>CAWFIC010000016.1:0-15598 GCA_963815795.1 uncultured Planctomycetota bacterium | reverse complement strand
CCCGACCCACGCCCGCCCGGCCGGCGGACGGCCTCCCGCCTTCACGGACGATCGTCCCGGCGATCTGTCCGCCGGTCGGGGCGAGGAGGGCCGGCAGGGCCGGGCCGTCGGTGAGACCGGGATCCGAGGGTCAATATCCGTTATGCCCCGGTTCCTGGTTCTGGCCCGGCCCAGGCCCGCAGCGGAGCCGGCCGGCAGGGCCGCCCAACCACCGCAGTCGGGCGGAAGGGGGAAAGAGAGTTTGACATCGATTTCCCCTTCGCCTATTCGACAAGAAGCCTGGACCGTTTGCCACTGGAGTGTCGATTAGTGGTAGAATACCCTTGGAGTGGACGATAGAGGTCGGGCCATGATGCATGATTGCGAGGTTCGTTGTGGCGTTCGTTAAGAAATTGCCGGGTTATCAGGTCGATGGACGCGTCTCCATCGCCTTGGATGCGCTGGATGATCAGCAGAAGCAAGCCGTCGGAGGTGTCATTACCGACCGTCACCGCTTCCTTGCGAGCACGTCGGATAGCCGCAAGGTCCGCAGGATCTCGGAGGATCCGCCGCTCTATTCCCTCAAGGTCCCTTCGGGGCTGCGCATCATCTACTCTCGCGTGGGAGATGATATCGTCGTCATGGATCTGATGCGGCAGGCGACCCTGGACCGGTACGGCCGGAAGGTATCCAAGGCGAAAAGCGGCCGAACGCTGAAGGCTCGCGCCGTGCCTCACGCGAAGAAGGCGAAATAGCCCCTGCCTTGCCCGGAACCGACATGGCCCAATTGAAGACGCTCGCGCTCCAAAAGCAGAAGGCGAAGGCGGAACTGAAGGCCTTCAGGGCGTTGCTCGACGGCAAGGGGAAGGGCGACCTGGGCGAGGCGAGCGATATCCTCCCGTTCCTCGACGCCAACGAGCACCTGTGCGCGTTGATGGGAACGTATAATCCCAATATTATTGATTATAAGAATATCAGCATAGCGAGGGAATTTAGCATCTTCGGTGATCACAGAGCCGATCTCGTGATCGGCGACACCAAGAACAAGCAGTTTTGCTTCATCGAATTCGAAGACGCCAAGAGCACGAGCATCTTCAACATCGCGGGGACGAAGGCCACGCCGGATTGGTCAACCCGGTATGACCACGGCTTCAGCCAGCTCATCGACTGGATCCTCTGGATCGAGAACAACAGGGGGACGACGGCCTACACCGGACGATTCCAGTCGTCGTCCATCCAGTTCAACATGCTTCTCGTGATCGGCCGCGACAGGCACCTGGCAGACCCCTCTCTTCGCGAACGGTTCGACTGGAGGAGCGATTCGGTGGTCGTGGCGAGTAAGAAAGTGCACTGCATCACCTACGACAAGCTCTACGACGATCTATCGACCCGGCTGAGGATCTTCGGCGGCTGAGGATGAGGCTTCAACGACGCCTCATCGCGGATAGAAAGGGCCAAGACGCCGGCCCTGGCCGGGTCGAGGTCGACCCCCTGTAAACGCCGGCCCGATCCGACTCGGGCGACTGGACCCATCGTGCCCGCACATCGGCAGGGATCGCCGGAGCCCATGGCGGGCGTTACCCCGTCCCCGCCACCGGCCGGTCAGCCACGGTGCCGATCGTCGCCACCTCATCGAGCCACCCGGCGCACTCCTCCCGGCGGTCCCGGCCGCGACCGGGCGGAGCCGCGCGCGAGCGGCCGGCCCGGCCGCGGTCGCACCCCGGCGGACCGATGTCGGCTGACCCGTCGGGCTCGGGTCGCCCGACCCGCGACCGCCGGACGACGGACGGCCTCCCGCCTTCACCGACGACTGGCCCGGCGATCCGCTCGCCGGGCGGGTCGAGGGTGACTGGCCGCGCCGGGCTGTCAGAGACACAGGCATTCGAGGCTGGTACTCGTCATGTCCTCGTTCTTGGCTCCCCCTGTTCTTGGCTTTCGGACCGTCGTCCCGGACAGCGGCCACACGGGGCGCGAGATCGGATTCCCGGGATTGCGGCAAGGGGCTGCTGCGGTTCATCCGGCCCGATGCCGGCCGCGAGCGGAACCGGAGCGGCGGGCGGACCGATCCGGCGGCCTGCGAGATGCCGACGGGTGGGACGGGACCTCAGGAAGCTGACTGGCACCATTTCTCGCGCGACGCTCGGGCGATCTTGCCTTCGATGTCCGAGGTGGATAGAATGTTATCAGGGTTGATAACAGTGGGTCCGGTCTGAGCGGAGGAGTGGCGTTATGGACGAGTTCGGGCCTCTCTTGAGGGAGCTGAGGTTGAGGGCAAATCTCGGCTTGCGCCGGTTCGCCGAGTTGATCGCCATCAAGCCGTCGAATCTGAGCGACATCGAGAACGGGCGGCGTCACCCCCCGGGCGACTCGGAGAAGCTCCGCGAGATCGCCGAGACGCTGGGCCTGGCCGAGGGCTCGGACGATTGGCGGCGGTTCTTCGACGCGGCGCGCCGTGGCGGTGATCTCCCGGCCGACATCCGCCACCTGGCGAACCGGAAACTGGTCCCCGCCCTCCTGCGCACGATCGACGACCTGCAGCTCGGGGACGACGAGATCTCGCGGCTCATCGCGGACATCGAGAGGCGATCGAGGGCGACCGAGCATGCCGGCTGACCGAGTGAGGACCTATACCGCCGCCGAACTGGAGCGCCTGGCGACGGACTACCTCGCCCGGCATTTCGGCGCGGACATGCTGATCCCCGTCGATGTGGACCTGTTGGTCGAGAAGGCCGAGGGCGTCACGCTGGACGTCTGGCCCAAGCTCCGGGCCAACCATAAGGTGATGGGGATGGTCCTGAGGGACGTGGGGTCAGGCGAGCTCTTTATCTTCATCGACGAGGATCTTGCCGATGACGACACCCCGAACGGACTGGCGCGTTACCGCATGACCGTTGCGGAGGAGCTGGCCCATGTGCGTCTCCACCGCGCGCTCATCGACGCGATCCAGAGCCCCGACGATTTCCGCAAGCTGCACGGCCACCCCCAGTGGAACGAGATCGAACGGAACGCGAAGAAATTCGCGGCGATTCTCCTGATGCCGACGCGGCCGCTGATGGCCGGGGCGCGGGACGTCTACCGTCAGATCGCCGGCCAGCCGCAGATCCGCGCGGAGTTGACCCGGAGCGTCGGCGCCTCCAAGCGATGGGAGCCCCACATCAAGAAGCGGCTCTGCGTCGAGCTGGCCAAGCGTTTCGAGGTCTCCGAGATAGCGATGGATCATCGACTCGGGGACTGGCCGGCGGAGGTCTACAAGCACGTCGAGCGGGCCCTGGAGTCGGGTTCGGACACGCTGCTCTGAGACCCGACGGGGGGACTGGCGGCAGGCGGTAGGCGAGACCGGGGGAGGGGATGGCCGGCCCGGCCGCGGTCGCACCCCGGCGGCCCGACGGCCGCGAGCCCGTCGGCCCCGGGTCGCCCGAACCCGACCCGCGACCGACCGGCCGGCGGACGGCCTCCCGCCTTCATCGCCGACGGTCCCGGCGATCGGCCCGCCGGTCGGGGCGAGGCGGACCGGCCGGGCCGGCGGAGAGACAGGGATCAGCGGATCAATATCCGTTACGTCCCAGTTCTTGGCCTCCTCTCTTGCCTTTTCGGCATCAGCCGCCTAGACTTGACGATGACCGCGACACGGCAACCCGTGCCATCTCACCCCCTGACTCGATCAGCGGGGGCGGCTACGCGGAGGATCTCGGCTCATCCCGGAGCCCTCCGTACGTCTTGGAGCTGACTAAAGGTGCCGGTGCCGCCCCGGGCAACGCCGAGTTCAGCTCGGTACGCAGGGGGAGGAGACGCAGGGTCATTTAGCCCTCGCTACCTCGGTTCGTCCAACCCCACTGGTTGCGGCCGAGGGGCATCCCCGATGGGTTCTGGCCGTCGGCCGCCATGCGAGGTGCTAACCATGAAGAAATTTTTCTCCGCCAACGATCACGTCCTCCCGCGTCCCCCCGAGAAGCTCCCCGAATACGCTCGGGCCCAGGCGCCAACACGCTTGCCGAGAAGCTCGTCGCTGTCTTCCAACTTTCCGAGGCGGCGGCCCTCGCCTTCGCCAATGCGGTCGTTGACCCGGCGGCGGTCCGCAAGTCCATCGGCGAGCCTGGTGATCCCCGCGTCGAGCGGATCGCTGTCCCCGGCGGCAAGGTGCTCGGCATCCGGACCGAGGTTTCGGCGCGGCGCATCGTGCCGAACCCCAGCAACCCCCGGACGCTGCCGAACCGCCGACACCCGTTCGCGGTCGAGCCGGGTAGTGCCGGCGAAGACTCCCGGTTCCGGCCGGTGCCGGAGCCGCGCTCTCCTCAGGACAAGCCCGACACGTCGCCCGAACTCGTGGTGGAGATCGAGAGCCGCCTTCACCTCGAATGGGCCGCCGCCCGGGCGGCGGACTACGTCCTTGAGGAGAACGACTGGCGGGAGTCCATCAAGGCCCAAGGGGTGATGGAAGCGGTTTGGCTGGCCGCGACAACTTTCGTTCAGGCGGACGGGGCTGCTCCGGTCACGGTGCCGCTCTCGGTCGAAGGCAGCTCGCGTACGACCGCCGCCCACAACATCCTCGACGTGCGCTCCTCGGACGTGCCGTATGAGGACCCGGACACGAAACTGCGGGCGCACTACAAGCGACTGAACGATGCGTTCGAACGCCGCACCGAGACCCCAGAGCAGGCGGTCATGCTTCGTTGCGAGCGCATGCCGGCGCTCCTGCTCGTCGGATTCGAGAAGAACGGCACGAGTTCGGCCGGCTTCCCGACCGCGGTCCGGTCGCTCGTTGCGCTCCGCCATGTCGATCCGCCGAAGCCGTGGGGCGAGGGACCCGCGAATGAGGCGCTCTCCGACGAGGTCCTCGACGAGCTCCACCGGCGCAACCTCATCACAACGTCCGAACGGGCCTATTACGCCGGATCCATCACGAAGGCCCAGCGCGGGAAGCCCACCTGCCGGACGACCCCGCTATGCGGGCGGCGAAGATCGTCGCCCTGTTTGCGCGGGCCGACGACACGACCGGCGAGGCGATACGGGTCGCCGTGACGAGCCAGTCCACGCGTCGGCGGATCACGCGCAAGATGTGCAACGAGTTGGCTACCGCGCTCATCGTTCGGTCCGTCGCAACAACGGGCGCGAAGATCGACCAGGTGCGCCGCTACATGCGGAACGCGTTCGCCGCGGCCGTGTACAGCGAGGAGTGGGAGCCGACTGCCCGCGACGTCCAGCCACTGATGACGGAAGCCCTCAAGGAAGTGCGGGCGTCGATCACCAACGAGAACGTCAAGGAGCCAGGCCCTGCGTCGCTGGAGCTGGCGGTGCGCGCCGCCTACCCGCTGATCGTCAACGGGAGCCTGAATGATGACCGCGGCACGGCGAACAACATGCAGCCGGACCGTCGCGACCCCGGTCAAGTGCTGGACACAATGCGCCGCAGCCTCCAAGGGGTGTACCAACTCGCCCGGGCGCTGACGGACTTCACGGCGGGCGAGCCCATCCGGGCGGTCGATGAGGATGGGACGGTCAAGCAGCGGCCTAATGGTCTCGGGGACCTGATCGTCACCGACGTCTACCTTCGCGAGCAGTTCCCCGCCCCGGGGAAGGTACGTGCGCGGAGCGGGGGGGCCACACCGAACGAGCAGCTAAAGGATCGGATCGTGGACCTCAGCGACGCGATGGACAAGCTCGAGGAGGCGTTCAACGCCGTGGTCGCGGTGGTCGGCATGGACGGAGGCCCCCTCGTCAACGAGATCGGCGTGGACCCGCAATTCTGCTCGTCGCGTCGGCAGCTCCTCGGCACGATCGGAGACGAGCTCCACATCTGGGCCCGCACCTTCCGGCAACGGCACGGCGTCGTGACCATGGCGGCCCTCGCTCGAGACGACGCCGAGGACGAGGCCAACTACGACGAGGAGGAGGACGCCGTGGGTGCTGAATTCCACGCCGTCACCGAGTAACGCAACCCAGGGCCGCCGATCCTGACTCGTGCAGCGCCTCGGCGGCCCCTTCTCACCGCCGCCTCGCGGTAAGCCCCATCGCAAGATGCGGCTCATGTGTCCGCGGGGTGGGAGAACCGCAGCGTTGCATGCGCCCGGGACTAGACGCGGCGCTCCCGCCGTGGGCACAATGTTAGGCCCGCAAGAGGCATCAGCCTCGGGCAGGTCTTTGAAAATGCGGCGGCGGCCGATGGGTCCTAACAACTAAGGAGGTTAGGGTCCATGTTCAATCAGCCAGATCGCAGATTCAATCTGCCCCCTATCGCCGAACGTTTGATTTCTAACTGCAAATCAAACAAATGCAAGAATGCAAAGGTTGATAAGGAAAGATTCAATAGAGATATGATAGGAGACTGGCTTCCATTTCAGGCCAGGCTCGAATATGAAAGAATGAAGCTTATAGAGTTGCCGAGGCAATATCTTGTCTTCCTCCAGGGTACCCGTTAACCGACACTTTTTTCACCCAGCCAACGAAATCACCCATCGGCCGTCGCACGTACCCACCCCAGCCTCGGCTCGGGCCTCCTGCGCCAAGCGGATCGACCGTTACCAACAATCCCCGCCCTCCGATACCCGGCCTTCACCGCCTCCCACTCGCCGACGAACTTGATGCGGTTCCTCTCGCTCAGGCTGGCGGCTCCCCGGCACGTCGGCTTGTGATAGATCCGGCCCCGGCGATTGCCGATGACGACCGCCGTCTGGGGCACACCCCCGCCGTTTCGCTATGACCAGGGTGGGACCGGATTGGGCTGGCTCCAGAGACCACGTCTGGCGGCCCTGGCTTCTGACTCGAGCCGCTCCAGCTCTCGGTCGGCCGGCGCGTACTTGGGGTACCACCAGGCCATCCCGGCGCGGACCATCGAGCGGTTGAGCGAGCCGCCGTCTGGCAGGATCACATCGGCCACCGTCCGCTCGTGACCGTCTTGCCGAAAGCCAGCTCGGAGGCGAGCTGCTTGGCCCGGCTGCCGAAGCCCTGGCCGGCCTCCGGGGCGTCGATCCCGCGGTGCCGCCGACCCCCTCAGCCCAATATTCGTTACGGCCCAGCCTCGACACAACCGGCACAATCGAGCCACCTTGACACAGTCCTTCAGAAAAACCAGGACTCCATTGCGGGTGACCTGGTAGGACACTAGACTGCATCAGATGCTTCAAAGACTGCATCAACTGTCGGGTGCCCCATGGCCAAGAGTCGCAAGACGGGTAAGGACGCCCTGACGGCATGGCTCGAGGAGAACCCACTCCGCCAATGGCGACTTAAGCAGCCGCCTGAGGGATGGAACCGCTCTGTCCTGGCCCGGCAGCTCGGCGTCTCGCACACCGCGGTGGGCTCTTGGGAAACCGGCAAGCGGCTCCCCATGGTTGACGCCATCGCGAAGATCGAATCACTGACCGGCATCACGGCGACGCAGTGGATGGACTGGTTCAACCGGAAGCCCGAAGAGGCGTAGCCTGGACGGATCAGTCCTAAGATTCGCTGGGGTCTTTGAGTCGTAGCGTGGCGATCTATGGAACGTGGGAGCGGAAATGAGAGCTCAGCTTCTTCTTGATGCGATCAACTTTAGGGGTGTCGTCTCCGGGCTCACCCACGACTTCTACCGGTACCCGGCCAGGTTCTCGCCTCTGTTCGCCCGGGCGGCGATCGACCTATTCACCGAGCCGGGCGACACGGTTCTCGATCCGTTCGCGGGGAGCGGGACGAGCTTGGTCGAAGCCCTAGCCGTAGGCCGGAATGCGGTCGGAATCGATATCAGCGAGCTCGCCGTGTTCCTCGCCAGAGTGAAGACCACCATCGCCCGAGAGTTCGACATCGACCTTCTCCGCGCCTGGGCACGCGACACGGCCCCGAATCTCTCACCCCGGAACCTTGTTGACCCACACCTGGACTGGAGGGATGCGGGGTATCAGGTCAACATGCCCTGGCGATTCCGCAAGGTCGCGGAGCAGGCGCTGAACGGGGCTACTGGTCTACCCCGGCGCCTTCAACCGCTCGCTCGCTGCATCATCCTCAGGTCGGTACAGTGGGCCGTGGACTGTAAGGACAAATTGCCCACGGCATCAGAGTTCCGCGAACAGATCATCGCGGATGCCATCGCAGTGACCGAGGGTTTGCGGACGCTTCGCCAACAGGTCCACTCGCTCAGCACCGGGGCGAAGCGGGCGCGGGTTGAGGCATTTGAAGCTCGCGCTGAAGAGGTAGCAAGCCTCTCGTCCGAGCTGCTGCGTGAGCAGCCGCCTAAACTGGTCGTGACGTCGCCGCCGTACCCCGGCGTGCACGTTCTCTATCACCGGTGGCAGGTCCAGGGCCGCCGGGAGACCCCGGCCCCGTTCTGGATCGCGGCCTGCCGGGACGGTCAAGGGGCTTCGTATTACACGTTCGGCGACCGCCGGCATCGCGATCACGACTATCTATACTTTGATCAGCTAAGACAATCGTTTGCCGAGATCAAGAAGGTGGTCAGCAACGGATGCGTCGTCGTCCAGCTCGTCGGCTTCGCCCGTCCGCGTGATCATCTCCCGCTCTACTTGGACGCGATGAGCCGGGCCGGGTTCGAGGAATTCGATTTCGAGGGGATGGGTCACCGCCCGCGCCCGGAGGATTTCTGGCGGGCGGTGCCCAACCGCAAGTGGTACACGCTGCTCAGGCCGGACGCGAAGCAGGCATCCGAGATCCTGCTCGTGCACCGCGCCCGGTAGGCCAATCAGCGCGAGACCTCCATGATCTTCATGATCGTGGTGCCGACGCGGTTGATCTCGGCCCGCTGGGTTTCGCTCGTCGGGGCCGGGGTTCCCTCGTCAACGGCAGGCGCCTCCGACCGGCGTCTGTACTCGCCGTACATCTGCCAGAGGTGGAACGCGATGAGCGAGACGTAATGGTTGACACGCTCTTTCATGCGAGAGGGCGCGACATTCTTCTTGACCATCTCGTCCCGCCAGCGCTTGAGCAAGCCCATGTCCTGGTTGATGACCAAGATCAGCGGCTGGGTCGGAGTGGGTTCCTTGAAGCAACCTGCATCCTCGACCGTCCATTCGCTCTCCCAGCACGGGAAGTCAGGGTTTGTCCAATCCTTCTCGTGGACGTACTTGAGTTCGTAGGGTGGCCGCCGCTGGCCGGCCGTCTGGGGCGCCGCGGCGACGATCCTACGCGGGCCAACCTGGGCGCCGCGGGCGGCGTGATGACCGTGGCCTTGAACCCGGCCGTGAGCTTCCTCCCGGCGGGGCCATCGGCGAAGGCTTCGAAGTGGAGTTCGTTGTTCGGAAGTAACCCGTGCGGCGGGTAGAGAATCAGCTCCAAGCGGCCGTTCCCCGTGCTGCCGAACCCGATTCTGGGGAAGGTGTCGAGCGTCGTGCAGCGGGCGCCGAATCTCCAGGGTGGGTTGGTCCCACGGATGAGCGACTCCTTCCCGTCCCACTCGAGCTTGACGTGGACCGCCGGGCCGGCCGGGATCACCTTGATGGGTTGGCGGCTCTTGACCCTCAGATAGGTCGGCTCATCCAGCAGTTCGATCGTCCTGGGTTCTACGATTCTCCGTTTCGTCACGACCACCGGCAAGGTCAGCAATCGCGTCTCCGAGTGGTCCTTGAACCGCGCGAACGTCTGCAGTTCACCCTGAACGGGATACTCGTCATCATCGAAGTCATCGGCCTCGCGGAAGCTAACGATGACGCTCGCATGGTCGGCGGCGCGGGAGACCTCGGCCGACAGTCCTTCGACCTCGGAGACCATCTTGATGCGCAGATCCCCGAGGTTCGCCCATGCCCCCCGCGGTAGCGAGACGACGGTCACCTTCTTCTCTTCGCCCGGGTGCATCCGCACCGCGGCGATCCGCGGGTCGGTCACGATCGCGGGCAGCATGGCATCCTCGCCGACCGTGTCGCGGCCCATGACCACGACGCCCTGGTTACTCGCGCCGTCGGCGAAGTTCGGTCCGCTCGCGGCCTGGGTCCCCGCGACTCCGTCACCCGCTCCGTCGGCGGCGGCGCTGTGGAAACCCTCGATGAGCTGGTCGAGCTTGTTCTTGACCGCCTCGTCGCCGGCTTCCATCTCCAAGACTTTCTGCTCGGCCAGGACCTGCAACCTCTTCAAGTCGGGGTCGGACTTCAGGGTGTGGATGATCCGCTCCCTGATGGCGAAGTACTCCTTGCCCTCGAAGAGGCCCTGGCGGGAACCCTGGATGATGTTCGCCATGGCCTGAGTTGAAAGTCCATCCAGGTCCACAATGATCATCGTCCGGTCGCTCAGGTATTTGAACTGAAGGTCCTTCGCGATGAACAGCTTGTCCCAGGCGTGGTGACGCTGGCCGTTGACCAGGAATACGACGCACCATTTCCCGTGGGTGTTCCGGTAGACCGGCTTCTCGAGGTAGGCCGCGAGTGGTGTCGCTTTCGCAAGGTCATCCGCAGTCGGATCCTCGTCGTCCAACTCGGGCGCCGGCGCCGGCGTTTCATCCACGTCGGCCTCGTCCTCGTCGTGGCCGTCCTTCGTCCCCGCCTTCTTCGCTTTGGGCTTCAAGACGACGACCCGCACCGAGATGGTGCCGTAGGAGTCACCGGCCTCGGCCATGATCTGCTTGTCCAACTCGACTGTCGCGCTGCTCATCGGATTCGTCCTCCTTCCGTCAGACGCTGACGTTGTTGACCCGCTTGTTCAAATCAACCTTCTTCTTCTCCGGATCGACCTCCTTCTCGTCGTCCCGGTGGAGCTTGCTCAGGCGGTAGGCGTTCCCCGACATGAGGTCGGGGCGGTCGCGGCCCGTCGTCTTGTCCTTACGGGTCACGACATAATAGGGCAGCACCGGGTTGAACAGCAGGTGGTTCAGCGAAGTGTAGAGGCCATACGCCTGGTTGCTGATTGCGAACTTGTACCCGACGTGACCGATCCGGGTCCCGCGTGTGAACCCGAGCGTATCGGCCGCCGACTCGGGCAGCCTGGGCACGCTCCCGTCCGGGTGGGCAGCAAGATATGCCCAAAAGACGTAACCCCGGCGCCCGGGCGGCATGATGCGTCGCACGAGGGTCCAGCCGATGCCGCCGTCCTTGTGGTCCGGCAGGTCCGGGGCCCGGCGTGAGACGAGCCAGGAGTAGTTGCTCGCCGCGAAGGCGGACGAGCCGCCCTGGCCGAACATCCCGATGAGATAAGGCTTGTCGGGCTTGTCGCTGCTCCCGAGCGACAGGAGTGTTTCATGCATCCGCGACGCCGTTTGGCCGATGCCTTCGTCTTCGATGACGACCGTATAATCCTCGCCCTTGGCCTCCTGCCGCATGAGCACTCTGATCCGACTCGCGAGATCTCTCGCGTAGCGCGCGGGCGTCTGACCTCGAATCAGCCCGTCATAGGCCGGCAGCAAATCCAGCGGCGGCAAGTCGAAGTAGCGCCGGACGGCGTCGCGTGGGTTTGACGGGGGTGGCGCGTTAGGGTTCTGCAGCAGCTCCTTCTGCCGCTCGAGCTCGATGAGCGCCTCGATGGCGTTGATGATCCTCTCACCGATCGGATTCTCGGGTGAGCTGACCAGCTTGATTCGGCCTGCGTTGCCGCCGTCCCCGCCGACCGGATACCAGTGGAGCCTGCCCTCTTGCCAGCCGGCGGTCTGGTTCCTGGGGTTATAGGTGTAATCTGACTCCGGCACGATCGGCAGCTTGCCGAGGATATTCTCGACGGCCTGGCTCGTGATCGCCTGAAGGGTTGATTGCAGCAGGTACGACGGGTTGATGATCCTGGTTACGTCGGTCACCTTCATCTTGACTGACATCCTCGGTCTTAGACCTTGAAAAAGGACTCGACCTGCTGCTCATCGCCGAGCTCATACCGGACGTTGCGACCCAACCAATTGCGTCGCAGCAGCCTGAGGTCGCCGAGGCGGGCGACGAGCCCGCTGAGATGGGTTTGGAATACGCTATCGCTCCATTCGTCGGGGAACTGCGGGCGGACGGCCTCGCCAAGCTCGGCGGGCGTCGCGTTGCCGTCCTTGACGCTCTTCAGGACGACGCTCATGTCGTCGCGATCGACGGGTACCCACTCGAGGATCTGACGAGTCAGGAACTCGGCCTCCTGGGTGATAAGGGCGCCGTGGCCTTCGGATCTTGGCGATCGAGGATCGGATTCTCGAGGGCGGAGAACTCAAGGCCCCGCTCCGTCAGCGAGATTAGGGTGTCATCGAAGCTGGCCAGTTGATACTGGCAGACGGTTGCGGGGAAAACCTCGCGAGCCCGCGTGACCCGGGCCAGGAACTGGCTTAGGAAACGGTCTCGAGAAGCGCTGTTTCCCCGTCGCGGAAGCGCTGTGGACAGTAGCTCGTCCCGCTTGTGCTCAGACGCATGGTCCCACGCGGCTAGGACCGAGCCGATCATCGCCGCATCGTCAGCCAACCGGTCGGCGATCTGGTCGAACTTGGGCCAGCGCCCCTCGACGGCCGCGCTGTGGGCCAACCATCGGCAGGCCAGTTTCAGCGGGAACAAGCGGTTGACCTGACCGAAAACTCGGTCGCGTGTCGCCCCTTCCTTGGAGCATCTCGACGGCACCGGCTTGTCCTCAGCCCCAGGAATCAAAGCGAGCCGACCGAACGCTGCATCTTGTTCCTCCTTCGTGACGTTTGGTTCGACCATCTCGTCCGTGACCATTTTGATCGAGGTCTGAACGGACCGTTGTGGGGGGCTAGCGCGGGCCTCTCTGGACGCTGGCTCGGACCTCGGTTTGGCCTCGGACTTCGGTCGCGAGACGGACGGTGAGCCGTTTCCTGAGACCGAATCGTGATCGTATCTGATCTTGCGGTGGCCCTTTGCGACAATCTCGGCTGGCGTGGCGCCATGCTCCAGGGCGAGCTGATTGAAAGCCGCAATCTCGAGGAACGCCTCGGGGCTCTGGTAGCTATCCTTCTCCACGAGCTCTTTGATAGCAATAAAAAGCTTGTCGGAAAGATTGATCGCGAGGAGCGGCATTGTGCTTTCCTCCATTTTGAGCGACAACTCTATTTTGACAACTTTCCGAAAGGAATCAAGGGCGTAACAAGGATAGTTTTCAGATAAACATAAGGATTCCGGCGCAAAGTCTTAATTCCAATATAGATAAAATTCTCCCGCCTTGCATCCTAATGGCGACTAAAATCATGTGTGCACTACGGTTCAAGGCCACCGGGTAGCTGACAAGGCTATGCGGCGGGGGCGTGGAGTGGTCTGGACCCGAAACGGTGTTAGTCCGTGGTGAATCCGGCCCGTCCGCCCGGCCCGCTCGCTCCTCCGTCCCGGCCGCGGTCC
Organism: uncultured Planctomycetota bacterium; assembly: GCA_963815795.1. Lineage (GTDB taxonomy): Bacteria > Planctomycetota > Planctomycetia > Isosphaerales > Isosphaeraceae > JAKAUH01. The sequence continues at coordinate 2,402 of CAWFIC010000016.1, read as the reverse complement.
CGGCCCGCGACCGCCTGCTGATCGGCGGCGGGGGTGAGATGGTCGGGTCGCGGCCGGCGGCGGCCGGGGCCGAGCCGGTCTCTCCCTCGGTGAGACGCGGAGCGTCGGCCCGGTGGCATGGTCGCCTCGGAGAGGTGGCCCGGGTTATAATCGACCCGGGAGGTGCGCCATGAAGACCATCACAATCGAGATCCCTGAGGACCTACCGCCCGCAGTCGGTGCCTCCGACGAGGACGTCGCCCGCGAGGCCCGGCTCGCCCTCGCCATCCTCTGGTACGACCGCGGCCTGATCTCCCAGGGCAAGGGGGCGGAGATCGCCGGGTTGACCCGCGCCGAATTCATCGATGAGCTCGGTCGGGCGAACGTCAGCGCCATCCAGACCAGCGTCGACGAGCTGAGGGAGGAGATGGAGCAGATACGTCATGCGGGTCGTTAACGCGTCGCCTCTGATCCACCTCGCCCGCGTCTCCTTGCTCGAACTCCTCCGCGGGCCCGGTCAAAGCGACGAGGTCATCGTGCCCGCCATCGTCCTCGAGGAAGTCCGCCGAGGTGCGGGGTACGACCCCACCGCCGGGCTGGTGGAGGACGCGGTCCGCGACTGGCTCACGGTCGTCCCGACACCGGAACCCCACCCCGACATCCACCGGGCAAGGATCGACGACGGAGAGATCGCCGTGCTCTCGGTCGCCCTGGTCACTCCCGGATCGATGGTGGTCCTGGACGATCGCGCCGCGCGGGCGGAAGCCGATCGGCTCGGGATTCCCAAGACCGGGACGCTCCGCCTGCTCCTGGAGGCGAAGGAACTCGGGATCATCCCGTCGGTCCGGGCACCGCTGGAGATCCTCCGGGCCCGCGGCATGCGCCTCTCCGACGAGGTCTGCCGCGAGATCCTCTCGCTGGCCGGAGAATGACGCTCGAACGACGCCGTCAGCGGGTCTCTCCCTCTTGCTGATGGCGGTCGGAGGACATCGCTCCGGCTCGCGCCGTATGGCGATCGGGCCCGCCAGCCCGGACGGCCCGCATCCGTGTCCCTCCGATGCCCAACCCACCCGCCCGGTCCGGCCCGATCGCTCATCCGTCCCGGCCGTGGTCCCGGCTCCCGCCCGCCCGCCGACCGGCGGCGGCGCGGTGTCGGTCGGGTCGCGGCCGGCCGGGCCGGGCGACAGCCGCGGCGGACCCGGCCGGAGACCGGGGGTGCGATCGCCGGTTGCATCGCCGCGCCCGAGCGGTCCCACCGCCGCGGGATCGGCGAGCCGCGTGGGTCAAGACGGCACCCGAGGCCCATCCGCGGCCGGGTCGCCGACCACGATCGATCGGGAGCTCGGGAGCAACCCCTCGCTGGTGTGCTCGCCTGCGCGAGGGTCCCCGAGTTATAATCGAGGTGCCGAGCAGCAAGAGGCGAGCCGCGAGCGGACGGCGGAGATCTTCCGGCCGGACAGTGCCGAACCCGTGGGACCCCTGGGGCGGAGGTTGACGAGTGGGGCCGCCCATTCCGGCTCGAACCGCCCCGCCGCGGCGGCCTCGTTCGCGGGCCGGAGACCCGATCCCGGAGCATGCCATGGCCACCGTGACCGTCGAAGTGGAGGTACCGGACAGCGCGTTCTCGGCGCTGCGGCGCTCCCCGAAGGAGTTCGCCCGGGAGATGCGGATCGCCGCCGCGATCCTCTGGTATCACCAGGGCCTCGTCTCGCAGGGGAAGGCAGCCGAGATCGCCGGCCTGAGCCGGGCGGATTTCCTGGACGCCCTGTTCCGGGCCCAGGTCCCGGCCTGCCAGGTCACCGCCGAGGAGCTCAAGGAGGAACTCGAATCGTGGCAACGCCTCTCCGAAGGATCGTCAACGCCTCGCCCCTGATCTTGCTCGCCAAGGCGGGGCAGCTCGACTTGCTCGGCGCCGGCGTGCCCGAGATCATCGTCCCCGACGCCGTGCTCCGCGAGCTGAGCGCCCGCGGACCGGCCGATCCCGTGCTGCTGGAGGTCCAGCGGGCGTCCTGGTTGAAGCTCGTCCCCGCACCTCCGACACCGCCGGAGGTCCTGGTCTGGGACCTCGGGGACGGTGAGAGCTCCGTGCTCGCGATGGCCCTCAACGATCCGGAATGCGAAGCCATTCTCGATGACCGTGACGCGCGCCGATGCGCCGAGACGCTGGGCATCGGGACCCGAGGGACGATCGGCTTGATCGTCCTGGCTCGGCGGATCGGTTCGATACCGGCGGCCCGTCCCGTGCTCGAGCAGGTCCGGCGAGCGGGCCTCTTCGTGACGGATGACCTGATCCGCCAGGCGCTCACCCTCGTCGGTGAGTGATGTCGCAACCCCCGAGCCGGGACCGTCGCGTCGGCGCGGTGGGACGGAGGCGGATCGCGATGCCGCTTTTGGCCCGGTCTCCGCGACGTGGGCCGCCTGGT
>CAWFIC010000015.1:0-23281 GCA_963815795.1 uncultured Planctomycetota bacterium | reverse complement strand
GTGTTGATTTCTCGCACCCGATGTCTTGACACGTCATGACATTCTGGGTATGATTTGGATGCGGGAAATGAGGCGACAACGACCCTTCAGGCGAGCGGAACGACGATGCATCGAGACACTTTCACGGCGACCATCGAGGCATACCAGTCGCGCGAACCGTGGCAGCCCTACACCATCTCCCTGGTGAGCGGCCGATCGTTCGAGATCGATCACCCCGGCGCGATGGTCGAACGCGACGGGGTCGCAATCTTCATCGCCCCGGGCGGCATCCCGACGATCTTCGACCACGAGGGGGTGGAGCGGATCACCGGGGACCTGCTCGAGCGCGAGGAGGCCCGCTGATGCCCGCCACCAAGCGATCGAGCTATCGCCTGCCGGAGCACACCCTCGCGACCGTCCGCGCCATCGCCGAGATCCGCGAGGGGCTTTCCCAGACCCAGGTGATCGTCAACGCCGTGGAGCGGTATGGCCGGTCGGTGCTCGGCCGGCGGATGGCCGATCTCGTACCGCCGCGGGCGCGGCCGGATCGCGCGACGCCGGGTGATGGGAGGAAGGCGAGGCCATGAGCGCACACCGCGTCTATTTCGCCAGACGCCGAGCGGATCGATCAAGATCGGCACCACGGCGGACCTGGATACCCGATTGGAGGCCCTCGGACGGCATTGTGACGACTCCCCCTCGTGAACGAGGGGGCTTCTTAGACGACGTCAGGCAACCGTAAGCATCCCCCCGCTGAAGCGGGGGGCTTTCCGGTTAGCCGACCCGACGGATCGGATCGGTTCCCAGTCCTGGGGCTAGCTTACAGGTAGCCCGAGCCCGGATGTTCCGGGCGGCGTTCACATCGGCATGGGCCTCATGACCACACGCCTTGCAGACGAACTCGGATTGGCTCTTGCGGTTGGAGCGTTCGCAATGCCCGCACACGCTACAGGTCTGGCTGGTGTACGCCGGATCCACGAAGACCACGGGTATGCCCGCCAGTCGGGCCTTGTAGACGACGAACGAGCCGAGTTGCGCGAATGCCCAACCCGAGAGCCGATTCCTCGCGTCCCCGCCCCGAGCCGTGACCCGTTCGCGGATGCCTTCGAGTTCTTCGAGGGCGATGCCGCGATCGGTGCGCCTGGCGGATTCGACGATTCGCTTCGAGATGACGTGGTTCTGGTGACGGCGGAACCGAGCTTCCTTGTCCCGCATCCGCTGGATCTTCTTCTTCGCCCCCCTGGTGTTCCGGCGCTGGAGCCGCTTGCGCTGGAGGTTATGCTTGCGTCGGACCCGCTCGACATCCTTGCCCGAGTGCTGGACATCATCGGAGTCGGTGGCGATGTTGGCGATGCCGAGATCGACCCCGATGAAGTCGGTGGGGTCGATCGGCGAACCATCGGGCACGTCCACGGTGACGAACAGATACCACTTGCCGTCGCGGTAGACGAGATCGCTCTGTCCCTTCGGCAAGGCCATCCGCTCGGCATCGTAGGCCGCCACGATGAACGCGACCTTGACCCGCCCTCCGATCGTCAGGAGGCTCACGCGATCGGGTCCCTTGAAGGACATCGTCCGCTGGTCATAGGGGACCGAGGCGTGCTTGCGGAACCGGACCCGCTTCGACAGGTCACGCTTGTAGGCATCGCTCACCGACTTGATGGCGAGTTGAGCCATCTGGCTCGACAGCCCGAATTGCTCGCGGACCTCCGCATAGCAGAGCCCACGGAGTTCGTAGACGTTGGCCGTGCGATTCTCGAAGGCGATGGCACCGACGAAGTTGGCGGCGGCGTTGAACCGTTCCATCACGGTCTTGAGCTTCGCGGCCTCATCCGGGAGGGGCAGGAGTTTCGTCTTCGCGATGAGCTTCATTCCCTCAGTATAGCAAGAACAGTTCAGAAGTCAACCCCGATCGGACGGACCCGACCCGAGCGGCATTCCTCCCCCTCGTCAACGAGGGGGGCTCCTGCCGCATTTTTCTGATCCCCCTCGCCTGATCGGCGCCCCGTACCGCCCGCCCGCCGGCCGATCGCATCAGGTCGGCCGCACGGTCGGCTGCCGGGTGCGCGGCGAGGTGGAGGTGCACGACGTCTCGGACGCCCCCATCCCCTGGCCGCGGGCCCGCACGAATCCCCACGCCCATCCGCTGCCCATCTGCACGCCCGAGCTCGAGCGCGCCATCCGGACCGAGAGCGTCCAGGCCGTGGTCTACTGGTGGGGCATGAGCCGATGGGCGGTCCGCCGCTGGCGGCACGCGCTGGGAGTGGAGCGCTTCAACCCGGGCACGATGGCCCGGTGGCGCGAATTGTCGCCGTCGAAGCTCACTCCGGCCGTCCGCGCCAAGGCACTCCGGAGCTATCTCCGCGCGGTGAAGCGCCGCCGCGCGGCGACTATGCCCGGTTAATCGGCCCGCGGCCACCGCGGTCGCATCGCCACCCCGTGCCGCCGGAGCCGGTTGTACGCCGCCTGCAAGGTGATCCCGAGGTCGCGGGCGATCGCCGGCAGCGGCTCGCCGGCGGCGTAGCGGCCTTCGATCACCTTGAACTCGGCGGCCGGCTTGCCGCGGGGTCGGCGCGGGCAACCGATCGACCGCAGCCGGCCATGGACCAGGTGGACCGAGCAGCCGAAGCGCTTGGCCAGGCCGCGGATCGTCTCCCCGGAGCGGTAGAGCCGCCCCAACTCGGCCGTCGGGATGTCGTGCCGCCGATCGGCCACCGATGCCCTCCCCTACCGCCGCCGGCCTCCCCCGACGTCGGCATGACGGCTACGACCGCCAGGGTTTCAAGCGGACAGTCTACGCCGCCGCTTCGTCCTGCCCCATGGCGGTGCGCAGGACCGCGTCGAGATCGTAGCGGGCCAGCCCCTGCTCGATCAGCCGCAGGAGTAGCTCGCCCCGATCCATCCGCTGCTGGGCCGCGATGGTGACCACGCGCACGTACAATGCGTGCGGGACGTCGGCATTGAGCCGGACCGTCTCGCCGCTGGCGCGCGGGGCCGTTCGCCCTTCCGCCCTCCCGCCCTTCCTGCCGCCCTTCCGCCCTTCCGTCCTCTGTCCTTTGGGCTCGTTCATGGGCCACCTCCTGCCGTCCTTATCGGCCGGCCGCCCCGTCCGGCTTGACCCGGCCCGGTCCGAACGGCCAATCGGCCAGCACCGCGGCGAGGTCCAGCGCCGTGGCGATCGGCCGGCCCCGGCCGCCGTTGACCTCGCGGTAGATCTCGCATCCGCCGTTCATCGAGCCGCCTCCGCCGCCTGCTCGCAGAGCCGGCGGCACTGATCCTCCATGTATGCCTGCGTCCGAATCCCCGGCCCCGCGCCCAGCGCGAATCGGCCGATGATGATGCGGTCCGTCTCGGCGTTCGACCGCCGCATCGCCTGGTCCGCCGGCAGCTCGGGATCGGACAGGTCGAGAACGTGGTTGGCGTCGAACCCGATCCACCGGCCATCGTCGGCGAGCATCGCCCAGTTCACGCTCCCGTGTGCCCGGGCCGGGATCTTCGCCGGGAGTACTTCGAAACCACGGATGTCCCGGAGGCAGCCGCACATACCCGCAGCGATAGCCCCGGCCGTTGTGCGCGACGGCCCACCGGTAGCCGGCATGCTCGCCCTGGGCGAGCAGGAATTCGGCACTCAGGAAATCGGGCAAAGCGACGGTCCGCGACGCGCCCACGATCACCCCCCTCACCACCACCACCCCCGCCACTCCCGCGGATCCCGGGACTCCCGGTCGCCCGCCCAGTGCCAGCGATGATACCATCGGACCGTCGCGGCCAGCACGAGGAGAGCGGCCAGGGCGAGCGACCAGCGGTCGCGGGTCATGGCCGACGGGCCGCGTGCTTGGCCTTGCGCCGGTCGATCAGCCGTTGCCGCTCCGCCTCGCGTCGCTCCTCGCGCGTCAACGGCACCATCGCATCCCGCCCGGCGGCCCGCTTCGCCTCGGTGGCCGAGACCACCAGGAGGTCGGCCGTCGCCGTCCACTCCTCCGGGACCCAGATGACCCGATCCTTCATCGGGCCTTCGAGCGCCCGGCATTCCGCGGCGTCCTCGCCGGTCAGCCCGACGTTGACGTGGCGCTGGATCACCAGGATCCTTGTCCCCGAGGCGACCAGTGCCATGCGGCCTCGCTGGCCCATCTCCTCGATGCCCACGGCGTCGGCCGCCCGGACGGCCTTCATCATCGCGACGAACTCGAAATACCCCCTGGCCACCGCGACCCAGTCGTGCTCCCACCAGATGACCATCTCCAGCCCGGGCACGGGCACGATATGGTCGATCGATTCGATCAGCGACGGGAACCGCCCGGCGCCTCGTCGGCCGCCGCCGCCGGCGGCGGGGAAATAGACCGCCGGGATCCGCACGATCTCCGACTTGCCGAGGATGCTGACCTCCGCCAGCACCGCCGGGACGCCGGCCGGATCGTCCGATCCCTCGCCCTCCGATGGGGGATTCGGGGGGGTCCTTCGCCCCGAGGCCGCGGGCAGCTCGGTCCCGACCACGGTGACGACCTGGCCGCTCCCCAGCAACAGCAGCTTGCCCGGCCAGCTCGCCTTGATCGCGGCGGTATCCTCCCGGCCGACCGCGCCGAGGAACTCGCGATAATCGCCGGCACTGCGCAGCGCCGGCACCGTCCCGCGGGCCGCACTCACCGCGATCTTCTGGCCCTTGGCGGGCAGATCGGGGGCGGTCGGCTTGGCCGGCCCCGCCGGCTGCGCCGCCACCGCGGCCGCCAGGATCAATGTGCTGAACATCGTCGTGTCCTCTCGGAATGCCATCCCTGGGACCCCTTCGTCCCTGCGGCGCGGCGTTGACGAGCGTCAACAAATGCCGCGCCAACGCTACGGCTTGCCGCCTTTGGGCCGCATCCGTTTGGCCAGCTCCTCGGCCTCCATCCTGGCCAAGATGGGTCGGAGGATCTCACTGATCAGCGCGGCCATGGACTTATCGACCAGCGCCGAGACGAGCCGGGCCGACTTCACGACGTCCTCATCGATCTGGACGCTCACGCCCTTCTTCTTCGCCACCTCGGGTGCATCCTTCAGCGCCGGACTCATGCCAATCCTCCGATTCCCCAATTTGCCAGGATATCAATCCTGAGTCTCCCCGTCGATCTAGTCTAATGTCCAGACGGGTGGGAGTCAAGGATTCTGAGAAGTCCGACTTGCTCAGCATGCCGCCGGTCGGTACGATGCCCGGAGTCGGCCGGTCGTCCCGGCCGGCGGCATCGGGTCGGTCCTCAGCACCAGTCCGGCCCGGTGCGAGGCCATCCGCGATGCGCCGGGCCTCCCGGCCGGGGCGGACAACCGAGAAAGGGGGGCGGCGTGGATGCACCGTCCCGGCCCGGGGGCCCGGCGCAAAGAAAAAGCCCGGGAGCATGCTGCAAACATGCCCCGGGCCGCGTAGAGCCTTGTCCGGTCAAAGACCAAGGAAACTCCAATGCGAATTGTATCACAGAGTTCCGGCGAGGAAGCCACGGGTCTTCGAAAGCGCCCCGCTTCGGATACGAGTCATGTTCGCCTCGAAAGAGGCCGCGGCGGCGGCCGGGCGCAAGGGAGGGCGCTCGACCGTCGCCCGGTATGGGGTCGAGCACATGAGGGAGCTGGGGCGGCGCGGATTCGCGGCCCTGGCCCGGAGCAAGGGCTACCTGGGGGGTTCCCGCCGCGGGGCCCTCAACTTCCTGCTCTCCAGGGGGAAGCTGGCCGACCGCGGTCCCGACCCGACCGAGGCGATCCGATGGGCGGATCGCGTGCTGGAGTCCTTCGATCCCGAGAATCCGGAGGTGCCGTTTTGAAGACCTATCGCGGGCAAAGAAACCATCTCGTGCAAGTCGGCGACGGCGGGGACTGGACCGATCTGGATCCCCGCTACGACCTGGCCAACCACTCGCCCACGGGGTTCTCCTGGGGCTACGGCGGCAGCGGCCCGGCGCAACTGGCGCTGGCCCTGCTGGCCGACGCCATGGGCCGCGACGAGCTAGCCCTGGCCTGGTACCAGGACTTCAAATGGGCGGTCATCGCGCGGATCTTGAGCGAAAGCTGGACCCTGACGGAGCGGCAGGTCAACGACTGGCTAGTCATGCAGCTGGCCGAGGAGCTGAAGCACCGGCGCGACGGCACGACGCCCGAAGCGATCCCGACCGGCCCGGAGGCCCCGGGATGATCGACTTCCGGCGAGACCCGACCGACGACCGGGCCCGGCTGCGGTGCGACGGCTGCCGGCGCAAGAGCTCGGTCCTGTCCTTCGGCGACCCGCGGATCGCGTTCGAACCCGCGATCTTCGCCTGGCTCCGCCAGCAATGCCGGTTGACGGGATGGGACGTGCTGCCTTCGCGCCAGGACGGCGAGTGCCGGATGATCGACGTTTGCCCGCGGTGCGCGGCGAAGGTCCGCAAGATCGCCCGAAACCCCTGGAGGATCGAGCCATGGGACTGATCATCATCCCCGGCCGGGACGAACCCGACCCTGAGCCCGACGTCGAGCTGGCCGAGATCTCGGCCGAGGACCTCGACGCCCTGGTCCGCGAGGCGATCGCCGCGAACAAGACCATCGTCCGGACCACCCGATCGCAGGAGACGATCGACCGCTGCGTCGAGGTCCTGCATGAGGAGGGCGAGCTGCACCTGGCCGCCGGCCTGCTCATGCTCGCCGCCGCCCGGGTGACCGGCCGCGAGGCGATGGCCGCCTCGGTGCTGATGCAGCTCATGATCGACGCCAAGACCTCGGGCGCCCTCGGCCAGACCTGCCGGGTCTGCGGCTGCACGAATGACCGCGCATGCCCCGGCGGCTGCCGGTGGGTCGAATTCGATCTCTGCTCGGCATGCGATCGCAAGCTCAAAAAGGCGGCCCGGCGGCAATACTTCGATGCGACCCTGCCCGGGCCGGGGAGGGACGGGTGAGCCGCGACGTGACCTACGACGTCATGCTATCCCGCGCCATCGCCACCGCGATCGCCGCCACGGCGGCCGTCGAGGCGGCCCCCGACGAGCGGCCGGCCGACGTCTCCGAGGAGGCCTGGGAGGCCGGCATGGACCGGATCATCCGGGCCGAGCGGATCGCCCGGAGCGCCTGATCGACCGCCTCGGGCCGGGCTTGCACGCCCTGCTCCTGGCCGACGGCACCGTGCTGGCCGTGTCCGACCAGGCCGACGGACTGGCCATCGTCCCGCCCGATCGGGTCCGGCGGCTGGAGGGATGAGCGGTGGACGGCCAGGAATATTTCGAGTGGCTCGTGAGCCAGAAAAATGGGACCGAGATGCAAGTCCGGGCCCGGCAGGTGGGCTACCAGCTCGGGTACTCCGCCCGGATCTGGTGCTGGTCGCCGGCCCAGGTGGAGCGGGTCAAGGAGCGGCTCGAGGCCCTGCCGCCGGCGTGGGGCGGATCGGCCACGTCAGCGAAATAAGGCGGCAGTTCCCGGGGGAGGGGATTTGCGGACCCATGTCGCGCTGATATCCTGTTTTACGCCCCAGCAAGCGCGCATGGGGGGGCAATCGTGCCGAGAGATTCTCCGCACGACGCCCCTGTTGCAAGGAGGCTGATCCGTCCCTCTCACCTTGTCCGTCGATTCGGGCCGTACTTTGGCGAGTCACACCCGATCGCGGCTCTAAAAAGGACTTCCGGTGAGCGTCCCCGAAGCCCAAAAAAGGACATCTGGTCCTCATCTCCTCCGTGCTCTCACATCCTACAGAGCCGCACACGTAGCGGCAAGCGCATACAGGCCCTCGCCGCCGATTCGGCTCGGCCGCGGCCGGCACTTCGTGGGCCTGCGCCACCGGGTGCTGGCGTACCTCACCAAGGCGTTCCCGTTCCCGCGCACGCTCCAGCAGGTCCGCGACGCCACCCAGCAGGCCGCGCGGCCCGGCGCGTGGACCAGGTGCTCGAGGAGCTGGTTTGCGAGGGATTGATCCGCGAGGGCCCGCCACGCCGCCGGAAGGGCCGACGCTCCGTCCCCGTCTATCGCCTGATCAGCCTGGCGGAGGTGACGCCGTGAGCGCCGCCGCCCTCACCTGGCGCAAGGTCCCGGACGCGATCGATCGGCTTGCGAAGGGCGATCAGCACGCGGCGACGGTCGCCTATCGCGCCTATCGGCGCCGGGAGCGTGACGGGACGCTCGACGAGACCGCCACGGATGCGGCCCTCGGCGAGGAATCCGGCTGGTCGGCATCGCTCCTGCAAAAAGGGGCGCACGCGCTCGACGTCCTGCTCGGCAAGCTGGGATGCCCGCTGATCGGCCGCCGGAGCGGTCTCGGCATGCACGGCCGGCGACAGATCACCCTGTTGCCGCTGGCGGGCGAGGGCAAGAGCGAGGCGGCCGACGCCGGCCTTCCCCCCGGCCCCCCTTCGTCCGAGACCAGGGATACGACGATAAGCGGCGGGTCGTCGTCGTCTTCGATCCCCGGCCCCGGGCCCCCGCTCGCGGCGGTGGATCCAGCCCTGGTCGCCCGGGCCTGCGCCCTCATCCCGAAGGCGACGCCCGGGCGCGTCGTCGACGCCGTCGCCAACCACGACGCCGAATGGGTCGCCCGGGCCCTGGATCGGGTCGAGGAGCGCAACCGCCAGCCCGGCAACAAGCCGGTGAGGAGCTGGGGCTTCGTCCTCGGGATCCTCTCCCGATGGCGAAAGGAAGGGGGCCCGCCCCCGCCGGACCAGGCGCCGAAGCCCCAGGCCTCGCCCAGGCCGGCGCAGACCATCGAGGAGACCGCGGCCGAGGATATCCGCAACGCCCGCATCCGGGCCGCATGGGACGCCCTGGACGAGGAGCGACGCCAGTCGCTGCGTAACGCGGTGCTCAAGGACAGCCCCCACCTGATCCGCTGGCCGAGGATGATCGAGGCCGAATGCCTCGCGCGGATCGAGCGCGCGATGGTCGACACGGGCGAATTGATTCGGGCCCCGTAGTCCATCAGGGAGCCCGGGCGAGACCCGAAGCGTGACGGTCGCCCACCCGTAAGCTGTCGCCCCGAACCGCACTGACCGGCGAGCCCCCGAGGGCTCGGCCGGTCGCGGTGCGCGCCCGAGTCGCCGCGCCGGATGAAGACCGACAACGGACACGCATCCGTCGATCGATTGTGCACCTATTCCTACGCGAGGCGGATGGGTGCGGGACCGGAGGCGGATGAGTGCACGATGGATGGGGAAAACCGGCCGGCGGGTCGTACTTTTGGCGAGTCACACCCGCCGGCCGGCAAAGGACCCCGGTTGCCCGGGGAGCATGCCTCGGAAATGGGCAGAGTGAGAGTCGAACTCACGACACCAGGATTTTCAGCAAATTGCGGCGAGGAACCCACGGGTCTTCAGACCCAGTGGAGGAATCGCCGCTCGGCTCCGTCGGTCGGTCGGTCGGTCGGGTTGACCATCTGAACGGTCCTTGCTATACTGAGGGAATGAAGCTCATCGCGAAGATCAAGCTCCTGCCCCTCCCGGATGAGGCAGCCAGGCTCAAGGCGGTCATGGAGCGATTCAACGCCGCCGCCGATCGTATCGGTGCCGTTGCCTTCGAGAACAAGACGGCTAACGTCTATGAACTCCGCGGCCTCTGTTACGCGGCAGTCCGCGAGGAGTTCGGGCTGTCGAGCCAGATGGCGCAGCTCGCCATCAAGTCGGTGAGCGATGCTTACAAGCGGGACCTGTCGAAGCGGGTCCGTTTCCGTAAACACGCCTCGGTCCCCTACGACCAGCGGACGATGTCCTTCAAGGGACCTGATCGCGTGAGCCTCCTGACCCTGGATGGCAGGATCAAGGTTGCATTCATCGTGGCGGCTTATGATGCCGAGCGGATGGCCTTGCCGAAGGGACAGAGCGACCTCGTCTACCGCGACAGCAAGTGGTACCTGTTCGTCACGGTGGACGTGCCCGACGGTTCGCCGATCGACCCCACCGACTTCATCGGGGTCGATCTGGGCATCGCCAACATCGCCACCGATTCCGACGGTGGCCAGCACTCCGGCAAGGATGTCGAGCGGGTGCGGCGGAAGCACAACCTCCAGCGCAAGCGACTTGGCCGGAGGAACACCAAGGGGGCGAAGAAAAAGATCCGGCGGATGCGGGACAAGGAAGCTCGCTTCCGCCGGCATGAGAACCACTGCATCTCGAAGCGAATCGTCGAATCCGCCAAACGCACCGGTCGCGGGATTGCCCTCGAAGACCTCGAAGGCATCCGCGAGCGGGTCACGGCTCGGGGCGGGGACGCTCGCAATCGGCTCTCGGGTTGGGCCTTTGCGCAACTCGGCTCGTTCATCGGCTACAAGGCCGAACTGGCGGGAGTGCTCGTGGTCTTCGTAGACCCGGCATACACCAGCCAAACCTGTGCCGAGTGCGAGCATTGCGAGAAATCCAATCGCCGGAGCCAATCCGAATTCGTCTGCAAGGTATGCGGCCACGAGGCCCATGCCGATGTGAACGCCGCCCGGAATATCCGGGCTCGGGCTACCTGTAAGCTAGCCCTAGAACTGGGAACCCGTCCGATCCGTCGGGCGGTCTAACCGGAAAGCCACCGGTCTTTAGACCGGGTGGAAGCTTACTCGGTGAGTTGGCGCGATCTTGCCACGATGCAATTACGCACCGGGACCGAATCCCGGCGGCGCCGGGCGATAGGCTGGATTGAAGGGTCTCTGTCCCGGACATCCATCATGGCCACGCTCGACGATTCGCTCCATCCAATCTCCTGGTCCGCGTTCGAAGCCGAGGTGCTCCGCCTCTACGCCGCCCCGATGCGGCGGCGCACGACGCCTACCGGCACCCCGACCTGGCCCTGATGCGGGAGGCGGTCGGCTGCATCCGGTTCTGATCGCGCAAAGAAATCCCCCCCGGCGCGAGGCGGTCGGGAGGGAGGGTGGGGAACGGTGGGCGACACGCCCGCGTCTGTTATCGGCCGACCAACCGACGTTGTCAACTTCCGCCAGGTGGATTAGATTGGATCGATCGGACGATGGGACAATTCTTCGTGCTTCGATCCGTCAGCGGGCAAAGGAGCCCACCATGATCGGTCTCGCGCCCCCCCGAACCGGCGCCGGCCCGGGCCCTGCCCGCGCCGCAGACCGAGATCCCGGCCTGCCCCCTCTGCCCGGACGAGGTCCTCGACCTGGTCCAGCCCGACACGGAGGCCCCGCACCTCATCTTCGGCTCCTGCGCCCGGTGCGCGGGCATGTGGGTCGTGATCGACGACGGCGACGAGCACGGCTCCCCCGACTGGCGGATCGTCGGCCGGGCCGGCCTGCTGGTCGCATCATGAGGCCCGCGCCTGCGCCCGCCGGGAGCCGGGCGGCGGCCAGACGGCCCCGAGCCACTCCAGGGCCGCCCTGAGCCGCCGCCCGACCCATTCGCCGGTCAGGCCCAGCTCGCGGCCCATGGCGCGACACGAGCGATCGTGCATCCAGCCCTCGACGATCGTCCGGTCGCGCGAGCCGGGCGAGCCCAGCCGGTCGAGCAGCTCCGCCGCGCGGGCGGCCGAGTCCTCGTCGGGCTCGGGGCGATCATCGAGGACGGCGGCCAGGTCCCATTCCGCGTCGAGCCGGTGGCCCTCGAGCAGCCGCCGGGCGGCCTCGACGCACCGGCCGGCCTGCCGCCGCCGCGCGGGCGAGGGCGACGGGTGGCGGTCGCCGTGGCGGAGGAGCTGGTACGTATGCTGGGGGATGTGGATCAGCCGCTCGTCGCGGGCGGCCTTGGCGATCTGGTCCTTGATGGCGGTCACCGCGTAGGTCGAGAACTTGATCCCCCGGCCCGGGTCGAAGGCGCGGGCGGCGGCCAGCAGCCCGCGGTAGGCGGCCGACAGCCGATCGTCGAGGTCGAGCGTGCCGGCCCGGCAGCGGACGGCGACGTGCAGGGCCAGCGGCCGGTTCGCCGCGGCGAGGTCGCGTTGCTCGGGCGTCAGCGGCGCGGTCATGGCAGGAGCACCTCGCAATCGGCCGATCCGGGTAACTAGCAGGGAGAGAGCACGTCGCAGTCGATCAGCGTCGGGCCGCCCTTGCCGACGAGCTCGAAGACCCCCAGGAGCACGCCATCCGCGGCGCAGGCGGCATCGGGGAGGTCGAGCACGCCGACGGCCGCCCAGGGCGACGCGGCCGGGTTGACCGGGCCGAGCGGGAGCAGGCAGGCGGCGGCATCCCAGGCGAGCCGCCACGCGCCCGCGGTCCAGTCCCAGTAGGGGCCGGCCTGTCCGGGATCGCGGCCGTAGAGCGCGACGCCCAACGACCCGCCGGCGCCGATCGGGACTGCGACGAACATGTTCGGTCCTCGGGTCGCGGCCGGGCCCTATCCAAATTCACTCATGCAGGCGAAGCAATCCGGGTGCGCGACGAAGCCGCCCCCGCGCAGCCCGCACTTCGCCCCCGAGCAGCCGCAGCCGCGGGTCGAGCGGTAGGGGCAGGCGTGCATCGACCGGGCCAGGGCGATCGCCTCGGCCGCCTCCGGGCCGGGCGGGGCCGCGGCCGCGACTTCCGCCGGCATGCCCGATCGGTACCGGATGTGGGCCAGGCAGACCGGGTCCGGCGGCTCGGCCGCGGCCAGGTGGCAGAAGATCGGCCAGGCCAGGCAATATCCCGCAGCCGGGCAGTGGGGACAGCTCATTGGCTGATCGAGACCGAGCCGCCCACGGGGTCGCCGGTGGCATTCCCGCCGGCCGGCGACGGGCTGAACGAGATCATGAACGGCGAGGTTGACGTCGGATTCTCGGCGTCGCTGGCGGTGTCGGTCAGCGGCGAGCCGCATGACGCGGGCGGTGCCGTCGTGCAGATCCCGGCCGGGAAGCCGCCGGGGTCCTGGTACCAGATCGGGGTGAGCGTGCCCGACTCGTAGACCCAGCTCCACGCGCGCTGCAAACCGAAGGTCGGGTTGGACCCCGCGTGGCAGGTCATCTGATAGCAGCAGCGCACCGGTCCGCTCGATGGTGCCCCGACCACGCAGATCCCGCCCGGCGTCGTCACCGGGCAACTCGTCTGCGTTACCGCATGCCCGCCATACCAGCTCGGCGGCGAGCTGCCGGACAGATAGACGAAGCCCAGCGAGCCGGCCGCGTCGGTCAAGGTGAGGCTGTCGGGGATCGCATACCCCCCGCAGCACACGACCGGCGCCGTGGTCAACCCGATCGTCGTCGTGCCGTTGCAGGCCAGCGACTTGGTCGCCGAGTAGACCACGCTGCCGGAGACCGTCACCTGGACGGTGTAGCTCCCGGCCGCGGGGATCGTCAGGGTGACGCAGCCGCCGGAGCCGGTCGTGCCGCTGGCGACGACGGTTGACCCGGAGAGGATCGCCACCCCGGCCCCGTAGACGGGGACCGTGCTGCACCAGACGACGCAGATCGTCGTGGTGCAGCCGGCGCAATCGCAGGGCATGCCGACGACGATGCAGGCCATCAGCAGTCCCCGGTGGCCAGCCAGTACGCGCCCGACCAGGGGAACACGAGGATGTGCTTGCCCACCGCGATCGTCGGCGTGCTCTGGTACCAGTTGAGGACCGTGACCGAGGCGTTATCCGCATCGGCCGTCGCCGCGGTCGAGTCCGGCGTGGCGAGGTAATAGAGCTGGGCCTGGCCGGTGCTCGAGGGCGTCGTCCCCGACCCGGGCGGGATCGCGACGGTGACGATCGCCGGGATCAAGCCGATGCCGAACGGCGGGTTGGTCCGCCGCGCGTACGGCCGCGGATCGCCGGAGATCGGCATCGCGACCTGCACGCGCCGGGCCTGCTTGTCGAGGCCGGCATGGTCCCGCCGCCGCAGCGAGGCGGGCGAATCCGACAGGGCATCCGAGGGCCTTCGCAGCGCCATCAGAGCTGGCCCCCCGGGGCACTCCGGCCCGTCCGCTGGCCGCTGATCGCGTTGGGATCGAACTGGAAGACGGCGAACGGCAGCTCGGGGTACGCCTGGAAGACCTGGAAGTAGGGCGCCGCGTTCACGCCCTGGAGGTAGCCGGACTTGTCCAACAGCATCGGCGCGTTGACCGGCACGCCCTTCAAGGTGATGTGGTAGGGCTTGCCGGTCACCGACGAGATCGCCCGGAACCCCTGCGAGATCACATTTTTGCGGTACCCGGTCTGGGTATCGTAATCGATCTGGGCCGTCAAAAACTCGAACTCATAGGTCGTCTGGTAATACCAGCCCGCATCTTGATGCCACTGGCTCTTGCTCGAGATGTTGAGCACCTTGCACGCGAGCGCCGAGAAGCCGGCGAACGGGTCCGAGTTGACCGCGTTCCTGTAAGCGAGCACCCACCCCACGTTGAAGGCCGCCTCGTTGCGGACCACGGTCATCACCAGCCGGGGATCGTCGATCACGATCGGCGGGTCGTAGGGATCGCCGGCCGTGTTGACCACCGGCAGCCCGTTGACGTCGGTGTCGAGCACGATCTCGTGATCGCGCAGGCCCCACGAGACGTCGATCGGCATCAGGAGCGGGTCCTGCGCCGCCCCGCCGCCCGCCATGTTCGCGTCATACCAACCGTAATGGACGGTGACGATCCACCAGAGGCCGTCATCACCCTCGGGCTCGCAGTCGAGCGAGTCGGCGTAGGCGTAGTTATCCGCCTCGGCCGCGGCGTAGGACGGGGTGTAGTAGTCCCCGTACCGCGTGCCGAACTGGTTGAGCACGACGTTGGGGCCGTCGTTGACGCTATTCGTCTGGACGCGGAACTTGCGCTGGTAGGACCGGCCCGACATCAGCGCCCAGTGCGCCTTGCGCGTACCCTCGTCCTTCAGCTCGAGAACGGAGATCACGGACATCGTGATTCGGCTTTCATGCGGCCGCGGGGACCATCTCGCGGCCGAGGTCTGCGCCCTGCCGCCGCCCAGGACCTGGGCGACGCGGCTCATCGCCGTGGCCGTGCGGCTGGTCGCCTCGGCCGTCGTCCTGGTGTTCTGCTCGATGCGGTTTTGCACGCTGTTTTGCAGCATCGACCGGGACTTGAGGATGGCCGAGTAGGCTTCCTTCGAGCCGAGCTCGAGCGCCCCGCCGAACTGGGGCTCGACCTGCTTGGGGTTCTGGACGCCGACCCCGACCCCGGTGGCAATCTGCGCCTGGCCGGCCTTGAACGTCGCGCGCTCGGTGGCCTGTGTCTGGAGGGTCGCGACGAATTCCCTGGCGATCTCATGGCCCCACTTGGGGATGACGCCCTTCTGGAATTCCTCCATCGCCGACTGTTCTAAACCCTTGGACATCTCGCCGGCCATGTTCGACAGCTCGAGCTTGACCCCGGTGACCTTCTCATACAGCCATCCAAATGCCTCGATCAATTTCTGGACGCCGGCCAGCATCAGGCTCAGGCCCTCATTGAAGATGGACTGCATCACGTGCCATCCCGAGCCGAGGACCTGGATGGCGTCATAGACGCCGCCGACCGCCGAGGTCACCCAGCCGATCGCCTGCGCCATGCGATCCCCGGCCGTCGTCCCCGAGGTTATCCAGGTATTCATCTGGTCGGCGACCGCCGTGATGAAGGGTGCGAGCTGGACCGCGATCTGATTGGCGATGCCCTGGACGGATTCGCCGATCTTCACCATGGCGGTATCGGCCTCGGTGACCTTCTCGGCGTTGACGGAATTCAGCGCCGCGCCGCTGGCCAGCGCCTCGGCGCCCATCGCCTTGAGGGCATCCGAGCCCTTGAGTGCCATGTTGATGATCGGCTGACCCCCCTTGCCGAAGAGGTCCATCGCGACCGATGCGCGTTCCATCGGGTTCGGGATCCTGCCGATCACGTTGACCAGCGCGAAGAAGGCTTGCTCCGTCCCCATCGTCGTGAGCTGCCGGGCCGAGAGGCCGAAGCGGCGCAGCGCGTCGGCCGCGGGCCCCTCGCCGGTGATCGCCACCTCGCCGAGCTTGTGGTTCATCTTCTCGAGCGAGCCCGTCAGTTGCTCGCCGTCGATGTGCGAGAGCCTGGCCGCGTATTGCAGCTTGCCCATCGCCTCGGCGGTCAGCCCCACCCGCTCGCCCAGGGTGCGCGTCGCCGTCACCGCCTCGCCGGCCCCCTTGACCCAGTCGATGATCCCCTTGACGCCGAAGCCCACGCCCAGCGCGGCCCCGATGCCCAGCACGGTGCTCTTGAACGAGTCCAGCGTGTGCGAGGCGCCCTTGAGGCCCTTCGCGAACGCGGAGGTGTCCGTCGTCACCCCGATCTTAAGCCATCCTAGGACTGCGATGGGTTTATCCTTTGATTTGAGCCCGCGCGTCCTGGCGGGCGGCGATGCCCCGGAAGATCGCGAGCTGATCCTCGACGGACTGCCGCCGGCTGCGTCGTGCCCGCGGGATGAAGTCCTCGGGCTTGCACCGGGTCTTGCTCCAGAGGTTGACCATCATCGAGGTCGAGATCCCGGTCTGGAGCCAGGGGTCGGGCAAGGGCTCGAGCTGGTTGTAGGCCATCCACTCGGTCAGCTCGGCCGAGTCCATCCGATCCAATAGCTCGCCGACGGTCATGCCGAGCGAGAGGGCCAGCCGGAACAGGAACCGGCGGAAGGGGCTGGCCCTCAAGCGGCTTTTAAATCGTCGAGGTCCTCTTTCGAGATCCCCGACAGCTTGACCGCGATGGCGAAGATCCGGTCCAGCGCCCGGCTGCTCTTGGCCGACAGGGCGGCGATGTCGGCCTCGGTGAACAGCGCCTTGCCCTCGTCATCGCAGAGGCAGATGACCGCCAGCCGGGCCCGGACGTCGCCGTACGGGTCGCGCGACTGCTGGCCTTCGAACCGGTCGCGTTCGCGGCCGGTCAGGGTGCGGACGTTGACGGTGACGCCCCACTCGGGGACGGACACGCTCTTGCGCGGGAGATCCTCGGCGGCGAGGATCTGATCACGGAGGGACATATCAACTCCAGGTAATCGCGGTCGTGACTTGCAGCTCGATGTCGGCCTCGAGGTTGTCTTCCTCGTTCATGCCCTTGGGCGCGAACTTGGTGAGGATGGCCGAGAACGCCGCCTTGTGGGTGGTGGAGACGGGGAAATCGATCTCGCAGGCGACGGCCGCCTGGGGCCAGCTGCCGGCCGTCGTCGTGAGGAAGGTGTGGGTCGCGTCGGTCGGGTCGTACTGGATCGTCGCCGAGATCGTCCCCGGGTCGGGGAGCTGGGCGCGCCGGGTGATGATCGTCGAGGCGAGGTTCGTGGTCTCCTTCGTCCCCGTGCTCATCCCGGGCCCGTCGATCTCGGTCACCTGGGCGATGGCGGTCAGCGTGCTGCTGATCGTCATCTTCAAGACGGTCCCTTGGCCGGCATATACGGCGGTGGGCATGATTCAGCCTTTCAAACGTTGATCTGTGTGACCGAGGTGGGGGCGGCGATGCGATGCTTGATCCGGTAGTTGACGGTCGCCTGATAGATGGAGTTGTCCGAGCCGTCGGGCGGGGGGACGGGGAGCGGATCGGTCTCGTCGCCGAGCAGGCAGGACACGATCGGCACGCCGGACTGCGTGCCCAGGAAGCCGTCGGCGACGTTGCGGACGGCCTCGATCAGCGCGATGCATTGCGACTCGACCAGGCCCAGGGCGGCGACCTCCACCGTGGCGACTGAGAGGCCGTCGGCGCCGGCCAGGTTGTGGCCGTACTTCCGATCGTCGAGCCGGATCAAGAGGCAGGGATAGGCCGCGATCTGCGAGGGCTTGGCGAAGTAGATCCCGGTCCCGTTGCCGACGATCGACCGGATCGAGGATTGCCCGGCCAGCCAGGCCCGGACCGCCTCGCGGAGCGTCAGGGCCCCCGGATCGATCGTCGCCGGGGGGTTGGTCTGGGTGACGCCCGTCGGGGCCGGGACGCGATGCTTGATCCGGTAGTTGACGGTCGCCTGATAGATGGCGTTGTCCGAGCCGTCGGGCGGGGGGACCGGCAGCGGATCGCTCTCGTCGTCGAGCAGGCAGGACACGATCGGCACGCCCGATTGCGTCCCGCGGAACCCGTCGGCCACGTCGCGGACGGCCTCGACCAGCGCGATGCACTGCGACTCGACCAGGCCGAGGGCGGCGACCTCGACCGTGGCCACCGACGTGCCGTCGGCACCGGCCAGGTTGTGGCCGTACTTCCGGTCATCGAGCCGGATCAAGAGGCAGGGATAGGCCGCGACCTGCGAGGGCTTCGCGAAGTAGATCCCGCCGGCAATCGAGGTGATCGAGGATTGCCCGGCGAGCCAGGCGCGGACGGCCTCGCGGAGCGTCAGCGACCCCGCCAGCGGATAGCCGCCGAATCCGCCGGTGATGAGCAGCGGCTCGACCAGGCCGCCCAGGATGAGGTTCACGCGCGAGTGACCGGAATCGAGGAGCCGTAGGGATTGGTGGCGACCGTCGCGATCGCGAAGGTGCGGAGCGTCGTGCCGGTGGACGGCGTCTTGACGACGAGCGTCGTGCCCGACGAGGCATCTTCCTTGCCGGCCGCGGCGGCGACCGCGCACCAGAGGGCGTCACCCAGCGTGATCGACCCGTCCGCGATCGCGTCGAGCGCCCGCGGCGTGGAGAGGGCCTGCGAGGTCGAGAGGGTGACGGCGGCCGTCACCGAGCCCACCGCGCCGGTCACCGAGGCCACGGCGCCGCCGGCAAAGGTGCTCCGCGAGCTGATGGCCGCATCGAGGTATCCCGCCCGCGTCGGGGTCAGGAGCCCGACGAGCGTGGTCGTGCCCGCCGTGTCGCCCCCCGCGTAGGTCGATCGACTGGAGATGGCCGCGTCCAGGTAATCGAGGTTGCCCGCGCGGGTCGCCGTGAGCCGCGAGAGCAGGGTCGTCGTGCCCGGCGTGTCGCCGCCGCCCGAGCCGCCCCAGGCGCCGGCGCCGTGCGTCCCCGAGAGCTGGGTATCGATGGCCCCCACGGTCGGGGGCGCCGTGTATCCCGACGACAGCAGCCAATCGCCCTTGCCGGCCAGCGCCGCCGCGTTGATGCCCGCCGCGGTGATCCAGTTCGCCGGGATGGCCGGCAGCGTGACGGCGGCCGTCACCGAGCCCACGGCGCCGGTCACGCTCGCCACCGCGCCGCCCGCGTAGGTCGAGCGCGAGCTGATGGCCGCATCGAGGTATCCCGCCCGCGTCGGGGTCAGGAGCCCGACGAGCGTGGTCGTGCCCGCCGTGTCGCCGCCCGCGTAGGTGCTCCAGTCGCCCTTGCCGTTGAGCGCGGCGGCCGTGATGCCCGCCGCGGTGATCCAGTTCGCCGGGATGGCCGGCAAGGTGACGGCGGCCGTCACCGAGCCCACCGCGCCGGTGACGCTCCCCACGGCGCCGGCGACCGAGCCGACCGAGCCCGTGAGATTGCCCGTGAACGCCGTCGTGAGGCTCGTGGTGATCGTCGTCGCGGCGTTGGTGCCCGCGATGAACAGGCCATTCGCCGCGCCCGGGGCGACGGCCGGCAGGCCCGCCCCGGTCGTCAGCACGAACACCGGATTGATCTGCACCCCGCTCGTCGTGCTCGCCCAGCGATAGGCCGCGATGTTGGCGTTGGTCTCGCCCTGGGCCAGCGGCTGCCAGTAGACCCCGCCGCCGATCTCGGTCGGATTGGCGGTCGTGAACCCCGCGTGATCGGTGCCGTCGAGCGTGTACGACCCGGTGATGTTGGCCGCGTCGCCCGTCTTGGGGAGGCCGGTCGCGACAATATATTCATAGAGGTACACGCCTTGCGAACCGGTATTTTTCAAGAGCAAGGGTCAGCCTCCCATCCAGATCGCGGCCGGGGTCGTCGCCCCGCCGCCGGTCGGGTCGGTGTGCTGCACGGCCCCGGTATCCGCGTTGTCCGTCTGGCCGTAGACGCCATAGCCGGTCCCGCGGAGCTGGGCGCCCCCGGGGTTGTTCGCATTGGGGCGGAAGTCGGCGGTCGCCTGGCTGACGTAGGGGTCGGCGCCGAGCGCCGTCAGCCAGGGCGAGGCGGCCAGCGCGAACGGGCCATCGCACAACAGCGGCGTGCCGGAGACATGCGTCGCGTTGTTGTAGGCGGCGCACCCCGACAGCGTCGCGACATTGGTGCCCACCTTGAATCCGATCGCGCCGCCGCCCGATTGGTTGGACGCCAGGCAGCCCGCCAGTTGCGAATAGGCCGAGCTGACGTCGAAGCCGATCGACGTGTTCGCGTCCGCCGTGCAGGCCACGATGGCCGCCACGGTCGCGCTGCTCGAGAAGCCCGTGGCGCAGCCCCTGGCCAGGCAATGCACCGCGTTGTAGATCGCGCCGCCGAAGCCGACGGTCGTGCAGGCCGTCGCGTCGCACTCGAAGGCCGCGCCGCCGGAAAAGCCGGTGACGCACGCCGACGCCTGGCACCGGACGCAGCCGGCGCCCGAGGTGTTGAGATAGCCGACCGTCCCCGCCTGGCTGCAATTCGCGACGGCGCAGTTGACGGCGCCGGTCCGGGCGGCGGCCACGCTGATCCCCGAGCCGTTCGCCTGCGAGTTGCCGTTGACCCGGATGTTGGCGACGAGCTGCCGGGACGTGCCGACGGCCGTGATGGCGTAGGTATTGGCCCCCGGCGAGACCTGCCATTGCAGGGTCGGCCGGTTCGCGGTGCGATCGCCCCTCACCTGGTCGTAGCCCTCGAGCACGCAGGCGACGCTCGACGCGAGGCTCGCGGGCCCGGCGGCGCCCGCCGTCGCCGTGGTGAGCCCGTAGACGCTCGCCGAATACTTGACCCAGGCGTGCATGCCCGACGTCGTCAGCAGCGCCGCCGCCTGCCCCGGGCTGGCCAGCGCCCCGCCGATATGGAGCGTGACACCCGTGCCTGCGGTGAGTCCCGTGGAGCGGTCCACCGTGATCGACGTGGCCGAGTTGCGCAGCGTGATCTGGTACCAGCCCGCGACGACCGCGCCCGTCCCGCCCTGCACATAGATCAGGTTGCCCACCACGTCCGCGCCGAACGCGGCGGTCGCCGAGGTGATCGTCGTCGTGCCGGCGGTCACGCCGTCGGCCACCGCATACTGCGGCGCCGATTGCTGCGACCAGTCGGTGCCGGACGTACCGGTCACGAACCCGCCGCCGTTGGTGTCGGAGCCGCCCTGGCGGACCTCCCAGACGGTCGCCGCGGACATGGCCATCGGATCAGCTCCCGACCGTGTTGAGCGCGCCACGGCCTGCACCGCGAGCGTCACGTGGGTCGAATCCCACCCCGTCGCCAGCGATTGCAGGTACGTCATCAGGACCCCGGTGTTGTACGCCGTGAGGTCCACCGACCCGGCCAGGCCGGTCGTATTGGGGATGACCGCGGTCGGGTCCAGGGTGGAGACCACCGGGCCCGCGAGGGCGCCATAGGCCGCCCAGACCGCCGCCGCCTTGCTCGCCAGCTTCGACAGCTCGCCGATCAGGGGGCGCATCGCGGTGTCGTTGTCGTTGACGAGTTTCTGCTGCGCGGGCGAGAGGGATGCCCAGGTGGCCACGGCTGTCCTCCGATGGGGATGGGAAGGTGGGAGACGTAAGGGCCGGCGGCGGGATGACGGGGAATCTACGACACCGGCGGGGCTCAGGCGGTCCGGGCCATCGCCGCGGCCTCGCGGTCGATCCCGCCGGCGATCTCGCGCAAGAGCAAGGCCCGGCCCTCACTCTCCTTGGAACGCAGCGCCCGCCGCGTGAAGAATTTCCCCGGCACGTACCGGACGGACCCGCGGCGGCCCGACGGCTCGTAGCCCGTCACCTTGCCGGCCTCGCGGACCCGCTTGCCGACGTGGAAGCCCTTCTCTTGCAGGTACGTGTACCAGGCCGTCTTGAGCCCCTCGGCCGCCTGCTGGCCGCCGGCCTGGCCGACCAGCACGGCGATCGACACGTTCCCCCGCTTCGAGGACCTCGGCCCCTTGGAGGCCCGGACCTTTACCGTCCGCTTGAGCTTGCCGGTCTTCTCGGGGGCATGGGCCAGGATCTCCGCCTGGAAGAGCTTGGCAGCCTGCCGCTCCGCCTGGCGGATCACCTTGCGCGCGATCCTCGGCTCGAGCTCCTTGAAGGCCCGCTTGACCAGGTCGAGGCCATTGATCGCGATCGCGGGTCGGGACATCTCCGGGTGCTCAATAGGTCACGATCCGGGCCTGGAGGCGCAGGGCGGTGGCGTTGGTGATGTACCAGCCGGTGACGGCCGCGGCGAACGGGCACGCCTCGATCGAGTTGACGTCCCACAAGATCGGGATCCCCGCGGTGATGCTGATCGTGTCCTGGGGCAATCCCGGGGTGGTATGGGCGACGGCGACGGTCGGGCCGCTGCCTCCCGTGAGTCCGCCATTGCCGGCCACGATGAGCGGCTGCAGCCCGCTCGCCAGCGCCCCCGCGAAGGTGCAGACCACGGGCGTGCCGGGGAGCGGTCCGCCCGAGCAGGTCATGTTGCCCGACCCGATTGTCGCCAGCGCCTGCAAGGCCGACTGGACGGCCGACGCGATCGCGTTGTAGGCGATCGGGGCCGTGATCTTGCCGTTGAAGCCGAGCACGAAGCTCCCGCCGGTCGGGGTGCCCGTGATCGTCACCGTCTGGACGTCGGCCGCGGCCAGGCCGTTGGTCGTCAAGGTGCAGTTCTGGTTGGCGTAGATCTCGACGAGCTGGAGGTCGCCGGCCGACGAGCCCGGGGCCAGCCACGCCGCGGCGACCGCCTGGTTGCTGCCGGCGGAGAGGACCTGATCGACGAGGGACTCGCCGCCGCCCACCGTGTAATAGGTCCCGGAGAGCGGCTGCGTCCCCGAGCTGCTGACCGTGCCCTTGGTGACGCGATACTGGATATTGGAACCCATCGACCTACACCTTCCCCGTGACCTGGATTTCCTTGACGGTCATCTCGTACCGCCGGTTCCGCTCTTCCACGTTCCTGACCTCGACGATCCCGAACGGGCGGCCGTTGAGGATCCAGCGATCGGTCGGATTGAGGGTGACGCCCGCCCCGAGGTACCGGACCACCATGGCGTGGGTCGCCTCGGCCTTGACCTGGCGGGCGACATAAGCCTCATTGCCCACCAGCGGCCGGACCTCGGCCCAGTAGGTGCCGACGGTGACCCAGACCTGCGTCGGCTGGCCGAAGCTGTCGAAGGTCTCCGGCGTCCGGAGCTGCTGGAGGGTGACCCGCTGGCGGAGCAGGCCCGCGCGAGTCGGCCTCACAGGAAATCGGCGAGGAAGCCGCGGGTCTTCAGACCCGGCGGAGGAATCGCCGCCCCCGATTGTTGATAATAATGAACGTACATTGAAACGACAGTCCCCGGTCGGTAAGCTGATGCGGTCGGAACCGGCTTTGAGCAGGGTGGATGCTCGCGTTGGTGGGATAGGCCCACCGTGAAAAGCCGGCCTACAGGATGACGGCGAGAGACCCTTAGACACTCCTCGGAGCCCCGGTTTGGGTCCCAAGCCAGCCCCGCCGCAAGGTGGGGCACAGGCCGCAGATGGATCGCAGTAGCCCGGCCTGAACTGGACGTCGGCCGGCAGGGATG
>CAWFIC010000014.1:0-44635 GCA_963815795.1 uncultured Planctomycetota bacterium | reverse complement strand
ACATTGAACGTGTCATTCTGGTCACCGCCGCCGACGACTCGGAAGGCGGTCCCCGAGGCGGTCTCTCGATGTTGTACGTGTCGCCGCCCAACAACGAGTCCTGGGCGGTGCCGCCGTCGAGATTCACCTGGCCCATCGAGGTGTACGAGATCGGGGCGGAGCCGGTCCGGCTCACGGTCGAGGACGTGAGCGTATACGTGTCCTGGTACAGTGCGTTTTGATCTTCGACGTTGAGGATGTCGGAGCTGTTGTAGTCGCCGGTGACCGAGACGTTGCCCTGGATATTGTCCAGGTTCCCGGTTGACGCGGCGACGTTCACCGTGCCGGTCCCTCCCGCGAGGTCGACCGACACCGGGATGCCGGCGACGGTGTGGTTGATGTTGATGGTGCTGCCGCCGCCCTCGGTGACGATGTCGATGCCCGACACCGCGAACTGGAAGTACGCGCTCGTCGTCCCGTCGAACGTCGCGGTGACGGTGGGGAGGAGCCCGAAGAAGGCGGTTGACGTGTCGATGGTCACCGTGTCGCCGCCCGACGAGCCGACCACGAACACGACGGGCCTGGACGCGATCCCGTTGGCGATGACGGACAGCGAGTAGACACCCGGGCCATCCGCGCCCGGCAGCGTGAACTCGGTGGACTCGGGGGTGCTACCCGTGGCCACCCATTCGCTGCTCCAGTTGAACGTCCGCGCGAACGTGACGGTGCCATTCGGGGCCGTCAACTGGACGATCGGGTAATTGGAGGCCATCTGGGCGTCGTCGCCGTAGGCGGCGCCCTCGTCGAGGCCGTTGAGCTGGGTCCCCGTCAGGAGGAAGGTACCGCTGCCGGCGCCGGAGATCCCGGTGATCGTGGGCGCCCAGGAGGCGGAGGGTGAGCCGGCCGGGTTGTAGACAGAGAGGTTGTTGTCGTAGCCGTTGCTGAAGAGGATCTGTCCGCTGGGCAGCACCAGCATGCGGCTGACGAAGACCTGGTGGCTGAGGTTGGGCCCGGACGCGGTCACCTCGGTGATCGTGTTCGCGGTCGGGTCGTATTCGAAGATGGTCGTCGGGGGTGAATTGTGGACGCCGTCGATCGGCCCGGCGGCGAAGAGGACGTCGCCGTTGGGCTCGACGGCACCCGGCGCGTCGAAGCCGCCCAGGAGCTTGCCGTTGTTGTCGAGGATGTCGGGGCCTTGCGTCCACGTGCCGGTCGTATTGCTGCCGCTCGGGGGCGTATATATCGCCGTGTGCCCGCTGGCTCCCACCCAGAAGACCTTGCCGGTGGGCAAGAGGAGGCCCGGGCCGAGCTCGTCCACGATGCCGGGATTGCCTCCGTTCGAACCCAATGCGACGGGGACGCTGCCGGCCGACACCCACTGGTCCTGGGCCTCGGTCGCGCCGAGGACGAGCCGATTGCCCGTCTGGGGCTTGGTGCCCTGGAGCTCGTATTGCAGGGTGCTGCCGTCGGGCAGCTTGACCCAGCCCTCCTCGCTGCTCTGGTCGCTGTTGGGCAGCGTCGGCCCGTTCGACCACGTGTTCGTCGAAGGGTCGTAGATATGAAGGTTGCCCGTATAGGGGCTGCCCTGAAGGATGGTCCCGCCGGGCAAGGTCTCCGAGATGCCATCGGCAAGGACGGATTCGGGATAGTTGGCGATGCTCGTCCACGTGTTGGCGACCGGGTTGTAGATCTCGCCGGAGATGGAGTTGTCCTTGTCGGTGGCATCCTCGCCGCCGGCCACATAGACGTCGCCGTCGGGCAGGACGTCCGAGGCGTAGAAGAGGCGGCCGACGTTCGACGAGGCGAGGGTCGTCCAGGTCCCGTTGACGTAACTCCCGGTGGAGTTGGGGGTCAGCTCGTACCAGTTCTTCGACTCGGAGTCGCTGCCCCCCTGGGCCAGCACCGAGCCGTTGGAGAGCAAGATCATGGTCCCCGCGCCGTCCCCCGAGGGGATGGCGTTGGTTAGCTGGGTCCAGGTCCCGGTCAACAGCGTGCGGGCTTCGAGCGATTCCAGCGAGAGGGAGGGCCGGGATTTCCGGGAATCCGGCCGCCTGCGGCCACGGCGGGCGCGCTCGGCGAGTCGATGGAGCGATGAAAGTGGTCTCATGGTGATCGGCCTTGTGAAGTGGAAGGATCAGTCGAAGACTCGGAACGTGATGGTTCTCCTCGCGGCGGCGACGGCGCACAGCGGGTGTGTCCTCAAAGGTCCGATCCGGCCTGGACCGCTCCGCGGCGTTGTGCGCACGGAGGTGGCGTGCGGCCTCGGGGGACCTCGAGCGGGCGCATCGGGAGTGCGATCGGCGACCGGAGATCGGGTCGTCCGACGGCGTGGGGCGGCTTACGGCATGCGACGCCGATTCGCCTCATCGGCGAGCAGTCGGATGACCTCCGACCATTCGGGGCCGCGGCGGAGGACCTCGCGGAAGTCCGCTTGCGCCTCGGCGTCCTCGCCCCGGAGCAGCCGGGTCAGGCCCCGTCGCGCGTAGGCCACCAGGTCGTCGGGGTTGATCCGGATGTGCTTGCGACAGTTGGTCAGGACCGCCTCGGGGTCACGCCCCAGGTCCTGGACCAGGACGCGTACGATCTCCGACGCGGCCAGCCGCGGGTCGAGCCGGAAGGCCATCCGATAGTCCTGTGTCCCCAGGGGGTCGCGGCGGTGGTAGCGGGCATGTCCCCGAGAGACGTAGACGGCGCAGAGGCCCGGGTCGAGCTCGAGGGCCCGGTTGTAATCGGCGAGGGCGGCGTCGAAGTCGCCGGCGGCGTGCCGGGCTCCGCCCCGGCCGTGGTACAGCAGGGCCGCGGCCGACCGCGCGGTCCGGTTCAGCGCCTCGTCGTAGTCGGCGATGGCGCCGGCGTAATCGCCCACGGCGTAGCGGGCCGCGGCCCGGTTCGCGTAGACCGGAGCCGCTGTCTGCGGCGGGCCGAATTCCAGCGCCTGGTCGTAGTCCGCGATCGCGCCCGCGTCATCGCCCAGTTCATGTCGCGCGCGCCCCGATTGTTGAAGGCCTCCGCGTAGCGGGGGGCCAGTTCCACGGCGCGGTCGAAGTCGGCGACCGCGCCCGCCGGGTCCCCCATCGCATGCCGGGCGGCACCCGGTTGTTGAAGGCCTCGGCGTAGCGCGGCCGGATCTCGAGGGCCTGGTCGAAGTCGGCGATGGCGCCCGCGTAGTCGCCCAGCGCGTGGCGAGCGGTCCCCCGATTGTTGCAGGCGTCGGCGTAGCGAGGCGCGATCTCGAGGGCGCGGTCGAAGTCGGCGATCGCGCCCGCCAGGTCGCCCAGTCCGTGGCGGGCGACCCCCCGATTGTTGTAAGCCTCGGGGAAGGCGGGGGCGGATTCCAGCGCATCTTCGAAGTCGGCCAGTGCACCGACGCGATCGCCCTGGACCAGGCGGCTCATCCCTCGGAGACAGTCCTCTTTGGCCTTCGCGGACAGGATCATCGCGGTCCCCCTTCGTGCACAGATCCCGGATGCCGGTCGTCTCACCGATCCACGATGGGGATACGCAGTCAGTTCTCGAGCGTTACAGAACCCTCGATTTTTTCCGGGTCCCATCTCGCGAGCGCGCGCGATCCGGGCTCGATGGCCGGCCCGGAATCGCTGCCGGCTTCGGGTCGACGCCCCGGTTCCTGATTCAACCTTCGGGCCGCGCCTCGCCGGCGCCGGGGCGCCCGATCGTCGTCCGCGCCGGCCGGACCGGCATTCCTGAATCGGATGGATGCTGGTGGACGTCAGGGCCGGGGTGTACAATCAGCGGATCATCAGGCGAGTGCCCGGCCACTGTGGCACTCTCGGCGAGTGTGAGGCGGGCATCCGGCCTGCCGAGGGCCTCTCGGGGGCAGTCAACATGGATCACTCGGAAGAGGATCGGCCGCTCCATGAGATCGAGACGCACTGGTCGGACGTCCTCAGGGCCCATCAGGGCGAGCAGGAGGCCCACGAGGCCCGGGTCCGGCTGGTACTCCGATACATCGGGGCGGTGCGGCGGTACATGACCTGGGTCCTCCATGATGCGGATGCGGCCGCGGAGCTGGCGCAGGAGTTCGCCGTCCGCGTGATGCGCGGCGACTTCCGCCGAGCCGACCCGGCGCGCGGGCGGTTCCGCGACTTCGTCCGGACCGCGACCCGGAACCTCATCCACGACTATCACCGCCGCCAGGTCCGGCAGCCCGCGCGAGCCGACCTGGCCCCCGAGCCGATCGCCACCCCGGCCGACGACCATGAGGCCGATGCGGAGTTCCTGCGGAGCTGGCGCATGGAGTTGTTCGACCGGGCCATGGCGTCGCTGGCCAAGTATCAGAAGCGGACCGGGCGGCCCTATCACGAGATCATCACCCTTCGGACGAACAACCCCCAGCTCACCTCGACGCAACTGGCCGCCCTCATCACGGAGCGGTCGGGCCGGGCGGTCGGGGACGTGTGGGTCCGTCAGAACCTGCGGCGCGGGCGGCGATGCCTCGCCAGCCTCCTGCTCGACGAGATCTCCGCGTCGCTGGGCCTCGCTTCGATCGAGGACCTGGAGCAGGAGCTGATCGCCCTGAACATGCTGGGTTACTGCCAGGAGGAGCTCAGGCGGCGTGCCGAGCTGGCGGGGAAACCGGGCCGGGACGTATAGAGGCCCGAACAGAATACCCCTCACCCCAACCCTCTCCCCGGGGGAGAGGCGGCCGATCATTCCCTTCTCCCCAACCGGGGAGAAGGTGCCCGAAGGGCGGATGAGGGGTCCGGGGGCCCAATCTGTCAGGGCTTGTTAGGGTGCCTCGCGCTGCGGCGGGGTCCGATCGAGGGACGGAACCCCCTCGAACCAAGAACGCCAGGTCGGGCCCTCGGTCGGATCCGGCGCCGGCAGGCGGTCGGGCGGTTCCCCCGGTCGGGAAGATCAGCCGAGTTCCAACCGTTTGGCAGTAGGCAGCGGGGCGTCGGCAGCCTAAAGTGGATCCTTCGACTCCGAGGGTGTCCCGGAGACCTCCCGGCGGTCGCAACCCGGCCCGGCCAGTGGCTTGCGACCGCCTACGCTTCGGCCTACGACCGACTGCTCACCGCGAGAGAGACAGACATGACCTTCCCACTTCTGCGCTGGGCGCTGGTGTTGCTGGTCGGCGCCGTCGCGACGAATGGTGCCGACGACCCCGATGATCCGTATCGGTGGCTCGAGGAGATCCTCGGCGAGAAGCCGATCGCCTGGGTCAAGGAGCGGAACGCCGAGAGCACCGGCGAGCTGACCCGCTCGGCACGCTTCCGCGCGCTCGAGGGCCGCATCCGGGAGATCCTGGATTCCGACGCGCGGATCCCGACGATCGAGAAGGTCGGCCGCTATTACTACAACTTCTGGCGGGACGCGAAGAACCCGCGGGGCCTCTGGCGGCGCACCACTCTGGAAGAGTACCGCAAGGACAAGCCCGCCTGGGAGGTCGTGCTCGACCTGGACGAACTGGCCAGTCAGGAGCACGAGAACTGGGTCTGGCACGGGGCCGACGCGCTGCGGCCCGAGTACCGACGCGCCCTGGTCTCGCTGTCGCGCGGCGGGGCCGACGCGGGAGTCGTCCGCGAGTTCGACCTGGAGAAGAAGGCGTTCATCAAGGACGGCTATTCCCTGCCCGAGGCCAAGAGCCGGGTCTCCTGGCGCAACGCCGATAGCCTGTTCGTCGGCACCGACTTCGGCCCGGGCTCGCTGACCGATTCGGGATACCCGCGCATCGTCAAGGAATGGCGGCGCGGGACGCCGCTGGCCGACGCCGCGCTCGTCTTCGAAGGCCGCGCCGAAGACATGGGCGTGAACGCCCACCGCGAGCTGACGCCCGGCTTCGAGCGCGACATCATCACCCGCACGCCCACGTTCTTCACCTCCGAGACGTTCCTCCGCCGCGACGGCAAGCTCGTCAAGATCGACAAGCCCGACGACGCCCGGGCCTCGTTCCATCGCGAGTGGCTGCTCCTGCAGCTCCGCACCGACTGGACCGTCGGCGGCAAGACGTACCCGGCCGGCGCGCTGCTGGCGATCGACCTGGAGGCGTTCCTCAAGGGGGATCGCGGGTTCGACGTGCTGTTCGAGCCGACCGAGCGGAAGTCGCTGGCGAGCGTCAGCCCGACCCGGCACTCCATCCTCCTCAACGAGCTGGACAACGTGCGGAGCCGGATCGAGGTCCTGTCCCGCCGCGACGGCCGGTGGCACCGCGAGTCGATGCCGGGCCTGCCCGAATTCGTCGAGGCGAGCGCCCGGGCGGTCAACGCCGAGGATTCGGACGACTATTTCCTCCATACCGCCGGCTTCCTAACCCCGACGACGCTGGCGATGGGCACCGCCGGCGGCGGGCGGGCCGAGCCGCTCAAGCGGCTGCCGGCCCTCTTCGACGCCAAGGGGCTGGCCGTCACTCAGCACGAGGCCGTCTCGAAGGACGGCACCCGCATCCCGTACTTCCAGGTCGCCCGCGCCGCCCTGGCCCTCGACGGGAGCAACCCGTCCTTGCTCACCGGCTACGGCGGGTTCCAGCTCCCGAGGCGGCCGGAGTACAACCCCACGGTCGGCGCCGCCTGGCTGGAGAAGGGGGGCGTTTACGTCCTCGCCAATATCCGCGGCGGCGGCGAGTTCGGGCCCAGGTGGCATCTCGCCGCGCTGAAGGCCAACCGCCACAAGGCGTACGAGGACTTCATCGCCGTCGCCGAGGACCTGATCGGCCGCAAGGTGACCTCGCCCCCGAGACTGGGCATCGTCGGGCGGAGCAACGGCGGCCTCTTGATGGGCAACATGCTCACCCGCCGTCCCGACCTGTTCGGCGCCATCGTCTGCGGCTCGCCGCTGCTCGACATGAAGCGCTACAGCCACCTGCTCGCCGGCGCGAGCTGGATGGGCGAGTATGGCAACCCCGACATCCCCGAGCAGTGGGCGTTCATCCGCACGTTCTCGCCGTATCACAACGTGGAGAAGTCCACCAGGTACCCGCGCATCCTCATCACGACGTCGACCCGCGACGACCGCGTCCACCCCGGCCACGCCCGGAAAATGGCCGCCAAGATGCGCGAGCAGGGCCATGACGTCCTCTACTACGAGAACATCGAGGGCGGCCACTCGGCCGCCGCCGACAACAAGCAAAGGGCCTTCATGGATGCCCTGGATTACACGTTCCTGTGGAATGAGCTGAGGAAGTAGCGAGGCCCTCGCCGCATTCCCTTCAATCGAGGATCCGATCTCATGTCCATCCGGCGGACGGCTGGGTGAGGTGCTCTTTGAGCGCCGGGCTCGAGCCCCACGCAAGGATCCGTGCTCGCAGAGCATCCCACGATGGACCTCTCCGACATCCTCTCGGAGTGAACGGGGAGCGCCAGCATCACCGAGCTGCCGCCGCCAGCCGAAATCCATCGGGTCCCGACCGCGGCGCGGCATTTTACCGGGAACAGTTGGCAGCCGTGCGAACGCGACATATGGTTCAATAGGATGAGGGAGATCGCAGGCGGTCATCGTGGTGCCGCAGGCTCCCCCATCGCCAACGGACCACAGCCATCACCTCGAAAACGCGGGCGGCCGTACAACTCGATCATCGAAGCCGCTCGCGCCGTCATGTGAGGCGACGTTCGCGAGGCCAACACATGGTTGCCCTGATTGCCGTCTACCTGTTGGGTGGCGATGCGCGAGTGGTCGCGCCTCAAGGCGTGAATCAAAGCCAGGACCATCTCGCTGGGCCGGATGGGGCAGGACTTCGACGAATCCCGAACCTCGGGTCCGCCGCCCTCGAAGGCGAGGCCCTCAGCAGGGAGCGCGAAGTCGATCAGGACGCCCCGCGGATCTGAACGACCTCCTCGGATTTTTTTCAAAAGTCCCCGCCGACCCAAACCTTTCCGCGATCGAGAGATCGAGCGAGCCCCCGGGCGAGCCGGATCGCATTTTGAGCCCGATTGGCGAAAAGTCCTCAAGCGCCGCGGGCCGAATGCCGACAACTGATCTGGTACTCCTCGTCCACTCCTAGTAAAAGGGGCTCACCGCGGTGAACGCGACCCCCTCGGGATCTTGCACGTCCCCGGCCGGAGGCCGGGGCGGGTCAGAGGCCAGGACGGTTCGCACGGCCACGGGACTATCGTCGGGTTCTTGCGGGATGATCGGGCTTGCCGGCCTTGTCGGCAGGACCGATAAACCCGCCCCGGACCCGATCGGTGGGGCGCGATGCGCAAGACGGTGCGTCGCGGGGTCCTCAGCGCGAGGCAAAGCGCCCAAGGAAGGGTCGGGGGCATCGGTCCCCGGCACGTCGCCATTCTTCTCGTCAGACATCCACTTCTTTCGGCGAACACGTCCGCTCTCGCGGACGCGGTCCGTCCACACCCGCCCGGCGGTGCCAGGCCCTGGCATGCCGCCGAGTTGACGGCCCTTCTGCCCGCCTCGCGAACGGAGGCCCAGCCAACGGAACGCCCCTCGGCTCGCCCCGAGGCGCGTGATACCGAGCTGGTCCAGCCCGCGCGCGTCGTCGCGACGCTCAGCCGCGGGCACTCCCGAGGGAAAGGAGTCCTTGCGGTATGACCGTCGCTACCCTGTTGCTCGCCCTCCTCACCGCCACGAATCCTTCATCCGATGGCGGGCCGTCCGATGCCGTCTTGCTCGATTTCCACGCCGATTGGTGCGGCCCCTGTCAGAAGATGCGACCGGCCGTCAACCAGTTGAGTCGCAAGGGATACCCGGTCAAGTCGATCAACATCGATCGATCCAAGGCGATCGCCGACCGCTACGGCGTCCAGGCGGTCCCGACCTTCATCGTCGTGGACCGGTCGGGCCGTGAGCTCGACCGGACCAGCGGGCTCCAGCCCGCCGCGGCCCTGGAGCGCTTCTACCTCGCCGCCAGCGCCAAGGCCCAGCCCGAGGCCCGCGACGACACGAGGGCCGGCGACGGCGACGACGAGGAACAACCGGCCCGCCCCGCGCCGGACGCGTCGTCAGCCGGCGCGATCTCGACCAGGACCGCGACGGCGACGAGGATCCATCGCGGCCGGGCGGCAACCGGCCCGCCACGCCGTTCGTCAACCCTGATCCGGCCGAGACCGTGGTGCGGATCAAGGTCCAGGGGCCGCACTCGACCGGCTTCGGCTCGGGGACGATCATCTACAGCTCGCCCGAGGAGTCGCTGATCCTGACCTGCGCACATCTTCAAGCTGGAGGGCCGAAGGCAGCCGGTGCGTCCCAGCGAGTTCCCGCTCCAGATCGTCATCGACCTGTTCGACGGCCGGAAGGAACGACTGCCCACGGGGGCGGTCAAGGTCCATTATGTCGAGTCGTTCCCGGGCCGGGCGATCGACTACGACTTCAACAAGGATGTCGGGCTGATCCTGATCCGGCCGGGCCGTCAGCTCCCGGCCAGCCGGGTCGTGCCGGCGTTCTGGCAGCCCAAGATCTCGCCCAAGCCGATGCTGATGCTCACCGTCGGCTGCTCGGAGGGCGAAGACGCCACCGCCTGGCACACCGTGATCGTCAACCCGCGGATGAAGGGATTCCTCCAGGGACAGGACGACTACGAGGCAATCGAGTGCGAACACGCACCCAAGCAGGGACGCTCCGGCGGCGGCCTGTTCACGACCGACGGCTACATCGCGGGGGTCTGCAACTTCGCCGAGCCGCAGGGCAATCATGGGCTCTATGCCACGCCACGATCGATCTATGCCCTGCTCGATCGCAACAAGCTGGCGGCGCTGTATGCCCCGGTCGTGGGCGGCCCGGACACGCGGCTGGCCGACAATCGGCAACCCGCTCCGTCGCGCGCCCAGGCCAGGCTGACGCAGATCGCCCGGACGCAGTCGCCCGACTCCGACGAGCCGGATGATCGCCGGGGCGCCGTCGAGAAGGGGGACGTCTTGCTGCCGCACTACAGCCGGCTGGGCATCAAGGAACCCGTCGGCACGGACGGCGACAGCGCCAGCGCGCCGCGGGCGGCCTCCGGCACCACGCGTCGCGTCGCCTGGCACGAGAACCACGTCGAAGCCGCCGCACCCGCCGAGGCCCAGGTCGAGACCTCCGGCACCGCGCCATCTGCCGAGGCCACGAAAGCCGGGACCAACTCCGTCCGGCCCCGCTGGCGGCCCGTCAACGCGGCGAGCGACCACCAAGAGCGGTCGATGACGGAGGAGAAGACAGGAAGCAACCACGAATAACACGAATCCACACGAATCATTGCAAGGGACGGCGAGGTGGAAGCCCGGCCGCCAGGCCGATCCGTCCGGTGGCGACGGAGGCAGAGGAATCCCTGCGGTCCTCCATTCGTGTGATTCGTGGTTGCTGCTTACCGATCCCACAACGTCAAGCCAGCGGCGTCCCGTAGATGGTCTTCCACTCGGGCGAGCCGGCCAGCTCGAGCCCGATACGGGCCAGCGCGAGGTCTTCCTCGGGCGAGAGCGGCTTGGCGCGGGCGACCGCCGACGCGGCCTTCTCGAGCTCGGAAATGTTCTCCAGCCCGATGACGGCGACCGCGATCCCGGGCACCGAGAGAGCGTAGCGGACCGCCTGCTCGTAGTATTTCTCATCCACCTTGAATCCGCCCTGTTCGCGGGCGGCGCCCCCGAGCACCTTCATGGCGACCAGGCCGACGTTCATGTGCCGGGCGCGGCTCCAGACCTTGTGCTCGAAGTCGTAGGTGTGCCGCACGACGAAGTTGACCGCGTTCATCAGGACGTCGATCTCGCCGCTGTCGAGCGCCTCGTGGAACCGCGTCGGGTGGAGATGTCCGCTGGCGCCGATGAACCGGACCACGCCCTGCCGCTTGGCCTCGCGCAGCGCGGCCACAGCCCCGTTGTCGCCGAAGACGAGCTTGCGGTCGCCCCAGACGTTCGCGTCGCCGAAGTTGTGCAGGTGGACCAGGTCGATCCGATCGGTCCGCATCCGCTTGAGGCTCTGCCGCAGGAGCTTCCAGGTCCCCTCGTAGCCCGGCTCCTCGGTCTTGGTGACGAGGAAGACCTTGTCGCGGATCTCGGCGATCGCCGGGCCCATCTTCTCCTCGGCGAAGCCGGTCTCGGCGTTGCCGTACGTGGGCGCCGTGTCCAGGTAGTTGACGCCGAGCTCCAGCGCGCGGTGCAGCGTGGCGCGGACGTCGTCCGGCGTGACCTGCTTCCGCTGGAAGTAGGCACAGCCGATCCCTAGGCGCGAGACCCGCGCCGGTGCGGCCGAGCGCGACATCCGGCACTTTCACGGATGCCGGCGGGTCCTCGCCCGCGGTCGATCCCACCGCCGAGGCCGTGGCGAGGCCGCCGAGCAGGACGGAGCCCCCCTTGACGAAGTCGCGCCGCGAGAACGCATGTTCCTGTCCGGGCATCATGGTCGCTCCTTGTGGGCATGGAGTTGGGGATTCGCGACTCCCTAGCGCGCTTAACGCTTGCGTTACATCCGCCCGACCCCCCCCCGTCCCCCCCTTCGTAAGGGGGGGATCAAGAGGAGTGGCATTCCCCCCCTTACGAAGGGGGGGACAGGGGGGGTCGAGACCCAACCCACTCCGTCGGATGAGGGGGGGTCGAGGCGACAGCCCGGCCTCGAGTCCGAACCACGTACGCCATCCATTCGTTAAGCGCTCCAGCACTCTACCAGATGGCGGCTCGACGAGCAGGCCCCAAGAGCGATGCGACCGGGGATCTCTACCGCTCGAAATCGAGGTTACTCGGCTCCTTCGGGAGGGCCTCCACGATCTCTCGCACCTTATCCTTGGCCTCCGCGGGATAGTCCTGGGGCTCGACGCCCAGGCCGGTGGCCTCCACGTCCTGACCGACGGCCTCGAACTTCAAGTCGTCGATCCAGACCTGGCCCTTGCCTCCCATGAGGACGCCGAAGGCGAGCACCGCGGCGTCCTCGGGCACGTCCAGGACGATCGTGTACTTCGTCCAGTCGGTGGAACCCTTGATCGGCCGCTTCATCATGTTGTCGAAGGCCACGCCGGTCTTCTCCAGGCCATCCACTCGCACCCACAAGCCCGCCCAGTTCTCCACGTCTTTCGACTTGGCGTAGCCGGTCACCCGGAGCCGCTTTCCGCGGTAAGGCTTCGCGCCACACTGCTGCATCAGCGTCCCGAAGCCCTCGCCGGGCGGGTCCGCGGTGCATCGGATCGTGGCGCTGCGCGGCGCCGCCTCGCTTCTCCGCCCGGTCGGTCGTCATCGCATACTCGCCCGGGTGACTGCCCGCCTTGAACCAGCCGGCCGGCGCCGGTTCCTCCGCCCGGACCGCGGTTGCTGACCAGGTGAAGAGGCCGGTGAGAACGACCGCTGAAAGGACTCCAGAACGTACCGAGAACATGATGCACCCCCTGTTCGAAGTTGTCGAGAACCGTAACACGCTGCTATGGAAGCCAGACTTCGCGCCGTACGTTCGGCCCGCGGGAACCGAGGCCGACCGATAGGATCCGACGCTCGGATGACCGGCGCAGGCGCAGTGCCTGCAGTAAGCTCGTTCCGTCCCCTCCTTCCCCTCTTGTGTCAAAGGGTTGTCACATGACCGTTGGAGCGTACCGTCAGCGACTCATATCAGAATACTCCCCTCCGGCATAGCATCTGACCCTTTGCTTTGCTTCGGGTCCAATCGCCGCAACCTCTCCCCCCGCGATGTCCGATACATCCGCGCCGACCCAGACGGCCAGGATCAGGACGCCGAGGCCGGCGTGGACCACGGACGACGGCTCGGGTACGGCGAACGCCAAGCCCACCCAGGGCGGGTCGATGGTGCCCCGGAGCGTGAGCGCCCCGTCAGTTGGATTGACAATATATTCATCCCCGCTGGCGTCAAGCGCGTACAGTATCCCGTCGGGGGCGAAAGCCATGGCGGCGATGATCGAAGACGAATGGAGCGGACCGAGGGTCGAGGTCGCCCCGGTCTCGAGGTCGGTCGATGTCAGGACCTGGAGACCGCTCGCATCGGACACGCAGAGCGCCGTCGTGCTGTTCTCCAGGGCCAAGGCGCGAATGGGGCCTTCCGCCGGGTTGGTCGTCACCAGCGGGGTCGCCTGGGCGTTGGTCACGTTGATCGAATAGAAAGTCGTGGGATCGTGAAAGTTGGCTCCGAGTAGTGTCGAGCCTCTGAAGGAGAGGGCCTCAACGTCTCCCAGACCCGTGTCCCCGATGCGGCTCGCCTTGCCCGTGGTGAGGTTGAGGCTGTAGAGGATCCCGTGGGAATCGGTGACGAAAGCGTCTCCTTTGAGCGAGATCGCCAAGTCCTCCATGCTGGAGACCCCGGTCGGGCCGATCATGGTCTTGGTGACCGTCGTCAGGTCGATTGTGTAGAGCGTGGTTGGATTGATCGCATAGGCGACGCTGCCGGCCCGGACGGAACTTGCCAGCCCGATCATGCCGATCAGCCCCATCTGGGCCGCGATGCAGAGCACGAAGCGCTTCATGTCGTCCTCCTCGTTGGGTATTGGGCATCGAAGATTCGATCCCCTATGAAGAACCATCCCCGTTTTGGAGCGACGGTCACGAACCGTCGCCCCTCGTCCGTTCCTCCCAAACTAGAGCGGTTAATGCTTGCGTTGCGTTTGCCTTAACCCCCCTTGACCCCCCTTCTTAAGGGGGGATCGAGAGGGGCGGGCTTTCCCCCCCTTAAGAAGGGGGGGCACGGGGGGGTCGAGGCCCAAGCCACTCCCGCGGGTCAAGGGTCGAGGCTTCAGCCCGGCCTCGAGGCCGAGCCACGTGCGCCTTCCATTCGTTAAGCGCTCGAGTCACGATCCGACCCGCCGAACCACTTCGCGAGAGCCACGTCGATAGACGCCGGGACCGCAATGAACGAGCCACCGAGGTCTTCGGCGAGGCTGGCGAAGGGCCCATGCGTCCTGACCCGCGAGAGCGAGCCCGTGCCGACCAGGCCGCCGTCGAACGAGGAGGCTGTCCAGGGCCAGCGCGACAACGTCAGTAGCCCCCCCGCCGGCCACGGGGGCCGCCGGGGCTGCGACGGACGTATTGGTCA
Organism: uncultured Planctomycetota bacterium; assembly: GCA_963815795.1. Classification (GTDB taxonomy): domain Bacteria; phylum Planctomycetota; class Planctomycetia; order Isosphaerales; family Isosphaeraceae; genus JAKAUH01. Next base: position 30,754 of record CAWFIC010000014.1, on the reverse strand, counting down.
ACGTCATCGGCACAGGCACGGTCGCGACGGGGACCGCAACGCTGCCGGCCCCTGCCGAGCCTTCGACGAACGCGGCATCGACGGTCACCGGCTGACCGGTCGGATCCGAGGGAGATGCCGTCAAGGCGGCCTCGCCCATCCCGCTCGCGCCCTCGGTCAATGGCACGTCACTGCTCACCACGGCCGATGTCGTTGTGCTATAGTTAATCGTACAGGTACCCTGGCCATCCTTGATCTTGCCGTTCGTCGGCTTGCTGAGGACGACACTGAAAGATCGGCTCTTCTTATGTGGCTGATCGCCGTTGACCAGGACGGTGATCGTGCCGCTGAGCGCGCCGGCGGGAATCGTGAGCGTACCGCTGGTGGCGACGTAATCCCTGCCGGCCTTCGCCGTGCCGGCGACGGTCTTGTAATCGACCGTCACGTCCTGATCGCTCGCCTCGGAAAGGGTCACGGTGAAGACGGCAGGGACCGTCCCGCCGCTGCCTTCGGTCACGCTGATGTCACCGATCGAGATGGTCGGGGGCTGGACTTTCTCGTCATTGGTCAGCGAGAAGTCGGCGGGCGTCGTCACATCGGGGTCCGCGCCCTTGAGCGTGGCCTCGACATCGTAATCGCCGGGCTTACCGTTCGCCCTGACATTGACGCTCGCCTGCCCCGAGTCGTCGAGCGTCGCGGTGTACACCTTGCTCGCGGTGCTGGCCCCTCCATCCCCGGGCATCGCGGTGAATGTCACCTGGAGTCCCTGGGGAATCGGCACTCCATCGGCGCTGTCCAAGGCCACGACCAGGGGCTCGGGGAACGCGGTGTTCACCGGGGTGTCCTGCTGGTCGCCGTCGACGATATCGAGCGAGAAGCCCTGGGACTCGAAGGCACCGATGTCGGGAGTGTCGAACTGAGGTCGGGAGATGCCCCGCTGGTCGTCGGATACCAGGGGGTCGGCGCCGGCGGCTTCGATGGCCTTGCTGTCGGGCAGCAGGCCCATGGTCTGCGTGGGGCCGCCGTAGTCGTCCAGAGGAGCGAGCTGGGGATCGGTGTTCGGCAGGTCCCCCAGTTGTTTCTTCAGGTTGCATGAATTGTCGGTGCAGATGTTATGGCCATCCGAGACGAGGTCCCCGACCTTGTCGGTCCGGCCGGCCGGCCCGAGCTTCGTGTCGCCGGCGATGATGGTGTTCTGGAATCTGATTACGGCATCGCCCGTGACCGACAACTGACTGCCGCTCGTCTTGCTGGTCGTGGTGTTGTAGGCGATCGTGCAGTTGTGCAGATCGACGATCGTTGGTTGCAGATTGGTCAACACGTCGTCGATGCCACCCGCCGTGTTCGTCCCGCTGGCCATGTTGAGGGAGATGGTTGTATTGATGGCGGTCATCGAGCCGCCGTCGCGATTCCCGGCGCCGCCGCCGAAGACGGCCGAGTTTCCTGACAGGGTGCTGCCGGAGACTGTCAGTGTGCCCTCGTTGTCGGTCCCGCCGCCGGAGCCCCTGGCCGCGTTATCGGCGAGGGTGCTATCCGAGACCGTCGCGGTGGCGCCGGCGGCGTTGTGGACCCCGCCGCCGGAGGCCGCCGAGTTCCCTGACAGGGTGCTGCCGGAGATTGTCAGTGTGCCCTCGTTGTCGATCCCGCCGCCGGGGCCCGCGGCCGCGTTATCGGCGAGGGTGCTGTCCGAGATCGTCGCAGAGGCGCCGGCGGCGTTGTGGACCCCGCCGCCGGACGTGGCCGAGTTGATACCGGCTTGGGTCCCGTCGCCGATGGTGGTGCTGTCGATCGCCAGCGAGCCCTCGTTGTCGATCCCGCCGCCGGAGCCCGTCGCCTTATTCTCGACGAGGGTGCTCTCCGAGATGACCGCCGAGGCGCCGATGCCGTTGAGGATCCCGCCGCCGTCGCCGGCCGTGTTCCCGGCGAGAGTGCTACCGTCCTCGACAGACAGGGTGCCGGCGTTGAAGATCCCGCCGCCACTGCTGGCCGAGTTGGCGCCCGCGGGAGTTCCGTCGCCGATGGTGCTGCCGTCGATCGTCAGGTCGCCTTCATTGTCGATCCCGCCGCCGGAGCCCGTGGCCGTGTTCCCGGTGACGCTGCTGTCCGAGATCATCGCCGTGGCGCCGGCGGCGTTATAGACGCCGCCGCCGGAGGCCGCCGAATTCGCGGAGAGGATGCTGAGATCGCTGGCGGCCTCGACCGTTAGACCCGGACCCGCCGCCGTCCCGCCGGCGGCATTGTAAATCCCGCCGCCGAGGGCCGCGGCCGAGTTACCGGTGAGGGTACTGTCCGAGACGTCCGCCGTGGCGCCGGCGTCGTTGTCGATCCCGCCCCCGACGTTCGCCGAGTTACCGGCGAGGGTGCTGCCGTCGAACGGTTAGTTCGCCTTCGTTGTCGATCCCGCCGCCGAAGGCCGCGGCCGAGTTACCGGTGAGGTCGCAGTCCGAGACGTCGGCCGTGGCACCGGCGGCGTTGAAGATCCCGCCGCCGGCGGCCGAGATGTCGCCGCTGAGGGTGCTGCCATCGACGGTCAGATCGCCTTCGTTGTCGATCCCGCCGCCGTTTCCCGCGGCCCGGTTCGCGGCGAGGCTGCTGTCCGACACCATCGCCGTGGCGCCGATGTCGTTATAGATCCCTCCGCCTTCAGCGGCTGAGTTGGCGGTCGGGGCGTTGCCGCCGAGGGCGCTGCCGTTGAACGGTCAGGTCACCCGCGTTGTAGATCCCGCCGCCGTAACTGCCGCCGGGACCCGTGGCGCTGTTCCCGGCGAATGTGGTGTTCGAGACCGTCGCCGTGCCGCCGTCGGCGTTGTAGAATCCGCCACCGTAAGCGCCCAGCGCCCGTCGCCTTGTTCCCGACGAGGGCGCTGTCCGAGACGTCTGCCGTGGCGCCGTCGGCGTTGTAGATCCCGCCGCCGGCGGCCGCCGAGTTGGCGTCGGCGGGGGTGCTGCCGCCGAGCCTGCTGCTCTCGACCGTCAGATCGCCTGCGTTATCGATCCCGCCACCGAAACCGCCGCCGGCGCCCGCGGCCTGGTTCGCGACGAGTATGGTGTTCGAGATGTCCGCCGTCGCGGCGCCGCCATTGGCGATCCCGCCGCCGGAGACGGCCGAGTTGGCGGCGTCCAGGATGCTGCCGTCGACGGCCAGATCGCCTTCGTTATCGATCCCACCACCGGATCGCCCGGCGGAGTTCGTGGCGACGGTGCTGTCCGAGACCGTCGCCGAGGCCCCGGCGGCGTTATAGATCCCGCCGCCATCGACCGTCGCCGTATTCCCGACGAGCGTGCTTTGGGCCTCGACCGTCAGCCCTGGATCGGAGGGCGAGACGTAGCCGGCGTTGTAGATCCCGCCGCCGTCGCGCCCGGCCAGGTTCATCGAGAGTTCGCTGTCCGAGACGTCCGCCGTGGCGCCGACGTCGTTGTAGATCCCGCCGCCGTCGCCGGTCGTGGCGATGTTCCCGGAGAGGATACTACCGCTATCGACCGTCAGGCCAACCGTCCCGGTCGCGCTGGGGCCGTTGTAGATCCCGCCACCAAAGGCGGCGAAGTTCATGGACAGGGTGCTGTCCGACACCGTCGCCATCGCGCCGAAGTCGTTGTAGATCCCGCCGCCGGCGGCGGCCGAGTTGCCGTCGGCGAGGGTGCTGCCGCCGAGCGTGCTGCGGTCGACCGACAGATCGCCCTGGTTTTCGATCCCGCCGCCCAGGCCCCCGGCCGAGTTCATGGAAAGGGTGCTGTTCGAGACAGTCGCCGTGGCCTCGATGGCATTATCGATCCCACCGCCGTTGCGCACGGCCGTGTTCCCGGTGAGCATGCTGTTGAGCTCGACCGTCAGGCCCGCGGCGCTCGCCGTGCCGCCGGAGGCGTTGGCGATTCCACCGCCGTCGCGCGCGGCCGAGTTCATGGACAGGGTGGTGTCCGAGAGCGTCGCCGAAGCACCGGCGGCATTCTCGATTCCGCCGCCGTCGCCGGCCGTGGCGATGTTCCCGGAGAGGGCACTACCGCTATCGACCATCAGGCCCACCGTGGCCGCCCCGGCGGCGTCGTTGTAGATCCCGCCGCCCGAGGCCGCCGAGTTCCCGACGAGGGTGCTGCCCGAGATCGTCGCTGTGGCGGTCGCGGCGTTGAAGATCCCGCCGCCGGTGAGCGTGGCCGAGTTCCCTGTGAGGCTGGTGGCGCCTTCGACGGCCAGAGCGCCTTCGTTGTTGATCGCACCGCCGGAGCCCGTGGCCGAGTTTCCGGAGAGGGTGCTGCCCGAGATCGTTGCCGTACCGCCGGCCCCGTTATAGACGCCACCGCCGGAGCCGGCCGAGTTGGCGGAGTCGGCGATGCTGCCGCCGAGCATGGTGCCGCCGACCGTCAGTGTGCCTTCGTTGTCGATCCCGCCGCCGGTGGTCTTGGCCTGGTTCCCGGTCAAGGTGCTGCCCGAGACCGTCGCGGTGGCATCGGCGGCGTTGAAGATCCCGCCGCCAGAGGCGGCCGAGTTCCCGGAGAACGTGCTATTGACCTCGACGGTTAGGCCCGGGACTGTCGCTGTCCCGGCGCTGGCGTTGTAGATCCCGCCGCCGGAGACATTGGCCGTGTTCCCGGCGAGGATGCTCCCTGCCCGGAGCCTCAACACGCCGCCGCCGTTGTAGATCCCGCCGCCGGAGACAGCCGAGTTCGCGGCGGCAGGCGTGCTGCCGCCGAACGTGCTACCGTCGACGGTCAGATCGCCTTCGTTTTCGAGCCCGCCGCCGGTGCCCGCGGCCTGGTTCCCGACGAAGGTGCAGTCAGAGATCGTCGCCGTGGCGGCGGCATCGTTGTCGATCCCGCCGCCGGTGCCAGCGGCCTGGTTCCCGGCGAGAATGCTGCCCGAGACCGACGCCGTGGCGCCGGCGGCATTATAGATCCCGCCGCCGGAGTCGGCCGCATTTCCGGCGATCGTACAGCCCGTGACCGTCAGGTCTCCGTCATTCTCGATCCCCCCACCGTTTCCGGAAGACGTGTTCTCACCGTTCTGGATCGTCACTCCCGAAATGGTGACGGTCTCATTCGCGTCGACGGTAAAGATGCCGAAGGCGCCGGCACCCTGGGACGTGTCGCGAACGATGGCCAGGTTGTTTGCTCCGGGACCCTCGATGTCGATGTTGTTGGATAGTTCCAGGGTGCCACTGGTCAGACCAATCGTCCCGGTGACCGAGAAGTCGATGGTGTAATCGTTCCCGGGATCGCCATTGGCCGTGGCGATCGCCGCTCGGAGGGTACCTTTGCCGGCGTCTTGCAGCGAGGTGACGGTGAGCGTCGAAAGGAGGCTTCGATCCTCGAGGACTTGAAGGGAGAAGCGGCGATGCAGATCCCGACGCCGGGACCGCCGCCGCCTCGGAGCGGGGACATTTCCAGTACAGTTCGCGGGACCGGGGGAAACCGATCGAAGGACAGACCGGAGGATTTCGTGAAGTGGCATCATCTCAGGCTCCTCGCCCGTCGGGGCAGTCATCGATCCAACCTCGGCCGCGCGGACCGATCGGTCCCTTCGTTCGCATGCGGAGGCGAAAAACACAGTGGGGGAGTACGATGCCCGGAAAGCAGGCGCCTCCTGGGCTCCGGCGGGCTCGACCACGAACCCGCCGGGGAGCAGTCGCTGAGGTCTCCTGACGGCCGGCCTTCGACTGGCCTCGAAGCCGGCTGGTTCCGCGCGATGACTTCGCGCGGAGGACCCGGCCTCATGCCGGGGATCGGCCCGAGCCCGGCTTGCGGCCCTGGGACCACGACGCCAGGACCTGGTCCAGAGACGCCACCGTCGTGTTGCCGGAGGCGTTCATGTCGAGCGGCACGAGGCCCGGCGGGTATGACGGATTCAGGCCCCCAATCGCCGCGTCGATCACGGCCGTTGTCATCGGCGACTGCCGCGACACCGGCGCTTCCGGCACCGCCTGCACGGGCTCGCCCGAAAGGCCGGCCGGGACTCCTGCGTCGGCGCCGACCGTCACGATCCCCGAGGTCGAATTGACGACCTGTCTCAAGACACTCGAGGTGCTCGACTTGAAATCCAGATCACCGCTGTAAACGGCCTTGATCTTGTGCTTCCCCTTGCTCAGCGACGCCGTGGTGAAGCTCGCCGTCCCGCCGCTGAGCGTGCCGGTGCCCAGGATGGTCGTCCCGTCATAGAAGGTGATGGACCCGGTCGGCGTCCCGGTCCCCGGAGCCGCCGCCAACACCGTCGCCGTAAACGTCACGGCCTGACCGACGCCCGAGGGGTTGGCCGAGGAGACGACGACCGTCTTCGTGCCGTCCTGCTTGACCGTCTGATCCAATACCTTCGAGTCGCTCGGCGCGAAGTTGCCGTCGCCGCTATAGACGGCCTGGATCGCGTGCGCACCCACCGAGAGACTCGACGTGGTGAAAGTCGCAGTGCCCGTGCTGTCGAGCGAGGCGATGTCGAGGATCGTGGCACCGTTGGAGAAAGTGATCGAGCCGGTCGGCGTCCCCTTCCCGGGCGACACGACTTTGACCTTGGCGGTGAACGTCACCGCCTCGCCATACACGGACGAGCGCTTCGATGAGGCGACCGTCGTGGTCGTGCTGTCCCCCTGGACGGTCTGGGTCAGGGTCGTCGAGGTGCTGGACGCATAGTTGCCGTCGCCGTCGTACACCGCGGTGATCGCGTGCGACCCGGCGGAGAGGGACTGGGTCGTGAAGGTGGCTCGCCCCGACCCGCTCAGCGTCGCCGAGCCCAGCACGGTGGATCCGTCATAGAAGGTGACCGAGCCGGTCGGCTTGCCAGCCCCGGGCTCCTCCACGTTGACCGTGGCGGTGAACCTGATCGACTCGCCGAAGGCCGACGGGTCCTTCGACGAGGCGACCGAGGTGGTCGTGCCATCCTGCTGCACGACCTGGTCCAGGGCAGTTGATGTGCTGGTCGCGAAGTTGCCCTTGCCCTTGTAGACCGCCGTGATCGTGTGCTGGCCCGCCGTGAGCTTCGCGGTCTTGAAGTTCGCCGTCCCCGCGGCCAGCGTCGCCGAGCCCAGCGCGGTCGATCCGTCATAGAAAGTGACCGTGCCGGTCGGCGTGCCCGTAGTGGATGCCACAGCCTCGACCGTGGCGGTGAATGTGATCGACTCGCCGAAGAAGGACGGGTCCTCCGACGAGGCGACCGAGGTGAAGGTGCTGTCCTGCTGCACGACCTGGTCCAGGGCCGTGGAAGTGCTGGTCCCGAAGGTGCCGTCGCCGCCGTACGCCGCGGTGATCGTGTGCGACCCGGAGGACAGGGACTGGGTCGCGAAGGTGGCGCTCCCCGACGCGTTGAGCGTCGCCGAGCCCAGTGCGGTCGATCCGTCATAGAAGGTGACCGTGCCGGTCGGCGTGCCGGTCCCCGGCGTGAGGCCGGCGACGCTGGCCGTGAAGGTGATGGACTGACCATACACCGAGGGGTTAAGCGAGGAAGTGACGACCGTGGTCGTGTTCGCAGCCAGCACCTCGAAGGTCAGGGCCGAGGACGTGCCCCCGCCGGGCCCGGGGTTGGTCACCGTGATCTGATCGTTGCCTTTCGTGGTGAAGTCGCTGGCGGGGATCGTCGCGGTGAGCTGGGTCGAAGAGACGTAAGCGGTCGTCAGCGCGGCGCCGTTCCAGTTGACGACCGAATTCGGGATGAAGCCGGAGCCGGTCACCGTCAGGGTCAGGGGCTCGGCATGGCCGACTTCAATATGGTTGGGCGAGATCGAGTTCGGGGTGGGTACGGGGTTGAGCCCCTGGCCGATCAGCCCAGCGACCACCTGGGGCGCGACCGGACTTCCCAGACCGGTCACCAGGTCGTAACCCGGCGCGGCGCTATAATTGTCGTTGCTCCCGTTGACGATGTCGTGGAAGGCGGTCTTCGGCAGTTGATACAGCATCGGCAGCGTCTGGGTCGGGCCGTCGAGAGACCCCAGGCCCGCCTGCGAGCGGCCCTGGTCGGCGATGGCGATCAGGGCGGCCCATTGGGGCGCGCCCGCACTCGTCCCGGTCAGCGAAATCCAGGGAGCCGTCGCATCCGCGTAGGAGTCATAGACCGCGACTCCATTTCCGGCGTTGTAGGCGACGTCAGGATTGGTGCGCACGGTGGTACTCTGAGTGACGACCCCCTTCTGATAGGCGGGTTGACTGACGAACGTCAGACCACCTGAGCTTCCGGCCCAGCCGATTTCTCCGTTGGTGCCGGTCCCCGGATAGTCGCCCGCGGCGTCCAGCGGCAGGTCTGTGCCGCCGACGGAGACGACGTTCGGCGACGTGGCCGGTGGGTCCGACGGTTCGCCGCTGTCGCCCGATGCGGCTAGGAACGTGACCCCGGGGTGCCCGCTGGGCGTCGTGAAGGTGGAGTCGGGAATGGAAACCGCCGGGCCGTCGAAACTCATCGAGATCGCGACGACGCCGGTGTAATTTCGGGCGGTATCGATCGCGTTCATGATGTCGCTGTTGCTGGCATCGAAGCCCCCGCTGCCGGTCGGGGTCGCATCGAACTCGACCAGGAGGATCGAAGCGCCCGGCGCGATCGCATGCGCCCACTGCACGTCCAGGGACGTCTCCAACGAGAGGCTGGCGTCCTGGTCGGTCGGGTAATTGGAGGCCTGGCCGTACTCGTTGACCTGCAGGAAGGAGGGAGGGTCTGGGAGCGCTGGCTGCTGGACCTGACGGTCGAATTGCTGGAGGTCGGACCCGGCGTTCGGATCGTGTCCGGGATCGAGGATCGCAATCGTGGTGCCCGCACCGTTGAGCGAAATCTGATCGAATCCATAGGCGTGGCGCATCTGGGCCGGCGTGTAGCCCTGGATCGACGAGAGCATGACCCGCTCGTCTAGGCGCTCGAATCCCAGGGAGAGACGGCGGCGTTTGCGGAGATCAGCGGCCGTTTTCTTCCCGTTCACGGGCCAGATTGGAGTGAGTCCAGGCATCATGATGTATTCTCCTGTTCGAAGGGGCCGATTCGAGGATCGAGCTTGCCTGCCCAGTGAGGGGGAAAACCGGTGTCAGTGAGCGGTCACTGGATGAGGACGAGCCCCGACGAGTGGCGCCGACCGACTGGGCCGCGCCGGGTCATCATCGGACCGGAGTCTCGCTCCGATGGGTCGGGAAAGGCCCGACCGCCGTCCCGCGTCGGCCACATCCCTTTCATCCGAGACGAGACGAGAATCGGGACATCATCCGACGGGTTTCTGCCCGGCGGCCGGATAAGAAGGTGAATCCTTCAAAGTCACATTGGGCAAGTATTCGGAGTATGTAGGACATGCTGAGGGAGATCTCATCGTCCCCGGGGAGGGCCGTCACGGCATCCAGGGGCGAGGGCTCGGTCACGCGCTGGCTCGGCGACCTGAAGTCGGGCGGCGACGACGCAGCACAGCAACTCTGGAAGCGCGATTTCGACCGGCTGGTCCGGCTGGCGCGACGCAAGCTGAGGGCCGGGGCCCAGATCGGAGCGGGCGCCGCCGAGGACGAGGAGGACGCGGCGCTCAGCGCCTTCGACAGCTTCTGCCGCGGCGCGGCCGAGGGCCGGTATCCCCGCCTCGCCGACCGGGACGACCTGTGGCGGTTGCTGGTGGTGATTACCGTCCGCAAGGCGCTCGACCAGGTCCAGCGGCGGGGGGCGGCGAAGCGCGGGGCCTCGCGGCTGGTGGGCGAGTCGGACCTGGTCAACGGCGAGGAGACCGAGGCCGACGGGACCCTGGATCGCTTCGCCGGCTCCGAGCCGAGCCCCGAGCTGGCCGCCATGGTCTCCGAGGAGTACCGGCGGCTCTGGTCGCGGCTGGGAGACGACTCGCTCCGCCTGGTCCTGGACCTGAGCCTCGAGGGTTATCGCCGCGCCGAGATCGCCACCCGGATGGGCCGCACCGTCAAGACGGTGGGCCGGAAGCTCGACGTGATCCGAACGGTCTGGCTGGAGGGGAGCACCGACCATGAATGACTCGCCACTCGCCGACCCGGCCGATCGGCTCGACCACGCGGCCCTGCGCCTCGACGCCGCGTGCGACCGCTTCGAGGCCGCCTGGCGGGGGGGCCGGCGGGCTCGGATCGAGGACGTTCTCGCCGACCTGGCGGCCTCGGAGCAAACGGATGGGTTCCGCGCCTGCTCCAGGTCGAGCTGGAACTCCGGCGCGGGGACGGAGAGGAGCCGGACCCCGATGAGTATCGCGGGAGGTTCCCCGGCCATCTTCGGTCCATCGCCGAGGCCTTCGCCGACGCCGATCGGTCCGAGCCGGGGCAGACGGCCCGGATCAGCCCACGACGCGCGTCCGGCGCCCGGCCCGTCATCGCCGGCGCCGCCGAACATCCGGCCGCCGGGCCGTCCCGATTCCAGGTCTTGCGGCGGCACGCGCGGGGCGGCCTGGGCGACGTCTTCGTGGCCTACGACATCGAACTCCGCCGCGAAGTGGCCCTCAAGGAGATCCGCCCGGACCGCGCCGATGACGGCGAGAGCCGGGCACGGTTCGTCCTCGAGGCCGAGATCACCGGCCATCTGGAGCATCCTGGGATCGTGCCGGTGTACGGGCTGGGCGAATTCGGCGACGGCCGGCCGTTCTACGCGATGCGGTTCGTGCACGGCGAGAGTTTCAAAGCGGCCATCGCGAGATTCCATGCGACGGATGGACCGGGCCGCGAACCCGGTGAGCGGGCGCCGGCCCTGCGGGGGCTGCTGCGCCGGTTCATCGACGTCTGCAACGCGATCGACTACGCGCACAGCCGCGGCGTCCTGCACCGCGACATCAAGCCGGCCAATATCATGCTGGGCGAGTATGGGGAGACGCTGGTCGTCGACTGGGGCTTGGCCAAGGTCGTCGGCCGGGCGGAAATCGGTGCGGGGATCGCCGCCGGGCGGGTCGTGCCTTTCCCCTCGGCCCGCGGCTCGGCACCGACAGTCGCCGGGGCCGCGCTGGGCACGCCGGCATTCATGAGCCCCGAGCAGGCCGCGGGCGATCTCGACCGACTCGACGTGCGTTCCGACATCTATAGCCTGGGGGCGACGCTCTACTGTGTCCTGACGGGCCGGTCCCCGCTGAACGAGGGCGGTGGCGACACGGACGAGGTCTTGCATCGGGTACGAGCCGGGGAAATCACGCCGCCCCGCCGGGTCAACCGCGAGGTCCCGGCCGCCCTCGAAGCGGTGTGCCGGAAAGCGATGGCCCTGCTCCCGGAGGACCGCTACGACTCGGCCCGGGCGCTGGCCGACGACATCGAGCACTGGCTGGCCGACGAACCGGCGACGGCCTGGCGCGAGCCGTGGACGATCCGGGCGCGGCGGTGGGCGAAGCGGCACCGGACGGGGCTGACGGCCGCGGTCGTGGCGCTGGTGGTCGCCGTGGTCGGACTGGGTGCCGTGACGGTCGTCCAGGCGCGGGCCAACGATCAGTGGAGGGACGCCAACGCGGCGACCCTACAAGCCCTGACCGAGACCCGTCGCGCACAGGCCGAGACCCAGGCGACGCTGGAGTTCTTCCAGACGAAGGTGCTGGCCGCGGCGCGGCCCAAGGAGCAGGAAGGCGGCCTGGGGATCGACACGACCATCCGCGCGGCGGTCGACGCCGCCGAGCCCGGAATCGTGAAATCCTTCGCCGATCAGCCCGTGGTGGAGGCGTCGATCCGCCACACACTGGGCGAGAGCTACCTGTACCTGGGCGAGTTTGAACCGGCGATCCGCCAGCATGAGCGGGCCCTGGCCCTGCGGCGGCAGGTCCTCGGCTCTGACCACCGCGACGCGCTGAAATCCGCGAGCGATCTCGCCGTGGTGTACCAGGCCGCCGGCCGGCTCGCCGACGCCTTGCCCCTGTTCGAGGAAGCCCTGGCGCGGCGCCGATCTCGACTCGGTCTCGAACACCCCGACTCCCTGGTCTCGCTGAGCGACCTCGCCCTGGCGTACCAGGAGGCCGGGCGGCCCGCCGACGCCTTGCCATTGCACGAACAGGCGGTGCGGGGGCTACGGGTCAAGTTGGGCCCCGACGCCCCCGACACCCTGCAAGCGATGAACTACCTCGGCCTGGCGTACCAGGAGGCCGGGCGGCTCGCCGAGGCCTTGCCCTTGTTCGAAGAGGCCCTCGTGCGGCGCCGAGCCACGCTCGGCTCGGATCACCCCAACGCCCTGCAAGCGATGAACAGCCTCGCGCTGGCGTATCGAGCCATCGGCCGATCGGCCGACGCCCTGGCGATCCAGGAGGAGTTGTTCGAGCGGTGCAAGGGCCGGCTCGGCCCCGACCATCCTCACACGCTGACCGCCATGAACAACTTGGCGAACTCGTATCAACTCGCCGGCCGGCCGGCGGACGCCTTGCCCCTCTTCGAGGAGGGGTTGAAGGAGTGCCGGGCCAAGGAAGGCCCGGACCACCCCGACACACTCGTCTCCCTCAATAACCTCGCCATGGCTTACCAGGCCGCCGGGCGGCTCGCCGACGCCTTGCCCCTGTTCCAGGAATCGCTCACAGGCCGGACGACCAAGCAGGGCCCCGATCACCCCGCAACGTTGTTGGCGATGACCAACCTCGCCGTCGCCTACCAGGAGCTCGGGCGACTCGCCGAGGCCCGGCCCCTGCTCGCGCGAGCGCTCGAGGGGCGACGGGCCAAGCTCGTCCCCGGCCATCCCGATACGCTCGCGTCGATGGACAACCTCGCGCGAGCCGACCTGGCCGACAGGCCGGCCGAGGCCGAGCGGCTCGCGCGCGACTGCCTGGAGATCCGGGAGCACTCGGCCCCGGATGACTGGCGCACCTTCGAGACCCGAAGCCTGCTCGGCGGTAGCCTGCTCCGCCAGCAGCGGTTCGCCGAGGCCGAGCCGCTCTTATTCCGCGGTTACGAGGGGATGAAAGCCCGAGAAGCCAGGATCCCGGCCCCGGCCAGGAAGCGGCTGACCGAGGCCCGCGATCGGATCATCCTCCTGTACGATGCGTGGAACAAGCCCGATCAGGCCGCGGATTGGAAGGCCAGGCTGGGCCTGCGCGACCTGCCCGCCGACGTCTTCGCCGGGCCGTGAGAAGCGGCCATCCTATTTCGTCGGAATCGCCATCTCGGACCGCTACCGCGCCGCGGTTTCATAGTGCATCAGGTCATCGAGGGTGATCCTCGCCGCGGCCGGTTCGGCCTGTAGTCCGCCCGAAGGGCTCCAGGAAATGTGGACGGAGAAGTGTTCGACGTCATCGACCTCGGGTCTGCCTCGATCCGCCAACGTCATCGGCAGGCTGGGACGAGATTTCTTACCCCTCGTTGTCGTCGCCATCACGCTCCAACCGTGTTCGAGATAGTCTCGCAGGACTTCGCGATCCGGAAGGCACGATCGTGTACCCGCCGACACCGCTGCCGTGCCCCATCCCGGTCGCTTCATCATGCAAAGGCGAGGCGTGTGCGAGCGGATCGAGCCGTGATGTGGGATCTTGATGACGTCGAACTCCGGAGTAAGCCCGTACTCGCCGGTGTGCTCACTCCAATAGTCGAGGGCCCTGTCGAGACCCTGGGTCGAGGCATCGGCGCCCAGGAGCACCCCCAGGCTGCGGCCGTCGATGTTGACCAGCAAGACGACGATCAGCGAGATCTCGTTTGCAACCAGCCGCGCGTCGGAACGATTCGCGAGCTTTCGCAGGTCCGAGGTCATCAGGCGTCGTTTTTCGTCGGGGTCCGGACCGATGGGAACGAACTCGATCTGACCGCGGAATCCTTCGAGAGAGAAGGGGATGTATCGCGCCCCCAGCTCACGCCACTTGAGACGGCCGGATCGGGCCCATTCCTCCAGCGCCTCTTGCAAGACCTGGTATTCCCTCGCTGCCGGGATGCTCCGCAGAAGGTCGCGGGCTCGGCCCGCGTTCAGGCCGGTGTCGATGTAGTAGCCAATCGTTTCCCCGCGATTAAGGAAATGATCGATCACTGCCTTCATGCCGTGGTAATGATCCCGGTCGGGATGGGTCTGGATGATGAAGTCAAGGGTCTTGATCTGATGATTTGCCAAGAACTCGAAGAACGCGTTCCGTACGCCGTGCTGCTTGGGTAGATAGCAATCGACCAGCCCCCATCGGTCGCCCGGCAGTCGGACGAGGATGGTGTCCCCATGCCCGCAATGGAAGAGATGGACGTCGATTCCGGGGTCATCAGAATACGGTAGGGCCGGAGAGTGGCTCTCGACGGGAGCCGGGGACTTCGTCACGTTGCGCGTCCTCCTCCGAGGCCGTCCCGTCGGCTCGCGGCTCAGCATCTGACACGATCACGTGGACCACCAAGTCGGTGTCCACCTCGGGCAAACGCCCGTCCACGAACTGACTGCGTTCATAAGTCTGTTCGACGACGTTCCCATCCACATCGTAAACGACGACGACTCTGTCGCCGTAGACGTCTACCACATCCCCTTCATACGACTGGCACATTCGAAGTCGAGTGTTCGACTCGAGCCGTCACGGCGGACTGCAATTGATCGATGGTCTTCGCGCCTTCATCGAGGAGCCGAGCGAGCTCATTGACTCTCGCTTCGAGTCGCTTCCGCCGCCCTTTCGACCAGCGGAGCATGTCACGAAGATGCTCTTGTCTCCTCACGATGCGCACAAGACTCGACACCCGGCTCTCCAATTGGGTAACGCGTGCTCGCAGACGCCGATTCTCCTCGGCCAATGGGCTTTCGCCTGACGCCGGGGGATGCGAAGTTGCCCTACGCAATGGTTTCTTAGCCATGACCCACCAGCCGGCATCTGATCGGAAATCCCTTCTCAACTCGAGTACCTCTAGCTTAACAGACCGTGGCGCCACCACCAACGACAACTTGGACCGGAAACGACGACGACTCTCGTGGCGTCCGTCCCCGCCGCGTCGTCTCATTCCGCATCCAGGTCGATCCCCAGTTCCTCGAGCACCTTCCGGAGCGGCTCCAGATGGTCGTCGGAGATCACGACCGCGGTCGGTCCCAGCCGTTCGCCCAGCCAGGGCCTGATGGCCGGGTGCTGGAGCAGGCCGTCGAGGAGCCCCGCATCGGGCAGGCTGAGGACGAGCATCCGGACCGCCTGGAGCGGCGGGACGCGCGAGCCCGAACCCGAGGACGACGAGGCCAGCAGCAGGCGGACGGCGGGCGGTATGTCGCCGCCGGTCCGCCGCGCATACCAGTCGGCCAGGTCCTGAGGCGTGAGGCCCCGGTCCAGCCCCCGTCGCACGGACGCGACGGTCACTACGAATCGCCGCTGGGCCGGCTCCCCGGGACGACCGTGGGCCGGCCGGGGTGAGAACAACTCGTCGGCGAAACGGCCCAGCTCGGCGTTGACCAGGAGGTCCGAACGCGCCGGGTCCAGCGCCATCGACACGCCTTCGGGCTCGACCGCCACGCAGACCTCCGCCGCCCGCCGGTAGTCGCGCGAGCCGGCCATGCGGAACCGCTCGAACGGGATCGCTCGCTCGTCCTCGACCAGGAGGAACCGATCGGCCACGGCGACCGGCGGCTCGCCCTGTCCGCCGTCATCGTCCCGCGGCCAGGACTCCAGCGCCAGGTCCCGCTCGCCGCTCGAGCTGAACTCGATCAGGGTCGCCGCCGCGTAGTAGGTCACGCGTTCGCGGTGCGTGGCCCAGGTCCGCAGCGCGTCGACCACGCCGGGGGGAGCGGGCGCTGACTGTGCCGCCTCAGCACGTCGAGCATCGCGTCGGGCGTGAGACCCGCCTCCAGGCCCAGGAGGATCGACTCGCGCGTCAGCCGCAGCTCCAGCGCCGCGCCGATCTGCGTCCACCAGGCGAACCGGCTGAGCCGGCCCACGAGCTGAGGCGTGAGCCCCTGGCGATAAGCGATCACCTCGAAGTTCGGCTGCACGAACAGGAACTGCTCGAAGATCGGGCGGGGCGGCGGCGTCGGGCCGGCCGCCAGGACGTAGCGCCCCAGCGGGGTGAGCTGCACCAGGCGGCGCCCGGTCCCGCGCTCCTCGGCGGCGCGGACGAGGCCGAACGGATAAGCCTCGCCCAGCAGGATCGACTCCAGCAGCTTCGCCCCGCGCGGCGGCTCGGGCCCCTGGCGACCCCGGCCGCGCGGCGGACCGCCCCGACGCGGTGGCGATGAGACCAGCGAGCCCGCCGCCGGTTCGACCGCATCGCCGCCCGGCGCGGCGGCGATCGTCAGGCGGTCCCATGTCGTTGACCGGGCCGCGAGGTATCCGGCCAGCTCGTCGAATGCCACCCACTCCGACTCGCCGAGCGTGGCCAGCCACAGGAGCAGGGCCGGTCGCAAGTACGGCAGGGCCGGCTCCTCGGCGCCGGTGTCGGCGTCGGCGGATGCCGCCGCGCCGACCGGCTCGTGCCAGGCACGCAGCGACAACCAGCCGGTGGCGATCATCTGCGGCAGGTGGACGGCGTTGTCGGACCAGAAGTCGGGCGAGGCGGCCATGAGCCGCTGGCCGAAGGCATCGAGCTCGATCAGCCCGATCCGACGCGCCAGGGCCAGCCAGAGCGCGGCGAGGTCGGGCAGGGGGGCCATCGCGTCGGCGATCGGACCGGTCAGGACCGGGTCCTCCGCGACCCGCTCCCGGTCCCGCTTGTACAACGTCCCTTGCTGCGTCTGGCGAATCGGCTCGGCGACGGCCCGCTGCCAGAGCGCGCCGAGCCGGAGGATCGGCTCCAGGCCGTCCGACTCGCGGACCTGGCCGACCGGTCCATCGGCCGACGGCGGACGCCCCTCGGGCCGAACCGCTCGGATCGGCGCGGGACCGACGGGTGGGGGCGGACCTGGATCGCAGCCCGACCCAGGTGCTCCAGCGCCGCGGCGAAGTCGTCGACCGGGCCGAGCTCGGCGATCGGCTCGATCGCCAGCAGCCCCAGCTCGAGCAACCGGACGAGCGATGTGACCGGGTCCGCCCCCAGGATCTCCAGCGCGTGGGCCAGCCCGGCCGCCGGCATCGCGGACGCCTCGGTCACCGCGAAGAGGCTCAAGGCCAGCCGCGAGCCGATCGGCAGCCGGCCCACCAGGACCTCGACCGCGGCCGGCTGGTCGAGGTGCTCGGTGATCTCCTCGGCGGTCCCGGCCGGCCGGATCCGGTCCGCCGATGGCGACAGGCCCTGCGCCAACCGGATCGCGGCCAGCCGCGACGCCTTGTACCGCCCCAGCGCCGAGCGGAACGCCAGGCGCGGCTCGACCGGTCGGGGACTCGGCTGCGGGTTCGGCTGCGATCCGGTGGCCATCGAAGCGGGAGCCCTCGAAGGGGTGTGTGAAGCGGACGGTAGGGTGGGTCGAACGCCGCGCCGCGGCGTGAGGCCCACTGAGCGAATCCGGCGGGCCTTTCTCGATGAATCGAGGCTCAACCCACCCTACACCTACGTGGCCATCGAGGCGGCACCCCCCTAGCGCACCACGCGCGGCGTATGACCGATCCGGCGCAGCTCCTCGATCACGACCTCCGCCTCGTCCGGGCGGACCAGCAAGACCGTCTCGGACAACCGGCCCAGCACCCAGCGCGCAGCGACTTGCGCGCAGCAGCTCCTCGGCCAGCACGGGCTCGATCGTGCGGATCAGGGCCACGTTCCGGTGCAGCTTGATCGGGACGCGGGCGGCAGGTCGGGTCATGTCCGGGTCCCGTGGACCGTGGGAAGAGTTGAGGGGTCGGGGCCCGGGCCGGGCACGGGCCCGAGCCGGTCAGACGGCGGCGCCGGGCCGGGCCAGGCCGTGCTCAGCCAGGTCGGACTCGTCGAGGATCTCATAGCTGTAGCCCTGCTCGGTGAGGAAGAGCTGGCGATGGTGGGCGAAGTCCATCTCGCGCGTGTCGCGGCTCACCAGCGTATAGAAGCACGCGGGCCGCTCGCCCTCCTTGGGGCGGAGGATCCGGCCCAGCCGCTGCGCCTCCTCCTGGCGGCTGCCGAAGGTGCCCGAGACCTGGACCATGACGTTGGCGTCCGGCAGGTCGATCGCGAAGTTGCCGACCTTCGAGAGCACCAGCCGCCGGATCACGCCGCCGCGGAAGTTGTCGTAGAGCTCCTCGCGCTCGGCGTTGGGCGTCTGGCCGGTGATCAGCGGGATGTCGAACCGCTCGGCGATCCGCCGCAGTTGCTTGAGATACTGGCCGATGACCAGCACGCGGTCCTCGGGCCGGTCGTAACGATCCAGCAACGTCGCCACCAGGTCGTCCTTGAGCGGGTTCTCGCTGGCCAGCCGGAACTTCTCCCGCCACTCGGCCAGCGCATATTCCATCCGCAGCGAGCCGGGCAGTCCCAAACGGACCTCGTGGCACTGGGCCTCGGCGATCCAGCCCTTGGATTCCAGCACGCGCCAGGGGACGTCGTACTTCTTGGGCCCGATCAGGCTGAAGACGTCCTCCTCGCGGTGGTCCTCGCGGACCAGGGTCGCGGTCAGCCCGAGCCGTCGGCGGGCCTGGATGTCGGCCGTGATCCGGAACACGGGCGCGGGCAGCAGGTGGACCTCATCATAGATGATCAGCCCCCAGTCGCGGCCGTCGAACAGGTGGAAGTGGGGGAAGTCGCCGTCCTTCCTGGGGCGGTAGGTGACGATCTGGTAGGTGGCCAGGGTGATCGGCGCCAGGTTCTTGACGTCGCCGGTGTAGGTGCCGACCACGGCCGGGTCGATCTCGGTCTTATCCAGGATCTCGCGCCGCCACTGCTCGACGGCGGTGGTGCTGGTGGTCAGGACGAGGGTCTCGGTCTGGAGCGCGGCCATGGCGGCCAGCCCGACGATCGTCTTGCCGGCGCCGCAGGGCAGGACGATCACGCCGGATCCGCCGCGGGCATCGCCGCCGGCGTAGAACGCCGCCACGGCCCCCTGCTGGTAGTCGCGGACCACGAACGGCAGGCCGGCCCGCGTCACCTTGCGGACCGCCATCGGCAGCGCCGCGCCGGCGACATACCCGGCGAGGTCCTCCGCCGGGTAGCCGACGGCGATCAGCGCCTGCTTGAGCACGCCGCGATCGGCGTCGGCGACGGCGAAGCTGGTCTCGTCGAGCCGCTCGCCCAGGTAGTCGCGCACCCCGCGCTGCCGCGCCAGCTCCTCCAGGAGCGGCCGGTCGGCGGTGGTCAGTCGGAGCCGGCCGTCGACCCGCTGCAGCCGGACGCGCCCGTACCGGCTGACCAGCTCGCGCAGGTCGGGCGGCAGGTTGCCGGGCAGGGGGAACTTGGAATACGTCTCCAGCGCCTCGATCATCGACTCGGCCGACATCCCGGCCGCCGCGGCGTTCCACAGCGACAGGGGGGTCAGCCGGTAGGTGTGGATGTGCTCGGGGCTCTTCTCCAGCTCGGCGAACGGCGCGATCGCGTCGCGGGCCTCGGCGTGCAGCGGGTTGTCGACCTCCAGCAGGATCGTGCGGTCCCCCTGCACGATCAGCGGATTGGCGGGATTGTACTGCATGGGCTCCTGGCCGGATCGGGGATGGGGCGGGCCGGTGGACGTCGCCTGTTCCATGACGTCCCTCGCGGTGCGCGAGCAAACCATCCATCGTAGAAGCCCCGGGCGATCCTCGCAAGCGAAGCTGAAGAGGGGATGCAGTCGCGTTTCAGCGGTGGGTCCGCCGGGTTGGGTTCGGAGAGCCCGGTCAACCTGTCGATGACATCATGGAAGCATCCATGATGTTGCCCTCCATCCGAAGAGCAGTGCCCGCGCGGTGGGCGGCCCATGCTCCACATGCTCCACACCAATTTGTGATGCGGAAAACTGTGGAGCATGGGCGCCGGTGGCCGATTCGGGGTGGTCGAGCGACTCGTCGGCTATCCATGCAAGCACCATTGCAGGCGCCGCCGTTGACTGCCGTCGCTTGTCCGGTGGCCTCCCATGCGTTGCATGTCTTGCATGTCTTGCGCGAGCAACACACCGGTGTTTCGCGCAAAGCATGGGCGCCGACACCGAAATCGAGGGCGATCGGACAATCCAATGAATGATACATACAAGCAAGCATAATTGCAAGCGTACACTAGTGGTGCAATCCGACCGTTGGCGGCCTGCGGGTGTCCTGATTGCGCCGCTGCCTTCCGGACCCCCGTCGCCTGAAGGCGACGGTCCGCTCGCCACGGTCCTCAATCCGCATCGACCTCGCCCCGCCGACGCCGCTCGACGCCGGCCTTCTTCAGCCGCGCGCGGATCGCGTTGGTCGAGGCGCCGAGCGACCGCCCGATCGCCTCGATCGTCTCGCCGGCCCGGTACCGCTCGAGGATCTCCGGGACGGGCAGGTCGAGCCGGCCGGATCCCGGTCCCTTGCCGCCCGGCCGCAATTGGACCCCCTTCCGCCGGAGCCGGGTAGCGACCGCCGACTTGGTGAGGCCCGCGTCCGCGCCGATGTTGACGCAACTCGCCCCGGCCAGGTAGCGGCGGAGAAACCGGGCGGGGAACCGGGGTCGGTGGAGTGCCGTGGCGGCTTCCCCGGGACGTCGCCCTTCGGGCGCCGACCCCAGCCGCCCGACGGTGCCACGGATCCGCGACGATGGTTGGCCGCGTTCGCGCGTGTCAAGCCCGACTCTTCGCCGCGCTGCACGACCCTCGGTGGACTCGCCATGACGGGATGAAGGCGGATCGGATAGAATGACCCGGCACATCATCGCAACGGGAGAACGAACATGGAGTTGCCCGACTTCCTGAGCCGTACCGAGAAGGGCGGAATCCGGATCACCGGACATCGCATCGACCTCTACCACATCATGTTGTTGTACGAGGAGGGTTTCTCGGCCGAGATGATCCACCTCGACTATCCGACGTTACCCCTGGCCTTGATCTACAAGGTGATGGCCTTCTACCTGGAGAACAAGGCGGAGGTCGATGCCTACGTCGCGGAGGTCGATGCCGAGAGCAAGCGGCGGATGGCCGCGGCCCCCCGCACACCGACCGTGGAGGAACTGCGCGAGACGGCTGGCCGCCAAGGCAAGCCCGTCTCTGTGAGGTCATCCGGTCATGGCCCTGCGATACCTGCTGGACGAGAATGTACCGGGCGCACTCTCGTTTGCCATCGTCCGGCATAATGCCACCTCGACCGAGCCCCTCCACGCGCAACGGGTGGGAGATGCCGTCGACTTGCCACTCGGCACCGGCGATCCGGAGATCCTACGGTGGGCGGAGCGCGAGGGTCATGTCGTGATCACCCTTGATGAAAGAACAATGCCGAGCTTCTTGTGGACCCATCTCTCGAATGGTGGCCACCTGCCGGGAATGTTCGTCATTCGCCCGAGAAGCCGGCTTCAAGACGTGCTCGATTGGCTCATCGTGGCCGCCGACACGGGCGACGATGACCAGTGGCGAGATCAACTGGTCTATATCCCTTGAGCATTGTCCGGATCGTGCACCGGATGTCCGCGGCCCCTTGGCGCGAGAGGGCCCGCCTGTCATCACCGATCAGGTTCTACGGGTCTCGCCGGTGGAGTCGGAGATGGCCTTCGCGGATTTCAGCCCGAAATCGGCGATCGAGCGGTTCGAGCTGACCTTGCCTCCGCGCGGGGACCTATTAGCTCATGTCCGGGCACCGGAAATCCCGCCGATCCTCCGCGAAGTGCTGGAGCGATGGGCCCCGCAAGCCCTGGAGGTCAATACCGACAAGGCGCGATCGGAGCTGATCATCGCCCCCATCTTGATGGAGGCGATGCACCTGGCGGGCCAGGACCTGGGGGTCTATTCGGGCGTCTCGCTGGATGTGGACCGCGATCGCGGGCTGTTCGGTCGATGCGACTCCCTGCTCGGCCGTCGATCCGGCCTCGCGACCATCGGACAGTTCGGGGAAGGCAAGGGTTGATTCGAGGAAACCGCTCGGTCGCCGTTCATGCGGTGTCGGTCCGGCCCGCGCCATGGTGATGAGCCAGGTCGACCGGCCTGGCACGGCGACCAGCCAGGTCGAGCGGTCTCGGGATGTGGCGGTGGGCCGACGAGATCCGTGTCTTCAAGGCGTCGTGTTTCCGGGCGTGCGTCGAGGCAGCGTCCGGTTGGATGGACGCGGCCGGGCCGGTGTTCGTGCCAGGGACGGCTCCCATCGCTGTGATCGGTGCCGCGTTCGTTCCGCCGCCCGCGGATGTCGGCGGGCTTCCGGCCGGCGGATCCAGGCTCGGGAGGCTCGGGATGAAATGATAGATGACGGTGATGGTCGCGGAGGTATCGGTCTGGAAGGAGCTGGACACGTCGCTGTTGGCCGAGGAGACGCTCCCGGTCGCGTGGCCGGACACGCTGATCGGGATCCGGAAGTGGCCCGTGAAGGCGGCCAGGTCCGCGGGGGAGGTCAACACCGTCGTCCGGGGCGCGGAGCTGCTCGTGACCGGTGCGAAAGTCTTGCCGCTGGTCCCGCCGTCGTTGAGCGTGCCATCGTATGCCGAGGCGTTGAACGACTCAGTGACCGAGGGGATGGTCACCGGCACCGCCCCCGTCGGGACGTTGATCGCCAGGTTTCCGCCGGTCGTCCCCGTGATCGTGCCGCTCGAGGACCCCAGGTTCTCGGCCGAGAACCGGGATTGGAACGACCCCGACGTCACCAGGTCCACTTCGGTCAAGGTCCCCATCGTCGAGCTGAAATACAGGAGGGCCTGGTCGCTCAAGGTGGGATTCGACTCGAGGTTCGCAAACGTTGCGGTCTGGGTCATCGTTGCCGAAGCCGTAGGCTGGGCCGACAGGAGTTGCCGGCCTTCCAGGGGTCGGACCGCGGGAGTGAACCCGCGACGACGGCGGCCGACCGTGGCGAAGAAAGTGCGTGCGAGGATCGTGGGCCGGTCCATCATTGGAGTCCTTGACTATGGAGGCTCCCTCTCCGCCCCGGGCAACGCGCGGAAAGCGATCCGGGGGCGGTCCTCAGGGAGCCCTACCTGGCAAGCGAGTTCAGTCGGTGAGCACGCGGTCAACGTCTGGGTCAGTCCGCCCCGGGGGGATCCCCGAGATCACCCACATGGAGGTGATCGTCATCCGGGCCTCGAGGATGGACAAGTTGACGGCCGGAGGACAGCCATCAATCAACGATTCACGAGATAGAGTGCTTCACGCATGACGACGCACAAGCTGCGGAGTGGAAGCGATCTCGACGCTTGGGCGCGTGTGCAATCCCTCTATGGGATAACCTAGGTCGCCTCCGGGAAGTCGTCAAAGATCCGCCGACGTTCCCGGGCGGCCCGATCCTGAACGACGTCCATGTCTGGTCGTGGATCATTAGCAGTGGAATCAATAGCCGGAACGCGGAATCGAGTCAACACGTTTCCGCGAGAAAAATCGACCGGGCATTCGAACGGAGACCGCTCACGGTCGAGACGGGGTCGATCGGACCGGACCCGGCCGATGGGACTGCGATCGGGCGTCGAATCTCACGATCTTGCCGCCATGCACGGAGATGAATCGGCCGTGGTGGTTGTGGAACCCGATGAGGGAGTACTTCGTGCCGAAGGGGACGGTCACGGTCTCGTTGCCGGCACTGACGGGACAGGGGACCTTGACCGAGAGTTCGAAGCGATCATGCACGTTGAGCCGCTCCGCGGGCCTCAAGGTCACCGAATTGGTGGCGGGATTGTAGTCCGCCGAGAGGATGGGGATCTTCTTACCCGTTCGCGTGAATACCTCATAATCGCCGGGGTTCCCCGCGAGGGTCGGGTTCACGGTGCCGTTGAACGGGACGACGAGCAGAGTCCGCTGGTGGTGCACGCCGATCCGGCCGATCGTGCCGACGGTGGGACAGGACGGAGGAAGGTACGTGTAGACGACGCTCACCGTCGACGACGCCGAGGTCTGGGCGAACGTGAACAGGTTGCCGCCGGGCGCGCTGGCGGAACCGGTACCGTTGGCCGTCATCGTCGGGGTGACCGTCGTCCGGCCGGACGAGGCGGTGAAGAACGCCAGGCTGGCGGGGTCGGAGAAGATCGTCGTCGAGGAGTGATTGAGCTGGAGGGGAGCGAACGTGACCGTGTCGGTCCCCGAGCCGAACACCCCCGCAGCCATGGGCGAACTGGTGGTCGTCTGGGTCGGCTGGACGATCGGCTGGTTGAGGCCGTCGATCTGGTAGCTCCCGGAGACGCTGGCCGTGATGACCGTCGATGACGTGGTGCTGAGGTTCTGCGACGTGATGTTGCTCTGGAGTGTCGCCGACTGGATCACCGTCACGGAGACCAGCGTGCCGAGCGAGGGATCGAAGAGATTCAAGGCCGGCGACAGCGGCTCATTCGCGAAGTTCGTCAGGGTATTGCCGAGCGACACCGTTTGCGCGGGCAGGGTCTGGAGTGTCGAATCGACCGCCATGCCGTCGCCGTCATTCGCCCCGGTGACTGGCGTCGCGTGCCGGTGGCCCCTCGAGTCGTGCAGCCGCACGACAGCGGCGGCGCCGATCGGCGAGCCGCCCGAACTCAGCAGGGAGATCAGCTCCAGCGACTCGATCTCCGGCGTCGCCTTTCGCCGCTTGGAGGCGCGGATGCGCGGTCTGCCGGTCCGGTTCGCAAGGCGTCGATAGAGCCGCAGCAGCGACATCCAACCCGCGGCGCACATGGTGATGGCCCCTGCGATGGACCGATCTGGCGGTCCACCTGATTGAGGAATGAGCCGCTCGGCGCCGCGGAGTCTCCTCCGTCGGGCGCATCGACGCTCGGGGCTCACGGTACGCCCCCGGCGCACCGCTCCCACTCGGATGGCCCCAGCCCCCATCGGGCCGGGGTTCATGACGGGTCGATCTCCCCTCCCTGGGCGGGGACCCGTCGCCAACCCGTGACCGACGTCGAAACCGTGCTTCGACGCCGGTCCATTCCTCAATCATCAATCGAAGTCCGCAGCCATGGGCGAACGGACCGAGGAGTCGCCGTCGGCCGCTCCTCTGCATCAGTAGGTCGGTTCCGCTAGACTTCGAGCATCAGTCGAAATGACGGAATTGAATCGCGTTCCTCCGCGCGATCGCACCGGGCCCGACGCGATGGCGGCACCGACGGTCCGTGACGCCGGAGTCTCGCGCCGAGCGCGAATCGAGTCGGGCCCGCCCGTTCCCGCAGTCACCATCCCGACGAGACGGCCGCGGACCGACCGAACCGCCGCCGGCTCACGCGCGATCGCTCCCGGCGGGACCGACCGCTCGCCGACGCCATCGGCCGGCGAGCAGGGCGATACCGGCTCCCAGACCCAGCAGGATGAGGCTCGAGGGTTCGGGAACCGAGGCGGGAGTGGGGATGTACCAATACTGGAGCGTGACCGTCGCGCTGGCGCTCGTGAGGACCATACCGGCGCCATTCCCGCTGTTGGAGAAGAAGCTCGAGTGGGCGACCGCCGTGACGGGCATGTCGACGGCGCCCGTCCCGATGAATTCCGGCAGCAGCGAAGCGGCGTTCGAGGCGTCGAGCGTGCGAGCGAACGACAGTGTGGCGTTACTGGGAGGGATGAAATGCGGGTCCGTGACCGGCAGCATCGACGACCAGGTGCCGCTCGGTTCGGTCATGGACACGACGTTCAACCGGCAGCGTCGTTCCCGGTGCGCCGAAGAGCGTCGTGACGCCGTCGGGACCTTTGACCGTGACCGTCGGACCGTCCGTGAGGAGCGCGACCTGGCTGGGATTGGCCAGCACGCTGGGGTTCGAGGTCTCGGTCGTCGCGACGTAGAGCGTTGTGGGGATTGGCGTTGGGGCGAAAATCAACTCGAATTCGTTGCGGATGGTCGTGCTCAGCGTGAGGTCGATGGCGGTCAAGGTCCCCAGGCTAGGGTTGAACTTCGGGAAAACGAAGGGATTCGAGAGCCCGCCCGTTCCCGCGCCCCAATCGGTTGACGTCATCGGGATGGATTTCGTCTGGAGCGGAGTGCTGACCTGGCCCCCGGCCGCGGGATGAGGGCAAAGCGAGAGGACGGCCAGGAACGAGAGCGCGAAGGCGCTTGTCCGCCGAGGCATCAGAGCGCTCCTTCCCAATTCAGGGACGACCCATGGGTCCCGTTACGAAGTCTGAGCCGAGCTTTTGCCTCAACCTGGAGGTGCCATGCTCCCGCAGAATCGGAGATGTCGCGGAGTCCCACCACCTGAGGTGCCGCGGACTGCCCGACAACGACCTCTGCCGGTGGGGAAACCAGCAATTCGTGCGCCGATATCCCGGAAAAACCCGTACCCCCAGCGCTGATTAATCGTCTTTTTATACTTTTTCAAACCCGAGTCAACACCAAGTCCCCGCTCGACGGGGATTTCGTCCGGGGCAAGAAGCGCCCCTTGGGAACCAAGTTCCATCTTTATTGCCGCCGGCCGGCGTTGTCTGTAGGGATTGTTCGGACATTTTTGGTCGCGAAAGCCATCATCCGCTATATCGGGCAATTCCCCTACAGGCCAGATATTCTCTCACGCCATTCTCTTTTCCCCGCTGATCTTGGAGTCTGTTCCGGAAGGGCGAGCGGGGGGCGTCAGCCCCCTGTCTTCGAGGGCCGTCGCTCACCGGACAGGGGGCTGACGCCCTCGTTGATATACACAAGTCGCAACCCGTTTTGAATCAAGAAGTTGTGGCGGAAAGCAGGGGGCAGAGCCGGTGGTGTACACGGCTTGTACAGTACATGAATCTACGATGCACGTTCACATGATGAAAAGAATGATGTTGAGATTTCCCGGGAAAACTGAGAAATTCTCTATTGAACATCTCATCGTATGAACGTTATTTTGCTGATATCGAGCCCTGTTTATTGCCGGAACTCCTTGTGCTTGATGGCTTTGCGACTTGTGTAGTAGAACAAGGGCTGACGCCCCCCGCTCGCCCGGACCTGCCCCTTCGGGAACAGACTCTTGGTGTGCCTCATTCAGGTGTTCGTACCGCGCGGCAGAGGAAAGGCATGGGATTCCCTCGGGAGGGCGAGCCTCCGTGCGAGCCGGAATCACGCAGAGGCTCGGTCGGAGCTCCGCCCTCCCGAATTCTGATCCCCATCTCCTGTCGGCGGAGATGGGCGATCAGGTCGCGCCGCTCCATGACGCGCCCTCGGGCACGAGATTGACGCGCGTCGTGGCGGTCAGGATGGAGCGAAACGCCCTGCGACTCCTCGTCAATCCTCCTCGTCGGCCCCGCGGAGGTTGACCTCGGCCAGGCCCATGTGCTTGGCGACGGCGCTCAACTGATCGCGGATCTCGAACATGCCGGCCGGCCGCCGCGTCGGGTCGATGTTCAGGCAGGCGATGATGATCTCATTGAGCGTGCCGGGGAGGCGGGGGTTGATCTTGATGGGCGGGACCAGCTTGCGATCCTCGCCCACCTTGGGGATTCCCTGCTGGGGGAACCGGCCGGTGAACATGCGGTACATGGTGGCGCCGAGGTTGTAGACATCCGTCCGGTCGTTGACCACCTTCTCGGTGGCCTGCTCGGGCGCGATGTACTGGGGCGTCCCCTGGATGCGGTTCTTCTCCTGGCCGCGGACCCAGGCGGTGCCGAAGTCGATCAGCTTCACCTGGCCGGTCTTGGTGAGCATGATGTTGGCCGGCTTCAGGTCGCCGTGGTAGACCCCGCGGCGGTGCATGTGCGACATCGCCGAGGCCACCTGGCAGAAGATCAGCACGAGCTGGCCCAGCTCGGCGCCTCGATCTCGTCGAGCGTCTTGCCCTCGACGTATTCCATCAGCAGCTCGACGCCCCTGACCTTGAACCACGACTTCTTGAGCCGGCAGTCGTAGATCTTGGCGATCGCCGGATGATTGAGCTTCTTGGACGCCTCGAACTCGGTCAGCGCCTGCTGGACGTAGGCCTCATCCTCCGGCTCCTGCTTGCGGACGACCTTCAGGGCATAACGCTTGCCGCCGGCCGTCTTGTCGCTGATCAGGAGGATGGTGCTGCCCGCGCCGGTGCCGAGCTGATTGACCACGCGATACTTCATGCCCGAGAACTGGGGTGTCGTCGCCACGTTCGCCATGCAGGTCCTCATTCCGTCGGGGCGGTGTCCATGGGAGTTCGGATCGGGGATCGTGGGGCGCGATTCGCGGTCCGGGGGCCGGCCCGGAATCGGACCGTCAGGGGCCCGGCGACCCGGCCGACCGCCGCCGGCCCGCGACATCGATCCTTCGACCCGACGAAGTTATCCCAGCGGGGCGGGCCGAGGCAATCCCCCGCGCGGGCCGATGAACTCCGGCTCGGGCCGGCCCGACCCCGCCCGGCGTCCGGGATCGGGTGCCGGGGCTCATTCGCCCAGGATGCGGACCAGCTCGACCTCATAGATGATGGTCGCGTTGGGCGGGATCTCGGGCGGTTTGCCCTTCTCGCCGTAGGCCAGCGCGGGGGGGACGGTCAGCTTGCGGACCTTGCCGACCCGCATGCCGGGCAGCGCCTTGCGCCAGCCGATGGGCTTCTCGCTGAGGGTGAGGTTCTCGGGGTGGTGGCCCCGTTTGGTGCGGTCATCGAGGACCTTGCCGTCCTCAAGCCGCTCCTCGTAGAGGAACTGCGCGGTCTGGCCGGCCTTGAACTCGCGGCCGGTCCCTTCCTTGAGGGTCTCGTACTTCACGCCGCCCGGGGTGGTCTTGGTCTGACCCTTGGCGGTCGGCGGGGCCTTGGTGTACTCCACGACCTTGGTGGGCTGGGCCGCGGAGGACTGGAGCGCCGGCGCCGCCATCTCGCCCTGGGCCTGGGCCGGCTCCTCATCGGGGGCCTGGCGCGGGACCGGGACCCCCGGCGGCGCGATCTGCACGATGTCCGGGGGCGCGTCGCACCCGAAGAGCAGCCATCCCATCAACCCGGCGGGCAGGACCCGCGTCAGCTTGCCGGCGATCCCCCTGCGCTTCGATCTCATCAGACATTCCTCCCATCGACGATCGGCGCGCCCGCTCGATGACGGATGAAGAAGACGACGGCAGGGCGCTGTCCGCGACAGCTCCCTCCTCCGCGAGATGGGAACCCGGCCGCCGGGGCCGCGCCTCGCCGCGTCCGGCCGGAATACTCCATTATGACATGCCCGGCCGCGCGCCGGCCAGACCTTCACCACGACGGACGCGAGGCTCGGGGCCTCGCCGGTCTCCGCCCGGCGGAGCATCCTCTGCAACGCGACGAGCAAGAGGGCCTCACCCCGACAAGCCTCGAGGCCTCCCAGGAATTCCTCGTGGAACTCATCGCCGGTCTGCTGAAGCCGCCACCGGCACGGCATCTCCGGCGTTCCCCGGGTACGGCGGCCATTGCCCGACGGGCAGGGCCCTGGACCGGTGGGCGAAGCCCAGCCGACGCCAGCCGATGACTCCGGCTATCCCCAAACCGCCTATCTTTCCCGGACAGTGGGCGTCCTGTGGGTTGAGGGGGCCGGAGAAAAACGCTCGGGAAGTTCTCGGGGGTGCGTGTCCCGTTGGGGGTGTTGAGTCAGCGCCGCGTCTTTCGCGAATCGAGTCCCGCGGTCGTCCCCCGGAGCGAGCGCTCGCCGCCGGCGGTCTTGCGGGGCAGAGGTGATTACCTACCCCCTGGTGCCACCATGCCGGAAGAAACCATTGATCCTGGTCTGCTGGAGCAGACGAAGAACCAGATTCGCAAGCTGGTGGCCGAGATCGCCGACCTGGCGGAATCGGACATCCAACCGGCGGAGTTTTACGTCGAGTTCCTCAACCGGTCGGTGGCGGCGGTGGCCGCGACCGGGGGCGCATTCTGGCTGATGGACGGCCGGGGCGGGTTGAGGCTGCAATACCAGGTCGAGTTCGGCGCCACGGGCCTGATGGACGGCCGGGTCAAGACGGCGCCGCACGACGCGCTGTTGGGCTGCATGCTCCAGGCGTCGCAGGCCCAGATCATCCCGCCCGGCGCCGTGATCGAGGGCATGCCGCAGGCGTTCAACCCGACCGAATACGCCCTGATCCTCGCCCCGCTGAGCGTCGACAAGCAGGTCACCGGACTGCTGGAGATCCTGATGGATCCCACGCGGCGGGCGGCGCAGCAGAAGAGCACGTTGCGGTTCGTCAGCGACCTGTGCGACCTGGCGGCGACGTACCTCAAGAACCGCCAGATGCGGCAGATGATGTCGCAGCAGCGGCTGTGGAACCAGCTCGAGGGGTTCACCCATCAGATCCACGGCACGCTCGACCTGAAGGAGACGTCGTATGCCGTGGTCAACGACGGCAAGCGGCTGGTGGGCTGCGACCGGCTCAGCGTGGCGCTGAAGATCTCCGGGCGGACCATGGTCGAGGCGGTCAGCGGCCAGGAGGTCGTCGAGCAGCGGTCGAACCTGGTGCGCGAGCTGACCCGGCTGTGCAAGGCGGTGATCCGCTCGGGCGAGGACCTGGTGTACACCGGCAGCACCGACGGCTTCGCGCCGGACCTCCGCGATGCCCTCGAGATGTACGTGGACGAGTCGGGCTCGAAGGTCGTGATCGTCACGATCTTGCACAAGCCCGGCACCGGGCCGGAGGCCGACGAGAAGGAGGACCGGGAGAAGGTCCCCTTTGGCTGCCTGGTCGCCGAGCAGATCGGCGACGAGCTGGCGCCGACGGACATGCACGCCCGGACCGAGGTCGTCTCCCGCCACGCCTCGACCGCGCTCTGGAACTCCCAGGAGCACCACAAGATCTTCCTCAAGCCGGTGCTCAAGGCGATGGGTTCCCCCTGGCGGATCTTCCGCGGCCGGACCCTCGCCAAGATCGGCGCGGTGCTCGCCGGGGTCCTGGCGCTGGTCCTGATCATGGCGTTCGTCCCCTGCTCGCTCACGATCGAGGGCCACGGTTCGCTCTTGCCCGAGGAGCGGTGCAAGATCTACACGCCGCCGGTGCTCGGCGGCCGGGTCCGCGAGGTGCTGGTCGACCACGGCGACCACGTCAAGAAGGGGGACGTGCTGGTCCGCCTCGAGAGCCCCGAGCTCGACAAGGAGCTCCGGGGCCTCATCGGCGACGAGAACAAGGCCGAGACCCAGAAGCAGTACCTCACGCGCCAGGCCCAGCGGGCGACGCGGGCCCAGTCGGGGGGCGGCGAGCAGGACTTCTACCAGATCAATGCCCAGCTC
>CAWFIC010000013.1:0-25947 GCA_963815795.1 uncultured Planctomycetota bacterium | reverse complement strand
ATTGGGGTTCGGCTGGCCGGGTCTTGGTGGTTGGGACATGACGGTTAAGTCCGCGGTAAGAGTCTGTTTCGGGGGCCGGTCCGGGTGTCGTAGGGTGGGCAATGCCCACCGGTCGAGGCCTCGAATGGTGGGCATTGCTCACCCAGCCCTCTTGGAGGCATTACTTTGTACATGTATAACGCGCTTCCAGAATCTTCGCGGTGGCCACATGTTTGATCTTGGCCCCGCTCTGTTTCTTGGGCTTCGGCTTCTTCGGGCCGCGCGGTGCTTGCGCAGCTTGGGAAGGGAGACCGACCGCGCCAAGCGGACCAACACGTCGGCCAACTCCATGGGGGTCAGATCGTGGAAGACGACCCATTCATCTTCAGGGATGGCGATCATCATCCCGCGGTGGGTCATCCGGATCTCGTCGGCCACGTAATAGCCCGAGACCTCTTCCGCGACTACGGCCTCGCCATGCACCGCCCGCAACGCCGCCTTGAGCGTGCTCAGCACGTTGTACGACACCAGCGCCACGCAGAAGGCGAACAGTGCGGCCTTGGGATAACCCAAGGTGTTGATCTCGCTGTGGAGCGTCGCCTCCAACTCCTGGAACGCGGTCTCGATCGTCCAGCGGCGACGGTACAGATCGGCGATGACCTTGGCGCGGGCGTCCTGGGCCGGCACGTTGGTCACCAGGTGGAGCTCCGTGTCCCCGTCCCGCGTCGGCTGGTCCAGGACCACCGTGACCCGCCGCAAGAAGAGGATCTCACCCGCGTCGTCGGTGGCCCGGATCGTCTGCTCATAGACCTTGCCGGTCTCGATCCGGCCGCACGCCCGCCGCTTGCCGACGCACTCCCAGTGGAGTGTCGAGGCGTGTTGTCGGATCACGAAGAAACCGCCGCGCCGCGCGATCCCGAAGAGGAAATCGGTCGTGCAGAAGTTGCGGTCGGCGATGAAGAGGTCCTGGGCCGCGACGATCGCCAGGATCCGGTCCAGCAGCGATCGCTCCTGGGCATGACCGTCTTCGCACAGGACGACGTCGGTGGCCAACATCAGCCGGGGGTCGAGGACGACCAGCGCCTGGCCGGGCAAGGCCCCGGCGCGGATCGTCCGCAACTCCTTGAGCCGGTGCTCGGAGCCGGGGAGATGGTTGCCGTCGAGGATCCGGACGCGATAGCCGGGCAGCCACTCCGCCCGGCCGCCGCCCATCGCGTCGATGACCGGAGCCAACCGCGCGGCCACCGCAGGGACCAGCGCCGCCGACACGGCGGTCTCGGTGCCGTCGAGCTTGTCGTAGACGGCGTCGATCGAGGCCCCGACGGTCTCGGCCCGCGCCTGGAAGGCCGCGTGGATCGAGGGCCGGATGCGGCAGACGACCACGCTCATCAGGTTGACGATCGTGGAGAAAAGGAGCTTGTGGGTGAATTGCTTCTCCGCGACGTCCTCGAAGAGTTGATCGAGGACCTGGGGGTTCAGGGCGTTCTCGATGATCCCTCGCGCCATGACGGACAAGGGGGCATCCTGGGAGAATCGCTCAAAGACGTCGCTGAGGATCATCGCTGCCGCCTCCGCGGGGAATTGGTAACTCCGTATCTGGCGGCAGCTTAGCAGATTCATGCAGCCGACTCCAAAGGGCTGGCATTGCTCACCGTACCAGCTTGCAGACCGACGATCTCGCTCACTACATCGGTGTTCCGGTCCGGAGATCGGTTGAACCCGAGGGATGTGCCGCCCGATCGGCCCGCGGCTCACGAGCCCCGGAGCAGATCGTCCCAGGTGCGGACGTCCGGATCGACGATTCGCAGACAGACTGCCTCCAGGTCTTCGGTTTCGCGGATCGCCGCGACGGCCGTGACGGTGTCGATGCCGGGCTGCCCGAATCTCCGCGTTCCGAGCAGGTACAACAGCCGCCGCGCCTCTAGCTGGCAGCCTTCCCGCACCCCTTTTCCCACGAGAGCCACGTAAGTCATGGATTCCTTCAGGGCCTGAATCTGCTGCGCCGTCGGCTGAGTCGTCGATTCGCTCATGGCCTGAACTCCTCTCGCCCATCGACATTCTTCACCCGGATTGGCGATCATCAGCCCCGGAGCAGGTCGTCCCAGCCGCGCACGTCCGCGTCGATGATACGTAGGCCGAGGGCCTCGAGCCGATCGACATCGTGAATCGCTTCGATCGCGGCGACGGTTGCCGCGTCCGGCTCGCCGAACTTCTTCGTCCCCTGACGAAGCAAGAACCGCCGCTCTCCCGCGATACGCCCTTCCTGTAGGCCCTCCCGGCGGCCTTCGCTGAGGACCGCCTGATAGCTCGGCGATTCGTGCATGGTCCGCACCCCTTGAACGAACGTTGCCGCTCGATACCGCGAGGGATCAGGCCGTGTTCAACAGGCCCCGCCAGTCAGGAATGTTCGCGTCGTACACCCGCTTGATCATCCTCTCCAGGCGTTCGACGTCGCGGATCGCCTCGACCGCGCTCCGGGTCGCCTCGTCCGGTTCTCCGAAGCGATCCTCGCCCAGCATGAGCAGCATCCGCTGGGCCTCGCCGACGCGGCCCTCGATCAAGCCCTCGTTGCGGCCCTCTTTGAGGACCGCCTGATAGCTCGGCGATTCGTGCATGTTCCACACCCCTTTCAGCCACTGAGTTGCTTGCTTCACGTCATAACGCCACCCCATGAGCACGTACGCGGCGAACCAGAGCTTGTCCGCCCGCGGCTTGGGCTCCGGGTCGAGCCGCTCGGCCATCCGGTCGATCAGGCCGGGCACGTCCGCTTCCGTGACGTCGGTCAGCGGGGCCAGCGGCAGCAGGTTGACTCCGCCGGTCAGATACGGGTCGGGGTCCTCCTGCCACAGCCGGACCACCCGATAATTGTACCGATTCGCCAGCGATCCGTCGGGGAGGTGCCGCTCGTAGCTGCCGGTGAAGCTCGGCGAGTTGGCCTCCTTGCGCAGCAGGATCAGGACGGTGAGCACCGGCAGCTTGTGCTTGTAGTCGAGCGCCACCTGACGGTACCAGAGCGTCGAGACCAGGTCGGCGTCGTAGTAGGAATGGGGCTCGAGATTGAGAAGGTACGGGACCGGACCGTCGACCTTGAGCACCTTGTCGGCGGAAGCGGTCAGGGTGGTGATCTCCGAGTCGATGACCGAGACCGGCCCGGGCGGGCCAATGCCGAAGCGCTCGACCCAGGCGGCGGGGCCGTCCCAGATCAGCTCCTTGGCCGAGACGTCCAGGCGGTTGTGGTCCATGAGAGAGCTCCATTTCTCATCCTAGGGGCGGCCACATCAGCGGTTCCCGGAACTCTTTCTGGTCCCCGCCAGTGGAGCGATCCGGACGTTGCGGAAGCGGACGTCGGCGTCCCAGCTATTGAATCCCGGGTGACAGACGATGACCTGATTCGCCTCGATCCGGTTCACCAGGCTGCCGTTCAGGAAAAACGACAACACACGACCCTCGCAGCGGAGCTCGACCCGGTTCCACTCGTTGACAAGTGGCGCGGCATTGGCCCTTCGCTGTATGGGAATCTGCCTCTGATTACTTGTTTGGTACGACTGGACTACGATGTTGCCGGTTTCTCCCAATCCACCATTCGTGAGAGCGCAGTAGACCCCTCCAATACGGAAGTCCACGCCGTCGATCCGATATGGATCGCCCTCAGCGAGCTTGAGGCAGCAGATGGTGGTACCTTGTCGTCCGTTCAAGGGTAGGAGATACTCGAACTTGAACGAGAAATCGCTGAAACGGTCATTCGTGAAAACCCGTCCTGGCTGCCCGTTCCAGGTAATCTCGTCGCCTTCCACTCGGAATATTTCTGAGGGATGTCGAATCTCACCTCTGAACTCCCCGTGCCACCCTTCGAAGTTCCTGCCGTTGAACGGACGGATTTCCTCCTCGATACTGGGCCGCGATGACTCGGCGATGCCGATCTGGTGACTGGCTGATCTCTCGTCCGCAGTCGCCTTCAGCCCGATGGGTGGGGCGACATTAGGTTCCTTTTCCGTCCGGACCACCATCTCTTTCTCACTGGAGGCTTGGGGCGGGTCCAGTTTGTCGTTTTTCGGCTCTTTGCTTGGGGTCGGGCGTTCGATCCGTACGGTGATCGGCGACTGCTTTCCGGAGACAACCGTCAAGCTGTCGCCCCAGAGCTCCTCAGCACCGCGCTTAACGACGAGGCTATGCTTGCCAGGCGCGGTCTTGATCTTGACCGGTTCGCCTGCCGCGGGGGTCACAGTGATCTCGCCGCCATCCACCTCCACAAGAGCATCTGCCGGCACCCCTTCCAGAACGATCACCCCTTCTGGGGTCTTGACCTTGATCACGCCAGCCGCCCAGGCGACGGCCAAGCAGAGCAAGAATACGCCGGCGATCGTCCACCAGGCTCCGGGCACACGCCGGGCCAGGTTCGCGACTGACGTCAACGAGGTCCGGGGACCTGGTTGCTTGGCCGCCGGAGCCGCTGCCTGGCCGGGTGAATCCAGGTGGGAGTCGTGGAGTGGCGCCCTGTCGCGTAGATCGATGAGGCTGTTCCACGCCGGCTCGGGTGGCACGTTCTCCGGCGGCCTCTTCGCTCCGGATGTCGGCGGGACAGCCGTCGCTGGTCGGATTGGTTCTGCACCGATCTTCGATGCTCCCGGATCGGGAACCGTCCGGCCGGGCCGCGAGACGTCCGGCCGCGATCCCACCGGCGGCACATTGCCTGACTTGAAGAACGGCTTGAGTGCCTGGGCGACCTCCTTCGGCTCCTGGAACCGCCGTTCCCGCTCCTTGGCCATCATCTTCGCCACGATCGCGGCCACCTCAGCCGGCACCTCCGGACGCGCCAGGTTCAGCGCCAACGCTTCCCGCGAGTGGTGCGCCTGGAGGATGTCGTAGAGGCTCATGCCGTCGAACGGCGGTTCGCCGGTCAGCAGGTAATAGAAGGTGCAGCCCAGGCTGTAGATGTCCGCCCGGATGTCGGCCTTGCGGGCGTCGATGGTTTGCTCGGGCGCGATGTAGTGGGGCGTGCCGAGCATTTGCCCTTCGTGCGTCAGCCCGCCGTGAACGGCTCCCTCGCTCTTGACCTTGGCCAGGCCGAAGTCGAGCACCTTGATTAACGCCCGGCTGCCCTGCTTCGTGAGCATCAGATTGGTGGGCTTGATGTCGCGGTGGACCATGCCGTGTTCGTGCGCAGTGCTGCAGGCCCAGCGCCGCCTGATGGATGTAGTTGCAAGCGTTGGCGACCGGCAGCGGCCCGCGGGCCTTGACCAGCCGGGCCAGGTCGAGGCCCTCGACATACTCCATCGCCAGCGCGATACTCTCGCCGAGGCGGAGGGCTGAGTAGGCGGTGACGACGTTGGGGTGATGGAGCTGCGCAGCATTTCGGATCTCGCCGAGGAAGCGGTCGAACACGCCCCGGCGGTTAATCAGTTGCCCGCTGACGACCTTGAGGACTTCCAGCCGGCCCATCAGCTTGTTCTGAGCGAGGTACACGACGCCCATGCCGCCCTGACCGAGTTCGCCGAGGACTTCGTAGTCGGGATGGTCGATGAGGCCTGCGGGCAGGCTGCTGACGGGTGGGGGCGCCGCCATCCCCGGCGCGGATCCCAGTATGGAGAGGCCATCGGTGGAGGAGACGGCGAGGTGGAGCGACTCGGGGCGGGCCTTGGCGTCGCGGAGGCGGCCCAGGAAGCTGTCGGAGGAGAGCGCGGCGACGCGTTGCCGGCAATCCGGGCAGCCCTCCAGGTGGACGTTGACCGTTTCGGCCGAGGCATCGTCGAGCTTGCCCAGGCCGTAGGCGTGCAGGATCTTGTCAGTCGGATGGGAAACTTGAGAAGCGTTCATGGGATCGGTCTCCGCGTCGAGTCGGGCCGCGCGCCGTGCGCAGGCCTCCCAATGGATTACGAGAGCCCTGGTCACGAAGCGGAACGTGCGTTCAGAAGAGATTCACCACAGAGATCACTGAGAAGAACTCCTGGGGTGCCGCGCGAGACGACCTTGCGCCGGTCGAGCCGCCCCGGCCGCTCGTGTTTTCTCCGAGCCCTTCGTTCTGCTCTGTGATCTCTGTGACTCTGTGGTGAATCAGATGAACCAGTAGTGAAAGGCGCCTCGATCACCCGACCTGCCGCGAAAACTCAGGATTTTTCGGCGATTCGGGCCCGACGGCTTAACCCATTGGCCAGTAAGGACTTGCTTCGTGGCCTCCTGTCGTGTGCTGAGGACGCTCGATCATCGACCGAAGAAGGCCGACGTGAACCGCTGCTGCTGGGCCGCATTGGCGATGGCCATGTTCACCGATCGGGCCAGCGCAGTTCTGGAGCGCGTTGCCGACGACCGCGAAGTTCCGGTCGGCCACCGCCTTCCTCTGCAGGTCCCGGAGCTTGCGCCGCAGCGGCGCGACGAATTTCTCCTGGCCTCCCAGTCGTTCGACCCAGGCGGGCCCGTCGCCGACGGCATGCCAGGCCCGATCGGGCGTCACGTGGAGCGTCACGAAGGCCTTGTCGTACTGGTGCTGGGCGACCTGGAGGAAGTTGCAAACGCCCAGGATCTCCAGGCCGACCACAACGACGACCGGGGTCCGGGTCCCTTCGACGGCCATCGGCCGGACGGTCACGGTCAGCGTGCACTTGTACGCCGGCCGGGCGGCGGCGTGGAAATGGTAGTGATCGAACGCGTTCTTGAGCACCGGGCCCAGGCGATCATCGAGGACCAGGTAGCGGTCGCGGCCCACGACCCGGCCGTCTCCCTTGCTGATCAGGCGGTCGTCGTCCCCACCGATGGGCACCGACCAGCCGATCGCGTGGCCGTCCGGGCCCATCGCCCGCGTCACGAACGTCCCCACCTTGTACAGCCGGTCGAGCGTGACCGACTTGCCGATGAACGCATTCGACGCGTCGAGGACGGTCTCGATCGTCGTCGCGGCGTTGGGATCGGCGGCCTTCGTCGGGGTCGGGGCGACTTCATCGTCCGACCCGACCAGGTTCGCCGGCAGGCGGTCGGCATCGGGCCCCGGGTTGGATGATGTGTCCGAGCCGGTCCCGAGTGAGCGGTGAGGTCCCGACTGCGGCCCCCGGGCCAGCGCGACACCCTGGTTCAAGGCCGATCGGCGCCGGCTGCTCTCCTGCCGGAACGCCTGGAGCAAGGTCCGGGCGTACACCGGCCGCAGCTCCTGCGTCTGGACCGAGTCATCCACCAGCGGCTGGCCTCCGCTGGCGAGGTAGTCGTCGATCTGCTGATCGCTGAGCCGCTTCGCCTGGGCTTCCGCGTCAACCGCCGAAGTGGCCAACTCGATCTCCTGCTGGAGCATGCGGGCCTCGTCGACCTGCCGGCGCGGCTGGGAACCCGAGAGATACCGATTGAGCAGCAGACTGGCCCGGGGCAGGTTGCCGGCCCGGACGGCTGCCCGGGCATCGGTGACGAGGAGCTCGGGATCGTCTGCCGCCGGCGGTTGCGCCGGCCGGGCCGCTTTCGGCTGCGGAGGGACCGATGGGCTCGGGATCGATCCGGCCGCCGTTGCGCCGGCCACCCGATCGGCGCCAGCCTGGTCCCGGCCCCTCACGGCGAGGGTCAACGCGACGCTCGCCAGGGTCGCCAGCAAGAGCAAAGCCCCCGCGACCAGGGCCAATGTCGGGGAGCTGAGTCGCTTCTGGCCTCGACGGATATCATCGGGCGTCTCGATCAGCGTCGCCGCCGGGGCACTCGCTCGGTCGCGGCCCTGGCGCATCTCCTGGGGCGACTCGATCAGCGTCGCCGCGGCCCGGGGCGGCTGGGCGGCCAGGGGGTATTCGGTGGCGGGAATCGTCGGCGGAACGATCGCCGGCGGGATCCGCTCTGTCGGCTTCGCTCCCGGCGAGGCCGCCTCCCCCGGCATGAAGAAGGGCTTGAGCGCCAGAGCCACCTCTCTCGGCTCCTGGAACCGCCGCTCGGGCTCCTTGGCCATCATCTTCGCCACGATCGCGGCCACCTGCACCGGCACGTCCGGACGCACCTGGTTCAGCGGCGTCGCATCCATCGAGTGGTGCGCCTGCAGGATGTCGTAGAGGCTGTTCCCCTGGAACGGCGGCTTCCCGGTCAGGAGGTAGTACAGCGTGCAGCCCAGGCTGTAGATGTCGGCGCGGATGTCGGCGCGCCGTGCATTGCTGATCTGCTCGGGCGCGATGTAGTCGGGCGTGCCGAGCATCTGCCCCTCGTGCGTCAGCCCGCCGTCGACCGCACCCTCGCTCTGGACCTTGGCCAGCCCGAAGTCGAGCAGCTTGACGACCGCCCGGTTGCCCTGGCGGGTCAGCATGAGGTTCGAGGGCTTGATATCGCGGTGGACCATGCCGCGCTCGTGAGCGTGCTGGAGGCCGGCGGCCGCCTGGTGGATGTAGCTGCAGGCGTTGGCCACTCTCAGCGGGCCGCGGGCCTTCACCAGCTTCGCCAGGTCGAGGCCCTCGACGTACTCCATCGCCAGCACCAGGCTCTCGCCGAGCCGCAGGGCGGTGTAGGCCCCGACGATGTTGGGGTGGTGCAGCCTGGCGGCGTTGCGGATCTCGCCGAGGAAGCGCTCGAGGACGCCGCGGCGCTTGACGAGATGGCCGCTGACGACCTTGAGGACCTCCAGCCGGCCCATCAGGGTGTTCTGCGCGAGGTAGACGACGCCCATGCCGCCCTGGCCGAGCTCGCGGAGGACCCGGTAGTCGGGATGGTCGGCGAGCCCCGGGGGCAACGTACTGGCCGGCGGGGGCGATGCCGCGGCCGGCGCGTCTCCCACCAGGGAGAGACCTTCGGTGGAGGGGACGGAGTCGAGGTAGGTGGCGGGACGAGCCTGGGCTTCGCGGAGCCGCCCTGGTGAGCTATCCGGGGACGACAGCACGGTCACCCGTTGCCGGCAATCGGCGCAGACCTCCAGGTGCCGGTCAACCGACCCGGCCGAGGCGGCGTCGAGCTGGCCCAGGCCGTAGGCTTGGAGGGTCCGGTCGGTCGGATGTGAGGTCGGATGGGCGTTCATGGGATCGGTCTCCGCGTCGAGGCGGGTCACACGCCTGATGCAGTCCCCCGAGGTATTACGAAAGCCGTGGTCGCGAAGAGGAACGAGCATTCAGAAGATTCTTCACCACAGAGCCACAGAGATCACAGAGAAGAACTCCCGGGATGCCATCCGAGACGAGCCGCCTGCCGAGCGGGCAGCCTTGATCGATCCTTCGTCTCTCAAAGGATTTCGGTCTGCTCTGTGATCTCTGTGCCTCTGTGGTGAATCATCCGAACGGAGACAGAAACGCGTCTCGCCAGCCGGGGGCTTCCGC
Source organism: uncultured Planctomycetota bacterium (assembly GCA_963815795.1). Classification (GTDB taxonomy): domain Bacteria; phylum Planctomycetota; class Planctomycetia; order Isosphaerales; family Isosphaeraceae; genus JAKAUH01. Next base: position 16,714 of record CAWFIC010000013.1, on the reverse strand, counting down.
GCCAGTGCCGGTTCTCCTCAAGAGGTGCGGCGTCTCGGCGTCATTTCGCGATGATCTGGCAACTGGCCTGAAGGCTCGCAGCCTCGAACGGCTCGTTCACGCCCCCAGCGTGACATTGGCGCATGGTATTTCGATACCGCCGTCCAAGACAAGGGCTCGCTCGGGATTTACCGCAATCCGGCCTTCGCTCGAGTCTGCCACAGAATAACGACGGTCGCGGCGGCGCCCAGTGCGGCCTGGGCGAGCACGATCGCGCAGGGGCCCGAGAAGCCCTCGCCGGATTGACCGATGAATGTCAAGTCGGCCTCGGGGAGCAGGCTGTGGAGGGCCTTCTGGCCCCAGTACGCGGTGATGAACCATTCGGCCAATCGTCGGGCCGGTCCGGACAGGGGAGCGACGATCCCGGCGAGGATGATCTGGGGGATGACCGCGATCGGCACCAGGGCCGTCGCCACCTCCTCCGAGCGGGCCATCGCCGAGATGAGAAGGCCGATCGCCGTCCCGGCGACCGTCAGCGCGGCGAGCGTGATCCACTGGAATCCCGGCGAGCCCGGCGGCCGGCACCAGCCCCGGACGATCAGGAACAGCAAGCTCGCCTGCATCGCGCCGATGAACACCAGGACAAGACACTTCGAGGCGAAGTAAGCGGCCACCCGGAGGTTGAAGGCCCGCTCCCGGAGGAAGATGACCCGCTCCTTCACCAGTTCCTTCGCCGCCGTGTTGCACCCGAACCAGAAGCACGAGACGGCCAGCAGCAACAGCAGGTTCGCCGTCCGCATCGCGTGCTCGCGTGGATTGGTCAGGTCGTCCAGGTTGCCGAAGACCATCCCCAGCAAGACGGCGACCGCGAGGCTCTGCGCCAGCATCACGACAAGTGCCTGGCGGTCTCCCCACCAGATCGAGACATACCGTCGCATGAGGACCCACGTCTGGCGGGCCCCGCCGACCCCGCGGCGAGCGGGCCGCGCGGGCGCCGCCCTGCTCTCCTCGTGGATCGTGTCGGCCGGCATCCGGTCGACGACGTAGCGCTGGAACACGGGGCTGGACCGGAACCGGTTATGCCAGACCTCGGGGTTCTCCTTCGCGAGCGTCCGGTAGACGTCGCCGAGCCGGGTGATCGCGAAATACGCCTTGGCCTCGTCGGGCGTGCCGATGAACGCCAGCAAACCGCCCTCGGTCAGGATCACCACCAGATGGCAGGTCGCTTCGACGTTCGCCAGGTTGTGTGTAATGCACACGACCGTCTTGCCGCCGTCCGCCACCTGACGGAACAGCTCCATCACTTCGCGGTCGGTCTGCTCGTCGAGCCCGGAGGTGACCTCGTCCAGGAACAGCAGGCTGGGCCGGGCCACCAATTCATTGGCCAGGCTCGCCCGCTTCACCTGCCCGCCGCTCAGGTGCCGGATCAGCATCTCGCGCCGCTTCGTCAGGCCGACGACTTCCAGGATGTCCCCGATGCTGGTCTCGACCTCGGCCGGAGACAGATCCGGCGGCAGCCGGAGCTCGGCCGTGTATCGCAAGGCCGCCCCGAGCGCCAGCGAGTCGTGCAGGACGTCCTTCTGCGGCACGACGGCGATGTCTTCCTTGAGGGCCTCGAAGTTCGCGTAGAGGTCTTCCCCGTTCAGCGCCACGGTCCCGACGTCCGGCGGGTTCCGGCCGCTCAGGATGGCCAGCAGGGTGGACTTCCCGGACCCGCTCGGGCCGAGCAGGCAGACGAACTCCCTGGGCCGGACGACCAGGCTGATATGATCGAGCAGCCGGAGCGGCTGCCCGGTCGCCCGGTCCGAAACGACTCGCTTCACCCCTCGGGCGACGAGCTCGATGTTGTTCGCCCGCGACCGGCTGACCAGCCCGGCTCCATCGAACCGGAGCGAGAACGGCCCGATGTCGATGTTGTCGCCGGGCTTGAGCAGGGTGGGCCGCGCGAGCCGCCGACCGTTGACATACGTGCCGTTGGAGCTCCCCAGGTCGGCGAGGACGACCCGCTCGCCGTCAACGGCGAGGTTGGCGTGCAGCCGCGAGACATGCGGATGATCGAGGTGATACTGGACCACCGCGGCGTCGCGGCCGATGACACCGCCGGCGCCGAGCGCGAACCGATCGGCCCGGCCGGTCCCGCGGAGCAAGGCCAGGTGCCGCGAGTCGGCCTGGACCGTCGCGCCGAAATCCGTGGAGATCGGCCCGTTCGGCGATGCGGGCTCGATGGCGAGGATCTCGATCACCGGACCGGTGAACCCGAGCCGGATTCGATCGCCCACCTTGACCGGCAACGTCCCCTCGACCGGGGCGTCGTTCAGCAGCGTCTTGTTGTTCCGGCTCAGATGGACCAGGACCAAGCCCTGGGCCGTCGAATCGATCCGGGCATGGAGGGCGGAGACTTTCGGGAAGGCGATCGGATCGACGGCGACCTCGCACTCGGCGCCGCGGCCGAGGCGGATGGGATCACCCGCCACGTCAAGCATCTTGGCCGGCCCGCCGGATTGATCCACTCGGACCCGGATCTGCATCGATGGCTTGCTCCCGTTCGCAGTCCCCGGGGCGTCGAAGAAATTGCGTATGGGATGTAAGTCATTATGTGAGTGAGAGTTGGTAGCTGAGGCTGCCAGCGGAAGTTGTGGCAGCATCAAGGCTTGCATCCACATGGCGGCCCGGGCCGAGCCCCCGAGCCGCAACCATAATCTTCACAAAGACTTACATCCCATACGCAATTTCTTCGTTGCCTCGGGCTGATTTGTTCCGCCCCCTCGGGGCGACGAACCGCTAGAGGAGGTCGTAGGGTGCTCTGTGAGCACCGAATGGCACTCCGCGGCTGATCCGGTGCTCACAGAGCACCCTAAAAGACTGAGCGATGAAGGGATCTTGGATCCTTTTCCGGTTCCTGGAACGTTCTCCGGCTCTTTTTGAAATCAGGGGGTCAAGGATCGGCGGAGATCCGGCAAGCCAGAAGCGTTTTCTTGAGCCCTTCCACGCCCGCCGCGGTGACACTTGTTCCCTCGAGGGTAAGCTCTCGGAGCCCCGTCAGACCCTTCAGATGCACGAGCCCGGCGTCCGTCACATCGTCACTCCCGGCCAGCGAAAGCCATTCCAGTTGGGCCAGACCGCGCAGGTGCACGAGCCCCTTATCGGTCACGCGCGTCCGAAGCAACTCGAGCGATTTGATCCGTGTCAGACCCTTCAGATGTTCGAGGCCGGTGTCCCTCACGGTCTTCCCGCCCAACTGAAGAGATTCGAGTCGGGCGAGGTCGGAAAGGTGCACGAGCCCGGCAGCCGTCACGCGCGTGTTGTTCAACTCGAGACGATTGATCCCCTGCAGACCCTTCAGATGCACGAGACCGTCATCCGTCAGGCCCGTGTCGTGCAAATGGAGAACCTTGATCCGCTTCAGACCCTTCAGATGCACGAAGCCGGTGCCGGTCACTTGCGTGCTGCTCAGGTTCAAGTACCAAAGCTCGGTCAGACCCTTCAGATGCACGAGCCCGGCGTCCGTCACATCGTCACTCCTGGCCAGCGTAAGCCATTCCAGTTGGGCCAGACCGCGGAGGCCCACGAGCCCGGCGTCGGTTACGCACGGCCCCACTAGGAACAGGTGCTTGAGCTGCGACAGACCTTCCAGATGGACGAGTCCCGCGCCGGTAACGCCGGTTTCAATCAAGTCGAGAGCGCCGAGCCGTGGCAGATTCCGCAGACGCGCTATGCCGGCATCGGTTACCTTGGGGCAATCCTGCAGGTTGAAGTGAATAAGATCCGGAAGCCCCTCAAACGGCTCGAGTTCGGCGTCGGTCAACTCGTGTTGGTTCCAAAGATAGACTCCCGTTAACTGGAAAGCCTCCGTCGGCAGGGCCTTTCCGCGCCCGATTTCGCGGTCCTGGCCGTTTACGCGGACCGTCACGCTGCCTCCGCGCCGCAGCACCGCCTCCGCCGCTCGGCGATCTCTGTTGCCAGGCTGCGTCGAATTGGGCGATGTGGTATCGCTGGAGGCTGTCGTCCTAGATGGAGCAGTCGGCTGATTTGTCGTTGGGCTTACGGTACTTGCGGGAGAATTAACGATTCTGGGGACCTTTTCCGGTTCCGGCCGCAGGGCTTCCAACGGTTCAAGCTGGACCATGAGCGTTGTTCGGCCGTCTCTCTCCACGGTCACCTTCTGGCCTCGCATGGTGAAGCCATCTTTCTTTACCTCGACCTCGTGGTCGCCCGGGACCGCCGTAATCTCCGCGGGTCCTCCGCCTTCCGGCCAGTGGACAGTGGCTTTCTTGCCGTCTACGAGGACCACCGCTTGGTCCGGGAGACCCCTCAGGACGATGTATCCCTCCGGAGTCTTGATCTTGATGACCCCGGTCGCCCACACCGCGATCAACGCCAGGAGTAGGATCCCGACGGCCGCCGCCGGCCACAGCCATCGCGGACGCCGATTCGAGGCGACGGCCGGCGCCCGGTCCAGGGAACTGCCGGTCTCCTTCAGATCGACCAGGCTCTCCCACATCGGCTCTGATCGGGGCGCCCGCTCGGGCTCGGTGCCCGGGGACGCGGTGACCGGCTCCGGCCCCGTCGCCGTCCGCATCGGCCCGGGACCTGCACCGACGGTTTCGCGTTTCGGTCCGGGAGGTGTGGCCCTTGAGACGTCCGGCTTCTCTCCCACCGAGGCGACATTCCCCGCCTTGAAGAACGGCTTGAGCGCCTGGGCGACCTCCTTGGGCTCCTGGAACCGCCGACCCGGCTCCTTGGCCATCATCTTGGCCACGATCGCGGCCACCTCAACCGGCACCTCCGGCCGCACCAGGTTCAGCGGCGTCGCGTCCATCGAGTGGTGCGCCTGCAGGATGTCGTAGAGGCTGTCCCCCTGGAACGGCGGCTTGCCGGTCAGGAGGTAATACAGCGTGCAGCCCAGGCTGTAGATGTCGGCGCGCCGCGCGTTGCTGATCTGCTCGGGAGCGATGAAGTCGGGCGTGCCGAGCATCTGGCCCTCGTGCGTCAGGCCGCCATCGACCGCGCCCTCGCTGGTGACCTTGGCCAGGCCGAAGTCGAGCACCTTGACGACCCCACGGTTGCCTTGCTTGGCCAGCATGAGGTTGCTGGGCTTGATGTCGCGGTGGACCATGCCGTGCTCGTGGGCATGCTGGAGGCCGAGGGCCGCATGGTGCACGTAGCTGCAGGCGTTGGCCACCGGCAGCGGCCCCTTGGCCTTCACCAGACGGGACAGGTCGAGGCCCTCGACGTACTCCATGGCCAGCGCGAGGCCCTCACCGAGTGGGATGGCCGTGTAGGCGGCGACGATGTTGGGGTGGTGCAACTTGGCCGCATTGCGGATCTCGCCAAGGAAGCGGTCGATGATGCCCCGGCGGTTGACCAGGTGTCCGCTGACGACCTTGAGGACCTCCATGCGGCCCATGAGGGTGTTCCGGGCGAGGAAGACCGTGCCCATGCCGCCCTGGCCGAGTTCCCGAAGGATTTCATAGTTGGGGAGGTCGGCCAGTCCCGGCGGCAGGGTACTGGCCGGGGGCGGCGCCGCCGGGGCCGGCCCAGCATTGAGCATGGAGAGTCCGTCGGTGGAGGAGACGGCTGGTCGGAAGGACTCGGGCCGGGCCTGGGCGTCGCGGAGGCGGCCGAGGAAGCTGTCGGAGGAGAGCGCGGCGACGCGTTGCCGGCAGTCCGGGCAGCCCTCCAGGTGGGCGTTGACCGATTCGGCCGAGGCGTCGTCGAGCCTGCCCAGGCCGTAGTCGTGCAAGGTTTGGTCGGTCGGATGGAGCGTTTGACGGGCGTTCATGAGATCAGTCTCCGCGTCGAGTCGGGCCGCGCGCGTTGCGCGGTCCCCCAAGTGGATTACGAACCTTATAGTCACGAAAGGGAACGCGCGTTCAGAAGATCTTCACCACAGAGCCACAGAGATCACAGAGAAGAATTCCTGGATGCCAATTGTGGCGTCGTGGGCCGGATCCCGAGAAGGCGTGGGCATCGGGCGAGCGGGTCCGTGTCGGTCAGGCTTCCCGGCCCGATCCGATCCGACCGGGCGTCGGGCCGGACAGAAAGACCTACGGATCCGCCCATGTAGGTCAGGCTTTCGAGCCTGACTCCGCCCGGTCTGAGCCGACCGGGTGTCAGGCTGAAAGCCTGACCTACTTCCGACCGGGACCGTCAACGTCCGCTACCGAACCCCTTTCCCTCAAAGTGTTTTCCGTCTTCTCTGTGATCTCTGTGCCTCTGTGGTGAATCATCCGAACCAACAGAGAAAGGCGACCCGAACAGCGGACCTGCCGCGAAAATGGAAAATCATCTCAAGAGATCGCCGGCTTCGGCGCGCAACCGCTTGAGGATCCTCGCCTTGGCCCGGAGGACGGCGTTCTCGCTGACGCCCACGTCCGCGGCCACCTGCGCCGCCGGAACCCCATCCAATGCAAATCGCCGGAATGCTTCCCATGTCGTGGGCTGGAAATCGGGCTGGACGATCGCCAGCAGGCGCTCGAAGACGTGATGGTCATGGTCGCGGTCCCACTCGCGGGCCAGGTCGCCGTCGGGCGCCTCCAGTTGGTCGAGGAACCCCACGGCCGGGTCGAGCCCGACGGCCGGCCTGCGGCGCCGGCGCCGCCAGTGGCTTCGCGCCTGGTTCACCGTCACCTGCCGCAGCCAGGCGCGGAACGAGCCCTCGCGGCGACGCTCGAACCGGGGCAGCTCGCGGACCACCACCACGAAGACGTCCTGGGCCAGGTCGTCGGCCTCATCGCCGAGCCCGGGGACGCGCGCCAGCCATCGGCGGATCAGCGGCAGATAGATGCCTTGCAGCCGGCGCCAGTCGGAGGCATCGGGCCGGGCCACCTTGAGCCGGTCGAGCAGGCTGACGGACGTCGGCACCGGGTTCATCGGCCGTGTCCCGGATAAGCCCATGGATCGCGATCCGAACGGGCATTATACGGGTCGGGTCGCCGAAATGCATCCGTGTGATGGTGGGAAATTTGCTGGATCCAAGAGGGGCACGGCCCGGTCAGCTCGCGGCTCATCAGTCGCGGAGCAGGTCGTCCCAGGAGCGGACTTCCGGATCGACCATTCGCAGGGCCAAGTGCTTGAGGTGATCATCGGCGTCGATCGCGTCGAACTTGGCGAGGTTGGCTTCGCTGGGTTTGCCGAACCTCTGGAGCCCTTGCCAGTAGACCACACTTGCCAACCCCTGGATCCAGCCTTTCGCGCGCCCCATGGCGTGATACATCGTCTTGGTGTTCTTCAGCAGATCGTGGAATTGCCGCTCCGCCGGACTCCTCGTCGATTCGTCCAGCGCTCGAGCACCTCGTGTCGAACCATGGTCTTCGCCGAGACGGCCATCACGAACCCCGGAGCAGTTCGTCCCAGTCGCGCACGTCCACATCGAAGATCCGCAGGCTGAGGGCTTCGAGCCGGTCGACGTCGTGGATCGCCTCGACCGCGCCGCGGGTCGCCTCGTCGGGCTCACCGAAGCGGTTGCCACCGAGCAGCATCAACAGCCGTTGCGCCTCGACGACGCGGCCCTCGTTGCGGCCCTCTCTGAGGATCGCCTGATAGGTCGGCGATTCGTGCATGTTCCACACTCCTTTCAGCGACTCGGTCGCCAGCTTCTCGTCGTAACGCCACCCCATCAGCACATACGTGGCCGCCCAGAGCTTGTCCGCCCGTGGCTTGGGTTCGGCGTTGATCCGCCGGTCCATCCGCCGCACCAGGCCGCGCAGCGCCGCTTTCGTGACCTTGGTCAACGGCGCCAGCGGCACCAGGTTGACCCCGCCGGTGAGATACAGGTCGGGGTCCTCCTGCCACAGCCGGACCACCCGGTAATTATACCGATTCACCAGCGAGCCGTCGGGGAGGTGCCGCTCGTAGCTGCCGGTCAGGCCGGGTGAGTCGGCCGCCTTGCGCAGCAGGATCAGCACGGTGAGCACCGGCAGTTTGTGCTTGTAATCGAGGGCGACCTGGCGATACCAGAGCGTCCGGGGCAGATTGATGTCATGGTAGGCGTGGGGCTCGAGGTTGAGGAGGTACGGGATCGGGCCGTTGACCTTGAGCACCTTGTCGGCGGAAGCGGTCAGGGTGGCGATTTCCGACTCGATGACGGAAACCGGCCCGGGCGGGCCGACGCCGAAGCGCTCCACCCAGGCGGCGGGGCCCTCCCAGATCAACTCCTTGGTCGAGACGTCGAGGCGCCTGTGCTCCATGCGAGACCTCCGTTTCTCATCGAAATGGCAGGTTCGGATGACCAGAGTATCGGCCGGAGACGAACCGTCCTGGCACGATCATGCTCCGGCTCGGCTCGTCCGACGGACGGCCGGGGACGACTGGCCGGCACCCACCGCGCCCATGGAACCGGTCAGACGACCCGCAAGCCAGTCTCAGCCCCGTAGACGGTGAGCCCCGGTACTCGCTTGAAGTCGTCCACGTTGCATGTCCAGACCGCCGCGCCGTGCGCCAGGGCGATCGCCGCGATCCGGGTATCATCCCCCAGCTCTTGGCGAAGTCGCGGTGCAAAACTCCGGTAGATCCGATCGGACGCGGCGTCGTAACCGTGAATCCGGCCCCGCCATTCGCCGAGGTATTCGACCACTTCCTGGATCAAGTCGAATCCCGGAATCAAGTCCTTGCGCCTCTTCTTCAGACTCTTGTGAAGGGCGATGGCGCCGTCCACCATCTCGAAGGCGCTGATCGCGGTGATCCAGAAATCCGGGTCCGCCGAAGCTCTCATCCGGGCCTCGATCGCCAGGCCGATCGCGTTCCTCTTCATGCGGTGGCTCAGCGCGTCCGTGTCGAGGATATTCACTCCGACGACTCCTCCAGGGCGCGTCTCTTGCGGCGGGCCTTGAGGATCTTGCGGTACTGCTCGAAGAGGGCGTCATCCTTCAGCGACGGTACCCTTGAGCGCCGTTCCTCATCGCCGCCGGCGAGGCCGATCGCGCCGAGTCCGCGCTCGGTGAAATCCGAGGCCAGCGTCTCGACGGCCGCCGTCTCCATGCCGGCGCATTCCGCGGCCTTCTCCGTGGGATCGCCCTCGGCGAGTCGGAGTAGCGCGATCGCCTTTTGCCGGCGCGTCGGCTTCAACCTGCGCCGGGCCAGTTGCTCCAGGTACCCGCGTTGCTCCGGGCTCAACTGGATCGACATCGCCTGACCTCCTCCGGTGGACATCGTCGGAACGGCCCGGCCGATGACGCCGGCGCCCCTGTCGGCCGCGGCGAGGCGTCGAGCGTCGGCCTCGACGACCATTCTAACCGTTGAGGTGGCGGCGACTCCAGGCTCCGCGGCCCCACGGCGCTCGGCGTCCCGCGGAATTCGCCGGCCCGGCTCGTCGGGCCGCCCGACCCAGGCCCGCCCGGCCGACCGCGTTCGGGCGGCGAGGTCGCCTCGCTCCCGGACGGGCATTCAGGGTGGCGTAGGGGGCCGCAAACTAGCTGCGTCCCCGTTTGCGAGTCGAGGAGCCTCGAGAGATCGCTCGTGCTGTGCTCTGTGAGCACCGAATGGTGCGCCCGGCCGGTCCGGTGCTCACAGAGCACTCTGCAAGGCTCATCTTCGGTTACGCCCCCCTCGCCCGCCAGGATCGGCCGGGCCCCGCCCCGCGCCACCGCCGGGTTTCTCCGGGGCTTCCCAGATGATCTTCCCGTCGCCATCCATCAGGCGGTTTGGCGGGCCGCTCCAGAGGGTCTTCCCTTCCGGGGTGGTGATGATGATGTCCTTGAAACGTGTGACTGCGCCAAAAACGATCAGACCCACCCGGCCTCTCCTGAGATCCTCATCACTCCCCTGGAACAGCCTCCGATCACCGAGATAGCACGTGCATAGAGCATCACGGACCTCGATCCGGATCTCGTACCAACGCCCGGTTTCTGTTCGCATGTCTACTTCGTGGGTGCGTTTATCTCGAGATAACAACTCGTTGACCCTCCGGCCTTCGTCGCCGATGTGGAAGGCACGTCGGGATGCGTCACCATCATTCGTGACATGAAAGAGTGCCCCGAATCCATCTTCTCCCGAGATGAGGTGGTGTCCTACGCTGGCTGAACGGCCGGGCGAGTGAACCACTCGCGCCAGGTCCATACGTGGTCGGTCAACCCGGCGGCCAGGGCCGGCGTCCGCTCCTGCCACCGCCCCTCCTCGTCCTTGACCCGCAGCGTCCGGACACACCAGCAGAAGTTGTAGCCGTACAGCGTCAAGTAGGTCATCGCCTCGTGCACCTGCCAGTCCTTGCTGAACCGATACGTCTTCCGCCCCTTCCGCGCGTTGCGGTGCCGATCGGTCGCGTTCCGCCGTTCGACGAAGGATGTATTCACCACGCGACTGGCACACGACTCGCCCAGCGCCTCCTCCAGCTCGTCCTCCGACCCGAAGACTAACCGCGGCTCGACCGCGACGACCCGCCCCTTCTTGCGGCGCTTGTGCACCGTCGCGTAGACCACGCCCTCCGGCACCCGCCGCTGGGGCACGACCCGGGGCCGGCCCGGCTTCCGCTCCGCCGGGACCGGCTCGCCGAAGGTGTTGTGGATCGCCGTCTCATACACCGGATACTCGTCGCTGGTCATCAGCTCCGGCGGCGTGCCGCCGAGCCGCTCCGCGACCTCGCCGACGATCGCACAGCCGTTCTCCTCCGTCCGCGCCCCGGGGATCACCGCCAGGACCAGCTTATGCTCGGGGTCGTAGGCGACGTAGTCCCAGTAGTCCCCGCAGTGGTCATCGGCCGGGTCGTCGGGGTCGCAGTTCCTCTGCTTCTTGTGGACGAAGGACCATTTCTCGTCGAACTGGACCTCACGGGTATAGGGGGGAAAAGGCCACCAACTCGTCGTGGGCGGCCTGAGCATGAGCGCCGGCGAGCAGGGCCAGTCGGGTGACGGTGTCCTTGTTGACCCCCACCAACCGGGCGGTCTGGCGGGTGCCGCAGCCATCGGCGAGGTGCTGGAGGATCGCCAGCACCTTCTCGTGCGGCAGCTTGGAGTTGAAAAGCGGGGTGCCCTTGAACTCCGAGAAGCGGGCCTTGCAGGTGCGGCAGTACAACAGCCGGTGGTGGGCCTGGCCGTAGTGGCCGCAGACCGAGAGGTTGCCGGCGCCGTGGCGGCCGTAGTCGGGGCAGTCGGGATTCTGGCAGCAGAAGCGGTCGAGGTCGTCCGTGGGCATGAGTCGTCCTGGGCGGATCCGGATCGGTGAGTCAGGTCCTGGACGTCTAGCTTACCCATCGGTAGAATCCCATTCAACGGCCACCGGACACCACCCGAGATGATCTTCGCCTTGAATCTCATGTTATAACGTGTTAACATGGCATCGCCTAAGAGGATAAGACCCCCGTCTTCTACTGTATGTACCAATTCATCCTCTTCGACTCGCCATTTTCCGTCGAGGACCTGCGCCGTCCGAGTCGGCTTGACCGCGTTTGCCCCGTCTCCAGGAGGCGCCGCTTGCGCCGCAGCCGGCGCCGCCGGTTGAGGAGAATCAACGATTCCTGGAACCTTTCTCGACTCCTTCTCGCCCCCGGGCGCGGGCGGTGGCGCACCGATCGCAGGCGGCATCTCCCAGAGCGTTTTCCCGTCGGGGTCCGTCACCTTGATGTTCTTGAATCGATAGGAGGAATCACGGGTAACCAACCCCACTCGCCCCTCCAAGAGGTGGTCGTCGTCGGCTTCAAGGTGTACAACCTCCTTCTCCCGATCATCGTGGAGCGTGCACACGATATGGTTGCGGCGAACACTGACGCGAGCGCGATACCATTTGTGGTCGGCGAGGAAGAATTCGTCCTTGCCGAGTCCTTTCTCCCCATCCACGAAGGCAGTAAGCTCACAAATCCCCGATTCCTCGCCAGCGGTGTTCCCGAGCCAGAGCTGGAGAGTGTTCCCGTTGCGGAGGGTTTGGCGGAAGAGCAACATTACGCCGGCGCTTTCTTTTTCCCGCCTCAGATCGACGGTGAAGTCATAGTCGGTCCAACGAAGGTCGCCGAACAATATCCTGTACCAGTCGTCACCCGCCGCGTCGGCCCGCACCAGTTCCCTCCCCTCGACGAGCCAACGCCCAGGAGGGACTTCCACCATCCCCCTCAGCGCCAGTGCCGCGTCGATCGCCTGAACGTGCGCCGGCTCACTCGCGCCGGGCCGGGCCCGATCGGTCTTATCGTCCTTGGCGTCCACGACGACTGTCGGATGGGTTTTGGGATTGCCATCCTGGACCGGAGGAGATGTCGGCGTCGGCGTCGCGCCCCCTCGATCGACGGGCGCCGATGGCGTCTTGGCGTCGTCTGAGCGAGCCGTGCGATCGGCGGCATCTAGTCCTGAACCAAGCGTGATTTATAGTCCGGCCGCCCCGATTTCACGGAAATAGCTCGAAAACCCCGCTTGTTTCTGGAATAATGGAGGTGGAAACACATCCTCACCATTCCGGAACAAGGGGGCTTTCGAGTGAGTGCTACTCTCCGAAAAAAACGCGCCGCACGCAAGAAGAGATCCTTCCAGCAGGGGCGGCGGCGGATCAAGAAACGACTCGACCCGACGCCCTGCCCCGAGCGGCCGACTCCCATGATGACCGCGACCAACATCCACTACGAATATGCTGATCGCGTCCACGGGCTCAGTGCCGGCGGTATCGGCGCCCTCTTCCTGCTGGCTCAACGGATCGAACTGGTCAAGGATATCGACCGCGATCTCCACCTGCTCAAGCGTCATCTGCCGTATCACGAATCCGACCATGTCCTGAACATCGCCCTCAATCTCCTCGCCGGCGGCCGGCACATCGAACATCTCGAATTGCGCCGCAACGATGAGGTCTACCTCGATGCGCTCGGGGCCGAGCGGATCCCCGACCCGACCACCGCCGGCGACTTCTGCCGCCGCTTCTCCGAGCCCGACGTCCTCACCTTGATGGACACCATCAATGGATCGCGGCTCCGGGTCTGGGCCCGGCAGCCGCCCGAGTTCTTCGAGGAAGCGATCCTCGAGGCCGATGGCAGCATCGTGCCCAGCGACGGAGAGTGCAAGCGGGGGATGGACTTCACCTACGACGGCCAGTTCGGCTACCACCCCCTCCTGGTCTCGCTGGCCAACACCGCCGAGCCGCTTTACCTGCTCAATCGCGGCGGCAACCGCCCCTCTCAGGAAGAGGCGGACGTCTTCCTGGACAAGGCCATGGCGCTTTGCCGTCGGGCCGGCTTCCGCAAGATCCTGATGCGGGGCGATACCAAATTCAGCCAGACCAGGCATCTGGATCGATGGGACGCCGCCGGCGACACCCGCTTCGTCTTCGGCTACGAGGCCTACGATTCGCTCAAGGCGCGGGCCGACGACCTGCCGGCCGCCGCCTACCGCCTCCTGAGACGACCATCGCGCCCGATCAAGACCTCGGAGCGGCAGAAGCCCGAGCGAGTCAAGCCGGAGGTCGTCCGCGAGCGCGGCTATGAGAACATCGAGCTCGTCGAGGAGATGGTCGCGGAGTTCGCCTATCGGCCGACGGCGTGCAAGAAGAGCTATCGGATGGTCGTGCTCCGCAAGCGGGTGGAGGTCGGCAAGGGACAACTGCGACTCTTCGAGGAATACCGCTACTTCTTCTACATCACCAACGACCGGACGATGACCGCCGAGGAGGTGGTCTTCTCGGCCAACGATCGCTGCGACCAGGAGAACCTGATCGCGCAGCTCAAGGGGGGCGTCCACGCGCTGGAGGCGCCGGTGGACGACCTGGTGAGTAACTGGGCGTACATGGTGATGGCGTCGTTGGCGTGGAGCCTGAAGGCCTGGACGCCCTGCTGGTCCCGATCGCCCCTCGGCACCGGGCCGAGCACACGGAGGAGAGACGGACGCTGTTGCGGATGGAGTTCGCGACGTACTGCGCGGCGTTCATCCAGATGCCGTGCCAGCTCGTGCGAGGTGGAGGCCGGTTGATCTATCGACTGCTGTCGTGGAACCCGTGGCAGGGAGTCTTCCTGCGGTTGGTCGAGCGACTGAACGGTTGCTGGCAGTGCTGAGTGATGGACGAGTGAAGTCGGGGTCCGGATGCCCCGATCCGTGTGGGCCGTCGAGACAGAAAGGCGGGTGAGCGATGACCGAGATGCAATCCGGGAAGTCAAGAGGGGGCGAAATCCCCCGAGCTGTGGAAGGTACGTCTGGACATAAAAGACTTGATCACGTAAATTGCACATAAGTCTCTTTTTTTATCACGCTTGTTTTGGGTCTAGGCTGTCGAAGCCGTCAGAAAGATTCCACTGCTTTAAGGCGTCCAGCGACATGCCGAGGACTCCGAGGACGCTCTCCAAATGCGATCGCCCGAGGGGCGGCTCTAGTCCCTAACCAAGCGTGATTTATAGTGCGTTTCGGCGCTTCGGGAGAAAAAGCTCGAAAACCCCGCATGGTCTTGGAATAATGGAGGTAGGTTCACATCCTCACCATTCCAAGACAAGGGGGCCTTCGAGTGAGCGCCACTCTCCGAAAAAAGCGAGCGGCACGCAAGAAGAGATTCTTCCAGGAGTGGCAACGGCGGATCAAGAAACGGCTCGACAACACGCCCGGCCCGGAGCGGCCGGTACCCATGATGACCGCCAGCAATATCCACTACGAACACGCCGGTCGGGGCCGCGGGCTCAGTGCCGGCGGCATCGGCGCCCTCTTCCTCCTGGCCCAGAAGATCGAGCTCATCCAGGACATCGACCGCAACCTCCACCTCCTCAAGCGGCACCTGCCCTACCACGAATCCGACCACGTCCTCAACATCGCCCTGAATCTCCTCGCCGGCGGCCGGCGCATCGAGCACCTCGAGCTGCGGCGCAACGACGAGGTCTACCTCGACGCCCTGGGGGCCAAACGGATCCCGGACCCGACCACCGCCGGGGACTTCTGCCGCCGCTTCGCCGAGGCCGATGTCCTCACCCTGATGGACACGATCAACGAGGCGCGGCTGCGGGTCTGGGCCCAGCAGCCCCCCGAGTTCTTCGCCGAGGCGATCCTCGAGGCCGATGGCAGCATCGTGCCCAGCGATGGGGAGTGCAAGCAGGGGATGGACTTCACCTACGACGGCCAGTACGGTTACCATCCGCTGGTGATCTCGCTGGCCAATACGGCGGAGCCGCTCTACCTGTTCAATCGCAGTGGCAACCGCCCCTCCGCGGAGCGGGCGGACGTCTTCATCGACATGGCCGTCGCCTTGGCCCGTCGGGCGGGCTTCCGCAAGATCCTCTTGCGGGGGGACACCAAGTTCGCCCAGACCGGGCACCTGGATCGCTGGGACGAAGCGGGCGACATCCGGTTCTTCTTCGGCTACGAGGCCTACGAGTCGCTCAAGGCCCGGGCCGATGCCTTGCCGGCCGACTCGTACCGCCTCCTGAAACGACCGCCACGGTACCCGATCAAGACCGCTCCACGCGAGAAGCCCGAGCACTTCCGGCCCGAGATCGTCCGCGAGCGCGGCTACAAGAATGTCGAGCTGCTCGAGGAGATGGTCGCGGAGTTCGCCTACCGACCGCTCGCTTGCCGCAAGAGTTATCGCCTGATCGTCCTCCGCAAGCGGGTGGGGGTTGACCGGGGACAGATGCGGCTGTTCGAGGAGTATCGTTACTTCTTCTACATCACCAACGACCGTGAGATGACGGCCGAGGAGGTGGTGTTCTCGGCCAACGATCGCTGCGACCAGGAGAACTTGATCGCGCAACTCAAGAGCGGCGTTCGTGCCCTGACCACCCCCGTGGACGACCTGGTGAGCAACTGGGCGTACATGGTGATGGGCTCGTTGGCGTGGAGCCTGAAGGCCTGGAGTGCGTTGCTGGTGCCGGTGGCGCCGCGGCACCGGGCCCGCCATGAGGCGGAGCGGCGGACGTTGTTGCGGATGGAGTTCGCGACGTACTGCGCGGCGTTCATCCAGATGCCGTGCCAGATCGTCCGGGCGGGGGGGCGGCTGATCTACCGGTTGTTGTCGTGGAACCCGTGGCAAGGTGTGTTCCTCCGGCTGGTCGAGCGGTTGCACTCACGCCGGCTGTGTTGAGGGGTCGCTCACTGAAGTCGGGGTCCGGATGCCCCGATCCGTGTTGGCCTTCGAGAGAAGCAAATGGGGGTGGCGATGCCGAAGACAGAATTCGAGGCAGCAACGGGGCCCAAATCCCCCCGAGCTGTAGAAGGTACGTCTCAATCTAATGAACGTGATCACATAGGTTGAACACAACCGCTTTTTTTTATCACGCTTGTTTTGGGTCTAGTCTGGGGCGAGAATCTGCGCGGGATAAGCCGCACGGTGAACAATTCCTTACCCCCTGCGTGGACGGTCACCTCGTCACCGGATACCTCAAATCCATCCTTCTTCACCGCGACCTTGCGTTTGCCGGCGGGGACTGTGATCACCGCCGGCTTGCTGCCGACCGGCCAGGTCACGTTGACCTCCTTGCCGTCCACGAGAACCTCGGCATCTTTCGGGAGGTTCACCAACTCGATCATCCCATCCGCAGTCTTGACCCGGATAACGACCCCCCACGCGATGAGAAGCGCGAGGAGCAAGGTCCCGACGGCGACCGACGGCCAGAACCAGGGACGCCGCCGCATCGGTACGAGGGCGGGCGTCCGGTCCCGGGTGCGCTCCGTCTCTCCCAGGTCGATCAGGCTCTGCCACGGCGCCGCGGGTGAGGACGGCTCCGCCGCCGTCTTCGGTCGGACGACCGGCGCTTCGTCGAGCGTCGCTGGTTGACTCGGCGTGGCGGCGAGCCCGGGCACCGGTCGCCCCGAGCCCGTCTGGCCGGCCCGGGAGACCTCCGCCCGCTGTCCCTGGT
>CAWFIC010000012.1:0-87988 GCA_963815795.1 uncultured Planctomycetota bacterium | reverse complement strand
ACGGACCGAGGAGTCGCCGTCGGCCGCTCCTCTGCATCAGTAGGTCGGTTCCGCTAGACTTCGAGCATCAGTCGAAATGACGGAATTGAATCGCGTTCCTCCGCGCGATCGCACCGGGCCCGACGCGATGGCGGCACCGACGGTCCGTGACGCCGGAGTCTCGCGCCGAGCGCGAATCGATTCGGGCCCGCCCGTTCCCGCATCACCATCCCGACGAGACGGCCGCGGACCGACCGAACCGCCGCCGGCTCACGCGGATCGCTCCCGGCGGGACCGACCGCTCGCCGACGCCATCGGCCGGCGAGCAGGGCGATACCGGCTCCCGACCCAGCAGGATGAGGCTCGAGGGTTCGGGAACCGAGGCGGGAGTGGGGATGTACCAATACTGGAGCGTGACCGTCGCGCTGGCGCTGCGTCGAGACCATGCCGGCGCCTTTCCCGCTGTTGGAGAAGAAGCTCGAGTGGGCGACCGCCGTGACGGGCATGTCAACGGCGCCCGTCCCGATGAATTCCGGCAGCAGCGAAGCGGCGTTCGAGGCGTCGAGCGTGCGAGCGAACGACAGTGTGGCGTTACTGGGAGGGATGAAATGCGGGTCCGTGACCGGCAGCATCGACGACCAGGTGCCGCTCGGTTCGGTCATGGACACGACGTTCAACCGGCAGCGTCGTTCCCGGTGCGCCGAAGAGCGTCGTGACGCCGTCGGGACCTTTGACCGTGACCGTCGGACCGTCCGTGAGGAGCGCGCGACCTGGCTGGGATTGGCCAGCACGCTGGGGTTCGAGGTCTCGGTCGTCGCGACGTAGAGCGTTGTGGGGATTGGCGTTGGGGCGAAAATCAACTCGAATTCGTTGCGGATGGTCGTGCTCAGCGTGAGGTCGATGGCGGTCAAGGTCCCCAGGCTAGGGTTGAACTTCGGGAAAACGAAGGGATTCGAGAGCCCGCCCGTTCCCGCGCCCCAATCGGTAGAACGTCATCGGGATGGATTTCGTCTGGAGCGGAGTGCTGACCTGGCCCCCGGCCGCGGGATGAGGGCAAAGCGAGAGGACGGCCAGGAACGAGAGCGCGAAGGCGCTTGTCCGCCGAGGCATCAGAGCACTCCTTCCCAATTCAGGGACGACCCATGGGTCCCGTTACGAAGTCTGAGCCGAGCTTTTGCCTCAACCTGGAGGTGCCATGCTCCCGCAGAATCGGAGATGTCGCGGAGTCCCACCACCTGAGGTGCCGCGGACTGCCCGACAACGACCTCTGCCGGTGGGGAAACCAGCAATTCGTGCGCCGATATCCCGGAAAAACCCGTACCCCCAGCGCTGATTAATCGTCTTTTTATACTTTTTCAAACCCGAGTCAACACCAAGTCCCCGCTCGACGGGGATTTCGTCCGGGGCAAGAAGCGCCCCTTGGGAACCAAGTTCCATCTTTATTGCCGCCGGCCGGCGTTGTCTGTAGGGATTGTTCGGACATTTTTGGTCGCGAAAGCCATCATCCGCTATATCGGGCAATTCCCCTACAGGCCAGATATTCTCTCACGCCATTCTCTTTTCCCCGCTGATCTTGGAGTCTGTTCCGGAAGGGCGAGCGGGGGGCGTCAGCCCCCTGTCTTCGAGGGCCGTCGCTCACCGGACAGGGGGCTGACGCCCTCGTTGATATACACAAGTCGCAACCCGTTTTGAATCAAGAAGTTGTGGCGGAAAGCAGGGGGCAGAGCCGGTGGTGTACACGGCTTGTACAGTACATGAATCTACGATGCACGTTCACATGATGAAAAGAATGATGTTGAGATTTCCCGGGAAAACTGAGAAATTCTCTATTGAACATCTCATCGTATGAACGTTATTTTGCTGATATCGAGCCCTGTTTATTGCCGGAACTCCTTGTGCTTGATGGCTTTGCGACTTGTGTAGTAGAACAAGGGCTGACGCCCCCCGCTCGCCCGGACCTGCCCCTTCGGGAACAGACTCTTGGTGTGCCTCATTCAGGTGTTCGTACCGCGCGGCAGAGGAAAGGCATGGGATTCCCTCGGGAGGGCGAGCCTCCGTGCGAGCCGGAATCACGCAGAGGCTCGGTCGGAGCTCCGCCCTCCCGAATTCTGATCCCCATCTCCTGTCGGCGGAGATGGGCGATCAGGTCGCGCCGCTCCATGACGCGCCCTCGGGCACGAGATTG
The DNA here is from genome assembly GCA_963815795.1 of uncultured Planctomycetota bacterium. Taxonomy (GTDB): domain Bacteria; phylum Planctomycetota; class Planctomycetia; order Isosphaerales; family Isosphaeraceae; genus JAKAUH01. The sequence continues at coordinate 85,824 of CAWFIC010000012.1, read as the reverse complement.
ACGCGCGTCGTGGCGGTCAGGATGGAGCGAAACGCCCTGCGACTCCTCGTCAATCCTCCTCGTCGGCCCCGCGGAGGTCGACCTCGGCCAGGCCCATGTGCTTGGCGACGGCGCTCAACTGATCGCGGATCTCGAACATGCCGGCCGGCCGCCGCGTCGGGTCGATGTTCAGGCAGGCGATGATGATCTCATTGAGCGTGCCGGGGAGGCGGGGGTTGATCTTGATGGGCGGGACCAGCTTGCGATCCTCGCCCACCTTGGGGATTCCCTGCTGGGGGAACCGGCCGGTGAACATGCGGTACATGGTGGCGCCGAGGTTGTAGACATCCGTCCGGTCGTTGACCACCTTCTCGGTGGCCTGCTCGGGCGCGATGTACTGGGGCGTCCCCTGGATGCGGTTCTTCTCCTGGCCGCGGACCCAGGCGGTGCCGAAGTCGATCAGCTTCACCTGGCCGGTCTTGGTGAGCATGATGTTGGCCGGCTTCAGGTCGCCGTGGTAGACCCCGCGGCGGTGCATGTGCGACATCGCCGAGGCCACCTGGCAGAAGATCAGCACGAGCTGGCCCAGCTCGGGCGCCTCGATCTCGTCGAGCGTCTTGCCCTCGACGTATTCCATCAGCAGCTCGACGCCCCTGACCTTGAACCACGACTTCTTGAGCCGGCAGTCGTAGATCTTGGCGATCGCCGGATGATTGAGCTTCTTGGACGCCTCGAACTCGGTCAGCGCCTGCTGGACGTAGGCCTCATCCTCCGGCTCCTGCTTGCGGACGACCTTCAGGGCATAACGCTTGCCGCCGGCCGTCTTGTCGCTGATCAGGAGGATGGTGCTGCCCGCGCCGGTGCCGAGCTGATTGACCACGCGATACTTCATGCCCGAGAACTGGGGTGTCGTCGCCACGTTCGCCATGCAGGTCCTCATTCCGTCGGGGCGGTGTCCATGGGAGTTCGGATCGGGGATCGTGGGGCGCGATTCGCGGTCCGGGGGCCGGCCCGGAATCGGACCGTCAGGGGCCCGGCGACCCGGCCGACCGCCGCCGGCCCGCGACATCGATCCTTCGACCCGACGAAGTTATCCCAGCGGGGCGGGCCGAGGCAATCCCCCGCGCGGGCCGATGAACTCCGGCTCGGGCCGGCCCGACCCCGCCCGGCGTCCGGGATCGGGTGCCGGGGCTCATTCGCCCAGGATGCGGACCAGCTCGACCTCATAGATGATGGTCGCGTTGGGCGGGATCTCGGGCGGTTTGCCCTTCTCGCCGTAGGCCAGCGCGGGGGGGACGGTCAGCTTGCGGACCTCGCCGACCCGCATGCCGGGCAGCGCCTCGCGCCAGCCGATGGGCTTCTCGCTGAGGGTGAGGTTCTCGGGGTGGTGGCCCCGTTTGGTGCGGTCATCGAGGACCTTGCCGTCCTCAAGCCGCTCCTCGTAGAGGAACTGCGCGGTCTGGCCGGCCTTGAACTCGCGGCCGGTCCCTTCCTTGAGGGTCTCGTACTTCACGCCGCCCGGGGTGGTCTTGGTCTGACCCTTGGCGGTCGGCGGGGCCTTGGTGTACTCCACGACCTTGGTGGGCTGGGCCGCGGAGGACTGGAGCGCCGGCGCCGCCATCTCGCCCTGGGCCTGGGCCGGCTCCTCATCGGGGGCCTGGCGCGGGACCGGGACCCCCGGCGGCGCGATCTGCACGATGTCCGGGGGCGCGTCGCACCCGAAGAGCAGCCATCCCATCAACCCGGCGGGCAGGACCCGCGTCAGCTTGCCGGCGATCCCCCTGCGCTTCGATCTCATCAGACATTCCTCCCATCGACGATCGGCGCGACCGCTCGATGACGGATGAAGAAGACGACGGCAGGGCGCTGTCCGCGACAGCTCCCTCCTCCGCGAGATGGGAACCCGGCCGCCGGGGCCGCGCCTCGCCGCGTCCGGCCGGAATACTCCATTATGACATGCCCGGCCGCGCGCCGGCCAGACCTTCACCACGACGGACGCGAGGCTCGGGGCCTCGCCGGTCTCCGCCCGGCGGAGCATCCTCTGCAACGCGACGAGCAAGAGGGCCTCACCCCGACAAGCCTCGAGGCCTCCCAGGAATTCCTCGTGGAACTCATCGCCGGTCTGCTGAAGCCGCCACCGGCACGGCATCTCCGGCGTTCCCCGGGTACGGCGGCCATTGCCCGACGGGCAGGGCCCTGGACCGGTGGGCGAAGCCCAGCCGACGCCAGCCGATGACTCCGGCTATCCCCAAACCGCCTATCTTTCCCGGACAGTGGGCGTCCTGTGGGTTGAGGGGGCCGGAGAAAAACGCTCGGGAAGTTCTCGGGGGTGCGTGTCCCGTTGGGGGTGTTGAGTCAGCGCCGCGTCTTTCGCGAATCGAGTCCCGCGGTCGTCCCCCGGAGCGAGCGCTCGCCGCCGGCGGTCTTGCGGGGCAGAGGTGATTACCTACCCCCTGGTGCCACCATGCCGGAAGAAACCATTGATCCTGGTCTGCTGGAGCAGACGAAGAACCAGATTCGCAAGCTGGTGGCCGAGATCGCCGACCTGGCGGAATCGGACATCCAACCGGCGGAGTTTTACGTCGAGTTCCTCAACCGGTCGGTGGCGGCGGTGGCCGCGACCGGGGGCGCATTCTGGCTGATGGACGGCCGGGGCGGGTTGAGGCTGCAATACCAGGTCGAGTTCGGCGCCACGGGCCTGATGGACGGCCGGGTCAAGACGGCGCCGCACGACGCGCTGTTGGGCTGCATGCTCCAGGCGTCGCAGGCCCAGATCATCCCGCCCGGCGCCGTGATCGAGGGCATGCCGCAGGCGTTCAACCCGACCGAATACGCCCTGATCCTCGCCCCGCTGAGCGTCGACAAGCAGGTCACCGGACTGCTGGAGATCCTGATGGATCCCACGCGGCGGGCGGCGCAGCAGAAGAGCACGTTGCGGTTCGTCAGCGACCTGTGCGACCTGGCGGCGACGTACCTCAAGAACCGCCAGATGCGGCAGATGATGTCGCAGCAGCGGCTGTGGAACCAGCTCGAGGGGTTCACCCATCAGATCCACGGCACGCTCGACCTGAAGGAGACGTCGTATGCCGTGGTCAACGACGGCAAGCGGCTGGTGGGCTGCGACCGGCTCAGCGTGGCGCTGAAGATCTCCGGGCGGACCATGGTCGAGGCGGTCAGCGGCCAGGAGGTCGTCGAGCAGCGGTCGAACCTGGTGCGCGAGCTGACCCGGCTGTGCAAGGCGGTGATCCGCTCGGGCGAGGACCTGGTGTACACCGGCAGCACCGACGGCTTCGCGCCGGACCTCCGCGATGCCCTCGAGATGTACGTGGACGAGTCGGGCTCGAAGGTCGTGATCGTCACGATCTTGCACAAGCCCGGCACCGGGCCGGAGGCCGACGAGAAGGAGGACCGGGAGAAGGTCCCCTTTGGCTGCCTGGTCGCCGAGCAGATCGGCGACGAGCTGGCGCCGACGGACATGCACGCCCGGACCGAGGTCGTCTCCCGCCACGCCTCGACCGCGCTCTGGAACTCCCAGGAGCACCACAAGATCTTCCTCAAGCCGGTGCTCAAGGCGATGGGTTCCCCCTGGCGGATCTTCCGCGGCCGGACCCTCGCCAAGATCGGCGCGGTGCTCGCCGGGGTCCTGGCGCTGGTCCTGATCATGGCGTTCGTCCCCTGCTCGCTCACGATCGAGGGCCACGGTTCGCTCTTGCCCGAGGAGCGGTGCAAGATCTACACGCCGCCGGTGCTCGGCGGCCGGGTCCGCGAGGTGCTGGTCCACCACGGCGACCACGTCAAGAAGGGGGACGTGCTGGTCCGCCTCGAGAGCCCCGAGCTCGACAAGGAGCTCCGGGGCCTCATCGGCGACGAGAACAAGGCCGAGACCCAGAAGCAGTACCTCACGCGCCAGGCCCAGCGGGCGACGCGGGCCCAGTCGGGGGGCGGCGAGCAGGACTTCTACCAGATCAATGCCCAGCTCTCCGAGGCGACCCTCACCGCCAAGAACGCCCGCGAGCGGATCGAGATCATCCAGGAGCAGCAGGAATCGATGGTCGTCCGCTCGCCGCAGGACGGCATCGTCACGACCTGGGAGGCCAAGAAGAACCTGATCGGCCGGCCGGTGGACGTCGGCACCGAGCTGCTCCAGATCGCCTCGACCGAAGGCGAGTGGCTGCTGGAAGTCGAGGTGCCCGACGACGACATGGGGCCGGTCCTGGCCGCCAAGCAGAAGCTCCAGGAGGACATCCAGGCCGGCCGCAAGAAGGAGGGCGACACGCTCAAGGCCTACTTCGTGACCATGACCGACCCCGAGCACCGCTATCACGGCTTCGTGCGGAAGGTCGCCCCCAGCGCCGAGAACGTCGCCGAGAGCGAGCAGTACAAGAACCGCCACGTCGTCAAGGTGACCATCGGCTTCCCCGAGGAGGTCCGGCACGAGTACCTGTATCGGAACCAGATCAAGGAGATGCGGCCCGGTGCCGAGGTCCGCGCCAAGGTCGACTGCGGCACGACCAACCTGGCCTACTACCTGCTCCGCAAGCCGATCCAGGTCTTCTACGAGAAGGTGATGTTCCGCTGGCCGTTCCTGCATTGATCCGGGTGTCGAGTGGCCAGTGGCGAGTGAGGATCAACTTCGTCCGGCTGCCCGCGTTGCTCTCGATGACTCGAGAATGGCCGTTCTCCGATCTTCGCTAGCCACCAGCCACTGGCCACCAAGAGGAGGAATCATGACTATCCCGAAACCGATGGCGGCGCTGGCCGCCGGTTGCTTGATGTTGCTCGGGGCCGCCGCGGTGGCCCAGAGCGGAGGCGCCCAGGCGCCTCCGGACAGCCAGGCCCAGGGCGTCCAGGCGCTGGTCCTGCCCGACCTGGCCCACCTCGACTGGATCGAGAAGTCGGCGGTGGCCGCCCTCCGCGAGGGGGTCCTCGAGAAGATGGAGCTCCAGATCGGCATGGAGGCCAAGGCCGGCAAGACGATCGGCTTCCTCCACCGCAAGTTCGCCGAGCTGACCGTCGCCAAGGCCCAGGCCCAGGCCGACAGCGTCGGCCCGCTCGAGAAGGCCCAGGCCCAGGAGGAGGTCGCCGCGTCGGTCGTCACCCGCAACGACCGGCTCAACAAGCGCAAGCCCGACATGGTCTCGGCCGAGGACGTCGCCAAGGCCGTGGGCGAGTGGAAGGCCGCCACGGCCTCGATCAAGGAAGCCGGCGAGAACCGCAAGATCGCCCAGGCCGAGCTCGACCTGGCCACCCAGACCCTCAAGGAACACGAGATCACGGCCCCGTTCGACGGGATCGTCACCAAGCGGATGAAGAACCCGGGCGAGAGCGTCCGGGCCAACGAGGCGGTCGTCGAGATGGGCAACCTCAGCCGCCTGGCCGCCGACGCCTATGTCCCGCTCGAGTACGCCTACCGCGTCAAGGAAGGGCAGGTCGTCGAGATCCAGCCCCGCACCCGCTCGCGCACGCCGCTGCCGATCGAGAAGAAGCGGTTCCGCGGCAAGATCACCTTCGTCAACCCCGAGATCCAGCCGGTCGCCGAGACCGCCGTGCGTATCCGCGCCGAGTTCGAGAACCCCGGCTGGGAGCTCAAGCCCGGCCTCGACGCCCAGATGACCATCTATCTGACCCCGGACACCGCCGCGGCCAACCCCCAGGGCGGCGCCGCCGAGGCGACCCGGACAGTCCGGGCCCAATGACCGTTCGGAAAGGCTGAAGCCGGGTAGGGTGGGCTCTGCCCACCGATCCCAGGCCTCGACCGGTGGGCAGAGCCCACCCTACCTAATGGCTCCTGCCTCGCAGTGAGGAACTTGACCGATGAGCTCCGCTCCTAGCCTCGCTCCCGTCCTGCCGTTGGGCCAGGCCGCCGAACACCTGCAGGTCCGGCTGCGGCCCGACCTGGTCGTCCAGCCCCAGTTCTACGAGGGGATGACGCACTACGTCATCAAGGACCCCCTGGCGCTGAAGTATTTCCGGTTCAAGATCGAGGAATACTTCCTGCTCCAGCAGTTCGACGGCAAGCTGACGCTCCAGGACGTCAAGAAGGCGTTCGAGCGAAAGTACCGCCCGCAGACGATCTCGATCGAGGACCTTACGCGGTTCGTCGCCCAGCTCCACGAGGCGGGGATCATCGTGATCGACAGCGCCGAGCAGGCCAAGGTCCTGATCCGCCGCCGCAAGAAGAACCGATGGCGCAAGGTCTGGAGCTTCCTGGCCAACATCCTGTTCATCAAGATCCCGATCATCGACCCCGAGCGGCTCCTGACCCGGATGTATCCCTACTTCCGGTGGATCTACACGCCCGCGTTCATCACCTTCAGCGTCGCGTCGATGCTGCTGGCCATCGGGCTGGTCGCGGGCAACTGGAAGACGTTCTACGACAAGCTCCCCGACTTCCAGAGCTACTTCAACTGGTGGACGATCCTCAGCTTCTGGGTCTGCCTGGGTGTCGTGAAGGTCATCCACGAGTTCGGCCACGGATTGACGGCCAAGCACTTCGGCGGCGAGGTGCACGAGATGGGCATCCTCTTCCTCGTGCTCACCCCGGCCTTGTATTGCGACGTGACCGATAGCTGGCTGTTGCCCAACAAGTGGAAACGCATCTGGATCTCGGCGGCGGGGATCTACGTCGAGTGCTTCCTGGCCAGCATCGCCACCTTCATCTGGTGGAACAGCCACGAGGGGCTGGTCAACAGCCTGGCGATGGCGACGATGTTCATCTGCTCGGTCAACACGATCCTGTTCAACGCCAATCCCCTGCTGCGCTACGACGGCTATTACGTGATGGCCGACTGGCTGGAGATCCCCAACCTGCGGATCAAGAGCACCCAGTTCTTCGCCTACCTGTTCCAGGAGAAGGTGCTGGGGCTGGAGATCCCGGTGCAGAGCTACATGCCCAAGTCGCGGCGGGTCCTGTTCGTGACCTACGCGGTGGCCAGCTACATCTACCGGTGGTTCGTCACGTTCGCGATCCTCTGGTTCCTCTCGCAGGTGCTCAAGCCGTACAAGCTCGAGTCGATCAGCTACTTGCTGGGAGTCGCGGCGCTGGTCCCCCTGTTGGGGACGCCCCTCTATCAGATCGGTAAGTTCCTTCGCACGCCCGGGAGGTTGCGCAAAGTGAAGAAAGTTCGTGCGACCGCATTCGCCGTGGCGGCGATCGTGCTGGTCACGGGGATCCTGGCGATCCCGACGCCGCTGCGAGTCCAGGGGACGTTCGTCCTCCGGCTGGCCAAGCCCGAGGTGATCTACGCCGAGGTGGAAGGGCGGCTGGTCGAGCTGAACGTCAAGAACGGCCAGTGGGTCACCAAGGACACCGTCCTGGCCAAGCTGTCCAACCCCCAGAAGCAGAAGGACCTGCTCGAGAAGCAGCTCGAACATGATGTCAACCTCACCAAGTTCGTCTGGTTCGACCGGAGTCCGGAGCGCGAGAACCGGGCGCAAGCCATGCGGCACAGGGACATGGCCGAGAAGACCGAGCCGATCATCAAGAACATCACCGAGCAGATCGGCAAGCTGACGCTGGTCGCCGGCCGGGACGGCCAGGTCGTCGGGGCGCCGCATCGATCGAGCGTCGGCGAGTGGCTCAAGCCCGGCAAGCCGAGCGATCCCGAGTCGCACTCCGACAAGCCGTTCTTCTGCGAGATCGGCGACCCGCACCAGCTCGAGGCGCACCTGATCCTCGACCAGTCCGACATCTACCTGCTCAAGGTCGACAACGATGCCTGGCTCAAGATCGGCGGCAAGGCCGAGAAGACCTACAAGAGCAAGGTCGGGGTGATCGCGCAGCGGGCCAGCGACCAGGTCCCCACCGAGCTGTCCAACCTGGCCGAGGGCGAGGTGGCCTCCACGCCCGACCCGAAGACCGGCGCGGCCAAGCCGAAGAACGCCGTCTACGAGATCATCATCCCGGTGGATAACTCCAACCTCGAGCTGGAGCCGGGCCTCCGCGGCCTGGCCAAGATCGACGGCGGCACCTACACGATCGGCTGGTGGCTCCTGCGGCTCTGGAACAAGATCTTCAACTTCCAGCTCTGACGGGGGGATCGGGGAGCGCTGCGCTTCGCTCCGCTGCGGGGAGCGCTGCGCTGCGGGGTTCGGGATTCGGGGTGAAATGCGGCGAAGACGGGTCGTCTGACTGCCCGCTCCCCGCAGCGCAGCGCTCCCCGCAGCGAGGCGCCAGCCGAGCGCTCCCGCGCCCGATCTTACGCGTTCGACGAGCCCGACGGCTTGAGGGCGGCCAGCAGCTTGGCGCCGTCGGCGACGCCCCAGCCGGAGCAGGCGTCCCAGCCGGGCCCGGCGGAGTAAGCGCCGTTGTTGCCGCTGGTGATGTCGCGGAAGGCGCCGGCCTGGACGACCGTGGCATAGAGGTTGGGGTTGAGGAACCCGACGGGCTTGCCGAGCGACTGGTTGAGCAGGGCGACGAGCCCGGCCCAGAGCGGGGCGACGGCGCTGGTGCCGCCGACGACCGCGCTGGAGCCGTCGACGCGGACCTCGTACCCGGTGTCGGGGTCGGCGTTGCCGGCGACGTCGGGCAGGCCGCGGCCGACCCTGCCGCCGGGGTTGGCCGACGGGGGGACGCCGGCACCTTGCTGGTAACTCGGCAGGGCGAATTGATCGCTGATCCCGCCGCCGGTGGCGCCGCCGGATGAGCCGTTGTTCCAGACGACTTCGGAAATGATCGCGCCGCCGCTGGCATCCAGCGTGGTGCCGCCGCAGGCCAGGGCATTCGGGCTGGAGGCGGGGAAATCCACGTGCGCCAGGCTGTCGCTGGCTCCGTCGCCCGACCCGTCGTCCCCGGCGGCGACGCAGACCGTGATCCCCACGGCCGCCGCGTCCTGGAACGCCTGGTCGAACTGCTCCATGGCCTGAGCGGTCCAGCCCGACTCGGGCCCGCCCCAACTGATCGAGATCACCGAGGGCTTGTTCACCGTGTCGTGGACCGCCTGCGTGACCGCGTCGAGGAACCCCTGCGACGTGTTGGGGCAGAAATAGACGACGATCTTGGCCCCGGGAGCGATCACCCCGGCAACCTCGATGTCGAGCATGACCTCGCCGTCGGCGCTGTTGGGGTCGCCGGTGGGCGTGTTCTTGCCGCCGTCGACTGACACGCTCGAGACGCTCGGGGCCGTCAGGCCCAGCCCGCTGAAGTACGCCTGCAAGTCGGCCGTGTTGTACCCGCCGCTCAGCTCGATGATGCCGATGCACTGTCCGGTGCCGTCCACCCCGGTGGGGAAGTTGTAGAGCTGGGCGACCTGATCGGGCGTGAACTGCTGCGCCGGCTGGGCGACGGCCGGCCGCAACCCCGGCTGACCGGTCCGGTCCCGGCGGATCCGGAAGCAGGGCCGCGCCTGCGGCCGGTCATCCAGCCCGAAGACGCCGACGGTGATGCCGGCGAGGTCGGCCGGGATGAAGATCTCGCCGTCCAGGCCGCGATAGGTACCGCCCTTGGGCAGGCTGTACTCCCGGAGCGTCACCCCGAAGGCCGCGCTCATGTCGGCGACCGTGCCGCAGAGCCAAATGCTCCGCTGCGCCGCACTGACGTGCGCGACCCCCAGGTTGTTGGCGGCGGCGAAGGCCTCGACCTTGGCGATGTCCTGGGGATCTGCGCCGTAGTCGGCGGCCAACTGATCGCGGGTCAGGTAGTCGCGCGTCTCGGGCGGCCCGGCAGACATGGCTCGCGCCGCGACGGCCGCGGGCAACGGCGCGCGGGGCCGCAATCGGACCGTGACCTCGATCCGCTCATCCGGGTAGACCGGCCCGACCACCTGCGACCCCGGCACGGGGTTGGTGGCGCTGCCGGGCAGGGGGACCATGTTCGCGGGCACCGCCATAACTGACCTCCTCGCTCAAGAAACCCGGATTTCACGCGGAGACGCAAGTCGCGCGGAACTACGCAGAGCAGACCCGAAAACCAACGAGACTCTTGCCGACTCGCGGGATGAGTCTCAGACGACCAAGGTGCAGACTCTAGCTGATGAATTCCTTCTCGTCCATGCGTCGCTTTGCGCGACCTTGCGTCCCTGCGTGCAACTCTGCGAAAAGCATCTTCCGGGCCGCGGCCGGGCCGTCAGCGATGCGATTGGTGCGCGACCCGGATGGTCGGGCGAGCCGGGGCGTGCGCGGCGGCCGGGGAGGGCCGATGCTCCGGCGATGTCGGCGTGAGGACCCGGCTCGCGGCGTGCCGCCTGTGATGGGCGGCCTTCACGCGGGCCTTGCGGAGGCGGGTCGCCAGCAGGGCGGCGCGGTTGACGCCGGAGGTGCTCAGGTGGACGGCGACGTCGCTGGCCACCAGGTCGGCGATCAGTCGCGGCCCGTTGGGCGATCCGAGGCCCATGACCGCCCCATGGCCCGGACGATACGGGGCGACGGAATGGAAGTCGGACGCCGGGAGGGAGTAGAGCGTCGGCAGGGTCTGGCTGGGGCCGTCCAGGCTCCCCTTGCCCTCGAGGGACCGGCCCTGATCGGCGATGGCGATGATGGCCGCCCAACCGGGCGTCCCGAGGCTGGTCCCGCCGACGATCTGCCACGACCCGAACCCGGTGTAGGGCGAAGTCTGGTAGACCTCGACGCCCGTGTTGGGATCCCCGTCGAAGGCGACGTCCGGCGTCAGCCGCTTTCCGCTCGCCGAGACCGACCGCTGGTAGCTGGGCTCCGCCACGAAGTGGCTCTGGCCGCCGCCGCTGCCGCTCCAGGCGACCTCGGAGATGTATTGTCCCGACCCGTCGACGTACAGCGTCGTCCCGCCGACGGCCAGCACATCCGGCGAGACCGCCGGCCAGTCCGAGCCGGCGGCCAGCCCGCTGTCGCCGCTGGCGGCCACGAACGTGATGCCGATGTGGCCCGGCGGGGTGGTCAAGGGCAGGGACCCGTGATAGGTCGAACTCGGGGAATCCCAGGCTCATCGAGATCACGTCCACCGTGGGGATGTTGCGGGCGGTACTGATCGCCGCCTGCAAGGCCGCGAGGCTCTGGGAGCTGGCCTCGACGACGATGATGTTCGCGCCGGGGGCGATCGCATGCGACCATTCCACGTCCAGCGACTCTTCCAGCGACCACGCCGGGTTCGTCTTCGCCCCGCCCAGGTTCACCACGCCCAGCGACGGGTCGGGCAGGTCATACGCCCGGTCGAACGCCTGCAAGTCGGCCGCCAGCGTCGGGTCGTGATAGGCCTCGATCAGCGCGATCGTCTGGCCCGCACCATCCCCCCTGACCGCCGCGCCGGAAGGCGACGTGAACGTGATGGCATCCAGGCCGTAGGCGTGGGTCAACTGGGCCGGAGTCAGGCCCGACAGCAGACAGCGATCGTCCAGCCTGTCGAGCGCCGGCCGGAGGCGGCGACGGGTTCGCATCGATCACCTTGCTCGTGGTGCAGATCCTGGCGAATGGACTCGGGAGTCGATCGGTGATTCCGGTCTTCAGGAGTCGGCGATTCCAGTCTTCGCAGTCAACCTCGATGTAGAAATATTCTACCCGAATCTCCGCCGCCAGGGAAGGACGAAGGCCCGGCGAATCGGCCGGCTCGTTGCGTGGGCACCCCGAGCTTGTTAGGCTTCGAACTCCGTGTCATATCCCGGGACGCGAATCCCCGGGACGTCGTCCGATGAGCCCGAAGCACCTGGAGGCTGAGATGATCCGAATCACGAGGCGAGTGCTGACCACGACGTTGAGCCTGGGCATCGGCGTGGCGCTGCTCGCCGGCGCGGCCGCGGCCGAGCTGAAGGTCGGCGACAAGGCGCCGGATTTCACCCTGCAAGGGTCCGACGGCAAGACCTACTCGCTCGAGCAGTTCAAGGGGAAGTCGGGCGTGGTCATCGCCTGGTTCCCCAAGGCGATGACCAAGGGCTGCACCATCGAGTGCAAGTCGCTCCGCACCAACAGCAAGACGCTGAAGGACCTGAACGTCGCCTACTTCACCGCCAGCGTCGACAAGCCCGAGGACAACAAGAAGTTCTCCGACCAGCTCGACCTGGACTATCCGATCCTGAGCGACCCCGATAAGACGGTGGCGGAGGCCTACGGCGTCATGATGCCGAACCGCCCCCTCACCAATCGCTGGACGTTCTACATCGACAAGGACGGGATCATCAAGGCGATCGACAAGAAGATCAACGTCGCCACGGCCGGCGAGGACGTCGCCGCCAAGGTCAAGGAGCTGGGCCTGGAAGGGAAGTAACCCGCGGACAGATGGATCGAAGAACCGACGGAACCACGAAAACCACGAAGGACACGAAACGCACGGCGCGCCGGGACCGCCTCGGCCGTCCCGCGATCCCGAGTTTTTTCGTGTGAATTCGTGCTTTTCGTGGTTCCTCTCTTCTCATTGAACCTCGATCAGATCACCACTTCCGTCCGGAGGGGGTCTCACGCCCCCGCCACTACACCGCCGGCCCGGCCGGCCTCGACGCTCGCCTCCCGACTCTTCCGGAACAGACCCCGAAGATCACGCGGGGGCATTCCCCGGTAGGGCAGGTTTCCGTGCCCGCCGACAGAGCGGTTCCCTCCCGCATCGGATCCGGTCGGCGATGCCCGTCCGTCGCCGCGACACGGCCGTCAGGCCCGGTCCGCCCGGCGACCCCGCTCCCGGCGGGAACCGCTCGAGTCCCCGAGGCCCGATCGGCGGCCGGCGCCGGCCCGATGGGGCTCCCATTCTCCACGTAGGCCACGTTCTCCACGTAGGCCACACGAAATTGTGAGCGTGGAAAAGTGTGGAGTACGGGCGCCGGCAACCGATCGGTGGCGGTCATCCGTCCGCCGACCGCCGAGTGCAAGCATCACTAGAAACACGCCCGCATCAATGATCGGCGCCGGCCGCATAGGCCTCCCATGCTTTGCATGGTTCGCATGGTTCGCATGGTTCGCACCGCGGAGAATGTGCAAAGCATGGGCGCCGACGATGAGTTCGGGGAACTCGGGCGCGTCGTCGGCGACGTCGTGCGAGCAACAATGCTTGTGGCGTGCCGGCCGATGGGCAGAGCCCGCTCGAGGGGACGACCATGCTCCACATGGTCAGGGACGGTTCCGATCGGATGTAGGAGCCGGCTCTGTCCGGCGACCGGTCGGTACGGGACCGCCCCGGTCGGGGGACCGATCGGGCCGGTCGGGGGACCGATCGGGCCGGTCGGGGGACGGAGCCTGTCACGCGACGTTAGGTTTTGCCGGAAATCGCGACACGAAGTTTTGCCGCGGCCTCGATAGGCGTACAGTGAGGGCCGGTGCCTCGGCTCACATCCCCGATGGAGGACGACCCATGCCGCGCCCGATCCCTCTGCCCGTACGCCAAGCCATCTGGCGGCGCTACCAGGATGGCCAGGACGGCCCCACCATCGCTCGGGCCCTCGACCTGCCCCCGCGCACGGTCCGCCACCTGCTCGACCGCTTCGGCCGTGGCGATCCGGCCCCCCTGGCCCCGTCGTACGACCGGTGCGGGGCGGCGACGCCCAAGCCCGACGAGGCGCTCGTGCGAGCGGCCCTCGACCTGCGGCGGCAACATCCGACCTGGGGGGCCGGACTGATCCGCGTGATGCTGGGCCACCGACTCCCCGAGGATCCGTTGCCGACCACCCGGACGCTCCAGCGCTGGTTCCACCGCGCCGGCCTGTCCCCGGCGCCGGCGGGGCGCCGACCCGCCGCCGACTCGCGCCGGGCGCAGCGGCCTCACGAGGTCTGGCAGATGGACGCGGCCGAGCTGGTGAAGCTGCGATCCGGTCAACTCGTCTCCTGGCTGCGGATCGTGGACGAATGCAGCGGCGCGGCCCTGTGGACCGCGGTTTTCCCCCCTGGGCCGTTGGACCCAGGTCCCGCCCACGGCGACCCAGGGGCAACTGCGGCTGGCCTTCTCCCGCTGGGGCCGGCCCCAGCGGTTGCGGGTGGACAACGGGGCGCCGTGGGGGACGCGCGGCGACCTGCCGACCGACCTGGAATTGTGGCTGCTGGGCGTGGGAGTGGGGGTGGTCCCCAACCCGCCGCGGCGCCCCCAAGACAACGGGGTGGTGGAGCGGTCGCAGGGGACGGGCAAGCGGTGGGGCGAGCCCTGGACCTGCGACGATCCGGAGGAGTTGCAGGCGCGGTTCGCGGTCCTGGACGAGATCCAGCGGCGGGAGTATCCCAGCATCGGCGGCCGGAGCCGATGGGAGGCCTTCCCGGGGTTGGTCCACTCCGGGCGGGCCTATACGCCGGGGTGGGAGGAGGGCCACTGGGAGCTGGCGCGGGTCGCGGCGGGCCTGGCCGGTTACGCCGTGCGGCGGCGCGCCGACGCGACCGGGACGATCTCGTTGTACAACAGGCGTCATTATATTGGGAAGATTAATAGACATAAGACTGTGTATGTAATGTTCGACCCGGAGACCTACGCCTGGGTCGTCGCGGATCACGAGGGCTGCCAGTTGAGTCGTCAGCCGGCGACCCATATCAACCGTGAGGATATCATGAATCTGAGGGTGTCACTCCGAGACCAGAGGACATAACGACAGGTCGCGGCAAAACTTCGTGTCGCGATTTCCGGCAAAACCTAACGTCGCGTGACAAGCCCCCTCCTACAAAAGTCCCGGGCCGGCTCGCTGGAGGAGCCGGCTCTGTCCGGTGACGGTCCGTCGGGTCGGCGCGGACCGGGTCGCGTGACGGAGCCCCTCCGACAACGGACCCGCCGGCCGGCTCGGAGGAGTCGGCTCCGTCCGCCGATCCCCGTGCCATCGTGAACCGCTCCGGCCCCCGGCCCTTCGCCTTGAAGACCAGCCGCTCGCCTGCCCTTCGGTCTCGCCGAACACGCGCCCCTTTGTGCCGATCGATGGCGCCGGGGTAATATGAGACTCTTTCCCAGGCGTCGAACCGAACGCCTCCCGTCGCCGTCGATCGAGGTCTTGAGCCGTGCCGGTCGAAGCCAAGCCGATCTTTCGCCCCGACGTGATTCGCCTCCCCATCCTGGGGTTCAGCCTCACCGAAGCGGTCCTCGGGCACCGCCCGAAGCTGGACAAATGGGCCGAGATCATCGCCAGCGGCTCGGTGGATGCCCACAAGGAAGTCGAGATCCTCGGCGATTTCCTGAGCGACGTCTTCTGCGGCCTGCTGGGCTATACGAGGGCGGTCAACGATCCCAAGCGATACACGTTCTCGCGGGAGAAGCACGTCCAGGCCAACGGCAAGTACGCCGACGCCGTCCTCGGCGAGTTCGGCCCCGTGGCGAAGCGGTACGTCGCGGCCGTGGAGGGCAAGGGGCCCAAGGATCCGCTCGATCGGCCGTTCGCCGGCCGGAAGGTCTCGGCGGTTGACCAGGCGTTCGACTACGCGATCAACCTCCGCTGCAACTGGATCCTCGTCACCAACATCCGCCAGACCCGCCTCTATTACAAGGGGGCGGACAAGCAGACCTACGAGCGGTTCGACACCGAGGCCCTCGCCGCCGACGAGCGCCAGCTCAAGAAGTTCGTCTTCCTGCTCCACGCCGGCCGGATGGTCCCGGCGCACGGTCCGTGCCACCTGGATGGGCTGCTCCAGGACTCGGAGAAGATCGGCCGCGAGGTGACCAAGGAGGTGTATGGCCTGTACGCCTTCATCCGGCGGAGCACGCTCTCGCGGCTGCGATGGGCGAACCCCGAGGTTGATCCCCGTCGGATCCTGGCCTGTGCCCAGAAGCTGCTCGACCGCATCCTGTTCATCGCCTTCTGCGAGGACCGGGGCCTGCTGCCGGCCGAGACGATCAAGCGGGCCTACGCGCACCGCGACCCGTACAACCCGCGGCCGCTCTGGGACAACTTCCGGGGGATGTTCCGCGCGATCAACGTGGGCAACGACGCCCTGGACATCCGCAAGTACAACGGCGGCCTGTTCGCCGACGACCCGGTGCTCGACGACCTGAAGGTCCCCGACGAGGTCTTCGGCCTCTTCGACGACCTGGCCGAGTACGACTTCCGGCCGGCGTCGGCGATCCCGGCGGATGAGGTGATCTCCGACCGTCGGCTGGTGGACGTCGAGATCCTCGGCCACATCTTCGAGCAGTCGATCGACGACCTGGAGAAGCTCCAGGCCGAGCTGGAGAAGTCGGTCGAAATCGCGGCGGAACCCGAGGCCGAGCCGGGCAAGGACAAGGTCAGCCGGCGTAAGCGCGAGGGCGCCTTCTACACGCCCGACTACATCACCCGCTACATCGTCGAGCAGGCGCTCGGCGGCGTGTTGCGCGACCGGTTCGAGCGGATCCGCCGCGACCGCGCCGAGAAGGCCAAAGGCACAGCCCGCGACGCCCTGGCCGACCCGCGGGCCTACGACCTCGACGCGCTCAAGGCGCCGCAGCGGCAGGCATTGCTCGCCTTCTGGCAGGACTGGCAGCTCGCGCTGGGCTCGATCCGGATCCTCGACCCGGCCTGCGGCAGCGGCGCCTTCCTGATCGAGGCGTTCGATCAGCTCCACGCCGAGTACCAGCAGACCAACGACCGGGTGCAGGAGCTGCGCGGCCATGCCGAGTTGTTCGACCTGGACCGCAAGATCCTCCAGGAGAACCTCTACGGCGTGGACCTGAACGACGAGGCGGTGCACATCGCCAAGCTGAGCCTCTGGATCAAGACAGCGGTGAAGGGGAAGGAGCTGACCAGCCTGGACCACACGCTCCGCGTCGGCAACAGCGTCGTGGCCGACCCGGCGATCGACCCGCGGGCGTTCGCCTGGCGGGCGGAGTTCCCCGAGGTCTTCGAGGGGGAACACGGCGGCTTCGACGTGGTGATCGGCAACCCGCCGTACATCCGCCAGGAGTGGCTCTCGCCGACCAAGCCGTACCTGCAATCGCGGTACGCGGCCTATCACGGCATGGCTGACCTGTACGTCTACTTCTACGAGTTGGGACTGACCCTGCTCAAGCCGGGCGGCAGGCTGTCGTACGTCGTGACCAACAAGTGGATGAAGGCCGGCTACGGCGAGCCGTTGCGGAAGGTCTTCGCCGAGAAGGCGTGGGTCGAGTCGGTCGTCAACTTCGGCCATGCCAAGCAGATCTTCCAGGACGCCGATGTGTTTCCATCGATCATCGTCGTCCGGCGGCCCGACGAAGAGAGCGCTCCGGAGACGACAAAGGTATGCGCGATCCCCAGGGAGCAATTGCGCATCGATGACCTGAGCGTGCAGATCGCCAAGGAGGGGGTCGCGGTCCCAAGAGCCAGGCTCACGAAGGAGGCATGGTCCCTCGAGCCGGGATCAGTGGTGAACCTCGTCGAGAAGATCCGAGCGCGAGGCATCCCTCTCGCGGAATATGCTGGAGTCAAACCTTACCGCGGTATTCTGACGGGATTCAATGAGGCTTTCGTCATCGACGGGAGGGCCAAGCAGGCCATCTTGGAGAACGACCCGGCCGCCGAGCCGCTGATCCGCCCCTTCCTGCGCGGCCAGGATATTCGAAGGTGGTCGCCGGAATGGGCCGGCCTCTGGATGATCGCGATCAAGTCGAGCGGGGATCATCCCTGGCCCTGGGCCGGCGCCGGCGATCGTGCGGAGGACATCTTTCGGGAGACCTACCCGGGCGTTCATGCTCATCTCAAGCCATTTGAAGAACCCCTGCGGAAGCGCCAGGACAAGGGCCGATTCTGGTGGGAGTTGCGGGCTTGCGCCTATTGGGGCGAGTTCTCGAAGCCTCGGATCACCTACCAGGACATCACCTGGACGGCCAATTTCTGCCTGACGCCGGGCGAGTATCTCTCGAACAACACGACGTATTTCCTCCCGACTCAAGACGCCTGGCTCCTCTCGGTCCTCAACGCGCCGATTGGCTGGTGGTTCGCGTGGAGATCGGCCCAACACGGAAAAGACGAGGCCCTCCGCTACTTCACCTCGTTCATGGAATCGTACCCGGTCCCCCGGACGAGCGACGAGGCCGTCCAAGCGTGCCACAAGGCGGTTCAACGACTGACCGAGATCGCCCGATCTCAGTCCCAGGCGACGCGGGACCTGCTTGACTGGCTCAAGTCCGAGCACAACGTCAGCGAGCCGAGCCAAAGGCTCCAATCCGCCCTGGACCTCGACTCCGAGTCGTTCGTCTCCGAGGTCCGGAAGCTTCGCGGCAAGAAGAACCCCTTGAGCCTCGCGGCCCATCGCAACCTCAGGGAGGAGCACACCCGGACCATCCTCCCCGCGCAGGCCCTGGCGCGACAGCGCTGGCGCTGGAGCGCAAGATCAGCGACCTGGTCAACGAGGCGTACGGCCTGACCGCGGATGGCGTCGCCCTGATGTGGGAGACGGCCCCGCCGCGGATGCCGATTCCGAAACCCTGATGTGGCGACCGTTATCGCGGACGTTGGTCTTTCCCAACACGAGCGGGTACATGGGCGTCAGCCGAGCTAGGCTGGCGATGAGGCGCAGAGTTCGGAGATCGATCTTGCATCTCCGTGGCTCGCGCGCGCCGTTGACCGCTCGAAGAGGATCCGCCATGCCCAAAGATCTTTGGGAGAGGGCGAGAAGGAAAGACGCGGCAGCCCGTGCAAGGCAGCCAGGCCCTGATGATTCCATCGATTATGAGACGCTCCAGGGATTCGCTAGGGCGGCCAGGTGCAAGCCCCACCGACCGAGACCCAAGCCGGAGTCGAAGAAAGTCTACGGGACTTTTGAGGACATTGTGCTCGACGACGTCCTGATCGCGAAGATGATGGCCAACATGGCGGCTCACGGCATGACGCTCGAGGACTTGGCTGGCTGAGCGGTGAGAAAAGGGAGGATGTGCGTGCCGAAAACGGAGCGGAACCGGGGACGCAGTGAGTCGCCGGTCCCTGCGTCAACGATGAGAGGCGCCGGAAGGGCGAGGCAAATAAACGATGACCCCGGGGCGGCAGGAGTCTGGCCGTCGCCAATCGAGGCGTTTCTCTGGTAGGTGGAGTCCGAGATCGTACCTCGCGGGCCCGCTCGTTCCTGAAACCGGAGTCGTGCCGTGGGATGCACCTTTGAGGCAGAATGTCGGGATTGCGGCCACCAATTCCGCGGCCACGACGGCGGCGGGTTCTTTTTCCACCGCCTTCGCTGCGGCACCTGCGGCGATGACAAGGGGCTCTCGTTCGAGGAGATCGGCGAGCCGCATCTTCGATACTTGAAGGGTCTCAAAGTCCCGTATTGCCTGGCATCGGAAGAGCACGACCGTGACGTGCGGGAGAATTACCCGGGTGAGCCGATATCCGAGGAGGAATATCATCGTCAGGTCGAGGCGATCGCGGGGGCATGCCACTGCGGCGGCCACTTCCGTTTCAAGGCACCGCTGCGCTGCCCGAATTGTCGCTCGGCCAACGTCCGCAAAGGAAAGACCCTGTTCTGCTACGATTGAGCCGGGAGCGCGAAATGGTTCCGGGAACCTCTCGCCGACTTGACGAGATAGCGTAGCGAGGACGTGACCTAGAGTTTCGACGAATGTCACGCTCAGAGTCCCTATCAGAGGATACGGTCGTGTACAGATTGCATAGGACGAATCCGCGGGCGCATGTCAACATCGATGAAGAGTTCCGCGGTTTGAGGCCGAATCACTCCCTGCCGCTCTTCATCGAAGACGATCTCTGGGACATCCTCCGTGAGTTCCACGGGAAGGAGTGGCTGAGAACAGAGATCCAAGACTGGTTCAGCAGCGATGAAGAACTGACTCATAGCTATTGCACGCTGCGCGAAGCCGGGCCAGATGGCGAGGATATTCACTACCATTTCGAGAAGGGTGAGGATGAAGAGGGGATCTTCTACATGGCTCTGCTCGATTCGCCTCTAACCTGAGCGTGGCTGTCTGGCTGCCCGAACGGCTCGGGGACCGATCTCAACCTGGCCTGTCGCCCGAGCCCTTTGGAGCCCCCGAGAGGGTCAGACTCCTTCCATCCCGGGGGGAAATCCGTGTCGTTTCACGTCTTCCGCCGCGCGCTTCTTCTGTAATGGGTAACGCGATGCTTGTTCGTCGCTTCTGGCGGGACTGCGGTTATCGCGGCAAGGAGTGGGGGGCGGAGCGCGTCGATGCGTTCTGGGTCGAGGCGACATCGGAAGAAGCCGAGGCCTCCGTCTTCCCTCGCCTGCGGGCCGAGCAGATCGCCGAATCTCGCAAACTGGCCGCACAGGGCCGGAGGATCGCCGAGAAGCTGGGGACGCCCGCCCGGCCGTTTTGCTTCCTCGTGGCGAGAGATTTGAGCGCGATCGACCCGCTCCGCGTGCATTATCCGTTCCATCAGCTCTGGAATGCGTACTCGCCTTTCGAGTCGATGCGCCGGCGGCAGATCTCGAACTTGGAGGAGTTGCGGAAGCTGAAACCGCCGCCGAGACGCACGCAGTAAGTAGCCGTTTTACAAGAATCGGTACTGCGTCGACTTCGCCGTCCCCTTCCACGAATAAGACGAGCCGCCTCATGCGCCGGTTGCCTCCAGTTGCATTCGCGCAGGATCAACCGTGAGAAGTTCCCCGGGCTCGAGTAATTTGTCGCGAACCGCTTCCTCTTGCTCGGCAGAGACGGGGCCAATTCGGGTCTGCAAGTCTGCGAGTTCCACGACGCGAATCTGTTCCACGTCAAAATGGTCGAGGAACTGCGGACTGTGCGTCGTCAGGATCACCTGGCCATGTCCGTGGGCCGGCGCCGCCTTGAATTCTTCGGCCAGGAGCGAAAGCGCGCCCGGGTGGATTCGATCCTCCGGATGCTCGAAAATCGACGTCTGCTTGGGAGGGCGTTGATAGCTAAATAGATCCACGCAAGAGGGAAAGTAGGGTGGGCTCTGCCCACCGATGAGGGCCTCTCGTCGGTGGGCAGAGCCCACCCTACATCCCGCTCGTCGCTACTTTCCCCATTGGGTGGATCTATTTAGCCAGCAAGTGCGCGTAAATTCGCCGAAAACCATCGGATTCCTGCGAAAGGTCGAGAGCCAGTGTCTTGCCATCGAGGCCGTGGCCGACCACGACACTGGACGGATTCTGAAGCTCGTTCAACTCGACGGACGAGATCGATGGATTCACGCGTTGGAGCGCCGCGACGATGCTCCTCCGGACACCGAGATCCTGGAGGTTGGTGACAATTTCCTTGACGACATCAAGGAAATTCGCCGCGTCGTCAGCAAGACCCCGCGTCCATGGACTTCTCCCGGGCAGATTGCAGAGAACATCGTCGGAGAAGACGTTGCAGCCGATCCCGGAGGGCAGGGCAGTGAACGCGATCACGATTTCGGTAATCGACGGGATTCGACCGAGGGCGATGGCGCCCGCGTTCGGAACCTGAAGCAGTTTGGGTTCAACCAACCAACGCGCTTGACCTGGCTGGGCACTGGCCTGGTCGAAAAGGCATTCATCACCGAGGATCAGACGCTCCTCATCCACCTGCTGTGTCGGGCCGAGCTTATTGATCGACAAGGGGACCGGAACGGGGACGCAGCGAGTTCTGGCGGTCCCGACCCGGCCGACGTCGGTCGCCCGTTCGGCTCGGTCCGCCGGCCGGGGAAATCAATGGCGTCGGGACCCAATGACGTATCCCGGCTCCCGACCCCGTTCCGATCGGTCGAGCGGGACGGCCGGCCGACCTCCCTACTTGATGACTTTGGCCTCGGCCAGCTTCTTCTTGGCTCGCGCGGCCTGCTCGATCGTCATGACCTTGGCCTTGACCATGAGGTCAATCTGCTCCTCCTGCGACATCTTCTCGAGATAGATCCTCGCCTGGCGGATTCGTTCGGTCGATGCCGGCAATGCCAGCTTGTAGCGCTTCGCAGACATCGTTCACCTCGAGGCCGGTGGGATGATGGATCCAGGTCCTCAGGATGTTCGCGGGGTTACGCACGCAGATTTGAATGTGAGTGTCCCGGGATATCCAACTGCCCTCCCAGATCCGCCTGGCATAGTCGGTCGGGACGTAGACGCCCCGTGAGGTATGGCCTAGGGCGTCTTATCCGCGATGGGGGCCAGCCGCTCGCGCCACCTCGCGGCCGCCGCGGGCTGGCCCCAGGCTTCGTAGAAGGGAGGGATCCGTGCGCCGGCGGCGGCCACCTCGCCCTTCAGGCGAGGCGGGACCTTCTTCTCGCGGGCCAGCAGGCCATCGAAGCCGTCGATCAGCGGCCGCTCGGCTTGGGCATACTTCCTCTGACCGGCCAGCGCGGCGCCGAGATGGCTCATCGTCTGGAACCGTTGCCATTCGTCGGGCTGCTTCTTGTCGCGGAGCGCCAGGCATTCGCGGAGCGTGACCTCGGCGTCGGCGAACCGTTTCAAGTCCAGATAGGCGGATCCGAGCTGGCCGAGGCTGGCGATCGTGTAGGGGTGCTCGGGGGGCAACTTCGCCTTCCGCAGCGCGACGGCCTGCTCGAGCAGCGGGATCGCGTCGCCGAGGCGGCCGGCCTCGCGATAGGCCTGGGCCAGGCTGGCGAGGGTCATGGCGACGTCGGGATGATCCGGGCCGAGCTTCGCCTTGCGCGCGGCCAGGATTTCCTCGTACAGCGCGATCGCATCGCCGATCCGGCCGGCGTGCCCGTAGGCTGTGGCCAGGTTGCTCATCGAGAGCAGCGTGTCGGGATGGCGCGGGTCGAGTTTCCGTCGGCGGATCCGCAGGACCTCCTCGAATCGCGGCACGGCCTCGGCGACGCGACCGGCCCTCAGATACTCGGTCGCGAGGTTGTTGGTGCGGGTCAGGGTGTCGGGGTGTTCCGGCCCGAGGATCGCCCGGGACCGCTCGACGACCGATTCCCAGATCCGGAGGGCCTCATCGTGCCGGCCGACGGCCCGGTAGGCGATGGCGAGATTGTTGCGGGCCGTCAGCGTCTCGGGATGGTCGGGGCCGAGCTTCGCCTTGCGGACGGCGAACACGAGCTCGGCCAGCGGGACCGCCTCGGCGGGCCGGCCGGCGTGCCCGTAGGCCGTGGCCAGGTTGCTCATGATCCGGAGCGTGCCGGGATGCTCGGGGCCCAGCTTCGCGAGGGAGGCCTCGCAGGCGCGCCGGTGCAAGGCGACCGCATCGGTGTATCGGCCCGCGGCCTGATAGGCCAAGGCGAGTGTGTCCATCGAACCGAGGGTGTCTTCATGGTCCGCGCCCAGCACGGCTTCGCGGAGCGTCCTGGCCCGCTCGAGCTGGCGGATCGCGGCCCCCGCCTTGCCGACGAAGAGATAGCTCGTGCCGAGCGTGTCGCGGATGTCCGCCTCGACCTTGGGCTGGCCGGCGAAATCGGCGGCGATGCTCGGCTCGGCCGCATCGATCGCCTCCCGGAGGGTCACGTCCTCGCCCTGCCCATTCTCGCGGCCCTCGGGCCGGGGCGCGGCCAGAACCTTGTCGCGGAAGAAGCCGTACGTCACCTTGGCCTCGGCCTCCGACCGCTTGGCATTGGCTTCTTGTTCCCGGGCCTTGGCGAGGTTCTCGCTGGCCTGGGCCGCCGACCGCGTGGCGTTGGCCTCTTGTTCCTGGGCCTTGGCGAGGTTCCCCTTGGCTAGCCCCTCGGCCCGGGTGGCGCGGATGGCCTGCCAGGCGCTGATCGCCGTCGCGGCCACCAGGACCACCGCGAAGGCCGCCAACGTCGCCAGCGCCGCGCGGTGCCGGCCGGCGTACTTCCGCAGCCGGTATCCGGCCGAGGGCGGGCCGGCCTCGACCGGCTCGCCGCGGAGATAGCGATCCAGGTCGCGGGCCAGGTCGTTGGCCGTCGCGTACCGGCGGGTGCGGTCCTTCTCCAGCGCCTTCATCGCGATCCAGTCGAGCTCGCCACTGACCAGCCGCGCCAGCCGCGCCGGCTCCATCCCGCGCGGCGCCGCGATCGCGGCGACCTGCTCCGACCTGGAGATCCGGTCACTCGGCCGCGGCGGCTCCTCCTCGCGGATGCGGCGGAGGATCTCGGAGTATCCCGCCTCGAGGAACCCGAGCCGCTCCAGGGGCGTCGTCCCGGTCAGCAGCTCGTAGAGCAGCACGCCCAGCGCGTAGATGTCGGTCCGCGTGTCGACGTCCACGTCGCTGTTCTCGGCCTGCTCGGGGCTCATGTATTCCAGTGTCCCGACGATCGCCCCGTACCGGGTGAAGAGGGTCCGCTCGGTCAGCCGCTGGTCCGTCGCCTTGGCCAGGCCGAAGTCGATCACCTTCGGCACCGGCCGGCCGTCGTAGAGCGAGACCAGCACGTTGGACGGCTTGATGTCGCGGTGGATGATCCCCTTCTGATGCGCATGCTGGATCGCCTGGCAGACGGCGACGAGCAGCTCGATCCGCTCGCGCGGTGCCAGCCGTGCCTCGTCGCAGAACTGCGTGATCGGCACGCCCTTGACCAGCTCCATGACGAAGTAGGGGCGGCCGCTGCCCAAACCCCCCCCGGCCCCCCCTTCGTAGGGGGGGGATACGCCGGCGTCGAGCACCTTGGCGATGTTGGGGTGGTCCATCATCGCCAGCGCCTGGCGCTCGGCCTCGAAGCGGGCGATCACCTGGCCCGAGTCCATCCCCGGCTTGATGATCTTCACGGCGACTTCGCGGCGGATCGGGCTCGTCTGTTCGGCCAGGTAGACGACGCCCATCCCCCCCTCGCCGATGCGCCGGAGCAGCTTGTAAGGGCCGACGACCGACCCGGGCCCTTCCGCGGCGACCGGCGGCCCGACGGGCCCCTCGAAGCTCATGGTCGAGAAGACCGGGTCCTCGATCGGGCCTCCCTCGAGGGTTCGGGCCGCGGCCGAGCCGTCGGCGCATCCCGCGAGCGATTCGCCCCCGGGAGCGTCGTCGGTGTCCCCTCGACGATCCGGTCTGGGCTCGTTGATCATCGCGCCCCTGCGACCATTCACGACGTGATGGCCCAGGCCGGATTCTAACCCGTGCTTCTCCGCGCGGATAGTCAGGTCAGCACGATCGCGTCGGGCTGTATCTCGACCTGGCCGTTGACCTCGACCGCATCCATGGTCCCGGGGCCGGACGGGGCCGCCGTGCCGGGGCCGAGATCACGCGCGGCTTCCATCGATGTGGCGCCGGAGGAGGGCTGCCGGCCACCGACGATGGCCGACGGACCACGGCCGATGGCGATCGGGTCGATCATCGCCCGGGTGAGGCCGACATGGCTGAGCATGGCACGGGCCTCCATGGGCTCGGCCAGGGGGCGGAACCGCCGCGGCTTCGCCGCCGGCGGCCGCTTGATCATTCGCGACAGGATCCGGACGGTCGCCGCGCCCACCGATTCGCGTGGGGAGTTCATCGCGCGTCTCCTCGAGTTCGGTGCCTCGGGACGGCCCCGGGCGCACGGCGATCGGCGACACCGGGGCGGCCGGTCTGGGCCGCGATCCCGGGGTCTCGCGCCGTCGCCATCGGTGCCGGTCGCCCGCCGTCCCGACGAAATCCCGACCGTAGCGGTCGGTCACCGGCATGGTCGGAGTCCCGTCCCGGACCGCTCCTCCCCGAGGGGGAACACCAGAGCGGCCCAGCGAGGATCGGGCCCCGGATCGCCGAGCCTCGGAGGTCCTCGACCTCCTCGACGGCCGGCGTTCGTGAGGACTAACGGCGCGGGTGGATCGTCCTTGCGCGGGGACCGGGGAATTCTGAGACTCCTCGCTGGACGCCACCACGATTTGCCCCGAGGGGGCAAAACAAACCAGCCCGGGGCCACGCCCCGGGGAACCGAGCCACCCTCCCGGAAGGAGCCCTGAAAGGGCGGCACAAGGAACGGTTCCCAGGCCAGTCATGTGTCGCCCTTCCAGGGCTCGGCTCGGGTTGGGCGACCGAGACCCGGGGCGTCGCCCCGGGCTTTCCTGTTTCGGCCCCTTCGGGGCAAGGATCCGCCCAAGCCGGGCCCGAGCCCGGTGGTGTTGGGCGAGAGGTCTCGCAACTCTGGACGGATGCCGGCCGGCTGCTGCATCCTTGCCCGCGGCCTGCCGGTCGGGATAAAAATGTGTTGGACCGGCGCAAGTCGGGCGCGATCGGCACGTCTATTCAGGGAGGGGACGACGGCGGCACGAAGGCGGGAAACGCGCGAAGCCCGGGTAGATGGCGAGGGAGAGTGAGCCGATGGACCCGTTCGTGCCCGACGACGAGATGACCCGAGACGGCGACCTGGCCGATTGGCAAGCCTTCTCCCTGGCCTACTACGAGCCGATCATCCGGGCGTTCCGCTTGCTGCGGGTCCCCGAGGGAGAACTCGAGGACCTGGCGCATTCGTTCCTCCTGAAGACGGCCGAGCGGGATTTCCTGGCGAGCTTCCGGGCCTTCCGGCGGAGACAGGAGGAGGAGGGGCGGAGGGCCCGCTTCCGCACCTACCTCTACCGCTCGATCCAGAACCACGTCCGGGACTTCCACCGCGCGACCGGCTCTGGCGCGAGGGCTCGCGGCCTGGATCTCGACGCGGCCCTGACGTTCGTGGCCGATCCGGAGCGGACCCTCGACCCCGACGCCGTCTACGCACTTGACGTGCTCCACCAGGCGATCCAGGCGCTGCGACGGCATTGCGAGCGGAGCGGCAAGCCGCATTACTGGGTCTTCTTCGAGGAGACATTCCTGGCCGATGAGTTCCGCGGCCGTCGCGGGCGGTCCCGCGCCGAGCTGCTGCGAGCCTTCCCGGAGTTCGACGCTCAGCGCCTCGACAACGCGCTCGTGACCGCCAAGCGGGCGTTCCGCCGCTTCGTCGAGGAGCTGATCCCGCGCGGCCTTCGCGGCGAGGCCCGGCCGGGCGAGCGGTTCGAGGAATGGATGGCGATCCTCCGCGAATCGCACGCCTCGCAGTTCGATCTCCTGCACGTGGCCTACCGCGTCATGCCTTATCTCGACGCGGGGATGAGCCACGCGGCATCGACGGCGCTGGTCGTCGATCCGCGCCGCGGCGGCGGCCCGGCGCGCACCTACCAGGAGCCGGCGGCGGCGGCCGAGGACGACGAGTTGAGCATCCTGCTGGGATTCTACCTGGAACGGCCGCTGACCGAGCTGATCGACGCGGCCGAATTGATGCGATACATCCCGCCGTCGAGCCCCTTGCTATCCGTGCCCCAGGCCGGTTCGCGGGCCCATTCCGGCGGCCGCCATGCTCCCTCGCGCCCCTCCCGGCCGGCCTGCCTCCTGACGCTCATCGACCCGACAGCGGCCGAGCGCGCGGCGATGGCCCAGGTCGATCTCGTCGGCCTGCTGGCGCGGCTGAAGTTGCTGGCCAAGCAACTCCGCCACCGGGGCGACCACGCCGTCCCGAAGGTCATCTCGCAGCTCTTGTATACGATCACGAGCGTGCTGGGCGTCGTCCGGTGCGACGTCGGCATCCACACGATCAGCCCGGAATCGCTCGCCGGCAACGTCCGATGGTTCCTCGGGCAGCCCTGGCTCGACGATCGGATCCGCCTCCTCCTCCTCGCCGGCCTGGACGCCCTGGGAAGCCCGGCCCGTGCCGGCGCCGGTCCCGCGCCGGCCCCTTGAAAGGGTGTATGAGGAGCCCGCGATCGCAGGATCGGCATCCGGACCCCGAGCGACAGCCCGACCCGGTGCGAGTCGGGTCGAGTCGGCCCGTCCGGCCCACCGGCGACCCGGCGGAGAGCGGGCCGCCGGGCCAGACGAGGAACAGATCGCGGTTACCCTCCCGGCCGATCCCGAACCGGCCGGTTCCGGGCGATGCGGGTGATCCGGCTGGCTGGCGGTCCGGCGGACAGCGGGGATTGGGCGGTGGATCACTTCCCGATTTCGGGGTGTCGCGCACGGCGCGGGTCTCCCGACCCCGCCGCCGGCCGGTCCGTTCGCCGGACTTCGCCAGAACGTCGCTCCGTGGCGCCGGGACGGGATTCGCAGCCGATTCCCCAGGCCCAACCGGCCCGGCCCGGATCGGCGGCCGGCGGCCGGGATTCGGCGCCTCACGGCGCCTCCTCATCAATTCTGGGAAGGTGCCCGGGGGCCGCCGCCCGCATCTCCCGCGCCATCCCTCCCGCCGGCCCGGGGATTCGGTCCCGAGGGGGACGGACGGACGGGCCCGCCTCCGGATCGATGACCCGGGCTCCCTCGCCGCCACGGCGGTGGGATCCAGGCGATAGCGGCGAGGACGTCCCCAAGCTTTGGATGGCAGAGTCTCCGGTTCCCACACGATGGCCCGCGCCCTGTCCTGACAAAATGCGATCGAAATCCCTCCTGGTGACCGGCAGGGAGGCCCGCCGAGTGCGGGCGGGACGACCCGGCGCCGCGGCGGCCGACGGCGTCCCTTCCGGACGGGACCGACCCGCCTCGGGATCTCCGTGAGGGCCGACCCCACGTCCGGGAGTTGGGGCCGGGCAGGTCGTCCCTGCCGCGAACAGCCGGCTCGGACGAGACGCCGCCGGCCTCGACCCACTTCGGCCCACCGACACGGCGCACAACGTCCCCTATTAACAGGATGCTGCGGTTTTGCAAAATCATAAACGCGATGCGCCGATTTTGTGGGTGCGCCTCGTCTTAACCTATTCGGCAGTAAGGAGAAAAAATTTCGCATAAAATTTTGCGCGCGTAAGATTTCTCGGCGGACCATGGCCCAGGTCGCCCTGGTGAAAGAGGGTGGGTCGGGACGAACGAATTCGGATCTCGGGTCGGGCGGGGTGGTTGCCTGAGTGCCCGCTTGGCCCTGCGGATGGAGTGGGCGAATGGGGCCGCCTGACGGCGGCTGCGGGAGAGGGGCGAGGTCCGGAGACCTTGCCGGAACAGGCCTCTCCAGAGAGCCGGGAAGTGATTCCCAGCCTGTTCCGGGCGACGGAGCGAAGGAATCAACCGGCCCCGGTTTCGCTGCCGAGACCGCTCGGATGACCCGACCGGCAGGGTGATTGAGGGACGTCCTCGTTCCGGCCCCTTGTCCCTGTTCCGGCCCCCCGTCCCCGTTCCGGCCCGTTCCGGCCTGCCCCGGGGGGACTTGCTGTGCCTCCCATTCCGTCCCGTCCCATCCCGGACCGCCGCCGGGGCCGGCCGCGACCCGACCGACACCACGCCGCCGCCGGTCGGCGGGCGAGCGCGGGCCAGGACTGCGGCCGGGCTCGGGCCATCGCTGCGCGCCTGCGCGATCGGGATGGCCCCGGCGCATGTCTGCGATTAGAATAGAGAGGATTCTGGTTGTTCCTGAATGGGGCCGTTGGCTCCCGGCCAATACGCTGACAGGTGGCCCATGGATCTGAGTACGGTGATGACGGCGGTGGGTTCCTGGCCGCTCGACGATCGCCTTCGGCTCATGGAGGAGATCTGGGACCAGCTCGCCGACGAGGGTTACGAGCCGGAGCTGACCGATGAGTTGAAAGCCAAGCTCGACCGTCGGCTGGCGTCGCTCGACGCGAATCCCCAGAACGTGACGACCTGGGAAGCCATCACGGAGCGCGTGAGGCGACCCCGATGAGCCTCCCCATCGTCTTCGAGCTGGAGGTCGAAGCCGAGGTGGACGAGGCCTATCACTGGTATGAACGGCAGCGCCGAGGACTGGGTGAGGGCTTCCTCGCCGCGGTCCGAGCCACGCTCGATCGCATCCAGTTCAACCCCGAACTCCACGCGGTCGTCTACCGCGAGGTTCGCCGCGCGTTGGTCCGTCGTTTCCCCTATGCCGTCTACTACCGCGTCGAACCCGAGCGGATCGCGGTGGTCGCCGTTCACCACGGCAAGCGTGACCCGAAGCGCTGGCAGTCGCGAGCCTGATCGCGAGACGGGAACGGATCGGACATCGAAAACTCGCTGTAGCGCCCGCGTTCACGATTCGCGGGCCTCTCCCGCCTATTCGCGCCGGCCGGTCATCCGCCGTCCGGCCGGTATGGGTCCGCGGGCACCTCGGTCGGGCGGCGTATCTCGTGATACGAAGAGCCACCGACGGCGCCGGGCCAGACCGTCGGTCGGGCGCGGGCCGGGGTCGGGCGACCCTGGCCCGACCGGACCGCGGGCGTCGGGCCGCCGGGGTGCGACCGCGGCCGGACTGGATGAGCGATCAGGACGAGTCTGACGGGAGGCGGCCAGGGATCGGGCCTCATGGCGAAACGAGGAACGGACTGCGGTCTCCCTCCCGGCCGATCTTGGACCGGCCCGTTCCGGGCGATGCGGTCGGGCCGGTCGGCCGGCAGTCCGGCGGGCAGCGGGCGACGGAGCGAAACAATCAACCGGCCCCGGTCCGACAAATCACAATGAAACGTCCATGAGGCCCCGAGCGTTCTCAGGTCGGAGATCATCCCGTCTCCCCGACGGACGAGATCGCCGCCTCGGGGTCGGTGGATCGGCGCCGGTCCGGCCCCGGGGCCCGACGGCCCCATGCCGACCGGGAGCGAAGCGACCTCCGGTCGGCGCCCGATGCCTGAGGGGTCGTTCCGGTCCCATACTCCCCATGGTCCCCATAGACCCCACGAAAATGTGATGGGGAGAAGTGGGGAGTATGGGCCTCGGCATCGGATTCGGGGCGGTCGAGCCGCCCGGAGCAGAAGCCAGGCGAGCATCGATGGCGCCACGCATCAATCAGCGGCCGGCACCCACCCGCCGCCCGCCCATTCGTTTGCAGAGATCCGGTGGCGTCCACCGTGGGCCGGCGCCGGATGACAGCCCCGCGCCCTCCCCGCCGGGACGCCCGACCGACCAACGGACGGCCCAGACCCGCACCCCACCGCGACGGTCGCCTGGCCCGGTCGGCCGCGGGCCGTCCCGGCCGGCCCGCCGGCAACCCGGCGGAGAGCGGCCCGACGGGCCGAACGAGGAACGGAAAGCGGTCGCGCTCTCGGTCGATCTCGGACCGGCCGGTTCTGGGCGATGCGATCGGGCCGGTCGGCCCGGCGTGATCTCGGGCTCGTGACTAGTCCGTTCGTAATCAGGTCAGAGCACCGCGAGTCCCGCATGTAATTTATGGTAGCAATCTTGATAGCAAGCAACAATTCGCGGCAGCGACGGATTGTGATTACGGGCAGAAAACCCGACCTACGTGATCATCTTCCTTGCCGGGTAGTACGACCCCGGCAAGAAAGTCGGTCGGGCTGTCCAGCCCGACTCCGTCCGATCCGATCCGAGTCGGGCTGGACAGCCCGACGGACGTGATCATCTTTCTTGCCGGGTCATCATCATCAGCGGAGCCGAAAGACCATGACGAGCGACATCCCACGGTGGCGGGCCGCCAGGGCCGGTGCGGTGCCGGATTGGCGGGAAGGGCAACGGCGGTGGCGAGCAGGAAGATGGAGGCGCCGGGCCCCAGTGCTCGAGGTCCTGGAGTCGCGCCGCCTGCTCGCGGGGGGCGTCGATCCGCTGGGGGTCGCCACCGGGGCCGGGCCGGACACGAACCTCTGGTTCACGCTGAACTCGAATGCCATCGGCATGATCAACCCGGCCAACCCCGGCGGCGGGATCACTCAATACGCCATCCCCACCCCCAAATCGGGGGCGGGACCGATCGCGGCCGGGCCGCAGGCTATCCTCTACGCGAGCGACCTGGATAACGGCCAGATTTACAAGGTTGACAAGACGACTGGGGCTCTGCTCCAAACCATCCCCGTGAGTGAACCGCTCGACAGTCTCATCTTCGACAGCCACAACGACCTCATCTACAGCGCGTTCTCGGTCGGCGGCGTCGGGCAAGTTCGGCGGGTGGACCCCACGGTCGGCATCTCGTCCGATACGCTGCTGGCCACGGTCGGAAACCGGGCCGTGGACCTCGCCCTGGTGCCGGGCGGCAACTCCGTGCTGGTCACCAGCCAGACCACCGGCATGATCTACGAGGTCAGCCTGACGAACCCCGGCCAGACGCCCACCACGATCGGAAGCGGCCAGTACAAGGGGGGTATCGTCTACGACACTTCCGGCCGCCTCTTCGCCGTGGCGAACTCGACGATCGTCGAGCTGGATCCGAACACCTTTAGCGTGATCGCGAGTTCCGCCCCGCTGAGCGGACTCGACGGCCTGGCGTTCGACCCCTTCAGCGGCGACCTGTTCGCCAGTTCGCGCACGGTCAACTCGGTATCGGGCCGGGAGGGTTTCTACGAGCTGAGCCTCCAGCCGGGCAGCTTCCTCCACGCCACTCTGATTACCAGCAGTGCATTCCCCACCACCTTCGACCCCGACGGGCTCGAGCCGGACGGCGAGGGCAACCTCTACCTGGCTTCCGAGGCTGCGAGGGGCGACAACAAGATCTACCAGTACGGCATTACCACCGGGCAACTGACGGCCCTCACGAGCCCCCTCCCGGGCCTCGACGACCTGGTGCCCCTGACGGGTTCAGGTGGACATTCCGTCCCCGAGTACTGGTTCTTCGAGCAATCAGCCGACAAGTTCGGCGCCATCGACCCGACCACCGGTCACATCACAGAGCTCCCTCCGCTCACCACCGCCAACACGCAGGTCGCCGGGATCACCGCCGGGCCGGGCGGGACGATCTGGTTCACCGAGTCCAACACGGACCAGATCGGGGTGATCGACACGGGCACCGACCAGATCAACGAGTTCAAGCTGAATCCGGGCGCCGACCCGTACGGGATCGTGGAAGGTCCGGACGGCACCATCTGGTTCACCGAGGCGGGGGCAAACCAGATCGGCAGGATCAACCCGACGACAGACCAGATCCAGGAGTACTCCATCGACTCCTCGGGCAACGACCAGGCCGAGAGCATCGCCATCGGGCCCGACAAGAACCTCTGGTTCACCCTGGCCGGCACCAACAAGATCGGCGTGATGAACCCGACGACCGGCGCGATGATCGGCGAATACAGCGTCCCGACGGCCAACGCCGGCCTCTCTCAGATCGTGTCGGATCCGGCGGCCGGGAACCTGTGGTTCACCGAGGAGGCCGCGAGCAACGTGGGGACGATCGACCCCACAACCAAGCTCATCAACGAGTACCCCGTGCCGACGGCGGGCGCCGCTCCCCTGGCGATGGCGGTCGACACGAGCGGGAATATCTGGTTCACCGAATCGAACGGCGGTCAGATCGCCGAGCTCTCCCCGAACAACCCCGGTGTGATCACGGAGTACGGCGTGACGGGGCCCGCCACCCAGTTGGTGATCGCGCCCGGGGGCGAGCCGCCGTCCTCCGTCGTCGCGGGCGGGTTGTTCAGCGTGAGTCTCATCGCCGAGGACCAGTACGGCGACCCGGCGACGGGCTTTAACGGCAGCGTCACCCTGGCGCTGGTCAATGGCGGCGGCGCCCTCCAAGGCAACGTCACGGCGAACGCCGAAGGAGGGCAGATCACGTTCACCGGGTTGTCCATCGACTCGGCAGGAGCTTATCAGATCGAGGCGACCAGCAGACGCCTGAGCTCGGTCACCACGACCTTCATCGACGTGACAGCGGGAGCCGCGACCCAACTGGTCGTCACACCGGGCAATCCCCCGAGCTCGGTCGCCGCGGGGACGAACTTCGGCTTCACCGTGGATGCCGAGGACTCGTACGGCAACCTCGACACGACGTTCAACGCGACCATGACGATCGCGCTGGTGAACGAGCCGGTGGGCATGCTTCATGGTTCGTCCACCGCGACCGCCACGCGAGGAATCGCGACCTTCTCGGGCCTGGCGATCACCGCGGTCGGTACTTATACGATCCAGGCGACCAGCGGCAGCCTGGCCGCGAGCACGGCGGGTCCCATCACCGTGACGGCCGGGCCCGTCTCCGGATTGATGGTGAGCCAGCAACCACCGAGCACGATCGTTGCCGGCGCCACGTTCGGCCTGGCGGTCGAAGTCGTCGATGAGTATGGCAACCCGGTCGATTCCCCGGTCAGCACGGTGACGATCGCGCTGGCCAATAATCCCGGCGTTACCTTGAATGGCGCCCGTTCTGAGCCCGCCCAGGACGGCGTTGCGACATTCTCGGGACTATCGATCGTCAATGCGGGCACTTATACGATCCAGGCGGCCACTGGCGCGATCACCGGCACCAGCGCCGCGGTCGATGTGGTCCCGGCCCCCGCCACCAAGATGGTGATCACCAGCGCCCCGCTGACCCTGGTCGCCGGAGGTCGCGGACTGGTTGACGTGGAACTCAAGGACCTCTACGGCAACCTGGGGGCGACGTCAACCAGCGACCAGGCGGTCAGCCTGGCGACGACCAGCCCGGCGGCGGCCTTCTACGCGAGTTCGTCTGGCGGCAGCGCGATCACCGGTCTCACGATCCCCGCCGGCCAGAGCTCCGCCACCTTCTATTACGCGGACATCAAGGCGGGCACCCCGACGATCACCGCCTCCGCCTCGACACTCGGCTCCGTGTTGGTCCAGCAAGAGACGGTCGACCCGGCGGCGGCCAGCCGGGCGGCGATCACCAGCGCCCCGCTGACCCTCGCCGCGGGGAGCCGGGGGCCGGTCACTCTGGAGCTCGAGGACGAGTACGGCAACCTCGGAGCCACTTCCACCGCCGACCAGGCGATCGGCCTGGGGACGACCAGCTCGGTCGGGGGCTTCTACGCGGGCGCGGCCGGCGGCAACCCGATGACCGGCGTCGCCATCCCCGCCGGCCAGTCCTCGGCCACGGTCTACTACAGCGATACCCAGGCGGGCACCCCGACGCTGACGGTCTCCGATACCGCCCTCAGCTCCTCGGTCAATCTGGTCGAGACGGTCAACCCGGCGGCGGCCGACCACTTCGTCCTGACCACGTCCTTTGCCAGATCCGACATCGCCGGGACACCGGGCACGGTGACCGTTACCGCGAAGGACCACTACGGTAATACCGCCGGCAGCGGCCCCGACGAGTACCTGGGCTCGGCGGATCTGGCCGGCACCGACGGCCAGGCGACGGGCCTACCTGCCGCGCACGTCTTCACCGCGAACGATGCGGGATTCTACGTCTTCACTGGCATCGTCCTGACGACGGCGGGTGACCAGACGATCACAGCAACAGACTCGGTCACCAGCACGGTCGCCGGCGAGGCCACGGTTGACGTGGTCCCGGCGGCGGCGAGCCAGGTGGCGATCACCAGCCCGGCTTTGACTCTGGTCGCGGGCACCCGCGGGCCGGTTACCGTCCAGCTCGAGGACCCCTACGGCAATCCGGCGGCCGCCTCCGGCGCCGCGCAGACGATTGCCCTGGCCACGACCGGCGTCGCCGGCGTCTTCTATGCGACCCAGGACGGCTCCGCGACAATCACCGGCATCGTCATCCCCGCCGACCAGTCCTCGGCCACCGTCTACTACGGCGACACCCAGGCGGGCGGTCCGACTGTCGCTGCATCCGACTCCGCTCTCAAGGTCTCGGCCAAACAGTCGGAGTCGGTCGTCCCGGCGGCGCCGGACCACTTCGTCGTGACCACTACCTTCCCCACTTCGGACGTCGCCGGGACTGCAGGCGCGGTCACCATCACGGCCTACGACCATTACAACAATCGCGCCGGCAGCGGCCCGAACCAGTATGAAGGCACGGTCGACCTTGGCAGCACCGACAGCCAGGTCAGCGGCTTGCCGGCGAGCTACAAATTCACGGCCGCCGACGGCGGATCCGCGCCTTCACCGATGTCGTCCTGAAGACCGCAGGGAGCCAGACGATCGCCGCCACGGACTCCGCGAATCACACGGACTCGGGCAACACGACGATTGCAGTGAAGCCGGCCGCGGCCGCGCAACTGGTCTTCACGACCCCGCCACCCGATCCCATCACGTCCGGGCGGGCGTTCACCGTGGTCGTCTCCGCCGAGGATCAATACGGCAATGTGAGCACATCCTTCAACGACGATGTGACGCTCACGCTGCCGGGCGGCGGCCAGACCGCCCCGGTGCAGGCCCAGGAAGGGGTCGCGACGTTCACCGGCCTCACCGTCGGTACGACCGCACAAGGGGGGTCGATCGAGGCGGCGGCGGCCGCACTGCCCCCGGTATCGACACCGCCCATCAACGTGAACAGCGGCAACCATGCCCAGGCCCCGACGATCACGGGCGAGCAGGTGCTGGTGTTCCGGAAGAAGAACAAGAGGGGCAAGCCGGAGGGCAAGCCCTTAGTGCGGAGTATCACCCTGGATTTCAGCACCGCGATGAATCCGACGACCGCCGGCGCCTCGACCAACTACGTGGTGACCGCGGCGTCCACCAAGCGCGGCAAGAAGAAAACGCCGCTGACGTACAACCGCGTCCCCTTGGTGGCGTCGTACAGCGCGGCGACCAACTCCGTCATGCTGACCCTCTCGGGCAAGCAGACGTTCGCCAAGGGGGGCCAGATCGCGGTCAACTACTCCGAGATCTTCAGCGCGGACAACGAGCATCTCAGTTCAGACGACGCCACGCTCACCATCGCGGCGAAGGGGACCGTTGTCACGCCAGGTTGAGGAGCCGATGGCCCCGAGGCATCACCTAGGACCCCGCTTCAAAAAGTGAAGGACTTCAGGTTATCCTCTTGGCGGTCAGTTGCAGTCTCGATAACATGCAATGTCCAGCCGAAGCATCGATGCGCTTCGGCGGCCTTCGCGGCGCCGCCAAAGGAAAGACGATCCTGCGCCGGCTGAGTTGCGCCGGGGATTGAGTGGGCGATCGAGCGCAAGATCGGAACGCCTCAGACGTCTGCTTTCGGGTGGGGGTGGTTCGTCCCGGACCCCGCGGCCGGTCCGATCCCAGGCTGATGTGAACGACTGTCGAGCGGCAGAAGGGGCGAACGACCATGAGGAGCGACCAGGCCAGAGGACCGGCTCCGCAGGCCGTGGTGGCCGAGGATTCACGAAATGGCCGGCGGAAGTCGGCGGAGAAATGGAGACGCCGCTCGCCGGTGCTCGAAGCCCTCGAGTCACGGCGGCTCCTATCCGTCAACGTCGCCGAGTTCCCGATTCGCATGGAAGGTGGTAACGCTCTGGGAGTTGCGTCCGGCGCCGGGACCGACAAGAAATATCTGGTTCACCCTGAGCTCGAGCAACATCGGGATGATCAATCCGAGCGATCCCGGCGCCGGGATCGCTCAATACACTACCCCCACCTACGATTCCGACCCCGGCCCGATCGGGGACGGGCCGGATGGGAATTACTGGTTCTTCGAGACGCGCTTCAACCAGTTCGGCGTCATCAACCCGACCACCGACCACATCACCGAGGTCCCCTTACCCACCGCGGTTGCGATCGTCGGCGGGATCACTGCGGGACCGAAAGGGACGGTCTGGTTCACCGCGCTCAACACGAACCAGATCGGCGTGATCAATACGGCCACCGACCAGGTCTCGTTCTTTCCCGTGATCACCCCCGGCGCCCAGCCGTCCGGGATCGTCGAAGGCCCGGACGGCAATATTCGGTTCACCGAGGGAAGGAACGGGGTCTGGAGCCGAAAGCCGAGCGCGACTTTCGACCCCTTTGATTCCGCTCCATCGTCTCCAGGCACTCACGCTAAAGGCAACAGCGGAGCCGAAAGATCATGACAAGCGACATCCCACGATGGCAGACCGCCAGGGCCGGTGCGGTGCCGGATTGGCGAGGAGGGCCACGGCGGCAGCGAGCCGGGAGATGGAGGCGCCGGGCGCCGGTGCTCGAG
Organism: uncultured Planctomycetota bacterium; assembly: GCA_963815795.1. Lineage (GTDB taxonomy): Bacteria > Planctomycetota > Planctomycetia > Isosphaerales > Isosphaeraceae > JAKAUH01. The sequence goes on along the minus strand of CAWFIC010000012.1, from coordinate 48,586 downwards.
CTCCTGGAGTCGCGTCAGTTGCTCAGTGCAGGCGGCGATCCGCTGGGAGTCGCCACCGGAGCCGGGCCGGACCCGAACATCTGGTTCACGCTGAGCTCGAACAACATCGGCATGATCAACCCGGCCAACCCCGCCGCCGGGATCACTCAATACGCCATCCCCACCCCCAACTCGGGGCCGGGACCGATCGCGGCGGGGCCGCAGGCCATCCTCTACGCGAGCGACAATAGCAAGGCCCAGATCTACAAGGTCGACAAGACCACCGGCGCCGTGCTGCAGACGATCCCCGTGGCCGAGCCGCAGGACAGTCTCATCTTCGACGGCAACAACGACATCATCTACACCGCGTACGCAGTCGGACAAGTCCGGATGGTCAACCCCGAGATCGGCATCTCGTCCGACACCCTGCTGGCCACGATTGGACACGACGACGGGGACCTCACCCTGACGCCGGACGGCAAGTCCGTGCTGGTCACCGGCAGGTCCAACGGTACCGAGTACGTGGTTAGCCTGACGAACCCCGGCCAGACGCCGACATCGTTCGGGAGCGGCCAGTTCACGGAAGGCATCGTTTATGACAGTTCCGGCCGACTGTTCGCCGTATCGAACTCGGTCATCGTTGAATTGAATCCAACCACCTTCACCGTGATGGCGAGTTCTGGCCCGCTGAGCGGACTCGATGGCCTATCGTTCGACCCCTTCAGCGGCGACCTGTTCGCCTCCTCGCGCACGGTCAACGCGGCATCAGGCCGGGCGGGATTCTACGAGCTGAGCCTGCAACCGGGCAGCTTCCTCCAGGCCAAGCTCATCACCAGCAGTGCATTCCCCACGACTTTCATTCCCGACGGGCTCGAGCCCGACGGGGAGGGCAACCTCTACCTGGCTGCCGGCAGCATCTACCGGTACGACATCACCACCGGCAAACTGACGGCCCTCACGAGCCCCCTCCCGGGCCTCGACGACCTGGTTCCCCTGTCCGGCACGGGCGGACATTCCGCCCCCGAGTACTGGTTCTTCGAGCAGTCAGCCGACAAGTTCGGCGCCATCGACCCGACCACCGGTCACATCACAGAGCTCTCCTTCCACACCAGCGGCAACCCGCAGGTCGATGGCATCACCCCTGGACCGGGCGGGACGATCTGGTTCACCGAGTTCAACACGAACCGGATCGGGATGATCAACACGGACACCGACCAGATCACCGAGTTCCCTCTGACCACCCCGGGCGCCCACCCGTACGGGATCGTGGAAGGCCCGGACGGCACCATCTGGTTCACCGAGGCTGGGGCGAACCGGATCGGGCGGATCAACCCGACGACGTACGCCATCCAGGAGTTCCCGATCAACTCCTCGGGCGGCCAACCCGAGAGCATCGCCGTCGGGCCCGATTCGAACCTCTGGTTCTTCCTTGCCGGTGCCGACCAGATCGGCGCGATGAACCCGACGACCGGCGCGATGATCGGCGAATACAGCGTCCCGACGGCCAATGCCGGCCTCACTCAGATCGTGTCCAATCCGGCGGATGGAAATCTCTGGTTCACCGAGGCGGCCGCGGACAAGGTCGGCTGGATCAACCCCACCACCAAGGCCATCGCCGAGTTCCCCCTGCCGACCGCCGGTGCCGCTCCCGGGGCGATCGCGGTCGACCGGAACGGGAACGTCTGGGTCGCCGAGTCGAACGGCAGCCGGATCGCCGAGCTCTCCCCGAACAACACCGGCATCATCACGGAGTACGTCGTGCCGGGGCCTCCCGTCCCGCCTTCTCCGACGGTCGTCAGCGAAGAACCCCTGATGCAGCCGAAGCCCCACAAGAAAGGCAAGCAGGCGGGCAAGCCGGTGCTCGTCGGCTTCGAGCTCGTTTACAGCACCGCGATGAATTCGGCGAGTGCCGGTCTCGCCACCAATTACCACGTCACCGCCTACACGACGCGGCGCGTCAAGAGGAGGCGTATCCTCGTGACCGAGCCGGTCACCGTCCAGGCGAGATACGACGCGTCCACGAACGCCGTCATCTTGACCATCATGGGGAAGCAAGCGTTCGCGAAGGGGGGCCAGATCACCGTCAACGCCACGCCGCCGGATGGGGTCTCTAGCGCGACGGGCGACTTCCTGGCCACGAACGATACCGTCTTCAACATCCTGGCGAAAGCGAAAAGCGTCTGGCCGGCCTGAGCCGGCGTGGGGAGGAACGGGGTCGCGAGCCGAAAGGCGAAGAACGGCTTCTGAGCCGTTTGATCATCCCTGGCTCGACGATCGGATCCGCCCGCTGCTGCTCGACGGCTTGGACGCCCTGGGAAGCCCGGCCCATGCCGGCCCGCTGAAAGCCGCCCATCGGCCGACGGCCCGGCATCCGGGGCCCGGGCGGCAGCCGGAACTGGTGCCGAGCGCATCGAGTCGGTCGGGCAAGCCGGCCAGCGGCCAGGGGTCGGGCCGCGGGCAGGAACCAGAAACGGACTCCGGCCTCCCTCTCGACCGATCCCGGACCGGCCGGTTCCGGGCGATGCGGGCGGGCCGGTCGGCCCGGCGGTATCTCCGGCTCGTGACTAGACCGTTCGTAATCAGGTCAAAGCACCGGCAGTCACGCGTGCCATTCATGATAACAATCTGGATAACAAGCAACAATTTACAGCAGCGACGGATTGTGACTCCGGCCCGAAAGCCCGACGGACGTGATCATCTTTCTTGCCGGGTCATCATCATCAGCGGAGCCGAAAGACCATGACGAGCGAAATCCCACGGTGGCGGGCCGCCAGGGCCGGTGCGGTGCCGGATTGGCGAGGAGGGCGACGACGGTGGCGAGCGGGGAGATGGAGGCGCCGGGCGCCGGTGCTCGAACTCCTGGAGTCGCGTCGCCTGCTCGCGGGGGGCGTCGATCCGCTGGGCGTCGCCACCGGGGCCGGGCCGGATACGAACCTCTGGTTCACGCTGAACTCGAATGCCATCGGCAAGCTCAACCCGGCCAACCCCGGCGGCGGGATCACTCAATACGCCATCCCCACCCCCAAATCGGGGGCGGGACCGCTCGCGGCCGGGCCGCAGGCCATCCTCTACGCGAGCGACATCGATAACGGCCAGATCTACAAGGTGGACAAGACCACCGGCATCCTTCTCCAGACGATCCCCGTGAGCGAGGGACTCGACAGCCTGATCTTCGACAACAACAACGACCTCATCTACACCGCCTGGTCGGCCGACGGCGTCGGACAGGTCCGGAGGGTCGATCCCACGGTCGGCATCTCGTCCGATACGCTGCTGGCGACGATCGGAAACGGCGGCCACGACCTCGCCCTGGTGCCGGGCGGCAACTTCGTGCTGGCCACCAGCGATACCACCGGCGAGATCTATGAGGTCAATCTGAACGACCCGGGCCAGACGCCGACCACGTTCGGCAGCGGCCAGTACACGGATGGCCTCGCTTTCGACAGTCAAGGGCGTCTGTTCGCCGTTTCCAACGACGACGCCGTCGTCGAGCTGGATCCCCAGACCTTCCAGGTGATCGCGAGCTCCGGCCCGATGCAGGGACTCGATGGCATGACGTACGACTCCTTCACCGGCAACCTCTTCGTCAGCTCGTACGCGGTCAACGCGACATCGGGCCGGAAGGGTCTCTACGAGGTGAGCCTGCAGCCTGGCAGCTTCCTCAACGCCACGCTGATCACCAACAGTGCCTTCCCCGCCACCTTCCGCCCCGACGGGCTCGAGTCCGATGGCGAGGGCAACGTTTACGTGGCTTCTCTCGGCGACAAGATCTACCAGTACGACATCACCACCGGGCAACTGACGGCCCTCACGAGCGTCCTGCCGGGCCTCGACGACCTGGTGCCCCTCTCCGGCACGGGTGGACATTCCGCCCCCGAGTACTGGTTCTTCGAGCAATCAGCCGACAAGTTCGGCGCCATCGAGCCGACCACCGGTCACATCACCGAGACTCCCCCGCTCAGCACCGCCAACACGCAGGTCGACGGGATCACACCCGGGCCGGGCGGGACGATCTGGTTCACCGAGTCCAACACGGACCGGATCGGTGTGATCGACACGGACACCGACGCGATCACCGAGTTCCCTCTGACCACCCCGGGCGCCGACCCGTACGGGATCGTGGAAGCTCCGGACGGCACCATCTGGTTCACCGAGGCGGGGGCGAACCGGATCGGCAGTATCAACCCGACGACACACCATATCCAGGAATACCCCATCGACTCCTCGGGCAACGACCAGGCCGAGAGCATCGCCATCGGGCCCGATAAGAACCTCTGGTTCACCTTGACCGGCACCAACAAGATCGGCGCGATGAACCCGACGACCGGCGCGATGATCGGTGAATACAGCGTTCCGACGGCCAATGCCGGCCTCTCTCAGATCGTGTCGGATCCGGCGGCCGGAAACCTGTGGTTCACCGAGGAGGCCGCGAACAACGTGGGGACGATCGACCCCACAACCAAGGCCATCGACGAGTCCGCCGTGCCGACGGCGGGCGCCGCTCCCCTGGCGATGGCGGTCGACACGAGCGGGAATATCTGGTTCACCGAATCGAACGGCGGTCGGATCGCCGAGTTCTCGCCGAACAACCCCAACAGCATCACAGAATACGGCGTCCCGATCCCCCAGCCGAACTTCTCGGGGCTGACCGAGGAGACGGTCACGTACGGGAGCACGGTCACGTTCACCGGCACGCTCGCGGCCGGTCCACTGGTCCCGGTCGGAGAAGAAGTCGCCGTCACGGTCGACGGTGTCACCCAGAACGCTACGATCGCCTCCGACGGTTCTTTCTCGATCTCATTCAGCCGCGCAAACGTGGTGCTGAATGCGCGTCCGTTGGCCTACGATGTCACCTACGCCTACGCGGGCGACGGCATTTTCCTGGCGGCCGACGGCTCGAGCCAACTGACGGTCAACCCGGAGGCATTGACGATCACCGCGACCAGCGACACGAAGGTCTACGACGGCACGACCGGCGCGACGGCGGTCCCCACGATCGCCTCGGGCAGCCTGGCCGCGGGCGACACGGCCAACTTCACCGAGCGCTTCGGCACCAAGAACGTGGGCACGGGCCTGACGCTGACGCCCAATGGAGCCGTCGTCGACGGCAACGACGGGGGCAATTACACGTACACGTTCGTGCCGGTGTCGACCGGCGCGATCACCCCGGCCGCACTGACGATCACGGCGACCAGCGACAGCAAGGTCTACGACGGGACCACCGCCTCGTCCCAGGCACCGACGTACGGAACGCTCTACCGCTCGGATACCGTGACGGGCCTGACCCAGGCGTTCGCCTCGGAGGACGTGCTGGGGGCCGGCGGCAGCACGCTCGAGGTCACCGGCTATGCCGTCAACGACGGCGACGGCGGCAAGGACTACACCGTCACCACTCAGGCCGCCTCCGGCACCATCTCCCCCGCGGCGCTGACCATCACCGCCAACGACCTGAGCAAGGTCTACGGCGCGACGCTGCCGACGCTGACGGCCAGCTACCACGGCCTGGTCGCCGGCGAGACGTCCGCCAGCCTCACGACGCCGCCGACGCTCTCGACGAACGCCACCGCCTCGAGCCCGGTCGCGGCCGGCGGGTATGCGATCACGGTGTCCGGCGCCGTCGATGGCAACTACACGATCACCTACGCGCCGGGCACGCTCATGGTCACGCCGGCTCCGCTGACGATCACCGCGGCCGACGCCACGAAGGTCTACGGCGCGGCGCTGCCGGCCTTCCAGGCGACCTACAGCGGCTTCGTCAACGGCGACACGGCGGCGCGCCTCACCACCCCGCCGACGCTGACGACGACCGCGACCGCGTCGAGCCCGGTGGTGTCCGGCGGTTACTCGATCATGGCCACCGGCGCCGTGGATCCCAACTACGCGATCACCGACGTGCCCGGGACGCTGACGGTGACCCGGGCCACGCCGACGCTCTCGGTGTCGGCGCCCGGCGGCGCGTTCGACGGCAGCCCGTTCCCGGCCTCGGTCACGATCGCCGGCGCGGGCAACAACGGCAGGCCCGCCGCCAGCCTGGAGGATGTCTCCCCGGTCCTGACCTATTACGTCGGCTCGGGCACGTCCGGGACCGCCCTGGGCTCGGCCCCTCCGATGCAGCCCGGGGCCTATACCGTCGTGGCCGCGTTCCCCGGCAGTGCCGACTACACCGCGGTCCTGTCGTCGCCGGTCATGTTCTCCATCACGGCGTCGGCCTCCCGGGCCGCGACCGAGATCGTACTGGTCCCGGAGCCGGTGTTCAAGAAGAAGCACAAGCTGGTGTCCCTGGGCCTGAAGGCCGAGGTGCAGCCCATCGCCCCCGGTGCGGGGGTGCCCACCGGCGCGGTGACCTTCGAGGTCCAGAAGAAGACGAGGAAGAAGGTGACCGAGCAAGTGCTGGGGACGGTCGCGTTGAGCGGCGGCTCGGCGACGCTGGCGGTCAAGCCCAAGTCGGTGCTGAAGAAGTCCGTCACGATACTCTACGGGGGAGACGCCGACTTCCAGGCGAGCAGTTCGACGGCATCGGTGTCAGCCAGCGGGTCGGCCGCCCTGGCCCGCCTCGTGACGCGCGTTTCGAAACCTGGGGGTTCGGCGTTGACGCCATCGCTTCAAACCGGCGTTGTGCAGGTTACCTCCACCAGTTACCCGGCTCGGCGCCCAGCCCGCGGACTCAGGATTGCCACTTTGGTCTTCCGCGAGACATCGGGAGCCCACTTCAAAAAGTGAAGGACTTCAGGTTATCCTGTTGGCGATCAGTTCCTGAAGCCATTTCCGCTCTTGCCGTCTTTTTCTGCTCTCGAGGGAGAGATCGGATAATCGGATGATCGGCGTAGGCGCGACGCTCAACGAGCGATTCACCCTGGACATGGAACTCGGCCAGGGCGGCATGGGCACCGTCTACCGGGCGACCGACCAGTTGCTCGGGCGGAACGTGGCCATCAAATTGCTGAAGGATTCCGGCACCGATGAGGACGCCGAGAAGATCCGCCTCGAGGCCCAGATCCTCGCCAGGCTGGTCCACGACAAGATCGTGCGGCTGTACGACTTCGGCGAGTCGGAAGGGACTTGCTTCCTGGTCATGGAGGAGGTGAACGGGCCGAGCTTCTCGACTCGATGGCGAGACCTGCTCCTGGCCGATCGGCTGCGGATCTGCGGACAGGTGGCGGAGGCGCTCGATTACGCACACGTCCAGGGGGTGATCCACCGCGACGTCAAACCGGGCAACGTCTTGCTCACGCCGAGCGACGACGCGAAGCTCTCCGACTTCGGCCTGTCGGTCGTCACCGACGACCGAAGGGACCCGAGCGGGACGATCCGGGGCACCCCTCGCTACATGAGCCCGGAGCAGGCCCAGGGCAAGTCGCTCGACCATCGCACCGACCTGTATTCCGTGGGTGTGATGGTCTACGAATGCGCGACGGGCGACGTCCCGTTCGTCGGCCATGCTGATATCCGTGATCGGCCAGCACATCAACGCCGCGCCTCCGGCCCCCCGGTTCAAGAACCCCGAGATCTGGTCGACGCTGGAGAGCTTGATCCTCTCGCTCCTGGAGAAGAAGCCGGCCAAGCGGCCGGCTTCGGCCAAGCTGGTGGCACTCGCGCTCTTCGAGGAAGCCGAGCGCGCGCGGCGGCTCGAGCGAATCAACCCCGGACTCAGGCGATCGGACCCGCGGAGCCCGGTCGTCCCGCCGCCGTCGCGCACGCTGACCGTGGGCGACCGGAAAGCCGAGCGGACCCCGGCGAACGGGACGGGGCGGGTTGACCCCGGACCCATCGTGATGTCAGCGACGGAGCCACCCCCCTCGGCGCTTCCCCGGCACCCGGACGCCAACGGGGCCCCGCCGTCCCCCTCCAAGGACCCTCTCGAGCCGGCCGGAACCGGCCGCGCAACGGCGTCGGGCTCGCACGGCCACCCGGTCGCCCGCGAGATGCTCGAGAAGATCCTCGAGACGCCGATCGTCATCTCGCCGGACGAGCGCTATCTCTGCGGTCACTACCTGGCGTACCTCCTGGGCGGCTCGCGGCGGCAGGGGATCTTCCTCCGACGACCGCTCGACGCGAGGAACGCCGACCGCGCGCGGCTCCTGCTGGCGATGACCTGGCTGTCGTGCGTCGAGCCGACCGACGAGGCGATCGAGCGCGCCGGCGCACTGCTCGAAGACCGCCCCGACGTCCGCGCCGCGCTCAGCCCCGTCGTGGTGATCAAGTACCTGGCCAGCCGGGATACGTTCGGCAAGCGCAGGCGATTCCGCGAGGTCCGCGGGCGGCTCAAGGACGCCAGCGCCTACGCGCGCAAGGCGATGCTCGACGCCAAAGGCGTGCTCAACCCCGGCCTGATGCCCCGGACCCTCGACGATCTGGCGATGATCGCCCCGCCCCGCGACACGCTGGACGCCCACCGCGTGTCCCTCTGGAACCGCGTCGCGGAAGTCTGGCGCCAGGAGGGCGACTTCCGCCAGGCGGTCCTCCGCTACGCCACGCGATCCGACCACCTCGATGGGATCAGCGCCGACCTCTGGCCCGAGGTCGTCTACCCCCTGATCGAGCATGCCCACTGGCAGCGCACGTTTCGGCCCCGGCTCGAAGCGATCTGGGACTACGTCGTCGGCAAGCTGCTCCACGTCCCGGTGGCGGGCGTCCGGCTCGACCGGATGATGGTCATCGCCATCCCGCTGGAGGTCGCCGAGCAGCTCGACGAGGACCTCTCCGCGTTCGTGGAAGACCCCCGGCTCGACGAGGACGAGGACGAGGCGAGCCCCGCCGAGGCCCGAAGGACTGCCGAGCGGCGTCCGTTCTGGGTGGGCAGCACGATCCCCCGAGAGGAGCTGCCGAGCGACGACGAGGCCCCGCGCGTCAAGGTGATGGTCCCTCTCTCCCCGGCCGACCCGTTCCTGTTCGCCCAGAATAGCCTCCGCAACCTGTGGGAAGAGGCGATGGACGCGCAGGGCACCTCCGCGCAGCCCGGTCGTGCTTCACCGGACCATCCCCGTCGGGACCGTACGAGCTCGCGGTCGTTCCGACGGGCCGCGGGCAAGTCGGCCGTTCGGGCGGTCTTGCAGGGTATGCAGGCGGGAAAGCAGATCGAGATGTTCACGCCTTTGGCTCTCGGAAGGGACTCCGCCTCGCGGACGGTGATCGCCGTCTGGATCTACCAGGACGCGAGCATCGCGGTCGTCCACCTCGACTTCCAGCACAAGGAACGTTACATCCTCTGGCACGCTCCGGACGCGCATCAGTTCAACTACGGCCTTGTCGAGGAGCTGAGACTCAGACTATCCGCCATGAACCTGGAGATTCCCGCCGAGCTCGACCGGGTCCTCTCCAGGAAGTAAGCCGATCCGCGGCCGGCCTCGGCCCACCGCCGACGGGCCCGAAGTGCCGACAGGCCAACACGGGCATCCTTCTCTTGCCCAGCGAGCAGCGGCATGATAAGGTGTGGCCGCGAGCAACGACCGGGGGATGAGGATGACCCTCACCACCCCGGCCGTGCCGCCGCTATTCGCTCGCTCCGGAGCGCTGCGCGGCCCCCAGGCGGTGGATAACACCCCTGTTTTCCCACAGCACCCAGGCGCACTCCGCCGCGAACGCGAAGACGTGACCCTTATGGGACACGCTCTCCGTTAGCGGGCAGAGCACGAGGATGCCATGGACGAACAGGAACGCCAGTCCGACTGCCGGGGCAAGAGTTGAGCCTTTCATGGCTCTTCTCCTCAGGGGCGGTCGTGCCCCTCACACGCAGAGGGCAGTACCTCGAACTCGGCCCGACAGCTCCCACTGTCGGGCCGTGTTTCACATCCATGTGAAACCAGTGTACCGCCCTCGTACGCTGCGGAAGTCAGGCTGAGCGAGGTGATTCTGCGGCTATCGATCCAGCTGACGCAAATCGTCGGCCTGCTCCCGTCCGAATCCCGTTCCACCATCCCCGAGATCACTTCAGCGGGGACCGGAAACGGGTCGGGTCGAATCTGCGGCCGGACCGGGCCCGGTCGCCACACGGGACCATGCCCGGGACCGCACGAGCCTCCTTCGCCGGGCCTCGCCCTCCCGGGCTCAGCGGCCCGATCGCGCCTCATTCTCGAGCCGGCTCCGCGCCAGCAGCTCGGCCCAGCGGAACTTCAGCTCGCCGAGGATCCGCCAGAACAGCCGGCTGTGCATCCGCCCCGCGACCCGCCGGCAGAACCGCGAGTCGAACGACCGCGGCTCGGTGTACTCGATGTGGTGCGCGACCTCGTGGAGGAACGTGTCGAACAGCTCGTGCAGGAGACGGCGGCCGTCCTTGCGGTCGTGCGAGTAGACGCGGACCAACCGACGGGACTTGTCGCAACCGCCCAGCACGTGGGTCATCGGCCGCGTGTCAATCGACGGTCGAATCACCATCCCGTCCGGTCAGCCGATCGAGTGCATTCCAGATCTCCGCCAGGACGGCATCCGAGATCCGGCCCATCCTCGATCCCAGGAATCGCCGGTCCACGACGGTGAGCTGAAAAACCAGGGCGACGGAAGGTCGTTGCAAACCATTCTCTTGATCGACATCGACCAGGACGGTCCCCGGGAACCGGAGGGCGGAGAGCTGGGTGGTCAACGGGACCATCAAGATCGTCGGGAGGTGCTCTGTCGCAGTTGCGTCCTGGAGGACGATCGCGGGCCGGCGTCCCGCCTGAGCATGGCCGCCGCCAGGAGGGAACTCGACCCAGTGGACATCCCCGACATTCATGACGGCTCGCCTTCCTCATCGAAGGGGAACATCTCCCAACTCTCCGCGCCCAGTGCCTGCCACTGGGCCAGCTCTTCGGCGAGCTCAGGGCTCATTGAAGTGTTGCCCAAAGGGATGAGCAGGACGCCGCCGCGGGTCTCGATGATCCGGATCGGAGTGGCCGGTGCCATGCCGTAGCGATTGCGGACCTCGTCGGGTAGCTCGATCTGACCGGCTGGGCCGACCGTCAAGATCTCCATAGCTGAACCTCCTCTCCAAGCCGGTCCCGTGCTTTGGGCTCGGAGGTTGTCGTCAAGGACCATCGGGGCGACATGATATCTCCGGCCTTATTGGCGCGGATCGCCGCGCGATCGTCAAGGCGTACTCTCGGCCGGTCGGGACCCTTCGGGACGATGCCAGCCCTGATCGAGCGGGACGGGTGAAGGAAGCGGACGGAACGAGTGTTGCGGCCGAACCGTGCCCGCTCACCACATGGGTCCGTGCCCAGGAAAGCACGAGCTTCCATCGCCGGGCCTCGCCCTCTCGGGCTCAGCGGCCCGATCGCGCCTCATTCTCGAGCCGGCTCCGCGCCAGCAGCTCGGCCCAGCGGAACTTCAGCTCGCCGAGGATCCGCCAGAACAGCCGGCTGTGCATCCGCCCCGCGACCCGCCGGCAGAACCGCGAGTCGAACGACTGCGGCTCGGTGTACTCGATGTGGTGCGCGACCTCGTGCAGGAAGGTGTCGAACAGCTCGTGCAACGAGCGCCGGCCGTCCTTGCGGTCGTGCGAATACACGCGGACCAGCCGGCGCAACTTGTAGTAACCGCCCAGCACGTGGGTCGTCGGCCGCGTGTTGATGTCGATGGAGAAGGCGATCCGGCAGGCGTAGATCCGCTCCAGCCGGTACCGGAACAGCGGGCCGAGCGCCGAGACGGGGGGCTCGAACGGCCGTGGCTCGGCCGGCCGGGCCGCCGGCTGTGGGCGCGGCTGTACCTGGGGCTGGACCCAGGCATCCGGATCCTGGCCGCGGGGGTCCCCCTGCGCGGCGGGATCGTCGCGCTCATCCGGGTTGTACCACTGGGGGCTGGATCGATGGGGTGTGTCCATGCGTCGTTCCGTCGCGGTCGGGTCACGGCCGACAGGTCCGTCCGATCCGATCAATACGTGGCGCGGCCGCCGCTGATGTCGTAGCACTGGCCGGTCGTGAAGCTGGCCTCCGGGCTGGCCAGGTAATGGACCAGCGCGGCGACCTCGTCGATGGTCCCGGTCCGGCCCATCGGGATCCTGGAGATCATGTACTCGACCGTGGCCGGCGCGACGCCGTCGAGGATGTCGGTGCGGATGACGGCCGGTGAGATCGCGTTGACCGTGATATCCCCCTTGCCGGCCAGCTCCTTGGCCAGGGACTTGGTCATGGCGATGACCGCCGCTTTCGAGGCCGAATACGGCATAAGGGTCGGGTTCCCCTCCTTGCCGGCGATCGAGGCCACGTTGACGATCCGCCCGTAGCCGCGGGCCAGCATCCGGGGGACCGCGGCCTTGCAGAACAGGAACGGGCCGATCACGTTCACGTCGAAGACCTCGCGCACCTCGTCGGCGCCGAGGTTCCAGCTCTGGTCGGTCCGGCCGGTGATCCCGGCGTTGTTGACCAGGATCGACAGCGGCCCGAGCCGAGCCTCGGCCGCTTCGACGGCCGCCGCGACCTGTTCCTCGGCGCGGACGTCGCCGACTAAGTCGAGACCGTCGAGTTCGGCGGCGACCGAGCGGGCCGGTGCCGCCTCGCGGTCGAACACGGCGATCCGGGCGCCGGCGGCATGCAGCCGCCGGGCGATCCCGGCGCCGATCCCGCGGCCGCCGCCCGTCACCAGCGCGACCTGCCCGCTCAACTGGAAGAATCCCGCCATCAGACTGCCCCGCACGACCTTCACGAATCCCTCGCACAAAATGCGCCCAAACACCTTATCACGGCGGGCGGGGATTGACTACAGAGTCGAGTTCCGCGTGCGACGGTCGGGTCGATTTTGACTTTCCCCCAGGTCGCGCCCACAATCCAACCAGGACGAGGACAGCCGGAGGATGCCGAGGGCCAGACGGCGGTGACGGCCGGGTTTCAGCGGACAGGTCGCGTCCCGTCCCGAGGATCGGCAACGTTGAGTTCCCCCGAGACGACCCTGCTCCTGACCAACGACGACGGCTGGGACGCGCCCGGCCTGGCCGCGCTGTGGCAGGCGGCGGAAGGTCTGGGACGTTGCCGGCTGGTCGCGCCGACCGGCCCGCTCTCGGGCTGCGGACACCGGGTGACGACCGGGGCGCCCATCGCGATCACGCCGCTGGGCGAGGATCGCGTCGCCGTGGATGGGACTCCGGCCGATTGCGTCCGGCTGGCGCTCGATCACCTGACGCCGGGGGTGGATTGGGTCCTCTCGGGCATCAACGCCGGCGGCAACCTGGGCGCGGACGTCTACCATTCGGGGACGGTCGCCGCCGTCCGGGAGGGGGTGCTCCACGGCGTGCCGGGAATCGCGCTGTCGCACTACATCGCCGCCGGGCGGGTCATCGACTGGCCCCGCGCGGCGCGGTGGGCCGCCAAGGTCTTGCAGCGGTTGCTGGCCATCTCGCCGGGCCCGGGCGCGTTCTGGAACGTCAATTTCCCCCACCCCGGCCCGGCCGATCCCGATCCCCACATCGTCTTCTGCCCCTTGGATCCCTCCCCCTTGCCGCTGAAGTATCGCGTCGATGAGGGCAAAGCGGTTTACACCGGCCACTACCACTCGCGCGCCCGACGGCCGCGCGGCGACGTTAACGTCTGCTTCGGCGGCCAAATCGCCGTGACCTTGGTCCGCGTGTTTGAAGCGGACTGAGAGTCTGTCCCGGGTAGGCATCGAGGCCAGCGATCGGAACGAGGCGGCACGCGCCGAGTTCGAACCAGAGGGCGGCATTCGGCCCGCTCGAGAGCCTGATAGTCACGGTCATGAAGAATTGTGTCCGGTTCATCCGGTATGGGATCGAAGTGGTGCGAGTTCCACTCCGATGGGAACGCCTCCCCCTTCCCCTGGCTGCTACGCCCCGGGACACCAGCGAACCGCCGGCTGCCACCAACCGGCCCGGGGCGTCCTGGGCCTCTCCTCAGACTCGCCCGCCCACCCTTCCGACGCCGAACTGACGTCGCTACGATGACCGGCGCGCAGGACGTGGGTTAACCGTCCCCCATGGGCGGTCCCTTTCGCTCCGCGACTCGAACAGGGCCCGGATCGCCGTGATGGGCTAATCTTGCCCGCCGTCGAGCAAGCGACTAAGATTCCGACGGTCCTTCACCAAAATCCGATGCAATAGAAGTCATTCCCGAAAGCACATGGAGCGTTCGGGACCCGATCTACGGGCCCATCCACATGACTTAAGTGGACATTTGTTAACGAGACAGAAGGAAGCAGGGTCTCTGCAGGATGCCGGTCGCGATGGATGACCGGGGCGACGAGGTCGCAGGCGATTTCTTGGATTTTGCGAATTTTTTTGAACGAGACTCTTGACTTTCCCATCGGATTTCGTACCATGCTCGGTTGAAGCGATCGAGCGATGCTGTGAACGATCCCGCTACCGATGTTGAGCCGTCGCCCGAGGAGACAAATATCATGATCTTTCAGAATGCCGGGGCGGTTGACCCTTCACGTAGGTCTCCCAAGGTTTCTGGCCGTTTCCGCAGGGCGCATGGAGTCGCCGTGGCGTTGGGATTGGCCCTTGCCCTCGCGGCCCCTTCGTTGTGCTCGGCTCAGACACTCAGTCTCGGCTCGGCCGGCGGTTTCGGTCTCTTCGGAGCGTACAACGCCGATACCGGCAGCTCCGCTACCTTGATCGGCGGCCCCGTCAACATCATAGGCAACGTGGGACTCGACGCTGGCAGTTCGCTCAGTGGGACCACTTCGATCAGTGGTGCCCTCTACATGAACAGTGATCCCACATCGTACACGGGCTCGGGAACGCCGGGGGGTGGCACCTTCACGGGTGCCGGGGTCGATACGTCCCTCTCGCAGGCCAGTCAGACGGCGATCAACGCCGCCACCACCGCGGCGTCGTGGACTGGTTCCTCCGGCGCGAACCAACTCACCGTGTCGAACAACTCGGTCACTCTCAGCGCAGCCAATTCCGGGCAGAACGTCGTCACCGTCAACGCATCGAACAATGCCGGTCTACTGAACCTGAATAATACCACCCTGACGATCAACGGCAGTGCGAACGAACAGGTGGTCTTCAATTTCACCGGTCCGCGTACGACGACCTGGACCAATGTCAATATCGTCTTGCAGGGGATCGGCGCGAACAACGTCTTCTTCAATTTCATCGGCGGCAACGTCGGGATCGTCGGCGGCAAGATCAACGGCAATCTCCTGGACGTGGTGAACGGCACGAGCATGAGCCTCGATGGTGGAGTGCTCATTAATGGATCTGTCATCTCCGACGGCTTCGTCAACATGGGTAATGCGGTGATTACCCCCGAATTGCCGACGATCCTGATGGCGGGTCTCGCTGGCCTCCTCGTCGTGGTCCCGGCCGGATTCCGCCGGCTGCGGCGGCGACGGGCCATTCCCTCGGCCCTTTCCAATGCCTGATGGCCCGCGCGCGGCCGGACCGTCCCGTCCGGCCGCGGCTCATCTCTCTGCCCCAACTCCAGGCGTCCCGCCTGCGTCTTCGAGAAGGCGGTTCCGGCCGACTCACGGCCAAGTCGAGTCGCGCCGGAGGATCGTCGGCGTGGACCGCCCGCGACATCGGCGCCCTGCACCGATCGCTCGATCGGCCACCGTCTGCCGGATCCGCGTGGATGCGATCCCACAGCACGATGTGAAATTGCGAGCGCGCCTCTTTGAATGCATCTAGCGAATCTCCCATCAATTCTGTAGGCTTGAATCAAGGGTTCGTGCTGGGGCTCGTTGGCCGCCGCACCCTGACCTGGATGCGCGGCGACCGTCACGGCCTTCACATTCACCCGTTGGACTGACGAGGGAGCGTGGCCGCGGGTCGATTCGCCGGCGTCGCCCCGGTGGCGCACGTCACTGCGCGAGGATGCCCGAGCCGGTTCTAGCCGAAAGTCTCCGACCAGAATGAGAAGGCGCTTAAACTCTCGAGTGCTGTTCCGTCTCCTGCTCGGGACGATTGTCCTGGGAGCCGGGGTCTCGGTGCAGTACCGCATGCAGGTCGGACGAAACACGGGCGCCTTGCTGACGCGCGCGAACCGGGCGGAGCAGGAAGGTGATCTGGGGCAGGCCGCGGAGTGCTTGCAGCTCTTCCTGGGTTACCAGCCGAATCATCCCGCGGCCTTTGCAAGGTTCG
Organism: uncultured Planctomycetota bacterium; assembly: GCA_963815795.1. Classification (GTDB taxonomy): domain Bacteria; phylum Planctomycetota; class Planctomycetia; order Isosphaerales; family Isosphaeraceae; genus JAKAUH01. The sequence continues at coordinate 32,598 of CAWFIC010000012.1, read as the reverse complement.
GTATGATCCTCGCTTCTCGGGCTCGGACTCCGGATGACCGAATCCGCGCCTTTCGCACGCTCGAGCGGGCACTCGTCCTCGACCCGGCTCGTCCGGAGATCCGTCGCCAGCTCGTGGACCTGGCCATGGGCCTCGAATGGTATTCCGCCGCTCGGGCCCACCTCCGTGTCCTCGTCGATTCGGGGCGATCCATCAGCGATCATGAAGGCGGACGAGAGGGCGCCGAGGGGGGTGAGCTGGAGTATCTGCTGGGGATCTGCTCAGAGGGCCTGCACGACGATACCGATGCCGTTGGGCATTATCAGAAGGCGATCTCGCTCGCGCCACAGAGTCCCGACATCTACGTACGGCTCGCCGGTTTGCTCCGAAATCGGCTGGGTGACGCACAACGGGCGGACCGCGTCATGGACGCCCGAGAGGTCAAGGACGGCCTGATCGCCGCCAACCGGCAATCGTTCCGGGCGTACCTCGCACGAGGGCTCTATCGGAAGCAGTACGAGATCGAGGGCTCGGATGCCGACGTCAGCCACGCACTCCGGCTGGCGCCGCGGGAGGCCGACGTGCGGCTTGCCGCCGCGGCGCTGGACGTCGAACGCGGGGCCTTCGACTCAGCCCGGCAGCACCTCACGAGCGGACTGGAACTCCACCCTCGGGACTCGCGGATCTTGACCGCACTGGCCTGGCTCGAGAAGAAATCCGGGCGCCTCGGCGAGGCCGCGGAGGTCCTGCGACGCGGGGCCGATGCCTCGACCGATCGCGAGGAGCGAGGTCGGTTCCTCTGGCTGCTCGCCGACACCTTGATCGACCAGGGGAAGTGGGCCGAGGTGAAGGCCGTGATCGGGAGGCTGGATCATCAGCCCGTCCGGCCCGAACTGCTCAAGTATCTCGACGCTCGGATCGGTGTCGGTGAGGCGAGATGGAGCGAGGCGAGGAGACAACTGGAGGCGATCTATCCCCTCCTGGGAAGGGAGAACGACCTGGCCTATCAGGCCAACCTGCTGATCGGCCTCTGCTGCGAGCAACTCGGGGACCTCGACCAGCGCGAGGTTGCCTTTCAACGGGCGGTCGCCCTCGATCCGGAACGCGTCGAAGGACGCATCGGATCGGCCGCGGCGAAGGAGGCCATGGGCCAGATTGACGAGGCCATAGACGAGTATCGCAAGGTGATTGATCGGGCGCCGGCGGCCGGCATGGCCCTCGCCCGGCTCCTGATGCAGCGCAACCTCCGCCGGCCGCCGGCGGAACGCGACTGGCCGGGTGTGGAACAGGCCCTCGACCGCGCGGCACGGGCGATGCCTCGTTCCCCCGGCGTGATCGTCCTGCGCGCCGAGGCCCTCCTGGGCCAGGGGCAGCCCGGGCGTGCCCGCGACCTGCTCCGGGCGGCCCGGGATGAACAGCCGGATCAGGTCGAGCTCTGGACCGCCCTGGCCCTGCTCGCGGATCGGCACGAGACGCACGAGTCCTCTCTCGCCATCCTGCAGCGAGCCCAGAGTCGACTCGGCCATCGGATTGAGCTATCCCTCGCCCGGATTCAACACTGGGCCGATCGAGGCGGACCGGACGCGCCGCGGCGCTGGCCGAGATCGAGCGCGAGGCGGAGAGCCGTCCCAAGGAGGACCGAGAACGGCTCCTTTCGAGCCTCTTCGATGCGTCGCTACAGCTCGGCGACGCCCGCTCGGCCGACCGGGTCCTCGGGCAGTTGGTGCAGCGACGTCCGCGGGATCCGACCCTCCGCTTCTCGCAATTCGAGCGGGCGCTCCAGGAGGGCGATGACGCGGCTATGCGACTGGCTCTGGATCGGCTCCGGGCCATCGAGGACGACCCGCAGACGCCGGGGGAAACGGAGGGGGCGCTGGCGCTGCGGCCGCGCTCGTTACTTGCTCTGGTCGTCTCGGGGCCGTGCTCGAGGCGAGATCGAGCCGGCGTTGATCCGAGAGGTTCGCGTGCTCCTGACCGAGGCCGGGAGACAACGACCCCGCTGGCCCCTGGTCGCGCTCGTGGCCTCCGAGGCCGAGGACCGGGCCGGCAATCCGCAAGAGGCCCTCCGCCACTGTCTCCGGGCGATCGAATCGGGGATGGCAGGTCCTCTCGTGGTGCGGCGGACCGTCCAGCTCCTGCTCGAGCTCAGGCGATTCGAGCAGGCCGACGGATTGATCCGGAAGTGGCGGGAGCAGGGCGTCGGCCTCGGCGATCTCCCGTTCCAACGGCTGGCGGCCGAGGTCTCGCTACGGGTCAACGACCCCGCGCGGGCGCTGGAGCTGGCCAGACAATCCATCGCGCCGGGATCGAAGGACTATCGCGATCGCCTGTGGCTCGGCCAGTTCTACTGGGCCGCCGGGGAGCGAGGGAAGGCCGAACCGGAGTTCCGAGCTGCGGTCGAACTCGACGGTCGTGCACCGGAGACCTGGGTGACGTTGGTTCGCTTCCTGGCCCGGACCGGGTCCGTGGAAGAGGCGCGGGCGGTGATCGAGCAGGCGCGCCGCCACCTCGACGGCGACGAGGCCGCCCCGGCGCTGGCTCGCTGCTTTGCCGAGGTGGGCGACACGGCGCTGGCTCGCAGCCTGTTCCGGTCGGCGCTGGCCGGGAGGCCCGATGATGTCCCCATGCTCCGCGGGGCCGCGACCCTTGCCCTGGCCGTCGGCGAAACCGGCGAGGCCAAGTCCTATCTGTCCAAGGTCATGGATCTCAAGGACAGGTCTCCGGACGACGCGGCGTGGGCTCGCCGCCTCCTGGCGACCGTGCTGGCCGCCGGCGGGGCTCACCACCGAGCGTTCGAGCTGATCGGCCTGGCCGATGAGGGGGCAACCTATACGCCCGGTCCCGACGAGCCGGTCGATGAGCTCCGAGCCCGGTCGGCGGTCCTGGCCTCCCGGAACAACCGGGTGGCGCGGCGGGCGGCCATCCGCATCCTCGAATTCCTCGGCGATCGAGGGCTCATGATCCCCGAAGACCGATACCGACTGGTCCAGCTTTACGAGGCCGAGGGACTTTGGCCCAGCGCCCGCGCCAGATCGGCGACCTGCTGGCCAGCGATCCCGGCAACCAACTCTACCTGGCTTACGCTGGCCGTACCCTACTCCGCCACGGACTGATCGACGCGGCCCAATCGTGCGCGGACACCCTGGAGAAGCTGGACCCGCGGATCCCCGCGGCGGTGGAATTGCGGGGCGCCTCTTGAAGCAGGGAGGTCACCCCGAGGAGGCGGTCGGACTGTTGAGATCCTTGGTCCGAAGGCGGCCGGATCAGGTCGGAAGCGTGGCGGCCCTGTTCGAGGACCTGGGAGAGATGGCCGCGGCCGAGGAACTCTACCGCGCATTCGCCGCCCGGTCCAGCCCGGCGGGCCCGAGCCTCACCCTGGCCAGATTCCTCGGGCGGCGGGGTCGGTTGGCCGAGGCCGTCGAGGTCTGCGAGAAGGCCGCGTCATCCTGCCCTCCCGAGGCGGTCGCCGAGGCGATGGTCGCATCCCTGTACGCGGCCCCGGCCGATCCGGTGCAATGCCGTCGCGCGGCCGGCCTGATCGAACGAGGGTTGGACAAGGCGCCGACGAGTGCGGGGCTGTTGTTCCAGCTCGGAAACATCCGGAGCCTCGAGGGGCGCTACCAGGAGGCCGAGGAGTTCTACCGGCGATCGATCACATCCGATCCGGCCAATAGCGGCCCGCTCGCGAACCTGGCCTGGTTGCTGGCGCGGAAGGACCACAAGGGCCGAGAGGCCCTCGAGCTGGTCGCGAGGGCCATGGAGCTGGATGGGCCGACCCCCGACCTGCTCGATACGCGGGCCGCCGGCTATCTGGCGGTCGGACGGAGCGACCTGGCGATCCGGGATCTCGAGGACGCCGTCGCCGTGCACGCCACGCCGCTGGAGTACGTTCATCTCGCCCAGGCCTACCTGATGGCCGACCGGAGGAAGGACGCCCATGCGTCTTTCCGGAGCGCCCGGGCCATGGGCCTGAGCCCGGAGACGCTGTCGCCGTTGGAGCGGGAGCACTGCGAACGATTGATGAGGGAGGTCGGCCGCGAATGACGGATGACCTCAATATCCGCTCCTCGAGGCGCTGCGTCCCGGGTCCGACCCCCGGCCGGGGGACGGGTTCGATCACACCGCGAGCCGGGTGGTTGCGATCCGGCCGGAGATCGACGTCATCCGGGGGCGGCCTGGGGCCGATGGCGTCAGCCCTCTCGCTCGTCCCGCGGGCGAGCCTCGCGATGATCATCGGCGTGGGCTTGGTCTGGTCTTACTGGCCGACACTTGTCGGGATGGCACGACGATGGTCGCACGACCCTCGGTACTCTCACGGCTTCCTCGTCCCGCCGTTTGCCCTTTACCTGCTCTGGATTCGCCGCCGGCTTCGGCCCGATCATGCCGGGCCGAGATGGCCCGGGCTTGCCTTGCTGGCGATCGCGGGTCCCGTGCGATTCGTGGGCGCCTATGCCTACATCTCGTGGCTTGAAGCGATTTCGTTCCTCATCTCGCTCGCCGGGCTGGTCGTGCTGTGCGATGGGCGGGCCGCCTTGCGGTGGGCGTGGCCATCCGTCGCGTTCCTCATCTTCATGGTGCCGCTTCCCTACAGGATCGAGACGTCGCTGGGATTCCCGCTCCAGAAGATGGCCGCGGAGGCCGGCGCCTGCACACTGCAAGTCTTCGGCCTGCCGGCATTCAGCGCCGGCAGTACGATCGTGATCGACGACTTCCGGATCGGGGTCGTTGACGCCTGCAATGGGCTGGGGATGTGCTACATGTTCCTGGCCCTCTCGGTGGCGACGACCGTGATGGTCCATCGCCCCCCGCTGGACCGGCTCTTGCTCATCGCGGGCGCGATACCGATCGCGTTGGTCGTGAACGTGGCGCGGATCGCGGCGACCGGCCTGCTCCATGTCCACGCGGGCGGGTGGGTCGCCGACGCGGTTTACCACGACCTGGCCGGATGGCTCATGATGCTGCTGGCCTTGGCCATCCTCTTCATCGAATGTCGATTGCTCTCGCATCTCTTCATCCCGATCGATGACGATGACGCGAGTCGCGCCGACATCGGGGGAGAGGTCGTGACGGGCAGTGAGCAGGCGACCGCGAGAGTGCCGGCGCCGCGGACGCTCGCCGTCCTGGTCGGGACTGCGCTGGTCGTCGGACCGGCGATCATCGTCGGCAACTGGGCGGGCCGATGGAAGGAATCGGGCGAGTTGACACTCGCCGTCAGCCATCTCGATCGCGCTCCCATGGCGATCGGCGACTGGATCGGTCGAACGGAGCCCGTCGACCCGAGGGCGATCATGGCCGCAGAGCTCAATGGCTGTGTGATGCGACGCTATGAGAACTCGCGGGACCGGAGGACGATCACCCTGCTCCTCGTCTGCGGGAGACCCGGGCCGGTTTCGGCTCATACCCCCGACGTCTGCTATCCCGGGGCCGGATTCGAGATGGTTCAGGAGCAGCCGGTGGCGCTCTCGGTGCCGATCGATCTTCCCGGAGGTCGAGCCGAATTCGCCTGGGCCGACTTCGAACGGCGGGCCTCGCTCCCGCCCGAGCGCATACGGATCTCTTGGTCGTGGAGGAGTCAGGGAGCTTGGAGCGTCCCTTTCAGTCCGCGGATGGCGTTCGGCTCGCAAACGTTCCTCTACAAACTCTACCTGATCCAAGCGGCGAGCGAGGGCAATGAACCGGTCGATGACGCGGACTTCATGGACTTGCTACGACGACTCTTGCCGGAGTTGGACAAAGTGTTAGATTCACACGAGGATGTACGGCCCCGGCGGTGACTCGAATCGGCGATGTTGACTTCGCCGCATAGCCGAGATGCTGATCCGAATCGGCTGACATCGGACTGGCCGGAAGCCGGGGCCTTCGCTCCGCGGCCGGTCCGATCGGGGTCAGATCGAAGGCTCCTCGCGGATCGGATCTCGGATCGCCGCGATGTCGTCATATCCCATCTCACTGACCGCCTCCCGGACCTCGGCCCACAATGCGGGCGAGACGTCGGCCGGCGCGGACGCGAGTGCGATGACCAACCCCTCTTCGGCCGGGCCACCGCGGACCCGAGCGATGGCCGCACCGGCGATGCACGGCGATCGGCTCAGGCCCAGGCCGCAGCCGATCAGGGTCGGCACATCGCTTCGCAACAGGCCGGCGACCGTCTCGACGGCCGCCCGCAACAGCCATGGCGGGTTCCCCGGCCCGTCGACGATCGGGAAGCGGCAGTACACCAGCTCTCGGGCCACTGGCGCGGGGGCTTCGTGGCTCGCCAGGTCCACAACAGCGGCGATGTCCGCCGCGAACAGGCCGGGGATGTCGCGGACGTCGCCGGCATGACCCAGCCAGAGCGAGAATCCCGGGACCCGTCGCATGGGAGGATGATCCCCCTGAGATCAGACGGAGAAATACGCGAACTCGGGCCCGAATCGGACCATACCGCCGCGTTCCGGGATGGCGCCATCCCTCAACTCCAGGACCATGAACGCCTCATCCGCCCCGTATTCGTTCGCCAGGCCCTTCTGGTCGGCCCGATCGAAGCCGAATCGTCGATAATAGGCCGGCTCGCCCAGCAGGACCACGAAGCCGTAGCCGGCGCGCTCGCACGCCGCCAGACCCTCGCGGACGAGACGGCCGCCGATCCCCCGGCGTTGATGATCCGGGAGCACGGCGAGCGGTGCCAGGCCGACGCCGATCCCTTCAGCGGCCTCGCCATCGATCCGCACGGGGCTGAAGGCGACGTGACCGACGACGGACTCGTCCTCCTCCGCCAAAAGGGAGATGAGGAGGTGCCCTCCGGCGCGGAGCAGGGCGACCAGCCGCGACTCGAAGACGTCGGGAAAGGCCGCCTCGAGCACTCGCCGGATCGCGTCGGAATCGGTCGGTCCTTCCGGGCGGATTGATAGGGGCATCACCAGACCTCGGGCCGACTCGCGGCGAATTCGCGCGAGGGTTCGGCTATGATAGACATGCTCGCGCGGTCGCGGCCACTTTTCAAGGGAATCGACAGGATTCCGGGATTCGCTAACCGAGGGATCTCGTCCATGCCCCGCATCCTCGGCATCGACTACGGGACGCGGCGGGTGGGCGCGGCCCTGAGCGACCCGGGCCGGACGATGGCCTTCCCGGCCGAGGTCTACGTGCTGCGCGGGCCCGAGCACGACGCGAAGCATTATCGCGAGCTGGTGCGGGAGGACGAGGTCGAGCGGATCGTCATCGGCCTGCCGCTGCACACCAGCGGCCGGGAGGGTCAGCTCGCCGCGCTGACGCGGTCGTTCGGCGACTGGCTGGCCGGCGTCACGGGGTTGCCGGTGTTCTATTTCGACGAGCGGTACACCACGGTCGAGGCCGAGCAGCGGCTGATCGACGCCGGCCTGAAGCGGCAGAAGCGCAAGGCCCTGCGCGACCAGCTCGCCGCCCAGATCATGCTCCAGAGTTACCTCGACGCCGGCTGCCCCGAGACGGAAGCCAAGCCGGCCCCGCTGGCGGACGATGACGAGACCGCCTCCCGGGCCGAATGAGCCAGCCCCACCATCGGCTCGGTGCCGGCGTAAAGGGCTGCTGTCTCGGTCTCTCCATTTGGTACGATGGAGGGAGTCCGGGTCGATTCCCGTAGGCTCTCGGCCAGCCGGAGGAGGCGGGTGTGATCAGCAGGATTTACATCGATAATTACAAGTGCTTCACAAACTTCGAGTATCGGCCCGGGGCCTTGCAGCTACTGCTCGGAGCGAACGGGACCGGGAAGACGGGAGTCTTCGAAGTCTTGAAAGCACTCAGAGGATTCATCGTCAATGGGACGACCTCTCTTTCGGCCTTTCGGCACCGCACGTTGACGGCCTGGGATCAACGCTCGGAACAAGCGTTCGAGTTGGGCTTGAAGGGTAAGGACGGGGAGTACTCGTACCGGCTGGTTATCGAGCACGATCGCCCCGCGCGGAAGAACCGCATCCAGAGCGAAGGGCTCCGGTTCGACGGGAGGCCGCTGTACCAATTCGATGGCCGCGATGCCCACCTCTTCCGCGACGACGGGAGCACAGGTCCCGTGTTCCCGTTCGACTGGTCGCGATCGGCGATCCCCACGATCCCCGAGCGCAAGGACAACACGCTCTTGAGCTGGTTTCGATGGAGATTGAACCGCGTCTTCGTCTTCTACCCGGACCCCTTTCGCATGATGTCTCAGAGCGACAAAGAACAGTCTCATCCCGATCGTTGGCTCCATCACCTGGCCTCGTGGATTCGTCATCTCCACCTCGAGTCACCTGAGGTCTCCCAGCGGCTTGCCGAGTCTCTCCGTCAAGATGTGCTCGACGGTTTCGTGGGCTTTCGATTCGCCGACCGGGGTGACGGGGCGCGGCTCTTGAAGTTCGAATTCAACTCTCCGGCCTCGGATAATGCTCGAAAATCCAAGTCTTTCTCACTCGGACTCGGCCACTTCTCTACCGGCCAGAGGGCCTTGGTTGCCCTGTACACGATGCTCCATGCGGCCGTCGGGGAAGACCTGACCTTGTGCATCGACGAGCCGGATAATTACGTCGCCCTGCGGGAGATCCAGCCTTGGCTCGTCCAGCTCACCGACAAGGTTAAGGATACCGGCGGCCAGTGCCTGCTGATCTCCCACCACCCGGAACTGATCAATTATCTCGCCCCGGATAGCGGCACGCGGTTCTTCCGCGAAGGCGGTGGGCAGTTGAGAGTTCAACCCTTCGAATGGTCCGAAGAGGATGCACTCCGGCCCGCCGAGGTCGTGGCCCGAGGCTGGGAGGGTCCTTGAACGATGCCGACGGGCCGGGGTGTCCGATTCATGGTCCTGTCCGAAGACCGCACCCTGGAGCGGTTCGTCCGCGAGTGCCTCCATGCTCTGGGGGTCCAAACCCACGAGATCCGCTTCCTTAGCTCCCCAGCGAGTCGGGGTTCCGCGAAGCAGTGGATCGACCGCGAATACCCCGCTCAGGTCCAGGCCCATCGCCGGAGGAGCTTCGAGAACATCGCCCTGGTGGTCGCTACAGACGCGGACGAGCAGACCGTCAAAGAGCGAGTGCAACGGCTGGCCGATGTCTTGCAAGAGGCCGACCGCGAGGCACGGGCGTCTCAGGAGCAGATTGCTATCTGGGCGCCCAAGTGGCATATCGAGACCTGGCTTCTCTCCTTGAACGGGCACGTTGTTGACGAAGAAACGAACTATAAGAGTCGGGCCGATGCGCTCGACATCAAGGTGGGGGCCAGAATCAAGGCGGCTGCCAAGGAGTTCATCCGGCGCTTTCGCCGATATATCCAAGACCCCGGCGCCGAGGACCACTTGCCATCCCTCGTCTCGGCCTTCGAGGAGACGAAGCGGATTCAACAGGCCCTGGATCGAGCGTCATCGTGACCACCCTCATCATCGGCTGCGGCTACCTGGGACAGCGATTGGGCGCCCGGCTCGTCCGGGACGGCGGGCGCGTCTACGGCACCGTCCGCTCGCCCGGCCGGGCCGAGGAGATCGCCGGGATCGGCATCAAGCCGGTCATCGCCGACGTGCTCCGGACCGAGACCCTGCTCCGATTGCCCGAGGCCGAGCGGGTCTTCTACGCGGTGGGGTTCGACCGCGCCGCCGGGGCAGCGATGCGGGAGGTCTATGTTGACGGGCTCCGGAACGTCCTCGACCGCCTGCCGATTTCGGTGCGGCGGTTCGTCTACGCCAGCTCGACGGGCGTTTATGGTCAGTCCGGCGGCGAATGGGTCGACGAGGAGTCGCCGACCGCCCCCGAACACGAGTCGGGCCGGGTCGTCCTCGAGGCCGAGGGGCGCGTCCGAGCCTGGGCCGATTCGCGTCATGGTGCCTCGGCGGTCATCCTGCGGTTCGCCGGGCTGTACGGACCGGGCCGGATCGTGCGCCGGGCGATGCTCGAACGCGGCGAGCCGATCCCCGGCGATCCCGAGAAGTTCCTCAACCTCGTCCACATCGACGACGCGGCCCGGGCGGCCGCCACCGCCCTCGATGCCAATGCGCCCGCGCCGATCTACCTCGTCGCCGACGACCGGCCGGCCACGCGCCGCGAGTATTACTCGGCGGCGGCGAGCGTCATCGGGGCACCCGAGCCGCGCTTCGAGCCGCCCCGGCCCGGGAGCGCCGAGGCGGCACGCGATGCCACCAGCAAGCGCGTCGGCAACCGCCGGATGAAGTCCGAGCTGGGCATCGTCTTGCGTTATCCCGACATCACGACCGGCCTCGTCGCCGCGCTCGGTACCGATCCACCAGAGACATGAGCGTGAGCGTGAGCGTGATCTGAACCGTCGCCCTCAACCCGGCGCCGGCTCGACGTAGCAACGCAACGGCCCCTTGGATTCCTGCATCCGCGGGTCCGGCCCGTAGGCGATCACCTGGTCGCGCTTCAGCTCGGCCAGCTCCTTGTGGGTCGTGTAGACGATGGCGCGCCCGGTCGTGTGGATCCGCAGCGTCAGCTCTTCCGCCTTGGGGAGGGGGTGGCGGAAGATCTTCACGAGCAGCTCGATGACGTAGGGGAACGTGTGCTCCTCGTCGTTGAGGATCACCACATTGTACGGGGGGATGCGCCGCGTCTGCTGCTCGGTCGTCACTTCGGGCCAGACGACGGCACTCGCGGTCTGCTTCTCGCCGGGCATTTGCGTGGGCTCCCGCGGGGTGAGGGTACGAGTCCAGACGCCTTCTAGTTTATACTTTAGCTCACCGAGTGACAAATGGAGTCGGGCGCTTCGCTCGAGCGACGGGCGGATACCGAAGGGACAGATCAAAAGAGGATGTGATGAAGGAAATGAGCCCGGGGACGGCCATGCGACAGCTCCAGCAGGCGCAGGCCGTCCTGAAGAAGGCGCGTCAGTTGCTGAAGCAGACACGGGGCGGGGGGCAGGCCAATCCGGCCGTGCTGAAGGCCGGCTGGGAGAGCCTGGCGCAGGCCAACCGGCTGATGGCCGAGATCCCCATGGCGGCGGCGGACGAGGCCGTGATGACCCGGCAACTCGCCGTCCAGAGGTATGCGACGGCCCTCCTGGTCCGGCTGCGCCGGCTGCTCCGCAACGAGGGGATCGACACCGACGGATTCCTCGACGAGGACGATCGGTCCGCCGACGAGGATTTCGAGGATTGACCGCATGGCGCGCAGGAATCTCCCCCGCGCGGCGGGCGAGGCCGCGTCCCGGATCATCGTCCCCGACCGCAGCCTGACGCCGGACGAATCGTTGCCGACCCTGGCCATCCGCGCGGCGGGCGGCCATACGTTCGTCTACCGCAAGATGGTCGAAGGCCCCGTCGGGGCGGCCGCGCCCAATCACGGCGACCTGGTGCGCGTGGTCGACCGCGACGGACAGCACCTCGGCTATGCCCTCTACAACGGCCGGTCGCAGATCGCGCTCCGGTTCCTCTCGCGGCAGCAGGATGCGCCGGGTCCCGAGTTCTGGGCCCGTCGGATCGACGAGGCGACCGCCTTGCGCCGCTCGCTGCTCGGCCTCGAGCGCGAGACCGACGCCTACCGCGTCATCCACGCCGAGGGGGACGGCCTCAGCGGGCTGATCGTGGATCGCTTCGCCGACGTCCTCTCGGTCGAGGTCTTCAGCCTGGGGATCTACCAGCGGATCGGGCCGATCCTGAGGCTCCTGGCCGATCGGCTGGGCACGGCGCACTCTCGCGTGAACGTCGACGAGCGGGTGGCGATGCAGGAGGACTTCTCGGGCCGGCCGCTGGCCAGCCCGCGGCTGCCGCCCCGCGTGACGATCCAGGAGCACGGCATCAAGTATCGCATCCACTTCGAGGAAGGGCACAAGACCGGCTTCTTCTGCGATCAGCGCGACAACCGCCGCGAGCTGGCGCGTTATTGCGAAGGCCGCTCGATGCTGGACCTGTGCTGCTACACCGGCGGCTTCGGCCTCAACGCGCTGATCCGGGGCCAGGCGCGGGAGGTCACGTGCGTCGACCTGGATGAGAAGGCCGTGGCCCTGGCGAAGGAGAACGGCCATGCCAACCAGGTCCGGCTCGACGCGGTCCATGCCGATGCCTTCGGCTACATGCGGCAGATGGGCGCCAACGGGCGGACCTACGGCGTGATCGTGCTCGATCCGCCCAAGCTGATCCCCGACCGCGACGAGATCGCGCCGGGCAAGCGGAAGTACTTCGACCTGAACGTGCTGGCGATGAAACTGGTCGAGCCGGGAGGCATCCTGGTCACCTGCTCGTGCTCGGGGCTGCTGCCGCCCGCGGACTTCCTCGGCATCCTCCGGGCCGCGGCGCGGATGGTCGGACGCCCGGCGCAGCTCCTGGCCTTCACCGGCGCCGGGGCCGACCACCCCGTCGCCCTCGACACCCCCGAAGGGGCCTATCTCAAGGTCGCCTGGCTCCGCGTGGGCGATCCCTCGGGGGCCTGACTTACCGCCAGTCGGCGATGTAGAACCGCCACCGAGGTAAGCGCAACGGACGACGGCTGGCACCCGTCGCATCCAGGATTTCGACGCGAGCATTCGTATATTGATAACCGCCGTGACCCACGGGCTTCCGGTCGTGGAGGACGGCCGCTATCCACTTGCCGTCGGGTGACCAGCAGGTCGGGCCATAAGAGTCCGTACCCTCGACCTTGAGGATGCGGCGCCGGTCCTCGCCGACGGTCTCGGCCACCCAGAGCGAGTGTTCCTCGCCGACGGCCAGGGTGAATGCGAGGTGCCGTCCGTCGGGTGAGAATCGCGGGAAATGCTTGCGCCCCGGTACGACCACTTCTCGCGCGCCGGTGCCATCCGGGTGGAGAAGCGTGAGCCGGTCCATTGCCCCGGAACGGGTCGCCAGTCGAGCCCCGTCGGGTGACCAATCCTCGACCTGATCGGTCTGGGGTACCGGCCGCTTCACCCGGGACGATCCGTCGGCCTGATAACACCAGGTCGTCCACCGGAAGTCCGCCCGATTCTCGGGCAGCGGTTTGATGACCTCGGAGACGAGGATCTGCTTCCCGTCGGGAGACCAGAGCGGGACACCCGAGCCATCACTGATCCGGATCGGGTCGGTCCCGTGAATGCTGCAACGGAAGATGCCGCCTTGTTCGAGACCGGAATAGACGAGGGACATCTTGTCGGGGGAGATCCGCGGGATCGGCCTCGGCCGGCCGTCGTCCGTCAGCCTCTCCCAGGTCGAGTCCTCGGGGTTGATGGCGACGAGTTCCTGGAAGGACTCATCACCCGGCTCACTCTGGACGAAGGCGAAGATCCGTCCCTGTGCGGCTCGTCCGGCGGCTCCGGGCCGGGCCGGTGAGGAACGACCTGCTGTCGCGCCTCCCGGCTGCGGTTCGGGCGGGGGCGAAGCCCTTCGCCTGCCGCGCATCGCGACAATCCCCCCGCCGGCCGGTACGGAAGAACGAGCGCCGCCGGAGCCTCCCGGGTCGTCGAGCCTGGAGAGGAGGTCCTCCACGGACTTGATGTCCTCCAGCTTCCCAGCCCTGCGCAGCGCCGAGACCAGGTTCTTCAGGACGTCCGCCTGGAGAGCGACCGGGTCGGAGGGTTGCAGCATGGCCTCGGCCTTGCGGGCATAGTCGAGCGCCAGATCGGGCAAGACCCCCGACGCCACGAGATGGTCGGCGACGCGATGGATCGCCGCGAATTCCATCTCCGGGCCGTAACGTGCGGCCAGCCGGAAGGCACGTTCGGTCGCCGAGCGGACCTCGACGCGGGACGCGTGGGCGTCGGCCAGGGCGATCGCCAGGCTCCACGCGGCGATGGGGGCGACCGGCCGATCGCCGAACCTCTCCAGGATCCCCTCGAGGATCTCCTTCCGCTCCCTGGGATCGTTGCTCCGATCGGACCGTTGCAGCTCGTCACTCGCGGGGACCGACACGTTCGCCTGCTCCCGATCCAATTGCTTCGATTCCGTCCGCTCGAGCTCGACCGGGAAGCGCGAACGCGACACCGCCATCGAGCCGCGCAAGACTTTGGGCCGCGCCTCGCCCTCGGGGATGTAGGCGTCGACGGCGAGGGGAGTGCCCGAGGTATTGCGGTCCGACACCAGTCTGATCGTGAAACGTAAGGAATTATCATCGATGCAAAGACTCTCGATCCTGGATTGCGGGAGTCGGTACACCTTCGGATCGTTGGCCGGCAGCAGGGAGACGCGGGGCTGTCGCCCCTGGACCTCGATGTTCAGCAGCGCCACGGCGTCTCCATGAGTCCCTCGCACGATCCAGTTTCCACGGATATCGGCGGGACGAGGGCCGGGGGATGGATCGGCCGGCGACGTGACTGACAGCGCCGGCTTCGTCGAACGAGACCCGCCGGAATCCTTGCGCCGGTACACATCCAGGATCTCACCGGGCTTGATGGCGACGAAGCCCTCGGGATGTGCCCCTCCGAAGGCGCGGAAGCAGATGGTGAGGGTGTCGCCCTCCAGCCGGTAGATCCCCGGGCAGACCTTCGGCGCACCGGGTTGATCGCCCAGGAAATCGATCGTCCTGGGGACCTGAGTCGGGTCGAGCAGGACTTTCTGCGCGAATCCCTTCTTTCCGTCCGCGTTCCACTGGAAAGCGAAGCGGGCGGCACCGGGGGGGATGCCATTTCGCGGCGGTTCGGCGTCCTTCGTGACCAGCATCTCGATGGTCATCTGCTCCTTGACGGCGTTGGTGGATTCTCGAATCCAGGTGCCCTGGATGGCCTCCAGGTCCCCTTCGGGTCTTTCGATCGGTCCCTCGCCCGGCGGAGCGGCGACGGCCCTCGGCTCGTCGTGAGCGAGCCTGAAGAGGTGCGGACCGATCGCGATGAGGGAGAGGACGAACAGGATCGAGGCGATGGACTCCCGCTTCTTCGTGATCATGGCTCTGATGGCCTCCGTCACCAGGATGGCGATCGCCCCGCGAGCGGGCCCTCCCGCCGCCGTGGCGATCGCGAGACGAATCGTTTCCTTCGCGAGCGACGCCGGTACGGCTGCGCCGACTTCCGCCGCGGGGAATCCCGGTACGAGCGTCGCGGCGGGATCGGCCAGGCCGCGCCGGGTCAGGCGCAGTTTCAGACGCTCTCTTCCCCTCGCCAGTCGGCTCTTGACCGTGCCGACGGGACAACCGAGGTGACGCGCGGCCTCCTCATAGGGACGCTCCTCCAGGTCGCACAGCACAACGGGGATGCGATAGCGTTCGGGCAGCCGATCGATCTCCTCGTGGATGACGGCTCCCAGGTCATCCCAGGTCCGGACTTCGGACCGTTCGGGGACTCGCTCGGCCGCCCTCCGCTCGGCGGCCCTGCGCCGGGACGAGGTGAGGCGGACGCGCGCCGCCGCGTGGTAGGCGACGCGATGCAGCCAGGGCCCCAGCGAGTCCCGCACCCAGAGCGAGCCGGCCTTGCGCAGCAGGACCAGGAAGGTGTTCTGGAACGCGTCGTGCGCCTCGTGCTCATCGCGCAGGACGGCCAGGCAAGTGCGCAAAACCATCGGGCCATGGCGGTCGATCAGCGCGGCGAAGGCGGCCTCGGCGGTCTCGACCTCCCGGACCGCGAAACGCTCGAGCAGTTGCCCGTCGGTCAGCCCCGTGAGGGAGCCGCCGCGGAAGAGCATGCCGAGCGATCGCGGGACAGTTCGTTGACGGTTCGTTGCCATACCTCGGGTCCGTTCACGAGCGGTGTTTCTATCCAGTAAAGCCCCGCCGTGCTGGGATTGTTCCCACTTTCGGACTCATGTTGCCAGCGATTCACATTCGGAATCGCGACGATCGGTCCGGAATCAGCCTGGCGCACCGCAGGTGCAGCCGGCGGACGGCCCGGTCCATCAAGGCCCGGACGATCGGCTCGGCCGGTGAATCTCCCGT
Organism: uncultured Planctomycetota bacterium; assembly: GCA_963815795.1. Taxonomy (GTDB): domain Bacteria; phylum Planctomycetota; class Planctomycetia; order Isosphaerales; family Isosphaeraceae; genus JAKAUH01. Next base: position 16,861 of record CAWFIC010000012.1, on the reverse strand, counting down.
CAGCTCGTCCAGGTAGCGCTGGACCACGACGGTTGTTCGTTCGTCATTCATGGCGCGCGGAGGTCCGAGATGGAGAGGCGGTCCACCTGTCGGAGGAGCTCCCCGGCGATCGTTTCGAGCTGTGCGAGGATGGGCGGAGCTTTCTCGAGCCGTTCGCCGGCCGCGATGTCTTCCAGATCGGCCGCCTGATTACCGGCGACGGTCGAGAACGCCGAAAGCATGCCGTAGAATCGGTGAGCCGCTTCGCGTAACCGTGGGGCGTCGTGGTCTTGCAAAGCCTCTCGGACCGCCGCCAGGTGCCCCGGGACGCGTGCCTGGAGCGACCGGCACAGTTTCTGGAGCATGGCGGGGTCGCCCCCGCAGGCGGCTAGAAGGACCGGCGGGTCGAGCAGATCCTCACTGAAGGATGAGGGACGAGGGATGAGGGATGAATCAAGCACAGTGGCGAGCTCTTCATCCCTCATCCCTCGTCCCTCATCCCTCCGAAGGACCCGGTCGATGGCCGCCCACAAATCGGCGGCCTTGAACGGCTTGGCGAGGTACTCATCCATGCCCGCCCGCAGGCACCGCTCGCGGTCCTCTTTCCGCGACCGCGCGGTCAAGGCGATGACGGGCAGGTGACCTCCCGCCGTTCGCTCGCGCTCCCGGATCGCTCCGACGACGTGGAAGCCGTCCAGTTCCGGCATGTGGATGTCCAGGAGCAACAGATCGAAAGGCTCGCGGTCCAGCAGGTCCAGCACCTCCCGACCGTCAACCACCATCGTCGCCGAGAGCCCCCGGCCGGCCAGCATGTGCTCGAGGAGGTCCCGGTTGAACTCGTTGTCCTCGGCCGCCAGAATGCGCAGCGGTACGCCCGCCTGGCCCTCCGGAGTGGGTGGCCGCACCACGACCGGGCTGACGGATAAGCCTTCCGGATCCCCCTGGTGGCCCATCACCCGCAGGATGGTCTCCATCAGTTCGCGTTGCTGGAGCGGCTTGAGCAGGTTGGCGCCGATCCCGAGTTGACGTGCCCGGGTCAGGTCGCCGGGGCGGTCGCCAGAGGTCAGCAGGATGATGCGCGACGCGGACAGCTCGGCCTGCTCGCGAATCTTGGCGGCCAGAGCCAGGCCGTCGATGTCCGGCATGCGGCCGTCGAGGAGTACGAGCGGGTACGGGCGGCCCTGGGCCACGCCGTACCAGAGGGCCGCCATGGCCGTCGCGCCGTCACCGGCGACGGTCGGCACCAACGAATAGCCGCGCAGCCACTCCTCCAGGATGTGCCGGTTGGTGGCGTTGTCATCCACGATCAGCACGGGCAAGCCGCCCAGCACGACCGGGGGCGAGGCGGCGGCCGTCTCCGGCGGGTGCGGCTGGAGCCCGAAGCGGGCCGTGAAGGCGAAGGTGCTGCCCTGGCCCGGCTCGCTGTGCACAGTGAACACCCCGCCCATCAAGGTCACCAGCCGAGCCGAGATGGTCAGGCCCAGGCCGGTGCCACCGTACTTGCGCGTGATTGAGGAGTCTTCCTGCTCGAACGCACGGAAGACCTTCGCTTGCTTGTCGGGCGGGATGCCAATGCCGGTGTCCGTCACCGCGAAACGCAGGCTGACCTCTCCCTCCGATACGGGCTCGCCGGCGTTTTCCACGAGCACCATGACCTCGCCGCGCTCTGTGAACTTGATGGCGTTGCCCACGAGATTGATGAGCACCTGGCGGAGCCGGCCGGCGTCGCCGACCAGGGCATCGGGCACGTCGGTCCGCTGCTGGCAGACCAGTTCCAGCCCCTTCTTGTGCGCGCACGGCCAGAGCTCGCAGGGTTGAGCCCAGCACGGAACCGAGCGAAAAGTCGGCGGGATCCAGTTCCAGGCGGCCGGCCTCGATCTTGGCGAAGTCCAGGATGTCGTTGATGAGGCTCAGCAGGTGGTCCGCCGCCGACTTGACCGTTGTCAGATACTGCCGCTGGTCCTCGGTGAGGGGGGTGTCCAGGGCCAACTCGGTCATGCCGAGGATGGCGTTCATGGGGGTACGGATCTCATGGCTGACGTTGGCCAGGAACTCGTCCTTGGCTCGGTTCGCCGACTCGGCGGCCTCCTTCGCGAGGCGCAACTCCTCCTCGGCCCGCTTCTGGCGGGTCATGTCCAGGTTCAAGCCCTCGATGAAGCGGAGGGAGCCGTCCGGGGCGAACACCCCATGGCCGCGCGCCCAGATCCACCGGACCGAGCCGTCCTGGTGTCGGATGCGGTGCTCATCCTCGTACATCCTCCGTTCCCGCAGGGCGGTGAGGACGGCCTCGTGGGTCGCCGGCCGGTCCTCGGGCAACATGATGTCGCCGTAGTTGAGCCGGTGGGAAGTGAACTCGTCGGCCGGGTAGCCGGTCAGGTCTTCGATGCCCTTGCTGGCGAACAGGGCGGTCCAGTGATCGTCGGCTAGGGCCCGGTAGGCCAGTCCCGGAAGGTGTCCCAACAGCGAGTCGAGTTGTCGCTCGCGCTCCCCCAGCGCCTGCTCGGCCTGGCGGAGGTCGTCGATGTTTCGGATCGCCGCCACCAGCCGCAGCGGCCGACCCCCCGAGTCCCGTTCGACGACCTTCCCGACGGCCTTGATCCAGACCCAGTGCCCGTCGTGCCGGCGCATGCGGTACTCGGCCTGGTGGAACGGCGTCCGGCCGGCCAGGCAGGCGGCCCAGGACGCGTCGCGGTCGGGCCGGTCGTCGGGATGGATCGCGGCTTCCCACGCCGCCAGACCGGGCGGGGTGGTCCCCGGCGGGTTGCCGACGACCTCGTCCCACCGGTCGGTGCCGTCGATCTCGCCCGTCTCGACGTCCACCACGGCGGGGAACAGGTTCGCTAAGCGAAGGACCAGGTCCAGAGTGTCGGAGAGGTCCCGATTCGGCTTGGTGTCGGGGTGAGTCATGGAACTGACAACCTCGTCACGAATTCGTACAATGATCGGCACATCCCAGGAGGTGAACCTCGAGCCGGGGCGCGAGTCGCATGGCCACCTTGCTCCTGATCGATGACGACCCGGACCTGCTCCCGGACCAGGTGGGCCACGTGTTCCCCGCCCCCGCACACCGGGTCGAGATCGCCCGCACGGGCTCCGAGGGCCTCGGGCGCGTCGCCGATGTTCGCCCGGACGTCATTCTCCTCGACCTCCGCCTGCCCGACCAGTCCGGCCTGGACGTCTTGAAGCAGCTCCGCCGGATCGACGCCCGCATCCCGGTCGTCCTGGTGACCGTGGTCCGGTCGGCCGAGTCGGCCATCGAAGCGATGCGGCAAGGTGCTTACGATTACCTGCTCAAACCGCTCGACTTGCAAAAGCTGAACCGCGTGATCAGCGAGGCGCTCAAGGTCGCTCGGTTGATGCGCGAGCCGGCCGTCGTCGCGGGGACGCCGCCTGACGACGAGCTCCCGGGCGAAGCCATCATCGGCTCCTGCCCGGGGATGCAGGAAGCGTACAAGGCCATCGGCCGTGTCGCCGACCAGACCTTTCCCGTGCTGATCACCGGGGAGAGTGGCACGGGCAAGGAGCTGGTGGCGCGGGCCATCTACCAGCACGGCCCCCGCGCCAAGGCGCCGTTCCTGGCGCTCGACTGCGCCGCCATCCCGGAGAACCTGCTGGAGAGCGAGCTGTTCGGCCACGAGAAGGGCGCCTTCACGGGGGCCGAACGCCGCCGCATCGGCAAGTTCGAGCAGTTCTCGGGGGGCACGCTGTTCCTCGACGAGATCGGCGACATGCCGCCGGCCACCCAGGCCAAGATGCTGCGCCTGCTCCAGGAGCAGACATTCGAGCGCGTCGGGGGCAACGAGACGATCCGCACCGATGTGCGGCTGATCGCGGCGACCCACCGCGACCTGAAGGCGTGGTCCGAGGAGGGGAAGTTCCGGCCGGACCTGTATTACCGGCTGGGCGTCTTCACCATCCACCTGCCCCCCTTGCGGGAGCGGGGCGATGACCTGCCGCTGCTCATCCGGCACTTCCTGCGCCGTCTCGGTCGCGAACTGGGGCGGGACGCGCGGGAGGCCGCCCCGGAGGCGCTGGCGCGGCTGCGCGCCCACCCGTGGCCGGGCAACATCCGGGAGCTGCAGAACGTCCTACAGCAAGCCCTCCTGCGGGCCAGCGGCAACGTCCTCCTGCCCGCCTTCCTCCCGGAATCCCTCGGGGGGCCGGCGCCGTCCGCCGCGGCACCATCGGACAAGGAGCCGGGAGTCGAGGAGTTCCTCGTCCGCCTGCGGCTGGGCCCCGACGCCCGCAACCTCTACGCCGAGGCGCACCGCCATCTGGACCGGCTCTTGCTGCCCCGCGTCCTGGAACACGCCGGGGGGAGTCAGCACCAGGCCGCCCTGCGACTGGGGATCGCCCGGCAGACCCTGCGCCTGAAACTCCGCGACCTGGGGCTGTCCGCCTCGCGACCCGCCGAAGCCGAAGGAGACCCTGGCTAGGATCTCCCTGCCCACATGCCGGGCGCCAACCACATGTTCCGACCGGTCCGCGGCGTGGGTCGATGTTCCCATCAACCGGGCAAGAAAGTTGCCACCTCACATCGATTGTCCATTCACCCGCCGCTTTCTGTGAACCCGGTCGAGTGCCTGCCCCGCCCTCATGACATGGCGGAGGATGTCCCCGACGGCCTTGCGATCGGTCCATCGCCGGGAAGACACATCCGACCTGCGGCACACCTGTTGCTTCACCCCTCGCCTGCCTCGCTGAGCCCGAGGCCGACTTGGTAGCCGGCGCGATCCTCACGATCGACGGCGGATCCGTGACTGGCCTGGCGATCGGGTCCGCCGCCGGCCGAGACATGCGGGATCAAACCAGAGGAAGCTGATCGCGCGGTCCAGCTCCTGGAGGTCGATCGCCTCGAGCAGCGAGTCGTCGGCCCCGTGCCTCATCGCCTCGATGGCCGAGTCAGCCGACCGGACCATACCCGATGATTGGTCGTCACGCTTAGTGAGGGTGAAGGCGGTGAGGGCCTCCAGGAGAAGCGCAATAACACCGCGTAGGAGCTCTTGATGATCACCGTGACTCGTTGCTCCTGGGCGGCCGGAGTGGTGCTGATCGTGACCTCACTCGGTACGGCCGGTGATTCACCCGGAGTCGCGATCAACCCTGATCGGACCACCGCCGTACTGTCGCGCGACGAGCGGCCGGGGCATGACCCGGGCCGGCTTGAGACGCGCCGACCTTATGAGCGGGGCAAGGTGCCTGTCGTCTTGATCCATGGTCTCTGGGGCAGCCCGCGGAATTGGGACCGGATGATCGAGGACCTCGAGGCCGTCCCGGCACTCCGAACAAAGTTCCAATTCTGGACCGTTGGCTACGCGAGTGGGGACTCGATCCCCTACTCGGCCCACTTGCTGCGGCAGTCCTTGCGGCGGGCGCGTCGAGTCTTCGATCCCGAGGGCACGGACGCGGCCTTCGACCGAACGGTCGTCGTGGGCCACAGCCTTGGCGGCATCCTGGCCAAGATGATGGTCCAGAGCGGCGGACCGCAGCTCTGGCAGACGGTCTGCGCGCGTCCGATCGACCAGGTCAACGCACCGACCGAGGAACGCCGGCTCCTGAAGCAGGCGTTCTTCTACAAGCCCGTGCCGGAGGTGCGCCGGGTTATCTTCATCGCGACCCCTCATCGCGGCAGCCCGCTTGCCAGCGGCCGTCTTCGAGAGCTCGGTACGCAGCTCTGCTGGCGACCAAACGGCTTCCGCCAAGCCTATGAAGTGCTCCTGTCGAACAACGAGCCCGACATGTTCGCTCACGGATTTCGCTGCCAGCTTCCGACGAGCGCCGGTGAGCTTGCCCCGGGGCACCCGCTGCTCTCGAGACTCTGCGAGCTGGGCATCGATTCGTCGGTCCGCTCCCATTCGATCATCGCGGACCTTCGTGACCCGCCGAGTCCCGACGGCACCGACGGGATCGTCCCCTATTCGAGCTCGCACCTCGACGGCGTCGCCTCGGAGTTGCTCGTACACGGCCTCCACATTTGCCTGGATCATCCGGCCGTGATCGGAGAGGTCGGGCGCATCCTCATGGAGCAACTCGGAAACGAATCCCCCCTTCTGATCGATGACCAATTGTCTCGCCACCCAACAGCCTCTTGTGAAGGAACCAGCCCATGACATCGTCAAGCGAAGTCCATACCAAGGTCATTAAGGTGCTCGTGCAAGCACTGGGAGTCGAGGAAGACGACATCAAGCCCTCCGCGACCTTGCAAGCGGATCTGGGCGCGGAATCCATCGACTTCCTGGACATCGTCTTCCGACTCGAGCGCGAGTTCGAGATCAAGATCCCGCGCGGTGAGTTGTTCCCTGAGCGGGTCTTCGAGCTCTCCACGGAGATCGTGCAAGATGGCCGGGTGACCGCCGAGGGCCTCGCCGTGCTGCGCTTGCAGATGCCCTACGCCGATTTGACGGCGCTGGAGCGCGACCGCCGGCTGGACCGGATCGATGACCTGCTCACGGTCGATCTCTTGACGAGGTACGTGACGTGGAAGCTCCGTGGGAACGGAGGAGCCCAATACGATGTCCTCGTCCCGGCCCCCGATCATTTCCCCGGGGAGCCGACAATCTCGGTCGTATCGGCCCGCGTCCGATCATGACGGCGCGCGATGAGTCGGTACAGTGTAGCAATATCTCATGCTCCGGAGAACACCCGATGAGTGACCGACCGATTGTTGCGGATTACATCGTCCGACGGCTCGCACGCGAGGGGATCACCGACTGCTTCGGCGTCGCGGGGGACTTCGCATTCAAGCTCTGCGACGCGGTCGCGCGGAGCGAGGCGATCCGCTGGATCGGATGTTCCAACGAGCTGGACGCGGCGTACGCGGCCGACGGATACGCCCGCGTGCGGGGCTGTTCGATGCTCTTGACCACGTACGCCGTCGGCGAGCTGTCGGCGCTCAACGGCGTGATGGGGGCCAAGGCCGAGCGGTCGTGCGTCTTCCACCTCGTCGGCATGCCGACGATGCGCAAGCAGCGGGTCCGCCAGATCGTCCACCACACGCTCGGCGACGGCGAGTTCCAGAACTTCGCGAACATCTCGGCACAGGCGGCGTGCGTCTCGGCGGTGATCACTCCCGACAACTGCGCCCACGAGCTGGAGCGGCTGATCGCCACGGCGCGGGCTGAGAGCCGGCCGGCCTACATCCTCGTCGCCGCCGACTATGCCGTCACGCCGGTCACCGGTTCGGCGCCGGCCCCGTACCCGAAGCCCGCCAGCGGCCCCGACCTGGCCAGGGCCGTCGCGGCGATCGCCGAGCGGGTCGAGGGCGCCCGGTCGCTGGCCTTCCTCCCCGCCTACACGGTGTCGCGGTTCAAGCTCCAGGACAGTCTCCGGACGTTGATCGAGGCGCTGGGCTGCCCGTTCGCCGCGATGGCGATGGACAAGGGGGTCCTGTCCGAGGCCCATCCCCAGTTCGTGGGGATCTATTCGGGGGCCGCTTCGTCCCTCTCCGTCCTCGAGGCGGTCGAGGGTGCCGACCTGGTCATCGACGCCGGCGGCGTCAGCTTCAACGAGATCAACACGTCCGCCTACACGAGCCGCATCGATCCCGAGAAGCTCGTCACCATCGGGGTCGATCACGTCCGCATCGCGGATCGGATCTATAACCCCGTCCGGATGGGCGACGTCTTCGAAGCCCTGGCCGGTGCGGCCAAGAAGGGCTTCGGATATTCGGCGCCGCCGAGGGAAGTGCCGGCCAAGCCCGCCGGGAAGCCGGACGACCCGATCACCGCTGTGACCATGTATCCCCGGTTTCGGGACTTCTTCAAGCCACGGGATCGGATCGTCCTCGAGAGCGGTAGCCTGGGCTCCGGGATCGTCCCGCTTCCGCTCCCCGAGGGTGCGGAAGTCCAATTGCAACCTCTGTGGGGCTCGATCGGGTGGGCCACCGGGGCCACGCTGGGTATCGCGCTGGCCGACCCGTCGCGGCGGACCGTGCTCTTCACCGGCGAGGGCTCGCACCAGATGACCGCCGCCGATGTCGGAACGATGGGACGCAACGGCCTCAAGCCGGTCATCTTCGTCCTCAACAATGGGGGCTACATGGTCGAGCGGGCGCTCGAGCCGAATCCGGATTGGATCTACAACGACCTCGCCCCCTGGAACTATCACTCGCTGCCCGCCGCCCTGGGCTGCCGGGGTTGGTTCACGGCCAAAGTCAATACGCTCGGCGAGCTCGACGCCGCGCTGGCCCGGGCCGCCACGGGCGAATCGGCGAGCTACATCGAGATCGTCGGAGGCCGGATGGATTTCCCGGCGGGACTTGCCATGGCCCACCAGCGCCTCGACGCCCTGTATGCGGATGGTTAGAGCGCCGAACGTCTGCGACTGATCCAAGCAGGGCGCAGGAAAGGACGACCTTGACCGATTGATCGCCTGTTGAAACCGAACTCACCACCACAAACGAGGAGATGACCATGAACGTGGAAGCACCGGCGAAAACCGACGTACGCGAACGGAAGGGCACGGCACCGAAGCCGCTGCCGGCACCGAACAGCGACTTCTATGAGCTCGCTGACACCTTGAACGCCGAGGAACGCGCGCTTCTGAAGCAGGTGCGTGCGTTCATGGAGATCAAGGTCGCACCGATCATCAACACGTACTGGATCGAGGATGCATTCCCATTCGAGCTGCTCCCGGCGATCAAGGAGCTGAACCTCGGCGGACTGGGGATGCAGGGATACGGTTGCCGAGGAGGAAGCGCGCTCTTGTTCGGCCTCGCCGCGATGGAGATGTCGCGCGTTCAACTCGTCGATCGCGACCTTCTTCGGCGTGCACAACGGCCTGGCCATGGGCTCGATCTACGCCGCGGGGTCGGAGGAGCAGAAGCAGAAGTGGCTGCCGCCGATGGCTCGCTTCGAGAAGATCGGCTGTTTCGGCCTGACCGAGCCGCTGGTGGGTTCTGGCGCCTCCGGCGGCCTGACGACGACGGCGAAACGGGAAGGCGACACCTGGGTCCTGAACGGCCAGAAGAAGTGGATCGGCAACTCGCCCTGGTGCGACCTCTCGGTCATCTGGGCGCACGACGTCGCGGACAACCAGGTCAAGGGCTTCATCGTCGAGAACAAGTCCACGCCGGGCTTCAGCGTCGAAAAGATTCAGAACAAGATCGCGCTCAAGGTGGTCCAGAACGGCTTGATCACGCTGAAGGACGTTCGGGTGCCCGAGGAGAACCACCTTCAGGAAGGCAAGTCGTTCCGCGACACCGCGCGGGTGCTGCGCATGACGCGGTATCTGGTCGCGTGGGAGGCGACGGGGTGTCAGATGGGAGCCTACGAGCACGCGCTTCGGTACGCCCAGGAGCGTTTGCAGTTCGGCAGGCCGATTGGTTCGTTCCAGCTCATTCAGGACCTGCTCGCCAGGATGCTCGCCAACGTCACGGCTTGTCAGTGCCTGGTGGTGCGCACGGCGCAACTCCACGCGGAAGGCAAGCTGGGGGACCATCATGCGGCTCTCTCCAAGGCGTTCTGCACTGCCCGAATGCGCGAGACGGTCGCATGGGCCCGCGAGATCTTGGGCGGCAATGGCATTAGCACCGACTATCACGTGGCCCGTTTCTTCGCGGATGCCGAGGCGCTCTACTCCTACGAAGGTACCTACCAGATACAGAACCTGATCGTCGGCAAGGCGATCACCGGGTTCAGCGCCTTTGTGTAGCGCGACGGGCCGTGGGCTCTGTCTTGCCTTGCCGTCTGGGGAGAGGTGGGAGGCTATGAAAGTAGGTGATGTGACCCGCCGCCGTCGCGGGCTCGACGGCCGGGATCCGGCCCGCAAGAGCTGGTACGCCCGGCACCGGCAGTGGCGCTTCGCCCGCCGGATCTGGGGCAGCGCGTCGTGATCGGGATCGGTTCAGATTGCAACCTATCGAGTCCCGCAAAAGGAGCAAACACATGAGTTCCGCAACAGCAACATCAACCCGCGAGAACGTTCTGTACGAGAAGAAGGGAACGATCGCCTACGTGACGCTCAACCGGCCGAAGGTGCTCAACGCCCTCAACAAGGCCACCATCGCCGAGCTAAGCGAGGCCTTCAACGAGGCCCGAGACGATGCCGACGTACGCGGCGTCATCTTGACAGGGACGGGCGACAAGGCGTTTGCAGCCGGCGCGGACATCGCCGAGATGGCCAATGACACCCCGGCCCAGGCCGAAGCCAAGACGCGACAGGGGCAACGCCTCACAAGGGACATCGAGAACCTCGGCAAGCCGGTCATCGCGGCCGTCAACGGGTTCGCCTTGGGCGGCGGCTGCGAGCTGGCGATGGCTTGCACGATCCGACTGGCCGTCGAGACGGCCAAGTTCGGCCAGCCGGAGGTGACGATCGGAATCATCCCGGGCTACGGTGGAACGCAACGCCTGCCCAGGCTGGTCGGCAAGGGACGGGCGCTGCAACTGATCCTGACCGGGGAGATGATCGGTGCCCAGGAGGCCTACCGGATCGGCCTGGTCAACGAGATTGTTCCGAACGCCGATCTCATTTCGCGGGCCGAAGCCATTCTGACCCGGATCGATGCCAACGCCCACATGGCGGTGAAGTTGGCGATCGACGCCGCGAACCGCGGCCTCGATGTGAGCCTGGCCGAAGGCTTGAATCTCGAAGCTTCGCTTTTCGCCCGGTGTGTCGCCACGGAGGACATGAAGGAGGGCGTCGCCGCGTTTCGCGAGAAGCGCAAGCCGAAGTTCCAGGGCCGGTGACCGGGCCGAACGTGATCCGCTATTCCACTCAATCTGACGAGGTGACCCATGAGCAGTGACAATATCTTTTCCGGCCTGAAAGTCGTGGACCTGGCAAGTTTCATCGCGGGCCCCAGCGCCGCGGTGATCCTGTCCGACTTTGGCGCCGATGTCATCAAGGTTGAGCCGCCCACCGGCGATAGCTGGAGAATGGGGCACAAGATCCCGCCGCAGCCGCAAGCGAAAGATGCCTATCCCTGGCACTTGGCCAACCGCAACAAGCGCGGCATCACGCTCGATCTGAAGTCTCCGAGCGCTCAGCAGGTTCTCGAGCGGCTCGTCGAGTGGGCCGACGTGCTGATCGTCAACACACCGCATCCCGCACGCAAGCGACTGAAACTCGAATACGACGATGTCGTGCAGTGGAATCCGCGTCTGATCTATGCCGATGTCACGGGCTTCGGCGAAGAAGGTCCCGACGCCGATCTTCCGGGATTTGACATCACGTCGTATTGGGCGCGAAGCGGTTTGTTGTCCATGACGCGCGACGCCGGCGAGCCGCCGACCTGGCCGGTCGCCGGCAGCGGCGACAATGCCACCGCCGTCAGCCTGTATTCTGCGATCGTGACGGCGCTTTATCGTCGTGAGCGCACCGGCAAGGGATCCTACGTCACGACGTCGCTCCTCGCTGAAGGCGTCTGGTCGGCCAGCGTTTCGATCCAGGCCGCGCTGTGCGAGGCGAAGTTCTTCGGGCCGCACGACCGTAAGAATCCCGCCAATGCGGCGCTGAATGTGTATCGCGCCTCGGATGGCGCCTGGTTCGTGCTGATCGTCACGCCCGACAAGTTGGCCGCCGTGGCGAAAGCAATTGGCCGTGCGGACCTCCTCACGGATCCTCGATTCGCCGATCCGACCAAGCTGATTCAGAACATGCCGCAGTTGGCCGCCATTCTGGACGACGTCTTCGGCTCGCAGCCGATGATCCACTGGTACGAGGTCTTCAACGGCGTTCATGTCACCTTCGGCGCCGTGCGCGGGCCCCAGGAAGTCGTCAACGATCCGCAACTGCGGGCCAATGACATCATCGTTCCGCTCGAAGGAGCAGGCGGCAAGCTGACCTCGACGATCAGCAGTCCCATTCAGGTGCATGGGATAGAAAAGGCGCCTGCGAGGCGTGCTCCGGACCTCGGTGAACACAATCGCCAGGTCCTCGAGCAACTCGGGTTCAGTGCGACCGAAATCGACGGCCTGCACTCGAGCGGCGCCGTCCCGAACACAAGAGAGCGGGAGGCAGCGGCCGTTGGATAGGTTGCTCCCGAACCAAGAGTGCGGAAACCGTTGACGGTTAGCTCGGGCGTTTTCGATACAGAACTGAAACTCTCGTCTACAGGGAGCCACGCAGCATGGAGTGGAAAGGCAGGACCAACATGATACCGACCAGTACAGTCCGACGAGTTGTCTCCGCCCGCATGCCGACCAGGTGGGGGGCGTTTCGGATCTTGGGATTCGAGCGCGAGATTCTCAACGGCAGCCGCCGGGTCGAAACCGCACTGGCGATGATCCTGGGCGATCTGACGGAGGGCGCTCCGCTCATTCGCATCCATTCGCAGTGCTTCACGGGCGAGGTGCTCGGGTCGCTGCGCTGTGACTGCAACGACCAGTTGGATATCGCCATGCGAGCCATTGCTGAAGAAGGGCGAGGGCTCCTGATCTATGAACATCAAGAGGGCCGGGGCATCGGCCTGATGGCTAAGCTCCAGGCCTACGCTCTCCAGGACGCCGGCCTCGACACCGTCGACGCCAACCATGCCTTGGGCTTTAGGGCGGATTGCCGGGATTTCAGCTTGCCCGCGGCGATCTTGCGCGAGCTTCGCGTCAGCCGGGTTCGCCTTCTGTCGAATAACCCGCGCAAGTCTCACGCGTTGACGAATGCCGGTATCGAGGTCGTCGAGCGGATTCGTTGCGAAGCGGCGCCGACCCCACATTCCTTGGCTTACCTGCGTGCCAAGAAAACGAGGATGGGGCACGCACTGAGCCTGGGTCAGCATGAGCGCACGGCTCATCCGGATCACGCGCAAGACCGGTTCGAGTTCGCGAGCGTCGAGACCGCCATGCGCGAACTCTTAGCCGGACGGATGATCGTCGTGATCGACGATGAGGACCGCGAGAACGAAGGTGATCTGATGATGGCGGCGGAGCTGGTCACGCCCGAGGCCATCAATTTCATGGCGACCCACGGGCGCGGACTCGTCTGCCTGGCCATGACCGGTGAGAGGCTCGAGGAGCTGGATCTCGCTCCGATGGTGCCGGACAACACCGCGCTCCACGGTACGGCGTTTACGGTGTCGATCGACGTGAAAGGCCATGGCGTCACCTCCGGCATTTCGGCCCACGACCGGGCGCAAACGATTCGGGCAGCCGTCGACACCGGCAGCTCTCCCGACGACTTCGCCCGGCCGGGACACGTCTTCCCGCTCCGCGCCCGCCCTGGCGGCGTGCTGGAGCGCCGGGGACAGACCGAGGCGGCCGTCGATCTCGCCGGCCTAGCGGGCCTGTACCCCGCGGGAGTGATCTGCGAGATCGTCAACGACGACGGCACCATGGCTCGAGTGCCCGAGCTCTTCCGCTTCTGTGAGGCGCACGGCCTCGTGATGATCACCGTCGCGGATCTGGCGCGGTACCGTTTGGAATCGAAGTACGAAGAATCGCTTTGGGCGATCGATGCCTCGTTAGTGTGTGTCTAAGACATCGCGCTTGCGGCGCGGTCAACGATGAAAGGGGAAAATATGACAAGGCTCAAGTCTTCAGAATCGGCACGTGCCTCCAGCGACCGGGCCGCGCCGGGCCACTTGTTCGTTCTCGACCTCAGCGGCGACCGCGTGCTCTCGCTGAGCCCGGACGGATCCGACCGCAAGGTCATCGTCCACGAATGCCGGATGCCTGATGGCATCACGGTGGACGTCGAAGGCGGGCACATCTACTGGACCAACATGGGTGTTCTTCACCTGAACGACGGCTCCATCGAGCGCGCCGACCTCGACGGACGGAATCGCCAGACGATCGTTCCCCGGGGGGGCACGTTCACGCCCAAACAGATCCAGCTCGACCGGCGGAGCGGCAAGCTGTACTGGTGCGATCGCGAGGGAATGCGCGTCATGCGCGCGAACCTCGACGGGTCGGCAGTGGAAACCCTCGTGGAGACCGGCCGAGGCGACACCGATCGCCGCGACCAGACGAGGTGGTGCGTCGGGATCGCCGTCGATGCCGGGCGCGGACAGATCTACTGGACGCAAAAAGGCCCCGACAACGCGGGATTGGGCCGCATCCTCCGCGCCAACATCGAGCTCCCGCCCGGACAGAGCGCGGCAAATCGCACGGACATCGAAGTGCTGTTCGACGGGCTGGCCGAGCCGATCGATCTGGAGCTCGATCTCGAAAACCGCCTCCTCTACTGGACGGACCGCGGCGACCCGCCGCGCGGCAACACCGTCAACCGCGCCCCATTGGATGTGGACAAGAAGGGGAACACGCGCCCGACCCCGGACGTGCTGATCACCCACCTGATGGAAGGCATCGGCATCGCGCTCGACCTCGAGGGCGGCCGAATGTTCCTCACCGACCTGGCCGGCTCGGTCTATTCGGCCGGTCTCGATGGCTCGGGAAAGCAGACACTGCTCTACGCTCAGGGAAACCTCGCCGGCATTGCCTACGCTGAACTTCCTCATACGGAGAACTGATCATGTCCTTGAACAAACCCATTCACCGGATCGCCATCGTGGGCACCGGGGTCATCGGCGCGAGCTGGGCCGCCCAGTATCTGGCGCACGGATTCGACGTGGTCGCGACCGACCCCGCCCCCAACGCCGAGGCCAATCTGCGCAAGTACGTGGACGAGGCGTGGGGGGAACTCGACGCCATTGGCCTTTCGCCGGGCGCGTCGCGCGACCGCCTGTCCTTCACGTCGGACATGAAGGAGGCGCTGGCGCAGGCCGACTTCGTCCAGGAAAACGCCCCGGAGCGGCCCGAGTTTAAGATGAAGCTCTTCGCGGACATGGACGCCGCCACGCCACCGGACTCGATCATCGCCTCCAGCTCGTCGGGGATCACGCCGAGCGTGATGCAGTCGAAGTGCCAGCGCCCCGAGCGCATCCTCGTCGGCCATCCGTTCAACCCGCCGCACATCATTCCGCTCGTGGAAGTGGTTGGCGGAACGAAGAGCTCGCCCGAAGCGATCCAGACGGCGATGGCGTTCTATGCGTCGATCGGCAAGAAGCCGATTCACTTGAAGAAGGAGCTTCCCGGCCATGTCGCGAACCGCCTGCAAGCGGCGCTCTATCGCGAGATGCTCTACCTCGTCGAGCAGGGCGTGCTGAGCGTCGAGGACACTGATACTGCCGTGTGCTACGGACCGGGGCTTCGCTGGGGCGTGATGGGTCAAAGCCTGCAATGGCATCTGGGTGGCGGCGCTGGCGGAATCAGACACTTCATGGATCACCTCATGGATCCACTGGCCGGGATGATGAAAGCCCTCGGCACGCCAAACATCACGCCCGAGCTGAAGCAGACCGTCATCGACGGCGTCCTGCGCGAAGCCGCCGGCCGCTCCGTCGATCAGCTCGCGCACGACGAAAACGAGGTGCTCATCGGCCTGCTCCGGCTCCGCTCGTCCGCTGTCAACGGCGACTCGAATGGCGAGGCAACTGGCACACTCCACGCCGTGTAACCCCGGGGACGTGATCCTGCACAGTTAGACCCGCCAAACGAGGACTTCCTCCGATGAACACGGAAGGCCTCGTGCTCCACCGCCGCCCCGGCTCGGATGGCATTTTCACGCCCGGCTTTGATAGGAGGGCACCATGGATGACGCACTGATCTGGCACCGTCTCCAGTTCGCGTTCACCATCACGTATCACTACCTGTTCCCCCAGTTGACCATGGGATTGGCGTGGTTCCTGGTGTATTGGAAGTGGCGCGCCCTGCGGACGGGTGATGAGAGATACAACCGGGCCGCGCGATTCTGGGCCAAGATCTTCGGGCTCAATTTCGCCGTGGGGGTGGTGACCGGCATTCCGATGGAGTTTCAGTTCGGGACCAACTGGGCGGGCTTCTCCAAATACGCCGGCGGAGTCATCGGACAGACGCTGGCGATGGAGGGCATGTTCGCCTTCTTTCTCGAAAGCGCCTTTATCGGTGCGCTCGTCTGGGGCGAAAAGAGACTTGGGCCGCGCTTTCACTTCCTGGCTGCGCTGGCGGTCGCGGTGGGAAGCTGGCTCTCCGCGTACTTCATCCTGGTAACGAACGCCTTCATGCAGCATCCCGTGGGCCATCGCGTGGAAGCGGATGGCTCGCTGGGTATTGACAGCCTCAGCGCCTACCTGCTCAACCCTTGGGCATGGGTCCAGTTCGCCCACAATCAGATGGCGGCCCTCGTAACAGGCTCGTTTGTGGTCGCCGCTCTTGGCGCACTCTACTGCCTGCGCGGAATCCACCCCGAACAGGCACGCATTTATCTCCGCGCGGGTACGGTCATCGGGCTCTTGGCCTCCGTCCTTGTTGCGTTCCCGACCGGTGACCAGCAGGCCAAGATGGTGGGCCGGCACCAGCCGGTGACGTTGGCTGCGATGGAGGGCCGATTCGCCGGCGGTTCCATGGCCGGCGTCGCGGTGATCGGGCAACCCAATGTCGCGGCCCGGCGGCTCGACAACCCGATCGAGATCCCGGGCGCCCTTAGCTTTCTCGCCTACGGCCACTTCGGAAGCAATGTGCACGGATTGGACGACTATCCCAAGGAGTCGTGGCCCCACAACATCGAGCTGCTCTATTACTCCTTTCACCTCATGATTACGCTCGGGACGATTTTTATCATCCTGATGGCCTATGCCGGAATCCAGAACCTGCGCGGGCGACTGGAATCCAGCCGCTGGCTGCTCTGGGTGCTGATGCTCGCGTTCCCATTTCCCTACATCGCCAACACGCTGGGGTGGATGACGGCGGAGTTGGGACGCCAACCCTGGCTGGTGTACGGCCTCTTTCGCACATCTGACGGCTGTAGCAAAGTCGTCAGCAGCGGCGACACGGTGTTCACCCTCATCGGCTTCGTCGCCCTCTATTTTGTGCTCGGTGTGCTGTTTCTGGGTCTGGTCGGTCGCGAGATCAGTCGCGGACCCGGTGACCCCCTACCGACCGAACCTGGAGAGGAGCCGTCTGTATGATCG
>CAWFIC010000011.1:0-26234 GCA_963815795.1 uncultured Planctomycetota bacterium | reverse complement strand
GGGGAGGTCAGGGGGTCCTGTACGACAACCCCGAGTCGCATCCGGCATCCGGGGCGGCGAAGTGTCGTCTAAGCTGTTCGTTATATGCGCCGTGCAATCGGCAGCCGCTAGCTGCGTCCCCGTTCCGGTCTCGTCCCCGTTCCGGTCTCCCGGCCGGGGACGGACGTCGGGCCGGCCGGCCCCCGGGGCGGATCGCCCGGGGCCGGCGGGCGCTGTCGGGTCGGCGGGTGATCGGGTGGTCTGCCCGGGTTCGTGCTCGCCGAAAAAACCCGAAACCAGATCTGACGCCCGGCCCGTCATTTCTGCTAGAATGGACGCGAGCGTGAAAGCCACCAATGCGAGGATCAGAATATGGCAACGGCAAGAGCCATCACCGGCGGCCGGGAAGGTGCGATCCTGGCCCGCCTGATCCGACCGGAAGACGACGACCTTCCGGCCGAGGCCGCCAAGGCATTGCTCAATATCCGGTTCGACCGCCACGACCTGGATCTCATCCACGCGCTGGTCACGAAGAACCAGGACGATGCCCTGACGCCTGCCGAGAAGGTGGACCTGGAGAGCTATCTCCACGTCAGTTCCATCCTCGACCTGATGCACGCCAAGGCCCGCCGGTCGCTCAAGAAGCGTCCCTGAGGAGCCCCGGCATGGATGCCGCTCTCGCACGGCGAGTGAGGCAGCGTTCGGGCGGCCGGTGCGAATACTGCCGCCTGCCCCAGGCCGGATCCGGCGTGCCCTTCGAGATCGATCATATCATCGCCCGATATCACAAAGGCCGCACGGTCGCCAGCAATCTCGCAAACAGTTGTATCTACTGTAATGGATATAAGGGTTATAATATATCCGGACTAGATCCCGCGACCGGCAAGTTGACCCCCCTGTTCAACCCTCGGAAGCATAAGTGGACCCACCATTTCCGATATGATGGCGGCATCCTCGTGGGTTGCACGGCCATCGGCCGGACGACCATCGAGGTCCTACGAATCAACCTTCCCAACCTCGTCACGCTGCGCGAGGTCCTGATGGAGGACGGGTTATTCTAGCCGCGTCCCGATTTCCCACTCCCTCTCCGGGACGCGACGTCGGCCGGCCCGACCCGACCGGCCGCGCGGCGAGTCCGGCCGGCGGACCGGTCCGGCCGGGCGACCGATGCCGGCCAGGTCCAGACCGTCAAGACGAGCTGCGTCCCGTTCCGGTTCCGGATCAGGCCCGACCACCAGCCGGCATGGCCGGCCTTTCTGCCTCGGATGCGTCACGTTGCGCCAGCCAAGCCAGGACCCTCTGTCTCAGCGCGGCCATCAATTCTCGTTTCGTCTTCAAGACGGGCTGGGTCGTCAAGTTGGCGTTAACGAACAGGCCGCTTGGCCGGTGTGTGAGGCGCAAGTATCCGCTACGGTCCGCGAGCTTGGCGTGTTCAATGGTCACGTCGCTCTCATCGAAGTCGCGCATGTTTGTACCCCAGCGTCTCCAGCAGCTTGTTGAGGTTCTCGACGGTCGCGGTCCCGAATTGCTCCTGCGCCAGATACGCTAGCAAATCGAAATCCTCTTCGGAAAGATCGAGGACCATCGCAGGCGGCTCCTCCGCCTGGAGGGCTGTTGCTTCGAGAACTTCGTGATAGATCGTGACGGATTGCTCATACGGCGACTGACCCGGTGCGATTCGAATGGCCATCGTGCCTGTGCCGACATCCATAGACGTTTGGCCCAGATGGTCGCCCCGCGCCCCCAATCTGCCTTCCGCGATGGTGATCGACTCAATGCCGAAGCCTCCTGTCAACCTGGCATTTCGAAAGGAGCCCAAGTCGGGTGGCAGGACTTCCACGACATCCCGCGCCGCATTCCCTACGGTCCCCTGAACCGCCGCATTGGCCGCATCGCTCCGTGTCGTCCTCGCGGGATTCCCAGGGTCTTCGGCTTTCCCTGCCAATGGTTATTCCTCCGCGTGGGTGCAGCCACAAGGGCTCCGGCTGGCTCTCCGTCCGCCCTGTCCATCATCTTAGCACGCGAGGGAGAGCTGCCGACGCCGTCGTGTCCATCGCGCTGACGGATCCGACGCCGATTCGGTCCGCGCAGTGCCCGTCGGCCGGGCGGATGAGGCCGGTCGATCTCCGCTCGGCCGCACGGCGCGATGAGGAGGACCATCGGCGAGGGGACGGTGTGGGAGGGGCCGCCGGTCGGGCCGGCGGGCGACGGACGGGACGGCTCCGGATCGGTCGGTCCGGGGCCGATGGAAAAACTGGAAACCAGGTCTTCTATGAGCCGCGGAGTCAAGCCCCGGGAGCGCGATTTCTTCTGTCTTCGTCGGCGGCTCCTCCCTCGGCGCGGACACCGATCGTTTCGAGGAGATCCCGGGTTCGCCGGTTCACCGGTTCACCGCCGATCGAGCCGGCGAACCCGGGATCTCGCTCTGATCAAGTGCTTATCCCTGGAAATTAATTAAGTCCCGAAGGCCGCCAGCCCGGCGCCCCGCACAACCCAGCGGCACGGCTTCAACTCCTCTTCCCCCGCGAACAGAGAAGAGGGGAAGGGGGTGGGGGGTCTGGGGGGCGGGACCTGGGGGTCCTGCTGGTCCCGCCCCCCAGCTCCAGCCCCCCGCCGATCCCCACGCCCGTCGCGCCACCTCCAGCCGGGTTGGCGCCCTCGTCATCGATCGTGCTCCCTTCACCTCCTGGTCTCGTGCACCTCACTCACAAGCGTCCGGGGCTGGTGGCTTCACGGTGCGGCCGACCCTTCGGGCCGGCACCGTCTTCTATCCGTGTCGATCAATTAAATGATCAATCACCAGTTACTGCATACGTCTCCCGACGCCTCGAAGCCAGGACCGGGGGAGCGAACCCATCTGACCCACGGCCCCTTCTGCAGGTAGCCCACCAGGTTTGCGGTCGCCCCCTCCAGCCCTGTCCGCTCGTGATCGCTTCCCGAGACCCTCTGGGACCCGGCCCCGACCCACCGGGGCCCCGTGACCCCTCGACTCACGACGCCTTTTTCACCGCTAGGTCCTCCGTCGCCTCGCTCATCTCCGCCCCCGCCGGCACCTCGCTCACCTCCGCCCCCGCCGGCACCTTGCCGGTCTCCAGGTCCTTCCACAGCGCCACCAGCAGCTTCCGCGCCACCGCCACGATCCCCGTCTTCCGCACCCGGCTGTTCCCCCGGCCGAACCGCTCGCGGAACCACCGGCTCAGCTCGCTGTGGGGCGGATACCGCAGCCCCAGCCAGGCCCGCTCGATCATCATCCACCGCACCCGGCGATTGCCCGCCTTGCTGATCCCCTGCTCCCGCCGGCTCTCGCCGCTGTCGTAGGGCGACGGCGTCAGCCCCGCCAGACTGGCCAGCTCGCGGCGGTTCTTGATCTGCCGCCAGCCGAAGATCTCCCGCACCAGGAGCCACGCCGTGTTCTTGCCGATCCCTTTGAGCCGCCGCAGCCGACGCACCTGGTCCATCTGGGGATCGGTCCGGTCACGGATCCCCTTCCGTCGCTCCGATTCCAACGCGCCGATCTGACGCGCCACCAGTTGCCGCCGCTCGAACTCGCGCGCCAGGCACTGCCGCAGCCCCGACGGCCCCTCCGATCCGTCCCACTGGCGGAGCCGCTCGAGCCGCTCGGCGAAGCCGGCGTCGATCGTCACCGACAGGCCCAGCCCGGCCAGTAGCCCCTTGATCCGGTGGTCGTGCTCGGTCCGCTCGGCCTTGAGCCGGATCAGATCGCGGTGGAGTTGCCGCCGATCCTCGTCGTCCACCGTGGGGACGCGGACCACCGCCCAGACGTGCCCCTCGCCGCGGTGCCAGCGGATGAGCATCGAGACCAGCTTGGTCGCGTCGAGGCGGTCGGACTTGGCGCGACGCTTGCGGCGATTGACTTCGATGGAGGCCGAGTTGACCACGAAGTTCTCGACCCCCTCATGGACCAGAAAGCGATGGAGCCAGAAGCCGTCGCGGCCGGCCTCGTAGCAGGAGATCACCTGGGCGTCCGGAGGCAGACTCAACCGCTCCTTGGCCTTCTTGATCTCGAAGGCGAGTCCGACCAGGCTGCCGGCGGACAGTGAGCGGAGCCTGGGCTTCTGGCCGGCGCCCGTGGTGAAGGCCAGCTTCCAGGAGCTCCGACCCAGCTCGAAGGCCAGGTAGAGCACCGGTCCGCTCGGCGTGGTCGAATCACTCGCGTGGGTCGCTGACATGGGTAAGCTCCTCGGAACGATTGTTGGTAACCACATATGGAGCTTACCTTCAGCGACTCACGTTCGACCATCCTCCCTCATGGTATCTGACCCTCGGCCGCCCCTCGGCCGCCCCGACCCTCGGCCGCCCACCCTCGGCCGCCCACCCTCGGCCGCCCGACCCTCGGCCGCCCGACCCTCGGCCGCCCTGTCTTCCCCGCGCCCGTGTGGTCCACGGCCTCCGGAGCGGCGTAGCGAAGTCATGAGATGAAGAGCCAGATGCGTTTGACGCGCACGTCTGGATCCGTGGGGGGCCTGGGTGGGCGACCACCCAGGTCTACCCGGCCTGTTCCCGTCATTCACGGAGATACAGTCGGCGGCGGCAAAGTGTTGGCCGGCGCTGCCGCCGGCTGTGCTGTAGGAACGAGCAGCCGTACTTTGACAGTAGGGGCGTTTGCCTTGGCCTGATTCTCCATGCCGCCATCGAATGTCAAGATCTCGGTTATGCCACGTGCCGCTAGTTCTTCGGTGAGGGCGAGATATAGTCCATCAGCCGAACGGCTGCACCCGTAACCTTGTCGAATCTGCTCTGCGCGTGCGACGAGAGGTCCGTCCCCATTTGGGGGAGGGAGGATCATGCCCATGTAGGTGCAGAGATCCGCGACAGCTGCGGCATGATCCGAGGTTGAGAGACTCTTGTCCTCTAACTTCTTGCACAGAACGAACAGCGACTCCGCGATGATCACACCCGGGGCATAGAACTGATAACCAGCCTGTGCATACTGCGTAAGCTCTCTTTGAGCTATGGCGAACTTGTCGGATTCCTTGGAGCAGAGAGCGATCAGCACATTCGCGTCAATCGTCAAACAAAACGGGTCACTTGTTGCAGCTATCGCCATTTCCGTACATACCCCCGGATCTCGCCTCTCTGAGATAATCTTGAGTCCTATCAGATTGAGTGCTCAACCGATCACGTTGTCGCTCTTGAACTTCTTTCAGAATAGCCAAGGCCTTGAGATTAGGAGCGCGAGCCGTCACCTCCAACGATTCGCCACCCGCACCGGCGATACCTCCAGCCACTTCACTCGACGGGTCGTCGTCACTAGCCCCAAAACAAGCGTGATAAAAAAAAGCGGTTGTGTTCAACCTATGTGATCACGTTCATTAGATTGAGACGTACCTTCTACAGCTCGGGGGGATTTGGGCCCCGTTGCTGCCTCGAATTCTGTCTTCGGCATCGCCACCCCCATTTGCTTCTCTCGAAGGCCAACACGGATCGGGGCATCCGGACCCCGACTTCAGTGAGCGACCCCTCAACACAGCCGGCGTGAGTGCAACCGCTCGACCAGCCGGAGGAACACACCTTGCCACGGGTTCCACGACAACAACCGGTAGATCAGCCGCCCCCCCGCCCGGACGATCTGGCACGGCATCTGGATGAACGCCGCGCAGTACGTCGCGAACTCCATCCGCAACAACGTCCGCCGCTCCGCCTCATGGCGGGCCCGGTGCCGCGGCGCCACCGGCACCAGCAACGCACTCCAGGCCTTCAGGCTCCACGCCAACGAGCCCATCACCATGTACGCCCAGTTGCTCACCAGGTCGTCCACGGGGGTGGTCAGGGCACGAACGCCGCTCTTGAGTTGCGCGATCAAGTTCTCCTGGTCGCAGCGATCGTTGGCCGAGAACACCACCTCCTCGGCCGTCATCTCACGGTCGTTGGTGATGTAGAAGAAGTAACGATACTCCTCGAACAGCCGCATCTGTCCCCGGTTGACCCCCACCCGCTTGCGGAGGACGATCAGGCGATAACTCTTGCGGCAAGCGAGCGGTCGGTAGGCGAACTCCGCGACCATCTCCTCGAGCAGCTCGACATTCTTGTAGCCGCGCTCGCGGACGATCTCGGGCCGGAAGTGCTCGGGCTTCTCGCGTGGAGCGGTCTTGATCGGGTACCGTGGCGGTCGTTTCAGGAGGCGGTACGAGTCGGCCGGCAAGGCATCGGCCCGGGCCTTGAGCGACTCGTAGGCCTCGTAGCCGAAGAAGAACCGGATGTCGCCCGCTTCGTCCCAGCGATCCAGGTGCCCGGTCTGGGCGAACTTGGTGTCCCCCCGCAAGAGGATCTTGCGGAAGCCCGCCCGACGGGCCAAGGCGACGGCCATGTCGATGAAGACGTCCGCCCGCTCCGCGGAGGGGCGGTTGCCACTGCGATTGAACAGGTAGAGCGGCTCCGCCGTATTGGCCAGCGAGATCACCAGCGGATGGTAACCGTACTGGCCGTCGTAGGTGAAGTCCATCCCCTGCTTGCACTCCCCATCGCTGGGCACGATGCTGCCATCGGCCTCGAGGATCGCCTCGGCGAAGAACTCGGGGGGCTGCTGGGCCCAGACCCGCAGCCGCGCCTCGTTGATCGTGTCCATCAGGGTGAGGACATCGGCCTCGGCGAAGCGGCGGCAGAAGTCCCCGGCGGTGGTCGGGTCCGGGATCCGTTTGGCCCCCAGGGCGTCGAGGTAGACCTCGTCGTTGCGCCGCAGCTCGAGGTGCTCGATGCGCCGGCCGCCGGCGAGGAGATTCAGGGCGATGTTGAGGACGTGGTCGGATTCGTGGTAGGGCAGGTGCCGCTTGAGGAGGTGGAGGTTGCGGTCGATGTCCTGGATGAGCTCGATCTTCTGGGCCAGGAGGAAGAGGGCGCCGATGCCGCCGGCACTGAGCCCGCGGCCCCGACCGGCGTGTTCGTAGTGGATATTGCTGGCGGTCATCATGGGTACCGGCCGCTCCGGGCCGGGCGTGTTGTCGAGCCGTTTCTTGATCCGCCGTTGCCCCTCCTGGAAGAATCTCTTCTTGCGTGCCGCTCGCTTTTTTCGGAGAGTGGCGCTCTACTCCGAAGGCCCCCTTGTCTTGGAATGGTGAGGATGTGAACCTACCTCCATTATTCCAAGACCATGCGGGGTTTTCGAGCTTTTTCTCCCGAAGTGCGCCAAACGCACTATAAATCACGCTTGGTTAGGGACTAGCTGCTTTTGATTTTTGAACTAAATGGGCCGGATTAGACTTCCCATGACCGCGGTTGCCGTTCGGAGGAGCCAGGCTGAGGGAGGTCCTACTTAGCTCCTCCGGAACGGCACTCTCGTACCAGCCCTCTCCGATCAGGATTTCCTTCGCTTCCCGAGCGACGGCAAGGCTGGGTACACCAATGACCCGATAGTTCTGCGTGATGTCCATAGTTCCGATGCTGACAACCTCCGCCCCGAATTGGAGGAGTAATATCGGCACGTATCTTCGTCGATCCCCCCGCATTCTCGCGGTATTGGCAAGCACATGGGCACTGGTGGCTCTTCTCATTCACTTCGCCTCCAGCTCGACAGTCAGATCCCATCGAGTGTTGATAATTTGCGGGGAATGAGTTGCTATAAGCGCGTCGAATGGCGAAAGCCTGATTACATTCTTGAGATCTTCGAGAAACTGTGTCTGCCAATCGACGTGTAGCGAGATCTCTGAGGGTGTCCCGATCTTAGTTGAAATGTGGGGCGGCACCCCGGACATTTTCACGCCTCGCCGTGTTGATATCCAGTCCCTAGCTCTCGAACCTAGGACTCCAGGGCCTTCATGAGAGTCAGCACCCCTTGATGGCTTTCCAGTCCGTGGTGTTGGGATTGGGCTGCGGGCGCGACCCAGTTCTCATCGCCGACGGACGAGGCGCCGAGTAGCCACCGACTGCCCAACGACACTATGAAGCCATGGCACGCTAGCCCGCCCAGCGACGGAGCACAAACCAACCTGCTGCGGGCGGACTAGCCCGACAGGTCGGTAGTCAGCGGGCAGTTGCTGAGCAGCGCGGCGAACAGAAGGCCGGAGTAGTGGGCCACGGACACGACGATCTTTTCCGCGAAACGTTCTCTCGATCCGATTCGCCCTTCCTGAAACAGTACACAGCCGGACCCGCCGGCCAATTCACGATCTCGCGTCCGGAGTAAGGTCCAGCTCCTGGCGGAGCCGGGCCAGGGCCCGGACCCAGAGCATACGCACGGCCCCGGCACTCCGCCCGATGCGGCGAGCGGCTTCCTCGTGGGAAAGTCCTTCGACGTTGCGCAGCAGGATGATTTCGGCGTAGTCAGCCGGGAGGCGGGCGAGGGCGTCGGCCAGGAGCAGCTCCAGCTCGTGCCGGCCGGCGCGCTCGCTCGGCGACGTGCCGGGGGCGGTCAGAGCCGCCCCCAGCCGCCGCGACGACTCGGCCAGGGCCTTGTCCAGCGAGACCTCACGATCGACGTCGCGCCGCCGGGTCCCGCCGTATCGGCGCATCTCGTGGAGCAGGACGTGCGCCAGGATTTGCCGCAGCCAGGCCGCGCGTTCAGCATCGGTCCGGCCCCGGAAGTTCGGCCAGTCCCGCACGGCCTCCAGCAGGGTCTGCTGCACGATGTCCGACGGATCGAACTTGGCGCGGAACCGCGGGTTGACCTGGAGCCGGGCCAGCAGGCCCAGCCAGCTCCGGTAACGCTCCAGCTCCGCGGCGGCGCCCAACCCGGCGCCGGGATCACTTCCGGGACGGCTCATCGGCTTTCTCGAGGCGAGTACGACGAGGGACCATCGGATGTGCCAACCAATTGACGATGAAATAGAGGCTCCGGATCGCCCCTCTCAGGACGACCCAGAGGCTCCGTGCCGTCCAGAGGACGAGCACCAGGGCCAGCACCAGGGCCCCGACCAGGTAGGCTCCGGGGACGACGACGGCCGGCCAGCCCGACCAGTCGTAATGTTCGAATTGCGTCATCGCGGGGCCGTCGGACTGCAGCCACCACGCCCCGATACCGATCGATGCGAGCGCAGTCAATGCAGCGAGCGATGCCAAGACCCGCCATCGGCGGCGGATCACGCTCCGGACGACGACGACCGCGTAGACGGCGAAGGGAATCCCGGCCAGCGTCGTGACGATGAAGGCCGCGATCGCATCACCACCCAGGTAATCCAGCCCGAACACCCCTCCGAGTTTGGAGCCGACGTGATAGAGTTCTTTCACATCCCAGGGTCTCGAGACATGGGCCGTCCCAGCGGGATACCAAGTCTCGAGTCCGGGCCACCATCGATAGGCGGCCGGCGGGATCGCGATCAGGAGCGCCAGCCCCGGCAGCATCCACGCGACCCATCGCCGCCGGCGCCAACCCAGCCGGACGGTCGCCAGCGGGAGGAACAGGCAGACGAAGGCCAGGCCGCCCATGAAGAGGAACAGTCGCGGAAGCACGCGCAAGTCCCCGGTCATCCAGGGGAGCGGCCGGCTCCAGCGCGGGTCGTCCCCATCCGGACGAGGTTTCGCCGGCGCCGCGCGGCGGGGCAAAGGGGCCGTCGGGAGTGGTGGGGACCGCCTCGCGGCAGATGGTCGCATCGCCGCTCGCCGACAGGAGCCGCGGCCACATCGTGGCGACGCCCGCCTCGAGCACCGCGACGGCCGGGCGGCCGGCCCACCGCGGGTGCCCGGTCGCGCCATCGAGCGCGAGCATGGGGTTGAGGACCACGGCCGCCGATTGGCCGGCGTGCGCCGGCAGGATCTCGCGGACCGGCTGCCGGGTCGGCCACGACCAGACCTCGGCGAGGTCTCCCCGGCAGGCCCGGAGCCTGCCGTCGTATTGCAGGAGCAGCTCCTCGCGGCCATCGCCGTCGAGGTCGGCACTCTCCAGGGCGCTCGAGGCGTCGGCCCCCAGCTCGCGACGGGTGCGCCGTCGGCGCTGCGCATCGAGGATCACGATCCGCCGCCTTCCATCGGCGAGGCCGACGTTGAGGCAGACGTCGCGTTGGCCCTTCCCGTCGAAGTCCACCAGGCGCAGTGCGGGGAGCCGGGGGTTCTTGCGGTCGACGTCCTCGACGTGCCAGGTCCATCGGGTTGAGCCGTCGCGGCCGTCGAGCACGACCAGCTCGAAGGCGACCTCGTCCTTGCGGGCCGGCTCGTCCAGCACGACGACTTCCGCCCGGCCGTCGCCGTCCAGGTCGCCCAGCCGGAACGTGCTCGCGTCGGGATTCGAGGAGCGGATGCGGTGAAGCCAAACTTCCTTGCCGCCCGCGAGCGAGATGGCCTTGAGCGCCGCGGCGACGGTTTCGTGCAAGGGCGTTGTTGCTGTAGTCTGGTGCCGTGTGGTCTCCAGGATCACATCGAGGACGGCGTCCAGCCGGCCGTCCCCGTCGAGGTCGCCGTACTCGCGCAGCGGCACGTCCGGCAGGGAGCCGAGTCCGGAGAGGCGTGGATACCCGCGCTCGAGCAGGGGCAGGTCCCACTTCACCCGGCCGTCCCGCCCGGACAGCCGGGCCAGCCACACCTGCCACGGCACGTCGACACGGTTGAAGACCGGAAGATCGTCGGATTGCCAACCCAGGGAGTGGATCACCAGGAGGTCGGGCCGCCCTCTGGGTTCGCAGACCTGGACATCGAGACTCGCGATCTGAGGGTCGAGGCTCTTGGGGCCGAGTTTCCGGGGCTCCTCCGGCAAGGTCCCGGCCGACCAGAGACGCCGGCC
Organism: uncultured Planctomycetota bacterium; assembly: GCA_963815795.1. GTDB lineage: Bacteria > Planctomycetota > Planctomycetia > Isosphaerales > Isosphaeraceae > JAKAUH01. Next base: position 15,589 of record CAWFIC010000011.1, on the reverse strand, counting down.
CGATCGGCCGGACAGCACTTCCAGGGGCAAGGTCGAGCTCCGCGGCTGATGATCCCGGCCGGCGGGGCTCAGATGGATGCTCTGGACCAGGATCTCGGGCGAGCCGTCCCCGTCCAGATCGCCGCCAGCGAGCGGGAAGGTCGTGAACCGCGGAATGGACGACGGATCGAGCGGCCGGCGCCAGAGCACCCTGCCGTCGGAGCCGGACCGGGCGAAGGCGATCGGGCCGAGCGCCTCCACCTCTTTCGCATTCATCTTGTCCCTGACGCCCCGAGAGAGGACGTCAGCGACGCCATCGCCATCGAGGTCGCCGGCCGGGTCGAACGGGCCGAGTACGCGCCAGGCCTCGGGCGTCTCGCCGCGGATCGCGCGGAGCTTCCCCTCGGCCGAACCCCAGAGGTCGGTCAGCCCATCGCCGTCGAGGTCCGCCGACTTCGGCCAGGAGAGCCCGGGCAGGACGTGACATTCTTGCCCCGTGGAGGCCGCCAGGAGATGGATCGAAGCCGCCTCGGGGTACCATTCGGGATTGGCCTGGGCATCGGGTGTCGGCAGGTTCCCGCCCGTCGGCAGGAGCAGCATCGGCCAGCCGTCGGGCCCGCGGCCCCACCATCGCGGGGGCCAGATCGGGACCCGCAATTGCAGAATATGAGGCCCCGAGGGGATGACGTGCCGCCACGACCAGAGCGGCGATCCGTCCTTGCCAGAGAGGGCGTTAACATGAACTCGGTCGGGCTCCGCCGGCGCCCCCGAGGGGGGTCGGCCGTACCCCCAACCCTCGAGCCGGGACACGACCAGGAGCTCGTTCGTGCCGTCGCCGTCCAGGTCCGGCCCTGCGACGAGGTAGAGCAGGCCGGTGTTCAGTTCCCAATCCGCCTCGTCGCTCAGCCGTTGCAGGGGGCGAATCCATCGCGGCCGGCCCGTGGCCCCGTGGAGCAGTCGTACGCCTCCATAGTCCTTGCCCGGCGGGGGCGTCGGATTCGGCGAGTCCCTCTTCCAGGACGGACGAGAGACCGGTGCGGCGCCCACCCCGAAAGGGAGTTTGCCGACATCGGGGATCGCGACCTCCGGGCGGCCATCGCCGTCGAGGTCGGCCACCAGGGGCCACTCGGGCTCCACCACCAGCGGCCATTCGACGGCCTGGTAGTCGTTCCGCGAGGGGAGCTGGGACCAGACCGACTCGACCCAGAGGGTCTGGCCGTCGGCGAGCGAGAAGGCCGACAGGGTCAACGGGACCCGTGGGCCCATGAGGACCAGCATTTCGAGTGAACCATCGCCGTCGAGGTCGGCGTATCGCACCGGTCTGACGGCGCTATTCGCGAATCCGATGTGCCGGTCGCCGCTCATCAGGTCGATCCGCTTCGGCGCGGCTGGCCGGTCGCCGGGTCGAGCCCGATCCAGTAACGATCGTCGTGGAACCCCACGATCGATCCCCGGCGGTCGTGGACGAGGGTGGGCCCGATCAGGCCGAACCGGTGGCGATCGGTCTCGGAGTTGTTCACGTCCCAATCGATCGGGTGGCGCCACAGGGTGCGTCCCGATCGTCCCGAGACGGCGGCGATCGCGATGCGATGGCCCGGTTGCCAGACCTGGTAGGGCAGGTGATTCCCGGCGGCTTGCGTCTTCAAACTGGAGCCGAGTGCGATATCGAACCCCGCGATCAGGTCCGGGACGCCATCGCCATCGACGTCGTGGACCGAGGGCGTCCCGAGGACCAGGCCGGCCCGGGGAGTCTGCTCGATGGACTCGGGCCAAACCGGGCCACGGGGGTCCGGGCCACCTGGGCCATCGGGATCCGCTGTGTAGGTCCAGAGCAGGGACCCGTCCTTGCCCGAGAGGGCCAGCAGCGACGGCGTGCCGCGCAACGCCCAGACCATGTCGCCGATCCCGTCTCCGTCGAGGTCCGGGGCCGGCTGAACCAGCCCACCGGGGCGCTGCGAGTCGCCGAGATAACAGAGCCGGCGAATCCAGGCGGCCGGATCGCGCTTCGAGTCCCACGGCTTCGCGGGCCGCGAGGTATCCCAGGTCGGCCGGCCCGACGCGCCGTCGCGGCGGATCAGGGCCTGGCCGGTCCACTCGACCAGGTCGGCCTTGCCGGGCGACAGCACCAGCGCCTCGGAGGCGAACGCATACGGGATGGACTCGGTCCCCAGCAGACGGTCCTCGTCGAGGGAGATCCGGAACGTCCGGGTCTCGCCGCGGTTCACCCCGAGGCGGTAGGTTTGACCGAGCAGGCCGTTGCCCTGGACGCGGAGCCGGTAACCGTCCGCCGGCAGGGACAGCGCGGCGCGGGTCACCACGTCGAACGGCTCGCCGATCGGCTCAGCGCCCGACCCGGGCAGCACCTCGGCCCGCAAGGGTGGGCCGTCGGTCGTGACCACGACCTGCCCCATCCGCCATTCCCGGTAAGAGCGCCAGCTCAGGACGCCGCCGACCATCAAGAGCACCGTGGCCGCCGCGGCGATCGCCGTGATTCCGATCGTCTTCCACCGTTTGCGGACGGACCGCATCACCCGCTCGACCAGGGGTACGCGGCGGGCCCGGATCGGCATCCCGGCCAGGACGGCCCGCAGGTCGTCGGCCAGCTTCTGGGCGGTCTGGTAACGCTGCGCCGGGTCCTTGGCCAGGCAGGTGAGGATGATTGTCTCCAGGTCGCGCGGCAACTCGGGGCGGACCTGCCGCGGCCGCGCGGGCTCCTCGGTGAGGATCTGCATGACCACGCCGTGCGGCGTCGCCGAGTCGAAGACCGGCCGGCCGGTGGCCAGTTCGTAGAGCGAGGCGCCCAGGCTGTAGATGTCGGTGCGGTGGTCGATCGATCGCTGCAGTGTCTCGGCCTGCTCGGGGCTCATGTACCGCGGCGTGCCCATCAGAGTGCCGCTGAGGGTCAGCGTCGCCTCGTCGGCCCGCTTGGCCAGGCCGAAGTCGGTCAGCCAGACGACGCCCTCGACGTCGACCAGCAGGTTCGAGGGCTTGATGTCGCGGTGGATCACCTCGCGGTGGTGGGCGTGGGCCAGGGCCTCCGCCGCCTGGAGTCCCCATCGCGCCACGTCGTCGGCTCTCAGGGGTGTTCCGGACCTCTGGCTCTCGTCCAGGACATCGGCCAGGCTGCGGCCCTCGATGAGCTGCATGGCGTAATAATGGACGCCCCGCTCGCAGCCGACGGCGAAGATCGGCACGATGTTGGTGTGGTGAAGCCGGGCGACGGTCTCGGCCTCGCGGCGGAACCGCTTCATCGCTTCCTCGTCGGCCACGACGCCGAACCGCAGGACCTTGAGCGCCACGCGGCGGCGGAGCGAGGTCTGCTCAGCCTCGTAGACGACGCCCATGCCGCCCCGGCCGATCTCGCGGACGATCCGGAACTCGCCCAGCACAGCCGGCTCCTGGGCCGCCGGGCCGGCCGCGCGGTGCACGAACTCGATGCCGGCGAGGCATGCCTCGAGCTGCGGGGCCAGCGCCGGATGAGCGGCCAGAAGCGCGTCCCGATCCGGCGCGTTCCCGGCCTGGAGCTCGGCCAGATAGCGCTCCAGGATGCTCACCACCTCGGCAGCCGAGTCGGCGGGAGGAACGATCTCCGCCCCGGGCGCACTGTTGCGATGACGGAAATCGATCGTGGCGTCGTCGGGCTGGGTCATCGTCGGCGATCCCCGGCGGCCTCGAGTCCAAGGTCGGAAGGCCCCATGAGCCTTCCCATCATCATAGGGCCGAGAGCGACGCGGATGTCACGCGTATTCCTGACAGCTCTCGGCGGATACCACTCCGTCCCGGTTGGTGACGATCTTCGATTCGGCCCCGAGCGCCGTGTCTTCGGGCTCCTCAACGAACAGGGCGGCGTGGGCGGCGCCGGGAGAAAGAAGCTGAGATCCGGCACTCCATCGCCGAGAGCCACCCTCGTCTCGCCCTTGGTCATGAGGGGACGTGGTTCCCCGGCCATTGTTGCGCGACACCGTGATCGATTCCAGACGGACGCGATGCTCGATTCCAGACCGTCATGCTCCAGTGGATTCCTCCAGGGCCTTGATGAGCCTCGGGAGGGCCCTGTGCCCCTTGATCCGGCGGAACTTGCTCTCGCGCGCAGGAGGCCCGCCGCGCACCACCGCCGCCGCATCTCCCCGTCACGCCACCGTGTCACGCGGGCCGTCACCCGCCGCGTCACCGAGAGGGCCGACTCGATGGGATTGGTCGTGGCCAACGTCCGACGCAGCGCCCCCGCCAGGCCCAGCCGGACCACCGCCAGCGTCTCCTCCAATCCTTCCCGGAGGCTCGAGGCCGCATCCGGGTTGATCCGCTCCAGCCAACGTGCCGTCGCCTCCAGCGACGCCTTGGCAGCCTCGTATCCCGTCTCGTGGTACGCCTCCGACAGCCGACGCTCCAACTCGGCATGGTGCTTCTCGGGGACGTGGGCCTTGACGTTGCGCTTCTTGTGGACCTGACAGCGCTGGATCACGCCGTTTTGGCCCCAGACCCGCTTGGCGGCCGCGTGCAGGGCCCTGGCGCCGTCGAGCACCAAGAGCACGGGTCGGCTCGCGTCCAGGCCCCGCGCTTGCAAGTCCTCCAGCAGTGCCACACAGACCGCGGCGTTCTCGGTCGCGCCTTGGCGCAGGCCGAGGACGCGCTTGGTGCCGTCGGCGGTGATCCCCGCGGCCACGATCATCGCCTCGCCTGCGTACTCGACGCCATCGATCATGATCACCGGGAAATGCGTGCCGTCGAAACGGCGTTCCGCCAGCGCCTTGACTTGCGCCGCGGAGGCCCGGACGAAGTCGCGGCTGACGCTGGATTTCTGGACTCCGAAGCCGTCCCGTGTGAGGTCGATCACGTTGGCGTAATCCCGAGTGCTCACGCCGCGGACCACGCGGCGGAGCACGGCCTCGGGCATGGCCTCGGGGGATTGCAGTCGGGCGTAGGTCTCCAGCGGGACCTCGCCGCCCCCGTCGGTGCGCCGCACGCGGGGACGCGCGATAGGGATCTTCTGGCCAGCCAGGGTGGCCGTACCCCGTTGGTGGCCGTACCGGGTGTGGGTCCGGTGGGGCTGGCGCTCATGGCGTGGCCCGCACAGCCGGGTCACCTCGTCCTCCAGGAGGCTGGAGGCGACCAGCATTCCCAGCTTGAGTGCCAAGCTCTCCAGGGAATCCTGCATCAGGCCAAGCAGCTCGTCGCGATCCAGGGAGAGCTGGATCTCGCGGTCGGTTGCCCCGATGGGGACAGCAGGCTGAGTCGGCGCTGGCTTGTAGGAGACGTGTCGCTTCGCGTAGGCTCGTTTCAAGGCGGTTCCTCCTTCCTCGTCAAGAGAAAAACCACGTCCAGTCTAGCGACCGGACGGGAGGAGCCGCCCTCTTCACTTTTCAACTAAGATCGGGACACCCTCAGATCTCTGGTTCGTCGATTAGGATCAGGGAATTCGGCTTGATCCTGAACAGGAGTTCGTAGAGAAGTACTAGTTCGTGCTGTTCTCCTGAGGAAAGCTGAGTCGGGTCGAGTGGTTCGTTTGTTTTCGTGGACTTGAGGGTAAACCCTTTCTCCTTGCTTACGAGAAGTTCTTTATAAAGGAAGTGGTCTTTGACGAGTTGTTTTAGCAGTTCGATCTTTTCCGTAACATCGTTGAAGACGCTGAGCTTCTTGCCCATGTCATCGGCATATACCGAGAGCACGCTCCGTGTGACATCGTCGATTGAGGTAGGTACGCCCTCGAAGGCGAAATAGTGTGGCTCTTTGTCCAGGAGACCAGCCTCTGTCAACCGTTTGCGTTTCTCATCCAACGACCTAAGTTTCTCGCGCAACTCCTCTAGCGACAGTGTAGCGTTAGGGTCTCGATAGATGACCCTCCTCGGGAACGTCTGATCAAGAGATTGTGATAGGTTGGCATATTCAGTAAACTTTCTCTGTATGATCATTGCCAGCTCATCTGAATACATCGCCACGACAGGCGTCATCCTGTCGGACGACTCGTACCCCTTTTTCCGGCCGGCTCGCGGCCAAGCGACGAGGCGCTGCGTCTCGATGAACCGGACATCGATCTGCGAGCGAATGAGGTTCAGTCGGTCTCGGCTCTGTGTCGAGCCTCCCGCGAATAGGGGAAGTTCTAGATCCTCCAGCACATGTTGTGGAAAGTGATCCCAATATCTTTCGATCAATTCTTCGGTGGACAACGTCTCGGCGATTGGATGCACTCGCCATTGCTCTGCGCCGACTCGCTCGATTCCTGGTACTACCGACTCAAGATAACGAAGCGCCATCCTGCGCTCTGCGACGCTCTTTGGACCGCCCAGCTCGATCAGAGAGGGCAATTCGCCCAGTTGATTTGTGATTTCCGCAACCAATCCTTGCTGCCCCCGTTTTAACTTGGATTCGTCTTCCTTCACATCAGCCGATCTTGTGATTCGAAGGCTGGAGTCATCGTCGAAATCGATCTGGAAAGCTAAGAAAGGAATTGACCTGAGCTCCGAATAACGATTGTTGAAGAAACCGTTAATCATCCGCAAGAGCGTGGTCTTTCCAAGGCCGTTCGATCCATGAATAATCGTGATATGCTCGCCAAGGTTAAACGGGATGACATGATCGAACATACCGAAGAGCTTGGTAACTGAAACTTGTTTGATTCTCATGTTCAGTGAATTCCAGGCTGGTTCTGACCGATCGGAGCTCGAACCCGCTGCGCCAGGTCGAGGCCACCAGATCCAGGCTATTCCACGGCTAACCTACATTATCTCACAAACGCAGACGCGTGTCAGGAGATCATGCAACCCGTTCCGGCGAATTCCCGGCTTTCGACCCGCCTGCTAATCCAAGTTCAGCATCGACCCCTGGGGTAGGGCCGGGTACCAACTCTTGCGGCAATGGCCGTCAGACGGATCTTCGGCTCCTGCCTAGCCTCGACGAAGAAGATCGGATGGCCGGTCTGGAGGAACGCCCAGTCGATCGGCTTGACCGACCGGTTCGGCCCGAAATCGACCCGGTACTCGGGGATGCACTCCCGCGGGTCGGTCAGGTCGTAGCCCAGGATCGTGAACAGCGGACCGACCAGGCTCTGCTTGGTGGCCTGCTCGTTCCCGCGGACGTGCTCGGCGAGCTCCCCGACGCGCTTGACGTACGCCTGCAACGCTTCGCGGATGGCCCGACTCCATCGTTCTGGGCGCCCGACTTCAACATCGATAGGCACAAGCCGCATTACACCATACCAGGATGGTTCGATGCGAGGGGGCACCGCCGGATTCTCCGGTTTTCCGGGCCTGGCGGTCGCGGGAGCCGGCCGGGCGGAGGGCGAAGAGGGCCGATCCGGCGCGAGTTGCGGGTCGGCCGTGAACCTGGAAGACCGCCGTTCGGGAGCCGGGCCGGAGGTGGCGTGCCCGTATCTGCGCACCTGCCACGGCTTGTACATCATCACGAAAGCACGAAAGGACGAAAGCACGAAACAGACCGGGCCGGCGGCCGGACCGATCGCCGGCCGAAAGCCCAAGCCGTGGGGAATCCTTCTTCGTTTCGTGCGTTCGTCCTTCCGTGACCGGTGAATTGCGCCCGAGGCCGAAATCGGTGTCAGTTCGGTTTTTCGACGGCTCCCCCTCCGGCAGCCGCTCGCAGCCGCGTAGGCGATAGGCTCGCCCCGAGGACATCTCGATCCGCCCGCCGCCTCGCCGCCCGCCCCCGGTTCCGACCGGGCCGCGGTTCCGGGCCCGCGGTCGGCGTCCACCCGCGGGCCGGCTCCGGCGGACCACTCCGCCCGGCCGGCTTCCCCACGCGACCGACGCACCCCCGGGCGACGTTCCCCACACGGCCGGACCCCATCGTTCTGATCCGATCGCCCGATCGCGACATCGATAGGCAGAAATCGCATCATGCCACCTCCCATGGCTCCAGGCGAGGGGGCACCGAACGATTCCTGTGTTTTCAGAGATTCCCAGCCGAGGCCGACCGGCCTCGGACCGGTGCCCGCCGGGACTTCCGTCTCGAACTTCGCCCCGCCGCTCTCCCGGGGAACACCAGGGGATTCTCAGAACGCGGAAAGGGGAGAGAACGAATATGCGAGTGACCATTCGTAATTGGTTCCGTCCCTTCTCGGGGCTTGACCCCAGGTGCAAGGTCGGATCCCGCGGTCCACCCGATGATAAGAACGGGAGACGTAGCGGGAGCCAGCGACGACCAGTTCAGCGGACACCCCTCATCACGGTTCCCTCCCGACGTCGCGTCCTCGCTCCTCTTCAAGCTTGATGGGCGGCGCCAGTTCTCTCAGCAGCGCGACCGGCCCGAGGATCTTGAGCCCCGGATACCTGGCGGTAAAGTCGGGCTGTGCCATCAGGTCGAGCATATCTTTGTCTCTGGTGACCAGATAGGTGGCGCTCGACTCCACGGCCAGGTCGAGGAATGGCTCGTCTTTGTGATCCCGCTCAAGGCTGACCGTCCTGGGCACGACTTCCATGATCTCCGCCATGCTCCGATAGACCCCGAGGAACTCCCCGGCTCGCTGGTCATCCAGCGTCGCGAATCGCTTTCTCACGCTCGGGCGCACGAAGACATCCTCTGCCTCCTTCACGGTGGCCTCTGATGCGACGATTCGAACGCGGCCGGAATCGGCCAGGGCGAGAGCCGCCCAGGAGGGGCCGTCGGGATTGGTGACGGCCTGGAGAAGGATGACGGTGTCGTAAACGGCCTTGGGGGGAGAGGGCACTTACCTGCCCTCACGATGCGCCTTCACTTCCTCCTCCGCCCACTGATCGATCTCCGCTCCGTCATATCCGCGTCAACGAAATTCTTCATGCACAGGCCCGATCACGCCGGCGAGCGTGATTGGTTTCGTCGCCTCGACGAGCTGAACGATGACCCCATTCCGATCTGCGCCGGCAGCTTCAGCCAGGGCGTCGATCCGGCGCAGGACGCTCTGAGGCAGACTCAGTTCGACGGCGACGGTCGGTTCGGCGTTGGTCTCGGGGCTCATGGCGTCTCTCCATCCCGTTCCTTCATTTTAGCGGCAATCCTGGTCACAGAAACAGGCTCTCGCTCGCCGAGACCGAATCCCCCACGGAATCGTCCCAGGATGGGGGATTGGCAAGCGTCAGGCGCTCAGCTCATTGCCTCTTATGGAGACGCTCCTCGTCGCCGACGGGCTGCGACGGGCCAAGCAGCCGACGGATCACCTTGAAGTCGGCGAGCACCTCCCGGGTCATCTCGATCCGCCCGCCAGCCGACGCCTCATCGCTCGCCCGCGGTGCGGACCGGTCCGAGGTCCTGGGTCCGCGGTCGGCGTCCACCCGCGGGCCGGCTCCGGCGGACCGCTCCGCCCGGCCGGCTTCCCCACGCGACCGACGCACCCCCGGGCGACGTTCCCCACATGGCCCGACCCCATCGTTCCAGGCGCCCGATCGCGACATCGATAGGCACAAATCGCATTCTACCATACCAGGATGGTTCGATGCGAGGGGGCACCGCCGGATTTTCCGGTTTTCCGAGCCTGGCGGTCGCGGGAGCCGGCCAGGCGGAGGGCGAAGAGGGCCGATCCGGCGCGAGCTGTCGGTCGTCGGTGAACCCGGAGGACCACCGGTCGGGAGCCGGGCGGGGCCGGACTGGCGGGCCCGTCGCCGTGCACCCGCCCCGGCTGGCACCTCAACACGAAAGCACGAAAGGACGAAAGCACGAGACAGACCGGACCGGCGGCCGGACCGATCGCCGGCCGAAAGCCCAAGCCGTCGGGAATCCTTCTTCGTTTCGTGATTGGATTGAGCCCGCGACCCTCTTCCTCGGGTTGGGGACACCGCTGCCCGAACGCGAAGGAACCACGACCGAGGTGGGTCCTCAGCCGGGAAGCCGCAGGTCCCACTCGCCGCCGGTCGAAGACGTGCCCGTAGCTCCCCTGGCCGGATCACTTCACCTCACCTCACCGCCCGCGGCGGTCGGGCGAATTCCCGAGCCAGGAACTACGGCTTGAACGGCCGCGCGTCCCAGATCGTCGCCTGGTCAGAACTCGCGGTGACGATGCGCGCGCCGTCGGGGCTGAACGTCGCCGACCTGACGGCTCCGGTCTGCCCCTTGAGGGTGAGGACCTCGGCGCCGCTCCGCGCAGTCCCAGACCTTCGCCGTCTGGTCCCAGCTCCCCGTGACGATGCGCGCGCCGTCGGGGCTGAACGACGCCGACCACACCTCATTGGTGTGCCCCTTGAGGGTGAGGAGCTCGGCACCGCTCTTGGGGTCCCAGACCTTCGCCGTCTGGTCCTCGCTCCCGGTGACGACACGCGCGCCGTCGGGGCTGAATGACGCCGAATAGACGGAATTGGTGTGTCCCTTGAGCGTGAGGAATTCGGCACCGGTCTTCGCGTCCCAGATCTTCGCCGTCTTGTCGCCACTCCCGGTGGCGATGCGCGCGCCGTCGGGGCTGAACGACGCCGACCACACGGCTCCGGTGTGCCCCTTGAGGGTGAGGGCCTCGGCGCCGCTCCGTGCGTCCCAGACCTTCGCCGTCTGGTCCCAGCTCCCGGTGACGATGCGCGCGCCGTCGGGGCTGAACGACGCCGAAGTGACTTGATCGGTGTGCCCCTTGAGGGTGAGGAGCTCGGCACCGCTCTTGGGGTCCCAGACCTTCGCCGTCTGGTCCCGACTCGAGGTGACGATTCGCGCGCCGTCGGGGCTGAACGACGCCGAAGGGACGCCCGGGGTGTGCCCCTTGAGGGTGAGGAGCTCGGCGCCGCGGTTCGCATCCCAGACCTTCGCCGTCTGGTCGAAACTCCCGGTGACGATGCGCGCGCCGTCGGGGCTGAACGACGCCGAATTGACGACTTGGGTGTGCCCCTTGAGCGTGAGGAATTCGGCACCGGTCTTCGCGTCCCAGATCTTCGCCGTCTGGTCAGAACTCGCGGTGACGACGCGCGAGCCGTCGGGGCTGAACGACGCCGAGTGGACGCGATTGGTGTGCCCCTTGAGGGTGAGGAGCTCGGCGCCACGGTTCGCATCCCAGACCTTCGCCGTCTGGTCAGAACTCGCGGTGACGACGCGCGAGCCGTCGGGGCTGAACGACGCCGAAGCGACGACATGGGTGTGCCCCTTGAGCGTCCGGACCTCGGCGCCAGTCTTCGCGTCCCAGATCTTCGCCGTCTTGTCGCCACTCCCGGTGACGATGCGCGCGCCGTCGGGGCTGAACGACGCCGACCACACGGCTCCGGTGTGCCCCTTGAGGGTGAGCAGGTCGGAATGGCAGAGGCGATGGACGTAGCGCCACTCCCAGCCGCGGAGGTGGGCCGGGGTGCTCTCGAGCAAGGCCAGGGTGGCGGCCACGTTGTTGTCCCGCCACTCCTGGTGAGCCACTTCCATCGTCCGTCCATAGTCGACGGCGGCCAATTGCTCGCGGGCCTTCCGTTCCCCGTCCCGGGCGATGACGGCCTCGCGCTGGGCGAGTTCCGCCGTATTCTGTGCCCGTTCCGCAGCGGCCCTCGCCACCTTCTCCCCGTCCCGCGCCTTCTCGGCACTCTCCCTTGCCACCTTCTCCCCGTCCCGCGCCTGCGCGGCGGCTCGCCACTGCCACAGGGCCGCACCCCCGAGCCCGCCGAGGAGCACCGCCAGCAGACCGAGCGTATATGCAGCGGCCAGGGTCGGCTTTCGCCGCGCCCACTTGCCGACTCGCTCGACCACCCCGGCCGCACGCACGCTCACCGGCTCCCCGGCCGCGAACCGGCCCAGGTCGGTGGCCAGCGCGTTCGCCGTCGGATACCGCTCGGCCGGCTCCTTCGCCAGGCACTTCAGGCAGATCAGCTCCACGTCCCGCGGCAGGCCCGCCACCCGCTTGCCCGGCCGCTCGGGCTCCTCCTCGGCCACCCGGCGCAGCAGGGCGATCGTGTCCGGGTCCTGGAAGGGCCGGGTGCCGGTCAGGCACTGGTAGAGGATCACCCCGAGCGAGTAGACGTCGGCCTGCGGGCCGACGAACTTGGTCTCGCCCCGGGCCTGCTCCGGCGCCATGTACGCCGGCGTGCCCATCACCGCCTGGGTCGCCGTCAGGTCGCTGCCGCCGGCGCGCTTGGCCAGGCCGAAGTCGGTGACCTTGGGCGTGCCCCGGTCGTCGAACAGGACGTTGGCCGGCTTCAGGTCGCGGTGGACGATCCCCAGGTCGTGCGCCGCCTGGACGGCGTCGGCGAGCCGCGCCATCAGCTCGGCCGCGGCCGTCGGGTCGAGCCGGCCGGCCCGCCGGAGCCGGTCGGAAAGGCTGCCGCCGGGGAGGTACTCCATGGCCAGGAACGGCCGGCCGCCCGCGTCGCCGTACTCGTAGACCTGGACGACGTGCGGGTGGCGGACGGCGGCGACCGCCTCGGCCTCGGCCAGGAACCGGATCAGCTCCTTCGAACCCACCCGCTGGTCGCCCAGCACCATCTTCAAGGCGACCAGCCGGTTCAGCTTCACCTGGCGGGCCTTCCACACCACGCCCATCCCGCCCTCTCCGAGCGGCTCAAGCAAGTCGTACCCAGGGACGGTTGGGATCAGTACAGCGTACGACGAGTCGGGCGGCGGGCCAGTCCTTTCCAGATCGTCGGTCAGGCCGGCCTCGATGTGGTGCATCGTGCCGGTGTCGGGGCGCCCGACCTTGGCCGCCGATTCTTCCGTTGGATCGGCGGACAGCGCCAGATCGGCCGGGTCGGAGTCACCGGAACCGGTGGCGGCGGCCGCCGATAGCGGGGGCCAGGCCGGGGACGGGTCGTGCCGGTGCGTGGCATCGGAGGAGTCGGTCGGGTCGTGCGAGCACATGTCGAGGCCCTCGGGTTCGTCGGCCACAACATAGTTCGATCATAACCGTCACTGGAGCGGGAACCAACCGGACCGACGGAACGACCGCGGGACGAGCCGTAGCGCGTCGCCTTCGGGCGAGGAGGAGGAGAGAGCAGGAGATTGCCGCGGACGCGGCGGTGCGGGGCTGGGAATGCGAACGGGCGCGGCAAGCGTGCGGGGTGCCGCAAGTAGCCGCTGGCCGAACTGGGCGAGCCACACACCGAGGACAGATTCCTGAAGACGATGGCCCATTTGGTCTGGAATCGTTGCCCTACCCTCGGTTGAAATGGGGGAGGGCCTTAACAACTACCCCCCCGGTCGAGTGGTCCAGTATTTGGGGTCCACTTCAATCCGCGGGACCGGGCCCGATCCCGGCCGGAACTCCGTCCCGCCCGCCGGCGTCTCGCGGCCGGTCCCGCCGGGCCGCCGGCCGCCTTCCCCGCCGGCCAGTCGGTTCGCGAGAGCCCGGCCCGGGCCGGCGTCCACGGCCTTCGAGACCGCCTGGATTCCGGCCGGTCCCGGAGCGAGCGGCTGACGGCGGCCCCGACCGCCCGGGGCGCTTCGCCGCCGGGTCGGGATCTAGCCGCGGCCCCGGATTGCGGGTCCGCCGCTCGGGATCGATCTCGTCACTCGCTTACCGCCGGCCTTGCTCCCTCAGCAGGGCGTCGGCCCACTCGGCATCGGCCTTCTTCAGGCGGGGCTCGGGCTCGTCGGCATAGTCGATGTCATCGTACCCCCCATTGCGATAACACTGATCGACCACGAGCTGGAGATCCAGCGGTGCATCCCGATCGGACGGTCGCAACGGGACCGAGATCACCGGCAATCGCTCGCGGAGCGGGGCCTTGTAAACCTGGATGGAACCAGGCTGCGAGGCACGCCAGACGCAGACCTGGTAATCCGTCCGATGCGACGGCGGGATCTGTTCCCGAGCGATCATCAGGACACGGTCTCCGCCGCGCAACAGGTCGATTTCGACGGTGTTGACGCCGGCTCGTTTCATGTCCTCGCGCTTCTGGACGAAGAGGCGCTGGCCCTCCCCCGCATGCTTGTTGGCCGGGCTGAGGACTTCGATGGACGTGATGACGCGATGGCCCGACTTCACGTTGACGATCTCGATGTAGCCCTCGGTGACCGGCTCGGTGTCCAGACGGATGACGATCGGCACGGCCGGGGTGGGGGCTCCGTCATCGGCCCGGGTTGTGGAGGCCGGTTCGGCAACGGCTGTCGCGCCGCCGGCCGCCGGGCGCTCGGGCGCTCGACGACACGGACATCGGGGTCATACTCATGCCGCGCCGGGCGACTCGATATAGACCCGCTCCTGCATCCGCGCCCGCAGGTCATCCGGTAATGACGGTTGGAGCTGGTCTCGGATGTAAGTCACTAGCGCCTGGTGGACATCGCCCCAATGCCGTTCCAGAAACGGATCCATGCCGGGAAATGGGCTGTTCATCACGGCCACCTCGATGAGTCGGCGTTCTGTGAACAAACGTATGATACCGCGGTCCGGGACGATTGCCGAGAGGCTCCGCCCCGAGCCAACACTCGGACCCGGTCGCCATGGGAGCGAAACGATCGTCTCGGCTCCCACAATGCCGCGCCTTCATGGCCAGAGGCCGGGGCAGGTGTCGGCCGGCCCGCTCCGCTCGCCACGCTGGCCGAGGCCGAACGCGACGACGGAGCCGCCTTCCCGACCGCCGTCGATCGGCCGATGACGGTAGCCCGAACCTCGGCGGCGGCGGGCGCACCGCTCATTCCGGGAGCGGGCGCCGAATCGAGGGAGGCACGTCCTTGATCGGCTCCCCGGATGGTTGGAGCGAGCGGGGGGCAGGCTCACTCGATGTCCAGCACCAGATTGGGCCCGTCGAGCGTGATCCGGAAATGATTGAGGACATCTCGGCCGAGCAAGACGTAGGGCTCCTCGGGATGGGACAGGACCTTGACCAATCGAGGCGATGTTTCGCGGATCTGGATGAAGACCAGGAACGCCCGGAGGATCTCCAGGTGACCGCCGACTCCGAGTATCGGCACTTCGTTGACCTGGAGGAGTCCCAGCTCATCGACCAACCGCGACGGAATGACGGTCAGATCGGCCGCCGTATCGACCTGGGCGGCGCTTTCCGCGGCGGTTGTCCCGTCCACGGCGGCTCGGACCGATACGTGGACGAAAGGCGCGGGGGGCGAGACCTGTCGGTTATATCGGTAGCGGCTCATCTCAGGAGAGCCTCCGCCCGCGCCAGATCCGCGGCGATGGGATTCGCGCCGGCCGCTGGGGCTCGTCGGTGACATGGCCGAGATAAAGAGGCACGTACCCTACTCGAGTGTACGCCTCCATGGCCACGGCGATCTCATCCGAGCCGCTGGCGACAACCTTCCCATCGTGGATCGCGACATACTGGCCGAAGTGGGTCTTGAGGAGCTCCGGCAGCAATTCCCGGAAGGCCCGACGCTCGCGTTCGTACGCGGTTTCCGGGGCCGGGCTGAGCGACAGGTCGGGCGCGGGATACTCGATCACCTCACTCATGATGGCCACCTCGTCAATCGGGAGTTCACGTCGGTCGGGCCTTCCCGCCTGACAGCGCGATGAGGTCAGGCGGGAAGGCCCGACCGACATTCTGATTCTCAGTCTACCCGATCAACCACCCTGCTTGAACAGCCGCAGGTATTGCATCACCGCCGCCGGGCCGTTCCGCCTGACGGCGTCTCCGTGCCGCACGCCCGTCACCGATGGCTTTCCTCATCGCGGGGGGCCGCCGGGCGCCGCCCGACGGGCATCGTTCAACCGGCCGCCGGGCGGGCGTGGCGGGATCGGTGGACTGGGGCGAAGGAACGAGGCACGGAACACTTCTTGACAGTGGCC
>CAWFIC010000010.1:0-15667 GCA_963815795.1 uncultured Planctomycetota bacterium | reverse complement strand
GGGCCGGACCGCACGGAAAAAACCCGAAACCGAGTCGGACCCGGACCGGTGCGGTGAAGCTGGTCGATCAGCGGGTCGGTCGTATCGGCGCCGAGATGACGGCGGGAGTCAAGGAATTGTTCTGACCACTTACGATCTCTTTTTCTCTGTCCGTCAGGAACGATCCGCA
Organism: uncultured Planctomycetota bacterium; assembly: GCA_963815795.1. Lineage (GTDB taxonomy): Bacteria > Planctomycetota > Planctomycetia > Isosphaerales > Isosphaeraceae > JAKAUH01. Next base: position 15,498 of record CAWFIC010000010.1, on the reverse strand, counting down.
CCCGGCGCGGGCCGCCGCGGGCCAACCCGAACCGGCCGCGGCCGCCCGGTCGGATCCGGGGCCGTGACAGGCGAGAGTCGCTCTTGCCATCCCCGAGCCGTTGGCGGACGATGAGGAGAGTGAGACCGACCCTGGCGTCCCGGAGGCGACTCCCATGTCCGGCCGACTCATCGATGAGACCTTACCGGCGCACGACCCGACGTTCGTCAAGCCCCGCGGCCTGCTGACGGTGCCCCCAGAGGTGGCCGAGTTCGTCGCCCGCGACGAGGCGGAGTGCATCCGCAAGCACGGCACGGGCTTCTCGCCCGAGGCCCGGCAGCGGATGCTCGACAACGATGTCCTCAACTGGTATTACGACGGCTCCCTCGTCGCCTACCGCCGCACGCCCCAAGGCGTCGAGGTCCTGGCCGTGGGCTCGGAGGAGGTCAATAAGTTCCGCGAAGAGCACCCTCTCGACGAGCGTCGGGATGTGATCATTAGGATAGCATAGATGGCGCGAGTCGAGTTCCCCGTCGGCCACAGGATCCTGCAGAGGTCCGGTGACAAGGTCCTGCGCCGAGCTGGACCTGGAAGTGAGGACAAATGCCAACTCGTGGGAGTCAGCCACCTTCGTGTTCGACTCGGGCACGGAGATGACGACGATGCCGGCGGACCAGGCAACGAGCCTGGATCTTCCGATGCCCCGGCGCCCGATGCGGGGGCTGTTCCTCCGCGGCCAGGAGGTCCGCGCTGGCTTGCTCCGCGCCCGCATCGTTGGGATGGACCCGACTGAGTATTATTTCCCCTGCTACTTCCTGGGCGATCCCGCCGTCGCCTCGACGGATCCTAAGTTCTTGCTGGGTCTGACCGGCGTCATCAACCAGATCCGCCTGACCTTCGACGGGACGTACACGCTGGCCGCGCCCGACGGCCGGCTGATCGTCGAGACGTACTGACCGGGGCGAGCCCGACACGTCGTTTACTTCTCCGGCTTCGCGGCGGTTCCACGGAGCAGCTCCTGGGTTTCGGCACGCAACAACTCCATCGGGGCTTTCCGGACCCACATCCCTGCGATCGGGTCTTGCGCGACGGCAAGGAGCTCCTTGTCGGTTTGCGCCACGGCTCGTTCGAGCCAGTTGCGGGCCGCCTCCTTGTGGCCCAGCCGGTGCTGGGCCATGGCCCGGAAATAGGAAAGAAGTCGGGAAAGAAGTCGGTGTCCGATCATCATTTGGAAAGGAGTCGGTGTCGGAAAGAAGTCGGTGTCCGATCATCATTCCTCCGCCGCCCCGCCCCGCCCCGATGCGAAGCCGGCCGGGGGACGGACCGGGCCGGACCGACCCGAGACGCCCGCGCGCGGGACCGGCCCGAATAAACCCGAAACCGGGTCCGACCCGGATCGACCCCGAAACCGGGTCCGACCCGGATCGGCCCTCCGGCGGAGTAACCGATGCCCTGGTCGCGGTGGATGACCGCAGGAGTCTTCAACGAGGAAGTGATCCCAACCAACCCAGAACATTCGCGACGAATCGAAAGGGTCTGTTGATGCCGGCAGCGGCAAGAGCCGCCTGGACGTCTTCGGCGCCAAAGTCCCTCGTGTTTTCAGTGAGTAACGCCTTCGTGGCCTCGGGGAATCGGCCGGTGTGGTCCAGGATCGAGTGGAGGATCAGGTTGTCGGTAGGATCGGGGATGAGCATCGCGGTCACCGCACGCTGGATGACGGCGGGTGTTTGGGGGATGGGTTCCAGGATGCCCGCGGCCCAGTCTACGAACGGAAACAGCCGAGCTGTAAGCGCTCAGTGAAACCATCCCCCTGCGCCTGGCGGCGGCTGCTCTGGCGGATTGCGCACACCGCCCACAAGTCCACACCTCGGACGACCCGGCGCCTGATCCACCGAATCCGGGAGGTCGTTCTACCGATGACCTCCCAGAGACGCGTCCGGTCGCGGGGTCACAGTGCTGTATTGGGATAAAGAACTTGCGATCGGTACGCGTTCACCGGCCGAGGGTGGCAGTTGATCGGCACCGAACAAGGGGCTCCGCTCGGGTCTCTGGCTGGCTTGGTCACCGCCATCGTCCCGGTCGGGCCGGCCTTCGTCTACCCGTCACCCCTCGGCCTCTCGAGTGCGCGAAATGTGGTAGGGATAGGCTCCTATCCCAAGAGAGTCCCGAAAACCCTCGCCCTCGTTGCGGACGGTCGAGGTCGAGGCCGTGGGGGCGATGACCAGCTGGGACAGCCTCGTGGAGGCGGCACCGATGCTGGCGGCTGGATCGCCCGGAGTTCAGACCACGTCGGGCACGTCCACCCAGGCACCACCCTTCTGCGAACTGGCGACGGCGGCCTCGATAAACGCCATGCCCGCCACACCGTCGGTAATGCCGGGGTGGGGGAACGGCGGCGGGCACGTCTCGCCCCGGGCGGCGCGGATCGCCCATTCCAGCGTGCGGTGCAGGTTGGCCAGCGCCTCGTGGAACCCCTCGGGGAGGCCGGAGGGGAGCCGGAGGTACGGCCTGATCGTGTCGGGGATGTAGCCGTACTCGGCCCCCTGGCGGTACAGGTGAAGCGGGTGGCCGTCGCTGTAGTGCTTCAGCACGGCGTGGTCGGTGATCGACCACTCCAGCGTGCCGGTCGTGCCGCTGATGCGGAAGCCGTTGTCGTTCTGCGCGCCGATGGTGATCTGCGAGGCGGCGATGGTGGCGATGCCGCCGTTGTCCAGCTCGGCCAGCACGGTGAAGTCGTCGTCCAGCACCCGGCCCGGAACGAACGTCTTGAGCCGCGCCTGCACCCGCGTGGCCCGCAACCCGGCGACGAACCGGACGAACTCGTAGGCGTGGGTGCCGATGTCGCCGCCGCAGCCCGAGGCGCCCGACTTCTTGGGGTCGACTCGCCACGACGCCTGCTGCTGCCCCTGGTCCTCGATCTTGCTCGCGAGCCACCCCTGCGGGTACCACGCCTCCACCTTGCGGACCTCGCCGATCTTGCCGTCACGCACCATCTGCTTGGCCAGCATGACCATCGGGAAGCCGGTGTAGGTGTAGGCGACGACGAACGGCGTGCGGTTCTTCGTGACGGTCTGGTGCAGCCTCCTGGCCTCGTCGAGCGTGGTCGTCAGCGGCTTCTCGCACAGCACGCCGATCCCTGCGGCGGAGGCCGCGTCGGCCGGGCCGAAATGGGCGTCGTTGGGGGTGACGATGGTCACATAGTCGATCCGCTCGTCCGCCCCCAGCGCCGACTCCTGCCGGATCAAGGTCTGCCAGTCGGGATAGCCCCGCGGGAAGACCAGCTCGCGGGCCGACTCCAGCGACCCTTGCGGGTCGCTCCGCAGGGCGCCGGCGGTCAGCTCGGCCGAGTTGTCGATCAGGATGGCCCGCCGGTGCGGCCCCCCGAAGAAGTTGGCCGGGCCGCCGCCGCCGACCATCCCCACCCGCAGTTTGCGCCGGCGCATCGCGTCGCCCCCCGAAGATGCTCGCTCTCGCGGCCTGATCCGCCTTGCGCCCGGGACCGCTTTCAGGCGGTGGAGCCTTCGCACTCAAAATCCCATCTGCTGCCGGCCGAGCTCGGTCAGGTCCTCCTCCGTGGCGCGGCCCTGGAAATCGACTTCGAAGTCCATCGCCGCGAAGTCGGGCGCCGAGCGGCCGGCGAGGAACGCCGCCTTCTGCTTCGGGAGATAGGCGCGGTTCTTGGCGCAATCCGGCGCCGAGCCGATATAGATGACGCTCGCATAGTCCTGGCCGGCGTGCTCATCGCCGACGGCGTGGCAGATGTCGGTATGCCACCAGACCGTGTCGCCGGGCTGGACTTCCGGGATCGAGACCAAGCCGGCCAACAGCTCCTTGTGCCACTCGGGACTGACGCCGAGGGCGCGCCGGGCCGGGCGCCGCAGAGGTCATCCTCCGCGACGTCGTCCTGCAAGGCCCTCAGGAGCACGTAGGAGATGCCGTCGGCGATCGGGATGAGCTGCAGCGTCCCGTCGCGCGGGCCCTGCCGCGTCAGCGCCGTCCAGCCCTGATAGGTGCGGAACATGCTGCACACGGCGGGCGAGGGGAGCTCTCGCGTCTCCAAGCGGTGAGTCGCGTCGAACGGGTCGTAGCGGCGCCAATCGCCGGCGAAGACCTTCTCGTACACCCTCTGGTAACCGGGATCGATCCACCGCTCGACGGTGCCGGCGTCCATGTGCGGCGAGAGGCCCAGCGTCTTGTCGCCGGGCTGCCGGCGGCGCACGCGGTCGGCATAGGTGCATTGCCTGTCGGGATCGAACACTCCCTCGTAGGTCCACAGGCGGTCGAGGAATGCGCGCGTCTGGGCAAGTTTTGGGTCCTGGCGGGCCATCACCTGCAGCCTCGACCAGTAGACGTTGAAGATCTGCGGCTTGCCGGCCTGTAGAGCGGAGAAATACTGATCGAGGCCCCGCTTCTCGGCCTCGCGCTTTTCGTAGTCGTTGATCTCGAGATACTCGCCCAGCTCTGCGAACCAGTCGCTCGCGACCGACGCCGGGAAGACACCGCGCACGACCGCACAGCCGGTCCTGCGGATCGCCTGACGCATCCCCTCCGACACCGAACCGCCCCTAATGTCGCGGTAGTCGACCTCGGGGACGACGGGCCGCCCGGCGGCCGCGTCCTTGCGGATCGCGTCGGCAGCACGGCCTACCTGATCCTTCACCTCGCCGAAGGCGCGCTTCAGCGCCCCGCGGAGTGGGGCCATCGAGCGCTTGAAAGCGACGATCTGGTCTGCCACCTCGAATTTGGATTCGGCCTCCCCGTGCATGGCTTCCTCCCGGAGTTACGCGCTGATCCTCGGGCGCCTGCCTGAGCCGGGATTCGCTAGATGGACGTTAACCTCGCCGCCCGCGACCTCGCCTCCTGAACACGCATTAGACTCGGACCGATTGCCCGTGTCCAGCGCCGCGGCGATCTCAGGGGCTTCGGCTGTGTTCCGGGGCTTTGGCCCGGCGTCGCTCCCGACGGCGACGACGCGCGATCGCGGCCGCCTCAGCCTCATCGCGACGGTACTTCAAGAAGTGCTCCGGGTGCGCCTTGATCCACACATCCGGCAGCAGCGACTCCAGATCCACCTCGTCCAATGACAGCGCCACCAGCACGGCGCGCACATACGCCAACGGCTCGATCCGATGCCGCTTGGCCCCGGCAAGGATGCTAAAGCAGGTCGCCGCCGTCTCGCCTCCCTGGTCACCTCCGACAAATAACCAATTCTTGCGGCTGATTGCGCACAGCCGGAGCGTCCGTTCGGTGAAGTTGTTGTCGATCTCCAGCCGACCGTCCTCCGTGTAGCGCAGCAGCTCCTCCCAGTGGTTCAGCGCGTAGGCGATCGCCTGCCCATACTGGCTCTTGGGCAACGCTCCGCCTTGTTGTTCACGCAGATACTTCTCAATGCGCTCGAGCACCGGCACGCTGCGTTCTTGACGCACCACCAGTCGCTCGTCCGGGCTCCTCGACTTGATCTCATCCTCGATGTCGTAGAGCTGGGCCACCAGCCCCAGCACGTAATGCACCTCGCGCGGTTGGTTCAGTCGCGCGTCGAAGAAGTTCCGCCGCGCATGCGCCCAGCAGCCCACCGGGATGATGCGGCCGGCCGATTCCAGGACCACGGACTCGTAGGCCGAGTAAGCATCCGTCTGCAAGTAGCCCCGGAAATCCTTGAGGATCTGCGCCGGCCCCTCCCGGCCCCGCGAGTCGCGGTAGTCGTACACCGTGTAGGGGTTCTCGGCATCGCCGATGTACGCCCAGAAGTAGCCTGTCCGCGTCGAATCGCGGGTGGGGTCCAGGACCTGCACCGGCGTCTCGTCGGCCTGGATTACCCGCGACTGGAGGATCCGCCGGAGCATCAACGCGACCAGGGGGCGGAGCCGCTGCGCGCACCCGGCCATCCAGCCGCAGAGCGTGCTCCGCGCCAGGAAGATGCCGTGGCGGGCCAGCACGTCCTGCTGACGATACAGCGGCAGGTGCTCGGCGTACTTGCTGACCATCACAAAGGCCAGCAGACCGGGTGCGGCCAGGCCGCGCTCGATGGGGTTGACCACCGGCTCGGCCGAGGTCACGCCATCCTTGCAGCAGGAGCAGGCATACTTGGGATAGACGTGCCGCAGGACGACCATCTTGCCGGGGATGTATTCGAGTTGCTCGGACACGTCCTCGCCGATCCGCGCCTTCTCGCGGCCGCAGCCGCAGGTCCGCTGCTCGGGTGCGACGTCGTGCAGGACCACCTCCCGCGGCAAGTGATCGGGGATGGGCCGGCGACCGTGTCCCTTGCGGCGGCGGGGCCGGGATGCCTCGTCAGGCTGGGGATCGGCGGATTCCTCGGGGGCCGGCGGTGCCACATCGTCATCGAAGAGGTGTTGCTGCCCGGGCGCCTCGGGCAACCGCTCGCGTCGCGGCCCGAAGAGCAGCCGCTTGAGTGCCAGGTATTCTTCCTTGAGGCAGGTGTAGGCGCGTTGCAGTTCCTCCGTGGTCGCGCAGGTCTCGTCGAGCTGACGTTCCAGGTCATGGAGTCGCTCGAGCGCGGCCCGGAGCTGCTCCTGGCAGGTGGCGAGGTCGTCAGGGATGGGGACGTCCGGCTCACTCATGATGAGATAGACGTCCCATACGTGGCTTTATTCGATCGATCGAGGATATTCTGTGTGTGGCGTTCAGACGGCACGGGTGTAGCGCTTGCGCCGCCGGGCCGTGGCCAGGTCGATCCCGGTGAGGAGCAGCGTGAAGTCGGTGGCCGTCAGCTCGAGGCCGGCCGAACCGGAGGCGTGGCCGGCGCGTGGCGCGGGATCGAGCTTCTGGAAGGTGCCGGCCTCGAGCCGCTTGATGTTGGCATCGCAATACCCTCGTTCTTGGTGCGTTACACGATCTTCGCGCGGTCAAGCTGCTGTGGCTCTGAGTCGTCAACCCCTATGGCTATCGGCCGGGACGGCTCTTGGGAATGATCAGCTCGGGGTGTCGGGCGGCGATCCAGGAGTTCTTCCGTCCCGCCAGTTCTCCCAGCCGATGGACCTCGTCCTCGTCGGCCCAGACGATCAGGTGCTTCCCCGAGGGAGTGCGGCGCGAGTGGACCCAGCCCCGCTTGACCCAGTAGTGGACCTTCTGGGCGATGACGCCCAGCCTCCGGGCCAGGTCGGGGATCCACCATTCGTCCTCTCTGACGAGGTCGTCGCGGAACAGCTCCCCGACGAGTCCGAGGTCACGGACCAGCGACCCGATCGTCCCCGCCGTGAACGCGCCGCGCCGCGCGGGGGAACGAACCCCTCGGCGTTGAGCCTCGCGGCGATCTGTCCCAGGTGCAGCCCCTCCCGGTGGAGCCGCTCGATCCGTTCCGTGAGGCGTCGATAATCTTTCAACTGCTCATACCTGCCGACGGGCCGAGCGACCTGGTGCCGTGTCGCGATGCCGCCGTGCCAGACGATCGTCACGTCGTTGACCTCGGTCGCCCTGTCGGCCACGACGATCACTTGCTCCACGACGCACCGCACGATCTGCTTGCGATCCGACGCCGTCGTCCCCGGGGCGTACCACAGCGCGGCGACGCTGGCGGAGAGCGATCGGATCCGTTGTCGGTCGGCCCCGCTCAGGGTCGCCGGTAGTCTCGCCAGGAACCGGTGGTAATCCTCCTCCACCCGGCGCTGCTTCTTCAGCGCCTCTTCCCAGCGCGCCTCCAGCGTGCGCGCCACGAGCCGGTTCTCGGGCTCCACGGCGTGATACTGCCGCTCGGCTTTCTCGACCTCCTGGCGGGCGCGTTCCAGCGCCTGGCGCCACTGGTCGTGCAGGCGCTTCCGCTCCCGCTCGGCGCCCTCGATGGCGCAGGCTGAGGTCCAACGCGGCCGGCTCCAGCGCGCGGAGCACCTCGCGCGCGACCAGGTCGTCCAGCGCCATCGCCGAGATGCACCCGCACGGCTCGTCGAGGGCCAGGCGCCCGAACTCGCCGCAGTAGTAGCTGGGCCTCTTGTCGGCCTTGTATCGGGTCGTCATGTGATGGCCGCACTTGCCGCAGACGACCAGGCCGGGCAGCAGCGCCTCGCCGCGCCTCGGCACGCCCCGCGCACCGTGGAGCGATCGATTCTGCTCGAGGTGCCGCAGATTCGACAGATATCGGTCCCAGGTGATGTAGGCCGGGAGCCGATCGCGGAGGAGCACGGGCAACTCCTCGGGCGGCACGAACCACTTGCCGCCCTCGGCGCGCCCCGTCGCGGGATCCTTCGTCCCCGCGCGATGCATGCCATAGGCGTATGCGCCTGCGTAGATCGGGTGTCGCAAGATCGCCAGGATCCGGTTGTGAGACGGCGGCCTCCATTCCAGCTCCCCGATGCGCCCGCCGCGTTGTCGGCGGAATCCCAGTCGCAGGTCATTGACGACCAGATAACGGAAGACCGCGTAGGCGGAACCGAGCTCATCGAACTTGTCGAAGACCAACTGGATCATCCCCCGCGCCTGTTCGTCCGGCTCCTGGATGACATCGCCCGCGGGCGTCTTGAAGTATCCCAGGGGGACGGACAGGAACAGCTCGCCGCGCTCCGCCTTGTTCCGGCTGCCGCGGAGCAAGCGGTTGCGCATCGTAATCAATTCATACTCACTCATGGCGCTTTTCATGCCAAGGAGGAGGCGATCGTTGCCGTCCAGGGCGTCGTAGACGCCGTCCTGGTCGCACAGCAGGGTGTGGAAGATGCCGCAGACGTCGATGAGGCGATGCCATTCGGCATTCGACCGCGACACCCTGCTGAGCTCCAGCCCCAGCACGATCCCCACATGGCTCAGGGTCACTTCCGTCATCAACCGCTGGTAGCCCGAGCGATTGTCGGCGGACTTGCCGCTGCGGGCCTGATCCTCGTCGATGATGACCACGCGCTCGGCCGGCCAGCCGAGCCGCTGCGCGAGCTGCGCCAGGGCATATTGCCGTTCGCGCGACTCGCGGTTCTCGAGCACTTGCTGCGGCGAGGACTGCCGCACATACACGATCGCGAGCCGATCGAGGTGCCGATCTCGGATCTTCGACGTCGACCCGAGGCCGAGGGTCATGGCCGACGGAGTCGCCCCGGCCGGGGCCGCCTCGTGGTCGACGGTGCGTGTATCACGAGAGCTCATCGCGCACCTCCGGATCGTCGCGAGGCGCGTCGAGTTGTCGAATCACGATGCTGCTGAGGGTGAGCAGCGTGCGTTGACGCTGCTCGTCCGTCAGCCGGCTCCAGAGTTGGCCGAGCGCCGATGGCCGAACGATGGACGTGGGCGGGGGGGAGCAAGGAATCCGGCGTCTCGTGACATGGGGCACCTCCGTGGATCACTGGGTGGTGAGCTTCGATCCATTCCGTCAGCCGCATCAGGCCGGCCAGCGCGATTATGGGGGTGTCCGCCGATTCCTGTAAAGGCGTGGGGATGGGGGCAGTCTCACTCGTGCTTCTTATACCAGATGACCAAACCGTCCCGCTCCCAGAAGAGGATCTTGACGCGATCGCGACGGCGGTTGAGGAAGAGGAAGAGGTGGCCGGAGAGGGGATCCTGGCCGAGGTATTCCTGCACCATGCCCAAGAGGCCGTCGAAGCTCTTGCGCATATCGGTGTGCCGGGTGCACAGGAACACGCGGACGGCGGCGGGGAATTGGGGGAGCATCAGTCGGCTCCTTGGCGGGAGCCGCCGAGTTGCCCGGCGGCGCGGATGGCGGCGGCGAGCAGTTCCGGATCGATGGTGCCACGGATCCGCACGACGCAAGCGTTGGTGAGCTCGATCTCCAGTCGGGCGCCGGGATCGAGGACGGTCACCGGTACGAAGTTCGCCGCCGCGGTGGCAGGATGTGGCGCGGGAGGCCGCGCCGGCGCCGGCTCGAAGGCGGCCTGGCCCCCCTCCTGGACTCGCCGCTTCCAATAATAGAACGTCGCGACGCTGACGCCGAGTTGCCGGCAAAACTCCGCGATGCAGAGGCCGGCCTTCTGTTGTCGGTGGATTTGACCGCGCCACCACTGGAGCCTTGATGAGCGGTCCGTCCGATGTCTCGTCCCAGTCATAGTGATTCTCCCGTAACCGCGTCACTTGCGGTCCGGGGGCCATGCTATCACGGGCGCCAAGGATGGTTCGGCCGAGCGCTTACATAAGGGCGAGTAAAAAGGGCATAACGAATGAATCAGGGTGTGTCACCGGCTGCCGGCCACGATTTATTCGTTGTGTCCCGTTTTTCCCTTCATGCGACCTCCTAAGCCGGGCATCATCGCCCGTGCAGATGGAGGCTATTGCAAGTTGCAATAAGAGTCAAGTGTATCTTCTTCAATCAATCCTATCCTTCGAGTTTGTCCTTCAATTCTTCGGCTTTATTCATGGCGGTCTCAAGAGCTTTGTAGTCGCCAGACACTTGATAATTAAGATTAGCTCTAGACATAATACGTCTAATTTGAGCATTTATCTTATCTTTAGAGTCTGCATGAGTAAAAGTAATTAAAGATGTACATAATGCAGATATAATGCTGAGAGGAACTATTACCCATGAGGGTACGGTCTTTAAAGGCGTCAGAGAGGCAACCAACACAGAGCAGACCGTAGATGTAATTCCAAGAGTATAATAGGTTATGCGCCACAACCGATTGTCTAGGCGTGCTCTCTTCAGTCTTGCGATGAATGGTTCGGGTGGTTCAGGCATATAAAGTCCCCATGATACGAGCCGTTGGTGGACTCCCGGCCTTTTGGCACCCCACGCCCTTCGATCCAAAATCTAGGCCGTCATCTCTCGATTCTACCCACGCCGCAAGGGGCACAGTCAAGTCCGGCTTCCTATATGCCTCACATTCGCACTCACCCGCGCACAAAATAGCGCACCAAACTCCATGGGAGAGAGCAAAGGGGACATAGAGAGAGCAAAGGGGACATACATCCTTTTCATGCAAAAGCCACCTGCATTCGCTCGTTAATTGCATAAACAGCATGTCTGACCTTTTTATGATCCCCTTTTAATGCGGAGGATTGGAGGTCCGGCCTCGCGGACTGCAATCCTAATGGTTAGGCCGATTTGACTTGGTATGCGGCCAGCAATCGCCGGATCTCGGGCAGCAACCCGACCGGCACGGTGATGACGGCCTGCCCCTCGCGCTCCGCCGCGATGTCCGCCTCATCCTCCGCGACTTGCTCGTCCTCGGAGAGCCCCTCGTAGTAGTCGATCAACCGCTGGACTCGCTCGGCATCCCAGCCGGCGGGAAATCTCGACTCGCTCATCGACGCCTCCTCTTCTTATACGCCTGAAGCGGCTTGCCCCGGATGTCATAGGCCGTGACGACGAAGACGCCGTCGCCTTCCTCGTCCGGGACGTAAATGACATGCAGATAGCGCCCCGTGGCGGTCTGGCCCAGAGCGTGGCGCGAGCCGTCGCGGCCGGCCCGATCCTCACCCGGGTTCCGCAGGACGTATTCGGCCTCGGCCTCGGTCACGCCATGCCCGTAGATATGGGGCAAGTCGGTCTCGGGGTCGATGTGATAGCGGAAGTCCATGAGCGAGCCCCACGGAACGAGTCGCCACCCGGTTAGAGTATCAAATCGCGTGTCCTTGCGCCGAGCCTCCTATGCCCGACGACCGAGGTCGCAGGAGAAAACGGGTCAGCACGATTTGCTGACTCCGTCAGGCACGGGACCCGGAACGGGTACGCCGCTCGTCTTGCCGGCCCCGGCCGGCCCGACCCGTCCGACCGGCCCGGACGGCCGCGAGCCGCAATACGGCCGACATCACCGACCTACGGCCCGTTCGCTCGGCAACCCGCTGCCGATCGCTCGGCGCCCGGATCGCTGGCCGCCGCTCGAACCCCCGCCCGCCCGGGCCTCAACGGAAGGGAGGGATGTCCTGGGGTAGGCCGACGCGCAGGAAATCGCGGGCGAAGGCTTGCGACAGATGCTCGCGATACGGCGGCAACAGCCGCAGCCGCTGGCCGGTCCGGGCCGCGACCTGGCAGACGAACGTCAAGGGAAGGGAATAGACGCGCCGGAAGTCGACCACGCGGAGTTCCCGTGCCATGTCCGGCAGGCGGCATTCGGCAAGCAGATGATAGCCCGGCAGGTTGCCCCGCCGCGCGTCTTCCAGGCCGCGCGGGGTCGACAAGTGCCCCGTCGTCAGGTCGCCACGGCCCCACGCGGCGCAGAGCAGCACCTCCGTGACTTTCTCCCGGCCGATGACCAGGTCGCAGGTCTGCGTCATGACCACGACGTCGCGCTCCTGCCACGCAAACGCCGCCTCATCCCAGGGCTCGGCCAGGTCCGCCGGGGGCAGGAAGACCGGACAGCGTTCCAGCAAGTCCCCTTGCGCCAGGTCCGTCCCCTGGACGATGCGGTACCACGGGTATCCCTCGGCATCCATACCGGCCTCGTTACTCCGCCCAAGGGTCGTCGGCCGGGATGGGCGTACTTCGCCCGGCGTAGACCAACTTCACGCGGATCGTCCCGCACGGCCGCTCCGGAGCGACCTCGATCATCACGTCATCATTCAGGATCTCCCACTCATCGGCCGCCGGCATCCTGTTCGACCGGCTCGGCCGGTGGTGTCGGGTGGTCGGGGCAAATGATCGGCTCGCAAGCCGGCGGGGAAAGCGAAGCATCCGCCATGGTCGGCACCCTCCCTCTCTTCAGGACAGGATACCGAGACGATCGACGCCCCGTGAACCCCATCTTCGATCGCGCCGGGGAGGCGTGCGAGCGCCGGGACGTCATCGTGACCGGTCCCGTCAAACGTGCATCGATACCCCCCGGGCCCCGTCGCCGTCGAACCGCCCGTCGATTGTATCGGTCGGGACGGGAGCGGCGATGCAACTCAATTCTCATCTCCGACTCGCCCTGAAGTCTCCCACCCCCGGTCTTGCTGAGTCCGGCCAGGCCCCGACCGGCATCGCCCGACCGCCTCATCAGGCTCCAGGCCGAAATCGGTGTCGCCGCTGTCTTTCAGCCCGTTTCGGGCCGAGACGGGCAGCCGGGGCACGCCGGACGGAACTGATCGGTGTCGAGAGCCGACGGTCCGGCTCGGGCCCGCCCGGCCCGGGGGCCTTCGCCCCGCCCCGTCGGATCGGCCGGCCGGCTTCGCCGCGGGCCCGAGCGGGGCCGGTCCGGACGACCGCTACCATCGGGCTCGCAACCGGCCGATGACGCCACCAGCTCACCGGCGACCCGGGAGCCGAGCCGTCCGGCGACGCCAGCCGGTGGCGCGATGGCGCTCGCCATCGCAGGACGTCCGTGCGATCGTCGCCGGATGGACCCGTTCCGACGCATCCGCGATGACTTCGTCAGGCCCATCGGCATCCCGCTCGGTGTCCATGGGCCGGCCGATCTGGTCGAGCACGCCGCCGATTTCGGCCGGCCCCTCGACTGGCAAGCCGCGATCCCATGATGCCGTCCCGCAGAGTCGCGCGTGATCCGTGAAATCCGTGTGATCCGTGGTCGAATCCGTCCGGTCTCAGGGGCGAACCGACCACGTCCTGCACATCGATCGACGCCGGATGGGGAGGAGACGGATCGAACCACGGATCACACGGATTTCACGGATCGAGAAGGAAAGAGAAAGCCGGCCCCGTCGGCGTCCGCGGCCCCCCTGGATGCCACCCGACTCCTCGCTCGCGACGACGGCGAGCCCGCGTCCGATGGCCGAATTCCTGCCCCCGCCGGCGCGATCGAACCCTCGTCATCCCGACCATGTCGCCAAACAAGCGCGGAAATCCGCTCTCGCCTCTTCCATTCATGGCAGACGGTGGGTACAATGATGGCGAGAGGCCTGCGGTGTGGCAGGCCCCTGCGAAGCGACGAAGCCCGGCACCGATGAGAGGACACCCGCCGATGACCGCCCGCACGACCACGCCGGATCGAGCCGAGATCAGCCGCCAGAACGGGCGGAAGAGCCGGGGGGGGGCCTCGGACGCCGGAGGGGAAGCAGAGGTCGCGGATGAACGCCGTCAAGCACGGCCTGACCGCTCAAATCCCCGTCTTGCCCGGGGAGGACGAGTGCACCTACCGCGTTTTGGTCACCAACTTCCTCGAAGCCCTGGACCCGCACAACGCCGTCGAGGTCGTCCTCGCCGAGCAGGCCGCGCTGGCCAGTTGGAAAATCGCGCGGGCCGAGCGGGCGGAGTGCAGCCGCGTCGGCCTCGCCCTGCGCGCCATCGAGGCCGCCGCCGGCCGCGAGACGCACGACGAGATCGCCGCCATGGGCCACTGGCTGTTGACCGACACCCTCAGGGCCCGGCAGAACGCCGCCGCGAGCTTGTTGCCGTTCCTGTCGGAAGACCGGCACGACCCGTTCCGCCGCGGCCGCGGCGATCCGCGGCACATCGTCCTGCGCCTCGAGGCCACCGCCGACGGTTGCCAGTGGCTGCTGGACCAGTGGGCCCGGCTCGGCGCGGCTCGAGCGGGGCCGCGACTGGCGCACCAACGAGCTGATCGTGGCGTTGCAACTGCGCGGGCAGCGGCCGCTGGGCGCGGACCTCCTGGAGTGGGAAGGTCTGCTCGAGTTGACCCCGGCCGACGGCGAGCCGGAAGTGATCGCCCAGACCCGGCGTGCCCTGGTGCTGCAGTTGGACGAGGGCGCGCCCGGCGACCCGGCGGGCCAGCGCGGCGTTGCTGCGGTTGGTGCAGGAGGAGACCGCGCGGCTGCACCAGCGGAAGGCAGGGCACGACCGGCGCGAGGCGGCCGATCGGGCCGAGCTGGCCGACCGGTTGGCCGTGGACACGACGCCGGAAGGGGAGCGGATGCGGCGGTACCAGCTTGATTTCGACCGCAAGCTGCACCGTGCGGCCTCAACACCCTGCTGAAGCTCCGCCGGGGCGAGGGTATCGGCGTCGTCGGCGATCCGGCGCCCGACGACGCCCCGGAGCCGGTCCCGGCCGCGCCAGCCCGAGCCTCCTCGGAGCCGGATGGCTACCCCGTTCCGCGGAACGACCTGTCATGTCCCCCCTGGGGCACCCCACCCCATGAAAGGGGCGGATGCACGCCCGATTGTTCCTTCCAGGACCATGATTCAGAGGAATCCGCGACGCCGGCCCGCGGCGAATGGATCGCGCAAAATGAAACCAGGTGGCCGACCGGCGGCAACCAGACTCCACTCGCCGAGACCGCCCGGCCGGCCGATGGCGAATCGATCCCGCAGAACGAACCCACGGCCGCGGCCGACGGCGAGCGGCCCCCCCGGAACGAACCCGGCCCGCTCGCCGCGCGGCAGACCCCGCAAGACGAACCCGGAGTGCCGGCCGACGGCGATCGGATCCCACAAAACGAACCCACCACCCCGGGCCGGATCGCCACTCCGGCGGTCCTGGCCCTGGCCTTCGCGCTGGTGATCCTGGCGCTTGCGCGGCTCTCCGCGGCCTTCGCGGGCGCTTTCGAGGACCCGGCGGCAGGGTTTCGGGCCCGCGCCAGCGCCGGGCAGGTATCGGTATCGGGACGGGGCCGGCAACCCGCAGAACGAACCCACGCCGCCCGGATCGACCCCGGGACGGCGCGCGAACGAAGCCACGGTTGCACAGGTTTCGGCGGTCTTGCGGAATACAAGGGTCGCGACGTTTCTGGAGTGGGCTCCGG
>CAWFIC010000009.1:0-40416 GCA_963815795.1 uncultured Planctomycetota bacterium | reverse complement strand
GAAGTTGAGCGTGGCCTCTTCCAGGGGTGTTCCCTCGACGATCGCGATGCCCCATGAGCGAAGAAATCCGGTTCATCCGGAAGGAGCGCGTGCAAATCGGACACCATCGCAAGTCGTTGTGTACTAACGGGCTGACGGGTTCACCCCACCCGTTCGTACCTCGTCTCGTGGATCGCCAGGATCTTCAGCTTGAAGGACTCCCGGTCCCGGGACCCATACGCACGCCGCTTCATCGTCTTGATCTTGTTGTTCGTCCCCTCCGGCGGACCGCTGCTGATCATCGCGTCGTAGTAGGCCAGCAGCCCGCTCCGGTGCGCCGCCAGGGTCTTGGCCATCGGCTGCAGGACCTTGATCCCCGACGCGATGGCCCGGCGGATCCAGCCGTCGAGGGACGTCGTGGCGAACCGCTTCCCCGGCTGCTCCCCGAACCGCCGCAGGTCGTCCTTGAGGTAGTCGGCCTTCGCCGGCGGCTCGTTGAGCTTCAGCGCCTCCTCCAGCCGCCGCTTCTCGTCCTTCTCCTCCTCGAGGTTCTCGGGGTTCTTCAGCAGCAGCCACCGCGTCCCCTTGAGGACCTCCTTGTGCTGCACGTCGATCGCCTGGCGGTACAGGGCGCGCCGCAGTTCCGAGAGCCGGTCGTTGAACAGCGTGACCACGTGGAAGCGGTCGAAGACGATGACGGCCTTGGGCCGGTTCGCCCGGCCCGCCGCCTGATAGGCCCCCGACATGGCCATGGCCACCGCCTCGATCTGCGCCCCGCTGGGCCGCAGCCGCTTCCAGAAGGGCTTCGACGCGTCGCCGCCCTTGCCGTCGCCGACGAAGACCACGGCGCCGCTGTCGAGGTCCAGGACCACCGTCAGATCGCGGTGGCCGCTGGCCACCGCGATCGCGTCGATGGCGAGGTGGCTGAGGTGCTTGAGCTCGGGCTTGGCGTATCGCCGCGACAGGTCGCGCTTCTGGATGTCCTTGACCAGGTCCCAGCCGACGTCGAGGTGATGGGCCACGTCGCGGATGGTCATGCTCCGCGACAGCTCGAGCACGTATCGCTCGAAGGACTGGGTGGAGCTCCGCCGCGGGTCGGCGAAGGGGACCTTGACCTGGCGCACCCGCCCACAGGCCGGACATTCGACCCGCGGGATCGGCAGGACCACGGTCGTCTTGCGGCTGCCGATGGGCAGGGCCAGGAACTGGCGCTCGGCGTGGCCGCGGGAGATGACCTGGCGGGAGCCGCAGGCCGAGCAGCGGCAGTCCTCGGGATCCTGGCGGATGGTGAAGATCGTGGCGCCGCCGCGGTCGTCGGTGCGGACGTACTCGTCGCCGCGGAGGCCGAACGCATGATACAACAGGCTGGTGGACATGCTGACCGCCCGGTTTGGAGTCACTTGACACAACTCCAAGTGGAGTCGGCATGTCCACGTTCTTCAAGCCCCGCGCGCGCTCCTTCCGGATGAACCATAGATGGTCAGCATTCCCTCTCCGCCCGCCCGCTCCATCGCCGCGACCATTTTCCGCGATTCGTCCGGCGGGCCGACCCGATCGTCGGCCTCATGAAACGCCCGGGCCGGGGCGGGCCGCCGCCGGTCGGGCCTAGTCGGAATCTGAGCCGCGTGCCGGCATTATGTCAACATAGTGGCTACATCATCTCTACGTCTGGTTGACACGCGTCTCGCCTGTCGTCTATAATGGTGGGTGCGAGACGCGGTAACCTTAGGTTGGTCACTACAACCCCGGGAGCCCGCCCGATGGCCGAGAAGACGACGGGAGTAAAGAAGGTGAACGCGGTGGCCATGCCGGGCAGGAAACGGGCCGGGAAGGCCGTGCGGCTGGACCTTTCCGCGAAGGACCACGATCGGCTGGACAGGGCCGCCCAGGCGAAGGGCTTGAGCAAGGCGTCTTATGCGCGGATGGCGGTCCTGGATCGGCTCAGGCAAGACGAGCCGACACGAGGGTCGTAATCATGCCCACATCGCAGGAGGTGTCAGAGAGCCTGGCGGATTTCCGGGTGGAGGTGTCCGAGCGGTTCGGCAGGCTGGAGACCAGTATCGGCGCCGTCCAGGCCGAACTGGGGCTCATCCGCAAGCTGGGGGACCGCCTGCTCGGCGCCATGATCGCGGGCGTCGGGACGATGTTCGTGTGGGCGGCCCTGGCCGCTTGGTACGGCTCGGCGATCAACTCCAAGGTCGAGCAGCACGACCGCCGTCTCGATAAGATGGAGGCGCGGCTGGACGGCATCGACGCGAAGCTCGACACACTCCTCAGCCGGACCGCGCCGAAGGCGGGCGGATGAGCGGCCCCCTCGGAGCCGGCGGAGACTCGCCAGGTCCGAGCCACCCGAATCGCCCCCGTTGCCCCTGCCGATGGTCGGCTCCGCCTCCCGGCGTGCCCGCTCCACGGCGGCGGCCATTTTCCGCGGTTCCTCCGGCGGGCCGACCCGATCCTCGGCCCCGTGGGACGCCCGGGGCGGGCCGCCGCCGGCCGGCCCGTTCGGCGCAGGTCTGCGGGCATCCGAACAGTCGCCACCGACCGCGCGGCCGAAGGTCGGTCCGTTCGGCGCGGGTCTCCCGACCCCGCCGACCGCGCGACCGATGGTCTCCCCCATCCGTCCGTCCCGGGCCCGATCCGATTCGACCGGGAGACCTCCGGTCCTCCCGAGGGCGGGGTCAGGAGACCCGCGCCCAACCAACCCGTCCGGGCCGACCCGGGCGGCGGCGATGACCGGGTCGTCAGACCTCGCCCCGCAAAACCGTCAAATCCCCTACAGTCGGTCGCCCGATCCGCCGAGAAATCTTACCGCGCAAGAATTTTCCGAAATTTTTTATCTCTCTATGACATATCAGTTTAAGTCTACTATTTCCTTAGATTTTGCGATAGGTGCATTTAAGAAAATGCAAACTCGCAGCATCCTGTATATAGAGGGTTTGATTGGGAATTCAAGGGCCGAGCCGACCACACCACACGCATTCACGCACATCCGACGAGCCGTCCCGGCCCACATCTTCTGCCCGGCGGCCGGGCGGCGGCAACGAGGTCCAGAACCAAAGAGGGAAGACGCGATGTTCGAGCCGAGTCGTTCCGACTCGCCGCTGCTGATCCGCGCGCTGCTGCACGGCTGGAAGGTCCCGGCGGAGATGCGCGAGAAGGTGGTGGTGGTGCTGTATCAGATCACCAGCGACGCGAAGGCCCGGCCGCGGGAGCGGACGGCGGCGGCGCGGGCGCTGTTGCAGGCCAGCCGGGTCGAGCTGGATGCCATCCGCGCGGCCCGGGGGGCGCAGGTACGGGACGTGATCGAGCGGCTGCGGGCGCTGGAGGAGCGGTGCGATGGCGGACAGGGGGAAGCAACGGGCGGCGATCCACCGGCTGGAGCGGCGATGGGCCCCGCTCCCTGCTGATCGCGCCCGTCATCGATCCCCACGGCCCGCCCGGGTCGGCCCGCCCATCGCGGGGCTCACCGCGTCTCCGGGTCGTCTCCGTCCGGCTTCGCGACCGGCCGGGATCGACCGCCTCGCCGGGATGGGCCCGCCAAAACCGGCCGTGAGGCGCCGTGAGGCGCCGAAAAGCCGAAGACCCGGGGAGGCGGGGACGTGCCCCGGGTTGCGGTCTTCACGGCATCCCCAATTCGCTGGCCATCTGTTTGTAGGCGGCCAGCTCCAGGCGGTGGAGGCCGCTGGGCAATCCCCGGTTCTTGCCGACCTCGAGGACCCTCCGGGCCCTCTCCTTGTCGTTGAGCATGAGATAGGCCTTGGCCAGGTGGAAGTACTTGGGGGGGCTGGGGGCGGCCTTGAGGGCCGCCTCGAGATCGGCGACGGCGAGCCGCCCCTGGCCGACGGCCAGGCGCACCATGCCCCGGGTGTCGAGATACTCCGGATTGGCCCCCTTGGCCCGGATGACGCCATCGATCAGGTCGAAGGCTTCGTTCCCCTTGTCGCCCGTCAGCGCGATCAGCCAGGCGAGGTTGTTGGAGGCGGCCCCGTCGCGGTCGTCAACCTTGATGGCGGCGCGGTACATCTCCTTGGCCCTGGGATAATCGCCCAGCCGCTCGTAGAGGTTGCCCAGCCCGAACGGGAAGATGAACTCTTTCGGCTCCTGCTGCCGCGCCCGATCGAGCCAGCCGATGACGCGCCGGGTCTGCGACTGATCGAGGGGCGTTTCGGGGTTGGCGAGGATGCCGACGCCGATGCTGGCCACCTGCCTGCGCTGCTTGGGGTCGGCCCAGCGGGCCTCGCAGAGGTCGATCGCGTCCTTGACCTGGCCGCGGCGGGAGAGGTAGTCGGCCAGCCGGGCCCAGTTCGGCATCGCCCTGGGGTCAGTGGGCGGCTCGTCCGCGACGCGGCGGAAGATCGCCAGGGCGACGTCGAAGAGGCCGAGCTGCTCGGCGGCGGCCGCCAGGCGCAACCGATCGTTCGTGGTGAGGTCGGGCTGGTCGGCGAATTGACGGACCTTCTTGGCGGCCTCGGCGGGCTGGCCGGCCGTCTTCTCGAGCTGGGCCTCCATGACCAGCGTCGTCATCGCGGTGCGCGGCGACCGGAGCTTCTCGACCAGTTGCCGGGCCTCGGCCAGGTCGGAGTCGTCGCCGGGCTTGTGGTGGCGGATCAGGGCATCGAAGAACAAGGTGATGTAGACGGGCCGCCGGACGAGCGTGTCGGGGTCGCGCGCGCCCTCGGTCCGGAGGATCAGCTCGCGGAATTGCTCGCGGGCCCGCTCCCATTCCCCGGCGGCTTCCAGGAGCTGCGCCAGCCGGCGCCGGTCGTCGGGCGTGGCGGATTCGCGGCCGATCAGCGCCTGGAGGTCGCCGATGGCCTGCCGGCGGCCCTCCGGGGTCCCCTGGTCCGCATGGACCAAGGCCAGGAGCCGCAGGTCGTCGGCGTCGCCCCCGGCCTGGCCCGACCGGTCGGGCAGGAGGGCCAGGGCCTCGGCGATCCGCGGCGGATTCCCCTGTGCGTAGAGCATCGCCAGGTTGCGTCGGGCCCAGACGGCGAGGTCGGGCGACTTGCCGTCGGCGGTCCGCGCCAGGATCTCCTTGAGCGGCCCCTCGGCCCCGTCGGCCTCGTTGGTCTTGAGGAGGAACTCGGCGAGGCGGCGCTTGACCGTGAGGTCGCCGGGGTCCTTCAGCGCCTTCTGGGCCTCGTCGAACCAGTGGCGGGCCTGGGCGTACCACGACTTGGCCCGCTCGGGCTCGCCGGCCTCATAGGCCTTCCCCACGATCCCGCAACACTGGGCCAGGACCAAGGGCGCCTTGGCGATGCTGGCCTCGGCGTCGCGCACGACCTGCTCGGCCTTCTCCGGCTGGCGGATGACCTGGGCCAGGAACGTCACCAGGTTGGCCCAGCGGTCGGGGTCGGCCTTGTCGGCGGCGACCGCGTCGCGGAGGATGACCTCGGCCTCGTCCCGGCGCCCCTCCCCAATCAGCAAATTGACGAGCCACACCCGCGCCCGGAAGTCGCCGGGGCTGGCCGCGACCGCCTTGCGGGCGAGCTCCTCGGCCTGGCGGATATCGCGATGTCTCAGGGCGACCTCGGACATCATCTGCTCCAGGCCGCCGGGTTGCTGGCCGATCGCCGGGATGTGGCTGTAGATCTCCAGGGCCTCACTCCCCCGCCCGGCCAGGAAGAGGAGCTCGATGAGGCGGCGCACCTCGGCCGGGTCGCGCAGCCCCAGCTCGATGGCCCGGCGATACGAGGTGATCGCGGACTCGAGCTTCTCCTGCCGCCGGTTCTTGACCTCGTCCTCGTCCCCCTTCGCCTCCGCGAGCTCGTCCTGATCCAGCCTGGCCAGGGCCACAGGGATCCGGGTCCAGTCCGGCCGGCTCGTCTTCAACTCGTTCAAGAGGCCGCGGGCCCCGGCCCGCGCCTTCTCCTTGTCGGCGGGCTCGGTGGCGACCCGCGCCTGCCAGGCCAGGTACTGGGCCCGGCAGAACCGGCCGAACTGGTCATCGAGGTTGCCGATCGCCTGGATCTGCCCCTCGGCCTGCTTCTCGTCGCGGTCCTGAAAGCCAGGTCGAAGAGGTGGAGGCGCGGCTCCAGCTTCTGGGGCTCATCTTCGGCCAGCCGGGTCCAGGCTCGGGCGGCGCCCGCCAGGTCCCCGTGACGGCCCAGCTCGATGGCCAGTGCGGTCAGCAGCATCCGGCGGTCCTCCGGAGGGAAGGACTCCGTGCCCCCGGCCAGCTCGTTCAAGGCCGTGACGACCTGCGGGCCGCCCCGGGCCACGGCCAGCTCCAGGCGCGCCAGCCGCAGATCGGCCCGGTCGCCGAGCCGATCCTGGGCCTGCTTCAGCAGCCCCTGCGCCTCGCCGACCCGCTTCTGCCGGCCCAGCAGCCTGGCCTGGCTGATCCAGGGCCTGGCGTCCTCGGGGAAACGCCGCGGGCCGCTTGCAGCGCGCCCAAGGCGGCTTCCTCCCGGCCTTGCGCCAGCAGCGTTTCGGCGCGTAACAGCTCCGGCTCGACCGAACCGGGCGCCGCCGCGGCCGCGTCACCGATCAGCTTCTCGACCTCTCCCCACTGGCGTTGCGCCTCGGGCCGCCGGAGATTCCGCCGGATCAGCAGCCCCGCCAGCGGCAGCCGCACCAGCCCGGGCTGCTCCGCCCGCAACCCCTGGTATTCCTTGATCGCCTCGTCGATCGCGCCCCGGTTGATCAGGTCCTGGATCCACCCCAACCGCGCCGTCATGTCGCGCGGCTCGGCGTCGTAGGCGCGCACCATCGCCTCCCGCGCCAGGTCGGGTTCGTTCGACTCGTTGTAGCACCTCGACAGGAGAACGTTGACCTTCGCCTTCAGGAACGGGATCGACGCCACGTCCGACTGCAACGGCGCGAGGATCTGCCTCGCCTTGATGAACTCGTGTTGATCGAAAGAATGATAAGCCTTCAGATACTGGGTGAAGGGGCGGGCCGCGCCCAGCCTCTCCAGCTCGTCGATCAGCAGGAGCAGCCGGCCGGGATTGTTGCCTCGTTCGGCCAGGAGCAGGGCCAGTTGCCAGCGGAGGTCGAGCTGATCGGGCACGGCCTTGAGGCCCAGCTCCAGCGCCTCGGCCGCCTGGTCGGCGCGGCCGGCCCTCCCCTCGAGGTTGGCGAGGGCCCGGTACAGCTCGATGGCCTTCGGCGCCGCCGTCAGGCCTTCCTTGAGGACCCGGCGGCCCGCGTCCAATCCCGACTCGCGCTCGACCGCGCGGGCGAGATCCTGGTAGACCTTGGGCCGGTCGTCGGCCGGGGCCAGTTGCAGCGCCTTGCGGAAGTCGTCCCCGCCCCCCGTGCCGCCGCGGAGGCCCTCGCGGTACCGCCCCCGCCCCAGGTACACCCGATAGTCATCCGGCGCCGACTTGACCATCGCGTCGATGACCCGATCGGCCTCGGCCGGCTTGCTCAGCTTGTCGCGGAGCAGCATCGCCAGGTGCTGCGCGGCCTCGAGCCGCTCCGGGGCCTCGTGCTCGATCGCAAACCCGTAGAGTCCCTCCGCCCCATTTTCGCCCGCGAACTCGCCTTCCTGCTCGAGGCACCGCGCCAGCAGGTACTCGAGATGACCGTCGAACTTGGCCGTGCCCTTCAGGATCTCCAGGTGCCTGCGAGCCCGCGCGACCATCGCCGGCCCGCCGATCTCCAGGGCCACCTCCGCCGCCCGCTGTCGCACGTCCGCCCGTGACGCGTCCCGGTCCAAGACGCCCTCGAAGCCCGCCAGCGCCTGGCCCAGCCGCTTCGCCGACCGATCGGCCTTGATGATCACCTCAGCATACTTGAGCTGCACCTCCACGTCGCCCGGCACGACGGCCAGGTGCTCCCCGTAGAGCTGCGCGGCCTTGGCGAAGTCCCCGTCCTTCGCGGCCTGATCGGCCCGCGCGACGACCCCCCGGGCCATCCTCTCCACCTGGTGCCCCCAGAGGAAATAAACACCCCCGCTGAGCAGCGCGAACACCGCTCCCAAGATCAGCAGACGCTTGACGGTCCTAGTCCCCATCACCTGGTGCCCCTCGTCGCGGCCGATACACGGGAGACGGCCCCGGACCTGTCGGCTCCCTCATCAGAACCTCTTTCCCATTCGCCATTCCAGCTTACGGTCCATCCCTTCGGACATCAACCGGATGAACCGACGCACCTCCACGCCTCCGGTCCGTCCCCCTCCGTCGTCGGGGCGCTGTCGATTTTCGTCAACGTGCCCGGCTGGCTTTCCGGCCCTCGCCCGGCCCCTGGCACTCGTACACTAACGATATCCCGAGCATAGATCCCTCGCGTCCCCCCGACGACGACTTGCCACGATCGCTTGCTCAACGACCTTCATGGCCGTCGTCGTACCGATTAACTGGACATACTTCCCCGAGCGCGCTCACCACACGCCGGCCCCGATCAGAGCCCGCCCCTACCGATTAACCGGGCATACTTGCCGTCGGTTCCCGGCCCGCTCCCTACCGATTAATGAGACATACTTCCTCGGGGCCTCACCCTTCCTGGCCCGTCACAGGCCCCGCCATCGCTCCGACCCGGGTATGACTGACTTTCCGTCCATGAAGATTAATCGAGCATACCGGGGAACGATGCCTGATCTTCCGTCCATACCGACTAACCGAGCATACCGGGGAACGATGCCTGATCTTCCGTCCATACCGATCAACCGAGCATAGTGACTCTCGACCGCTTTGAATCGTTTGTCCACTAACGATATTCCGGCCGTAGTCAACATCCGTTTCGACCGATTGTCCGAGCATGGAAAGGGCCGCTCTAGCGATTATCCGCGCATACTTCTCACGATAGTCCGGACATACTTCTCACGATAGTCCGGACATACTTCGGGCGTGCACTCACGATAATCCGAGCATAGCGCTACCGATTAACCGGACATAGTTAGGGTCTGTAAGTTATTATTTTCTAACCCCTTGCGTCGCGGAGAATTTGTTATAGACTCTTGTTAAGAGAAAAAAAGACAACAACACGGCGCGTGGGGTGTGCGAGCGGGTTCTTGTTGTTGTTGCTTTTTTTTCTCTCACAATCAGGGACAGGGAGACCGGAGGCAAGGGAGGCCGAAGACCGTGCGACCGTCGTAGCGACCAGGCGAGAAGGGACGGCGGGATGGACGATTGGGACTTGCCGCTGGAGGAGACCGGCGAATTCGACCGGCAGCCCGAGGAAGGGACATCCTCGACCGATGCAGGCTGGAAGGACGAGCTCAACCTGGCGGAGTTCCCGATCGCCGCGTTGACGGATCGCATCCCGGACGGCCAGACCACGATGGTGTTCGAGGATCGGATGGAGCGGCGTGACAGCGCCGATCGTGCGGCGGCTCACGATCATGGGCACGCACAAGCATGGACTGCCGACTTCGCTGGACGACGAGGTCCTGGTCGGGTTGATCCAGTTGACCAAGCGGCGGAGCAACTTCACCGATCCGCGGGTGCAGTTCTCGCGCTACGAGCTGATCGAGCTGCTGGGCTGGCCGCAGAGCGGCCAGAGCTACCGGCGGATCGAGGAGGCCTTGCACCGCTGGGTGGGCGTGGTCCTGATGTATGAGAACGCCTGGTGGGATAACGCCGCCAAGAGCTGGGTCGACGAGCAGTTCCACGTGCTGGACAACGTGACGCTCTACGACCGGGAGCGATGGCGCACCTCGGCCAAGTCGGGGCGGTCCGGCAAGGGGGACCGGGGCGGGTCGAAGGCCGACAAGCCCCCCCTGCCCTTGTCCAGCTTTCGCTGGAACGAGGTGATCTTCCAGAGTTTCCAGAGCGGCAATCTCAAGCAGCTCGACCTGGAGTTCTACCTGAAGCTGAGGTTGCCGACGACCAAGCGGATGTACCGGTTCCTGGATAAGCGGTTCTACCGGCGAAGCCGGCTGGACTTCGACCTGCGATCGCTGGCCTGCGAGCACATCGGATTGAGCCGATCGTACGCCCCGACGGAGTTGAAGCGGCGGCTCAAGCCGGCGCTGGAGGAGCTGGAGCAGCTCGGGTTCCTCGAGCCGCTGGGCCCGGAGGAGCGGTACTCCTACGTCAAGCGGGGTTGCTGGAGGATCATCTTCATCCGCGGCGGGCGGGCGACGGCCGAGGCGCAGGATCCCGCCGCGCACGAGGAGCACCGGCCCGGCGAGCTGATCGAGGCCCTCAAGGCGCGCGGCGTCACCGCCAGGACGGCCCAGGAACTGGTCGAGACCCACCCGGCCGGCCGGGTCCGCACCAAGATCGAGGTCTTCGACTGGCTGCTGAAGAACGAGGATCGGCGGGTCGGCAAGAACCCGGCCGGTTACCTGGTGGCCTCGATCCGGTCCGATTACCAGGCTCCGGTCGATTATCGGACCCGGGCGATCGAGGCCAAGGCGGCGGGCAAGGCCAAGGCGGAGGCCGAGGCCAAGGCGCAGCACGAGCGGCTCCGCGCCCGCGACGAGGCGCAGCGCGACAAGGCCCGCGCGGAGCGGCTCCGCGCCGCCTGGAACGATCTGACCGAGGCCGAACGCGAGGCCATCCGCGCCGCCGTCAAGGCCGAGAACCCCGGCATCGTCCGCTGGAAGAACATGCTCGAGCCCCTCTACCTGGCCGCGCTCGAGGCCCGGATGGACCCGGCCGGTCACGTCAACGGCGACGGTGCCAAGGGCGGCGCCGGCCAGCGCCTGCTCTTCCCCGATGCCCGGCCCGCCAAGGTGAAGTAGGACCCGGACCCGGTCAACCGCCGGCGGTCGGGAGGGTGAGGTCCGTCGGGTTGCGGCCAGGGGCCAGGGCGATGAGGCCGGCGTTGGAGGGCGGAGAAAACGGACTTCTTCCCGCTTTCCGGTCTCCGCAGGGAAGCGATCCTCGGCTCGGCGGTTCGTCTCGGCGGGAAACGACCTTCCTTGATGAGCGCCTCTCGGATCGCGACCACAACAGGATCGTTGATCGCCAGAACCCGGACCGTCGTCCGTCCGACGGCCGTCAGGCCGATGAGCACTGCTCCCTGCCAGGCGAACTGCTCGCGCCACCGGTCTTGCCGCGGGTTGTAGAGCCGGGTCAATTCCCGGGTCACCGGGTCGAGGCCGGAGAGGTTCGGGCCCTTGTGCAGGTTGCAATGGGCACAGGCCAGGGCGAGGTTCGAGGGCTCGTCGCCGCCCTCGTGTTGCTCGGCGATGATGTGCTCGATCTGGTGGCGGATCGGCCAGGCCGACTGCGGGAGTCGGCAGTACTCACACCGATATCGGGCCCTCCGCCTGACTCGCCGCCGGAGATCTTCCGTCATGACGACGGGTTCGCCCGCTTGAGCGACAGCCGGGCCTTCGATCGGAGGACGGCCAGCTCACAACCCACCCGGATATACTCCTCGAGCTCCGCCCGCTCCTCGGGGGTCAGCGTGCCCTTCTGGGCCTTGGCGGAGAGCTCGTCCACCCGCCGATGGTCCTCGGGGTCGAAGTCGAGCTTGAGGATGGCGCGGGCCAGCTCGGGGGTGAAGTTGGCCTGATCGGGCTTCACGATTCGGCCCCAGATGGCCGGCGCCGTCTTGCCGGGCGAGAGCGTGGACTGCCTGCTATCCCGCTCATTGCCCAGCTCCCGGAACATCTCGTCGGCGTCGGCGTAATGGTTCAGCTCGCCGGCCTCGAGCTCTTTCTTGGCCGGGATCGTGGCGGCGGGGAGGCGCTTCTCGGCCGCTGTCGCGGGCTTGGCCCCGGCAGATGCCGCCGGCCCGTTCGCCGCGGCCTTCTCCTTCGGGGGAGCCTTCTTGGCCGCGGGCTTCTCAGCCCCCGACTTCTTCGACGTCAACCTGGTCGCCATGGCTCATCCCCCTTCCGCATCACGGAGGCTGCGAGTGCCCGCCGGTTCTATCTTACCCGCTTCGGCGATCCGCTCAAAATCCGACCGCTCGGGAGATACTTACTTGGCGCTATCTGTATTTGCGTTCATTATGGAGAAGAGCGGGTTTGACTCCGCCGTCCGCCACCCCGCCCCGGGCCGGCGGGCGGGCGCCCCCCCACCGCCGCCCGAGGCGTTCTGCCCCCGTGCCGCCGGCGTCGTGCTGCCGGCCGAGCGGACCGGCCGGGGCCCGGACCATTAGAGCGGCGGCACGGGATGCGAGAGCGATGCGGGATGCGAGAGCGGAGTTGCGGACCCGTTTCCGGTCCCCTCGTCCGATACGTCTTCCCTCCCCGTTTCCGGCCGCCTTTCCCGTCCTTGCTCCGGCTCACTCCTCAGCGCGTCGAAGAATCCGTCCTGGAACAAGCGATCGATCGCATCCTGCATGCGGCCCAGGGTGACCTCGGGGATCACGATCATCCCCGGCTCGGCGATGAAGGCCCTCCCTTCGCCGGCCTCGACCTCGAGGTCTTGCTGGAGGCTGGTGTGACCGACGATTGATGTAGCGTATTGGGGCACCCGGTGGTAAGATTCGGCTCTTCTGCCACACCCACGGAGGAGCCAACGATGTCCGCTCAGATCATCGACCGCACCGAATCCGGTTCCACCGTCCAGGTCACCATCCCCTACAACCACTCGATGCTCGACTTCGAGGAGACCCTTCAGGAACAACTCAACGCCGCCGGGATCCTGGCCACCCAGGAAGGACTGCGGCAGTTCGACACCGACGGCTCTCCGATTACTGTCGGCTCGATCACCCTCACCAGCAAGGGACAGATCCCTAAGGATTACCAGACACCTTACGGCCCGGCCACGGTCGAACGCCATGTCTATCAGGGCCCTCAGGGCGGGGCCACTTACTGCCCCTTGGACCGTGACGCCCGGATCATTGTGAGTTCCACCCCCAAGTTCGCCAAGATGGTCTCGAGCAAGTACGCCGAATTCGGCTCGGCGCGGGTCCGGCACGACCTCCGGGATAACCACGGCCGGGTCGTCTCCCGCTGCCTGGTCCAGGACATCGCCGATGCGGTGGCCGCCGTGGCATTGGCCAAGGAGGAAGCCTGGGGCTACCACCTCCCCCGGATGGAGACGGTGCCGGCGACCGTGGCGTTCAGCTTGGACGGGACCTGTGCGCTGATGTGCGAGGACGGTTGGCGTGAGACGATGGTCGGGACGATCAGCTTCTATGACGGCGACGGCGAGCGCCAGCACACCATCTACCTGGCCGCGACGCCCGAGTATGGCAAGGCGACGTTCCTGGGTCGATTGGAGGCCGAGGTGGCCCACGTGAAGGCGACGTATCCCGGCGTGCCTTGGGTGGGGATCGCCGATGGGGCGAAGGGGGATTGGGAATTCCTGGAGCGCCATACCGAATCGCAGGTGGTGGACTTCTGGCATGCGGCGGAGTATCTGGGCAAGGCGGCGGCGGTGCTCTACCGGGCTGATCCTGCGACGCGCAAGTCGTGGGTCGAACGCGCGTTGCCACGAGCTGAAGCACGAACCCGGGGGCGCGGCGGCGATCTTGAAGCAGTTGAAGTCGCTGGCGAAGGTGCGACCGTGGGCCAAGGATCACGAGGATGTGCAGCGGGCGATCACGTATTTCGAGGATCAGTCGAAGGCGGGTGGGATGGACTATCCGGCCCGGGTGGCGAGGAACGAACCGATCGGCAGCGGGGTCACCGAGGCGGCTTGCAAGGTCATCGTCAAGCAACGGCTCTGCGGTTCGGGGATGAAGTGGAAGGAGTCGGGGGCGGCGGCGGTGCTGAGCCTGCGGTGCTTGAACTACACGGCGGGGCGGTGGGATCAGTTCTGGGCGAAGATCGACCGGTGGGGCTTCCCGGTGGCCGCGTAATACGTGGGTTGCATCCAATATAATTCAACATCAAACGTCGGTCACACCACTGGAGGCGGACCGGGTCGTAGAAGACGACCGGATATCGGGTCCCGTCGTTCAATTCAACGGCTGCATACCCCAGATATCCCCGCGCCTCGGCTTCATACGCGGCGGCCTCATCGAACGGGTGCTTGAATACGAGTTTCGGGGACTGAACGGCAACCATTTCGTCTATCCTCCCGCGGCTGTCAACTTGACCGGCGGGCCGGCTAAGCGGCCATCCGCTTACGATGGGCGCCGCCAGCGCTGGGCCCCCCGAAGGTCATTGTCGGCCGGACCGAGCGTTCGGTCTTTGCAGGAAAAATGATTTTGAGCTGCAATCGTTTCGGCCGCTCACCCAAACAGATAGATGGGGGCGGTGGTTCCGCCCTCGCAGTCTACTCCCGGCGATGCCCAATCGCACTCCAAAGAACGAGGAGAACGAAAGACATGCAGCCTAACTCCATGCCTGCTACTGCTACTACCGACCAGCCGCTGCCAACAACGGAGGCTGGGTTCGTGCGCCGATGGAGCGAGAATGCCCCCAAGGGGGGGCGGACTGTCCTAAACCGCATCATCAAGGAGGGGGCCAACGTCCCGCTGTTTCTTGGGCAGACGCTGATCCACTCGCTCCGGCACCTCGGGTACAACGACCCAACTTCGGCGTTTTGCGAGCACGTTGACAATGCGATCCAATGGGGCGCGACCGAGATCAGAGTCTACATCCATCAGACCGGCAAGAAGGGCGATTCACGCCTCGTCTGACCCCGGCGCCATCCAGCGCCAGTTTGATTACCTGTGCGTCAACCGCGCGACGAAATACCGCCGCCGGGCGCGACTCGACCGTCGAATCGCGCAGGAAGCGGAGCACATTCTGACTGAACAGCACACCAAGGCTAGCGCCATGAGGGAACTTGTCTCTCTGGTCCGCCGCGAAATCTCTGAATCCGACTGGTCGATCCTCTGGATGTTGGCCGAGGGATTCACCTACCGCGAGGTAGCGGACACCTTCAGCATGTCCGTCGAGCGACTCAAGAGTCGAGTTTGCCGGATCCGATCTCGAATCCGCAGCAGTTCAACAGGACGGTGGGTCCAAGAGGCTCTGGCCCGTTCATGAAGATAGCCGGCCCGCCAGCGGAGCGGACGAAGGCACTGCGGGTTCCGGTCGCCGGCGCGGGATCCCCGGGGACCTGCCCGCCCCGCCACCGGCCAGCCGGCTCCGGCGCAGGCCCGCCGGGACGCCCGGGCGACCGCCACCGTTCCGGGCGGGACGGTTCGTGACGATTGTAACGTGGCGGGCGGACGACCCGGATGTACCAGCGACGGCCTTCCGGGCGGGGTCTGGGGAGTCCGGAGCCGGGCCGATGTCCGGGGTCCGCAGGTTGGATCGGCCGTCCCGTGGGGTCGCTGGCCGAGTCGGCTTCGACCCCGGTCCCCTGCCCTGTCTTGCAGCTCCTGCCTCCGATGGAGGCCGCTCCATCCGGCCCGACCGGTCGCCTACAGCGGACCGGACCGGACGCTCGTCGTACGAGGGAACCGTCCCCCGACCGCATCAGCCCGAGCGCGAGGCGCTCGAGCGCGTCCTACCGCCGTTTGGTGCCGCCGATCCGCCGGTCAGGCGGCCGACTCGGCGTCGGCCTCGCCGCGTTCGGAGGCCGCCTCGGTGTTGCGGCCGCGGCGGTCGCGCGAGTCGTAGAGCACCATCGAGGCGACGATGGGCCGCAGCAGGTCGTTGACGACCTCCGAGCGGTCCTTGCCGATGTGGATGGCGTAGAGCCAGAGCTTCTTGTCCAGGTCCTCCTCGATGGCGAACATCCGCTGGACCCGCCGCGGTTTCGTCGGCTTGACCCGCACCGCCCGCGCCCGGCCGGTCGCGGCGCGCGGGGCGACCTCGGGCTCCGGTGCCAGGACGATATCGCCCGCCTCGGGCGGGCCCGGGGGCTCGACGACCGGCGCCGGCGCCGGCGTGCTGAGCCGCCGCTCGAACTCGGCCTCGGTCATGCTCGGACGGGTCAGCCCGGTCCGGCTCTCGGGGCCCGGGATCCCCCCGCGTCGCGTCGAACTGCTCATCGCCTCGCCCTCCCGGGGCTACTCGAGGCTCGGACGGAGCCTCGCCCTCCCAGAATCGGTGCTTACGCGGCCACCTCGCCCGCGGTCTCCGTGCCCTCGTTGACCGCCGCCTCGCCCCGCGCCGGTCAGATAGGCCCGCGCCGCCGCGCGATATCCCTCGGCCCCCCCGCACGACGGGTCGTAGTGGATCAGCGGGGTCCCCCGGGCGTACGCCTCTCGGAACTTCACCGAGGCCGGGATCACCCGGTCGTACACCAGGTCCCCGAAGTACGCCCGGACCTCCGACTCGATCTGCTTGGAGACCAGCGTCCGATCGGCCCGGGTGATCAGGACCCCGGAGATCGTCAGCGGCCCGGCGTCGGTGAACTCCAGGCGGAATTCGCTCACGGTCCGGACCAGATCCTCCAGCGCGCGGACGCCGGCCAGCGCCGCGACGCAGGGATCGATCGGGATCAGGATCTCGGCGACCGCATACAAGATCGCCACGTTCAGCGGCGTCAGCACCGGGCTGGTATCCACGACCACCACGTCATAGCCGGCGAGCCCCTTGAGCAGCCGGCGGATGCGGAACTCGCGCCCCTGGCCCAGTCCTTGCACGCTGCCCATCTGCTCCGAGCAGAGGCTCAGCCGATCGCCGGGGGGTACCACGTCCAGGCCCGGGTAGGCCGTCGCCACCGCCACCTCCTCCGGCCGCAGCCCCTCCAGCAGCGCGTCGGCCAGCCCGACCGACGGGGCGCCCGGGGGAACAACCCCAGCGCGGCGTTCCCCGAGGGGTCGGCGTCGATCAGCAGCACGCGACGGCCAAGCTCCTCCAATGCCGCCCCGAGGTTGATCGCCGTCGTGCTCTTGCCGACCCCCCCCTTCGCATTGGTTATCGCGACGCTTCGCACGAGCACCCCCCTTCCCCGCCCCGCGGGCCGCCGCCGCTGCCAGCCCCAAACCACGGGGCCACCACATCTTATCGGATCGGCCATGGTCCCTCGTTGAGTCGATCCCTGGCCACCAAGGTCGCTCGGTCCCCAGTAACCTTGACGCCCGGTTCGACTCGATGCCAAGGTCCGAAGAAAGCTGGGAAGCTTGGCACCCACTGACCCGCGCTCCATGGTTCCTCGGTCTCCGGGTCCCTTGGTCCCCTGCTCCATCGGCACCGACGGACCAATATGACTGGGAGCCTCGCCACCGGGGGACTTGCACCAACTCGGTACAATGGCCCCTCGGCACCTCGAGACCAAGTCACATGCCATCGGAAGGTGCCTTGGGACCCCGGAGCCCAGGACCCATGCCATATCGCCAGATGGGTCGCCAGATCCCATGTCCAACGACTCGCCTGGGTGCCACGATCCCTCGATATCCCATTTCCCGTGGCCCCAAGTTGCCGAGGCGCATCGCGACATCGAGGATCAAGCATCTCGATGGACCTTGGTGCCATGGGACCCGGGCACCCAGCGATCGCAGCCTTCAAGAGACCGAGGCACCCTGGACGACAAGCCACCGCCAGCAACTCGGCACCTTCGTCTCATCGACCATCTTGGTCCCCTGGCTTGATGGGTCCCTCGTCGCTCTCGGTCCCAAGGCCCCATCATGCCCATTTGCCGCATGCGGCATGATCCCCAGTTCATCCCTATTCCAAGGTGCTCGATCCGCCTCGCCCGCCATGGGATCTCGGCACCAAGCTGTAACATCGACAACAGATGCCAAGGTCTCATGATTCGCAACGACACTTGGTCCCATGGCTAACTTGGTCCTGGTGGCACCAGGGCGGCGATGGCAACTGGATCTCCAGGCGACGATGGTCGATCGACCGGCTTGATCCCTCGAGGACCAAGGCATCAAGGACACTGAGGAGCCTGGGTATCATGGTCGTCGATGAGCCAGCAACTCCCAGGTCCCATGCTCCCTCCTGCAACCAGTCTCTGGTATGAGCTTGATACCAAGTTGCCTCCTTCACCAAGACGCTGGGGGCGTCGAGCCATATCGGTCTCGAGGCGGCCGGATGATCTTGCGACCTTGAGGTCAATTCCGCCGAGGGAGCAAGCCGCCAATGAGGACGATCGGCCATGGTCCCCTGCGACCCACCGGCGCATGGCGGCGACATGATCATGGCCGCTGGAATCCAAGAGCCCCAGGCGCCTGACGGATCAAGGCCGGCCATCCGCCTTGGTCGCGAGATCGCCGGGTTGATCATGACCCAAGGCGCATGTCACGAGTTGCCCGTCGATGTGGCTTGGTTCCAGGTTGCAACTTATCCCATGACAACTTGATTTATTGGTAAGATAGATTGCTTGGAAGCTTGGAAATCCGCGCGATCGGGTCGCAACGAACCGAAGGGCATCCCGCGGCCGGCCGGGAGATGGCCGGAAGGAGGGCAGGGGGGCTACGCATTCGCGGTCGCTGGCCGGCGAAGACAGTAGACCTGCGCCCGGGCAAGAGCGAAGAAGGCGCCTTGATGATCGGAGCGAATCCGGCCACGACCCCGGCCTGACCGCACCCCCGAAAATATTTGGCGAAAATTTGGGTGAGACCCATTGACACGAGTGATCCCACGTTTGCATGATGTCAAGGAGGTGTGCAGGCGCGTTGTGGGGCCGTAGATTATAGGGATCGCGAAAGCCAGGAGATCTGGGCGGGCGATGGCGAGATTTCGGGACGGGGGAAGCCGTCACGAGTCGGATCAAGAAAATTTGACACCGCCGAGTTGAGCCTGCATGTTTTCTCGATTCCTTGAACCTTACCTGGCCTCGGCGTTCAACGCAGGCCGCACAATCGGAATCTCCGCCGCATGTCTTCGCGGTGCACATAGAGCGACCAATGGGGGGAGTGGGAGACATGGCCATGGGTACGGGAGCGTCGGACAACTCGCTTGGTGGGCCTCGGGATCGGAATCGTCCCAAGTTACGATCCAGGCGGTCCCGCCGGGCGCGGGTGCATCGGGCCGACCTGGACCTGGAGTCGCTGGAGACACGGGCCCTGATGGCCACGATCCCGGCGGCGTCGCCGACGGGCAGTCTGCAGAACATCTCGCAGATGATGGGGAATCTCGGCGGCGCCACCGGCTCGAGCCAGAACAGCGCCGTGGTGGCGGTCGACCCCCACAATTCGTCGAAGCTCGTCGCGGTCTGGCAGGACAACAACCCGGTGATGGCGGCGGCCACGAACAACGGCGAGGTGGTGGCCCTCGAGGCGGCATATTCGGTCGACAGCGGCCAGACCTGGCTGCCGCTGTTCTCCGAGCCGACCAACGTCGTGGGCCTGCGGAGCCAGGAGATCCTGCTCAACCCGACGACCAGCGGTCCGACGGTCCCGTATAACTACCAGCTCGATCCCAAGCTGGGGTTCGACGACAGCGACCAGTTCTACCTGCTGACCACGTACGCCGACGCCCTGACCACCCCGGGCAGTGGTGCGCTGGCGCTCCAGCGGTGGGACTTCTCGGGGTCGACGCCCGTCGCCTACGATTTCAGCAACAACGAGCAGGATCCGGCCCTGTATTCGGGCTTCCCCTCCACGCCGCCGGACGTGAAGGTCATCTACCAGTGGTACTCGACCGGCAACGACCAGATCACCGACCCCACCCTGACGGTGGACGACAACCAGGCGACCCTGCCGCCGAGCGTTAACTCGCAGATCGACCCCAACTCGGGCAACGTCTACGTCTCGTGGACGAGCATCGACGTCCCGGCCAATATGGACGGGCTGGTGCCGCCCAACCTGTTCAACTACAACCGGATCCTGACGGTGGTCTCCTCGGACGGGGGCAACGACTTCAGCCCGCCGACGATCACCGACGTCAACAGCCAGAACGAGAACGACACCAACGGCCAGCAGGTGCTCACCGGGGAGGCCGGCCCGGGCAACGGCCCGACGTCCGATCGCGACTTCAACCCGGCGATCACGGTCAGCCAGGGGCGGACTCCGACCGAGAGCGGGCTGTCGGGCGACCCGGGGATCCCCGGCGGCACGGTCACGGTCTCCTGGGACAACGCCGGCAGCAATACCCTGATGGCCAACACCCTCACCCCGGGCCACGACAACTCGTTCGGCAATCAGCAGACCCTCACGGTCCCGCAGATCGGCACCGCGACGACCAAGATCCCGGTCAACATGTCCAACCTCACCGACCTGGACAGCCTCGACGTCCGGGTCGACCTCATCGATCCCACCGATCAGTACCTGGGCCTGGTCCTCATCGCCCCCGACGGCCAGCAGTTCACGCTGGTGGACGCCGGCATCCTCACGGGCGCCAACGTGGGGGTCCAGACCTACACGATGAACAACATCGGCGACTACGAGCTCGGGACGATCTTCGACGACAACGCGACCCGCGTCATCGGCGCCGACAAGAGCCAGGCGGCGCCGTACTTCGGCGACTTCGCGGCCGACGGGGGGTCGCTGCGCAATTTCCTCCAGAGCGTGGCGTCGAAGGGGGCCGTCAACGGCACCTGGACGCTGGAGACCCTCGGCATCGACACCAGCACCTCGGCCAGCCCGGGCTTCCTGCTCGACTGGTCGCTGAGCTTCGGCCGCGGCCTGACGCCGGACAACGACGTGGTGATCCCCGGCTCGAATGGGCTGGTGCTGCCGATCTCGGCCACCACCGGCCTGCCGTTGACCATCGTGCCGGCCTCGCCGGTGGCGATCGGCCCCGGCGTGGTCATGGCCGAGGACAATACGATGGGCCCGGACAGCCCGTTCGAGGGGCGGCTCTACGCCGCGTTCGTCGGCTACGAGAACATCACCACCGACGGCGTCAAGAACCCCACCTACCATACCGACATCTACCTGACGTACTCCGACGACGGCGGCCGGACCTGGAGCCCGCCGGAGATCGTTGACGAGGATTCGGCCGATATCAACGGCTCGTCCGGTGGGAACAACAGCTTCAATAACCCCGATGTGTACACCGGCCGGACCCACTTCCAGCCGGCGATCGCGGTGGACCCGGTGACGGGCACGCTGGTCGTGTCCTGGCGCGACGCCAGCAGCGACCCGAACAACACCCTGGTGTTCACCTACATGGCCAGCAGCATCGACGGCGGCGCCAGCTTCAGCCCCCAGAGCTACGCCAATCCCGCGCTCACCGCCACCGACTCCATCGACACCCAGACGACCGTCGCGCTCAGCCCGGAGGGCGACAACGGGACGGCGACCAACACCGCCAACTCCGCCGCCGGCTTCGGCACGTCGATGGGGCTGGCCGTGTACGACGGCCAGGTCTACTCGGTGTGGACCGGCAACCTCGACCAGGCCTCGGTCGTCAACAACGCACCGGCCCTCGACGGCCTGGCCGCCTTGTTCCGGCCGATGGCCATCGCGGCGGGCCCGCGGATCATCAACAGCACCATGGGGCCGATCCCGCTGGCCGAGGCCGCCAGCGGCAAGGTCACCTTCAACGTCACCTTCGACCGGCCGCTCAACCCGCCCGACCAGAACCCCTCCTTCACCCCCGCCGACATCCAGGTCTTCTACCACGATACCACCAACGGCGACCCTTCGATCCCGCTCGAAGTCCTCAGCGTCGCGCCGGTCACCTCCAGCGGCGTTGGCAACGGCAACAAGTTCGGCTACACCGAGTTCACGGTCACCTTCGACCCCGCCCTGCAGCCCGGCGGCGGCCCCAGTGGGATCGGCAACTACACCGGCACCTACAGCTACCTGATCACGCCCGACGACGGCTCGGGCGATCCGATCGTGGCGCCGGTTCAACTCCTACGTCATCACGCCGATCCCCCAGCCGGTCATCGGGCCGATCGCCTCGACGCAGGTGCCCCTGCGGATCCCCACCTCGGGCACGGGCGGCACCAACACCGCGGACGACTTCACGAACTCCAATATCCCCATCGGCAATCACGTCAACCAGCTCATCACGGGGATCGTCGTCAACCTGTCGCTGACCCACCAGAACGGCGCCGACCTGCGGATCACCCTGACGGCCCCCGACGGCCAGACCGGGTTGGTCTTCCAGGGCACCGTCACCGGCCCGCTCACCCTCAACAACGCGCCGTTCGTGGTCAACGGCCTCGACGGCGGCCCGGTTGACGGCACCTACAGGCTGACCATCGACGACACCCAGTCCAACAACGTCGGCGAGCTGACCGGCTGGTCGCTCACGATCGACTCGTCGCTGCCGACCCTGGGGCTCCAGACCGGCGCCCGGACGACCAGAACGCCAACGGCACGGCCGACGAGAACCCGTTGACGATGCCCTTCGGCTACACCGGCTTGACCCCGGGCGATGTCTACGCGGTGCCCATGCCCCAGGTGACGGCGCCGGTCACGTGGACGGCCGCCGCCTACACCGGCGGGAAGAACACCGGCGGCTACATCCTCAGCCCGCCGTTCAACCAGAACACCCTCCCCTTGATCGTGCCCGGCCCGCAGATCGTCTCGACGCAGGCCGTCGGCACCTCGGGGCAGGTCTCCACCGGCACCGACGACCTCCTGACCGACACCGGCACCAGCCAGTTCCAGGTGACCTTCGACCGGCCGGTGCAGACCAGCACCTTCACCGCCGCCCAGGTGCTGTCGATCATGGGCCCGCTGGGCACGATCTCGGGCCCGCAGAGCTTCGCCCCCTCCTCGGTCGACCAGGCGATCCCCGCCGCGACCACGGTCGGCAACGGCACGCTCTCCTCGTCGGTGACCGTCAATACCGGCGGCACGCTCAAGATCCAGAAGCTCACCGTCTCGCTGAGCATCGGCGCCCAGTCGGATGCCGCGCTCAGCGCGGTGCTGATCGCGCCCAACGGGACGCAGATCCCGCTGTTCTCGGGCCTGAGCGGCTCGAACATGATCGACACGGTCTTCGACGACTCGGCGGATACCGTCATCACCCAGGGCGGGGCCCCGTACACCGGGACGTTCGTGCCCGCGTACAACCTCAGCCCCAACTCGCTCTCCAGCCTGGCGGGCAAGTCGGCCGACGGCACCTGGACGCTCCAGGTCACCAACACCCAGACCGGCGTCACCAGCACGCTCGACACCTGGTCGCTGAACGTCAACCCGGTGATCACGGTCACCCCGGTGAACCCCCAGGCCATCACGGTCAACGGCGTCTCGGAGACGGTGGCCAGCACGTACACGATCGGCCTCCCCCAGCAGCAGCTCAGCGGCACCTACACGATCCAGCTCGCACCCGGCATCCAGGACCAGTTCGGCGACGGGACGGACGTCAGCCAGAGCGCGGGCCTCAACGTGCTCCGCGGCATCGACCAGAGCGGGCCGACGACCACCGTCCGCTACACGGCCGCCGACCTGCCCAAGACGATCGCGCCGTCCACCCAGACCAACACGACCGGCCAGGCCATCCCCGGCACGGTCTCCTCGAGCATCGTGGTGCCCGACAGCTTCATCATCGAGGGGGACAAGACGGCGGCCGGGGCGAGCGTCATGCAGGTCCAGCTCAATCTGACCTATCCCAACGATCCCGACCTGACCGCGACCTTGTATCACTACAGCCCCACCGGCACGCTGATGGGCCAGGCCATCCTCTTCGGCAACGTGGGCCAGGGCCAGTCCACGGCCAACTTCACCAACACCGTCCTCGACGACAACGCCGCCACGCCCATCCAGGAGGGCAACGCGCCGTTCTTCGCCGTCTATAATCCCCAGCAGTCCCTGGCCGACGTCTTCGCGCCGACGACCGGCGGCCAGCAGGGCATGAACGTCCAGGGGACCTGGACGCTGGTCATCTCCAACGTCTCCACGACCGGGACGACCGGGACCATCAATAGCTGGTCGCTGGCCTTCCAGAAGTCGCTGCCCACCAGCGGCCTGGGCACGGTGGGCAGCAACCCCACCGTCAGCTTCCGGATCTCGACCCTGGGCCAGACCGATGCCCTGTCGAGCGAGGCCTGGTCGCCGGTGGGCGGGGCCGCGGGCGTCGACGAGACCGGCCAGGTCAACGCCATCGCGGTGGATCCGTCCGACCCGACGGGCAACACGGTCTACGTCGGCGGCGCCTCGGGCGGCGTCTGGAAGACCACCGACTTCCTCACGACCAGCCCCGACGGGCCCACCTGGATCCCCCTGACCAACTTCGGCCCGAACGCCGCGATCAACATCAGCAGCATCTCGATCTTCCCCAGGAACCACGACCCCAACCAGTCGATCATCATCGCGGCGACCGGCGGCGTCAGCAGCGGCCAGGAGGTCACCGACGCCCCCGGCGTCGGCTTCCTGATCTCCGATGACGGCGGCGCCACCTGGAACCTCTACGACAGCACCGACAACGTCTCCGGCACCCCCACCCAGACGACCGGCAGCGGCCAGCTCCTGCCGATCAACTCCGCCGCCCGCGATCGCAAGTTCGTCGGCACCACCGCCTACCAGGTCGCCGTTGACCCCCAGCTCTCCCCCACCGGCGGCGTGATCATCTACGCCGCCCTGAGCGGCACCAACGGCGGCATCTGGCGCAGCGAGAACACGGGCCAGACATGGACGCAGGTCCTCGCCGGCAACGCCACCGCCGTCATCCTCGACAAGGACAGCGGCATCGTCCTCGACCCGACCACCGGCACCGACGTCCAGGGCAACCTCCAGATCGTCTACGCCGGCATCGAGGGCCAGGGCGTCTACATGAGCACCAACCAGGGCCAGAGCTGGACCCTGATGGCGGGCGGCGTCGGCAACCCGCTGATCATCGACACCTACAACAATAAGAACGTCAACCCCGGCAATCCGACCGGGCCGGACACCGCCGGGACCCCCAACGGCGCCGAGGGTCGGATCGTCCTGGCCGTCCCCTCGCCGACCGGCAACGCCGTGCAGGACGCGATCTACGAGGGCTGGCTCTACGCGGCCGTCGCCACCTCGTCCGGCGGCTTCGACGGCCTGTTCGAGACCAAGGACTTCGGCGAGAACTGGACCGACATCCAGCTTCCCACCGTGCCCCCCTTCAACAATTACAACCAGGCGGTCCCCACCAACGGCGCCACCGCGACGACGGGGCAAGCCGCGGTCGAGTACCCGATCACCGATAATAGCCAGGGCAACCTGGATCTCGCCCTGACCGTCGACCCGACCAATCCCAACATCACCTACCTGGGCGGTTTCGGCGGCAACGGCTACAACAGCGACACCGGGCTGATCCGCGTTGACATCACCAAGATCGCGGATGCCCACTCCCTTGTGGGCTACGATGACCAGGCCCCCGGCAGCCGACTGACCCTCACCGGCAACATCCAGTACACCAGTCAGGACCTCAGCGCCCCGCCGGCCACGCCGGTGTGGGAGCCCCCGCCCAACTACGTCCCCGGCGATCCGAGCCCCTACCTGAATTTCATCCGCAACCCCGACGCGCCGTTCGTGCAAGATTCGACCCTGTACACCTTCGATTATGCCAGCTTCACCAATTCGGGCCTCGGCGCCACGTGGACCCCGATGGACGTGCCCCAGACCGGCGTGTTCAACCCCCCGGGGGGGAGCAACGAGATGTCCGGGACGGGCTACCAGATCCTCCTCTCGGAGGTTGACCCGGCGACCGGGCTGCCGCGGCTGATCGCCGGCAACCTCACCGGCGTCTACAGCGGCCTGGATAACAACGGGGTCTTCGAGTCCACCATCGGCAGCTCGGATGCCGCGCCCTCGGTCGATCGCGACGGCAACCTCCAGCTCGCCCAGGACTACTACGTCGCGGCCCAGCCGGGCAGCGCGGCGGCCCAGGCCGCCCAGGCCCTCTTCTACGCCGGCACGGAGACCATCGGCGGCCAGGCCGCGGATCCCAACCTGGTGACCGACGGCAACCTCGCGAGCACCGCCGTCGGGTCGTACCTCTCCACCTACTTGCCCGGCAATCAGAACGGCCTGGGCGGCACCTTCTATACCGCCTCCGGAACCGCCGTTGACCAGCAGGGCAGCGGCACGGTCTACCAGTACTTCTCCCCCGGCCAGGGCGGCGGCGACACGGATTTCGTCTACGTGGACGGCATCAGCCGGACCTTCGGGCTGCTCCAGGCCAGCAACGGCGATCCGGTCCCCGACCCGCAGTGGACGATCTCGGGCAGCGAGGGCAACCCCACGAGCTACGCGAGCATCGTCGTTGACCCGGTGAACAGCCAGGACGCGATGGTCTCGTCGTCCACCGGCAACCTCTTCGAGACCACGAACCAGGGCGGGACCTGGTTCGACATCGGCACGCCGGCGACCTTCGGGCTGCCGACGGCGACGACGGGCCCGCACGACAACACCAGCTTCGCCCTGGCCTTCGGGGCACCCGACCCCTCCGCCCCCGAGGGCATCGGCAACCTGGGCAACTTCCTCTACGTCGGCACCGATCCGCTGACGGCGGGCACCAAGGGCCAGATCTTCGTCAGCCAGAACGCCGGTGGCAACTGGTTCAACATCTCCCTGGGCCTCGACGGCTCGCCGGTCCAGCAGATCATCACCGACCCCGCGCGGGGCAGCCACGACGCCTATGCCGTCACCACCACCGGCATCTTCTACCTGAAGGACTCGATCGTCCTGGCCCAGAACCCCACCAACGTCCAGGACGAGTGGGTCAACATCACCGGCGACATCAAGACCCTGGCCTACACGATCTTCGGCCAGACCTACTCCCCGACCAACGACGCCAGCGGGACGCCGTATAACCTGGCCACGGTCCTCAACTCGATCGCGGCCAACTGGAACTACGCCATCCCCAATAATCCGCTGGACCTCAGCCAGGGATACCACCCGGTCCTCTACGTCGCCGCCAACTCCGGCGTCTACATGTCAACCGACCAGGGGCAGACCTGGCAGCTCTTCCCCGAGACGACCTACGGCGCCGTGGCCCCGGGCGGCGACCTGCCGCACGCCAACGTCACCGACCTGAGCCTCTCGCAGGGCAACGTCAGCGTCGCCACCGGGATGCCCGACCTGGCCGGCCCGTATAATCCCGACAAGCCCACGGCCACCCCGGACCCCGACCTCCTGCTGGCCGGCACCTACGGCGAGGGCGCCTTCGCCATCAACCTGGCGCCGATGATCCTCACCGGCACCACCCAGATCGACCCGACCGATACCGGCGGGGCCACGGCCAACGGCACCCCGGTCGTCACCACGGCCACGCCCAACATCGACGGCCTCAGCGAGATCACCGGCTTCGGCAACGCCACCTGGATCAGCATCTACGACGAGACGCCGGGCGACTCGACCTTCGGCAAGGTCATCGGCGGGTTCGACCCCAGCAAGGTCACGCTCGGACAGCCGATCGCGGCCAACGCGAGCAACTCGACCGACATCTTCGGCAACTTCGCCGTCCCGGTCAGTACCGCGTTCTCCCAGAACGGCCTGAAGACGATCGAGATCTTCGCCACCGACAACGCGGGGGCCAAGAGCGTGCCCGTGACCCTCACGTTCATGCTCAACGCCAACAACCTCTCGCACCCGGCACCGACGTCGGCACCCCCGGCGCCGACCCTGGAGCTCACGCCCGTCACGCCCCCGTATGCCACCATCAACAACATCCCGGTGACCAACAACACCACCCCCGCGCTCGACGGGACGGCGGCGCCCGGGACCTCGATCATGGTCTACGAGACCTGGCTGGACGACTCGAAAGGCCCGGAGACGATCTCGTTCGCCGTCCCGGCCGCGGACATCACCACCGTCGGCTCGACCGAGACGTTCAGCTTCCCGTTCCAGAACGACTTCCCGGACAACTCCGGCAATCCCGTCAACAACGGGGAGTTCTCGGTCGTCGTCACGGCGACCTACACCCAGTCGCCGTATAACCAATACGGCCCATCCGCCGACAGCAATCCCCCCGTCGTCTTCCAGATCAACAACACGACCCCGCCGAACGTGGGCGACTTCCGCCTCAATCCCGCCAACGACACGGGAATCGTGGGGGACGACGTCACCACCGACCGCACGCCCCAGTTCATCGGTACCACGGCGCCCGGGAACACCGTCGAGCTGTTCATCAGCGGCCAGAGCACCATCTGGAACACGACGACGGCGATCCCCGGCTTCACCGGCAACCTGACGTCGGGCTCGAAGACCGTCGCGAACCTCAGCGGGACGACCGGACTGGCCGTCGGCCAGCTC
The DNA here is from genome assembly GCA_963815795.1 of uncultured Planctomycetota bacterium. Classification (GTDB taxonomy): domain Bacteria; phylum Planctomycetota; class Planctomycetia; order Isosphaerales; family Isosphaeraceae; genus JAKAUH01. Next base: position 12,666 of record CAWFIC010000009.1, on the reverse strand, counting down.
GTCTTCGGCACCGGCATCCCGAACGGGACGAAGATCACGGGCATCAATGCCACGGCCGGCACCCTGACGCTCTCGAATCCCGCGACGGCCGGCGCCACCGCCGAGAGCCTCACCGCGAAGTACGTCGCCTCCGACGGCTCGACGTACAACTTCTCGATCCAGCTCCCCTTCGCCCTGACCGAGGGCCAGACCTCGCTGTACGTCCAGGTGGTCAACGCGGCGGGGAACACCTCCGTTGCCAGCAACTCCGTGGGGGTGGCGATCGTCTCGAACCCGGCCGACTACAACGGCGGCCCCGACTCCGACCCGGCGCTGTTCGCTCGCAGCACGGCGAGCGATCAGATCCAGTGGGTCGTGCAGACCCCGTCGGGTTCGGCCGCGCCCTGGTTCGGCCCCAGCGGGACGCCCTACGCGCCGGCCACGGCCTTCAACGGCGCGCTCACCAGCGGGTCGGCGGTGATCTCGGGCATCCTCAGCACGAGCAACCTGGTCGCCGGCCAGGCGATCACCGGCACCGGCATCCCGGCCGGGACGACGATCGCGGCCGTCAACAGCTCCAGTTCGATCACGCTCTCGGCGAAGGCGACGGCCGGCGGCACCGAGAGCCTCGTCGCCACGGCGCCGCCCGACGTCATCCCCTTCACCGGTGACTTCGACGGCGACGGCGTCACCGACCTGGCGTACTACAACATGAGCACCGCGACCTGGACGCTGTACGACTCGTCCAACTACGCGGTCCAGGGCCCCACGACGTTCGCCATGGGGACCCCCAATTCCAGCGTCCCGCTGGTGGGCAACTTCGACAAGAACGGACCGACCGAGGTGGCCGTCTTCACCGTCAATGCCCAGGGGCAGGGCGTCTGGAGCATCTCCAGCACCATCACGGGCACCCGCACCTTCACCTTCGGCCAGACCGGCGACATCCCACTGGCGGGGGACTTCGACGGGATCGGCTACGACGAGCCGGCCGTCTATCGCCCCAGCACCGGCCAGTTCCTGGTGGTCAACCCCGTCACCGGCACCGAGATCTTCAGCATCCCCGGCATCAGCGCCGGCGTCGCGGGCTACTCGGCGTCGCCGGACCTGAGCAGCCTCGTCCCGGTCCCCGGGCAATACGACAACCTGACCTACTACAACCAGGCCGTCGCCAAGCACCAGGCGCCGCCGATCTTCGGGCACACCGAGCCGGCCGTCTTCGATCCCAAGACCGGGGTCTTCACCATCCTCGGGCCCGGCGGTACGGCGTACACCGTCTCCGGGTTCCAGACCGGTGACATCCCGGCCCCGGCCGATTACCTCGGGAATGGCTCGGACCAGGTGGTCGTCTATCGGCCCGGCACCGGCCAGTTCATCGAGGGCAGCGCCAGCGGGCAGATGACGACCCTCGCCACTCTCGGCGGGTCGGGCGACATCCCCCTGACCGCCCCGCTGGCCTACCGCCTGCCGAGCGACTCGCCCTTGATTTCGCCGCTCCCGATCACGACGCCGAGCCCGACGCCGTCCCCCACGCCGAGCCCGACGCCGTCCCCCACGCCGAGCCCGACGCCATCCCCCACGCCGAGCCCGACGCCGTCCCCCACGCCGAGCCCGACGTCTACGCCGCTGGTGAATCTGACGGGCGTTCAGATTATCACCAAGAAGCACAAGGTGACGGAGATTATCGTCGGCTTCAGCGGCGCCCTGAACGCCGCCGAGGCACAGGACGGCGCCCAGTGCGAGAACCTCAATCGGGTACAGCGAAGGGTCGTACCTGTTCCATGACATTCGACGTACTCCACATCGCCCGGGCTCAGGCCTGCTTGAGAAAACGCTTGGCGTATGACCGCTTCTTGCGAGGGCCCGTTCGGCGCCGTCAGCCCTTGGCTCCGCCCGTCATGGTTGACAGCCGAGCCTCGGATGAGGGCCAATTGGATGCCCGTGGCTCTGGGCGTCGGACAGCCGCTCGAGCACCAGCATTCCCGCAGCCTTCCGACCACCCGACGCCATTCGCCGACGCCGAGAAGCTCTTGCACCGCCCGTCGGGCGCCGTCCTCGGAGTCGACTGAATTCCACGAAGACCGCCGGCGACAGCATAACTGCCGCCCCGCCCGCGAGCGCCACCGAGCACTCCCCATTGCGCAGCGCCTGGCAAGCGAGGTGCACCGTCACCAGCGACGACGAGCACGCCGTGTCCACTGTCAGGCTCGGTCCTTGGAGCCCAAGCACGTAGCTGATGCGACCCGACGCAACGCTGAAGGCGTTGCCTGTTCCGACATATCCGTCCAGCCTCTCGAGCCCCTCGCTCGCCGCCAGCAGCTGGTATTCTTGATACATCAGCCCAACAAAGACGCCTGTCCGACTGCCCATCAGCTGGTCGGAGGTAATGCCGGCTCTTTCAAACGCTTCCCAACTCGTTTCCAGAAGCATGCGATGCTGCGGATCCATCGCCACGGCTTCGCGCCCGGAGACGCCGAAGAACGCAGGGTCGAATCGGTCGATGTTGCGTAAGAATCCCCCGAGCGCGTGCCACCTTTCCCGCAGCGTCCGGGTCGGGATCGTACAGTGCATCGACGTCCCACCGCTCCGGGGGTACCTCGGTCACCGCGTCGATGCCTTCGTCCAGCAGTCGCCAGAACGACTCCGGATCGCTCACGCCACCCGGGTAGCGACAACCCATGCCGACATTGCAATCGGCTCGTCCACCGGTCGCACGACGCGGCCCGTCGTTGCTGCGACCGGCCCGTTCGAGAGCACTTTTTCGAGCAAGTACTTGGCCATCGCGGCCGTCGTCGGATAGTCGAACGCCAGCGTGGCCGGCAACGGGACGCCGGCCCGTTTGCCGAGCGCATTGCGCAGCTCGACCGCCATGAGCGAATCGAGGCCCAACTCCTTGAGTGGACGGTCGACAGGAGCAGCGTCCGTACTCGAGAGCGACAAGACGCGAGCAACTTCGGCGCGAACCGCGTCGAGCACAGCTTGCGCACGCTGCTCTGGACTGAGGGTACCGAGCTCGCGGCCCCAGGCACCGCCCATACCCTTCACCGCGCGTTGCGCCACCCGAATGAGCCCGCGCCGAGCGGCGGCACGTCGACTGCGAACCGTTTGCGTAAACCTTTGGCGTCGACAGGCGACGGTACAGCTGCGCCTCCGAACGCCGGAGCGCTGTCTCGAACAGCGCGATGCCCTCGGTCGCCGTGAGTGCGGCCAAACCACTGCCCGTCAGGCGCGCTCGTTGCGCCGCGTTGAGTCTCGATGCAAGACCCGCCCCCTCCTTGGCCTCACTGATCCACAAGCCCCAAGCGAGGCTCTGCCCCATCAGCCCTTGCTGCTGACGACGCGCTGCGAGGCCATCCAGGAACGTGTTTGCCGCGGCGTATGGACCTTGCCCCGCTGAGCCGAGCGTCCCGGCGGCGGACGAGAAGAGCACGAACATGTCCAGGTCCGCTTGCCTCGTCAGAGCGTCTAGGTGGTACGCGCCCGCTACCTTCGGAGACATCACGCGTGCCATTCGCTCGGGCGTCTGCTCGGCAAGCACGCCGTCGTCGAGCACACCGGCCGCGTGCGCGACACCTCGCAACGGCCACTGCGCGGGGATTGCGCCAAGCACCTTCTCGAGCGCGTGCTTATCCGCGACGTCTACCGCCGCAACCGTGACCTTTGCGCCCAGGCTCTCGAGATCCGAAACCGCTTCTCTCGCGCCGGGCGTCTCCAACCCCCGGCGGCCCGTCAGCACAAGATGCTTCACGCCGCGCTTGGCCAGGTTGCGTGCCACCAGAAGCCCCAGCTCCCCGAGTCCGCCGGTCACCAGCACCGTCCCATCGGTCCGAAGCTCGCGCGCTTGCCCATGGCTAACTACGGGCGCTCGGAGCAGCCGCGCCACACGACGCGCGCCTGAGCGCCACGCGATTCGCGCTTGTCTCTTGATTTCCCAGCTCGCGGAGCAGCTGCTCCAATCCAGGCGAGCCCACTTCGATGTCCAGAAGCGTGCAAGCGAGCTCCGGATGCTCTTGCATCACGGTGCGCCCAAGTCCCCATACCGATGCCAGGGCCGGCTCGACGCGGTCTGCGGATGCCGCCGCCACCGCTCCCGACGTCACCCACCAGAGCCGAGGGGGCTTGGACTCTTTGGACAGCCTCTGCACCACCTCGAGCCCCTCGCTCGAGACGCGCAGTGCTTGATCCGCACTCTGCTCACTCGCCCGACTCCACACGCAGACCACGTGGTCTGCCGGTAGCGCTTCCCCGAGGCGTCCAGGCTCGACACGACGGCACGATGCCCCCGCAGCCGATATACGAGCCGCAAGGGCCTCCGCCACACCGTCGGCTTCCGACACAACGACAACCCAACGGCCACCCAGCGTCTCCGGAGAAGTGCCAGGCGACTCCGCGGTCGGCCACTCCACACGATACAAGATCCCTCAAGGCTCTTTGGTTCCCCGCTGGCCAAGCGCTTCGGCATCCACCGCTCGCGCCTGCAGACCCTGCATCTTCCGGATGCCCCGGCCTTCTCCGTCGGCCAACGTCACGTCAAACGCGAAACTGCTGCCCTCGGCGTTGCCTGTACGCCGAACGTGCACACGCGCCGCAGACGCGCCGGCTTGATGGACCGTCCACCGCTCGATCGCAAACGGCAGCGCGAGGGCTCCCTCTTCACTCAAACAGAAGGTCGCGTGAAACGCCGCATCCAACAACGCGGGATGGACCACAGAGCGGTCCGCTCCTGCGACGCCGTCGGGCAACTCCACTTCGCCCAGCGCTTCACCGTCTCCCCGTGCGAGACGTCGTAGCCCGCGGAAGCAAGGCCCATATTCTAGCCCGATGGCCGCCGCGTCTTCGTACGCGCGCTCGACGTCCACCGCTTCGGTGCAGCCCTGCTCGACCGATGCCCAATCCACCGCCACACCGGCCCTAGCGCCCGCCCGACGTACCTGGGCGGTCGCGTGCAGCGTCCACTTGTCTTCTGCTTTCGCGCTCGCTATTTGGCTGTAGACCGACGCCTGCGCTCCGTCTGCTGCTTGCTCCAGAAGCACCTGCACCGCTGCCCACCTCGCTCGGGCAGAACCAGCAGCGCTTGAAACACCACGTCACTCACTTCGATTTCCGAGCTTTCCAAGGCATGCTCGGCGGCTGCTCGCATCAGCTCCGCTAGGCCGCGCCGGGGACCAGCGCCGTGCCCGTCACGCGATGGTCGTATAGCCACACCTCTTCGACTCGAGAGACCACGGATTCGTAAACGGCTTGGCTGCCCGCGGCCGGTACACGCACTCCGAGGAGTGGATGACCCGTCGCCTCGCCACCACGGGAACTGCAGCCCGCCCGACTCCAGCCAGTACCGCTGCCGCTGAAACGCGTACGTCGGCAGCGGCGCGCGACCAGGCGCATGGGGTTTGAAAAACGATGGCCAGTCGACCGAGACGCCCGAAGTGTGCAGCGCACCGATCGCTGCGACGACGGCGTCGACATCGTCGCGCCCTTTGCGCAAGGTAGGAAGAAACGACCGCTTCTGCGGCTCGTGCTCGGGCAGGACCTGCTGCGCCAGGGCACTGAGCACCGCGTGCGGTCCGAGCTCGAGAAAGAAACGCACGCCTTGGGCATCGAGCGTGCGGACTCCGTCGAGAAAGCGGACCGTGCGCCGGACGTGGCGCACCCAGTAGTCGGGCGAGCCCAGCTCCTGGTCGGAGGCGAGTGCGCCCGTGACGTTGGAGATGATTGGGATGCGCGCCGGACGAAAAGTCAAACCGGCAGCGACCCGGCTGAAGGCCTCCAGCATGCCCTCCATGTGCGCCGAGTGAAACGCGTGACTTACACGCAAACGGGTTGTCTTGCGTCCGAGCGACTCGAAGTGGCGAGCGACCTCCAAGACGGCGTCGGCGTCGCCCGAGACCACGGTCGACGTTGGACCGTTGAGCGCTGCGACGGCTGCGCGCGTACCGTCCGCAACGAGCGGCAAGACCTCCTCTTCGGAGGCTTGCAGAGTGACCATCGCACCGCGCTGCGGGAGCGCTTGCATGAGCGTGGCGCGTGCTGCCACCAAAGTGCAGGCATCGGGCAAGGAAAGGACGCCTGCAACGTGGGCCGCCACGAGCTCTCCGATCGAGTGGCCCAAAAGCAGGTCCGGTTGAAGACTGAAGCTCTCGAAAAGCCGAAAGAGCGCGACTTCCAGGGCGAAAAGCGCCGGCTGGGTGAAGGCCGTTTCATCGAGCAGCCGCGCCTCTGCGGAGTCTTCCGCCGCAAACATGACCTCACGCACCGGCCGGTCCAGGGCGCCGTCGAGGTGAGCGCAAACCGCGTCGATCGCTTCCCGGAAGACCGGGAATGCATCGTAGAGACCGCGGCCCATCGCAGCCCGCTGGCTGCCCTGTCCCGTAAACAGCACCGCCAGCTTGCCTTCGCCGCATTGTCCGCGCGCGGCGCTGGGGCCTGGCCGACCTTGGGCCAGCGCTTCGAGCGCATCCAGGAGCTCGGTACGATTGTGGGCGACCAGGGCGGCGCGCTCTTCGAAGTGCGTACGGGTAGTGGCCAGCGAGTAAGCGACGTCGAGTAGTTTCAGCTCGTCGTGCGCTCGCAGGTGCTCGCGCAGCCGCTCGGCCTGCGCGTGCAGGGCCCCTTCGGTCTTGGCCGAAAGCAATACGGGCCACGCGGGTAGCGGGGGCGAAGGTTGGGTCGGTGCCGGGGCGCTCTCGATGGCCGGCGCTTCCTCGATGATGACGTGGGCGTTGGTGCCGGAGATGCCGAAGGAGGAGACGGCGGCCCGGCGCGGCCGGTCCACGGCCGGCCAGTCCCGGCCGGCGGTCAGCAGCTCGACGGCGCCCTGGCTCCAGTCGACGTGCGGGTTCGGCGCCTCGACGTGCAGCGTCGGCGGCAGGACGCCGTGCCGGATGGCCTGGACGACCTTGATGATCCCGGCGACGCCCGCGGCGGCCTGGGTGTGGCCGATGTTGGACTTGATGGAGCCCAGGAACAGCGGGGTCCCGGCGGGGCGCTGGCCGTAGGTGGCCAGGAGCGCCTGGGCCTCGATCGGGTCGCCGAGGGTGGTGCCGGTCCCGTGCGCCTCGACCAGGTCGACGTCGGCGACGCCCAGTCCGGCGCCGGCGAGCGCGGCGTGGATGACGCGCTGCTGGGCCGGGCCGTTCGGCGCGGTCAGCCCGTTCGACGCGCCGTCCTGGTTCACGGCGGTGCCGCGGACGACGGCCAGGACCGGGTGGCCGTGGCGCCGCGCGTCCGACAGCCGCTCGACCAGCAGCACGCCCGCGCCCTCGCCCCAGCCGGCCCCGTCGGCGTCGGCGGAGAACGACCGGCACCGGCCGTCCGGGGACAGGCCGCGCTGGCGCGAGAACTCGATGAACGAGCCGGGGGTGGCCATGACGGCGACCCCGCCGGCCAGCGCCAGGTCGCACTCCCCCGACCGCAGCGCCTGCGCGGCCAGGTGCAGCGCCACCAGCGAGGACGAACAGGCCGTGTCCACGGTGACCGACGGGCCTTCGAGCCCGTAGGTGTAGGACACGCCGGCCGGAGACGCCCGCGTGCCCTCGGGTCGCCAGGTGCTGTCCGGGCGTAGTCGTGGTACATCAGGCCGGCGAACACGCCGGTCGCGCTGCCGCGCAGCGACAGCGGGTCGATCCCGGCCCGCTCGAAGGCCTCCCAGGACGCCTCCAGCAGCAGCCGCTGCTGCGGGTCCATGGCCACGGCCTCGCGGGGGCTGATGCCGAAGAAGTCGGGGTCGAAGTCGGCGGCGTCGTGCAGGAAGCCGCCCCGGCGGGTGTAGCTCCTGCCCGGGCCCCGGGCTCGGGGTCGTAGAGCGCACCCAGGTCCCATTCTCGGTCTGGGGGGAAGTCCGAGATGGCGTCCTGTCCGTCGGCCAGCAGTCTCCAGAGGTCTTCGGGCGTGCGGACATGGCCTGGAAAGCGGCAGCCCATCGACACGATCGCGATGGGGTCTTCTTGGCAGCCGGCACCACGGCGGCCGGGGTCGGCTCGGGACCCGGCCGAGCAGACGGCGGCGAAAAACTCTGCGAGGGCCGCGGCGTCGGGTGGTCGAAAAGGAGCGTGGCCTGCAGCCGCAGGCCGGTGGCGGCCGCCAGACGTTTCGCAGCTCCAGCGCGATGAGCGAGTCGAGGCCGAGCCTCGCGGAAGGGGCGATGGGGCTCGAGGGAGCCTGGCGAGGAGAGCCCCAGGACGATGGCGGCTTCGGCGCGTACAAGGTCGAGCAGTGTGCGCTCGCGGTCGGACGCCGACAGCGAGGCCAGTCGCTGCGCCAAAGTGGCCGCGGAGGCGGTATTGGCCGCCTGCCGCTTGGCAGGCCGCATATGCGCGAGAGTTCGGAGAGATTGGGGGCAGCACATGCGATTGGCTATAAGCGCGAGCACGTCGAAGCGTGCGGGCACCAGAGTCGGTTCGGCACGTCCCAGGACGGCATCGAGCCAGGCAAGTCCCTGCTCGGAGGACAGGGGGCGGAGCCCAGCGCGCTTCATGCGCGCGAGGTCGGCAGCGCTCAGGTGCTGGGTGAGTCCACTTTGTTGCGCCCAGTAGCCCCAGGCCAAGGAAGAGGCGGGCAGGCCGTGGGCACGCCGGCGGTGCGCGAGTGCGTCCAAGAACGTGTTGGCTGCGGCGTAGTTGGACTGGCCTGGGTACCCGATCACGCCCGCCACCGACGAGAAGAGGACGAAAGCGGCAAGGTCCCGGTTTTGGGTGAGCTGGTGGAGGTGCCAGGCAGCGTCCACCTTGGGAGCCATGACCCGGTCGAGACGCTCGGGCGTCATGTCGGCGAGCAGCCCGTCGTCGAGGATGCCGGCCGTGTGAAAGACCGCGGTGAGCGGGTGGGCCGACGGGACACGCTCGAGCAGCGCTTGCAACGCGCCCCGGTCAGCTGCATCGCACGAGGCGATGTGCACTGTGGCCCCTGCCGCCTCAAGGTCGCTGCGCAACGCTCCGGCGCCCGCTGCACTGGAGCCTTGCCGCGAGGTCAAAGCAGGTGCTTGGCACCGTGCTGGGCCACCAGATGGCGCGCCAGCAGCGCACCCAGTGTCCCGGTGCCGCCGGTGACGAGGACCGTACCCTGCGGGTCCAGTGGGCGGTCCGTCTTGGCGGAGACCTGGACCAAGCGAGCCAACCTGGGCGCCAAGCAGCGGCCGCTGCGCAAAGCGAGCTGTCGGTCGTCGCCTTCGAGCGCGGCGAAGAGGGGGAGCAGCGAGGCGTTAGGGTCGTCGGAGTCGACGAGGAAGAGAGAGAGGAAGGGGTTTTCGTTTTGGGCGGAGCGCACCAGTCCCCAGACGGGTGCGTGTGCGAGGTCCCGGACGTCTTCGTCGGGCCGTGTGGCCACCGCGCCTCGGGTCAGAAGCACCAGGCGCGTGGAAGCCAGGCGCTCGTCGGCCATCCAGCCTTGCAGCAGGGCGAGCGCGTGGGCCGTCGCCTGGTGAGCGCTTGGGGGCAAGTCCTGGGTCGAGAGCGTGCTCAAGGGCGCAAGCACCAGCGCAGGGGCGGAAGCTCCCTGGTCGAGGGCCTCTTGGAGTGCTTGCAGATCCTTGTACCGAACCGGTGGTGCAAGCGCGGCGCCCAAGTCCGCTCCCAGCACGGCCCAGGACCCCGTCGGGGTCGGGCTCGATGCGAGCGGCACTTCGGTCCAATCCACCCAAAGCATCGGGTCATGGAGCGAGCCCGTGGTCGCGCGCAGTTGCTCGGCCGAGACGGGCCGACTCGATAGGGCTTCGATGGTGGCGGCCGGCTCGCCCGTGGCGTCGGCGACCGAGAGCGAGACCGTGCCTTCGTCCAGACGCTGCACGTGTACGCGCAAGGTCGTGGCCCCGACCGAGCGAAGCGTCACCCCGCTCCAGGAGAACGGTAGCCGCGCCGCTGCGCCCCTCGCTCGGCCATGAGGGCATGCAGCGCCGCATCCAGCAGCGCCGGATGCAGCCCGAATCGCGCCGCCTCCTTGGCGACCGCTTCGGGCAGCTGGGCTTCGACAAACAGCTCGTCGTTGCCTCGCTTCCACACCGCGCGCAGGCCTTGAAACTCGGGGCCATACGCAAGTCCGGCCGCGGCCAGAGCTTCGTAGAGGCCGTCGGTCGAGACCGCCTGGGCTCCTGGCGGCGGCCAGGCCCGCAGGTCAAACGCCCTGCCCTCGGCGGTGGCAGGCGCCAGGATGCCGCTCGCGTGCCGCGTCCAGGCTCCGTCCGCAGACGCGTCCTGGGCACGGCTGTGCAGGCTCACCGCTCGTCGACCCGAGTCGTCCGGCGAGCCGACCGACATCTGCACCAGCACCGCTCCTTGCGTCGGCAGCGCGAGGGGAGCCTCCAGCGTCAGCTCTTCGACGCAGTCCAGACCCGCGCGCTGGGCGGCCAGAAGGGCAAGCTCCAGATACGCCGTGCCGGGCAAGATCGCCGTGCCGAAGACAACGTGTCCCGACAACCAGGAGTGCTCCGATAGCGACAGCCGTCCGGTGAAGAGAAAGCCATGGCTGTCGGCCAGCGACACGGCGGCGACCAGGAGCGGATGCTCCGCCGGGCTCTGGCCCGCCGAAGCAACATCCGCATTGGCAGCCTTTGGACTCTCCAGCCAGTACCTCTGTCGCTGAAACGCGTACGTCGGCAGCGGCACACGACGAGGCGCATGGGGCTTGAAAAACGATGACCAGTCGAGGACTCGTCCTCGCGCGTGCAGCTCGGCCAGCGAGAGTAGAAGCCTGTCCATGCCTCCTTCGTCGCGCCGGATCGAGCTTACGACTACGGGCTCGTTCGGCCAGCGCTCTAGCGTCTCCACCAGGGGCAGGGTGAGCACCGGATGGGGGCTGACTTCGACGAAAAAGCGATGCCCGTCGCCCAGAAGCGTGTCAATGGCCTCGGAGAAGCGGACGGTTTGGCGAAGGTTTTGGTACCAATACGACGCATCCAGCTGCGAGCCCTCGAGCCGGGTGGCGGTGACCGTCGAGTACAGCGGGAGCTTGCAGGCACGTGGGGCGACAGTAGCGAGCTGGCCGAGCAACTCGTCGCACACGCTCTCGATCTGCGAGCCGTGCGAGGCGTAATTGACGCGGACTTTGCGGGCGAACACCTGCGCTGCCGTCAGCGCTCCTACCAGAGCCTCGATGGCCTCCGGATCGCCAGACACGAGCGTGGCACGTGGGCTATTGATGGCGCCAACGGAGAGCCGCTCGCCCCACGGTGCCAGGTATTTGCCAAGCGAATCGACGCCCAGCTCCACGGCTGCCATCGCACCCCTTCCCGCCAAGGTCCTGAGCGCCCGGCTGCGCAGCGCAACGATCTTGGCCGCGTCCTCGAGCGTGAGGGCGCCGGCGACAAAGGCGGCGGCGATCTCGCCCTGGCTGTGGCCGACGACGGCATCGGGCTCGATGCCCATTGAGCGCCAAAGCGCCGCCAAGGACACCATGATGGCAAACAGGGCGGGCTGCACGATGTCGACGCGGTCGAGCCAATCTGCACCCTCGGCGCCATTCAGGACCGAGAGGAGGGACCACTCGACGTGAGGCGCGAGCGCCTGCCCGCAAGCTTCGAGCTGCGCACGGAAGACCGGGGAGCTACCAAACAGCGAGCGCGCCATCCCTTCCCATTGCGAGCCTTGTCCGGGAAAGACGAAGACCACTTTCCCTTCCCCGCCTTTTCTCCCGACGACGGTGCTTGGAGTGGGGCGAGCTTGGGCGAGGGCTCCGAGCGCCTCGAGTAGCTCGGTACGATTGTGGGCGACCAGGGCGGCGCGCTCTTCGAAGTGGGTGCGCGTCGTGGCCAGCGAGTAAGCGACGTCGAGCAGTTTCAGCTTATCGTGCGCTACCAGGTGCTCGCGTAGGTGCTCGGCCTGTGCGCGCAAGGCGTCTGCGGTCTTGGCCGAGAGCAGTACAGGCCACGCGGGCAGCGGAGGCGAAGGCTCCGTCGGTGCTGGGCGTCTCCCCTCCGGCGCTTCTTCTAGCACCACGTGAGCATTCGTCCCGCTGAAGCCGAAACTGCTTACGCCCGCGCGACGTGGCGAACGGTTATGCGGCCATGGCGTTGCCTCGGCGGCCACCCGTACGGGCAATTCGCTCCACGCGATATGAGGGTTAGGGGCGGTAAAGTGAAGATTCTTGGGGATCCCTTTGTGCTGCAGCGCCAAGACGGCCTTGATGAGACCGGCCACCCCCGCCGCACCCTCGGTGTGGCCAATGTTGGTCTTGACCGACCCGAGCATCAGCGGCTTATCGGCATCCCGCCCCTGTCCGTACACGGCCGCGGCTGCCTGCACCTCAATCGGGTCGCCCAGCGGGGTGCCCGTGCCGTGGACTCGAGAAACTCTACCGTCCGAGGGGCAACGCCCCCGGCGATGCAGCGCCTCTCGAATGACCGCTTCTTGCGAGGGGCCGTTGGGCGCTGTCAGACCGTTGCTCCGGCCGTCCTGGTCGACCGCCGACCCGCGAATCAGGGCGAGCGCCCGGTGACCCTGCCGGTGCGCCTCCGACAGCCGCTCGAGCACCACGATCCCAGCGCCCTCGGCGCGCACGTAGCCGTTGGCGTCCGCCGAGAACGTGTGGCAACGACCCGTCGGCGACATTGCTCGCAGGCGACTGAAGTACACGGTGCCGTGTGGATCGAGCATCACATTGACACCACCGGCCAGCGCCAGGCTGCATTCGCCACTTCGCAGCGCCTGGCAGGCCAGGTGCACCGCCACCAAGGACGACGAGCACGCCGTGTCGATGGGCATG
>CAWFIC010000008.1:0-11819 GCA_963815795.1 uncultured Planctomycetota bacterium | reverse complement strand
GGTCGGGCCCGCCGCGGTCGCCGCCCCGGCCCACCTCGCCGCGGGCCGGACCGGCCCCTGGCCCGGCCGGGCGTTTCGGGGTCCGGCGGATCGGCGGGAGGCCGCGCGATCTTACTCGCCGTCGTCCGGCCGATAGACCCGAATGCGGCGCCGCTCGACGATCCACAGCTTCCCGACGATGGGATCGCGGGCCAAGGCGGCGACCAGGCCGGCCGCCGCCGCATACAGATCGTTCGGTGAGACCCGGTGGGGCAGTCGGATGACAGCGATCCCGGCGTACTACTCCGGCGGGAAGAGGAACGGGTGCGAGAAGTCCAGGTCGAGCGTGACCAGGCAGCGGCCTTCGTCCCGGCAGACGTCGATCACGGCGCCGTCCTCCGCGCCCTCCAGCCCTTGGTCCTTCACCGTGCAGACGTCGTGACCGGCGTCCGCGAACGGTTGCCGGCCGCGCTCGCCCAGTTTCTCGTCGAGCTTGATCCGCATCGATCACCTCAGATCTCGACGTAGCGCTCCCTGGCCATCTCGGCGCCATAGGCGATGCAGGCCTGGACGTCGGCCGCCTCGAGGCCGGGGTAGTTGGCCAGGATATCGGCCGTGGTCCAGCCGCTGGCGAGGAAGTCCAGGATCAGCGAGACCCAGATGCGATGTCCGCGGATGCACGGCTTGCCGAAGCAGACGTTGGGGTCGATCGAGATGCGAGACAGGATCTCGTCGCGGGTCATGTCATCCTCCGGCCGAAACGCCGATCATGATCATCCCTGGGGCGACCATCGATTCTAACGCGCCCCGGTTATGAGGATCAGCCTCCCCCGACTCAAACCAGCAGCGGAATCGCCCGGCACGCCCGGCCGCGGGCCGGCCGAGCCCCCGTCCGGGCCGGGCGGGTCGGAAGCCGCCCGACCGACGGGCGGTCGCTCGATCCCGCCCTCGTCCCCGCAATCCGCAGGCGGATGAGCGATATCCCCTTGCCTCCAGCCATCCCGTCCCAGGCGCCTCGGGCGGCAGCAAAGCAAACCGCCGTTTGGTTGTCAGTCGGGCCGCTGGTGTCGTCGGATTCGATTTCCCTTGGGTTTGGTGTAAACTCACTCCATACACAAATCAACGTAACGGGTGATTCACGACCTTTGGAGGCATTCCCATGCGGACGCAGTCGCCGGGATTCTTCGCCTGTGCGGTGTATGTCCTGGCCCCGGCCTTGGCTTTCGGCCAACCCCAGGCTCCCCCTCGTCCGGAGGGTGAAATGGATCAGCCCCCCACGGCGCACGAGCTCGCTCACCTCTTGCAGCTACACGTCCCTCCTTCTCTGGAGGTTGACAAGGAGATCGCCGGCCTATCCGCGAGCAGTCATCCCGAGGTCCTGACCTGGGAACGAGTCTACGCGATGGCCCTGGTGCGCGCCCGTCGCGGCCCCGGGCTGCGCGCCGAGGCCCTCGACCCGAAGGCCATTACAGAACAGGCCACGCGGAATGGGGTCGCCGACTTCGGCGGGTTCCGCAAGGAGTTCCTCGCCGCCCGTCGCCGTGGCGGTGGGGGTTTCCACGACCCGAGCGGCGACTTCCTCGCGCTCCTGGACCGGCTCAAGAGTATCGACCGTGCGCGACGGAATGCCGCATTCCATGAGAATGTATTCGCATTGATGTCAGAACTCATCAAAAGCAATTCCGCGGGATTGAGCCGGCTCCATCTTGACCAGGCCGAGGCCGCGTTGGTCCTGGCTCGCCAGGGCCTAGCCGAGGCGATCGCCGATTACCGCGATCAGTTGGAGAGGTTCAAGGTCGCGATGGGCCTATCTGTTCGTGCGCCGGTGGTCCTGGATCGGGAGATTGTGGCGTCCTTCGGCAGGGTGTTCGATCGGGCCCGGAGCTGGCAAGAGCGACCCGAGCATAGTCTCCCCGAGCTCCCCCGAATCATCAAGGGACTGCCGGCACTGGGGGAGGTGGTGGTCGAGGGTCGCTCCATCCTTGCCCTGATGGGAGGGAGTAACGACCAGCAGGAAGACGCGCTGACCCGTGCGGCGCGGCTCGCGATCCAGAATCGGAGCGATCTCGACAAGGGGCAGGCTCCCGGAGATGCCGCCGCCGCACTCGAACTGGACATCCGGCGCCGGATCCGTCGGCTGTTCGAGATGCGTCGTGCTTATGAGGCGCAGCAGCGAATCTACGAGGTGTCCATCCGGCTGATCGATCAAGGGCTCGAGCAAATCGCCGCACCGTCCAGGATGAGCGCACTCGTGCGCCCGGGGATGATCGCCAGTGGCATCACCGGCCTTCTCGCGCCGGAGGCTCAGCGGCTGAACGCGGAGGACCGGCTCGTCACGATCTGGACGTCCTTCCAGGCGGAGCGGCTGGCCCTCTATCGGGAGCTCGGCATCCTCCCTTACGACGATTGGAAGTCCCTCTTCAACGATCTCTCGGCCCGATGAGGCCGAGGATTCGTCACCACCCGCGACGGCGCTCGCTCATTCGCGCTTTCCGGCCATTCGGCTGATCTCGACCGCTTACGTAAAGGGGGCTCGGGGCCGGGGATGACGGGGGCTTGGAGCCTCAACTGGGGATGGAGCCCGATTCGGTGGCAACTCGTCCGGATCCAACCGGACCCTTTGCACGGCGTTCCCTCCGGCTGGGCCCGTCCGGTCGGGCCCGGTCCGAGGTGACCCGACCGTCGGCCGCCGGCCCGGCCGCGGCCTCGCTCCCGGCTGTCGCCGCTTCGGGCGGTCGCCCGGCCCCGACCGGCCGAACCTCGCCCCGCCGGGCGGGAAGGTCACCCCCCGATCCGGCCCGGGCGACCGCGGCCGCCATCGTTTCGGCCCCGACCTCCCGACGCGGGAAATCCGGACGTCTTCTCCCTATCCTCGTATCGAGTGTAGAATGACCATCGGCGGTGATCACGCGAGGCCGATGGAAATCGAGGGTGGCTCATGGCAACGGGCCGGGCGATCGAGGCTCGAGCGGATACGACCAGCGAGATCGCGATCTTCGCGCGACTGCTCAAGGCCGATGAGGGCAATATGCGTCGCGACCTGGCCCGCTACATCCTGACGCTGGGATTCGACGAGGACGATCAGAGTCGGATGCGGGACCTGGCCGAGAGGAATCAGGAGGGGACGCTCTCCGACAAGGAAGAAACCGAGCTTCGGCATTACGTCAAGGCCGGGCACCTGCTCGCGCTGCTCCACTCCAAGGCCAGGAGATCGCTCGACGCAGGGACGGACTCCTGAGGGATTCATGGACGAGTCATTGGCCCGGAAGGTGCGCGAGCGGGCGGGTCATGCCTGCGAGTACTGCCGGATGCCCATGGCGTGCTATCCCACCGTTCCTTTCCCGATCGATCATATTATCGCCCGCCAGCACGGCGGGCCGACATCGCTGGGCAACCTGGCCCTCTCATGCCTCCACGACAACAGCCACAAGGGACCGAGCCTTACCGGGGTCGACCCGCGGACCAGGAAGATCACCAAACTCTTCAATCCGCGACGGCACAGGTGGGAGCGGCACTTCCGCTGGGATGGCCCCTTCCTGGTCGGCCGGACCGCCATCGGTCGGACGACGATCGTCGTCCTGGCGATGAATGATCCGGATGTCGTTCGGGTGCGTCGATCGCTGATCGACGAAGGCCGCTTCCCGCCGTAGTCGATCCGGAGCGGTCGTTTCCCGTGCCCGCCGCACCCACCGTCCGACCCGTCCGTCCCGCCGCGGTCCGGACCGGCCCCCAGGCCGGCCGGGCGTTCGGGGTCCGGCGGATCGACGGGTGGGAGCGTCATCTCCCCCGGTCCACGCGATCGGCGAAGTGGATGAGCGATGGTCGCTCCGTCCCGCTATTCGTCCGTTTCCTCCTGGGGTTCATGAGAATCGCCAGGCGGGTCGTACACGCGAATCCGACCGGGTTCCACGATCCAGAGCACGCCCGTCAGCGGTCGGCTTCTCAACTCGCCCAGCACGCTGACAAGGGTCGCCCGGATGGCCGAAAGGACTGGGCGCGGAGGACGAACCACGATGATGCCCTCCGTCGGTTCCGGCGGGAAACGAAAGGGGTTGGCGAAATCCAGGTCCAGGGTGACGAGGGTGCGGCCGTCCGCCCGGCAAACGTCGTAGATCAACTCGTCGGCGCTGCCCGACAACCCCTCGACCGGCACCGTGTCCACGTCGTGCCCTCCTTCGGCCAGCAGGGGGACCAGGCGAACGTCGAAGTTCTCGTCCAGCTTGATCTTCACGGCCGGGACGACTCCACGGGGATCGGGATGATGCGCTCTCGAGTCATCTCGGCGGCGTACGCCAGGGAGGCCCGGATATCCTCGGGCTTCAACTGGGGATAGGCTTCGAGCAGTTCCGCCTCCGACATCCCGTCAGCGATGTTGTCCACGATCAGCGAGACCCAGATCCGCGTGCCTCGAATGCAGGGCTTCCCGAAGCAGACGGCGGGATTGATCGAGATCCGCTCGAGAAGTTCTTCGCGTCTGTGCATGCTTTCCCTCGATTCCTCGAGATCGTCCTCTCGACGACCTCTGAGTCGTGGCTCGGAGCGGGGATCGATGCGTCATCTGGCGCCGGCGGTCTGGCGAGCGAGCCCCAATTTGCCAGAAGCATCTCCACCGCGGAGCCGCGCTGCGCCCATGATCTCACGGACCCCCCTCAATCGAACAGCGATTTCCGGCCCCGTTCTTGATCTGACCGGTCCGGGTCGAGGCGGTCGGCCCGGTCGGCGGCGGACCGGCCGAGCCCCCGGCCCGGCCGGGCGGATCGGGAGCCGTCCGATCGGCGGGCGGTTGCTCGATCTCGCCCTCGTCCCCGCAATCCGCAGGCGGATGAGCGATATCCCCTTGCCTCCAGCCATCCCGTCCCAAGCACCTCGGGCGGCAGCAAAGCAAACCGTCGTTACTGGATCATGCTTTACACATTCCGGCCGGGCCGAAGCCCACGCGTCAACTCTCAACTATGGTTCGCAGTTCTCGCTGGGTCGCGAGCCTCAACCGCCCGGTGCTCCCATAGTCAGCTCGGCTTGTTCTGCCAGCGCAATCGCATCCCTCGAGGGGCCGGAATTCAGCCCAGGAGGGAGGGGGTTGTGAAACACGCATGCAATTGTAGAAGTGTAAAGTATGATTATAACTCACCGCTTCCATCCTTCGCTGCAGGCCGTGTCCACAGCAGCACAGGTTAACGACGCTTCTTCGCCTTGGCCTTGGCCTTGGGCGGCGGGTCGTCCCGATCGAGGAAGTCGAGCCCCTTGGCGAACCACTCGCGCGAGGGTAGGGCGTGACCCATGCCCGGGACCTCGAGGTAGAGGACGTGCCGGAATCCTTCGGCCTCGAACCCGCGTCGATAGACGTCCTTGGTATTCTTGCGGTTGAAGTCCTTCGATCCGGTCAGGAACACGAAGCGGTTCCGCTCCTTGGCACGGGCGAGGATCGTGCCGACGGGGGCGAACGCAGGGGGATAATGGCCCCCGCCCGGCGCCGGGATCGGCTTATAGAAATTGGCGCCGACGATCGGGAAGGTGCCGGAGAAGACATCGGCGTAGGCGATGCCGACCATGCTGGCGACCCGGCCGCCCCCCGAGACACCCGAGATGTAGACCCGGCGGGGGGTGATGTTGAACCGACGCCTCATGTTGAACGCGGTATCGACGGCCAGTTGCATGCGCGAGACGGCATGCCGCTGATTTCCCGAATGGTACGCCGCGATCGCCAGCAGTTTGTGCTCGGCCAGGACCTTCTCCCAGTCCTCGTGGATGCGCGGCGCGTCCCCCGCATCGACCCAGACGAACAGCCCCCATTCGCGGTCGTGCGCATAGGCGTTCGGCACCCAGACGTGGAACTTCTCCGTCGCGATATCGTATGCCGGGGGCCCCTGGTCCACATCGAGGCGGCGGACCACTTCCGCCGGCGCGGTGTCAGGCGAGGATTCCTCGAAGGTGATGTCATACTGACCCGTCTTGAACTCGGGGAAGTCGCCCGGCGGGGCGGACATGGTCGCGGACATGAGCAAGCAGAGCCATCCGGTCATCGGCGATGTCATCGGCTCGCACCCTTGCAGACAAGGTCGGTGTCGATCTCGCCACACGCTTTCGACTGGACGAGCAGGTTTTTCGCCCGAACGTCCGGGTCAACTATTGATTCACCGTTTCCACCTCATCGCGACGGCCGCGACGATGGCCCCAGCTATCGCCCCTAGGTCGCACCCGAAGCCGGCACGAAGGCGTCGGTCATGCTCGGACTCCAGATCCACCAGCGCACGACTCGGCCCCAGAAGAGGACCAGGCCGAGGATAAACTCCTGCACCGGAGCGAATGTGCCGGCGAAGAGCAGGCCGAGGAGGAGCCCCATCGCGACCCGCGGCCGTCGGCGTGCCTGGATCGCCCAGAGACCGGACAGCGATCCCGCCACCAGCCCGAGGACCGCCCCGAGCGGGACCTCGTATCCCACGATCAGGGCGCCCCAGAGGAACGCCGTCCGGCGCAGGTCCAGGAACTCCCAATAGCCCATCCGCCCCCGGGCGATCCCGGGAGCGAGCCAGAGGCACGTGGTGGCGACCGCGGCGAGGACGACCATAGCCAGCCCCACCGCGGCGGCTATCTCGACGGCCCACCTCGGCCTGCCCGCGATGGCGAAGCTGGTGACAGCGGCGATGGCGCCGGCGATCGCCAGCGAGGAACCGAAGGCGATGGCCGAGGGCCCGAAGGCGAGGGCGTTACCGAGGGCGGCCCAATCGTTGAAGGCTCCCCGGGGGGCGAAGCTGGCCGTGCCGATCGCCGCGACGAGGAGCCAGGCCAGTGCGAGCGCCGCGGCCCTTCTGAGGGCCCTGAGCCGTCGCCAGCGACGTGCGATCGGTGGAGGGTCAGTCATGGCCGCGCACCTCGGCAGGGATTCACACCCGGGTCCCCGACCGCCCCTGGCCGGGATCGAGGACAGTTCGTGCGGTCGCCTCATCCGACCTCGTCACCTGATGAATTCGTCGGAAGGTCTTGGACTGACAAGCCTGGATACTGGATCACCCTTTGCGCTTTCCTCCAGCGCCAAGGGCTGAGCGTCAAGTCTCAACTATCAATCACCGTTTACGTCTTATTCTGCGGGCCGGGCGCTCCGGGCGGATGGGTTAGACTGGCTTGTCGCTTTCGATGAGAGGCCCGTAATGGCGCTGAGCAAGCGTATTGGAATCATCAGAAAACTCCATGAACTCGTAGGAGAGCTCTGAGATCCGCTCGCATACGGCGTCGGGCAGCGCCGAGCCGGCCTCTTTGAT
Source organism: uncultured Planctomycetota bacterium (assembly GCA_963815795.1). Taxonomy (GTDB): domain Bacteria; phylum Planctomycetota; class Planctomycetia; order Isosphaerales; family Isosphaeraceae; genus JAKAUH01. Next base: position 4,584 of record CAWFIC010000008.1, on the reverse strand, counting down.
CACGTTCCCCCGCGGATCGACGAGCATGTTCGGAAGCAGTGACTCCAGGTGGCCATGCCACGCGCTCTCCGACGGGAAGTGCTCGTCCACGAGCGCCTGGCACCGGTCGATGATGTCAGCCATCCGGTGCGCGCCAATCGTCTTGAGCGCCCGTCTGGCGTACACGTAGGACTCGCGACCGCCGTTCACCAAGAACTGCAAGTATCCGCCATTGAGGACGTCTCGGTGAAGCCTCTCCAGGGCCACCAACTCGCGGTGCCATCCGGTCGAGAGCGACTCCAGACGGCCGTTGTCTGCGTCAGTCCGACGATCAAACTCGTTCGCTGCAACGTACCACTCCATGGCATCCTCCTCCGATGCTCGAGCTAGTTCTCGGAGTCTGAACGGGCATGCCCTATCATCCACGCCTCCAAGAAGCCGTCAACTCTCGATTCTGGTGCACCATTTGCGCTTCGCTTCCGGGCCGGAGCCCGGGGTGTCAACTCTCAACAATAAATCAGGCGTGCCATCATCTAGCCTATGTTGCGCAGTTGGCGGTTGCGAAGCTCCGGTTTCCCCGGAAATCCCGGTGCCTGCGGCGCCCGGTCTTCACTACAAAATCCGGTCCGGACTCAAGCGTTCCGGGATCTCCAGACCCAGCGCCGCCAAGATTCGTTTCGGCTCCCCCATCGGACGAGCGACCCGCCGAAGGACCAGTCTCTGGCCATCGGTTGTCTCGAGTTCGATGTCACCGATCGCGATCTGACCCAGCTCGCGGAGGATGACTTCGGGCGTCATCGGTCGCGGCTTGGGCGCGGCTTGGCCTCGACGGGGATCCGGCTTGTGGATCTCCGTCTCCAGGCCCGCCCGCTTGGCCAGATGGTCCAGCGTCTTCCAGAGGGCGTACGCCAGCACGCAGACCATCACATGCGCCTGCGTCCGGCCGCTGTAGTGGTGCCAGACCGGACGGAGCAGCAACTCGCTCTTGAGGACGCGGAAGGCGCGCTCCACCACCGTCAACTGGATGTAGGTCTCCCAGAACTCCCTGGCCGACCAGCCGCCTTGATTACTCCGCAACAGGTAGGCACCATCGCCGGCCAGGGCCGTCCGGAACTTCTCCCGAAGCCAGCTCCAGCTCAACCGTGCCGGCTTGGCCTTCGTCACCGTGATCGTCACGAATGGGCGGGCCTTGGGGAAGCGGCCCTTGAGCCGACCGACACCCTCGAGGATCTTGTCGCGGCTCTTCAGGCGACCGTCCGTGATTCGTTTCCGGAGCTTCTCCAAGGCCCGTGCCAGGCCACGCCGCTGGCGGCGGCGGATGGCTCGTTCCTTCTGACGCCGCGGCCGGCTGCGGGCCAGGAGATAGTGGACGCGCTTCCGTTTGAGCAGCTTCACCTCGACATCGGGATTGTCGGGGAGCCGCTGCCAGCCGCCGGCGCAAGTGCTGGGCGAACGCGGCCAACTCACCGCGCCGCGTGGCCAGGAGATAGCGCCGGCTGGATCGGCCCAGGAACTGGAGCGTGTCCTCGCTGATCATGCCACGGTCCATGACCCAGACCCGCTGCGATCGGCCGAACCGGGCCTCGATCGTCGTGACGACGGTCTCGACGGTCTGAAGGTCTTGGGTGTTGCCCGCCAGCGTCAGGTGAGCCAGGGGGAAACCGTCACGGGTCACGATCAACGCCAGCACGATCTGTGGGCAATCACCGCGGTGATCGCGGGAATAACCGCGGCGGGCCAGGTCGTTCTCCTCGGCCAGGCCCTCGAAGTAGGTGCTGGTCAGGTCGTAGAGCAGCAGGTCAAAGTCGAGCTGGAACAGTTGGCCGAATCGGGCCTTCAGGTCGTCTTCGATCGCCTGTTGGGCCTCGAGCAACCGGTCCAGCGTCCGGTACAAGCGGTCCTTGGTCACGGCGCTATCGGGGACGCCGAGCAGGTCCTCCAGGGCGGTCAACCGATACCAGTGCTCGGCCAGGGCGAATTCGCTGCAGGGGCCGCAGAGGCGATTGATGACCTCGATGGCCACGATGTCCGCGGGCCGGACCGTCTCCTTCCCCTGAGGGACATGGCGGTTGACGATCTCGTCGAGATGGAGGAACTTCCACAGCCACAGGCCGAGCCAGACATCGCCGAAGCGGCGAGGATTGGTCCAGCCCACCGAGTCGAGGCGGACCTGGACGACATCGGGATCATCGGGCAGGGAGACGGGCTCGGCATCGGGGAAGAGGCGAAGCTGGCGGTCTTCCCCCTGGCGATTGTGGAAGACGACGGTGCGTTGCCAGCGTCGTTCTTGGTCGTGGTTGAGCTCGCCGAGGTAGGCGACGACATGCTGGCGAGGCCCGGCCTCGGTGCGCACGCTCTCGACCAGAGCGTAGTAGGTGTGCGTCTTGCCATCTTTGGTCCGGGTGTATCGCCGCAGGAACATGAGCGCCTCCCGGTCCCCACGAGACCAGGAGCGCGTGTTGAATTCAAGGTGAAAACCTGTAACTAGGTCTTCACTACACGCGGTTCTCGGGCGTTTTCACTACAAATTGCCGGGATTCTTGAGGGATACCGCCAGGATTCCGTGGCAAAACGGCCACGAACTGCGCAACCTAGGCTAGCGCCGGTTGAGGCCGAAGCGTCGAGCCTCGTGTCACATGCCACGCCTTGACCGCAAAGCCCGCTACGAGCCAGGAGGCCATCCACCATGAACTTACAACCATGAGTGTCTGATCGGCCTCAAGCGGGCCGCCGTTGACCAGCATCGTGGCCACAAGAACTGTGACAAATGCGGCCGTCAGCGCGCCCCATTTGGCGATCCGACAAGCAACTGAGAGTGACACCAGGCAATACACTAGCGGCATCCAAAGCGGCGTCGAGATGACCGCCGAACCAACGAGATACAAGAGGAAGACATCTCCACGGTGAACTCGAACCACAACAAAAAAGAGTGCGGAAGCCAGCCCCACAGCAATCATCATTCGCCCCATTGTGATCCGCAAGACGGGCCGTCGCATGGCTTACGCCTCGAAAGGTTTGACTGGAAAGGCTCGTTACTAGTCGAGGCTTTACACCGGGGAATTGACGTAAGTTGTTATTCGACATACCAAATTTCGTTGATGCGATGGTGATGTTCACCGTTTACACGTCGGACAATTGTAAGGCAACCGCACCCGCGGTCGTCAGGCGTTCACGATTCAAGCGATCGCCATCCTCACACGATACCGCGCCGCGGCGTCCGTCGCACCAGGGCCATTCGCCCCACTGGGCCGGATCGGCAGCCGCCATCACGCATGGAGGCGCGATGGTGCGCCATAAGGAAGGTTTGGTTTACTCAGGCCCCGCCTCGCTCGGAGCAGGATGGTAAAGCCTCTGCGTGAAATGATTATCATGCGACATGATGTCGGTGGTCCCCTCCTGCCCCGTCGCCTCGATTTCGATAAAGGGGGTCGGGGCCGGGGATGACGGGGGCTTGGAGCCTCAACTGGGGATGGAGCCCGATTCGGTGGCGACTCGTCCCGCTCCAACCGGACCCTTCGCAGGGCGTTCCCTCCGGCTCGGCCCGTCGGGTCGGGCCCGGTCCGAGGTGACCCGACCGCCGGCCGCCGGCCGCGGCCCGGCCGACACGCTCCGGGCGGGACCGGGCGGAGCGGCCCGGAACGACAGCCCAATCGGCGCCGAATCAGGGGGCCGCGGGCGTCACGGATGCGAGTTCGGGTCCTCGACCGTCAGGCCCTCGACCCGGGCCGCCTTGTTCAGTTCGTCATCGGCCGACACGAGCACGATGCCGCTTCGGCCGCCACGGATCCACCGGCCGTTCACTTCGATCGCGGCGGCCAGTTGCACGGTGTCGTAGGCGCGAAGTTCATGCCGATTCGCCAGCGTCATCGCGCGGCCGATGAGGACCGGCGTCACCTCCACCACGGTGTACCGGACCGCCAGGTGCTCGCGAAAGCGCGCGAGCATCGACGACGCCTGGCGGGACGAGACGCTCCGGCCGCGCCGGCGCCGCGCCACGGCCGAGGTACCTCGACAGCGGTGATACCGGCGATGTAGATCTCATTGGCCTTGCCGCGGCGCGTGAGCCGACGAACCCAGGAGGTCCCGACCTCCCGGACGTATCGCTTCACGAGGCCGCTCGAATCGATGAAGTCGCCCTCGGGTTCAGCGGCGCTCGCGGATGATGGTCTCCGAGAGCGGCTCCCCCTTGATGGTGATCGGGACGTCATCGTCGTCACTGTCCTCGGCGGGATCGGGGAGCCGAGAGATCACACCATCGGCGAGCATCTGCTCATTGATCTCTTTGGGCGTCAGCGGCCTGGTCAGGGGCTGCTCGCGTATTCGCCGAGTCCGCTTGCCCCGCTGGAATGATCGCCAGGCGGTGGCCAGGGCATCATCCGCCGAGGCGAACGACCCGCGCCGGACCGCCGCTTCGACCGACCGCTCGACGTCTTCAGGTAAATGGATCGTCATCTCGCTGCACCCCTTCGACTCAGGTTACCAGCCGGCAAAGACCCTGTCGAGTCGGGACATGGAGCCGAAAGCGGCGATGGAGCATGAGTTAGTGTCGGCCGTTCCGACGAATGGACCCTTCGCACGCCGCTCCCTCCGGCTCGGAGCGTCGGG
>CAWFIC010000007.1:0-16070 GCA_963815795.1 uncultured Planctomycetota bacterium | reverse complement strand
TGGTCGGCAGGGCCGACATCGGCGGCCGGCGCCGGAACCGTCCGATGGCCAGGTAGACCAGCAAGTCCTCCGTGCCACGCCGGGTGATCGCCTCCCCTTCCTCGGCCTCGATCACCGGTTCCCCTGGCGAATCGATCTGGCAGGAACAGAGGGGAAGGCTTAGGATCGAGAGTTGGGTTCCGCTCCCCGCCGAGGAGATCGACCATGATCGACGAGATGACCCGGGAAAGCCTCCGTGTTGAGAGCGATGTCATCGCAGGGCCTTACCTCGAGATCGCGTTGCCCCAGCTCGATGCGGTCCTCGCCGTGCTCGATCGTCACGAGGTGTACTACTGGGTCGACGCCGATGCGATCTCGCTGGACAACGAACCGCCGGTGACCGTGATCAATTTCGGTAAGGGCGGCGACGCGGCCCGGATCCAGGCCATCCTCGACGAGGCCGGCTGACGGCCGGGTGCCGAGCGATGCCCCTTCCCGACGAGATTCGCGGCCTGGCCGGCCGGATCGTGACCCGGCTGGATGAGGCTCGCGAGTTCTACGTGCACTCGCGGCAGGCCTGGCGCCTCGTGCGTCGGTTTGGCCGCAAGGGCCGTCCGATCGGGATCATCGACCTGGCCACCAAGCGGCCATTGCCCACCGGCGACCTCGAGGCTCGGGTCGAGAGATACGTGACCGTCCGGCTCGCCGAGTCGACTTTCCGGGAGCTCTCGACTCTCCTGGAGGACTGGATCCTCGGCCTGATCCGGATCTGGCTGAGGGCCTACCCCGAAGACATGGACCTGAACTTCGACCCCGCCACGGGCCAGCGCCGAGGCAGGAGACACGAGGAAGTCCAGATCCCCCTTTCGCGCCTGCTGCACCTGCGGGACTGCACCGCGATCCTGGACGCATTGATGGAACGGACCGTCCGGGACATGACCTACGAGCGGCCGGAGAAGTGGTTCCGATACCTCGACAGCCGGGTCAGCCTGGGATGCCCGGATCCGTCGGAGCGCGCCAGGCTGTATGAGATGAAAGCGGCCCGCGATTGCCTGGAACACAACCGGGGCGTGATCAACCGGGACTATCTCGACAAGGCCGGGACCGCCGCGCGATTTGCCGAGGGCGGACTTGTCCGCATCGATGAGCCTTACCTGATGGGATGCTTCGCGTTGCTGCGAGTTGTCGTCGAGGCGATGGCCACCTCGGCGGCTGGGATTGCGTCCGGTCCGAAGCCGCCTCGACCTCATCACCGGGGCGGTCGCCGGGGGAGGCCCTCCACCCCGTGACGGGACAAATCTCAGGCCCCTCCCCGGCCCTTGCCAGGTGGAACGACGAGCCCCTCGGCCTGCTCATGATCCCGTCGGCCCATCCCCCGGTCGGCTCCGCACGAGCCGATGCCCCCGGAGGGCATAGCCCCGCTCGCGCAACCGCTCGGCCCATCCGGCCCGCGTGCCGATCGTTGCGGTCTCATCCAGCAGCACGGCCCGCTCCTCCTGGGCGGTCAGGCGGATCGGGGTCCGGGGCGCGGGCGCGGGCGCGAGATGCGGGACCGACCGGTCTTGGGTTTCCCCGCACCCCGCAGCGAGCGCCAGCGAGCCCCCGCACCCCGCAGCGAGCGCCAGCGAACGCTCCCCGCACGAGAGATCTCGCGGGTCCGCAGATTGAGCTTGATGCTTCGGAGCAGGGCCGGATGCGGGTCGGCGTCGAAGTCGGGATAGGTCAGGTACGAGACCTTGCCCGAATGGCGGTGGAGTTTGATCAGGTTGGCGCCCTCGATCTCACCGAGGTCGGCCCGCGCAGCCCTCGTAGACGCGGAGCAGCGGGTCGAGGGCCTCCAGGGCCGTGCGGTGGACGTAGAGCGCATTGGGCAGGAGCTTGCCGACAGCCGAGCGGCGGCAGGCGTCGTCGACCGCTTCGGCGTCGCCGGCCCGGAAGAGCAGGTCGTCGACCCGGCGTCAGCCGTTGGCGTAGCTGCCGAAGGACGATCGGCTGTCCCGGCGGAGACCGGTCGGGAGGGCCGACATCGGCGGCCGGAGGCGGGACCGGTCGAGGGCCAGGTGGACGGGCTCCAGCCTGCCAACCGGCGTCGTCTCAGGACCGCGTATGGCGACCCACGGGGATGACGCCGAGCGAGCGACCGCAGACGAGATGCCGGCCGGGAAGATCGTTTGACCCCTTGCTTCGGGATCAAGAATGAGCCAAACTGCGGGGAGATAGGATTCTAGGCATCCTCCGGGGGCCTCGAAGGAAGAAGGCCATGACGATCAGCTTCGAGATACCGCAGGAGATCGAGCAGCAGATTCGCATGACCGGAGTGGACCTCGGCCGCGATGCCAAGGAGGTCTACCTCATGCAGCAATACCGCCAGGCGAAGATCACCCACCGTCAGCTCGAGGAAGCCCTGGACCTGAGCTTCCACGCCACCGAGCAACTCCTGAAGCAAAGAGGCATGGGTCAAGACATCGACAACGAAGAGTTCGAGGCTGGGCGCGAGTTGCTGAGGAAGGCCAGGCCCCGATGATCGCGGTCTGTGACATGGGCCCGCTGCATTACCTGGTGCTCATCGGCTGCGACCACATCCTGCCCCTGATCTTCGATCGGGTGATCACCGCTCGCGTGGTGATCGAGCAAGAGATGGCCGACCCGCAGACTCCGGAGCCCGTCCGGCATTGGGCTGCCCATCCGCCGCGATGGCTCGAAGTCTTGGAGCCCCAGCAGGTCGAGGACATCCCGTCCCTGGGGAAGCCGGGAATGAGCGGAGATGGAGACCGGGCCGTCATTTCGCTCGCTCGCGAGCTGACGGCCGACATCCTGATCATGGACGACCGAAAGGCGAGGAGGGAGGCGAATCAGAGGGGAGTCCGATTGATCTGGATGCTCGACGTGCTCAATGAAGCGGCCGAGCGCGAGATCATCGACGACCTCTGCGAACGACTCGAGCACCTGGTGGACCGCACTCCCTTCTACGTCGGTGACAAGGCCCGAGCCGTCATCGAGGACATGAAGCAGCGAGACAGGGATCGCAAGCTCGCCCGGGCGCAGCAGCTTCCGGGGCAGACGACCGGAGCCTGATCGATTCGCTACCGGCTCCGGACCAGCCGATGCCCGCGGAGGGCATAGCCCCGCTCGCGCAGGCGATCCACCCATCCGGCCCGGATGCCGATCGTTGCCGTCTCGTCCAGCAGCCCGGCCCGCTCCTCCTGGGCGGTCAGGCGGATCGGGGTCCGGGCGCGGGGCGCGGGCGCGAGATGCGGGACCGACCGGTCTTGGGTTTCCCCGCACCCCGCAGCGAGCGCCAGCGAGCGCCCCCGCACCCCGCAGCGAGCGCCAGCGAGCGCTCCCCGCACGAGAGATCTCGCGGGTCCGCAGATTGAGCTTGATGCTTCGGAGCAGGGCCGGGTGCGGGTCGGCGTCGAAGTCGGGATAGGTCAGGTACGAGACCTTGCCCGAATGGCGGTGGAGTTTGATCAGGTTGGCGCCCTCGATCTCACCGAGGTCGGCCCGCGCGCAGCCCTCGTAGACGCGGAGCAGCGGGTCGAGGGCCTCCAGGGCGGTGCGGTGGACGTAGAGCGCGTTGGGCAGGAGGTTGCCGACGGGGGAGCGGCGGCAGGCGTCGTCGACGGCGTCGGCATTGCCGGCCCGGAACAGCAGGTCGTCGGCCCGCCGGCAACCGTTCGAAATAGCTGCCGAAGGACGATCGGATGTCCCGCTGGAGTCCGGACGGGAGGGCCGAGACCGGCGGTCGGCGGCGGAACCGGCCGAGGGACAGGTGGACGAGCAAGTCCCCGGTGCTCCGGTACGCGACGGTCGGGACCAGACCGGCTCGGCCGGCCTCCCCGGTCGGGTTCCGTTCTCGCCCGGGAGGACGGCCATCGGGCGCAGACGTCTTCCGCCCCGCGCGGTAGGATTCGCGATCGGCGCGAGCGCGGGACAGGAGACAGCGAGGGGCCGGACCGAGATCCATCGAAAGACAGGGCCAACGGGAAGGGAAGCCGCCGGCATGTCCCATCTGGAATTCACGATCGATGGGCCGCCGGTCTCCTATCAGACCAAGGACAAGTCGAGCCTGAACGCCTGGAAGAACGCCGTCCGGGCGGAGGCGGCGAAGCACTGGGCGGCCAGGCCGCCGCTGATTGGCAAGCTCAAGTGCACCATCTATAATTTCCATGAGGGCGAGAACCCCTCGCTGGACGACGACAACATGGTGAAGCCCATCAGAGACGCCCTGAACGGGCTGGTCTATGATGACGACTCACAGATCAGGTATTCCGAGACGATTCACATCTGCATCGACGCCCCGATCAAGATTCGCAGGGCGTCCGCGATCCTCCTGGCGGCCTACGGCAAGGGGGATGAGTTCCTCTACGTCAGGATCGACGATGCACCCGATTTCATCCAACTTCCCCGGTAATACGATGGAACCCGAAGCGCTCGCCAGGGTCGTTCAGCGGTACCGAGACGAGGGGTACGACGTCATCGTACGGCCCCGCGGAGAGCAGGTCCCGCCTTTCGTCGCCGGCTTCGAATTGGACCTGATCGCGACCCGGGGTCATGAAGGGGTCGTCGTCGAGATCAAGGCGAACCGGATCGACCTCTCGAACGACTCGAGCATGACCCGGCTCGCCGAGATCGTGAACGCACAGCCCGGATGGAGACTCGACTTGGTCGTCCTCGAGCCCGAGACGGCGATCGAGAAGGCCGCTCGAGACGCCGCCGAGCCCTCCGACGATCAACTGGCCCGGATCCTGGAGGCGGCGGAAGACCTGGTCGATCGAGGCTATACCCCGTACGCCTACGTCATCGCATGGGGCGGCCTCGAGGCGGCGATGCGGCGGATCCGCGACGGGGCCGAGCTGTACGGGAAGGCGACGCCGACCGAGCTGATCAGGACGCTCTACGGGAACGGCTTCCTGAACAAGGAACAATTCGATCGATTGAAAGAGTCTTACAAGATCCGCTCGCAAGTCGTGCATGGATTGGTGCCGTCACAGGTCGATCCGGCTTTGGTCCGTTTCGTGACGGCGACGGCGAGGTCTCTGGCGCATGATCCCGAAGGAGCCGTGCCAGCCGCCTGATCGCGGCAAGGATCCTGGATCAGGGCCGATCCCGCTCATCCGCGTCGCTCCTGGCGTGTCGAAGCCGCATCAGCCCATCTCCTCGAAACCGCATCGCCTCGACGCGCGACCGGCGAGCCATGCGCGTTCCGATAGGAGCGGGCCGATCATGCGGGCCCGTCATCCAATCGGAGTCCCGCCGCTCCATCTCCCGCCCGGTCCCGCACCAGCCGGTGCCCGCGGAGGGCATAGCCCCGCTCGCGCAGGCGCTCAGCCCATCCGGCCCGGGTGCCGATCGTCGCCGTCTCGTCCAGCAATCCGGCCCGCTCCTCCTGGCCGGTCAGGCGGGCGAACTTCGGGCGCCGCGGGTCGTCGGGGAGGAGGAACGCCTCCTTGCGGTGCAGGACCGGCGGGTTCGGGCTGGCGGCGTAGTCGGTGCTCTCGATCTCGCGGGTCCGCAGGTTCAGCTTGATGCTCCGAAGGAGCGCCGGATGCGGGTCGGCGTCGAAGTCGGGATAGGCCAGGTACGAGACCTTGCCCGAATGGCGGTGGAGCTTGATTAGGTTGGCGCCCTCGATCTCGCCGAGTTAGGCCCGGGAGCAACCCTCGAAGACGCGGAGCAGCGGGTCGAGGGCTTCCAGCGCCCTGCGGTGGACGTACTGGGCGTTGGGCAGGAGCTTGCCGACGGGTGACCGGCGGCAGGCGTCGTCGACCGCGTCGGCGTCGCCGGCGCGGAACAGCAGGTCGTCGGCCCGGCGGCAGCCGGTCGCGTAGCTGCCGAGGAACGCCCAGAAGTCTCGCTGGAGTCCGGTCGGGAGGGGCGACATCGGCGGCCGGCGGCGGAACCGGCCGAGGCGAAGGTCAACGAGCAGGTCCACGCCGTTTCTCTGCTACGTCGCGTCCCATTCCTCGGTCCCGGTCGGCTGTTCGACAGGGGCGAATTACCGGGTTGACGAGCCGAACCGGACGACGACCTCCGCGGCTTTCGCGAACTCATCGGTTTCCGGCAGTGCGCGAGGCCGGGCACGAATCGCCGTTCGACGCGCCTGTCGCCCTTGTGCGGCGCCGCCCCACCCCTTATCCTGCCGGTGATCGAATCGAAGTGACATGCAGGTTCGGAGATCCAATGCCCCGTCACCAGATCACCGCGGAGGACGTCGTCAGCGCCCCCGCCGAGCTTGCCTACGCCCTCATCGCGGACTACCGTGACGGGCATCCCCGGATCATTCCCCGTCCGCCGTTCGTCTCTCTGGACGTGGAACAAGGCGGGACAGGCGAAGGGACGGTGATCCGATTCCAGATGCGGATCTTCGGCCGCACGCGGACGTTCCGAGCGGAGATCACCGAGCCCGAGCCCGGCCGGGTGCTGGCCGAGACCGACCTGAACACCGGTGCCGTGACCACCTACACGGTCGTTCCATTCGAGGATGACCGGAACTCGCGTGTCACCATCACGATCGACGTGGAGACGCGTGGCGGCGTGCTCGGGGCGTTGGAGCGATATCTCGTCAGCCGGCTGCTGCGGCCCGTCTGCCAGCGGGAGATCGAACGAATCGGAGTCGTCGCTTCGGAACGGGGCGTGGGATGAAGGCTGGCGGGAGGAAGGGGGCTCACCTAGCCGAAGATGGATGAATACCCGAGTCCCAGATCCGAGACGAGTTCGAGACCCGAGGATCTCTTCGTCGAGCTCTTCGCGCAGGTCTTCGGGGTCGAGAACGTTTCCCTGCTGACGCCCGAGCTCGCCGTCGAGGACATCTACGGCGGTGGTCGCTTCATCGACTTCGCACTGCGGACTGTCGACGAGCGCGTGGCCTTCGAGATCGATGGCCTGACCTGGCATGTCCCGGACGCCGAGCGGATCGCGGGATACGAGGACCAGCTCCTCCGGCAGAACAGCCTGGTGCACCAGGGCTGGCGCGTCTTTCGCTGGACGGACCGGCAGATCGCCGACGACCCCGAAGCGGTCAAGGAACAGCTCGCCCTGTTCCTCGAGCGAATACCGGGCCTGCTGGCCTTCGACGACTTCCTGCCGAAGCAGCACGGCGAGGTCATCGAGCTGAAGCCGCACCAGGAGGAGGCGCTCGAGGCCCTCGACCGGCTGCGGGCCGAGGGGAACACGATCGCACTGGTGACCCACGCCCAGGGCGCGGGCAAGACCGTCACGGCCATCACCGACGCCCTCCGCCTCGGCGGTCGGACGCTCTTCGTGGCGCATACGCACGAGCTGGTGCTCCAGGCGCGGGCTCAGTTTCTCAAGCTCTGGCCCGAGGCGTCCTCGGGGCTCTTCTTCGGCGACGTCAAGGACACGGATACGGATAACCTCGTCGGGACGGTGGACAGCCTGGCCCTCCACCTGGGCCGCTTCAAGCCGGACGACTTCTCCTACCTGATCATCGACGAGGCCCACCACGCGACCGCCGAATCGTACCAAAAGCTGCTCCGCTACTTCCGGCCGGGATTCACGCTCGGGCTGACGGCCACGCCCGAGCGGGCCGACGGCCTCTCGGCGCTGGAGGTCTTCCGCAACACGGCGCACCGGCTGACGCTCCGCGAGGCCGTCGAGCGGGGCGAACTGGTCCCGATCCGCTGCGTCCGCGTACGAACGAACGTGGATCTGAGTCGGGTCCGGTTCAACCAGGTGCAGTACAACCGGCGGGACATCGAGGAGACGGTGCTCGTGCCGTCGCGGGACCGGCTGATCGTCGAGACGTACCGCGACCATGTCCCGGGCCGCAAGGCGGTCGCCTTTTGCGTCAACGTGCGGCACGGCGAGGAGCTGGCCGAGCGGTTCCGGTCGGAGGGCATCCCGGCCCGCGGCGTCTCCGGCCGGATGAGTCGGTCCGACCGGGCGGCTTGCCTCGAGGCCTTCGCCCACGGTGATGTCCGCGTACTCTGCGCCTGCGACCTGCTCAACGAGGGCTGGGACTGCCCCGACGTCGAGGTGCTGCTCATGGCCCGCCCCACCCTCTCGAAGGTGATCTACCTGCAGCAACTGGGCCGGGGGACCCGCCAGGCGCCCGGCAAGGAGTGCCTCGTCGTCTTCGACTTCGTCAACAACGCGACCCGCTATAACCAGTCGCTCAGCCTGCACCGCATCCTGGGCAACTCGCAGTACCGGCCCGGCGCTGGTGCTGGCCCCGCCCGACCTGATCAACCGCGAGCATGAGACCCTGGACGCCGGGAAGCCGCCGACGCAGATCCTGCCGATCGACCTCTGGGCACGGGACTACGAGGAGATCAACGTCTTCGACTGGCAGGACGCCGTCGCGGGCATGCTCTCGGCGTCGGACCTGGAGGTCGAATTGGCTGCGGCCGAGGGCCGGATCCGGGCGCGATCGCCCGCGGTCTCATCGCGCCCGATCATACGCTGACCCTCGGCGAGCGGACGTATTACTACTTCCTGCGCGATCGGGCCGAGGAGATCCGCGAGGTGCTGAACCTGCCCCGGGTCGATGACGCCTCGATCCGCGAGCTGTTCCTCGAGTTCGCCGAGCGGATGGACATGTCCAGCTCGTACAAGCCGGTGATGCTCTTGGCCATCCTCGATCATGTCGACGAGCGCGGCCGCGCCCGATCGATGCCGTGGCCTCGGCGTTCCACGCGTTCTACCTCGATCGGCTCCGGCGGGGCCTGGCCGCCGAGCGAGGCGGGATGCGGATGGCCCAGGCGGATCGGCTCTCGCTCGAGGATGTCCGCTCGCTCATGCTCGGGATGCCGTTCCGGAAGTTCGAGCAGCGGAAGTACCTGGCGTACGATCGGCAAGACCTGGCTTATCTCCGGTTCCCGCCGGCGCTTTGCGCCAGCTCACCCACGAGAACAAGGCCGCCGTCCGCGGCCACTGCGAGAGGGCGGTCTCCGAGTATTATGAGTGACTCGAGTCCTGATCCCTGCCCGTTCTGCGCGATGCCGGAAGGGCGGATCGTGGAAGCCCGCGAGCACGCCTTCGCCGTCCTCGACGCCTATCCGGTCTCGCCGGGCCACACGCTCGCCATCGCGCGGCGGCACGTCCCCGACGTCTTCGATCTAACGGCGGACGAGATCGCCGACATCCTCCACCTCATCCGGTCCGCCCGGGACCGGATCGACCGGACGCTCCGGCCGACGGGGTACAACATCGGGGTGAACATCGGCCGCGACGCGGGCCAGACCTTCCTGCACGTCCATATCCACATCATCCCGCGCAATCCCGGGGATTGCGAGGATCCGACGGGCGGTGTCCGGGGTGTGATCCCCGGCAAGGCACGCTATCGTTGAGCCGGATGCGGGGGTCTCATCGACCCACGATGCCTGCGCTGTCCGCCTTGAAGAGCACGCCCGCAACCCGCACCGCCCGGCCTGGGACCCGCGACAGCCGCCACCCCGACCCCCGGTCCGGACAGCCCGGGCCCGAGGCGAAGCCGGCCGGACGATCCGACGGGGCAGGTCGGATAGCGGCCAGCGGCGGGCCAGCCAATCTAGCTGCGGCCCAGTTTCTGCGGCCAAGCTGCGGCCCAGTTTCTGCGGCCCTAGCTGCGGCCCAGTTTCTGCGGCCAGCTGCGGCCCAGTTTCTGCGGCTGATTGTTGGATGCTATTTATAGCCTCTCTGGCGATCCGGCGGCTCGTGTTCGAAGCCGAGAAAAATTGTGTCGTCTCTAAAGTCGGTAACTTGCTAATAGAATTGACCTTGAGCGAACCTGTTGGCATCGTAAAATGTCTGGTGCACAGACGCTTCCTGTCCTCTGGTGGAGGAGTAGGGCTCGTGGCAAAAGTGAAGTACAAATTCTCAGCCGAGAAAATCAGTTTCGAGTTCGAGGGCGACCTGGACACCGGCCTGGCCGTAAACCGGTCTATGAGCCACATGTTCGGCTCTCTGGTGGAGCCTCAACATCGAGTCATCGACGTGACGCCGGAGCCTTCGGTGGCGGCACTGCCGCCGCCGGTCCCATCTCGGCGAAGGCAGCGAAGCAAGCCGAAGGCCGCCATGGATGGCCAGCCTGTGGGGACGGTACCGTCAGGGAATGGCGATCCGGGTGCGCCGAAGGCGGTCCGCCCACGGCGTCCCCACGGGTCCTCCTTCCGAGACCAGATGTACCCGCTTATGCGCGAGGGCTATTTCAGCCGGCGGCGGACTGCGAGTGAACTCCACGCCGAGCTCTCACGGCGGGGACACCATTACGATCCGAAGAACATCGCCTCGGACTTGCTCTGGTTTGTCAAGAAGAATTACTTGTCGCGCGACCGCAACGAAGACGGCAAGTATGCTTACGTTAAAGGTGCGAGCAATGACTTCCCAGCAAGCCAAGGCGGTGCTTGATGAGCTTCTGGGACATTGCGGGGCCGTCTACAACGTCGCGAAAGTCGCCGCGAGGAACGGGAAATCGCTGAGTGGCCACAATCCCTACGGCGAGCGATTCCATGACGCCGTGGTTGCGCTGTCGAGGGCCGAGGCGCGGCTTGGCCCTATCCTGGCAGCGGCCGGGCTGGATGGCGATGGATCGAGTGAGGTTTCGGGCCACCTCAACCTGCTGAAGTCGGCCAAGGTTGCGCCCCGACAGCGGGGCGAGGCTCTCAAAGCGATGCGGTTGGTTTGCCAGGCGACCATCCTGCCGGCCCTGGAGCGGTTGACGGCCAACCCAATCCCCGAAAGCGAGCAAGTGCTGCCGCTCGATGTCGTCCGCCCAACGCGGCGGAAGTACATTGAGCGCGTCGTGCTCCAGGCTAATGGCTGCTATGAGCATCATTGGTATGATGCGTGCTCGGTGATGGTCCGCCGGCTGGTTGAGACGGTTATCATCGAGCTGTACGAAGCGAAGGGGAGAGCGGCGGAAATCAAGAGCGGATCGGGCGAGTTCCTGATGTTGAGCGGGCTCGTCGATGCGGTGCTTGCCGAAAGATCATGGAACCTAGGCCGCGAAGTGAAAAAAGCTCTCCCGGAGATCAAGGCGCTCGGGGACCGCGCAGCCCATGGCCGGCGTTACCTCGCCACCAAGCAGGACGTGGATAAGGTGATTCCCGGGCTGCGAGTCGTCGTTGAGGAGCTTCTGCATCTCGCGGGTCTGGTCTGATTGCCGATGACGCGTAGCTAGCGCTTCAGCAGCCATCAGCGCCGCTCGCGGATGATGACTTCCGAGAGGGGCTACTCGAACAAAGGGCTGAACATGCAAGTTACTCCGTCAACTTTCACGATCGCTGAGTATTGCCAGCAAATGAGGGAGAAATCCATCATCGTCAACCATGAGTATCAGCGGTCAGACAAGGTCTGGCCGCCGGCCTGCGCGATCGTATCTGATCGAAACGATCCTGCTCGGCTTTCCGATCCCCAAGCTGTCGCTGTACCAGACCACCGATTTGAAAACCAAAAAGACAAAAAAGGAAATCGTCGACGGCCAGCAACGCAGCCAGGCTATTTCCGACTTTCTCGAAGGGAGCTTCAGGCTAACGGGCAAGGGTCCTTTTGGCGGCAGGCTGTTTTCGCAGCTCGAAGAAACCGAACAGCAGCGGTTCGTCGATTACGCTCTCACCGTGGACGTGTTCGTTGGGGCGACGCCGAACGAGATCAGGCAAGTGTTCCGGCGCATGAATTCCTACACAGTGCCGCTGAATCCTCAAGAGAAGCGCCATGCGACGCATCAGGGCGAATGCAAGTGGTTCGTCGTCGAGTTGGTCGAGAAATACTCGGAGGCGCTGAAAAAGCTCGGGGTGTTCGGGGAGCGGCAACTCAGCAGAATGGCCGATGCCGCGTTGCTGTCTGATATCGTGTTCACCTTGTCGCAAGGTATCAAGCACGCGTCCGATCGAAACCTCGATCATTTCTACGAGAGCAATGAGAGCGTGTTTCCTGAAGAAGAGGCGCTGGGGAGCCGCGTCACGGCCGCCATGGATCGTATCCTCGCATGGCCAGACATTCACGGCTCCTCATTGATGAAATCGTACAATTTCTACACTTTGGTGCTGGCTATCTCCCACGCCCTCGCGCCGATCGAGCAGGGTAACTTCAACGAGATTTATCCCCGGAACGCGCCGCTCGTGATCGATCCTCAGTTCGCGCTGCCGAATCTCACGCTGCTTGCGTCGGCAGTCGATGAGCCGGCTGCATACCCGCAGGTTGGCGAGTACATCGGGGCCTGTTCAAAGGCGACGACGCGTTTCGAGCAGCGCAAGACGAGGTTTATCTGGATATCACGGGCTCTCGAACCGAAACTGCTGCTCTAACGGTTCCCCGCCATGCGGAGATGCAAACGCTTAAGGCGGCTTCGGAAGACGCTCAATCGAAGGATTGCGAGGTTGGAGCGGCGTATAAGGACAGTCGCCAGCGTCGTCGGCCATAAAGATCGCGATATGGTGGTGGCATATGTCACCATCGAGGCGCTGAACGCATGGGCTCTTTTCTCGCGGTCGTTCTACCTGTCCTGCGCAATCGGGGCGCTGACCGAGCGAAAGGAATCTGTCACCACGACGCACACGCCAGACCCGCTCGGCGCTGCCATCACCTGTATCAACAGCCGGGCGAGGCCGAACGCGCTGGGCGTTTGGCACCGGCGGGATGAGCCCGCATGGCACGATCCGAATGTTCTAATGCGCGTCTGCGGGAACGTCGGCTGCTCGATTCAGGTGCAGATCGGGCAGGCCTTTTCACTCAGAGCTTGTGAAGGAATCGCTCAAAAGACGTTTACACATGAGGATTCTGCCGCTATCCTATCACCATGAACACTCCCCTCGACCCCCCAGCGCCCCGGCCCGAACAGCCGTCGCTCTTCGGGACATCGGCTGACGATGATGGGCCACCCCGATCCACCGAGCCACCGGCCCCCTCCGGTCGCCCGCGACTGCGGATCGCCAACCGCGACCAGATCGTCTTCCGGACCGTCGCGCTCGACGAACTGATCCCCGACGATCATCTCGCGCGGGTCGTCTGGGATTATGTCGAGCGACTGGACCTCAGCCCCTTGTACAGCGCCATCAAGGCCGTCGAGGGCCACCCGGGGCATCCCCCCATCGATCCCAAGATCCTGATGGCGCTGTGGCTCTATGCGACGATCGACGGCGTCGGCAGTGCCCGACACCTCGACAAACTCTGTCACAAGCACGATGACTATCGCTGGATCCTCGGCGATGTCCGCATCAATTACCACACCTTGGCCGACTTCCGCACCGCCCATGGCGAACTGCTGGACCGCTGGCTCAGCCAAAGTGTGGCGGTGTTGATGGCCGAGGGTTTGGTCGATCTGAATCGGGTGGCGCAAGACGGGATGCGGGTGCGGGCCAGTGCCGGCGCCGCCTCGTTCCGCCGCCGTCCTACCTTGGAGGCGGCCCTGGCCGAGGCCGAGGCCCAAGTCCAGGCGTTGCGGGCGGAGTTGGAGGCCGATCCGGCGGCCGACGATCGCCGGCGACGGAAGGCCCGGGAGCGGGCCGCCCGCGAGCGGGCCGAGCGGATCAAGGGGGCGTTGGATCGGCTGCCTGAGCTGGAAGCCAGGAAGAAGCCGGAAGATCGCCAGAAGGCCCGCGGCTCGACCACCGACCCGGACGCGACGGTGATGAAGATGGCCGACGGCGGCTTCCGCCCGGCGTACAACGTGCAGTTCAGCACGGCCACCGACAGTCAGATCATCGTGGGGGTGGACGTGGTGACCGTCGGCAGCGATGCCGGCCAGATGGCGCCGATGGTCGAGCAGATCGACGCGCGGTACGACCGGAGGCTCGAGGACGTACTGGTCAACGGCGGCTTCGCGCAGCACGACCAGATCGATGCGGTCAGCGCCGAGGGGGTGGGCTGTACGGTGTACGCGCCGGTGCCGGCGCCCAAGGATTCGACGGTGGATCGCTACGCGCCGAAGCCCAGCGACTCTCCGGCGGTGGCGGCGTGGCGGCAGCGGATGGCCGGCGCGGAGGCCAAGGCGATCTACAAGGAGCGGGCCGCGACGGCGGAATGTGTCGACGCGCAGGCGCGGAACCGGGGCTTGATCCAGTTGCGGGTGCGGGGCCAACTGAAGGCCAAGGCGATCGCGTTGTGGCATGCGTTGGCTCATAATCTGATGCGAGCGGTGAGCCTGCGAGCGGCGGCGAAGGTGCGCGCGGCGGCGGCGGCCGGGGTCTGAGGAGGGGGCCGCACGGCCCCCACACCGCCTACGGAGGCGGCCAACTCGCCCCGTACGACGGTCCGTGGCGCTCGGTCGGCCCGGGCACCGAGGTTCCAGGGAGAGCTGGCGGAATTCCGAAGGCCCCATGTGGTTCACGAGGTCGCCGTCCTCCGAGGGCAATCGCTCGAATTCTTTCTCACGCTCTCAGTCAGAACGTGTTCAACGATCTGCCCGTGTTCCGCAACTTCTTCGCGCATCGAAACGGGCAGACATCGCAGGCCACCAAGAACATCGCGCCGCGCTACATGCTGCCGTCGCATTTGTCCCCTACCGAGCTTCTTTTATCGGTCAGTCCGGGAGCAACGGAAACAGTGATTGTAGACTGGCTATTCGAAATGGCAATAACGGCGGAATTCCTTTGCAAAGCGTGACCGGCAGCGCGGTTAAATGAGTACATGTGATCGCGCTGCGCCATCGGTCCGGAACGGGGACATTCTTCAATCGCCCTGACCGCTGGACAGTCTGGAAAACTCTCTCGTTGCAGGCTCGCTCCGATGGACCGCAGATCCACGAACGGTCCCGGGATCCGCCATCCGCTCCGTCGCGGCCCCGAGCCGTCCGTCCCCGGCCCGCGAGGCCGCCCGGGCCGCTCCCACCCGGGACCGTCGCCCATGCGGCACGCGGCGTATCGTCGGTCCGACGCGAACCGGAGAGCGGGACACGCGATGATCGACGCTTGTCCGAGGGCCGGCCTGGCGTGCTCCGACCCGGCCGATCGGACTCCGCCTCCCGACCCGCCGCCCCACCGCCGGGGTGACGCGGGGCGCATCCGGACGGGATCCGACGGACCCCACCCTCCCGACCGTCAGTAGCCGGGGTCCCGGCGCGGCCGGGGCCTCGCCGTCTCCGCCCCCGACGCCGATGTCCGCCGAACCGGGCGAGGGCCGGGCGGAGGCCGGCGCCGGTCGCGCGGCCGGACTCGCATTTACGATCCATTCAGAGATCCCATTGCGAAGAAATGAATGGGAACCCGTCTCTGCCTGGGCCATCCCACGAGCCCGTTTTACGGCCCTGGCGGAGCTTGCCAGTTCTCCCAATTCAATCCCGGTACTCGGCTGAACTCGGCCACATTGGCCGTGACGAGCGTCAGACCGATGGAACGGGCATGACCCGCCAGGAGGACGTCGTACGCGCCGATCATGCGGCCCTGGGATTCGAGAAGGGCGCGAATACGCCCGGCTTCCCGCGCGGCCTGCCCGTCGAAGACCAGTTCACTCACCGTGGCCAACAACAGGTTGACCTTGGCCGACTCTTTCGCGGGATCGGCACACTTCTCGATGCCGGTGTACAGCTCGTAGGTTGTGATGCTGGAAATCGCGCAGTCCGCCGGCGCCACCGAAGCCAGGCGTTGAAGCACCGGCGCGTGATGGCGCATCGCGGCGATGCACGTATTCGTATCGAGCAGGTAGCGCATGGGGACGCTCAATCCAGTTCGGGGGCAGGCGGAACCTGCCCCTGGGACGGACGCCCGAACGCCGGGTCGTCGATGCGAATCCCATCGAAGAACCCCGGCGGCCACGTCGCCGGCTTGATCGGTTCCAGGACAATGGCCTCGCCCTGGCGCCGAATCGAGACGGTGTCCCCTTCCAGGTGAAATTCCCCGGGCAATCTCACCAACTGAGAGCCGTCGGCCCGTACGATCTCGGCAACTTTCATCGTAGTCCCCATCCGGAATAGAGCCACTCTGCATCAGCCATCATACCAGCAGCAAGCCTCCTGCCTCAAATCAGCTTCGGGCCGGAACCGGCACGCATCTGACCGGAACCGAGACGTGGCCGGAACCGGCGGGGGCGAAGGGAGACGCGGCTGGTTTCCGTCTGGTCGTCCACACCTCGGGGCAACCGAGTCCGATCGGACCGGGTCCCGCGATCGCCTCCGTCCCGGTCCCGACCGGCCCGTCCCCGGCCCGTACAGGAAG
>CAWFIC010000006.1:0-2291143 GCA_963815795.1 uncultured Planctomycetota bacterium | reverse complement strand
TTCGCGTCGCCGAGGTTGGAGCCGTACAGGACCATCGTGCGGTCGAGCAGCGTCGCGCCATCTTCCCTGGCGGACTTCAGGCCCTTGAACAGGCCGGCGAGCATCCTCATCTGCCATTCGTCGATCACCTTGAGCTGCGTCAGCTTCTCCTCGGCCATCCCGTGGTGCGACAGGTTGTGATAGCTGTCGGTGATCGTTGCGCCGGCGATCTGAACGACCGGCGTGCCGACGCTGTTGAGCATCAGCGTGATCGCGCGGGTCGAATCGGTCTCGAAGGCCAGGCGCGCGAGGTCATACATGATCTGCACCTTGGCCATGTACTGCGCCGGGCTGGCCGGGTCGGTCGGCGGGCTGGCCTTGACCTTGGGCTTCGGCCTGTGGGCCCAGCCGCGCGACTCCTGGAGCCGGTGTTCCAGGTCGCGGACGCCGGAATAATACTGGTCGAGCCGGGAGCGGTCGCGGGCGCCGACGGTCCGCCGAAGTTCCCGGGCCTGCTCGGAAACCACGTCCAGGATGCTCCGCCCCGTGTCGAGCTCGCGGATCTGCCGCTCGATCTCGGCGGGCGTCCCTTGCAGGAAGAGCTGCTGGAACACCCCGGACGCCCGGCCCTCCGGAGGGATCGCGACGCCCGTGCGGGTCCACGACAGGCTGCGGCCGCCGTTGACCGCCAGGGTGAGCGATGGGAACCGCGTCAACATCCCGATCCGTTCGGCCACGAGCTGGTCGAGCGAGATCGAGTTCCGGAACGAGCTGCTGGCCGGGTGCGGGGCCGCGGTCAGGAAGCTGATGTCCGACGGGTGGCCGCCGTCCACGAAAGGGTGCGACACGCCGCTCAGCACGGTGAACTCGGCGCGGTGCTCCTCGAGGAGTTTCAGGTACGGCGAGGGGGTGTAGTCGCGGCCCGCGTCCCCGGGGAAGAATGGCTGGGGCAGCACGCCGAGGTTATTGCAGATGCAGAACATCCGCCGTGGCACCGGGCCGGCGGCCGCCTGCGCGAACGGGGCACTCATCGATTCCAGGAACGGCAGCGCCATCGCCACGGCCGAGCCGCGGAGGAAGCGCCGCCGAGAGATCGGCCGCCGCCTCGACGCGAAGGGAACCGTGGATCCTGTACCGGTTTGCGGGTTCATCGCCGGTCCTTCCTACTTGTTCCGGAATAGGTCGCTCTGCACGATCGCGTGGACGATGCTCCGCACGCCGTACCGGCTGGCCTTCGCCGCGTCGAGGATTCTCTCGATCTCCTCCCGGTCGGAAAACCGCACCGGCGCGCCAGTGGCAAAGATCGTCAACTGCCGGGCCAGGTTCCGCGCGATCGGCCGTTCCTCCTTGACCAGCAGCCTCTTGAGCTCGCGCACGTCCTTGAACGGCCGGCCGTCGGGCAGCGCGCCGGCCGAATCGACCGGCAGGGCGTAATGGAACGCGAACGCCTGCCCATTCAGGCCGAAGCCCCGGACCGGGGGGACTTTTTCGGAGACCGCCCGGTAGCGCCGGCGGTAGCCGCCCATCACGTCGAAGCTCTCCAGCGCGAAGCCCGGCGGGTCCATCTTGCTATGGCAGGAGGCGCAGCTCGCGTCGGCGCGGTGCTTCTCCAACTGCTGGCGGATGGTCACCGCGCCGCGGATATCCGGCTCGACGGCCTTGACCGTCGGCGGCGGGGGCGGCGTCTCCAGCCCCAGGATCCGCTCGGTGATCCAGTGGCCGCGCAGCACCGGCGAGGTCGTCGTGCCGTTGGCCGTCACCTTCAGGACGCTGGCCTGCGTCATCACCCCGCCGCGGAGGCTGTCGGCCGGCAGCTTCACCTTGCGGAACCGGACGCCGGAGACGCCGGCGATGCCGTAATGGTCGGCCAGCCGCTCGTTCAGGAACGTGAAGTCCGAATCGATGATGTTCCGCGCCGGCATGTCGGTGCGCAGGAGCTCGACGAAGAAGAGCCGCGTCTCCTCCACCGCGGCCAGCTTCAGCGGGTCGTCGAGCTCGTAATCGTTGTAGATCGTGGTGGACGGCGACGTGTCGTCGATCTTCCGCAGGTCGAGCCAGTAGTCGGTGAACGCCTCGACGAAGCGGCGCGCCTTCGGATCGTCGAGCATGCGCTCGGCCTGGGCACGCAGCACGTCGGGCCTGGTCAGCTCGCCGCGATCGGCCAGGCCCCGCAGCGTGTCGTCGGGGATCGAGTTCCACAGGAACAGGGCCAGCCGCGTGGCCAGGGCGTATCCGTCGAGCCGGCCCGGCTTCTCTTCGACGAACACGAAGCCCGGCGACGACAGGACGGCCGTGTAGGCCGAGAGCATCGACCGGGTGAAGCCGGAGCCCTGCTGGAATTGATCGTCGAACAACCGCAGGAACCGCTGCACGTCGGCCTCGGCGACCGGCCGGCGATAGGCCTTCTTCAGGAATGATCGCAACAGCCGCTCGGCATCCTCCCGCGGCGCCGCGGATTCGACTTCATAGAGCGCCTCGCGCACGGCGACGCGCCCGAATCCCTGCGGCCCGCGGCGCCCACCGCCGTCGCCGACTCCTGCCGCCGCACCCGGCCCGACCGGCGTGCTCGGGACGATCTCCAGCGGTACGCCCGACCGCACCTGCTTCGACGGCACCAGCCGCAACCGGCCGAACAACCGCTCATAGCCCGACCCGCCGACCGGGTCGTCGTGGAACGGGCCTTCGACCTCGATCCACTGGATGGCGTAGCCCGGCATGCCGTCATCGGTCGCGAGGGGATTGATATACTGCTCGTCGGTGCCGTTGACCCGCGTGCGGAAGAGGCGGGAGCCGTCGGTCCGCACGACCTCGTTCGCCAGCAGGAAGACCTCGATCTCGCTCACCGTCGGCAGCGGCGTGAAATCGACGGCCCCGATCGGGCGGGTCTGGCCGCCCCCCTGCGCGTACACGCCGATCGGTTCGTCGCGCCGGCCGGAGTAGACCTCGTCCAGGTTCGGGCGGTGCCACAGGAGCGTGTGGTACACCGGCGCCTTCGCGGCCCCCTGGCCCTCATAGAACCATCGCGCCACCCCGCCGCCGGCGACCCAGATCGTGTAACCGGCGATCCGCAGCTTGTAGCGCGCCGCGACCGGCGCCCGCCAGCCGCTCCAGCTATAGCCGCCCGCATCGCTGAAGATGCTCGACACCTTGCCGACCGCCTCGCGATCGCGCGTCGCGGGGCTGGTCGCCGGGGCCCGGCCGGCGCGCACGTCCGGCTGGGCGTGCGCGTCGAGCACGGGGAACGACAGCCGGTCGGGCAGGGTCCCGTTCTCGCGCGGCCACCAGCTGCGCAGGCTCCGCTCGTCGCGCGCATACAGCTTGCGGGTCATCTTCGCCGGCCGCTCGATGTGCATCCCCATGGCCAGCCGCATGGCGTAGTCGGCCGAGTCCATGAACCGCGCGATCTGGAGGTAGGACACGTCGAGCGCCTCGCCGCTCTTGTTGAAGTGATAGGCCTCGCCGTCTTCGGGCAGCCGGTCGGCGATCTGCGCCCACGGGACGCCGAGCAGGTCGCGCAAGGCGTTCTCATACTCATGGCGATTGAGCCGACGCTGAATCGCCCGGCCCTCGCCGGCCAGGGCCGCCCGCTCCGCGTCGACGATCGACCGCGCCAGGCCCTCGACGAAGGCGCCCTGCCGGGTCGCATCGGGCCGGGGCCGATTCCTGGGCGGCATCTCGCCCGCCTTCAGACGATCATGCACCTTGATCCAGACGGCCAGGTTAGCGGGATCGCTCGGGTCAAACGCCAGGCTGTTCAGGTCGAGTCGGCCTCTATTGTCCACATCGTTGTGGCAGCGAGTGCAGTACTCCTCGACGAAAGCTCGGTCGGGCGCCGCGGGGTCCGCGGCGTCGACCGACCGGGCCGCGAACACGGCGAACGCCGCGATTCCGAGGAGCCGAAGGCGGCACGCGCTCTCGGCCATCCGCACGAGATCGGGGACGCATGATGGCTCGCTCCTGGCTATTCCTGGAACAGCAGCGGCGCGAACTGATGGAGGCTCCGCCGCCAGCTCTGCCACTCGTGAGCCGTGTTCGGAGATTCGTAGTAGGTGTTCTTGATGCCCATCTTTTCCAGCGCCTCGTGGTTGGCCTTTGCCGCAGCGGTGTTCTCCTTGCTGCCGTAGCTGACGAAGAGCACCTTGACCTTCTGCCTGAAGGCCGCAGGATCGGCCAGCGCGGGGGTATCCGCCGCGATGCTGCCGCCGCTGAAGAGCCCGATATGCGAGAACTTGTCGAGATTAGCCAGGGTGATCTGCCTTGTCTGCGCGCCGCCCATCGACAGTCCCGCCATGGCGCGATGCGGCTGGTCGGAAAGCGTGCGATAGTTGGAATCGATGAAGGGGATCAGTTCCTCCGTCAGGATCTTCGCGAAGGCGGAGAAGTTGAATCCACCGCGGCCGGGGGCACCGCCGCGGCCGCCGACAGCGGGGGCACCGCCGCGGCCGTTGCCTGGGGGGGACCACCGCGTCGCGGCCCACCACCGCCGATATTGCCGCCATTGTCCATCACGATGATGAACGGCCTGGCCTTGCCCGCGGCGATCAGGTTGTCCATGATCAGGCTCGCATGCCCCTGGCTCCCCCACCCGGTCTCATCTTCGCCCGCGCCATGCTGCAGATACAAGACCGGATAGCGGACATTAGTGTCCTTGTCGTAATCCGGCGGCGTGTAGACGAAGCAGCGGCGTGTCTTGTTGGTGCTCCTGGAGAAGTACAGATTCTCGCGCAACTGGCCGTGCGGGACGTTCTTGACGGCGTAGAAGTCCTCATCCTGGGCGGGGATTTCGATGGCGCTGCCCCAGCGGCCCGCGCCGTAAAAGAACTTGCTGCCGGGGTCCGGAACGTCGGCGCCGTCGATGTTGATGGTGTAGTAATGGAAGCCCTCGTCCAGGGGCCGCGTGGTGACGGTCCAGGCGCCGTCCTCGCCTTTCGTCAGTGGCGTCCCGCGGAACAGGCTCACTCGCACGCCCTGGGCCTGGGGGGCGACGATGCGGAATCGTGCGCGGCGTTCGGAAT
Organism: uncultured Planctomycetota bacterium; assembly: GCA_963815795.1. Taxonomy (GTDB): domain Bacteria; phylum Planctomycetota; class Planctomycetia; order Isosphaerales; family Isosphaeraceae; genus JAKAUH01. The sequence continues at coordinate 2,286,149 of CAWFIC010000006.1, read as the reverse complement.
TGACCTGGGGATATTCCTTGCCGGCTTGATTCGAGGCCGCCGGCTTGAAATCCTCCACCGGGGGCGCGTCCTGGGTCGGCGCGTTCTGAGATGTCGTCGCCTGCGCCAGGGCGACTTGGCCGGCCCACAGGGGCAGCAGCAGGAGAGCGATCGACGCATTCTTCATGACGGTACTCCTAGACTCGGAAACACACACGGAGGGCCGGCCGCGGCGCGGAACGGGAGCCGCCCGCCTACACCGGGAGTTGCCAGGGGTCGCGGCGCGGCCTGGAAAGCATCTGGTTGGCCTCCGCGTCATCGAATTGATGCGCGACGCTGTCCCACTTCAGCTTCTTGCCGGTCCGCAGCGCGATCACGCCGATGTGGCAAACGATCACCGAGCCGCCGCCGACCACGGCGTTGCAAATCGGCTGCTTGCGGCTCGTGACGCAATCGACGAAGTTCTGCATCTGGTTGGTCGGCCGGCCTTCGTAGACCTTCGGATCCTCCTTGAGCGGATCCGCGAGGATCCTGGCGTCGCTGGCGAGGAGCGAGCCGCGGCTGACGAAGAGCGTGCCGTGTTCCCCCAGGAACAGCACGCCATTGTTGTTGGGGCCGACGGTGATTTCCTTGCCGTCACGGCGCCGGGGCACCTTTCCATCCTTGTCGACGAGCTTGCCGGGGTCGGTGCCGCCGCCGCTCATGGCGATGACCTTCGTGCCGTTGTCGTAGGTGTACTGGACCTGGAAGCTCGGGTGGCAGTTGTACCCGTCGCCGCCCTTGTATGACTCGGTCGCCTTGGGCACTTCCACCGCGACGGGGCCGCTGCCATCCTTGTCCAGGGCCCACTGCGCGATGTCCAGATGGTGGGCGCCCCAGTCGGTCATCTTGCCGCCGGAGTAATCATACCACCAGCGGAACTCATAGAAGCCATTCGTGAGCCGGCCCTTCTTGCGATAAGGCACCGCGCGGTCGGGCCGAGCCAGAAGTCCCAGTCCAGGCCGTCGGGGACCGGCGCCTCGGGGATCGGACCGCTCGTCGGATTGCCGTCGATCCGGCATTCGATGGTCTTGATCTTGCCGACGCGGCCGGCGCGGACGAGCTCCACCGCCAGGCGGAACATGCCACGGAAATCGGTCCGCTGCTGGCTGCCGGTCTGCAGGATGCGGCCGGTGTCCTTGACCACTTTCTGGAGCGCCAACGACTCGGCGACGGTCAGCGTCAGCGGCTTCTCGCAGTAGACATCCTTGCCGGCCTTGAGTGCCTCGATGGCGATCTGGGCATGCCAGTGGTCGGGCGTGGCGATGAGCAGGCAATCGAGCGACTTGTTGTTGATGAGGTCGCGGTAGTCCTTGGTGCTGGCCTCGAAGTCCTTGAACCCCCTCTGGCGCATCACCTCGGTGGCCCGTTTGCGATGGGCCGCCGCCACGTCGCAGCCGAGCGTGAAGGTCAACTGTCCCGATTGCACCGGGGGGCGAGATTCACCCACGTCCTGCAAGCTGCGGCTCTGGGGGCTGCCGATGCCGACGATGCCCATGACGAGGCGATCGTTGGCGGACGTCTTCCTGGCCGCGCCTTCCTCCTGGGCGGCGAGGAGCTGCCTGGCATACCAGTCCGGCAGCCCCGCGGCGGCCAGCGCCTCCCAGCGAGCGCTGCATGAATCCACGCCGGGACAGGTTACTTCTTTCCACGTGTACACCTCACGTTGATCTCGGCGGAAAATGCGGTGGGTGAAGAGATCGCGGTTGTGATCGCCCCGCCGACTGCTGGCGGGAGACGCACAGAACGCTCATCGGCCACTCGACTGATCGAGCGGACCGCGAGGCGCGGCGGCTTCATGCGGCACCCATGCGGCCCTGGGCCGGGCGATGTCGTCCTGGTGGGGGCCTCGCTCCCCACTTCCTACCCAGATTAGGGAAATGTCCGCCGACGTTACAGCCACCCTCACGGAATCTGGCTCGCGCCGTCCCCTTGCGGGGCTGGCGTCCCGGTGGCGGCGTGAGTACGATCCAGTCTCCGTCCGGTGGGACAGGCCATACGGGATGGCCTGCCGTGTGGTCCGGTGGCCCGGCCGCGGGGTGGGTTCGAAAGGGGCCGTCAGGCGCCGGACGGCCATCCGGCTTGACGGTCGCTCCGATCGCTTCGCGATTCCCCGAATTCGCGGATGACCCCGCTCTTGTTCACCGGCCGGTCACGCGTCGTCTGACCGTGCATCGGCGAGGGGCCTTCACATGCCGTCCCCAAGCCGGGCGGTCGAAACGTGGCGGGCCAATTCGTCGAGGAGGGACCATCCGTGAGACGTCGAGCGACATTCGCGCCGTGGGGAACAGCCGTCCTGCTCCTGTCAACATGGGCCATGGCGCCGGCGGCGGCGCAACCGCCCGGCGAGCGGACGGAACCGAGCCCTAGGGGCGGGCCGCGTGGAGGCCGGCCGCCCGGTTTCAACATGCCGAAACCCGGACCGGTCCCGATCCCGATCCTGCCGGCACTGGCAGCGGCGAATGACACCTCTTTCTACGCCAAGGCCGACGTCCCGCACGGCAAGGTCGAGCAGGCGACCTACAAGAATCACGCAGGCAAGGAGAAGCGGATGCACGTGTACCTGCCGCCGGATTACGAGAGGGATGCGGACGCCCGGTATCCCGTGCTCTACCTCAACCACGGCGGCGGCGACGACGATTCGAAGTGGACGAGCACCGACCCTCGCCACGGCGGCAACGCCCAGTTCATCCTGGATAACCTGATCGCGGCGGGCAAGGCCAGGCCGATGATCGTCGCGATGCCCAACACCCGCGGCATCGCTTCGGGCGACCCGCCGAAGCCCGGCGAGGACGACGCCGTCACCCGGGAGTACCTCAAGGACATCATCCCCTACGTCGAGGCCCACTACCGCGCCCGGCCCGGCCGCGAGAACCGAGCGCTCGCCGGCCTGTCCATGGGCGGCCTCGTCGTCATGAATACCGGCCTCTCGCACCTCGACACCTTCGGCGAGCTGTACGTCTACAGCTCGGGCTACTTCCCCGACAAGGTCCAGGCGTTCGAGGATCACTTCAAGCAGATCCTGGGCGATCCGAAGACGAACGACGAACTCCTTCGTGTGCCCTTCTACATGGCCGAGGGCGAGACGGACATCGCGCTGCGGAACGGCCAGCGCACCATGGCGGTGATCAACAAGCACGGCATCCGCAACTTCTGGGTCCTCAGCTCCGGCGGACACGAGTGGTCCAACTGGCGACGTTACCTCCACCAGACTGCCCAGATCATGTTCCTCGCCTCGGCTGGCGGGGCCGGTACGACTCCGCCTGCCACCTCTCTCCGGACCGCGCCCGTCGAGCAGCCGGCGTTCACCCGCACCGAGGACGTTGTCTACGGCCGCAGCGACGGCACCGCGCTGACGCTCGACGTCTTCAAGCCGGCGCGTCCCAATGGTCTCGCCGTCGTCCAGGTCGTCAGCGGCGGCTATTTCTCGTCGCACGAGATGATCCGGCCTGAGTCCTTCCGGCCCCTGCTGGGCCGCGGCTACACCGTCTTCGCCGTCGTGCCGGGTAGCCAGCCCCGCTACCAGGTGCCCGAGATCCAAAATCACGTCAATCGGGCGGTCCGCTTCATCCGCCACCACGCCCGGGACTACGGCATCAACCCGGTCCGGATCGGGATCACCGGCGGCTCGGCGGGCGGCAACCTCGCGCTGCTGGTGGCGACCGCCGGGGACGTGGGCGACCCGCACGCCAGGGATCCGGTCGATCGCGAGTCGAGCCGGGTACAGGCCGCCGCGGTCTTCTTCCCGCTGACCGACCTGCTCAACTGGGGCCGGCCCGGCGAGGAGCACATCGGCGTCCGGGGCCACCCGACGCCGTTCAAGGCGGCGTTCGACTACCGCGCGATGGACCGCGCGAAGGGTACGATGGAGCGGGTCACCGACCCGGATAAGCTCCGCGCCGTCACCAGGGCCATCTCGCCGATCTACGCCGTCACGCCGGACGACCCGCCGACCCTCCTGATGCACGGAGACAAGGACGGGCTCGTGCCGTTGCAACAGTCCGAATCCTTCCTCGCTGCGCTGAAGGGGGCCGGGGTCGAGGCGAGGATGGACGTCAAGGAAGGCGGCGATCACGGCTGGCCCGGGATGGAGCAGGACGTGGAGCGGTTCGCGGACTGGTTCGACCGGTACCTCAAGAAGAATTGAGGGCCTGTGGAGGGATCGATTCCGGATAACGTATTCCAAATTCGGAGTCGAGCACTCGATTGTTTCACAGACTCCGAGGACGTCCCGCGCCTCCGGGATGGCACGGGCGGGGGGGTGGCATGCAAGTGCTCATCGCCGGGGGCGGGATTGGCGGGCTGGCCGCCGCGCTGTGCCTGCACCGCGCCGGGGTAGAGGCGACCGTCTTCGAGGCCGCCGTGGCGCTCCGCCCGCTCGGGGTCGGGATCAATCTGTTGCCGCACGCCGTCCGCATCCTGACCCACCTCGGCCTGGGGTCGCGGCTGGCGGAGGCCGCCGTGGCCACCGCCGAGCTCGTGTACTGCAACAAGTTCGGCCGGCCGATCTGCGCGAGCCGCGGGGCCTGGCCGCGGGATATCGCTGGCCCCAGTACTCGGTCCACCGCGGCCGGCTCCAGATGCTCCTGCTCGACGAGGCGCAGGCCCGGCTCGGCCCGGAGCGCGTCCTGGTCGGCCATCGGCTAACCACGTTCTCGGACCGGGGCCGCCGGGTGGCCGCCGAGTTCGTTGACCGCCGGACCGGGCAGGCGGTGACCCGGGAGGCGGACGTCCTGGTCGGGGCAGACGGTATCCACTCGGCCGTGCGGCGGCCGTTCTATCCGGACGAGGGACCGCCCCGGTTCTCCGGCCGGATGCTGTGGCGGGGCGTGAGCGATTCGCTCCCGTTCCTGACCGGCCGGTCGATGGTGATGATCGGACACGCCCGGCAGAAGTTCGTCGCCTACCCGATCGGCCCGGCCGCGGCCGGCCGGCCGCGGCCGCTGGTGAACTGGGTCGCCGAACTGGCGACCGACTCGGGCGCGGCCCCGCCGGAGCGGGACTGGAGCCGTCGGGTTGACCGGGCCGTGTTCGCGCCGAGGTTCGCCGGGTGGCGGTTCGACTGGCTGGACGTTCCCGCGTTGATAGCCGGGGCGGCCGAGGTCTTCGAGTTCCCGATGTCCGACCGCGACCCGGTCGAACGCTGGAGCTTCGGCCGGGTGACCCTGCTGGGCGACGCGGCCCACCCGATGTACCCGATCGGGTCGAACGGGGCATCGCAGGCGGTCCTGGACGCCGCGGCCCTCTCCGAGGCGCTGGCCGGAGCCGAGGACGTACCGGCCGCCCTGCGCGAGTACGAGGCCAGGCGGCTGGGCCCGACCGCGGCGGTCGTGCAGAGCAACCGGGAGATGGGCCCGGAGGTGGTCATGCAGATGGCCGAGGAGCGGGCCCCCGATGGCTTCGACCGGGTGGAGGACATCTTCCGTCCGGGCGAGTTGGAAGGTGTCGCCCGGCGGTACAAGCAGTTGGCAGGGTTCGATCCGGAGGCGCTCAACCGCCTGGGATGAGGGCGATGAGGTCGTCGGCGGCGCAGATCGCGGTCGAACGGCGGGCGACCTTGCCGGTGCCGAACCATCGATTCGACTTGCCGCTGGAGACCTGCCGGCCCTTCGGTCACTTGGACCAGGTCTTCAGCGTGGGTGCGACCGAAGACGCCCAGATCTCGTACCCCAGTTCGATCGGGTGGAGGTTGTCGCCGGGGCGGAAGCCGATCATGCCGCCTTTTTCATCCAGGAACCTGGAATTAATATTGAGGAAAAACACATGCTTTTGATCGTCGAGCTTGGCGATGATCTTGTTGGCTTCCTCGATCTTGACGCGGTTGGGATCGGCGGGGCTGCTGCCTCGGGGGAAGATGGCCAGCAGCAGGATCTTGGCGTCGGGGAAGTCTTTACGCAGTTCCAGGACGTCCGCGCCGATCCCCTCGGCGATCTCCGGGCCGCTGGCGCCGCCGGCGTTGTTCGTGCCGATCATGATCATGACGGCCTTGGGCTTGTGGCCTTGGCCCTCGCCGTTCTGCAGTCCCCAGAGGATGCCCTGGGTGGTGTCGCCCGAGACGCCGAAGTTGGCGACCTTCATATCGCCGAAGTACTTCTGGAAGACGCGCCTGCCGCCCGGATTCCCCGCCCGGTCGTGCTCCACGTTCCACAGGTCCATAATCGAGTCGCCGAGGAACAGGACGTCGAAATCGCCGGTCTTGGCGATTTCGACGAAGGCGGCATGCCGCATGCCGCGGATTCCGGCGCGGGGCGGATGCAGGGATTGTCGCGCGGCATCCGCACCAGGATGAGCGACTCGAATCTCTTGAGCAGGTCCTTGTCTGGTGAGGTGCTGCTCTCGATGAACCGCTCGAGATTGGCGTTGATCGTGGCGAGTTCCGCGGCGGTGGGCCTGGGCATGGCGACCTCCGGCGGTACCGGAGCCGGGGGTCCCGGCGGGACGAAGGCACCCGCGCGACGGGCACCGAGCCGGCCACCTCCGGACCCCCCGAGGCCGGGGGCGGCCTCGCCGGGGTTCCGCTGTGCCGCCCCGCCGGGCGGTGCTCCCTTCGTCGCGGACGGACCCGTTTGCGCGCACACCCACGCGGTGGCGACGCCCAGGACGACGACGGGGAGCAGCGCGAAGACAGACCTGATATGCATCCTGATGCTCCTTCAGTGGCCAGGGCACCGCCGGACAGCTGCCCTTACCGCCGGACGGGCGGGACTGAGATCCCGCACGGGTCGTACGACCGGCTTGATCGTACCGTCCCCGGAGTCATTGAGATAGTCGATGCACACGCCTCGGCGGAAGGAGCTACCACCGTCGACGGGTCGCGAGAAAGCGCCCCGTGCACAGCCATCCAACTCTGGCCCAAGTCGCCAGGCTGTGCGGAGTGACTTCCTCGACGGTGAGTCGCGTCCTCAATAAGGAAGCGACATTCTCGGCCAGCCCGGCCATGCGCCAGAGGATCCTGGACTCGGGCGCCCAGTTCGGCGACGTCACTGACTTAGCGGCGCAGGACGTCAGCCGGCGGACCACGCGGGTCATCGGCATGGCGAGTTTGCGCTTCGGTGTGATCGACCGAAGCATCGGACGGTCGCCTTGCGTGCGTCGGTCTGATCGACCGAAGCATCGGCGAGCCTCCTTGCGCGCGTCGGTATCCCGGACCGAAGCAGGATCGTCGAGGGCCAAGACGGCATCCCGCGGGGACTCGCGCACGATCTTGCCGATCGCGGCTCCAGCCGGTTCGGCGCAGTGTACGTCTCTGCTGCTCGTCCAGTCAGCCCCCGCCTGCCGGCGGGCGGCCGCGGCTCAACTGGGCGGATCGGGCCAGCCGCCTGGAGACGGCCGCCGGCACCGAGTCCGCCTTCGGCGGGAGCACCTCGGCCGGGACCGGGCCGGCGGGCTCGCGGCGGGCGGGGACCGGGTCAGGCCGGGTCGCGGGGACCGGGCCGGGCGGGATCATTCGTCCCCCCGAGAATTCGAAACTCGCTGCGTCCCCGTTCGCCCCCCCGATCGTGTTCCCATCCTCACCGGCGATCACGGCCTGGCTCCTTCGCGTCAATGGATCCTGCGAAGCCAAGCACATCCAAATACCATGAAACCAGCCCGCGAAAAGGTCGGTCAACCAAAGCCGGGGAAAGCGCGGTGAAACCTCATGCATCCTCACGCCGCGTGATCTCGAGCCGGAACCGGCTGTGGAGGTAGCCGAGGACGAACGTGAGGAACATCGGTAGGCCGGACGCGACCAGGCCGAGCAACGTCCCCATGGGGAAGCTGCGATTCTCGGGTGACGAAGTCGATATCCCGATGCGCTGATCGATGGGAGTATACAGGACGTCGAGGAGTTGCAGGACGACCTCGGGGAATAGGAGGCATGACAGCGTCCCCAGGACGAGGATCGTCCCGCTCGCCGCCGCGACCGAGCCGATGAAGCTCACCCGCACCTCCCGCCGGACCAGCGCGAAGCGGAACCTCCTCGTCAGGGCGAGATAGAGGCTCAGGGCAAATAAGTCGAAGAGGGGCATCAGCCCGATCAGCCCGGCGAACTTCGTGCTCAGGTCGATGATGGCCTCGGAATACCTGAGCACGGTCAGGTTCAGGGCGGCCAGGGCGATCAGCCAGAGCAGCAGGGAGATGCGGAACATCGGCGTCTCCTTTGCCGGATGTTACCCGGGCCGGGTCACAGGTTCAGCATCCTTCCGGAGCGGCGTCGCACCGTCTGACGATCGATCATCACGGCAGAATGGAGGCTGAGAGCTCCGGGCAAAGGTGAATCCCCCAGAATTATCGCTTCCGCTTCTTGGGTCGAGCTCTGCGCTTCCCTCCGACTTTGGGCTTCACTTCCGGCCTCGCCGTCAGGAGGGCGATGCCCCCTCCGATGAGGAGACAGGTGATGCTGAGCGCTCGCAGCACCAAGGGTCCCCATTCGTTAGCCAGGTGATTCGCCTCGGACTGAGTTCGCGGCGGAGAATAGTAGAGCCGGAAAAAGACGATCGCAATCGTCAAGGGAAACGGCGACAACCAGGCGGCGGCAGCCAGTCGGTCCATCCCGATCGGTACCACCTTGCCCGCGAACCGCGTGGGGCCTCGGATCAACGAACGGACGCCGAGGACGCTCGGCGGCGCGAGCAGGAACGCCGTGAAGATCCCGCCGAGCCAGTCGTGTTCCATCGGCGGCCTCTGCCCATGTTCGTCGCTTGTATCATGCTCATTCACTGTAACCAGACGAGTAATGGGTGGGCGCGTCGATCGGCTAGACCGACGCGCGACCGCGACGCGACGACTACTTGTCCTTCTTCTCGCGCTTGCCCTCGATATCGAACTCCTGCTTGTCGCCCCCGAACTCCGTCTCGCCCTTCCCCTTGAGCTTGTCGCCTTCGATGGTCAAGGTGTAGTCGATGGGGATCTCGTTATCCATGAGCTTTCGCACGGCAGAGAAGGTCAGCTTCCCGTCCTTGAATTTCAGGTCCTTGATCTTCTCGTCCTTCTGGTTTGGCCAGCTCATGGTCCCGACGTATCTATCCCCCTCCTTCTTGATCTCCAGAGTCGATGTCCGCTGCTGGCCACCGATCTCATACTCGCAGTTCCACTTCCCGACCGGATCGGCCGCCTTATCGTCCGCCGCAGCTGCCAGGCCGCATGCCCCGAGGAACAACGCCATCGAGAGGATCGCTTTCATCATCGCCTCCGAGACCGTGACGCGTCGGTAACGGCCCGACGTAGGCCGCCTACCCGCCGCTGGGAGTGATTCTACCCATGCCGAGGCCGGTGGTCAGGTCCTTGAACGGGAGACGCTTCCTGCGTTCATCAGGACCCGTCCGCCCTCAGGTCGCCCCGCCCGCGAGCTTCGCCGCCTCGGCATCGATCATGTCGGGCTCGCCGATCTTCGCGATCAGTTGATCGGTGCTGGTCGGGTTGACGACCCGGCAGCTCTCGGTCAGCTTTGCGGCCAGTTCGTGCAGCTCGGTCCGCCAGGCGAGGGTGGAAGGATCGGCGTTGACATCGAGGGCGCAGGCCCGTTTCGAACTCGCCACAGTGCATGATCATCCGCTGGACGTGGCGGAAGATGATCCCCTCCTGCTTGGTCAGGTCGAGGCTCGTCACGAACTTGTTGAAGTTGCCGCCGAACTCGATCAGCTCGCCGACGCACCAGAGCGGGTGCGAGCGGACGTCGGTGACGTCGGGGTAGGAGTGGTCGAAATAGGATCGGAGCTTCTCCGCCAGGGTCGGCGGCCTCTTCTCCCACTCGTCTTCGTCGTCCTCCTCCTCTTCCTCTTCCTCGACCGTCGCGACCATGAGCCCGCGCCGGATCAGCTCGGCGTCGAGCTTCGAGGTGGCGAGGGCGCCCGACTCCAGCAGCTTGAGCGGGACTCGGAGACGCTTCCGGACCGGGCCGGGCATTTCCAGGGTGCTCTCCATCGCTTGCACGCGCTCGTCGGCATCGGCCCCGGCCAGGATCTCGGTCAAGAAGGCGCCGTAGAGGGGATGGATGCTCCGGAACGCCAGCAGTTTCCCCAGCGCGGGCGTCGGCTGGGCCAGGGTCGGCGTGTACGGCGTCGGGGGCTGGCCGGCCTCCGGCGGCGCCGGCGGCTCGGGGCTCAGGGTCACGAATCCGCCGGCCTGCAGCGCCAGCAGCATCCGGTCGAGCGCCTTCTCGCCCGCGGCGATCCGCGGGTCATCCATCAGCCGCTTGCGGACCGCGGCGCGGATGCCCGCGACTTCCGGCGAGACCTCGAGCAGATAAGCCAGCAGCCGCCAGGGGAGCGGCCCCTTGCTGTAGAGCTTGCGGGGCGGGGAGGCCTGGAGCTGGTTGAAGTGCCCCTCGACCCAGTATTGCTCGGTCTCGCGGCGCTTCGGCTTCTTCTTCTTGAGGGCCTTCTTCGCCTTGATCAGGCCCGGGTCGCGGGTGTCCTCGGGGATGGCGTCGTACTTCGCCTTCCACCTTAGGATGTTGACGTCGTCGGGGTGGGCCAGGGCGTAGACGATGCCCCGGTCGTCGAACTGCGGCCGGCCGGCCCGGCCGAAGATCTGGTGGGCGACGCTGGAGTCGATCAGCTTCTTCGCGCCGAAGGGGCCCTTCACCAGCGACGAGAGCACCACCGAGGCGCCGGGAGGTTGATGCCGGCCGCCAGGGTCTCGGTGCAGACGACGACGGGGAGGAGTTTGAGCTGGAAGAGGTCCTCGACGGCCAGGCGATACTTCGGCAGGAGCCCCGCGTGGTGGACGCCGACCCCTCGGTGGAGCAATCGCTTGAGCTTGGGGCCGGCTCCCCGGCTGAGGTCGAGCGCGTTGACCCGGTCGTGGAGGTCCTTCTTCTTCTCGTCGGACAGGTTGAGATCCTTGCCCATGACGTTCTCGGCGACGCTCCAGCACTCCTCGCGGTCGAAGCAGAAGACCAGGGCGGGCGTCCGAGGACCTTCCTCGTCGCCGCCCGCCATCACGACGAGCTGTTCGTTGAGGAACTTGTCGGGCACCCACTCGTAGGTCAGCGGCACCCGGCGTTCCCTGCCCTCTACCAGGGCGATCTTGCGGTCGTGCTGCCTCGCCAGCCAGCCGACGAACTCGGCCGAGTTCCCGACCGTCGCCGAGAGCAGGAGCAGGCGGACGTGCTTGGGCAGCAGGCCGAGCGACAGCTCCCAGACGATCCCGCGCTCCATCTCGGCGAAGTTGTGGAACTCGTCCATGACGCAGGCCGTCACGTCGGAGAAGTCGAACCGGTTGAGCAGCCGGTTCAGGAGGATCTCGGCCACGACGATGAGCACCGGGGCCTCGGGGTTGACCTTGCGGCTGCCGGTGACCAGCCCCACGTCCTCGCGGCGAAAACCCCACTCGACCGCGCGGTCCTGCATCTCCTGGAATTTCTGCTCGGTCAGCGCGATCAGGGGCGTCGTGTAGTAGGCGACCTTCCCCGTATGGAGCGCCTCGAAGAGGGCCGCCTCGGCGATCAGGGTCTTGCCCGTGCCCGTCGGCGCACAGACGAGGACTCCCTGCTCGGACTCGAACCAGGCCGCCAGCGCGAGGTCCTGGACGGGGTAGGGCTCGTAGGGCAACTGATCCACATACCGCACGTACAAGTCGTCGCGCGTCGGAATCTCCAACGACATCGGCCGCATTCTCCCAGGCAGGTGGACGAGGACCTATCGAGATTCTCTCGCATGGGGCAGGCTGAGGCCTGCCCCTCGAAATGACCAGGAGATCAGGGCCAGACGCTCAGCTCCGGGTCGGCCTCCCACGCGAGGTCCCATCCAGTGTGACCGCCGACGCGATTTCCCGAAACCCGGTCGCCCCCTGGGCGAGATTCGCGGAGGCTCGCGAGAAAGCATGGTCGCGTCGCCCCGACCGTTCGGAATATTAGGCTATTCATCCGGGCAGATAGACGGCAGCGAAGATGCTGCACTTTCAGGGACATGGTTAATGTTACGCAGCCAGGCTAACCTAGGTTGCGCAGTTCGTGGCCGTTTTGCCACGGAATCCTGGCGGTATCCCTCAAGAATCCCGGCAATTTGTAGTGAAAACGCCCGAGAACCGCGTGTAGTGAAGACCTAGTTACAGGTTTTCACCTTGAATTCAACACGCGCTCCTGGTCTCGTGGGGACCGGGAGGCGCTCATGTTCCTGCGGCGATACACCCGGACCAAAGATGGCAAGACGCACACCTACTACGCTCTGGTCGAGAGCGTGCGCACCGAGGCCGGGCCTCGCCAGCATGTCGTCGCCTACCTCGGCGAGCTCAACCACGACCAAGAACGACGCTGGCAACGCACCGTCGTCTTCCACAATCGCCAGGGGGAAGACCGCCAGCTTCGCCTCTTCCCCGATGCCGAGCCCGTCTCCCTGCCCGATGATCCCGATGTCGTCCAGGTCCGCCTCGACTCGGTGGGCTGGACCAATCCTTGCCGCTTCGGCGATGTCTGGCTCGGCCTGTGGCTGTGGAAGTTCCTCCATCTCGACGAGATCGTTGACCGCCATGTCCCTCAGGGGAAGGAGACGGTCCGGCCCGCGGACATCGTGGCCATCGAGGTCATCAATCGCCTCTGCGGCCCCTGCAGCGAATTCGCCCTGGCCGAGCACTGGTATCGGTTGACCGCCCTGGAGGACCTGCTCGGCGTCCCCGATAGCGCCGTGACCAAGGACCGCTTGTACCGGACGCTGGACCGGTTGCTCGAGGCCCAACAGGCGATCGAAGACGACCTGAAGGCCCGATTCGGCCAACTGTTCCAGCTCGACTTTGACCTGCTGCTCTACGACCTGACCAGCACCTACTTCGAGGGCCTGGCCGAGGAGAACGACCTGGCCCGCCGCGGTTATTCCCGCGATCACCGCGGTGATTGCCCACAGATCGTGCTGGCGTTGATCGTGACCCGTGACGGTTTCCCCCTGGCTCACCTGACGCTGGCGGGCAACACCCAAGACCTTCAGACCGTCGAGACCGTCGTCACGACGATCGAGGCCCGGTTCGGCCGATCGCAGCGGGTCTGGGTCATGGACCGTGGCATGATCAGCGAGGACACGCTCCAGTTCCTGGGCCGATCCAGCCGGCGCTATCTCCTGGCCACGCGGCGCGGTGAGTTGGCCGCGTTCGCCCAGCACTTGTGCGCCGGCGGCTGGCAGCGGCTCCCCGACAATCCCGATGTCGAGGTGAAGCTGCTCAAACGGAAGCGCGTCCACTATCTCCTGGCCCGCAGCCGGCCGCGGCGTCAGAAGGAACGAGCCATCCGCCGCCGCCAGCGGCGTGGCCTGGCACGGGCCTTGGAGAAGCTCCGGAAACGAATCACGGACGGTCGCCTGAAGAGCCGCGACAAGATCCTCGAGGGTGTCGGTCGGCTCAAGGGCCGCTTCCCCAAGGCCCGCCCATTCGTGACGATCACGGTGACGAAGGCCAAGCCGGCACGGTTGAGCTGGAGCTGGCTTCGGGAGAAGTTCCGGACGGCCCTGGCCGGCGATGGTGCCTACCTGTTGCGGAGTAATCAAGGCGGCTGGTCGGCCAGGGAGTTCTGGGAGACCTACATCCAGTTGACGGTGGTGGAGCGCGCCTTCCGCGTCCTCAAGAGCGAGTTGCTGCTCCGTCCGGTCTGGCACCACTACAGCGGCCGGACGCAGGCGCATGTGATGGTCTGCGTGCTGGCGTACGCCCTCTGGAAGACGCTGGACCATCTGGCCAAGCGGGCGGGCCTGGAGACGGAGATCCACAAGCCGGATCCCCGTCGAGGCCAAGCCGCGCCCAAGCCGCGACCGATGACGCCCGAAGTCATCCTCCGCGAGCTGGGTCAGATCGCGATCGGTGACATCGAACTCGAGACAACCGATGGCCAGAGACTGGTCCTTCGGCGGGTCGCTCGTCCGATGGGGGAGCCGAAACGAATCTTGGCGGCGCTGGGTCTGGAGATCCCGGAACGCTTGAGTCCGGACCGGATTTTGTAGTGAAGACCGGGCGCCGCAGGCACCGGGATTTCCGGGGAAACCGGAGCTTCGCAACCGCCAACTGCGCAACATAGGCTAACCCCAAGTGGCTTCGGTCGGATCGCCCGAATACGTAGCGGACGAACCCGCTTCGGTAGGCTCGGACCGAAACAACCTCGGATCAAGCGCTCGTTGCCGCTAACTCCGCGCGCCGCGAGGGGACGTGCCACTCAATACAGGTGATCCCGGTAGGAATCCTCGATCAGCCGGCTCAACGACTCCACCGTCTGCCCCTCGATCCGGGCCTGATCGACGAGCATCTCGGCCAGGCTGGGTAGTGACGATGCATCGTCGGCCGCGCGAGCGTCCCAGAGGTTCGACCGGATGACGGCCTTGGCGCACTGCAGGAAGCACTCCTCGACCACGACGGCGATCCCGACCAGCGGGCGCTTCCCTTCGACCGCCAGGGGGGCAAGCACCTCATCGTCCCGAATCACGCACGCCCGGCCGTTGACCCGCAGCGTCTCGCCCACCCCGGGGATCAGGAATAAGAGGCCGGCACGCCCGGTCTCGATGATGTTCCGCAGGCTGTCGGCGCGCCGGTTGCCGCGCCGTTCGGGGATGACCAGGGTCCGGGCGTCCCGGACCGCCGCCAGGCGACCGGGCACATCGCCGCGCGGCGAGACGTCGCACGACCCGTCCCGGCCGACCGTGCCGAGCAGCAGGAACGGCGACTCGGCGATGAACCGCTCCATGTGGGCGTCGAGCTCGGGCCGCTGCTTCTTGATCACAAGCTCGCTCGGCAGGCCGATCACACGGGCGAGCTCCTCGGCGGACGTCACGACGTCTCTGAACGGCGGGATTCCCATGCGCGATCCTCTTCGATGGCGGCCCATGACTGGGGCGGCCGGCCCGAGCCGGGCGGTCCCTCACACGCCCATAATCCGGACGGGCGAATTCGTCTTCCACCGACCCCTGGTGAAATCCGGGAACTCCACCGGGCGGCTGCGCTCGGCGACCGACTGCTCGCTCAGCGGGGTCACGGCGCTCCAGGTCGCCGCGTCGTACACGTCGAAGTCCGGGGGGACCCCGGCCCGCAGCGCCTGGATGAGGCGGGAGTCCTCGAGGTACTCGGCCGTGACCCGTGCCGGCCCCCCGGCGGTGCCCGACTCTCGGGCCGCCCGCTCCAGGGCCTGCTTCCAGAGCGGGTGCTCGTACTCGGTCAGGTAGCCCGTGCCGGGCTCCCAGGCGTAGTCTGGGCGGTCCCCCACGGCGTGCGCCTTCCGCTCGAGGCTCACCTGGAACTCGGGGAAGCGCCGGACGATCCCGCGCGTGCCCTGCACGAGCGTCCGGCGGCTGTACGGGCGCGGCAGGTCGGTGTCGTGCTTGAGGATGATCGTCACCCCGTTGGCGGTCCGGATCAGGCTTGAGTTCACGTCGCCGTTGACGTACTTGCGGGCCCGCTTGGGATGGCGTTCGGGGAGGTGCTCCCGCGCGTAGAGGTCCATCCCGCGCGCCTTGGAGCTCATCGACACCAGGTATTCCAGGCGATCGCCACGGTTGACGTCCAGGTACCACGCCAGCGGCCCCAGGCCGTGCATCGGGTAGAGGTTGCCGTTGCGCCGGGCGAAGTGGGCCCCCAGCCAAAGCCCGTCGCCGTAGTCGCGGATCTTCAGATAGCGGGTATCGTGCGCGTAGGCGCCCTCGGCGTGGATCAGCTCGCCGAGGAGCCCGGCGCGGACCATCCGCAGGATCGCCATCTCCTCGCGCATGTAGTTGACGTTCTCCATCATCACGCAGTATCGGCTGGTCCGCTCGGCGGTCTCGACCAGCTGCCAGCAGTCCTCGAGTGTGATCGCGGCGGGGATCTCCGTGGCGGCGTGCTTGCCGCTGCGCATCGCCGCGAGGAGGACGGGGGTGTGCCACTCCCAGGGGGTGGCGGTGTAGACCAGGTCGAGGTCCTCGGCCTGGCACATGCGCTCGAAGTCGCTCTCACCGCGGGTGTACGCCGTCGGCTCGCGCCGGCCCATCGCGGCGGCCAAGCGCCGGGCCGAGGCGCAGGCCTCCTCGCGGATGTCGCAGACGGCCTTCAGCTCCACGCCGTCGATGCGCAGGAGGTTCGCGAAGTGCTCCGTGCCCTTGACCCCGACGCCGACGAAGCCGACGCGGACGGTCTCGATCAGTCCGGCGGCCGCGACCGCCGGCTCGCCCGCCGCCATCCCCGCGGTCGCCCGTCCCGCGCCGCCCAGCGCCGCCGCGGCTCCGAGGCCGGCGCCGAGCCTGAGGAAGTCTCTCCGGCCGCTCTTCGGATTCATGGAATACGCCCCGGGTTGGAGGAGGGTCAGGCCAGGTGGCCCATTCTATGAGACGACGAGGAGCGGCGGAACCGGGGACCGGGGCATCCCCTTGGGGGTGTCCCGGTCCCCGGTCATCCGGCCGGCCGCAGGAGGGCTTGAGCCGACTCCCCCGACCCCCGGTGGGGCCGGCCCCCTACGGGACGGGAAGCACCCGGCGATCCGGTGCGGGGTCGTCGCCACCGGCCGGGTGCGCGCTCGCCCGTGTTCGGGCGCATCGCGGGCGGCGCGATGCGGTACGCCGGCCGGACTGCACGAGGCCCGTCCGCCACCGCAGGCCTCCGGCCCCAGCGGTCGCTCTCCAGGTACCATCAGCTCCCCGGCCCACGGCGACCGGCCGCGCCTATCCTACCGCGCAGTCGTCGATCGGCATGTACGGCGCGTCCGAGTAATCGACCGGAGTAACCACGAACAATCGGCTTCGGCAGACTCGGGCCGAAGCCACCTCGCCTCAACCGGCTTCGGTGGGCTCGGACCGACGCGCGCAAGGGGAAGGCGCTCCACGGTGGCGAGATGACGGCGACGCAGCACGCCGGGCTGATCGCTCAACAGCGTGGCTCGCAGGCCAGCGGCGTGAGGCGGCAAAGACCGCTCGGGCCTCGCGCAAGAAGCCCGGGGCCTCGCCATCTCGCGCAGGCTGGGTCCTCCTGGTTCTCCCGGAGGCGGTCGAGGCCCTCTCGGGCCTCTTGCGGCCGACCGAACCGCTGCCGCGTCATCGCGAGGAAGGCGAGGTCTGCACGGGCGGCGCCGGCGGACTGAGGACGACTGCGAACAGTGTCCCCACCCTCGCTGCTATTCCGGCAGCGGCGTCGCGTCCCAGACCCAGATCGTCCGGTCCATCCAGCCGCCAATCTACCGTCGGCCTCCCGAGACGAGCCGAACGGTGGTCCAGTGCCTGCACCGTTTGGCGCGGAAGCTTCGCCCCCAGATCAAGGGGACGACCGCCGCGCCCCTGCGGATAGGCCGCTCTTATTGCCGATGGAGGCGATCCAACCGATCTGGAGACTCGTAAGAAGTCTTGATGACACGAGAGCTGGTAACCACCCTCGGCCTGCTTGAAATGCGCGTCGACGTAATGCTCCAGGTCCTCCCACCTCGGTGGCGCGGGCATGGGCAGGTCATTCAGGAAGAATTCGGCGATCTCGCAGGCCGTCCCGAGGTCGGGAGCGCGAATGTGAGCAGGAACGGTCTCCAGCCGTGCCTCGAACTCACCATCCTCTGCGTTCGCCGTCGGGCAGAGCTCGCTCAGATCGAGTCGGCCCCCGAGGAAATGGTTGACCATGCGCATGCAGTCCGCGCGCGGGTTCTGCAGCGCGACGGCCAGAACGCCCCCGGGGGCTAGCCAGCCCATCAAGTGCAGCAAGGTTGACTCCCACTGCGACCGAGGGATGTGATAGAACACGTGCGAGCAGAGCACGAAGTCCCCTGCCGCTGGCGGTGAGGCCGACGCGATCGTGGCGGCGATCACCACCGCGTCTGGGCAAGCGATCCGAAGCTCCGACTCCATGGAGGGGTTCGGTTCGATGGCGATCACAGTCCCGAACAGCGGGGTGAGCCACGAAGTGAGCTTCCCGCTGCCGGCGCCCGCGTCAATCATGACCGACCGATTCGCGAGCCCGTCGACCTCGTGCCTTAACCACTCCCTGGCTTTGTCCTTCTGGTCGGTGTGGGCCAGGAACGCCTGGAATGCCCGATGATACTCCGGGCTACTCGACACGAACGATCTGACTGTTCTGGGTCCGGTCATTTCAAGTCCTCGACAAGGAGAGTGGCGTGATCACATGATCGTGTCAGTTTTCCTACCACAACGTGTACCCGCCGTCGATCACCAGGGCTGCCCCGGTCATGTAGCGCGAGGCGTCGCTCGCCAGGTACACCGCGAGCGGCCCAAGATCCTCCGACTTGCCGAAATCGCCCAGCGGGATATTGGCGCGGAACTGCTCAATCACCTCCGGATGGATTTCGGACCAGCGCTGGTTCGCCTCCGTCATGAAGCCGCCGGGCAGGATGGCGTTTACCGTGATCTTGTGCACCGCCCAGTCGGCCGCGACCGAGCGAGTGAACTGAAGCATCGCCGCCTTCGCTGTTTCGTAGTGCCGGCCCGTGATGCCACGCCCCGCCACGAGCGCGTTGATCGAAGCGATGTTAATGATTCGACCGCCCCGGCCGCGCTCGATCATCGCCGCGCCGAGCCATTTCGTACATTGCATGCAGCTGGTGAGGTTCAGGTCGATCAGCTCGCGCCATTTGTCGAGCGACATCGCTTCTGTGGGGATGTTCTCGCGCCGGCCGCCCACGTTGTTGATCAGGATGTCGATCGGGCCGTGATGATCCAGAGCCAACCGGCACGCCTCTTCGCATTCGGCCGGATTGCCGACGTCCGCCGCGAGGGTCCAGCATTGCCGACCCAGGGCGCGGATGTCGCCGGCTGCCTTCTCCAAACCAGCCGGGTCGCGGCCAACGAGGATCACGTCGGCGCCAGCATCGGCGATCGCGAGTGCCATCTCCCGTCCCAAGCCGCGACTACCTCCCGTGATGAAGAGGCGCTTTCCCGTCAATTTGAATCGGTCGAAGATGCTCATGATGATGCGAGGCTCCCTTGCGAATCTCCTGATCCTACCGAATTGTAGGTATTGAAAGGCCGGGTATCCGGCTGGCGGCCTCTTCGTCATCCTTCTTCTTACCACAGGAGAGGATCCGAGGATGGACGCGAGACCGAAGACCCGGCGGGTCAATCGTGAACGGAACGCCCCCGCGCCGCAACCGCCGCGCGGAGCCAAGCAGATCGTCATCCCTCCACTGCTTGCCTGCTTCGGTGTGATCGACCGAAGCGTCGGAGGGCCGCCGGCCCGCGGACCCGCGCGGGTCGACGACCTCTCAAACCCAGGCAGCAGCCACCGGCGCTTCTTGCGGGTGGAGGACGACGACCCGGCGCTGGCCGCCCTGCGTCCGGTATTGGCGCCTATGTTATGTCCTGATTGAGTCATCGTAGCGGATATACCGGTGAGGACCGCATCCGGGCGACACCGGCTTAGCCGGTGCCCGGAAACGGCTGGCATGTCCCGCGAGGGCGCGGGGCAGGGGGCACATTTCCATCCCGGCCGGCCCGGCCGGCGTTGCACCCCCGACGGGGCCATGCTGATCGTGGGGCGATTCGCGCTACGTCCCGGTTTCTCTCGCGTGTCCGCCATCGAGCGGGGCGACCCGCAGGCCGCCGACGAGCTTCTGCCGCTGAAGAGCAAGGGCAGCCTCCGCGCGCCGGAGTTCGGGTCCCCGCAACGGGTCGCTCGGTCCCAGGCGGCTGGGATGCCCTGTTCCCTGGGGAGCCCGGGAGTATAATGGCGTCGGGTTGGGAGCATCCACAAGGAAGAGGTCGTGAATGACCCTGGAAATCCAGGCTGTCCCTCTTCCGGTCCTCGCTTAGGGTGTCGCACGATCGGGGACCGGGATCGCCTTTGGAGTGCGGCGGCTGGATGTCGCTTCGGGACAGCGGGTCGGGATCCGACCAGGCGAGACGTCCCCATCCCGAACCGATATCGAGCCACCGCACCCCGCAGGGCCCGCCAGCGGGCGCCGCGCCATCTCACCTCAGCGCCAGGAGAGCCACCCCCATGACGGCGTTGAATCTACTCGCGGTCCGGGCGTACCCGGGTTGTGTACTGCTCGCCGCCTTGCTCGCCGCGGGCGTGGTCGGGCCCGGCGCCGCCGGGGCCGCCGACGCGATCCGCGAACGCCTGTCGTTCAACGCCGGCTGGCGTTTCACCAAAGACGACCCTGCCGATGCAGGCGACAGCCTCGAGTACGCGAAGATCAAGCCTTACCTGCTGCCGACGGGCAACGACCTCCTCCCGCCGGGCGGCGCGGGACGGGCGAGCCGGCCGTCCGACAACCCGGGCGAGAAGGTGAGCTACGTGCAGCCGACGTTTGACGACAGCGGCTGGCGCCGGCTCGACCTGCCGCACGACTGGGGCATCGAGGGCCCATTCGAGCAGCAGTACGACTCCGGCACCGGCAAGCTGCCCTGGTGGGGTGTCGGCTGGTACCGCAAGCACTTCTCCGTCCCCGCACCGGATCAGGGGCGCTGCTTCTTCCTGGACATCGACGGGGCCATGTCCTATTCGACGGTGTGGCTGAACGGCCACTTCGTCGGCGGCTGGCCGTACGGCTACACGTCGTACCGCCTCGACCTGACGCCGCACATCCGGCACGGCGCCGACAACGTGCTCGCGATCCGCCTGGACAACCCGCCCGATTCGTCGCGCTGGTATCCCGGCGGCGGCATCTACCGCAACGTCTGGCTGGTGAAGACCGCCCCGGTCCATGTCGGCCAGTGGGGGACGTCCATCACGACGCCTCAGGCGACCGCCGACGAGGCGACGGTGGAGATCCGCACCACCCTCGAAAACGCCACGGACAGCGAGGTCCAGGTCACGCTCACGACCGCGGTCCACGCGCTCTCCGGCGACGGCCGCCCTGTCGCGGCCGAGCCGGACCGGCTGCGGCTCCCCGCGCGGGCCGGCCACCTGCAAACAGGCCGTGCACGTCCCCCGCCCGATACTCTGGGACCTCGCGCACCCCCACCTGTACACGGCCGTGACCTCGGTGGAGCGCGACGGCCGGGTCGTGGACCGGGTCGAGACCACCTTCGGCATCCGCACGATCGGGTTCGACCCCGACCGGGGCTTCCTCCTCAATGGCGTGCGCGTGCGACTCCAGGGCGTTTGCAACCACCACGACCTCGGTCCGCTCGGCACGGCGGTCAACCGCCGCGCCCTGGAGCGGCAACTGGAGATCCTCAAGGAGATGGGCTGCAACGCGGTCCGCACCAGCCACAACCCGCCCGCGCCGGAACTGCTGGACCTGTGCGACCGGATGGGCCTGGTCGTGATGGACGAAGCCTTCGACTGCTGGCGGCGCGGCAAGACGCCGAACGATTATCAGCAGCTCTTCCCCGACTGGCACGAGAAGGACCTCCGTGCCCTGGTGCGCCGCGACCGCAATCACCCGTGCGTGGTGCTATGGAGCATCGGCAATGAGGTGCCGGACCAGGACAGCCGGGACGGCCCGAGGCTGGCGGCCGAATTGGCCGGCATCGTCCACGAGGAGGACCGCACCCGGCCGGTCACGGCCGGCTGCGATCACGTCGAGTCGGGCTACAACGGCTTCCAGAAGTCGCTGGACGTCTTCGGCTACAACTACAAGCCGGCCGAGTACGGCAAGTTCCATCGCGCCAACCCCGGCATCCCGGTGTTCGGCAGCGAGACGGCGTCATCTGTCAGCTCGCGCGGGGAGTATTTCTTCCCGGTCGGCGACGATAAGCTGGCAGGTCGGGCCGATTTCCAGGTCAGCAGCTATGACCTGTACGCGCCGCCGTGGGCGTGGCCGCCGGACACCGAGTTCCGCGGCCTGGACGAGTCCCCCTTTACCGCCGGCGAGTTCGTCTGGACCGGCTTCGACTACCTCGGCGAACCGACGCCCTACGGGCGCGACTCCCGAGAGATGCTGACCTTCACCGACCCGGCGGTCCGCCAGCGGATGGCGGATGAGCTGAAGCGGCTGGGCGAGATCCGGGTGCCTTCGCGCAGCTCGTACTTCGGCATCGTGGACTTATGCGGCCTGCCCAAGGACCGCTTCTACCTGTATCAGGCCCGCTGGCGGCCGGATCTGCCGATGGCCCACCTCCTGCCGCACTGGAACTGGCCCGAGCGTGTCGGGCAGGTGACGCCGGTCCATGTCTACACATCGGGGGATGAGGCGGAGCTCTTCCTCAACGGCAAGTCGCTCGGGCGCAAGGCGCGGGGCAAGTACGAGTACCGCTTGCGCTGGGACGACGTAACCTACGAGCCCGGCGAACTGAAGGTGGTCGCCTCCAAGGACGGGAAGCGTTGGGCGGAGGACGTGACGCGGACGACCGGCCCGGCCGCCGGGGTCGTGCTGCGGCCCGACCGCGACCGTCTGCGGGCCGACGGCGCGGACCTCGCGTTCGTCAGCGTGGCGGTGGTCGATCGAGACGGCCGCACGGTGCCGCGTTCCCACGACCGGATCCACTTCGCCGTGGAGGGGCCCGGGGACATCGTGGCGGTCGGCAACGGAGACGCCACGGACCACGAGCCGTTCCGGGCGCATCAGCGGCGGGTGTTCAACGGTCTCTGCTTGGTGGTCGTGCGCACGAAGGCGGGTGGGACCGGCGCGATCACGCTGCGGGCCCATGCCGACGGGCTGAAGGGCGCGGAGACTCGCCTGAGCAGCGAATTCGGCAGGTGAGCGGCGCCGTGGGCGAGCCGGCCGGAGACGCCCGCGGAGCGACGGGCCGTCCCCGCTGCTCACCACTCCTGATGACGCGCGGGACGATCCGAAGGAGAGAAGGGAGCGAAAAAAGGAGGGGCATAGCAAGTATCGGAGGTTGTCATAGATCTAGTTTGGACTGCCCGTCCCCTATCTCGCGCCCTGACCTCCATAACCCGCTCTTGACCCACAGATTGTTCCGACTCTTCTTGATCCGGCCGGGCACGAGCACCGTCATCCCTCTTACCGGCACGGCGGGGAATCGCGCCGATCCTCGGCCAAACGATCAAATAATTTTTAGCTTTTTATTTGCATTAACCTTTCCTCGGCGTTACTATCGACGGTCATGCCCCGAGAATCGGCGGTCGAGGCCGTGACGAGGGCGACATCGTGCAGGAGGGCGGCCGGCACACGGCGATCTCCAAGGCCCTCCATGACCGGAATGCGGCGCGGACGAGCGGCCCGAAACCTGCGGCCCCGTTTCAAGATCTGTCTCCGATCGCGCGTCATTTCCATCGTCGGCCGTGCCGACGACGGACGCGCGTACACCCGATTTGTTAGCCAAGGAGTCTGAATATGATGCGTTTCTTTGGTAAGTCGGTCCTGACACTCGGTGCCCTGGCGCTGCTGGCCTCCCCGGCCTTGGCCCAGGGTCGCGGCGGCGTCGGTGGCGGCGCGGCCGGGTTCCTGATGGCCCCGAACGTCCAGAAGGACCTGAAGCTCACGGACGCGCAGGTCAGGAAGGTCCAGGAGACCCTGCGCGAGAACAGGGAGAGGCACCAGGGCGATTATTCGGCGCTGCGCGACGCCTCGCCGGACGTGCGGTGGGCGAAGATGGCAACGCTGAACGAGACGGTCAGCGACGAGGTGAAGAAGGCCCTGTCGTTCTCGGACGAGCAGTCAAGGCGGTTCGATCAGATCAGCTTGCAAGCGCACGGTCTCCAGGCTTTCGCTAATGCCACCGTGGCCGAGAAGCTGAATCTGAACAACGACCAGAAGTCGAAGATCCGCGAGATCGTCGAAGCGACGCGGAGTTCGTTCGCGGGAGCGTTCAACAAGGACGCCAGCGAGCAGGAGCGCACGGAGGCTCGGAACAAGAGGGCCGCGACGCAGAAGGAGAACATGACCAAGGTCCAGGCCCTGCTCACCGACGACCAGAAGAAGGCGTGGAAGGAACTGACCGGCGAGCCGATCGAGATCCAGTATCCGGCGCGGCGGTCGAATGACTGATCGTCCGACCTGGATGGGAATCGGAATCCCCAATCTTCGCAGGGCGGCACAGCCCATCCTGCGAAGATTTTTTTTGGCCCGCTGCCATAGTCCAAGTAGACGGCATCGTGCCGGCCGCCGACACCCGCGACCGCCTTGCCGCCCGCGACTCGCGCAAGCCACTCCTGGGAATTTGATTGCTCGAACCATGAATCCCCTGCACCCGCCGCGTCCGGCAATTATCATTATGTCTCGTTACGTTAAGGCGTAGCGGATCTGCCGCCTGTGATGTTCCGCCAGACATGACCAGCGGCTATTATCCTTGGTCTCTCGATTTCCTTTTGGGCGTGCCAAGTTCCCGTCTCACCTCGTCGAGCAACCCGCTCACCTCCTCGGCACAAGCTCCGTTGTCGGTGGCATGGCGACAGAGAGCGAGTAGTGCCCGGCGAATCCGCTCCAGGATGGGGCTCTTCTTCCACCGCCGACCCCGTCCGGTGCGGATGGTGATCACGATCATCTCCTCGTCGAGCTCGATGGCGCCCGCGCGAAGGCGCTCGACGAATCCCAGAAACTCGGGGGGCAAGTCCCCCGGCGAGATCACGGTGACCGGCTTGCCGATTCCCTCGACTCCCTCGATGGTGATCAGACTTCGAATGGCTTCGCCGATTTCCTCGGACAAGCGATCACGAGCGGTATCGTCACTCATCGGTGATATCCCCAGCAGGTCACGGAAATGCGTCATCGAGACCCGTTACTCGACGGGCGGGGCCGAGCATGATACCCGGGCGCCCGAAGGCCGCTCACACCGGCCGCCACGGCCCGGCCGAGTCCCACTGCCACTCAAACCCCTCTCCCTTCGCCGCCGCAATGAGCGGCGGCCCGAGGAACTCGGCCAGTTCGCCGACCACCTGCACAAGGTCCCCTACCCTCCCCTCCAGGCCATTGCGGCCTACGAACGCCTTCCATTGCGTCAGCTTCGCGCCGTCCTTCGCGAACGAATCGGTCAGGGCGACCGGCACCACCGTCGGGAATGCCGTCCCCCGGCGCCGGAACGTCGCGACGATCGCGTCCCGGAGCACCGGGCCCGAGAACGCGAAGGACCGGCCCAGCACGGCCAAGTCGAAGAAGTCCTTCATCCGGCTGTTGGCCATCCCCAGCTTCACCAGCGCCTCGAGTTTCTCCGCCACCACCGTCTCGCGCGGGTAGGCGCGGAGCCGCGGCGGTTCCATGCCCAGGAGCGTCGGGTACTCGACGGCCTCGGCCTTCGGCGTGATCGCGTCCCCGAAGCCGACGTTGACCTGGAGATCGATCCGGGCTCGCCCGAGCCGTGCCTCCAGCTTCACTCGCTGGCCACCATATTCCTGATCCTCGCGGATCGGCTCGACGGACATCGTCTCGGCGGAGAACACCAGCCCGTCGTCCGCCGCGTGCGCCGCGCAGAGCGATCGGAAGACCTCGGCGAGACCCTCCGCACTGCTATCGCCGGACCCGAGCAGATCGAGATCCCGCGTCGGTCGGTGGAACTCGCCCGTCCAGAGCGCGAACAGCAGTGCGCCTTTCAGCACGAACCGGGGGGCGTGCTCCGAGCGGGACAACCGGTCGAGGAGCCGCTCCATCGCGTGCCAGGTCAACAGTCGCTGGAAGTCCTCCCCCGATCGACGGCTGGGGTTCAGCAGTCGCTGCCGCACCGAGGCCGCCGTATCCTTCGGGTTCTTCCGCGTCATGTCAGCGACTCCAGGTAGGGCCGCATCACGTTCTGCATCCGACAGACGCGGGCCGCCGCCCACAGCTCGTCCATGGTCGCTTTCCTTGCCCGGTAGGCATCGCGGAGGGCCTCGAGGGCGACGTCCAGCCCGACCTTGCTGCGATGCTTGAAGCAATCGGCCACCGTCTTGGCCGGCGAGTAGATCTTCACGGCGACGCCCTCGACCTGGTGTTCCTCGACCATCGCGGTGAGCGCCGGGCCGATGGCCCGGATGATCCGAAGCCTCGGGTACTCGGCCTTCGCGGCCCACGCCTTGCTCGGCAGGGTGAGCCAGACCTCGTGGGGTGACTGAGTGGTCAGCCCGTGGAACCGCAGCGCCGAGAGTAGGCAGACGACCCCCCTGGGGATGAGGCGCGCGGCCTGGGCGAGGCTATGGTATTCGCTCACGTCGGCGTCCGGCCAAGCGTAGTGGCTATAGAAATAGAAGTGGGGATGCCTCGATAGGCGGCCAAGGCGAAACTGTTGAGGTCTCGCAACCGCACGTGCAGGAGGTCATCCCCATGAGTAGCAAAGCATACCGTGCCACGCGCGTCAACGAGGTGAACTGGGAGCAGATCGCCCGCGGAAAGGAGGGTCTGGGTGCGACCGTAGGCATCGACGTCGGGAAGTTTGATCTGTTGGTGATTTGTCGCTGGGCCGATGGGCGGTTCGAGCGCCCGTGGCGGGTCAGGAATCCCTGGGAGATCCCGACGTTGGTGGGCGTCCTGAAGCAGGTCAAGGCGGACCGGGAGCTGGTGGTGGCGTTGGAGCCTTCGGGGACCTATGGAGAGGCCTTGAGACAGGCGCTGGGGGACACCGGGATCGACGTCCGGCGCGTCGGTACCAAGGCGTCCCATGATTATGCGGAGATCTTCGACGGCGTGCCCTCGCAACACGACGGCAAGGATGCCGCGGTGGTCGCCGAGCTGGCGGCGTTGGGGAAGGCCAGGCCCTGGGCGTACCAGGCCGCCGATCCCTGGGAGGAGGAACTGGCCTATTGGGCGGAAGAGATGGTGGCCCAGCGGCAGATGCTCACGCCCTGGCAGGGGCGCCTGGAGGGGCTCCTGGCGCGTCATTGGCCGGAAGCGTCCCAGGTCCTGAAGCTCTCCTCCGGGACGTTGCTGCGGATCTTGAAGCGTTATGGGACTCCCCAGGCGTTGGCCGCGGACGCGGACGCGGCGACGCAGTTGGCCCGCTGGGGTCGGTCGCTGTTGTCGGCGGCGAAGATCGAGGAGTTGTTGGCCGGTGCACGGTCCAGTATGGGTGTTCGTGCCGGCCCCTGGCAGCGGCGTCAGATCCAGGAGTGCGCCGAACGGGTGCTGGCCGCCCGGCATCAGGCCAATCTGCGCAACGGCGGTTGCGTCAATTGGCCGCGGGGCATCCGGTGCTCCAGGCGCAGGGCGAGGTGGTGGGTGTGCCGACGGCGTGTGTCTTGTGGGTGAGCACGGGTGACCCGCGCGACTTCGATTCGGCGGGCGCCTACCGCAAGGCGATGGGATTGAACCTGGCGGAGCGAAGCAGCGGGACCTACCAGGGGCGGTTGCGGATCAGCAAGCGGGGCAGTGCGCGGGCGCGGCAATGGCTCTATTTCGCGGCCATGCGGCTGGTGCAGAAGTGCGGCGTCCGTCCCTGGTACGAGGCCAAGAAGGCACGCCATGAAGGTGAGGCGCGGCGGGTCTTGGTGGCCGTGATGCGGAAGCTCGCCGTGGCGCTGTATCACGTCGGGGTGCGGAATGAGGCATTCCAACCGCGGCGGTTATTCGGCCGGATCGGCCGGTCGGCCCGGCGCTCCGGCGCGAACAAGCAGCGTGCGTGAGGATGGAGCAGCTCCCGAGGGGAGAAGACGTCACGTGGGCGGATGGCATGGGGGAGGCGGTGAGATCGCGGCCGTTGGAGGACTGTTTATGGATTTATCGCATTGAGGCCAATCCCGGGATGCCGAGGGGCGGCTTCCTGCGGCCCACCCCGGTCTTGGCCCCTGGGTCGGCGCTCGGGTCGCGTCCCCGCGTTGCCCTATCCTCCGCCCAGGCTCCTCCAGTGTATTCGGCACGACGGCCACCCGGCAATCCCGGGCCGGGTCGCCGGCTCGCCAGGCGGGGCCGAGGGATTCGCCCGGGATCGCGTGCCTGGGCCAGGAGCCTGTCCAAGGGTCCCTGTCCCCGGGAGGATTGGCGCCGTGGTGCGGGGTTCGGCGTATTGTATTTTCATATCTTCATGTTGTTGTCCTTTTGTAATAAGGAGGATTGTCCGCGAGCGGATCGCGGTCGTCTGAGGCCACCGATCTGTCCTGCCACCTTTCGCAAGTTGTCTTCGCGCCCCTGCGGGGAGCGCCCAGCGTAGTTACGAGGGGCACGGACAGAGGTGCTCGGTCCAATCTCCCATACGGCCAATTCGGCGATCGTGCTTCGGGCACGATACGCTCGAGGTGACAGACTTGAGTTACCCGATCGGCTCTGTCCCGGATCGGCCCTGAGAGACGCGCGATCCCCGAAGAGAAGCAGGTGTTAGAGGACAACAGATCAGACCAGCGGATGATATCCATATGGTCAGCGATCGTGTTGTCCAAAGAGGACGCGAGGATCCCTCAAAAAAGTCGAGAAAAGCCGCCCTTGACTTTCAAGGACAGAGACCCCGGGCGACCCGGTCGACCCGCCCGAGTCGGTAGAGGCGGTCCAGGTAGTCGGGCGGGATGTCGCGACGGGCCAGGTCGCGGGGACGGAGCGTCCCTTGCTCACGGAGTAGTTCCAGGGCCACATCCATCTTGGTCGCCGGCTCGGTCATTGCAATGATTCCTCGGTAAATAATGACAATCACCGAGGAATTATTGCATAGGCCAGAGGGACTTGCAACCAGATCGTCGTCGAGCGGGTCGCCGCCCGAGCCGTCGCCGAACTGCTCGAGCTCGGCTCGTGGGTCGCATCGGACAGTAAACCGGCGTAAAGGACGAGCGGGCACGCGGCCGGATCCGACTCAGCGCTGCGGCGGCTCCCCGGGCGGCTCGGCCGGCCGGGGCGTCTTGATGGTGACCTGGAAGCCGGCCCCCTCGAGTACGAACGGCCCGCCCGGGGCCGCCGGCGGCCGCAGGACCCCTTGCAGGACCACCGCGACGTTGCCCGCACCCTGCTCGGCGATCTGCTTGAGCATCTTGCGATAGTTCTTGCCGTTGAGCTTGGCCCGCGCCGTCAGCGGTCCGCCCTCGAGGACCAGCTCGATCGTCGGCTCGCCCGCCGGACCCTCCATCGGCACCAGGTCGCGGGGCAGCGCCTCGGCGGCCAGGGGCACCGTCACCTTCAGCCCGGGCACCCGGATCGTCGCACTCGTCATCACCGGACTATCTCCTGTGGGCGCGAGGAGCCACGAGGACCCGGCGTCCGCGCCGCGGCCCGCCCGATCCGGGCGCTTGGGCCCGGCGAGGCGTCGGAGTGAATCCATGGAAGTCTACCCTAAACTCTCGCCGAGGACGGCGGTCGCACTGCCCCTCGCCGTGATCGGCGTCCGGTCGGGCCGGTCCGACGGGTCGGGCCTGGTCCGCTCGGCCCGTCGGCGTCGCTGGCGAGGTCTTCGGCATCGGAAGCCATGCCGGTCGCGGCGCCGGTCTTCGGCTCGGCGACCGTCGCGGACACGGTCACCGTGGCTATCGCCGTCGGCCCAGGCCTCGGCCGCGGGCCGAATGCCCGCGGGACGGCGGCAGGATTCCTCAGTCGGGCGGGCCGACCCGAGGACGCATCACGGGGGCCCGTGATCCACCGCAGTAGCCGGCCGCGCATAACCTTGAAGGGGCGGTGTTGGCAACATCTACGGCGGAGAGTACGACCGCGAGTTCGGGGTTGAGGCGGATGGCCTGGTTGAAGTCCCGGATCGCCGTGTCGTACTCACCCTTGGCATGTTGGGCGATGCTGCGGTTGAGGAAGGCGGCGTCGTCGTTGGGGTCGAGGCGGATGGCCTCGTCGAAGTCCCGGATCGCCTTGTCGTACTCTTGCTTGGCATCCCAGGCGTCGCCGCGGTTGAGGAAGGCGTCGCCGCGGTTGGGTTCGAGGCGGATGGCCTGGTTGAAGTCCCGGATCGCCTTGTCGTACTCCCCCTTGAGAGCCCAGGCGTTGCCGCGGGCGAGGAAGGCAGCGGC
Source organism: uncultured Planctomycetota bacterium (assembly GCA_963815795.1). GTDB lineage: Bacteria > Planctomycetota > Planctomycetia > Isosphaerales > Isosphaeraceae > JAKAUH01. The sequence continues at coordinate 2,256,533 of CAWFIC010000006.1, read as the reverse complement.
GTCCTTGGGTCCCAAGAAGGCGGCGAGGTTGATTTTCATGGGTTCACCCCCCGCGTGATCGGGTGGCGGGCGAGGTGCCTCCCTGGAAGGGTTGAAACAAGAAAGCCCCGTCCATGCGAAGAGCCGCACGGCGGGCCACCAGAGCCAAGCCGACCATCCCGACACGAGACGGTCAGCTCTCACTGATCTCTATTAGAGCAGGCTGGCGTGGTAGATTCAAGTGTATTCTGATTTTTTTAAGTGAATTCTCTTTTTGACTGTCTCCACCTTGTACGCGGACAGGGGCCGTGAAACGCCCGTGGAACGTCGCGGGCACTCTCTGCCCTCGGCCTGCGCACGGCGATGTTCCACGCGGGAATCGGCCGGCGGGGAGCGTCCGATAAGCCGGTTTATGTTCGCTTGTGCTCATTTTTGACGTCTGTGCCGATTATCATGAGATCCCTGGTACTGATCGTCTAAAAGTGACCCACCCTGATCGTCTAAGAGTGACCCACCTGGGTCTGGAAGTTGGTCACCTTGGGCAAGGGAGGCAGGGCCCGTTCACTCGCTCTTTCGGCCCTTCTTCGTCTTCATCGACTCGCGGAACCGATAACTCTCGCCATTCATCTCGAAGATGTGGCAGTGGTGACAGAGGCGATCGAGCAACGCCGCCGTCATTCGCTCTCCCTGGAACACCTGGCCCCACTCGCTGAACGGCAGGTTACTCGTCACCAGGAGGCTCCCCCGCTCGTAGCGGTCCGCGAACACCCGGAACAGCAGCTCCACCCCGCCCCGGCTCATCGTCACGTACCCCAGCTCGTCGCAGATCAGCAGATGCGCCCGGTCGAGCTGCTTGAGGAACCGGTCGAGCGTGTATTGCTTCTGCTCCTTCTCCAGCCGGCTGACCAGCCCCGCCGCCGTGAAGAACCGCACCCGCAGGCCTGCCCGACAGGCGGCCAGGCCCAATCCTGTCGAAATATGTGTCTTCCCCGTTCCGTGGCTGCCGATCAGGCAACAGTTGTATTTCTGCTCAATCCATTCGCACCGCGCCAGCTCCAGCACCTTGGGCTTGGACAGCCCCGGCAGGACGCTGAAGTCGAAGGTGTCGAAGTCCTTCTCCACCGGGAACTCGGCGTCCTTGATCCGGCTGGCCACCGCGTTGGCGCTCCGCGTCGCCAGCTCGAGCTCGGTCAGGCTCAGCAGGAACTGGACGAAGGTCTGGTTCGACGCGGCGGCGTCCCGCGCCAGCTTCTCGAACTCCCGGCCCATCGTCGGCAGCCGGAGCTGTCGCAACTGGACCTTGAGCAACTCGGTCGTGACATCGGCCATGGGCGGATTCCTTTCCACTCCAGGGACTCAAAAATATCACTTCACGTGAAGAACACACTGACGGGTTCCTCGGCGGCGGAGCCGCCCAGGAACTGATCGAAGCGGCTCAGATCCGGCCGCGGGACCTGGACCTGCGGGGCTGCGGGGACATCGGCCGCCATCGTCGTCGCCTCCCCCGTCGCGGACTCGATCGCCGCCAGCGACCGCGTCCGCTGGATGACGGCCTCAGCACTGAAGAGGTGCTCGCCATTGCACGATTCGATCGCCTGGCTCACCCGCCTCAGCGGGTGCTCGCCGAGCAGTTGCAGGACCCGCACGAAGCGCCGCGCGCCGGCCACGACACCGTGATGCGCCTCCAGTTCGGAGCGGAACGCGGCGAAGCACGCCGGCAGCCGCCAATCGCGGAAGACCGGCGCGTGATTCAGGGCCCCGGGCTTGCACTCCAGCGCCGCCAGGTAATGGGTCGGCTCCAGGACCATCGGCTCGCCGGGACGGCGGCGGTGCTCCGCGATGACCTGGCCCCGCGCCGCGAGGACGACCCGATCGACGTAGCCCTTGACCGTGACCTGGCCATGCGCGAAGGTACGCGGGACGCTGTAACGGGTCTTCTCGAAGGTGACGGTCTGATACTTGTCAACGGGGACCGCAGGGCGGATCACGCAGGGGTCGAACCGATGGGCCGGCAACGGCGTCGCCGCGGTGAGGTCCTCGGCGAGGCGGTCGCGGATCGTGAACGGTCCGTGCAGCGACTGCACGACCCGCTGCCGCTCCGCCTCGCAACGCTCGCGGAACAATGTGTTCAATTGCTCGAGGTCGGCGACGTGGGGTACCGGGGTGGCGAAGCGACGCTGCACCGCCTTGACGGTGCTCTCGGCATCCGGTTTCTCATTGCCGCGGCGGGGCATGCAGAATTGTGGGTCGAAGACGTAGTGGCTGGCCAACGCCGCGTACCGCGGATGGAGCTGGCGCTCGCGTCCTTGAAGGATCAAAGTAGCAACAGTTTTTGGATTATCCCACCAGACTTCCTTGGGTACGGCCCCAAAGAACTCGAAGGCGGCGACCATGCCGTGAAGGATCGCCTCGGTGCGCTGGAACGGCAGTGCCAGGACGAAGGGGGCGTTGGAGTAGGCCCAGGTGGCGACGAGGAACGGGACGAGGCGGCGGCCGTCGGGGAAGTCGACATGGATATGGCCGAAGTCGGCTTCGAGCCGGTGGCCGGGAGGATGTGCCAGGGGGATGAAGGTCTCCTGGTGCCGCCGTCGATGCCGGCGGACGTAGCGCTGGACCTGGGCGTAGCCGCCGGGATAGCCGGACTCGTCGCGGAGCCGTCGGTAGACCTGGGCGGCAGTGTGCCGCTGCTTGGGTGGTGCGGACTCGTCGTCGGCAAGGATCTGGTCGATGGCGGCCTGGAAGGGGCCGAGCTTGGGCGCCGGCCGGTCGCGGAGTTTGGCGACGGGCCCGGGCTGCTTGAGGGCCTTCCGGACGGTGATCCGGGAGAGGCCGAACTCGCGGGCGATCTGCCGGATGGATTTCCCATCACGGCGTGCCCTCCTGATGGCACCATAGTCATCCACCGTCAGCACGTCCTTGACCCTCCGTGAGGTGAACGTCTCGTGTCGAGGCGTTCACCCTAACGGAGGCGGCTGGGGTGGGTCACTTTTAGACGATCATTTTGCCCGAGGGTGGGTCACTTTTAGATGATCAGTACCAATCCCGTCGGCCCTCTCGCCCGCCCTATTCAGTAGTTTCCCAGTAGGAAGGCACAATAACTGATCGGATGTACCGCCTTGAAGGCGGCGTCTCCTGGTCGGAACCTGCCGGGTGGTAACCAACCCCGACCGGCCCCGACACAGGAGACGCACCATGACCGAAGCTACGCTCACCTGGACCACCTGGCAAGCTCTGCTGCAGGCCTTCGCCCATTCGTTTACCCGCCGCGGCTTCCGCCGCTTCGCCGAGTGGATCACCGCGATGGCCCTCAACGTCGAGGAGCACACCATCACCCAGTCCGTCCTGGCGCTGGAGCAGCCCGCCGCCTGGAAGGCCCTGGAGACCTTCGCCGAGTACGGCGGCTGGCACGAGGGCCGCGTCACCTACGACCTGACCCGCCTGGTCGAGGCCGCCCCGGGTCGAACCTGGCACGGCTACATCGCCTCGGCCGTCGACGACACCAAGGTCCATCGCTCCAGCCCCCACGTCTGGGGGACCTGCACCTTCCACGAGTACACCGCCCGCTGCCCCAATCGGGCCGGTACCGTCCGAGCCCACAACTGGGTCGTCCTCGGCGCGCTGCTCCACGAGCCGGGAAAGCCGGGGTGGTTCCTGCCGATCTCCGGCCGGCTCTACTTCCGCGCGTCGCAGTTGCCCGCCGGCCCCGGCGGCCCGCTGACGTTCCGGACCAAGTGCGAGCTGGCCGTGGAGTTGCTCCGCGAGCAGGCGCGGATCACCGGTGGCAAGCACCTGGGCGTCTTCGACGGCGGCTACGCCCTGCGGAGCGTCGTGCGGCCGCTGGTCCTCCCCGAGGGGGGTGGCCGGCGCATCGACTTCCTGACCCGGTTGCGGCACGACGCCCGACTCTATGCCCTGCCGCCGGCCGATCGCCCCGCCGGGACCCGGGGGCCTTTGCCGAAGTGGGGCCGGCGGCTGGACCCGCCCCGCCGTGGCGGCCGGTGGGAGCGGGGTTGGCGGACCGGCGTCGCCTTCATCTACGGCCGACAGCGGAAGGTCCGCTGGAAGGAGGTGGTCTGCCTCTGGCGGGTGCTGGGCCACGAGGTGCCGGTCAAGGCGATCATCGCCCATGTCGAGGGGTACAGGAAGCGATTCGCGCTGGTGACCTCGGCCGTGGAACTGACCGGGCTGCAGATGGTCGAGCTGTTCGCGGCGCGGTTCCGGCAGGAGGACGGGTTCCGCGACCTCAAGCAGCGGCTGGGCTGGGAGGAGTGCCGGGCGTGGACCAAGAACCCGATCGAGCGGACCAGCCAGGCGCAGTGGGTGACGATGAGCCTGCTGCGATTGCTGCAATTCCGCCTGGAGGCGGCCGGGGAGGCGGATTGGTGGTTCCGGCCGCCGTGGCACAAGGACAAGGACCGGCCGAGCGTCCTGGACGCCGAGCGGCTGATGCGGCGGCACCGGGCGGAAATTCAGCAGCTCCTGTCGGAGTGGCTGGGAGATGGTGGAGAAACCGAGGAGGCCGTGGCATGAGCCGGCTGTAGGACGGTCAAGAGCGGGCATCGCGGGGCGCTCCCGCGTCCGGTGCAGCAGCCAGAAACGCTCGGCGGCGCCGGGGAGCCGCCGCGGCGACAGCGGCGGTACGCATCAGGCCGCGATTGTGCATTTCATCAGGGAAACTACTGCCTATTTGGAACGAATCCTTGCCATCGTCCTATCCCGCCTGAGTAACCCCACACGGCCCGAGGAGCTGCCGATCGGACCACTGCCGCGATGCGTCGTGGAGCCTTACCGGCCGCTTCCCGTCCCGATCGCCCTTGAGATACAATGCCCGCAGGAGGTGTCCCATGCCCCAAGAGATCAGGCATTACCTGAATGATCGCGGCGATTACGGCTTCAGCGTCAGGTTGACGCCCGCCAAGTTCGGCCATGACGATGTGCATTTCGAGGTCTTCATGATCGTGGCTGCTTATGTGGGAGAGGGAAAGGACGAGCCGATCTATCTGGTGGCCGGGCATGAATGCGATACGCAGGAGTATTTCGACATGGATCGAGCAAGCTGGCATACCACGAACATCGAAGAATCAAGCCCCGTCATCACGGGCAGGATGGACGTTGACGGCTGGGTTGAGATGCAAACCAAGGATTTGTACTTCATCGACGCGGGGCAATACGACAAATATGCCAAGATGATTCGAAGGATTCATGAATTCCACGATGAAATTTCGGACTTCCTCGCCAAGCATGACTGGCGTAGCCAGCAAGAGGGGCGGCAATGAGCCCCTCCGGCGGCCAAGCCGCCGCGTCCTGTAAGGCCCATTATGTCTGGTTGGCTCTCGGAAGCCAGATTTGGCCTTCCCCTAGCAGGCGGACACAAAACGCCGCTACGTCGTATCAGATGATGCCGGGTCGATTCTCTTCAGGGCATCGGCCGCCCAATGTCGCACCGCGTCGCCGTCTTGGAGTGCCGCGACGAGGGCGGGGACGGCCGCCTCGGCCGCCGGGCCGATTCTCCCCAGAGCAATGGCGGCCCACCGCCGCACCGAGGCGTTGTCGTCTTGGAGTGCCGCGATGAGGGCGGGGACGGCCGCCGGGCCGATTCCCTCCACGATATTGAACGCCATCCCTAGCATCCCGGCGTCGGCGTCGTGGAGTGCCGGAGTGAGGGCGGGGACGGCCGCCGGGCCGATTCCCCTCAGGGCACGGGCCGCCCAATGTCGCACGACGTCGTGCTGGAGTGCCGCGACGAGGGCGGGGACGGCCGCCGGGCCGATTCCCTCCAGAGCACGGGCCGCCGCCTCTCGCACCGCGTCGCGGTCGTTCTGGAGTGCCGCGACGAGGGCGGGGACGGCCGCCTCGGCCGCCGGGCCGATACCGCCCAGTGCCTCGGCCGCCCGCCGTCGCACCGAGGCGGCGGCGTCCTGGAGTGCCGCGACGAGGGTGGGGACGGCCGCCGGGCCGATTTTCCGCAGGCCCTTTATCGCGAGAAGTCGTTCATCAACATCCTCAGATTCGAGTTGCTTGCGGAGTTCTTGAATCTGGTACTTCTCCGGTCGCGGACCGAGTGGCGGTGGCTTGGGCCTCGCATCGTGGAGCGTCGCCAGCAGGTCCTGGTATTGCTCTTCCGGATACGGGTCGCCGTCGAGGTGAATGCGATATTTGCCCTGAAGCCAGGAAGGGGCCGCCTGCCTCCAGTTGCCGGTCCGGAGGATGGGGATGAACTTCCGCTGCTTCCGGCGGGATTTGGTCCCGAGGACCTCGGCCGTCATGATGTCGCCCTCGTAGCCGACGCCGCCGACCCGTTTGTCGGCCCGCTCCTTGTAGTAAGGAGTGCAGATTATTAGTATATATCTATTATCTCTGATTTCTCGCTCCATTAACTCGGGAAGTTGGTCGCCGGGGACGGCGTGCCACTGGTCGAGGGTCACCTTGACCCCCTCACTCATCAGGCGGGCCGCGAAGTTTCGGACCCACTCTTTGTGGGCGGTACTTTCCCACGAGTAGGAGATAAACACGGTGGGTGCGGACGCACGGGAGCGGGGCATCGTCGTTACCCGGGACAAGATTTCGGGCCTACAGATTGAAGGAGCCTGGCATCGCTCTTGCAGTTTACGAGATTGTATCGCATTCCCAGTTCCGTCTTTCGGTGTAACGGAACTTCGTGCATGCACCCATTTGGTGGCCTGCTCTGTCCGAGATTGGGATTTATGTTCGCTGCCGCCCAAACGTAGCGGTCGTGACGCCTTTCAGGTCGCCGACTTGCGGCTGGCGCGTAACCGCCTCCCGTTCCAGCGACTTTCGGTCCGTTGGTCTACCCCAGCCTATCGAATTTGACCTTGAACTCCGTCAAGATCCGCCTACCTATGTAGAGTTCGACGTCAGGGTAGTGGTCGGCAAGCACGCGGCGGACGCTGTCGAGGCCGGCCCGCTCGACCCGGGGGCCGAAGTACACCCCCTTCAGGGCCTCGGCCGGGTAATGATAGAGCGTCCCTGCTTCCTTGTGGAGGCACCGCCATTCCCGTTCGTACTCCCACGAGCTGGACTTCGTGCAGAGGAGACTCTCGACAACCTCCTTTGCGTCCCTGTTCAACGGATACCCGACGAATGTCGATTCTGGGCATCGTTTTCACATAGACGACGGGATGGATCTTCTTGAATGGGTCGTGGTCGGTCCGGAATTCTAGGCAGATCCCTCGATAGCGATCGCCGTAGTGACCCCACATCAATAGCTCGTCGTTAACCTCGGAAAAACAGCATACGCCTGCCGTTTCGAGGTATTTCCGCTGATGCGTGTCGAGCGTCCCCCTCATGCTCCTCGCGACCATATCCTTCAATTCGCCGGGCGACATGGAAGCGAATTGCAGTCGCAGGTACTCCGGAACGTCTTGGCCGGCCATGTAGCGACGACGCATTGCCTCAACGTCCTCGGCGGTCGGCTCGGTGAGGTTGACAGTGAGCGCACAATCGTATGGGTCGTTGAAATTCAGCGGCGATGCGAAGTAGATGGCTTTGGCCTCGAGATTCGGTGGTGTCCTACGCTGGCTGAACGGCCGGGCGAGTGAACCACTCGCGCCAGGTCCATACGTGGTCGGTCAACCCGGCGGCCAGGGCCGGCGTCCGCTCCTGCCACCGCCCCTCCTCGTCCTTGACCCGCAGCGTCCGGACACACCAGCAGAAGTTGTAGCCGTACAGCGTCAAGTAGGTCATCGCCTCGTGCACCTGCCAGTCCTTGCTGAACCGATACGTCTTCCGCCCCTTCCGCGCGTTGCGGTGCCGATCGGTCGCGTTCTGCCGTTCGACGAAGGATGTATTCACCACGCGACTGGCACACGACTCGCCCAGCGCCTCCTCCAGCTCGTCCTCCGACCCGAAGACTAACCGCGGCTCGACCGCGACGACCCGCCCCTTCTTGCGGCGCTTGTGCACCGTCGCGTAGACCACGCCCTCCGGCACCCGCCGCTGGGGCACGACCCGGGGCCGGCCCGGCTTCCGCTCCGCCGGGACCGGCTCGCCGAAGGTGTTGTGGATCGCCGTCTCATACACCGGATACTCGTCGCTGGTCATCAGCTCCGGCGGCGTGCCGCCGAGCCGCTCCGCGACCTTGCCGACGATCGCACAGCCGTTCTCCTCCGTCCGCGCCCCGGGGATCACCGCCAGGACCAGCTTATGCTCGGGGTCGTAGGCGACGTAGTCCCAGTAGTCCCCGCAGTGGTCATCGGCCGGGTCGTCGGGGTCGCAGTTCCTCTGCTTCTTGTGGACGAAGGACCATTTCTCGTCGAACTGGACCTCACGGGTATAGGGGGGAAAAGGCCACCAACTCGTCGTGGGCGGCCTGAGCATGAGCGCCGGCGAGCAGGGCCAGTCGGGTGACGGTGTCCTTGTTGACCCCCACCAACCGGGCGGTCTGGCGGGTGCCGCAGCCATCGGCGAGGTGCTGGAGGATCGCCAGCACCTTCTCGTGCGGCAGCTTGGAGTTGAAAAGCGGGGTGCCCTTGAACTCCGAGAAGCGGGCCTTGCAGGTGCGGCAGTACAACAGCCGGTGGTGGGCCTGGCCGTAGTGGCCGCAGACCGAGAGGTTGCCGGCGCCGTGGCGGCCGTAGTCGGGGCAGTCGGGATTCTGGCAGCAGAAGCGGTCGAGGTCGTCCGTGGGCATGAGTCGTCCTGGGCGGATCCGGATCGGTGAGTCAGGTCCTGGACGTCTAGCTTACCCATCGGTAGAATCCCATTCAACGGCCACCGGACACCACCCGAGATTCGCGAGGTTCTGCTGGCTGATCGATCCATACTTGAATACCGTGGCGGGCCTCGTCGCCTTCGCGCCACGATCCCGCTGCAGTCGCTGGGTCGGACCGGACGGGAGGGGCGGGGCAGGGCGTTCTGCATGCCCGCGACGCCGGCCCTTGGGGATGCGTTTCTGTCGCTTCACCGCCAACCTCCCTCTCGGCAATCGCCGACCGAGGCCTCTCCGTTCGGTGAGCACTCGTCACCCTATGCCGCCTCCCCGGCGGCCTCTCGTGCCCGGCGCCAGGCCGACCATCCCGGCATAGCTGGGGGCGCGCGGCCCGACGACGGAGAAATCGGTAGCATCGGCCAGCGTGAATCCCTGGTCGGAGTAGCTGGGGATCTGCTGGCCCAGTTCCGGCAGCAGTGACTCGAACGTCAGTCTGTACACGCCGGCCCGGGCGGGTCCGGCGACGACGAGGCAACAGAACAGGACCGTGATGGCGGCTGTCTGGCGGGCCATGATGGGCTTTCCTTGCTCGCTTCATACGAGCGGGGACATCGTGCCAGTCACGACGCCTCGAACCAGCCTTATGGTACTGAACGCTCGAACACAAGAGCGGACGATCACCATCCGAAGTAACGTCCCGCCGATAGCTCCGTGACATCGAACGCGGTCCGAAGGACATGGCCAGCACGCCATCCGAACGGTCGATCATGTCTTCGCTCACCCGTCCCGCGCAACAGCCAGGTCAGGCAATAGAACTCGGGTTCTGTCTCAGCCAGTTAGTAAGTTCGTATAATTTTATACAATAGTCAGGAAATACACATATCAGAGCGTACATCTCATCGTGCGTCCGTGCAGGCGGCGGTTCCTGGGGATGCCCGGCCTCGTTCCTCCGATCCCTGATGAGGTCCGCGACCTTGTTGATAAGGAGCAGTCGATCGCGATTCTGCCAATCCGGCGGTAGCGCCGATTGTTTGTGGGAGAGCCACTCCGCGACGGCCTTAACCCTGTCCGCCATGTGCTTCTTGAAGCCGGTCCGCTCCTCGAAGCTCTTGGCGTGCTGCGGATCCTGGATGGCCTCCGAGATCGCCTTGCAAAGTTCGAGGAAGAGCATCTCCGAGGCGGCGCCCAGCATCACGGCGGAGGCCAGGTAGTTTGAGGTCCTGAAAGTTGAGAGTGATTCCTCCAGATAACGAAGAACTGACGCGCTTAGGCCGCCCGTAACCTTCAGGAGCCTGGCAAGGTAGCCGTCGGGGTCGTAGGGGACCGGATGAGTTCCCTTGATGACCTTCTCCCCGTGGTCGGTCAGGGAGAGCATGGGCCAGCCTGAGTCCGAGTTGTTGATCCAGCCCGGGCTGAGGACACGTCCGATGATGAGGTCCCAGACGATGGCCTTGAGACGGACCATGTCTTCGCGGGGCATCTCCCATTCGGGGGCGAGTCGGCCTCGAGAGTCACTTGCGATCTGGCGGCTGACGCCCTTGCGACAGTCATCCCACCTTAGTCCCTGGTTCGCCTGGAAGTTCCAGGTCGCCAGGAATCGCAGCAGCTGAGCCCGCAACTCTTCGGTCTGCATAGATCGTCGTCCCCATGGGCCCAGAGCATCTCACGGGTGTTTCTGACCGAGGCCTCGACGTCTCTTTTCATCTGAGGCGTACCGGAGGTTCCCCACCATAATCCCCGACTCGAGGATGCCCAGTGACTCCTCGGCGTCGCGTTGGAAGTTCCTCGGTCTCGCCGCGGCGAAGCGGCGCCTTGTCTCTCGTCCCAGGTCTGTCGGTGACATGGCCGATCACCTACCGCGTCCATTGTACCAGGATCGGGCATGGCCACGACGTCGCGGTCGCCCATATGACGGCGGACCGTCTCCGGCACCGGGGGCTGGTCCGCATTTTTCCGTGCGCGCGCCGAGGGGACCCAGAACTCCCGCCGGGAACCAACTGGTGAGCCTGTCGTTCTCGTGCTCGGCCATCTTCCAGTGGAAGTCGAGGCGCGGGCCTCCCCACCCCCGAACGGCGGCTGACGGCCACGGCCTCGGGCTATCGGGGATCGCGCGGTGAAAGCTTGCCGGTCGGGCAGAATGCGGCAACGATGGACCGAGCATACTCTCACCAGCCAGCCGCCGCTGCCCGGCTGTGAAACGTTCTGGCTATGCAGGTGTGAAACTGTCTGATAATAATGTTTTATGGTCGGCATGATGCCATGTGTAATCGATACGCAGATAATCCGGCCGCACGCTACTCTGGCTACCGCTTGCAGCGATCCTCGATCATATCTAGGGTCAGGGGAACGGTCAGGCCCGAATCGCCTCTCAACGATGCGCACGATGCTTCCTCGAACCAGATGGCATGGACGAGGTAAATGATCGCCGAGCGAGCCAACTTCACCATGCGCAGGGCACGCGATTCGAAGTCCGGCCGGTCGATTGCGAAGGATAGCTCATCCGCGGCTTCGCCAGCCGGTCCGCGCCCGCTCGCGATCCAGCATTCTTCGTGAACCGCCAGGTGCCGATGCTCCAGATGGGTGCGAATCTCAGCGAGGTCTCTAGCATCAGGATCGAGCGCGTCGCGGTCGTCTTCCGACGCGCAGAGGTCCTGGCTGAGGCCGAATAACCCGCGCAGCGGCCAATTCTCTTTCCTCTGGAAGCATGGCTTCAGGCCGTTCTGCTGCTTCCCGCCCTGATACCAGAGCCACCGGAAATAGACCTTCGTCGGCTTGAGCCCCAGGGCAAGATAGGCGTTCAGCAGGACGCCGATCTTGTCGAAGAGCGAGTACGCCATCCGGAAGGCGATTCGAACCTTCTCCAAGTGAATGGAGTAGGCGCTGTAATCGCACGTGTTGACCAGCGCTACGCCGCGGTCTGCGAAGTGCCCGGCCCCGGCCTCCAGCCCCTCGAACAGCAGGAAGCGCGCCGTCGCGTATTCCTGCTTCATCTGATTCAGCAGGCCGTGGAAATACAAGCCGTGGTCCGATTGGTTGACCATCGGGGGCAGATGGATCGGGTCGGTCGCCGCTGCGGTATCGACGTCGAGGTCGTTCAGTGGATTGAGGAAAAGCCGGTTCGCGACGGACCAATCCCTGTAGCGTCGCTCTTGCTCGGTGCCGCCCAGCTCTGCGTCGGCCGATGTCTTCGGTGGGTGCTGGGCCATGAGTTTAATCAGCGGCTGGAGCTGTCCGACCCAGGCGGCGAAATGCGCAGCCGACTGCGGATCAAGGGGCATGTCTAGGGACGACCCGAGATGGGCCCAGGCGCGCAAGAGGAACGACGGGCCCGCACAATCGCCTTCCCGGTGCGGCAAGCCCAACAGCATCCCGCCGTAGTTCGCCAGGGATATGCCAAGGTTTCCCCGGGCCATGCCGTTTTCTGGATCGAGCTCGCAGGCGCGTTCGTACAGCTCGATCGCTTCGACAAAACGTCCGAGCGTGTCCAGCGCATTTCCCAGGTTGGTAAGGATCTGTGACCGGCGGCGAGGGCTCAACCCGGAAAACCCCGGCGCCCTCTGGGCGCGCCGGAGCAGGCGTATCTCATTCTCCATGGCCTCGTCGCACCAAATCCAGGCATCGGCATTGCCCCGCGTGGGCAACGGCTTTAGCACAGCCCAGGCATTCGCCATGAAGTACAGGATCTCGGCCTCCTGCTCATCGGACAGCGGACCGCGTTCTCTCAACCTAGCGGCCAGTTCGAGGGCGCGTCGCGCCCCGTCTCCGCGCTGAAGGTCAGAGGAACAATCGATCAGGTGCCCGATATGGTCGAGCACTTCGGCGGCGGATCGCTCCCAGGGCGGTTCCGACTCGATCAGCGACTGATAGAGGAGATTATCATCCTCGCCCATGTCCTTCCCCTTACGAGAATAGCCTTCACCGACCCAGCGAAACACAGCCGGCGCCAGGCCTCAATCCGGCGACGCCGCCGCGCGAGAAAGGCGCCAGACCTGCAAGTTGAGCCTCTTCTAAATAACTCCTCGCAAGGGGGAATGTGGGGCAGCCGCCCTCGGCTGCCCCACATTCCGGATTGCGAGGTTCCATTTAGGCCACGGGCTCTATGCGCTCTACCGGTTCCTTACCGGCATTCGCTTGCTTCAGCGTCACGATGAAGAAGACGCTGTGGTAGAAGGCAAGAAGCCAGTGCGCGACAAGCGGCTCATCGGAAGCGACGAAGAACAAGTAGTAGCATACGTTCATTCCGACGACGAACGGCCCATTGCTGCCAGGCTGGGTGAGCATCGGCCATTGCTGCACGACGAGATCCGCGCCGATCCGCCCGACGTCGATGTCCACCTCGTCAGAAAGGCGCCGCCCGAAGTGCCGGGCATATAGCCCCTTCGTCATCATCGACAAGGCGAGGCGCAGCCGCCCGCCATCCAGCGGTATGGCCGGGAAATCGCCGAGATAAATGCCGCCGGGGCTCCAGAGCGGTACTATGCGCGTGTGGGTCGCGGCCGCCCGCCATACTAGCGACTGATTCCTTCGAACCGCCGACCTGACCTTCCCTTCGAGTACCGCCCTTGCCTCGGCGCTGTCGTAACTCGACAAATCGGCCGTCAGTACATCGCGCAGATAGGTGTCCAGCTCGCCCTTTGCCTGGTTGCAGTCGAAGCAAGCCGGTACCGTGATCATATTGGGCGCCTTGGCACCTGGAAACAGGGCCCTGGGTATGACGTGGTCAGCGGTGCAAATCGTCACTCTGCCGCAGTAAACGCACTGCTTCTCCTGCCTCCGCAGTCCTTGTTTCTTCCCGCCCGGCGCCATCTGGCTCTCCTTCCCCGCTGAATAGACCCACTCGAGGGCATCGCGCCGGGAGCGGTTTCAGGTACGCCTATGGCGCCTTACGCGTCGGTCAGATTCCCGTCTGCCTCTTGAACTCCTCGAACCGCAGCACCGTGGGCTGCAACTCCTTCGGCAACCCGATCAGCCCAAGACCGATCGGCGTAGGCCGATGTGCCACCAACGCGAAATACGGGGCCGGCCGAACACGTCCTCATCCATTCTACGGCGCAAACCATAGACACGCCAAAGGTTTTGACGGTTCGCTAGTCGCCAGCCGATCCCCGCGAGCTCGGCATCGCCCAGGCCTCCCCCACCGTCCCAACGATTGTCTACTCGGTGCGGAGACAATCTCCCGGCCGGGCAAGGCTGCATCGTCGATGCGGGCCGCACAAACCTTCTACCCAGCCCGATCGCGAGATCCGCCTCATTGCGGGCCGTCAGGCAAGGCATTTGACGGCCGCACGTTCGTCGGCTAAAGAAACGATGGCCGATATAGCGGAATGCGCCATCCGCGCGAAATGAAGCCGGCGTGTTGACCAACGCAGTGGGAAAGGACCCGAGCCGGAATGGCCATCAACGCCGATAAGCCCCACCTGTGGAAGGCCGACATCGCCGCGTCCGTTGACCAGTTCAATCAGTGGTTCCTGCTGTTCGCGCCGAAAGCCTATCGCGACAGCCGGGCCGCGGCCACCGTCCACGTCGAGGAGGGCATCCGGCTGACCCAGGACCTGACGGCGCTCACCCCGGACGTGCTCAAGGAGCATCCCGGCGTGCTCCCGTTCCTGCGCATGTCCACCTGCCCGCCCCTGGCCCGCGACCGCCTGATCGGACTGGCGGACGTCAGCAAGAATCTGGTCAAAGTCATGGAGGACAAGAAGGCGATCCCCATGCGGATGCCGCCGGCGGCGCTGCAGGAGAATCTGGCCAGGATCGCCGACACGATCGTCCGCATGCTCGACGTCAACATCTTCCCGTGGATCGCCAGCAAGGCGACGCCGACCGAGGAGGAACGCCACCGCGCGTCGACCATCGTCGCCGACCGGCTGTGCGGCGCCGTGTCCGACCCGATCATCCGCAACGCCCAGGAGAAGCGGCAGCTCGCCCTGATCGCGGAGTATCTGGAGAAGCGCGGCTACCGCCAGCACGCCCACCCCGCCGGCTTACCGCTCGACCAGATGGAGCCGGGCACCTTCGCCTTCCGCATGATCGTGGTCGGCGGCGGCCAGCTCAAGGTCAACATCCCGATCGACGTCGTCATCCAGCGGAAGACTCGGAAGCCCGGACGCCTGCCCATCCTGATCGAGGCGAAGTCGGCGGGCGATTTCACGAACACGAACAAACGCCGCAAGGAAGAGGCCGCCAAGATCGCGCAACTGCAACAGGCGTGCGGCCAAGACGTGGAATACATCCTCTTCCTCTGCGGCTACTTCCACAGCGGCTATCTTGGATACGAGGCCGCCGAGGGGATAGACTGGATATGGGAACACCGGATCAGCGACTTGGACCTGCTGGGGATATGAACGTGCTCGACGCAGAGGCAAGGAGGCAGGCCATCCAGGAAGAGCTCGACACGGCCAGGTCCGCCGCCGAGCGCAACCGCCTCGGCCAGTTCGCCACGCCGCCGCAGCTCGCCCTGGACATCGCCCGGTACGCCCTGGAGCGCTGGCACGGCCGGAACGATGCCGCCTCCTTCCTTGACCCGGCCATCGGTAGCGGCTCGTTCTACTCGGCGCTACGCCAGACCTTCCCGGCCCGGGCGATCGCCGACGCCTGCGGCGTCGAGATCGACCCCCGCTTCGCCGACGCCACCCGCGAGCTGTGGGCCGCTTCGGGCCTGCGCGTCATACCGGGCGATTTCACGACGCTGGCGCCGGACCGGCCCTACAGCCTGATCCTCACCAACCCGCCCTACGTCCGGCACCACCATCTCGGGCGGGAGGACAAGGAACGCATGAAGGCGCTGGTCGCCGACCGCTTCCGGCTCGACATCAGCGGCCTGGCCGGGCTTTACGCGCATTTCCTCCTGCTCTGCGACGCCTGGATGGCCCCGGGAGGCCTGGCCATCTGGCTGATCCCGTCGGAATTCATGGACGTCAATTACGGCTCCGCCGTCAAGTCCTACCTCACCGAGCACGTTAAGCTGCTCCACATCCACCGGTATTGCCCGTCCGACGTGCAATTCTGCGACGCCCTGGTCACGTCGGCGATCGTCGCGTTCGAGAAGGCTCCCCCGCCGCCGGATCATCAGGTCCGCCTGTCCTTCGGCGGCTCGATCACCGGCCCCGCCGCGTCGGAGACGATCGCCCTGGCGTTGCTCCGCCGCGCAGGAAATGGACCGGGCTGGCCCACGCGCCGGCGCCCGGCGAAGAGCCGTCGCACACGCTGGGCGATTTCTTCGCGATCAAGCGCGGCATGGCGACCGGCGCCAACGGGTTCTTTATCCTCGACCGCCAGGACGCGCTGCGGAAGGGCATCCCCGTTGAATTCCTGCGCCCGATCCTGCCCAGCTCCCGGCACCTGCCCGACGCCGTGATCGAGGCCGAGCCCGACGGCTACCCGCGCCTCGCCAGGTCGCTGGCAATCATCGACTGCGACCTGCCGGAGCCAGTCATCCAGCAGCGTTACCCGGGATTCTGGGAGTACCTGGAGGCGGGCAAGGCCCGGGGCGTCGATTCCGGCTATCTGGCCAGCCGCCGCAAGCCCTGGTATTCGCAGGAGAAGCGCGACCCGGCGCCCTTCCTCTGCACCTATATGGGCCGGGAGAAGAGCGACGGCAATCCGTTCCGCTTCTTCTGGAACAAGTCCAGGGCGACGGCGGCCAACGTCTACCTGCTGCTCTATCCCCGGGGTGAGCTCAAAGCCGCTCTGACCGCCCGGCCGGACCTCTACCCGATCGTCTTCGCCCATCTCCAGTCGCTCACCGGCGAGCACCTGATCAAGGAGGGGCGCGTCTACGGTGGCGGCCTGCACAAGATGGAGCCGAAAGAGCTCGCCAACCTCCCCGCCGACGCCCTCACGCGGATCATCCAGGTGCGACCGGCGGCGAAGCAAAGGCATCTGGCCATTTGATCCCGGCGCCGAAGCAACCAGCAACTTTCCTTTCGCTCGCCGCCCGCCGATCTGCACCCCAATGAGGCGGATCGACCTCCCCTACCCGGGGTCATATGAACGGGCGCTCGCCGCCCGGCCGGGCCACGTCCGGTAAGGCCGTTTATGTTTGGTTGCGTCCGGACGTGGCGGCTCTACCGCTCATGCCATCGGTCCTTCGGCTCCAGCTGAAGGGTACGCCCGAGAATAGAACTTAGGTTCGATCGGTTTTAGTTGGAGGGACCATGTCAACATTGAGCCATCGGGCCACGGACCACGGACCACGGCGGCTGCGCGGTGCAACAACAAGATGGTCGTCGCATTCTGTTGGGTGGACGAAAGCAAACGCGAAGGCAATCACGGTATCTCGCTTGTCGGGCCCTCGGATTGGTACATCACTAGACCGACAAATCCTGATTGAGGCACCAACAGCTTGATCGTCCCGCTAGGATTACCCGGATTCGCCAGCTTCGCAACCGAAGGAGGCTCTCGCCATGCCGGGTAGGACGGCCAAGGTCACCATCACCGAACGTCAACAGAACATCCTCCGCACCCTCCGCGATGCCCCCACGGCCTCGTCGCAGCTCCGGCAACGAGCGGCCATCGTCCTCTTGGCCTTCGAGAAGCGGGGCAACCCCGAGATCACCGCGGAAGTCGGGCTGTCGCGGCGGCAGGTCAGCACCTGGCGACGCCGCTGGGCCGACGCCTGGGACCGGCTCATCCGCATCGAGTGCACCGAGAGTCAAGCCGCGCTGCGCCGGGCCGTCGAGCAGGTCCTCCGCGATGAGCCCCGCCCCGGCCCCCCCGGCAAGTTCACTCCCGAGCAGGTCGTCGGCATCCTGGCCGTCGCTTGCGAGCCCCCGGCGAAGTCCGGGCGGCCCATCACCCACTGGACGGCTCACGAGCTGGTCGATGAAGTCATCAAGCGCGGCATCGTGCCGTCGATCTCCGTGGCCCAGGTGGGGCGTTATCTCCGCGAGGCCGCCTTGCAGCCCCACAAGAAGCGATATTGGCTCAACACCACCGAGAAGGACCCCCAGCGGTTCGAGGAGCAGGTCCGGGCGGTCTGTGACACCTACCTCGAGGCGCCCGGATTGGCGCAGGACCACAGGACGCACACGATCAGCACCGACGAGATGACGGGCCTCCAGGCGCTGGAGCGGAACGCCCCGGATCGGCCGATGACCTACGGGCACTGCCAACGGATCGAGTTCGAGGACACGCGGCACGGGACGCTGACCCTGATCGCCAACTTCTGTGTGACGACCGGCGAGTTGATCGCCCCGACGATCGGCCCGACGCGGACGGAGGCCGACTTCGCCGGGCACATCGAGCGGACGGTGGCCACCGACCCGAGTGCGTCGTGGATCTTCGTGGTGGATAACTTGAACATCCACTGCTCGGAGGCCCTGGTCGAGATGGTGGCCGAGGCGTGCGGGATCGAGCAGCCATTGGGGAAGAAGGGGGTGCGCGGGGTGCTGAGATCGGTGGCCAGCCGGCAGGCGTTCTTGTCGGAGGAGGGCCACCGGATCCGGTTCGTGTACACGCCGAAGCACAGCTCCTGGCTCAACCAGATCGAGGCGATCTTCGGGATGATCATGCGGAAGGTGATCCGTCGGGGATCGTTCCCGTCGCTGGCCGACCTGCGGAGCAAGCTCTCGAACTTCATCGCGTATTTCAATCGGGTGTTCGCCAAGCCGTTCCACTGGACGTACACCGGTCGTCCGCTGCGGGTCAAGCTGGCGGCGTGAAACGAGGCAAGAGGACAAGGATGGGAACGCCGTTCGGTTCATGCACACCCAACTGAGAATTGTCGGTCTAGAAGAGCAGGAAGGCGAGATTCTGTATCTGCAAGTGGACGCCGAGCTGGCCAGGGTCACCCTGCTCGCCGAGGCGCTGTGCAACGAAATCCTTTCCATGGCCGAGTTGCGACTCGAGGGACTCAACCCCGAGTCGCTGGGGGAACTGTTGGAGCGGGGCCGGAACAAGGCACGAGACCTGCTCGCTCGGGTATATCCTGAGCTATCCTCCGAACGAGCGAGCAGATGACGGCTGCTCCCCGTTCCACGCGGACCGGCTTGCGGATCGTGTGGGCCAGCGTCGTGGTGCTGCACGTGAGATGTCTGGAATCCAAGGGAATCGCCGCTCTGGGTGGTTGGTCGCGTGCCGGGCGGGTCCCTGGGACCCGTGCACCGGTATGGCGCAGAGACCTGCGGCCATATCTGGGGAAGTTGGTCGAGGTCGAGGGGACGGGGGACGATCGCCGACGACATCGGCAGTAGTGGTCAGTCCCTGAGATGTGGGACTGAATCATTCTGCAAGCCACCGACGAATCGCGTTAACTGATCCAGCGGGCCGCACCGCCAAGTTCCCGTCGTGAGGTATACGAAATGCCACGACGGCACGCCTGATGCTTCGCCCCAACTGGCTTCGGTGTGCTCGGACCGACGCGCGCAACGCGCCACTCGGTTTGCATGGGAAGGCTTCGTCTTTGATGACGGTTCAAGTATTTGTTTCACCATTGCGCTTGTGGTGGTCCATGCGTAGAATCCGCCCCTTTCGCCGGCCAGCGGCGGAGGCGATTGGACGTCGCCGCGCGGCCGGCCGCCAGAACCGCCGAGCAGACGATCAGGCCGATCATGGGCAACTTCCCCGGAGATTTCGAGACGTGTGCAACCTGGCGGGCCATAGGAGAGACTACCCCGGCCCGGGGACGCCCGAGTCGAGCGTCAGGGACTTCCGCGGACTCCCCGCGATCGCCAGCGGTCCTCGCCCCTCGGCCGGCCTGGCGGGTGATCCCTACTCGGCCGGGGGTTGGGGGATCTTGGTGGGATCGCCGATCATGTAGGTGTCGATCTTCCAATCCTTGCCCTTTTCGAGGGTCAAGATGACCAGCTCGGACCAGGTCTCGCCCCCGACGGCCCGGAATTCGGCGTAGAACCAGGCCTGGTTGAATCGGTCGGCGTCGCCGGTCGCCCTCAGGTC
This sequence comes from uncultured Planctomycetota bacterium, assembly GCA_963815795.1. Lineage (GTDB taxonomy): Bacteria > Planctomycetota > Planctomycetia > Isosphaerales > Isosphaeraceae > JAKAUH01. Next base: position 2,236,990 of record CAWFIC010000006.1, on the reverse strand, counting down.
GAGCCGCTTGAGCTTCCGGCCCTTGAACTTGCCGGTGGCCGTGCGGACCTTGCCGACGTTCTCCGCCCAACCGGCCCGAGCGATCGCCTCGTGGGCGACCGCCGACATGGCGTCCCAGCTTTCTGCGTACTTGCCCTCGTCGAGCAGGTTGAGGTAGGCCTCGGCAGCCTTCACGGTCTCATCGAGCTTCGGCCCCTTCTCGGCCATCTGGGCCTTCTCCTTGGCCGGCTTCGCGGCCTTTGCATCCTGGCCCTTCGAGCCGACCTGGTAGGCCGCGACGGCCCCGACGCCCAGGGTCAGCATCCCAGCGAGGGCCAGGCCCCCGACGATCTTGAGCTTGGAGAGGATCATGGTCTGCGACACTCCTTCCGCCAGGGAGGCGACTCCGGCCGAGACCATCCCGGCCGCCGTCGCCACCGCCATGCCGCCCGCGAACATCAGACCCCCTGACGATGACATCGCGCTCGATGATATCCCGCCGTGGCTCAGCCGCGATAGTGCCGAGGCGATGCCGACGTCGGCGCTGTTGGTCAGGCGCTCGGTCAAGTGGCAGATGCTGAGCTCAGAGCTTGTGAAGGAATCGCTCAAAAGACGTTTACACATGAGGATTCTGCCGCTATCCTATCACCATGAACACTCCCCTCGACCCCCCAGCGCCCCGGCCCGAACAGCCGTCGCTCTTCGGGACATCGGCTGACGATGATGGGCCACCCCGATCCACCGAGCCACCGGCCCCCTCCGGTCGCCCGCGACTGCGGATCGCCAACCGCGACCAGATCGTCTTCCGGACCGTCGCGCTCGACGAACTGATCCCCGACGATCATCTCGCGCGGGTCGTCTGGGATTATGTCGAGCGACTGGACCTCAGCCCCTTGTACAGCGCCATCAAGGCCGTCGAGGGCCACCCGGGGCATCCCCCCATCGATCCCAAGATCCTGATGGCGCTGTGGCTCTATGCGACGATCGACGGCGTCGGCAGTGCCCGACACCTCGACAAACTCTGTCACAAGCACGATGACTATCGCTGGATCCTCGGCGATGTCCGCATCAATTACCACACCTTGGCCGACTTCCGCACCGCCCATGGCGAACTGCTGGACCGCTGGCTCAGCCAAAGTGTGGCGGTGTTGATGGCCGAGGGTTTGGTCGATCTGAATCGGGTGGCGCAAGACGGGATGCGGGTGCGGGCCAGTGCCGGCGCCGCCTCGTTCCGCCGCCGTCCTACCTTGGAGGCGGCCCTGGCCGAGGCCGAGGCCCAAGTCCAGGCGTTGCGGGCGGAGTTGGAGGCCGATCCGGCGGCCGACGATCGCCGGCGACGGAAGGCCCGGGAGCGGGCCGCCCGCGAGCGGGCCGAGCGGATCAAGGGGGCGTTGGATCGGCTGCCTGAGCTGGAAGCCAGGAAGAAGCCGGAAGATCGCCAGAAGGCCCGCGGCTCGACCACCGACCCGGACGCGACGGTGATGAAGATGGCCGACGGCGGCTTCCGCCCGGCGTACAACGTGCAGTTCAGCACGGCCACCGACAGTCAGATCATCGTGGGGGTGGACGTGGTGACCGTCGGCAGCGATGCCGGCCAGATGGCGCCGATGGTCGAGCAGATCGACGCGCGGTACGACCGGAGGCTCGAGGACGTACTGGTCGACGGCGGCTTCGCGCAGCACGACCAGATCGATGCGGTCAGCGCCGAGGGGGTGGGCTGTACGGTGTACGCGCCGGTGCCGGCGCCCAAGGATTCGACGGTGGATCGCTACGCGCCGAAGCCCAGCGACTCTCCGGCGGTGGCGGCGTGGCGGCAGCGGATGGCCGGCGCGGAGGCCAAGGCGATCTACAAGGAGCGGGCCGCGACGGCGGAATGTGTCAACGCGCAGGCGCGGAACCGGGGCTTGATCCAGTTGCGGGTGCGGGGCCAACTGAAGGCCAAGGCGATCGCGTTGTGGCATGCGTTGGCTCATAATCTGATGCGAGCGGTGAGCCTGCGAGCGGCGGCGAAGGTGCGCGCGGCGGCGGCGGCCGGGGTCTGAGGAGGGGGCCGCACGGCCCCCACACCGCCTACGGAGGCGGCCAACTCGCCCCGTACGACGGTCCGTGGCGCTCGGTCGGCCCGGGCACCGAGGTTCCAGGGAGAGCTGGCGGAATTCCGAAGGCCCCATGTGGTTCACGAGGTCGCCGTCCTCCGAGGGCAATCGCTCGAATTCTTTCTCACGCTCTCAGGGCGTTCGCATCGTCGCCGCGCCGCAGAAGGCCCGGCTTATCGCCGCGGAACTGCAGGGCGCCAGTTGGCACGGAGCCGGAGCCGCCATCGAGGGGGATCTCAGCGATGCGGACTCTCGCTCTCTTGCGCATGGAGAATGCCGACGAGCCTTGCGCACGTCGGTCGGATCGACCGAAGCGACGGACAGTCGCCTTGCGCACGTCGGTCGGATCGACCGACGCCATCAAGAAGTGTTCTGTGGTCCGATACGCTCGTGCACTCTTGCCGGCCTCGATTCGTTAACGGTTACCTTCGATGGGCCGATCGGGTACGAGCGGCTCGGACCGTGCGCGCCCCGGGTCAGGCAGCCGTTCGACGAGGGTGCTCGTGACCGAGGTCGTGACCTCGGCGGGGATGAGGTCGGCCCCCGGCCTCACTGGTGGCGACCGACGAGGCGCGATGCCCACATGTGACTACTTGCATCCAATCTTGCGAGCAGGAGACCGTGGGCCATTCGTGCTGGCAACCAATCAGGGATGGGTTGCAGTCCTGGGCTTCGACTCTGCGCCGGGCCAGACGTTCTAGCCACCGGTCTTGGTGCAGTCCGTGGTGCAGTCGCCCTTTTCGGGTCCTCCGGAGGGCCCTGGGACTCGAACCAATGGGACGGCCCCGAGGCCGCTTTGGCAGCGTTGGGGCCGTGTTGCCCTAAGTCGAAGCGGGCGAGGGGATTCGAACCCCTGACGTCCAGCTTGGGAAGCTGGCATTCTACCACTGAATTACGCCCGCAAGTGCTTGTACCACAAGGAGTTACGTTGAACTGTCTGGTTGCATCGCGTGCGGTTGTAACAGATTTCCACTATCTGCGCAAATCATGATGCCCGTGGCAGTTGCGACCGGCGGTCGGTTGTAACACGCCGCACAAGCCTCATTGTAGCGGCCGACGGGGATGGCGCGAAGCAGGAAGCACCGAATTTGCGGTCGGACACTCGGAAAGCGGCGGACGCCGCTCCGCCATTCCTCGACCGTGCGGCGAAGGAAGCGATACCCCGCCGCCTCGCCCCCGGCCAGCATCTCCTCGAATCGCTCGCAGGGAGGCAATCCAGCCGGGCGGCGCGCAACGCTGCGGCCATGGCCTGTCTCACCGGACGATCACTCACGCTCAGCCGAGCAGATCCACCAGCCGCTTGACCTTCTCCGCACCGTATTGGGCGATCAGCGGTTTCATCTTCTCCAGCACGTCGATCAGATCCCCCTCCCCCGTGGGCGTGACTTTGGGCGGTGCCAGATAGCCTTCCACGGCCGCCTCCGGCGTCCTACCCCGGCGGATTGATCCCGTCGGCGCGCCTTCCTGCTCCCGCCGCTTGATCTGCGCCTTGGTTGCCGAGAAATGCTGCCGCGACATCTCGATGCCGAAGCGTTTCTGGATGAACGCGACGGCGTCTCCGGGGCTCTTCACGCCTTCGGTCAATGCGGCCCGGACGGCGTCGGACTTGCTGAGCTTCTTGGCGTCGGCGGCCGGCTCGCCTCGCCTCGGTTCGTCCTGGTTTCCGTGCTCTTCCCCCGGCGATGATTCCGGCCTCTTGCGCGGGCGACCCATGGGACGGCTCCTGCTGCGCAGGGTGTTATCTCCGTCAAAATGATATCGATGGCGCGGCGCTGCCGGCAATCATTCCTGGACGTTGCGCCTGTTCAGATACGGATGATCGTGATGATTATTCCGAAGATCCGCCAGTCGCAGCTCCCAGCCATCCGCCTTCCCAGGAAGCACGGCGAGAGCGTCGGCCTGGTCCCCCCGATCGCCCCACGTGCGCTGAAGAGGCGCTGACACGGGCCGGGGCGTTTGGTAGAATTCCCGCGGCTAGCCGGGCTGCGGCGAAGGATCTGGCGGGTAATACCGCGACGGGCAACCGCTCCGCAGTCCTCATCTCTTCCATGCTTCTCGGATGATCGCGATCACGGCTTCTCGCTCTTCCGGCGATCCCCCCGCTGGCATTCGCCACGCCAATCATCCGTCGTTCAAGCTCGGCGGCAACAGGAACGCCGGTAACGACGAAATCCGGCATGGGGTCCATCTTCCGGCTCCTGGGATCGCGGGCTCGCCAGAGGTAATTATTGACCGCCTCTGACGCCGGATAGCTCCCGAACTGGACGCTGATCGCCGCGGTGGCCGCGTCGATGATGGCCCATTGCTCCTCGTCGGTCATCTGCGTGTCCATATCCGCGCTACGTCGCGCCTACGGCACCCTAGCCCATGTTTGGGGTGTGTCGTCGTAAGTCCTTGCGGCGTAAGTCCTTGCGGCGCAAGGGGCGGATTTTTCATTAGTCACTACAGGACCGTCTCCTCCCCCGCCGGCGGCCCCGGCGGGCGTTGATCGGCCAACTTCAGCGCTTTCAGGACCAGCCGGGCGTCCGGGCAGCCCCCGGTCAGCCCCCGCCGCTCCGGTTGGCCCTCCAGGTGGAACGTGACCAGCCGCACCGTCGCCAACGCTTGCAGGGCCCGCGCCGGCGATAGATCCACCCCGGCCTCCTGGAGCCGGCGGCCCAGCAACCGTTGCACCAGCAACGCCAAGGCCGCCACGAAAATATGAGCCTTCACTCGCGGCTCGATCCGATGATAAATCGGCCGCATCCCCAGCACGTCCTCGAGCTGGCGGAACCCGCTCTCGACCTCGGTCAGTTCCTTGTATAACGCCACGGCTTCGGGGATGCTCAGATCCTTCTCGCCTGTCATCACTACATATTGGCCCTCGATCTTCTCCTCGCGACCCAGCCGCTCCGCGCTCGCGGAGAACTCCAGCCCCCCGGCCGTCAGCTTCCAGTCGAAATAGCGATAACCGTGATACTTCTGCATGATCCGCTCCACGGCCGCCCCGATCGTCTCGGGCCGCCTCACCTCGCCGGCGGCCACTCGCCCCCGGAGCTCCTCCAGCCGCTGACGGGCCCGCTCCATCGCCTGCTCCCGCTTGGCCCGCTCGTAGGTGCGCCGCTCGTCGGAGTCGATGACAATGACCCGCAGTCCCGGGTCTCCCGACAGGACCTCCTCGGCGCGGGTCCGCGGCGGGTCGGTCTTCCGTTCCCGGGTATTGATGCCTCCCGGGCAGGTCACCCACTTGGTGTCATCCACCGCCTCGAGCCAACCGGCGATCTGAGGATTGCGCCGCCGCTTGACCCCCACGAGGAAGCCGTGCTCCTCCCGGGTGATCGCCTCGAGGTTCGCCTCGGTGACCATGCCCCGGTCGCCGACGAAGACCAGCCGGCCGAAGGCGAACCGCTGGCGCAGATCCCGGATGACCTCTTGAACTGTCGAATGGTCGATGCGGTTGCCGGCCCAGACGTGGTGGGCGATCGGCCAGCCGGCGACCATCACCACGCCGACGATCACCTGGACGTTGTGCGGCTTGCCGTCGCGGCTGTAGCCGTGCTCGGCGAAGTCCGCCGGCCCGGCCCCCTCGAAAGAGGTGCTGGTGATATCGTAGAGGACCAGGTCCGGCTTGAAGCGGAAGAGGTCGCGGAGGCGGTGATACAGCGCCACCTCGATTTGGTCCTTGGCCCGGAGGAGCTGGTCGAGGGTGCGGTACCAGGCGTCGAGCTGGCGGGGATGGACGCGGACGCGGCCCCGGCGGTGCCAATGGGGGAGGAAGCGTCGGCCCTTCCGGTCGCAGACGAAGTCGGTCTCGAGCCAGCCGGCCAGCCCATGCTCACTGGCCGGGGCGATGAGCCGGTTGGCGACCAGGGCGAAGGCGCGGTCGGCGAACGGGACGCCCTGGGCTTTGCCGAGGTGCTGGTCGAGGATCGCCCGGAGGCCGAGTTGGTCGAACAGGGCGCGGACGACGAGGACCGGCCCCCAGGTGGCGGCCTCACCGACGTGGAGTGCGGCCGGATCGCCGGGCTCTTCGTCGGTGTCACCGGCGAGGAGGCGTCGGAGCTTGGGGAGGATCTCGGTGAGGAGGTCCTTGCGGCCGAGGTCGGCGACCACGCGTTGTTTGACCTTACCGTCCTCGCGGTAGGCTTCGACGATGCGGATGTATTCGTGGATGGAGCCGCTGGAGGATCGGACCTTGACGGTTCTTGGGTACATGGTTGGTTGCCGGCGACGTGGGGAGGGGGCGACCGGAGACCCACGGCAACCATTATCATGACAAATTGAAGCGGAATCAAGGAGGAATTCCGGGGAATATCGGTAGATGTGCTCTATTGGTTGTCACTACGGTTTTCGAGCCGTGAGGGCGCCGCCCACGCGCAAAAGCCCGGAAAACAAGGAGTTTTCGCGCACGAGGAAGTCGGCCTCCGACGGTTTCACCCCAAACATGGGCTAGGAGCGTGTCCGAGAAAGACCGACCCGTGTCCTGTCCATGAGGTGGCATCTATACCGAGCCGATCGCGGCTGACACAATGCGTCCTTCGGACCTTTGGAATCCTTTGGCGTGCAACTTCGGAGGCCGATCATGGAGGGCCAGCGCAAGACCTATCGTGTCTGGGACGCCCAGCAGAACGGCCACGACCCGATCTCGCCGCACGACGCCTTGCCCGAGAACGACCTGGTCTTCTTCTTGATCGATCTGATCCCCCAGCTCGACCTCACCCCCTTTCACGAGTATTACGCTCGCGAACTCCGCGGCCAACCCCCCTTCGACGTGACCATGATGGTCACCCTGCTGGTCTACGCCTATGCCGTGGGCGTCTGCTCCAGTCGAAGGATCGCCGCGGCGTGCGAGCGCAACCTGGCCTTCCGGGCCATCGTGGGCGCCGATCGGCCCGACTTCCGCACCATCAGCGATTTCCGCAAGATCCACCGAGCGGCCCTCAAGCCCTTGTTCGTCGAGGTCCTGCGCATCGCCGGTGAGTTGGGGATGGTCAAGCTGGGCAACCTGTCCACCGACGGCACGAAGATGCGCGTCATGCCTCGCGGCACAAGGCGATGAGCTACGGCTACATGGCCCGGGAGATCGGCCGGCTGGAGGCGGAGGTCGAGCGGTTGCTGAAGGACGCCGAGCGACTCGACGCCGAGCAAGACGCGGCCCAGGGGAGCCGGCGTGGTGACGAGCTGCCCGAGGAGTTGAAGCGGCGCGAGGACCGGCTGGCCCGGATCCGCGCGGCCAAGGCGCGGTTGGAAGCCGAGGCGCGCGCCGGGGCGGAAGCCGAGCAGCATCGCCGTGATGAGGCGCGAGCCCGGCGGGACGCGGAGGGCCGGCCGCGGCGCGGCAAGGAACCGGCGCCGATTGATCCGACGCCAAAGGACAAGGCGCAGACGAACTTCACCGACCCCGAAGCCAAGATCATGAAGCAGAGCAATAAAGGGTTCGATTATTCGTACAACGCTCAAGCGGTGGTGGACGGTGAGTGTCAGATCATCGTGGCGGCCGAAGTGACGCAGGCGGCCAATGACAAGCAGCAGGCACTGCCGATGGGCCGAGCGGCGTTGGCGAACCTGGAGGCGGCCGGGATCGAGCGGCCCAAGGGGGCCGACGGGACGGCCGTGCCGATCCCGAACACGGCGGACACCGGCTACTTCAGCGCGGAAGCGGTCCGGGACCTGGAGCAGATCGGCCTGGACCCGTACATCGCGGTCGAGCGGCAGAAGCACCACGAAGCGGAGTCGGAGCCGACGGCCGCGGCGGCCGAAGCGGGTGTGAAGGAGACGATGCGGCAGAAGCTCGCCTCGGCGACCGGCCAGGTCCTCTATGCGGCGCGGAAGCGGATCGTCGAGCCGGTGTTCGGCCAGACGAAGGGGGCGCGGGGCATCCGGGGGTTCCTGCTGCGGGGCCTGGAGAAGGTGGCGGCCGAGTGGCAACTGATCTGCCTGACGCACAATCCGCTGAAGATCTGGCGTCACACCTGCGGGGCCGAGGCGAGTGCGAGGGGATAGTGCGCGCCGAGGGCGGGGCCGAGCCCGAGAGGCCCGAGCCCCGCGAAAAGCCCAGGGGCAATGGTGGGGTGTGGACGAATTCTCGGACAAACTCCTAGTGGAAGGCCATGATGTCCTCAGTGGGGGCCGCCTGCCCGTCCTGGGTGGCGATCCGATGCCACGAGCGCCAGGCGCGGTCGAGCTCGCGGACGTTGGCGAGCTGGTAGTGGGTCCGGGTGGCGGTGTCCCAGCCGTGGCTCATCCCGTCGCGGACGAACTCGAGGAAACGGGGCCGTCCGCCCATCTCGATGAGGAACCGGGAGACCGAATAACCCTGGCCGTAGAAGCCCATCAGGTCGCTGGGGTATTTCTCGACCTGGAAGAGGCGGGAGAGCGCCATCTCGCCGCGGCGGGTGAACAGGTCGATGGCGATCTGGTCGTGGCGCTGCCGTTCGACCTGGTCTTCGCTGAGCAGCGAGGCGCCCTCGTCGGCCCACCGCGGCATCGGGCCGCCGAAATAGGCCGCGAAGATCGTGTGGGTGACCTCGTGGGGCAGGGCCGAAGCCAGGATCCGGTCGAGCCGCCCCTCGACGGTCATCGCCTGGTCGCTGACCCGGCCCTGATGGAACCCGAACGAGGTCACGCCGCCGGCCTCGCCCGCGGTCAACCGCACGCGGATCGGGCAGGGGGTGTTCCAGTTCGGCAGCTCGTGACCCAGCCAGGCCTGGGCGATGGTCGCCCGGCACAACTCGGCGTGCTCGGCCACCCGCCGGGCGACCTCCGGCGTCTTGGCCTCGACCACGAAGTTCGTCGAGCGGAAGGAGGCCCCGCCCAGGAACGGGACGATGACCACCAACCAAAGCGGGCCCAGTCGCGCCGCCCGCCGCGCGCGACGTTCATCATGATGAGCATCCATGCTCCATGCTCCTGCGTGTCACCGGCCTCGTTCCTTGAGACGGACGCGGACCTTACCAGAACTCGGGCCGTTTGTCGCCCCATCTTCGAGGACGAGATTTCCCGGTTGTCCGGCTTGCCTCATTGCCCGAGGTCTCGCTCATGCGTATATAATCGGAGCATGACCGGGACCATTCGCTTCTTGTTCGCGGGGAGGAGTTTACGGCCCACCATGAAAGTGATCGCGCTGACTGAAGCGAAAGCTAAGCTCGGTCATTACGGTCGGCTTTGCCAGGATGAACCGATCGTCGTCACGGTCAATGGCGTGCCTGCATTCCAGTTGGCTCCGCTGGAAGACGACGACTTGATCGATCGCTTGTTGGCCTACAACCCCGAGTTTCGGCGGATGCTGGAATTGCGGTCCGAGGAGCCGACCGTTTTCCTGGAAGCGGCCCTCGAACACCTGTGAGAACTCGGCGCTGACCGGGGCAGGCCTCGCCCGGTTGATACACCTCTTCATCCTTCGCCATCCGGCGGCTGATGGGCGATTCCCCAGCCCCAGGTCAGGGCCGCCAGCCCGATCAGCGGCGCCAGGCCGATGATCGCGAAGACCAGTGTGTAACTGCCTGTGAGGTCCTTCACCGCCCCGGCGAATGGCTGGAAGCCGCCCGCGAAGAGGTTGCCCATCGCTCCCAGATACCCCACGACCAGCCCGGTGTGTCGCGAGGACGCTTCCTGGGTGAAGGAGAAGTAATTCGCCATGAACGCCGCGGTACCGGCCGCGATCACTGAGAGGAACAGCACCGCGGTCGGCACGTTCCTGGCCAGTCCGATACCCAGGCCCACCATGATCATCGGCGTCGCGCCGATCATCACCAGCAGGCGCGACCGGACCGCCGTCCGGCCACTCGCGGCGAGCCGGCGCGAGGACCAGCCCCCGAACAGGTTGCCGGCGTCGGCCGCCAGGAACGGGATCGTGCTGAGATAATTGCCGGCCTGGAATTCCATCCCCCGCTCTTGCTTGAGGTACGTCGGGATCCAGTTGACCAGGAAGTGCCAGCAGATATTGATCGTGACCGAGACCACGACCAGGATCCAGAACCGGCGATTCCGGACGATATCGCCCAATGCGGAGGCCCAGGCGCGCCCTTGAGCCGCTCGCGCGGGATGACCAGGCCGATCAGGAGCGGGCCGATGATCGCGATGGCGATGCCCATCTGGACGATGGCGCCCTGTCGATAATGGATTCCGGCCATCGCGACGACTGCGGCCACGATCAGCGTGCCGGCGAAGACCGCGGACACAACGCCGGGCAACCCGGCGGGAGGCGGCCCGGGTTCGAGGAGTTCGGACTCGGCTTCCTTTCGAACCGGATGGACGAGCAATCGGCCGACCTCACCGCGTACCAGGAACAGCCAGGCGGCGACCCACACGAACCCCGCCGAGCCGATCACCGCGAACGAGGAACGCCAGCCGTGTCTCACGGCCAGATACGTGACGACGGCCGGTGTGATCACCGCGCCGATGGCCGCGCCCGAGTTGAAGATGCCGTTGCCCAGGCTCCGATCGGACGGCGGTAAGATCCGCGCCGTGACCCGCAGCGCCACCGGCCAGTTGAACGACTCGCCCACGCCCAGCAACGCCCGGCACGCGATCAACACTCCGAGGCTGGGCACGATCGCGGTCGCCGCCGCCGCCAGCGACCACCAGGCCACCGCCAGGGCATACGTCCGGCGCAGGTCCCACCGATCGACCAGGTAGCCCGCGGGGACCTGGAAGAGCGCATAAGTCAGGTAGAATGCCGAGATCACCCAGCCGAAGTCGGCGTCGGCCGTGATCCCGAACTCGCTCTTGATCGGCTCGCGCAGCAGCGCCACGGCCTGCCGGTCGGTGTAGGTCAGGACCGTGGCGGCGAACATCAGCCAGCAGACGCCCCAGGCCCGGCCGCTGGTCCCCGTCGCGTTCTCGTCCTCGTCCGACTCGCGGCCGGTGCCGATATTCCATCCAGGCAACAGAAATCCTCCACGATCGATCCCAAGGGCGACCGGGCCAGATCATCAAGACCGCCTACAATGCCAGATGCGACAAGCCCTTGCAACGCACCACCGCGGGCCGTGATCCGCCTCGTGGTCCCACCGGCGCGATGGGATGTCGGGGATTTCGGCTCGCTCCGGCGCCGGGGTTGCTAGAATGGTGCGCGGTTATCCCTCTACATGAAACCGCGCGCGAGGAGGCGGCCCAGGATCGGCTCCGGAAGGAAGGATGAGCTGACGCGATGAACTCGACGGATCGCACCAGACCGCGCCGCCGCTGGCGGATCGCCGCGCTGGCCGCCTTGATCGCCGGGGCCGGATTGCTCGCGGCGCTTCCTCAACTGCTGAGCCGGACCGTGGCGCACCGCATCCTCACGGCCCGGGCCGGGCGGATCCTGCGCCCGGCTCGCTGGAAGCCGCCGCCGTCCACCTCTCGTGGACGGATCCCACGCGGATCGATGGGGCGATCCTCCGTGATGAACAAGGAGCCCGGCTCATCGCCGCCGACCGAGCCGTCGTCGGCTGGAACCTCTGGCAGATCCTTTTCCAGCCACCCGAAATCGTGACTCTGAAGCTGCCAGGGGCCGAGCTGGACATCGAGCGGCGCGCCGACGGCCGGATCGACCTGTACGAGACGCTCAAGCCGATCATCCAGGAGGAGCCCGAGCATCGGTTCATCATCGAGATCCAGCGGGGACGGCTGCGATTCCGCGACCCGGCGCTGGTTGATCCCGTCGTCGCCGACCAGGCCGATATCCGGCTCGACATTCCCCCCGGGTCCCGACCGGTCGAGTGGAACCTCGAACTCGTGCAACACGCGGGCCAAGGCCAGGATCCCGGTCGAATGTCCTTCAAGGGCAGCGTCCACCGACCGGGGGCCGGCGGCGCATCGGTCTCCCTGGAGGTCTCGCGATGGCCGTGGGCCGCGGCGATCGCGGGTGGCGTGGCGCGCGGCGAACTGGACGTGACCTTCGGCGCCGAGCGGCGCGACGCTCGCTGGACGCTCACCGGCGATGCGACGGCCAGCCATCTGGTCGCGTCGGCAGCGGCACCGACGGAAGGGGCCGACCCGACCCAGATCAACTCGATCCGCGCGGCCTGGCAGGTCGAGGGCCAGGGCCGAGCATGGACGGCCCGCCGGCTCGAGCTGGCGGTGCCGTATGCGCGGATCGTCGGAGCCGGCACCCTCGAGGCCATGACCGGGGCGTCCCGGATCGACTTGAAGGGCTCGATCGCGCCCGACTGGGAGGCCATCCAGGCGAATCTCCGCCGCGACGTCGAGCCGAACGCCCGGATCGCCGGCCGGCCTCGCGATTGGCGATTGTCCGGCACCGTGGGCGGTAAGGATTCGGACGATCCGCTGGCGAGCCTCATCGGCGAGGTGGGCGTTCAGCTCGATGCCCTGGACGTCTACGGGATGCGGCTGGGCGGGACGACGGTCGTCCTCCGCGCCGACGGCGGCCGGCTCCGATTCGACCCGATCGACGCCCGCCTCAACGAGGGCGCCCTCCACCTGGAGCCCGAGATCATCCGCCCGGCGGACGGGCCGCTCCGGCTGAAGCTGGGCGCGACGTCGACACTGGAGGACGCGGTCGTCAATGACGAGGTCTCGCATCGCGTCCTGTCGTACGCCGCCCCCGTGCTCGACGGCGCGACGCGCGTCCAGGGTCGCGTCTCCGTGCGGCGGCTCGACGCGGAATTCCCGCTGGCGGACGCGTTGGGGCCGTCCGCGAGCGTCACCGGAGACGTGGTCTTCAACGACGTCCGGTTCCTGCCGGGACCGCTGGCCGATGCGATCATCGACCTGCTCCCCAGCCGGAGGGACGCCGAGGACGGGACCGAACCGATGCTGGTGCTCCGCGACCCGGTCTCCTTCCGCATCGCCGAGCGGAAGGTCCATTCGCGGGGGCTGATCGTCCCCCTGGGCCAGCTCGGCTCGATCGGGCTGGAAGGATCCGTCGACTTCGATAAGCATCTTGACCTCCTGGCCCGATTTCGCGTCAATCCGCCGCGAGCCGACCGGCCGATGCTGGCGGCGCTCCTGAACAACGCCCGGTTCGAGCTGCCGATCCGCGGGACGCTCGACGACCCGCGGATCGACGAAGACGCCCTGAAGGAGCGGCTCAAGAATCTGGGTCAGGACATGCTGGGCAACTCGATCGCCGCCGGGACCGAGGGCTTGCTGCGGCTCCTGGAGGGCCTGCCGCGGCGCCGGGTGGCGCGGAAGCCGCCCGCGGACGCTCCCGAATCCGCTCCGCCCGACGCCCAGCCCGCGCGACGGCCGGCCGCCGAAGAGCGCCGGCAGATGCGCGAGCAGAAACGACTCGAGCGGCTGGAGAAGAAGGCTCAGCGACGGATGAAGCGGGGCGAACCGCCCGAGTGAGCGACTCGTCGAATAAACGCGATCGGGTGCAGCATGGCACGCCGTGTCCCGGAATACAAAGAGAGTCCAAACGAACGATCCGCGATCCGAAGGCTCCAGGACGGAGCCGACCGAGGGATGCATGAACGCGCGACAGACGTGGCGGTTATCGGCCATGATGGCCTTGATCTATGCGGTGCAGGGCTCGTTCTGGCCCCTGCTGGCGATCCACCTGGCGGACCTGGGCATCGGCGGCCGCGACCGGGGCTGGATCTTCGCGACGCTGGCGATCGCCTCGACGGCGGTCCCGCTGGGGGCCGGGCAGCTCGTGGACCGGGCGATGGCCACGCAGCGCGTGCTGGCGCTGATCTACGCCCTGGGCACGGGGCTCCTGGTCCTGCTGGCCTCGGGGCGCGTGGGCTCGGCGGGAGGCCTGTTCGCGGTTTTTTTGGTCTACTGGATGCTGACCGCCCCGGCCTACAGCCTGTGCAACTCGCTGGCAATGCGCGAACCTCGACGATCCGGGCCGCGACTTCGGCCGGGTGCGATCGTGGGGGACGGCCGGATGGATGGCCGCCGGCTGGGTCGTCTCGCTGGTCATGGCGGCGGCGGGCTCGGTCCGCTCCGGGCACGGGGCGTTCGAGGCGCTCTGGGTTGCCGCCGCGTTCTCCGCGGCGGCCTCGCTCTATTGCTTGACGCTGCCCCACACGCCGCCCCTGGCCGTCGGCCCGCATGCCCGGGGGACGTTCAAGGCCGGCGCCGAGATCCTCATGCGGCCCGGCGTCGCGATCGTCCTGATGACATCGTTCGGCGTCTACCTGACGATGCCGCTGGTGTACCAGGTCATCCCCAGCTACCTCGAAGCCTCGGGCCTGCCGCGCGCCTGGGTGACTTCGGCCATGACCCTGGGCCAGACGACCGAGATCGCCCTGCTGGTGGCCTTGCCCTGGCTGCTGCGGCGATTCGGCGTCAAGGTCACCCTGGCCCTGGGGATCGTCGCCTGGCTGGCCCGGTTCCTCGGCCTGGCGCTGCAACTCCCGCTCGGCGTGGCCGTGGCCGGGACCCTGCTGCACGGCGCCGGCATCGCTTGCTTCACCGTCGGCGCCCAGGTCTTCCTCGACGGCGGCGCGCCCGGCCATCTGCGGGCCACGGCCCAGGCCCTGGTGCTGGTGGCCACCTCGGGCGCCGGCTCGTTCGTGGGCAACCTGCTCGCCGGCGAGATCGCCGCCCGAACCCATCGGAGAGATGTTCTGGTGTTCCTGTTCCCTTGCATCATCCTTGGGGCGTTGCTACTCTATTTCTTGCGAGGCTTTCGGGTTCCAGCCTCAGGCGTGCCGTGGGCCGGCGCACCCAACGACGAGTACCTCTCCCGGTCCCCGTCCGGACGAGGGCCGGTCGCTCGCGTTGGTCATCTGGTGACGGAGTCGGCCGATGGGTGACTACCTCCGCCTGTTGACTGTCAATGACCGGGATATTTCGCTGGCTAGCCTGCAGCGAGCCGTCCCCAACGTGGCGATCTGGTCGGTCAACCACCCCGGGACGCTCGGCAACTACCTGGCGATCGGCCCGGAGCTCAACGCCCTGAGCGACGTCTGGGCGACAATCGAGCGCAACCCCGTTGGACCTAATACCTTAGGCGCCGAAGAAGTCGCCGAGTTCATCGACAGCCTCGAGTCGGGCGGTCCCCCGTCGGCCGTCCGATGGCTCAGCGACTATCTGGAAACGATCCGCGCGATCTACGCGATCCGGATCTATCCCGAGGGGATCGTCAATCATCCCGAGGCCGAGGACGCCGTGTACGCGGTCCGTTCGGCCCTCCGCGATGCCGTCGGCGGGATCGGGCAGTGGGACGGACAGGGGTTCACCAACGAGGATGACCGCCTGGTCTGGTGCGACCCGCGGATGAGCCTCAAGGGGAAGAAAGAGGCCGCGCTGCTCAACGAGTTGACCGGAGAGTGGATTCCGCTGGAGCTCAACCTCGAGGATCCCGAGGAATTAGCCCAGTTCCTCCGCGGTGAAGTGGCCAAGAAGCCGCATCGACCCTCTCGGCCGTGATGGGATCTCGACCGCCCCGGGTCCCGAAGCCAAGTCGGGTGCTCTGCGAGCACCGGCCTCGCCCCCTGGGATCGGGGGATCGGTGCTCGCAGAGCACCCTACGCCTCTCAAGCCCAGTGTGCCCGCAGCCACGCGGCCAGGCGCGCGTCGAGCCAGCGCCGATCGCCTTGCCAGGGCCGCCGGCTCAGGTATCCCATGTGGCCCCCATGCCGCACCAGCTCGAGGGTGAGGCCCGGTTGCCGGGCCGCTCGCAAGAACGGCTCGTGGGGGATGAACGGGTCGTCCATCGCGTGGACGATCAGGCCGGGGACGGCGATCCGGTCCAACGAGCCGGCCACGCTGCACCGCCGGTAATAATCGTCGGCCGAGGCGAAACCGCCGCGGGGGGCCGTATAGCGGTCATCGAAGGCGTAGAGCGTCCGCACGCCCGCCAGACGCGGCGGCCCCAGGTCGGGAAACCGCCGATGAAGCCGGCCCACCATCCGGCGGAGCCATCGCGCGAAATTCCAGTCGTAGATCCGATTGTCCAGGTCGCGCATCCGACGCGCGCAGGCGGCCAGGTCGATCGGCGGATTGGCCGCCAGGACACAGTCGCGTTTCACCGACCGGAGACCGGAGCCGTCGGATTCCTCACCGGACTCGGCCGCCAGCTTCAGGACCAGGTTGGCTCCGAGCGAGAATCCGACCGCGGCGATCGGCGATGGCTCGTCACGACGCCGGATCCAGGCGACGACCGCTCGCAGGTCGTCGCTCCGGCCAGCGTGATAGATGCCGCGGGCCAGCCCGAACCCCCGACCCGAGCCGCGCAGATTCACCCGGACCACGCGAATCCCCATGCCTGCCAGTCGGACCCCCAGTCGGACCATGTACGCGGCCTCGGCGCAGCCCGCCAGCCCGTGCACCAGCATGGCGGTCGGGTGCGTCGTTTCCCAGCACGGCGGGGTCGTCTCCAGCACCAGGAGTCGATCGCCATCGGGAAGGGCAATTTCATGGGCCGTCGAGACCAGGCCCTGCCTCGGCCATGGCCAGTATCTCGCGACGATGGTCTGCGCGTGGGCGCCTCGCAGCCACGGATGGGGCTCGAAGGTGGGGAGAGTCTCTATACCGTCAGTCCCGACGTTCGTCCGGGTCGGGTTGGGCACGATCAGCATGGCCATGACGTGATTCCGATGTCGCCTCGCTCGGCTCCTGCTCCGCTGAGATTCTACGGTGCGGCCGCCGCCGATGGTTCGTCGACCCAGGAGAGGACCAGGTCCAGCTCGCCGATGGCGACCGGCACGGTCATCTCGCTCCGGGCCGCGTCGCCGGGTAAGTGGCGCGAGAGGAACGCGGGTATGGTGCGCAGGCAGCCCTCGAGCAGCACCAGCTCCCAGGCGAGCGGCGGACGCATGCTCAATCCCGGCTCCTTGCGATAGACCGCGGGGAAGACTTCGGGATCGACGACCTCCCAGCCGTGCTGTATGGCGGCGTCCACCTCCTTGGGGTGGACCTCCGATTCCCGCTCGAACGTCACCACCAGGGAGGTCATCCGCCGCGCCAGGTCGCGCTCTTCGTCCGGATCGCCGGCCCATAGCTCCCGGAGTTGATCGACGCGATCGTAGAGCGCCAGCCCGAGGGTCAAGCCCGCCTGGCCCATGATGACGGCCGACCAGGGCCCGCTGTCGAACCGGGGGCTTTCGACCCGGACGGCATATCGATCTCCCAGGAATCGCCAGGGCGCCTTGCGATAGAAGTCGGCCGCGGCGCGGAACAGGCTGCCCACCATCCGGGGCGTCACGCGGGGCATCTCGAGCAGCCCGGGCGGCTCGTCTTGGAGCAGATGCCCGGTCAAGCCCTCGAACATCTGGTCGAGGACATCCAGCGACCCCGATTCCCGGAGCTCGATCCCGATCTCGTCCAGGTAAGGTCGAAGCTGGTCCCAGCGGGGATCGGCGTGGACCTCGATCTCCGCCGGTCGGCCGGGCTCGCCGGAGGCGGGCCGCTCGATCGCCTTGGCCGTCGCGTCCCAGAGGTCCGCGGCCTGCGGCTCCCGATTCAGGATCGTACTTTCCAGGACCAGATCCGAGCTGCGGCTGCCCACCAGGACCACCCAGGGAACGACTCTCTCGCCGTCGGCATTCATCCACATGGGGATCCGCTGGAAGCCCGCCTGCCAGGTCTCGAAGGAGCTCGGCGACCCGTGCAACCGGGCGCAAACGGCCTGTCGAGGCCGGAAGGCCGCCGTCGCGGGGTCGGGCGGACTCGCCGGTTCGGCGAACGTCGCACGCAGCCAGGCGATCGCGCCCGGCGTGGATCGCCAGGCACATCGCGTTTCCTCGACGTAGAAGTAGGCCTCTTCGGGACTTCGCGGCGTGTAGCCGGCCGGCCGTTCCGGAGGGAAGGGCTCATCTCCGAGCAGCCAGGGCAGGATGAACGGATTGCTCTTGTGGCCGATCTGGAGGCGCCGGCGGGCTTCGCGGGTGTCGCCGTCGCGGCGGAACGCGATCAGCGCCCTTGTGAACCACGAGTTCCACGCCGCGTCGGGATACCGCTCGAGCCACGACGCGATCTCTTCGTCCCGCGCGAGGGTCAAGAGCCAGGCCACCATCGTGAAGCGGATCCCCTGGTTGTCGTTGGGATTGAGGCGGAGCATCTCGCGGAGATGTTCGAGGGCCCGATCCACTCGGCCCGCCGACCGCAACGCGTGGGCCAGCCCTTCGCGGGCGCGCATGTACGGCCGCGACTCGAGGATCCCCCAGAAGTGTCCGACCTCCTCCTCGAAGAAGGCCGGGCCCAGCGCCCGTTCGCCCGCGGCGACGCCGAGCTCGAAGTGCTCCAGGGCCTCTCGAGCGCTCCCGGCGTGCTCCGCGAGCAGGACATGGGCATCGCCGCAGTCGGGCGAGATCTCTAGCGCCTGCCGCGCCATCCGGACTCGCTCCTCGGGATCCTCCTCACCGAACGCCTGATAGACGAGCGTCTGGGCCCGCCGCAGCGGGGTGTCGGGAGTGGGTTCGCCCATGGCCTCGGCGAGGTCCGCCCACATCACGCCCTCGATGGCGCGGCGGTCGAACGGCGCGGTGGGAAGGAACGGGCCGAACGTCGTTCGCGGCCGGCGGCGACGGGCCCCTTTGCGCGGGCGAGGGCGTTTCTTGGCCATGGCTCGAACCGCCATCAAGAAGTCCGGAGGAGATCGGAAGAACTCACGGCGACGCCTCGGCGCCGCCCTTGGCCGACGCGGACCGTGCCACCAGGGAGCCCTTCGCTTTCCGCGCCCTCGACCGGGGCGGTTTCCGCGTCGGAGACGGCCGCACGGGCGACACCCCGGAATTCGCGCCGGCATCGACGATCGCGATCGCCGGCGACCGGGACGCCGGCGTGGTCCTCGTCCCTGCCTCGATCCGCAGATAGGGGGTCACTTGCGCCAACGTCGCCGGGCCGATCCCGCGCACGCGGGCACGAAGGTCCTCCGGCGAACGGAAGGGCCCGTCAGCCTGGGCCTCGACGATCCGGCGAGCCAGCGTGGGGCCGATGTGGGGCAGCGCCGCCAGGGCTTCTGCCGTCGCGTTGGACGGGTCCAGCCTGAACTCTGGCGTCGCGACCACCGCCTCCGCCTCGCGTGCTCGTCCCCGCCTCCCCAGCGCCAATCCGATCGCCGCCGAGATCGCCAGCAGAGCCAGCAAAACCCGAGCCGCTTCGGGCCAGGACCAGGGCAGTACCCGGTCCGGTCGCGATGGACGGACATCAACCCGGATCGGGATGTGATCGGCCCCGTCGATACTGAACATCCGTAGCACAACCTCCGTGCCGCCTTGCCCCTGGAGAGCAAGGGACGGACGAGATTCAACGTAACGGAGTCCGCGGGGCGCGATCAAGGGGTCGCCGATCCATGGCACTCACCGCTGATCGATCGGCTTGACCTGGCGGAGGGGCGGTCCGGTGTATCGGGCGCGGGGCCGCATGAGCCGGTTATGATCGAGCTGCTCGATGATGTGGGCCGCCCAGCCGGCGACGCGCGCCATGGCGAAAATCGGGGTGTAGAGGTCGATCTCCAGGCCCATGTAGTGATAGAGCCGGGCACTGGCCCAGTTGACGTTGGGGGGCAGGTGCTTCTGGGTGGTGACCGCCCGCTCGATGGGCTCGGCGATCCGTTCCCAGCGGTCGTCGCCGACCTCCCTGGCCAGCGCGACGCAATGCGGCTTGAGGACGGCGGCGCGAGGGTCGCCGGTCTTGTACACCCGGTGTCCGAAGCCCATGATCCGCTCCTTCCGCGCCAGGGCGTTCTCGATCCAGGCCTCGGCCTTGTCGGGCGAGCCGACGTTCTCCAGGACCCTCCAGGCCTCCTCGTTGGCGCCGCCGTGGAGCGGACCCTTGAGGGTCCCGACGGCGGCGACGATCCCGGAATAGATGTCCGAGAGCGTCGAGACCGTCACCCGTGCCGAGAAGGTCGAGGCGTTCAGCTCGTGCTCGGTGTAGAGGACCAGGGAGAGGTCGAAGGCCTCCCGCATGGCGTCGGAAGGGGCCTGGCCGTTGACCATGTAGAGGAAGTTGGCCGCATGGTCGAGGTCCTCGCGGGGCGAGACAACGGGGAGGCCATGGCTGATCCGCCGGCGGTAGGCCACCGCCGTCGCCATCTGGGCGATGAGCCGCTCGGCCTTGCGGACGTTGGCGGCGTGGTCGGTCGGCGGGGCGTGGACATCGGGGTCGAAGTGGCTCAGCACGCTGACCGAGCTGCGGAGCACCTCCATGGGGTGGATGTCCCGCGGGATCTGCCCGAGCAGCGCGACCAGCGGCTCGGGGATCCGCCGCCATCGCCGCAACCGGGCGTCGAACTCGCGGAGCTGTTCGCGGCCGGGCAGGTCGCCGTGCAGGAGCAGGAACGCGGTTTCCTCGTACGACACGTGCCCCGCCAGATCCTCGATCCGGTACCCGCGGTATTCCAGTCCCCCCGCGCCGTCCTTCCCCTGGATATTGGCGATCGCCGTCTCGCTGGCGATCACGCCTTCCAACCCGGGATGATAGTCGTTCGCCGACATATCGCTCATGGAGGAGCTCCGCATATTCGGGGCCTGTGTCTCGTCCGATCCCGCCCGCGGGGCGCGGGTGTGGGGATCACCGGGGAAGCAGCCGGCTGGCGCGCCGGCGGTGGCGATGAGGTGCCTCGCCTCCCATTTTCTCTTAGTCTAGACGAATCCGGGTCGGTCTTCCATGACTTTGAATCGATTCCGGCCGCGAGCGTGGACCTCTCGCCGGTCACCGATCGGCCATCCCCTCGCGACCCCGGCGCCACGACCGAGGAGGTATGCCACCATGACATCACGGTTCGACCTGACCGGGCGCAACGCCCTGGTCACCGGCGGGAGCAAAGGGCTCGGCCTGGCGATGGCACGGGGCCTCGCCCAGGCCGGTGCTTCGGTGGTGATCGCCGCGCGGCACGCCGGCGAGCTCGAGGCGGCCCTGCCCACGATCCTCGACGGCTCCGCCGCCCGCGGCGCCTGGGTGGTCGCCGACATGTCGCGTCGCGATCAAGTCGAAGGATTGGCTCGCCAAGCCGCCGACGCGATCGGCCCGATCGACATCCTCGTCAACAACGCCGGCATCAACCGCGTCGCCCCGATCGACGAGGTCAAGGACGGCGACTGGGACGAGGTCCTCGCCGTGAACCTCACCGCGCCCATGGTCCTGAGCCGCGCCCTTGCCGGCCCGATGAAGCAGCGGGGATGGGGCCGCATCATCCACATCAGCTCGGTCTTCGGCCAGGTCAGCCGCGCCGCCCGCAACGCCTACAGCGCCTCCAAGGCGGGCTTGATCGGGATGACGCACTCCATGGCCCTGGAACTGGCGCCGTATGGAGTGACCGTCAACGCCATCTTGCCGGGTCCGTTCGAGACCCCCCTGACGGCCGCCATGCACTCCGACCCCGCGGCCAAACAATGGTTCACGGATCGCGTCCCGATGGGCCGCTGGGGCCGCCCCGAAGAACTGGTCGGCCCCCTCCTCCTGCTGGCGTCCGACGCCGGCAGTTATATCACCGGCACCTGTCTGGCCGTCGACGGGGGCTGGATGGCCCAATGACGCTCGGCTCGGTTCGGGCACCGGGAGAACACCTGAGATCGATGCCCGGTTCCCTGCGGACCGCACGGGATCGGAAATCGGGAGGGCGGGGCTGGCGCGGTGCTAAGAAAACGCCCCTCACAAACGTTATCATCGGAGGGAGCCGACGAGGCCCCGACCCGAGCGATATAGCTCGGCGCGGGCGCCGATAACCCGGTCCAGGTCTGGTCCGATCGGATCCCGGTCCATAGTGATGCGAGGCCGTGTCATGTCTCCTCTCCACGAGCACGTGCTGGACCGTCTCGACGCCTATCTGGAAGGCACCCTCTCGCCGGCCGACGCGGCCGCGGTCCGGCGGCATTGTCGGGTCTGCGAATCGTGCCGGGCGGCGTTCGAGAGCCTTGGCGGCGAGCCGGGCCTTGGGCGCCGGGGGGCGGAGGAGGGGCCCGGCGATGGCCCGACGCGACGTGCGTCCCCCCCATATTCCGGCGGTCGAGGCCGTCGGTTCTGGCGAGCCTTCTGGATGACCTGGGCGGCTGCGGCCGCGATCGTGACCGGGATCTTCTTCTACTACTCCACGCTCGAGCCGTCGCCGTATGACCTCCGGGTCCTGGGCCAGTCGTCCTGGTTGACCGGCTCGGACGCGGCGGTGCACCTGCGGGTGCTCCGCCGCGACGGCCGGCCGGAGCCGGGGGTGCCGGTCGCGGTCGAGTTGGCCGGCGCGGGCCCGGGCGACGGGCATCGCGTGCAGCTCGCCAGCTTGAAGACCGGCGACCACGGCGAGGCCGCGCCGCGGTTCCGGCTCCCCGACTGGCCCGACGGCTCGTATCGACTCCAGGTCACGGCCAGCCCGCGCGGGGCGGACCGCCCCGAGACCGTCACGCAGACGATCGCCTTGCGGCATTCCTGGCGGCTGATGGCGAGCACCGACAAGCCGGTCTACCAGCCCGGCCAGGTGATCCGCATGCGCGGGCTGGCGCTGCGACGGCCCGATCTCCGGCCGGTCGCCGCTCAGCCGATGGCCTTCTCCGTGACCGACCCGCGCGGCAACGTCGTCTTGCGCGACGTCAAGCCGACCAGCCGGTTCGGCATCGGCTCGGCCGATTGCCCGATCGCCGGCGAGGTGATCGAGGGCCCGTACCGGGTCGAGTGCCGCGTCGGCGACACGACCGCCGACGCGACGGTCGAGGTCCGGCATTACGTGCTGCCGCGGTTCAAGGTCGCCCTCACGCTCGACCAGCCATTTTACCAGCCCGGCCAGACCATCAAGGGGCGAGTGCAGGCCGATTACGTCTTCGGCAAGCCGGTCTCGGACGGCTCGGTGAGCGTCGCCCTCGAGACGGAGGATCTCCGGCCCCGGGCGCTCGCGACCGTCCCGCCACGCACCGATGCCCTCGGCTCGGCCGCCTTCGAGCTGCGAGTGCCCGGTACGCTCATCGGCCGCGAGCAGGACGCGGGCGCCGCGCGCATCGCCATCACCGCGACCGTCCGCGACCCTGGGGGTCAGACGCAGGGGCGTACCGAGACCCGGGTTGTCGCGGCGCAGCCGATCCGGATCGAGGTCGTCCCCGAGGCCGGCGCGCTGGTCCAGTACCTGCCGAATACGATCCACCTGCTCACCACCACGGTCGACGGCCGGCCCGTACGCACCCGGCTGACCGTCTCCGGCCTCGATCGCGAGCTGCGAACCAGCGAGCTGGGGGTCGCCTCGTTTGAAGTCACCCCGCAGGCCGGCGCCGTCGACTGGACCATCCATGCGACGGACGAGCAGGGCCGCACGGCCAGCCGGAGGGTCAGCCTGCTCTGCGGCGCCACTCCCAGCGATTACCTCGTGCGCACCGACAAGGCCGTCTACGACGGCGGCGAGCCGATCCGCGTGACGGTGCTGGCCGGCGGGGTCGAGCCCGTGTTCCTCGACCTGATCAAGGACGGCCAGACGGTCCTGAGCGAGTCGATCGGGGTCGAGAAGGGCCGCGGCGAGCGCTCGATCGACCTGCCGCCCGAGCTGTTCGGCACAGTCGTCCTGTACAGCTACCGATATGGACCGGAGGGGGTGCCGTCGGGGCGATCTCGAGTCATCCAGATCCGCCCGGCCCGCGCGCTGGCGATCGAGATGACCCCCGACCGATCGGAATACCGGCCGGGCGACCGGGCCGCGCTGAGCTTCACCGTGACCGACGATCGGGGTCAGCCGGCTCCCGGCGCGATCAGCCTGGCGGCCGTCGACGAGGCCGTCTTCGGCGTGCTCGACCGCCGTCCCGGGCTGGAACGGACGTTCTTCACCCTCGAGCAGGAGCTGCTCAAGCCGGTCTACGAGATCGAGGATTGGTCGCCCGACGAGGCCGACGCCGGCCAGGCGGTCCGCGCCGCCCGGCCGGCCGAGCGAACGCGGCTCGAGCAGGCGCTGTTCGCCCGCACCGCCACCGGCCCGACCGACCTGCCCGAGCGGTTCACGATGGGGGAGTCCGTTCCCAGGATCCCCGAGAGGCCCGGCCTGTACAGCCTCGCCGTCAGCACCTACGCGGAGAAGGTCCAGCAGGTCCATTCCCTCCGGAACGCGGTCATGTCGTGGATCGGCTGGGCCTGGGGTGTCCTCATCCTCGCGGCCCTGGTCGGGGGATGCGTCTGGTCGCTCTGGACCCGCCGGATCGGGCTCTTCGAGTTGCTGGTTTGCGTCGTGATCCTCGGCGTCACGGTCGGGTTGTTGCTCCCGGCGACGCAGTCGGCCCGCGAGGCGGCACGGCGGGTCGCCAAGCGCGCCGAAATGCTGAACTCGGACTGCGCCAGCCGGCGTTGCGGCCAGTGAGGGCGCCGAAGAGGAGGAGTCGGTCCGCGTGCGGCGGAACTTCCCCGAGACCCTGCTCTGGCGCCCCGAGCTGATCACCGACGACCGGGGGCGCGCCCGGCTCGAGCTCGACCTGGCCGACTCGATCACCACCTGGCGGGTGTCGATGGGCGCCGTCGCGGCCGACGGCCGCCTCGGCGCCGCCCAGGCGGCGGTCCGCGTCTTCCAGCCGTTCTTTGTCGATGTGGACCTGCCCTCGGCGCTGACGCGCGGCGACGAGGTCGGCGTTCCGGTCGTCGTCTCGAACTACCTCGACCGGCCGCAGTCCGTGACGCTCTCCCTCCAGGACGCCCCCTGGTTCGATCGGCTGGAACCGGCCGCCGAGCGGACGCTCGAGCTCAAGCCCAACGAGGTCCGATCGACCCATTTCCGCATCCGGGCCAGGGCGGTCGGCGACCAGGATATCACGGTGAAGGCGCGGGGTAGCGAGCGGGGGATCTCCGACGCCGTCCGTCGACCCATCGAGGTCGTCCCCGGCGGCCGTCGCGTCGAGCGCGTCGCCTCCGGCACCTTGCAGCGCCCGGCCGAGGTCGAGCTGGACGCCCCCGCGCATGCCATACCGGGCAGCGTCCGGGCGATCGTCAAGATCTACCCGTCGAGCTTCAGCCAGCTCGTCGAGGGCCTCGACGCGATCTTCCACCAGCCCTACGGCTGTTTCGAACAGACCTCCTCGACGACCTATCCCAACGTCCTGGCGCTCGACTACATCCGCCGGACGGGCAAGAGCGTCCCCACGATCGAGGCGAAGGCCCGGCAGTACATCCACCTGGGATACCAGCGGCTCGTCAGCTTCGAGATCGCTGGCGGCGGCTTCGATTGGTTCGGCAACCCGCCCGCCAACCGGACGCTCACGGCCTACGGGCTGATGGAGTTCGAGGGCATGGCGCGGGTGCACGACGTCGATCCCCGGCTGATCGACCGCACCCGCCGTTGGTTGCTGGGCCAGCAGAAGCCCGACGGGTCCTGGGACCCCGAGGGACACATGCTGCAGGACGACCCCACCGGCGGTGGACGGGACCAGGCGCTGGCCCGGCTGGGGACGACGGCGTACATCGCCTGGTCGGTGTACTCCCGCGAGCGGCGCCATCCCGGGGCGCGCCCGACGCTGGCCTACCTCCAGGAGAAGCTGGACGAGGCGCGGGGCGACCCCTATCTGCTGGCTCTCGCCGCCAATGCGCTGCTGGCAATCGAGCCGGAGGGCTCGGCCGCGCGGGTCGCCCTCGACCGCCTGGAGTCGCTCCAGCAGCCATCGGCGGACGGCAAGTCCGCCTGGTGGGGGCCGGCCGAGACCGGCTCCCCCGGCCCGTCGCGGCGCACCCTCTTTCACGGCGGCGGCGATTGCCGCCGGATCGAGACGACCGCGCTGGCGGCCCTGGCACTGACGAAGGCCGGCCGGAGTCCCTCGCGGGTCCGCAATGCGCTGTCGTGGCTCGTCGCCCACAAGGACGGCGAGGGCACCTGGGGCTCGACCCAGGCGACCGTGCTGGCGCTCGAGGCGCTCCTGGCCGGCACCGGCAAGCCCCTCGGCGGCGACAAGGCCCGGCGGATCGCCATCCTCCTGG
The DNA here is from genome assembly GCA_963815795.1 of uncultured Planctomycetota bacterium. Lineage (GTDB taxonomy): Bacteria > Planctomycetota > Planctomycetia > Isosphaerales > Isosphaeraceae > JAKAUH01. The sequence continues at coordinate 2,211,173 of CAWFIC010000006.1, read as the reverse complement.
ACGGCGAGCCCGTCCGCGAGCTGACGATCCCCGCCGACCAAGACGACGTCTTGCAGCAGGTGGACCTCACCGCGCGCCTCGCCGCCCCGGGGCCGCACCGGCTGACTCTCGAAGACCGCTCGGGGACCGAGTCCGGCTACCAGGCCCTCCTCCGCTACCACGAGCCGGAGCCGGACCGCCCGCGCGAGGCCGACGCGCCGCCCCTGTCGGTCCGCCTGGAGTATGATCGCTCCGCCATCGCCGTGAACGAGAACATCACGGCCACCGCGACGGTCGTGAACAACCGCCGCGACCCGGCCCCGATGGTCATCCTCGACCTCCCCATCCCCGCCGGCTTCACGCTCGACGCCGATGACCTCTCCGGCGCGGTCAAGGCGGGCACCCTGGCGAAGTTCCAGCTCACGGCGCGATCCGCCATCGTGTATCTGCGCAACCTCGAACCCGGGGCGGCCGTGACGGTCCGCTATCACCTCCGCGCCTCGATGCCCGTCAAACTCACGGTCCCCGCGGCGCGCGCCTACGAATACTACGACCCGGCCCGGCGAGGATCCGGCCAGCCAGCCCAGCTCACGGTCAGGGGCAGCGAAGGGACATGACGCAGGGAGACGATCGTTGACCCGGAAGGATTCGAGCCGGGACCCCCTTGACCCCCCTTCGTAAGGGGGGAGAACGGCGGCCCGCCCCTTTCCAATCCCCCCCTTACGAAGGGGGGGTCAGGGGGGGTCGAGGCCCCAGCAGCACGAAGGGGGGATCAGCGGGTCGAGGCCCCGGCGCAGTCTCGAGGCCGAAACTCGTGGGCCAACCATTCGTTAGCGGCTTTAGTGACCGCCGAGGGCAAGCCGATGAACACCCGAAATCGCAGAGGTACCCCGATGCCCTTCTCTCCCTTCTCTCGCCGCGATCTGGCGACCCGGTCGGCGAAGGCGATCGCCGGCCTCCACCCCGTCCTTGCCACCGCATCGGACCAGGCCGCCGGGCCGCGGCGCGTCCTGAGCGTGGTCTGCGTGGGGGGCCATCCGGACGACCCGGAGTCCGGCTGCGGTGGCACCCTGGCCCGCTATGCCGAGCGAGGGCACCGCGTGACGGTCATCTACCTCACCCGGGGCGAGGCCGGCATCGGGGGAAAGTCGCACCAGGAGGCCGCGGCCATCCGGACCGCGGAGGCCGAGCACGCGTGCCGCATCCTCGGGGCCAGGCCGGCCTTCGCGGGTCAGATCGATGGCGCGACCGAGATCAACCCCGTGCGTACGGAAGCCCTGGCGAAGCTGCTCTCGGCCGAACAGCCCGACGTCATCTTCACCCACTGGCCCATCGATACCCATCCCGACCACCAGGCGGCCAGTATCCTTACTCTCCGGGCCCACCTGGAGGCCCCCCGAGGCCGATCCTCGCTCTACTTCTTCGAGGTCAACAGCGGCGCCCAGACGATGGGGTTCTTGCCGACCGCCTTCGTCGACATCACCTCCGTCGTCGAGAAGAAGAAGGCGGCCCTCTTCGCCCACCGGAGTCAAGACGGCGAGGCCATCTACCGGGAGCATCATCGGGTCATGGAGGACTTCCGCGGTCGCGAGCTCGGGGTGAAGGCGGCCGAAGCCTTCGTCCCCCTCGCCCGCGACGGCGTGAAGCCGAGCCTGCCGGGGCTCGGCTGATCCGTCGCCGACACCCGACCGTTCGACCTCGCCCGACGGCCGGGCGAGAGGTGGTGAAACAATCGATCCCGGATTTCAAATTCCGAATTCCGAATGGATGTCAACCCTCATCGCTCATGGATTTGGGTCTTCGGAATTCGGAATCTGGAATTCGGAATCCGTCTTTTGCGCAGCTTCAGCGGCGACTCGTGCCCGTCGATCTGGCGTCCAGGCGCGGGCGGTCGGGCTGCTGGGCCAGGTCCCAGCTCGTCTGGTGGACCAGGCGGACGATCCGCTCCATCTTCGGATAGTTGATCCGCTCGGGCCGGTCGCCGGGCGTGTGGTAGTCGGGATGCAGCCCGGTATGGAAGAACATCGCCGGGACGCCCTTCTGGAGGAACGGCCACTGGTCGCTGCGCCGCAGCAGGTTCGAGGCGTTGTTGTCCAGGACCTCCTTGAGCTTCAGGCCGAGCGCGGTGTTGGCCTGCTCGATCGTCCGGGTCAAGGAGGCGCTTCGGCTGTATCCCAGCAGGTTGACCGCGTTGTGATTCGACTCCGCGGATTGCGCCGGCAATCCCCGGAACCGGGGCCCGGCGTCCTCCGGTACCTCCTCGTCGCGGCCGACCATGTCCATGTTGAGCACGGCGACGATTCGGTCCAGCGGCACCGGCGGCCGCTCGACGAACGCCCAGGAGCCGAGCAGCCCGCGCTCCTCCGAATTGAACGCGGCGAACAGGATCGAACGCCTCGGGCGGTGCCCGTCCTGCGCCGCCAGCGCGTACGCCTCGGCGATCTCGAGCATGCCGACGGTGCCCGACCCGTTGTCGTCGGCGCCGTTATAGACCTGGTCGCCGTCGGCGCCGTTGTGGTCATGATGGCAGGAGACGACGACCCACTCGTCCTTGAGCTTCGGGTCGCTCCCTTCGAGCGCGGCCAGCACGTTGCGGTCGAGGACGACATGGTGACGAACGTCGGTCGCCAACTCGACGAAGGCCAGTTCCCGAGGATCCGCCGCCACGCTTCCCGGCTTCTCCGACGCACGAGCCAGGTCGTCCAACGAGCGCCCCCTCGACTGGAGCAGGTTCCGGACCATCGCGGTCGAGATCCAGGCCGCGGGAATGTGGACCCGGTTGACCCAGTCTTGCAGCATGTATTGCGGGATCCGCGGCGGCTTCTCGGGCCAGACCTGGCGCGCGAGGGCCTCGAAGTTCTGCGGCTCGGGATGGTTGTGCACGTCGGAGACGAAGAGGATGCCGACGGCCCCCTTCTCCTGGGCGGTGAGCGCCTTTCGGAACGGCACTGAGGCTTCGCTGATGACGACGCCGTCGAACGGGCTGTCCGGGTCGTTCTCCCCCGGCTCGTGGTCGAGGACCAGGACGATCTTGCCCCGTACGTCCCTATCCCGATAATCGTCATGGCCGCGTTCGGGTGCGCCGATGCCGAAGCCGACGAAGACGAGTCCGCCTTCCACATTCCGCTCTCCTGCGGGGCTCAAGGGCAGGGGGATGAACTCCTGCCCGGTGCGCAGTCGTATCGTCGCCCCGATGCGGAGGTGATTGGAAGGGCCCAGGCTCGCCGTGATCAGGTTGAAGCCGTGGTAATGCGACCCGGCGGGCCCGACTCGCTTCAGGCCGAGCCGCTCGAACCGCGAGGCGATGAACGCCGAGGCCAGGTCGTTCTCGGGGGTTGCGGTCAACCGGCCACGGAACCGATCGCCGGACAGGAAGAACAGGTCGGCTTTCATGTCCCGCTGGCAGATCGAATCATTCCGCGGTGCCCCGGCTTCACTCTCGCCGGGCCCCAGTGCACAGAGCATCGCCGCGATCGCGATCGGGTTCGTCGTCACGCGATTCCCTCCTTCAGGCTTGACCATTGCGGGGACTGGGGGCGGTCGTGGTGCCTACGGCGTCCTGATCGTCGACGTACGATCCGGACGGCTATTCTACCGCACCAACCCGCGAGATGAAGTCGTCACCGCCCCGGGGCCACTCCCCGCTCGGCCGGATGATTCCCCTGCGATGTCCCGATCCAAATCAATTGCCCCCCAGACCCGGACCGAGCACACTGGAATCCCGCTACTGCATCTCCCGAGTCGCTGGAGGTTGGCCGATGAATTCGACGATCGCCGCCATGCCTGGCCGGGTCGCGACCCGTGCTGGTCGCGGCCGCCCCTTCGGAGTCGGAATCCTGTTCATCGCGTCGGGGGCTTCCGGCCTGATGCTGGAGGTGGTCTGGTCGCGGATGCTGGGCTGGCTGCTCGGGGCGACGACCTGGTCGGTGATGACGATCCTCGTCGCCTTCATGGGCGGCCTGGGGCTGGGCGGCATCCTCCTGGGACGTGGCGCGAGCCGTTCGGCTCGCCCGTTGCGACTCTTCGGCCTGATGGAGATCGCGATCGGCCTCTACAGCCTGGCGGTGCCGGTGCTCTTCGAGGGGCTCGGCCGGTTGTTCGTATCGGCGTCCCATCTGGTCGGCGAGTCGGCGCCGTCCGCGATGGCCATCCGGGTCATCATGGCGGTGCTGGCGCTCGCCCCGCCGACCCTGCTGATGGGCGGGACCCTGCCGGTCCTGACGCGATTCGCCGCGGCCGGTCGAGCGGAACCGGGGCGGACCGCCGGATGGCTCTATGCCGCGAACACCACCGGCGCGGTGCTCGGCTGCTTCGTCGCGGGCTGCTGGCTGATCTCCCGGCTCGGGGTCGTCGAGACGAACCTGGTCGCGGCGCTCATCGATCTGGGCGTCGGCATCGCGGCCCTGGCCTGGGATCATCGGGGTATCGCCCAGACCGGGAATGGCGGGGCAGGGGGGGGATCGTCGGGCCTGCCGCCGGCCCGGGCGAGCGCGGCGCTGCTGATCGCCATCGTCTCGGGCTTCTGCGGGATGGCGTATGAACTGCTCTGGACCCGCTGCCTTCTGGCTGTCATCACGGACGACACCACCTACGCGTTCACGCTGATGCTGACGGCGTTCCTCGCGGGCCATGCGCTGGGTGCCGCCCTGGCGAGCCGGATGGGGCCGGATCCGCGGCCGGATCGGATCTGGCGACAGCTCGGTACGGCCCAGGTGCTCGCGGCCGGCCTGGCCCTGCTCTCCCTTCCGCTGCTCGTCCTCGTGCAAGGCCCGATCAATCGCCTGTCGTTCGCGGAGGCGATGAGCTTCTGGGGAGGACGCATCCCGTTGCACCTGGCGATCAGCCTGGCCGTCTTCGCGCCGGCGGCGGCCTGTCTGGGTGCGAGCTTCGCGATGGCCGCCCGCCTCTACGTCGGCCTGGGACCACCGGTGGCGGCCGAGCACCGGGCGGCTCTATGGTCTGAATACGCTGGGAGCGATTGCCGGCGCGATCGCCACCACGGCGTGGCTGATCCCCATCCTGGGGGCGCAACGGACGGTCGTGCTGCTGGCCATCGCGCAGGCGGCTGGAGGGGTGACGGCGATCCTCATCCGTGGCGGGCCGTGGCCGGGTTGGCTGTGGCGCGCCACCGCCGCGGCCGGATGGGCCATGCTGATCGCGACGGCCTGCGCGCTCAACCATTGGCTCCCGCTGGCCGAGGTCTACGCCAGGCAAGAGCCGGGCAAGCTGCTGGCGCTGATCGAAGGGTCGGGAGCGGCCATCACCGTGCACCAGCGCAAGCCCGACGACCGGGTCATCTCGATCAACGGCGTGAACGTGGCGGGGACCAACCCGATCCTGCGGGCGACCCAGAAACTCCAGGCCCACCTTCCGGTCTGCCTTCATCCGTCGCCCCGCGCGGTCCTCCAGATCGGCTTCGGCTCGGGAGGGACGTGTTACTCCGTCAGCCTGCATCCGGAGGTCGAGTCGATCGAAGTGGTCGAGCTCAATCCCGACGTGCTGAAGGTGGCCGCGGCCTGGTTCGGCGACATCAACCACGGCGTGCTCGATGACCCGCGGGTGCGGGCTCGGATCGTCGACGCCAAGAGCCACGTCGCCGTCACCAGCCGGATGTATGACCTGATCCTCTCGGACTCGACGCATCCCCGGTTCCGCGGCAATGCCGCGCTCTACACGCGCGACTACTTCGCCAACTGCGCGCGGCGGCTCCGGCCGGGCGGCCTGCTCTCGACCTGGCTCCCACTCTATGGCCAGTCGGTCGAGGACATCCGGGGCATCCTCAAGAGCCTCCAGTCGGTCTTCCCGCACGTCCAGGTCTGGTACGCGAATTCGGAGCCGCACGAGAACACAATCGTGATCGCGTCGCAACAGCCGATCGCGATCGACCCGGATCGGTTCAGCCGGCGGCTGGCGGCGGCGCCCGTCTCCGCCGACCTGGCGGAGGTCGGGATCAACTCGACGATCCAGATCCTCGACTTCTTCCTGCTCGGCGATCGCGCGGTGGCCGAGTTCTCCCGGTCGGGCCGCCTGAATACCGACGACCATCCCCGTCTCGAGTTCCTGGCGCCCATGAGCCTTCGCCGGCGGCAATCCTGGGTGGAGGACTTCGCCGCGCTGCGGCTGGCCCGCGAGCCGATCACACCCTACCTCGTCAACGCCAGCCCCGAGTGGCGCGCCCGGCTGGACCGCTGGTATGCCGGCACCACCTGGAAACTCGCCGGTCAATCCGACGAGCTCGAGGGCCGCGCCGCCGATGCCGTCAAGGCGTATGAAGAGGGCGTGCGGCTCAACCCCGAAGACCTCCTTGCCCAGATCCGACTCGGCCTCCTGCGTCGGGCGCTGTCGGGAAGTCGTCAGTAGTCGGTACGGACGATGGCCGGTTCGGCTTCATGGGCCACCGACTACCGACGACCTCGCCGAAGCAGAGGCCCGAGCCGTTATGGGGGAGGGCCGGCACCGGCGTTCGGACGAGCCGTTCGAGGCCCGGAAGGCCCTTGCGGGCGAAGATCACGCAGCAGGTGTCCTGGTAGAGGGGAAGCCAGCCGCTCGCCATCGCCAGTAGGTTGGCCGTCGGCGATGTGTTGGGGGCCAGGACCAGGTCGGTGACCGGCGGCGTCTTCAGCAGGGCATCCCAGATCCCCGTCCCCCGCTCCAGGTCGCGGGATTGCTGGTAGCTCTCGTCGGAGTACACCGTCTCCCGGCGGCCATCGATCGAGACCTTGGCCTCCGGGCCCAGGTGCCAGATCAGGTACTCGCCCCAGTCGAAGGGGACCGCGATGTTCCCGCGGAACTCGCCTTGTTTCAGCAGCGCCACCGCGCGCGCCGGGAAGGGGAAATAGAAGGGCTCGACGCGGATGCATCCCAATCGCTGGGGAGACAGACCGATCAGCACCAGGCCCGCGACGAGGCCGATGGCCGCGAGCCATCGCCCCGGCCGCGCGGGCAAGACGCCGGATCCCCATCGCCGAGCCCAGGCATCCGCGATGTGACCACCTACCAGGACGACGAGCGACATCGCGAAGAGAGGATAATGCCGGCTGGCGACCAGGGGAAGCACGGCCGTCACGCTGAAGATCAGGATCCCCGCCGGCTCGCGCCGGCGACCGCTGCCGAACAAGCCCAGGATCCCGACGGCGAGCAGTCCGAGGTCGATCTGGCCCGGCAGGCTCAACAACCCGAGAGGATTCCATTCGGTAATCTCGGGCCGGGACCCCGTGGCCGTGCGGAGCAAGAAGGCGATGAGCGCCGACCCGTACGGATTGAGCAGGAGTGCCAGCCCGCAAGCGGCGGCCAGCAGCCCGAGAGAGATGACGCCCGCCAGGCGGCGGATCGGCCGGACGTGGTCGTCACGGAGCCGCTCGACGGCCCGCACGGCGATCCACAGCCCCAGCACCCCGAGGCCGGCGAGCACGCCGCCGTGCAAGTTCACCCAGACCGCGAAGAGGACCGGCAGCGCCCACAGCCCGCGTCGATTCCCCTCCGCGGCTCGCTCGATCAGGAGGAGCTCGACCAGGAAGAACAGATAAGTGAAGACCTGGGGGCGGATCGTCGCCAATCCCAGCCGGAACGGGATGCTGATGAGGATCAGCAGGATCGCGGAAAGGAACGGCCCGAGTCCGCAACGGCCCAGATGCGCCCGGCCGAGCCCGACGATCAGCAGGCTGATGAGGACCTTGAACGCGATCAGGCCCCGCGGCCCCGCCGCCCTGTAAATCCCGGCGAAGATCACCTCGGAGAGCCACTCGTGGTTGAACCAGACCTGGCCGGACGTGCGGTAGGAGTAGATGTCATCCTGGATGATCGAGCCGGTCCGGAGGATATCCAGGCCGAAGCGGATATGGCCCCAGAGATCGGGGTCGGCGATGGTATCGGAGAACCAGAAGAGGCAGAAGCCGGAGAGCAGGCACAAGGAGGCCAGGCTGTGGAAGGACGGGGATCGAGTCGGAGTCATCGCGCACCGATGATTCGTTAGTCGTCGGTCGTCGGTCATCGGCGGGCGCCCGGCCGGTCTTCGCTGACGACGGACTGTTCACGTCCGACGACTCTCCGCGAGGCCCCTCACTGCGTTCCCAGGCGGCGACGTCCCGGTACGGGAAGACCCACAACAAGGGGACGCCGCACTTGGTGTAGACCTTCGCCGGATGCCCGTTGGCGATCAGGTCGCGATCCATGGGGCGGAGTTGGCCCGAGCGGTTCTGCAGGACGTACCAGGCCCAATCGCCCGGGTCGGTCGGCAGGATGCCCGGGAGCAGTTTCTTCGTTTGCCTGAGATAGAGCCACGACGTCGGATAGCGAGTGAACCGGACCTTCTGACCCGGCGGCGTTCGGGAATTCAACCAGTCGAGCACCTCCGGCCGAAGGGCATCCCAGTAGAAGGTCGGCTCCATCCCCAGCCGCGTGGCCCCGGGCAAGCCCCCAACCATCGGACTGTAATAGGATAACGGGACCGGCATCATCAGCCCGACGCTCAAGCCCCCCTCGGCGATGGCGAGCAGGACCAGTGCCCGGCCCCACTTCCCCAGCCGCCGCACCACGAAATCCGCTCCCGGCCCGACCAGGAGGGCGAGCACGCCGAACGCCGGCAAGAACTGGCGGACGCCGTCGTGTCCCGGCGTGTGCGGCATCGCCCTCAGGACCATCAGGAACGCCCAGTGAGCCAGGAATAGCAACCCCAGCGGGTCGCGCCGGGAGCCGGGCACGGCCCGGATGATCCCGATCGAGCCCAGGATCAGGAAGCCCACCGGCGTCACCATCAGCGTCCAGACGATGGTGTTATACCATGGGAGCGAGCCGTTGGGCGTCTCGTAGATCGTTCCCAGGAACAGCGTCTTGATCCGCATCGTCTCCGCCCGCGTCAGGTTGGACTGGAAGAAGCGGACGAGGCCGAGCACCGGGTCGTGCCACCAGGGGGGGACGAGCAGGATCAAGATGCCCAGGCCGAACAGAGTCCCGGCGACGACGGCCGCGAGGCCGCGCCGGTCGCGACGAAGGACCGCCCAGGCCAGCGAGGGCAGAGGCAGGAACCAGCCGGTCAGCTTGGTCCCCATGGCGCAGGCCTGGAGGAAGCCGAAGAGGAGCACCCATCGCCAGCGTGGACGACTTCCGGCCCGATCGGTACCCGGCTCGATCGCCCTGGCGAAGGACAGAATGCATCCGACCCAGAGGCTCGCGAGCAACCCGTCGTAAGTCGCGTAATGAGCGAGGGCGAACAGATGGGGTTGGAGCAACCATGCCCCGGCGGCGGCGATGCCCGGCCATGGCCCCCATCGCGCGTCGACGAAGACGAAGAGGGCGCCGCAGGTCAGGCTGAAAACCAGCATCGGCCCCAGCCTCGCCCGCGCGAGCGGCTCCCAGCTCGGTACCACGAGGTCTCCCGCCAGGCCGACCAGGGCGTAGACCGGGGGATGGCCGTCCGGTTCCTCGCGGGCGAATGGCCAGAACCAGTCGAGGACGACCGGATTGAACAGGAGTTCTCCACGTGTGTCCAGCTCGTCGGGTCGTGGCGCCCGGAAGCGGTTCGGAGGCACCAGGTCCTCGTAGGGAGGCTCCCAGCCCCTGGCGAAGGCCGCCGGATCGGCCAGGGCCCGAAACCACGTGCGCACCCTGGCTTCGCGTCCCAGGCTATAGCCCTCGTCCCACACGATGACCAGCGAAGGCTCCGTCAAGACCATGATCGTCAAGCAGAGCGACGCCGCGGCCAGGAATCGCCCGATCCGGCGAGCGAAGCCACCCGAGGTCAGTCTCCGCCAGATCGCCCGCGCTCCAGTCCCGGACGCATATCTTAATGAATTCGTTTTAACTCTCATAAATGTTCTAGACGAAAGGGATTAAGCCGATGACGGATGAATCTCGATGTCGAGGTTGTAACCGTCCCTCCACTTGGCGACTCTGAGAAGGATGTCGAGCTGTTGTCCTGGATGATTCGCCGAGGATCGGCAACTCGGGTCGAATTCCGGTTCGCTCGCCTGCCCGGAGGCATCGCGGTACATGGCCCGCGGGGCGTCATCATGATCGGGACATGGTCCGCGGAGTCGCAAGATCGACTCCTTTTCTTCTTGCACTTGAAATCTTCGCTCGGAATAGTCAAGATCTGTCGCAGACCTCTCCCAGGTTTCTCTTAGTCGATACGTTCTTACTTCGGCGGAAGAGTGAAAATCCGGCCTGGCCGTGATCGCGGCGACTTGCGCTCACCGGTTCAGTCGGGTCGGTACTACGGCGAAGTGAGGGCCGTCTGTGCACCCCAGGTATCCTTTCATTGCTCTTCGCGGAGGTGCTCCCATGAGACGACGGAGGTTCGGCTTCACCCTGATCGAGCTGTTGGTGGTGATCGCCATCATCGCTGTCCTGATCGCGCTGCTTCTGCCCGCAGTTCAGTCCGCGCGAGGCTGCCCGGCGTGCCCAGTGCACCAACAACCTCAAGCAACTGGGGATCGCCGCTCACAACTACCTCTCGACGAACGGCGTCTTCCCGCTCCAGTGCACCTATCCTGCCGGTTCCGTCCAAAGCTGGGGCTGGAGCTATGGCTGGCCATTGTCTATCTCTTCAAACCTCGAGCAGGGCGTCCTGTTCAACGCGTTCAACTTCTCCGCCGGTGTCTTCGGCAACCAGGGCGGGAACACGATCCAGCAAGGCAACACGACCGTCCAGTACATGCAACTGGCCGTGCTGATCTGCCCCTCGGACGGCACCGTGCTCCGGCCGAACGCCCCGAACGGTGCGACGAATTACGTGGGGAACATGGGTGGACCGGGCGCGATCTCGGCGATGACCGGGACGATCGTACCGGTGGCCTTCTCCTCGGGCTGGGGCGATTTTCAGAACTTCGGGCCGATCGGCGTCCAGAACATCCTGGACGGGACGTCCAACACGGCCATGTTCAGCGAGCGGCTGATGGGGCTCAACGGCGGCGCCTGGTACGGCTCAAACACGGCGATCAAGAACATCCCGCGCAACTCGCCGTCCGCCAAGCGTGCGATCTACAACGGCCCGGTCGGAGCCGCGTTCCATTCCGGGATGACGAATTGGCTGAACTTCATCCGGGGATGTCAGGGCATGCCGGGCACCCAGTTGTCCATCGAGTCCCAGGGGAGCGGCCAGTACTGGTTCTCAACGTATCCCTGGCACGTGGTCATCATGAGCTATCTGCACGCCGGCCCCCCCAACCAGCCGGCGTGCCAGAACCCCCAGGAGTATTTCGGAGCCTCCTGGCTCACTTACGGCGGGCCGACCGGTTCGGTGCCGCCGACCAGCAATCACCCCGGCGGCGTGAATGTCTGTTTCGCCGATGGACACGTGCAGTTCATCAAGGATTCGGTCAATCTGCAAGCTTGGTGGGGGATCGGGACTCGTGCCTCGGGCGAGACCATCGGCTCCGACCAGTATTGAACGTCCGTCTGATGGACCTGGATGTGTGCGGTGGTACGAGCGCGGGACCGCGTCGGCGGTTCACCCGCTCGGCCCCTTCCCGAGATGGCGTGAGATGCCCGGGAGCATCTCTCAAGGATCAGGCATCAGCGTGGGCAAGACCAGGTTGGTCTTCGCCCCGGCTCTTCGATTGGAGAGGTTGAATTGTCATGAAACGGCTCGGAGTCTTGTTCGTCTTCGCCCTGTTGGGGACGATGACGGCCGGTTGCGGCGGCGGCGGTCTCAAAGAAGGACAGCCCACCGAGGTCCCCAAGAGTTCGATGAGCGACTCACATAAGGCATTCATGGAGGCGAACGCGGCCAAGATGCAGTTAATGAAGGGGAAGCCGAAGAACATGGCTCCCCCCAAGGCCGCGCCATGAGGTCGGTGCTCCGTCTGGGGCGATGAGAGTCCGCCCGGGATGAGTCGAGAGGAGAGGCGGAGCGATGGGACGATCGGAGCCCGAGTTGGCGTCGGATCGGATCGAGCCGGTCGATCCCTCGAGGGTCATCCCGGCTTCGACCGAGCAGGAACGTGCTGCGCTCCCATCGCCGGGTCTGGACCATCGTCCTGTCGGCCGCGGTGGCGGCGGGGCTGATCGCCTGGCTCGGCGGGGAGGCAGCCTACGGGTTCTTCAAGCCCCGGTTGTTCGTCGTCCACTTGAGGGACGGATCAACGTCCCTCCAACCCTCGATCGGATCCCTCAGGGCCGCCGAATTCAAGAATGCGGCGCTGGCCTCGGGAATCCTCGGTGCCGTCCTCGCGCTGGCGATGAGCTTCGCCGGCGGCCTGGTGAGCGGCTCGCCGGCACGAGGCGCGCTGGTTGGCCTGGGCACTCAAGCAGCCGGTGCGCTCGCGGGTGTCCTCGCCACGCTGGTGCTTTTTCCCGTGCTCCATCGCCAGCCCGTGCCGGACCCGAACGACATGCTGACTCCCATCGTGGTCCAGGCCGGCATCTGGATGACCATAGGTACCGTGGCCGGGATGTCGTTTGCGATCGGCTCGAGGAATCTGCGGCATCCCGCGAAGGCTGTCCTCGCCGGATGCCTCGCCGCGGTGCTGGCCGCGGTCCTGTTTCACCTCTTCATCGGTGGCCTTTTCCCCGATTCGGGCCCGCCCACGCTGTTCGCCACGACGCCCGTGCGCCGGCTGATCGCCGTGCTCACCGTCACGATCCTGATCGCGGCCGGCTCGGCCAGGGCGGCGATGGGGGGGATGCATCGACCCGTCTCCCCAACGCCGGCCCGATGAATGAGCTGGGGGTGGCGCCGGCTACTGTGCCGGGCTGCTGGCGCGGCGATCCTTGTACGCGACGGGTCCCGCATCATCCTGGGGTCAACAGCCCCCATGATTGACGCCGGTCTCTGGATGCGATTGCTCCATGTCTTTCAGGCCGCCACAGCCCGCCCACCGTCTCATCGCACGCGCCGAGGCCCTGTTACTGCTCTTGACGATCACTACCGGGTTCGGGGCCTGGGCGGTGGGCATCTGGACGCTCGGATACGACTATGACGAGGTCATGCGTACGCACTCGATCTGGCTGGCGGCGCAAGGCCTCTGCCCCTACCGCGATTTCCTGGACTGCCACCCACCGTACTTCGCGCTGCTGGCCCCGATCGCACGCCGATGCGCGCGCGATCCCTGCGCCCTCCTGTTGTCGCTGCGGATCGCGAGCGCCGCGGCCAACATCCTGTTCCTCGGCGGTCTCGCGGCCCTCGGAGCGTCGTCGGTGGCGTCGGGGCGGTTGTGGGCCGTGCTCGGGCTTGTACTGGTCGCCTTCCATCCCGCCGTCCTGGAATTCCTGGCGGAATTCCGGATCGACGGGTGGGCCTATGCCCTCACAGCCTGGAGCCTCTATCGATTCCGCCGGCTCCCCCGGGGGATCTATCGGGACTTCGAACTCGGCGTCTTGACCGGGATCGCGTCGTTGTTCCTCTGCCCAAAACTGGCGCTGCTGCCGCCGCTCGTGATCCTGTCCGAACAGGTTGTCAACTGGCAGTCCGCGCGGAGTGCCGCCTGCGCCGGTCTCTCGTACGCCGCGGGGGGTGGAGTCGCCGCCGGACTGTTCGCGCTGTTCCTGAAGTGGCAGGGAATCGACTTCGATCGGGCGTTTCAGATGGTCGTCCGCTACAACGCGATCAGCAACTCGAACCTGGGTTTTCGGTTCGGCCTGCTGCAGAACATCCTCCACATCAAGGTCCTCTTCGGGATGATCCTCGCCGGTTTGTTGGCGTGGGCGGCGCGACACTTCCGCCATGGGTCGCGGCCCGACGCCGACCTGGTGGCGCTGGCCGCCTGGCTGGTGATCCAGACCCTGTTCGTTTCTTATCCGTACAAGCAGTATTACGCGCCCTGGTTCCTGCTTGCCTCCGTCTTTCTGGCCTACCTCGGCCAGGGCTTGTGCGGTCTCCTGGGCTGCGCCCGGGTGCCGGTTTTCGTCATGGCATGTGCCGTGAGCGTCCTGGCGGACTGCGAGGCGGCGCGGAGATGGTCTGATATCGACAGAGCTCGGACTGATCAACGTCTGATACGCTGGATGAACAGGGTCACGCGACCCGAGGACCGGGTTGTCGCATCGCCTCCCCTGCATCCGATCGATCGATACGACTCCTTCTTCCTCTGGTTCAATACCCTCGATCCAGGCGGGTTCGACGCGGAGCAGATCCTGTCGCGGTTGCCGAGCTACCGGCGGGACGCCTCCCCCGGGCGATTCGTCGAGGAGCTCGAGGAGCATCCCCCCGCGCTGGTGGTCCTGTCGGGAGATTGGCGAATCGTGCCTTATACCTCGGGGCAGCGGGAGGTCCTGACCGACTTCCTCCGGCGGCACGCCTACATGGCCGTCCAGGTGGGGACCGTGCGGTTCGCGCTCCGGCCGGACCGCTTCGAGCAGGCACGTGACGATGGCCTGCTGGAGCCGGTCCTCGGGCCATCGGCGGCTCCTCCGGGGTGACCGCCCGGGCCGCTCCGGGCAATCCCCTTCTTCGCCGGACGGCTCCTTCCGGGCCGAGACCGCCTCGCGGGGAGCGGGGTCTTCTTCGACGAGGGACTTCAGCCACTCTCGGTAGGCCTGGAGGTAGGCCCTTTCCACCTCGACCGCGCCGGGGTTGTCGGTCAGCACCTCGAGCAACGTCCTCCGAAAGACGCCCACCGCGCGGCTCCCGCCCTCGGAGCCCACGAGGTTCACGGTCTCGAACGGATCGACGTTCAGGTCGTAAAGCTGCTCGGCCCCGGATCCGTCACGGACGTAATGTCGGCCCCGGGCCACGAGGGACATCTGGACCCCGGGCCGACTGAGGCTTCCCTGTGGCTGAGGCTGGAATGCGGTCGCGCGGGCGATCTCGGAGAAGGCCGGGCTGGTTTCCGGCGGCGATCGTCCGGGACCGGGCCGCCACAACCGCGCCAGCGAGTGGCCAGGGAACGGTGAGCCGTCCCGGAGACCGAGCAGGTCGACCACGGTGGCCGGCAGGTCGCGAAGGCTGACGGGTTCGCTCACGACACGATTCGCCGGCGCCCCCGGAGCGAGGATCACCAGCGGGACGGCAACTTCGTCCATGTAGAGGCTGCCGCCGTGGCCGAAGATACCGTGAGTGCCGAACGATTCCCCGTGGTCCGAGGTGATGACGACCAGCGTCCGGTCGAGCAGCCCCTGGCCTCGCAGCTCGTCGAGCAGCCTGCCGAGCTGGTCGTCCAGGAAGGCGATGCAATCGTCGTAGCAGTCGCGGGCCATGACCACGTCCCGTCCCGCGACCACGGACTTCAGGTGAGCGAAATCGGTCAGGAGCTGATAATCGCGCGGGGTCCGGGGACGGATGCCGAAACGGCCCGCATAGCCCGCCGGGGGCACATAAGGATCGTGGGCGTCGAAGCAGTTCACGAAGGCGAAGAACGGGCGATCCGGCCGCCGCCGGCGCAGCCAGTCGAGGAAGGCGTCGTTGATCCCGCGCGCGTCGCGGGATTGGAGGCGGATCCACTTCCGGTCGTAGAAGTCGCCGCCGCCGAGGATGTCCCTGAGGATCCAGCTCCCGGGGACCGTGCGGCCCAGCAGGAATCGCGGCGAGAGCGGATAGTCCTCGTAATGCGCGAAGCCGCGATCCAGCCCGGTCTCGTAACTGCAATAGGCGGTGTTCGCAACGAAGCCCGCGGTCTGATAGCCTCGCGAGGCCAGGTATCCGGCCAGCGTGGGGGTCGAGGGATCGAGCGTGTCCTTCCCGTGGGAATTGAGCTGGTAAGGCCACCGACCGGTGAAGAAGCAGCTATGCGAGGGGAACGTCCAGTTGGCCGGCGCCATCGCCGTGGAATAACGGACGCCGTGCGCGCCCATCGCCTCAGATGAGGAGTGGTGTCCCGGGGATAGTCATGGAGGCTCAGGCTCGACGCGCGGACCGTGTCCCAGACGATCAGCACGACGTTGGGGGCGTCCGCCGGCGGTGCCGGCAATCCCGCCACGGCGAGTGGCTCCCGGGTCGCATGCCGACCGGTAAAGAGCGCCGCCGTGACGACCACGACGCCGATGAGTCCGGCCAGCGTGCACGCCGCCCGCCGCGGGTGCCGTTCGACGAAGGCCGCGACTCCCGCGCTGATCGGTCGCGCCAGGCCGGCGGCCAGGAGTAACGTGGCGGCGCCGTACAGGGGCGCCCGAAGCAGGGCCGCCCAGATCGCCAACGTCGCCAGTAGCCACGAACCCGCCCGGAGCGAGATGCGTCCGGGCCGAAGCCGGGTGACAGCAGCCAAGAGCATCCCCGGGATCAGCAGCAGGATCGCGTGTGCGACCGGGATGCTCCAGGGGAAGTCTCGCCCGCTCTCGAAGTGCCTCACATCGCTCCACCCGTGTTTCTTGAGGACGATGATCGCCAGATCGAGATAACCGCCGGCGAGGCCCGACGCGATCGCCAGGACGACCGCGCCGCCCGGGGAGAGCGAGAACCGGCCCGGCGGGCGCCGGGCTTCCGGCTCCGGCGGCGTGATGTCCATCAACGCCCCCCCGCGAAGACGTCGCTCTGGGGATGGAGCTCGGTCCATGCTTTCCAGGTCGTCACGGTCGGCGTCACGAGCTGGTACGGGATCGGGGGCGCATTTCCTGGCCGGCTCGAGAGGCACCCCGGAATCGTGCAGATACGGATACCCGCAGAGCTCGATGACCATCTGTCGATTGAGCAGACCGGTGACCCGGGCGTCGAGCGGCCGGGAGCCATTGGGGTCGGTGTAGACCTTCACGCACCGCGAGAGGTTGCTGTAGACGACCGAGACGGGCACGCCCCCGATCAGGTCGTTGACCACGTGGCCGCTCTCGTCGTCGAAGGCCTCGACCCGGTACGCGCGGGTCCTGCCGTTGACCTCCACGCCGATGATCCACTCCTCGGCGGCGATCCTCGCCTCCGCCGCCGACAGGGTCGCCGGCACCACGGTCGGCTCGTAGAGGTTATCCCGCCACGCGACGGCGGGGTTCAACTTGTAAGTCACCCGCGCTTCATCCCGTCGTGCGCGGACATCTCGGTTGTGACGACCACCATGACGATCACGGCCTGCAGTACGAGCGTCGCGGCGAGCACCTTCGGCCAGGTCACGCGCCGCAGCCATCCCGGTCCGGTCGCCGTCGGCATGTCCCATCTCCTTCTCGTTAGGGAGGGCATCGTTCACTCGACCTGAACTCATTCCGGAGAGACGCCCGCGATCCTCGCTATCTCGGAGTGCGCATCGGTGCTCGTCGAGCACGCGACAGGTTCGCGACCGAGGCTTCTGGTATACGCTATCAGAGCCGTGGCCGCGGGGCCATCGAACCGATCCAGGACCTGAGTTGCTTCCAGTAGGCGACTCCTGTACCTCCACTTGTGCCGTCGTCCCGGACGATCCCGAACAGCGCCGTGCGGAAGCGATCCAGGACGGGCCCTTGTCCGGAGTCATTCTTGATGTTGCGTAGCTCGCGAGGGTCGGCCGCCAGGTCGTACAACTCCTCGGTGCCCCGGATGTCCAGCAGGTAGTGCAGACCGGGGGCGACCAGCGACGCGGTGAAACCCCTCTGGCTCGGTCCCTGGCCGCGCTGAGGGATGATCACCATCGGGATATCCACCTCCGAGAGCGTCGTCAAGGCGTTCGTGTTGTCCGCGGGGGAGTTCGATCGCCAGTATCCCGCCAGCGAGCGGCCGGGGAACGGTGGGATCGTGCCCGGTCCGAGCAGGTCGGCCACCGTGGCGGGCAGGTCGCGGAGGCTCACCGGATCGGAGACCACGCGTCCAGCCGGCAGCGACGGGCCGAGGATCAGCAGCGGGACGTGGACCTCGTGCGCGTACAGGCTGAAACCGTGGTTGAACACGCCGTGCTCGCCGAACTGCTCGCCGTGGTCCGAGGTGATGATGACCAGCGTCCGCCCGAGCACGCCGCGCCGGTCGAGTTCCTCCAGCAGCGCGCCCAATCGCCGATCGAGGGCCGCGATGCAGGTGTCGTAGGCGTCGCGCGCCAGTTCCACCTCGCGAGGGCTGAGCGCCAGCTTGTCGCGGTCCCAGTACTCCACCAGCATCCGCTGTTCGGCGGCCGACTGAGGCTCGAGCCCGAAGCGCGGAGCCGCGTCCCGCGGCGGCAGGAACGGTTCGTGCGCATCGAGGTAATTCAAGAACGCGAAGAAGGGACGGCCCGACCGATCCTCGCGCTCGAGCCAGTCCAGGAACGCCCGGTTGATCCCCGCGGCGTCTCGCGACTGGGAGCGGATCCATTTGACGGCGTAATAGTCGCGCGGGTCGCGCAGGTTCTCCAGGAGCCAGCGGCCCGGCCCGGAGGTGCCCAGGACCGTCGCGGGCGTCAGCGGATAGTCCTCGTAATGGACGTATCCCCGATCCAATCCCGACTCGTAGCTGCACCAATGAGTATTCGCGGCGAAGCCGGCCGTCAGGTAGCCGCGCGCGGCGAGGAACCCGGCCAGCGTGGGAGTCGCGGGATCGAGGACCGGCTTCCAGTGGGCGTCCAGCGTCGAGGGCCACCGGCCGGTCAGGAATGAGCAGTGCGATGGGAACGTCCAGGGCGCCGGCGCCAGCGCCCATTCGAACTGCACGCCCTTCCTGGCCCATCGCGACAGGTTCGGGGTGGTATCCCGGCTGTATCCGTGCAGCCCGAGGCTGTCGGCGCGCACGGTATCCATGACGATGAGGAGCACGTTCGGCCCGTCGACGGGCGGCGCAGGCAGGCGCGAGCGAGCGCGCGATTCGGCCGCGGCCTCCCGGACGAGAGTGACCGCGGCGGTCACCCCGACCGTCGCCACGAGGACCGCCAGGCTCAACCCGACGAACCGCCGGAAACCCGCGACGTGGTGAGACACCCATCGGCTCGACAGCCGGGCCGCCCCGATGGCGACGACGAGGCTGGCCAGTCCATGGAGAGGCGCCCGTAGGAGCGGGCCCCAGATCGCCATCGTGGCGAAGAGGAAGACCGCGGCTCGCGGCGAGATCGCCCCGGACCGCAGCCGATTGGCGCCGGCGACCAGCAGGCCGAGCACCAGCAACAGGGCCAGGTTCGCCACCGGCACGGTCCACAGGAAGTGCCGTCCCTGCTCGTAATAGGGCGACGTGTGGAACGCGTCCCTCCTCAGGACGATCATGGCCAGGTCGAACGAGCCGCCGACGAGGCCGAACCAGGCCGCCAGGACGAGGGTGGGCCCCCAGGTGGTGCCCTCCCGGGGCGTCGGGGATCGTGGCTCGGCCGTGTCCGGAACAGGTTGCGTCATCGCGGGTGAAATCGGTCCACACATGAGGGAAAGCGCGGGGTCGGGGTCCAGGGATCGCATCCGACTTCTTCACGCCCCGAAGGGGCCACAACAGGAAAGCCCAGGGCACCGCCCTGGGAACGTGGACAGCACCGCCCTCGACGGGCGGGCGGACCGATCAGGGATTGAACCGATGTTGCGTCAGCGGGCCGGCCGTGAGCCCGTCGAGGGCTCGCCGCATTCGTTCCAGGGTCGGCCGCATGGCCGGGTCGTCCGAGAGGTCATGTTGCTCCCGTGGGTCGCGTACCGAGTGGAACAGCTCTTCGCGGACGTTCCCCTCACGACGGATGTACTTCCAGTCGCCGTCGGTGAGCGCGGCCATCGGCCAGCGGAGCTCGAGCAATTGCGCGGGGTCCGGATTGAGCCCGTCGAGGGGGACGACCTCGGCGAGCGCCCGATCCCGGGACGCGGGCTCGGTGGGTGTCGGCCGGGCCGGCCCGTTCGCGGTCCGGGCCAGCAGCGACTCCCCGGGAAAGGGCGAGCCCGCCTGCAAGCCCAGGCCGTCGACGATCGTCGCCGCCAGGTCGCGGAGGCTCACCGGCTCGTCGACGACCCGGCGCCGCGGGCGGTCCGCCGCCGCCGGCGGGACGATCACCAGCGGCACGTGCAGCTCCGTCTGATAGAGGCTCGTCCCATGGTGGAAAACCCCGGCATGCTCGCCGAAGCTCTCGCCGTGATCCGCGACCACGATCACCCAGGTCCGGTCGAGGACGCCCCGCCGCTGGAGCTCGTCGATCAACCGGCCGAGCTCCTCGTCGAGCTCGGCGATGCAGTCGTCGTAGGCGTCGCGATCCCGGGCGATCTGCGACTGGGACGCATCGCGCCGAAAGGCCTGCATCGCACCCTCTCCCGGATCGAACTCGCGGTCATCGTCCTCCCTCATCGTGAACCGATGGATGCCCGTCTCCGGCAACTGGTAGGGATGATGGGCGTCGAAGTAGTTCAGGAAGGCGAAGAAGGGCCGCTCCGGCTGCCGCCGTCGCGAAAGCCAGTCGAGGAACTCGCGATTGACCGCCTCCGCCCCTTTCCGACCCGAATGGAAGAGCCACGACAGGTGCCGCACCAGGGGCTCGAGCGGATCGAAACCCAGCCGATCCCCCAGGAATTGGCCGATCGACTGGAGCCCATTCACCGGGCGATGGACCAGGACGGCCGGCCGGAACGCGGTCAGCCGCGGGAAGATGTAATCGCGATAGGCCGAGAAGCCGCGGCCCAACCCGGAATCGGCCGCGCAATACCAGTAATTGGCGGCGAAACCGGCCGTCGCGTACCCGCGCGAACCCAGGAACTCGGCGAGGGTCAGCCGGGCCCCGTCGAGCGGGGTGATCCAGCCGGCGGAGATCTCGTGCGGCCATCTTCCCGTAAACATGCTCGCATGAGATGGCAGCGTCCACGACGAGGTGGCCTGCGCCCGGTCGAAGCGGATCCCGCGGGCCGCCAGCTCGTCGATCGTCGGGCTGGTGGGGCGATCGTAGCCGTAGAGGCCGAGGTGATCGGCCGCGACGGTGTCCAGCACCAGCAAGAGGACGTTGGAGGAGCCCGGCGGGGGCATCGGGCGGGCGGCCTCGCGTCGCTCCTTGATCTGGTCCGCGACCCAGGGCGAGGCCGCCAGGATGGCCAGGATCGCGGCGGCCGCGGGGGCACTGAGACGGACGAGCCGCCGGAAGCCGGCGGCGTGACGCTCCAGTGCCGGGACCAACTGCCAGGCGGCCCCCACGGCCAGGAGCACGCCGGCCGGGCCGAAGATCCGCGAGGACGCCGCCCAGATCGGGGGGAGCAGGGTCAAGCCGCAGAGCAACCGCGGCGCCAGCCAGCGTCCGCGGCGGCCGCCCCACCGGGCCAGCGAGGACAACGCCACTCCCGCGAGGACGAAGATCGCCAGGTCGGTCAGCGGGACCATCCAGACGAAATGCCGGCTCATCCAGTAGAGATGATTGATGTCGAACGTCTGCTTCCGCAGGACGGTGATCCCGACTTCCAGCAGCCCGGAAACCAGCCCGCACCAGGCGGAGAGGAGCAGGAGACTCGGGAATCCCCGGCGAGATGGGATGAGATCCTCGGCCGCCCTTGCGGCGTCCTCCGAGTCAGCAGTCCGACCGGACATCAACATCGACTCATTTGAGGTAGGAGTTGACCGAGCGTTGAATGCATCATGGCGAGGGGTGCCTGACCTGTCAAGGTGCCCGGCCGGGTGGGGTGCCGTCGCGTTTCCGCGGTGGGTCCGGCGAGTGATGAGCCCGGCACGAAAGATCGTCATGTCGGTCGGCCTCCCCAACGCGACGTCCCGGCCCTGTCGGGCGGGAGGGCCTCACCGACTCCCTGGCCGGGGTCATCGAGGCGGTCGTGATGCCGCGGGAACGGCCGGACGCGGAGCGGCACCGAGACCTCGCACTCACGATGCCTTCCTCCTTCGCTCCCTTCCCCCAGCCTCGTCCTCGCGCGCGAAACGGGCCGATCCCCACCCGATCCCGCCGAGGAGTCGGACTCGACTTTCCCGACCTCGCCCACCCGATCGACCGGGGTCCTCCCGGCCCGGCCGATCCCGAGTGCCCACCTGATCCCGACAAGACTTCTCCGATCGGTGCAATTCCCTTCTCCCCGATCATCGTGGCTTCGTTCGTCACGTTCTCGGGCGACGGCCCAGACGAGGACGACTGCCATTTTGGCAGGAATGGGTTCGTTTCGCAAAATCGGGGTGGCGGACTCGCCCACGTCATCAAGGTGCGAGCCTGGAGTCCATTGCATGCAAGCCTCATCGCGTACGATCGGCGGATTGTGAAGAAATGATGAATGAATGGGTTCGTTTCGCAGGTTTCCCCTCTTCCAGCAGGGGCCGGTTGGCTTCGTTCGCGCGATTTCTCTCGGTGGACTCGCGTCTGCGACTGCCATTCTGGCAGGATTGGGTTCGTTTCGTCGGTTTCGATCCCGTCCCGAACCCGTGCTGGCCGAGCGATCGACTCGAGACGATGAATCCATCATAGCAAGAATGAATCCACGAGCGCCAGGATGGCTGCGGCGAGGATGCCATGACCGATGGCCCACCTTTCTAGGTGTACGATGGCTACCGGGCTTGGATGACTGGTTCCCTGCACGATCTCACCTCTCCCGTCGCCTGTGGCCCTGGCGAGTCGATTCCGTCTCAGGCTTACGGTCCGGATTGGTCATCTACCGTCCTGTCGCTCAAGTCCAGATTCGACACTCCTCCACTCTATATTATGCGACAGATTTGCGAATTAGCAAACACGATGGGGCGGTTTGTCGTTGCGTCTCGGCGGGACCGGCCGTTGGGGTTGCATCGTGTGGGTCCGGGGGGTCGCTGCTCCCGGGGCTGGTGATGCGGGTCGCGATCGCTTCGTTCCTGAACGCCGGTCACGTTGGACATCACCTGACCAGGGGACCTTCGATGATGGCGATGAACGCTGCGAGGCCGGCCCCGGAGGGGCGGCGCGGGTGTCCGGCGGGGAACTGAGAGGATCGCGCGATGACGGAAGATCCGCGACGGGGAGGCCGGGCGGCGACGTCCGGGAGCCGAGCCGGCGGCCGACCGGCCTCGATCTCTGTCGGTAACGGTCTGGGAGGGTACCACGATTTCGGCGAGATGGGAGCCAGGCCGAAACAATCCGGTTTCGGCGAAGTGGCTTCCACTCCGGGCCGGGCCGGCTTTTTCTCGGGAATTCGCTCGACGAGAGGCGGACTCGGACCCAAGATAACCCCGGCCGGCTGAGCGGCCCTCTTGCGGCCCCGTCGGCCGATGGTGGAGGAGGTCGAGTTGCCCGCGGGCAACACACAAGGAGAAGTTGACCGATTGCCGGCCGGCAACGAGGGGACCTCCTGAAACCGGCCATGTCCCGTCGCATCTCTCGATAGCAAAATTCAAAAATTTGTTGATAAATAGATCTGTATCCTCCCGCCCGTTCAAGCCGCGCGGCCCTTTTAAATATGCGTGGCTATCGGGACCCCAGCAGGGACCTCCGTCGGGCTCCGGGACGCGCCTCAGATTCGGGCCCGGACAGGAGAGCCTCCGGGAAAGTTCACGGGTTCGCTGTCCGTTTCCGATAGAGCGGCCCGGGCTGGGCGGGCGAGGGCCGACGGCGATGACGCCTCGCCTCCCACCCGCCCTGGGCGGCGATCCTGGAGCAACAAGGCCAGCACCATGAGCCAGGAACCTGAGAGTTTGCTCGAAAGTGGTTGGCTTGATGAGGTCCTCGAGGGGCCCGGGCCGCCGCCGGGGGTGGAGGTCCCAGCCGGGTCCGCGCCCCCGCCGCCGATGGTCGTCGTCCAGTATGGCAATAAGGCGCGGTCCTGGCTCCCGTTCGTCGCCCTGATCGCCGCCTTCGCCCTGGGTGGGCTGCTCGCCGCCGGCTGGCGCGAGACCCGACGCCTCCGCGTCCAGGCCCTCCAGGCGCGGTGCGCGGCGGAGCGCGCGATCGAGAAGGCCCGGGCCGTGGAGCTGGAGCTCCAGTGGATGGCCGCCCAGCAGCGGGCGGTGGCGATGACCCCGCCGCCGACCCCGACCGAGGTGCGGCCCGATCCGGTCCCCGCCGGGATCGCGACCGCGACGCCCGAGACGTCGGGCGCTCCGGCCGCGGGGAAGCCCCAGGACGCGCCACCGGCCCCGGCGGCGGGCCGCCCGGAGTCCGCGCGGTCCCGGCGCCCCAGGGTGCTGGTTCAGCTCCTCGACATGGCCGAGCCGACTTCGCCGCCGACCTCCCGATCGGATTTCGCCGTCCCGCCGTCGGTCCCGCGGACCGAGGGCAGAACCCCGGTCGAGACGGCGGTGATCGTCCCCGATGGGCGGTCCCCATTCGAGGAACGGGAGGGAGCCGGCCGCGACGGTCCGGCCCCGGCCCGGGCGGACGCCGCCGTGCCCGCGACCAGGCCCGGCGACTCGCCCGTCGCGGCCGCGGCGCCCGTCGCCCCGGCGGCCGCGACGACCTTGCCCTCGCTGGAGCTCGCCGACTGCTCCGTGGCCATCGGCCTCGACCCCGGGCAGGCCGACGCCTACATCGACCGCGGCAACGCCTGGTGGACCAGGAAGGACTACGACCGGGCGCTCGCCGACTACTCCGCGGCCATCCGCCTCGATCCCGGGCAGGCCGACGCCTACAACAATCGCGCCTGGGTCTGGGCGACCTGTCCCGATGCGAAGCACCGCGATGGCAAGCTGGCCGTCGCATCGGCGACCCGGGCCTGCGAGCTGTCGGGATGGAAGGAAGCCGATCACATCGGCACCCTCGCCGCGGCGTCGGCCGAGGCCGGCGACTTCGACGCCGCCGTGAAGTGGCAGTCGCGGGCCAACGAACTGTACGCCGACGCCGGGGACGTGAAGAAGGGCGCGGAGCGGCTGCGGCTCTACCGGGAGAAGAGTCCCTACCGGCAGACGCCCCCCTGACGGCGGCGGATCATCGCTACTCACACCCCGACTCGAGGCATCGCCCCTCGGACCACGACGGCCTCCGACCGGGTCCTGAGATCCCCCACCATGCCGGGCATTCGTTTCGCTGAAGTCCGGGCCAAGGCAACCATGGCTGAAGTATTCGGCCTGATCGGCTTCGTCCCCTGCGAGACCTCCGGAGATCAGGTGCGCGGCCCTTGCCCGGTCCATCATCCCGCGTCACCCTCGGGGCGCAGCTTCTCTTCAAATATAAGATTATATATATAAAGATGTTTAAAATGCGGGTCCTCCGGGAATCACCTGGACCTGTACGCCGCGGCGACCGGCCGGGGCGTCTTCGAGGCCGCCATCGAGCTGTGCGAGCGGCTCGACCGTGAGATCCCCCGGATGCTCGAAGAGACATCGCGCCGGTCCCGGCCAGCCGGTCGCCTCGCTCCCGACCCGCGGAGCGGCGCAAGCCAGGCGGGCAGGCCGGCTCGAACTCCGGCCGCCGATGAAGGCCGCGATCAAACGGATCGCGCCGCAACCGCTCAGGTGGCTCCCACCGGCCCGAAAAAGTGGTACCCATCCTGACCGATACCGACATCGATCTCTCCTCAGGCGCGGCCCGTCTCACGCACCCCGACGGCCCTGCGAAGCGAGCGGATCGGTCGGGCGCGATCGACCGGCCGCGACGCGGCGCGTCGGGAGCGGCCCGGGCGGCCTCGCGGGCCGGGGCCGCGACGGAGCGGATGGCGGATCCCGGGACCGTTCGTGGATCTGCGATCTGCCGATTGAGCCGGCGACCCGAGGATTCTCCAGATCGCCCAGCCGTCAGGGTGATTGAAGGCTGTCCGCGTCCCGGCACGTGAAGACTGTCCCCGTCCCGGCCCCCTGTCCCCGTGCCCCACTCCGGAAGTACCGCTAAGAGCTTGGCCGCGATTCTCCGCCATTTCCCGGCCGCGAACGGCCGGCTCGTCCGACTTCGCACCCCGCCCGCCATGTGGGGGCCGATGGCGCCCGGTCTCCCGGCCCCCACCCTTCTCACGAAAGCACGAAAGGACGAAAGCACGAAAAACGCCCGGGCGCCCCCCGCGCTCGAGGCCGCGCCCCGCCGGCCCTGCGGTTTCGTATTTTCGTCCTTTCGTGCTTTCGTGATCCCGTAGGCGACTCCGCCGGCGGTTCCCGAGGTTCGGCCGTGGCTCCTTCTCGCCGGCTCCTGGTCCGATCGATGGCCTGCCGTCGGCTGAGGAGTGGAGAACCATCGTGTCCACCTGCTTAGGGACTGCGAGGTTGCCCCGATCGACCCACGGTAGGATGCCGATAGCGACCAGGGCCCGACTCGTGGTACTCTGACCCGATGGAACGACGAGACAACACACGGCCGGGGAAGCCGATGACACTCACTGTCCACCTGCCGAACGACCTCGAGCGGCGACTCCGAGAACGCGCGTCTCGCGACGAGCGGTCGGTCGAGGATTACGTCCTCAAGCTCATCGAGCGGGATGCGGTCGGGCCGGGGAGAGGCCCGGTCGTTGATGCCTCGAGTGATCAGCTAGACCGGGACCAGACGCCCTCCGACGAGGAATTTGAGCTCCTCCTCGACGGCCTGGCGTCCGGCCCCGAGCGACCGCACCTGCCCGCTGACTTCTCGCGGGCAGACATCTACGCCGACCACGATTGATGCTCATCCTCGTCAACTCGGGCATCCTGCTCCGGCTCCTGGAGCCGACCGACCTGCTGCACGGGGGTAAGCGCTCGGCCAAACCAGGCGTGCTCAGGAAGGGTCTCTGAACCGCGATCTCGCAAGAATGACCGATCTCGAATAAGCTTTTGAGAGAGCCCACGTATCAGAGATGAGGAGACTTCTTGACCGCCCTGACCTTCCTCGACGGAGGCGGAGCCCATGAGCGATCCCGACGGCGAGACGGGGCAGCAGCCGGCGGACGCCAACGCCCACCACAACTGGGGCATCACCCTGGCAGAACAGGGGAAGCTGGACGAGGCGATCACCGAATTCCGCGCGGCGATCCGGCTCCAGCCCGAACTCGTCGGCGCCCACATCGGCCTGGCAAACGCCCTGAAAGAGAACGATGAGGCTGAGAACGCGATCGCCGAGTTTCGGGAGGCGATCCGACTTCAGCCCGACAATGCCGATGCCCACTACGGTCTGGCTGACACCCTGGGCCGCCAGGGTCAGCGGGAGGAGGCAATCGCCGAGTACCGGAGCGCGATCCGCCTTCGGCCCGATGACTTCGCGATCCGCCACAGCCTGGGCCTCGCCCTTCTCGGCCAGGGGATGGCAGACGAGGCCATCGCCGAATACCGCGAGGCCATCCGGCTCCAGCCCGATTTCCCCCCCGCTTACTCCTGTCTCACCGCCGCACTCCGAAGGAAAGGCGAATTCACAAAAGCGCTATCGGAATTGCGCGACGTGCGCGATTTCGGCCAGGCCGAGGCGGGTGAATCCCAGCGCGTCCACGCCGCGCCCGATGCATTCGGATTCACCCAGTTGATCGAGCGCAGCATCGCTGAGCTCGAGCCGTTGGCCGAGGTCGAAAGGAAGCTAGCGTCCGTCTTGAACGGCCAGGACCGGGCCGCCAGTGTCGCCGAAACGCTCGCCTTCGCCCAGCTGTGCTCGGAAAAGAAACTCCACGCCGCCTCGGCCCGCTTCTGGGCCGAGGCGTTCCAGTCCGACCGGTCGCTGGCCGACGCTGACGGGGGGCGCCACCGCCGTCATGCCGCCTGCGAGGCGGTATTGGCCGGCTCGGGCCGGGGGAAGGCGGATCCGCCGCTCGATCGAGTCGCTCAGGCCAGGCTGCGGCGGCAGGCCCTTGATTGGATCAAGGCCGACCTGGCGGCCTGGAACGCGTTCGTCAACGGCAACGACCCGGAAGCACTCGAGGAAGCGGCGTGGGCACTCGCAGTGTGGAAGATGGATAGCGATCTGGACGGCGTCCGCGATCCGGATGCCCTGGCCCGGCTGCCCGAAGCCGAGCGCAAGGATTGGCAGGCAGTCTGGGCCGATCTCACGGCGCTTCTGATTCGCTTACATCGCGCGGAGATCCGGCTCTACCCCGACGATCCCGCGGTTCACTTCCTCCTTGGCAATGCCCTGAGGGAGCAGGGAAAACTGAATGAGGCGATCGACGCGTATCGTGCGATGGTCCGGCTCCAGCCCAGCGGCGTCGAGGCCCACACCAGCCTCGGCATCGCTTTGGCGGACCAGGGCAATCTGGAGGATGCGATTGCCGAATTTCGCGCGGCGATCCGGCTCGATCCCCACGACCCCAAAGCTCGCCACAACCTCGGAAAGGCCTTGGCAAATCGCGGCAGGTGGGATGAGGCGATCGCCGAATTCCGCGCGGCGATCCGGCTCGACCCGCGCGAGGCAGAGTACCGCAATGATCTCGCCGGCGCCCTGAGGGAGCAAGGCATGCTGGCGGAGGCGGTTGACGAATGTCACGCGGCCATCCTCTTTGAGCTCGAGAACGCGGCAGGCTACGCGCGGAAACGGGGACGCAGCTGAATGGCATTAAGGACGCTAAGCCCAAGTGGCCTTGACTCTTGAGATGACCAGGGCCTCCGTGCACCATGGTATTTTTCCCCGACACCATGGCACAGGAGGCCCCGCGATGCATCACCGGATTTCTAACACCCTCCACGCGCTGAGACAAGACCTCGCCGCCCGGCTGGGCGACGACGTCATCCGCGCCGCCTGCCGCGCCGCCGGACACACCTGGTGCGACTCCTGCCTCTTGACCCCGGCGGCCATCATCCACTGGTTTCTCATCCAGGTCTTCCACGGCAACACCGCGTTGACCCACGTCTCGCTGTTGGCCGGCCGCGCCTTCTCCGCCAGCGCCTTCTGCCAGGCCCGTGCCCGGCTTCCCCTGGCCGTCTTCCGGGTCCTGCTCCGCGAGATCGTTCGCGCCTTGATCCCCGACACCGAGGCCATCGGCCGCTGGCGCGGCCATCGCACCTTCCTGGTCGACGGCTCGTCGTTCTCCATGCCCGACACCCCGGCGCTGCAGGCCCACTTCGGCCAGCCCGGCAACCAAGCCAAAGGGTGCGGCTTCCCAGTGGCCCACCTGCTGGCGCTATTCCATGCCGGCACGGGGCTGCTGTTGGAGGTCAACGCGGCGCCCTTGCGCACGCAGGACTTCGCAGGCCTGGCGGGTGTGCTCGGCTGGCTCACCGCCGGTGATGTGCTGGTGGCCGACCGCGGCTTCTGCTCGTTCGCCAGCCTGGCGCTGGTGATGAGCCGGGGGATCCATGCCGTATTTCGCCTGCACCAGAAGCAGATCGTCAACTTCACGCCGGGCCGCGCCCACGCCCACCCGCGTCAGAGCGGCGTCCCCAAGGGGATGCCGCGCAGCCGCTGGATTCGGGCCTACGGATTGACCGATCAGGTGGTGGAATACTTCAAGCCGGCGCGGCGTCCCGAGCGGATGAGCGCGGCGGAGTATCAGGCCTTGCCCGAGTCGATCATGGTGCGGGAACTGCGGTATCGGATCGAGGTGCCGGGGTTTCGGACGCGGGAGGTGACGCTGGTCACGACGCTCACCGACGCCGTGGCGTATCCCGCCGATGCGCCGGCGGAACTTTATGGGACGAGGTGGCGGGTGGAGGAGCATCTCAAGGCGCTGAAACAGACGATGAAGATGGATGTGTTGAAATGCATGACGGTGGATGGTGTGCTCAAGGAATTGACGATGTACGCGGTGGCGTACAACCTGGTGCGGGTGACGATGTGCCAGGCGGCGGGCCGTCAGGGCGTGGTGGCGGACCGGGTGAGTTTCATCGACGCGCTGCGGTGGCTGCGCGGGGCGGAGGCGGGTGAGGAGATGCCGGAGTTGGTCGTCAATCCGTGGCGTCCCGGGCGGTTTGAGCCGCGGTGTAAGAAGCGGCGGCCGAAGCAGTTCGACCTGATGAGGGCGCCGCGGGCCGAATTGCGCAAGCGGTTGAGGGAGAAGGACTTGGCGGCATGAGCAGATGAGATAAACGGACATGGAATTCCATTGTTCTTTGATGCAATGGGGAGGGGGATTGGCTGGCGGGATTTGTGATGAATTGTTTATAATATAATGGGAAATCGCCGGGCGGGTGGTCGGCAACGGCGGTGGTAGTATGACTTGTTATTATAAATGTAATACGATGCTTCTAACTCTTTGGCGGGCGGTAGCTTGCGGGATCTTCACGCCATTCGGGACGCAGCTAGATTGCCCGGCCCGCCGCCGGCTGCCATCGGGCGCGGAAACGGGGACGCAGCTGCGCGGAAACGGGGACGCAGCTAGTGCGCGGAAACGGGTGCGCGGAAACGGGGACGCAGCTAGATTGCCCGGCCCGCCGCCGGCTGCCATCGGTCCCGCCCCGTCGGATCGGCCGGCCGGCTTCGGCTCGGGACCGGGCCGGCCGGGTTGGGCGCGTTGGCACGCGGCCTTCACCGACGACGGACCGCCGACCGCTGAGCGAACGTCGTTCGCTCGAGCGGGTCGTTGCGCCGTACAATGGTCAACGGGCGGCGAGCGATCGCGTGGCCGGGGCCCCGAAGGGGCGAGAGCTGCTTCGTACGCGATTTGCCGGTCGGCCGCGAGCGGCAGCGCGGGGGCATCAGGCCATTCCCGCGGCAAAGAGAGCGGATCAATGCCCCGGGAAGTTCAGTGGGTGCCCGCGGCACCGGCACCGGGCACCCTGGGCTCCGGGGTCGTGGAAGGGGGACGAGATGGCGAACGAGCCGACCACCGCGAGTGGATCGCGCGACCCAGCCGCGAAGAGGAATTGGAGAGACTACGTGGGAAGATTTCACGTCGAGGTCGAGCTGACCAACAACGGCGACCTTGCACTGGTCAGGGGTGGTCACCTTCGACCCGAGCAGGTGCGCCGGAGCCGGGTCTCGTGCCTGGTTGACGCCGGAGCCACTCAGCTCGTGTTGCCCCCCTCGGTGGTCGGCGCGCTCGAGCTGCCCGAGACCGGCCAGACGGTCACGGTCAAGTTCGCCGACGGTCGGCGAGAGCCCAGGGACGTTGTCACCGATGTCCGGCTGGAGCACAAGGGCCGTTCGGGGCTCTTCAACGCCGTCGTGGAGCCGGGTCGGACCGACGCCCTGATCGGCGCCATCGTCCTGGAGCAGCTCGACTTCCTGCCGGACTGCACCCATGGGGAACTCGTGCCCCGCGACCCCAACACCATCATCGCCGAGATCGAGTGACCTGGTGACCTGTCCTCTGGAACCGGACGAAGACGAGAGTGACTGCCAGGAAACAGGATCGCCGGGTCAACACGACAATCGAGCTGCAGGAAGCGGCCGGCAGGGCCGCCGCACCGAGGTCTTCCGCTATGTTATCGCCGCCGCCGATCGAACGCGGATGACGCGGCGAGGACCGTCGGCGATCGTGAGTGATGGTGCGGCCCGGGCCGGCCGGCTCGAGGCGCGGAAACGGGGACGCGGCTTGGCGCAGAAACGGGCGCGCGGCTCGATGGCCCGGCCCGCCGCCGGCTGCCATCCGTCCCGCCCGGTCGGATCGGCCGGCCGGCTTCGGCTCGGGCCCGGGCCGGCCGGACCGAGCGCCGGGGTGGCGACCGGTGCGGGCCGTTCATTGGTCGGCGTCGCCGATGAGTCTCCGGATCGAACGCTCGATACTGTGCAGCACGAAAACGGCGAACCGCTCGCAACGGCCGGCGTTCGCGTCCTCGAGCGCCAACAGGTATTCGGCCCGTTCTCCCACCTCGATGATCGTGTGCGGGTAGCCGTGCCGGAGCAGTTGGTAGTTCATGAGCAACCGCGCCGTCCCGCCGTTGCCGTCGCCGAAGGGATGGATCGCCACGAGGTTGTAGTGGAGTTCGGCGGCCTGGATCGCCGGGGGCACTCCCTCCAGGTTCGCCAGTTCCAGCATCCTCGGGATCAACTCGCCGAACTTGTGGCTCCCGGGCGGGATGAATCGCGTTCCCTTGATCAGCACCCGGCCGTCGCGGAACCGCCCGGCGGACCGGGGATCGATGTCGGCGAGCACCTGGGCGTGCAGGTCCAGGAGGTCCTCGTCGGTCAGGACCGAGAGCCGGTGGCGCTCCTGCGCCCATCGCTCGAGCATCCGTACGCGCCCGGTCGTGATTCCGCGCCTCATAGATCTCGCGCAGCGTCTTGCCCCCGGGCGGCGCATACCCTTCGAGGACCAGTTGCGTGTCGCGCAGCGAGAGCGTGCTGCCCTCGATGGCGTTGGAGTGGTAAGTCAGCTCCACACGTACGGCCTCGACCGAGTTGGCGAGGATGCGTCCGGCGTCTCGCTCCCGTCGGTACGCGGCGTAGGCCGCCTCCACGTCCCGAAGCGCCGGCGCCACCGCTTCGACGAGGCCCCGGAACACCCGGAGAGGTTCAGGCGGGTCTGTTATCACGTCTTCCATCGTGGGGTCGGTGCGTTGGCGCGGGTCGGGAATCGGTGGCATCTCCCTACCCTATCACGAAACCGGCGCAGAATCACCGTGCGCAAATCCCACCTCGCCGCCGCCAAGTCCCCGGGTCGTTGTCGGTCGATGTCAGCGGACCGAGTCGGTGTCCGATCTTTTTCCAGGCCCCTCCCGGCGGCGGGAGTCTCCCGACCGGGCTCGCCGGCCCGTACCCGACGGCCGGCTTCGCCACGGGCCCGGGCCGGCCGGGCCTGGGGTCGGGGTGGCGGCCGTCGCGGGTTCCGGTCGGGCCCGGATGAGCGATCGGGCCGGATCGGACGGGCGGGTTTGAAGACGGATCAACATGGACGCGCGCCATTCGATCGGGCGGTCCCGCCGCGGTCGGCGCCCCGACCGACGGCCGCCGCGCGAGCGGAGGCCAGCCGGTATCGCCGCGCAGCCAGGCCGCCGCGGGCCCGGCGGGTCGGCTGCGGTCATCGGATGCCACGCAGCGGACCCACGGCGGCGGAAGAGGGCGGTGTCGCCGTGGCGCGGCGGACCCGGCACCATCACCGCACCGACCTGCCGGGCACCTGCGGCGCCGTCGAAGGAAGGATCTCGGCCCGTCCCGTTGGCTCGTCATGCCGGATTGCCGACCGCGGGTCGAACCCCCGGGCCCCCGCGCGTCAACGGAACGGAGGGATGTCCTGGGGTAGCCCGACGCGCATGAAGTAACGGGCGAACGCTTGCGAAAGATGCTCGCGATACGGCCGCAACAGCCGCAGCCGCCGGCCGCGCCGGGCGGCGACCTGGCGGACGAATGTCAAGGGGAGCGAATACACGCGCCGGAAGTTGACGATGCGGAGCTCCCGTGCCATGTCCGGCATGCGGCACTCGGCGAACAGATGATAGCCCGGTAGGTTACCCCGCCGCGCGTCTTCCAGGCCGCGCGGGGTCGATCAGTGCCCGGCCGTCAGGTCGGTGCGGCTCCACGCGGCACAGAGCAGCACCTCCGTGACTTTCTCCCGGCCGACGACGAGGTCGCAGGTCTGCCTCATGACCACGACATCGCGCTCCTGCCATGCAAAGGCCGCCTCATCCCATGGCTCGGCCAGATCCGCCGGGGGCAAGAACACCGGACAGCGTTCCAGCAAGTCCCCGTGCGCCAGGTCGGGCCCCTGGACGACGCGATACCACGGGTATCCCTGTGTCCCACGCAGCGGACTCGACAACACCCGCGTCACAGGGGCAGCACTTCGAACTCTTGCGGTGGTTGAGCCCTTACTGCAGCCGCGAGGTCGTGAGCGACGTACATGTGACCGAGGTAAGACGCTCTGTAGAACGGACGATCGTCCCTGACTCCGGCCCAGACGTCAATCTTGACTTCGTGACCGGCCGCGTTGAACTCATCGATCGCCAAGAGTTCCCCGGCGAAGCGGTGATAGCTAAAGCTCCCTAAGTCGTCGAAGTAGAGCGGGCAGTGGACCAGCATCTTTCGGTTCGGATCGGTGAAGATTTGGAACCCGGCCTTTGTGGAGGAATACAGGTCCATGTCGAAGGCGACGAAGCCGAGGTGGGGCGGGTGGTGCCGCGCAAAGAACTCGCTGGCGGTCCGCGCGACGTTTCCGAGGATCAGTGTCGTGCGGCTGGTTAGACGCGAGCGTAGCAACTCTTCATCCATCGGATAGTCCCCGGTCTTCCATCGTTCGGGGTGATCTCGGTGATCCCCGACGAGTTCTGGCAAGCCGGCTCCCATGTCGAACCCATAGACCAAAACCTCGATCCCAGTCTCACGCTCGACCGCCTCGGCTTCGGTCTGGAGCATGACTAAGCCCCGACCACCGGCTACGCCGAACTCGGCTACTGCGATCGCGCGTATTCCCTCATTCTTCGCCTGGCGGACGGCCCGCGTCAGGCCAAGCACGTATGCCGGGCGGGGGGAGATATCCCAGCGAGCGCGGGTCTCAACTGATGGCCAACAGTGCTTGATCACGAATCGGGTGAGCAAGCGGAATGGCGGCTCGGCGGCGATCGTAGCCATGGCAGTAGTCAGGCGACCCATGTGGGAATTCCTCAGGGTAAAAATCTGGGATGATGTCCCAAACTCGGTGGAAAGTTGACCTGGCGACTCCGGCTGAAATCGAGGTTAACCGGCCTTGGCTTGATCAACAAGCGACTGCGGGGGCAGCCGGTGTCGGGGGCAGCCGGTGTCGGGGGCAGCCGGTGTCAGTTCTTTTTTTCTAATTAGGGGTAGCCGGTGTCGGTTCTTTTTTTCTAAGGGGCAGCCGGGGGGTAGCCGGTGTCGGTTCTTTTTTCTAAGGGGCAGCCGGTGTCGGTTCTTTTTTTCTAAGGGGCAGCCGGTGTCAGTTCTTTTTTTCTGGGTCTGACCCTCGGCCGGTTCTGACCGTCGGTCGGCTTTCGGCCGGCTGGAGGATGCCGTGGCGTGCAACCCGACGACCGGGACCGACTTGCCGGGCGGCGAACGGCCGCTCGGGCGATGCCCGCCGGGTCGCGACCGACCCCGGCCCCGGAAACCGTGACGGTCGGCGGGAGATCACGGTCCCGGAACCGAAACGCGCCCCCGGCGGTGCGAATGTCCGCCCGACTTGTCATCGCTGAGACTCAGTCGTACATTTGAACGGTCGTCCGGTCGGCTCAGGAGAACCACGACCCGAGAAAGAGAATGAATGAGATCGAGCCGTCGAGATGGCTGCGGATCGTCCAGACGGGCGTCTTTCTCGGGAAATGGTCTCGCCTCGGCCTCGACGATGACGACCTGCTCGCCCTGGAGGTGGAAATCGTCAAGGGGCCGGAGCGCCATCCGGTCATGAGAGGGACCGGTGGCGTGCGGAAGATCCGCTTCGCTCCCCCCGGCGAGAAGCGGGGGAAGAGCGGGGCCTATCGGGTGTGCTACGCCTATTTCGCACGGCGGGGCATGGTCTTCTTGCTGACGGTCTACGGGAAGAATCAACGGGCGAACCTGACCAGGGCCGAGCAAGACGCCATCGGGGCGGTGGTCCGGAGTATCGAGGGATCGATCGAGAGGGGGGACATCCGATGAGCCGGACAGTCAAGAGGGGGGGAAAGACGCCGACCAGGACCGATCGAGGAAGTGGAACGGGAGGGAAAGGCACCGCCGGATCCGCCCGGCCCGACTCCGTGGGTGCCGAGATCCTCGAGGCCCTCGAAGAAGTCCGCACGGCCCTGGAGTCGGGCGAACCGCTGGAGCGGCGCTTCACCGTCCGTTCGTATCGGTTCGATTTCGCCGCGCGCGCCTATACTCCGGATGACGTCCGGTCGGTGCGCCAGCTCCTCGGCCTGAGCCAGCCGCTGTTCGCCGATTTCCTCGGCGTGGACGCGAGCACCGTCCGCTCCTGGGAGCAGGGGACTCGTCCGCCCAGCACGATCGCCTGCCGTTTCATGGATGAAGTGGCCCTCAATCCGGACTACTGGCGCGGGAGGCTCCGGGAGGCGATGGCCGCGGTCGGGCCCCGGGC
The DNA here is from genome assembly GCA_963815795.1 of uncultured Planctomycetota bacterium. Taxonomy (GTDB): domain Bacteria; phylum Planctomycetota; class Planctomycetia; order Isosphaerales; family Isosphaeraceae; genus JAKAUH01. The sequence continues at coordinate 2,175,785 of CAWFIC010000006.1, read as the reverse complement.
GACCACCCGGCCGTGAGCGGGGCCTCGGGTGTGGTCGGTCGGGTCGCGGCCGGAGGCGGTCCGGGTCGCCATCGGAGGATGATGCCGGAGCAGAGCGGGAGGGAGCCACTCGCCGAGGCTCCGTCTCGGACTCACGTCGCGCGGGAGCCCGCGAGAAATGGAATGATCGTCCTCCCCGGTCCCGACCGGCCGGCAGCCCGACGAGGGACGACGGCCGAAGTCAGGCCGCCCAGCGGGCGGCTGCCGGCCGGGAGCGGACCGGGCGGCGTCGCGGGACGGGGCCGGACGGGTCGGGGACGGGACGGAGCGGATCGCTGGACCCGGTCCGATCGGACTCGGTGGCCCCAAGCCCGGACGGGGGAGTTGAAGACGTGCTGCCTCCCCGTTCGTCCCCCCAGGTGGCCGACTCTCGTTGTCATCTCGCGAGAAAACCCGATAATGGATCGAGGAGTTGATCCCTCCCGGTGAGGTCTGCCGACGGTCATGAGCGAGGAAGCCAGCGAAGTCCCGGCGTTCGCATGCTGCTCGGTCGGGATCGGCCGTTGGTTCTGGGTCGCCTGGGAGAGCGAGTCCGAGGCCCGAGCCCTCTCGCCCGCCCTGGCCTGCGGATATGAGGCGTCCGCCGCGCGGGCCGAGGGGAAGGCCGTGGAGCGGGTCGGCCCCCGGCTGAAGCGACTCCCCGCCAGGTGGGCCTCCGGCTACAAGCGTCGCGGCGGCGGCGCGGCCCGCGTGCCGAGCACGGAGGGAGAGGCCGGGGGCGGCGGCGCGACCAGGCCCAAGGCCCGGATCGGCCGTCCGCGCGGTCCGTCCAGGCGGGACGGCGGAGCGACCCGTCTCGCGTTCCTGTATTCCGTGACCGGGCGAGAGCCGCCCGATTCGCTCGGGCACGTCGCGGTGGCCAGGCATCGGATCGTGAGGCAGAACGCCAGGAAGATCCACGTCGACTGCGATCCCTTCGACGAGGACGAATGGGCCCGTCGAGGTGAACGAGGCGGAGAATCGTCGGGGGACGCTCCGAAGACGCGCACGCTGGCCGTCGATCGCGTCACGCTGAGGACGGAGGGGCGATTCCATTGCCGCCACGCGCATCGCGACCTGACCTTCTACGCCAGCGCGGAGGACGGCATCCGCGACGTGGAGGCGGCCCTGACGGCGAAGTACGACTGGTGCGCCACGCTCGGCGTGCGGTTCCCGTGCTCGGCGGACTCCATCAAGACCGCCTACCGACGGCTGGCCATCGCCGCACACCCGGACGCCGGCGGCGATCCCGCGGAATTCCGCGAGGTCGAGCAGGCCTATCGCGAGGCCCTCGCCTACTTCGCTCAGGCCGACGACGCGACGCCCTGAATGCCAGACTCCCCGCCACGCTCGACCGGCCGATTCGACGACCCGCCCGACCCCGAGAGTCGCCCGTCCGATCCGATCGGCCCGGGCGGCGTCGCGGGACGGGGCCGGCCCGGTCGGGACGGGGACGGAGCGGATGGCGGATCCCGGCACCGTTGGTGGATCCGCGGTCTACGGGGCGAGCTGCGACGAGAGCGTTCTCCAGATGACCCAGCCGTCGGGGTGATTGAGGAATGTCCGCGTTCCGGTCTCTTCTGGTCCCAGCCGCTGGTATGCTTGAGGGATGTCCGCGTTCTGGTCCCCGGCCCGGCTGCGTCCCTGGTCGGGCCCGGCTGCGTCCCTGGTCCGGCCCGCGATTTCGATGAGGAGTGACAAGCGTGACGACCGAAGAGAGCACGTCCCCGGCGCAGCCCCCTGTGCTCTGCGATTTCTGCGGGCGGAATAGCGCCGAGGTCGGCCCGATGATCGAGGGAAGGGCGCTGATTCCCGCGTCCTCGGGGAGACCGATCCCGCACATCTGCGTCCATTGCGTCGGGGCGTGTGACAGCCTCTTCGAGCAGCATCAGCGGCAGAATGCCAAGCTCGAGAAAATGCCGACGCCCCGCGAGCTCGTGGCCCACCTGAACGAGTACATCGTCGGCCAGGAGCGGGTGAAGAAGACGCTGGCCGTCGCGGTCGTCAACCATTACAAGCGCGTGCTCGGCGGCGAGCTCAACGAACCCGATCTCGAGGAGGTCGAGGTCTCCAAGAGCAATGTCCTCCTGATCGGCCCGACGGGCTGCGGCAAGACCGCCCTGGCCCAGACCCTGGCCCGCCGGCTGCACGTCCCGTTCGCCATCGGCGACGCCACCACCTTGACCGAGGCCGGCTACGTCGGCGAGGACGTCGAGAACCTGATCCTCAAGCTCGTGATGTCGGCCGACTACCAGATCCCCGCCGCCGAGAAGGGCATCATCTACATCGATGAGATCGACAAGATCGGCAAGACCAGCCAGAACGTCTCGATCACCCGCGACGTCTCGGGCGAGGGCGTGCAGCAGGCCTTGCTCAAGCTGCTCGAGGGGACCGTCGCCAACGTGCCGCCGCAGGGGGGGCGAAAGCACCCGGAGCAGCAGTACCTCCAGGTCAACACCACCGACATCCTCTTCATTTGCGGCGGCACCTTCGTCGGCCTGGAGGAGATCGTCGGCAAGCGCCTGGGCCGCAAGATGATCGGCTTCGGCCGCGGTGACGAGCGCGCCCACGACCGCGAGCTCGAGCGCAACGAGCTGGTGGCCCAGGTCACCCCCGAAGACCTCGAGCGGTACGGCATGATCCCCGAGCTGATCGGCCGGCTGCCCATCATCGCCACGCTCAACCAGCTCTCCGAGGAAGACCTGGCGCGGATCCTGACCGAGCCCAAGGACGCCCTCACCAAGCAGTACGAAGTCCTCTTCCGCTACGACGACGCCAGATTGAAATTCGATGACGGCGCCATCCGAGAAATTGCGCGGCGGGCCAAGGCGCGAGGAACCGGAGCACGGGCGCTGCGGTCGATCATGGAAAGCCTGATGCTCGACATCATGTACGACCTTCCCGAGCGTCAGCCAGGCCAGACCTATACGATCACCGAGCAAGTCGTCCGCGGCGAAAAGTCGCTGTTCGGCCCCGAGGGAGCGTGATGCCCGGATGGTCGCCCGCCAAGGCCGAACTCGCTTCGGGTCGGAGATGAAGGAGGTTGGATCCGGCAGGCCGGGACCTCCACCCGCTCCCGCCGCGGCCGCGGGCCAGCGGGACGGGCCGAGGCGATCGGGCCCGGCCGGGATCGGCCCGGGCGGCCTCGCGGGCCGGGGACGGACGGGTCGGGACCGGGACGGAGGGGATCGCGGGACCCGGTCCGATCAGGTTCGATCGCCTCGAGCCCGGAATGTGAGGAGATCTAGCCGCGTCCCCGGACGCGCTAGTAGAGAGGATCGCGGGACCCGGATCCGATCGGACTCGGTCGCATCCAGCCACGGGGCCGGAAACGCAAGCGAGCTGCGTCCCTGTTCGACGGCCAAACGAGCTGCATCCCTGTTCGACGGCCCAAACGAGCTGCATCCCTGTTCGACGCCTCAAACGAGCTGCGTCCCTGTTCGACGCTTGTTCGACGGCCAAATAGGGATGTTCCCTTGTGGAGCCCGGTCTGATGGGTCACTGGACCAGGTTCACGGAGTAGTTCAGAGTCGTCCCCGTCACGGTGAACGTGGCGGTCTGGTTGTTCGGCGCGTAGAGCAGCTTCACGTTGCCGTCCACCTGCGCCCCCGCGAGCGCACCCACTGACGGCCACATTAGCGTGTCTTCGGGCATGTTCTGCTGGGCCAGGTCGATGGTCCGCGTCTGTCCCACCGGGTAATTCCCGGTGTCGGAGGTCCCGTGGACTTGATTGTTATTGTCCTGGTAGCCGACCCAAAACCTCATGACGAACGCGGCGTCGTTGGTGCAAGCGATCCTCTGGACTCTGAGCATGCGACCGACTCCTGTTCTGGAAATCGCGACCCTACGGCCACGGCCTTCCGTTTCGCCGGGAGTGGTTAGGTCTGTCACACGACAGGCCCCTCACCACCCTTACGCAGAGCTTAACCGCCACGCCCTATAAAATCATCAACCAAATCGGAAATTTTTCAAGAAAATATAAACAATTAAATTCTCATATAATGTTTCGAGTGCGTGAACGGGGACGCAGCTAGTGCGTGAACGGGGACGGAGCGCGTGAACGGGGACGCAGCTAGAGTGCCCGGCCCTCCGCAGGCCGCATCCGTCCCGCCCGGTCGGATCGGCCGGCCGGCTTCGCCTCGGGCCCGGGCCGTCCAGACCGGGGGTCGAGGTGGCGGCCGTCGCGGGCTCTGGACGGGCTGGGGTGGATTGGCGTCGATAGGATTCACGATCGGCGCGCGTATGGCACGGCGACGGCGCTCCCTCCGACAACCGGATCGGGGGAGGAGCCCCGTCCTACGGGATCCCCCGTCCCGTTCCGCTGTCCGCGGCGGCTCCGTCCGCCGACCCGACCCGGTCCGATCCGCTCCGGTCGGGGCACCAGAGCTCCATCCCACGTTTGCGAGCGACTCAAGCGTTTGGCGCTCGAACCTGGCATCGGCCGGTTCCGCCGCCGGCCGCCGACGCCGGCCCTCCCAAGCGGCCTCCAGCGGGACATCCGGGCGTCCTTCGGCAGCTATGCGAACGGCTGCCGTCGGGCCGACGACTTGCTGTCCCGGGCCGGCTGGGCCGAGCGGTTGCAGGAGCGGGGATACCGGCTCCGCGGACTTCGGCTCATGCGGAGCTGCGCGGAAGATGGCTGAGAGACAAGGTGATCGTCGGGGATCGATGCCGATGGTTCCCAGACGACCGGGCTGTATCTATGGGAGGCGGAGGATGCGGCACGTCTCCTCGTAGCTAGATTCCAGCTCGAGAGGCACGTAAGTCGTCTCGCCGAGCCACAACGGCTGCGTCGGCAGCGGACGCCCGATTTCCAGGTCTTCCGACCAAGCCTCCAGCAGCCAGTTCGCCTCTCTCCTCACCAACCGACACGCGACCGCATAGAGAGACCGAGGCTCGTCGGGCGGGGACGGGTCAATCACGCCGAGGGGCTCGATCATCTCGCGAAACAGATTGGCGGTGCGGGACGTGACCAGGTTGACGATCGCCACGCAGACGTTGTCCAGTAGCAGCGCGGTGCACTTGGCCACGAAGGCACGGCGGTGCTCAGGCCGGTCCTTATTGGCCGGGCTCACGATCTCGACCGCGGCCACGAGGCGGCGGCCTGCCTTGGTGTCGTAGACGCGTACTTCATACTCATCCACATCCGGCAGGTCCGTCGCGACGGCCAGCGTCGGCTGCGGCGGAGCCCAGGTCGCCGTCGAAATCCCGCCGCCGGTTTCGCTCGCCCATGACGGACCGATATCGTCCTGGTCGTATGTCGCCACGTCGATCTCGAACGAAGAGCCCAGGTGGACTTGCGGCTCGGCGACATAGCGTTCCGGCAGCGTCCGATTGAGATCGGCGACGATCATCATGGGCCAGCCACCGTGCAGTCCGTCCCACGACCTTCGGTCGGAAAGCGGAGGGTGGAAGTGATCGCGGAGCGGCATGGCAAGAGCCTCCTCAACAGCATGATAATCGGAGAGACGGCCCGCTCCCAGCCGGAATCCTCCGGGAAGTGGTGTCACCCAGGTGCGGCCCGTTGCCCATCGGTTCGACTCCGGTTCGGTCCCTCCGCCCGGTACAAGGATGCTGCATCCGCGTCCACGGCCGGAGGCTGCGGGAAACGGTCGCCTCCGCCCTGGCCCGGCGCCGACGACGATGCGACGACACCCCGCCCGGCCGGAGCTTGCGTTGCCGGCCGCGGCCCGCGGGAGACATACTGGTGTTTCGTCAACGTTCGATTGACGAGTTGGAGTCCCGCCTTCGGGCGGAACGGACCGGCTGAAGCCGGGATTCCGGCCCGCCAATCCGAGACGGGGTTCATGCTGGACGGAGCAGCCGGACGGACGGGTCGTCTGCGGACTTCCGACGGGGGAGATGGGATGGGGCGGGCCGGGCGGCGTTGGTGGCTGATCCTTGGGCTGGCGATACTCGCTTCGGGACTGGTCTGGGCCGGCTGCCAGACCTGGCGCGTTCGCCGCGATCGCCGGACCATGGCGGAGGTCCGCGAGCACATCCGGTCGGGCCGGAACGCGACCGCCGTGCGGACGCTGAAGGCGTACCTGACCGCCGAACCCGGCTCGGATGAGGCCGCCTACCTGCTGGGGGCCTCTCAGATGGCCCTGGGCCGACCCGACGCCGCCGATGAGGCCTGGGCTCACGTGCCGCCCCGCTCTCGATTCGCGGCCCGGGCGATCCTCGGACGCATGCAGGTCCGACTGGGCCGGGGCCGGCCGGCCGAGGCGGAGCAACTCGTCGGCGACGCGCTGGCCGATCCGCGGATCGACGGGTCCGGCCTCCCCATCCTGCTCGGGCCGATCCTCTGCCAGCAAGGCCGCCTCGACGAGGCCCTGCAGATCATCGAGGCCCGCTGGAATCGCATGGAGGAAACGGGCCAGGGCGCCTCGGAGCCTGCCATCGAGCTCGTCCGGCTGCACATCGAACTCCGGCGGCGGCCGGTCCCGATCGAGGACGCTCGCTCCGTCCTCGACCAGGCCGGGCGCCTGGACGACGACGACGATCGCGTCTGGCTGGGCAAGGCGAACCTGGCCATCCGCGCCGGGGCCTACGACGAGGCGTCGCGATGGCTCGATGCCTGCCTTCAGAAGCGCCCGACGACAGGCCGGTCTGGCGCGCCCGGCTGGATTGGGCGATGGCGTCCGATCGCGTCGCGGAGGCGACGGACGCCCTGAAACACCTGCCGGCGACGGCCGAGACTCGGGCCCTGGTCCCCAGGCTGGCCGCCTGGCTGGCCGCGCGGCGCGGCGACTCCGCGGCGGAACGGCACGCCCTGGAACGGCTCACCGCGATCGACCCGGAGGATTTCGCCGCCCTCGCTCGCCTGGTCGAGTTGACGGTCCAGCAGGGCCAGGCCGCCCGTGCCGCCGAACTCCGGCGCCGCAAGGGCGAGATCGAACGACTCCAGGCGCGGTATGAGCAGCTCTACCGGCGCAATCAGCCTCGTCGCGATGCGGCGGAGATGAGTCGCCTGGCGGAGCGGCTCGGCCGCCGGTTCGAGGCCCGTGCGTTCGCGACGATCGCCGCGGCGGCGGACCCGGACAACGACGACCTCCGACGCAGGCTCGCCGGCCTCGATCGGCCCGCGCCCACGCCTGGAGAGGGGGGACCGACTCTGGCCGTTGCGATCAGGGCCGAGCTCGATGGCATGGCCCAATCGGCCGCGCCGGAGATCCAGGACAAGGGCATCGGTCCCGCGACCCCGCCGACGAATCCTTCCCGCCCCACGCGATGAACGCGATCGCCCCGCACCCCGTACCGCGACGGCGATCGGATGCGAAAGGGATCAGGGGGCTCGGTCCGGGCGGGGGAGCGATCCGGCCTCCGTCTCGCCGGCTGGCCGCCGCAATCGCGCCAGGCCTTGATGCGCCCCGCTGTCCAGCGGATCCGAGGCGATGGCGACGTCGTACCAGACGCGCGCCATGTCGGGCCGGCCGAGCGATTCGCAGATCTTGCCGAGCCTGGGGAAGACCTTGATGTCGATCCTGATGGCGTTGCCGCAGGCGATGATCAACCGCTTCATCTCGTCGTGAAGGGCCACGATCTGGAGGAGTTCCTTGGACTGGGGGTCGTGCAACCGGTGCAGCGCCGTGCCCAGACCCTGGATCGCGTCGCGGTCCTGCGGGTCGCGGCGTCGCGCCTCCCGGAAGAACTCGGCCGCCCGCATCGCGTCTCCGGCTTGGAGTGCCAGCCGGCCCCGCAGGCTGTTCAGGCGGGCGTGGTCGGCGGGGCCGTCCTGGACCAGGCTCTTGGCGACCTCCCAATCGCCCCGGTCGAGGGCGATCTGGACGCGGATCGCGCGGGCGTCGGGGTCGGAATCCGGCAGCGCGGCAGGGTCGCCTCGGCGCGGTCATGCCGGATGGTGATCCGATAGTCGTTGGCCAGGGCCAGCCGCGACCAACGATCATCGGGATCGGCCGCGACGATCGGGACCAGCGCCTCGATGGCCTCATTGGGATCGAAGATATCGTATTGATTCTGGCCCCAGGCGAACGCCATCTTGTAGTCGAGGACGATGAGCTGGGCCAGTTCTCGGAACTGGGCATCGCACGGCTCACGGCGGCGCTGCAGGGCGTAGATGTACGCCAGTTCGCGATGGGGCTGGACCAGGTTGGCGTCGAGCGTCAACGCGTGCCAGAAGGCCCTCTCGGCCGCCCGCGCGGTGCCTGGTCCGCTCGATCTGCCCGGCCATCAACGAGGCCCGGGGGGCGATCGGGTCGGTGTCGGGTATGTGCTTCAGCGCGTCGAGGGCTGGTTCCAGCCGCCCCTGGGCTTCGGCGATGCGAGCGCGGAGCATCCAATCCAGGGGCGTCGTCGCGGTCTCGGCCGCCCGGCGATCAAGGATGGCAGCGGCGCGGTCGTACCCCCCGGCGTTGAACGCTTCCCAGGCCGCCCGCAGCAGCCCCATGCGCTTCGGGTCGCGATCGGGGCGCGTCGGCCTCAGCCACCACGCCAGCGAGCCGCATGCGATCGCCGCGCCCGCGAGCACGACGAACGCCAGGGCCCATCGCCTCCCGCTCGCCGAACCCGGCCTGCTCGCATTCGATCCCACGTTAACCGTCTGTCTCCGGCTGTAGGGGGTGCGGCTGTCTTCGCCAGTTTCTTCCTCGTTCCCGCCCGGGGGAACATCCTCATCCGGGGCGCCGGCCGGCACCCTTCTTCAGGCGATTCAAGCCGGACCGGAAGGTCCTCGCGACGACGCGGTACGGTGCGCGTCCGACCATCATGATGAATCCGACGGCGGCCGCCAGGACCGAGGCCACGGGCAGGGCAACGTCGGGGGAGAAATAGGCGAAAACCATGGATGAGTTTCCCTCGGCCACGCGTCGCCGGCTGACGAGTTCCCGCCGATCCGGCGATTCTCGATCGCGGTCCTTCGCCGTCCGACCCTGATGAGATCTCAGAATGGACCCACCCGTCGAGTGACCAGAACGGCCTCCGTTCAGGATAACCACAGATTGGACGCAAGGAAATCCATCGCTGACGATCGATTCCTCAACGGGGTGGGCAAATTCGGGCTGGCCGGCGGGAGTAATCGAGATACCATTTGAAGTGGGCTCGAGATCACACTGCGACGGGGCAATTGGCGCCATCCATGGGTCCGAACACTGTCACTGAAATCCTTCGGGGAGTCCTCAACTGGTTGATCCTGGCGATCCTGTTCGGCGCCATCGCGAGCTGGGTCTGGACGATCCATAACCTCCTGCGGCGGCGGCCCTTGCTGCCCGAGACGCCACTCGTGGAGCGGCGGAAGCCGCCCTGGGGCATCGGCACGATCCTGCTGATCCTGGTGACCTACGTCCTCGTGAGCCGCTATGCATTCGAGTGGTATGCGCTGGCGACTCGAGGCGAGCAACCCAAGGCACAGGCGGAGGCGCCGATCCGGGACGAGAAGAAGGGCGGCGAGGCGCCCGGCTCGGCCAGGCCGGAGGCCGACCGCCGCGGAGAAGGGCATCAAGGACAGGAGCGCGCCAAGCCTCACGAACCGGGAGCCGAGCCGGCGGGCCGGCACGCCGAGAGGGAATCCCTGCCGTGGGGACTCTCGCTCACCGAGCTGATGTTCGTCCAGGCGGCGATCAACAGCATCCTCCTCGTCCTGCTGCCTGGCATCGCCCGGCTGACCTCGGGAGCTCGGCTGCGTGATTTCGGCCTGTGCTTCCGCGGCTGGCGGCGGCAGGCCGCCGTCGGGGTCGTTGCCGTGCTGTTCCTGATGCCGATCGTCTACACAGTCCAGTTGGCCTGCGTGCGATACCTCGACGTGCCGGACCCGGAAGGGCGCCGGCACCCTGTTGAGAAGATGCTCCGCGAGAACTTCTCACCCGGCGTCGCTTACCTCGCGTTCCTGACCGCGGTGATTCTGGCACCACTGTTCGAGGAACTCCTCTTCCGCGGAGCGATCCAGAGCTGGCTGGTCCGGGAATTCGACCGGTTTGCCCGCTGGTTCGGACCATCATCTTCCGACCGGAATCCGGCTCGGCAGACGCCCGTCCAGGCGTTCACGGCGGGCCCGGCAGCCGTCGTCAACCTGGGCGATTCGTACCATGACCGCTCTTCGATCGACGAAGGTACCGAGATTGCTTGCTGGGATGCCGACGACGAGGTCCCGAAAATCACCGAGCCGGAGATCTCGGCGAGCGCGGACGGGGTCTCGCTCGAGGAATCCCCCGGCTCGGGAGACGGTGGAAAGCCGCTCGCACCGAGCCCTGAATCCCCGTATCGTCCTCGTTCACCTGCCTGGACCTGGACGGCCATCGTTCTGACTTCGCTGTTCTTCGCCGCCCTGCATGCACCCCAATGGCCTGCGCCCATCCCCTTGTTCCTGCTGTCGTTGGGCCTTGGCCTGGTTTATCAACGCACGGGGAGCCTCATCGCTCCCATCTGCATGCACGCGTTGTTCAACGGGTTCAGCACGCTGGGTTTGCTCTACATGGCCCTGGAGCCGCCGAAGGACAAGCCCCCCGGCCGGCCCGTGCTCGAGCGCGTGGCTTCGCTGGAGAATGGGAAGGCGAATGTGCTGGATGTGGGCCCGAGGCCACTACGCGATAAAAGCGGAATTCATCCCGGATTTTTCTAGACGCAGGGCCTTCGGACTGATAGAGTTCTGGATGTCGTGCGGGAACCAAATAGAAGTGGTCGCCAAGTTGACCGGCTGGGCTGCGTGGATGGCTTGTTATTGGAAAAGCTCGACGGGCTTCCGATAAAAGTTAGGTCTGCGGAAATCCGATAAGTTAGGGACTTGGTTCGGGCGATACCACCACTTCGAGCGACCGCGGTCGAGCGGATCGCTGCACAGTGCCAGGTCGCGGATCGGGGATGCGAGGCCGTCTTCGATCTCTGCGAACTCATCGGCGGCGGGTCGTGACCCGTCCCGAGGTTCCATCACCCTTGCCAGGATGGCCACCGCCGCGAGGAATTCGGGTTCCTCTCGGCCCAATGGAATGTGGAGCGTGGACCTGCTGTTTGGGCCGCGTTTCTACTCGTGGGAGCCGTGTTCGATGAACGAATCGAAGTCCAAGAAGACCGCACCTTTGCATGAGGGTTTCGAATGGGCAGGGGCGGTCGCCCGGGTACGCCGTGGCGTCCGGTCGAATCGGGCGGGGCGCCGCACGGCGCTCCTGAGCATGCTCACCGCCGCCTATGTGAATTCGAGTCGGGGCGGCCGGGTCAGCGATCGGACCGCCGGCGAGCGTTGAGGGAACGGCATCGCGAACTTCGGCCGTCGTGGCCGCTGCCCGCCAGATTCCCATGAGTGTGATCCCATTTCTGATGCCGAGAGGCGTTGAGCCTGGTCTAACGAAGTAAGCAAAACCGGAATCGAGAGAGACTTTCCACCGAACCCCTTCTCCGACGCGATCGCGGGAGAAGAGGTTCGGTTTTTTTTTGGTTGACCAGGCATCGCCGGAGGCCGTCGGACCCGGTCCGCCTCGGTTCAGGCATCGCCGGTCGCATCTCAACTCGTGCGTTCCCGGCCCTTGGGACCCGGTGCCGTGGCTCCGTCTCATCCACTCAAGCCGTGAAGAGTGAGGGCGTGCTGACAAAGCAGCGGAGCCGATCCGGCGACTGACGGACGCTGTCGGGCTCCGTGTCGCCGGAATGCGCTCGCCTACGAAGCATTGATCGTTGACGCAACGCGGACCGGATGCCGCAACGGCCGGGACTTCAGGATGCTCGGGAGGAAGGGATGCTGGTATTGAGCCGCAGGACTTCGCAACAGATCATGATCGGGCCCGAGATCCGGATTACCGTCGTCAGGATCGAGCGCAACCAGGTCCGCCTCGGAATCCAGGCCCCGCCGGGCGTGCCCATCCTGCGGAATGAGCTGGCCGATGCGCCACGGGCCTCGGCGCCGCCCCGGCCGGCCGATCCGCCGGCTCCATCCCGGTCCGGAGCCGGGGCATCTCGCGACCGGGGGATGGAACGGACCGATGGGACGGGGACTCACGTCGGCCCGCGGGTCTCGGAGCGTCAGAACACGCCACCCGGCGGCAGGGCTTCCTCTCCGGAGGCTTCATCACGGCCGGCATAGAGGCTCTGGGCCACCGGGCCCGCCCCGAACACCTGGAGGCAATAGTTGATCTTCGACGCCAGGCTATTGCGCGCTTCCTTGGGATAATCGAAGATCAGCGCCACCTGGGCCGGGCTATTCTTGTCGCCGTAGATCCAGACCTGCACTTCCTTGGTGTTCACATCCAGCGTCTTGGTCTTGAACGCGTTGTTCCTGGCGCCATGTCCCTTGGACTCGCTCTTCAGTTGTTGCGTATCGACATCGACGCTGTAGGAACTCTTGACCAGGTCGAGCACGTCGGCGGTAAAATCGCCGCGTACGGCCGGCGGTTGCGCCGCCTTGGACGGGTCGGAGCCCTTCTTGGTGGCCGGCTTGGGCTTGTTGTTCCGGGCCACGATATGGAGGCTCGCCTGCTTGTCCTGGTCGATGAAGCTGTCGGTGATGTCGAACTTGCCCGGTTCGACCACGGCGAGCGCGAAGGTCTGGGCCGGGCCCTTGAGCCCCTTCGGAGGGCGGACATAGACGTCGGCGCCCTTGAGATTCGAGCCGTCCGGCGCCGTCTCGAGGTTGTTGTCGAGCTGCTTCTGGTATCGTTTGTTCTCGATCGTGGTCCGGAGCCGGACGTCGTACGGCTCGGCGCAGCCGATGACCAGGGCGATGCTCACGCCAGCCAGGATCCCGAGAACTCGCTTCATCGTGCACCTCGTACAACCAGGGCGGAGACGCCGGCCCGAGCGACCTGATTCCTTCGTTTCCAGCATCCAATGTCGACGCGAGCGGCCGGGATGTCAAGGATGTCCGGTCCGGTCCTTCCTCGAACGGGGGGCGATATGCCGCCGAACGATTCGAATTCCGCCGGGCCGACGCCCGCGCCGCCAGACGCGTCGCCGGTCGTCCGGACCCTCGGAGTCGTGCAGATCATCGCCCTGGTCAAGCCGTTCCGGGCGCAGGCCGTGCTCGACGCGCTGGGATCCGTCGGCATCCTGGGCGGCACCGTGCGCGAGGCCATGGGCTATGGGCGGCAGAAGAACCGGCTGCATCAATACCTGGGCAGCGAGTATAACACCTCATTCGTGCCCAAGGTCGAGCTGTGCGTCTTCGTGGAAGAGGCGGCCGTGCCCGCGGCCATCAAGGCCATCGTCGGCCAGGCGCGAACCGGCCGGATCGGCGACGGTAAGATCCTCGTGCTGCCCTGCGCGGGCGAGTTCCTTCACTGGTAATCCTGTCCGTTGTCCGTTGTTCGCCGACGCGGATCTCCGGGCTCGGCCCGGGATGCCGGAGCGATTGGAGGAGGCCGACGACGGCGCGATGGTGCGGGAGCACCCACAACGGACCACGGACCGCGGACTAGTGAGGCGTATTGATCCACAGCACCCGGCGGAACCGAGGCGGATGATCGGTGTCCTCGAGATCCACGAGTCGCTGCTGGGGGACGGTTTCGGGGTTCTCGGCGCGGAGCAGCGCGTATCGCCCGCAATGCTGGAACCACCGGACCATGGGTTGGCCGTCGATCCAGACGACGACCAGCTTGTTGTGGAGCTGTTCGGCGCTCTCGTCCTGGGCGGAGTAGGCGACGGACGCGCCGTCGGCCACGACGGGCGCCATGGTATCGCCGACGATGTCGATGCAACGGCCCTCGCGACGAGCGGCGAGCCACTCCGAGCGGGCCGCCTGGCCGGCTTCGGACCCCCGTGACCCCGAGCGGTCGGCGCCGTTCTCCAGATCGAGGTCGCCGCCCGGCCCCCCCTGGATGAGGCCACCGCGGGCAAGCCCGCCGGAGCCCGGGGGCGTCATGATCGCTTCGTCCGCCGCGCCTGCCGTCCTCGCGTCGGACGGGGCCTGGCCCTCAAGGAGCTGCAACGCCGTGCGCAGCAAGGCACCCACCGTCATCGCCGGCGGCGAGCCCAGGTCTCGCCGCTCGGGCGCCCCCTGGCGGAATTTCGGACCTTTGCCATGCAGCAGCCAACTGGGCTCGATCGCCGTCAACTCGATGATCTTCAGGATCACCTCGGCGGGCACAGTGACGCCGGCCTCGTAGTTGTACCAGGTCCGGACCGGGATACCCAGGCGGCGGGCCATCTCCGGACCGCCGCGCTCTCCGAACAACTCCGAACGCAAGCCCGCTAGCCGCTCGGCCAGGGCAAGCTTCGCACGCACCGACTCGGGAAGGGTTTTACGACGAGCCATGACGGGATTCCAGAAAGATCGAGATCCTCACCCCTGCTCTCTCATGCAGACGCTCTATACCGTAGCTATTTAAGGCGTTTTGCCGAGAAAATCAACGAGTTAACCAAGGAAAGTGTCATTTTTTCGAAAATCACGTGATTTGTGATGATCGAAATCGACACCGGACCCCGTTTCGACATCACCAAGCGAAGAGTGATGCAAGGATGCATCATGAGGATCGACGGCGTCGGCGAAGCGGGAAACGACGGCCGTCGGGGACGATCCGCCGGGTGCTCCGGCGTCGGGCCTCGCCTGCCGGGACTCGGAGCGGAAGGTATCGCGTCGCCAGGCCGACCTACGGCGGGGGAGTGGGGCGGTCGGGCGCGCTCATTCCTCGTCGAGGTTGAGGTCGAGCAGGAACTGGGCGACGGCATCATCCTCGCCCTTCTTGGCCGCGGGCTTCTCGGCGGCGGGTGCCGCGGCCTTCTCCGCGGCTTTCTTCGGTGCCGCCGGGGCCGGCGCGGGTGCCTCGCCGACGTCCGCCAGGGGGATCGCCTCGATGTCGGCCGTGGCGTCGGGCTCGCCTTCGTCGAATTCGATCTCGAATTCTTCCTCGTCCTCGACGGCGACGGCCTCGACGACGGCGGTATCCCCGGGCTTGCCCGTCGGGGGATGCGACGCGGCGACCGGCTGGCCGAGCGTGGCCACGCGGAGCGTCACCGAGCCGACGGTCAGCTCGTCGCCGACCTTGAGGCCCTGCTGGCCGAGGATCCGCTTGCCGTTGACGAACGTGCCGTTGGAGCTGCCCAGGTCGCGCACGGTCAGAGTGCCGCCGGCCTCGAGGATCTCACAATGCTTTCGGCTCACCTGCGACGACTTGATGCGGATGATGCAATCATCGTGACGCCCGAGGCTGGTGACACCATCGCCCAGCCTGAGTGTGGTCGTGGCACTACGGCCCCGGACGACTTGGAGTACGTAATTCATCGTAACTAGGTCCCGGTCGAATACGCTCGGTTGCTGGAGGTCTTGGCGGAGATGGGCAGGTATCAGATTATCGTCCCACGGCCCGGGACGCAAAGGGGGAGAGAGAAACCCGAGGACCTCGAGATCCGCGGACCCGCGCCGACCCACCCAGGGCCCTGTCCTGACCGGCCGGGCCGGTCGCAACGACGGGGAGTCGGACGAGTGGTTTTCTTGAAGACGGCTTGCAATCCGGGGTCGTCGCGCTATACTTGAAAACGGCCCTGATCGCCGAGCGGCTCCCCGGACGATCCGCGGAGTGCAGGACGGAACACAAGGCCCTGACAGACGATGCGGGAGTAGCTCAGGGGTAGAGCACCACGTTGCCAACGTGGGTGTCGAGGGTTCAAATCCCTTCTCCCGCTCTGGATCGATGCCATCTCGGGTTGGCGGCTTTCGCTCGAGCGCGCGGGTTGCGTGGTGGCGGACCCAAAGCCATCCCAACCTGGTATCACGCCGAGAGGACGCCTTTGATGAGCACCGAGGAGCAGGAACTCCAGGGCGGCACCGCCGTCACGGAGGCGGTCGAGCCGGCCGCGGACGCGGAATCGAAGCACAAGCTCGAGATGCAGGTCGACATCCGCGACGTCGGCCCGTGCAAGAAGCACGTGAAGGTCTCGATCCCGCGCAGCGAAATCGACCGGCAGTACAAGGAGTCGCTGGAGAGCTTCGGCAAGGAAGTCGCCGTGCCGGGCTTCCGGCCCGGTCGGGCACCGCGCCAACTGGTGATCAAGCGGTTCAAGAAGCAGGTCGGCGAACAGGTCAAGTCGTCGCTGCTGATGGCGTCGCTGGAGCAGCTCGACCAGGACTATGAGCTCAACCCGATCACCCAGCCGCGGCTCGACGTCGCGGCCATCGAGCTGCCGGACGACGGCCCGATGAACTTCGAGATCGACGTGGAGGTCCGGCCGCAGTTCGCCTGCCCGAATTACAAGGGCCTCACGCTGAAACGCCCGGTGCGGCCGATCACCGACGCGGACATCGAGACGCATCTCCAGCGTTATCTCGAGCGCTATGGCCAGATCGTCCCCAAACTCGAGGGGGACGCGGCGCTGGGCGACTACGTCACGGCCGACCTGGTGTTCCACCGGCCGGATGGCAGCGTGCTCAACGAGGTCAAGGAGATCGAATTCCGGCTCCAGCCGGAGATGCGGTTCCGCGACGGCTCGATCCCCGACCTGGGCGGGGCGCTGGTCGGGGCCAAACCGGGCGAGACCCGCCAGGCCCAGGCGAGCCTGGGGACGTCGACGGGCGAGGCCGCGCTGCGCGGCGCGACGGTGCCGGTCCAGATCCGGCTGCATGACCTGAAGCAGATGCGGCTCCCCGAGATCAATCCGGCGTTCCTGAACTCGATCGGATTCGCCAACCTCGACGAGCTGCGCGAGGCGGTGCAGGACGCCCTGAAGCGACGGCTCCAGACGCAGCAGCGCCAGGTCCTCCGCCGGCAGATGCTCGACCAGTTGCTGGCTCAGACCCCGTTCGATCTGCCCTCCGACCTGGTCGCCCGCGAGGAGCAGAGCACCATCCGCCGGCTGGTCTCGGAGCTCCGCCAGGAGGGGATCTCCGACGCCGAGATCCGGGCCAGCGAGGCGGCCATCCGCGCCAACGCACGCGAGTCGGCCCTGCGTTCGCTCAAGGAGCTGATCCTCCTCTCGAAGATCGCCGAGGCCGAGGAGATCAAGGTCGAGGAAGAGGACTTCGCGGTGGAGGTCGAAGCGATGGCCGAACGGAGCGGCGAGAGCCCCCGGCGGATCCGATCGCGGCTCGAGAAAGAGGGGATGACGGACCAGCTCACCACCCAGATCCTCGAGCGCAAGGTCATCGATCGCATCCTCGAATCCAGCACGGTGGAAGACGACGTCACGGCCTCGGCCGAACCCGAAGTGGCCGTCGAGACCCTGGACCACGCGGCCGCGGCGGAAGTCGAGGAGCCGGAAGCCGCGGAGGAGACCCCGGGCGCCGAAGACACCGCGGGCGCCGAAGACACCGCGGGCGCCGAGGAGCCGGAGGCCGCCAACCCCGCGGAATCGTGATTCATCCCTGAATGCGGAGGACCGTCCCGTGTCTCCCGAACGCCCGCTCGCCGACCCGCTGCTCCAGCGCTATCGCGATTACGCGCGCCAGCGCCAGATGACGCTCGGCGACCTCTTGCTCGAGAACCGCATCGTCTTCCTCGAAGGAGTGATCAACGATGCGGCGGCCAACCTGGCCGTCATGAAGTTCCTGTTCCTCCAGTACGAGAACCGGACCCAGGGCATCAGCTTCTACATCAACAGTCCGGGGGGGAGCGTCACCAGCACCCTGGCGATCTACGACACGATGCAGTTCATCGAGTGCCCGATCGCGACCTACTGCATCGGCCTGGCCGCCTCGGGCGCCGCGGTCCTCCTGGCCGGCGGCAGCAAGGGCAAACGGTTCGCCCTGCCGCACTCCAAGATCATGATCCACCAGCCCTACGGCCAGGTGGGCGGGCAGGTCTCCGACATCGAGATCCAGGCCGAGGAGATCGTCCGGAGCAAGCAGACCATCAACGAGATCCTGGCCCGGCACACCGGCCAGCCGGTCGAGCGGGTCGCCCGGGACACCGAGCGCGACCGCTATCTGACCGCCGTCCAGGCCAAGGAGTACGGCCTGGTGGACGAGGTCGTGGGGCGGATCACGCCCGAGAAGGACCGGCCGGTCTCCGTCACGTGAGCGGTGCCGGCTCGTCGCCCGACCGATCGGTCTCGGCGCGGCTCGGAGATCGATCGAGCGATCGGGCGGCGGATCGGCCGCCGGGATGAGTCCCCGACCCAGAGTGACCGGGCCGTCGGTTCCATTTCGAGAAGGGCGCAACCCATGCCACTGGTCCCGATCGTCATCGAGCGCAGCGGCCGCGAAGAGCGGGCGATGGATATCTACTCCCGCCTGCTCCAGGACCGCATCATCATCCTGGGCTCGGCCATCGACGACACGGTCTCCAACCTGATCGTCGCGCAGATGCTGGTCCTGGCCCACCAGGACGCCAAGGCCGACATCCACCTGTACATCAACAGCCCCGGCGGCAGCGTCACGGCCGGGCTGGCGATCTACGACACCATGCAGTGGGTCTCCTGCGACGTGGCGACCTACTGCATCGGCCAGTGTGCCAGCATGGGCTCGCTGCTGCTGGCCGCCGGCGCCAAGGGCAAGCGCAACGCGCTGCCGCACGGCCGGATCATGATCCACCAGCCGCTGGCCGGCATGGAGGGCACCGCCACCGAAATCATGATCCATGCGGAGGAATTCATCCGCATGAAGAAGCAGCTCAACCAGATCTACCAGAAGCACACCGGGCAGACGCTCGAACGGCTCCAGGAAGACACCGACCGCGACCGCTTCATGTCGCCCGAGGAGGCCCGCGAATACGGGCTCATCGACAACGTCGTGGACCGCGAGCCGCCGATCCCGCTGAACCCGAATCCCGTCCCCTGAGCGGAATGTCGCCCGGTCGCCCTGCTCCCCGAGGAGGACCACGCCCGGGTGGCGGACGTCATGTGGCGAGGGGCCCGGCTGCCGGTTTTCGGCGCCTCGCGGCGTCCCACAGCCGGTTCCTGGCCGAGAGATCCCCCCTGGGCTATCCGATTCCGACCACGTTCCGGGCCGGAACGATCGGTCGGTCCGCGGAGCCGCCCGGCCGAGCCCGGCCCCGACTCGCCCCGACCGACCCGGGATGGCCGCCATCCCGCCCACGGGCTGCGCGGACCCCCGGCGAAGCCGGCCGGCCGATCTGAGAGGGTGTACGAGGAGGGGCCGTCGGGTGGGTCGAACGCCGCGGAGCGGCGCGAGGCCCACCGGTCGCTTCGGCGGATCCGGTGGGCCTCGCCTCGAGGAATCGAGGCTCGACCCACCCTACGCCGATCCGGCGGCCTTCTCGTACACCCTCTGACGAGGCGGGACCACTGGCGCAGGGCGCGGAACCCCAAGGGGCTGCCCCGCCTGACCATCGAGCGGGTCCGGGCCTGGGCAAAAGCCCACCGCTCCGCCACCGAAAGCTGGCCGACGGACCGCTCGGGTCCGGTCGCCGGGGCGCCGGCCCCCGGCGAGACCTGGGCGCGCATCCACAATGCACTGCGCAGCGGACACCGCGGCCTGCCGGGGGGACTGACGCTGTCCCGAGTCCTGCGCTCGGCCGGCCCCGACGGCAACGGCAGCGCCCCGGGCGAGATGACGGATTCGGAAATCGGGACCGAATTCGGAAAGATGTACCGTTGAAGTCAAGGGCCGTCGGTCGTGATGACGGCAGGCGAGGGGCTCCGCTCGAGGCACAGTCTAGAGCGCCGAACGTTCGGGTTGCGCGCAACCGGACCGCCGACTCGATACGAGCCCGACGCGCCAGCGAGTGAATCGATGGTGTTGGCCCCGGAATTCACTCGCTGGCGCTTCGGGCTCGTATGGTGCACGGTCCATGCGGATCTTCATTGCCGGGGTAATATCTGGTTCCACCTTATCTGGTTCACATGCCGAGTGAGTTCATGATTCGGTCGTAGAGTCGCCTGAGTATTTGCTGCTTGACGGGTATTTTGGCATTTCTAAAGTTTTGGGAATCGCCTACACGGCGAATTTCTTCTCTGACCCTATTATACACAGGGTGCTCAAACGGGAGGGGGACGTTGATGAGCTCATACTGCTTGTCGTAATGCTCGGATACGAAGTACCGGGCGCTGAATGGGTCATATACAACTCGTGTGCCGGTAACCAGTACTTTATCCCCCCGGTGCATCGTCTTGGCGCTTAATTCGAAATACGATGCGACGCGATTCGGTGCGTTCGGCAGACGCAGATTCGGTCCTTGCCCACCTCCAATCAGGCTGCCCAAAGTCGGGATCACACCGCCATCTGCTGTTGGACCACGAAATTTTGGATGATCAGGGTCCGTCGTATGGGTGGTCGTTGACGCGCTCAACCACTCGTAGTTGACTCGATCTGGGAGTGTGTCGAGCACGGGTGGTGCTACCGACAACGCTAACCCTCCTCCTGCCACAGGAACAGCTTCATACGCCGGTTTGGGCAATTGCGGATCGATGGCGCCACCTGAGTGTGATGAGCGAATCTCCTCGCCGACGGTTGCCAACGCAGAGAGCGGCCAATTCTTTACATTGGTAACGTACTCCTCGAACTGATCTCCTAACCCCGCGTCGTCTACCGCTAGCAGAATTGCCTGCCTCGTCAAGTTACGGTCGACGGCGTCGGAAATCGCGTTGTAGAGGATTTTCTGGTCATCAGTCGCCCCTTGTCCGGATATCCTCTCATAGTCGATCTGTCCATATTGGTTGGACTGAGTGTCCAGAAATCGGTTGCATTGCAGCACATTGGACGGAATCGCTCTCTTTGGCACGTAATCGGAGCCTCTGCTGTTGGGTGGAGATAACGGGGCCGCAGCTCTTTTCGCGGTGATTGCTTGTACCGAATACGTCGGGGAAAAAGGAGCGGAAGCGGGGCCGCAGCTCGTTTTCCTCGACACTACGCTAGGTCTTCCGGCCAAAATCGGTCCAGGCCTTCGCTGCACGGACTTAAGCTCCGCAGCACGTACCGGCAGGATCGCTCCATTCGCCGCGACCGTCGCCGGCCGGGAAAGCGGATCTGCGACGGATCCACTCCCCGCCGGCTTCGCCTGGATCGGCACGGCGGCCAACACGGCCCGCATCCCCATCCGTTCGGCCTCGGCCTCCAGCGCCGGGTCCTGCACCACAGCCACCCCCGAGCCCAGCGGATTCCGAACCCGCCCGGCCCGCTGCTGCACCACGTGGGTCAGCTCGTGGCCGAGCTGTTGCTGCCCATGGGTCGACTGGGGGTTGTACTGGCCCGGTGCGAAGTAGAGGTCGGTGCCGTGGGTGAAGGCCAGGGCGCCGATCGAGGCGGCCTCGGGACCGACGTGGACGCGGACGTCGGCGAAGCTGGTGTTGAAGAAGGACTCCATCTTCTTCTGGATCGGTTCGGGCAGGGGCTGGCCGCTGCCGCGGGGCTTGAGCGTGAAGTTGGCCGGCAGCGCGAACGCGTGGCCCGCCTGCGGTTGCACGGCGGCCGGCCGCGGCGCCTGAGGCAGGATCGGCTGGGGCGCCAGCGAGTGCCGCGGTGCCGCGGGCTGCACGGCGCCGGGCTGCACTCTGGCCGGGAGGATCGGCCGGGGCGGCTGCCCGGGTCGCAGCGACGGCTGCACGGCGCCGATGACGGGACGGCCGGGCATGATCGGAAGCGGAGGAGAAGCCGGGGGGGCGTGGACCGGGGCCGGCACGGTCGGCCGTACCGGCGTCGCGGGCGCGGGAGACGCCTGGATGATATTGGGCCGTCCGCCGGGGAAGGAACCCTGGATCACGCGCGAGGCGGCACCGGCATGGTGCGGCTGGATCGGACCGGGTGAAGGGGTCATGGGAGCTCCGGCGCGGATCATGGCCCGGTCAGCGGCCGTCTAGCCGATGACCACGCTCGTTGTGAGGCATCAAAGATCAAACACCCGGCGTCCCACGTGGGCGCCAACGGCCCTGAGGACCGCTCCCCGGAAATGGGGATCGGAATTCGGGAGGGCGAGGCTCCGTCCGAGCCTCTTCGTTGATGCCGGCTAGCCGGGAGGCTCGCCCTCCCGAGGGAATTCCGGGCCTTCTCTCCGTGGAGCGATACTGAACGCCATCAAGTGCTGCACGGCCACGCCGGCCACGCCGGGTGTCGACGTCGATAACCATCGGCCCGGCAAGATCGGCTGCGGCATCGCCAGGTGCAGCACCCTGGGCTCAATCCGGCTCGCACCAGGTCCGATCCCTCGCCAGTTCGGCGAGATCGCCTGCGGCGGATTCCACGGTGCACGCGTCATTCTCATGCTCCGCGCACTGGGTCGCGAGGACGATCGCCGTGCGGTCGAGCCAAGACCCGCTCCTCAAACTCCCGAGGCGCCCGCCGGCCCCATGAGGAGGAGAGCGACGAGATGTCCGCTGCGCTCGTGTTCGAGATCATGATCATCCAGCGTTGCCGAAACGCATCGTGAAGTCAAGCAATTAAAAGCAAAGACAAGAAGAGGACTCCGGTGGAGTCTGGAATAAGCGGACCGGTGGCCGGCCAGAAAGCCTCGGGGACATCGCACCATGAGAACGTTATTCATGCCGTTCCTTCCTCGCCGATCGTAGTTCGCGCTCGCACGGAACGGCGAATCGGAGTGGAATCTGTTCCACGCAGAAGACCCTGACCGATTCTCCGCTCACAAGGAGAGGTTTCTTCAGGGAGACGCGGCGCAACCACGCTTCCTGCCATCAGTTTCAGCGATGGGCCGGAGACCGAGGGGCCATGAAGTAAAGTCCGTTGCTCCCAGGACTTCGGGCGGGCAAGCCGAAAAACCTCTCCTTGTGAGCCGATTCTCCGGGAGTGTGGCTTGGGCGATCGCCCCAGGCCGGCGAAAGAGGGGAAAAGCGGCGGGAGAGCGCATCGGTTCGGCACGACGACGGAAACCGCTGCACTGTGGCCCCGGATGGATCGAGGACAGGGTGCAGTCGACGCGGCCGAGCGCTCATCGGCGTGACGTGGCCCCGCGGCTTCCTCGCCCCATCGGGGCAAGGTCCCACACGCGCATCGTCGAAGCGCCCTCTCCGCGGGACGAGGTGTCCGACGGGTCGTCGCAGGGGGCTTGGTAAGGCGCGACGAAGGCCGTCATTCATTCGGGGCGCTCTTGCCAGAACACGGGCAGACTCTTCATCGGGTCAGCCTCGGCCTCCCGATCGATAGCCGGAGTCGATCGAAGGGCGCAGGGACCGTTCCTCGGTTGGTAGTCCCTTTCTCGGTCCGCCGTCCGCTTCCCGCCGGACTGCGAGGCGATCGAACCGACTCACTCGACCCGGATCGGTCGGCGCCGCGGCACCAAGCACCGGGACATCACGGATATCGACCCTCTGACACCGGTCCCTCCGACGCCCCACCCCGGCCGGTCCTCTTCAACCCGCCCGGCGGTCGGATCGCCGGGACCCTCGGCGGTGAAGGCGGGAGGCCGTCCGGCGGCCGGTCGGCGCGGGCCGGGGTCGGACGATCCGGGGCCGGCGGGGCCGCGGACGTCGGGCCGACGGAAGTGCGGCCGCGGCCGGTAGGTAGAGCTTTCCGATCGCAGCGGCCCGTATGCGTCGCCCACGCGTGACCGGGACAGGGATCCCAACGGTCACCGATCGCGCGAGGCTCCGGCTGTGCGGTCGCCGGCGTCTCCTGCCCCGGAGCGCCTGGGGCGTTCCGCACGGGCAGCCGAGGCGCAAGACTCCGAGGAAAATCGCGCGGGTCGGCAGACGGCGCACACCGGTGGATCAGAGCCGATCGGCGAACGGACCCAGACGGTCTGCGGTCCTCGGAAGCCCGATCGGCCGCAAGGTGCCCAGGAACTCAGGCACGTCCCGCGGGGGGTTCTTCAAGCTCAGCCGTTGGAGCCGGACCGGCTCCAGGAATGCGTCGAGCGCCGTGTCGAGCAGTCCGCAACAGAAGGCGTCGGGATGTCGGCATTCGATGCCGTGGACGGCGAGCGCGCAAGGCGGGAAATCGGAGAGGTTGAACGTCACGATGACCTCGGCTCCCGCATGGATCGCGGCGGCCAGCACATGCCGGTCCTCCGGGTCGGGCAAGCTCAGGGCCTCGATGAGCCCTTCGTACCCGGTGACCATCGCGTCGCGCGCATGGCGATTCATCAGGTCCCGAGTCCTCTCCGACTGGGCGCGACCCAGGTCGGGACGACGCTCCAGGAGGTTGCGCATCCATTCCTCGTGGATCGCGTCCGTCCACCTGGGCCGGTAGACGTGCTTGACGGCCAGGTACATCAAGAGGTCGCGCAGCGGTGCCGGATAGAGCACGCAGGCGTCCAGCACGGCGGTGATGGGCGTCACGGTCAGTAACCCATGCCGAGTTCCTGGGCCTGGGCGACCAGGTCGCCGAGGGCTTCCAGTCGCTTCGCGTCGTCCTGCCGCTTGTACGCCAGGAGGTCGTCGAGGCGGATGCGGCGATGGTTCCCCTCGAGTCGAGAAGGGATCTTCCCTTCGTTGACGAGCCCGATGAGGTAGGGACGGGTCACGTTGAACAGGTCGGCCGCCTGCTGGCTCGACAGTTCGTCCGGGAGCGAGACCACGGTGACGCCGTGACCCAGGGCCATCTTATCCAGGATGTCCTTCAACAGGCGCACGGCCGTCAGAGGGAGCGTCACCGTCTGCTCGGCATTCCCCTCGGGCCGGAATCGGAACTGGGTCTCGGCGCCTCCCGTCTCGAGGATCCGGCCCAACTGCTGGACGGACTCGCGCGCGACCTGGGCATCGGCCTCGGTGGGCACTCCGATTCCGGGGAACTCCGACACGGTGCCAGGCATGGCATACCTCCTCTATTGCTAGCGTCATTCTACGATGGGACGGCTGCGGATGCGAGGACCCCGGCACGACGTCGGCGTCCTCTCGGCTTCTTGCGGAGGATCGCCCGCGATCGTTATCGAAATCGCGGTCGAATTCCTCCCGCCCCGCCGGCGGGAGTCACCCGACCCGTTAGCCCCGTCCGAGACGTCGGCCGGCATTGCCGTCGGTCCGGCCGGCCCGGGGTTCGGGGTGGCGGCCGTCGCGGGCTCCGGGCCGGTCGGGGCGGCCGAGGCCGGTCGGGGCCCGATCGGCGGCGGGCCCTCGGCGGGTGTCCGTTGTCTCGAGAGTCGTGCTCCGGCCGGGCCCATCATCGGCCGGCCCCCTGCCCGGTCGCCGCAGGCCGCGACCCGCCCGGCGCCGCGCCGCCCGTCGGCGGGCGGGCGCGGGCCGAGACCACGGCCGGGCCGGATGGACGATCGGGCCGGGCCGGACGGGCGGGTCTGACGAGGAATTAACACGGACGCGGGCCTCCCGATCGGGCAGGCCGGCCGCGGAGGACGGCGACCGGCCCGGGCGGCATCGGGCCGGATGAGTTCCCGGCCCGGACGGACGGGCCGGGATCGGAGCCCGGCGGATCGCCGCGCGGGAGTTCTATCATCGTCCCGGGTTCCTGCGCGCTTCCCGTCTTGACACCTTGGCCGGGTTGGTATACGGATGGGAATCATGGATGTTTCGTCGATCGGCGGGAACGATTCCGCCGTCGGAAGCACCGCACGGGGAGTGACGCCATGAATCGACGAGCCATCCTCGACCGCCTGAACTCCGAGGCCCCCGACCTGCGCGCGCGGTACGGGGTCAAGTCGCTGGCCGTGTTCGGCTCGATGGCCCGGGGCGATGACCGCGAGGGGAGCGATGTGGATATCCTCGTCACGTTCGAGGGCAGGGCGACATTCGACAACTTCATGGGCCTCAAGCTCGACCTCGAGGACCTGGTCGGCCGCCCCGTGGACCTCCTCACGCCGAAATGTCTCGCGCCCGGCATGGAGGCCCGGATCGAGAAGGAGGCCATCCGTGTCCCGTAGCCCGGAGGAGCGGATCGAGGACATCCGGCTGTGCTGCAAGAAGGTCCTCCGCTACACGGCCGGCATGAGCCGAGAGACATTGGCGGCGGACGAACTCGTCACGGATGCCGTCCTGCGGAACATCGAGATCATCGGCGAGGCGACGAAGAACCTGCCCGACGACGCGCGGGCGAGGATGCCCGGGATCGAGTGGAAGAAGATCGCCGGGATGCGCGACTGGCTCTCGCATGTCTACTACCGGGTCGATCCGGACATCGTGTGGGACGTGGTCGAGACGAAGATCCCCGAGTTGTTGCGCGCGATCCAGAGCTTCAAGGGAGAGCGCCCGTCTTGATCGGTCGAGCGCCTGCCGCTTGGGCCGGACATCGTCGCGGATGGAGCCCTCCGCCGAGAGCACCCGGACCGATCTTTCGTCGGAGCCGGCTCCTGGCGGCGATCGGTCGGCTGTCCCGGGCGCGACCAGAGCCGTCCGGCGGGCCATCGGCCGCCATCGGCCCCGTCCGTGGCCGCCGTGGCCGGCGAACGGACCGCCCGGCCGCGACCCGACCGACACCACGCCGCCGCCGGCCGGCGGGCGGTCGCGGGCCGGGACCGCGGCCGGTCCGGCCGGCCCGCGTTGCCCGATCCTGACCAGACCGGCACCAGTCAGGAGACCGAAAGCAGGGATGTAAGGGGGATTGCCCCCGGATCGCTGTCTCTCCGACGATTCGGCCCGACCGGTCCGCCTCGCCCCGACCGGCGGACGGATCCTGGGGACAGGCGTCGGTGAAGGCGGGAGGACCGCCGCCGGCCGGATGGTTGTGGGGCGATCGAGAGACCCGGGCCCGACGGGCCCGCCGACCTCAGGCCGCGGAGGTGCGACCGCGGCCGGGCCGGCCGCCCGCCCCGATCAGCCACCAGTCTTCGTACCCTTCGTGGTCCCATCGGCCGGTCGCGCGGCCAGGGTTCGTGCTCTCCCCCCCGATCCACCCGGCCGCCTCAGACAAGCCGTCGGGGGGACTGGCGGCAGCCGACGGGAGGTCCATGGGCCGATCCGATCCGTCAAGTTTCGTTCTCTTTGCGCCATGTACGGATCATCCATGGAGGGCGGTCCGGGTTGGGGCCCGGCTGCGTTGACTCGCCCCTCGGACCGACGGGTCGTTTCGACCCGTTCCCGGCATTGGTCGGAATCGGCCAGGTCGCCGGGATCCGTCCGCCCAAGACTGGCCGTGAGGCGCCGAAAACCGGCCGCCGGGCGCTGTGGGGCGCCGATCAGCGGGGCAGGCCGGACCGGAAAGCGGGGCCAGACCGGGAGGTCCCCCGGAGCGATGACCTGCGCCGGGGTGTCTCAGCCCATTCGGAACGATCGCGAACGCATCTGAGACGCCGCCGTGCCCCGGGCCTCGGACTCCCTGGGCCTCGAACTACCCGGCCGCCTCCGCGGTGCCGACGAAGACCGGCCGGCCCTCGGCCAGCGCCGGGTCGTCGGCGACCGTCAGGCGCGGCTGGCCGTGGTCGATGACGCCGATCTTCTTCCAGGCGCCGTGGCCGTCGTCGCCGGGCACCGCGATGTGAAGGTCGCCGCGCGGCGGTAACACCGCCCCGGTGCGAACTCGCCAGCCGTCCGGTTCGCGGGCCAGCCATCCCACCACCTGGGGATGGCCGGTCAACAGCCGGCCGACCGCCGCCCGGCGGCCCAGCGCGTCCTTCCGCAGCGCCGTCAGGTCGGGCAAGGACCGGACGCACGCCACGGCCTTGGGCCGCACCTGGTCGGCCTCGCGGCTCTCGGGGTCCATCCACGGCACGTTGACGTCCACGTCGGCCTGGTCGAGCTGCTCCTTCCAGCGCCCCAGCGCCTGCTGGAGCGGGTCGCTGCCCTCCAGGCCCAGCTCCAGGACCTTCCGCAGCAGGGCCACCCGGAGCACGGGGTCCATCCCGGGCTGGGTCCGCACCTGCTCGATCAGGTCGAGCATCACGACCTCCCAGTCGATCCGGGCGGGGTCCTGGAAGAGCATCGGCTTGAACTTCTGGGCGACCTTCGTCTGGGGCGAGACCTCGATCCGCTCGACCCAGTCGCCGACCACCTTGAGGGTCCGCTCCTTGCCGTCGAAGCCGACCAGGTAGCGGAGCGATTTCACGCCGCGCGGCGGCTGCTCGGTCGCGTAGTAGTGCCGGGGGCCGTCGGAGGCCGGGGCCCGGACCGTGACCATCCAGAGGTTGTCCACCAGGAGGTCCGTCATCAGCTTCTGGAGCTTGCCGAGCGCACCCTCGCCTTCGGCCGAGCGGTGCGACATCGCCTCCATGGCCTGACGGTAGGCCGTCGCGCGATCGAGGTCGGGCGACGCGGGGAACCGGACTCCAAATTGCCGGCACTTCTCGACGCGGACGCTCGCCTCCTGGGGCGCGACCGCCCCGGAGCCGCCCCGCCATCCCGCCGTCAGGTGGTCCCACTCGGCGATCGCGTCCCAGACCGGCTGGTCTCGGAGCGTGTTCGTGAACGCCTGCGAGCGGGGCGAGTCGGGGAACGTCTTGGCGAACGCCTGGAGCGCGGAGGCCAGCTCGCCGGGACCGGTGAAGCCGCGGCCGTCTGGCGAATAAGCGACGGCCGCGGTGATCGCGTCCTCCCGCCGGGCTTGCTGACCCCGCTGCTCCACCCGCGACCGGATCGCCTCGAGCCGCTCGGACAGGGTGCGCGACCGGTCCTGGATGGCCGCGCCGGCCATCGCCACCTGGGAGGCCAGCTCCGACAGCGCGCGCTGCGAATCGGCGATCGATCCCAGCAGGGCCGGGTCGTCGGTCCGGCCCGGTCCGCCGGGCTTGAGCTGGTCGTCGAGCCGATCGACGGTCCTGGCGATCTCGTCGAGGCGCGGAGAGAGCTCCTTGTCGCGGCGGCCTTCCTCCGCCTGGAGTGCGGCGGCGCGGTGGCGGACCAGCTTGTCGAGCGCGTCCTTTTCGGTGTCGAGCCGGGCGAGCGAGCGGGCCTTCTCCAGCGCCGGCGGGGGCTTGGTCGAGGCGGGGGCCGCCTGGGCCTCGCGCATCGCCTGGTCGAACTGCAGCGCCCGGTCCGACTCCTTGCCCTGCGCGATCTCCACCCGCTGGCGGACCTCGATCAAGGCGGGGTATTTCATCAGGTCGGGCTGGTCCCTCTCGTAGTCCTTCATCATGGCGACGGCGTGATCCAGGTCGTTAAGCTCGAGCAGGTCGCTGATCGAGAGGGCGGCCTGTTCGGCCTGCTGGCCACGTGTTCGGGCCTGGAAGGCGAGGTAAATCAGCGTCCCGGCCAGGATCACCGCCGCGGCGGAACCGGCGGTGATCAGCCGACGCCGGCGGACCTGCGCCGACTCGGTGGCGCGGAGCCGGGTGATGTAGCGCTGGCGGAGTCCCTCCGGGATGCCGTCGCCGCGCGCCTGGACCGCGTGGGCCAGCCGCTCGAGCTCGGCCGGGGCGAGCGAGCCGGGATAGTCGAGCGCCCGGGCCAGGTCGCCGATGGCCTCCTCGTGCTTCCGGTTCTCGCGGTCCCGGTGATCCTGGTCGTAGAGCCAGTCGAGGGCCGGCCGGGCGCGGTCGGCGATCTCGTCGTCGGGCGCCAGCGCTGCAGCGGCCGCCAGCCGCGACCACTCCTGGCGCGCCAGCCGGCCGCGGATCGGATCCCGCGCGTTCGAGCGCCTCATCCAGCCGGGCTGCGACGTCGCTGAGAGTCGCGCAGGCGCGCTCGCCGTGGATCTGGGCATCGGTCTTGCGCAGCGAGAGGACCAGCGGCCGCGGCGGCGGCTCGGTCCAGTCCGGCTGCTCGATCTCAGAGACCAGGCGACGGATCCACTCCGGGTCGTCGCGGCGGATCGCCTCGGTCGCCTCCTCCTGGATCTGCAGCATCCGGACCTGCTCGAATCCGCGGAGGTCCTCCGGCCAGATGGCGTTACTCGGGTCCTGGGCCGCGAGCTGCCGCAGCACCGCGATCCGCAACCGGAGCGGGGCGCGCTGGAGGGCCAGCCGCCGGTGGCGCCGGAGCACCTCCTGGAGCGGGTCCTCCTCGGCGTAGGCCTCGTTGAGCAGGCGGGCCGGCTCGATCGGGATGCGGGGTGCCGGCGTCAGGTTGCGCATCTGGACCAGGTCGTCCCAGTCGGGCCGCTCGGGGAAGTCGAGGACGGCCAGGGTATCCAGCAGCTTCGGCTCCGACTCGGCGAGCTGGATCGCCTCGGAGCGCAGGCCCTGCTGCAGCAACCGGTGGCATCGGCCCAGCCGCTGCGCGGCCTCGGCGCAGGCGTCGGCATAGGCCGTCGCCAATCCGGCGAGCCGGCCGTTGTGCCCCGGGTCGCCCGAGTGCAACGCCGTCCGGATCTGCTCGACGATCTGGTGGTAATCCGCCATCGTGCTGCTCTCTGCCGATCAACCGGAATCGTGCTGCCGGCGACGCCCGGGTGCGGCCGACCCTTCCCCCCTAAATAGATCCACCCAATGGGGAAAGTAGCGACGAGCGGGATGTAGGGTGGGCTCTGCCCACCGACGAGAGGCCCTCATCGGTGGGCAGAGCCCACCCTACTTTCCCTCTTGCGTGGATCTATTTAGACTCATCGGCCGGCCGCGAATTCCCCGATCCTCACGATATCCAGGATGCCCGGTCCATCGACATCCAGCCCGATCACCACGCTCAGCTCCAGCCGCGCCGGCCTGGTCAGCAGGTCCTCAGTCCGACGAATCTCGTCGATCTTCTCGAGGTCCGCGATCTCCCGCTCGAGGGCCTTGATCTCATCCCCGTCCCTCGCGCCGTCGTCGCGGAGCTTGCGAAGCTTGCCGCGGCGGAACTCCAGCGGATCGCTCTTGTCGTTGGGCGTGGCCTTCCTGAGCTCGTCCAGGCGCGAGGCGCGGAGCTCTCGTCCCTCCCGGATCTTCGCCGGGTCGGGGTCGATCCGCACGTCGATCGAGCCCGCTCGGGACGGGTCGATCGCCAGCTTGAGGGTCACCTTGCCGGGGATCAAGTCGGTTTCGAGTGCCGGCTCGGCGCCGGGGTCCTTGTTGCCCTCGACCGGCCCGGGCTCGATCACCCGCTTCGGCGCTTCCACATCTCCGGGATCGGACCGAGGCCGCGAGAGGTTGACCCGCCATCTGCGAATCCGAGGCTTCCAGCGGGTGCCCTCGAGGACATCGGGGTTCCCGCCCCATTCGACCGACCGGGTTCGCGACTCCAGCTTCTCGAAGAGGATCCTCTGATCCTTCCAGACCACGAGCGGCCGGTCGCTATGGAGTTCTACGCCGCGGAGCAGGACGCGGATCGACCGGCCGTCGCGGCCGTGCAGCTCGAGGATCGCGTCCTTGAGGCCCTCGACCTGGGTCGACTGCGTCTTGGCGTTCTTGGTCCAGCCGAATCGCCAGGTGCGCCCGTCGGCGCGACTCAGTCGCGCCAGCGAGAACCCGCCGCCCAGTCCGCTGCCGGTCTTGGTCGCGATCTCCCACGTGTGGGGCGTGGCGGCGACGGCGGTCAGGCGAAACTCGGGGCCGTTCAAGATCCCGACCCGGTCCTCGGCGTCCTCGGGGAGCTCGATCGTCCCTTCCTGGCGGCCCGGCGAACCGAGGGAGGAGCGGGGCACCTCGGGCGTGGCGAAGGCCAGCAAGAGCGGCTCCGCGGCCGGGCGATGGGCCGCTTCTTCGGGCTTCTTCGTCTCAGGCGGCGCGACCGCCGGCTTGGCGACCTCGGCCTTCGCGACCTCGGCCTTCGCGCTCCCCTTGTTGCCGTCGGGCTCGGCAGCCTTGTCGGCGGCGGGCTTCGTAAGTGCGGGGGGCTCGCGTCCGGCGGCCGGGCGGGCGAGGTCCCCGTTCGCCGCGACGCCCCTCTCGTGATCGAGGCCGATCCGATGGCGAAGGGTGGGCGAGATGTAGAACGCCGCCGCGAGCATCGGCACGAGGCAGGCCGCGATCCCGATCGCAACGATGGCGCGGGGCCGCTTCCGACGTCGGAGCCCCTCGCCGCCGAGCAGGGACCCATCCGCGGCCAGGCGCGCCGCGAGGTCCGGCAGCAAGTCGCGATCCGCCGATGTGTCAGGCCGTTTCCCGCCGGGAGCCGCCGGGTGCGGCGGAGGTCCGGCCGTGACCTCGCGCGGCCGGCCGGACTCGTGCCGGACGCCCGGGGCGCCTTGGGCGACGGCCTCCGGCACATCCTGGCGTTCGCCGGTGCGGGCCAGGTGGATGAGTGGGCCACCTTGCGCCCGGCCCATGGGACGGCCGAGATCCAGGATCAGGGCACCGGGGAGCCGGCGGGCGTTCTTGGCCTGCGCCGAGCCTTCCAGGACGCCCCTCCAGGTGAATGAGACGCCGGGAGGGAGGGTCGTCAGGTAGGTGCTGAACTCGACGTCCCAGCGGCGCGATGGCGGCAACAGCGCGATGGCCTCGACGAACAGGGGCAGCAACTCGATGCCCGGCCGGAAGACCAGGAACACCGGTCGTCGCGGATCGGCCAGGAACGACTCGGCCAGCACGCCGGCCCAGCCGGCGTCGCCGGTCAGTGCGAGCCAGGCCTCCGCGATGCCTGGGGGACGGTCGCCCCGGGGCACCGGAAGTTCCTCGGCCAGGATTCGCGGCTCGCCGTCCCAGGCGTGGCGGAGGAACCTGGGCTGGCTCAGCAGCCATGCCGGCCCGCCCTCGGGGCGCTCCTCGGGCCGCAGGATCACGTGGTGGGCATACTTGTTGGGCCGCCCGGAGTAGTCCAGGCCAGCCGGACCGATCCGCGAGAGGACGTCCTGGTCGTGGCTCCCCATCTTGAGGCGGACGTGCACGTAGGCGATGGGATTCAGCGCGGCGGAGGGGTCGCCGGGCGGATAGACGGCCTGGTAGACGCTCAACCCCTCCAGCCGATCGGCCAGCGTCTCCGGCAGGTTCGCCGTGGCCGCGACCGTCCCGAATCCCCGACTGCCGGGCTTCAGACCGCGCGGGACCGAGGTGTAGTGCAACTCCTGGCTCATCGGCTCCACTCGCGCCGCAAGGGGACCAGCGGTTGGGGCACGGAGCCCCTTCTTACTCTACCGATCGCCGCATGGAAGCGTTAAGTCCCGTGGTCGTCCTCGCACGTTATGCCATCGGTCCACGACGCAGTTTCTTGTGCCCCCAGGCCGCCCAACCGGGCCGGCCGCGCGGAATCGTTCCGAGGGACTTGACGTTGTGAGACATTTGTCTTAGGATAAACCCATGGACGGTGCCCACCTGTGCGTGAATGTGGTCAACTCGACCACCCCCATCGCGCAACCGAAAGGCCGATTCAAGACACCTGACTACGTTAGTACCCGCAGAGGATGGGGAGTACCCTAGTCCTAGAGACGAGATGACCGCCGATGGCCAAACGCCCCCCAACCATACCCGATTCGGAACTCGACGTGCTGAAGGTCCTCTGGGACCTCGGCCAGGCCACCGTTCGCGAGGCGCTGGAGACCCTGCGCTCCGCCGGACGGCAGTGGTCTTACGCGACCGTGGCGACGCTGCTCGATCGGCTCGAATCCAAGGGGCTGGTCACCAGCGATCGGCGCGAGTTGGCGTTCGTGTACAAGCCGGTGATCTCCAACCAGGAGGTCCGCCAGAAGCGCGTCACCAGCCTGGTCGACAAGCTCTACCAGGGCGAGCCGGGATTGCTGGTGCTGCACCTGCTCAAGTCCCACCCGCTCGACGCGGACCAGGCGAAGGAAGTCCGCGCCGTCCTCGACCAGATGGCGAGCGAGAAGGCGAAGAAGAAGGATCGCTGATCGCGAACGAGTGGTGGCGAGCGGCCGGTGAAGACGGGCGTCTGCCGCCACTCTCTTGATTTGCCACTTGCCACCCAGGGGATCGTCCGTAAGAATCAGTGCAGATGGTTCGCACCGTCTGCCTACTGTGGGCGACCCGCGCCCGACGCGGGCCACCCGGCCGTGGGCGGTGTCGAGAGGGCTGTGCTCGTTCGTGGGGCCTGCTTCCGCGGATCGAAGCGTCAGCCATTGACCCGTATCGGTCTGGGGGGGATGGGCGTTTCCGCGGCCTCATGTCGCGGCCCCATCAAAGGAAGCATGGCCCGACCCAAGCGCTGGTACGACCCGGCGGCTGCCACGGCCCTCTATGTCATTCCTCGGGCCGAGGAGCAGGAATCGTGGAGCGCCGCCAAATGGCGGCATCCTCGGGTCATGCCGGGCCTGGGTGAATGCCTGCTCTATCCGCTCAGCGACGGGCCCGGCCTGGGCCTGTTGTTCCTCCTGCCGCCCTTCATGTGGGTGCTGTCCCTGCCCGTCTATGACGTCATCTCGTTCCTCCAGCCGGCGACCAAGGGGGACTGGCGGCTCGGGCTGTTGATCGTGCCCGTGATGACGCCGATGCTGTTCAGTTTCGCGATGACCTTCGGCTATGCGCTCCTCTTCCTGGGGCACGTGCTGGTCGCCAGCTCGCTGGGGGAGAACGATCATCCTCGATGGCCGGAGTGGCACCCCAGCGACATCGCCGAGGGGATCGGCCGGTGGTTCTGGGCGGGCTTGTTCGGCCTGGCGGTGGGCGGCGGTCCGCTGGTGCTGTACTGGATGCATCGCGGGGATGTGGGGCTCCTGGACTGGATCGTGCTGATCGGCCTGATCACGCTGGGCGTCGGCTATGCCCAAATGGCACTGGCGGCCTCGCTCTTGCACGACAACATCGTCGCGGCCAACCCGGTCACGGTCTTCGCGGCGATCGGGCGGATCGGCTGGGATTACCTGCGCCCTGCCTGGTGGCCGCGCTGGCGCTGGTCATGGGCGGAATGGGGCTCTGGGCGATGTTGTACAGGATGCCGACGATGTGGGCCGAGGGCGTGGCGATCTGGGCGTTCTGGGTGTTGCTCTTCTATGCGGCGATGGTCGTCATGCGGATGCTCGGCTTGACGTACCATGCGCACGCGATGGATCTGCACTGGTTCCGCCGGCGGCCGCGCTGGGCATCCTCCCGCCGCGACGGGCGGCTGTACGCCAACTCATGAGCGGTCCCATCGTTCGAGGCCGAGTCACGCGACGATCGCCGTGCGTTCCGGGACTGCTCGGTTGGCCGACGGCCGCATCCGCGTGAGTGCGATGAAGCCCGGGTCGTCGCGCAAGGCAGCGACGTCCGGGTCGAAGGGCAGCAATGATGGCTGGATCGCGCCGTTGGCGACGGCGGTCTGGACGGCCTCCGGACTTGTTCGCTCCGCGTGATGGCACCGAGCCAGTCGCGGAATCGACGGCGCTCCGGCCGGTACGAAGGTTCCTCGGACGCAGGAGCAGCCTCGGGCGCGTCGCACTCTCGGAAAGAAACATCGCGACCGGAAGTCGATATCGGTACGACCAATCTTACGCGGATCCGAAATCATTCCAAACAGATCTTGTCACTCGCACCTTCCACCCATCTACAGGATGAGGGCATGTCGAATCGGTCAAGACCAGGCCAAGCGTCAACGCGTTGAAAAAAAACATCTTTATTCACCACTCCTTGACCCGACGCGGTCAATGGCACAGAATGCAGTCATCGCTGGATTGCTCATGGCGGGCAAGACTGCGCCGGGTTACGAAGGCCCTGACCTGTGGAGATGCGCTCCACGCGCAGGGTTTTTTGATGCGCTCGTCTTGTCCTCCGGATCCGCCCGCGCCGGGAGGCCCGGGCTGCGTCGGTTCACCGAGAAAAAACCACCCTCTCGGATTCTGCTGCAGGAATCCGCGCGGGTGGATACGGACTGGATGGAGACAGCTCGATCGATGATCTCGCGCTGAAGCAAGATCACCCATCCCAGACCCTATCGTGGAGCCACTCGAATGGCCACCGATCACCGTCCGAATCGACGTTCCCGGCGAGTCCGCGGTCGCCGCCGGTCCGCCGGCTTCCATCTGGAGATCCTCGAAGACCGACGGCTGCTCGCCACGGCCACGGATTACTGGAACTCCGCGGCCAGCGGCTCGTGGAACAACGCCCTGAACTGGAGCACCGGCGCGGTGCCGCAGGCCGGCAACGCCGTCGTCATCGACGTGCCCAATGCCAACCCCACCGTCACCTTCACTTCGGGCGTGTCGGGCGCCTACGCAAGCCTGACCGTCAAGGATACGCTCGAGGTCTCCAGCGGCGAGCTGAACACCGATTCGGCGCAGATCAACGGCTCGCTGCTGCTCGACGGCGGGCAGATCAATCTCGCCGGTTCCGGCGGATCGATCAACCTGGCGGGGACGACGACCTGGACCTCGGGCAGCTTCACGGGTTCCGGCAACGTCGTCAACACCGGCACGATCAACTTGACCGGCTCGTCGAACTCGGTGGCCGGGAATGCGACCCTCGTGAACCAGGGTCAATTCAACCTCGCCGGCGCGCTCGGCATGGGCAACCAGAACGGCCCCGTCGCCCTAACCAATGACTCGGGAGCCACGATCGACTTCCAGGGCAGCGGCCAACTCAACGGTGGCACGTTCACCAACTCGGGTACGATCGCGAATTCCGCGGCCGGGACGGGAACGATCGCGAGCTCCGTCACATTCAACAACCAGGCAGGGAAGTTCGACGTCACGGCAGGAACCCTGCGGATCGACTCCGGCGGGACGAGCACCGGGTCGACGTTCACGGTCTCCCCCGGCGCGGAGGTGGATCTGGTCGGGACCGCGACCTGGGGCGGGGCGAATACCGGCTCCGGCGGCGGACTGGTCCTGCTCGACAGCGGTGAGTTCGGCTCGATCACCGCCGCCAACGCCACCTTCGACTTCCCCGCCGGCATGCTCGACTGGGACAGCGGCGACATCGTCGGCGACTGGACCAACCTGGGCGACTTGACGGTCAACGGTGCGTCCCCCACGGCGATCCACCTGGCCGACACGCTCACCAACGCCGGCACGCTCGAGCTCGGCAGCACGCTCATCATCGGCGATTCGAACACCGGTGCGGCGGGTGCGTTCCTGGATAACCAGCCCGGGGCCACCGTCACGCTGATCGGCACAGCCGGCATCAGCGGCAACGGCGAGACATTCAACAACCAGGGGATCCTCGACAAGACCCAGGTGGGCACGTCAACGATCAATTGCACGACCTTCAACAATCAGGATGCGCCGATCAAGGTCGCGGCCGGGACGCTGGTGTTCGACTCCGGCGGGACGAGCACCGGGTCAACGTTCACCGTCTCCCCCGGCGCGGAGGTGGATCTGGTCGGGACCGCGACCTGGGGCGGGGCGAATACCGGCTCCGGCGGCGGGCTGGTCGTGCTCGACAGCGGCGAGTTCGGTTCGATCACGGCCGCCAACGCCACCTTCGACTTCCCCGCCGGCATGCTCGACTGGGACAGCGGCGACATCTCCGGCGACTGGACCAACCTGGGCGACCTGACGGTCAACGGCGCGTCCCCCACCGCGATCCACGTGGTCAACACGCTCACCAACGCCGGCACGATCGAGCTCGACAGCACGCTGATCATCGGCGATTACACCACCGGCGCGGCGGGTGCGTTCCTGGATAACCAGCCCGGGGCCATCGTCACGCTGATCGGCATGGCCGGCATCAGCGGCAACGGCGAGACATTCAACAACCAGGGGATCCTCGACAAGACCCAGGTGGGCACGTCGACGATCAATTGCACGAACTTCAACAACCTCGAGGGGACGATCGACGTCTCGGCCGGCACCCTGGTTCTCGACTCCGGCGGGACCAGCACGGGCGCCACGTTCACGGTCGCGACCGGGGCCGAGGTCAACCTCGTCGCCCAGAGCACCTGGGACGGCGAGTACACCGGGTCCGGCGGCGGGCATGTCGTCGTTGAGCCGGTAACCTACGCCTCTGTGGACTTCGGCGGGGCGACCCTCGACTTCCCGGCCGGGTTGCTCGAATTCAGCGGCGGGGTGATCAGCGGGACCGCCACCAATGTGGGCTCGCTGCTCATCGGCAAGGATACCGCCTTCTCTCTGCAGGGAACACTGACGAACCAAGGGACCATCGACGTCGCCCCGGGCTTGCCGGGCCAGCAAGGCACCGGCGACTTCACGCTCGGCGACCAGTACGGCACGGGGACGCTCGTCAACGCCGCGGGGGCTCGCCTGGTCTTCACCGGCCAGAGCCAGGTGCTCTCCGCGGTCACCGGCTCGATGATCGACAATCTCGGGACCACCGAGTTCGGCCCGGGCCTTCAGGTCATCGGTAGCCACTACTTTCTCATGATCATCTCCAACCACGGGACGGTGACGCTCGATGCTGGCGCCTCGCTCGACGCGCAGACGACCGACAGCGGGGATAAGATCGCGTCGGGGACCTACGACATCGGCGCCGGTGCCACGCTCCAGGTCGAGAACCTGACCTCGATCGCGACCAACGACGGGACGATCGCGCTCGAAGGTGCCGGCGCGTCCGTGCCGGCACTGGCGTCGCTGGCCACCAACGCCGGGACCCTCTCGGTCGGCGCCGGGGCATCGCTCACGGTCGCGAGCGCGTTCGAGAATACCGGCACGCTGGTGCTCGCCCCCGGCGGCGTCGTGAACGTGCCGGGGACGTTCACGCAGGCCTCGACCGGGACGATCGACGCCCAGGTGGGCGTTGACAACGGCCCGGCCACCGTCGGCGAGCTCATCGCCACCGGGTCCGCGCAGCTCGGCGGCGCGCTGGCGGTCTCCATCACATCGGGCGGCGGCCTCGTCGCGAATGCGACTCTCCCCCTGCTGACTTACTCGAGCGAGACCGGGACCTTCGCGTCCACGAGCGGCCTGACGCTGGGACAGTCCCAGATCTTCCAGTTGAACGTCGGCGCCCAGCAGACGAGCCTGAAGGGCGTGGCCTTGCCCTCGGACCTGGCCACGACCGGGGTCACGGGACCCACCGGCTCCGTGGCGGTCGGGGCCCCGCTGAGCATCGGTTACACGGTCGAGAACGAGGGGCAGGCCGCCGCGCAGGGCTCGTGGACGGACTCGATCTACCTCTCCACCAACGCCGGGCTCTCGGCGAACGCCATCCTGCTGGGCCGCGTCACTCACACCGGGAGTCTCGCGCCGGGCGCAGCTACAGCGGGTCGCTGTCGACGGTGATGCCAGCCGCGGTCGGCTCCTACCAGGTCGTCGTCGTCGCCGACAGCGGCGAGGTCACGGCCGACTCGAACCGTTCCAACAACCTGGCCGCGTCCGCGAGCGCCTTCACCGCGACCGTGCCATCGCTCGCGGTCGGTGGTTCGGTCTCGGGCACCTTGAATCCAGGGCAAGAGCTGCTCTACCAGATCAACGTGTCGCCCGGGACCTCCATCGCGCTCACGCTGACCGCCCCCGCCGGCACGGCGGCCCTGCTGGCCCGCGCCGGCAGCCTGCCGACGGACTCGACCTTCGACGCCTACGCCCTCTCGACCACGTCGGGCCGGGAGACCGTGACGGCCGGCGACGGGCAGGGGGGGACGGTCTACGTGACGATCGAGCCGCAGGCGAGCCTCGCCGCGGCGACGAGTTTCACGCTCCAGGCCCAGGCCGCTTCCTTCGTCGCCTCCGCGATCAGCCCGACCTCGGCGAACCCCGAGGAGAGCTTCACGGTCGAGATCGCGGGGTCGGACTTCACCCCCAACACCACGGTCGCGCTGGTGGACGGATCGGTCAGGGTCGCCCCGACCCAGGTGTCTTATCAGGATTCGAGCGACATCCTGGCGATGTTCGGCGACGTGAGTGTAGGGAGCTACCAGGCGGTCGTGACCGACTCCGGCCGCACGTCAACCGTGCCAGGCGCGTTCACCGTCTCGCCCTCCAACACCGACCCGAACGCGCTCGACAACGAGATCAACGTGAACCTGGACGTCCCGCCCGTCGTGCGCACCGGCGTCCTGCAAGAGATCGTCGTGACGTATACCAACATGTCGGACCAGGCCATCCCCGCGCCGCTGCTCGATATCACCTCGAGCGATACGGCGCTCGCCGTCGCGGGGTCGACCAATTTCGT
The DNA here is from genome assembly GCA_963815795.1 of uncultured Planctomycetota bacterium. GTDB lineage: Bacteria > Planctomycetota > Planctomycetia > Isosphaerales > Isosphaeraceae > JAKAUH01. The sequence continues at coordinate 2,136,321 of CAWFIC010000006.1, read as the reverse complement.
CGAGCACGAGCTGATGGTCCTGGCGATCGATCAGTCGGGTCCGGCCGGGATCCTGCCGGCGGGCTACACCGGCCGGATCACGATCACGGGCCGGCCCGACGTCGCCCAGGCGCACGTGGTCAACGACTACATGGTCGCGATGGTGGATTCTTACGGGTACCTGACCGGCGGCAGCGGCGACGATGACTTCATGCCCAGCGTCTCCGCCGCCGTCGCCGTCGCCGCCGACCCCGCCGGCGACCCCGTCGCCGCGGCGGCCGCCGGTGTCAGCATCAACGTCACGCAGCCCGTCACGATCGACTGGCCGACCGTCCTCACCCCAGACCGACCGCCCGGGATGTCGTCGGCGGCATGGAACCTCGTCGTGAACAACCTGGAGTCCGACGTCGGCATGGCGTTCCCCCAGCTCCAGGCGGCCATGGACCAGGATGCCACCTACCTCAGCACGCTCGGCGAGCACGTCTCGAGCCTCGAGGACCTGATCGGATTCGAGCTCGATCGGGCCGAGGGGTTCGGCACGATCGCGTCGGCCGGCACGCTCGGCTCGCTCGGTTACGGCCAGTTCTCCGTGGCCGACTTCGCGGCCAGCGTGGACGCCACCGGCGACGTGACGATCTCGCAGGACGGCGTGCCGACATTCTTCGCCCTCCAGCCCGACGGCACCTATCTCGCCCCGAACGGTGTCTTCTCGACCCTGACGCTCTCCGGCGGGACCTATCAGCTTCAGGAGTCCGACGGCACGGTCGTCGTGTTCAACAAGGACGGCACGTTCCATTCGCAGACGAACCCGGACGGCACGAGCCTCACGGCCGCCTACGCGGACGGAGAGCTCGCGACCACCACGGACAACCTGGGCGACGTCACCACGTTCACCTGGAACGCCCACGGCACGATCGCGACGGAGGTCGCCCCGGACGGCGAGACCACCACATTCGGCTACGATCCGACCGGCAAGTTCCTGACGAGCGCGACCGATGCCTTGGGGACCACGCAATATCGATACACCACGGTCGCCGGGTCGCTCGAGGAGCTGACGTCCGTGATCGATCCCACGGGCGTCGCGACCGATTATTCGTACAACTCGTCCGGCGACATCACCGGGACCAGCGTGGCCGGCCAGCAGCCGCTCACGTTCAACTATCCCGCGAATTCGCCGGGCGAAGTCGACGCGACCGAGGCCACGGGCGCGACAACCCGGTACTTCTTCGATGCCTCCGACTCGATCATCGGGGTCATCGACCCCTCGGGCCAGATGGTCCTGGCGACCACTGACGCCAACGGCGATATCACGGCGTTCACCAACCCCGACGGGACGGTCGACACCGCCACATATGACGGCTCCGGCGACGTCCTCTCGCTCGTCAACCCGCTGGGGGACACCTCCGCCTTCACGTACGACTCGACGTTCCACCAGCTCACGAGCTACACCGACGCCAACGGCTACACGACGTCCTACACGGTCAACGCGCAGGGCGAGACGACCGGCACGACGTACGCCGACGACACGACCGATTCGACGACCTACAACAGCGCGGGCCAGGTCACGTCAACGACCGGCCGCGACGGCCTGACCACCACGCTGACCTATGCCCCGTCGAGCTACGAGGTCACCGGGGTCGCCTACGGCGACGGGACCCAGTCCACCTACACGTACGACGCGCACCACAACATCCTCACCGCCACCAACGCTCAGGGGAAAACGACGTTCACGTACAACGCGGCCAACGAGATGACCAGCGTGACGTATCCCGACGGACTGTCGCTCATTTACACCTACGACGCCGCGGGCCGGCAGACCTCGATGACCGACCAGTCGGGCTACACTGAGAAGGACGTGTATGACGCCGCCGGCCGACTCTCCAAGGTGACCGATGGCTCCGGGAACGTGCTGGTCGCCTACACGTACGACGCCGACGGCCGCGTCACCGATCAGGTCAACGCCAACGGCACGTCCACGACGACCAGCTACGACGTCAACGACGAGGTGAGCCAGATCGAGAACCTGGGACGCGGCGGAGTGGTCCTGTCGAAGTTCGTCTACACCTACAACGTCAACGGCGATCCGATCACGATGACGACGCTCCAGGGGGTGACGACCTATCAGTACGACGCGGCCGGCCGGCTGATCTCGGCCGCGATGCCGGGCGGCGAGACGCTGACGTACAAGTACGACGCCGACGGCAACTGCATCGCGGTGACCGACTCGGGCACGACGACCACGTCGACCGCGAACAACGTCGACGAGGTCACGTCGAGCGGGCCGGCCACCTATCGGTACAACGCCGACGGCTACCTGACCTCCTCCACCGACAGCACGGGCACGACGTGGTACACCTACAACGCCAGCGGCGAGCTCGTCGAGGTGACCTCGCCGACCACGGGCACTTATCAGTATTCGTACGATGCGATGGGCAACCCGATCGCCACGATCCACGACGGCGTCACCACCGATGAGCTGTTCGACCCGACCGGCAGCGGATCGCTGGTCGGCCAGTTCAACGGGCAGACTGCCATCGACCATTACGTCTACGGCCTGGGGCTGGTCGCGCAAGTGGGTGCCTCGGGCGCGGTGAATGCCTATGGCTTCGACGCCCAGGGCAACACGTCCGTGCTGACCGGGCCCAACGGGGCCGTGCTCGACCAGTACACGTACCTGCCGTACGGCGCCCTCGCGAGCTCCTCGGGGTCGACGGCCAATCCGTTCACCTTCAGCGGTCAGTGGGGCGTGATCAGCGACGGCAGTGGCCTGGCCTGGATGCAAAACCGCGAGTATGACGCGTCGCTCGGCCGGTTCACGCAGCCCGATCCGACCGGCCTGGCCGGCGGGCTCAATCCGTACGAATACGCCAACGACGCGCCCACGGCTTTCATCGATCCGACGGGCCTGGAGCCCGGCGAAGGCAGCACGCTGACCACGGTGGTCCAGGGCTCGCGGCACAAACAGTCCGTCGAGGACCTGCTCAACGTCGACGTGACGTCGAAGCAGTATGAGGACGTCATCCAGCAAAACACCAGCTCTTCCGCTGCATTCTCCCAGAGCGCCACGGGGTCTCAATAAGGACATTGGTACGATCGCCAAGGATACCAATGTGGGTAACGATCGGCCGGGCATCGGCTGGTTCAAGTTCCCCTACCACATCTACAAGACCGGCCGTGATCTCACGGTCCCCCTCAAGAAGCCGCCGGTCCAGCCGACGCCCACGAAGCAGAATCCGCACCCGCCTGCCTCGAACATCCCGAAGAAGACGGGCCCCGGGAAGTCCAAGAACTCGAAACAGCGATCGTCGCACGATCCGAACAGCATCGATGGGCCGCAGGGCTATGGCGCACAGGGCTTCGTGGGCTCGGACGAGGTCCTGCCGTACGAGATCCTCTTCGCGAACGCCTCGACGGCCGAGGCCGCGGCCGACATCGTGACGATCACGGAGACCCTCTCGCCCAACCTCGACTGGTCAACATTCCAGCTCGGCACGATCCAGCTCGGCGGCTTGACGATCACCGTGCCGGCCGGGCTCTCGTCGTATCAAACCCAGCTCGACGAGACCTCGACCCTGGGACTGATCCTCGACGTCTCGGCCGCGCTGGATATGAAGACGGGCGTCGTGACCTGGACGCTCACGGGCCTCGACCCGACCACGCTCGACATCTCCTCGAACCCCAACCTCGGGCTATTGCTGCCCGACGACGCGACCGGCCGGGGCGAAGGCTCGGTCATGTACACCGTCCAGCCGAAGTCGGGCCTGGCGACGGGGGCGACGATCGCGGCGTCCGCGAGCATCGTCTTCGACACGAACGCGGCGATCGCGACGCCGACGATCAGCAACACGATCGACGCGGCGCCGCCGACGACCGCGGTCAATCCCCTGCCCGCGGACTCGCCCCCGGTGTTCACGCTGTCGTGGAGCGGCGTGGACAACCCCGCCGGCCCCGGTGTGGCGTCCTACGACGTGTACGCCTCCGTCAACGGCGGAACGCTCACCCTGGTCAACTCCGACATCACGGCCACGTCGCTCACGATCGAGGCCCCGATCGGACACACGTATGCGTTCGCCGTCGTCGCGACCGACAATGTCGGCCTGACCGTGGGTCTACCGACGTCGGCCCAGGTCTCCACGATCATCGTCAGCCCGACGATGACCGTCGCGCTCGGATCGCCGGCGCCGGTGACGGCCGGGGCGACGCTCTCGGTCGCGGGCTCGATCTCGGACGACGTGCCGGGGCCCTATCAGGCCACGGTGAACTACGGCGACGGCAGCGGCGTCGCGAACCTGACCATCGCGGCCAATGGGACGTTCGCCCTGTCGCATGTGTACGCAAAGCCGGGGGCCTATGAAATCTCGGTGGTGGCGACCGACGGGTTCCAGGGCGAGACCACGCAGACGATCGAGACGACCATCGTCAGCCCGACGATGACCGTCGCGCTCGGATCGCCGGCGCCGGTGACGGCCGGGGCGACGCTCTCGGTCGCGGGCTCGATCTCGGACGACGTGCCGGGGCCCTATCAGGCCACGGTGAACTACGGCGACGGCAGCGGCGTCGCGAACCTGACCATCGCGGCCAACGGGACATTCACGCTGTCGCACGCTTACGCCAAGGCGGGCGATTACCAGATCTCGGTGGTGGCGGCCGACGGGTTCGGCGGCGAGGCCACGCAGACGATCGAGTTGACCGTCACCACGCCGCTGCCGGTCTCCGGCCTGGGGGCCGGCCGCGACGCCTTCGTGATCACGCTCTACCGCGAGCTGCTGGGCATCATCCCGACCGAGTCCGAACTGATCGCCGACGCCCGCAAGCTCAAGAACAACGCGGCGTATGTCAAGGTCGGTCATTCGATCCTGGAGAGTAAGGCGTACAAGTATCTCCAGCGAGCCCACCGGGGGACCGGCATTCCCTACTCGCGGGCCTACCGCGACGCCATCGTGGCCCGGAATCTCGCGGGTCCGCCCGTGGTTGGGAAGAAGAAGCATTGAGAGGCCGCGGGAGAAGGCCGCCAGTAGGGTGCTCTCCGAGCACCGAGGCGTCGATCTCGGAGAGCACCCTACCTGAGCGACTGCCAAGGCTCCTGGCACACCCCCTCAGTGCACGCCCCCGTCCGTCCCGGCCAGCTTGATCAGGATGACGATGGCGACCGTGTAGAAGATGACCAGCCCGGTGGCGTCGACCAGGGTGCTGATGAGCGGCGCGGAGATGACGGCCGGGTCGATGCCGAACCGCCGGGCCAGGATCGGGACCAGAGCTCCGACGCTGTTAGCCCACATGCAGATGAACAGGATCGCCAGCGCGATCACCGCGGCGAAGGCCGCGTTGCGATGGAGCATGTAGGTGTAGGCGAAGCCGATCGCGCCCAGGAGGATGCCCATCAACAGGCCGGTCAGCCACTCGCGATAGAGGACGCGAAAGCCGTCGGTGCGCTGGATCTCGCCGAGCGCGAGGGCCCGGATGATCGTGCCGACCGTCTGGCTGCCGGCATTGCCGCCGGTGCCGATGAGCAGGGGGACGAAGTCGATGAGGTCGGGCAGGGCGAGCTGGACCCCCTTGAAGAAATGCGAGACGCTGCTCGTGAGGGTGCCGGCGATGAACAGCAGCATCAGCCAGCCGATGCGGCGGCGGACGGCCTCGTAGATCCGGCCCTTCCAGTAGCTCTCCTGGTTGGCCTCCGTGTCGCGCGAGACGCCGCCGAAGGCCAGGATGTCCTCGGTCTGCTCCTGGCGGAGGATGTCCATGGCGTCGTCGTGGGTGATGATGCCGACGAGCTGGTCGGAGGCGTCGAGCACGGGGATCGCCAGCAGGTCGTACTTGTCGATCTGGCGGGCGACCGACTCCTGGTCGGCGTCGACCCGCGCCGAGATGACCTCGCGTTGCATGATGTCCTCGATCACGGCGGCGCGGCGCGACAGGATCAGCCGCTTGAGCGACACGAACCCGATCAGCCGGCGCTGGTGGTCAACGACATAGCAGTAATAGATCGTCTCGCGGTCGGGGGCCTCGCGGCGGATCCGCTCGAGCGCCTCGCGGACGGTGATGTGCGGCGGGAGCGTGACGTAGTCGGTCGTCATGACGGCGCCGGCGGTCCCGGGCTCGTAGCCGGCGAGCCGGCGGATGTCCTCGCGCTCGGCCTGCGCCAGGTAGGGGAGCACCGGGTCGAGCACCTCCTCGTCCATGCGGTTGACCAGGTCGGCGCGCTCGTCGTGCGACATGACGTGCAAGAGCTCGGCGGCCTCTGGCGCGGGCATGGCCTTGACCAGCTTGATCTGCCGGTCGTTGTCGAGGTAGCTGAGCACCTCGGCCCGGTTCCGCGCCGGCAGGACGCGGAAGAGGGTGTCGCCGTCGCCGTCCTCGAGGTCCTCGATCAGCTCCGCGACCCGCCCGGGGTGGTGCTCGGCCAGGTAGTCGCGCAATCCGGCGACCTCGCCGTCGCGGATCAGCTCGCGGAGGTCGGGTATCAAGAGCGGATGGCGCACCGATCACCCCCCGTGTCGCCGTCGGACTCGAGGCCAGGCCAGATTCTCAACCCCCTAGCCGAGGTTGCGCTCGACCCCCTCTAGCCCCCCTAAAGGGGGGACGGAGAAGGCCCGCCCGCTTAATCCCCCCCTTACGAAGGGGGGGGCAGGGGGGGTCTCTCACGCCGATGCCACACAAGCGTCAACCGCTCTGTTCCGGCCCGATCACGTCCTTGCCGACGAGGGGCCTCAAGACCTCCGGCACGTCGATCCGACCGTCGGCCCGCTGGTAGTTCTCCAGGACCACGATCAGGGCCCGGCTGAGCGCGATGGCCGTGCCGTTCAGGGTGTGGACGAAGCGCGTCCCCTTCTGGCCGGCGGGGCGATAGCGGATATTCAGCCGGCGGGCCTGGTAGTCGGTGCAATCGGACGTGCTGGTGACCTCGCCGTACTCGCCGTGCTCGCCGCGGCCGGGCATCCACGCCTCGAGGTCGAACTTGCGGTAGGCGGGCCCGCCCAGGTCGCCCGAGCAGATATCCAGCACGCGATAGGGGATGCCCAGCGACTGGAACAGGTCCTCCTCGATCGCCAGCATCTCGGCGTGGATCGCGCCCGAGGTCTCGGGCGTGCTGAAGGCGAACATCTCGACCTTGGTGAACTGGTGGACGCGATAGAGCCCGCGGCTGGCCCGGCCGGCGGCGCCGGCCTCGGTGCGGAAGCAATGCGACAGGCCCACGTAGCGGATGGGCAGCGCGGACTCGTCGAGGACATTGTCGGCGTGCATGCCGCCCAGGGTGATCTCGGCCGTGCCGACCAGGCTCAAATCGGTGTCCTCCACCGAGTACACCTGGGTCTCCACCCCGCGCGGCGTGAAGCCGATCCCCTCGAGGATCTGGTTGCGGGCCAGGTCGGGGGTGACGATGGGCGTGAACCCGGCGGCGACCAGCTTCTTCACGGCGAATTGCTGCAGCGCCAGGTCGAGGAGGACCGCGTCGTTCTTGAGGAAATAGAATCCCGTGCCGCTGACCTTGCCGCCGGTCTCGAAGTCGATGAGGTCGAGGTCCTTGCCGAGCGCGACGTGATCCTTGGGCTTGAAGTCGAAGGCACGGGGCGTGCCGACCTTGCGGAGCTCGCGGCTCTCCTCCTCGGTCAGGCCGATCGGCGCGTCGGGGTGAGTCAGGTTCGGGATGCGCTTGACCCGCTGGTTGAGCTCGTCCTCGAGCCGGCTGAGCCGCTCTTCCTCGTCGGCGACCTCCGACTTGAGCCGCTTGCCTTGCTCGATCAGGGCGGTCCGCTTCTCGGCGTCGCGCTCGCGGCCGGTGGCCTGCGCCACTTCGTTCTGCCGGCGCCGGACGTCCTCGACGGCATGGAGCAGCCCCCGGCGCTCGGCCTCCAGCGCCACGACCCGATCGACATCCTCGAGCACGTCGGGCGGTGCATTGCGGTTGCGACAGTTCTGCTTGACGGCGTCGGCGTTGGCCACGACGTACTTGAGATCGAGCATGATCGTCCCTCCCGAAAGGTGCGCGGGAAACGCCCGGATGCCTCGGTCCCCCGCCGGTCCCGGACGCGTCGTACCAGGTTGTCGAACGCCCGGTACGGGTCCGGAGTTCGGCCGACCCCGGCCCGGCCGAACCAACCGCCCGCCCTCGGATCGACTCGCCGCCCGTCACGCCGACCCGTCGGCCAGCTCGGCGAGCAGGTGGGCCGCCGACTTGATGCCGCGGTGGAAGTCGGCGATCGAGAACTTCTCGTTGGGTCCGTGGAGGTTGTCGTCGTTCTGGCCCCAGCCCAGGAGCAAGGTGTCCACGCCCAGGTGCTGCTTGATCAGCCCGACCACCGGGATCGAGCCTCCCTCGCGCATGAACACAGGCCGGGTGCCGAATCCGGCCTCGACGGCGCGGGCGGCGGCGTGGACCCCCCGCGTGTCAACGTCGACCAGGACCGCCGGCGCCCCATGGTGGGTGATGATCTCGTAAGTCACGCCGGGAGGGCAGACCCTGGCGACGTGCTCGCGGAACAGCCGATCGACGGCCTTGGGATCCTGGTCGGGGACGAGACGGAAGCTCAGCTTGGCCCCGGCCTTGCAGGGCAACACCGTCTTGGGCCCGGGACCGGAGTAGCCGCCGAAGATGCCATTGATGTCGCAGGTCGGCCGCGCCCATTTGCGTTCGAGCGTGGTATACCCCTCCTCGCCGACGAGCGCGGAAACCGCCAGGTCCCGCTGGAAGTCCGCCTCCGAGAACGGGAGCTTGGCGAACTCGGCCCGCTCCCAATGCTCCAGCGGGCGGACGTCGTCGTAGAAGCCGGCGATCCGGATGCGGCCGTCCGGGCCCTTCAGGCTGGCGAGGATCGCGCAAAGGGCATTGATCGGGTTGGCCACGGCCCCGCCGAAGGTCCCTGAGTGCAGGTCGCGGTCGGCTCCCTGGACCAGCAGCTCGAAATAGGCCAGCCCCTTCAGGCCGTAGGTGATGGCGGGTATCCCCGGGGCGAACTGGCTGGTGTCGGAGATGACCGCGAAGTCGCAGGCGAGCCGGCCGGCGTTCTCGGCGACGTACGCCTCGAGTCCGGCCCCGCCGACCTCTTCCTCGCCCTCGATCAGGAACCGGATGTTGACCGGCAGCCGGCCGGCCGTCTTGAGCCAGGCTTCCGCGGCCTTCAGGTGGGTCAGCATCTGGCCCTTGTCGTCGGTCGCCCCGCGTGCATAGAGATTGCCGTCGCGGACAGTCGGCTCGAAGGGAGGCGACAGCCAGGGCTCGAGCGGTTCCGCCGGCTGCACGTCGTAATGGCCGTAGATCAGCAGCGTGGGCTGGCCCGGTGCCCCCAGCCACTCGGAATAGACGATCGGGTGCCGCTTCGTCTCGATGAGCGCGGCCTCGAGGCCCATCGCCGCCAGGTCATCGCGGACCATCGCCGCCGCGCGGCGCGTGTCCGCGTCGTGCTCGGGCTGCGCGCTGATGCTGGGCACGCGGAGCAACGCCTTGAGCTGCTCCTCGAAGTCGCCCCGACGGGCCTCCAGGTAACGGTCCACGCCCCGGATCGTCGCTTCATCGCTCGCCATCGGTGATGGGTCCTTACCAGCCAGGATCGCGCGGGACCGCCCGCCACGCGGCGCGGATCCCCTCGTCGTGCACCCACTCGAGCCTCAGTATACCACCGCACCCGACCCGGAGCGACGGCCGAGACCCCCTCATCGGGTCGCCGAAATTGGAGACTCCTCGCTCATCACCACCAGTGTACGGATGGCCCAATCATCACGACCTTCCGAGGAATCCAGGCCCGGACGAGAGCCTGGGAGGACCGTTCTCTGGGTTTTGGCCTCGGCCGTCCTGAGAACGCTGAAAAACGCAATCAACTGTCTGTGGAATAGGCGTTTACGTCAAAGGCATGGTGGTGATGAGCGAGGAGTCTCCGAAATTGCCCCCGGAATCGGTAACCCCATCGACTCCCCACCGGCCATGCGCGACTTTGGATGCATTGATGCTGTTTGCGAACGGAGATCGCCTTGTTGCTTTCCCGCATCAACACGCGTGGCATATTCGATCGGAGCCCTTGTAACAATGTGGTGAAGGATTACAAAATGGACCTGCGTCGGATAAATGGTTGACTTCTCGCCGAGAGGGCCCATATTTTTCAAAACTTGTCTCAAGTTTTTGTCTGGTCGGGCCGCACGAGACGATCTCAACCGGGTGATCCGCTGATGGTATCAGACTTGCAATGGGTTGATGATGTCGTGTGGGTCAGGGGTTGCCGGGGACTCCATGAGGAGGCCAAAGGACCTCGCGTCAGGCCGGGATCGGATCGTCGCGGAGCGGTGGACGTGCGAGATTCCCGCGACGATGGCCGGCGGATGCGACCAAACATGTTATATATGGAAGAGCGGGATCGAAGACTTGCGCGTTGCCAACGGAAAGGCGACCGTCCCCGGGGCGGGTTTCGACTCCCTTGGGCGCGGTGTCAAGCGGATGCCTGGGAGGTGCAACTTGGGGGATCGGCCCAAGACCGCTTGACGCAGTGACCGAGGGTCATCAACCAACAATTCCCAGTGCTCGTCGCGGATTTAGGAGGGGAGCCTTTCCTATGAGTTTTCTGCAGCGCTTCCTGGAGCGCGTGTTACGCAACAGCCCGGGCCGGATGGCCCGCACCAGTTTCGACGACCTCAGCCCGGACCAGCTGGATGCCCACCTTCGCGTCGGACGCTATGGGAACTTCGTGTTGACGGACGCGGTACGTCCCTCGATCGGGCTGGACGTGATCCCGCGCGAGGGCTATCGCCGCGACATCTACTGCGACCCGGAGAGCGGCAACAAGATGCCCGTGCTGGCCGCGGCCGTCTCGGCCGAGCAGCTCTTCGACGTGTTCATGGACCTGCTCGACCCGCTGGGGGAGGTGGTGGACGTGGTGATGGAGTCGAGCCACGACTCCCAGCCCGGCTGCCACGACGACCTCTATCGCGAGCAGATCGACACGGTCATCCTCAAGAGCACGCTCTACGACTACGAGCCGCTCTTGCTCCACGACGGCTGCACCGGGCTGGCGGCGCTGAATCCCAACGGCCCGATGGAAGTCCAGTTCGACGAGCACAAGCTCCTGTTCGTCTACGCCCACGACCTCCAGCCGTTCGAGGAGATCCTGCGGCAATACGGCCTGAGGCGGGACGACACGCTCAAGTTCATCTCCGAGGCCGAGCACCTGCATTCCACCGACGACGTCTACCACGAGCAATTCGACGAGATCCTCTATCGGCTCGGGATCGATCGTTGAGCCGAGCGGCGGGCAGGCGGGCGACTCATGCATTCGCAGGGCGGGGCCGGGCTTGCCGGATCCAATCGGCAAGCCCGGCCCCGCCCTGTTCGTTTTCCGGGCGTCCGAAGACGGGGCGACCTGTCGTCCGGGCACGCCGGCGTCCGTCCGATACGGACTGCTCGGTCGCGTCGGGAGCCGCGGCCGTCCCGGCGATCGTCTCCCGATGAGACGCCCGGCATCCTGACCGGGCGCCGTCGGTGTCTTCGCGAGCGATGGGCACCGGGATCGATCCATCATCCCGTCAGGGGCGTACCTGTCGAGTCATCAGGCCGGCCGGTGGAACCGTGCGGTGGGGCCTCCGGTCCGGCCATGATGCCTGGCCCGACCGCTCAGCTCCGGCTTCGACCGTGCGTGAATTCGCGTTCAACGGATAATTCGTCTCCTCTCCCCGCGTCCGGGGCCTCGGCATGCCATTCCACCCAGGACTCCGGCGGTTCCGGCTCCCGGATCGCGTCCTCCGGGGCCTCGGGCCGGCAGCCCACGTGCTTGCACTCAGGTGAATCGCCTGACTGCCCGGTTCCCGTCTCCTCGAAAGGCTCGGCGGGCTTCATCAAAAGAGTCGATCGGGGTCGTGTTTGGAGCATCGCGGACAAGGGACACCTCCCCGCGCGGCGCGGGTAAAGCCAGGGCGGTCGCGGCCGGTCGATCATCCCGGTCCCGTGGGCCGGGCATCGGCAACCCCACCGCCCGCGGCCGACCGTCGTTCGCGGCCGACCGCACGCCCGGCCCACCGGGCCGGACGACGAGAACCTCGCGCCCGAAGAACCCTGGATCCCACCGGCCAGCGGCCCGAGAGGATCGTCGACGAATTGAGCGTGACGAGCGCGGTCTCCTCGGTTAGTCTACCGAGCCATCGCCGCCGCGGCCACTCGGTCGCATCGGAAATGGCCCGAATCGAGAAGACTTTTGCCAGACTAATCGTTTTTCCTATCTTCTCGATTTTCCTTAGTCTGCCCGATGGACCGACAAAACCATGCACCTTGGCATCCTCTCCGATACCCATGACAAGGTCGAGCGGACGAAGGCCGCGGTCGAGGTGCTCGTGAACTCGGGCGCGGAGGTCCTCATCCATTGCGGCGACATCACGAGCCCCGAGGTCGTGTACCGGTTGGCGCCGCTGCCGAGTTACTTCGTGTTCGGGAATTGCGATTTCGACCTCGGTGCGTTGCGGCAGGCGATCGCGGTCATCGGCGGGACCTGCCTGGAGCACGGCGGCTTGATCGACCTGGCTGGCTGCCGGATGGCGGTGACCCATGGCGATTCGGGGCGGGAAATGGCTCGCCTCGAGGCCGAGCGTCCCGAATACTTATTCTCGGGCCACACCCACCGGGCGCTCGACGTCCGGCGAGGGTTGACCCGATTCATCAACCCCGGCGCCCTGCATCGGGCCACGACCTGGACCGTGGCCCTGCTGGACTGTTCAAGCGGACAACTGCAGATGTTGCCGGTCGTCAACACCGTGATGGGAGCATGAAATTTTGGGATCGTGATCTAGCCAGGCGGATGAGCGTACGCTAAGATCGGGTTACCTATCGAGCCGGGAGCCCGATCGGGGCAGGCCGACCCGATCCAGTTCATGCATCGATCGACGGCGATTGACATTACAACCACGACGAGTTCATCCGCATGAGAGCGAGAATCGGAGGAGCCATGCGCCTCTGCCTGGTCGAAGACATGATCGCGAGCGGTCTGGAGCCGCTGACCTTAACCCGTCCGGTTCACGAGCTCCTGCTGGGGGCCACTTCGCTGGGGAGCAAGCTGGCCAGGGCGTTCGGAGTGGGACCGGGACCCCACAGGCGGGCCTGCATCCTCCGCTCGCACCTGGCGGCCGTGCATCGTCATCGTGACCCGCACTGGGTCGTCAACGATCGGGATTGGATGGCGCGCGGGCCGGTGATCGTGGCCAACAGCCGGTGGGTTCCGCCCCGCGGCTTCCAACCGCCGGACGAACCGGGCTCGTGGGTCGGGATGTGCGACGGCCAGCCGGCCTTTGCCGTGGTCGGCCCCGAGGACGCCGTGTCCCTCGAGCCGCACGGGGTTGAAGACTGGTTCGACCGGGTGCTGGCTCGCCATGGGAGCATTCAGGTCGGCGGCGAGTGGATCGCCCGTCCGTGGGACCTGGTCTCGCGCAACGGGGCTTACCTGGAGCGCGATTTCGTGGAGATGGGCGGGTCGGAAGTCTCGAACCGACATCTGACGGCGATGGCTCTCGTCGGATCGGCCAATCGGCTCCGAATCCACGAGACGGCCCGGATCGACCCCTACACGGTCTTCGACACCACCAACGGCCCGATCATCCTCGGGGCCAACGTCTGGGTCCAGCCCTTCACCCGGATCGAGGGCCCGTGCTCGATCGCCGCGGACACCCAGCTCTTCCGGGCGAATCTCCGCGGCTGCGTGACGATCGGCAAGACGTGCCGGATCGGCGGCGAGGTCGAGGCCTCGATCGTGCAGGGCTTTTCCAACAAGTACCACGAGGGCTTCCTCGGCCATGCCTACGTCGGGGAGTGGGTGAACCTGGGCGCGATCACGTCGAACAGCGACCTGCGCAACGACTACGGCGAGGTGCAGGTGCCCCTGCAGGGCGACCCGATCCCGACGGGTCAGGCGAAGGTCGGGTGCTTCATCGGCGACCATACGCGCACCGGCATGGGCAGCATGCTCAACACCGGGACCGCGATCGGCGTGATGTGCAACGTCCTGCCGGCGGGCATCCTGCTTCCCAAGCATATCCCGTCGTTCACCGCGGTGCTGTACGGGCGCGTCGCCCCCGGCTTCGCCATGGACCATCTCTTCGAGACGGCTCGCACGGTCATGGGCCGCCGCGGCAAGGTCTTCAGCGACGCGGAGCAGCACCTCTACCAGGCGCTCTACGACCATACGCGGCTCGAGCGCGAGCGGGCCTTCCAGCGCGACAAGGACCGCAGGGGCGACTCCTGGCCGGTCGCGCAGGCCGCGCGCCGCGATTGGACCCACGCCGCACTCTAGAGCGCTTCATACTTGCATTGCACCGACGCGAAAGACCCCCCCTATCCCCCCCTTCGTAAGGGGGGGAGAACGGCGGCCCGCCCCTCTCCAATCCCCCCCTTACGAAGGGGGGGTCAGGGGGGGTCGAGGCCCCAGCAGCACGAAGGGGGGATCGGCGGGTCGAGGCCCCGGCGCAGTCTCGAGGCCGAAACTCGTGGGCCAAGCCTTCGTTAACGGCTCTAGGCCGGACCCCGCCGAATCGCCCGGTACGCCCCCTCGCCGGAAACGGGCCGGCGAGGCGCAGCCTTCCCGCGGGCAAGCCCCGATCTGCTGCATTTTCATATTCATTTCATTTTGAATTTTGGATTATTTTTTCAATTCATCCGTGACATCCGAGAGTAAGTAAAAGAATCGAATCGAAGATTCCGGATTCCGAATCCGCAAATCCATCGATTCACGCCCACTGAGGCAAGGCCGCGACCACGATCCGCCTCGGTTTCTCGGGGCGAACCGCGATTCCTCGGCTCATCATTTGCAAGTCCTGGAATGGGTGCGGACGTTCCGGCGGCATGGCGGATCCCGGGGCCGGCGCACCATTTCGGCCACCTCCTGGTGGGAGCCGGGTCGTCCCACTCCGGCGGTCCTGCCGTCACGCGTCATCGGTTGCACCCAAGGGCGGATTCTCAGCATCTCGAATTGACCCTGTCCGGGGTCGCCTTCGGAATTCGACTATCCGTGGACAGATTCGATCGAGTTCGACCATTCGGGAAGAGCTTGCGCGGAGCTCGGTTGCAGGATGTTCTTGCAGGGATATGCAGTCCGCCGTGTACGGTCGCGCCGGGGATCTCCCCGGCAGCGGGAGTCCGCGCACCTCGCGGTCGTTCGGGTCGAAGTCTTGGAGGACCGATCCCTGCTGTCGGGTGCGTCGGCGGGCGGCATCGGGTATCCGATTCCGATACCTCCGCTGATCCCGCATGGGGGCTCGGGGCTATCGGAAGCCACGGTATTGATCGACGAGGCGGTCCGGGCCGTCCGCCCGATGGCCGGAACCGTGCCAGTGTCGCGGTTCCACGGGACGGGCTCGACGAGAACCGGGGTTCGTGGTTCCTCCATCACCATCGCAAACGCCTTGCCCTCGGGGGGCGCGAATGACCGGGACCAGCCGAAGGACGGCGGAACGCCCATGCGCCCTCCACGCGTCTCGCTCGCGCCGCGGAACGGGCCCCGCATGCCCATCGAGGCGGGAGGAAGCAGTCCGGGCCAGGCCGGGATGGCGCCGATCGAGGCGCCCTTCACAGTCCGGCTGCCCTCCCCGATGCCCCGGGGAGTGCCGGCGGGCGGCCTCTTCCAGCAAACGGTCCTTCAGCCCAATGAAAGCGGTGGCGAGGAGCTTTCCCCGGATTCCATCGCGGTGGATTCGTCGTCCTTGGTCCCCATCGCGGACGCTCCTCCGGCGGTTGCGGTCGCCCTTCGTGGCGTCGGGGTCGATTCCGCCGCGGGCCGGGCTTCCGCGATGCCGCCCGAATTCGACGTGGTGCGTCCGGCGACTATCGCCTCGCCGGGCCCGGGGCCGATCGAGCGGCCGGATGGGTCCGGACGGGAGCGGGCGGAACTGCCCGATCTCCTCGCGCCCGAGCCGACCGCCGGGCCGGCGACCCCGGGGCCGATTGAAGAAGGGTCGGGCCGCATGGGGCGATCATCCGATGCGATGAGCGACCTCGGCGCCGGCGAGGACGTGATTCCCGAGACCCGTCGGGGAGACCACCGGCTCACGGTCAAGGTGGCGATTTACGGTGTGGCTTCGTTGATGCTGGGAGTCTCGGCGCCCGGGTTGATCGCGGCCGCTTGGCTGGCGGACGAGATGGCACGCGGCCGTCGATCCGCGTTCAACGGAATACGCTGCAAGCCGTGCGACCGGCCAACCCGAAGACGCGGGTGAGATGACCGGGACGCTCGGGCAGGCAGGCGGCATGGGCGACAGCCGCCTGGATCAGCACCATGGGACGGTCGCCTGACCAGTTCACGGCGCTCTCCAGGTCGGCGAAAGCGGGGTCCCACCGGCCAAGCCGGATGAAGCAGCGTGCGCGACCGAGGAAGCCGTCGGTATCTTCGGAGTCGTCTCGGAGTGCGAGGGTCCACTCTCCGGCGGCTTTTTCCACCTGGCCGAGCTCGCCGAGCGCCCGGGCCTTCGCGGCGTGGGCCGGCCCGCCGGCGCCCTCGGCCAGTGCCAGCTCCAGCACCGCGAGGCCGGCGAGAGGCCGCCCTTGCTCGACCAGGAGGCCACCGCGGACGGTCTGGAGCCGCGGGTCTCCGGGGGCGAGTGTAAGTCCTCGCTCGATGTCGGCCGAGGCACCGATGAGGTCGCCCGCACGTTGACGGACCCTGGCGCGGAGGAGCCACGCTTCGGTCGAACGAGGGATTCAGGTTGACCGCGCGATCTGCTTCCGCCAGCGACGCGGCTTGATTCCCCAGGGCGCTGAGCATCGCCGCTTGCGTCATCCGCAGCGGAAACTCGGCGTCTCGAGCGGATCCCCGTCCCGCGCCCTCGGCGGCCACGCTGAGCCGTGCGACCGCCGCCCGCAGGTCGGCCGCGAGCGGCGCGCCGGCTGCGGGGAGGCGGTCCAGTTCGTCGGGATCGAGCGAGGCGAGTTCGGCTTCGCGTCCCGCGGCGATCGCGACGCGAGTGAGGACGCGGAGCCGCCCGGGGGACGGGGCGATCCGGACGGCTTCCACGGCGTCGCACTCCGCGTCGGCCGGCCGCCGCAGCGCCAGGCGCGACAGGGCCCTGGCCGCGAACCATTCGGCGCGCCGCGGGGCGTCGCTGGGCTCCGAGCCGTGGCGATCGAGCAGGTTCGTCAGATCGGCCTCGGCGACCTCGGGCCGCGCGAGCCGGAGCGCGAGCAAGGCGCGGCCGACCCGCGCCCCCACGTCGGCGGGATCGTCGGCCAGCAGGGACTCGTATTCCGCCCACGCCTTGGCGCGGCCGCGGGGCCCGAGTTCGGCCTCGACCTGGGCCCGGTTCAACCGGGCGCGCCGGGCGAGATCGCCGCCGGCATCGGATGCGATCGCGGCCTGATCGTGCGCCAGCGCCGTCGGGAAATCGCCGAGCCGCTGGGCGATCCGTCCGAGCTCCAACTCCAGCAGGCCCGGGTCGAGCCCATCGGGATTCGCCCGCACCCGGCTGATGTCGCGCATCGCCGATTCCCACGCCCCCAGGTGCGACCAGGCGACCTGCGCGGTTCAGCAACGCCCAGGACGATCCGGGCCGGAGCGCCTCCGCCGCGGTGTAGTGCGACATGGCCTTGGTCGCATCGCCATGCAGGGCGTGGTGGTAGGCCAGCGCGAACTGGTACCAGAACCGATCGGGGTGGAGTCCGACCGCTCGCTCGAACCATGCCAGCGAGTGGCCGGGCCGGCCCTCGAGCGAGGAGAGTATCCCCCATTCAAAGCAAGCCCGCGCGGAGGATTCGGCCGAAGGCGGGGGCGAGTCGCGATCCGTGGCCCGGGCACGCCCCTGCTGGTATCGAGCCCTGAGGGCGAGCCAGGGGCCTCTGGGTTCGGCGAATGACAGGGCCCGATCGCAGACGGCCGCAGCCCGACGCGCCGTTTGATGATCGCCCCGCCGGTCCGCGTTGACGACCCAGAGGAAGAGGAGCTCATTGGCCTCCTCGATCAGTCGCGCCCGCCGGTACGGGTCGAGCCGGTTGAGTTCGGGGTCCCGGGTCCAAGGGGTCGGACTCAGGACCCGGAACTCGGCGAATGCCTCCTGCAGATCGCGCGACGCCGAATCCAGCCCATGACGCGTGATGAGACGGAACCGGATCGACTCGGCCGTCCGGAAGAACGCGTCGGCGCGGTACCGGATGTTTTCGGCCTGGAGGGCGTCCTGGCGCCGGCGGCCGGCCTCGGTAGCCATCGAGCGGAGTGACGCGCTCCAGGTCCCGCTCGCCAGCTCAGCGGCCACGGCGAACTGCGATGCGGCTGCGACGAACTCACCCGCGTTGGCCGACAGCACACCCGCCTCGAAACTGCTGCGGGCCATCCCCTCGCGCCGCCACGCGGCCGATTGGGCCACGAACAGGGCGGCCGCCGCGGCGAGCATGGTCAGGGCAATGAAGAGTGCGCGGCGGTTTCTCGCCGCCCACCGCAATGCTCGGGCGGGTTGGGGCTCGCGGGCGAAGCGCAACGGGCCATTGTCGGCGACCGCGCGAAGATCGGCCGCGAGCTCGGCCGCCGAGGTGTAGCGATCGGCCGGATCGGGCTCGAGACAGCGCTGAACCACGACGCCGAGGGCCGCGGGGATCTTTCGACCCGCCGCCCCCGTCTTCAGACGCGGCGCTGGTGTCCTCCTCGCCTCGATCAGCGAGCGCAGGCTGTCGGCGTCGGGGCGGATGATTGCGGGCGGCGAGAATGGCCGCGAACACAGGGCCTCGAACAGCACGACGCCGAGCGAATAGATGTCGGCCCGGCCGTTGACCACGAGATCGTCACCGGCGCCTCTTTCCCCGGCCTTCGCCACCGCCTCGATGTGCTCGGGGGCCATGTAGGCCGGCGTCCCCCCGACGTCGGCCGAACTGCGGCTGTCGATGTCCGAGGGGCGGGCCAGGTTGAAGTCGAGCAGCATCGGCGTCGCGTCGGCGGTGACGATCACGTTGGACGGCTTGACGTCGCGGTGCAGCACCCCGCGGTCGTGGGCGTGCTGGAGCGCCTCGGCGAGTCGGGCTCCCCACCAGGCGATCGCCTGCGCGACCGTGCGACCGCGCAGCGCCGCGCGCGCCTCCGACCGGGCCGAGACGAGCGGATCTGTGTCATCGGGGGACCGGAGGCCGTCGAGGGCCGCGAGCAGGTCGGCTCCCGTCCGCGCCGCACGGGTCCTCGGGTCGGCCAGCACGTCGGCGAGCGTGACTCGACCGAGGTAGGGCATGCAGAGCAGGTGAAGGCCGGTCACGATGTTGACGTGGTACGAGTGGACGGGGACGATATGGGTGTGTTGCAGCCGGGCCAGCGTTTGCGGCTCGCGGGAGCCGGCGCGCGAGACCTTGAGGGCCACCAGGCGGTCCGCCAGGTGCCGCTCCTCGGCGAGGAAGACCCGGGCGATCCCGCCCCTGCCGAGCTCGTCGAGCAATCGGAAGCCACCGATCGTCTCGCCGACCGCCGGGAACGAGACGGTCAGTGGGGGGGCTTGTTGCCAGGTCAGCCGGCCCACGGCGCCCCCGACGAATTCGTGCAGGTCGAGGACCTCGCGGATCTGGCCCGCGACCGTGGGGAACCGGGCCTGGTACTCGGACGGGTCGGGGGATTCTCCGGCCTCCTCGCGGAGGCAAAACTCCTCATAGATGAGGGCGACCAGCACGTCCTCGGTGAGCTCCGGGAAGCTGCGGAGATATCGCTCGACGCGCGCCGGCTCGCCGGCCTCCCGGCGCAGGCTCAGATCGGCGCGAAGCAGGGCCAGGAGGGCCGATGCGCGCCAATCCGGCTCGTCTGGTAGGTAACCTCTCGGATCGGGGGGGCGCACGCACGGGCTCGCCACGCGGCGGTGAATCCTCGCACCAAGCTGGCGATGGGCGGCGAGGAGGCGTCTGCCCAGATCCGGCTCTGGTCGGTCGGGGTCATCAAGTCGTCTCTCCGGTGCCGTCGATCCCGGCGCGGCGGCGCAGATCCTCGATCACGCGCCGGACGGTCCGTTCGCTGAGCCCCACCCGCTCGGCGATCTCGTGGGTCGAAAGACCGGCCGCCTTCAGGTCCAGGACCGTTCGACGGTCCTCGGGGAGGAGGTCACGGAGGCGGTCGAGGGCTTCGCTCGCCTGGGCCGCCTCGATCGGAGCATCGGAGCCATCCTCCAGGTCCCGGGGCCGAGCACCTTCCCACATCGACTCCTCGCGCCGGATGTCCCGCTTGGCGCGGAGGCCCGGCGGAACTCATCGATCACCTTGTGCTTCGCCGCCTGCACCAGGACCGCGACCAGGCTCTTCGTGTCCGACAGGTCCGAAGGGCTCGCCCTCATCCGACGGAAGAAGCTGCCCCACACGCTTTGCACGAAATCCTGCGAATCGAAGCGCGAGCGCAGGAGCCGCGGCAACTGCCGGCGGACGACCAGCCGGACCTTGGCCTCATAGCAGCGGAGCAACTCGCGCGCGGCATCCTCATCTCCCTCACGGATGCGCGCGAGGAACAGCCGGAGCTCACCCTCCTCGGCGGTTGGATGGTCGGTCATCATGGCCAATCCTGAGTCTGCCCGGCCGGGTCCCGTCAGCCTGCTTGGATTCGAGGAAAGATCGTCCCGTGCGACAACTCCAGCTCGAGGGAGGCCGGGACGCTCGGTCGAGACCGACCAGAACGTATCCCGGCCTGGAAACGCCGTCATTCCGGACCGATTCAGGCATCCGGCACCACGCCCGACTCGAAGGTCAGGGTGGTCCGCCCGATTCCGGTTTCGGATGTCATGTAGATCCCCGGCCCGGTCGGGCTCGTGAGGCCCGGGGTGGTCGTGATCTCGACCGTCCCTGTGCCGTGGTCCTTGGCGTACTGCCCCGTCCCTTTGACGACGGAGTACGTGAAGTCATTCACCAGGATGATGGGGCCCCCCGAGGCCGAAGGCAAGCCTGCGGTGATGGGACCCGGCTCCCTGAGCTTGAGGGTCAATGTCCCGTGCGATCCCACGATCTTGAGCTTGCCCGTAGCCTCGCCCGTTTGGATGAATCCCGGAGTGTGGAACGAACCGGTGACGACCGCCGACCCGATGGGAGTGATTGTACCCGCGGCGTTCAACTTGTATCGCGTCCCGGTATCCGGTGGGCCCTGGGTCGAAGTGTAGGTCCCATCGGCCTTTCTGGTCAAGGCGATGCTCGCGTCCGGATGCACCGCCGGTTGGCCGTGATGTGCCACGGCGGCGGCCACCGGCGCGGTCGAGACGCCGGCCGACATCACCGTCCTCGATTCCAGTGAATCCAACCGGGGCTGGAGTGATCTTCGAGTGCCCATGGTTCTCCCCTTTCTTGAGCGATTGTACCGCACGGATTCGGAGGCGACCGGACCGGCAACCCACATTGATGGACCTGGTGTGCCAGGCCTTGCGTCAAGTTCGCTGTCCCCTCGGTAAGGAACCGCCGCTCCGGAGCCTTGCCGTGGGAGGTGTTCGTCTCCCAGTATCATTGGTTGACTTTCGGGCAAAGGGCCGGCCAAAGGACCCGCGAGCTCAGCGAGTCTGGCTGACTTGGCTCGCGGTTTGCGTTGTTGACCGATCCTCGGGAGAGCCGCGCCATCAGCGCCGGCCGTCGTCCGGTCCGCGCCGGCGCGTTGGCGTGCGGCCGCCAGCGGTCGTATCGATCCAGGGAAGCGCTTTCACACCGTGAGGAGGTCGAGAGATGGCGAAGACCACGGGCGATGTCATCGTCGAGAAGTTGATCGACTGGGGCGTGGATACGGCCTTCGGCCTGCCGGGCGACGGGATCAATGGGATCTTCGAAGCCCTGCGCCAGAACAGGGACAAGATCCGTTTCATCCAGTGCCGCCACGAGGAGTCGGCCGCCTTCGCGGCCTGCGGCTACGCCAAGTTCACCGGCCGGCTCGGAGTCTGCTTCGCCACCAGCGGCCCGGGGGCCATCCACCTGCTCAATGGCCTGTATGACGCCAAGCTCGATCACGCCCCGGTCCTGGCCATCACCGGGCATTCGTATCATGATCAGCTCGGCACGCACTTCCAGCAAGAGATCGACATCCTCCAGCTCTTCAGCGACGTCGCCCCTTATAACCAGATGATCCTGGGACCGAAGCACGCCCGCGAGCTGGTCGACATCGCCTGCCGCTCGGCGCTGGCGGGCCGGACGGTCTCGCACCTCACCACGCCGTCGGACATCCAGGACTGGACGCTCTCGGCCGAGGAATCCTCGGCGCAGATGGTCCCCGGCCACACCTCGTCGTCGTGGCGCGATCCCATCGTCGTCCCGCAGGCCGAGACCCTCAGAACGGCCGCGGAGCTGATCAACGACTGCAAGAAGGTCGTCATCCTGGCCGGGATGGGTGCGCTGGGGGCCGGGGATGAGCTCGAGCGACTGGCCGACATCGTGGGCGGGCCGATCATCAAGCCGCTCCTGGGCAAGGCGGTCGTGCCCGACGACTCGCCGTTCACCACCGGCGGCATCGGTCTGCTGGGCACGCGCCCCTCCGAGCTGGCGATGGAGGAGTGCGACGGCCTGATCATGGTCGGCACGAGCTTCCCCTACCTCAAGTGGTATCCCAAACCGAACCAGGCCAAGGCGGTCCAGATCGACGTTGACCCGACACGGATCGGCCTGCGCTACACGGTTGACGTCGGCCTGGTCGGCGACGCCAGGGCCACGCTCCAGGAGCTATTGCCGATGCTCCATCCCAAGAGGGACCGGTCATTCCTGGAGAGGGCCCAGAAGGGGATGAAGGAGTGGATGGAGTTGATGGCGCAAGCGCGAGACTCGCGATGAGACGCCGGTCAAGCCGCAGGTCGTCGCCCGGCACGTCAATGATCTGCTCGAGGACGGCGCGATCATCACGACCGACTCCGGCACGATCACGACCTGGGCGGCCCGGCACATCCACATGCGCCGGGGGATGCAGTTCTCGTGCTCGGGCAACCTGGCCACCATGGCGCCGGGGCTGCCCTACGCCATCGGCGCCAAGGCGGCCTACCCGGACCGCCAGGTCGTCGCCTTCGTCGGCGACGGTGGCTTCACGATGCTGATGGGCGACTTCGTCACGGCGGTCAAGCACGAGCTGCCGATCAAGGTGGTGATCATCAAGAACAACGTGCTGGGCCAGATCAAGTGGGAGCAGATGGTGTTCCTGGGCAATCCCGAGTACGAGGTGGAGCTGTACCCGATCGACTTCGTGAAGTTCGCCGAGGCGTGCGGCGGCGTCGGGTTCCGTTGCGAGCGGCCGGAGGAGGTCCGGCCGGCGCTCCAGGCGGCGTTCTCGAGCAACAAGCCGGCGATCGTCGAGGCGGTGGTCGACCCCTTCGAGCCGCCGATGCCCGCGGCCGCCACGCCGCAGCAGGCGCTCAAGTTCGCCGAGGCCCTTCTCCGCGGCCAGCCCGACGCCGGCAAGATCATCCGGACGGTCGTCAAGGACAAGGTCAGGGAACTGGTCTGATCCCTGGTCTCCGAGCCGGGATGCCGACTCCGCGGAGGTGTCGAGGCCATGGGCACTAAACCGGGTTCGTCGTGCGTGCCGATCGAGCGGGTCGACGTGTCGGCCTACACGGTGCCGACCGACTCCCCCGAGTCGGACGGCACCTATGAGTGGGATTCGACCACGATCGTCGTGGTCGAGGCCACGGCCGGCGGCAAGACGGGCCTGGGCTACACTTACGCCGACTCCTCCACGGCGCGGTTGATCGGCGACACGCTGGTCGACGTCGTGAAGGGCCGGGATGCGATGGGCGTGCCCGGCGCTCACGCGGCGATGGTCGCGGCAGTGCGCAACCTGGGACGCCCCGGCATCGCGTCGATGGCGATCTCCGCCGTCGACGCGGCGCTGTGGGACCTCAAGGCGCGGCTGCTCGACGTGGCGTTGATCACGCTGCTGGGTGCCGTGCGCGAGTCGGCGCCGGTCTATGGTAGCGGGGGCTTCACATCATACTCGGACGAACGGCTCCGCGACCAGCTCGGCGGCTGGGCCGCGGAGGGCATCCCGCGCGTGAAGATGAAGGTCGGCCGCCACCCCGAGGAGGACGTTCGTCGGGTACGGATCGCCCGTGACGCGATCGGACGCGACGCCGATCTGTTCGTCGATGCCAACGGTGTCTACAGCCGCAAGCAGGCGCTGGCGATGGCCGAGGCATTCGCCGAGCTGGGAGTGATCTGGTTCGAGGAGCCGGTCTCCTCGGACGATCTCGACGGCCTCCGGCTGATGAGAGACCGTGCGCCGGCCACCCTGGACATCGCGGCCGGCGAGTACGGCTATGACCTGTGCTACTTCCGCCGGATGCTCGACGCCGGCGCCGTGGACGTACTCCAGGCCGACGGCACCCGGTGCGGAGGGATTACCGGCTATCTCCGCGCGGGCGTGCTCTGCGAGGCCCACGGGATCCCGTTCTCGGCCCACTGCGCACCGTCGCTGCACGCGCATCCGAGCTGTTCGCTGCCGGCGTTCCGCCACCTCGAGTTCTTCCACGATCATGAGCGGATCGAACACCTGTTCTTCGACGGCGCCATGACTCCGGTCGACGGCGCCCTGCGCCCTGACCCGGGCCGGTCCGGTCTCGGCCTGGAATTCAAGCGGAAGGACGCGGCCCGCTATGCCCTCTGAGTCGCGGGCGGACGGATCGTCGCCGCGTGCGGCCCACCGAAGCAGCCCAGGAGGATCAACACCATGACGGCCCTGGTCGGTCACGCGACCGAGACGAGTCCCCAGCAGCGGCATCAGAAGGAGGCGCGGATGCCGCTGTTCATCGACGCCTCGGTCCTGGCGCGCGACCTGCGCGCCGCGATCTCGGGCGAGGTCCGGTTCGACGACGGCAGCCGGGCGCTGTACGCGACGGACGGGTCCAATTATCGGCAAGTTCCGATCGGCGTCGTGGTCCCGCGCTGCACGGACGATGTGATCGCCACGATCGATGTCTGCCGACAACATCGGGCGCCGATCCTCTCGCGCGGCGGCGGCACGAGCCTCACCGGCGGCTGCTGCAACATCGCCGTGGTGATCGACTGGTCCAAGTACCTCCACAAGGTGCTCTGGGTCGACCCCGAGCGGAAGCTGGCGCGCGTCCAGCCGGGTTGCGTGCTCGACAAGCTCCGCACCGAGGCCGAGAAGCACGGCCTGACCTTCGCGCCCGACCCCTCGACCCACAACCACTGCACGCTGGGCGGGATGATCGGCAACAACTCGTGCGGCGTCCACTCGCTGATCGGGCTGGGGACCGGGCGGACGTCCGACCAGATCGACGAGCTGGAGATCATGCTCTACGACGGGACCCGGATGACCGTCGGACCCACCGGCGAGGAGGAGCTGCAGCGGATCATCGAGGCCGGCGGCCGCCGCGGGGAGATCTACTCGCGACTCAGGGTCCTCCGCGACCATTATGCCGACCTGATCCGCGCCCGATACCCGAAGATCCCGCGCCGGGTCTCGGGCTACAACCTCGACGACCTGCTTCCCGAGCGCGGCTTCCACGTTGCGCGGGCGCTGGGCGGCTCGGAGGGGACGTGCGTCAGCATCCTCGAGGCGCAGCTCCACCTGGTCCCCAGCCCGCCGATGCGATCGCTCCTGGTCCTGGGATACCCCGACGTCTTCGAGGCGGCCGCGCACGTCCCCGAGATCCTCGAGGCCCAGCCGATCGGCCTGGAGGGGCTCGACGACATCCTGGTCAAGGACATGCGGACCAAGGGGATCCATCCCCAGGATGTCAATCTCCTGCCGCCGGGCGGCGGCTGGCTCCTGGTCGAGTTCGGCGCCGAGACCAAGGAAGAGGCCGACGCCAAGGCCGAAGCCCTGATGGCCCGGCTCAAGGGGCTCTCCGGTTCTCCTTCCATGAAACTCTTCGACGACGAGGCCGAGGAGGAGCACCTGTGGAAGGTGCGCGAGTCGGGACTGGGAGCCACGGCCCGGATCCCCGGCCACAAGGACGCGTGGGAAGGCTGGGAAGACTCGGCCGTCGATCCGTCCAAGCTGAAGGACTATCTCCGCGACCTGCGGGAGCTTTTCAAGAAATACGGCTACAACGGCGCCCTCTACGGGCATTTCGGCCAGGGGTGCGTCCACACCCGGATCGACTTCGACCTCAAGACGCACGAGGGCGTCCGTCACTTCCGCAATTACCTCGATGAGGCGGCCGACCTGATCGGCCAGTACGGCGGCTCGATCTCGGGCGAGCACGGCGACGGGCAGTCGAAGGCGGCGCTGCTGCCCAGGATGTTCGGCCCCGAGCTGGTCCACGCCTTCGGCGAGTTCAAGGCGATCTGGGACCCAGAGAACAAGATGAATCCGCACCGGGTGGTCGACCCGCGCTGCCCGGCGAGAACCTCCGCATGGGGCCGAGCTATCACCCGATCCAGGTGACGACGCACTTCAAGTTCCCCGACGATCACGGGAGCTTCGCCTACGCGACCGAGCGTTGCGTCGGCGTGGGGGAGTGCCGCAAGGAGGACTCGGGGACGATGTGCCCCAGCTACATGGTCACCAAGGAGGACATGCATTCGACCCGGGGCCGCGCACACCTGCTCTTCGAGATGCTCCAGGGCGACCCGATCAAGGGCGTGTGGAAGGCCGAGCCGGTCCGCGAGGCGCTCGACCTGTGCCTGGCCTGCAAGGGATGCAAGTCCGAGTGCCCGCTCAACGTCGACATGGCGACCTACAAGGCCGAGTTCCTCTCGCATTATTACGAAGGACGGCTGCGTCCCCGGCACGCCTACGCGATGGGCTGGATCTACTGGTGGGCGCGGCTAGCATCGTGGATGCCCGGTCTGGTCAACGCGATGGTCCGGGCGCCCGGCCTGGGCAAGCTGCTCCAGGTGATGGGAGGGATCTCGACGCGTCGCAAGATGCCGGCGTTCGCGACCGAGACGTTCAAGGAGTGGTGGAGGCGCCGGCCGCCTCGGAACCTCGGGATGCCACCGGTCATGCTCTGGGCCGACACCTTCAACAACCACTTCCACCCGCAGACGCTCAAGGCGGCCGTGGAGGTTCTCGAGGACGCCGGGTTCCACGTGATGGTCCCGCAGCCGTCGCTCTGCTGCGGCCGGCCGCTCTATGACTTCGGCATGCTCGACACGGCCGAGCGGCTACTCCAGCGGATCCTCGACACGCTCCGGCCCGAGATCGAGGCCGGAATCCCATTCGTCGGGCTCGAGCCGAGCTGCGTGGCCGTCTTCCGCGACGAGCTGCGTGGCCTCTTCCCGATGGACGAGGACGCCGGCTGGCTGCGCGCAACTTCCTCACACTCGCCGAGTTTCTGGAGAGGAAGGCGAAAGGCTACGCCGTGCCGAAGCTCCGCCGCAAGGCGCTGGTGCACGGGCACTGCCATCACTCGCATGTCATGACGCTCACCCATGAGCAGTCGGTCTTGAAGGATATGGGGCTCAACTTCGAGATGCTCGACTCGGGATGTTGCGGCATGGCCGGGTCGTTCGGCTTCGAGGCGAGCCATTACGACGTCTCGGTCGCCGTCGGCGAGCGCGTGCTGTTGCCGGCGGTACGGCAGGCGGAGGACGATACGCTGATCATCGCCGACGGCTTCAGTTGCCGCGAGCAGATCGCCGGGCTCACGGAACGCGGCGCCGTGCACCTCGCCCAAGTGCTCCAGATGGCTCTGCACGAGGGCCCCCACGGCCCTGACGGCAAGCTCCCCGAGGCCGAGTACGAGCCGCTCGGCAAGTGGGAACCCGCGCCGACGCCCGGCGTGGCGGTCGCCGCCCTGGGCGTCGGGGCGCTCCTGGGATTCGGGATGGTCCGCATCGCGGGACGGCTCATCGACGGGCGACGGGCGTGAGAGTGATCCGATGCCTCGACAGACGGAGGGCCTCGCATGGGAATCGCGACCGAGGAAACCAGGCTGAAGAAGATCGATGGTGTGCAGGTCTACGCCCGCAAGAACGGCGCGGACAAGCCCGCGGAGCTCGATGCGATCGACCTGGACAAGTCCAGGATCGACGCGATCGCCGAGGAGCTGTCCCGGCGCGATTACGGTGTGATGCGACAGCGCAAGACGCGGGCCGGCAAGGTCCGCTACCTGTTTAAGGCGACCTGGGCCGGCCCCGGGCAGCCCCCGGAGGATCCCTTCGACGGGCTTTGAGAGTCGGAACCTTCCCTCACCGGTCAGATGGAGTCTCCCTCAATGAAGTCGAAGCTGATCCACGAGCAGCAGGGGCAGCGAACGTTCGCCCTGGTGTTCGACGCGGGCGACGAGGCCATGGCGGGCCTGAAGCAGTTCGCCGAACAGCAGCGGCTCGGCGCCGCGCAGATCACCGGCATCGGCGCGTTCCGGGACGTCACGCTGGGCTACTTCAACTGGGAGGAGAAGGAGTACCAGAAGATCCCGGTGAATGAGCAGGTCGAGGTGCTGTCGTTGATCGGCGACGTGGCCCAGGAGAAAGGCAAGCCGAAGGTCCACGTCCACATCGTGGTCGGCCGGTCGGATGGCAGCACGCGGGGCGGCCACCTGCTGGAAGGTCACGTGCGTCCGACGCTCGAAGTCATCCTGACCGAGTCGCCGGCGCACCTCCGGAAGGAGCACGACGAGCAATCCGGGCTGGCGCTGATCCGCCTCTGAGGGCCTGGCTCGACCATGAGGAATCACTCGGGAAACGGCGGCCGGACGGGAAGGCCGCGGGTGGTCGTGATCACCGGCGCGTCGGCGGGCGTGGGGCGCGCGACCGTTCGGGCATTCGCGCGCCGCGGCTGTCACATCGGCCTGGTGGCGCGGGGTCTCGATGGCCTCGAAGCGGCCCGGCGCGAGGCCGAGGAACTTGGCGGCCGGGCCTTGGTGCTGCCGACCGACGTGTCGGATGCCGACCAGGTCGAGGTGGCCGCGGCGGCCGTTGACCGCGAGTTCGGGCCGGTCAACGTCTGGGTGAACAACGCCATGCTCTCGGTGTTCTCGCCGGTGAAGCAGATGAAGCCCGAGGAGTACCGTCGGGTCACCGAGGTGACCTACCTGGGATACGTCTACGGCACGCTGGCCGCCTTGCGGCGGATGCTGCCGCGCGATGAGGGCATCATCATCCAGGTGGGCTCGGCGCTGGCATACCGCGGCATCCCGCTCCAGTCGGCGTACTGTGCGGCCAAGCACGCGATCCAGGGCTTCTGCGATTCGCTCCGCGCCGAGCTGATCCACGATGGCAGCCGCGTCCGGCTCACGATGGTGCAGATGCCGGCCTTGAACACGCCGCAGTTCGGCTGGGTGAAGAGCCGGCTGCCGCGCAAGGCCCAGCCGGTGCCGCCGATCTTCCAGCCGGAAGTCGCGG
This sequence comes from uncultured Planctomycetota bacterium, assembly GCA_963815795.1. Taxonomy (GTDB): domain Bacteria; phylum Planctomycetota; class Planctomycetia; order Isosphaerales; family Isosphaeraceae; genus JAKAUH01. The sequence continues at coordinate 2,107,178 of CAWFIC010000006.1, read as the reverse complement.
CCGCGGCCATCCTCTGGGCGGCCGATCACGATCGCCGCGAGCTCTACGTCGGCTGGCCGACGGTCGAGGCCATCGTGGGCAACAAGCTCGCACCCGGCTGGCTGGACCAGTACCTCGCCCGCCACGGGTTCGATAGCCAGATGACAGACGAGCCCGAGGACCCGAATCGGCCGGACAACCTCTGGGAGCCAGTCGCGGGAGATCACGGCGCGCACGGACGATTCGATCACCTCGCTCGATCGTCGAGCTGGCAGCTCTGGGCCGATCAACATCGCGGCTGGCTGGCCGCGGCCGGCGGCTGCGTCGCCGGGTTGGCCATCGCCGCATTCGTGGCCCCACCTCGCGGAATGACACCGTCGCGATAGCTCCGCGTGTCGGTCGGGCATTCGTAACGTGTCCGCACCGTCAGGCTCGAGAGCCTGACCTACCTCCGCGTTCGGACTTTCGCAATCCGCCGCGGATCACATCGAGAAGTGCCTTCCCGATCCGCTTGTTGGCTTCCTGCGTGAAATGCCCGTCGGCCACGAAATTCCGCGGATCGGTGTCGGGGCAGATGGCATGAGTGCTGACGAATGAGATCGCATCACGATTCAGGACAGCTTCCAGGATCCGCTCGAGATGATCGCGGTAACCGCGGTCCTCGATGAGCAGGACAACCGGCAGCTTCCCATCCCGCCGCGCGTCCGCCGCGAAGTCGGCCACGATACCTCGCAGTGACGCGACCGCCGGGCTGTCGGGGAGGTAGCCCGACGGGCCGTGGACCTGCGCGGTCCGGGCGGATTGCCAGCGTTGCGCCACAGCCCGGCGGACCATGCGGACGATCGCCGAATTGTCGCCGATGTCGTGGCGGAACAGGAACCCGTTGTAGAAGCCGTCGGTCGCCCGGAGCTGGGCGACGTACGCCTCCCAGCCCGCGGGGTCGGCCAACCGGGTCCGGAGATCATCGAGCGTGCGCACCATGGGCCACTCGGCCGTCACACCCGACGCGGCTGGCACATACCGGGGATACGTGAACGGCGCGGGAGCCTCGAACATCCAGGTCGAGCCGGTGCTCGTGATCAATCCGCGCACGCTCGAGGCGAGCACGCCCAGGATCACCACCCGCGACGGGCCGCCGCGGTCGAGCTGGTAGGTCGCGTACGAGTGATTCGCCGGCGCGGACGGCCCTCCGAAGTTGCGGAGGCGAATCGTGGGGTCGAGCTCGGCCATCGCCGTCGCGATCTGGTACGAGAACGACATGCCGTAGCACGATACGATCAGGTGATCCGGCGAAGCCTTCGTCTTCGCGCGCTCCCGTTCGACTTCGCGGTCAACCCAGCCCGCCATCATCACCGGGGCGGTGGTCTCGGCCGTCGGACCGATCGCCCGCCGGAGCTTCGACTCGATCGACCAGCCGTAATTGAAATACACCGCGAGCTGACTCTTCGGCGGGGTCCTCGGGTCGCGAGGCAACGGGAAGAGCCGATTCACCGCGAAGTCACCCGCGGCGAGGAACAAGGCGGTCCAGGCCGCGACGGTGAGCGCCTCGCGGAGGTCTCGGCCGCGCGGCGGGCGGGGTGACTCATCCCCAGTTCGGGCATCGCCGGCGCCGCCGCTCGCCTCAGAACTGGAAGTAGATGAACTGTGCGGGTGCATTGGAGAATCCCATCACCAGGATGAAGGCCATGAGCGCATAGATGGCGCCACGGACCGGACGGGGCCATGACCGGTAGAAGGTGCGCGAGCCGGCGATGTACTCCGAGAACTCGAGCAGGATCAACACGAGCAGGCCCGCGCCGGCCGCCAGCGTCGGCTTGGTGATCGCTGTCGCCGTGTTGCCGAAGTCGGTGAACAACCGCCCGGTGAACCTCAGCACCTGCTCCAGCGACGAGGCGCGGAACAGCAGCCAACCGTAGACGGTCAGCACGAAGAACAGGCCGATCGACGCCGCGAAGGAGAACGGGCGCTCGCGCCATCCCCGCGCGGGGACCGGCCCGGGGTGGGTCGGCGGGACCGTGACCGAGGTACCGGGCGCCAGGAGGCGGTAGACACAAAGCACGGCGCCCTGGTAGAAGCCCCAGAGCACGAAGTTCCACGCCGCGCCGTGCCAGAGGCCGCCCAGCACCATCGTGATCATCAGATTCAGATACGTCCGGCCCTCGCCGCGGCGGTTGCCGCCCAGCGGGATGTAGAGGTAGTCGCGCAGCCAGGACGAGAGGCTGATGTGCCACCGCTGCCAGAACTCGCTGGGTCCGCGCGAGAAATAGGGCAGGTTGAAGTTGTAGAGCAGGTCGATGCCCAGCACCTTGCCGACGCCGCGGGCGATGTCGGTGTAGCCCGAGAAGTCGCAGTAGATCTGGACGGTGAACATCAGCGTGGCCATGACGATGTCCGCCCAGGTCGAGGTCCCCGTCGCGTTGTAGATCGAGTTGACCGAGGGGGCCAGGCCGTCGGCGACCGCCACCTTCTTCATCAGCCCGAAGAGGATCAGGTAGAGCCCGCGCGTCGTCTGGTCGACCGTGAGGACCCGGGGCCGCGTCAGCTTGGGCATCATGTGCCCCGCGCGCTCGATCGGCCCGGCGACCAGGACCGGGAAGAACATCACGAACAGGGCGTAGTCCTCGAGCCGCCGAACCGCCTCGGTCCGCCCCTTGTAGACGTCGATCGTATAGCTGAGCGACTGGAAAGTGTAGAACGAGATCCCCGCGGGCAGGATGATGTGCAGGTGCCAGGCCTCGGCCGAGGAGCCGAGTGACGCCAGCAGCCGGTCGGCGCTATCGACGAAGAAGTTGAAATACTTGAAGAAGCCGAGGAACAGCAGGTTCGACGCGACCGTCAGGACGAGCCCGACGCGGCGCCTCGACGACTCGGGGAGTCGTTCCAGGGGGAAGTAGATCGCGTTGGCCAAGAGCACGGCGGCGATCGTCCCGGCCAGCACGGCCCAGCCCATCCAGTCAGCGGCGAAGAGCCGGCCGACGTTGACCTCCAGCGACCCGAAAGGCAAGCCAGCGCGCCACATCCCCGGCGACGCCGGGGCGCCGAGGCTCATCGGCGTCGCGAGGTGGATCGCGTCCCAGTGCGGCACGACGAACATGAGGGCCGCCAGCAGCAGGCAGATCGACACCGTCAGCCGATCGCCCCAGGGGATCCGGCCCGGGCCCAGGATCAGTCCGCAGCAGTAGTCCAGGCCGGTCGAGAGCACGACCAGGTAGAGGAAGCGCACGTCCCACCAGCCATAGAAGACGTAGCTGGCCAGGAGGAGCATGCGATTCTGGCTGCGCACGTCCGGCAGCCGGACGTACAAGGCATAGACGATCGCGAAGAAGACGAAGAACTCGATCGAGTTGAAGAGCACGACTGAACCCCCTCGGTTCGGCACCAAATCGATCATCGAATGAGGTCGGGGGCGTCATTGCCCACCGGGCATCGGACTCGGCCGGTCGGAGATGCCCACCCTAACGGGGCGCGCGGACGGGGCCGAATCGATACCAGACGATATTGTGAGTGGACCCGCCGACGGCCACGACGTCGGGCCTGCCGTCGCCGTCGATGTCGCCGCCCCGGAGGTCCTGCGCGGCGACGCCGCGATCGAGCACCGTTCGGGCCCAGGATTTCCTGCCTCGATCGAGCTTGTACATGGACACTCGATGATCCTTGCCCCGGTGTCCGGCGAAGACCTCGTCATCGCCGTCCCCGTCCACGTCAGCGACCCAGAGCGCGTGGCCGTCAGCCAGGGTGTCGTCGATCACGACCCGCGGGCCGAACCGGAAAGCCCGCTTGTCGTCGACTCCCTTATACTTGGCGAAGTCCTCGGCGATGCAGACGACGACCTCGCTGCCGTGCCAGGGCTCGATCGTGGCCAGGAACCGGCGGCCGTCGGCGAGCCGGCCGAGATGCACCTCGCTCGAGCCACACTTCGGCGCCTTGCCGGGTGCGCCGGGGGTCAGTGACAATCGCCCGCCCTTAGAACCGTACCGAAAGAGGTCTACCCCCGTGTTCGAGGCCGTGAGGATGGCGGAGGCCGGGTCTCCCTCGACATTGATCACCTCGATGGCATGAATCACTGGACGATTGAAGCTGATCGTACCCCTCCAGCTCGCCTTCTTGTCAGGGCCGGAGGAAGGCGCGAAGATCTGGACCTCGGCCGGGGTGGCGTACTCAGGCGGCCGTGCGTCGCGGCCGAAAATCGGCGCGACGATTAGCACGTAGGGTATGGCGGGATGGCCGAGCATCCATCCCCAGCGCAGCCGGTGAACGCTGGGCACATCGGCGATCGGCTCCAGCTTCCAGGGATCCTCCGGGCCGGCCCCCTGCCTGGCGATCAGCAGCTTGCCGGTCGCCGGCGTGTTCATCGCGAACTCGTAAGCGATGGCGATCTCGGCCTTGCCGTCCAGGTCGAGATCTCTCGTCGCGCTCGAGATGATCCCGGGTGTCTGCTTGCCGGTGGTGACGATCCGCTTCTTCCAGGTCGGGTTCTCGTACCAGGCGCAGGTATTCCCGCCCACGGCGATGATGTCGGGCCGCCGGTCGCCGTCGACGTCGGCCACCTCGACCTGGTATGCGCCGGGGAAGTTGTCATCGATGACAGTGCGCTCCTGGCCATAGGACGTGGAAGCCAGGCAGCAGGCAGAGAGGAGCACACCGAGGGGGACGCGAGGGATTCGAGCTCTCATGAGGTCACTCTCCAGACACCTGACGGACCACGGACGACGGACCGCTACTTCTTCCCCCACCCGACCGGGACACCCGCGGTATCCTCGGGCTTGACCAGCACCTGGGAGAGGACGTCGTCCTGTTGCATCCCGCTCTCGGCGGCCTTGAGCCGGTTCTCGAGCTGGGCGATCTTTTGCTCTAGCAGTAGCACGCGGGCCTCGAGCTCGTCGGGGCGCCGCGGCCGGGGGACCTCGGGGTACCCGAGCTGCCGCTGGAGGGCCGAGAAGAGGTACATCGGGTCGCGCCCGCGATTGGCCCGCGCGATCTTCCCCTCCTTCTCGCCGAAGAGGGCGGGGAACTTGGGGATGAACTCGGGATTCAGCCGCTTCCGTTCGTTGACGAAGTACTCGGAGCGCACGAACACCAGGTCGGCGAAGTTGACGTCGCCCAGCCGGGTGCGGAGCGTCAGGATGTAGTCCTGCCAGTCCTCGGTGTAGAACGGGTCGCCCGCCATGGCGGCGAGGCCCCTGGTATAGCCCAGGCGGTTGCGCGACAGCGCCTCGAACTGGAAGACGAACAGAGCCGGCAGGGACGGTTTATCCGCCTTGAACTTCGCCTCGCGCTCGAGGACCAGCAGGGCCTGCTCTATGGCGAACCGGCTGACGTCGTGCTCGGCCTGATCCATCACGTGGGTCTGGAACGGCGTGAAGTAATGGCCGATCCGGGCCATGGCCGGCGCCATCAGTCCCGTCCCCTTGATCTCGGTGAAGAGGAACGAGACCGCCAGCGGCAGCCGGGTCGTGGAAAGAAGCTCCTCGCCGATCCGCGCCAGGATGTCCTGCGCCGGCAGCCCGTCGAGCAGACGCTCGCGGAAGGCGTTGAAGAAGTACGCCTGCTCGATGTATTCCTCGCGATCGAGCACGGGCATCGTGGACTCTCCTTCGGGGATTCGCGAAAGGTGCGAGGCCGCATGGTCGCGTCGATCATCGATTCTCCGGCTGGCTCGCGTGCCGCGCGGGGAGCCACTCGGCGACCTTCGCTCGCATCTCCCGGTCCAGACGCGCGGCCAGCGCGGGGTCGAGGACCGTGCTGTGATCGCGGTTCGGGATGATCTCCACGACCGCGTCGCTGCCGAGCCGGGCCAGCGAGTCCTTGAGCCGTCCGACGGCGCCTTCGAGGTAGAACGTATCGACGCCGCCGGTGATCACGCGGAGCTTCCCCTCGAGCTTCGGGCCGAGCTGGGGCCAGTTCCGCTCCAGGATCAGCCGGATGTCGTAGGCCTCCCACGCCCTGGCCACGGCGGGATCGACGGCGCCGGTGGATCGGTCCCAGACCTTGCGCGGCCGGCCGTCGCGATCGAGCGGGCTGAAGACCGCCTCGAACGAGCCGAGCTGCCCGCCCCAGCCGATGACGTCGTCCATCCGGGAGAAGTCATCGTACCAGATCGCGGGGAACCGCCCCATGCGGGCGATCGGCCGCCGCGTGCCCTGCCGGTCGCGGAACATGTTCTCGCCCGATGCATAGAGGTCGATCTGCTGGAAGTCGCGGAAGTCGACGGGATCCGGGCTGGTTGACCAGGTCCCTGCGAAAACGTCCGGATAGGTCACCTGGAGCCAGAGGCTACTCCAGCCCCCAGAGGAATGGCCGGTCAACAGCCGTGCGCGAGGATCCGCGGCGGCCGGGAACGTCTTCTCGATGTAAGGGATGAACTCCTCGACCAGGGCCGCGCCGCGGGGGCCGTTAGTGGCACTGTCGGCGAAGACATGGTGTCCGGTGCCGCAGTCCGGATCGAGCACCACCCGGATCAAGTCCTTGCCCATGTTCAACCGACGGTCGTCGGCGAACCTTGGTGCCATGAAACGGTCGCCGCCGAAGCCGGGGATGATGTACAGCGTGGGCCGCTTCCCGGGCCGATCCGTCCCGACCAGGTCCTTCGGCAGGATCACCGCCGCCCGCTGCTGGATCGGCCGGCCGTAGAACGCCGAGAGCTTCGGGCTGGGCAGCTCGACCAGCTTGATTCGGTCGCCCACCGGGAAGTGCCTCGGCTCGACGATCCTCTCTACCCGCAGCGCGATCGGGGCTCCCTCCTTGCTGATCTCGACATGCGCGACCGGGCTGTATGCGTTCCCCTCGCCGTCGCCGATCCGGTGCGTGTCGCGGTTGAGCCGGAGGACGGCCTGGGCGGCATAATTCCCCGGCGGGATGCGATCGAGGCGGTCGGGGAACCCGGTCGCTCTCGAATCAATTCGCAGCGGCTCGCCCGGTTTCCATCCCGCCGCGTTGACGGCGAAGAAAGGCCGGGGTCGGAACCAGTCGGGACCGAGCCTCGGTTCGGCGGACGATCGGTCGGATCCGAGGAAAACATACACGCGCCCGGAGACCGGCGTCCTGGAGATCGCTTCCGTGTAAGTGATCTCGAAGGCGGGTCCGGTCGCGTCGCGGTCGCCCGGCGGTTCCGCGGCCTTCGACGAGGGCGCCACGCCGACCCCCAGCGTCAGTACGAGGGCAAGCGCGACGAATGCGCGTCGGATTGTCTCGGACATATGAGTCCCTTCCGCCATGAGTCGGCCTTGGCGTCTCGCGTATGTTGATAAGAACGGCCAAGAGATTCAAGGCGCGATCAACGATCGCGGCTGACCCCCTCGGCCAAGTCGGGGACGGGCAGGAGCGGGTGGTCCCGAAGGAGCCGCTCGGGCGTCAGGAGCGGGATCGGCGTGAAGAAGCGGGCAGCGAGCCGACCCGAGCCCATCACGCACTCCTTCTCGATGACATAATAGCGGTTGTAGTGGTCGATCACGACATTGGCCGGGCCGAGGTTGATCGACTCCACGAACTGGTTCCAGCGGCGATTGAACCGGTTGACCGCGGCGATCAGGTCGCGGGCGACCGCACGTCGGCGATGCTCGGGCGCCGACGTCGCGGCCCACTCCGGCGGCTCGGCCTCGCTGAGCGACCACAGCGGCTCGATCGTCCCGGTGAAGACGGACGACCAGTCGTCCGGCCCGATCGCGACGCGTGTCCACTGCCGCAGCCGGAGTCGGACCATGTCCAGCCGATCGACGCGCGCCTGCTGGCACCGCGCGTCCACTCGACGGAGCATCTCGTCGAGCTCCAGCCCTCGGCGCGAAGGCAGGGGCGTCGAAGAGGCCCATCATCTCCTTGATCTCGGTCTCGATATCGCCGCTCAAGGTCGTTAGCGATTCGTCGGTCTCTTCGTCCAAGGGGAACCTCTTTGATCAGACAGATGCCATCATGTCCCCCGCCCCGGCGGCTCGGCGACATTCGCCCGGAGGTTCAGGCTGCGGCGGTAATGCCAGAGCTGGCGCTTCGGACCGAGGGCCTTGGTGCGTTCGGTCCAGGCGCGGGCGACGTCCGCCAGCGCCGACTTCGGCTCCATCCCACCGAGGGCGGCGGCTCGTCCCTTGGCCAGGTCGCCGAGGTACCCGTCGGCCGCCGGGATTCGAAGGCCCACGACGGTGCGCTCGGCGAACGTCCGCCCGACAGCCTCGGCCCAGAGCCGCGAATCCACGTCGGGCGCGGCGGTCGGGTCGGGCAACCCCTGGCCCATCTGCGCCGTGCGGAAGGGGAGCATGGGGAACACCCGCTCGGCGCGGATGCGGTCGGAGTTTTGCGGGTCGGCCAGGTATTTGGCGAGATCGATCGCCGCCTCGAGCTGGGTGCCGGAAAGTCCGCCCCGGATCCCGATCAGCCAGCCCCCGCCGAAGGGCAGATAGCTGGGCCTGTTGCGCTGCTGCGGCGTGGTCCAGGTCTTCGAGCTCGGGTCGAAGACCCGTTCGGATCCCGGCAGCGGCGCGACGCCGACCGGCTTGTTGTGCGCCCACGCCGACGCACGCTCGGCACGGTCGATCAAGAGGGCGACCTTTCCGGTGCGGAACGACTCGCGCGCCGCCGCGGCGTCGAACCGCTCCATCCCCGCCGGACCCGAAGTCTTGAGCCCGATCAGACCCGCCAGCGCCTCGACGAACGGAGCCATCTCGATCCGCGGGGCCAGCTTCTCGGAATCGAACAGGAACGAAAAGTGGTCGGGGTGCTGCCCGAGGCTGGCCGCCCGGGCCAGGTACGTCGCGTTGCCGAGCCCCTCGGCGTCGGCGCCCAGCACGAGCGAGATCCCGAAGTCCGGTGTGCCGTCGCCGTCCCAGTCGCGGCCGTGGAAGAAGCGGGCCAGGGCGTCGAGCTCGCCCCAGGTCCTGGGCGGTTCGAGATTGATGCCCTTCTCCTTGGCCGCGGCGCGATTGGCCTCCCGCTCGAAGGCGTCGCGACGGTAGGCCAGCACCAGCGCCGAGCCGCCATACGGCAACGCCATGCGCTCGCTGCCGTACCGGGTGACCTGATCGCGGTAGGGCGGCGCGATCCCCAGCAAATCGAAGGGGTCCTGCGCGGGCTTCGTTGCGGCGTCCGCCGACCGCGCCGGACCGCCTCCGAGCGGCCCGCTGGGAGCCGGCGGCATGACCGCCTCGTTGGGGATCGCCGTCAGCAGCTCCGCATCGATCAGGTCGCCCAGCCGATCGCCGCGGAAGAGGAGGATATCGACCTCGCGGGCCGATTCCTGCTTCACCGGCTGCTCGCGGACCGCGATCTCTCCGCCGCGCGATGCCATCCACTCGCCGCGATGCGCGGCGACGCCCGTGAGCAGGCCCGCCTCGTCGAGCGCTCCGACCGTCAGCGCGATGCCTCGATAGGAGGGCGGCGTGTTCTCCGGAGGCTTGGACTCTTGCCAGCAGCCGTGCATCGTCACAAAGAGGCCGGCCAGCAATCCGAAAAGGGACATTCGCCACGTCCGCATCAAGGTCTCCGGCAACTCGGGGATGGCGCCGATCGGACGCCGTTCGCGTGATGGTCGCTTCCGATTCGGGACCCTCATGTTACGAAATGGGCCGTCGGACGGTCAAACTGCCCGATTCCAACCGGGCGGCCTCCAGACCTGCGATTCGATGGGCGCTGATTCCGGGGCGTTTCAATCCCTCGGCCTGCTCCGCTCATCGGCGAGCACGTCGGACAGAGTCTGCCCCGGGATGTGGTCCACCGGCGGGTTCGCGGTAACTCGTGCCAGATCGCGCCGCAGGTCGCCGCGGTCCGGGTCTTCCGAGACCGCCAGCACGAGCAAGGCCCGTGCCTCGAACGGGCGGCCGAGCTGCTCGGCCAGGCGGGCCATCTCGGCAGCGTCGCGGAGGGGCTGCGCCCGCTCGTGGAGTTTCACGTACCGGGCTCGAAGCCGGTCGATGTCGGCCTTCTTACGACGGAGATCGGCGGCCCGAGCGGGGTGCCCGTCTTTCTCCGCCAGATGGACGAGACGGTCGAGCGTCGTCGGTTCCGAAGGATCGATCTCGGACAGGCGATCCAGCTCCCGGCGTTCGGTGGCGTGGTCACCCCGACTGGCGGCGAGGAAGGCTCTCAGCCGGTGGACCAGGGTCGGAGTCGACTCCGACGCCGGGATGCGACCGATCGCCTGTCGCACGGCGTCGATTCGATTGGTCGCCATGCCCCAGTTCAGCCGGGCACGCCAGATCGGGACATCCTCGGGACGGCTTCGCAAGCAGGCATCGAGCCACCGCTCGGCTTCGTCGTAGGCGCCGGTCCGGATCGCCAGGTTCGCCCGACCGAGCCACACTCGATCGTCGTCCCTCGCCAGCCGAGCGGCCCGATCGAGAACGGCACGGATGGTTTCGACCGGCGTGGGCTTCAACGTCAGGTCGACATGCAGCCGAACCAGTTTGATCGCCGGCTCGAGCGCCCCTTCGCCTCGTTCATTCAAATGCTGCCACCGCGCCTCGACGAGTCGCACCGCCTCGTCGACGCGACCGAGCTCGTTCCATGTCGGCACGAGCAAGGCCAAGATGGCTGTCCGATCGTTGCGGCGGTCCTGGGCGGCCTGCTCGAGGAGTCGCTCGGCGGCCGCGAGCTGCCCTGAGTCATGGAGCAGACGCAGGCGTCCCCGGATGGCTCGCTCCGAGAACTCGGAACCCGGCACGACCCGTCGCCAGGCTTCGGCCGCTTCGTGCTCCCGCCCGCGTGCCAGCTCGCAAGATCCCAGCAGGTAGACGATCCCCCCGGTCGGGTCCGACTTCCAGGACAGGAGCGTGTTCAGATCCCGGCAGGCGATCGCGTAGCGACCGGCCACGATCTGCGATTCGATCTCGTCCATCGCGCCCCGGTAACGGCGATCGGTCCACCAGCCCCAGCCGCCCAGGATGAGTCCCGCTCCGCCGAGCCATGCCAGCAGCAGCCGGACTCGTCGCCGACTCCGGGCCATCCCTGGGACTTCTTCCGTGTTCGTGGCTGACATGGCCGGACCTGGACTCCCCGTGGAATGCCGGATCGCGTCCTTGCCGCGTCGCGACATGGCCGATTCCCATAGTATTCTCCTTCGCTCGCCCGGCAACCACACCGCGCCCGATTGCGGCGGTCGTCCCGGGAGCTCCGAAGGACGCCGCCTTGCTGCGAGGTGGGTGTCGTGCTAAGTTGAGTCGACGGTTTTCGCATCCCGTCAGTGTCCCGCCCTGAGCCGAGAACGGGGTTTTCCAGCACGCTCCCCAGACGCCGATGACCAGTCGGACTGCTGCCTTCAGGGAGTCCGGAACGGTTGGGGCGGCCGACCCGATCCCGGCCACGAACCGGCCGCGGCTCGTTTCGGTATGGCTCCTATCGACCTGGTGTGGGCTGGTCGCCGGCTTGCTCGAGGTCGGCACGATCGTGCTCCGCAAGCAGGCATTCGATCCGGATCAGCTCTACAAGATGAGCCGTCACTTCGTCTGGCTGATCCCGCTCGCGAACGTCTGCATCTTCCTGACGCTCGGATTGATCGCGACGGCCATCATCCTGGTCTGGCCGCGCCGAGGGAGCTGGCTGTTCGCGCGCGGCCTGTGCGCCATCACCCCCCTGCCCGCCGTGCTGGTCGCCTTTCCCCGGATCTACGGCATGGCCTGGCTGGTCGTGGCGGTGGGGGCGGCCGCGTGGCTCGTTCCGGTATTCGAGCGCCATCGACGGGTTCTCTGGCGATCTGTCCTGGTCAGTTTGCCGGCGGTTGTCGCTGTCGTGGCGATCCTGGGGACGACACTCTGGGTGGGCGATCGAATCAAGCGGGCGCGCGAGGCGGCACGGCCCTTACCGCCGCCGGGGTCGCCCAATGTCCTCTTGATCGTGATGGACGCCGTCGCGGCGGGCCACCTGAAGCTGCATGGCTACGATCGAGCGACCAGCACGACGCTGGTTGAGCTCGCCGAGCGCGGGATCCGCTTCGACGCCGCGCGCGCGGCCTCCTCCTGGACACTGCCGTCTCATGCGACCATGTTTACCGGACGATGGTTGCATGACCTCTCGGTCGGCTGGCTCACTCCCCTCGACCGTTCCCATCCCACGCTGGCGGAGTTCCTCGGTGACCGGGGCTACGCGACCGCCGGGTTCGTCGGCAACACCTTTTATTGTGCCGCCGATTCGGGGCTGGGCCGCGGCTTCACGCATTACCGGGATTTCATCTTCCCCGAGCTCACCGCCCTCAAGACGGCCGTGCTGGTCAATCGGGCCCTGCAAGGGTTCCAGATGATCGTGTATTTCACGGAGGATTGGCTGGAGTCCGCCGGATTGATGTCCCATGTCCAGCGCCTCTGGCGGGCGCTGGACACCGATCGCAAGGGGGCGGCGGTCGTCAATCGCGAGCTGCTCGACTGGCTCTCGCGACGCACGCAGCCGGAGCGGCCATTCTTCGCGTTCTTGAACTACTTCGACGCCCATTATCCCTATGAACTGGCGCCGGGGAGGCTTCATCGATTCGGGATCGAGCCGACCAACGACTATCAGCGTACGCTGATCCAGCACTGGTGGGAGCTCGACAAGTCGACCCTCTCGCCCGAGGGCGTGGCCTTCGCGGCCGACTCCTACGACGATTGCATCGCGGATCTGGATGAACAGCTAGGGAAGCTGGTCGACGAGCTGGATCGGCGCAAGGTGCTGGAGCGAACCTGGCTGATCGTCACCTCGGACCACGGCGAGAGCTTCGGCGAGCACACCGGCATCTTCTGCCACGGCAAGAGTCTCTACGAGACCGAGCTGCACGTCCCACTCCTCATCATCCCGCCAGGGGGCGGCGCGACGAAGCGGGCCGTCGAGGAGCCGGTCAGTCTGCGGGACCTGGCGGCGACGATCGTCGACCTGACCGGCCTGGAGGCCGGCGCGCCCTTCCCCGGGGCATCCCTGGCGCGATACTGGGAGCGGCCGGTTCCCGCGGCATCGGCGCGGCACTCTTCCACTTCGCCAGCGCTCGCCGAGGTTGTCCCGAACGACCCGCTCCATCGCAATTCCTGGGGCGTTCCCAGGCCGCTCCCCCCGCTGGGGGCCGTCAAGGACGAGGACTGGTCGTACATCCGCCGGGAGAGCGATGTCCGCGAGGAGCTGTTCCATCTGCACCGGGACCCGAAGGAGCAACACAACCTGGCCGACGATCCCGCGGCCCAGACGACGCTTCACCGGCTGCGATCGGCGCTCGATCACCTGACCGACGGACCGCTCTTGCCCGGGCGCTTCAAGGAGTGATGACGAGGTCTTCCCGAAGGGGTACTGCCCTTCTTGCCGATGGGGCCGCGGAGTCATGGCTTCTGGAGCATGGCCGACAGGCTGGTCCGGAAGCGACGGAGATGGTCCGCGGCGAACGGAAAGACGGCCATGTTGGTCTGTTCTTCGGGATCCGTGCTCAGCAGGAACAACTCCTCGCGGCCATCGGCCGTGCGGATGTAGTGCATCCCTTGGGCGACGAGCGACTTCATGGGACCCTTGGCGACCGGCTCGCGCCCCTGGTTCATCAGCGCGATCGGTTTTCCCGCCTCCATGAGCAGGGGCTCGCCGTCGGGGGCCTTCGCCGGTCCGGTCCCGGCCCATGTGCGAGCGAGCGAGCGGCCCGGGAAGGGTGCGCCGCCGCCAGCCCGAGCAGGTCGACCACCGTCGCCGGGATGTCGCGCAAGCTGACCGGTTCGGTGACCGCCCGACCCGCCGGTACCCCCTTCGGATCGACGATCACCAGCGGTACGCCGACCAACTGCCGGTACAAGCTGCAGCCGTGCAGGAACAGGAGGTGATCGCCGAGATGCTCGCCATGATCGGAGGCGACGATGACCAGCGTGTCATCGAGCATGCCGCGCCTCGCCAGCTCGTCGATGAGCAGCCCCAGACGCCGATCGAGGTAGTGGATGCTATCGTCATAGACGTCGATGGCCATCCGCACGTGACCGAGGGACAACTGCGCTTGTCGAGCGTGTCCCAGCTCTTGAGGGTCAGCCGGTCCAGGTACGACACCGGCCGCAGCCCGAAGGCCGGCGACGATCGATCGGGGACCTCGTACGGCGAGTGGGCGTCGTTGTAGTTCAGGAATGCGAAGAACGGACGGTTCCGCGTCCGCTGCCGGGAGAGCCACGCGAGGAACGACCGGTTAACCGCGGCGGCGTCCTTCGCGTGCTCCTTGGAGCGTGGGATCACGTCACACGAGCCGTCCACGTAGGTCTTGAGCAGCCTGTTGATCACGGAGGCCGGCGTGAGCAGGTCGAGCCTGGCGCCCAGCCCGACGTATCGCGTCAACACGTCCCACGGCTCGATCGGGTAGTCTTCGTAGTGCGCAAATCCCCGGCTCAGGCCGGTCTCCCGGCTGCAATAGTCCAGGTTGGCGACGAATCCGGCGGTGTCGTAGCCATGGGCCGCGAGGTACTCGGCGAGCGTGGGCACACTCGCGTCGAGGGGCGATCGCCAGTCGGCCGTCAGCTCATGGGGCCATCTCCCGGTGAAAAGGCTGCTGTGCGACGGCAGGGTCCACGGGGCGGTCGCGAAAGCCCGGTCGAACCGCACGCCCCGGCCGGCCAACCGTTCGAGGGCCGGCGAAGTCCGGCGGCCGTAGCCGTAGAGGCTCAGATTCCCGGCCTGTACCGTGTCCCAGACGATCAAGAGCACGTTCCGGGCCCCGGGAGGTGCGGGCGGCAAGGCGGCCGATGCCCGGTACTCGGACCACGCACGGCCGCCGAACGTCAGCAGGATGGTCGCCAGCACGGCGCCGGCGAGCAACGGGGCCGAACGGCGCACCAGGCCGAGGAACAGTCCACCGTGGCGGCCGACCACCCGAGCGGTCTGCACGGCGAGGCCGCCCGATAGCAACAGCGACGCCCACAGTTCCAGCGGCAGCCTCGCGCACACGTCGAGGAATCCGAGGAAAAGCAGCAGTCCCACGGCGGGGCCCAGGTTGACAGTGCGCCGGCGCAAGCAGGCGAACAGAGCGAGCGCCGTTCCCGGGACCAGCACCAGGACTAAGACCCCCGTCGGGATGAGCCAGGAAAAATGGTCGCCGAGGCGATGGAAGGCGTCGCCGGACAGGCGCTTCCTGAGGATCATGAGGCCGAGGTCGAGGTAACCCGCGGTCAAGCCGATCCAGATCGCCACCAGGAGGATCGTCGCCCCCGCGGCGATCCGCGACGGCTCTTCTCCGGGGCTCTCGCGGGCCGTCGGCCGGGCCGTTCCCATTGTCGCGAGACCAGGACGAGCATCCATCGGAAGGCCCAAGGACCAGAGAAGTGCCGCCCATCGACCAGTACACTTCGCGGGGTTCGTGATTGCAAGTCGCCGCGATTCGACGACGATGTACCGATCCGTGTCCTTGTGCCATCCATGGTCGCTCGCTTGGACGCTTAAGTTACTGTTCTCGCCACTTCCATTCGCGTGGCTCTTCGGCTATGGTTATTAGCATTCGTCGCCGAACTGAAGCAGGCTCATACGACCCGATCTCTCCTCGGGTGATTCCTTTCGCCCGGCCTCGTTCTGAGAGGACTCGACATGAGAGGATCGCGTTTCCCGCACGGCCGAGTCTTGCTTCTTCTTCTGTTCATCGGTTCACATGCGCCATTGAGCGGTTGCACTGACAACTCGAGGACGACGGGCACGCTGGTCGAGGTGAGCGAGGAGACGAAAGCCTACCGGAAGACCAAGATCGAGTCGTACAAGGGGGGGGCTCCCAAGAGCAAGGGCAAGGCCGCCAGCGCGAAGATGAAGTAGCCGATCGCGGATTCGACCTCGGGGCGAATCGATGCCGATGCGCGTCATCCGTTCCCGCGGTGCGCCTGGCCGTCTTCATGACACCCATCTCGGCTCACGGTTCGATATCATATGTGATTCTGTGCTTTTCGAATCCGCAAGAGGAGTTCACATCCATGAGGGTACGTCGCGGTTTCACCCTGATTGAACTTCTGGTCGTCATCGCCATCATCGCCGTGCTGATCGCGCTGTTGCTGCCGGCGGTCCAGTCGGCACGCGAGGCGGCACGCCGCATCCAGTGCACGAACAACCTGAAGCAACTGGCCCTGGCGCTGCACAACTACTCGACGGCCACCGGGGTCTTCCCGCCGGGCATCGACAACACCACGGCCTACCTCGGCATGAGTCCGCCGGCTTCGCTCTCGACCTGGACGGCCTGGAGCGCCCAGGCCATGCTGTTGCCGTATGTCGAGCAAGGGCCGCTATACAACGCGGCGAACTTCAGTTTGACCTGTTGCTACGTCGGCCCGCAGGCCGACGCGACCAACAGCACGATCTACAACATGAGGATCGCCAACTTCCTCTGCCCGTCGGATGGCCTCGCGGGTCAGCAGAACATCAACAGCTATGCCGGGAGCATCGGGCCCTCCACCATCCAGTACCCGACGGACGGCAACACGACCGGGATCTTCCGGGTGTATAACAGCATTAACTCGTGCAGCTCGGTGACGCTCGCCTCCGTCACCGACGGGACGTCGAACACGATCGCGTTCGGCGAGGGCCTCGTGGGGGATTACGGCAGGAATGATAGCTATCGCGGCAACGGCATGTCGGGGGCGCCCGATCCCACGGGGGGGATCGTTCCCGTGTCGATGCCCGGAAACAACGCCGAGTCGAACCCCAAGGCCGTGATCCAGGCACTGCAGTCCTGCAGCGCCTTCTGGATGAGCAGCGCCCTGTCGACCTGCGTCGGGTATCCCCCTTGTGACGGCGTCGGCCTGAAGCAGTACGATGGCCAGCTCTGGGCCCTGGGTGAACGCGGTTACACGCTATTCAACACGATCGTGCCCCCCAACTCGAGACAGTACCCGTGGCGCAGTTGCCGCCTCGGCGCCTCGTGTCCCAGTTGCGCCGGAGGGGTCGAGCTTCATCAATTCCAGCAGCTACCATCCCGGCGGTTGCAATTTCGCCTTCGCCGATGGGAGCGTCCGGTTCATCAAGGATTCGATCAGCATCCTGACCTACGAATCGCTCGGAACGCGAGGCGGCGGCGAGGTCATCAGTTCCGATAGTTATTGAGGCGAATCACGAGGGAACCGACGAGGGATCCTCGCCCTTCGGGGACTGGCCCAGGGCGAGGACCGCGCCCGCCGCCGAGAGGGTCGCGATCAGCAACTGGGCCATACATCGAGTCGTGGTCGAAGCCGAGAGCGGGAGGTCCGTCTTGGCGGTCGCAAAGGCGAGCGCGCCGACAATCTCGTAGATGATCGCCGCGGCGGCGGCACCGACGAGCCCTCCCACGAGAGTGGCTTTCCATCGGCCTTTCTCGCCGAGCCCCAGGCCGACCGCGAGGCCGCCGATCGCACCAGCGACCGACCAGATCGCACCATGCGTGAGCATCGGGAGCACCAGGTCGAACCGATTGCGGGTCGCGTGTCTTGAAAAAGTGCGACGCGAGCGGCAGCGACGCGGAAGCCACGGCGACCGTGCCGAGCACGAGTCCCACGGCCCCGGCCCGGACACCCGCCAGGACCGACCGCCGTGCCAGTCCGCCCGCCAGCCCCATCGCCAGTCCCAGGAATCCCCCCATCGCGGCGTAGGTCAGCGTCGCGGTGTAAAGCCGGGCGTCTCTCAGCCGGCGCATGGTCTCGGGGCTCGGGTGGACCTCGAGCTTGGGGAGCAGGTCGCCTCGGTACGCGTCCATGATCCGTTCGCCCACCACCGACGAGATCACGCCGGCCATGAGTCCGGCGAGGATCGTGAAGGCCAGGAGTCGGCCCAGCCCGCCCGAGGAGGGTTTGAAGGGAACCGGCTCCGATCGCAGAGAACTCCCCTCGGGCGCGGGAAGTGTGCTGTCCGAAGGGGAGGATTCGGGGTCGATTCGAACCATCGGTTCTCCTTCGTCTGAGACCTTGCCGCCGTCTCGTTCGCAGTCATGATAATCGATCCCGCCCCTCGGAACAGGGAGGACCGCGTCCGAGGTCGGGGCGACCGGATGGCTTCATGCAGTCGTCGGGAGGCGCTCAACCGGTCGCCGCGGCCGAGACCACGACGCCCGTCGCGACGTGCGCATAGAACCAGACGATCGCGCCGACGATCAGCGCCAGCAGGATGCTGTGCCGCAGGACGGCGCGGAGCAGGTGGCCTTCGTGTCCACCTTCACCGGTGGCCGCCGCGGCGACCACGATCGATTGCGCGTCGATCATCTTGCCCATCACGCCGCCGGTCGTGTTCGCCGACGCCATCAGGACCGGGTCCAGGCCGAGCTTCAAGGCGGTGATTTTCTGGAGGTTGCCGAACAGGACGTTGCTCGACGTATCCGAACCGGTCAGCGCCACGCCCAGCCAGCCCAGGAGCGTCCCGAAGACCGGATAGAGCCACCGCCCGGTCCGGGTGAACGCCAGGCCGAGCACCGCATCCATGCCCGAGTATTTCGTCACGAATCCCAGGGCCAGCATGCAGAGGATCGCGGCGATGGCGGGGACCATGCGGCGGATCGTCCACGTGAAGAGCCGTGCCATCCTGATCGCCGGCACGCCGAGCAGAAATCCGCTGGCCACCGCCGCCAGGAAGACAGCCGTGCCCGTGGCGGAGAGCGGCACGATCTCGAGCTGGGCCTTCTCGAGGTCCTGCGCGGTGGGCACCTCGTGGCCGGTCACCGCGGCCCCCCGCGCGACCTGCAGGTGCAGCGACCGCAATTCAGGCTTCCACGAGATCCAGCGATCGAGCCACTCCTTCACCGCCGGGGTCCCCAGGCTCTTCGATGCGGGAATCCCCCAGACCAGGACGAACGCGGTCAACAGGGCGAACGGCATCCAGGCCCGCGCGACCCGTCGGGTCGTCAATGCGTACGGATGATCGATGCCGTCGGCCGGCGTCATGGCGATGGGCTCGGGGTCCGCTTCGAACCTCCAGACCTCCCGCGGTCGCCAGAATCGCACCACCACCACGCCGGCGGCCAGACTCGCGCCTGACGAGACGATGTCAACCAGCTCGAAACCCACGAAGTTCGACCAGAGGAACTGCACCGCCGCGAACGTGCCGCCGATGACCAGGAGCGGGAAGCGCACCTCCCAGGTCTTGCGCCACGACGCCAGCGTCGCGACCAGCCAGAACGGGATCACCACCGAGAGGATCGGCAGGATCCTCCCGGACGTCGCGCTCAAGGCGTTGACGTCGAGCCCGGTGACCGTGCTGAGCGTCAGGATCGGGATGCCGATGCCGCCCCAGGCCACCGGCGCGGTGTTCGCGATCAGGCAGAGCAGGGCGGCCTGGAACGGGCGGAATCCCAGGCCCACCAGGAAGGCCGCCGAGATCGCCACCGGGGCGCCGAAGCCGGCCGCGCCCTCGATCAACGCCCCGAAACAGAACGCGACCAGCACCGCCTGGAGCCGGCGATCGGCCGACAGCCGGGCGATCGACGCCTTCATGATCTCGAACTGCCCCGTCTCCACGGCGATGTCGTAGAGGAAAACGGCGGCCACAATCAACCAGACGATCCGGATCGCCGCGAAGACCAGGCCCACTGCCACGCCGGCCAGCACCATCCTCCCCGGCATGTCGAAGACGTAAACCGCCACCAGGCAGGCCGTGCCGAGCCCCGCCAGGGCCGCCTTCCAGGCAGGGATCCGACCGGTGGCCAGCAAGCCCAGCAGCACCAGCACCGGAAATCCCGCCGCCATCGTGGAGAGCGGCCAGCTCCCCATCGGGTCATAGCGTTGAACCCACACGGACCTGAACCTCCCGCGCAACGTTTAACAAAGCATTACAACGTGTTTTGGTGCGGCCGTTCGTTTTGCCGGAGCGATGGACGCGGGGCCTACCATAAGACATGGCGGTGTGCACCGAAAGCCCCCTCCCAAGATCTTCTAGGCCCGGAACTTGCAGCACTGGGCCGTCGGGGAATGAGTCATCGTTGTGGCGGAGCCGTCTTGACCATCCGGGCGGGGAGGGGTTACTTTTTGATAGTCGCCTCCGACCGTGACAACGAGGATGGTGGATGACCTCAGCTAGGAGCCTCTGGGTGCAAATCGAGATTTCGACCCGCCACGGGGGGTTGGACGCCGAACAGCAGCGCTACTTGCATGACAAGGCCGAGAAGCTGCAGAAGTACTTCGGACGCCTGATGGCGATCGAGGTGGCAGCGGACCACCTCAAGCATGCCTGGGAGATCGAGATCCTCGTCTCGGCCGAGCACAAGCACGATTTCGTGGCCCGCGAATCCGGCGCGACGCCTGAAACGGCCATGGACGCCTGCGTGCACAAGATCGAGCAGCAGTTGCGGCGATATAAAGAACGGGTGCAGCAGCATAAGGGGGACGTGCCCCAGGCGGGTACGGACTTGACCTAGCGAGCGAGGTGGCGGTCATCGGGGATCCGCGGACCGCCGAAGACGCGGGCGCATCCCCGAGGGAACCGGCCGACCCGGTTCCCGGTGAGGGCCCGGCGGCGATCATGCGTGCTGGCCTCGACCGGCGACCCGCGCGGCGTGGTCGAGGGCGGTTCGCGGGCGGGGCCCGACGGAGGCGAGCCTCGGCCGGTCGACCCGTCGATGGAGGGGCGGATGAAGCTCTTGGATTTCGTGGTACGAGAGGCGATCCTGGTGGACTTGCAGGCCACGGGCAAGGAGGAGGCAATCCGTGAGATGGTGGGCAGCCTCCATCGGGCTGGCCGCCTGGCCGATGGCGATACGGAGAGCGTGATCCGGGCCATCCTCGGCCGGGAGGAGCTGGGTTCGACGGGCATCGGGCAGGGGGTGGCGGTGCCGCATACCCGGCATCCCACGCTTCAGCGTCTCATCGGCACCGTCGCCCTGTCGCGCCGCGGGGTCGATTTCGCGGCCCTCGACGGCGAGCCGGTCAACATCTTCTTCCTGCTGGTCTCGCCCCAGAACCAACCCGGAGACCATTTGCGAGCACTGGAGAATATCTCCCGACATCTGAAGGACGAACGGTTCGTCAACTTCCTGCGCCAGGCGCAATCGCGCCAGAACGTGATCGACGTCTTGGAAGAAGCCGACCAGGGATCGCATTGAACCGACGGTACCGGCGAACGGTGCCGGAGAGGGCGCCGCGGGGTCCGCGATCGCGGGCCTTCCGGTTTGAGGCGAGGGCGTGGTGGCCGTCGAGTCCGCCGCCCTCCAGCGGCGTCTCCGCCCGGCGATCCCGAAGGCGAATTCAGGCCGCCACGGCGTCTGGGGCGACCCGACCCGGTAGCCGCTTGTCCACGGCCCAGGCCGATCGAGTTGCGGATGAGCCACGATACGACGGTCGCCCATCGCCAAGTCGAGATCACCAACGGCCTGGGCCTGCACGTCCGGCCCGCCATGAAATTCGTCGAGCTGGCCTCGCAGTTCCAGAGCGATGTCCGGGTAAGACACAACGACAACGAGTTCAATGGGAAGAGTCTGCTGGAGTTGACGATGATGGCCGCCGAGTGCGGCACCCGCCTCGAGCTGGAGGCGCGCGGGCCGGACGCCGTGGCGGCGGTCGAGGCGCTGGCCGAGCTGGTCTCGGCGCGGTTCCACGAGGACGAGGCCGGCGAGCCGATCGACGCCGGTCCCGCCCCGGAGCCGGGCCGATGAACGGCCGGAGCCATGGCTCACCCGACCATCGCGCCGCCGGAGGCCGGACGCCTCGGCGGCGCCGCCGGCCGGGTCGCGGCGGGGAGTCATCGCCCGGTTCGACTTGTTGGGATCCAGGCATGCGGCCTTCGGCGACAGCTAACTCGACGACGCGCCCGGGCTTGCAGCCGATGCAGGTCCTGCGGGGTATCGCCATCAGCCCGGGGATCGCCCTGGGACCAGTGGTGGTGCTGGACCGGCGCGGGCTGGCGCTGCCGACCCGCGCGATCCCCCACGGCGCGGTCGCCGGCGAGCTGGTCCGGCTGGAGCGGGGCCTCGAGTCGGCGCGCGCGGCGGCCGACGTCGATGCGGACGAGGTTCGCGATCGGCTCGGCCCGCAATACGCCGAGATCCTCGCGGCGCACGGCCGGATGATCGCCGATCCGGTGCTGCGCCGCGAGGCGCGCCATCTCGTCGAGCAGGAGCGGATCTCTTCCGAGCACGCCGTGCTGGAGATCCTCGAGGGGTACGCCGGGCGGCTGGAACGGCTCGCGGGCTCGCACATGGCGGCGCGGGCGGCCGACGTCCGCGACATCGAGGGCCGGATCCTCGCCCAGCTCGTCGGCGAGCGGCCCGAGTCGTTCCAGACCGGGCTGGCGACGCCGACGATCGTGCTGGCGCACGACCTGTCGCCCAGCGAGGCCGCCGGGCTCGACCCGCGGCGCGTCCCGGGCTTCGCCACCGAGGTCGGCGGCCGCGCCAGCCACACCGCGATCGTCGCGGCCGCGCTGGAGATCCCGGCGGTCGCGGGCCTCGGGCCGGTGCTGGAGCGCGCCCGCCATTGCGTATCGGCGATCGTCGACGGCGACCAGGGCCTGGTCATCCTCGACCCCGACGAGCCGACCCAGGAGCGGTACCGCCGGATGGCCGCCGAGCGGGCGGCCCGGTTCCAGGTGCTCGCCCGCCAGGCCGATCGGCCCGATGAGACCCTCGACGGATGCCGGGTCGAGCTCTGGGGCAACATCGAGTTCGGCGGCGAGGTCGCCGCCTGCCTCGAGCGCGGGGCCGGCGGCGTCGGGCTGTTCCGCACTGAGTTCCTGTTCTTGAGCGCCGAAGAGGCCCCAGGCGAAGACCAGCAGTTCGAGGCGTATGCCTCAGTCGTCCGGGCGCTGGGCGGCCGACCCCTCACGATCCGCACGCTCGACCTCGGCGCCGACAAGATCGCCGGCTACCGCCCCGATGGCGGGCCGGAGATGAACCCGGCGCTGGGGCTGCGCAGCCTGCGGCTGTCGCTCCGCAACCCCGATCTCTTCCGGCCCCAGCTCCGCGCCTTGCTGCGCGCCGCCGCGCTGGGAGACGTCCGGGTGCTGTTCCCGCTGGTGTCAACCCTGGCCGAGCTCCGGGCCGCGCGCGCCATCCTCGACGAGGTCGCCGCCGAGCTCCGGGCCGAAGGGCAACGAATCCCCGAGCGCATACCGGTCGGCGTCATGGTCGAGGTACCTGCCGCCGCCCTGATGGCCGATCACCTGGCGAAGGAGGTGGATTTCTTCTCCATCGGAACGAATGACCTGATCCAATATACCCTGGCCGTGGACCGGACCAACGAGACCGTCGCCGAGCTGTACTCCGCCGCCGACCCTTCCGTCCTGCGCCTCATCGCCATGGTGGTCGAAGCGTCCCGCAAGCAGGGGATCCCGGCCGCCGTCTGCGGGACGATGGGGGGCGATCCGCTCTACACGATGCTCCTCATGGGACTGGGGATCCGCCAGCTCAGCATGCCCCCGCATCAACTGCCGGAGATCAAGCGCGTGGTCCGGGGGATCCGGCTGTCGGATGCCGAGGCCCTGGCTGCCGAGGCCCTGAGCCTGCGCACGGCGCGCGAGGTGGTCGATCTAATGGACGCGGCGCTGCGGCGGGCCCTGCCCGAACAGGCCCCCGGCCCCGCGGAAGCGACCCGGCCGGCGGTCTCCGCGGGCCTAGTCGGGCAGCCGGCGGCGAGCTGACGCGTCGGCCGGGTCCGCAGGGCCACGGCCGGGTGTTTGGATCAGACGTTGTTGAACAAGAGGATCGGAATCACAGATTTCAGATTCCAAATCCAAGATTCTACACGGACGTCGTTGGCCATGGCAGGCGTTCTTCGGGGTCCTTGGAATCTGGAATTCGGAATCTGGAATCTCTCATCCGTTTCTTCATGGACTCCGAGCCCGCCACGCCGGAAGGCGCAGGCGCGGCCAGACAGGACCCGATATACAGGACAGAGCGGTTGGCGCGGCGGCCCGACGCCCCAGGGCGCGGCATGCCCCATCCCTCACGACCGGCCCGGAGCGGCCCGTTCGGCCGCCGGATATGACAACAGCCACCAAGGTGCGACTCCGCTTCGCGAAACGCGGCGACCTCCGTCAAGTCAGCCATCACGACCTGATGCGCTGCCTGGAGCGCATGCTCCGCCGCGCGCGGATCCCGATGGCGACGACCCAGGGCTTCAACCCGCGCCCGAAGATGACCTTCGCGCTGGCGTTGGGACTGGGGATCGAGGCCCTGCGCGAGGTCGTGGACCTCGAGTTGACCGAGCCGTGGACGCCGTCGGAATTGCTGGCCCGGCTGGAGGCATGCGCCCCGCCGGGCTTCGTCTGGGTCGACGCGCGGCCGCTGCCGCCGGTCGCCGCCGCGCCCCGGCCCCGGTCGGTCGCCTACGAGCTGGCGGTCCCGGAAGGCGGCCGCGAGGCCGCCCGCGCCGCCGTGGCGGCCTTCCTGTCGTCCGCGAGCTGGCCGGCGATCCGCCGCAGGGCGGAACGCGAGCGGCCATTCGACCTGCGCCCGCACGTGCTCTCGGCCGAACTGGCCGACGACGGCGTGCTCCGCTTCCGCCTGGCGGTCGCCCCCGAAGGCTCGGCGCGACCGGAGGACCTGCTCGAAGCGCTCTCGCTCGGCCACCTGCTCGTTGAAGGCGCTTTCCTCACCCGCGTCGACGTGGAGCTCGACGCGTGATCGCTGGGGCCCGGCCCGGCCCGACCGCCGCGGCGGTCCCGGCCGGCCCCCCTGGATCCCTACCGATTACCGAACGAACACCGACGCCGACCCTCGGCGCAAGTCCCGGAAAGAGACCGCATGAAGAAAGAAATGCTGATCAATGTGCTCCAGCCGGAGGAATGCCGCATCGCCATAGTCGAGGACGGCGTCCTGGAGGAGCTCTACGTCGAGCGGACCAGCCACGAGAGCTACACCGGCAATATCTACAAGGGGAAGATCGTCAACATCGAGCCGGCCATCCAGGCGGCCTTCGTGGACTTCTCGGTCGGCCGCAACGGGTTCCTGCATGTCTCGGACGTCGAGCCGCAGTATTTCCTCCGGCACGCGGGCGCGGATGAAGAGCCGGAGCCCCGGCCGCGGGAGCGGTCCGGCGATCGCGAGCGGGGCAAGAAGCGCGAACCGCGGCGGGATCGGGATCGCGAGCGTGGGCGCGGCGATCGGCGCCGCGCCGGCGGCCGAGCCCACCGAGGAGGTTGACCCGTTTCTGATCACGCCGCCCCGCGGCGAGGAGCGGCCTCGCGATCGCGGCGAGGAACGGCCTCGTGATCGCGGCGAGGAGCGGCCCCGTGGGCGGGGCCGCGAGCGCGAGCGTCCCGACCAGTCGGTCCGCGGCCGTCGCGACCGTTCGGAACCGCCCGCGCGGCGGTTCGGAGAGGGATTGTCCGGGTTCGGGGAAGAGCCCGAGCCGCCGGCCCGGCCGATCGAGCCGGCGGCTCCCGCGGGCGCCTCCCGTTCGGCGAAGGACCGCCGATTGAGCCGGACGCTCCGGCCGAAACCGCGGCCCGGCGCGAGCCGGACTGGCCGGCCCCCGGTCGTCAGGACTGGGACCGGGGGATCGGCTGGGAGCGCGAGCCGGAATTCGGCCAGCCGCCCGAGCGGCGGTTCGAGCGCGAGTCCCCTCCGGCCGAGGCGGAAGGGCCCGCGGCGCGGCGGGCCGAGCGCGAGGAGATCTTCGACCCCGATTTGCCTCCCAGCCGTACCGACAGGTCGCGGTCGTCCGCCCGCGAGCGCGTGGTCGAACCGGAGACGCCGGAGCCCGCACGGTATCGCGATCTGCCCGGATTCGCCGCCGGGCGCGAGCCGATGGGGCAGGAGGAGCCATCCACCCCCGGGCCCGAGATCGAGTCCTTCGGCGTCCGAGAGCCGCGGAGGGGACGGGGCCGAGGGCGAGCGGGAGGGCCAGCCGGTCGGGCTCGGCCGGGCCCGATCGACCGCGAGGAACGACCGGAGCCCGAGATCGAGCCCACGCCGGAATCCGAGCCCGACCTGCCGCCTGAGGAGCCCGCCTTCGGGGATCTCCCTCGGTTCGAGCAGCCGCCGCGGCGGCGGGGCGGCCGCTCGGCGATCCGGTCGCGCGGCGGCGACTGGGAGCGGCCGCGCGAGATGCCCAGGCCCCTCGAACCCGAGCTGGAACCCGCACCCGAGGCCGAGTGGCGGCGGCCTCCGGAGGTCCCGGAATCCCTCCGCGATCGCGACCGTGAACGCGAGAAGCCCCGCGAGCGCGAGGGAGAGCGCGAGCGGCCCCGGGCCCACAACCGTGCGGGCGAGCCGGGCTACGTCCCCCGCCGCGAGCGGATGAAGTCGAGCGATTCACCCTTCGGCGCCGACATCTTCCCCGCCGAGCCGGAATGGCCGGACCGCGATGTCGAATCGTTGCTTGAGCCCGAGGTCGAACCCCGTGCCGCCGAATTCGTCGAGGAGGACGAGCTCATCCCGCCGGAGGCCGAGGGTCCTGGAGGTGCGCGCATCGAGGGCCGTCGCCGCCGTCGCCGTCGCGGGCGTCGTCGGGACCGCGAGCCCTTCCGCGAGGCCGGGGCCCGTGAGCCCGAGGCTCCCGCGCCGACGAGCTCGAACTCGACTTCGAGGAGTTTCCCGGCGAGCCGGAGGTCGAGCGGCCCTATCCCCCACGGTTGCGCCGCCAGGAGGAGGAATCCCGCGAGGAATTCGAGGACCTCGACCTGGAGGAGATCGAGGTCGTCGATCGCGAGGACCTCGAGGAGGAGTTCGTCCGCGAGGCGCCCCGCGGCGCAGCGGTCGAGGAGGAGATCGACCCCGAGCTCGAGCAGGAGATCCGCAAGGAGATCGAGGAAATCGAGGAGCTCGAGCGCGAGATGGGCCTGCGCGGCCCCGAGGCCCGCGGAGCCGCTTTCGAAGAGTCCGTCCGCGGCGGGCGGACCGGCCGCGGCCGCGGACCGGCCAAGCCGCCCATCCAGGAGATCTTCCGCCGCGGCGACGAGGTCATCGTCCAGGTCATCAAGGAGAGCATCGGCACCAAGGGTCCCACGCTGTCCACTTACATCAGCATCCCGGGCCGATACCTCGTGTTGATGCCCGGCCTCAACCGCGTCGGCGTCTCGCGCAAGATCGTCGACGAAGGCCAGCGCCGCAAGCTCCGCGAGATCATGAATGAGCTCAACCCCCCCAAGGGCCTGGGCTTCATCGTCCGCACCGCCGGGCTGGACCGCACCAAGCGCGAGCTGGCCCGCGACCTGGCCTACCTCCTGCGGCTCTGGAAGGTCATCCTCCGCCGGATCAAGAAGTCGCGCGTGCCCACGCCGATCTACCAGGAATCGGACATGATCATCCGGACGATCCGCGACATCTTCACCTCGGAGATCGACACGATCTGGATCGATGAGCCCGCCGCGTTCGAGCGCGCCAGGACTTCCTCCGCGTCGTCATGCCCCGGTTCGTCAACCGGCTGAAGCTCTACGAGGAGAAGGTCCCCCTGTTCCACAAGTACGGCATCGAGGAGGAGATCGCCAAGATCCAGCGCCGGCACGTGCCGCTGCCGGAGGGCGGGCTCGATCGTCATCGACCAGACCGAGGCGCTGGTCGCCATCGACGTCAACTCGGGCAACTTCCGGGTGGAGGACGACGCCGAGAAGACCGCCTACGAGATGAACCTGCGGGCGGCCAGCGAGATCGCGCGACAGCTCCGCCTCCGCGACCTGGGCGGCGTGATCGTCAACGACTTCATCGACATGCGCGAGGAGCGGCACTGCCGCGGGGTCGAGCGCGCCCTCCGCGACGCGATCCGGCGCGACCGCGCCGGACCAAGGTCCTGCGCATGAGCGCCTTCGGCCTGATCGAGATGACCCGCCAGCGCATCCGGCCCAGCCTCAAGCGGTCGATCTACCAGGATTGCCCCCAGTGCAACGGCGCCGGGGTCGTCAAGACGGCCGAGAGCATGGCCATCGACGTCATGCGACTCCTGGCCCTGGCCACCCATCGCGACGAGATCCGCCGGATCGAGATCGCCGTCCACCCGGCCGTCGCCGGCTACCTCAACAATCGCAAGCGCAAGGAGATCGCCCGGATGGAGCAGGAGTGCAACATGACCATCCAGATCGTCATGGGCGACGACGTCCCGGCCGAACACCTGGTCATCGCGTGCTTCGACGCCAACGGCAACGACGTCCGGCTCCAGCCCCAGCTCCCGGCGCCGCACCACCACGACCGAGGGCACGGCCACGGCCACCGTCGGGGCCATTGAGGCCCCGCCGGCGGAGCGTCGCTGCGGAGCGCTCGGCTGCGCTCGCTGCGGGGTGCGGGGTGCGGGGAAGACGGGTCTTCCCTCCCGCGCTCCCCAGCGAGCCGAAGGCGAGCGTTCCGCCCGCAGCGAAGCGAAGCGGAGCACTCCCCGCAAATGAGAGGACCGACGCATGACATTCCAGCCCGCCTCAGGCTACCCGTTGCATCGCCCTCGGCGGCTGCGGGGCCATCCCCGGCTCCGCGCGATGCTGAGCGAGAACCGGCTGACCGTGGATGACCTGATCTACCCGCTGTTCGTCTACCACGGCCGGGGCCTCCGGCGCGAGATCCCCTCGATGCCGGGCCAGTATCAGCTCTCGCTCGATCGGCTGGGCGAGGCGGTCGCCGAGGCCGCCGAGCTGGGCATCCCGGCGATCATCCTCTTCGGCATCCCGGAGCACAAGGACGCGCGAGGGACGGCGGCCCTCCGCGACGACGGGATCGTCCAGCAGGCCGTCGGGATCGCCAGGAAGGCGGCTCCCGGGCTGCTGGTGATCACCGACCTGTGCTTCTGCGAGTACACCGACCACGGCCACTGCGGCCCGCTGGCGGAGTCCGGCGGCCGGATGGACGTCGACAACGACGCGACGCTCCCGCTCCTGGCCGAGCAGGCGGTCAGCCACGCCCGCGCCGGGGCCGACGTGATCGCGCCGTCGGGCATGATGGACGGGATGGTCCAGGCGATCCGCCGAGGGCTCGACGAGGCGGGATTCATCCAGACTGCCGATCCTCTCCTACGCCGCCAAGTATGCCAGCGGCTACTACGGCCCGTTCCGCGAGGCCGCCGAGAGCACGCCGAGCTTCGGCGACCGCCGGAGTTACCAGATGGACCCGGCCAACTCCGACGAGGCGATCCGGGAGGTGGCCCTCGACCTCGCCGAAGGCGCCGACATGATCATGGTCAAGCCCGCGTTGGCATATCTCGACATCATCCGCCGCGTCAAGGAGACCTTCGGCGTCCCCCTGGCGGCCTACAACGTCTCGGGCGAGTACGCCATGATCAAGGCCGCCGCGGCCAACGGCTGGATCGATGAGCCCCGAGTCGTGCTCGAGACCCTCACCGGCATCAAGCGCGCCGGGGCCGATATGATCCTCACCTACCACGCGCCCGACGTGGCGAGGTGGCTGCGCCGGGGTTAGAGAGTCTCACGCTTGCGTTGCATCAGCACGACAGAACCCCCCCTACCCCCCCTTCGTAAGGGGGGGAGGCCCAAGGAGGCCAGACTTTCCCCCCCTTAAGAAGGGGGGGTCAGGGGGGGTCGAGGCCCCAACCCGGTATCACCCATGAGTGAAGCCACGACACCCGCCCTGTCCCGGCCTGACTTCCGCCTGCCGCGGAGCCACGAGGCGTTCGCGCGGGCCAATCGCGTGATCCCCGGGGGCGTGAACAGCCCGGCACGGGCCTTCGGCGCCGTCGGCGGCGAGCCGCCGTTCATCGAGCGCGCCCACGGGGCCTACCTGCAAGACATCGACGGCCACAGGTATATCGACTACATCGGCTCGTGGGGCCCGATGATCTTGGGGCACGCGGAGCCGAGGGTCAATGCGGCGGTGTCCGAGGCGCTGGAGCTGCGGCTCGAGCTTCGGCGCGCCGACGGTCCGCGAGATCGAGATCGCCGAGGTCGTGGCCGAGGCGGTGCCTTCGATCGAGAAGGTGCGATTCGTCTCGTCGGGGACCGAGGCGGCGATGTCGGCGGTGCGGGTGGCGCGCGGGGTCACGGGCCGCTCGAAGATCGTCAAGATGAGCGGCCACTACCACGGCCACGTCGACGCCCTGCTGGTCCAGGCCGGCTCGGCCGCGACGACGCTCGGGACGCCCAATAGCCCCGGCGTGACCGAGGGCGCCGTCAGTGACACCATCCTCTGCCCGTTCAACGACTCCAGGGCGGTGGCGGAGATCCTGCACCGTTTCCCGAGCCAGGTGGCCGCCGTCCTGCTCGAGCCGGTCGCCGGCAACATGGGGTTGGTGCCGCCCGAGCCCGGCTACCTCGCCAAGCTCCGCGAGCTGACCGAGCAGCATGGCACGCTGCTGATCTTCGACGAAGTCATGACCGGCTTCCGCGTGGCCTACGGCGGCGCGCAGGCCCTCTACGGAATCACGCCCGACCTGACGGTGCTGGGCAAGGTGATCGGCGGCGGTCTGCCGGCGGCGGCGTACGGCGCGTCGGCGGCCGTGATGGACCGCGTCTCTCCGGCCGGCCCGATCTTCCAGGCCGGCACGCTCTCGGGAAACCCGCTGGCGATGGCCGCCGGGCTGACCACCCTCCGGATCCTCCGCGATGAATCTCCCTACGAGCGGCTCGAGGGTCTCTCGGCCCGGCTCGCCGAAGGGCTCGACCGCGCCGCCACCGATGCCGGCATCCCCCACGTCGTCCAGCGCGTCGGCAGCATGCTGACGCTCTTCTTCCAGGACGGCCCGGTGCGGAACTACGACGATGCCCTGCGCAGCGACACCCGCCTCTTCGGCCGCTTCTTCTGGGAGATGCTCGCCCGGGGCATCTACCTGCCGTGCAGCCAGTTCGAGGCCGCGTTCGTCTCCGCGGCGCACACCGAGGACGACATCGACCGCACGATCGAGGCCGCTCGCGAGGCGCTCCGGGTCAGCCGGATCTCGGGTGGATGAGGACCGCTGAGGGGGGGGGGGGGGGGGGAGAGGGAGGGTGGGGGGGGGGGGGGGGGGGGAGTGTAGAATATCAAGTACTTGCAGGAGCCCCGGTGGGTCATGGGACCCGGATTCGTGCCGGTGATCGACTCCGTCGTCCGCGGGGCCGTTCGGGGTGGTAACCGCCGAGCCGTCACCATCAGAGCGTGAGCCGGATCGATATCGCCCGTCTCCCGTCGGCCGGTCGGCCTGGCAGCGGGGCCCGGACGTGGCCGCCGCAGCGACCGGCCCCGCCCCCGGATCGGCGCCTCACGGCGCCTCACCGTCAATTTCAGCGACTGGCCCGATCCGATCGTGCCGGTCGTGCCGATTGCACCGCCGGCCGCACCGCGGGGGAATCCCCGGTCGCGGACCTTGGGGGAGCCGGACCAGATGGCGGCGGTGCGCTCGGGGATGGCGTGGGCCTCGGCCCAGCCGGCGCTGCCGCCCCTGGCCAGGCGCAGCGCGACCTGTTCCTTTTGGACCTCGTTGTGGATCTTGGCCATGCGGATGGGATCGGTGCACCACTCACGGTTCTCGACCCGGTGCCCAGGTCGGCCGGCTACCCTCGAAGGGCGTAGAAATGGGAACGACGGGGGAGATTGACGACGTCGTGGTTGGATGCAGGTGGCGAGTGGTCGAGCTTGGGAAAAACAACGTCCCCATATATAGTATACCTCAAGTTTGCAAAAAATCAAACGCACCTATGGCGGAATTCCGCGATTTTCTGACGTAACTCTTGATTTGACAATGAGAAAGATTTTTCAGATTCTCTCGAAGTTGTGGACGAGAATCTCGCGATTTCGGCATATCCATGTCACCATGGGTGTTGCCATAGGGCGCACCGGACCGTTGTCGGAGCCGGTTGCGCACCGGCGATTGTCGGCGGGGGCGTGAGGCTCCGGCCGAGTTGATCCCCGGCCGGGGTCGATCCGACCGGCCGGTCCGAGGCCGATCCGCCGGGCCCGAGCCCGGTCGGCTCCCCGGTGATGCCGCGGCGGGCCACCCGACGATCGCGACCGATCAACGGGGCGGGCGATCGCCGATCATCTCCACGCGGCAATGGCCAGCCGCGCTCAACCCCGCGCCCGGGCCTGACCGCGGTGGCCGTCACCGTGCGGGCATAGGCCACCGCCTGGGCCACGCCGGCCCGTCGGAACTGCCGGGCCACGACCCAAGCCATGCAGAACACCGCCTCGGCGACCGCCTCATCGACGTGGCCGATCGGCTCGATCTCCCACCAGGCGCCATCGGCCCACAGCAGCCCATGCCGGCTGAATGCGGTGATCGCGAACTCTCCCGGATCGCCCTGAAGGCGCCGCAGTCGTTGCGCCAGGACGCCGAGGTCCTGGGCCCCCGCTCCCAGCGCGGCGCTTCCTTCTCGTTCATCTGGATGTACTGGAACCGCCGGGCGACCTGGCCGAACGCCGGGTGGACGATCAGCTCTCGGGGTGGTCGCAGGGCGCGATACGCCCTGGCGGACTGGTCGGCCAGGTGCGGCAGCAGTCCCGGCGAATTGGCATCGTCGGGCGAGAGCGGGCCGACGACGACGGCGTCGGCGGTCTGGAGCGCGACGATCGCCTCGACGATGGCTTCCCGGTTCTCGTGCGGATTCATGCGCCGCTCCATGAGGCCCAAGACGTCCGAGACGTGGTCCGAAACGTCCGCGACCCGTCCCCGCGTCGGACCGATCGGCTCTTCGAACCGCGGGCTGACGCCGGCTCGACCCGGCAACCGTCGGCTCCATGCGGCCGCGCCGCCCACGACGTGCGCCGCGATCCGGGTGCAGACGAGGCCAGCCGGCCCGCACACGGTCGGCCGCGAGCGGCTGGCGGCGGCCGCACCCAGGCCCGAGCCGTCGCGGCCTCCGGGTGGCTCGCTCGCCACGAGGACCAGGTTCCGCGAGGTGACAGGTCGCGCGGGCGTCTCGGCGATCGTGTCGCGGCGGGTTGATTTCGAGCGTCATCATCGTACGCGGTCCTTTCCTGGAGGTCGGCCGCGGGGCGTCGCCCCGGCCTCGTCGCGATCCGGCGTCGCGACCCACGTGGCCGGCGACATGGGGTGACAGTCAACGCCCGGCCGTCCCGACCCGACAGGACTTTCTTGAATTCGAGATGTCTGGGGGCTGTGCCGGCGCTAACGGCCTGGGATAATGAGGTTTCGGGCATCGCATCTCGTTGGGGAGTTCCGGAGGATGGGCTCCGTCCCGGTCGATCCGACAAAAATCCGACGGCGGCTGTCGGGTCGGCGGGCGGGGTGTTGATGAAAGCCGGAGAGGGGCGAGTGCGCCCATCGAGATCCGCCGGGCCCATCCGATCGGAGGGACACGTGTGATGGTACACGACGGCTCGGTGACGCGGCTGATCCAGCTCCTGCGCTCGGGGGATGCGACCGAGCGCGACCTGGCCGCCCGATTGATCTGGCGGCGGTACTTCCGCGACCTGCTGGAGCTGGCCGCAACAATCTGAACAAGCGCATCCGCCGCCGCGAGGACGAGGAGGACGTGCTCCAGAGCATGTACAAGAGCTTCTGCCTGCGGCAGCAGCGGGGCGAGTTCGACCTGGCGGGCCGGGATGCGCTCTGGAAGCTGCTGGTGACGATCACGCTCCGCAAGGCGCGGAACGTGGCCAAGAAGCAGACGCGGGACCGGCGCGACGTCGCCCGCGAGCAGACCATCGCCGACCGCGACGACGGGGAGTCGGCTCACTGGGCGCTGGAGCAGATGGACGCCGCCGGCCCGTCGCCCGCGGAGGCGGCCCTGCTCAACGAGGCGCTGGAGCGTCGCCTGGAGGCCCTGGCCGACCCGGAGCTGCGCCGATCGCGCTCTGGCGGCTGGAGGGCTACACCAACCGCGAGATCGCCGATCGGCTCGACTGCACCGAGCGGTCGGTCGAGCGGCGGATGGAGCGGATTCGCAGCAAGTGGACGGCCTATGACGATCGGGCGACATGACCGCGGGGGCAGCCCGTCGGTCGCGGGTCCGCCGTCCCCGCGGTGCGAACGGCAACGAGCCGGGTCGATTGGTGGAGATCACGGTATTCGGCATGGAGTATTCCTCCGATGAGGCATCGTGTCGCAGGCATCCTGTGGAGTGTGGTGCTGGGACTGTGCCCGGCTACCACGGGTTGGGCGTGGACGGCCGATAGGTCCGCCGCCGAGATCCTCAAGGAGCTCGACGACACCAGGCTGCCGGAGTTCGACAACGCCAGGTCCAAGGACAACCCCGCCTATACCCGTGCATTCCTGTCCGAGCGTAAAAAGACGATGGAGAAGCGGGCCGCGCTCATCCTTGAACTCTACAAGGCGGCGCCCGATCATGGGAGGATCCCCACGCTCATGACCGAACGCTGGGATATCCTTGCCGAAACCCAGGGCGGTTCCGGACTCCGGGCGGAGATCGATGGGATCCTGGCGGAGACGGCGAACCCGAAGCTGAAGGTCGAGGCAGCATTCGGGCGAGCGGGGCTCGAGGTCGCCGACTCGTTCAAGACGGGCGTCCTTCGACGTCAGGGTCATCGACAGGGCCATCGCGCTTTCGCCCGGAGATCGGCGGGGTCCCAACCTGCTGCTGGGTGTGGCGAGGAGTGCCCGGGACCAGTCGACCGCGAACAGGTTGTTCAATCGCGTGGTCCGGGAGTTCCCGAATTCCGATGCGGCCGCGATCGTCCGGGGGACTAACCGGAGAGAGACGGGCATCGGCAAGCCGTTCCACCTCGACTTCAACGATGCCATCAAGGGCTCGCGCGTCTCGATCAAGCAGCTCCGTGGAAAGGTCGTCGTCATCATCTTCTGGGCGTCCTGGGCCGACGCATCGATCGGAGAGCTGCCGAACTGGAAGGCGGCCTACGCGAAGTACCATGACCTTGGCGTCGAATTCATCGGCGTGAGTCTCGACGCCCCGGTCGGTCGAGGGGGACTCGAGGCGCTCAAGAAATGCGTGCTGGAGCAACGGATTCGCTGGCCGCAGTATTATCAGGGCAACGGCTTCGACAGCGAATTCCACCGAGCTTGGGGCGTCAAGTGTATCCCGGCCGTCTTCGTGGTCGACCCCGCGGGGAACCTCTATTCGACCGACGCCCGCGGCAAGCTCGACACGATCATCCCCGAGCTGATCGAAGCGCGGGAGGCCGGGCAATTCGACATCCAGCCGGCCTACCGGCCCAGGCGGCGGACGCGGCTTCAAAAGCCTTGATCGCGTCGTGATGGAGAGACGCCGCGGTCGGTGATTGTCGGGTCGCGGCTCGGGCGGCCCGCGGTCCCCGAGACCAGGGAGCGAGGTCAACCATGGCTGAGATCCCCACCGCCGACTGGTCCCGGATCAACGACGCCGCCGACCGCTTCGAGCGCGCCTGGAAGACCGGCCCGCGGCCGAGGATCGAGGACTACCTCGCCGAGGCCGAGCCGGATCTGCGGGCCGCGCTGCTCGAGGAGCTGCTCCGCGTCGAGCGCGAACTGCGCCGCCGGGATGGCGAAGGTCTCCGAGCCCGAGGAGTATTCGCTCCGGTTCTCCCAGCATGCCGACCTGATCCGGGCCGTCTTCGGCCCCGGGCCCGATCCGCCCGACGCCGAGGGTCAGACCGGCCCGACGACGACCGCACCCGTTCCGACCGACGGCCACGCCGAAGCCAACGGCGAGCCTGCCGCCCGGCGCACGGGTGCGCTATTTCGGCGACTACGAGATCCAGGCCGAGCTCGGCCGCGGCGGCATGGGCGTCGTCTACAAGGCCCGACAGATCAGCCTGAACCGCCCCGTCGCCCTGAAGATGATCCGGGCCGCCGCGCTGGCCTCCGACGACGAGGTCCGCCGGTTCCGCAACGAGGCCGAGGCCGTCGCCCGGCTCGACCACCCGCACATCGTCCCCGTCTACGAGGTCGGCGAGCACGATGGCCAGCTCTACTTCTCGCATGAAACTCATCGCCGGCCCCTCACTGCACGAGTCGCCCTCCGCCTTCGACGACCCCCAGGCCGCCGCGCGGCTGATGGTCACCGTCGCCGAGGCCGTCCACCACGCCCACCAGCGCGGCATCCTCCATCGCGACCTGAAGCCGTCCAACATCCTGCTCGACGAGCAGCGGCCGGCCGCACGTCACCGACTTCGGCCTGGCCAAGCGGGTCGAGGACGACGAGGTCATGACGCTCTCCGGCACGGTGCTCGGCACGCCGGCCTACATGGCGCCCGAGCAGGCGTGGGGCAAGCGGCGGCTGGTGACGACCTTGAGCGACGTCTATGGGCTCGGGGCCGTGCTGTACGCCCTCGTGACGGGCGCGGCGCCCTTCGGCGGCGAGACCGCCCTGGATACGCTCGACCGGGTGCGTCGCGAGCCGCCCGTCCCGCCGTCGCGGGTCAATCCTCGGGTGTCCCGCGCGACCTGGAGGTCATCTGCCTGAAGTGCCTGGAGAAGGACCCGAATCGTCGTTATGCCTCGGCCCAGGCGATGGCCGAGGATCTGGCTCGTTACCTGGCCGGTGAGCCGATCGCGGCGCGAGCGACCGGCATGCTGGAGCGCGGCTGGCTCTGGTGCCGGCGGAACCCCCGGCTTGCGGGCGCGATCGGTTCGACGGCCGCGGCCCTGGTCGCCGTTGCGGTGATCTCGGCGGTCTACGCCGTCGAACAGTCGCGCGCCCGCAACAGAATCGGCGGCCTCCTCGACGAGTCGAAACAATTGACCCGCGCGTTGAAGGACTCGCTGGCCCATTCCAACCAGTTGGCCGGCGACCTCGAGACCTCATTGAAGGAGTCGGAGCGCAACCAGGCCGCGGCGACCTTTGAACGTGCCCGGCTCGAGCTGGAACGAGATTACCGTGCCCGCGGTCTCCTCGCGTTGGTCGAGACGTGGCGTGCTGCCGAGAGGGCAGCGGATCCCGACTGGCAGCGCACGGCCCGCTCGGCCCTGGCGGTCTGGTGTCGCATGGCCAGCCCCCTCAAGGGCTTCTTCGAGGATACGCCTCACTGGTACCGGCCCATCGTCGCCTTCTGTCCGGGCCGCCGCAGGCGCTCGTGGGAGGCGAAGATGATCGGTTACGCCTCCTGGACCTGGACGCCGAAAGGACGATCGAATTACCGATCCCCGGAGGAATCTCCGCCTGGGCGATCAGCGGTGACGGGCGCAACATCCTCGTCGGGAGGCCCGATGGGACGGCACAACTCTGGGACGCTTCCACCAGCAGGATGATCACGACGGCGAGCATCCACGGGGACCTGGTATGGAGCGGGGCCTTCAGTCCGGACGGTCATACGATCCTGACCGGGAGTCGCGACAGGACGGCGCGGCTCTGGGACGCCGCCACGGGGAAGCCGATCGGCAAACCGATGGCTCACGAAGACGAGGTCTGGTATGTGCTCTTCAGTCCGACGGGACGCACCGTCCTCACCCAGACGCATCGAGGAACAGCGCGCCTCTGGGACGCGACCACCGCTCATCCGATCGGGGATCCTGTGCATCCCTGCTCACGGTGGATTGCACGTCCCAATCTGTTCAGCCCCGACGGCCGCATCGTGCTGATCCCGCGGCGGTCCGGATTGGTGTTACCCATGGATACGACGACCGGGAAGCCGATCGAGGCGCTGATGAAAGACGGCCCGAGTTGGTTGGTATTCAGCCCCGATGGCCGCACCCTCGTCAGCGGTCATTACGGTGCAGCCAGGCTGAGGAGAGCGGATTCCGGCGATCCGATCGGTCCACCGCTGTCGCACCGGAGTTTTGCGGGCGGGTTAGCCTTCAGCCCCGATGGGCGCACCGTCCTGACCGGGAGCAGCGACCAGACGGCGAGGCTCTGGAACGCCGCGACCGGAGAGTCGATCGGGCTTCCGATGACTCATGAGGGCGGGGTCGGCCATGGCGAGTTCAGCCCCGACGGCCGCACGATCCTGACCGGAAGTTACGACAGGACCGTGCGTCTCTGGGATGCCTCGATTGGCAGGCCGCTCGGGCTGTCGCTCGACCACCGTCGCCCGATCGTGGACGCACACTTCAGCCCCGACGGGCGCGACATCCGCACGCGTACCGACGAGAGTGAGGAAAAGGTCTGGGCCTTATCGCCCGGCAAACCGACGGGAACGACGCTGGAACACGCCATCGGAAAAGTACACACCGTGCTGTTCAGTCCCGACGGACGCACGGTGCTGACCATCGCCGACGAGCGTGCCGAGGCGGAGGGAGGGGCATGGGGACCCAGGCCCGATGGACACACCATCTGGAACGGTGGCGGCAAGGTCGTCAGGCTCTGGGACGCCAGCGGGAAGGCCCAGGGGACGCCGATGAAACACGAGGCGGATGTCCGTGCGCCCGGTTCAGCCCCGATGGCAAGACGATCATCACCGGTAGCGGAGACGGCAAGCAGATCGCGTTGACGTCGTGGGACGCGGCGACCTGCCGGCCCATCGGTCAACCGACCGTATGCCGGGACCGCGGAATACCTGTCGCGTTCAGCCCCGACGGTCGCACCCTCCTCACCCGAGCCGATCACGCGGCGCAGCTCTGGGATGTCGCGACGGCCAGGCCCAAAGGTCCTCCGATGATGCACCGGAGCGAGCACGTTTCCAGGTGGTGCTTCAGCCCCGATGGACGTGTGGTCCTGACCACGTATGACAACACGGCCCGGCTGTGGGATGCGACCACCGGTCAACCCGTCGGTGCGCTCATGGAACACAAGGCGGGGATCCGCGACGCGGCCTTCAGCCCCGACGGCCGGAGGATCCTGACGGGCAGCCAGGACGATACCGCGAGGATCTGGGACGCGGCGACGGGGATGCCCCTGTCGGCGCCACTGGAGCATCGGGGCTTCGTCGCGACGGTGGCGTTCAACCCCGACGGACGCACGTGCCTGACGGGGAGCCAGGACGGCACGGCGCGCTTCTGGGACGCCTCGACCGGGAAGCCCACTGGCCTCGTGCTTTCGCACCAGATCGAAGTGTTGACGGTGGCGTTCAGCCCCGACGGACATCGGTGCTGACTGGCGGCATGGAGGGCAAGGCACGGTTCTGGGATACCGTGACCGGACGGCCGATCGGGCCGCCGATGGAACCTGGGCAATGGGTCGTGAACTCGGCGTTCAGCCCCGACGGCCGCACGGCCCTGACGTGGTCGTCGCATCAGCCGCCCCATCTCTGGGACGTGCCGGATCTTCCCGACGATCTGCCTCGCGTCGCCACCTGGGTCGAGGTGCTCACGGGACTGGCCCTGGACGAGTACGGCGACGTTCAGGTCCTCGATCGGTCGGGCTGGCTCAAGCGTCGCGAGCGGCTGGCGAAGCTCGGCGGCCCGCCACCGACAGCCGGTCTCCTCGGCCAGGAGGGGTCTCATTCGCCACCGCGGCCGGCGAATGAACGAGCTCTACGAGGCCGGGTCGGGACGTCGAGCG
Source organism: uncultured Planctomycetota bacterium (assembly GCA_963815795.1). Classification (GTDB taxonomy): domain Bacteria; phylum Planctomycetota; class Planctomycetia; order Isosphaerales; family Isosphaeraceae; genus JAKAUH01. Next base: position 2,068,178 of record CAWFIC010000006.1, on the reverse strand, counting down.
AGAATAGCGATCCGGGAGATTGACGGGAATGTATCGGGAAACGGCGAAAACGTGTATCATTGCGATCATATCGGCGGGGGGATGTCTCCGAATCCTCAGGAGATCCCGGCTGAAATGCCCCGGTTCTACCCCGACAGTACGACGATCCCACCCCGGGTCAAAGCCAGGAGGACTAGGTGGGCCGCGCTGGAGCTGAATCCAGGCGGCTCCGATCCAGCCTGGTGATGGCGCTGCTGGCCATCGCGGCCACCCCCGGGGCTATCGCCGCGGTCGCCGACGATCCGAACCCCGAGAAGGTCCTCGAGGGCCGCGGCCTCAAGCGATCGGGCACGCTCTACGTCCTCGATCAGGAATCCGACTTCGTCCCGAAGGTGGCCAAGCTGCGGCCGACTGAGAGTCTGTTCCGGGAGGGGGATTCTGAGCCCCCTTCGATCCGGACATATGTCGTGCCGCTGGACAGCATATGGTCCGGATCAGCCTTCCGAAACTTATGCCCGACCGCGTTTTTCTGCGTGGGTTGAGGCGGTCAGACATATATCTAGAAGTTAGGGGCTTGCGGAACAGAGTCTTTTGCGCGGTTGAAGGACAGTCCGGACCAGGGTACGGAGAGGAGTAACCGGGCGGATGACTCCGAATCTGGCCACGCGGAAACCCGTCCGGAGTGGCAGTCGCGCCGAACGACCGGTGCGCCTTCGTACGGATCGGCCGCGGCCAGTCCTGGGGTTTGCAACGGGCCATCCGGTCTGTCAGACGGGACAGAGTCGGGCCGAATGTCCGCCGACCGTTGGGCGTCGCGATTCGTCGCCCCGAGGAAAGCTCGAACCGAAGGTCCTCCTCGTACCACCGCATCAGCGTCTCAGTGGCGTGTGCCGGGGGGCCGCATGGAAACTCATCGATCGGCATGGCAGGAAACGTCTCCCGCCGATCGCGCCAACCCGTCCCATTCGATCGCTCCGGCCCTAACGCCTCCGTGGCCGAGTAGAAGCGTTGTACGGCGGTTCGTGAGGCATGCTTGTGTTCCAACGGGCATGCTTGTATCCCGGAAATCAGCCCCCGGATCCTCCACGTCGTCGGATCACATCGTCGTGGGATGTGAGGACATGAGGGCACTCGGGATACGCGGGATCGGCGGAAGGATTCCTGTCGGGTTGAGCGGCCCCGTGTTGATGGTCTCTCCGGGCTCGTCGGTCGTGAGCCGGAACTCGAATCGCAAATCCTGTGAAAGGAATGGTCCGATGCAAGCCGCTCGGATTCGAATGGCGTCTTCCGTCGCCCTGACCCTGTGCCTGGGAACGATGGGCTCCGTGACCTTGCGCGCCAGGAGCTCCAACCCGCCGAGGTCCTCAAGGGTCAGGGCCTCAAGCGGTCGGGCTCGACCTGGATCCTGCCGGGCGAGGCCGCCATCCTGAGGCACGTCCGGGAAGCGAGGGCCCTCTCCACGCAGTTGCGGGCCGCCCAGGAGCAGCAGCAGGCGCTCGAGATGGGTGACCAGAACCCCCAGACCTTGATCAACGCCTACCGCCAGCAGATCGACTGGCTGGACCAGAGGATCGCTGTGTACGACCAGGAGATCGAGAAACTGGGCCCACCCGCCGGCAACCAGGCGGCCGCCGTCTATTACAACATCCTCGTCACCGAGCGGAACGCGCTCGTCCGCGAGCAGCGCCGCCTGGGCGACCTGATCAACAACCTCGCGACCCAGAGGGGGCAGTTCCAGGAAGTGAAGCGTCAGTTCAATGCCGAGGTCGCCCGGCTGCGAGAGTCGTACATCCAGGCGGTCAACGACTTGAAGAAGTCGGTGGACGAGATCACGGCGAGGTACGCCGAGCTCGCCGGCAAGGCCGAGGTCTCCAGGGCCCTGAAGGACCTCTCCGCGCCCCCGAAGATCCCGCAGAAGCTCGGCCCGTCGAAGGAGCTCGCGGCCGCCATCAAGTGGCTGTCGAGGCTGGAGGGATCGGTCCAGAGCGAGACCGTCGCGCTGCATCGCGAGGGTGACGTCGACCATGTCGATGTGATGCTCAACGGCAAGGGCCCGTTCCGGATGGTCTTCGACACCGGGGCCGGGCCGACGACGCTCCCGGCTGGGATCGCCGCGCAGCTCGGCCTCAAGCCGACCGGCCGCACGGTCTCGCTGGTCGTCGCCGACGGGTCCAAGGTCGCGGCCCGGGAGATGCTCGTCCGCATGGTCCGGATCGGCCGATTGACCATCAAGGACGTGACGTGCGTCGTCCTGCCCAAGGAGAAGGGGGACGTCGCCCCCTTGCTCGGCCAGAGCATCCTCCAGCGCTTCGACTTCAAGTACACCCAGGGAACCGGCCGCCTGGCGCTGACCAAGGTCGACCCGGATGGTCCCGCCGGGCCGCCGCGGACGGGCGATGCGGTCAGGAAGCAGCGACGGGGCCGGTGAAGGCTCCGTCGGGGTAACGCAGAGCCGGATGAACGATAAGGGCTCGACCAGGAGCGAGAGCCTGACCTACGATCGAGCCGATCGGATCGGACGGAGTCGGGCGGTGAAACCAGACCGACTTCGGGTTTCAACGTCTACCGCCCAAGAGGCGAACCATGGCTGAGATCCCCAATGCCGACTGGTCCCGGATCAACGGCGCCGCCGACCGCTTCGAGCGCGCCTGGAAGGCCGGCCCGCGGCCGAGGATCGAGGACTACCTCGCCGAGGCCGAGCCGGAATCGCGGGCCGCCCTACTCGAAGAGCTGCTCCGCGTCGAGCGCGAATCTGCGCCGCCGCAATGGCGAGGCCCCCAATCCCGAGGAGTACTCGCTCCGATTCTCCCAGCATGCTGACCTGATTCAGGCCGTCTTCGGCTCCGGGCCCGATCGGCCCGACGCCGAGGGCCAGTCGGCCGGCCCGACGACGACCGCACCCGTTCCGGCCCACGGCCACGCGGAAGCCAACGGGGCTCTGCCACCCGGCACCCACGTCTGCTACTTCGGCGACTACGAGATCCAGGCGGAACTCGGCCGCGGCGGCATGGGCGTCGTCTACAAGGCCCGCCAGATCAGTCTGAACCGTCCCGTGGCACTCAAGATGATCCGCTCCGCCGCGCTGGCTTCGGAGGACGAACTGCACCGGTTCCAGAACGAGGCCGAGGCCGTCGCTCGACTCGACCACCCGCACATCGTCCCGGTCTACGAGGTCGGCGAGCATGATGGCCAGCGCTACTTCTCGATGAAGCTCGTCGCCGGCCCGTCCCTGCACGAGGCGCTCGCCCCCTTCGGCGCCGACCAGAAGGCCGCCGCGCGTCTTTTGGCCACCGTCGCCGAGGCCGTCCACCACGCCCATCAGCGCGGCATTCTCCACCGCGACCTCAAGCCGTCGAACATCCTGCTGGACGACTACGGCCGGCCGCACGTCACCGATTTCGGCCTGGCCAAACGCGTCGAGGACGACGAGGTCATGACCCTCTCGGGCGCCGTCCTGGGCACGCCGGCCTACATGGCGCCCGAGCAGGCCCGGGGCAAGCGGCGGCTGGTGACGACCTTGAGCGACGTCTATGGGCTCGGCGCAGTCCTATACGCCCTGCTGACCGGCGCGGCGCCGTTCGGCGGGGAGACCGCATTGGATACGCTCGATCGAGTGCGTCGCGAGCCGCCGGTGCCGCCATCACGGGTCAACCCGAAGGTCCCGCACGACCTGCAGGTCGTTTGCCTGAAATGCCTGGAGAAGGACCCGTCACGGCGGTATGCCTCGGCGCAGGCATTGGCCGACGACCTAGGTCGCTATCTCGCGGGCGAGCCAATCCTCGCGCGTCCGGTGGGGAGCTGGGAGCGTACGGTCATGTGGGCCCGGCGAAGGCCAGCCATCACCGCTCTCCTGGGGCTGGTCGCGCTCGTCTCGGCGCTCGGGCTCGGAGGCGTGTTCTGGCAATGGCGCGACGCAGTGGTGGCCCGCCGTGTCAGCGAGCGAGAATCGGAGCGGGCGAACGCCCAGACCGAGCTGGCCGAACAACGTCTGTATGACGTCCGGATGAATTTCGTGCAGCGGAACTGGGAGGATTATCAAGGCGACCTGTTGCAGCAAGGGCTCGACGAGCAGTTGCCGGCCAACCAGGGCGGCATCGATCGCCGAGGTTTCGAATGGTTCTACTGGCAGCGAAAGATCTCCTCGGGGCACATCACCCTCAAGGGGCATACCGATGGTGTCGGGAGCGTGGCGTACAGCCCAGACGGCCGGCGGATCGCCTCCGCCAGTCGGGATAAGACGGTGAAGGTCTGGGACGCCGGGTCCCGGCAGGAAATCCTCACCTTCAAGGGGCATACCGAGAGCGTGGCGTACACCCCGGACGGCCAGCGGCTCGCCTCCACCGTTGTGGTGGCGTACAGCCCGGACGGCCGGCGGATCGCCTCCGCCGGTGTGGATGGGACGGTGAAGGTGTGGGACGCCAGGACCGGGCAGGAGACCCTCACCCTCAAGGGGCACACCGACCTCGTCGCGAGCGTGGCGTTCAGCCCCGACGGCCAGCGGATCGCCTCCGCCAGTTGGGATGGGACGGTGAAGGTGTGGGACGCCCGGCCGGTGAACGACGGTCCGGCGAGAACCGGAACAATTCCGCACTGAGTGTAGATAGTCTGCGACGCTGCCTCTGGCGCGGTCTGTGCCAGTGCCATCGGGAGAATCGCCCCGACGGATTTGCGTCGGAAGCAGGATCGAAGACATATTATCGGAGGAGCGTCCCTCCGAAATGGGGTCTCCATGAGACGCGAAAGAGGAGCTGAATCCATGCGACGCAATCGATCCGGACTGGCCTTCGCGTTGCTGGCCGCCGTCGCCGCTCTGGGGAACGCCGCCGCGTTCGTCGACGATCCGAACCCCGAGAAGGTCCTCGAAGGCCGCGGACTGAGGCGATCCGCCACGCTTTATGTCCTCGACCAGGAATCCGACTTCGTCCCGCGGGTGGCCAGGCTGCGCCCGGGCTATGCGCAGCTGAAGGCGGCCTTCACCAAACTGGCCGTGGTCATGCAGAACCAGGCCGAATACGATTACCTCAACGATCAGTGGACCCTCGTCAACGAGCAGCTCCGGAACGTCCAGGCCGATATCGACGCCCACCCGTCGCTGACCAACAACGAGCTCCGGCAGAACTGGCAGAACCTCCTCAATCTCGAGAAGCAGCTCCGCTACGAGTACAACGAGCTGGCTCGCGAGGTGAACCTGCGGTATCGCCGGCTCGTCAGCGACGGCGAGAAGGAGCGACTCCAGGGCGACTTCCAGAAGCAGCGCGAGGAGTTCCTCGAGAAGTCCAAGGAGCTGCGGACCCAGGCCGACAAGATCAAGGCGGAATACGACAAGCTCAACAAGGACGACGCGGTGAAGAAGGCCCTGGATGCGCTGAAGGTCTCGATGAAGGGTCGCGTGGGATTGGGGCCGTCGCCGGGCTTCAAGAAGGAGAGCGGGTGGTTGAACGACGCCGTGAAAACCACGTCACCCGATTACCTCAAGCCCCGGGTCAGCCGGAGGAATTCGAGGACTACGACCAAGGGCACGATGACGGGCAAGGACCGCCCGGCCAAGGGCGCCCGGACGAAAACCGTCAAGTCCGACGAGCCGGCGGCTCGTCCGGATTGACGGGCGATCCGTAAGTCCCCGAACCGATGGCCCTTCCGGCTGGGATCGCATTTTTTTCTCGGAATCCGGGATGACGCCCGGCCCTCGCCGCATTACATGAGTAGAACGGTAAGGCGGGAGGGCCGACTCACGATGAATTCCGGAACCACCGGCCAGACGGGTCGGCAACTCGAGGTGCTCTGGGCATCCGGGACGCTGACCGGATTGAGCGACTCCCAGCTCCTGAGTCAGTACGTGGCGGCACGGGGCCGGGACGCCGTGGCCGAAGCGGCGTTCCGGGAATTGGTCCATCGCCACGGGCCGATGGTGCTGGCAGTCTGCCGGCAGCTCCTGAGGCGTCCGCACGACGCGGATGACGCCTTCCAGGCGACGTTCCTGGTCCTGGTGCGCCAGGCGGGTTCGATCCGGGTGGACGGGTCACTCGCGCCATGGCTCTCGAGCGTGGCCTATCGCACCGCCCGACGGGCGCGGGACATTGCCGGTCGCTATCGCCAGCTCGATGCGGTGCCCGCGGATGTGCTCTGCCGATCGGCGCCGGACGAAGCCTATCACTTCGACCTCCGGCCCCTGCTTCACGAGGAGCTGGATCGTCTGCCGGGCAAATTCCGGGACGTCATCGTGCTCTGCCATCTCGAGGGCAAGTCGCACGAGGAGGCGGCGCGCCTGCTGCGCTGGCCGATTGGCACGGTGAGCAGCCGGCTCTCGCGCGGTCGTCAGCTCTTGCGGACGCGGCTGGAACGCCGCGGCCTGGAGGTCGCTCCCGCGATGCTCGCGGCCAACTGGCTGGCGGGCACGCCGGCCACGCTGGCGTCGCCCTTGCTCGAATCCACGGTCACCGCCGCGGTCGGGTCCGCGACGGCGAAGGCCGTGTCGGCCCTGGTCCTTTCCTTGGCTCACGGAGTCCTCAAAATCATGTGGCTCAGAAAACTCAAGACGATCTCGCTCGCGGTCCTGCTGATCGGCGGGACCATGGGAAGCCTCGGCGTGTGGGCCCACTGGCCCTCGGCCGCGGCGAAGTCGTCCGCCCTTCGGCCGTCCGCGGATGGGGTGATCGCTCCCGCCCGGGACGCCGGGTCCGACTCGCAACCGGCACAATCGCCCGCCGGTACTCAGACGGCCGGGGACGACGTGCATCTCACCGATTGCCCCACCGACTGCCCCGCGACAGGTGACTGCCCTCCGCCTTATTGTCCGATCTCCATGGCTGCCAACGCCGTCTCGAAGGTGATCGGCTACTTCCACTCCTCATCGGGGTCCTCCCGATAGCTTGAATCGGGCCGACGCATGGCCTATCGGGCCTCGCCCGGAGACTTGTAGGGTGGGCTCTGCCCACCGATTCGAGGCCTCGACCGGTGGGCAGAGCCCACCCTACACCCTCCGATGCGCCTCGCCTGTACTTCGCTCGGGTTGCCGTGATCGGAGCGATGGGCTATGCTCCGCCCGCCCATCGTCCGGCTCGCACTTTCCCCCGAGGAGCGCTCGATGATCGCTCGCCGCGCCGCGATCGCCGTGGTGGCGGTCGCTTGCGCCACCGATGCCGGCTGCCGCGCTCCGGGCATCGCGCAGATGCCGCCGGATCCCGGCGTGCCGGCACGCGCTGACCGGATCATCGAGCCGCGCCTCCGGGGTGACCTCCCAGCGAAGACCTTCACCATTGAGTTCACGACCTTCATACCGGCCAATCACCTCATCGCCCCATCGATCCATCCTCACTCCTACGGCAGCCTCGTTCCTCCTGCGCGACTGGCTTTCGCCGGCGACGACCGCGGGTTCGACGTCGACTCGCCGTCCTACCGCGCCAGGCAGGTGGTGACCGTCATCCCCGACGAGGCCGAGGACGCGGACGGTCTCCTGGAAGGCTCGAAACGCAACCTCGGCGGGATCACCGAATCGTTCGACGGCGCTCTGGCCCTGGCCGATGGTCGGATCGATGACGAGGACCGGACCGGTGCGGCCGGCGGTCGCAGGATCAAGCATGAGGAGATCGCCGTCGGTACCGACGGGATAACCGTCGATGATCCGATTCGCCTCGGACCCCACTGCGTGTCCGTCAGGCTCCGGACGGGCATCACGGGCGGTCCGCGCAATCGATTGATCGCCGGTTCGCCGTCGATCGACTGGGACATCCGGATCACGATCGACACGTCCGGTCCGGAGGCGATGTATGAAGTCGCCGGCACCTGGGACGGTTACCCCGCGGCCGAGCTCTACATCAATCGACAGCCGGTCTTCACGTTCATGCCCGCCCCAGGATCGAGCTCGAGCCGGGACCTCCTCAAACTGCTGCCGGGTTACGGGGATTTCCGCTTCGTGAGGCGAGGCCGCCTCACGGGGCCATCGACGGACGACGTCCCGCGCTGATTCGGTCCATTGCCGGCGCGGTCGGTGGCCGGTCTAATGGCAATACCGTTTAACGGAGCATAACCACCGTCTCTGCAAAGGTTTTCTCCAAGGGCGGGAGGTGTCGATGCTCAGGTCGTTTCTTCTTGAATTTGGACATCTTTCGCTTGACCACCCGGGGATTGATCCGGTTACGGCGCACCTCGTCGTCGGTCCGCTCCCGCTGCATCTCCCACAGCAGCCCCCGGTACCACCGCTCGAATCGCCCGGGCGTCGAGCTGTCGCATTCCGGCAGCCGGCACTTGAGGATCTGGAAACAGCCGGTGAACGACAACCGATCGGTGTCCAGCCCGGCCTCCGATGCCGCCTCGTACATCAGCGCCCGGACCACGAAGTGGCCCAGCGACAACGCGTAAATCTCCTGCATCACCCCCGCCGGCGTCCCGCTCCGCAGGTGCGCCGGCTTGGTCGCCCGCCGCGGGTCCTGGTGGGTCTTCTGCTCATCGTAGACCAGTTCCTGTTCCCATCGCTCATGATACAAGATGATCAATTCCTCGGCGGGGTACAGATCCTCATCGAACAGGTTCGTGATCAGGATATGGACCTCGCCGTGGCCGACCCGTCGCGGGTCGTCGAGCGTGTAGCGGATCACTCGCACGATGATCCCATCACGATCCTTGCGGCGATCCTCGGGCGTCGGATAGATCCGGGCCAGGTAGGAACCGTCGGCCAGATCACGGATCGGCTCGAGGATCAACCGGCTGGTCACCCGCGCCAGGATCTTCACTCGCCGCGCCGTCACCTCCTTCCAGAGGGCATAGCTGAAGAAGCCGCGATCCCACAGCAGGAGCATGTCGGGGCCGAGATGGCGGAGCAAGGCCCCGACCATCGACTGTTCGCCATGGGCGATCGATCGGGCCACGAAGGCGACCTCGACATGAGTCCCCAACTCGACCAGGCTGAGCTTGCGGACCTGGGGGAAGGCCCCATCGCCGCGCGGCCCGGCGGAGGGCCGGCCGAAGGCGGCGGCGTTGGCGTCCGAGTCGGGGACGTCGAGGACCGTGCCGTCGATCCCCATCAGGCGGAGGCCACGATAGAAGGCGCCGGGCGTCTCGGGCCGGGCCAGCGGGCGGACGACGTGCTCGAAGAGGTGCCGCATCGGGGCGATGCCCAGGCGGCGCCGGGCTACGCAGAGGCTGGAGCGATCCGGGGTCTCCTCGCCGACGCGGAGGCGGCGGGCATGCTTGAAGACCTGGCGGATCGGCAAGTCGGTCAACAGCCCCATGGCCAGGACGACCCAGCAGACGACCTGGTGGGTCAGCTTGCAGCTCCGGGGATTGATACGTCCGGTGTCCTGGAGGGCTTGGCGGACCGCCTCGGGCGGGATAACCTGTTCGAGTCCCGCCAGGCGATCCAGGATCCGGCCCGTGTCATCGGGCAACAGGGTGCAATGTCCTCGTGGCATGCGAGTCGCGGCCTCCTTGTGGCTTGGGTCCTGAGCAACCCCAAGTTAACAGGAGGCTGTGACTTGCGCCCATTTCAACGGTATTGGGTCTAATGGGGATCATGAATCGCGGAATCCGACCGGCCGGCCTGATGGTCACGATCGTCCTGGCGTGCGTTGCAGCCGCCCGGGAATCGGCCGCGCCGCCGTCGGAGCCAACGAAGATCCCGATGGGCCTCGAGAGCATCGCCTTCTTCGAGAACAAGGTCCGACCGGTCCTCGCCGAGCACTGCTATCGCTGCCACGGCCCGGAGTCGGGCGCCGGAAAGGCGGAATTGCGCGTCGACTCGCTCGATTCGCTCTTGAAGGGCGGGGTCTCCGGCCCGGCGATCGTGCGCGGTGATCCCGGCAGGAGCCTGTTGATCCTCGCCGTCCGCCACGAGGGCGACGTGTCGATGCCGCCCAAAAAGAAGCTCGCGGCGGCCGAGATTGAGGCGCTAACCGCCTGGGTCAAGATGGGGGCTCCGTGGCCCTCCGCCGCCGGGGTCCCGCCTCCCGTGGCCGCGAACAACGCCACCGTCCCGGTCTGGCCCGAGTCGGCCCGGCGATTCTGGGCGTTCCGGATGCCGGGGGACGCACCGCCGCCGCCCGTCGACGACACGGGATGGCCCCGGTCCCCCATCGATCGGTTCATCCTGGCCCGACTCGAGGCCGCCGGGCTGCGTCCGGCGCCGCCCGCCGACAAGAGGACGCTCCTGCGCCGCGCGATGCTCGATCTCCTCGGGATCCCGCCGACGGTCGAAGAGTTGGACGCGTTCTTGCGCGACGATTCTCCGCGGGCGTACGAGTGCGCCATCGACCGCCTGCTCGCCTCGCCGCGATGCGGCGAGCGCTGGGGCCGGCACTGGCTCGACGTCGTCCGCTACGCCGATTCCAACGGCATGGACGACAACCTCGCCTATTCGGACGCCTGGCGCTTTCGCGATTACGTCATCCGTTCGTTCAACGCCGACAAGCCTGTCGATCGTTTCCTCGAAGAGCAGATCGCCGGCGACCTGATCGCCGGATCGGAGCCGGCGCGTCGGGACGAACTCATCGTCGCAACCGGGTTCCTGGCGATCGGGCCCAAGATGCTCGCCGAGGATGACCCGGTGAAGCAGCAGATGGACATCGTGGACGAGCAGATCGACACGACCAGCCGCGTCTTACTCGGCCTGACGATGGGCTGCGCGCGCTGCCACGATCACAAGTTCGACCCGCTGGCGATGAGCGATTACTACGCCCTCGCGGGGATCTTCCAGAGCACGCAGACGATGCTGTCGCACCGCGTGGACTCGAAGTGGAACGCGACGGCCCTCGGCGACTCGCGGGTTGCGCTCCGGCTGGAAGACCTCGAGCAGATCATCGACCGCCACGACAATGCGCTGGTGAACGGCAACCCGAACAGGATGACCGATGGCGAGCGCACGGCGCACACCACGTTGCTGGAGGAGGCCAGGAAGGAATACGCCGCGATACCCAAGGCCATGGCGGTCGCCGAAGGCCGGGTCGGCGATCTGGAGGTCTTCCTGCGCGGCAATCACCTGACCCGCGGACCGATCGTGCCGCGCAGGCTGCCCACGATCCTCGCCGGCGCGAGCCAGCCTGCGATGAAGTCAACCTCGAGCGGTCGACTGGAATTCGCACGATGGCTGACCGGTCCGCGGAACCCGCTCACCGCCCGGGTGATCGTGAACCGGGCGTGGCGCTGGCATTTCGGCCAAGGGCTCGTCCGCTCGGTCAACAACTTCGGCAAGCTCGGCGAGCTCCCCTCGCACCCGGAGCTGCTCGACTGGCTGGCCCTCCGGTTCGTCGAGGACGGCTGGTCGCTCAAGGCCCTGCACCGGCGGATCGTGCTTTCGGCGACGTACCGGATCAGCGCCGCCTGGGATGAGAAGGCGGCGCAAGTTCGACCCCGAGGACCGGCTGCTGTGGCGCATGCCGCGACGGCGGATGGACGCCGAGGAGCTGCGCGACGCGCTCCTGGCCATCAGCGGGCAACTGGATTCCAAGATGGGCGGAACGCTGCTGGCCGCCACGCCGTTTCAGGACCTATCGGTCACCGGCGTGGCCCGCAATCCGACGCTCTACCAGTCGGTCCGCCGCAGCGTCTATCTGCCCGTGCTCCGCAGCGCCCTCTACGACGTCTTCCAGGCGTTCGACTTCCCCGACCCGGCGGTCCCCAACGGCGACCGGGCCACGACGACGGTCGCCTCGCAGGCGCTCTTCATGATGAACGCCGGCCTCGTGGCCCGGTCGTCCGATCGGCTGGCCGGGATCCTCTTGAACGACGACGCGAGGAGTGACCGCGACCGTCTGGATCGGGCTTGCCGGCGGATTCTCGGTCGGCCCGCCGAGGAGGAAGAGCTGTCGCGATGGGAGGCGTTCCTCTCGCGGTACCAGGCCGCTCGATCGCTGACGAACGAGGGCGCCGAAGGGCGTCGGCGCCTGGCCTGGCAGGGGCTCTGCCGGGCGCTGCTGTCGTCCAACGAGTTTATCTACGTCCATTGATGAGATCGGGAATCCGCCGGGGGGCGACCGATGGCGCATGAATCCTGCTGTTCACGACGCGAGCGGCCGATATCGCGGCGGCAGTGGCTGGCGCAACTGGGCGCGGGTTTCGGCGGGCTGGCGCTCTCGGCGATGCTGGCGGAGGAATCGGCCGGGTCTGAGAGCCCGCTGGCCCTGCGGGCGCCGCACTTCCGGCCTCGGGTGAAACGGGTCATCATGCTGTTCATGTTCGGCGGCCCGTCGCACCTCGACACGTTCGATCCCAAGCCGATGCTCGCGCGCGACAGCGGACGCCCGCTGCCGTCCTCCCTTCGCCCGCGAGTCGTTTCGTTCCCCAATCGCATGGGCAACCTCGTGGGATCGCCGTTCGGCTTCCGTCAGCATGGAGAGAGCGGCCTGTGGATCAGCTCGCTGTTCCCGAACCTGGCGGAACGGGCCGATGACCTCTGTGTGATCAACGCGATGCACTGCTCGAACTCGCGGCACGGGGGCGCCGTCCTGGAATGGCACACCGGCAGCGACACGTTCGTGCGGCCCAGCATGGGTTCCTGGATCACCTACGGACTGGGGAGCGAGAACCAGGACTTCCCGGGATACGTCACGATCTGCCAGGACCTCTCGCAGGGCGGCGCCAACAACTTCGGCTCGGGGTTCCTCCCCGCGGCCTATCAGGGGACTCGGCTCGGCCACGGCGGGCTGAAGCCGCAGGAGGCGAGGATCCCCTTCGTCGGCGATGGATCCGCCCGCCGCGACCTCCAGCGGCTCGAACTCGACCTGATCGCCGAGATGGATCGCCGCGACGCGCCGAGCCGCGGCCCCGACGGCGAGCTCGACGCGCGGATCGCGTCGTTCGAGCTGGCCTTTCGCATGCAGAGCGAGGCGCCCGAGATCCAGGACATCTCTGGGGAGACGGAGGCCACTCGGCGGATCTACGGGCTCGATGATCCTGTGACGGCCGACTTCGGGACGCAGTGCCTGCTGGCGCGGCGGCTGTCGGAGCGCGGCGTCCGGTTCGTCCAGTGCAACCTCGGCGGATGGGACGCTCACAACGGCCTGAAGGCCAATCATGCCGGCCTGGCCTGTGCCATCGACAAGCCGATCGCCGGCCTGCTGTTCGACCTCAAGCAGCGCGGCCTCTGGGACGAGACGCTGGTGATCTGGGGCGGCGAGTTCGGCCGGACGCCGACCTGCGAGGGGACCGACGGCCGCGACCACAATCCCCACGGTTACACCATGTGGTTGGCCGGCGGCGGGGTGAAGGCCGGCCTGGCGTGGGGCAAGACCGACGATTACGGGTATTATGCCATCGAGGGCAAGGTCCATGTCCACGATCTGCACGCCACCGTGCTGCACCTGCTCGGGCTCGACCACAAGCGGCTGACTTACCGATACGCCGGCCGCGACTTCCGCCTGACCGACGTCCACGGCGAGATCGTGCACGGCATCCTCTCGTAGGGTGGGCTCCGCCCACCGATGCGAGCCCTCGACCGGTGGGCGGAGCCCACCCTACGTGGGCCCGACGTCGTCATGCGTTATTGAGGGTTTCCCCATGCCCGAGCCGAACCGACGCGAGTTCCTCGCTTCCGCCGGCGGCGCCCTGGCCGCCGCGTCGCTCGTCAGCACCGAGCGAGAGGAGAAATCGGCTTCGGGGACGACACCCTCCCCAATACCGCCCCACCGCAGAATGGCCGTCGAAGGCGTTCACGCCTATACCGACCGCGTCAGCGTCGCCGCTGGAGAGCTCGTTCGCTTTTATGTCAGCAGCTCGTTCCCTTACGAGCTCCAGATCTGCCGGCTGGGTACTGACGTCGATGGGCCCTCGCGCGACCACGTCCTGCACTCCTTCGGCACGGTTCCCGCGGCCGTCCAGCCGATCCATCCTGGCTCGTACCTGATCGCGGAAAAGCCGCTGGATCCCCGGACGCCGTTATCCGCACTGACCCTGGAGATCTGGGTCCGCCGGTGGCGCACGATCGGGCGGCAGGCGATCATCAGCCAGCTCGACGAGCCGGACCGTTGCGGCCTCGGGCTGTTCGTGGAGGAGGACGGTTCGCTCGGGTTCTACCTCGGGGACGGAGGGGCGGATGTCGCTGAACACTGGCACAAGACACCGCCCGGCCAACTGCACATGGAGGTCAACCCGCAGGGCTTGAAGACGTTCCCCGACAATACGCCCAGCTCGGTGCTTTCGAACCGATGGCACCACGTGGTCGCACGGTTCGACGGCACGCACAAGGACGTCTGGGTCGACGGCGTTCGCGTGGCCGGCTGGACGCACTCCGGGCCGGTGCGGGCGGGCGAGGCCGCGCTCCGGATCGGAGCGGCCGGCACGCAGGGGATGTCCTCCGCGCTCCTCGACGCCGACATCGCCATGCCGACGATCTATGCGCGGGCGCTCTCGCCGGCCGAGATCAAGGCCCGCTTCGCCGACCAGGGTCTGTCCCGACCGGCGGGCCCCGATCTCCTGGCCTGCTGGCCGCTCGACGAAGAGCGAGGCGAACGCGCGGCGGACGCGAGCCCTCATGAGCGCCATGCTCGAATCATCAATCGCGCGACATGGATGATCGGCGGGCCCGGTTTCGATGCCGATGTCGCCCGGTTCGGGACTTACGATCCCGTCAAGGATCCCCGCCGGGGCCATGGCTTGCGGCTGGCCTCCGACGACCTGTTCGACTGCCGCTGGAAGGTGTCGCAGGAGTTCCGGCTGCCGGAAGATGCCCGCTCCGGCGTTTATGCGGGCCGGATCCGCTTCCGACTCGACGGCGAAGAACGCCTGTATCACTCGGTGTTCATCGTCAGGAAGGCGGCCGGCCGGCCCCGGGCGCCGATCGCGTTCCTCTGCTCGACGAACACCTGGAAGGCGTATGCCGCCACGCCGTTCAGCCCGACCTGGAAGGGGATCAAGAAGTCGATCGGCAACAACGGGTTCGCCAATAGCCCGGGCGACCCGCCGGCGTTCGGCTTCTACCGGCCCCATCGCGCCGGTCAAGGATCGTACCAGATGGGCTTCCGGATGCCCTGGCCGATCGTCGGCCCCTACACGCTCATGGGCCCCGAGGAGTGGGACTACAGCCACCTCTGCCGGCAGGATCGGTTCACGCAGAGCTGGCTGGAAACGCAGGGGTATGACCACGACGTCCTGAGCGACACCGACCTGCACCTCGACCCGAATGTCCTGGACGGCTACCGGGTGCTGTTCGTGGTCGGGCACAGCGAATACTGGTCGTTCGAGGCGATGAACGCCGTCAGTCGGTTTCTCGACCGGGGCGGCGGCGCCATCGTGCTCTCGGGCAACACGGCCTTCTGGCGGGTGTCGTATCAGCGCCGACGCGACGGTCATCGAGTGTCGCAAGGGAGACGCGCCCGGGACCCAGGTCCGCGCCGACCGTCGGGGCGAGATGTGGCACAGCCACGATGGGCGTCGCGGCGGGATGGCGCGGGAGTGCGGGTTCCCGGCCTGGCGGCTCTTCGGGCTGGAGTACTTCTCGCTGGTGGGTGTCGGCGTTCCGGGGGTCGGTCCCTACAAGGTGCGCAACGCCGGCCATTTTCTGTTCCGACGGCCTCACGACCTGAAGCTGCGCGACGGCGACACGTTCGGCGGCAACCCGGGACATGCGCTGCCCCAGCCGATCGGTCATGAGGGCGACGCGCGGGTCTCGACGATCGCGAAGTTCCTGGTCGATGCTCCTCCGAGCGGCGGTGCACCGCCCACGGAGGATCCCGCCGGCATCACGCTCCTGGCCGAAGGTCATGCCGATGCGCGAAAGCTGGCCTTCGCCTGGGATTACTTCCAGCGTCAGGTCCAGCCCGGTCGGATGCCGCCGATCGACGTCGCAGCCGAGATGATCTACTGGGAGCGCCCCGGCGGCGGGCGCGTCTTCCACGCCGGATCGATCAACGCGGGCTCGACCCTGGCGCGGGATCCGAAGTGGGCCGGGCTCTTGCACAACGTCCTGTCGCACTTCGGCGTGACGCCTCGGTGAGACGGTCCGGGAATTCGCCCGCCGCCCTCTTGTAGCGGCCGAACTTCCGCCGTAACGTCAACCGCGAATCGCGATCCCGCGGGACCGGAGATCCGGAAAGGATCGAGCATGTCCATCCGCTTCGTTGCCACCTCGAGCGCGGCCATCGTCGTCCTCGGTTCCGCGTGGCTGCTCGCACAGAGTGGTCCGCCCACACGGCAAGTGCCGCCGGTCGCCGCGAACCAACCGCGGTTCCAGATCTTGAGCGAGGAGGATAACGTCTTTCTGCTGGACTCCGCGAGCGGCCAGACCTGGCTGTTCCAGCGCCGGGACGGGAAGCCGGGCTGGGGCCCCCTCCCTCGCTGGGACGAGAAGGGCAATCCCATCCCGGCCGAGGCGGTTCCGCCGCCGTCGAGCCCGGTCCAGGCCCCGTCCGCATCTCCGCCGGGGACGCCCGATAGACCGGGTTATGTCCGGATCAAGCTGCAGAAGACGCTCGCCGGCTACCTGACGCTCAAGGCCAAGATCGGCGGCAAGGAGCTGACGCTCATGCTCGACACCGGGGCGCCGAATACGCACCTCGATCGCGAACGGGCGGAGAAGCTCGGGTTGAAGTGGAAAGCCTACTCCCCGCTTCTGGACAAGATCGCTCCGGGGGGGAAAGGACGGCACTTCCTGATCGACGCGATCGAGTTCGACAAGTACACCTCCCCGAAGCTGTGGATCTACGATCACGCGATGAATGAGCTGAATCCCCTGCTTGAGCAGTATGGCGACCCCCCGATCGATGGCGTCCTCGGCGGGGATATCCTCGCTCCGGGTCGGGCCATCATCAACTACGAGACCCACGAGCTGCGGCTCTTCAAAGGGTCTCCGGCGGACTGACGCGAGCGAACCAGGAGCATGATCTGACGACCGGACGTCGGGAGCGATTTCACGCGTCTCCCGCATGGCCCCTACGAGGTCCCCGCGTGCTGACACCATCGCCCGACCGAGCGCGCTGGCGCGGAACGGCCCTCCTGCTGATGCTCGTCGTGGCCACCGCCCACTTCAACCGGATCGGCATGTCGGTGGCCGGCGCCGAGCGGATCATCAAGGCGTACGGCATCGACGAGCAGAGGATGGGCCTGGTCTACTCGGCGTTCCTCCTGTTCTACACGCTGGCGATGCTGCCGGGCGGGTGGTTCATCGACCATCTCGGGCCGCGCGTGGCGCTCATGATCCTGTGCTTCGGCTCCTCGGTCTTCGTCGCGATGACCGGCGCGGTGGGCCTCCTGGCCCGAGGCCCCTGGGCGCTCTGGTTGGGACTCTTGATCGTGCGGTCGCTGCTGGGGCTGATCAACGCCCCGTTGCATCCGGCGGGGGCCAGGATGGTCTTCGACCGCGTACCCCCCCAGGCGCGCGCCCGGGCCAATGGGCTGGTCACGTTCGCGGCCTGCGTGGGGATCGCGGCGACCTTCTACGTCTCGGGAGCCCTGATCGATCGCTTCGACTGGCCGATCACCTTCGTGATCGCCGGCGGGATGACGTTCGTCGTGGGGCTGGTGTGGACCTTCGCAACTCGCCCCGTGGGGGATGCAACGGTCCCCGCCGCGGGCGCGCCGGCGCGCTTCCAGCTTTCGGCCTCGTGGCCGGTCGTGCGGCGCCGCGGCGTGATCTGCGCCACGCTCGGCTATGCCGCCTACGGCTATTTCCAGTACCTGTTCTTCTACTGGATCCAGTACTACTTCGAGACGATGCAGCATGTGGATCCGCGAGTTTCGCGAGGGTACAACACGATGATCACCCTCGCCATGGGGTTCGGCATGCTCGGCGGCGGGTGGCTGGCCGATCATGTCCCACGGTCGCTATCGCCCCGATGGCAGAGGGCCCTGGTGCCCGTGCTGGGGATGATCTCCAGCGGGATCGTCTTCGAGCTGGGCCTGCTGGCGGCGGATCCCCGAGCGACCCTGGCGGCGTTCGCCCTCTCGGCCGGCCTGCTCGGTCTCTGCGAGGCCGGTTACTGGACGACGGTGGTCGAACTCGGCCGACCCTTCGGCGGCACGGCCGCCGGACTGATGAATACCGGAGGTAACGCCGGGGGCACCCTGTCGCCTTATCTCACGCCGGTCCTCAGCACGTTCTTCGCGACCCATTACGGCCCCGACCTGGGCTGGCGGCTCAGCCTGGGCATCGCAGGTATCATCGTGATCGCGGGCGCGGCCTTCTGGTGGGGGATTGATCCGCAAGAGGGGCATCATCGCGATTCTTCCCGGTCGAATGTCGAAATGGCGGCCGGTGGAACGTCGATGGGATGAGCACGGCGTGGATCCGTGCCGGCCATTCGACCCGAAAAATGGAGTTCGCGATGCAGTATCTGCTCGTCAATTACCGACCCCGGCCTCGCCGGGCAAACCGAAGAACCACTGGCTCAATTCTCCTCGGAGTCAACCCGCCAGACATGCAGGAGTCTCGACTCGATGAACGCCCAGCGCTCGTCGCCCGCGTCGGCGAGCACCCGGGCGATACGCAGGCGGGCGTTGTTCCTCGGCCGCGACATCGCCGGGTCGGCCGGCTCGGGCAGGCGGTCGAGCAGCGCGACCGCCCGATCCGGATCGACGAAGGCTGCGGCGTCGAACAGCAGGCCGACGTAGAAGCCGCTGTCGCTGTCCGTCGCGCCGAGGATCTGGGTCAACAGATCGCCCGCGCAGGCGTCGAGGACGGCGCGGGCGGCCACGTGGTCATAACGGGCGACCGCGGCGGCGACCTGGGCATCGGAGAGGGCGGCGATCGCGTCGCGCGTATCCGACCCGCGGAGCGGGGGCCGGAGAGCCAGCGTCCGGCCGAGGGCCTCGGGCACGAGCCGGGGGTCGACCTGCTCGACGATCGGCAGCAGGCCGGCCGCGGCCGCACCCGCGGCCCCCAGGCCGTTCCACATGTCCTGGCCTTCGTCGACGGCCCGCTCCAACATGGCGAACGCCTCGCGCACCAGGCCGACCGCGACCGCCCGGTCGGCCTTGAGCGCCAGCGCCATCACGCCGAGGGCGCGGGCCTTGGCGCGGTAGTCCTTCATCCGCCCGGCCAGCGCGCGGGCCCGATCGAAGTCGACGGCCGCCATCCGGTAGCAGACGCGCTGGGCGTAGTCGTCGCGGAAGTGGGGCCACTCGTCGTGCATCATCCCCAGGACCCGCTCCGCCTCGGCCGGCGCCGCGCGGCCAGCTCGTGGGCGACGTGGCCGAGGGCCGAGTCGTACTCGCGATCGCGCTCCATGCCCTTGAGCAGCTCCAGGGCGCCGGCGAGGTCGACCGGGGCGAGCTCCTCGGCGACGGTCCGCCGCGCGAAGGCGGCCCAGTCGGCCTTCGGCAGCTTGTTCGCCAGCGCCTGCCCCTCGCGCAGGACATTCGCGGCCCGTTCGGTCTCGCCCAGGTCGAACAGACCCTTGCCGATGTTGGCGAACTTCAGGGCGCGATCGGCCGGTTCGGCGACCGCCCGCGCGTCGACCAGGGCCTGCGTCAACAACTCGACCTTGCGGGCCCGCTCGGCCACTGGCAAGGCGGCGGCGACCGAGACCTTCGCCCAGGCTCGCGCGTCAGGATCCTCGATCGCCTCGACGATCGCGCCCGCCTCGTCCGGGGCCGCTGCCACCCGCTGCAGGGCGAGCTCGCGGCGCTCGTAATCCCGCGACCGCGGGTGGCTCCCCGTGTTGATCAGCTCCTGGGCCCGGTCCGGGTCGATCCGCATCAGGATCGGCAGCACCCATCCCCGCTCGTTGGGCCCGCCCCGCTTGAGGACCTGCTCGGCGTAAGGGTCGAACACGCGATGGAGGAGCCCCAGCTCCTCGGGCCGTGGCAGGGCCGGGGGCCGGTCCTTGAGCGGCTGGGGGCCCGGCTCGTCGTCTCGGGCGATCGTCAGTTCGATGTCCGTCCCCGACGGACCGGCCAGCCGCCACATGGGGCGATAACCCGGCTTGTCGACGAACAGGAAGAACCGGCCCTCCAGCACGCCGGGCAGGGTGAAGCGGCCCGGGCCGTCGGTGACGGCGCGGGTCGGCTTCGGCCCGTCGCCCGATTGCCGCACGGTGGCGCCGGGGATGGCCCGGCCGGACCGATCGAGTACCCGGCCGGAGACCGCCCGCACCCGGCGCAGGGTCAGGTCGGGGAGGGCTGGAACGGTGCCGGCTCCGAGCGACAACCATGGGGCGATGTCGGCCATGAAGCCCTCGGCCTGCGCCTCGGCGCGGTAGGCATAGCCGCAGCGGAGCTGGCGAGGCGTCCGGAATCGCCCGTCGGCGTCGGCGTTGATCGTCGAGGCGTCGCCGAACCGGACCAGCTCGACCTTCGCCCAGCCGTCGCGGCCCGGCGGCCGGGCGCGGATCTGGACCGAGGCCCCCGCGATCGGCGCGCCAGTGGAGTCGACCACGCGACCCGACAGGGCCACGGTGTTCGTCCCACTGATTCGCAGCGTCACCGATTCGCCCACCGCCGGGCTGGCGTTCCGGGGTTGTTCGGTCCGCGCCTCGGCGACGCTGGCCTCCAGCGACACGTTCGCCGTGGGATGGATGCCTTCCAGGAGGAAGGCGCCCCGGTCGTCGGTCGTCGCGGTCGCCGTGAAGTTGGCGCCGATGCCCGTGGGACCGCCTCCCCGTCCCGGGAGCGGCTCAACGACCGTCCACTTGCCCTCGACCTTCGCCCCGGCCACCGGCTTGCCGTCGTCGCCGATGACCACGCCGCGCAGGAGGCGCCCCGCTCCAGCTCGATCGGCGGGAGGGCCTGCTCGGGCTGCGTCCCGATCGTGACCGGGATCGCTCCGACCGCCTTCGGCGAGAGATAACCCTTCGGCGGGCCGATCCAGCGCAAGCCCTGGCCGGGCAGGGCGAGCGCCTCGTATCGACCGTTCGAGTCGGTCTCGACCATCGGCAAGTCGGTACCCGCAGCCTCGGAGCCGAAGTAGCGTAGCTTCACGCCCGCGATCGGCCGGCTCGTCCCCTTCTCCCGGACCTCGCCGCGCGCGCGGACGGCCTTCGCCAACCGGATCTCGACCCGGGCGAGCCCGCCCGGCTCGACGCTCGCCTCGACGAACCGGGGGGCGAAGTAGGCCGACGGTTTCCGGGGCCGGGCCGAGACCCAAAGGCGGCCCGCGGCGATCACCGGGATCTCGAAGCGCCCGCGGTCGTCGGTGGTAGCGTCGGCATTGGCGTAGACTTCCGGCCCGTTCGGCTCCGCCCGCTGCGAGAAGACCGACACCGCGAGGCCGCGGACGGCTGCGGGGTCGTCGGCCACCACGCGGCCCGTCGCGCGAGCGGCCGGGCGGAGCCGGATCGTCGTCTCGCCGTCGACCCCCTGGCGGAACATCGCGACCTGGCGGCCGAACCGCGGGGACGTGACCTCAACTCCCTCGATCTCGGCCGGCGGGAAGGCGTTCAGGGTGGCCTGGCCGTCGGGGTCGGTCGCGGCCGCGGTGATCCGGATCAGTTCTTCGGGGATATGGGAAGCGGCATTCAGCAGGTGGCGGACCGCGATCCGCGCGCAAGCAGGGGCCCACCTTCGGGGTCCACGACGCGGAATCGGACCGGGGCCGGGCCGCCGAGCGTCAGACGGTTCGATCGGCCCTCCAGAGGCATCTCGCGCGCCGTCCACGCCGCGCCCGATCCGGGCCGATAGGCCCAGATGCCCGGGCCGATCATCTCAGCCATGGCCTCGGGCCGGGGCGATGCGAGGGAGAATCGGCCATCAGCGTCGGCCCGCGTGTGCCCCAGGAGGATGGCCTTGCCCTCGGGGACGACCGTGCCGGCGAGCCAGACGTTGACCCCGCTGACGGACTTTCCGCCCGCGTCGACCACCTCGCCGACGATCGGCGGGCCCGCCGCCTTGGCCTTTGCGCCGGCATCACCTCGGCCCTCGCGGCCATCCTGCCGGGCGCGCACGTTCGGCAGGACGATCAACGCCAGCGCCGCCAGCACGATCGCCGCGCCGAGCGACAGCCCGCGATGGGGGTGCCTGCGCGCGTCGAGCAGGCGGAGCAGCCGACGCCGGATCGACGCCTCAGAGCGGAACAGGGCCGGCGCCGGCGCCTTCGGGGCCGGCAGGCCGTGGGCACGGGCGACGATCGCCAGCAGCCCGGCGCCGCAATCGCTGCGCGACTGGCCGCTCAGCGCCAGGGCCGCGTCGTCGCAGGCGTACTCGCGCTGCGCGTCGATGGCACGATTCGCCAGCCAGGCCCCGGGGTGAAAGAAGTAGGCCGCCTGCACCAGCCGCTGGAACGTGGCGACCCAGATGTCGCCGCGGCGGATGTGGACCAGTTCGTGCAGGAGGGCCCACGAGAGCTGCGACGGCGGCAGCTCGGCCGCCAGGCCCGGCGGCAGGAGCAGCCTCGGCCGGAGCCAGCCCCAGACCGCCGGCGCGGCGACCGCGTGCGTCTCCAGCGCGGGGACCGCACGCCCCAGGCCGACGAGCCGCCGCAGGTGGTCGAGATCGACGGGCAAGGCATCCGCGTCGAGCGAGACGGCCGCGCGGAGCCGGTGGTGCATCCGCACGTGGACCCAGGCCAGCCGCGCGAGCAGGCCGAGCACTACCACGGCCCAGGCCAGCATCAGCGCGGCAGACGGCGTCAGGCTGACCCTCGCGGCGTCGTCACTCCGCGGAGGTACGATGCCCGTCAACGCCCGCGGCGCGGTGTCGCCCGCTCCTTCCGGGCCCGTTGGTATCGAGGCCGCTGGCGCGGTGGACTCGGTCGCCGTCTCAATGTCAAAGGTCGGTGCGCGCCCCTCCGTGCGGAGGCCCGGCGGCGCGGACGCGAGCCCCGGCGGCGGCGGGACCGGCGCGAAGGGGTCCGACCAGGATGCCGCGGGGGCTGCGGTCGGCTCGGTCGTCGCCCAGCCGACCAGGCGATCGGTCGCGTGCCGGGGCGACAGGCGGGCCAGCCAGGCCGGGGCCGTCACGCGGATCGGCAGGGCCAGGACCAGCAGCACGAGCAGGAAGAGCCCGTACGAGAGTTGCGCCGAGAGCGCCTCCGAAGCGCCAGCCACGGCAGGCCGATCGCCGTCAGCAGGATCGTCGACTCGATCAGGCCACGGATCATGACGGCCGCCCAGGTCGCGGCCCAGCCGTTGAGCAGTGCGGTCGGGATCATCGCCGTTCCTCCTCGTCGGTGCCGCGTTCGTCCAGCAGGGTGCGGAGCCGCTCCAGCTCCTCCGCCGAGAGCTTGCTCCGCTTGACCAGGTACGAGATCAGAAGGCCGGAGGTCCCCTCCAGGGCGTTTGCCAGCAGCGCGTCCGCGGCGTCGTGGAGCGACTTCAGCGCCGACCGCGCCGGCCGATACAGGAAGCTGTTGCCCACGCGGGTCGTGGTCAGGTAGCCCTTGTCGACCAGCCGCCGCAGGACCGTCTTGGCCGTCGTCGGCGCCCAGCCGTGGGCGCGCCCGGCCTCCTCGTAGACGTCGCGGGCGGCGCAGCCTCCGCGGCGACTCCAGACGATCCGCATCACCTTCCATTCGGCCGCCGTCAGCGGCTCGGGCGCCTCGCCGGCCATGTCGATCAGCCCTCGCTCCCGGATGAGATGAACCGTCAAACGACTATGAAGATAGTCAGTCGGCCGATGGTTGTCAACGGGCTCGTCCGGCGGTTGACCGCCTGGCCTACTCGTCCCCGATGAGGAGGTCCACCTCGTCCTCGGGCTCGAGCCCGTTCAACCGGGTCTTGAGCCGAGCGGCCGCGCGGCGGGGGCTGTCGGCGCGGACGACCGCACTGCTGACCGCGACCCGCGAGGCGCCCGCCTCCAGCACCCGGTCGATGTTGTCTCCATTGATCCCGCCGATGGCGAACCAGGGCAGGGCGGTGGTCTCTGCGGCCAGCCGGACGAACGCCAGCCCGGCCAGCTCGGGCTCGGAGAACTCCTTGGTCGGGCTGGGGAAGACCGGCCCGACGCCCAGGTAGGTGGCGCCCGAGAGCACGGCCGCGTCGAGCTGCTCGCGATCGTGGGTCGACGCGCCGATCTGTGCCGCCGCGCCCAGGATCCGCCGCGCGTCGCGGATCGTCACGTCCTCCTGCCCGAGGTGGACGCCGTCGCAGCCGGCCAGGCGGGCGAGGTCGGGGCGATCGTTCATGATCATCGGCACGCGGGCGCGGGCCGTCACGATCCTCAGTTCGCGGGCCCGGCGGAGCACCTCGCGGTCGGGGAGGCCCTTTTCGCGGTACTGGATGACGTCGGCGCCGCCGGCGATGGCCTCCTCGGCGACCCAGGTCAGGTCGCCGAGCGTCGGCAGGCCGCCGATCAGCACCATCAACCGCGCGTCGCCCAGCGATCGGTGCGCGGCCACGGCGGTCATCGTCAGCTTCTCGATCGTGTAGACGTCGTAGCGCAGGACCTCGAAGCGCCCGGCCAGCCAGACGTCGACCAGCTTGCTGTACTCCTCGAGCGACCGGAGCGCCTCGGCGATCCGCTTGAAGTTGGCGGCCAGCACCGCCCGGGGATTCTCGCGAAACTGCTCGGAGGTCGTCATGATGTGCGTGCCGACGTCCTGGCGAGTCTCGCGGGAATGGATGAGCAGGCAGGCGTCGAGCCCGCGCTCGGCCTCGGCCAGGCGGTGGCGCACCTCCTTGAGCCGACGAGTCAACCCGGGGTCGTCCAGGGCGAACCGGACGTAATCCTCGACGACCCGCAGGCCCTCGCGGGCCCGGTTGGCCGAAGCGTCGAGGATCCGGGCCAGGTCCACGCCGCCGCCGGCCTCGGCCAGATCGAGCGGAGGGATGTCCTCGGCCATGGGGATCGGCCCCGAGTCCACGGCAGTGACCTGCACCAGCCGGTCGCGCAACGAGTCGAGCTCCAGTCCGGCGGATCGGAGCCGATCCGCGACGGGCCCGGCCGCGGCCATCAGGCCGGCCAGCAGGTGCTCCGTGCCGACCTCGCGCGAGCGGTCGAGCCCTCGGGCCTGGTTCATGGCTTCCCCCAGCACGATTCTCAGGGCGGCCGATCGGGGGATCGGCTCGGAGGGCCACGCACCGGCTTCCGGGTCCTCCGGAAGATCGATCTCGCCGTCCCGGACCGACGCGTCCACGATGTCCCCGAACCAGTCGGTCGATATGCCGAACTCGGCCAGGAGCTCCGCCGCTCGGCTCTCCACCTCGAGCGCCAGCGCGGCCAGCAGGTCGAGCGGCTCGACGAGCGCCGCGCCTCGCCGCCGCGCCACCGAGTGCGCACGCTTCAGGGCCCGCTCCGCTCCCGCAGTGTACCCTTCGAACATCAGCCCGACGACTCCTGCATTCCCCGCCGCCCTGGACTCGCCTCGACCGGCCGAAGGCGGCCCTCCTGCCGGCCGATCGCCTCTTCGACATGCCGGCCCAAGGACCGCAAGGTCCCGGTCCGACCCCTCTTGCATTTCGGAGGTGGCAATACCATCATAATTGGAATGGCTGAGGAATTCTCGCGTCAAGGAGTCGGGTGCGAGCGGCCCCGGCCACCGACACAACGCGCGGGACCGCGCTCGTCGAGCGTTCTCGCCGCAACGGTCTTCGGCACCAGGAGTTCCGTCCGAAGATCGGCCTGCAACGCCTTCGCTCGCCGGAGTCCTTGACGGGCGTCCATGCGATGCCCCTCAGGGCCGGCGCACCGTACCTTCCTTCCCGCCCCAACTGCCCCACGCACAAGGAACTACCACCGTGCTCGATCGGTCGCTTCTCCTTCTCGGCTTCGCTGCGTTCGCGGCCCTCCTGGTCGCGTCCTCCGCGCCGATCGTCTCCGCCCAGGACTCGCCCAAGAAGCCGACGTCCGTGCTTGATTTCCGCGTCAAGGACATCGACGGCAAGGATGTGGACCTGGCCAGGTACAAGGGCAAAGTCCTCCTGATCGTCAACACGGCCAGCCAGTGCGGCAACACGCACCAATACAAGGATCTCCAGGCGATCTACGAGAAATACAAGGGTCAGGGCTTCGAGGTCCTCGCCTTCCCAGCCAACGAGTTCGGCTCGCAGGAGCCGGGCGACAACCAGCAGATCAAGGAGTTCTGCGCCACCAATTATAAGATCAGCTTCCCGCTTTTCTCGAAGATCGTGGTCAAAGGTGAAGGGATCCACCCGCTCTACGCCTTCCTCACGAGCGATCTGAGCAACCCCAAGTTCGCCGGCAAGATCACCTGGAACTTCGCCAAGTTCCTCGTCAACAAGAAGGGCGAAGTGATCGGTCGATTCGACCCCAAGGAGGTGCCCTCGTCGGAGCAGGTTACCGGCGAAATCGAGAAGGCACTCGCCGAGAAATGACGCCGGGTTGGTAGGATGGGCATTGCCCGCCGGTCGAGGCCTCGAATCGATGCGCAATGCCCAACCTACTGATCCTCGGGATTGAACGCCGCCGAGGCCGGCTCGCGGCGGGGCGGGACGAGGCCGGGGAGCTCGCCGGCTTCCAGCCGGAGCTTGGGCTGGTCGTAGAGCCGCAGGTAGCGATAGTACACCTCGAGCGTCAGGGCGGCCAGCGCCGTGCAGTAGATCCGGCCGCCTTTGGGGCCGTAAATGCTGTCGTCGGGGTCCCAGCTCCCGGCGCGGTGGCCGGAGTCGTGCTGGAGGCCGACGATCCGGTCGCGCTTCGCGGCATTCCAGCGCGCCCAGGGCTCGCCGCCGTGCTGATAGAGGGCCAGGGTGGCATAGTACCAGTAGTAGAAGTTGGCCTTGCCGCGATCGGATGGGTTGCGGAGCACGAACTCGGCGGCCTCGTCGCTCGAGGGCCCCGGCCCGCCGACCCCGAGGAACTGGCGGCAGACCCAGGCCTCGGCGGTCATGGTCGGGGTGACCGACTCCGCGGGCTGATAACTCGCCAGCCCGCCGGCACGACCGGATGAGACCCTGTCGAGCCAGGCGAGCACTCCGCGACGCACCGAGCCGTCGTCGGGGATCGCCATACCGACCTCCTTCGCCGATTTGAGGCACATGACAACCCAGCCGAGGATGCTGGTATCGCCGATGCGCTCGCCCGGCTTGTACCGCCAGGCCATCCTGTCGGCTGCCCGGGAACGCACCAGGAACTCCACGGCCCGCGTGGCGGACTCGCGAAGTCGAGCGTCCCCCGTCAGGGCATAGCCCTCGCACAGCGCCAGGGTGGCCATCGCATGGCAGTACATCCCGACGACCACGCTGGCGCCGCGGAGGTCGCCGTCCGGCTTCTGCTGTCCGATCAGGAAGTCGAGCCCCTTGCCCACGGTCTCGGCGTACCGGCCGTCGAGGTGGGTGTAGCCGGCGCCCAGGTAGGTGAGCAGCGCCAGGCCCGTCAGTGCCGTGTCGGCCTCCCAGTAGGCACACTCGCCCGAGCAGACCTCGTCCGGGGGGCAATGCGCGGTGAAGTCGCGGTCTCCCTGGACGGGGGTGCCATCGTCGTAGCGGGCGATCGCGGCGTTCCAGCGGCCGTCGCGGTCCTGGTGGCGGGCGAGCCAGTCGAGGGCGCGTTCCACGGCCAGCTCGCTGGCCGCGCTGGCACCGGCGAGCCGCGCGCGGGTGGGCCGGTCGGGCTCGACGCGCGAACGGTAGACCTTGGGTACCTCCGCCGGAGTCCGCAGGGCCGGACGCTCGCCGAGCGAGGCCAGCCCGGCGCCGCCGGTCGTCGATCGAGCCGCGGGCGTCACGTGTTCCAGCGCCAGCGGCCCGCCCGTCGCGCCCGGTCCGTTGCCGGGCGATCCGGTGTCCGACAGCCCCACGCCGGTTCCGCTCGCGGGCACCCGGGCCGTCGATGAAGACGGCGTCCCGGTCCCGCCGCTCCGCGTCTCGGGCACCGTCTGAGACCCAGTCCCCCGCTCGGCCGGTTGCAGTGACCGGCCCGACCGCTCCGGCCGGAGGCGCACATCGCTCCGGAGGACCACATCCGAGGCGCCGACCGCACGTTCGATCGCGCTCGTTTCGGCGGCCCTCGACGGCCGGCCATCGCGGTCAGCAGCCGGCGGTGAACCGGCATTCGTCGAACGATCCACTTCGGCCATGTCGTGAGGAGCCGGGGTCGGCGGCGTCGGCGGTGCGCCGGCCGCCGACGCGTCGGATTCGAGCCGGGGACCGGGCGGCGGCTCGGGGCCGGATCGCCCGGGCCGGGGCGTCGCGGCGGCCATCGCGACTGGCGGACTGGGCGGCGGTCCCGGTTGCGACGCGACGCCGCTGGCGTCCGACAGCGGAGGACGAGCCACTGTCAGCTCGGGATCGACCAGATTCGGAGACGCCGCCGCCAGCTCCAGCCGAGGCGCATTGGACGAGAGCCGCGCCGCTTCGTCCCGCCCGGTGCCACCCGTTGGTCGCCCCGATTCCACCAGCGGAGCCACCCGGATCCGTCGGATGTGCTCCCGGTCCGCCGGCTCTGAGGTCTCGCCGCGAACGACCTTCCGGACCGCCGGGACCGTGCTCCCATAGATCACGACTCCGAGATGGGCCGCCAGCGAGAGCACCAGGCACTTCCGGATCGCTCGCCGCGAGCCCCAGCTCGACCAGACCAGAAGCGCAAGTCCCACACCGGCCAGGCCGAGCGTCATCCAGGCGCCCAGGTCGGCCCGCAACAAGAGCAGGAACGTCTCGAGGTCTAGTCCAGTCATCTCTTCGTCCTTGATCCTCGGCTCGCGATGCCGACTCGGTCACTCCTCGCCATCCCGTTGCTGGGTTGACGTCGAGCCTCACCGCCCGGCGCGGGCAGACCCGCCGAGCACTCATGAACGTCCGGCGCATCATAGCCGAAGAACCGGCCGTCTCGCAGCATCTAGCCGCGGCTGATTCCGGACGCGACGACGTTTGGGTTCGGCGAATCATATGGACGAAAGTCGGGGAACCGCACTTTCTGGCGGTTGAGGAGGCGAGCGGGGGAGTCTCGGTGGTCTCAGGGACCCGCGGCACGGTTCCTCCTGGCCGTGGTATTTGTCGCCCAGATCGGTCGGAGGTCTGGATCGCGCACGTAGAGGACGACGTTTCCATCGTCCTGGCATCGCAGGAACGCCCCCTCGTGGCCTGGCGTATTCGTCCGGTAGCACGGCTTGCCGTCCACGTCGTAGACGATGAATTCGCCATCCTCTTGCATCACGCAATAGGAGCCCACCCCGGCGCCGTCCTTGGGGACATTTGTACCGGTTGACCAGATCTCCGCGGCGTAGAGATCCATGGTTTCCTTGGCGTGTGCCTGGACAGCATGGAGGTCTTCGGGGAGCCGCTCGTCGTCGATGACATAAAGGACGAGGTTCCCATCCTGCCGCATATGGAGACGGAAGCCCCCGAGAGGGGAGAACAGGCTGTCTCCACGATCCATTCGCCGTCGGGGCTTGAGGTCCTTGGTGTAGTTCACCGTCTCGCCGGGCTGAACTTGTTCGACGAAGGAGACCGGGTCGGGTATGGGCCCCCCAATCGGGTCGGACGGCGCGCCGAGGAATGCCAGTCGCGTCTCCTCGTCGGTCCCCAGCGGCACCGCCGCGGCGGGTGCCGTGGTGCGGCTGGGGTTGGGGGCTTCCTGGGTCGTCCGCGCGAATCCGGCGCCCGGCCGTTCGCGATCGACCCGGCCCGTGGCGGCCAGTCCGGTGGCGACAGAGGTCAATCCGCCCATGATGACGGCGGCCGTCGCCACCCATTTCAGTTTGGCGATCATCATTGTCCTCAATGCTCGTCTCATGAGGGCATCGGCCGCCGTCGAGACCGTCTCGACGGCCGCGGCCTCGCCCAGATGGAACCGATACGCAGCCCGGACGACGGCCCGGAGCATCGCCATCGACACCGCCGAGGCGCCCGGTGGGCCTGCCAGCGTGCCCAGACCGAAACCGGCCAGGGTCACTCCGCGCCGGGTCAGCCGATTTCGCAGCAGGCTCCTGGCTCGCGCGAGCCGGCCCTGGGTGGTCGTCTCGCTCCAGTTCAGATGGCTGGCGGCCTGCTGGTAGGTCATGTTCTCCAGGTAACAGAGGACGATCGGCTTGCGGTAGCGTTCGGGCAACCGAGCGATCTCCTGGTGGATGACCATCGACGTGTCGTCCCAAGGCGGACGCGAGCGGCAGGGCGGACACGCCCGCTCGGCGGCCTTCCGCTCCTGATCGCGTCGTCGGGCGACCTGGTCCTTCATGTGAGAGGCGATCCGCCACGCGACACGATGGAGCCATCCGCCCAGGGAGCCATCGACCCAGAGGGACTTCGCCTTGCGGGCGAACAGGAGGAATGTCGCCTGGAAGGCATCGTCGGCGTCGTTGGGATCGTTGACCACGCTTCGGCAGACGGCCAGGACCATCGGACCATGACGCCGTAGCAACGCTTCGAACGCCAGCTCGTCGCGATGAGCGACATAGCGCTCCAGGAGTTGAGCGTCGGAGACGCCCCCCACGGTGCCCTCGCCGAACAGCAAGTCGATCTGACGCAAGGCGTCGCCCAGACATCCGCTCGTCATGTCGATCCCCTCAGCGAACTGATCCCTACTATATTAAGGGACGATGGACGTGCGGCCGAACGGGACTTTCTCGGAGAATCCCGATCGGCGCAGTTGCGCCCGGTCTCGCGCTGAGGGAGCCTCGTAGCGAGCGGCCGGCGTCCGTGTTTTCGGAACGATGCACTCGAAGGCGATCAATCCTCGTCGGGTCATCCTACATCGACGATCGTGATGAATGTGCGATAGGGCGAAGGAGTGCGAACGGCGCGGCAACCCGGTTTCTTGGGGTCTTCCGTGCCTGTCCGCCCCGAATTGGTGCCTGGGAATCGCGGAAGACCGGCCCGCGCCGCAGGCCGGCTGGTGGCCCCTGGGCGACCCCTGGCGACAGTTGTCGGAGAGGGGTATGATCCAGGGACGGGACCGGGCGGGTTGCATCATCGTTCTCATCTGCCGTCCCGGGCCCGAATCCTCACATCAGGGGCCTTCATCATGACCGTTCTCGATGTCCGGACGGAGTCCGCGCCGCGGCCGGCGGCCGGCGGCTCTCGGGGGTTGATCGGCTGGATCTGCACCAGCAACCCGTTCTATGCGCTCAGCGCACTGCTGGTCTGCCTGGGTCTGTGGGTCTCGTTCGGGTCGCAGGCGTTCGCCTCGCAGACCTGGGCCCTCCTTTTCGGGATGGCCGGCTACACGCTGCTCCTGGCGGTGACGGCCTGCCTGCTGGTCCGGTTCGTCGGGGTATGGGACGACGTCCGGACCGTGCTGCTCCTGGTCGTCTTGATGTTCCTGGCGACGTCGGTGACCTTCGACGACGTGCTGGCGCAGCCCGGCGAGGGGGGTCGCCTGCTACCTCGCCGGGTTTGTGTTCGCGGTCGCGGTGAGCGAGGGCATGCTGCGGGGAATCCGCCTGGTCTTGCCGCCGCTGTTCCGGGCGCCATATTGCCTGGTCCTGGCGCTGTTCTTCCTTTATCCGGTGGCGATCACGCCGCTCCTGGATCGGCCGCGGAGCGAGGTGCTGGCCTGGGCGCTCTTCGGCTTCACGACCGCCGCCGGGCTCGTCTTCCTCACGCTGCTACCCGCGGTCCGCCGCGGCCGCGAGTACGTGCGCGACAACGGCAGTCCCTGGCGGTGGGCGTGGTATCCCTGGACGCTCTTCGGCGTGCTCGCGTTCGCCGTGGCGGCGCGGTCGGCGTTCCTGTGCTGGTCGATGCACCACATCCCGATCGGCGAGATCGAGCCGTACATCTTCGGCCCGTATTTCCTGGTGCCTTTCGGTCTGTCGGCGGGCGTGGTGCTGCTCGAGATCGGGCTGGTCGAACGGCGGACAGGGGTGCTCCGCGTCGCGATGGCCACGCCTGCGCTCCTGCTCGTGCTGGCGGCCGTCGGCCATCGGCCCGAGCCCGTCTACCAGTGGTTCCTGGACCGGTTCATCGAGCGGCTCGGCGGGACCCCGCTGTACCTGACCTTGCTGGCCTCGGCGGGCTTCTACCTGTACGCGGCCCTTCGGGGGGCCCCGATGGCGTTCGATGCCTTGACTGCCGCGCTCGGGGCCCTGGCGGTCGTGTCGTCGGGGACCCTCGACGCCGGCGGGCTGGTTTCGCCCCGGCGCTGCCGATCCTGGCCGTCGGCGTGGCGCAGATGGTGCCGGGGCTCCTCCGCCGCGAGGTCCGGCGCTGCCTGCTGGGGACGGGATGCGTGGTGGCCGCGGCGATGATCGCGATGGGGCCGGCGGGCGCCGGGGGTCATCGCGGGCCGGTCGCGTTCCACCTGGCGATGGCCGCCGTGCTGGCCCTCGGCGCGGCGTTCGACGACCGGCTGGGCCGCGCCCTCCGGACCATCGGCGCAGTCCTGGGGCTCCTGGCTGCGCTGGCCGCCCTGTCTGGGCGGATCGAGCCCGGCGACAGCGTGCCCTCCTGGGCGATCGCGGCGTATGCGCCGGCGATTTCCCTGCTGATCGCCGGGTACGGCCTTGCGCTCGGCCACCGCGCCGCGCTGACCGCCGCCGGCCTGATCCTGGTCTCGTGGCTGGCCGTGCTGGGCGGCCGGGGCTACCTGGCCCTCCGCCAGCTCGCCGGTGGGCTCGACTACATCGCCGGCGGACTCGTCATCTTCAGCCTGGCCGTGCTGACCAGTTTGGCCAAGGGCGGCGCGCTCTCGTGGCCGATCGCCGGCCGGTCGGACAAGGACGAGGCGCCCTCCGGATCGGACCTCGCCGACGGGGCGTTCGCCGAGTCGCGGACCTGAACCCGTCCACGCGATGGGGAGACGGAAAGTTGCCGGGGCGGAGTCAACTCCTACGGGTTGACTCCGCCCGTCGGATCAGCGCGAGAGGCTGCGGCAGACGGCGAGGAACGTCGGCTTGTATTCGGCGAACTCCTTGTCGGGGCACTGACAGATGATGGAGACCCGCCGGTCGTTGGTCAGCAAGGTCACGTGGTAGCCGCGGAGCTTGGACTTGAACAGGCTGCCGGTCGTCGCTGTGAACTCCGAGACGCGGCCTTCGCCGAGCTTCGCGCCCTTGAAGACGGTGGGCTTGCTCTCGTTGTAGTCGCTGAATTCCTCGGAGATCGTCCTCTTGTACAGCTCGTGCGCGCGGTGCACGGGGGCGGTCTCGCTCCCCTCTTCCTGCGGCCCCCGGTTCGAGTCGGAGCCGGACATCAGCGAGCCCTGGATATCGGCGCGGACCTCGATCTTCGACGCGCCCGTGGTGAAGCTGCCCCACGAGTAGGTGTTGTCGGGCCGGCTGCCGGTCTCCTTCTCCCAGCCCTGGGGATAGCGGAGCCGGAAGGCCGAGTCCTTGGGCGAGAAATCGACCGAGGCCAGTTTCGCGTCGCCGGACTCGTCGGCGTCCCCGAGATCCGACGGCGCCGCCGGCTCCGAGGACTTCCCTCCCACCACCGCCTCCTGTCGGTCTCGGTGCAGCTCGACCACCAACTCGCCCTTCTCGGGGTCCATCAACTCGAGCGTCACGCTGTCGAACTTGACCTTGTATTCCTTCTCTGTCCCCATGCCATCCTCGTCCTGGAGACTCAGCTTGAGTCGGTCGCCCTTGATCGAGTAGGTGCCGGTCGAAGTGTACTTCTGCTGGAGCGTCAAGGAGGCGCGCTTCTGCTTGTCGAGGATGAGGTCGTAGCGGGTGTGGGTTAACTTCTTGCTGATCTCGTGCTCGATCATCGAGCCTCGCCAGATGCCCACGATCGACGCGGGCTTCAAGAAGGCGTCGTAGGCCATGTAACCGAAGACGCCGAAGAACACGGCGACGACGGCCCCGATGCCGGCGAGCACGCGCTTGTCCAATGCATCGCCGCTCTCGGCCTTCTTCCGCTTCTTCTTGCCGCCCGCCTTCTTCTTCTTGGTTTTCTTGGGCGCGTCCGCGACGGCCGCGCTCGCGTCCGGTGCGGTGGCCAGGCGCGGCAGCACGGCAGGTGCGGGCTCGGGCGCGTTCAACCTCGTCGAACAGAGAACTGTCCTCGAGTAGCTGGGTCCGCGAGTCGGCCTCCGAGGACCACGCCGCCGCCTTGGCCTGCTTGACGCTGCGGGCGACCTTCTCCTTGAAGCCGCGGGCGACCAGCTCGCGGGCCATCTGATCGCTCGCGGCCCGCGCCCCCGCCTCGGTGCCCAGCTCCTTCTCCGTCCGCTTCATGGTGCCGTCGGGCATGATCTGAACGACGCTCATGCTGCGGCCATCGACCTCGATGACCACCACTTTGCGATCTGATCCGGATCCTTGGATGAACCTGCGCATCGCCGCGAGCTCCTGAACAGAGGGGATGGGATCGGATGACCCGGAGAATTGTCGAGTGGCGTTTTATGTGGATCACGGGGATGTTACACAGATTTACGTTCGGTCGGCAAGGGTCCAGAATCCGCGACGTGGATTCGCGGCGGGGTCGGGGTTAAGATGGCGGCCGTGGATCGACCGGCGCGGCCGGCGTTCGCCGCGTGGCCGCTCGACCGAGCTGAGTCCTCGCGGGCGATGTCCCGCGGCATCATTCCAGTGGGGTCGTTCTCGATGCAGACCAATCTCGTCTTGACCTTGACCGGGCCCGACCGGATCGGGATCGTCGAGGACGTCACCGGGCTCTTGCTCGCCCGCGGCGGCAACGTCGAGGTGAGCCGCATGGCCCGACTCGGCGGCGAATTCGCGATCCTGATGCTCGTCACCCTGCCGGCCGAGCGCGTCGCCGGAGTGGAGATGGACCTGGAGGGCCTGGCCGCCCAGGGCTACAAGGTCACGACCACCCGGGTACCGCAGACTCATGCTCAGGCCCATCCCGGCTGGAAAGCCTATCACGTCGAGGTCCACGGCGCCGATCACGAAGGGATCATCCAGGAGGTCGCCCGCTACCTCTCCCAACGCGGCATCAACATCGAGTCCATGGACTCGGAGACGACGCCGGCCCCGATCAGCGGCGTCCCCCTGTTCACCATGACCGCCGAGGTCGCCGTCCCGCCTGGCCTGGCCGGCCAGGGCTGGGAGGCGGGCCTCGAGGACCTCAGCCATCACCTCAACCTGGAGATCCGCGTCGCCAAGGTCGCGACCGGTTGAGCGGAAAGAGCCTCACCAATCGGCGTACGGATATTGCTTCGGCGACTTGCCGTGCCGCTCCTGGATCGCGGGGGCCTTGATCTTGGCCCCGGGCGGATCGATTCGCTCCAGCTTGACTTCGAATCGCCAGTCGTCGCCGAAGTCGAAGTGGAACTCCATCGTCTGCCCCGGCTCCAGCGGGACATCCCCGATCGCGATCTCGTCCGTCCAGGGGCCTTCATCCATCTCCGGGTGAAGGATGTTGACCGTGGCCCCGAGCCGGTTGCGGCAGACGAACTCGTAGAGGTGGTCATCGTCGAACTTCACCGAGCGGAGGATCCAGGAGGCCAGGTCGTCAAGGCTGTCGTCGGCCGGCATGGCGATCCGTCGCCAGATGTCCTTGCCGAGGGAGACGCGGAAGATGAAGGTCCCTTCACGGGACTCGGACTCCGGGACCTCCAGGTTCTGCCGCCACTCGGGGAAGTAGGGCTGGAACAGCGGCTGCCAGACTCCGAGGAACGGCACGTCATCCTCGCCCTCCTCCTCGTCTTCGTCCACTTCGGGGACATTCCGACCTCGGAACTGGTCGAACCACACGTTGAAGAGCAGCGTGAAGACCGCAGCGCCGAAGGGGGCACTCTCGACACCCGCCGGGGCCCAGGGCATGACCGGCCGCTGCGGATGCTCGACCTTCACGAGACCGAATAGATCCATCAGGGCCAGCTTGTAGAATTCGCGGCCGATGCCCGGCACATAGATGTGCTGCGGATGACGGAGGTCAAATCGACGCTTGTCGATCGGGATTGACCGCCAGGTTCGGACGCAGTCCATCAGCATGTCGCTGATGGCCGAGCCCTGGTCACCAACCATCTCCGGCCGGCCCAGGCGCAGCCAGGCCTCCAGCAGGTTGAAGTACTGCTCGGTGGGGTTGAGCCCATCCCACTGGACCATCATTTCCGGGTCGAGCACGAGCCTGGCCTTGTCGCCCGTCCCTTCGACACGGCTGAGCCCGGAAGCTCGGAGCAGCAGGTTCAGGCCTTGCAGATAGGGGTGCGAGCGGATCTGCGGCCGCTTCATCTTCAACTCCAGGTGGAGCGGCCGGTTCAACCGGCGGTCCAGCTCGCCGATCAGCTTGATTGGGAGCAGGTTGTACTTCCCCGCTGCCTCGACTCCCTCCGGGCGCAAGTGATCGAGGAGCACCCCGAAGTCGTGCAACACTGACCCGGGCTGGTCGTCGGTGATGGTCTGATCGCGGAGGCACCGTTCGTGAGCATCCGTGAGCTTGAGTTCTTCCATCGTCGTCCCTTCGGGAGACTGCGGGGGCAAAGGGAGAGAAACAATTCGCATCGCCGACGATTCTATTCTCGCACCGACGGCCGGGCGAGGGGCCTCTCACCGTCGTGGCGGTCCGCCGTGGTCCGAGATCCCCTGGAATTCCTGAATGAAGTCACAGCCGCCGCCGGATGCGCCTTGCGGTCGCGCCGTTCGAAGGTCTAAGATGGCCGGCTGGTCTCACACTGATCAGCCACTCAGGGGAGGCCGATCGGCGGATCGCGGGGTCCAGCGCAGGTGCGCCCGCGGATGAGCCGGGTGGCGACCGGCGCGCTGTCAGCCCCGTTCGGAGCGGCGACGATGCTCCAAGGCAATCCTCGAGCGATTTTGTTCCTCCTCGCCGGCGGCACTTCCGCGATCCTGGCGCTCTGCGCCTGGCGCCGGAGGGAGATGCCGAGGGCCCCGGCCTTCATCGCCATGATGGCCGGGGAGACGGTCTGGGCCTCCGCGCACGCCGTCGAGCTGGTCGTCGAGCCCTACCCGATCCAGTACCTGTGTATCGACCTGCGTGTCGCCGGCGCGGTGATCTCGGTCCTGGGCATGCTCGCATTCGTCCTCCAGTACACGGGCCGGGACCGCTGGCTGGAGCCGCGCCGATTCGCCGCGATCTGCGCCTGGCCTGCGGTGATGGTCCTGGTGTCCTGGACGAACCCCTGGCACGGCCAATTCTGGTCCTCGATTCAGGTCGAGGACATCGGCGGCTTTCGCGTCGTGACCCGCGGGTATGGCCCGGGATTCTGGGCGGAATTCGGCTATTGCTACCTCGTCGTGGCCGTCTCCGTGGTCCTGCTCGGCCATGCGGTGGTCCGGTCCACCGGGGTCTACCGGGCCCAGGCCGCCGTGATGCTCTTTGGCGTGCTCGCGCCCTGGATCGTGAGCATCATCGACATGTCGCAACTCCTGGGGTACTTCTACATCGACCTGGCGGCGGCGACGTTCGCCGTGACCGGATTGGCCTTCGTCCCCGGCCTCTGGCGATTCCGGTTGCTGGACCTGACGCCGGTGGCGTGGGCCACGGTCGTCGAGCGGATCAACGACGCGGTCGTCGTGATCGACGGCTCTGGGCGAATCGTCGTGTGGAACTCGGCCACCCAGCGGCTCGTCGGGCGGCCGGCTCGCGAAGTCGTGGCCGTCGAGGCGGCGCGGGTCTTCACCGGCTGGCCGGCGCTCGCGGGCCGACTGGGCCGGATCGGTGCTGCACCGGAGGTCCGGTTCGAGATCGACGGGCCCGACTCGGAGCCGTCCTCGACGTTCGACGCGCGGATCTGGCGGCTCGGCGACGGCGCGCGTCCCTCCGGCTGGGTGCTCGTCCTCCGCGAGATCACCGAACGGAAGCATGCGGAGGAGGAACGAGTCCGGATGCTCCGCGAGCAGGCGGCCCGTGCCGAGGCCGAGGCGGAGACGCTCCGCGAGCGGGCGGCGCGGGCCGAGGCCGAGGCGGCCAGCCGGGCCAAGGACCGCTTCCTCGCCACCCTCAGCCACGAGCTCCGCACCCCGCTGACCCCCATCCTCGCCACCGCGACGGCCATGCTCGACGACCCGGGGACATCCGGCGGCCTCCGCACCGTGCTGGAGATGATCCGCCGCAATATCGCCCTGGAAGCCCGACTGATCGACGACCTCCTGGACCTGACGCGCATCCGGGGTGGCAAGCTCCACCTCGAGCGCGCGGTCGTCAACGCGCACGACCTGATCCACCAGGTCGTGGAGATCTGCCGCGAGGACCTGCGATCGAAAAGTCTCGAGTTGACACTGGACCTCGCGGCCCGTCGGCATCACCTGGACGCCGACCCGGCGCGGTTGCAGCAGATCCTCTGGAACCTGATCAAGAACTCGATCAAGTTCACTCCCACCGGCGGCAGTTTGACCGTCCGGTCCCGCGACGGGGATGGGTGTCCCGACGTCGAGGTAAGCACCGCCCTGATCCTCGAGGTCAGCGACACCGGGATCGGCATCGAGCCCGATGCACTGCCCCGGATCTTCGAGGTCTTCGACCAGGGCGGAGTCTCCCCTCAGCACCGACACGGGGGATTGGGGCTAGGCCTGACGATCAGCCGTTCGATCGTCGAGCAGCACGGCGGCCGACTCACGGCCGCCAGCGGCGGCAAGGGCCTGGGCGCCACCTTCACCGTCGCGTTGCCCACCACCGACGCCGTACCCGTCCCGCCTCCCCGCGCCGAGCCTCCCATCCCGGACGGACTCATCCCGCGACGGCCTCTGACCATCCTCCTCGTCGAAGACAACGCCGATACCCTGAACTATCTCTCCAAGATGCTGGCCCTGCGGGGGCACGACGTCCACACGGCCGACTGCTTGAGGGCGGCCATCCGCGTCGCCGCCGAGCTGGACTTCGACGTGCTCGTCAGCGACATCGAGCTGTCCGACGGCAGCGGATTGGAACTGATGTGGACCCTGCGGTCTACCCGGGCCGTATCGGGGATTGCCCTGTCCGGGTTCGGATCCTCCGAGGATATCGAGCTGAGCCGATCGGCCGGGTTCGCCGAGCACCTGACCAAGCCGGTCGACTTCCGCATGCTGGAGGAGGCGATCCGGCAAGCGGCGGCCGATGCACGGGCCGTCGGCTCCGTTGTGCCCTGACGGTCCCGGAGGACGGGAGGAAGGACTCCGGTCCGTCGAGCAACCGCTACTTCCCTTCGACTCGGCCCTTGCTCGCGGACTCGCCCTCGAGGCGCTTCGCCTTGACGTCGAGGCCCCCCTGGTGGATGACGAGATGGCCGACCTTGCCCTTCTCGTCCTTGACGAACGTGATCGTGGCGTTGACGACCTTGAGGAAGAACACGGTATCGGACTCCGGGAACATCTCG
Organism: uncultured Planctomycetota bacterium; assembly: GCA_963815795.1. Classification (GTDB taxonomy): domain Bacteria; phylum Planctomycetota; class Planctomycetia; order Isosphaerales; family Isosphaeraceae; genus JAKAUH01. Next base: position 2,029,292 of record CAWFIC010000006.1, on the reverse strand, counting down.
AGCCTCGGCTGGCCTGTGACCTCGATCATGAGATGGTCCCTCTCGCGGACGATCGTCGCGATGACCTTGGGCGCGAGCTCATACCGGCCCGCATAGGCGTCGTAGATCTTCGGATCAACCTTGGCCACCTTGCGAGCCCCGGGCAGTTCGTAAGTCTCGCCGAACGCGATCTTGGCCAGGTCATGAGCGACACGCCCCGGGTTCATGGGGAGGACGTTGCAGAGGACGACCACGCAGACCTTCTCCTGGGGATAGCGGAGGATCTGGGTGACGAAGCCGTTGATCCCGCCGCCGTGCTGGATCTCCTTGCGCCCCTTCGCAGTCGAAACCACCCAGCCGTAGGCGTAGTTGTTCTTGATCGGGGTGTACATCTTCGCGTACGACTCCTTCGAGATCAGCTTCCCATCATTGAGAGCCGCGTCCCAACGGGCAAGGTCGAGGGCGGTCGAGTAGAGCGAGCCGGCGGAATAAGGCTGCGACATGTCCAGGTACTCTGCATTGACCAGGCCGTTCCGACCGAGGTTGTAGCCCGCGGCCCGGCCGGGGATGAGCGTGGCGTGGTGATCGTAGCCGGTGTCCTTCATCCCGAGGGGGTCGAAGATGGCTGCTTTGAGGAACGCCTCGTAGCTCTGGCCCGAGGCCTTCTCGATGATCGCGCCGAGGAGGAAGTAGCCCGAGTTGCTGTAGTGGAACTTCTCGCCCGGCCGGAAATCCAGCGGCTTTTCGCGGAACCGGGCGATCATGCTCTTGACCGTCTCCGGCATCATCATTTTCGTGTGGTAAACCGGATCGTCGGTGTAGCTGGGGACGCCGCCGGTGTGGGTCAGGAGGTGCTGGATCGTCACGCCTTCCCAGGCTTTCGGCGCGTCGTCGAAATACTTGCCGACCGGGTCCTCGACCTTGAGCTTGCCCCGCTCCTGGAGGATGAGGATCGCCATCGCCGTGAATTGCTTGGTGATCGATCCGAGGCGGAACTTGGTTCGCGGCGTGTTGGGGACCTGGTGCTCGACGTTGGCGAACCCGTAACCTCCGGCGAAGAGGGTCTCTCCGCCCTTCGAGACGAGGACCGCTCCGCTGAAGTGGTTGACGTCGACGCATGCCTTCATGTATCCCTCGAACCTGGACGTTGGATCTTCGGCCTTCGCCGTTGGGGCGAGTCCGCGGGCCGTCAGCAGGGCGAGGGCGAGCGCCAGTGGGCGAGCGAGGGGGGTGAGCATCTTCTTCACGTCGGGGCTCCTCGGAGGATTCGTTCGCGCGAGACGGACAGGACGTTGTCCACCGTCAGACATCTCCTTCTTCGGTCGCACGGCGGAAATGTTGACGCGGTTGGACCGCGACCCATCCTCTGCCCGACGTGCGACAGGTCCTACCGTTTGCGTCACGATTCATGAACTTTCCCGCGGGCGTTCCAGGCTATCCTCATCGATGACCGCGGGCGGGAAGCTTCCGTCGAGCGTCGAGAAGCAAAGGATCTGGAGCCGTTCGAACTCGGCCCACTCGTCGTCCGTCAGGCCCTGCTGATTCTTCTTGCGGATCAGCTCGGCGCGGTGCCGGTGCATCACGCTCCGTTCCTCGGTGGCGATGTCCGGGAAAGAGATGTTGGCCATCGCGGTGGCGAGCAGTTCCCGCTCCTGAGAGTCCTCGGTCTGCCCTTCTGGCATGCGATCGTCCCAGGCCTGGCGGATGGCCCGGGATGTCAGGAATCGCCCGGAGCCGGAGATCGCCTCGTAGCTCGATCCGAGCCGGTGATCGGACGGTCCGCCATGATGAGGGGGGGCCTCCATACCCAGCCGTTGGCGGACCCGCCGCAACAGCTCATCGATATCCAGCGGCTTCTGCAGCAAATCGTCCGCCCCCGAATTGTGAAGTTCCTGGATCTCGTGCTGCGCGAGCATCCCCGAGATGCAGACGATCTTGACGTTGACCATCGTCGGATTGCGTCGGATCAGTTCACAAACGGTCCGGCCGCTGATGTCCGGCAACATCACGTCGAGGATGATCAAGTTGGGATGATACTCCTTGGCCAGCACCCCGGCCCCGAAGCCGTTGTTGACCGCCCGGATCTCGAAGCGTCCATCGCCCGAGAGGACCTCGGAGATCAGGTTGACCACCGCCTGGTCGTCGTCCACGATCAGGATCCGGCGCTTGCCGCTCTCCAGGGCATCCGTGGGCATGCCGTGCTCTTTCATGAAGCGGTAGAGGGCATCGCGCGGATCCGGCGCGCCCGCGAGCCGGGGACCTTATGGCCCTTGATCTGGCCGGAGTCGAAGCAGCGGATGATCGTCTGCGGGCTGAGTTTACAGATCCTGGCCGCCTTGCCCGTGGTGAAAACGGTCTTCATGGTAGGGTTCGTCCGGTCTTGCAAGATTGAGGGCAGAGCGCATCGATGGCGCCGTCCTCATCCTCGGGGACTGGCGGCATGGTACGGGCTGAGCGTGTGGCCAGAAAGAGCACCTCGATCATGGGATTTGCGAGATCGCCCGGCTCGGTTCCGCCTTCGGGTCACGAATCTGAGCGGCAATCCGATAGATGCCCGACGGAATTGTAGCAATCGCCGAGGACAGCGGCGCGCCCTCCGTCGTCCAAGTCTGGCCCTCATCTTACGCCCAGACGCTCCGATCGAGCGACCGGTAGCCGACCGCCTCGGCGATGTGCTGCGGCCGGATGTCCTCCTGGCCCTCCAGGTCCGCGATCGTCCGCGCCACTCGCAGCACCTTGTCGTGCGCCGCGCCGACAGCCCCAGGTCCTCCATCGCCGCCTTGAGGATCGCCATCGCCTCCGGCTTCAAGGCGCAGAACTTCCGCACCTGCCGCGGCGTCATCCGGCCGTTGACCTGCACCCCCTTCGGGCCGAACCGCTTCGCCTGCCGCGCCCGCGCCGCCAGCACCTGCTCGCGCAGCTCGGCCGACGTCGGCCCCGGCGGCATCTCGGCCAGTTGCGTGAACGGCACCGCCGGCACTTCCACGAGGGAGTTCAACGGGGACGCAACTAGGGGGAGTTCAACGGGGACGCACCTCGTATTCCGGCGGTTGACGCCAACGCCCCGAGGATGAGTCCGCCATTCCGGCCCTGTGTCTCGAGCACCGGCTCTGGCCCGCCTTCGATCCGAGCGGCGGTTCCGGCACTGATTTCCACGGGTGCTTGTTCTAAATGATTCGTTCAGTTCGATAATCCAGGTCGTTCTGAAAGATGATCGAGCTTCGGGAATCCAGCTTGTCCGGGAAGATCGCCAGGTTTCGGCTTCCGACCTTTGACGAAGGGAAAACGAAGCCTTCCAGGAGCGGGACCGCGTAGAGGGCTTCTCCGAGCTGCTGGGTTGGTGCAGCACCCGAACTGTTCGCCCACAGGCCGGTCAATTCCTGGTCGTTGGTGGAGATCAGCTTTTGTTGGATCGCATCGCAAAGATCTGCGACGTGATAAAGAGTGACCTGCAGGCTCATCAGCACCCATGAACCCTTCGGGCTGGACAGCGGCGCATTCGGGTCGCCGAGGAGCGCCCCCACTTCGTAGATGGCGACCTGATGGTTTTCGCCCAGGTAGAGGACTCGATAGAGCGGGGACGCGGCCGAAGCGTTGCTGAATCGGCTTCGAGAGACCCTCGAATGCTCCGTGCTCAGCCTGGTCTTCCAATGCCTCAGGCTCAACGCCCGGAACCAGGTCCCGGTTCGCGGACGGAGGGATAGCTTGGCACAGCCACCCGTCTTCATCAGAAAAGACCCTGATCGACGGCCTGAAGGAGGCTCACGACTTTGACTTCCTCGTCAGTCCCGATGAGGTCGCCGGGCTTTCGCCACCCCAGTTGCGCCTCGGGGTCGATAACCAGGTCCTGGGATCATCCACGACCGCGGCCAAGAGCGCGGCGAGGGACTCCGGCCGGATCGGTGAGGAGGTATCGAGATCGCTCCGTTTCTCGGAGATTTCAGGCATGACCTCGTCCTTGAGATCGGGTTGAAGCGTCGCCCCTGCGACACCGAGCCGAGCGAGCTGCTTCTCGGCGAATTCCTTGAGTTCCAAGTAGCACTTGCGTCGATCCGTGCACTTGAAGTCGATGAAGCTCTCGATCTGACTCAGAAAGTCCACCCAGGCTTGAGAATCCGACCGAGGGGACGTCTCTGACGCGATCTTCTCGATGTCCAGCATGACCGGCTCGTTGTAACAAGTGGCCCGAGATTGGTAAAGACGGAGAACGATACTCTTCTTCCTCTCAATCTTCCCCAAGTGCTCGACATTCCACAAGGTCCGCCCCTGATGGAACGCGAAGGGCTAGGCCGGGCTCCTCTTGCGTGCTCTCTCGCCGCTCGGCGCGGCGTGCTGGATCTTCGCCCGCCCTCGCGATCATGCCCAGACGCTCCGATCCAATGACCGATAGCCGACCGCCTCGGCGATGTGCTGCGGCCGGATGTCTTCCTGGCCCTCCAGGTCCGCGATCGTCCGCGCCACTCGCAGCACCTTGTCGTGCGCCCGCGCCGACAGCCCCAGGTCCTCCATCGCCGCCTTGAGGATCGCCATCGCCTCCGGCTTCAAGGCGCAGAACTTCCGCACCTGCCGCGGCGTCATCCGGCCGTTGACCTGCACCCCCTTCGGGCCGAACCGCTTCGCCTGCCGCGCCCGCGCCGCCAGCACCTGCTCGCGCAGCTCGGCCGACGTCGGCCCCGGCGGCATCTCGGCCAGTTGCGTGAACGGCACCGCCGGCACTTCCACGTGCAGGTCGATCCGGTCCAGGAGCGGGCCGGAGATCTTGCTGAGGTACTTCTCGACCTGCGGCGGCGTGCAGCTACAGGCGCGCCGCGGGTCCGAACGATAGCCGCACGGGCAGGGGTTCATCGCCGCCACCAGGATGAACTCGGCCGGGAAGGTCGTGCTCCGCAAGGCCCGACTGATCGTCACCGAGCCCTCCTCCAGCGGCTGGCGCAGCACCTCCAGCGTCTTGCGGTTGAACTCGGGCATCTCGTCCAGGAACAGGACCCCCTTGCCATCGAATCCCATATCTGTTGAGATCAAGATCTGGGGATCGCAGTCAGCTTTGGAGACGGACCGATGGCTCTGGTCTATTCCTACGTGCGTTTCTCCACCCGGAAACAGCTTGCAGGCGACTCCCTCCGGCGCCAAGTGGAGGAAGGGGAGAAGTGGATCGCCGAGAACGGGCATACGCAGGCCAGCTTGACCCTGCGTGACCTTGGCGTGTCGGCATATAAGGGACGGAACCATGAGCGGGATCTCGGCAAGTTTCTGGAGGCCGTCGAAGGCGGCCAGGTCCCCGTCGGGTCCATCTTGCTCGTCGAGAACCTCGACCGCCTCGACCGCCGTGGCGCCGCAACGGCGCTCCCCTTCTTCCAGCAGATACTCGCCAAGGGCGTCAAGATCGCCTGCCTGAAGCCGGCGCCCGTGGTATACGATCAGGCGAGTCAGAATGACCTCGCAGGGCTCATGCTGCCCCTGATTGCGTTCCACCTCAGTTGGCTGGAGTCGAAGAACAAGGCCGACCGGATTGCGGCGGGATGGCGCCATCGCCGAGAGCAGGCGAGATCCCGACCGGGGACCTTGGTCGATCACTTCCACCCCGCATGGCTCGACCGGCGTGGCGACGGATTCCAGCCCAACCACGGTGCCGAGGCCGTCCGCTACATCTTCGAGGCGACGACCCAGGGTCTCGGCCAGAGGCAAATCACCGCTGATCTCAACCGCCGGTTCCGACCCATCGGCAAGTCCGGCAAGTGGACGACGGCGTATGTGCAGGCGATCCTCCGTGACCGGCGTGTCCTCGGTGAGAGGCAGCCCTACCAGATGGACGACTCCGGCAACCGGATACCTTCCGGCGACCCCCTCTCGGGCTACTATCCCGCCGTCATCGACGAACCGCTGTGGCACAGAGCGAGGGGTGTGATCGGCGCCAGGACCAAGCACAAGGGTCCCAACAGCCAGTTCGTCAATCTATTCGTGGGGCTGGTCAGGAACGCACACGACGGCTTCCCCATGCATATCCAGACCACTCGCCCGAGGGGCAAGGTCAAGCGGCGGCTGGTCAGCTACGCCCACCTGTCGGGAGTGGAGGGCGCCGACCCCGTGTCTGTGGATTACCAGGACTTTGAGTACGTGGCGCTGCGGTTCCTCAGCCGCATCGATCCCGCCCGGCTTGAAGGGGTCAGCCCGGTGCACGAGATCAGGGCCAAAGAGCAGGAGCGGAAGGGCATCGCCGACCGGATCGCCGAACTCGCCGATGAGCTGGCGCAGCCCGGCAAGGGCTCCGTCCGGTCCATCACGGAGGCTATCGACAAGCTCCAGGCCCGCCTGGAAGTCGCTCGACGCCGAGATCGCCGACCTATCATCCCAGAGGCATACGGAGGCGTTGCCGCACACACTGGACTTGATCCAACGTCTTGACCAGACGACGGGCGAAGAACGGCACACATTGCGTCTCCGGCTGCGTGCCGCTATCTCTGAGGTTGTGGAGAGCATTCACCTCAAACCAGAGCGCCACGGCGGTAGGGTGTACTCTCATATACAAATCATCCTCCGTGGCGCTGTGCGTTTTCGGCTGTGTCTGGGCTTCGGTCCGGACCCACGCCGGACTGGCATATATTTCGGCACACACGGGGATCTTGATTTCGCCGATCGGCAGGCGTGCCGATCCACCCGCCTCGCTGAACGCATCGCCCCACAGCCCAGGGAATACCACGAACCGCAGTCGCTACCTGCTCATCTCGGCGAACTCATCGATGTGTTCGTGTCCAAGCTACGGGCGACGCTGCCCCCCGAGTCCTTCAAGACGGTCCCCGCACAGATGGCACGGTTCAGGGACTTCGTTGGGGCGCAGACGCCCGTTGCGGACTTGACAGGCAAACTCTGGGGTCTCTGGCTCCGCCACCTCAAGCTCTGCGTGTCCGAGGCGAAGCTGGCCAGGAATACCGCTCGGGTCACGTATACCCGTAGCCGCCAGTTCTTCCGGTGGCTCGTCGATAAGGGACTTGTGGCCGCCATCGACGGCTTGGCGCGGTCGGGAGAGTCGATCCTCGGGAAGTGAGAGGGCGCCCGGGGATGCCCTTGGCTAGCGCCGGCATCTCCTCGTTCAACCGTCGCCTTCCGGCGCCTCCAGCCTCAAATCCAGCCAAAGGAGCCTTCTCGCCGCCGATCTCGATCACAGCCTTGACCACCTTGAACTTGGCCGACTTGCGGGGCTGCTTGGTCTTCTTATCCAGGACGAGCTTTGGACCCCACCAGAAGGTAACCTTGGTATCGAGGGACTTGAGCAGGTTCCGCAACCGGGCGCTTTCGACCAGCACCGCTGGCCTGACCGGTTCCTCGACGTCCTCATGGAGCCACGCCTGACCCTGCGAGTCCAGCTCGATGGTTTGCCCGTCGATAACCTGCGTGCCTGGAGTCAGGTGCATGCCGCCGGTCTGGCAGATGGGCCACCGAACCGTGTGCGGGTTGCCCCATTCGATCGGCAGCAGAGTCACGAGTTGCCCAAGGACTGATTGCCACCATTGGGAAGACCGAGTCACATTGCCCTCGACCACGGTGAGGTTGGCGATCTGCCTCTTCAACTCGGCTCGCTTCTCTTCCAGGCCCACCATCTTCGCCTTGAGCCGATCCTTCCGTTCGCCCGGCGGCTCGCCGAACCAGTCAAGGTCGGCCTGATCCAAGCGACTCTCCAGGGCGACAAGCTCCGCCTTCTTGCGGCTTAGGTCGTCTGGCTCCTCTTCCGGGGGCCTGGCGTTCTGGGCCTCTAAGGCGGCTCTGCCGACCGCCTCGTGGAGATGCTTGATGAGCGCCGGCATCACCTCAGCCTCGGTCACACCCCACTGATGGCATTTGGCGCCCTGGCACACGAAGGCCGTGGTCCGCTCTCCAGTTCGTTTGTTCACACGTGGATGTTTGCCGAGCGCATGGCCGCAATGCCCACAATAGAGGATGCCAGAGAGCGGGCTGCTCTTCCTGGGGTGAACCTTGCGTTTCTCCTCGGCGTTTTTGGCGAGCTTGGCGGCTGCCCGCTGCCAATCCTCAACGCTGACGATGGGCGGGAGTGCTCCAGCGCACTCCTCGTACTCGATGTGCGTGTGCGCCTCACGCAAACTCTTCCCGGCACCGACGTATGAGTACCCACAGTAAATCTTGTTCTTCAACACCTCGGTCACGGCGTTCTTGTTCCAGCCCCCGCCCGAGGGACCGGGCGCCGTGAGCTGCCGGGCGAGGTCACGCAGGCTGGTGTCTCGATCCAGGAACTCCCGGTAAATCCAGCGGACGACCTTCGCCTCTTCCTTATTCTCCACGAGGTATCGATCCCACTTCTTGCCCTTGGTGAAGGGTGCCCTCCTCGGGACCCGGAACTCCGCGCCATCCGGCGCCACGTAGATCTTGTCAAATCCGAATGGCACCTTGCCGTTGGGCCACTTGCCCTTGCGGAGCGAGTCGAGGCGACCCCGGATGCTGTCCCTCGACAGGGACTCGGAGTAGGCAACCGCCTTCGCTTTCGGTGTCATGGCTGGCTTTCGATCATCTGGGGAGTGGATGCATGGACTAACCCTATCATCTATCCTAACAAGCGGACGCCCTGGCGTCAAGTAGTCTTTGGGAGGGTATCCGGGATTGCCAGCCATAGTATTTTATGTATGAACATTCTTGACATACGTCGATCCCATGCGATGATGGCGAAAGAGGGAGCAGAGTGCGGTGGGTCAAAGATTACGGTTGCTTGCTGGCATGGATGAAGGGGTCAGGTCTACTGACCACCAGATGCTTGCAGGCGTGCGTCCATTTGCAGGAGAACGAGAATGGGAAGAGGGAAGAAGACCGAGGCGAAGGCCGACGACGGGCGGGGTGTGCCCCCACCCGGCGGCAAGCCGTGGGACACCACCATGCGCAAGGCATGGGGGGACGAGTTGGAACTCCCCAAGATCTGGCACGAGGGGGAGTGGATTCAACCGATCATCGACCCCGATATCCGGGCGGCGCTCCCGGATATGGATGGGGACGTGGACAACCCGACGGAGCGGGAGCGGGCCAGGGAGGCGCTCTACAACTCGCTGCGGGAGCACGGGCTATACCAGCCCGTGATCCTGTGCGAGGTGGAGGGGCACCACGTCGTCCTGGATGGGCATGATCGCCTGGAGGCGTGGGCAAGGTTGCTCAAGGAGATCCCGGACTGGGACCCGCCGTTGAAGCTCCGGGCGGAGTTGATCTCTTACCGGGAGATCGTCGGGGACCTGTTGGACCCTCTGGTGTGCGATTGCCTGCTGATCGGGCGGGCCGTCTCGATCAACTGCGTCCGGCGGCGGCTGACTCCTCAGACCGTCCGCAAGCTGATCGTCAATCAGTTGATGCGAGAGGCCCGTGCCAACTTCAACCGGGCGTCCAAGTGGATCGCCCGAGACCTGGGGTGCAGTCTCCAGTACCTCCAGGACATCCGCAAGGGACTGTGGGCGGCGGGGACCATCCCCTGCCCGCCGAAGTTGCTGGGGCAAGACGATGTGGAGCGGGACAATCCGTCCTACTCGCATGAGAGCAAGTCCTACAAGCCCATCTCCAAAGTCCGGCAGTCGCCGAAGGCGGACGCCTTCGAGCCGGAAAAGAGTGCCGAGCAGAAGGCGGCCGAGGAGGCCCAGGCGGCCGAGGAGGAGGCAGCCGAGGAGGCGGAGGCGGCCGAGGCGGCCGAGGAGGAGGCGCTCGAAGAGGCCGTGGCGGCTGCCTACCGGCAACACCTCAATCCATCGCTGCCGGGGACGGTTGTGGGCTGGGAGGTCACCGAGGAGTTCAAGGATGATGGTTCGCTGGCCATTGAGGGAGCGACTGACGTGCAGGGAGTGGCGCACGAGTGGTCTCTCTTTTTCCGACCTGGCTTGGAATTGGCCCAGGTGGAACTCGAGGACCGGACGGTGTTCTTTGTGCCTCAGCAGCCCGACCAGGCCGAGGACCTTGAGGAGAGCCAGGAGACCCCGGCGGTCGAGGAGAGGCCGGTCGCCGAGACGGAGGTCGGCGCCACCGTGGCCACGCTGGTCGGCGAGACTCCGGCCGCCGACAGCCTGCTGGTCGCCGAGACCGAGACTGCGGGCGGCTGGGAGCCGGTGGCCAGCATGGTGGCTGATATCAACCAGCAAGGCACACCGGCTGAGCTGGCGCAGGAACTCACTGACTGGAACAGCCAACGGGAGCGCCCCTTTGATGTGGAGTACCTGGAATGGCTCCATGACTCGGGGTTTTTGTGGGTCGAAGCGGGCGAGGTGCACTATCTGCCCCAAGACGACACCTCGCAGTTCGAGACGGCGCTGATCCGGCGGCTGTCCCCCATGTTCTGCGATGTCGAGGTTGATGAGACGGCGCTCGGCGCCGCCATCCACCGCCTACTGCATCCCACCGCCAAGCCCCGCAGCAAGAAGTAGCGGTATATCCGGGGCACGGAAGCCCTCCCTCCCCACTCCGTGAGGGGTTTGCCAACTCTTCGGGGCACCCCTGCGCTGGTCTATCCCCTTCGACTCCCATGAGGAGTGAGCCCCGCCCACGTGGGCGGGGCTGTCGTTCTTCCTGCGCACATAGGAGTCACCGTGGACTTACCCGAGATCGCACCCGCAGTGCGTGAGCGACTGGTAGCGGAGTTCCGTCGCTGGGGACGCATCCTAATCCCTGCAATCGTCGATGAGTTCGACCACGTCGTCGATGGCGAGCTGCTGCTGGAGCTGGCCGCCGAAGCCGGCATCCGTGATGTCCCCAGAGCCATCATCAAGGGATTATCAGACTCGGACAAGGCAGATTTGCGCTGCGTGATGGATGCGTATCGGCGGGAGTGTGGGCGCCAGCTCTCCCAGGAGGAAAAGCGGCAATGGATCACTCTGGAGCTGGCTTGCCACCCCCACTACAGCGACCGGCAGATCGCCGATTGGATCGGGTGCAGCCCTACGACCGTCGGTGAGATGCGTGCACATGTCCAATTTGGTCACGTGAGTTCACGCCTCGGCAGGGATGGTAAAAGCTACCATTACAGCGTCGTCCACACCGAGACGGAGCGCCAGAGGCGCCAGGCGCAGCGGATGCTGAAAGAGCTGGACGAGACACCTACCGATATACACATGAGCATGCGAAATCTCAGGCATCTGCGGTGGGGCAACAGCGGGCCGAGAATCGGGCGGCGGCACGTCCCGTCACCATCAAGGATTTCGCCATGCATATAGGTGATTTCCGGATCGTGAGTGACCGTATCCCCGACGGATCTGTGGACTTGGCGATCTGTGATGGACCTTGGGCTGAATGGGCGACGCTGGCGGTCCCTATGGGGCAGATCCTTCGCCGAGTGCTCAAACCCAATGGCTTCGCATGCGTGTATATGGGCGTCACGGTCGAAGACCAGTGGAACGATGCCCTCAAACAGAACCTCGTCAAGGAGTGGCGACTGATGTCGCTGCATCGGAATCCTGGCAAGCTGCTCTACAACGGAGTGCGGCACATGTACACAAGCATTGTGTTGTATCGCAACAATCCCAGCGGTCCGCTCACCACCAAAGGCCCGCTCCCGGACGTGATCGAGTCCCCGAAGGCTCAAAAGCAGCACGATCTCTGGGAACAACCGGTCATCGACAGCGAGGTGCTCATCCGGGGTCTTACCAAACCGGGCGAACTGATTTGCGACCTTACCCTGGGTACTGGCACGGTCGCCGTGGCGACAGCCCTCGTGGGTGAGGGACGGCGATTCGTCGGATGCGAGATCGATCCCGCAAAGGTCGCCCAGGCGCTGACGAGAGTTGCCGAAGTCCTCAAGTAACCGGGCGAGCGAGTCGGGTGGTCGCCGTCCGTCCCCGCGCAAGAGCCAGAACATACATCTTCAAGTCCTCATTGGAGATCACAACGAGCATGCTGGAACATATAACACCATCACCGGTACTGCCCCCTCTGCCGCCCGTGGAATACGAAGCCTTGCGTGACCACATCGCCCGCAATGGCGTCGAGGAGCCGATCCTCGTCACGTCCACGGGCGTCATCATCGATGGGCACGAGCGGTACCGGGCGGTCACGGAGTTGGGGATTCGCAAGTACCCAATCAGGGTGGTCGGCAATCTCTCGGAAGCAGAGCGCCGGGAGAAGGCTATCGCCCTCAACCTCCTTCGCCGCCAGCTATCCCAGGCGGAGCGACGGCACTGGCTCGAAGAACTGATCCGTCTCAACCCGCACCGGAGCAGCCGAGACCTGGCGGCGGCGGCCAAGGTCAGCCAATCGACGGCTGCCAGGGCGAAGGCGAGGGTGCTGGCTACTGAGTCAGATGACTCAGTTGACATCCACGGTCACAATGGCAAGACTTACACCTACCGACCCAAGCCTGCCGTGAGCGTCGAGAACCCGCAGTCAGCGCAGAAGGCAGGACGACTCCTGGAATCGCTCGGGGATCGGGCGCACCGACGGTGGCGTGACCATGCGGCGGCTGCGCCGGACAGCGTACGACACGAAGCTCGAAGCCCAGGCGAACACGCCGATCTACCAGACCCCCGCCAACATCGTCATCAAGCAGGGCGACTTCCGGGCGATCGACTGGTCGCCGTGGGAGGAGAGGGTCTCCCTGATCGTCACCGACCCCCCCTGGATGGACGATCACGCCGACCTGCGGGAACCGCTGGCGAGGCTGTGTGCTCGTCTCCTGCGACCACACGGCGTTTGCCTTGTCTACTGCGGTCAGTTTCATCTACCGGCGTTCGTGGAGGTATTCGGCAGGCACCTCGATTGGACCTGGGAAATCGCCTGCGTGAACGAGAACAATGGCGGGGCGATGCGGGACAGCGGACACTTCCACACCTCGTGGCGACCCGTCCTGGTCTACTCCAAGGGCGGCTTCAAGAACGTTACGACCGTCTTCGATGTCGTGCGATCGAAATGTCGGGAGAAAGATCTCCACCCCTGGCAGAGCCCTCTCTCCGAGGCGGAACAGTTCGTCCGAACGCTCAGTCGCCCCGGCGACCTGATCGTGGACCCCTGCCTCGGGTCGGGCACCGTCGCCACGGCGGTTACAAAAGTTGGACAGGGGCGCCGATTTCTCGGCTGCGACGTAGACCCCCGCTGCGTGCGGATCGCCACCAAGCGAGTGGCGGAGAGCGTGTCGATCCGGGCTCAGGCTCAACCCTAATGACGACGCCCGTTCTTCGTGCGCACATAGGAGTACACATGGACGACATCGCACCCGCAGTGCGTGAGCGACTGAAAGACGTGATCCGTCGCTGGGGACGCATCCTGATCCCTGCGTTCGTCGATGAGTATGACAACGTCATCGATGGCGAGCTGCTGCTGGAGCTGGCGGCAGAGTGCGGTATTCGGAACGTCCCGAGGGTGATCCTCAAGGGACTGTCCCCGCATGCCAAACTCGACGTCAAGATGATGATCGATGCCTACCGGCGTGAGTGCCAGCGCCAGCTCACCAGCGAGGAAAAGCGGCAGTGGATTACCCTGGAGCTGGTCCGCCACCCCGAGTACAGCGATCGGCGGATCGCCGACTGGATCGGCTGCTCACCGACAACCGTTGGATCAGTACGTGCCACTGTCCAAATTGGACAGTCTGATTCACGTCTGGGACAGGACGAGGTGTACAGATCGGTCGCCGTCGTCCACACCAGTACCGAGCGCCAGCGAAAGCAGGCGCAGCAGATACTCCAGGAGCTGAAGGACTCGCCCGCCAACCAGCACCTGACCATGCGCAAACTGCGCCACCTGCGATGGGCGCAGCGGCGTGCGGGGAAGCTCGCTGCGGCCCAGCCCGTCACCCTCAAGGACTTCGTCATCCACGTGGGCGACTTCCGACTGGTGAGCCGCCGCATCCCGGATGGTTCGGTGGATCTCGCCATCTGCGACCCGCCGTGGGCGGAGTGGGCCGAGCTGGCGATCCCGATGGGGCAAGTGCTGCGCCGCATTTGCAAACCGAACAGCGTCGCATGTGTCTACACCGGCGTGCTGGTGGAGGACCAGTGGAACGACCGGCTCAAACGGAGCTTGACCAAAGAGTGGCGTGTGATCGCCGAACACAAGCGGCCCGGAGAGGTCCTGTTTGCCGGCGCCGTCCGCCACATGTATACGAGTATCATCGTCTACCGCAGTCAACCCAGTGGTGCGTGGAAGACCCCGCAGACCCTCGAAGATGTCATCGATTCGCACATATATTAAAAATATCGCCATGTCTATCAACAGCCCGTCGGCGAGAGCGTCAGGCTCATCCGATCCCTCACCGACCCCGGCGCCCTTGTCTGTGACCTGACCTGCGGGTCGGGCACGGTGGCGGCAGCCACCGCCCTCGTGGGCGAGGGCAGGCGCTTCGTGGGCTGTGAGCTTGACCCGTTGCAGGCTCAAGCGGCGCTGCACCGGGTGGCGGAAATCCTGGCGCCCAAGTGATATCTAGAACTGTAGATATTGGGTCGCCTGCATCATCGGGGGCAGAGTCGGGCTGGCGCCGATCGTTGGCTCGATCTTACACCGCAAGACCTCGGGCAAGCTGCCGGCCACCGCAGACCCCTACTTCACCGGACCCCCATAGCAAGCGAGGCGCCGGCATCAAGCCCATCCTCGTCGGGATCGCCATCCCGCTCGTGCCCGCTCTGGTCGTCGCCTGCGTGCTGATCGGCTACCTGGTCTGCCACTGAGGGCGCCTTCCGCCCCCGCCGTCCTGGCTCACGAGCGAGTGCTCTTGCAACACCCCGGACTCCTGACCACCGTCGTCATGGCGTTCGGCTTGGCGTGCGCTGGCGTATTCCTCGTGACGCACGGCACATCCACGGTCCAGCCAGGGAGCCTCTTGTTCGATTGGGACCGTCTGGCGGCGTCCGTCAGGTTGGTGGCGGCACCGCAACACGGCGGCAATCGGCGGCTACTAACGACCTCCGTCCAACTTTTGTCCTCGCCCGCCGGTTCCCTCATTGGCCGCCACGTTCTGCGTAATAACCACCCTCGCCGGAATCGCCTCGATCTCCCTCATGGGGTCGCCAAGGCGACACGACAGGAACGTCTTATCAACTGCGTGCAGCCGCCGCTGCCGCCTGGCGCACCCGGACTTGTCCGATGCCGCTGACGGGTGATCGAGGACGGTCCTCGACCTCGATCGGGGGAGCGATTCGCACGTCTACGAGCCGGTTATTAGCGGCGGAGCGGGGGCTCCACTCCCTTTCAACTACAAAGCCGCCTGATCCGCCGTTCAAGTTCTTCCCAAGAGGCTGGCACCATCGGGTCAGGTCCGTGCCCGTGCCGGAACTCGTGACACGCCCTACACCAGTAATCCAGCAGGTCCAGGCGGTCCAACTCTTCGCCAAGATACCGGTAGCCCTCGGCTGTGTGATGAACGTCGAACGGTCCCTCCTCGGAACCACAACGCTCGCACCGCACCACGCCGTCCCTCCCCTTCGCTCTCCTCCTCACCGCCCGTCTCACCTGCTGCCAGTATTCGCTGTCCAAGTGTCTTTCGTAATCCTCTCTCCATCCCACGAATCCGCCTTTCGGGTCGAAACCGTGACCCTCAAACGATATCTATGCAGAGTCTTGAAAATCTTTACACAATATGATAAAACAATTGTGTTGGTCACTACATTATCACGGAGGTGGTTATGACGACGGACGAACTGGTTGCGGACGGGATTGTCACGCTGGACTTCGCCATGAGGTTCCTGAGCGTGTCCCGACCGACCCTGAACAAGCTGATCGAGCGGGGAGACCTGCCCACGGTGATCCTCGTGGACAAGAGACGGAGCATCCCCAAGCGGGCACTCCTCGATTTTGTTGCGAGGCGGGTCCAGACGGTGTGTGAATGACATGAAGAACGCCGCCACGGGGATGCGTGGCGGCGCCGAAATCTAGCGAACAAGGATGTCACAATATGGTAGCAAGTAATGGACAGATTCTCAACAGAGAAACTACGAAATACCCGCCCAAGCCGACCCCTCTGGAGGTCATGCCCGAGAACGTCCCGGAAGAACTGAAGTCGGTCCCGAACTGGGTCTGCTGGTTCTACGAGTTGCGTCGGAACCGGCGGGGGGAATGGAAATGGACGAAGCCCCCGGCGCAGGTCAACAGCACCTACGCCCAGTCGAACAGACCGGACACGTGGACCACCTTCGATCGGGTCATCGAGCATTACCGCTCCCCATGCGGATGGGAGCCGAACGGCATCGGCTTCCGGCCGACGGGGGACACCATTGCGGCGGACCTCGACCACTGCCGTGATCCCGTTACCGAGACGATCGAAGACTGGGCGTGGGCGATCATCCGGGCGATCGACAGCTACACCGAGGTGAGCCCCAGCAAGACGGGTATCCGAATCCTCTGCTACGGCAAACTGCCTCCAGGGCGACGGAAGAGCGGCAACGTCGAGATGTACGACGAGAGCAGCCCGAAGTACCTGACGATCACCGGGCACCATGTGCCTGGCACCCCCCGGACGCTGGAATGGCGGCAGGCCGAGATCGAGAGGGTTCACGCCGAGCACCTGGGCGGGACCGCACCCGTCAAGACCGAAGAGCAGCGGGATGAGATGCCGCTCCGGGAGCGGCCGGTCAGGCATACCGTCCCGGACACCCTCAGCGTGGACGGCATCGTGGAACGGGCAGCCGCCGCCGCCAACGGCGAGAAGTTCATGCGGCTCTACAGTGGCGATTTCGGGGCTGCGGGCTATGCTTCGCAGTCCGAGGCGGAACTGGCATTCGCCTCGATGGTCGCCTTCTGGACCGGTCCCGACCCGGAACTCATCGACGCCGTGTACCGAGCCAGCGGGCTGCTTCGGGACAAGTGGGACGCCAGGCGTGGTGGTCATACCTACGGCGAAATCACGATCGAGAAGGCGATGGAACACGAGACCTACTACGACTGGGGCGACCGTCAGTTCGACGACGACATTCACTTGATCTGCAAGCCGTTCGACCCCAACGTGCTCGACGACTGCCCCGACGAGCGTCCCGACTTGGACGACGACCCTGTGGACCCGAATCTGCTGGTGGATGAGGGCGTCGGCTCGCCTCGCACTCAGCCCACGCAGAAACGACGGCGGGGTCTGACGTTGGACGAGGTCTTCGACCTTCCTCCCCCCGTCTGGCAGATCGACCAGCACTTCGCCACGGGGTCGCTGGTGACCCTCTTCGGACCATCGGGCGTCGGCAAGAGCTTCGTCGCCCTCGATTACGCCCTCTGTGTCGCCACCGGGAGACCCTATCTGGGGCGTCACGAATCCCTGCGGGGTCCGGTGCTCTACATCGCCGGGGAGGGCGTGAGCGGGCTGAGGAACCGGGTCAAGGCGTGGCTGGCTCACCACGAGGTCCAGACGCCGCCCCGCAACTTTGTCTTCGTGCCGGCGACGTTCAACCTGCTCGACGATGCCGAGGCTGACGAGTTGATCCAGATCGCACGGGACGACCTGGGTCAGAACCCGTCGTTGGTCGTGATCGACACGCTCGCCCGCAACTTCGGGGGCGGCAACGAGAACGCCACGCAGGACATGAACCAGTTCATCACGAACCTCGACCGGCTCAAGGCGGAGTTCGGCTGCACGGTGCTGGTCGTCCACCATACGGGCAAGGATGCCGCAAAGAAGGAGCGGGGCAACACCGCCCTGCGTGGCGCCTCGGACACGATGATCTTGCTGGACGAGACGGACAATAGCGTCGGGATCGCCGGGGGAGCCGCCGTGTTCTGTGAGAAACAGAAGGACGCCCCCGAGTTCGACCGCTACGTCCTCCTCAAGCACAAGGTTGAACTGGAAGACGGTCAGGAAAGTATCGTGTTCGTCCCGAAGGACAGGACGGCGACGGAGTACCAGTTCTTGAAGCCGGTGCTCAAGGAACTCCTCCACGACCTCTACGCCAACCACCGCAACCAGCCCTTCTCGTTCACTCAAGGGCACGATGATTCTGGATTGGCAAAGTCCACATACATGGATCGCCTCCAGACCCTTGTTCGACGAGGGTTGCTCACGAAGGCGATCGACGAGCTGTACCGGCTCACCGACGAGGCAATCAGGATTGTGACGCATGTGTAGGGCACGAAACAGGACGGATTCAAGTCCGTCCTGGACGCCCCAGGACGGAAACCCTCTACGTCACGAGGACGGGTTGGACGGAATCAGGACGGAGTTCTCTTGTCGCCACATGTCCCACGCCTGCAAGACTTTGCGATTACAGGACGGACTGGACGGAAACAGGACGGAATCAACAAATCGACGTAAGTCCTAATTTGGACGGAGGACGGACGGGCTATATAGAATAGCCGTCCGCCTCCGTCCAACGACCACACCCTCGTCACCCGACCCAATCCCCAATCAAATCATGTGTGTCCAACTCTGCCCGGATCGAGGGAGTGCGGGCGGGTGAGGCTGGTCGGGACTGGGCGAGGGATCGGCGGGACGGGTCTTCGTGGCGAACCGTCGCCGATGGCACCGACCCAGAACTGATCCCTCCGGGTGTGAGGCGTTCTTCAATGCTTGTGTAGTTCTCTGACACAAAATCTTACCGGAGTGGAGGGTGGTCCCCGTCTTGACCCCAAGGTCTCGCCTGGTTCGGGTGGATTCAGAGTCCTCCGATTTTCGGCTCCAAAGAGAAGAGTGGGATCGATCGGCTACTTGAACTCATCAGCGTAATTGGTTATATTATATGCATCACATAGATCGGACCCAGCGGCGACCGACCTAGTCTCGATCAGCCCCGGACCGGTGACAATATCTGGCTGATAACCGACTGCAATGGCGAGTTCGCCGAAACGACGCTGATGCTCGAAGAGCATCGCCTGATACGGTGCGATGAGCGCACATTTTTTCAAGGAAGGGGATTGCGAGATGAGGATGAGTGGGCGAGGGCAAGTTGTGCCGCAAATTATCAAACTGGCCTCTGGTGGGTGGTACGTCTATCCAGGAAATAAGGAGGTTCGTACGCTCAAGGAAGCCAAGCAAGTGGCCGCACAGCATCGAAGAGGGAGCAATTCATGTCATGAACCGCTCCCTCGTGATGCTCTGGTCAAGGTCGAATGCGGCTGGTGCATCATTCATGAGGAGCGACCCGGTTGCTGGACTCAGGTCGTTGGTCCACTTCGGACTCGGGAGCAAGTTCGGGAGACCAAGAAGAAGGCGTGTGAGGAGATGGCTCTCGACGCCGAGCACGCTGAACGAATGTCGAGAGAGGAGGATGCTCATGGATGAATTGGCGAGCTGGGGACGTACAAAAGTTGGACGATCTGCACGGCATGCCGGTCGGGGGTGATCCAAGAGCCAGGCGAAGGTGCCGGATCGTAGCCATTCTCGGGGTGTCGGCTGCGATATTATCGCACTCCGCAAGGGCTCCGTGGATGCGTGCACGTGCGAGGATGGGATGGGCGGGATAGGGAACCACCTTTTGATGGTGGCGGCAGACGAAGAACTCGCCCGCCACGACCGCACGATGCCCAGTTCGTCCGGGTCGGGGGGCGCAGGTTATGGGGAGCCGAACCCATCCCCGAAGGGGTCGCACTCTGACCCGATTGTCCCCCTGCCCATCAGCGGGGTCAAACGGGTGGATTCCTCGTCAGCGGGCGAGCGTGCGGAGGCGAGTCACGACCTAAGTAAGCTTGGCGACGACTTCGAGAAGCCGTTGCATTCCCCGACCCGAATAATATAATAAGCGGCGGAAACGGTCGGAGGACTAGTTAAAGGACAGCCTGGCCCTGCCGGGAGGTCCGATAAAGAGTAAGCCGACGAGAGGGGCATCTCAAAATGCCCCTCTCGCCGGCTTTTTTTGGTAGACAGGCGAGCAGGGATGCGGCCGAACGGAGGCAATCCGCATGGCTCAGAGCCCCCATGTCGCCCGTCGCCAGGTCGGGGTCGGCCACGTCCTGGGACTCCATATGAGGGTCGCCGAGAGGTTCGTGCGATTGGCGAATTCGTTCCGGTCCGAAGTCCAGGTCCACTGCAA
The DNA here is from genome assembly GCA_963815795.1 of uncultured Planctomycetota bacterium. GTDB lineage: Bacteria > Planctomycetota > Planctomycetia > Isosphaerales > Isosphaeraceae > JAKAUH01. Next base: position 2,009,418 of record CAWFIC010000006.1, on the reverse strand, counting down.
GGGCGTCATGGCCGACGGCAGGAGCATCCTGGGCCTGCTGGGCCTCGCCGCCGAGTGCGGGACGACGCTGGCGCTGGAAGCCGAGGGTTGCGATGCCGAGGACGCCGTGGACGCCCTGGCCGGGCTGATCTCGGCCCGGTCTCATGACTCCGAGGATTGAGACGGGGAGCGGGGTGTTAGCGCACCGAGTCACACCGTCCAAGGCACCTGCGAGGGCTGGCGACCCTCCGGACGAACAGCGTCGGCGCCTTGTGCAGCCCGAAGAACCGCTCGCAGTCGTCGGGGTCGAGGATCATCCAGGTGTGCCGGATGCCGAACTCTCGAAGTGTGTCCCCTCGGGGCGGTCACCGAGTAGATCGGAGTCCGACCTCAACTGGACCTCCTTGATCTCGGAGAGCATCCAGTCGAACGCTGCCAGGAACTTTTCGAGGTTGCCCGACCCCGAGAGTACGCCGAGTTTGAACGACGGTCTCTTGTTGAGGGCGGCTTCAGGAATCGTCACCCCCTCGATCGCAGAGAGGCGGAGGGCGACCTCCCTCCGTTGATCGTCGCCCTCGACGGCCACGAGATTCATGGCCACCTGGTTGCCCGAATGATCGGGGGAGGATGTACCGACCCGACAGGGGGTGGAGAAACGACGGTGATGGGGCGGCAGCATGAGGCATGCATTGAACTGGGCGTGAGGGCAGTTGGGTGCAAACGCACCCCGGCGAGGATCACTACCCGTCCGAGCTAGCTTGTCCTCAAGTTCAGAGGCAAGAAGTCAACCGCTGTCGTCCGAGCCATACCCGCCCCAAACGGCCACCCTCTGGCCGGACCATGATCCCTCCCACAAGCAGGTCGTGCAGGTCCGCAACAGCAGGTTCTTCCAGAGCAGCGAGTTCTGGAAGACCTCCTCATCCGGGCTGAACAGCTCGAAGATCGTGCGGGAGGCCACCCGTCAGCCGGATCTGGTGGCGCATCACCGCTCCTATCAATACGGATGGGCGCCTCTTGGATCGATCATTTGCGTTTGTCGCCGATGCCACGACATTCTTCTCGGTGCCTGAGGCTCGTACTCATACGAGCAAGTTGATCAACGAATCTCGACCCACCCGAGCGTTTTGGGAGGCGTAAGAGCGCTCAACACCGGAGTCCGAGCAGCCGGCGAGTTGAATCCCGGCTCTCCGGGTCTTCGACATACTCAGAGAGCATTAGGTCCAGAAAGAAGGGCAGTGCATCAATCAAGATCCCAATCCTTGAGATTCCCGGAAGAACGATCAGGGCTTTCCTCCCGAGGTGGACCGCCCTCTGCGAAGAGGTTACCAACCCAGAGTGATCGATCAAATGCATTTTCTACTTTGACTACGGGTCTTACTCGCTGCATCAGGCGATCTCGGATACTTTCTGTGTCCAGTGTCGGCTTGAGTTCCTGGACGACCTTGAGGATTCTGTCCACAATACCGTCGTCCAGGCTGGCGAGTGCACTTACTTTTGCTTCTTTGCTGAGTGACTCATCGAGCTGGATGATTTCAAGCAACTCCTGCGACCTCAAGTCCAGCATCCTTGCCAATTCATGAACTCGCAACATCGATTGTCCTCCTCTTGACGTGGGCCGAATGTAGGGGATGCGGGGACACGCCGTGACACCACGCTTCGTTTCAAGGCTCGAAAACGCTCGTCTGTCTTTCCTGCCTCCTCTACGCCATGCACACTTCCGGATGAACCATCTCGGGGCTCTTGGTTTCCCTTGCGAGGCGGCTGAGGCACGGCAGTAGGTCGTTCAGGTCACGGCACACGAGGAAGTCCCAGCGGCCGAAGTCGCCCAGGTTGTTCACCGCCGTGACCCACTTGCGGGCGGCGTTGTGCTTGGCGTTGTTCTGCTCGGGGCCGTGCACCTCGTAGCCCTTGATCTCCAGGAGCAGCGTCGTGTCGTCCACCAGCCGGACCAGGAAGTCGGGCTCGTAGCTGTGGTCGGTCCCCAGGTACTCGTAGGGGATGAGCAGCCCGAGGTGGTCGTTGCGGGCGAAGAACTTGACGATCCCCTGGCAGGCATCCGAGTCGAGGAGCCTGGCGGCGTCCGCCTCCCAGTCGGAGTGCTGGACGACCGAGTTGATGTGGCTCTTCATCACCGAAGTCACGGGCCGGGTGGTCGGGAAATCGACCCCGAAGGTCGATCCGTAGGGGCGGTATCGGTTCAGGATCGGCAGGAGCGGCGGCTCGCCGGCCGAGTCGTCGGGAATGATGGCGTCCCGGACTCGCTCGACGACCAGCCGCATATACTTCTCCAGTCCGAGTTCCCGCTGGTCCACGTCGTGGAAGTTCACCTTCCTCCGCACATACGCCTGGACGAAGGCGAAGACCTGCGGGAACAACTGGTGCCGGGATTGCAGTCGCATGACCCGGCTCTTCTTGTCGGTGCTGGCCCTCGTGGGCGCCAGCAGTTCCTCGACGACCATGCGGGTGATCTGGAACAAGATGCCCTGGACGTGGGTCTGGCTGTAGTAGACGGCCCGGTCCTGGACGACGAACTCGAACGGCGACACGGCCCCCGTATGGGCATCCATGTAGCCCGCAGTCGGTCGCAGGAAGGTCGTCGTCGGCTCCAGCCTCGGGTCGATGCCGAGCGGCTCGATCCGGTCCACGGCGCAGCGGAGCAGGCCCTTTGTGGTCTGGAAGACGTACCCCTCCACGATCGGGAAGCGCATCTCCATCTCGTCCCGGTCCGGCAAGGCCCAGACCCGGTTCTTGGGCTTGTCCTCCGGCGCCCCTTTGTCCACCGGACGCCCTTTGTACGGGATGACGGAGAACGGGATGCCGTAAACATCCACGTACTCCTCGGTCAGCAGTTCGACTTCCCGGCCGTCCTCCAGCACCGTCTTGACCGGTTCGTAGTTCATGCGGCGCAGCCCACGCCCGACGACCTGCTCGCAGAGCAACTGGCTGCCGAAGGCCCGGATGCCCAGGATGTGCGTCACGTTGTTGGCGTCCCAGCCCTCGGTCAGCATCGCCACCGAGACCACGCAGCGGACGAACTCGCCCGGTTCGCCCCGCTTTCCGACGGTGGCGATGATCCGGCGCAACTCCTCGGCGGCGTCCTTCTTGTTCTTCTCCGGGTCCTCGCTCTCCGCCTCCCGGAGCAGCTTCGTGTCGATCCGGACTGTGTGTCGTTGCGTAGGCGTGTTCGAGAAATACTCGGGGAAAATCGCCCCCTTGCCGTACACGACCTGTTTCTTGGGCTTCTTCTTGCGGCCGTTGGCCGCCTCGTCCTCGTCCTCCCCAGCCTCCACGTCCTCGACATCCTGGAGGGTCACCGCCTCGGACTCGGACTCGCCGCTAATCTTCCGATAGAAGTAGTCGGCGATCTCCGTGTTGTCGCATACCAGAATGAGGACGGGCGGGACGTGCTCCTGGTCGGGGGTCGCCTGCCCGATGTACTCGAACCGCTCGACCCACTGGGCGGCGATCTGCGCCAGGGCGCCCTCGGCCTCACGGTAGGCGGCCTCGGGCTTCGGCTTGCCGCTGGCGTACTTCTCGCCGGGCGCCAGCGAGTTGATGATCCGGGGCCAGAGGCGGAAGTACTTGGGGTCGGGTCTGCCCGCCTCGTCCCGCCTGGCCTCGTCGTCCTGCACGGGCAGGCGGGGAATCTTCACGATGCCCCGACTCGATGGCGTCCACCAGGCCGAAGTCGCTGACGAGCCAGGGGAAGGGCTGGCCCTCGGGGTAGCCGCTGCCCTGGATGTAGAAGGGTGTCGCCGACATGTCGATGCACGTCGATATGCCCGGCCGTCGGTCGGCGGTGCAGTTGTTGATCCAGTCGAGCCCTTGCAGCCAGACACGGGCCTCGGCCGCCGCCTCCTTCAGTTCCTCCTGCTCCTCCCTGGACGGGTCGCCGTTTCTCCGATTCTTCCGGGGCCTCGTCCCGACATCCTCGGGCAGGTCCGTGCCCGCCGGCGCCGGCCGCCAGCAGTGGTGCCCCTCGTCGTTCAGGACCATGATGGGCAGGTGGTCGTACAGGTAGCCCAGCACCCGGCGGGCCAGGGTCTCGGGTGTCTCCGGCCCCTTGTTCACGACGGCGTAGCTCTTGTCGCCTTCCTTGTGCTCCGACTCGGGGGCGAAGCGGTGCCAGTTCTCCACGAGCACCTTGCCCCGCTGGAGCAGCGGGCGGTAGTTCACCGGCACGAGGTCGAAGGCGGCGTAGTAGTTGTCCGGGTTGTCGGGCCGGAGCACCTGGAGCCGCTCCTTGACCGTCAGGTTGGGGCAGCAGACCAGCACGGCGTCGGGGAACTCCCGGCTGGCCCGGTTCACGCCCCGGTTGCAGAACGCCCAAGAGATGAGCATCGCCATCACGACCGTCTTGCCCGAACCGGTCGCCATCTTGCAGCCCATCCGCCCCAGCGGGAGCAGGCTATCATCGGCGGGGCGGTCGATCAGCGTGGGGAAGAAGGTCTTGGAGGCGAGGTCCGGCAAGGACGGACGCTCACCACGGACGAGCCGGGCGAGGTTGTCGTCGGAAAGGGCAAAGGTCTTGAACCCGGTGCGAGACGACTTGCCGGGGATGCGAAGTTCGGCCAGGTAGATGATCGTCTCCACGGCTTCCCGCTGGCCGAAGAAGAGCCGCCGGGGCCGCTTGGAGCTGCCCCAATGGTGGAGCAGTTCCTTCGTGACGTTCGACGCCCCCCGGTAGTCGGCCTCACGCCAGCGGCGCACGTCGTCCCGCAGCAGGTTCACCAGTGGGAGGTCGTCCCTCTCCTCCTCGGCGAACAGTTCCAGTTGCGCCGAGCCGGTGCGTTGCGTCTTGTACCAGTAGCTCGCCGGTGCGCCGCTTGCCCGCCCTGGACGCCTGGCCGGTCTGCGTGTCGTACAACCAGTGGTCGTCCGGCTCTGTGTACGGGGAGCAGATGATCGGCTTATCGACTGGCTGGATTGGGACGTTCGGACGTTGTTCCGCCACGACAATGCCTCGGAGTTTTATATCATCCGGGGAACTTCCCGAGGTCCCCCGCAACTTGATCCAGCGACCACACTCGAAGATCGGCCCGACCAAGTTCGAGGCTCGGGCGCCTGCCAGGCTCCTCACCTGGGACGAAGAAGAAGAGATACTTCCACGCCGCTGGCCTCCCGAGCAACTTTTTCCGCTCCGCTGAGAATTTCTTACCCTCCCTGACAGTAGCGGCGAAAACCTCGCCGACGATCCTCAAGCCAGCAGGCCCATTGGGAAGGTCGGTCAAGTCCTCGATATCATTCCCTCCCTTCGTCCCCAAGTTCAGTCGAAATCGGTTAATATCAGGATGCGATTCCCAGAGGACCTCTACGGCACGGAATGAGGCCAGGAAAGTCCATACCTGATTCACCTGCTCGATCAAGTTCAAGCGTCTGTCTTGTAGCGGATGGTACCCCAGGAGAGAGAACTTAACCTCGAAGAAGAGATCGAGAGGCTGCGGTTCGCCATCGAGAAGCTCCTTCAGCCTTGCTTGGGACAACCTCGTACTGGCTGCGACCTGCTCCTTGAGCTTAAGGAACTTCTCCCGTTCTCGTGAATCAACCACTAGCTGCATGACTATCATCCAATTTGATGAACCTGCATGACCTCGTTGCCACGGGGATCGATGACCTTCACAGCCACGCTCTTGTGCTTGCCAGGCGGGAAGGGTAGCGAGACCGTGCCGGAGAGGGCCTCGAAGCGATCGGGATCGACTACGCCGCCCAGGGCGTTGGAGAGCTTGTCCCAGGCGGATCGGTCGGGGAAGAACGCCTGGGTCATGCAGAAGGTGCGGCCGTCGTAGTCGCCGTCGAGGAACCAGGCGGCGACCTTCTGGTCCTCGGTGCTGCGGATCGTGTTGGTCACCGGGTCGTAGATGTCCACGCCCTCCATGACCACCGTGTACTCGCCCCTCGAATCCGGCCCCTTGAGGGTCGTGCGGGGCTGGCCGAAGACGGTGAAAAGTTGGCTGCCCGGCTGCTCCTTGAGCAGCCCCGCCATGCCAGGGTTCACGTCGGGCCGGATGTGGGCGATGTGGATGCGGAGGCGGGGGTGCTGGGCCTCGGTGATGATGGCCTGGGCCGGTCCGTCGAAGCTGAAGCCGGCCACCACGAGATCGTCGTAGCCCCGGCGGTTGGCCGAGCGGATCACGTCCTCGACCTGCCTGGCGGTCACCGGGCCATATTGCGGTCCAAAGGCGACGGCGACGGACGCTCGCCCATCGGGGTCGGGATCGGTCTCGCCGGCCGGCGCCCAGCGGCCCTCGGCTTGGATGCCGCTCTCGCTGCCGGCGACCCTTCCCAGCCGGGAGAAGCCCATGTGCTTGTTGTCGGGGAACCGGACACCATCCAGGTTGAGGAGCCGGAGCATCTGATCGAGGTAGGCTTCGGCGTTCTTCGCCTCGGACCCGTTCACTGACCCGGTAGGTCGGAGGACGAAGGCGTCCTCCAGTTCGTCCGGTCCACCACCGAACTGGCCGTCGCCGTCCGCCATCCCGCCCAGCGAAAGTTCGGGGGGCTGGACGGCCTCGACGGTGAAAGGACCACTGACCCGGACGATGCCCGGCACTTTCTCCGGCTGATCAACGAGTTCCTCCTGTTCGGCATTGGCGGCGATGCAGGCATTGACCTCCTCCATCTTGGCCCGCCACGCCTTGCGATAGGCGGTGACGGCCTCGGTCAATTGCACCGGCCAGTCCGGGTCGGTATCGAAGGGGACAGTCGAGTGCTCCCACTTCTGGCCTTTCTGGGGCAGTTCCCACCGGCGACGGTCGTCGTCGGTGACGGACCGCTTGCCCCCGGCCCGCTGCTTGTCGATCAGCTTCAGGTCCAGGCGGCGTCGCACCTCCGGCGTCACATGGGCTAGGGCGGCGTTACACACCGCCTGCTTCTCCTCCAGAATCGGCTCGTGCTTGGCGAAGATGGGGTCGAGATTGGTGTTCTGGGCGATGCTCTTCAGCGTAATATGCGGGATGGATTTGAGGAGGAATCCACCATTGATTCCCTTTTCTGTATCTCGTAGCTCGTAGTAATCGAACTTGGCTGTCAGTTGCCTCTGACGGCAGATTGCTACGGCGACTCGGCTGGTGTCAATGGTGATCCACCTTCGCCCCCACTGTTCCGCCACATAGGCAGTTGTTCCAGAACCACAAGTCGGGTCGAGTACAAGTTCTCCTGGGTCGGTAGTCATCAGTAAGCACCGCTCAACAATCTTTGTGTTCGTCTGGACCACATAGACTTTAGAATCACCAAAACCTGATGTTACGGTGTCTTCCCATATATTGGTAAATGGATAAGCTGGAAAATCCTCAATGTACCGCAGGTAGGACAATGTGTTGCCTTGGCCGTAAAGTCGGCGAGCCTGCTTCAATCGTTCCATGCCTTCTTTATTGGTTTTCCATCCGCCCTTGTTTGGGTAATAGACTTTCCCGTCGTGCTCAACCGGGAAAACAGTCGTTTTGCCCTCTCGAACGGTTTGTGAAGTCAATGGCGAACCACGAAAAATCTTTGCCCCTGGTGGAAGCCGTTCGATATCTTGGTCAGTAGCTCTTCGCTGTTCACCTTGACTAGTTTCAAGCAAACTATACTGGCCGCCCCCCTCTCCACCGAAGGCTTTAGTCCTGAAGACTTGGCGATACTTGATCTTCTCCTTGTCCTTGCAATACCATAGTAAGTAATCTGCAACTGCTGAGAGCAAATTGGTCGTACCCGAGAAACTTCCCGACCCGGAGGTTTTCTTTACCGTGATGATGGAGCAATGGTTGTTCTCTCCGAAAACCTCGTCGAGAATACATCTAACCCTATGCACGTTCTCGTCACCGATTTGGACAAATATGCTCCCGGTTTCAGCGAGCAATTCTTTAGCGAAGATCAACCTATCACGCAAATAACTCAGATATGAATGGACGCCAGTATTCCAAGTGTCTCTATACGCCTTCACCATCTCCGGTTCACGGGTGAGATCGGTCTCCTTATCCTTCACGTCCCGCTTCCCAACCTCGGGCTGGAAGTTGCTCCCGTACTTGATCCCGTAGGGCGGGTCGATGTAGATCATCTGCACCTTGCCAGCCAGGTCTTCCCGGCGGGCGAGGGACGCCATGACTTGCAGGCTATCGCCCAGGATCATGCGGTTCGTCCAGGCGATGTCGTGGCGGTAGAACTGCACCGCCTCGTGGTACTCCTGCTCAGGATCGCCGAAGAGGGACCGCTGGACATCCTGCCGGGCGGCGACCTTGAGGATTGCCTGGGCCGAGATGCGCTCGTGGATGTTCAGGGCCACCGGATCGACCGTGAGCCCCATCGCCTCGGACTCTCGCTTGCCTGACCACTCCAGCCAGGGCGCCTGGGTCCGCAGGGCCTCGGCCAGCAGCTTGACTTCATCGTCGGACAGGCCCTTGCGGGCCTTCTCCAGCAGTTCAGGCAGCTTGTCCGGCCCACCCTGAGGATCGAAGCGCAGTGTAGGGGGCCGGCGGGGGCTGTAGGCGTACTCGATCGGGGGCACCGGTGGCACAACACCCTCGGCGGCGATCTTGGCCGGCGGGTTATTCTTGCGCTTGGCCTTCGTGTGCCGGTAGTCCTCGACGTTCCGGGTCACGCCACCGTTCGCCGCCGCCTTCTTCTTGGCCATCAGTCCGTCCCTTATCGCCTTCGACTGCTCGGTGGATGACCTGGCAGGACTGTCGTATCAGATGTCATACTTCCCGCACTTTGCATGCTTGCAGATCGCCCGCATGTCGCACGTCCGGCACTTCGACGCCTCGGGTCGGGCCGGGAACTCCCCCTCGCCGATCCCTTCGATCAGGACATCGGCCCGCTTCCTGGCGACCTTGACGGCCACCCGATCGACCGGTACGCCCCGCCGCTCGCCCTCCTTGAGATGATGCAGGTAGGCGGCGTCCACGTCCAGCCCCTCGCCCCGGCCCGCCGAGGCGTAGATCGCCAACTGGAAGGCGAAGATGTCGTCCGCCTTCGGGTCGTTGGCCGTCTTGTAGTCCACGATTGCCAGATGGCCGACCTTGCCGCCCTCCCGGTCCAGGATCACGTCGGCCCGCCCATTGACGATTCCTTGCTCCAGGTGAAGCTCGAACGGCCGCTCGGTCTCCCAGACCCGCAGCAGGTCGTCGCTGTACTCGGCGAGGTACTTGTCCACCAGCGCCCTCGCCCGCCGGAACAGGTGGTCGAACGCCGCATTGTTGGCGAACGGCAGGTAGAACGCCTCCCCGAAGACGGCCTCGACCTCGGCGGCGGTGGGCAGCCGCCTCTGGCTCTTCGTCAGGGCGGCCACCCGCCGCAGGATGTGGTGGATGGCCCGCCCGTAGCCCAGTTCCGTCACCAGTTGCGGCTGGAAGCCCAGCGAACTGCTGAACCGGAAGCGAAGCGGGCAGCCCTCGTAGAGCGCCAGTTCCGAGAACGAGATCGTCGGCTGCTCCTCCGGCTCGTCGGGCGCCGGCAGGAACGGGCCGGGCAGCGGCAAGTGGTTCGACACCGGCGGGTCGCCGCCCGCCACTTCGACCAGGAACGGCGACGGCTGAAACCGGTTCTGCTTCTTGCGGAACCGGGACAGGTAGAGCATGTCCTTCGCACGGGTCAGGGCGACGTAGAACAGCCGCCGCTCTTCGACCTCGCCGCCTTCGTAGCGCCGCCGGGCCTGGGGCGGGAACGCCGGCTCGGGGATCAGCCACTGCTGCGGCTCCCCGGCGTACTTCGACGGGAACCTCCCCTGGACCAAGCAAGGCAGGAAGACCACCGGCCACTCCAGCCCCTTCGCCTGGTGGACCGTCAGGATGTCCACGGCGTCCAGGTCGAAGGTCTGCTCCCCCTCGAAGTCCTCGTAGGCATCCAGGGCGTAATACTGGAGGAAGTTGAAGAGGCGCTGGTAGAAGTAGAGGCCCCGGTCCTGCCCGCCCCGAAAGACCTGCTGGCCCTGTTCCTCGACGTACCGGGCACGCCGGGTCACGTGCTCGAAATCCGCCAGGATTTGCGAGAACCGGGCGAGGCAGCCCATCCGAGCCGAGGTCGCCGGGTCGTCCAGGTCGAGGGTCTGCACGCCGAGCAGGTTCAGCAGCCGGTAGTAGTCCCGGACCAGATTGACCGGGGCCGAGTTGTCGCCGACCAGCCCTTTCCAGTCGGTCAGGTAGCCTTTCAGGCCGGGGATCGGCGACCCGCCGTTGAACACGCCCTCGAACTCGGAAACCAGTTGATCCAGATCGACCGGCCGGCTCTGGACGTAGCGTTCGGTCTTCCAGTCGTTCTTGCTGAGCCAGGCGTAGGTCTTGCCCAGGACGGCGGCCTCCGGCTGCATGAACAGGCCGGTCCGCCCCGCACACCGGAACGGGATGCCCCGCTCCTTGAGCACCTCGATCAGCGGCGGCGATGACGTGCGCACGGAGCGGTACAGGACGGCGATGTCCCGGTAGCGGTAGCCCTGACCCCGGAGCGACTCGATCGTGTCCGCAATGGTCTCGGCCTCATCCTCGACCGTCTCGGCGGACCAGGCGTGCACCTCCGGCCCCTCGGCGGCCCGGTGCGGCCCCATCCGCTTCGGCAGCCGGGGCGAGATCGACGTGGCGAAGGCGTTGGCCGTGGCGATGATCGTCGGGCGGGAGCGGCGGTTGACCGACAGCGGCAGCGAGGCCGACGGGGCGTACCGCCGGGTGAACTCCTGCATGTTCGTCACGTCGGAGCCACGCCACTGGTAGATCGCCTGGTCGTCGTCGGCGACGACGCAGAGGTGCACCGGCGGCCGGGCCAGGAGGCCGATGAGCTTCTCCTGGACCGGGTTGATGTCCTGGTACTCGTCCACGATCAGGTGGCGAAGCGGGCCGTGCACCCGCTCGAAGACCTCGGGCCGGTGCAGGGCCTTGACCGCCGCCGAGATCAGCAGCCCGTAGGTCAGGAAGTGGTAGCGATAGAGGGTCTGCTTGAACGCGCAGGTAGCAGTCCCCGAACGGCGTCCCCTTGAGCGTCTGGGGGTCGAGCAACTCGTTCTCGATCGACATCGGCGTTGCGGAGGAAGTCGAAGATCGGCCGCCAGTGCTGCGCCCCGAGCTTGCCGAGTTCCAGCCGCTTGTGCTCCCGGCTGAGGAGGCCGGCCAGGCGGTTCTCGTCCAGGATGTCGAAGTTGCCGAACTCGGGCACGTGGTCCTGGAGCAGCCGCAGGCAGTAGGCGTGGATCGTGCCGACGAACATGGGGCCGAGCCGGTCGAGGAAGGCACGGCCCTTCGCCTCGGCGACCCGCCTGGTGATCCGGGCCTTGAGGGACGCCGCCGCCCGCTCGGTGAAGGTGAAGGCGACGATCTGGGCGGGCTCGACGCCCTCGACGATGAGCGAGGCGACCCGGCGGGAGATGGCCTCGGTCTTGCCCGCCCCGGCGCAGGCGATGACCTGCAAGTGTCCGCCACGGTGGGCGATCACCCGCTCCTGTTCCGGCGAGGGTGAGAAGGTGCTCACCGCCTCCGGGGCCGACAGCAAGGCGGTAGCCATCGTTCCCCCTCGAATCTGCGGCGTCGGCGCCACACAAGTCGTGGATGCATAGCTGGCTGCATTCCCTAGTATACCCGGCCGGCCGGGGTCTAACAAGACCGCAAGGTCAAGAACCTGACCCCGATGTCCCCCTCGGCGAGACGGATCAGCGCCGCAACCGCTTTAGGGCAATCCGGACGTACCGCTCCTCCCGTTCTATCCCCAGGTAACGACGCCCGCACCCCTTCGCCGCCAGGAGCGTCTGCCCGCTGCCAGCAAAGGGGTCGAGGACCAAGTCCTCCGCCTGGCCGAAGGTCTTGATCAATTGCTCAGCCACGGCGATCGGGAACACCGCCGGGTGGTCCTCGCCGGGCTCCTCGCTGCCGACCGGGGCGACGATCACGTCGCTGATGCGGGCAACGCCCTGCCCCCTGCCGACGGACTCGACGCACGGGTGCCAACCGGTCTTCTGGCTCACACCGCCCTCGGCGAACTTGATCGACCCGTTGAATCCAAGCCAGTCAGACTCATCGCCGCACGCCTTAAGATCGGCATAGGGCTGGGAGGAGAGGCTGAACCAGAGGATCGACTCCCAGGCTCGTCGTGGGCGCAACTTGGAGCCCAGCGGCGGGGCGTCGGGCTTGAGCCAGATGAGTTCTTCACACTCGTGCCAGCCCGCCTCCCGCAGCGCCAGCCGGGTCCGCAGCACGTAGTCGGACAACACGCCATCCTGGAGGTGCGGGCGGATAACCAGGAACACTGACCCGTCTTTCCTCATCTTCGGCGCAAGGGCGTTCATCCACTGCACCGTGAACACCGGGTAGTCCTCTTCCGGGATGCCGCCGTAGTGACCGGCACGCTGATCGGCATAGGGCGGCGACGTGATGACCAGGCTGACTGATTCGTCCTCCAGTGTCGGGATCAGGTCGAGGCAATCGCCGTGCAGCACAGGGCTACCCTTCCTGATTCGCACCGGGTGTGCCTGACGCCGCTTCTCCTGGATCTCCTTGAGCCGCTCAGCGACTCGCCGCTGGCGGATCTGAGCCGCCGCTGTGAGGATCTCCTCCTCGTCGTCCTGGTCGTCCTCCTTCGGCTTGTCCTTGTAGGCTGCGATCCTGCCCTCGGCGATCCGTCGGTACTCGGCGGACTGTTCGATCCCCCGATACCTGCGCCCAGTTGGACCGCCGCCACGCCGCAGGGAGCCACACCGCAGAACAGCGAACAAACCAGCGCACCGGGGTCGGAAAAGGCGTTGATCAGCCACCGCATCGCCGAACTCGACTTCTGGCACGGGTGCTGTTTCAAGTCCTCCCCACGATAGCCGGTCTGGGGGACGGCGGCGACGTGGCAGTCGAGCTGGTGGCACTCCGTGGACCACGTCTTCCCGTCCGTGATCACTTTCCTGGCAGAGCCTCTCCTGCGATATATGAAGATCGGATACCACGTCTGCTTGAGCAGGCTGCGGCTCTTGGGACCGCAATGGTTGTTGGCGTGCCAGACGAGCAACTGCTGGAACTCGTAGCCCTTGAGCGACTCATCGAACCACTGCCTGCCCTCCCAGAGCTTGGGCTGGCACCAGAAGATCGCCACGAAGTCGGCGCCGCAAGTCGCCCACCGCCTGCTCCACTCCCGGTTGAAGCCCTCAACATCCTCGGGCTCCCACGGCTCATCCGTGATCCCGAAAGGCGGATCGGCGATGAGCAGGTCGCATCGCACTACCTTCGGATCGTCGGTCAGGGTCCAGGTCCGCTTGCCGTTGAGCCTCGCCCGAGCCGCTGCCTCCTTCTCGAATTGCTGCCGGGTCCGCTCCTCGTTGCGTCGCTGCCGGATTTCGGTCGCTGCCCGGAGGATCTCCTCCTCGCCATCTGTTACCTGGGTCCCCAGGCGTGTCGATGTGAGCCCCTGTTTCCTGTTGATGCCCATCCGGCAGTGCTGATCGGGCTCGCTCCCATCCGATGAAGCCACATTCGTGAACCTCGTGATATCAAAGGCGTCGTATGCCTCTGTGAGCGTCATCCCGTCCAGCCTCGCCACGATGCCCCCGGTCCGCTCGTAGAGCAGGATGTAACGGCGGGCAGTGTGCTCGCTCACGACGTCTGCCTGCTGGCGCACCCAGGCTGCCCACCTTCGCCCTTTGATCAGTCGGGCATGGAGCATGGACAAAAACGCCCCCGCCCGCCAGGCAGCCTGCGCCGCCGCCTGCCCGTGCTTGCGACACGACTGGATCGCCCGCACCGCCTCGTCCGCCAGCCTGTCGGTGGACCAGTGGCGGACCTCCGAGGGTATGGATTGCGATTTTGTGTGAAGGGGGATCGTCACCGACGACATGGTCCTGACCCTTCCGCTTGTACACTAAATGCGTGCAAATTGCGGGCATTCAGTGTTCCTGGGTTCAGTATCTCGACCAGAGCACCGCAAGCACCCCGCCCCGACTGGGACGTGTCTCCAGAAGCTGCCGAGAGTGCTGATATTGACGTTCACTTCCCTCCAGTGAAGACGGACCCCCTCGTCCTTCACCCAACCGAAGCCTTCTTCCGCCCACCCCGCTCCGACTTCTCCAGGGCGTCGGCAAACTCATGAAGCTGCCGGGCGAGGTCGGCGAGTTCCTTCGGGTTCCACCGCTTCCGATAGCGCTCCAGCACCGACACCAGACGCCGAGCCAGCTTCTCGGAGGGGATCCGCTTCGACCGCCTCTTCCCCTTCTTCTTCGCCTGGGCGACGATCTCCCTCGCAGCGGCGAAGGTGATCTCCTCGCCAGCCTCAGCCTTCTCGACGGCGACCTGGCGGGCCTCGTCCGAGACCGAAGGCGCCGCCAGGAAGTAGGCGGCAGACGGCTGGATGCGCAAATCCGCAATTTTTGCGGAATTGAACCGCTCGGCGACAGACATGAAGTTTTGCGCCGTCCGCTCGCTCCATCCAAATTCCGCCTTGAGCCACGGACCGAACTGCCCATGCTCCAGCGCCTCCTTGACCGTCAGGAGTTCGTCGCCGACCTCGATGATGTCCTGAACGGTCTTCTTGACCTTCTCCCTGATGCGGTCGGTGCAGTGGCGCACCTTCTCGGCAACCGTCGCTTCCAGCAGGTCGTAGTTGAATCCGACCACGACCGGTACGAGTTCGCCCTTCGGCTGCTTGGCCACGAGAGTGATCTCCGGGGATTCTGAGGGGACGGAATCATCGTCTTGCCTTTGAGGATTATACGTCACGTGCCACCACATTGCACCCAACTTCGCCTTCTCTCCGAAGTTGGGAGCGTGCCTTCGCAGAATCTTGGCCGTCCCTTCCGTGAGGATGAGACTACGGGCTCAACTGGATAATCTGACAGGTTGAGGAGTACGCACATCATCGTGCGTTGAGTGCCATTAGATGACCCGCCTCACGCCATCCCCTCTGCCTATGTCGGGGTGTCAGTTGGCGTGCGTGTCGGGTGGTCCGGGGCACCGGGTGATCCCCTATATATACTCACGTTCCGCACCCCCAAGACCGAGTTGGAAACCCGAGAAAACAAGGCGATTCCGCAAAATGGTCCAGGAGCCGATCCGTCGCATCATCAACGTCGTGGCATGGGAGCATGGGTCACACTGCCGGAATCCCCTCGGATTGAGGGTCTGGGCAAGCTGGGTAGCCTTCTAACCTTCAAAACGGGGTGCGGAATGTGAGTATATAGGGGCTGGACCGGCGCCGACCGGCAGACTGGTTGGTACTCTGAGATTGCATGAGACTTGAGACCGCCGTGTCTCAAGTCCAGACGAGGATGAACGTTCCGCCAGTCGCCAGGGTCTCACTTGCCCTCGTCTCACTTCCTCCACTCCCCCCCTCCTGGCTAACTCCTCCCCAAGCACCGCCCCCGCTGAGTCCATTCGCTGACACCCCTGAGAGGACCGTGACAACCACATCCTCTCAGGAGTCAGCGATGAAAATGGTCGATTGGCAAGCGGAGCACCGGCGGTTCATGGCGGTGGCATACGAGCCTGCCCTGCGGGCGGCGCAGCGGGCGTTCCGGCGTTGGCACCCCAGCAAGCGGGACGACGCCGAGGCCGAGTTCCTTGCGAAACTGTGGGACCAGTGGAAGCGGTTATTGGAACGGGGGCGTGATCCCGAGCCGCTGCTCTTTCCCCTACTGTTCTGGGCTAAGAGGTGGGTCCAGTTTGACCGGAGAATCGCCGGTCGCCCCCGGAACCTGGACATCCAGGACTTCCGTTGCCAGATGACCGCACACCTCATGGACGGGCGGGGCAAGCTGGAGCCGCACGACCGGTCGAGCCGGATCAACGACTTCTTGGACTGGACCGGGGCGGCACGGACGGACGACCCCGCCGCCCTCGCCAGCGCCTTGGAAGAGACGGGGCTCACGCTAGAGGAGTGGCTAGACTTGTGAACCGTGAGCGGAGGGGGGGCTATGGTAGCCCCCTCATTCCTCCTCCGGCATCTCAAGCACGAGCTGCAAGCCCCGGGCACCGTCCTTGGCGCACATCACGGCGAACGGAGTCAAGAGGTACTCCGTGCGCCCGTCCCACCGATAAACAAGACAGTCTTCCCCGCTCGTCCGGACGACCCGGGCGCCAACGGGAGCTGCGATTACGTAAACCCTGCCATCGTGGTGAATGCTTATCCGCATGGTCATTACCTCCACAGCAGGAGGTATCAGCTCCCATCGGGGGCGGAGCACCGCCCGTGACACCCCCGAGAAGCGCAGCCAAGGACGCCCGCCCGATTTCGCAGAAGGGTCAGAGCACGCAATGTTTCGCCCCTCAAGACACCTCTGGAGGCACGATCATGCCCGGAACCCCCCACGATGGCGCATCCCAAATCGGAAAGGCGAAATCCAGCAAGGCTCACCTCGTCGCCCGGATCGCCCGCCTGGTCCGCCAGGAGGGGCTGAGGTATCAGGCTGACTCCGCCGAGCCCACCGTTGGGGACGAAAATCGACGCCGAGGACGGCGCCGACCCCGAGGAAGAGGGCGACTCCGGGCATGCTCCGGAACGGAATCGGTCGCCATGCTCAACGACTTCTGCCGTGTGGGGCATTGGCACCGCACCCGTCCGATGAACGTCGGCTGACCGGCTGACACCTGCGAGAGCATCGGGCGGGTGCAATAGTTTGGACGGCGGCGGGGCTTATCGCCGCCCCCCTCGACGCCGAGAGTTGGGCGGGGACGGCGGAGGTGGGTCAATTTAAGAATGGGTAATGTGGGTATTCCAGGTAAAATTATACAAATTGGGTTCCCCCTGGGGGACAGGTTAAGACCACCGCTGTTTGACTTTGTGTTTCTTTGCAATCCGAAGATTCTGCCCTGGGGGCTGAAAAACTTCCCGGGAAGTCGGAGTCCCGGAGAATACGCCGCCGGGGAAAACCGCAGCCCGGCAGGGTTCGACCCGGCGCATTCGACGGCCACCGGTCCGCTTACCGTGCCCGTCATCTCGTGAGGTCCCGGTCAATTTCCGGCCCTGTACCTGTCAGGCCCATTCCGCTGGAAACGACGGTGCTCCCACGCCGCCCAGGTAGAATGGGGCCGGAAGGTCTCACTGAGAGCACACTCCACTTATCATCAATCGCCTGCCGTACTCCAGACCGCTCGGAGTGAGTTCCCAGACGCCCTTGGGCGACCCCTTTTCCAGGTATCCATCCCTTTCCTTCAAGTGCTGGACGCCTACCAGCATGGTATACTCCCAGGCGTTCCTGCCTGCGTCGTTCGATGGCTTGCGGTTGGTCCTTGAGAAATCCACCAGATCGCCCATCTTGAGTCTCAACTCGTCCTCCGTGACGCCGAGTTCCCTGGCGACGATCCGATAGATGTCCCGATCCGGGCCGGGTCGATTGTTCTCCCAGATGATCGCCCTCCCATTCCTGCGATAGATCTCCCGAACGATGATTGGCCTGAGCAAAGCAGGGCGACGGAGGATCGTCTTATTCTGAACCATCTGTTCAACCTCCTAATACTACTTTGTCAACTACGCCGGAATGCGTTCGGGCACGGTCATGAACTCTCGCGAGAGCAACTCCTTGGCCGCCTCAAGGCGAAGCCAATCGGTGATCTGCCGATGCACCTCCGGCAGTGACATCCGACGTCGATCCGGACGTGGGGAAAAAGGGCGCCGGGGCCGGCCCGAGCGGGCTCGCTCCTGTCGTTGCTGCCACTCCTGCCACACCAGGAAGCTGTACGCCAACATCACGGTCACCGCATGGCGGTGGAAGCCCGGCCACAGTCGGCCTTGATACTGGTCCCAGCCCAGCAGCCCCTTGGCCTCCTCATGATACTGCTCCACCCAGTGCCGCCGATGGGCGTATTCCACCAGCCGTTCCAACGGCCTGTCCTCCCCGAAGTTGCTCCAGTAGTACCGTCGCTTGCCATCGGAGGAATCCTCGCCGATCAGCCAGCCCGCTCGCCTTGGCCCCGACGCGTCCACCCGCCAGGCGCGGAGGGCGACGAACTGGCCGCGCATCCAGCCCCGACTCCCTTCCCGCCACGTCACCGAGCGCCACGATCGCGCCGGCTGAGCCCCGATCAGCTCGTCGGCCCGTTGGACCTCCCCACCGCGTCGGCTCGAGCCGACAGCGAAGTCGCAGCGGACGGCGACCACGTAGGGTTGTCGTCGTTTCTCCAGGCCGGCCAGGAAGTTCGGGTTATCGCCGTAGTCGGCATCGGCGGTCACGCACGCCCAACGCACGCCCCAGGACCTCGCTTCGTCCAGCAGATCCAAGGCGATCTGTGGCTTGGTCCGGAACACGACCTCCTCGGGGACCTTGGCCTTCTTGCGACGGTCCGCATCCTGGGCCCAAGACTTGGGCAGATAGAGCCGGGTGGCGACCGGCCAAGCGACCGTCCGTTCGGCGTAGTGGCAATTGACGGTGACCTGACAGTTGCCGGTCTTGCCCAGGGTGCCGGAGTATTGCCGTGCGACGCCGACGGAGCAGCGGCCCTGCTTGGCGAACCCGGTATCGTCGAAGATCAACACGCCGTCCCCCTCGCTGGGGAGTCGGAGCATCGTCTCGACCCGCTGGCGGTTGAGGTCGTCTTCGTCCCAGTCGATGGTGGTCATCAGCCCCTGGAGTCGCTGCTCGGAGGTGTCAGGGACGATCTGGGCGATGGTATCGCAGTTCTTGTTCGGATGCTCGGTGAGCAACCCCGACAGGTAGCGTTCGAGGGTCTGACGGCCCTCGCTCCGCTGGAAATGCACGCGGAACGGTAGGAGGAACTCAGCCAATTCGGGCAGCGGAGTCCTGGGGACTTGAGGGATTCGCTTGGTTCTCATGCCCTTTCTACGTTCTCTACAAACAAAGGTTCAGTTGACAAAGTAGTACTAATCAGCCTGCCCAGATTGAGTCGGCTCTCGACCCAAGACAAACGCCTTTGAGTCACGTCAGTGGCGACGCACGTAATAGCCGGGGAAGACCTCAAGTCTTGGGCAGTAAAAGTCGGATCGTGTCGATGTCGCCGGAATCGGCTGCACAATGCAGTGGCGTTTTCCCTTCCGAGTTCTTCCTGCCAGGGTCAGCCCCTTTTTCGAGAAGGAGATTTACGACGGCAGCATTACCTGCCATCGCTGCGTAATGGAGCGGAGTATTGCCCTCTTCTACTGTATTGACATTCACATCAGCATTAGCTTCGACCAGCACCTCGACAATTCTCCGGTGGCCGTTCTTCGAGGCGAGCAAGAGAGGAGTCCATCCTTCCAAGTTCTTCCTGACCAGGTCAGCCCCTTTTTCGAGTAGCAGCTTTACCACATCGCTCTTGCCTGCCATCGCTGCGTAATGGAGCGGAGTATTGCCTTCTTTCACTGTCTTGACATTCACATCAGCATTAGCTTCGACCAGCACCTCGACAATTCTCCGGTGGCCGTTCTTCGAGGCGAGCAAGAGAGGAGTCCATCCTTCTCGATCACTTATGTCGGGAGCCATCTTGCACATTCCCAGCAAGAACCTCACCATACCGACGCCGCCATGCTCCGCAGCAGATCGGAGTATCTCAGGATGTGCATGAAGCGGCAGAACGGATTCCGAGGCGAGCCCGCCGAAGCGCAGCGCTTCTCCCTTCCACCCGGCGAGGGCGTTGGCATCCTCGACGGGCAGCGAAGTCAGTCCATTGAGGTACAGGACTTCACCCTTAAAGCCGGCCAGGGCTTCGGCGACCCCGGCGTCCAACGAGTTCAGACCGTTGAGTAGTAAGCACCTGGACACCTTCGCCCTGGCTAGGGCGCCGGCAGCCTTGACCGAGAGCGAAGGCAGACCATTGAGGTGAAGCCTTGCGCCTTTCCACCCGGCGAGGGCGTTGGCGACATCGACGGGTAGTGACGTCAGACCACTGAGGTACAGGGCTTCACCCTTCCACTCTGCGAGGGCACGAGCGAGTTCGATCGAGAGTTCTGTCAGTCCATTGAGACATGTATCGTCCATGCAATCCAGTGGTCTTTTCCCCTCGGAGTTCGCCCCGGCGACGTCTGCCCCCTTTTTGAGAAGTAGTTCGATTATCTCGGCGTTCCCTGCCATGGCGGCGAGATGGAGTGGTGTATTGCCATCCTTCTTTGTCCCAACATTTATATCGGCATTGGCTTCGATCAGCAACTTGACAACGATCCATTGCCCACTCTTGGACGCAAGCAACAAAGGAGTCCAGCCCCCCTCATCGCTAGCGTTCGGATCGACCTCAGCCGTTCCTAACAGGAACCTCGCCATACCAATGCCGCCACGTTCCGCAGCAGACCGAAGCAACTCAGGATGGGCCTGAAGCTCCTGAATTGACGACTCTTTCAGAGCATGGAAGGACAAGATGGACAGGTTGTCACCGGTCCACCCGGCGAGTGCCTCAGCGGCACCGACCGACAACGAAGTCAGTCCATCGAGGTGAAGCATTATACCTTTCCACTTGGCGAGTGTCCTGGCGACATCGGCGTGCAACGAGGTCAGTCCGTTAAGGTACAAGGCTTTACCATTCCACCCGGCAAGGGCACTTGCGAGCCCTACCGACAGCGTCGTCAGTCCATCCAGTGGTCTTTTCCCCTCAGAGTTCGCTCCAGCAATGTCTGCCCCCTTTTTGAGAAGTAGTTCGATTATCTCGGCGTTCCCTGCCAACGCTGCGTAATGGAGTGGAGTATTGCCCTCCTTCACTGTCTTGACATTCACATCAGCATTGGCTGCGACCAGCACCTTGACGATTTCCCAGTGTCCGTTCTTGGCGGCGAGCAAGAGCGGAGTCCAGCCGTCTTGGTCGATGTCGTTGCAGTTGCACTTAACACGATTGAGTAAGAATCGTGTTATTTCTAGCCCGCCATCTTCCGCTGCAAGCCGTAACAGTTTGGGATTGAGGATTAGAGATTCACCTTTCCACTTAGCGAGTGCTTCCGTGACCTTGACCGACAGCGAATTCACACCATTGAGGTGTAGCCATAGCAGTGGGTGCCTAAATCTGGCCTCCCACCTGGCGGCTCCTCCGGCCTCAACAGGAAATGCTGTGTATGACCGATCACTATGCCACCTGGCGAGGGCTTCGGCGACATCGTCGGGCAACTCGGTCAGTCCATTGAGGTACAACCTTCTGCCTTTCCACCTGGCGAGGGCTTCGGCGACATCGTCGGGCAACTCGGTCAGTCCATTGAGGTACAACCCTCTGCCTTTCCACCTGGCGAGGGCTTCGGTCGCCTTGACCGACAGCGACTTCAGACCATTAAGTGACAGTCCATCACCGAAGCGCTTGTTGAGCCTGGCAAAAAAACCGGCCATGCCCTCGCCAGGCGGCGAGGTGGACCACTGATGACCCTTCCACCTGGCGAGGGCTTCGGCGACATCGTCGGGCAACTCGGTCAGACCGTTGAGAGACAGGGTGGAACCGTTCCATTTGCCGAGTGCTTCGGCAACTTCGACCGACACCGAGGTCAGACCATCGAGTGACAGAGTGTCGCCCTTCCAAGTGGTAAGGGCTTCGGCAATCTGGTCTGATAGCGACAGTACTTCATCAGGTCTCTCGTAAGCCCCTCGGATCTCCTCCGCCAACTTAATCGCATTCTGAATCCGGTGCTCTCTTGACGGTTCCAAGCATCGTTCGAGCACATCGAGTTGCTCTTCGGTCATCCCTCTGAGCTTCAACTCCTTACGTTTTCGGGTCCACAATTGACCGATGGGCGGTCCTTCGCCCATCTCGCCAGCCAGTAGCTCGTACCAAATCACGCCGATTGCATAAACATCATCCGATTCATGGGCTGGCCAACCCTTGTCTTGCTGAGGTGACGCATAGGCATAGGATCGGAATCCCTCAAACTGCCTGCCGATCGATTGACTCCCTGTTGTGGCTCCTTGACCGTACCGTGAATGCGCCCCGATGCCGAAGTCCATGACCTTCAGCCTTGCCAATCGCAGATCAGGGGAAACACCGAGTTCCTTGAAGACGCAGAGATCGTGGTAGTTCGAGACCAGGACGTTCTCCGGCTTGAGGTCTCTGTGAACGATGGGCAGCCGACATGAATGGGCTGCTTTCATGATGTTGACCAATTTCAAGATCAGGGCAGCGGCATGAACAGGCGGAAGCGGACCCGCACCCGATGCTCCGAATCTTTCACGAAGGAGCTTCGAGAGATCGACCCCATCAATGAACTCATATTGGAGGAAAGGGATCTGACTATCGAGGTACTCCGCCTCTAGCTTGACGATCCCAGGATGATCCAGATCTCTTACGAGACGAAGTTCGTTGTGAAGCGTTTGAAGGCACGCTGGATCGAACGGCCTCTTGCAGAACTTGAAGACAACGGTGCGCCTCGGTCGATCGCTATACGCCTTCCAGACCTGTCCAAAGCCGCTCTTGTCGTCATCGAGCCTCTTGGTCAGCCTGTACGATAAGTACGGGATCGGGCGATATCCTTCCTTGAGAACGGAGAGATCGATCCGTTCGTCCTCGTCCTCATCCCAAGATTCGCCGGAATTCATATAAGGGCGGGAAGAGCCCGATCCTTCTTCGTCATTGGGCCAATCGCTAGCTGTCATCGTGGGGATTCCAAATCGAGCCGTTGGCTATTTCCTGGCGAACCATCGCCGCTTCGGAATCGCCTCATCGCAACGTGAGGACAAGACTTCCGACCTCAGCATTGAGGGTGCGATCCCGTCAGGTCATCCCTGATGATACGATGGTCGGGGGATCAATGCTAGGAGGCACCCATCGTAAACTCGCCCCGATGCACGACATCCGCACACGATTCGGGTCCAGGGTCCGACAAGTCCGCAACGACCGGGGCTCGTCCCCGACCTCGTTCGAGGTCTGCGGGCTTCCCAGGCGGTCCGGGGTGGGGGAGGATAGGCGTGATGTTGGACAGATTCGAGGTGGTACTGGCGATTGCTGAGGCGCTGCGGGAGGAGTTCGGCGTCGGGATCGACGCCCACCCCGGAGGCGAACGGATCGAGGCGGGGTCGGTCAACAGGGCGCTCCGGGCGGCTGCCAGGACGATCGTCGCCGTTGTCACCACGGAAGGGGACGACCCGGCGACCGTCCTGACTCACGTGATACGACTGGCGGCGCTGCGGCGGATGACGGAACTTGGCGTCCGAGGGGAGCAGGTTGAGGTCTTGGTCTCCTCGGAACCCAAACTCGGTGACCGGTGGCTTGCCTGCCCGGCGTTCTCCCCCGTCTCCGCCATCGATGACTTGACGAGATGAGCGTGGGGGTTGGCAAGCTATGCTGGCTCTCCATCCTCGTCCACTTGATGGTCCCCGTCCTCCTCGTTCGGCTGCTGCCTTGACGAACCGGACTGTTGTGACTGTCTGATCCGTTTCGCCTCCTCTCTTCTCTTCTTCTGTTCTTCTTTCCGCTGCCTCTCCCTGTTCTCGAATACGCATTTGTTGTAGGAGGAGTGGTAATTGGACACGAGGGATGCAAGGAACTGGAGCGTGTCCAGCACGTCCTCGGAGAAATCGTCCTCCTGCATGGAAGTCAAGACGACGATCCCCAGCCGCATGTCCGAGCACACCCAGTTCATCGGCACGGTGGCGAACCGGCGGAAATAGACATGCGGCAGGGGCTTGCCGTCCTGCAAGAAGACCCCCGGATACTCACTGATCTTATGGATGGCCGGGACATCCTCTGCGGCACCGAGGATGGCGGGCAAGTTGTGCCCGAGGGCTTCGACGGCCCGGCGATCGGTCTGCTGGGGGCTGAAGAAATAAGCTAACTTCATGTATGAATTTCCATACGGAAGATAAATCTCATTGGACGGATCCGGCGTGCAGGTCAGCTCCTCGATTCCTCCTAATTCGATATATATTTCGATCGTAAATTGGTTAGATGTGACGCCCAAGGTCGTACTGATGTCAGACGCAAACTGCTTGACGATCGGGTTTAGTCCGGCCTCATAGCCATTCGAGCACCAGGCCGGCAGATTACATGTCGATGTGTTGAGCGAATTGATGGCCTCCCTAACCATGCCGTAGGCAACGGTGCGTCGCCCGAGTTCCCGCTGGACCTCGTGGAGCTTCTCCTCCATCTCGATCGCCTCGGGCAATGCCTTCACGGCGCACGATCCGCCGCCGAGAGACAGAATACCCAAAACGACATGGGTCAGTGCGACCACCAGGAGCACCCACCCGGCCACTGCGCCGCCCGCTTTGATCCCGAACCAGAGGGCGACCAGGACATTCTCGACGATCGGGAAGAGGAAGGTCACGCACGCCAGGAGGACAAGGTTCCGGGCTGCTACCGAATCGACGGCCTCTTTGAGAGGTTTCCAGTACTTGCTCGTCTGCGGTATGATGGGGCTCTCCTTCACCAATTCATCCAGAGCATCTCCTGCTTCCTCGCCTTCGACGGACCGCCGGCTGCATGGTTAGCGATGTCGAACTGAACGTTCCTCCAATCGCCGTACAATTTGTCGTAGAGAGGCGAGGGGTAGCCACTCAGGACCACCCGGCTCCTGCCGGCCCGGAGGACGGTCGCCAGCTCCCTATGGTCCTCCTCCGACATCTCGCATCCGTAGATCGAACGGCTCCCCTCGTGTCTCGTGGACGGGACGTATGGGGGGTCGCAGTAGATGAGCGTCTCGGGACCGTCCCAAGTGCGGATCACGTCGATGGCCGACCGACAGACGATCTCGACGGTCCTCAGCCGCTCCACGATGAGCGGGAGTTGCTCGTCGATCATCGAGAGATAGCCCGACACCACGTCCGCCATCCCACGGCGGACCCGGTGGAGCGTGAAGCTGAACGAGTCGCCCCGGCCCCCGAGCGATAACCTCCATCTGATGAAGTCCCGACGTGCCTGCTCGATCTCGTCGCCTGCGTCCTCGTCCGAGTCCCGGAACTCGACCTCGCTGTACGGCGTCAGGCTGAGGCGGCGGTGAAGCTCCGCGCCGTGATTACGGATGACCCGGAAGAGCCGGGTGATCCGCTCATCCAAGTCGTTGTAAACCTCGACCGGCGAGCGGCCTTTATTGAGCAGGACCGATGCGGCCCCACCGAAGGGTTCGAGGTAAGTGTGATGCGGGGGGAAGTGCTCGATGATGCGATGGCACAAGTAGTGCTTCCCCCCGTGCCATTTGACGGGCGGTCGAAGGACGCCCCCCGCTCGTTCCGTCCGGCCGAACCAGTCCATCTCGCACCTCGCCCGGTCTGCGTGATCAGGCCACCCGGCCTCCGCCGTAGTTGAAGAACGGATTGAGCGCATTGACTGCACCCAATTCGATGATCTTCCTGTCCGTCGGGCCGACCTGCGGAGTCGGAAAGATGCCCAGGCTGATCGTCCTGCCTCCACGGTCGTAGAGCCAGTCGGGTAGACCACTCGTGCCGCCCGTGTCGAAGTGCCTCTCGATCCGCTGCCGAAGGTTGTCCGTGTCGCCGAGGAAGAGCGAGTCATCCTCGCAGCGGAACAGGTAGATTCCCTGCCCGGTGGTGATCCGGCTCGCCCGCACCGTGTCCGTCGGCCCGAGAGACTCGAAGTCCGGGAGCTTGATGGCTTGGGCCTTCGATGCGTAGCGGCCGGCGGCCTTGCGGACCCCCAGGGCAACCCAACGGTAATCCAGTGGGGTAAAGCCGGGAGCGAGCTTCCTAGCGATCTCGTCGAACTCGGTCGCCAGGTCCGGGTCGCAGATGATCTTGTCGAGCGAGACCTCTCGGCGCTCCCGGGCGAGGAGTTGCTCCTGGACGTACCGCATGCCAATCTCGCTGGAGAACTCGAACTCGTCCTTCTGGGAGGGCGTGTAATTCTTCGTCTTCGGGAGGTCGGTGAAGTACTTGTTCTTCCGCCCGTTGAAGAGCTTCCAGTTCAGGTCGAAGTCCGTCCCGCCAAGGCCAAGCTCACGACAGCGCCGCAGGAAGCGGCGGTCCAGTTCGGGGTCGGCGACCACACGGTCGATGGAGAAGCCGTCCCTCACTTCGAGGTATGCCTGGGCGATGACGGCCATCTCGGGCATCGCACCGGAAGATAGCTTGGACATCTGGATGGCGAGTTTCGTCAGCACCAGTTGGTTGAGACTCACGCCTTCGGCCTCCGCCTCCGCCTCAAGGGCCTCATGCAGCGAACTCGGGACTCGCACGACGAAGCGTCCGCTCTTCTTGGGCTTGGCGCCGGCGACGAGGCCCGACCGCTCGATCGCATCATCGACCAGGCGCCGGATCGCCCGGTATTCCTGGGTCTGGACGAAACGCTCCCGCTCCTCACGGGTCGGGTAAGCCTTCGCTACTAGGCCCTCGACCGGATCGAACAGGGCGTTCGATAGGTCGGCCCAATTCTCGGCGACCGATGCTGCATCGGACGCCGAGTCCAGGAGTTGCTGTGCTTTTGTTCTCATCTGACCTTGCCTCCCACCGCCGCCGGAGTGATGAACTCGACCGAGCCTCCGGTTCGTTCGAGGTAGATGGACTCTTGTTTGAGCATCTGGGCGACCTTGGCGACCAACTCCTTGAGGGCTGGCACGTCCTCTTCCTCAACGGCGACCCAAACCTCAAGCGAGTGGTCCACCTGCTTGGAGCCGCTTCGCATGCGGTAGGCCCCCCGGCCGACCCCTGCGACGTGGTAGCCGTTGGCGAGGACGTACAGTTCGTCGAGAACGTGGTCCCGCACGACCTTGGGAACCTGGCGGCGGTCGTTGTAGGTCAGCGGGAGGAGTAGGACGTACTTGGCTTTAGCCATCAGAGCGCTCCGTTCGGCCCGGTCTGCGTCCTCGCTCAGAATGATACCGCTTGTAGTGTCAAAAAAACAAGCGGCTAGGTCCAGTTCTTCTGAACGCATGTCGCCGTGAAGGCAAAAGCGAGAACTGCACCCCGGTTTCGGATCGGGGCGCTTCGCTGTTAGCGGGCCACAGAGTTCCGTCGGTCGTGACTGCCCTGACCGAACGAAGGCTGGACGCCCACGCACTAAACTCGACGATGGGTCCCGCAGCGCCAACATCTCATCCGTCCGCCGGACCTGCGGGTGGAAGGGCTAGGGGCAGGGACGCAAACCCCCCGGTCAAGCACCAGATGTGCTGGTTGTCGCAAGTCTAAGCAGCACAATGGAGTTCAACGACAAGATTTGACCGGAAGAGGACTCCCTTATGCGCCAGGCTGATCTCGCCCGGCTGCGGCGTCGTCCCGCCGCCGACCAGGCCCGCGTCGCTGACCGAGTGGTGCGGCGGCCGGAACGGCCGGACCGCCATCAGCGGCTGGCCGGGCTTGAGCAAACCCATGGCGCTGTAGACCCGCGTGGTCTCCAGGCTCTCGGCCGGGGTCAAGGGCGGCAGGATCGTGGGCAGCCGCTTGGCCAGCAGGGTCTTGCCCGTGCCCGGCGGCCCGATCATCAGGACGTTGTGGGCGCCGGCGGCGGCGATCAACAGCGCCCGCTTGGCGTAGTCCTGGCCCTTGACGTTGACGAAGTCGTCCTCGGTGTGCGAGAGCTGGCGGAAGACCTCGTCGAGGTCGACCGACTGGGGTACGATGTCGAGCTGGCCGGAGAGGAAGCCGACGGCCTCGGCCAGGCTGGCGATGGGGATGACGTTGAGCCCCTCGACCACGGCGGCCTCGGGCGCATTGGCGGCGGGGACCAGGAGGCCGTCGCGCTTCTCGTCGGCGGCCTGCAAGGCCATGGCGAGCACGCCCTTGATGGGTCGGGTCTGGCCGGTCAGGGCCAGCTCGCCGACCATGGCGAAGGAGCCGGGTCGGTCAAGGGCGACCTGGCCGCTGCCCAGGAGCAGACCCAAAGCGATCGGCAGGTCGAAGCCGCCCGCATCCTTCTTCAGATCGGCCGGCGCCAGGTTGATCACGACCCGGTCGATCGGCCGGCGGAAGCCCGAGTTGACAATCGCCCGCTCGACGCGGTGCGTGCTCTCCTTGACCGCCGTCTCGGCCAGGCCGACGAGGATCGTCTTGGGTTGCGTCGTGAACGAGACGTTGACCTCGACTTCGACAGGGGTTGCATCGATTCCGACGAGTGTATACGAGGCGAGCTTGGCGAGCATGAAAGGTTGATCCGCGCCGGGAGCGACTTCGATCGCGGGCGATGCGCCGTCATTCCACCCGAGACCGCTCGGGCGGACCAAGGAGATTGTACCATGAGTTGATGGTCTGTTCACCCCCGGTCTGATTCAATCGTCCGGCACGGTCGGGCACACCCCCGTTCAGATCGCCTCCTGGCACCGCTCCAGCAGGACGACGATCACCTCTTCGATGGCCCCGGTGTAGCCCTTGAAGTGGGGGACGGACATGGTCTTGGCGACCCAGCCCTGGCGGGCGAAGTGGTTCAGGGCTTCCTCGAGCCGTGCCAGGTCGAACTTCCCGTCGAACATCTTGTCGCGGGAGGTCAACAGCTTGTACTCTCGGGCCGCGCCGGGCGTCGCGGAGACCGGAGCGAAGGACGAGCTCGATTCGGATAGGCTAGGCGCCGCCGCCGCCGCGTGGTCCTCGGTCGCGATCTTCGCGGCCGTCTCGGTGGGCAGGGCCCAGGAGGAAGCGTCCAGCCCCTCGACCTCGATCCCATGAGCCTCGACCGCCGCAGACGGGCCGGTATGGGCCGCTGCGGCACCCGCCGCGGCAACCCCCGCCTCGACGACGGCCTTCCCGGTTGGCGGCGAGACCAGGAAGCTCACGCCGCACTTCCGGCACTTGATCCGCACGCCGATCAGGTTCGACGTGATTCTGCCCCGCTCCCCACAGGTCGGACACGTCACATAAGGCATCGTTACCTCCCCCGAGCCCCGGCGCAGTCCACGCGCCATGACCCGAGCCCGCTAATGTTCTTGATTCGCACGAGCCCTCGTCGCGCTCGCGGCGCGATTCGAGGCCGAGGAAATGCCAGGAAACAGGATGTGAATCCGCGGCACAACCTACCGCGCCGAACGCCACGGCTCAACAGGGTAGTCCACCGCCAACCATCGATTGATCAACGTCCTCAATGCTTGCGTGCGTTCACGTCATGTTTACGAAAGCCAACACGGATCGGGTGTAATTCTCGCAATCTTCAATGCTCCTTGACTTGGAGGCAGGGTATGGGGAACATGAAGAGGAGAAAGCCTCCGCCGGGAAGGAGGAGAAGCTGGGTGGTCGTGCGTCCGCGATGCGGCGGCTTCAAAGGTAGGAACGGCGAACCTATGGGATCCACAAGAGTTCTCCATCAAATCGACTCGCTGATCGATGACTTGCTCAACGACGGCGAATTATCGTCATCGTCACTGGCATCGATGCTGATGGCGGCGAGGGACTCGGTACGCGACGGCTATCACGTCGCGCTGGCCCGTCGGATCTGGGATGCCAACAACGACCTGAAGGTCCGCGGGAAGGGCCGCACCCGTTATCGTGTCAACGCGCCCGTCGCCGACTGATCGTCGGCTTCCCGGGTCCGGCGGTGACGCATCAGCATTCCGCCATCTCCGGGCGGTTCGGCCGGAAATCATTAAAAGGCAAGGGATTGTACCACCGATCGTCTCCTGGACGGCCGGAGCCACGGGCGGCGCACATCTCATCCGTCGCCTCGGCAAATCCAGGCCCCGATGCGTCGGGCCGAACCGCCACCGAGGAGTGATCGCCATCTGAAAGTGGTCGTCGAGGGCGAGTAGGAGGCAGTCATCGGCTGTGCGCGGAGCTAACATGATGCGGGGACGGAACGTCCGCGGCCGGCCGACGGGGCGGGTCGGCGCGAGTCATGACCGCGCGGGGTCGATCCGATGCAATCGATCGCTGGGGGAGTCCTGATCGTCGTGGGGCTGATCATGGCGCAGGGCCTGGTGGCCCTGGCGGAGGCCGCCCTGAGCGGGGCGCGAAAGTCGCGGTTGAAGGACTGGGCGTCCCGCGGCGATCGCGGTGCGGAGGCGGCCATCCGCCTGGGAGAGGATCCCCGGCGATTCTCGCCGGCGCTGCAAGCGGGGATCATGTTCCTCGGCAGCCTCGCCGGGGTCTACGCCGGTGCGGTCCTGCAGCCGAGGCTGAGCCGGGTCCTGGAACAGATCGGCCCGCTGTCACCCTATCGCCACGCGATCGGCATCGGTTCTGTCGCGCTCGCACTCGCGCTGGCGACGCTCGTGCTCGGCGAGCTGATCCCCCACCGCATCGCGCTCCACCGGCCCGAGTCGATCGCCCGACTGCTATCCCGGCCAAGCCGCGCCCTGGCGGTCCTGATCGGCCCGCCGGTGGGAATCCTCGGCGCGGCCACGAATGGGGCCCTTCGCGTGGTGGGCATCCGGCCCTCGTCTGAGGCTCCCGTCACCGAGGAGGCGATCCAGGAGCTGATGCAGGAGGGGACCAAAGCGGGCGTCTTCGAAGAGGCCGAGCACGAGATGGTCAAGCGAGTCCTCCGCTTCGGCGACCGTCGCGCCCGCGCCCTGATGACCCCGCGGAACGAGATCATCTGGATCGACCTGGCCGATCCGCCGGAGGAGGTCCGCCGCAAGGTGAGCCAGAGCCCCCACTCCCGCTTCCTCGTCTGCGACCAGAGCCTCGACAATCTGCTGGGAATCGTCCACGTCAAGGATCTGCTCGGGCAGGGACAGGACGTCGAACCGTTCCGGATCAAGGGCCGGCTGACCCTGCCCCTGTTCCTCTACGAAGGGACGCATGGACTGAAGATCCTCGAGATGCTCCGGGCGTCCGGCACGCACAACGCCGTGGTCCTGGACGAATACGGGACGGTGGCGGGTCTCTTGACCCTCACCGACATCCTCGAGGCCATCGTCGGCGACATCCCCGACCTTTCCGAGGACGAGGAGCCGCGGGCAGTCCGGCGCCCCGACGGATCCTGGCTGCTCGACGGCCGGCTGCCGCTTGACGAGTTCCGCGACCTCCTGGACCTTCCAGCCCTCCGCGAGGGGGATTTCCACACCCTCGCCGGGCTGGTCGTCGCCGAGCTCGGACATATTCCCGCGGTCGGCGAGACCCTGGACGCCTGGGGCCTGCACGTCGAAGTCGTCGACATGGACGGCAACCGCGTCGATCGCCTCCTCGTCGGGCGGATGGATCGGACCGACGGCACCGCGTGACGGGCCACCGCGACGGTGCTCGGTTGCCGGGGTCGCGCAAGACCGATAGACTGCGCAGGTCAAGTCACTCCCCGCTTCCAGGAGCACGACGATGGTCCGATCCACCCGCTCGCGGCGCGAGTTCCTCGAGACGATCGGTGCCGGCGCCGCCGCGGCCGGCACCCTGGCGACGCTCGAATCGGCGCGGGGATACTCCGCCAACGACACCATTGACGTGGCCGCCCTGGGCACCGGCGGACGGTGCCGGACCTTGATGAAATCCCTGGCCCAGGTCCCCGGGGTGCGGATCGCGGCGGTCTGCGACATCTACGACGCCCACCTGAACGAAGGCAAGAAGCTCGCCGATCCGAAGGCCGTCGCGACCAAGCACTATCGCGACCTGCTCGAACGCAAGGACATCGACGCGGTCCTGATCGGCAGCCCCGACCACTGGCACGTGCCGATGGCCGTCGACGCCTGCAACGCCGGCAAGGATGTCTACGTCGAGAAGCCCCTGACGCACGACCTCTCCGAGGGCGCGGTGATCGTTGACGCCCAGGACCGCAACCGCCGGGTCGTCCAGGTCGGCATGCAACAGCGGAGCATGCCGCACATCCAGAAGGCCCGCGAGCTGATCAAGGCCGGGCGGATCGGCGACGTCTTCAAGGTGCACCTGAGCTGGAACCGTGGCGGCACCAAGAAGTTCCATCGCTCGCCGATGGGCATCGACCCCCGCCAGGTCGCCTGGAAGGACTTCCTTGGCGGTGCGCCGGATCAGCCATTCGACGAGTTCCGGTTCCGCAACTGGCGATGGTTCTGGGACTTCGGGGGCGGGCTCCTGACCGACCTCATGGTCCACTGGATCGACGTCGCCCAGTGGTTCCTCGACGTTGACCATCCGGTCCGCGCGACGGCACTCGGCAGCCACTTCGCCAGCGAGGGAGTCTGGCAGACGCCCGACACGATCCAGTGCACGCTGGAATACGCGAACAACGTGCAGGCGCATTTCGAGGGAACATTCTCCAACGCCCATTTCGGCGCGATGATCACGTTCATGGGCACCGAGGGCACGCTGTACATCGACCGCGGCCGGTATGAGGTCACCCCCGAGCACGGCAAGGGGAAGCCCGAGGAGTGGATCCTCGGGACCAGGCCCGCCTACGAGGGGGCCGACTTCTATGACAAGCCAGACGGTGAGCTCCTCCACCTGACCAACTGGGTCGAGTGCATCCGCAGCCGGCAGAAGCCCAATGCCCCGGCCGAGGCGGGCGTCGGCGCCGCCGCGGCCGCCCATCTCGGCAATCGGGCCTATCGTTCCGGACAGGTGGCCACCTGGACGACCGGGTGAGACCGGATGAGGATCTCCGGATGAGCATCATCCCGGAGGCGCGGCTCGAAACCGGGACGTGCGTCAGGCGGGACCGACGCGAGTCGACGACGATGCCACGCCAATCGATCTCGTTCGCACGGGCGGGCGAGCTCTTTCGGTTTCCCGGTGATCCGGCACGCCTCGATCAGCCCGACCTGAAGAGGAGCGGCCTCGATCGGGCCCGGGCTGAAGTGGCGTACTTCGATCGACTCGCATGAGCCGAAGAGGCGTGCCTCACGCGACACGGGATGAAGGGATTCAGGCCGTCCATGGCTCGTCCTGCGGGCCTCTTGCCCGCGGGACCGCCGACGCCGATTCACGTCGGAGGGCGTGACGCGGCCGGACCTCGGGCTTCCGCCGCCCGTTTCGAGGGCACGACCGAGGAGCGGCGCCATCACGGCTGGGACCAGATGGACTTCACGATCATCGCCGTCCCGTCGTTCAGGACCGACAGCTATGCCCCGTCATTCCCGTGCGTGCCGGAGGACCACGTCGCGTGATGTCCGGAGTCGTACCCGACGAGGTTCCCGTCGGTCTGCCTGATCAGGGTCGTGATCCGCTTGCCCACCGTGCCCGATGCCCAGGTCGAATTGTTATTGGTGTACAGGACGATGTTGCTGTCCGTCTGCAGAGTGAAGACCGTTTGCCGGTTCTCCGAGTACACCCTCGATCCCGGAGGGGGGATCTGTGCGGACCGTCGCAAGAAGCTCGAGGAGTTGATCGATCGGTTTGAGGGCGGCGAGGATTCGATCCATCAGAAGATGGCCCGAGTGATGATCGGCTTGCTCGCCCGGTTGTTCGTCGGCGAGGGGACGTTCGAGGAGATCAAGGACGATCTCGATCTGGAGCGGTGGTCCCGCGTGCCCAAGAGTCACGAGCGGCGGATTCACGGTCACCGCCACGCGGGTGTTCGGATCGTTCAAGAAGGGCCGACGTTCGTGCAGGGGTTGGATGCACACATCGCGCACCCGCAACCATTCACCGTGACGGACCTGCTACCGTATCGGACGGGCCGAGAGCCGCCAAGCCAGAGACAGGCGATCGACCGACGGAAGATCTTGAGGAAGGCGCGATCCTCGAAGAAGCGGCCGTCGCTCCTGGCCGACTTGGAGAGGCGTTACCGAGAATCGCCGGTGCTTTAGCCCTGTCGCGGATCGTTGCTTTTTTATGCCCTTGACGGCCTTCAGCCCCCAGAAGACCGGCGAGGGGACCAGTCCCTCCTCGACTCCCCACGCGAATATCCTGACGAGCCGGCGGGTCCGCTTGTTGACCTCGTTGCGGCAAAGCTCGGCGTCGATGAAAACCTGGCGCACAGCCTTGAGCATCGGCGGCGTGAAATCGGCGACGAGCGAGTGGCCGAACATCTCCCGCAGGGGCTTGGTCGAGAGCTGGATGTCGTGCTGCTCGGTCGTCGGCCTGCCGTTCTTGACGTAGTAGCCGGCGGTGAATTGCCGGTAGGCCAGGGCCAGCTCGGCGACGGTCAGATCGGTGGAGTCCGGCTCCTTCTCCGGGCCGGCGGCGGGCGCCGGCTTGCACCATCCGGCCTCCCAGTCCGCGATCGCGCGGAGGTAGTTCGGCTTGCACTCCGGCCACCCGAAGGGGCGCAATACACGTCCTTGCCGTTGAGCCGGACGACGCCCTGGCCGGATACTTTGTGATGGGTGAGCTTGGGGTAACCGTCGGGTTTCTTCCTGTACGACCCCATGCACAGTCCCACTTTCTCAGTATGCCCGACTGAGCACTACCAGAGAACGGGCCGCGCTGTCCGTGTCGGTCAGGTACGCAAACTTTGCGTTCGGCTCTATTTACGTCGAATACCAACGAATGGGCAGAGTGAGAGTCGAACTCACGACACCAGGATTTTCAGTCCTGTGCTCTACCAACTGAGCTATCTGCCCCTCTCACTTATGTACGAATGTAACGATAACGCCACGAGGCGACGTTGTCAACGGGATCGCGCGGAGGAGCGAAGGTTCCGCTGGCTTGCGATCGGCGAAATGCCGCCGATGCAAGTTACCCTGCGGGGCGACGCGTCATTCCCGGCGATCCATCCCGATCCTGCGACACGATGCAATCCTCGGCTCATCGTCCGGGAATCGGTTGACTCCCTCGCACGAGGATCTAGAATGGGTCCATGCTCCTTCGAGATGGGCGCATAGCTCAGACGGCTAGAGCGCACCCCTGATAAGGGTGAGGTCCGAGGTTCGAATCCTCGTGCGCCCATTGACGCCGACCCGTGTCACTTCTCGCATCATGCGCCGCGACGGTGCCGGCGAACCAGCTTTCCGAGTCGAACCGAGCCGCTGCGGCTCATTCTTCCTCGTCCTCTGGCTCGTCCGCCATGTCGATCTCGGTCTCTTCCTCCTCGTCGATCTCCTCTTCGTCCTCGACCACGGCGGCTTCGGCGGCCTTACGTTCGGCCTTGGTGGGGGTCGTGACCGTGCGGGGGATCGCGGCGCCGATGCCGGGTGCATCCTCGGGCATGGGCTCCTTGGTCCGCTGAACGAAATGGGTGCCCTTGCCCTTGGCGGTCAATTCGGCGGCGCGGGTCTCGGCCGCTTCCTTCTGGTTGTACTCGAACGTGGCCACCGGCTTGAATGCGTCATTCAGGACCGCCCAGACGATGCGCATCCGCGCCGTCGGCTTGGACGACGAGCGCGAGGACTTCGACTTCGGCTTCGCAGGCGCTTTCGGCTTCTTCTTGGGACGCCGCTCAACGACCTCCTCTTCCTCGGTCTCCTCCGCGACGGGTTCAGTCTCGTCCTCCATCGGGTCGAGCGGTTCAGCGGCCTCCCTCTGCCGCCGGAGCTCCAATCGATTCAGCGGTTTCCCTGCCATGAATGAAACCGTCCTTCGCGCACGAGATGATTCGAGTGAATCCCGGTGCAACTCCCCCGGGGGAACCGGCCGTCGCTCGGGGGACGCGCACACCAACAGACTCTTCATCTTATCCCGACGGCCGCGGGTTGAACAGGGTAGGACGGCGGCGTTCGAGCGCGTCGGCTCGCCGCCTCGGTCGGACCCGCAGATGCGAGCCCCGCTCCGAGGGCGAGCTCGCCAGGGAGCGCCACGGCGCGCCAATTCGAGCGCGATTCGCTCGAGCAGGTCCAGCGGGTGGTAAGGCTTCGTGAGGAATTGATCGACCTTCAACTCCAGGAGGTCGGCGACGTGCCCGTCCAGGATGGCCGCGCTGCAGATCAGCACCGGCTGATTCGGCTGCAGGGCCTTGATCCGCCGACAGACGTCGACGCCCGACAAGTAGGGGAGATTGAGGTCGAGCAAGACGAGGTCGAACGGGCGATGACCGGAGTACAGGCTCGCCCCCTCCAGGCCGTCGGCCGCCTCGATCACGTCGAATCCCTCGGCGCTGAGGTATTCGGCGATCAGTCGCCGCAAGAGCGTCTCATCCTCCACCAACAAGAGCTTGCCCCGCCGCTTGCCTTCCATGGCACTCTCCTGGTCGTGAGTCACCCCATCGCCATGACCCTGGCACGCGATCCGGCCGGCCGCGGCTGGTTGGTCACCAGTCGAGGCGCCCCCGCAGGTCCGCCCCTGCCGATCCGCCCGATAATGCGTGGTGGAGACAAAGGGAGGATTTTATCGAATGGCCGGTCGCGCGCCCACACCGATTCGCCGAGGGTTCGTGGCCCCGGGCCAGTGACAACTGTCTCGATTGGTCTTCCGGCGGACAGGCCGCTTGATGGAGGTGGACCCGCGTTCCGGTAGGCGGAATGCGAACGCGAACCGTGGTTCAGGATACGGGCACCTGCTGGGGCGGCGGGGCGGATACCACACGGCTGGTCGCCGCCGGCTGCCGTCGATCGACGCCGATGACCTGGCACAGGTAGGCGATCACCACGTGCTTGGTCACATTCAGGCCGAGAATTCCCCAGAAGATCCCCACCCGGAAGAGCCAGAAATTGAGCGCAATGCATGCGACAACGGCGAGCATCGCCCCCACAGTCATCTGGAAGGTCGAGCGTTCCATGGGTCCATTATGGGCGGCGCTCCGGGCTGCGGGAAGAGGCTGTGGGGGAAACCTCGACCTCGCCATCACCCACCTCGCGGCCCCACGCCACCGTCACGGGGCGTCCCGGGGTGAATTCGACGGGTGCGGGCCGGGGACCTCCGGCGGAGGAACCTCGGCGGAGCCGGCCTGGTCCCGCAATCCCAGGACAGTCAGGTCGAGGGAATCGCCGGGAGGCAGGATGAGCTTGCGACGCACCCGCTCGAGCAACGACTGGACCGTCTCGATGTAGAGCCGGTGCAGCGTCAGGTCGGGGGATCGTCGGACCTCCGCCAGCAAGGCGAGGAATCGGTCGGCCTCGGCGCGGGCGGTGATCAGTGTTCGCCCGGCCTCGGCCCGGGCCGCCTCACGGAGGGCCTCACCGCGCGAGGAAGCCGTCGCGTGCTGGATCGCCTCGTACGTCCGCGCGACATTGATGCGATCGTCGCGCCGACTTTCGGCCGCCTGGGCCTCCGCGAAGTCGGCGGCCACCTCGACCGGAGGCCGCGCATCGGTCAGGCTGACGCCGAGGATCAGCACGCCGAGCCGCAGCCCGTCCGCGGCGGACTGGACATCATCGCCGACCTCCTGCGCGATCCGGCGCCGATCCGTCCGGAGTACCGCGTCGACGCCGCGGTGGGCCACGGCGCGCGACAACCCGGACTCGGCAGCGCGGGCGAGCAGGTCCTCCGCCTGATCGCTCCTCAGGGCGTGATCGATCGGACTGGCCACTCGATATTGAAGTGTCGCCTCGACCCGAAGGAGGTTGAGGTCGCCGCTCAGCAACTCGCCGGCGGACGGCTCCCGACCGGCGGAGGGGGGCCCCGACTGTCCCACGGTCAACAGCCGCACGGCGTCGGTGCGGACGCGGTCCAGCCGGTCGATGCCGGCGGGATAGCGCCAGTGCAGGCCGGGGCCCCACGGCGGCTCGACCACCCGTCCGAGCCGTCGAACGACCACGACCTCACCGGGCGCAACGACGCACCAGCCCGCCGCGATGAAACAGGCGGCGACGAGTCCGGATCCGACCAGCAGGATGACCAGGGTCCGCTTCATGGCTGTCGCACCGCATTCGTCAAGGGGACCGTGCCGCGGGAGCCGGCGTCATCGTGTGCCTGGGTACCCGTCACCGCGTTCGGGGCGAGCGACGCCGGCCCCTGGACCAGGAGCTTGAGCAACGGGCTCGAGGCGGTGAGGACCACGGTCGAGCGTTCGTCGAGGATCGAACGGTAGGCCTCGAGCGTCCTCTGGAATTCGAAGAACCGCGGGTCGCGTCCATGGGCCTCGTTCAAGAGCCGGGTGGCCTCGGCCTCGGCATGGCCGCGGATCCGACGCGCCTCGGCCTCGGCCTCCGCCAGGATGGTGTCGCGCGTTCGATCGGCCTGGCTCGTGATCGTGAGGTACTGGGCCTCCCCCTCGGCCCGCAGCCTGGCTGCGACCTGCCGGCGTTCGCTGCGGATCAGCTCGAAGACGGCCGGCCGGACCTCGACCGGATGACCGTATCGGCGGAGGCGGACGTCGATCACCTCGACGCCCAGCTCGTCGCGAGCGGCCGGGGCGACGGCCTGCAGGACGTCCCTCGTCAAGTCGTCGAGCGCCCATCTGGCCGGGTCGGTCGAGGCCAGGCTCGCCAGGTCGCGGCGACCGATCGCGTCGCTCAGGCCGGCGGAGACCCGCTCGTTCAGCCGGGCCTCGGCCAGTTCGTGGCTTCCGGACCCGCGCAGGAACACGACCGGCTCCGACACGCGCCAGACGACATAGGGCGCGACCTCCAGGTTGCGCTTGTCCCCCGTCATGACCTCGCGCGGGGGCGGGTCGAAGACCCGGAACCGCCGGTCGATCTTGGTCGCGAGCTGCCAGGCGCCTTGGGATGCAGGCCGGCTCCCGACGGCTCGACGCCGTAAACCGCCGCGATCCGGCCGAAGCTGGTCACGACGGCGAACTCGGTCTCGTCCACGACCACGAGCGACGAGGCCGCGACGCCCGCCAGGGCCGCCAGCACGCACGCCGCGATCGTCCAGCGCGAAGCCTTCTTCATCGGAGTCGCCTCATGGCGAGCCGGCGGGCGGCCGGTCCTCGCGGAGTGTCGTTCGGGCCGACCGGCCTTCGTTCGGGGCCGTGCGGGTGATCTGCCGGATCGCCGGGAAGAGCGCCCGGTCGGCGAGGTCGGGGACGACCAGGTGCCGGTGACGCCCCGGCTCCTCGTCCAAGAGCAGCTTCTCCTTGCCGGCGAACGCCGCGGCGACCGAAGTCCAGAAAAGGCGGAGATCGGTGAGCGCGGCGCATAGTTCCGCGCGTCGAGCAGCGAGCCGAACGTGTCGGCCGTCGCCGCCGCCAGGGTGAGGCGGCGGTTCCGGTCTGCCTCGGCCGCCTGCCCGATGGCTCGCGAACGCCCGCCGGCCTCCGTCACGATCCGGTCGCGGTAGGCGATCGCCTCGTTGACCCGGCGCTGGCGATCGCTGACGGCGCGCGAGACGTCGCGGTAGGCGTCCAGGACCGCCAGCGGCGGATGGATGTCCTGGAACTCGACTCGACGCACCGCGATGCCGAATCGATAGGCCGCCAGCCGCTGCCGGAGCAGCGACGCCGCCGCATCCTCCGCCTGGCGCCTCCCGGCCGTCAGGAGGTCGAGCAGCTCGCGGCGGGCGACCACCTCGCGCACGGCCGATTCGGCGAGAGGCCGGAGGGCCGCGTCGCTATCGGCGATCGTGAAGGCGAACCGTTCGAGCGCCCCGGGCTCCGAGCGGTCGATCGTGTACTCGAGCGTCGCCGCCATCTCGACGTAACGGCCGTCGCCGGTCAGCAAGAGCCCCTCATCCTCGATCGGATCGCCGCCCGCGCGCCCGTGACCGGCCTCCCAGCCCCGGCCACCGCCGTCGGGCTGGCTCGGCATGCGGAACCCGATCTGGAGCCCCCGGACGCGGTCGGGCGAGAAGATCGCCACCCGCTCGACCGGGTCGGGCCATCGGAGATGCAAGCCCGGCCCGAGCACTCCGGCGTGACGGCCGAATCGGCGCAGGACGCCGACATCCCCCGGCCCGATCGCGGTCCATCCGCTGGTGGCGTAGGCGCCAGGAGGATGCCGCACGCCGCGACGGCCGCGGCGCGGCGACGGCGCCATGCCCAGCGCCCGATGGCCGCGATGTCCACTCGATCGTCGGCGCGGCCGATCCAGCTTCCGAGCCGCCGCAGTGCCCGGGCCGGCGGCAGCTCGGACCAGCCGCCGTGGACGAGCAGCCGCATCGAGTTGAGCAGGACGAGCAGCGACCCGACCTGGTGGAGGATCGCCGCGGGGATCGGACCGAGGATGCCGAGCGTCGCCGAGAGCATCGCCACGGCATTGAACCCGAAGGCGAAGCCGATGATGTTCTGGCGGATGATCCTCACGGTGCTCCGGGACAGCTCGACCAGGCCCGGCAGCACGCGGAGCGGGTCGCCGAGCAGGATCAGGCTGCCCGCCTCGGCGGCGAGGTCCGCGCCGACGCCGCCCAGCGCGATCCCGGCGTCGGCCTGCGCCAGCGCCGGGGCATCGTTGATGCCGTCGCCGACCATCGCGACCTTGCGGCCTGCCCCTCGGCGTTCCTCGATCCAGCGGGCCTTGTCCGCCGGCAGCAGCTCGGCCGCGACGGTGTCGGCATGGATCTTCTTCGCCACCGCCCGCGCGGCCGGCTCGCGGTCGCCGGTGAGCACGGCGATTTCGCGGATCTTCAGGTGCCGCAGGTCGTGGACGACGTCGTGCGCCTCGGGCCGGACCGAGTCATGGACGCCGATCACGCCAGCCACCGCGCCGTCGACCGCGACGATCAGGGCGGTCTCCCCATGTCCATCGAGCCGGCCCAGCACCTCGTCGACCGATGCGTCCGGCTCGATCCCGTGCTCGGCGAGCAGCCGCCGGTTGCCGACCAGGACCGAGTGCGACTCGCCACCCGCTCCGACGCAACGCGCCTGCACGCCGGCCCCGGGAAGTACCGAGGCATCGACGGCCTCGAGCAATCCGAGCGAACGCCGCCGGGCCTCGTCGACGACCGTGGCGGCCAGCGGGTGCCGGCTGGCCGTCTCAGCCGAGGCCGCCCATCTCAGCAGCGCCTCCTCATCGTGGCCGGCGAGGGGAATCAGGCTCTTGAAGCCGGGCCGGCCTTGCGTGAGCGTGCCGGTCTTGTCGAAGGCGAAGGTATCACAGGCGGCCAGGCTCTCGATCGCCGTGCCGCCCTTGATGAGCACGCCGTGCCGCGCCAGCCAGGCCAGACTGGCCAGCATCGCGGCCGGGGTCGCGAGCACCAGCCCGCACGGGCAGGCGACGACCAGCACGGCCACCGTCCGCGACCAGACGTCGGGCCAGCCGGCCAGATAGCCGATGAGCAGGGTCGCCCCGGCCGCCAGCTCGACCACCGGGAGGAAGTAGCGCGCCAGGCGATCGGCCGTCTTCTCCAGCTTCGCCTTGCGGCGGCGAGCCTGCGCGACCAGCCGGAGGACCTGGCCGAATGTGGTGGCGTCGCCGACCTTCTCCGCGGCGACCTCGATCGCCCCGAACTGGTTGATCGTCCCGGTGAAGACCGGATCGCCCGGCCCCCGGTCAATCGGCAGCGACTCGCCGGTCAACGTCGATTGGTCAACCGTCGAACGCCCGGCGAGGATCGTGCCATCGACGGGGATCCGCTCGCCGGGCCGCACGAGCACCCGATCGCCGATCGCCACCCGGTCCGCCGGGACTTCGACTTCGTCCTCGCCCCGCCGCACGCGGGCCAGGCGAGGTGTCTGATCGACCAGGCGCCCGAGCGCACGGCGGGCGTGGGCGAACGTCCACGCCTCGAGCACCTCGCCCAGAAGCGCGATGAAGACGACCTCGGCCGCCACGAACGGCTGGCCGATCACGAGCGCCGCCAGGCAGGCCTGTGCCAGGGCGAGGTCGGCGCCGATCCGACCGTGAAGCAGCGACCGCAGCGCCCCATACACGATGTAGACCGCCCCGAGGAGTGCGGCAATCATCGTGGGCGAGAGGCGAAGCGGGAACCGAGTGGTGTCGAAGCCCAGCATGCCGAGGATGAAGTCCAGGCCGACCAGGCCGCCGAGGAGGGCCGTGAACGCGATCAGCGCGCGTTCGTCATCGGCGGGATCGGCCTGGATGATGCCGAGGCCGGCCCCGTGGCCATGGTGCGTGTCGTCGGGACGATACTCGCGGTGCATCGGATGCGGCGCTCGGCTGGTGGTTGGCGGCCCGGGTCAGTGTGGCGGGCGGCGTGACGCACGGAACAGGATTCATACCCTCCTCCGCCAGGGGCTCCTCTCGGGCGAGGACATCGATTGTGCCTCATCGGGCGGCCGCGCACCACAGTCTTCCGGCCGGAGCGGCGCGCTCGCCGACGCTCGCGGCTCGGCGCTGGCGTCTTGGTCGTAACACCGGGCGAGTTCCTCGGTGCGGATCGCGCCGGAGCACCCCGAGGCCGTCGTCGCGAGCGCGGGACAGCCAGGAGTCGGTTCCGGAAGGGCGGAGATCTGCCGGATCGGGTGGGCCATGCCGACCGATTCCAGGCCTCGACCGATGGGCGTGGCCCATCCCGCTGCACGGGTTGCACACACAAGCGTTGTGTGGCCTTCGACTCGCCGCGATGCGAAGATGACCCAATCGCACGTGCTGGTGCGCCGGGGCAGCCCCCATATCGCCATCGACCGTATCGGCATTGCCCATCGCACCGGGGTTGGGCGTATAATTAAAGTGAGGTATCGGGCACGGTGGCCCGCCGTGTAGCATGCGATGGGAGACGATCGTGGACTCGCGACACCTCCGCCAGATTCGTGACGACGTGGCAGCCTATCTCTCGGGCGGCGACCTGACGGCGGAGCTCGGCGCGCTGCTCCGTCGATGGACCGGGCCATCGCGGCCCGCGATCCTCGTGGTCCTCGACTGGGATCCCCCGTTCGCCGACGTCTACGCCGAAGCCGAGCTGCTGGAGACCTTCCCCACCGCACCGATCATCCACTCCACGGCGGTCGATGAAATCGGCTCGGAGATCATGCTGGTCTACGTCATCGACCAGTTGGGCGAGACCGTCTACGCGATCCCGGACCCGAGGGCGTCGAACCCCTCGCCTTGGATGCCGGATGCCGTCACGAGTAATGGCTCGGGACCTCATCGCCTCCGATAGAGCGCCGACTGCGGCGTCGGGGATTCGGCGGCCTACGCATCGCGGAGGTGGCCCAGGGCGCGAAGCTCGAGCTTGCGCACCCATTCGCGGGTCACGCCCAGCCGGCTGCCGATCTGCTTGAGCGTCTGCGCCTCGCCCTCGAGGCCGTAGCGGAGCGCCAGGATCTTGCGCTCTCGGGCGTCGAGCCGATCCAGTCGCCTGAGGGCGTCGGCCCGCTCCTCCTCGGCCTCGATCCGGCCCTCGACGCTCCGTTCGCGATCCGCCGCGTCGGCGAGGACCCGGCTGCCCATCCCGTCGTAGTAACTGTTCTCGTGCCGGAGCCTCGCGGCCTGCTGCGCCCGGGCCACCATCCCCTTCTGCGCCTCGGTCAAACCCAATGACGAGGCGACCTCCTCGAAGCTCGGCGTCCGCGTCAGGTCGCGGCGAAGCACCCGCTCCGCTCGCCGCCATTTCGTCAGGAGGCCGACCATGTAGGCCGGCAGGCGGATCGTCCGGGAGGTCTCGATCAGCGCCTGGCGGATCGACTGCTTGATCCAGTAGGCGGCGTAGGTGCTGAATCGGGTCCCGAAGTGAGGGTCGAAATCCCGGGTCGCCCGGATCAGTCCCAGGTAGCCCTCGCCGACCAGATCGTCGAGATCCAGCCCGCGTCCGGTGAAGTTCCGGGCGATGGTGTGGACCAACCCGAGGTTGGCCACAACCATGCGATCGCGGGCGCCGCGGTCGCCGGCGGCGATCCGTTCGGCCAATTCGTGCTCCTCGTCGCGAGAGAGCCCGCGCCGATCGGTGCGACGGCGGTCGGGTGACGAATCAATCGTGCGGTCGTGTACTGCGGTTGCTGCCGACATTGCATCCTCCAACCCGGCACGCCTTGGGCGGACCGAGGACGCGAAACAAAAAGACCCTCCGGCACCGGTGGGTACTGGAGGGCCCTCAAGACCCGAAATAGGCCGACCCGTCGAGAGCCGGCGTTTCCTATAAGCGTAATTAAACTAAGGCGGTGGCGCGGAGTCAAGGAATTTCCGCCAATTTTTTTGCATCCCCGTCTCCTTATGTCCAAGTAGGCCCGCTCTGCGCGGACAAATTATGCGCTTGTCAGTTCGATGTCGGTCGATATCACGATGACACTTGGCGTGGAGCGCAGGGTCTAGTTCCGCATCTGCACAAGGCACCCGGAGGCTGCTCGTGACGGGAGAAAGAGGATCGAGGGTCTGCTGTGTGATCTGCGAACCATCCAATCACGATGACCAGATCATGACTCGATCGAACCCATGCCAGCGCGCATCAACGAATGGATCTAAGGGGCCAGCGCCGCGAGATCGGCGGGAAGATCCGAGCGTTCAAG
Organism: uncultured Planctomycetota bacterium; assembly: GCA_963815795.1. GTDB lineage: Bacteria > Planctomycetota > Planctomycetia > Isosphaerales > Isosphaeraceae > JAKAUH01. Next base: position 1,965,745 of record CAWFIC010000006.1, on the reverse strand, counting down.
GACCGGGGAATTCCCCGGTGTCCTCGCCTCGATCGCGGCCAGGCCGCGAGCCGGAGTCGGACGCCCGCTCATCGTCCTCGCCGCCGGCACTCCGCACCCACTGCTCGAGCGCCGCCGGGTCGATCTGGTCGGCGGGCGCTGTGACTTGCGTCGAGGCACGCCCCCCAGGCCCCGTGAATCGGCCGAGCGTGGCGATCCACCGCGCGAGAGAAGCGCAGAACATCACCGCCAGCAGGATGAGGGTCCACTTCAACGTCGAGCCCGAGCCCGGCTCCTCGTCGCGGGGCGAGAGGCTCGGGTCCCAGCCGATCCGGCCCACGAGCACCGGCGCGCCCCGGGCCACGTCGGCCGCCTCGTACTTCATGATCTTGAGGAAATAGCCGTTGAAGACGACCCGCTCCGAGAGGTTCGGGCCGATCGGGAAGCCACCGGGCGGGCTCTCGAAGACGCAGGTATACGGGAACCGCCCGGCGTCGGGCGTGTTGATCCAGGCCTCATAGAGCCAGCCCGTCTGGCTCAGCTTCGACTCGTAGCGGAGGACCCGGAGCGCGGTGCCGTCGAGGTGGATGGGGACGCCGCGGTAGCGCTCCGGGCGTTCCCAGAGGTGGGTCATCAGGATGTCGCGGCGGCTCTCCCGGGCGAGCTCAGCCGGTGTCCGGCCACGGGCTCGCTCGAGCAGGAGGGCATACGCCGCGTTGTCGCGCAGGGCCATGGGCGTCCGGTCGGTCACGGTCTCGAACTCGACCGAGCGATCGGGTTCGACCGGTTTCGGGTGCTCATCGACCACGACCGGCGGCCGAACCGGATTCGGACCCCGGCGGGCGTATCGCCAGAACCATCCCACGCCGACCACCAGGACGGCCACGAGCACCAGCAGCCGTGGCAGTTCGGACCCGCGGAAGAACGAGGTCTTGCGTCGCACCATCGCCCGACCCCTCCCGATCGCGACCGATCACTGGCCTTCGCCCGGCGCCAGCTCGTCGAAGCTGATGTTGGGCGGCTTCTTGGCGCGGTTGAAGGCGTTGGAGAACCCGTTGATCACCTTCATCAGCTCGGAGTACTTGAGGTTGGGATCGACCTTGAGCAAGGTCTGGTCGAACGGCAGGTTCGGGTCCTGGAGGTACTTATCCAGCTCCTTCTCGAGCGCGGCGGGATCGGTCGGGATCGTCTGGTCGCCGACGCTGATCTCGGCGAGTGACCCGCCCGGGCCGGCCTTCAGGACCGTGGGCAAGGTCCGCAGCGACGCCGGCAGCTTGTCGGAGGCCGCCTCGGTGGGCGCCTCGGCACCGATCGCGGTCGCCGGCTGGGGCGGCAGCAGGTTCATGATGAACTGCCCCTCAGAAGGGAGCGGGCGATAGGTCAGGATAAAGAACGTCAGGAGCTGGAAGGCCATGTCGAGCATCGGCGCGATCTGCACGGTCGGCTCTTCCGCCCGGCGTATACTTCTTCGCCTCTTCAACGCCTTGCCCCCTTTGTCCACTAGCCATTCATCGCCTTGAGGGCGAACTTGCGGAAGCCGTTCGACTGGCACGCCTTGATGAGGCGGAGCAACGAGGAGAACGAGGTGTCCCGGTCGGCGCGGAGGACCACCGTCGTGGGCAGGCTGCCCGTGGCGTCGAGCTTGCGGCCGGCGGCCTCGAGGTTCAGCTTGATGAGCCGGGCCTGATGCTCGATGGACCGCTGCCGCCTTGTACACGTCTTGCACCTCGCCCCCGATCAGGAGGTGGCCGTCCTTGTCGACGTTCAGGACCAGGCGATCCTCCGTGACCTGCTTGTCGTCCTCGACCGGGCGGGCCGAGCCGGCGACGGGGAGCGTGATCCGGCGGTCGTAGTTGTCGGAGCTGAAGTTCACCATCAGCATGAAGAACGTGATCAACTGGAAGACCACGTCGAGCAGGGGCGTGAGGTTGGGCTCGGCCTTCAGCTCGGTGCTCAAATGGGCGGACACGGCAAGATCTCCGGGCGGGTGGTGGGCCTCAGAGCGGGTTCAGGAAACGGATTGAAGATTCCTGATTCCAAATTCCAGATTGTCCGAGCCATCGGGAGCGAGGCCCATTCGGAATCCGGAATCCGTGATCCGGAATCCGTCGTTTGATCGTCCTTCAGGCCGTCTTGGCGGCCTTGGCCGCGGCGACCAGGGAATTGATGGTCCGATCGGCCACCCGCGTGGCCTCCATGGTCATCTGGGCGATGCGATTGCGGAAGAAGGCGAAGAAGAAGATCGCGGGGACGGAGAGCGAGACCCCTTCCAGGGTGATGAAGAGGGCCATCGAGATCCCCATGGCGACTCTCTCGGGCCGGGGCTGGGCCCCGCCGGCCATCGCGATCTCCTTGAAGCTGTCGATCATGCCGGCGATGGTGCCGACCAGCCCGATCATCGGCCCGAGCGTGCCGATGATGGCGAGGTAGCTGATCTTCATCTCCAGGCTGGTGGTGATCTCGTCGGAGGCCTCGAGCATCGTATCCTTCGCCTCCTGCCGGCCGTTGGGCAGGTTGGCGATGCCGACGCGCACCAACCGGGCCAGGAACGAGTCGTTGTCCTTGCAGGCGTCGTAGGCGTCCTGGAATTTCTTGTCGCGGATCGCCGCTTCCAGGCGATCGACCAGCGGAGCCGGCACGGCCTCGCTGACGCGCAGTTCCATGAACAGCCGGATCACCAGCGCCGTGAAATACACCGACAGCAACAGCAGGAATCCGCCGATCGGTCCCGAGGCCTTGATCGCCAGGCTCAGCAGGTTCTGCGGGGCATCGGGGGTCGTCCCGGCGGCCGCCCCGGGATTGGCGGGTGCATTGGCATTGGCCGGTGGGTTGGCGGCGTCCCCGGCAGGCGCCGGCGGCTCGTCCTTGGCAGGCGCGGCGTCCTTGGCCGCGGGCGCGTCGCCCTTGCCGGCCGGCTCCTGGGCCCAGAGCCCCGCGACCTCGCCCGAGGACAACCATGCCATCAGGCCGCACAGCACCGCGAAGAGGAGCCACCGCGGGCCGGAGGTCCCGCCGCGGCGGGGACCGAGAAACTGCCGCATTGATTGAGTCTCCACCGACGGAACGAGAACGAGCCGCGAAAGTCGCAAGACCCCGGTTAAGGCATCTGGCAGGCGCTGTCGAGACCCTCGGTTGCAAGATCCCTACGCGGCGGAGCCGCGATCGGGACTGCGGCCCCGAGGGACGGTCGTCGGAAGGTCGCCTCGGGCCCGATGAAGATCGCCGGCCTCACGCTGCGGGTCTCCGATAGACTTCACTATCCGGCGGGACCGGCGTGCTGTCAACTCCCGACAGATCCACAAGATGGAGCGCAGCAACGAGCCGTCGGCGCACGCCGGACGGTCGATGAACGGGCCAAATCATGGGGTCATTCCATGCGAGGTATCGTGCACGATGGCCTGGACTCTGAAGCCCGTGGGCATGGTCATTGCGAACTCTCGCGTCAGAGCGAGCGACACTCAGGCGCCGGTCCTGCGCCAGGAGGAGGGGGGTTTGGGCGACGATGTGCCGGACGCCGGGAGTGGATCGCCGGGATGACGGGCAGCCGCGCCTGATTGACGAAGGCGACCGTTCGGGTGATGATGCGCGCAACGCGCGCGGGATGCAGCCGCCCCGGGCGACGGCCAATCCGGGAAGACATCAATGAACGTGCCAGATCAACACACGCGGGACGGACGCTCGAGATCCATCGCCGGGTCGGTCCTCGTCGTCCTGGCGGTCATCTTCGCTCCTTCGGCCGGTGAAGGGCGACCCGCCACGGCCAGCGAGCAGCCGGGAGCCGACCGTTCCAACCGCGCCGCGAGGGGCCCGCTCCGGATTCATCCGACGAATCCCCGGTACTTCACCGATGGCGGCGGCAAGGTCGTCTTCTTGACCGGTTCGCACACCTGGGGCAACTTGCAGGACTACTCCTATGCCAAGGCGCCATCGCCACCCCCCATGGACTTCAACGCGTACCTGGACTTCCTGAAAGCCCACAAGCACAACGTCTTCCGGCTGTGGGCCTGGGAAAGCGCCTTCAACCCGGACGCGAACCAGGGTACGACCACCTACGACCCGATGCCTTACCAGCGACCGGGGCCCGGCACGGCCCGGGACGGCAAGCCGAAGTTCGACCTGACCCGCTTCAACCAGGGCTACTTCGACCGGATGCGCACCCGCGTCAGGGCGGCGGGAGACGACGGGATCTACGTCTCCGTGATGCTCTTCAACGGCTTCAGCATCGAGGGCAAGGGCAATGTCGGCGGCGACCCGTGGCAGGGTCATCCGCTCAACCCCGCCAACAATGTCAACGGGCTCGACGGAGGAGGGAGCACCGGAGTGCACACGCTCTCCAACCGCGATGTCACGGCCGTTCAGGAGGCTTACGTCCGCAAGGTGATCGACACGGTGAACGACTGCGACAACGTCCTGTACGAGATCACGAACGAGGACACGGCGAGTCCCGGCAACACCGCATGGCAGACCCATATGATCGAATTCATCAAGGGCGACGAGTCCCGCAAGGGGAAGCTGCATCCGGTGGGGATGACCTCCCAATGGCCCGGAGCCAACGATCAGACGCTGCGCGAGCCCCGCCGCCTGGATCTCGCCCGCCACCCGGCTCCCCGCGGCCGACGGACGCAAGGTCATCCTCAACGACACGGATCACTCGTTCTTCTGGACCGGCATGAAGTCGGCCGGTCCCGGCGCCGAGCGGGCCTGGGTCTGGGAGAACTTCACTCGCGGCGGCCAGTGTCTGTTCATGGATCCCTACCTCGATCCGAGCCACGATCCGGGACGCAACAACCCGGCCGGCACCAAGCCCGACCCATACTGGGAGACGCTCCGCATCGCCATGGGCCAGACGCACCTGTTCGCGACCCGGATGAACCTCGCCGCCATGGTCCCGCGGGACGATCTGGCCTCGACACGATTCTGCCTGGCGGATCCGGGCGCGAGTATCTCGTCTACTTGCCCGACGGCGGCGGCGTGGATGTGGACCTCACCGGGGCATCCGGCAAGTTCCAGGTCGAGTGGTTGAACCCCGCCGACGGCACGAGCACGACGCGCGATCCGATCGCCGGAGGGGCCAAGGTGCGCCTCGTCGCTGCCCTTCGCGACGATGCCGTCCTCTATCTCCGCAAGATGCCGTGAGAGTGCTTCACACCGAGGACCAGATCCAGGAGATCAAACGACATATTGATGGGTTACATGCGTACATCGCTCCGCCAGAGCCGGGTCCCCTTCAAAACCGAGAGGCTCGCCGCGGTCATCCCTGGGCGGGAAGAACGCGGTATATCGGCTCTTGACGTCGCGGATGCCGGCGTGCACGACGTGGATGTCGGCGGCGATGACGAAGAGCCGGCAACCCCAGTCCTTCATGCGGGCGGCGTAGTCGGGCCCGCGGGAGAAGACGCCCCAGGGCTTGCCGGCCGCGGCGGAGGCCCTGGCGATCGACTGGATCGCCTCGAGGCAGCGGGGATTCTCGAAGTCCCCCGTGACGCCGAGCACCTGGCTCAGGTCCGACGGGCCGACGAACAGCAGGTTGACATCGGGGATCGCGGCGATCTCGGCGGCCGCCTCGAGCGCCCCGGCGGTCTCGATCTGGACGCCGATGAAGGTCTCGGCATTGGCCCGGGCGGTGTACTCGGCCAGGGGGACCAGGCCGAAGCGGCCGTCGCGGTTGCCGCCGTTGACGCCCCGTTCGCCGCGCGGCCAGAACTTGGCCCAGCGCACCGCCTGCTCGACCTCCGCCGGCGACTTGACCATGCTCAGCATCACCCCGCCGGCGCCGGCCTCGAGCGGGCGCATGATCGAGGCGTAGTCGGTCGGTGGCAGGCGGACGAAATGGTCCATACCGTAGGGACGGGCGGCCATGGTCGCCAGCTCGATGTCCTTCATGGTCAGCCCGCCGTGCTCCTGGTCCAGCCAGAGCGCGTCGAAATCGCCGTGCTCGCCGATGATCTCGATCAGCTTGGGGCTGATCAACTGGCCGGTCCCGAAGACCCGGACGACCTTCCCCTCGCGCAGCATCGCCTTGATTCGCGGCATCCGTTGACTTCCCTCCCCCGGTCCGATCTTGCACAATGAGACGGGCGCAGCTCGCCGGTTGTCCGGCCCCTCGCGCCGCGCGGCGAGACGTGCAGGCTAACCGACCCGGCCGGGCGAACCAAGGGGTCTGTCCGTCCGACGAGGTGCGAGCCGAGCCCGGTGAAGGTCCGATCCCGCCATGCCTCCATCCCGCAAGCCGCTCGAGATCGACTCCGGCCGGATCTTCCGCTGGTCGTTCCTGGTGCTCTTCCTGACGCTGAGCTGGTCGTTCTGGGGACGGATCGGCCGGCGGTTGGCGTTCGCGCGCCGCCGTCACGTGCCCGTCCTGCGGCTGGCGATCTGGAGCACCTGGCGGGCGGCGTTCGGGGCGTTCCTCATGGCCGGCGTGTCCACGCTGGCGGCGATGCTGTTCACCAGCCTGATCCTCGCACCCCTGTTGATCCGGTGGCTGCGGCCGGCGTTCGACCCCTCTTCGTGGATGTTCCATCTATCGGCCGGGGAATCTCCGGTGGCCAGCACGCCGGCGCGCTGGAAATCCGGAGGGTTGTGGCGACCCGGGGCGCTGGTGCTGACCGGCGGACGGATCTGGTTCATGCCCTCGGCCTGGGACCTGGAGCCCTGGTCGTTGGCCCGCGCGGATCTCGAGCGGGTCGAGACGAAGCCGCCGGCCTTCGCCCGATTCCTGCCGGTGCGGCACTGGCCCGACCTGTTGCGTTTCACGGACCGGACCGGGGATCATGCCTGCTTCGCAGTGGCCGATCCCGGCGCGGTCCTGGCCTGGTTCACGCCGCCCTGGCGTCCCGACACTCCCTCTCCCAGCCCTCGGGTCGCGCCCCAAGGAGCCTTTGATGTCTGAGCGTTTCACCGTCCTGATCGCCGACTTCCTCGACGAGACGTCGATCGAATCGGCCGTGCTGGGCGACATCGCCGAGTTCGTGATGGCCGGCGCGACCGACGAATCGCAGCTCGCCCCGCACTCGACCCGGGCCGACGCGATCATGCTCTTCCACGACCTGACCATGCTGGGCGAGGCGACCTTCTCGCGGGCGGCCCGGTGCCGTGGGCTCGTCCGCGCGGGGGTCGGGTACAATAACGTGGATCTCGAGGCCGCGACGCGCCACGGCGTGGTGGTCTGCAACGTGCCCGACTACGGCACCGAGGAGGTCGCCGACCACGCGATCATGTTCCTGCTGGCCCTGGTGCGGCGGCTGGTCCCTTCGCATCAGGCGATCCGCGCCGGCACCTGGGATCATCGGACCGCCGTCGGTGCCCCCCGGCTCCGGGGCAAGACCTTCGGCATCGTGGGCTGCGGCCGGATCGGCACGGCGACGGCGCTGCGTGCCAAGGCGCTGGGGCTCGACGTCGTCTTCTATGACCCCTACCTGCGCCAGGGGATGGACAAGGCCCTGGGAATCCGCCGGGTCCACCGGCTCGAGGAGCTGCTGGAGCAGAGCCACTTCGTCAGCCTGCACTGCTACCTCGACGCGGCGAGCCACCACCTGATCGACGCCCGGACGATCGCGGGATGCGCCCGGTGCGATCCTGATCAACACGGCGCGGGGCCCGCTCGTCGAGGAAACCGCGCTGCTCGAGGCCCTCGAGTCGGGACAGCTCGCCGCCGCCGGGCTCGATGTCGTCGAGCGCGAGCCGCTCGACGACGAGCGCCTGCGCGCGCACCCGAACGTCCTGTTCACGCCGCACACGGCGTTCTACAGCGTCGAGGGCTACGCCGAGCTGCGCACCAAGACCGCCGAGGAGGTCCGCCGCCTGCTCTTGGGCGAGCCGCCGCGGAACCCGGTGAATGTCGTGGCCGGGCGGGGGTAGGCGGTCTTCTCGCGAGATGCGGGACGGGGCGGGTCCCACCATGCGCTCGGTATTGTAGAGGTCGAACCCTCATGGTCGAATCGCCGATGTTGACGACCGAGCGTGACCTTCACGACGCTGCTCGCGACGCCGTTCCCGTCACCGATCCCCCCCCGCCCTCGCGGGTTGGCTGGCTGTCGTGCTCCTGACCGGCGCGATGACCACGCTCTCGACCTACCAGTCGCTGCGGCGGTACGAGGAGCTTCGGAGCGCCTTCTCGTGGGACCTGGCGTTCTACAACCAGTGGTGCTGGGGCTCACCCACGGCGACGGCACGCTGACGGTCCGACCGCTCGCGCCTATGCCCAGGAAGGGCCGTCGGTCTGGAAGATGAACTACCTCTCGCCGATGCGGTTCGCGATGGCGGCGTTCTACCGCCCGTTCCCCGACCCGCGGACCTTGATCGTGCTGCAGAACATCGTGTTCTGGTGGGTGATCCCGGCGGCCTATGGACTGGTCCGCTCCGAGTTGCGCTCGAACACCGTGGCGTTGTCGGCCGCGGCGCTGGTGCCGCTGACGCCGCTGTTCTGGCCGCTCTTGTGGAACGACTTCCGCGAGCTGCAACTGGCGGCGCCGTTCGTCGTCTGGGCGGTCCGCGGCGTCCGACAACGATCCGCCCGATGGGCCGCGTTGGGGATCGCCGGGATGCTCGCCTGCCGGCAAGAGTTCGCCCTCGTCGTGGCCACCTTCGCGATCCTGCCCCCGCTCCGGCCGGAATCCCTGACGGCGACCCTCCGCTGGCGGCGGGCCATGGTGCTCATCGGGCTCGGCTGGTTCCTGTTCGGCTTCTTCGGCTACCTGAGCGTGATGGTCGGCCGCGGCGCACCGGATTCCTACATCGAACAGTACCTCGACCCCAAGGCGTCGATCGGGCCGACGCTGCGGACGTCGGCCGAGGTCCTGATCCTCGGCATGGGCTGCTGGGGGGCGCTGATGGGGCTGGCGCCTCGGGTGGCGATCCCGACCCTGCCGTGGATCTGGGGCCTGTGCGGCGGCCGGTGGGCCTTACAATCCCTCGAGACGGCCCAGTGGCACGACGTGAGGTACGCCATGCCGATGGTCTGCACGGTGCTGGCCGCGGGCCTGATCGGTTATTCGCGGATGTCGGCTTGGCTGCTCGGCCGCCCTGCGGGACGGATCTGGTTGACGCTGGCCTGGCTCGCCTCGGCCGGTATCGGAGTCGTCGGCATCCGGGACGTCACTCGCCGGGTGGACTCCGTCCCCACGCCGATCGATCGGCGGGAGGCCGGGGACATCTGGGCGTGGATCCGCCAGGTTGGCCCCGACGACGCCGTCATCGCCGATTACCGGGTCTCCGCCCCGCTGTCCTCACGGCGCCGGCTCTATGGCAACATCCTCGGCGTCAACCTTCCCCAGGGCTTCCCTCGCCTCGGACCCGAGTTCCGCTGGCTGTTCGTCCGGAACGACTGGCCATGGCTCAAGTTCTTGCTGGGTCAGGGTTTCGACGTCGTTTACCGGGGGCGATACCTCACGATCGCCCAGCGCCGGACGATCAGCCTGGCCGGAATTTCGGAAATTTTCCAGTTCCGCGCGAACAAATCTCCGCGATAAAATGTCTACGTCTGGTAACCAGGTGAGAGTCGCGTTTCGATCCCCCCGCGGATCGTCGGTCGCCGCGTTTTCATCGGCCGATCGATGTCGCGGGCGTCGAGGCACGACCAGGAGGCCGGGTGTGTCGCCCGGTCGCATCGAGGTCTCGGGAGCCTCTTGGACCCCATGACTCGGTAACTTCTTGATCCGCGGGACGTCGAAACGTCCCATTCCCCGTGACGCGAGAGTCCGGCGTTTCCTTTCCGCCACGATCTCGCTCACCTCCAATTCCCGCCTGAATCGGCGGATGCGAGGGTTTTCGCCATGTTCAACCGCACGAACCTGACGCTGTCGGCTCGGTCGCTTTCCAACCGGCTGAATCTCGGGACGCGGTCGCTCGCGGTCAACGCGAACGCTACGAACGGCGGTCAAATCCTGCGCACCCGTCACACCCATCATGACGTCTTGCGCGAAGGGATGGTGTGGTATGACGTATTTCCCATCATGCCAGAGGGATACGCAATCCCGTCCATTCCCGGCTCATTTTCTCAGTCGCAGCAATGCCAGCCGGGTGGCCTGACAAGGTTACCCGGTCGCATGGCGGACGACGTTCGGGTGGAACCCGATCCGAGGCCGGCCAGCCTCGTCGGTTGACCCGAACCGTGCGTCAGAGTCGGCGTCCTCGGGAGGCTACCCGTGTCGGTCGCCGTCTCGGAGCGAAGCTCGCGTCCCTGCGAGCGGAGTTTCGAGTCGCGTCCCGGCCGGAAGATCCCGGCGAAACCCGGCTTGAAGCGCGCCGCCCGGCGAGCTGCCAAGGCCGCGGCCGCGATATCGGCCGCGAGCATCGGAAAGTGAGTACCGACCGCCCGTTCACGCCCCGTTGATCCTTGGTTCCGCAGCATCGCCCCGACGGCGTCGCATCCTCCCTTCCGGGGACGCGACGGCCCGAGCGTGATCCGCGGTCCTGAGCTTCCGAGTCGGAGCGGACAACTCGGTCTGCCACGGCAGGTCCCGATCCGGATGAGGCCATCGCCTCGATCGGTCCGAATCGAGCGGGATCCGCCGCGCACGCGCCGTCCACAAGGTCGCCGCGCCGTCGAGCTTCGCTCGTATCGCTCGCTCCCGCGAGTCGAAGGCGAGTCCGACAGCGCAGAGCGTGAAGACGTCCACATGATGGCGCCGGTCTCGGCACCTGCACGGCTCCGCGAACGAGAAGAAACGCGGACCTCCCCACAGGGCCGGCATCGGCAGGACCCCGCGAGCGGGGAAGGCGGTTCACGTGTTGATCACGACGAGGGATCTCGACACGGAGAGCAGGGACTGGGCCGAGCTGGCGGCGTTGGTGGTCCGCGCGCAGCGGGGAGACCGCGAGGCGTTCGGGGAGCTGGTCGAGCAGTTCCAGCCGACGGTCTATGCGATCGCGCTGCGGCGGCTGGCCAACGCCAGCGATGCCTTGGAGCTGACGCAGGAGGTGTTCCTGCACGTCCTGCGGCGGATCGGCCAGCTCCGCGAGCCGGAGCGGTTCGCCGGCTGGCTGCGGCAGGTCGCGGTGCGGATGGCGATCAACCGGGCGACGCGGCGGGTGGCGCCGCCGAGCGTCGAGATCGGGGTGCTCGAGGGAGCCTCGCAGCAGACCGACGAGCCGCTCGACCAGTTGATCAGCCGCGAGCGCGCCGACCGGCTCTGGGAGGCCCTGGGCCGGCTCAAGTCGATGGACCGCCAGGCCCTGGACGCCTTCTACATCCGCGGGCACTCCCTGCTCGAGATCGCCGAGGAGCTCGGCGTGCCGCTGGGGACCGTGAAGCGGCGGCTGCACACCGCCCGCAAGCGGCTGCGGCTCGAGCTCGAGGGCTCGGTCGCGGACGCCGAGGAGTGGACCGACGGCTCGACCGGCGAGCTCGATGAGCCGTTCGACGAGGCCGAGCTGGTCGGCGCCGGCGCAGGGTCGTCCTCGTGGTGACACCGCGACGAACCCTCGGCCGACGGCCAGGTCGGGTGCTCAGTGAACACCGTGCTCGCCCCTGATCAGGGATCGGTGCTCGCTGGGCACCCGACCAGATACGATGCGTAGACCCTTTCAGTCCGGACGATTTCCGTCCGGCCCGCCATCCGGTGCGGTCCTTGCGGTGGCACTGCGGGACCGCCCGGCTCGCGACTTCCCCTTGGCCGTGCCACGTGGCGGTCGCGGTGCCTGGGCCGGAGCACCCGGCTCCAGCCCCTCGACCCGCGACATGACCAGGTGGCCGCTCTCGGGCGTGAGCTCGCACTTGAAGTGGCGAAGGAAGCTCTGGCCGAGCAGGGGATCGACGTCCGCCTTGCTCGCCGGCATGACCACGCATTCCACGGAATTGACGACGAACCGCCCGACCTGAAGCGACGGGATCGTCATGAGGCGACCCTTCACCACGCTCCCGTCCGCCGTCTTGCACTCGACCTCCGGATCCGTCGATGTCGGCTTCATGCCGATCTTCTCCGCCAGGCGGGTCGGGATCGTCGTCAGGCTGGCGCCGGTGTCAAAGACCATCGATTCGTGCACCTTGCCGTTGAACATCGCGTCCACCCAGAACACGCCGCCCCGTTTGCGGACGTCCACCGCGTCGGTGATCACCGATCGCTCGACCCGCTCCAGCACCTTGACGTTCGCCGTGAACTGGCCCGAGGGGCCGAGCTTGAACTTCGCCTTCGACGTCCGCCCCAGCGCTTCCAGCGCGTCCTTGACCGCCGCGTCGCCGGCCAGCTCGGCGTAGGATTTAGTCACCTCGTTGACGAGCTGGCGAAGCTCCAGGACCGCCTGGATAAAGTGCACGCGACGCTTCGATAGTTCGGCCAGGAGCCGATCCTGGACCTTGGGATCGGACGCCTGACCCGTCCGCAGCAGATTGATCTGATCGCCGAGACCGTTGTACTCGTTCACGACCTGGTTGCGCTGCTGGATCAGCTCGCGGGGCACGATGCTGGGGTTGGGGTTCTGCTCATCGAATGTGGTGATCTGCTGGCGGAGCTCGACGCGCCGCTGGAGCATCGCCCGCAGCATCGCCTTCTCTTCTTCGCCCTGCTGCTCGGCCCCCGCCTGCTGGCGGGCGGCCATCTGCAGTTGATTGCCGAGGGACCTGAGCTCGGTGGTCTTCTTCTGGACCGCACTCTCGGTGGACAGGACATACGTCGAGCCGACCCGCTTCAAGCCGCGGGCCTTGAGCAGATCCTCGGGCGACTCGGCCGCCGCCCGCACCGCGCCGGGGACCGCGCCAGCCGCCGCCATCACGAACAGTCCCACCAGCCACCGCCGCCGGATCACGTTCATGGTCGCCACTCCACAGCCACCCCGACCTTCAATCCCGCGATCCTCCCGACCTGGCGGCCGGGCTTCAGAACGGACTTGCCGCATCCCCCGACTTGGGCGTGTGCTTCGCCTTGGAGGTTCGGTGACCCTTTCGTATCGCCTTGGCCGGCTGCGCAAAGGGCTCGTCGGGAGCCGAATCCCGCTCGACGCGCTCCAGCATCTTCTCATCCAGCAGGAACGCGCGCGACGGCCCCAGTTTGGGCTTCACCCCGGCGGAACCTTCCGGCGTATTCAGCCATTTCTTGACCTGCGGATCCTTCTCGAGCGCCGCGTATTTCTCGTGGACCCCGTCCACGAGCTTGCGGAGTTCCAGCGCGCCCTGGTGCACGGCCTCGGTCCGGGTCCGCACCTCGTTGTCCAGCTTGATTCGGTCCTTCGGATCGAAGGGCTTGCTCTTGAGCTGGTTCAAGAAAGTCTGCCGCTGGTTCACCTCCATCTGGAGCTGATTTCGGTAATAATTCAACTCCTGGTATTCCTCGGCGAGGATGCTGTTGACCGGGTAGCCCCGTCGCTTGGGGATCCGATTCATCGTCTGCGTGGCCGCGCTGTATTGGTTCTTGAGCTGGTTGATCTCCGCGGTCAGCTCCTTGATCGTGTCCTGGTACTCCTTCTCGCTGAGTGTGGAGCGCTGCTGAGCGACGGCGTAACTCCGTTGCCGGGCCAGTTGCCGCACCTCCTCAGCCTTGGCGTGGACCTCCGACTCGGCTTCCAGCACCAGCACCACCCCGGCACGCTTGAGCCCGTGCTTGGCGAGCGCGGAATCGGAGGGCGGTTCGCCGGCGCGGAGCCCGCTCCCGGCCGCGAGGAATGCCAACCCGAGTAAGAACCCCAGGACCCGAGTTACAGGACGTGTCCGCATGATCGCATCTCCCGAGCGTCCGTATGGCGACCGCTCGGCCGAGCGATCGCCCCAGCATGATCATACGAGTCCGTGCCCCCTCGATCAAACGAGCTGCGGCCGTCCGGGAGGAACATCGTCCTTCCGCGACCCCCGGAGGCCGATGGATCGGATTCGGCCGCGCCGGCATCAGTCATCCCGGTGTCGGCGACCCGCGATCACCGGCGGCGCCGGCCGGCCGGCCGGCGGTCGCGGCGTGGCACGGTACCGGCCGGCAGGGGGACCGAGGGAGCCGGCAGGACGCGGGCCCCATCCGTCTCCGCCGTGACCTTGGCCTCCCGCTCGCCGCAGAATCGCGAGACGACGTAGGTGCCGCTCTTGGGATTCCGCTCGATGTCGGCCAGCGCCAGGTTGTCGGCATCCTCCAGCAGGTGGGTGAAGCTGCGGTAGCCGTAATAGCTCTCGTCGAACGACGGCTTCTTCCGCTTCATCGTGTCCTTGATCATCGAGGCGTAGAGCACCTCGTGGTTCTCGCGCCGCAGCGCGTGGCACGCCTCGACGAACAGGCTGAAGACCTCGCGCTGGCGCTCGGGCAAGTTGGGCGGAAGGTACGAGTTGAGGTCGGTCGCCAGTTGCTGCTCGTTCTGCTCCTGGCGCTCCAGGTCCTCGTAATAGATGAACTCGTCGCAGTTGTCCCGCAACAGGTCGGACGTCGAGCCCTTCATCCCCAGCCCGATGACGTGCTTGCCGTTCTCCTTGAGCTTGGAAACCAGCGGCGAGAAGTCGGAATCCCCCGACACGATCACGAACGTGTCGACATGCGCCTTGCTCCAGGCCAGGTCGATGGCATCGACGACCAGGCGGATGTCCGCCGAGTTCTTGCCGGTCTGCGATCGCTTGGGGATCTCGATCAGCTCGATCGCCGCCTCGTGGAACGGGGCCGTGTAGAGGGGATACCGGCTCCAATCGGCGTACGCCTTCTTGACGATCAACTTCCCCTTCTCGACCAGCCGCTCCAGGACCTTCTGGATATCGAACTTGATCTTCCGCTGGTTCTGGAAACCGATCGCCAGGTTCTCCAGGTCGATGAAGACCGCGAGACTACGTTCTCGTTCCGCCTTGGATATGGACAAGTTGACTGGCTCCGCCCGTGATCCGAGTTTCGCGACGCCCGGCCCGGCGAGACCGGTCGTGGGCCGGTCTGACACCGTTTTCCGAGCCGGATCGTGGAGGACAACTCCTATTGATGATCATACTGCAATCGGGCGGAATCCGCAACCCAAGACGAGCCACGGGGTGCGGTCGCGTTCCTGCGTTGGCCCCGCCGGCTCGCACCCCCGGCACGAATGACGCCCAATTCCGTCGGGCCTTCCACCCCGGTCTCCTGACCACCGGCCGGCACGCCGCGGCGCACCGCCGCGATGGCCGCGCCGGGGACCTTCTCGGGTGGTCGGCGAGCGGGGCCCGAACGGCGGATGACGGGGCCGCTCGGCGGCGCGTGGATCCTTCGGCCGCCGAGTTCCGGGACCGGCGTGAATGGAGATCCGGACGGCACACGAGGCCCGTCGCCGTCGTCGCGGACGAGATCACGAAAGCACGAAAGGACGAAAGCACGAAAAAGACCGGGACAGTCGATCGGGTTCGGTCCGGGCTCGGGCCCCCTCGTCCTTTCCATTTCGTGTTTTCGTCCTTTCGTGCTTTCGCGATGAAGGTCCAAGCCGTGGAGGCCGCGATCCCGGATCTTCGCCGCGGCCGGGCCGGATCGCCCGGCGCGGGGGCGGTCCGGCCGACCGCCCGGGCCGGCGACCGGGCCCGCCGGCGCCGCGGACAGTCCGGCGGCCAGCAGGATCACCAGGCCCCAGACCAGGGCCGGGACACTCCAATCGGCGATCCGCCTCGACCCGGTCGGTTCGTCTGGCGCGATCGGATCGCCGCCGACCGGTGCGCAGGGTTCGTTTGGCGCGATCGGATCGCCGTCGGTCGCGGGGTCGGGTTCGTTTCGCGGGGTTTCATCGCCATGAGCCGGTGGGCCGGGCTCGTCTTGCGAGTTCCCCTCGGCGCCTCCACCACGGACAACGGCCGGGCTGGGTTGCTCCGAGAATTGAGCCGGAGAGGAGAATCCATGCGCCCATCCATTCGCATGGGGTCGGGTGTCCCCGGGGGGGCATGACAGTTCGTTTTGCGGAACGGGGTGGCTCTCCGGTTCGGCGGCGGCTCGGGCCGGCGCGGCGATCCCGGCCGGAGCCGGCTCGGCCACGTTGGGATTTTGGATTGGCGATTCTGGATTTTGGATGGGTAAAGAGGAATCCAAAATCCCCAATCCAAGATCGAAAATCGGGTTCGGCTGGATCTCGGCGTCGGCCTGGCCCTCTTGAGCGTCCGCCGCAGCGCCCTGGGATTTGACCGTCGCCAACGGCCCCGGCTCGGCCTCAGGGCGCCATCGGGCGCCGGATCGCCAGCGACGCCGACGCCCCCGCGCCGGAGCTTCACCAGGTTGTTGATCGCACGGTCCAGCTTGCGATCGTTATCGAGCTGGTACCGCCGCATCAGCTCCCCTTCCGGCGAGGTGTCCACCGCCAGCCGGTCGGCCAGCTCGGCCAGGTCGGCCGCCTCGCGCCGCTGGTGCCCGGCCTGGCGCCGGAGCAGCCGCTCCGTCTCCTCGGCCACCAGCCGCCAGAGCGCCGCCCGCTGGCCGGCCGGGTCGTCGGGCAGGCCGGCGGCGAACTGCGAGAGCATCCGACGCCGCGCCTCGGCGATCGCCTCCGGGTTCTCGGTGGGCAGGATCGGCTCGACCAGGTCTTGCCACTCGATGGCATCCTTCGCCAACGGCCGCTGGCCGCGCAGTTGCAGGGCCGCGATCAGCTCGTTGGTCCGCCAGTCGGCGCCCTGGTCGAGCCACACCCGGAGCTTGGCCCACCGGTCGATCAGCCACTGGCAGCCGGCGGCACTGGCCTCCAGCCGCAGCACGATGTGCCGGGGCTCGCCCCGGCCGCGGCCGAAGGGGTCGTGCCGGTCCTTCGTCAAGAAGGGGAACAAGGCCTTGCCGGCTTCCTGCTTGGCCCTCAGGTCGGGGGCCAGCAGCCATTGGCCCAGGGCGGCGACCTCGTCGTGGTTCCCGAGGCCCGCGGCGGCCTCGGCGGCTCGCAGAGCGGTGCGAGCCCGGGCGGCCGCCGCACGCTCGCCCCTGGCGATTTTCCAAGTGGCCAGAGCAGCCTGCTCCGTGACGGCCAGCTCGATGGCGTTTCGGGGCTGGGCGGCGGCGATGAAATCCGCGACCCGGCGCCGGAACGCGTCCAGGTCCTCTCCCGGCAACACATGCAATGATGCAGTCATGCCGTGCTTCAGGGCGTTCATCCGCGATCGGGCCTTCCCCTGCGGGGTCTTAGGCCCCCCGCCCCGGCTCTTACGCCCGTTCTGGCGACTGATCTCGGCGCGATCCGGAGTGGTCGTGGTGGCGGTCATCGGCGGGTGTCCTCTCTTCGGTGCCGGGCTTCGTCGCTTCGGAGCGGCCCGCCCCATTGCGGGCCGTTGCATATTATTGTACACGCGGTTTGCGAAGAATGGAATATGCGGGAGGAATTTTCCACGCTGGTCTGGGGGGGATTGTCGAGTCTTCCACCGTAGGATCCCTGCCGCCGTGCGCGCATCTCATGGGATGAAGCGTTTCACGCAGAGACGCCAAGTCCCGCAGAGACGCCAAGGAGAAAGAGACGGCTTGGCGAGGGATCTGGACCGGTTGTCTTCTCTGCGTCTCTGCGGCCCTCTGCGTCTCTGCGTGAAATCCGGTCGCGAAGCCGAGGGTTGCGGCTCGGCCGCGTTAGGGATTATGACGGGTCGATCGCGCCGGCGACGGGGCGAATTCGGGGATCGGGCGCGGGTGCGCCGTCGTCGGCCGGTTCCGATCCCGATGGAACCGGTGGTCCGGACCGGCCCCGCTCGGGCCCGCGGCGGAGCCGGCTGGCGATCCGGACCGGCCGAATCGGCTCCCGACCTCCTTGGTCTTCCTCCACCCGCCTTCGGTTTCCAGGGATTCTCAGAATTCCTCGCGTTTTTCGAGGATTTCTCGGCGTCTTGGTTCGCCGAACCGAAACCCCTCAGGGCCGATCCACGCCGTCAAGTGCGTGGTAGGATTGGGGAGTGGTCGGAAAACGACTCTCTTGGGCATTCAGCCTTGCCGTCCCAAATCCTGGTGGTGTCCTACGCTGGCTGAACGGCCGGGCGAGTGAACCACTCGCGCCAGGTCCATACGTGGTCGGTCAACCCGGCGGCCAGGGCCGGCGTCCGCTCCTGCCACCGCCCCTCCTCGTCCTTGACCCGCAGCGTCCGGACACACCAGCAGAAGTTGTAGCCGTACAGCGTCAAGTAGGTCATCGCCTCGTGCACCTGCCAGTCCTTGCTGAACCGATACGTCTTCCGCCCCTTCCGCGCGTTGCGGTGCCGATCGGTCGCGTTCTGCCGTTCGACGAAGGATGTATTCACCACGCGACTGGCACACGACTCGCCCAGCGCCTCCTCCAGCTCGTCCTCCGACCCGAAGACTAACCGCGGCTCGACCGCGACGACCCGCCCCTTCTTGCGGCGCTTGTGCACCGTCGCGTAGACCACGCCCTCCGGCACCCGCCGCTGGGGCACGACCCGGGGCCGGCCCGGCTTCCGCTCCGCCGGGACCGGCTCGCCGAAGGTGTTGTGGATCGCCGTCTCATACACCGGATACTCGTCGCTGGTCATCAGCTCCGGCGGCGTGCCGCCGAGCCGCTCCGCGACCTCGCCGACGATCGCACAGCCGTTCTCCTCCGTCCGCGCCCCGGGGATCACCGCCAGGACCAGCTTATGCTCGGGGTCGTAGGCGACGTAGTCCCAGTAGTCCCCGCAGTGGTCATCGGCCGGGTCGTCGGGGTCGCAGTTCCTCTGCTTCTTGTGGACGAAGGACCATTTCTCGTCGAACTGGACCTCACGGGTATAGGGGGGAAAAGGCCACCAACTCGTCGTGGGCGGCCTGAGCATGAGCGCCGGCGAGCAGGGCCAGTCGGGTGACGGTGTCCTTGTTGACCCCCACCAACCGGGCGGTCTGGCGGGTGCCGCAGCCATCGGCGAGGTGCTGGAGGATCGCCAGCACCTTCTCGTGCGGCAGCTTGGAGTTGAAAAGCGGGGTGCCCTTGAACTCCGAGAAGCGGGCCTTGCAGGTGCGGCAGTACAACAGCCGGTGGTGGGCCTGGCCGTAGTGGCCGCAGACCGAGAGGTTGCCGGCGCCGTGGCGGCCGTAGTCGGGGCAGTCGGGATTCTGGCAGCAGAAGCGGTCGAGGTCGTCCGTGGGCATGAGTCGTCCTGGGCGGATCCGGATCGGTGAGTCAGGTCCTGGACGTCTAGCTTACCCATCGGTAGAATCCCATTCAACGGCCACCGGACACCACCCAAATCCTCGATTACTCGGATTATCACCGGACGGTGATCGGGTCTCATGGAACGGATATGACCGCGGCCGATCGGCTCGTCGCGGGCGAAGCGTTCGCGCCTAGCGATCAGGACGACGAATGGTTCGGAAAGGGCATCTACTTTTGGGAGCATGCGTTCAAGCAGGCTTGGTGGTGGACGAGAGATCATAAGAAGCACGATTGTCCGGCGGTCGTTGGCGCAGTGATCCGGCTGGGCTATTGCTTCGACCTTGTGGACCCCGGCAACGTGGCGGTCCTGCGGGAATACCTCGACCAGATGCTTGCCGACCTGGCCGCGAACGGGATCAAGCCGCCGAAGAACGTCCGGTCGCACAGGAAACTGGACTGCGCCCTCTTTAATCACATGTACGATGACTTCGAGGAATCGAAGCGGCCTCTCGACACCGCCCGCGCGGTCTACGTCCCTACCTCGGCCAAGAAGAGGATTTGCAAGGGGAGCTGGATCAGTGAAGAAACTCACATACAAGTCTGCGTCCGAAACCCCCGGAGCATCCTCGCCGTCTGGCATGTCCGCGAAGACGGTCGCTACGGCAAAGCAGGCCACCCCAGCGGTGGCCCACAGTAAGTTCGGCTACATCGTGAGGAAGGCGCAGAAGCGAACGCCTGAGCAGGCGTTGAAGGCGTTAATCCGCGCGGGCATCGTGACCCCACGGAAGGAGTTGGCCGATCACTACAAGGCCGAGCCGAAAGCGGGCGCCACGCCCAAGGCAGCGGCCCAGGCGAAAGCGCCGGCGAAGCCGAAAGCGGCCGCCAAACCGAAGGCGGCCGTAGCCCGCACCAAGGCCGGAGCCCCAAAGTCAGCCAAGAAGATTGAAGCATGACGGCGCATCTGGTCAGCGGCGTCGTCACGCTTTCCGCAAGGGCCATCCGGGCGTAGCAACAGACCTCCACCAGATCGATAATGCGAGAAAGCCCCGTCGGCGAGGCCGGAACTTCCTGTTGCGCGGGTGAACGGGCTGTGCGAATAAAGGGGGTCTGACCCTCTCGGTTCCCCTCGTCCGGACCGGCCCCGCTCGGGCCCGCGGCGGAGCCGGCTGGCAGGACCGACGGACTGAGGCCGGCGATCGTCACGGTCCGGCGGGGTGGTGAAAAGAGGAAACGACGCGATTTCCGCCCGGTCCGGCGGCCTGGGGAAAGGATGAAACGACGCCGATTTCCACCCTTCGCGTTTGCCGAATCCGGCCGCTCATGGTATGTCTTCCGCATGGAACTACCACCGCGCGAAGGGGGCCTCTTCTTCCGAATCATCAGGGCCGCAAGAAGGTGGACCGGGAGTTTGCGGCAGCCGGCGCCCTTGCCCGCTCCGACCGCGCCACCGCCCGCCATGATCGGCCTGCCGCCCTCCGCGCGATTCCCGGCTCGTCCTGCAGTCCCGACTGATCCGGTCGAGCACGCCAAGGACTTCTGTACCCGATATCATGAACTCCTGGAGGCCATCGCTCGAAAGCGGATGTGCGAGGTCGGAGTACCAGAGGACCGCATCGGCATGATCGACCCGGACTTCAACTATCGCCTCGCGGCGTTCCACCCCTTGTGGACCGACGGGGGCGGCGTGCACCCGCCGACGGGCCGCATCAACCTCGACGCAGGGCTGTTCGCGCCCCATTTGCTTGCCGAGGGCATGCCGTCGGAGGTATCGTCATTTCATGCGAAATGCCCCGCGTCGGTGAGGCAGGACGCCATCATCGCCCACGAGTACGAAGAGGGCCTGCGGGGCAGTCACGAGGCCGCCGAGGAGCACGCGCCCAACACGGCGCTGGCGATCAAGGAGCAGGCCCGACGGCTCTTGCGGGCCCTGCGGGATCGGAGGGTCTGACCATGTTGCACCGTCTCACGATCGGGCATCTCGATGCCGCCGCGGTGGAGCGCCGCCAGCGCGTGCCCATCAAGGCGTTGGAGATGGAGGTCGTCCGCCGCTTGCTCGACGAGCTCGGCGAGCGGGACGCTGACGGAAGCGTGACCCTCGGCGGTTGCAAGGTGGAGCTCGGCAACGGCTATGTGTCTTGCCTCTGGAAGGGTGGGCGGACCAACCGCGAGTTGGAAGAATTTGCCCTGCGGATGCAGCGGGAGACCGGCAGCCTGATCGCCGACGTCGGCGGCTACCGCGTGGTCACCCCCGGCGAGTTGGCCGGGTTGAACGGCTCGTTGAACGCGGCTTCTGCGGCGCGCGGGGCGACCGGTCGTTAACCTCCGGCTCCGGAGGCCGCATCAGCCGGTGGCATCCGGCCGTGAGCCCGGCAGCCACCCTAGTCGGCTTGCAATTCCTTCCATCGAGGCGCCCCGTCGCCTCCGCCCCGCCCGGCCCGGACCTCCCGACGGCCGCCGGACCGACCGCCGGACCGGACGGCCCGGGCCCGACGCGACGCCGGCCGGCCGGTCCGTCCGGGCCGGACCCGACGGGTGACTCCTGCCAGCGGCCGGGACCGGAAAAAGAGCAGAACGACACCGGTTTCCCAACTTACCTATTTTGTGCATCCAGCGTCAACAATTAGGAATGTCCCCGTGGCCCCCGACGGGTGACTCCTGCCAGCGGCCGGGACCGGAAAAAGAGCAGAACGACACCGGTTTCCCAACTTACCTATTTTGTGCATCCAGCGTCAACAATTAGGAATGTCCCCGTGGCCCCCCCGTGGCCCCCCGCCGTGGCCCCCCGTGGCCCCGCCCCGTGGCCCCGCCGCCGATTTCCGCGGGCTGTCGTCGCGGTCGAGCATCCAGCGCCAGCCGCTGCGGGCCGAGATCATCCCCAAGGCCGGCCGGTCCAGGGCGCCGGCGAGTGGATCGACGGCGGGAAGAGCCATCGGTCCGCGATGACGCGCAGCCGTGCAGCGCTCTGCCTTCGTCGGACATTGACACCGAACCATGGTGTTGTAGAATTCGTACAACAGCGGAGCGGAGTTGATCGCCCGTGTACCGGCTCGGGCGAGGATCTCGGGGAGGAGGCATTCATCGTGGCGGCGAAGACATTCGGCGAGTTCTTGAAACAGAAGCGGATCGCTTCGGGACAGACGCTCCGAGCATTCTGTGCCTCTCATGGGTTCGATGTGGGTAACTTCAGCAAGCTGGAGCGAGGCGTCTTGGCGCCCCCCCACGGGGATGATCGGCTCGGTACCTATGCCGAGGCTCTCGGGCTAGGTCGTTTCTGACAATCCGCTGAGGATTGAACTCCGAGCACTTCTGGATACGTCCGGAGGAGGTACTGGATGTCGGCGATGGTCCACAACGCGGTGTAGTTCACCGCCAGCTTGTCGTAGCGCGTGGCCAGCGACCGGCACCACTTGAACCAGCCCACGGCGCGCTCGACGATATTCCGCCGCCGGTAGGTCTCCTTCTCGAATCCCTCGTCGCGCGGCTGGTCCTTCCGCGTCGGGATCACCGGCTTGATGTGGTGTCGCCGCAGCCACCGCCGCACCGGCTTGTAGCTGTAGCCCTTGTCGCCGGCCTCCCGCTCCGGCCAGCGGGGGCGCCCGGCCCGCCGCGGCCGGCGGGCGCGGGCCATCACCGGCTGGAAGCCCTTGCTGTCGTGGCGCTGACCGGCGGTCACGAAGACCGCCAGGACGATCCCGTGGCTGTCAGAGACCAGATGCGTCTTGGTGCTGAAGCCGCCCCGGGAACGACCCAACGCATGGTCAGGAGGCTCGACGACTTGCGCCGCCGGGGGGCCGCCCAGCCGCGGCCGCGGGTCGGGATTTTTTTTTCGCCCCGGCGGCCGAGACGTGGGCGCGGCTGATGGTCGAATCGACGCACCACAAGTCGCGGTCGATGCCGCCGGCCCGGTCCAGTCGCAGCAGCAGGGCGTCGAGGATCCGCGCCCAGGTCCCGTCCCGGCGCCAGCGGTTGAAGCGGTCATAGACCGTCTGCCAGGGGCCGTAGCGACCGGGCGTGTCGGGCCACGGGGCGCCGGTGTGCAGGTGCCAGAGGATGCCGTTGACCAGCGGGCGATGGTCGTTCCAGGGGTGGCCGGCCTTGCCGTCGTGGTAGCGATCGGGGAAGGACGGCGCGATCCGCTCCCACTCGACGTCGGTGAGATCGAAGCGGTACATGGGTGGCCTCCTTTCGGAAACCTCCCATCTTGGGAGAAGGGCTCTACCTGTATTCTACCCGAAAGTACCATTGTCAGAAACGACCTAATGCGATGGCGGGTGAGCCTCTTCGGATCCCAGATCGGAGCGATGACGAGCTCCGCCTCATCGGCCGGGAAGTGGAGGCGTTGGTCGAGGAGTTGCTGGGCTGAACGGAGTCGGGCCGAGACACGAGGGACGGACAGACCGGTCATCGGACGAGCAGGGATGAACAGCCGGCCGGGCCGCGGGTCCCGGGCGTTTGCCGGCCACGCGACGGCGTAGACTCTATCGTGCCAGAACCATGCGCTTTGACGACTATCACCGTACCATCGTCGGCTACCACGGCACCCGCCTGTCCGTTGCCCTGGATATCGTGAATCGTCGGCGGCCATTCAAGTTCAGCCGGAATCGAGACGATTGGCTCGGCCATGGGATCTACTTCTGGGAGTATGCTCCCCAGCAGGCTTTCTGGTGGGTCGAGCGGAGGAAGCGGCGGCAGAAATGGAACGAGCCGATAGCGATCCTGGGATCGATGATCCGCCTCGGCTTCTGCTTCGACCTCCTGGATCCGTACAATATTAGATACTTGAAGGAGATCTACCGGGAATACCGCGCGACCGAGACCGCGGCGGGGCGGACCATCCCCGAGAACGCCAATCACTACAAGTACCTGGACTGCGCCGTATTCCAGTATGCGTATGCGGTTATCGAAGCGTCCGAGGAGCGACTTTCGGTCGATTCGGCCCGCGCCGTCTACGTCCCGACCGGCGATGAGAAGCGGATAGGGACGCGGAGCTGGATCTCTCACGGGGCCCACATCCAGGTCTGCGTGAGGAATCCCGTCTGCATTCTGGGTACATGGCTTCACCACCCGACTGATTGGGAGGAATTCGATGCCACCCAAGCGACAGAAGCTGCCGAGGTCGTCTTCGAGCCTGAAGATCAAGGGAGCGGTCAGGAAGTTGAAGGCCATGCCGATGACGGACCGCGTTCAACTGCTGGTCAAAGCGAAGCTGATGAGCCAGGATGAAGCGGACCAGGCGAAGCGCAAGCTGGCCGAGTCCGACGGTGCAAATCGTTGATGGGATTGGGACGACCGAAACGGGGAACCGAAAGGGGCTAGGCCGCGGCTCCCGCAAAGGCCAACGGGGACGCAGCTCGCCCTCGCGAACCCGCCCGCTCCCCTGGAGAGCGGTTGCGGCACGACCCGTCGGGTCCGCCGGCCGGCTTCGCCTCGGGTCCGCCCGGTTCGAGCGTCGCCGGCCGGGTCCGAGTCCCACCGCCCCGCTGGCGAAGTCGGCCGGCGGACCGGCCGGGAACCGACGCCGACGGCCGGACCGGTCCCGAAAAACTAATCGCGTCCCGAATGGCATTAAGGACGCTAAGCCCAAGTGGCCTTGACTCTTGAGGTGACCAGGGCCTCCGTGCACCATGGTATTTTTCCCCGACACCATGGCACAGGAGGCCCCGCGATGCATCACCGGATTTCTACCACCCTCCACGCGCTGCGACAAGACCTCGCTGCCCGGCTCGGCGACGACGTCATCCGCGCCGCCTGCCGCGCCGCCGGACACACCTGGTGCGACTCGTGCCTCTTGACTCCGGCGGCCATCATCCACTGGTTCCTCATCCAGGTCTTCCACGGCAACACCGCGTTGACCCACGTCTCGCTCCTGGCCGGCCGCGCTTTCAGTGCCAGCGCCTTCTGCCAGGCCCGGGCCCGCCTCCCCCTGGCCGTCTTCCGGGCCCTGCTCCGCGAGATCGTCCGCGCCCTGATCCCCGACACCGAGGCCATCGGCCGCTGGTGCGGCCATCGCACCTTCCTCGTCGACGGCTCGTCGTTGTCCATGCCCGACACCCCGGCCTTGCAGGCCCACTTCGGCCAGCCCGGCAACCAAGCCAAAGGGTGCGGCTTCCCGGTGGCCCACCTGCTGGCGCTGTTCCATGCCGGCACGGGGCTGCTGTTGGAGGTCAACGCGGCGCCCTTGCGGACGCAGGACTTCGCAGGCCTGGCGGGTGTGCTCGGCTGGCTCACCGCCGGTGATGTGCTGGTGGCCGACCGCGGCTTCTGCTCCTTCGCCAGCCTGGCGCTGGTGATGACCCGGGGGATCCATGCCGTATTTCGCCGGCACCAGAAGCAGATCGTCGACTTCACGCCGGGCCGCGCCCACGCCCACCCGCGTCATAGCGGCGTCCCTAAGGGGATGCCGCGCAGCCGGTGGATTCGGGCCTACGGATTGACCGATCAGTTGGTCGAATACTTCAAGCCGGCGCGGCGTCCCGAGCGGATGAGCGCGGCGGAGTATCAGGCCTTGCCCGAGTCGATCGTGGTGCGGGAACTGCGGTATGGGATCGAGGTGCCGGGGTTTCGGACGCGGGAGGTGACGCTCGTCACGACGCTCACCGACGCCGTGGCGTATCCGGCCGATGCGCTGGCGGAACTTTATGGGACGAGGTGGCGGGTGGAGGAACATTTGAAAGCACTTAAGCAAACGATGAAGATGGATGTGTTGAAATGCATGACGGTGGAGGGTGTGCTCAAGGAATTGACGATGTACGCGGTGGCGTACAACCTGGTGCGGGTGACGATGTGCACGGCGGCGGGCCGTCAGGGCGTGGTGGTGGACCGGGTGAGTTTCCTCGACGCGCTGCGGTGGCTGCGCGGGGCGGAGGCGGGTGAGGAGATGCCGGAGTTGGTTGTCAATCCGTGGCGTCCCGAGCGGTCCGAGCCGCGGTGTAAGAAGCGGCGGCCGAAGCAGTTCGACCTGATGAGGGTGCCGCGGGCCGAATTGCGCAAGCGGTTGCGGGAGAAGGACTTGGCGGCATGAGCAAGCGATATCGACGGATGTGGAAAACCATTGTACTTTGATGCAATGGGGAGGGGGACGGGCTAGCGGGATTAGTGATGGTTTGCTTATAATATAATAGATAATCGCCGCGTGGGTGGTCGGCAACAGCGGTGATACTATGACTTGTTATTGTAAATGTAATATGATGTTTCTAACTCGTTGGCAGGCGGTAGGTTGCGGGATCTTCACGCCATTCGGGTCCGGCCCCGACATCCGACCACGACCGGGGGTTCGACCAGAGACGATGCCGCAACCGGGATTGGAGCTTCCTGAGGTACGGACGGCAGATGTCGTGCTGTTGACGGGAGCATCCGGCTACGTCGGCGGTCGGCTGATCCCGCTGCTCGAACAGCAGCCGGTGAAGCTGCGGTGTTTGGCCCGCAGCCCCGAGAAGCTGCGGTCCCGCGTCAACGAATCCACCGAGATCGTCCGGGGTGACGTTCTCGACGCCCCGTCGCTCGATGAGGCGCTGCGTGGAGTCCACACGGCGTACTACCTGGTCCACCTGATGTCCGGGCCGAAGGACTTCGAGAAAGAGGACCGACAGGCGGCGACGAACTTCGCCCAGTCCGCAGAGAAGGCCTGCGTGCGGCGAATCATCTACCTGGGCGGCCTGGGGGACGATGCCGACCCCAAGCTCTCGCCGCATCTACGCAGCCGCCATGAAGTCGGCCGGATCCTCCGGGGATCCGGCGTAGAAACCGTCGAGTTCCGGGCGTCGTTGGTGATCGGGACCGGTAGCCTGTCGTTCGATCTGGTGAAGTCGCTGACCGACCGCTTGCCGGTCATGCTCTGCCCTCGCTGGCTCACGACGCCGACCCAGCCGATCGCTGTGGACGACGTGGTGGACTACCTCTTGGCCGCGAAGGACCTACCTTCGTGCGAGAGCCAGATCTTCGAGATCGGCAGCCAGGATGTCACGACCTATGGAGACATGATTCGGGGATGCGCACTCCAGCAGGGTCTACGGCGCTGGCTGATATCGGTGCCGGTGCTGACGCCCTACTTATCGAGCCTATGGCTCGCCCTGGTGACTCCCGCCAGCTTCGAGGTCGGGCGGCATCTAATCGAGGGGCTGAAGAACCCCACCGTGGTCCGAGACAAGAAGGCTCTGGAAGTCTTCCCGATCCGTCCGATGGCGACTCGGGAGGCGATCCAGAAGGCGCTGACCGGCTCGATCGAATCATCCGGTTCTTTCGGAGCGTAGCAAACCGGAAGATGAAGCCAGTCGGCCACGAGTTGGTTCCGGCCAGTCATTGTGCGGCTTTGACCGGGATCTGGACTTCCCAGAGTCTCTGGGCCGGGGGTGTCATGGGACCGTGGTAGCCGAGCCGGCGAGGCGGGCCGGCTTCGATCCACTCGCCCTTGTGGTCGTCGAGCCAATTGCGGAGCGTTACCACGGCCTTTCGCATCTGGTCATCGCTCATCTTGCCGCCCTGAAACCCGAGACAGACGAAGCTCCGAGCGGGATGATCCACGACCTCGACGGACGGGCCGTCGGGACCCGATTTGCCCTCCCTGGGCGAGCGGTAGACGAACTCCATGGTGACCTCGCCCTTGGCCCCTGGCGTCTCGATCATCCGAGGCGTCTTGAACGTGTTGATCACCGGGGCCGTCATCTCGACCTGGTTCTTCTGAATGTGGTTGAAAAGCGTGAAGAACATCAGGTCGCCCGACGACACGGTGGCCGTTTTGGACGTGGTGACCGCACTCCGATACGCGGGGTATCTCTTCACCTCGATCTTGCCCGGCTCGGTGGCGTCGGGGAACCCTTCGGCCAATGGGGCGTCACCGTCGGCCGGTCTCGGCTTGACCTTCGACGCCGCAAGCTTGGGGTCGTCGGCCCGTGCGGCGTCGGAGGCGACGCCGAGCAAGGCGAACGGCACGAGTAGGGTGAGATGGTGCATAATCGACTGCCCTCGATTTTGTTGGTCCCCGGCGACACCGCTGGCACGCGAGCCCGCTGATGTTGTCGAGTTACCGAGAACGTGGCAGCAGCCGCTTCCCACGGACCGGACTGTATCCGTAAGCTTGAGCATGCGTGTTCACCTCAGAAGACGATATGGGTGAGAGGAACGATCCGTGAACCACGATTGACGTGATGAATGGTCCCGATGACGGACGGCGGGAACCGCCACGGCCCGAGCCGGACGGGTTCCCGCCGGTCTCCCGAACCGCTCGCACTGCATCAGGGAGAATCGACATCCGCGGGGCCAACCGGGGCCCATGACCGCGCGTGCGAGGAGGTTGCCTTCGTGGAGTGCTGGACTGGCGTGTCGCTTGCTCCTCACCTGTCAGCGGAGGGGAGCAAGACGGTGTCGATGACGTGGATGACACCGTTGCTCGTCGGAATGTCGGTCTTGGTCACGATGGCCTTGCCGACCATGACGGTGCCACCGTCGACCTTGATTGCAACCGGGTCTCCCTGGACCGTCTTGACGTTCTTGCCGTCGAGCTTCGCGACGTCGGCTGCCATGACTTTGCCCGCGACGACGTGGTAAGTCAGGATCGCCTTCAGCTTGTCCTTGTTCTCCGGCTTGAGCAGCTCCTCGACGGTCCCCGGGGGGAGCTTGGCGAACGCCTCGTCGGTCGGGGCGAAGACGGTGAAGGGGCCTTCGCCCTTCAGGGTGTCCACGAGGTCGGCCGCCTTGACGGCGGCGACGAGCGTCTTGAACCCGGCGGCGGCCGCGGTGTCAACGATGTCCTTTTCGGCGGCGAAGGCCGGGGTGGCCGAGAACAGGACGAGAATCGCTCCGAGCATCTTGCGCATGGGTGTACTCACTTGTCAGTAGGTTTGGATCAGCCTGTCACGCGACACGTTGGTGCGAAGCAGTTCCAGGGCAGCGTTCTGGATCTGGCGGACGCGTTCCTTGGAAACGTCCAGGATCTTGCCGACCTGGCTCAGGGAAAGACGGGGGCTGCCTCCCAGTCCGAAGCGGTAGGAAAGGACCTGCCGCTCTCGAGGGCGCAGAGATTTCAGCCACTGACCGAGGGCTTCCTCCAGGTCGATGTCGTCGGCGAGGTCCCTCGCGGGATGGCTCCTTGTATGGAGCGAGGTCAAACGGGTCTCGCCGAACGAGACCGCCGGCTGAGTGGCCGCGTGGATTCGTTGGATCGACTCGGTCGCTAAGTGATGTTCACGGCGTTCGTGCGCGACCTCCCGGCCGGGTTCATCCTGATTCAGGGCGAGTTGTCGAAGATGGCGCGGCGCGAGGCGGACAGGATAGGCCCCCGCGGCCACCAGGGACTGGACAGCCTGGCGAATCCACCAGGTCGCGTACGTTGCCAGCTTCGTCCGATGCGCCAGATCGAAACGGTCGATCGCTTCGAGAAGGCCGCAGAACCCCTCCTGAAGGAGGTCGGAGTAGGCGACTCCTCGATTGCGGTACCGCTTGGCGACGTGGGCCACCAGCCGCATATTGGCGAGGGCCAGTTCGGCGCGGAGCTCGAAGTAGCGTCGAAACACGGCTTCGAGCGTGCCTTCAATCGGGCCGTGATTGTGGTAAACCTCGGCGATGAATCGGCTCAGCGCCCGAGGGTCGTCGGTCTTCTCGGGGACACCCAGTCCCGGATCTCGAGCGAGGTCCCCGGCCAGCGTCCGCTTGCAATCGGCCAGCTCTTCGAGCAACCGGCGCTCCCGCGTCGGGCCCAGCATCGATGTGGAGGCGCCATCCATGTTGCGCAGAGACTCGGAGTGGTCCGGATTCAAAACCGCGCCCATGTAGAGCTACTCCCCGTTGTTCGAGTGCAGGCCGTGACCACCCCCGGAATCGGCTCAGGCCATGCGAACGTCAGCCTGCCAACGCCTCTGGATCGCCTTCCACTGGAGGGCCTGATACAACCCCGCCACGCCGACCGCGACGTAAACGACCGAACTCAGGATCGAGCCCGCCCCGAATAGCAGGGCGACCAGGTCCATGCGGGCCGCCCCGACCAGTCCCCAGTTCACGGCCCCGACAACGACCAGGACCGCGGCAATCACGTCAACCGTTTTCATCGCTTCTCCCTCCCCAGGAATGTCGAGGACGACCCCGGCGAAACCATCGCCATTGAATCGTCCAAATCGTTCATTTAACATATAGGCTGGTCGGCCCACGCTTGTCAACCTCGGAGGGAGATTTTTCGAGAATCCTCCTTTTGCCCGTGAGCGATTCGCATTTTTTTCGGGCGAAAGTCGCGCGTGTGGGGGATTCCGTAAGCTCGCGGTTGAACCGATCATGGAGGATGGATACATTACAGGTGGAACGTCCGAATCGTCCATGAAGCAACGGCGAGTCGTTCGCATGCCGAATCTCCAGTACGTCAGCACGGCAAACGTCGCCCGGGCTCTCGGCGTGGGCGTCTCGACCGTCAAGCGATGGGTGGACGAGGGGATCTTGCCCGCGCATAAAACGGCCGGGGGGCACCGGAAGCTCCTGCTGGCGGACGTCCTGCGCCTGGTCAGGGAGGGCGACTTCCCTCAACTTGACCTAAGCGAGCTTCAGTTCGTCGCCGAGACGCACGGTCGCCTCGATCCGAAAGCCCTGTCGCAACAACTGTTGACCGCGCTCAAGCGAGGGGAAGGAGAGACGGTTCGTTCGCTGATCCACGGCGGGTACCGGTCGGGCATTGCGATGGAGGCCCTGGCCGACGTCGTGATCGCGCCGGCCATGAACGAGTTGGGCCATGAGTGGGAGACCGGTCGGATCGAGGTCCTCCACGAGCATCGGGGCACTCAGCTCTGCGTGTCGGCGCTCTACGAGCTCAAAGCTGCCTTGGAGGCGCGTGCCGACCATGATCGCCCCCTGGCGGTTGGCGGAAGCCCCGAGCGGGATTACTACATCCTGGCGAACCTCCTGGCGGAGATGGTCCTGCTTGACGCCGGCTGGCAGGCGATCGACCTCGGCCCGCACACCCCGATCAATTCGTTTCGCCAGGCGTTGTCGGAACATCGTCCGCGGTTGTTGTGGATCTCGGTGAACCACCTGGAGGATCGGGATCGCTTCCTGGCGGAGTATCGCGAGCTCTATCAGGAGGCCGAGCAGGCCGGCGTGGCCGTTGTGATCGGTGGTCGGGCCCTGATCGACCCGCTGCGCTCGGCCATGCCGTACACGTGCTACGGCGACGGCCTGAGGCACCTGGCGGCATTCGCTCGTTCGCACCACGGCCCCCCCCGTCGACCGAGACGAGGCCGTCCGTCGCGCAATCCCTGACGTGGAAGCGGACCTCCCATGTCACGGGTTCGTCGACGGCTCGGGATCACCTGGCTCAGACTCTGCTGGCGTTTCCAAAGCGCAACTCTTTGTGTGCGTGGGTGTTCCGATCGAGGTTAGGCGTAGGTAATCCCCTTTATCTACGCCAGACGACGTGGTAGGATCGTGGCCATGAAAACGCACGCACCCATGTCCGATTCGAGGCGAAACCATGAAACGATTCCGACTGAGCACGCTCATGCTCCTGATCGTGATCGCGGCCCTCTGCGTCGCGTTGGTCGTGCAACAGCGGCAGGCTTCTCGCCGCGAGGCCGAACTGCGAGTACGGATGGCGGAGAAAGATACACAAGTGCAGGAGCTGAAGGAACGCCTGGAACGCCTAGCTGAGTTGGTACAGCGGCAGCCGAAGTGAGGAGGTGCCGCCTGTCCGCCGTCGAAGCGAGGAGTAACAAGGATGGGAATGAAAAATGAGTAACGAGCTGGTGAGAACCTCGCCGGGCGGCGTACCGGCCACCGGCAAAGCGGCGACGCTGCCGGTGCTGGTTGAGCGGGCAGGGGGGGCGGCACGCTTCGCCTGGGAGGAGTTCTTCTACGCCGAGCACCACAACCCGCACACGCAGCGGGCCTATCTGCGGGCGGTGAGGCGGTTCCTGGGCTGGTGCGAGGGGCAGGGGGTCGAGCTGGCGGCGATCACGCCGGGCATGGTCGGCCAGTACCTCGTCGGCCTGGGCGGGTCGCCAGCGAAGCGTAACCAGCATCTCGCGGCGTTACGCGGCTTCTTCGACCGGCTGGTGAACCGGCACGTCTGCATCCTCAACCCGGCGGCGTCGGTCAAGGGCGTTAAGGAGCAGGTGATCGAGGGCAAGACGCCGGAGATCACCATCGAGCATGCCAAGACGCTGCTGAAATCCTTCAAGCTGACGCGTAGGGTCAAGGTGAAAGGGAAGGAGCCGGTGGAAGTGGCGGACGTGGTCGGCCTGCGTGACCGGGCGGTGATCGCCACGCTGGTCTATACCGCCTGCCGGGCCGGGGCGGTGGCGAAGCTCCGCCTGGGCGACTTCCAGGATGACGGCCAGCAATACACGCTGCGGTTCCAGGAGAAAGGCGGCAAGAGCCGGGAAATCCCGGTGCGGCACGACCTGGAGGGCTTTATACTGGCTTATGTCGAGGCGGCGGGCATCGCGGGCGAGGCGAAGGACTCGCCGCTGTTTAGGGCGAGCAACGGCCGGAGCCGGAAGCTGGCGGCGAAGCCGCTGGGCACCGAGCGGATTTGCGAGCTGGTCAAGCGGCCGGGACAGATACGGGGACGCGGGACAGATACGGGGGACAGATACGGGGACGCGGGGACAGATACGGGACAGATACGGGGACGCAGCTAGTTTGTCTCGCCCGCCGCCGGCTGCCGTCCCTCCCGTTCCGTTGGATCGGCTGGCCGGCTTCGCCAGGGGGGACAGATACGGGGACGCAGCTGAATGGCGTGAAGATCCCGCAAGCTACCGCCCGCCAAAGAGTTAGAAACATCGTATTGCATTTACGATAACAAGTCATACTATCACCGCCGTTGCCGACCACCCACCCGGCGATTATCCATTATATCATAAGCATTCCATCACAAGTCTCCCTGACCCGTCCCCCTCCCCATTGCATCAAAGTACAATGGTTTTCCACATCCGTCGATCTCGCTGGCTCATGCCGCCAAGTCCTTCTCCCTCAACCGCTTGCGCAATTCGGCCCGCGGCACCCTCATCAGGTCGAACTGCTTCGGCCGCCGCTTCCTACACCGCGGCTCAGACCGCTCGGGACGCCACGGATTGACGACCAACTCCGGCATCTCCTCACCCGCCTCCGCCCCGCGCAGCCACCGCAGCGCGTCGATGAAACTCACTCGGTCCGCCACCACGCCCTGACGGCCCGCCGCCGTGCACATCGTCACCCGCACCAGGTTGTACGCCACCGCGTACATCGTCAATTCCTTGAGCACACCCTCCACCGTCATGCATTTCAACACATCCATCTTCATCGTTTGCTTGAGCGCTTTCAAATGCTCCTCCACCCGCCACCTCGTCCCATAAAGTTCCGCCAGCGCATCGGCGGGATACGCCACGGCGTCGGTGAGCGTCGTGACCAGCGTCACCTCCCGCGTCCGAAACCCCGGCACCTCGATCCGATACCGCAGTTCCCGCACCACGATCGACTCGGGCAAGGTCTGATACTCCGCCGCGCTCATCCGCTCGGGACGCCGCGCCGGCTTGAAGTATTCGACCAACTGATCGGTCAATCCGTAGGCCCGAATCCACCGGCTGCGCGGCATCCCCTTGGGGACGCCCTTCTGACGCGGATGGGCGTGGGCGCGGCCCGGCGTGAAGTCGACGATCTGCTTCTGGTGCAGGCGAAACACGGCATGAATCCCTTGGCTGATCACCAGCGCCAGGCTGGCGAACGAGCAGAAGCCGCGGTCGGCCACCAGCACATCCCCGGCGGTGAGCCAGCCGAGCACACCCGCCAGGCCCGCGAAGTCCTGCGTCCGCAATGGCGCCGCGTTGACCTCCAACAGCAACCCGGTGCCGGCATGGAACAGCGCCAGCAGGTGGGCCACGGGGAAGCCGCACCCTTTGGCCTGGTTGCCAGGCTGGCCGAAGTGCGCCTGCAACGCCGGGGTGTCGGGCATGGAGAACGACGAGCCGTCGACCAGGAAGGTGCGATGGCCGCGCCAGCGGCCGATGGCCTGGGTGTCGGGGATCAGGGCGCGGACGATCTCGCGGAGCGTGGCGCGGAAGACGGCCAGGGGGAGCCGGGCGCGGGCCTGGCAGAAGGCGCTGGCGGAGAAGGCACGGCCGGCCAGGAGCGAGACGTGGGTCAACGCGGTGTTGCCGTGGAAGACCTGGATGAGAAACCAGTGGATGATGGCCGCCGGGGTCAAGAGGCAGGAGTCGCACCAGGTGTGTCCGGCGGCACGGCAGGCGGCGAGGATGACGTCGTCGCCGAGCCGGGCAGCGAGGTCTTGTCTCAGCGCGTGGAGGGTGTTAGAAATCCGGTGATGCATCGCGGGGCCTCCTGTGCCATGGTGTCGGGGAAAAATACCATGGTGCACGGAGGCCCCGGTCATCTCAAGAGTCAAGGCCACTTGGGTTTAGCGTCCTTAACGCCATTCGGGACGCAGCTAGTTTGTCTCGCCCGCCGCCGGCTGCCGTCCCTCCCGTTCCGTTGGATCGGCTGGCCGGCTTCGCCAGGGCCGGTCCGGGTCCGAGCCGGTCTCGGGTTTATTCGGGCCGTTCCCGCCCGTGGGCGTCACGGGTCGGTTCGGCCCGGTCCGTCCGCCGGCTGGCTTCGCCACGGGGCACGGCCGGGGCGGGCCGGCGCCGGACATCATGCCACCGTTCTTTCACCAGGGCCTTGGCAAATTGGGCGATTTCGTATAGACTGGTTTTCAACCAGTTGAATTCAGATAAGGAGACAGCCATGGAAACCGTCGGCTCATTCGAGGCCAAGACCCACCTGCCCCAGCTTCTGGAACGGGCGGCCAGGGGGGAAGAATTCACCATCACCAAGCACGGCAAGCCAGTGGCCCGGCTGCTGCCCGCCGTTTCCGCCACGCCCAGGCCCGATGTGCGGGCGGCCGTCGAGGCCATGAAACAATTCCGCAAGGGCCGGTCGCTCGGCGGTTCAAGCATCCGCGAGATGATTGAGGAAGGACGCCGTTTCTAAGGAGAATCTTGCATGGATGCCACCAATGCGTTTGTCCTCGATGGCTCGGTAACGATGGTGTGGGGCTTCGACGACGAAGCCGACACATACGCCGAGGCGATCCTGGACAAGATGCCTGATCTACAGGCCCACGTCCCCTCTCTCTGGCCGCTCGAAGTGGCCAACGTCCTGATCGTCGGCGAACGCCGCAAGCGCATCACGTCGGCCGACGCGGCGCGGTTCCTGGCGATCCTGAGCGCCTTTCCCATTACGGTCGATGACCAGACGGTCGCCCATGCCTGGTCCGATACGATGCACCTGGCCCGGGCCCATAACCTCTCCGCCTACGATGCCGCTTACCTGGAGCTGGCACTCCGACTCGGTCTGCCGCTGGCAGCCCTGGACGGCAAGCTCAAAACAGCCGCCCAGGCGATGGGTGTGCCGCTCTTTGATCCGGAAGCATGAGGCTTTAAGCCGCTCTCTGATGGATCGCGAGCAAAGGGGTCAGAACGATTTCTTGACTCTCACCGCCACCTCGGCGCCGATACGACCGACCCGCTGATCGACCAGCTTCACCGGTCCGGTTCCGACCCGGTTTCGGGTTCTTTCGGTCCCGCGCGCGGGCGTCACAGGTCGGTTCGGCCCGGTCCGCCGCCGGCCGCGACCCGACCGACCTCAACCACCCGACCGCCGGCAGCCGGGCGGCCGGGGCCAGCAGGCCGCGCTCGCCGGCCCGTCCGGACGGATGTCCGCCGCGAGCGAGAGCGATGCCGGGTACGACGCGAGCAGTTCCTGGGCGGCACCGGGGCGCCCATCCTCGTGGGGGGCGGCGCGGTCGTCCGCGCGATCCTGACTCGAGGTCCGCGCCGGATTCGCGGCCACCAATCTTGTCACCCATCGAACGATCGAAGACGACGAAGGAAATGAGCCAATCCGGTCCGATCCAGGAGGGATTGCCATGGCCAGGGGAGGGACTGGATACGGGGACGCAGCTAGGACTGGATACGGGGACGCGACTGGATACGGACTGGATACGGGGACGCAGCTGACTGGATACGGGGACGCTGACTGGATACGGGGACGTGACTGGATACGGGGACGCAGCTAGATTGCTTGGCCCGCCGCTGGCTGCCATCCGTTCCGCCCCGTTGGATCGGCCGGCCGGCTTCGCCACAGTACAGGGCCGGGCCGGGCGGCAGGCCGGCCGGGGCCGCTCTCGCTGGTCGCGTCCGACGGCACCCGATCGGCCCCCGGCCCGTCCCGAGCGGCCCGGCCGGCGACCCCGAGCGGTCGCACCCGGTGACAGTCAGGGAAAAGTGATTTAGCTCAGGGGCGCCGAGCGCCGATGGGCTTCCTAGATCTGGAAGACCCCCGGGTTGACGTTGAAGTATTTTGCTAAGACGCTGATGTGCCTACGGATCAATTGCCTCTTGCCCGCCAGCACCTCGCAGATCGTCGAGACCGCGATGCCCACGTCGTCCGCGAGTTTCGACTGATTGACCCCGCGGGCCTCCATGAGGTGGCGGAGCATCGCCGCGTCCGACACCGGCGGCATCGGGTGCTCGGCGGCCTCGTACTTCTCGACGAGGTCGGTGAGGACGTCGAGGTAGTCCTGCTCGCCGGGATCCAGGTCGCCCCGAATGATCAGAGAGTCGATGACGCGGATGGCTGCGTCCAGCTCCCCGTCGGAGCGGATCGGCCGGAGGGGGAACCGCTGGACGAGCTCCAGGTAAGGGCCGCGCTCAGGTCCGGCGTGGGCATTCTCGATCGTGAGGGGCATGTCGTCTTCCTCCGGCATACGCCGTACGTCTGTCCGGCCGCTAGGGGTCTCGTTCGGCCTCGCGCTGCTTCCGCTCGCGTCGGATCTTCTCGTCGATCGCCTGGAAGTCCATCCGGTCGTATTCCGAATGCGTATAAACATCCCAGATATAAACGATCGATCGCTCGTAATCCACGCGGACGACGAGGCGATAGTCATTGTTACAGATGTCGAAGACGACGAACTCGTCCCCGATCGGGTCTGCGCTTCGATACGTGTTGCGGACGTCGAGCGGACTCGACCATTCCGCGCGTTCGACGGTCCTGTGCCAGGCACTCAAGGGCTCTTCCGCCTTGCGATGCTTGGCCCAGAATGCGCGAAGCTTCGCCTTGGAGATGATCCGCATCCCCGGGCTCCTTTTTGGTCGTCATGTCATGGAACTCTACTTTCGCAAATCTCGAAAGTCAACCGTGACTTTCGAGTGGCACGGGCACATTCCTAAATCACCCTGACGGTTAGGCAATCTGGAGAATCCTCCCCCGGGCTGGCTGCGTTGATCGGGGCCACGAACAGCCCCGGTTTCCCCGATCCATTCCGGCCCGGCTCCGGCCCGCGAGGCCGCCCGGGCCGCTCCGTCCCGACCGGACTGGCCCGCCAGCCTACTTCGCTCGATCCCGCCGCCGGCCCGGTCCGCCGCCGACCGCGACCCGACCGACCTCAACCACCCGACCGCCGGCCGCCGGGCGGGCGGGTCCGGCGGGGGCGGGAGCAGGAACGCGATTGCACCCCGAGCCACGACGTTTCGGCCGTTCACCCGATTGATGCGCCTGCCCGAACAGTCCCGGCCCCCGAGCCCATCGCCGAACCCCCGCTTCGCAATGCACGTCCTGACACGCACGCCACCATGCTCCCATCATTCGACAAGGAAATCTGGGTAAGATCTTTCATCTGGGACAATTTGATAGAGAATAGGTACGGAAAGTGGTTGAACGGGACTGCGGGTTCTATGCAAAGTCTGGCAACAGGAGATGTGGAGATGCGACGGCAGACGCGGTTTCAGATGGGGATGGTTGCCGTGTTCCTGTTGGGGGGCGCGGGACTTTCGGTGAGGGGTCTGGGCAGGGAGGCGGCGGCACAGTCCACGCCGCAGGCGCCTGCGGGCGGGGTTTCGGCCTCGGCGCAGGGCGGATCACACACGGTCCTGGTCCCGCAGACTCAGGTGGTCTATGAGACCGTGCAGTCGGTCGAGTGCGTCCAGGTGCCGGTGACGCAGATGCAGACGCAGTATCGCACCGAGTACCGGACCGAGAACGTGCCGGTCACTCGGATGGTGTCTGAGACGGTCAATGAGACCCGGACGTACACCGTCTGCGTGCCGCGGCAGCAGGTGGTGCGCCAGCCGGTGTGCCGGATCGTCTGCGAACCGGTCACGATGACGCGGCGCTGCTATCGCGCCGTCCCGGTGACGAAGAACGTGGAGCGGACCGTCTACCAGGCCCGATGTTCCACGGAGATCGTGCAGAAGGTCGTGACCCGGATGGTCCCGCAGTGCGTCAACGAGGTCGTGCCGGTGACCCGGATGGTCCCAGTCACGGAGTGTCAGCTCTCTTACGTGACTCAGCGGGTTCCCACGACCGCGATGGTCCCGGTCGTCACCTGCGGGCATCCCTGCGGCCACCGTTGCGGCGGCGGCTGCGGCCAATGCGGAGGCGCGACCGCCTGCGTCGGCTATCGGCCCGTCACCACGTGCGTCGAGCAGCAGGTCCCCGTCATGCGGCCGGTGGTCCGCCACGTCCCCGAGACCGTCCAGGTTCAGCGGCAGCGAATGACATTCACCCCGGTCCAGGAGACGATCCAGGTCCCCCAGGTCAAGGTGGAGCGGATCCCGATCCCGATCGTCGAGTGCGTGACCACGGTCGAGATGCAGCCGTATGACGTCACCGTGACCGAGATGGTGCCCAAGAGGATCACGGAGTATGTTGAAGTCCCCGTCACAACGATGGTGCCCGAGCAGCGGTCGATGGTGGTCCCCACGGTCCGGTGCCGCCCCGTCACCGAGAACATCACGCGTCAGGTCCCCGTCTGCGTCCCGCAGCAGGTCCCCGTCACCGTCATGACGACCCAGGCCCGACCCGTCTCCCACCAGGTTCCCGTGACGCGGACCGTGATGGTCCCCACCACGGTCCCGGCGGCTTCCGGACAGTCCGCTCATTAGTCCGTTGTGTCCGTCGTCCGTTGTCCGTTGTTGGGGCTCCCGCCCCGCTGAATCGGCGGGAGCCTTTCTCAAGCGCCCTGGCATCCGGGAACAGAGCCCCGCCGTCCGCGACAGCGAACAACGGACAACGGACAACGGAGAAATAGAAAACCCCCACGCCGGATGCCGGATGGGGGTTCGCTGCGTCTTGCGAGCGATGGTCGCTCACTCACGCCCTGGGCGTGGGGGTGCGAGTGCCGGGGGCCGGAGGAGCCGGGGGAATCTCATCCCTGGCCGGCGTGGTCGGAGGCGGAGGGGCTGTGGCGGCCGGGGCGGCCGGGGCCGACTTCACCGGCACGGTAGCCTGGCCAGTCGGCGTCGTCTTCGAGGGCACGACACCTTGGCCGGTGGGCACCGTCTTGGCCGGTGGCGCCGGGGCCTGGGCGGTGGGCACCGTCTTGGCCGGCGGCGCCGGGGCCTGGGCGGTCGGGACGGTCTTGGCCGGCGCCGCCGGGGCTTGCGCCGTCGGCACCATCTTGGCCGGCGCCGCCGGGGCTTGCGCCGTCGGCACCATCTTGGTTGGCGCGGCGGGCGCCTGGGCGGCCGGTATCGTCTTGCTGGGGGCCTGCGCCGCCGGCATCGTCTTGACCGGTGCCTGCGCCGTCGGAGTCTGCTTCGAGGGGGCCTGCGCGGACGCCGAAACCGCAAGGCCGAGGCTCAACGCCGCCGCGCCCATCAAACGCTTCAAATTCATTGATGTTCTCCTCAAGGTGCGATCGCCAACAGAACGACCATATCGGGACCACCACGTTGCATTCGGTCCCGATTGGTTCAAGTATACAGGACTGTCGTCTGCGTGCTTTGGGAGCTCTGCGAATTTTCAGTAGATTACATCGACTTTGCTCGAAGGTCCAGACGTCAAAGGGTTTTTCTTTCCGAAAGGGAAGTCGGTCCGACGTGCGCGGCTCGGTGCTCGATGTCGCCGGCCGGCTTGAGGACGGACGAAATCTCCGTGTATAAGGGTTGCAGGGGTTCGACTGGCCGAGGTCTCGTCCGGAGTGAATGGCGAGAAGGATCGGGTCGTTCGGTCCGGGAGGGCTGCGGGGATGACCGGGAAGCCAGGACGGGCGACTCATCGGTGTGTGACGCTCGCCGCGGCCCTCGTCGCGACGATCCTCCCCGATGGCGTTGGCCAGGAATCCGACTCGCGGCCGCCGGCCCAGCCACCCCGAGGCCGGGCCGAGGACACTCCCTTGCAAGCGACGGGCCGGCGGATCCCCGATGCCCTGCGATTCGCGCACGGACTGTTGCGTCAGCGGAAGTTCGACCTGGCCGCCGAGGAGTACGAGCGGTTCCTGGCCGCCCGGCCTTCGGGTGCGGATCGGCTCGACGCCCTGTTCGGCCTGGCCAACGCCCGGCTCGACCAGGGACGATATGCGGATGCCCTTCGCGCGTTCGCTGATTTCCTCGCGGCGGCTCCGGCCGACCCGCGGTCACGGACCGCCCGGTATCGCGTCGGCGAACTCTCGTACCTGACGGGCGATCTGCCCGCCGCGCGTCGGGCGCTGGAGACCTTCACCGCGACCAGGGCCGATCATCCCGCGATGGAGACGGCCTGGACCTACCTGGGCGACGTCGACTTCACCCTGAACGACCTGGCCGCGGCCCGAAGGGCCTACGAACGGTCGCTGGCGGATCATCCCCGCGGGCGGCTCGCTGATCGGGCGCGCTACGGGCTCGCGCGAACGCTCGCCGCTACCGGCGAACGGGATCGGGCGTTACGCCTGCTCCGCGACCTGGCCGGGCAAGGCGGCGCGGAATGGGTCGACCGCGCCTGGCTCCAGATCGGCTCGATCGAGCTCGCCGCCGGCCGGGCCGAAGCGGCCGTCGAGGCACTGGCCACGCTGGAGCGCGTCGTCCCGAAGAGCGCCCTGAAGGGTGAGGCGCGGCTCCGCCGCGCCAGGGCACTCGATCGGCTCGGCCGGGCCGACGAGGCCGGGCGCCTGCTCGGCGAGATGGCCGCCGATCCCGCGAATCCGCTCGGGCCGCAGGCGTCCCTCGAGCTCGCCACGATCGAGCTGGAGCACGATCGACCCCAGGCGGCGCTGGCCGCGGTCGATGCCGTCCTCCAGCGCGGCGCCCGCTCCTCCCTGCTGCCGGCGTTGCTCTTCCGCTCGGCCGAGGCCCTGCGCAAGCTCAACCGCCTGGATGAGGCGCAGGCGCAGTTCGTCCGGGTCGTCGAGACGGCTCCGGATGACCCGTGGGCCGACGACGCCTTGCACCGCGCCGCGGGGACGGCGCTCGATCGCAAGGATGCCGCCGCCGCCCGCAAGCTCGCGGGCGAGCTGGTCGCGAAATACCCGAAGAGCGCGCTCCGCGAGGAGGCCCGGCTCATCGCAGCCCGCGCAGCCGCGATGGCCGGCGATCACCGGGAGGCGGCCGCTCTGCTGGAGAGGCTCCTCCAACCGCCCGGGGCCATCTCAGGCCAGGCGGCCCCGCGGCTCCCGCCGGCGCTCGACCATGACGCGCGCTACGAGTTGGCGCTGGCGTACCGGGCGCTGGGCCGATCGGCCGACGCGGAGAAACTCCTCGCGCGGCTGGCCAGGGAGCCGGCCGGCGCGGTCACCGCCGACGCCCAGTTCCTGCTGGGGCAGGCGCACGTCGAGGCGGGCCGGTATGCCGAGGCCATCGCGCCGCTGGAGCGGTACCTGGCCGCCAACCCTCGGGGCGAAGTCGCCGAATT
The DNA here is from genome assembly GCA_963815795.1 of uncultured Planctomycetota bacterium. Classification (GTDB taxonomy): domain Bacteria; phylum Planctomycetota; class Planctomycetia; order Isosphaerales; family Isosphaeraceae; genus JAKAUH01. Next base: position 1,924,207 of record CAWFIC010000006.1, on the reverse strand, counting down.
CGCCCTGGCCGACCTGGTCGCCGCCCAGGTCGGGGCGGGACGGCCCTTGGAGGCCGACAAGACGCTCGGCACCCTGTCCCGTCAGTTCCCGGCCGGCAAGGTGTTGCCACGCGCCCGGCTCCGGGTCGCCGAATCCGCGCTGGCCACCGGGCAGCTCGATCGCGCCATCGAGCAGTTCCGCCTGGTGGCCGAAGCCGGCCGGCCGGGCGAGAGCCCGCGCCGCGGCCATCGATCCGGCCCTTCGCTTCCGCGCCCTGTCCGGGCTGGGTCGAGCCCTCCAGCAACTGGGTCGGTCCGCCGAGGCTGCGACAGCCCTCGGCGCGGCCGTGGACCTCGCCCCCGCCGATCCCGGCGCGCCGGTGCTGGCCCTCGCCCGGGCGAGGGCCCTCGAGGCCGCCAATCAGCCCGAGGAGGCTCTCATCGCCTACCAGTCCGCCGCGGAGCGATTCGCCACCCGGTCCGAAGGTCCACGCGCGGCCCTTGCTCATGCGCGGCTGCTGGCCAAACGGGGACGGCACGCGCCGGCGGTTGCGGAGTACGAACGGCTCCTCAATGATGCGCACGCACGCGGCGTCCTGGAGAAGTCGGGCGTGACCCCCGATGCGCTGCTGGCCGAGCTGGGCTGGTCGCTGGTGGATGCGTCGAAACCCGAGGAGGCCGACCGCGTCTTCGCCCGCCTGCTGAAGGAGCATCCGACGAGTCCCCATGCCGCCGACGCTCGGTTCAACCTGGCGGAATCGGCCAACCAGGCGCGGAACTTCGCGGAGGTCGTCCGGCTCCTGGCTCCCCTCGCCGCCGCCAGGCCGGCCCCATCGTCGCAACCCCGAGCGCCGGCCGATCCGTCACAACCGACGCCTTCGACGGATCCGATCAACCGCCTGATGCCGGCAGTCCTGTATCGGCTGGGTCGAAGCCAGGTCGAGCTGCGTGACTGGGCAGCCGCCGGCAAGACGCTCGACCGGCTGCTCACCGAGTTCCCCGAGAATCCCTATCGCCGCGAGGCCCGGTTCCTCGCCGCCGAGGCGGCCTTGCAGCTCGGTCAAGCCGCCGTGGCCGAGGCCGGATTCTCAGCCCTCCTGGCCGAACCGGCGCAGCCCGGCGATCCCCAGGGCTTCCGCCGGTTCGACTCGCCTGGAGCGGATCCGCTGCTGGGTGGCGCTGAAGCGTTGGAAGGACGTCGTCCAGGCCGTGCAGGCCCTCCGCGGCGAGCTCAAGCCCGACGACCCGGCGATCGCCGACCTCGACTTCGCGCTCGGCCACGCCCGGGTGGGAGCCGGACGGATGGAGGAAGCGCGCCAGTCGTTCCAGGCGGTCATCGACGCCCGACGAGGAGGCGAGCTGGCCGCCCGGGCGCAGCTCATGCGCGGCGAGGCGTACTTTCACGAGGATCGCCTGCGCGAGGCGCTGCGCGAGTTCCTCCAGGTGGACATCCTCTACGACGCGCCACGATGGCAGGCGGCTGCGCTGCTCGAGGCAGGAAAAGTCTACGAGCGACTCGATCAGTGGGCCGACGCCGCCGAAACATATAATAGACTCGTCGCAAGGTTCCCCGGGGAACCGGAGGCTGCGACCGCGCGGTCCCGCGGCGAAGCGGCGGGCCAGCGTGCGACAAAGGCGGCACAATCGTCCGTCCCTCGCTAGAACGCCTAACACTTGCGTTGCACCGACTCGAGAAACCCCCCTGACCCCCCCTTCGATAAAGGGGGGGATCGAGAGGGGCGGGCCTCCCTCAGTTTCCCCCCTTAACGAAGGGGGGGCAGGGGGGGTCGAGGCCCCAGCCCGATCTCGAAGCCGAACCGAGTAGGCCATCCATTCGTTAAGCGTTCTATCAGAATCGCTCCCTGTCCAGGAAGGACCCAATGATGACCCGCAAGAAGCGGTCGGGCCTCTGGTTCTTGCACCTGGCCGGCCTGTCTCTCGGCTTGTTCCTCACGATGGGCCGATCCGGGCTCGCCGACGAGCCGGATCGAGTCGAGCCCGGCGGTGGCGCTGTGGTCGCCGTCGAAGAAGCTGGTGAGACGCACTTCGTTCCGACGACCTGGGACCCGGTGACTGACGGCGTCCGCCGCCTCCGCGCGTGGCTGATCGATTGGTATGGCCGCACGCCGCCGGCGGAGCGGGTGACGTGGGGCGGCCTCGTGGCGTGCGGGGGCCTGGGTCTGGTCGTCCTGATGGAACGGACCATTCGGCTTCGCGAGCGCCGGGTGGTCCCCACGGCGTTCACCGCCCGGTTCGTGGATCACCTCCATGAAGGCCGCCTGGATTGCGGCCAGGCGCTGGACCATTGCGAGCGCAACCCCAGCCCGGCGGCGCGGGTGGCCCTGGCGGCGGTCCGGCGGTGGGGGCGTGCGGCGGGCGACCTCGAGCGCGCCGTGGCGATGGCGCATCGCGTGGAGACCGAGGGTCTGCGGCGCAACGTCGGGACCTTGCGTCGCGTCGCCGCGTTATCGGCGCTCCTCGGCGTCCTCGGTATGCTCTTCGCCCTGGGACGGGCCCTGGATTCGATCCCGCCGGCGTCGGCGCACGAATCGACCGTCAGCGCCGCTTCCGTCGCCTGGGGGCCGGCATTGGCCGCCGCCATCGCGCCGCTCTCCACCGGCCTGGTCATCGCGACCCTGGCACTCGTCGCCTACGACGGGGTCCTCTCCCGCGTCGAGAAGCTGGCCGGCGCGCTCGACCGCCTGGGAGCCGAGACGATCGAGGCCATCGCCATGAGCGCGCCGCCCCCGGCCACGCCGATTGCACCGGCGCGTTCGCCCCACTTCGTCAGGACTCCCCAGGCCGAAGGACAGGCGTAGGGCGGGCATTGCCCACCGATGAGGGCCTCCCGCCGGTGGGCAATGTCCACCCGACTTGACCCCTTACGTGGACCGATCGTCGGAGCGGTCTCGCCGACTTTGGATAAATATGATATGATTAATAATTCACATAATTTGATTATTAAATATATACGTTCAGGTCGCCCGCGTTGCACGCATGTATATCGAAGAAGAATCGCGGAATTCGCGGGGAAATCCGACTCGGACCGTGGCTTTCGCCCCGGACAACGTATAGACTAGGGGACGCATCGGTGATTCATGACTCCAAGCATGGTGTGCCAAGAACCGATTTTCGAGTGCACACCAGGGGGGAGCATGAGCCGAGCGTGGGCGCGGCCGGATGAGCTCGCTGTCGTGCGACGAGCTCGCTCGCCGGTGCGCCCGCGTCCGGGGGCAGGTCGCCGGAAGCCCCGGACGTTGTCGAGCAGCAGGGACGTCATATTCAAAAACTCACTGATCTATAGGGCGCGAGAAGGACACGAGCGTACGCGGCTTGGTGGTGCGCTGGGGGGACAGGTCGAGCGGCAGCGGGGCGCGCGAGGTCGAGGCGCATCCCGTCGGGGGATTCCCCCGATCGCTCGGGCACATGCTCTCGTCGCGGCCTTGAGCGGGCCCTTCAGGTTCAGCGAGACGAAGCCACGGCACCAGGGAGACTACGACGATGTTGACGATGCTGGGGAGACTCTTCGCGACCGATGGACGAATCCCGCTGGGCCGCGCGCGCTCGAGGAGGTCGCGGCGGGGAAACTCGTCGTTCGCCAGGCACATGGAGCGGCTCGAGGAGCGGCTCCTCCTTTCCACTTTCACCGTGACGGACCTCCTCGACGACGGCAATCCCGGCTCGCTGCGCTGGGCGATCAATGAGGTGAATGGCGACACCAGCCGCGGGACGGACACGATCGATTTCGACGTCCCGGGGAACGGACCGTTCGTCATCGCGCCGGCGTCTCCGCTGCCGGCGATCACCCATCCGGTCCTGATCGACGGCTACAGCCAGCCGGGGGCCAGCCCCAACACGCAGGCCGCCGGGGACAACGCCGTGATCCTCATCGAGATCGGCGGCGCCAATGCGGGATACACCAGCGGATTGACCCTACAGGCCGACCGGAGCACGATCCGAGGGCTGGCGATCAACGGCTTCGCTCAGGACGGCATCCACCTGGCGGGCGGCCGCGGCGACGTCGTCGCCGGGAACTTCCTGGGCACCGACGCGACCGGGACGACCGCCTTGCCAGATGGGGACGCGGGTGTGCTCGTCGACAGCTCGTCCGGCGACGCGATCGGCGGCACGACGCCCGCCGCCCGGAACATCGTCTCGGGCAATAATAATCAGAATATTTATTTCATCAACGGATCATCGAGTAACGTGGTCCAGGGGGACTGGGTCGGCCTGACCGCCGCCGGCAACGCCACCCTGCCGACCGACGGCGCCGGGGTGAGCTTCTACTCGTCCCCCAACAACACGGTCGGTGGCGTGACGCCGGCGGCCGGAAACGTCATCTCCGGTCAGACTTTCGACGGCGTCGCGATCGACACCTCGAACGGTGTCGTCGTGCAGGGGAACCTCATCGGCACCGACCCGACCGGTACGGTCGCCCTGGGCAACGGCACGGGCGTGTTCGTCGGCTTCGGGAACTCTTCGGGCGACGTCATCGGCGGGACCCGGCCGGGGGCCGGGAACGTGATCTCGGGCAATCAGGGCGACGGCGTGCTGATCAATTCGCAGGTAGGCCCCGGCATCATCGTCCAGGGGAACTGGATCGGCACCGACATCACCGGCACGGTCGCGATGCCCAACACCGGCAGCGGGGTCCATATCCAGGGCAATGGGGTGACGGTCGGCGGCGCGGGCCGATATGTCGGGTCGGCCCTCGGCGCCCGGAATGTGATCTCGGGCAACCTCTCCGACGGGATCTTCCTCGACGGGGGATCGTTCAACCTCGTGCAGGCCAATTTCATCGGCACCACCGCGTCGGGCAAGCCCCTCGGCAACGGGTCCGACGGGGTGTCCGAGTCGTACGGCTTCTCGAGCTTCTCCGAGACCTTCGCCCTCAACAACACCGTCGGCGGCACGGCCGCGGGGGCGGGGAACGTCATCGCCGACAACGGACACAACGGTGTCACGGTCGGTTCCTACAGCGGCGATCCCTCCAATGGCGACGAGATCCTGTCGAACGCGATCTTCGGCAACGCCGCGCTCGGGATCGACCTGGGCGACGACGGCGTGACCCCGAACACGCCCGGCGGCGTCCCCGGTGCTCCCAACAACTTGCAGCCTTACCCCGACCTGGTCGCGTTCGCCCGGTACGGCAACCAGACGCTGATCACAGGGTCACTCGACTCCGCACCCAACACGACCTACACGCTTCAGTTCTTCGGCAACCCCGTGGCCGACCCCTCCGGCTTCGGCCAGGGGCAGTTCCTACTGACAACCCGGGCCGTGACGACGAACGCTAGCGGCCTTGCGACCTTCCAGGTCTTCCTCGCGAGCGTGCCCCTGGGAGTCACGTCGGCCAGCGCCACGGCGACCGATCCCTACGGCAACACGTCCGAATTCGCGCAGGACGTGCCGCTGGTCACGGTCGGGACCGCCGTGGTGGCGGGCGATGATACGTTCTACACCGACATCAATACGACGCTCAACGTACCCGCCCCCGGCGTCCAGGCCAACGACTTTTCGTTCATCCCAGGGCCATTGACGTCCGTCCTTGTGACCCAGCCGGCGAACGGTAGCGTGACCCTCAACGCCGACGGTTCGTTCACGTACACGCCGGATAGCGGATTCACCGGCATGGATACGTTCACCTACCAGGACACCGTCTCGGGGCAGACTTCGAATGTCGCGACAGTGACGATCCAGGTCCTCCCCAAGACGTTCGTCGTGACCAACACCAACGACAGCGGGCCCGGGTCGCTCCGCCAGGCGGTTTTCTACGCGAACCAGTCCAACAGCGCCCCGCCGGACACGATCGACTTCGATATCCCCGGCACAGGCCCGTTTGTGATCTCGCCCCTCTCGGCTTTCCCGACGATCATCCACCCCACGATCATCGACGGCTATTCCCAGCCAGGCTCCTCGCCTAATTCGTTGCAGCAGGGGGACAACGCCGTCATCCTCATCCACCTCGACGGACTGTCGGCCGGTTTTACCTCCAACGGGCTGACGATCGCAGCCGGCGGAAGCACCGTCCAGGGCCTCTCGATCACGGACTTCGACGATGGCATCGACCTGATCGGCGGCGGCGGCAACGTCATCACCGGCAACTTCATCGGCACCGACCCCACCGGCGCCGCCTCAGGCATGGGGAACTCCGCAGGCCTCGCGGTCCAGGACGCCGGGAACGACGTCATCGGCGGGGCCACGCCCGACGCGCGCAACGTGGTCTCCGGGAATTCCTTCGAGGGGATCTACATTGGGAGCATGACCGGCACCCAGGTGCTGGGCAATTATGTCGGGACCGACGCAACCGGCGAACTCCCCCTGGGCAACGGCTTCTACGGGATCGAGATCGATGGTACGACCTCGACCGCGATCGGCGGACCGGCGCCCGGGGACGGCAACGTCATCTCCGCCAACACCTTCGTAAACCTCTACGTCACGTACAATTTCAGCACCGGCGCGCCGCCCGACGATCTGCTCGTCCAGGGCAACCTGATCGGGACCGACGCGACCGGCGAGGTCGCCCTGGGGGGCACGTACTACGGCCTGGCCCTCTATGGCGGGACCGGGGCCACGATCGGCGGGACCGCCAGCGGCGAGGGCAACGTGATCTCCGCCAACTCCGAGTACGGGATCATCATCGAGAGCAGCGGCGACCTCGTGGAGGGCAATCGGATCGGCACCGACCTGAGCGGCGTCAATCCCATGGGGAACGGGTTGGATGGGATACTGATAATCGGCTACGGCAGCACTGTCTCGAATAACACGATCGGCGGGACCGTCGCCGGCGCCGGGAACATCATCGCGTTCAACGGCGGGGCCGGAGTCGACGTGCAGGACCCGTACTCCAGCGGGCTGGTCGTCGGCAACGCGATCCTGTCGAACTCGATCTTCGGCAACGCCGCGCTCGGGATCGACCTCGGCGGCGATGGAGTGACTCCCAATCACCAGGGCGGCCTGATCACCGGGCCCAACGGCTTCGAGAACTACCCGGTGCTCTCCTCGGCCGTCTCCTCGACGACGACGATGACGGTCCAGGGCACGCTCAACGCCGCCGCGTCGGAGACCTTCACGATCCAGTTCTTCTCCAACCCCACGGCCGACCCCTCCGGCTTCGGCCAGGGGCAGACCTACCTCGGCTCGATCACAGTGAAGACCGACTCGAGTGGGAACGCCTCCTTCACGGCGACCCTCCCGGCCGTGACGGCCGGCTTCGTAGTCAGCGCCACGGCGACCGATCCCAACGGCAACACCTCGGAGTTCTCCCAGGATGTCACGGTCACCACTGGCTCCGCGACCGTGGTCCCGGCCGCGATCGTCCGGTCCAATACCAGGGCCGTCGACACGGGCGTCGTTCGAGGGCGACTCGCGGCCGTCGACGCGGCGCTGGGGGGTCCCTTGGCCCCCGCGCCCGACCAGTCGGCGCTCATCATCCTGGCCGCCGAGGTCACCCACACGAAGTCGAAGTCTTCGCAGCCGAGCACCTGACCCGTCTCCGGACGCGACCGAGCGTCCCGGCCGGCCGTCGAGCCGATCGGGACGCCCGGACCTCCCTCTCATCGTTCATCGTTCAGGCTCTCGAAGTTGACCCCAAGGAGTTCATGACCATGCGACTTCGTCCCGCGACCCTCGCGTCGATCGTGCGGGCGGCACTGCTCGCCGCCGTGATCCTGGCCCCCGTCATCGTCCCGAGCGCGGCCTCGGCCCAGGGTTGGCCGTCCTACGCGGGCGGGCCGACGCACCAGGCCACAAGTTCGGTCGGCTCCCAGTTCCCGCAGGCCATCCTCTGGTCAACCCCGGTCAACCTGAATCCGATACGGTACGGGTCGGACCTCAATGCCCACTACGGCAGTCCCGTCATCACCCCGAACAACACCGTCATCGTCCCGGTCAAGATAAACCCCGATAGTGACTTCCGCATCGAAGGCCACAGCGGGAAGGACGGCACGCTGCTCTGGCAGCTCGCCAGCGACTACGTCCAGCCGGCCCACTCCTGGACCATGCCGTTTCAGGTCACGCTGACGGGCTCCGTCGTGGTGATGGCCGGCGCGGGCGGGACCGTGATCGTGCGGACCAATCCCGACAACGCCACGGGGACCACCAGCCGGCTCGCCTTCTACGGCATCAACAACTACAACGCCAATATGCAGGCCTACAACAATTCCGTCACGATCAACACCCCAATCACCGCCGACTCCAAGGGCAACCTGTATTTCGGCTTCCTCGCCAACAACGCCCCGGGGAATCTCCAGAGCGGCCTGGCTACCGTGAATCTCAATGGCAACGGGAGCTCGGTCTCCGCGAGCGTCGCCGCCAACGACCCCGCCATGCAGAAGGTCGCGTATAACTGCGCCCCCGCGCTGAGCCAGGACGGCACGAAGCTGTATTTCGCCGTCAATAGCGTCAACGGCTTCGCCGATGGCTGCGTCGGCGACCTGGTCGCGGTGAACCCCGGGACGCTGGCACCCGTGGCATCGGTGCGCCTCCTGGACGCCGGCAATCCCCAGAACGACGCCCTCTTCTTCGACGACTCGACCTCGTCGCCCACGATCGGGCCCGACGGCGACGTCTACTACGGCGTCCTCGAGAATCCCTTTCCGTATACCCACGACCGCGGCTGGCTCCTGCATTTCGACGCCAGTCTCAAGACGACCAAGATCCCCGGTTCCTTCGGCTGGGACATCACGGCCTCGGTCGTGCCGGCCAGTACGGTGCCGTCGTACCGCGGCCGGTCGTCCTACCTGGTCCTGACGAAGTACAACAATTACGCCGAGCTGGGCGGCGACGGGGTCAATCGCGTGGCCGTGCAGGACCCCAACGCCACGATGGTTGACCCCATCTCGGCGCGAAGGTGATGAAGACCATCCTCACCATGATTGGCCCCACGCCGGACACCGGCCTCCGCGACCAGGGTCATCCGCTGGCCGTTCGCGAGTGGTGCATCAACTCCGCCGTGATCGACCCCAAGAATAAGTGCGCCATCGTCAATAGCGAGGATGGAAACGTCTATCGCTGGGATTTCCGGACCAACACCCTCACCGCCCGGGTCAACCTGAGCACCGGCATCGGCGAGCCTTACACGCCCACGGTCATCGGCCCGGACGGCAAGGTATACGCAATCAACAACGCCACGCTCTTCGCGATGGGCGTCAACCCGTAAGCTGGCGTTTTCATGGGGGCGGCGCGGCGCCGAGGGGAGAAGATCATGAGATGGTGGTCGGGCCTGTGTGTCGCCCTCGGCATGGGCCTGGGCGCGCCGGCGGACGCGGGGGACCTCGTCCCCCGCATCCGCTCGCAGCGCAGCGGTCCCTGGTCGGTCCCATCGACGTGGGAAGGCGGCGTGGTCCCCGGTGGAGGCAGTCGAGTGCAGGTCCGCTCGGGGCATCGCGTCACCTACGACGTCTGCTCCGAGCGGTCGATTCGCTCGATCCACGTCGCCGGGACGCTCAGCTTCGCCACCGACCGCGATACCCGGCTCGGCGTGGGCCTGATCAAGATCCAGCAAGGAGAGGACGCGAGCGAGGACGGTTTTGCCTGCGACGCCCACCTGGGCGAGTCTGATCCTGCGCTCCCGAGGCCGGCGCTCGTGGTGGGCAGTCCCGAGTGTCCCGTCGCACCCGGGGCGACGGCCCTGATCCGACTGGTCGCCTGGGACGGTCTCGACCGCGAGACCTGCCCGGCGATCGTGTGCTGCGGCGGTCGAATGGAGTTCCACGGCGCCCCGATGACTCGGACATGGGTGAAGCTCGGGCAGACCATCAAGCCCGGCGAGACCAGGGTGACCCTGGCCGAGCCGGTCTCCGGATGGCGGATCAACGACCGGGTCATCCTCACCGCGACGGAGCGAGACGGCCGCGAGCAGGGGACGCTCCGCGAGGGCGCCGGTGCGAAAGGCCGGCGGGCGTTCACGGAGGAGCGGACCATCGAGGCGATCGATGGCACCAACTTGATCCTGGACCGTCCGGTCGCGCACACCCACCGTGGGGACGGGGATTATCGCGGCGAAATCGCCGACCTGAGCCGCAACGTCGTCATCGAGTCCGCCGATCCCGCCCGCGCCCGCGGGCACACCATGTACCATCGCGGCTCCTCGGGCTCGATCTCGTACGCGGAATTCCGCCATCTCGGCAAGGAGGGCGTGCTGGGCAAGTACAGCCTGCATTTCCACCTGGTCGGCGACTCGATGCGGGGCAGCTCGGTCATCGGCGCCTCCATCTGGGACAGCGCGAACCGATGGATCACCATCCACGGGACGAGCGACCTGGTGGTGCGCGATTGCGTCGGGTATCGCTCGCTGGGGCATGGGTTCTACCTCGAGGATGGCAGCGAGTCGTATAACATCCTGGACCGCAACCTGGCGGTGCAAGCCCTCGCGGCGAAGCCGCTGCCGGGGCAGTTCCTGCCGTTCGATCGCAACGACGGGGCCGGGTTCTGGTGGGCGAACAGCCTCAACTCGTTCGCGCGGAACGTCGCCGCCGAATGCGACCGCTACGGCTACCGGTACGAGGCGACGCCTCGCGGCGATGGCTGTCTGATCCGCCCGGTGTTGGGCCCGGACGGCCGCCGCACCGAGGTTGACATCCGGACGCTGCCGTTCGTGCAGTTCCGGGGCAATGAGGCCCACGCGCAGATCTACGGGATCAACATGGGCGAAGGGGTGGACGGGGTCGGCCCAGGCGAGGCCCATCCCTTCCTGCTACGAGACACGAGGATCTGGGACGCGCACTGGGCGTTTCGCCCCGGTGCGCCGTCGATCGTGGTGGACGGGATGAACATCTATAGCTCGCGCTACGGTGTGTTCCCCGGCGCCTACGACCCGCGAGTGCGCACCTACGGCCGGGCGACCATCAGGGGCGTCTACAATCCGGGGGTCTTGCCAGCGAGCCCGACGGCCTCCCCCGGCGCCGAGGCTCCCTTGCCGGTCGGCGTGGACGACCGGCCGCCGTGAACGGTGATCACGCAGGTGCGCGATCGCGGCGATGGACACCTCATCGTCCGGGGCTCGACCACCGACGACGGCCGGGTGCGCCGCGTTCTTGTCAACGACCAGGAGGCCCGCGCAGTGGCGCCCGATTTCCTCGAGTGGGAGGCCGTCCTCGATCCCCGGCCTGGCGGCCCGGTCACCACCGTCACCGCGAACGCCGAAGACGCCGCGGGCCACATCGAAGTACGACGCCACGTCGTGCGTTTGAAATAGGTCAGCGTCCCGCCGGCGGGGCTTCGCCGCCGAAGGGCAATTCCTTGCTGCGCTCGGTCTCGATGGCCGAGAGGACACCGGTCACCACGCGACGGTACAACGCCGCGCGATAGGCTTCGGCTGCCTCGGTGGCGATCCAGCGCCGGGCCGACTCGGCCAGCCCGCGTCGGCCTTGCGCTCGGCGATCGCACCCAACGCCACGAACCGCTCGGATTCCTCGGGATAGATCACGATGCAGGCCCGGGCGTCTGCGAAGCGACCCGAGGCGATCAGGCTGTCGATCAGGAACCCCGTCATGACCCCGCGGAGGCCGCCCTGGGGGATCGAGGCGACCGCCTCGGCGGCCGCCTGGTAGGTCGGCGTCGCGGCCTCATCCTCGCGCTGACGGCACTGCGCCTCGGCCAACAGCAGCAGAGCTTCGGACCGCGACTCGGCGTTCTCGATCGTACGCGCCAGCTTGACGCCCCGGTCGTACTGCCGCGAATCCGAAGCCGACAGGGCGATCCGGACCATCGCCCGGTTCTTCCAGAGCAGCCGGTCGATCTTGGTGGCGACGTCCCACGCATCCACCAAGACCTCGTCGGCCAGCTTGGCGTAGTCCGGTGCTTCGGGCTTGCGCTCGGCCGGCGCGGGGGAAGCAGAGGGAGCCGCGCCCCGGGGCGGGTTCACGGCGGGGGGAGTCCCGGGAGTGCTCGGCGACCGACCCGCCGGCGGCGGGCCCCCGGGCGGGGTCCGGGGCAGATTCGCGCCGGGCGGAGTGGGGATCGGCGGGTTTGGACCGGCGCCCGGCACGCGAATGGGCGCCGGCCTGGTCCCCCGCGAGTCGATGTCCGTGGACCTCTGGGGGCTGTTGGCGATCATCGAACTCCCGACCGCCTCATCTTCGGCCACCCGGTAGAGCATCTCGTTGCGGTAGGTCGGGTTACCGATGAGCGAGGCCAGGTATTCCGCGCGTCGCCACTCGAGCCGAGCCAGCCGGATCAGGACGGTGACCTCGGAGTACTTGGGCAGGGCCTCGAGTCCGGCGGCCTGGGCTTCCTCGGGCAGGGCCGTCAAGTTCTGGTTCTCGCGGCTCACCCGCAGCAGGGCGTCGGCGAGGGTCGTCAGCGACACGACCAGCCCGATGAGTCGCTGGTCGCGCACGAGGGGCACGGTCACGTCCGACGTGGCGGTCATCGCCTCCTCCAGCGTGTGATGCGCCAGGATCATCTGGTTGCTGGCAATCGCGCCGTTGGCGATCTGACGCAGCGCCAGGCTGCGTTCGGCCGGGTCGGCGATCCGCCGGGCATTCTCAAGCAGGTCGGTGGTGATCCGGCTGGGGGCCTTGCCCTCGACCGGGTTGGCGGCCTCTTGGGGCAGGAGGAAAGGGACCAGGTAGGGATCGTTCGGGAAGGACACGTCCACCCCCGGGCCGAACGGCACGGTCCCCCGGCCTGGACCCAGCGGCAGCGCGGTGCCCCGGTCCATGGGCGAGCCGGGCCCCTGACTGGTCATCGCGCCGCCGGCGCCGGTATCGGCGGTTGAACATCGCGCCGGCCCCCGCGCCGGTATTGGCGGACGACATCGCGCCGGCCCCGGCGCCCGTCCCCGCCCCGGAGCCGGTGGACAGCGGGGGGCCCTGCTGGGCCATCGCCGCGGTGTGCGCGATCCACTCACCCCCGAGGGCCAGGCTCAGGGTGAGGGTCGCCACTCGGGTGCCGTCGCGTCGCGCGTTCCACATGGCCGGTGAATCCCCTGACGGGACAAGGCCCCGAAATCCTGCGGGGGCCGGATATCCCACTCAATCGTTGCTTGCCGTGCCATCGCATACCGTGCGGGAGGGCCTCGGTCGGCCCGGCCACTCGGGACGGCGAACCCGAACCGCTCCCGACCCCGTCGCTTATCCCCAAGCATGCCCTGCGATGCGGCTCCCGTCAAATCCCGGCCGGCGGACTCGACTCCCGCCAGCCGCCCGCGGAGTCCTGTATAGGAGGCGGCTCCGACCGCCGATGCGGTCCGGTCCGGTCCGGTTCGGCACCGCTGCTGGATCCGGCCGGGAGCGGCCGGGGCGGTCTCGCGGGCCGTGGCCGGACGGGTCGGGGTTGGGGCGGAGCGGATGGCCGATCTCGGGACGATTCGCGGATCTGCGATCTTATGCAGCGAGTCTGCGACCACAGCGTCCTCCGGATTGCCCAGCCGTCAGGGTGATCGGGTGAAGGGCTTTAGCCCGCCGCAAACCATGCCTCTTTAGAGGCAGTGGTTAGGCGATTTCTTTGGGCTTTAGCCCTTGCATCGCATGCGACAAAGCTAGACAATATGGATATGATCCGAACACGCATCATTCCCTGTCGCCTACCTCACGCAGCTTGCGACGCGCTCAATGCCGCGAGCGGGGCGATCTACACCGGTGTCATGGTCTGGCACTGGCGGACCTACCGCCGCAAGGGGCACTGGCTCTCGGAGTACGCCGCCCGCCGCTGGGATGACCGGCGTGGTGCGCACCGACTTCATGCCCATTCGATCGATGCCGCGCAGGAGGGCTTCTACAGGGCCTGCGCCGTCACCCGGACCTCGCGAAAGGCCGGTCTCCCCGGGGCCAAGTTCCCCCACCATCGCCGCAAGTTCCGCACGACGATCTGGAAAGGGACCGGCATCCGGCGGCGCGGCGATCGACTGCGGCTCTCCCACGGTCGGGGCCGGATCCCGATCGCGATCTCGTTGCCGGCCGAGCTGCGCGACGCCCTGCGGTTCCTGGAAGTCCGGTTGGTCTACGACAAGCTGTCGCGGCAGTACGACTGGCACATCGTCGTCGAGGACGGCAAGGCCCCCAAGCCCGCGCCCGGCTCGAACATCGTCGCGGTCGATCTCGGCGAGATCCACCCGGCCGTGGTGGGCGACGAGCACGAGGCCGTCATCATCACTTGCCGGGAGCGACGAGCGGCCAGTCAAGGGCATGCGAGACGGCTGGCGAACATCGCCCATGCCTTGTCCCGCAAGACGAACGGCTCGAGACGCTACCGCCGCCTGGTGCAAGCCAAGTCCCGCATGAAGGCGAAGCAGGCCCGCGTCATGCGGGACATGGAGCACAAGATCAGCCGGGCCATCGTCGAGACCGCCGTCGAGCGGAAGGCGGGAACGATCGTCATCGGCGACGTCCGCGACGCGGCCGATCAGGTCGATCTGGGCCGGGCGAGCAACCAGAAGATCAGCCAGTGGGATCACGGCAAGGTCCGTCAGTACATCGGCTACAAGGCGGAAGCCGAAGGGATCGCGGTGAAGCTGGAGGATGAGGCCTACACGTCTCAGACTTGCCCATCGTGTTCGCATCGCCACAAACCGAGGGGGCGGCGGTATCGCTGCCCGGCCTGCGGGTTTCTGGCGCACCGCGACGTGGTGGGCCAGGTCAATATCCTCTCGCGGTACCAGCACGGCGAGCCCGGGAAGATCCCGGCGCCGGCCATAGTGAAGTATCGTATCCCGCACAATCTGCGGGTCACGCGTAGATGCCCGGACATGGGCCAGGTCGCCAGACCTGTCGCTCGGGAGCCATTCCGAGAAGCCGCCGGGCTTTAGCCCGAGCGGAGTGTCACGTGAGCTGTCGAACCTCGTGGACCCCAGCGACGGAGGCCGACCCTATGCCCGACGCCGGAGGCGTGAACTGTCCGCGATGCGGTCGCCCGAAGGAGCCCGGCGATGGTGCGGGCCCCTGCCTTCCCTGCCTCCGATCGGTCGGGCGACGGCGCCGTGCCAGGCGTGATCGATGGCGGGCGGCGGTGGTCGCGGCGATCGGCGCGATCCTCCTGGGGGGTCTCTGGGTCGGGACGTGGTGGGCCCGGGACCGGGCCGGCGCCGCTCGCCCAGACGGCGGGGTCCAGCCCCAGCCGGCCCGGAGCGAGCCGAAGCCGGCGCCCGCGTCCTCCCTCCATCTGCCCGCGCCCCCGCCCGACGCCGCCTTGGTCCTCCAAGGGCCTGTCCGCTACCGGTCGCCCAGCGGCGAGCCGGGCGATCCCTACGCGGAACTCCGCGAGGCGGTCCGGCTCCGACCCGACTTCGCCCGGGCCCACCTCGACCTCGGTCGCATGCTGGCCAATCGGAGGAAGCCGGCCGAGGCGATCGCCGAATTCCGGGCGGCGATCCGGGCCGAGTCCGACCTCGTCGAGGCGTACTCCGAACTTGTCGCCCTGTTGCGGGAAGTGGGGAGCCCCGAGGACTGGGTCGCCTGGAAACGCACGGAGTTCGACCTCAGGGCGGCCGCGGTCTCTGCCCCGATGAGCGCCGTGGACATCATCACCCTCAAGGGGCACGGCGAGGCCGTCCATTCGGCGTCGTTCAGCCCGGACGGCTCGCGAATCGCGACCGGAAGCCTGGACGGGACGGTGAAGATCTGGGACGCGCGTCCGTGATCGCCCGGTGTCGGCCGGGCGGATTCCGGCCTCGAGAGCGAAGGTAGTCCCCGCCGAAGACCGTCTGGCGGGTCGAATGGGCAGTCCGGCGCCATCAAGGAGTCGTAGAGCGCAGGGCGGGCCTATCCTCGAGTCGAGCCGGGTCGATCTGCGTTGGGCGGAGCCCCCGTCCCCCGACGGGGTCAGGCGGCGGATCCGGACCGGATCGGGTCGGATTGGCGGACGGAGCCGCCTCCTACAACGGCCCGGCGCCGCCGAAGACCCGGCGGGGGTTCTCCAGCAGCATCAGACGGGCCAGCTCCAGGGCCTGGTCAACCGACCATCCGCGACCCCGGATGGCGTCGTCGACCAGGACCTCCGCCAGCACCCGGCGATACATGTTGAACTTCGGCAGGATGAATTCCAGCTTGTATGCATCCGAATAGTAGCCCAGCAATTTGACCTTGGGCAAGGCCTGGACCCGCGCCCGCAGGTCGTGGGCGATGAAGGCGGGGACGTTGGCGTACCACCAGTGCCCCATCGGCAGGACGTTGGGGAAGATCCAGGCGTAGGCGACCAGCTCGGCGGCGGCGTCGGGCGAGAGGGTCGAGACGGGAAAGGTCACCTCGCGGAAGTGGTTGAACAGCTCGCGATAGTCGTGCAGGCTGACGCGGCGGTCGAAGAGGTCGCGGCCGCCCGCAACCCCGGCCGGGTAGACGTTCCGGATCGGGCCGATCATCAGGTCGAAAGGGAGGCGGAACTCGGCGCAGAACTCGGCGAGGGTCCAGAACACGGCGCAGCGGATCTCCTCCCGCTCGTCGGGCCGGAGGTCCATGCCGTGGATCGCCCTGCGGATCGGGGTGACCGCGCGCCGGGGCGTCGCGCGTCGCGGGATGAAGTCCGGCGGCAGGCTGATCGCGCAGGCCCGCGCGCCGCGGCCGACGAATCGCTCGAACAGCCCGCCGATGGCCTTGCGCAGCCCGGCGAAATCCTGCACGTCCACCCCGGTGGCGGCCCGAAGCCGGTCGATCGTCCGGGGCTCGTGGAGTTTCAGCACCAGGTCGTCGGTACGCAGGCATGGCACGTAGGCCGAGGTGTCCCAGCCCTCCAGCGGGTCGTCGAACTCGTTGGTCAGGAACACGGCCTCCAGCCGGCTGGAGGTCCAGACCTCGCGATCCCACGATTCGCCGTCATCGCGGTGGTCGGCGCGATCGAGCAGGTCGCCGATCGTCCGGGGCGTGATCCGATCGTGCGGGAATCGGTGGAACGTCCGGGCGATCTCCATCAGCCACGAGTACTGGACCGTCGAATCGATCCGGTCGAGGTACTCGGCGAGGTTCCTCGCGGGTCTCCGGATCCAGTTCCGTCGCGACCCGTTCGGCCGGCATCCCCGCCGAGTGCGCCAGCTCGGTATAGTAGTGATAGCCCAGCACCTCGTCGAAGTGCCGCGCCGCCGGGCGATGCGGGTCGATGTGCGTGTGCGGGTCGAAGATCGGCCACCGCGACATCTCCTCGAAGAGCTCGCGCGCGGTCCGGTCACTCGAAGCGTCGTGGGGCATGATTTCGTCCTCCGTGGTCGTATGTGAAGTCCGCGTTGGAAGCGTTGTAGGGTGCTCTGTGAGCACCGGAGCGGCCGGGGCACGTGGCTCGGTGCTCACAGAGCACCCTACCAGCCTGCAACTCGAGGACTCAAGGACTGAGAACGAATGAACGTGGTCGTGACCGGGGGTGGGACAATCGCGCCGGTGGACGACGTGCGGCTGTTGACCAACGTCTCCTCGGGCCGGTTGGCCGCGGCGATCAGCGAAACGTTCCTGGATCGCGGCGCGTCCGTCTGGCATATCCACGCCCCCTCGGCCCAGCTCCCCCTGAAGCGGTACGCGCGGTTCGACCTCGACGCCGTGGACCCCGCGGCGGAGCTGGACCGCCTGACGCGCCTGCGGCGCCGTTGGCTCGACCGGCGCGATCGGCTGCACCTCGTGCCGCTGGCGAAGGGGACGGTTGCCGATTACGCGACCACGCTGAAGGCCACGCTCGAGACCCGACCGATCGACATCGCCGTCCTGACGATGGCCGTCTCCGATTTCGAGCCCGAGCCGTACCCCGGCAAGCTCAGCTCCGACGCCGAGTCCCTGGTGGTCCGTTGTCGTCGCACGCCCAAGGTGATCCGCTCGGTCCGCGACTGGGCGCCGTCGGTCTACCTCGTCGGGTTCAAGCTGCTTTCGGATGTCCCGGTCGAAGAGCTGATCCGCCGCGCCGAGGATGCGTGCCGCATCAATCGGGCCGACCTGACAGTGGCCAATGACCTCCGGACGCTGCGCCAGGGGAAACACACTCTCCACTTGGTCCGCCTCGGCGCGGAGGTCGAGACCCTCGGCCCGGGCGACGACCTGGCCGACCGCCTGGTCGGGCGGATCGCGGCCCTTGCCGACCCCCGGCGGCGATCCCCGCCCGCCGCACCGGACATCCCTCCATCCTGAGCCGATCGAACTGAATTCGTCATGGAAACCGCCGAGTCGGCCGCCACGAACCCGACGACTGAGTCCGCCGCCACGAGCCCGCCGGCCGAGTCCGGGGAGCGCATCTACTTCCCCGAGCTCGACGGCCTGCGGTTCATCGCGTTCCTGATGGTCTTCCTGTTCCATGGCGGCCTGCCGGAGAAGATGGTCGCCCTCGCCATCGGCCGCACCGCGGCCCGGGCGCTGCGCGAGAACGGAGGCTACGGCGTCCAGCTCTTCTTCATCCTGAGCGGTTACCTGATCACGACGCTGTTGCTCCGCGAGGAGGCCCGGTACGGCCGAGTGGCCCTCCGCGCGTTCTGGATCCGCCGCATCTTGAGGATCTGGCCGCTGTACTACCTGCTGATCCTGATCGGATTCCTGGTGATCCCCGCGCTGGACGGACAGCTCGGGACCACGGGCCATCGCGAACTGCTCCAGACCCACCTGCTGCCGTTCCTGGGCTTCCTGGGGAACTGGTCGATGGCGATGATCCGGCCGGCCCCCGACTGGCTCAGCGTGCTCTGGAGCGTCTGCGTCGAGGAGCAATTCTACCTGGTCGTTCCACTCTTCATCGCGCTGGTCGCCCCGAAGTTCCGTTGTCCGCTGGTCCTGGCGCTCATCGCCGGGGCGATCGCGGTCCGGGGTTGGTGTGCCTATCGATCCGGATCGCAGCTCCTGATCGTCTATAACACGTTCGCCCAGTTCGACACGCTCCTGAGCGGTGTGCTCCTGGCGATGGTCCTGGGATGGGACCGCGACCGTCCGGTGCTGACGCGATGGCTGCGATGGCTCCAGTGGCCGCTGTACCTGGTCTTCGGCTGGATCATGACCTGGCCGCACCTCGGGCACGGCACGAACGGACACCGGACCTTCGACTTCGCGTGGGTCTGGCTGTGCGGCGTGGGGTTGGTGATGGTCGCGGTCTGGGGCAAGGGGTGGCTCCGGGCCGCGCTGTCGTATTCGCGGTTCGTGTGGCTGGGGAAGATCAGCTACGGGCTCTACATGTATCACGAGGTCGCGCTCTGGGCCCGCGACCGCTTGATGTATCGGCTCCCCTGGTTCCCGAACAAGGAGGAGTTGATGTCGCTCGCGGGCCTTGCGCTGACGATCGCCCTTGCGGCGGCCTCGTACTACGGCTACGAGCGCCGGTTCCTGCAGCTCAAGCGGGCGTGGACTCGCGTGCCATCGCGGCCGGTGTGATTCAGCCGAGCTCTGGAGACAGGTTCGAATCCGGATCTGGCCTGGCGCGATCCTTCGCCGCGTGGCGCTCCTCGAGCCACTGCTTCAGCGAGCGTTGGCTCTCACCCGAGCGCTTGCCTTCGAGCAGACCCTCGACCCTGATGTCCTCATCGAGATCCGGCCAATGAATGCCCTGTCCATCGCCGTTGAGACGCCAGCGAGCCCGCTCTTCCGAGGTTCCGTGCCATAGCCGGGGATACCAGGCCAAAGGCACGGACAACGTCCGGCCATCGGTCAGCGAGACGGTCAACGCATCCTCGGTGACGACCACGTCCTGAGCTGAAGGGGCCTGGATTTCAGTTGCCGAAGAAGTCATTCCAACGCTCCAGTAATGTCTCCTGATGATCCAGGATGATTTCTAGGCCTTGGAGGAGAACGCGCGGTTCCGCTCCAGACGAACTGGGTCGAGCCAGAACTTCGCCTCGCAATCGTCGTGCACGACGTGGATGTGAGGCGGTTCATCCCGGTCGCCCGAGTAGAAGAAGAAGCGATACGGTCCGGAGCGGAGAACCGTCGGCATAGGAGCAATCTTACCCAAGTCGGGCGGACATCGCAAAAGACTCGCGGGCCGTTAACGTCCATTACCCGCCACTCCCCGCCTTCTTCGCCTTCAGGTGCCCATCGAACCAGTCGGCGATGGTCGCCATGTCCTTGTGCAAGTCCTTCCAGCCGTGCGCCTCGCCCTTCTTGACCACGAGCTTCGATTCGACGCCCGCCGACTTGAGCTTCTCGACGATGATCTCGGCCTGCTGGATCGGCACGAGTTTGTCGGCGTCGCCGTGGATGATCAGCGTGGGAGGGTCGTCGGGCGAGACGTGGTACATCGGGCTGATCTGCCGGCCGATCTCGATGATCTTGCCGACGTCGGTGATCGGCACGAAGTCGTGGCGCGCGGGGTCGAGCTGCTGGAAGTCGAACGGCGCCTTGAAGTCCTTCAGGATGCCGCAGCCCAGGGCGATCTCGCCCGGCTTGCCGTAGTTGAGGAAGTCGGTGGGCGGGAAGAAACAGGCGACCGCCTGCACCCGGCTCGATTCGCGGTCGATCGGGTCCTTGGCGCCGGTGTCGCCGGCCGTGCCCGCGGTCCCCTGCATCAGCGAGAGGTGCCCGCCCGCCGAGCCGCCCGTGATCCCGATGCGGTCAGGGTCGATGTGATAGTCCTTGGCGTGGTGCCGGATGAAACGCACCGCACGGTGCATGTCCTGGAGGATCTCGGGGATCGTGTACTTCGGCTGACTGCCGTGCACGACCGCGAAGATGGTGTATCCCCGCCGGAGCAGCTCGTCGAGGAAGCCGGCGTTGATCACCTCGTGCGCCGAGTACCAGCCGCCGCTGACGACCCAGATCACCGCCGTGCCGTTGGCATTCGACCTGGGCGTGAAGACGTCCATCGTCAGCGCGGTGCCGTACTTCCGGCCGTAGACTACGTCCTCCTTGCGGTCGTTCGCCGGCGGTTCGTCGCCGCGGGCCGGGCTCGCCCCCCAGGACGACACGAGACTCGAGGCGATCGCGAAGTAGAGGAAAACGACACCGAGCTTTCGACACATGGCGTCCGCTCCGCTAAAACGTGTGTAGGGCCCGTATTTCGACCGCGATTCCGATCGTCCGATCGAACCGAAGGAGGACGCCAACCATGATGACGCCCCAGCCACCCCGAGGGAACGCCCCAGTCCCGCCCCCGATCAACCGCCGGGATGCGCTCCGGACGACCCTGGCCGCCGCCGGTGCCGGCCTCGGCGCCGCGGCGGCCGGAACGAGCGCGGCATCCACCCAGGATCGGCCCGGCCCGGGCCCTTCCTCCGCGGCCGACGCCCGCCGGGCCTCGCCCAAGACGTACCGGATGAAGAAGTCGATCAACCTCTGGGCCTTCCCGTACCCTCAGCGGATGAGCCTGCGCGAATGCGTCCAGCTCGCCAAGGACGCCGGGTTCGACGGCATCGAGCTGAATTACGACCTCGACAACGACCTCTCGCCGAAATCCTCGCCGGACCAGTACCGGGCGATCCGCAAGATGGCCGAGGAGATCGGCATCGCCATCAGCGGCCTCTGCTCGTTCCTGTACTGGCCTTATTCGCTGACCGACAACGACTCGTTGCGGCGGGCCCGGGGCCTCGAGCTGGCCCGGCTGATGATCGACGCCGCGCACGAGCTCGGCACCGAGAACCTGCTGACGATCGCCGGCTCGACCTACATCCCCTGGCTCCCCGAGCGCGAGCCGGTGACGATCGTCGACTGCGACCGCCGCGCCCGCGAGGCCATCGGCGGCTTGCTCCCCCTCGCCGAGAAGCGCGGCGTCTCGCTGAACATCGAGACGATCTGGTTCAACGGCTACCTGACCACGCCCGCCGAGATGAACGCCTTCGTCGACAGCTTCGCCAGCAAGCATGTCCAGGTCCACTTCGACACCGGCAACGTCATGCTCTTCCAGTTCCCCGAGCACTGGATCCCCGTCCTGGGCCGGCGGATCAAGAACGTCCACTTCAAGGAGTTCTCCAAGAAGGGGACCGACCACAGCCTCGACGCCTTCCGCACGCTGCTCGACGGCACGACGAACTGGCCGGCGGTCATGGACGCGCTGGAGGGCGTCGGCTATGAGGGCTACCTCACGTTCGAATACTTCCACCCGTTTTTGCACTATCCCGAGGCCCTGGTCGAGCAGAGCTCGGACGCGCTGGACCGCATCCTGGGTCGCAATGGGATCCGTCGACGGTCGTCCTGATTCCGGGCGTCCTCTCCCAGGTGGGATGCCCAGGCCGATCGCCGGCGATGGGGGGCGAGCTGGGCTCTGAATCAGATCGCGTCGTCGCCGGATGAGCGGCGGTCTCCCCGACCGGAGGGTGCCGGGGAGACCCATCGACGATCGTTCATAAAGCCCCGGATGCGGGAGTCTCACACGCCCACCGTCTCCTTGCGGGCGGGCGAGGTGCCGGAGACGGAGGTACCGCCGGAGCTGACCTACGCCACGGTCGAGAAGCGGAAGCGGCGGGGCCGGGTGGTGGAGATCCTGGTCCATCTGATCTTCGGGACGATGGCGGCGCTGGCCCAGGCCCTGGGGCTCTCGCGGGCGAGCCGGCGGGTCAACGTCTCGTTCCTGGAGCGGTACCACGCGACCGACCGGCACAAGGGGACTTCTTTCCCCACGCCTCTCTCGCCCACCGACGGCGGCGGCAACCGCGCAGCAGAACGGCCGCGGAATCGTCGATGCGACGTCAAGCGTCAGGCATCGGGCCCCCGCACCAGGGGCAGTTAGCGGCGGCCGAGACGCTCCCTCGCCCCCAATTCCGCCGGCCGCACCGCGCGGCGACTGGCCTCCCACCACCGCAATCCGGCCGCCGCCGCGCCGCTCGCGGGACAGGAGTTTATCCGAGATCGCGTGTTCCGGCTCCCACACCGGGCGCACTTTGGTGCTCCGGGTCCGACCACGCTGAATTCCAAGACCAGGAAGGCGCCGCGGAGGTCTCTGAGCGCGAAACCAGCTTGGACCGTGTGGGCACATGCGTGACCGCGCCGTATCGTGCAAGTTCATCGGGGGCAGCAGTGCGTCGGATCTTGTCAACATGGGAGTCCCACCGCGAGGATCCGCCGCGTAGTACTTTCGTCAAACGGACTGGCTCGTGATGAGACGGGAGTGTCCGGCCAGGCCGACGCCATCCATGCCGCTTGGCCCACGCGGGCGGCAACCGCCAACCCCGTTAGCCGGGGCGATCGTCCATCTCCACGGTCGGCCCCGGCACCATCATTCCGGTCGGTCGTGAGCGAAAGCGGTAAGGTCGTCACCTCTCGAGCCCCTCGGCCTTCGTTTCGCCGGGTTCTGCCTGTCGATACAGGCGTCCCAACTCGAGCATGAGCGGTTCCAGCCGCTTGTAGTACTCGTCGTCGCCGAGCTGACTCTTCAGGTCGCGCAAAGCCGCCACGGCGACCTCCACGTCGTCGCGACGCCGGCGAGTCGCCGCGGGGATCCTCCGCTCGCGATCGCTCGGGATCAGGTGCACCTGGTGGGCGCGGATGCCGTCGGGCGTGGCTCCGTCCTTCGCTCGACGGGTCGAGCGCACGCCCCGGAACCAGTCGGGCGGCGTGCCAAGCCGGTCGCCGTTGTCGTCGAGCAACGCGTGCTCGCTGGCCAGTTGCGAACGCGTGCGATAGTACTCCTCCGTGCGATGGCTGGCCGAGAGATACGCCTCCAGGAGCGACACCTGACCGTCCTTGTCCAGGTCGGCCTTGGGATCGGCGATCGCCTCGGAGATGTAGTGCCCGAACCGGGCGTAGTTCGTCTCGTCGCCGCTGCGGGTCGCCGTGATGATGATGCGGTTCGGACCCGAGAGCCGGCTGACGAACGGGGCGCTGGCGGACGAGCAGTCGATCAGCACGAGCGGTCGCTTCGCGGGCTCGATCCATTTCGCCAGCTCCTGGTCGGAGACGTCGGGGCCTCGGAGGTTGAACTTGGCTTCGCGGCCGTCGAACGTGCCGTGGCCGATGAGCACGATCCAGAGGGGTTCGCCAGCCCCCGTCGTCGAGCGTTCGGCCAGCACAGCCTTGAGGCGATCGTGATCCGAGGCACCCGCCGGGCTGACGCCGTCGCCGATCTCGATGGACTCGGCTCCTCCCCGGGATGCCGCGGCCTTCCACGCGCCGGCCCACTCGCGGAACTCGGTGGTGTACTCGGGCGTGCCCGGGGCACCGACGACGATCACGATGCAGGGGCGCTCGGTGGCCTGTGTCTCGGCGATCGTCAGCATCATGAGGAGGGAGAGGAGAGGCATGATCGAATTCCGAATTCAAGATTCCGGATTCCGGATTCAAGGAGGTTGCTGACGGCGAGACGCGGGATCACGGCAGGCCATTGACCCGACGCAGGCCCCACTCGGCGCCGAGGCAGGCGATGGCGATGAGGAAATAGAGCGGTTGGTGCCACAGGGGCGAGATCCAGGGCTCGTTGATCGGGGCGTCGCGCGAGGCGAGGCTGTTGACGAACGCCGAGAGGCGGTCGCCGTCCACGACCTCGCCCTTGGTCCGGGCGGCGATCGATTCGAGCCATTCGCGGTCGGGCTGGAGGCGGGCGAACTCGTCGGCGGCGGGCTGGGCCGCCCAGCCGGCCTCGCGCTGGCCGACCGGTGCTCCGTCGGGAGCCGTCGCGGTCGCCAGCACCCGGTAGGGGCCCGGCTGGCGGGAGACGTAGGTCGCGGCGTAGGTGCCCGCCTCGCGGCCCTCGGGCTCGGCGTCGAGCGTGAATTCGTCGCCGCCGGGAAGCGTGATCTTGAGCGACACCTTGGCGTTGTCGAGCGGCCGGTATTCGGCGTCGCGGACCCGGACGCGGATGTCGACGGCCGGCGCCGTCGCGTCGGCCTTGGGACGCGCGGAGACATCCACCCGGGCCGGGACGTCGGCGACCAGCCATCGGATCGTCTGCCGCCAGGCCCGTTCCAGGTCGTTGTTGGCCGGATCGGCACGGCGCAAACCCCAGCGCCAGAGCTGGCCGATCATCAGCGCGGCGACGCGCCCCTTGCCGAACGATTGGGCCACCAGGGCGGGGGTGGCCTGGCCGGATGCGTCGCGCGCGTTCGCGAGGACCATCGCACCGGGCTTGATCCCGCGCGACGGGTTGAGCGTCTGGAACGGGGGCATCTCGGCGAGGCGCTTTTCCTCCTCGTCCTCGGTCTTCCGCAGCCGGACCCAGGGCTGGAGCCGTCCCTCGCGGGTCAGGTCGAGGCGATACTCGACGTCGCCTTCCGCGGGCGTGGGGCGGTCGAGGTAGACGGGCAGCAGGTCGCCGACCGGGGTCCGGTCGTACTTCCCCTCGGCGAACGAGTCGGGGCCGCCCAGCATCAGGAGCCCTCCGCCGCGCTGGCTGACGAAGTTCCGCAGCAGCGCGAGCTGGTCCGGGCTGAAGAAGGCGGATTCCAGGTCGTCGATGACGACCGCGTGATAGGAATAGAGCTCCTCGGCCGACTTGGGGAAGCCGTCCCTCAGCTCGTCGCCGTCGCGCGTGTCCAGGCGGACGAGCACGGGCTGATCCGAGCGTTCGGCCATCTCGGGATCGGCTTCGAAGCCGTCGTAGAACGGGCTGGTCGCGCCGTTCCGATTACTGCGGAAGTCGAACTTGGGCTGCTTCTTCGCGATGCGGATGAGGCCGACCAGATGGACTTGGTCTTCGAACTCGTGGGCCCGTCGGAGGTACTTGTACTCCGTATCCGGCCGGCCGCCGACATACAGCACCCGATACGGCCCGCCTCCCTGGTCGACGACGATCAGCCGGATGTTATTGGCCGCCGTCTGCTCGCCCGTGGCCACCTTCTCGCCCGGCTCCTTCTGGCGGGGCTCGTCCTCCAGCGCGAAGGCCCGCACGTGGTAGAAGCTGAGTCCGTTCTTCTCGGGGCGGAACTGGAACCGGAACGAGAGCGGACGGTCATCGTCGGTGGCCCTGGCTTCCTGCCGTTCGACGTCCTGGCCCTCCTCGTCGGTGACGACGGCGACGATCGACTCGCCGCGGTATCCGGTCGCCAGGACGTCGGCGCGCACGATGACCGGCGCCGCCTCGAAGTTGGTCTGGGTGATCGAGACGCCGCGGATGCCGATGTCGCGTCCGGCTCCCCGCGACGGCGGCACCACGGGAAAGATCGGCGGGAGCTGCGACCAGTCGATGTCGCCCGAGTCGGTCCGGGTGCCATCGGTGAAGACCAGGACGCCGGCGATGGGCAGGCCGCGGAACCGCTTGGCGAGCGATTGGAACGAGGCGGTCAGCGACGAGCCGACGCCGTCGAAGGCGAGCGAGTCGAACCCGTCGATGGCGCGGAGGTGCGAGTCGAACGCATAGCGCCGGACGTCGAAGTCCTGCTCGAGCCGCGTCTTCCACGGGGATTCCTTGCCGAGCCGTTCGCGGAGCCAGTCGCCGCGGGTGGTCGTCTCGCGGCCGTCGCGGATCAGCATGCTCTGACTATTGTCGGCGAGGATGACGAAGGCATTGGCGCCGCGCTTCGGCTTGAGGCCGGAGAGCATCGGCTCGACCAGGCAGACGAGGAGGGCGACGAAGCCGACCGCCTTGAGCGTCGCGGCGGCGATGCGGACCGAACGCCGCCCCGACGCGCGGGTGTAGCTCCACAGCAGCAGGACGGCGCCGACGCCGGCCAGCGCCGCGGCGGCGGCGAACCATTGGGGAGAGCCCCAGATCAAATTCGGCAGCGTCATCGGCCACTCCCCAGTCGTTCGTAGTAACGCCGCACGCCCTCGGCGAACTGGGGCGGCACGGGATCGCGGTCGATCGGCACGAGGGAGTCGGGCGACTCGCGCCGCCGCAGCTCCTCGCCGACCCGCTGGCGGAGCTCGTTGATCGGGCGGGTCACGAGGTTCTGGAGCTGGTTCCAGTCGGGTTCCTTGGCATGGCGCTTGACATCCTCGCGGGCGCCGCGGACGCGGTCGCGGATCCGCGCCGCCTCGGCGCGCCATTCGGGATCGTCGAGCAGCTCCTCGACATCCCGCATCCGGTCGGACCACTGGCGGAAGCCCTCGCCGGTGATCGGGCCGTGGGGGCCTCCGCCTCCTCCGTTCTGCATCCCTTCGGCCACCTGGTCGAGGTTCCGATCGGTCCGCGACCCGCCCTGGCCGCCTTGTTGACGCTGGCCGCCTTGTTGACGCTGGCCGCCTTGCTGACGCTGGCCGCCTTGCTGACGCTGGCCGCCGTTCTGGCCGTCCTGGGCGTTGGGCTGTCCGGGAGTCGGGCGATTGCCGCCGCGGCCTTGCTGCTGGCCGCCGCCGGGCTGGCCGGCCTGGTTCGGCTGATCGGCGGCCTCGCCTTGCTGTCCTTCACCCTGCTGACCCTGCTGGCCCTTTTCCTGGGCCTTGGGTTGACCTTGCTGGCCTTGCCGCCGCCCAGAGGCCTGTTGTGACGGAGCCTCGCCCTCCCGAGCCTGGTCGCCCTGGGCCTTGGGTTGACCTTGCTGGCCTTGCCGGCGATTGCCGGGCGTCTGGCCCGCGTCGTTGGGCTGCCCGATCATCTCGAGCTGATCGAATGGGTCGACACTCGGCTGTTGACCCTGGGGGTTCTCGCCCGGGCGGCCCTGAGGGCCGTTCTTCGGCTGATTCCGGGCGATCTCGCGGTTGACCTGGTCGGCCAGGTCGTCGAGCTCGCCCTGGGCGCGGCGGAGCGCCGCGGTCTGGTCGCCGAGCACGGACTCGGCCGCGTGCTCCACCCCCTGGCGGAGCTGCTCGATGCCTTCGCCGGCGCGCCGCCCCATCTTGGATGCCTCCTCGGGGATCCCGGCGTCGGCGAGCTGCTGCGTGGCCTTGAGCGCCTCGGGGATCTTCTGCTCGTTGGCCTTGCGGACCGCGTCGTACAGGCCCTTGGCCAGCAGGGGCTCGGTGTCCTCGGCCTGCTGGGTCGTGTTGCGCATTCGGTCCATCACCTCGTCGAGCCGCTTGGTCTGCTGCTCGGCGCCCTGGCGGATCTGCTTGCGCTCCTCGGATTCGCGGAGGGAACGCTCGGGCTTCTGCTCCCAGGCCTCGAGCTGCTGGTTGATCTTCTTCTGGTCCTCGTCGAGCTTCCGGGCCTCGGAGCGCAACTGGGTCATTTCCTCGGCGAACCGGTTGGCCGTCTCCTTGCGGAGCTGGTCGCGGACGTCGTTCAACTGCTGGCCGGCGCGGGCGCCTTCGGTGATCGCCTGGGGCAGCCGTCCCTGCTCGAGCGCCCGCGACGCTTGCCGGAGGTGGTCGCGGCTCTGCTCGACCTGCTGGCGCGCCTCGGCCATCCGCTGCTGGTTCTCCTCGCGCTCCATCCGCTCGCGCAGCTCGTCGGTGTCGCGGAGGATCTCCTGCTGCTGCTCGCGAAGCCGCTTGAGCTGGCGCTCGATCTCCTCGCGGGTCTCGGGCGTCTTGGCGGCCTCGAGCGCCGATTGCAGCTCCTTGAGCCGCTCGTTGAGGTCGCGCTGGCGCTGGGCCAGCTCGCGGAGCCGGTTGAGCACCTGCCGGTTCTCGGCCTGCTCGCGCTCGCGCTGCGTTTGATTCTCCCGGCGCGGGCGGTGCGCTGTTCCTCGAAACGGTTCACGTCGGGGGTCAACTCGAGCTGCTGCATCTGGCGTTGCGATCGTTGGCTCGAATTGCGCGCGCTGCGGCCGCTTTGCGACCGGCTGCGGATGATCTGGAACTCGCGGGCGCGGAGCTTCAAGAGGCCCTGCGAGGCGGCTTGTTCGGCCGCCAGCGCGGCGCGAGGGCCGGGATCGACGACTCATCGACGGCGCGGCCGAGGTGTTTTTCGGCCTGCTTCATGGCGTTGACGGCGGATTCGAGGTACTTCCGCGACGTCTCGTCGCGCAGTCGCTCGCCAAGCTGGCCGGCCTGGTCGATCACGGCCTTCTGCGAGTCGCGTAGCGTCTTGGCGTCCTCGTTGAATTTGTCCGTCGGCTCGGCCCGGGTCTCGCGGCGGATCAGCTTCCAGGTGCCGCTGATGATCTGCTTCTGCAGGTCGGCGAGCTGGCCGGCCTCCTGGGCGTTCTGGTTCTGCTGACCCTCCATCTCGGCGGAGCCGGCCGGCGGCTGCTCGCCCTGGCGGAAGATCTCCTCGAACGGGCGGACCTCGGCGAAGAACATGTCGCCCGACGTCCGGCGCACGGCTGCCGTCCGGACCGATGTCCTCCGCCCAGAAGAAGTACGACACGAGCATGTCGGGTACGGCCTTCATCGCTTCGAAGTCGAGCATGTGCTCGGCGTCGAGGCGAAGCGGCGCCTTGGCCGCCGGCTGACCGGCCGCCGCCTTGGGAGCCTCGAAGACGATCTCCTTGGCCTGCTCGCCGCCGACCGCGTAGCTAAGCCCGTGACGCGTGACGCCGAAGTCGTCATCCATCCGGGCCTTGAGCCTCAGCTCCTCCAGCGGCGAGACCTCGACGTCGTGAGAGGGCTGAGTGACCGTCACGGTCGGCGGTCGGTTGCGCGTGACGTTGACGATGATCTCCGGCTCGTTCGGGTTGGAGCGTCCCTGGGCGTCCACCAGCTTGACGGTGTAGCGCTTGGGGTTCACGAGCGTCATCCGGGCGCGGTAGGTGTGCGGCTGGGACTCGTCGCGAACCAGCGCGACGGACTGGCCCCCCTTGTCGACCAGCGTGGCGGAGGTCACCTCCTTGTTGAGCCGGCAGATCAGCGTCAGCTCGGTCGCCTCGACGGCGGTGACGTGCCGGATGTCCTCGACGACCTTGGGCGCGAATCCGGTATAGCTGGGGAATACGAGATGCGCGTCGGCCCGCCGCAGCTCGGGGTACTCGAACACCTTGACGTGGTAGCTCACCGTGCTGCGACCGTCGAACTCGATCCGGTACGCCAGGTCCGACTGGACCGACTCGACGCGTCCGGCGAACGTCGGGTCCTCGAGGCTGCGGGTCATGGGGCGTCGGGGTGGGCCCTGGACATCTCCTTCGAGCACGAGCGCGGCGTCGGCCGGCGCGGCGCGGTTGAAGCGGGCGACGACCAGGAGCGGGCTGCCGCGTTCCAGCTCGACGTCGCCCGGGTCGACCTGGACCTCGGAGGAGTCGGCCCGCCAGCTCGCTCGCGAGCCGCCGAACGCCGAGGATCGCGCCTGGAAGCCCAGATTCGCGATCACGCCGACCAGGAACAGGAGGCAGGCGGCGTGCGCGAGCTTCACCGAGCGGAGCAGCCAGGTGGGGACGGTCTCGTCCCAGTTGTGGGCGCGGCGGTGTGCGAGGGCCTCGCGGACGACGGTCTCCTGGAGGAAGCCGAGCCGGCCGCCGGGGGCCGATTCGACCTCGTCGACCGCGGCGAGCAGCTCGGTGCCGAGGTCGGGGTGCCGCGATTCGATCCGCCGGGCCACCCAGCGGGGATCGCGGGCCGATCGGATGGCGGCGAGGGCACAGCCCATTCCGATCATCGCGGCCAGCAGCGCCAGGAGCGCCGGTTGCCAGGCGGCGGGCACGTCGGTCATGCCGGGCAAAGGCCCCAGGGCGGCGATCGCGCAGCCGAGCAGCGCCAGCACCAGCCAGCAGGCCGCCAGCCCGCCCCACAAGCGCACTGCGCCGGACGCGCCGCGCCACGTCTTCCAAAGCCTGCCGCAGTCTTCCGCTCATGACGACAGGGCCTCCGCTTGGGCGTGGACCGGGCGGGTCCGCTTGACCAGTCCCGCCAGGCCGGTTTCGACGATCAACACTCCGATGGCCGCCAGGATCAGCCATCGCCACAGCTTCTGGCGCGACTCGAGCTCGGCGTTGTGCAACTGGCGGGCGAGCTCCTTGTCGACCCGGTCCCGCGTCGGATTCGCCAGCCGGCAGCCGAACTGCTCGAGCGTCTCGATGCTCAACGGGGATATCTTGCTCTCCGACGGGTCGAGATCCACGACGAACGATCTCGGGCCGTCGGCGCTATTGACCGTGTAGATCCCCGGCTCGTCGGTCTGATCGAACGCCGATGCGCCAGCCGCCAGCGAGATGACCGCGCCCGAAGGCTTGCGCACGGTCAGTGCCGTCGTCTTGTCCGGCTGCGGGGCGAGCGCGATCCGGTCCCCGATCATGTGCTCCTCGATGTCGAAGGGGCGCAGGTCGTGGCGATCGAGCATGGCCATCATCAGCGGGACGAATTTGGACGACCGCGCAGCTGGCTGTCGGCCGGGCTCCAGCCGCTGGCCATGACGACGAGGCTGCCCTTGCCGATCGGCTCCTCGATGACGGCCGGGTCGCCGTTCTCGAAGCGAGCCAGGACGCGAGTGGGATTGGGTCGGCCTGTAGGAGGCGGCTCCGTCCGCCGATCGGTCGGTCGGTCCGGTCCCGATCGGTTTGTAGGAGGCGGCTCCGTCCGCCGATCAGTCGGTCGGTCCGGTCCCGGTCGGTTTGTAGGGAGATCCCCGGCCGGTCCCGGTCGGGGGACGGAGCCCCCTCCTACAGGGAGATCGATCTTGCGATGCTTCCAGAAATGGATCTTGGTGAAGTCGCTGTACTGCGGCGCGGCGAAGGGCGCGAACAGCGGGTGATCGAAGGCGATCTCGCCGATCAGGACGTCGCGTACGGACGACGCCTCCTCGATCGGCTGGGCCGGGGCATCCAGGAGCGCCCCGAGCGTCTCGCCTTTGCCCGGTCGCGCCGCGACATAAAGGACCGTGCCTCCCGCCTTCGCGTTCTCCCTGAGTCGGCGGGCATTGTCGGGGCTGGTCTCGCCAGCGAGGACGACCAGGGGCGTCGGGTGTGCGGGGTCGATCGCGACGGTCGCGGACGGCGGGCGGGGCACCACCTTGACCGTTCGGCGAGGCGTGTCGATGAAGACCCGCATCAGATAGTACAGCAGCGCATTCGGGTCGTCGGCGCGATCGTCGCCGAGGAAGAGCACCTTCGCCTCTTCCTTGGGCTCGTCGATGACCGAGAGCGTGTTGTCGAACGCGGCGGTGTCGCCCTTGAGCACGATGGCCTGGGCCTGCCCCGGTCCCTTGGGCCGAGGGGTGCGCACGACCCGGCTCTCGCCGGGCGGGACGTAGGCGTCGATCGGATCGCCGAGGTTGGCCCCGGCCGAGCCCGTCCACTGCAAGGTGAACCGCTCGCGGCGGGATTCGGCGTCGTTGAACACGCGGACCCGCGGCTCGCGATCGGCGCCGGGCGTCGCCGCCTCGGCCGGGTCGGCGAGTCGTTGCAGGCCGGCGTTCGACGTGTCGTCGGAGACGGTCTTGATCTCGAGCTCGACGTCGGACGGCCATTCGAATTCGCCCAGTGCCTCGAGCCGGCTGCCCTGCTGGAGGTCGGTCACGAGCACGATCCGCCGCGGCATCCGGCCGCCGCGTTCGCTCGCGTCGGCGACGTCCTCGATCGCGGCGACGGCGTCGATCAGCCCCTGGCCGAGGTCGGTCGCGCCCCAGCCCGGCTCGAGGGCGTCGATGCGCGACAGGGCCAGTGCCTTCCGCCGCGCGGGTCGAGGGACGACGACTCGCGGAATCCCAGCACCGGCCGGGTACTACGGTCGAAGGCGAGCACGGCGACCTCGTCGGTCGGCGAGCATTCGGTCGACCGCCTGCCTGGCCGTCGCCCGGGCCTTCGCCCAGAGGTCGCCCCGCCGCAGGCTGGCGCTGGTGTCGATCAGGACCGCCGTGCGCCGCTGCGTGTCGTCGCCGGGGTTCCAGAGCGCATGCTCGCGGAGGAACGGCCGCGCGAACCCGAACGCCAGCAGGCAGAGTGCCGACGCGCGGAGGATCAGCAGCAGGATGTTGTCGAGCCGGCTGCGGCGGGTCAGCCGGGGCGGCGAGGGCGCCAGGAAGATCAACGAGCTGAACGGCACCTCGCCGCGCGGCGCGCGGCGGATCAGGTGGAAGATGATCGGCGCCGCGACCGCGAGGACGCCCAACAGGTAGAGCGGCGTCAGTGCGCTCATATCGGGCCTCCCCGGCGGGTGGCGACGCGATGGCCCGGCCGCCGGGCTCGCCGCATCCGCGCCTTCAAGAGGTCGAAGAGCACCAGCTCCAGCGGCCGGTCGGTCGTGATCGCCTCGAACTCGATCCCCAGGTTGACGCAGGCGCGCTCGATCTCGGCGGCGTGGGCGGCGAACTTCCTGAGGTACTCGGCCCGCGCCTCGTCGGGGTTGACGTACAGCTCGCGGCCCGACTCCACGTCGAGGAACATGGCGGGCGTGGCGAAGTTGAACGTCACCTCGGCCGGGTCGAGGACCCGCAGCACGATCACGTCGTGCCCGCGCGATCGCAGGTAGCCCAGCCGGGTCTTGAGCGCCGACGACTCGGCCAGCAGGTCCGAGATCAGCACGATCATCCCGCGCTTGCGGACCGTGGCGGCGATCTCCTCGAGCGGCCCGGCCAGGTCCGTCGCCCGGCCCGCGGGCTCGCGCTCGAGCACGGCCATGATCCGCCGCAAGTGTCCCGGCCGATATCGCGCCGGCAGATACTCGACGATCCGGTCCTCGAACGTGATCAGGCCGACGGCGTCGCGCTGGGTCGAGAGGAAATACGCGATCGTGGCGGCCATCGTCCGGGCGTATTCACTCTTGCTATACGGGCCCGAGCGATAGCCCATCGACCGGCTGGTGTCGAGCACGAGGTGGCAGCGCACGTTGGTCTCGTCCTCGAACCGCTTGATGAAGTAGCGGTCGGATCGGGCGAACAGGCGCCAGTCGAGGTAGCGCGGGTCGTCGCCGGGGGTGTACTGGCGGTACTCGCTGAACTCGACCGAGAAGCCGTGGAACGGGCTGCGATGAATGCCCTTGAAGAAGCCCTCGACCGCGACCTTGGCACGCACCTGCAGGCTCTTGATCCGCATCAGGGTCTGCGGGTCGATGAGCGTCTGTCGGTTGTCGGTCGTCGGTTGTCGGTCGTCGGTTGCCCGATGCCTGCCGAGGGCCCTGGTCATGTCTGCGGCCCTCCGAGTTCGGATGTGCGTTGACCGCCGCTCGACGGGCCGATCGATTTCAGATACTCCTTCAGTCGCGGTTGCAGCTCGAGCAGTATCGACTTCAAGCGCCCCATCGTTTGCTGATCGAGCAATCCCCGTCGGTAGGCCCGGCGCAGCCAGTGCTTCGCCTCGTTCAAGCATCCGCGGGCGATCTTCGCGAAGTGGCGATTCTCGCGGGCGGACCCACGCCCCACGCCCTCGGCGAGATTCGCCCCGATGCTGTCGGCCGCGCGAATCAGCGGCTTGCCCATCGTGTCTCTCGGCAGGTGGTCCCACCGGCTGACGATGGCCCACACCTCGTCGGCGAGTTGCTCGGCGAGCTGATACACTTCCAGTTCCTCGAAATGGGGCCTCGCCATGCTGACACCTCGTCGGCCGCCGACAGACCGGGGATCACTCGCCACGGAGAACACGCCGGGATCAAGTCAATGGGCCTTTCACATGTTCGAGCAGGCGGTCGATGACGGAGTTGACCGTGACCCCGTCGGCCTCGGCCCGGTAGCCGAGCAGGATGCGATGCCGGAAGGTCGGATGGATCAGGGCCTTGATGTCCTCGGGCGCGACGTGGAACCGGCCGCGGAGCAAGGCACGCGCCTTGGACCCCAGGATCAGCGACTGACCGGCACGCAGCCCGGCGCCCCAGCTCACCCAGTCGTTGACGAACGCCGGCGCCTCCGGGCTCGGCCGCGAGGCCGACGCCAGCCGGACGGCGTATCGGATCAGCTCCTCGGCGACCGGGACGCGCCGGACGACCTCGTGGAACTGCACGACGTCCTTGCCGTCGAAGAGCGGCTCGATCGGCTCCGGCTTGCGCGAGGTCGTCTGCCGCACCACCGCGACTTCGTCATCCTCGGGCAGGTAGTCGATGATCACGTTGAACAGGAAGCGGTCGAGCTGCGCCTCGGGCAGCGGGTAGGTCCCTTCCATCTCGATCGGGTTCTGGGTCGCCAGGACGAAGAACGGCTCCTCGAGCGGATAGCGCACGCCCGCGGCGGTCACCTGGTGCTCCTGCATGGCCTCGAGCAGCGCGGCCTGGGTCTTGGGCGGCGTCCGGTTGATCTCGTCGGCCAGGATCACGTTGGCGAAGATCGGGCCCTTGACGAACACCATCCGCCGCCGGCCGTCGCCGGTCTCCTCGAGGATCTCGGTGCCGGTGATGTCCGCGGGCATCAGGTCGGGCGTGAACTGGATGCGCTGGAACTTGAGCTCGAAGACTTGCGCGATCGTCCGCACCAGCAGCGTCTTGGCCAGCCCCGGCGCGCCGGTGATCAGGCAGTGACCGCCCGCGAACAGGCTGATCAGGAGCTGCTGCGAGACCTCCTTCTGGCCGACGATCACCTTCGAAAGCTCGCGCTCGATCCGGCCGCGGCTCTCGTGGATCTTCTCGACGACCTGCTTCTCTTCCTCGTACAAGTCGGTCTCGGCGGGCATCTGTGGGTCCCTGCTGGTAGGGTGGGTCGAACGCCGCGACGCGGCGTGAGGCCCACCGATCTCCACGGCGAATCCGGTGGGCCTTGCCGCGATGAATCGCGGCTCGACCCACCCTACGTTCAATGCGTCATGGCATAGGTCACGATATTGATCCCCATCGGATACGACTTCTTCTCCGAGAACTCGTGGAAATAGTCCTCGTTCTCCGCCTCGCGCTCCCAGCCGTCGCCGAGGTCGGTGTTGTGGCAGATGATCGCCATCATGCGCTTGTTGTCATCGAAGATCGCCTTGTAGTGGACGGTCCGCGAGTCGCCGCCGTGTTCCTCCCAGGTGATATTCGATCCCGGCCCGGGCCAGGAGTGGATGCTCGGCACCTGCGGCTTCTCCTTGAGCGGGTAGACGCACCGGAAGATCTCGTGCGAGATGTCCAGCTCCACCGGCTCATGTTGGGGCTCGGGGAAGACGCGCTTGATCTCGTTGTAGAAGTTGTCCCACTGGTAATCGCCCCAGAAGTCGTCGACCATCAGGAAGCCGCCGTTGAGCAGGTAGCGGCGCAGCGCCGTGACCTCCTCGTCGGAGAAGCTCAGGGCCCCCGGCTCGATCATGTAAAGGAACGGATAGTCGAACAGCTTGGGGTCGGTCAGCCGGAGGATGATCGGGTCGGGATTGACCTTCAGCGAGGTCAATTGCTGGAGCCGGAACGAGAAGTTGAGGTCGCTGTCGGGAAAGTCGGTCGCCCAGCCGCCACCCCAACCGCGGTAGCGGCGCCCGCCGCCGAAGCCGCCGCCGCGGAAGCCGCCCGAGTCGTACTGGACGCGGACGAACGTGAAGACGTCGTGCTTGAACCGCCCCTCGTTCTTCCAGTTGGGCACGCCGGCGCGGTCCGCCGGCATCTGGCCGGGCATGCCACCGCGGTAGCCGCCGCGGCGGAACTGGGCCACGGCCAGGCCGGAGCCGAGCGCGACCAACAGCGGGATCACCAGCAGGATCGCACGTCGCCGTCTCATGGGCGGGCCCTCGGGGTCGGGGACGTTGAGGGTGAGTTCGGACCATTCCCGGTCGATTCGACCAGCTCGAGCAGCAGCCGATGGGCCTCGAGATACCGCGGGGCCTCTTCCAGTGATTTGAGGACCTCGCGGCGGGCCTCGTCGCGCTTCCCTTCCCTCTGGAGGAGCCGCGCCAGGCGATAATGGATCCCGGCGGGGTCGGATTCGTCGAGCAGCGCCACGGCGCGATACGCGCTCAACGCTTCGTCGATCTGGTCGAGCTGCTCCGAGGCGCGGCCGAGCCGTCGGTAAGGCGCCGCGATCAGTGGGTTGATCGCGAGCAGCCGGCTGGCGTCGCGGGTCAACCCGCGCCAGTCGCTCGCGGCCTCCTCCAGCTCGAGCAGCCGCAGGTACGCCGAGCTGGCGCTGCCGTCGCGCGCCACCAGCTCCTCCAGCGCCTTGCGCTCGGCGGCCGGGTCGGACTGCTTGCGGGACAGGACGGCCAGCAGCATGTAGGCATTCTCCGGCCCGACATAATCGGGATACAGACCTCTCAGCGTCTCGATGGCCGCTCTGGCTCGTTCCTGCTTCCCTTCCTCGACCAGTCGGGCCGCCAGCCGCCGCCAGCCGTGGAAGCTCCTGGGATGCTTCTCCACCCAGGTCGCCAGGGCCGCCGAATTCGCGTCACCCGGCAACTCCGGCTCCTCCCAGGTGGCGCCCGCCGCGACCCGATTGGCCCGCTCGCGCGCATATTGCAGGAAACGTTCGTCTAGCTCCTTAAGCGACATTTTCGTCCGGCGCGGCAGCGCCTCGTTGATCGGGACGCCGGCGCCGAGGTCGTCGAGCACCTCTTTAACGGACGTTAACCCCGCCCGTTCGACCAGGAACGCCACGGCCAGGGCCGATTCGTAATAGGCGAATTGCAGGTGCAGCGAGGTCTTGGCGTTCAGGAACGCCGCGCTGAGCTGGCTCAAGGGCGTCAGCTCGGGCCCGAGGATGATCGCGCGGAACTTGGGCGTCATCGTGGTCGCCCAGGCGGGATCGGCCCGCTCTTCCTCGTAGACCGAGATCCCCTCGCTGAGCCATCGCGGCATCTTGTTGCGGGTCTTGCTCAGGGTCACCACATGGCAGAACTCGTGCCAGAGCACGGCCTCCCAGTTGGCGGGGTGTGTCCCCTGGCTGGCCGGGCTGTTGGCCGTGATCACCCGGCCGAAGCAGACGCCCAGCAATCCGTCGGCGCCGGGGAGGCCGAACGTCCGCACCGCGAACTCCCTGCGCTGCGGGAAGATCTCCACGATCACGGGCGCCGGCGGCTCGGCCCCATAGCGCTCGCTGAGCGTCTTCCGGGCCCGGCCGAGGAGGTCCAGGACCCGTCGGCCGTAGAGCTCGGCCTCCTTCGGGTCCATCCGAACCAGGAAACCGTCGCCCTCGAGCGTGCGGAACCCGGCGATGCGGTCGTGCAACGTCGTCAGGTTATAGGCGACCACGTTGTAGGCATCGCCGGCGAAGATCTCGGCAGCGAGCTTCCATCCTTCGGTCTCGTCGCCCAGGCGGAGCAGGTCCTGGCAGAGCTGGATCCGGGCCGGCTGATAGGTCGGATCGAATTCGAGGGCCTTCTTCTGGTAGGTCGAGCCCTCGGCGAACCGGTACTTCTGCGAGAGCTTGCGGCCGATCAGGTGGTCGACCTCGGGGTTCTCGGCCCATTTCTCGAGGGCCGACTTGCGCCGGCGGCCTCGCCGTTGGGTTCGTTTCGCAGATGGGCCAGCACGGCCTGGTAGGCGAACGCCCGCGGCTCGTGGGGATTGACGTCCAGCGCCTGTTTCAGGATCGCGGCGGCCTCGTCGTATTTCTCGGAATCGACGAGGTGATCGGCCACGAGCAGCAGGCTGTTGACGTGATGGGGGTTGATCTTCAGGGCTTCGGCGAGCTCCTTCTCCGAACCGGTGCGATCTTCCGGGGAATAGGCGCTGGCGAGCAGGTAGTGGAAACGGGGGTCCTTGGCGGCGTCCTTGGGCGCCTTGCGGAGCGTCTCCGCGGCGAGCGCGAAGTCCTGCTTGGCCAGGGCCAGCTCGGCGGTCGCGAAGTACGCCTCGAGCAGCCCCGGCTCCTGGCGGATGGCGATGTCATAGAAGAGGTCGAGCACCTTGCGGGAATCCGCCCCGCGAAGGAGGAAGAACCGGCCCAAGGAGACGCGGGCCTCGGGCGTCGCGTACCGCTGCGGCGAGCCCATGACGACCCGCTCGAGGTCCTCCATCAGGCTCGGGACGTCCTCCTGGCGGCCGTTGTAACGATAGACGTCGCGCCCCAGCAGGCGCAACGACACGCTCGCGGGGAAGCGGCGCAGGGCGCTCCGGAGCGAGTCGGATGCCTCGTCATACTTGCCGCGCTGCATCTCGGCGGAGATCTTCAACAACCGCCAACGCTCGTTCCAGCCCTCGATGGCCGCGATCTCGTCGGCGGCGACGCGGGCACACTCGTCATACTTGCCGGCGCGAAAGAGGGATTCGGCCTCCTCGGGGTCGGCGGCGCATGCCGCTCCGGCGAGGAAGACGAGCAACGGGGTGATCCATGCGACGGGGCGGGGGACTGCGTACATCGCGTGATTCCGCCGGGGAGGATGAGTCGGGCGCAGGGGATTGCCGCGGGACGATCGCCACGGGGCTCGCCGGGGAGGCGACGAACCAGACCAGACTGATTATAGACCGGGCGGCTTTCGGATTGCCAAGGTCCCCTGGTCCGTTGTCCGATGTCTGGCGTCCGTCGTCCGTCCCGATCGATCTCAAGGGGCCGACATCGACAGCCTGGCCGCGTGTCGCAGGGTCTCGACGAAAATCGGCGGGAGTGTTGTGGGCCGGTGACGCCGAATGTGAGCCTGGTGGTCCGTTTCGATCGGTCCGCCGGCCGGCATGGTCGCGCTCGGCTGGTCGGCCGCCAGGGTCAGCTCCGCCGGAGTTGGGTTTGTTTCGTCGCCCGACCGCTCGGGGGGAGTTGGGTTTGTTTCGTCGGCCTCCTCCATCACAAGTTCCGCCGGAAGGCGGGGCTCCAGCGAGGCGACTGCTGGAGTCCCGGCTTCCGCCGGAATCGCCGCTGGTTCGGCCGCTTGAAGGCGGGACTCCGGCACCGTCACGGGCGGCAATGGGTTTGTTTCGTCGCCCGCGTCGTTCGACAACTCGACGGCCGCCGCCGGCACTTTGGCGTCGCGATCGAGACAAGCGGCATCCGGCAAATCGCAGGTCGCGAATGCCAGGGCCTCCTTCCGCACCTTGTAATAGCTCGCGATCGTCCGGTGGAGCTCCCGATCCTTGGCGAGCTGGTACCGCCGCGCCAGCTCGCCCTCCGGAGTGTCGTCGAACGCCAGCAGGTCCGACCGGACCGACTTCTCGAACTTCTGATGCTCGCGGTGCAGGCTCAGCTTGACCTCCAGCCGCGTCGTCACGTGCTCGATCAATGCCAGGAGCGCCGCTTTGCCCGCCTCCGGGCTCGCCGGCTTCTTCCAATCCGCGCCTCGACCCTGCACCCGCTCCTTGATCCGCTCCAACTCGTCGTCCTCGGTCTCCGTCATCATGTCGTCGAGGCTGGTCGGCGCCGTCGGGTCCATGGCGTCGCAGGCCAGGTAGATCGAGAGCACTCGCTCGTCGGACAGGACGTCCATCGGCTGCCGGCCCAAAAGCCGGATCGCCCGCAGCCGGTCAGGCGCCTGCCATTTGAGGCCCTGATCGAGCACCCCCCGCAGGTCGGCCCAGCGGTCGAGCAGCCATCGGCAGCCGGCGGCCATGCCCTCCAGCCGATTGACGACGCGGCCCGGATCGATCGGGTCGTCGAGAGAATTGGGGCCCGACACCCGGGGAGTGACCCGGAAGCCGCGCCAGTGGGGATACAGCGCGATCGGCCCGCGGGGGTCCCAGAAGAGCTGTCGGGCGCAGTCCTGGACGACATCGGCCTCGTCCTCATCGCGGTCGAACGGGCCGAAGCCGACCAGCTCGCTCAGCTTCGCGGCGATGGCACGGTCGATGCGATCCAGCTCCCAGGCGGTTTGCACCGCTCGGTTGACCAGGTACTCCTCGAGGTCTGATTGCGGCTTGAGATCGGCCTTCCAGGCTTCGGACCTCGCCGCCAGGAGC
Source organism: uncultured Planctomycetota bacterium (assembly GCA_963815795.1). Taxonomy (GTDB): domain Bacteria; phylum Planctomycetota; class Planctomycetia; order Isosphaerales; family Isosphaeraceae; genus JAKAUH01. The sequence continues at coordinate 1,884,029 of CAWFIC010000006.1, read as the reverse complement.
GCAGGGTCTTCCCCGGGCAGCACCAGGCTCTTGGCAGTCATCCCGTGCTTCAGCGCGTTGAGCCGAACTCGACTCTTTCCATCAGGAGTCCTTGGTCCACAAGACCTCTCCGCATTTTTCCTGTTGGCTTCGATCCGTTTGGATGAACTCTCGGCGGTGGCGGTCATGGTGGATGGTCCCTTTCGCGGGATGTGGGTGGAGACCTGGTTCAAAGTCGGGTAACACTAGCGTGACCAGTGGGAGCTTCTCTGAAATGCCTGCTTCCTCCATGCTGGCGATGGGGTTCCAAGCCAACGCCATCACACGGAGGAAGCAGACATGCTCGCTCAGACTATGCCTCTGGTTGCCGCCATGCAAGCCGATCCGCTCCCGGCCGCCGTCTCGATCCCTTGCCCCGCTCAGCAACTCCCGCCCCAAAAGCGGCAGGAGTTGGCCCTCCAGGTCCTCGACGGCTCGCAGCCGGTCGCCCAACTGGCCCGCCAACATCAGGTCAGCCGCCAGTTCCTCTACCGACAGGCCGACACCGCCCAACTCGCCCTGGACCACGCCTTCGACCCGCCTCCAGCGGCCCAGGAGGTCCTCTTCCACCTGCCGGTCACCACGTCCTGGCTCCGTCAATTGATCCTCACCCTGGTCCTGGCCTGTCACAGCCCTTACCGCGGCGTCATCGCGCTGTTGCGTGACCTCTTCGACACCGAGACCTCCCTGGGCACCGTCCATAACGTCGTCCAGGCCGCCGTCGCCCGGGCCCGCGCGATCAACGACTCGTACGACCTGGCCGCCGTCCGCGTCGGAGCCCATGACGAGATCTTCCAGGCCGGCCACCCGGTCCTGGTGGGTGTTGACACCGCCTCCACGTTCTGCTACCTCTTGAGCCAGGAGGAGCACCGCGATGCCGACACCTGGGCGGTGCGGCTGCTGGAATTGGCCGAGCACGGCTTCGCCCCCGACGCCATCGTCGCCGACTTCGGCACCGGCCTCCGCGCCGGCCAGGCCCTGCGCTGCCCCAGGTCCCCTGTCGCGGCGATGTCTTCCATCTATTGCGCGATCTCGAGCAGGCCGTCTCCTACCTGGAGAACCGGGCCTACGACGCGCTGGAGGCCTGCGCGCGCTGGAGCGGGAGCAGGCCCGAGTGCGCCAGCAGGGCCGGCCGGCGCAGGGCGCGGCCCAGCGACTGCGGCGGGCCCGCGTCGCGTGCGACCCGGCCATCGCCTTGGCGGACGATGTCCGACTGCTGGGAGACTGGCTCCGCTACGACGTGCTCGCACTGGCCGGGCCGTGCCACGCCGACCGCCTGGTGTTGTACGACTTCATCTTGGCCGAACTGCAAGCGCGGGTCCCGGCCTGCGCGCACCGCCTGGGGCCGATCTACCGGCTGCTGAAGAACCGTCGCGACGACCTGCTGGCCTTCGCCCGGCGCTGGACGAGGAGCTGGGGCAGATGGCGGTGGCGTGGGGGGTGGCGGCCGATGGCCTGCGTGGCCTGCTGAACGCCCGGTGCCGCGACGAGAGCGACCCGGTGCGCTGGGCCGAAGAGTCGGCGGTGCGGCCCCAGCTTCGCGGGTGGTCGCACGCGGCCTGCCGGGCGGTCGATGCGCTGGCCGCGGGGACGGTGTGCGCCAGTTCGCTGGTGGAGAACCTCAACAGTCGGCTACGGACGTACTTCAGCTTGCGCCGTCATCTCGGGGCCGATTACTTGGACCTGCTACGGTTCTACCTGAACCACCGCGTGCTGGAGCGGAGCGAACGGCCGGAGCGGCAGGGCCGGACGCCGGCGGAACTGCTGACCGGTGCGGTGCACGGGCACTGGCTGGAACTGCTGGGATTCCGTCGCTTTGCCCGCCCCGCGTGATCCGCCGGCTCATTGCGGTCGCCCCGAGCGCCTGGCTGGCCCAGGCACGGGGATCGTCCGCGCCGTGACTGCGGGAGAGTCAAACTGTTACCCTGGAAAGGCGGATTTTGAACCAGGCCTGGGTGGATGAACTCGTGTCTTCGCAACGCTGGGCCGGGCAGACGGTTACATCGAATGGCGTGATTCGGCTCGTTCCGAATTGCGACGGCGTGTCTCGGACGATCAGACGGCGCGTTCGCGCCGGACGCCGCCCGCGCTGCGGCGCAATCGGATCGGGATCCGGTCGGCACAACTGACGGCGACCCCGGAGTCCAGCGGCACCGGATAGCCGCCGGCGCACGGACGCGAATCGGCCGTATTGGGCGGCGCCGCCTCGTCCCTCTTGGAGCGGCCGGTCGGGTCGGACCTGGCGTCGGGGACGGAAGCTCCCTTTCCCCTCGTACCGTGCGCCGCGGGCCAATCGGGCTGCCGGCGCTTCCTGGCGACGCGCTCAAGGAACGTGGATCGCTTCCGGCATGACGGGTCTGCGCGACCGCAGAGCTCATCGGGATCCTCCTGGGCCGGGACGGAGGCGAGGACTGCGGTCGGTGAGTCGCCGGCAACGGGCCCGGAAGGCGCCGGGCTCGCTTCGGACGTCGCGGCCGGCGAGGCGGAGTCGCCGACGGCCGATTCGCCGATCTGGCGGAGCCTCACGAGGATGTCGAGCGTACGCAGCATCGCGTCGCCGCAAGCCAGCCGCTCCTGCCGCAAGCGTTCTCCCACCTCATCCGCGTCGAGGTCCCGGGCAACGGCCTCGGCTGTCAGACCTTCTGGCGGCCGGTCGGGATCGCCACGACTGCCGTTGCAGCTCTGTCGGCTCCACCCCGCCCGATCCGCCCGGTCGAGTTGCCACGAGAGAGCCACGGCGTGTCGCACGAGGTATCGTTCGACCGTATTTCGGGGCCCCAGATCGTTCGTCCAGGCAACCAGGCGGTCGCGATAGGCCCGGGCCACGTGACCGGGCAGTACGGAACGCCGGTTGAACCCGTCGTGCGCGAGCGTCCTGGCTGGGACGCATGACAGACGGATACTGTTCCTGGGATGAGGAACGCTCGCCAAGCGTTGACGTCTGGCTCTCTTCGTTTTCGACAAACTCATGGTCGGAGGTCCCTTTCACGGGATCAAGCTGCGGGGCGCCGCAGCGGGAGGGGTGAAAGGCGACCGCGACGTCACGGTTCGCCATCAACTTCTCCCCTCGCCTTACAGTATGGGAAACTTTTAGCCCGGTGGACGCACTTTTTTGGGAATTATTTTTCTTTTTGGCTGAGTCGCATCGTATAGAGCGCGACGACGATCGGGAGAACTTGAACGATAAATCCATTTCGCGCAATCATTTATCGCATTTCCGCCTCGGGTTCTGGAGGTTTAATGAAATTTAGGGGAGATGGCGAGTCCGTAACGATGAGCGAGGGTGCCAGCAGTGTAGCAATTACGCATGCGTGCAGCCATGATATTTCTGCCTCTGGGGCCCCCGCGGGGGGCGGATGGGAATCGACTCGGATGCGTGCACCGAGCCGGCCGTCGTGCGCCGTGAGGCGGGCGGGCGCGAGGTCTCGTTGAGGGAGAAAATGTAGATTCGAGCGGTTCTCGATCTTTCCTTTTGGTCCATTTCGCTTATATCATTAAAGCTAGAGGTCGAGCCCGGTCTCCCCGGGCAATACGACTCGCGATTCCCGGAATCCCCCCACATGTGGCGGAGCATGGAGGCGGCCAATCGCGGCCGGTCCTGCTCCCTTCTCCCGCACGTGCGGCGACCCGCCCTGGGTCACCCGCGCGGCGCACGGTTCCACCAGAGGGACGAACGATGACTCAGGTGCCCAGGCGGACGCTCGCGCGAGCGTTCACGCTGATCGAACTCCTCGTCGTGATCGCGATCATCGCCGTGTTGATCGCCCTGCTGTTGCCGGCCGTGCAGTCGGCGCGCGAGGCGGCCCGGCGAGCGCAATGTACCAACAACCTCAAGCAGCTCGGCCTGGCCGTGCATAACTATATCTCGCAGCAGAACTGCTTCCCGCCGGTGGTCGAGAACCTGTCGACGGCGGCGTTCACGCTGGTGGGCACCAAGGATCCGTGGCCGCTCGACTGGACCGCGGCGATCCTGCCCCAGATCGAGCAACAGCCGCTCTTCAACGCCCTGAACTGGTCGCTCAGCGGGGGAGTGCCCGAGCCGGCCAATTCCACCGTGATGTACACGAGCCTGTCGACCCTGCACTGTCCGTCCGACAGCGTGAGGTCCGCCTCCTGTTATCCGTGCGGCTACAAGAACTACGTGGCCAACATCGGCGGACCGCCGGTCATCTACGCCTGGACCGGGCCGTTCGTGTCGATGCGGCCCGAGGCCAGTGGCTGGCCCGGCCAAGCCACGGGGTACGTCAATCAGAATTGCGGGACGGTCGGCATGCAGTCGGTCACCGACGGGACGTCGAACACCGCGCTATTCAGCGAGACCCTGGTCGGCTCGGGGCCTAACGCCAACACGGTCACGCTGGCGACCGCCCGACGGCCTACCACCTACCTGTTCCAGGTTGGCATGAACCTGGCCCCCGACCAGGGCGTGGCGGGCACGGCCCCCGCGCAGGCGTTCGTCCAGGCCTGCAGGGCGCTTCCGGGAGCGACGCCCGGCTTCGGTACGCTCGCGCCGGCCAGCGGCAACTACTGGATCAGCGGCAACACCGGCTCGTGCCTGATCTGGGACGCCTACAACCACTGGCTGCCCCCCAACACCATGGGATGCGACAACCAGAACGACGGCAACACCGGAGGGTATGCCAGCGAACAGGACGGCGTCCCGCCCAGCAGCAATCACCCGGGCGGTGTGAACATCTGCATGGCCGACGGCCACGTGCAGTACCTCAAGAACTCCGTCAACCTCCTGGCCTGGTGGGGGCTCGGCACGCGGAACGGCGGCGAGATCATCTCGAGCGATTCGTACTGAGAGTCTGTCTCGGAAGGGCGATCGTAAGCCCAGGAGGGTGGGTGAAACCCACCGGATCTCCGGGCCCGGCGCCGGTGGGTTTCACCCACCCTACGAGGACGGCCCGCTTCCGGGACAGACTCTGATCGTTTCGCCGGCAGGCGCGTTCGGGAAGGTGTGCCCATTGGTCAGAGAGGAGTATTCATGTTCAAGAATATCTGTTGTGGATTCGCGGTCGCCGTCATCGCCGCCTCGTTCGCCGGCTGTGGCGGCGGCGACGTGACGACCGACATGCCGTCGGAGCCGCCCACGCTCTCGTCCGAGATGCAGGACTTCAAGGCGCAGGTCCTCAAGCACCAGCAGGAGCAGGTGGCCCACCAATCGGGCTCGGCCATGGGCCGCTTCGGCAAGGCGCGGCATCGGTAGCGGCCGTCGATCGTCCGCGGCCGAAGGTGGAGGGCGCGTGATGATCTCTGCTCGTGCGGCGTGGCTGGGCGTGGCCGTCGCGGCGGGCGCCGCGGCCGTCGCGGCCGTGATCCTGGTGCCGGTCCTGCGCGACCGGCTCGCGGCGGATCCGGCCCGACTGGCCCTGCAAGCCCAGGCGGATTACGAGGCGGGGCGTTACGAGCGGGCGGCCGCCGGCCTGGAGCGGCTGGCGAGGGTGCGCGCACCCACGCCGATGGACCGGATGGCGCGGGCCTTCGTCGCCCGGGCCCGGGGCCGGCCGCAAGACGCCCTCGCCGAGCTGGACCGAATCCCCGCCGATCATCGCTTGGGCCCGATCGCCGAAGTGCTGGCCGGCCGGTGCGAGCTCGATCGCGGCCGCCTCCGCGCGGCCGAGGCCCACTACGTCGCCGCGCTGGCACGCGACCCGGGGCAGGTCGAGGCGCACGCGGAACTCGCGTATCTCGACAATCTCCGGCGACGTTTCGACGAGATGGATCGGCACTTCGAAGCCCTGGCCGAGCGCGGGCGCTCAGCGAGGACCAGCTCGTGCACTGGGGCAAGACGCGGAACGGGATCTGGAGCCCGGCGAAGGACTGCGAGGTGCTCGAGCGGATCGTGGCGGCCGATCCGGGCGACCGCATGTCACGGCTGGCCCTGGCCGACGGGCGCCGGCAGATGGGACAGCTCGATGCGGCCGCCAGCGTCCTGGCGCCGATGCCGGATTCGGACCCCGAGGCGCTGCGCGCCGGGCCATGATCGCCAACGACCGCGGCGAGCCCGAAAGAGCCCGGCGGCTGCTCGACTCCGGGCCCGCCGATGCCCCCGGCCTCGCCGGGCTCCGGGGGCAGCTCGCGCTGAAACGAGGCGACCCGCGCGCGGCGGCGCGATTCTTCCGCATCGCCCGGGCGGCGGATCCGGACGATCGCGCCGTGTGCTACGGCCTGGGCGTCGCGCTGCGGCTCTCGGGCGCCGGCGAGGAGGCGAAGCCCTACCTCGAATTCGCCCGTCGCCATGACGAGCTGACCCCGCTCTACTCGTACGCCGCGACCGAGGCCGGCGCGAACGACCCGAACCTGCCCGCCCGCATGGGCTCCGCCTGCGAGTCGGCCGGCCGTTCCAGCGAGGCGCGCGCCTGGTTCCGGCTGGCCGTGAGGCGCAACCCGCTCGACCCGGCCGCCCAACGAGGGCTGCACCGCCTGGCCCAGGTCCAACCTCGTCGAACGCCCCTTTGAGCACGCCGGGATCGCGCCGGGGCACGTTCACTCGCCGCGTCCCGCCGTGCGCTCCAGGTGCTCGCGGACGCGACGGACGTCGCGGACCAGGTCGGTGAGGCAGGTCGCCAGCAGCATCGTGGGGACCGAGATCATCAGGAGCCCGACGGCGCAGGCGAGACCGGCGATCAGCGTCGGCGACGGCCCGCCGCCTCCGATCGTCCGCCAGACCAGGTAGGCGATCAGCGGGACCGAGACGGCGATCAGTCCCAGCGCCGTGCCGATGAAGGTCATTCCCCAGGACTTGATGAAGTGGAGATGCCAGGAATCGGACTCGCGGAGAGCGGCCGCGGCCGGCCGGAGGGCCTCGATCTCGTCGGAGCTGGGCGCCTCGGGCTCGATGTCCTCGGTCGGCGCGTCCCAATCGCTGCCGGAATCGCCGCCCACGTCCTGCAGCGTGAAAGTCAGCTCGTAATTCGAGTCGCCCGGCCCGCGCTCGCGCCCCGATGGCGGACGCTCGTCGAAGCCGCTGAAGAACCCCTCGGCCAGGAACGACGCCGGCTTTTCCGTGACTCCCACGCTCGCGGGCGAGTCGAAGACCGGCACCCCCCGGCGCTCCGCCGTCTTTCGGGCCAGCTCCGACGTCGTGAAATGCGCCTTGCACTTCCGGCACCGCAGACTGTTCGCCTCCGGCGCCAGTCGATCGGGCAGATATCCCCGACGGCCACAGTTCGGACATCGGATGTACATGGCGAACCCCGATCGGTTTAAAGATGGCATCCTCGCGCAAAACTATCTGTCATGGCGGATCGCCAGTAAATCCAGCGTCGCGAAAAATCATCATCGGAACGGAAAAAGGCCCACGCTTGACAGTTTGTGTGGCGTCATTTCGCCACTGGTCGAGCCAGGCGCGTGCACATCGCAGGCCCATTCAAAGCCTTCACGTCGGTTTCAGCAGTATTTTGGATGAATGTGCGCGCGTGTGGGAGCAATGGATGCTGGAAGATGGAATGTGGGGGAAGATGACTGCGGTCGGGGAGGAAGTCAGGGATGTGTGCCGCGGAGGATGAAGAACGCGGCGGTGAAGTAGATGATCAGCCCGGTGACATCCACCAGGGTCGCGACGAAGGGCGCGGACGACGTGGCGGGGTCGAAGCCGAGTCGTTTGAGGAGGAACGGGAGCATGGAGCCGGTGAGGGTGCCCCAGACGACGACGCCGACCAGCGAGACGGCGACGGTGAGCGCGACGAGGGCCCAGTGCTGGCCGTACATGTGGAAGGCGGCGTTCCAGGCGGCGATGCGCAGGAATCCGATCGAGGCCAGGATGATGCCCAGCGAGACGCCGGCGAGGATCTCGCGGCGGAGGACGCGCCACCAGTCGCGCAGCCGGACCTCGCCCAGGGCCAGGGCCCGGATGATCAAGGTGGCCGCCTGGGAGCCCGAGTTCCCGCCGCTGGAGATGATCAGCGGCACGAAGAGGGCCAGGACGACGGCGCGGGCGATCTGGTCCTGGAAGTAGCCCATGGCCGTCGCCGTGAACATCTCGCCGACGAACAGGATCACCAGCCAGCTCGCGCGCTTGCGGACCATCGCCGGCAGCGAGGTGCTCAGGTAGGGCTCGTCGAGGGCCTCGACGCCGCCGAACTGCTGCATCTCGCGGGTGGCCTGCTCCTCGGCCACGTCGAGCACGTCGTCCAGCGTGACGATCCCGGCCAGCCGGCGGTCGGCGTTGACGACCGGCAGCGCGATGCGGTCGTACTTGCGGAAGACCTCGACGGCCGTCTTCTTGTCGTCGGTGGCCGTGAGGCTGACGCAGGTCCCATCCAGCACGTCGGCGACCCGGGTGTGCAGCGGGGCCAGCAGGATCTCGCGAATTCGCAGGTCGTCCACCAGGCGGCCGTCGGCGTTGACCACGTAGATGACGTTCAAGGTCTCGCTGTCGCGGCCATAGGCGCGGACATGGTCCAGGACATGGCGGATCGTCCAGTCCTTGTGCACGACCAGATAGTCGGGGGTCATGAGCCGGCCGACGCTGTCCTCCGGGTATTCGAGCAGCGCGGCGCGACGGCCCGCTCGCCGGGGTCGAGCAGCTCGATCAGGCCGCGCGTCTGGGCCGAGGGCAGCTCGGCCAGCAGCGCCGTGCGGTCGTCGGGGGCCATCGCGTTGAGGATCGGCGCCGACTCGGCCGGCGACAGTGAGTCGAGGACCTCGCGCTGGTCGGAGAGGTCGAGGTACCCGAACGCCTCCGCCGCCCGCGCCGACCCCAGGAGGTGGAAGATCCGGATGCGCTCGCCGTCCTTCAGCTCGGCGAGGAGCTCGGCCAGGTCCGGGGTCAACCATCGGTTGACGACCTTGCCCAGCGTCGCCTCGTCGCCGGCTTCGATCAGCTCGCGGATCTCCGGCAATGCCAGCTTACCCAGCACGGTTTACCGCCCCCTTTCCACGGCCATGCCCGGTGGGCGAAGCCCACCCCAACAATTATGTCATCGGCGTCCCCCGGGTGACACCTGCACTTGGAGCGTCCGGCGAATCCGGCTAGACTCATCGCCGGTCACGATGGCCTGGAGGCTTCGCCATGGCAGGGATGCGGGAGAGAGCGGCCGCGGAGGGTCCTGCGCCGGGGCACCCCAGGCCGACGACGTTGACGCGATGAACAACCTGGGAGTGGCCGCCTGGCAGGAGGGCCGCCTGCGCGACGCCGAGGAGATCCTCCGCCGGGCCGCCGCGATCAACCCGGACCACTTCGCGGTCCAGACGAACCTGGGACTGGCCCTGATGAGCCAGCGCCGGGACGACGAGGCGGCCGACTGCTTCCGCGCGGCGATCCGCGTCCGGCCCGACGCGTTCGACGCGCGGATGAACCTCGGCAACGTGATCTCGAACAGCGGGGACTTCGAAGGGGCGACGGAGTGGCTCGTCTCGGCGGCGGAGATCTGCCCCGACTCGGCCGAGGCGATGCAGAACATCGCCATGAACCTGGGCCGGCAGGGCCGCTGGTCGGAGGCGGTCGGCTACTACGAGCGGGCCGTCGCGCTCATGCCGGACTCGCCGGAGGCGCACCGCAACCTGGGATGCGCCTTGCTGGCGACCGGCCAGTTCGAGCGGGGCTGGGTCGAGCACGAATGGCGGCTGACGTGCAAGCCGCACGCGGGTTGCCGGATCAACCGGACGTTCTGGAACGGCGACCTCTTCCCCGGGCGGACGATCCTGCTCCACTTCGAGCAGGGGTTCGGCGACACGATCCAGTTCGTCCGTTATGCGCGGCTGGTCAAGGCGCGGGGCGGGCGGGTCGTCGTCCTCTGCCCCGCGCCGCTGGTGCGGCTGCTGTCGCGGTGCGAGGGCGTGGACATGGCGTGTGACGGGCTCGCCGTCGAGCCCGATTGCCACATCCAGGCCCCGCTGATGAGCCTGCCGTCGATCTTCGGCACGACGATGGAGACGATCCCGGCGAAGGTGCCTTACCTCTTCCCCGAACCGCCGCAGGTGGAGCACTGGCGATCGGTCCTGGCCCGTGTCCGGGAGGGGGGGCCCTTGCTCGTCGGGATCGCCTGGCAAGGGCGGCCCGAGAACGCCGCCGACCGCTGGAGATCGTTCCCGCTCGATCGGATGGCGCCGCTGGCCGCGGTCCCGGGCGTCCGGCTGGTCAGCTTGCAGGTAGGGTACGGGACCGAGCAGATCGCCGCGCTGGAAGGCCGGTTCCCCGTCGTCGAGCTGCCCGGACGGCGGGGCCGGGACTTCAGCGAGACCGCCGCCATCGCCTCGCAGCTCGACCTGGTGATCGCCCCGTGCTCGGCGATGACCCACCTGGCGGGCGCGATCGGCGTGCCCGTCTGGCTGGCCCTGTCCCTGCCCGGCGACTGGCGATGGTTCGTTGACCGCGAGGATAGCCCGTGGTATCCCACCCTGCGGGTGTTCCGTCAGGAGACGCTCGGCGACTGGGATGACGTGTTCCGGCGGATGGCCGATGAGCTGGGTCGGATCGTGGCGCTGCGCGGGGCCCTTGACGTTCGCCGCCGGCGCGGCTTAGCATCGGTCCGCATCAGGAGGCCGCATTCCGGGGTCCGGGCGAGGGATGCCGGGTTTATCGGGGACGCTCATCATGCCGGAGCTGATCGCCGGTCCGACTGCGCGTCGAGGCGGCCGGCAACAAGCCCAAGCAAATCGACGAGTTCATCGGCCGGGTCAACTCGGGGGATTCGGCGCTGAGCATCGCCCGGATGCGCAGCCCCGGCGGATGGGTCGAGCCGGGCCAGACGCCGGAATTCGATGAGTACACCGTCGTGCTCGCCGGGCGCCTGAGGGTCGAGCATCGCGGCGGGACGATGGATGTCCACGCGGGCCAGGCAGTCGTGGTCCGCCGGGGCGAGTGGGTCCGTTACAGCACCCCCGAGCCGGAAGGCGCCGAGTACATCGCGGTCTGCCTGCCGGCTTTCACTCTGGACGGGGCCCGTCGCGATCCCGAATGAACCAACCGGCACACCGAGGGGACCCCATGGCGAACCCGAGTCTCGACGGTCCGATGAAGGGTAAGACCTGCCTGGTCACGGGGGCGACCTCGGGCATCGGCGAGATCGCGGCCCGCGAGCTCGCCCGGCTGGTGCTCGAGTCATCGTCGTGGGCCGCTCTCCGGAGCGTTGCGCCGCCACCCTCGAGCGGATTCGCAGCGAGACGGGCGCGACCGAGGTCGAGTCGATGGTCGCCGACCTGTCGTCCCAGGCCGGGGTGAAGGGCCTGGCCGACCGGGTCCGCGAGCGTTGCGATCGCCTCGACGTCCTGCTCAACAACGCGGGCGGTATGTACCTCGACCGCCGCGAGAGCCCCGACGGCATCGAAATGACCCTGGCGCTCAATCACCTGTCGTACTTCCTGCTGACGAAGCAGCTTTTGCCTCTGCTCAAGGCGAGCGCCCCCGCCCGGATCATCAATGTGGCGTCCGATGCCCACACCGGGGTGTCGATCGATTTCGACGACATCCAGGGCCGGCGGCGGTATACGGGCTGGAAGGCCTATAAGCAATCGAAGCTGGCGAACATCCTCTTCACGTATGAGCTGGCCCGTCGGCTCGAAGGCAGCGGCGTGACGGCCAACACCCTGCATCCCGGCTTCGTCCGCACCCGGTTCTTCCAGGACTTCAGCGGCTGGATCGGGTTCATCACCAAGCTGGGAGCGGCCCTGATCGCCATCGGCCCCGAGGAGGGCGCGAAGACGTCGCTTTACCTGGCATCATCCCCCGAAGTCGAGGGCGTGACCGGCCAGTATTTCGTAAAGTCCCGACCGGCGCGGTCCTCGCCCCAGTCTCACGACCGAGCCGCGGCGGAGCGGCTGTGGCGAGTCAGCGAGGAGCTGACCAGCCAGGCCGCGACGGTCGCCGTGCCGGACCACTCGTCCGGATGAGCCTTCTCGCCGATCTGCGAGCTCTCGTCCGCTTGACCGCCCCTCGCAAGCCGCCCTAAGATGATCGCATGTTGAGCGATTCCGGGGATTTCCTCGGGGATCGCCGGACGTCTCGAGGGCGAACGAGCGGGGAGGCGATCGCTTGGTCATGCGCGCCGTCGTCGATTTGCAGGAGGAGAGCCTGGAGTTCGAAGTCCCCTCCGAGCGGTTGGTGGCCGCCTGGCGCGGACCGCAGGGGATCGACCCGGACGACGTGACGGCGGCGATCGACGATGCACTCGAACATCCCCGCGATTTTCCTTCGCTCAGGCAGATGATCGTGCCCGGGGATCGGGTCACGATCGCGCTGGACCCGGAAATCCCGGAGGCCGGTTCCGTTCTCGACGCGCTCGTCGCGATCCTGGGCCGGGCGGGGGTCGAGCCCGAGACGATCACGGTCCTCTCCTCGAAGGCCCCGCCGTCCGGCTGCGAACGCGTGGCCTCCCTCGGCGGGACGATCGCCGTCCACGATCCCGACGATCGCGCCGGGCTCGCCTACCTGGCCAGCACCAAGGAGGGGCGGCGGGTCTATCTCAGCCGCCTGCTGACGGATGCGGACGTCGTCGTGCCGGTCGGACTGGTGCGTCACGACGCCGACCTGGCTTATCGCGGGCCGTGGAGCCTGTTGTTCCCCGGCCTGAGTGACCGCCGGACGATGCGGTCCGTGCGGGACCATGGCGGCGGCCATTCGTCCGGAGCGGAACACCGCATCGCCGCGAGGCTCGAGGAATCGTCCGAGGTGGGCTGGCTGCTCGGCGCCCAGTTCGCCGTGGGGATCGTGCCCGGTGCGGCGGGCTTGCTCGAAGTCATCGCCGGCCGCGACGCGTCCGTGCGCGAAGGAGGGATCGCCTCGATCGATCGCCACTGGACGATGGAAGTGCCGTCCCGCGCCGAGGTCGTGATCGCCGGCGTGGGTCACCCGGGATCCTGCGCCACGCTGGAAGATCTGGCCGCGGCGCTGGCAACGGCCCGCGGACTGGTGAATCACGGCGGCAAGATCGTCGTCCTGTCGCGGGCATCCGGCGCCATCGGTCCGGCGCTCCAGCGGCTGACGACGGCCGATGACCCGAGAGAGGCCGTCGCCGCCCTGCGCGGCCTCGAGGATCAGGACGATTACCCCGTCGCACGCCGGATCGCCCTGGCCTCGGATTGGGCCGACCTGTTCCTCTCCAGCGGACTCGACACCGAGGTCGCCGAATCGCTCGGCTTCGCCCCGCTCGAACGCCCTGAACAGGCGCGCCGGCTCGTCGCAAACGCCGGCTCGGTCACGTTCGTCAGTCATGCCGAGCGCACGCGTGCCGGGGTCCCGGCCGGATGACTCCGGCGAGGAATACCAAACGCCCGGTCCGCGACCGGACCATGGACGAGCGCTCGGGTTGAAAGGCACAAAAACTGTGAATCACGTTGACGGCTGCACGCCCTCGATGTATGCTTAAAGTTGATCATTGCCCATGGCGGGCGATTCTCGGCCTGGAAGCACCGCCCTGCGAGTCCCAGCAGAGCCGGTTTTTCTCTCGCTGACGTCTGTCCAACGATTGGACATCGGCGTCGTCACCTCTGACGATTCCCCTCCCCGCGGTAGCGATTGCCGCCTGCAAGGTGCTGGACGCATTTGACCGTCCAGCTACCCAGGAGTCGGCATCATGCGCCCATCAGATTCTCGCAAGGCCGATCGCCCGGTCCTTTGCCCCGGCCCTGCCGCCTTCCCGGCGGAGCTGCTACGGAGTATCGCCGACCGCCTGGACCGGAGCGGTTCCTCGGCGCCTGCGCCCTATCCGCCGCGATTTCTCCGATGTTGTGCACCGATTGTGGGGATGCCTCCTCCCCGATGACCCGAAGCCGATCGCCATGGTGGCGGTCACCGTGGTCAAGGGCGTCGTCGTATCGAGAGTCGTCGCCGTCTCTCCCCGCGCCGTGAGGCGGGGCCATCACGGCGACTTCTAGCAACATGTGTTCAGCACGAGTCGGCCGCGAGTTGACCGCAGAATCCGGCGACCCGCGCCGCCAGGCCTCTAGTCTGGGGGGGGTATGTGATGATCGCCGTTTTCCCGTTTCGATTGGCCGGTGTGGTCATAGTTCTCGGTCTTACGGCAGTCGCGGCCGCGCAGGATTACGAACGCAGCCCGAACGATATCGGCGGAGTCGGCGCCCAGGGAGAGATCGGGCGAGGCGTCAGTGCTGGCGAACGCCCGTCCGCATGGGGGCCGATCTCCGGCGCTGGTGCGCCGAGGTATGCCAGCACCGCGGCGGCCGCCCCGATCCGGTACGTCTACGTCTATGTTCAGCCATCTGCCCCCGCGAGCGTGCCGGCTGCCAGCGAACGTCCGGCGGCGGACGTCGAACGGACGCCAATGAGCGAGCTTGCACTGGTCCGGTACAACCCCTACAGGGGCTTTCACCGGAGCTGGTTGCACGGCTTCTGGAACGCGCGGACCGGCGGCACGGTCGCGAATCGAGCGGCCGCGGTGCCGACTTCCGTGTCCGAGCCGGGGATGGGGCAGGGCTGGGGATTGCCCGCCTGGCTGACCGGCCCGATGGTCTATCGATGGGGATACTACCCGTACGCCAATCCTTACGCCGTCGCCGAGACGCCACGCAAGGGCGATTGGCCGGGAGCACCCGACTATTCTCGCCCGATCGACGTCGAGACGGCGCCGCCGACCGAGATCCTCCTCAACGAAGCGTTGCAGCACCTCTCGGCGGCGCGGGAAGCCTTTCGTCGCGAGGACTACGCCACCGCCCTCCAGGCGATCGACGACGCGTTGGTCCTGATGCCCCAGGACCCCGCGATCCACCAGCTCCGAGCCCTCACCCTGCTGTCGCTGCATCGTTACGGCGAGGCGGCGGCCGTCTATCACGCCGTGATCGCGGTCGTTCCCGGTTGGGACTGGACCACGATGATTCGTCTCTACGGTAACCCGGAGATCTACACTCACCAGTTGCGGATGCTCGAGGCTTACTCGGGAGAGCATCCCGGGTCGGCGGAGGCCCGTTTCCTCCTCGCCGTTCACTATCTCACCGCGGGATATCCCGGTCCCGCCGCCGACGAGCTGCACGAGCTCGCCGAGCTCCAGCCCGACGACCTCCTGATCAGCCAGTTGCTCAGGGAATTGCGGCCGTCGGACAGTGCCGCGAGCACGCCGGCCCCGGCGCGAAGCGGGGAGCCGGGCACGCTCGAAGGGACCTGGCTGGCGCGACCGCGAACCGACACCACGATCCTGTTGACCTTCCAGGCCCGGGGGCGACTCGAGTGCCGCGTCCACCGGGCGGCGGAGGAGACCGCGTACCACGGGTTCCATATGCTCGACCGTGGCACATTGGTGCTCGCACAGGATCAGGACAACATCATAACAGGCGAGTTGACCTGGACGGACCCGAGCCATTTCCGCTTCAAACTGTTCGAGGGCTGGCCGGACGAACCGGCTCTCTCTTTCGAGAAATCGAAGTGAGCGCACTGTCGAAGGCGGCGCCGTCCGCCGATCCGCCCTTTCCCTGTTGCGTGGGCGTACTTAGACTGGAGTGAAGTCGATTGCAAGGAGAGGCGAGCCTGCTCGAGACGCGAATTGAACTCTCAGTTATGTCCCCTATTGACTCAACTTCAGCGATTCCGACTGCCGGCCTCATCGACCGCTCCGATCGGGTACGGGTCGAGGTGTCCGGACCGGACCGGGCCAAGTTCCTGCACAACCTGACGACCAACGAGGTGAAGCGGCTACCGGCGGGCCGCGGATGCGAGTCGTTCGTCACCAGCCTTCAGGGCAAGACGATCGGCTATGTCATCCTGCTGGCGACCGAGGATCGGATCATCGTGCGGTCGGACCCGGCCGGGCTCGAAGTGGCGATGCCCCATTTCCGCAAGTATGGAGTCTTCGACGACGTCGCGATCGATGACCGGAGCGAGTTGACGTTCGAGCTGCACCTGGCGGGCGAAGGGTGCGTCGAGGTGGTGCGGCGCGCCGGGGCACGCGTCCCGGATGAGCCGGATTACACTCACCTCGCAAGCGAGCTGGCCGGCCGCCCGGTCCGGGTCGTCCGCGAGCGGCCCGCGGGCCTGGCGGGGCTGACCGTGATCGGCGATCGCGGGGACGCCGCGGCGGTCGTCGCGGCGCTGAAGGACGCCGCGGCCGATCTTGGCCACCTCGAGCTGGACCCCGCGGAGTTCGAAGCGCTGCGGATCGAAGCGGGCACGCCGGTCTTCGGCAAGGACGTCACCGAGAAGAACCTGCCGCAGGAGTTCGCCCGCGACGACCGGGCGATCAGCTTCGTCAAGGGCTGCTACCTCGGTCAGGAGACCGTGGCGCGGATCGACGCCCTCGGCCACGTCAACCAGGTCTTGAGAGGGCTCGCCTTCGAGCCCGGCTCCCGATGTCCGGCGCCCGGCTCCGCCCTGGAAGCGGGCGGCAAACGCGTCGGCGCGATCACCTCCGCGGCCGACTCACCCCGACGCGGACATCCCGTCGCGCTGGGGATGGTCCGAACCAGCCACGCCGCCGCGGGGTCGACTTTGCAGGTTGCGGGGACCGGCGAAGGCCCGCCGGTTGTCGCGACCGTCTGCGATCTCCCCTTCCCGCCCCGAACTTGATCCGCCGGGCGGGCCCGATATGATGAATTAGAGCGGTTAACGAATGGATGGCGTACACGGTTTGGCCTCAAAGCGCGGCTGGAGCCTCGACCCCCCCTGACCCCCCCTTCTTAAGGGGGGGATCAAGATGGGCGGGCCTCCTTCCGTTTTCCCCCCCTTAAGAAGGGGGGGTCAGGGGGGGTCGGGCGTGCGCAACGCAAGTGTTAAGCGCTCTAGTCACATCAGCCAGAGCGATCCCGCGTCGGCGCCGCCCGAGGGAAAAGCCCAGGTATGTCCCATCCCCGCTATGTTTGCATCCACGGGCACTTCTATCAGCCCCCGCGCGAGAATCCCTGGCTCAATGCGGTCGAGGTGGAGGATTCGGCCGCGCCGTTCCACGACTGGAACGAGCGGATCACCCGGGAATGCTACGCCCCCAACACCCGCTCGCGCCTCCTCGACGGCCACGGACGGATCGTTCAGTTGATTAATAATTACGCGTGGATGAGCTTCAACTTCGGGCCGACCCTCCTCCAGTGGATGGCCGAGCACGCGCCCGACGTCCACCAGGGGATCGCGGAAGCCGACCGGCTCAGCCGCGAGCGCCGCGGGGGGCACGGGAACGCACTCGCGCAGAATTATAACCACATTATCATGCCGCTGGCCAGCCGGCACGACAAGGAGACGCAGGTCGCCTGGGGGATCGCGGACTTCCGCCATCGGTTCGGGCGGAATCCCGAGGGGATGTGGCTGGCGGAGACGGGGGTCGACGTCGAGACGCTGGAGGTGCTGGCGGAGGCGGGCATCCACTTCACGCTCCTGGCGCCGCGGCAGGCGCGGCGATGGAGGAAGCTGGGGGCGAAGGCGTGGGAGGATGTCCCGGGGGGGATCGACCCCTCGCGGGCGTATCTCTGCCGGCTGCCGTCGGGCCGGACCATCGTCGTGTTCTTCTACGACGCGATCGTCTCGCACGACGTGGCGTTCCGGCGCCTGCTCGACGACGGCGAGCGATTCCTCCAGCGGATCTTCCAGGGTTTCGACGACCATCGCCAGCATGCCCAGCTCATGCACATCGCCACCGATGGCGAGTCGTACGGGCATCACCATCCCCACGGCGACATGGCGCTGGCCTACGTGCTCGAGCGCCTGGGGCGGCACCCGGACGTCCGGCTGACGAACTACGGCGAGTTCCTCGAGCTCCATCCGCCGGCGTGGGAGGTCGAGATCCACGAGAATACCTCGTGGAGCTGCGCCCATGGCGTCGAGCGGTGGCGATCCGACTGCGGCTGCCGGAACCGCGGCGAGTATCATCAGAAGTGGCGCGCACCGCTGCGCCGGGCACTCGACTGGCTCAAGCTCCAGCTCGATCACCTCTTCGCGACCCGCGGCCGGGAGTGCTTCCTCGACCCGTGGACGGCGCGGAACGCTTACGTCCAGGTCATCCTGGCCGCCGACCGGGATCAGGCGATCGAGGCCTTCCTGAAGAAGCACGGCCATCCCGATCTCGACGAGCCGCAGATCATCGATGCCCTGCGCCTGCTGGAGATGCAGCAGGACGCGATGTTGATGTTCACATCCTGCGGCTGGTTCCACGACGAGCTGAGCGGGATCGAGACCGTGCAGTGCCTGCATTACGCGGCGCGGGCGATGCACCTGGCCGGGCAGTTCCACCGGGACTTCGAGGCGGACTTCCTCGCGGTGCTCCAGGAGGCGCCGAGCAACGTGCCGCGGTATCGCAACGGGCGGGGCGTCTGGGAGCAGGCCGTCAAGCCGGGCGTGGCGGACCTGGAACGCGCCCTGGCGCATTACGCGATCAGCCAGATCTTCGGGCACAACGGCGGCGACTCGAGGGGCCGGCTGTTCGCGTTCGAAGTCGAGACGATCGACCCGGAGGTCCGGAGCCGGGGCGGCGGCCGCCTGGCCGTCGGCGGCCTGAAGGTCCGCTCGCTCAAGACGAGGAACCATGCGCAGGCGAAGTTCGTGGTGCTGCACTTCGGCGGGCTGGACTTCCACGCGGTGCTCGGTCCGGGCCCGGGCCCCGAGGCCTTCGACCGCTTCAAGCGCGAGCTCTTCGAGACCTATCGGAGCGGGTCGCTCGCCGACATCACCGCGCTCCTCTCCCGCGATTTCCCCGGCCGGGCCCACCGTCTCGACGACCTCTTCCGCGACGAGCAGCGGCGGATCATCGGGATCCTGCTCGAGGATCGGGTCGCCGACTACCGCCGATCGTTCGAGCGCCTGGCCAACCAGGATGAGGACCTGCTCAACCGGCTGGGGCACCTGAATTATCCGATCCCCAAGCCGCTGCTCTCGGCGGCCTCGACCTACCTCGACGGCCACCTCCGCGACGAGATCGAACGCATCGTCCTCGGCGAGGCCGCGTCGCTGGAAGCGATCGAGTCCCTGCGCGATCGCGGTCGCGCCTGGGGCTATCAGCCGGAGCGCGACGTCCTCGAGAAGTCACTGGCCGAGTCCCTGCTCCGGACGCTCGCCGAGATCCACCCCGATGCCGACTTGCCCGAAATCACCGCCCGCGCCGAGCAGCTCCTGGCCGCCAGCTCCCTGCTCGGGCTCGCGCCGGACCTCTGGCAGGTCCAGAATCGCTTCCTCGGCGCGTACCTCCGTCTGGCCGAATCGGGGATCATGGACCCCGCCTTGCATGCGACGTTCGTGAAGCTCGCCCTCGCCCTGAAGGTCAGCCAGGACCTGCTCGGGTGGAGGCCGTGATGGACGACCCCCTCAATGGGAGTGGCACCCGGGATTCCGGCGAGGCGCCACTCGGAGTGCGCTCCGGAAGGGATATCTTGGGAGGGCGAGGCTCCGTCCGAGCCGGTCTCCCCGCGGTGCGCGGCTCGGACGGAGCCTCGCCCTCCCATTTCAGGGACAGACTCTCAATCATACCCGCCGAACATCAAGAGGAAGATGTCCACGTCGGTCGAGTTGAAGAGCCCGTGCAGGTTCCCTCCCTTGAGCATGGCGAAATGCCCGGAGCGGAGGGTCCGGATCTCGAAACAGCGCTCGCGCCGGGGAAGCTTGCACCAATCGCCGACGACCATGAGCCCCTGGCCGTTGACCATGAAGAAGACCTCCTGGTTATCGCGGTGCCGGTGGAGTCCGATCCCGCAGTTGTTCATCAAGATGTGGAGGTCCATGTAATCGACGGACAAGAAGCTCTCGAACCGTTCGCCGGCGGCCTTCTTGCCGAAGGCATCGAACATCCAGGGCTCGATCTGTCGCCCTAGCTCATTCATCCCGGCATCGTCGCCGTAATTTGAGAGGAGATTTCGATAGTGCAGGACGCCGAGCCCGCCGTGCGGGTTGGAGGTCACACCGACTCCGAGGTAGTTGTCCCATCCTCGGACGATCATGTTGAATTCGTACTGGTAATTCGCCCCGTCGAGTGAGTCGGAGTGCGCCCCCGCGGCGTCGGACCAGGCGGCCTCGACGTGCAGCGGCAGGACGGGGTGCATCGTGTTCTCGGGGTGGACGCGGGTCATGACCTGGCCATCGAGCCCCTCGCGGGCGAAGTCGGTGTACAGTCCGCGGACGAGGTCCGGGCGCGCGACCAGCTCGCCGCGTTCGATCGAGGTGCGTCCCTTCTCTTCCAGGCGGGAGGCCAGGTCATTGCCGGGGTAGCCCCAGAGCTCGATCTCGTAGCGGTGGGACTCCTCATTGTACGGGACGGTCAGCGGAGTCGCCGTGGTCGCGTCGCGCACCTTCAGCGAGAGCCGGATGCTCGGGCCCAGCCGGTGGTTGGCGGCCTGTGACAGCTTCGAATCCGGCCCGCCGCGGTACGAGAGCTTCAGGAACGGCCCGGTCCAGTCGCCGGCCGTCGCCCAGCCGCGGGCGAGGTACGCGTCGGTGATCCGGAAGTCCTTGACGTTCTGCTTCTGGAAGTCGGTCTTGTTGTCCTGCCTGGTCGGGTCGAGGATGTCGGCGTCGCCGCCGGACGGCCCGTACACTTCGAGGAAGTCGAACGGGAAGAGGTACTGGAGGTGCTGCTGCAGATACGCCTGGCGCTCGGCCGCCAATCGCGCCTTGGCGACGAGGTCGAGCAGCCGGAGCAGGGGGTTGCCCGATTGATAGTCGGGGGTCGTGCCGGGCGCGACCTTGAACACGCTGTCGGAATGGACGATGAACATGGCCTGACACCCCCCTCACGACGCGGAATAGCCGAAGGCCACGAACTTCAAGGGC
Organism: uncultured Planctomycetota bacterium; assembly: GCA_963815795.1. GTDB lineage: Bacteria > Planctomycetota > Planctomycetia > Isosphaerales > Isosphaeraceae > JAKAUH01. The sequence continues at coordinate 1,863,376 of CAWFIC010000006.1, read as the reverse complement.
TGGGCGTTGCCCGCGGGGTTCCGGATCCCGTGGATGCCGCCGCTCTTGGTGTAGATCACGTTCCCGGCCTTGACGGGGAGCTGGCGGACCGTCTTCACCCCGAGGCCGAAGATGTGCTGATCGACGGCCGGGAAGCGGTCGTTGGTCGGATCGTCGCCGTCGCCCATGTAGGCGACGCCTTCCCCCTCGGTGATGTAGTAGAGCTCCTCGGACCCGATGTGCTGGTGCACCCCCTCGAAGGCCCCGGGCGCGAGCGTGACCTGGTGGAAATAGACGAGCGTCCCACCCAGCTCGCGCTGGATGATCCAGCGCATGTCGGTGATGTTGTCGTCGCGGCGCTCGGGGTTCTCGCCGTCCATCATCGCGTTGCGGTAGCGGACCGGCAGGATGTCGTTGGCCTGGAGGAACCACCCGCGCTGGAAGGTGAGGAAGTACTTGTCATCGGCGATCGTGTTCTGGTCCGAGCTGGGCTCCTGGGTGCGCGGCTCCTGGTGGGTGCGGGTGTAGTCGTTATCCGTCGCCGGCTCGTCGATCTTGTAGCCGAACGGGATGTTGACGTCGTTCTCGCGGAAGGACGCTTCGACTCGCTTGAAGGACCAGAGATCTTTCAGGACGGGCTTGAGCGCCGGCACCGTCGTGATGGAACCTTCCTTGCCCATCATGTCGAGCACCTTGATGTCGTGAGAGCCGGTCGGAGGCGGCTCCAGCGTCTCCCAGACTTCCGCCTGATAGGCGGCGATCCACTCGTCGTAGTGGAGCTTGACGGACGCGTTGACCGGGGGACCGCCGGCTTCGGGCAGGACGTCGATATCGGCGATGAGCTGGTCGCGGAGGAAGCGGTTCTTCTCGCGCACCTGCTCCACGAGCCGTCCGGCGCGGTACTCGATCCGCAGCGCGTTGCAGAGGAACTTGCCGTCGAGATAGACCTCGCATTTCAGCAAGGTGATATCGACTTCGCTCCGCACCTCCGTCACGTTGTACCGATACCTCGGGCTGCGGGTGGCGTTGAGGTACTGGGCGTGATAGATGCGGTCGGGGTAGAAGACGACCTTGAAGACGCTGTTTTCCGGGCTCGTGAAGATGGCGTTGAAGCGGGGGTCCATGGTGCTAAACCCTCGTGAGCAGGTGGTCGGCGACCCGGAACGAATTGGCCTCGATCGTCAGCGTGGGGTTGCCGCCCCCGGAGCTCGGCATGAAGGCGCCGTCGGTGACGTAGAGGTTGTCGAAGTTCCAGGCTCGGCAGTCGGTATTCAGCACCGAGTCGTTGGGGTCGGTCCCGAACCGTGCGCCGCCGAGGATGTGGTTGGCCATGCGAGCCAGGGCGGTGTCGCCGGAGTAGATGCCACCCTGGCCCTCGAAGAAGAAGTCGGGACTGCCGCCGGCGCCGAGGCGGAGGACGTTGCCGCACTGATTGGCGAAGATGTCCATGAGCTTCTGATCGTGGGGGTGCCAGGTCTTGATGACGTAGGCGACCCGTCGGCCCCATTTGTCCTTGACGGTCGGGTGCAGCTCGATTCGGTTGTCGTGCTGGGGGACCTGGTTGGCCATGAAGCTGACCGACAGGCCGCGGCCGAACTCCTGGTCGAGGTACGTGATGAAGCCCTCGCCGCGCATCGGCACCATCTTGGTCCCGGTGGGGTCGGGCTTGGGGTACATGCCCCCCATGAACGCCTTCCAGAGCGAGTCGAGGTCGGTGCTGCCGAAGGTGCGGAACATCGAGAGCGGCAGAGCCTGGTCGGAGGTGTTGTTGTAGATCGCGCCGCCGGCCCACAGTCCCTGCGCCTTGAGGAAATCGTCGGTGGCGCAGCAATCGGTGGCGTAATCGGCGTCGAGGGCCTTCGACTTGTCGAACCGGCCCGGCACCAGGGCCCGCGCCCCGCCGAAGCAGTGGGTCAGGAAGTAGTGTCCCAGCAGGCCATTACCGTCGATCCGCTTCTGGAAGTCGGGACTCTCGGCGCCCGAGAGCATCAGCAAACGGATCGACTCGATCGCCGAACAGGCCACGATGACGATCTTCCCCTCCACGAACCGCTCGGCGCCGCCGGGGTCGAGGTAGTGCACGCGATTGACTCTGGCCCCGTCGTTGGTCAGGCGGGTGACGATGCAGTTGGGCCGGATTTCGAAGTCGTGCCCTTCCTTGATGATCGGCGAGAGGAGCGCGACCCAGGTGCTGGACTTGAGACCGAGCGGGTCGCCGTAGCGGTTCACGTAGCTGGTCTTGGCCGTCTCGGGGTCCTTCGGGACGGTGCGGTAGCTCGGGGCGTGGTCGCGGGTGATGACGGCCAGCGGCGTGCGGTACGGCTGGATGTTCGAGCCGAGCTGCTTGCCGAGCGCTTCCATGCCGGCCTTGGCGAACTGGCTGATCGGGTTCGGCGAGAGCGGCGGCTGGTAGTGGTCGCCGGTCAGGAACGGCTTGATCTGGTTGGCCCGCGTGCCGTTGATGCCGACCATGTCCTCGGCCCGGGCGTAGTAGCGGTCCAACACGTCGTAGGGGATCGGCCAGTCGCGGGCCTCGCGGCGGACGTCGTCCGGGATGTCGGTGCGGCCGTCGTTGAACGTCTTGAGGCGGAGGTCCGTCGGCGTGTAGCGCAGCGAGACGCCGCCGTAGAGCTGCGTCCCGCCGCCGACCACCTGCGCGGTGTAGCCTTCGATCGTGGCGCGATCCGCGTTGTCCGGCCCGCGGTAGACGTGCGGCTCGTCGTTGAGGTCGGGCTCGACGTGGCTCGAGTAGTACGATGCACCATTATTGGCCACGCTGTCGATGTGCAGGATCTTCTCGGCTCCGTCCGAGATCAGCTCGTCGCGCCGGAAATCGCTCCGTCGGGCCGGTGCCTGATAATCGGGTCGGAATAGCGGCCCCTTCTCCAGGATGAGCACCGACTTCCCCGCCTTGGCCAGCCGGTTCGCGATCGGCGAGCCGCCGGCCCCGCTGCCGATGATGACGAGATCGAACTGCGTCCTCACCGCGCACCCCCTCGTCGGTCAGGCCGGCACGATCACGGCCGGCCGGGGCCCGTCGCCTCAACGGACGGCGGTCCCGGTTACAGGTAGTCTGCGTTCGTCCCCAGAGGTTTCTCGAGAGCCGATCGCCAGTCGAAGAGCGTGCGGCCCCCGTCATCCTTGTATTTCTCGGACAGGTACGCCCAGCCCGCCGCCCCGACGTTCCCCGCGTACTTCGGGTGCGCGAATGCCGCCGTGACCGCGTGCCGCCTCAGGATGTACAGGAAGAACGGCGGGTTCGCATACTGGCCGTAGTCCCAGCCGTCGATCCGGTTCGCGGGGTTGGATGGGTCCTTGGCCATGTCGTCGTACAGGTCGTTGAAGTACTCCTTCGAGAGCTCGCTCGGTTCCACGTACGGGTCGCGCTTGCGGAGCACGGCGTCGATCTGCTTGAGGCAGAGGCGATAGTCGTTCAATCGGTGACTCTCTTCCCGCGCCAGGAGCTTGTCGATCGCGTTGACCTCGCCGACCGACTCGTCGAGCCGGTACACCATCGAGGCGTCCTTATCCTGACGGTCGAGGTAGTTGTAGAACTGCTGGAGGAACAGCTCGGCCTCCGCGAGGCGGAACGGGAGGATCTGCTCGGTGATGCGGTAGAGGAGCTTCAGCTCCCAGAGCTCGAGGATCATCGGCTGCAGGTAGCTGTCGGTGAAGAAGCGCGACCACGTCTTGCCGTTCTCCAGGACGACGCGCTGCGGGTTGATCGGATCGAGGGTCAACGCCCCGTCGACGACGTACTGGTAGATGTGCGTCTGTCCCTTGGGGACGGCCACCGAGACGGCGAAATAGCCGGTGTCCTCGCCGAGGAACCGGACCGGCTTGAGCGGGACCGCCTCGTACAGGGTTGCGAACGTGCCCAGCACGCCCACCTGCGCGACTGCGCCGGGCCGGGCCTTGTAGATGAAGACGACCTCATTGTCGGGGTCGCTCGGGTCGAAGGGCGAGCCGCGGAAGACGTCGATCACCGGGAACCGCCACGCCTCGGCCGATGTTAACGGGTCGCCGGCGCGGCTGAGGTACTTGGTGCAGAGGTTCAGGATATCCTGATCGTCTTTCTCGACGACGCGGACCGGCATCTCGCTACCTCCCTCGGCCTGGAGGGACGCACCCGGTTCTGGTTCAGCCGTTGTCGCGGGCGAAGACCACGAAGCCGTTGGCCGGGATCACGATCGAGGCCGAAGTGGGCAGGCCATGCATCGGGCCGCCGTTGGCGTCGATGCCGCTGCCGTTGCCGGCCACGATCGGGTTGACCCAGTTGTCGTAGACGTCGCTGTTGAAGACCTCGAGCCAGCGGCCCGGCCCGGGGAAGCCGAGCGCGTAGCCCCAGAAGGTCGAACTCGTTCAGGCTCGCGACCACGACCACGTCGCGGCCGACCCCCTCCACCCAGCGCTGGAAGGCGATCACCCGGTTGTCGTTATGGACGTGGAAGACATCGATCCCCTCGCCGCGCAAGGCCGGCTGGTTCCGGCGCAGGGCGATCAGTTCGCGCGTGAAGCGGACATGGTTGACCATCGCCTGGTCGGTGCCCTTGTCGACCCCGTCCCAGTAGATCAGCAGGTTGGGGTCGCTGTCGTTCCACGACTTGTCCTCGAGGAACTCCTGCCCCATGAAGAGCAGGGGGATGCCGGGAGCGGTCAGGATCAACCCGGTCGCCACGCGAGACCGGCTCCGGGCGTACCACGATCGCGGGTTGCTCGCATCGGCGAGGCGGGCAATCCGGGGAGCCCGGCCCGCGAGGACCACGTCGTGGTTCTCGACGGCCTCGACCGACTTCCAGAGCGCCGGGAAGCCGGGCGGCCGGTACAAGCTATCGCGGATGGGGTCCAGGATCACCTGGGACTGCGTGCCGGCGGCGGCCTGCCCGAGCGCCGCGCGGACGGTGTCGCGCAGGCCGCCCGACCAGACCGCGTCGAAGCCGAGGGCGCCGGAGCCGGTGTCGCGCACGGCGAATCCCTGGTCGGCCCAGTATTCCGCGATCAGCACGTGCGAGGGTGCGATGAAGTGGAGGGTGTTGGTCAGATCCTCGCAGAACTGCCGGCCCCCGTGGTCGTCGATGATCGTCACCTGGTCGAATCGGAATCCGTTGACGTGATATTCCCGGGTGAAGAACGCGGCGTTATCGATCAGGAACTGCCGGATGTCCTGGTTCCAGTAGGCGAAGACCAGACCTCCCGACCCGTCTGGCTGGTCGGTGAAGTACAGGCTGTTGTTGCTGTTGCCGTTCTTCTGGCGGTCCCAGAAGAAGATGCCCTCGTCATCGCCCTCGAAGCCGCCGGCATGGTTGTAGACGACGTCGAACAGCACCGCCATCCCGTACACATGGCACAGATCGACGAGCGCCTTCAACTGGTTGATCGGGCGGTCGAGGACGCCGGCGGGCAGGGGGGGCTTCCCCCGATTGGCCAGTAGCCGATTGATCGTCGCGAGGAAGCGGGGGATCCTCGGGTCGCCCGGCAACATCGTGTACCGGTATTCCGGTGAGAAGAGGTCGGAGCCGTTATACCCCTGGCTGGTCTCGGTCTCGAACTCGTTGATCGGCAGCGGCTCGACGGCGTTGACGCCGAGCTGGGCGAGGTACTCGATGCGATCGAGGACGTCGAGGAAGGTGCAGTCCCGCCCCCGCCGGTCGTCGTTGCCCGCGGCGTCGCGCCCGTAGTACGTCCCGATGTGGAACTGGTAGATGATCAAGTCGTTGAAGGCGGGCGGGACGAAGCCCTGGTCGTGCCAGGGATAGGTGCCCGGATCGCGGACGACGCAGTTATCGGGCAGACCGGTGACGGGGACGAGCTCACGCGCGGTACGGATCCCGCTTGAAGCCGGGATTCGCCTGGCCGACCACGTAGAACTTGTACGCGGTGCCGTCCTTGACGCCGGGCAAGAAGCCCACCCAGTCGTTGCCTTGTTTCACCAACTGGGCGGCCGGATCCTGCTGCTTCCAGCCGTTGAAGTCGCCGCTGACGAAGACCGACACGGCCGACGGACCGTAAACGCGGAACGTCGCACCCCCGGCAGTGAGCGTCGCGCCCCGCGGAGTCTGGGCATTGACCTGATCCTGGGAAGCGGGCATGAATTGGCTCCCTCACTCCGGGCTTTGACCAGAATCGTGTAGGCCCCCTGATTCCCGCGGGTCTCAAGGGTTGATCACGAATGAGGGTCGCTGACCGAAGAGTTCGCTGCCCCTGTCGGCTCAAAATGGGAGAGTTTCGAGTCTAAAGCAGGGATACCGGGTATGGGGATCTTGCCCCGAAGGGGCCGAACAGATCAGCCCGGGGCAACGCCCTGGGACCGCGAATTCCGATCGACCTCGAGCCCTGAAAGGGCGGGACAAGGGGATGGCGATGTCTCGCCCTTTCAGGGCCGGGGGATCGACGTCCGACATCCGAACGGATCCCAGGGCGTTGCCCTGGGCTGGTGTGTACCTGCCCCTTCGGGGCGACAGGCAAGGATGCCGGTATCGTTGCGACAGCCTCAGAGTTTCTCACTTTTGTTAGGCCGGCCTGGGCAGCACTCTACTTGGGAGCCCGAGCGATTGCAACGGGCGACTCTTGCAATCATTGCCGCCGTTTGATCACGAGCCCTCGATCCCGGAGAGGCCGTCGTCCGGGATCTGGGCGATCTGGACGAGGGTCTCGGGCCACGGGGTCAATCCGGGCGGCTCGACGACGAGGACCCCATAGGGAGACCTGGGGTCGCGGCGCCCGGTCAGTCCGCGGACGACGCGGCCGCGGACGACACTGCCCCGAGCGACGACGCGGACGAGGGGGCGATCCGTACCCTGTCGGCGACGGATCTCCTCGAGCACCGCCTGACACTGATCATAAGTCATCGAAGGACCTTCCTGGTTTCCGGCTCCCGGAGAGCCCCCACGGGGGCTTCGGACGGCTCCTCGTCCGCCCGCCGAGGCGGACCTGATTCCCATTGTCAACGCGCCGGATGGCGGGTCAAGGCCGACTCGTCGGAATCTCCGGCCTGGTTGATGATCGGCGTTGAGCCATGTCGAGATTCATGCCAAAACTCGTGAGGCGAGGCCGCCGATCTGATGGAAGAGCGACGCCGGGATGAGCCCGCCGCCCCCGCGCGAGGATGAGACGATGGGATCGGCGGGGCGGCACGGATCCGAGTCCGGGTGCGAGTGCGGCCTGGAATACCATCGGGTCCAGGCAGACTCTGCGACTCTCCGCCCCCGTCGTATGCGACCTTTTTTGTTTGACGCGACGATTCGCATTGCTACGCTAGAATGTCGACGACTCGATGAGGATCGACTGGACAAGACTGTCCGAAAACACGTCGAAGCGTCATTCGATACCTCCCAAGATCACCGATCGTCGTTCGATCTCTGTCCGGCGCAGCCTCCCTGGAGTTGCGACAATCCCGTCGAGGATGCAACGATGAATGATCTCTCGCTCCGTCGGGCCCTATCGCCGATCATTCCTGGAGGGAGCGGCGTCATTCAAGGCTTATTCCGCGACGGGATGCCGCGATTGGCCCGGCGCGCAACCGCCCCGACGCCGGCCATGCGCCCGACCGCCCCCGCGCCGGTGCAGCCGGGACTCGGCGTCCGGCCCGCGGCGCCGATGCAGATGGTGCCTGCCAGCCCGGGACGTGCCACGCTGAGCCTGAAGGCGGCGCCGATCGCGGCGGGCTTTGCGCCGCGGCCGATCGTCCCGGGCCGCCTGGAGTTCCCTCAAGCGACGACCGCGCGCGCCGTTCTCCCCCGGCCGTCGTCGCCGGTGTTGCCCTCCGGCGCGCCACGCGTCGCCGCGCAGCCGTCCGCGATGGGCGAGGTCTTCGCGCTCCCGGCGGGCTTCCCGCTCCGTCCCCGCGGTACGGGCCAGTTGTTGCCCGAGTCGGTGAGGAGCAAGATGGAATCGTTCTTCAACACGTCCTTCGCCGACGTTCGCGTCCATGTCGGCCAGGAGGCGCCGTCGATCGGGGCCCTGGCGTTTACCTACGGCGCCGACCTTTACTTCGCCCCCGGTCGGTACAACCCGACGACGATCGACGGACAACGGCTCCTGGGACACGAGCTGACGCATGTGATGCAGCAGCGTGCCGGGCGGGTACCTAACCCGTTGGGCTCGGGAATCGCGGTGGTGCAGGACAGGGCCCTGGAGGCGGAAGCCGAACGCATGGGGCAGCGGGTGGCCTCGAGCCAGCCGCCGATCCAGCCGAAGACTGCGAACCCGGTCCTGCCACAGCTCCCCGGACATCTCATGACGCCGGTGCTGCCTGCACATCGACCGGTGGCGCCTCCGCCGCGGGAGGCCGGAACCAGCGTGCAGCCGTCGATGCCCATCCGGGTCTCCGGCCCGGTTCCGATCGCCGCGGGGAGCTATCGGATCGCCGTGAACAGCGGGGGGCAGGAGGTGGGGTCGGTGATGGTGCACAGCCGCGATCGCTCGTCGATCGAGGTCACGAACCTGGGAGTGAGCCCCTTGCACCGCAAGCATGGCCTGGGCACGGTCCTGATGGCGTCGGCCATGCGAGCCGGCCTTCAGCTAGGGAAGACCAGCGTCTCGCTGGCCAGCCAGGACCGCGGGACGGGCCGGCTGACGGCCTGGTACAGGGACATGGGCTTCGCTCAGGTCGGCGTCAACGATCGCGGCTTCGCGGTGCTCCAGGCTCCGATCGCCCGCGCCTGTCTCGAGCCATCCAGGGCCGGATGCCGCCGGTCGCCGTGCAACCGTCGCCCGTCGGCCGCGTCGCGGACCGGGATCCGATCGGCCGTCCGGTGCAACCCCCGGCTCCGCTCGCCCCGGTCGTTCAACGGATGGACGCCCCGACCTCCGCCAGCACGGTGAAGCTGTCCAGGTATGGTTATGGCTACCGGAAGGGACACAACAAGTTCGTCCCCAAGCTCGAGGCCAAAGTGAGGTGCGACACCGGTATCAAGAAAACGACCATCCATCACAAGATCTCGCAAGCTCATCTCAAGAGACTCACGCTGGCGATCGAGGCGGTCGCGAACTGCGGCGGCCCGGCGCAACAAGCGGCGGCCGTCGCCCTCCTGGAAACGCTCGGAACTTATATGAGCACCCAGGGTATCGGCGTGGGTTCGTCCGTTTTCACCCTGTTGAACAACCTGCCGCTGAACCTCGCTTATGGGCCCACCGCTCGGTTGCACCACATGGGCGACAAGTTCGATCCCAACGTGGACACGACGAGCGAGCGAATCGACCAGCGCGCGAAGGTGTATACGAGGGATACGGACTTCACGGACAAGGCGAACCGCCCGGAGATCCGCCGCTCCTTGTCCTCGCGCTCGCTCCACCTCGGGAAGGCCGATCAGGCGATCGTCGGGATCCCCACGGGCAAGCTCGAGCTGCGGAAATACGCGGCAAGCGACGAGGCAACCGAGTCGCTCAAGGCCATCCACGCGGCTCTCAAGGACGCGATCGCGGCCGACAAGCTCAAGGAAGGCACGTCCTTCTGGGATAAGAACCAATGGGAGAAGATCGGCAATTCTTACCTGCGCAACCACCGAGGCAGTGTGGGCGACATACGACCCAAACGAGAAGCCCGTCGTCAACCTCTCTCAGGTCAATCGCTTCAAGGCACTCGACAAGCTCCGCGAGAAATGGCAGAAGTTCCCGAATAAACAGGGCACGAAGCAATTGTTGCGGGACGAGATCAAGAAGCCCTTCGCGGCGCTGGAAGCGGCGATCAAGGATTTCGGTCCCGAGGCCGTGCGGACTCGCTATGAGGATGAGATTGCCCAGCTCGTCGCGTGGGCCAAGGCGGCGGACTACAAAATACCCTCATGGGCCCAATCGGGTGACGATCAGACGTCCAGTACCAGCAAGCAGTCATTCGAACCTCCCGATGACAGGTACGATGATTGGTTCTACGAGTCGTTCGAAGAATTCGAGTACGTGATGTCCGTCGATTGAACGCTCGGTTGCGAAGACGACGGCGATTCGGCCTGAGGTCGGGCGGAGGCCGTCGAGCGGTGTGTCGCCGCAGACGTGGGCGCGAGAACCGACGATCGACGCCGATGCACACGCATGAACGCGATCGCCCATTCGAACGTCGGAGGTCCCCGGGGATGTCGCCTCGATCCTCCGGGCGGGATGGGACCGATCGATGCCGCGTCTATATAGAGTCTTCCACTGTAGGATCCCTGCGCCGTGCGCGCATCTCGCAGGATGAAGAGTTTCACGCAGAGACGCAAAGTTCCGCAGAGACGCCAAGAAGAAACTGACGGAATCCCATAAATCCTGACCTCGATGTCTTCTCTGCGTCTTTGCGGCCCTTTGCGTCTCTGCGTGAAATCCGCCGGCAAAGCCGAGGGTTGCGGCTCCGCCGCGTTAGGAATTCCCGCCTCGACGTGATCGGCGTTGACCGGTCCCCCGATTTATGCCAAAACTCGCGGGCCGACGCGGCCGATCTACATGCAGACCGAAGCCGGGATGAGCCCGCCGCCCCCGCGCGAGGATGGGCCGATCGGGTCGGCGGGGCGGGACGGATCCCGCTCCGGGCGCGATGACGTCCTGGGATGCGTCACCGGGCGCAAAGGGCGTGGCCGATAGCTCTTTCAGGATGAGGACTCGGTCATGGACGAGGTGCGGCCGCACTCGGGGACGTTGCGCGACGGGCTGATCCCCCATCGATGGACGCGGGTGGAGGATCCCGGCTCGATCGCCGTCGTGGCCGCCTACGACGCGATCATCGCCGGCGGCGGGCCCGCCGGGTTGACCGCCGCCTACGAGCTGAGCAAGCACGGCAAGCCCTGCGTCGTCCTCGAGGCCGACCCCCGCCTGGTCGGGGGCATCAGCCGGACCGACCAGTACAAGGGATTCCGCTTCGACATCGGCGGACACCGGTTCTTCTCCAAGAGCGCCGAGATCAATCGACTCTGGCGCGAGATCCTCGGCGACGAGTTGTTGACTCGCGACCGCCTCAGCCGCATCTACTACGACCGCAAGTTCTTCCACTATCCGCTCAAGCCGATCGACGCCCTGTGGAAGCTCGGGTTCCTGAAGTCGTGCCGCATCGTGGCCAGCTATCTGAAAGCCCGGTTGCTGCCGATCCGGCCCGAACGGACCTACGAGGACTGGGTCGTCAATCGCTTCGGCCGCGAGTTGTTTGAGACCTTCTTCAAGTCGTACACCGAGAAGGTGTGGGGGACGCCCACCAACTCGATCTCACCCGACTGGGCGGCCCAGCGGATTCAGGACCTGAACCTGATCCGCGCCGTGACCTCGGCCCTCTTCGCCGGCCGTCGGTCCCGTCGCGGCGAGGTCATCAAGACGCTGATCGACCGGTTCGAGTATCCCCGGCTGGGGCCCGGCCAGATGTGGGAAGTCGCGCGGGATCGCATCCGGGCCCAAGGCGGCGCCGTCCACCAGGACCGGCGGGTTGTCCGGGTCGAGCACGACGAGACGGAGGTGACCGCGTTCGTGGCCCGCGACTCCGACGGTCGCCTCACGCGCTACGAGGGACGCCATTTCCTCTCGACGCTGCCGGTCCGCGAGCTGATCCGGGCCATGAGCCCGCAGCCGCCCGACAGGGTGGTCGGCGCGGCCGACTCGCTCAAGTACCGCGACTTCCTGACGGTCGTGCTGATCGTCGATCGGGCCGAGACCTTCCCGGACAACTGGATCTACATCCACGAGCCCGGCGTCAAGGTCGGCCGCATCCAGAACTTCAAGAACTGGTCGCCGCACCTGGTCCCCGATCCGTCCAAGACCAGCCTGGGCCTGGAGTACTTCTGCTTCGAGGGGGACGACCTCTGGACCCGGTCCGACGCCGAGCTGGTCGAGCTGGGCCGGCGCGAGATCGAGACGATCGGGCTGGCGAAAGGTTCCGAGGTCATCGACGGCTGCGTGGTCCGCATGCCCAAGGCCTATCCGGTCTACGACGACCACTACCAGGCCCATCTCGCCGTGATCCGCGGCTGGCTCAGGACGCTGCCCAACCTCGAGCTGGCCGGCCGCAACGGCATGCACAAGTACAACAACCAGGACCATTCGATGATGACCGCGCTTTTGGCGGCGCGGAACATCCTGGGCCTGGGCTCCTTCGACACCTGGAAGGTCAACACCGACGCCGAATACCATGAGGGGGCGGCCGAGGACGCGCAGGCCGGGCGCGCCGTGCCGAGGGCGGTCGAGGCCCTGTAAATCACCATTCGCACTCGGCCCTGAGAGACGACACGTCCCTGCCGACGGCAGTGACGGGCCGACTTCCCGGGAAAAATGGCGACGACAAAAAATGTTGGGCCTTGACTGACCTGCTTCTCGCTGATAGTTTCCGTGGGAAGGTCGAGTCAATCCGATCAAGAGGTTCGGCCGTGTCAACGCTATTCCCCACGACTCAACTTCGCGGTCAACTGACCGTCTTGGCCATGTTCCTGGGGCTCGTGGGCCTCGCTCTGATCGTCCCCGTCGCCGCTCGGTTCATCAAAGCCGAATCATATCTCTTCCCCCCCCCTTCGAGATTAGCAACTTCGGCGGGTCCACGTTTTCCGCTCGAGATCAGCCCTGATCCGGTCGATCTCGGCACCCTTTTTCCGGGAGAATCCGCGAGCGCTGCTGCGGATCCGAAATACTCGGGACGACCCCGTGACTGTTGAGCGGGTTGAGACGAGTTGTCCTTGCATCGGCGTGGACTCCCTCCCGCTGCGAATCGGACCAAGGGAGAACCAGACGCTCAGCATCAGCTTCGAACCTCAATCGGACGGCGCGTATGAGGGTAAGCTGGGCGTCCGGGTCACAGGATACCTGGCGGGAGGAATCGTCGCCTTCCGGACTCGTGTGACGCTCAACTTGGGCGGGGGGATGGAAGAAGTCGAATGATCGCATGCGCACGACTCTCAAGAGTGGGGTGGCCGAACTGTCATGGCAACCGAAGAATTGACTGAGCCCGAGGTTCTGCCGTGGAGAAGAGGGTGGGGGCTGAGACCTTCCGTAACAGTCTTCATCTTCGCCAGTCTGGCGTTCCTCGGCATGGGGACCTGGGCAGCCATGACCTTCGGTTCCATCCGCCAGGCAATCGGGTACTATCTGAGGGGCGAAACGCTATTCGTCAACTCGAACGTGAAGACCTACGGGATGGCCTCGCCCGGGGATGATGTTCAAGTGAGTTTTAAGCTCTCGAACCGTGGCCGTGAGGCAATCCGTGTTGTGGGGTGCTTCTCGATTTGTGGTTGCATGGTTCCCAAGGATCTACCCTTTGTGATCCCTCCGAGTGGCAGTCGAGACTTCAACTTATCCATCCACATACCTGATTACGAGCCCTCTCAGGCTCGGTTCACGAACCTGGACGTCGTTGTATACACGAGCAGCCCAGGTCAATCGCGCATCCCCCTTCAGATCAAGGGGGAGATACGCGGGAAGGCGGGCACATTGTAGATCGACCTCAGGCCGTGCATTCCGGGATTCGTGTATCACACATGATTTCAAGATTACGAATGCAGATCCAAGGGAGGATTGTCATGCGTGCTTCTCTCGCTGAGCTTGGCTCTAACCTGTTCGCAGCAGTGAGCATTGTCTCACTTGTCGCCGCGGTTCTGTCTGTTGGACCGATGGCGGCCGCCGACGAGCCGCTGCCAAGGTCAGACTTCTGCGACTGCACAGGCAGCCCTAGTCCTGAACCAAGCGTGATTTATAGTCCGGCCGCCCCGATTTCACGGAAATAGCTCGAAAACCCCGCTTGTTTCTGGAATAATGGAGGTGGAAACACATCCTCACCATTCCGGAACAAGGGGGCTTTCGAGTGAGTGCTACTCTCCGAAAAAAACGCGCCGCACGCAAGAAGAGATCCTTCCAGCAGGGGCGGCGGCGGATCAAGAAACGACTCGACCCGACGCCCTGCCCCGAGCGGCCGACTCCCATGATGACCGCGACCAACATCCACTACGAATATGCTGATCGCGTCCACGGGCTCAGTGCCGGCGGTATCGGCGCCCTCTTCCTGCTGGCTCAACGGATCGAACTGGTCAAGGATATCGACCGCGATCTCCACCTGCTCAAGCGTCATCTGCCGTATCACGAATCCGACCATGTCCTGAACATCGCCCTCAATCTCCTCGCCGGCGGCCGGCACATCGAACATCTCGAATTGCGCCGCAACGATGAGGTCTACCTCGATGCGCTCGGGGCCGAGCGGATCCCCGACCCGACCACCGCCGGCGACTTCTGCCGCCGCTTCTCCGAGCCCGACGTCCTCACCTTGATGGACACCATCAATGGATCGCGGCTCCGGGTCTGGGCCCGGCAGCCGCCCGAGTTCTTCGAGGAAGCGATCCTCGAGGCCGATGGCAGCATCGTGCCCAGCGACGGAGAGTGCAAGCGGGGGATGGACTTCACCTACGACGGCCAGTTCGGCTACCACCCCCTCCTGGTCTCGCTGGCCAACACCGCCGAGCCGCTTTACCTGCTCAATCGCGGCGGCAACCGCCCCTCTCAGGAAGAGGCGGACGTCTTCCTGGACAAGGCCATGGCGGCTTTGCCGTCGGGCCGGCTTCCGCAAGATCCTGATGCGGGGCGATACCAAATTCAGCCAGACCAGGCATCTGGATCGATGGGACGCCGCCGGCGACACCCGCTTCGTCTTCGGCTACGAGGCCTACGATTCGCTCAAGGCGCGGGCCGACGACCTGCCGGCCGCCGCCTACCGCCTCCTGAGACGACCATCGCGCCCGATCAAGACCTCGGAGCGGCAGAAGCCCGAGCGAGTCAAGCCGGAGGTCGTCCGCGAGCGGGCTATGAGAACATCGAGCTCGTCGAGGAGATGGTCGCGGAGTTCGCCTATCGGCCGACGGCGTGCAAGAAGAGCTATCGGATGGTCGTGCTCCGCAAGCGGGTGGAGGTCGGCAAGGGACAACTGCGACTCTTCGAGGAATACCGCTACTTCTTCTACATCACCAACGACCGGACGATGACCGCCGAGGAGGTGGTCTTCTCGGCCAACGATCGCTGCGACCAGGAGAACCTGATCGCGCAGCTCAAGGGGGGCGTCCACGCGCTGGAGGCGCCGGTGGACGACCTGGTGAGTAACTGGGCGTACATGGTGATGGCGTCGTTGGCGTGGAGCCTGAAGGCCTGGAGCGCCTGCTGGTCCCGATCGCCCCTCGGCACCGGGCCGAGCACACGGAGGAGAGACGGACGCTGTTGCGGATGGAGTTCGCGACGTACTGCGCGGCGTTCATCCAGATGCCGTGCCAGCTCGTGCGAGGTGGAGGCCGGTTGATCTATCGACTGCTGTCGTGGAACCCGTGGCAGGGAGTCTTCCTGCGGTTGGTCGAGCGACTGAACGGTTGCTGGCAGTGCTGAGTGATGGACGAGTGAAGTCGGGGTCCGGATGCCCCGATCCGTGTGGGCCGTCGAGACAGAAAGGCGGGTGAGCGATGACCGAGATGCAATCCGGGAAGTCAAGAGGGGGCGAAATCCCCCGAGCTGTGGAAGGTACGTCTGGACATAAAAGACTTGATCACGTAAATTGCACATAAGTCTCTTTTTTTATCACGCTTGTTTTGGGCCTAGTCCAGAATGCGCGGGCATTCGTTGTCCATCGGCCGACTGCGACATCTGCTCCTGTGACCCCGATACCACTACATGCTTGTGAAGGGACCGGCGGCTCAACGTCCGCGAGTTCGACGGTGGGCTGAAAGCCCGACTTCTGGACAGAAACCCGCTCATCGTCGGCTGCGGCACCGAGCAACTCGCGGCGGAGCCACAATCGACAACAACCGCGGCCGCGAGAGAACGGTTTCCGCTACGCGCTCTTGGATAGGCGCCAGCGGGCGCAATCGCGCTACCGAGGTGTGCGCAGAGTGCTGAAAGACCATCCGGAGGACACTCTACTTTCCTGGCGGGTGCGCCAAAAGAGAATCATCTTGCGATGCCGTCTTGTAGTCGAGCGATTCTCATGCAGGACTAGGAGGTTAACAACGGATTCTTGATCCGCGTCCTGATATACCCTATTGACTTCGTCTAAAAGACACGACATCCATCACGGTTGCACGGTAGCGGCACCCGGATTGCCAACGTATGTTGCGCGCAGAATGCCTTTCCGGTTTTCCGATCCACGCCGCAATCAAGAACGACTCTTATCGATGCCACCGCTGCTACGAGGTCATTCAATGGAATTGGACGTCAAGATCGCTATCCGTCGTTGCGGCACCGGGGTCCCCGATGGACCGGATACCTCGAGAAGACGTGTTCCACCCGCGCGTCGGGCTCGATTGAGAACGGCGGCGGTTCTCTTCGTGGCTATCATGCCATTTTATGGTTTTCTTATACCATTTGTCGCTTTGGGCGCAGACGACACCGATACCATCACCCCGGGACGTTTCCTCAGCGAATACCGCCGGTCGGTTGAAGACTTTGAGATGAAATACAGAAATGCACATGTAGAGGCGGTGGAAAGCGTAGAGTCCTCTCGTGTGCATCCAGGCAAGAGCGAGAAGGCGCCTCGCGGTGCTCAAAGGGCCGATCATCTCACGTACGACTTGAGCGATGGACAGCAGAGGGTGCGTATCAAGAGGGAAACGCCAGCGTATTTCGAGCGGTACCTCGTCTCCTCCGGGACCGAGGAGTTCGTGGTGATGCGTTCAGGACCGAGTGACCCGTACATCCTCGAACAGTCAACCGATGCTGATGAACCAGTTCGATATTTCGAAATATACAGAACGCATCTAAGAGATGTCCTCTATCGTCCCGGCGTCCTGGGCGACGTCGTCGACAGCCTCGGTTCTGCGGATCTACACATTCGTAACATTACACGTGTTGGTCTCGACAAGACGCCGCTCGTCAAAGTGGTTTTCGATCTGACCCCAACCGGTCAAAAGAGCCGGATTTCAATGAAATGGGTCCCACCGCGCGACTTGAGTGGTTGGTTTTCTGTGGACCCCGCGATGAATTGGGTCGTCCGAGGCTACGATGTTGCTGTACACGGCCACGATAAGAAGCAGGGAGACTTTCGGGTTGTCGGCTCCGTGCTGTGTGAACGGGAGGGCGGCCGCGTTATTCCCAAGGAGAACGAGGACACAACGATCAAGAAATATGATGGCGGCGTGGAGGTGACACGGGTTCGGAGAACGAACTTCTCGAAGTTCTCCGCTGATTCGATTCCGCCTGATCAATTCACGCTGGCGGCTTACGGGCTGGGAGATTTCGAGAAGCCGTCTGCTCGCGCGACGAACAGGACTGCCTATTATGCGGCGGCTATCGCTGCCACCGCATTGGTGATCAGTTTCTTGCTGGCGCGGCTCGCGAGATCCCTGCGACATCAGCTATCCCGTGCTGCCGATTAACGCCTGCTTGGTTGACGACGGAGAAGGGCGGTGTCCGATGAGGCGTCATATCCCGATGATGGGGCCCGTCGGTTTCACCCTGATCGAGGTCTTGACCACCATCTCAGTCATTTCTCTCATCATTAGCCTGCTCCTCCCCGCTGTCCAGTCCGCCCGAGAGGTCGCTCGCCGCGCCCGGTGCTCCAATAACCTCAAACAGCTCGGGCTGGCACTGCAAAACTACGATGATATGTATGGCTCCCTTCCCCCAGGTCGGATCAAGTCGTATGATCGGCGTTATTCAGGCGCCAAACCACCCTGTACCTCCTCGGTTGTCAACAAGAGCCTGGAGGTCTTCGCCCTCGGATTCATGGAGCAGGCGACGCTCTATAACGCGATCAACCAGGATCTGGCGATCATCGGCGGTGAGAACAGCACGATCCACGCCATCGCTATCGCGGCCTTCGCATGTCCCAGCGACACGGCGGCAGGCTCGCCGCGCAAGCTCAATCCCGGGGCCCTGACGAGATACGGCGTGCCCGACCCGGCGTACATGGTCTTCACCAGCTACGGCGGGATGATCGGTTCGTTGCCGGTCCTGGCGCAGCCACTGCCCAGCAGTGCCTGCATCGTCCCTGGCCCGCTGATCGGCCAGTGCAACGGCGTCTTCAACGACCTCTCGCCGATCCGCCTGGCCTCGGTAACCGACGG
The DNA here is from genome assembly GCA_963815795.1 of uncultured Planctomycetota bacterium. GTDB lineage: Bacteria > Planctomycetota > Planctomycetia > Isosphaerales > Isosphaeraceae > JAKAUH01. The sequence goes on along the minus strand of CAWFIC010000006.1, from coordinate 1,845,428 downwards.
CCTCAGCAATACCATCTTCATGGCCGAGAAGTCGGTCACGATCCTTGAGGAACTGAATGCGCTCAATCCTCAGTACGCCACCCAGCACGGCTGGTGGATCACCGGTAACTGGGGCGATACGCTGGTCACGGCGCTCAACCCGCCCAATGCCTGCGATCGGGTCGCCGCTGCCTCGGTGACAGCTTGGACGAACTCGGCGTCGAGCATGCACCCCAGCGGGGTCAACGTCCTGATGGGTGACGGCTCGGTCCGGTTCATCAAGGACACGATCCAGACCTGGCCGTTCAATCCGATGACGGGCAACCCGGCCGGGGCGTCGCAGAACGCACAGGGCGCTTGGGTCAACCTGCCACCCTCGGGCGTGTGGCAGGCCCTGTGACCCGATCCGGCGGCAGGTCGTCAGCAGCGATGGCTATTGACCACCCGAAGCGAACTTGCGGGGGGGCTCATGAGGGCTTCCCGGATCCCCTCTCAGCCCTGCGTCCGCGCCATGCTCTCGTCGGCGACCCGGCCGCGGATCGCGTCCCGCAGCGAGGTCATGGCTTCGAACATCTCGACCGGGACGGCGAGCACGACCGTATTGGAGGCCGTCGGGCCGAGCCCGTCGATCGTCTGCAAGGTGCGGAGCTGCATGGCGCCGGGGCTCTCCGCCATGGTGCGCGCCGCCGCGGCGAGGTTGACCGCCGCCTCGCGGTCGCCCTCGGCCTTGGTGATCGTCGCGCGCTTCTCCCGCTCGGCGGAGGCTTGCCGCGACATCATCTTCTTGAGCTCCTCGGGCATGTCGATGTCCTGGATCCGCAGGCCGGTGATATCCAGGCCCCAGCCCTTCGTGTCGTGCTCGACGTGCTGCTCGATCGACTTGGCGATCTGCTCCCGTTCGGTCAGGAGCTGGTCGAGCGTCATCTGGCCGATCACGTCGCGCAGCGACGTCTGGGCGTATTGCGAGATGGCGTAACGGAAGTCCTGGACCATGATGATGGCCTCGGCGGCGTTCTGGACGCGGAAGAACAGCACGCCGTCGATGGTCACCGGCACGTTGTCGCGGGTGATGACCTGCTGCTTGGGGATGCTCACGGCCAGGACCCGCGTGTCGATGATCAAGATCTGATCGATCAAGGGGACGACCATGAACAGTCCCGGTCCCTTCATCGTGTGGTACTTGCCGAGCCGGAACACCACCGCCTTCTCCCACTGGGCGGCCAGCCGGATCGCCGAACAGATGACGACGTCGAGGAAAATCCAGACCAATCCGACGCAGACCGCAATCACCGGGTAGGCTTGCGCGATGGCCGCGGTGACACCCACTCCCAGGACGAAGAGGAGGATGAACACCAGCGCGGAGATGTAGTTGACCATCGGTACCACGCGCATCTGGACTTCGAAGCGCGAACCCGAAAGCAAATCGGGTTGTCTCGGCGTCGAAACAGCCATCTGAAGATCCTCCAACCGGCGGCGCGACTCGGTTCAGAACGGCGCGGAGCCGCCGGCCTGCGTCTGGACAGGGGGATTCGCGTGTCGAGGGGCGACATTGCCGGTCCGGCGCGCGCCGCCGGAGTACGAGCCGCCGGGTGGCGTGATACCGGCCTCGATCCCGCCGTGGGCCGGGTTGGGCGAGGTGCCCTCGATCCCGCGGCCGGCGGCGCCCTCGTTGAATCGCACCAGCGTGCCGGGGATCAACGGGATCGATGATCCCACGATGAGGGCGTCGGTGCGCCGGAACTGGCCCGAGACCTGGACGCGATCGGGACCGATGCCGCCCAGGACGTGGACGGGCACGTTCGTGACGTACTCGTTCCTGATGACTTGCACCATCGAGCTGTTGGGGCCCCGGATGTCGTCGGGCCGAACGGCTCGCCTGGCGATATTGGCGATCGCGGTCGTCGGGACGCCCGCCGGGCGGGCCCGGAGGCCGGAGTCGAGCTGTCCCTTGTTGTTGGGGAAGACCACCGAGGCGGCCGCGTACGGCGTGGCCAGCTCGCGGAGCACCGCGTATGACTCGGGCAAGGGCAGGATCGCCTGCACCTTGCCGGTGACCTCCTGCTCCTCGACCGCCACCGTGATCGCCGAGCCGACGGAGACGCTCCGCCGGTCCACCGGCAGGATGGTGCGCAGGCTCGACGTGTCGGCCAGCTCCACGATGGTCGTGCCTTTCAGCACGTACTGGCCGGGGTAGACCGGCACATCCATGATCCGGCCCGAGAAGGGTGCCCGGACGTAGCAGCGATTGACCTGCGCCTGGGCCAGCTCCACGTGAGCCTCGGCCGCTGCGAGCGCCGCCTCGGTATGGGACGAGCCGGCCTTCTTCTCCTTGAGCTCCGAAGTCGCCATCCGCAGCCTGGCGTTCGCCTCGCTCGGGTCGAACTGGACGAGGTCCTGCGAGTCCCGGACCGCGTTGCCGAGGCGCGCGTCCACCGTACGGATCAGCCCGTCGATCGGCGCGATGATCTTCACGCGGCGGATCGGCTCGAGGACCGCCGTCACCTGGTACGGGATCCGGCTCCATCAGCCGGAGTGCCGTGGTCTCGATCCGCGCCGAGGTCGCGGTAGGCTGCCCCATGGCGGGGACCCCGAGAACCAGGCAGAGGGAGAACGCGAACCAGAATCCCCCGAGCCGCATGGCACACCTCCGCGACGATCGCGACGAATGGACAGAAGCCCGCCGGTCGCGGGCCGGAGTTGACTCTCACAACGTACCCCCACCGCTGGCCACCGTCAACCTCCGGCACTCGGCGAAACGGCGGGAAGGGACGCCCGGCGCACGGACGGCCGGCCCCCTGGCGGTCGCCATCCCGTGCGGGTACGATCGGACAAACCAGCGAGTCGCCCGCGACTCGGCTCGAGACGTCCGGTCCGCTCTCCCCAGTAAGAAAGGGCTCTTCACATGTCGACTGATGGGATCACCCGGCGCGGGTTCGTCGGGGCGGTGGGTGCCACGGCGAGTGCCAAGGCGCTGTTCGGAGCACCGGCCGTCGCCAACGGCGCCCCGGCCAGTGAGAAGATCCGCCTGGTCCTCATCGGCGCCGGCAGCCGCGGGAACCAGTTGCTCGACTCGTTCCTGCCCCGGCCCGAGGCGGAGATCGTCGGCATCGTCGATGTCGATGACCACCAGGCCGGCAAGACGCACGATCGGGTCGCGAAGCACTACGGCCACCCGCCGGAGTCGGCGCGCGACTACCGCGCCATGCTCGATCGCAAGGATGTCGACGGCGTGATCATCGCCACCCCGGACCACTGGCATGCGCTGCCGGCGATCCAGGCCGTGCTGGCCGGCAAGGACGTCTATGTCGAGAAGCCGGTGGCACACAACGTCGCCGAGGGCCAGGCGATGCTCCGCGCGGCCCGCAAGACCAACCGGATCATGGCCGTCGGTACCCAGCAACGTTCGTCGTCCCACTTCCAGCGGGCGGTCGAGATCGTCAGATCCGGCGCCCTGGGCAAGGTCTTCTGGGTCCAGACCTGGAACTACGAGAACATCAGCCCGACCGGGATCGGCAACTACCCCGATGGCGAGGCGCCCTCCTACGTCGATTACGATCGCTGGCTCGGCCCTGCGCCGAAGCGACCGTTCAACCCCAATCGCTTCCACCTGCTCTTCCGCTGGTTCTTCGACTACGCAGGCGGCATGATGAGCGACTGGGGCGTGCACTTGAACGACATCGTCCTCTGGGCACTCAATGCCAAGGGTCCCAAGTCGGTCTACACGACCGGGGGCATCTTCACCAGCGACGACAACCGCGACACGCCGGACACCATGCAGGTCGTCTACGAGTTCCCCGAGTGCGTCCTGACTTACTCCATGCGGAAGGGGAACGGGCTGAAGTTCAACGGCCACGACTACGGCATCCTGTTCTGCGGCACCGACGGCAGCCTGATGCTCGATCGCGGCGGATTCGAGGTGATCCCGGATCAGACCGTCTTGCCGTACGGGATCAAGCTGGTCCACGGCGATCGCCCGATCCGCAAGATCGACCTCAAGCCCGAGAAGCTGGCCAAGGGGGTCGACGGCCAGGACGCGCACGTGCGGAACTTCCTCGAATGCGTCAAGTCGCGGGCCCTGCCCACCAGCGACATCCAGATCGCCCATCACTCCACCAATACGTGCCACCTGGGCAACATCTCGTACAGGCTCGGACGCAAGCTGGACTGGGACGTCGACACCGAGACGTTCAAGAACGACGCCGAGGCCAACGCTCTGCTCAAGCGGGAGCCGCGCAAGGGTTACGAGCTGCCCGAAGTCTGAATGAAGCGTCGCGGATGCCAATGTAGGGTGGGTGAAACCCGCCGTGGGAAGGCCATCGCAAACGGTGGGTTGCACCCACCCTACAAGGGCGTCACCCGATGCGGATGACCGGACAACTGCTGCGGCTGATCGGCCTGCTGATCGAGATGGTCGGTGTCGTCGGCGTCGTCCGGGAGCGAGGCGGCCACGACGTTCCGCGAGTTCAGGTGCCCGGCGGGCCGTTGGTCTCGTCGGCCTGGCTCGCGGTGGTGCTCGGCTTCGTCATCTGGCTTGTGGCGACGATCCTGCTCGCGGCGACCAGGCCGCCGCATCGCGGGAGCACGTGAGCGGGAAACGTCGTCGGGTGCTCGGCGAGCACCGGGTCCGGCATCGACCCGAGAGCCGATCGCGGTAGGGTGGGTCGAGTCTTCGAGGCCCACCGTCATTGCGGCCGCTGGTGGGCCTCGCTGCGCTCGACCCACCCTACAGCCCGACCGACCGAGATCGGCTCTAGGCATCCGTGCTCGCAGGGCACCCGACGAAACCGCTCTGGCCCGATTCCCCCTCAAACGCTAGAACCTCGCCTGGGAGGCTTCGCGCGCGGGGAGCGGCCTACATTCGATCTCCATGGATGGAGGAATCGACCTTGGTAACCGCGGTCCGGGATCGGTCGCGATCGTCCTCCGCGTGGGACTGTCCTTCGAGGGGCACTGTCGCCGAACGGAGTCGCTCGCGGAGCTGGCCGGCCGGTCTGATCGGTGCCCTGGGCTTGATCCTGGCATTGAACGGGATGATTGCGCGGAATCCAAGCGACGTCAACGTGCGCTCGCGTCTCGGTGCATGCTGGCAATCTGCGTTTCGCGCCGCATCGGAGCCCGAGTCGCGGGCCGAGATCCTCTGCTTCGGCGATAGCCTGGTCAAGCTCGGGATCCTGCCGCGCGTCCTCGAGGCCCGGCTTGGTCGCTCGGCTTACAATCTGGCCGTGCTGGGCGGACAGCCGCCAGCCGGTCAGTTCCTGCTGCGGCGCGTCCTGGACTCGGGGCATTGCCCCCGGGCATTGATCATCAATTTCTCGCCGCTCCTCCTGGGGATGGACCCGCGCGTCAACCTGGAATGGTGGGGGACACTCCCACCGGCCCGCGAGCGATCGGAGGTGGCCTGGCGCTCCGGCGACCCGGCGCTGGCGTTGTCATTGTTCCTTCACGGTGCGATCGGCTCACTCTCGTGCCGGGACCGGTTCCGGACGGCGCTGGGATTCGCGTCGTTCGAGGCGTGCCGGGGGGATGAGTGCCCGGCGAACGACGAGCTGAGGGCCTTGCTCCGCAACTGGCGTCTCAACCGCGGTGCCCAGGTCGCGCCGAGGCCGTTCGTTCCCATCCAGGGCGCCTTGCCGCGGCCTTATGACGGCACGGGGTGGAGCTGGCAGCCGCACCCTGTCCATTCCTACTACGTCGAGCGGTTCCTGGAGCTGGCCCAGGCCCGGAGGATCCCCGTCTACTGGATCCTGCCGCCGGCCGAGGCCGGCTGGCTCGAACGGAACGAGCGCGTCGGGACCGTGGGGGCATATCGACACTATGTCCAGCATCTGGTCTCGCGATACCCCATGCTGACAGTGCTCGACATGCAACGAGCCGGCTGGGATCGCGCCTTGTTCCGCGACCCGATCCATGTCAACCGCGACGGGGCGATCCGTCTCACCGTGGCCGTCGCCGATGCCATCTCTGGGCGCAGACCGCTCAGGATCAACCGGGACGGTGGGTCACGATCGAAGGCGACGGCTCGTTGTCGTCCCGTCCGTTCCAGGAGCTGCTGGAAGACCTCGACCAATCGCGTCTGGCCGTGAACCAGGGCGAGAACGGTCCGATCACGATGGAGGGACCGAGGTGATGAGCGACGCCCACGCAACCAAGGCCGGCACTTCGCCACGAGGCGACGCCGCAATTCGATCCATCCCGCATGGGAGGCTCGTCCGGGCTCAAGGCGTTGGAACACGATCGAAGACACTCGCGACCCGCGGGCCCGTCGATGTCATCTGCGCGGGCATGTACCGGGCCTGCTCGACCTGGCAATACGAGGTTCTCGCACACCTGCTGGAGCATCATCGCGGTGGTCGCCGCCTGGGCTATCTGGTGCCCGATGAGTACACCCGGGTGATGAATGGTGACGCCGCCGAGGGCGGACGAGAGGCCGCTCCGGGCGCTTGCTGGCGCGTCTTCAAGTCGCACGACGGCGATCGGCGTTTCGCGCGGGCCATCGCCGAGGGGCGGGCCGTGGCCATCTACGCCTATCGCGATATCCGCGACGTGGTGTTCTCGCTCATGCACAAGCGACGGCTGACCTTCGAGCCGTTGCTCCGGCAGGGGATGATCCACCAGGTGCTCGCCAACGATCGATTCTGGACTCGCCAGCCCGGCGTGCTCATCCAGCGCTACGACGAGATCCTCGCCGACCCCGTCGGCGCGGTACGGGCTCTGGCGCATCACCTGGGCATCGAGCCGGCCGATGGCGAGGCCGAGCGGATCGCCGACGAGTATTCCCTCGCGGCGAACAAGGCCCGCACCGAGGCGCTCAAGCGGCAGCTCGAACAGGTCGGCATGGATCTCAGCGAGGCAGCGAATTCGCTGATCTGCGACCCCGCGACGCTCCTGCACTGGAACCACGTGAGGGACGGGCGCTCGGGCTCCTGGTTCGTCGAGTCGACGCCGCGCCAGAAGCTCATCCTCCAGCGGATGTGCGGACGCTGGCTGAGGGCGCGCGGTTATCCGCCGGTGCCGGAGGGCGCGAGTGCCGACGCGATGTCGGTCCCTCCGGCTCCGGTCGGCGAGCGGGCCCGGATTGAGCTCGAAATCGTACGGGGCTGGCTCTCGTTCCGGTTGCGAGAGGCTTCTCAGCGCTTCCCCCGGGTGGCGGCGACCGCCCGGCGAGCGCTGGGGATCAAGCGCCCCGAGCAAGTCGGGGCGAAAGCGTGGTCGGAAATGTAGGGTGGGCTGTGCCCACCGATCACAGGGCTCGACCGGTGGGCACAGCCCACCCTACTCGGCCGTCGGCGTGCGGTTCCAGGCGCTGCGCGGATACTCCAGCTTGAGCCGCTGGGCGAACTCGTCGGCGCGGGCGTCCTGCTTGAGCTGGCGGAAGACCGAGGAGATCCCGTGGAGCGCCCGCGGGTGTTCTTCCTTGTCCTTGTTGTAGAGCATATCGGTGTGCAGGTACGCGATGAGGGCGTCCTTGGGGCGATTGGCCGCGCGGAGGCAGTCGCCGAGCGTGTTGTAGGCCGGGGCCTGAGAGGCGGCGTCCTCGGGGGGATTGGCCTGGATCACCTGGCGGACCAGGGTCTCGGCGTCCTTGTACTTCCTGGTCGCGGCGAGGCTCTCGGCCTTCGCGAGCATCGCATAACGCTGGCGCTCGGACCCCTTGGATGCCGAGGCGATCAGGCGATCGAGCTCGGCGATGGCCTCGGCGTGCTTTCCTTGTCGCGCCAGCACCTTGGTGCGGAGCACCGCGGCCCGATCGCCGGCCCTGGGCATCCTGGCCAGTGCGGTGATCGTGGCCTCGGCGCCGTCGAAATCGCCGCCATTGATCTGCAGCCGCGCGAGGGCTTCGCGTGCCGCGGCGATGTGGCGCCCGCCGGGATAGGAGCGGATGAACTGGTTGAGCTTGTTCCGCGCCTCCTTCTGGCGATCCGGCTCGACCAGGGCCAGGTCGCTGAGCACCCTGGCCTCGCGGAACAGCGCGGCCTGGTGGGGCAATGGCTTGCCGGTCGTCTCGGCGGCCGCCTTCTTGAACAGGTCGGCGGCATCGGCGAGCTGGCCGGCCGACTCGCGGGTCTCGCCGAGCTGGAAGTTGGCCGACTGGCCGTCGTAGCGGATCGAAGCGATCTGGTCGGTGGGGACCGTCGTCGAGTTGGCGCCCAGGGTCACCACCACCTCGGTGGGCGATTCCGACTGGACCACGCCGCGAACTCGTCCGCCGATCGCCCCTTTCACCGTACTCCCAGGGACCAGCGAGACGTCGTCGGCGCGCAGGACGGCCGGTGAGCCGACGACAGCCGTCACCAGGAGCGCGATGAGGACCGGGCGATTCCGATCTGGACGCGAGCGGAAAAACAACATACGTCAAATCCCTCACTTCTTGGCGAGGCGTGCCAGCAGGGCCTCGTATTTGGCCTTCATCTCGGGGTTGCCGACGGTCGGCGCCAGTCGCATGATGCCCTGGAGCGTCTGGCGCGCCTTGAGCGTCTCCCGCTGCTGAGACAGCGCCAGGGCGATGTGGTACCAGGTGTCGTAGTACTCGACCCGGCGCGGCCGGATGGCGTCGAGCTTCCGGGCCAGTCCCTGCCAGTGGCCCAAGACGGCCCCCCAGTTGCCTTTCTTCGCCTGGGCCTCGGCCTCCAGGAGCATGCCCTTCTCGAACTGTGGCTCGAGATACCTGGGATACTCTTTGAGTAGATCATCAACGAGCTTGCCCGCCTCCTTGAAGCTTCGCTCACCGCGCAAGGCGGCGGCCAGCTTGAGGCGCGTGCGCAGCAGGCTCATCTTCCCGTTCGGCTGCTGGAGGAACTGAGGGTCCTCCCCATAGTCCTTGAGCACTCGCTGCAGCACGTCCTCGGATTCCTTGAAGGCGTCGAGGGAAAGCAGGCTCTCGCCGGCCCATTCGAGCGACTCGTACGTCTGGCCGGACTTCGCGCCCGAGAGCGTCGTCAGGAACGTCTTGTAGGATTTGTGCATCTGGGCATAAGCCGCGGAGTTGCCCTTTTCCTTGAGCGCGTCGAGCTCCCGCTGGAGGAGCTTGCCCAGCTTGAGGTAGAGCTGGGTGAGGCTCGCGCCGCCGCCGGCCTGCTCCAGCGTCTTCATGGTCCCGATCGCCTGCTGGACCTGGTTGGTGCCGATGAAGGCCATGAGCTGCGCCTCCATCAGCCGCGAGTAGGCGGCGCCGGAGCGGATCGTCTGGGCCCTCACGATCGGATCGATGAGCTGGAGCGCTTCGGTCGACTTGCCCGACTCGGTGAGCACGATGGCGAGGTCGCCGACGTTACCGACCAGGCCGGGATCCGTGGGAGCCGCGCCGGCGTCGCGGCGGGCCTTGAGCGACGCCTGGAGGACTTCGACGGCCTTCCGGCCCTCGGCTTCGGCGCCCTTGGCGTCGCCCTTGCGGTCGAGGACGCGGCTCTTCGCCCAGTGGGCGCCGCCCAGCCGGGTCTGCGCCTCGAGCCACCGGCTCGACTTGCGCCGGATCGACTCGAACGCCGCGATCGCCTGGTCGTACTGGCCGCGGCCCAGCGAGATCTGGCCGATGTTCAGCCGAGCGTCGTCCCCCTCCTCTCGATCGGGCCAGGTCTCGGCGGTGTAGCGCGCCAGCTCGACGAGCCGGTCGATGTCGCTCATCCGATCGATTTCGGTGTAAGTGTTATAGGCCTCGACGAGTGCCTGCATGGCGATCGACGTCGCCTTGGACGAGAGCCCGCCCTGCGGGTAGCGCCGCGCCAGGTGGTCGGCCAGCACGAAGGCCTCGTAGAACTGCTTGTTCATGAAGTAGCAGAAGGCCAGGTTGTACCGGGCCATGTTGACCTTGTCCGGCTCGCGGACGATGTCGGACTTGCGCCCGGCCGCCTTGAGCAAGGTGATGGCGCGCTCCCACTCGTGCGAGGCGATCGCCTCATCGGCCTTCTCCATGGCGTCCTGGTAGGTGAGGCGGGCGATCTCCTCGGCCTTGATCGCGGCGTTGGGCTTGTATTTCTTGAGCAGGACCAGCGCCTCGTTCTTGAACGGGGAGGCGTAGCGCACGACCTCCTTGAGGTGATCGACGATCTGGGTGGCGGCGGCGGCGTGGCTGGCCTGCGGGATCTGCGGCATCTGGGCGTCGATGGCCTTGGCCAGCTCGAGGAGGACGCCGAGACCCTCCTTGGTCCGGCGCTCGTCGCGGCGGTTGAAGGTCCGGAGCCAGGCCGTGGCCTGATCGGCCGCCAGCGGGAACTCCTTCCGCTTGGCCAGGGCCACGATGTAGAAGTACGCGACGTTGCGCTGGAGGACGCGCAGCCGGGGGTCGGTGTGCTCGAGGAGCTGCTTGTACAGGCCGATCGCTGGCCCGATCTCGCCCTTCTCCTCGTAGCACTTCGCCTGCCACATCTGGGCGGTCAGACCGGCCCATTGCTCGCGGTGGGCCTTGTAGAGCCCTTCGAACTGCTTGAGCGCCTCGTCCAGGTATTTCGTGCGGTCGGGCGACGACGTCGGGAACGTCTGGGCCAGCTCGTAGTCGCAGACGCCTTTCTGGAGCATCCCGTCGAGATACGAGGCCTCGACGGTATCGCGCGCCGCCCGGCGCGGGTCGTTCTCGGGCATCGAGACGGGGAACTTCGCCAGGGCGACGCTGAGGGCCTCGACGGCCTTGCCATAAGCCTCGTGGGCCTGGCTGAAGGCGTCGCGGGCCTCGGCGACCTTCGCGTCCTTCTTGGCCTTGTCCTGGGTCTCCTCGCTCAGGAGCGTGGCCAGGTACCCGCGCTCCACCAGCAGCTTGGCGAGCTGCACCAGCGCATCGCTGGCCTCGGGGCGCTGGCCATGCGCCTTGACGAACCCCTCCAGCTTCTCCTTCGCGTCCCGCAGCAACTCCTCGCGGAGCACCAGGTCATTCGACTTGCTCGCCTCGTCGATCAGGGTCCGGCCCTCTTCGTAATCGAGGGTGACCTTGAGCTCGGCCGGTAGCGAGTCATCGGCGCGGAGCTGGGAGATGTAGTAAAGAGCCTGATCGTGCAGCCCGTGACTCTTGAGCTCCTGGAGGAACCGGCTGACGGTCCTCGGATCCTCGGCGGCGCGCGCCGGCGGGCCTGATCCCGCGAGCCCTCCGGCAACGACGACAAGGATCAGGCAGCGGCAGCCGACGGTTCGTCGCGACATGAACGGCTCCTCGATCTGGAGGGTCCCGCGGCCCCGACTCCGCCCGATCCGCGCGTCGCGGCGGATCGCCGTCGATTCGTGAGGCGGGGCAACCCACTATTAATCTAAGAGCGAGGGAGAGAGAGCGTCAAGCAGGGCGGAAAACCCGCTTCGATCGCGCGCGGCCTCCGAGGAATCGTCCCGAGAGTCCGGTATTGCCCGGCCGGGCGCGACCTGCCACCATGGCAGGGGCCTTGACGAGCGAAGCCGGAGTCGAGCCACCAACGTGTCGCGCTATTTCAAGTACAAGTCGAGCCAGGCCGTGCTCGCCGACGCGCGGGCGCTCGGCCTGGATATGGCCCTGAGCGACGACCTCTCGCCGCTCTTCCGGCCGATCGATGTCAGTGGCCGGCGGGTCGGTAACCGGCTGGCGATCCAGCCGATGGAGGGTTGCGACGGCGAACCCGACGGATCGCCGGGCGAATTGACCTATCGCCGCTATCGCCGCTTCGGCGCCGGCGGGGCCAAGCTGATCTGGGGCGAGGCCGCCGCGGTCGTCCCGGAAGGCCGGGCCAACCCGCGCCAGCTCGTCATCGTACCATCGACGGCCTCGGCCCTCGAGCGATTGCTCCGCGAGACTCGCCGGGCGCACGCCGCGACGAACGGCGATGACGACGATCTCGTGGTCGGGTTGCAGCTCACGCACTCGGGCCGGTACTCGCACCCGCGGCCGATCCTCGCCCAGCACGACCCGCTCCTCGATCCCCGCATCGTCGTCGACAAGTCGACCGGGCGGACCGCTGGACCGGACGATCCTCTCATCTCCGACGACGATCTCGACCGGCTCCAGGATCGTTATGTCGAAGCGGCCACGCTCGCCTTCCGTATCGGGTTCGACTTCGTCGACATCAAGCAATGCCATCGCTACCTGCTCAACGAGCTGCTGTCGGCGCGGACGCGTCAGGGGAAGTACGGCGACTCGCTCGAGAACCGGACGCGATTCGTCCGCGAGGTCGTCGGGCGGATCCGCTCCGAGCACCCCGACCGGATCGTCGCCACTCGACTGAACGTCTTCGACGGCGTCCCCTACCAGAAGGGCCCCGATGGCGCCGGGGTCCCCTGCGCCGTTCACGACGCCCGTACAATCGGTCTGGGGGACCGATCCGGACGACCCATCGGTGCCCGACCTGGTCGAACCGCTGAGCCTGATCGGATGGCTGCGGGACCTCGGCGTCGCGCTGATCAACGTCTCGGCCGGCAATCCCTACGCCAGCCCGCACCTGCTGCGGCCGTTCGAGTACCCGCCCCCGGACGGATACGAGACGCCGGAGCACCCCCTGATCGGCGTGGTCCGGCACTTCGGGCTCACAGCGGCGGTCCAGGCGGCCTATCCGGAGATCGCCGTGGTCGGATCGGGTTATAGCTGGCTCCAGGCGTATGCCTTCGAAGCCGGCGCGGCGAACGTCGCCGCGGGACGGACCTCATTCGTCGGGATCGGCCGCGGCGCGCTGGCCCAGCCGGATTTCGGCCTCCGGCTGGCTCAAGGGGAACCGCTCGATCGCAAGCGCATCTGCCGGACGTTCAGCTACTGCACGGCCCTGATGCGATCCAAGCACAACGAGCTGGGCCAGTTCGCGACCGGCTGTCCGCCGTTCGACAAGGAGGTCTACGGCCCCATCTGGGACGAGGCGCGAGGAGCGAGCCCGGCGCCCGCCGAGGATCCGGCGGGCGAGTAAGGCTCCCGCCCTCATTTCCGCGCCGGCGAGTCGGGTCGTCTGTGTCCCTCCAGGTCGCTGATTCGCCGCTCGAGCTCGGCGAGCCGCCGGTCGAAGGTGTCCATCCGTGCAGAAATGCCCCTGAAGGCATCGACGGCACCAGGCCGGTCGTCCTCGAACGGCGAGTCTTCCCTCACCACCGGCCTCGTCCTCGCCGCGCCGCCGGGCCGCGTCCGCGGGTCGTCCTCGGACGGCGAGTCTTCTCTCGCCGCCGGCTTGGTGATGGCAGAGCCGCCGGGTAGCATCGGTCGTGCATCAGGGGCCGCCGGACCCCAGTCCTTTCGCGATTCGAAGCGAGGGCTTGCCGCTGCCGGGTGCGCGGAGGCTCCCACCGGAGGGTTTGGTCGGTCGTCCGGGAAGCGGGGGCGAGTCATTCGCCCTCCCATCTGGCCCCGTTGCGAACCGCCCAGGGCTTCGAGGATCTGGTCGAGCTTCCGCTCGAGCACGCCGAGCCGATCGCCATCCGGCGAGCTGGGCTGCTGCTGGGCCACGACCCCGAATCCCGTGGTGATGACGGCCATCGTGGCCATTGCCAGGATGACGCCCTTGGTTTTCGCGAGCAGCATGGCTTTCAGGACTCCTTGGGTGAGGGAAGCGACCGAGGTCGAGGCGACCTCGGCCAGGGAGGCACCGGCCACGATGCGCATCGCGGCCCGGATCGTGGGATCGACGAGCGAGATCGAGAGGGTGAACATGCGGGCCTCGGCTTCACGAGCGAGGCCCGCCTCCAGGGCGATGGCCGAGAAGGCCAGCCCCCGGCGCGCCAGGCGCACTCGCAGCTCGCCCTTCGCCCGAGCGAGCCGGCTCGCCAGCGTGCCTTCGGGGATGCCGAGCCGCCGCGCGGCCGTCCGGCGCGACACGCCCTCCAGCTCGCAGAGGACGACGGCCCCGCGGTAACGCTCCGGCAACCGGGCCAGCTCCTCGTCGAGGATGGATCGCAGCTCGCACAGGGCCGCCTCCTCGTCGCAGGCCGGCTCGACCCGGGTTCGAGAGGTGGCATGCGCCCGTTCTTCTCTCGCCTTGCGGCGCGTCTCTCGGGTGCGTGCGCCCATCGCCGTGCGACACGCCACGCCGAAGAGCCAGTTGGCCAGTTGCCCGCGCCGCGCGATCGAGGACGCCTTGCGAGTCAGGATCAGGAAGGTGGCCTGGAACGCATCCTCGGCCTCGTGCCGGTCGCCGAGCACGCGGCGACAGACGCCCAGGACCATCGGCCCGTGACGCTCGACCAGGGCGGCGAACGCCGCCTCGGCGGCCTCATCTCGCCGTGCGACGAACCGCCCCAGCAACTCCTCGTCACTGAGCGGGCCCGCCGCCCCGAAGCGGAACAATCCATCCAACTGCTTCCACACGCCGCGCGACGATGTGCCCCGCATCGAGAATCCCCCCGGGTCTCCGTCCGCACCTGCTATATACTTCGCGCCGAGCCGCTGCAGAGTCCCGATTTTACTCGGAGTCTGTTCCAGACGGGGATTCTCGGGAGGGCGAGGTGAGAAGCTGGGGTTGACCAGCGTTTTCGACGGCCCGGCCGACCGGTGTCTTGTGCCGCCCGCTCGTGCCGAATCGTCCCCCCCTTACGAAGGGGGGATCGAGCCGAATCGTCCCCCCCCTACGAAGGGGGGGTCAGGGGGGGTTCCGGGGCCACCGGCCCGTGGAGCGCGGCAGGACGATCGGATCCGACCCCCCCGAACCCCCCCTTCGTAAGGGGGGACGAACAGGCGCGACGGGACCGGGATGAGCGCCCAGCCCAGACCATCCCAACTTCTCACCGCGCCAGCCTCGCCCTCCCACTCAACGAACAGACTCTAACAACGGCTGACCGCAACTCTGGAGTCCTTGTCGGACCCGCCCCGATGCGAAATGGGGGACGCGACGCGGCGGAGGGCTCGACGATCTGCCGATTCCGCGCGCGAGCCGACCTGGGCGCGCGAGGAGATCGTCACTCGGCGGAAGGAGCGTGCCTGAGCTCGAACTGGCCGAGGTCGAGGTCCGGCAGCATGGCGCCGCTTTCGAGGTAATTGGTGTGCAGATCGAAGCAGTGTCGGAGATCGTGGCGGATGTGGCCCTTCGGAGCGGAATCCATGTAGCGGTGCAGGTGGTCGCGGTAAGCCGGGTGGGCACAATGGTCGATGATCCGCCGGGCCCGCGCCACCGGGGAGAGACCGCGGACGTCGGCCAGCCCCTGTTCGGTGGCGATCACCTGCACGGAGTGTTCACTGTGATCGATGTGCGAGCACATGGGCACGATGGTCGAGATCCGGCCGCCCTTGGTGATCGACGGGCACATGAAGATCGATAAGTAGGCGTTCCGCTCGAAGTCGCCGCTGCCCCCGAGCCCATTCATGATCTGGGTGCCGAATAAGTGCGTGGAGTTGACATGGCCGTAGATGTCCGTCTCGATCGCCGTGTTCATGGCGATCACCCCCAGCCGGCGCGCCACGCCCGGGTTGTTGGAGATCTCCTGGGGCCGCAGTACCACCCGGTCCGCGAAGTGGTCGAAGTTCTCGTAGACGAACCTCATCTTCTCGTCGGAGAGGGTCAACGAGCAGGTGCTCGCCCCGATCACCGAGCCGTCGGCGATCAGGTCGATCATCGCGTCTTGAAGGACCTCCGTGTAGACCTTGAACCGCGGGAAGTCTCCGCTCCGGGTGAGACCGAGGAGGACGGCATTCGTGATGCTGCCGACCCCGCTCTGCAGCGGGAGGAACTCCTTGGGGAGCCGCCCGGCCGCGATCTCGTTGTGGAAGAACCGTGAGACGTGGTCGGCAATGCGTTGAACTCACGTCATCCGGCGATGCCAGGGGCCTCCCGCCGTCCGGCTCGTCGGTGTGGACCACGCCGATGATCTTGGCCGGGTCGACCTCGGCATAGGGACGCCCGATCTTGTCGAGCGGGTTGACGATCGGGATCGGGAGGCGGTGTGGGGGCGGGGGCAGGACGGCGATGTCGGTCATCTCCCGCAGGCGGGGCGAATGGTACGCGTTCAGCTCGATGAGCACGCGATCGGCGTACTGCAAGTAAGTCGAGGTGTTCCCGATCCCGGTCGTCAGATAGACCTTACCGTCCGCGGTGATATCGGTGGCCTCGACGACGGCAAGGTCGATCCGACCGAGGACACCCCCAAGCACCAACTGCGACACGTGCGACAGGTGCATGTCGATGAAGTCGAGCTGGTCGGTGTTGGCCTGTTCGCGCATCGACGCGGACGTCATGTAGGGGGCTCGCCAGCTCACCGCCTGGGCTTGACTGAGTGCGTCGTCGCAGGCCACTCCGGTCGAGGCGCCACTCAGGAGGCGGATCTGAAACGGTTCACCGGCGTCGTGCAGCGCCCGAGCGCGCCGGGCCAGGGCGCGGGGCACCGCCTTGGGCGAACCGGCCGGCGTGAAGCCGCTCACGGCCATCATCGCTCCGTGCGGGATCGAAGCCGCTGCTTCCTCGGCGGTCATGACAGGATAAGGGCGTCTTGTCGCCATGGTTTCACCGACTCTGAAATGGGGCTTCTGTCCGGGAAGCGCGGCAGGAACGGCTTCTGCGTCGGGCGTTCCTTTTTCGGTGCCTCGAGATCGGGCGACGCTTCCTCTACACCGATCATAGGCCCGATTCAGGCGTGCATCGTCGGGAATTCATGCTGGCCGGTATGAGAGATACCCCCGGCTCCGCATAGACTGCAGATCAGATCCCCGACGCCTCGCCGCGCTGAGACGACCGCGCCCGCGGGCGATGTGAGGGCGGATCGTCCGTCCCGTATCCGGCCGCGGCGTCGGCGAATAGCCCGCGTGTCAACAGACCGGCACAGGCGAGAATCTCGGCGACAGACTCGGCATCCCGGCGCGAAACGACCTAGACTTACTAACGAGGGCTTCGCTCGCGATGGGTGGGCCCGAGGTCGCGATGGCCTCGTCGAGCCGCCTTCGCCGGCGGACCGACGGGGCCATTGTTACGCGTGAGGATGATCCTGCGATGGTCAATGCCAGGGACTCGGCGTACCGGGCGCAACGCCAGGACCTGGCCGCAATCCACGCGGGCGTTTGCGGGCCGAGCACTCCTCACGCGATCCGGCGAATCGATCGCTGAGCCGGTGCCAGATGGAGGCGAAGCTCCCTGACGGCGTCACTCGGTGAACTCGACCGCCGCGTCGAATTCTTCCGAGCGGCGCGACCGCCACTCGACGGTGGGGTTCGAGGTCCATGCGCACCCCGAGCGGTTTGTTCCGATGGCCTGGACATTCATCCGCTCGCGGTTCCTTGGTGAAATGAGGAGGTCTTATGAATATCCTGACCCGCGCCGAACTCGTGTTCGACGCCAAAGCTCCGGAACCCGACGAAACCGGACCGGAGACAGATCAGCGAAGGATCGCGGATCACCTGGGTCCCGGGTACCGCATCACTCCGATCGGAGCCAGACGGTTCCGCTGCAACCGCTATGCGCGCGCCGTCGCGCTCCACGCCGCCGGCTGGTTGGTCAACACGTTCGTCCTGCGTGTCACCGAGACCGGCTTCGCGAGGGTCAGTGACCGCGAGGCCCCGTCGGACCGGGTACGGTCCTGGTGAACGGCCTGCCGGGCCGTCTCTTGGCCCTGCAGAACAGGAGGCCCCGCTGAACCGCGGCCTCACAGAGGACTGCTGCCGACGCCGGCATGCGAACCACGCGACTGACCGCGACGTCGAGGCGTCCCCGGATGGCGTCGCAAGGCCGAGATCGGGGGCCGAATCAGGGATCGAGAGGCCTCCGAACCCGACCGGTTTGCGTCAGGCAATGAGGTCCCGGATCACCTCCCCGCTCGAGACGATCTTGATCGGCTGGCCGGCCCGGTTGGCGAAGGTGGTTTCGGGGTCGATGCCGAGCTGATGATAGAGCGTCGCCATGAGGTCCTGCGGCCGGAGCGGGTGGCTGCGAGGGTACTCACCCCGGGCGTTCGACGAGCCGATCACGCGACCGCCGCGGATCCCGCCGCCCGCGATCAGGACGCTCATCACCTTGCCCCAATGGTCGCGGCCCGGCACCGGATCCGAGCCCGGCACCCCCCGCTTGTTCATCCGCGGCGTGCGGCCGAACTCGCCCATCACGATCACCATCGTCGAGTCGAGCAGCCCGCGCCGGTCGAGGTCCTCGACCAGGGTCGCGACCGTGGCGTCCAGGACCGGCAGGACGCGGTGCATCCCCTTCTCGAGGCTGGAATGGAAGTCCCAGCCGCCGAAGGTCAAGGTCACGAACCGGACGCCCGCCTCGACCAGCCGCCGGGCCAGCAGGGCACTCTGCGCCGACTGGTGGCGCGAGTAGCGATCGCGGAGCCGCGGGTCCTCCTTGCTCAGGTCAAAGGCCCGACGCGCCCCGGGACCCAGGACCATCGAGAGTGCCTCCTGCTCGAAGCGGTCGAAGTTCTCGACGAGCGGTGACGCATCCAGCGCACGTCGGGCCCGGCCGAACGCCGCGATCAGGCCGCGCCGAGTCTCGAGCCGGGCGCCATCCACGCCCGCGGGGAACGACAGGTTGGGAACCTGGTACTTCTCCGAGGCGGGATTGCCGTCGGCGATGAACGGGTTATACGTCGAACCGAGATAGGCCGCCCCGTGATAGCCCGGCACGATCCCCACCGAATGCGTGTGCGGCAGGCCCACGTAGGGCGGAATCCCGGGCTTCCTGGGTCCCTTGAGCCGCGCGACGATCGAGCCGGCCGAAGGATACTGCGGCGCCATGTTGATCGCGTTGGAGCCGAGGTAGCCCGTCAGCATCCAGTGCGCGGCGGCGTAGTGGTCGCCGTTGTCGTGATGCAGCGATCGGATCAAAGAGACCTTGTCCATGATTCCCGCATGCCGAGGCAGCAGTTCCGACACCTGGACGCCCGGGAGACGGGTCGAGATCGGCTTGAGCGGTCCGCGATACTCGGCAGGCGCGTCGGGCTTGGGGTCGTAGGTCTCGTGCTGCGGCGGGCCGCCGTCGAGCCAGATCAGGATCACCGACCGCTCCGACGACGAGCTTCCTCCCGTCGCCGCCGCGCACGAGCGCGCCGCAGCGCGTCGGCCAGCGTCAGCCCGCCCCATCCCAGGGTCCCGATCCTCAAGAAATCGCGACGGCTGACGCCATCGCAACGGCGAGGTGACGGACTCGTGAGCTCCAGCATGGTGGAACCTCCGCGCCGCAAGCCGAGGGGAAGGTCCGGGTGCTCGCGGTGCACCCGACGAATTCATCGCTGCACCCCTCACTTCACAACAAACACGGCCCGGATGCAATACACTTGTTGAATAATTCTTGAGCAGACGGCTCCGAGGGCGCGAAAACGCGGAATGGAGCCGCTCACGGATGCTGCTGAAGGTAGCTCTCAACCAGGGTCCGAAGGCCACCGTCAACGTCCAGCCCCATCGCCTTGCCCTTGGCGACGGCCTCCTCGGGCTTCCAGCCGTTAGCCCGCGCCTGCTGGATCAGGACCAGTGCGGCGGCCCTCCCGCCCTTGCGGCAATGGACCATGACCTTCTGGCCTCCCTGGGTGTGCCGGTCCACGAAGTCGCAAACGGCCGTGACACCCTGCTCCGAGAGGGGCATGCCTCCGACCCCGTAATGCAGATATTCCATCCCCAGCGACTCAACCTCCCCGGCCTCCGCGGTCGGGTTGATCGGTTGTTCGGGCTCGCCGGCATTCCTCAGATTGACCACGCCGGTGTACCCCTCGCCCTTGAGCCTCGCCAGGTCCTCCTCGGTGGGCTGGTCTCCGATCGTGATCGCAGCGGTGATCGGCTTCTCGAATTGCATGATGGCTCCTCTTGTTGATTGGCCATGACCTCGGGGGCTGACCCTCGCGCTACGTTGGCGAGACGACCTGGATCTCGTAGATCACCCCGGCACCCGTTCCCGCCGAGGTGAACAGGTCGCCGTTGCTCGACAGGTCGGCGATGAAGATCGCGTTGCTGGTGGACAGAAGGCCGTCGAGATGGCCGATGTTCGGCTCGTTGTTGTCGATGAAGTCGAAGTAATTGCCGGTCGCCCTGTTCCAGAACACGAGCGGATTCTCCTCATTGGCCAGTCCACCCAGGTCGAACCGGCCGTGGAACCCGACGAAAATCCCGTTGTTCAGGCCCTTCGGGAACGTCGCCGGAGCGAAGGCGATCTCCGAAGGCCCTTCGCTCTCTGAGCCGGTGATGGGGTCTGGCCACGGCTGGAACGTCACCAGCGGCGGGACGGCGCCGCTGCCCACGTGCCGACCCGTCCGGTAGGCGATGTAGGCGTGGGGGAAGCCGAAGTCGGGGACCGAGGTGCCGATCTGCGATGCCGGGATCATGTGCAGCGTGTCGACACTGAGCGGCTCATCTTCGTAGATCGGCAGGTCGATGCCGTTGTCCTCGAAGTACAGGTCTCCCGTGGTCGGGTCGAACACCATTCCCGCGGCGTTGCGCAAGCCCTTGGCAATCTGCGTCAGCCCGGTCACGCTCACCGAGGCGCCGGTGTCCTGGACCGTCACCTTGTAGATCGAACTACCCTGGAGCGTACCGGAGATCAGGCCGCTCAGGCCGACGGTGTCCGTGTTGGGGGCGAAGTTGTACTCCGAGCCGTCATTGAAGAACAGGTCGTATTCGCCCGAGGAGCCGCCGGGCGTGGGTCGGACCGCCATCGCGTAGGTCGTATGCTCCCAGATGGAGGGGAAGGCGAAGTTGATGCTCCCGACCAGCGAGTAGGGGTCCGACGGCGAGGCACCCATGCGCAGGACCCAGATCGACTCGCTGCCCGGCTGCGAGCTGGTGACAAAAACCAGGTCGCCGGCCGTCTGGAGCGAGGTTAGGGTCCCCGGTAACCCGCTGTAGAGGACCTGTCCCGGCCCGTCGGCGACGCCGTCGCCGTCGGAATCGACGAACCGCAGGAGCGTGCCGGTGGAATCGTAGTAGTTGCCTCCGGGGACGGGGTCGCTCGTCGAGACCAGGATCGATCCGTCGGGGAGCTGCGCCATGCTGTGAGGATAATTCAGCCCCGTGGCGAAGGTGGTGATGCGGAAGTCGGCTGGCTTCACACTGGGGTCGCCGCCGATGGCGAACGGCTGGGGTCGGTTGATCGTGCCGGTCACCGCGGCCGAATCGAAGCTGGCCGTGGCCGAGCCCTGGCGCGGCTCCGCCGCGCCGCCGTCCAGCGCAGGTGCGCCGCCGGTGCGGTCGCTCCAACCGGTCTGCTGGAACATCCAGCTCGAAGGCTCGGCTGTCCCGTCCTGCCACACCTTGCCCAGCAACGTGCCGTCTTGATCCACGAGCTGGAACCAGTACCAGGTTCCCACTTGCCAGTTGAAAGTGTAGGCGTTGCCCCAGGTCACGTGATCGTCGAGGAACTGGACCTGGTTGGTGCCGTGGAAGACCAGTTCGTAGCCCAGACCCGTGGTCGGGTCGGTGTAGACTCCGACGCCTGCGCGGGCTGCGTCGCCGGCTACCCAGCTCGTCACCTGGACCTTGGCGGTGATCTCCTGGTCGGCCGGATAGGCCTGGTCGGTCAGGATCGCCTTCTTGATGTCGCCAGCCGGCAAACCCCGCATCTGCTGGAGCATCCCATGCTCCTGCACCCACCGGCCACCCCGGAACGACCAGGCCGAGTCGATGGCCTTCGAATCGAAGGAGTCGGCGAAGATCGGGTACGGGTCCGGCAGGGCCGCTTGAGTGTAGGTGGTGGCGATGTTGCTGACCTCAGTCCCCGCGCCCGGCACGTGGGCCACGACCCGGTACCAGTACTCGGTGTCGTAATAAAGGTTGGTGTCCGAATAGGCCGTGGCACCTGGCGCGGCGCGGGCGATCGGGAAGAAATCGGTGCTGTTGTAACTGCTCTCGATCTGGTACCAAGCGGCGTTCCTGGCGGGGGTCCAGGACAGGTCGATCTCACCGGGGGGCCCGGTGTTCGCGGTGAGAGACACCGACAGCACCACCCGGTCCTCGAGGCACTCGAGGCACCAGCCGCGGCCGGCGTGCCGCCGACGCGAGGAATTCTTGCGTGCGAATCTCATGGCTGCCGTTCTCCTGGTTGATGGTGCAGCTTGCCCGCGGTTGGCGACATGCGGGTCGATCTTCGCCAGAGGCCGTTGCCCCGCGGCGGCACGGGGAACACGGCGGCGAACGCATCGGTGGAACGAACGATTGGATTGATGCATCAGTGTCGGAAGCGAGTCAATGACCGACGCGGGACCACGTCGCGGGCGACTTCCTCGCCAGCGTGACTTTTCCGTTCGGGATCTGCTGGATGACGCCGTCGAGGTTACTCACCGGCCTCCTTACTGCCAATAGTCCAAGAGTCATGTTTCCCGGTTGACGGCTCGCACACGTCGAGTAAGCTGCCTCCTCCCCATCCACAGGCCCGACAGAGAACGGAAGCCGCTCTTGACCTCAATGGGTTCTCGTTCCACAATACCTACCGTTCGGTATAGATCCGGAATCGAGAAGTGTATGAAGGCCACACCAGAATCCCCGACCGCGGCGACTGCTGCCGGCAATCCGGAGCTGGGCGCGGTGGCGCGCCACATCGCCCGATCGGCCGCAAAACTCTTTGCGGAAAGGGGCTATGACGCGACATCGGTGCGGGAGATCGTCGAGGCGGCGGGCGTCGCCAAGCCGACGCTCTACTACTACTTTCGGAGCAAGGAGGGACTGGCCCAGTCCTTGTTGACAGTCCCCCTGTCGGGGCTGGTGACCACGCTCCGCCACCTGGTGACCAGCGAAGCCGATCCGATCCTGTGCATGCAGAGGGTGCTGGGGGCGCACTACGCTTTCTGCCGCGAGGACCCGGATCGCGCCCGCTTCATCTATGGCCTGCTCTTCGGTCCGCTCCGATCCGAGGTCGCCGGGGACCTGGAGCCGTTCAAGGCGGACCTGGCGGGGTGGACGGAAGCGGCGGTCCGTCGGCTCGCGGAGGCCGGCCTGGTCGCAAAGGATCGCGTGGACGCCTGTTGCGCCGCGTTCCGCGGCTCAATCGTGATCTCCACCCTGGATTACCTCTTCGGAGACAAGCCGCTCGGCCAGGACCTGGCGATCCGGCAAGTGCACGACGTATTGCACGGGTTCGGCATCGGACGAGCCCTCGAATGACGGGAAGGGGTCAAATGAGCGTTCGGCGAGTGACGATCTGGGGTGGATGGCTGGTCGCGGTCCTGGCGGCGGGGACCGCGGGGTGCGGGCGAGGCGTGTCGGAAACCGAGGCGCGAGCCAACGCGACGGCGACGCGGGCGATCCCCGTAACGGTCGCCCCGCTGGAGCGCCGGACGATCGAGCGGACGGTGGACGCCATCGGCAGCTTGCGCGGCTGGGAGCAGGTCACCGTCGGTTCCAAGCGCGCGGGCCGCGTGGTCAAGGTCCACCATGACATGGGCGATCGGGTCGAGCCGGACGAGCCCCTGGTCGAGCTGGAGACGGTCGATGCCCAGCTCGCTGTGGACGAGGCCGAATCGAAGTACCTGGGGGCCCTCGTCAAACTGGGCATCACCCGCCAGCAGGCCGAGGAGTTCGTGAAGACTTACGGGATCAGCGAGGACCTGTTGAATAACCGCGTCGGCGACCAGGCGATCGCCCGGAACCCGGCGGTCGTCGAGAAGCGTGTGGCTCGCGAGAAGGCGCACCAGAACCTGGCCCGCCAGCGGGCGCTGACCCAGCGTGGAGCGGGCACGACCCAGGAGCAAGACGACGCCGAGAACGAGTATCGCACGGCCGTCGCCTCGTATGAGAACGCCTTCTCCGTGGCGCGGACGACGATCGCCGACGCCTTCGCGGCCCGAGTCGCCCTCAACAAGGCCGAGCAGTCGCTCAAGGACATGACCATCCGGGCGCCCCAGCCGAGGCACACGCCGCCGGCCAACACCAGTTCCGCGCGGATCAACTACGCCCTGAACAAGCGGCAGGTGTCCGAAGGGCAGATCCTCAAGGAAGGCGAGGCGGTCGCCGAGCTCGTGATCGAGGACCCCCTGCGCCTCTGGACCCAGGTCCCCGAGGATTACGCCGACGCCGTGCGCGTCGGCCAGCCAGTCCGCGTCTCGACGCGGGCCCAGCCCGGCATGACTTTCGAGGGGCGCGTGGTGCGGATCAGCCCCTCGGTCGACCCGGTCAACCGGACGTTCCAGGTCGAGACCCTGATCCCGAACAAGCGCGGACTGCTCCGGCCCGGCGGACTGGCGCGGGCCTCCATCGTCACCGACGCTCATGCCAAGGCCGCCGTCGTTCCCATCGAGGCGGTCGTCCGCTATGCCGGCGTGACCAAGATCTTCCTCGTCGAACAGGGCAAGGCTCGCGCCATCGGCGACGTCAAGACGGGTGTCGAGGGCCAGGGATGGGTCGAAGTCATCAGCAGCAAGCTTCCCCCGGCCGCGGACGTCGTCACCACGGGGCAGACTCAGCTCGCCGACGGGACCGCCGTCATCGTCCGGGCTTCCGTTCAGTAGTAGCGGTTCTGATGTAGGTCAGGCTTTCCAGCCTGACCCTCGAGGCCCGTCAGGTGGAAAGCCTGACCTACCTTCCCAAACCAGAATGACCATATCAGATATCTGCATAAACCGTCCCGTCTTCACCTGGGTCCTCGTCGCGATCCCGGTGGTGCTGGGGCTGGTCTCGTACGGGGAGCTGGGCGTCAACCTCTTCCCCGACGTGGATTTCCCGGTCTGCACGGTCACCACGGTCCTGCCGGGTGCCAGCGTGGAGACGATGGAGACCACCGTCACCAAGCCCATTGAGGACATCATCAACACGGTCTCGGGGATCGACGAACTGCGGTCGGTGACGACCGAAGGCGTGTCGATCGTGACCGTGCAGTTCCTCCTGTCGAAGAATGGCGACGTGGGGATGCAGGAGGTGCGGGACAAGGTCAACACGATCCTGGCGGACCTCCCCGACGGGACCGACCCGCCGGTCGTGGACAAGTTCGACACAGGCTCGATCCCCGTCATGACGATCGCGGTCTCGGGCCGTCGCGACCTGCGCGAGGTGACCGAACTGGCCAAGCGTCAGATCAAGGAGCGGCTCGAGACCGTGGGCGGCGTCGGGTCGATCAATCTGGTCGGCGGCCGGGTCCGGGCGATGAATGTCGTGGTGGATACCGATCGCCTCGCGGGCTACAACCTCTCGGTCGACGAGGTGCGCCAGTCCCTGGTGCGGCAGAACCTGGAAGTCCCCGGCGGGCGGGTCGACCAGGGCCCGCGCGAGCTGGTCCTGCGCACCCTGGGACGGCTCCAGACCGAGCGCGAGTTCAACGACCTGATCGTCGCCAATCGCAAGGGCTACCCGATCCGGGTCCGCGACATCGGCCGCGCCGAGGATGCGTTCGAGGAGCCCCGGTCCACGGCCCGGCTGGACGGCGTCAACGCGGTGAGCCTCGTCGTGCAGAAGCAGTCGGGCGTCAATACGGTCAAGGTGGTCGACGACGTCAAGGCCAAGCTCGATCAGGTCCGGTCCGCGCTGCCGCCGGACATCGCCACCGAGATCATCCGCGACCAGTCGCGTTTCATCAAGAAGTCGATCGAGGAGGTGAAGTTCCACCTGGTCCTCGCCGCACTCCTCGTGTCGGCCACCATCCTGCTGTTCATCCGGGACTGGCGCACGACCTTGATCGCCACGCTCGCGATCCCCACGTCGATCATCCCGACCTTCCTGTTCATGAAGTACATGGGCTTCACGCTCAACAACATCACGATGCTCGGCCTGATCCTGGCGATCGGCATCGTGATCGACGACGCGGTGGTGGTGCACGAGAACATCTTCCGCCACATGGAAGAGGACGGGATGGACGGCATGACGGCGTCGCGGCAGGGGACGCGCGAGATCGCGCTGGCGGTCCTCGCCACGAGCCTCTCGCTGGTTGTGATCTTCGTGCCGATCGCGTTCATGGGCGGGATCGTCGGCCGGTTCTTCTC
Source organism: uncultured Planctomycetota bacterium (assembly GCA_963815795.1). Taxonomy (GTDB): domain Bacteria; phylum Planctomycetota; class Planctomycetia; order Isosphaerales; family Isosphaeraceae; genus JAKAUH01. The sequence continues at coordinate 1,819,721 of CAWFIC010000006.1, read as the reverse complement.
CAGCTTCGGGCTCACGGTCGCCTTCGCCGTGGTGATGAGCCTGTTCGTCTCGTTCACGCTGACGCCGATGCTCTGCAGCCGCTTCCTCAAGCTCGAGCCGAAGCGAGACGGGCATGGGCAGCATCGGGCGGACTCGAAGTCCGGCCTCTTCTATCGACTGATCGATGGCTCCTACGGGATGGTCCTGCGGCTGGCGATGCGGCACAAGTTCCTGGTCGTCCTGCTGACATTCGCGGTGATCGCCAGCACGGTGCCGATCGGGCGGGTGATGGGGGTCTCGCTGATCCCCCGCGACGACCAGAGCGAGTACGAGGTCTCTGTGACGACCCCCGAGGGATACAGCCTCGAGCGGACGGGCCGGTTGCTGGCCGAGCTGGAGTCGAGGATCTGGAAGATCCGCGGCACTCAGCACGTCTTCACGACGATCGGCCAGACCGAGGGGGGACGCGTCGTCAAGGGCGAGGGGGACGTCACCCGCGCGACGATCTATGTGCGGATCACGGACCTGGAGGACCGCAAGTGGTCCACGTCCGTTCGCGGCTGGTGGGACCTGCCGGGCCACGTGCGCCGCTACCTCAATGGTCCCGAGTTCGACCAGTTCGGAATCCAGCAGGAAGCCCGGCGGTTCCTGGAGGATTACCCCGATCTGAGGGTCAGCGTCAACGACGTCTCGCCGTTCCAGGGAGGCCGTCGTCCCCAGACGTTCCAGGTCAGCCTGGCGGGCCCGGAGCTCGAACGGCTCGCCGAGTACGGCAACCGGCTGATCGCCGAGCTGAAGAAGGAGCCGGGGATCGTCGACCTGGACACGACGCTCTCGCTGCGGAAGCCCGAGGTCCAGGTCGTGGTGGACCGCGAGGCGGCCAGCGATCTGGGCGTCCCAGTCGGCACGATCGCCGACACGCTGCGCGTCCTCGTGGGCGGGCTGCCGGTGTCCAAGTTCCGCGAAGGGGACCAGCAGTATGACGTCTGGCTCCGGGCTGACTCGGCCGATCGCTCGACGAGCCAGGACCTGTATCAGATGACCTTCCCCTCGCCGGCGGTCGGCACGGTCAAGCTGGCGAGCCTCGCCAAGCTGAACGAGTCGCGCGGGCCGACCGAGATCGAGCGCCTCGGGCGCGAGCGGATCGTCACGGTCGTCGGCAATCCGGAAGGGATCGCACTGGGCGACGCCATCGATCGCGCCGAACGGATCCTCAAGGGGATGCAACTCCCGCCGCAGTACTCCTACGTCTTCACCGGCCAGGCCAAGACCCTGGGCGAGACCGGCCATTACTTCCTGATCGCGTTCGGGCTGTCGATCACGTTCATGTACCTGATCCTCGCCGCGCAGTTCGAGAGCTGGCTGCAGCCGATCGCCATCCTGATGGCGCTGCCGGTCACGATCCCGTTCGGCATGCTCTCGCTCGTCCTGTTCCGGACCCCGATGGACCTCTACGCGATGTTCGGGCTGTTCATGCTGGTGGGGATCGTCAAGAAGAACGGCATCCTCCAGGTCGACGCGACCAATCAGCTCCGGGCCAAGGGCGCGCCGCGGCTGAACGCGATCCTCGAGGCCAACCACACCCGATTGCGGCCGATCCTGATGACGACCGTGATGCTAGTCGCGGCCATGATCCCGATCGCACTGGGTCAAGGTCCGGGGGCCGGTGCCCGGGCCAGCATGGCCAAGGTGATCATCGGCGGCCAGATGCTCTCGCTCGTGCTGGCGCTGCTGGTCACTCCGGTCTTCTACGCACTGCTCGACATGGTGAAGAACCTGGGGCGGCGGATGGGCATTCGATTCTCGGTTGAGAGTCATCCCGGGCCGATGCCCGCGCCGCACAGGCCGCATCGAACAATGGGGAGCGGCGATGTAACTGAACCCGCGGAGCAGTATGCTGGAGGCGGATAGCCTTTTGCACGATTCAGCGGATGCGCGGTAGCGTGCTGGTTAAGCGGTTCGATGTATACGACGGATTCCAGGACAACTCGGTCAATCTTTGCGAGGTGGTCTGGGCATGGGCTATGGCGATTTCACGCTTGATTACCTGATAGCGCAGTTCGAGCTCGCGTTGGTCGAGGCCCCATTGTTCGCACAAGTCCAGCCAATCGAGCCGAGTCCCTGGTTGAGTGACACGTTGCGTAAAGGGCGCGCGATTGCTTTCTACAGTGAGAAGTCGCGGAGCGAGTTCATCGTCGCCCCCGTCCTGCTGACCTGTCAGGAAATGGTACGCGCGGAGTGTTGCGTCTATTCGGGAGTCCGGCTCGACGTCGATCCCCAGCGGGGGCTGAGCGGGCAATGCGACTTCGTCGTGGCGAAGACTCCGCCGACGCCGATCTTGCGGGCTCCGTTGCTGGTCGTCGTCGAGGCGAAGAAGAACGACATCGAGGAAGGACTCGGCCAGTGCGCCGCGCAGATGATCGCGGCGCGCCTCTTCAACGAGAAGCACAACGAACCCCGGGACCACGTCTACGGCTGCGTCACCACGGGCGAGACGTGGCAGTTCCTTCGGCTCCAGGAACAGCAACTGGTGGTCGACTCGGACCGGTACTATCTCTCGCAGATCTCCACGATCCTGGGGATCCTGATCGCGATCATCACGGGAACGGTACCCTGACACTCGCGATCGAGGTCGCCCGACCGTTCAGCGCCGCCGGGTCTCGCCCGACGCGGCTTGCTGATTCATCACCACAGGCCGCCCCGTCGACGCCCCAGGTCGGCGCGTCTGCACGACGATGGTGCAGAACCGCTGCCTGGACGCCGCGTCGATCGCCGGATGGCTGCTGACCACCTCGCTGGCCCAGTTCGGATACGTCTGCACCAGGCGGCTCATCAGCGAGATGAAGTAGCCCGCTTCCTTGACCTGCTCCTCCAGGATGCGCTCGACGACCGGCCGCATGGTCCGGGCCACGGTCTTCCAGCCCTTCGAGTCGACCTTGACGTAGGCGTCGACGTTGTGCTGGACGAAGGTCTCCTTGTTGCCGTCCTTGAAATAGGATGTGTTCACCACCAGCACGATGCGGGCGTCGACCTTCGCGTTGCCGTGGGGGCTGACGTAGTTGAAGTAGGCGACGAGCACGTGCATCCTGGGCGTGCGGAGCACGAAGTCCCAGGTCGCGGTCGAGCCCGAGCCGTCGGTCCCCTGGTACCGATTCGCCGAGACCTTCTGGAGCTGGACCGGCGACTCGCTCAGGTCCTTCCAGAGGGCGACCGTCAAGTGGGGCTCGTTGAGCAGGCCCAGATACAGACTGGACGGACAGGGGAACGTGTCGGTCTCGCCCTGGCGATGGAACGTATGATCGCGGATGATCTCGGCCACGACGTCGCGATGCTCGGGCGCGAGCTGGTGGAGCGGCACGACCTGCGCCGGATCGATATGACGGCCACCGAGTCCCGCGGCGACCGCCGTCGTCGCCACGCTCGTCAGGACCGTCAGGATCCCTACGATCGCCACGACGACTCTGATCAATACACCCCGGCGGACCAGCATCCTGCTCATGGACGTCTCCGTCGCTGTGAGGCCACGATCGGTTGCGCCTTGGGTTCCAGGGACTCCGCTCCCGCCCCGTAGCGCGCCCGCCACTCATCACGATTCTCAGATCGGATTCTCGTGCCGGTTTCCTGACAACCTGCGCGACCGCACTCATGGCGGAAGAGCCTCACGGTAAAGGCTAAAGTCCGACCTGATCGACTCGTCCGGATCACTCCCAGGTCCGCGCGTGGGCGTAGTAATCGAGCATCTGGCTCAGGATGCGTTTCTTCTCGTTGAGCGCGACGAACAGGACGAGCGAAAGGCCCAGGGCCAGCATGATCGCCCACTTGGCCATGGCGTAGTCGAGGCTCACCCGGCCCATCTCGTAGACGACGTCCAGCACGAACGTCGTGAGCCCCAGCCAGAGGAACGTCTGCAACCGCAGGCCGATCCCGATGAAGACACCGACGAGCGAGGCGAACAACAAGGTCAGCCAGGCGCCGAAGCTCTCGAATCGCCAGATCGGCATGGCCAGCGAGGCGTAGATCACGATCAGGCCGACGGATCGGATCGTGTTGACCGTGGCGCGGCCCAGCTCGCGATTGACCTCGGCGAACAGGATCGCCGAGAAGCCCACCGGTACGAGGTAGAGCTGGGGGTGATCGGAGAGCTCCCAGCCCATCCGGCTCCACAGGAGCCAGAGGGCCGCGTTGGCGAAGACCGCCGCCGCGTAGCCGAGCGCCTTCCAGCGCAGGCGGCCGCACGCGGTGGCATAGAACGTCGCCGCCGCCGCCAGGTAGAACAGGCTGATGTCGTCTCGACTCTCGGCACCGAGCAATTGCAACAGCGGGAGCAGCGGCAGGACGAGCGACGCGTAACGCGTCGGTCGCGTATAGTAGCCCGCGCGATCGAGCCGTTCGAGGGCGTCCGCGATCCCCATGTCGAGATAACCCAGCAGGGTCAGGACGGCCGCGTCGGCGGCGCTGGACATCGGGAACGCCCGGCGGAAGGCCAGGTAGGCCCCGACCATCAAAGCCTGGGCGACGTACACCGGCCATTCCACCCGCCATCGCGGCACCATCGCGATCTGCAGGAACGCCGCGGCCATCAGGACCCCGACGCCAGCGAACGTCACCCAGGCCGCCGATGCCCTTCCCGAGACGCCCATGGCCAGTACCAGCGCGGACGCGACGAGCCCTGTCAAGGACGCGACGCCCTCCACCACCCGAGCGAATCGGCGAAGCAACGAACCGGCGGGAGCGTCCTCCGGCATGACCCGGCTCTTGGCGGTCCAGCCGCCGGCTCGCAGCACGCCGGCCCACCGCCACAACGCGAACGCCGACAACATGGCCCCCCAGGCGGCCCAGGTCGCTTGTTGATCGGCCGCGATCAGACCGAGCTGGCGTGCGAGCCGGATGCCCAGGATCGAGCAGGCGCCGGTCCAGGCGAGAGCCGCCAGGGCCGCGGCCGGCGTCCATTGACCCATGAAACCGGCGAGCCCCAGCGCTATCGAGCCGAGGCCCATCGTCGCCACGGTCGTCGCGGATACGGTCCCGCCGGTGAAGACGACCGCCGCGAGTGCCAGGACGCACGCCTGGAACGCCATAGCGCGCCGCGCGGCCTCGGAGCGGACATCGCCCAGCCAGGCCAGCTCGTGCCAGCTCTCGGGATCGGTGAACCGGCGGCCGAGGTGGATCGCGGACAGGGCGGCGATCGCCGTGGCGATCGGGTAGTAGTCGCGGGCGGGCGGCAGCCATCGCGCGATCGGCGAGCTCTCAACCCCGAGCCACCACAGCCATAGCACGACGATCGCGTGCAGGCCGGTCAAGACGACCTCCGGCCCGACGGCGCCCCAGCTCTCGGGATCGACGCCCGCGAGCGTGAGATAGCCGCCCGCCACGACCAGGGCCGCCAGGAGCAGCCACCAATCGGCCGCTCGAGATCCCCATCCTGTCGAGACGTCGAATCCGAACGAATCCGCCATGCCCCAGAACACGATCGCGGTCGCGCCGGCCATGGCCACGCCGAAGAGAACGCCGGACCAGCCTCTCACCACAGCGACATAGCCGGCGTCGCGAACTCCGAGACGATGGCAGATCGCACGCTCATGCGACCGTAGGGTCAGCTCCAGCAAGTAGAGCCCGAACGCCAGTCCCATGACCGCGATCGCGACGGCGGAGAGCGAGGTCAACGTGGGGGAAACCGCCGACACGATCCCGTAGGTCAGGAAGGCCAGGCTCAGGTGCACGCACTCCCCTCGTGGATAAGCCTTGACCATCAGGAGCGCGAGTATCGACAGGGCCAGCGGACACCAGGGATCCGCCGCCCAGCCGGCGCCCGCGTACACGCTCGACCACGTCCGGATCGCCACGGCAATCACTGCCGCCGCGACCGATGTGTGGAAGATTGGCGACTCGTACGCGAGCGGACGCAGCCCCAGCCGCTCGCACAGCCCCGCCCTGGACCTGGCGACGAGCACCGCGACCGTCCAGAGCGCGAAGGCCGCGATCAGGGCGGACGCCATGAGCCCGCTCGGAGTCATCCCGGATAACCATCGGAAATAGCAGGCCGCACCCAGGCAGGCCACGACCGCGTACAGCCACTCGACGCGGGGCAGGCTCTTGACGGTGAGGAGGAAGCTCACGCCCGCGAGGGCAATCACGCCTGGCGAGCGATCCGAGAGCGCGATGCCGAGCATCGTCAAGACGACTGTGGCGTGACAGAGCGGTCCGGCGTACGGCCGGAGCCGGCCCGCGAACACGCGTTCGCAGGCGAAGCCAGTACACCAGAACACGATCGCCTCGATGACGGCGGCCAGCCCGAGCACGTAGGCCATCCTCGGGTCGTTTCGGCCCACGCTGAAGAGGACGAGGTAGGTCGCGACGACGACGTGCAACAGCGCGGCATAGGTCAGCTCGAATCGTCGCCAGGTGGCGGAGAGCAGGATCGTGGCGCCAGCATTCAACGCCAGGGCGAGGACACCGAAGCGATAGGCGTCCCGGCTCTCGACGCGCGACCCGATCGCGAGGGCGAGCACGACCACCGTCAGGCCGAGGCTCCAGTTCCAGCAGGGTGCGACGTAGAAGCTCGACACGCCCCGGCGCCGGGCCTCGGTGCCGACCAGCCAGAGGACGATCGCGAGCCCGCCCGCGGTGACGCCCAGCCAGGCGGCCATCGGGCCGGGCTCTCGGAATCCCATCGACCAGTGTGACAGCCAGAGCACTCCCGCGACGAGCTGGGCGATCCCCAGGTACACCAGGCTGAGCTCGCGGATGCGGCGCGTGGTCCCCAGGAGCGCGGCGCGCCGAGCAGCCAGACGAGCCCCGGGACCCAGGTCCGGCCCCGTTCGGTGACGGCGAGATAGTCGGCGATCAGCGTCAGCCCGATCACGAATCGCGGGATGACCTGGAGGAAGACATCGTCGTCCCGTGCACGCCGGGACACCAGCCCGGCCACGGCCAGCAAGGCCAGTGCATCGCCGGCGAGCAGCAGACCGTATGTCCCGAAAGCATGCGGCCGGCCGGCCGTGAGTAGGGACAGACCGCACAGGGTGAATTCGACGAAGCAGACCAGGACGATCCCCGCCGTGACGGTCCGCGGCCGCTCGCGAGTGGCGATCCAGGCGAGAGTTCCGGCCAGCATGAAGACCGCCGCGGCCATGGTCGAGTGGGGACCTCGGACGGCGATGAACGCCGTCGCCAGGAGCAGCGCGACCGGCGTGAGGACGCGCGCGGCGCGAATCCAGGGCAGGGCGTATCCCTCCCGCGACCCGATCCGATGGAGCAGCCGTCCGACGCCCAGATCGATCCAGGCCAGGGCCACGGCGATCAACGCGAGATCGACCGTGGTCCACCCGGTGCGAAGCGTCGTCGCGAAGCCAGCCGCACCGCAAATCGCCGCGATCGTCAGGTAGGTGAGCCACGGCACCGCGAACAACCAGACAGCGAGCGCGAAGAGCACGGCATAGCCCGACAGCACGATCGCCGCCGCCTTCGGCTCCTGACAGCTCCACAGGCAGGCCACGACCGCGACCGGCAGGCCGATGTAGTGGCAATGACACGCCAGCCGCCGGTCGTTCCAGGCCCTGTGGAACCAGATCGAGAGCGCCGCCAGGGCCGGATTCGCGAGCAGCGCAACCAGGGACAGGAAGGCCCACGGCAGCCGCTCTTGATAGCCGAGCGTTCGGCGCAGGACGTCGATGACCATCCGGATCCGCTCAGCCAGGAAGTAATCAGCGCCCACGCGAGCGGAGACCAGGGCGGCGATCGCCAGGTAGAGGAAGGCCGGATGACGCTCTCGCCGCAAGGCCGCGGAGTAAAGAGTGAAGCCGAGCAGGCTGGCCGCGATGGTGTTGGTGCTGAAGAGTGCCGACGCCGTCGGTGGCGGCGTCAACGCGAGCGCGAAAGACAGCCCCGAGAGCACGTATCCGGCGAAGCGGATCCCCGCGATCCGGCGCTGGTCCGTCTCGAAAGGCGCGAGCTGGCGCGACATGCTGACCGTGGCCACGGCGCCCAGCATGACCGGGACCGCGTAGAGCGCCGGCTCCAGTTTCAGCGCGTAAACGCCGATCCGGATCGTGCAAGCGAGGAAGGCGAACCCCAGCAGCCCGAGCATCAGGACGGAGAATTGCCGGTGCGCTTCGTCCGAGTCTCCCCAGCGTCGCCGGCCCAGGCACCAGACGGTGCCCAGCATCACGACCGCCGGCGCCTGGAACGCGGCGAACTGCCAGCCCCACTCCACCGGCGAGCCTCGCGCAGTCGCCACGCTGCCGAAGCTCAAGAGTAGAAGGGCCACGGTGAGGAATCGGGCCTGGCCGCGCGGCACCAGCATCCCCGCGATCACCCGGACCAGGGCGATCAGGGCGAGCCCGTCGACCGCGGCCACGATCAGACCCGAGACCGAGGGCTCTGTCACCAGCTTCAGCTCGCCCGCCAGCATGAAGTGGATCGGCACGACGATCAGGGTGGCGACCAGCATCATCTGCCCGGCGCGCTCCGCGCCCCAGCGGATCAAGCCCGCTCCCAGGGCGGCGAAGAGGACCGTCCAGACCAGGGCCAGCGCACATTTGCCCGCCGGCATCCAGAGCAGGGGACCCAGGAGCAGGTGCGCCCCGACCGTCGAGCTCACCACGATCAGCAGCACGGCCAGGCAGAGGATCAGCTTCTGCCAGTGCTCCTCGAGGAACTCGGCGGCGAAGCTCGACCAGGACCATCGCGGTGGCGGCGCGTTGAGCTCGTCCGCGCCTGGGCCGCTCTCTTGATCCGCGGCCCGGACTCCATCCGGCGTCGATTCCGGCTCCTTCCCGATCATGCCCTCGAAACGACGGCGGATCGCCAGGTTCTTGACCCATTCCGCCCAGACGGGATTCGACGGCCTGAGTCTCGCCAGGGACCGGTACAGCTCGATCGCCTCGTCGAGCCTCCCGAGCCGCTGGAGGGCGTAAGCGGCCATCGTGAGGGCGTCGACGCGGTCGGGAGATTCGGCCAGGACCTCGCGACACAGCGCCACCGCTTCGTCGTCGCGCCGACCGCGAGCCGCCAGCCGCGCGGCGCTCAGCCGATCGGATAGCTCCCGTTCCGTCCGTTCCCGCTCGGCTTTCACGCGGCGCGCCTCGGCCCGAGCGCCGAGCTCGGCGCGAAGGGCTTCCAGCTTGTGCCCCAGATGCGGGAGGCTTCCGGCGGCCTCGGCGCAGAGGGCAATCGCCTCGTCGTCCCGCTCCATGGCCCAGAGGAGGTCGATCGACATCGCCCAGGCTTCGGCCTGTTCCGGATCGAGCTCGCGCGCCCGCTCGGCCCACGAAAGGGATTCGCCCGGTCTCCCTCCGGCCAGCGCCCGCGCCCGGCCCATCGCCGCCCGGAATCGGCCATGGCGCTCGATGGCCTCGCGCCGCAGGCGGCCGTCCGAGGCGATCGCCTCATAGGACTCCGCCGTGATCAGCCCGCGGTCCAGCAGGGCCCTGGTGCGGGTTGAGAGGTATTCGAGGTGGCGCAACTCCTCGCGCTCTTCGTTCGACAGGTCGGGGTCGATCGGGCTTCTCGGTGCATTCATGGGCCGCCTCTACGCGGTATCACAAGGCGCGCTGCAAGCGGATGGCCTCCTGCCGAAGTTCTCCATCCAGCCGCGCCAGGTCGCCGAAATGCGCCCTGGCGTCCTCCAGCCGGCGAGTGGAATCCTTCCGACCGCGGATCGCCTCCAGGTAGGCACGGAACTGGGGCAAGCGATCGGGGTCGCTCATCAGGTGATAGACCAGCAGCCAGCTCTGGCAGTAGCTCAGCATCAGCCGATCGCCGGTGCGCCGGAAGCACGCGCGGTCGTCGGAGAGGAGTTCCGCCGCGGTGATCCACGGCTCGCGGCGGCGGATGTGCGCCAGCTCGTCGAGTCGACGCAGGTTGGCCTGCCCCGGCTCATTGCGGCCGAAGAGCCGGCGGCGCTCGCAGTACATGGCCAGGCCCTCGACGACGCTCTGGGGGATGTCGGCCTTCCGCTCGAGCAGTCCCGTGTTGAACGTGAGCTGGTGCGTCGCCTCGTGGGTCAGCGTCTCCATGTTGGACTGGCCCGAGGCATGCGGACTCATGGGCACGTTGCGGAAGTCGAAGAGAGCCAGCCAGTTGGAAGCACGGCTATAGAAGCCGACCGTGCCCGGTATCGTGTTCTCGGCGAACTTCAGGAACGGGCGCTCATCGCGGAAGACGAGGACCGTCAGCCGGCGGCCCGGCAACCTGACATCGAATCCCCGGGCCCGGAAGTGAGTCACATAGTCCGCCGCCATCTGCTCGCAGTCGGACAAGGTCAGCTTGATGAAAGCCTCCGAAGCGTCGCCGACCGCCTGGTAATGGGCCGATTTGTGTTTGAGTAGGCGTTCGCTGGTGATCTTGCGGACCCGGGCCTCGGCGCGCTCGTATTCCTCGGCCTCGACGGCTGGCGCATCCTTCTCATTCTCGGCTGGCTGTATGGCCCCGAGGGCGCGGTCGAGACCGATGAGTGTCGCTGCGGCTCCGGCCGCACCCCGCAGCCATGCACGTCGGCCCAGCGATCGCCGTCCTGGTTCGCCCGGCGCCGTCCATACTCCGCCCTCGACCCGTTCCACTCGGTGTGCTTCCATCTCGGCGTCTCCATCGAGGCTCGTACCGTCCGGGAACCGTCAGCAGACATTATGGATTGCGAAGGTGTCCGGAATCACCTCCAGAACGCGAGATTCGGCGAATGACGGCGGAATCAGGTGGACGGAGACGTTCGCTCGTGGGGCTCCTCGTCCTCTTCACCCCTTCATGTCCGATTGTCGCCGCCGAGTGCCATCGGTTCGGCGCTTTCCTCGATTGGGCGGAATGCCACGGATCGTTACAATACGGGCGATCCGGTTCGGGCGCGAGGCGAGGCGCGGGGCGGGCGACGTTCCGGGCACACGGTACCTGACGTGGGGAAACCGATGAGCGGTGACGATGGCGGTTCGGTCACTTGCTGGCTGGGCAATCTGAAGGAGGGCGACCTGGCGGCCGCGCAGCCGCTCTGGGAGCGTTACTTCACGCGGCTGGTCGCCGTGGCGAGGGGCAAGCTGAAGAAGGTGCGCCGGACCTCCGCGGGCGAGGACGAGGAGGACGCTGCGCTCAGCGCCTTCAACAGCTTCTGCGGCGGCATCGCCCGCGGCCGCTTCCCCCAGCTCGCGGACCGCGACGACCTCTGGAAGCTCCTGGTCGTGATCACCGCCCGCAAGGCGATGGCCCAGGCCCAGCGCGAGGGCCGGAAGAAGCGAGGCGGCGGCCGGGTGGTCGACGAGGCCGTCCTGTTCGGCCCCGGCGCCGGGGAGGAGGGCTCCCTCGCCGGGCTCGAGCGGATCGCCGGCGACGGGCCCACGCCCGAGTTCGCCGCCATGATGGCCGAGGAATGCGAGCGGCTGCTGGAGTCCCTCGACGACGACTCGCTCCGCCAGGTCGCCCTGAGCCGCATGGAGGGATACACCAACGACGAGATCGCCGACCAGCTCGGCGTCGCCCGCCGGACCGTCGCGCGCCGGCTCGACCTGATCCGCAAGACCTGGATGTCGTTCGTCGAGGAAGGCTGATGGCCGTCGACCGCCCCGAATCCCGCGCCCGACGACGCCCTGGCCCGGGCCCGCGCGATCAACAAGATCTGCGAATCGTTCGAGGCGGCCCGCCGCGCCGGCGAGTCGCCCTCGATCCCCGCCTACCTCGATTCCTTCGAGCCGGCCGGACAGGCCGAGCTCTTCCGCGAGTTGCTGGCCCTGGAGATCGAGCTCCGGCGCGGGGAGAGTCAAGCTCCGAACGTCGAAGAGTATCTGGCGCGCTACCCGGATCGCGAGGCCGCGGTGCGGGACGTCTTCGCCGAGGACGCGGGCACCGAGGCCGAGCGCGCCCGCATCCGTTCGCTCGCCGAGACCAGGATCATCCGCCGTTGCACCGAGCCCGGAGGCCCGCTCGACGTCTCCGAGCACGCGGCGATCGGCGCCTACGAGCTGATCGACGAGATCGCGCGCGGGGGCATGGGCGTGGTCTACCGGGCGCGGCACAAGGGGCTCAAGCGGGTGGTCGCGCTCAAGATGATCCTCTCGGGCGCGATGGCGACCTCCCAGGAACGCCAGCGCTTCCTCCGCGAGGCCGAGCTGACCGCCAACCTGGACCATCCCAACATCGTGCCGATCTACGAAGTCCAGGAGCACGAGGATCGGCCTTTCTTCAGCATGAAGCTGATCGAGGGCGAGAGCCTGTCCCGGCAGGTCGGTCGGTTCGTGGGCGATCCGCGGGCCGCCGCCCGCTTGATATCGATCCTGGCCCGCGCCGTGCATTACGCCCACGGCAAGGGGTTCCTCCATTGCGACCTGAAGCCGTCGAACGTCCTGATCGACGCCCAGGGTCGGCCCTACCTGACCGACTTCGGCCTGGCTCGTCGGGCCGGCGTGGACAGTTCGCTGTCGGTCAGCGGTGCGATCCTGGGAACGCCGAGCTACATGGCCCCCGAGCAGGCCACCGGCTCGCGGGCGGGCCTGGGCCCGGCCACCGACGTCTACGGCCTGGGGGCCATCCTCTACGAGTTGCTGACCGGCCGGCCGCCGTTCCGCTCGCCGACCGTGATGGAGACGGTGGTCCATGTCCTCGAGCGCGACCCGGCGCCGCCGCGCGAGCTGCATCCAGATATCCCTCGCGCGCTGGAGAGCATCTGTCTCAAGTGCCTGGAGAAGTCGCCCAAGGAGCGGTATGCGACCGCCGAGGCCCTGGCTCATGAGCTGGACAACTACTTGCAGGGAGACGGCATCGAGGCGGCCGGCATCCTCTCGCGGCTCCGGCGCTGGAATCGCCGGGAGCCCGAGCTGGTCGCCCGGCTGGGCGGGCTCGGCCTGATGGCGATCATCACCCAGATCAATTTCAACATCTCGTCGGACCCGGACTGGCGGGTGCACTGGACGATCCAGTCGGTGCTCGGGGTCTGGGCGATCCTGTCGCTGATCTTCCAGATGCGGCTCCGCTCGGGATCCCCGTCGGACCGCGTCCGGGTACTGTGGTCGGCCGCGGACGTGATCTGCATGACGATCGTGACCAAGCTGCTCGAGACGGTTGCACCCGAATCGACGGCCGGGATCCGGATCGTCCACGTCGAGACGACCCTCCTGGTCGGCTATCCCCTGCTGATCGCCGCGTCGGGTCTCTGGTGGCGGGTGCACCTCGTCTGGATCACCACAATCCTGGCCGCGGTCGCCTTCTGCGGGCTATACCTCGATGCCGCCCTCTGGTGGCGGGGCGGCAGACCCGCCTGGCATCCCAGCCCCGACCTCATCCATCCCAACATCTTTCTGGCAGCCCTGGGCTTGACCGGGTACGTCGTCGCCCGCCAGGTGAGGCGAATCCTCGCCCTCGGCCGCTATTACGAGCAACGGTCCGAACTCTGACCAGTTCGCCCCTTCAACCAGAATCGGCATAACCGATCCAGTCAGCACAATCTTCTCAGATTTCCAATGGGTTTGTTCCGTCGTATTTCCTGGGGCGGTCGATCGCGCCAAGTGCGGCGACATGATGTAGACCATTCATTCCTCTCTTGAATGGCTTTGTTTTTTCAGTTGGCCCATCGGTCGTGCCTCGCGGCTCGGATGGCTGAGCTCCACGGGAGAGGAATCGCTGGCCACTTCATCCGGACTGCCATTTTGGCAGGATCGGGTTCGTTTTTTCATTTTCATCACCCCGCCCCGCCTTCCTCCGGCCCGAAAACATACCCTCTTGTGCCATGGGTCTCACGATTCGCTTCATGACCCAGCACATCAATCGTGTCTATCAAAGACCTCCGCACGTATGTGGAACGTTCGCGGCTAGTCATCAAGCCCTCGTAAATGTATCCACTCTATCGTGGTTGATGGTGCGTTGGGGATGAGGGAGATCTCGGGCCGGATTGCCCGATCTGTTCCGTTCAACCGAATTGTCAAAGAGCTGTGGAGGGAGAATCCTCCAATGCAGAGTATGGTGCACTCTTTCACAAACGCAAGTCGCGGCGCAGAAGATCATGCACATCGATCGTCTCGCCGTCCGCGTTCACGGGCCGAGGGTGACAGTGGTTCAGCAGCGAACGAGGTGCGGCAGGATGTCATCCGATCAGCCGACATCGGGCCAGAGGCAAACCCGGAGGGCGCGTCGGTGTCGTCGGACCGACGCGCGAAATGTGCCCTTCGATCTCGGCGGGCCTCGGCGAATCCATGCAGGGAACGCGATCCGGCGAACTCTCGAGATGCCACGAGCCCTGAGGAATGAACGGCGGCAAGCCCGTTTCGAGCGAGTCCATTGGATGATGCAGGAAAGAATCGGGCGGCAGGGAGAGGCGAGGTAGGAGGTGCCGGCCCCGGGTCGTGCAGACGACGATGTCGAGCTTCGAGGCCACGGACCTCTGATTCACCGGGACGCCACGCCCGGTGGCGATGTCGATGATGACTTGCGGGGCGTCGAACATCTGCCGCAGTGCCGAGACACAGGCCGAGAGCGCCTCGATCCTCGCGGCCGGGTCTCGCGAGAGCGAGCCGTGACGGAAGGCGTTGGGGGAGTCGCCCTGGGTGTCGAAATAGTGCGGGATGGGGGCGAGGATGCGCATGGGAGGTGACCAGAAGTTGGCCCTTGTATCGGACGGGCTGCCCTTACCGCCCCGCCTTCCGGAACTGATCGAGCAGGGCCGCAAACTCCGGATCGGCGCGGATCGGATCGAGGTCGGGGTCGGTCGCGACCTCCGCGGCGCTCCTCCAGCCGCGTTTGAAGGCGAGGCGAAGGGCGTCCAGTGCGCGGTCCGTGTAGTGGCGCACCCACCGGCGCGACTCGGCCGTGGGGGGCAACGAGGCGGCGGCACCGGCCGAGAGGGCGAATCCGCAGGCGGCGTGGAAATAGATGCGGGCGTCGAGGGGGGGCACCTTGATCATCGACTCGGCGATCTGCGAGGCCCTCTCGTGCTCGCCGGTCCTGGCCAGGGCGAGCATCAGGTCCATCGAGTTGAGCTTGGTCTTCGGGTCCTTGGCCAGCTCCACGCGGATGTCGCGACACGCGCGGTAATGGGCCGCCGCGGAGTCGCGATCCCCGGCGCGAAGTGCGGCCGTCGCGACGTAGTAGTGTGTGAGCGCGACGCTGAACTTCGCCTGCACCGACTCCGGCTCGTCCTCGAGCCGCCGGAGGAACCCGTCCAGGGCCTCCTGGTAATGCCGGCGGGCGAGCTCGGGATTGCGCGAGTAGATCAGCTCGTGAGTGCCGAGCTTCTCGAGCGAGACCAGCACGTCGCGGTGCGTCTGGGTCTCCTCGGGGTTCTGCGCGGCGAGCTCCCGGCGGAGCCGGAGCGCCCGCTCGAAACACTCGCGGCCGGCCGCCGGGTCGCCGAGGGAGACGTTGAGGTCGCCGAGCTTCTCTTCCAGCCCGGCGCGTTCGCGGCGGACCTCGAGCTGATCGGCGAGGGCGGGAGAGAACTGGTCGCGCAGGTCGATCTCCTCTCGATAGCGTTCGCGAGCCGCGGCCGGATTGCCGACCTGCAACTGGGCGCGCGCGATCGCGCCGAGGATGTTGGCCACTCCGCGCTTCGCCTCGTCGTCGGACGGCTCGCGGGCCAGCCATTTGCGCCGGAGGGCGAGGGCCTGGTCGTATAGCTTGAGCGCCGCCTCGGCGTCGCCGATCTGGTCCATCTGGAATCCGGCGAGCGTGGCCTTGACGCTGGCCATGACCTTCACGGGCTCGAGCGCGTCGGGGTCGGAGGCGGCGAGCTCCCGGGCCAGCTCGTCCATGCGGCGGAAATAGCGGTCGGTCTCGTCGTACTTGCCGTATTCCATCGCGATCTGCCCGGCACGCTGGTTGATGCCGGCCAACGTCCGGGTGGCGAGGGCGAATCCCTCCTTGTCGCGGGCCACCGTCCCGAGCTGCTCCAGCGACGCGATCGTCGCCTCGAGCCCGGTCAGCGTCGTGTTGATCAGCTCCTCGCGCAGGGCGTGTGTCCCCGCGATCGAGAGCAGCCTCTGGTTGAGCAGGACGCTGAGCACCCGATGGGCCTCCAGTGCGTTTCGGTTCTGGGCGAAGGCACCCTGCACGAGCGCCTCGGCTTTCTGGCGGGCCTGCTGCTCCTTCTCTCGCGCCTCGGCCTCGGCCCGCATGGCCGCGATCGCCGCCTGCTCCCTGGACTGCGCGATCTGGCGGGCCCTGGCTTCTTCCTCGACCGACCTGGCGAGCTTCCCGTTGAGCGTCTTCAGCGATGCGGCGAAGGCCGCCGATCCGACCGTGATGGCAAATCCCAACAGCACGACGGCGGCGGCCAGGCCGGCGACTCGCGGGTTGCGCCGGCACCATCGCCAGAGCCGCTCCAGGTTGCCCACGGGGCGGGCGACGATCGGCTCGCCGTCCAGGAAACGGCGCAGGTCCTCGGCCATCGCGGCAGCGTCGGGGAAGCGCTTGGCGGGGTCCTTCTGGAGGGCCTTCAGGCAGATCGTCTCCAGGTCTATCGGCAGCCTGGGCTGCAGCCTCGTGGGCGAGACCGGCTCCTGGTTCCGGGCCAGTTCGAGGGTCTCCAGCGCGGTGGCCCCCTGGAACGGCGGCCGGCCGACGAGCATCTCGTAGAGGATCGCCCCCAGCGCGTACTGGTCGCTCAAGGGGCCGATCTCGTGGGTCTGGCCCCACGCCTGCTCGGGCGCCATGTAGGACGGGGTTCCCATGATGGCGCCGGAGCGGGTCTGCCGGGAGTCCGCGTCCATCTGCTTGGCCAGGCCGAAGTCGGTGATCTTGGGCTGTCCGTGGATCGTCAGCAGGACGTTGGCCGGCTTGAGGTCGCGGTGGATGACGCCGCGGGAATGCGCCTCGGCCATCGCGCGGCACAGCGCAATCACCATCATCGCCGCCGACCGCGGCGGCTGCGGCTTGCCGTCGATGGACTGCGAGAGGCTCCCCCCGGGGACGAACTCCAGGGAGAAATACGGCAGCCCTTCGTGGTCGCCATCCTCGTGGATCTGTACGATCCCCGGATGCTGGATCTGGGCGACGGCGCGGGCCTCGATGTGGAAGCGGGCGATCTGGTCGGCCGAGGCGTGTGCCCCGGCCAGGATCATCTTCAGGGCGACCAGGCGGTTGAGCCGGACGTGCCTGGCCTTGTACACGACGCCCATGCCGCCCCGGCCGATCTCCTCGATGATCTCGTATCCGGGCAGGGCCGGCCTGGGCGGAGCGGGCCGTCGGCCCGATGGCAGCGGCTGGCCCATCCCCCGGGCCGGCGCGGGGGTGGCCTCGTCCGTCGTCGCGTCGGCCGCCGCGCCCGCGAAGATGGGCATCGAGCCGGATCCCGCGTCCGTCGCCGAGCTTCCGCCCGCCCCGATCGAGCCGACCGAAGGGGGCACGTCAACTGTTTCGTCCCCGCCGGTCGACGGCATGTCCAGGGTCTCGCCCGCGGCGGGCGACGGGGCGACCTTCGCCTCAGCGACGGACGGGCCGCGCCCGGCGGGATCGAGGTCCTCGGTCGGCGCCATCGCCGCGGCGTCCATCGCGGTGGTGGGGGGCGACGAGTTCGACCGCGACGGTCTCCCTCGCCGAGCCTTCGGGCGGGATGAAGGGCGTTTCGTCCGCTCGTGGGTCGCGCGCTTCGCTCATCGGGCGCCTCCGCTCCGGCTCTCTCGCCTCGGCCACGACGGCCGCGTCGTGGTACCGTCAGTCTATCCGATCCGGGTGAACAACGAGAGGCGACGACCGGCCGGTCAGCCGCCGGACGTCGCGCGTTTCGAACAAAGCAACCAGCCTCGGCAGGGTGACGGCCAACGCGTATCGGCTCTCGATCATCGCCGCGGCCCGATCGCCCAGGTGCCGGAAGGCCGTCGGGTCACGCAGGACCTCGATGGCCCGGCGGGCGAACGCGTTGACGTCGAAGAAGCCGGCGAGGAGGCCGGTCTCGCCGTTGACGACGACCTCGCGGACCGGCTCCGTGTCGGAGGCCAGCACCACGCATCCGCAGGCGAGCGCGTTCATGAGCGACCACGAGAGGACGAAGGGCACCGTCAGGTCGATGTGCAGGTCGCTCACGCTGAGCAGGTTGACCAGGCTGTCGGTCGGCACCAGGCCGGTGAAGACGAACTTGCTCATGTCGTAATCGTCCTGTGCCAGCACATGCTCCTTGAAGGTGCGGTGGCGGATGTGCTTCTCGTCGCCCCCCTAGCAGACGCGATCGCCGCCTTGTCGCCGAAGATCACGCCCATGAGGTTGACCCGGGTGATCCGCTCGATTTCGTCGGCCTCGGTCTCGTGGATCGTCCCGCCGAGCCCGACGCCGGCATCGTTCACCCAGGTGTCGATCCGGCCAAAGTGCTCCACCGCCTCGTGGGCCAGCCGCTCGACCTGGGACCACTCGGCGACATCGGTGGGAACCACATGCGCCCGGCCGCCGGCCCGTTCGATCTCGCCAGCGACCTCCCACAGGGCCGCCTCATCCCGTGAGGCGAGGACCACCGAGGCACCGCGCTCGCCGAATAACAGGGCCGCCTCGCGGCCGATCCCCGAGGAGGCCCCGGTCAGGACGACGACCTGTTCGTTCAATGGCTTGGGCGTCATGTGGTCCTTGGTTTATGGCCTGCTCTTCAACCTTCAGCCGGATTGAACGTCAGCAAGAACGCGATCAGGTCATCCGCGTCCTCCGGCGAGAAGCCGGCCTGGCGGTCGACCCCGTACTCGTGGCCGATCCCCGCGACGTGCATGGCCCGGAGGGTCTCCGAGTCGCGATTCGCGGCGACCACCTTCCCTCTGAGTCCCCGATCCACCAGGGCGCGCAGGCTGTTAACCGGGTCGGGGCGCGCACGCCCCGCATGAGGGTCCCCGCTGCGCCGAGTTGCTTCTCTTCATCCGGTCCGACAGCCACCCCGCCGTCATGCAGGTAGGGGGCCGTCCAGTACAGCCCGATAAGGCTGGGAACCTTGTAGCCTCCGGGAGAGTCCCCCCGAGCCCAGGCGAGCTCGATCTGCCCCGGGTCGAGGCCCTCGACCGGGACCTTGAGGACCTTCGCCCCGGCCGGGACGGGGACCGGCGTGTCGAAGGCGTAACAGACCGTGTCGGAGACGGCGAGCGCCGCCTGCTTCATCGCCGTGGCGCGGGCGGGCTCCGTACCTATCTCGGGCGCCGGGATGTTCCGATTGTTCGATAGGTAGGGGCCGCCGTGGCAGGAGAGACATCCCGCCCGCTCGAAGATCGCACGACCGCCGAGCTTCGCGATCGCCTCGGCGACCTGGAACGGGGTGATCGGCCCATCCAGGACGCCGAGGACGTCGGAGAGGAAGACCTCGTTGCCGAAGGTCTCGCCGTAGAAGGTTTCCTCCCCCAGGCGGAGCAGCCTGTCGTCAATCGGCACTGCGCCGGCCGCCGCCGAGATCGCGTAACCACCGGCGGCATCCCGGCCGAGTCGATCGGCTTCCTCGCGGGAGATATCCTTGCCCCAGACGTCGAAGGCCAGCCCCGGCCTGGGGCGAGACTCGTTCAGGACATCGCCCTTCCCCGGGACATAGGCATGCTCGAACGAGCCGAAGGCCGCCACGAGGCCGGCGGCCAGCAACAGGACGCCGATCGAGATCGTCCCCCACGCGAGCCGGGCCAGGCGTCAACGCGGGCGAGCCTGTATCGGCCGGGTCGTCTCGTGGGTATCCGTCGGTAGCGTCGGCGGGCCCGTGTCCGCCGTGCCCTGGCCATCCGCCGCGGGGTTCGCCGCGATTTCGAATCGGGGATCCGCCATCGTCTCGGGCTCCTTCATCCCGCGATGCGCGCAGTGAGGACTCGACCGCCCGGTGGACGCAGGCGTTAACGCCGGAAGGCGACCGGCCAAGATGCGCCTTGCGACCGGCAGCGGGGCCGTCAGCCTTTGGGTGAGGTCCGGATGGATTCCCTGTTCCGCAGAGTTCCATCCCTTCGACGGACTTCCCTGATCGGGTGAGTCCGAGATGGTGCAAACCCGGTGCCCGCGCCCGTCGAAACCGCCGGCTTGACGGTGCGACGGGCGGGCTCGATGGACAGCCGTGGCACGACCTCTGCAAGCCATATAGGCGTTCGTGCCACCGTGCCAGTAGTTCATCGCATCCGCGAAAGGAGTCGATCGTGTCCAAGCAGGTGACGTCGCCTCGGCCATCACGATGATCGAGGCAGCAAGGCAACAGGCCGAGAAGATCGGCGTCCCGATGAACATCGCGGTGGTCGACGCCGGGGCCAACCTCGTGGCCTTCGTCCGGATGGACGGGGCCTGGCTCGGCAGCATCGACATCGCCCAGGAGAAGGCGTTCACGGGGCGGGCCTTCGAAATCACGACTAAGGAGCTCGCCAGGATGAGCCAACCCAATGAGCCGCTGTTCGGGATCACGGCGAGCAACGACAACCGGGTCGTCATCTTCGCGGGCGGAATCCCCCTCAAGGTCGGCGGCAAGGTGGTCGGCGCCATCGGCGTGAGAGGGGGCAAGCCGGATCAGGACCACGAGGTCGCCGAGGCGGGTGCGGCCGCCTTCGCGGCCGGCGCCTGAAGGGATCGCCGGGACTCGCCCGCCGCGGGCGGCGGGCTTCACATCGAAAGGGCTCATCGATGTCACGGACCTTGTTGCTCGCGGCGGCATTCTCGCTCCCCTGCTCGATGGGCCTGCGACCGGCCGGGGTCGCCGCGAAGGATCCCGCCCCGTAACGGGCCTGCGTCAGCAACGAGCGTTCGGGCGATGTGACCGTCGTCGACCCGGCCGATCGCGCCATCGTGGCCACGATCCCCGTCGGCAAGCGGCCGCGGGGCATCCACGGCAGTCCGGATGGCCGATTCCTCTACGTGGCCCTGAGCGGGAGCCCCATCACCGGCCCGCCACCGCTCGACGCCAAGGGCAACCCCATCTTGCAGCACGACGACGACGATGAGAACGCCGACCGACTGGCTTGCCGCAGGCCGCGGCTTCGACCGGCGTGATGCCAAACGGCTCGTACCAGGGCGTCGTGACGAAGACGTCGGCCGCGCTGTAGTAATGGCGGAGCTGGTCGCGCCCTCGTCTGCCGATGAACGTGACGGCGTCGGCGACGTCCTCCTCCTCGGCGATCGCGCGCAGGCGGCCGATCTCGGGCGTGATCGCCGGGTCGGGCGTCTCCGACTCGCCGCCGACGACCAGGAGGCGCGCGGCGATGCCATGTTGACGGCGGAGGCATGCCAGGCCGCGGATGACGTTGTCGACGCCCTTGCGGGGGACCATCCTCCCCAGTTGCAGCACGATTCGCTCGTCGGGGTCGAGGCGCAGGGCCCGGCGTGCCCGCTGCTTGGCCATCGGCCAGAACTCGGCGGGATCGAAGCCGCAGGGGATCGTCGCCATCAGCGAGGGGTCAGCCCCGTAGAGGCGGAGTAGATCCTCCTCATCTTGCGGGCACTCGGCGATGATCCGGTCGGCCTCGCGCACCGCGCGGTCCTCGATGGCCAGCCGC
This sequence comes from uncultured Planctomycetota bacterium, assembly GCA_963815795.1. Taxonomy (GTDB): domain Bacteria; phylum Planctomycetota; class Planctomycetia; order Isosphaerales; family Isosphaeraceae; genus JAKAUH01. Next base: position 1,798,358 of record CAWFIC010000006.1, on the reverse strand, counting down.
TCCTCGGGGAATGTGTCCTGCCCTCCTTGATGCTGTTTGCGGACCCGCCCCAGGGCATGGAACGTCACGACGAAGGGCACCGCGGCGAGGCGCTTGTTCTCCGCGGCGACCAGCGCCGACATGAAGGAATTCGCGTGGACGAGGTCGTAAGGCCGGCGGCCCCGATTGCAACGGACCAGAAACTCGGTGAACTCGCCCATGAACGGGAGCAGCTCTTCCTTGCGGACGGGGGCCGCCGGCCCGGCCGGGACGTGGATGATCCGCGCGCGGCCGGCCCACTGGACGATGTCGGGCGGATCCGGATGGTCGCGGCGGGTGAACACATCGATCTCATAGCCGAGATCCGCAAGACGACGCGCGAGCTGTCCGACGTAGACGTTCTGCCCGCCGCTGTCGACGCCGCCGAGCATCGCCAGGGGCGAGGCATGCTCGCTGATCAGGGCAATCCGCTTCCTCTTCATCGCGATGCTCCCACTTCCAGGGCGACTCCGGGTGCGATCCGCGTCCGGCCGGGTCTCTCCCGGCCCGTGACGAGGCTGAAGATTTCCTCCCAGTCCGCGGCGAAACGGTCGATGTGGAATCGATCCAATGCCTGACGCCGCGCGCCCTCGCCGAGCCGTCGCGCCCCGGCCGGGTCGTCCAGTAGCGCTTGCATTGCCTCGACTAGCCGGTGGAGGTCAGTATCCACGTAGCCGGAGACGCCGTTCTCGATCGCCGTGGCCATCTCGGTGGTCGCCAGGCCGACGATGGGCATGCCCAGCGTCATCGCCTCGATGACGGCCAGGCCCAGGCTGGTCCAGCGGATCGGGTTGAAGAAGAAGCGATACCGCGCCTCAAAGGCGGCCAGCTCGATGGGCTGGACCTCGCCGACTCCGCCCAGCGACTCGGCATCCATCCCCACCAGGTCGAGGGGTACGGCGCCGCGCGCCTGGTGGAAGATGTCGGCCCCCAGCAATCGGCCTCGCAAGCGAAGGTGATTAATCACTACGATGCCGCGCGGGATCTCCCCGGAGTAGCGGACGCCTTCGGGCACGAAGACGCCGTGATCGACGATCCGCGTCGGGGTCCGCCCGCTGTCCCACATCAGCGCATTGAACGGCGTGACGTGGACGAGCCGTCCGTCGGGATCATCGAACCAGTGACGCGTGTCGGTCGGATGCTGACGCGGCGGGTCGTGCTCCAGGTAGATCCGCTGCAGCCGACGCTGGCGATCGCTCAGGATCTCGAGCTGATCGACCTCGTAGTTCTTCCGCGTCTGGAACAGGATGCAGTCGAACTCCAGGTCGCGCACCGCCTCGGCGGGGACATCGTGGACGCGGTCCGGGAAGTGGAACGTCGCGCCGCGCCCCCCGTAGCCCTCGGGTGCCCCCGGTTTGACGGGCAAGTAGAAGTCGACCTTCGCCCTCGACAGATACAGCAGGTAGTTCCCGTGGACGTGCCACGTCAGGACCCGGATCGGTCGCATGGTTTCCCTCAGCTACAAGGATGCGGAAAGCGTACGGCTCGTCCTCGGCCTCGCTCGCGGCGAGCCTCCGACGCCCGCGGTGATCAGCCCTTCGGCCTCGGCGATGACCTCACACGGATCCACGCCGGCGTCGCGGCAGGGGACGCGATGGAGCGAGTCATCGATCGGTGCCCAGCGTGCCGGATTGTCGCCGGTGGAGATCACGACGCTCGGGACCCTCAGCGCCGCCGCGACGTGCGAGACGCCCGTGTCGTTGGAGACGAGGAGGCTCGCCCTCCTGAGGAGCACGGCGAGCGCCGCCGAGTTCCGTCCGGCCCATCAGATCGACGGAACGGCACGCCAGATGGCGGGCCAGGTCGCGGGCCAGCTCGGCCTCCGCCGTAGTGCCCGTGAGGACGATTTGCATGCCCCGGTCCGCCAGCGCCCGGCCCACCGCGGCGAATCGCTCGGCTGGCCACCGGCGTTCGGCGACGCTGGCGCCGGGGTGGATGCAGACGTATCCGCCGGGGACGAGATCGCTCGCCTCGGGGATGGCGTCCAATGCCGCCTCGTCATCGTCTCCGAGGGGGAACTCCAGGTGCTCTCCCCGGGCCGGGGCGCCGAGGAATTCCATGAGTCCGAGCAACCGACGAATCTCGTGCCGCCGGTCGGGCCAGGGCATGAAGCGTGTGGCGTCGGGACAATAGTCGCCCGCTGTGAAGAAGCCCGCGCAGTCGCGCGCTCCGAAGAGTGCCGTCAGCGGATTCACGAATGAGCCGCTGCCATGCAATTGGATGGCCAGGTCGAACCGCTCGCCCTGAATCCCCGCGAGGAACGCGGGAATCCGATCCACTAACGGTGCTCGTTCGGGAAGCCCGGGGAATCCGGGGAACTCGCGGAAGCCGTCGAGATAGCGCCGGAAGCGGACGACGAACGACCTCGCCCATGGCAAGCCGTCCAGGACGATCTCCGCGCTCGGCAAGGCGGCTCTCAGGGCCCGCAACGCCGGCACGGCACACAGCATGTCCCCCAACTGCAGGGCACGCAGCACGACGACCCGTCGGGGCGTGGTCTTGCCGTGGCCGAATGGTGTCAGCGCTCGGATCATCCCTCATGCCCTCGACGCAAGGTCCGGACCGGGAAAGCGAACCTCTCCCCCTCATCCCGCGAGGATGATGCGGAGGGCCAGATTGCGTGCGATCGAAGATCCCTCCGGCCGATGAGCCGGATCGCATGTTCAACAAAGAGTCGTTCGCACTGATCTCATCGTCCGGGATGACCGCACAGGCCATCAGCCCGGATCACCGGCCGTTCCTCCACTCAGCGAGAGAGCCCCCGATCGGGGCGTGTGTGACGAATCATCTCGAATGTCGTAAGGCCGCGGACGCGGCGAAGGCGGGTCGCGATCCTCCCTTCTGTCCCGTTTTCGATGGGATGAACCTGCTACCCGGGCGGCTTTCTCAAAGCGATTCCTATTCCAAGTAGGTCAGTCAAGACAGGCCGCGGCGACGTGATCGATGTACCGATCGCGACCCGTGGGTTGGCCGCGTCTGCAAAGAAATTCTCATATATTCATCTGATTTGAGTGCCTTCTTCGCCCTTCGAGAACTCGTTTATGAACGGTGTCCGACGGCCCGAACCTCCGCTGACCGCCGAGCATGCGGCCGCATGCCGGCGGTTTCGAGATCAGCGCGGGCACACCCCGTGCGGGTGGAGAGCGGCGTTCGAGATGAATGACGGGCCCTCGAGGGGTGGAAAGCCATGGATCCCCGCATATCGGTGGTGACTGCGACGCGCAACCGCCGGTCGTCTCTCGGCCGTACCCTGGATCGGTTGCTCGCCCTGCCCGAGTCACCGCACGTGATCGTCGTCGACGATGCCTCGACGGACGGGACGGCCGACCTCATCCGCGCGGCTTACCCGTCGGCAAGCCTCATCGTCTTACCGCGGAACCTGGGGGCCGCCGCGCAACCTGGGAGTTCGATCCTCGCCCACACCATATATCGCGTTCAGCGACGACGATTCCTGGTGGGCGCCGGGGTCGTTGTCAAGGATCGCCGAGACCTTCGACGCCCACCCATGGCTCGCCCTCGTGGCGGCGCGGGTGCTGGTGGGGCCGGATATGATCCTGGACCCGACCTGCATCGCCATGGCCTCCAGCCCGCTGCCAAAGATCCAGGGACTTCCCGGGCCGTCCATCCTCGGCTTCTTCGCGTGCGGGGCGGCCGTCCGTCGCAACGCCTTCCTGGAGATGGGAGGTTTCGAGGAGCGCTTCAACCTGGGCGGCGAAGGGAGACTCCTCGCGATCGACCTGGCGGCCGCGGGCTGGCTCCTCGCCTATCTCGAAGAGGCGATCGCACATCATCATCTGGACGTCTCCGGCCCGCGGCCGGGGCGGAGGAGGCGTCAACTCCGCAATGCGCTCTGGTCGGTCTGGTTACGCCATTCGCTTCCCGCGGTGATCGGACGAACCGCGCAGGCCTTGACCGCGAGCATGACCGATCCGGACGTCCGGTCGGCTCTTTTCGACGCCGTGAAGGGCTTACCCTGGATCGTCAGGAATCGTCGCGTGATCCCGCGCAAAGTCGAGAGTGACCTGCGACGCCTCGGCCATTGATCCGGTTGGCGAGCAAGAGCGATCCGATCGGCACCCAGGGAGCCACTCGGAGACGAGGGGCCACTCAACAATCTCGGTGGACGCGCCACTTCGCCAAGCTCTCGGCCAGGATCGACGACCCGTCGCACAAGCCGCTTCGGGGCATGGCCTGGAAAGGATTGCTCGTCGAAAATGCCAACGTCGTAGCGGACCGCCTGATTCGCTACGATCGTCCGGCGCCGCGGCAGGGTCAGGCTCTATTGCCAGGACGTCCTGGGGCATCTTATCGAGGCTGAGGTCGGCGGCTAGCTGTTTGAGCTTCTGCTTCTCCTCCTCGAGCTGGCGCAGTCGCTTGACGTCGGGAGTGCCCAGCTCAATGTACTTGGCCCTCCATCGGAGGAAGTTGGGCTGACTGATCCCGAGCTCCTGACAGGTCTCCTCGACGCCCAGATCGGCCTCGGCCTGCTGAGCGCGAAGTCGATCTGCTCGGTCGTGAACTCCGATTTCTTCATCTCTCAAGGTGCCCTTTGAGAGGAGCCTCATCGTATCCGAAGTCTCACATGCGACGATCCAGTTTTCGGGGAGAAGGTCGATCGAGGCGGATGTCGCCGATCCCGTGGAAAACGATGGCCTTCATTCGATCCTCCCTGGCTCAAAGTCTGTCCCAGAAGGTGGGTCAGACGATTGTAGGGTGGGTGAAACCCACCGACGCAAGGCCTTGGCACACGGTGGGTTTCACCCACCCAGCCCTTTGGAGTCGGCTGCATGAATCTGCTAAGCTGCCGCCAGATACGGAGTTACCAATTCCCCGCGGAGGCGGCAGCGATGATCCTCAGCGACGTCTTTGAGCGATTCTCCCAGGATGCCCCCTTGTCCGTCATGGCGCGAGGGATCATCGAGAACGCCCTGAACCCCCAGGTCCTCGATCAACTCTTCGAGGACGTCGCGGAGAAGCAATTCACCCACAAGCTCCTTTTCTCCACGATCGTCAACCTGATGAGCGTGGTCGTCTGCCGCATCCGGCCCTCGATCCACGCGGCCTTCCAGGCGCGGGCCGAGACCGTCGGGGCCTCGATCGACGCCGTCTACGACAAGCTCGACGGCACCGAGACCGCCGTGTCGGCGGCGCTGGTCCCTGCGGTGGCCGCGCGGTTGGCTCCGGTCATCGACGCGATGGGCGGCGGCCGGGCGGAGTGGCTGCCCGGCTATCGCGTCCGGATCCTCGACGGCAACCATCTCCCCGGCTCCGAGCACCGGCTCAAGGAGTTGCGGACGATCCGCGCCGGGGCCTTGCCCGGCCAGGCGCTGGTCGTCCTCGACCCCCGGCTGATGTTGGCCACCGACGTCGTCCTGTGCGAAGACGGTCATGCCCAGGAGCGATCGCTGCTGGACCGGATCCTGGCGATCGTCGCGGCCCAGGACCTCTTCATCGCCGACCGCAACTTCTGCACGACCGATTTCCTCTTCGGGATCGCGCGGCGCGGCGGTTTCTTCGTGATCCGACAACACGCCTCGACACTCCACTGGGAGTGCGTCGGCAAGCGGCGGGCGTGCGGCCGGATCGAGACCGGCAAGGTCTATGAGCAGACGATCCGGGCCACCGACGACGCGGGTGAGATCCTCTTCTTGCGGCGGGTCACGGTGGTCCTGGACCAGCCGACGCGGGACGGGGACACGGAGCTCCACCTGGTGACCAACGTGCCGGCCCAGGACGCCCGCGCCAAGGTCATCGCCGATCTGTACCGTCGCCGCTGGACGATCGAGACCGCGTTCCAGGAGTTGGAGGCGACGCTCCACAGCGAGATCAACACCTTGGGTTATCCCAAGGCCGCACTGTTCGCCTTCTGCGTGGCGCTGGTGTCGTACAACGTGCTGAGCACGCTCAAGGCGGCGTTGCGGGCGGTGCATGGCGAGGCCGTAGTCGCGGAAGAGGTCTCGGGCTATTACGTGGCCGACGAGATCCGGATAACCCACCGCGGGATGATGATCGCCATCCCTGAAGATGAATGGGTCGTCTTCCACGATCTGACCCCCATGGAGTTGGCCGACGTGTTGGTCCGCTTGGCGCGGTCGGTCTCCCTTCCCAAGCTGCGCAAGCACCGCGCGGCCCGAAGAAGCCGAAGCCCAAGAAACAGAGCGGGGCCAAGATCAAACATGTGGCCACCGCGAAGATTCTGGAAGCGCGTTATACATGTACAAAGTAATGCCTCCAAGAGGGCTGGTTTCACCCACCCTACCGGATCGCTCTCGACCCTTCCGGGACAGACTCTCAGATTGCAGTTCGAGAGGCGTCAGATGAGCGGCTTGCCGCCGGTCACGGCGACCGTGGCGCCGGCCATGTAACTGGAATCGTCCGACGCCAGGAGCACGAAGACCGGGGCGAGCTCGGCGGGCTGGCCGGGACGGCCGAGGGCCACGTCCTTGCCGAAGTTCTTGACCGTCTCCGGCGGCATGGTGGCCGGGATCAACGGCGTCCAGATCGGCCCCGGCGCGACGCAGTTGGCCCGGATGCCCCTCTTGCCGAGCATCTGGGCCAGGCCGCCGGTGAAGTTCTGGATAGCGGCCTTGGTCATCGCGTACGGGAGAAGCTGCGGGCTCGGGGCATCGGCCTGGATCGACGAGGTGTTGATCACGGCCCCGCCGTGGGGCATGTGCGGGACGGCGGCCTTGGTCAGCCAGAACATCGCATAGAGGTTCGTCTTCAGGGTCCGGTCGAACTCCTCGGTGCTGATCTCGTCGATCGCTTCGCGGCTCATCTGGAAGGCGGCGTTGTTGACGAGGATGTTAACCTTGCCGAACTCCTTCACCGCCCGGTCAATGATCGTCCGGCAATGGGCCTCCTCGGTGATGTCGCCCGCGACGGTGACGCATTTCCGTCCCGCGGCCTCGACCACGCGGGCCGTCTCCCCGGCGTCCCTCTCCTCGCTCAGATAGGAGACGAGGACATCGGCCCCCTCGCGGGCGAAAGCCAGTGCCACCGCCCGGCCGATCCCGCTGTCGCCTCCGGTGATGACCGCGGCCTTGCCTTCGAGCTTGCCCGAGCCCTTGTAGCTCTCCTCGCCGTAGTCCGGTCGCGGGTCCATCTGGGATTCCAGGCCGGGCGGCTCTTGCTGCTGAGAGGGGTGCGGAGGCTTCGCGCCCTTCTCGCGTGGGTCTTCTGCCATGCGGACTCTCCTTGGACTATTCCATCCGGCACGCCGGATCCTGGGCGTTCTCGAGTTCGTCCGATCCCTCATGCCGACGCTTCTGCCGGGGTAGTGTTGATGCTCGCAACGGGCGTGCCGGCACCTCGAAGGGCGTAATGAGCCGGCGCGCCGCGACTCGTGACCGCCGGCGCTACTTTCGGGCCAGTCTGTTCATTTGTCTCGAGGCAGGAACGGTTTACTCGATCGGCATGAGCCCTTCGATAACGGCCGTTCGGCGTGCGGCACGGCACTTGCCGCCAGAGATCTCCCGTCGCGCTTCCCGTTTCGCCGTAGAGGGTTTCATGGCCGGCAGTCCCCGACACAAAGCGAGAGCAACCGCCGGGGGTCTCGAGCTAGGCATCGCGTCCTCGCCGATGCCTACCTCACCGGCGCCCATGCTCTGCACGCTCGTCAACTCGGCCTTCGACAGCCCCGAGTGGACATTCGAGCCGAAGTTCGACGGCTGCGCGTCCTCGCCCGCTTCGACGGCGGCGGGGTGACGCTCATGAGCCGCAACAGCATGCCACAAGAGTCGCGCTTCCCCGAGATCGTGGAGGGACTTCGCGGAACCCTCCGACGCCCGGCGATCATTGACGGCGAGGTGGTGTGCCTGGACGCCGGCGGGAAGACGAGCTTCCGAGAGCTCCAGCAGCGGTTCCACCTCGACGACGCCGGGGAGATCCGCCGCAGGATGGAGCGCCATCCGGCCTTCCTCTTCGCCTTCGACGTGCTCTACCTCGACCGGTTCGACGTGACCGCGCTGCCGCTCTCGCGGCGCCGCGCCTTGCTCGAGGAGGCCGTCGCGTGGTCCGACCGCATCCGATTGACGGCATCCGTGCCCGCGAAGGGGATCGAACAATGGCGGCGAGCCTGCGAGGCCTCCGAGGAGGGGATCGTCGGCAAGCGGCTCGATAGCATATACGTCCCTGGGCGAAGCGACGCCTGGGTGAAGATCAAGTGCGTCGGGCGACAGGAGTTCGTCATCGCCGGCTGGACGGACCCGCAGCGATCCCGCATCGGCCTCGGGGCCCTGCTCGTCGGCTATCACGAGGGAGGCCGCCTGCGATACGCGGGGAAGGTCGGCACGGGATATACCCGCGAAGTGCTGCTGGACCTCCGCCGTCGGCTCGACGAACTGGATCGAGATTCCAATCCCTTCGACGACGGGGAGCCGCCGCTCGGCGAGGCGGTCCACTGGGTCGAGCCGACGCTGGTAGCTGAGGTCGCCTTCGCCGAGTGGACCCAGAACGGCCTGCTCCGGCAGCCGCGATACGAGGGGCTCCGCCCGGACAAGAAGCCCGGCGAGTGCCGCCGCGAGCGGCCCGCACCGGCCGCGGACGTCCGGAAGAAGGCCACCGCCTCACCCTCTCGCCCGGGAGAATCGACCATGCCGCTCGAGGAGTACAAAGCCAAGCGCGACTTCACGAAGACCCGCGAGCCGTCGGGCGCGAAGAAGGCACAGCCGCATAAGCAGCCGATCTTCGTCGTGCAGGAGCATCACGCCTCGGTCCTGCATTACGATTTCCGCCTGGAGGCCGACGGAGTCCTCAAGAGCTGGTCGGTCCCCAAGGGCCCGTCGATGGACCCTTCGGTCAAGCGGCTGGCCGTCCAGGTCGAGGATCATCCGATCGGCTACGCGGCCTTCGAGGGCGAGATCCCGAAGGGCCAGTACGGCGGCGGCACGGTCAGGATCTGGGACCACGGCACGTTCGAGAGCTTGATGGGCCGGAAGGCCGCGCCGCAGACGACAGCCCAAGCCATCGACTCCGGGCGGATCGAGTTCGTCATGCACGGCGAGAGGCTGAAAGGGAAGTTCGCTTTGATCCGCATGAAGCCCCGCGGTAAAGGAAAGCCCCAGTGGCTCCTGATGAAGCTGAAGGACGAGTTCGCAGAGGCCGGGAGCCAGGGGGCTTCGAAGCCCGAGGCAAGACCGAAGACTGCGGCTAGGGCACTCGCCCCGGCCCGCGCCCGGCGGCCGACACGAGTGCCGGGTTCGGTCGAGCTCACCCATCCCGACCGGGTCATCTACCCCGAGGCTGGTCTCACCAAGAGGGATGTCTTCGCCTACTACGAGAAGACGGCGGACCGCCTCTTGCCGTTCCTCGAGGACAGGCCGATCACGCTCGAGCGAGTGCCGGAAGGACTGGTCGAGGGGGCTCCCCATTTCTGGCAGAAGGACACGCCGGACTCTTACCCAGACTGGATCCCGCGCATCGAGCAGGAGACCGAGCGGGGGAAGGCCGTCCATTACGCCCTGGTGAATGACAAGGCGACGCTACTCTACCTCGTGAACCAGGGGACGCTCACCTTCCACGTCTGGGCGTCGCGTGTGGCGGACCTCGATCGGCCGGATTTCGTACTCTTCGACCTCGACCCGGGCACGGCGGCGTTCGCCGACGTCGTCGCAGTGGCGAAGGCCGTCAAGGCGACGCTCGACGAGGAAGGCGTCGAGTCGTTCGTGAAAACATCGGGCAAGACAGGCCTCCACATCCTGACCCCCTGGACACGGGACGGGGGGTTCGACGGGGCGAGGGCCTGGGCGCTGGAGCTCGCGGAGCGCACGGCTGAGGCGATGCCCGAGCAATCCACGGTCGACATCCGCAAGGCCAGGCGAGGCGAGAGGGTCTACATCGACGTCCTCCAGAACGCCCGCGGCCACCACGCCGTACCGCCCTACGTCCTTCGGGCCGTGCCAGGGGCGACCGTCTCGATCCCGCTCGACTGGAAGGAGGTCGCCGAGGGACTCGACCCCCGGTCGTTCACCATGAGCAACGCCCTCGTTCGTTTCGGCCGGCGCAAGACCGATCCGTTCGAGGGCCTCCTCGAGAGTTTCGGCGGCCGGGCCGGAAAGGAGGTGGCCAAGAGCTGAGTCATGGCCGTCTACATCGGGACGTCGGGCTGGAGCTACGACCACCGGCTAGGCATCCTCTACCCGAAGTCGGCGACGAGCCCGGAGCGGCTCGACGCCTACGCCCGGCACTTCCGCACGGTCGAGGTGAACGACGCGTTCAATCGCTGGCCCGGGGAAGGCGGGTTCTCAACCTGGCGCGAGCGCTCGCCCGAGGGGGTTCGCCTTCAGCCCGGATCATCAGCACATGTACGCCGGCTCCTACTCCGAAGATGACCTCCGCTGGTGGTCAGACCGGATCGCGGAGTGGTGGTCGATGCGCAAATAGATCTACGCATACTTAAATAATGATGGACACTGGCACGCGGTCCGAAATGCCCTGCGGCTCAGGGAATTGACCGGCGAGTGAGGAGCGACTCGCGTCATCGTGCGGACGGAAGGGCTTGCGACGAATCAGCGAATTGTAGCGGCGCGGCGGCGGTCCGCCGACGCCTGGCGTGGCCCCGCGTTTGCGAGACGTTCGGACGGCGATCTGTACGGCAGCTCGATCTTCACGGGAACCACGCCATGTCGATCCTCGAACGTCTCTACAGTCTCGAAATCGAGTTCCATCGCCTCTTCAGGGCGGAGGCCATCAGCGCCGTGGAAGCGGCGAGCGTCCATACCAGCTATGCCCTGCAGAACAACTATGAGCCGCTGCTCCGGATGATCGGGACCGTCGATCCGTCCGACCTGGCCGAGGCCGCCGAGCGGATGATGGGAATGAGCGACCCGCGCGATGTGCAGGACGCCTTCCATTCCCTCCGGCAGCTCATCAAGGTCGCCCGAGGAATCGAGCCCGGCACGCGCTTCAGGCTTTCTTGACCTTTCGCTGCTTCGGGGCGTCCGTCGGCGCGGAGGCCCACGCCGAGGGAAGCCTCGACGCCGTGATGGACAAGGCCAAGGCGGCGGTGGGGCTCGCGACCGATCGGCCGCACGTGCTCCGCGAGGCGATCCTGTGCTGCCGCAAGGGCGGCACGGTGTCGTTCCCGGGGGTCTACATCGGCTTCCCGGACAAGCTCCCCTTCGGGGCGGCGATGAGCAAGGCGCTGACGTTCAAGATGGGCCAGACGCACGTGCAGCGCCACACCCGGCCGCTGCTCGAGAAGATCCAGTCCGGCGAGATCGACCCGTCGTTCGTGATCACGCACACGCTTCCGCTCGAGGAGGCGCCGGGCGCTTACAAGACCTCTCGCGACAAGAAGGACAGATGCGTCAAGGTCGTCCTCAAACACTGAGGGTCGATGATCGGGCCCGGCACAGGAGGGAGCCAGGACCCCTTTCCGCGCCGACAGGTCACTGACCATGCGGCCCGGAACCGAGCACCACGGCGCGACGCAGCCGTCAACGGTCCGCCGGACCCGGCGTCATCGCGAGATGACGTCCAGGTCCAGCTCCGTGGCCAGCCGCGTGTCCGCCTTCAGGACCACCTTCATCTGCTGCAGGGCGTGGCGATTCTCCTCCTCCGTGTTGGAGGCCACGCAGTTGCCCGGAACGATCAGCTTGAAATCCCGCATGTAGGCGTCATTGGCCGTGAACAGCACGCAGATGTTGGCCGCGATGCCGGTGAGGATCAGCGTCTCCGCACGCAGGTACTCGAGGAGGATGTCGAGGGTGGTCGAGAAGAACCCGGAGTGTTTCGGCTTGAGGACGAAGTAGTCATCCTCGTCGGGGGCGAGTAACTGCGCGATGGGGCGGCCTTTTACCCCGTCCTCGAGACAATGCTCGACCTGGGCGCGGAAATTCGATTGCCAGCGGCCGAAGTTGTCGTTGACGTAGATGGTGGGGATGCCGCATGCCTTCGCCTGCGTCTTCAGGGCCAGGATATTGCGTGCCATCGGCAGGGCGTGGCGGAGGAGCTCCTCGCCCTCGGGGAACTCGAGGTCGTTGATGACATCGATCAGGAGCAGTGCGGCCGCGGCCTTGTCCGGGGCGTTGCCGTGGAGGTCTTCGCTGCGGGGCATCGCGGGCCGCCCTCTCGGTGATCACACCGCCTGGAGATTGATCGAACTCTCGGCGAGATCGCTCAGCGCCTCGTCGGTCGCAACCTCCTCGGCCATCGTCTCCTTGAGGAGCCGCAGGGTCCTCTGCTCCTTCAGGAGCTTGGCGTAGGTGCAGACCGTGCCGTAGCCCGCGATCTCGTAATGCTCGACCCGCTGGGCCGCGGCGATGAGGGCCGCGTCCTTCACCTCGGGCTCGGCGTCCTCCTTGATCGTCTCCTCGCCCTCCTCGATCAGGCCCTTGATCGCCTGGCAGGTCTTCTTCTTCGTCTTCTCGCCGAGCGCCTCGAAGGCCTGCTCGAGTCGCGTCACGTGGCCTTCGGTCTCCGCGAGGTGCTTCTCGAAGGCCGCCTTCAGCTCGGGCGACGACGCGGCCTTCGCCATCTTCGGGAGCGCCTTGGTGATGCGGTTCTCGGCGTCATAGAGGTCCTGGAGCTGCTCGACGAGCAAGTCGCGCAAGGATTCGAGTTTCATGATCGGTCCCCCGGGGCTGATTGGTGGTGCGTGCAACCCGCGTCCTTCGATCGCCGGTCGCCCTCAGGAAGAGCAAATCGCATTCCACGGTCCCTCCTTCGCCCCGGTGACCGGCCCGAGCATCGGGGAGCGGCGCGAGAAGTGCGTCCCTTCGGCCGGAAGGCAGGAGGAGGCTCGACCTTGGCGCACGGCGATTTCCCCGCGAACTCCCCATCGACCCGTACCGTCTGGAAGACCCTCCTCGACGAGGACGGTCCCCTCCTGCTACGGGCTTCTTTCGGCCGAGGTTGCGGCACGCGTCGAAGGACGTGCTGATGGACCAGTCGTCACCTCCTTCCGGTGCGGGGCCCAGCGAACGATTCCGCCGGTGTATTTGCCGGATGCGGTGGTCGATAAGCGCGCTGTCTCGCGCTCCGGGGCAACGTCGATCAGGGCCGATGATCGGCCGTCTACGCGCGGGACAGGACCAGCCCTTGTGGGATCGGGAGATCTCGCGAGGACTTGGCGCGGTTCCTCGTGATGGCCTGTGTCGACATCTCGATGGCGGCGACTGCGCCCTCTCGCACTCCTCTGGTCACGGCGTTCTTCAGCGGACGAAACAGCGAAGCCACCTTCCAGATCGGAAAGGTCACTCCGAAACTGACGAAGTAGCACCCCGAGTACGCGGCACGTCCAAGCGCGCCGCTCCAGCCAGTCGCGAGCTGGCGTGCCGGGACCTCGGTGGGCGCGATCCCGCCCGTTTTCCCGTTATCGCGGAGCCATCGCTCCTGGAAGATCCGCCGTGCCGTCACGTCAACCCGATGCGTGAACGCCAGGTCTAGGACGGCGCCCGAGATCGCCCCGACTCCTGGCACCTCCTCGAACTCCTCGAGCTGGAAGAGGAAGGTCAGGGCCTCCTCGGTCAGGATCTCCTCTGGGGTCTCCTCGAGGAGCAGGTCCTCGAGCTCGCGAATCTGGCCCAGCCGCTGGCGCCGGGTCTCGAGCGAGCCGGAGATCGCGGTGATGAGTATGCCCACGACGAACGGCCGGCCTCTCCGCTGATCGAGAGGGTAGCCGTAGCAGTGGCCGATCGTGAGGATCGTTCGCAGGGCCAGGGTGAAGAGGAGGGGCACGTCCGCCAGGGTGGTCAGGGGGCCGCCGGCTCCCGTGGCCGCCCCCGCGGTCGTGGCCATGGCCTGGGCTGCCGTCCCGACCTGCTTGGCCAGGACGTCGCACTCTTCCAGCGGCTTGAGTCGAAGCCTGGGCAGGCTCCTCACGCCGGCCCGCTTGCGGATGTCTTTACGGCCCGCGATCAGCTCCGCAGCGTCGTAGGCACGATCAATCCCGCCCTCACGAGGGAGTCCGGGATGACCCTCTCGACGAGCTTGGCCGCCGGCAGCGTGATCATCTTCCACAGCTCGGAGAGCGGATTGGGCGGCTCCGACTTCCAGGCGGCGATCTGCCGGATCTGCTCCTTCTCATAATCCGTCAGTTCCGGATGCTGTGCCGCAGTACGCTGGCTCATGGATGATCCCGTGTTAGAGCGGCTATCGGTAGCCTGAAGATCGCCGGCAGGAGCCGGCTCCTAATGGATTTTGACGCTCAAGACCGGCAAGTCTTCAGGAATCCGTTACCGATTCTGGCAGTCAAAACCCATCAGGAAGACCTCGGACGATGCCTCTTTTGTAGGAGGGGCTCTGCCCCCGACCGATTTCACCAGAGGCCGACGTGCGCCAGCCAAGCGTCATGCGCTCGAGGGGTTATCATCCGGGGACACTATTAAGAACCGGCCGTCTCTTCGATACGCCGCAAGCGAGAGCAGGCACGCAGCGCGTCGGTATTGAGGCCGAAGTAGGGGCTTTCAGGACCTGATGCAACTGATCCGCCGACCCCGGTAAAGCAAAGAGGTAGAAAAGAACGTGTATCAGAACGAACGGCCATACGAGACATGGCGCCGTGATCGTCGCCGTACCGGGCTATGGCCAGGAGGAGGACCGGCGGCGTTCGCGGGAGGCAAGATTCGACTTCGATCGGACATCATCCGTTCGCCGTCGCGATCTGCGTCCCGAGCAGGACGAGGGGCGGATCCGGATTCTCGGGCTGGGGAAGGGCATCCGGGGTGAACCCGGCGATCGCTCCGGGCCGAAAGATCAGGCAGTAGGTCGAGCCGCCGTACTGGAAGTAGCCGACCTCATCGCCTTTTTGCACCCGATGCCCGGGCCGGATCTCGGGACGAATGACGCAGGAGGAGACCTCCACCATCCCGACCGGCATCAGGCAGACCAGGCCGATCGCCGGGTCGTCGCTCTCGATCAGGATGATGGCCCGCGTGGCGACATGCGCGAGATAACCCTGCGAGAGCTTCATGCCGTCCGGGTTCTTTCCCTCCGATTCGACCTCGGAGTAATAGGTCCCCTCCCGGACGAAGGCCCTGCGGATCGTGCCCGAGACGGGGCTGTGCCAGCGGTGATAATTGTGGGCGTCGAGATACGCCTGATAGACCGACCCGCCGACGAACTCTTCCGCCGATTCGTCGCCGGCCAGCATGTCCTGCAGCGAATAGGGTTGCTCCTTGACCCAGAATCGATCCTCGCGCTTCGCGTTGGTCTTCAGGGCGTATGGGGTCGATTCGCAGGCATTGATGATCACCTTGTCGTCGTCGGGGGCCGCGATCCGCCGCCGGCCCGGCTTGAAGCGGCGCGTGAAGTAGTCGTTCCAGGATGCGAAGCCCCAGTGCTTCTCGCGGGGCTTGTACTGGAACTGCTCGATGCCGGTGGTCTTGCGGGCCGAGGCGCACTTCCAGCCCCGCGGCGAGTCGTTGATGACGTAGAGCGACTCAGGGCTGCAGAGGAACTCGCACCACGCCCTGAGGATCTTGCGGAAGGCCGCGGTGATGGCGTCGTTCCGGAACGCGGCGAAACCGGCCGGGGTGTTCATGCACCAGTCGATCACGGCGTGGAGCGGAACTCCGACGAAGCCGGACTCATGGTACTCTGGCGCGCGCCGGATCACCTCGTCGATCAGAAGCAGCAGGTGATCGATGCCTTTCAGATGCCGCCTGGCATAAGTCTTGGTGTTCGGGGCCTGCTCGATCATTTGCGCGATGAGAAGCCGCACGATCGGGTCGCCGCCGATCAGCTCGCGAAACTCCTCGACGGCGGGATGGAGGCGCTCTCCTGCGGGCCTGGGCTCGACGTCCTTCGCCAGGCCTTCGAGCCAGTCCTCCAGCGCGTCCTGGTGCGGTAGCCAGCGGCCCATGCGATGCCCGCCGTGATGCTTCATCGAACGTGTTCCTCGATTCGTCCCGTCTCATGAGCGATGGGCGGATGACCCGCAACGCGGCGGGTCGCGATGGTCCAACGTCTCCCGCAATCGGCATTCCGTTTGCACGACAGGAGAGATGGAAAGCATTCACACCAACGAACACATTGGAGCTGACACGATGCCTCGCGGCGACAAGTCGAAGTACAGCCACAAGCAGAAGCGGAAGGCCGAGCACATCGCCGACAGCTACGAGCACCGCGGCGACTCCGAGAAGGAAGCCTAGAGCCGCGCCTGGGCGACCGTCAACAAGGAATCCGGCGGCGGCGAGAAGTCGGGCAGCGGGCACGGCAAGCCGGAGTCGCACGCCTCGAGCCGCAAGGGCGGCGAGAAAGGCGGAGCCACGTCGTCGTCCCGGACCGCAGCCGAGCGGTCCGCCTCGGCCAAGAAGGCCGCCGCGACGCGGAAGCGAAACAGGGCGGCGAAGGCCGGATCGAAGTAACTGGGCCTCGGCTCCAGGTACGTCGGAAGCGACATCGAAGGCGCCCACGAGGGAACTCTATAGCCGCAGAAGGGCCGACGGGCCGGAAGGCGTTGACCGGCGAGCTGTCAAATGCGATGGAGCGGCACCGAGAAGTCAGATACCAACCGCGCTTCAAGGCGTGATGGGGAACGACTCCCCGACAAACTTGGTGACGACGAAGAAATCACGCCCATCGAGCACGGCCTCTCGATCGTTTCCTGAGCCGGGAACGAGATTGCAGGAGATGGAGCACAGGCACCTGAGATTCGGCGAGGTATTTCGCGTCGTGCTCGGCGACGAACGTTCGCAAGCCGCCCGGATGACCCTCGCGCCCGGAGGGACCGAGGGTGGCCCCGATAACCGGCACCAGGGGGGCCGATCAGTGGCTGTTCGTCGTCCGGGGCGAAGGCGTCGCCATCGTCGAGAATGA
This sequence comes from uncultured Planctomycetota bacterium, assembly GCA_963815795.1. Lineage (GTDB taxonomy): Bacteria > Planctomycetota > Planctomycetia > Isosphaerales > Isosphaeraceae > JAKAUH01. The sequence goes on along the minus strand of CAWFIC010000006.1, from coordinate 1,781,579 downwards.
GCGGGTCGATCTTCGCGAGGGCACGCTCCTCCTCGTCGGGCGAGGTGAGACGCACGAGATCCGTAACACCGGGAGCGAGCCGTTGCGGACGCCCAACGTGTACGTCCCGCCCGCCTACACCGGGGACGGCAGAGAGTTGCCTGCTGCCAGGTCCTGATGCAGCGACGAACAGTCGATACCGGCCCGTCCCAAGATATGCCCGTGATACGGGCCTTCCGTCGCCCCGGGGGCACGAAAGTCGAGCTGGACGTTTCGTGCCTGACGCGTTCGCGTCGAGCGCCTCGCGGAAGTATTATGACTGCTTCGCACGCTCTCCGAAACGCCACCGGGGCGAGATCGCTCACATGAAGATTGCCACCTATAACGTTAACGGCGTTGACGGCAGACTGCCGGTCCTGTTGCACTGGCTCGCCCGGTCGGAGCCCGATGTCGCCTGTTTGCAGGAGCTCAAGGCGCCGGACGAGGAATTCTCGATTGACGCCATACGAGAGGCGGGTTACGAGGCCCTCTGGCACGGCCAGAAGAGCTGGAACGGCGTCGCGATCCTCGCGCGGGGAGAGAAACCGACGGAGACCCGGCGCGGACTGCCCGACGATACCCACAGCCGCTACATCGAGGCCGCCGTCGGCGGCATCACCATCGGTTGCCTCTATCTGCCCAACGGCGACCCGGCCGCGGGCCCGAAATTCGATTACACGCTCAAATGATTCCGGCGCCTGAACGACCACGCCGCGACGCTCCTCGATCGTGCCAGCTCCGTCGTCCTCGCGGGCGATTACAACGTCATCCCGACCGAGCTGGACGCCGACAAGCCCGAGCGATGGCGCGACGACGCGCTCTTCCTCCCCGAATCCTGCGAGGCCTACGGGCAGCTCATGTCCCAGGGCTGGACAGACGCGTTATGCGCCCTCCATCCCCTCGAGAAGGACTATAGATTCCGGGACTACCTCCGGAACGCATTCGCGCAACGCAGGCATCCGCATCGACCACATGCTGCTCAGTCCGGAGTCGCCCCGAGGCCCGAGGCGTGGACCGGGAGGTGCGAGTCCTCGACAAGACCAGTGACCATGCGCCCTGATGGACCGAGCTCACGGCAGAGGACTGATCGCGCACGGTGATCATCGGAAAAGTGGGAGAGTCGGGGACATTGTCACCGATCGCATCATTCTCGGGATTGCTCGGCGCACCGCCAAGCCGTCGCCCAGCCGCGGTACCGCATCAGACCAATGATCTGGCTGCGCTCCTGGACCACGGCCCTTGGGAATTCATCCTCGAACGGGCGTTCCGACCGGGGTCAAGTTGCGGGATCTGCACCCGTATCCCGGACCTACTACGACCGGCTCTGGCAGAGAGTTCGTTTGATTCCGACGGCCGACCTTAGCAACGTAGAGGCTGCTCGGGTGCCATCGATTGTCAGCAGGACCCGGCAGGCGCATTCCCGCCTCCGCAGGCCGGCCCTCAAATGAGCTCGTTCCGCAAAGACTTGCGGACGAGGCGGGCGGCGTCTTGGCACCCAGTTCGTCGCTCGAGAGACGTTCACGAAACGAGATGGTGTCCTGCGCGCGTCGGTCCGCCGACGCCGACGCGTTTGTAGGGGTTGCCTCCGGCCCTGAGGTGTCCAGGTCAGGTTGAATGATGCCGCATCTGGCATCCATCTGAACAGATGTCACAATCGGCCCGTGAGCGCGGAACCAGGTGCGTCGATCGACGATCTTCGCCCCTCCCCCGGCCGCAGGCGGGCCATCGAGGCGATTGGCTCCGCACCGGAGACGGCTTGATCGGCGTCATCGGCTCGATTCCAATGCGTCGAGGATAGACCGAATGAGCCGGACGGCGCTCGTCCCGGGGCTCTGGTGATAGGGGGTCGAGGTGAGCCATGAGAATGATCGTGTGGGCGGCGGCGATGGGCCTCGGGGTGGGGTGGGTCTCGGCCGCCGAGGATGGCACATTCCCGGTCGAGTCGAACCTGAAGGCCGCGGCGGCCAAGGTCGATATCACGCCGCCGCCCGATACGCCGGTGACCGGGCACCCGCGGAAGACCTCGGGCGTCCGCGACCCGATCCGAGCCGGAGTGCTCCTGCTCGATGACGGCAAGACCAGGGCGGCGATCGCCACGTTCGACCTCATCGCAGCCGGCGACGGCCTGGTGAGGTCCATCAGGGAGGCGGTCCACCTCAAGACCGGCACGCCCCGAGAGAACATTCTCGTGGCGGCCTCCCACAACCACTCGGGCCCCGACTTCGACAAGAACGCGGACTGGGCCAGGGAGGTCGTGGCCAAGGTGGGCGTCGCGGCCGCCCAGGCCGCCTCGGAGATGCGACCCGTCACCGTCGGCTATGGCGTGGAGACGATCGGTTTCAGCATCAACCGCCGCAAGGTCTACGACGGCAAGTCGGTCGTCCGGCTCAACCCCGACGGACCCAATGACCGTCGCGTGAAGGTCCTCCGGTTCGACGACGGCCGGTCGACGACGCCCGTGGCGATCCTGATGCACGCCATCTGCCACCCCTGTTTCTTCACCTGGGGGGACAACGCCACGCCGCCCTACCCCGATGGCTACCCGAAGATGAGCGCCGACTTCCCGGGGGAGGCCCAGACCTTCGTCGAGAAGGCGTACGACGGCCGGACGAAGGTCCTGTTCCTCCAGGGTTGCGCCGGCGATATCCGCCCCAACCTGGCCGGCGACCCGTATCGATGCGCCGACGAGTTCGACATCCAGTGGGCCGGCCGCGACCTCGGCGGCGCCGTCGTCCGGGCGTCCGCCCGGTCATTGATCCGCGAGGAGCGTTCGAAGCGGCCCGGCGTGTACAAGATCCGCTGCGCCTCCGAGCGAGTGGCGCTCCCCGGCAAGGACGGGCCGGTCGAGGCCGAGCTGATGGCGATGAAGCTCGGCCCCTATGTGTTCCTGACGATGCCGGGCGAGCCGTTCGTCGAATACGGCCTCCGTCTCGAGAAGGCGATCGCCGATCGGGCCACCCCGATCGTCGTCGGCTACGCCAACGGCGGGATCGGCTACATCGCCACGGCCGACGCCCACAAGTACGGCGGCTACGAGCCGACCCAGTCGCCCTTGCGGCCCGAGGCCGAGGCCGAGATCCATCGCGAGCTGAACCGCCTGGCCGACCGCGTCATCGGCGACGTCTTCGAGACCTTCTCGAAGCACCCCCCCGGCACCAAGATCAAGGTTGAGAAGCGATGAAACGAGGAGCCAGCGGCTGGATCGGCTTTCAAGGTGCGAATCCTGTTCTCTGCTGAACGGCCGCCACCATCGGCCCGTGAACGCGTACCCTTGATCACCAGATATCTCCCACCGTGAATCCCTCGGGGAAGGGGTCATCTTCCTCGAGGACGTACTGGCAGAATCCGGTGATCCAGGCCCGGCCGCTGATGGTCGGGACGACGGCGCGATGGGGTCCGACCTGCGTCTCTTCCAGCAGCCGGCCGGTGAATGTCGTCCCCAGGATTCCCTCGTGGCGGAAGTCCTCGTTGAGCCGGAGGTGGCCCTTCGCGTAGAGCGAGGCCATCCGGGCGCACGTGCCGGTGCCGCAGGGAGAGCGATCGATCGCGCCGGTCCAGGTCGCGGGCCGGTCCCAGTCGAGCTGGCCGGTCGAGACGATCACGGCGTTCCTGGAATGCGCCGAAGGATGCGAAGGCGGCGCGGTCAGGATCGCGATGGTCACTCCCGCGAACCCGGGTTGCTCGGGATGGACCACCGGAAGTTGCTCTTGTGTTGCCGCCTTGATCATCTCGCCGATGCGCACGATCTCACGCCCCTCCTCGGGGACCAGACGTAGGCCGAACGGGACCGCGTCGGCGATCGCGTAGAACATCCCGCCGTAAGCGACGTCCACGGTGACCGTGCCCAGATGCGGCACCTCGATCGGCCTGTCCAGGTGCACGGCGAATGCTGGTACGTTGCGGAACGTCACCCCGCGGACCTTGCCGTCGCGGCACTCGGCCTGGACGCGGATCAGACCGGCCGGCGACTCGAGCGTCAGCTCGGTGACCGGCTCTTGCATCGGCACCATTCCCGTCTCCAGCAGCACGGTCGTCACGCAGATCGTGTTCGTCCCCGACATGCCGGGGTATTCCGTCTGCTCCATGATGACGTAGCCCGCAGCGGCCTCGGGGTGGGTCGCCGGCAGGACCAGGTTGCAGTTCGCCGCCGGATAGCCGCGCGGTTCGCGCAGCATCAGCTTGCGCAGGCCGTCGGCGTGCTCCCGCAGATGCTGCATCTTCTCGAACATCGTGCGGCCGGGCACGTCGAGCACGCCTCCGACGATCACCCGGCCCGGTTCGCCGCACGCGTGGGCGTCAACCGCCTGGATCATCCGCGCCAGTCGCATCGGACCTCCTGACTTCAACGGAGGGTGGGAAGTCGCCTTTGCGCGGTCAAGTCCGGTCGAGTATCTTGGACATCCGTCCGAGAATCACGAGTCGGTCGCCACGGCGAGGCGACGTCAATGGTCTCGAGGTCCACCGATGCTACCCGGTCCGGTCTTCGTCTTCGAGCTGTTGAGAAGCGCGCGGCGAGGGACGTTCTACGCGGCGCGTGCCGTCTACGCGACGGTCCTGGTGCTGATCCTCTGGGCGGTCCACTCGACCTGGGCCGGGCAGTATGGCGGGGAAATCCCCGTCAGTATGGTGCACTGGTTCGGTCTCTTGGCGTTCGCCGGGATCGCGATCGGACAGGAGTTCCTCGTGCTCCTGCTCACCCCGACGCTGGTCGCCGGCGCGATCGCCGACGAGAAGCGGCGCAGGACGCTGCATTACCTCCTGGCCAGCCGATTGTCGGGCCCGGAGATTGTGCTGGGCAAGCTGCTGGTCCGGATGCTGTATGTGGGGGTGCTCCTGGGCGTCAGCTTCCCGGTGATGAGCATGCTGGTGCTCGTCGGCGGCCTCGACCCGATGCTGGTGGTAATGGGCTGCGCGGGGCTCTTCAGCACGGCGTGGTTCCTGGCGGCGCTCTCCATCTGGGTCTCGACGATCGCGCGGAGGCCGCGCGAGGCCCTGTTCGTCACATTTGGCCTGGAGGCGCTCTGGCTGGTCGTGCCCCCGGTCGTCCAGACCAACTTCGCGTTCGGATGGCGCGGGGGCGGCGAATGGACGGACCTGATGGAATGGGTCGGCGCCAGTAGCCCGGTCTACGCGTTCCGGGATCTCTTCTTTTCGGTGGTACTGCGCATGCCCATGCGCTTGGAGCGGTCGCTCGGCTGGATGATCGGGCTCCAGGCGGCCATGGGCGTCGTGTTCGCGCTCCTGGCCGCCGTCCAGTTGCGGCCGATCTTCAAGCGGCAGGACGGTGCGGTCGCCCGGCCGCGCGGCCTGCGCGCGCTGCTCGCGAGGCGACGGTGGCGGGCGCATCGCCCGCTCGGCGAACGTCCCATGCTCTGGAAAGAGCTGCACACCGGCGGCGCGAGGGGGCTCGCCCGCTTCATCGGCTGGATGCTCGCGCTCATCCTCGGTGGCCTGCTGCTCTATTACGGCACCTGGTACGCCCTGGGGGCGTTCGTCGAGTTGTGGGAAAGCGGCTACCCCGTCATCGGTCACCCTGTGGTCCAGCACGAGCGCCACGACTTCTATCGCTTCCTGGCGTGGGCGATCCCTTTGGTCTACCTGTTTTCGGCCGTGGCCGTCGCCGGCGCTGCCGCGGCATCGATCACGTCAGAGCATGAGGACGACACCTGGGTCAGCTTGACGGCCACCGACCTGACCGGCCGCGAGATCGTGCTGGCCAAGCTGTTGGGATCGTTCTGGCGAGCGCGCCGGCTGGCGCTGGTGCTTGTCCTCTTCATCATCGCCGGCATCGCGGCCGGCTCGCTCCATTACCTGACCCTGCCGGCACTGGCGCTGGCACTGGCCGTCTACGGCTGGTTCGCCGCGGCGCTGGGGGTCTGGATCTCGATGCAGCTCCGCTCGACCTGGCGCGCCCAGTTCCTGACCATCGCGATGCTCCTGCTGGTCAACGTCATCGGGCAAGGCATCATCAACATGTTCTGGACCCGCGGATTCGTGCCGCAGCTCTGGCCGGGTTTCACCCCCTACGAGATCGCCAAACTGGTGATGGACCCGGGTTTTTTCCGGGACCTGAAGGCCGCGTCGCGGCCACAGCTTTCGGGACAGTCGCTCGTCGCCGACGGCACCGCTTGGCTTGCGATTTTCAGCGTCGTGAGCCTGATCCTTTACTCGATCCTCGCATTCCTCCTGACGAGAGACGCCGTACGACGATTCGAGATCGTCGCCGGCCGGGCGCGACGGGATGTCAGGCCCCGATCGGTCGTCAGTGGTCAGTGGTCCCTGGTCAGTGAAGACCAGAAGACCGCCGTGGCGGCGGAGGCCGTCGCCTCGGGCCATATCGCGAATTGAGAGCGGGGGCGCGGGTCCTTGATCGCAGAGCGTCCCGCCCCGCGCCGGACTTCCCAGATTCGCTAAACTCCTCGACCCAACGAGCCGATATGACTGAAGAGACGGTCAGTCAGGCCCCGATCGGGCCGGTCGCATTGACCCGCGTTGACGACTCTTCGGGGATGGGCTATGTTGCGGGCGCCGGTGGGTACGGCCGGTGTGGGGATCAGGCCGAGCGGGGCAGGGAGGCCCACGATGGCGACGATCACGGAGTGGCCGCGGGCCTCCGGAACCGAGGCCGAGGGGCTGACCTTCGCGCGCGAGGTCCTGCGGATCGAGGCCGAGGCCCTCGAGCGGGTGCGGGACCGGCTGGGCGAGTCGATCGCGCAGGCCGCGGACCTGATCTATCGATCGTCCGGCAGCGTGATCGTGACGGGGATGGGGAAGGCGGGCCTGGTCGGCCAGAAGCTAGCGGCGACGTTGGCCTCGACCGGCACGCGGGCCTTTCACCTCCACCCCGCCGACGCGGTACACGGCGACCTGGGCCGCATCCGCGCCGATGACGTGGTGCTCGCGCTCTCGCACAGGGGAGAGACCGAGGAGGTGCTCCGCCTGATCCCGGCGATCCGGCGGCTGGGTGCCGGCCTGGTCGCGATCACGGAGCGGGCGGGCAGCTCGCTGGGCCGGGCGGCCGACCTCTGCATCGCGCTGGGGCCCGTGGCGGAGGCGTGTCCGCTGGGCCTGGCGCCCTCGGCCAGCACAACGGCCCTCATGGCCGTCGGCGATGCGCTGGCGCTGCTCGTGAGCCGGATGCGCGACTTCACCGCCGAGGACTTCGCGCTGTTTCACCCGGCGGGCAGCCTGGGCCGCAAGCTGACCCGGGTGGAGGACGTGATGCGCTCCGAGCGGCGGCTCCGCCGGGCGCACGTCGACGAGCCGGTGCGATCCGTATTCGTCCGACTGGCCGGCCCGCGCCGCCGCTCGGGCGCCGTGCTGATCGTCAACGAAGAGGGCGTGCTCCTGGGTATCTTCACCGACAGCGACCTCGCCCGACTCTTCGAACGTCGCCGGGAGGCCGAGCTGGACGGTCCGATCGGAGACGTGATGACCGCCGACCCCTATCGCATCCCCGTAGGCTCCACCCTGGCCGATGCGGTCAACGTCATGAACGCCCACAAGATCAGTGAGCTGCCGGTCGTCGACAGCGGCGACCGGCTGGTCGGCCTGATCGACGTGACCGACCTGATCGGCCTGCTCCCCGCGGACTTCGAGGAGTGACGTCCATGGGAGACGACCAGGGCGATCGGGCCGGGCACGAGCTGGGCGCGCGTTGCGCGCCGATCGAGCTCCTGATCGCCGACGTCAACGGCGTCCTGACCGACGGCGTGATCGCGATCGATGCCGAGGGCGCGGAGATCAAGCACTTCCACGTGCGCGACGGCCTGGGCTATGCCCTCTGGCACCGGGCGGGGAAGCTCTCGGCCATCCTGTCGGGGCGGCGCTCGGGGCCGTGGAGCGCCGGGCCGCCGAGCTGTCGATCGCGCACGTGCTCCAGGGCCACGACGCCAAGTCCGGCCCGTTTAGCGATCTCGTCGGACGACTCGGGCTGGAGCCGCGGCAGGTCTGCTACATCGGCGACGACCTGCCCGACCTCCCGGTGCTCCGCGCCGTCGGGCTGGCCGCCTGCCCGGCCGACGCCGTCGCCGACGTCCGCGAAGTCGCCCACCTCGTCACGCGCACGCCGGGCGGCCGCGGCGCCGTCCGCGAGGTCATCGAAGTCATCCTCAAATCGCAGGGGAAATGGGATTGACCGGTCGAACCCGGTCCCGTCATCGAACGTAAGAGCGCCTGAAACAACGCGGGATCCGGGAGGGCGAGGCTCCGTCCGAGCCGGATTCACTCGGGCCCGGACGGAGCTTCGCCCTCCCGATCGACCCCAAACGTCGGGCGCTCGAAGTGAAAAGTCCCGGTTCCAAACTGATGACCGATGAGTGATAAGTCATAAAGGACGGAACTCCTCACGTGTTCAAGACCCTGTTGAAGGTCGGTACCACCTTCGCCCTCCTGCTGGGGTGCTATTTCGGGTACGTGCGCGCCTTCGACATCGTCGTCCGCCAGTTCCAGGATCGACGCCACGACGAGCTCATCGTCTTCACCCCTCGCGACTCCCGGTCCAAGAAACAATCCCAGGACCTGGTCCGTCGGTCCGTCGGCTCCGGTCACTGGGCCGTCGAACTGTGCGCTGCGCTTCTACAACGCCGAGCGCGGCCTGTGGATGTACGCGATGTCCTATGAGGAGATCAAGGGCTACGACGGCAAGCGCCTGAAGATGCAGCCCTTCCTGATGGTGTGGACGTCCAGCAATGGCAAGAACCTCCAGTGGCTCACCGCCGACAGCGCCACCCTCGACATGAACCAGCCGATCGGCCTCAGCAACAAGCAGAGCAGCGAGTCGATCAAGGTCGAGCATGCCGTGATCGAGGGCGACGTGCGAATCCGCGATGACCGCGGGACGCCCGCCTATCTCGCCGACGGCACGCCCGGCAATCTCGCCGACGACCTGACGGTCGAGGAATTGACGTATCTCGAATACGACGATGTGAAGCGGCTGATCACCAGCACCTCGCACGTCGTCATCCGGGACCCCGACCAGACGGCGACGGGCGATGGGCTCGAGATCCAGCTCCGTAAACCGGACGTGGACAGCGACGCGGCGCCGGCTGGATCGTCATCGGGCTTCGGCGGAGTGGAGTACGCGATCCTGCAGAACAACCCCCGGGTCGTGATGCGCGACGTGGGTGACTCCGGCTTCCTCCCCGGCGGAGGTGCTCGCCCCACAACGACCCCCAAGGCCGCGTCTCCCGCGAAGACCGTCGATGTCGTGGCCAGTGCGACCCCCGCGAAGGACGCCAATTCCCCGGCGAAGAAGGAACCCGTCCCGCTGATGGTCCAGTCCCAGGGTCCGATGCGCATCGACTGGCCGCCGGACCGGCTGCCCGTCGTCGAGGGGCCGCCCGAGCCGCCGGCGCCCACGCTCGTGCGGTTTGAGCGCAGGGTCGTCGCCGTTCACGGGCGGATCGACCGCGACCCGAACCAGCTCGATTGCGACACCCTCCGGCTCACCCTGGTGCCCGGCGGTCCGCCCCGCGCGGCGCGAAAAGGACCATGCCGAGGGCGCGGAAAAGACCGGTGCGACGAGCGTCGGCGCGGACAAGCCGGCCGTGCCGCCGATTGCTCCCGTCCTGGCCGCCCGATCCGATGCGACCACGACGCCCGCGTCCCCTGCGCCGGCCGCTCGGACGGACGGAACGGCCGGCGACAAGACCGGGCCGACCGGCTCGGTCGATGGCACGTCCCAGGCCCGGGCCTCGGGCGGCGAGGCAAGCAAGGGCCTCTTCGGCAACCTCGCCCTCCAGAAGGCCCACGCCACCGGCCACGCCGTCTGGCTCCAGATGCGCGCTCAGGGCACCAAGGTCCTCTGCATCGAGATGATCCATGAGCGGAACCTGCCTTATCGGCCCGACTGGACCTTCTTCCGCGGCAGTAAGACTCGCCCGATCTGGATGGAGAAGATCGACTACGAGCCGGAGGAGTCGAGCGACGACGAGGCCGGCCGCGTCGCCCGGTCCGATTCGACGCCGAAGCGGGACCGGCCGATCCACTCGGTCACGCACGTGAGGACCATCTCGGCCACGATCTACGACCGCGGGTATGGGCTGGACCTGGCCGATGTCCGCGCCTACGGGCCCGGCCGCCTGGAGACCCGGCCCGACCCGAAGGAGCCGGTCGACCGCATCGCCGAGTGGCAGGACGAGCTGCTCATCGTGAACATCCCCACGCCGGAGGGCAAGCTCCAGCAGAAGCAGGTGACCCTGACCGGCACCCGGCCCTTCTTCGTGGACCTCACTCGCAAGACCTCGCTCCAGTCGGCCCAGGAGATCAAGGTCTTCCTCAAGCCTCAGTCGCGGGCGGAGGCACCGACGGCCACGGCGATGTCCGGGTCCTCGCCGGCCGGTGCCGATGGCGCGGTTGCCACCCGCCTGGCCGCGAAACCGCCGGCCTACGATGCATTCGCGTCGGATGCGGGTGGCCCTGGTCAGGACCGAGGAGACTCCGGGAGCAAGAGCGGCGCCCGCGGCGCCGACGCGGGCACGGGCTCGAGCCTCGGCGGCAGCCTCCAGATCGAGCGGCTCCTGGCGTATCGCGACGTCCTCTTCCAGGCCCCCAACCGCCGGATGAATGCCCGCCTCTGGCTCGATGCTCCCTTCATCGAGGTCGATCCGACCCCGGCCCCGGCCTCGACGGGCGCGCCCGACGCTGGCGAAGCCGCAACCGGCGGCCAGGCCGCTGACGGCGCACCCGCGGCCGCCTCGACGGACACCTCGTCCAAGGCCGACGATTCGGCCAAGGACCCCGCGAAGGCCGACGACTCGGCCAAGGGTCCCGAAAAGGTCGAAGTCGCCGAGAAAGACGCCGAGCCCCAGACGCCGGCCGAGCCCACGATGACCGGCGTGGCCGATCGGATCTTCGCGAAGGTCGCCGTGCCGCGCGGCAAGGGGCTCGATTCCGGCACCAGCAAGCGACGCAAGGATAAGCCGTCCGCCAAGGTCGAGGAGACAGGTTCGACGCTGGCCGCGGTCGACACACCGGAGTCTGGTCAAGCACCGCGCCGGCTGATACCCCGACGCCGAAGGAGGCCCAGGCCGAGGTCCGCGAGGCCTGGCTGCGCGGCAACGTGGCCTTGCATCAGGACGCGAAGCCCGACCCCGAAAAGAAGGGGCAGGCCAAACCCCAGGGCGACGACATCTACGGCGAGGCGGTCTACCTCGACAACCGGGGCGAGGGGAAACTCAACGCGCGGGTCTACCACCGCGATCCGACCGACCCGACCCCATTACCCGGTCCGATCCGCTGGGCCAAGGTCTCGACCGACGACATGATCATCTACGGCGAGATCCTCTGGATGGACCAGGAGCACGACAAGGTCTGGGCGTATGGCCCGGGCACCCTGACCCAGTGGACCGACCGCGCCTTGCTGACCGACAAGGCGCCGGAGTCGAAGCCGGCCGCCGCGGGCGTCGACGGACCGTCCGCGGGCGCCGGGACGGGACGAGGCGCGACCGCGAGGGCTGACGGCGCCTCCACGTCCGCCGCCGGGGCGCCGCGACGCCAGGGAGAACGGGTGGCGTCCTCGCGCGGGGCGGCGGAAGCCGAGGCGCCCGCCGAACCCGACGCTCGGCCTAAGCCACTGACCCGCGCCGGGCGTCCGGTCGGCGACAAGGATCTGCTCTTCATCACCTGGACGAAGGCGATGGAGTTCAACGGCCGGACGACGGACCCCTCGCGCCGTCCCGCCGGCCGAGCCGACTTCTACGGCGTGGTGAACGCCAGGATGACCGACGCCATGCTCCACTGCGAGAAGAAGATGATCGCGTTCACCGACCGCGAGGTCCCGCTCAAACAGCTCGGCTCCGCGATGGGCCGGCCGGCCAGGGCGGACGCCGCCGATCGAGCGGAACCCGATCTGCCCGACGGCGATGAGAATGGCGAACGAACCGGCCCGGCTCGCTCCCGCGTCGACATCGCCCTGCTCTACTGCTTCGGCAATCCCACCGCGATCACACGCAAGGTCTACCCGGATGTCTCCGCCATCCTCGAGAAGGAGCGGATCGACGCCTGGGACTACAAGAGTGCGGCGCGGGGTCATGGCCTGGAGGAAATTCCCGGTCGGCTGGACTACAACCGCCGCACCGGCGAGTTCTACGTCCCGGGCCCCGGCATCGTCTACATGTACAACCGCCCCGACGACAGCAAGAAGCCCGACGAGGGCCAAGAAGACGCGGCGCAGCCCGTCGGCGCGAACCGGACGGGACCGGCGCGCGACGGTACGCGAACCACCACGGGTCGGACGGTCGTGCCGACTTCGGGCCGGGCCCCGAAACGGGACGACGGCGCCGCGGCGCCGGCCTCGCCCGTCATCAGGAAGAGGATTCCCCCCTTGGTCCTGATGCAGGTCGAATTCAGCACGGGGATGAGGGGCCGGATGGGCGCGGGCCAGGCCAACGACACCGCGCAGGAACGCTGGTCCGAGTTCTTCGGCGACATCGAACTTCTGCGCTCGAGGGTGCCCGAACGCGACGCCTACGGCAACGACGTCGTGCTCGACCCCGATTCGCCGCTGTCCGAGGACGGCTTCTACCTCACCAGCCAGATGTTGCGTGTGATCCAGGTGCCGCCGCCTCCCGACTCGCCCGAGAAGACGCCGGCGCGGAGCTTCGCCAAGGCGTGGGACAAGGTCCACATCAACAAGGGCGAAGTCTTCGGCATCGAGTCGGACGTAGCCACCTACGACTCGAATACCGATGTGATCTGGGCCTACGGCGAGGGCGAGAACGGGGTCACCTACGTGCATCAGAACAGCCCCGGCCAACCGCCCTCCGTGAGCAGTGGCAAGGCCCTGCAATACAACCTCAAGACTCGCGCCGGCCACGCCGCCGACAGCAACTCCCTGGGCATCATCGACCATCGGACTGGCGCACGACCTGGTAAGGTCCCGCCGCCGGATCCGACCGCCCCGCCACGGAAGAAGCGGAAGGCGCCCTTCAAGGTCCCGAACACCAACCTCGAACGCCGCGGCTTCACGGGCTATTGACCGCGGCCTTCGCGTGCTGACGACGGCCGCAGCCGCGGTTGCCGAGCCGCGAGCGTGAGCGATCGGTCATCGGATACGAAACGTACTTCCTTCTCCCCCTCCGGGAAGAAATCCGGGAAACTGAGATTGGAATCCCGGCCGGTCGCAGATTCAGGTGTAACCTGACCGTCGACAACGGGGGGGACGGATCGTCGTGAACTCTTACGCCGGGGCGGTCCTCGACCAGTTGGACCGCCTGTTCAATCGGGGCACGGTCGCGAGTTTGGGCGAGGGGGCGCTCCTGGAGCGCTACGTCACCGACGGCGACGAGGCGGCGTTCGCCGCCCTTGTCGCGCGGCACGGCCCGATGGTCCTGGGCATCTGCCGCCGCGTCCTGCGGGACGAGCGGGACGTCGAGGACGCCTTCCAGGCGACGTTCCTCGTGCTGGTCCGCCGGGCCGGCGCGATCCGCGACGGCGACCTGATCGGCCGGTGGCTCCACGGAGTCGCCCACCGCGTCGCCGTGCGGGCGCGTGCCCATTCCGCGCGCCGGTTCGTCCACGAGCAATCCGTGGCCGAGCCGATCGAGGGCGAACATGGCGTCCCGGCTTCCGCAGACGCCGAACGCCGCGAGCTCGCGGCGATCGTGGATGAGGAAGTCACGCGGCTCCCCTCGACGTTGCGGGCGCCTGTGGTGCTCTGCTACCTCGAGGGGATGTCACACGACGAGGCGGCCAGTCGGCTCCGATGGCCGGTCGGCACCGTGCGCAGCCGGATGTCCCGGGCGCGCGACGTTCTCCGCCATCGGCTCGCCCGGCGGGGCATCACGGTCGATGGCGCCGCGATCGTAGCGTCCCTCGCACGTCTGCCCGTCTCTCCCGAATGGATCGATACGACGGTGCGCGGCTCCTTGAACTTCGCGACACACCCCGCGACGACCGCCGCCAACATCGCTTCGGCACGGTCCGTCGCGCTTGCCAGAAGGGTCCTTCAGACCATGACAATCGCAAAGCTCTCGTATCTCGGCGCGACTGGAATTGCCATCGCGCTGGCCCTCGGCGGCGCCCGAACGCTGGCCTTCCAGGGTCATGGTGCGGCGAAAGCGATCGGCTCGGACGCGGCGGCTGCCCGGAAGTCCGAACGACCGGCTACGGAATCCAGCAAGTCGGTTACCGCCGATCCCCGAACCGACGACGAGCGAATCGCCGCCGAAATCGCCGCGATGCAGCTTCGGATCGATCAATTGACCACGGAGATCGCATCGTTGCGAGATCGGCTCGTGTTGAGGCGTGACCGGCTCGACGCCATCCGCCGCGAGCGACAGCCGGCCGGTGCGCGGCCAGCATCCACCCCTCCTCCCACCGCGGCAAAGAAGAACCGAGGAGCCACCGATTCCGAGCGCCCCCAATACATCTACCTGGCCCAGGGCGGGCAGGAGGGGAGGATCATCGTTGTCTCGCCCGACGGCTCCAGGATTGCGACCCACGATCCAAAGACGGGCAAGTCCACGCCATTGAACTTGCCCGCAGTCAAAGGAGTTCGGCGTGAGGTCATCTTCCAGCAGGATTCGCCCAGGACGCAGGCCTTCCAGCAGGATTCGCCCAGGACGCAGGCCTGGCAACGGACGCAGCAGCCCTTCCCGACTCATGTCAAGTACACCTACCACCCCAGATTCTTCGCCCTGGATCTCGATCGAGACAATAAAGTCACGCGGGTCGCTGCCTTCACCGTCGTGGATGGGGCCTGGATCGGTCAGGATGTCCCCGAGCCGGTCGATCGATCCTCCGTGAAGGTCTTCATGGGACATGTCTTCGGTATCGGCCATCGCATCTATGCACTCAGTGAGACCGCCAAGCGCTGGGGTGCGCTCGACCTGCCTCCGGCAACCGACGCGGCTCCGTATTACCTGTTCGGCGCGCTCATGATCGAGAAGGAAGGCCGGCTCTATCGGTTCGACGACCAGGCTGGAACGTGGAATGACCTCTACGACCAGGCCTTCGGGGCCGAGCCCGCGGGAGGGCCAAAGTAGCGCGGAGAGGGCCACCGAGTTTCGCGCGATCATCCTCTCGCACGCAGCAATTCCAAGAAATCCGGATGTCCGCCGTCGTCCGCCGTCTCTCATACTCAGGAGAGGGCGGACGACTTTCGTTTTCCGAGGGGGTTCGATGGCCAGCGCACGATCCGGCATGGCCCTGGGGCAAATCCAGCGTCTGTTCGACGAAGGGACGCTGACGGGCCAGACCGATGCCCAGCTCCTGGAACGCTTCCTCAGCCGGCGTGACGAGGCGGCCTTCGCCGCCTTGGTCGCGCGGCACGGGTCGATGGTCCTGGCAGTCTGCCGGGGCGTGCTCCGGGATCAGAGCGCCGCCGAGGATGCCTTCCAGGCCACGTTCCTGGTGCTCTTCCGCAAGGCCGGCGGGCTGAAGTCGGCCGGTTCGCTGGGGAGCTGGCTCTATCGCGTCGCCTACCGGATCGCCATTCGGGCCAACGCTGTCGCCGCGCGCCGCCGCGAGCGTCCGATCGAGGAGGTCACCATGGCCGCCGAGGCCGGGTCGCCGGGTGAGGCGGAGATCGACCGCGAGCTCTTGCCAATCATCCACGCCGAGATCGACCGGCTCCCGGACCGATACCGGGCCCCGATCGCGCTTTGCTACCTCGAGGGCCTCTCCTACGAACAGGCCGCTCACCAGCTCGGCTGGCCGCTCGGCACGATCGGCAGCCGCATCGCCCGGGCCCGGGAGCTGTTGCGCTCCCGGCTGGTCCGGCGCGGAGTCACCGCGACGACGGCCACGCTGTCGGTCCTCCTGGCTCGCGAGGCCACGGCGGCTCCGGCCGGCTGGGTCGAGGCGGCCACCCGCGCCGCCATGCGGCCGGATGCGGGGGCAGGGGGGGCGAAGGCGGCCGGGACGGTCTCGGCGGCGGTCGCCCTCAGCGACCACGTCCTGCGGAGGATGCTCATGATCCGGCTGATTCAGATGATCTCGGTCCTGGCCGCCGCCGCGATGGCCGGCCTTGCGGCCTGGGCTTCGCTCGGCGACGGCGGGGGGCCGAAGCCTCTCGCGCCCGCTTCGGAGCCGCAAACGAAGCAACTCGCCGATCCCAAGAAGAACGAGGAGGGCCACGGCCCGATCCGCGGCCGGGTGCTGACCCCGGACGGCCAGCCGGTCCGCGACGCGGCGATCTTCGCCGGCGAGTCGCAGCCCGGATGGATGATCGATCCGGTCGCCCGGACCGACGCCGCCGGCCGATTCGCGTTCGACCCCGCCAGGCTGCCGCGCGAACAGCTCATCGGGATCCCTTCCCACGAATGGAAGAACGTCGAAGTGACCGCCGCGGCCCCCGGCTATGGCCCGGCTCGAAGCCGGAAGGCGACCCTCGACCCCGATGGGGTCGAACCTGCGCCTCGTCGCCGACGATGTTCCCCTCCGCGGCCGCATCCTCGACACCCAGGGCCGGCCGATCGCAGGCGTTCGCGTCCATCTCGCCGCCGCCGGCGAAGCACCCGCGGGCGACCTCGATGCCCTGCTACGGATCGGCACGATCCGCGAGGATCAGTCGTCGCAAGGAGTCGAGGGCTACTGGTGGATCAAGGACGGCGATCGCTGGTCCGAGAGGATGATCCGGACCGGGCCCGACGGACGTTTCCGGATCGACGGCGTGGGCCGCGACCGGATCGTCTCTCTCGAGATCGAGGGCCCCGGGATCGCACGCGCCGGCTTGCGGGCGATGACTCGCCTCACTCCCTCTTCAGTCGGGCCGCGGCCGGGGCCGGCCGATCCCGGGTACTC
Organism: uncultured Planctomycetota bacterium; assembly: GCA_963815795.1. Taxonomy (GTDB): domain Bacteria; phylum Planctomycetota; class Planctomycetia; order Isosphaerales; family Isosphaeraceae; genus JAKAUH01. The sequence continues at coordinate 1,764,815 of CAWFIC010000006.1, read as the reverse complement.
CCCGCGGATCACTCCGCTCTTCGGTGCCACGTTCGACTATGTCGCCGCCCCGTCCCGGCCGATCGAGGGCGTGGTCAGCGCCAAGGGGAGCGGCCGGCCGGTGGCAGGGATCTCGGTCTCGGGCCATGTCCCGGGGGCCGACGTCTGGACCACGACCGACCGCGACGGTCGCTTCCGACTCGACGGCCTGCCCAAGGTCGCGTCGTACCGGCTCCAGGTCTCGCCCGGGCCGGGCCAACCCTACCTGCTCATCTCGACGACCATCTCCGACACCGTGGGCCTGAAGCCGATCGCGATGTCGTTCGAGCTGGACACGGGGGTCGTCATCCGCGGCCGGCTCATCGACAAGGCCACGGGGAAGTCGGTGGCCGGCCATCAGGTGAACTACATGAAGCTCCCCAACAACGTCAATAAAGGCCAGGCCAGCTTCACGCACCCGTTTGGCGGGGACGGATTCCAGATCACCGTGCCCCCGGGGCCGGCCCTGATCACGGCCCAGGCGGAGGGGAACGACCTGCCCTACACGCGGGCTCGGTTGCCCGAGGCCGTCCGTCGCATGGGCATCGGCGAAGTGGAAGGCGAGGCCCCGATGCGCGTGCTCGTCTCGGGCTTCCATGTCTGCCGGATGGTCGACGTGCCTGCCGACGTCGAGACCTTCCCGCTCGACCTGGAACTGACCCGCGGCGCGACGCGTAAGGGGCGGCTGCTCGATCCGGACGGCAAGCCGCTCGTCGGCGCCCAGGCTTATGGCCTGATCGCCGACTGGGAGGTGAAGACGCTCGATGACGCCAGCTTCGAGGTCGTCGGCCTCGAACCTGGCAAGCCGCGCACGGTCTCGTTCGTGCACAAGGACCGACGGCTCGCCGGCTCGGTCACGATCGAGCCCGGTGCAGGCCCGCTCGACGTGCGGCTCGGCCCGTGCGGCTCGGCCATCGGGCGCGCCGTCGACGCCGACGGTCGGCCCCTGCCCGGCGCCCTGATCGTGCTCGTATTCTACGATCGACGGGGCGAGCAGATCCCCAAGGGCATCGGCCTTTGGCCCCAGGACGAGGTCCTGGCCGCCGACCAGGAGGGCCACTTCCACATCGACGGCCTCAATCCCGACCTGGTCGCCCGCGTCGGCTTCCGCCCCGGGCCGCGCCCGGACCTCTTCCTGGAACCTGACGAGTCGAAGGAGGAGATCCTGCAACACCTCACCGCCCGCCCGGGCGAGACCGTCGACCTCGGCGAGATCCGCCTGAGCCGACAACCGAACGGGTGACGCATCTCGCCCGGAGACGCCGTTCGTCTCAATAGCCCACGATGACCGACCGGCCGAGCCACTGATCGCTCTCGAGCTGGTCGACCATGAACGCCGCGAGATCCTCACGGGTCATCCGCGGCTGCAGTCCCCGTCCGTCGAGCGACGCGCGCACGCCCCCGCGGGCGGGTGCGTCGAGCAACCGCCCCGGCTGCACGTTGACGTAATCGAGGCCGCTGGCGGTCAGCAGCGCCTCGGCGCACCGCTTGTCGGCGAAGACATGGCGCAGGAACACGGGGGCGATGACGTACTTGAAGAACAACGACGACGTGACCGCGCCGTCGTTGTTCAGCCCCCATGCCGAGAGATTGACGATCCGCCGGACGCCGTGCGTCTTCATCGCCGCGATGAGGTTGCGGTAGAGGGCCTCTTGCACGTCGTCCTTCCTGAGCGACCGGGGCCCGAAGGCGACCAGCACGGCGTCCTGGCCCGCGACGGCCCGGTCGAGCGACCCGGCATCGCGGGCCTCGCCGGTCACGACCCGCAGGCGATCGCTAGGGACGTCCTCGGCCAGCGCCGACGGCCGCCGCGCCCAGGCTGTCACCTCATGGCCCCGCTCGAGCAGCTTCCGCACTGCATGACGGCCCGTCCCGCCCGTTGCACCGATGACCAGCACCTTCATGAGAGTAATCGCTCCAGGGACCGCTCGACCAGGTCGCTCCCATTATACAGGGCCTCATGCTTGGGTCGTCATAGGGCGCCGGAAGTCTCGGATCGATCGGGAGGGGGAGGTCGGCGTCGAGGTCCCAGGTCCGCACGAGCTGCTCGGTCTTGATCTGGCCGTAGGGCGCCGAATTGATTGCGGTGGGTCAGTCGAGGGTTTCGGCCCTTCGGGTTGGGCTCATGCGCCGAAGCGATCTCTCACCTGCCTACATCGGCCAAATTCACCGTGAAGATGAGGCCATCTCTCGGCCAGGGACCGCCGCCCGGGTACGGTGGGCCTTGTGCCCCGGATCGAGGCCAGGCGTGCTGGGTCAAACGTATCCTCCTTGAAGATCCCGATCGCACCGCCGAGTCGGTCAACTCAAAGGCGAGTGCTCGAGTGTCCGATAAGAAACCTCATGGAGGCAACCAGGACTGCCCAAGGACGCACGGAGGAGCGATGGGAAGTCACTCGACGGTCGAGACCAGCGACGAGGTTCAATGGCGGGCGCGCTCGCACGCAGTTGAGTGCCATCCTGGTCTGGACGGTCTGGGCCGGCGCGACTCTCAGCACGATCTCGTACATCGGGAACTATGCGCGGAACATCCCGTTCTTCGATGATTTCACGATGGTCCCGGTCATGACGAGGCACGAGCCGCTGAGCTATCAGTGGGCCTCAGCGCAGTACAACGAACATCGGAACGTCATCCCGCGACTGGTGCAGGTTGGGCTGCTCCGCGCGATACCCGACTTTCGCGCGGGGTTGTATCTCAACGCGGGATTGCTGTCGGCCGCGGCGGCCGCGGCGATCGTCCTGGCCCGACGCCTGAGGGGATGGACCAGCGCCGTCGATGTCGTCCTGCCGCTGTCGATACTCACCCTCGGGCAATGCGAATGCCTCCTGGTCGGATTCGCCTTGAACCTGGTGATGACGTCGACGCTCACCTGGACGATTATCGTTATCATCGGCCTGTCGCCCGGCCGGCCAGGATGGTGGACGTGCCTCTGCATGGGAGGGTCAATCGTCCTGCTGCCGCTGTGCGGCGGCAGTGGCATGGCGATGCTGCCGCCCCTGGCGCTGTGGTTGGCAGGCTATGTGGCATGCGGATGGTGGTCGGGCCGAGACCCCGGCCTGTCGGCTCGTGCGATCGGCCTGGTGCTCTTGACGATGACCGCCGGCGTCGTCATGTGGTACCTCAATGGCTACGTCAGACCGCCGCACATCCCGCCGGCACCGTCAGCGTCGGCCGCCTGGTCCACGACGCTGGAGGTCTGCAGCCTGGTGTTCTTCCCGATGCGCTGGGGTTACTGGCGAGCGGCGGGGCTGGCCGTCGTGGTGATGTCGGTCGCCACGATGTTCCTCCTGGGGGTGGTGGCCTGGCGGACACCCGAGCAGCGAGCCCGCGCGATTGGTTTGATCACGGTTCTGATATCGATGCTGGGGATCGCAGTCGCGGTCGGCTACTCGCGGTCGGGGCTGGGTCCGGGGAGCGGGCGGTTCGGCCGTTACATCACGATCGAGATGCCCCTGCTCGGTGTCGTGTATTTCGCGTGGTTGATTTACGGGAAGACGATGAGTCGTCGGCTGGTGCATGTCGGCCTGCTCGCGCTCGATCTGCGCCGGCCTTCCGGAGCAGGCTCGGTCGGGTCGTGCCATCGGCAAGGGCCGCCGCGACCTGTACCTCAGGATCGAGAATGGCCTGCGCAGCGGAATGCCAGCATCCCGGCTCGTGGACCTGAGCTATCCCCGCCTGCTCCCCGACCGGCGCAAGACCCACGAGTCCTTCGAGATGCTCAAGCAAGCCCGAGTCGGCAACTTCCGGTTCATGTCCGACGAGGTACAGACCGTAGGGCGTGGCGACGAGATGAGGCTCAGGTAATGGGGAACCGCACGATTGTCGCGGACCGGACGGATCACTCCGGTCGGGCGCGGGTGTGAACGACGGACGGCCTGGCGAAGTGCGGACGAGACGGAAGCGGTTCGCAACCCAGGAACGCGGATCGAATCTCGGTGATCAGCGTCCCGTATCGATTCTCCCGCTGTCGCAGCGCGATCGCGTGGGATCGGGCCGACATGCCGGCGAGCTCTTCGTTGGTGGTCTTGCGGCGGCTGAGGATGCGCTCGAAGGTGTCCACGACCTGCCAGAAGTCATCGCTGTCGAGCATGAAGCCATTCCGTCCGGCCTCGAGCTGCTCGTCGACTCCGGAGCAGTCGTTGCGAAGGATCGGGTGCCCCGCGAGCATCCCTTCGACGACGAAGATCGGCAGCGTCTCGCTCTGCGAGTAGCAGATGGTCGCGTTCGCCTCGCGGATGAGATCCAGGCAGGACTCGCGCGTCATCTTGGGATGGATGATCACGCGATCCCCGATGATCTTGCGGTGGCGTACGACCTGGCTCGAATACCAATCGTCCTCGACGCCGACGAAGGTCAACGTGAACTCGCGATAGGACGTCGGATCCGGCTCGCAATACAGCCGGAAGCAAGCCGCCAGGGCGTAGAGCACGGCATGTTGCCCCTTTCGTCCGTCGAGGAAGGTGCCGGGCAGGATGAAGCGGAGCGTCTCGAAGTCGTCGGCGTCGCGGACGATGTGGTACTTCCCGGGGAGGTCGACTCGGTGCGGCTCGAGGAGGATTTCCACCCCGAAGTGCCGGCTATACCGTCGGCACGCTTGCTGCGAGAGGGTGACGATCGCGAGCTTGCCATCCTCGCTCAGCCGGCGGATCCGGGCGGTCTCTGCGTCGGAGAAGATCCGTTCGGGCGCGTCCTCGTGGACATACCAGAACAGTTGCTTGACGCCCCCTCCTTCGAGAGCCGAGAAGACCGCATGCCGGACGGCCGGGGAGAATCCGGTCGTGTTGAGAAGCACGACATCTCCGGCCACCAGCGGAGGGACCGCGTCCGCGTGGGGCAGGAGGGTGGTCGGGACGCCGAGGCCGGCGAGCCGCTCGAGGTTGCTGGCATGAACCGGCTGGTAAGTGAACAGTTGGATGTGCGGTTTCAGCCCCCGGTTGACCATCTGCGCCACGACATCAACCAGCACATACGGCGCACCGGAAAGATCGAGCCGGTGTCCCAGCACCACGATCCTCGGCCGCGTTTCCGCGCGATCGGACACATGGAGGCGGAGTCGCCGCGCCAGCAACTGGCGGATGACGCCGGCCGTGGCTTTCAGGCCATGCTGGCGGAGATGCTCCGGCACTTTCCGGGCCAGGTGAAGGATCCTGGCGAGCCTGGCTTTGCGACCTCCAGACTCGCGGCCCTGGAGCTGAGCAACCGGCAGGGCGAGCGTCAGGTCGGGTGCTCGCGCGCCGCTCTCGACCGCGCACGCGAGCGGCTCGGTCACGACGTCCCAGTACAGGCCCTGCTTGAAGGCGTGGAGGTTCTGTCGGAGCGCCTGGAGTGCGCCGGGCTCCTCCAGGAGCGTGCCGAGCGTCCGTGCGATCGATTCGGGCTCGAGGCTGGCGATCCGCGCGGCGGCGCCGGCGGCGATCAACTCTTCACCCAGCGGATCGCCGCCGTTGGTGGTGACGGGCACTCCCGCCCAGGTGAAGTCGACCAACCGGGTCCTCCAGGACAGCGCGTTCTCATCCCCGGGTCGGTTGATCGTCACCACGAGATCGGCGTCGAGATACCAATCCGCCCGACGATGGAAATCGACCCAGTCCTGCATGATGACCAGATCCCGAAATTCGGGGCGCCGGACGTGATCGGCGAGCTCCTGGTATTTCGCCAGCAGGTCGGGATGGAAGTTGAAAGGGTTGCGCGCCGACGATGACGAGCCGGGTCGAAAGCCTCCGGTTGACCATCGCCACGGCGTCGACCAGTCCGCGGCGTCGAACCAGGGATAGATCCCGCCGAACCACAGGACTCTCTTCGCCGTGCCGCCGACCAGCCGCGAGATGGGTCGATCCTGCGCCCGCGGTTCGTCGCGGTCGATGCCATAGGGGACCCTCAGGATCATCGGCCGACCGTAGGTCAACGGATTGATCCGTCCCAGGGCGCCGAGCACGCCCTGGTAGTATCGCTCCTGGGCGCGATGGGCGCAAAGGAAGTAATCGCCCCTTCGCAACGGCTCCGTCCAGTGTCCGTGCTCACGAGCGTACTCGGCCTGCTCGCGCACGACGTCGGCGCTGTTGCGAGCGGAGACCTCGGTGAAGATGGGGACGTAGCAGTCCAGAATGAGCTGTTGATCCCCGCGCAATCCACGAACCAGCCGGACGGCGTGCTCCCCCATGCAGTAGCTGATGAGCACGGAGTCGAACCCCGTCGCCAGGGAGCCGATCGTCTCATGATTCCAGGTCGCGATCCGGATCCCTTCCGACTCGGTCGTCGGATTCGACTTCTCGTAGTGATCGTGGTACGCGACCGTGATCTCCAGGTCCGCCGAATTCGATCGGATCCCCCGGGCGAGGCCCCAGCAGCGGAGGCCTCCTCCTTCAACATGGACATGCTCGGGGGTGGGCACCGGTCCATGAGAAACGATCAGGAGCCGCTTGCTTCCATGCATGGGAACATCCTGTTCTTACTCGAGAGCGAGTCTCTCCACGATGCCGCTGGATCGGGGCGCGGGGACGGGGCGCTGGGCGCGGTGGCACTCTAGTCAGATGACGCGAACCAGTCAAGGAGTCAACAGGGCAGGATCGCCTGCGAAGGATCGACGGACCTCCCGCCTTGCTGGTAACTATTCGCGAGGATGCTCAGATTGGGGCAGCCGATCTCAGATGAGCCGCTAGAATGGAACTGGAGGATGGATGCCCGATAGCTGTAGTTTTCGAAGAGATTCTCTTCCGCGCCGGTGCCGCCGATGGTCGCCGTGACGCCGCTGCCGGCCGCGACGAGCCCTTGAAACAGGCTCGAGGAGCCGAACGGCACCGTGAAGGTATTCCCCTGCACGACCGCGCTGATCGGGGCCGACGCGGCGTCGAGGTTCAATCCGACCAGGTTACCGTCGAAGACGTTGTCGGCAATCTGCATGCCCTGGGGGGCGCCACCGACGTCGATCCCGCTGGCGGTGTTGTCGCGGAAGGTGTTGCCCGAGACGTCCGCGGTCCCGCTGAATCCGAAGAACTCCACGCCGTTGAATCCCGAAGCGTAACCGACGACCTGTCCATTCGACGCGAAGGTGTTACCGGTGAGCATGACCGCCGTCTGGCCAGAAAAGAGCGCCCCGTCGCCCTTCTGGCTATTGCTGAACGTGCTCCCCTGTGCCGTCACCTGCGCCTGGCCGTAGGCCACCAAGTCGGCGTTGAGGTTGCCGACGAACTGCGAGTTGGTGATGGTGGCCCGGGAGTTCCCCTCCACGCCCAGCCCGCTACCCCCGGGGATGGAACCCCCGGCCGTGCCATTATTATTGAATGTGCACCCATTGATCGTCACCGAGGAGCCGTCCTGCACGCCCAGCCCGTCTCCGGTCTGCACCGCGTCGAATTGCGAGGTCGTCGCGTTGAGGATCCCGAGCTGCCCCCCGTACCCCGTGACGACGACGCCGTCGCCGTAGGTGCCGTCGGTCTTGATGTTCGCCACGTTCACCGACGAGCCCGCGACCGCCAGTCCGGAGCCGCCGTTCCCCGCCGAGCGGAACCAGATGTTCTCGATCGTGATATCGCTCGACAGGTAGACCTTCAGCGCCTGGCCGGTCGCCGGTGCCAGGACGCTTGATTGGTTCGCGGCGCCCACGATCGTGATGTTGCTTTTGCCCGACATGCCCGCGCTGTGGGTATACACGCCCGGCGCGAGGATGATCGTGGTCCCCGGTCTGGACCGCTTGAGGGCCAGGGTCAAGCTGCCCAGCGGGTGGGCCGCGTTCTTCCCCGCGGTGAATCCCAGGTTGCCCCTCGGCGCAACATAGATCGTCCGCGGCCCCTGCGGCATGGCCCTTTTCGCCGGGTGGCCATGGCGTGAGTCATGCGTCGCGGCGTGGTGCCCGCCGAGCAAGGCATGGGCCGATTCCGCGTATCCCACAGACGGCGCCAGTCCGGACGGACAATCCCGGACCTCCAGGGATTCGGCGCCTGGATTCACTTGATGCCGGCGACGCGGGCCGGTATCCGCGCCCGGCACAGGCTGACGACGCCGAAAGCCGTGATTCCATGCTGTCAGGGCAAGCTGGAACATCTTCGCGCTTTACGCCTCGCCAGAACTCGGTCGTTGCCCGCGGCAACGATGCACTATCGCATAAGAGAAGGATAGCACAAGACGTACCTTCCTGGACGCACGCTCTCCACGAAACCTCGCGCCGAGATTGGCCGCAGCCACAGAGTGGTGATACCGAGGATGGCTTCGCTCTTCGATGAGGACTCGACCATCGAGAGCGACGGAAATGAGAACGGGTGAACGGATCCTCGGCGCGCGCTCTGGCGTTGACAAATCCGCGGTTCTGGCAAATCGATAAGGGCCACGGCCGCGGGCCGGATCGAGGCGGATCGCCCCGACACGGACGAGAACCGGGAAGAGCTCACAAGGGAGGCGAGGACGGCAACATGGGTCGACAGATCGGCGCGTCGAGCGGACTCCTGGAGTTGCCGAAGCGGGTGGTGCGCAAGGCTCGTCAGGGACCGGGCCCGGTCGCGGCGGCCCTGGCGTATCATCTGTGGAGACGGGGACCCGTCTTCCGGATGCGTCGGGCCTTGGCGATGCGCGGGCTCCATTCGGCCGAAACTGACGGCCGGGCCGCCCGGTGTCCATACGTCCCCGGGCTGGTCAGCATCGTGCTGCCGGTGTTCAACCAGTCCGACCTGCTAGGCGACTCCATCGAGAGCGTCCTCGGCCAGACTTACCCCCACTACGAGCTGATCGTGGTCAACGACGGGTCGGAGGACGATGTCGCGGCGGTGCTCCGGCGTTACCTCGGGCACCCCAAGGTCCGCGTCCTGATGCAAGCCAACCAGAAACTGCCCGCGGCCCTGAGTAACGGCTTCGATCTGGCGCGCGGCGAGTTCTGGACGTGGACCTCCGCCGACAATCTCATGCACCCTGAGCAGCTCGACCGGCTCGTCGGCTACCTGTCCTCGCACCCGGAGACGGCGATGGTCTATGCCGACTACGTCGCGATCGACGATCGCGGCGAGCCGCTCGTCAACCCGTCCTTCCGCCCCCACAACCGCCGCCCGGCGACCTCGCCCGAGATCCATCTCTCCCGCAACCCGCGCGAGATCAACGTCGTCGAGGACAATTTCATCGGACCGTGCTTCCTCTATCGGAGTATCGTGGGACGCGTCATCTGCGACTACGACCCCGGAGTCGGCATCGAGGACTATGACTACTGGATGCGGGTGAACCATGCCTTTCGCATCGAGCACCTCGGGACCGACGAAACGCTCTACCGGTATCGCGTGCACGAGCGGAGCCTCAGCGGTCGTGCGGTCGAGCTGAAGATCGCCGAGCGCGCCGCTTCGCTCATGAAGACGGAACGCGCCCGGAATCGATACTACCACAGGCCCTGGACGCTGCTGGTCAACGCGCCGATGAAGCGGCACTTCGCGATGTGTCCGCCTTCATCCCATCGATGGCTCGAAGTCGATTCGGATCTCACCGTCGCTGATCGCGGCGTCGGCGAGGAGAAGATCCTCTACTTGGTCGAAAGCACCCGGCTGGAGGCCCTGGCCGGCGCGAAGCGGCCGGAGTGCTCGATCGTGGCCGCATGGTTCGACGACATCGACGAGACCTACGAGCGGAGGACCGCCTCGGCCCGGTTGGAAGTGGTCGGCTTCTCGGGCCGGCGCGAGGTCGCCGATCGCCTGGACCTCCTGGGCATCAAGAACCTCGTCGTCAACTCCCCCGGCTCGATTCTCGAGCTCGCCGTCCCGTACGCGAACAATCGTAGCTACTTCGAGCGGTCCCGCGCGGAGGACGATCGCCGGCGCCTTCCGCCGGAGCCATTGATCGCGGAAGGCGCTCGACACGTGCTGATCCAGGTGGACGACTTTCAACAGGGGGGACTCGAGAACGTCGTCATCGGACTGGCGCGCGGGCTGATCCGGCGGGGCCTGCGCGTCTCGCTGCTGGTCCTGGGCGAGTGCGGGCCCGCGGTCGAACAGGCGCGGGGAGCCGGCCTCGAAGTGACGACGGTCGCCGCGGATCGACGCGATTCGGCGTACCGGTCCTGGCTCGTCGAGCAGCGAGTGGACCTGGTCTACGCCCACTATTCGACATTCGGGGCGACGATCGCCGCGGACCTCGGCCTGCCGTTCGTCCAGGTGGTCCACAACACCTATGTCTGGCTGGGCGAGCGTGCGCTCGACGCCTATTGCGAGGCCGACGCCGCCACCACGGCGTACATCTGCGTCTCGGCCGAGGTGGCGAGGTACTGCGACCGCCGGATGGGACTGGCCGTCGACAAGATGATCATCGTGCCCAACGGCGTGGACCTCGGGCGGCTGGACGCGGCGCGATCGCAGGAGCCAGATCGACTCCGCGGCGAGCTGGGACTCTCGGTCGACGACTTCGTCTTCCTCAACGTCGGGTCGATCCACGCGACCAAGGCCCAGGCGATCTTGTTGCGGGCGCTGGCGCGGCTCGTCGAGGATCGCCCGCGGGCGCGCCTGGTCATCGCCGGATCGGCGAGCGACGCCGCATACGAGCGCCGGCTCCGCAGCGAGATCGCCGAGCTCCGGCTGGAGGGGAACGTCATCCTGGCCGGCCAGAGGGCGGACGTCGCGCGGTTCTACTGGATGGCCGATGCGTTCGTGCTCCCCTCGCTCTGGGAGGGTTGGAGCCTGGCGCTGACCGAGGCCGCATGCACCGGTCTGCCCATCATCGCGAGCGAGGTCGGCGGGGCAGCGGACGTCGTGACCGCCGGCGGCGGCCGGCTGGTCCGTCCCCCGTTCGCGACGATCTGCGATATCGATGCCGGGGTGCTCCCGCGACTGATCCGCGATGAGGATCCGCGGTTCATCAATGACCTGACGGAGTCGATGCGTGCCATCGCCGGCTCGCGCCGACGCCTCACACTCCCCGACGACACACGGTGTTTCCTGAGCGACGATCGCATGATCGACGTCCATTATCGGATCCTCGCCTGGTTACTCCAGGGCGGCCAGGCGAGGGCGGCCCGGGTCTGGAGTTCGACTCGATGCCCGAACTGCCCGAACCGCCCGCTTGGTCTCGCCTTGACACCCTTCGCAGTGTGTCGTAGAAACGTCCGCGCGTGGAATCCGATGGCATGATCCGGGTGCCGGCCGGAGTCGAGGCGATGAAGATTCTGGAGATGAAGCGGTTGATCTTCCCCGAGGTGGCGGTGATCCACTTCGCTCGATTCAGGGACAACCGGGGTTACTTCACTGAGCACTATCGAGCCAGCGATTTCGCAAGCCTGGACAGCTTGCGCGGGGTCGACTTCCGCCAGATGAACGAGAGCTTCTCGCGGGCCGGCACGATTCGTGGGCTGCATTTCCAGTGGAATCCGTACCAGGGAAAGCTCGTCCGTGCGGTGACGGGCCGGCTGATCGACCTCGTGCTCGACATCCGCAAGGGCTCGCCGACGTTCGGGCAGATCATCGCCCACGATCTGCCGGTGCGCCCGGATGACGATCAATCTCGCTGGATCTGGGTGCCACCGGGCTTCGCCCACGGCATGCTGCTGGTGGAAGACACGCTGGTCGAATACCTCTGTTCGGGCGAGTACAACCCGGGCTGCGAGGCCGGGATCTCGCCCTTCGCCCGCGACATCGACTGGTCGCTGTGCGATCCCGAGCTCAAGGCCGTATACGACCGGGTGGCGGCGACCACGGATCTCGTCAGCATCAAGGACCGGGAGGGACCTTGCGTAGCGGAGTGGGCCCGCGATCTGCGTTCGGCCGAGTTTCCCTACGTGCTTCGATCATCGGAGCACGTGCACACGCAGAAAGGGCCGCATGTCCTCCTGGACAGAACCCGCCGGCCGAGTCGAGCGGGCTAGGCCCGTGTCGCCTCGGGCGCGACCGATCGAGGGTGGCCCAGCGACGGCGAGGCGCCCTTCGGCCGGCAGACCGACTATCTGTTTCGCGACGCTCGTAGGACGGAGCGTACGTTGACCCCCGGAGGTGGTTTCCCATGAGCGACGCCGGACGAACGCTCGTCGTCATCCTGAGCATGCATCGGAGCGGGTCGAGCCTGGTCACCAGCATCTTGCACGAGCATGGGATGTCGCTGGGACCATTCCAGCTCGTGGCCGCCAACGACACGAACCCTCACGGCCACTTCGAGGCCGAGCCGATCATGCTCCTGAACCGCGAGGTCCAGTTGCTGGCTTGCGGCTTCGCGGATGACGTACCAGACTCCCCCGAGACGCTCGAGCGCTTCGTCAGTTCCGACGGCATCTGGGAGGGCCAAGCCGAGATCCCCGAGGCATTGTACGAACGCGGCCGAGAGCTGCTGCTCCACCTCGTCGAATCGGGCCGCGTCTCCGGATTCAAGGACCCGCGGACACCGCTGGTCTGGCCGTTCTGGCGGCGGATTCTCGACGCGCTCGCCGGTGTCCGCGTCGTGCCGATCGTGCTCACGCGGTCGCCGCACGAGATCGCCATGAGCCTGTTCAGCCGCAGCCGGGGTGCTTGCGCTTATAGGACCTGCCTGGACGTCACCGCGGTCCACTTCCGGAGGCTGGCCGCGATCGTCGAAGACTGGCCCGAGCCGGTCGTCAAGGTCCGCTTCCGTACCCCCCAATTCGAGACCGACCTCGCCGAGGCCGTCGAGGCTTGTGGCCTGACCTGGGTCCTCGACAAGGCCCGATCCCGCCTCGACCCGGCCTGCATCCACCACGACCCGGCCACCGTCACTCACGAGGCTGAGCGACTCTACGAGTCGCTTTCCGGCGTGCCAGCCGCGGCGGACGATTCGCGCTCCAACCGGGCTACCACCGAGGCCGATGCGCTCGCCAGGGAGTCGCTCTATCACGAGCAACTCCGCTCCGAACGGAGCCGCGTTGACGACCTCCGCAGGCGATTGGCCCAGGCTGAGGAATCCGCCCATCAGTCCCACGAGGAACTGTCTCGGGCGCGCCAGGTTTACCACGACGAGCTGGGCCGGATGCGCGAAGTTTATGACGAGGAGTTGGGCCGGGTGCGCCAGGTTTACGACGACGAATTGGGCCGGGTGCGCCAACTCTGGGATGAGACCCGCCAGGAACTGGCGGCCGCACGAGACGAACTGGCCCGAACCGAGGAGCGGCGTGATGCGGCGGAGGCGCGCGCGGCGGTCCTGGGTGAGCAGCTCCTCGCGGTGCGCGCGGAGGAAGCACGGTTGCGATCGCGACTGTTCCGGTTCGATACTCACCCGGTGCTGGGGCCCGTCCTCAGGGGTCGGCGACAGCTCAAGCGATTGGTCCGGAGACTCGATGACGAACGGATCCCCACTTGATCGACGCCAGGAGGTCGGAGGAGGCGGCAGCTTGGCGGACGATCCTTCGATTCGAGGACCTGTGCCCGCGGGGCTGTCTGGCCCGGACGCCGTCTCGCGACTCGGCGAGATTCGGAGGCTCCGTACCGAGAACCTCGCCTTGCTCGAGGTCTGCTTCGCGAATGCGACGGCGAGACGCCAGGCGGCGAGACTCGAGGCCCAGCTCGCCGAGATCCAGGGAAGTCGGGCCTGGGCCGTCGTGCTGAAGGCCCGGCGGTTCCTCGCCGCTGTGCTGCCGCAGGGAAGCTGCCGGGCCCGCTGGTTCGCCGCATGCCGGCGGATCCTCGGAGACGCCGAGATCGCGTCCCCCGAGCGCCAGGCTGGCGGCCAGAGCGAGCCGTCCTTCGCCGTCCCCGATCCGAGGCGACGAAGTCACCGCGGAGAACGAAGCAGCCGTCGTCGATCGCGGAACTTGAAGGTCTCGGTGATCGTTCCGAATTACAACCACGCGCCCTACCTCAAGGAACGCCTGCGATCCATCTTCGCCCAGACGTATCCGCCGCGCGAGATCCTCTTCCTCGACGATGCCTCGAGCGATGGGAGCGTCGAAGTGGCCCAGCGGATGGCATCCGAATCGCCAGTGCCATTCCGCTTCCTGCTCAATGAGTCGAATGGCGGCAGCACTTTCCGGCAATGGCTCAAGGGGATCGACCAAGCTGGCGGCGACCTGATTTGGATCGCCGAATCGGACGATACCTGCCGGCCCGAGTTGCTCGAACGCCTTGTTCGAGAATTCCGCGATCCCGAGGTGACGCTGGCCTATTGCCAATCGGCGATCATCGGCCCCGATGGGCAACGGCTCGCGCCGGATTATCTCGCATCCGTCGAGGACCTCTCGCCGATCCATTGGCGATATCCCTACTGCGTCCCGGGGCACGAGGAGGTCGAGCTGGCCCTGAGCCAGCGGAACACCATCCCGAACGCCAGCGCCGTGCTCTTTCGCAGGCCCGACGAGCTCGAGGAACGCGAGGATCTGGACAGCCTCAAACTGGCAGGCGACTGGTTGTTCTACGCGATGCGGATTCAAAGGGGAAAGATCGCTTACGTTGCCGATTCGCTCAACGGCCATCGGCATCACGACCGGACTGTGCGGAGCGGATTCGAGCGCTCCGTGGAGCTGTTCGAGGAACAGTTGCTGGTCAAGGCCCGCATCTTCGAGGCGTTCCCGGTGACGGCCCATGCGATCTCGGCCAGCATCGCACGGACCTTCGCCGAATACGGCGAGCGGACGCGTGGGCTCGGCCCGCGGACGCCGGTGACCGAGCGTCCCCGGCTGAGGCCCTACCTCGATCGGCTCCGCATCGCCTTTCGCGCGCGACTTCGTCCGGGGCCGGACCTGAGCATCCTGGTCGTCGTCTCCGGCGTGACCGACGACCCGGAACAGCGGGCGGCGATCCGTCGGGCGAACGAGCTCGCCGGGCGATTCCGGGTCTTCCTCTGCAACGCGCTTCCCGGCGTCCTGGATCCCCGTGCGGCCGCGCGACTCGACCCGCGGATCGTGCACCTCGAGGGCACGCTTGGGATCCTGCCGTGGTCGTGGGATGGGGATCCCCGCCTCGACGCGAGCGCGCAAGACGCGATGTCGGCGCCGTGCGCCGATGTCATCCGGGAATTGATCGCCTTTCACCGCATCGGCGCCGTCCAGACGAGCGGCACCTGGGCCCGTTCTCTCGTGGCTGGCCTGGGGATGGCGTGCGGCGGTTTCTCGGATCCCGACGTGCTAGACGACGATCAGACCGGGAGTGACCAACGGCGCCAGGCGGAACGGACCGACCGGGCGATCTGGCGGGCCGGCCGCGGGGCGTAGTCGCGGATCCGCTTTCGGATGACGGGCGGGCGGCCGGCCGACTCGTGCTCGGTCCGAAACCAGTGGAGGTAAGATCGGCCCGGGTCCGTCGCGTCGAACGGGTCGGGGAAGTCTCGGATCAGATCCTCACGCCTCCTGTAAACGAGGCGGTGCTCGTCGCTGATCCGCTCACCGTTGCTGAATCGATTGTAGATGCATTCCATCTTGCCGAGTTTCGACTGGCCCAGCTCCTCGCACCGCGCGATGTACCATTCGCGCAGGTCGAAGAGCACGGGACTGTGGGCCCCGTAGCGCTCGAGCATGACCTTCTGCGCGCCGCTGTCGAAGCCGGAGAAGTGGTAGAAGACGAGGGGAACGCCATTGATCTCGATCCCGTAGGGGGACGTCCCGGTGGCGACCCGACTGGTGAGGTTCCACGTCGAGACGTTGTACTGGGGCTCGCGCACGATCGCGATGTCGTCGAAGAAGGCGGGGGCCAGGTCGACCCACCGCTGGTCGGTGAAGAGACCGTTCGGGACCTCGTCATAGCAGAAGCGGCGCAGCCGATCCGCCCACCAATCGATGAACTGACGCCCCTGACCGGCCATCCGCACTGCGAGGAAGCCCAGGTTGTAGACGCCGTTCCGCAGGCAACAGATCTCGTTATCCGAGATCGCCTGAACGTCCGAGTCGGGGATGACCTGGTGGGGCGTCAGCAGGATGCTGTGGCGGTCCAACCGCCTCTCCAATCCATCCAGCCGATTGCAGATGAGGATGTCGGGGTCGAAGTAGTAGATGCGCTCCGCACCGAAGCGCTCGGCGATGTACTGGAACGCGGTCCCCTTCACGGCCGTGCAGAGCTCGACCAGGCGGTGCTTGAAGATCCACGATCGGAGGCCCTCGATCGGCAGTTCGTCGATCCTGATGATCGAATCGAACGCGGCCGTCGTCGCGGGGTTGCAATCCGGCATCTCGTCCGACAGGACCAGATGGAACGTCGCCTCGGGATGAACCCTCTTGATCGAGTGCGCCAGGGCCGCCGCCTTGGGCAGGTAGTTCGCGGTGACGCTAGTGAATACGTGCATGCGAATTCCCCTTGTGCGAATGAGGGGTCTGCCGGGACACGGGACCTCGGCCCTCGGAGACATCAGCCGCCGAGCCGTCAGCCGCCCGGTCGTCGGTTGCCGCGCCGCGCGACCGGCGCCTCCCTTTGCGCTCGATCGCCTGCCTGGCCTGCAGGCGCGCGAATCCGATCGGGCCTTCACGTCCGAGGACTTCGACCAGGCGGGCGACTCGCTTCAGGGCCCGCCGTCTCCACGTCCCCTCAGGCCCGATCCGCGCGGCCACGAGGCTCAACTGGTGGAAGGTGCGCCAGGTTTGTGATGCGAGCCGTTCATCCCACTGTCTCTCCAGGGTCGCGAGCCGCTCTTCGGCCGCCCGCAGCGAAGAGACGATGCGATCCCGCTCGACTCGGACGGAGTCCCACTCGGCTCGGTACACGTCCCGCTCGGCGAGGAACGCCTCCCGCTCGACTCGGGCGGAGTCCCGCTCGGCACGGTACACGTCCCGCTCGGCTCGGTGCACGTCCCGCTCGGCTCGGCACAGGTCCCGCTCGACCCGCGCGGAATCCCGCTCGGCTCGGTGCGTGTCGCGCTGGGCTCGCGCGGAATCCCGCTCGGCGCGAAAGGCATCTCGCTCGGCCAGGCTCGTCTCCAGCTCGGATTCGAGCCGGAGTCGCCGCCCCATCGCGTGGAAGACCTTCCGGACCGGCGCGATCTCCGGGCCTTGAAGATCGAGGAGTGCGCGCGCTTCATCGGGCACGTCCGTTCCCACGGCCAATATGCCCAGCCCGTGCTCGTGCAGGACCGTGAAGCTGGGATACTGGGCGGTGATCTCGTCCCAGAACCTCCAGACCCCGAAATCGGCGAATCGTTCCACGACGTCGTGAAATACGATGATCCCGCGATCGCTCAGCTTCGACCGCCAGGTTTCAAAGTCGTGGCGGACGGCTTCATACGTATGGTATCCATCGATGTGGAGAAGGTCGATTTCCTTGTCGGCGAAGCGCGAGACGGCCTCGTCGAAGTCCATCTGGAGGAGGGTCGAGAACCGCGCGTAGCGCAGATCGTGGTGTCGCCGCAGGTCGTCGAGCACCTCGGGCGTGTTCGGGCCGTTGTGCGGATCGCCTTTCCAGGTGTCGACGGCGAAGGCGCGGGTCGGCAGGTCGAGGGCGGCGATCGCCTGGCAGAAGGCACAATAAGAAGCCCCGGAGTAAGTACCCAGCTCCACCAGGACGCGGGGCCGCAGTGCGGATGTCAGCCACATCGCGAACGGGATATGCTCGATCCAGTGTGACGGGACGCGCCGATCGGGGACGGTGAGGCAGACCGCATGGTCGATAGGATTGATCGGAATGGGCATCACTTACCCCGAAATCCTTGGTTCAGACGCCCGGCAGGACGGGCCATCTTGGCCCGTCCGTACGCGATCGGGACGGCCGAGGCCCGTCCCGATGGCTCGGCCGCTCGATCGTGGCCGATCGGTTGAGCTCGATGACTTCATCGGCCGCGGGACAGCTCAACTTGATCTTCTTCCTGACGGGCCGTCCGATTCTCCGGGCCGTTCCGGAGCCGATTCGCTTGAGAGGCGAGCGCCAGAGGAGCGTCGGCCTTAGTCGGCTGTTCCGAGGGATCTCTCAACGCTCCTCTCGTGTCGTGCACCGATTTTCTGGCCAGGACGCCGTTTAACCCGTATGTCGCTCAAGGTCCCGGTTCGACTTTGCCGACGATAGCATGGCGGATCGAAGCGGCGGTCCTCCGCGATTGATGATCCCGAGGACGGTCGGATCAAGCCTCCGGAGGGGCCGGATAGCCCTTCGGGACGGACAGGGAGGTCGGAATGTCCCCGAAGGCCGACGTTATTGTCTTGGTCGATCGCGATCGAGGGTACGATTCTCGATGCATGGAGGCGTTGCTGGAGCAGAGTGGCCCGACGCTCAACCGGCTCATCATCGTCGGGGACCCTGGCCCCGAGTCGCCGATCGTCGGGGAACTCGAGCGCTTCGCCGGTCGGGACACGCGTGTCCGAATCCTCACCAACAAGCAAACACTGGGCCAGGTCGGCTGCTATAATCAGGGCTTGAGTCTCCGCGAGGGCGACGCGGTCCTGCTGGCGTCGGATTGCACCGTCACCGACGATTGGCTCGCCGAGCTGGCCGCCGTGGCCCATTCCGAGGAGAGGACGGCCTGTGCGTCGCCCCTGACGAATGCCGGCGGGCTCTGCGCGGTCCCCGAGCTGAACTGCTACGGGGCCCGCCATACCCTGGACGAGAAGGATGTTCGCGCCGCGTGCGCCGGTCTCCCGAGGTGGACGGTCGCGCCGCTGCTGTCCGCCTCCTGCCTGTATCTGCGAGGGGATGTCATCGACGCCGTCGGGCTGCTCGACACGAATCTCGCTTCGGCGGCCGAGGCCATCGATCATTGGGTGGCACGAGCCCAGGCGCTGGGATTCAGCGCGAAGCGGGCCAACCACGCCTTCATCTACAGATCGAGCCCGGATCCGGTCCCGGCTGCCGCTGTCGCCGGCCAGGCCTCGCCGGAAGAGGCTCACGTCAAGCACCAGTTCGAACGGTTCTGCGTCACGCTTGATGGCCACCTGGCGGCCCACGCGGTCGAGATGCAGACAACGGGGAGGGTCCGAGTGGCGTACGATATCCGCCATCTCCCGCCCCAGAACGTCGGTACGCGGACTTATGCCGTCTGCCTGGCGCACGCCCTCGCTCGCCTCCCGGAGGTGGACCTGACCCTGCTGGTCCGCGATCCGGCCCAGGCCCGCGGGCTGACCGGTCGCGTCGTCACCGAGGATCAGTGGCTCGATGATGTCCCCCTGATCCATCGGCCGGCGCAGGTCTTCCATTCCCACGAGGTCAGGCTCTTATTCCGGTCGTCGGCCCACCTGGTGATTACGTATCAGGACCTGATCGGCTACCGCATCCCGCTGGTCTTCCAGACCGACGCCGAATTCGACGGATACCGGGCCACGAGCAGCCTCACGCTGCCGGCCGCCCAGCGAATCCTGGCCATTTCGGAGAATGCCGCAAACGAGATCACCTCGGAGTTCGGCATCCCGCCGGGGGAGATCACGGTGGTGCCACACGGTGTCGAGGCGGGGTGGTTCGCGCATCGCGAGGAGAGCGATGTGGCGATCCAGTGGGGCCTGAACTTGCCGTCTCGCTACTTCTTGAGCCTGGCGACCGACTTCCCGCACAAGAACCTCCCCAACCTCCTCACCGCCTATGCGCTGCTGCGGAGTCGCTGGAAGGGCGAGCAGCCGCCGGGCCTCGTGCTCGCCGGCTACACGTCGGCGGCGCGAATGGGCCTTTACAGCCGGATGGGATCGAGGCCGATGGGCGAGGGACTCACCTTCCTCGGCCCGGTGACTCGCGATCAACTGAGGGTCCTCTACCAAAACGCGCTGGCGCTGGTCTATCCCTCGCTCTACGAGGGGTTCGGCCTGCCCCCCCTCGAGGCGATGGCCGCCGGCACGCCCGTGATCGCCATGCCGATCTCCTCGGTCCCGGAAGTGGCCGGGGACTGCGCGCTCTACCCCGACGGCCTCTCGAGCCGGGAGCTGGCGCGGGCGATGGAATGGGTCGCGTGCGACGAGGACCTCCGGGACGAACTACGCGAACGCGGGCGGCGACGCGCCGAGCAATTCCGCTGGGAGAACACGGCCCGGGCGACGGTGGACGCCTACCGGGCGACGATCCTGAACCCGTCCCAGCGATCGCTCCAGGTGCGCAGTCATCTCCAGAATACGCTGATGTGCTGGGGGGAGCCGATCTTCCAGGCCGGCGGACCGGCCATCCCGGAGCCGCCGGCACCTCCGCCCCCCGAACCTCTGGGGATCCTCAATGCCTGGCGCGCCCTCAATTTCGCCGTCCATCGCCGGCTGAGGCGGGAACTGGGCCGGTTCCGTCCCCTCGCGGGGCGCAAGTCGGCCTGAGGGCGCGTTCAAGCGCGTCGGCCGCCCGGTCGATAATGAGATGGCTTCGGAAAGCGATCGCGGATACGCCGATGCAAGGGATGCCTGGGATCGGGAGGAACGAGGAAATGGACAATACGGTGTGCATCGTCGGGGGATGCGGGCACGTCGGCCTTCCCCTGGGCATCGCCCTGGCGCAGTCCGGAGCCGACGTGACTTTACTCGACGTCGATCAGAGGCGCGTCGACGAAGTGGCCGGCGGGCGAATGCCCTTCCTGGAACGCGGCGCCGATGAAGTGCTGCCGGCGGTCCTGGCCAGCGGCCGCCTTCAGGTCACCACCTCGCCCGAGGCGATCCGCGAGAGCGAGATCGTCGTCGTCACCATCGGGACCCCCGTCGATGAGTTCATGGACCCGGGCGTCCTGTCCTTCGATCGGTCCATCGATCGCGTGCTCGATCGGATGCGAGACGGTCAATTGCTGATCCTCCGCAGCACGGTGTTCCCGGGGGTCACCGACCGCTTGAGCCGCCGCGTGATGGAGCGCGGCTACCAGATCGACATCGCCCACTGCCCGGAACGGATCGCACAGGGCTTTGCGCTGGAGGAGTTGACCCGGCTGCCGCAGATCATCGGCGGCGTCACGGCGAGGGCCGCCGAGCGGTCCGCGGCCCTGTTCGGCCGCTTGGGGGTCAAGATCATCGAGCTGCCGCCGATCGAGGCCGAGCTGAGCAAGCTCTTCGCCAACGCCTACCGCTACATCAGCTTCGCGATCTCCAACCAGTTCTATGCGATCTCCGAACGCTTTGGCGCCGACTTCGGCCGAACCTGGCGGGCGATGACCACCGATTATCCCCGGATGTCCGGCTTCCCCGCGCGGGGTTCGCCGGCGGCCCCTGCCTGCTCAAGGATACGATGCAGCTCGCCGCGTTCAACCACAACGCCTTCGTCATCGGCCAGGCCGCGATGATGGTCAACGAGGGGCTCCCCAGCGTCCTCGTGCAGTCCGCCAAGGCCGGCCACGACCTGTCGGGGGCGACGGCCGCGATCCTCGGCATGGCGTTCAAGGGGAACAGCGACGACGCGCGCGACTCGCTGGCCTACAAGCTCCGCAAGCTGCTCACCCTGGAGTGCCGGCGCGTCCTCTGCACGGATCCCTTCATCCGCGACCCGAGCTTCGTCACCCTGAAGACGGCGCTGGAAGAGGCCGATATCATCTTCCTCGGCGCCTGCCACGACGAGTACCGAAACCTGATCATCGAGAAGCCCGTCATCGACGTCTTCCGTTTCCTGCGCCCGGCGTCCCAGGACGGCGCCGAACGGCGCTCGGCGGCTTGAGGCATCCGACGCCGGCAAGAGGGTAGGTCAGGCTTTCCAGCCTGACGGGGCCCGCGTGTCAGGCTGGAAAGCCTGACCCACATGATCTTCTTCCTTGGCGAGGTCGTATCCCGTTGTTCGTGGAGAGGGTGATCGCATGAAGATCCTGGTGACAGGCTCGGCCGGCTTCATCGGGGGATACCTCGTCGAGGAGCTGCTGGCCAACGGCCATGAGGTCGTCGGCGTCGACAACTTCTCGAAATACGGCGAGCTCGAGCAGGCCAGCGAGAGCAACCCGGGGTACCGCCTGGTGCGCGGCGACGCCAAGGATGTCGACCTGCTCAAGACGCTCCTGGCCGACTGCGATCACATGGTGGCCGGCGCGGCGATGATCGGCGGCATCTCGTACTTCCACGAATTCGCGTACGACCTGCTATCCGAGAACGAGCGGATCACGTCCGCGGCCTTCGACGCGGCCATCTGGGCTTACCGCAACGCGAAGCTTCGCAAGATCACCATCATCTCCTCGTCGATGGTCTTCGAGAACGCCTCGGAGTTCCCTACTCCGGAGGGCGAACAGCGCCGATGCCCTCCGCCGTCGTCAACTTACGGCTTCCAGAAGCTGGCCGTCGAGTACTTCGCGCAGGGTGCCCATGAGCAATACGGCCTTCCCTACACGATCGCCCGTCCGTTCAATTGCGTCGGCATCGGCGAGCACCGCGCCCGATGCGACACGGAGATCCTCTCGGGGAACATCCGGCTGGCCATGAGCCACGTCGTGCCGGACCTGGTCCAGAAGGTGCTCAAGGGCCAGGACCCGCTGCACATCCTGGGGGATGGGAAGCAGGTACGCCACTACACCTATGGCGGCGACCTCGCCCGCGGCATCCGGCTCTGCGTCGAGCACCCGGCCGCCCTGAACGAGGACTTCAACCTGTCAACCCCGACCTCGACGATTGTCCTCGAGCTCGCCGAGCTGATCTGGCGGAAGATCCACGGGGACTGGAAGCCATTCGAATACGTCTCGGACAAGCCGTTCGCCTACGACGTTCGATGCCGTGTCCCCTCGGTCGAAAAGGCCCGCCGTGTGCTGGGATTCGAGGCCGACACACCCCTGGACGCGATCCTCGATGAAGTGATCCCCTGGATCGAACAGCAAGTGGCGGTGGGGGCCATCTGATGACCGCGATCCAGCCAGCGCCGGAAGTCGCGATGGCCCCCTTCCTCGACGTGGAGTCGCTCGAGCTGATCGTCCCGGTCTACAACGAGGCGGAGAACTTTCCCGCCTTGCTGTCCGAGGTCGAGCGCAACGTGCCGCGCCCGTTCGTCATGAACGTCGTCTACGACTTCGACCAGGACACCACCGTGCCGGTGGCGCGGGCGCTGCGCAGGGTCGGCCCTGGCTGAAGCTCGTGAAGAATCGGCACGGGCGCGGGGTCGTCGCGGCGATCCGGACGGGGTTCGAGGAGGTCGGTCGGGGGCCGGCGCTGGTCATCATGGCCGACCTCTCCGACGACCTCCGGATCGTGCCGCAGATGCTGGCGCTCTATCGCCGGGGTCATCGGATCGTCTGCCCGAGCCGCTACATGCGAGGCGGCCGGCAGATCGGCGGGCCCTGGCTCAAGCGGTCGCTCAGCCGGGCCGCCGGCGTCTCGTTGCGCTGGCTGGCCCGATTCCCGACGCATGACGCGACCAACAACTTCCGCCTCTACGACGCCGCCCTCGTCAACCAGATGGGGATCGAGAGCACCGGCGGCTTCGAGCTGGCACTGGAGCTGACGGCCAAGGCATTCCGCCGGGGGGAGAAGATCGCCGAGGTGCCGACGACGTGGAGGGATCGCACCGCCGGCACCTCCCGATTCCGACTGACGAAGTGGTTGCCGAAGTACCTGTACTGGTATGCGTATGCCATGCTGCCGCGCGGGGGCATGCGCTGAAGGGGGACCGATGACGCGAACTCTCGGTGCCGTGGCCGACGAGCCGCTGGAATCGCTGGTCAACCAAATCTACCGGAACCGCTTCCCGCGCGAGGTCCTCGCGCGGCGGACGGCCATCTGGAAGATCCTGTGCGACCACTGGTTCTCACGCTACATCCCCGCGGACGGCCGCGTGCTGGAGGTGGCCGCCGGGTATTGCGAATTCATCAACAACATCACGGCTGCCGAGCGCGTGGCCGTCGACCTGAACCCCGAGACCCGCCACCACGCCGGTCCCGGGGTCGTGGTCCATGAGATCGCCGCCGAGCGGCTCGACGAGGTGGTCCCGCCCGCCCACTTCGATGCCGCCTTCATGAGCAACTTCCTCGAGCACTGCCGGACGCGCGAACAGGTCCTGGACGTGTTCCGCGCCGTGCTGGGCGCCCTGAAACCCGGAGGCCGGGTCTTGCTACTCGGCCCCAACTTCCGGCGATGCCCGCGGGACTATTACGACTACTTCGACCACCACCTGCCGCTCACCGAGAAGTCCGTCGCCGAGGCGCTCCAGCTCGCCGGCTTCGAAGTTGAGCTGGCCTGGCCGAGCACGCTGCCTTACACCTTCCGGAGCCGCCTGCCGAGTTGGCCGTGGCTGGTTCGCCTCTATCTGAACCTCCCCATCGTCTGGCGGGTTTTCGGCGCGCAGTTCTTCGTGGTAGGCCGAAGGGTCAACTGATCACAGATCCCGACCGGTGCGGTGACATCCGGTCTCGTCGTGACGGCTCGAGGTGAATGATGCATGAGCAAGACGATCGGAGCCTCTCGCTCCTCGACACCGCAGGGCGGCTCTTGCTCCTTGCGGGATTCGTCGCGCTGACAATTCCGTCTTCATTCGGGGCGATGGGTGGCGGGCTCGACGCGTCGTGGATTATCGGGATAAATGCCGCGGCGGCCAGCAGCATGGTCCATGGACGTGACATTGCCTACACGTACGGTCCGCTCGGGTTTGTCCTGCACCCGCTGGACTTCGGGTCGAATTTCATCCATGCGGTAGCGTTCCGCCTGGGGCTGCATGTCCTCTGGTGGATCTCGATCGGTGCCTTGCTTTTCCGGATCCGGAGCCGTGCCTCGAGACTGCTGTTCACGGCCGGTGCACTGTATTGCGGAATCCAGTTCAATCCGACATGCGATTGGAACTTCGGGCTCAACGGCGTTGTGATCGTGACGGCGATCGGATACCTGGTCCTCGCCTACATCGATCGACGTCCGATCTGGGCCATGCCCGCGATCCTCGTCTCCACCGTGGCACTGCTCGCGAAGTTCAACATCGGGATGGCCTGCACCGTCTCGATCGGTGTCTGGGGTGGGCTGGAGCTGATTCGGGACCGTCGCCGGTCGCACCTACGGTGGTTATGCGCGCTCGCCATCGCTTACCTCATGGCATTGTTGACGCTGTTCCGCATCTACGGTGGCCCGCTCGGTGCCCTCGTCGAATTCCTTCGCTGCTCCCTTGCCCTTGGATCGGGTTATTCGTCGCAGATGTCCGGAATCGGGCCGGCTCCCCAGGAGGTCGTTATCATCGTGGGCATGATGCTGGCCGTGCTCGTGACCGGGGTGGGCGTCCTCCGCCGGAAGTCCTACGCCCCGCTGGCGCTGATCGTGCTCTTCCCGCTCTTCGTGATGTTCAAGGGAGCGATCGTCCGCCCCGACATCGGCCATTTCTCGATGTCTGTCCCTCCGATGGTGGGGCTGGTCGCGTTCCTGTTAGCCGGCTGCGACGGGCGTCGCCAGACGCTGGCCATCCGGGCCCTTGTGGCGATTTTCCTCGGCGGCTGTATGTGGTTGGCTCCACTAAACCTGAGCGGAGCCCCCACCAAAGGCATCCGCAACACCATGGCGTTGTGGCAACAGGCGAGCATCCGGTCGTCTATCCGGCGGCGGACCATGAAGCGGGATTACATCCTGCCTCCGCAGATGATCTCGACGATCGGAAGCGCGACCGTTAACATCTACCCACACACAACTTGTTATGCCGTCTACAACGACTTGAACTGGAAACCGCGACCCGTGTTCCAGTCATACGCCACGTACGATCCGATCCTCGACCGTAAGTGCGCGAGTTTCTATGCGGGAGCAAACGCGCCTGAATTCGTTCTTTACAAGCATGAATCGATTGATACAGAACATCCGTGCATCGTCGATCCACGGACGTGGCTCGAGCTGGCGCGTTGGTATGACCTCGCGGACCGTTGCGGCGACATCCTGCTTCTCAAGCGCCGGCGATCGCCGCGCTGGCAGGCGTCGCGGGGAGTCGGCGCGCGGTCGTTGGCGTTCGGCGAGCGCTGGGAGGTGCCCCAGTGCGGCGACGGTCCGGTCATCCTCCGGGCCCGGCCCAAACTCAGTCCCGCCGGCAAGCTGACCAACCTGATTTATAAGGTGTACGCGCCGAGACTGCGGGTTGAGTACGAGGACGGGACGACTGCGGAGCATCTCCTGGTCTGGCGGAACCTTCCTTCGGGCTTCCTGGTCAGCGACTTGCCACGGGATGTCACCCGCGTGGGGCAGTTCCTGGACCAGGGGGCGGCCGACCGCGTGCGCGCCATCACGTTCCTCGATGACCATGGTGCTTTCGAAAAGACGATTCAGGTGGCCTGGTCCCGGGTCCCCTTGTTCCCTTCGGCGTCGGAGGAGGTTCCTCAGTCCACTGTCCCGATTGCACTCAACCAGATGACCTGGGAGGGAGGGACGGGGCGCCCGACCGGTGACGACCCGTTCGCCGTCTTCCCGGTGGCCAAGCCGGGGTTCGTCAAGAGCGTCAGGGTCCGCTATTCGATCGACCACCCGGCGCCGAAGATCCCGATGATCATCTTCTGGGTGACGAAGGATCGGGGCAACGTCTCGAGCGCCGATCGGTCTCTCACGATGCTGGTGCCGACGGGAAGCGACCGTACGGTGACGCTCCCGATCTATGATCGCGCGGACTTCTGCAGGATCGACCTCGAGGCGAAGTCGTTCACCTTCAAGGTCTCGGAGCTGGTCGCGCAATTGCCAGTCCGGGTGCCGGAACTTGCCGGCTCGCTGGAACAGACCCGCCGGTGACGGGCCCTCGGGCTTCCCCGGGCGCCGACGGGATCGTCCTGAACTTGGGGATTATGGATGAAGTTCAGCTTCGGGCTCGCCGATAGGTCTCGGTGGTTCCCTCGGGGCTCGAGACAATACTCTACGGAAGGGGATGGTGATGAAACTCGGTCTCGCGAGAAGGCTGCTACAACGAGTCCGCGGCGCGAAACCGGCGAACGACGACGGGCGCCCCACGGACCCAGTCCTCCATTTCGTCTCGCCCGTCGAAGGCGCGGTCTCGGCCGGCCTGCTGCCGGTATCTGGTTGGGCCTTCTCGCCGGCGGGCCGGCTGCCGGAAGGGATCGTCGAGGTCGGAATCGACGACGAGGATCAATGGACGGAGCTGCGCTACCGCGAGCACGTCGGGGGTGTCGCGCCGGACGCCCAGTGGGCGAAGCGCGGCGGTTTCCAATCGGCCGTTAACACCCACTTCCTGGCCAATGGACCCCACACGCTGAAGTTCCGCGTCAAGTCCGACTCGGGCCGCGTGGTCGCCTTCCGCGAGATCCACATCGTAGTCGACAACGTCGGCCGTTTGGCCGAGACGACGGCACGGTTGCTCAAGGCCCATCCCAAAGCCAAGCGGGTCTGGAGCGAACCCCTCGACTCGGACGACTTCCCCTTCGAGGCGGCCCAGGGTGTCGCCTGGATCGAGCGCCCCGACGCCGAGGACCATATCCCCGACGTCCTGGCGCGTCATGGGCTCGAGGGGGAGTATGAGGACCACTTCCGTCACTTCCTCCGCGAAGGATTCATGATCCTCGACGACTTCATTCCCAAGGCATGGTGCGACCAGATCAATACCGATCTGGATTCATTGATCGCCCAAGGCGTGCTACAGTACAGGCACCATGGCCAGCGCGTCGAGCACCTCTTCCAGCACAGCCAGGCCACGCGCAACGTCTGGGCCCACAACCAGATCCTCAAGATTCTCTCGGCGATCTACGACGACGTGGCCATGCCTTGCCAAACCCTGAATTTCATTCACGGCAGCCAGCAGGACGTCCACCAGGACCTCGTCCACCTGACGCCATTCCCGGCTGGCCTCATGAACGGAGTCTGGGTCGCCTTGGAGGATGTGCATCCGGACGCCGGTCCGCTGGTCGTCTACCCCGGGAGTCACCGCCTGCCCCGGCTCTATACCCGGGCGGTGCCCGTGGATAAGGTGCTGGACGGCGATTGGGTTCGCTTCGCGTCGAAATACACGCCGCGGCTCAAGCAGTTGATCCAGGACTCAGGGCTGAAACCGTATTATTACACCCCCAAGGTCGGTTCCGTCCTCATCTGGCATGAGGTCCTGGCACACGGTGGTTCGCCGTGCAAGAACCGCGAGCTGACGCGAAAGTCGATGGTGAGCCATTACTTCGCTCGCGGCGGCATGGCCTTCTACGACAGCCTGGGTCAATCGGGGTGGACCCACGAGCACGAGGATTGAGCCAACTTCTGCCCGGCGGGCGCCGTCGGGCCGGTCGCCTCATGCGGGGCGGGCGGCCCGGGCCCAAGATGATCGGCCGTCATCCTCATTGACGGCCGGAGCGGTTGGTCCAGAGCAGCACCTCCTTTGTCCACTGATGCTCGCCGAATCCGCAACGGTAGCTCAGCATCACCTCGGCTTCCAGGTTGAACGGGGATTCGCGGAGCTTGAGCGGCCGGTAGCTACCGGGCGGGATGTCCGCGTTCGTCCCGACGAAGGGCCGGCCTCGCCAGAGGGTCCGCCAGGTGCCCACGAAGTTCCCCTGGCAGTCGTTGACGAGGATCGCCATGCGATAGGAGCCCAGCTTCGACAGCACGCGCTCAACGGCCGCGTTCGGGAGATGCTGGAGGACTTCCTTGCAGATCGCCACGTCGGCAGGCGGCAACTCGTCGTCACCGGCGAGGTCCAGCAGATCGAAGCGGATCCCGTGGCGGCCGTATCGTTCGCGATTGCCTTCGACCACCTCCGGCACGACGTCGAGGCCCAGGTAATCGATACCGGACCAGTCGATCAACCGGCTGGAAGCCCAATCGCCACAACCGAGATCGACGACGCTTCGAACCCCGCGTTGCCGAAGGAACCTCTCCAGGAAGCGCCGGTATTTCCGCGTCGGTTTCGGATCCGAACCCGGACCGCTCTTAGATCCTCCGCCCCAAGCGTGGCTGCGATAGATCGATCGAAACGCCTCGGTCGTGGTCGTCATGAGATCCTCCCCCCTCATCTCGGGTCCCGGCGTTGCCGACGAGAGCCGACCCATTCCTTGATGACGAGCAACATTGCCTCCAAGAACCGGCGCGTCGGTCCATCGAAAGGCGGTCCGATCGAGCCAGTGCTCTCCCGACGGGAACGGATTCCGCGCCGCCCGCGACTCCGCGAGCGACCGACCCGGCCTGGGGAACTCTCGTACAGTCATGACGTTCGTCACGCCAGCGAGAGGCCGCTTTTTATCCTTGATGGGCGACCCTGTCAACGCGAGGCGAAGCGGACCTGAAGACTCGCACGAGTCGAACTTGCGTCACGAGATCGCGGGATCGATCTCGGCCCCGACGGCCCCGGCCGGAGCGAGCGATCGCCCTCGGCAGTCGCAGCGGCTACCTCTTGACGCCCCGGAGGATCGCGCGGATGCTCTCGATCCGGATCGAGCCGTCCACGAGCAAAGTCGGGGCGAAGCCACGGACCTGAGGTCCGTCCAGCAGCACCGCGCGGACATTTTCCTTGGTGTCGTCCGGGCTCCCGCGGTCGAACCACTCATCGAAATCCAGATCGTATGATTCCTCGACCAGTCGGATTTCCGACAGACCGGCTGCGGCAAAGAGGTTGAACGATCTGACCACCCGTGAGGCTCCGCGTGTGCGAACGGTCGCGAGCCCGCTCGATGCGTTCGTGGAGATCGGCCCGGCCGGCATCGGGATCGGTCAGGTGGTCGCAAACGACGAGCACGCCCCCCGGTCGCAGCAGCGCGACCTGGCGTGAGACGAATTCCGACGGATTCAGCACATGATGCAGCACGAAACGCGAGATTGCGCCG
Organism: uncultured Planctomycetota bacterium; assembly: GCA_963815795.1. Lineage (GTDB taxonomy): Bacteria > Planctomycetota > Planctomycetia > Isosphaerales > Isosphaeraceae > JAKAUH01. The sequence continues at coordinate 1,735,378 of CAWFIC010000006.1, read as the reverse complement.
TCGAAGGGGCCGTATGACTCGAGCGACGCGTCGAACACCGAGACGTGCAGGAACCTCGCCCTCTCGCCTGACGACGCGCAACGTGTCCTCGCCCGCGCGACCATCTCGCGCGAGAGGTCCACGCCCACAACTCGGAAGCCCGCCGCTAACAGGGCGGCGGCGACCAGACCCGGCCCGCAACCGGCGTCGAGGATCAGGCCGCCAGGCGGGAGATCCGCCTCTCGCACCAGCCGCTCCAGCGCGGCCGGGTCACTCTGCACCGGGGCCCGCTCGAACTTCGGCGCCTGCGAATCAAAGGCCTGGGCCAGCTCTCGATCGTGGTCGTTCATCGCGAACTTCGCCCGGATGGCATGATCGCCATCCGATCCCGATCGATCGGCCGATCCCGTCGCCCGTCCGACCAAGCGATAGAAGCAATCATGGATGCAATCTATGCTTTGCTTCCCCTTAATCCCCTTCAATCAGGGGCACCATCTTCGCTCCAGTTTATCGCCAATCTAAGAGAAGTCAAGGCGATGGCTGGTCTATTATTGAATATCCTTGCAAGTCACGGGTCGTTCTCGGGAGATCGCTGGCGGGGCTCTTCGGACCGCGCCCATTATCTGGCTCGAGGCGGGCTGCATGCTGCGGAAGGGAGGATCAGCGGTTCGCGCGGGTAGTCCGGGGCTCTGCCTCAGAGCGATCGGTACGCCCCGCATAGACGACTCGGCCGCCCACCATCGTCCAGAGCACCCTGGTCAACGGCAGCTCATCCTCGGGGCAGGTGAGGGGATCTCGGTCGACGAGGATCAGGTCGGCGAGCTTGCCTGACTCGATCGACCCCTTCTCGTTCTCCTCGGAATGGAGCCGGGCGTTGTTGATGGTGTAGAAGCGGAGGGCCTCGTCGCGCGTGAGCCGCTGATCCGGGTTCAGCGGGGCGGTCCCCTCGGCCTTTCGGCTGACGGCGACCCACATTCCCAGCCAAGGGTCCCAGGGGTTGGTCGCCGCGATCGGATCCATGCGGATCATGTGATCGCTGCCGCCGCCGATCGTCACGCCGGCGTCCCACCACTTGCGGTAGGGGTGGAACCACTCCATCCGCCGCGGGCCCAGGACTTTCAGCAGGGTCCGCGTGTCCTTCCACAGCCAGGCGGGCTGGAGGTCCGCGGCGACGCCCAGCTCGGCGCATCGACGGAGGTTGTCCTGGGAAGTGAAGTTCGCGTGGGTGATCAGCCATCGCCGGCCCCGGATGCCCACGACCCGATCGGCGTGCGCGTAAGCCGTCAGCAGCTCGTCCATTCCGGCCTCGCCGGCGGAGTGCGCCGTCATCTGCCAGCCGCGGCGAGCGGCCTCCTCGGCGATGATTGCCAGGTGGTCTGGGTCGACGAACAGCAACCCGCGGTACGACGGCTCGGTGACCTGGTACGTCTCGCCGACGCCCCAGGGCTCGCGCATGTAGGCCGTCCCGTTGAGCATGCCGCCGTCGAGGAACACCTTCATCGGGCCGATCCGGACCCATCGGTCACCGACGCCGGTCGGCCCGTTCGGCTCGCCGGTCGTCTCGTAAGCCGCCAGGGCGTTCAGCTTGGCGATGATGGTCGCACGGTCGGAGAAGGGGGGGCTCATGATGCGGGTCGCGTTGACCCGCAGCGTCAGCTCGCCGCGGTCGCGCAGTGCCCTGTAGAGCCGGATCGCCGCGACGTCCGCGCCGCGGTCCGCGATGCTTGTCAACCCGCGGGCGTTGTACCGGGCGAAGAGCGCCTTGACCCGCCCGACGTCCGGCTGCCCCGAGTCACCGTAGGCGTCGTCGGGCAGATCCTTGAGCGCGGCATAGGCATTGCGCATCATGCCCGTCGGCTCGCCGGTCGTCGGGTCCTTGACGATCCGTCCAGCCGGCGGGTCGGGTGTGTCGCGGGCGATCCCCGAGTACCGCAGCGCCCTGGTATTGACGATGCCCGCGGGCCCGCCCTGATGCAGCACCATGTGATCGGGCGCGACGCGATCCAGCTCCTCGCGGGTCGGGAACCGGCTCTCCTTCAAGCGGGTCGGGAACGCATACCTCGCGACGATCCACGTCCCTTTGGGCTGAACCTTCGCCCGGTCGCCGAAATACCTCATCACATCGGTCAGCGAGTCGAATTCGGGGATCGGATGATCCTTCTCGCTGTGCGCCGCGCCGAGCGGATGGACGTGGCTGTCGTACAAGCCGGGCAGGAGGGCCTTCCCGCCGGCGTCGACGACCCGCGTCGTCGGACCGGTGAAGCGGGCGATCTCGGCATGCGAGCCGACGGCCAGGATGCGATCCCCGCGGATGGCGACGGCCTCGGCGACCCGTGAGTCGCGGTCGACTGTGATCACCTTGGCATGGCGGATCACAAGATCGGCGTCGCCGGGGGCGTCGGCGCGGAGGGCTCGATCTGGTAGGAGACTCGGAACCGCAAGGAGGAGTAAGGCGCGATACCGGGCCGCGAACTTTCGCATGGCGGGCTTTCTCCCACGACAGCCGATCTTCGACCGACAGGCCGGGCCCCTGCCGGAGGTCTCGGGGGTTTGCCGAAAGCAGGGTCGCTCCATGACGAAGGACGATCGCGGCGAACTTGAGATCCATCTCACCAAACCGTACGTTCTGGGCCCTGAACGGCAGAACGGCTCGGCTGCCAGTCGGTCGAAGCAGAGGAGTTGCTCAATCCCCCTCGCTCTCCGAGAGGATCCGCTTGTAGGCATCGCGGGCGACGTCATAGGCCTTCCGGGCCGCTTCTTTGTCGGAGGCCCTGATGGCCTTCTCCTTCTGCGACCAGCACTGCTCGACCGCCTTGACGCACCACTCGGCCGACTTCTTCGACGCGCGGATCGGCTTGCCGTTGACGACGACGAACACCGGATTGGTGTGCGACGACGGGAAGACGCGGAGGGCGATCCAGCACGACTTCTCGATCGGGACGTCGAACGAGATGCCCTGGATGTTGCCGTCGGCGGTGACCTCGGTCCGGTCAACCGGCCGGCCGTTGACCAGGACCTCGACCGGGATCTTGCGGGTGTCGCCGATCCGGGCGCGTTCGAGGTCCCAGTACGGCTTCTGGTCGAGCGGCCGGGACCGGATCGAGCGGGCCTCGGCCGTCGGCTGCGAGTCGAGATGCGCGGCGACCTGCGCCGTCACTTTCACCCTGCCCGCCTTGGCGAGCTTCAACTCACTGCCCGACTCGCCGGGCGCGACGTTGTCGACCCGGAAGTCGATCAGGTGGCTCTTGCCGTCGGTGACATAGGACCGGCCCTGCTTGATCCCCTCGCACCACCGGTCGAAATCGAGCTGGCCCTCCTCGAGCTTGACGTAGACGCGGCCCAGGCCGACTCGTTCGCCGTAAATGCAGGGGAAGTCGGTCTCGCCGCTCAGCTTGGCCCGGTACCCGCAGTTGAGCGTGTGGTACCAGATGTTGAGCTCCCACGGCGCCGGCGTGTCGACGCTGGAGATGAAGTCGCATGCGTCGTGGACCACGTCCACGATGTATTCATTGGCGCCGATGCCGTCGAACGGCGGGACCTCGTCGGAGGGAAGGTCGGATCCGGAGATCTTCAGCCCCCAGCCCGAATGCGAGAAGCCGACCACTCCGCCCTGGGATTTACCCCACTTGAGCACCGGCAGGTCCCAGCTCGGCCATTCCTCGATCCGGGTCGTCCCGGGATAGTCGTCCTCCTTGAGCCGGAGCAAGCAGAGGTGTCCGGCGTGCGACGAGGGGAAGCCCGAGACCTCGACGTCGTAGCGCATCAGGTAGTCCGACGTCGAGAGCGAGTGGATCTTCCCCTCGAAGAACTGCTTCTGAGCGTACCAGCACGGGCCCCACGACAACACGCAGCCGACGTCGAGGTCCTCGCCCACGATGTGGCGCCACATGTCCTCGGGCTTCACGCCCTCGGTCGGGCTCTCGTAGTGGCGCAGCCGGCGGCGTGCACGTGGTGGTCGCCCGAGTACCAGCCCATCTTCGCCAGGTTGATCCAGCGGCGGAGCTGGAAGCCCTCGCGGTGGCTCCGGGTGTTCGGTACCTCGATCGTCCGGCGGGTCACCAGGTACTCCGGCCCGCGCCTGACCTCGACCTCGTACCGGCCCGGCGGCAGCGCGACGGTTTCGCCGTTGCTGCGGTAGATCTGGGGATGGAAGAAGAAGTCCGGCGCCAGTCGGCGGCCGGGGGAGGGATACACCCGGCCCATCCGGTCGCGAAAGATGAACGAGGCGGTCGTCGGCCGACCGTCCTCGTCGCGGACCCCGAGCACCACCGTCACTGCCGAGTCCGACTGGAAGAGGATGTCCACATCGCTGCGGAATCCCAGGTCCTGAGTCCCCTGGCCGACGTTGAAACTGATCTTCGCCTCTCGCTTGCCGGCATCACGGCTGTGGAGCTGGATGATCCGGTACTCGAGGCTCAGCCCCGACAATGTCCGTGTGAGGGGCCGATCGTTGAACATCGCCAGGTCCATCCAGCGCTGTAGCACTTGCGAGGGTCGGACCGACGGCTTCGGATCCGGACGCCCGCTCGAAACCCGGAAGACGGGGACGGCGTTGGGACTTTCCGCGGCCAGCGCCGCGGTCACCCCCGCCTCGTTGTGCACCTTGACCAGGAAGATCGACCAGCCGCTCTGAACCAACCGCGGAGCCGCCGGCCCCTGGACCGCCTTGACCCGGCTCTCGGGATTGATCTCGATGCCGATCAGACATCGGCGGTCCAACACCTCCTGGATCGTCCTGATGGCCTGCGCTCCGCCGGTCGAGTCGATCGCCTTCTCCAACTTGGCGGCGTCCTCGCGGCTCAGCGGCTCGCCGAGCATGACCAGCGCCTCCGCCACCCGCTTCGCCTGGGCGGACAACGGCTGGAACTCGACGTCGAGCACGATGGGAAGCTCATCCCCCCTCGAGGCGGAATGGAATGCCGCCAGCGTCAGGATCGCGGCGACCAGGTTGCAGGCCCACGACCGGCTCGAGCGCGATTGCATGTTGGAGTCCTCGACGGGAAGGCCGGATAGGACATCAGGGTCGGCGGAAAGGTTGCGGAATTCATAAGAGTCGGTCCCGGAAGGTGGGTCAGACGATTGTAGGGTGGGTGAAACCCACCGACGCAAGGCCTTGGCACACGGTGGGTTTCACCCACCCTACGGGATCGCTCTCGACCCTTCCGGGACAGACTCTAAGTTCGTAGGGTGCTCTGCGAGCACCGTTCCGCGACTCAGGGGCAGGCCCGGTACTCACGGAGCACCCTACATGGGCATTTCAGGACCGCTTGGCCGCCTCGTAGCGCCGGCCGATTTCGTCCCAGTTGACGGTGTTCCACCAGGCGGCGAGGTAATCCGGGCGGCGATTCTGGTACTTGAGGTAGTAGGCGTGTTCCCACACGTCGACCCCCATGATCGGCTTCTGCCCTTCCATGAGGGGATTGTCCTGGTTGGCGGTCGAAGTCACGGCGAGCTTGCCGTCCTTGCCGAGCACCAGCCAGCCCCAGCCCGAGCCGAATCGCCCGATCCCGGCCTTCGTCAGCGCGTCCTTGAATGCGGCGAAGCCGCCCAGTTCTGCCGTGAGGGCCTGGGACAGGGCGCCGGTCGGCTCGCCCCCGCCGTTGGGTTTCATGATCTGCCAGAACATCGAGTGATTGGCGTGGCCGCCCCCGTTGTTCCGCACGGCCGTCCGGATCGAGTCCGGCAGCGCGTCCAGATGCGAGATCAGATCCTCGATCGTCTTGCCCTGGTGATCCGGATGGTCCTTCAGGGCGTTGTTGAGATTGGTGACGTAGGCCTGGTGATGCTTGGTATGATGGATCTCCATCGTCTTGGCGTCGATGTGCGGCTCGAGGCCGGCATAATCGTAAGGCAATGGGGGCAGGGTGTATTCCGCCATTGAGGTCGTCCTCCCAGGGTGGGTTGCGGCAAGTCTTCCGGTCCCGGTGCGCACAACCTACCACAAACGCGGTCGTGCCTTCAAATCCCTGGCACCCTGGCCCTCTCGCGTGGGCTTTGTCGCTGATTTCAGGAAAGGGACATCGAGCGACGCGGGAGGGAAAGGCAGGAGACGATCTTTCCGTCTGATTGACCGCTCCCGAGATTCGTCGATAATAGAGAGACTGCGAGATGTGGTGAAATCAGCGGCCTGACCGGTGCCCTGCGGGTGCGGTGGGCCGCCAGTCCGAGTCGGATTCCACTCGATCGAGATCGCTCCCCGATCGTGGACCGCGTCGCCAGCGGGTCCAGGTCGGATCACGCCCAACGAGCGCGGGGTTGCTCATGCTACCTGAGGCGGACAAGGCCGAATTCACGCCGATCGAGATCCCCGAGGTGCATCGCAACCCGTGGGCGGCCATAAAGATCGGGGCGGCTGTCCTGGTGGTCGGCGGACTGGTCGGCGCCTGGCTGGCGGGATATCGCCCGCCCATCCTGCGGGCCGGGACGAATTCGGCGTTCGAATTCATCGAGATCGACCGCGGCGACGTGGACCTGTTCCTGGTCGAGCAGGGTTCGATCGAGAGCGCGAATAACACGACGGTCCGCTGTGAGGTCGAGGCGATCACCGGGCTCGTCGGCGGCAGCCAGGGGGCGACCGGTAAGGGCGGCGCGGGCGGCAGTTCCGGGCAGGGCTCGTCCGCCCAGGGCGCCGGCGGCGCCAGCGGGTCGGGGACCGACACGACCGCCACCAGCAAGAGCAAGACTGCCAAGAAGAAGGTCGGCTCGTCCTCGTCCTCGTCGTCTTCGTCCAAGACGAGCGCGTCTTCCGCCTCGTCATCCTCATCGTCCAGCAGCTCCAGTTCCTCGATGTCGCCGGTTTCGTCGGGCGGAGGCGGAGGCGGAGGCGGAGGCGGAGGCGGCGGTGGTGGCGGCGGCGGTAGTGGCGGTGGCGGCGGCGGTGGTGGCGGTGGTGGCGGAGGCGGAGGCGGCGGTGGTGGCGGAGGCTCGGCGGGATCGTCCACGGCGAGCACGGCCGCGGTCCCGAAGCCCGTGCTCCGCAGCTTCACCTACATCGTGACGCCCTATGTGCCCATCCGCCCCGCGACGCCGAAGACCCAGGATACGACGAAGAAGTCCTCGGATATGGCCCAAGGCAAGGGTGGCGGTGGTGGCGGCGGCCGTGGCGGTGGCGGCAGAGGTGGCCGCGGCGGCGGTGGTGGGTTCGGAGCGGGAGAGGAGAAGGCCGGCTCCACCCGGATCGTCACGATCCTCCCCGAGGGCAAGCGGGTCAAGGCGGGCGACGTGGTCGCGAAGCTCGATTCCGCGGCGTACGAGGAAGAGGCCAGGACCCAGAAGATCCGCTATCTCCAGGCGAAGTCCTCCGTCGATCAGGCCAAGTCGGTGCTGGAGGTGGCCGAGATCACCCTGCGCGAATACCGCGACGGGATCTATCCCCAGGACCTGCAGCTCATCCACCAGTACATCGAGTCTTGCCAGATCGATCAGAAACGGTCGTCCGATAACTACAAGTGGTCCGGCGATATGCTCGCCCTGGGCTACCGCACCCCGTTCCAGTTCCGCGCGGACAAGCTGGTGCTGGAGCAGTCCGAGATCGCCCTCAAGGAAGGCCAGGGGATGCTGGTACGGCTGAGCAAGTACACGGCCCCCAAGATCATCAAGTCGCTCGAGGCCAACGTCGAGGCGATCCGGGCGGACCTGCTCAATCAAGAGAAGTCCTTCAGCCTGGAGGATCAGCGGCTCAAGCGGATCAACAGGAACATCGAGCATTGCACCATCCAGGCCCCGGGTGACGGCGTCGTCGTCTACGCCAATCAGACCGACCGGATGGGCATGGTGTCCGACGTGATCGACGAGGGCGTCACCGTCCGCGAGAAGCAGCCGATCTTCAACTTGCCCGACCCACTGCGCATGCGCGTGCGGGCCAAGATCAACGAGTCGAAGGTCGCCCTCGTCCACGAGGAGCAGCCGGTCACTGTCGTGGTCGATGCGTACCCGGATCAGCCCATGCAGGGAGTCGTGGCCGAAGTGACCCCGATCTCGATTCCGATCCGGGGCTCCGACGTGCGGATCTACTACGCGAATGTGAATATCAAGGAGGGATTCGAGGGCTTGCGGCCCGGCCTGAGCGCCCAGATCGTCGTCGACGTTGACCGGCGACACGACGTGACCCGCGTGCCCATCGACGCCATCCGGTGGGTCAACGGCCGTTCCTTCGTCGCCGTGTACGACAAGGCGCAGGCGGAGTCCGGACAACCGCCCTGGCGGTGGCAGGAGATCGAGATCGGTCTGAGCGACCCCGTCTTCGCCGAGGTCGTCAAGGGCCTCAACCCCGGCGATCGAGTCGTCGCCAACCCCGCCGGCCTGCCGGCCCCGCTGACGGAGCGCGTCGTCGCGCGATGAGAATCGGCTCCAGGAGGGGATTCTTGGGAGGGCGAGGCTGGCGCGGTGAAAAGTTGGGCCTGACGAACGTTTTCGAGGGCCTGGCCCATTGGTCTCTTGTTGCGCCCGCCCCAGCGTTTTCGTCCCCCTCTTACGAAGGGGGGGGTCAGGGGGGGTCGAGGCTTCAGCCCGGCCTCCAGGCCGAGCCACGTCGGCCATCCATTCGTTAACCGCTCTAATGGGCGAGGAAGACGGGCACCGTGCTCTCCTCCAGCAGGGTGCGCGACACCGAACCGAGGAAGAACTCCCGCAGGACCGGTTCGCCATAGGCCCCCATCACGATCAGTCCCGCGCCGAGACGGTTGACCTGATCCAGGATGACCGCGGCCGGTGCCTCCTTCGATTCGACCGGGTGCGGGACGGCGTCGAGCTGGTGGAGGCGCAGGAAGGCGGTCGCATGATCGGCCGCGCGGGCGGCGTCCGCCCGCGAAGTGGCCACGCTGACGATGTGGACCTTCGCATCCGCTTCCAGCACCGAGAACGTCGCCGCATAGAGTGCGCGCGCGGACTGGAGGCTGGCGTCGTAGGCGACGAGGATCTCGCCGCCTTCGGCCCGCCCTCCGTGCGGCGGCACGAGCACGACCGGACGCGGGCTGTGCTTCAGGATCGGAGCGAGCTTCTGGGCCTGCGGACCCTCGAAGCCCGGGACCATGATCTTCAGCCGGTCCATCACGATCAGGTCATGCCGCTGGGCCTCCAGCAGGACCCGTTCGAGCGAGAGCCCGACGTCCGACGGCGTGGTGCAGCTCACTGCACCCTCGGCGCAACGGGCGGCGTACTGCTCCAGGATCCGCTTGTAGTCTTCGTGGACCCGGGCGATCAGCGGCGGACTCACGCTCGCGATCAGGCCTTCCTTGTAGAGATACTCCTGCGCCACCTCGATGCTGATCTCGTCGATGAAGCCGACGCCCACCAGTGCGGCATCGAACCGCTTGGCCCACTGCAGCGCCAGCTCCATCGCGGGCGTGCTGTCGCTGGATCGATCGATGCTGACCAGGATGCTCTTCAGGATGCTCTTGGGCATGTCCTCTCTCCGCCGGAAGTCAGGACGACGACCGCTGCGCGGCTCGGGCCGATCGCCGACGAATCCGGGCTCGCTTCCGCCATCATAGATCCCATGGGCCCGAGATCAACAGGGTCACCGATCGCTTCGATGCCCGGATCGGCGGCCGGGGGCTTCCGATCCGCGAGCATCGTCCGTATCCTGTCCTTGATCCCCAGCAGCAGGTCGGGCGAATCAGTTCTCTTGGGACGGCAGATCGGCCGTGTTCACAATGATCATCGGGCGCATTCTCTGGGCGGGACGATGGGGCGAGACGTGGCGGTCGGACTCGGCCTGTCGCTCTTGGTCATCATCGCGGCCATCATGGGGCTGGTCTGGATGTTCCACCGCCGTGCGCGGGCCCGCCTCGATCAGCGGATCAAGGGGGTCCGATCGAGCGCGACCGACGTCATGGATCACCTCGACGCCCTCAAGGAACGGCTCAAGCTCCTGCCCGCCACCGACCCGGATTTCCGGGCGCCGATGACCGGAGAGACGGCGGCCTTGTATGCCAAGGTCCAGGAATCCGTCGGCCGCCTCTGGGATCGTTGGCTCCAGGTCATGGACGCCATCGATCGCGCCGAGACGCTGGCGCAGAGGATCTCTTCGCCATTCCAGAGGAAGGCGCTGCGCGACGCCGAGAGGGTCGTCGAGCAGAAGGGCGTCTTCGAGGAGATCGACGCGGGGGCCAAGGCCTGCGCCGCCGATATGGATCGGCTCAACCAGGCCCATGAGACCGCCCGAAGTGAGCTGGAGGCGCTCGCCGCGGCCCGGCCGAAGCTGGACGCCCAGGTCGAGGTGATCCGGAATCTCGGCCTGCCGATCGCGCCTTATCAGGACGATCTGGCCGCGGTCGCCGCCGAGACCGACCGGGCCCGCGAGCTCATCGCGGCGGACCCGATCGGCGCGTCGTCGAGGCTGGTGGCCCTCCGTTCCCGAGGCGAGGCGTTCATCGGCCGCGCGGAGCGGGTCGCGGCGATGTTCCAGGAGGCGCAGAAGGCCGCCGCGGCGCTCCAGGGGCTGAGCAGCGCCAGGTGGCCGAGCACCGGGCCAAGGGACTGAGGCTCGACGAGGACGGCGGCAATCCCGACGAATCGATGAAGCGGGCCGTACAGGCCCACGGCGAGGCGATCTCGGCCCTGCACGCGGGGGATCCCGACGCGGCGACGAAGCCGCTCGAGACGGCTCGGTCGATGCTCGAGCAGGCCCAGCGCACCATCGAGCAGGTTCGCGGCGCGCGGGATTACTGCCGTCGCGAGCATCCCGAACGACTCCGCGTCACCGAGCGCCTCCGATCGGCGCTCCCGCACGCCGAGACGGACTTTCAGAGGCTGGTGCGCGAGTTCGCGCCCTCGTCGTGGGAAAACGCGGCGCGGAACCTGGACCAGATCCGCGAGCGTCTGGCCTCGTTCGACCAGCTGGCCATGGACGCGGCGGAGGCCGCGTCCGACCAGGACCAGCGTTACCTGGCCGCAGCCGGGTTGCTCCGTCAGCTCGCCCAGCAGCAGCAAGAGGCCCTGCGGCTGATGTCGCGGATCGGGGAGCAGTTGAACGCCCTCACCGCCCTACGCGACGAATGCCGGCGGCGGCGGGGCGAGCTGGACGCCGCGAGCCGGCGCGTCGATGGCTACTTCCACCAGAACGACTCGCTCGTCAGCACGATGGCCCTCGACCTCCTCGACCAGGCGGGGCGCGGCCGGGATTCGGTCCTGGGTGCCTTCGACCAGCCGCGGCCCGACTGGCCCGCTCTCCGGGACGGACTGGCCAAGGCGATGGACGGCTACTCCGTCGCCCAGGACCAGGCGGAAGTCGACGTCCGCACCCACCAGCAATTGGCCGACGAGTATCGGCGTGCGCGGGCGGCCCTGGAGCGGCTGGCCGACTTGCTGGCGGGCCGTCGCGAGGACCGGCCGGCCGCGAACCAGCGATTCCGATCGGCCGCCGAGGTCCTCGACCAGGTCGGGCTCGATCTGTCGCAGCCGCACGGCGAGTGGGTGAGGATGCTCGACCAGGTCCGCGGCGCAGGCGCCGATCTCGAGCAGGCCGAGCGGCTGGCCCGCGAGGACATCCGCCTGGCCGGCCAGGCCCAGTCGGAGATCGAGGACGCCACCCGCGCGGTCGAACAGGCTCGGGGTACCTATGCAATGGGCGTCTGGGCGGACACCGCGGCCGCCGACGCCGCGCTCGAGCGGCGCAGCAGCTCCTCGGCGCCCAGCACTACGAGCAGGCCATCGAGAGCGCCGGCCAGGCGCAGCGGGCGGCGCGGCAGGCGCATCAGCAGGCCGCCCAGCAGGCGTCGTGGCGCCAGATGCAGGCCGACTCTCAGCGCCGGCACTGGGAGGCCCCGCAGGGCGGGTCCGGGCTCGGCGAGGCGCTGATTACGGGCGCCGCGTTCGCCGCCGGAGTGCTCGCCCGGAAGGTCATCGAAGGCGTCGCGGAAGCGGGGTCGCCCGAGCCGCCGCCCGACGCGCCCGAGCCCATGGTCGGCGCGGAGCCCGAGGCCCAGGACACGGCGGACGCCGCCTGGGAGGGCGACGCCGGCCAGGACACCTGGTAACGTCGCGAGCCCTGAACCGTGGAAAAACCCGGCCGGCTTCGGCTACGATGATCGTCCACTCGTCGCACCACAACTTCCACCGGACCTTCATTCGAGGGCAATCATGATCCTGGGGAAGATCTGGAAGGCCATCGCGGCCCAGTTCAACAAGCTCGCCAACGCGATCCGCGGCTACGACCCGATCGCCGAGATGCAGTACGAATACGACCGCTCGATCGAGCAGATCCGCGAGGGGCGCGAGGGACTGGCCCAGTATCGCGCCATGGTCGAGCGCGTGCAGCGCCAGGTGGATGGCGAGCGGAAACAAGTCACAGTGCTCGAGGCCCGGATCAAGGCGTATCTCACCGCCGGCGACCGCGACTCGGCCGGCCGGATCGCGCTCGAACTCAAGCGGGCCAAGGACGGCCTGGCCGAGAATGAGAGGCAACTGGCGCTGCACGAGCAGGCGTATCAGAACAACCTGCTGAAGATCCAGCACGCCGTCAAGAAGCTCGACGAGGTCAAGCACAAGATCAGCAAGTACGACGCCGACCTGAAGATGAGCCGGGCCGAGGCCGAGATGGTCCAGCTCGCCAACCAGTTCCATTTCGACGTCACGACCGACTTCGGCCAGGCCGAGCAGATGCTCCAGGACCAGATCGACCGCAACCGGGCGCGCGTCCGCGTGGCGGCCGACATGTCGGGCGAGGGCCTCGAGGAGATCCAGCAGGACGTGGCCGTCGAGAAGGCCATGGCTGAGAACGCGCTGCGGGACTTCGAGAAGGAATCGGGGCTGGTGACGCCCGAGACGGCCAAGACCGCGCAGTCGCAGAAGGAGCTGGGGCCGGCGGCGCGTACCCTCGAGCCGGTGCCGGAAGTCTGAGCGGGGATGGTAGGGTGGGTCGAACGCCGCGCCGCGGCGTGAGGCCCACCGGTATCGTCGGCGACTCCGGTGGGCCTCGCCGCGATCGATCGCGGCTCGACCCACCCTACAAGGCGACGCTGGACCCGCAGAAGGAGCCGAGCCCATGGCCATGCCGACCGAGGCGACCCGCTCGTCCGCGCCCGCGGCGATGCCGGGCGAGGGGGCGCAGGCCGTCCCCGCGTGGTTCCCGTCGTGGGCCCGCGACTTCGCCGAGCTGTACTACGCCGGCACCACCTGCGTCTTCGTCCTGCACGGCAACGTGCACGACCTGGTCCGGCTGGGCGATGCCGACGACGCGGCTTACGGGAGCCTGCCGGAATTCCTCGCCACGCAGCTCTTCGGCTCGTGGGACGTCGTGCTGCGCCACGACCTCGGCCAGGGCCTGCGGCTCTTCGCCGGATCCGACCCGGAGCGGCTGCGCAAGATGGCCGCGCTGGCGACCGTACGGATCGGCGAGCCGAAGACATGGCCCCGCGACCCCGACGCGGTGCTCGACCTGCTCGATCGGTTCATCCGCCAGATGCTCATGGAAGAAGATCCCGCCAAGCAGATTCGCCTGGGCGTGATCCTCGATTACGCGCAGTTCCTCGTCCCCTCCGCGGAGCTCGCCCAGATGGCCGGATCCCAGGGGACGCGGCTGGTCCGCTTGCTCTCCTGGGCCCAGAATCCGTACATCAAGCGGCACAACATCGCGCTCTGCCTGCTCTGCGACCACCTCGCCGAGATCAACGAGCGCCTGGCGGCCAGCTCGCACGTGGCGACCTTGCCCATCCCGATGCCGGACGCCGCGGTGCGCGAGCGATTCGCGTCCCGATATGACGCGCAAGACGGCACGCCGGGGAACCTCGCCGAGTTCACCCCTCCGCAACTGGCCGAGCTGACCAGCGGCCTGAACCTCGTCAACCTGGAGCGATTGCTGGCCGCCGCGGCCCGATCGGGCAAGAAGCTCGACGCGCAAGGCCTCAAGAAGCTCAAGAAGGGCCTGATCGAGCGCCAGGCGCGCGGGCTGGTCGAGTTCGTCGAGCCGCCGCACGCGCTCGACGACTTCGTCGGCAACGACGCGGTCAAGCGGCGGCTCGAGGAGGACGCGGCCCTCATGCTCAAGGGCCGGCTCGACGCCGCGCCGATGGGCTACCTGATCTGCGGGCCGGTCGGCACCGGCAAGACGTACCTGGCCGAGTGCTTCGCCGGCTCGGTCGGCATCCCGTGCGTGAAGCTCCGGAACTTCCGGTCCAAGTACGTCGGCGAGACCGAGGCCAACCTCGAGCAGATCCTGACGGTCCTGCGCGATGGGTCCCGTCGTCGTGGTCATCGACGAGGCCGACGCCGCGCTGGGCAACCGCGAGGCCGGCGGCGACTCCGGCACGTCGAGCCGGGTCTTCTCGATGATGGCCTCGCAGATGGGAGACACGCGCTACCGGGGCAAGCTGCTCTGGATGCTCCTGACCAGCCGGCCGGACCTGCTGCCGATCGACCTGAAGCGCCAGGGGCGGGCCGAGGTCCACCTACCGCTGTTCTCTCCGCGCACCGACGACGAGATCGGATTCATGATCCGGGCGATGGCCCGGAAGAACCGCACGAGCCTGGCCGACGGTGCCCTCCCCGGCCACCTGACCAGTCGCGGCCTGAGCGGCGCGGACATCGAGAGCATCGTCCTGGCCGCCAAGCGCCGGGCCTTGAGCCGGGGCCGCGAGCCGATCGCCCGAGAGGACCTCGCCGAGGCCGTCCTGGATTTCATCCCGTCCGCCCAGGGCCTGGAGAAGGAGAAGCAGGAGCTGGCGGCCGTGCTGGAATGCACGTCGATGTCGTTCCTGCCCGACGAGTGGCGGACGCGCATCGCCGAGGCCGACGGGCGCGCCCGGCTCCAGGAGCGGATGGCCGCCATCCGCCGGCTACTGGAGGAATGAAAACCGTTTCGACCGCCGAGATCCCGTTGAGGCCAACACCATGAGCAAGACGAACGCCACCGGGTCGGGTACCCGGACCGACTGGCTGGACGCCGCGACCCAGACCCCGCTCATCGACCAGTACGCCGAGCGGCTCGGGACCTTCCTCGAGGCCATGGCCGACGGCCGCATCGAGCCCCATGAGCTCCACGCCCAGGAGGCGCGCGTCGCCGCCCTGATGAAGTCCGTCGAGCCGAAGCTCGACGATGCGCTCCACGAGGAAGTGACCCAGCTCCTCTGCGAGCTCTCGGCTTACAACATCATGCACACGATGCACCAGTTGATGGAAGCGGCGCCGCGGACCATGTTCCGAGGTTGATGAACGATCCTGACGGCGCGGCTGTCTGTACAACGGGGCTCGATCCCCGATCGTCGGGGGCGGGCGATTGGAGCGCTTGACGTTTGCGTTGCATCGACGCGCGAGGACCCCCCCTTGACCCCCCCTTCGTAAGGGGGGGAACGGGGAGGTCAAGGCCTTGGCCCCGTCTCGAGGCCGAGTCACGCAGGCCATCCAACCGTTCGGCGCTCTAGCCGGCGACGCCAAACCACCCGGCGTCAAATGGCGAAGCGACTACGGAAGGAGGCGCGGGTGTCGCGGCTCCGCACGTGATGGATCGCGCGTCGGTCGATCCGACGCATGGCACCAGCTTAAGCGCAACTTCCAATCGCACTTAGACTTGTGGACACTGGATTCCTGGTTCCTTGGGCCTGATTCCCAGCGGCTCCATCTGAACCCCTATGTTTCCCGGCTCGCCTTCCATCAACCAAATGAACACAACAGGATATTGTCCATGAAAAACCCGACCGCCACTAACACAAGTTCTTTAGCAATAAAGAGTTGCGCTTAAGTTAGTGCCATGCGTCGATCCGACCGACGCGCGCAAGTTGTCATGACCTGCCCCCCGAGAACGGGTCCAGCGGCCGTGCGTGAGTATCATGGCCGCCGGCGTTCGGCGGGATGGCCTTGGGATCGCAAACGGACAAAAAGCAACGCTGATTGGTGGTCTCCCGTATAGATGCTCGCCGTGACCCCTGCATCAATGGTCACGGAGGACTAAGAGTCAGTCCCGGAAGGGTCGAGAGCGATCCCGTAGGGTGGGTGAAACCCGCCGTGTGCCAAGGCCTTGCGTCGGTGGGTTTCACCCACCCTACAATCGTCTGACCCACCTTCTGGGACAGACTCTAAACCGCTCCGCGGTGGGGAAGACCTGGGCCTCCTCTCCATGAGCCACAGCGACTCGCCCCGCCAACCCCGCCCGACTTCGCTCCTTGCTTGTACCGACGCGCCGTGCCGTGCTATCCTCCCGCTTGGCGGCGCTGGATAACGATTTCGATCTCCTCCTTCACTCCGCGGAGGGCCCGCCCCCGATGACTTTCTCGCATCCGCTCCTCGCCCCGAGCCTTGATCAACCGGAGGCGGGTCAGGATTTGCGCCCGATCGAATCGAACGGAATTGCGGACAGCAGCTCGGCCCGGAATTCTCTTGCGTGGCCTCATCCGCTCGTTTCGAATGGAGCGGTGGAGTAACTGGAAGTTTCGGACAAGCAGGTCAGACAGCTCATGTCCAAGAGATGACGTCTCGGAGGGCGACCCAATCTTGATCGAGTTCGCCGCGGGCGAAGGAGTTGGTCGCTGTGGAGCCATCCAACGAGTCGAACACGAAAACCGGGACGAGCTCAGAGTTCCTTCAGGCGATCCGCAGTTCGGCCGTCCTGTCCGAGAAGCAGTTCGAGAAAGTCGAAGCGAATGTGGCCGAGGGGAATTATCCCCCCGAGCCGGCCGAGCTGGCCTCTCGCCTGGTCAAGGACGGGGTGCTGACGGCCTTCCAGGCGCGGCAGATCCTCAAGGGTAAATCCCAGGGCCTGGTCTTCGGCCGCTACGTCATCCTCGACTTCCTCGGCAAGGGGGGGATGGGCAGCGTCTACAAGGCCTGGCACCGGATGATGGGCCGGGTCGTCGCCTTGAAGATCCTCGATCCTCGATGCCTCGCCAATAGCCAGTCGCTCGCCCGATTCCGGCGCGAAATGCAGCTCGTCGGCCGCCTGGACCACCCCAACGTGGTCCGTGCCTTCGATGCCGATCGCGTCGGTGAGTACCACTTCATCGCCATGGAGTACGTGGCGGGGCAGAACCTCGAGGATTTGTTGAAGGAGCGGGGTGCCCTCCCGCCCGCCGACGTGGTCTACTTCGCGTCCCAGGCCGCCGACGGGCTGGCCCACGCCCATGCACTCGGCATCCTGCACCGCGACATCAAGCCGTCGAACCTCCTGCTGACCGACGCCCGGAAGGTCAAGATCCTCGACTTCGGCCTCGGTACCCTCCTGGAGAAGGATGAATTGCCGGCCGAACTGACGGCCGCTGGGATCACCGTCGGGACGCCCGACTACCTCTCGCCGGAGCAAGCCCGGATGGTCAAGCTCGACGGCCGCAGCGATCTCTACTCGCTGGGCTGCACGATGTACCACCTGATCAGTGGGCAACTCCCCTTCAAGGGGGAGTCCTCGATGGACTGCATCGTCGGGCGGATCACGGGGAAGGCGATCCCGATCAGCCAGATCAGGCCGGGACTGCCGCCACGGGTGGTCCAGGCGATCGAGAAACTGATGGCCACCAACCCCGACGACAGGTATCAGACGGCCGACGAGGCGGCCGCCGCCATGCGGAGCCTCTTGCGACCGAAGCACCTCCCCGCCGACCGCCCGGCGCCGACCGTGGCGGCCGTCGCCGCCGTACCCGAACCGGTCCCGAAAACGACAGCGGCGGTCACCCCCGTACCCGAACCGGTCCCGGAGGAGGATACCAATCTCGAGACCCCTTCGCTGCCCCCCCGGGCCGGGGCTCGCTCGTCGAAACCGAAGCGGGTTGCGCCCCGTTCACGCTGGACCGACCGCGTGACGAAGGACAAGCGAATCCTCGCCGCGGTCGCAGTCGCGGCGGTCCTCCTGGTCGTCGTCCCGATCGTCGTCTTCAGGTCATCGAAGGACGAGCGTCCGGCACCCCGGCAGGAGACCTCACAAACGGACAGCCGCCCCGTCCCCCCGAAGGACGAACCTCCGGCATCCCCGCAAGAGACCTTAGACGCCAACAGCCGCCCCGTCCCCCCAGCCACGGCGGGTGGCGCAGAGATCCGGCGGGCGAGCCTCGTGATCGAAAGCCCGAAGCAAGGGGCGACGGTCGGTATGAGAGAGGAGCTCACCGGGCGGATGGAAGCCGAGGGGTGGCCGGTCATCTTCGTCCAGGCGCTCATCCCCGGCCAACCGTGGTGGTGTCAGGCCGCCGTCGCGAACATCGACGGCAGGAGGTTCACCACACAGGTCGTCTTCGGTGACGAGTTCACGCCGAGCGGCACGAAATTTCGGATCGCCGGCCTCGTCGCCCGCACGCGCGGGGAGGCGCTCAAATTCCAGATCGGTAACAAGGTCCAGGCCCTGCCCGAAGGCTTCCCGCGTTCGGCCGAGGTCGTCGTCACGCACCAGTGAACCGGAGTCGCGGCGCGCCAGCCCGTTTCTGAGCTGGGGTCGGGACCTTCCGCCTCGGGGGATGCGCCCCAACTCACTCCCATAGGACCGGACTGATGAGCCCAAGTCGTTCCAGCGGGGTCTTGATCGTGCGGTCAGGAGCCGTCGCGCACGCCGTCCTCCTCGCGTGCCTGTCCGGACTCTGCCCGGTCGCCGCTCAGGCCGGCGGGGGCATGCCCACGGTGGTCAAGGTCCAGAAGGATGAGGCCGGCTACCACCTCCTGCGCGACGGCCAACCGTACGTGATCAAGGGGGGCGGAGGCCGCATGTACCTCGAAACCCTCAAGGAGGCAGGCGGGAACTCGTTGCGGACCTGGGGCGAGGATGACCTGGAGCCGTTGCTCGACCGGGCGAACGAGCTCGGGTTGACCGTCACCATCGGCATCTGGCTCGGCCAGGAGCGCCAGGGCTTCAATTACGCCGACGCCAGTGCGGTCCGACGGGAGGTCGAGAAGGCACGGGGGTTCTTCCGCCGCTATCGCCGCCACCCCGCCCTCCTGATGTGGGGCCTGGGCAATGAGATGGAGGGCTCCGGCGACAATCCCGAGATCTGGCGGACCGTCAACGAGATCGCCAGGGTCGCCAAGTCGGAGGACCCCGACCACCCGACGATGACCGTCATCGCCGAGGCCGGGGGCCGCAAGGTCCCCCAGTTCATGTCGCTCTGTCCCGACGTTGACGTGCTCGGCATCAACTCGTACGCCGGCCTGCCGACCTTGCCGAAGAGGCTCGCCGAGGCCGGGCTGGACCGACCTTATGTGATCACCGAGTTCGGCCCGCCGGGCCCCTGGGAGGTCCGGAAGACGGGCTGGGGCGCACCGGTCGAACCGACGAGCACCGAGAAAGCCAGTATCTACCTCGACGAATACTCTCATTCCATCGCCGCCCAGCGCGGGCGGTGCCTCGGCTCCTACGCCTTCTTCTGGGGCCACAAGCAGGAGGCGACGGCCACGTGGTTCGGGATGTTTCTCCCCTCGGGCGAGCGGCTGGGAGCGGTTGACGCAATGACCTTCGCTTGGACCGGTAGGTGGCCGGCGAACCGCGTCCCAGAGCTCAACGCCTTCACGACCGAGGCGCGGGACGCCGATCTGACTCCGGGGACGAGGTTCACCGCGAGGCTGGAGGTGACCGACCCGGAGGGCGACCCCGTGGTCGTTCGCTGGGAAATCCGCTCGGAGAGCGCCGACCGGCGGCAAGGAGGCGACCGGGAGACGGAGCCCCCGGCGCATCCGGAATGCTTCGTTGAGGTGAAGGGTCTGGACGCCACCTTCCGGGCGCCAACCCGGGCTGGGGCCTACAGGATTTTCGCCTACATCTATGACGGCAAGGGGGGGGCGGCTTGCGCGAACATTCCATTCGCCGTGAGGCCGCGGTAGGAGCACGGCCGACCGCTCGCCTCTCGCCCCGCCGCTACTTCGTGTCGGAGCTGGTCCGGGCTGGTGCCAGCGTCGGCGAAGTCCGGCGCTGGCCCACCACGCCAAGCCCGAGACGACCCTGCGCTACTACGCCCGGGTGTCGCCTCCGCCGAGCCCCGACATGACACGACAGCCGGATGGATCCACGCCGTCGTTGGGAAGTGCCCCACGGCCAATCGACAAACACCGGACGGCGCTCAGCCTTGTGCGTCGCCCAGTCGTCGTCGCTCGCGACGCGGCGGCGCGATTCCCCGTTTCTCGACGCACCTCCGGCGCGCCGATCCCAGGTGGATCGTCGAGCATCCACCGGAATCGGCCCGACTTGCTTGCATCATCTCGAACGAGAGGTTGAAATGGAGTCCATTCACCGATCGTCCCGATGGGCTGAACGACCCGTCGCCTTCGGATGTCGAATCCGATCGATCCGGAGCCGCGGTGGGTCTGTTCCAGGGAATGGGCTCCCGCACCGCGTCGATCTGTTCCCTTCCGAGTTCGCCATCCTCTCGAGTATGCGAGTCTCCCGGTAGGAGGGAGTTATGGCCAAGGTCGTCATCTGCCCGTCATGTCAGGCCAAGGGTGCCATTCCCGACGACGCCCAGGTCGCGCGGATTCGCTGTCCCAAGTGCGGGACCGTCCACAGGATCGGCGGGGAAGCGACGGCTGGGCCGGCCGCGCCGCCGCCGGTCACGGCGGCTTCGCTGTCGAGCTCGGCCCACCGTCGAGTGCCGCCCGCGGCCGGAAGTCCCCCGCCGTGGTCGGGGGCCGCACCGTCGAATCCGGCGACGCATCGCGTGGTCCTCTTCGCGCTGCTGGGCGTCAGCGGGCTGGTTGTGGTCCTGCTCGGCGTGATCGTTGCCCTGCTGGTGAACAAGGGGAGCGGCCCGGCTGGTGGCGCCGTGCCGCAATCGGGTGCGACCGGCCCGATCGCGTCCGCTCCCGAGGTTCAACCGGCCGTGGCGGGGGTCGCCCCGGCCGTGCCGCCGGGCGAGCTGTCGCCGCCGCCTTCCCAGGTGCCCGCCGCCGTCGCCCCGACGTCGGCGACCAAAGTCGCGGTGAACGCGTTCGGGTCGGGCCACCCGGACGCGGCCGCCGCGGCCAGCCCGGCCCCGGCGGCGTCGATTCCCGACCGGGCCGCGCCGCTCGACCAGCAGGAGATCCTCCGCCGCCTCAAGGATGCCACCGTCCTGATCAACACCAAGGTCGGCAACAGGACGATCGGCAACGGGAGCGGCTTCGTCATCGAGGTCAACGGCGACACCGTGCTCATGGGCACCAACCGACACGTGGCGGTGACCGACCTCTCCGAGCTGCCCCCGGGCGTCGTGCCCAAGGGGGCCAAACCGTCATTGGAGGCGGTCTTCCGCAGCGGGACGGGACGGGACGAGCAAGCCCTGCCGGCGCAGATCATCGCCGCCGACCTCTCCGGCGACCTGAGCACCGATCTGGCCTTCCTCGTGGTCAGGGGGGTGAAGAATCCCCCGAAGCCGCTGGACCCATCCCTGCGCGGCGAGCCGATTGAGGGCATGAGCTACCTCGGAGCGGGCTTCCCGCTGGCCGGGGTCATCAAGGTCTCGCAGAATGAGGGCAAGCCCTCGGTCGTGGTCACCGGCGGCCGCATCTCGTCCTTCAAGCGGGACGAGTTCGGTCAACTGCTGGTCCTCCAGGTGGATGGCTCGCTCCAGCCGGGCAACAGCGGCGGACCGATCATCGACGAGAAGACCGGCCATCTGCTCGGGGTGGCCGTGGCCAAGGCGTCGTTCGCCGACACGATCGGCTTCGTCGTCCCCGCCGACCAGGTGCGGCGGGCGCTCGCCGGCCGCGTCGGCGGGCTGGCCCTGACGCTGGAGAGCAGCGATCAGAGCAAGGCCAACCTGCTGATCAAGGCGAACCTCGTTGACCCGAAGCTGCAAGTCGCCGGCGTGGTCGATCCACGCCGCGCCGCTCTCCTCGGTCGGCAAGCCCAGCCCCGGCAGCGACGGCTCCTGGCAGGCCTTGCCGAACACCCGGCCGACCGAGCTCCAGCGCAATCCCCGCGCTCCGGAGGCGACCGGCGCGTCCAGGTCGCGCTCAGCGGCTCGGGCGCCGACAGTCGCAAGGTCTGGATCCAGGCCGCGTACCGCGACATGCTTGGTCGGTGGACCTATTCCCGGCCCAAGGAGGTGTTCCTGCCCGAACAGCCCGGCCCGATCCGCGACGCCGGTTCGCTGGGACGGATCGTCAACCGGGTCAGGGCCAAGAGCCTCGCGCTCCTGGGTCCGCTGGTTGACCCGTCCAAGGACTGCCACCTCGACAAGGACCAGAGATCCCTCAAGGTGCGCATCGACGTACCGGGCAAGCTCCACACGCTCTCGCCCGAGATCCAGGCACGCAAGAACTCGCCGTTTCACAATTCACCGATGACCCTCGCCGAGGTTGACGGCGACTTCCTGGCCCAGGTGGCCGTCACGGGCGAGATCAGCCCGGGCTCGACGCCCCCCAAGGATCGCGCGGTCCGGAATCTGCCGTTCACCGTCCAGAGCGCCGGCCTGCTGCTCTACCAGGACAAGAACAACTTCATCCGCCTGGAGCGGGCCGGTAGCATCGTGACCGCCCGGCTCACGCCACTGCACCGCCTGATCGTCGAGGTCGTGCGGGACGGCAAGCAGGCGATCGAGCCGATCTACCTCAACATCCCCGAGGGCGACACCAAGCTGATCATGATCCGCCGCAAGGGCCGGATCCGCTGCCAGTTCGTCCCCAGCGGCAGCCAGTCGCGGTACACCTTCCGCGAATTCGCCTTGAACTTCCCCAGCAAGCTCAAGATCGGCCTGAGCGCGTCGAACATCTCGGCCCAGCCCTTCACGGCCACCTTCGAGGGCTTCGCCCTGATCAGCGACGCCACCCAGATCGATAGCGAGCTGGAGGATGAGTAAAGGACAAACTCCGAGGCCCGCCGGCTCGACTGGCGACTGGCGGATCCTCTCGAGTCGCAGACCTGGGCTCGTTTGCGTTTCTACAACCATGTGCTATAACGTACTTTGGCGGACCCACGCCGTACGTATCTTTGACAATTCGGCTGACGGATTTCAATCGACGAACCGCTCGAGACAGTTCCTCTCTCGATGGATAATGGTGGAAGGAGGCATCCAATCTTGGTGGATTGTCTGGTCCCAAATCCACCCACCCAGACACCATTGCAAGCATACTGTCTCGAGCCGTTCGTGGGTCGTCGGGACGCTCAACGATCGCGAGGTAAACCGACGAAACGAACCCAATCCTGCCAAAATGGCAGTCTTGTCGTCTGTGGTGTGCGTCGGATCCGACGAAACGAACCCAACTTCGCCAGCGAGAGCCCCGGAGAGGCAGCGAAACGAACCCAACGGCCGCGGCTCGACCCCCGGAATCGCGACGAACGAAGCCAGTGAACCCCGTAATGACTTCCTGATCGCGACGACCGACAAAACCAGAAAACTCGTCCTAACCGGAAAACTCGCGACAACTCGGCCATACCTGGTGCGAAGTACGGAGAGGCGTGGGAGGATTGTCGGGGAGGGTTGGGCTGCCTGTTGCTCCCGGATTCGGTATCGATCACCGAGCTCCCACACGGTAGACCTTCAGCTCGCCCGCTCCCGGCTGGGGGTAGCGGAGCACTTCGCCCCGGTGCTCGGCGAAGCGGACGAGTCCCTGCATGAACGCCACGCCGTCGGAGAGCCGGTCGTCCTCGTAGACCTGTAGCGGCGGCTCGATCAGCGGGCGGGGGAGGAAGATGATCACCTTCGTCCGGGCCCGGGTGATCGACACGTTCAACCGGTTCAGGCTGTAGATGAACTCCTTCTCGTTCATCGCCGACTCGACGTCCGAGACGCCGTAGCTGACGATGACGGCCTCGCATTCCTGGCCCTGGATCCGGTCGACCGTGTTGACGAAGGGATCTCCCTGCCAGTCGCGGGCGTCGGCCAGGGCGCGGCGGATCGCCGCGATCTGGACGTGGTGCGGGCTGACGATGAACAGCCCATCCTTCCAGAAGGCGGCGTCGCCCTCGCGGCTGTCGGGGTACCGGCGGCGAGGCGCGGGCTGGAGCCGCCGCCGCAGCCCGACCACCGCTCGCGCGACCAGGCTGGCCTCGACCCGGTTCTCGGCCGCGGTCCGGACGCCGTCGAGCACGCCGATCACCAGCGGGTAGTCCGGGTCGACCAGGGCGTCGGCCAGCTCGTCGCCGTCGGTCGCCTTGGCCAGGGAAAGCCGCCGGGCGGCGATCTCGGGCGTCGCGCTTTGGTATTCGGGCGTGTAGATCTGCTGGGACGGGTAGGTGCAGAGCGTTCGGCTCATTCGCCAGTTCTCCAGCAACGTCGCCGTGAACTGCTGGTCGGGGTCCTGCGCTTTCAGACACTCGAACAGCGAACGGTGCAGGATCGGCTCGCCGGGCTCCGGGTCGGGATAAGTCGCCTGGATGATCGGCGGAAGCTGCTTGTCGTCGCCGGCGATCAGCAACCGCGTCCCGGCCCGGAGGCCGCCCAGCACGATGGACGCCTCCGGCACCCGGAGCTGCGAGCCCTCGTCCACGACCATGAAGTCGGCCCGGTCCGCTCCTTCGCCCTTGCGGATCGACCAGACCGTTCCCCCGCGGAGGCAGACCGACTCGTCGTCCGACCATCGCCAGCCGGTCTTGCCGGTCTTGGCGGGGACGCTCCCTACGCCCTCCATTCCCGCCAGCCGCGTGTCGTCCAGCTTGCAAATGGGGAACTTGCCGCGGACGATCCGGTATCGCTCCTGGAGCTCGGCCGCCTTGCGGAGCGCGTTGTCGATGGCCGCGTGAGTGAAGGCGGTCAGGAGGGTCCGGAACGACTTCCCGGCCGCTCGATGCGCCTCGGCCAGGCACAGGACCGCCAGCGCCAGGAAGTGCGTCTTGCCCGTGCCGGGCGGGCCCCAGACCAGCCGGAGGCCGTGATCGACGATCCCCTCGAACGCCGCGAACTGGCTCGCGGTCATGCCGTGCTTCCGCGCCAGCTCCAGGGCGCGACGCCGGATCGCCGGATCGACTTCCAGCGGCCGGGCCACCTGATCCGGACGCTCGAGCAGGTTGACGAACGTCGAATCCGGACGCCGGTCCAGCTCGACGAGATGGGTCAGGACGCGTTCGACGTTGTAATCGGTGTACCGCTTCTCGAGCAGGTAGGTCTTGCTGGCCTGCGGGCCTGTGAAGAGCCGGCCCGGCCTCAAGTCCAGCCGGAGCACGGCGCCGGGGACGTCGTCGGGTTCTTCGATGGATGACACTCCCGCCAGCGCGAGGGGGAGGTTGTGTGGGGCATACGGCCGGTCCTTCCACGCGTAGTCGTCGAAGCTCAGCCGCGCGATGGCACCGGCTTCCGAGTCCTCGGTCAGGATCCAGTTGGGGAACGTCTCTGGCGCCGGGAGCATGTCCCGTTGCGCGGCGTCCAGGCGGAAGCGGTCGCCGCCCAGGTGGGTGAGGCGCAGGGTCTCGCCGTCGCGCAGCCGCTGGGCCAGGCGGCGCCATCCGCCGCTCGCGGATGCCCAGGTAGGCGCGGATCGACTCATGCCGGGCCACGAACGCCAGCCGCGACAGGGTGGGATGACGGTGGTCGAACGCCGAGGGAAGCCGGAACTTCGCAGGCCAGGCGAAGAGCGTCCGGCCGGCCTCGCCCAGCCGCTCGCGGATGCCGTTGATCAGGCTGTTCGTGGCCATCAGCCGGTTGCGGACCTCGCGCTCGATCCGTTCGACGTACTCGGGCTTGTCCTGGTGCCAGACGGCGAAGATCGCGTCCGACCGCATCTGGTTGGACAGGGGGAACGAGTAGTAGTCGTTCTCCAGGTACGCGAAGGGGAACTGCCTGGGCATCAGCAGCCGGACCGCGTCGGCGAACCGGTAGGTGATGTCCAGGGGCAGCGCGACGCGATCGCGTAGGACGTCCACGAGGACCACCACCGGGAAGACGATCTCGTCGGCGGGCTGGTGTCGCGCCTGGATCAGCTCGGGCCGCTGGAAGTGGAAGAAGACCTGGAGGGCCTCCTCGGCGACCTCGGGATCGTCCACGCGGCGGAGCAGGACCTCGGTGAGCCGCTCGCGCTCGTAGGTGTCGAACGTGTAGGCTTGCAGCGACTTCTGGTCCTTCCACTCCCCTTTGCGGACGTTGTAATCGTGCACGGGCTTCAGCAGCCCGTACAGAGCCCGGACGAACTGGCGCTCCAGCTCGGCGGAGCACTCCGGATTCGGGCTGCGGGCCACCTCGACGCTCGGCTTGGGGTTCTCGCCGAGGACGTCCTTCAGGCCCTGCGCCTGGATGCCGTAGGCATAGACCTGCCCCGAGACCGGCTCGGACTGGACCGTGATCACCAGGCGGACGTTCTCGCCGCGAGGCATGGTGAGCGTCGCCCCCTCGTGGACCCGAACCTCTCCGGACCGCATCGCCTGCACCTGGAGGCGAAGGCGGTCCGACCGCCCGCGGAGCGAGGCGCAGTCGTCGAGCACCGGCAGGCGCTTCGGATCATCGAGCACGCCTTCGAGGTCGGCCACGGTCCGAACGGGCGGGTACTGCTCGCCCAGGAACTGCTTGGCGTAGTTCGACAGATAGGGCAGTCGCGAGATGTCGTCGGTCCGGGCCATCTCGGCCTTGCAGTGCTGGAAGTACGGGCACCACTCGCAACGGTAATAGACGTGCCACGGGGCCTCTTCGGCCGGCCGCTCGAGGAGCGGCTGGACCTCGCGTTCCAGGAAGTCCTCCAGCGGCGGCCGGATCGACCGCGTGTCGAACAGCTCGGGCTCGTCCGCCTGCGCCAGCCAGATCCCTGCCGAGTCGTCGACCCGCAGGTCCCCGCGGCACCAGTCGGCCATGACGTGGCCGAGGATGATCGTATACAGCGCGGCCTGGATGCGATGCGACAGCTTCAGGCCCGGGCTGGCCTTGATGTTGACCACGCGGAGGAGCGGCCCGTCGGGACTGTCCTCGCACGAGATCAGGTCGGGACGGCATTCGGTCATCTGGACGATGGAGCTGTCCAGTCCATAGTGCTCGTAGAAGCCCGGCGGAGTGATCAGCGTCGGCTGGTAGATCGACTGCCCCGGCTCCAGGCCGGCCAGCAGACGGCGTGTCTCCGCGGCGCTGAAGACGCGGTCCTTCAGCCGGGCGCCCGGCTCCGCGT
This sequence comes from uncultured Planctomycetota bacterium, assembly GCA_963815795.1. Classification (GTDB taxonomy): domain Bacteria; phylum Planctomycetota; class Planctomycetia; order Isosphaerales; family Isosphaeraceae; genus JAKAUH01. The sequence goes on along the minus strand of CAWFIC010000006.1, from coordinate 1,708,501 downwards.
CGGCGATCAAGACGCGGCCCGCCAGCCGGGTCTGGATGACCTCCTCCTCCCACGAGTATCCGCCCTCGAGGATCGCGGCGGTCACGGGGCTATGATCGAACGGCGGCGCGGGCACGCCTTCGACGTCCCAGAGCTCCTTGGGCGTGCTCGAATACCGCAAATAGCGCCGGCACTCGTGGAAGAAGTAGCGCGCGATCCGCGACGGGCTGATCAGCTTGACGGGGACCGAGCTGGTCGCCTCTTTCGGCTTGCCGGCTTTCCTCGATGGACGGGGCGCGGCCTTCGGCGATCGCCTGGGGCGTCCGGTTGCCGGTTCAGTGGGGGTCTTACTGGCGCGTGGCATTGGTGTCGATCCGTGGAGGCGTCCGGTGCGGCAGGATTTGAGTCGCGGCGCCTCACCGGCCCCAGCCGGAGAGCATACTGGTCACATCCGAAGTGGCAAGGGGCGACTTCACTTTCCCCCCACGACGGTGAACTCGGCCATGGAGCCGGCCGGCTTGTCGATCGCGATCTTCACCTCGGGGTGCGACCGGTCGGCCGTGTCGACGCGCACGGTCACGGCATGGTGGCCTTGCATGACGCTGGTCGTGAATTCCCGCGTGCCGGCGGGGGCGGCCAGATCGTCGAGCCAGTAGCGGATGGCCTCGGGGTACGTCGGGCTGATCCGGATGGTCCCCGCGGCCGAGACGTCGATCTCGCCCTGCAGGTAGAGGACCTTGCTGCCCCCCGCGACGGCGGCCGCGTCGTCGAGCGGCAAGGCGCCGGAGGCCTTGGCGTAGACCGTCTCCCAGCGGATGGGAGCGGCGCCGATCACCTGGTCGCGGAGCGTCTCGGCGTCGGGGACGGATTCGGCCAGGCGCGGCGACACCGACTTGAGCACGCGCCACCGCTGGATCGTCGGGGTGGTCCGGATGGCATAAGGGCCGGGCCGCCCCAGTTCGGAGAGGAACCGGACAAGGTCGACGAACTCGGCGTGCGTCATCAGGTTGACCAGCCCCTTGGGCATCAGCGAGCCCCCCGCCTTCTGCTCGTCGATCGAGTCGACGGGCACCGTCCTGACGGCGCCGGTGGACTCCTTGAGCACGATCTTCTGGTTGTCCTTGTCGACCACGATCCCCTGGTACACCTGACCCTGGGCGGTGAGCACGACCAGGGTGTGATACTGCTCCTTGATCGACTGATCGGGCAGGAGGATCGAGTTGATGATGTAGTCGGGCGGCGAGGTCTGGCCGACGGCGCTCAAGTCCGGCCCGATGTCTCCGCCGGCCTTGCTGACCGAGTGGCATGTCATGCAGTTGAGGTCCTTGCGACGGAAGACCGCTTCGCCGCGCGCAGGGTCGCCCTTGGCGGCGACCTCGGCCACCAGCGCGGAGAACTCGGCGGCGGTCAAGGGCTTGACTTCGGAGGAGATCCCCGCGGCCTTGCCGAGCGCAGCGATGAGCGCCGGGTCGGCCTGGCTGTGGGCATAGACGGCACGGAGGGCGAGCTTCGCGGCGTCGGGCGGTATCGCCCGCCGGCCGATCGCGCGGGCCAGCGCCTCGCCGCCGCCCTGATGATTGAGGAACGCCGCCATCAGCGGCTTGAGGTCCGCCCCTTCCGCGGCCGCGGCGGGGATGAGTTCCGCGGCGCGAGCCGCGGCGGCGGCCGCGTCCAGTCGGACCAGCGCACCGACCGCCGATAGCCGCAAGGGCATCGGCGACCCGGTGCCCGCCAGGCCCTCGATCGCCGTGCGCCCCACCGTGCCACCGATCGCGGCCAGGGCGTCGATCGCCGATTCGCGGACTGCCTCATGGGTCATCGGCCATCGAGCGATTGCCTGGAGTGGACCAGAAGCCATCTCCAGCTTCCACGCGCCGGTGAGCCGGATCGCCGGACCTCGGAGAGTCGATCCGCTGAGCGACGAGGGCCCCACCAGGAGCGGGATGAGCCTGTCTCGATCCTTCTCCGGCTTCAGGCCGCGGGTCGTCGCCGCCTCGGCCAGCGCGTCGAGCACCCGGGCGCGGATGGGTTCGGCGAACCCACCGCTCAAGGCCCGCTCGTAGATGTAGTCCAGATCGGCGGTCGTGCCGCGCTTGCCGATCATGTCGATCACCGCGCCCTGGCGTTCCTCCGGCACTCGCCCGCTCTTGAGCAGCTTCACGAGCGGGCTGTCGTCCGCGAGCGCGACCGCGGTGATCGTGGCGAAGACGGCGACGGCGAAGAGGCTCGCGAGGAGAGGCGTCCGCGACGCAACCGGATGCATTCGGCTCATTTGCGGGATTGTCCCTTGGTGCGCTGGTCGAGCGTCTTGGTGGTCTCGTTGAGCGTGTATTCGAGGTAATCGTCCTGGGGATGGACCAGCGACTCGACCGCGATCTCCTGCGCCTTGGCCACCTGGTCGCCTTCGAAGAAGCTCAGGGCCCGGATCGCCTCGAGCCGCACGCGGGGGTGTTCATCGTTGACTTGCTTGCGCAGGGACTCGAGCGGCTCGGGGACGCGGTCGCGCCAGTAGCAGAGGACGCGCGTCGCGGCGGCGCGGGCGCGGGGCTCGGGACAGGTCAGCAACCGCTTCAGGAGCGGGAGGTCGAGCTCGTCGAGGCTCTGATGCAGCCAGAGAGCCTCTACCATATGGCGCCAGTAATCGACGTGGCTCGTCTCGAGCGAGCCAACCCACTTCTCCAGGGCCGAGAGGACCTCCTGCGTCGGCCGTTCGCGCAGCTCGCGGCGGGCGCGGTACCGCGTCCGATCCTCATACGACTTGAGCAGGTCCAGCAGTTCGGGCACCGTCGCGCCGGCGATCCTCGGACGCTCGAGCAGCGGACGGTTCGGATAGGTGATCCGCCAGATCCGGCCGTGGGTGTGGTCGCGGTTCGGGTCGCGGAGCGAGTGCTGCATGTGGCCGATGAGCGGGTTGAACCAGTTGACCACGTACAAGGCACCGTCGGGCCCGAATTGCAGGGCCACCGGGCGGAAGTTCGGGTCGGACGAGCGCAGGAGCGGCTCGATCGGCGTCCCGCTGAAGCCCGAGCCGTCCTCCTTGACCCGATAGCGGAGGATGCCCTGGAAGCCGATGTCATTGTTCAGCAGGTAGTCGCCCTGCGTCTCGTGGGGGAAGTGCCGGCTGTAGACCAACTCGCAGCCGCAGGTGGGCCGCCACTGCATCGGGAAGAACTGCTTCATCCCGCCGTGCTTCTGCGGATACACGACCTGCCCGGAGAACGCCGTGCCGTAGTAGTTGGCGCCGCCGGAGGCGTCGGCGACGAAGTTCTGGCCCCACGCGTCGATGTAATGGCCCCACGGGTTGGCGAAGCCGTACGAGACGAACACGTCGAACTTCCAGGTCTTCGGCTCCCAGCGAAAGATGCCCGCCTCGTTGCATCGGCGCGGGCCGTAGGGGGTCTCGACCTGCGAGTAGTGGAAGGTCCCCTCCTGCCAGTGCAGCGCGCCGCCGGGGTCCCACGTATAGGCGTGCATCGCGTGGTGACTATCCGCGGTGTCGAAGCCGTGCATGATCAGCTCGCGGACGTCGGCGCGGTCGTCGCCGTCGGTGTCCTTCAGGAACATGAGGTTGGGCATCTGCGATACGAACGCACCGCCGAAACCCAGCTCGATCCCGATGGGCAGGTGCAGGCCGTCGGCGAAGACCTTGCAGCGGTCGGCCTTGCCGTCGCCGTTGTCGTCCTCGAAGATCAGGACCTTGTCGTTCGGCTTCTTCCCCGGCAGATACATGGGATACGAGGGCATCGTGGTGACCCAGAGGCGCCCCTTGGCGTCGAAGGTCATCGACACCGGGTCCTCGAGGTCGGGGAACTGGACCTCCGACGCGAACAGGTTGATGGCGTAGCCTTCCGGCAGGGTGAAGGTCTTCAGCTCCTCCTCGGGCGTCGTGATGTGGATGCGTCCCTTGTAATTGGTCACGACCCTGGCGAACTCGCCCGTGTTGCTGTCGTCGATCGTCGCCGGGACGGCCTTGCCCTGGGCGATCTCCCAGATGCGCCGCTCGCGGTTCTGGATCATCTTGCGGAGCTTGGCGAACTCGGCGGGGAAGTTGACGATGCCGAAGGGCGCCTTGCGGCCGCCATAGATATAGCAGCCGTTGACGGCGCGGTAGTCGTAGAAGAACTGGAGGTTCTTCTCCTGGACCGCGTCGTACAGCGCCTTCATGTCGGCCGTGGTCGACGCGGGACGCGGGCCGAAGAGGGCCTCGTCGAGCACCGGCGCGAGCCGGCGATAGCCTTCATCGCTCAGGTGGATGCCGTTGATCGTCAGGGGATGCTCGGCCGACTGATAGAGCTTCTGCGTCGGCGCGAAGAGGTCGACGAACACGACCCCGTGCTGACGGGCCAGCTCGGCCATGGCATCGGCATATAACTTGATGTTTTCGTTATTCTTCTTGCCGTCGGTGATATGGGGGTTCTTCAGGTCCTCGTGGGCGATCGGCGAGAGCAGGACGAGCCGTGGGGCGGCCTTGCCGTTGTACTTGGTCGTCGTGGACTCGCGGATGAACCGCTCGAGGTCCCGGCGGAACTTGGGCAGCCCGGCCGGTCCGGCGAACGACTCGTTGAAGCCGAAGACGGCGATCAGGACGTCGGGCTTCTCGTCCTGGAGCCTGTGCCCGTGGTCGTTGGAGTGGGCCTGGCGGGGCCGGAGCGCGACCTCGTCGGCCGACCAGCCCAGGTCGTGGACGATCAGCTCGAGCTCGGGGAATCGGCCGTGCAGGAGCGTCTCGAAGTGGCCGTAGTATTGCATCCGCTCGGCCAGCGTGTTGCCGACGATGATGATCCGATCGCCCTTCTTGAGCTCCAGCCGCGTCGCCTCGCCCGCGGACGTCGCGGCGGCCCAGAGGGCCATGAGCGTGCCGGCCGCCGCCAGCCCGGTTCCGAATCGCCGAATCGCTCGATTCATCATCGCTGTTCGTTCCTCTGGGACGGAAGGATCCCTCGGTAGCCTCGCCGATGCCACGCCAGCCGGTCCGGTCCGGATCCGACGCGCTGTCACGTCCCGGGATGCTGGATTCCTGGCCGTACTGGGCGGGCGGGATGCGAGCGGGCTGGTTTCAGGCGGGAGGACCATGCAACCGCACTGTATCTGGTGTACCGCAGCCGCCGCACGCTGTCAAAGGGGGCGGCGACGGAACCGTTCTCCAGATTGCCCAGCCGTCAGGATGATTGAAGAATGTCCCGTTCTGTCCGTTCTGTCTGCCGGTTCTCCCCCCGCTCGGTCGAGAAGGAACTTCCCCGGCGGAATCTGGTATGATCGAGGTGGAGAGTGAGAAAGGCGCGGGTCGTCAGGAGACCCAGAGGTTGAGGGGGTCAAGCATGGCTACGGTTTCAGCCGCGAAGAGATCGATCGACGTCACGTTAGTCCGTCCGGATGCCGATCCTCGGACCTTCACTCTGCCCGAGGGTGCGACGCTCGGGGACCTGCTCCGCGCGGCTGGCGCCGCGAGCCATGGCCCGAGCCTGCTGATCGATGGACGCCCCATCGAGGATGTCACGATCCTGGATTCCGGGATGACGATTACGATTGAAGCCCAGGATGGGGCGCAACGATCCAACGGGTCCTGGCAATCGACGGTCGGAATATTCAGTCATCCCGAGTTCTTGAGGGAGGTCATCGCGGAAGGGCGGGCGATCCGAGAACAGGATCGAGAAGCGGCCAGGAACGAGGCTCAGCAGGACGATCGATGATTGTGTTGGACACCGACCACATCTCCGAGCTTCAGGATCCGCATTCGCCGCGAGGAGGGCGTCTATCGCAGCGGCTCGCTGGCGCGGGACCCATCCCGATCGCCACGACCATCATCTCGTACGAGGAGCAGATGCGCGGATGGCTCGCTGCGATCAACAAGCAGCCTGCGGGCGAGCGCCAGGTTGTGGCGTACGACTCCTTGGCTGAATTCCTGGCGTTCTACCAGCGATGGAGCCTACTTCGCTTCGACCAACCTGCGGCAAAGGAGTTCGAGCGACTCAGGGCTCAGCGCGTGCGGATCGTACGATGGATCTCAAGATCGCCGCGATTGTCCTTCAGCGTGGGGCGAAGCTGCTCTCCGCCAACCTCAGAGACTTCCGCCAGGTGCCAGGCCTGACCGTCGAAGACTGGCTATCGTGATAGAGAGGACTCGCCACGCGAACCGCGGCGGCCCGGCATCGCGCGTCATGGCCTATCTGGCCCGCCGGACCACGGACGCGACGTGGCGGGAGTTGGCGCGGGAGCTGGGATTATCGCGGCCCGACAGCGTGCCGAATCTGACGCGGCGCATCGAGAAGGCCCTCGCGGTCTCCCCGGGCCTTCGACACGACCTGCGGGCTATCAAGGAGTCCCTTCGAGGGGGCCAGGAAACAAAAAACAAAGACTGCCATATGGATTTGGCCATGATCGAGTCTATCGCTCGCCGCGCGTACCGTCCACGGTCCACCCGGCTGATAGTGGACGTTTGATGACCGGAGCATCGAGCGTGCCGCGGGTTGACGAAGAGCCTTCTCTGTCGTGGATATGATCACATCTCGCCACACTCGTTTATCAGGGGAGTGACCCCAAACTGCCCGATCCGGCGTTGGTGACCCGACAGAGCGCCACGCTTAGTTACGGCTTTGCGCCTCAGTCTGAAACGGCGTTGTCTGGACCCTCGACGACTCGCCCGGGCGCGCTCAGGGCCATCTCCCCTGACGTCGGTGATTGTACCGGTTCACCTCCCAACTTGGCCAAGACGGCGGGGAGGATCTCGATGAGCCGCCGCGGACCCGTCCCCCGCCTCGACGACAGCGCGGCCCACTCGGCCGCCAGCGGGGCGGCCTCGCTCGCGTACTCCGAGCGAGGCAACCGCGCCACCGCGGCGTCGAGATCGCTCCTGGTCTCCTCGATGCTCGTTTTATGTTCATTATAAAATACGATCAATTTCGAGATTACATAGTGGCGTTTCTGCGAGCAAGGGTGTCGGTAGGCCAGGCCGCCCGCCACCATCTGGTAGGCGATCCGGCAGAACCGGTCGGCGACCTTGACCCGGATGTCGCGCTTGTCCTTCTTGAGGCCCAGCCAGTAAGCGGCCGGCGCCCGGAAATGGTGGTTGCAGCGGATCAGGTTGTCCGCGATCTGGATCAGGGCACGCCGCAGGGCACGGTTGCCGCTGACGGCCAGCGGACCGTCGGCGTGATCGACCCGGTCGCTCTGGTATCGCCGGGGATAGAGCCCGGCGCGTCCGGTCATCTGGCGGGCCCCGGCATAGGACGTGATCGGCCCGAGTTCGCCCGCGGCGTCGGCCGCCGAGACGACGTTGATCCCGGGGATGGCCAGGAGCACGACGTAGGGGGTCCGGACCAGGCGCCGGGCCATCTCGCGCTCGATGCGAGCGATCTGCCGGGCCTTGGTCGCGCGATCATGTTCCAGGTCGCGGAGGATCTCCTGGCGGAGTTCGGGGAGTTCGCCGCCACCGCCGGCCTGATCCGCCCAGGCGAGGATCCGCTCCAGCGTCCGGCCCTGAAAGCCGACCCGGGCGCAGCGCGCGAGTTGCTCCAGACCGGCCCGCCCGGCCTGGCGGATCGCCTCGGGAGTCGCCAGGTGCTGGGGGATCAGCAACGCGATGTTATGAAGGAAGAGATTGTCAAAGCATTTCTCGTATCCAGGGAATTCTTCATGCAAAAGATCGCTGATCTGACAGCGCAGCGCCGTGGACTTCTTGACCAGGTCACGTCGATGTCGCGCCCAGGCGCGGAGCTTCGCGTCGTCCTCGGGCAAGACCGGTTCGATCAGGCCGAAGCCGTTGACCGCGCCGCGATGGATGGCCGCGAGATCGGTGTCATCGGTCTTCCGGTCGGGGTGTGCCGGTTGGCGAAACTGCTTGGTCGTGAACGGATGGATGACGCGGACCTCGAAGCCCGCGGCCGAGAATGCGCGTTTGGCCGGGTGATGGAATTTCCCGGTGCGCTCGATGACAACGATGATGTCTTTGATTTGACTGATGTGGATCTGTCGCCGGATCGCCTCGATGGCCTCTTGGAAGCCCTTGGCGTTGTGCTCGAGTTGAGCGGGATCGATGAGGACCGTGCCGTAGAAATCGGCCATCATCCACTTGGACCGGCACTTCGCGGGGTTGACGGAGACGATGGCGAAGTGTTCCGGTCCGACCTTCTGAACGCGGGGATGAATCACGCCGTTGGGCTTGTGGACCAGCGACGTGTACGAGCGAGCGCGACGCCGGGGCGGCTTGTTCGTTGCCATGGCGAGAGACCTCCGGGCATGAGTGGTAGCAGACCGTACGACCCACGGCCACTCTCCTCATGGAAGTCTCGAAACGACTGGGAGTTAAGGGCTAACCCTCCGAACCGGCGAAATCCTCCCGCTCCTCGCCCCCCCTGGACCCCCCCGGAATTCAGGGTATCTTCTCCCTCGGAACCGATATACGAGCCTGACCCCGGCTCCGCCATGACCCCGGCTCTCTACGGGCAGCATTTGCAGCAGATTTGCAGCAGATCTCAATGACTGCGTGGATTTTTCGAGGCATGGCGAACATGTTTTAAAATGAAAATTAAACAGTATAAATACTTGACAGATGAGCAGCGACAGGCCCTGCGAAAAGCGCTGTGCTCCGCAGCCGCCCCACAGGCCTTCGGCCTCGAATCGCTCGATCGGAAAATTGTTTAACACGCGTTGGCGCAGGTTCAGGTAGGCGGTAGCATGGATAGCGGTGATGCACGCCCCTTTCCTGGAGGCTTCCGATGTCACTTGAAGACTTCTACAACGATCCCATTGTCATCATCCACGATGGCCACCCCAACACCTGCGAGGTGAGCTTTCAAGGGAAGAAGATACTTGGGCCAATCGATATGCAGGTGGAAGAAGATGACCTGCTGATCCGGGAATCCACCAAGGAGCGTTTCGTCGTGACCAACGCGGAACGGCATCGGTCGCCAAGGCAGATGGGTTCACACATGGATCATTGCACGCTCACGGTTATCTCCGAAAAGCAAGCACGCAAGCGGCAAGATGAATCGACCAGGACTCAGAGCTTGTGAAGGAATCGCTCAAAAGACGTTTACACATGAGGATTCTGCCGCTATCCTATCACCATGAACACTCCCCTCGACCCCCCAGCGCCCCGGCCCGAACAGCCGTCGCTCTTCGGGACATCGGCTGACGATGATGGGCCACCCCGATCCACCGAGCCACCGGCCCCCTCCGGTCGCCCGCGACTGCGGATCGCCAACCGCGACCAGATCGTCTTCCGGACCGTCGCGCTCGACGAACTGATCCCCGACGATCATCTCGCGCGGGTCGTCTGGGATTATGTCGAGCGACTGGACCTCAGCCCCTTGTACAGCGCCATCAAGGCCGTCGAGGGCCACCCGGGGCATCCCCCCATCGATCCCAAGATCCTGATGGCGCTGTGGCTCTATGCGACGATCGACGGCGTCGGCAGTGCCCGACACCTCGACAAACTCTGTCACAAGCACGATGACTATCGCTGGATCCTCGGCGATGTCCGCATCAATTACCACACCTTGGCCGACTTCCGCACCGCCCATGGCGAACTGCTGGACCGCTGGCTCAGCCAAAGTGTGGCGGTGTTGATGGCCGAGGGTTTGGTCGATCTGAATCGGGTGGCGCAAGACGGGATGCGGGTGCGGGCCAGTGCCGGCGCCGCCTCGTTCCGCCGCCGTCCTACCTTGGAGGCGGCCCTGGCCGAGGCCGAGGCCCAAGTCCAGGCGTTGCGGGCGGAGTTGGAGGCCGATCCGGCGGCCGACGATCGCCGGCGACGGAAGGCCCGGGAGCGGGCCGCCCGCGAGCGGGCCGAGCGGATCAAGGGGGCGTTGGATCGGCTGCCTGAGCTGGAAGCCAGGAAGAAGCCGGAAGATCGCCAGAAGGCCCGCGGCTCGACCACCGACCCGGACGCGACGGTGATGAAGATGGCCGACGGCGGCTTCCGCCCGGCGTACAACGTGCAGTTCAGCACGGCCACCGACAGTCAGATCATCGTGGGGGTGGACGTGGTGACCGTCGGCAGCGATGCCGGCCAGATGGCGCCGATGGTCGAGCAGATCGACGCGCGGTACGACCGGAGGCTCGAGGACGTACTGGTCGACGGCGGCTTCGCGCAGCACGACCAGATCGATGCGGTCAGCGCCGAGGGGGTGGGCTGTACGGTGTACGCGCCGGTGCCGGCGCCCAAGGATTCGACGGTGGATCGCTACGCGCCGAAGCCCAGCGACTCTCCGGCGGTGGCGGCGTGGCGGCAGCGGATGGCCGGCGCGGAGGCCAAGGCGATCTACAAGGAGCGGGCCGCGACGGCGGAATGTGTCAACGCGCAGGCGCGGAACCGGGGCTTGATCCAGTTGCGGGTGCGGGGCCAACTGAAGGCCAAGGCGATCGCGTTGTGGCATGCGTTGGCTCATAATCTGATGCGAGCGGTGAGCCTGCGAGCGGCGGCGAAGGTGCGCGCGGCGGCGGCGGCCGGGGTCTGAGGAGGGGGCCGCACGGCCCCCACACCGCCTACGGAGGCGGCCAACTCGCCCCGTACGACGGTCCGTGGCGCTCGGTCGGCCCGGGCACCGAGGTTCCAGGGAGAGCTGGCGGAATTCCGAAGGCCCCATGTGGTTCACGAGGTCGCCGTCCTCCGAGGGCAATCGCTCGAATTCTTTCTCACGCTCTCAGATCACCCAGCACATCGGCACCGCCCACACCGTCGCCGGGCGCGACATCCACGGTGGCGTGAACACCACGATCACAGTCACCCACATCTTCGAAGCCCTGGCCAGTGCTGTCAGCGAGGCCGAGGAGATCCCCGAAGAGGAGAAGCCGTCGCTCCTCGAAAAGATCAAAGCGCTGGCTACCAACCCGTTCATCCTGGGGATCGGGCCACCGCTGATCGTGGAAGCGTTGAAGAGCCAGCTTGGCCTATCGCAGAAATGACAATCCTCTCAGCGGGGCGATTATCATGGACCCATCGAAATCTGTCGGAAAGCCGCTGCCGTTCGACCATCCCGATGTCGCGGAGATTTTCGGGTCTGTACTTAATATATTGCTCGATGAATCCGACCGAGGCGCGGTCCTAGTGGCGCATGCGTGGTGGACACCTTTCTTCGTAAGTTGTTTGAGCACATATTCCCAAGCCACATGAACAGGGATAGCCGCCGCGCCCTCTTGAAATACCCCGGCCCATTGAGTTCGACTGCGGCCAAGGCGGATGTCGCCGTGGCGACGCGACTGATTGATAAGAATCTACACAAGGCAATCCATGCGCTGCGGAACCTTCGGAACTCCGTGGCGCATAGCCCAGACAGTTTCGCTTTGGAGGATCACACAGGCGTATTGCGCGAGATGTCAAGCATCGGGGAGGGAGTTGACGAGTATGCCGAAGTCGCCATCCAACGCCTGTTAATGGACAGCACGATAAATAAATTGCTGGATGCCGATGCCCAGAGAGAACCCGAAGAACGTCTGTTTCAATCCCGCGAACACGTTATCGAGAGCATCAGAGGACATCTTGAGGATCATCCAGACACGTTGAATAACATGCGTAGGACACACCGACGTGGCCAATTGGGGACTATGATCGCAATCATTTGCGCCTTGATTGTTATGACATGGCAGCGAATTGAGTCGGCACTACCAGATGACAAGCTGATCCGCTGAGTGCTTCGCATTAGCATCGTCCTCCAAACCCCGGTTCCGAGCCAGTGTTTTTGTTCTCCTGATCTCTGAGGAGGTGCAAATGGATTGGCTCAGTCCCGATGCAGACGAAAGGAGGGAATAATGCCGAAACCACTATCGGATCTAAAAGGCTGGCTCGATTACGACCGCGACGACCTGCCTCATGGCGGCGGAGTCGGGGTCAAACTTCGTTTTTTGGGTTCTTCGCGGAATCGTGTGGGTGATTCTTGCGGCCTGGGGACCCCAAGATGCCCGCCGTATAGGCAGATGGCTATGCTCGTTCGCAGGCCGGCGGAGTCATTCACAGCCATGGGCAGCGGCCTTCGAGAGAACAAACTTGTTGCTGTTGTTCGATCCTCTCAAGCAGCAACAACAGACTTTCGTTCCCCCGGGGCGGCGCGAGTTCGCGACAGGTTCTCAAGGGGGTCGAGCGTGCGAAACTCCCTGAAAAACAGGGTTTTGCGGGCTTGTCCGGGCACTGCGTTACCCACACGATTCCGCGAAGAACCGTTTTTTGTTTTTTCGGGCGGACCCGCCCGGTGACATCGGCGGCCGGTGCGGCCGATCCGGGCCGCCGGCCGGCTTCGCCGCGGGCCCGGGCCGACCGGACCGGGGGCCGGGGTGGCGGGCGGCGCGGGGACCGGGCCGGGCGGGGGTCAGGAACCCTCGGGGGCTCATCCCAAGACCGGCCCTGTCATGACGGCCTCATCGATTCGACGACCCGGCCCGGCCGGTCCGCCTCGCCCCGACCGGCGGTCGGATCGCCGGGGCCGTCGTCAATGAAGGGCGGCCGCCGTCCACCGGTCGGTCGCTGGCCGGGGCCGGGCGACCCGGGCCCGACCCGACCGCGGCCGTCGGGCACCGGGCTTCGCGACGCGGTCCCGCAGTTCGCAGCCCGGGATCACTCGGCTTCCTCGGCCTTGGCGTACTCCGCCGGCTCGCTCGGCAGCGTATAGCGACGTTCGACGGCCGCGCGGATCGCGGCGCGAGAGTCCCCGGGCGTCACATCGCGCCGCTTCTCGACTTGCTCGGCCTCGCCGGCCAGGTCGGCGTCCTTGATGAAGGTGCGGAACCACTCCGAGTAGTCGCCCTCCCGGAGGTGGTGCATCCAGGTCTCATCGTCGACACCGTCGCCGAGCTGGAGGAACAGGTTCAGGTTCTGCGCCCGGAGGTTGAGCTTGCCCTCGGGGCCGCGGAAGTGGAAGCTCCGCTCGGGGCCCAGGTTGCCCTCGGCATACTTGCGCGAGTGCCGGCGCCGCTCCGAGCGCTGGGGGATGCAACGGACGCGGACCGGAGGCTCGTGCGACCGCCGCTGCCAGGCGAGGACCTCGAGCGGCTCGAGGGTCGTCGGCGACATTTCCGGACAGCCTTCGCCCACGGCCTCGCAGAAGGCTCGAATGGTCCGCTCTGGGGATTCGCCGACGGCCAGGACCAGGTCGACCGCGTTCAACAGCGCCGTGGCGACGCTGTCGGGATGGACCGTGATCAGGATCATCCCCTCGAGTCGTTGCGGGAGCGTCAGCGTCGCGGGGTGCCACGTGGTGGGCATCAGGTGGTGCGTTTCATCGACGACGATCCAGTGCGGCCGGCCCGTGCGCGCCCGCAATTCCTGGAGCCGGGGCAGCAAGCTGTCGGAGAACGCCGGGCGGTGCTCGATCGGGATGCCGACCAGGTTGACCACGGCGTTCGGCCCCGGCTTCTCGAGCAGGCCGAGGGCCCCCTCGACGGTCGGGGCCTGCTGCGGATCGCCCAGGACGACCGCTCCCTCCAGGGTCGAGTAGTCCCCCTCCGGATCCACCACGACGAACTGGTAGCCCTGCTCCGCCAGGCGCTCCAGGACTCCCGTCGTGATCGTCAACTTGCCGCTGCCGGACGTGCCGGCGACGAGGACGTTCTGCCCGTAGCACGCGATACTGTACTCCGAGTCGTCGTCGCGGTGGCCGAGCGGCACGGCGTGCCTCGACAAGCAGCGGGACAGTTCCTCGAGATCGTCGGCGAGGACCCGGTCGATCAGCTCGACGACGCCCGCCCCGTGGGTGCCGCGGGTCACGAAGTCGGCGCGCTCCTTGACCAGGGGTAACGCATTACCCACCGCCGCCGAGAACTCGCACAGGCTGAGGAAGGCGTGGTCGTTCTCCGCGTCTCCCACGCCGATGACGTTGTGCGGCGAGAGGTTCAGCTCCCCCAGCGCGGCGGTCAGGCCGGTTGCCTTGTTCACGCCCGATGGGAGCACCATGACGGATCCCTTGTTGAAGACGACATGCCACTCCAGGCCGAGTTTGCGGATGGCCTCCAGGACCGCGACCTGATGGGGCTCGACGGTGGCGATGATGCCGCGCCCGACCGACAAGGAGGTCACTCCGCGCCTCCGGATCGACTCGACCAGCGCGGGAGGCGGGGGCTCGCCGAGGAGCTTCTCCTCGCGCTCGACGGGGCGGTAAATCAAGGCGCCGTTCTCTGCCACGACCCGCTCGAAGAGGTCGACCTGCGGGAAGATCCCCAGCAGCTCATCGAGCTCGCGTCCCGTCACGAGGATCAGTCGGCGGCCCGAGTCGCGGAATCGCTCCAGGGCCGCCAGGCTCGCCTCGTCCACTCGTCCGTCCTTGGCCAGCGTCCCGTCGAAGTCCGTGGCCAGCGCGAGGTATCTCATGAAGAGCCTCGTACCAGAATGAGGTGAAGCACCACGCCGTTCGATCGGGCCCGGCACGCAAAGGTCGTGCCGCACCGACCTCGGATGCCGACGGAACCGACTGAAGACGGCACCGGAATTGCTTGATCTACGGATCGCGATCCGATCCACCAAAGACGGGAGGATTCCATGGCCGACGACTCGACCGCGAAGAAGGGCTCGACGGACGTCTCGCGCGACCAACTGATCGGGCTGCTCAACGAGGACCTGGCGCGCGAGTACCAGGCGATCATCGCCTATGTCGTTTACTCTCAGGTGCTCAAGGGCGCGCAGTTCATGAACATCGCCAGTGAGCTGGAGACCCACGCGAGCGAGGAGCTGCAACACGCCCTCATCATCTCCAAGCAGATCGACTACCTTGGCGGGATGCCGACGGTGACAGCCAAGCCGGTCAAGGTGTCCGACAAGGCGGAGGACATGCTCCGCTTCGACCTGGACAACGAGAACGAGACGGTTCGGAACTACCGGCAGCGGGTGCGCCAGTGCGAGGCGCTGGGCGAGTTCGCCCTCGCCGAGCAGATCCGCCAGATCCTCGTCCAGGAGCAGGAGCACCAGATCGACCTGGCGACCGCGCTGGGGATCGACGTGCCCGACGTGAGCCGGCGCTAGAGCCGATCCTGGTAGGGTGGGTCGAGTCTTCGAGGCCCACCGTCATCGCGGCGGATGGTGGGCCTCGCTGCGCTCGACCCACCCTACAGCCTGACCGTCCGAGATAGGCTCTTAGGATCGGCCGGAGTCTCGTCCGCATCCGCGCTCGATCGGACCGGGACCTCGATGATCCTGAAGTGCGGACGCTCCGGCGCGATCTTGCGGAGCAGCGGGAGCGACACGTTGTACACGGGGGTTCCCCCGCCCGTGCGACCCTCCGGTGAGCCGTTATGGGCATGCCCATGCACGACGGCCGTGACCGGGTAGCGGTTGAGCGGGTCCTCCAGGCGGCTGCATCCCAGGAAGGGGAAGATCTCGACCGGCTCGTTCTCGACGGTGGCGCGGATAGGCGCGTAGTGGAGGATCGCGATCCGCCGATCCGTGCGGAGTCGGGCGAGGGCCGCCTCGAGCTTCATGGCCTCGTTGACCGCCTCCTGCACGAAGGCCTTGATCGTCGGCTCGCCCCAGGCGCCGAGCGTGCCCCGGCCGAAGCCGCCGGCGAAGCCCTTGGCACCGGCGAAGCCGACGCCCCGAACTTCGACGGCGTCGCCGTCGAGCATCAGGACGCCCGCCTCGACGAGCATCCGATGGATGTCCGCCTGGCGCCCCGACTCGAAGTCGTGGTTGCCCAGCACGGCGATCGTCGGCAGTTTCGCCCCGCCGGCCATCTCCTTGATCAGGACCTCGGCCTCTTCGGGAAGCCCATAGTCGGTCAGGTCGCCGCAGAGGACCATGATGTCGGCCTGGGCCGCCGCCGCCGCGAATAACGCCTGGAACTGCCCTCGCGACAGCTTGGTACAGTGCAGGTCGCCCACCGCCGCCACGCGAACGACGTTGACCGGATCCGGCATCTCTCCCCTCCTCGCCCGTTTCGGACGCGCGCGGTCGACGAACCGACCTCGCATTCACCTTGCGATGCGGGCAAGATGCATGCCTAACCGGCACTCGTTTTGCAACCTCCAGGGGATCGCCAGAGGAGACATCACGATCCCCATCGAGAATGACGAGGGCCCGCCGTGCAGCCGATCAAGGTCGAGCTGGATCCAGGAACGCGCGAGTTCTACGTCCGGACGCTCACGGTGCTCAACGAGGCGGGGATTCCCTACCTGATCGGCGGGGCGTATGCGATGGGGACGCTCGCCGGGATCGAGCGGCACACCAAGGATATCGACGCCTTCGTCCGCCGTCGCGATCGCGACGCCATCCTGCGCACCCTGGAAGCGGCCGGCTACCGGACCGAGGTGACGTTCCCGCACTGGCTCGCCAAGGCCTGGGTCGTCGAGCGGTTCGTCAACGTCATCTACTCCTCCGGCAACGGCATCGCCCCGGTCGACGACGAGTGGTTCGAGCATGCCGTGGACGCCGAGCTGCTGGGCATCCCGGTGCGGCTCTGCCCGCCCGAGGAGATCATCTGGTCCAAGGCGTACGTGCAGGAACGCGAGCGGTTCGACGGCGCCGACATCGCCCACCTGATCCGCAAGAGCGGCCGGAGCTTCGACTGGCCGCGCCTGCTCCGCCGCTTCGACGGAGACTGGCGCGTCCTGCTGGCCCACCTCGTCAACTTCGGCTTCGTCTATCCGGGCGAGCGGGATGTCATCCCCGAATGGATCATCCGCGAGCTCTCCGACCGCTTGCTCCGCGAGTCCCAGCAACCCCCGCCCGAGGGGAAGGTCTGCCGAGGTACGCTCCTCTCACGCGAACAGTACCTGGTCAACATCGCGACCTGGAGCTATCAGGATGGCCGGCTCCCGCCGCTCGGGAACATGAACCCCGAGGAGGTCAGCCACTGGACGGCCGCCATCGCGCACCCATAGTTCGATAATGCTGTTTTGTACAGTATCCGGAGGGCGTTCACTGGTGTGTGGGGCTGGATCGCGGGGCGTCAATGCGTATCGGAGGGGGCGAGGCCGTTTTCGCTGGGCGAACCTGCTGTCTGGCTCCCTGCGGGGATCATCGGTGCGGGACGGCCTTTGAAGAATTCATACCGCCCCGCATAGGCGTTCTCGACGACGAATAACCCTCGTTTGACTTCGCGTAGGGTGTACTTGACATCGTCGGGAGGGCGGATTCCGCTCGTGGTCACTGCCGGCTCTCCTTCACGTCAAGAACTTCGAGACGACATCCCCCCAGAATCTCATTTTATCGACGAAGATGGGATCGGCTCCCTCGGCCGCCACCCACCCAGTATTGTCCAGGGGCGTGGAGGAATCAAGGGAAAGCGTGCCGAGGAGATCGAGTTTGCCGATCTCCGACCGCACGACCGACCGGCTCCGGTAGCTGAAGAGCGGGACGCTGGCCATCGACTTCTGCCGCGCGGGGACCTTGTTATGCTGGGCCCGGGTCATCCCCCATTTCTCGGGATCGGCTCGCGCCTCGTCGAGACTCGCCAGGGCCAGGCCGCGGAGCTTCCACGAGGCGCCTGTGCATCCCGAGGTCGTCGGGATCTCCAGGTCGATATCCGGATCGCGATCCATCTGGCAGTGGTAGACGACGATGCGGGTGTCGCGCCCCGTGGGTAGCATGATCGCGCACCGCAGGGCGCGCGCGTGGGAGATCGCGGCGATATCGCGCGCCATGGCCTGGAGGAGCTCCTTCACCCGATCCGGTTCCACGGACATCAGGGCCTGGAGCCGCTCGACCTCGCTGAAGGTCTGCTTCCAGTGGAATAGTTTCGACGTGAAGTACTCCATGGCCGCGGTGTAACCCCGGTGGAAGAGCACCTCCCGGTCCGAGGGAGGTAAGTGGAACCGGAGGGCGTGGAATCCCTCGGGCACCGGGATCGGGATGTAATGGAGCCCCTGGATCCGGTCGCGGATGAGGAAGTCGCGCGACTCCAGGGAGGTCGAGATCATGTCCCGGCAGAACTGGAGGAAGCCGTAGGCCGGTTCGACCGGCCTGGGGCCCTGGATCAGGTCGAAGGCCACGATCGGCAGGTTGGACTCGCGCCGCTCCTTCTCGAAGGCGAACACCGGCAGATTGCTGCACAATCCGCCGTCGACCAGGAACCGGTCGTGGACCCTGACGGGCTGGAAGACGAGCGGATAGCTGATCGACGCCCGGACGGCATCCACCACCTGTTCGTTCTGGCCGTCAAACCTCTGGCTGGCGAACACGACGGGACGCTGCAAACCGACGTCGGTGGCGATGATCTTGAGCGGCTTGCATCCGGCCCGGTCGAGCGCCGCGAAGTCGATCGAATCGTGCTCCATGTGGCGGACCTTGGCCCGGATCCGCTGAGTCAGGAAGCTCTTGATCCCCCTCCCGTGGTAGAGCCCGAAGTCGCGATGAATGCGCCGGAGGGTCCACCACCGCTTGATGACCCCGCAGGGGCCCGGCGACCGCAGCAGCTCCGACAACGAGCCGAGGAGCACGCCTCGATCGTCGAGGAAGTCCTCGAAGTCGACCTCCCTGCACATGATCTCCGACATCTCGTCGGCCGTGTAGCCCACCGACGCCAGCAGGGCAACGATGCTGCCCGCCGACGTCCCGGCATAGCCGACGAGCTCGATTCCCATCCGTTCGCAGGCCTTCAGGCAGCCGACGAGCGCGGCGCCGAGGACCCCGCCACCGTCCAGGATCGCATAGGCTTTCATGAATCCCTCATAGGGTTCAAATGTACACTATCGAGGACGGCCTTATCATAACTCCCCGCGCGGGTCTGAGGGAAGACGCCTCTGAGGCCGAAGCGCATAGAAAGGCAAACCGGCGCTGAGTCGAGGCCGAGGCGGGCGTCGTCGTCAGCGAACAGAGCAGGCCTTAACGGGCCCGCGACTGCCGGTCGTCGAGGATGGCCGACACCTGGCGATGCACGCTCGCCCGTGCCGATTGGCGGTCGCCGAATTCGCCCAGCAGGTCGTCGTAGTTGGTGTGGACGTGCCTGACGTGGGCGATTACGGCCAGGTGGATGGCCTTCGGGTCGACCTGCTTGGCGGCGGCCGTGCGGCCGACACGATCGCTGTACTTGCGGCACGCGTGTCGGGCGATGTCGGTCTCCTCGCCGGCCGGGCAGCCGGGAAATTGCGCGCGGATGGCGCGCGCGAACGCAGCCACGAATTCCTCGTCTTCGACCGTCCGGCGCTCGGCGGCGCGAACCTGACGGCGCGCCCGGACCTCGGCGCCGGCCAGGGACTCTTCCTCGGCCCGCGCAATCGCCCCCGGTTCGGCGAGGATTCCCTGCCGCTCATAGCGTTTGCGCGTGCGGGACCAGCGCACGACCACGGCGCGGAGCTTGGAGTATTTGCTGGCCCGGCGGGTCACCGCCGTATCGCCCCTCGGCAAGAACTCCAGGTGGTCGAGATCGGCGCACTCCATACACAGGGCTTTCTCCTGCTCCAACCGCAACAGGCGGCCCTTGTCCAACTCCGCGTCACATTCGCTGCACCGAGTCGGTCGGACCACCCAGAAGACGACGATCTCGTCGTCGCGCCGTCCCTTTGGGTTGTCGCTTTGAGCTTTCATGAACTCATTCTATCCCGCCTGATGAGTTGAGAGCACTGCCGTCTGGACCGAGCGTTCGCTACTGGTTAGTGTAACTTGCACGACCACGAAGGAGGCCCGATCACCATGCATTTCATGCCGCGCAGCATCGTCGCTCTCGTCGTCCTCGTGTCGGTCATGAACGACGCGCCATCGGCCAGGGCACAGGGCCAGGCGAACCCATCGCCCAGGGGGCTCGTCCGGAGCCTGGGAAGCACGGGCTACCGGCACCCTGAGTCGATCGACTACGCGTGCCTCGATCCGACCGGACGGACTCTCTTCACGTTGTCCTACAAAGGTGTTTACTCCTGGGACCTCCAGACCGGTAAGAGCCATCTCCTCTTCACCGCCGAGCGCGTGCGGAACGCGTTGTCCATCTCGCCCGACGGCCGTGTGCTCGCCTCGATCGCGGGGGATGACGTCGCGCTCTGGGACGCGAAAACCGGGGCCCTGGTCAGGGAATTCGGCGAGAGTGATTCGGCAGGCCATGTCACCTTTCAGCCGGACGGCAAGGGTGTCATCATTTTTCGTCGTGAGACGATTGAAGTTCGATCCCTCGAGGGGGCGCGCCAGGAACATCGGCGAGACCGCGCCGTTTTGCCGGCCGGTGTACGCCCCCAACGGCAAGTGGTTCGCCGCATCGATCCCCGACGAATCGGCGGGTGAGATCATGATTTACGACGCGCAGCGCCTGCGGAAAACAGCCTCTCTTCGCGTGGGCGATTCGGTGATCGGCGAGGCCCCGAACGGTTTGAGGATGCTGCGGGCCGGGTTCTCGATCGATGGGACTCGCCTCGCGATTCCGGCCGCGGATGGGTCGATCGGGATCTGGGACATCGGCACTGGGAAGGTCGTGAAATCGTTGAAGCCGCGGGCGGAGAAGCGACGGCCGGAGGAAGTCGACTGCCGCTATCTCCTGTTCTCCCATGACGCCAGGCAACTCTTCGCGGGCACCGCCGCCGGAACCATTCGCCGCTGGAACCTCGAGACCGGCCAGGAGCTCGCCCCACTCCGATCGCACCGAAATGCCGTCCAATCGTTGCATCTAACCGGCGGCGGTACGCTTCTGGTGTCGACGGACGCAGACGGCATGATCCGCCGCTGGGACGTCGTTGCCGGGAAGGAGATCGAGCCGCCGGACGGCTACACCGGATCGCTCCACGCCCAGCTCAGTCCCGGAGCGGATTCGGTCCTGCTCCTCGACGCCGCGGGGCGGATGGACATCTGGGACCTGCACAATGGCCGCCTGCGCATCCCGATCCGGGCGCCGGGCGCCGCGGCGCTGGATACACCGTGGGTTGAACCGCACTTCGGATTCACGCCCGACGTGAAACACGTCTTTCTCGCGGAAGAGAACGGGAAGATCAGCGTCTACGACGCAGGAAGCGGCAAGCCGGCGGGTTCCGTGGCGCTCCCGGGCTACTCCGAACGGCCGACCGTGGATCTGCGGTTCTGCATCAGCACGCCCGACGGACAGGCGTTCGTCATCAATCGGGGTCCGCGACGCCTGCGACTGGTCCGAGCATCGGACGGCAAGATCATCTGGGAAACGCCCGATGTGATCCCGCGTGGCGTCTGCTTCCCCCCGGTCATCGCGGGTGACGGAAAGAGCATCCTCCTGGGAGCGACCACGCTGGAGGACAAACCCTACACGGAACTCAGGGGCAAGTTGGAGCTGGTGCGGCTCGATCTGGCCAACGGCAAGGTCGTCGCGCGGACTGAGCTCAAGTCCGATTCGAGAGGCGACACCGCCTTCTTCGATCGGCCTCGCCTCAGCCGGGACGGCCGAGTCCTGCTCCTGATGTATGGCGTCAACGAGCTCTATCTTGCCGACGCCGTCGCCAACAAGCCGCTGCATCACCACATCGTCTTTCTCGACAAGCCGGGGCTGTCGCCGGACGGCAAACGGATCATCGGCGCCTGGTCTCAGGAGATCGACGTTTACGACGCTGCGACGGGAAAGCCGCTCTGTCATTTGCCGATCGGCCCGCAGACCGTGCAGTCGCTTCACGTCTTGCCCGATGGACGACATGTGTTTACTGCTGGCGGCGGAGGCCACGCCTGTCTCTGGGACCTGAATGCGGCGCTCCCCGCACCGGGTGGATCGAAGTGATTTCTCGGGATCGGATGGAACTCTTTGTACCTCCTTCACCTGACCGAAGCCGCCCGCGGCAACGGCACCTGCGTCGGGTGCGAGAGGTAGGCCATCAGGTCGCGGATCTCGTCGGGCTGCAACGGGTCCAGCAGCCCGTCCGGCATCAGCGAGGACCCCGAGGGGCGGACGCCCTCGATCTCGTCGCGGTCGAGGGCGACCGCTTCGGTCTGGGTCTGGAGCGTCAGGGTGCGCGGGGACTGCGACTTCACCAGGCCGTTGAGGACGCGGCCGTCGCGCATCGCGACCACCACCATGCGGAAGTCGGCGCTGACCGTCGCGCCGGGGTCGACGATGTTCTCCAGCAGGTAGTCGATGTTCTCGCGTCCGGAGCCGGTCAGGTCCGGGCCGATCTGACCGCCCTGACCGTGGAGCCGGTGGCAGTTCGCGCAGACGCGGTCGAAGAGCATGCGCCCGCGACTGCGATCGGCGGAGGCGAGGGTCGCGGGATTCAGCCGCTTCTTCAGCGCGGCGATCCGATCCCGGCGATCGGCGGCGGTCCCGCGCAGCTCCCCCCAGACCTCGGAGAGGCGCCGGGTCAGCGCCGGATCGCCCAGGCTGAGGATCTGCCGCGCGTGGAAGGCGGTGATGTCGTCGCGGGCGATCCGCCCCGCTGCGACCTGATCCAGTAATGCCAGCGCAAACGCTGGCCGGGAGACCAGCACCTCGATCGCCGCGGACCGCTCGGAAGGGTGGAACGACCGATAGTTGCGCGCCAGCGAGCGCCCGATCTCCGGGTCGTCGAACAGGGCCAGGCCGCGCACGGCCACGCTGTTGAGGAAACGGACGCGGACGAGTCGTTCGCAGATGGCTCTCAGGTCGGCAGGCCGGCCCTCGATCAAGGTCCGGAGCGCCGCCTTCCGCTCATCGATGCCGGCCGACTCGTCCAGGGCCAGCCGTCGGACGACTTCGAGGGCGCGACCGTCCCCGAAAAGGACATCCAGCTCGCGGACTTGTTCACGGACCTGTCGGTCGTTCGATGACGCGACCGGGCTCCGGAATGCCTCCCACGCCTCCGGCTTCCTCGCCTTGCGCCGGCCGGCCAGGGCCGCCTCCAGGCCCGACACGACCGCCGAACGATAGGAATCGTCGCGGCCCGCCGTGGACGCGAGCAAGGCATTGACCGGCGCCGGCCGCTCGTCCAACTCCTCGGCCAGCCTCCGGGCGATCAGCCCGACGACCGAAGGAATCCTCGCATCGGAAGCCAGCGAAGCGAGATCCTCGGGCTCGGCGTCTGCGACCGGGATCAGCCCGGTCCAGATCAGGGCCGGCAAGTTGTGGTCGCCGGCATCCTCGCCACGCGAAAGCAAGGCACGGGCCAGGGTCGCCCGTCGCCGCACCGGCAGCCGCTGGAGCGTCGAGGCCAGCACCAGCCGGACCAGCCCCGAACGATCGTCGCGGGCCATGGCGGTGAGTTTGGAGAGGAGTACAGCGGGTGGCTCGATATCCGGGGCGACCCGCCGGCTGAAGATGGTATCGATCGGCATCTCGTCGGTGAGCAGCCGGATCGCCCAGGCGCGGATCGATTCGTGCTCGTGGTCGAGGAGCCCGCCGAGGAACGCATCGTCGGCCCCGCCGATGACGTAGAGCGACCAGAGGGCCTGCAACTTGATCGAGGGATCGGCGCCCTCGTCGAAGAGGTGGCGGAGGGCTCTCCGGGACTGTCCGAACGGGGCGATGTGAGCCACCCGGTCGACCAGCTCGCGGCGGGCCTGGCGAACGAACCACTCGTTGGGATGCCGGTGAAGGTCGATCAGTTCGCTATCGCTCAACCTCGAGACATCCCGGATCGGCACCCGGTCGAGGACACCGTGCGTGACCTTGTAAATCCGGCCCGATGTGCGGTGGACCCCGTCGTGATCGTGACAGTCGCCGGTGTCGCTCCAGTCGAGGATGTAGACGCCGCCGTCGGGTCCGTACGAGAGGTCGATCCCGCGGAACCACGGGTCCTTGGCGAAGAGGATATCCGGTTCATGCCGGCCGGCGAATCCGCTCCCCTCGCGCTCGAGCCGCTCGACGTTCGCGCGCCGGCCGTGGAAGTTCAAGGTGAAGAGCTTCCCGCGATACTCCGGCGGCCACTGGTCGGCCAGGTAGATCATCATTCCGCTATGGGCATGGCCACCGCCGCGACGGGCGTCGTCGGGCCCGACCTTGCTGCCGTAGGTGAGCGGCCGAGAGTTGTCCCAGTGCCAGTGGTCGGCGTGCTGGTCGATCAGGGCGTAGGCCCGAGGGTTCGGCTCGATCGTGTGGGGTCGGACGAGGTGGGAACCCGGGATCAGGTGCCAGAGGTGGCCGTTGACCGTGTTGATGAAGAACGCCTCGCCCAGCGCGTCCCAGTCGTGGCCCCAGGGGTTGGTCGTCCCGTGGGCCAGCATCTCGAACCGCTTCCGGGTCGGGTGATAACGCCAGAGCCCGCCGCGCATCGGCACGCGTAGCGCGCCGGGCGTGCCCGGGATGCCGACCTCGCCGGGAGACGAGGCTCCGCAACGGCCGTAGAGCCAGCCATCGGGTCCCCATCGCAGGCCGTTGGCGAAGGTGTGATGGTTCTCCACGGCCACCCCGAAACCGTCGAGGACGACCTCGGCGGGTCCGTCGGGCCGGTCGTTGCCGTCGCGGTCGGGAACGAACAGGAGCCGGGGCGGGCAGAGCAACCAGACGCCGCCGAAACCCAGCTCGACGCTGCCGAGGCGCTGGACGTCGTCGGTAAAGACCGTGCGGCGATCGGCCCGCCCGTCCGAGTCGGTGTCCTCGAAGATCAGCACCCGGTCGCGGAGGCGGAGGTCGAACCGGTCGGACTGGTCGGAATACGTGTAGTTCTCGGCGACCCAGAGCCGGCCGCGGCGGTCCCAGGCCAGGGCGATCGGGTTCTGGACGTCGGGCTCGGCGGCGAACACGCCGACGCGGAAGCCCTCCGGCGCCCGGAATCCGGCCGCGGCCTCCGCAGGGGGGAGGGCCCGCGTGGCGGACGGCTCCGTGTTCCGCGGGATCGGGAAGTCGTCGGCCGCCTCCAGGATCGGAACGATCGTGGCGAGCAGCAGCGTGAGGGCGAATGATGGGGCGATTCGGTTCATGGCAGGTCCGGGAGCCATCGGCACGGCTGGGCTGGAACGACGACTACCAGCCTATCGGACGATCGCTCATCCGTCACGCGACTTGCCCGATCAACCGCGACCCGGGTGGATCAGCGGGTCCACGCCGATGCTTTGCCGGGTCATCGATTCGTCGAAGCTGAGATTGCAGCAACGTCCTCTTTCTGCCTTCCCAAGGTCCCGTTTGCGCCCCGCGGCTTAGGGATTCGGCATCGGCAAACCGGCGTGCCTTCTGACAAGAAGTCAGGCGGTCTCGCACCGTCGTAGCGGCCGGCCCCGTCCGGCGACCCTCCGGATCGGATCGGCGGTCGGAGCCGCCTCCTCCAACGGCACACCGGTTGACGTGGCGACCGCGATCCGGAAGGGTTACGCTGAAGCCGAATTCCGGGGAAGTAGGGCGAGCGTCGCCCTGAATGAATCCCCGTTGGTTCGACCTGAGAGCGGCGACCTCCGTTGTAGACTGCCGGCTCATTGCGCCGGTACCGCAGCCCAGGGGCGCGTCTGGTGAGATCCAATATGAGTACGTCAACGAGCACCCCGAGCGCAGAGTACGAGGGCTGGATGCAGTCCTCGACGTGCCGGGACGTGGACGAGGCGGGACGGACCGCCGGCCGCGAGTATGGGCTGGCCGAATCGGTCTCACGGGCGCTGGCATTGCTGCTCAGCCGCCAGGCCAGGCAGAAGTTCGGCGGGCCCGACGAGACCGGCCGGACGACGCTCGATGGCCTGGCCCGCGCCTTCGCGACCGACCAGCTCGGAGAGCTTGGCGAGCGCCTCATCGACTCCTCGAGCTGGGACGAGTGGCTGGCGGGCGTCGTGGTGCCGCCGCCGGCCGCCGACCGACCCGATTACACCCGGGACCTGGACATCGATCTCGAGCCGTCGGGACCTTCGATCGACTCGTACCTGCAAGTCACGTTGCGCGACGGCGGAACCATGATCTGCCACATCCGCATCCAGAAGTGGTACCAGCCCGACCTCGACCGGCACCTCTTCGAGAACAGTCGAAAGGTCGAGCGGAAGCACGGGAAGATGCCGATGGTCGCCGTGTTCCTCATGTGGCCGCCTGCGGAGGGGCCGGGTATGACCGGCCGGTTCGAGGAGCGCGACGCGACGGGTCGGGTGAAGCACACCTTCACGTATACGATCCACAGGGCGTGGGAGATGTCGCCGGAAGAGGTGACCCGGGGCCCGGGCACGATGATGCTGGCACCGCTGACCAAGGACGCCCGGGAGCGGATGCCGGAGATCGTGCGGATGATCGCCGACGGGCTGGACAAGAACGAGGCCGACCGCACCACACGCGAGAAGGCCTGGGTGGCCGCGTACTGGAACATGGGACTCATCTGCGACCTGGACGAAGCCCACCGCGCCCTGGGGGATGTACTCTCCTTCATTCAGAGTACCAAGGACTACCTGGACGCCAAAGGCCAGGCCTTCCTCGAGGCCTATTCCTCGGCACAACCGGAAGGCCGACGACAAGCCGGACGTGATTTGATCCTGCGTCAGGCCACTCGCCGATTCGGCCCGGATGCCGACGCCGCCGCTGCAATCACCGCGATCGCCGAGCCGGACGATCTCGACGCGCTCGCGCAGAGGGTCTTGACCGCCGCCGATTGGGCGTCGCTGCTGGCGAGGTCTTGACGGCCTGGCCTTCCGGGACGATCCGAGGTCCTGACGCCCCGGATCGACGCGGTCAGTCGCCGAGACCGCTCGGGCTGGGCCAATCATCGGCCGCCGCCGGGATCGGGCCGATTGGGGCCCACAGCACCGCGATGGCGTACGACGAAGCGACTCCGCTGATGGCGGGCTCGAGAGACGTCGGCACGGCTGGAGCGAAGTGACGACTCCCTCTTGATCGAACGATCATCGGACGATCGCTCGCCGGTCACCGGACTGGCCCGATCGGCGGAGAACCAGGCCGATCACCTCGGCCTCGGCGACGCCCGCCCGAACGGCTCGTCGATTCCCCTCGACCGAGGTTCGGCCGTCTCCACGTCCGGTCAGTCGAAGATCATGGCGGTCTTCCCCGGTTGCGCAACATGCAGCATTGATGACCCGCGTGACCTCGCTCCGGGTGGCGATGTCCCCTGGCCTTGGCCCGACGCTGCCGCCGGCGTCCACGCACCAGAATCGGGGAGACCATCCCGAGAATGACACCCTATTCGGTCGGTCTTGATCGCAGCGAACGGCCGCAATATCATCCAAGTTCCTCAGCGCCGTCAAGGACTCTCACCTGGCAATGATGTGGTTTTCGCGCCCCGATCTTGAAGGGACGGCGCCTTGGCTACTGAGAGAGGATCCGTGAAGGCTCGTCTTTCTCCCTGAAACGTGATCGCGGACCGACCAGGGCGGCCCGCTGAGAAGGACGAGCGTCGTCCCGGGTCCGTGTGCCGTCTCTTGGCGTCGTGCGACCGAGGTTCCGGGGCGATCCTGGGCGAATCGACGTCTCCAAATCATCGAGGTCGAGCCGCAGCGCTCCCTCCGTCGTCCGCTGCGCGCAGCGCGCGCACCTTGGCCCTTCGGCGCAGGGCTGCCTCGTCGTTCTGCGTGCGCGCACGCCTCACCGCCCCGGCCGGCACGGATCCGGTCCGCCCTTTCGATCGCCTCATCGTCCCCTTTCCTCGACATCGTCACGAATCTCAACTCGAGCGGAGATCCTACCATGATCGACATCATCCGACACCGCACGGGCCGGCACGGCCGGCTCCCGATCCTCCCGCCCCGCCGCACGCCACCGAGGCGTCCCCTGAACTGGGACCGGCTGGAGGAGCGGACCCTGCTCGATGCGGCCGGCCTCGACCCGAGCTTCGGCACCGGAGGTAACGTGGTCACCAACTTCCCGTATCACGACGCCCCCACCCAGGCGACCAGCATGGTGATCGACGCGCAGGGCCGCGCCATTGTGGCCGGCGTGGTGAACGACGCCCAGGGTAACGAGCGAGTCGTACTGGCGCGGTACGAGCCCGACGGTGCGCTCGACGCCGGCTTCGGCGATGGGGGAGTGGTCTATACGTCTCTCCTGGCCGGCGGGGGCTTCGAGGGCCCCGAAGCCGCGCCGATCGCGCTCGATTCTTCGGATCGGATCCTGGTGGCCGGCGATTACACGTGGCCCCCGGTCTACGGACCGTACGGCTTCGATGTCGGGCGCGGCCCCGACTTCGCCGTCATTCGCTTGAAACCCGACGGCACACTCGACACATCGTTCGGGACCGGCGGCGAGGTGACGATCGATGTCGGGTTGACCGATCCGACGACCGGGCTCCCCGTCCCCAGCGAGGACGAAGCCAGCGGTATCACCGTCCAGCCCGATGGCAAGATCGTCGTCTCCGGCACGACGGTCGCTGAGTCGTCCCCGGAGACCTTCGTCTATAATCCCAATTTCGCCTTGGTCCGGCTCGAGCCCGACGGCCGTATCGACACCGGGTTCGGGACCGACGGCCGGGCCATCGCCGACTTTCCGGTCGTCTCGGGCCCCTACGCGGGGCCCAACAGCCTCGACACGGCGACGTCGCTGGCGCTGGCGCCCGATGGCACGATCGTCGTGGCCGGGATCACGGTCAGCGATCCCTTCAACGAGCAAGATGACTTCGCGGTCGCCCGGTTCAACGCCGACGGCTCGCTCGACTCGGGCTTCGGCAACGACGGGATGGTCTTCGAGGACCTGGGCGGGGGCCAGCCCGGAAGCCTGGATCACGCTTATGCCGTCGTGGTCCAGCCCGACGACAAGATCGTCCTCGGCGGGACGCAGCGCTTCAGTTTCGACCCTTCGGATGTCAACTTCGCGCTGCTCCGCCTCAACGCGGACGGGGCCAATGACACCAGCTTCGGGACCAACGGCCTGGTCCTGACCCCCGTGCCCAACCTACCCGCCAACTTCGATGCCATGGCCGATCTGGCGCTCCAGCCGGACGGCAAGATCGTCGCCGTCGGGAGCAACCTGGAGTATACGATCCAGAGTTCGCAGTACGTGAATCAGCACAGCGACGTTGTCCTGGCGCGGTACGACGCCGATGGCAGTCTCGATGCCGGCTTCGGCACCGGCGGGTTGGTCGCGATCAATCCGCCGGTCGACGAGGACTTCGGGTACGCAGTCGCACTCCGGCCCGGCCACGGCCAGATCGTCGTCGCGGGCGAGGCCGCCCGCCCCCTGACGTTCCAGGGCCGTCTCCTCATCCAGCGGTACAATCCCGACGGCAGCCTGGATGCCGGTTATGGGACGGACGGCGAGACGACGACGGCCTTCATCGGAGAGCGGAACGACACCGACCCGGTCAAGCCCCTGGTCCTGCCCGACGGCAAGATCGTGGTCGCGGGCTCGACCTCGCTCCAGAGGTACCCGGAAGGATCGACCTTCCCGGGGGGTACCGATTTCGGCCTGGCCGAATACAACCCCGATGGCACCCTCAATACCGGCTTCGGGAGGGGAGGCCGGGTCATCACCAGTTTCGGATTCTCCCCCGATCTCAACGACGTCACCGGCATGGCCCTCGAGTTCGTGCACGGCGTCCCCAAGATCGTCGTGGAAGGGACCGCCGTCAGCCCAGGAAGTCCAGGATCCGTCCTCGACATCGCCCTGGCGCGTTACAACCTCGACGGCACCCTGGACACCTCCTTCGGCAATGGAGGCGAGGCCACCTTCAATCTCGGAGCCACGGGGTCCGAACTCCAGAGCCAGTTCATCGTCGGATCCGCCGGTGGCGTCGCCGTCCAGGCCGACGGCAAGATCGTGGTCGCCTGCGGGCTCTCCGAAGAGACGGCCGGGCAGTCGTACGCAGATTTCGGCGTGATCCGTGTCGACACAGACGGCAGCCTCGACACCTCCTTCGGCGACGGTGGCGTCGTGGAAACCGACATGAGTCCCCCGGGCAGCCCCGGCTCGGTCGGAGCTTACGCCTCGAGCGTCGTCATTCAGCCCGACGGGAAGATCGTCGTCGGGGGTGGAGCTAACTTCAACGAAGAGTTCGCGCTTGCGCGATACGAGCCGAACGGCCAGCTCGACCCGTCGTTCGGCACCGGCGGTAAGGTCGTCTTGAGCAGCATGACACTCTTCTCCTCGTCGGGCATCGTCGACATGGCCCTCCAGGCCGATGGCAAATTCGTCGCCGTCGGGTCGTCTTACAGCCCGACCAGCGGCACTAACGACTTCACCGTGGTCCGCTTCACGGACCAGGGGAACCTCGACCCGTCGTTCGGGAATGGGGGGATCGTGACCACCGACCTCACACCGCCGGGCTCGACGACCCCGAACGACAACCGCGCCACCGGGGTCGTGATCCAGCCCGATGGCAAGATCGTCGTGGCCGGATGGACGAGTAACCCGGGCTCCTCATCCGACGGCACCGGCTACA
Source organism: uncultured Planctomycetota bacterium (assembly GCA_963815795.1). Classification (GTDB taxonomy): domain Bacteria; phylum Planctomycetota; class Planctomycetia; order Isosphaerales; family Isosphaeraceae; genus JAKAUH01. Next base: position 1,678,471 of record CAWFIC010000006.1, on the reverse strand, counting down.
CCCCCCCGATGCTCGCCCTGGTGCGGTACGATGCCGACGGGTCGCTCGACCCGACGTTCGGTACGAGCGGGATCGCCATCGCGACCACGCTCAACTTCTCGACCGAGCCGGACCAGTCTGGTCCTGTGAACCCGCAAGCCAGCCCGGTGATCCAACCGGACGGTAAGATCCTCGTCTCTTACCCGACCACCCAGGGTGGCGGCACCGCGTTCGGCCTCGCTCGCTTCCTGGGGATGGATCTCTCCATCACCGGCCCATCCTCCGGCGCCCGCGGCGAGCACCTGACGTTCACGGGCAGCTTCGACGGCCAGGCCACCGACCCCATCCTCGGTGCCGCCTGGTCCTTCGGCGACGGGACCTTCGTCATCATCCCGGGCGGCCCCGCCGGCACTATCCTTCAGGCGACCCACGCCTACGGCCGGCCCGGTATCTACACGGTCATCCTGTTCGTCCTGTTCCCCTCGGGTGAGTACCTCGTCACCTCGTACGAAGTCACCATCACGGGACGGGGGCATGGGGGGGACACCGAGCGATCCGACCTCGCCGGGCCGGTCGGCGGCGAGATCCTTGACGAGCCCATCCTCTCGATCGTCGACGGCATCGGCCTCGACGGCTCCTCCGCCCCGAGCCACCCAGCCGTCCGAACCGCCGGGCCTGGACCGGGTCGCTCGGCTCTAGACACGGCCGCCGGTTCGATGCTCGTCAACTCGACGCCGGAGAAGGCGATCAACATCGCCGACGAAACCCCGGCGGCCCGGGCCAGGCGGCGGTCGCATTCCTGAGAGGATCGCGCCGGATCGCCGGTCGAATCCGCTCGACCGGCGATCCGGCGTCCGAATGCCGGCCGACCGTCCTCGGCGTTCGGGATCCAAGGAGTCGGGCACCTTGAATGATGATCGGTTCCCGACTCGCTGATCTACCCCGATTCGTGGCAGGTCGGGAAGCTACCGGTATGGTGGTGGACGGGGGACCGATCTCACTGCGGCTCGACGACGACCTCGGTCTTGACCGAGTTGGCGATGAAGCAGTTGTGGTGGGCCCGGTCGTGGAGCTGCCGGACTTCCTCAGGGGTGGGCATTTTCTCGCCGCTGAACGCGACGCGGGGCCGCAGGGTCACCTTCGTCATCGCCAGCTTCCCCCCCGCGTCCTTGTCCAGGATGCCGACCGCGTGGTCGAGGTAGTCATCCACGACGTAACGCTTCTTGGCGGCGAGGGCGAGGAATGTGAGCATGTGGCAGCTCGAGAGGCTCGCGACGAACGCCTCTTCCGGATCGACGTAGGACTCGGCGCCCAGGTAGCTGGGATTCGCCGAGGCCCGGACCGTGACGCCGGCGTCGAACGACCAATCGTGTTCCCGGTTGTACGTCTCGTAGCTGAAATCGGGCGTCTCCCGTCTCCATTCGATCGTGGCCGTGTGCTCTGACATGGCACTTGTCCTCCGCGACAGCGTGATGATGACTCCTGCGCCCCATTATCGTCCATTTCTTCGGTGATGTCTGCGGGGATCGGCCTCGAGACGGTCGATGCGACCCGGTCGGCACCCCGGGTTTGACCCCGCGCACGGTGGCGGTGATAATCGGCCCATCGGGCCGTCAATCGAGCACCTGGCGTTGATCACGAGATCGTTCGTTCGAGATCCTATCCGAGACGGAGGCGACTATGCGAGCCGGCCGAATCGTCACGCTGACCCTGGCACTCGCGATGGGCGGGGTCGTCCGAGCGGCCGATGGCCCCTATCCGAAGGGCCTGCCGCAAACGCCGGCCTTCTTCCCGATGGCCGTCTGGCTCCAATCCCCCGCGAACGCCGAACGCTATCGGGCGATCGGGATCAATACCTACGTCGCGCTCTGGAGAGGACCGACCGAGGAACAACTCGACGCGCTGGACAAGGCCGGCATCCGCGTGATCTGCGGGCAGAACGAGCGGTCGTTGCGATTCAAGGATCGCTCGACGATCGTCGCCTGGATGCACGGCGACGAGCCCGACAACGCCCAGTCGCTCGGGTCGGGGAAGGGATACGGGCCGCCGATACCGCCGGCCCGGATCGTCGAGGGCTACCGCAGGATCCGAAAGGCCGATCCCGACCGGCCGGTGATGCTGAACCTCGGCCAGGGCGTGGCCTGGGACGGCTGGTACGGTCGAGGCGTGCGGACGAACCACCCGGAGGACTACCCGAAATACCTCGAAGGCTGCGACATCGCCTCGTTCGATATCTACCCGGCCAGCCACGAGAAACCGGAGATCGCCGGGCACCTCTGGTACGTGCCCCATGGGGTCGACCGCCTCCGGCGCTGGACCGACGGCCGCAAGGATGTCTGGTGTTGCATCGAGACGACCCGGATCGACAACGTCAACCGCAAGCCGACACCGCGGCAGGTTCGCGCGGAGGTGTGGATGGCCCTGATCCACGGAGCGAAGGGGATCATCTATTTTGCCCACCAGTTCAAGCCAAAGTTCATCGAGGCCGGCCTGCTGGCGGACGAGGAGATGGCTCGAGAGGTGGCGGCCGTCAACCGCCAGGTCCACGAGCTGGCCCCGATCCTGAAGAGCCCGGATGTGACAGCCGGCTCGAAGATGGTCTGGGTCTCCGAGCGGGTCCCGGTCGACCTCGTGGTCAAGCGGCACGCCGGCCGGACGTATGTGTTCGCGGTCTCCGTGCGCGAAGGAGAAGGGACGGCGAACTTCAAGCTGGCGGACGCGGGCGAGGGCCGGGTCGAGGTGCTGGGCGAGGGACGGACGATCGACGCCAGGGGCGGCGAATGGGAGGATCGTTTCCTCGATTACCAGGTCCATCTTTACCGGATCGACCCGAAACGGTGAGGCGGCCTGACTTCATCCTGGAGTCACCGCCTCTGATTTCACCGATGAGCTGGACCGGCGCGGCTTCATCGGGCTCCGGGTCCACGGCATCCCGAGGGGCGAGGGGCCCTACCTTGTGGCGCATCGCTCCGACCACGCGGGGAGAGGAGGGCTGGTGCTGAGGCCATGCGATCCCATCCCGCGGGCTGGTCCTCGCGCGGTAGCAGGCCGGACAGACGGCCCCGCAGGGCCTCCGCTTCGGACAGGGTCAGGTCCGGGGCGCTGAGCTGCTCGATCAGCCCCCGCAGGGCCTCGATCCGCTCGGTCCGCTCCTGTTGACTCGCCATGAGCTTCGTCCTCATGCGTTCCGACCCGGCTGGAGTCTGCCCCGACTCGCCATCTGGAATCCTAGAACCGCTTCCGACCAGATGCAAATGGCCGGCCAGAGGTTCGCTACTCGTTTCGGGGGCGACGGATCAGAAGGATCTCTAATCCTGGCTGGGACTTGCGCCATGGGCCGGCTCCGGCGCCGGTCACCCTGAGGAGCAGAACGCCGGGGGAACCGCCGCCAAGGCCGCAGGAATCGAAGCAGGAATGCACGAGGGATAGGCAATCATCCGGAGCTGCCGATACGATCGGCCGTGGGAGGCTCCGACCCCGATCCAACGACCATCACGTATCGTCTTCCGGAGGCCTCAGTTCGAGCCCCCACTCTTCCCGGACGAATTCCGGGACGACCCCGATGATCGCCCGGCGATCGGCCCATTCGATCGTCGCCGGCCTCCTGGCCACCTCGGTGCAGAGGTAGTTCGGGTGCGGAGTGATCCCGACCCGTCCGAGGTCGAGGCGGTCGGCGTCCCAGCAGGTCTGGATCGTGACGTCCGGATGCGTCCGCTCGTGCGTGTGCCCGGCACAGGCGCGGTGGAGCAGGCGGTACTCCGGCTCGGGGAGGTCAAACAGCCACCCGCGGAGCTGCCCGGCGAACTCGGCGGCCCGGGGGCCGTGGTCGGGGTCTGAGTGCTCATTGATCCGCCGGGAATCGTGGAGTACGGCGAACAACTGGACCACTTCGACGATGGCACCCGTCTCCTCGGACAGGCGAAGTCCGTTCTCGAAGACCCTCGCCCAATGAGCCACGCCGTGGTAGCCGCCCCACGGGAGGGTGTAGTCTTCCAGAACGGCCTGGACGATCAGGGGAATGGCCGCTGGCATGATTCTCTCGCCGGATCGAGTTGTTCGGGTAAACTCAGCGGTGTCGACACACGGACGTTCGGCGGTTGGATCGACCGAACCGCTACCTCCAGGATGGTGTGTACAGCCCCGGCCGGTCAAGCGGGGACGCGTGTCGTCTGCCCCGCGGGCCGCCTGCGAACGCGGAGACCGAGCGTGTACCTCCCCGCCGCCTTCAACGAATCAGATCCGGCCAAGCTCCATGAGTTCATCCGGCGCTACAGTTTCGCCGTGCTTACGTCGCATGGTGAAGCCGGCCTCATCGCCAGTCACCTCCCCTTGCTGCTGGAGGCCGATGCCGGCCCGCACGGCCTCCTCCTGGGCCACATGGCCAGGGCGAATCCGCAATGGCGGGACGTGCGCGGCGAGGTCATGGCCGTCTTCTCGGGGCCGCACGCCTACGTGTCGCCATCGTGGTACGAAGAGGAAGGCACCGTCCCGACGTGGAACTACGTCGCCGTTCATGCCTACGGCACTTTCCACGTCGTCCGGGAAGCGGAGAGCCTGCTGGAGATCCTGCGGCGCTCGGTCCATACCTACGAGGGACTCAGGCCCGAGCCCTGGACTTTCGACGAGTCGGCCTCCCACGTAGAGAAGCTGCTCCGGACGATCGTCGGCTTCAGCGTCGAGATCACCCGGCTCGAGGGCAAGTGGAAGCTATCGCAGAACCATCCCGAGGAGCGCAGACGACGAGTGCTTCGAGCGTTGGCGAGCCAGGCCGACGCGGATTCGCAGGCGATCGCGGCCATGATGGAGGAGAAGTAGAGCGACTTCGGCTCACCGCGCCAAACAACGCGTGATCCGGCAGGGCGAGGTTCCGTGCGAGCCGGCACCGGGAAGCGGCTCGGACGGAGCCTTGCCGTTTCGAATTCCGGTCCCCATATCCGGGGGGCGGTACTTACTCTGGGTCTCTCCCCGCAATCCCGCGAACGGCACGGACCGAGGTGCGATTCGCCCGCAGGCCGGGCTGTCCCTCAGCGGCCGAGGGATCGACGGCGACTTCGATCCCGGTCGGCTCCGGAACCCTCGCCGGCAGGGCGGCGTGGCCGGAAGTCCCGAGGGGCTTGGCCCTTGGCCGAGGCGAGTCCGATTGCCGTCCGGCATCCACCGACCGATCGGGCGGGCGATCAATACCGCCCGCCGCCATAGCCGCCGCCGCCACGCCCACGGCCGCCGTATCCGCCACCGCCGCCCGTGCGGGGCTCACGGGGCTTGGCCTCGTTGACCGTCAGGTTGCGGCCCCCGTGATCGCGGCCGTTGAGCCCGTCGATTGCCGCCTGGGCCTCGGCGTCCGAGGCCATCTCCACGAAGGCGAATCCCTTCGAGCGGTTCGTGTCCCGATCGAGGATGACCTGGGCATCTGTACCGTCCCGAATGGCGTGAACAGCGCCTCCAGGTCGGCATCGCTCACGTTGTAGGTGAGGTTCCCGACATACAGCTTCTTGGACACGTTCGCCTCCGCAGCAAGAGGGCGGCGACCCGCATGGTGCTTTCCGGGTCGAGGAGAAAGGTGGGCTCGAGGCGAGCCCGTCGGGTGGGAGAGGCGAGGGAAGGAGCAGGGACCGGATCGAAAGGAGCCGGCAGTGCCACTCGGTCGTCAGACCAACCGACACGAGAATAACAAACAAGTGGAAGCGACGTACAGTCGGATCGAATCGGATTCCCCGGGTCTGCCGGACACCCATCCGAGCGGGTCGTCCCGTGACTCCGGGTCGGATAACATGACGGTCAGTCCGATCGGTCCCGAGGCGGGGGACGATACTCGTTCCGGATGGCTCGCGCCCGACCGGGCCTACGGATCGCCGCCCGGGTCTGCGGGATGGCGAGTGGATCGTCAGCCCCACCCTGCGGGTCGGGGCCGGAAGGAGGGACGCATCATGGATCGGACCGAGGAGGCCTTCGTCGGCCTGTTCACCGGGCTGAGGGACGATCTGAGGGAGGAGGCCGGTATCGGCCTGGCCCTGAAAGCGGAGGGCCGGAACGTCACGTTGAGGATTCGGAGCGAGAGGCCGGCCGGCGATGAGAAGCGCCCCTACTTCGCCGTCGTCGTGGGCCTGGCCGTGGGGGACGGGGCGTTCCGGGTCTCCTACAAGCCAAGCGGGGTGCCGCTCGCCAGCCGGCAGGTGACGATCCTCGATGCGGACTCCGCCGGGCAGTTACTCGGCCTGGTCCGGGGATACATCGACGTCGAGCGACGTCGGCTGAGCGACTTCCGGCGAGGGCACTGAACGGCCGATGTGCCGGTGGCGCGTGCCTCACCGCACGGCCAGGGTCGTGAGGAACGCCCGGCAGGGCTCGCCCGCGTCGTTTGGCCGGATCCGGAGCCGCGGGTGGGTCACACCCTCGACCGGCACCGGCGAGTCCTCCCGGTCGAAGGTCGAGCCCGACGGGCGGAAATGGTGCTCCTGGCGCAGCGGTTCCCGGCAGGCCCGCCCGCCGTCCCGCGAGATGGCCAACCGGACTTCCTGCGTCGGGCGACCGCCGGCTCCCTGGCCTCCACAATGACGTGGCGGATCACCTGCGGGGCATCGAAGGCCAGGGCTAACACAACGCGGGATCCGGGAGGGCGAGGCTCCGTCAGAGCCGGTTTTTCTCGGGCTCGGACGGAGCCTCGCCCTCCCGACCGATCCCGTACTTCAGGCGTTCTTTCCCGACTGAGAGAGGAGTCGGGCGTCGGGGTTGGACCATGTGTCGGAGCTAGGCCGTGGGCTCGAATCGCCCGGTCGGACGCGACCCTGGATGGGGATGATACGGGAACGAGAATGGGGTCAAGCAAGTCACTGAAAAAGAAAACAGATTTTTCATGTTGAAAAGATTTGGGATTTGCCATACCATGATCCCGGGGCGGGAGATCGAGACACCGGACCGACCATCACGCCGGGACAATGGAAAGCTCCGGTGCCGATGATCCGTATGCCCCCTCTCGGATGATCTCCGGTTTCGAAGATCCCCACTGCGGAGAGGGTGATGTATGCCCCGCCTCCGGCCGGTCGAATCCCCCTGGAGACGGATTCCCATGGCATCAGCGATCCTCAACATGAAGAAGGCCGAGTCCAAGGCGGCCAGCGCCGAGAACAAGGCCATGCAGCGCAAGCGACAGATCCAGCGGGCAGCGAGCCTGCTCAAGCATGTCAGCGACCCGACCCGGCTCCGAGTGATCAGCCTGCTCTCCCAACGGGAGCGGCATGTCGGCGGGTTATGCGAGGAGTTGACCCAGAGCCAACCCGCCGTGAGCCACCACCTGGCTCTCCTGCGACTCGGGGGTCTCATCGACCGCCGCCGCCAGGGCAAGAACAACATCTACAGCCTCACCGACGCGGGCGAGCGGCTCTCCAAGATCGTCAACTGCGTGGCCCGCTGACCCGGCCGCGGTCATGAACGGGGCCACCCACGTGACCCCTACCAGAGACCGAAGGGACCCGTCCTCTGCGATCTCGCCGTCCACCCGCGAGCCCTTGGCCGGCCGGAAGCCGTGAACCGAGCGGCGATCTGGCTGCAATGCACGGTTCGGAGCTGCAAGTGAACAATTACCCCACTGACGAACAATGGATATCGGACGTTGAGCGAGGCCGAATCAGCAACGCAGTCCTCCCGATGCCCTCCGGGAGATCACTCTGCGTCGGGGACTCCATCGTCTTCGCCCTCGCTTATTCGCCCGCGAGCCAGGAGGCGTGCTACGTCAGCGGCGGCGATTCGATCCGTGTCTCGCTCACCCAGATTACTGATCTCGGGACGGTAGATCCCGACACCGGCGAAACCCTGTATCGACTCTCCTGGAAACCGCTCGGTCCAGGCGAGCCGGCCGATCCCATCGCCCAGAGTGACATGAAGTCCCGAGGCCCTCATGGGACGAGCTAACTGAACCCCTCCTTCGGGACTCGTCGGAGGAGACGGAGAGGCCCTGATCTCCGATCCGTCCTCGGCGATCCCGGTGAATGCCTCGTTCCTCCGGCTCCAGCCGCCCGTTCGGTCCGACCGATCGAGGCTCCCACCGGCCGGCTCACCCACCGGGACGCCACGATGAATCCCAGGTACTATCACCGCCATACGCCGCCGCTCGATCCCCGTCGGCGACGATGCCCGGTCTGTCAACACGCTGTCTATTCTCTGGCGGGCATCCATCCCCAGTGCGCCGAGCGCCAGGCCGACCCTCCCAGGCCCAAGGGTGAGGCGAAGATCTCCCCCCGGCGGGACGAACAGGCGATCGGCGAGGGGGCCGTCGCCATCGGCGAGGGGCCCACGGCCAATTGAGCCGTTCCTACAAGAAGTTTCATTGAATGGTTTTCTTGGATTGATGAGTCTCCGGTGATACACCATCGCCTCGACCCTGACCGGAAAGCATGGGGTTCCGGCCCATGTCCTGCCACCAATTCTCCCCAGGCATCCAGGCCCGCCGTTAGGTCCGGGGCGCAAACCGGGATGGGTCTCGCATAAGCCAAGGCCTGCCGCCCGCTTGGTCTCGCTGCTCGTCCTTGACGGGGCCTGCGAGATCGGAGAGCGGGTGGCTCGTCTGGAAGTGGCTGAGGGATCACAGGCCCGACTGTAGGGCCTGCTGGGCGCACTCGTCCTGGTCCTCCACGGGACTCGCCCTTGACCCGTTCTGCGGGACCGGCACGGCGTTGGTATTGGCGGCGGAGAACGGACGCCAGGCCCGCGGCTTCGAGATCACCGAGAGCTACGCCAAGGCGGCACGGAAGGCGTTGTGCCAGGTTTCCCTGGTCCTGTTCTCAAGGGTGATGGCGGGGCGTTTTCGGGGGTACACCGGACGGATTTGTACATCCGGTTTATACCCCCTGATTGGACCCCACAAAGCGTCGCCGCAAGTCCTTGTGTTTGCTGGCTTCAAGGCGAGCCGGGAGCTGGAACCGCTGCCAGCGGCTGACAGTCAGGAGGCTGCCCACTCCGGCGCCGGGTCGTAGCGGATGTCGCGGAGGTGCGGTGTGCTCACCCGCCGGCCGCCCTCGGCGCGAGAGTCCATGAGCGCGGCGAGGACCCCGGTGACCAGGTACGTCCTCTCAACCGGGTAGCTGGGCCGGCCGGTGCGGAACATCACCTCGATGTGATTGCACAGGAAGCTGAAATGGTCGCGCTGGGGCTTGTTCAACTCGCACCAGGTGCCGACCGGCTCGCGACGCCCCGCGACCTGAGCGGCGAAGGCGAACTCGGCGACCAGCCGCCGCGCCACATACGCCGCGGCGCGGAAGCCGTCGGCGTATTCGACGAGGAAGACGGCCGCCTCGGGGTCGGCGCGGCGACAGGCCGCCACGTCCTTCGGCAACCCCTCGGCTCCCGGCACGTGGCGCAGGGCGGGCGGGAGCAGGTCGGCTCGCCAGAGCCCCTGTTCGGCAGCCTGCCAGGCTGCCTTGCCCTCCAGGCAAGCGACCGCGGCCACACCGGTCACCATGCCCCGCCGCCGCTCGACGAAGGCTTGGAGCAATTCCAGCGTGTGGAACCCGTAGGACTCGAGGCCGCCGAAGCCCACGGCCAGTGCCCCGTCGAGCGGGATGCCCTGGCGGAATGCCAGGGGCGGTCGGCGCCAGGCGACCGGCACACTGGATCCGGCCATCATCGGAAAGCCCAGCTCGCGTGATTGGCGGTACATCCACTCGGCGTCGGCCCAGGAGTAGGAGAAGTGCTTGTCATTGTAGACCGGTACGCTCCGCCCGGAGCGCCGGAAGGTCTCGACGATCTCGGCGAACAGCCGGCGTCGGGGGTAGAGCTGCTGCCCCTTGGCATTGATCGGGTAGTCGCCGTGCTCGCCGATCAGGAGCACGCCGTCAACGGCGAGCCTCGGGCCGCCCAGTGTCAGCGCCCCCGCGGGCGAGCCGAACAGGGGGATGCGGTAGCGGGCGGACATGCCCCGGCCGATGTCGCTCTGGGGGAATTGCTCGATCGCCAGGCTCACGACCTCGCAGTGGGGCATGTGGGTCCGCTCGGCGACGGCATACCCCTCGATGAACTTGGTAATGATGTCGTCGGCGTGCGAGTACCGGAAATACACCGTCGCGATGGCCGCGATCCTCTTCCTGGGGCCGTCGGGCTTCGGCAGCGCATCGGTCGGGAGGACGATCCGCGGCTCGGGCCTGGGCTGGCTCCTGAGGATGAAGTCACGGGCGGGTTCGTCCTCGTCGGCGGTGACGGCCGCCGGGCCGATCGGCGGGATCGCCATCGCGGCGCCGGTGGTCCGGAGGAAATCTCGACGCGACGGGAGGCGTCGATCGGCCATGAGTCGAAGTCCTGAGTCTGGCGACTGTCGGGGAATAACGAGTGCAGCGAGCATAACTCTTCGTCGCCCGCTCGGCTACGAGTCGGGCCGTCGCGGCTGCCACGGGCCGAGCTTCATGAACCGACGATCGCTCGTATCACGTGAGGCGTTGATCTTCGCGTATCTTCAACGTTTCTCCGACCAGAGGCGCCGGGAGTGTGTCCCCATGAGAGGTCTGCGACGCACGTCCATGAGACCCGAGAGAATCCGGTTCGTGACCGGGACCTGTTCTCCAGCGTTCATTCTTGCACTGGCGACGCCGGCCGGGACGGCCTCGGCCCAGGAGAAGGCCAGGCCGCGCGCGACTTACAAGGACCTGCCGAGCGAGATCCCCGCAAAGTTCGAGCCGACGAACGACGGCTTCGATCACGTCAGGCGGCACGTGATGATCCGCATGCGGGACGGGGTGAAGCTACACACGGTGATCCTGGTGCCGAAGAGCGCGACGGACGCGCCGCTCCTGCTTACGCGGACCCCTTACGATGCCAAGAAGCTCACGAGCCACGCCGAGAAGCGCGCACCTCGGACCGGTCTTGAGCGGCTACGACAACGCAACGGACGTGATCGTCGAGGGGGGCTACATCCGGGCTGTCAAGGACGTGCGCGGCAACCACGGCTCGGAGGGCGATTATGTCGTGAACCGACCGTTGCGGGGGCCGCTGAACCCGACGCCCGTGGCCCACGCGACCGACACGTACGACACCGTCGACGGGCTGGTGAAGAACGTGCCCGAGACGAACGGGAAGGTCGGCATCCTCGGGATCTCGTATGACGGGTTCCGGCCGCTGATGGCGCTTTTCGACCCGCACCCCGCGCTCAAGGTGTCGGTGCCGATAAACCCGATGGTCGATGGCTGGGTCGGCGACGACTGGTTCCACAACGGCGCCTTCCGTCAGATCAACGTCACCTGGATCTACGATCAGTTGGCGACGCGGAAGGGGGAGGCGAAGTGGTGGACGAGCCACCACGACGTCTACGACATGTTCATGCAGGCGGGCTCCGCCGGCGAGCTGGGGCGGCGTCCGGGCCTCGATCAGCTCGGGTTCTGGAAGAAGCTCACCGAGCACCCGGCTTACGACGCGTTCTGGCGCGAGCAGGCGGTGGACAAGCTGCTGGCGAAGCGGCCGCTCAAGGTGCCGGTGATGCTGGTGACAGCCTCTGGGATCAGGAGGACATCTACGGAGCGCTGGCCGTCTACAAGGCGCGAGCCGAAGGACGCGGACAACGACAAGGTCTTCCTGGTGATGGGCCCCTGGCACCACGGCCAGATGATCGCGGACGGCAGCGCCTGGGGGCGTTGAAGTTCCACTCCGACACGGCGCGGGAGTTCCGCCGGAACGTCCTGGCGCCGTTCCTCGCCCAGCACCTCAAGGACGGGGTCCCGAAGGCCGACATCGCCCCGGTGACGGCATTCCAGACCGGGACGAACGCGTGGCGGCGCCTGCGGGCGTGGCCGCCGACGGCGAAGGCGATCCCCCCGGACGAGGCGCTCACGTACCGGTTCGCCCTCCCGACCGCCCACGACGTCTCCCTGCCGGGGCACCGGATCATGGTGCCGGTCCAGTCGAGCTGGTTCCCGCTGTACGACCGCAACCCCCAGACCTTCGTGCCCAATATGTTCTGGGCCAAGCTCAAGGACCACGCGAAGGCCACCCAGCGGGTCTTCCATGAACCCGGCCACATGGGCTTCGCGGAACGACCTGTCGTCTCCTCGCACTAGCGGTCGATCCGACTGACGCGCATCAGGTGATCGTTGCATCCTGCATGCCCCTGGACCATAACATTGTCGGCATTTGAGTGAAACGTAAACCGGCAACTGTCTCTTTGCCCGCGCCCCGAACTGGAGAGGAGCGACGATCATGTCACGAGTATTCACCACCTGGACGGCGACGATTCTCGTCGCCCTGACCGGCGGCCAACCGACCTCGGCCGGGGATAGAAGCAACGAGGCTGGCGCAGCCTCGGTCAAGAACTTGAGACTCAAGGTCAGCCCCAACGGGCACTACTTCGTGGACCAGGATGGCAAGCCGTTTTTCTACCTTGCCGACACCTGCTGGCTGCTCTTTCAACGGCCCGATCACGAGGAAGTGGATGAGTACCTGAAAGACCGCGCAGCCCAGGGATTCACGGTCATCCAGGCGTATGTCATCCGCGGCCTCGGCAAGCGCCATCCGGATGGGAACAGCTCACTGCTCGGAGAGTCGCCGTTCATCGATCGCGACGCCACCAGGCCCAACGAGGCCTTCTTCAAAAACGTCGATTACGTCGTCAACCGGGCGAACGAGCTGGGACTGGTCATGGGCCTGGTCACGGCCAAGTCGTGGCACGTCAACAAGACTCCCGAGCGGGTCTTCACCGAGCAGAACGCTTACACTTTCGGTAAGTTCCTCGGCGAGCGTTACAGGAACAACGCCGTCATCTGGTATCCGGGAGGCGACTCCGTCCCCGGAAAGGACGACGCGATCTGGGTCGCGATGGCGAAGGGCCTGAGAGACGGCTGTGGCGGCACGCAATTGATCTCCTATCACGGATCCGGGCAGACATCCTCCTCGACCTGGTACCACACGGCGGACTGGCTCGATTTCAACACGATCCAGTCTGGCCACAACTTCAGGTCGGACAGCTATTCGTTCGTCAGCAAGGACTACGCCATGTCGCCCGCCAAGCCGACCGTCGACATGGAGCCGGCGTACGAGAACCATCCCACCGGTGCGGGGAAGCCGCGCGTCGATGCCCACAAGGTGCGCACCCAGGCGTATATCGCGATGCTCGCAGGTGCGGCGGGCCACGCGTACGGATCACTCGACCTCTTCTGGTTCTTCAAGCAGGGCGACGGCCCGTTCCCCAGGGACGGATTCATGGACTGGCGCACGGCGATGAGTTACCCGGCGGCCGGTCAGATGCGTGCCATGCGGCGACTGTTCGAGCAACGTCCCTGGTACCGGTTGATGCCCGATCCGTCGGTGCTGGCCTCGGATCCGGGGAGCGGTCCGCTTCGCGTCGTCGCCGCGAGGGCCCGGGACGGCAGTTTCGTCATCGCCTATGCGCCCGAAGGCAAACCGCTGAGCATCAACATGGATAAGGTCTCCGGCAAGACCGTGAAGGCGCAGTGGTATGACCCCCGCGAGGGCACATGGACGCACATAGGCGAGTTCGCGAACACAGGCCGTCGTGGGTTCGTCCCCCCGTCCCGGGACGTGCACAGCGATTGGATCCTCGTGCTGGAAGATGCCGCGAAGGGGTTCACGGCCGTGAATTCCCGGCCCGACTCGAAGCGAGCCAGGGGCCAACGCTCCGATGAGTAGCGTCGCGATGCATTGGCGTCCCCCCGTCTCAGCGGGTCTTTTCCGTCTGCCGCCCTCGAAATGCCCCCTACCTTCGCGGCTGCCGGATCGTCTCGGGTCCCGATGCCCGGCTTGTGCCTGCCGCGTCGGCCTGACACCGGGCGCGAGGTCGCAGGTCGTCATTGCTCGTTGCATCTTGGAACTCCCCGCGGCGCGGGGTATCGTAGCGAGATGCCAGATTCCTCGGCGGTTTCGCGGCGGGCCGAGGCCGGTACTCCCAGCGAGGCGAGGGGGTTGTGGCGTGAGAATCATCTCGAGGTATAGGGACGGTTGGAGGATCGGCTTGGTCCTCGGGCTGCTCGCGGTCTCATCCCCCTTCCGCGCGGGGGCCGACGAGCCCGCCGCGGGGCTCCGGCCGCTGGTCCGGGAGTATTGCCTGGAATGCCACGGGGGCGCCCAGCCCGAGGCGGGGGTCGACCTCGAGGCGATGGCGGACGCGCCGGAGTTCGGGCGCCGCTTCAAGACCTGGGAGAAGGTCGTCCGGGTGCTCCGCGAGCGGAAGATGCCCCCGGAGGGCGAGCCGCAGCCGAGCGGCCCGCAGCGGGAGGAGGCCGTCCACGACGTCGAGGCGGGGCTCCGCCGATTCATAGAGGAACACCAGGGCGACCCCGGGCCGGTCGCGATCCGGCGGCTGACGAGCGCCGAATACGCGTACACCCTCCGCGACCTGACCGGGCTCGAACTGCGGGTCGCCGACGATTTCGTCAGCGACGCCGTCGCCGGCGAGGGGTTCACCAACGCCGGCGACGCGCAATTCATGCAGGACTCGACGCTCGAGCGATACCTCCAGGCCGCCAAGGCCGTCGCCGACCATGCCGTGATCGGCGCGGGGCCCATCGGGTTCTTCGCCGACCCGGGCAAGACCGGGCGCGAGCTCTCCGCGATCGCGCGGATCCAGGCGATCTACCGCGAGCAGGGCTTCCGCACGGCCGCCGGCAAGGGCGCCAAGCCGTTCGGCCTGGACCGCTACCCCCGGGCCATGTTCGTGGCGTGGCAATTCCGCTTCCGCGACCGCCTCGGCCTCGGGACGACGAATCTGCCGGAGATCGCCCGGGGTGCAGGTGTCAGCGCCCGGCTCTGCGAGCACCTCTGGGATGTCCTGAATCGGGCCGACGCGCCCTTCCCCCTCTCGGTGATCATTGAGGGTTGGCGGTCGCTGCCCCCGCCCGGCGAGGCCACGAAGGCGGTGGTGCGCGGCCGTTGCGACGAGCTGGGCCGCGTCCTCCGCGGGTGGCAGAAGACGCTCGCCGCAGCCGCCGGGGACGAGGAGGAGGCCGCCGTCCTGACCGCGGGCGAGGTCCGAGTCGCGGCCAGGCATACCCTCACCGCCGACCTGAGCTGGCCAAAGGGGGCGAAGGTCGCCGGCTTCGAGCTGTCCGTCGCCCGGGCCAGCGAGGACCCGGCCGACGCCGCCGTCGTCGTGTGGCGGAACCCGAGGGTGCGGTTCCGGCGCGCCGACTTGCGGCGCGACAGGCCCCGCCCGCTCGGGCCGGCGCTGACGCCCGAGACGGTCGACCGCCTCGCCCTCGGCAAGCACCCGCGTGGCGGGTCAATCGGCGGCGGCGACTTCGCAACCGTCGGCGAGGCCAGGGTCCCGATCACCCTGCGAATCCCCGATGGGATGATCTCGGCCCAGCTCGTCGTCGTCGTCGCGCTGGACAACCGGTCGGGCGGGACGGGCATCGTCCGCTGCCGGATCGCCGACGGCGAGGCCGAGGGGGAGACCGCCGCCGAGGTCGGCGACACGTCGACGCTCCTGGCCGACCCGGCCGATCCGCACGTCGCCGCGTGGCGGGCCGGCGTCGAGGAGTTCGCCCGCCTGGTCCCGGAGGTCTCGCACCGCGAGCCGGCCCCCTCCGACCGCGACCCGATCCCCGCGCCGTTCGACAACGCGTACAACAAGCCGGAGCGGAACCACTTCCACACCGCGATCAAGTACCACCGCGACGACGCGTTCTTCGTCGAGCACGTCGCCGACGATGAGACCCGGCGCCGGCTGGACCAGGCGTGGGCCGACCTCCTCACGGCGTTCGATTACCACGACGCGAACCTCAAGTTCGTGTCCGAGAAGTTCCGGCTCGGCCTCGAGGTCAAGACGGTCGCCGAGCTCGACCGCGAGGCGATCGACCGGCTGCCGGCCGAGCCCCGGCCGTTCGTGCGAGACCTGAAGGACGAGTACGACGCGATGCACGCGACCCTCCGCGACGCGGAGCCGGGCCACGTGGAGGACGCGCTGCGGTTCGCCGAGCGAGCCTGGCGTCGGCCGCTCATCGAGGACGAAGCCGCGCGGCTGCGCGACTTCTACGCCAGGTTGCGGCGGGGGAGCGGCCTCGACCATGAGCGTGCGATCCGGGCGTTGCTGGCCCGCGTCCTGGTCGCCCCGGCCTTCCTGTACCGCGCCGAGCCGCCCACGGCCGGTGGGGGCGGGATCATGCCCCTGACCGACTGGCAGCTCGCCAGCCGGCTTAGCTTTTTCCTCTGGTCGTCGATGCCCGACGAACCGCTGCGCGAGGCGGCCGCCGCGGGCCGGCTGCGCGAGCCCGGGGAGCTTTCGCGGCAGGCCCGGCGCATGCTGCGCGACCCGAAGGCGCGCCGGCTCGCGACCGAGTTCTTCGGCCAGTGGCTGGGGTTCTACCGCTTCGACCAGTTTCAGGGCATCGACGCCGGCCGCTTCCCCGAGTTCACCGACAAGCTCCGCGCCGCGTTGTACGAGGAGGCGGTCTCGTTCTTCGAGTACCTCGTCCGGGAGGACCGGCCCGTCGACGAGGTCCTCTTCGCCGACTACACGTTTCTGAACCGGCCGCTCGCCGAGCACTACGCGGTCCCGGCCGTCGCGGCGAAGGGCGATGACTTCGTCAAGGTAGATGGCCTGGCGGGGCGGCACCGCGGTGGGCTGCTGGGGATGGGGGCCGTGCTGGCGGCCACGTCGGCGCCGCGGCGGACCAGCGCCGTGAAGCGCGGCGACTGGGTGCTCCGGCGCATCGTTGGCACGCCGGTCCCGCCGCCCCCGGCCAACGTCGGCTCGATCCCGGCCGACGACGTGCTCACCGACGGCCTGACGGTGCGGCAGCGGCTGGAGGCCCACCGCAAGAACGCGTCGTGCGCCAGCTGCCACGCGCGGATCGACCCGCTCGGCTTCGCGCTCGAGCCGTACGACCCGCTCGGCCGCTGGCGGGACGCCTACGGCGACGGGAAGCCGATCGACCCCTCGGGCACGCTCCGCGACGGCACGACCGTGTCCGGCCCGGATGGGTTGCGGAACTACCTCCGCCGTGAGGGGTCGAGGTTCCGCCGGACCGTCAGCGTCAAGCTCCTGGGTTACGCCCTTGGCCGGGCCGAGATGGTCTCCGACCGCCCGTTGATCGAGCGGATGACGGACGGCCTCGCGCGGGGGGGTCGCTTCGGGGACCTCGTCCTGCGGGTCGTCACCAGCGACCAGTTCCGGAACCAACGATCGCAGTGAGCCGTGGCCCCCGGCCGGGGGCGTGCAGGGGAGGCCGAGATGAGCGACCGATCGGGGCTGGCGGGCGTGAGGCCGGTGAGCCGGCGGGGCTTCCTCCGCGGCGGCGGGGGGATGGCCTTGACCCTGCCGTGGCTCGAGTCGTTGCCCGTGCGGGCCGAGGACTCGGGCAAGCTCGCCGTGCCGAAGGACCCGCCCGCGCCGCCCGTGCGGTTCGCCTGCGTCTACTTCTCCAACGGCGTGGAGCCGGTCCACTGGTGGGCGCAGGGCGAGGGGGCCTCGATGGAGATCGGCCCCGGCCTGAAGCCGATGGAGCCCTTCCGCGAGGACATGGTCTTCCTCAAGGGCCTGTTTAACGAGCAGGCCGCGCGGCACAAGAGCCCCCACCTCGGGCGCATGGCCAACATGCTCTCCGGCGCCTGGGTCAGCACCGAGCAGGGGGAGATCCGCGTTGGCCGGACGATGGACCAGGTCCTCGCAAAGCGCCTCGGCGCCCAGACCTCCATCCCGAGCCTCGTCCTCGGCATCGAGCCGACCGAGCTCCGCCTCGAGGACGGCCTCTCGATGCTCTACGGCTCGTGCATCTCGTGGGCCAGCGACACCAAGCCGGCGACCAAGGAGATCTACCCCGCGCACGTCTACGACCTGCTCGTCGGCGACGCCGCCGGCCGCCGCCTCGACCGCACGATCCTCGACGAGGTGCTCACCGACGCCCGCGACCTGGCCCGGCGGGTGAGCACCCCCGACCGCCGGAAGCTCGACGAGTACCTCGAATCGGTCCGGGACATCGAGCGCCGCATCGAACGCGCCTCGGACGACGGCCGCCTGGAGGGCCGCCGGCCCTCGCATCCGGCCCCCGCCTTCGCGCGCCCCGCGGAACGCCTGCCCCAGGATATCCCGGGCCACATGCGGCTGATGCTGGACCTGATCGTCCTGGCGTTCCAGATGGACAAGACGCGCGTCGCCACGCTGATGCTGAACAACGACCTGTCGCAGATGAACTTCGGGTTCCTCGAGGGCGTCCGCGGCAGTCTCCACCTGGACCTCACGCACAACGGCCGCGAGCCGGCTCGCGAGGCGATGTACCTCAAGACGAACCAGTACCACGCCGCCCAGTTCGCCTACCTCGTCGGCCGCCTGAAGGCGATCGCCGAGGGCGACGGCTCGCTGCTCGACCACTCCCTGCTGATGGGCTGCTCGAACCTGTTCGACGGCGACCGGCACCAGGCCGACGAGATGCCGATCCTGCTCGCCGGACGGGGCGGCGGGGACATGCCCACCGGTCGAGTCCTCGACTATTCCGGCCGGCGCCGCGAGGGACGTCGCGCCTGCGGCCTCTATCTCTCCCTGATGAACCGGATGAGGGCCCCCATGACCCGCTTCGGCGACGCGGATCGGCCCCTCGCCGAGCTGTAGCGAGCCGATCGGCAGGCCGCCCGGATCGGGCGCTCATCGGACCCGGACGTCGTGTTAGCGGACAAACGGCAGCATCCAGGTGCGCCTCTTATAGGCGGCGTATTCCTCCCCGAACTCCTCCGCGAGCATCTTCTCTTCCTTGCGAATCTCGGGCAGTGCCAGCGGGATGAGCAGCAGACCGACGACGAAGCCGATCCAGCAGCGAAAGACCAGGAACCATCCCAGCAAGGCGAGAATCGCCCCGAGATAACTCGGGTGGCGGAAGTAACGATAGAAACCGGTCGTGACGAGGTAGTGTTGCTCCTGGGTCGTCCAGGGAGCACGGAAGCGTTTTTTCAGTGCAAACATCGGCCCGATTCGCAACACGCAGCCGGCGGCGTAGACCACCAATCCCAGGTAGCGGACCGCATCGCCGTCGAACACCATGATGTCGCGACGATCGGCATAAGCCGGGAGAAACAGGAGCGGCGCCAGGATCGCGATCCCGGCGGGGATCACGATTCGCGTGCGACGGTCTTCCCACGTGAGGCTCGTGAAATCCATGCCCGAAAACAAGAAGGCGATCGCGCCCGCGGCCCCGACCAGAAAGGTCCCCGCCCGCGCCGGGTGTGCCAGTAGACCGCGGACGTTGCCCCATGCCCAACACGGAAGTGCAAAGATGAGCAGCGTCGAGACCACCAGCAAGAGCGTGATCCGGATGTCCGGCATGCGAGACGCCACGATCGCTCCTTTCTGGACGTCGCACGAACGGCGGTGCGGAAGCGATTCCGAGCTTAGAGCGATGCTTCGAGGATGCCGCGCAGTTCCTCGTCGGAGAGCTTCACGGGGTTACCTTGCATGCTGCTGGCACGCTGGGCGAGCGGGATGAGCCGATCGCAATCGCTGATGGACAGGCCCGCCACCCGCAGGGGCGGGATGTTCATCTCGGCGCAGAGCCCGCGCACCCAGGAGACTCCGGCCCAGGCGTCTGCCTTGAGATCGCCGGTCAAGGCCCGGGCGATTTCGATGTACCGCTGGATGATGGTCGGGTCGCCCCGTTTCTCGACCGCGCGAATGTTGGCCTCCATGACGAAGGGGAGGAGCCGGGCGCAGAGGGCACCATGGGCATGGCCGGTGGTCCCGCCCAGGACGCTGGCAAGCCCGTGCACCGCGCCGAGCCTGGCATTCGCCAGGGCGATCCCGCCGAAGAGGGCGGCGAGGGCCATGTCTTCGCGGGCCGCGACGTCGGACCCGTCGCGATGGGCCCTTGCCAGCGATCGTGCCGCGCGGGCGAGCCCCTCGCGGCAGATGCCGTCGGTCAACGGGTTGGCGGCGTTGCTGACGAACGGTTCGATCAACTGTGTTAGCGCATCCATGCCGGTGTAGGCGGTGATCGCCGGCGGGAGCGACAGGGTGAGCTCGGGATCGACAACAGCCAGCCGGGCCAGCAGATGAGGGCTCCGCAGACTCGCCTTCACCTTCTGCTCGGGGACGTCGAGCACCGCGTTGCGGGTCACCTCGGCGCCCGTGCCGGCCGTGGTGGGGACGGCGATGAACGGCACTCCGCGCTCGAGCAACGGCTTTCCACCTCCAGCCAGCTCCAGGTAATCCCGGACCTCTCCCGGATTCCCGAGCAGGCCCGCCACGGCCTTGCCGGCGTCGATCACGCTGCCTCCGCCCACGGAGATCACCAGGTCGCAGCCCTCCGCGCGAGCGATCCCGGCCGCCTCGTCCACCAGGTGGGTCGAGGGTTCCCCGCTCACGTTGAAGACGAACGGGCGGACCCCCGCGTCGCTCAGCCCTCCCGTCAGCGCTTCGCGTCCCCGGCCGGAGCCTCCCAGGACCACCAAGGCGCGACGGCCGAGGTCCCGGGCCAGGGTGGGGATCTGCTGCGACTTGCCGCGCCCGAAGAGGATGCGTCCGGCGCTCGCGAACTCGAACGTCATGGCAGTCCCACTTCCGGGTAGACCCTGTCGAACTTCACGCTGGATCGCGGTATGGCCATCATGTCGGCCACGGTCTCGGCCCACTCCCGGTAATGCGCCGTCTGCTTGTGCGCCGCCGGGGCCTCGGCGGAGCGGTAGACCTCGACTAGCAGGAACCGAGTGGGATCGTCCTGCTGCTTCAGCACGTCGAACCGCGCGATGCCCGGTTCTTGCAGGCTGTTCCGCGAGTTCTCGATGCAGGCAGCCTTGAAGGCTTCCACCTGATCGGGTTTCACCTGGATATGGACGTGGACAATGAGCATCGGAGTTTAACCCAGTTTGGTGAGATCGAGGAAGACGATGATCATAAGATTTCCGACGGGGTTGTGCCACATCAACGATCTTCGAGCGAGAGTCAGGACGTCCCGTCCGCGGGGCCGGAGCGATAGAGCAGTTTCCAGACCTTCAGCAACAACGAGTCCCGACGCGTACGTCGGGCGACGAGCCGCTCGGGGGGATAGTCGTAGAAACCCCGGCCGCTCTTGATCCCCAGACGACCCTCGGCCACGAGCCCGTCCAGGACGGCCGGCGCCGAGGTATCGCTGCGAATCTCGCCCACGAGGTTGCGATAGGTCGCGAGCTGGATGTCGAGCCCCGCGAAGTCGTGAATCTCCAGCGGCCCCATGACGGCGAAGCGAAAGCCGACCGTGCCCCGGATGGCGGCGTCGATCTCTTCCCGCGTGGCTATCCCTCGTTCCAGCAGATCCCAGACCTCGCGCTGGATCGCGACCTGCACGCGGTTGACGAGGAAACCGGGCAATTCCCGGCGCACGTGGATCGGCAGCTTGCCGATGCGGGCGAGGAGCTGCATCGTGGCCTGCACGACCGCCTCGCTCGTGCGCGGACCGGGGACGACCTCGACGACCGGCGTCAGATGGGGCGGGTTGAACCAGTGAGTGACCAGTGCCCGTTCCGGATGTTCCAGCATGCGGCCCGATTGCGAGATGGGGAAACTCGACGAGTTGCTCGCCAGGATCGTCTCCGGGGTCGTGATCCGTTCCAGCCGCGCCAGCAGGGCCTGTTTGACGGCCAGGTCTTCGGGAATCGCTTCGGTCAAGAATTGCGCGTTCGCGACGGCCTCGACTTCCGAGTCGGTCAGGCTGAGCCGAGCCAGCGCGGGTTCGACCTGCTCGGGTCCGACCAATTCCGCGGCGACGAAGGCCGCCAGATTCTCGCGGATGCGCCCGACCAGGGTGTCCCGGATGCTCGCCGACTCGTCGAAACAAGCGACGTCGTAGCCGGCCAGGGCGAACGTCTGGGCGATGCCATGGCCCATCGTCCCCAGCCCGAGGACAGCGACTCGGCGGATGCCGTCGATCGGATTCATGGTCGGGGTCGTCCTCCAGCTTCACGGGATCACGATCACGCACCCACGTCGCCCCAGGGAGCGATCGCATCGATGTCGCTTTCCACGTTGACCACGCAGGGCCCCCGGGCCGCGAAGGCCTGCTCCAGTGCACCGGCGATCTCGCCAGGCTTCCGGACGCGGATCCCCTTCGCTCCCATCGTCTCGGCCACGGCGGCGAAGCTCACGTCCCGGAACTTCCAGAGATCTCCGTGATTCCGCTCCAGTTGCCCGCCGTACGCGTCCTTGTAGACATCGATTTCCATGTTCAGCGAGCGGTTGTTGTTGACCAGCAGCACTACCTTGATGTTCCAGCGCACGGCGGTCTCCAGCTCACTGAGGTGGTACCAGAAGCCGCCATCGCCGGAGAATAGCAGCACGGGCCGCTCGGGGACGGCCAACTTCGCTCCCAACGCCGCCGGCAGGCCCCAGCCCAGCGAACCCGCCGCCCGGATATAGCTCTGGCCGGGACGACTCAGGTCGAGCATCGCTCCGGTCCACATCCCGGCATGTCCGGTCTCGCAGACCACCAGCACATCGTCGGGTAGGTGTCGGCTCAGCTCACGGCAGATTCGCTCGGGACGAATCGGGACGGCGTCCGACTCCATCTGCGGCGCCACCTCGGCCCGCCAGTCGCGCGCCAGGGCCTGGACCTGCTCGACCCACTCGCGGCGATGACCGGCGGTGCCCGCGTCGCTCGACTCGATCAGCTCACGGAGTCCGAGCCTGGCATCGCCCCAGAGCGAGACGCGATTGGGATAATGCCGCCCGAGCTCCGCCGGATTGATATCCAGTTGAATGACCGTCGTGCCCGGCCGCGGCACCCGCCATCTGGCGGTGACCTGGCTCCCGGTATGACTGCCGACGAAGAACACGAGGTCCGCGCCGAGCACGGCGCGATTGGCGCTCTGTCGCGCGTAGGTGCCGACGACCCCCACATTGAGCGGATGGTCTCCGGGGAGGAGATCCTTGGCATTGAGCGACGTGGCGACGGGGATTGCCAGCCGCTCGGCCAGTTCGCGCAGCTCCGCGCTCGCGCCGAGGTCCGCGCGCCGCCCCCGGCGACGATGATGGGCCGTTGCGCCGCGCCGAGCAGTTGTGCCGCCTCTCGCATCGCCTGCGGATCGGGTGCGATTCGCAGCGGCGGGACCCGGCCGAATTGCGGCTCGGCGATGACCTCCAGATCGGCCGCCTCCCGTTCCAGCTCGCCCATGTGGCCGGCGAGCTCCAGATGCGACGGCCCCGGCGTGCCCGTCGTGGCGGCGCGGAAGGCCTGACGCAGCGTGTCGGGCAGCCGCGTCACGGTGTTGACGCGGGCGCTGTACTTGGTCAGGGGCTTGAAGAGCGGATAGTCCTCGATCTCCTGATACACGTGGCGACTTCGCGACTCCGCATACGGACCGCCGGTCAGGACCACCAGCGGCGAGCAGGCGAGATGGGGATCGCGCAATCCCGCCGCCAGGTTCGCCGCGCCGATGCACTGGGCGAAGCTCACGCCGACGCGCCCGGAGGCCCGGGCGTAGCCATCGGCCATGTAAACGGCGGCTTTCTCTCCATGGGTAAGGATCCGCCGGATCGGAGTTCGCCTGTCCAGTTCCGCCAGCGTATGACTGAGGATCGCCGGCACGAAGAAGACGTGCGTGATGCCCTGGGCGTGGAGGCTGTCGGCGAGGAACTGGGCACCGGTCAGACGCGGCATCGATGACTCCAGGATGAGGGCGCGGTCAGGGATTGATCGAGAGTTCCGGATTATCGCAAGGACTCGACGTTGCCGCAGACTCCCAGCGACTGTCCACTGATGTTGCGACCGGCCGGCGAGCAGAGGAACAGCACCATCGCCGCCACGTCGGCGGGCGTGACCATGCGGCGGAGCGAGACCTGCGCGAGGTATCGGCGTTCCATCTCCTCGTAGGGGACACCCTGGGCGTCGGCGCGCGCGGCGATCACGCGGCGGATCCGCTCGCCCTCCACGATGCCCGGCAGCAGGGCATTCACCCGGATGTCGTGTGGCCCCAATTCCATGGCGAGGCTCCTGGTGAAGCCGATGACGGCCCATTTCGAGGCCGCATACGGCGTCCGTAGCGGATAGCCCAGTCGGCCGGCGGCGGAGGACATGTTGATGATCGATCCTCCGCCGGCCGCCTTCAGGAAGGGGACCGCGCGGCGGGCGCACAGGAATTGGCCGGTGATGTTCACCGCCATCGTGCGGGACCAGTCGTCCGGAGAAATCTCCTCGACCGGGGCCGTGGGGCCGGCGACCCCGGCGTTGTTGACGAGCGCGTCGAGGCCGCCGAGTGATCCGCCGCACGTCATCAAAGACGCGGTTCACATGCTGCGGGTCAGCGACGTCGGCCACGGTGCCGCTCATTTCCGATTGTCGCCGGAGGGCCTCGGCCAAGCGCTCCGACGAGGCATCGCAGAGATGCACCCGGGCGCCCTGCTCTCGCAGAACGAGAGCAATCGCCCAGCCGATGCCCGAGGCGCCGCCAGTCACCAGGACCCTGAGTCCGGCTGGAATCATGAGGTGACCTCTCCGACGGGATGTTGAGAGGAGTCTCGCGAGCCGGGCCAGAAGCGCCACACGACGACCCATGACGCGAGCGGTAGCCAACCGATGAACGCGAGCCCGACATCGAAGGAACCGGTCGCGTCGACATAACGACCGAACAAGGGATGGAACACCGACAGCGCGGCCCAGGCCAGCGTCCCCAGAACGCCGATGATCTTGCCCTGGTGCCGCACGCTGAGCTCCTGACTCAGGGCGTAGAAGAACGGGAACAATCCCAGGCTGCCGAAACCCACCAGGAGGAGCACCGCCATCAGCGCCGGACCGGCCGGCAGGAAGGCCGCGAGCGTGGCACACGCGGTGAGCACGCAGCAGGCGAGATAGACGAACGACCGGGCTCGCGGCAACGAGAGACCGCGACGGTGCAGGCCGAGCGCGATGGCGCCCGTCGCCAGGCATCCGATGTCGGCGGCGACGAAGAAAGCAGCGTTCAAGCCCAGCATGGTCGTCTCGCGATAGCCGCGTCCTTCCTGCAAGAACAGCGGCAACCAGACGCGCAGCATGTGCCAGCACAGATTGACGCCGACGCTGACACACAGGACGACCGCAAAACGCGCGGAGAAGAGGATCCGCCAGAAGGAACACTCGTCTTCCTGGAGCCCGTGAGAAACATCCTTCCTGGGATTCACATGGTCAGCCGGAAGGCGAAGGTCTGCATCTCGCACCGAGGCGAGCCATAAGACAACCCAGGACAACCCGCTGGCGCCGATCACCTGGAACGGCAGCCGCCAGCTTCCCCGCTCGTCGCTCAGGAGCAGGCCCACGACCAGCGGCGTGAACATCGCGCCGATGGCGCCGCCGCTCTGCAGGATGCCGCTCCCCAGTGCTCGCTCTGCCGGCGGCAAGAGATGTTGGATCGTCTTGAGTCCGCAGGGCCAATTCCCGCCTTCAAATAGCCCGAGTAACACCCGACAGGTCAACAGAGCGGTGAACGTGTGCATCAGCCCCGTGGCGAATCCCATCAGGGACCACAAGGTCAGCAGGAGGGGGTAGTACCATCGCACGTTGACCCGATCCGCAAGGATGCCCAGCAGCGTTTGCCCGAGGGCGAAGGCGATCCCGAAGCCGGTCTCGAGCCAGCCATAATCCTCGTTCGTGAGCCTCATCTCGGACTTGATTCGCCGGGCGGTGACGGACAGCGCCTGACGATCCATGTAGTTCACGACGGTCGCGAGCATGAGCAGGCCACAGATCCACCATGCCCAGCCGCGCGACCGCGTCGACGGCGGACTCGCCGCGAGGTCGCCGAGGGAAGTGGCGGATGCTGGAGGCGGCGTGCTGGTCATACTCGGTTGGCCGCCTTTCCGGTCGGATCCTGGGCCACCTCATCGCTCGAAGTGGACAAGCGGGTCATGGTCATCTCCTGCCGCGTACCGAACGTATGCCTTCAAGAACTCAGCGGGATAGACTCGTCACGACCGGCTCCCCGCGATGTGCGTCGGCCCGCATGGAGGGCACAAGCCTCGACTAAGGGCCAGTCCAATCATCCCCGGTCCGCACGCTCACTTCCGGGGAATGCGCGAGATGAACTCGACGATGACGCCCCCCTTCGGGTCCTGCACGTATTGGAACGTCCCCCAGCGCGTCTCGCCCTCCGGCCACTTACCCGAGGCGATCGCCTCCATCCCCAGCCCGCGGTACTTCTCCAGTTCCGGCCCGGTGTCCGGGATGCGGAAGGCGAGGTGGTGCAGCGCCTCGCCGTGCTCCTTGAGGTAGTCGCCCCAGGGGCTCGGCCCGTCCCCGAGTGGCTCCATCAGCTCGATCATCGGGCGAGTCCCGTGGATGAACGCCTGCTTCAGCGCCACGTCGATCGGCTTGCCGTGGTAGGTGCGGTCCACCCCCTTGTTCGGCGGCGAGACGCGGATATCGGTGAAGCCCAGCGCCTTCCACCGGGCGACGGCCTGGTCCAGGTCCTTGACCACGACGCCGACGTGGAGCATCTCGGCGTAGGGCGCGGCCGAAGCTTTGTCCTGGGCGGCGGCCGACGGGCCGGCGCCCCGCCCGGCGAGGACGCCGAGGCCGAAGGCGGCGAGGAGGGCGACGATCGTGCGGCAACGCATTGCGGTTCCTCCAGTCATGTCTCATTCGCTCTCGGATCGGACGAAATCGGGACGACCGGCCGCCCGTGGGACGCTCGGCGGTCAGCCAGGATGCGGCGGGACGTACACGAGGGGACCGATCGACGGACGACCCACCTCTGTCGGACTATCTGGTCAGCCGGAGTATACCTCTTCGCGGAGAGACGGAGCCACCGTTCAGCGTCGGCAGGTCTTGGACGCCCTGGTAGCCCGAACGTGTCCGATTGCCGCCGGCCCTCGGGATTCTCTTTTCGCGTTGGAAGTCCCCCGGGCGCACATGATGAGGCGCTAGGTCCCATGTTCCCGGGCGAGTTCCGCGATCCGTTGGCGACGGTGGCGGACGGCCTGTTCGTGCGCGGCCCTCGCCTCCGGGTCTCGACGCCGGGCCCCGTCGAGCCGCTTGATCTTGGGCGGCATGAGCCCGCGTTTCTGGATTCGCTGGCGACCGTGGGCGAGGCGGAGCCGGCCGAACCGGCAGTTCAGCGCGTATGGATGCCAGGGCCTGCCGTCCGTGTTCGGGAACAGCGGCTCGCTGGGGTAACGCGTCATCACCTTCCGGGCGATCTCGAGCGCCCGGTCGGTCAGGCAGACGACTCGGTTGGCCTTCTTGCCCTTGGCCTCGTCAGCAGGGAAGATCCATCGCCCACTGTCGAGTGTCGACGTGTCGCGCCTCGACGGTGAGGATCTCCTGCGGCCGACAGCCGGTCTCCCAGAAGACGACAAGCAGGTCCCGGAACGCAGATAATTGGAGATAGCGGTTCAGAGGAGTCCGAGAGGTCGATGGGCCGCGCCTAGACCCGTAACTCCCCGTATTGAACCCGCCGGGAATGTCACGAGAACCTGGAGGGGGACATGGACAAGCGTGAACGACCGCTGGTGGCGTACGTCCGGGTGAGCACCGAGCGGCAGGGTCAGAGCAAGCTCGGCCTGGACGCGCAGCAGGATCGTCGGCCGACTGGCAGTGGCGATTGCCAGTCCGAACATGGGGACTGGTCCCGATCATCTCGTCTCAAACCGCTCTGGTCTAATTAGACTGTTGCACGGCTAGTTGAGATCTCCTACAATTCATCCGGAAGCGTGCGTCCCAAGCTACCCACCGATTCAGAAGTCACTACATATTGAGCGACCAAGCTCAAGCGGCGCCGGACGAAGAGAGGAATGCGGTTGTTGGCGACGATTCGGGGGCTTTCCCGACCCTGCGCCAGTTATCGTCGGCTGACTGCCACGCCTGAAAAAGTGATGCTCGACTTCGGACTGAACGCCCAACCATTTGCGGCCGGGCGACAAGGCGTCAAGATCGGTTGACGCATCATTATGAGATTGTACTCGGCCGAGAGGCTCCTGACGGCTATCGGCATGACGATCCGGCGCCACGAGCGAACCTTTGGGGCTCATGTCGGGTCAGTGGCGGAACAGTACCGCAGTCCGCGTACTCCTCATCACAACATATTTTTTCCAATAAGATGTGATTCCTTTATTACAAAAGATCCCACTGCTCCACCACTTACCCGACATGAGCCACGCATTCTCGTCCTCCGGTCTTGACCCGACTGACCCGCACGACGGGCCGGCACCTTCAGGAGCGAGCTCTTGCGAAGTGGCACTGGAACGGCCGCAGCATCAAGGTCATCGACGGCACCACCATCTCCATGCCCGACACACCAACCAGGCGGCGTGACTGCAGGGCTGCAGGTGGAACCCCGGCAACGAGGGATAACCACGGCCTGAGGGCTTCGCGACCCCGTCGAGGATTTCTCGTCCCCGTCTGCCGTCTGCCCCGGACGGGAGGTGCAACTTGATTCTCGCCGTTTCCCGGTTTCGGGTGACCAACGGCCTCGAGCAGACGGTCCGGGACGCCTTCCTCCACCGGCCTCATCTCGTCGATGACGTGAGCGGGTTCCTGGGCATGGAGGTCTACACCGACGGCTCCGACCCGGCGGTCTTCTACCTCATGAACCGGTGGACCGATGCCGCATCCTTCCGGACGTGGCACGCGAGCGACGCGCACCGGCGTTCGCACCGGGGGATCCCGCGCGGCCTGAAGCTCGACCGTTCCTACACGCAAACACTCCTGCTGGACCGGTTGCACGACCCCGCTCGCCCCCCGAGTCTGGTGGAGTTCACGGCCGATGCGTCCCAGCTCCTGGCCCGCTACCTGGACGGGACCAGGGCCGTGAATCTCCTCGCGGCGGACCTGAGCGGCACCATCCGCCAATGCAGCTCGCAGACGGCGGAGCTGCTGATGGCTTCCCGCGAGGAATTGATCGGCCAGAGCCTCTGGGGCTACCTCCCGGAGAAGGAAGCAGCCGGCTTGCGGGAGAGGGTCGCCGGTGGCGTCCGGGGTGCTGGGGATAAATCCTACCTGAACCTGGTCGATCGTCATCAGGTGCCCCATACGCTGGAATGCCTGTTCGACGTGCAACCCGATGGTTTCGTCCTCCTCGGAGAGGCGCCGAGGAAGGCTGACGAAGCGTTCCAGGAGGAGATGGTGCGGTTGAACAACGAGCTGGCCCTGCTGTCGCGCGAGAACGCGCGAAAGAGCCGGAGTCTGGAGAAGACCCTGGCCGAACTGAAAGAGGTCCAGGCCAGGCTGGTCCACCAGGAGAAGATGGCCTCCCTGGGCCAGATGACGGCGGGGGTGGCGCACGAGATCAATAACCCGGTGGCCTTCGTGCGGAACAACCACGCCACCCTCCGCCACGATTTCGAGGACCTCTTCTCCCTCGTCAACCTGGTCGGCGACTCGCTGGAGGAGCTGGGGCGTGGATGCCCCGCGGTGGCGGAGCGTATCCTGGCGAAAGCGACCGAGATCGACTTGGGCTACCTCGCCGACGCGGTGGCCCGCAAGATCGCGGACAACATCGAGGGGCTCGACCGGATCCGGCAGATCGTACTCGACCTGCGGAACTTCTCCCGGCTCGATGAGTGCGAAGTCAAGTCGTGTGACGTGGCCGAGGGGATTCGCGGGGCGATCCGCTTCCTCACCCCCGTCCTCGAACGCCAGCAGGTCCGCGTCGCCACCGACCTGCCGCCGCTCCCACCCCTGACATTCTCTCCCGGTCACCTGAACCAGGCCATCAGCAACGTGGTCACGAATGCCGCGCAGGCCAGCCGACCCGATCAGGAGGTCAAGGTTTCGACCGCCCACGAGGACGGCTACTTCGTGATCTCCGTCGAGGACCAGGGACAGGGGATCCACCCGGAACATCTGCCGAGGGTCTTCGACCCTTTCTTCACGACCAAGCCGGTCGGGGAAGGAACGGGGCTGGGCCTGTCCATCACTCGCCAGATCATGCAGGCGCATCACGGCGACATCCAGATCGACAGCACGCCCGGGAAGGGCACGCGCGTCCGGCTGCGGATCCCGCTGTCTCCGTCTGGAGGGGATTCTCGGAGTCATGCAGCGAGAGAGGAGCGACCATGACTCTCTGGTCCTGCCGTACGACGAGGGCCTCTTGGCCTGTCAGGGCGCGTCGATGAAGGAGTGGGGCCTTGGACACGAAAGCGAGTCGTCTTATGCCTTGGAACAGCCTTCCCGATCGGGTGGCCCTGGCCGATAAACTCCGCCGCTTGAAACCGGCCATCGCGGAGTCGGTCACCACGGAATTCTTCCGGCGCCATCCCGACTGGGTGGTGCGCTACGGCGAACGCGGCCGCAAACTCGGCATCGAGGATGCCTGCTTCCACATGGACTTCCTGGCCGGCGCCATCGAGGCGGGAAGCGTCACTCCGTTTGAAGACTACGTCCGCTGGACGGCCCGCATGCTCGGTGCCCGAAACATCGCGGCCCATTTCGTGGCCGAGAACCTGGAGCACATCGAGTCCGCGCTAACTCCCCACCTCACGGCTCCCGAGGCCGAGTATGTGACAGGTTTCACAGTGGCGGGCCGCCTGGCCTGTTCCGGACCACCTGCCGAGGATCGGGCAGAGGCCGGCAAGACGGGCCTGGCGCTCGCCGGCAGCCTTCTTCTCCAGGCGATCTTGAAGAATCAGCGCAAGGCGGCGGTCACGGTCGTCCTCGAAGCGCTCCGCGGCGGCCACCCGGCGACCGACATCTACGTCGAGGTCCTGCAGGAGTCGCTCTACGCGGTGGGGCGGCTCTGGGAGTCGAACCGGATCACGGTGGCCGAAGAGCACATGGCGACAGCCATCACCCAGTACGTCATGGCGCAAGGTTTACCCCCATCTCCCGCCCGCGACCCAGACGCGAGGCAGGATGGTGATCACCGGGGTAGCAGGGGAGCTGCACCAGGTGGGTGCCAACATGGTAGCCGACGTGCTGGACGCCCAGGGGTACGACGTACGATTCCTCGGGACGAACATGCCGCACAGCGGGATCGTGCGGGCGATCGAAGAGCACGAGGCGGACGTTCTCGGCGTCTCCGCGACCATGCTCTTCAACATCCCGTACGTCGTTGAGCTGATCCAAGACGTGCGTGCGAAACTGGGTGAGCGGAGCCCCCGCATGATCCTGGGCGGGGCGGCGTTCCGTTCGCTGCCGTCGCTGACCACCGAGCTGGGTGCGATCGGCTTTGCCTCGGACATTCGGGCCGCGGTGCGGATGTTGTGTTAGCGTGCCCACCAGCGATCCCTCGTTCGGGTGCTACTCTTGGGATTGAGGGCACCCGTGTCCGGCTGCGGATTCCGCTGCCTCCGGCTGGAGGGGATTCTCGAGGTAATGCAGCGATAGAGGAGCGACCATGACCGGGATGCTGAGCGGTGGCTTCCGCGCCGCCCTCCGGACCGGTCCGGCGGCGCCCGCGCGGCGGGGATGGGGCCTTGCTCGTCGTCGATGACGAGCCCGCGATCACCGCCTCGATCGCGGACCAGTTGCGCCGCCGCATCCGCGTCCTGACCGCGCGCGGCGGGGAGGAGGCGCTGGCCGCGTTGCGGACAGAAACGGTGTCCGTGATCCTGACGGATCAACGCATGCCGGGGATGACGGGCGCGGACCTGCTCGCCCGGGTGGCGGAGGAGGCTCCCGATGTCACCCGACTCCTCGTGACCGGTTATTCCGACATCGAGACGGTCGTCCGGGCGGTCAACGAAGGCAAGGTCTACGGCTACCTCACCAAGCCGTGGCAACCCGAGGTCCTGGACGGCGTGGTGAGCCAGGCGCTCGAGCACAATCGGCTGCTGCGGGAGCGGCGGGCGCTGGTCGAGGAGCTGCGGCAGGCGAACACCGAGCTGGAAGCCAGGGTGCGGGACCGAACGGCCGAGCTGGAGCGGGCCAACCTCGCGCTGCAGGTCGAGATCACCGAGCGGCGAAGGGCGGTGGACGAGGCCCTCGACCGCCAGCGCTTCGTCGAGAGCCTGGCCGAGGCCAATCCCTCGATCATCTATCTGCTGGACTCGAAGGCGAATCGCATCACCTGGACCAACAACCGGATCTCGGCTTTACTTGGCCAGACCCCGGCCGAGATCTGCGCCAAGAGCTACGAATGCCTGGTCGCCGAGATGCTCGACCCGGATGATGCGGTCCGGCTCGGACTCGAGAGTCTCAAGGCTCGATCCGAGCACATCGGTGATGGTCCGATGCGGAGTTTCGAGGTCCGCGTCCGGCACGCCGACGGATCGTGGCGGTGGCTCAGCCACCGCGACGTGGTGTTCCGCCGCGACGAGGCCGGCCGCGCCACCCAGATCCTCGGTACGGCCGAGGACTTCACCGAGCGCAAGCGGGCCGAGGAATTGATCAAAGAGCGAGCATGCCTCGCCGCATTGGCGGCGGATGTGGGGATCGCCTTGACCCGGCAGGGTAGCCTGCGGGAGCTCTTGGGACGCTGCGCCGAGGCCATCGTACAGCACCTGGATGCGGCGCTCGCCAGCATCTGGACGGTCGGACCCCGGGGGGACGTGCTGGAACTTCAGGCCAGCGCGGGCATGTACACCAACCTGGACGGTGGCAATGCCCAAGAGCCGGTCGGGGAGTCCAAGATCGGGCGGATCGCCCGGGAACGAAAGCCCCACCTGACCAATCACGTCTCCGGCGACCCGTTCGTTCATGACCAGGAATGGGCGCGAAGGGAGGGGATGGTCGCATTCGCAGGGCACCCGATCCTCGCGGGAGACGAGTTGTGCGGGGTCATGGCGCTGTTCGCCCGGAGGCCGCTTTCCGATACGACGACCGAGGCTTTGGGAGCCATCGCAAACCAGGTCGCCCTCGGGATCGAGCGGAAGCGGACGGAAGATGCGCTGGCCGATTCGAACGCCCGTTTGACGGGCGTTCTCAATGGGTCCACTCATCTGGCCATCATAGCCACCGACAGAGACGGCCTGATCACGGTCTTCAACACCGGGGCCGAGCGCATGTTCGGCTATGCCGCCGAGGAGATGATCGGTCGGCGGACCCCGGCCATCTTGAGCCTCGAGGCCGAGATCACCGCGCGTGGAGAGGAGTTGACGCGCGTGCTGGGTCGCCCCGTCGTCGGCATCGACGTCTTCCTTGAACCGGCTCGCCTGGGCGACGAGACGGAGCGCGAATGGACCGGTGTCCGCAAGGACGGGTCTCACCTGATCAAGAGCACGGTCGTCACGGCGATGTCCGACACGAAAGGGAAGCTCATCGGCTACATCGGAATCATACGCGACAACACCGAGGCCAGGCGAGTCGAGACCGCACTCCGCGAGAGCGAGAACCGCTTCCGTCGCATCATGACCAACGTGCTGGATTTTGTCGCCGAGGTCACGAAGGAAGGTATCTACTCGTATGTTGCGCCTCATCGCTGGCGCTCCTGGGGTACGCACCCGACCAATTGGTGGGAGATTCCATCTTTTCCATCCTGCACCCGGATGACCTCGATGAGGGAGCGGCCAAATTCACAACGGTGGTGCAACATGGGGCTCCCGTGCGCGGGGAATTCCGTTGCCGTCACGCCGGCGGGCGATACGTCTGGTTTGAGGTGGTGAGCAGTCCTCTCGTGGATGACCAGGGCCGGGTCTGCGCCGCCCTCATCAACGGTCGAGATGTCAGCGACCGCAAGCGCAATGAGGAGGAATTGCGGGCCGGCGAGGAGACGCTGCGGGTCATCAGCGACGCCGCGCTCGACGCGCTGATCATGATGGACTCGTCAGGCCAGGTCGGGCACTGGAACGCCGCCGCGGAACGGATGTTCGGCTACGCGCGGGAGGAGATCCTGGGCCGCGACCTGCACGAACTCCTGGCACCCCCGCACGCTCGCGAGCTCTACGAGAACGCGATTCCCCATTTCCACAGGACTGGCCAGGGCGCCGCGATCGGTAAGGTGCTCGAGATGGAGGGTGTGCACAAGGACGGCCGCCGCTTCCCCGTCGAGCTCTCCGTGGCCGCCGCACGACTCCGGGGCGACTGGAGCGCGGTCGGCATCGTCCGCGACATCACCGAGCGGAGGCGGGTGGAGGCGTCTCTGCGGGAGAGCGAGCTCCGATTTCGGCGGATCACGACCAACATGATCGACCTGATCCTCGAGACGGATGCGGAGGGGACGATCGTCTATGTCTCGCCTTCGACCTCGGCCGAGACGGGATACACGGAGGCGGAAATGCTGGGCAGGCCCGCACTCGACTTCGTTCAGCCGGTTGACTTCGGAAAGGCGGAAGCCTCACTCCACTCCGTGTATGAAACTCGAAACCCCGACGGGACCGAGTTTCGCTGCCGGAAAGCTGATGGAAACGACCTCTGGTTGGAATCGAAGGTCAACCCCCTGCTCGACGAGGACCACGGCGTTCGGGGCGCCCTGATCGCCTGCCGAAACATCAGCCGCCGCAAGGAAGCGGAGGAGGAGCTGCTCCAGGCCAAGGAGGCGGCCGAGGCCGCCAACCGTGCCAAGAGCGAGTTCCTCGCCAATATGAGCCACGAGATCCGCACGCCGATGAACGGCATCCTCGGCATGCTCGACCTGGCCCTTCGCTCCGGCCTCAAGCCCCGCCAGCATGAGCTCATCAGCCTCGCGAACTCCTCCGCCGAGACGCTCCTGCGCCTCCTGAACGACATCCTCGACTTCTCCAAGATCGAGGCGGGGCATCTGGAACTCGAGTCGGCCCCCTTCAACCTTCCCGAGGTCCTCGGCGACGCGACAAAGCAGCTGGCGTTACGGGCGCACGCGAAGGGGCTGGAACTGACGCTCGCGATCGCCCCCGAGGTCCCCGATGTCCTGGTCGGCGACTCGGGACGCCTTTGCCAGATCCTGCTGAACCTCGTCGGCAATGCCATCAAATTCACCGCGCAGGGCGAGATCGCCGTGCGCGTCGAGCGGGAATCGCAGGACGACGCGGGGGTCATTCTCCGGCTCTCCGTCCGCGACACGGGCATCGGCATCGAGCCGGAGAAGCAACAGAAGATCTTCGCCCCCTTCACCCAGGCCGACAGCTCGACGACGCGAGAATACGGCGGCACCGGGCTGGGGCTCGCCATCTGCGGGCACCTGGCGCAGGCGATGGGCGGCCGCATCTGGGTGGAGAGCCGACCCGGTCTGGGCAGCACGTTCTGCGTCAACGCCCGGCTCGGCGTCTCCGCCGGGGTCCTGGATCGACCCTCGCGGCGGCAGATGACCCTGGATGGGTTGCCCATCCTGGTGGTGGACGACAACGCCACGAACCGCCAGATCCTCGACGAACTGCTGACCCGGTGGGGCCTGAAGCCGACGGCAGTGGAGGGTGGCCGGGCCGCCCTCGCGGCGATCCGGCGGGCCGGAGATGCCGGCGATCCCTATCGGCTGGTCTTGCTCGACATGATGATGCCCGAGATGGACGGCTTCGCGGTCGCCGAGCGGATCGGGCGGGCTCCCGAACCGGCCGGGACGGCCGTCGTGATGCTCTCGTCCGCCGACCGCGCGGGCGACGCCGAGCGCTGCCGGACGCTGGGCATCGCCGCCTATCTTCGCAAACCCGTCAAGGCGTCGGAGTTGCTCGATTCCATCCTGGCCGTCCTCGGGGCCGAGCCCCTGGCGCAGGTCGAACCGCCGGCGCCGATGCCGGGCGCCCCGCCCCCACCCTCGCGCCGCCTCCGGGTCCTGCTGGCGGAGGACAACCCGGTCAACCAGCGCCTGGCGGTCGCGCTGCTGGAGGACCGCGGCCACACGGTCGTCGTGGCCAACGACGGCCGGGAGGCGGTCGAGATCCTTGATCGAGAATCGCTCGACCTGATCCTGATGGACGTGCAGATGCCTCGGATGGACGGGTTTCAGGCGACCTCCGCCATCCGCGCGAAAGAGGCCGGCGCGGGCCGCCGCATCCCGATCCTCGCCATGACGGCGCACGCGATGAAGGGCGATCGAGAGCGGTGCCTGGCGGCGGGGATGGACGGCTACATCTCCAAGCCGATCCGGGCCGAGCAATTCCTGGCCGTCGTCGAGGGGCTCGACCCGACGGCGGCGGGGCCCCACCCCGAGCCGAAAGGGAAGAGGGAGACGGGACCCGGTGCCGCCGAGGCCGTGTTCGATCGGGAGGAGGCGCTGGCGCGGGCGCGGGGCAAACGGGCGCTGCTGAAGAAGATGGCCGACCTGTTCCTGGCCGACTGCCCCGGGCTCCTGGTCCAGATCCGCACCGGGCTGGCCGCGGAGGATCGCCAGATGCTCGAGCGGGCGGCCCACCGGATCAAGGGGTCCGCCGCCAACCTGAGCGCCCACCGGGTCGTCGCGGTCGCCGCGCGCCTGGAAGAGATCGCCCGCGACGACCGTCTCGCGGAGGCCGACGCCGCGTGTGCCGAGCTGGAGGTCGAGGTCGGCCGCCTCGGACACGCCCTGGAGATCTTGGAGGCCGAGGCCGCCGCATGCGAATCCTGATCGCCGATGACGATCCGGCCGCGCTCCTCCTGCTGGAGAGCGAGCAGGGGGACTCGGGTTATGAGGTGGTCACGGCGTGCGACGGCGCCGAAGCGTAGGATGGGCTCCGTCAGGACGATCCTCTGTCGCTCGCCATCCTCGACTGGATGATGCCGGGCCTGGACGGCGTCGATCTTCGCCGCATGGTCCGTCAGAAGGACGGGGTATCGTACGCCTATCTTATCCTGCTGACTGGAAAGGGTCGGAAGCAGGACATCATCGAGGGCATGAAGCCGGCGCCGATGACTATCTAATGAAGCCTTTCGAGGAGCAAGAGCTGAAGGTGCGCCTGCGCCGGGCGGCGGATCGTGGAACTGAACCGAAAGCTGCAGACCCAGGCCAGCCACGACTCTCTGACCGGCATCTGGAACCGGGGAGGATCCTCGTGATCCTCCAGAGGGAGATCGCCCGCGCAGGGCGCAAAGGCAGATCGATCTGGATCATCCTGGCGGACCTCGACGACTTCAAGCGTGTCAACGACACCCTCGGGCACCTCGCTGGTGTTATCGTGCTCCGCGAGGTGTCGAGGCGAACGGGCCTTCGTCTCCGCCCCGCTGGCGCGCTCGGACGGTACGGCGGGCAGGAGTTCCTCGTCGTCCTGCCGGGATGCGGTCCATCGGATATCGTGGCGACGGCGAAGCGGGCGAGGGACGCCATCGCCGAGTCCGCCCTGGCGACCCCGATGGGCTTGACCCCCGTCACGGCAAGCCTCGGCGTGGCAGCCGGAGAAGGGCGGAGTCTCGACGCTGCGGGGATGATCCGGACGCCGGACGGGGCCCTCTACCGGGCGAAACGGCTGGGGAAGAACCGGGTCGAGGAAGCGGTCGATTCGGACGCTGGTCCACTCTTCATGTAATAAACATGTGTGAATTAATAGGAATTGCTGCGGCCGGTCGGCACACTCTCTGGCATCGCCTCAGTTCCGGTTTCGCAGGGAGCAGAGCGCACCGCGAGTGGTCCGGCGGGTGAAATCCTTCCCGTCGGATCGGTCGTGAACGGCCCTTTCGCGTATTGAAAGGGTGCTCACCCGGAATTTATGACTAATCGAGTGTATACTGCCTCGGACCGCCCGAGGTAGCCCAGCACCCACTTCACCCACTTCGGCAGGGGCGTGAGATGCCAGCGAACCTCACCGCCGCTCTCCACCTGGGTCAGCGTGATCCGCGCCCGCGCGATCGCCTCCAGCGCCCGCTTCGCCGTCGGGCTCTCGGTGACTCGCTTCGCTTGACCGGGATACAATCCCGGCCGCTTCTCTCCGCTCTGCTCTTGGCCGCGGCGCACCAGCACCTCGAAGAGCGTCAGCACCCGCAAGGCCAGCGTCACCAGATGGGTCATGCCCAGGACCTGGTCGTCCCTCCGCACGTAGAACGGCCGGATCCGCAACGGCTCGTCCTTGAACAAGCGGAACAGCGCGCCGGATCTCGACCACCTGGGACACGGCCTCGCCGGTCAGCGCCGCCTCCACCCAGGACGCGAATTGGGTCGCGACCCCTCCGGTCAGGGAGTGCCGGGTCAGATAGAAATCGCCGGCGGCGCCGGTCTCGGCCCGGGTCTCGAGGGCCGCCATCTTGCAGTCGCCGACGTAGAGCAGTCCGTCCCGGCCCAGCAGGGCACGGACCCGGCGATACAAGGGGTCCGAGGGCCGATGACTCAGGCCGCGGCGGATCGGGCCGGGTCGAGCCGGGCGATGAGGCGCCGGTATGCCGGATGGCACTCGAGCTCCTCGAAGGTCTCGGACGACTCGAGATGGCCGAGCATCCGCTCGAGCTCCTCGCGGTGATCCTCGCCGTCGTAATCCTTCTCGTCGAGCATGATCTCGATGCTCGAGAGGGCGGCGTCGCGCGCCTGGGTGAACGTGGCGTATCGGTCGTAACGCTCGCTGTCGAAATGTCCCTCGGCGTCGAAAACCACGGTGTTGACCGCGTCGATCGGGAGGTGAACATAGGGTTTGGAGAGGCGATCCATATGAGATTGAAACTCCAGGCTGATGGGTTCACGAGAGACGGGCGCCGCCCGTGCGATATGAGGCAATACGCCCAGTCCAACGAATTGGTTCAAATGAAAGACCGCAAGTCTGACGCACGAG
This sequence comes from uncultured Planctomycetota bacterium, assembly GCA_963815795.1. Lineage (GTDB taxonomy): Bacteria > Planctomycetota > Planctomycetia > Isosphaerales > Isosphaeraceae > JAKAUH01. The sequence goes on along the minus strand of CAWFIC010000006.1, from coordinate 1,640,121 downwards.
CCGTCGCGAAGTTCCTAAAAAATTCATCGAAGCCGCGGGGCGACCGGCGAGCCAAGTTCCTCGGCCGGATCGACGGTTTCCGGGGATCATTACGGCGCGGTTGCATGGATGTGACAGGCCAGGCCCTCAAGATTCGAGGTGCTGGACCAGGCGGGCGATGATCAGGCCGGCGGCGTCGATCGCCATGAAGTGGCCGCCGGGCAGGAGATGGGCCTCGGCGTTGGGCAACGCCTGGACCATCCTCCAGGCCATGGCGGGCGGGACGATGTTATCGGTCAGGCCGTGCCAGATGGTGATCCGCCGGCTCGCGGGGAGATCTCCCAGCGAGAAGCCGTGATTCCGGTAGAGGCTGAGCTCCTGCGCCAGGCCCTCGGGACCGCTGGGGTTGGCGAAGACCTCATCGATGTCCTTGAGGAAGAGGTCGAAGACCTCGCGGCGTCGGAAGAGTTCCTGATCGGGAGGCGACCACGTCTTGACCAGGCGCTTGAGGAACGGTTCGGGGTGGGCGTGGTAGCGTCGGGCGGCGATCCGGAAGGCTTTCCGTGCCAGTCCCGGGTAGCGGGAACCGGCCGCCAGGATGATGCGGCGCCGCTGATCCATCCCGTGGAGCGCACCGGGCAACTGGGGCGGCCCCATCCCGCTGATGAGGGTCATCGTGCGGACGCGCTCGCCCAGGCGATAGAGGACCGCCAGGGCGTAAGGAGCGCCGCCGGAGATCCCGATCACGCTGAACGTGTCGAGCCGCAGCGCCTCCGCGAGGTACTCCACGTCCCCGACCGCCTCGAGCGGACTCTGGCGCTCGACGAACTCCGATCGGCCCACCCCCGGACGGTTGGGTGCGATGATCCGCAGTCCCGCCCGCTTCGCCTGCTCGGCGACGTACGACGCCTGGTAGTGCGAGCCGATCAGACCGTGGAAGAAGAAAGCGGGATGGCCCCGGCGGTCGCCATACTCGCGAACTTCGAGCGCCCGGCCCTGATTCACTACGACGGTTGGATCTATCATATTTGGTGCGTTGTGGGGTGGTTGCGACCCACCGAGGTCAGTTGGTGGCATCCGGCCGCCTTCTCCACGCTTCGCGAGATCGATCGATGTCCCGCCGGCGTGGCGTCTTCAAGGTTGTTCCGACTTCGCGGGCGAATATTGTGGGTTGGGCGTCGGCATCTGGGCCGCGACCGACTCTCGCCACCGTGCCAACCGACCGCGCAGGCGCTCCACGTCGGCCGGACTCTCGCCGGCGAGGTCCTTCTGCTCGCCCATGTCGGCGGCGAGGTTGTACAGCTCGATTCTCCCATCCTCGTACCACTCGATCAGCTTGAGGTTCCCCTGGCGGATCGCTCCGCCGGGCTTGCCGCCCTGATTGCTGTAGTGCGGGTAATGCCAGAACAGGGAATCGCGCCGCAACGTGCCGGTGCGTCTCAAGAGGGGCACCAGGCTCTCGCCGTTGACGATCTGGCCCGGGGTCGGCGCGACCCCGGCGATCTCCCGGAGCGTCGGATAGAGATCTTGCCCGCTGACCGGCACCTCGCAGACGGACCCGGGACGGGTCACTCCGGGCCACGCGAAGATCAGCGGCACGCGGATGCCTCCTTCGTGAAGATAGCCCTTTCCCGCGCAAGGGGCTGTTGGAGGTGGCGGGAGTGTTGGGGCCTTCCTTGACGGACAGGCCGCCGTTGTCCGAGGTGAAGATCACAACCGTACGGCCGTCGATCCCGAGCTGCTCCAGCCTCCGCAGGAGCCGGCCCACCCCCTCGTCGAGGCTCTGGATCATGGCGGCGTAGATCGGATTGTCCTGCGCCGAGCCGGACGCCGATTTCGCACGGTACCGCGCCACGATCTCGGGCCGGCCCTGAAGCGGGATGTGCACCGCGTAGTGGGGCAGGTACAGGAAGAACGGTCGTGCCCGGTTCCGCTCGATGAAGGCGATCGCCTCGTCGGTGAGGCGATCGGTCAAGTACTCGGCATCGTTCCGGGCCTCCAAGCTCGGCGTCCTGAACCGGAAATACCCGCCGGGTGGGGAGCCCGTCTCCGTGCCGCCGATGTTCAAGTCGAAGCCTTGATGTTCGGGCCAGAACGGCGGACCGCCCAGGTGCCACTTGCCGACGCTCGCCGAGACATACCCGGCCGGATGGAGTGACTCGGCGAGCGTGACCTCCTCCAGGGGGAGCTGCTGGCGGATCGGGGGCCGCCGCAGCCTTTGCGACGGTCGGTCGGGCCGGCCCGGCAGCCAGTCGGTGAGATGGAGCCGGGCGGGGTACTTGCCGGTCAGGATCGCCGCGCGGGAAGGGGAGCACACCGGGCAGGCGGCATATCCATCGGTAAACCGCATGCCCCGGTGCGCCAGAGCGTCGAGGTTCGGCGTCTCGTGGTAGGTGCTGCCATAACAGCCGAGATCGGCCCAGCCGAAGTCGTCGGCCACGATCAGGATGATGTTCGGCCTTGGGGCCTGGGCCCTCGCATCCGCCGCGCTGAACATCGAGCACAACAAGACGAAGAGAGAGACGAGGCGGCCTGGCATCCCTGGTTTCTCCGATCGGGCACGCGTCCGTCGCGATGAGACGGACCGCACCTCGATTCTGATCCGATGGAGACCCTGAGAGTAGCCTCCACTCCAGAAGAGGCGTGCCAATTGCCGCCGGGACCGGTCATGAGTACGCTGCAGGCGACAACGTCACCCGTGCCGCGACCCACCTGTCTCCGTGCCGTCGAGAGGAGGGAAGTGATGTCCGATCGCGAGAATCGTCAGATCATCCTGGTGTCGCGACCGCAGGCAGAGCCGAAGGAGTCGGACTTCCGCCTGGTCGAGACCCCCGTCCAGGAGCCTGGTCCGGGGCAGATGCTGCTCCGGACGCTCTACCTCTCGCTCGACCCCTACATGCGGGGACGGATGAACGCGGGTCCCTCGTACGCGCCGCCGGTCGAAATCGGCCAGGTCATGGGCGGCGGCACCGTGGCACGGGTCGAAGTCTCGCACCTGGACGGGTTCCAGCCGGGCGATATCGTGGAAGCCTACATGGGGTGGGAGGATTACGCGCTTTCCGATGGCCGCGGCGTCCGCAAGCTCGACCCGAGTTTCGCGCCGGTGACCACGGCACTGGGCGTGCTGGGCATGCCGGGCATGACCGCCTGGACCGGACTCATGAACATCGGCCAGCCCAGGGCGGGCGAGACGGTGGTGGTCGCGGCGGCCTCGGGAGCGGTTGGATCGGTCGTCGGCCAAGTCGCCAAGCTCAAGGGATGCCGGGCCGTCGGGATCGCCGGGGGCGAGCGCAAGTGCCGTTACGTCGTGGAGGAGCTGGGCCTGGACGAGTGCGTTGACCACCGTCGGCCGGATTTCCGCGAGGCTTTGAAGGCGGCATGTCCCAAAGGCATCGACGTGTACTTCGAGAATGTCGGCGGCCCCGTATTCGAAGCCGTCCTGCCGCTGCTGAATCCCTTCGTGCGCGTCCCCGTCTGCGGCCTGATCGCGCATTACAACGCGACCGGCCTGCCCGAGGGCAAGGACCGCGTCCCGCTGCTCATGAGCCAGGTTCTGGTCAAGCGGCTGACGCTCCGGGGCTTCATCGTCTCCGACTTCACGGCCCAGCAAGCGGACTTCCTCGCGGAGGTCGGCCCGCTGGTCCGAGAGGGCCGGATCAAGTACCGCGAGGATCTCGTCGACGGCCTCGAGAACGCCCCGCGCGCCCTGATCGGGCTGCTCAGCGGCGAGAACTTCGGCAAGGTGATTGTCCGGATCTCGCCGGACGTCCCTGCCTGAAGTCCTTTGGGCATCAGGAGAAAACATCGACCGCATCACCACAGTCAGAAAAAAAGATAACAAACCCGGGATACACCTATTGATGGTTGCAGTGATGTTTGGCTACAATCACCCTCGCTCTCGGATTTCGGCGACTCGTTTTCCATGAGGAGGTGGGGAGATGAAGCCTGATGGGAGGTCGAGAGGTCGGCGGGGATTCACGTTGATCGAGCTGCTCGTGGTGATCAGCATCATCGGCGTGCTGGTGGGTCTGTTGTTGCCGGCGGTCCAGGCGGCACGGGCGGCGGCCCGGCGCAGCCAGTGCCAGAGCAATCTTCGCAATGTCGGGATGGGGGTCCTGGGCTATGCGAACGCGTTCGGGAAGTTCCCGCCGGCGGGTGTCATCAGCGACGATCCGAACAAGCAAAATCCGGGCACCCCGCCGATCGACGTGCCGCGCAATCAGGGGATCGTGAGCTGGCACGACCCGATCTGTACTCCGGACTCGATCGAGGTGCCGATGTACAACTGGGTCGTCGAGATCCTGCCGTACATCGACCAGCAGGATCTTGCGAGCTCCTGGTCCAAGACGGGCATCGGTTCGAGCTCGGGCGGTAGCGTCGTGCCCTTCTCGTATCTGAGCACGACGATCGCCGTCCCGGGACAGCCGTGCAACTACGACATCGGTTCGACGTCGCTGGCGGTGTTGCGATGCCCCGACGACAACTCGGCGCAGCCGGGACAGGGTAACCTGAGCTACGTGGTCAACGGTGGGTTCTCACTGTGGACGGCGCTGCCGCTGGGATGGACGGGCTCGGCGGTCGACGGGAAGCCGACGGCGAACTCGTATGATAATTCGGGGATGCGCTGGGCTTCGCCGTCGCAGGGCTGGGGGGGAAATGTCAACGTCACCAAGAAGCTGGGCGTGATGTTCCTCGAGGATTACGGGCCGTTCGGGCCATCGCCTACCACGATGCCCTGGAACGTGCGGACGACCTTCGCTGCCATCACGGACGGCGCCAGCAACACGCTGCTGCTCAGCGAGAACACGCTGGCAGGGGCCGGGTCGCCCAGCACGTATTCGAAGAATACCGAGACGAACTGGGCCGCGCCGCTGGCCACGTTCTGCATGTTCTTCGGGTCGCCCGCGGTCTGCGGGACCGGCGGTCAGTGCATTGCGGGACAGTTGCAGCCCCAGGGGAGCAGCGCGGACGGTCCGGGTTGGGCCCTGGCCAACCAGGTGGGGACCTTCGAGAACATCAATTACGGGCAGAACCTCACGATCAAGGGCTCGTCCCCGTTCTCCAATAGCGGGCACGCGGGGGGGTGCAACATGGCCTTCTGCGATGGCGCCGTGCGGTTCATCCCGGCGACGATCGACGGCACCGTCTACGCCAAGATCATCACGCCGGCCGGCGGCAAGCTGCCGATCTACGCCAGGCAGCTCCCGGTCTCGCAAGATGCGTTCGTGCAGTGAAGATGTGTAAGGGACCGCCGGGCACATCGCCCACAGTTCGGCGGCTATGCGAATGACGTCGGTGGGGGGAAGGGATCGCGGCCCTGCCACGGCGAAGGGCGCCGTGGCAGGGTCGCGGGGCGTCGCGCCGTGGGATCGGAATCATCGCCTCGGCCTTTTCGCCTATCGGTTGGGTCATCACGCTCGGCCAGTAAGAGGATAGTAGAGTGCGGTAGGTGCGTGATCCGACCGAGTGGCGCAGCCGGCTCGCGCGACCGCGGGTGCGCACCATAACCAGGCCAGGAGCGTGCATGACGCCCAGGCCGGTGCCGGCCCCGAGATTTGCGAGCGAACGAAGCGAGTCATCCGATTTCCAGGCCGTGAGAACGCCGCGGATCCGACATGCCCGGAAGCCGCGGATGGCGGTCGTCCAACCCCGAGCCGTCCCGTCGAGTCTCGGTTCCCGCTCGCGGGTTCGTTCCGGCCTTGGAGCCACTCGAACGATCGACGCTGGACAAGCCCGGCGACGCGGACTTGCCTCGCTCCAGGCTCCAGGCATTGATTCGGGACGCGATGAACTCCGCGAAAAAACGCCGGGAGAAGTTGTAGTTCGCATTCATGACGGGGCCATCCTTTCCACGCTCCTTTCGCAATGATGCGTCAGACTTCGATGGGGATCGGAACTGCCCAACGGCCACGGTCGGGTCATGGACGACCTCGGCCGTCTCCGGCAAGTCACCGCTCGTGCGCGATGGCACGAAGCGGTGGGGCATCACCTGTGCGCGAACATTCAGCAATCGGAGTCGCCGGACACGACGACCGCGCGAGCATTCGAGGATCTCGTCAACGGAATGCGCGTGGTGGCCGTTCGATGGGAGAGGTGCTCAGCCGAGGGTGGGGTGTGGAGGGGTCGGCCAGGTCACCGGTCGGATCGGATCGTCGCCATCGCGGGGCGATCGCCATGATGCACATCGGGTCACTCGTGATCAGCACGACAACCGCGGGGACGTTCGGCCAGCCTCGACCGTGCGAGCAGGAGGGGCCGGCGCAGGGGCGATCGCGGCCGGGAATCGCGGGTCGCGACGCCGCGGGCTCCTCGATGAGGCTTGCCAGCAGCTCCGGGTGGTTGGTCCATCGTTCCAGCCGTCGGCCGGCCTGCGACGTGACTCCATGGCCGCAACCGGCCCGTGCGGGCATCGGCGCAAGTAGCCAAGCCGCCAGGAGCACGCAGAATACTCCGGCGAACCGGGGGTTCGCTCGTCCCGACGACAGCTTTACCATACAGAGTTTGTACGACTGAAGAGCCCGTGACAGGAGCCGACTTACACGACTGTATTCCACGGGCCGCGCATTTTCAAGTGCCGGGTCCTCCCGGTCCGGTTCCCGCGCCTCGGGTCCGACTCGGGTCCGCCGACTCCCTCCCCGGCGCGGCGGGCGGCGACAGACCCGCTCGGGTTCATCTCGTCCCTGTCCGGTTTTTATCGATTCTTCACACAGCCCGCACATCCAACGGCTACACTGAGGCCACTTTGATACCGGTCGATGGCGTTGTCATTCTTGGATGCAGGCTCTCGTTCCCGGTCGGATGAGCCTGTCGCGTGACGAGATGACTCGACCGGCATCCGGGAGGATCAGAGATCGGATAGTATTCATACGTCATATTTCCTGGTTCTTGCCGCCGGCGCCCGCTCGTGGCGCATCGGACCGGCAACTAAGTCAACGATCCCCGAGATCTCGGGCCCGGCGCTGCGTCCTGACGCCGGCGCCTCGTCCAAATGAGGATGGATCCCCGAGCCGCGCGGCCTTCGCTCGCCGCCGGGTTCCTTGTCGCAGAACTCTTGCCGTTCCGCTTCGTCCCTTGCTGATCGGCTGTCCTCCTTCCGTCCATCATCTTCGAGGGTAACGATGCATCCGAATCGACTGCCCCGCAGACGCGGCTTCACGCTGATCGAGCTTCTGGTCGTGATCGCGATCATCGCCGTCCTGATCGCCCTGCTGCTGCCGGCCGTGCAGAGCACCGCGAGGCCGCTCGCCGGGCCCAATGCACAAACAACCTCAAGCAGATCGCCCTGGCGGCGGCCAACTATGAATCGTCCAACGGGACCTATCCCGGCGGCTCGTACTCCAACTACAACGGCGGCGCGCCGGCCAGTCGATGCGCCAACGGGATCGTCAAGTGCGACTTCCCGGAGAACTTCAGCGTCTTCGTCCGGATGCTGCCGTTCACCGATCAGGCTCCGATGTACAATGCCGTGAATTTCAATCTGACGTCCGGGAACTTCGAGAACCTCACCGTGTGCGGGGTGCGGCTCAGCATCTTGACCTGCCCGAGCGACTCCAAGAATGATCCCGTCCCGCTGGTGCCGACGACGCCCAACGCGTCGTTCAACACCATCGGCAATCTCGGCTTTGCCCTGCCGCCCGGCAACTGGATCCAGGCCTTCAGCAGCTATGGCGGCAATGCCGGCACGTGGGATTTCGGCTACACGACGCTGGATGGCTCGACGATCTTCTCGGAATACAACGGCACGATCTACAACGACAGCACCGTGAAGATCGCGATGGTCACCGACGGGACGAGCAATACGTTCATGTTCGCCGAGCACAGCAAGACGATGGCGGTCCTCAACGACCCGTATTACTTCGTCTCGGACATGTCCTGGCAGTCGGGCCGATGGTATGACACGCTGTTCGCGACCCTGTATCCGATGACGACCAACCTCCAGGGCAATTCTGTTCAGGCCAACGGTCCGTACGGCTATTACGCGATCACCATCGCGAATAGCCTGCACCCGGGCGGGGCGAATTTCGCCTTCTGCGACGGCTCGGTCCGGTTCATCAAGAACTCGATCTCGTCCTGGACGTTCAACACCGGGAATCAGGACCCGTACGGGGACGCCATCCCCGACGGGGCAACCTCAACAAAAGTCACCGGCGGCCTCTACTTCCAGTTGGGCAACGCCCAGCTCGGCGTGTACCAGAAGCTCTCGACTCGCGCCGGCGGTGAGGTCATCAGCTCGGACTCCTATTGATCGAACACGGGCAGGGTGGGCGTGGCCGATGACCCTTCCGATCGTCGGCCGCGCCCGCCCTGCCGCCGGTCCTCGACGGGATCAAGGGAACCTGGATCATGCGTACGTATTCGTCGGCGATCGTCCTGATCCTGGGCGCCGCCTGCGGCGGTTGCGGGGGTTCCGCGGGTCAGCCGGTGCCACTTCCGAGCCATCAGGGCGTGATGAACGAATTGCCCGGCAAGAAGGGCTACTTCGAGATCCAGGCCCAGGGAGATTCTGGTGGGGGCCGCGCCAGCCGGTCGAAACCGCAGGATCGAAGGACAATCCTGGTTCATTTCTACGGGACGGACGGCACGACCGAATTGACTCCGGCTCCGACCGACGTGACGGTCAAGCTCGGCGTGGGCGATTCCAGCCAGGCCGTACCGCTCTCGCCCCAGTCCCAGGGCGGATTTGCCTCGACCCCGGGCGCGTATCCGTCCTCGTTCCGCGGACGGCTCAACGCCAAGATCGGCGGCGAGCCGATCGAGGCGACTTTCTTGATCCGATGAAGCGTCAGGGACAATCGCGAGTGATTGCCCGATACAGCCGCGCCGGGTGCCGGCCGCCGCTTGTGGTCACGCCGGTCTCCTCCACAAGGCCGACCGCCAGTGCCCAGCTCCGGAACTGGCGCGGATCGAGCCGCTCGCCGCGGACGACTTCGTGCAGCCGTCGCAATTCGTCCATCGCGAACGTCTCGGGCAAGTAGCCGAATGCCCCGGCCGACTCCTCGAGCCGGCAGCGCAGCCGGCGGCGCGCCATCGGGATGATCTCGCCGTGATCGAACGCCAGTGGCGGCAACTCGTCCATCGCGAACCAGCGGACGCCGGCCGCGTCGGAGGCCGCTTTCGGCCTCAAGCGGTCGGGACGGACCAGCGTGAGATAAGCGACCGTGACGAACCGGCCTCGCGGGTCCCGACCCGGGGCGCCGAACGCGTGGAACTGCTCGAGCTCGAGGCCGGTGACACCCGTCTCTTCCTCCAGCTCGCGGCGGGCACAGACGTCGAGATCCTCGTCTTCCTCGACCATCCCGCCGGGAAGGGCCCATTTCCCCAGGAACGGCGGATTGCCGCGCCGGATCAGCAGGATTTCGAGGCGCTCTGCGCGGATCGTGAAGACGACGATGTCGGTCGTCAGCGTCAGCTTCGGCAGTTTGAAGGCCGGCACGGTTGTCCTCCGACGTCCCGGTTCCGGCGCCGAGCCGGGAGCGATTCGCGGCGGCCGGCGTCTGGGTCATCGTAACCGAGGTCGCCGATGAGGAGAATGCCGGCGGGCGGCTTCCGCTGTTCCGTCTCGAGCCCGCGCCGGGCACGCCCGGAACTCGCGCCGCGCTTCGGCATTGCGGCCGATCCACCGGGGACGGTATTGGTAGACATTCCTAGGATATGCGACAGGAGCCTGCGACGAGGCGAGATCATGAACGAGGGATTGCCGTGACCCTGCGGATCCGGCGGATCGATTGTGCCAGCGACGACGCCGACCGGGCGATCGCCGCGCTGCGGGCCGAGCTGAGCCCCAAGGGGAACATCGTGAGCCCCGAGGGGCAGGCGCGGACGATCGCGGCCTTCGGCGAGCCGCTGGAACCGAGGCAGGTCGTCGAGCGGATCTGCGACGACGTGGCGGTACGCGGACTCGACGCCGTCCTCGACTACGGGCGGCGGCTCGACGGGGCCCAGCTTGAGCCCGGCCGGATCCGCGTCTCGGCCGAGGAGCTGGAAGCAGCGTACCGTCGGGCCGATCCCGCCTATCTCGAGACCATCGGCCGCGTCCGAACCAACATCCTGGCCTATCAGCGGGCGATCCTCCACCGCGACGTACGGCTCGAGCCAGGGCAGGGGATCTCACTGGGGCTGCTCTACCGGCCGTTGCGGCGCGTGGGCGTCTGCGTCCCAGGCGGGGCCGCGGCGTATCCGTCGACCTTGCTGATGACGGTCGTCCCCGCCCGGGCGGCGGGCGTCGCCGAGATCGCCGTGGTCATCCCGCCGACCCGGTTCGGCGGCTTCAACGACGACATCCTGGCCGCCTGCCGCGTCCTGGGGATCGCGGAGATTTACCGGATCGGCGGTGCCCAGGGCGTCGCGGCCCTGGCCTACGGACTCGACGGCCTCGGGCTGGAGCCGGTGGACAAGATCGTGGGGCCGGGCAACCTGTTCGTCGCCCTGGCCAAGCGGCACGTTTACGGCACGGTCGACATCGACAGCATCGCTGGGCCGAGCGAGGTCGTCGTGATCGCCGACGCCACGGCCCGCCCCCACTACCTCGCCGCCGACCTGATCAGTCAGGCCGAGCATTCGCCGGGCGCCAGCATCCTGCTCACGTGGGAGGCTTCGCTGATCGATCGCGTCGTCGCGGCGCTCGAGGATCAGCTCGGCCGACTGAGCCGCGGCGAGTTGGCACGCGACAGCCTGGAACGGTTCGGGGCGCTGGTCCTGGTACGGGACGACGACGAGGCCATCCTCCTTTCGAACCGGATCGCGCCGGAGCACTTGCATGTCTCGACCGCGGACCCGCAGCGGCTGCTGCCGCGCCTGGTGAACGCCGGCGCGATCTTCCTGGGCCACGAGGCGCCGGTCGCCGCGGGCGACTACGCGGCCGGGCCCTCGCACGTGCTCCCGACCGGCGGCACAGCGCGGTGGGCCTCGGGGCTCTCGGCCAACGACTTCCTCAAGCGGTCGAGCCTGATCTCGCTCTCGCGCGAGGGACTATCGGCGCTGGCGCCCGACATCCGGCTGCTGGCCGACAAGGAGGGGCTCACCGCGCATCGGCTGAGCGTCGACCTTCGACTCGACGAGGCGATCGGGGGAGTGACGCCGTCATGAACGACGCTTCGGGAGGAAGTCCTCTGAAGTACGTGATCCGGCCGGTCACCCCCGATGATATGGAGGTCCTGGCGAACCTGGTCCGCGAGCTGGCGGTCTACGAGAAGCTGGAGGAGCATGCGAAGGCGACGCCCGACGACTTCCGGCGCAACCTCTTCGGCCCCCGGCCCGTGGCGGAGGCGGCGATCGTCGAGGTGGACGGCGAGGCGGTCGGGTTCGCTCTCTGGTTCGCCACGTTCTCGACCTTCCAGGGCCTGCCCGGGATCTACCTGGAAGATCTGTTCGTCAGGCCCCGGTACCGCGGCCAGGGGATCGGCAAGGCGCTGCTGGCCATGATCGCCCGGCTGGCGGTCGAGCGCGGCTGCGGGAAGCTGAATTGGTCCGTGCTGAACTGGAACGAGCCGGCGATCGGCTTCTACCGTGCACTCGGTGCCCAGCCGATCGACGAGTGGATGGGCTTCCGGCTCGCCGGAGAGCCGCTCCACCGCCTGGCGGCGGGTGAGCGCCCCGAAGGCAGGGGTTGAGCGAGCAGCGGACTTGGCGTCTTGAATCCAGCCTCGATTCGGCGCAACGGGGTGCTACAATGATGGGTGCTCGGCGGCACCGGCATCTTCTAGCGGCGGGATGACACGATGAAATTGCGAGTCAGCAACCTCGGCAGATTGAAACAAGCCGAGTTCGAGATCAAGCCCCTGACGGTCTTCATCGGTCCGAACCACACGAATAAAACCTGGACGGCCTATTCGTTGTATGGTCTCGCCCGGCGCATCTCTTCGGTTCACTATCCCACCCGCGAGCGGACTTACGTCGTGTCACCATCCGCAGGGCTGCAATCCCGAGTCCAGAGCGCCGTGCAGCGAGTGGCGGAGACCGTTCAGCGGAGCTCGGGGTCCGAGGTGAGGGCACGCGTCACTCGGAGGGACGTCCTCGGGGACGTCTTGCCTGACGACCTGTGTTACTCATGCGACCGGCGCGCCATCGCGACGATCCTCGGCATCGCAGAGTCCGAACTGGGGGGGCAACCGCCTCAAGCGCAACTGATCGTTGATCCCGACGAATTCGAGGATCCCATCTTCGATGCTCTGGAAATCATCCTCTCGCGTTCCCCAGCCGAGCTGCGCGTCTCACTATTCAATCGAGACGGCTCCATGGTCGGCGAAACGACCACGATGCCCTTGTTCGAGACCGCGGGCGCGGAGTCCCCGACAGAAGGGGTCGCTTTACAAATCGTGAATTACCTTGAGACCGGATTCAGAATCCTCACCGATACGATCCTGAGCAATGCCATCGTGTTGCCAGCGGAGCGGAAGACACTGCTGTCGATCGACCTGCGGCTATCGCTCTACGAGATGACTACTAAACTGTTTGAGGGATTCGCGACGCCAGCTTTGGACTTTCTACTCATGATCGATGACGCCCGGAGGCGTCGAACAACGGTGGAGGAGGGAACCGCTCCGTTCGCCGACCTCGCGGATACTCTTGATGATCAAGTTCTCCGTGGCAAGATCCTTTTCCCGGAGGACGAACTCAATAGAACGACGAGGGCCGACGCCGCACTCAAGCGGCCGCGGGCACTCGGCGCCGGGAAGGGGGATCTCGTTCGCTACTCCGCCGATGAAGGGGTCGAGCTTGCGATGCATGCTTCGTCTTCAATCGTACGGTCACTCGCCGGACTGGATGTCTATCTGAGGACGTACGCCCGTCGCGGTGACCTAATCATCATCGATGAGCCCGAGATGAACGCTCATCCCGAGGCACAGCTCAAGATCATCGAGCTCCTGGCCTTGCTGGCTCATCATGGGATTCGCGTGGTCATCACCACGCACAGCCCCTACATCGTGGATCACCTGAGCAACCTGATGCAGGCCTCTCAGTTGACGGACGCCGGGCAGGAAGGGATTGTCCCTAAGTTCAAACTCGGGATCAAAGAAGCGTTCTTGACCCCCGCTCAAGTCTCGACCTACCTCTTCACCGAGGCCGGCACGGTGGAGGATCTCCTCGACCGAGAGCAAGGCATCATCGATCTCAGCAGCTTCAGCGATCCGACTGAGTACATGCAGAACTTGGTCAACGAGATATGGAGGATGGCGGACAGCGACGTTGGCGCGGCCCGGGAGCCGAGCAATGCCGTTTAACCACTTGTTATTCGAATCGTCGGTTCCCGGAAAGACATTGGCCGAGGACAAGGAGCATAAATGCCGGACATCCGCCGATCTCAGGCGTGGTTCCGATGAGACCGTGCTCCTCTTCCGCATCGATGGCGATGCGACCAAGCGCTGGCTTGGTCTACACGGCAAGAGATGCTGCGACAGTCTCTACTTCTTCAAAGATAATGCGCAGTGTCTGTTGATCCTTGTTGAGTTGAAAAGCACTGATCTGGCCGATGCCAAGGAGCAGATTCTCAATGCATTTCAGGCGATCCGCAGCCAATCTTCACACGTCAAGTCTGGGGCTGCACGCGTACTCGCGGTGATCGTCTCCAGTCAGGGGACGCCGGTGAATGGAATGAGGGTACAGAAGGAAATGAAGAATAACGGCATCGAGTTACATTTTGGTACGAGTAAAGGTAGCTCCTGCGATCTCAGGAAGCTGCTCAAGCTCAATTGATGTAAAGGAATTGTAACGGATGACCCGGTTCTTTCGTCCGAACATCGCGCGGATGGCCGGCTACGTGCCCGGCGAGCAGCCGCGCGAGGGCGGATTCATCAAGCTGAACACCAACGAGAACCCGTATCCTCCGTCTCCCCGCGTCAAGGCGGCGATCATCGAGGCCGTGACCGATCGCCTACGTCTCTATCCCGATCCGATGTCGACCGCCTTCCGCCTCGCCGTTGCGCGACTGCACGGGATCGAGCCGGAGATGGTCCTGGCGGGAAACGGTTCGGACGACGTGCTGACGATCGTCACCCGCGCCTTCGTCGGGCCGGGCGAGCCGGCCGCCTTCCCGACGCCGAGCTACTTGCTCTATTCGACGCTCATCCAGCTCCAGGACGGCCGGGCGGTGTCCATCCCCTATACGCCGGACTGGAGGCTCGATTTCGCGGACCTGGCCGTCCCCGGGTTGAAGCTGGTCTACATCGCCAACCCCGATAGTCCCTCCGGCACGGCCATGCCGCGCGAGCGGATCGCCGAGCTGCTGAGGACGGTCGATTGCCCCGTGCTCGTGGACGAGGCCTATGCCGACTTCGCCGACCCCCGGTACCATAGCATCCCCTTGCTCGGCGACCACCCGAACCTGATCGTCTCGCGCTCCTTCAGCAAGGGCTATAGCCTGGCCGGCATCCGCCTGGGCTATCTGGTCGCCTCCCCGGAGATGGTCGAGCACCTGGTCAAGGTCAAGGATTCGTATAATTGCGACTCGCTCAGCCAGGTGGCCGGAATCGCCGCTCTCGAGGATCGGGCGCACCAGGCCGAGACGCGGTCGAAGGTGCTCGCGACGCGAGCCCGCCTCACCGCCGCACTCCGCGACTTCGGCTATAATGTCCCGGACAGCCAGGCCAACTTCGTCTGGGCGACCGGCGGTGCGCCGGCCCGCGCGACGTTCCAGCAGCTCAAGGAGCGGCGGATCCTGGTCCGGCTGATGAGCTATCCCGGCTATCCCGAGGGGCTGCGGATCAGCGTCGGCACCGACGACGAGATCGACCGCCTCCTGGACGCGATGCACGAGGTCCTGTGAGTCGTATAACGGAATCCTCCGCCGGCTCCTCCGTGTCGAGGGACTTGCCTTGAGCGATGCCAGACGCTCCGCCGAGATCGCGCGGAAGACCCGCGAGACCGACATCCGCCTGACCCTCGACCTGGACGGCCAGGGCCGGGCCGACGTGAAGACGGGGATCGGGTTCCTCGACCACATGCTCGAGCTGTTCGCCCGCCATTCGCTCGTCGATCTGACGGTGGCGTGCACCGGAGACCTGCACGTTGACGGCCATCACACGACCGAGGACGTGGGGATCTGCCTCGGCCAGGCGATCGACCGGGCGCTGGGCGACCGGGCGGGGATCCGTCGGTACGGGCACGCGATCCTGCCCATGGACGAGACGCTGGTGACCGTCGCGGTGGACCTGGGCGGGCGGCCTTACTGGGTTTGGAACGTGTCGATGCCGACGGCCCAGGTCGGGACGTTCGACAGCGAACTGGTCGCCGACTTCTGGCAGGCGGTCGCCACCCAGGGGCGGATGAACCTGCACGTGCTGCTGCATCACGGCCGCAACACGCACCACATCAGCGAGGCGATCTTCAAGGCGGCCGCCCGCGCCCTGCGCGCGGCGTTCGAAAACGACCCCAGGAACCCCGGTGTCCCCTCGACCAAAGGGACGCTCTGAACTTCTTCGTCCGTTGTCCGTCGTCCGTCGTCCGTTGTTCGCTGACGCGGATGGCGGGGGCCGGTGCCGAACAACCAGGCCCACAACGGACAACGGACAATAGACCAATGACAGCAACGCGACATTCGAAGGTCGGGCTGGCGATCAACGCCGCCCTGGTGGTCCTGGCGTTCGGCTTGCTGGGGCTGGTGATCTGGCGGAATTGGGACGAGGTTGTCAAGGTCTTCAAGCGGCCGCCCGGCCAGCCGCTCGACCTCAGGCTGCTCGCGGTCGCGGAGGCGATCTACCTGATCGGCATCGTATCGACCTTCGTGCGTTGGTATCTCCTGGTCCGGGTGATCGATCGCCGAATCACGCTGCGTGCGTCGCTGTTGCTGGGATTCATCGGCAACGTCTTCAACCTGGTGATCCCCGGTGCCGTGGGCGGCGACCTGATCAAGGCGGCCTACCTGACGCGGATGCACGTGAAGAAGACGCAGGCGATCGCATCGATGGTGATCGATCGGATCATCGGCCTGCTGGGTCTCTTCACCCTGGCGTCGATCGGAGGCGGGCTGATCTGGCACACGGCGCCGGCCGACGTCCGCCGGCTGATCCTCGCGGCCTGGGTCGCGACGGGCCTGGGCGTGCTCATCCTGGCCGCGATCTTCGCGCAGGCATTCACCTGGCTCTTCCCGGGCCTGGGCCGGGGACACTCCCGCCTGCACCTGATGACGGTCGAGCTCACGGAAATGTCCACGACCTATCGCCGCCGCCCGGATGTCGTCGGGATCTGCTGGGGGATGTCGCTAGGCAACCACTCGCTCAACGTCCTGGCGTTCTACCTGGTCGGGAGGATGCTCTACCCCTGGATGACCACCACGGTCGCCCAGCATTTCCTGATGGCGCCTTTGACGCTCTTCACCATGGCCGTGCCCTTGCCTTTCGGGGCGCTGGGGCTCAGCGAAGGGGTCGCCGACCAGCTCTTCAAGCTGGTGAACCACCCCAGCGGCTTTCTGGCGATGATAGGCTTCCGGGTGTTGATGTACGGTGGTGCACTCGTCGGAGCGATCGTCTACCTCGCCAAGTTGAAGGAGGTGCGCGGGCTGACCGCCTCGGCGCACCAGATCGAGGAGGAGCTGATCGAGGGAGATCTGCACGAGGAGCAGGCGGAGGAGTAGGCAGCCTCGAGTTCGATCGACTTATCTTGGGTCTTCCGGGATCTGAGCCCCGTGCCAGACCGCGACGACCCAGACCGTCATCTCGCGGACTTGGTAGAAGAATCGATAAGGCTCGACGTAGACCTCGCGGAAGGGCAACTCGGGGAATTCCGAAACCACGGCACCCGAGGAAGGGAATCGCTCGAGTCGCTTGAGAGACTTCTGGGATCGTTCTCGAAACGCTCGAGCCGCTTGAGGGCTGTTTCGACGAATCGCTGCAATAGCCGCGAGGAATTGGGCTCGGGCCGTCGCCGTGAAGCGGACTGTCATGCTCACTCTTCCGCCAGGAGCTTGTCGGCTTCGGCCAGGACGCTGTCAAGGTCATGGCCGAGCCCGCTAGCGATCTCCTTCTCGCCCTGGGCTAGCAGGAGCAACAGTTCGCGCTCGCTCGCGGATCGCTCGTAAGCGTCGATGCTCATCAGCACCGCCGTTGCGCGGCCCCGCTGGGTGATGAACACCGGCTCGTCCGAGGCACGCGTCTTCTTCAGGACGCGAGCCGCATCCTGACGCAGATCCGACACGGGAATGATGGATGGAACCTTCGCCATACGAAATACCTCCAGAGGTACTTCTGAGCGTATCATACGAGGAGTCACCGGACAAGTCGGGCACTCGACGGGATTCCTCAACTCGACGGAGAAGGTCGTCCGTTCAGTCGTGCCGAATCCTCCGTCGCGATCGGACGGCCGATGGTTTATGATAAGCTTCCCCGGGCGGTCGAGTGCCGCCTCCCCGACTCAAGGTCGATTCGCGGAGCCCGACGAGCCGTGCAACGTCACTATCGAAGAATGCTCGGTCTGATCACCATGGCGCTCACCGGCCTGCTGGTCGGAGCCGGTCCGGACTCGGTGCTGGACACGGCCCTGGAGGGCATCAAGCCGGATCAGGTCCTGGCGCACATCAAGGTCCTGGCCTCGGACGATTTCGAGGGCAGGGGCCCGGGCACGGCGGGCGATCGGAAGACGATCACTTACTTGACGGATCAGTTCCGCCAGATGGGGCTGAAGCCGGGCAATCCGGACGGCACCTACGTGCAGGACGTGCCGCTGGTCGGCTTCCGGGCCACGGAAGTGAACGGGAATTTCCTGACGCGGGGCGGACCGCTCGCTCTCTCGTTCCCCGCCGACTTCGTGGCCGTGTCGCGGCGGATGGCGAAGGACGTCACGGTGGAGGGGTCGGAAGCCGTCTTCGTCGGATATGGCGTGGTCGCCCCCGAGTATGACTGGGACGACTACAAGGGCCTGAACGTGCGGGGCAAGACCCTGCTCATGCTGGTCAACGACCCGCCGGTCCCCGACCCGAAGGACCCGGCCAAGCTCGACCCGTCGGTCTTCAAGGGCCGGGCGATGACGTACTATGGGCGATGGACCTACAAGTACGAGATCGCCTCGGAAAAAGGCGCGGCGGCGGCGATCCTGATCCACGAGACCGGGCCCGCCGGCTACCCCTTCGAGGTCGTCCGGGGGAGCTGGGGCCGCGAGAACTTCGACATCGCGCGGACCCCGGGCGCCGGCCAGGCGCCCGATCGGGTCGCCGTCGAGGGCTGGATCACGGAGGGGAAAGCCCGCGATCTGCTCAAGGCCGGCGGCCGCGACTTCGACGCCCTCAAGAAGGCCGCCGCGAAACGCGACTTCCGGCCGGTGCCGCTGGGGTGCTCGGCGCGGTTCCAGATCACCAACGAGCTCCGCGAGGAGAAGTCGAGGAACGTCGTTGCCAGGCTCGAAGGGTCCGACCCCGTGCTCAAGAACGAGCTGCTGGTTTATTCGGCCCACTGGGACCACCTGGGCCGAGACCCCGAGCGGACGGGCGACCAGATCTTCAACGGGGCGGCCGACAATGCCTCGGGGGTCGCCGCCGTCCTCGAGATCGCCCGCGCCTTCACCCGGATCGCGCCGGCTCCGAAGCGATCGATCCTCTTCCTCGCCACGACCGCCGAGGAGCAGGGGCTCCTCGGCGCCAAGTACTATGCCGAACACCCGCTCTACCCGCTCGAGCGGACGCTCGCGAACATCAACCTCGACGTCATCAACCTCTGGGGGCCGACGAGCGATATCATCAGCATCGGGATGGGCCAGTCGGACCTCGACGACCGACTCGTCGAGATCGCCGGCCGTCGCGGCCGCACGGTGGTGCCGGACGCCGATCCGGAGAAGGGTTACTATTATCGCTCCGATCACTTCGAGTTCGCCAAGCGCGGCGTGCCCGCGCTCGATCCCAAGGGCGGCCGGTGGTACGAGGGCAAGCCGCTCGACTACGGCAAGCGCAAGCAGGACGAGTACACCGAGAAGGACTACCACAAGCCCAGCGACGAGGTCAAACCCGGCTGGGACCTCTCGGGCGCCGTCGCCGACATGAAGCTGCTGGTCGAGTTGGGCTACCGCCTCGCCGAGGGGCCCAGGTACCCTGAATGGAAGCCCGGCAGCGAGTTCCGCGCGCGGCGCGAGGCGATGCTCAGGCCCACCAAGCCATGATCCAGTCATCCGACACGATCGCTCGTCCTCACCGGTCCGGCGGGGGACCTCGGTGATGCCGCAGACCAAGGCGGGAACGATCGCGGTCGCCCTGACGGTGGGCACCGGCGCGGTCATCGCCGCGTGGCTCGATTCTCGGTACGGGTGGATCACGCCGGCCTTCGATTTCGTGGCCCACCAGTTCTACGAAGTCCCGCTGGTGGCCCAGGTGCGCCGCCCGTCGCAGCTCGTCCTCACGCGATGGCACCTGGCCATCCTCTCGATGTACGTAACGCTCGCGCTGGCGATCGGGCCGTGGCTCTCGCGGCACGGCCGATCCTGGCTGGCCGTCCTCGGTGCCGGGTATGCGATCCGGGCGGTCGTCTGGATCTGCGGCGGCAACCTGCCTCTCGTCCCGGGCGACAGTTGCCACTATCTCGAGGTGGCGACCTCGGTGCTCCGGGGCGAGGGCCCGGTCATGCACTACGTCCACAGCTATTTCGAGGACTATCGGCGCATCCGCGAGGGTCGGGGGGCCCTCAGCGACTGGGATACTCCGCTGGATGCCTACGTGCCGCGCGGGGGCCTTCCGGATCGCGGGACTGGGGCCGAAAAGCAGCCTCGAAGCCCGCATCGTCGCCGCGAAGGCGTGCAGCTTCGTCCTCAATCTGCTGACATTGCCGGCGCTTTACGTGTTTGCCCGGCGGCGGTATGGCTCCCGGATCGCCATCTGGGCCATGGCCGCGCTCGCGATCATCCCGGTCCACGCGATCTATGCCGGGTTCATCCTGCGGGAGAGCCTCGTCGCTCTGCTCACGATCCTGGCGGTCTGGGCGCTCAGCGAGGTCTGGTACGCCGGGTCCGGCCGACGGGCCCTCGCCTGGGCCGTCGCGGGGGGCTTGTGCGGAGGACTGGCCGTGCTCTCGCGCATGACCGTGCTTCCGCTGCTAGGGGCTGCCGGCCTGTTCTCCCTGAGCGCGCGCAGCCGCCGGCGGCTCGGCCCTCTCGTGCTCTGGGGCGCAACGCTCGCGGTCGTGTGCCTCCCCTGGGCGTGGGCGACCTGGCAGGAGTATGGGTCACCGTTTTATTCCGTGACTCGTTACTTTGAATATAATTTTTCGTGGACGGTCCACCACTACGACAAGGGGAACACGCTTCCGTCGCAGTTCTACACGCTGGCGAATCTCCCCGAAATCGCCCGGGTCAAGCTGAAGTCGCTGTTCATCATCCCCATCTATTCGACGATGATCATGGGGCTGCCCATGGTGCTGGGCTTCTGCCGGCGCCTCCGCACGCGGGGTCAACCGGGACGTGACATCGATCTGCTGGTTGGCACGATCTACGTGGTGATCGTCGTGGCGACGCTCAACCGGATCGCCGACGTCACCCAGGTCACGCAGCTCGCGCGCTATTACATGCCGGTCTTCGTCCTCATGCTGCCCGCGGGCATCGCCGGGATCATCGAGTGGCTGAGTTCGCTGAACGGGAAGCGAGGCGTGATTCCCTGGGTGGCGGCGACCTATTGCGCCCTGGTGTGGGCCGACCCGACCTGGTCGTACGACGCGTCATGGTTCGTCAAGCGGTTCCAACTGCACTGGCCGGCCCTGCGGGAAACCGGCCAGTGGATCCAGGCTCATCCGGAACAGGTGCCCCCGGAAGCCCGGATCATGACGTGGTTCCCGTGGGAGTTGCGGGTGACGAGCGATCGGACGACGATCCTCATGCCCCGCAGCTATAACCCGCGGCGGATCCACGAGGTGATCCGCCAGTACGGGGTCACGCATTTCCTCTGGGGCTCGTTCGAGCCTCCGCCGTATGATGAGATCAATCCCGAATCGTGGTCCGTGGAGCTGGACCAGCTTCGCGTCGCGATCGGGCTGACCGAGGCGCGGGAACTGTACCGATCGTCCCGAGCCAGCTTCTTCCCCGTCCGGCTCTATCGTCTGCGGTGACGCACGAGAGATCGGCGGAAAGCCGAGAGCCAGCCGACAACAGGACCCGATGGGACCGGTGACGCCGGAGCCGACCGCCGATGAGACTCGAGCACCTGGAATTCCTCGCCTGTCCTCGCTGCGTCGAGTCGCTGCGGCTCGAGTCGAGCGACGCGGACGCGGACGGTCATCTCATGGAGGGGACTCTGACGTGTCGCGGGTGTTCAACACGATATCCTCTGGAACGAGGTGTACCGAGGTTGCTCCCGGACCCTTCGCTTCGCTCGCCGCTTCGGGACGCGACCGCCGAGCGCTTCGGCTACGAGTGGAACGAATTCAGCGACTTCCAGTTTGACGAGGAAGAGGTCAGTCTCAGGACCTGGTTCCAGCCGCGCCGGCTGGAGGATCTCGCGGGCCTGAACGTCCTCGAAGCCGGGTGCGGCATGGGCCGGCACGCGACCATCGCCTCTCATTATGGCGTCAAGACGTTGGTTGGTCTGGACCTGGGCAGCGCAGTGGAGGCCGCCTTCCGGAACACGCGGCATCTCCCCGCGGTCTGCATCGTCCAGGGAGACATCTACCATCCTCCTCTCAAGCCCAAGGCATTCGACGCGGCTTTTTCGCTCGGAGTCTTGCACCACCTGCCCGATCCGGGTCAAGGGTTCCGTGCCCTCGCCGACTCGGTCCGGGACGGAGGGTGGTTCCAGGTCTGGGTGTACGGCCGGGAGGGGAATGGCTGGATCGTCTACCTGGTCGACCCGATCCGACGGCTGACGTCGCGCATGCCGATGGGATTGCTCAAGCTCCTCAGCCTGCTGCTGTCCATCCCTCTACTCCTCAGTGCCAGGACCCTCTATCAACTCCCATGGCTCGGGACCAGGTTGCCCTACTCGTCGTACATCCGATGGCTCGCCTCCTTCAGCCTGCCGAAGGTCCACGCGATCGTCCTCGATCACGCGCTGACGCCGGTCGCGCACTACATGAGTCGCGGCGACGTCGAGAGCCTGGTCGATCAGACGGACTGGACGATCGTCGGGCTCGAGCACAACCGGTCGATGAGCTGGGGGATGTGTGCTCGTCGCCCCGAGGTTCCGGCCGGCGAGACTTGCGACGAACTCAATGCTCATGTCTAGAGCGCTTAACGAATGGATGGTATATATGGTCTGGCCTCAAGGCCCGGCTGAAGCCTCGACCCCCCCTGACCCCCCCTTCTTAAGGGGGGGATCAAGATGGGCGGGCCTTCTTCGCTCTCCCCCCCTTAAGAAGGGGGGGTCAGGGGGGGTCGGGCGCACGCAACGCACGCGTTACGCGCTCTAGCGACCGTCGCCGATGCGCCCGGGGAATCGATCGATGCGATGGGCCCGCTTGATCCTGATCCTGCTGATGGTGGTCAACGTCTGGTACCGGCGCAGACCTTCGGGCCCGACGTCCGCGCGGCGACCGGGATCAATCTCTGGCCGCAAACGATCGGAGAGAGCGAGCCCCTGGATTGCGACGAGGCGGCTTACGCCTACATGGGTCATCGGGTCCTGCGGGGGGATGTCCTCTACCGCGACCTGACCGAGTACAAGCCGCCGCTGGGGTACTGGATCTACACGATGGCCGTCGCGGTCGGGGGGTACACCGAGCTGTCGATCCGGATCATGGTCATTCCCTTCGTGCTGGCCACAATCGCGGTGGTCTGGTGGATCGCGCTTCGGCTGGGCGGCCCGGTCGCGGCCTGCCTGGCGGCCGGGCTGTATGTCCTCCTGAGCACCGATCCCTTCCTGTTCGGCAACGGCTCGAACCTCGAACATTTCATCAACCTGTTCTCAGTCCTCTCGCTCGCGATGATCGTGCGGGGCTGGGATCGCGACGATCGTCGCTGGATGGTCGGTGCCGGCGTTAGCCTCGGCGCGGCCGCACTGGTGAAGCAGGTCGCGCTGGCGCACGCCCTCGTGTACGTCCCGGCGCTGCTCGTCCGGGCGTGGCGGGGCGACGCCCGTGGGCCTCGCCGCGGCCTGCTCGACGTGCTGGCGTTCGGAGCGGGGGTCTCGGCGATCGTGGCGGTCGCGATGTCGATCGTCGTGGCCCGTGGTGCCGGCCGGGCGGCCTACGAAGATATCGTCCTCCAGGCTCGAGCGCTGGCCACAGACACGCTGCCGGAGGAACATGCGCCCGCCCCGGCGATCCGATGGCTGACGGGCAACGCCGACCCCAAGGGGCA
Organism: uncultured Planctomycetota bacterium; assembly: GCA_963815795.1. GTDB lineage: Bacteria > Planctomycetota > Planctomycetia > Isosphaerales > Isosphaeraceae > JAKAUH01. The sequence continues at coordinate 1,616,949 of CAWFIC010000006.1, read as the reverse complement.
ACTCCCCTGGCCGTTCGGCACGACCGATTACCTCGTCTGGTGGGGCACCGGGAGCTGGCCGCTCTGGCTGGCCTCGGTGCCGGCCCTGGCCTACCTGGCCTTCGCGGCCGGCAGCGACGCGAGGAGACGTCTGGTCGCCGGCTGGACCCTGGCTGCCTGGCTCCAGGTCGCGCTGCCGGGCCTCTACTGGCAACACTACTACCTCCTGCCGATTCCCGGCGTGGCGATCGCGGTCGGCGTTGCACTCGCGTCGTTGGTGTTCCGCTCCGGATCGCCGGACGGAGCCGGCTCCTACAGGAAGACCTCTGTAGGAGGGGGCTCCGTCCCCCGACCGGATCTCTTCGCAGTCGCGGCGGCGCTGGCCCTGGCGGTCGCGATCGGCTGGACGGTGGTCCTCCAGGCCCGGTACTACCTCGGCGTCCCGCCGTGCGAGCTGACGATCCGGTACAAGGGAGGGCGGCAGTGGGTCGTGATGCGGGAGCTGGGACGCGACATCGCGCGGCGCGCCCTGATGTGGGATGCTCCGCGCCTGTACGTCTGGGGCTGGCAGAGCCCGCTGTACTTCTACTCCGGGCTGGACAGTCCGACCCGGCACTTCTTCGTGGATAACCTGCTGCGGGACCAGGCCGGCCGCAACCACCCCCTGATCGGCCCGCGCGTCGAGGAGATCGTGGCGACCCTCCAGCGACGGCCGCCCGAGCTGATCCTGGCGGCGTACGCCCCGTTTCCGGGCCTGCGCACGTTCCTGTCCGAGCACTATCTGCCCTCGCGACGGGTGCTCGGCCTGTGGATCCGCCGCGGGGAGTTCGGGCGATTCGAGACGGCCGAGTCGTCGCCATCGACGGGCCGATCAACGCGGCCATTCCGCGGTCGCGATTGAGGCGCCGCTGCGCTCGACCACGGACAGATAGCGATCTCGCAGCCCGCCCATGATCGCATCCCAGCTCTGACTTTCCGCGTACCGGCGCGCGGCCCCGGCCATCCGGCGCCGGTCGTCGGCGCGTTCGACCAGGGAGAGCAGGGCGTCCGCCATGCGATCGGGTGGCACGGACGGCTCGACGAGGATCCCCGTCTCGCCCGACCGGACGGTCTCCCCCACGCCGCCGGCCCGCAGGGCGACGACCGGCAGACCCGACGCCATGGCTTCGAGCACGACGTTGCCGAAGGTCTCGGTCAGGCTCGAGAACGCGAAGAGATCGGCCGCGGCGAAATGGTCGGCGAGGTCCTCGCCGGTCTTATAGCCGACGAACCGGGCGCCCGGCCCGAGTCGTCGCTCCAGGGCGCCGCGCGACGGTCCGTCGCCGACCATGAGGATCCGGGCGTCGGGCCGCCGGGCCGACACGATCGACAGGGCGTCGGCCAGGTAATCCACGTTCTTCTCGGGCGCGATCCGGCTCACATAGGTGATCACCACGTCGTCGGGGGACCAGCCCAGCGCGCGGCGGACGTCCTGGCGTCCGGGCCGGTCGGGCCGGAACGTTGACGCATCCACGCCCCGCTTCCAGAGCACCAGGCGTTCGAAGCCGAGCCCTTCGAGCTCCCGGATCGTCGCGTCGGACGGGACGTAGGTCTCGCGGGTCCGGTTATGGAACCACCGCAGGTAGCGCGCGATCACCCCCCGCGCCCAGCCGACCCGATAGTGCCGGCTGTACTGGTCGAAATTCGTATGGAAGCTCGACACGATGTTGAGCCGTCGCTTCAAGGCGAAGCGGAGGGCGCTGAGGCCCAGCGTCGCCTCGGTGGCGATGTGGACCAGGTCGGGCTGGAACGCGTCCATGGCGCGCCGGACGCCGCCGAACGGCGGCAGCGGCAGGTACAACTCCTTGTAGAAGGGCAGGACGACTGATCGGACCGCATGGGCGTGGTCGCTCCCCTGGATCGCCTCGCCGTAATCCGGGTGGATCACCTGGACGGTATCACCGCATTCGGTCAAGTGCCGCACCAGCTCGCGCAAGGTCCTGGACACGCCGTTGACCTGGGGGAAATACGTCTCGGTGACGATCGTGATGCGCATGTGCGGGTATCTCGTCGTTCGGTCGGTGTGACCTCGTCCATGTTATCCGACCGCCCGATGCCGTCCCAGATGAGATCCTTCCGCCACTGGCGATCGGCGCCACCCGACCTATACGTTTTCACGGCGCAGTGCGTCCCCGTCTCGGGTCCCCTCGGAGGCAGTCGGACCGGATCGAAACTTCTGGTCCGCGACTCGCGCCCAATCTTGGCCGCGGCGGCGCCTTAGAACCATAGAGAGGGACCTGAGCGCGGCTACACCATGTCCGCGCTGTTGTCACATTCCGATCTTGAGGGCGTGCGCGGCTGATTGACTCGCAGTTCGGGAATTCGCGGTGCGCGTGCAGGCTCGGTCCACGGTCGTGACGCGCCCCGTTTCGAGGTCGCAGTGCGCATCGACATTGCGTGACGAGGGGCTCGGGCGGTGGGATGCGGACGAGTGCCCCGGAGTCGATGGTGGGTTCGGGCCTCCTGTGCGGACAACTTGGGGAGAGCAAGGCATGGCAACTCGCAAGCGGTCACAGCGGTCGCTCGGTTCCCGGCGTCGCATTCGGCGCAAGGTGCTGCCGTTCCTGGAGAACCTCGAGAGCCGGCTGGTTCTCGCGCAGGGCATCGGCCCCGCCGGCCTCCTTGCTCCCGCCGTCGTGCTCGGGGCTCCGCCCGTTGCCTCGCCCTTTGAGGTGAGTCCCGCTCAACAGAGTCCGGGTCCCGCCGGCTACGTGCCGATTCAGATCCAGACCGCCTACGGGCTCAGCACGGGAACCGCCTATAACAACAACATCTCCTTCGGCGGCGTCACGGGGAATGGCGTCGGACAGACGATCGGGATCTTCGCGGAAGGCTACAACCCGGCGTTCGTGGACACCTCCAGCCCCGCCTACGGCACCAGCGCCCTGGCGACTTTCGACAAGACCTTCGTCCTGCCCGACCCGCCGAGCCTGACGTTCGTCGACCACAACGGCACACCCCTTTCGTCCACCAACGACAGCTCGAACAACTCCGACTTCCTCGACGATGGATACGGCACCGAGATCGCGCTGGATATCGAGTGGGCGCACGCCATGGCGCCGGGGGCCCGCATCGTCGTGCTCTGTGCCACGCCCAATTACGAGAACGACGACGAGGAAATTGTGCAGGGCATGGCGACTCTCGCCGGCCTTCCCGGCGTGTCGATCGTGTCGGCGAGCTATGCGACTTACGTGGACGCTGATGGTCTGGAGTCGCTCGAGCAGACCTGGGACAGCACAATCCTGGCGCCCGCCGCCGCAGCCAACCCGCATGTGAGCTTCTTCGCGGAGTCGGGCGACGGCGGGTCCTCCTATGGATTGGGCTATCCGTCGGCATCGCCCGAAGTGGTGTCGGTCGGCGGTACGAGCCTGAAGCTGACCGGCACCGGCCAGTGGAGCGCTGAGACGGGCTGGTCCGCCAGCGGCGGCGGCTACAGCCAGGCTTTCAAGGAGCCCTCGTACCAGGACGGGGTGCAGAACAGCGGATACCGGAGCAATCCCGACGTGGCGGCCGACGCTGACCCGTCCACCGGCGTGGCCATCTACGATCCGTACGATCTTGGGAGCGCCACTCCGTGGGCTGATGCGGGCGGCACGGGCCTGGCCGCGCAGCTCTGGGCGGGCATGATGTCGATCGCCGACCAGGGCCGTGCGCGGGCCGGCGGCAAGCCGCTGGGCGCGACGCAGGCGCTCACGGACCTCTACGGCCTTCCCTCCTCGGACTTCCACGACATCACGGTGGGCAACAACGGTTACGCCGCAGGACCCGGCTATGACCTGGTCACCGGGCTCGGCTCGCCCCAAGCGAACCTCCTCATCCCGCAACTGGCCGCGGACGGACTGGCCAGCCAGGCGGCGATCGTCATCCAGCCGCCCACGAGCGTGGCCGCCGGGTCGAGTTTTGGGATCATTGCCGCCGCGGCGGATCCGTTCGGAGTCACGGACCCGTCGTTTGACGGCACCGCGACCCTCACGCTGGTGAGCGGTCCGGCCGGAGCCACGTTCACGCCAGTGTCCGCGCCGGTCAGCAACGGTACGGTCGTCTTCCAGGGGCTATCGCTGAGCAAGCTTGGCGGCGACTACAAGTTCCAGGTGGCGATTGACGGCCTGACATCGACGACCACCAACACCGTCACCGTGACCGCGCCCAAGCCCGGGGTCGGGTATTTCTACCCCCTCCCTCTAGCCAACGGCCTGGGGGCCGCAGTCGCCGCGGCGGACTCGAATAATGACCCGACCAATATCATCACGCTGGCAGTTACCAGCATCGCGTACCCCCTGAGCGGCGAGCTGCTCGTTAACAATAGGTCAGGCCTGGCCAGAAAGGCGCTCACGATCGTCGGCCAGGGTGAGACAACGTCGGTCATCGATGCGGGCGGAGCGTCGCGCGTCTTCGAGATCATGGGCGCCACCTCCGGCCTTTCCGTCGTGTTGCAGAGCCTGACGATCGAAGGTGGTCTGGCCACGGACAGCGGTCGGCTCGATCTGCCCGATACGGCGCTCGGCGGCGGCCTGTTGATCGACGGGGGCAACGTGGCGCTATCCCACGTTGCGGTGCTGGACAACGCGGCCAGCGGGGCAGCCGGTGCTGCTGGTGCGCCCGGCGTAGCAGCCACGAGCGCGCACCCGACCGGGGGGCGCGGCGGCAACGGCGGCGACGGTGGCAACGCCCGAGGTGGCGGCATCTATCTGGCCACGGGCAACCTCAGCTTGACCGCCGTGGTGCTCGAGGGCAATGTCGCCCAGGGCGGCGCCGGGGGTGCGGGCGGCCAGGGCGGCAACGGCTACACCTACACCTCGGCAGGGGGCGGATTCAAGGCAGGCAACGGCGGACCCGGCGGAGACGGCGGAGGCGGAGGGAGTGCCGCTGGCGGTGGTCTGTATGTCGCAGGCGGCGCGCTCGCGCCCATCAACGGTACGGTCGTCATGAGCGGCAACGCCGCTCGAGGCGGGGCCGGCGGGGGCGGCGGGAGCGGTGGGTTCCCGGCCAATAGCGGCGGGGGCCACGGCGGCAGCGGCGGCAGCGGCGGGCCCGGCGGAAACGCTGCCGGTGGCGCGGCGTTCCTGAACGCGGCCAACGCGGTGTTCAACGGGGTGGCCGACATCACCGCAAATACGGCGGCGGGCGGTGGTGGCGGCGCTGGTGGCCGGGGCGGTTGGGGTGGCGGAGGCGCCTTTCATTTCACTGCCGCGCCGCCTGGCCAGGTCGGCGCGCCGGGCGGAAATGGCGGCGCCGGCGGTAATGCCGGCAATGGCGGCCAGGGTGGGTGGGGCCGTGGAGGAGGCGTTTACGTCACCGGCGGTGGGTCGCTTACGCTCAACCAGGGTGGGACGGTCGGCGCCGACCGCGCGCTGGGCGGCCCAGGCGGCGATGGTGGGCTTGGCGGCCTGGGCGGCAACGGTGGGGAGGGTGGTCAGGGAGGCAGCGGTGCTGCGGGAGCGCCAGGGGGCGGCGCGGGCGGCGAGGGCGCCGCTGGTGGGCTGGGGGGCAATGGTGCCGCGGCGGGGCGCGGTGGTAATGGCGGTGGCGGCGGCAGCGGGGCCGGCGGCGGCGTGTACCTGGGCAACGGCTTCGCGCAGGCAAACGGGGGCGCCGTATTCACATCCAACATCGCGCTAGGCGGCGCCGGCGGCGCCGGTGGACAGGGATTCGAGGGAGGAGCCGGCGGAATAGCCGGATTCGGCGGCAACGGTGGCGCCGGCGGCGCCGGCACGGCCCACCATCCAACCGGCGGCGCGGGCGGCCCGGGCGGCCACGCCGGCCGGGCTGGCAAACCCGGTCCCGCCAGCAACGGCGGCGCCGGCGGCGCCGGCGGCGCGGGATACGGCGGTGGCGTCTACGTGCACCTCGGAGCACTGATGTTGAACCAGGGTGCGGTGACGGCTAACCAGGCCATCGGCGGCGCGGGCGGCGCCGGTGGCGCCGGCGGTGAGGGCGGGCAAGGCGGCTTTGGCGGCTTTGGCGGCTTTGGCGGCTTTGGCGGATCCGGAGCATCGGGAGGGGCTGGCGGTCCTGGTGGCGCCGGCGGTGCCGGCGGTCAGCCCGGCAATGCCTCGCCGGGCGGCTCGGCCGGACCCGGCGGCCCAGGAGGGACGGCCGCGGGCGGCGGTGTCTATATCAATGACGGAGCCCTCCAGGCCGGCGGTGTGAAGATCGCCTCAAACGCGGCCATGGGCGGCGCCGGCGGCATAGGCGGATTTGTAGGCTTTTTTGGAGGCCGCGGAGGCAATGGCGGCCTTGGTGGCGGCGGCTTCCCAGCGGGCGCCGGCGGCGCGGGTGGGGCCGGTGGTGCTGGCGGCGCGGGCGGGGCCGGCGCTCGAGGCGGCGCCGGTGCCAATGGCGGTGCGGGTGGCAACGGCGCCGATGGTGGCGCAGGCGCCCCGGCGTATGGCGGTGGCATTTACATCCAATCGGGAACGCTCAATTTGTCCAACAGTCCCATCAGCAGCAACCAGGCCAAGGGCGGCGCCGGCGGCAAGGGCGGCACGGCCGGTGCCGGGGGCCTGGGCGGCATCGGCGGCACTGGAGGGTCTGGCGGCGCAGGAGGTCCCGGCGGGGCGGGAGCAGACGGTGGAGCTGGCGGCGCGGGCGCTGCTGGCGGCTCGGCTGGCAACGCGGGAGTGGCGGGCCGGGCAGGCGTCGGCGGGCCAGGAGGCAGCGGGGCCGGCGGCGGTCTCTACATCCGGAGCGGTATTGCGCAGGACAATGGCGCCAGCATCGCAGGGAATACCGCCCGCGGCGGCAGCGGTGGCAGCGGTGGCTTTGGACACTCCGGGGCGACCGGGGTCGACCCACGAGGCGGCATGGGCGGCCGCGGCGGCAATGCGGGCAATGGCGGGGCAGGCACGGCGCTCCATCCGACCGGCGGCGCGGGCGGTGTCGGCGGCGCGGGAGGATCGGGTGGTTTCGCAGGCCACGGCGCGGCCGCCGCAGTCGGCGGTGCGGGCGGGGCCGGCTGCGGAGGATACGGCGGCGGTGCCTACGTCGCGTCCGGCGCGCTGGCCCTGAACATCACCTCGGTCAGCGGCAATCACGCCCTGGGTGGTGCCGGCGGAGCAGGGGCGCGGGCGGAGCCGGTGACACCGGCTACGCCGGTGGCGTCGGCGGCACCGCCGGAGCGGGCGGACATGGCGGCTCGGGCTTCAGCGGCCGCACGGCCGCGCCCCGTCCGCACAACGGCGGGCCCGGTGGCCATGGCGGCGCGGGCGGCGCCGGCGGCCCCGCCGGCTTCGCCGGCAGCGGGGCCGCAGGAGGAATGGGCGGCGCCGGCGGCCCCGGTGCGGGCGGTGGGCTCTTTGTCGGCGGCGGGACGGTCATTGCCAAGGCCGCCCAGATCAGTGGCAACGACGCCTTGGGCGGCGCGGGCGGCCACGGTGGCGTGGGCGGTGCGGGCGGCTTCGTCCGATTCGGTGGGTATGGCGGCATCGGCGGCGCCGCCGGTACCGGCGGAAACGGCGGCGGTCACGGAGGCGACGGCGGCCCCGGTGGCACCGGCGGCAGCGGTGGCACCGGCGGTCCCAACAAGCCCGGCGCTAACGCCGCCGGCGGCGGCACGGGCGGCGCTGGCGGCACTGCCCTTGGCGGCGGCATCTATCTTGGCGGCGGGCTCGTCGTTTTGAGCGCCCCGACCGTGAGCGCCAACTCGGTCGCCGGGGGTGCCGGTGGTGCCGGCGGCACCGGCGGCGTGGGTGGCCACGGCGGTGGCGCGGCGAGTCTTTCCGGCAGGGGCACGACGACGGCGGGGTTCGCGGGCCAGGGCGGCCCCGGTGGCCTCGGTCACTCCGGCGGTCTCGGCGGCGCCGGCGGCCGCGCGGGCAACTATCGCAATGGAGTCGCGGGCGGCGACGGCGGCAATGGTGGCAATGGCGGCCAGGGCGGCGCGGGCGGTGCCGGAGAGGGCGGCGGACTTTACGTGAATGGCGGCGTACTCGCCGTCAGCTTCGGCACCGTCAACGCCAACCAGGCCGCCGGCGGCGCGGGTGGCGCGGGCGGAGCGGGTGGACAGGGGGGCTATGGCAACGTCGGCGGGCACGGCGGACCCTCCGTGGGCTACAACGACGGCGGCAACGGTGGCACGGGCGCGCCGGGAGGCACGGGCGGTAACGGCGGCGACGGCGGCGACGACGGCAATGGCGGCAACGGTGGCGGCGGTGGTAATGGCGGCGCCGGCGGCAATGCAGCCGGCGGCGGCCTCTACATGAGCGCCGGCGTGGTGACGATCATTAGCACCGAGTTCAGCAACAATACCCTCGCCGCGGCAGCGCCCGGCGGTGCCGTCGGCGCGGGGGCGCCGGTGGCGCCGTCGCCAGGACCGCCGACGGCAGGACGGCTCAGCCCGGCGGCGCAGCGGGACACGGTGGTTTCAGCAACGCCGGTGTGGGCGCCCAGGCCCCCAGCGGCGTTGCCGGCCATGCCGGCGCAGCCGGTCACTCCGGCGCCGCCGGCACTGCCGGCACCGCCGCGGGCTCGAGTGGCAAAGACCTCCCCGACTCCCGTCGCGGCGGCATCTTCGTCGCCGGCGGACGGATCATTATTCTGTAAATGCGATCGCGAAATGACGCGCCGGTGCCGGCCGTGGCGCCCGATGCAACTGGTTCGATCGACTGGGGCGCGGAAATGGGGACTCAGCGAGATTGCCCGACCCACCGCCGGCTGCTGTCCGTCCCGCCCGGTCGGATCGGCCGGCCGGGTTCGCCTCGGGCCCGGGCCGGCCGGATCGGGGGTCGGGGTGCCGGCCGGCGAGGGGACCGGGCCGGGCGGGGGCCGGGGTCTCTCGGAGACCTCATCCCGATACCGCCCCTGTCATGTCGGCCTATTCGACCTCGACGGCCCGGCCGGTCACCCTCGACGCGACCGGCCGGCGGATCGCCGGGACCGGCGTCAATGAAGGCGGGAGACCCTCGGCCGGTCGGTCCCGGGTCGGCCTCGAGCGAACCGGGCAGACCGAACCGCGGCCGCCGGGCTGCCGGCGGGCGACCGCGGCCGGAACAACCGCTCGCCGACTCGCCGGTCCGCGGCGCAGCCCGACCCGTACCGAGGAGCGGGCCGACCGGCTCGCGGAGGCGGCGACGACCGGCGTCCGACGGGCGCGGACCCGCCGGCTGGTTCGGGCCCGATGCACGCCGGCGAGCCGGCGGCCGGGGGCCCGGCGGGACCGGACGTTTCGACTCCGCCCCACCCACCCGCCGGCGGACGGCGTCCCGCCTTCACCGGCGACGGTCCCCCCGATCCGACCGCCGGTCGGGGCGAGGGTGTCCGACCAGGCCGTCGGTGACGAGGGTGCGGATGTCCTTGCGCCTGCCGCTCTCGACCTCGGGGTAGACCTCGAGGAACTCCCCCCCACGACGGCGCAGCGTCGTTCGAGGGCGGCGAGCGGGCCGTCGAGTCCGAGTCCGGATTCGGCCTGCGTCTGGGTGGAGACGCGGACCAGGCCGATCGGCATGGGCCGTTCTTCGCTCATGGTTTCTCTCCTCGGCGGCGTGGTCGGGTCGTAGGTGCAGATCGGCCATTTTACGGAGCCAGTTTGATCGGACGTCGATCGTGATGTGCGCGTTTGGTTCGTCGACCGTCCGGGATGCGCCGGTTTTCCTTTGACATGGCGAGGCGGCAGTTGTCGAATGTCAGCCGGGCGCGGCCTCGCGAGCCCCCGGACCGACGAGGTCAACGCTCATCCGGGAAATCTTGGCTCATCCTATTCGGAGGCGGTCATGGGTAGGGCTGATTCCAAGGCGTCTGCTGGCGCGAAGGATCTGGGCGGAAATTGGTGGGAATTCCTGAAGGTGGTCATTCCTGCCCTGCTCGCCTTCCTGGCGGCCTGGACCACATCCAGATCATCGCTGCAGGGTGTCAGGCTCCAGGTCGATGGCGCTAAACAGCAGGCCGATGGCGCTAAACAGGAGGCGAAAAACGCCCAGCTTGCCACCGATGAAACCAAGACGAAACTCCAACAATCGGACGATGCGACCGAGGCAAGACTCCAAAAATCGGAGGAAAAAATACGCGATTTATTCTTTAAATATAATGATTTCACGCGACTGAGGGAAGTCCGTGGGCATTTCGACAGGCCAGGGCCAAACAGCTTGGTCGGCGAGAGTATCCCATGCGATGGGGACTTCGAAAAACTGTCGGAGGATTTCCATCTCTGGGTCGCGGTCGAAATCAATGGCCTCATCTTTTTCAAGCAGCCGAAGGCTACATTGCCGGAGGATCGGAAGGTCGATAAAGGCAGGTGGTCGACAACCATCACGGAATCGGCGGAGTTGGGCCGTGAGAAGGTCTTTAGCGTGAGGTTGTACGCCGCGACAGAGGAGGGGCATTATCAAATTCTAAACTGGATCGCTAGTGGTAAATACAGAGGAATCCCCTGGATGTCTAATACGTTCCTGGTGGACAAGGTTGAACGGGCTGCGTCTTCCCGCCAAGTCCAAGCCCTAGGCAGCTGAGTTGGACACGACGCTTCCTCGGCGGCCGGTCGTCCCGGACCTCCTTCGCCCTGCGCATAGCAGGAACTGGGGCGCCGAGGGTTCATTCAATGGCTTTGATCGAGCATCCGCTCCGTCGGTCGTGCCGATCTCTCGGAAATCTCCTGGACGCTGGCCTTGGGCCCGGGTAGATATGTGTTCGGGGGCCCGGGCGAGGTCGCCGGTGGATGGCGTCTCGGTGCCGTCCCAATATCCCGTCATTTCCATACCATTTAGACATTTAAACGACATTTATTATATCATTTATATGATATATTCCATCGAGATCTGGGCCCTGCTTGTGAGCCTGCAGGCCCAGCCGGATGTGAAGATCGAGCTCGGGAGAGCAGCGGTTATCGCCCGGGCATCGGGCATCGCGGAAGCGGCGGTGCCGCTCCTCAGGGGCGGCGCACCCTTAGCTGGTGCCCCCGGTGGACAGCCTGCTCGGTTCAAGATCGTCGAGATCTTCGCGAATGCCTCATCGCATGCCGACTACCCGCTGATTTGGTCGGACTTGATAGCGATTGCCTACGTTAGACCGACCTATCAGAAGCCCGAGGGTCCCGGAGCCCAGATGGGGACCTCGATTATTGGGGCGCCGTCGTTCCGGCCGCAGGGAGAGCTCCTCAGGCTCGTCCCGGAGGTCACCCGCGCCGAGATCAGGACGGGCGGCCCCGATCTTCTCAGGGTCGAGCTGGCGGGTCGCCACGGCACGCAGACGGAGTTCACGAGCGTTCGCACCTATCGGACCCCCGAGCTTAAACGCTCTTCCTTGAATATGTCGGTCAAGCTCGCCGTCCGAGAAGCGATCCGACTTGACGGCAACCTTCGAGGCTTCGATGCGTTCCGTCTGCTCAGCGTGTCGAGCATGTTCGCCTCGGCCGAGAAGTACGACGCGAACATCATCCGGTATGAGGATCGGCAGGGGACGGTTCAGACCGTCCGCTTGGGCCCCTCCACCCCGCGTGACGCTCACCTGCTGCCCCGCGGCACGGAGATCGGCAGCTTCTTCGAGCTGGTCAAGACCCGAGGGTCCACCTTCAACCCGGATAGCCCGTCGGTGCGGGTTGAGATTCGCGACCGATCCGGCGTCCCCGGTCGTCTGGGCCTCCAAGGATTCCTTCAGAATTCCACTGACCCAAATGATGACTCACTGAGTGTTTGGGTCGAGTGGCTCGACGCTCCCGAAACAGTTGGAGCGGGCACGACGGTTGGGCTCGAAGTACGCGTCATCGCCTTCCCAGCCACTCCGGAGTGAGTCATGCGGTTCTGGTCCCGCGCGGTGGAGGGACACACCCGTCGGCTCGGGTCCGGCCCGGTCGGAGCGGCCGGCCGGCGTCGCCTCGGGCCCGGGCCGGCCGGACCGAGGGTCAGGACACGGATTTGCACATGTTGGAAAAATGACACAACTTACTGCGGGGGCTCCCTTTGCGTCACAATATCATACAATGATGTAGTCAGAGTGAGAATCTTGAAAGATTCTCATGTTGGTTGGATTCGCCTTCGGTGGTCAAAATGGAGGGTCTGGGTCGAGACAAATACACTCCAGAGTCACAGTTAGGCTCTACCTTTTCTCACCCTCCTGTTACTTGGTTGCTCAACCCAAGCCACAAGAGCCGCACTCGCATGCCACGGACATTGCACCCTGTTGCCCGATGCACGGCCGGTCCTGGATCGCCTGCGGGACTCGAACAGGTTATCCCGCCCGAGGCGGTCCGCCAAGCCCTCCAGGACACCGGACGTATCAATCCCCGGAGCTGCAAGCTGACCCACCAGGTCGTCTGCTGGGTCGTCCTGGCCATGGGGCTGTTGACCGACTTGCCGATCCGCCAGGTCTTCAAGCATGCCCGCCGCCTCCGCGTCGGCGAGGAGACCCCGGATCGCTCCAGCCTCTGCGTAGCCCGGCCCGCCTGGGCATCGCCCCGATGCGGCACCTCTTCGAGCACGTCGTCCGCCCGCTGGCCCGGCCCGAGACGCCCGGCGCCTTCTATCGTGGCCTCCGCCTGATGGGGATCGACGGCACGGTCCTCGACGTCCCCGACTCGGACGCCAACGCCGCCGCCTTCGGCCGGCCCTCCGCCGGGCCGCGCGGCGATGGGGCCTTCCCCCAGGTCCGCAAGCTCAGCCTGGTCGAGTTGGGGACTCATGTCGAGGTCGCCTTCGTGGCCCGATCGATCGCCCATGGCGAACAGTCGATGGTCGGGGCCTTGCTCCGCCATCTCGGCCCCGACATGCTCCTGCTGTGGGATCGCGGCTTCTTCAGCTATGCCCTCTGGAAGGAGGTGACGGCGCGGCGAGTGAAGATCCTGGCGCGGGTGACCAGCCGGTTGATCCTCTAGCCGATCCGTGATCTGGCCGACGGTTCCTACCTGGCCCGGATCTATCCGACGCCCGAGGATCGCCGCAAGGATCGTGATGGGATCATCGTGCGAGTGATCCGCTACACGCCGACGACCCGCGACGGGTCGGCCACGGCGAGGTCCATATCCTGATCACGAACCTGTTCGATGAGGATCTGTACCCCGCCGAGGAATTGATCATCTTGTATCATGAGCGATGGGAACAGGAACTGGTCTACGATGAGCAGAAGACCCACCAGGACCCGCGGCGGGCGACCAAGCCGGCGCAACCTGCGGAGCGGGACGCCGGCGGGGGTGATGCAGGAGATTTACGCGTTGTCGCTGGCCACTTCGTCGTCCGGCGCTGATGTACGAGGCGGCATCGGAGGCCGGGCTGGACACCGATCGGTTGTCGTTCACCGGCTGTTTCCAGATCCTCAAGTGCCGGCTGCCGGAATGCGACAGCTCGACGCCCGGGCGATTCGAGCGCGGTACCGGGGGCTGCTGTGAGATGCAGCGAGCGACCGACGACGAGGCCGCCGTAACCGGATCAATCCCCGGTGTCAAGCGAAAGATGTCCAAATTCAAGAAGAACGACCTAGCATCACACCTCCCGCCCTTAGAACCTTCAAACGTTATGCTCCGTTAAACGTATTGCAGTTAGGCTATCGTCAACCAGCAGCCACGCATCCAGTCTAATGCAAAGCAGTGGAGTCAGGATCCCTCGGGGGACTCGCCCTAGTGCCAGCCTTGTTATGACGGCCCCGTCAACTTCGACGGCCCGGCCTGCCCGGTTACCCCGCCCCGACCGGATGAGGCCGAAACTCCAACTTTTCGAAATCCCGGCAAGAATGACCGAATGATTCGCAGGCCCGCGACGTCTAACTAAGGGATCCCTCTTTGGCAATTCGGACGACGGACAACCGGAGCGATCGGGCCCGAGATCGCATTTCATAGACGAAGGTTCCGATCATGGCGGGCGCATTTTGGGCGTCATCATGCATGCTTCTGTGGACCCGCGTGCGTGGTCGCATCATTGGGTTGATTCGCGGCACTCGGTCCGTTAGGGCGTGCCTAAGGTCATGGTTGCATGGATGGTTCGTCCCAACCCGATCGCCCCAGCCCAGCGGCGTGGGTGGCGCTTCGCCGCGCACGAAACAAAGCCAACGTTGCCTTATTGGCAGCTCAGCGATGGTGCGACGGCTTCGAAATGCGCAAAACGAACCCAGAACCTGCCAAAATGGCGGCTTGCGGCGGCGGATGGCGGCCCGCGGTGGTGACGAAACCAAGCCAATGGGCTTCGCCGGGGGCGTGCAAATCTGCGGAACGAACCCGTGCGGTCGGCCGAGGGATCCGAAAACCGCGCGAACGAACCCACGGAGTCAGCGCCGCGGCACCCGGACCGCGCGAACGAAGCCACGGTCATCGGGATGGAAAGGACTGCACCGATCGGAGGAATTACGTGATTGTCGGGCCGCAAAGGGGAGGGGCGCGATCCGGCGAAACAAAGCCGCGATTCTGGGGGGAGGAAGGGATTGCAGCGATTGGAGGAGTCCTGCCGACCGCTGGTGGCCACTTTCGGGTCGTCTCAGCCGGTAGACTCTCGGTCCATCGGGCCGGCGGGATCGGGGCTGTGCCCAGCTAGCCCGCCAGACCGGATGGCCACGCTCAAGGAGGGGGCCAGGTGACGGGAGCAACTGAGGAAGGGATGATCCGTCAGGACTCGCGGCGCCGGTCCGGGTCCGGTCGTTCCCGCGGCGTCGGTACCGGCTCGATGACCACGGCCGGGCGGACGGTCTGCCGTTGGGGCCTGACGGGTCCGGAACGTCGGGTCGGAAAGCCCGAAGGATGTGAGGATCGTTCGTGCCAGGGGCCAATCGCGCGGCCGCCCCCCTGCAGGGACGCGACGGCGACGGCACCCCGCCACCTTGCCGGTGGGCGGCGCGATGCGTACACTGCGAATGAGGGGGATCGTGCGGCGTCTGGCGTTCTGACCTTCCATTTCGGGGAGGTACGAGGATGATCCCGAATCGGGGCGCGTTGCGCTCGTCGTTCGGGCGCGCTGGCGATTGTGGCCGGCGTCGCCGGTCTGGCCCCCGGTCAACAGGCCGCATCGTCGGCCGCGAGTCCGCCTCGGGCGGCGGACGACCCGCAGCTCCGGCCCGAGGTCGTGATGAACCGCGCGTTGCGGGCCAACCCATTGACCGCCCCCTATGCGATCGGCGCAACCTGGCGGGACGGTGCCGTCATCCTGTCGGGGCGCGTCGGGACCAAGCAGGTGCACGACGCGGCCGTGCAGATGGCGATCGCGTTCGGATTCCGGTTCCGCGACGATCTGGTCATCGACACGGCCGAGACGGTGCGGGTCGCCATGAGCGCGACGCCATCGATGACCGGTTACGGCATGCTGGCGCCGAACCTCTCGGCGTCGTATTACGTCTATCCGCAGCCCCTCTTCGGGTGGCTCGACGATCCGTTCTTCGGGATGCAGCCGCCCGTGGTGAGCTTCGCACCCTGGTGGCGAGCCAGGCGGGACGTCGCGATGGCCGGGCCCCCCGGCGCGCAGCCGATGCCCGCCGCCGCGGCGGCCGGTATGGTCGGAATCCAGCCGAACCCGAATCTGTCCGCGTTCAAGCCGGTCGGCAACCCGGAGCCAGCGGCGAATCCGGCGGGCGGCGGCCAACCACTCACGCCGGGGCCCGCCGGCGCCATGGAACTTCCCCCGGTGAAGGGCGACGTCGAGATCACCGTGGACGCGGCCGGACAGGTGTTCCTCCGCGGCGTGGTCGCGAGCGAGGATGTGGCCCGCGAGATCGAGCGGACCGCCTGGAGCGTACCGGGCGTGAGCCGGGTCGTCACCCAGTTCCAGGTCAAGCCGCGACATTCCGGGACCGCCACTCACGAAGAGCCGCCCCCGCCCCCGCAGCCCGTCTCCGTCCGGCCGGATCGGGTCATGGTTCCCCCTCGACGGGATCCGGCCGCCGAGAGTCCCCCGCCGGATCGCGCGCCGAGGCGCCTCGTCCGGCTCCCGCCGCCCGTCCGGCCCCGGATCAGGTCGTCGAACCGCCCGCACCCGGTAACGTGCCCGCGGCCCAGCAGGCCAGGCCCGCGGCGATCTCCGTGGCCGCGCTCGATTCGCAGCGGCTCACGCGACGCGTGGTCGACGCCCTGACACGACGCCCCGCCCTCGGCAGCCAGCAGATCAAGGTCCGCACGACCGGCGACGCCGTGATGCTCTCCGGCAAGGTCCCTTCGGCTTACGAGGCCATGCTCGCCTTCCGCGCGGCCCAGCAGACTCCGGGAGTCCACGACATCGTCGACCGCCTGGAATTCCTCGTCCCCGACGAGGACCATCCCAATCCGCTGGTCCGCAAGGGGCGTCCCGAGGATATCGAGCCCTACCTGACCGCGCAGATGTCCCGCCATCTCGGCGAGCTGGCGCACGTCGACAGCGTCAGGTCGCGTGGCGACCACCTCGAGATCCGGGGCACGCTCCTCGACGCCGCCGACAAGGACCGCGTGCTCGCGATCCTCCGGTCGATCCCGGTGCTCCACGGCTTCCAGCTCGACACGACCCTGACGGCTGATTGACGATTTCCCAATCCGACCGACACGTCGGCCCGTCGCAATGATTCCGGACCCTTCTGTATTGGTGGGTGTGGGCCCCCGTCCGCACCTCCTCCGATCCCGCTGTCATCTCCGACTACCCTGCGTCCGGGAAGCTTCGATGGTTGCCCGCAAACTAGGCAAGATTTGCGGGTGCATCGTGATTCGGTTTTCAGCGAATTGACCCAAATCTCGGGGGGGTTTGATCTTGATCGATTGATCGGGACGCGCTTAGGATGTGCGCCGCTCGCGGGAAAACCCGAGCGTTTGCGGACAATCCACGCCCCGCCGCCAGCCCAGTCGGGGACTGCTCGAAGGCTCGCGCAAGGCCCGAGGGAGA
Source organism: uncultured Planctomycetota bacterium (assembly GCA_963815795.1). GTDB lineage: Bacteria > Planctomycetota > Planctomycetia > Isosphaerales > Isosphaeraceae > JAKAUH01. The sequence goes on along the minus strand of CAWFIC010000006.1, from coordinate 1,600,186 downwards.
GGGTAGGGAACTCATGATCGCCAACAGGGACGGAGGCGTATTTCCCCAGTCCTGGAACTCCCCGAGCTCGCGCCGGGCGTCTCGGTGGATGTTGTCCGGAGCGGCCGCCCTCGACGCCACGATGGAGCGCACGCGCGACTGGCTCCTGGAGCGGCAGGAAGACGAGGGCTACTGGGTTGCCGAGCTCGAGGGCGACACGATCCTCGAATCCGAATATATCCTGTTGATGACCTTCCTGGGGCGGGAGTCGGACGAGGTCTGCGTCCGCTGTGCCCGATACATCCAGGACCATCAGTTGCCCGGGGGCGGCTGGGCGATCTACCCGGGGGGGCCGGCCGACGTCAGCGCGTCGGTGAAGGCGTATTTCGCGCTCAAGCTGACCGGCCGATCGCCCGATGAGCCCGAGATGGCGCGGGCGCGGCGGGCGATTCTCGATCTGGGCGGCGCGCACGCCTGCAACAGCTTCTCGCGGTTCTACTTGGCGTTGCTGGGCCAGATCGATTACGACGAGTGCCCGTGCGTACCGCCCGAGCTGGTCCTGCTCCCGCCGCGATTGCGGTTCAGCCTGAGCGCCATGTCGGCCTGGACGCGGACGATCGTCGTCCCCTTGTCGATCATGTCGTACTACAAGCCGGTCCGGACCCTCGCGCCGAGCAGGGCATCGGCGAACTCTTCCTGGATGCGCCGCCGGCTCGCGTCCAGGGGCGGCTCGTCTCCTGGACTCGGTTCTTCCTGGGGCTGGACCGGGTGCTGAAATGGCTCGACCGGCGCGCGCCCGCGTCCTGGCGGCGGCCGGCGATCCGGGCGGCGCATCGCTGGGTGATGGAGCACTGCGATGAGACCGATGGCCTGGGCGCGATCTTCCCGCCGATGATCTACGCGGTCATCGCGCTGAAGTGCCTGGGCTACGCGGACGACTCGCCCGAGGTCCGCTGGGCGATGGAGCAGCTCGAGGACCTGCAGATCGCCGAGGGCGATCGCGTGCGGGTCCAGCCCTGCCTCTCGCCCGTGTGGGACACCGCGATCGCGACCATCGCGATGGCCGACGCCGCGCTGCCGGCGGAGCACCCGGCCTGGGGCCGGGTCGTGGACTGGCTGCTCTCCAAGGAGCTGCGCGGGGCCGGCGACTGGGCCATCAACGGCCCGCGCGTCGAGCCGACCGGCTGGCACTTCCAGTTCCACAACAAGCACTATCCCGACCTCGACGACAGCGCGATGGTGATCCTCGCGCTCAACCGATCGCCGTTCGCCGGCCACGCGGAAGTCGCCGCCGCCACACGGCGCGGGGTCGCCTGGCTGCTCTCGATGCAGAACCGCGACGGCGGCTGGGCGGCCTACGACGTCGACATCGACAACCAGGTCCTCACCAAGCTCCCGTTCGCCGATCACAACGCGATGCTCGACCCGAGCTGCCCCGACATCACCGCCCGCGTCGTGGAGCTGCTCGGCACGCTCGGCTATCCGCCCGACCACCCCGCGATCGTCCGCGCCCTCGATTATCTGTGGCGCACTCAGGAGCCCGAGGGATGCTGGTACGGCCGGTGGGGTGTCAACTACATCTACGGCACCTGGCAGGTGCTGCAGGGACTGGCCGCGATCGGCTTCCCCATGGACGACCCGCGGATCCTCCGCGCCGTCGAGTGGCTCGAGTCGACCCAGCAGCCGTCCGGCGCCTGGGGCGAGACCTGCCGGAGCTACGATGATCCCTCGCTCAAGGGCACGGGCGATCCGACCCCGTCGCAGACCGCCTGGGCGACGCTCGGCCTGATCGCCGCGGGTCGGGCACAGACCGCGGCCGTCCGCGGCGGGATCGATTACCTGGTCCAGGAGCAGAATCCCGACGGCTCATGGGAGGAGGCGACGTTCACCGGCACCGGCTTCCCCCGCGTGTTCTACCTCCGCTATCACTATTACCGGATCTACTTCCCGCTCATGGCCATCGCCCGCTACAAGGCGGCGATCGATCGCCAGGTGGAGAAGTCGCCGCCGGCTCTGGCCAGCCGCATCCCGGCGCAGCCGGTGTCGCTGGACCCTTGAAAGTCCGTGAGAGGATGAATTCCGGATTCAAGATTCCGGATTCCCGATTGACGAATTCCGAATAGATGCGACTCCCCATGATTTCGGTCTTCGGGGTTCTTGAATTCGAAATCTGGAATCCGGAATCGACGATCCTCTCCTTCCATTCGCCCCGAGTCCCCGGGCCGGACGAGCCCCCTGACAGCGGGCCATCCGCGCGAAGATCCAGCCGGATGCCAGACGACACCGAATCGATCAAGGACGATCACCGCGATCCGACCGAGTCCCAAGAGCGCCAAGGAGGTCGAGCGTCATGCGTTTCCCCTTGCCCATGACCAGCCGGATCGCCCGATACGTGGCGCGCAAGCGCGTCGTCGAGCGGGCCGAGAAGTTCCCGATGGTCCTGATGCTCGAGCCCCTGCACGCCTGTAACCTGACGTGTACCGGGTGCGGCCGCATCCGCGAGTACGAGTTGACGATCAAGCAGAAGCTGAGCCTGGACGAGTGCCTGGCGGCGGTGGACGAATGTGGGGCGCCGGTGGTCTCGATCTGCGGCGGCGAGCCGATGATCTACCCGGCCATCGGCGAGCTGGTCGCCAGGATCCAGGAGCGCAAGAAGGTCGTCATCCTCTGCACCAACGGGATGTTCACGCGGAAGCGGCTGCATGAGTTCAAACCCAGCCAGACGTTCTTCTTCAACGTGCACCTCGACGGGATGCGGGACAACCACGACATCGCGGTGGAGCGTCAGGGCGTCTTCGACGCCGCGATCGACGGCATCAAGGCGGCCAAGGAGGCCGGCTTCCTCGTCTGCAGCAATACGACGGTCTACCACGAGACCGACATGGCCGAGCTCGACTCGCTCTTCGCCTACCTGACCGAGCTGGGCGTCGATGGTTTCATCATCTCGCCGGCTTATAGCTACGCCGCGGTCAACACCAAAGAGATCTTCATGACCCGCGACGACATCAAGGCCAAGTTCCGCGCCGCCGAGGCGATGTTCAAGAAGTATCGCTTCCACACCTCGCCGGTCTACCAGGAGTTCCTCCAGGGCAAGCGCGAGATGCAGTGCACGGCCTGGGCCAGTCCGACCCGCAACGTCAAGGGTTGGAAAGGCCCCTGCTACCTGATCACCGACACGCACCACGAAAGCTACGGCGACCTGTTGAATCAGACCGACTGGGAGAAGTATGGTTACGGGAAGGACCCGCGGTGCGAGAACTGCATGGTCCATGTCGGCTATGAGACGTCGGCGGCCGTCGGAGTCAACAGCCGGCTCGGCGATCTGTTCAAGACGATCAAGTGGCAGTTGAGCTGACGATGCGGTCGAGACGATGAGTCGAAGCGATCGGGACGAAGGCGGTTCGGCACGGCCTGCCCCGAAGCTGGTGGCCCCGGCGCCGGTGCCCGCCGATGTCGGGATCGTGGCCGCGATGCCGATGGAGGTCGGCTACCTGATCGATCGTTTGCGCCGGGTCCGGAAGTACCACGCCGCCTCGATGCCCGTGATCGAGGGGGAACTCGACGGCAAGATTGTCGCCATCGCCCTCGGTGGGATGGGCCGGACTGCCGCCCGACGGGCCGCCGGCATCCTCCTCGACGGCCACCGTCCATCCTGGCTCATCTCCGCCGGGTTTGCCGGCGCCCTGAATCCGGAATTGCAGCGCAATGACCTGGCGTTGCCCGAGGAACTGATGGATCCCGAAGGCCGCCGATTCCCGGTCAGCCGGCCGGAGTCGTTCGGCGGCGGGGTCCGCCATGTCGCGGGCCGATTGCTCACGGTTGACCGCGTCATCCTCGACTCGGCCGAGAAACAGGAGCTGCACCGGACCGCCGGGGCCAACATCGTCGACATGGAATCCTCGGCGGTCGCCGCCCTTTGCGGGGAGAGGCTCGTCCGATTCCTGTCGGTGAGGATCGTCAGCGACGATGCGCGCACCAACCTGCCTCGGGAGGTCGCCACGATCATGACCAGGTCGGGGAGCTATCGCATCGGTGCGGCGCTGCGGGCGGTCTGGAATCGGCCGTCGAGCGTCAAGGACTTCTGGACGCTCCACGAGCACGCGCTCGAGGCCGCCGACCGGCTGGCGCGATTCATCGAGCGGTGCCTGGGCGAGCTCCCCGCTTAGCTCGGCCGGCGCCTCGTCCGGACGGGGACGCGCTCCGTTTCGCCTGCCCCGGCCGGTCGAAGGCGAGCGACCCGATCCCTACGCCCGCATCTCGCGAAAGTCCCTCTGCTGCTCGACTTGTCGCCTCATCTCTTCATCCCAGTTTGTATCGATGGGATGCCAGGCGAGCACGAACGACTCGGAAGGCCGACTCACGGCGGAGGCGACCGGCTCGGAGGCCGCCGCTTCGGTGGTTTCGAGCCGGGCCAGTTCCCAGAAACTGGGCAGGCCGTCCGGATCGGGGTTCTCCGCGGCGCGGATCACCATCTCGATTCCGTCGACCTCGCCCGGCTCCACGGCCACGGCCAGATTGGGCACGCCATGATGATGGACGTGGATGCGGTCGGGAGACACCCCCGCGTCGATGAGCCAACGACGGGCGCGATCGAGCGTCTCGGAATGCGCGAATTGATGGGTCAGATAGCGCATGTCCCATGCTCCTTTCAACCAGTCATGGGGGGCTGTCGGTGCGGACCGTAGGTCGGCGGGAGTCCGTGACAGCCCGATGGAGGGCTGGAAGAGAAGTGGCCCTCGCCGCTCCTCATGTGCATCCTACGTCGGAGTCGTCGAAAAAGCACGGGGGAGATCGCGAGATGAACGAGTTTTTACAGCCTGGCTCATCGACGAGCGCAACCTCCCCTCGCCGTCGCCGTCGATCCGACTTCATCGCACGTGCGGTCTACTTGGTCGGGGCGGGAGCCGCTGCCGGGGCCGATGTGGCGCCAGGCGAGACGGATTGTCTGACCGGCTGATTGGGCACGCTGGCGCGGGCGGTCTGCGAGGTGGCGACCGGCTTCGCCAGCAGGCTTTCAACCCCCATCGTGGCCAGTCCGGTCACCAGGAGCATGGTCGCCAGCCCCAATCCGAGTCCATGCCAGGGGTGGAACTGAAAGACCAGGATGAAGACGCCGGCCCAGACGATGCCCTGCAACACGGTCCAGATGATGTTCGTGGTGAACATCGAGTCGTACGAGGCGGCCAGGCCCTTGGCCCGGAGGGTGGTCAGGAGGATGGCGATCAACAGCGAGCCGCCGGCCACCTTCAACCCGGCATGGGGCGTCACCTCATCATAGAGCTGGTCGTGGCCGAGTTCGACGACCACGAAACACGCGACGAACATGACGAGCCAGTAGATCAGGAGAGGCCAGATGATCGTCGCCATCGCCAAGCAACCTGCATCGGAATGGGCCGCGAATCGAGTGCTCCTGTCGAACTCTCTCCCATCCTAACCTCGTCTCCCTCGCCAGACCACCACAGCCTGGCGGTTTTCCCCCGTTCTGTTATGATGGACCCAGCGCAACGGCCAGGCATGGACCCGGGAGGGTGCGGATGCGTCCGAGCCCGTCCTCGTGCCGGCTCCTGGGGAACGATCGATGATCCGCATCAGTGCCTTCGCCGACGAGATCTCCCAGGACCCCGGCGAGCAGATCGCGGTCCTGTCCCGCAATGGGATCAAGTTCATCGAGTTCCGCGCCATCCACGGCGTCAACGTCCTGGACCTTTCCGAGGCCCAGCACGCCGACTTCCGCACGCTGCTCGACTCGCGCGGGTTCGGCCTGAGCGCCATCGGATCGCCGATCGGCAAGATCCGCATCACCGAGTCGTTCGGGGAGCACCTCGAACGCTTCGACCGGGCCATGCATCTGGCCGAGTTCTACGGGGCGCCACGGATCCGCGTGTTCAGCTTCTACATGCCGCCCGGAGAGGATCCGGCCTCGCATCGCGAGGAGGTGATCGAACGCATGCGGGAGCTGGCCCGGCGTGCGGGGGAGCGCGGGATCACCCTGTTCCTCGAGAACGAGAAAGGGATCTACGGCGACACCGCGGCCCGCGTCGCCGACATCCTCGAGACCGTGGATTCCCCGGCGCTGCGCCATGCCTTCGACCCGGCCAACTACGTCGAGGTCCGGCAGCCGATCGATGAGGCCTGGGCCCGGCTGCGCCATCTGGTCAGCCATTTCCATGTCAAGGACTACGACGCGAAGCTGGAGCGAAACGTGCCGGCAGGCGCGGGCGACGGTCTGATCCCCCGCCTGTTGCAAGAGGCGGTGGACGGCGGTTACGACGGGTTCGCCGTGCTCGAGCCGCACCTCAACATCGCCGGGCTCGCCTCGGGTTTCACGGGACCGGAGCGGTTCGATGAGGCCTCCGCCGCGCTCAAGGCCATCCTGGACGAACGGAACATCGCTTACGAGTGAGTGAGCGGCGGGGAAGTCCCCGCCGATTCCATCGCATCGGGAGACCAAGATCATGGGTGAAACGTCGCTCAGTCGCCGGGTGTTCCTGGAAGCCACCGCCGCCGGTGCGGCGATGCTGGGACTCGGCTCGCGCGGGGCACATGCCGACGAGCCGACCGGCCAGCCCGCGGCCGGCAAGATCGGCGACTTCAAGATCTCGCTGGCCGAGTGGTCCATCCACAACGCCTTGACCAACAAGAAGGTTGCGGAAAAGGAGTTCGGCCGTCAGATCACGAACCTCGACTTTCCCTCGATCGCTCGCGAGCAGTTCGGCGTCGACGGCATCGAGTTCGTCAACCAGTTCTTTCACGATAAGGCCCACGACTCGGGCTATCTCAAGGATCTGAAGTCGCGCGCCAATGACGTGGGAGTCACCTGTGTCCTGATCATGATCGACGGCGAGGGTGATCAGAATTTCGGCTCCAAGGACCATGCCAGGCGTGACAGGGCCGTGGACAACCACAAGAAGTGGGTCGACGCCGCGGCGGCCCTGGGCTGCCATGCCATCCGGATCAACACGGGGCATAACTACAGCCCGACCGACGTCGTTGCCGCAGCCGAGGACTGCTCCAAGCTGACCGAGTACGGCGATCAGCACGGCATCAAGATCATCTGCGAGAACCACGGCGGGGTGTCGAGCAACCCCGACGCCATGATCGCCCTGATGAAGGCGGTCAACAAGCCCAGCTTCGGCACGCTCCCCGATTTCGGCAACTTCCCCCGGCAGGGGGGGCACGGCAAGTACACGATCGACGTGTACGACGCCATCGCCCGGATGATGCCGTACGCCAAGGGGGTTTCGGCCAAGAGCTACGATTTCGACAGCTCCGGCCACGAGACCATGCTCGACTTCGCGCGGATCATGAAGATCGTCACCGACGCCGGCTATCACGGCTTCGTCGGCATCGAGTACGAGGGCGAGCGGCTGAGCGAGCCCGAGGGGATCAAGGCGACCAAGAAGCTGCTCGAATCGCTCCGCGGGAGCACGTACCAGCCGGGTGCTTGATCGCAGCATCCTTGAGTCGCGAGGTTTCGGCAACGCGCCGGTGGCACCGCGCCGCCGGCCGTTTTCGTTCCGGCCGTCCGCCGTCGCCGCCGGGGTTGACCGCAAACGGGCCTCACCGTATGGTATGCAACGATCCGAGGCCGTCCTTGATTGTTGGGATGCGGCCTCATCCTCCCCAGAATCGACATTGACAGGATGTTGGACCCAATCGCGAGGGACGGAGCCCTTGACGGTCGACCGCACGTACATCCTCGTCCTGAACTACAACGGCCGAGGCTGGCTGGAAGCGTGTCTGCCCTCGATCCGCGAGGCGGCCGATCGGTCGCCGGTCCCGTGCCCCGTCGCTGTTGTCGACAACGGCTCGACCGACGGCTCGTGCGAACTGATCGCCCGTCGATGGCCGGATGTCGAGCTCATCCGCGAGGAAAACCTCGGCCTGGCCTCGTTCAACCGCGTCCTGGCCCGGCTGGACGCCCCGGTCGTCGTGCTCCTGAACAATGATGTCAAGCTTGACCCGGATGCCGTCGGCCCGTTGCTGAGGCCATTCGCGGAGCACGGTGACGTCCTGTTCACCGCCCCCCTCTGCTGGACGTTCGACGGCCAGACCTACGAGGGGATGAGGACGCGGGTCCGTACGCGATTCGGGCTGGTCCAGGGGATGTGTCGGGTTCCTGGGCATGAGGATGTCGTGGGGCTCACGGACCTGACCGCGGCGGCCGGGCCGGTGCTGGCCGTGGACCGTCGCCGTTTCCTGGAGATCGGCGGATACGACCCGATCTACTTCCCCGGCCGGATCGAAGATCTCGACCTGGGCTTTCGCGGCTGGATGGCCGGCTACCGCGGCTATTACGTGCCCGAGTCGGTCACGTATCATCGCGGCTTCGGTACGTTCGAGTCCGAGCTGGGCATGGCGCGGTCGGATCGCCTGGCGAATCGGAATACCCTGATCTTCGTCTGGAAGAACACGGCGGGTGCTCGCCTGCTGGCTCATCTGCTCTGGTTGCCGATCCGGCTCGGGGCCGCCCTGGTGCGCGGGCGACTCGACTTCATCGCCGCGATGGTCGAGGCCCTGCGTCGCTTCGACCGCGTGCTCGCGGCCCGCCGCGCGCTCGCCGTGGGCGGACCCGGTTGGATCGCAAGGCAAGAGGCGTTCTACCGGCGGTTCCGATGGTAGGGTGGGTGAAACCCGCCGGCGCCGAGTGATGACAATCGATGGATTGGACCCATCCCACGAGGTCAGAAACGCAGGGAGGCGTTTGGGATGTCACCCCGGCCGATGCATCTGGCGATCGACGCCCGCCCGCGCGGGCCGCGGGGCCTCATCGCGGCCGAAGTCGTGCTGGGCCGGACCATGATCGGCCACCTCGCGGACCTGGCGATCGAGCTGGCCCCCGAAGGTGAATCGGTGGCCGTGTACGCTCGCCCCGAGGAGCACCGCGAGCTGAGCGAGCTGATCGGCGAGCGGGCCCGGTCCCGACTGATGCTGGTCGCCGGTCCGCCCCGGGCCGATGCCGCCGTGCTGCGTACCGACCGCTTCTACGACCGATCGCGGCTCCGCCGCCGGTTGAGTCGCGGCGACTCGCCGGAATCCGCCGTGCTCTGGCGGCTCGACCGCCCCGAGTCGCTGCTCTCCGCCGACGAGGAGCTGACCCGTCGCTTGACCTATCAGCCGATCGGCAAGTTCTGGGCGTTTCCCCTGGCGGAACGACTGGCCGAATGGCTCCGCCCGACCTCGATCCGACCCAACGCCGTGACCGCGGCCTCCGCGGCCTTGATGCTCGTGGCGGCCGCGCTGGTCGCCGTCGGCCCGACCGGCCCGGCGATCGCCGCCTGCATCGCCGTGACCATGGCCCTGGCTCTCGTCCTCGACACCGCCGATGGACGCCTGGCCCGGCTCCAGGGCACGACTTCGGAATTCGGCCGTTGGCTCGACGAGTTCCTCGACGAGATGGTCGACCTGGCCCTGCACGCGGCCATCGCCTGGTCCGCGTTCGTCCGCGATGGGCGGCCGGTCTGGCTGCTCCTCGGCATCGCCTATACCTCGGGGAAGTACCTGTTCCGCGTCGAATCGAGCCTCGGCGAAGAACTCGAGCGTCGTACGAACCCGCGGGCGCTCGCTTTGTCCTCCGCTCGCCCCACGCGCGCCCATCGTGATGGCGGCTTGACCGCAATCGTGCGGCTGCTCGGCCATGCTGACCTCCGCTGGCATCTCTGGATCGTCCTGGCCGCCATCGGGCGGCTGGATGTGGCCCTCGTCGCCTACGCCGTCTATTTTCCGGCCCGGACCCTGGCCGGAGCGTTGAGAAAGGGGTGGCGACATGGCCGAACCCCGCGTTAGCGTGCTGGTGGTCGCCAAGGACGAGGCCCATAACCTGGCCGATTGCCTGGCCACGGCCCGATGGGCCGACGAGTGGGTCGTGGTGGTCGACGCGGCCAGCCGCGACGCCACACTCGCGATCGCCCGGCGCGAGGCCGATGTGTTCGGCGTCCGGGCCTTCGACAACTTCGCCTCGCAGCGCAATGCCGCGCTGGCGCTGGCGACGGGTGACTGGGTCCTCTCGGTCGACGCCGACGAGCGGATCACGCCCGAGCTCGCCGCCGAGATCCGGCGGGTCATCGCCGACGGCGACGCGCCCCATCGCGGCTATCGCGTGCCGATCCGGAGCGAGATCCTCGGGCGTCGGTTCGCGTTCTCGGGGACGCAGCACGATCACCCGCTCCGGCTCTTCCGCCGCGATTCCGGCCGGTGGGTCGGCATGGTCCACGAAACCGTCGAACTTCAAGGATCGGCGGCTGCCGTTCGCGGGGAACTCAGGCATCGCACGATACCGACGATGTCGGCGTTCCTGGATAAGATCAATCGCTATACGACGCTCGAGGCCGAGGGACTGGCCGGCGCACCAGCCCGTGCGTGCCGGTGACCTCACGGTGCGGCCGGTCTGGACGTTCTTCAAACTTTACGTCCTCAAGCAGGGATTCCGCGACGGCGTCGAGGGGTTCATTTTCTGCCTGTTCTCGGGCGTGTCAGCCGCCGTGCGGGCGTGGAAGCACCGCGAGCTGACCCTGGCGAGGAGGGGCACATGAGCGCCGTCGAAAGCGCGGACCTGGTGCGGTTAACCAATGCATGGCCGACGTGGTTGGGCCCGGAGAGCGGGTTGGCTGCTCGACCCCCCCTGACCCCCCCTTCTAAAGGGGGGGAAACGGAAGCGGGCTCACCCGTTTTCCATCCCCCCCTTACGAAGGGGGGGCAGGGGGGGTCTGCTCGGGCGACGCAGGAGGGATCCGCTCGGGCGGGGCAGGGGGGGTTCGCTCGCGTCGATGCGATGCAAGCGTCAAGCGCCCTGGTGGGCCACGAAGCGATCGTCGCTGCCCGCTTCGACGCCTTGCACGCCCGTTTCAAGCCCGAGGTGGCCGACGATGACCCTCGCCTGCTGGGGATCATGGCGAGCCTGGGACCGCTGCGCGGCCGTCGGATCCTCGACCTGGGCTGCGGCAAGGGCCGGTTCGCCCGGATCCTGGCGGCACGCGGCGCCCGCGTGGTCGGGCTGGACGTCTCCGCGGCGATGCTCACGGCCGCCGGAGGAGCGGGGCTCGATCGCGTCATGGGGTCCGTGCGGCGGCTCCCCTTCCGCGAGCGGAGCTTCGATGCCGCCATCGCCGTCGAAGTCTTCGAGCACCTCGAACCCCGGGCACTCGACGACGCCTGCGTCGAGCTGTTGCGCGTCCTCCGACCGGGTGGGTTGTTCGTGCTGGTGGACAAGAATCTTTATGCGATGAACGCCCGTCGGCCCTGGCTGCCGGCCCTGGCCGTCAAGTGGCTCGATCAACACAGAGGTCTCTGGATGTATCCGGCCGGAGGGCCGGTCCGCGAGCGGTGGTTCCGGCCCGCCGGCATGAGACGACGCCTCTCGCGATGGTTCCCGGAAGTCCGCGTGCGACACCTCTTGTCGCGGGAAGAGGCGGGTCGGTTCCCGTTTCAGACCGTCCCCTCCGCGCGGTTATTCGTGCTCTGGGCGGCCCGATCGCCGGGAGGGCCCGCGTGAATCACCGCTACACGCCGATCCCGGCCGCGCTGCCGTTGCTCCTGTGGGAGACGCCGCCGGGGCTGGAGCGGATCCTCGCCCAGGAGGGCGTGCCGTACGAGCTGATCCGGGATGCGCATCCGCTGGTCTTTCGCGGCGGCCGCTTCGTGCTGTTCGATAGCCGCACGACCTCGCGTGCGTCGCTCGCGACCGTGCTGACGTCCGAACACGTCACGATCGATATCGACTTCCTGCGACAGGGAGAGCCCCGCGACCCCTTCGCGGCCCTGGTGGACACTCGCGGGGAGCGCGCCTCCTGGGTCGTCGGGTTCCGGAAACTGACCGAACGCGTCGCGCGGCACGACAAGGGGCGAATCCGCCGCCGGCTGATCGGCCGCCTGCGACAGGCCGTCACGTCCGCGGGTGGGGTCTGGATTCGCGTGGCCCCGTTCCCGTATCCGTATCGCTCGGCGTTCGGCTTTCGGGCCGACCTGGACGAATCCCTCGCCGACGACTACTTCCGGTTCGCCGAGGCCCGGGCACCGCTGGCTGACTGCTGCACGCATTTCGTCAGCACGCACGCCTACGCTCACCACCCGTCGGTCCTGCGCGATCTGAAGGCCCACGACACCCAGTCGCACGGTCACTTCCACCACGTCTACCGCGACCCCGAGGCCAATCGCCTGAACCTGGAGCGGGCCCACCGGATCCTCGCCAGCTTCGGCTTCGAGCCGACGGGGTTCGCCGCGCCTCACGGCCGCTGGAATCGCGGCCTCGACGACGCGCTGGAGGACTTCGGTTACCTCTACTCGTCGGATTTCCAGCTCGGCTACGACGACTTCCCGTTCTACCCCTGGAAAGGCGATCGCTTCTCGCGCGTGCTCCAGATCCCCGTGCATCCGGTCTGCGAGGGCCTCTTCCTGGAAGCCGGGATGGCGGACGGCCAGGCGGTCGGCGAGTACCTCGCGGGCGTCATCGCCGCTCGCCTCGATGCCGGCGAGCTGGCCATCGCTTACGGCCATCCCGAGCGCCGGCTGGGCCGGATGCCCGAGGTGCTGCGGATCCTCGCGCGAACGGTCGCATCGAGCTCGATGGTCTGGCGCGTGACGTTCGGCGGGCTGGCGCGGTGGTGGCGCTGGCGAGCCGAGCGCAGGTGGCTGGTCATCCCGACCGAGGATCAGCGTCTCGAGATCCAGTTCGCCGATTGGGACCCGGAGTACGAGGTGGCGCTCGAGATCCACCGGGGCGGTTTCTTCTGCTCGGTGCCCGTCACCGGGCCCCGGATGTCGCTGGGGCTGGGCGGACTGGCGTACGAGCGGAGCCGCGGGACGGAGGATCTGCCCGATCCGCCCGACATCGAGCGGCCCGCGCCGAGCCTCAAGCAGGCCATCCGCGTCGCGATTGACTGGGAGACCGTGACGCCGTTGACCGAGATCCCGGATTCATCGCTGTCGAACCGGGTCAAGCGGAGCCTGAGGTGGTGGAAGCTCAAGCGAGCGAGGACCGGCGCATGAGGAGTATCCCCGGCCGTCGATCGACGCCGAGGTCGGACGCCGCGTGGCTCGCCGCACGGTCTCGGGGCGAGTGCGCGGCCGGATCGGTCTTCCTGCACGCGCCCGCGGCCGCTTTCCAGGCGGCGGGCGGCGGCGAGAACCAACTGCTCCAGACCGGCCGGCACCTCGAGGCGCACGGGGTCCGCGTGCGGCTGTTCTCCCCGTGGACCGACCGGCTGGAATCGGCCCGGCTGCTCCATCTCTTCGGGATGTCTCAAGAGGGGCTCGAGCTGGCTCGGCTGGCGCGGAGCCGCGGGGTCCCGATCGCCATTTCACCGATCTGCTGGTACCAGCCCCGGGCCATCGCGGCGCTCGAGCCGGATCTGGCGCGGAAAGCCGTCGGCCTGGCGGCGTGGTGCCTGCGATCGATCACGCCGCGCATCCCGTCGTGGCGCCGCGAGCTGCTCCATCTCGCCGATGTCATTCTACCGAACTCGCGCGGAGGCCGGCCAGCTCGCTCGCCTGTTCGGCGTCCCGCAGGAACGATTCCGGGTGGTGCCGAACGGGGTGCTGCCGGCCTTCGGGACGGCGTCGCCCGATCCGTTCCGCGAGCGCGTTTGGTCCGGATCCCTTCGCCCTGTCGGTCGGCCGGATCGAGCCGCGCAAGAATACGCTCGGCCTGATCCGCGCGGCGGGGTCGCTCGGGCTGCCGCTCGTGCACATCGGCGATCCGGTGCCCGGTCATGGCGGATACGCGCGCGAATGCCGGCGCGCCAGCGAGGGCTTCGTCTCCTGGTTGGGGAAGCTCGATCACGACGATCCCTTGCTCGCGTCGGCGTACGCGGCGGCCCGCGTCTTCGCGCTGCCGAGCTGGTTCGAGACACCCGGCCTGGCGGCTCTGGAGGCGGCCTTGGCGGGGTGCGCCGTCGTCGTCACTCCCTTCGGCTCGACGCGCGAGTACTTCGGCAATCTCGCGACGTACGCGAGCCCGCATCGGCCCGACGAGATCCGCCGCGCGCTGCGGACTTGCTGGGATCACGGTCCGGACTCCCGGCTGGCGCCGCGGGTCGCCACCCATTACCTCTGGCCGAACGTGGCCCAAAATACGGCGGAGGTCTATGATCAGGTCGCCCGCTAAACCCAGGCCTGTTCCGGTCGGCAGGTACCGCTACAGCAAACTCCGCTGGCGGTTGCTCGTCCACGTGCTCGACGCGGTGGGGACGCTCGCCGTCGAGGCCGTGCGGCGGTTCCGGCCGGCCTCGCAGGTCGCGGCGCCGCGCCGGATCCTGGTCGTCCAGCTCGACCATCTGGGCGACGCGGTCCTGAGCACGCCCCTGCTGTCCGAACTCCGGGCCGCTTATCCCGCCGCGGTGATCGACGTCCTCGCCTCGCCGAGCAACCACGAAGTCTTCGAGGGCGACCCGAACGTCGACGGCGTCTGGGTGGCCCAACGCACCTGGTTCGAGCGGAGACCCGATCGCTGGGCGCTGCTCACGGCGGTCTGGACCCTGGGCCGACAGCTCCGCGAGTTCAAGTACGACCTGGGGATCGACGTGCGCGGCGACGTCCTCAGCGTGCTGGTCCTGGCGCTGGCCGGCGTGCGGCGGCGGGTCGGCTGGTCGATGGGCGGCGGCGCGTTCCTGCTGACCGACGTCGCCGAGTGGATCCCCGGCCGGCACGAAGTCCGCTCGCGGCTGGCGCTGCTCGACCGGCTCGGGATCGCGCCCGCCCCGTCGGCGAGGGTGGACGTCCACGTCACGGACGAGGACCGGATCGCCGTCGCGCGCCGGCTCGCCGAGGCGTGGCCACGTCGGAGCGCCAGTCCTCGTCGGGCCGAGGTCCTGGCCCGGGCACCTCGAGCCCGCGGGCACGCCGACATGCGGGCGGTCCGTAAGCCCGCCTCGGCACCGGCCGGCCCGACCCCCGACGAGCCCGACTGGCTCCACGCCGATCGGTTCGCGCCGCTCCCTCCCCTCCTGGCCGTCCACCTGGGAGCGGGCAACGCGGCGAAACGCTGGCCGACCCGATCGTGGAAACTGCTGGTGCAGCGATTCCTCGACGACGGATGGCGCATCGTCGTCGTGGGAGGTGTGGACGACCTGGCCCTGTCCACCGGACTCCCCGAGCACGATCGGATCCGCGACTGGGCGGGCACCTTGACGGTCGCGCAGACGACCGCCCTCCTGGAGCGGGCCGACCTGTTCATCGGCGCCGACTCCGGGCCGGCGCACCTCGCAGCCTCGGCCGGCACGCTGTCGGTCATCCTGTTCAGCGGCACCAATCAGCTCCGGCAGTGGCGGCCCTGGTCGCGCCACTCGCTGACCCTTCGCCGTCGCGTACCGTGCCACCCCTGCCATCAGAAGGTCTGCCCGCTCGCCGACCACCCCTGCATGTCGGGTCTCGAGCCCGAGCGCGTCTATCGCGCCGCCATGCGATGGTGGTCGCGCACCCACCGGGCGGAGTCGCCGCACGCACCTCTCTGAGAAAGGCGTGGCGTCCATGGCGCGTCTCATGAGAAGGCATCCCGGCGACGACACCACAGGCGACTCGCCAGGGAGTGCCGCCGATAGGAGCGGTCGTCCTGACTGGCGCGGATGGATCGGCCTGGCATGGGTCGTGTTCTGGGGCTGGGCCTACGCCCTCATGGCGATCCAGGCCCGGGCGCCACAGTTCGTCCACTGGATCCGGACCCTGACGGGAAGCGCGGAGTGAGAGGGTCGTGATAGGGCGCTCTCCGCGCACCGATCCCCGCTTCCGACGCGAGCTCGGTGCTCGCAGAGCACCCTATGTCACCTTCCGCCGAGGCTCCTCGCACACGCGCTCAGACGGTGAGGATGCCGGTGCGGAGCATATACGACAGCCGCTCCCTCTGCTCCGGGTTGAGCAGGGCGTGGATCTCCTGCAGGGCGCGGAGGAGCGCGTCGCGGAGCCTGGCGGCGCTCTGGACCCGACGCTCGCCGGCGCTGGTCGCCTTGGCGGCATCGAATGCATCGCTGGCGACGGAATCGGCGAACTCCGCGAGCGAGCGGCGATCGTCGACCGCGGCCTGGGCGCGCTCCGTCTTCAAGTCGTCGAGGATCCGCACGAGTGCGGCGACCTGTTTATCGTCGAGGTCGAGTTTGTGGGCCAGGAACCGCAGCGGCCGCCGGACGCCGAACGCGGCCCCTTCCTCGTCCTGGTGGTGGCCGTGACGGGGCATGAAACAGCTTCTCCGCTCACCACGGTCGTGATGGCCATGAGCCTCATCATCCTCGTGGTGGTTCGCCCAACCGGGGTCGAAAAAGACGTGAAATGCGTGATGGTGGCGCCAGGCGCGCCGGGAGGCGTGGCACATGGAAACTCTCCTTCTCGCCGGGGCGTTACGCGCCCGGCGGGGACTCATCGCGTGGGCACCATGCCGCACGCTCGCTGGAATCCTACGCCCGACGATCCCGATCAGTCAAGGGCCCGAACCGGCGCGGTTGCACGGCCCCTCTCCAGAACTTCCCCGAACCTTCCTTGTTTCTGGAGCGTGCCTTCATTCATCAGCAGCTAGAATTCCATTCGATATCGAACGCTTCCATCCCATGCGAACGGCACACGGACCCCGGCTCGCCGAAGCCGGAGAATCCAGGAGCGGGGGATCCCATGTCGCGAGTGCAACGGCTCGTGGATGTCGGCCCGACAATCCGCGAAGGGAGTGCGCGACGATCCGTCGGCCGGGACTCCAGGAGGGCCGGTCGGAGGGAGAAAGCCCCCGCCGGCGCGATCTGGTCGACTTGCCTGGTCGTCTCCTTCGTGGTCGCGTCGTTGTGTTCGTTCGTGACAGCCGGCCGCGACGCTCGGTCCACGATCGCCAACCAGGAGCCGCCGCCCGCGGCGGTGCAGAAGCATCAACCGCCACCCGACGGCACCTGGACGGCCGACGCCGAGGTGGCCGACGCTCAGACCTTCACCGACACCGACCTCGGTGCGGCGCAAGGGATCGCGGTCCGCGACGGCAAGGTCTACGCCTACGGCGACGTCTGGGGTGCCTCGCCGCGAATGGGCGTGATCCGCGAGTACGATCGGAACCTGTCGCCGACCGGCCGCCAGATCAAGCTCGGCCGCGGCGGCAAGCCGATCATCATCCACCCGACCGGTTTGACGTGGGATCGCCGGTTCGGCACGTTCCTCGGCGACACGGTTCTCAAGAAGGCCGTGATCTACCACCTGGACTGGGAACGGGCCTGGGCCGACGGGACGCTCGACCGCGCCGTGCTGGACACAATCGACGACGACGCGGCGATCAACGGTTGTCGGCCGACGTTCGTGGAGGTCGGCGGCCGGACGCTCCTCGCCACCGCCGACTACGGCGACGTCCGCCCCGAGTTGCGACTCTATGACCCCGAGGCGATGCTCAAGGCCGGACGCACCAGCGCCCCGGGCGTGGTGGTCCGCCGCGTGCTCTGCGGTCCCTTCAACCAGAACCTGTACTGGGACCCGACCTCTCGCCGGCTGACGTGCGTCCAGAACGTGATCGAGGGACGCGGCTGGCGGCTGGACGTTCTCGATCTCGATCGCGCGCTGGCCGACGGCCGAGCGACCGGTCCCGGCGCGGGTCCAGACGTTCACCTTCGAGCCGCACAACGAGCTGGAGGGCTATTGGCCCCTCGATGCCCAGCGGTCGCTGATCGTCACCTCCAGCCGGCGCGACAACATCACGCTGGGAGTCATCCGCCCGACCGCGCCGCACATCTCCGCGCCCGGCAGCCGATGACGGTCACCCTTGATTGTGGGCAACGGCTCCGCCAAGATGGCTCCCGGAGGCGACGCGGCCGCCGACGTCCGGCGTGTCGAGTGTTTCCGAGGGGTGGAAGGCGATGTTCAAGCCGTACGACGCGACGACGCGCGAGCTGGTCGATCTGGGTCCGCCCGAATGGCTGGAATACTGGGGATTCCCGGTGCCGGACCCCGGCCTGGTCAACGTGGTCGATTCCGAATGTTTCGACGTTCACCGCGGAGGCCGACAAGGCGATACGGATCGGCGGCCCGCGACCGATGATCGTCCACGCCGAGATCCTGGCCGGTCGGGATCTGACCCTCCTGGAGCGCTTGCATTGGTATAATACACTGCTGCGCCGCCGGCACAAACTCCCGGTCTGGACGATCGCCGTCCTCCTCCGGCCCGCGGCGGACGGGCCCGAGCTGACGGGGCGGTATGTGGAGTCGTTCCCGGACAAGGGCCGGAATCTCTGGTTCAGGTACGACGTCATTCGCGTGTGGCAGCAGCCGCCGGAACGGCTGCTGGCGGCCGGCCTGCCGGTCTTGCCGCTGGCGCCGGTATCCGACGTGCCTCCCGAGCGACTGCCCGAGGTCCTCGCGGCGGTCGGTCAACGCTTGAAGCAGGAGGCCGCTCCCGCGCTGCAAGAGACGCTCTGGGCCGCCACGAAGCTCCTGATGGGGTTACGTTATCCGGATGAGCAGGTCGAGCAACTCGTCAAGGGGGTGGACGATATGATCCTGGGGATCCGTGGGATCGAGGAATCATCGGTTTACCAGAGCATCTTCGCCAAGGGTGAGGCCAAGGGCAAGGCCGAGGGCAAGGCCGAGGGCGAGGCCAAGGGCATCGCCGAGGGCTTGCTCCGCATGGGCCGATCGAGGCTCGGCGCGCCCAGTGAGGTGGTTGAAGCCGCGATCATGGCGATTTCGGATCGGGAACGGCTCCTTCAGCTCGCTGATCGCCTTGCTGATGTCTCGACTTGGGATGAGTTGCTCGCCTCGGAAGAATCTTGAACGGCTCGATCGAACGCATCGAATCCGGTCGAAGTGAGGGTCATGGCACTCTGCGATGCTGACGACATCGGATGGCCGGACGAACCCGGATGCTCGCGGGCCCTTCACTCTGGCCGGTCCGGGTCGACCGTCCTGCCTCGTCCTTCACGGCCTGGGCGGCGGTGCCTACGAGCTGGACCCGATCATCACCGCACTGCAAGCGGAGGGCCTGCGTGTCTCAGCTCCGGTCTTGCCCGGCCATGAAGGTCCAGGGCCGGGGATGCCGCCATCGTCCTGGCGCGACTGGGCCGCCACGGCCGAAGCGGCATTCGACGAGCTGGCCGCCAAGGGGAAGCCCGTCGTGGTCGTGGGATTCTCGACCGGAGCGACCCTGGCCCTTTACCTCGCGACTCGAAGGCCGGTCGCCCGGTTGGTGCTTCTGGCCCCGTTCCTGGCGATCCGTTATAGCCGGCTGATCCCGATCCATCCCGCCGTGTACCTCCGCCAGATCGCCCGCGTGCTCCCGAACCTCCGCCGTCGTCCTCCGGCCGTGCGCGACCCCGAGGCACGGCGCCAGGTCCTCGCCGCCGCGTGCTACCGGACCTTCAGCCTGAACGCGGCGCTCAGCGCACTGGAGCTGATCGAGGAGGTCAAACCGAGCGTTCCCACGATCACGATCCCGACCCTGATCATCCAGGGCCGGCGCGATACCGTGGTCGAGCCTCGCGACGCCACCTGGCTTCACGATCATCTTGGCGCGACACTCAAGGCCCTGGTCGTCTTGCCCCACTCGGATCATCTGGTCGCGCTCGATCGCGAGCGGGACCGAGTCATCGCCCTCACGCGCGACTTCGTCATGGGCCGGGGTGAGCGCGCCGAGGGATCCGGGCGCGAGACGCCGAACGTTTGGGTTGCGCGCAACGGGACCGCCGATTCGATACGAGCCCGAAGCGCCAGCGAGTGAATCGATGGTATCGGCCCCGGGATTCACTCGCTGGCGCGTCGGGCTGGTATAGGGATCGTGCGGATCTTCATCGCCGGGGTAATCGTCGAACGGATCGCGAGAGTTGTGGAATCGTCCGGCCGTGCTCGCCCGATCGCGTCGCCCGGACCGGGA
The DNA here is from genome assembly GCA_963815795.1 of uncultured Planctomycetota bacterium. Taxonomy (GTDB): domain Bacteria; phylum Planctomycetota; class Planctomycetia; order Isosphaerales; family Isosphaeraceae; genus JAKAUH01. Next base: position 1,580,394 of record CAWFIC010000006.1, on the reverse strand, counting down.
TGTCGCGATCGAAGGCCGGGCCGACAGATTGTCCGCCCGGCAAGCCGCGGGGTTCGGCCGGGGTCCGCCCGATCTGCCCCGTCGCTTTGACGCGGCCGGTTCGGGTATCCTCGTGAGTGGTGCGATCCGGACTCGGAAGAGGGAGGGCTCGCGAGTCGCCTATGGCCGCGTTTTCGGAATTCCTCACCGAGCTCCTCAACGAGGGAAAGATCGTCTTCCGATCGGCGAAGCCGCCCCAGGATCGGCCGTCCGATGGCGATGTGGCGGCGCTCGCCGACGCCTTCGCGGCGTTCGCCCTGTCCGTGCCCGGGCCGCCGATCGCGTTCGACGCACGGACCGCATCCGAGGCCGCCGAGCTCGTCCGCCACGCGAGCTGGGCCCTGGTCAACCGCGAGGAACGATTGGCCGACTTGAAGCGACGCCTCCGCATGTCGGCCGCGCCCACCGCGCCCGACCGGCACCTTTCGGCCGATCTGATGCTGCGATACCTGCCCCAGATCCTGAAGCGGACCCGCGCGCTCGACGCGACCGATCCGCTGATCGAGATCGTCGCTGACATCCTCCGGCATTGGCCGCTCTCCGGCGTGCTGTCGGACATCGAGGAGGGTCCGCTCGTCGCGACGGATTTCGGCGGGCACCCGGGGTTGCTGCTGGTCTACGCCGAGCGGCTCGCGGCCAACGATCGACCGGCCTGGCGTCCCGAACCATCCAGCCCGGCGTACGATTACTATGAGGTCGTCTCGGAGGAGCCCACGTAGGGGACCGCCAATGCAGCGGGTTCGCCGGGCGATGGCCACCTGGTCTTGAGAACAGACGGAGTCGCATTCGTGATGGACAACGCGGTCAGCCGGTTGCGCAGCGAGGTGATCGAGCCGCTCAAGCGGCGGTTCGTCGGCCGCGACGAGGTCATCGACCTGATCGCGCTGGCGGTGACGGCCGGCGAGCACCTGTTCCTGCATGGACCGCCGGGGACGGCCAAGTCGGCCCTGATCCGCCAGTTCGCCACGGCGGTCCGCGGCAGTTACTTCGAATACCTGTTGACCCGGTTCTCCGAGCCGAACGAGGTCTTCGGGCCGATCGACCTGGTCCGGCTCCGCGAAGGGACGGTCGCCACGGTCACGACCGGGATGCTTCCCGAGGGCGAATTCGTCTTCCTGGACGAACTCTTCAACGCCAACAGCGCGATCCTCAACAACCTCCTGACGGTGCTCAACGAGCGGGTGTATCGCCGGGGCGCCGAGGTCCACCGGCTGCCCCTGCTGTCGCTCTTCGCCGCGTCGAACCACCTGCCCGAGGACGAGGCGCTGGGTGCGCTGTTCGACCGCTTCCTGCTGCGGTGCCACGTCGACAACCTCAAGCGCGACGAGATGCCGAAGCTGCTGGCGGCCGGCTGGGAGCTGGAGCAGGCCGGACCGCTCGAGTCGTCGGTGGCGGCGGGCGACCTCCGGGCCCTATCGCGGCGGGTCTATGACGTCGAGCTGCACGGGATCTCCGAGCGGTATGCCGACGTCATCTGGAAGGTCCGCGACCTCGGGGTCGGATTGACCGATCGTCGGGCGGTGAAGGTGCTGAAGCTGGTGGCCGCCTCGGCGGTGCTCTGCGGCCGATCGGAGGCCCGGGTCTCGGACTTCTGGGTGCTTCGCTTCCTCTGGGATCGCGAGGAGCAGGCCGCGCCGCTGGCCGCGCTGGTGGCCGGCGTCATCGAGCCGCATGCGGGCGAACCCCAGACCCATCCCCTGGCGGCTTCGCCGGAGCGGGTTGACGCGGAACAGCTCTCGCGGCGGCTGGACGATCTCGCCCGCGATGTCCAGTCGAGGAAGCCGACCGTCGCGGCGGCGGCCCGGGCCCGCGAGCAGCTCGCCGACCTGACCGATCGCGCCGCATGGCTGGCCGACGACGCGGCGCGCAAGCATCTGGTCGATCGCGCCCGCGATCTGTTGAAATGGCTGGGATAGCGCGGGCGGTACCGGGTCGCCCCCGCGGACTCGTCCGAACCGTGCCGGACCCCTCTCCCCGAGTCGAGTCGCCGCCCCGATGACGCCACGATGGCAGGACGTCCGATGTGCCAGCATCCCGGTCGAGGCCCTGGCGGTCCTCGCCGACCTGCGTGGCGAGCCGGCCATCCGCGTGACGATCGTCAAGGACCGCGCCTGGGTCTGCTGGGGCGATGGACCGGGGTCGGAGTTGACCCAGAGGATCCTGGTGGGACGCCTCCTGCCCCTGGCCGGCGTCGAGATCTTCGCCAGGCGCGACGGACGCTGGCATCGGCCGGGCGAGTCGCTGCCGGCCTTCCACGTCCCGATCGGCGACGGGTCCGCCGGCTCCGCCCTGGACCGACTCATCTTGCCCGAGCCGTTGATCGCATCCCGGCCGGAGGGCGACGCGCCGACGCCGGTGCCCCTTCGCGTGGTCCGCGACGAGAACGACCGGCCCCGACCGGCGGCCGCGGTCCGGTGTCGGCTGGCGGATCTCGCACTCTGGGCCGAAAAGGCGCCGTCGTCGTGGATCGAGTCGCTCTCGGCGGCCTGGTTCGACGTGCCGGGCGGGGACCCGGATGGAGCGGAGGTGCTGGTGCTCGGCGCCGCGGCTCTGTCGGCTCGGACGGAGACTCGCCCTCCCGGGTTTGTTGGGCGCGGGTCTCCCGACCGCGCCGATCAGCCCGATCGAAAGTCTCCCCGCTGGGATTCCGCTCGGACGGAGTCTCGGCCCCGCGGATCGGTCCGACTCCCGGCGCCGGAGGATGGACTGCGATTCTGGGGATGCGACGTCCTGATCCCGCTGGGCTATCGGGCGGATCCCGACCTCCCAAATCGGGCGCTTCGGCAGGCCATCGGCGCCGGCCCCGATGACCTGGTGATCCTGGATCACGAGGGCTCCGAGCGGATTCCCCGCAAGGCGTTCCGCCGGCTCTGCCGAGCGAGCATCCGGCTCGCCCGGTCGGCCGGGCCGCCCGCGCCGGGATGACGCCGTTCTCGGTTGACAATCGAATCGACAGGAATAGAACCCGGGGGTTCGAGCGGGCGCCACAAGACACCAGTCGGCCGGGCCCTCGAAAACGCCGGTTAACTGCAACTTTTCACCGCGCCAGTGCCGTCCTCGTGCACCTCGATGACGGATCGGGAATTCATGGAGCACGCCACCTTTCCTACCTCAGCGCCCTGAGAATCGAAACGCTCACATGTAGGTCCACCATCTTGCCATAGGCCGTGACCTTGGGCGGTATACGCGGTTTGGATAAATAGGCGAGGATGGTTCGCAACCAGTCCACCAGGATGCCCCTGCGTGGAGATCTGCTGGCGTGGGTTCCCGGTTGGGGGGCTGTAGGTTGGGCGGGGGAATCGCTAAACTAGTGCCAAGGGCCGATGACCGGGAGCGTGGGAGTGCTTGCGGTGTTGCGCCGGCTTCATCCAGGAACCTGGAACGAGGGCCGGGCCGGTCGAGACCGCGCCGTCATGGCGACATGGCGGGGGGAGGCCGCGTCATGAGCCATCGCCGCGCCGCGCTGTATCTCCAGATCCCGGCCGCCTACTGCCGGTCGTTCGGGGGTCTGCGCTGGGCCCAGTACGGCGAGGCCGTCGAATTCCTCGACGGCCCCGACGCCGGGCGAACCTTCGCCTTCGCCGCCGAGATCGGCCAGTTCCTCGAGGGCTTGCTGGCGCCGGGCGGCGCGTGCCCGGCGTTCGGGACGGCGCTGCACTCGTTGCTCATGCTCGGCCTGGGTGATCGCGCCTCCACGACCGGCCCGAGCGCCTCGTTTCGCAAGGAGCGGCTCGTCCGTCCGTTCCGCGAGCTGGGCGCGCCGCTCCGAAATGCCGGCGTGCTCTTCGCGAGCCTCGGTCGCGACGTACCGGGGGTCGCCGATCCGCCCGATCTCGCCGACGTCCTCCGCTTGCTGAACGGCGGGAGCTGGATCCCGCAGATGGTCCTGAACCATCCGATGCTCGGGGCGATGGACTACGCCGAGCAACCCGCGGCGGACCCGTCCGAGTTCGACGCCCGGGTCGGTCGCCGGCTCGAAGACCTGTCGGACGAGGCGATCCGCCACTGGCTCAAGTTCGGCCGGAGCTCGCTCGCGGGGGCCGAGGCGGTCCAGGTCGCGCTGCCACCGCGCGGCCTGGGCGGGGCCCTGGAACAGATCGAGGAGCGGCCCCGGCTCGCCGGCCTGAACCGGCTCATCAGCCGGCTCGAGGGGGCCCTGAGCCTGCCGCCCCGCCGGCTGGAACACGACGGACCGCACGCCGACGGCTACTGGGACCTGACGACCCGCGGCTCGCCCGAGCAGATCCTGCCGATCCAGTTCGCGCTCGAGGACGAGGAGTTTCTCCGCCGGTTCGCCGAGCGCGAGCTGCTGTATTTCCACCGCGAGACACCGAGTCGAACCGGTGGCCCAGCAACTCGTGCTGCTGCTGGATCAAGGGGTGCGCACCTGGGGAGACGTCCGGCTCGTGCTGGCCGGCGCGGCGATGGCCCTGGCGCGACAGGCCGCGCGCCGCAAGCTGGTCGTCAAGTTGGCGGTGACCGGCACCGGCGGCGAGCTGGTCAACCCGGCGGAGCTGGACCCGGAATCCCTCGGCGAACTGCTGGAAGGGAGCGACCTGACGCCGAACCCCGCCCGGGCGCTGAACCGGGTGCTCCGCGCCGATTCACCGGCCTCACGCGACGTCGCGATCTTGACCCACCCGCGCAGTCTCGCCGAGCCCACGTTCGTGGACGCCGCCAGCCGGCACGCCGACGGCGCGACCCGGCTCTTCGCCGTCTCGGTCGACCACCGGGGCGAACTCGAGCTGGCCGAGCTGAAGCGCGGGCGGCCCCTGAGCCTCAGCCGCTGCCGGGTGGATCTCGCCGACGCGACCGCCACGGTGCCCGCGGGTCCCAAGCGGGCGTCGAACGCGCCCCGGGCGGCGTGGCGGGGCGACATCGAGCCCATCCCGTTCCCGTTCCGCTGCGGTCTGCTCGTCTCGGGCCGAAGGAACAGCGCGATCGGCTGCCGTCTCATCGACTTCGACGAGGCCGGTGGGCGAATCCTGGTGATCCTGCGTCACGGGCAGCTCTGCACCTACCAGGTCGACGGCATCGACGCCGAGATGCTGCCCCGTCCGATCGTCGACGGCGATGTGATGAGGCCCATCTCGGCCGTGTTCGGCGTCGCGGGAGGATTCGTCCTGGTTGGCGGCCGGCCGCGAGCACCGGTCCTCGCGCATTACGACTTCCCGACGCGCATCTGCCGCGTCCACCGGGTCCAATGGCCCGTCGATGCCGATGGCCCATTGTCCTGGCTCTATTACGCCGATCTGCATAGCGTCGCCTGGCTGCCCGCCGATCAGGGTGGGCCGTCCGCGGCGATCGACCTGGCGCTCGACGGCGGACTCGCGACGACGAGCTCGCGGGCGACTCTGGCCGCCGGCCGCGCCCGTGCCGCGTTCCTTGTATCCCCTGCCCGCGGCGAGGTTGGAGACGGGTACCGATCTTTCACGGTCCGAGCTCGATCCCTGGGCCGTCGAGCTGGATGCGCGGACCGGGACATTGGCCTACATCCCCGAGTCGGGCCAGCTTCGGTCCCTGGTCCCCCTGGCCGACGGCCAGCCCGCGCTGAAGGGGGCGCGAGTCGTCTCGGCCCAGCAGGGCGGCGACGTCCTCGCCGTGCAGGTCCAAGCGACCTCGGCGCCCGACTTGTGGTTCATCTCGATGGCGCGAGCCGCCGTGATCGGCTCCTTCTCGTCCGGCCCGGACAGCCCGGCCCAGGGCTGGTTCGCCCTCTCTCGAGACGGCCAGCGGTTCGCGCGACGATTCGGCCAGGACCAGGTCGAGGTGCGCGACGTGCCCGGCGACCGGCCGCCGCTGCTCGTGACACCCCGCGAGCACCTCTGGGTCCACTTCGCCTCGCTGGGCCGGTCCTGCCTGCTGGTGCGCGAGTTCGACCAGTTCGGGGCGCGCTGCCAGCACACGCACGTCCTGATCCGCTGGGACGAAGACGTGCTGGAGGTGGATCACGTCGATCCAGTACCGATGTTCCACCGGCTCGGGGGCGTGGTCGCGGAGTCGCGGAGCCTGCCTCCGGACCGGATGCCGCCGCGGTGCGACCCCGTGCGGTTCGTCCAGATCATCGAGCACGGCACGCTGCGGATCCTGATCGACCAGTACAACCACGTGGCCGTCCTGAGTCCCGGCGATCGGCTGGTGGCGATGTTCTTCACGGCGGGGCGGGAGTTCGCGGCCTGGATGCCGGATGGGACCCGCCTGGGATCGAGCCGGCTGATCGGCGGCGCGCCGTCACCGGACGCCGCCGCGCGGATCGCCGCGGCGCTGCGGGCCGCCGAGCGCGGGGAAGGAGGCGGCCGATGACCGTCCGGATGCCATTCCAGCTCCGTCGCCGGTCGGTCGGCGAGCCCGCGCCGGCATCCGCCCTGTTCGTCCCGGGCCGGGATGCCGGCGGCTTGCTGGCCGTCTGCACGCGGCTCGGGCTCGACCCGTCGGGACGGGTCCACGACGTCGCCGGCGGATTCCTGCTCAAGCTCGACGCGCCGACGCCGGTGCCGGTGCCGGGCGCCACCCGACTCCGCGAGCTGGGCGCGGACCTGTTCGTGCCCGTCGACGCCGAGCTGGTCCCCTCGCTGCTGGATGACGAGGCGGCCGGCCTGGTGCGCGACGGCGGCCTGGTCTTCCTGCCGGGCGGCGTCGTCCTGCGGTTCGACCGCAAGGCCCCCCTCGGGATGGACGCCTTGCTGGTGACCGCGCCGCGGCCCCGGCGCCGATGGCGGCCATTGCCCGAGCCCCGCCGGCTCGCCGAGCGGCTGGTCGAGATCGCGCGGGAATGGCCCGAGCCGCCGCCGGAGGACCTCTACCGCGAGTGGGAGCAGGACCTCCGTCGCCCGGGCCCGCCCGAGCGCCGGTCGCGCCATCGGGGAGAGGCCGGACAGGGCGAAGGAGGCACCGGCGAAGGGGCGGCCGGTTCCGCCGGCGGCGAGACCGGCCAGGCCGGCGGCCAGACGCCGGGTCTCCACGGGCTGGGCGACGCGCTGCGGGACCTGGTCGGCCGGGCCGGCTCGGGCGCGCGGTCGCTCGGCGAGCACATCGGCTGGGGGATGCTCGACCACTCGGCCCTGGTCCAGAAGCTGCTCCGCGAGTTCCGCCAGGGCGATCACGACCGGGCGCTGCGGCATGCGTTCGCCATGATGCCGGCCGACCCGCGCGACCGCATGGTCGGTTGGGGCAACCAGCTCCCCTTCAGCCGCGCGATCTACAACCTCATCGACCTGCTGGGGAGTTCCTCGCGCGGCCGGCCGGTCAGCGTCTGGCAGGCCCGCCCGGAACTGATGGACGAGCTCGGACGCGAGTACCGCAAGGCCGCCGAGCGGGCCATCCAGCAGGGTGACTACCGTCGCGCGGCCTACATCTACGGCAGGCTCCTGGGCGACCATCGGATGGCCGCGCAGGCACTCCAGCGCGGGGGGCTGCACCACGACGCCGCGATCCTCTACCTGAAGAAGGTGAACGACCGGGCCGCGGCCGCCCAGGCGTTCGAGGCCGCCGGCCAGGTCGATCGCGCGATCGTGATCTATCGCCAGCTCGGCAGTCACGAGGCGGCCGGCGACCTGCTGCGCCGGATCGGTGACGAGGACGGGGCCGTCGCGGAATACCGCCGGGCCGCGTCCATCGCGGCGGCGTCGAGGCCCGGCGATCACCATGGTGCCGGGGTCATCCTGCTCCACAAGGCTCGATTGATCGAGCCGGCGATGGAGCATTTCCGGCTGGGCTGGGACCATCGGCCGGCCGCGAATGCCGCGGCCTGCGCGCTCGAGCTGGCCTGGAACCACGCCGTCCGCGGCGACATCGAGCCGATCCGCGAGCTCCTCGACGAGGCGGATGCCTTCTTCAAGTCGGTGGGCTCGGTCCGCGATGCCGAGTCGTTCTACAACCGGATGGCCGTCCTGGCGTCGGCCGCGCCGGCGCTGGCGCCCTTCGCCGAGGAGGTGCACGACCGCGCGGCGCTGGCCCTGGCGCACCACCTCCGGTGCCAGGTCGAGTCGGGGTACCCGGCGGCGGCCGCGGTCTCGGCCCTCTTCGGCGAGCCGGCGCTCTGGACGCCGGCGTTCATCCGCGACGCCCGGTTCGCCGCGAACTCGGCCGCCCGCTCGCGCGATCGCGACGCGACGGATCGCCGCGACCTCCGCTTACAAGGCATCCAGGTCGGACGGGGGATGGTCACGGCCGCCTGCCAGGCCGGCGCGACGTCCGAGCTGTTCCTCGGCTTCGCCGACGGCAAGATCCTCGCCTTCCGGCCCGGTCGGAACCAGGTCGTCCCGGTCGGCGAGGTCCACGGCGCCGTGGTCTCGATCGCGGCCGATCTCGACGGCCAGATCGTCGTCGCGCTCCACTCCGACGAGAATGGCACCTCTCTCGCCGGTTTCTTGCGGCAGCCCGACGGATCCTTCCGTCGCCGGCCCGATTCCGTGTTCCCGGCGTACTCACCGTGCTGGCTGACCCCGATCCACCGACTCGACGGCGAGAGCCTGGCGCTGATCGGCCTGGGCGACGGCCAGGACCTGCTGATCCTGGATGCGGTCTCCGGACTGCCGCGGGGCCGCGTCTCGCTGGCCGCGGCGGAGGAGCCCCCCGCCACGGCGCTGCTCCTCCCCGGCACTGAGTCCTTCCGCGTGCTCACCCACGATGGAGCGCGGTGGATCCTTCTCGATGATCAGGGCCACGATCTCGGCCGGTCGAATCCCTTGTGGCGCCCGGTCGGCGGCGGTCGGAACCTCCGATGCGCAGTGCCGATGGCCTGGACCTACCACGATGGACTGACCAACCTGATCGGCCTGGATGAACACGGTGCCGTCTATTCGGCGCATCTGTTCATCGAGGGTCAAGTGCTCGAGTTGCTCTCCTCGGCCGTCGCCACCAGCGAGGGCGGATACCTGGCGGCCGCCCAGTCGGGTCACGGCAAGGTGGTCGCCGTGTCGGCGGGCCGGATCGACTGGTTCAGTTATCGGACGGACCGCTTTCAACTGATCCGCACGCTCCCCGATCCGGGCCTCGCCGCGGCGGTGGCCTGCTTCCCCTCGACCCCAGCCGACGAGGTACTGATCGTCTCCGGTGGCGGCTTCGTCGCCCGCGTCGAGGCACCGCGACGGGCGTTGAATCGCGGCGGGAACGCCTGACTCCGGGGAGGTCGAAAGACCGGCGAGGGCCGACGTCCCCGTTCCGTCCTCTGTCCCCGATCGTCCCCCGGTCCGACCCGAGCCGCCGCCGCAAGCCGGCCGGTGGGACGATTCGCTCTCTCCCGAACCTCTCCCTCGAGGCTCGCCCTCGGCGAGGTCTGGGAGGATGCGCGCCGCGGTCGCCGACCGAGAACCTGACCGGCAGTCCTGCCCGTCAACGTTCAGGAAAGGAATAGCGACTTCCGCTCAGTCGGCGCGATGTGTTAGAGTCATTGATGGTGGACGCGCCCCCAAGGCGGGGCTGCAGCCTTGCCTAAGGTGGCCCCGTGATGCGATGACTCGCGTTCAACGGGTTTTTTTCTAGGGTGGCAAAAGTAGCTGGAGGCACCGCTGCTCCAACGCCCTGAGATAGCTGCCCGGGTCGTGGCGGAAGCGGCGCTGCTTTCGTCGCGACTCGCGCCGCGCGTCCAAGTCCGCACGCAGCTCTTGCCAGCGCGACACATAACCCGGACGTAAGACCAAGCCTTCGTCGGGGCGCAGCCGGGTCGCCAGACTCGAGATCACCCGTGCCGAGCCCATCACCACCAATCCGGGCGAGGCCCGACGCCGGCCACTGGCGCGGCGCTCATGATAACGATGGCTCCCAAAGGCGTGCTCCAGATCGTTATTCGTCCGCGGCAGGTCCGACGATTCGTAGCACTTGAACAAGCCTGGCCGGTAGCTCTTTGTCACTTTCAGGAAGTGCCGCAGGCCCTTCTGGACCGAGGGCTCATCGGTCGTGGCCGCTGCCTGCCGCATCCGCACCAGCAATTGCACCAGCCGACGCCGGACCTTCGAGGCCGGCAACTGCTCCCGGTTCTTGAGGATCCGGGCCACGCGCTTGACCCACTTGTAGGCCTCCCGCACCGGCGGGAACAGGGCGGCTGTCTCCTCCAGCCCACGCCGCAGCAACTGCTGCAGACGCTTCAGACCAGAGGGCAAACTCCCCGCCAAAGCCGCCACCTGGTCCAAGCTGGCGGCGATCCGGCTCAGTCGGTCCTGCAGCTTCAGCCCCGCAGCGGCCAGCGGCGGCAAGCCGTCGTCGGTCAAGGCGGCACGCACCGCGGCGCAGTAGCTCCGTACAATGTCCGCCTCCTCGTCCTCCGGATCCGCCTCCGCCTGGCGTTCGATCCGACGGATTCCCCGGACTCGCTTCTTCAATTCCTTCTTGGCATGACGATCGGCCTCGGAGATCGGCTTGGCCGCCTCGCGAAGATAGTGGAAGTGACAGAGTTGGTGCGGCACGCCCTTCAGCGCCTGCCTGACGGCGTTGCGAATGCTCTCCTGGCCGTCGGAGATCACACCAGTGATCGGCACGGGCAGCGCCTGGCGCACCTCGGTAATCAGGCCGGCCAGGTCCTTGGCGGTGGACGACAAGAGGCTCCTGGCCCGAAGGATCTCCCCGGAGAGGCAGTCACGCAAGACCCAGAGGACCTCGTGACCGACGTCGGGTTGCAGTCCATCGATGGCCAGGATGACGCGACGCTGCTGGCGCAACAGGGGTCCCAGCCGCTTGGGGTCGGCTGTGGCCAGCGCCCTGAGTTCGTCGTAGCGGTCCAGGAGGTTGGTGACCGTGCGTTGCGAAACGACCAGGCCGCGGCGGGTCAGCCCCTGGTGGATCTCGGGGATGCTGCGGTGCTCGGCATATCGGAGCCGTCCGACAGTGGCCATGACATCGAGGCCGAACTCGTGATAGGGCAAGGCGAAGTGGGGTTCGGCCTCGGGCCGGTAGGGCAGACGGAACCGGGGGCAATCGGGATTGTGGCAGCGTCGGATGGCCAGCGTCAGATGCAGGACGCCGTCGAGCGTGGTGATGGTGCGGAAGTTGTTGTAGCGGGCCCGGAGCGGTTGCTGACATTCCGGGCAATCGCGCGTGACGGGGACCAAGCTGAGGGCGCGATCGGGTTTGGGGCGCGGTCGTCGTCGCTTGCGCATGGAGGGCCTCCTTTTGTGGCTACCCCCTTTCTACGTTCCCGGTCTCAGCTAAGTTTGCCAGCCTAGTTTTTTTCGCCCACTCTTGAGCTCTCGGTGACCGGGTTCCGGGTCAAGGCGGCCCCATCGCGGACTCCCCGCGCGATGGGGTTTTTTCATGCGCTGGAAGCCGAGGAGAGGAAGGCATCGTGTTGTCAGGTCGAAACCATCGGGCCACCGTCAGGCCGCGCCCGAGGACGCGCGCGTTCGGCGTCGAGGGCCTTGAGTCGCGGGTCCTCCTCTCGACCGCAACGGTCGTCCCCGCCCTGCGCGTGGCACCCCCGGTGCTCATCCGCTCCGAAGCCGCCCTCTCCGCCCCGAGGCCGATCGCCTGGGCTTCGCCGGTGAAAGTCTCGGCCGCGGAGGACCCCAATTACATGGTCGGGATCAAGGACATTTCCATGACCGAGAAGGTCCACATCGCTGCAGCCCAGTCCGAGGTGAAGGCCCTGGCCAAACGGGATCTCAAGGCAGATTCCATCGACCTCGATCCCGTCTGGACCACGTCGCAAGAGAACCTCCACATCACGGTTTACGAGCTCAAGAACCCAAGCCCCCGCACGCTGGCCAAGGAAGCGAAGGATCTCGTGAAGGCCTTCAAGAAGCGGAGCCTCACCCTCAACTTCCAGAATACTCAGCTTGAAGCGTTTGACAAGGACGGCAAGGGCTGGCTGGTGTACGACTTGTTCACGTCCCACGGCGGCACGAAAGTGGAGAGTCCCGATTCGAAGGCGATCCGCGCGCTCTCCAGGGCGGCCAAGAAGGCGGTGGCCGGAACGAGTGGTTCCGCGAAATGGGCACACATCACCATCATGACCTTCAACCCCGACATGCTCAAGGCGGTGAAGAAGTTCGTGAGCGAGATCGAGCACTCCAAGGACCCGCACATCAAGTCCCTGTACACGCTCGTCCCGAACACGGTGACGCCCGCGAGGGCGGCCGTCTACTCGATCAACAATACGAAGCTTGTTTACGAGTGGTATGAAGATCTCCCGCTGAAGTAGCGGGGCCGCGCCCGGCCCGACGTCCGGGCCGGGTGACCTGAACTGACGAGCGGTCGGGCCCGGGTGACGGGGCACGGAGGTCACGCCCTGGTGTCGCCGCCAGCCGCAAGCACGAAGGAGTCCGCCGATGTCCCGAAAGACCGTCTCCCTGGCAATCTCGAGCGTGGGCGAGGGTCGGAGCACCCGCTGCCGGGTGAAGACCCGTCGCCGACCTCGGCTCGTGGCCGTCGAACCGCTGGAGGCGCGCGCCCTGCTCTCCCTCGCGATCGCCCAGGTCTACCGGCTCTTCAGCGACAGCCTGGTGGGCAACCCGATCAGTGACCCTGTCACCCCAGTCTCCACTTCGCCGAACGGCGTGAAGGTCGCGACGACCACCACGCTCGTCGGCAATCACGTCGGGTCGAATCTCTTCGGCGCGGTGGCCTTCGAGGTCCAGCTCTCCGGGGTCGATGCGTCGGGCGCGACGTTGAGCGTCAACTGGGGCGATTCGACCTCGCGCTCCAACGTCAAATACAACGACTCCGTGGTCAATAACATCGAGGTCAGCAGCGAGACCCCCGAAGTGACCCTTCCCCACGTCTACCTCGACCCCGGCGTGTACGTCGTGACGATCGACGCCCGCGAGAAGGACGCGCCGGCGGACCAGGCGGATGAGGTCATCGACACGGACGCCGAGCATGTGGTCCAGGATGCGCAGGGCCTCTTCTTCCGGGGAGACGAGTCCTCGGACAACGTGATCATCGGCCAGAATCCGGACGGCACCCTGAACGTGAACGCGTCGTTCCTGACGGCCGCCCAGGACGCGACGTCCTACACGGCCGCCAACGTCTACATCGACACCTTCAACGGCAACGACCGTATCATCGCCAACGCGGACGTCACCACACCCCTCTGGATCGATGCCGGCGCGGGCAACGACGTCATCATCGGCGGCTCCGGCCCCGCGCACATCCTGGGGGGCCCCGGCAACGACGTGATCTATGGCGGCGCGGGCAACGACGTCATCAACGGCGGCGCGGGCAACGACTCGATCCTCGGCGGTTCGGGCAACGACTCGATCAACGGCGGCGCGGGCAATGACTCGATCGTCGCCGGCTCGGGTAACTGCGTCATCGACGGCGGGGCGGGCAATGACTCGATCGTCGCCGGCTCGGGAAACGACTTCTTGATCGGCGGGGTGGGTTCCGACACCCTCACGGGGGGGAGTGGGCGTGACGTCCTGGTGGGGGGGTACAATAACGCCCTCTACAAAAACCTCGATACGAACGCGATCATGAATGCCTGGGCGGTGGGAAACAGCAGGGCCGCGGCCGCGATCGTCAACGCCCCCGTCAAGTTCGGCAAAGTCGAGCTCAAGGGGGTCCCGAACGCCAAGCTCAAAGGCGGCGGCACCATGATCCGTGCGGCCACGCTCGGCCGTGCGGTCGGAGACGACGGCAGCAAGGACGTGCTCGTCACCAAACCGGGAAACCTCGCTGTCGTCGGGGTCCACGACGTGGTGTCCGGGGCAGCCACAAAGGTCAAGCTCGCCGGCAAGCCGAAATCACGAGCGCTCTCCCGACCCGAAGTCAAGAAGGGCGTCGACTACGCGACCAGTTTCGGCACCGACCTGATCGCCCAGCCCTGGCGGCCGACCATCATCCTCAACCGAACCTATCCCGACGGGAACGCCCTGAGGCCCCGGATCATGCCGAACCCCATCAAAGGAACCGACTTCTCCAGCACCTACGGGGTGCCGAACGACGGGAAGTTCGAGATCCTTAACATCGACACTGCTGACGCTGGAAAGACCTTCTGGGACAACTACAACCAGCCGTACCTCGCGTTCGGGGAAGGCTTCCACGGTGTCTTCCTGATCGCAACCGACCCGTCCGACCCCAAGAACCTCTGGAATGAGGACGGGACGGTCACGGCCTTCGCAGACGAGCTGAATTATCTGCGCGGCGTGGAAGAGTTTCCACGCCCGGATCCGGCCCCGACCTATGTCTATAGCCCGATGGACAAGGCCTTCTACCCGGCTCCTGAGCAAGGATGAATCGGGCACTCCGGACGCTGCCACCCGCGACAACCATCGGACGGGCTCCTGGAACCGATCCTCACTCCAGACCGGCCGGGATCGGATCGGTCGCCGCGATGCCTTCGGGCAGATCCTTGAGGACAGGTCCTACCAGCGCGCCGGCCGTCGCCGGAGCCATGCCGTGCTCGCGGCGGTAGACCTCGGCCGCCAGCCGGACGATCAGCACCGAGCGACGGCGACGCTCGCGGGCCAGCTCACCCTGACCCTCCCAGGGCGGTTCGTGTTGGGGAGGCCCCAGGTCGAACCAGAACCGGGCGATCTCCGTCCGGTCGATGACGCGGGCCAGGTCATCCGGGCTCACCGCGCGGGCCGCGGCGGGGGCAGAGGGGTCGTCGGCGTAGATCCAGGTCGGCGTTCGGATGGCCAGCGGAGCCCGACGACCTTCCGGCCGATCCGCTTGTGCCAGCCAGTTGGCGAACAGCAATCGGAGCGCGCGGCGACTTCGCTCCACGTCGTTGGTGGCGTGGAGCCGGAGTCGTTGAACGGGATACCTCATGCCCCCCCAGCTCACCGGCTGCTCCCGGAGCCCCTCTAGCCGGTCGCCCAGCAGCAGGGCCGGCCGGCCAAAGTCGAGCATCGACCGATCGAAGAGGTCCAGGTCCTCGACGACGGAGAGGGTCATCAGATAAGAGAGCTTGATCGCGTCGGAGACCGGCGGGGTGAGGGCATCGGCGGCCAGGGTGTCGTCGAGCGCCCGGCGGAGCCGCCCGGCGTTGACCCGGGGGTCGGATGCCCATCGCAGGATGCAGCGCGCGGCCAGGGCGTGGATCCTCGCGCCGAAGAAGCGCTGAGCCAGATCCCCGTGCCGGCCGACGAGCCGGCTGGCTCGCAGCATCGCGCGGTACCAGGCCCAGGCCTCGCCCGGTGCGCCGGCCTCCTCGAGGCGCGAGCCCTCCAGCGCCGCCATCCCGGCGAGGACGGCCGCATCGGTGATCAGGGACAGCGGCAGGTCGGCCGCCATCCGTTCGGGTTGATGATAAACGGCATCGCGACGCTCGCTCCCCTCTCGCCAGATCTCCAGCGCCGCGCGTTTGGCTTTCAGATAGTCGCGGAGATCCGGCGGAGCCGACGACCAGGTCAACGGCTGGATCCTGCCGTCCGAAACGGCGTTGTGGATCGAACACGACCGATCCTCGTCGATCGGATTCGATGGATTCACCAGCTTCGGGTGCGCGGCCGCGTAGGCGACGATGGCGTTGTCGGCATCCGGGATGTCGACGGGCCGCCGGACCACGGCCACATCGAACGGGTCGCCGATGTCGGGGAGCCCATCCAGGCTCCGGATCCGCCAGATCGTGACGCCGACGAACGCGATCAATCCCAGCGACGCCCCGATGGCCAGCCGTCGTCCCGGACCGCCCGTGAGCCGTCTGAACCGTCCGGGCCGCTGCGAGGCTGTGGCCTGTGCCGGCCTTCCCATGACTTGTGCTCATCCACGGGGTGAAACGGGGCTGATCCCCTCCGCAGCATCCGACCGGCTGTGGGGCTGGTCGGCTTCCTTCTCACGCCGGCAGGGGTCGTCCAACCTCATACCGGGCGTGGAATCAAAGGGATCAAGAACCGATCCCCGCTGGCCTCCTTCTCTGCGTCCCTCACTCTCATCGGGATTTGCGGCGAGATAGCTCACCTTGCACGCGGGCGGGCCACGCGCCGACGCTGGCGGCTCGGATCGGGTCGCGCGTCTCTCGCTCGCGCCGGCATCGTCTCACTCCATCCCCGACATTGCCAGCGTCAAGGGGGCGACCATACCACGTCCCGACGAGTACGCGAGCCGCGATGGAACCCGATTTCCTTAATTTCGCCGAATCCGATCCCTGCGAGCCGAGGAATCCTGCCATTTTCGTTGCCCGGCAACGGTTTTCCTTGATAAGCTCACAGCGAAAGTTTAAGATAACCGATGGCCCCGACGTTGCGAGGCCGTTTGTTCGACCCGTTTCTGCGACGGATGCAGCATTCCAGGTCCCATCCCATGAAGGTGAGCTCAACCATGACCGCCACCGCCCAGGCCGCTCCCAGCCGCGCAGAGATCAACCGCAATAATGCACAAATGTCCACTGGTCCCCGGACGGTTTCCGGGAAGCAAAAGGTCAAGTTCAACGCGCTGAAACATGGCCTCCGCGCCAAATCCATCCTGCTTCCCGGTGAGGACCAGACCGCCTACAGCGCGCGCCTGGATGCCTGGACGATCGACCTGGATCCCCGCGACGAGGTCGAGCGCTTCATGGTGACCCGCGCCGTCGAAATCTCGTGGAAACTCGATCGGGTCCGCAGGGCGCTGGAGCTTCGTCGCGAGGCGCTCCACCATGCCGACGCCGATCGCCTCGCGCAGCAGGCCGAGGAGGTCGTCGCGCTGGGCCGCCGGCTGTACTGGGACCGCGTCGGCCCGCTCTGCCTCTATCCCCATACGGCCCCGGCCACCGGCGAGCCGCAGCGCGTGTCCGACTCGGGCGATCCCAACGACCCCGACGACCCCGGGCGCATCGTGGTGCGGCTGGAAGCGATGACCCTGGGCTGCGCCTGGCTGCTGGACCGCTGGGGCGAGCTGCGCGACATCCTGGAGGACGGCCTCTTGTGGCAGCCATCGGACCGGCTCAAGGCGATCCGGATGCTGGGCCGCCAGCCGCTGGAGGCGGTTGACGACCGGCGGGTCATGGCCATCTACCTTTATTGCTGGACGATGGACTCCGAGGACCGCACGAGTTCACCGACCTGATGTCCGAGCTGGCGTCGCAGGAGCGGACGGTGTACCTGGACCGGCTCAACGCCCGCGAGTCGATGGTGGCAATGCCGGCGAGCCCCGAGGCGGCTCGGGCGGAGCTGCTGGCGTTGATCGCCGCGGAGGAGGAGCGGCTGGAGGCGGCGCTGGCCGGTCACCTGGAGCGCGAGGAGGCGCTGGCGGCCGTGGAGCAGGCGTTTGACGACAGCGCCTGGGGCGAGCGGCTGCGGAAGTACGAGGTGTCGTGCGACAAGACGCTGCTGCGGATCATCGAGACCCTGCGGAAGCGGCAGCGGGAGGCGGACGGCACCGGTTCCCCGGGAGGGCGAGCCGCGTTCCGAGCCGGCTCCTCGCCCCCGCGAACGGCCGAGTCCCCGGAAGGCCGAGCCTCCGCTCCAGCCGAGCCCGCGCCGGCTGAGGAAGCGACTCCCTCGGACGATCGAGCTCCCGTGCCGGCCGAATCGTCGTCTCTGGAGGAGGCCATGGATGATGGGACGGCAGAGTTCGGCCTGACCGAGGAGGAGATCCAGGCCCGCGCGTTGCGGATCGCCCAGGTTGTCGGCCTCGCCCCGGTGGCGACCGGGACCGTCGAGGTCCCGCCGTCGATCGACCCGGACTCGCAGGATCCGACCGACGAGTCCAGCCGGCGGGCCGCGCCTGCACGCATGCTCGCGAACGCCGTCCTGGCTTTGTTCGCGATGTTCTTCCTCACGGGACTCGCCGCGGCCTCCGCTCGGTCCTCCATCGAGCCGCCGAAGTCGAAGCCGGACCGGCCGATGGGCCGAGTTTTCGCTCTAACGTCGAGCGATCGCCCGAGATCGGCCTGGTGGCTTTGTTCGTCGCGATCGCCTGATGAGGCTGTTCCCGTCCTTGGAGAGGCCTGCACGGTAGGGTGGGTCGAACGCCGCAGAGCGGAGTGAGGCCCACCGAGAGCCCCGGCGGAACCGGTGGGCCCCGCCTCGATCCATCGAGGCTCGACCCACCCTACACCTATCCGGCGACCTTCTCCGACACCCTTGGGGTCGGGGTAGGGGGGTTCGGCCGGGGGCCGTGATCCGGCTGGTGCCGCGCGCCGAACCTCATAGGGGGATTGCAATCGGGGCTATCGTTGCCTATGCTTGAGCACTTAAAGTGGTTGAGACGTTACACGGATTCGGCCCCGGTGTGTGGGCCGATGGTATCGAGGCGCGAGATGGCGATTACGAAGGAGAAGAAGCAAGAGCTCATCGGGGGCTTTGGGCGGAGCGGGCAGGATACGGGGTCACCCGAAGTGCAAATCGCCTTGCTGACGGCCCGGATCAATGACCTGACCGAGCACTTCAAGACCCACGCCAAGGACCATGCCAGCCGCCGCGGGCTGCTGATGATGGTCTCGAAGCGGTCGAGCTTGCTGAAATACCTCCGGCTGCACGACCGGAAGAAGTACCTTGAAGTGATCAGCCGGCTGGGCATCCGCAAGTGATGGCCCCGGACGGAGCTCGGTCATCGACCGCCGCCGGCGGACTTCGCCGTGTGCCGACCCGACCCGATCCGCGGCTCCGACTCCTCGATCCCTCGGGAGCCGGGCCAGGGTTCCGGGTCCTGTGACGGCCGGGATTCCAGCCGGGAACGTGCCGAACGTAATCACTCGCGACGTCCCGACCCCTCCAGGTGCCCGACGGTCCCTTCAACCTCCCCGACGGCGGGCCCCGAACCCCGGCATGGCGGGCCGTCCGACTCGATGTCCCGGCCCGGTCGGGGGGTAGCACAATCCCGTGAAGGAAGGCCACGGCCCGTCCGATCGGACCCTCGCCCTTCCGCCAACCAATCCACCTAGACGCCCTCATCGGGCGAGTGCTCGCCACGCACCGACCGATTCAACAGGTATCATCCATGTCCAGCACTCCGATTCAACGCACCCAGGTGCAGCGAACCATCGGCGGTAAACTCCTGACCATCGAGACCGGCCACCTCGCCAAGCAGGCCAGCGGGGCCGTGGTCGTCCGGGTCGGCGACACCATGACCCTGGTCGCCGTGGTCGCCGCGCCCGGCCGCGAGGGCCTCGACTTCTTCCCGCTGACCGTCGATTACCGCGAGAAGACCTACGCCGCCGGCAAGTTCCCCGGCGGCTTCATCAAGCGTGAGGGGCGGCCGACCACCAAGGAGATCCTGACCTCGCGGCTGATCGACCGGCCGATCCGCCCGCTCTTCCCCGAATCGTATCGCGACGAGGTCCAGATCCAGGCGGGGCCGATCTCCGCCGATCGGTCCAACGACCCGGACGTCCCCTCAATGATCGGCTCTTCGGCGGCCCTGCTGCTGGCGCGGGTGCCGTTCCTCGGCCCCGTCGGCGCCATCCGGCTGGGACGGGTGGACGGCCAGCTCGTCGCGTTCCCGACCGCCGAGGAGCTGGAGAACAGCGACCTCGACCTGGTCGTGGCCAGCACCGAGAAGGCCGTCGTCATGATCGAGGGCTTCAGCGAGGAGCTGCCCGAGAACGAGATGGGCGACGCCATCATGGAGGCGCATCGCCTCAACCAGGAGATCATCGCGCTCCAGAAGGAACTGGCCGAGGCCGCCGGCCTGCCCCCCCTGGAACACCCCGCGGCCTCGCCCGATCCGCTCCGGCAGACGATCTATGCCCGCTACGGCGATCGGCTCAAGGAGACCAAGCAGATCGTCATGAAGGCGGAGCGCAACGCCGCCACCAAGGCCCTGCTGGACACCATCATCAAGGAACTCGTGCCGGCCGACGGTGCCGCGGCCTCCGTGCCGCCCGGCGGCGCCGAGTCGGTGCCCGTCGGATCGGAAGGCGAGACGGGGTCCGAGCCGGGCGGCGAGGCCGCTCCCAGCTTGCTGCCGGCCGATACGCCGGCCACGCCGGCGCGCATCAAGGCCGCCTTCAGCGCGGTCGAGGAGCGGGTCGTGCGCGAGCTGATCCTCGACGGCAAGCGGCCCGACGGCCGCGGGCCCAAGGACCTGCGCTCCATCAAGTGCGAGGTCAGCCTGCTCCCCCGCGCCCACGGCTCGGCGCTGTTCCAGCGCGGCGAGACCCAGGCGCTGGTGACCACCGTGCTGGGCACCACCGCCGACGAGCAGCGGGTCGACGGGATCATGGACGAATACAGCAAGAAGTTCATGCTCGATTACAACATGCCGCCGTTCGCCGTCGGCGAGGTCCGGCCGATCCGCGGACCGGGCCGTCGCGAGATCGGCCACGGCGCGCTGGCCGAGCGCTCGGTCGCCCCGATCCTCCCCGGCGCCTCGCGGTTCCCCTACACCATCCGGGTGGTCTCCGACATCCTCGAGTCCAACGGATCGAGCTCGATGGCGTCGGTCTGCGGCGCGACGCTCAGCCTGATGGATGCCGGCGTCCCGATCAGCGACCCCGTCGGCGGGATCTCGATTGGCCTGGTCCAGGACGAGGAGTCCGGCCGGTTCGTCCTGCTGACCGACATCATCGGCGACGAGGACCACTTCGGCGACATGGACTTCAAGGTCGCCGGCACCCAGCGCGGGGTCACCGGCATCCAGCTCGACCTGAAGAACCAGGGGATCACCGAGCAGATCATCCGCGAGACGCTCGACCAGGCCCACGAGGCCCGGCTGGAGATCCTCCGCGCGATGCTCCGCGCGATCAAGCGGCCGCGCGAGGAGATCTCGGCCAACGCGCCGCGATTGATCCAGATCCAGATCAACCCCGACAAGATCGGGCTGGTGATCGGCCCCGGCGGCAAGACCATCCGGCGGCTGCAGGAGGAGACCGGCGCCAAGATCGACATCGACGACGACGGCGTGGTGACGCTCTCGAGCACCGAGGCCGCCGGCGCCGAAGCGGCCCGCGACAAGATCGTGGCGATGACCGAAGGGGTGCAGATCGGCCGGATCTACGAGGGCCGGGTCACCTCGATCAAGGACTTCGGCGCGTTCGTCGAGATCCTGCCCGGCAAGGACGGGCTGGTCCACATCAGCGAGATGTCCGACGGCTATGTCTCCAGCGTGGCGGACGTCTGTCGCGTCGGCGATACGATGCTGGTCAAGGCGATCGCGGTCGACGACCAGGATCGGGTGAAGCTCTCGCGCAAGGCGGCCCTGGCCGAGCGGGGCCAGCCGGACGAGCTGGCCAGCCGGACCCGTCCCCCCGGCGCCGAAGCCCGCGCCCCGGGCGGTGGGCCGCCGCCGCGACGATCGGGCGGCGGTGAACGGGACCGCGACCGCGGCTATGGCGATCGCGATCGCGATCGCGGTGGGCCGCGCGGGCCGTCGCGGCCCTGACCCGGCCGAGTTGTGAGCAGTTACGGGCCGTTCCGGAAGGCTCGAAGGGCGATCTTGTCGGGTGGGTGAAACCCAACGGATGTCGAGCGTTGACCTCGGTGGGTTTCTCCCGCCCTACAACCGTCAAGACCCCTTTCATGGTGAACCTCTTGTCGAGCGCGCTATCGGAAGCTCCGATCGAAGTCCCGGCCGAGCCCTCCGCGTCCGGCGGCGCCTCGCCGCAGCCGGAGTCGAACGGGGCGGACCGGGACGTCGAGCGGCGGCTGCGCGCCCAGTATGCCGAGATCTCGCAGCTCGCCGGGGGGTTGGCCCACGAGATCCGCAATCCGTTATCGACCCTCCAGTTGAACCTCCAGCTCCTGGCCGAGGACTTGCAGGACCCGGAGAGCCCGCGCGAGCGCCGCGCCTTGCAGCGCGTCGAGCGGCTGCACCACGAGGTGCAGCGGCTCCACGGCATCCTCGAGACCTTCCTCCGCTTCGCCCGCGTCCAGGACGTCGAGCTGCACCCCGCCGACTTGAACGAGGTCGTCGAGGAGCTCCGCGACTTCTACGAGCCCCACGCCGCCACGAAATCGATCGTGATCCGCGTCCACCTCGCCGGCGACCTGCCCCGCGTCATGCTGGAGCCCGACCTGTTCAAGCAGGCCCTGTTCAACCTGGTCCTGAACGCCGAGCATGCCATGCCCTCCGGCGGCGAGCTGATCCTCACGACCCGCCGCGACGGCCAGGCGGTCGTCCTGGACGTGACCGATACCGGCATCGGGATGACCGACGAGGTCCGCGCCGGATCTTCGACGCGTTCTACTCGACGCGGCCGGAGGGGAGCGGCCTGGGCCTGCCGACGACCCGCAAGATCATCGAGGCGCACCACGGCACGATCCACGTGCAGAGCGAGCCCGGCAAGGGCTCCCGATTTACGATCCTCCTGCCTATTCGTCCGTAGTCCGTTGTCGGTTGTCCGTCGTCTGTTGATCGCGAGCGGAAAGCGGCGGCGGCTCCGGAAGACGAGGCACTCGAACCGGGTTTCGAGGGCAAAGAGAGCGGTCGCTCGATAACGGACAACCGACAACGGACAACGGACAACGGACAAATGGAGAAGATCCGCGTCCTGGTGGTCGATGACGAGGAACCGCATGCCGTGGCGGTGGCCGAGAGCCTGGGCCGCGTCGGCTACGAGTGCGTCGTCGCGACCAGCGGCGCCGAGGCCCTCCGCCTGATCGAGGAACAGGTCTTCGACATCGTCATCACCGACCTGATCATGGAGGGGGTCGGCGGGATGGAGGTCCTCGCCAAGGCCAAGCGCGAGCTGCCCGACGCCGAGGTCGTCATCCTCACCGGGCACAGCACGGTCAAGGGCGCCGTCACCGCGATGCAGTCGGGGGCGTCGAACTACCTCATCAAGCCGCTGGACATCAACGAGCTGCGCACGGTCGCCGACAAGGCGTCGCAGTCGCAGCGGCTCCAGCGCTCGAATATCGAGCTCCAGAAGCAGCTCAACGAGAGGTTCGGGTTCGAGGGGGTGATCGGCAGCTCGCCGGCGATGCACTCGGTGGTGGCCCGGCTCCGGCAGATCGCGCCGACCGCCGCGTCGGTGCTGATCACCGGCGAGAGCGGCACCGGCAAGGAGCTGGTCGCCAAGGCCCTGCACGTCAACAGCCCCCGCAAGAACAAGCCGTTCGTGCCGCTCAACTGCGCCGAGCTGGGCGAGAACGTGCTGGAGAGCGAGCTGTTCGGCCACGTCAAGGGGGCCTTCACCGGCGCCGACCGCGACCGCATGGGCCGGTTCCAGTACGCCAACGGCGGCACGCTGTTCCTCGACGAGATCGGCGACATGCCGATCGCCATCCAGGTGAAGCTGCTCCGCGTCCTCGAGACCGGCGAGGTCGTCCGCGTCGGCACCAATGACCCGATCAAGGTCAACGTCCGCCTGATCTCGGCGACGAACTGCGACCTGGCCGACGCCATCGCCGAGGGGAAGTTCCGCCAGGACCTGTATCACCGGCTCAAGGTCGTCAGCGTCAAGCTGCCCCCGCTGCGCGAGCGCCGCGACGACATCCCGCTGTTGATCGACTACTTCCTCAGGGAGTTCGCCACCGCGCACGGCAAGACCGTCCGGGGCGTCACCCCGGGGGTGCGCAAGGTCCTGCTGGGCTACTCGTGGCCCGGCAACGTCCGCGAGCTGCGGAACGTCATCGAGAGCATGGTCGTGATGGACTCCGACGGCGTCCTCGACGCCGACGACCTCACCGAGGACCTCCAGCAAGCCGCGGCCGGCGGGAAGGGCGACGGACCCGGCGGAGTCGACACGCTGGTCGGCAAGTCGCTCGAGGAGATCGAGCGGCACTACATCGTCACGACCCTCGATCTCACCCGCGGCAATCGCGAGGAAGCCGCCCGGCTCCTGGGCATCGGCGAGCGGACCCTCTATCGCAAGATCAAGGAATACCAGATCGGGTGAAGACGACGTCGGTCAGGCTTTCCCGCCTACGCTCAAGAATCGTCAGGCTGGAGAGCCTGACCTACTGTCTGAACGGAAGATCACGTCGTATAATAGCGGGGGTTGGAGAACCGCGGAGACCTTCGCGATGGGGATCATCCGGCAACTGCCGCCGGCGGTGGTGAATCAGATCGCGGCTGGCGAGGTCGTCGAGCGGCCGGCGAGCGTCGTCAAGGAGCTGCTCGAGAACGCGATCGACGCCAAGGCCACTCGCATCGACCTGACGGTCGAGCGGGGCGGCAAGGACCTGGTGCGGGTCGCGGACAACGGCATGGGGATGTCGCCGGAGGACCTGCTGCTGGCGTTCCAGCCGCATGCCACCAGCAAGCTCGCGAACGCCGACGACCTGCACCGGATCCGCACGCTGGGCTTCCGGGGCGAGGCCCTGGCGGCGATCGCCGAGGTCTCGAAGGTCCGGTGCCAGACGCGGCAGTTCGGGGCCGATGAGGGCTCGGAGCTCTGCATCGAGGGGGGGACCTCCGGGCCGTTGAAGTCGTGCGGGGGACCGGTCGGCACCGTGATCGAGGTGCGCAACCTCTTCTACAACACGCCGGTGCGCCGGACATTCCTCAAGTCGGACATGACCGAGGCCGGCCACGTGGTGGAGATGTTCTCGCGGATCGCGCTGGCGAACCCAGAGATCCACCTGACGTATCGCTCGGGCGGCAAGATCGTCCACGACCTGCCGCCGGTCTCGGGGACGCGCGAGCGGATCGCGGTGTTCTTCGGCCGCGAGCTGGCCGAGTCGCTGCTCTGGGTCGAGGGCCGGCTGGACGAGCTGCACCTCTGGGGCTATGTCGCCCACCCGTCGCAGAGCCGATCGACGGCCAAGGGCCAGTTCCTCTTCCTGGGAGGCCGATACGTCCGCGACCGATCGCTGACCCACGCGCTCAACGAGGCGTATCGCGGGCTCCTCATGGTCGGCCGGATGCCGGTGGCCTTCCTGCACCTGGACATCCCGCCCGAGGAGGTGGATGTCAACGTCCACCCGACCAAGGTCGAGGTCCGATTCCGCGATTCGAACCGCATCTACAGCCATCTGCTCGCGACCCTGCGGCAGACCTTCCTCAAGAGCGACCTCCATGCGCGGCTCCAGGCGGCGCAGGAGCCGGACCTGCCGGCGGAGACCGCGAGCACCGTCGCCCGGGCCGCGCCGACGGCCGCGATGCCCGCACCGGTCGGCTCATCCTCAGGGACCGCGCCCGGGAGCAGCCCGCACCGTTTCGACCTGGCGGGTGGACCGCTCGATCGCCAGACGGTGTCCTCATGGTTCGAGCCGAGCCGGCCCCGTCCCGACGTGCCCGGCCTGGCCCCGGATCCCGCGGCTCGGGCCTGGGCGCAAGCCCTGCCCGGCGAGTTCGCGGTCGGCTCCGGGGCGGATTTCGACGAGTTCTCGTCCGTCCCGGGGTCTGCCGGCTCCCCGGCATTCACCGCGAATCCGGCCGCCGAGAGAGGCCCGGCCGGTCCGCAATCATCGGCGATGGATGATGCGGCGACCGCCGACGCGAGGCAACCCGAAAGCCGGGGCGCAGGGCGGCCCTCGGCCGATGCCGGCCTCGCGGCGTTGGGGCCGCGGCTCAAGGCGATCCAGGTCCACGACAGCTACCTGATCGCGGAGACCGGCGACGGCATGATCGTGATCGACCAGCATGCGCTGCACGAGCGCATCCTCTACGAGGAGCTGCGGACCCGGGTGGCGCAGGGACAGGTCGAGTCGCAGCGCCTGCTGGTCCCCGAGCCGGTGGACCTCCCCGCCGCGGAGGCCGCCGCCGTCGTCGAGCAGTCCGAAGTCCTGGCGCGGCTCGGCCTGGACGTCGAGTCGTTCGGCGGCGACACGGTGCTGGTGCGGAGCCTGCCCGCGATGTTGCCCAACGTCGAGCCCGAGCGGCTGGTCCGCGACCTGGCCGAACACCTGCGGACCCAGCCCCTGCCGCCGACCCGCGACGGGCTGCTCGCCGAGCTGCTTCACATGGTGGCCTGCAAGGCCGCGATCAAGGCCGGCCAGCCGCTCACCCCGGCCGAGATCGACGCCCTGCTGGAGCGTCGCCATCTCGTCGCCGACTCGCACCACTGCCCCCACGGCCGGCCCACGGCGCTGGTCTTCACCCGCGCCGACCTGGAGAAGCAGTTCGGGAGGATTTAGCCTGTCCGTGGGTCCCGCGGACCGATCATGATGGAAGGTGATGTCGTTCGGTTCCGGTCCGGCGGCGGCCCGTGTTTCTGTTCGTGGACCGGCCGGTCAAGATCGCGTCACTCACGAAAGGTCGAGGCAAACTGGCCAACTGAGCCTTAATAAAGCCATGCCAGCCCGGGTTTTCTTGCCCACCACTCACTCATCGGTTAGACTAGATAGAAAGGGAGTCGAATAGCAGGGTCGTCAGTGCTGGAATCGCGATGGCGTGCGGGATGACCTGGCGTTGGGCTGGTGCCAGAGCCAAGGGACATGTCGGAGGCGACGCTTGGGACGATCGCCGTCGATGCGACGGTCTCTGCCAGTTGACGACTCGTCGGTCATCGAGTCCGTGGTGGACATGGTCCGCACGCTCTGGAAGGCGGTTGAGGAGAGAGCCGATGAGCCTGAGCGAGCCAAACTCCAGAGGGACATCGCCCAGTCCGTTGCCCGGCTGAAGGACCGGATCGAAAAGACCCTCAATTCATCGAGACTCCCGCTGGTAGAACGGCTCCTCTTCAATGGGCCGGCAGAAGCCCAACCGCCCGCTTCCGGCCGCGTAAAGGAAGGCTCGCGTCAACCGAGGTTTACCGAGCCCCTACCGAGAATCTACGACAAGGACCTCGTGGAACACGCACTGAGCCACATCCCGGCCGCGATCAACTTTCGCACAGTGGAAGACTACCGAAACTACCTGATCGACAAGATCCGATTTAACTCGCAGGCCACGAGGCGCAGAGCGGCAAACTACCTGATCGGACGGTACTTCCCCGGCGACACGCTGCACGAGGATCTTATCGAGTTCGCCGCCAGGACAGCGGGCAAGCCGGCTCTGTCCGATGCCTTGTTCTACCTGACATGCCGGATGGAGCCGATCGTCGCCGTTGTCGCAGACGAGGTCGTGTTCCCTTCGCTGCCGGAAGGCGGCGTCGCCCGAAGTCGAGTCCTGGATGTCGTGCAGGCCAGGTTCCCCGGTTCGAAATCCGTGTCGGACATGAGCCAGGCGATCATCCGCACGTACGAGCGGTTCGGCATCGGGGCGGCGACCAGGACGCGCTTGAACGTGTCCCTCAGAGAGGGAAGCCTCGCCGCCTTCGGCTACGTACTCCATCTGGAATTCCCCGAGCCAGGCATGCACTCGTTCGAGCGGCTCTGGAGCGGTCCCATGCACAGATGGCTACTCTGGGACCAGCAGTGGATGGTCCGTCAGCTCTACCTGCTGCGGGAGGCGGGAATCCTGTCCAAGGTGAGTGAAATCGACGGGATGCGCCAGTTCACCACCAAGTACGCTCTCGACGATGCGGTGCGCCAACTCGTGAAACGGACCGAGGAGGCGCATCCATGAGGCTCTCGGGCCACGAGATTAACTCACAACTCAGACAGAAGCTCGCCATGCCCACGGGACGCCACCTCTACGTCGTCCTGGGGACTTACGAGCGCATCGAACGCTACGAGCGCGTGGCGTTTCGAGAGGCGCGTGGTCCGGATGACAAGCCGCTTGGCCCGGCACTGAACATCAACCACTCCCTGCTGCAGAGATTCGAAGACGACGAGTTGAAGTGGCTGGTCCGAAACGAGGCGGGCATGCCCGAAACGGTCAAGAAGCAGCTCGCCGAGGAGCTGGATGCCCTGATCGCCGACCGGCTCGAGGAGACGTCTTTTCTCGCGGTCAAGAGCCTCGAACTCCTGTTTGCTTACGACATGGAGCTGAACTGCTTCCGAATTCGAGCCGCCAACCAGAAGCACATTCTGGTGCTGCTGCCCGGGGAGTGCGCCGCAGATCGCATCACCCTCTTCCACGAGGCACCGGCAGCCAACCACCGCACCTTACCGATGAATCTGGTCCCCGAGAATCATCTGTGGGAGCTGTCCGAATGAGCGGGTTGTTCAAACGACAAACCCTGGATCAGCTCTGCGATGTTCCCGACGAGATCATCGATGTCTACGTCGTCGAGCGGCATATCTGGCAGGGCGGATCGGTCGATGACGAGGCGGACTCGAAGCGAAAGCGTCGGGCCGACCCCCGCACCGTGCGAGATTTCCTGATCGACCCGGTACGCTCGCTGCTCAACGACGTCTTGCGCCAGCTCGCGATGCCCTATAACCCGTCCGACAAGACGAACCCGATCGGCCAAGGCTGGTGGGTGCAGGCCGAGTTCGGCTCGGGCAAGTCGCACCTGCTCTCCTTCCTGGGTGCTCTCGCACTGGGCGACAAGAAGGTCTGGGACGTCGTCCTCGACCTCGAGACGAGGAACAAGAAGGGCAAGCGGGAGTCGATCTATAACTTCTACGAGAACGGGCTGGCCAGGAAGTCAAGCGGCAAGTCGAAGGGGATCTTCGTCGCCGTGAAGACGCTGGTCGGCCAGGGCGGCGGCACGATCGGCGTGACCGATACCGGTCGAAAGCTGACCGAGTACATCCTCGACGCCGTGCAGGACCAGTATCATGACGAGACCGGCCGGACCATCTCGGTCTACCCCGTCGAAGTCCTCGCGGACCGCTTCGAGTCCGAGCTGGACCTGTACCACAAGCGCCTGGCGAAGTTCCTCAAGGACCCGAAGTACTTCGACGACAACGAGCGGGTCGAGATCGACGAGTTCCTCGACAACCTGCGGAACAGCAAGAAGCCCACGGTCCGGCGCGACTGCGGCCAGAAGCTCTGGGACTTCTACCGGAAAGAGCTGAAGACCACCCCGGACATCCCCATGGAGGCCGAGGCGGTCCTCAAGCACGTCGTCGAGACGCTCATCAACGGCGGCTACGAGGGGCTCCTGCTGATCCTCGACGAAGTCTCGCTGTTCATGAAGAACCGCACCGAGGATCAGAGGGTCGAGGACGAGAAGACGCTGGTCGTGCTGTCCAACCGCCTGGCGAAGATGCACTGTCTGCCCGTCTGGACGATCTGCTCGGCGCAGCAGGCCCTCGAGTCCAAGATGGGCGTGAAGAACATCATCGCCAACGACCGCCTGCGCAACGTCTCCCTGCTCCAGAACGAGTCGAACTTCTACGACATCGTGCTGTCGCGCGTCCGCACCGTCACCAAGCCCGAGAAGATCGACGACTATTTCGAGGATTACCGCAAGAGCTTCACCTGGCCCGACGCCATCGGCAGCGAGACCTTTCGGCGGTTCTTCCCCTTCTACCAGCCCGCCATCGACGTGCTGCGGGCCGTCAGCTACAACCTCACGACGCTGCGGTCCGCCGTCCATTTCATGCACCAGACCCTCAAGACCCAGAGGAAGGCCAGGTCCGACGAGCTGATCACGCTCTGGCAGATGTTCGACGACGTGGTCAACTACGAGGAAGACCCCTCCGGGACGACCGCGGGAATTTCGGCCATCCGCACGAAGTTCCATGACGAGTGGAAGGCCTATGAGGCGGGTCGGCGCACCATCGGGCAGGCGACTAGGGGGCGACTGAAGGTTCACGCCACCCGCTGCGAGAAGGTCCTCAAGACGCTCTTCCTCTACCACGTCGCCAGGATGCAGCCGAACGGGCTCTCGGTCGAAGACATCATGAACTCCGTCATGGAGTGGGCGGATCACGACAAGAAGGCCGACATCAAGGACAACCTCGACCACTACGAACTGCTGCTCGATGAGCTGGCGAAGGAACTGACGCAGGTCAAGAAGGTCGGCAAGAACTTCGTCTTCACCCCGGAAGGCGGCGGCATCGACGTCAAGGAACTGTACCTGAAGGCCCGCGGTCAGGCCGAGAACAGCCAGGTCCTGCAGAGGGACGCCTGGCACCAGCTCCTGGGGCTGGACGGTTGGGAGATCAAGACCTCGCTCCTGACGATGGATCTGGTCCGGAGCACCCGGTCGATCTTCCGGGGGATCGCTCCCGCCGAACAGAAGGACGTTGAGGTCGAGTGGCACGGCCGGACCATCAAGGGGCGGGTCTACATGCGCGACCTGCTCGAGATCGCCATTAAAGGGCAAGGCCTCCCGCCCCTGAACACCGCCGACACCGATCAGGATTTCGCCGTTTTCATCGGCAACCGGCCCTGCGGCGACAAGGTGGCCGACCTCGCCAGGAGCGTGAGAGATCGCCGCATCCTCTTCTGGAGTCCCGCCCAACTCACCGCCCAGGAGAAGGACCGCCTGCTCGATTTCGCCGCCTACCGGGAACTCGTCAAGGACCATCAGCACAAGGACACCGAGGACGCCAGGGAGGTCATCCAGTGGGTCGCCAACCGGCTGAGGGATGAGGTCGGCAGCATCGTCAAGATCGTCGCGGACAGCTACGCCCGCGGGCAGATCAGCGCCGCCGACCACAGCAGCCTGTCCTTCAACTGCCAGGGCGAACTCCTGGCGGTCTTGACTCCGTGTGTCGGTCAGGTGCTGGATGCCGTCTACGAGTCGTCGAAGATCGAGTTCGACGCCCCGGCCTCGTTCGACGATGCCGAGGCGATCAAGGTCATTAACGGCATCGTCAAGACTGGGGACATCCCCAAGGGGACCAAGCCCAACCAGTTTACCAGCGCCGCCGACAACTACGGCTATGCCCTGGGCATCATGAAGAAGGACGGCACCAGGCGCCTCAACACCAGGGGCAACGCGTTCGTCCAGGACCTGGACGAGTGGATCGAGACCCAGACCGGCCAGGGCAACCGCCAGATCTCGATGGAGACGGTCTGCAAGAACTTCACCGGCCTGGGCGGGCCGAATGACAAGAACTACGGCCTCTCGCGGCGGATCATCGACATCTACCTGCTCTGCCTGGTCCGGGAGGGCAAGCTCCGCATCCTGTTGTCGGGCAAGGGGGCGGCCGGAGCCGAATACATCGACTATACCAACATCGCCGACTTGACCTTCAACGCGGCCCTCCTGAACGCGATGACGAAGGTGCAGCGACTCAAGGCCCCGGAAGGGTGGCCGGTGCTGGCTCCGTATGCCGCCGTCCTGCTCGACGACGAGTCGCTCAAGACGATCCAGAAGGACGGCGATATCGCCACCGCTCTCGACCGGCTGCGGAAATGGCGCGAGCAACAAAAGCCCGAGGTCGAGGCGCTGATCGAACGGCTCGATGCGCTCCAGGGCGACATCGGGCAGCCCAACCCCGCGGCTGACTGCCTATGCTCGTGGAAGACGTTCCTGTCGGCCAGGATCGACGACACCGACGCGATCTCGCACCTGCTCGCTGCCCTTGATACGTCATTCGACTATACTTGCTACGCCCAGCAGGAAGCAAAGACCGCGGAACTTGACGACCTGGCGACCCGCAAGAAGACCTGGGAGAAGGCCGAGGCGTTCTGTCGTCACGATCAGAAGATCAGGGCCGCTCACCGCTACGCGCAGCTCCAGGTGAAGAAGGACGGCCCGGTCGGCGAGCTGAGGGACAAGCTGCGAAACCTGGGGAGGAAGCTGGAAAACGTCGGCGACCTGATGGAGTCGGCAGCCAAGCTCCAGAGCCAGCTCCTCGACCTCCTCGAAAGCGTCCAGACGACCTACAGGATCCGGTACCTCCAGGCGTTCGACGAGGTGACCGGCAAATGCGAGCAGGTCCGCTCCGAGATCAACAGCTTGCCCGACTCGGGTGAATTCCAGGCCATTGCCGAGCTCGTCAAGATCGATGCGCTGGCGAGCGTCGACGTGGGGACGCTCCGGGACCAGGTGTTTGCCAGCAAGGAGGGGTTGTTCCAGTCCTCGCTCGACCGCAACGCCGTGGAGCGGGCTTTGAAGGAGCGCCCCCAGCCGGAAGGTTGCTCGCTCCATGTTGACGATGCCGATCAACTCGTGGCCGAGGCGGAAGACGCTCACTCAAAGGCGAAGGGCGACGTAAGGTCGGTCCTGGTCAACATGGCCAGCCTGCTGCGGCAACCGGCCCTCCGGTTGCTCCTGGAGCAGGGTAAGCAGGAGCCGTTCATCGCCGACGTGCTGGCGGCGCCTGGCGATGAGAAACTCGCCGACATCCTGGCCGAGCGGGTTCCCGCCGACCCGGGCAACGCGAAGTTACTGGCGAAGTACCTGAAGAGGATCGTCGTCCGGGTGCTCCACCTGCATGACTTCAAACCCTCGAAGACCAAGGTCGAGAAGGGCGATATCGAAACCGTGGTCGGCGAGTTCCGCACATTCCTGGAAAGGGCCGTGGACGGCGACGGCAAGAGCCAGTCCACGCTCCTGGAAATCAAGTAGGCACGGTCATGGCGAAGAAGAAGCTGAGCGATGGTCAAGGCACTTTCGAGGCGCTTCGTTCGAAGCCGGCCATCCCGACGGGGTACTACTCTGGCGATAAACCCAACCCGAATCTTCGCCGTTTCGTCGAGGAACATGCCACGCCGTATGACCCTGTGACAGACACCTACCAGGTCGAAGCATTCAATCGGCTGGTCCCAGCGACGAAGGCAACGGCCGTTTACAACATGCACCCTTACCACTTGGGCAAGAAAGCCGCACAGGTCCCATCCGGCACTATATATCGCACTACACCAGCGCTGGCGACATTGTGCTGGACCCGTTCAGCGGCTCGGGCGGCACGTCGCTGGCCGCGCTGCTGGAGGGCCGCAAGGCCATCGCCATCGATCGCAGCCCCGCCGCCACGTTCATCACCAAGAATCATTGCACGCCTGTCGATCCCGATGCACTCCGTGAAGCATTTGATCAAGTGAAACGTCAAGTCCAGCCCGAGATCGACTGGCTCTACGAAACCCGCTGCCATCGCTGCGGCGGTAAGGCTACGACGGGGTACACCGTCTACAGTCAGGTCTTTCAGTGCCCGCGCTGCCTGGAGAAGATTGCCCTCTACGACTGCGATGATGACGAATCTGAGACAGCCTCCGGCAAAACCAAACCGGTGAGAGTGTGCCCAAAGTGCCAGCCCAAGGGGTTCACCGAGGTGATCCGATCGCAGAGCGAGAAGTTCGGTTCCGTCCCGGTCAAGGTGGTCTATCATTGTGACAACGGCTGCAAACCGGCTCGTCAGGAGAGGGAGCACAACGATACCTCGGCGGACAAGCGGTCCTTTTTCAAAGACAGCGATCTCGGGAAGATCGTGGAGATCCAGCAGATGGAGATCCCGCACTGGTATCCAAGAGGCTGCGACATGACCTGGATGAGTCGATACCAGAGAGATGCTTTGTATTATTATGGCGTCAAGAGTGTGGACGACCTCTACACGAAGCGAAACCTATGGGCGCTTGCTGCAATTCGTCACGCCATAGTTGGAATCGAGGACCACGCAACGCGAGACGCTCTCCTATTCGGATTCAGCAGTATCACGCTGAGTTCCAGCAGGATGTACAGAGAACAAAAGAGAAGCATCGCCAACGGCCAGTATTGCATAGCGCAGGTTGCCAGAGAGATGGTCGTTCCGAACGGATTCGGGTACAAGGTGGAGTCGCAATTGGTGCCGGCGCTGCACGAGCTCGCAGACATAGAGGCCCGGCACGTCTGCATTTCTACTCAATCAGCTACAGATATGACGGCCGTGCCGTCAAATTCCATTGATTACATCTTCACCGACCCTCCTTACGCGGACAAAGTCCAGTACGGCGAGTTGAATTTCGTCTGGGAAGCTTGGCTCGATTTCGACACGGACTGGCACGATGAAGAGATCATCGTAAATGAAGTGCGTGGGAAAACGGCGGCCGACTGGGCGGTGATGATGAAGACGGCGATGTCCGAGTGTTATCGCATACTCAAGCCAGGACGCTGGCTCAGCCTTTGCTATCACGACACGTCGGAGGGAACTTGGGCGCTGGTCCAGGATCTCATGGCCGAGGTGGGGTTCGTAGTGGACAAGAGCGGCTCGACCCTATTTATTGATGCAAAGCAGAAGTCATATAACCAGCGAACGGCTGACAAGGCAACCAAGCGCGACCTCGTAATCAACTTCCGCAAGCCTAAAGCAGGCGAGTTCGTCATCACCCGCCTGATCGATGGACGCACTTTCGGCGAGCTTGGCGCCCAGGTTATCCGAGATTTTCTGACATCGCATCCGGGGGCCACGAAGGACCGCATCTACGACGAACTCGTGAGCCGGATGGTTCAGGCGGGCAAGATGGAGGCCCACGACTTCAACGCCCTGCTTCGGAGCGTGGCCGAGGAGGTCCAGGAACCCGTCAAGGAGAACCTGTTCGACAACAAGGAGCCCGACCTCTTCGGCTCCCACATCTCCAGCCGCTGGTATCTCAAGGAGACCGCCGACGAGGTGGACCGAGCGGAGCAGGCGAAGGAGGACGCCGCTGCCGCCCGCCTCGAAAAGTACATGACCGTGCACTTCCGCAAGCACCCCGAGGACGTGGGTGTTCACTTTAGCGAATTGTGGGAGCAGAACCTCTCCATCGCCGACAGGCCGAGGCGGCTCCTCGCCGACTGGATCACCGAGTACTTCTTCAAAACAACCGATGGCACCTGGCGTCCTCCCGCCCACGAGCAAGAACGAGAGCAGAAGACCGCCCTCCGTCAGACCGGCACCCTGCGGCGGATCAAGCGGTTCGCCAACGCCCTGATCGACGGCGTGCCCGTGCGGGACAAGGACCGCCCCGCTCGCGATGCGGACCTTCTCGACTGGTTGCGTCAGTGCCGCCGCGCCGGTCTGCATGAGCAAGGCAAGGCGATCTACGAGAAGGGCGGCTTGAATCTCGCGAACCTGACCGACGAGCAGCAGATCGAAGCGGAAGACGATTATCGCATCTGCGTCCGCCGTGGCGGCGACGAGGAAGCAAAGCCGAAGAGGAAGCGGCGCAAGATGAAGTCTGACGAAGAACAGGAGGAGGGATCATGACGAGGACCCTGCATGGCAAAGTCCACGGCAAGACGATCGAACTCGATGAAGATCTTGGCGTCGTTGATGGGCAAGGAGTCGAAGTCCAGGTGAAGATGATCCATCCCGGGAAGCGGCTGCCGGGCCCGCCGCCGGGATGGAGGCCGGGGGGCACAGAGACCGCCGCCGGCATGATGGCGGAGCACTGGACGGAAGAGGATGACCGGATTCTCGAGGCGATTGATCAGGATCGCAAGCGCGGTCGATACTGAGGACGACCAGAATGAGCACGATTCAACGCACGAAGAGGAAAACCAGCCGCTTCCGCTGGACCCCCGAGCAGTTCCAGAAGGCTGCCGAGGACGGCTGGTTTGGGGATCGCAAGGTCGAGTTGCTCGATGGAGACGTTTACTACATGGTCCGCAACCCGTTGCATCGCAACTGCGTGTGGAAGCTGTACGAGCTGTTCATCGCCATGCTCGACAAAGCGGTGTGGACGATCACCCGCGAGGACGACGTCGAGATGGGCGACGACTGGGTTCCGTCCCCGGACGTGGCGGTCCTTCGGGGCAACTTCGACCTCCTCAGGAACGACTTGCTCAAGGGCATCGACGTCGCCCTGCTGGTCGAAGTGTCGCACAAGACCTACGCACGCGATCGTGGTTGGAAGTTGCCCCGCTACGCTCACAACAAGATCCCCCTGTACTGGATTGTCAGCATCGAGCGACGGACCGTCGAGGTGTTCACGGACCCGGTCGGCCAGGGGGACCTGGCGACCTACGCCGGTACGCCGCGCGTCTTTCACGACGGCGAGGCCGTGCCGGTGGAGCTGGACGGTCGCGTGGTAGGCTACATGGATGTCACTGAGATCTTCTCATGATTGCACATGTGCGCATCATGAAGCTCTAGCAAGGCTCCTGGGAATCGAGATCCCACGGCCATGATCGAACAATGGGTCATCGAACGACTGGACTCCCTCAAAGGCGAAAAGCTCGTCATCCTCGCCGATCCCCAGCGGATGATCCGGGCCGGGGCACAGGCCGTCGATGGGTGGGCCAGGGAGAACGGGTTCACCGTGCTGTTTTGCAGCGGGAACCTCGCCTTTCGGGAGATGTACGAGAACCTGCGGGACGACCCGACGGCCAAGATCATCCTGGTGGACCGCACCCGTGACAGGGCGAAGCTGCCTCTCTTCTACCCGGACCTGGAGGCCCGCTGCCAATCGAGGGCGAGGCTCACGATCACCTTGCGGGACTTCCTGACCGAGAAGACCGGCGACCGGCGCTGGCCGCTGCTGGTCAATACCGACCGCAACATCGGACGCTTGATCCTGGAAAACCTTCCCCAGGGCCTCCAGGCGCACGCCCAGCTTCGCGAGGTTGACGAACACCGCTTCACGGACAGCGACCTCTACAAGATCGTCCTGGGGGCCGCGCTCGGGAT
The DNA here is from genome assembly GCA_963815795.1 of uncultured Planctomycetota bacterium. Classification (GTDB taxonomy): domain Bacteria; phylum Planctomycetota; class Planctomycetia; order Isosphaerales; family Isosphaeraceae; genus JAKAUH01. The sequence continues at coordinate 1,544,359 of CAWFIC010000006.1, read as the reverse complement.
CAACCCGTTCCACAAGCTCAGCGCCGGGGAGATCCGCCGTATCTGCATCGAGAACCACGAGCGGCTCGAGCAGGTCAGGGACTTCTTCTCCGGAGGTCCGTCTGAAGAGGCCGGCGAGGTGCTGGGGAGGCTTCGCGAGCAGATCGGCAAGGCCGACAAGCCGTGGTGCTGGATGCTCGACCACGACCCCCAGGCGGTGGTCCGGGCATTCACCCTCTCGGCGATCATGCACCAGCACGGCGTCGAGTACGATGTCCTGCTCGACAACTTCCAGACCGGACTGGGGCGATACCAGAAGATTCCCAGGAAGGTCATCGAGCAGACGATCCGGGATATGCTCCAGGCCGACCCCGACCAGATCACCGAGGACGTGGGCGCGGTCGAGACCTTCCTGAAGGAGGAGCCCGAGAGGCGGTTGGCCTTCCTCCTCGCCGACCGATGTCAGATCGATCAGCCCGAGCGGCGCGGGCCGCGTTGCTGGCCGAGAAGCTCTCGGGGCTCGTCCGCAGCCTGGCGCTCCTGTCCCTGCTCATCGACCTCCTCACGAACCGGAACACGGCGTTCCACAAGCCGATCCTCGACGCCCTCGACGATGAGGGGACGAAAGGCAAGGCCGACGCCCTGCCGATCGCCGCCCGACGTCCGACGCCGCAGTGGTCTACGTTGCTCGCCACGTACCGGCGCGCGATCCAGTTCTTCGAGATCGCCGGCTCTCTCCGAGAAGAGGTCCGCAAGATCAAGGTCCTCAAGCCCGACCAGCTCGAATTCGACCAGTTCGACCGGCTCTGGAACGAGGTCAGGGCGAACCGCCTTGACTACTACACGAGCGGCCTGAGACGGTTGATCCAGGTCGGTGATATCCTGCCGATCCCCAGGACCCAGTTCTGGCCGAGCCTCGGTCAGCGATGGGAAGCCGCCCAGAGGAAACTGGGCGAGAGCATCGCCGCCGTTGAGCAGGACGTGGATGACGTGAACGCTCGCTTCCAGGATCTCTACGTCAGACGATACGTGAAGTGGATCAACCAGCCCGACGCCCCGGTGATCTTCACTCACCAGTTCATCCCGAGGGTGTTGAAGACCCACTGGGACGCCCAGAGCGGGCAGAAGGCCGTGATCCTCATCTTCGACGGGTTGCGGGTGGACGCCTGGGAGGAGCTGGTCCGGCCGGTCCTCGAGGAGAAGTACGACGTCGTCGATGAGCTAAAGGGTAGCGCCATCCTGCCGAGCGAGACCCAGCTCAGCCGAAAGGCGATCTCGGCGGGCTGTCTCCCGACCGGCTTCGTCAGCACCAGCGAGAACGCTTTGCTCGAAAACGCCCTCAAGATCCACCTGGGACTGACAGTGAAGTTCAAGGTCGAGAAGCAGGACGAGAACGTCGAGTGCGGGATCTCGGCCCGCTACGTGTCCGACCCCATCGACATGGTGATCTTCAACTTCACCGACAAGAACCTTCACCACAACAGCTCCGACCTGGCCTTCATCTACGACGCCACAGTGCGGGAAATCCTGAGGCAGGACGTGCGGAGCGTCCTCCGCGAGATGCCCGCCGATGCGGCCGTCTTCGTCCTCTCTGACCACGGATTCACGCCCGTGCCGACGACTCCGTTCACGGTGCCGAACGCGTCGGTCACCGACAGCGGGGATGTGAAATACCGGGTGGGGCGATTGAAAGCCCCCCTGGAAGGCGACGATGCCAAGAGAGGTGTGTTGTTCAAGGTCGGCGACCTGGGCATCACCGACAAGATCCGCAAGCCCAACGGGGCCGAGTGGACCTACAACCATGTCCTGTTCCCCCGCCCCGGCATCACGCTCAAGCGACCGCAGGGACCGTTCGCGCCCGACCGGTACACACACGGCGGACTGAGCATGGCCGAGTGCTTCATCCCGATGGTCGTCCTCGGCCCGAAGATCGCGTTCGAGCCTGCGTTCGAGCTGATCGGGATCCGCTTCGAGGGAGTCCTGACCGAGAACCAGCCGATCGACATCCTGGTCCAGGCCAGGGCGAAGTCGCCTGTCATGGATGACATCCTCTTCCAGCTCCAGGTGGACGCCGGGCAAGACACCATCCAGCCCCGCAAGGAGGTCTTCAGCGGGACCGAGCGCGAGTTCAAGTTCCGGTGGACGCCGAAAGTCGAGTCGCCGTCTCCCGAAGAGCAGGGTGCGGGAAGGATCGTGAAGACCGTGACGGCCATCGCCAGCTACCGGTGGAAGAACCGCATGGTGAGGAGCAGCGCACACGGCAAGGTCGAGATCGTGCTGGATACCTCTCGGGTCCGCCGTCGTCTGGACAGCAAGCTGGACAGCATCATGGGCATGGTCCCCGCGGGACTTCGTTAGCCGCCTGGTGAGACATGAACACACGGTTCAAAGACACATTCCGCGGGAAGGTCGTGAACAAGCGGCTCACCGTCAACACCGGCGTGGACGAGTTTCCCCGCTTCGTCGTCGAGTATCTCATCGACAATTATTGCACCGAGGAGAGCTTCCAGGACGACCTCCGGCAGGTGACCAGGCGGCTGCGTGAGAATTTCGTCCACGGTGCCGAGGCCGAGAAGATCCGCCACCAGATCCGCGAGACCCGGAGCCACAGCATCATCGCCAACCTGGAGGTTCGCCTCCAGGAGACGGAGGACAAGTACTGGGGGACCATCTCGGCGATCAACGAGAGCTTCGTCAACGTCACCGAGAGCCTGGTGCGCCAGTATCCCATGCTCCTCTCGGGGGGGATGTGGGGGACGATCACGCTGACCTATGACGAGACCGAGGTCCATAACAAGAAGATCCGCCCGTTCAAGGTGACCGAGTTCACCCCGTTCCAGATCTCGGTGATCGACCTCGACGAGTACATCGAGAAGCGGCGACAGTTCGAGGCGGACGAATGGCTCGACATCCTGATCAACTCGGTCGGCCTGAACCCCGACCAACTGAGCCGTCGCGAGAAGCTGCTCTACATGATGCGGCTGGTGCCGCTGGTAGAAGCGAACAGCAATACTATCGAGCTGGCTCCCAGAGAGACCGGCAAGACCTATCTCTACCGCAACCAAAGCTATTATTCGACCGTGCTATCGGGCGGCAAGGCGACCCCGGCCGGCCTCTTCATTAACAACGCCACCGGTAAGGTCGGTGTCGTCGGTAGCCGTGACGCCGTGGTCTTCGACGAGATCGCCAATACCGACTTCACCGATCCCAAGGCCCTGGTCTCGATCATGCAGGGCTATATGCAGGACGGCAAGTTCAGCCGGGGCAAGAAGGAGATCCTCGCCTTCGCCTCGATCGTCCTGGTCGGGAACATCGATATCCAGGCGAGGCTTCCGCACGAGAAGTACTATCACCTCTTCGAGCCACTCCCCGACTTCCTTCAGGTCGAGGCCTTCATCGATCGACTTCATGGCTATGTGCCCGGCTGGGAGATCCCCAAGATCCACCCCGGCTCCCTCGCCCAGGACTACGGGTTCATCACCGACTACTTCTGCGAGATCATGCACGAGCTGCGCCGAAAAGACGTGCTCGGCTCCTTGAAGCACCGCTACCAGTTGATGGATACCTCGAACGCCCAGGCGGGGATCACCGGCCGCGATGTCCGGGGCGTCGAGAAGATTCTCTCAGGCTTCTTGAAACTCATGTATCCCCACGGCGAGCTGACGGACGACCAGCTCGGCGAGCTTCTCTCGCTGGCGATTGAAGGTCGCCAACGAGTCCGCGATCAACTCCACCTGATGGCCCCGGGTGAGTATGGACCCGTCGTGCTGAGCGGCAAGCTGACTCGATCAGGCAAGACGATCACTCCGAGGCTTCTCGACAGTGAGCGTCAGCAGAAAGTCACGTTGCCGAGCACACCACGAATCGGCGAAGTGATCGGTCTGGCCGTGATCGGCGACGACCGGGGTTGTCTGCTGCACTTCGAGATGCAGGCCACGAAGGGATCGGGCCGGATCGTCAGCCTGGGTTCGATGCAGAAGGTCATGAAGGAGAGCGTTGCCGCCGCCGCCCAGTTCATCAAGACGCACGCCAAGGATGTCGGGCTCCCCAACGACTGGCAGACCAACTTCGACATCGCCGTCCTGGCGACCATGATGGGAATCCCGAAGGAGGGGCCGTCTGCTGGGATCACCATCGTCACGGGGATCGTTTCGGCGCTCACGGGCCGTCCGGTCCGCAACGACATCGCCATGACCGGCGAGATCACGATCATGGGCAAGGTCCTGGCGATCGGCGGCGTCCTGCCGAAGCTCCAGGCTGCGATCGATGCGGGCTGCAAGGAGGTCATCATGCCCAGGGACAACGAGCGGGACGTTCAGATGACGCCGGAATACGTCAGGACCAAGATCAAGGTCCGGTTCGTCACGACCATCGACGAGGTCCTGGAGAGCGCCTTGCTCACTCGGTGAACGTGAGAAAGGCGCAGATCGGAGAGCATGGCGAACTGATCGGGGTGCCGCCGTCCCCTCGGCCGCCGCGCCGAGACACTCCATCTCCCCCTTTGATCGATCCATTCGTGTCTCGTACAATCGTATTGAAGGCGTCGCGAAGTGGCCGAGCGAACTTGCAAGTCTGAGTCGATTCCAGGGGGCGCCCTGCTGGGGGCGAATCGGGCGATGATCTGCGTGACCATCGGGCGGGGCAGGCACTCCTCGCTGGCCGAGGAGTGGAAGGAAGCGGCGGAGGCCGGCGTCGATCTGGTCGAGCTGCGGGTGGATTGCCTCCGCCGCGAGCCGGATCTCAAGCGGATCCTCAAGGAGCGGCCCACGCCGTTGGTGTTCACGGTCCGCCGCGGCGTCGACGGCGGCCTGTGGCGCGGCAACGAGGAGAAGCGCCAGCAGTTGCTCCGCGAGGCCATCGCCGCCGGGGTCGATTACGTCGACCTCGAGATGGACATCGCCCCCAAGATCCGCCGCTTCGGCAAGACCAGGCGGATCATCAGCTACCACAACATGAAGACGACGCCGGTCGACGTCCGCGACGTCGCCGAGTCCTGCGAGAAGCTCGACCCCGACATCGTCAAGATCGCGACCAACGCCACGACTTTGGCCGAGGCCTCGCGCGTCCTCCACCTGGCCAGCGTCGCCAAGGCGCCCACCATCCCGATCGCGATGGGCGAGATCGGGATCTTCACGCGCGTCCTGGGCGCGAAGTACGGCGCCCCGTTCACGTATGCCGGCTTCAACCCGGAGCGCGTCTTCGCCGCGGGGATGCAGCCGTTCCAGAACCTCCTGAAGGACTATGCCTACGACCGCATCAATGCCCAGACCGAGATCTACGGCGTGCTCGGCGACCCGATCGAGCAGAGCCTCAGCCCGACCGTGCACAACGCGGCGTTCCGCCACCTCGGGCTCAACAAGGTCATGGTCCCGTTCCTGGTCCCCAACGGCGAGCTCCCCGCCTTCTTCCAGGAGCTCCTCTGGCTGGATATCAAGGCATGCAGCGTGACGATCCCCCACAAGGAGGTCGTCGTCCCGCTGCTCCAGAACAAGGAAGGCGCGGTCGAACGCACCGGCACCTGCAACACCGTCGTGATGCAAGACCAGGGCCGACGGACCGGCTATAACACTGACTATCGCGCCGCGATGGACTCACTCGAGGACGCCATGGGCGGGCGGGCGAGCGAGGAGGAGAACAGTCCGCTTTTCGAGAAGCACGTGCTCATCCTCGGGGCCGGCGGAGTCGCCCGCTCCATCGCCTTCGGGCTGATGCGGCGCGGCGCCAACATCACCATCACCAATCGCCACGACGAGCGCGCCACCCAGTTGGCCGAGGAGGTCGGCTGCCGCGCGGTCACCTGGTCCGCCCGGGCGAGCACCATGACGGAGGTGATCATCAACTGCACCCCGGTGGGGATGCATCCCGATGTCGACGACACCCCCTTACCGCCGGGGGCGTTCAGCCGACCGAACATGGTGGTCTTCGACACGATCTACCACCCCGAGAACACGATGATGCTCAAGCTGGCGCGAGCGGGGCTGCAAGGCGGTCACCGGAGCGGACATGTTCCTCCGCCAGGCGGCCCTTCAGTTCAAGCTTTACACCGGGCAGGAGGCGCCGATGGTCGTGATGCGCGAGGCGCTGAGCCGCCGGCTCTCCCCCCTTCGCGAGGAATGATCGGCCACGCGATGTCCGAGGGCCATTCGAGTCGGGGACTGGTGTTGATCGGCTACCGCGGTACGGGCAAGTCCACCGTCGGGCGGATCCTGGCGGAGCGGTCGGGTCGGTGCCTCCTCGACGCGGACCGGGAGATCGAGGCGCGCTCGGGGCGTTCGATCCGGTCGATCTTCGCCGAGTCCGGCGAGCCGGCGTTCCGCGAATGGGAGGAGCGCATCCTCGCCGAGCTGACGGCCGAGGCGCCGGGGGCGATCCTGGCGACCGGCGGGGGCGCGGTGCTCCGGGAGTGCAATCGGCGGAGGCTCCGCGAATTCGGGTTCGTCGCCTGGTTGACGGCCGATCCCGCCGAGCTGGCTCGCCGGCTGGAGGCCGATCGTTCCGGCCTCGCCGATCGGCCCGCCCTCACCCCGGGCGGGACTCTCGAAGAGATCGAGCGGGTGCTCGCGGCCCGAACTCCCCTTTACACGGCGATGGCCGATGTGATCATCCCGACCGATGGCAAGGATCCCCCGGAAGTGGCCGAGGCGATCCTGGAATGCTGGATACCCTGAGCCCGACGGGCCGGCGTGGCGGTCGGGATGTCGCGATCCGATTGGAGTCTCTTCATGTTCGCCGCCTGGCCGTTGCTCGTGGCGCTCGGCCTCGGATTCTTCCTGATCGGGACGGTGGTCGGGAGCTTCCTGAACGTCTGCATCTACCGGATTCCCCTGGAGAAGAGCGTCATCTGGCCGGGCTCGCGGTGCACGCAATGCTGGTTGACCATCGAGCCGCGGGATAACATCCCGATCGTGAGCTGGCTGTCGCTCCGGGGCGAATGCCGCCATTGCGGCGCGACGATCTCGGCCCGATATCCGATGGTCGAGGCCCTGGTGGGCGTGCTGTTCCTCGGCGTGTTCCTGCTGGATGTGGTGCTGCCGGTCCGGGGCCCGTGGTGGCAGGTCCCCTCGCAGGAGCTGATCACCGCAACCTATCATGCGATCTTCCTCGCGCTGCTGGTCGCGGCGACCTTCATCGATTATGACGTCATGCAGATCCCCGATCTGATCACGGTCACGGGGATGGTCGTCGGGGTGGGGATGGGGACGATCTGGCCCTGGGTGCGTCCCGCCCCGGCGACGGCGACGACCCACTTTCAAGGCTTCCTCGTCGGCCTCACCGGCCTGGCCGTCGGCGCCGGGCTGACGCAGGGCGTCCGCGTCACGGCCGGCTTCGTCGTGGGCATGTACCGGAAGGACTCGGAGGCGATGGGCCTGGGCGACGTCACGCTCATGGGCATGATCGGGGCGTTCCTCGGCTGGCAGGCCGCCGTCCTGACCTTCTTCATCGGCCCGTTTTTCGGCCTGGCCCATACGGCACGGAAATTGTGGTTCCTGCTGAGGAAATGGCTTGGCGGCGCCCAATCTTCGATGGCCGACCACGAACTCCCTTATGGACCCTACCTCAGCATGGCGGCGGCGACATTGCTCTTCGCCTGGCCCTACGTGTGGAGGGGATGGGCCGCGGGGCTGTTCGCGATGCTCTATGATATATTCTGGTTGCTACTGGGGATCGAAACCTCCCCGATCCGGCCTCGGTGATGGCGCCGTCGCTCGACCGGCGGCGCGTCGCACCGATCCCCGCCTCCTTCCATCGGGGCGGCGACATGCTCCCGCCCCCCGATCCGGAGCCAAACCATGCCTTACCAGTACAAGCGGCGCAGGCCGTCGATCATCCGGAATTTCTGGGTCTATCGCCGGCTGATCGGCACGGCGATCCTGCTGGGATTGATGCTCTGGTTCATCTGGGCCAATGGGGATCCCGTCACCGTCGCCTTCCCGTTCGGTTTGGGCAAGCTGAGCAGTGCGCTGGGCATCGTCATCTTGCTGAGCGCCCTGGTGGGATCCGTCCTGACCATCCTGGCCACGACGGTGGTCTTCGCCCTGCGGCGGCTCAAGAGCACGCCGGCCCCGCAAGAGCCGCACAACCCGTCCGACCTGGCCGGGGACCGACCGCCGCCGGACTATGCCGCGAAAACTACCGAGGGGTTTCCCAATGCTCACTGGTCAAATTGACGAAGAAAGATGATGGGAAGCTCAATCTCATCATCCTGAGTCAACGCGATCGGGGCACAATCTTGTCGCCTGGACCAGTGCAACTTCCGGATTTCGTCCCGTCCCGGGCATCGATGCTCGCCCGGGCTGCGTCGCGGCACCGCCGTCCGCCGGGGCGGGTCGCCGCCGCGCTCGCCGTCTCGCTCCTCGCCGGGCTGACGACGCTCTCGGGCTGCTCGGGGCAGTCGTCGTTCCTCTCGGGCGGCCCGACGAGGGGGCAGTTGAAGACCAGCGTCGCCCATCTCGAATATGAGAACTCCCAGATGAAGAACGACCTGGCCAAGCTCCGCCGCGAGAACCGCGCGATGGAGGATCGGCTGGTCCAGGAGGAGCAGGACAACGGCGAGCTCGCGGCGCGGCTGGACGACGCCCGCAACCTGCTCCGCGAGCGCGGACCGGACGCAGTCGAGCGGGCCGACGCCGGTCCCGACGGCTCTCGTGCCTTCGCCGAAGGGAACCGGGGAGCCCGGACGCTCCCCGCCGGCCAGTCGAACCGCAAGCGGCGCAAGCCGCCGGTCGCCCGCATCCCGGGCCAGTTCACCCCCGAATCGCGGGCCGGCGATCAAGACGAGGAAGGGACGTTAGGTCCGCCGCAGGCCGCGCCGAACGCAGCGAGCGGCGCCGATCAGACCGGCCTCCGCTTCGATGACGACCTCGATCATCACAGCTACTACACCGGCCCGCTGCGATGGGCTCCGATCGCCGGACGAACGAACGACCCGGCTTCGCAGGTCCGTTAGATCGGGGTTGGCCGCTCCGGAAGAGGCGGGCACCGCTGCGGAAACGCCGCCGGGTGTCAATGGGGCGGGCGTCCGTGCCCGCGATGGGACGCCGCACCCTCCGGCCGGGTGGGATCTCGGACCTTGAGCGGGAACTGGATCGTGACGGACGTGCCCTCACCCACGACCGAGGACAGGCTGATCTCCCCTTGAAGCTGGGTGACCAGCTCGCGGCAGATGGCCAGTCCCAGGCCATTCCCCTCGACGCCGGAATGCTCGTCCCGGGGCAGGCGGAAGAAGGGCTCGAAGACCAACTCGAGGGCGTCGGGCGGGATCCCCGGCCCGGAGTCGGAGATGCTCACCGACCAGGAATGGGCGTCCGCCCGAGCGGAGACGAGCACTCGTCCTCCGATCGGTGTGTACTTCAGTGCGTTGGAGACGAGGTTGCCCAGGATCTGCTGGCAGCGGGAGGCGTCGGTCACCACGAGTGCCTCCGGCGCATCGACCTGGGTTTCCCAGTGCGCGTGCCGGGCAGCGGCCATCGGCCCGAACTGGCGAGTGATCTCATGGATCAGGGCACCGACCGTGAAGCTGCCCAGGCAGAGCGGCCGGGACCCTTGCATGATCCCGGCGAAATCCAGATAGCTCCGCGTGAGGTGGAGCATATCGTCGCAGAGCGTGACCATCGTGAGGATGTGGCTGCGCTGGTCGGGCGTGAACATGGACGACGGCTCGCCCAGCAGCAGGTCGAAGCCCGCCTTCAAGGAGATCAGGGGACGGCACAGCTCGTGGCTGAGGCTGGAGAACACGGACCGCAGCTCGCCGCGGTCGATCGGGAGATGATAAGTCCCTCGGTTTTCCCCCGGGGAGGGTGAGGTAATTCGGACATCCATGGCCTGATCTTCCCTGCTCTGCGGAATCGGTGGTGTACGGGCGCGAAAGCCATCATCCAGCCGGTTTCGCTCCCTGCTCGCTATTCGACTGCACGACTCCTCGGGGTACCGGGCCGGGCCCGCGACCGCGCCTTGCTCACGAGACCACGATCTGATTGGCCAGGAGGGGATGTCCGTCGGTCAGGTCCAGCACCGCCTGGTGCGCCAGTTGTTTGGCATGATACGTCCGCGACCGCCCCTGAAGGATGATCTTATCCTCGGAATAGACGACGTGAAGGTCCCGGATCCGTCCGCTGGCAACGCGGTTGATATGGCCCTCGATGAACTGTGCGAGCTCCTTGTGGCTCTTGCCGAGCCCGAACCGCCGGAGCTCTGTCCCGGTCTGATACAGCGGCATGCCAGTCTCCCGCATGATGATCATGGCAATCGACGCGACGGCAGAGAGGACGCCGCCAATCGAGCGATCGGCAGGGAGTCTCGGGTGAGTGCGGCCCCGAGCATCGGGGTTGCTGGCCGGGAATCACACACGAGCTGTGTTGAACCCGGTCCGTACCATCCTTGACCCCAACCGGCAGTCTCGTACGTCACTAGAGGGACAACCGCTAAGCCGGGGAGGGACCGAGGTTCTTCCGACGCGATCCCTCCGAGTATGGAATAGGATATCGAGGGATCGCGCCATGGTCAAACATTATTCCCCGTGGGGCAGCTCGGTATGTCGCCGGAGCGGCCGCATCCCGGTCAGTCCGCCCTGGTTGGGCGCCTCGAGCAACTCGTCGGTCTGGATGATCGATTCGGCCAGCTTGGCCATCGGGATGCGACGATCCTGGCTCTGCCGCTGCAGGAGCCGGAACGCTTCGCTTTCGTTGAGATGGCGCCGCGACATCAGGATGCCCTTGGCCCGTTCGATCAGCTTGCGCTCCCGCAGCGTGGACTTCAGCTCATCCACGTCTTCCTGCAGCGCCTTCAGCTCGCGGCGCGCGCCACGGCCACCTGCACGGCCGCATGAAGGCTGGGATTGGTCGCGGGCTTGAGCAGGTAGGAGATCACGCCATCCTCCACCGCCTGATCGATCAGGTTGGGGTGCCCGTGCGCGGTGAGGATGATGACGGGCGTGCCGGGATCGACGGCGATCTGTCGTGCCGCCGACAGGCCGTCCAATCCCGGCATCTCGATGTCGAGGAAGATGGCGTCGGGGAGGCTCCGCCGACACATCTCGATGGTGCGCTGGCCGTCGTTGACGACGGACACCACGTCGTAGCCCAGGGACTCGAGTTGGTTCTGCAGTCCGACCGCGACTGGTTTCTCGTCGTCCGCGATCACCACACGATAAGGCCGTGTCATCGCCGTTTTCCTCTCGTAACGCGATCAGAAGGATGAGGATCGACACTCGTGCAAATTCGGTTCCGTACCGATCAAGATGCGGGAAAAACCGCCGGAGACAATCGTTCCCGACCCGAGTCACTCCGCTTTTGAGAATCCCTTTCGAATCGATGACTCGAATCATGGCGTTGTGATGGAATGCATCGGCGAGGATGCCTTGACGGCGGCCCGGAGGATGTCAGAATGCGGGCCGAGATCGGGGTCCCGCGGGGATCCTCGCGGCGTCTCGTGAGCGCAATCTCGGGGGATCATCAGGAGCGTGACCCAGTTTTCATGGTCAGCCGTGTCCTTCGACGACCTGGTCGTCGGCGATGAGTGGGAGAGTCCGCGACGGACGGTGACCCAGGCGGACGTCGTCCTGTTCGCGGGGATATCCGGGGACTTCAACCCGATCCATGTCGATCATCACGCGGCGGGAAACGGTCCCTTCGGTCGGCCCGTCGCCCATGGACTGCTCGGCCTGTCGATCGCCTCCGGTCTGATGAGTCAGGCTCCTCGCCTGGAGACCATCGCGTTCCTCGCGATCCTCGAGTGGAGATTCCACCATCCGATCCATTTCGGCGACACCATCCGCGGTCTCTCGCGGGTGGAGGCGCTGGAGCCGACCGGCAACGGCCGACGCGGCGTGGTGACCTGGTACCGGAGGATCTACAACCAGGACGATCGCCTCGTGCAGGAGGGCCGCACACAAACCCTGGTGCGAGCCCGGCCCAGGCGAGACTCGTCGCGAGGTGAGAGTGGCAACGACCCGACTTCGCAGCGCGAATGATGATGCCCCCAGCTCCGATGTCACCGCTATCGAGTTATCCTACCAACGACGATACCACCCTACGATCCCAAATCGCACGTCACCTACACAATTCATTCGTACGGCGCGTCGCTGAAGCGCACGGACGCTGCTCGGACCGCCGAGTGACGCCGCGCCGGGAAGCGTCGATCATGGTACACTGATTCTCGCCGAGGTCGCGTCCCCATACCAGGGAGTCGCAATTAACACAATTGAGGCGACCATGAGCGGAAGCAGGCGGAGTTGCACGAATGACCGCAGTAACCGGTCGGACGGTGGCGTTGGTGACGGGCGGAGCCCAGGGGATCGGACTGGGGATCGCGCGTTCGCTCGCCGCCTCGTTCTATAGGGTGGCCCTCGCCGACGTGGAGGGTGAGATGGTGCGCGAAGCGGCGGCCGACCTGAACCGCGCCGGTTACCAGGCGATCGGCGAGCCGCTCGATGTCACGCGATCGGGCGACTGGGCACGGGTCATCGCGCACCTCGATGCGCAATGGGGAGGGGTGGACCTCCTGGTCAACTGCGCGGGGATCAGCCCTCGGGGTACCGTGGAATCGACCGATGAAGCCCTCTGGGACCGGACCATGGCGATCAACCTGAAGGGCGCGTGGCTCGGGATCAAGGCGGCGATGCCCTCGCTGCGGTCGCGCGGAGGGACGATCGTCAACATCGGCTCGGTGCGCGCGACCCGCCCCATGCCGGGCCTCTTCTCTTATGTCGTGAGCAAGGCCGGGCTCTGGGGCCTGACCCAGCAGGTGGCCGTCGAATCGCTCAACGACGGGGTGACCTGCAACATGATCGCCCCGGGGTGGGTTGACACGCCCAACGAACGGGTCATCCAGGCCCGCCACGGGCGGCCCGATTTCCCCGAAGGGATTCGCAACTTGACGACACCCGAGGAGATCGGCGAGGCGGTCCTCTACCTGGCGTCCGCCCCGGCCCGTAAGATCAACGGCGTGATCCTGTACCTCGATGCCGGTCTGCACGTCGCCGATGACGCCGGGATGGTCCATCTCCCCGAACGCAGCCGGCCGCCCTACGAGCAGCGTGTTTAGCGAGCGGAGCGAGCGACCCATGAGCGAATTCACGTACTGTCTCAACACCAGCACGATCCGGCCGACGCCGCTGCTGGAGAAGATCCGGCTGGCCGGCGCGGCGGGTTACGCCGCCATCGAGCCCTGGAACGACGAGATCACCGAGTACATCGGCCAGGGCGGGAGCATGCCCGAGCTGAAGCGGGCCCTGAGCGACGCGGGCCTGCGCGTGGTGAGCGTCATCGCGCTGCACGGCTGGATCACGTCGGAGGGCGCCGAGCATGCCAGGGTCCTGGATGACTGCCGGCGGCGGATGGCCCAGGCCGCCGATCTGGGCAGCCCCTATATCGTCGCGAGCCCGCCGAAGGAGGTGGTCGACTTGGGCCGCGCGACCGAGCGCTTCGCCGAGCTGCTGCGGATCGGCGAGGAGATCGGCGTGCTCCCCTCGATGGAGTTCCTCGGCTTCGTCGACGGCATCAAGGACGTGGCCAGTGCCTGGGCGATCGCATCGGGGAGCGGCGATCCTCGCGCCACGGTCGTGGCCGACGTGTTCCACATGATCCGCGGGGGCGGACAGGTCAACGACCTGCTCCGGATCCCGGGCGATCGCCTGGCCAACTTCCACATCAACGACGTGCCGGCGCAGCCCGATCCCCTGACCCAGAAGGATGAGGATCGCGTGATGGTCGGCGAGGGCATTGCCGACCTCCCGCGGGTCATCGCCAACCTGCGCACGATCGGCTATCGCGGCCCGCTGTCTCTCGAGCTGTTCAATCGCGAACTCTGGTCCCAGGACCCAGCGACGGTGATCGCGCGCGGCCTGGAGCGCATCCGGGGCCTGGTCGAGTCGTAGGTCAGGCTTTCCAGCCTGACTCCGTCCGACCCGATCCGCGTCGGGCTGGGATACCTGACCGACGACGCGCTCAATACTTCGCCAGGTCCTCGGGATGAGGGTCTCCGTGGACCTGCCGGGTGAGGTCGGAGGCGCCCTCGAGCATCATCTTGAGCTCGCTGTTGACGGCGATGAACTGCCAGCCCTCGCGGGCGCGGCGCAGGGCGTCGGCCGGCGAGAAGACGTGCAGCCCGCACGGGACGCGCTGGCGTTTGGCCGCCTCGCGGATGCGGGTCAACGTCGCCTCGAACGTCTCCTTGTCGGGGAACGAGCCGTCGGCCGATCGCATCGAGTAGGTCAGGTCGTTGGGGCCGACGAAGATGGCGTCGATGCCGGGCACCAAGTAGATCTCGTCGGCGATGTTGACGGCGTCGATGTGCTCGGTCTGGATGACGACGAGGATCTCGTCGTCGGCGCGGCGGTAGTATTCGTCGGACGTGGTGCCGTAGTTGAGCGCGTGCATCCCGCCGCCGACGGACCGATTGCCGCGCGGCGGATACTTGGTCGCGGCGACGATGGCGCGGGCCTCGTCGGCATCCATGACCATCGGCGCGACGATCCCCATCGCGCCGGAGTCGAGGACCATCTTGATGTACTCGTGCTTGCCGGTGGGGATGCGGGCCAGCGGGACGCAGCCCGCGTCGGCGATCGCGGCGAACATGTAGGCCGCCGTCTCGATCGTGGTGTGGGTGTGTTCCATGTCGACGGTCAGCCACGGGAGGCCGACCCGCGCCATGAAGCGGGCCGCCGCGACGCTGCCCAGCGACAGCCAGGTACCGATCTGGGGCTTGCCGGCGCGGAGCGCCCGCTTGACGGGATTCGCTTTCAACTCAGTCCCCCATCATCGTCGTGGGTGCGATTCGGTGTGGTTGCGGAGGCCGGAGAGATCGGGATCGACCCGACCCTCCCCATGCCCGAGTTTCGCACGTCCCGTCCCCAGGGGCAAGACGGGCGCGATGCCCGGCTACCCCGCGGCGGGCCGGGCCCGCGACGCCCGTCGAACGCCCGCGACGTCTCTTCGGCGGCTGTGGAAGAACCGGATTCGAGATTCCAGATTCCGAATTCCGAAGACTCAAATCCATGAACGAACAGAAGTTGCATCCATTAGGAATTCGGAATCTGTAATCCGGATTCGATTGGTTCACAACCTCTCAGCGGATCTCGATCGAGTCGATCGCGAGCCGGCCGGCGACCGTGACGACCGGCAGGAAAGCCTCGAACGGCGCCACCCCATCGAGACTGGAGTCGGAGAGCTTGATGTGGACCGCGTTGACGGTCGTCTGGTTCCACGAGGGGTCGATGGCGACCCATCGGTTGTTGACGAAGACCTCGTCCCACATGTGATAGCCGAAACCATCATTCTTATCGACATAGATCAATCCGACGACGACGCGGGACGGGACCCCGACGGCGCGGCACATGGCGGCGGCCAGCACGGCGTGCTCGGTACAGTCGCCGCTGAGGTTCCGGGCCACCTCGCCGGCCCCTGCGAAGGCGACCTTGAAGTTCTTGTCGTGGACGTTCCTGTGGACCCACGTGTTGATCGCGGCGGCCTTCTCCCAGGGGTCGATCATCCCGCGGGTCGCGCGCGTCGCCAGGCTGACGACCCGGACGTCGTCGCTGTCGATGAGGGCATTCGGTTTGCGGTACTGCTCGTCGACCTCGCCGACCGCCGCTTCGCCGTCGAGCGGGCCGACGCTCTTGATCTCCAGGGTCGCCGACTTCGGGTCGGCCTCCTGGGCCTGGAGCGACTGCCGGGCGTCGGCGGGGAAGACCTTGGCGGGCTCCGAGTCCTTGAGCGTCAACCGATACCGGACGTGCCGCGTCTGGTCGGGATTGGGGATCTTCCGATCCACCTTCACCAGGGTCGTGAGGTTGACGTCCTGAACGAGGTCCGATGGCGCCTTCGCGGCTACCTCGGTCGTGCGGTAGACCACGATGCCGCCCATGACGTCCTGCTCGGACTTGAGGACCTGCCCATCTCGATCCACAAAGAGCCGCGCGTCGTACTCGGGCCGGCGCTTGCCGTTGACCGTGGTCGTCTGATCGACCCGCAGGAGCGGTCGCTTGACGCCGTCGCCCAGCAATATCGGCTCGTACGACCGCGACTCGAGCATCACGTCGCAGACCTTGTCCAACCCGGGAACGTACATCTTGATCGCCCGCTTTTCATGCTCCTTCATGGGCTTCCGCGCCATGCTCTGCTCGGAGCCGTAGGGGCCGCGGACGTCGGGGGGCCAGGCGATGACCTGGTTCTGCCGGCGGCCGCCGGCATCGATGATCAGGTTCATCCGATGATTGATCACGTCGCCGTGGACCCGGATGTCGTGGGTCTGGCCCGCGCGTGCGGGTGTCGAGCTTGAGGACCTTGCCGTCCAGGGTCTCGATGGTCCCGTACATCAGCTTGGTGACGGTCTCGTCCTCGCCGCGCTTGAGGCGCTGCTCGATGTCGATCCGGACGCGGAGATAGTCGCGGCCGCGATCGCTGACCTTCTCGACGAAGGTGTGGATGTGTCCGATCTTGGCGCCCGCCAGATACACGGCATCCCAGGAATCCTGGGCCCGCGCGGGCGCCACGGCGAGGGCCAGGGCGAGGACCGCCAGCGACGATCCGGGGAGGGTCCATGTCGGCCGGGGATTGCTCGGGAACATCGGCGAAACCCTTTCCATTCTGATCGTCGTGGGGAAGTGGGACGCAGGCCGGGACGTCGCACTGAGCCGGGTCCGCGATGTCGGCGAGCGCGGGGACCGGTCAGCGTCGTCCGGAGGACGCGAGTCGGCCACACACACTATGGACCAAAAACGGCCCGCCCTCAAGTTCAACCCGAGGGAGGCTGTGGGCGCCGGTGAATTGGGGCGTGAGCCCGGCCGTCGTGCGGACGACGACCCAGAGGCGGGGTGCGACGGTGAAAGCGGCCATCGTCGGCCGCTCGACGATCAGCCGATCGTGATGTTGTCGGAGAAACAGGCGCCGGAGATGAGCTCGAGGGCCCCGTGCATGGCCAGTTGCTTGGCATGCCGGGACGGCACCTGGCCGCTGATAGTCACCTGGCCATGGAGCTCCTTCACGACCAGATTGCGAATGCGTCCATGCGTGAACTGGCGGACTTTCGTCTCAATCTGCTCCGCCAGGCTCGGCCGGGCGTCAGATCCATCTAGAATCATGATGTCACTCTCGAGTAGCTGCGAAAGAAAGCGGCCTCATCGCCTCTGCGGTCCGGGTGAAGTCGCCGGTTGAAGCACGTTCATGCTACATCGGCTTGACAAAAAAGCAAGGGAGTGAAGGGCCGTTTTCGCGAAAAAAAACAAGGAAAGTGCCGGATATCTCGCCCTGGGTCCTTAAACCATTCGACCGTCAAGTTTTACACCAAGCGGATCAATTCCTGAGAAAGATAAGGCAGCCAGACAAGTCAGTCGGACCGGGGTCTTGACAGCCCGATAAGGAGCCGTTCGAGCACAACGCGGGGCTCGGCCGAACTGCCGCCTTTGAGGTCCAGGTCGGCGCGGAGCAAGGTGGAGGGGAGCCGGTTGACCCGCCGCGGGCCCAGATGGGCGTGTTGCTTCCCGGTCTTCTCGATGGCGAACGGGGGAATTCCCGCGATCCGACAGGCTTCATCCAGCGGCAGCCGGGCGCCGCGGAGACGACCGGCGTGGTGGACCTTCAGCAGCGACGCACTCATCGCCGCCAGCAGCAGGACGGGAGGTTCCCCGGCAGCCAGGAGACTATCTAGCAACTCCAATGCCGTCCGTGCCTCGCCGATGATCGCGGCGTCCAGGGCCTTCCAGACCGTCTCGACCCGGCCGGCGCCGACCATCCGGGAGACATCCGACCGTTCGATCTGCTTCGACTCGCCGGCGTACACGGCGACCTTCTCCAGCTCGGACGCCAGGATGCCGATCTCCAGACCCACCAGCTCGACCAGGAGGTTCGCGGCGGCCGGCTCGAGTTGTGCGTCGCAGCGCGACCGAGCATAATCGGTCAGCCAGGCGACGACCTTCGGTGCCTGCTTTTCGGGCAGGACGCTGCAATCAACCGCAAGCCCGACCTTCTCGACGAGCTTCGCCAGTCGGGTGGTGGCTGTCCATTGCTTCACCTGCAGGACGAGGTAACCCGAGGAGCTAGGCTTCTCCACATAGGACTCCAGGTCCTTGCGGTGCTGGGTCACGAACGGATCGGCTTCCTCGACGAGCACCAGCCGGCGCCGGCTGAAGAATGGGAGGGTAAACAGCTCATCGAGCACGTCGGCCAGCGCGGCCTGGGGCCCGGCGAACCGGGTGATGGCCGCGTCTTCGTCGGCCTCGGGGAACACGGCCCGAGTCACCGCGCCGATCGACTCGCGGATTAGATAATGGTCGCCTCCATAGACGGTATAGACCGGATGAACCGGCTCCCGACCGGAATGGCGCAACCAATCCAATGCATGGATCATAGCCCGTCCCTCGCGACCTCCCGTCCCACTATCATAGAATACCAAAGCGACGTCGGCCGGTGCGCGGTGTTGAGCAAGCCGGCGATCGTCTCCCTCCTTCTATCAAAAATCTAGACCACGGCCGATTTGGCTCAACGCGCCTTGACGGCCGGCCGAAGATGGATACAGTTGATTGAAACACCTGTTTGAAACAGGTGTTTGGAATGGAAGAAGCCTATGGAAGTACAAGACGCGACGAAAGTTCGGTTGTTGGAGGCGGCGGGGCAGGAGTTTGCCGACAAGGGTTTCGACTGTGCGCGGATCCGGACGATCTGCGAGCGTGCCCAGGCGAATATCGCGGCGGTCAACTATCATTTCGGCGACAAGGAGCAACTCTACGTCGCGGCGGTGCTGGAGGCGCATCGGTGCGGCTTCGAGCCCGAGGGAGCGGATGGAGAGGGACCGGATGATCCGGTCGAGCAGCTCCGCGAGTTCATCCGCTACTTCCTGTCCCGGGTCCTGGCGCTGCATAATCCGGACGACTGGCGGCATCTCCTGATGATCCGGGAGATGTTGCATCCGACGCCCGCGTCGGACGTCCTGATCCGGGAGGCGATCCGTCCGCGATTCGAGCGACTGGGGCGGATCCTCCGGCGATTCTGCCCCGAGGCCGAGGAGCGGAAGATCCATGCGCTGAGCTTCAGCGTGATCGGCCAGTGTCTCCATTACAAGATGGCGCGGTCGGTCACCGAGCGGCTGGTCGGGCCCGCCGGCATGGCGGCGCTCGACCTCGATTACTTGACGGAGCATATCACGACGTTCTGCCTGGCGGCGCTGGGATGCGTGGCCCCGCTGGACGCGTCGGGCGAGCCGGCGGTGGACGGGGCGGCGGCCGCGTCCTGATCGAGATCGAGGGGGTCACGATGGGGTGGATCGCTCTCAAGATGCTGGTCGGCGACCGGGCCAAGTTCCTGGGGATCGTCCTGGGACTGACGTTCGCCGCCCTCTTGATCACCCAGCAGGGCTCGATCTTCTGCGGGTTGATGCTGCGGACCTGCGGGCAGATCACCGACATCACCGGCGCCGACCTGTGGGTGATGGACCGGACGGTGCGATACGTCGACGACGTCAAGCCGATGCTCGAGAGCAGCCTGTACCGGGTCCGCGGGGTGGAGGGCGTCCTCTGGGCGGTCCCTCTGTACAAGGGTCAGGCGCGGGTGAAGATCAACCCGGACGTCTCGAGCGGCAACCGGGCGACGGTGATCGAGCAGGTGATCCTGCTGGGACTGGACGACGCGACCCTGGTCGGGGCACCGCCGCTCCACAAGATGCTGGCGGGCAACCTGCGCGACCTGCGCCTGCCCGACGCGATCGTGGTCGACGGCGATCGGCTCCAGAAGCTCTACCCGAACGAGAGCTGGGATGAGCGGACCCGCCTGGGCAAGGATTTCTATCGCCGATTCCTCCGCCGCCAGCTCGAGATGAACGACCATCGCGCGGTGATCGTGGGCGTCTGCGAGGCGACCAAGACCTTCCAGACCAATCCCGTCGTGTATACCACCTATTCGCGGGCCAAGACCTTCGCGCCCAGGAGCGGAAGGTCCTCTCGTACATCCTCGCGAAGACCGAGCCGGGCGTCCCTCCCGAGGTCGTCTCCTCCCGGATCGCGGCGGTGACCGGCCTGGGCGCCAAGACCAGCTCGGAATTCACCTGGATGACGATCGACTACTATCTGCGGTACACGGGCATCCCGTTCAATTTCGGGATCACGGCCCTGCTGGGGTTCCTGGTCGGCACCGCGATCGCGGGCCAGACGTTCTACAATTTCACGATCGAGAACATCAAGCAGTTCGGCGCCTTGAAGGCCATGGGCGCGACGAATACAAGGATCGTCGGCATGATCCTGCTCCAGGCGCTGGTCGTCGGCCTGCTCGGCTACGGGCTGGGCGTCGGCCTGGCCGCGTTATTCGGCTGGCGGATTCAGGGCACGGAGCTGGCCTTCTTCACCCCCTGGCAACTCCTGCCGATCACCGCCGTTGCGATCGTCCTGATCTGCGTCCTGTCGAGTCTCTTCAGCGTCCAGCGGGTGATCCGCCTCGAGCCAGCGATCGTCTTCCGTTGAGATCGGCCCGCCCGTTCCCGGGTATCGGTGATCCTTTCCTGAATGATCGAGGATTGTCATGGCGGTCGCGGCAACAGCAACGGCGCTGCCGGCGGTCGAGGGCACCGTCGCGGAGGACGGCGAAGTCCGGATGGTCGCCGTCCGGATCCGCGGGCTGAGCAAGAGCTTCGGCAGCGGCGAGCAGCGCGTCCTGGCGCTGCGGGAAGTCAACTGGGAGGTGTACGCCGGGCAGCTCACGATGCTCGTTGGCCCGTCGGGTTGCGGCAAGACCACGCTCTTGTCGGTCGTCGCCGGCATCCTCGATAGCGATGCCGGAGAGGTGGCCATCTTCGGTCGATCCCTGATGGCGATGAAGGATCGCACGCGGACGAGCTTCCGGGCGCGGAACATCGGCTTCGTGTTCCAGCAGTACAACCTCTTGCCGGCCCTGACGGCGGCGGAGAACGCGGCCATCCCGCTGGTGATAAACGGCTGGTCGCGCGAGCGGGCGGTCCGGCGCGCCAGTGAGGTCCTCGATGCGCTCGGCATGGGGAAGAAGCTGGGAAGCCTGCCCAGCGCGCTCTCGGGCGGGCAGATGCAACGCGTGGCGATCGCCAGGGCCCTGGTCCACGAGCCGCGCCTGCTCGTCTGCGACGAGCCGACGGCCGCGCTCGATCACGAGACGGGCATGACGGTGATGGAGCTGCTGCGCGGCGCGGCCGTCCGGCCCGACCGGGCGGTCATCGTCGTGACCCACGATAACCGCATCTTCCCGTTCGGCGAGCGGATCGCCCACATGGACGACGGCCGGATCGTCCGCGTCGAGGAACAGGCCGTGGCGGTGGGTTAAGGGCGATCGCGGTAGGGTGGGTCGAGTCTTCGAGGCCCACCGTGTTCGCTGACGGAGGTCTTTCGGATCATGTTGACGAAATATGTCTTGCCGGCGTTCGCGGTGGCCGGCGTGGTGTTCTCGGTCTACACCGTGCTCCAGGCGCGGCAGGTGCCGCCGCCGGCCAGGCCGATCGTCGAGCCGCCCAGTCGGCCCGACCGCGTGATGATGATCGCCGGGTCGGGGCTCGTCGAGGCCCGCCGCGAGAACATCCCGATCGGCGTCAACATCCCGGGCGTCGTGACCGAGGTCTTCGTCAAGAAGGGTCAGCGGGTCAAGGCCGGCGCGCCGCTGTTCCGCACCGATGATCGCGACTTCAAGGCGCAGATGTGCGTCCGCCAGGCCGAGCTCGCCGCGGCCAGGGCCCGGCTGCACAAGCTCGAGATGGCGCCGCGGCCGGAGGACGTACCGCCGGCGCGGGCCGCCGCCGAGGAGGCCGAGGCCCGCATGAACGACGCCGAGGCCGCCATGGCCCGCACCCAGCGGCTCTTCGCCCGCAACGCGATCCCCGCCAGCGATTTCGACAAGGACCGATACGCCTTCCTCGCCGCCAAGGCGACCTTCGCCAAGACGAAGGCCGAACTGGAGCGCGTCCTGGCCGGGAGCTGGAAGGAGGACATCGCGGTCGCCCGCGCCGAGGTCCTGCTCGCCCAGAGTCAGGTCGACTCCATCAACACCAGCCTCGAGCGGCTCGTCATCCGGGCTCCGATGGACGGCGATGTCCTCCAGCTCAACGTCCGGCTGGGCCAGTACGCGGCCTTCGCCTGGAAGGAGCCGATGGTCGTGCTGGGCGACATCCATCGCCTGCACGTCCGGGTCGACATCGACGAGAACGACTTGCCCTACTTCTCCACCGGCTCCGAGGCGGTCGCTACGCTGAAGGGCCGCCCGCGAGTCCGCTTCCCGCTCAAGTTCGTTTACGTCGAGCCCTACGTCATCCCGAAGCAGAGCCTCACCGGCTACAACTCCGAGCGGGTCGATACCCGCGTCCTCCAGGTCATCTACGAATTGCCCGAGGACCGCGCCATGGACGTCCACGTCGGCCAGCAGATGGACGTCTATCTCAAGGCCATCGCGGCCCCGCGGACGGGTGAGTTCGAGGTCGGAGGGATCGACGGCCAGCTCCCCTTCGAGGAGAAGGCGCGCGATCGCATAGCGGAGAAGCCGGCCGCGTAGCACGGTCAAACCCCCCGTGCCCCCCCACGGTCAAACCGCCCCGTGCTCCCCCTTCGCAAGGGGGGGATAGAGTCAGTCTTCCCCCCCTTGCGAGGGGCGTGCCTCTCCCGGTCTCCCCCCTTGCGAAGGGGAGGCACGGGGGGGTTGAGAAAGCCGCTCCGCCTTGAAGTCCGGAGGCGAATCGCCCGCCGCCCCGCCGGTCGTCACT
The DNA here is from genome assembly GCA_963815795.1 of uncultured Planctomycetota bacterium. Lineage (GTDB taxonomy): Bacteria > Planctomycetota > Planctomycetia > Isosphaerales > Isosphaeraceae > JAKAUH01. The sequence goes on along the minus strand of CAWFIC010000006.1, from coordinate 1,521,685 downwards.
CAGGCGGCGGGTCCTCGGCGTTCTTCGACGCCTCTTTCTTCCTGGGGTCCATGGCCGGGATCACCTTGAATCGCACCGCCTGCTTGCTCGGCGGGCGCCCCTGTCCAGCTCGTCGCGCAGGATGATGGTCAACTCGTAATCGCCCGGATCGAGGCCCTTCAGGGAGATGGTGTTCCTGATGAAGAACGGGCCGGGCGGCTCCTTCGTCCTGGGCTGGTATTCGACCACCTTGCGCTTCTGGCGGACGATCCCCTTCTTGCCCCGCTTGCGGATCTCGTTGTCCTGCACGAGATGGGCCCGATAGTAGCCGTCGGCGAAGTCGATCTTGTAGCGCTGCGGGCGATAGTAGATCAGCAGCTTTTCCTCGGCGGTCTGGGCGGCGCCGGGGAGGGGTGTGAATTTCTCGTACCCGTCGATGGTCTTGCAGACCACGGCGCGGGACATCCGGAGGCCGCCCGGCTTCGGCGTCGACGGGTCCTTCCGAGATGACGCGGATGAATCCTCGTCCGTGGCGGCCGGTTGATCGGATTGGGCCCAGAGGGCTGGTGTCGCGGCGATGATGAAGGCGAGCCCGAGTCCGCACCCTGCTCCGCCGGGGAATCCAGATCGTGTGCGCATGAGGCCACCCGTAAGGCAGGAGCCCGATTGAGCAAGTTCGGCGAGAGAGGGCGGTCCACGCCGCGTCCGCGGCCCAGGTTCGCTGACCCGCGCCGGGATCACAAGCCGCCGGCTCGCCGTCGATCGGCAACAAGGAAATGATCCGCCAGTCCGGGCACTCCGTCAAGGGCGGCACGACGGGGTCGTGTGCGCAAAGCGTTCGGGCTTGCCCAGAAAGGGATGAGGGTGGGTCTGTTGGCGGGGACTCATCGGTCCGTTCCGGCGGGGAGGGATGGAGGTCGATCCGGGGCGGGAAACGGCCGCATCTCGCCGCTCGCCCGGTCGATGAACAAGACGGCGGACCCGGAATTCCGCCGTCTTGCGCAGGGACGCCGTTCCGATGCCGATCCAATCAGGACAACCGCGATCACGCGCGAGCCGCCAGCCGGCGCCGATGCTGCCAGCCCGCTCCGCCGCCGGCCAGCAGCAGCCAGGCCAGCCAGGTCGTCGGCTCCGGGGTGTTGATTCCCTCGGGCGCCGGGGAGTAGATCCACGACGTCTGGACCTTGCCCTCCGTAGACCCGGCCGTGCCGGAGTACGCTTCGAGGTAGAAGCCGTTCTTGAGGTTCATTCCGGAGATCTTGCTGAAATTATTGATCGTGAATTCGAGGTCGGGGTGCGCCGCCGACGGGTTGAAGGCGAGGTTGCCCGCGCCCGCCAACTGCTGGCCGAAACCGAACTCGAGCAGGGAATTGCCGTTGTAATTCGAGACGGTGAACCCGTCGATCGTGCCGCTGCCGCCCAGGGACTTGTCTTGCGGGATGCCGGCGATGATCGACGGCGTGCCGGGGACAGTCTGGCCGGCGGCGGTCACCGTGAGCGGCGCGAAGGCCAAGGCGATCGACTTGAGCCCGCCGAAGTTATTGAGCGACCCGTCCGGGTTCGTCGTAACGCTCGTGTCCGCCGCGGGATTCGGGTTCCCCGAGTAGTCGCCGAAGATCTCTTGCTGACCGGCGGCGTTCTTGTAGCCCTGGATGCCGACGACCATCTGGTCGGTGCTGGCGTTGTAATTCAGCCAGATGTTCTGGATGTTGACGCCGCCGACCAGGTTGTTCCCCGACGGAGACGTCCCGGCGATCTCGTACGGGCCCTGGTTGACGGGGATCATGATGCTGCCGTTGGATGTCGTGAAGTCGCCGGCGACATTGCCCGTCAGCGTGATCGGATCGGCCAGGGCGGGGCGCGACCCGGCCAGCATGACGGCGGCGGCCGCCAGGGCCCAGACGACATCGCGGACGCGAACCATGACGAGTCTCCTTCCACGTTATGGTTAATCTCGTCCCGACCCGCGCAACAAGGCGATGAAGTCCCGGTCGTCGCGGAGGAGGACGATCTGGCTTTCGATTCAACGCTCAGGCAAGCGAAGGACGCCGCTTGCGCCTCTACGTTGTGATCCGGACCGCGGATTGAGTCGCACATCCGGATCGTCCCGAACCAGGATGGCTCCTCCATCCGTTCGAGCGACGCATCCTGTCGGACACCTTCCCGGCGGAAGGGCCACGAAAGAAAGGACGATGACGCGATGTCCCTGTTCTCCAGACTCCTCCAAGCTGTTCGCTCGTGGCGTCCCCGCCGTTCCCAGCAGAAGGCCCGTGCGCAGGCGTCGCGGTGGAACAACTGGATCATCGGCAACTCCTGAGCGTCAACTTCACCGGAAACGTTCCGGTCGATTTTCCCGCTACCGAGTCCCCAGGCGTCGTGATCCTCCCGGACAATCCCAGCGTCATCCATCCGCAGATCCCCGTCCCCCTCCAGAATGTCGGCGTCCATGCCAGCGGCTTCGACCTCCAGGACATGCGGGTCTCGTACGACGCAGCACTCGACACGCTGTACATCGGAATCGATGGGCCGGCCAGCGGCAACACCGGCCAGGGCCAGGTCATCGCCGGAGATGCGGACGATAACGGAAACCGCGGGAGTGTCAACCCCGCTATCCCGGCCATCACGGACCCGTCCGATCCGACGCTGCATCCCTACATGGATTTCAAGGACTTCACCGATTTCCAGGGCACCGCATTCATGGGGGCGTTCCTCGACTTCACGGGATCGGGGGTGCCGCAGATCGTCGCCGGCTACTCCGAGGTGAGTCCGATCGCGCCGACCCCGCAGAACCCCGATCCCACCATGGCGCCCAAGCCCTATGAGGTGGCGGTGGCCGATCCCACGAACCTGCCCGTCTTCGGCGCACCGTTGTCCCAGTTCGCCGGGACGGTCTTCGCGCAGAACTCCCCGTCCAGTCCGAACCTGGAATTCTCCATCGCGCACTTCTCGCAGCTCTACCAGATGGAGACCGGGAAGCCGTTGACGTCCAGCAGCGTGGTGTACATCGGCGGCCAGGGCGGCTCGGCCAACGACATCGGCATCAGCGACGCCTTCTTCCCCTCGCAGGCGGTCAACATCGGCGCCGCGACCACGCCGGTCTCCACCTGCCCGCCGCAGTCGCCGACGATCTACGTCAATCCCCACGAGCACCGGATCGTCGACACACTCCACCGCGACCTGCTCCGCGTCACGATCCTGGGGACCTCGGGCTTCAACGTCAAGGACATCAACCCGGCGACGGTGACCCTTGACGGCGTCCACGCCATCGCTCACATCACGCGGAAAGTCCGCCGCGATCCGTTCCCGATGGCCACCTACGTCTTCGTGGCCGACCAGTTGCATCTGCCCAAGGGGTTGAGCAACGTCACGCTGACCGGGACGTTGAACAACGGGGTGACGACCTTCGATTCGAGCACGGCGGTCCTGAATGTCCCGTATGCCTCGCAGGTCAAGGGCCCGCTGCACAAGTACATGGGCAGCGGGGCCGGCCTCTACCCGCGGCTGTCGCGGATCGAGGCGAAACACGCGGGCGTCGCGATCCCTTCGACCAGCTCGGTCGCACTCAGCCGATCGCGCAATCCCGCTCCAGGAACGACCGCCAAGCTCCAGGTGAGCTACGCCGCCCGTGGTGCACGCGGCGGGCAAGGAGACCGCGCGGCAGGCTCCTCGTCCGGTGGTCAAGATCCAGCGGGCAGACGCCCGCGCCGCCGACGCGATCTCGAAGCTGCCGACCATGTTGCGTCACAGCATGAACGACTTCATCGACCGGGCTCGTCACGCCGGATGAGGCGGCGGGGAAGTAGGTCAGGCTTTCCAGCCTGACGCGTTTCAAGCGTCAGGCTGGAAAGCCTGACCTACTTTCGTGCCGCGACAGGTGCCGCGGAGGGGCGCGGGCATCTGCCAATTGCGAGGACGCGCCCACCCCGGTCCCGCATCCCGCTTGACCGCCGCGGGCCGGCTCGGTTCAGATCGAGCATCGGAGCGGATGCCCGGGCCGGGCCAACCCAGCGGAGGCGAACCATGCCGGACTACACGCCGTATCAACAGAAGATCATCAAGCGCTATTACAACAATTTCGACGAGATCAAGTATCAGAGGCTCTCCGAGCTCGCGACCGAGCTCTACCTGGCCGAGGGGAAGAAGCGCGACCGGCTCTGGGGCCAGGTCGAACAGACCTTGCGGAAGCTGGAATTCCCCGAGTCGCGCATCGCCCATCTCCTCGAGAAGCGCGATCCCGCGCTGCTGGTCGGCGTCCTCAAGGAGCTGGGCGGTGGCGCCTGAGGCCCGCTGTGCCGGGGCGATCGAGGTCCAGCGGCTCATCGATGATCCGAGGGTCCGTCGTTGTTTTCGACGGCGTTGACTCGCGAACTTGCAATCTGATAGAATGCAAAATGGGTAGGGAGAGTCTTGTTCCGAGCCTCGATTATGTCCCCCCTTCGCATCTCACTCCTGGTCATGACCCTGGGATCGGCCGCCATCATCGGCTGGCTTTGTCATCCCGCACGGCCGCTCGTCAACCTCAAAGGCGGTGACCGGTCGTTCGACGGGCCGGTGATCCAGCCCTGCTCCGCCCACTGTCACGGGCGTCATTGCGTTCCCGGTCGCCAGCGAACGAGCCCCGACCCGACTCCCGATGATTGGGGTGATGAATGTTCCAGTCTGGTCGATCTGAGGTACCAGGGACCCGACTGGGCCGTTTTGGAGTCCGTGAGTCAGTGCGAGGCCTCCTGCCCGATCGACTCGCCATCCCTATCGTGGGCTGAACCTGCGCGATCTTCCCACCTGTTGCAGGTCACGTGTCGCTTCCTCTGTTGAGCTTCTCGGCATCATTCCACCTCGGGTCTTCTCCGACCCGTAAACACCCTCGATACCTCTCGTCCAGCGCGTGACGTTTTCCCGTGCCAGTTCAGGCCGCGGGTCGGCGCGCTGATCACAGCATCCAGGCGCTGCCAGCCCCTGAGTGATCTGCCGCAGTCCATGCGCGCCCCAGCAGATGTCCGCCGGCCGATGTGCCGGAGCGGCATCCTGCGATTTGCCGGGCATTTCCCGGGATGAGTGATCCTGGGCCGTGAAGTCAAGACGTCGATGAACCGTAACTGAATCCCGCTTCATCGGGCCTTTCCACGACCGCAGCGAGGGCCGGCCCATCCCGAGGGTGTAAGATGATCAATGCCGAACAAGATCATGAATTGCTCCATGCCCAAGGTGAGGGACACCTCGGCACGCACCCGCCGGCAGAGCCGTCGGGTGCCGGGGCTCCGCGGCGCAAGATGGGCTTCGGGCAGCGGCTCGTCGTTCTCATTCTCTTGACCGTGGTGATCGTCCCGCCGCTGGCGGGATTCTACAGCTACTTCTCCGGCATCCCCCTGCATCTCCTCGCATCCACCAAGGAGAAGGACGAAGAGAAGGGGGCCTCTGCCGTACCGCCGGGCATCTCGCTGGTGCCGGGCCGGGCGCACACGATCGATGTCGTCGACGAGGTCGCCGCCACCCTGGGGATCCGCAAGGGTGAGCGGGATTCGGTCGCCATCGCTCAGCGGCCGACCAAGATGCACCCGCTCGAGCTGAAGGGGTCCACGATGATCATCCCCCCTCGGCTCGCACGCATCAAGCCTCGCTTCGGTGCGGCCCGCGTGGTCGAGATCGCCAGGGTCTGGGAGCGCGACCCCAAGACCGGCCTATCGAGGGACCGTGAACTGAGGACCGGCGACAAGGTCGCCAAGGGCGACATGCTGGCGGTCTTCTACAGCGTCGAGGTTGGCAACACCAAGAACGACCTCCTCGATGCCCTGGTCCAACTCGAGTTGGACCAGGAGATCCTGGACAACATGGACAAGAACCTCTTCTCGATCCCCAAGGCCACCTACCTCAGCCAGTTGCAGCAGGTGCAGCACGATCGCAACACCATCACCCGGGCGATCAAGCAGCTCAAGACCTGGGACATCCCCCAGAAGGAGATCGACGCGATCCAGGAGGATGCCCGGAAGATCCATGCCAACAAGGACGAATGGCTGAGGACCCCGGAGGGCCGGTGGGTCAATCGCGAGAAGCAATCGGTCGGCGGCAAGGTCGATCCGCACAAGGAGGCCGAGAGCGACTGGGGGCGGGTGACCTTGCGTGCGCCGTTCGACGGCGTCCTCCTCGAGGAGAACGTCACCCTGGATGAGATGGTTTCGGACCCCACGATCAACCTGTTCCAGATCGCCGACGTGAGCCGGCTCCTGGTCGCGGTCCATTGCCCCGAGGATGATCTGCCGACCCTGGACGCCCTCCGCGGCGTCGAGCGGCGCTGGACGGTGCGAACGGCCTCCGCACCGCCCGAGGGCCTACCCGGTACCATCGACGAGATCGGCTACCTGATCGACCCCAATCAGCACACGGCGATCATCAAGGGGTATATCGACAACCCGGGCGAGAAGATCCGGGGGACGCAATTCGCCACCGCCACGGTGAACATCCCGCCGCTCCGCGACGTGGTCGAGGTCCCGGACGATGCCGTGGTGGAAGACGGCAAGCAGAGCGTGGTGTTCGTGCAGCCCGACGCGGCCAAGCGGGAGTTCGTGATGCGGCGCGTCGAAGTGACGCATCGGTTCGATACCACGATGTTCGTGCGGGCCACGACGATCCCCAAGGACGCTCAACTGACGGCCGAAGAGGCGGATGAGGGCCTCTTGCCGAAGGAACCCCTCCGGCCCGGCGAGCGCGTCCTCGTGGCCGGGGCGATGGAACTCAAGCGGGTCGTGATGGATCTCGAGTCCCGACCCCAGGCGGACCCCGCCGACCAGCTCGCCAAGGTGAGAACGCGGCCGACGTCGATCCTCCAGTCGCCAACCGCTCAGAAGCCGAAAGCACGCAAGGGCTGATCTCGGTGGTCGGCGGTCAGCGAAGGCCGATCCGAACGGTTACCTCGGCAAGGCAGTAGGTCAGGCTTTTCAGCCTGACAGGCTCATACCTGACCTACGCAGGCTTAGACCGTCAGGCTGGAAAGCCTGACCTACGCAGGCTTAGACCGTCAGGCTGGAAAGCCTGACCTACGCAGAAGGTCTCCGGGAATGGTACGCAAGCTCATCGCGGTGGCGCTCGAGAATCCCCTGGTCGTCATCCTGCTCGCCGGCTTCCTTGCGGTGATCGGGGTGGTGTCGTTCCTGCACGTCAACGTCGAGGCCTACCCAGACCCAGCACCGGCCATCGTCGAGGTGATCGCGCTGTTCCCCGGCGCGTCGGCCGAGGAGGTCGAGCGCGAGGTCACGATCCCGCTGGAGGTGACATTCGCCGGCATGCCCGGCCTGAAGAAGATCAACAGCAAGTCGCTCTTCGGCCTCAGCGACCTGAAGATGACCTGGCACTACGGCGACGAGTATTCGTACCAGGCGAGTCGCCAGGAAGTGATCAACCGGATGTCCACGATCTCCCAGCCCCTGCCCAACGGCGTCACCCCGGCCATCTCGCCGGAGTCCCCCACGGGCGAGATCTACCGCTATGCGCTGAAGGTCCCCAGGGATGCCTCGGGCAAAGAGATCTACACGCTCAACGATATCAAGGCCATGCAGGACTGGGCGCTGGAGCGCGAATTCCGCAGGGTGCCGCGGATCGTGGACGTCACCAGCTTCGGCGGCACGGTGCGGCGCTACGAGGTGAACCCCGACCCCGACCGCCTCCGCCGCTACGGCATCACGCTGCCCCAGCTCCAGGCGACTCTGCAGAACGCCAACGCCACGGTGGGCGGCGACTACGTCACCCAGGGCCAGGTCGCCCTGACGGCGCGGAGCGTCGGCCTGTTCGGCGGCGGGTTGGACCCGGTGAACAAGGTGCTCGGGCTGAAGAGCCCGCAGGTCGCCGCCAGTCGCCTCCGCGCCGAAGAGCGGCGGCGGATCGAGGAGATCCGCAGCCTGGTCATCACCTCGGTCAATAATCAACCGATCCGGATCGACGACGTCGTCGAGGGTGGGCGGCTGATGGCCGGAGAGCATCCCGGCGAGAAAGGCGTGGTCGTCAGCAACCTCACTCGCCTCGGGCGCGTCGGTTACTACAGTGCCGAGACGGAGCGGCCCCCGGGCTCCGAGCTGACCCTCAAGGACGTCGGAAAGGACAACGACGACGTCGTGACGTGCATCGTGCTCTTGCGCAAGGGTGAGGATACGATGCCCGCCCTCAAGGACGTCGAGGCCAGGGTCGACGACATCAACGACCCGGCGTACGGCCGGCTGCTGCCCGGCACGAAGATCGAGACCTACTACGACCGCACGCAGTTGCTCCACCTCACCACCGAGACGGTGACCGAGAACCTGTGCACCGGCATCGCTCTCGTCGTCGCCATCTTGTTCATGTTCGTGAACAACATCAAGACCGCGATCATCGTTGCGATCAACATCCCCCTGGCGCTGCTGTTCGCGTACACGATGCTCTACGTGCGAGGCACGTCGGCGAACCTGCTGTCGATCGGGGCGGTCGACTTCGGCATCATCGTCGATTCCTCGGTCGTGGTGGTCGAGAATATCTACCGCAACCTGGCCTCGGGCAACTACCCCGACCTGCCCATCAAGGAGCGCATCAAGCACTTCGTACAGGAGATCGACCATGCCCTGCTGTTCTCCGTGATGATCATGGTCTGCGCGTTCGTGCCGCTGTTCGCCATGACCGGGCCGGAGGGGCAGCTCTTCAAGCCCATGGCGCACACGTACGCGTTCTCCCTGTCCGCCGCCCTGGTGCTGGCCATGACGCTATCGCCCGTGTTGTGCATGCTGTTGTTCAAGAACTTCAAGCCGGTCAAGGAGAATGTGCTCGTCCGTGTCTTGAAGCTACGCTACCTGGCGCAACTCCGGCTCTGCCTCAGGTTCCCCAAAACCACCTGCGCCGTGATGGCCTTCCTCATCGGCGGCACCGCCTGTCTGATCCCGCAGCTCGGGCGCGAGTTCATGCCCGAGCTGGAGGAGGGGAACTTGTGGCTCCGCGGCATCGGCGAGCTCAACATGAGCCTGGAGCACTCGGTGGAGATCGCCAGGCAGGCGCGGACCATCATCGCCGGCTACCCCGAGGTCGAGTCGATCGTGACCCAGAGCGGCCGGCCCGACGACGGCACGGACACGGAGGGCTATTACAGCGGCGAGTACTTCGTGCCGCTACGGCACCAGGAAGACTGGCCCAAGCTGATGCCGGCGACCGGCTGGCGCCGGTGGGTCTTCGGTCCCCTGCGCCGCGGACGAAGAGGGAGCTCGTCGCCGCGATGAGCGCCGAGCTGGAGAGTAAGATCCCCGGAGTGATGTGGAACTTCTCGCAGAACATCCGCGACAACGTGCTGGAGGCCCTCTCCGGGATCAAGGGCGACAATTCCCTCAAGATCTTCGGCCCGGACATCAACCAGCTCGAGCTGCTGGCCACCAAGGCCAAGAACATCTTGCAAGACATCCCGGGCATCGCCAACGTGGGTATCTTCCACGTCCGCGGGACGTCGCACCTGGAGTTCCGCCCGGATCCGGACAAGTGCCAGAAATGGGGGGTGACGGTGGCTGACGTCAACAACGTCGTCAGCAGCGCCCTGGCGGCCCAGCCCCTGTCCACCATGATCGAGGGCGAGAAGCGGTTCGACATCGCCGTCCGCTGGCCCAGGTGGCGGCGTGGCGACGAGACGTCGATCCTGGACATCCCGGTCAACATCCTCAACAACCAGGTGGTGCTGCCGCAGGGCTCGGGCTTCACGCCCAACGCGCAGGGGCATGCCTTGCCGCGCCCCTCGACGGTCGGCAGCCTGGCCGATACCTCCAACCCCATCAGCAACACCCCGAGACTGCGGATTCGCGACCTGGTCTCGCCGGTGGATGAGGACCTGGAGCCGGACCCCAAGGGCTCGTTCGTCCGCCCCGGCGCCTCGACCATCTATCGCGAGAACGGCCGGCGCATGATCGCGCTGAAGTTCAGCGTCCGGGGCCGCGACCTGGGCAGCGCCGTGGACGAGGCCAAGGAGAAGACCAAGCACCTCTTCCAGATCCCCTACCGGGAGGTCTGGAGCGGCGAGTTCGAGCAGATGGAAGAAGCCAACGGCCGGCTGATGTGGATCATCCCGCTGTCGCTCGGACTGATCTTCATCCTGCTGTACTCGGCGTTCCGCTCGATCCTGGACACGCTCGTGATCTTCAGCAACGTCTTCGACGTGGCGGTGGGGGGCATCTGGTCGTTGTACCTGACCGGGACCAACTTCAGCGTCGCGGCGGCCGTCGGCTTCGTCTCGCTGTTCGGGATCGCCATCATGGAGGGCCTGCTGTTGATCTCCTATTTCAACGCGCTGCGCGCCCAGGGGCTGCCGTTGCAGGACGCCATCATCCAGGGGTCGCTCAAGCGGGTGCGGCCGGTGATGATCACCGCACTCACGGCCATCCTGGGCCTCCTGCCGGCGGCCGTCTCGACCAAGATCGGCGCCCAGACGGCGCAGCCGCTGGCCATCGTCGTGGTCGGCGGCATGACCGTGACGCTCTTCCTCGACCGGTACCTGATGCCGGTGCTCTTCAGCTTCTACGGCCACCGCGAACCGCCGGCCGGGGGCGGGGGCATGGCCCATTAGTGCGGCCTTCGTCGGGAAAGACCGGCCGCAACAGGAGAACCGTAGCATGGCCCAGATCCAGACGATCCTGCATCCGACCGACTTCTCCGAGAACTCGCGGTATGCGTTTCAGACGGCCTGCGCCCTGGCCCGGGAGAATCGTGCGACGCTGATCGTCCTCCACGTCATGATCCCATCCGTGTCCAAACTGCAGGAAGCGCCGCCGCCCGATCCGCTGCGGCCGGTCGAATCGCAGGAGACCGGGGCGAGATTGCCCTGGCCCCGACCTTCGGACCCGCAGATTCGCGTGGAGCATCGGTTGACCGAAGGAGATCCCGCCGAGGAGGTCCTTCGCTTGTCCCAGGCCTTGCGCTGCGACCTGATCGTCGTGGGCACTCACGGCCGGTCGGGGCTGGGTCGGATCCTGCTCGGCAGCGTGGCCGAGGAGGTCTTGCGCAAGGCGACCTGCCCCGTGCTGGTCGTCAAGACGTCCCCGGGGGCGACCCACCCGGCAGAGGGGGAAAACACCGCGAATCCCGGCGATGTCATCGAAGTGCGGCCGCTCGGACCCTCGCTGGCCTCTGCTCAGACGCGGACGCTGGTGCGCACCAGCAACGTGCACGTCGTCCGCCTGATCGTCCGGGCGGGCCAGGAGGTTCCCCAGCACTCCAGTAAAGGGGAGATCATCGTGCATTGCCTGGAGGGGAAAGTGGCGTTCACCGCCCTGGGAAGGACCCGGGTGCTGGAAGCCGGCCACCTCCTGGATCTGCCCGCCGGCGAGCCCCATGCGCTCAAAGGGATCGAAGACGCTTCCCTCCTCTTGACGGTCCTCGCCCCGAGCCATTGACGGGCGGGTGTTCCTAGCGGTGCCAGCGAGGCCTCGATCATGCTCGACAGGATCATCAGCGGCGGCAGGGCCGGCGCCGAACAAGCCGCATGGCGGGCCGCCATGGCGTACGGCGTCCCGACCGGCGGTTGGATGCCCGAAGGATTCCTGACCGAAGAGGGACCCCGCCCCGAGTTCGCCGAGGACTTCGGCGCGGAGGAGATGCCGGCGGGGAGCGAGGTCGCCCCGACCGAACGCAATGCCCAGGACTCCGACGGCACCCTCTGGCTCGGCGACACGACGACCGCGGGCGCCCACGCGACGGTCGGGGCGTGTCAACGGCTCGGCAAGCCGTGCCTGCCGGTCTACCCGAGCGCCACATTCGAGCCCGCACACGTCGCGACCTGGATCGCGGAAAACCGGATCCGGACGTTGAACGTGGCCGGCAACCGCGAGGGTGAAGAGCCCGGGATCGGGAAGCGAGCCGAACGCTTCCTCGCCGCGGTCCTGCAGCAACTCGGTCACGGACGAGTCTGATCCCGGCGAGTCGGAGACGACTCGCAAAATGACCCTTCGACGCCGCTCCACAGCGAGTATGATCCAGGCAAGGAAGATCCGCGCAGGTCGGGCTTTCCAGCCCGATGCTCGAGACCCGTCGGAATGGAAAGCGCGACCGACATCCTTGCCGGGGTAATAGGGATCACGTCATGAAGATGATTGCGTTGGTGACATGTGGCCTGATTCTCGGAGCGTTGACGGGTTGCGAGCCGGCCTTACCTGCCGCCGACGCTCCTGCGGCAGCGGCGCTGCCGGCTCCGCTGGAGGTTCCCGGGCGGACGCGCTGCTTGCTCGCCCGCAGGGGGATCATCGCATCCGCGATCCCGCGTCCCGTCGTCGAGGTGCTGGTGGGCCCGGGCGACCGGGTGACGAAGGGCCAGGCGCTGATCAAGCTCTTCGATCTCGAGCCGCAGGCCAAGCTTCGGGCGCGAGAGCAGGAACTGAGGAGCATCGAGGCGAAGTCCCAGGCCAGCCGGCGGAACCTCGACCTCGCCGAGAGGTCCCAGCAAACCGGGGCGATCCCTCAGACTACCTTCAACGAGATGCGCGGCACGGCCTTGAGCAACGAGGCGCAGGTGGCAGCCGCCGAGGCCGAGCTTTCCCTCGCTCAGAGCGAGCTCAAGCTGTATACCGTGACCGCGCCCATCGATGGTGAGATCGCCTGGCTGGACGTCAGCCCGGGCACGGTGACATGGCCGGGCTCGCTGATCTGGGGCGAGATCGTCGACCTGCGCGAGCTCGACGTCCGTTGCGAGGTCTCACCGGTCCAGGCGGACCAGGTCGCCGTCGGCCAGCCGGCCGAAATCCGGCTCGACGGACAGGCCGAGGCGGTCGGGACGGGCAAGGTCAACTTCGTCGGCAAGCTGGCCGACCGCAACAGCGGCCTCGTCCCGGTCGTGGTCCGTGTGGCCAATACTCAGGCGCAGTTGCGCGGAGGTCGCCGTCAAGGTCCTCTTTCGGACGGATCAGCGGAATTGATCGCCGGAGGGCCGCTCGGGACACTCCCGTCTCATCATCGAAGGCTCGCGGGTCGTCCCGGTCCGGGTCGCCCCGGGCCGGACCACCCGGATACCCGCCGACCGGGGCCGGCGGCGCCCGGGGGACGCGGCAACCAGGGGCTGACCGCGGGATAGGGCTGCGCCGTCGCCGCGTCGTCGTGGCCCGATCCGGCGCCGCCGGGTTCTGTCGGCTGCGGGATCGAGACCGCTCCCCCCTCGAGCCGTAGCGGGATATGCGCCATTGGATGAATGGCTGGTCCTTCCAGATGATCGGCGACCACATGCTCGGATCCGTCCACCATCACGCCGCCCGAGAACATCTCGGGAGCGACGGGACCTGGTCCGGCTTCCTCGTGCCAGAACTCGGTTGAAAGAAGGATCCCCACCAGATCCACGTGGCCCGCGCCGCGCGTCATGCGGCCCTCGAGGCCGCCGTGGCCATGGCCGCCATGCCCCGACCCGTGTCCCCCGCCGCCAGCGTCCGCCGTCCCCGTCCACGCCGCTGCGCTCAGGATGACGAGACCACCCAGGATCAGCAGGCCGCGCATCGAGCATCCTCCGGGGAGAGCCTGAGCCTTCCTTGCCTTTCTCATTCGATCAGGCAACAGACCCTCTGTGCAAGTTCAACTGGAGGAAACGACCTGAAGCTCAAGAAACCAGGCCGGATTGCCGAACTGGGGTCTGTAGCCACGACGGCAAGGAGGCAAAACTCATGGGACGAAAGACGGCGGAACGTCAATCAGACAACCTGTCGGACCAGGGCGGCGGTTCGCCCGCGGGTCCGAGCACGGTCAAAGTGACTCTCCATCTCAGTGTCGAGACGGCTCAGCGGCTCGGCGTCGAGTCGGCGATGCGGCGGATTTCCCAGTCGGCCATCGCCGAGGAAGTCCTCGCGGCCTATCTGAGCCGCTGGCAACTCCCTGCCGTGGCCGATCCGGGTCAACGTCAGGTGGGCTGATTCTTCCTGACGCCACGGGTGGCCTTAACTCTCGAGGGCGGGATCGTGTTCAAGAGACTATTCCTGCTCGTTGGCCTATGGTCTTTGTGTGGCTGCACCTGGGCCGTGCGCGAACACACCGATCAGATCGTGCGCGACATGGTCGAGCACCCGTTCGACGTCGCTCCGGAGCCCGCGCAGGAACCCGCCAAACCACCGGCCGAGGCTCACCCGGGGGACAGCACTCCTTCGTCGCCCGCCGCGGGTCGCACGGGGGACACCGCGTCCCCGATCTCGCGATCCGGCGAGAAGACGGTGCAGGATCCGCGTTCGCGCGACGTGTTGCTCGCCGGCTCTTCCTCAAGGTCGCGATCGGTCCAGAAGGCCGCACTCGTGACCGAGGTCCCGGCCGACTTGCCGCTCAAGGACGAGAATCTGGTGGCCACCGCATGGACGCAGCCCGAGCCGGGCCCTGATGGCCGGATGCCCCCGCAGCGGAAGCTCGACCTGGAGCTCTCGCCGCGGCTGCCGGGTTCGGAGGCGCCACGGATCGTGCTGCCCAGGGATCCGGCCGAAAGACAGCGAGTGATCGATCGCCTTTACCCGGATCTCGCCCCGCTGCCGGTCGAGCCGAAGCCGCAGCCGGGGCCGGGAGGAAAGCCGTATACGCTGGAAGTGCTCCAGCGCCTGGCCGCCGCCAACAACCCGGCGATCGTCCAGGCGGCCTCGGACGTCCAGGCGGCCATGGGCAACGTGATCCAGGCGAAGAGCTACCCCAACCCCACGGCCGCCTTCTTGCAGGATCCGACGGATGTGAATAACTCGGCCGGTACGCAAGGCGGTTCCATCGACCAGGTCATCGTCACCGGCGGCAAGATGAAGCTGGGCGTGGCCGCGGCCCAGAAGAACCTGGACAACGCGGTCCTGGCCCTGAAGCGCGCGCGCATGGACCTGGCCACCGCCGTGCGCAGCGCCTATTTCACCCTGCTGGTCAACGTCGAGACCCTGGTCGTGACCCGGGCCCTGGCCGAGTTCAGCGACGAGATCTATCGGCTCCAGGTCGGGCTGCAGAAGGCCGGCACGCAAGCCGCTCCTTATGAGCCGACGGCCCTGCTGGCGCAGACCCAGCTCAACCGGCTGGCGTACAAGCAGGCGATTCAATCCTACGTCATGGACTGGAAGGCGCTGGTGGCGACGCTCGGCTTGCCCCAGCTCCCGCTCTCGGAGATCGCCGGCCAGGTCGATCGGTTCATCCCCTACTACGACTTCGACGAGGTCCGCGCTTACGTCCTTCAGAACCACACCGACGTCCTGACGGCCCGCAACGGGGTGAAGATCGCCCAGTACAACCTGAAGCTGGCCCAGGTCACTCCCATCGTCCCCAACCTCGACGTGAACCTCTCCCTTGAGAAGAACTACGTGGTCGGCCCGTTCGGGACCTACCAGCAAGTCGTCGTCGGTCTCCCGGCGCCTATCTGGGACCAGAACAAGGGGAACATCATCGCCGCCCAGGGCACACTGATCCGCGCCAGCGAAGAGTCGCACCGCGTCGAGGTCACCCTGACGAACAACCTGGCCCTGGCCTTCGAAAACTACCGGAACAACCTGTATTCGATGGAGTACTACCGCCGCAACATCCTCCCCGACCTGGTCCGCTACTTCCGCGGGGTCGTTCAACGCCGCCAGGTCGACCGGAATGCGGCCTTCGGCGACCTGGTGTTCGCGCAGCAGAACTTCACCACGAACGTCCAGACCTACCTGAACCTCCTCCAATCGCTGTGGATGTCGGTGACGGGCGTGGCGGACTTCTTGCAGACCGACGACTTGTACAAACTGGGCAAGCGGCATGAGCTGCCGCAACTGCCCGACTTCAAGCTGGTTCAACCGCCGCATTGGGTGTGCGGGCACGAGGCCGTGGCGGCAGGCTCGTCGTCGAACCACGGCGACGTGAGCGGTCCGGGAATCGGAACAGCCGCTCCCGGTGCAGGCCTGCCACCCGCTCCACCGGCCACGGACTTGCCGGTTCCACCACAAGGGCGCCAGGCGGGAGCCGATGGAACGGACGCGACCGCCCGGGCGGGGCCGCGAAGGATCCGGCTCGACGGGACGGACCCCTCGAGGATGACCAGTTCCAGACTGTCGCCTGGACGCAGTCGCAGCCGGGGCCGGGTGACTCGCAGGCCGCGCAGCGGAAGCTGGAGCGGGATATCTTGCCGCGGCTGCCGGGCTCGGAGGCGCCAGAGGTCGTGATGCCGACAGACCCCGCCGCCAGGGCGCGCGAGATCGAGCGCCTTTTCCCGGCATTGCCACCCTTGCCGGCCGAGCCGAAGCCGCAGCCGGGGCCGGACGGCAAACCGTACACCCTGGCCGAGTTCCAGCGCCTGGCCGCGGCCAACAGCCCGACGTTGCGCCAGGCGGTCGCGGACGTCCGAACGGCTGAGGGGAACCTGATTCAAGCGAAGACCTACAATAACCCCACAGTGTCCTATATGGACATCTCTTCGAACAACACGAACACCGCCATGGCGGTCGGCGGGTCCATCGAGCAGTCGATCAGCACGGGGGGCAAGATCAAGCTCGGCGTGGCCGCCGCGCAGATGAGCCTGGACAATGCGATCCTGGCCCAGAGGCGGGCGCGCATGGACCTGGCCACCGCCGTGCGCAACGCCTATTTCACCCTGCTGGTCGACGTCGAGACCCTGGTCGTGAACCGGGCACTGGTGCGGTTTTCCGACGACATCTATCGACTTCAAACCGATCTGCTGCGGGGCACGCGCGCCGCCCCTTACGAGCCGACAGCGTTGAGGGCGCAGACTTTCGCCAATCGCCTCGCCTACCAGCAGGCGATCCAGTCGTACGTGATGGACTGGAAGGCGCTGGTGGCGACGCTCGGCCTGCCCCAGCTCCCGCTCTCGGAGATCGCCGGCCAGGTCGATCGGTCCATCCCCTACTTCGATTACGATGAGGTCCGCGCTTATGTCCTTCAGAACCACACCGACGTCCTGACGGTGCGCAACGGGGTGAAGATCGCCCAGTACAACCTGAAACTGGCCCAGATCACGCCCCTGTTCCCCGATCTCGACGTGCTCCTGTGGATGAATAAGGACTTCGGAAACCCACCGCACGGGATGTACCAGGACGTCAAGCTCGGGTTCCCGATCCCCATCTGGGACCAGAACAAGGGGAACATCATCGCCGCCCAGGCCGCGCTGGTCCGCGCCGCCGAGGAATCGCATCGGGTCGAGGTCAGCCTGACCAACAGCCTGGCCCTGGCGTACGAGAACTACCGGAACAACCTGTACGCCATGGAATACTACCGCCGCAACGTCTTGCCCGACCTGGTCCGCTACTACCGCGGCATCTACACGCGCCGCCAGGTCGACCTGCCCTACCAGGCGTCGGCCTTCGGCGACCTGGTGTTCGCGCAGCAGAACTTGTCCACGAACGTCCAGGCTTACATCGGCATCCTCGGTTCGCTGTGGTCGTCGGTTGCAACGGTCGCCGACTTCTTGCAGACCGACGACCTGTACCAGTTGGGGAAGCGGCGTGAACTGTCGGGACTGCCCGATTTCCATCAACTGCAACTGCCGCCCCAATGGGTTTGCGGCCACGAGACGATAGCGGGCTCGCACGCGCACGGCGCCGGTGTGAGCCCTCCTGCCACAAGACCCCCCCTGACCCCCCCTTCGCAAGGGGGGGATATTCAGGGAGGCCCGCCCCTCTCCCATCCCCCCCTTACGAAGGGGGGGCAGGGGGGGTTCTCTGCGAAGCCCGGCGAGGAGGCGAATCATGAAGGTTGAGCTTTTCAGCCCGACGGTGACGGTTCGTCAGGCTGGAAGGCCTGACCGATCGGATCGCCAGGGTCGGAAGATCGCGGCGGAAACCCGCCCAAGCGAGGATCCTGTCATGGCCCGTATGGTTCGACTCCTCCTGACGGCGGCGTTTCTGGGAGGGATGCTGGCGGTGCCGGCCGTCCATGCTCAGGCACCGGGTCAGCAGCCGGCCGCCGCGACTCCGGCCGACGCCGCGACCACGGCCGCCGCCGCGGGCACCTTCGCCGACGTTGTGCAGCAGGTCCCGGATCCGCTCCCCAACACGGCGGCGCCGACCACGCTCGAGGGATGGGAGCCGGAGTTCCTGAAGACGCTACCCCGGCCGCCGGACCAGCCCGCCTCATTGTTCCAGGGCCCTCCCGCTCCCGGTCCGCCGCCGCCGAACCTGGAACGCTACTTCGAGGTGGACCCGATCCTCGACACGCCCCTGCTGGGGCAGAAACCCGGTTGGTTCTCCAACGTCCAGATCGGCGTGATCCAACCGCACCTCAACTTCGGCCAGGTGAGATTGCTCGACTCGCTGAAGATCCCGAACGGCCAGAGGGTGATCGTGGCCCCCGGCGCCGCCAGGCTCAACTGGACGGCCGCCCCGCGGATCGAGATCGGCTACTGGCTGCCGTCGGGCTTCGGCGGGTTCGCCTTCTCCGATCGGTTCTTCAACGCCTCGGGGACCGGACCGTTCGTCGGGCCGGCCGGCTCGACGACGCGGACGACCCGGCTGGGCGTGAATTACTCCGACTGGGATTACCTCAGCCGCGAGTTCACCCCGTGGGAGAGTCCGCAGGGGTTCTGGAGCCTGGAGTGGCGCGCGGGCGTCAGGCTGGCAGAAACGTGGACCCATACCGTGGTCGATAAGCCGTTCGCCGCGGCCGCCGCCACCAACGGCGTCTTCATCCAGGGGGACAGCAACTACACGGTGGGGGCCGGCCCGCACTTCGGGCTCGAGATCAATCGCAGGGACCTGCCGACCGGGCTCACGTTCGTCGCCAAGATGGACATCGCCGACACGTTCACGCGCGTCCGGCAGGAGTTCGCCGCGAGCACCACGACCTTGACCTCGGCCGGACTGCCGCTGCGCGGCTCCTATACGCAGAACTTCTGGAACCAGGTCCCGATCTTGAACTATCAGGTCGGCCTGGGCTGGCAACCCCCGAGTCATCCGAACGTCAGGTTCTATCTCGGCTACATCTACGAGTTCTGGTGGCAACTTGCGTCGAATATGAACGAGCTCAACCCCTTCGTGAACCAGGGGGCGACGCGCGGTTCCATGAGCAATCAAGGCATTGTGTTGCAAGCTCAGTGGAACTGGTAAGTCGGCGCCACCCCGCCAGGCCGTTGCCAATCCGCCCGCTCATCGGGCTTTCCGGAAGCCGGTCGTTTCCCTTGATCGCAAGGGCAAGGTTCACTTGAGGGCAGAGATCGTGTTCAGAAAGCTCCTCCTGCTCTCCGGTTTGATACTCCCACTCAGCGGCTGCGCCTGGGCCGTGCGCGAGACGACCGACCAGACCGTGCGCAGCCTCGCCGCCGAACCCTTCGACAACGCTCCGGACGCCGCGAAGTCGCCCTCCGCTTCACCCACGAGGGGTCGCACCGACTCGGCCTCGCGCTCGGGAGATCAGACCGCGCCGGCGAGGAGCCCCCAAGCTGTGCTGCTGGCCAGCGCTTCCTCGAGCCCCAGGACAGGCGAAGAGCAAGCGCCAATCGCCGGCGTTCCGACCCAAGTGCCGACCGGCTCCGGGGTGGAAACGCACGCAGTCCCGGCCCGACGGGGCGTCCCGCACAAGGATGACCTGGTGCAAACCGTATCGTGGACGCGACCTCAGCCCGAGGCCGGCGGCGGGGTCGCCTTCCCGAGCCAGCTCCAATTGGAGATGTCGCCGCGGCTCCCGGGTTCGGAGGCGCCGCCCATCGTGCTGCCGCGGGATCGGACTGCGGCGGAGCGCGAGATCGAGCTGCTCTATCCGGAGCTGCCGGCGCTGCCGGACGAGCCGAAGCCGCAGCCCGGACCGGGAGGAAAACCGTACACGCTGGCCGACCTCCAGCGACTGGCCGCCGCCAACAGCCCGACGCTGCGCCAGGCGGCCTCGGACGTCCAGGCGGCCGGGGGCAATGTCATCCAGGCGAAGACCTACCCGAATCCCGTCGCCGGCTACATCCAGGACACTTCGGCCGTGAACAACACCGGCGGTGTCCAGGCCGGCTTCATCGACCAGCCGATCATCACGGGAGGCAAGATGAAGCTGGGCGTGGCCGCGACCCAGAAGGACCTGGACAACGCGGTCCTCGCCCTGAAGCGCGCGCGCATGGACCTGGCCACCGCCGTGCGCAACGCCTACTTCACCCTGCTGGTCAACGTCGAGACCCTGGCCGTGACCCGGGCGCTGGCCCAGTTCAGCGACGAGATCTACCGGCTCCAGGTCGGGTTGCAGAAGGCCGGCACGCAAGCCGCTCCTTATGAGCCGACGGCCCTGAGGGCACAGACCTATCTCAACCGACTGGCCTACAGGCAAGCGATCCAATCCTATGTCATGGACTGGAAGGCGCTGGTGGCGACGCTCGGCTTGCCCCAGCTCCCGCTCTCGGAGATCGCCGGCCAGGTCGATCGGTTCATCCCTTACTACGACTACGATGAGGTCCGCGCCTATGTCTTGCAGCGTCACACCGACGTGCTGACGGCCCGCAACGTCGTGAGGAAGGCCCAGTACAACCTGAAGCTGGCCCAGGTCACCGGGCTTTTCCCCAACCTCGACGTGTACATGGCCCTTGAGAAGGATTTCATGAACCCGCCGCACGGCACCTACCAGGCCCTGGCCCTGGGCTTGCCGCTGCCCATCTGGAACCAGAACAAGGGGAACATCATCGCCGCCCAGGCCGCGCTGATCCGCGCCAGCAAGGAGGCGCATCGCGTCGAGGTCACGCTGACCAATAATCTCGCCCTGGCCTACGAAAGCTACAGGAACAACCTGTACGCCATGGAGTCGTACCGCCGCCACGTCTTGCCCAACCTGGTCCGCTATTACCGCGGCATCTTCGCGCGTCGTCAGGTCGACGTGAGCTCGTCGTTCGGCGACCTGGTGTTCGCGCAGCAGAACTTCACCACGAACGTCCAGACCTACCTGAACCTCCTCCAATCGCTGTGGATGTCGGTGACGGGCGTGGCGGACTTCTTGCAGACCGACGACCTGTACCAGACCGGGACGCGGCATGAGCTGCCGGAGATGCCCGACTTCCGTCTCCTGCGCCTATCGCCCTGGATCCACGGCGATGACACCATCGCGGCGTCGCGTGGGGATGGCTCCGCGGGCGCGAGCCATCCTGAAGCGCCGGCCTCCGGCGCGGGCGCGGAGGGCTCGCCGCCGGCTGGCGGCGCGGCGGTCGGATCCGTCGGCGACGCCGTGAGCGCCAGCGCCGCGCCGCCCGAGTCGGGTGCCGACAAAGCACCTCCGCCTCGGAAAGACGTGTTCCCGTTATGAAGCCCCCCATGGCCCCGGGACCAGCTTGTGCTCGCGGGAGGACCGGGCCGCGGCCTCGAGCACCCGCACGACCTCGCGGGCCTGCTCGGCGGTGACGGCCAGCGGGGCGTGGCCAGCCAGATGCTCCGCGACGTTCCGGTAGTATTCATCCCAGTGGGCGTGGACCGTCGGGACCCGGCTCTCCACGACCGGCCCGCCGTCGCCCGATCGCCGCAGGATTCCCTCGTGCTGGGGAGGCTCGGCCGCGGCGTCGATGTCGCCGGCGCGGAGGGCGTCTTCCTGGGGATCGACGCCGAACTTGACGAAACCGCCGTCGGTGCCGACGATCCACCACCGGGGCCGGTCGATCCGGCACACCCGGCTGTTCTCCACCTGGAAGAGGACGTCATCGAACTCGAGGACGATCCGCCCATGGCCGCCGCTGTCGGTGCCCTCCCAGGGGCCCGGAATCAGCCAGGCGGCGAGACGTCGACAGGGTCCGAGGCCGAGCTGGAGCGCCTGGTCGACCAGGTGGGCGCCCCAATCGTGGAGGATCGTGCCGGCGGCCGCGGCGCTGCCCCGCCATCCTCGCGGCGCGGCGGCGCGGCAGACGGCGCTCTCGAACAGCAGCGGACGACCGATCCAGCCGCGGGTGAGGATGTCCTTGACGGTCGCATAGTCCCAGTCCCACCGGCGATTGTGGAAGACCGACAGCATGCGGCCCGAACGGTCGCGAGCCGCGATCATCCGGTCGCATTCCTCCGTCGAGAGCGCCATCACCTTGTTGACCACGCAATGCTTTCCGGCGTCGAGCGCCCGCACGGCCAGTTCGGCGTGCGAATCGTGCGGCGTGGCGATGACCACCAGCTCGACCGACGGGTCCGCGAGCGCCTCGCTCAGTTCGGCGTACCCTCGGACGCCGTCGCCCCACAGCGCGACCGCCTCCTCGCGCACCCGGGGATCGCGGGCGACGACCCCGTGCAGTTTCAACCCGGGCTGGCGCCGGATCAAAGGACCGTGGAACGACCGGCCCGCCAGGCCGTGGCCGACGACGACCGTGGGAATCATCTGCTGGGTCCTCCCGCGCATTCGATCGCGCCCCGATGCTCGAACCATCCGGAACGCAACATCATAACCGAAAATGCGACCGCGAACGCCCTCTCCGGCCGAGGAGACGCGCCCGGCCGGTCGGTCCCCCGGCGCCCGGACATCGCGGCGATTTGACCGGCACGCGGCGATTCCCGATAATAAGACGGTCAGTTGTGCGGATCGATCCATCGGTCGGGATGGATTCAAACGTCGGGATGGACTTCTCAGGACGACGCGGTCCCGGGCCGGTCCGACCAGGTTGGCCCGGAAGAGATTCGAATTCACGAAGGAGGTCGGCATGGCCGGATTGGGCCGGGAGGAACCGCGGATCATCGGGCCACTGCCCGGCCCCCGGAGCGCCGCGTGGCTGGAGCGCGACCATCGGGTCATGTCGCCGTCTTATACAAGGGCGTATCCGCTGGTGGTGCGTCGCGCGCGCGGCGCGGTGATCGAGGACATGGACGGCAACCGGTTCCTGGACTTCACGGCGGGGATCGCCGTGACCAACGCCGGGCATTCGCATCCTCGCGTCGTGGCGGCGATCCGCAAGCAGGCGGGCCGGCTGGTCCACATGTCGGGGACGGACTTCTACTACACGCCGCAGGTCCGGCTGGCCGAGCGCTTGGCGGCGCTGGCCCCCGGCCCCGAGCCGAAGCGCGTGTTCTTCACCAACAGCGGCGCCGAGGCGATCGAGGCCGCCTTGAAACTGGCCCGGCGGCACACGGGGCGGAACCGCGCCCTGGCGTTCATGAACGCCTTCCACGGCCGGACGTACGGCGCGATGTCGCTCTCGGGCTCGAAGCCGCTCCAGCGCCGCGGCTTCGCGCCGCTGGTCCCCGAGATCCACCACGCGCGGTACGGCGACCTCGAGAGCGTCCGGGCTATCCTGAAGACGATTTGCCCCCCGGAGGAGCTCGCGGCGATCTTCGTCGAGCCCATCCAGGGGGAGGGGGGCTACATCGTCCCCGCCCCGGACTTCCTGCCGGGCCTGCGCCGGCTCTGCGACGAGCATCGCGTGCTGCTCGTATTCGACGAGGTCCAGAGCGGCATCGGCCGGACGGGCAAGATGTTCGCCTCGGAACACTGGGCCGTGGCCGGCGACATCGTCTGCCTGGCCAAGGGGATCGCCAACGGCCTTCCGCTGGGCGCGATCGTCGCGCGGGCCTCGGTGATGGACTGGCCCAGTGGCAGCCACGCTTCGACCTTCGGCGGCAACCCGGTCGCGTGCGCCGCGGCGCTGGCGACGATCCATCTCGTCGTGCGGAAGTATCGCGCCAACGCCGTGCGGCGGGGCCGCGAGCTGCAAGAGGGCTTCACCGCCCTTGCCCATCGGTTCCCCTTCATCCGCGAGGTGCGGGGCCTCGGGCTGATGATCGGCGTCGAGATCCAGGATTCCGACGGCAAGCCCAGCCACCGCCTGCGCGATTGGATCATCGATCTGGCGTTCCATCGCGGCCTGCTCCTGCTCCCTTGCGGAGCGAGCACGATCCGGATCTGTCCGCCGCTCTGCCTGTCGCGACGCCAGGTCGAGATCGGGCTCGCCCTGATCGACGCCGCGATGACGGCCGCCGTCGAGGAGACGAGCCGCATGCAAGAGGAGCTGATGGAAAGCAAGGAGCGGACCAAGGAGATCGGGCGCGAGCTGGACAGGATGGCTCCCGAGCGATCCTGAGTCGGCAACATGGCGTCGGACCGACGCGAAAGAAGGGAGGACATGATGGCGACGGTGACAGAGGCGGCGGCGCCTCCCTCGTTCGAGTGGAAGCGGTGGCCCGAGACCGAGGAGTTCGTCGAGGGGTTGATCGGAGCGGCGCTGGCGGGCAACGCCTTCGCCCGGCGCTGGCCGAGCGGATGCCGGCCGAGACCGGAACCCGGTTCGCGGTGTGGATCGATCACCTGGTCGTGACCGAAGTGCTCGGCCTGGTCGGAACGCTCGAGGGGCTGGGATACGAGCGGCAGCCGATCCGATACCTCGTCAACTCGCCGGTCTTCGCCCATCCGGGGGGGATGTTCCCCCGCATCGCTCTCGTTGCCGCCTGGGAGGACGCCGCGGCCACCGAGGGGCATATGGTCCGGGAGGTCGCCATCAAGGTGGACTCGGTCGCGGCATTCTCCCGCGCCAATGACCTGGGCCTGGAGATCGTTGGCCAGCCGATGGGCCCCTACCGGGTCGGCCGGGTCCCCGGCGAGCGCACGACCCTCGCCGTGGTCGAGCGCCGCGGGTACCTGGGTTTCGAACCATTCCCCGGCGAACTGGCCCGCGCCGGTCGCATGAAGCCGCACGCGGCGCGCGATGCGATGGCGGCGCTGGACCTCTGGCGGGCCCGCCGCCGCCGGTTCGACGACGATGCCGAAGGGTTCGACGCCACCGTGGCGACCCTCGAGCGGGTCATCGAGCTGGCGGGATCGACCGACCTGGCGTGCCACCTCGTCTTCGAAGCCGAGCGCGAATACTGGCAGTCCCGCAACACGGCCGCCCGGGTCCAGAAGGCCCGTCAGGATCGCCTCGGCCTGGGCTGGGCCAACCACGATCACCACACGTTCCGCTGCTCCCGCCGCTTCTTCCCGCGCCTCATTCGGATGTTCACGCGGCTGGGCTTCGATTTGCGCGAGCGCTTCCACGCCGGGCGCACGCCGGCTGGGGCGCCCAGGTTCTCGAGCATCCGGTCACGGGGATCGTCATCTTCGCCGACCTGGACCTGGCCCCCGAGGAAGCGACCGAGGACTTCGCCCACCGGGCGTTGCCCGACCTGCCCCGGCCGGGGACCGTCGGCCTGTGGGTCGCTCTCCATGGCGAGTCGATCCTTGAGGCCGGCATGCACCACCTGGAAGCCCAATTCGACTTCGACTACTTGCGCGACGGCCTCAAGGCCGAGGCCGGGATCGACACGATGCCGCCCTTCTCGAACTTCCCGTTCCTGCGCCAGGCCTTCACCGCGGGCGAGCGATGGCCGGTCGCGCGGCATCGGGCCGACCGGACGCTCCAGAACGGCTGGATCGATCGGGACCAGTACGAGAAGTTCCTCCGCGAGGGGACGATCGGCAGCCACCTCGAGGACCTGGAGCGGCGCGAGGGATACAAGGGCTTCAACCAGCAGGCCGTCAGCGCGATCATCGCCGCGACCGATCCGCGGCTGCACTGAGCGCGCGGGCGGGCGGAGAGGATGTTTCACGCAGAGACGCAAAGGGCCGCAGAGACGCAGAGAAGACCAAGAATCATGAGATCTGGATCAAGCCTCGATATGTCCGTTCTCTGCTCTCTCGTCCTCTCTGCGTCTTTGCGGCCCTTTGCGTCTCTGCGTGAAACAAATGGGACGTCATCGTGAAGACCACCGAGGGCGACCTGAGGTCGCGGACCGCCGATTTGATGGCCGAAGAGGATCGACTGCGGCTCGGCGGCGGACCCGAGGCGATCGAGCGGCAGCACGCCAAGGGCCGCAAGACCGCGCGAGAGCGGATCGAGGCCCTGCTGGATCCCGGCTCGCCCGTGCTGGAACTCGGCCTGTGGGCCGCATACCAGATGTATGAGGAGTGGGGCGGCGCACCCGGTGCCGGGGTCGTCACGGTGCTCGGGTCGATCCATGGCCGTCGGGTGATGGTGGTCGCCAACGACGCCACCGTGAAGGCGGGCGCCTGCTTCCCCATGACGATCAAGAAGATCCTCCGCGCCCAGGAGGTCGCCGGCCTGAACCGGCTGCCGCTGGTCTACCTCGTCGATTCCTCGGGGGTCTTCCTGCCGATGCAGGACGAGGTCTTCCCCGACGTCGACGACTTCGGCCGGATCTTCCGCAACAACGCGGTGCTCTCGGCGCGGGGGATCCCGCAGCTCGCGGCGATCATGGGGAACTGCGTCGCGGGTGGCGCGTATCTGCCGGTCCTCTGCGACACGGTGCTCATGACGGAGGGCTCGGGGCTCTACCTCGCCGGGCCGGCGCTGGTGAAGGCCGCGATCGGCCAGGAAATCACGCATGAAGCCCTGGGCGGCGCCCGCGTGCACGCGGCGATCAGCGGGACGGTGGATTACCGCGAGCCGGACGACGACGCCTGCCTCGCGCGCCTGCGACGGCTGATCGCGCTCGTCCCGCCCGATCCCGAGACGACGAGCGGGAGGCCGGCGATCGAGCCGCCGTCGCGGGCCGGCGAAGACCTGTACTCGATCGTCCATTCGGACCCCTCGTCCCAGTATGACGTGCGCGATGTCTTCTCGGCCCTGCTTGACGGCGGCCGGTTCGACGAGTACCGCCCCGAGTTCGGCCGGACGCTGGTCTGCGGCTTTGGCCGGATGGGCGGGATCGCGCTGGGCATCGTGGCGAGTCAGCGGTTGCGGTTCAAGCCCGAGGGCGGCGGACCGTACCAGTTCGGCGGCGTGATCTACGGCGACAGCGCCGACAAGGCCGCGCGGTTCGTGCTCGACTGCAACCAGGCTCGGCTGCCGATCCTCTTCATCCAGGACGTCAACGGCTTCGACGTGGGCCGCGACGCCGAGCGCAGCGGCATCATCCGCCGGGGCGCCAAGCTCGTCAACGCGGTCAGCAACAGCACCGTGCCCAAGCTCTCGCTGATCGTCGGTCACTCCTTCGGCGCTGGGCACTACGCGCTGTGCGGCCGGGCGTTCGACCCGCGTTTCCTGTTTGCCTGGCCGACGGCCCGCTATGCCGTGATGGGCGCCCAGCAGGCGTCCCGGACCATGCTGGATGTCAACGTCGCGACGCTCAAACGCCAGGGGAAGCAGGTTGACGACGCCGAGATGGCGGCCATGGCCGAAGAGCTGCGCCGGCGTTACGACGAGGAGACCGACATCCGCCACGCTGCCGCTCGACTCTGGGTCGACGCGATCATCGATCCGGCCCGCACTCGCGACGTGCTGATCCAGGCCCTCGACATCGCGGTGCGGAACCGCGAGGTGACGCCGCTGGAAGTCGGCGTATTCCAGGTGTAGGGTGGGCATCCCCCACCCACCCTACTTATCCAGGATCTCGATCACGAACGGGTGGTTGCTCATCCTCAACGTGACCGAGCGGGCTTTGGCCAGACTGCGGGTCGCCTTCGTGCCCACGGTCGGGTCGTAGATCGTCACCTTCGGATGGGTGGCGCCCAGGTCCACCGTGACGGTGTCCACGCCCGTCAATCGTTCATCCCAGACCACGAGTTCCAGCCTGCCGTCGCTCTTCTGCAAGAGCAGGTCGTGCACGGTCGCCGGCTGGACCGGGATCGAGTAATTCAGCGTCGCCGGAGCTTCGATCGAACCGGCGTCGGCCAGGATCGTCGTCAAGTTGTGGAGATAGACGGCGGCTTTTCGGGGCGTGTAATCCGGCTTGTAGAAGCCGAATCGTTGATTGCCTCCTTCATCCACTCGGTCTCTCAGCAGATACACGGCGGTGTAACTCCAGCCCCGCTTGAACTGATCCAGGTACAGGCTCAGGAGGTTCAAGGCGTGGATCTCTTCCGTGATCGGGCCCTCGATGACCGCGCCCGTTTCCGTGGTGACCCTCGGCAGGTTCATGAGCCTGGCTTCCGGATGACCGGCGTAGTGCCGAGCCCAGGTCACTCCGTACTCGCCATAGAGTCCGTCCACCCGGCAGGCCGAGCTGGGATCCGCCGCCTTCCAGGTCTTGTTGTCCTCCAGGCCGGGCACGTTGGGATGATAAATGTAATTATGCACATTCGCGAAGTCGGCGTATCTGGTGCCGGCCGGCATCACGGTGCCCGCACCCTTGGGGATGGTCAGGAACTGCAAGCCGACGTTGTCCGTCTCGGCACCGCCCTCGGTGATGGACCAGACCGGATACCTCCTCAGGAGCGGATCACTCTTGACCGCGTGGTAGAGGTCCCTCTGGAGCTTCGCCACCGGCACCCACGACTCGCCCCGGCCCCCGGACTGGCCCTGGTAGGTGATGCCCCAGTTGTTCGGCTCGTTGGGCCCTTCGAAGGCGAGCAGGGCGCCGGCCTGCGCGATCTGCCGGCCGGTTTCGATGAGCTTGGGGATATCCGTCCCGCCACTCCCCAGGCCCCAACTGAACCGGACGCCGGCTCGCTTGTGGAGGTCAACGAAGTCGCGCGGCGGAAGATTGCCCTCGATGCCCGCCCTGAACCAGCGGATGCCGACGTAGCTGGCGCATTCAATCGTCTTCTGGAGACTCTCTCCACGCCCGGAGATGCCGGCGTTCGCACCGATCGACTCGAGGAAATCACGGGCGCGGTTCGCCTTGACGCCGTCGGCGGCCCGTGCCGCCAGACCTGGGCCCAGCAACAAGAGGAGGCTCGCCACGGCGGCCATTGCCCTCGAGATCCTGCTTCTTCGGTCGAGCCGATCGCTCGTCTTCATGCTGGTTCTCCGATCGTGGGGGTCCCCCTGGCGACGACGCAACGGAGGCTGCGACAACTCAGCGACACCCAGCCGAGGTTTGCCACGGTGGCGATTCTGGGCTATCATGCGGCTTGGGTCAATCCATCCGCCTGGTCGGCCGAGGGTTGATGACGATGGAACCCGATGTCGACAATCCGGTTCCCAGGGCGTTGCGCGTTGGCAATGGCGCCGGCTTCTGGGGAGACAATCTCGACGCGCCGTACTTGCTCGCGCGCGACGGCCGGCTCGACGTGCTGACGCTCGAGTACCTGGCCGAGCTCACCATGGCGATCCTCAGCCATCTGAGGAGCAAGGACCCGTCGGCCGGCTACGTGACCGACTTCCCGGAGCTGGTCGAGCGCCTGATGCCCATCTGGGAGGATCAGCCCGGGCTGCGGATCGTCACCAACGCCGGCGGGCTGAATCCGCTGGCGTGCGCCGCGCGTTGCGCCGCGATCCTGACCGGCCACGAGGCCGATCACGCGCTGATCGCGGTCGTCACCGGGGACGATGTGCTGGATCGCATCCCCCACTGGATCGTGGAAGGCGTCGACCTCGCCCACCTCGAGACCGGCGAGCCGATCGCGGGCGTCGCGCGGCGGCTGGTCGCGGCCAATGTCTACCTCGGCGCCCACCTGATGGCCGTCGGCCTGCGCAGGGCGCCCGGATCGTCCTCACCGGGCGGGTAGCCGATGCCTCGCTGACCCTCGGTCCGGCGGTCGCCCATTTCGGATGGGGCTGGGACAAGTGGAGCCGGCTCGCCGGCGCCTCGACCGCGGGGCACCTGATCGAATGCGGCGCCCAGGCGACCGGCGGCCTGTGGTCCGGCTGGGCCGACCTGCCCGACCTCGCCGGCATCGGCTACCCGATCGCCGAGATCGCCGACGACGGTGGATTCACGATCTCGAAGCCCCCCGGGACCGGAGGGCGGGTGAGCGTCGAGACCGTCAGCGAGCAGTTGCTCTACGAGATCGACGATCCGAGACGATATCGGACGCCGGACGTGGACATCGATTTCACCGGCCTGTCGATCGCCGAGCAGGGGACTGACCGTGTCTCGGTGACCGGGGCGAGCGGCGTGCCCCCGTCGGATCGGCTCAAGCTGGTGGGCGTCTATCGCGACGGCTGGACGGCGAGCGGCATGCTGGCCGTCGTGGGCCGCGACGCCGAGGCCAAGGCCAGAGCGGCGGGCGAGGTGATCCTCGAGCGGGTGCGGCGTGCGGGGTACGCGCTCGCCGACACGCTGGTCGAGTGCTTCGGGGCCGGGGACGTCGCGTGCGGCGTGGTCCGGCCGGCATCGCCGCCGTTCGAGGTCGTCCTCAGGGTGACGGTGCGGGACCCCGAGCGCCCGGCCGTCGAGCGGTTCTGCCGCGAGCTGGCGCCCCTGGTCACGGCGGGGCCGCCCGGGATCGTCGGCTATGCCGCGGGCCGGCCGACGCCCCGGCCCGCCTTCGGCTACTGGCCGGCACTGGTGCCTCGCGAGCTGGCCGAGCCGCGCGTCCGCCTCGACGTCCGCACCGCCTCCGAATGGACCGCGACGCACCCGGAATGATGCAGAATGATGACAGGTCCTTGAAGGCCAGGTGAGTGAAGGCCAACAATGAGCGAACCGTTGCGATCGATCCGGTTGGGGGACCTCGCGCACGCCCGCAGCGGCGACAAGGGAGACCGCTCCAACATCGGCGTGGTGGCCCGCGATGCCGCGGCCTATGACTGGCTCGAGCCCCGGCTGACCGAGGCCGCAGTCGCCGCGTTCTTCCGGCCGATGGCGATCGGGTCGGTTCGCCGTTATGAGTTGCCGAAGATCCACGCGTTCAACTTCGTGATCGAACACGCCCTGGCGGGGGGCGCCAGCCGCTCGCTGCGACTCGATACGCAGGGTAAGGCGCTGGGCACCATCCTCCTCGAGATGACGCTGCCCGCCGACCCGAACGATCTCGCGAACCGGAGCTAGAACCCCATGAGTGCTCGACCCGTGATCCGTGAGGATCGTGGACCGGTGGCGATCCTGACCCTCAACCGGCCCGATCGACGCAACGCGCTGACTCACGAGCTGCTCGCGCAGCTTCGCGATGTCCTGGATGACGTCGGGGTGAATACGGCGATCCGGGTGGTCGTGGTGACGGGCGCCGGCGCGGCATTCTGCTCGGGCATGGACCTGAAGGAGGCCGTCGAGATGGACGCCACGCCCGACGGCGAACATGCGATGGTGGCGGTCCTCAAGGAGTTCGCCGACCTGCTGCACTGCCTGCACACCCTGCCCAAGCCCTCGATCGCCGCGGTCAATGGCGATGCCCTGGCCGGCGGTGCGGGCTTGATGTCGGCCTGCGACATGGCGGTCGCGGCCGAGACCGTGCGCATCGGCTACCCGGAGGTCCGGCGCGGGCTCGTCGCGTCGATCGTCATGCACGACCTGATCCGCCAGATCGGCGACCGGCGTGCCCGGCAGCTCCTCCTCACGGGGGACCTGATCTCCGGCCAGCTCGCCTTCGAATGGGGGCTCCTCAACGCCGTCACTCGGGCCGACGCCTGCCTGGACGAAGCCATCCGGATGGCGCAGGGCCTCGTCGCCTGCGGCCCGACGGCCCTGTCGACGACCAAGCGACTCCTCGACGAGACCGAGGGTCGGCCGCCGAACCTCCGCGGCGCCGCGGCCATCAGCGCCGTGGTGCGAGCCTCGGAGGAGGCCCGTGAAGGCATGACGGCGTTCGTCGAGAAGCGACTGCCGCGGTGGGCGCTCAAGTAGGGTGGGCTCTGCCCAGCGGTCGGAGGCTGGCAATCGCGGGCGGTGCCCGCCCTGCGTCACCGAGGAGGACCGAGCATGGCCACGAACGCCGAGTCGCCTCTTCCGTGGGTCGCCGATGTCACGGTCGGCGAAGTGCTGGAGCGCAGGGTCGCGAGCGATCCCGATCGTGACGCACTCGTCTTTCCCGAGCTCGGCTTGCGCTGGTCGTGGCACGAGCTGGATGAGCGGGTGGATCGGGTCGCGACCTCGTTGATCCGCCTGGGCGTCGGCGTCGGCGAGCATGTCGGCATCTGGTCGATGAACGTCCCCGAGTGGGTCGTCTCGCAGTTCGCCGTCGGCCGGATCGGCGCCGTGCTGGTGAACGTGAACCCGGCCTACCGGGTCCACGAGCTGAGCGATGCCCTGACGATGGCCGACGTCTCCACCCTGATCGTCGGCTCGCCATTCAAGGGATCGAACTTCGTGGAGATGGTCGAGACGCTCTGCCCCGAGGTGAAAGCGGCGACCACGCCCGACTGGTCGTGCGCGCAATTCCCCCGGCTCGGGCGGCTGATCGCGCTGGACGGCCGGCCCGGGCCGGGCTGGTGGGCCTGGTCCGACCTGGAAGCCGGCGATGAGTCGTCGCTCCCCGAGCTGGCGGCCCGCGTGCAATCGGCGCGGGCGACCGACGTGTACAACATCCAGTTCACCTCGGGGACGACCGGCCTGCCCAAGGGCGCGATGCTCACGCATCGCAACGTGCTCATGAACGCCTATTACACTGGCGAACGGCTGCGTTATTCGGCCAATGATCGCGTCTGCGTGCCGGTGCCGTTCTACCATTGCTTCGGCTGCGTGCTGGGGACCCTGGTCTGCGCCGTCTACGGCTCGGCGATCGTGGTTCCGGCGCCATCGTTCGACGCGCGGGCCACCTTGTCGGCGATCGACGCCGAGCGCTGCACGTCGGTCTACGGCGTGCCGACGATGTACGTCCGCCAGCTCGAGCACCCCGAGTTCAGCCGCTTCGACCTGACGAGCCTCCGCACGGGGATCATGTCGGGCGCCCCCTGTCCGCTGCCGCTGATGGAGAAGGTCGTCAGCCTGATGGGCATCCGCGAGGTCTGCATCGGCTACGGCCAGACGGAAGCCTCGCCGATCATCACGTTCACCTCGGTGGACGACCCGATCGAGGTCCGGGTCGGGACCGTCGGCCATCCGATCCCGGGGCTGGAAGTCAAGCTCCTGGACCCCGCGACCCGCCGCGAGCTGGGCGCGAACGAGGCCGGCGAGCTGTGCGTCCGCGGCCATTGCGTGATGGCCGGCTACTACAACAACCCCGCGGCGACCGCCAGGGCGATCGACCCGGAGGGATGGCTCCATACCGGCGACCTGGCCCGCCGCCGCGAGGACGGCAATTACCGGATCGTCGGCCGGAGCAAGGAGCTGATCATCCGCGGCGGCGAGAACATCTATCCTCCCGAGGTCGAAGAATTCCTGCACCATCATCCGTCCGTTGCCGAGGTCGCCGTGGCCGGGCTCCCCGACGCCAGATACGGCGAGGTCGTCGCGGCCTGGGTCGTTCCGAAGTCCGGGGCGGCCGTGACTCCGGACGAGCTGAAGCAGTATTGCCGCGGTCAGATCGCTCATTTCAAGATCCCGCAGTACATTATGATCGTCCACACCCTGCCGCGGACGGTGACGGGCAAGATCCGCAAGCATGTGCTGAAGGAGGCCGCGATCGGCGAGCTGGGGCTCGCCGACGCGGCGCGGATCGAAACGGCGTAGCGGCGCTTGCGCCGAGTGGCTCAATGATGGCGGGCCGTCGGGTCCAACACTTCGCGGAACTGGCGCGGGACACCGTGATACGCGACCTCATAGGTGGCCTCGAGCGGAACCGAGACATACCAGTTCGGTCCGAGGAATAAAGGCATGTCGATCAGTGTATCGCCGACGGCGACGGGTTCGACGTAGGCGGTGATCGGCGGCCCGGCCTCATAGGCGACGAGCGTCAACGGCTTGTCGGGCGGCATCGGCGGGGGCGTCGAGCCCGCCTCGGCCCAGATGATGGGATGGATCCCGTCTGGGTCGCGATACGTCCTCGGATGAAGATCGATCAAGAGCAGATGATAGCCTCGATCGAGGGAGTCCAACGTCTTCGTGACGAACGCCTGGAATTCGTTCTGTGTCGACTTGTTGCCCGGAGAGAGGATCTCGATCAGTGCGACGATGCGTTCGTCGCTGTGATGACGGATGACGACATTCCGTTGGCGGCGAGTAAACGGCTCGACTTCCGGGTGGTTGGCCCGCGAGGCCCGCACGTTCGGCTCGTCGAGGCGGGCCGCATGTTCGATCATGGCGTAATAGTCGCGCGTCAGGACGTCGGCGTTGAGGGTTTTCCACAGCCCCGCGATCCAACTGAGGTGGAAATCATGGAAGACCCAGTCCGCGACTCGCGACCAGTCGTGTACCGGCATGAGCGGGCGCTCCACAGAGACTCGCAAACATCGGGAGGACAAGGTAGGTCGTACGTGCCCTGAGCTTCAATTCATGACTTCGTCAACCCCTTGAGAAGCTGATCGACCTCGGTCCAGAGCGCCCGGCATGCCTCGCGTTCATCCTCGCCGAGCGTCTTCAAGGGCTCCTCGTCCCGGACGCCGGCCAAGTCGGGGTCGGACTTCCAGCGCCGGAGAGTCTTGATCGCGCGGGCCTTGCCTTCCGGCGACCCGGTCCGGGCCTCTTTGGTCCAATGGGTGAGATCGGCCTTCAGCCAATCGAGGGCCTGTCTGCGCCAATGGACCTTGGCCTGGTCATTGAGCGGAGGCTTCTCGACACTCTGGCCGGCAGCCGCCATCGCCGCGGAGCAAGCGGCGTGGTAGCGGTTCTGGGCGTCCATGTCCTCGGCCAGACTCGGGTACGTCGCGAATCCGGCGGACCAGAGGGCAGCGGAGGCGGTGTAGGCGCGCCAGAGATAACAGTGTTCGGGCAAGCTCCTCCCTCGAAACGATAGACGGAAGATGATGGGAACCTGGACGCCAAGCTTCGAGAGATGCTCATACTGGATGATAGCGTGGGTGATCGCCTCGGCAAGGGTCGGATCATGGCCCGCTTGCTCCCGCAGGCGGCGGAGGCTGTTAACGGCGTCCACGGGGCGATGAGACACCGAGATCGCGCGCATGAGACGAAAAGGTCCGATCTGGCCGCCCTGCTCATGCTGGGCGGCCTCGCGGAGTTCGGTCAAAGCTCGTACCAGATCACTCGATTCGGCGTGACTCAACGCCAGGCCGTACCGAGCGCCGAAGGTCGTCGCAGGATCGAGCCGGATTGCCGCCTGATAAGCTGCGATCGCCCTACGTGGATCGCCCGTCCGCTGGTACGCGTTTCCCAGTCCCTCGTAGGGCGTGCCCTTACCCCCGGAGGTGCCGCCCTCTCGGAGCGGGAGATCATAGTTGTAATACTCAACAGCCTCGAGCAGATCCGCCTTCTCTGCCACGGGG
Source organism: uncultured Planctomycetota bacterium (assembly GCA_963815795.1). GTDB lineage: Bacteria > Planctomycetota > Planctomycetia > Isosphaerales > Isosphaeraceae > JAKAUH01. The sequence continues at coordinate 1,486,914 of CAWFIC010000006.1, read as the reverse complement.
TCGCCAGCGGTTAGGAAATCGAGCTCGGATGCGGGGCTTTCAGACGAAAAACTCAAGGAGACTGCCAGAACGCCCTGTCGGAACGCGTCGGCGAGACCGAGAAAGCTATCGGAGCCGGGCAAACCGGACCCATCCTCGATGGCGATGGCGTCCAGTGAAGCCTCATCAGGCGACGGCGCAAGCTGATGAGTGCTGTCACCATTGTTGGAGCTGGATTTCTGCTCCTTTGAAGTAGACCGGATTCGGATGGCTTCGCGCAACTCCATGATTTCTGCGTTGCGGTCGCCCAGGAGTGAAAATGCTGAAGCGCACTCGTAATGACATCGGATGTCAGGCGGCCCCGAACGAACGGCTTCACGGAATGCCGTGATCGCACCTTCGAGATCGCCCAGTCGGAGCAGTTTTTGGCCGACATCGTAGTAGACGTCGGGCTTATCGCGACCAATTCGGGCTGCCTGTTGCCAGGCCGATATTGCTCCCCCTCGATCGCCGATGATTGACAAGACATCCCCGGGTGGTGTCCTACGCTGGCTGAACGGCCGGGCGAGTGAACCACTCGCGCCAGGTCCATACGTGGTCGGTCAACCCGGCGGCCAGGGCCGGCGTCCGCTCCTGCCACCGCCCCTCCTCGTCCTTGACCCGCAGCGTCCGGACACACCAGCAGAAGTTGTAGCCGTACAGCGTCAAGTAGGTCATCGCCTCGTGCACCTGCCAGTCCTTGCTGAACCGATACGTCTTCCGCCCCTTCCGCGCGTTGCGGTGCCGATCGGTCGCGTTCTGCCGTTCGACGAAGGATGTATTCACCACGCGACTGGCACACGACTCGCCCAGCGCCTCCTCCAGCTCGTCCTCCGACCCGAAGACTAACCGCGGCTCGACCGCGACGACCCGCCCCTTCTTGCGGCGCTTGTGCACCGTCGCGTAGACCACGCCCTCCGGCACCCGCCGCTGGGGCACGACCCGGGGCCGGCCCGGCTTCCGCTCCGCCGGGACCGGCTCGCCGAAGGTGTTGTGGATCGCCGTCTCATACACCGGATACTCGTCGCTGGTCATCAGCTCCGGCGGCGTGCCGCCGAGCCGCTCCGCGACCTCGCCGACGATCGCACAGCCGTTCTCCTCCGTCCGCGCCCCGGGGATCACCGCCAGGACCAGCTTATGCTCGGGGTCGTAGGCGACGTAGTCCCAGTAGTCCCCGCAGTGGTCATCGGCCGGGTCGTCGGGGTCGCAGTTCCTCTGCTTCTTGTGGACGAAGGACCATTTCTCGTCGAACTGGACCTCACGGGTATAGGGGGGAAAAGGCCACCAACTCGTCGTGGGCGGCCTGAGCATGAGCGCCGGCGAGCAGGGCCAGTCGGGTGACGGTGTCCTTGTTGACCCCCACCAACCGGGCGGTCTGGCGGGTGCCGCAGCCATCGGCGAGGTGCTGGAGGATCGCCAGCACCTTCTCGTGCGGCAGCTTGGAGTTGAAAAGCGGGGTGCCCTTGAACTCCGAGAAGCGGGCCTTGCAGGTGCGGCAGTACAACAGCCGGTGGTGGGCCTGGCCGTAGTGGCCGCAGACCGAGAGGTTGCCGGCGCCGTGGCGGCCGTAGTCGGGGCAGTCGGGATTCTGGCAGCAGAAGCGGTCGAGGTCGTCCGTGGGCATGAGTCGTCCTGGGCGGATCCGGATCGGTGAGTCAGGTCCTGGACGTCTAGCTTACCCATCGGTAGAATCCCATTCAACGGCCACCGGACACCACCCATCCCCGAGAAGGTAGAATTCAGAGAGATGAACACGCTTGGATCTAGAATTTCCGTGTACCAGACGGGACAACCTCTCACCAAGAGGCTTGGCTTCCTCGGGCCTGCCGACGCTTCGCAGCAAGGCACAGAGTCTCAGTAGGCACCGGGGACTCGTCGGATTGAGTCGAAGCAGTTCGCGCCAGATCGCCTCCGCTTCGTCTTCCTGTCCCTCGGTTTCCAAGAGCTCGGCAAGGTCCCATCCCGATCGAGGTTGAATTCCGCGTGCCGCGGTGAAGTAGCGTATTGCATCGATCGGCTGCGGTGGATCAGCACGGCGCAGGAGCGTCGCAAGCTCAAGGTTAATCCAGACATCATCAGGATACCGCACAACGGCATTGCGAAGTGCGCCGATGGCACCCTGCCGGTCCCCAGTCGAGTCAAGTCGCCTCGCCAGCAACAGCATGATTGAAGGACCGAGGTCGATCGTCTTCTGTTGCCGTGCTATCACATTCAGAGCCTCTCGATCGGCTTCCAGGTCAGGTTGGCCCAAGAGAGCTCGCAGCCGGTTACGCTCCGGCTCTGGGTCCAACGCCGCTACAAGTCCATCGGCTTCGTGAACGCGGCAGAACATCAGCCAATGATCAAGGCTTGGAACCAGTTCCCTGACGAAGGCGCTGGGTCGGGCTCGCAATCGTGCGATCGCCTGACTTATAGGGGTCGTTTTGAGATCCAGCCCATAGCGCCTGAAGGCTGCCATGAAGCGTTGATTCACTACGTCGGGCTCTTGATCCCAGGAGGTCCTACCCGCAGATGACCTGATGGAATTCAGATCCTGAAGCAGTCTGTGATCTCTTGCGGCCTGCTCCTTGTCCTCAGCGATCGTTCCGCGTAGCGCCGCCAGGCGGCGTCCGGGCTCGGACGTGGCCAGGTTTCCGATCGAAGTGAGTGCCTCGTCAGCCGCGACCTGGATTTCCCTCCAGCGAGCCGCGTCGGATCCTTCGGCCGCGGCCTGATCTCGGATCGCCTGAATCCTGGCCAAGGTCCTCTCCACGGCTGCGAGCCGCGTCTGCCGCTGCTGGATCTGCCAGGTGGTGACGCCGCCGCCAAGCAGGACGAGGGCCAAAACCGAGGCGGCCAGAGCGACGGTCAACCGGCGTCGGCTCCGTTCCGCTTCTGCTCTCGTTTCGGCCGCGACGCGAGCCAGTTCGGCCTTCCTGAGTCGCTCCTGCACCCCTGTGAGGTAGGCCGTGATCCTCTCGGCGACGACTCCGGCCCGGCGCGGCCTGTCCTCGCGCTCGGCGGCCAGGCACTCCTTGGCCAGGGCGATCAGATCGGCATCGGCCCCGCCGGCGTCGAGCCGAGCGAACGTCTCGGTCAACTCGCCCCGACCGGCTTTCCGCATGGTCTCGCCCGGAGTGCGGGCGACGAAAGCCGGTTCACCGGTCAGGATCTCGCAGAGGATCGCGCCGAGGCCAAAGACGTCGGCCCGCTCGTCCACGGCATCGATCTCTCCGCGAGCCTGCTCCGGAGCCATGTAACCCGGCGTCCCGAGGACGCTGCCCGCATGGGAGGCATCGGCGTCCGAACCCGACCGCCCCGTCCGGATCACGCTGACGGACTCGGCATCCGGGCGAGGGACCGGCTCATCGTCTGTCGCCCCTCCCTGAGGCAGCACCTTGGAGAGCCCCCAATCCATCACCTGCACCTCGCCGAAGCTGCCGACCATTACGTTGGACGGCTTCAGATCGCGGTGGATCACGCCGCGGACATGGGCGTACGCCATCGTCTGGGCGATGGACTCGAAGATCGAAAGGAACCGCGGCAGGTCAACGGACGCGGACGATCGGGCGCGCAACAACTCGGCGAGCGTGCGACCCTTGACCAGCTTCATCGTGAAAAAAGGACGCCGATCAGCGAAGGTTCCCAACTCATAAACGGGAACCACGCCCGGATGCTGGAGCTGGCCGCCGACCTGCGCCTCCTCGACGAACCGGCGGACCATCTCGGGCTTGTCCTTGTGGGAATCGAGCAGGACCTTCACCGCCAGGTCGCGACCGAGGTCGACATCCCGGCCTCGCAAGATCGCACCCATTCCGCCTCGGGCGATCTCGCCGAAGATCTGGTATCGCTCGGGCCGTTCGGCCGGAGGAGGCATCTCGGGCGAGGACGGCTTGACGATCGGTCCGGGACCGATCTCGGTTTCGGTGTCTCGGAGTAGCACGTGTGGCACATGACCGATCGACTCGGCGATCCGGGCTAGCACGCTGGAGGAGGCCGGCTCCAGGGAGATCGTCACGTCGGAGAAGACGGGCGGCTCCGCGGTGGCGTCGCTGCCGGATTCCCCCAGCCCTTCGTGGAGGAGACAGGCGGGGCAAAGTCCGCGCGGTGCGTTGGCTGCCAGCGGTCGGCCGCAACCCGGGCACACTTGATCAGCGGCCATCGTCGGTGCTCCTGATCCCTGTCGGCGGAGATCGCTACGGGCTTCTATCGTCTATAAGGAGTCCCCTCGGGGAGCTTACGGGGTGACGGGCGAAATCTCGGTCATCGAGCGAGCGCGGCGAACAGTTCGCGGATCTCGTCCTCGACATCCTCCTCGGTCGGGGCGTCGAGGGTCGAGGTGATCTCTTCCCTGAGGAGTGTCCGGTAACGGCGGCGGAGCCGGTGGACGGCGACCTGGATGGCCCTTCGGTCGTCCCAACGTCTTCGGCCATCTTCGCATACTGGACGACGCGAGGACCGCCGGTCAGCACGACCTGGAGCCGCTCGAAGAGAGCCCGACGAGCAGAATCCGCGTACTCCGTGGCGAGTCGCTCCAGGACGTGGTCGAGCAGCGTGACGGCCCAGGCGCGGTCGAATAGGCGTTCCGGCGTGCTATGGTCGGCCACCTCGCGCGCGTATCGGTCCTCGGCGTCGAGACACTCGATCGGGATGCGGGTCCGGTCGCCACCTCGCTTCCGGGCTTGCTCGCGGTCGCGATGGTCGGCCAGGAAAAAGGTGCAGTCGGTCTTCAGGAACGCGCGGAACCGACCCTTGTCGGGATCGGCTGCCAAAACGAGGTCTTTCTCCAACAACCGCTGGAAGTACGCCTGGGTCAGGTCTCGCGAGGATTCGGGATCGTGGCCCTTGCGGCGGATGAAGGCATAGATCGGGAACCAGTAAGCTCGGCAGAGCAGGTCCAGCGCCTCGCGGGCCTGGGTCGTCGAGGCGCCTGCAACCTGGGCGACCACGCTCCAGTGGGTCGTCGGGAACGATGCCCTGGATCCCGGACCCGATGGGCACGACACGGAACACCTCTTCGAATGAGTGAGTTGTAACAGTGTCACAGGACTCGGACCGCCAGTGTCGAAGGGTTTCCCGCGACATGAGACGTCTATTCGACTGGTTCGCGAGGTGACTCCAACACCTCGCGGAACCGACGCGGCACACTGCGATACGCGGCCTCATAGGTGGCCTCGAGCGGCACCGAGACATACCAGTCCGGTGCGAGGAAGAGGGGCATGTCGATCAAGGTGTCGCCCACGGTGATCGGCTCGACATAGGAGGTCACGGGCGGGCCGGCGTCGAAGGCGGCGAGTGCCAGCGGCTTGTCGGCCGAGACCCGCCGCGGTTCTCCTCCGACCTCGGCCCAGATCTCCGGATAGATCCCGTCGGGGTCGCGGCGCGTCCGCGAGTGGAGGTTGACCAACAGGAGATGACAGCCTCGGGCAAGCGCGTCCGCGACTTCGGTCAGGAACGCCTGGAACTCGCGACGGCTCGACTTGTTGCCCGCGGACAGGATCTCGATCAGGGCGATGATCCGCTCATCATTGCTACGGCGGATCACGATGCTCTTCTGGCGGCGCGTGAACGGCTCGGCCTCAATGACGTCACGGAGCCAGACCCGAGGTGGAACCTCGGCCGCCGAGATGGCGCCCGCGATCGGCCCTTCCCGCAGTCCGTTCTGGCCACCATCGGCGGCAGGCAACGTCGCTGATCGCAACTCGATCGATCCGGCGACCTTCTCCGCCATGGCGTAGTAATCGGGTGGCAGAACGCCGTTGTTGAGGGTGTTCTGCAATTTCGCAATCCAGGCGACGTGGAAGGCGTGGAACGCCCCGTCGAAGACGCGAGACCAATCGTGAACGGGCATGATGAAGCCCTCGGCGAGGGGATGATCCGGGCGACTTGCGAGCGGAATAGGTCGATCGGACCGGGTGTCATTCTACGACCGGAGTCGGTCGGGTCTCAACCATCAAGACCCCGGCCTGGCCACCGACGCCAGCCCGCTTCGGCCGGCGTCGGATCGCTTCTTCTCGACGGCCAACGCTTCGGCCTCGGCCTTGAGCGCCTTGACCTTGGCGAGCGTCGCGTCGAGCGGGGCCCGCTTCTCGGCCAGGGCCTTGTCGGCGGCCGACTTGGCCGCGTTGGCTTGCTCCAGCTCCTTCCTGGCGGCGGCGAGCTGGTTGGTCAGGGCCGGGACGGTGCCGCGGGCGTCGGCGAGGGCCTTCTCGGCGGCGGCCTTCTCTTGATCGGCCCGGGCGACCGCTTCGCGGGCGGAAGGGACCGCCAGCGAGGCCGCCCGGGCGACGTGCCGCGCATTCGCCGCCGCTTGAGGCGCGGCCGCTTTGGTGGCGGCGATGCGGGCCAGTTCTCGTCGGGTCGTCGAGACGCGAGACCCCGTCGCGGCGACCGCCTGGATCAACTCGACGGCCTTCTGCGCCTCCTTGGTCAATGCCTCGGCGGCCTTGGCCGCGGCCTCGGGCGTCTCGGCGGCCTTGAGGGCCCTGGCCGCCGCGAGCAGGGCCGGGTCGTGTGCGGTCTTATCGGCGATGGCCTTCTCAGCCGCGGTCCTGGCGGTGTTCAGCGTGTCCGTCGCGGCCTTCTCGGCCTCGACGGATTTGTTGGTAGCCGCGTCGGCCGCGGACTGGGCCGAGGCCGTCTGCGCCATGAGCTGCTCGGCGGCCTGGAGCGTCGCCCTGGCTTCGCCCGCGGCGGCGACCTTCGCCTTGAGCGCCTGGTCGAGCTGCTGGATCGCCCCGTTCTGCTTCCCGAGCGCTTGCTCGGCCGCCGAGACTTTGCCCTGGGCCTGCACGAGCAGGGCCGATGCCGCGTTCGCGCCGTTCTGGAGCGGCGCCAGTTGCCTGGCCAGCGAATCGGCCTCGGCGTGCGCGGCGGCCAGGAGCTTGTTCGTCAGCTCGAGGCGCACGGCGATCGGCGCGGGATTGACCGCCAGGCTTGCAAGCCGGCGCCCGTCCTTGGCGTCCCAGACCCTGACTTCACCCGAGAAATCCGCGCCGATCACCTTGGCGTCGTCGAACGTCATCACCGCCCGGATGGCCAGGTCGTTGAACGCCTCGAAGTCGCGCTGCTTGTTGCCGTTGCCGTCCCACAATCGGACCACGCGGTCGCGGCCCGCGGTGACCAGCCGGCCGTCCTTGGCGAACCGGACCGAGATCGCCCCCCCGCCGTGGGCCCCGAAGTTCTTGATGTTGGTACCGTTCTCCATCTCCCAGAGCTTGACGGTCGTGTCCTCGCTCGAGGAGGCCAGCACGTTCGAATCCAGCCGCCAGCTCAGGTCGGTGATGAACGCGGTGTGCCCGCGGAGGTCGTGGAACTCGCGGCCGGTCTGGGCCTCCCAGACGAGCAGGCCGTTGTTCCGGTCGCCGGTGGCGAGCAGGGCGCCGTCGGGGCTGAACTCGATGGCCGTGATCCATTCGGTGTGCTTGCGCAATTCGTAGGCGAGCGAGCCGTCCGCCGTGTTGTAGACCCGCACGATCTTGCTCGGCCCGCCGAGCGCGACTAAGCCATGGTCGGGGCTGATGTCCGCGGCCAGCACGATGTCGTATTCCTTGCCGATCTCGAAGACGCGCGTGCCCTTCTTGACGTCCCAGGCGACCGCGAGACCGGACTGGCCCCCGCGCCCGCCTCCGCCGAGCAGCAGGTCACCGTTGCGGCTGAACCTCAGGTTGTAGATCAAGCCCTCGGGGAACGGCAGGACGCCCATCAGGTGATAGTCGGTCGTCCGGTAGAGCAGCACCTGCTTGTGCCCGGCGACGGCCACCAGCGGCGCCCAGGGGCTGGCCGCCATCGCCACCACGGCGCCGGGCTTCGCCTCGGGTACGAACGGCTCGGTCGAGAGGCTCTCGGGCATCGCGGGCTGGCCCGCCGGCTTGCCCATCGCGGCCGGATCCAGCTTGAACTCGAACTTCGGCTTGGCCTTGGTCGTCGCCACGCTTCCGGTGTTCTCGAGCGCGCCCCCTTCGATCCACTTGCGGATCACGTCGATCTCGGCGTCGGGGAGCTTGGGCGAGTTTGGCGGCATCTTCGGCTCTTCCTTGTGGGCGACCACCTGGAGCAGCGTGCTGCCGTCGGGATCGCCCGGCTCGATGACCTTGCCCGAGCCGCCGCCCTGCATCGCCGAGCCGTAGTTATCGAGGTTCAGGCCGCCCTTCTGCTTGTCGGGGTTGTGGCAAGAGCCGCAACGGCTGCGGAAGAGCTGCGCGACGTGATCCTGGTAGGTCACTTTCGCCTTGGGAGGGTCGGCGGCTTGGCCGGCGGGGACCAGGCCCGCGAGCGAGCAGATCACTCCCGAAAGCACGGCGGCGGCGAGTTTCGATCGCATGGTCTATCGTCTCGGAGCGTGGGATGTAGGTCAGGCTTTCCAGCCTGACGGCATTGGCGCGTCAGGCTGGAAAGCCTGACCTACTTAGGATCAATGGTTGAACAGGAATTCGCGACTGTTCAGCAACGCCCAGAACATGTCCGAGAGGGCCTGGCTCGAGTCGGAGTTCTGCTTGAGGATTCCGGTGAGCGTGGCCAGCTCCTCCCTGGTCGGCTTGCGCGAGAAGCAGCGGATGTAGAGCTCGGTGATGCGCTCCTCGGGAGACTTCTTGCCGGTGAGGAGCTTGGGGACGAGGCCGCCCTGCTGGATCTTGGCGTTGACGGTGTCGCCGTTGAGCAGGTGGAGGGCCTGCGAGAGCGTGGGCTCCATCTTGACCTCGCACGAGCAGGGGGTCTCGCGAGTGGCCCGGCCGAAGGTCCGGAGGAAGTACGTGGAACGCGTGCCGTCGGCGATCTGGACGGCGCGGGCGCCCAGCGGCAGGCCCTCGAACTTGTCCTTGGTGTCGGTCACGGCACTGATCGTGTCCAGCAGGCTCTCGGCCTTGATGCGGCGGACCAGCGCGTGGGCGAAGTTCTTCTCATCGCTCTCGTTGCTGGGATTCCGTCGGGTCGTCCGCTGATAGGTCCGCGAGCTGCAGATGTCGCGGACCAGGGCCTTGAGGTTGTACTTGGTCGCGGTGAAATGCTGGCCGAGGGCCTCGAGCAGCTCGGGGTTCGAGGCCGGGTTGCTCACGCGGAAGTCATCGACCGGCTCGACGATCCCGACGCCCGTGAAGTGCGCCCAGACCCGGTTGGCGAAGGATGTCGCGAACCACGGGTTCTGGGGCGAGGCCAGCCAACGGGCCAGCACGACCCGGCGGTCCTTGCCGCGGACGTCGGGGACCTCGCCGCCCAGGAACTTGGGCGGCATCGCCCGGCCGCCGACCGGGTGATTCACCTCGCCGCCGCCCGAGTTGAAGATGATCGTCTCGCGGTAGTCCTCCGCCTGCTTGCGGCCGATCTGGGCGAAGAACGCCGCGAAGCTGTAGTAGTCGTTCTGGGTCCACCGATCGAACGGGTGGTTGTGGCACTGGGCGCACTGGACGCGGATGCCCATGAAGACCTGGGCGACGTTCTCGGTCAGCGGCAGGGTCTCGTTGGTGATCTGGTAGAAGTTGGTCGCCGCGTTCTTGAACGTGCCCCCGCTGGCGCCCAGGAGCTCCTGGACCATCTCGTCCATCGGGGTGTTCTTGGAGAGCTTGTCCACCAGCCAGTTGTAGTAGAGGAACATGGCCTTCTGGCTGACGTTCTTCGTGGGGTCGGTGCGCACCTGGAGCAGCTCGGCCCACTTCGAGACCCAGATCTCGGAGAACTCCTTGCGCTCGAGCAGCTCGTCGACCCACCGGGCCCGCTTGTTCGGGTCGGTCGAGGCCATGAAGCGGTTGTACTCCTCGACCGTCGGGGGCAGGCCGACGATGTCGATCGCCGCACGGCGGAGGAACGTCTCGTCGTCGCAGAGGCCCGATGGCGCGATCCTCAGCTTGCGGAGCTTCGCGGCGACCAGCTTGTCGATGTAGTTGCCCTCGGGCTCGTCGGGATAGGTGAATTCCAGCGCCCTGGGCAGCACGATGAACTGCGAGCCGACGGTGTGGGTCTCAAACCGGGCCATCACGAACGCCTCGCCGCGCTGGCCGGCGGTGACGAGGCCGTCGGCGCTCACGGGGGCGGAGACGTCGTTATTTGTGAGGAACACGGCCAGGCTGGTGACGTCGCGATCGGTGCCGTCGGAGTATCGGGCCCGGAGGGTGAGCTGCTGGGTCGCGCCCTGGCCGTCGAGGACGGCCGCTCTGGGATACAGGTCGACGCCCACGACCTTGGGGAGCCTGGAGACGTCGTCGTTGGGGGCACCGGCCTCGATCCAGCCGTGAATGGTCCGGTACAGCTCGCTGTTGGGCTCGAACCGCTTGCCGCCGGTGTGCTGCACGGCGCCGATGGCCTTCTCGAGCAGCGTGCTGTCGGAAGGGACCGCCAGGTTGACCCGTCGGCCGATCATCTCGCGGGTCAGCCGGTAGTGGTCGCCCTCGGGATCGAAGCCAAAGAGCGAGATCCGGAAGCCGTCCTTGCCCCGCGCGGCGCCGTGACAACTGCCGGTGTTGCAGCCCGACCGCATGAAGACCGGCATCACGTCCAGCCGAAAGCTGAGCGGCGGCTGCGCGGTCGCCTGCGCCACCTTCACCGGCAGCGTGACCTTGCGGCCCTCGTACGACACGGTCAGGGTCGTCGCACCGTCGGCCGCCGGGCGGAAGATGGCGCCCTCGCGTCGGACGAGCCTTGGGTCGGCGGCCGCGAGCGATGCTTCCTTCGTGACGTCGCGGGTGATGCCGTCGGCGTAGGTGGCCTGCACCACGATCGACTGACGGTCGCGAGCGGTCGTCAACTGGATCTCGGGCGGGTAGACCGCGAGGTCCGCCAGCGGCGCCCGGGGGGCCGGGGCGAAGACGTCGGCGGGCAGGTCGTGGACGTCACGGCCCGGGCCGTCGGCGTGGGCAGGGAGCGTAGCCGCACCGATCAGGCCAATGAGCAGCGGGATGGTCGCCTTGATCGTCGCAAATCTGGAAGTCATCGCGTTCGGGTCCTCTTGTTGTAGGGTGGGCTATGCCCACCGGCGATGGCCGACGACGGTGGGCATCGCCCACCCTACTTTGACTTGGCCTGCTTGGTCTCGAGCCGCAGCTTCTCCAGCCGGGAGAGCGGCTTGGCGGGCGCGCCCGCCGGCTTGGGCGCGGCGGCGACCTGCACCGGCGCGGCGCCGGGGCGTTCGGCTTCGGCGGCAGCGGCACGTCGATCCGGAGCGTGCTGCTGCCCAGGTTGTGCAGGATCGGCTCGCCGTTCTGAGTCACCACGAGCTGGCAGAACAGGCTCGTGTGGTTGCCGGCCGGCGAGGCCTTGTCGGTCTTGATGTGGAAGACCAGGTCCGTGGTGTCCTTGGTGATCTTCTTCGGGTCGCTGGTGACCTTGTTCGGCAGGCCGACCAGGGTCACCTGGGCCTCGCCCGGGAAATCGACGACCTTGGTGACCTTGATCGCCATGTCCGTCTCCTTGCCCTGCTCGACGCTCGCCGACTGGAAGGCGAAGTTGACGAACGGCTGCGAGATCGTCAGGTTGGCGAGCTGGGAAGACACCATGATCGGCCCCGAGGCGACCCCGGATGCTCCGTTGACCACGATCTTCCAGGTCCGCAGCTCGGCGCCGCCGTCGGCGTTCATCGGAATCTCGGCCTCGTCCTTCCCGTCGGGGATGGCGATGCCCCCTGCCGAGCCGACGCCCGGCGGGTTCCAGGGGAGATAGACCGCGATCGCCGCCTTGAAGCCCGGCTTGCGGTGCGCCCGCACCTTCAGGTTCATCGAGCCGCCACGGACCAGCGGGACCTTCGGCTCGACGATCTCGATCGTGTAGGGACACTCCTCGGTGACGGCGACCGCCAGGCGGTCGAACCGTGCGCGACCAGACGTTCACGTTGTTCTGCCCGAGCACCAGGTACGAGCTCTGCTCGAACCTCGAGGGGACCTTGAGCTTCTCGTTGACCGGCTTGCCGGTCACGGTCGCGAGCGAACCGCCCGGCGCCGCGTCGGGTTTGGCCGAGAACAGCACGGGAGTGACCGGCTGGCTGGCGGCCATCACGGGTGCCTCGACCGTCACGCCGGCGGGCAGGTCGCCGACGCCGACGTTCAGCTCGCCACCGAAGTCGGCCCGCGACCCATAAATCAGGATCGCCTGCCGGTTCCCCCTGGGCACCGCCACCGACATCACCCCGGTCCCGAGCGGGATCTGCTCGGCGGCCGTTGACATCGTCAGCGAGGGAGCCACCGGCGTGACCTCGATCCGGTAGGCGTAATCGGGTCCGCCCTTGCCGAGCTGATCGACCAGCCAGATCACGTACTCGGCGGTCTCGGGGGCCTGGAAGCGGAAATAGCTGTCCGGGACGACCGAGTCGTCGTCTCCCAGCATGGCCCCGCCGCCCTTCTTGCCCAGGTACATGACCGGGTCCAGCGGCGAGCGAATGCGGCGGGCATAGCAGTGGATGTCGAAGACGTGGCCCTTCTCCGCCTTGAAGACGAACTGGTTGACGTCGCCCGGCTTGCCGATGACCCCGTTGAGAGCCATGGGCGCCTGGAACGCGGTGGCGTGCGCCTGGTCGTCGTTCGGCTCGGCTTCCATGACGTTGCCCAGCGGCGTGAGCCGGAAGCTATTGGGGTACGGGGAGATCCCCTTGTCGTCCTGGCGGCACCAGGCCGAACGCGCCCGAAGCCGAGGCCGGCAGCGTCACCTTGGTCGTGGCCTTGCCGGCCGCGTCGCCGATCCAGCGCACGGCCAGCGTCTCGCCCGGCTTGCCGCCGGCGGGCATCACGGCCGTCGCGCGGGGGAAGTGGCCCACGTGCAGCCGGTAGAGGCACGCGGCGTTGCCGGCGTAGCCGCTCTCCCGGACCTGGATGATGTACTTGCCGTCTTCTGGCGCGATGATTGAGGTAAACCCGTCGCGCCAGACGAGGGCCGCATCGTCGCTGGCGCCAAGCTCGAACCGTTTGGCGTTCAGGATCGCCACGTAAGGGTCGAATTCGAAGATCCCCAGGCGATGCCCCTCGACCTCGGCCGAGATCCGCTCCCCTTTCCTGGCCTCGACGACGAAGTAATCGACGTCCTCGTTGTCGGCAATGCCGTTGACGGTCGTGTTCATGGCGATCGGCTGGGGCCTGGCGAAGTCGTTGTTGGGCTCGACCTCATTGACCTCCTTGAGGGCTCCGATGGAGAACGTCCGCAGCTCGCTGATCCCCGTCGCTGTGCGGACCCTCAGGTCGTGGAGTCCCAGGGCGCAATCGGGCGCGATCTTGAGCCGCGCGGTGACGGCGTTATCGTTGACCTTCTTGATGGAGAGCGTCGTGATCCCGGGCTGGTAGTAGACGATCTCCAGGGCATCGCCGAGCCGGGCGCCCGAGAAGCTCACGTCGAGCTCGGTGCCGCGCTGGCCGCCCACCGGGCGGACGGCGGTCAGGCTCGGCGTGGCGGCGGCGGCGGTCGAGGTCAGGACGAGGACGAGGGCAGTTCCGACGAAGGCTGGACGCATCGTTGAAGTCTCTGATTGATGATTCGTGGCGCAGGCGATTCCCGGTGGGCGATGCCCACCCTACGTGCAACCGATCACCCCTACGCCAGCAGCTCCTTGACGACCTTGCCGCCGTTGACGATCTCGATGGGCCGGTTGCCCGGCGCCATGAGTTCCTTGTCGGCGACGATGCCGAGCTGGTGATAGACGGTGGTGGCGAGGTCCTCGGGCCCGATCGGGTCGCGCTCCGGCTCGGTGGCCGTCGCGTTGGAGGCCCCGTGGATATAGCCGGCCTTGATGCCGCCGCCGGCCAGCACCACGCTGAAGACCTTGGGCCAGTGGTCGCGGCCGGCGTCCTTGTTGATCTTCGGGGTGCGGCCGAACTCGCTGGAGACCATGACGAGCGTCCGCTTGAGCAGGCCGCTCCGATCCAGGTCGCGGATCAACGCGGCGAGGCCCTGGTCGAGCGGGGGCATCTGGCCGCGCATGTTGGCCGCGATCTGGTAGTGGAAGTCCCAGCCGCCGTAATCGACCGTGACGAACCGGACGCCCGCGGCGACCAGCCGGCGGGCCATCAGCAGCCGCTGGCCGGCGGCGTTGCGGCCGTACTCGTCGCGGACCTTGGCCGGCTCGGCGTTGATGTTGAACGCCTCGCGCGCCTTCTGCGAGCTGATCAGGCTATAAGCCCGCTGGTAGAACGTGTCCATCGCCGCAATGTTGTCGCTCTTCTCCCGCCGGGCGAAATAGGTGTTCACGGCGTCGAGCACGTTCCGCCGGGTCGCGAACCGCGGTTCGTTGATCCCGCCGGGAAGGTTCAGATCCTGGACCTGGAAGCCGGCGTCGGCCGGGTCGCGGCCCAGGGAAAACGGCGAGAACGACGAGCTGAGGTAGCCCGTGCCCGCGTAGACATTCGGCTGGTTGGGGATGCAGACGTAGGGCGGCAGGTTGTTGCGCGGGCCGAATTCGTGCGAGACCACACTCCCCATGCTGGGGTACTGGAGCGCCGGGCTGGGCCGGTAGCCGGTGAACATATTGTGCGTGCCGCGCTCGTGGGCGGCCTCGCCGTGCGTCATCGAGCGGATGACCGTCAGCTTGTCGGCGACCTGGGCCGTCTGGGGCAGGGTATCGCTGAACTTCTCCCCCTCGATCTTGGTGTTGACCGATCCCATCTCGCCCCGATACTCGATCGGCGCGAACGGCTTGGGATCGAACGTCTCCTGGTGGGCGATCCCGCCGGGCAGGAAGATGTGGATCACCGAGTCGGCCTTGGCCTCGATCGCTGCATAGCTCTTCTGATCGGCCCGGGCTTCCAATCGGAGAACATCGGCCAGGGTCAGGCCGCCAAGCCCGATCGTCCCGACTGTCAGGAAGCCCCGCCGACTGACCGGCCTCGGGTAGCTCGCGGATGCCATCGACTCGTCTCCTGTGGGGTCGTTAGGGTCGGCGGGCCGTCGCCTTCGATCCCCGGCCCGTCGCCGGGACTGATCGCCGCCCGCATTTTCAGTACCGTCAAGAGCTCGCCGCCCCCGGCGTCATTCGACCTTCGGCGTGAGCCCGGCACGGCCTGTTCGTGTACCAGTGTTCCGTAGATCCTCGATCGCCAACGAACCAGAACGTCCGCCGGCGTCGCCGCCATCGGTGCTCCGCCAGGGATGAATGGAGGTAGGGAAGATCGAGGTTTGTCGTCTGCCGAATCGGCGATCGGGAGGGATTCCTGGACCGTTGCCACTCTCAGTTGGCGCGGGGATGTTCCATCACGCCGCGAAGCACTTGTTAAACAAATACGAGAGGTTTGCACAAGCCGCTGGCGCGAAATCCCAAAAATTCCCCACGTCACCGCTCGTGGCTGCAAACACGGAACGTATCGTGTTTGTCCGGCCGCTCGCCCTGAAACGGAGGATTCCGCCAGGGCGTTCACCGAACGCTCCGCATCCGCGAGTCTCCTGCCATTCTGGCAGGGCTGGGTTCGTTTCGTCGATTTCCACGCGCCGGTTTCACTCCGATCCTGCCATTCTGGCGGGATTGGGTTCGTTTCGTCAGTCGCTACCGTGACGGCCGATCCCGAATTCCACCAGGTCGCGGACAGATTGTGAAGAATCAGTGAAGAATGGCTTCGTTTCGTAGAAATCGCACGGTCTGTTCTTCTGATGCATGAATGCGTGGTGCCATCAGGAATTGCTTCCTGACTCGGTCTCGAGCGGACAACGTTGGCACAGCCCATAGTCAAGCAGCATGGTTCTCGACGTGGTTGCATTGAAGCGTGATGTCTGGCTGTCGTGAACGGGAGGTCTTCATCATTCATTCTGGTTTTTCCCGCGGTGCTGGTTCAAGTCTGGCAGAAGCCCTTTACCTGTATAATCACCGGGAATCCCCGCCCAGTTGCGCAAATTCTCCGTTATATGAAGGATTCCTCTGTCGGAAGCTCGGCCGGCCTCTTGACTGAGCGGGCCCGCCTCCTCCGGCGAACTTCATCGCCGGTTCGACCCCCGCTAGCCGATGGCGGCGACACGAGCGACAATCGAGTCGCCGGGAACGATGAGCCAGGGGCGAGGCCCGAAGGGGATATTCGCGATGACGGTGACATCGGAGTTCGTGATGGGATTGTTCGCGGTCTTGTGGTTGGTCGTGGGGGTTGAGGCGCGCGCCTGGCGGCGGCGCAGGGACCTTCGTCGCCTCATGTCGCTCCCGGTCGAGACGATGCCCATACGCTGGGGAATCCGGGCGAGGTACGGGTGACGCACCTGGACCTCGATCTGACGGTGCACTTCGACCGCAAGGAGCTGGCGGGCGTGGCGATCCTGGATGTCGAGCGGCAACCAGGCGTCAAGGATGACGTACCGCTGGCGCTCGACACCCGTGGCCTGACGATCGCGAATGTGGGGATGCGCTCGACGAAGTCCGACCCGCTCAAGCCGTTCCAACCCGCGCGATTCGAGTTGGGACCGGCCGATCCGATCCTGGGCTCGCGGCTGGCGATCCACCTGGCACCGGGGACGACGCAGGTCCGCATCGAGTACCGTTCGGCCCCGACGGCCGGCGCGCTCCAGTGGCTGGATCCCTCGTTGACGGCGGGCAAGGCGCGGCCGTTCCTGTTCACGCAGTCGGAGGCGATCCACGCTCGGTCGTGGATCCCGCTCCAGGACTCGCCCGGGGCGCGGATCACCTATTCGGCGGTCGTCCGCGTGCCGAAGGGCCTCACCGCGGTGATGGCCGCGGACGCGCTGGTGAAGCCCGAGGAGGCACGCGAGGGCTTCTATCGGTTCGCGATGCCGCAGCCGATCCCCTCGTACCTGATCGCGATAGCCGTCGGCGACCTGGCGTTCCGCTCGCTGGGCCCGCGGACCGGAGTCTGGGCCGAGCCGAGCGTGCTCGAGTCGGCGGCGCACGAGTTCGCCGACGTCGAGGCGATGGTCAAGTCGATCGAGAAGCGGTTCGGAGCCTATCGCTGGGGCCGCTATGACATCCTGGTGCTGCCCCCGAGCTTCCCGTTCGGCGGGATGGAGAACCCCAAGCTGACCTTCGCCACGCCGACAATCCTGGCGGGCGACCGCTCCTTGGTCTCGCTGATCGCGCACGAGCTGGCTCATTCGTGGTCCGGCAACCTGGTGACCAATGCCACCTGGCGAGACTTCTGGCTCAACGAGGGGTTCACGACCTACCTCGAGCGGCGGATCATCGAGGACCTCTACGGCCCCGATCGCGCCGAGATGGAGTCGGTCCTCGGCCTGGCCGAGCTTCGCGACGAGCTGAAGGACACACCGCCGAAGGACCAGCGTTTGCACATCGACCTGACCGGCCGCGACCCGGACGAAGGCATGAACCGCATCCCTTATGAGAAAGGGGCCCTGTTCCTTCGCACCCTGGAGAAGACCTTCGGCCGCGACCGGTTCGACGATTTCCTCCGCTCGTACTTCGACCGGTTCGCGATGCAGAGCATCACGACGGCCGAATTCACGGCTTATCTGAAGGACCACTTGCTGCTGGATGCCGACGAGTCGAAGGCGATCGACCTCGCGACGTGGCTCGAGGGCCCGGGCCTGCTTGCCGGCTTCGCCGAGCCGAAGTCGGTTCGGCTGGAGGCGATCGACAGGACAGCCCGCGGCTGGCTCGACGGCTCGATCCCGACCGACAAGATCGATCCCAAGGACTGGTTAACCCATGAGTGGATCCGCTTCCTCCAGGCGATGCCCGAGAAGCTCCCGGGCGACCGGCTAGCCGAGCTCGACAAGCGGTTCAGCCTGACCGACCGGGGCAATTCCGAGATCGCGCACCAGTGGCTCCTGATCGCGATCCGGAATCAGTACACGCCCGCGAACGAGCGGTTGAAGGCCTACCTGACGACGATCGGCCGGCGGAAGCTGGTGCTGCCGTTGTACAAGGCTCTGCTGGCGACTCCCGCCGGCCGCCAGCACGCCGAGGCGATCTACGCCGCCGCCCGGCCAGGGTATCATCCGATCACCGTCGAGTCGGTCGATCGGTTGTTCAAGGGTCCGAGATGAACGTCGGGAACGACGGGCCAGAGACCTTCCGTCGCCGCCGAATCCGTCAACCTGTCCGCGTGCACGGAATGGCCCCTTCCCTCGCGACCGGCTTGATGGCGGGCCGGGGGCGCGCCATATTGGTCCGCGTCGGACGGCACCGCAACCGTCGCTCACTCCGACTCAATTCACGTCTCCGACGGAGCACGACCATGTTGACAGCACGCAAGACGACCAAGGTCATGATCATCCGACATGCCGAGAAGCCTCCCGTGTCGGATGACGACTCGACCTCGGGTGTCGCATCTGCCGGGACGACGGTCCTGGAGGGTCCGCCTTACGGCGTCGATCTCGACGGCAACAACAGCAATGAATCGCTCACCGTCCAGGGCTGGCAACGCGCGGGAGCTCTCGCCTGTTTCTTCGCTCCGACGCACGGTGCGCTGCAAGTCGCCTCTCTGGCGACGCCCCAGTACCTCTTCGCTTCGTACTCCAAGAGCCGCCGCCCTCTGGAGACGATCGAGCCGTTGGGCCTCAAACTGGACCTCGATCCGACGACGGAGAAGAAAGGCGACTACGAGGCGATCGCCGACGCGGCGATGGCTTGCGGCGGAGTCGCGCTCATCTGCTGGCAGCATCAGGATATTCCCCAGATGGCCAACCACATCCTGGGGGACAAGACCACCGCCCCTCAGAAGTGGCCCGGCCATCGGTTCGACGTGGTCTGGGTCTTCGATCTCGATCAGTCATCGACGACCTATCGCTTCAGCCAGGTACCGCAGTGCTTGCTTCAGGGCGACTCGGCCGACCCGATCGCGGACGATTGATGCCTCCTCGACGTCGCCCTGAACGAGATCTTTCGGGGGATCGACCGGGCCTCATTCCCGGTAATCCCAGGCGAGCCCGCCATCCACGTAGTATGTCGAGCCGGTCACGTAGTCGGCTTCGGGCGAGGCGAGGAAGGCCGCGACGGCGGCCACGTCCTCGGGCTTGCCGATCCGGCCAAGCGGGATCCGCTTCAGCAACCGATCGACCCGCGGCTTGTCGTCGAGCAGGTCGCGGTTGATCTCGGTCGCGATCGCGCCCGGGGCGATGCCGTTGACCGTGATCCCGTAGGGGCCGAGCTCGACAGCCAGGTCGCGGGTCAGGAGCTGCATGCCGCCTTTGCTGATGCAATACGAGGAGAAGCCGGGGAGCGGCATCTCCTCGTGCACCGAGCTGATGTTGATGATCCGGCCCGGGCGCCCGGCGGCGAGCAGGTGCCGCACGAAGGCCTGCGTGACGAAGAAGGTGCCCTTGAGGTTCACGTCCAGGACCTTGTCATAGTCGGCCTCCGTGACTTCGACGAATGCGGCGTGCTTCTCGATCCCGGCGTTGTTGACCAGGATGTCGAGCGGCCCGAGCTGTCGCACGGCTTCGTCGATCAGGCGTCGGGCGTCGTCGGTCCGCGAGATATCGGCCTCGATCAAGACGCCTCGACGCCCGGCCGCCTCGACCGCCGCGAGGGACTCCCGCGCCGGGCCGCCGATATCGAGATCGTTGATGACGACGTCCGCCCCCTCCCGGGCGAAGCGAACGGCGATCGCCCTTCCGATCCCGCGGCCGCTGCCCGTGACGACCGCCCGCTTGCCTTGCAGTCGCATGACAGATCTCCTGGTCTCGCGTGCCCGCTTTTTCCGATCCCAGCGTTGCAAGTGTCGGGCCTTTCCCAGAGAATCTCCGGGGGACGAACGAGCCGGATCCGCGAGCTCGCCCAGGACCCTTCGCCCAGGTTACCATGCGATGCTGTTCCGAGCGTGCTGTCCGAATGCCGGATGCGGCCGTTACCTCGAGGTCGAGGGCGCCCGGCTCGGGGTGAGGAGCATCTGCCCGGCCTGCCGCCGGCCGTTTCAACCCGCCGCCCCGTTCGGTCCCGCGGAGCTCGACCGCACGATCCGATACCACGTGCTGGGGCGGATCGGGGGCGGCGGCATGGGCGAGGTGTTCCGCGCGTGGGACTACCGGCTCGACCGGGAGGTCGCGCTGAAAGTGCCGCTCGAGGCGAGCCATCGGCCGCGCGAGGTCCTCGAGCGATTCCGGATCGAGGTCGAGGCCGTCGAGCGGCTCAACCACGAGAGCCTGTGCAAGCTGCTCGACCACGACGTTGACCATATGCCGCCCTTCCTCACGATGGAGTACCTCGCCGGGGGATCGCTGGAGGATCGAATCCACGCGTATCGCGAGTCCGACGTCGCGGAGGTCCTGGGCCTGGTCCGGCTGATGGCGCAGGGACTCGAACACGCGCATCGGCACGGCGTGGTCCATCGCGATATCAAGCCGACGAACGTGCTTTTTGGGATCGACGGCCGGCCGCGGATCGCCGATTTCGGCCTGGCGCTCCTGACCGACCGGCCGCTCAACGCCCGGATCACCGAGGCGCACCAGGTCCTCGGCTCCTTGCTCTACATGTCGCCCGAGCAGCTCGACGGCTCTCCGGGCGCGATCGATCGGGCGACCGACATCTATTCGCTGGGCATCCTCATGTTCCGAGTGTTGACCGGAGAGTTTCCCTATCGGGACCTCGTCGAGGATCGCAACCGGTCAACGATCATCCAGGAGATCCGCGACGGCTTGACCGTGGTCCCCTCGTCGCGTCGCGCGGAGGTCGATGGCCGGGTCGACGCCGTCTTCCAGAAAGCCACCCGGCGTGAACCCGGTCGGCGATACCATTCGATGGCCGCGATGGCCGACGAATTGGGCGAGCTGCTAGGCATCGGGCCGACTCCAGCCGTGATGCGGATTCAGGAGCGAGCCGGGCGCGCATCGTCCGACCCGTCCCCGACCGAGGCGCTGTTTCCCAGTGCCGGGCACCTGGTCCTGGCGCGGATCCCGGCCGGATCGTTTCCGATGGGCTCGAGTGCCGACGAGTTCGGCGACGAGGCGCCGGTACGCCGGGTGTCCCTGACGCGCGAGTTCCTGCTGGGAGTCTACCCGGTCACACAGGACCAGTATCGCCGGCTGATGGGTGGCGCGGCGCGGCCTTACTTCGACGGCAATCCCGCGGCGCCGATGGAGAACGTGACCTGGCTGGACGCGATCCATTTCTGCAACGCGCTCAGCGAGGTGGAGAACCTGCCGCCCTATTACCAGATCGACGGCGAGCGGGTCACGTGCCTGGGAGGACGGGGCTACCGCCTGCCAACTGAAGCCGAATGGGAATACGCCTGCCGCGCCGGGAGTGCGGGACCTTATCATTTCGGCGACGATCCGGAGCTCTTACCGCGGCACGCCTGGTTCCAGGACAACTCGCGCGATTCGGTCCAGCCGGTCGGCTGTTGGCCCGCCAACGCGTTCGGCCTGCACGACATGCACGGAAATGTCTGGGAATGGTGCTGGGACTGGTACGGGCCTTACGACCCGGCGGCGTGCGTCGATCCCACCGGGCCGGCCCGAGGCGGTGCGCGGGTGCTCCGCGGAGGGTCATGGAACGATCCGGCGCCAAGCCTGCGTTCGTCGGCCCGCGTCTCGTGGGTGTCCAACGATACCGAGATGACAGCCTGGAGATTCGGGTTTCGTGTCGGGCGGGACCCGTAGGCGAGCGAAGGAGTCGATCGAGGAGAGGCCGGGACTTGGGGACACCATCGGCAATGGCTGATTCGCGACCCTGCGCCGAGTCGGTCATGTGCTTTTCCGCAGTTCCTCTGCTGGGCCGTGCGTGAACGACTCGATATAATGATGCTGCGGCGACAGCGGGCTTCTCTGCAGCAACGGAATATCGCTTGTTTCTATGGCAAGAAAGAAGTTGACCGCGGGGAACGCAAGAACGGCTGAAGGAAGGCCGTATCAGGTCTTCATAAGCCACGCCACGGCCGACAAGTGGATCGCGAAGGCCATCTGCGAGAAGATCGAGAACACCGGCGCGACGACCTTCCGAGACGATCGGGACATCAGCGGAGGTGACGACATCCCGGAGGAGATACGCCGGCAGATCAAGCGGTCCAAGGAAATCGTGGTCATCCTCACCCCGGAATCAATCGATCGGCGTTGGGTCATCCTCGAAGTCGGTGCCGCCTGGGGCTGGAGTAAGCGGATGAGGATTACGATCGTAATGTGCCACGTATCGGTCGATCCAATTCCTGATATGATCAAGAATAAAAAGGCTATAAACTTGAACCAGATTGAGGATTATCTGAGCGAACTGACACAGCGAGTTCGAGGGCGCGATGACTGACCGAGGCAGGACCTACGACGTCTTCATCTCGAATACGGCGAGGGATGCATCGCTCGCGATGGAAGTCGCGGACGCTTGCCGCATGAGCGGCCTGGAGGTGGTCACGAGCACCGAACTTCCTCCGGGGCGCGATCTAAGTGATGCGCTGTGGGAGGCCCTCGCAGAAAGTCGGGCATTGATCGCGATCCTGTCTCCGTCGGATCTGTCCCCGGCAATGGCGATTGAGATCGGGGCGGCCAGGGCCTGGAAAAAACCGATCTACGCCATCGTCACCGAGCCATCCTCGACCCGCTTGCCTTCAGCAATGGCCGGAATTGGTTTGTACACGGCCGGACGTCTCGAGGACGTCATCAAGGCGATCAAGACCAGCGTCGAACAATTGACGGAAGACGATCGAGCCTTCTTGTCGCGCCTGTATTCCGAGTTGGAGATCTCAGTCGACCAGCTCGCCTTCGAGCCCAAGCGGCGTGGAGAACTCGTCAAGAGGTTCAAGAAAGGGCGCGGCAAGTCCATCAGTGAAGAACGACTCCTGTCCGAGCTTCTGAGGCTACGTAAGCAGGGAAAGCTCGTCACGCATCGCACGAGAACTCGGATAGGTTCTCAGGGTGAGCTGACGTGATGCTCGTTGCCCCGTAGCGATGGTTCGCCGAGGATTTCCAGGTTGCTGGGTCTCCGCGGGCCGAAATGGCGGGGCGGCTAGCGAGTTCCGGAGAGCCTGGAGCTGAGGAATTCATCCGCCGCCCGGGCCTGTTCGAAGAGTGGGTGGCCGAGCGTCGCATCCCACCAGCCGGGCTCGATGGCGCGCAGATAGCCGCTCCCCCTCAGACCCGACAGGCGCTCATGGTAGCGCAAGGCCATGGGCTTCCACAGGCAGACGAGGTTGAGCATCTCGAGCGCCTTGATGAAGACGTCGCCCGGCGTGTTCACGACGAGCGTCGGGTCGCGGAAGGCGTCCTCGCAATCGCGGACGAACTCGAGGAACGCGACGGTCGTGGCCACTCTGCGCGGGAAGTCCTCGGCGCGATCGCCGCGCGTCTTCGACATCAACGGCAGATACTTGCGGGCGACGGGGGTCACCATGGCGACGTTGTCGACGTAGGCGGGCTCGAACCGGAGCGCGAGGTACTCCTGCACGACGTCCTCGTGGATCTCGTACTCGATCTTCTTGCCGCCGGCCGGCTCCTCGTGGAGGAAATTGAAGGTCAGGAGCGACTTCTCGACGACGTTGATGTTGGCGTCGGCGTATCCCAGGCTCCGCAGGGCCTGGTGCAGGTCGATCTGCGAGCGGCGGTTCTGGCCGAGGAGCTGCAGCGCGTGGTGGCCGATCAGGAGATCCCGCGGCCGGACCCGGCCGGCTCCCATCGCGAACAGATTGGCGATGCGATGCTCGTCGTGATCGAGGACATCGTTGGTGCCGACCAACAGTGCGTCGAGCAACTCATAATCGAAGCTGCGGCGCGACTCCGGGTTCTGGCGGACCTGCTTCCAGATATGGAAGGCGGAGTCGCCGCAGAGGAACGCCTCCCAGAGTGCCAGCATCAGCCGGAGGTTCTCGTGGGCCAGCGCCTTGATTCGCGGCAGGAGGCGGTCTCGCCCCAGCCGGGTCATCTGGGCGATGTACTCGACGACCTTCTCCGATCCCTGGAACGACTGGCGCTGGAGGTACTCGCCGGTGGCTCGCTCGCGGTTGGTCATGAGGCCCTCGGTGTCGATCGGGCCGATCTCGAAGACCCGGGCGCCGTGGAGCAGATTGAACTGGTGATTCTGCAGCTTGCGGAACGTACTGGGCCACATCGGCAGGATGACGCGGGAAAGCCGGATCGACGGCGTCCGCAGCCATTGCTCGACCTCGGTGATCGCCCGGATCTGCACGTCGATCGAGGACTGGTCCAGGTTATCCACCACGAGCACGAGGTAGGGGAACGGCGAGGGCGCCGTGAACGCCGGCGCCGGCGACTTGGGCGGGACCCGGGTCAGCTCCTCGAGCGCGGCGTGGACCCACTGGCGGACGTTCTGCGGCTGAGTCGGCCGGCGCCGGACGGCGTCGTCGAGGTCGAATCCCCGTTCCAGGCACCGGGTGCGCATCTCGGACTGGAGGAACAGGAAGAAACGGTGGTAGAAATCGGTGTTGTCGCGGATCGTGCGGGCGTCGAAGTGCAGGACGAGCTTCTTGTCGAAATCGGTCTGGCGGCTCCCTTTGGTCGGACAATA
Organism: uncultured Planctomycetota bacterium; assembly: GCA_963815795.1. Classification (GTDB taxonomy): domain Bacteria; phylum Planctomycetota; class Planctomycetia; order Isosphaerales; family Isosphaeraceae; genus JAKAUH01. The sequence continues at coordinate 1,462,616 of CAWFIC010000006.1, read as the reverse complement.
GCACCGCAGGTAATAGTCGATCAGCGTGGATTTGCCGGCGCCGACCATCCCCAGAATGCAGAGCGGCTTGCGCGGGAACGTGTCGTCCCAGAAGAGCAGGTCGAGCAGCGACTCGTGGGGGTGGTCGGTCTGCGGCGGTTCGATCCGGTCCTTCCAGACCCGCGTCGTGAGATAGAGGCCGCCGAAGATGTCGGAGTCGTGGAACCTCGGGTGATCGGCGCGGTCGGGGAGGATGTCCGAGCGGAAGCAGCGATGGAGCACCCGATCGACCTCGAATGGCCGGCAGAGGGGATTGCGCTGAGTCGTGAAGTTCTGGACCAACGCGGTGTAGGACATGCTCATGCCCGCGGCTCGCGGAGAAGAGTCGGATCAGACGCCGATGACCGAGGCGGCACCGCCGTCCCCGTCTTCTCAGCGTACCGCATGTCTGCCCGGAGGCAATACCCGGGGAGATGGGATCGTTCGGGAGGCTCGGTCTCGTCGTGTGGACATCGCCACTCTACCCGCGATCCCCGAGCACCACCACGCCCGGACGCCGGAAGTGGATCACCGGTATGGGGTCGGTGGGATCGATATCGGGCGGCTGAGGCTCCGAGACGAACATCGGGTCTTCTGTCGAGAAGAGGACCGGCCAATCCGGGCCAGTGGACAATGGCTCGAATTGTGGCGATGCCGCCGTCACACTGCCGGCCCCTCTGAGGCGGCACACGACCAGAATTCGGTCGGCGTCCCTGCTGTAGATCAAGACCAGCGAATCGCTGTCGAGCGATACGGCTCGGAAGGCCGCTGAATCCGGTGCCGCGAAGGCCGATTCTCTGCGACGGAGTGCGAGGAGCTCTCGATACAGCCGCCAGATCCCGGCAGGCGGCTCACGATCACGCTCGGTCCAGTCGAGGTGCGAGGCGAGGAAGGTCGCCTCATCCTGCGGATCCGGAATCCGATCGAGCGCCGTCGCCTCCTGAAACGCCCGATACGATCGGAACTCGCGGAGTCGCCCCTCGCGAACCCGGTGCCCCAGCTCCGGCTCGTGGTCGGTGAAGAAGAGGAACGGGGACGAGGCCGCCCATTCCTGGCCCATGAAAAGCAGGGGGGTCCGCGGCGCCAGCAGCAACAACGCCGAGGCCGCTCGATACGCCGCCGGATCGACCTGGTGATTCAACCGCTCGCCGAACGCCCGGTTGCCGATCCGGTCGTGATTCTGGATGCAAAAGACGAAGCTTCGGAGCGGCAGGCCGGCCGGGTCGGTCCCGCGGTTCTTGCCGCGATGGATCGAATATTCGCCCGAGAAGAACCAGCCGCGATTGAGCGTCGTCACCAGGTCCGGGATCGTCCCGGCGAAGTCGCGATAGACTCCGTCGTCGTCGCCGGCCAGCAGGCGCCGGAGCTGGTGGTGGAAGTCGTCCGACCAGACTCCGTCGAGGCCCCATCCGCCCGCCGACTCTGGACGCAGCATGCCGGCCAGGTTGCGGTGGTCCTCGGCGATCAGGTGGATGGCGCGGTCCGGGGCCTGCTCGCGAACCCGCGCCGAAAGCTCGGCCAGGAAGTGCCTCGGGCCCTCGTCGACCATCGAGTGGGTCGCGTCGAGGCGCAGGCCGTCCATGTGGTACTCGTGGATCCAGTGCAAGGCGTTCTCGATGAAGAACGCGCGAACCATCTCGCTGCCGGGACCATCGAGATTGACCGCGGGACCCCAGGGCGTCCGGTGCCGGTCGGAGAGATAGGCGGGGCTGAAGCGAGCCAGATAACTCCCATCGGGGCCGAAGTGGTTGTAGACGACGTCGAGCAGGACCGCCAGGCCCAGGGAATGGGCCGTATCCACCAATCGACGGAGATCGTCGGGCGTCCCGTAACAATGAGCCGGGGCGAAGAGGTCTACCCCGTCGTATCCCCAGTTGCGACGGCCGGGGAAGTCCGCGACGGGCATCAGCTCAATCGCAGTGATCCCCAGGCGGGCTAAGTCGGGCAGCCGGGCGGCGGCGCCGGCGAACGTCCCCTCCGGCGAGAAGGTCCCGACGTGCAGCTCGTAGATCACCAGGTCGTCGCGGGGAATGCCTTTCCAGGACGGATCCGTCCATGAGAATGATCCGGGATCGACGATCTGAGATGGCCCGTGGACGCCCTCCGGCTGGCAACGAGACGCCGGGTCCGGGAAAGGGCCATCGCCGTCGACGAGGTAGCCGTACCGGTCACCTGGCCGGAAGTCGGCCGATGATCCCTGGAACGTGCCGTCGGGAAGATGTTCCAGTGCGATCGATCGATCGAGCCGTCGATCGCCCCGCGAGACCACGTCCACCAGAGCCGCTGCCGGTGCCCAGACGCGGAAGCGGATGCGCCCGGCCTCCGTCCAGGCGCCGAGGGATGGTATCCAGGTCATCTACGGCCGCTTCCCCGTCCACTTGAGCGCGATCATCCCCAGCGGAGGCAGGACGAGGTTAACCGATTGATAGTGTCCGTGCCAGCCAACGGGCGTTGTCTGGACGCCGCCGATGTTCCCCTGGCCGCTACCGCCGTAGAGGGGCGCGTCGGAGTTGAGGATCTCCGCCCAGTAGCCCCCCCGCGGCACTCCGATCCGGTAGTTGTGTCGCGGCACCGGCGTGAAGTTGCACGCGATCAGGATGATCTCGCCAGAGTCCATTCCCTTGCGGAACAGCGCGACGACGCTCTGCTCCGAGTCATGGACGTCGGCCCAGCTAAACCCCTCGCGGCGGAAATCGAGCTTGTGCAGAGCCGGCTCGCCACGGTGTGCCGTATTCAGGTCGCGCACCCAGCGCCTCAGCCCTTGATGGAGCGGCTGGTTGAGCAAGTGCCAGTCGAGGCTGGTGTCGTGGTTCCACTCCCGCCACTGGCCGAACTCGTCGCCCATGAAGAGCATCTTCTTGCCCGGCTGGGCGTGCATCCAGCCGAACAGCAGCCGCAGGTTGGCGAACTTCTGCCAGTCGTCACCGGGCATCTTGTTGATCAGCGAGCCCTTGCCGTGCACGACCTCGTCGTGCGAGAGCGGCAGGAGGAAGTTCTCGTTGAACGCATACATGCCGCGGAATGTGAGAAGGTTGTGTTGATACTTGCGGTAGAGCGGGTCGTTCGCTAGGTAATTGAGCGTATCGTGCATCCAGCCGAGGTCCCACTTGAGGTCGAAGCCCAGGCCGCCGATGCTGGTCGGCCGTGACACCATCGGCCACGCGGTCGATTCCTCGGCGATCATCCGGGCGTCGGGGAAATCGGCGTGGACCCGGTCATTCAGCCGGCGGAAGAACGCGATCGCTTCGAGGTTCTCGCGACCGCCGAACTCGTTGGGCGCCCACTCGCCCGGCCCGCGCGAGTAATCGAGGTACAGCATCGAGGCGACGGCGTCCACTCGCAGGCCGTCGACGTGATGGACGTCGAGCCAGTACAAGGCGTTGCTGATCAGGAAGTTCGCCACCTCGGGCCGGCCGTAGTCGAAGACGAAGGTGTTCCAGTCCCTCTGGAAACCGCGCCGCGGGTCGGGGTTCTCGTAGAGGTGAGAGCCGTCGAAGAGAGAGAGACCGTGGGGGTCGTCGGGGAAGTGGGCCGGGACCCAGTCGAGGATCACGCCGATCCCGCGCTGGTGCAGCGTGTCGACCAGGAAACGGAAGTCGTCGGGGGTGCCGAACCGGCTGGTCGGGGCATAGTAGCCGACCTGCTCGTAGCCCCACGAGCCGTCGAAGGGATGCTCGCCGATCGGGAGCAGCTCGACGTGGGTGAAGCCCATCTCCTGGACGTACTCGGCGAGCTTGCGGGCCAGCTCGCGATAGGTCAACCAGCGATTGCCTTCCTCGGGGACCCGCATCCAGGAACCGAGATGGACCTCGTAGATCGAGAAGGGTGAGTCGGGCGCGTGTGCCCTGCGACGCGCGGACATCCAATCCCGATCGCCCCATTGGTATTCCGACAGATCCCAGACCTTCGAGGCGGTCCCGGGCCGCATCTCGGCGAGGAAGCCGTAGGGATCCGCCTTCTCGATCCGCTGGCCGCCGCCGCGGGGCGTGATCGCGTACTTGTACCTTGCGCCCGGCTCGACACCGGGGACGAAACGCTCCCAGATGCCGTGATCGCTCCGGCGGTGCATCGGGTGGGATTCGGGATCCCATTCATTGAAGTCGCCGATGAGCGAGATCGCCTCGGCATTCGGCGCCCAGAGGGCGAAGTCGGTGCCGAGCGTCCCGTTCAGCTCGACGACGTGCGCCCCGAGTTTCTCATACGACCGGTAGTGCGTCCCCTCGGCGAGCAGGTGGAGATCGAAATCGCTGAGCCGCGTGCCGGAGATCGTGCCGGGTTGGACGACCGGGGGTCGGACCTGGGGCGACGGTCGTGCAGGAGCCTCCGACGGGGCAGGGGCCTTGACCGGCACGGGCGCCTTGACTCGGGAAGGCGCGGCTTTGGCCTCGATCGGCGCCACGGCGTGCTCGCGCTCGATCAGCGACTCGATCCCCTGGAGCGGGATGCAGACCCAGTCGGGGCGATTGTTCAATTCGTAGAGCAGCTCGTAGAGGATCTTGTCGAGCGTATAGGCGTCGAGCAGCAGGCCGAGGGCCTCGGGATCGTCGGGGAGGTAGGCGCCTTGCCCGACACGGCCCGGTATTCACGCCAGAACGCGGCCGAGGTCCAGGCCTGCCAGAATCGCGCCCAGGGCTCGAGGCGGTCGAAGTCCTCGGGGCGGGACCTGGTGGTTTCGAAGAGTGCGGCGTAGGCGGCATATTCGAAGGAGCGGAGCATGCCGACGACGTCCTTCAGCGGCGACTGCTTGGCGCGGCGCTCCTCGACGCTGCGGGCGGGCTCGCCTTCGAAGTCGAGGATGATGAAATCGCCATCGGCACGGAGGACCTGGCCCAGGTGGTAATCGCCATGCACGCGAGTCTTCACGACGCCGGCCTCGATCTCGGCCAGCGGGCGGATCCGCGCCGGAGCCGATCGGCCTCCTCGAGCATCCGTCGGGCGGGATCGGTGCAACTGCCGGGGAGGCCATCGAGATGGGATTGGAGGGTGCCGAGTGCGGCGTCGAACTCGTTGTCGACCTGGATGCGGAGCTCGTCGAGATCGGCGCGAGCGAGCGGCTCGGGGGCGAACGCGGGATCCTTGGGATCGCTGGCCAGCGCCCGGTGCAGTTCGGCGGTGCGTCGGCCGAGCTGGGCCGCCGCATTCCAGTACGACCCGATCAGGTTCCGGACCGCCGGCGCGGGCTCGCGACGGGCGAGTTCGAAGGAGGAGGTACGGGGATCGAGCGCCAGCTCGCCGGTCGGGTGGCGCCGGGCGATCCGCTCGTAGAAACCCCGCAGCTCGTGCAGCGCGTGCTCCCAACCGTTGCCCTGGTTGGGCACGAGTTCCTGGAGGATCGCGAGCGAGGTCGGCTCGGCCCGTCGCCGGTGGTATTCCAGCGCCCCGGCGACCGTGGGGACGCCGTCGAAGCCGGCCCGTTCGCCCAGGAACCGCCCGATCTCGAAGTCGGGATTGATCCCCGGCTCGACGCGACGGTACGCCTTGAGGATCAGCCGATGGTCGAACATCACGGCCGTGTTGCTCTGCTCTGCCTTGCCCCAGATGACCTCCAGCGGCATGCCCGACGGACCGCGGGCCTCGCTGAACCGAGGGGTCCGGATCGCTCGGATTTCGCCCGATTGCCCGCGCATCGGGTGCTCCTCGGCGATGGCGTCGAGCAGCGCCTGGCAGACCTGGGGATCGGCCATGCCGTCGTACAGCAGCCGATCGCCGAGCGGTCCGTCGAACCGCGCGATGATCCGGCCGGGGGCCTCGCGGGTGAGCCGTTCGGCGTCGGGGCCGCCGGCCAGGCGGGCGGGCACGAAGTAGGTGTCGGACTGGCCGTCGCGGTAACGCGCGTTGACCAGCAAGAACATGGTCCCCTCGGGGAACCGCTGGGGCTGAACCGCCTCGACGATCCGGGTCGATTCCAGCTTGCGGGCCTTGCCCGCGTACCAGCGCTGGCGCTCGAAGAAACCGGGCAATCCGTCGCGCTCGAGCGCCTCGCGGACGTCCCCATCCAGCAAGCTCTCGCAGCCCCGTTCCGCGCAGTACCGTCATGGTCGATGGCTCCGGCCGTCGATTGAACGATTTCAGAAGTAGTAGTCAAAGTCTCTTTCGGTCTTCACCTTCCGCCGGACCCGGTAGACCTGGGCCGGGCTCGCGGCCGGGTCGAGCTGCACGAAGTTCGACTCGCCCTGCCAGAGGTATCGGGCATCGCCGATCAGGTCGTGGACCTGGAAGGAATGGCCCGGGCCTGTGGGCAAGTCCATCTCGGCGAGCGGGAGGCTGACCCAGCCCGACTGGACGTGGTGCGGGTCGAGGTTGACGACCACCAGGACGATGTTCGACAGGTCGGGCGACGACTTGCCGTAGAAGAGGATGCGATCGTTGTCGCAGGGGTAAAACCGCAGGTTGCGGTCATGGTGAAGCGCCGGGTTCTCGCGGCGAATCGCGTTGATTGTCGCGATGTAGTCGCGCAGGCTCGCGGGGTCGTCACGGTCCCAGCGCCGCACCTGGTATTTCTCCGAGTCCAGGTACTCCTCCGATCCGTGACGGACGGCCTGATTCACGCACAGTTCGAATGGCGGCCCGTAGATGCCGTAAGTCGCCCCCAGGGTCGCGGCCAGGACCAGCCGGATCTGGAACGCCGCGCGTCCGCCGTACTGGAGGTACTCGGGCAGAATATCCGGCGTGTTGGCGAACAGGTTCGGCCGCATGATCTCGACCGACTCGGTGGCGGTCAGCTCGGTGAAGTAGTCGATCAGCTCCTGCTTGGTATTCCGCCAGGTGAAGTAGGTATAGGACTGCGAGAAGCCCCCCTTGGCCAGCCGCCGCATGACCTTGGGCCGGGTGAACGCCTCGGAGAGGAAGACGACGTCGGGGTGGCGGTCGTGGACCTCGGCGATGACCCAGTCCCAGAACGGGAACGGCTTGGTGTGCGGGTTGTCCACCCGGAAGACCTTGACGCCCCGGTCGACCCAGAAGAGGAAGACGTCGCGGAGCTCCTCCCAGAGGGCGCGCCATTCCTCGGACTCGAAATTGATCGGGTAGATATCCTGGTATTTCTTGGGCGGATTCTCGGCGTACTTGATCGAGCCGTCCGGCCGGTGTCGGAACCACTCGGGATGCTCGCGGACATACGGGTGATCGGGCGAGGCCTGGAAGGCGATGTCCAGCGCGATCTCGATGTCCACCTGGCGGGCCGCGTTCACGAGGCGATCGAAGTCGTCGAGGGTGCCCAGGTCCGGGTGGATGGCCTTGTGGCCGCCGTGCTCCGACCCGATCGCCCACGGGCTGCCGGGATCGCCGCGACCAGCGTTCAAGGTGTTGTTCGGGCCCTTGCGGAAGCTCTGGCCGATCGGGTGGATCGGGGGCAAGTAGAGGACGTCGAAGCCCATCGAGGCGACGTAAGGGAGCAAGGCCTCGACGTCGCGGAGCGTCCCGGGACGATCGGGATCGGGCGATGCCGAGCGGGGAAACATCTCGTACCACGCGCCATATCGCGCCCGCTCGCGCTCGACGACGATGCCCAGCGTGCGCTCATAGGTCCGGCCGCCTCGGCGATCGGGGTAATGCGCCATCGCCGCGGCGAGCTGGGGGTCGAGCGCGGCCCGGACGCTGCGCGGCCTGATCCTCCTGGCCCTTCAAGACGCCCGCGCGCCGCCGGAGCCAATCGGCCTCGGCGCCCGAGGCCCGGCCGGCGGCCTGCTGCACGAGCTCGGCGCCCTCCAGGAGCTCGCTGGCAACGTCCTGGCCCGCGTCCACTTTCTTCGAAAGGTCGCGCAGCCAGGTCCGGAAGCGATCGACCCAGCCCTCGATCGTGTACTCGTGACGACCCAGGGAGTCGACGCGAAAGGAACCGGTCCACCGGTCGATGAGGCCGGGCTCCATCGGGCTCTCGGACCATTCGGTCGCGCCCGAGCGCGGTGCTTCACGACGGCCGCGAGCAGGTCGTGGCCCTCGGCGAAGATGTCCGCCGAAACGACCACCTCCTCGCCGACGGTCCGCTTGATCGGGAACAGCCCGGCATCGATCTCGGGCTTGATCCCCTCGATCACGACGCGCGAGGGCGGACCCTCGCCTCGATGCGCAAGCTCCCCGCGCCGTTCGGACGCCATGGCTCGATCCGCGACTCCCGTGATCCGTCGGCAACCGTCCATTGGCGGTGCCGAGCTTGCTCGGAAGAACTGCGGATCTTCCTATGCACGTTCGATACCAGTTCGATGGGAACTCGGCGGCGGACAATGGTCCGTCACCGATCCGAGGACGCTGGTAGGGTGGGTGAAACCCACCGGGGAGCCAGCCTCGACTCCGGTGGGTTTCACCCACCCTACTTACCCTTGAAGACGCCCCTGAGATCCTCGATGCGGTCGGTCTTCCGCGGGGTCATGTCGAACAGGTCATCCGGGACCTTGTTGACCTCGATCTTCGAGACGCTGATCTCCTCGATCGTCACGGGCTTGTCCTTCCACTCCAGCGGGGCATCGTCGGCGTATGATTCCTGGCGACAGTGCATCGGCAGCCAGAGACCGGGCTCGACCTCGCGCAGCTCGGTATTGAGCCAGCGGATGACCACCCGACCGTCCTTGGCCATCTCGCGCTTGCGGATGGCCAGCCCATGGTCGCGGTCGAGCCAGATCCGATTGGTGAGGTCGCCCACGATCATCCCCGGTTGGAGCAGCGAATTCAGGCTGCCCTTGAGGATGACGCAGGTCGAGCCGTTGACGACCTCGGTCTTGTCCTCGAGCTGGTAACCGTGGTCGCTCGACCAGTCGGCGACCCGGAACATCGCCTGCGCTTGCCGGACCATGAACCTCGCGGTGGGGTCGGGAACGTGCAGTCCGGTCGCCAGGGCATAGGGCGTGGCCTGGAACCAGTTGACCTTGGACGTCGGTGACCAGATCTGGTATGCGGCGGCCTTGTCCGACGGCGCATTGCGCGTCCAGAGGGTCCTGCCGTTGAAGGCGCGGGTGATGTCCCGCTCGGGCTGGTTGTCGAAGACGTAGCGCGGAGGGCCGCCCCGGGCCTTCTGCGCCTTCATCATCGCGACCATGCGCTCGTGCCCCTTGATGAGCTCCTCTTGTTGTTTCTGGACGAGCGGCGGCGCTTTCGGGTTGAACCGGCGCCACGGGCGTCAGGCCGTATTCGTCGGCCGGCCGGAGCGGAGTCACCCGCTCTGGAAAGACCTGGCGCTGGAATCGCTTCTGGGCCTTGAACGCCTCGTGCCACTCGTCCTTCGACAAGAAGAGCTTATTGCGAAACTCGGCCATCGCGAGCAACTGCTGGGGCTTCAGGGGACTCGTCTCCTCACGCCGGTAGGAGACCTCGAGGCTCGCGATGCGATCGACCTGCTCCTTGAGCCGACCCTTGATCTCGCGGGACTCGGGCGACTCGGCCCCGCGGACGGCCAGCCAGGCGGTCAGGCCGGCCGCGAGAGAGAGTCCGGCGATGATAGTCGAGCGAGGGATCGAGAAACGTCGATTCATGGGTGGTCTCCTGAGGGGGCCGGTGTGCGGGCGTCGGAATAGACCTGCCGGCCCAGGTCCGGGTCGTTGATCTCGATCGTGACGTCCGGGGGCGGTCGGAACGCGAACAGGTCGTCGGGGACGCTGTCGGGCGCCGGGTAGTCCATCAGCGTCTCGATCGTGCGCCCGTCGTCGTACTCGATGACTTGCTTGACGGGACGGAGGGAATCAGGGTCGAACCAGAGCATCTCGGCGCGGGGGAGGAGCCCTCCGCTCGACGGCCCCGGCCACCTGAGGGTCATCTTGCGGAGCCTCCGACCGGCGATGGTTTCGGACTTGACATCGATCTGGTCCACGCGCTGCGACTCGGCCCAGCGCACCCTCTCGTCGCCATTGAACACCGTGCCGTCCGAGTCGTTGGGTCCGCGATGACCGGCGTTCAGCTCGGTTGACCAGGCGGCCACGAGCCGGCCGGGGATGTCCCAGCGGAACTCCCAGCGCTTGCTCCGGATCACGAAGGCGCTCGGCTTGTCGTCGATGCGGATTTCCTGGCGACGACCGCGGCCGCGGACGTACCACGTCTCCTCGCGGCGCGAGCCGTCGGGTCCTCGGATGAGCATCACGGTATGGGAAGCGGCGACCTTGATGCCGGCCGTCCGCACGGCCTGCAACAGGCTGGCGGCGTCCGCCGAGCGGGGGCGCGCGAGCATCGCCATCGAACCGATGAAAAGGACGGCTGCCGCGGCGGCCGCCGCCCGCACCTTCCAGCCGCCGAGACGACGGCGGCCACTCGGGGTGGATCGATCGGCCTCGGGGACCGTCGCCAGGCAACGGTCCAGCAGGCCCTCGGGGATCGGCGGGTCGATCGCGTGCAGACGCCGATCCATCGGCGTGGATTCAGGCGCCGCGTCTTCGGGGTTGATCTCATCGCGCATGCTGATCCTCCTCGGCGCGGTCCCGGTTCGGATCCCAGGCCGCGAGCTTCTTGTGCAGCCGCCGGCGCGCGGCGAAGAATCGCCAGCGCGCCAGCCCGGCCGTCACACCCTGGATGGCACCGATCTCGTCGTAATCGAACTCGTGCCAGAAGCGGAGCGTGAACGCCTCGCGCAGGTCGGCCGGCAGCTCGCGGACGGCCCGTTCGGCCGCTTCGCGGAACTCCCGCTCCTCGGCCTGCCGTTCGGCGGAGGGTCCGTCGTCGATCGCGGTCTCCACCCGATCCGGCACGAACGTCCGGGCGGCTCGCCGATGTTTGCGCCAGAGGTTCCGGCCGATCGCGTAGAGCCACGTCCGCGGCGAGGCCTCGCCGCGATGGCGGTCGACCGATTCCCAGAACGCCGCGAAGGTCTCCTGGGTCAGGTCGGCCGCCAGGTCCGGCGAGCCCACCAGCCGGCAGAACCATCGGAACAGGCCGGCATAGGCCGCGCGCACGAATCCCTCGCGTGAGGCCCGGTCGCCGAGACTCTTCGTCCGGTCGTCGTGCATCGGCCTGTCGTCCACCGGCAAGATAGTAGGTCAGGCTCTCCAGCCTGACGGTGCTGCCTCGTCGGGCTGGAGAGCCTGACCTACGTGTTCGTTGCCGAGGTATTAGTACCCCGGGACATCATTTTGTTGGCGCCGGCCGCCCAAAGACCAGGATCGCCAGCAGCGCCACGAACAGGGCGTTCTTGACGTTATACGCCAGGATGACCGGGCCGCTGGTGCGAGGGAACCAGCCGGTCAGGGCGGGAGCGATGAGCGTGGCGGCGCATCCCGCGCAGAAGAGCCAGGATGCGCGTCGGGCCATCGGCCCTTCGACGACGGCGATGAACGGCATGACCCAGATCAGGTACTGGGGCGAGAACACCTTGCCCATGATGATGAAGGCGAGGATCGCCGCGCCGCTGTAGCGGACGCCTTCGTTCATCCCCCGCCGGACGAATGCCGCGCAAACGGCCAGGATCGTCGCCGCCTGGATGGGTAGCACGAGCGGCAGGAGCCGGGGCGTCCACGGCGTGACCGAAGACCATGCCGCATGATCGCGTATCACGTCGATCTCGGCGCTCGCCGCCTTCGCGGCCAGCATCTGCGTGCCCGAGTAGAGGCTGCCATACTCGAAGCCGCGTCCGAGCTGATAGCCCAGCGACTCGGAGACGCCGCCGGGACCCCCGATCGCAATCCAGGTCATCGATATCAGCAACAGAGTCGCCACGAACGCAATCAGGCCCGGGCCGCGTGATCGCCCGGGCCTCGTCAGGTCCCACGGGACGGCCACCAGCGCGACGACGGCCGGGTACACCTTCATCATGGCCCCGAGCGCGGCGGCGATGCCTCCGGTCCGTTGCCGTCCGCCGAACCACCACGTGGACGCGGCGAAACCAAGGAGCATCGGCGCCGCGTCGTAGCGCGAGACGATCAGGCGGGACAAGAGCAGGTAGAAGACCGTGTACCAGGCCAGCCGCGCCCGGACGCTCCCCGGCCCTTGCATCCGCTCGACCCAGGCCGCGACAAACCAGACCGTCGCCGCATTGAAGACCAGCATCTCGATGGCGAACGCAATCTTGAAGCTGGCGACATCGTGGGACACGAGCGCGGCCGCGAGGAACAGCGGTAGCGCCAGTGGCGGGTATTCGACCCGAAAGTCGCGATAGGGGACTTTCCCTTCGAGGATCGTCGTCGCATAAAGGTAGTAGATGTCGGTATCATCCCGCCCCGCCCGCAGCTTGACGACGGTCGTCGCGGCCGTGAGCGCGAGCTGTACGGCCACGGCGATCAGGACAGGCCGGATGATCGGCGTTCTCGCTCGAAGATCGTCGGCCGGATTCGACATGCCGGTTCGCCCTCCCGCGGAGATTGTACAATGGCTGATCCCCGATCGAGCCACCAGAACGCATCATGCCATGAGCCCGACTTGTCCGACGCCCGACGAGTTGTTACCCTGTCCCAGCTCGTCGTTCACATCCGGTTCCACATCGATCGCTGGATGGTCGACGGCTGGCCATCGCCGTTCTGAGCCGTTGAATCCGCACGCCGATCGCATAGACTTGCACTTTCGTCGAGGCGCGCTCCCAACGGTCGCCGAGGTGGCTTGCGAGTGTCCGATCCGAGGCCGAGGTCATCCTGGAGGCTCGCGGCACCGCTGCTGGCCTGGCTGGCGATCCTGCTCATTCCCCACCCGGCGGGGCTGTCGTCCCATGCCTGGCACTACCTCGGACTCTTCGCCGGGGTGATCGTCGCGCTGGTACTCGAGCCGCTGCCGCCGGCCGCGGTGGGATTGATCGGGGTGACCGCGGCCACCGTACTCGGCGACGTCGCCGCCAAGCCCGCGGACGCCATCAAGTGGGGGCTCAGCGGCTTCTCGGACGGCACCGTCTGGCTCATCTTCGGCGCCCTGACACTCTGCACGGGCTTCGACAAGACCGGGCTCGGACGGCGGATCGCCCTGACGCTGGTGAAGTTGCTGGGGAGGAGCACGCTGGGCCTGGGCTACGCCGTGACCCTGGCCGACCTGGCGATCGCCCCGTTCACGTCGTCCAACACCGGCCGGAGCGCCGGCGTCATCTACCCGATCGTCCGGAGCATCCCCGCGCTCTACGGATCGGCGCCGGGGCCGACCGCTCGTCGGCTGGGCGCCTACCTGATGTGGACGGCGTTCGCGGCGACGTCGGTCACCAGCTCGATGTTCCTCACGGCCCTCGCGCCCAACGTGCTGGCCGTCGGCCTGATCCGCGAGGAGACGGGCCTGGACATCACCTGGTCGCAGTGGTCGTTGGGATTCCTCCCGGTCGGTGTGCTCTTGATCGCCGTCCTACCGCTCCTGGTCTACCTGATCTACCCGCCCGAAATCCGCTCGAGCCCGGACGTGCCGGCCTGGGCGGACGCCGAGCTGGCGCGGCTGGGTCGACTCTCGTGGCGGGAGGCCGGACTGGGCTTCCTGACCCTGGTCGCTTTCGGGCTCTGGATCTTCGGCTCGCAGAGGTTCAACGCGACCACCGCGATCCTGGTGGTGATCGCGCTGATGGTAATCTTCCGGGTGCTCGAGTGGGACGAGATCATCGGAAATCGGGCCGCGTGGGACACCGTGTTTTATTTTGCCACCCTCTTGACCCTGGCCGACGGACTGAACCGCGTGGGGATCGTCTCCTGGGCGGCCAGGGGAGTCTCGAGCCAGTTGATCGGCATCTCACCCATGGCCGCCATGGTCGGCTTCGTCGTCTTCTTCTTCGTGGTCCATTACGCCTTCGCCAGCCTGACCGCGCACACAGTGGTCGTCTTCCCGGCGCTCCTCGCGGCGGGGGCGGCGTACGCGGGCATGCCCGTGAAGGTCTTCGCGCTCGTGCTCGCGTACTCGATCGGTCTGATGGGTGTGATCACGCCCTATGCGACCGGCCCGGCCCCCGTCTATTTCGGGAGCGGGTTCATCCCTCGCAGGGACTTCTGGATCCTTGGCTTCGTCTTCGGGCTGATCTTCCTCACCGCACTGCTCGGGGTGGGTCTCCCTTATCTTCACGCGTACACCCCTTGACGGAGGCCCCCGCGGACCGGGGCGGCGGTCGGGAACCGCGGCAGCTTCGCGCCGAACTCGCCGGAAACCTGGTTATCGGCCCGTTCGGCGGCGTCGAAGACCACAATCGTGGGTGCGCGACCGACCGGCGAGGGACGCGTCCCCCACTCCGTACGGATCACCGCCGGCCCGCGACGGCTGCGCGCATCGCCTTGACCAAGTCCTCCATAACTATTATGCTAGTTGATGTTTGGAGTTGACCACGCACAACCATCGTGCGCGTGGCGTGGGCCGGGCGCGGAGGGGCACCTCCAGCCGCGGTCGCGGGGCCTCCTGAGAGGTCCGCTTCCTCCGGATCAAGAGCCGGGATCATCCCGGAGATGGTCATCATGCGTGCGACGTCGAAGGTCGTGGCGTTGATGGTCGCGTCGGGACTTGCAGCGATCCCGCCATTCGTTGGTCTCGGCAGCACACGGGCGCAGGACGAGGCTCCGCCCGCCCGATCGGCGCGGGGCGGAACGTTGGGCCGGACGGCGCACTATCAGTTCGAGGCGTTCTTCTACGCGTCGGGCCTGCGCGTGTTCGTGTCCGATGCGGCGGGCGCCGCGGTTGGAGCCTCTGCCCTCTCCGGGACCGCGACATTCTACCACCCCGATTCACCTCGCCCCTGGTTCGCGCGGCCGCTGCGCCCCGCGTCGGTGCCGCCGGGACTGCCCGCCGAATCGCTCGACCTGGTGATGGACCTCAGCACGGTCCCAAGATCCGGGGCGACGGTGACGTTCGAGGTCCGCGGCCTGCCGGACCCGACCGATCCGACCGCGACGTTCACCGTGCCTTTCACCGGGATCGTCAGCGAACCAGGTTCGTCGCGTGCCGCCCAGTCCGCCAGTCCCGCTCGGTCCGACAAGATCCCGCCGCAGCAGGCCCATTACTACCCGTTCGCCGGCTTCTACCGGTTGAAGTCGGGCTCCCTGGTCTGGATCCCGTCGCCCGGTTACTACTACGGTGTGCCCGCCCAGTATCACTCGCATCTGCCATCGAACGGCGCGTCGGACCGGGTGTCCGCTCAGCCCGTACCGGCAGTTGGCCGATCCACGGCGGCAAGAGGGACCGGGGCAGCGAAGCCCAATCAGACGGAGCTTTACTGGCGCCCTCGTGCCTTCGTCGGCGCCCTGGTCGGCGGGACGGCACCGAATCGCACGGGCCCTGGCTCGCAGGGCCGTTGAGGTTTCAGCACGGAGCCAAGCGGTTGTCCCGTGTCGTCGATCGACTGAGATTCTGTCCCGGAAGGGTCGAGAGCGATCCCGTAGGGTGGGTGAAACCCACCGTGTGCCAAGGCCTTGCGTCGGTGGGTTTCACCCACCCTACAATCGTCTGACCCACCTTCCGGGACCGACTCTGAGCCATCCACTCTCACATCCCTCCAGACGTCCGGAGGATCCGACATCATCGGCAGATTCACTGAATTCGCCAGAGTCGGACACCCGATCACTGACGAAGCGAGCGCTTCCTCTCGTCGAGTCTGTCAGCCGAAGCGCGGAGAGGTCGTTTGGTGCGTCCGGTGTCCTCGATAGCTCTGGCCGTTCTTGTGCTCGGGGGCTTCTTGACCACGACGGTGCGAGCCCAGGTTGCGGCGACCGGTGATCGTCAGTTCCTTGAGCTGACCCGACGCTCGAAGCGACCGTCCCGGGCGAATCGGACCGCGTCCGTCGCGGGATCGGAGTCCGGCGCGTCTCGGGGCCGCGCCGGAGTTGACCGCGGCACCGCGTCGTGTCGCCGAGCCACCGCGAGCGGAGACGGTCGTGGCCTCCGCGACTGCGGCCGCGTCCTCGGCCGGGCACTCGCCCGTGTCGGCGGCTGGCCGTTTCGCGGCGGGGCCTGAACACGCGGCGTCGTCGATCGAGACCCAGCGGGGTGAGGACGAGCCCTCGACGCGCCGCCGGTTGTTGCGGCCTCGGGAATTCATCGCGACCCGCTTGCGCGAGTTTCAGAACTCGCGACCTTCCGGAGTCGCGTCGTCTTTTCCCGCGCCGGCGGCGCAGCCCATCGCGTTGACGCCGGTCGCGCAGCCGGGCACGCCCGGCGGGTCGCAGGTCACATTGGTACTCCGTACCCCGCCCGAGGAAGCGGCTGCCGCGCCGGTCCCCACCGTCGCGCCCGCCCCGACGCCCCTGTTTCTCAACAAGGCGCTGGGCTTTCAGGATAGGCCGTACCGTGTCTACGGCTGGATTCAGAACAGCTTCACCGGGAACGCCAATGGCCTGCCAGCCAACCGCGAGAACTTCGGCGTCTATCCGAATCACCTCGCCGACCAGTGGATGGGCAATCAGTATTATCTGACGATCGAGAACCCGCTCGATTCAATCGACACAGTGAACTTCGGCTTTCGGTTTGACCTGCTCTTCGGCAACGACTGGCTATTCACCAAGGATTACGGCCTGTTCGACCGCGCCTGGCACAATAACGCGTTCGCCGGCCTGGACCTGCCGCAGATCTACGGCGAGGTCCACCTGCCGATCCTGACTCCCCGCGGCCTGGATATCCGGGCCGGGCGGTTCTTCTCGCTGACGGGGTTCGAGAGCCCGCAGGCGATTGCGCGTCCGCTCTTGTCGGTGCCGTACCTCATGAACTTCACGCCGTTCACGTTCTTCGGTGCGTACGCGAACCTGCACGTACACGAGCGGCTCAACGTCTGGAGCGGCACGATCGACGGGTTCGATCGCTGGCCCAACGAGCCCTACAAGTGGGGTTACATGGGCGGGATGAGCTGGACATCGCGCAATCAGAAGGTCAACCTGGTCGTCGGAGGTGTCTCCGCGTTCGACCAGCTCCCGATCTTCCCGCCGCCCAACGCCGTGGACCTGCCGGTCGGCGTGCCCGGTCCAGGGTTCCTGGCCCGCCGACCTGACCCGTTCTACAACAAGAGCCGCCGCGCCTATCTGGTGGCCGTCGCGACCTACAAGTGGACGACCAACCTGACGCAGGCGATGGAGACGGCACACGTCTTCGATCCGGAGATCCTGGGCTACGGGCGCAACCCGTATCTCCCGGTCACGGCGGCCTACCATGGCCTGGCCAACTGGTTCCTCTACCAGATCACGCCGAAAGTGACCGGCGTGTGGAGGAGTGAGATCTTCTGGGATCCCTACGGTTTGGCGACGGGTAACGCCGATGTCTATCACGAGATCACCCTGGGGCTGATCTACAAGCCCAAGGATCACATCTGGATCCGGCCCGAAATCCGATACGATTGGGCCCAGTACACGCATCCCTACAGCGATGGGACTCGCTCCAGCCAGTTGACGATGGGTTTCGACGTCGTCTTTCTCTTCTGAGTGTCGGGAGCGGCCCGTGGGGGACGAGGGGAGTCGCCGGGCTCCTCGATGGTCCGGGGAGGTCAGGAGGACGAAGCGATGAGCGGATGGAAGGCCGCGGCGGCAGCGGGGCTCTTGAATCTCGCAGTGCTGGTGGGGGCGAAGGCCCAGCCGCCGTCCGCGCCGGCGATCCCGGCTCCGCCCGCGGGCCCGGCGGCGGCCCCGCCGACCTACACGATCGTGCTGCATACGCGCAACGCTTGCGTCACCCCTCACGCCCGTAAGCTGGCCCGTGCCGAGGGGGGCTTCATCGACGTCGTCACGCCGGCGCCGAACGTCCTGACGATATCGATGACCGGCACGGCCGCGGCCAACAGCTACCTGGGGACGACGGGGACCGCGAGCGAGAAGTTCCGGCTCGTGCAGGACCTGGAGATCACTTGCTCGGATCCGAAGCACACAACGGTCTCGCTGACGCTCGATACGGCCCTGGTCGGATTCGTGCGGAGTAAGGGCCGGGCCGGGGCCTGCGTCCGTCTGGCCGACGTCTGCTTGACGCCGGTCGACCAGACGGCTACGCCCCTGACGCTGGCCTATCCACCACTCTGCGTGGAAGGCACCGGGGGACAACTCTGCAATCAGCACCTTCCACCTCTCGAAGTGCCGGTCATGCCGCTGGGCCGCTATACCCTGACCGCCACCTTCGTGCTCGACAGCCGAGCCGCCGGTGTCTGCGACGCGCACGCCGTCGCCGATTTCTCGCCCGATACCGCGCTACCGCCCGAATGGGTGCGTGTCCGCGACCCGTTCCAGGGAGTGTCCAAGAAACCCTTCGGCTTCACGGCCACCGTCATCGCCGCGCCACCATCCTCGAGCGGGTCGGGGGTCGCGAATACGGCCCGCCCTCCCGGCGACCGCCACACTGGAACCGTCGGCCCTCACGTCGAAATGACCGATCGCGGCGACCGCCGGAGCTCGTGGTGAACCACTGCCGATTTGCGTCCCTAAACCGCGAATCATCAGTGGAGAAGAGATGATCCGGGAGGAAATGGCCCTTACATGGTGCTCACTCGTTCATTCAAGCGCCGGGCTGCGCTCCTCGGGGCCGGCGAACGAGTTCGTGGTACGGATCCGGATTCATCATTTCGGAGAGTGGCGGTCAACATTTCCGGCCGGTGGATGCTTCCAGCAGGGAGTCGGTGAAGTTATGATGTGCTCGACCTCGGCGATGCGACCCCATCCCCGGGTCCACAACAGGACCAGTTCGATCTCCTCGCGAACGTGGACGCTTCCGTCTCCTCTCCTCGTGGCGGGCGCGGGGTGTAGACCTGGTCTTTCACCGCCTTGACCTCATCCTGAATGCACCAGCGAGTCGCACCATGACGAACATTTCTTGTTCGCCGCTGAGCCGGCGCGGAGTCCTGCGGTTGGGCCTGGTGGCGCTGGCTGGCGGATTCGCGGGTTGCGGCTCGGGGGACCAGGGTACCGCGACGCCGGGCGAGAAGCCCGCCTCCGAGAGCGGCCCCCTCAAGCGCCTGGAGAGGGTCAAGGGAAAGATGGGGGCAGCCGGAAAGGGGAAAACCTAGTCCCCACGCCGAGCTCTGCATTTCCCCGGGCGGTCCCCGCCCTGCTCGCAATCATCCTGAATCCCCGTTCGTCCCGGAAACATCCTGATGGAGCCACATCACATGTCTCGACGAAATGGCCTCGCCCCGGTTCGTGGTTTCACGCTCATCGAGTTGCTGGTCGTCATCGCGATCATCGCGGTGTTGATCGCGCTCTTGCTGCCCGCGGTGCAGTCGGCGCACGAGGCGGCCCGCCGCGCCCAATGCACGAACAACATGAAGCAGATCGCCCTGGCGGCCCACAATTATGTCTCCTCGAACGACTCGTTCCCGATCGGCAGCCCGATGAAGCTGGACTCGGGCCAGTGGGTCGGGTACCTCGGCGGGAACTATTACGTCGAGGATCAGAGCACCTTCGTCTCGATGCTCGGTTACTTCGAGCAGGGGGCGCTGTTCAACGCGATGAACTTCAGCCGGAGCATCTACTCCGCCGCCAACAGCACCGTCTATGCGACGGGCCTCGCGACGCTCTGGTGCCCCAGCGATGGCCAGATCGCCGGCAAGCGGCTGAGTTTCGGCCAGTATGGCGACAACCCCAACCTCACCGTCGCCTTCACCAGCTACGCGGCCTGCACCGGGACCTGGTGGCCCGAGATGCTCAACTCCTGCTACATCGCCTACCCGGCCCAGATGACCTCGTGCTCGGCCTATTACAACGTCATCAACTCCCTCAACGGGGTCTTCATCTACAACAATGCCACGAAGCTCTCGGGGATCACCGACGGCACCAGCAACACGATCATGTACGGCGAGCACGCCAACGGGGCGTTCACGGCCGCCGACTCCAAGTGCTTCGATTGGTGGGGCGATGCCTACGCACTGGACACCGTCTTCTCGACGCTCTACCCCATCAATCCCTTCAACAAGGTCGCGAAGGTCTCGGACAACGACGGTGATTCCTGGGCGGATGCGGCCTCGAGCTTCCACCCCGGCGGCGCCAACTTCGCCTTCTGCGACGGCTCGGTCCGGTTCATCAAGGATTCGGTCAGCAGTTGGCAATTCAACCCCGCCACGGGTCTCCCCACCGGGGTCACGTTCACCAGCAATATTTACAGCATCACGCCCGGGACGCGGATGGGCGTCTACCAGCAGCTTTCGACCCGCGCGGGCGGCGAAGTCGTCAGCTCCGACGCCTATTGATTGATGCGTCGGTCCGCAGGCATCATCTTCAACGGGTCCGACCCCGGAGAGACGGTCTCTTCTCCAGGGACGGTCCTGTCCGCGCCACGCTCGACGCTCGTCGAACCCACCACGGCTCGGCTCGAATCGGTCGCGCGCATCGCGCGGGTCCCGAACATTTCGGGCGACGGACGGTGGCCTCACGGGGAAGCTCACGGTATTTTCGAACCTGTCAACGCGGTCCGTCGGTTTTGATCGGTGTTCCAGGAGCGTGAGGGAATGAGTACGACTTCGATCGGCGACGGTGCTCCCGAGGCCCAGTCCGTTCGGTCCGCGGCCGTGACGCACCGGGGCCGGGGGATCAGCATGCGGGTCTTGATGCTCCTGGTCGTTTGTGCCGGCGCGACCGTGTGGGCGGGACGGAATGTGTGGGAGAGCTCCCATCCGATGCTGTCGGCCGTCCGCGAGCTCCGGTCGGCGGACTCCTCCGAGCGGGCGGCCTCCGTCCGCACCCTGTCGGAGCTGGGTTCGACCTCCGGCGGCGCGGTCATCCGGGCGGCGCTGCCGGTCCTGGCCGATCCCTCGGCCGGCGTGCGCGAGGCGGGGGCCGAAACCCTGGGAATCGTCGGTTCTTACACGGCGGGTTCGGCCTCCGAGACCGAATCGACCCGCGCCGCGGTGGCGGCCCTGACCGAATTGCTGAAGGACCGAGAGCCGTCGGTCCGGGGCAAGGCGGCCGGTGCCCTGGGCGTCGTCGCGGGGGTCGCGGCCGGGTCGAATCGCGGTGGCCGGCGGCGGGGCGGCCAGACGGCCAAGGCTCCGGCCCCACCCCGGGCGGACATCGACTCGATGGCGATCGTCAACTCCCTGCTTGACCTGCTAAGCGATCGCGATTCCGACGTCCGACAGGCGGTCCTGAGCGGGCTGCGCGACTGCGCCCCGAGGGTCGTCAACGAGCCGCCGTCGCGATTGTTCGCGGCGATCGACGACGAGTCGGCGAGCAACCGGGCGGTCGCCGTGGGCGTCCTGGTGTCGTTCTCCAAGGGCCTCGATCCGGTCATGCCCGTTCTGCTCCGCCACCTGGCGCAGGATGAGCCGCAGGTCCGCGACGCCTGCCGCGCGGCCCTGGCCCGAATACCGGCGTCGGGGATGACGTCGGCGGTCATCCCCGCCCTCATCGAGGGATTGGGGAGCGAGGACCGGGACGCACGGCTCCATCTGGTGGGGATCCTGGCACGGATGTCCCCGGATCCGCGCGTGGCCGTCCCCGCCCTGATCAAGGTCCTGCGAGAGCCGGCGGATTCCGACCAGACCGTCCTGTCGCCCACCTCCGCGACGTCCCACTATGAGGGACCGGCCCAGGAGGCCGCCAAGGCCCTGGGAGGGATCGCTCCGGGTACATCGGCGGCCGGCGAAGCCATCGCGGCCCTGACCGAAACCGTGCCGCGGGCCCGGCGAAGCGTCGGGCCGCCGCGGCCGACGCGCTGGGCAAGTTCGGCACGGCGGCCGCCGGGTCCGTCCCCACGCTGGTGGCCTTCCAGCAAGGCAGCATGGCCGGCAATCCGGCCACCGTCAACGGAGCCTCGGCCGCCGAGGCCCTCGGCCGGATCGCACCGGGTACCTCATCGGCGGCCACGGCGGTGGCCGCCCTGACGGCCGCGCTGAAGTCCGAAGTGGGGTCAACCCGCGAGGCGGCCGTCGAGGCACTCACGTCCTTCAAGCCCGCGTCAAACGATACGATCGCCGCGATCCGCGCGGTCGAGAAGAATGATCCGGCCGCCCGGGTCCGCAAATCGGCGACCTCCGCTCTCGAGGCGATCCAGGGCGAGAAGAAGTAGTGGTCAGTGGTCAATGGTCAGTGGTCAGTGGTCAGATCGAGCGGCGCCATCGGCGGACGATCGTCGCGATGTCCTGCCTCGCCGGGCTCGGGTTCATCCTCGCCGGCTGCGACGGGTCCGGCCACCCTGCTGCCGACAAGGCCCAGGCCCATCCTGCTGCCACGGCCGCACCCGCTCCCGCCGCCGTCGGGGAGCCGAGGGGTTCGCCGCCGGAACCGGCGCGGGAGGCCCCGCCGGGACCTTTCCGATTCGTGGACATCCTTCCCGGTTCGGGGGTGGATTTCGTTCATGTCTCGGGAATGACCGCCGATAAGCAGTTTCCCACGGCCAACGGTTCCGGCGTGGCCATCTTCGACTTCGACAACGACGGCCGGCTCGACCTCTACTTCGCCACCGGCAACGCCCTGCCCCTGGACCCGGCGCACGCCGTGCCCAACCGGCTCTATCAGAATCTGGGCGGCGGGCGGTTCCGCGACGCCACCGAGCGATCGGGCCTGGGCTTCCGCGGCTATTGCCACGGCGCGATCGTCGGGGACATCGACAACGACGGCGACCAGGACGTCTTCCTCACCAATTATGGCGGGGACGTGCTGTACCTGAATCGAGGTGATGGGACGTTCACCGACATCAGCGCATCCGCGGGCGTCGCGCAGCCCGGTCGCTGGTCCTCCAGCGCAGGCCTTCCTCGACTTCGACAATGACGGAGACCTCGATCTCTACGTCAGTCGATATGGCGAGTGGCAGTGGCCCCGCGATGACCGCTTCTGCGGTGATGCGGCGCGGAAGATCCGCCGCTATTGCTCGCCGAAGGAGTTGCGACCGGCCCGGCACGTCCTCTATCGTAATAATGGGGACCGGACGTTCACCGATGTCACCGTCGCCGCCGGGGTAGGCCGGTCCGACGGCCACGGCTTCGGGGTCGCCGCGGCCGACGTGGACGGCGACGGCCGCGTCGACCTCTACGTCGCCAACGACCAGGATCCCAATTTCCTCTTCCTGAATCGCGGCGACGGGACGTTCCGCGACGCCACGGAGGACTCGGGAGCCGGCTGGAACATCGACGGCCGGACCTCGGCCGGCATGGGAGTGGATGCCGAGGACATCGACGGCGACGGCCGGCCGGAGCTGTTCGTCACCAACTTCCAGGAGGAGTACAACACGCTCTTCAAGAACCTGGGCAAGGGGGCGTTCCTGGACGTCACGGCCAACCTCGGGCTGGCCGTGGAGAGTCTCCCCTGGATCGGCTGGGGTTGCGCCCTGGCCGATTTCGACGGCGACGGCTGGCCCGACATCGTCGTCGCCAACGGACATATCGACGACAACGCCCAGGTCTTCGGCCAGCCGACCGGTTACGCCCAGCCGCCCTTGCTGCACCGCAACCTGGGCGGGACGAAGTTCCAGCTCGCGAACCGGGGCGCAGGGCCGTACTTCGCCTCGAACCACGTCGGTCACGGCCTGGCCGTCGGCGATCTCGACGACGATGGCGACCTGGACGTGGTCATCAGCCACAAGGACGGCCCCCCGGCCCTCCTGCGCAACGACACCCCGCCGGCCGGACGCTGGGTCCGGCTGAAACTCGTCGGCACCCGCTCCGCTCGCGATGCCATCGGTGCCGTCGTGACCGTCGAATCCGGCGGCCGGACGATCCATCGCCAGCGGAAGGGTGGATGCAGCCTGATGTCCTCGCACGACCCCCGGCTCCTGATCGGGCTCGGCTCGGACGCGGAATCGGTGGCCCTGACGGTCCGCTGGCCGTCGGGCGCGATCAGTCGGGTCGAGCGGCTGGCCACGAACCGGACTCACGAGATCATCGAGCCGAAGTAGGGTGGGCTCTGCCCACCGGGCGAGGCCCGCGATACGAGGGTAAGAATCCCTAACGTGATTGGGACCTCACGAACCGGACTCACGAGATCATCGAGCCGAAGTAGGGTGGGCTCTGCCCACCGGGCGAGGCCCGCGATCGGAGGGTAAAGCCCACTCGACATCACCTGTCGGGCCCTCCATAGAACAGGCCGGCCCGAGATTGAAGGACGGAGGACTCGAGGACGAATGGCCGGACGCAACGACCCGACGAACTCCCGGGTGATGCCGACGTCCCGTCGCCGCCAGCGGGTCGTCTGGATCGCCGTGTTCTTCTCCGTGCTCGTCCTGGCGGGATGGTCCGCCCGCCAGGCCTGGATCGCCTGGCAGGACGATCCGCAACGGCTCTGGAATCAGGCGCAGGCCGCCTGGTCATCAGGGCGGCTCGCAGAGGCCGAGGCCGCCCTGGCTCGGCTGTCCCGGCGCAGGCCCGCGAGCGTGGCCGAGCGCCTGCTGCGGGCGGAGGTCGCGCGAGAGCGGGGGCGGATCGACCAGGCCCTTGCCGCGCTCGAAGGCTTCCCGGCGACCGGGCCGGGAGCCGCCTTGATCGAGCGGACCCGCGGCATGCTCGAGCTCGAGCGGGATCGGGCGAGGCCCGCCGAGGCGGCCTTGCTCCGGGCCCTGTCCCTCGATCCGACACTGGCCGAGGCACGGCTGGACCTGATCAATTTGTACACGATCCAATCGCGCCGGCGCGAGCTCGCCGCCCAGTTCCGCTCCCTGGCGGCCACCCGCACGCTCCGGTTTGACGAGCTTTATCTCTGGTGCCTCGGCCGCCGACAGGACATCGGCCCCGCGGATCTCGCCGCCAAGCTCGAGAGAATGCTGGCCAACGACCCAGACGATCGGACGTCCCGTCTCGCCCTGGCGGAGGACCTCAGGCGGCTGGGCCGCCTCGGCGCGGCCGACGCGGCGCTGGGCGCTTTGCCGGTCGGGGATGCCGGGGCCCGTGCGGCCCGCGCCGGCTGGCACTCGATCGGGCTCAGGTGGATGTCGCTGCTCAACTCATCGCCGACGGCGGCTCCGATGATCCCGCGCTGGCCCGGCTGCGCGGCCGGCTCGCGCTCGCCCGCGGCGATGCCGCCGCGGCGACGCACTTCCGCGCGGCTTTGGCCGCCGATCCCGACGATCGAGACACCCTCTTCGGCCTGGGGCAGGCCCTGCGGGTCGCCGGACACGCCGAATCCGCCGGGCCCTATCTCCAGGCCGCGCGCGACCGCGACCGCCTCGAATGGCTGATCGAGAACGCCCGCTCGCTGTCCCGCCGCGACGATGCCCAGACCCTCCGCGCCATCGGCGATGCCTGCCGGTCCGTACAGAAGGTCGCCGAGGCCCGCGCCTGGTATCGCCTGGCGCTGGATCGCGATCCGCTCGATCGGGAGATCCAGAGGCTTCTTTTCGATATGGATGGGGCGAGCAGCTCGGACGTCGACCGTCGCCGAGCTGTCGCGGCGCCCCGATGAGAAACGCCGCTTCCTCGAGCCGCTGGTGTAGCAATGCGGCACAGCAGCGCGTTTTTCGGGCAGACCGGAGAGGATGCGATTCAGCGAAGGAATTCGTTCAGTCGAGGCGTGAGATGTCTCTATCTCTTTATGCGGATGGAGTTTGCTCTTCGCGCCCTTGCTTTGTTGATCTCAGCACGGCACGTCCCTTGCACATAGGGATGAGGGATGACAAAAAATTTCTTGACCGCGCGATTGGCAAAGAGTATTTTGTTATATCTCGTGAAGTCCAGGTTGGGAGCGGATGACGATCTGGAGACGGGCGAGCGGGGGTTCCTCATGGAAGACCCTCACCTGGCGACATCTCACACCCAGGTCGGAATTCTCCGAGCCACTTTTAGAAGTCCGATTCCAATACTGCCGACATCACGAGCTCTTGGTCCGGTAGCAACTGGGGGTGACATCGTGAACGGGGCCTGAGGTTCCCCGCGATGGTTGCTCAGCCCATGTGAAAGTATGGCCACGCCCATCGCCGATAGCTGTCGATGGATGGGTCACGATCCCGTGAACATCGCGTTCGATACGAGACGGAGATCGACCTCGCTGCCCTGAGGCGGTGAGGGCCGATCCCGTGTTAGTTTGGGAACGCGATTCCGGCCCCGGTCATCAAGAGCTAGCCGGACCCGCAACGTCTAGAAGCCGATGCTCGAGCTCGGCTCGCCACACTCCAGGGAGATCCTCACACCATGCGTCTGTGTCTAAGCGTCACCAAATCCGCTTGTTCGTTCGCGTCCCTACTGGCGGTGGCGTCGGCGGTCCTGGTCGCCGGCTGCGATTCCTCGGGGGACCCGAATTCTCCGGATGCCCAGAAGAATCGTGAGGCGCTCAGCGAGGTCGTCTCGAAGCAGGAGGCGGCGGCCAACAAGAACTCCAGGGGTGTCGTGCTCAAGTCGATCAAGAACTTCAAGACTCCACCGCAGGCGAAATAATATCCTCCCTCCTCACCCCGCATCGTTTTCCTTTTCCAGGAGCCACTTTCATGCTGCACTCCGTCGGTCGTCGCGGTAAGCGTCGGGGTTTCACCCTGATCGAGCTGCTGGTCGTCATCGCCATCATCGCCGTCCTGATCGCCCTGCTGCTGCCCGCGGTGCAGTCGGCCCGCGAGGCCGCCCGCCGCGCCCAGTGCATCAACAACCTGAAGCAACTGGGGCTGGCGCTGCACAACTACCTGTCGGCCCAGAACGTCTGCCCCCAGGGCATCCAGTGGCAGTACGACTATCACGGGACCGGCTGCTGGACCAGCGGCAGTTGCCTCGTGCCGCTCATGCAGTACGCCGAGCAGCAGCCGCTGTTCAATGCGTGCAACTTCAACGTCAACATGTATAACGAGCCGAATACGACGATCTCCGCCGCCGGGATGGCCCTCCTCTGGTGTCCCAGCGACCCGAGGGTCACGGATTTCTACACGTATCCGGCCGGGACGGTCGGTACCTTGCCCGGTACCACCCTGCCGATGCACTTCACCTCCTACGGCGCCAATTCCGGCGAATTCTTCATCTTCGATCAGACCAATGCGATCGTCCAGCCGAACTGCCAGGCCACGGCCGACGCGGCGCCCGGGCAGCAGCAGATGAACGGAATCGTCTACTACTTGAGCCACGTCAGCCTCGCCAGCATCACCGATGGGACCAGCAATACCTTTGCCTTCGCCGAGCGGGCCCACGGCAAGTTCCCCCCCTACGACATCAACTGCTGGAACTGGTGGACCTCGGGCAACTACGGCGACACGATGTTCTGCACCTTGTTCGGCATGAATACGGTGTGGAACAAGCCCCCGTTCAACCTCAACCTCGCGACCGCCAACGGTAAGGGCCAGTGCCCGACCATCACCGGTCCCGATGAGTTCGTCTCCGCGCCGGGCAGCTTCCATCCCGGCGGCGCCAACTTCGCCTTCTGCGACGGCTCGGTCAAGTTCATCAAGGACTCGATCAGTAGCTGGCAGATCAATCCGGCGACGCTCGGCACGGGTGACCCGCCGGGTTGCTTGCCCAGGGGGGTGAGCCGCGGCGTCAGCGGCGACGCCAATGTCTACGTCATCCCGGTGGGAACGCAGATCGGCATCCTGCAGCAACTCTCGACCCGCAACGGCGGCGAAGTGATCAGCTCCGACGCCTATTGATCGGGCCGCCCCGACAGCAATCGCAATTCGAGGTCCCGACCCCGGAGGCTCGCTCTCGCCTCCGGGGCCGGCTCGTTTGTCTCTGGCTTGGGCGGCATCGAGGCCATCGGGCCCGGTGTCGCCCCGCCTCGCCTGGCCTTTCGATCGCTTTTCCACCTCTCCACTGCCGGGTGATGGACCGCATCGCCGCGCTGGCTGCCGGTCCCGACGATCGAGATACGCTCTCTGCTCCGAGCCATTCCCTCCGCCTGGCCGGACAGCCGGATTCCGCCCGGCGCTATCTCCAAAGCGCACGCGACCTCGAACGACCGTTCGCTCGGTCCGGTTCGGCGCGGGTCTCCTGACCCCGCCGCCGGCCCGGGAGACCTTCCGTCGCACGCGTGGCGAGGTCGCGAGGCCTCGGCAAATCCGCGGTCGGAAGATCGGTGAGTCAGTCACCGCGTGATCCCGATCCGCTCGCGCAGACGGATGCCTCCTGCAGCCAGTACGCCCGGCGCGGCCAGCCTCGACCGCCTCCGGATCGAGTCGGCGCCGTTCGTCCGGCGATCCGAAATGTGCGGCCTTTCGGCATCCCAGCGCGATTTCCATGCAGATCGATCTCGCCGGTACAACGAGCGAAGGAATTCATTGAGGTGAAGGAAGAGAATGCGTAACCGCTTCATATAAGAGGAGATGAGTATTATCCTAATAGATTCGTTCATCGACTTGCGGCATGTTCCTTGCACATAGTGATGAGCGACAAGCAAAGATCTCTTGACCGCGCATTCGGGAAAAGGTAGGTTTTTTCTCTCGTGAGAAGTCCGGGTTGGTGGCGGACCACGATCCGAAATCCGGGCGAGTCGCCGCTCTTCGTGGGAATCCCTCGCCCGGTCGCACCTCAGGACGCGTTCACTGCGTCGGTCCTCACGGGGCGCCCGGACCTGAAACATCGGTGCCGACGATCGACCTCGTCCCCACTTTTCTGGGAGATCCTCAGACCATGCGTTTCCGTCTCGGCACGCCGACGCCGGCGTCGCATTCGTTGTTAGCGTTGGCATTGATCCTGGCCGCCACCTCCGCCGGCTGCGATACCGGGCCGGACACGAAGAGTCCCGAAGTGCAGAAGCAGGTTCAGCAGCAGAATGCGGCCGTCCAGAAGCAGGACGAAAACGCCTCCAAGGCGCTGGGTGGCAAGAAGGGCGGGATCCAGGTCAAGTCGATCAAAGGTCGCGTGACGGGCGGCCAACCGTGATCGGAATGATTGGGATTTCTATGTGTTCGTTTTTTCTTCTGCGGGAGTGCCTCTCATGATGAACATCGCCGGTCGTCGGGCCCGGAAGCGCGGCTTCACGCTGATCGAGCTGCTGGTCGTGATCGCGATCATCGCCGTCCTCATCGCCCTGCTGCTGCCCGCGGTGCAATCGGCCCGCGAGGCGGCGCAACGCGCCCAGTGCGTCAACAACCTGAAGCAACTGGGGCTGGCGACCCACAACTATCTGTCGGCCATCAACGTGTTCCCCCAGGGGATCCAGTGGCAGAAGGACCCCAACAGCGGGCTCTGCTGGACCAGCGGGAGCTGCCTCGTCCCCCTGTCGCAGTACATGGAGCAGAACGCGCTGTTCAACGCCACCAACTTCATGCAGAACATGTACAACGCGGCCAATACGACGATCTCCGCCATCGGCATCGCCAGTTTGTGGTGCCCCAGCGATCCCAAAGTCGCCGATGTCTATGTCTACCCGGCCGGGGCGGGCGCGCTCGATAACGTGATCTTGCCCATGCACTACACCTCCTACGGCGCCAATACGGGCGAGTTCTTCATCTTCGATAACACCAATGCCAACTTCAACGGAGGGACCTGCGAGGCCTCGGCCGACGCCGCACCCGGCGAGCAGCAGATGAACGGGATCATCTACTATCTGAGCCATGTCTCGCTCCAGTCCATCACCGACGGCACCAGCAATACCTTCGCCTTCGCCGAGCGTGCCCATGGCAAGTTCCCCGGCGCCGACGTGTACAACTGGAATTGGTGGACGTCCGGCAACTACGGCGACACGATGTTCTGCACGATGTTCGGCATCAACGTCTTCAACAAGCCCCCGTTCAACATCAACATCGGCCCGCAGTGCTCGGTGGATGGGGGTGCCGACGAGTTCGTGTCGTCGCCGGGCAGCTACCACCCCGGCGGGGCCAATTTCGGCTTCTGCGATGGCTCGGTGAAGTTCATCAAGGACTCGATCAGTAGCTGGCAGATCAACCCGGCGACGCTCAATACCGCCAATCCACCGGGCTGCACCCCGATGGGGATCACCCGCGGCATCTCGGGCGACGCGTATGCCTACATGATTTCGCCGACGGCCCGGCCTGGCGTCCTGCAGCAACTCTCGACCCGCAACGGCGGCGAGGTGGTCAGCTCCGACGCCTATTGATCGGTGAGACACTCCGGCCGACTCGCCCGCGCGTCAACCGTCCATGAGAGCCAAGGCCACGCCTTGGCTCTTTTCGTTTCCGCCGTCTCCGGACCGATCGGGGTGACGCGGCGGACGACGGCCATTTGTCAACGCGGGACGGCTCGGGTATCCTGGTTCGAGAGGAGCCGGGCCCTCCCACAGTCGCCGGTTCCTCGTCCAGCCTGGACAGATGGTCCGTTTTCCGCCAGAGAGCCCCCGCCGCGAGCGAGCTGTCGAATGCGTCTCCCAGAATCGATCGGATTGGGTCGAGCGTGGCTGGCGTTTGTTCTGCCGGTCCTGGCTTGCGGCGCGACCTGCCCCGCCCAGGAGCCGCCGCGTCGCACGTCCGCGGCGAGGGTCGACTACGCCCGGCAGGTCAAGCCGCTGTTCACGCGGCACTGCGTGGCTTGTCATGGCGCCGCCCGCGCCCGGGCTGGGCTACGGCTCGATACCGCGGCGGCCGCGCTCAAGGGCGCCAAGGACGGTCCCGCAATCCAGCCCGGCCATGGTGAGGAGAGCCCCCTGGTCCTGGCCCTGCGCGGCGAAGGAGACGGTGAGCGAATGCCGCTCAATCGGCCTCCACTCTCGGAAGCCGAGATCGCCCTCCTGCGAGATTGGATCGACCAGGGGGCCGAGGGCATGGCCGGCGAACGTCCGGGCATACCGCCCGCCGCATCGCACTGGGCCTTCGTTCCGCCCCGGCGGCCGATGCCTCCGGAGGTCCACACCCCGGGCTGGGCACGGAATCCGATCGATCGCTTCGTCCTGGCTCGGCTCGAGACATCCGGTCTCTCTCCTTCGCCCGAGGCCGATCCGGCGACCCTGCTGCGCCGGGCGACCCTCGACCTCATCGGCCTCCCGCCCGCGCCCGAGGAGGTCGGCGCGTACCTGGCCGATCGTTCGCCCGACCGTTACGATCGAGCGATCGACCGGCTGATGGCATCGCCGCACTTCGGCGAGCGCTGGGCGCGGCCGTGGCTCGACCAGGCGCGTTATGCCGACTCCAACGGCTACAGCATCGACGCCCCTCGCTCCATCTGGAAGTATCGCGACTGGGTCATCGCGGCCTTCAACTCCGACATGCCTTTCGACCGGTTCGCGATCGACCAGATCGCCGGCGACCTGCGTCCGGGAGCGAACCTGGCGCATCGCATCGCCACCGGGTTCCACCGGAATACTCCCATCAACCAGGAGGGCGGGATCGACGTCGAGCAGTTCCGCGACGAGTCGATCGTCAACCGGGTGAACACGACCGGAACGGTCTTCCTGGGCCTGACCGTCGGCTGGCGCAGTGCCACGACCACAAGTATGACCCGATCAGCCAGCACGACTATTACAGGCTCTTCGCCTTCCTGAACAACGTGGACGAGCCCGAGCTGGAGATCGCCACGCCGGCTGAGCAGGCCCGCCGTCGTGAAGTCCGGGAGCGGATCGATCGGTTCCATCGCGAGCTGGCCGGACGCCACCGCGACCTCGACGAGCGCGAGCGTCGTTGGGAGGAGGCGCTCTCGCCCTTCTTCAAGCAAAACGCGGCGATCGAAGCCAAGCTGGCGTTCGACGTGGCTCGGGACAAGCGGTCGCGGGCCCAGCGCCAGGTGCTGGTGGAATTGATGATCGCCGCGGATCCCGCTTTCCGGGCCGAGCGGGCCGTGCTGAGGGACCTCCGTGCGGCCGAGCCGAAGGTCGTCAGCACGATGATCGTCCGCGAGCGGCCAGGGCCTCCGCGGGAGACCTTCGTGCACCTCGGCGGCGACTTCACACGCAAGGGCTATCGGGTCGAGCCGGGCGTCCCCGCCGTGCTGCCGCCCCTGGAAGGCGTCAGCCCGGGCAACAGGCCCGACCGGATGGACCTCGCCCGCTGGCTGGTGGATCGCCGGAACCCAATGACGGCCCGGGTCGCCGTCAATCGGATCTGGCAGGCGTATTTCGGACGGGGCCTGGTCGAGACCGACAACGACTTCGGGACGCAGGGCTCGCCGCCCAGCCATCCCGAGCTGCTCGACTGGCTGGCGTGCGAGCTGATCGATCGCGGCTGGAGCCTCAAGGCGATCCACCGCCTGATCGTCGAGTCGGCGACGTACCGCCAGGCATCGAGAGTCCGCGCCGAGGGTGCTGCGGTGGATCCCGACAACCGCTTGCTCTGGCGGCAGACAAGGCTCCGCCTCGACGCCGAGCTGATCCGCGACGCGGCGCTGGCAAGCAGCGGGCTGTTGACGCGTTCCGTCGGCGGCCCCGGTGTATTCCCGCCGCAGCCCGAGGGTGTGATGGACCTCGGCCAGATGAGGCGTCCCTGGCGCACGGACACCGGGCCGAACCGGTATCGCCGCGGACTCTACACGTTCTTCTGGCGGGCCACGCCCTACGCATTCCTGATGACGTTCGACGCACCCGGCGGCGTGCAGGCTTGCACGCGCCGGCTCCGATCCGACACCCCCCTACAGGCGCTGACGCTGCTCAACGACCTGGCGTTCGTCGAGATCGGTCGCGCGTTGGCTGCTCGGGTCCTGGCCGACCGTCCGCCGCCGGCGGGCGATCGCGAGCGCATCGACCACGCGTTCCTGCTGTGCCTGGGTCGTCGGCCTGTCGAGCGCGAGTACCTCATGATCGTGGACTACCTGAAGGCCGAGCGAGCCAGGGGCGCCGGCGACTCCCCGACGTCGCCCGCGCCGCCGGAGTGGGTCGGCGTCGCCCGCATCCTGCTCAACCTCGACGAGTTCATGACCCGTGAGTAGGCTCATCCTCCACGAAGCCGACGGGGATCGGGCGCAGCCCCGGCACACCGAACGGAAGATTCCGGATTCAACATTCCGAATTCCAGATTGAAGGCGATTAAGTCTCGGCGCTTTGAATCTTTCATTCTTGAATCCGGAATCGCAGGCCTCCGAGGATCGTGGACGTCTCGATTGAAGGCGATTAAATCTCGGCGCTTTGAATCTTTCATTCTTGAGTCCGGAATCGCAGGCCTCCGAGGATCGTGGACGTCTCGATTGAAGGCGATTAAATCTCGGCGCTTTGAATCTTTCATTCTTGAATCCGGAATCTTGAATCCGGAATCGGAGACCTCCGAGAAACGTGGACGTCTCATCGGTCCGGGAACAGCCGCGTTCGGGCGAGGGCGAATCTCATGGGCAGTGATCGGGATGGCCGCGAATGGCTGGAACGGGCGTTGCGCGAGCGAACGCGCCGGCACTTCTTCGTCGACTGCGGGCTGGGGATGGGAGCGGTGGCCCTGGGTTCGCTCCTGGCCGGCGACCGGCCGGCTGCCGCCGCGAACGATCGTGAGCCCACTCCTTCGCGTGGCCGTGGGCCCCGTCAACCCGATCCGCGCCACGATCCCCTGGCGGAGCGCTCGGGGCATTTCCCCGCCCGGGCGCGGAGCGTGATCTACCTGTTCATGGCCGGCGGTCCCAGCCAGCTCGAGCTGTTCGACGACAAGCCCCGGCTCCGCGAGTACAGCGGCCGGCCGATCCCGGATTCGTTCATCCGGGGCCGCCGGTTTGCCTTCATGGATACCTTCACTCGAGAACATCCCCGGCTGCTGGGGACGACCCGTCGATTCGCGCCACGGCGAATCCGGCGCCACCGTTTCGGAGCTATTGCCGCACCTGGCCCGCGTCGCGGACGACCTGACGTTCGTGAAGTCGGCGGCGACCGACGTGTTCAACCACGCGCCGGCCAAGCTGTTCGCCAACACCGGGACGGTGCAGTTCGGGCGGCCGAGCATGGGCTCGTGGCTCACTTACGGGATCGGCAGCGAATCGTCGAGCCTGCCGGGATTCGTGGTCCTGCAATCCGGCCCGCGCGGTCCGCGGGGCGGTGCGGTCAACTGGGGAAGCGGGTTCCTGCCGTCGGCCTACCAGGGTGTGCCGCTCCGCTCGGGCGGCGACCCGATCCTGAACCTGGCCACACCGTCGGGAGTCTCGCGCGACAGCCAGCGCCGCACGATCGAGACGATCGCGGCCCTGAACCGGGCACGCCTCGAGGTGACCGCCGACCCCGAGGTCGCCACGCGGATCAATGCCTACGAAGTGGCCTTCCGGATGCAGACCAGTGCACCGGAGCTGATCGACCTGGCGTCGGAGACGCCCGAGACGTTGAAGTTGTATGGCGTCGAGCGTGGCCAGCCCGGCTTCGCGACCAATTGCCTGCTGGCCCGGCGGCTGGTCGAGCGCGGAGTGCGGTTCGTGCAGCTCTACCATACCGAGTGGGACCATCACGGAAACCCGGGCCAGACCTTGAACCGCGACCTGGACGAGGTGTGCCGCGAGATCGATCGGCCCTGCGCGGCCCTGGTTCGCGACTTGAAGTCGCGCGGGCTGCTGGACTCGACGCTGGTCGTCTGGGGCGGCGAGTTCGGCCGCACGCCGATGGGCGAGATCCGCGAGACGGTCGGCCGCAACCACCACATCGACGCCATGACGATCTGGATGGCCGGCGGCGGGACCAGGCCGGGCATCACTCTGGGCGAGACCGACGAGTTCGGCTTCGCCCCGATCTCCGACCGCGTGCACGTGCACGACCTCCAGGCGACGATCCTCCACCTGCTCGGCCTGGACCACACCCGGCTGACCTTCCGCTTCCAGGGGCGAGACTTCCGGCTGACGGACGTGGGAGGGCAGGTCGTCACGAAGATCCTGGCGTGAATGTCACATGGCCGCTCGCCGGGGCCGGACGAAGGTCAGTGCGATCTCAGAGGTCATCCGGACGTAGCCCGGTGTGGCAGGCGATCCTCGCGAGCATCCGCGGACCGATCTCGTCGCCGTCGTGGAAGGCGAAGACGAAGTCGGGCCAGTCCGGACGCTCGAGGATGCGATGAGAACCACCCCCGTGACGTTTGACGGACCACCCGTTGCGGAGTCGGGCCGAGAGAACATCCCGGGCGTTGACCGCAGGCCACCGGCTCAGATCGTCACCGTGAATAGCTGGTCCGCCTCGGGCATTGTCTCGCCGTGTTCGATACGGTCGGCCAGGACGCGGAGAGATAACACTTTGACACGGATGATCGCGTCGTCGCGAGTCGTCCCGTAAACCAGGACGCCGGGCAGTTCCGGCACCTCGGCGATTCATCGGCCATCATCTTCTCGATCGAGGTTGAGGGTCAGGTGCATTCGCCGGTCTTCGGGAGACCCTTTCGGCTGACGGATCGATCGGAATTCGGACCAGCCAACCCGTCCGGCCGGCGAGCGTCCACCCGATTATCCCCCGGGGTGAGTGCAAGGACAAGCGATCCATCGATCGGTCATCGGCCCCGATGTTCGTGCGGCGGCGACTTCCGGCGGAACGGCTCATCGTCACTGTATTTTGAGATGTTCAAACGAACCATATTGCACGCGATGCAGTCGTCACCGGCATCCCGCGCGAGCCGGACCTTCTCCGGCCGGCGGCAACCGCGATCCGCGTGGCATTCGAGGCAACCCTCCCGCCGCGTGCGGCGATAGCAGATGGCGATCTGATCGGCCGTTTCAATGCGCACCGTCACCTCGCCGACGTTGCACGACTCGTCCAAATCCGGACTCGACGGTCGGCGCCGGCCGAGGCCAGGCTGGCGCCATCCGGGCTCCAGGCCAGCGACCAGATCGTGCCGGTGTGAGCCGCGATGGTCGCCACCTCGGTGCCACTCGACGAATCCCAGAGCTTGATGGTTCCGTCGGCGCCGGCGGTCGCTAGCCGGGTCCCGTCGTGATTCCAGGCGACCGACCAGACGATCCCGCCGTGGCCGATCAGCGTGGCATGCGGCGCCCCGGTGGTGGCGTCCCAGACCCGAGATGTCTTGTCGATGCTGGTAGCGGCCAGGAAGCGGGAGTCATGACTCCAGGCCACGCCCCAGGCGGGATGAGTGTGACCCAGCTTCCGCAGCGTTCGTCCGGTCGAAGCGTCCAGCACGAGGATCGCATTATCCGGCGCGTTCAACGCCAGGGCCACGCGAGAACCATCAGGGCTCCAGGCGACACCGCTGATGCTGCCTCGGTCCGGATCGGATGTCGCCTGGACGCTGAGTCGCTCCGTCCCGGTGCCCGGTTCCCAGATGTAGAGCATCACACGCGAGCCACACGTCGCGACCCGCTGGCTGTCGGGGCTCCAGGACACCCCCATGATTGCCTCTCGGTTCTTCGTGAACGTCGACACAACCGCGGCGGTGGCCAGATTCCAGACCTTCGCGGTCCCGTCGGTGTCGGCGGTGGCCAGGCGCTTGCCGTCGGGCGAGAAGCTCAGGGCGTAGACTCCCTCCTTGTGCCCTTCCAGCTTGAGGATCAAGCGGCCGGTGGCGGCGTCCCAGAGCCGCACGATGGGATCGTCGCCGCCCGTGGCGACGATCCGGTTGTCGGGGCTCCAGGCGACCGCATGGACCTCATTGGGATGCCCGTCCAGGTCGAGTGATTCCCCCGCGCGGGCAGGGTCCCAGACCTTGATCGTCTGGTCGTCGCTGGCCGATGCCAGTCGCGAACCGTCGGGCTTCCAGGCGATCCGGAACACGCGGTCGGCATGGCCTCTCAGGATGGCCAGCGGTTTCCCCGTGCCAGGGTCCCAGAGGCGTATTGTCCGGTCGTCGCCGGCGGTTGCCACGGATGATCCGTCAGGGCGCCAGGCGACGCCGTTGACCGTTCCGCCGTGGCCGCTGAGGACGGCGCTCATGCGCCCGGTCCGGGCGTCCCAGATGCGCGCGGTCTGGTCCTCGCTCCCGGTCGCGAGCCCGTTCCCGTCAAGGCTCCAGGCCACAGCACGGACCCTGCCGGTGTGACCCGTCAGCGCGAGCACGCTGGTGCCGGTGTCCGGGTCCCACACGCAGATGGTGCCGTCCTCGGAGGCCGAGGCCAGCCGCTTGCTGTCGGGGCTCCAGGCGACGGCGCGGACCTGTTCCTTGTGCCCGGTCAGTACCCGCTCACCCCGACCCGTGCGAGCGTCCCAGACCCGGAGGTTGCTGCCCGTGCGAATCGAGCGCGAGATCGCCACGCGACGGCCATCGGGGCTCCAGGCCACGTCGAAGACACCGAGCTTGCCGACAGGGAGTGACCACAGCCGGGTCGCCACGCCGGTGGCGACCTCGACACTTTCCAGCGACTCGTCGGTGACGTGGTCGGTCCCGTCGGTCTTGTAGACGAAGAGCGGCTGGCCCAGCGGCCCCCATCCGGCTCTGCTCACCTTCGGCACGAGCAAGGCGCGCCGATCCTCGTGCACCATGTCGAGGATCTGGGCGTTCTGGTGATACTCACGGATCGGGCCGCCAGTGGGTGGCTCCGTGACGTCGCTCTTGCCGGCGAGGCGGGTTCCGTCGGGGCTCCAGCTCAGATAGTCGGAAGAAGCGTGGTTGCCGAGAGCGGGGATTGTTCGTTCATCGAGGTGGCAGATGTGGCGGAGCCGGTCCCATTCCCACCCACGCAGGAGCGGGGCGCAGAGATCGAGTCGGCGTTGAACCTGCGCGATGTTGGCGGCTTCCCACTCGCGCTGGGCGAGTGCCAGGGCGAGTGAGTACGTTTCACCTTGGAGATTCGCCGCGAGTTGAGTGGCCTCGGCGCGGGCCTCGGCCTCCGCCCGGGCCCTTTCCACGGCCGCACGGCGGGCCACGACCGCCTCTCGCCATTGTGAGAGGATTCCGCCCATACCGAGCAGAGCGACCAGCACGACCAGGGCCGACAGCGCCGCGATGGCGGGTCGGCGCCGTGCCCATTTCACGGACTTCTCCAACGGGCCGGCCGGCCGCGCCAGGATCGGGCGGTCCTCGAGCCAGGCCCGCAGATCCTCGGCCACGGCCTGGGCACTGAGATAGCGCCGCCGCGGGTCCTTTTCCAGGCATTTCAGGCAGATCACTTCGAGGTCGCGCGGCACCCTGGCATTGAGCTTACGCGGCGGCTGGGGCGGCTGTTCCTTGACCATCGTCAGGGTGTCGACCACGCTGTCGCCGGCGAAGGGGGCCTGGCCGGTCAGGAGCGCGTAGAGGACCGAGCCCAGGCCGTAAACGTCGGTGGCGGTGGTGATCGACCCGCGCCGGCCGGCGGCTTGCTCGGGGGCCATGTACGATGGGGTGCCCAGGATGGCTCCACTGGCGGTCATCTCGGCGTCCGCCTCGACCCGCTTGGCCAGTCCGAAGTCGGTGATCTGGACGTGCCCCTCGGTGTCGATGAGGATGTTGGCCGGCTTGAGGTCGCGGTGGAGGATGCCGCGCATGTGGGCGTGATGCACCGCCTCGGCGACGTCGGCGAGCAGGGAGGCCGCGGCCTTGGGGTCATCCTTGTAGGTCGCCAGCCGCTCGGCCAGGCTGCCGCCGCGGACGAGCTTCATGGAGAAGTACTTCTGTCCGTCGTCCTCACCGATCTCGTAGATCGGTACGATACCGGGATGGTCCAGCAGGGCGACGGCCTCGGCCTCGTTCTGGAACCGGCGGAGCTCATCGTCGCCGGCCAGGACGCCGGCCCGGAGCATCTTGAGGGCGACGGGCCTGTTGAGGCTGACCTGGCGGGCCCGGTAGACGACCCCCATGCCGCCGCGGCCCAGGACTTCTCGGATCTCATAATCGCCGAAATAGCGGATGGTGGCACCGCGCGGCCGGTCGGGCGATGGCCCGCGGGAATCGTCCGACGGGGTCGTCACGCCGGGGCCGTTCCTCCCGTCGCTGGTGGCATCCTCAGAGGTCGACGCCATCGTGGCGGGAGCGGTGGCGTCACCCGCCAGGGTGGACGCCGGCTGGCGCGCGTCGTCGGCCGGAAGGGTGAGCGCGGAGGCGGCACCGAGCAACGCGGCCGGGGCGGCGCGAAGCGGCTCGACCAGCCGCGCCAGACCGGCCTGATCGGCGAGGAACTCGGCCAGCTCGGCCTGCAGATCGGGATACCGGGCCAGGAAGGCCGCGGGCTCGGGAGCCCGGCCCGCGTCGGCCGCCATCAAATACTCGGCCATCGCCTCTTCCAGGCGCCGTTGAGGGTCGGGGTTCGTCGCCGTCGGATCGCTCAAGGCCCGCCTCCCCTACCAGGGTTCTCCCAGGTCGCTGCGAAGTGCTCTCATGCCGCGCTGAAGCAAGCCCGCGACGGCCGGCACGCTCCGATTCATCTGCCGGGCGACATCGATCAGCGCCAGGGCCTGCAGGTGCTTCAGCTCGATCGCACGCCGCTGGTCTTCCGGCAGGACTGCCAGGGCATCGGCCAGCCGGACCAGTCGCTCCTGCTTCTCGACACGCCCGCTCGGAGAGGTCTGATCGGCCGCCAGGAACGCCTCGAGCCGCGCCGACGACTGCTCGAGGGCCGCCTCGAGCGAAACCTCGGCACCGTCGGGCCGCGCGGTGCTTGCGCAGCGCGTCGACCATCGCGTGGGCCAGCAGCGTCCGGAGCCACGCGGCCCGCTGCTCGTCGCTGGCCCCGCGGAACTGTTCGCGCCGCTCGAGAGCGCGAGTCATTGCCTGCTGCACCAGGTCCGCCGGGTCCAGCTTGCTGCGCAGCCGCGCATCGAGCCGCGCCCGGGCCAGGAGAAGCAGGTAGTTCCGAAATGACTCCAGCCGCCGGGTCAGTTCCTCCCCATCGTCCCCCATGAACGTCGGGCCTCCCAATAGTCTCAACGGACGGGACGCGTGAATTGAGCGCGCCGGGGGAATAAACTCTAACCCATGGCCTCCAGCTCGCGGGATCGGTAGTGGTCGCCGAGCGAGTATTGTCGGAGCCAGTAGGTCCGCTCGTCGTCTGCGAGCGTTCGAATCTGTGTGTCCGTCTTTCCACTCGACCACGTTCGTTGTCGGGATGTCCTCGCCGAAGGCGTCGACGAGTTCGGGAGAATGCATCGTCAAGATGACCTGGGCTCGTTTCGACGCCTCCCGTGCAGACTCGGCGATGACTTGATTATCCTGTTGCTTCGCAGGGGGGACAAGCGATCGGCCGATCTCTCCTCTGGCCTGATGCTCTCGCGGCGGCGACTTCCGGCGGACTGCTTCATCGTCGCGGCAACTGCGAAGCGTACCAGCGCAGCAACGCTTCCCGATCCGCCGGCTGGAGGCTCAGGAGCGTCTCGAGCTCGCGTCGTGCGGCCGGGATATCGCCCAGGCGCAAGTGGCCCTGGACCAGCATCCTCCTGACCTCGATGTCGAACGGCTGGAGGCGCAATGCCTCCCGGCCGGACTCGGTGACGGCGGCCCAATGGCCGAGCCTCGCTGCGGCGCGGGCGAGCTCGGCGTGGTAATGCGGCCGCCACGGGTTGATGGCGAGCGCCCTGCGCCAGAGTGCGACGGCGTCGGCCGGTCGCCCCGTCCGGGCAGCGGCGTCGGCGGCACCTTCGAGGGCCGACTCGAGATCTGGTTCTCTCGACAGGACCTCCTGATAGGCGGAAAACGCCTCCTTGTGGCGACCGAGCTGCTGCAGCGCCACCCCCTTGCTCTCCCAGGCGATGGCATCATCCGGGTGTCGCGAGAGGGCCGCTTCCAGGAGCGGCAAGGCCATCGCCGCACCGTCCCGGCCGTCGCGGCAGAAGGCGACGCCCCGATCGCGCTCGGCCGCGGCGCGATCGCGCTCGTCCATCAGTCCGGCGTGAAAGTCCACGAAGGAACGGAGCCCGCCCGCGGCTGCGAGTCCGGGGACGCGAGTGCTCGGATCCGCCCCGATCTCGCGACGGACTCGATGATCGGTCGTCGCGAGGTGTGTGTTGTTCGATGTGTTCAATTGCGGCATGTGACACGCCGTGCAGTCGTCGGCGTTTCGTTCGAGGCGCACGTTCTCGGGCAGGCGGCAACCTCGCTCGGCGTGGCATTCGAGGCACCGATCGCGGAAATAGGCGGCCTTGGCCTCGGGGACGGGCTGGAAATGCGGGTCGTGGCACGAGGTGCAGCCGAGCCGGCCCCGGCTGGCCTGGAAGCATCGGCTCTCGTGCATCTGCTGGACCTGGCCGGCGAAGCGACTGTCGCCCGCGCCGGCCGGAGTCACGAACACCAACCAGAATCTCTGGAACGGCAACCCGGGGCGATAGTCCTCGCCCCGCACGCCGGCACGGACCACGCGGCGGCGGCCGATCAGATGGCATTGTTCGCAGACCGCATCCCGCAGCGCGGGCTCCAGGTTCGCCGGGTTGACGATCGTGCGGTCGATCCCGTTGACCACCGCGGGACGGCGCAGGTGCAGCTCGCCCGGCCCATGGCATCGCTCGCAGCCGATCGCGTGCCCCCGGAAGATCGGGCTGTTGTATCGGTTGACGGTGCCCGGCACCGGTTCCACGCGGTTGGTGTGGCAGAAGAGGCAGTCGGCCAGGATCGGGCGATGGAAATGGCGATTCCGCTTCTCGTAGCCGGGCGAGAGCCCCCAGCGCCGCTCGCGGACGTAGTACGTGACCGGCGATTCGAACAGGAAGCCGTCGCGATCGATCAGGAAGCCGAAGGCCTGCTTGCCCGAGCCCAGCACATAGCGGACCTCGGCCTGATTCTCGGCGATGATCGGGCCATCCCGATCACGGCGTGTCTCCCGGTGGATGACACGACCGTCCTCCGCCTCGATCGAATACTCCAGGCCCTGGACCTCGAACCGCGCGGGAAGCTCGACTTCGTCAGGCCGCCTTGCCGGTGAGGCGTCGATCGGCGAGAGCGATCGACCCATCGGATGCCGGCGATAGGACTCCGCGATATCCCGGTGGCAGCGCACGCATGCCGCATCTCCCACGTACTTCACACTCGCACGGGTGTTCATGTAAAACGAGCCGGCCTCGCCCGGTCGGGTGTCCACGTCCCGGGAAGTCCGCCAGCGGAGGATGGCCGCCGAGAGACCCAGGACCAACGCGACGGTCGCGACCTGGCGACGCGTCAGCGCAGCGCCGTCTCGGCGACCCTGTGATGCGGGCAGCCACATGCTCCATCGCAATGATCCGTTCACGAGACGCGCCCAGGGGCGCTGATGGTGATTACCGCGGCGAGATGCCGATGAGAGGTCGCGATGATTGTACTGGACGTGAATCGCCCATGCCATCCCGTCAAGCGTAATTCACGTAGGACCGCACGCGGGGATCGATCCATCGCGATCTCGCCGGGGAATCGTCGGTCTCCCTCCATCCTCGCTTTCGGACCGGCAAAAGCTCCTGGTATAATCTGGAGGTCGATCCTGAATTCGGCAGCTTGCGGCCGTGAATCGGGCCCGGGACGATTCCGGGCCCCTGCGGTTCAAGGAGGGTCGGCCGGCGCTCTGTGGTCAGCAGCCAGGCGCGAGGCCGCGGGTGAGAGGTGTCATCAAGCGACGTCACGTTCGAGGAGGTCCATGGCCTTGGATTGGCACGCGACCACGATCTTATCGGTGCGCAAGGGGGACCGGGTTGCGATCGGCGGCGATGGCCAGGTCACGCTCGGCACGCAGGTGATGAAGGCCGATGCGGTCAAGATCCGCAAGCTCCTGGACGGCCAGGTGATCGTCGGGTTCGCCGGCTCTGCGGCGGACGGCTTCGCGCTCCTGGAGCGGTTCGAGGGGAAGCTCAAGGACTATCCGAACAACGTCCCCCGCGCGGCGACCGAGCTGGCGAAGCTCTGGCGGACCGACCGGATGCTGCGCCGGTTGGAGGCCGTCCTGGTGGTGGTCGACTCCCGACACAGCTTGCTCCTGAGCGGCTCCGGGGACGTCATCCAACCGACGGACGGCATCCTGGCGACCGGCGCGGGCGGAGGTTACGCCCTGGCGGCGGCGCGGCGCTGGTCCAGCACTCCTCGCTCTCGGCCGCGGAGATCGTCCGCGAGTCGCTGACGATCGCGGCCGGGATCGACATCTATACGAATGCCAACCTGACGGTGGAGGAACTGCCGTGCCAGACCGCGAGCAAGAGCCCGGGCGCGAGCGCGAGCTGACGCCACGCCAGATCGTCGCCGACCTGGACCGCGACATCGTGGGCCAGGCCGACGCGAAGCGCGCCGTGGCGATCGCGCTGCGCAATCGGTGGCGGCGCCGGCAGCTCCCCGAGGACCTGCGCCGTCAGGTCACGCCCAAGAACATCATGCTGATCGGGCCGACGGGCGTCGGCAAGACCGAGATCGCCCGCCGGCTGGCGATACTGGTCGGCGCCCCGTTCATGAAGGCCGAGGCGACCAAGTACACCGAGGTCGGGTACGTCGGCCGCGACGTGGAGGGCCTGGTCCGCGACCTGGTCGAGGCGGCCATCGCGCTGGTGCGCAACTCGGAGAGACGACGGGTCGAGGAGCAGGCCAAGGCCCGCGTCGAGCAGCGGCTGCTCGACCTGCTGCTGCCGCCGTCCGCGCCCGCGCCACCGTGGCCGGAGGGTGAAGCCCCGACGTCGGGCGAGGCCGCCGACCGCCGCCAGCGCCTCCGCGACAAGC
Organism: uncultured Planctomycetota bacterium; assembly: GCA_963815795.1. Lineage (GTDB taxonomy): Bacteria > Planctomycetota > Planctomycetia > Isosphaerales > Isosphaeraceae > JAKAUH01. The sequence continues at coordinate 1,419,599 of CAWFIC010000006.1, read as the reverse complement.
TGCGGGCGCGGCTCGCCGCCGGCGAGCTCGACGACCGCGAGGTCGAGGTCACCTTCCCCGGCCGATCCATGGCACCCGTCTCGATCCTCGGTGCCGGCAACTTCGAACAGATGGAGATGGACCTCCAGAACATGTTCGAGCGGATCATGCCCAAGCCGACCCAGACGCGCCGGATGACCATCCAGCAGGCCCGGCCGATCCTGCTCCAGCAGGAGATCGACAGCCTGCTCGATCCCGAGAAGATCAGCCAGGCCGCCGTGGTCCTCACCGAGGAATCGGGCATCATCTTCCTCGACGAGATCGACAAGATCACCGGCGACGAGGCGGGCTCGGGCCGCGGGCCCGACGTCTCGCGCCAGGGCGTGCAGCGCGACCTCCTGCCGATCGTCGAGGGGACGACCGTCAACACCAAGCACGGGCCGGTCAAGACCGACCACATCCTGTTCGTCGCCGCCGGCGCGTTCCATCGTTCGAAGCCGTCGGATCTCATGCCCGAGCTCCAGGGACGCTTCCCGATCCGCGTCGAGATGCACGACCTGACCCGCGACGACTTCGCCCGCATCCTCCGCGAGCCCCGCGCCTCGCTGCTCCGCCAGTACCAGGCGCTGCTCGCGACCGAGGGCCTCGCGCTCGAGTTCACCGATCCGGCCATCGAGGTCATGGCCGACCTGGCGTTCCAGGTGAACCAATCCACCCAGAACATCGGCGCCCGGCGGCTGCACACGATCCTCGAGCGCGTGCTCGAGGACATCAGCTTCGACGCTCCCGACCGCGCCGACAAGCAGGTGGTCGTCGACGAGGGACTCGTCCGCCAGCGGCTCGAGGAGCTGACCAAGGACGAGGATCTGAGTCGGTTCATCCTCTGATCGATCAGCCCGGTTCACGCTCAACCCACTTCGTCCCGATGGCTTCGATCGATCCGGTCCTCAACGCCGGCAGCGACTCACCAGACAGAGTGCCGTCAGGATCGAGTCTCCGCCGGCTGGGTGTCCGTCAGCTCGATCCGCAGCCGCCGGATGCGATGGTCCTTGACGTTGACCACGGTGAACTGTGCCCCGTCGGCGCGGAAGGTCTCGCCGGGTTCGGGCACCTTGCCCAGCGAGTGGAAGGCCAGTCCACCGACGGTGAGATACTCGTTGTCGCTGGGCAGGTGGAGGCCTAGCCGCTCGTTCAGAGCATCGATGGGCAAGGTGGCGTCGACCTCGTAGCGCGAGTCCCCCAGCGGGCGGAGGGGTTCGTCCGATGAGGGGATGTCATGTTCGTCATGGATGGCGCCGACGAGCTCTTCCAGCAGGTCCTCGAGCGTGACCACCCCCGCCATGCCGCCGTACTCATCCAGCACCACGGCGATCTGACGGCGGTCGCGCCGCATCTCTTCGAGCAACTCGAAGGCGTTCTTGGACTCGGGGATGAAATACGCCGGCCGGACGAGCTTGCGCGGGCTCACCGACTCGAAGCTGTGCGCCTCGGTCAGGTGGGCGAAGAGGTCCTTGAGGTACAGGATGCCGATGATGTCGTCGTGATTGGCGCCGAAGATCGGGACGCGGCTCAGGCCGGTTCGGCGGAAGGTGGCGGCGGCCTCGTCGGCGGAGGCCGTCGACGGCAGGGCGACGACCATCGGGCGGGGCGTCATGATCACCGCGACGTCCGTGCGGGTCAGCTCGATGGTCCGCTCGAGCACCTCTCGGACGTCCTCGGGCAGGTCGGGCCCTTCGTCCTCCGGCGCGTCCTCCTCGTCGGACATGGCGATCTCCACCTCGACGCTCGCCGGCCGGTGCGAGGACTCGGAAGGCCCCGCCGACCATTCCACCAGCCGCTCGACCTGGCGGAGGCCGAAAGTCAGCGGTAATGCCGCGGCGCGGATGACGCCCGACGCCGGCCACGTCACGTCGATGATCGTCTCGGCGAAGACCTTGCCGACGACGCCCGCCAGGACGTAACCCAACAGCCCGATCGCCAGCACGATCAGGATCACCGGCTCGATTCCGTCGGCGCCCGCCAGCGCGCCACCCCGAGCCCGGCGAGCCCCGCCAGGAGCAAGCCCGTCAGCACGGCGATGGCCTCCGCGCTCCGCTCGGTCCTGGAGTCGAGATGGGCCACTTCGTCGGCACGCTCCGGGTGCCCCCGGCGGGCGCAACGCTCCTCCAGCAGGCTGCGGGAATACGATCGCAGCGCCTTGGTCACGGCGATCGCGAAGAGGTGAACCGCCAGGAGGACGATCCCCGTGGCCAGCAACCCGGTCAGGCTCATCTCGAGCACGGCGATGACTCCGATTCCTGGGTCGCTGGCGCCGGGCGTTGCGATCCGATCGCAGACTCCGCGAGGTCCGCCCGCGGCCCGCGTACGGCCCGCGCGAGATCGAAGGGATTCGTCCGCCCGCAGGTCTCGAGCAGTTCGCCCTCGCGGCGTCGCATCGCGGCGGCCTCCTGCTCGCACGCATCGTCATATCCGCAGAGGTGCAGCAGGCCGTGGACGACGTAGAGCGCCAGCTCGTCTCGCGGGTCGGCGCCGATCTCCGCGGCCGTGGCCGCCGCCATCTCGACCGAGACGACCAGCTCGCCGGCCAGCATCGGGTCCGACGGCTCGGAGAGCGGGAAGCTGATGACGTCCGTAGGCCAGTCGTGGCCCAGGTGAGACCGGTTGATCGCGTGGATCGTCGCCTGGTCAACCAGTGCGATCGAGAGGGACGCCCGCGGACACCCTTCGGCGGTCAGGACCGCGCGGACGAGATCCGTCAGCTCCTCGTGGGCGACACGCAGGTGGCCCTGGGTATCGCTGATCTCCACCTCGATCGAGTCCTCGGGGTCGCTCCGAGCCATCACCGCCTCCCGGCATTCTTCGAGTCGATTTCGTGCAGGAATCATGCCGTCCGGTGCTCGGGGTACTTGACGCGGCCGTGGTAGATGCCGATCAGCGACTTGATCAGGCTCTCGCGGATCTCGGCGATCTCGCGGAGGGTCAGGCCGCACTCGTCGAACTGCCCGTCGCGGAGCCGCTTGTCCACCAGCTCGCTGACCAGGCCTTCGATCCGCGACGGCGTCGGCTCGGACAGCGTCCGGCTGGCGCTCTCGACGGCGTCGGCGACCATCAGGATGGCCGCCTCCTTCGTCTGCGGCTTGGGGCCGGGGTAGCGGAAGGCACTCTCCGGGACCGACGAGCCGTCGGGGTTGCTGCCGTTGCGGCGGTTGGCCTCGTAATAGAAGTACTCGACCAGGGTCGTGCCGTGATGCTGCTCGATCAGGTCGAGGATCGGCTCAGGCAGATGGTGCTGACGGCCGAGGTCCACCCCGTCCTTGACGTGGCCGATGATGATCAGCGTGCTCATCGCCGGGGCCAGCTTGGCGTGCCGGTTGGCGGTCCCGATCTGGTTCTCGACGAAGTAGTGCGGCTTGAGCATCTTGCCGATGTCGTGGAAATAGGCACCGATGCGCACCAGCAGGGCATCGGCCCCGACGCGCTCCGCGGCCGACTCGGCGATGGCCCCGACGGTGATCGAGTGGTTGTGGGTGCCCGGTGCTCGGCGGACCAGCTCCTGGAGCAGGGGATGCGTGTTGTCGCCCAGCTCGAGCAGGCTGATCCCGGTGACGATCCCCAGCGCCCCTTCGAGGAAGGGCAGGCTGCCGCCGAGGAAGAACCCGGCCATCAGGCCCCAGCCGGCGCGCCAGAAGCTGTCGCTCCGCACCAGGTCCGTCGGCCGATCGAGCCACCAGCCGGTGGCCCAGGTCATGAGGAAGTAGGTGATCGCGGCCGTGGCGCCGACCTTGATGAGCTTGGTGCGGGTGCGGACCTCGGTGAGCGTCAACGCCCCGGCGGCGGTCCCACCCATGAGGACGAGGAAGTGGGCGAGGTCCGTCCCCAGCGCGACGCAGGTCAACAGCGAGACGGTGAACGTCACCATGAGCGCGAAATTGGGGTTGTAGGCGATCGCCACGATCATGGTCGCGATGGCGACGGGGACCAGCTCGGCGTCCCAGGTCTGCATATTCAGCAGCCGGATGGCCGCCGGGACCATGACGACCAGCCCGCAGATCAGCGCGATCTTGCGAGGATCCTCGACGAACCGGCTCTCGTGACGCAAGGCGTAGTAGCCGGTCAGGACGAAGAGGGCCGCGACCAGCGCCAGGATGCCGAGCGCCGCCGCGCCCGGTCGCCGAATCCCAGGGCCTTGACGGCCTCGTCGTGCTCCAGCCTCAGCAGGATCAATTGCTCCTCGCCGATCGTCTGGCCCTGCTCGACCAGGACGTCGCCGCGCGTGAAGGTGTCGTAATGGTCGGGGACGCGCGCCGCGCCGCCTCGCGCGCCTGGGCTGTGGCCTCGGCCTCGAAGGCGAGCGTGGGCGTGCCGTCGAACTTGTCGGGTATCAAGGCGAAGAGGACCTGGCCGACCCGCGGGGGGGTGAACGCGGCGCAGAACTCCTGGGAAACCGGGCCTTCGGGTTTGGCCATGCGCTCGGGGATGACTCGCTCGCGGGCGACCATGCGGGCGCGGGACCGCGGCTCCCCCTTCTCGCGGATCGATAGGGTCCGGCTCGATTCCTCGTTGGCCGGCAGGGTCCCGGCGCCGAGGATGCCATCACGGGCGAGTGGCCGAAAGGCCGCGGCGATCTGGGCGTGCAGCCGGTCGCGGGCGGCCGGCGACGCGACGGCCGCCTTGATCTCGGCGAAGACCTCCGGCCGGAGCTTCCAGGCGGTCCGGACCGCCTCGTGGAGGTCGTCGAATCGATCGGCCCTGGCGATGGCGACCGTCAGGTCGTCCAGCCGATCGGCCAGCTCCAGGATCGGCGCCGGATCGTTGACCATCGCCGGCGGCACCTGGTCGGCGGCGGCCTGACGCTCGTTGCTGGTCTTGGTCTGGTTGCGGACCCGGAACTCCTTGACGTTGACCCGGATCTCCCGGTCCGCCCGCTCGCCGAGCCGATACTCGAACGGAGGCCCGGCGCCGTGGACGATCGCCGCGGTGGCCAGGAGTGACGCGACCACCAGCGCCAGTCGTGCGGCCCGGCCGCGCTGCCGGGCCTGGCGGTCCTGCTTGAGGGAAATCGTGGCCGCCGAGGGGCGTAGTTGGGCGCGGGACGGTCTCAGGCGCCGCTTACCGATGCTCATTTCAGGGTCTCAGATCGGCGCCGACTGGGAGGGTCCCCATCGCGCGCGTGGGTGCGCCGGGGCGACGCAGCCCCGGCTTGGCGGTGTTGGCGGCGGGTTCTCGATGATCTCATGTTTGTGATCGCCGATGACCTCGTTCGCGAGCGGGAAGACTCGACACAACAACACCGCGACGCCTCACCCCGAGGCGGTCGGACTGGCGGGAACCTGGGAAGACGGATCGGCCGGCCGGATCGCCTCGGGTCCGCCGCCGGCCAGGCCGGCGGCGTTGATGGCCAGTTCGCCCGGAACCTCGCTGCGGTCGCGCGTTTCGCGCTCGGCGAATTCGGCCGACTCGTAGGCGTTGACGATCGCCTGAACGAGGGGATGGCGGACGATGTCCGACCGGTCGAGCAGGACCGTGCCGACGCCGGGGATGCGGGCGAGCCGCTCCACCGCGTCGGCCAGGCCGCTGCGGACGCCCGCGGGCAGGTCCACCTGTGTGATATCGCCGGTGACGACGATCCGCGCGTTCTGGCCCATGCGGGTCAGGAACATCTTCATCTGCGGGACGGTGGCGTTCTGCCCTTCATCCAGGATGACAACAGCGTCATTCATGGTGCGGCCCCGCATGTAGGCCAGCGGGGCGATCTCGATCAGGTCGTTGTCCATGTACCGCCGGATCTGGTCGTAGTCCATCATGTCGTGAAGGGCGTCGAGCAGCGGCCGCAAATAGGGATTGATCTTGGCCTCGAGGTCGCCGGGGAGGAAGCCGAGGTGCTCGCCGGCCTCGACGGCCGGTCTGACCAGCACGATCTTCTTGATCCGTCCCTTGCGCAAGAGCGAGATCGCCATGGCCACGGCCAGGTAGGTCTTCCCCGTCCCGGCGGGCCCGACGCAGAGGACCAGTTCGTCCTGCATCAGCGCCCGGATATAGCGGGCCTGCCCATCCGACCGAGGCCGGACCGCCCGGTTGCCCTCACGGATCTCCAGGGCACCGGGCTGATCGGTGTCCGGGGCCTGGAGCGCCAGATCGATCAACTCGCTGACGTCGCTCGACGCGACGGTCTTGCGGACGCGGTAGAGCGACCGCAACCCTTCGAAGATCCGCTTCGCCTGCTCGACCCGATCGGGGTCGCCCTCGATGCGGACCTCGCCGTGCCTCGCCAGCACCTTCACCCCGACCGCGTCGCGGATCTGCCGGAGGTACTGGTCGCGGCTGCCGAAGACGGCCAGCTCTTCGGCGTGTCCCTCCAGACTGATGGTGACGACCGTCATGCCTCCCCTTTCGCCGGCCCCCGCGGCAAGACAGGCCCGCGACGCGATCGCGGCCTCCCGACTTGCCCCCAACCGAATCAGGCCGACTCTCTCACCTTAGTATTATGGGTCGGATTCCCGACAAATTGCAACATCGTGTCCCGACGGCACCCCCCCAATCCCTATGCTTCCATGCCATCGTGACGACGATGGCTCCGGATGCAGCCCGTCTACTCCTAAAGTCAATGTATCTAGCATATTCATCGCAGTCTTCTTATTTTACCGATGGGTTCGTTGGCGCTGCTCTCGACCGACGCGACCCGGACGGTTGGGCGCGGGTCTCCGGACGCCGCCCTCGGGATGACCGATGGTCTCCCGGTTGGATCCGACCACAGAGCGGCTCCGCCCCGCGGACAAGGGACATCGGACGACGACCAGAACGATCGATCAAGACGTCGACTGCCTCTCCAGCTCTCTCAAGGCCTCGATGGCCATCGCCGAGTACGGTCGGGACGGGTCCAGCCGTGCCACCAGCCCCGCCATGTACTCCTCAAGGGTCGGCTGACCGGCCTTCCGGAACGCGGGCACGGCTCCGATCGCCGCAGCCCGCTCCGGCGGATTTGGCTTCGTTTCGTCGCCCGGCCTCGACGGCGGATTTGGCTTCGTTTCGCCGCCTGTCCCGATCACCTCCTCCGCCCGAGGGCCCGACTCCGGCAGTTGGATGGTTGGAGTCCCGGCTTCAGCCGGAATCCCCACCGGATCGGCCGCCTCGAGGCGGGACTCCAGCACCGGACCCGGTGGAGTTGGGTTCGTTTCGTCCCCGAAGCCCATCGCCTCCTCGACGCCCGCCGGAGCCGCCTCGACGCCTCCATCAATGCAGCCCGCCAGCGGCCACCCGGCCTCGGCCGCAGCCCGGGCCTCCTTCCGCACCTTGAGCAACGCGTTGATCGCCCGGTGCATCTCCCGATCCTTGGCGAGCTGATACCGCCGCGCCAGCTCGCCCTCGTGACTGTCGTCGAACGCCAGCAGGTCCGTCTGCATCGACTCCTCGAACTCCTGACGCTCGCGATGCCGGCTCAGCTTGACCGCCAGCCGCCTCGCCATCTCCTCGATCAGCGCCAAAAGCGCCGCCTTGCCCGCCTCCGGGCTCGCCGGCTTCTTCCAGTCCGCTCCCCGACCCCGCACCCGCTCCTTGATCCGCTCCAACTCATCATCCTCCGTCTCCGTCATCATGTCGTCGAGGCTCGTCGGCGCACTCGGGTCCATGGCGTCGCAGGCCAGGTAGATCGTCAGCACCCGCTCGTCGGACAGCACGTCCATCGGCTGCCGGCCCAAGAGCCGGATGGCCCGCAGCCGGTCGGGCGCCTGCCAGTTGAGGCCCTGCTCCAGCAGCCCCCGCAGGTCGGCCCAGCGATCCAGCAGCCATCGGCAGCCGGCGGCCAGGTTCTCCAGCCGGTTGACGATGCGGGCCGGGTTGATCGGGTCGTCCAGGGAATTCGGCCCCGACACCCGGGGAGTGACCCGGAAGCCGCGCCAGTGGGGATACAGCGCGATGGGCCCGCGGGGGTCCCAGAAGAGGCGTCGGGTCTGGTCCTCGACCTCGTCGGCCTCGGCCTCGTCGCGGTCGAGCCGGCCGAAGCGGACCAGCTCGTTGAGCTTCGCGGTGATGGCCCGGTCGATCCGATCCGATTGCCATGAGCAGGCGACCGCCCGCTCGACGAGTTCATCCTCGAACTCCGACCGGGGCTGGAATTCGTCCTTCCAGGCCGCGATTTTCGCGTGAAACAGTTCGCCATCCTCCCCGTCAAGTAGTACGATGACCTTGGCGGTCATGCCATGCTTCAGGGAATTGAGCCGAGTCCGGCTCTTGCCTTCGGCGGTGCGTGGACCTGTGGAGTGCTGCGCATTGCGCCGATTGGCCTCGACGCGTTTCGAGACGGTGTCGGCGGTCTGGGTGGCAACGGGCTCGACGGTGTCGGGGGCGGCGATCATGGGGGCGGCTCCGTGGCGCGGGATCGGGTCTGTGGGATTCGCGTCATCGCGAACGAAGATCGAGGCGGATATCACGGCACTGTGATGTTTATCTTAGTCGCACGCTTTCCTTATTATACCGAGAAGGCTCGCTGGTTCAAGCGGTTTTTCTGTTTTTTCTTTGGCTATTCGGGGCGACATCGGGAGGGGTCCTGGAAGCCGCGTCCGAATCTCCGCGGTGGATGGGGCTTGCGTCAAGGACGACGGAGGGAACCCGGGTGGCCGGGGCCTCTCGGCGTGCGTGTGTCGGGACCGACCGCTGAACACGGAGCGGGTGGAGGACCGCCGGGACCCGGCCGATCGGCGGAACGCCCGGACCGGGGCGAGGGCGGAGGACGGCTCTCCGGACGGCGGACTGGACAACGCTCGGGGCGGACGGATCGGGGAGACCTGCGGTCGGGCCGGCGGCGGCGACCCTTCGGGTGCCCGGCGACCCGCGCCGTGCGCGACACCCCCGGAATCCATCGCGAAGTGATTCACGGCCTGATCCTCAGCGGGATGGGCTATCTTCGCCCCGGCGGTTTCGGTCGTCGAGTTCCGGACCCGGCTGGCGATCCTGCGAGACGGAAGCCAAGATGTCAGCGAGCCTGTGATGATACGACTGTTCCGTCGTGTTTTTCCACGACAGTTCGGTCGTCGACTTCACGTTGAACTAAACCGCTTCGCGGTGGGTATAATGCCGGCTGCACACCCGCGCGTCGGGGCTTGGTAGTCGCTCATAGCTTCTCCCAGACCACGCCCCTTGCCCAGCTATTCAATCCCCTCGTAAAGCAAACGCCGTGCCCACGCGGCTCAGTTCAACGGGATTGTATCCGGCAGGCCGGCATCGGCTTGCGAGGAGGCGACAGCACGCACCGGCCCGCCGGATACAACCTTCTTCATTAACGACCGTTCGGGGTGGTTTCTGGCAGTTCCTTGGCCTCCCGTTCGCGAGGCTCGGCAGACCACCCTCAGAACGGCGATCCGCTCGAGGCCGGGGGTGCGGATTCCGGCGGCTTCTCCGAAGGCGCTGCTGGCCGCGGAGAAGACCCATCCCCGCCCGGTCGTGCGGAGCCCCCGCGCACCGAACTCGGGAAAACGCTCGGTGCCGGACCCTGCGGCGGACTCGGTCGTGCGAGCGCAATTCCCATCCCGATCTCGATCGCCGCGTCACAAGCCAGCACCGCATGGCGATGTGGCGTGGCATAATCCGCCGACAGCAACATGATCTTCCGGCCCGTTTTCTCTCGTGCGGTCCGCAGCCGCTCCGCGATCGCGTTGACGTTCGCCGGCACCGGCTCCCGGTCGATCTTCACTGAACCTCCGGAGTCGATCTCGACCAGGACATAGTCCTTCTGCAGATCGTCCACCGAACGCGAATGACCCTGCGCGACCGCGCCGGGCGCCTGATCGGCCGTCGGCTTGGGGATCTCCAACGTCTTGTACAACACCGTCGTCGCCGTCACCATGAAGAACAGTACGAGTTGGAAGGCGACGTTGACCATTGGCGCCAAATCGAGCTCCTCCACGGTCATCGGACCGCTACGGGACAGCGTGAAGTCGTCCTCCGTTCCGTCCTCGACCGGCGCCCGGTCCTCGTTCCAGTCGCGCGAGGGGACGACCGGCAGCGCAATGTGACTTGTGCGGCTACCGCTGCTGGCCTCTCGCGAGAAAGGACTGGCGACGCTCAATTGATCCTCGTCGAGGATTTCCAGGCCGGCTGCGTCGTCGAGGATCTCGATCTGTTCGTCAAAATCGGCGCCGCGGACCTCCTGTTCCTGGCCGCCTCCGTCGTATTGCCCTTCCTCATCGTCATCGGGCCAGACCCAGGCCGATGGGGCGGGATGTTCCCGGCCGGACTCGCCACCGGACCGGTCGGGGGGCGCGTCGATGAGCTGATCGTACGACAGATCCGAGATGACCGGGAAGGTCACATCGTCCGGCTCGCCCCCGAGCTCGAGCCACGCCGGGGGCGGGGCCGTCGACGTCGCTGCGGTCGGGACATCCGGCTCCGGGGCCTCATCCAGATGGTCGGCCCGCACTTCGAAGTCGCTCGTCGAGGGGCGGTCGGGGGGCGATTCGAGACGGCCGGCGCGGATTCGTTCCGGGGGTTCCCCCGCCGGCGCCGGTCGCTCCATCCGGACCTCCGGTTCCCGTGGAGGCGTCGGCACCGATCTCTCGACGATTTCCGGTGCCTCGAACGCGCGCGGTGACGACAACTCGGGGGAGTCGCCGAGCCGAGCCCATGCCACCGTCGTGCCCGCCGGACGGACCAAGTCGTCGCCCCGCAGCGCCCCTCCCGCCAGCGCGGCTCGGATCGCGTCGGTGCTCAGGCCCCGTTCCAGCTCGAGGCTCTCGGCGTGGAAGACGTCCCAGCTCGGCAATGGTCCCTCCGACCCGTTCGAGCCCCGGTCAGGGCGCGCCGGTCATCTCCTGAACGCCGATGTGGACCGTGATCCCCTCGACCTGCGCGACCGACCCGGCGACCTTGAGCACCTCGCCGTGCGGCACGTCGCCGTCGGCCTGGATGATCACCTTGTTCCGACCCTGCTTGGCCCCATCGGCGGCCGCTTTGCGCCTTGATCGAGCGTAGCCGTCGGCCCTTCTCCGTGGCCCAGCAAGAGCCGGGACTCGCCTCCCGCCGTGGTCGGCTTGGTCAGCGTGAGGAACGTCGCGCTCGTCTCCTCCACCCCGACCCCATGTCGCGCCGGCGGAACATCCACCTTCTCGCCCCCGCTCATGTGCACGGTGAAGAGCATGAACGTCATGAGCTGAAAGACAACGTCGACCATCGGCGTCATGTCGATATGCTCCTGTCGTTCCTGATCCAGGTCGCGGCGCAAGAGCATGGCACAACTCGCAAGAAAGGCGGATGCAAAGGACCGCGTTCACAGTTTGCCTTGCCGCCGGTTTCGGCCGGCGTACGGGATCGACCTCTCTCCGGGATCTCAGCGCGCTTGCCCCTCGAGCACCTCCAGAACCTCCTGGAGCTGCCGCTCGGTGCGGTCGCGAAGCTGTCGAAGCCGGGCGTGCACGTCGTTTCCGATCAACATCATGGGATTGGCGATCAAGAGTCCGGCGCCGGTGGCCCAGAGGGCCAGGCTGATGTCGGCCGCGAGCGCGGAAGGGTTCACGTGCTCCGACCCGCCGATCCGGCCGAAGGCTGCGATCATGCTCGCCACCGTACCCAGGAGTCCGAGTAGCGGGCCCATCCGCACGATCGTCGAGACGGACCCCAGCCGGTTCTCCATGCCCGCCACGACCTCGCTGTGGAATTCCGTCACGACGAGCTGCTTGATCCGGGCCAGTCCCTTGTCGCGATTCTGCAATGCCACGGAGATCAACTGGGCGAGCGCCGTGTGCCAGTACGCCGGCGTCTGGCACAGGTTGATTGCCTTATCGTACTGGCGGGCCCGGCACAACTCCCGCACTTGGTCGATCAACTCCTCGGCGTCCCGGAGCGATTTCTTGGCCAGGCTGCGATAGAGCAAGATCCCATTGTAAGCCCCCCACACCGCCAGGAAGGCCAGGGCCACATAGATGACATAGCCGAAGGAATCGATGATCTTCGTGACGTTCATGTGGCGGATTCCGGCGAAGCGGCGGCTAACGGCGTCGATCCTCGCCGGGGCCGCTGGCGCATGTGCCAGCCTCGACGAGCCTGCTGACCAGACACTTCATTCTGCCCTGCGGGTTATCCTGCTCGCAAGGGGGACTGGCGACCGGCTCGGCGGTCGGTTCACGATGCGATTGTGCAACCGAGGCATCTCCCTCCAGATGGCCGGTTCTTGCAAAGCCTTGTCACGCCAGGCTCGGCGCGAGAATACTCTCAGCCAATCCTGGGGCGCTTCCGGCACAAGAAGTGGTCGGACGATTCGTAGTCTCTTCGGGTTTTGCCCATGCCGCGCACTGTTCTGGTGGTCGACCATGAGCGCGACGCCAACGACATCCTGGCCCATATCGTGCGGCCTCGTGGTTTCGAACCCGTCCAGGTCTACAGCGGCCAGGACGCCCTCACGGCGGTCTCCAGGCGGCGGCCCGACGTGATCCTGATGAGCCTCTCGTTGCCGGATATCAACGGGTTTGAGGTGTGCGACCGGTTGAAGAGGAACCGGGAGACGAACCTGATCCCGATCGTCATGGTCACCGCGCACCACGACGCCAAGCAGCGGGCGGCGGGCGTGCGGGTCGGGGCCAACGGCTATCTGATCAAGCCGTTTACACCCGATCAGCTCTACGCGATCATGGATGACGCGTTGGCGTGGCACGAGGAGCACAAGCAGCGCGGCACGACCGGCGAGATCAACTTCGATATCCGTAGCGAGTTGAATTATCTGGCCCAGGCCAGCGACATGCTGGCCGACCTCTTCGCGCACACCCCACTGACCGAGCGGCACATCAAGGATCTGAAGCAGGCTGTGATGGAGATGGGCGGCAATGCGATCGAGTGGGGCCATCGCAAGAATGCCGAACTCGTGCTGCGGATCACCTATCGGATTGATCCCACCGCGGTGACGCTGATTATCCAGGATCAAGGTCCCGGGTTCGATCCCAGAGATATACCGCACGCCGCCTCGGACGAAGATCCGATCCGGCACCTGGAAATCCGCAACGAACTGGGGCTCCGTGAGGGCGGATTCGGTATCATGCTGGCCCGCGGGCTCGTCGACAAGTTCTCATACAACGAGCGCGGCAACCAGGTCACCATGGTCAAGCACTTCGAGCGGCCGCACGCCACCAGAGAATGACCCGTCTGGCGTGGCATGGCCGCGACTTCACCGTCGAGTCGAGGATGTGAGGCGGTGTCAAGACCACCACAACGGTCGGGCCGGGCGCACTCAAGACGCCCCGGACATCATCTCGCCGGCTTCGTCGCGGTCGATCGCCTCGAAGGTTTCCTGGCCTGATGACGGCGTGCCGAGTTCCTGCTCGGCCGCACCGACTGCCCCTCGGGCACGCCCGCGAATGCGAACGGATCCTCCATGTCCTGGCCTCCTGCCATCGCCTGCCCAGCCGCGCGACGACCCGCCATCCCCGTCCCCATGGGGATGACACCCTGTTGTCCGAAGGGATCGATCGTGCCACCAGTGCCCATGCCCTGGAAAGCCGCCGGAGGCGGATACTCGCCGGCCAGGTAGGTACCGCTGTCGCCGAAGCCGGCCATTGTCACCATCGGTCCGGTCGTTCCGACGCCGCCCATCCCACTGTATCCCCCGAAGCCACCGCCGCCGAATCCTCCGAAACCGCCACCGAATCCCCCCCCGAAGCCGCCACCGAATCCCCCCCCGAAGCCGCCGCCGACGGCCCCGATCTGCGCCGAGTAGGTCGTAAACCCGTTGACCGTATTGAAGTACGGATTGAGGGTCATCCGCACGTAGCGGCGATCCGGCGAGACGACCGGTTGTGCGGTGAGTGCCGCGCCGTTGAGGATCGTTGACACGGTCGGAGTAAATGCGACCTGCCCACGCGCGACGGCATCAAACCACGTCCCCGATGCCACGACCAGGCCCAGCGCCGCGGCGGCCCGCCACTTCCTGCCGATCATGGTCATGTCCTTGCTCGCTTTCGGACGAGGTTTTCGGACGCACTTCCAACTTGGTCATCCCACATTATGACGTGGCACGAGGCGATTGACCACAAGGTTCCCCCTCACGACGATGTTTTTCGATCGCCGGGCATCATCCAGCAGGAGTCGTGCCCGGTCATGCCGATGCGCGGATAATAATCTCTGGCCTTCGGGGCGGCGAGCAACACGAGCAGAGTCTGCCGGCCGGCCGCCTCATGAGTGCGGCGGATCAGCTCCTTGCCGACCCCCCGACGTTGGTGCGTCACGTCCACGGCCAGGTCGGACAGGTAAGTGCAGTAACTGAAATCGGTGATCGCGCGCGAAATGCCGATCAGCCGGCCATCGAGCCTGGCGGTCACGATGACGTCGGCATGCTCGAGCATCCCGCGGATCGTCTCCCGATCGTCGATCGGCCGTCGCTCGCCCAGGGTTGAACCGCCGAAGGACGTCGACGAACTCATCGACGTCCAGACTGGGATAGGCTTCGATGGCATAGACGATGTCGAACACTCACGGCCTCCACTCGCAACCATCCATCGCGGATCAAACGGGTCTGCAACCGGGCCGTTGTTCCGCGCCGGAGCGATCGACTTTACGGGAGCGAGCTCGCGCGAGGAAGACAGAAATGCCAGGGGATCGGCTTGGGCGGGTGCGGACGGATCACGGTTTGTTGGCCTGCTTCAGCCAGGCGACGGCGGACTCGGCCACGGTGTCGCTGCCTCGGGAGATGTCGAGGGCATTGCGTCTGACCTCGACGTCCGGCTCGAGGCCGCGGCGTTCGATCGGCCGGTCGAGAAAGCCGGTGTACACCTTCACGGGGACTTGAACCTTGTACAGGCCATGGAGCAAGGCGTAGACGTCTTTGCGGGCCGAGGCCCCGGCGATGGCCGCACCGAACAGCCGGGCCCGCGTCCTGGCGACGAACCACGATGCCCACCCCTCGCCCGCGCTGATGCAACGCTCGTCGATCAGCATCGCGATCGGGCCTTTGTAGAGCGGTCGATGCGGCGCGGCCGCCCGGGCAGGAGAGACGTCGAAGTTCCGGAACGCGGTCCTGTCGTCGAACCTGCCGCCGCTGTTGCCGCGGACGTCGATGACCAGGCCCTTGAGCTCGCCCAAGGCGTTCAGGGCCTGGTCGAGCGAGACCTCGAGACCCTGGCGCATCCGGCGGAAGTGGATGTAGCCGATCCCGTCCTCGAGCCGGACGCATTGCACGTCGGCGCCGCCGTCCTCGATTCCCTGCCTCGGCACGGGGAGCCGCGGGATGTACCAGCCCCGGCCCTCGGCCTTCAGGAGGGCGGTGAACCTCCGGCCGTCGACGTCCTCGAGTTCGAGCGTCACTGTGTCGCCGCGGTGCGGCTGCCGGAGGAACCAGCGCGCGGCGTCATATTTGAGGTAGCGGTCGCTCGAGTATCCGACGTACCTCCGCTGATGCTGCATCCAGCGGTCCATCGCCTCGCTGGCGGGGACACCGTTGACCGAGACGACCGTCATACCCGGGCGCACGCCGGCCTTCCAGGCGAGAGTCCGTGGACTGACGGAGTACAGCACCGGGCGGCCGCGGTCGTCGATCAGGCAGTCGATCCAGGGACCCCACTCGGGGAATCCGGCGGAGGGCGGCGTCGCGCTTCCGTCCATGACGTAAGCGTGGCTGTCCTCCAGTCGCGCCACCAGTTCCTCGTCCAGCAGGCC
Organism: uncultured Planctomycetota bacterium; assembly: GCA_963815795.1. Lineage (GTDB taxonomy): Bacteria > Planctomycetota > Planctomycetia > Isosphaerales > Isosphaeraceae > JAKAUH01. The sequence goes on along the minus strand of CAWFIC010000006.1, from coordinate 1,403,993 downwards.
GAACTGTTCCTCGTTCTCGACCGCATCGGCGCGGGGGAGCAACTCGCGGCCGACCTTCGCCCAGTCGATCCCCTTGATCGCGAAGCTGGGGTAGACCTTGCCCAGGTGCTCGTACAGGGCGCGGAAGTCCGCGACATATCCTTTCCGCACCTCGGCGCTGACGGCGCCCCAGCCGGGCGGGATCCGGCCGGTCAGGTCCTTGTAGACCGGCCGGGCGGCCTCGGCCCGCGCGGGGTCGGGGCCGCGCAGCGCCTCGTCGAGTAACCGAGAGGCCGTGTCGCGATCGCCCTGGAGGAGCCAGGCGATCCGCCGCGTCAGGTCGGGCCGCCATCCCGGACCCCAGCGCGAAGAGCCCGATCCCCATCGCGATGCCGACCGTTGCCTTCATCGCCAAAACTCTCAGGTGGGCCAGGAGCATGGAACTCATCACGCCTCCGGCGATCGCGGTGACCGCGGAAGGCGCCACTCGGACGGCGGCCCGGCTCGCGGTCTCGGCGAGTCCCGCGGGCAGGGGGAGACGGACGGGACCGGCGACGGCCAGCCCCGGCGCCAGGCCCCGGCGGGTCAAGCGCTCGCGCAGCCGCTCCCGGCCCCGCGACAGGCGGCTCTTGACCGTCCCGACGGGGCAGCCGAGATGCCTCGCCGCGTCTTCGTGGGTACGGCCTTCCAGGTCGCAGAGAACGACCGGGACCCGGTACCGCTCGGGGAGCCGATCGAGCTCCCCGTGGATGATGGCCGACACGTCCCCGTCGCCCGATTCATGCGGCGACCGCGCCCCGGCGGGAACCGTGTGCCTTTCGACGGTCCGCCGGCGCGAATCGTCCCGCCGAGTCCGGATCGCCGCGTGCCGGGCGACCCGGTGCAGCCAGGCGCCGATCGAATCCCGCACCCAGAGCGAACCCCCGCGGCGGGCCAAGATCAGGAATGTCGCCTGGAACGCGTCGCGGGCATCGTGCTCGTCGCGCAGGATGGCGCGGCAGGTGCGCAGGACCATCGGCCCGTGCCGATCGACCAGGGTCGCGAACGCCAGCTCGGCAGCGTCCCCGCCGCGGGTGGCGGAGCATTCCAGCAACTGGCCGTCAGTCAGGCCGACCGCAGTCCCGGCGTTGAGGAGGGTGTTCAGGCCATCCAGAGCCTTCCGATCGCGATGCGAGATCATGAGGCCGATCCTCCCGATGTGCCCGTCTCCTGCCCCTCCTGTTCCGGTAAAGCCGTCCCGGCGCCCGATCGTTCCAACTTTTCTTGGAATTCCTTCGGGAGCCGCGGCCGACTCATTTGTGGAAAACCTGTCCGCGTAGACGATCACCGACTCCGGCTGATGCGCGGGGATGTCTTGCGGGCGAGGGTGCTGGAGCGAGGAAAGGATCGGCGTCCGGCTGCGTCCGACTGTCACATGACGCGATCTTCGGCCCAAGGGCGGCGGCGCCCCGTCTTGAGTTCCTTGTATTCGGCGTCGGTGGGCCGGTGGATCGTGGCCGGGTCGTAGGCGGCGTTGACGTCCTGGAGCAGCGGGATGACGGCCGGGTCGGCGTATCCCAGCCCCCTGACTTCGAACGAGTCGCCGTTGACGTCGTAGACGCGGAAGAAATCCGCGCCGAGGTGAACCTTGCGCAGCAACCGCAGTTCGGCGCGGGTGCGCTTGAGGAATTCCAGGGCAGCCTCCATGCCGCCCTGTTGATACTCGTGCACGGCCAGGGGAGGGGACATCGATCGGGTTACCTCAGGCCGGCGAGCTCCTGGAGGATGTGCCAGTTATCCAGTCGGTCTTCCATGGCGCGAAGGAGGGTCTCCGAGGGATTGCCGTCGCGGTCGAAGTGCTTGGAGAACCGCCCCTCGCTGCGGGCGAAATCGATGAAAGTCACGGTCTCCTTGGTCTTGGGGTTGGTGTACCAATCGTCCTTCATGGCCGGGTTGCCCTGGAGCGACAGGCGCTCCTTGATCGTGTTGCCCTTGCGGGGGTCGTGGATGAGCAGGGGGAAGGCGCGGCGTGTCCACGGCCAGGCGGGCTTGCTCGCCGGCCATGTTGTCGGCGACCCCGTGCTCGGGCTGACAGGTCGTGTAACAGGTGATCACGGCCGGGCCGTCGAACTCGAGCGCGCCCAGGACCGCCTTGTAGAAGTGGTTGACGTGGGCGCAGGTCGTCTGCGCCACGAAGGTGCGCGGGTGCATCATGGCGATCTGCGCGATCTCCTTGCGGCGCTCCTGCTTGCCCCCCTTGGCCGTGCCGTGCACGCTCATCTTGGTGTTCTGGCCGGTGAAGCTGCTGGTCGAGGCCTGGCCGCCGGTATTGGAATAGACCTGGGTGTCGAGCACGAAGACCTTGATGTTCATGCCACTGGCCAGCAACCGCGACAGCGACTGGAAGCCGATGTCGAACATGGCGCCGTCGCCGCCGATGCACCACAGCGGCTTGTCGTGCCAGCCCATCTGGTCCCATCGCATCCGCACCCCGATCGCGTCGGCCGGCGCGTTCTCGAACAGCGAGTTGGTCCAGGGGACGAGATACGGGTTGTACGGATAGGTCGAGGTATAGACCGTATTGCAGCCCGTGGCCGCGACGATGCCCCACTGGTCGCCGTACTTCGAGCCGGTGGCGGCGCAGCATCATCCGCAGCGCCGTCCCCTCGCCGCAGCCGGCGCACGACCCGGCTCCGCCGGTGTAGATCATCGTCTGCTCCTTGAGCATCATGTCGATGAGCAGATTCTCGTTGATGTACTGGTCGTTGCTCGGGCCGAAGTTCTTGAAGTAGCGATGGCTCTTCCGCGCGTGGGTCATTACGTCATCGGTCTTCGCGACCATCTTCAGCGCGTTGTCGTCGCAGACGGTGACGCACTCGGCGCAGCCCTTGCACTTGCTGGGGTCGATCATGATGTTGAAGACGCCGCCGGGGAGTCCCTTCTTCTTTGCGGCGTCGAAATACTTCTTGGTCCGCGACCAGTCGACGCGGTACATCTCGCGATCGGCGGGATCGGCGATGGTCGCGAGCTTCGCCTCCAGCTCGGCCTCGGACAGGACTTTGCCCAGGATCGCCGTGTCGGGACACTCGGTCACGCAGTCCATGCAGCCCGTGCAGTTCTCGGGCAGGTAGACGGGGATCTCCGGCGCGATATTGCTGAAGTCGCGGAGCGTGGCCGTGCCGGCCGGGACCAGCGAGCGGGCCAGCGAGTGGTCGGCCGGCAGCTCCTTCTCGGCCGTGCCTTCCTCGTATCCCCGGATGATCCGTTCGTTGAAGTCGAGCACATCGAGCACCGGCAGGTTGATCAGCTTGTACGGGGTGTTGACCAGCGTGCCATAGCAGTTGTTGTTGTAGGGGTCCTGCGCGCTGGGTTCGTTCATCGAGGGCTTCGGGGGGGCGATCGCGGGCATCAGTCACTCCTCTTGAGCGGATCGGGGATGTTCGAAGTAGGTGATGCGCTGCTGTCGGCGGGTTCGGCTCAGGAACGGATCAGCTCGGCGGGGACTTCCTTCATCTCGCTGTATCCCCACTTCACGCAGGTCAGGTTGTCCTGGACCACGCGATCGCCCCGCTTGCCGAAATACTTGCGGAGCGCCTTCTCGACCCCGTCGTAGACCTGCTCGTCGGTCATCTCGCTCTGCTTCGCGTAAGGCGTGAGGCGCAGGAATGCGCCGAGGAGGACGATCCCCTGCATGCGCATCTGCAGGTCGGCGACGGACGCGACCTCTCGCGCGATCTTCACCATGTCGGCGTAGAAGACGCGGAGGTTCTTGTCGCGGATGGTGCGCCGATTGAAGTCGGGGACTCGCATCCAGACCTCGACCGGGTCCGTGTATGGCGACTGCATGAAGATCGCGCCGCCGGGCATTACGCCCTTGAGGGGCTCGGCGCTCGAGGATGGCCGTCGGGTCATTGATGCACACCAGGTTGACGTGCTCGAGCTCGCAGTGGGTGTTGATGTGGGTGTCGGCAATCGTCAGGTAATAGGTGGTGGGGAGCCCCTTCTTCTCCGAGCCGTATTTCGGATAGGCCTGCACATCCTTGCCGAAGACGTCCCCGGCGATCGTGGCGATGACCTTGTTGGTCGTGACCGAGCCGAAGCCGCCGACCGAATGGCCGCGCATCGAGAACCCGCCGTGCGGCCGCAGGTCCGGGTCCTCGGTGCACTTGAGGGCCAGCGAATGATCGATGCCGACGCAGAAGAAATCGGGTCCGTCGTCGATCATGTTCCGGATCGCGGCGATGATGTCGCCGGGCCGGACGTCGCGACTGCCCAGGCCGGCGGCGGCGCTGATAGATCCGAGGGATCTCCTCGAGCCGATCCTGTCCGTTCTGCCCGTTGATCGCATCGCAGAAGGCGGCCTTGAGCTCGCGGGTCAGGTGATTGCCGGTCGTCGAGAGCGGGTCGTCCATGCGCTCGAAGACCGTGACCGCCCGGCAATCCTTCAGCGCCTGGACGATCTGCCGCGCGGGGAATGGGCGGAAGACGAACACGGTCAGGCAGCCGGCGGCGATCCCGTGCGCCGCTCGCAGGTAGTCGACCGTCGCCTTGGCCGTCTCCATGTAGCAGCCCATCCCGATCAGGATGAACTCGGCGTCGTCGCAGCGGTAGGGCTCGAGGAAGTCATAGCGGCGGCCGGTCTTGCGGGTGAACTCGGCGAAGGCGTTCTCGAGCGCCGGCTCGACCTGCTGGTAATACCGCCGCTGGGCGATCTTCCCCTTCATGTAGGAATCCTGGTTCTGCACGACGCCGGACATCAGGGGGTTGGCCGGGTCCATCAGGTTCATCAGCTTGTCGCGAGGATCGCCGATGTACTCCCTCATGAATTCGGGTTCCGGGAGCCGGACGGTCTCGACGGTGTGGGTGGTGAGGAACCCGTCCTGGACGCTGAAGAACGGCGTCTGGGTCGCCTCGGCGGCGCGGCGGGCGATCAGGCAGAAGTCGCCGGCCTCCTGCGCGTTGCGGGCGAAGATCATGCCCCAGCCGCAATCGGCGACCGACATCACGTCGTCGTGGCCGGCGTGGACGTTGAGCCCCTGGCTGGTCAGCGCGCGGGCGCCGATATTCATCACCACCGGCAGCCGCTTACCCGAGATGGTGTAGAGGACCTCCTTCATCAGCACCAGCCCCTGGCCGGAAGTGAAATTCGTGACCCGCCCGCCGGCGACGGCGAACCCCTCGCAGACCGTCGCCGCCGAGTGCTCGCTCTCGGGCTCGAAGAACATGAGCTCGTCGCCCCAGAGGTTCTTCTGCCCGTTCATCACCGACGCGTTGAACCCGCCGCCCATGGTCGTCGAGCTGGTGATGGGGTAGGCCCCGGCCGCCTGGCTGATCTGGACCTCGACGTGGACGACCGCCTCGGCGCCGTCGCAGGTCGTGGGGATCCCCGGGTATTCGTATTGCTCCTCGACCGGCCGCTCCAGCTCGACCGGCGCCTGCTCCGTCCTGCCGACGACTACCGCCTGGGCCGTGCTCATCTCCACCCCCGACTCTTGATGCTGTAGACAGGTCCGCCCCACGCCGACTCCCGGCGCCCGTGCCGCATCGCAGGGTACCGCCCGAGAGTCCCCGACCTCGTTGATCATGCGCCGGTCGCGACCCCGCGTCAAGCAGACACAAGGATATTTTGAATCACTGGAATCGTACTGATCATGTGATATCATGGATCATATGGGATCTAGAGACTTGGTGATTTTTTTCACGAGTTGGTGAGTGGCATTTGCGGGGCGTCGGCGGCCGTTCGAGGGGCCGGCCGCGAGCGTCGGAGGGTGCTTCACGGCCTCTCAAGGAATCGCGGCCACCAGGCCCTGGCAATTGCGTCCGGCGGGGACGACAATAGCCCGGGAGGTCCCCGAGGATGCCGGCCGCGCGCATACCGTTGACCGGCGCGCCCCGCTCGCGGCATTCCGGCGGCCACGTCCCGGGAGACACGCGGATGAAGATTCAAGGCCGATGCGCCGTCGTGACCGGCGCGGGCAACGGGATCGGTCAGGCCGTGGCCGTCGAGCTGGCCGAGCGCGGCGCCGGCTCGGTCGCGCTGGTCGATCGCAACGAGAGCGTGATCCGGATCGCGAGGATGATCAACGATCGGATGGACGAGCCGATCGCCGAGGCCATGATCGGCGACACCACGGACGAATCCTTCCGGCGCGAGGTCTTCGACCACATGTGCGCCAAGCACGGTGCGCCGCAGGATCTGCGTGCCGGCGGCCGCGATCAACCGCGACCAGCTCGCCGTCAAGCTCGACAGGTCCACAGGCAACGCGGTCCTGTATCCGGTCGAACGAATTTCGGCAGCTGGTGGAGGTCAACCTGATCGCGCCGACCTACTGGGCGATGGAGATGGTGGCACGGATCGCCGAGGAACGCCATGGACAGGGCCGCGGGCGGTGGGACCCCCGCGAGGGGACTCAGGGCACGATCATCCTCATCGGGTCGATCTCGTCGCAGGGCATCCCGGGCCAGCTCGCCTACGGCGCGACCAAGGCGGCGCTGGAGGGGGCCGCGCGGACCTTGAGCAAGGAGGCGATCTACTACGGCGTGCGATGCGCCGTGATCCACCCGGGGTTCACCGACACCCAGATGGTCCGGGCCCTGGGTGAAGATTACATCCAGACCAACATTCTGCCTTACACCCAGTTGAAGCGGCTGATCGACCCCGAGGAGATCGCCGATGCCATCTACTTCATGATCTGCAACTCGGCGGTCAGCGGCGAGCTCTGGGCCGATGCCGGCTGGCATCCGCGGGCCTGAACGCCCCATCCCAGGGCGACCGATCTGGAGACGGGGGAGGTGAGGTCGAGCGGGCGATCGGCCCCCCTCACAACGCGTTTCGGGCCTTCTGCGACGAATGCCGGACTCGCTGGTTCGGGGATCTTTTCTTCGTCGGGAATGATGGTCGCTGGGAGGGCTCTCGATGCCACGGGTTATCTTGCTGCTGTGCGCCGCCCTGGGCCTGACCGCATTCGACTCGGCGACCGAGCCGGCGAAGAAATACCAGGTGGTGACGCCCAAGGACATCGACATCATCGCCACGGGGATCAACGAGCGTGGCGAAATCGTCGGATTCGAGTCGATCGAGGAGAAGGAGCGTCCCGGTGTGATCGACCAGGTACCCTTCTACGCCAAGGGGAAGGACATTACCTATCTCCCCCTCCTCAAGGGATACACGGCCACGTCGCCGGCCGGCGTGAGCGATGATGGACTCGTCGTGGGCTACGTCAGCAAGCCCATGAATTTCGAGCGGCCCCAGCCGCTGACGAACCAGGCGTTCCTCTGGGATGCTCGGGCGGGGATCCGCGGCCTTGGCGTGGTGGACGGTGACGCCTCGTCATTCGCCAGCGGGATCAGCCGCGACGGCCGCCGCATCAGCGGCTACTCGGTCGGCGCCAACCGGAAGAGGGCCTGCATCTGGGAGCGCGACGGCGCGGGTTGGAAAGCGACGGCGCTGCCGGAGACGTCCCAGGTCGGATCCAACACCGTCCCGATCAGCGGTGACGGCCGGTTGATCGCGGCCGTGGAGGCGGCCTCCCCCTGCCTCTGGTCGCGGGACGCCTCGGGTCGCTGGAGGCGAGAAGTGATCGGGGACGCCGGTTCACTGGTCCCGCGCGCCGTCAACAACGCGGGCACCGTGGTCGGCGTGCGGTTCACGCTGGACGGCTTGACACATGCCGTCATCTGGTCGAGATCGGGGGGACTCCGGCGGCTGGCGAAGCCCGATGGTTATGTCCGATCCGAGGCCCTTTCGGTCAACAACCACGAGGTGGTCGTCGGGATGGTGGATGGCCCCGCCGGGGGCCAGATCGGGCCGAACGCATTCGCCTACGAGGGGGACCGGCTACGCATCCTCGACGAGGGGGGACCCAACTTCGCCTCCGCCACCGCCATCAACGACCGGGGACAGGTGGCCGGCGTCCTGGAAAAGAAGGAAGGCGAGGAGCCGGCCACCCCTCCTCGGAAGAAGGCCCAGTGACCCCGGCTCTGCCGCATGCCCCTGACGGAGGCCATGACGTGCGGGATGCCGGCGACGAGGTCAGTCCACGCGAACCGGGTCCTCCAGGAGCCGCAAGGTGCCCCCGTCGGCATCGAGTTCGACCAGGCCGCCGTGCGGCAGGGTCGCGTTGAGGGGCGTGTGGCCCACCGGGAACTTCATCAGCACGGGGACTTTCAGCTTCCCGAGCGCCTCGCGGAGCACCCGATCGATCTCCTTGGCATCGGGGTGCTCGTTGGGCGAGAAGCTGCCGACCACCACCCCGGCGACGGCACCGAGCACCCCGGCCAGCCGGAGCTGGGAGAGCATCCGGTCGACGCGGTACGGGGCTTCGTTGGTGTCCTCGAGGAGGAGGATGGCCCCGGTTGGCTCCAGGGCGTAAGGCGTCCCGAGGGTCGAGCAGATGAGGGTCATGTTCCCCCCGAGCAATCGCCCCCGCGCCGTCCCGCCGACCAGCTTCACCGGCTTCGCATCCCGCGGGACCGCGATGGCGTAACCCGATTCGCCCTTCTTGTATTGATCCGCGAAGACCGCCCGCCGGAAGGAGGCCGCGGCGAAGGCGAACTCGGCCTTGTCCCCCTTCCAGAGGTTATAAATCGGCATCGGGGAATGGAACGTGACGAGCCGTACCTGGCGGGCGATTGCCAGGTGCAGCGCGGTGAGGTCGGAGTAGCCGGAGATGATCTTCGGGTGCTGGCGCAGGGCAGCGTAATCGATCCGGTCGAGGATCCGGGTGAGCCCGTAACCGCCCGCGACCGGGAAGATCGCCCGGACCCGCGGGTCTCGGATCATCCGGTTCAGCTCGGCGGCCCGATCCTCATCGCTGCCGGCGAGGTATCCGCTCCTCCGATGCTCGATGCCCGGCGGGATGATCACCCGGTACCCGTCCTTCTCCAGCCGGTCCGCATACGCGCGCATCGGCGCCAGCTCGGCCGGTCCGGCCGGCGCGACGAATGCGATCGTGTCGCCGGGTTTGAGGGCCGCCGGCCGGATCCAGTCGGTTGTCCCTCGCGGATCATGGGCGTACGCTGTGGTCGCTCCGAGGGCGAGGGCCGCAAGCGCTGCCAGGAACCTCGAGATGGAGAAACAGGGTTGCGGGTACGTCGGCATCGAGTGGGCTCCGCGAACGGCTGGAGGTCGGGTTGAGGCGGTGATCCGGAAGGCAGTGCGCATCCCTGGGCTTCGGGGCAGTCTCCCCTTCTACCCGAATCCGCCGGGCAAGTCACCCGGGCGTCTCGCCCCGATCAGATCGCGAACTGGCATTCGCTGGGCAGACTACAAGACGAAGGCGGCGAAGCCCGACCGGCTCAGAGGCGGAGGAAGCGCGGATTCCAGATCCCGGATTCCGAAATCCGGATGGGTCGTTACTGCTCGCCGGAGATGGGATCGGAAGTCGGGAGCGCCGGGCTGCGTCCGAGCCCATTCCTGCTGCCGTCTCGGACGGAGCCTCGCCCTCCCGTCGCATCGTAGGGGATGTCAACGATCAGTCGGGGAACCAGCCCTGATCCGACCGGCGGTCAAATCTCGCCGGCAATTCATATGAAATGGTGACCGGCTCCTTGCCGACCGCGATCCCGCCAAGCTGGGGCTTCCAGACCCAGGTCCAATGCTGAAGCTCAGTCCTGGCCATCAGGACCCGGTCGAGGACCTTGGTCTTGCGGTCCTTGACCCAGCCGCCGTAGTTGTTGGAGTATTGCCAGAACTCATGGCGGATCGTGGCCGCCGGGGCGCCGAAATCGGCGTCGAAGCTGGTCGACTGGTCCCGGACGAGCTGGACGAGGATGCGTACCTGCTTGTCATCCCCCGCCAGGAACAACGGCGCCACCTTGTTTTCGTAGTGGTGCGACTTGGCGATGTCCTTGACGATCCGATCCCGCGTCTCGTCCTCCGGCGGCTTCGATCCCGGGTCGAGGAACGGGTCGAATTCGTTGATGGGAGGATAGCGGAAGCCCTCCACGCGAGTGCGGCGGTCGGCCAGCAGGATTACCAGGTCGTAGTGCCCGTCGGCGAGATTCCGGAGGGTCCAGCGGCCGTCCGTCCCGGGTTCGGCTCGGGCGTCGACTCGTGGGCTGTCGATCCTGGCCTTGGGATCGACGGCGACGCGGGCATTGCCATCGGCATCCCAACGACTGATCGCCCCGACCAGCGTGACCCCTCGGGATTTCCCCAGATCCACGACCAGATCTCCCGCCCGGGCCGCGGCCGCACCGCAGGCGACGCCGAGGACGGCCACCAGCAGAAGGTGCGAATATGGGAATCTCATCATAGCACTATGACTTTTTAACGGCCGTCGCCGGCTTCTTGGCCGGCTGGGCTAACTTCTGCCTGGCCTGGCCGACGAGCGGGCTCCCGGGGTAGTCGTTCAACAGGGACTGGTAGCAGGCCCGCGCGCGTGCGGTTCGTCCGAGCTTCTCGTCGCACTGGCCGGAGAGGAAGACGAGCCGGTCCGCATAGGGAGAATCGGGGTTGATGGCGAGCAAGTCGCCGGCCAGCGCGATGGCTCGCGGGAACTCGTCCCGGGCCGCCCAGTAGGACGCCTGCAAGAACGTCAGGTAGCCCTCGACCTTGTCGATGGGATACTCATCCTGCCATCGCCGCAGCTCCGACCGTGCCCGGTCGAACGAGCGGTCGCGGAGGAATTCCTCGGTGGACCGGCTCAGGGCCCCCCGCCACGCCTGCTGTTCGACGGCCGATCGCGTCGTGCCGAGCACGGCAAAGGCCCGCGCGTAGGCGGCATGCGCGGAGGACCGGTCCCCCTTGCGAGCGTACCAGTCGCCCCAGACGCGGTTCCACCGGCTCGCCACGCGGGCCTCCACGCCGGGGTCCATCCGCGCCGTGGCGGAGTCCAGCAGCCGTCTGGCCGTCTCGGGCTTGAGGAGGTCATCCAGCGCGATGTCGGCTGCCTCGACCTCGCATTCCGCCTTCCACGGCCCGGGGCCGAGGACCGTCGCCGCCCGCTGCCAGAAGGCGAGGGCGCCCTCGGGGTCGTCGAGGCGGTCGCGCAGCAGGCCGCCGACCATCCGCGCCAGCTCGAGCCCGCTCTCCGAGTCCATCGACTGGCGCCCGTGCAGGCCCGCTTGACCCGCCTTCGCAGCCCGGGCCGCCGACCCGGACTCTTCCAGCGCGCGGACCAGTTGCAACAGGCCGGTCGGGTCCAGGTTCGCCGGGTCGTACTTGGCGAGGACCGTGAGGTACGAATCCAGGGTGTCGGCCGGCCCGGACTCGCCAGAGAGCACCAGCGCGCGCTGCACCGGCACCCGGTTGACGACCGCCGACCCCTCGGCCTCGCCCACGACTTTCATCGTCACCGTATACAGACCCGGATGCAAATAAATGTGCACCGGATCGGGTTGAGTGCTCGTCTGGCCGTCGCCGAAATCCCAGTGGAGCCTTCGCCGGGACGTCGTCGCCTGCGGCGCGACGAAACGGAACTGGACGCGGATCAGCGGCGGATTGCCCTCGGCCAGGGGCACCTCCCCCTCGGTCTCCATGACGTACTCGCGGGGATGCTTGACCGCGACGGCGGGGAGCCGGACGACGGCCTCGGCCTCGAACGCTCGGGGAGGGATCGTCTCGGGTTTGGAGGATCCGGGGGGTTGCCAGGCCGCCACCATGCAGGCGTCGGCCCCGGCGGCCGCGTGCAAGTACTGGAATGCGTGCGATCCCGCGGAGAGGTTCACTTCGCCCTTGATCCGGGCGTCGCCGACAGGACCGTGCCAGCCCGGAGCGGCGACGACCGGCTTGCCATCGATGAGCAGGAAGCTGGCGTCCTGGCTGGACGTGAAGAAGCGATAGAGTCCCGCATTGTTGATATGAAGCGTCCCGCGGTATTCGCTCAGGAACGGCTCGGGAGCCGGCTGGAAGGGGTTGTACCGGTGGAAGACCGACGGGACGAACGCGCTGCCGTAGGGACTCGCGGCCTGAAACGTCGAGCGGACCGAGTCCAGGCTGTTGAGATCGCAGCTCGTCCAGCGGCGGGTCTCGAGCAGCAGCCCGGCCGAGCTGGTCCAGGCGGGTGGCTTCCTCGTCGCGGCCTTATCCCCGTAGTAGATCTTGTAGAGATGCTGCCTGGGGACCGTCTGGAAGGCGATCCGGCAATAGTCGCCGGGGCCGACTTGCAGCAACCGCCAGCTCACCGGCTCGTGCCGGGCGTCGTAAACGGCGAGGCTCTCCCCCTTTTCATCGAGCTCACCGTGGGTGAAGAACTCGGTCGTCACGACCGCGGGGAGCGCCTCATGCTGCGGGATCTGCACCTTCCTCTGGTAGTAGGCCCTTGGTTCGGCCTCGCCGGATCGCGGCGGATGTTTGACGATTTCCTGGCGCCTGCCGAGGCGCCCGGACCCAGAAAGCCGACGATGATCGCGACCACGATCTTCAGAGTGATTGCGCAATCGACACGCATGATCGCCTCTAAATGCGAACAACTTCGATCGCGGGGGGCTTCACTCATCATTGTATAGCGCGACGCGATGCGCCACAAGCGATTCGAGATGGAGTTGGCTTTGCCCGCGGGGAATCGATAGAATAATCTGTGGGCGTGAGTCGAAGCGCCGGCGCTTCGAGCCCCACCGTGATCCTGACCGGGAGTCATGGGATGTCAACGCAAGGACATTTCGCCGCGACGAAGATGAGCCCGGAGGAGGCCGTGCACCGCGTGCAGCGGGCCGGCGAGCTGCTCCGGCGCGAGATCCACAAGGTGATCATCGGCCAGGAGCAGATGATCGAGGAGATGCTGATCTGCCTGCTGGCCCGCGGCCACTGTCTGACGATCGGCGTCCCCGGCCTCGCCAAGACCCTGGCCGTCGCCACGATGGCCAAGGCCCTGCACGTGAAGTTCAGCCGCATCCAGTTCACGCCCGACCTGATGCCCAGCGACATCACGGGCACGGAGATCATCGAGGAGGATTGCGCCACGGGCAAGCGGAGTTTCCGCTTCGTCCTCGGTCCCATCTTCGCCAACATCGTGCTGGCCGACGAGATCAACCGGACACCCCCCAAGACGCAGGCGGCCCTGCTTCAGGCCATGCAGGAGTATCAGGTGACGGCGGGCTCGCAGACCTTCGACCTGGAGGCGCCCTTCTTCGTCATGGCGACGCAGAATCCGATCGAGCAGGAAGGGACGTATCCGCTGCCGGAAGCCCAGCTCGACCGGTTCATGCTCTCGATCCGGATCGGTTATCCGAGCCGCGACGAGGAGCGGCGGATCGTCCACGCGACGACCCAGGCCGCGCCGGAGGAGGTCAAGCCGATCCTCTCCGGCCGCGACCTGGTGTGGATCCAGCAGCTCGTGCGCGAGGTCCCGGCCGGCGACCACATGGTGGATTACGCGGTCGACCTGGTGCGTGCCACGCGTCCCGACGAGCCCGGCGCCGCGGGGTTCATCAAGGACTGGCTGGCCTGGGGGGCCGGACCAAGGGCAGCGCAATACATCGTTCTGGCCGCGAAGGCCCGGGCGATCCTCCACGGCCGGCTGGCCGTGGTCGCGGGCGACGTGCGCACCGTCGTCCGGCCCGTACTCCGGCACCGCATCTTCACCAACTTCAACGCCGACGCCGAAGGTGTCAACGCCGACCAGATCATCGATCGGCTCCTCCAGGCCGTGCCCGAGCCGTCGTATGGTGAACCCCACGCCGACGGGGACGGGGCCGCCAGACGGGCCGGAAAGTAGGTCGGGCTGGAAAGTCTGACCTTCAAGGGCCTAGCCCCAATACCGTTGAAATGGGCGCAAGTCACAGCCTCCTGTTAACTTGGGGTTGCTCAGGACCCAAGCCACAAGGAGGCCGCGACTCGCATGCCACGAGGACATTGCACCCTGTTGCCCGATGACACGGGCCGGATCCTGGATCGCCTGGCGGGACTCGAACAGGTTATCCCGCCCGAGGCGGTCCGCCAAGCCCTCCAGGACACCGGACGTATCAATCCCCGGAGCTGCAAGCTGACCCACCAGGTCGTCTGCTGGGTCGTCCTGGCCATGGGGCTGTTGACCGACTTGCCGATCCGCCAGGTCTTCAAGCATGCCCGCCGCCTCCGCGTCGGCGAGGAGACCCCGGATCGCTCCAGCCTCTGCGTAGCCCGGCGCCGCCTGGGCATCGCCCCGATGCGGCACCTCTTCGAGCACGTCGTCCGCCCGCTGGCCCGGCCCGAGACGCCCGGCGCCTTCTATCGTGGCCTCCGCCTGATGGGGATCGACGGCACGGTCCTCGACGTCCCCGACTCGGACGCCAACGCCGCCGCCTTCGGCCGGCCCTCCGCCGGGCCGCGGGCGATGGGGCCTTCCCCCAGGTCCGCAAGCTCAGCCTGGTCGAGTTGGGGACTCATGTCGAGGTCGCCTTCGTGGCCCGATCGATCGCCCATGGCGAACAGTCGATGGTCGGGGCCTTGCTCCGCCATCTCGGCCCCGACATGCTCCTGCTGTGGGATCGCGGCTTCTTCAGCTATGCCCTCTGGAAGGAGGTGACGGCGCGGCGAGTGAAGATCCTGGCGCGGGTGACCAGCCGGTTGATCCTCGAGCCGATCCGTGATCTGGCCGACGGTTCCTACCTGGCCCGGATCTATCCGACGCCCGAGGATCGCCGCAAGGATCGTGATGGGATCATCGTGCGAGTGATCCGCTACACGCTCGACGACCCGCGACGGGTCGGCCACGGCGAGGTCCATATCCTGATCACGAACCTGTTCGATGAGGATCTGTACCCCGCCGAGGAATTGATCATCTTGTATCATGAGCGATGGGAACAGGAACTGGTCTACGATGAGCAGAAGACCCACCAGGACCCGCGGCGGGCGACCAAGCCGGCGCACCTGCGGAGCGGGACGCCGGCGGGGGTGATGCAGGAGATTTACGCGTTGTCGCTGGGCCACTTCGTGGTCCGGGCGCTGATGTACGAGGCGGCATCGGAGGCCGGGCTGGACACCGATCGGTTGTCGTTCACCGGCTGTTTCCAGATCCTCAAGTGCCGGCTGCCGGAATGCGACAGCTCGACGCCCGGGCGATTCGAGCGGTGGTACCGGGGGCTGCTGTGGGAGATGCAGCGGGAGCGGACCGACGACGAGGTGCGCCGTAACCGGATCAATCCCCGGGTGGTCAAGCGAAAGATGTCCAAATTCAAGAAGAAACGACCTGAGCATCGACACCTCCCGCCCTTGGAGAAAACCTTTGCAGAGACGGTGGTTATGCTCCGTTAAACGGTATTGGGCCTAGCCCCGCGCCGCGTCCTGTCCCAGGTGCTCGAGGAACCCGCGCAGCTCGTCGTCCGCCGCGGCCTGGATCGGCTCCGATGGCAAAGCGCCCTGTGAGCTGACCGGTGCAGCGGCGGCGATCGCCGTCTGGTCCGCCACCCCACGGCGATTGGCCAGGAACACCTCGAAAACCAGGCCGATCAATACGGCCGCGAGGAACCACTCCCAGAGGCTGGTTCCTTCGCGCAAGCGCCGGACGGTGTCGGCCAGATGCGCGGGGCCCTCGCACCAGAGCAGATTCCCTTCGCCCAGGCGGGCTTGCAGCTCCTCGCGAGTGATCGTCGCAGGGTCCACCTCGGCGGGGTCGATGTTGATGGCGAATCCGAATTGCTTGGCCGGTTTGCGATCGACCTGCCGGGCCAGGTAGCTGCCGGCCTCGTGCGTATCGGCATAGCGGAGGATGCCGGAAGCCTGCCCGGGCTCGCGCACGCGGACGACCTCGCCGGATGGGCGAACCACGTCGATCTCGACATTTCGCGCCGTGGCCGGGCCGGTCCCCGAGCCGAGCGGGATCGCCACCGGCGCCCCGGCCAGGGCCATCGTGCGCTCGGTCTCGGTCCCCGCCAGGTGGAACGTCAGTCGCGTCAACAGGGGCAGGAAGATCGGCTTGACCGGGAGGTTGGTCCAATCGACGTGGACTCCGGTCCCGAGCAGGAGCACCGAACCAGTCCCCAGGGGCCGTTCGGCCAGGAGCGGCTGGCCGTCATCGAGCTTGGCCAGGACGCGCCCGATCCCCCGGGCATTCTCCACCATGGGGAAGTACTTATAGACCAGGATCGATTGATAGAGCGAGGCCGGTTCGGTCAGGGGCGCGAGCGGCGAAAAGTCCTTGTCGAGGAAGCCGACATGCCAGCTCTCGACCCCGCCGGGCAGCGGCTGACGGATGGCGTCGAGTGTGGCCGGCAGCAGCTCTCGATCCGTCATCACATTCATCGCGTTGTAGTCCACCGGCTGGACGTTGCGGCCGCAGATCCAGAAGACGTGGCCCCCGTCGTGGGCGTAGTCCCGGAGCCTCTTCGCCGCGGCGGGCGCCACCGCCGGCAGGTTGACGCAGAAGATCACCGCATAACCCGAGAGGTTCTCATGGGCGAGCGACTCGGGGGCCAGGGTGGCGACCTTGAACGCCCCGCTGGTCGAGCCGGCGGGGGCCAGGGCGCGCTCCAGGTAGAAGGCATCGTCCGCCAGCGGGACCTCGTCGAGACGCGGCTTGACGATCGCCACCGGGACCTGCTGGTCGAGCGTGACCGTGAAGTACAGCCGGTTGTCCAGGGAGCAGCCGTCGTCCTCGGCGAGTCGGACTTCGCCCCGATGGACCCCCGCGTGGTCGAGGCTGAACCGGAAAGCGTGCTTGACGGTGCTCCCTGGCGACAGGCTGAGCGTCGGGCTGACCGACTCGGCCAGGCCATCGATGTGCAGCTCCACATGCTTCCGCTGCGGAACCGTCGCGGCGTTCAAGACCTCGACGACCGCCTGGAACGAGGCGCCGGCCACCGGCGCCGGGCTATCCAGGGCGATCGTCTTGAGCGCCACGTTGGGCGCCGGATCGCCCTGCACGTTGACCACAACCACGGGGATCTGCACCTCGCGGGTTCCTCTGCGTCCGGGCGTCTCATCCCCTGGCCCTGGCTTTGGTTCCCGGAGGCTTTCCCAGGAGAGTGCCTGATTGTCGGTGAAGACGTAGATTTCCTTGTCG
The DNA here is from genome assembly GCA_963815795.1 of uncultured Planctomycetota bacterium. Taxonomy (GTDB): domain Bacteria; phylum Planctomycetota; class Planctomycetia; order Isosphaerales; family Isosphaeraceae; genus JAKAUH01. The sequence goes on along the minus strand of CAWFIC010000006.1, from coordinate 1,387,113 downwards.
GGAGCGTCGGCCGTGGCGAGGAGTGCGCCGGCTTGCTGGATTCTGGAGGCGAGGTCCGCGCGCTCATAGCTGGGCCGGCACTGGTCGAGGGCCTGGCGCACGGTCTCATGAGTGCGGAAGAGCCGGCCGAACTCGGGCGCGGGCGGGCCCCCGGTGGGCAACAGGGCCACGAGGTCTCCCTGGCGCAGCCGGGCCAGGATGTCCTCGACGCCTTGCCGGGCCGCCTCGAAGCGGGTCCTCCCCTCAGCGGCGAGGGCCATGCTGGCCGAGTTGTCCAGCACGATCGCGATCGCCGCGTGGCGGCCGCCGTGCCAGAGCGCGGCCAGACCGACCAGCGCGGGGCGGGCCAGCCCCGCGGCGATCAACACCAGAACGGCCACCCGCACGATCAACAGGGACAGGTCCTCCAGGTACTTCCGCCGTCGCGTCCGCTGGACGCTGATCCGGAGGAACCGCAGCGTGCTGAAGCGCACCTCCTTCGCCTTGCGGCGGTGGATCAGGTGCAGCACGACCGGGATCAGCCCCGCCAGCGTCGCCAGCAAGAAGAGGGGCGCGGCGAACGTCATAGCCGCCTCCTTTTCTCCAGGTAACGCGACAGCATCTGATCGAGGGGGACCGACGTATCCGACAGGACGTAATCGAACTGGCAGTCGCCGCAGATCCGCCGGTATCGGCTCAGGAATTCCTCGATTCGCCGCCGGTAGTCGTCGCGGACGTACGCCGGGTCGACCTGGAGCCGTTCACCAGTCTCCATATCCACGAACTCGGCCGTCTGCCGGAACGGGAAGTCGAGCTCCGCGTGGTCCAGGACGTGGAACACGATGACCTCATGCCGACGGGCGCGGAAGTGGTGCAGTGCGCGGTCCACCGCCTCGGGGTCGTCGTACAGGTCGCTGATCAGGACGATCAGACAGCGACGCTTGAAGCGGTCGGCCAGGCGGTGGAGGATCGCGCCTAAGTCGGTCTTTTGGCCCGGATGGACCGCCTCGAGCCGCTTCATCATCTCGTCGAAGTGCCGGGGCGTGCTCCGCGCAGGCATGTCGAGCCGGACCTGGGAATCGAAGGTCGTCAGCCCGACGGCATCCTGCTGCCGCATCATGAAGTAAGCCAGCACCGCCGTCAGGTAGGAGCCGTATTGCAGCTTGGTGATGGCGGGTGCCTCGCCATAGGACATCGAGCCGCTCGTATCCAGGAGGATCTGCGCGCGGAGGTTGGTCTCTTCCTCGTACTGCTTGATATAGAGCCGGTCGGTACGCCCCAGGATCCGCCAGTCGAGGTGGCGGGGGTTGTCGCCAGGAGTGTAGTTGCGGTGCTCGGCGAACTCGACGCTGAAGCCCTTGTACGGGCTGCTGTGCAGGCCGGCGATGAACCCCTCGACCACGCCGCGGGCCAGCAGCGAGAGGTTCTTCACCCGGGCCAGGGCCGCGGGGTCAAGACAGCGATAGCCTCGATCGCGGCTCATCGCAGTTGATACCTCCTGCGCAGGGCCCATTCGGTCGCCAGCGCGCCGACGAACACCATCCAGTAGAAAGCGGGGAAGTAAAGCGGCTGCTCCAGCGACACGTGGCGGCGCTTCTCCTTGCGGTCGAGCTCCCCGATCAATTGATCGGCCGTGGAGATGTGGAAGTAGTGGCCGCCGGTCGCGGTGGCGATCCGGGTCAAGAGCGCGTCGTCCAGATCGAGCCGGTCGAACTCGAGGTTGGGCTTGCCGACCTCGGCCGAGACCGGCTCGGCGCAACAGCTTCTCGCCCAGCCGGGCCTGGACCGCGATCTCGTAGGTCCCCGGGTGTTTCGGCTCGAAGGTCCCCTCGTAATTCCCCGCCGACCCCGCGATCGGTGACAAAGGAACAGATTCGCCGGTGCCCCCCGGCGTCACGACCTGCGCGACGACCTGGGCCTGATCGGTGCCTTCTCCCTCCGCGTCGCGGACGGCGGCCCGCACGGTGATCGGCGCATCGGGCTCGTAGTAAGCCTTGTCGGTCCGGGCCACGATACCCCCTTCGACCTTGATCTCGTCGCTGCGGTTCGCCAGCCACCGGATGATCTGGCCCCAGAAGCGGAGGAAGGGCGATTCCTGGTCGAGGGCGCGGGGGGCCTGCTGCCAGTTACGGGTCGTATCGCCGGTGAAGACGGCCGTCCGTCCCTTCCCCGCCGGACTGACCGCCAGCACGGGCATCTTGCCGCCCTCGCCGGGGTAGACGGCCAGCGCCAGCGCCCCGGGCCGGGTCTCCTTCACCCGCGCGCATCCGTCCAGCGGGGGAAGGCCGCCTACCTGAGGCGGCGAGGTCTGCGTCGGGAAGAACTTGCCGATATTCGAGAAGATGGGGTGATCCCGGCCGGCCGGTGTGAGCACCGGCAGGAAGGGATCTGTGACCTGGCCGACGTCGCGGTCCCCCGTGACGACCGGCAGGATCGCCTGCAACGCCGTCCCCCCGTAACCTCCGGGCCCCAGGCTGCGATAGCCACCCAGGGCCAGCAGTCCCGCCCCGTCGCGCACTCGCTTGACCACCAGCTCCAGCGTCCCGGGTTTCCAGGCCGTGCTGTCCAGGTCGCCCAGCAGAATGACGTCGAACTTCTCCAGCGTGGCCGCGTCGGCGGGCAGCCCGGTCAGGTTCAGGCCGGCCATGTTGGTCCGCTGCATGAACACGTTGAGCCGGGACTGGACCAGCGCGCAGAACTCGAGATCGGGATCCTTGGAGAAAAAGCGTTGGACGAGGGCCCCATATTCGGCCCGCAAGGTCCCCTCGACGTACAGCACGCGAATCCGGCTGTCCACTACCTGGACCACGGTCGAACGCTGGTTGTTCTCGCGGATCTTCTCTTCCGGGACCTCCGGGATGCGGATCGTGTACGTGTGCCGCCCCTTGACCGTGGGCACGAACTGGAACGAGACCTCCTGGAGCCCGGCGCCGTCTTTCAGGACGACCTCGGCCTGATCGGCGGCCTTGCCGCCATCCTCGAGCATGACCTTCACTACCTGGCCGGCCAGGCCGGACTGCGCCACATGGGCCGTGATCCGGGCGAGGTTATTCACCGGCAGTTGCTCCGGACACTCCAGTTCGGCCACGCGGACATCGCGATAGGACGGGCTGGTCCGCAAGCTGTTGCCGACCCCGATGGCATCGACGACCAGCCCGAGCCTGCGGGCCGTCGCGACCGGGTCGCCGGCGGCGTTGTGGATCCCGTCCGTGAACAGAACGACCGCCTCGATGTCCCGTCGCGGGGCCGCCTGGGCGGCGGCGACCAGGGCGCGGGTCAGCGAGGTTGACACGCCGGTCGGCTTGACCTGGGCGAGTGCGCCGGGCCGGTCGAGTGCGGAGGCCCGGTCCGAGAACTCGAGCACGTGCACCGCGAAATCCCGCTTCAGCTTGGCCGACCAGTCCAGCACGTGTGTACGTGCCCGATCGAACCGGGTCGATCCGGTCGCGTCATCGGCCGTCGACATGGATGCCGAGCTGTCGAGCAGGAAGACCAGGTCGCGGCGCCGCAATTCGTCGCGCTCCAGGCTGAGGACCGGACGGAACAGGAGCAGCACCACCACCAGGATCGCGACGGCCCGCAGGGCCAGCAGGAGCCGCCACCGCGACGGGAGCACCTGCGCCAGAACGCGGCGATAGAACAGCCCCGCCAGGACGACGGCCACCGCGGCGACCGCCACCATCGTCAAGACACTGTGCCCCTGTTCGAGCGTGAGACGGACCACGGCGTCCCCTCGGTCAAACGTCGCGGAGGATCCTCAAGGATGCACGGCCTTCCTCCCTCCCCGGGTCGGCTTCACCGCCTTGGCCCTCCGCTTGCCCTCCTCGAGCGCCTTCTCGCCCAGCCGGATCGAGCGGACATACACCAACGATTTGAGGGAGGTTTCCGGCTCCCCCTTGTCCCGCTTGTGGAGCAGGTGGCGCTCCGGCTCCCCGGCGGGATCGGCCAGGACGTAGACGATCCCCGAAAGCGGACCGCGGATCGTCCGGTCGTCCTGGAGGGTGATCTTGTGCGTGTATTCCCGGGCCGGGTAAGTGCGGCCGGTCGAGTATTTCTCGTCGCTGGCGTTCTCCTTGAATCGCCATTCCTCCTCGAGCCATTCCTTTACGACGATGCCATCGATCCGCTTGACCGCCTTCCAGGGGATCTCGCGGAACTGCTTCCGCTCGTCGTCGAAGATCTTCAAGCGGGCGTCACGGGTCAGGTAAAGCCGACCCGGATGAATGGTCCCGTCGGACAGCTCCAGGTAGCCGGGCACGGCATCATCGCGCCGTTGCCCCTGCTCGGCGGGGGTCCCGAAGGGGTTCAGCGCCGGCGGTTCCTGGCCCCGAGCGCCCGGAAAAAGGATCAGGCCAGCGGTGCCGGCCATCAAAACGCGGGCCAGGCGTCTGCGAGCCGCTCCGAACATCATCGAGCCCCCTGATTGTCGGCGGCAGGCCGGAGGGAAGCGGCGAGGTCAACTCGTGCCATCGTCGGCATTCGCAGGATCGTCGAGGGGTCGCCGCCGTCCGCCCCCGCGATCGGCAAATTCCTCGTGCAATCACTCGCCTCCGATATTATAATGCATCAGAGAGCGAAGACGCTACCCAGAGTATCCTGACTCGGGAGATCCTCCGGGGCCTTCGAGTCGAAGATGATGTCGATCGAGGGTGCACTCGATACAAGGACATCACGATGTCGGCGACATGGCACACGGGCCGAGGTGGGGTGTCGCGGCGCCAGTTCGTTCGCGAAACCGCGCTGACCTACTGGTCGGCCGCGGCGGCCGCGGGTTCGGGGACGCTGCTCTGGCCCTCCGCGGGCATGGGTCAGGAAGGGTCGGGCCCGGTGGATTGCGGCCCGCCGCCGCGGGCCAAGCCGCAGAGCCGCACCGGTGGCGAGTCGTTTCCTCCGCTTCCCCTGCCCGTCACCCCTCTGCGTCGCACCGAGAAGAAACGGCCCCCCACTCCTCCGTCCCTGATCGGCAAGATGGCCTTGGGCCCGATTCGCTACGTCCGCCGAGGCGACCAGCGGGTGCAGTACCGCGACTGGATGACCGATCCGGCCGACCTGGACAGCTTGCTCGCCTGGACCAACCAGAAGCTGGGTATCCACTACGGCAAGGCCGAGGCCGATTTCGAGCATTTTTCCTTCGACCCGCGCGAGCTGCCCGCCTTGCTCTTCGCCGGGCACAATGCGTTCACCGTCGCCGAGAACATTCGCGAGTCGCTGGCCCGCTACATCCTGGACGGGGGGATGATTATCGGCGACGCGTGTTGCGGCTGGAAAGACTTCAACGAGTCGTTCCGGCGCGCGATGGAAGAGATCTTGCCCGGCCGCCCGTTGCGCAAGCTGGCCGCGGACGATCCTCTGTTGTCGTCGTATTACAAACTGGGCAACTTCACCTATCAGAAGGCCGACGGATCCCGATATGAAGAGGCCCCTTGCCTCGAAGGCATCACCGTGGGCTGCCGGACGGCCGTGGTCTATTCCCCGGCCGACCTGACGTGCGGCTGGGACGGCCACGACCATCCCCGCGGACTCCGGGTCGTGATCGACCAGGCGCGACAGATCGGCGCCAACTACGTGACTTACCTGCTGGGGAGCTATCAGCTCGGCCGGTTCCTCAGCAGCACCAAGGTCTACCACGAAGCCGACGTCCCCGGGCGCGACGATTTCGTCTTCGCCCAGCTCGTGCACGACGGCGACTGGGACCCCGACCCCTCCGCGGTCCACAACCTGCTCAAGCACGTGCGCGACAACTCGACCTTGACCGTCAAGTTCAAGAAGCTGACCGTCAAGCCCAAGGACCCCAGGGCCATGGGCTATCCGCTCCTCTACATGACCGGTCACCACGAGTTCCACTGGACCGACGACGAAGCGGCCTGGCTGCGGAATTACCTCAAGGCGGGGGGGATGCTGTTCGCCGATGCCTGCTGCGGCCGGCTGGCCTTCCACTTCGCCTTCCAGCGCGAGATCGCCCGGGTGCTCCCCGAACACAAGCTCGAGTCGCTGCCCCTCGATCACCCCCTGTACCACGCCCATTACGACATCCAGAAGGTACGGTACACCCCGCGAGTGGCCGAGGATTTCGGGGCCATGAGCGCCCCGAGCCTGTCGGGGATCTCCCTCGATGGTCGGCTCGCCGTGGTCTATAGCCGGTTCGACCTGGGCAATGGCTGGGAGCAGTTCCCTCACCCGTACGCCTACGGCTACAGCGATAAGGACGCACTGGCCATCGGTACGAACATGATCGTCACGGCCGTCACGCATTGAGCCGGTGGGCACACCGACCTCGTGGATGACGCCGGCAAGGAAGTAGGTCAGGCTTTCCAGCCTGACTGTATTGACCTGTCAGGCTGGAAAGCCTGACCTACATGAGAGTCAACAGCCATGTCCCCCCAAGTCGAAGCAGTGACTGCGAGACTGCGACAGACCTGGATCCGATGGCGGACGTATTCTCTGTGGACGGCCGCGGTGTTATCGGCCAGCATCTCGCTGGGAATCCTCGCGCTGTTCGTGCTGGCTGATGCTCTCTTCAGGCTGCCCCAGGGGGTGCTCGGCGGCTTATTCGCTGCCTGGGCCGGTTTGAGTCTGGCGGCCTCGTCGTTCCTGATCGTCCGTTTGCGCAGGGGCAAACGAACTCTGGCGGCCACCGCGCGGCGGGTGGAGCTGTTATTCCCCGAGCTCGAAAGCCAACTGATCAACATCGTCCAGTTCGCCGGCTCGGCCGATCCGTTTCGCCAGGCCGCCGTGGTCCAGGCCGCCGCGACGGTCGCCGATGTCCCGTTCGACCAGGCCGCCGATCGGGAGAACCGCTGGCGACGGTTCGCCCTCTGCATGCAGACGCCCCGCGACCTGCTCGATTCATCGCTGGTGCTGGCCGCGGTCCTGGGATTCGGTCTGCTCATGAACGCGATCGTCCCGACCTGGGCGTCCTCGTCGCGGCGGCTCCTCCACCCGTTCACATTCGTCCCCTCCGTGGGCTCGGTCAAGATCGCCGACGTCATCCCCGGCGATGGCGAGGTGCTGATCGGATCGAACCTGCAGATCTCCGCCCGGATCGACGGCCCTGCCGCGAACGCCCTGCCGGCCACCCTGTTCGTTCGCCAGGCCGGCAAGCCCGAAGCGGCGCTGGCGATGCTGCCCGGCGCGGACAATCGCACGTACCTCGCGGCCCTGTCGCAGGTCTTGGCTCCTCTCGAATATCGACTCCAGATCGGCGACTCGCAGACCCGCCTCTATCGGGTCTCGGTTTACGAGAAGCCCACGATCGCCGATGTGGAGGTGACCTATGATTTCCCCGCCTACCTGGAACGGCCTCGCGAAACGGTGAAGCAAGACCACGCCGATCTCGAAGCCCCGCAGTTCACCGAGGCGGAGCTGAAGGTCCATCCCTCGACCCCGATCGCTCGCGGCCATCTCCTCGTGGCGGGGAAAGCCATCGACGGTGATGTGACCGACGACGGCCGGACGCTGGTGGCGCATCTGCGGCTCGAGGAAACGACGATGTTCACCGTCCGCCTGTTCACGACCGCGGGACATACCGACCCCCAGCCGCGCGTTGACCGGGTCAAGGTCCAGGTCGACGCACCTCCCGCCGTGCAACTGGTCGAGCCGGCCGGGGAGACTCGCGTCGCCCTGGGTGGTAAACCGCAGATCGTGCTCCGGGCCAGCGATGACTTCGGGCTCGGCCTCGTGCGGATCGAGACCCGATCGAATATCGAGGGCGCGGCCGAGACCCGCGCCGAGGTGCAGACGCTGGCATCGTGGTCGAAGTTCACCTCGTCGGGCGTGCTGCTCAGTCAGGCGCTCGACCTGACCCCCGCACGGTTCAAGGCGGGGCAAACGGTGTGGGTGCGGGCCGTGGCCCAGGATCGCCGCCGGATCGACCAGCCCGATCGGAAGCTCGGCCCTCAGGAGTCGGCCACACCCTGGCAAGCCATCCGCATCGAGGCGGCCGAGACCAGGACCAAGGCCGACGCCGCCCAGCTTGAGGCCCTCCATACCGCGCTGGCCCGGATCCTCCAGGACCAGCTTCGGGCCCGGGTCGCGGCGGCCGGATTCACCAAGCTGGGTCCCGATGGTGATGTCGGCAGGCTCTCCGTCGACGTCCGAGGCCAGCAGGCGGCCGTGCAGAAAGCGACCACGGCCGTGGTCGAGTCGATCGGCACGACCGATGATCCCGATCGACTCACCGTCAAACGCGTGGCCAGCAAGCTGGCGAGTGGCGAGATGGTCCAGGCGATCCGCCAGGCCGAGACCCTGGAGCACATCCGAGTCTCCGCCGACCTCGCCAGGCCCGCAGCCGAGTTGCTGGCCACTCAGGACAAGATCGTCGACACCTTGCGCCGGCTGCTGGGCGAGGTCCGTCGCCAGGAAGCCGATCAGCTCGCCGAACTGAAGAAACGCGCGGGGACCGAGCTCCCGTCCGACGTCCAGAGTCAGCTCAAGCACCTCAAGGACAAGCTCCAAGAGTTCCTCAAGCAGCAGAAGAAGGTCATCGAAGCGACCGAGAACCTCGCCAAGAAGCCGGTGGAGGACTACACCGAGAAGGACAAGCAGCTCCTCAAGGAGCTTGCCGCGACGGAGGACGAATGGGCGCGATTCCTGGCCGAGAAGCACAGCGACCTGAGCAAGCTCCCCGAGCAGGACTTCTCCAACCCGAGCCTGCTCAAGGAGCTCGTCGACGTCCAGACCGAGCTCAAGATGGCGAAAGACGCGCTGACCAAGAAGACAGCCGACATCGCCGTACCCCTGGAGCAGCTCGGGGCCGAGATGGCCAAGGAGATGACCACCAACATCGAGAAATGGCTGCCTGATACGCCCGACCGCGAGCGATGGAGCCAGGAAGAACCACTCACCGACGACATGAAGGAGGCCCCGATGGCCGAGCTCCCCAAGGAGCTGGAGGACATCGTGGGCAAGCTGATGGAGGACGAAGAAGACCTCTTCGACGAGATGGAAGACGCCTCCAGTAGCTGGGCCGACTCGCTGGACAAGGGAGCCGGATGGGACGCGATGGACGGTCCGATCTCGAACAACAGCGCGCGGGGCGTGACCGGCAACCGCTTGCCCAACTCCAGCGAGATCGCCGGCCGTAGCGGCGAGGGACGGCAGGGCAAGTCCAGCGGGGAATTTGTGGGCGACACGGCCGTGGGCAAAGGGGGCCGCAAGACCCCCAGCCGCTTGACTCCCGATGCGTACGTCAAGGGTCAGATCAAGGACGTCAGCAAGGATCCGGTCGGCGGCGCCACCGGCGGCGGCAAGGAGAGCGGGCAGGGGGGTGAGGGATTACACGGGCCCGTCCCCAACCGACCCGGGCGCGACATGGGCCGCCTGGCGGCCCGACAGGCCCAGCTCCGCAACCGGGCCGAGGGCGTGGACCTGCGATTCCAGGTCCTGAAGTACCACCACATCGACCTGAAGAAGACGATCGAAGCGATGGCGAGCGTGGAGGGCGATCTCAAGGCCGGGAGGTACCGCGACGCCCTCAGGCGCCGCGACGTCTTGCTCGACCGGCTCGGCGAGGCCAGGACCTCCTTGAGCGGCGAAGCCCTGGTGCGTCGAGATCAGACCCCCAACCTGCCCACCGACATCCAGAAGGAAATCCTCGGCAGCATGCGGGAACCGTCGCCCCGCGGCTGGGAAGAACTGAACCGTCACTACTTCGAGCGGCTGACCTCCTCGTCGCCGGTCGGTTCAGAGAAAGCTCCGCCGCGGAATGCCTCCCCACCCCAACCCGAGAAGAAGTGACCGACCATGCGGCGACTGATGATCCTCGCGCCGATCTTCGTCGCGATCGCGTCTTTCCCATCGGCGTCGCCCGCGCAGGCCCCCGATGCGCCCAAGCGGGTCGTGATCCCCTTCGATTTCGTGTCGAAATTCGACGACGGCGAGTATGGGCGGACCGTCGGCGAGATGATCTGGACGAAGCTCCGCCGCCAGGGAGGGTTCATCCTCCCCGAGTCGATGCAAGACGTCCGCGACTGGTGCCAGCGAGCCAGGATGGTCCCCGGTCCGGACACGCCCCTGTCCAGGATGAAGCAGATCGTCTCGACGGAACAGGCCGGCGACATCGGCATCTGGGGCCAGGTTGAGCGCGTGGCCGGCTTCGAGACCGACGTCTACGACCTCTGGATCGCGGTCGCCGACTTCTCGGTCGACCCGCCCCGGATGGTCTATCAGAAGAAGGCTCGCACGCGGACAGTCAGCGAGATCCCGCACGTTTATGTCAAGGAGGCGCTCGACGTCCTCTACGGCCGGCCCGCGCCGGTCGCGGCGGCGCCCGACCCCGCACTCGACGCACGGTGGAAGAAGTTCCCCAGTCTCGTGCAGGGCGATTTCGAGCGCGGTCGCGCGGCACCCCTCGGCTGGGGTGCTCTCCCGCACGACGTCACCTGGGTCAAGGAGAAGGACGACGGCGAAAAGGCCAGCAATCACGTCATCCGCTTCACCCTGGACGAGGACGTGGCGGGGACGTCGGGCGTGCTCTATTACAGCGACTTCTTCCCGGTCGAGGTGGGGGCCACCTATCGGTTCCGGTGCCGATGGAAGTCCACCGGTTCGGCGGCCAAGGTCTTTGTCAAGTGCTATGACGAATTGCCGACCGAGTTCCGAACCGGCGCCGACCCATCGAGGACCGAACGACGCGAGGTCTATCGAAGCCAGCAGAACCTCGAGGGAAAGCCGGGCGTCTGGAACGTTCAGACCGAGGATTTCACGCCTCAGCATAGCCGTTTCACCCCGCGGTGGGGCCGGGTGATGCTCTATGCCTACTGGCCCGCCGGCACGGTCGAATGGGACGATGTCGCGGTCAAGCAGGTCGCGGCGGCGCCGGCCGGCAAGGCAAACACAAACCGGAGGCCATCCCCGGAGACGAAGGCCCGAGGCGGGAAATGAGTCAGAGCACACCGTAGCGCCGGAACGCCTCGGTGACGGACATCCCCTCGGCCAGGGCCTTGCGGACGAGGTTCTCGCCGCGGACCTTCTCTTCGGCCGCCGCGAGCGCCGGCTCGGCGGTGCCACGGGGAATCACCACGACGCCATCGTCGTCGGCCAGGACCAGATCGCCTGGGCAGACGAGGACGCCCCCGCAATGGATCGGCACGTCGTGCTCGACGACGTCGAGTCGGCCGAGGCTGTCGGCCGGATGCATGCCCCGGCAGAAGACCGGGAAGCCCATCGCGATGATCGCCCGGGTGTCTCGTGTGTAGCCGTCGATCACCACGCCATGGCAGCCGCGATAGCGGGCGGCGGTCGAGAGCAACTCGCCCCAGAAGCTCCAGTGGCACTCCGAGACGACCATCACATCGCCGGGCCGCAGGGCGTCCACGGCCGCCATCTCCCCTTTGTACGGCTCGGTCGTCGCCAGTTCCGGGGCAGGAACGGTCCGCACCGTACGCGCGACACCGGCCGCGACCGCCCCTCGCGACAGCGGGCGGATGTCGGCCCGCAGGCACTGGTCGCGATAGCCGAGCCGATCGAGCACGTCCGCCACGACGGGTGTATACAAAGCGGCCAGGCGCTCCACCCAACCTCGGGTCGAACCATCGTCGGCGATCATCGTTTTCTCCTCGTCACGCGGATGGCCCCTCAGCGACGACAGCGCCGCAGGCCGGATTATAAGCCCGGCACGTCCGGGTATCCACGACGTCGAGATCGTTCAGGCGCCGACGAACAGCGATCGGGCGTTGCCCTCGGCAACGGCGAGACGATCGGCGTCCTTCAAGGCCGCCTCCTGGAGCTTCAGCGGCGCGGCGTCTACGCAATAGAACGGGGCATGGGAACCGATCAGCAGGCGGCTGGCGCCGACCGCGGCGACGACGCGATCGACCGCCGCGATGCCCTCGAGCATGGCCCTGTCGATCCAGACCCGTCCCGTATCGACCAGCCGCTTGAGGAGGTCGCTCTCTGGTCTGAGCGTCGCGTTGAGCAGGACGACCCGAAGCGCCGGGCGTCGCCCGACGAGGCCCACCAGCGGCGCCGGATCGATCGGCGGGACGCGCAAGAGCGGGTGCTGGGTCCGTTCATCCTCCATCGCCGCGACGACCTGCACGATCAGCGAGCGATGGGCGGCCTCGTCCAGCAGATCGGCGAGGCGCGAATCGTCGAGACGGTAGCCGTGATAATTCGGGTGCAGCCGGATGCCCGGCATCCGGTGCTCTTGCTGGCAGCGCCGGATGTCGTCCCGCCAATCGGGCAGCGTCGGGTTCACCGTCCCGAAAGGGACGAGCAGCCCGTCGCCATGCGCGCGGCAGTCGGCGGCGAGTCGCAGGTTCACGCCGGCAACGTCGCGGTGCAGGAGCCCGTCGAAACTGCCGGCCCAGGCCTGGGTGATTCCCAGCCGTCGCAGCGCCGCCACCAGCGCCGCCGGCTCGTCGAGCGGCAGGCGGCGGAAGGGCCAGCGCGACAGCGAGACATTCACGTCGATCATGGTTCGAACGCGACCCCCTTGGCGCGCAGGATCGGTGCCAGCATCGCCCTCAGGTTCCCGCCGAGGATCGCCCTCCTGACCGCCGGGGAGATCGCGGCCGAACGGACCTTGGCCAGTTGTGAGGCAAAGCTGCGGCCTCCCACATCGCTGCCGTAGATCAGCCGCCGCGGCCCCAGCTCGCGGATGGCCATCTCGACGAAACCCGCGGTCGGGTCCGAGCCCGCCAGGTCGATGGAGATTTGCGGCGAATCTCGGACCGTGCGGATGCCCAGCTCCCAGTTGCCGCCCGTGTGGCCGCAGATCAGGGGCGTGGCCGGGTGGCGGGCCGCCAGCGCGACGAGGTCTTCCGGCAGGGATTCCCCGGGCAAGCTCCCACCGGCCTTGATCCAGGTATGCTGGTAGATCGCCGCCTTCAATTCCCGGGCGCGGGTGATGATGGGGTCGATCACCGGGTCATCGCAACGGTGAGCGACCCAGAGCTTGATCCCGACCATCGGCCCGTCGCGGACGCAACGATCGATCTCGCGGAGGCTGGCTTCCACCTGATTCGGGCTGACGTATGCGAACCCGAAGGCCCGGTGATGCCAGTGCGAGAGGGCCTGGAGCACCTGGTCGTTCTGCCGGCGCAGCTCGTCGGCGGACGGGTCCATAACGGTCGGATAACCCATGAATACGATCAGACGCTCGATCCCCATGCGATCGGCGCGGGCGACGAGCGCGGCCATGCGTTCGTCGGGCGTACGGCCGGGCACGCCCATCAGATGACAGTGCAGGTCCCAGATCCGCTCGCGCGGCGGTTCGGTCATTGCTGCACCCCCCGCAGGAATGCGATGACGTCGGCCATCTCCTGGCGCGAGACGCGGGCCTCGAGCCCCTCGGGCATCAGCGACTTGCCCGTACCCGCGATGCTGTCGATGTTCGTCCGGAGCACAGTGTCCTCCGCGCCGCCGGGCCGCCGCAGCGTGAGGCTCCCGGCCGACTCCGCGACGATCAGGCCGTTAAGGACGCGACCGTCATCGAGTGAGACGACGTATTCGAGGTAATCGGGCGCGACCTCGCGATTGGGGTCGAGGATGTGAAGGAGCAGTTCCTCGGGCGTCCGCCGCTGGACCGAGGCCAGGTTCGGACCGACCGAGTGCCCCCGCTCGCCCAGCTTGTGGCAGGTCATGCACTCGCGCTCGAACAGCCGCTCGCCGCGGGCGCCATCGGCCGCGAGGTCGAGAGCGGGATGGTATCGGTCGTAAGCCGTTCGACGGGGGCCGGGGCCGGCCGCTCCGAACAACGAGCGGGCACGGGCGCGAGTCGCGGCGTCCCGGTCGGCCATCAGGAGATCACGCCGGCTAGGCGGTATCAACGCGGCGGGGACCGTGCCGCCCTCGATCGCGTCCAGCAGCGCCCTCGTCCACGCGGGGCGCGCGAGCAGGCGCGCGATGACCTCGGACCGCAGCGCCGGCGACAGGGCCGGCCATCGACCGAGAACGAGCGTCGCCACTCCGGGCTCGGAGAACGTGGTGAGCGCCCGCACCGCGGCGAGCTGGATTTCTTGCGGTTCGGCGGGCACCAGCAGCGATCCAAGGACCCGGCCGGCCGAGGCGAACCCGGCCTGTCCCATCAGGGCGACGGCCCGCTCGCGACGGGTGAGGCCGGCCCGCCCGTCGGCCGCCGTCGCCTCGGCTTGTCGCAGGACCGATTCCACCATCGCGCCGGCGAGAGGCGAGACCGGACGGACATCGGCGAGCGTCTTCCTCCCGGTACGGGCAAGCCCCTCGCCGAGGCCGAGGAGCGCCTGTTCGACGAGCTCGGGCGAACTCCTGGCGATCGGACGGGCCGCCAGTCCGTCGAGCAAGGCGCCCGGGGCAAGGAGGTCGCCCGACGCGCCGACGAGCCCGGCCAAGTCGTGCAGCAAGGCGCCACCGCCGGCCGCCGACAACCCGTGATCGTCGGCCGCGACCGCCTCGAACAGCCGTCCAGCGACTTGACCGGCCGAGCTGAGGACGGCCGTGCGGACCCAGGGATCTTCCGCGTCACGGCGGGCGATCGCCGCCAGCGCCCGGACCGCCGGCGCGTTCGCCGCGGCGATCTCGCCGAGCGTGAAGGCGACCTGGAATCGCACCCGCACCGCGGGATCGCCGGCCAGGACGATCACTTGGGCCTCCAACGCCTCAGATCGGCTTAAACGGGGTTCGGCCAGGGCCACGGCGCGCTCACGGACGCCTGCGATGGGATCGGCCAGGGCAACATCCAGATCCTCGTCCTCGAGTGACTTCAGACCGTCGAGCGACCAGAGCGCCGAGAGGCGGCCGAGCGGGCTCTTGCTCTCGCGGAGCATCGCGCGGAGCAGGGGGGCGGCCGACTGGTCCTGTCGCTCGTAGATGAGCCGGTGCGCGGTGTCACGGTGCCAGGCGTTGGGGTGCTCGAGCAGCCTCACCAGCTCCGACGTCGGCACTCGAGAGAGCTTGACGACCGGCCGGAGGCGGAACCCCGGCGGGGCGAGGCGGTAGATCCGGCCCCGGTCCCCGCCGCTCCGGAAGTCCAGCTCCGCCTTGATGTCGTCGGGGATCGACCAGGGGTGCTCGATCGTCTCGCGGTACATGTCCAGGACGTGGAGCGTCCCGTCCGGCGCATTGACGAAGTTGACCGGGCGACACCAGGGGTCGGTTGACGCGACGAACTCGGCGTCCGCGTCGGCGCGTCGTGCGCGGAAGGTGACGCCGTCGGGCTCGACGGTCTCGCGGTGGATCAGGTTGTTGGCCACCTTGCCGAGGAAGATCTGGCCGCGGTATTCGGGCGGGTAGGCGTCGCCCCGGTAAATGGTCACTCCGCTCGACGACGTCAGGTATCCCGCGCCGACCAGCTCGCTACGGGGCAGCACCTTGCCGTGTGCCGACCAGCGCCGGGCGCGGAACTCGCGCCAGGGTTCGGGAGGGCTGATCCGGAACATCGGGATCGTGTCGCCGGCCACAGCGGCGTCGTGCAGCGCCCGGGGAGCGGCGAGATACGGATTCCGAGCCAGGTAGCGGGCCGGCAGGACGACATGCTCGGCCGGGTTGCGGATGTCGCAAAGGAACCGATTGCCCCAGTCGTCAAACGTGTTGCCGAACCGCGCGCCGCCCGAGATCGCCTCGAACGCGCGCGTATCCGGCCAGAACCGGAAGTCCCGCCTGAGGATCGAGATGCCGTGTGCGCCGTTTTGACCGACGCGGCGGACCTCACCCCCGTTGCTCGACCCCGCGCCGTAGATCGCGTGGTCCAGGCCCCACTGGAGGTTGTTCATCACGGCCTGGATGTTGTACTTGCGGAAGCCCGTGAACACCTCCTCGCGGATCTCGGCCCGGCCGTCGCCGTCGGCGGCCTTGATGTACCAGATGCTCGGCGTCGCCGCGACGAACGCGCCACCCTTCCAGACCGCGACGCCCGTCGGCCAGGAGAGTTTGTCGGCCAGGATCGCCGCGGTGTCGAATCGGCCGTCGCCGTCGCGATCGGTCAGGAGCTTGAGCTGCCCGATCGGAGGGTCGAGCCGATTCTCGGCGAACGGCTTGTCGTTCTTCGGGTCAACATGAGGGTAATCGGACATCTCCACGACATAGAGCCGACCGTCCTCGTCGTAGGCGGCCGCGACGGGGTCGCATACCAGCGGTTCCGCGGCGATCAACTCCATGCGGAAGCCGTGCCGGGTCCGGAACGTCGCGGCCGCAGCGCCGGGCTCCGTCGGCGGCGTCCGGGGGAACTCCCGACTCTGCCGGATGACCGGCTGCTGCGCCCCGGACTCGACTGCCAGGATGGCGAGCGCCAGGAATGCAGAATCTGTCCACTTGAACATCCGGTCTCTCCCGTCCTGCTGGCTCCGTCGAGGGGGACGGCCGCCCAGCGGGAGTATGACCGAGCGTCGAGCGGGAAGCAATCATCTGCGGTTGACGACGGGTCGAGCATCAGCGGACGGACCCGTCTCCAACTCGAAGACCGGCGGATTCCCTCGTGTGGCATCGACAAGGACGATTCTCACGAAAGTCGGGCTATCGCTCGAAGGTCAGCCTTGAACATGATGCCATTGTTGCTTGCTCGGAGGGCCAGCACGTTGACCGATCGCCGTGTTGACGCCTGCGCCCGTACTCCACACTTTGTCCCTATCCGATTCTCGTGTGGGCTACGTGGCCTACGTGGCCTATGTGGAGTATGGGCGGCACGTCAGGCTGCGCCGCTCGATCGGAGCGCGACACCAGATGCGACAGGATCGGTGATGTCGGAGGCGCGATGATCGGTTCGACGGCACCGATCCCAGCAGACGCGACACCATCGACGCCGGAAAAAAGGACGCCCGGCGTCGGCGCCGGGGGTCGTCAGCTCGAAAGGCTGGTCAGTCAACGGGCACGTTGGCGCGGCGATAGGTGAATCGCGACAGATCGACGGACGTCAGCCCCGGTGTGTCGACCTCGATGACCCGGCCGGCGATGGGCCCGTACGCGGCCTTGTAAGCGACGGCGGCCTTGACGACCAAGATCGCCTGTCGAGGCGGGTCGATCCCCAGGCTGGTGAGCTGCCCGAGCGAGAACGGCGGCGTGCGAAGCGAGTTGAGCACCAGCACGATCGGCCCTTCGAGCTCGATGACGGCTGTCGCCCCCTGGTCGTTGAACCGGCGCCCGCCGTGCCGCGGCTGGTCTTCCACCCAGGTGCCGTCGTGCAGCGCTCGCACGGCACCTCGTACGAAGACGGGTTCGCCGTGACGCCGATCCACCCGCCCGCCGACGGCCCGCTCGAAATCGCCGCCGATCCCCGCTTCTCGGGCCGCGACGACGGCCTCCGGATCGTAGAGCACCACAACAGCATCGCAAGCCCGCGAGCGGATCAACTCCGACAGCAGAACGGTGCCGTCGCCGGCCGAGCCGCCTCCGACATTATCGCCCAGGTTGACCAGCACGACCGGCCGCCGGTCGGAATCGAGAGCGAGTCGGACCGCTTCCGACGGGCCGGGGCAGGGGACCCGGAACGCGTGGCGGACCTCCCACATCCGCGCGGCCAGCTCGTCCGCGACGGTCCGGGCCAGGGAGCGATCGCCATCGGCGACCGCGATCACCGAGGGCCCCATCTCCTCGACGTCGGCGTAGGGGAAGCCGGCCATCACGCTCGCGGTCAGGATGCCCGGGCGCCGCTCGGCCTCGCGGGCCACGCTCATCAACGACCGCATCGGCTCGCGGTCCGTCTCCTGGCCGAGCAAGGGGACGAGCAGGGGGGGCTTCGCCAGGGCGGCGACCGGCCGGATTTCGCCCCGAATGGTCCTTGCAGTCAATTCGGCGGCGGCCAGCCCCTTGGCTCGCTGGTTGACATGAGGATACGTCTGGTAACCGACCAGCGCGTCGGCGTGCTCGACCATGGCGGGCGAGACATTCGCGTGATAATCGAGCGTCGCCACGATCGGCAGGCTGGGGCCGAGCGACGCCCGCAGGCGGCGGAGGACTTCGCCGTCCGCGTCGGGATGTCGCGGGGTGACCATCGCCCCGTGCAGGGCCAGCAAGAGACCTTCCGCGGAGCCGCGGGTCGAGTCGCCGATCTCGGCGACGACTTCGTCGAACACCTCGTCATTTACCGTCCCTGCAGGCGTGGCCCAGGCCATCACGGTCGGCACCGGCTCGTAGCCGAACAGCTCGCCCCCGGCGATGAATCCGCCCATCTCATGATGGGCCTGGCGCCAGACGTCGAGCATCGCCTCGCCGCGAGTCCAGCTCCCCTCCTCGAACCGCCGCCGATCGGCCGGGAGAGGCGCGAACGTGTTCGACTCGTGCATGATCCCGCCGATGGCGATTCGCATGGGAGGACATCCGCTCGGACTGGCCCCGAGGCCGGCATCAGCCCGGCGTGATGTTGAAGTAAGGGCCAAACAGCGAGATCGTGAACGACGTGCCGTTGTAGCCGCCGATCGGCTGGTCCAGGCTGAGGTTCGACAAGGGCGGCGGAGACTGGCTGCCGCTCGCCAGGCTTACATTCATCGTCATGAAGGAACCGGTCGAAGTCCCGAAATTGAAGGCCACGGCCTGGGTATCGTTCGCCGGGATCACCTGGGTAATCCAGGGTTGCTGGACTTGCGGCACCCTGAGGTAGACGGTCACCAGCAAGGCCTGACCGGTGGTGTTCTGGATCGTCACGCTGTCGAGACTCAGCGCGGGTGCGGGTGCACCCGTACCCCCGGAATTGCCCGAGCCGCCCGCAGCCGGAGTCTGCCCCGTGGGGCTCGTCGCGCCCGGCCCGGTCACGGGGGATTCTCCGCCGCCGACTGCCAACTGATCGTAAAGGTACAGGGCGTCGAGGAGCCGCCGCTGCGTCGCGGCTGCGGAGCCGGGAACATGCGACCTGTAAAGCGCGATGTCGCTCCGCCACGCCGGCGCCAGGTACTGGGTGCCGAGCGGGATCGTCGACGAGAGCGTGCTGAGAGCGGCGGTCGCCCGTCCCGTGTCGCCCGTCCGGACCAGCCTGCCCATGATCGACCTGACCTCATGGACAACACCATCGAGCGCGCGCACGGCCAGCAGCGGTGCGGCGGTTGTCAGCAGCGTACGGGCCTCCATGACATCGACGCCGGGTGCGAAGCTCTTCTTCGTTCTCGTCATCGGTTCCACCCCCCGTTGGTCGCCCATCAAGTCTATACCATACTTTGGAGCGGGAGGACGATCGGCCGGGAGTCGATGTCGGGAACACGGCTTCGGGCGGCCGGCGACGCAGGCGGGCTCGCACCGCGCAGGTACTCACGAACAGGCGCTGGACCCGGCGCGAAATCGGGCGTCACTCCGGTTCCGGCTGCTCCTGCCCGCGGACGGGCAGCACCGCGAACAGCTCGCCCAGGTCGGACTCGTACTTCTTCCAGCGAGCGACGGACCGCTTGTAGACGGGCTGCCTGACCTGGGTGACGCTGGCGGTGCGGATCGGGCGCTCGTTGCGGTGGAAGTCCAGGCAGGCGGGTTCCCAGGCGAGGCCGCAGGCGGCGATCAGGCGCCGGGCGACCGATTCGAGGTCTTCCACGGTTTCCTCGTAATCCGCGTGATGGATCGGCGCCTTCAGCACGGATTCCCAGTGGTCCATGACCCGGCGATACTGCTGGAACCGCGAGGCGATGTGCTCCGGGTCGTTGGCCCAGCGGATGCTGCGGAAGTCGGTCATCCAGCAGGAGACCGCGATGTCGCGGAGGTCGCGACGGCAGTGGATGAACGTGGTGCGCGGGAAGACGACCGACATGAGCCCGAGGTACATGTAGTTGTCGGGCATCTTGTTGACGACCCGGTCGGCGCGGGTGCCGGCGAGTTCCTTGAGCCTCTCAAGATGCAGGTCGCCCAGCCGGCGGAGGGCCGGGCCGTCGAGATAGGGCACGCACTCGATCGGCGGGCCGGGCCGTTCCAGGATGCCGGGAATGGCCTCGAAAGTCTGGCGGGCGAACCTCAGCTCGCCGGCTCCATGGATCCCCGAGTGGCTGGCAAGCACCTGCTCGATGAGCGTCGTGCCCGAACGCGGCAGGCCGAAGACGAAGATCGGCCGGCGGGATTCGTGGCCGATGCCGGCATTGCGGGCGAAGAACTCGTCGTTGAAGTGCTTGATTAGCCCGCTGACGAATCGCTCGTGCTCGGCGGGGATGTACTCGCGATTCCCCTTGGCCAGCTCCTTGCTGATCGCGTTGGACTGGCGGAGGCATTCGGCGGCCTTGGCGTGCTCACCGCGGTGATCGAGCACATGGGAGAGGCCGAAGAGCAGCCGGGCGCGGGCCCTGGGGCAGGTCGGGATCCGCAACCCGGCTCTCCAGCGCGGCGAGGTCCTCGTCGGGGAGCTTGCCGCGGAGCAGCGTCGCCAGCCGGGCGTGGGGGACCGGGAAGTTCGGCTGGAGCTTCAGGGCCGTGCGGAAGGCCGTCTCGGCTTCCTCCAGCCGGCCCTGCTCCTCATTGAGCCCGCCGATGTTGAGCTGCGCCGCCGCCGAGTCGGGCTGGATCTTCAGCGCCTCCTCGTAGTGAGAGCGTGCCTCTTCCAGCCGGCCCTCCTCCTGCATCGCCCACCCCAGCGAGAGGTGCACGCCCGGCCGCGGCTCCTGCGACAGGGCCAGGGCCTGTTCGAAGTGCGTGATGGCATCGCCAGGCTCCTCCCGCTCCATGTAGACCTCGGCCAGTATCTCCTGGAACGTGGAGTTGGTCGGGTCGAGCTCGACGGCCCGCTTCACCCACGGCAGGGCCTCGTTGGCTTGGCCCTCGCGGACCATGGTCAGCCCCAGGTGCGCGTGCGCCGGCGCCAGGTCGGGCTCAAGCCGCAGGGCCTCCAGGTATGAGGCCCGAGCCTCGACGAATTTCTCCATGGCCCGCAGGGCGTTACCCAGGTTGTGGTGCAGCGCCGCCATGTCCGGCTGGAGCCGCACCGCCTCCTGGCAATGAGGCAGCGCCTCCTCGGCCTGCCCGCGGTCCAGCAGCATCTGGCCCAGGTTGGTCCGCGCCGGCGCGAACGTCGGCTCGATCTCCACGGCCTTGCGGAAATGCTCCAGGGCCTCGTCCATCCGGCCGAGGTCGCGCAGGACGATCCCCAGGTTGTTGTGCGCCGTGGCGAAATTGGGCCGCAGCTCCAGCGCCCGCCGGAAGTTGTTCGACGGCCTCAGTCTTCTTCCCCAACCCCTGGAGTGCCAGGCCGAGGTTGCACAACGCCTCGGGATAATCGGCCCAGAGGCCCAGCGCGGCGCGGCAGCAGCCCGCGGCCCGCTCCAATTGCCCGATCGCCCGGTAGGCCTCGGCCAGGTTGGCGTGAAACGCCGGCACGTTGGGCCGAAGGGCCACGGCACGGCCGATCAGCTCGATGGCCCGCGTATGGTCCCCTCGTTGGTGATGCAGCACGCCCAGAAGGTGCAGCGCCACCGGATTCTCCTTCTCCTGCGACAAGACCTTCTGATACAGGGTGGCAGCCTCGCCGAGCCGCCCTCCTTGGTGCATCTCGATGGCCGTCGTCAAAACATCTTGCATGGAGAAGGGCTCCCAGGATCGTCGTCTATCGTGCAGAGATGGATGCGTATCCGAGCGTCAAGGATAAGACAACCTGCGTAGGTTTTCCATCCCTCCCGACACGATCGGTGCGAGTCGGGATGGCTAGCATCGCCTGCGCCTTGCCAAAGTCTACTCGAGAACGGAGTTCCGTGTCCCAGAGAGGGAATCGCTTCGCATGCCGCCCGGCGGGCTCGCGGGTGGTTCGGTTTCGGTCATTTCGACCGCTGAAGGCCGTGCATGGCCGACGCCGCCGTTGAAGTCGTGTCCCGATGAGAAACATCGTCGGTTCGCCCCGGATCTCGGGTATCCCCGAAAGAACCGGGCAAATCTGCTGTCCCATGATATCAGCCCATTCATCCGTTGCGAATACCCCTCACACCGCCAACAAGCGGGTATGATGACTCCGCCAACGGCAGTCATCGGGATCGGACGGTCACCGGACGTCCGAGGTCATTCGAGGTGTGTCACCGTAAACGATTTGCTGACAATCGCTTAGTGCAATTCATCCGATTTCGCGGAAGAAAACGCCGTCCGGTTCGTGCGGGAATCGGATCTTCTCGAATGAAGGTCCAGACCGGCGTCATCCGGGAGGAAATCCCGCGACATCATCATCGAGACCGACGCCCGAGATGCGCGGGCGGCCGGCCGTTGAATTCTCATTTCACTATTCAAATGATATCTCGCTTCAAATATTGACGTAATTGTCAAAAAGTGTTGATTCGGGTGGTGTCCTACGCTGGCTGAACGGCCGGGCGAGTGAACCACTCGCGCCAGGTCCATACGTGGTCGGTCAACCCGGCGGCCAGGGCCGGCGTCCGCTCCTGCCACCGCCCCTCCTCGTCCTTGACCCGCAGCGTCCGGACACACCAGCAGAAGTTGTAGCCGTACAGCGTCAAGTAGGTCATCGCCTCGTGCACCTGCCAGTCCTTGCTGAACCGATACGTCTTCCGCCCCTTCCGCGCGTTGCGGTGCCGATCGGTCGCGTTCTGCCGTTCGACGAAGGATGTATTCACCACGCGACTGGCACACGACTCGCCCAGCGCCTCCTCCAGCTCGTCCTCCGACCCGAAGACTAACCGCGGCTCGACCGCGACGACCCGCCCCTTCTTGCGGCGCTTGTGCACCGTCGCGTAGACCACGCCCTCCGGCACCCGCCGCTGGGGCACGACCCGGGGCCGGCCCGGCTTCCGCTCCGCCGGGACCGGCTCGCCGAAGGTGTTGTGGATCGCCGTCTCATACACCGGATACTCGTCGCTGGTCATCAGCTCCGGCGGCGTGCCGCCGAGCCGCTCCGCGACCTCGCCGACGATCGCACAGCCGTTCTCCTCCGTCCGCGCCCCGGGGATCACCGCCAGGACCAGCTTATGCTCGGGGTCGTAGGCGACGTAGTCCCAGTAGTCCCCGCAGTGGTCATCGGCCGGGTCGTCGGGGTCGCAGTTCCTCTGCTTCTTGTGGACGAAGGACCATTTCTCGTCGAACTGGACCTCACGGGTATAGGGGGGAAAAGGCCACCAACTCGTCGTGGGCGGCCTGAGCATGAGCGCCGGCGAGCAGGGCCAGTCGGGTGACGGTGTCCTTGTTGACCCCCACCAACCGGGCGGTCTGGCGGGTGCCGCAGCCATCGGCGAGGTGCTGGAGGATCGCCAGCACCTTCTCGTGCGGCAGCTTGGAGTTGAAAAGCGGGGTGCCCTTGAACTCCGAGAAGCGGGCCTTGCAGGTGCGGCAGTACAACAGCCGGTGGTGGGCCTGGCCGTAGTGGCCGCAGACCGAGAGGTTGCCGGCGCCGTGGCGGCCGTAGTCGGGGCAGTCGGGATTCTGGCAGCAGAAGCGGTCGAGGTCGTCCGTGGGCATGAGTCGTCCTGGGCGGATCCGGATCGGTGAGTCAGGTCCTGGACGTCTAGCTTACCCATCGGTAGAATCCCATTCAACGGCCACCGGACACCACCTTGATTCGGATCGGCGCGATTCCCGATACCAGGACATGACACGCGGGAACGCGGGCCGGCCCGGCGCGGCGTCCGCGAGATCCCGGCCGGATTCCCGTCCTCGATCCGATCACGAATCGCCGGCCCACCACGACGGGTACGGGCCGTCTCCCCTCTTTCCAGGAGCCGAACATGACGTTCGCGCGACGGAACCGCGGACTGATTTCGATCCCGATGTGGTCGTCCCGGCGGAGCCGCCGGCCGTCCCGCGCCCGCTACCCGAGCCTGGAACTGGAGCGCTGCGACGAACGGATTCTCCTCTCCGTCTCACTGGTCAGCGTGAACGCCGCGGGCGACGGCGCCTCCGACTTCAGCAGTGCGTCGCTCGGCGATCCATCGACCGGTGCCCCCTCGCAGTCGCTCCAGGGCAATTTGAGCGCCGACGGGACGCGACTGGTGTTCGCGAGCCAGGCGACCGATCTCGTCAGCTCCGTGAATGCGACGGGCCAGGCCGGCGAGGTCTACGTCCGCGACCTGGCGACCGGACAGACCTCGCTCGTCAGCGCGACGCCCGACGGCCAGGCCGGCAATGGTGATTCATTCGATCCCGTGATCAGCCCCGACGGTCGGTACGTCGCGTTCCTCAGCCAGGCCACGAACCTGACGGCGATCACGCCCCCGCCGCTCCTCTCGATAGACCCGTCGGGCGAATACCTCTATGTTCGCGACCTGCAAACGCAGACGACGATCCTGCTGGACCAGACCCCAGGCGGCCAGGCGTCCGACGGCTCGAGTACCGGCCAGTTCGTGTTCAGTCCCGATAGCAAGTACCTGGCGTTCATCGACACGTCGGACAACCTGACCGGAGCGTCGGTCGATCCCAGCTCCGGCTCGAACGCGTCTTCCGGGTGGATGGATTCATCCTCGCCGCGCTGCTACGTCTATGTCCGCGACCTGGCGGGGAACACCACGTCGCTGGTGAGCGTCTCGACGAAGGGCCTGGCCTCCGGCAGTTCCTCGTTCAATCTGCTCGGCAGCCCGACCGACCTGGTCTTCAGCCCGGACAGCCAGTCGCTCGTCTTCGGCAGCACCGCGACCGACCTGACGGCCAATCCGGCGGACGACTCGACGGCCTCGTTTCCGCAGCCGCTCGTGCCGTCGGGCTACACGAATCTCTTCCTCCGCAACCTGTCAACGGGCACGACGACCCTGCTCAGCGTCACGCCCGGTGGCCAGCTCGCTGCCGGGGATAGCATGGGCGCCGTCTTCAGCCCCGACGGCCAGAGCGTGGCGTTCTCCAGCGACGCGACCGACCTCACGCCCAATGCCGTCGACACGTCCGCGTCGAATGCATCTTCGACCGATGTGACGGCCCCCAATGGGTTCATGTTGAACGTGTTCGTCCGCAACCTGACCACGTCCGCGACCACCCTGGTCAGCGCGACTCCCAACGGCCTGCTATCCAATGGCATCATCGATTCGCTGGTCTTCAGCCCCGACGGCCATTCCCTGGCCTTCGTCAGCAATGCCGCCGACCTGGTCAGCAACCCCGTCAACCCGACCGTCCCGCCGGGAACGCCGACGACCTCGGGCGGTGCGCCCGTCATCCCGGAGTCCGTAAGCAACCTCTTCCTGAGCGACCTGGCGACCGGCAAGGTCACGCCCGTCAGCGTCACCCCCAAGGGACAGCTCTCCGATGGCTCGATCGGCGAGGTCGTCTTCAGCCCCGACGGACAGTCTCTGGCCTACACCAGCAGCGCCGGGGACTTGACGGATAATGCCTTCGAGGCGACGCCCCCCACGGTGCCTGGAGTCTCCGCGTCCCCGATGAATGCCGATGTCAGCCAGCTCATCAACGATGTCAACCAGCTCATCAACAATGTCTTCGTCCGCAACCTCGGCTCCGGTACGACGACCCTGGATTCGCCGACCACGGCCGGCCTGCTGCCCGATGCGAACAGCGGCGATCTGATCTTCAGCCCGGACAGCCGCCAGTTGATCTTCACCAGCCGCGCGATCGACCTCACGAGCAATCCACCGGATACCAGCGCTGGGACCTCAGCCCTCGGCAGCTTCAGCCCCAATAATCTGTTCGTCCGGGACCTGTCGGCGGGCACGACGACACTGATCTCAGGGACGACGGCCGGCCAGCTTTCCGGCGCCTCGACGACCCAGGCACTGCTCTCTCCGGACGGGCAGACCCTCTACTTCGATAGCGACGCGGCCAACATGACGGCCGCCGGCTCCAGTCCCTCGACGGACGTCCCGAGCGTTGGTTTGAGTCCGTCGATGAACATCTATGCGGCCTCGGCGCCCTTCGCGACGACGAATCAGATCCATTTCCAGTCGTGGGAGACGGCGGGCGACGAAGCCAGCGGCCAGGTGGCGGTCACCGTCGTCCGCGACGGATCGGCGACGAGTGCGGCCTCGGTGAACTACTCGGTGCAGGGGGGAACCGCCGAGGCGGGGACCGACTTCGCGGCGACGTCGGGGACGCTGAACTTCGCCGCCGGCCAGACGTCGCAGACCTTTCAGGTGCCCCTGATCGCGGGCGACCACTTCGCCGGCACGCGATCGGCCACGCTCGTCCTGTCGGATCCGCAGGGCGCGAGCCTGGGCTACGCCTCGGCCACGCTCGACCTCACCGCCGAGCCCGCGACCCCGATCACTGGCCCGACGACTCCGAAGCCGATCGTCACGACCGCGCCCACGACTCCGAAACCCGTCGTCTCCACCCCGGCGGCCGTCGCGCAGCCGGGGCCGACCGTCGTCGGCGTTGACGTTCAGAAGGGTCGACACGGTACCACGAACCTGGTGATCACCTACGATCAGGCACTGGGGGCAGCCTCGGCCCAGGACGCGGCCAACTACCAGGTGAACTTCACCATGGAGGCCCGTCACCTCGCCCGTCGATCCGATGGCGCGGTACGGAGGGGTCGCGCGATCCGGATCGCGGCGGCAACGTACGACCCGGCGAATCACCAGGTCACATTGACGCTCCGCTCGAACCCGCGACCCGGAGAGACGGCGCAACTCCAGATCAAGGGGACCTCGGGTGGCGTCGCGAGCACGGCCGGGATTCCACTCAATAGCCCGGGCGGGACGAAACCCGGACAGGACTATCTCACCACGCTGGCACTGGCCGCGCGGCACTCGTGAGGGATGGGGGCGCGCATGACCACGGAACGCAAGGATGGCGGTGATCGGCGCGGGCTCGGACCGGCATCCCAGCGATCCCGGCCGAGGTGCACTCTCCGCGTCGAAGGCCTGGAATCCCATGGGCTGGACGATCGCGTCCTCCCGAGCCTGAACGTCACCAGCTTCCCGATCCCGCTGGTCGGGCTGGTGGAGCCGCAGGGGATCACGACGGGACCCGATGGCAACCTCTGGTTCACGGAGAGCGCGGCCGACCGCATCGGCCGGATGACGCCGTCAGGGCAGTTGACCGAGTTCGCCCTGCCCGCATCGGCCGATTCCGGATCGGGCGGGTCGTTACCCGCTGGGACTCCTCCGCCGGGACCCGTCGCCATCACAGCGGGACCCGACGGTGCACTCTGGTTCGTCGGCATCCCCGGCGAGGTGGGCCGGATCACCACCTCCGGCGCCGTCACCGAGTTCCCCGTGCCCGACGTCTCGCAGGCGCTGACGGACATCGCAGCGGGCCCAGATGGCGCGTTATGGTTCACCGGGGTGCCCGGCGAGGTAGGCCGCATCACCACCTCGGGGGTCGTCACCGAGTTCCCCGTGCCCGACGTCCCGCCGCCGAGCGGGTCGCCCCCGGGGACGGCGAGCACGCCGCCCACCTTGTCGGCGATCGTGGCCGGCCCGGACGGATCGCTGTGGTTCACGGGCGTGCCGGGTGAAGTGGGCCGGATCACCACGTGACGGCGTTCGGTCGGATCGCGGCCTCGGGCGCGGTCAAGGTCTATTTCCTTCGACCGTACTCGTACGAATCTGACCTCACTCCGGGCCGCCATGGCACGCTCTGGTTCATCGACGCCACCACACCGGCGGGCCGAACGGAGCAGATCAGTCGCATCGGCCGGATCACGCCGAAGGGCTCGGTCGAGACGTTCGCGATCCCCGTACCGAAGGGTGAGACGAATCGAGGGCCGGGGACACTCGCCCTGGGTCCGGATGGCAACATGTACTTCACCGGCGGCTACCCCGGCCCGAAGGGCGAGCACACCGCCGGCTATATCGGTCGGGTCACGGCCCGGGGCCGGGTGGACATCCTCCCGCTGCCCGCGGGGTTGGCCCCCGGGGGTTCACAAAGAATGTGGACGGAGGATCCTACCCGCTGGGCGTCAACAGCCTGGTCCGGGGGCCGGGCGGTCAGCTCTGGTTCGCCGCCGCGGACGGCGAGCAGACGGGCATCGCGCGGATCGCGACCGACGGCAAGGTGGGACGCTTCATCCCGACCGAGATCGACGGAGACCTGCTGTCCGGGCCCGAGGGCCGGGTCTGGTTCGAGGCGAGCGAGCTCAGCGTCGCGACGCGATCGGGCATCGTCAACACGTACAATCTGCCCGACTCCGTCCCCGGCTCGGTAGCGTACGGCGACGCGAATCTGGCGGCGGGCCCGGACGGCAACCTCTGGTATACCGATGGGATCTCGAGCATCGGGCGCATCAGCGGGCTCAATTCCGTCGCGGGGGGCCTGAGCCCGCGCGAACGCCCAAGGCGGCCTCCGGACTTCGTCCGGACCTATGGCCAGGGATCCTGGACCAATGCCACCGTCAACCCGCATCCGACGTTCGCCGGGGTGGCCAGTCCGGGGGCGGCGGTCACCCTCTGGGTCCAGCAGCAGGGCCAGGATCAACCGACGGCGATCGGCCGGGCGAAGGCCAATCGCGTGGACGGCTCCTGGACGCTGACCAGCCGCGTCAACCTGGACGACGGGACCTACGCCGTCACCGCGACCCAGACCGGCGACACCGGCCCGCCCGACGTGCTCTACTCGTTGATGCCCGACTCCAACGGCGACCTTTCGAATGCCCTGGTCATCGAATCGGCCGATGGGCGTGAGAGGGCCGCGAAGTCGTCGTGATCCGCGGGCTCACGCCGACGCCGCGGCCGGCGCCAACCAGATCGGCGCCTGCCGATCGAGCTCGGGGTAGGGGCCCTGGACCATCGGCGACCGTACGCCCTGCGCGAGCTGGACGTCGAAGATCTCCTCGATCCCCGAGCAGAATTCGAGGAAGCCGATCGTCCGCCCGGCGGTCAGCTCGACGATCGCGACCCCGCACTTCAGGCAGTCGTGGCGCTCCGCGACCGGCAGGCCGCCGAAGGTCGCGCTCTCGCGCGCCATGGAGAGTCCCACGAAGGCGAGCGTCCCGACCATCGCCAGGCCGCGGGTGTAGCCTGGCGGCTCGGCGACCGTCTCGACGGATCCGTCCCGGACGTCAACACGGACGAGCCGCCCCCGGCCCGAGTCGAGCAGCCAGACGGCCCCCTCATGCACGCGGGGCGAATGCGGCATCGCCAGCCCGCCGGCGACGACCTCGCCCGAGGGTACATCGATGAGGCAGCCGCCGCCGACCTTCCCCGCGCCAGCCGCCGGGGGCGTCGGTGGTCCCGAATACGGTCACATAGCGCGGCTTTCCCTCGACCATGGCCATCGCATTGAGGTGGCAACGGCCCTCCGCGGCGTACGCCGTGATGAACGGCGGCCGCCATCGCGGGATGAAGCTATGCCGATCGTCCAGCGTGCAGAGGCACGAGAACAGCGTGTTCGCCATCCAGAGTTCCTCATCCGCCCGGGCCAGCTCGTGGCCGTTGATCGTCCCCGTAAACAGCGCCCCCCGGGTCAGGTAGCAGGCATCGTAGGTCCCGGCGGGGTCGAGCCGGGGGGCAATGGCGGGCGCGTCCCGGAGGATCCAGACCACCGACCGGGCGACGACCGCCAGGCGATCCGGGGAAACCGCGATCCCCATCGCCTTCTCGAAATTATGGCAACTGATCCGCAGGCCGGACCCCGCCGTGGCCGCGGCGGGACTCACCACGACGACCTTGCCCGCCTGGTAGGTCGAGATCAACAGCGATGAGCCCAGCTCGCGCAGGATCGGCGCCCAGTTCACCGTGTATTCGTAATCGACGCTCAGCGGCTCGCTCCCGATCGCCGCGCCCGCGTCGCCGACGACTCCCGACGGCTGCTCCATGATCCATTCGCCCCTTTCCGTGGTGGACGGCCCCGCATCCTAACCGGGGCGACCGGTTCCGGCCATGTGAGTCATACGCGGCCGCGGGAGACGAGACGACGAGGCTATGCCCGCTGGCGAATCGGACCCGGAGCCGTTAGGCTCGATTTCCGATTCGCCGATCGACTCGCGAGGACGAGCCATGTACCACGACAGAGACGATGAAGCCGCCGGGATGTTCAGCCGCCGGGCCTGGCTGAGCAAGTCGGCCGTCGGACTCGCGGCGCTCGCCGCGGGCGCCATCGGCCGCCGCGCCGCGGGGATGAATCCCGCCGTTGACGGGCCACAATCCACCCGGGGGAACCCGACACGATTCCTGGTCGCCTGCACGACGCTGCCGTACTCCCGCTTCCCGCTGGATCGGGCGCTCTCCGGCATCAAGGCGGCGGGCTACCGATACGTTGCCTGGGGCACGACGCACCGAGATGGCGCGGGGGAAACGCCGGTGATCGCCGCCGACGCGCCTCCCGAACGAGCCAAGGAGCTGGCCGGGAAGTGCCGCGACCTGGGCCTCGAGCCGCTGCTGATGTTCTCGATGGTGTATCCGGAGGCAGCCGACGCGCCGGCGATCTTCCGATCGCGGATCCGCCAGGCGTCGGCGGGCGGATTGCAACACGTGCTCACCTTCGGGCACACCCGGGGCGGCAATCGCAAGCTCTGGGTCGAGCGATTCAAGCAGCTCGGACCGATGGCGCGCGACCACGGCGTGACGATCGTCGTCAAGCAGCACGGCGGCGAGACCGGCACCGGGGCCGCCTGCGCCGCGATCGTCCGTGAGGTGAACGATGAGGGGATCAAGGTCAACTACGACGCCGGCAACGTGATGGACTACCTCGATGTTGACCCGATCCCCGACCTTCGTTCATGCGCCGAGGACGTCCGGAGCTTCTGCATCAAGGACCACCGGAACTTCCCCAAGGACGAGGATTGCGGCCCCGGGTTCGGCGAGATCGATCATTACAAGCTGCTGCATCTCGTCGCGTTCACCGGGCGGGAGATGCCGCTCTGCTGCGAGAACATCTTCGCGCCGCTTGTGCCGCGCCCGGCCGAGCCCGAAGGTGTCGACGCGCTCGCTCGACGGGCGCGCGAGTTTCTCGAGGTCGTGACGCGCGGTTTGCAGGCCTGATGACACCAGGAGGCGACGTATGAGAGCGACTTATCTGCTCGTGCTGATGGTCGTCCATTCGTATTCCCTCTCGCCGGGCCGCGCCGCCGACTACGCCGTCGGGGCCGACCTCTCGTTCCTCAAGCAGGCGGAGGACCGGGGCACGGTCTTCAAGGATGAGGGGAAAGCACAGCCGGGCCTCAGGATCTTCAAAGCTCACGGGTATAACTGGGTGCGCCTGAGGCTGTTCCACTCGCCGAAGTCACTCCCCAACAACCTGGACTATACGATCGCACTGGCCAAGGCTGCCCGTGACCAGGGGTTCAAGTTCTTGCTTGACTTCCATTGCTCCGACACCTGGGCCGACCCGGGCAAGCAGTTCACGCCGGCGGCCTGGAAGGGCAAGTCGCACGACGAACTGGTGCGGGCGGTCTTCGAGTACACGCGCGACACGATCGCCGCGTTCCGGTCGGCAGGGGTGTCGCCCGACATGGTGCAGATCGGCAACGAGGTCATCAACGGCATGCTCTGGCCCGACGGCAAGCTACCCGATCGCTGGGACAACTTCGTCAACCTGGTGAAGGCCGGCATCCGAGGAGTCGAGGCGGCCCATGGGGACGGCCCGCGGCCCAGGATCATGATCCACATCGACCGGGGCGGCGACCGCCGCGGCACGAAGGCGTTCTTCGACCGACTGAATTCGTACCAGGTCAACTACGACGTGATCGGCCAGTCGTACTACCCGTGGTGGCACGGCAGCCTGCTCGACCTTCGCGACAACCTCGCATTCATGTCCGGCGAATACAAGAAGGACATCCTGCTCGTGGAAGTGGCCTATTGCTGGCGTCCCACCGAGTACCGCAGGCGGCCTGGCCCGTTCCCGGAAACTCCCGAAGGCCAGCGCGCAGTTCCTCGACGAAGTGAACCGGCTTGTGCTCGCCACGCCCGGAGGTCGTGGCATCGGGGTCTTCTGGTGGGAGCCGGCCGTGAGCGGCCCGCTGCGGAACCGCGGCTATTTCGACGACGAGGGCAACGGCCTCCCCGTTCTCCAGGTGTTCGACCGCTTCACCCGGCGATGAGTGTCTCCGACCTGGACGGCCGCGAATCCGGCGTCCTCGGCAGACCCGCGTAGGCGGCGACGCAACGAGTGTCAACTCGAGGAAATCGAGTGAGACGATCCTTGCTCTCGGTTACGGGCCAGGCCCGGCCGGTTTGGGAACCCGGGAGAGCCTCGCCCGCCACTCGGCCGCCTTGTCGTCCTTGCCCCAGCCCGTGTAGAGCGCGACGACCCGCGCCGGCCTCGGCGACGCGGTTCTTAGCAGGAGCCGGGATCTTGGACGCGCGCGCCTTGAGGCCCTCGAAACCGGAGACCAGGAGCGGCTCGGCCTCGGCGTAGTTCTTCCGGTCGAGCAGGATGCCCCCCAGGAGGCTGCGCGTCTCGAACGTGAGCCAATCGTCGGGCAGTTTCTTCTCGCGGATCGCCAGGGCTTGACGCAAGAGTGGCTCGGCCTCGGCTCGCCGGGCGGCGAGGTAGGTACGGGCGAGGTTGTTCATCGAAATCAGCGTGTCGGGGTGATCCGGGCCGAGCTTGGCCCGTCGGCGCTTGAGCGTCTCCTCATCGAGGGGCAGAGCGTCGCCAAGCCGGCCGACCTTGCTGTACGCCACGGCGAGGTTGTTCATCGAGGTCAGGGTGTCGGGGTGGTCAGGGCCAAGGCGGGCCTGTCGCCGCCTCAGGGTGTCCTCGAACAAACGGAGGGCATCGTCGTGTTCAACCTGCGCTCCGATACGTCGCCGCGAGGTTATTGATCGCGTGCAGCGTATACGGATGATCGGATCCGAATTTCGCCGTGAGCTGGTTCATCGTCTCTTCGAGCAAGGGCATGGCATCGTCGAGCCGACCGGTGCCGCTGTAGGCGTTGGCGAGGTTGTTCATGGCGGTCAGCGTGCTGACGTGATCGGGGCCGAAATGCTCCTTGAGCCGTCTCAGATTGTCTTCGTACAGGGGCACGGCATCGTCGAGCCGGCCGGCGACCTTATACGTCTGAGCGAGGCTGTCCACCACCCTCAGTGTGTCGTGGTGGTTAGGACCAAGCACCCGACGGAGGCCGTCCGCGGCCCTCCGTATCAGGTCGAACGGCCTCGCGGTGCCGCCCCCGGTGCCGGAGCATGTGGCCGATCTCGGCCTCGGCCTGCCAGATCCCGGCCGATTCGGTCCCCACGCGGCCACGCTCGAGCTCGCGGACGATGCGCCAGTGCCGCTCGCTCTCATCCCAGGCGCCCAGCCCGTGATAGGTCTCGGCGATCGTCGTCCGCACCGCCGCCTCGGCCTCGGGCTGCCCGCCGAACCGCTCTCCGACCTTGGCCGCCGCCCGGTCGAGCACCTCCCTCAGCGTGACCCGGCTCGCCGCCGGACTGTTCTCCGGCTCGGCCTGCACCAGCAGGTCCTCGGTGAGGAACCGGTTGATCGCCTTCGCCTTGTCGGCTTCGAGGTGAGCGGCCTTCTCGGCGTCCTCGGCGCGGCGGCGTGCCTTCGTCTCGGCCCGACCCGCGGCCCGGGCCGCGATCGCCAGGTACGTGCTGACCGACGTCGCCAGCAACAGCAGCAACGCGAACGCACCGGCCGTCACCAACGCGCCGCGATGCTTCCGCGCCAACTTCATCAACCGGTACGACGCCGCGGGCGGCCCGGCTTCTACCGGGTCGCCGTCCAGGCATCGTTGAATGTCCCTGACCAGGCCATTGGCGGTCTCGTACCGCCGGCTATGATCTTTCTCCAGGGCCTTCATCACGATCCAGTCGAGCTCGCCGCGGACCAGCTTGATCAGCCGCTCGGGCTCGCACCCGCGCCGCGCGGCGATCGTCGCTAACCGGTCTTTCGATTCACGCAGCCGAGTTGAGGGCCTCGGCGGGTCTTCGTCGCGGATCCGCCGGACAATCTCCCCGTATGCCGCCCCGTGCAGCTTGACCTGCTCCAGGGGCGTCGAACCGGTCAAGAGTTCGTAAAGCACGGCGCCCAGCGAGTAGATGTCCGAGCGCGTATCAACGTCCATCGCACCCATCTCGGCCTGCTCGGGGCTCATGTACTCGAACGTCCCGACGATCATGCCGAACTGGGTGAGTATGGTCTTCTGGGTGAGGCGCCGGTCGATCGCCTTGGCGACGCCGAAATCGATCACCTTGGGTACCGGAGTGCCATCGGGGAGCGTCACCAGGATGTTGGATGGCTTGACGTCGCGGTGGATGATCCCCTTCTGATGCGCGTGCTGGATCGCCCGGCACACCGGCATGAACAGCCTGAGTCGCTCGAGCGTCGTGAGCCGGTTCTGGTCGCAGTACTCGGTGATTGGGACGCCCTCGACGAGCTCCATGACGAAGTAGGGGTGTCCGGAATCGGTGGTGCCCGCGTCGAGGACCTGGGCGATATTCGGATGATCCATCAGGGCCAAGGCGTGGCGCTCGGCCTCGAAGCGGGCGATGACCTGCCGGCTATCCATCCCGGGCTTGATGACCTTGACCGCGACCGGCCGGTTCAGTTCACACTGCCACGCCCGGTACACCACTCCCATGCCCCCGGAACCCAGCAGGTCCAGGATCTCATAACCGGCGGCGCTCGGGAGCGTCTGCGCGCCCGCGTGCGGGTCAGTCTCCCCCGAGGCGATCGGGGTGCCGGAGCGTTCGGTCCAGGTCGGGGGAACCGCGCGTCCCGCTCCCATCGCCTGATGTAGCTCGACCTGGAGCTGCAGTGCGGCGGCATACTGCGGGAACCGGCGCAGGTAGTCCTCCGGCGCGGGCTGCTCGCCCAGCTCCTCGCGGAGCAGGAACTCGGCGAAGACCAGGTCGACGGCCCGTTCCGGGTCGTCGCGCACCGTCGGGAACGCGTCGAGATAGGTCTCGGCCGCCACCCCCCGGCCCAGCCGGTACCGCTCGGCCTGATCGACCAGGAGTACCTCGAGAATCTGGCCTTGGTCAAGCGCGCGGTCGTGCGCCAGGAAGTCCTCGAGCCGGGGCTGCTGCCCCTGGCGCCAGAGGTCCCAGAGACGACGGGCCGGGCCGTCCCGCCCTTCCGAACTCCCCGGCCGCGTCCGCGGTGTTTCGATCCGGTTCGGTTCAGACATCGCCGATCCCACTCCCCTCGAGCTGTTGCTCGACGCGATCGAGGGCGCGGGCCAGTTGCTTGCGCCGCGACTGGGCCGTACCCCCGAGTTCGGCGGCGATCTCGGCCCATCCGCAACCCTGGGCCCGCAGGTCGGCCAACCGCCGCTCCTCCTCGGAGAGCCGGCGGCGGAGCTCGTCGAGCAGCTCGCGGCCGGCAACCAGCCGGCTCGGGCTGGGAGACGCCGCCCATCGCCCCTCCAGGTACGCCGGATCATGTGCGTCCAGCCGCCGATAATCGCGCCGACCCGCGCTGTTGCGCCGCACCTGCCCGGTCACCTTGTTCCGGGTCATGACCACCAGCAACCGCAGCAACTGGTCGGGCTGTTCCAGGTCGTACTCGCCGGCCGCAGCGCGCACGAAGAAGCTGGCCATGACCGACTGGCAGACGTCGGCCCAGTCGAACCGGCTGGCCAGCCGCAAATCCCGCAGGCGCAGCCGCACCTCGCGGCGGATCACCGGCTCGTAGCGCTCGACCAGCTCGCGAGCGGCCTGGTCGTCACCGGCGCGAATCCGGCGGATAAACTCCGCAAACGAGTCGTCGTGGGCCATGCTCGGCTCCCGTCAGGCCTACGCGAGATCCCACCGACCGGTCTCGAGCCCCGCGGGCTCCCGCCGCCGGTGGGTTCCGACGAACTGGGTCCTGCCGATCCTCGGAACCCATCTTACCTCCCGCCTCCCCTGAAGTGACGCCTCCGATCCGACCGGTTCCGGAAAAAGCTGGAAGGATCGTGTCCCCTCCGCGCTGCAATCGCGATGCAACCTGAGGAAGCGGCCCACCGATCCCCTCTCAATCGAGTCGGCGGCAAGCGGCGGGGTGCGACACCGAGGCCGCGAGGACTCGGCCACTCCCGCGCCCAGCCCGCGCGCCGCGAGCGCCGGGGTGGTGGTGCTGGCTGGCAGTGACGTTTCCAGACCACTCTCTACAAGGAGTATCCTCCCATGCTGCGCGATTGGTTCCTCGAGCGGTGCGGCCAGAATCCACGGGGGCGGGCGCGAGTTCACCCACGCCGGCGCTCGCGATCCCTCCGAACGGAGATCGAGTCTCTGGAGGGCCGCGCGCTTCTGGCGGCGACGAGCGCGATCAGTTGGACGATCGGAAACGTGACGCATTCCGCGCTCTACGCCATCGGCCTGAATGATAACGTCGAGGTGAGTGTCGATGGAGGCGGCTTCACCAATCTGGGCGGATACGCCAAGCAGATCAGCGCCGGCCTCGACGCCGACGACCGTCCCGAGGTCTACGCCATCGGCGCCAACAACGCACTCTGGGTCAACAAGGGGTCGGGCTGGGTCGAGCTGGGTGGCTTCGTTAAGGAGATCAGCGCGACGGTCAACAATGCGGTCTATGCCATCGGAGCCGACGACTCCGTCTATCGTCGACGACGGGTCGCCCGGGTCCAGCTTCACCCGCCTGGGCCGGGGGGCCCTTCAAGGAGATCAGCGCCGGCGCCGATGAATTCGGCAATCACTTCGTCTTCGCCATCGGCGACAACGACGACGTCTATCGGAACAACAATGACCTCGATGCCTGGATTCGACCTGGGCGGCTACGCCAAACAGATCAGCGCGGCGATGAATGGCATCGTTTATGCGATCGGCCCGGACAACGCCGTGTACGAGAATAACAACGGCGGCGGGTGGGACGATCTGGGCAGCTACGCCAAGCAGATCAGCGCGGGCGTCACCACGGCCACCGGCAATCCGTCGGCCTTCGCCATCGGCCTCAACGATGCGCCTCTGGGTCAACTCCGGGTCGGGCTGGGTCAACCTGGGCGGCTACTTCACGGATATCAGCGCGCCAACCGCCGGGAATTTCGGCATCAGCCTACCCACCGACCTGGCGTACGTCGTCGGCAAGGGCCACGGGGGCTACCTGCACGAAGGGTCCGGCTATACGTCCCTGGGTGGTTATATTCAGACCCCATCCGGTGCCACGACCGACGGCACGAATAGCTGGGAGCCGGCCACGCGCGACTCCAGTGCGATCAGTTGGGCGAGCGGCAGCGTGACGCATACGGCGCTCTACGTCATCGGCCCGTACGACAATGTCGAGGTGAGCGTTGATGGCGGCAGCGTCAGCAACCTGGGCTTTTACGCCAAGCAGGTCAGTGCCGGCTTCGACAACGCCACCAACAAGCCCGAGGTCTACGCCATCGGGTCCGACGACGCCGTTTGGGTCAACCAGGGATCGGGTTGGGTCAGCCTGGGCATCTACGCCAAGCAGATCAGCGCGACCGACGACAACACCGTCTATGCCATCACCCAGTACGACACCGTCTGGGTCAACAAGACCAACAGTCAGAACGGCTGGATCAACCTGGGCAGCTACGCCCAGCAGATCAGCGCCGGCTCCACCTTCGCCGGCGCCGACCCGTTGGTCTTCGCCATCGGCAAGTACAACGACGTCTGGGTCAACCGGACCAACACCTACAACGGCTGGGTCGACCTGGGCGGCTACACCAAGCAGATCAGCGCGGCCGAGAACAACGGCGAGCAAGTCGTCTATGCCATCGGCGTGAACAACGCCGTCTACGAGAACGACGCCGCCGGGGGCGGGTGGATCGACCTGGGCGGTTATGTCGAGCAGATCAGCGCCGGCGCCACCAGTTCGCTCGGCCCGTCGGTGGTCTTCGCCATCGGCGTCAACAACGCCCTCTGGTCCAACGAGGGGTCGGGCTGGGTCAGTCTGGGCGGCTACGTGACGGAGGTCAGCGCGGCGTCCGCCGGGAACTCGGGCATCGACCTGACCCCCGACCTGGTGTACGTCGTCGGCCAAGGACACCGCGCCTCGCTGCACAAGGGAACGAGCTTCGACCCCATCAGCGGTGGAACGGTCGAATGACGTGCGGCTCTCCCACGGATGCGCCATTCCCGCCCGGATCGGCCACATCAAGAACCGCCATGGCCTCAGCGGCATGGATTGACCCGGTACCATTACCGTAGCCAGATGTTGTGTCGAGCCGCGACTCGTCGTGGCGAGGCCCACGTAATGCCCGGGAGCCGAACGGAGCCCCGTTTGTGCCACCTCGGTTGACGCGCTATAAAGACACTTGAATTGTCGCAGCGCGGCTCCGCCAGGCGCCTGGATCGCTAAACTCATCGTCCACGATCAACACGATTGGGAGGACCCAATGCATCCGGCGGTCCGATCGACCACAACCAAACCCGAAGCGGCGGCCCGATTGCTCGAGCTCATCCAGATGCGCCTCATTTCCGAGGCGATCCACGTTGTAGCGGCCCTGGGAGTTGCCGATTTGCTCGCCAATGCGCCGAAGAGCGTCGAGCAACTGGCCAAGGCGACAGGCGCTAGCCCAACGTCTCTTCGGCGCGTGATGCGCGCACTCACGAGTTTTGGCGTCTTTTCCCAGGATCCAGCCGGTCGCTTCGCGCTGGCACCGCTGGGCGAATTCCTCGAGCGCGACGTGCCTGGGTCCTTGCACGGCGCTGCACTGTTCTTCGGTGGCGAAACCGGGACGAGCACGGTCCGACTTTTTCTGGAATGCGTCAAGACAGGCGAAAGCGCCACTCAGAAACGCTCTGGTGGCGGGGGTTGTTTCGAGTGGCTGCAAAGCGATCCCGAGCGGAACGAGCTCTTCAACGCCATGATGACCTCGTTTTCGACCCTTCATATCACCGGCCTGCTGGAAGCCTATGACTTCTCCCCAGCCACGAAGGTCGTTGACGTGGGCGGCGGTCACGGGAAGATCCTCTCCGAAGTCCTGAAAACGAACCCGAGCATGCGCGGCATATTGTTCGATCTGCCGCACGCCTTCGAAGGCGGCCGAAGGACCATCGCGCAAGCCGGATTGGCCGACCGCTGCGAGGTCATCTCGGGCGATTTCTTCGCTTCGGTTCCTGCCGGCGCGGATGCGTACCTACTTTCCAGGGTCATTCATGATTGGGATGACGAGAAGGCCGTCGCGATCCTGAAGATCGTACGCGGCGCCATCGCGCCCCACGGGAGGTTGATCCTGATCGAGACCATGCTGCGGCCGGACGGGAGCACCGCCTATCCGGTGCTCTCCGATCTGAACATGCTTCTTCTAACCGGCGGCTGCGAGCGCACCGAGGAGGAATATCGCGAGGTCTACCGCTCCGCAGGGTTCGAGCTGACGAAGACGGTGGCAACCAGATCGCCGACCGGCACGACGGTGATCGAGGGCAGGCCGATGTAAACGTCTCGGTGACCGCCGCAGGTGAAGGGGGGTCGTTCACCTATTACAGGGGAGGGAAAGCGATGCGTGTATTCGTCTGCGTTCTGGCTGTCGCAGTCGTCGGGGGATTCTGTGCCGCTCCGGCACGGCCCGGTCCACCCAGAGCCGAGCAGAAGCAGAAGCAGCCCAACCCTTACCGCCTGCAAGGGATGAAGGCCGCTATCTCCGACATCGAAGCGGGGAAGCTGAAGCAGAAATCGGGCGCGCTCCCTGACCCGCCGTGGCACGAACGGTTCGTCGAACTGATGAAGAAGGAGTGCGGAGTCGAGTGGGAGAC
Organism: uncultured Planctomycetota bacterium; assembly: GCA_963815795.1. Taxonomy (GTDB): domain Bacteria; phylum Planctomycetota; class Planctomycetia; order Isosphaerales; family Isosphaeraceae; genus JAKAUH01. The sequence continues at coordinate 1,347,850 of CAWFIC010000006.1, read as the reverse complement.
GGTTGACGACAGAACCACGACCAAGCTGATCGCTGAAACGGGGGGCTACAACGACGTCATGCGAGTGGAGATCGAGGATCGATTCGGACGGGACATCCTCGACAAGCTACGGAAGAAGGCGGAGGCGGAATTCCGCAAGTCCACGGTGAAGCGGTGATCTCCTATCCGAACCAGAGCGAGCCGGCGAAGACGAGCATCTTCCCAGACCCGAACGCAAGGAAGGCTCCCCCTGCCGGACCGCCGGGTCAGGCCGGGGCAGTGCCCATCTCAGGGAGGCGAGGTGCAGCGCGGTCACCTCGCCTTCGGTCCGGGCGTCAACGTCGGCGCCGGCCTCGAGGAACAGCGAGACGCACTCCTCGTGCCCATGGTACGCCGCGGCGCGCAGCGAACTGCGGCCGCGCTCCCGGCCCGCGTTCACGTCGGCTCCGGCGGTCAGCAGCACCCGGATCACCTCGCGCCGCCCGCTGACGGAGGCCCTGTAGATCGGCGTTCGGCCGGCGCGATCGGTCTCCGTCGGGTCGGCGCCGTCATGGAGCAGCATGCGGACGACCCGCGGCTCGCCCGCCGAGGCCGCGAGGTGGAGGTCGGGCGGCGAGTCGTGCTCATCGCCGGCCGTCGCTCCGACCCGCCTGGCCCCGGCCTCCAACAGGGCCGCGACGACGCGGCGGCTGCCGAGCGCAGGCCCGCTTCAGCGGCGTAACGCCGTCCTCGTCGGCCGCGTTCACCTCCGCCCCGCCGGCGATGAGGCGGAGGATGCCGGTTTCTCTCGAAGCGCGCGGCCGCTTATGCTCCAGCACCTGGAGGAGTAACGGCTCATCTCCCAGCCGGCAGGGCCGGATCGTCGCACCGGCCTCCAGCAGCATCCGGACGATCTCATCTTCGCCCCGGGAGCTGCCGAGCGCAGTCATGCCGCATAAGGTCGTGGCGTTCACGTCCGCGCCCGCATCGATGAGCAGCCGGACCATGGCGACCCGTTCCGCGAGATTCTCATCGGGGTAATAGGTGAGCGCCCCGGCGGCCTGCATGAGGGGCGTGTAGTAGCGACTCCGTTCCTGGTTCGGCTCGACCCCGGCTGCCAGAAGGAGGCACATCGGCTCCAATCGGCTGAGGCATGTCGCGATGGAGAGCAGGGTCTGGCCGGTCTCGGCGTTGGTCACCTCTTTGGCGTCGGCCCCCGCGGCGAGCAGGGCCCGCATCACCTCGACGTGTCCCTTGCGCGTGGCCGCGCTCAGCGGCGAACACCCCCTCTCGTCCCTCTGATTGGGGTCGCTGCCTTGATTCAAGAGGGCCTCGACGAGATCGGCCCGGCCGGCCCACGAGGCGTCCACGAGCGGATCGTTCGATCTGGGGCAATAGCCCGAAGAGAGGTAAGGCATCGTCGAGAATGCTGGGGAGGCACACTCCGGCGCTCCTTCCTCGCTGGCTAATCGTGGACGACTACCATCTTTCCGCCGGCCGCGTTCGCCTCCATGATGCGATGCGCTTCGCGGACCTCCTCGAAGCGGAAGACGCGAGAAGGCTTCGCCTCGAGGCGGCCCGCCGCCACGTTGTCGGCGATCTTCTGCAGCGGAACGTCGGAGAGCGGGAAGCCCGGGGTGCCGAAGACGAAGCTGCCGAAGAAGGTCAGGTAGACGCCGCTCGCCATCTGCAACAGCGGGTTGAAGTCGGCGATCGGCGCGAGTCCGCCCAGCCAGCCGGCGAGGCAGGCGCGTCCGCCGCGGCGGAGCATCGCGAGCGAATCGAGGATGGTGCTGTTGCCGACCAGGTCGAGCACCGCGTCGAGCTTCTTCGCCTCGGCGATCCGCTGGGAAAGATCCGGCCCTTCCCGCTCGACGCGCTCGACTCCGAGCGTCTCGAGCATCGCGAACCGCTCGCGGCTCCGCGTGGTGGCGACGACCTTCAGCCTCGCGTTGACCGCCAGCTTCACGGCCGCCTGGCCGAAGGAAGAGGTTGCGCCGCGGATCACCACGGTCTGGCCCTGCGCGATCTCGAGGTTACGGAACAGGCAAGTCCACGCGGTCGCATAGGTCTCGGGGAGCGCGGCGAGTTCGGCCCAGGATAGCTCGGACTCGATGAGGGCGACGTTCGACGCGGGGCGCGAGTGTATTCGGCGTAGCTCCCGTTGATCGTCCGGCCGAGGCCCCCCATGAGCGCGGCCACCTTCGCCCCGACCGGGAACTCGCCGCCCGGGCAGGACTTCACGAGGCCGACGCACTCGATCCCGCTGACCTCGGCGGCCTCGGCCCACTCGCCCCGACGCATGTGCATCTCGGCGTGATTGATCCCGAACGCCTTGATCTGGATGACGACGTGGCCGGCTTTCGGCTCCGGCTCGGGGATATCCTTGTAAACGAGGCTGTCGAGCCCTCCGAACTTCTCGATGACGATGGCACGCATCTCGGACCTCCGATCGCAGTCGATGAATCACGCTCTCGTCGGGCCGCGACGCGCAGCCCGTCCCGTCGATTCACTCGGAAAGGAACTCCCGGATCGCCGCGGCGATCGGCGCGGCGTGCGTCTCGAGCGCGAAGTGCCCGGTCTCGAAGAAGCGGACGTCGGCTTCCGGGATGTCGCGCTTGAACGCCTCCGCGCCGGCCGGCAAGAAGAAGGGGTCGTTCTGGCCCCAGACCGCCAGGAACCGCGGCCGGTGCTTGCGGAAGTAGTCCTGGAAGGCCGGATACAGCGCCACGTTGCTCGCGTAGTCGCGGAAAAAGTCGAGCTGGATCTCATCCGCTCCCGGCCGCGTCAGGTAGAAGTCGTCGAGCGAATAGCCGTCGGGGGAGACGGCGGCCGTGTCGGGCACGCCGTGGGTATACTGCCAGAGCGTCGTCTTCGGGGTCAGGAAGGTGCGGAGCGCCTCCCGGTTGGCAGGCGACGGTTCCCGCCAGTACGCACGGATGGGGTCCCAACCGTCACTCAGACCTTCCTCGTAGGCGTTGCCGTTCTGGGAGATGATCGCGGCGATCCTCTCCGGGTGCCGCATCGCGATGCGGAAGCCTGTCGGCGCGCCGTAGTCGAAGACGTAGAGCGCGAATCGGTCGAGGCCGACGAGTTCGGTGAAACGCTCCACGACCCGGGCGAGATTGTCAAAGGTGTAGCTGAACATGTCCCGCGCCGGCATCGCCGTGCGGCCGAACCCCGGGAGGTCGGGCGCGATGACGTGAAAGCGGTCGGCCAGGCGCGGGATCAGGTCCCGGAACATGTGGCTCGAGCTGGGAAAGCCATGAAGCAGCAGCAGCTTGGGCGCCTCGGGATTCCCGGCTTCGCGATAGAAGACGTCGAGCCCTTCGACGTCGATCGTGCGGTATCTCACGGGTGCCACCTCAACTCTCCTCGTTGTTGATAACCTTGCCGATGGCGGCAAAACGGTTTGAATACTCCCGTCGGTGATTCCAGGGACTGGTGAACTGAAGCACTGAGCGCGATTCAGTCTCTCAATCGAGTAACCACATAGATCCAAGTTGACAGGTTATGGTGCGCGACGTAACCTGTCAAGTGAATTTCGGGTGTCCGGTGGCCGTTGAATGGGATTCTACCGATGGGTAAGCTAGACGTCCAGGACCTGACTCACCGATCCGGATCCGCCCAGGACGACTCATGCCCACGGACGACCTCGACCGCTTCTGCTGCCAGAATCGCGACTGCCCCGACTACGGCCGCCACGCGCCGGCAACCTCTCGGTCTGCGGCCACTACGGCCAGGCCCACCACCGGCTGTTGTACTGCCGCACCTGCAAGGCCCGCTTCTCGGAGTTCAAGGGCACCCCGCTTTTCAACTCCAAGCTGCCGCACGAGAAGGTGCTGGCGATCCTCCAGCACCTCGCCGATGGCTGCGGCACCCGCCAGACCGCCCGGTTGGTGGGGGTCAACAAGGACACCGTCACCCGACTGGCCCTGCTCGCCGGCGCTCATGCTCAGGCCGCCCACGACGAGTTGGTGGCCTTTTCCCCCCTATACCCGTGAGGTCCAGTTCGACGAGAAATGGTCCTTCGTCCACAAGAAGCAGAGGAACTGCGACCCCGACGACCCGGCCGATGACCACTGCGGGGACTACTGGGACTACGTCGCCTACGACCCCGAGCATAAGCTGGTCCTGGCGGTGATCCCCGGGTCGCGGACGGAGGAGAACGGCTGTGCGATCGTCGGCTAGGTCGCGGAGCCGCTCGGCGGCACGCCGCCGGAGCTGATGACCAGCGACGAGTATCCGGTGTATGAGACGCGATCCACAACACCTTCGGCGAGCCGGTCCCGGCGGAGCGGAAGCCGCCGGCCCCGGGTCGTGCCCCAGCGGCGGTGCCGGAGGCGTGGTCTACGCGACGGTGCACAAGCGCCGCAAGAAGGGGCGGGTCGTCGCGGTCGAGCCGCGGTTAGTCTTCGGGTCGGAGGACGAGCTGGAGGAGGCGCTGGGCGAGTCGTGTGCCAGTCGCGTGGTGAATACATCCTTCGTCGAACGGCAGAACGCGACCGATCGGCACCGCAACGCGCGGAAGGGGCGGAAGACGTATCGGTTCAGCAAGGACTGGCAGGTGCACGAGGCGATAACCTACTTGACGCTGTACGGCTACAACTTCTGCTGGTGTGTCCGGACGCTGCGGGTCAAGGACGAGGAGGGCGGTGGCAGGAGCGGACGCCGGCCCTGGCCGCCGGTTGACCGACCACGTATGGACCTGCGCGAGTGGTTCACTCGCCCGGCCGTTCAGCCAGCGTAGGACACCACCGAATTTCGACGGGTTATCGAAAAGAAATGCGAGGACGCATCGGATGAGCGATCACAAACCGCCGGCGATCTTCATATCTGGCTCGCTCGGCCTCGATTTCCTCAATACCCTGGCTACGCCGGTGGACGAACCGGTCGACTGGATCGACGACGGCGACGGCCTGCTCGCCTGGCTGGAACAGGCGGGGCTCGTGCCTTCGAAGGTCCTGAAGGCCCTGAAGGGCCAGGCGATGCCGGGCGAGTTCGACGGCGTCGCGGCCCGGGCTCGGACGCTGCGCGAATGGTTCCGAGGGTTCGTCAAGGCGCGGAGCGGTCGGGGGCTCGGGGCCCACGACCTGCGTGAATTGGAGCCGCTGAACCACTTGCTCGATCGCGACGAACGATTCGATCAGATCGTGGCCGAGGCCGAAGGAGGCGCTTCCGCTCTACGGTTGAAGACGCTGCGACGATGGCGTTCCCCGGAATCGCTGCTCCTGCCAATCGGCGAGGAAATCGCCAAATTCATCTGCAACGAAGATTTAAAATACGTGAAAGCCTGCGAGGGTTCGACCTGTACGCTCCTGTTCGTGGATCGCACGCGCGGCGCGCCCGACGATGGTGCAGTATGGCAATCTGCGGAAACAGGGCGAAGCAGATCGCCCACCGCAACCGGCGAAAGGCGGACCAGTGAACCAGTCAAGCGGTACGGGACTTCGGGCTTCCAATTACGGAAGCCTCCCGAACGGGCGCCAACGTCTGATAATGGATCTTATGTTCGGTCTGACCGGTTTCAGAAGTGTTGCACAAGCCTGATCACGCGACGCATCTCCTTTCGCATCAAGCTCTTGAGTTTCCGGTGCCACCACGCACCGGCCCGCCGTCACGAGGCGCAACGATCCGCACCGTCGCCCTGTGCAACGGGCAGCGGTCGTATCAATCGAGGCGGAGATGCGCTCCCGCCGCTGAATCACCCGACACTCGCCGTCATCGCCCATCAAGCAACCCCAGGCGAAACCGGACAAATTGTTCGGCTATGTTCAATTATAGTGGACGTGACGGACGTGACGGCTCCTGCGGCTCAGACTGCACCGCGTCCGAGTACGTGCAACGGGGAGCGGTCGTCCCGATCGAAGCGCCGGCGCGCTCCCATCGCGGATCGCCGAAGACTCGCCGTCATCGCTCGCCGATTGGCCCTCATCAATCGGGCTCCCCCGGCGACCGGAATCCAATCCGCCGTTTCTTTTGCTCGGGCGTCGGCGGGGCCATCAACTGTCGGATCGCGTCGAAGATCACCCGGAACTGGGAGTCGTACTTCTTCTCCAGCGCGTCGAGCTTGCGGGCCAGCTCCTCATGAGAGGCCAGTATCTGACGTAGGCGCACGAACGCCCTCATGATCTCGATGTTCACCTCGACCGCCCGTTCGCTGTGGAGGACACTCGAGAGCATCGCCACCCCTTGTTCGGTGAACGCGTAGGGCCGCCGCCTCAGGCCCATTCTTGCCGAGGGATTGGAGATCACAAATTGATGATCTCCAACGTTCCAGCTCCTTTGTCGAGAGCTGGAACATGAAGTCCGCGGGAAAGCGGCCGATGTTGCGCTTAACGGCCTGGATCAGCACCCGCGTCTCGACCTGGTAGAGGTCGGCCAGATCGCGATCGAGGAGAACTTTCTCCCCGCGAATGAGTAGGATCGAGCGTTCGATCCGTTCGGCGGGGACCAAGGCCGTACCGGGGTTGGTGGTCTTCTTTCGTGCCATCGGGTCATCCTAGTGTCTCCGCTCACAACTCTTGCAACGCGGATTTCCGCAGGCCGGAAAATAATTAATCCTCGGACGCTTGTCGGCCACCTAAGCGAAGGCGAATCGGATGCGCCGATCCCCCAGCCAGGGGATCGGCGCCGCTTCGTGATCTAGGGCGGCCTCGCGCAGGATCGGGTTGTGGCTGCGCCGGTCCAACCGGACGATGATCTCCTCGTCCTCGACCTTCACCGTCCCTGCGATCTCGACGAACCGGCGATCGAGTTGCTTCGGGGCCGCTTTGTCGTAGCCCCGCAACCGACGGCCCAGCCAGCGGTAGCAGCCGTTAGCCAGCACCGTCAGGACCGCGTCCAGATCCACATTCAGCCGTACCTCGCTCGCCAGGCAGTCGAGATGGAAGAAGTTCACGCTGATCCCCAGACCGTCCTCCACTCGGTTGCGGCCGGCGTAGCGGATGATCACGTTCCGCGCCGTCTCCTGCGGGTGATTCGTCAGGAACAGCGCGAGCTGCCGACGGCCCAAGCCGTCCACGGCGATCTGGCGGATCGGCCCCTCATAGCCGCGCAGCTTCACCGGCTCGTCGATGTAGCGGATCGGCTGATGGCATCGCCGGGCCGTATCCGGCACCGCACCGGTCCAGGCCGAGCGCGGCAGCGCCTCCAATCGGCGGAGGATCGCGGCGCCGCGCCGGCGGATGGTGATGAAGTGGATGCCGCGGGCATTGATCCGGGATAGTTCGGGGTAGTCCACGACCTTGGAGTCGATGTAGAGCCACCGGGGGTCGCGGCCGGTGATGGCCTGCCAGAAGTCGACGAACCGCATCACCTCGGCGGGCTGATCGGCTCGGGTCAGGTTGGCGTCGGCATAGCACAGGCAACGACTCTCCTGCTCCAACGCGAAGAAGGTCTGGACGCTCGGGCCGGCCGAGCCGCGGAGCGGCAGATAGTGGCGATCGAGCCCGGTCGGGTCGCCCCGATAGGGGATGGGATGGAAGTCCAACGAGAAGGTATCGGCCTCGGGGAACAGCGCGGCTCCCAGGGCCGGCACCCAGCCGCGGAGCGACCCGAGTTGGTGCTCGCGGGTGGTCCGATAGGAGTAGTCGGTGGCGAAGGACTTCTTGGGGAGGATGTTCAACCCGGCGAAGAGGCCCAAGGCCTCGTCGAGGTGGAAGTCGTCGATGTGGCTGCGCCGCTCCTTGTCGAGGAGCTTCAGCGTCAGCAGGGCCAGGATCGCGGCGGGCGCGGGGACCATCTCCGAGCCGGGATAGTCCGCGGCGGTGACGAGCCGGTCGAGGCGGACTCGGGTCAGCAGGGGGAGGAACAGGAAGACGCCGGCGGTGCGCGTCCGCAGCCGCCGCCCGGCGGTCAGGTCCAGGGTCCGCTGATCGGCGACGGGTGCCTCGTCCGGCCCATCGCGGTCCTCGCGGCGCGCCCGGCCCGGGGGTCGTCCGCGGCCGTCGGGGACGAAAAGGGGGGGATCTCCTGGCCGCGGACGTGGTGGCGGAATCGACTGATCAGTACCTTGAAGGCGGCCGGCTTGTAATCGAACTGGACGGCGACCTCCGCCAACGGCCGTCCCTCGATGAAGAAGGCGCGGAGGGCCTCATAGCGGCGATGAGAGGTGGATCGGGGCTCGAGGAAGAAGCTGCGGCCGGGTTGGTCGTCCATGGTGTCGGCTCGCATCAATTAACGGTTTTCCATCGTCCCGGAACCCCGAGCGTATCGGTTATGCCGGACGGAGCAAGAGGGCGGCCTGGCCGCCCGCCCTGGGATTTCCGCGGGCGCGAGCCACCCCGCGGGCCGAGGCGGTCCTCGCCCGGCCGATTCCGGGGATGCAGATGCCCGACCGCACGGGCCGGAAAATAATTAACGATTCGGGGCCGGGGAGGCGGCTTTCCCCTGGAATCCCGGGGCCGAGCCGTCGAAAAGGTTAATTATTTCCCGGCCTGCGGAAATCCGCGTTCAAAGTTCGGCTCTTCCGGGTTTCGTGTGGGTACCAATATCTGTACGCGGGTCCACAATCGGGGGCCGGCGCCCGCAAAACGAGGCGTTTTCGCGGCTTCAGTCGGGGTAGAGGTCCAGTCCTCCGCAATGAAAGAAGATGGCCGTCTTCAGATGGTCCCGATTGCGGAAGCCATAGGAGTTTTTTTAATCGTCTGAATCTTGGAATTGAACCCCTCGCAGGTGGCCGTGGTGATGCGATGGTCAAGATACGTCAATACGTTGTCCAGATGGCCCCGAATCATCCGGGCCACCTTGATCATCGGCGTCAACTGCGAGTGCGTCGCCCAGAAGTACCAGTGGCGCCAGTGCCGCAGCGCCCAGCCCCGGCGCCGGTACTCCCACAGATCACGCAACGACTCCTTGATCGCCCAGGCGCGCCCGGTCTTCAGGTGCAGCGCCCGCAGGGCCGCGAACCGCTCACGGCACGACTCCGGCAGGTTCTCCTCCGAGTACAGCCACAGGTATTTCGTCCTCTTCAGGGTGTCGTCCCCCTCCGCTTGCAGCCGGCGGTGCTCCCACTTCCGCACCGCATCGACCGCCTCCGTCATGTGCTTCATCACATGGAAGCGATCGAAGACGATCTTGGATCGGCCGTCGGGCACATGCTCGACCGTGGAGGCGACGAAGGGCTCCCACATGTCCATGGCGACGGCCTCGATCCCCGTCAATTGCTCCTGGGACAGGGACAGATAGAAGGCATCCAAACTGGTTTTCTTGCGGTCGTCGGCGATGTATTCGACCGTCGACCGATCCAGGTCGAAGACCAGCGTGACGTAGCGGTGCCCCTTGGCGGCCGCTTTCTCGTCCACGCCGAGCCGGGCCATGACGTGGCGCGGCTCGGCCTGCTGGCCCCGGGCCACCGCCCGCTCCATCAGGTGCCAGGCTTCGTCCCAACTGACCCGCAGCAGCCCGGCGCCGCCCAGGACATCGGCCTGGAGCAGGACGTCGATGGCGTGGCGTTCGAAGGGGATAGTGAACCGGCAGCCCGGCAGGGCCCAGGGGAGGCGGATCTGGTGGATGCCATGCACGGGGCAGTCGACCCGGGGCGGGCGGGCATGCAACCAGGTCACGCATTCGCCGTGATCGAGATGGCGCCACCTCCGGGACGGCAGGTGATCATGGAGAGGCGATCGAGTGCCACATTCCGGACAAGTGAAGATGGCATTGCGGCGATGCGCCAGCCAGAGATCGACCTGCTGTTCCTCGGGGTCGAAGCCGACGCGTTCGACCCTCCAGGGGTTGGAGAGAGCCAGGAGTCGAGCGAAGAGAGCGACGTCGCGCATGGCCGGGACCTCCTGGGAGGCGACGGTAACCAGGGACGGGATCGCTGCGCTGCATTGTGGGAAGGGACAGAGAAGAGGGGAAGGGGGTGGGGGGTCTTGGGGGGCGGGACCTGGGGGTCCTGCTGGTCCCGCCCCCCAAGGGCGCCGCGGCGGAGAAAACCCGGCCCAAACTCCCAAGCCTTGCACACGAATGGCTTTGACCGCCGGATTTCTACCCACACGAAACCCGGAAGAACCCAAAGTTCTTCGCGAACTGGGATGCCGTTCCCGAATCGAGTATCAGAGTCATATGGGAGCCCGCGGTATCGTGCACTTCCACTTGCCGCGCCCACTTCCCGATGTGGTTTCGCAGGCCGCTCCGGGTGGCCAGGTCTCTGGTCTGGGCGGTCTGAAACATGGTGACGATGCCGTCGAAGGGCCTTGGCTGAAAACGTGTGAATCCGCGCAGGCTCGCGTGAAAGACGGTCAAGGAGCGCCAGCCGCTCGCCAAGAGGCCGCCCACGAAAAGAAATCCGCCTCGGAATCCCCTCCGCCGCACGTCACTCACGGACTCGGGTAGACTGATGCCCACCCAGGAGGCGAGCAGGCGAATCGAGGCGTAGTTGAGGGGTAGCCGTGCTGTGAACGGGAAGCAGAGGGCCCACCAGATCGGCCTCAGGGTCAAGAGGGCTTTCGCGAGTCGGCCGTTCTCGGGAAGGCCGCTGTCGATCAGACCGAGGTAGGCGACCTCTTCGCCCATCTCTCGGAGCTGGCATGCCATTTCGAAGGCGACCGGACCGCCCAGCGACCACCCGGCCAGGTAATATGGCCCGTCCGGTTGGAATGATTTCAGGGCCTCGACGTAGTGGCGAGCCTGATCCGTGAAGCTGCGGATCGGCTTTCCGTGCACGAGGCCTGGCGCCTCGAAGCCGTAGATCGCGCGGTCGCCTTGAAGTGCGCCGGCGAGCGCCGCATAGCATGCCGGACTCCCCGCCGCGGGGGGGGTCAGGAAGAGGGGTGGGAGCGTCCCCGAGCCCGGACGGAGCGGGATGAGACATCCCGGGATCGCGCGCGTGGATCGGGCGGCTCGATCGACATAGTCCGCCAGGGCCTCGATGGTGGGTGCGCTCGATGATCCGGGCGAGCGGTAACTCCAGGTCGAAGCGGTCGCGTACGGCGGTGGCCATTCGCGTCGCCAGGAGCGAGTGACCGCCGAGCTCGAAGAAGTCGTCGCGCACGCTGGTCACGCTGGTGCCGAGGAGGTCTCTCCAGATCTCGGCGAGCTGGCGCTCCGTGGCGTTGCGCGGCTCGACTCGCGCTTCGTCTCGCCCGTCATCGGGCCCGGGCGAGGATAGTGCGCTCCGGTTCACCTTGCCATGCGCCGTCCTCGGTACGGATTCGATCCGCGCGAAATGCGACGGGACCATGTAGCGAGGCAGGCGATCGGCGAGGAAGCGGCGCAGCTCTCTCGAGGAAGCAGGCTCGGCGACGGGGACGACGTGCGCCACGATCCGTTTCTCGCCCCCGGCGAATTCGCGCACTTCCACGAGGCAATCGCGCACGGCCTGATGCGACAGCAAGGCGCCTTCGATCTCACGCAGCTCGATCCGATAGCCTCGCACCTTGACCTGGGTATCGACGCGGCCCAGGAATTCGATCTCGCCGTCGCGGCGGAACCGGCCGATGTCCCCGGTGCGGTAGGCCCGCTCGCCACCGGGCAGAGTGACGAACGCCTCCGCGGTCGGTTCGGGCCGGTTCCAGTACCCCGTTGCCAGGCTGCGGCCCCCGATCAGGAGCTCCCCGGCGGCGCCATGCGGGACCGCCTCCAGGTTTCGACCGACAATGCGCACCCATGTATTGTCGATGGGGCGGCCAATCGACGGCAAGTGGCCGTCCTGTGAGGAGGGAACCAGTCCCGAAGTGCTGACGACCGTGTTCTCCGTCGGGCCGTAGTTATTCACCAGCCGGAAGGGCACGCGGCGGTCCGGACGCTTTCGGAGGCGGTCTCCACCCGTGAGCAGCCACCGAAGGCTGACGTCGGCAGGCCAGTCCAGTCCGAGGATTCCCTCTGCCAGCGGCGTCGGCAGGAAGCTGATCGTGATCTGCTGGCTTATCAGCCAGTCGCGCAGCCCGGCCGGGTCGGCGGCGAGTGCGCGAGGGGGGAAATGCACGCTCGCGCCGGCGACGAGGTGTGGCCAGATCTCCCAGACGGATGCGTCGAATGCCACCGAGGCGATCTGGGAGGCGCGATCGGCGTTGGTGATCGCGAACGCCCGGCGGTGCCACGCAATCAGATTCGCCAGTGCCGCATAGGGAACGCATACACCCTTCGGTTCGCCGGTCGAACCGGAAGTGTAGATGATGTATCCCGAGTCGCTTCCATCCCTGACGCCAGGTTGATCCAAGAGCTCGTCGTCGGCGATGGCTATGCCGGCGCGATCGAGATAGGCGACGCGCGCCGATGCGGGGAGCGCTCTTGGCGACTCGGCACTGGCGAGGACCAAGGCGGCGTCACAATCGCGAATCATGAACGCGACGCGCGAAGGGGGATAGGCCGGGTCGATCGGAACGAACGCGGCGCCGGTCATCATCACCGCGAGCTGGGCGACGACGAGTTCTGGCCCTCCGTCCAGGAAGAGGGCGACACGTTGTCCCGACTCCACATTCTGTCTGCGCAGGAACGTCGCGAGGCGGCGAGCGTTCGCATGCAGGTCGCGGTAGCTCAGTCGAATCCGGTCGCTGGCTACCGCGAGCGCTTCCGGGTGGCTGCGTGCCCAGGCCCCGACCTCGAGGTCCGGCCATGTGCCTGGGCGAGCGGCCGTGTCGAGCCCGCGCGAGGTGAGCCGGGCGTGCTCCTCGGCGGTCATCATTGGGAGCCGGCTCACCGGGATGTCCGGCTGCGCAGCCGCGGATTTCATCAGCGCGACGAAATGCCGCACGAATTGCCGGGCGGTCTGGGCGTCGAGCCGGTCGCGATCGTAATCGAGGCGGCCGACGAGCTCGGTTCCGGTTTCTTCCAGCGCGAACACCAGGTCGACTTTGGCCGCCCCAGGCGGCACGTCGAGGGCGCCGAGCGATAGTCCGGGCAGCTCGATCCGCAAGTCGGATTTCCGCTGGAGATCGAAGAGCACGGGGATGGGCGCGCCGCCGGAGTCTCCATGAAGGTCCAGGGCGCGCACCACGCGGTCGAACGGCAGCTCCTGGTTCGCCTGTGCCTCGAGGGTCGTCTTGCGCACGCGATCGAGCAACTCGCGGAACGTGACATCCCCCGAGAGATCCGTGCGGAGAATCACGGTGTTGATGAACACTCCGATGATGTCGCTCAGCACGCTGTGATTGCGATTGGTCGTGGGGAGCCCGACGACGATGTCCTCGCCGCCGCAGTAACGCGCTAGCGTCAACTTGAAGACCGCGAGTAGCGCCATGAAGGGCGTCGCGCCCGATCCCCGCGCCAGGGATCGCAGGGCGTTCAACCGGTTCGGCCGGACACGTGAAGAACTCGCACCCGGCGTCATGGCCGCCCTTGCCGCCGGACCGATTATCGGCCGGCAGCCGGGCCGGAGAGGGCATACCTCGAAGTTGCGACTTCCAGTAGTCGAGCTGGCGCTCGAGCTCCGCAGCGGTCCGTTCGAAGTGAATCCCTTCCCAGACGGCGAAGTCGATGTACTGGACACGCACGGCGGGAAGCGCCGGCTCAGACCCCGCGACCAGCGCGGCGTATGCCCTCGAAAGCTCCCGCAGGAACATCGCGCCGGACCAACCGTCGAAGATGATGTGATGCGTCACGAAGATCAGATGGTACTCGTCGTCGCTCATCCTCCAGAGCGTGGCGCGGAAGAGCGGTCCCTGGTCCAGCCGGAACGGCTCGCGCAGCCGGCTGCAAGCTTCCGCCTCATAGACGGACTGGCGACGCGAGGCATCCAGGCCGGATGGATCGCGTTCTTCCAGCACGGGCGGCGCAGCCGCCGGGGCGCTGGACGATGCTGCCGCCAACGGCGTGGAACGTGGTCGTGAAGACCTCGTGGCGCGCCATCACCAGGTCGAAGCTCTCCGAGAGTGAGGCGCCCTTCAGATCGCCCCTGAGCGAGAGGCCGAACGATTCGTTGTAGAGCGGTCGATCGGGACTGAGTTGGTGGTTGAACCACATCCGCTCCTGTGCCGACGACAGCGGGAAATCGCGTCGCTCGCCACGCGGCTGGACCGGGATTTCCTCCCCCGCGGGAGCGGCGCCGCCGACCGCGGCCCGGATCAAGCGCTGGCGAAGCAGGGTACGCCCCTCCGGCGACAGGGCCGCCAAGCGTTGTGATAAATCGGTCGTGGGTGCGTTAGCCGGCATACTCCAATTCCCTCGTCGCACGCGCGCCCGCGACGGGCGTGAGGCGAATCTGCTTCATGGTCGCGGCCGCGACTTCTTCGACTTCAACCACTCGGCTGGGATCGAACAGACCTTCCTGGTCCCACAAGCGCGAGTTCAGCGTAATCGCATAAGGATTGACGGGTTGACTGGGGGCATCCGGTAGGATCCGGGCTGCCTCGTGAAAAACGGCGGCCGCCAGCGACTCGACAAGTCGGAGATTCTGGGAGAAGCGCGCGAGCAGCGCGTCGCCGGGGAGGTGATCCTGAAGCTCGTAGTGAAACCGGCGCATGATGTCCACGTACAATAGGTCGATGAACCGGGCATCCCATTCGCGCCGATCGTTCTCCTCATCGGGACCATCACCGCGCTGGAAGGTCACATCGGAGAACCGGGCATCCCACTCGCGCTGATCGAGCGCATCCCAGTCCCGGAAGAGCGCCTGCATGCGGGCGTTGAGGTGGTTGACGCGATGGAGGATCTGGCCGGCTTGCGCCATCAGATCGAGGTCGCATAGGCGCCTACCGACGAACTGTAAGGCGAGGAATCCCCAGTAGATCGCGAAATCCCAGACGATCTTGGGCGCCATGATCCGCGGATTGCCCATGAGCGGATACTGGTTCTCGTAGATCGTGATGAACGACTCGTAGGTATTGAGATAGATGCGGTTGTATTCGCTCGCCCGAGCGGCGATGGATTCGCCATCCAGGTCGCGCACGATGAGATCGGTGATGAACGTGTTACTGATGCCGATGAAATCGCTGCCTGGCGAGTAGAACGGATCAGTGAAGACGCCGGCCTCGCCGGTGAGCGCCCATCGATCGCCCGAAAGGACGCGCGCGCAACCATAGGCATAGTGCTTGATGGCGCGGAAGTCCATCAACCAGCCGCGGTGCTCCTCGACCACGCCCGCGCAATGCGGTTCATGCCGCCTCATCCAATCCAGCGCGCGCTCGAAGGAGTTCATCTCACTCATCGGATGCAGTGAGGCGTCGGCGACGATGCCGATGCTGGTCGCTCCCGGCGCGAGCGGGATGAACCACACCCAGTAGCCGCGGCCCATGAAATGATTCGTGCTCAGCCACCTCAGACCTTTCGGGACCCGGTTGTGCCAATGGGGTGCGTCCGACCACCCATCGAGGTCGATGGTCCTGGCGATGCGGAACCAGACGGCGTTGCATTTGTGGCCGACATCGCGCGACAAGCCGAGCTGGCGTTTGAGCACGCCGGCCCGGCCGGTCGCGTCGACGATCCAACGGGCCGCCACGGTGGCGGCATGGCCGTCGCGCTCGAGGACGACATGGTGCGCATCGCCGTCGCGGGTGACCTTGCCGGCTTTGCAACGATCCCAGAACTCCACCCCGAGCCGGATGTTCTCCTCGCCCAGCATATTCTCGAATCGGCCGCGATCGATCTGATAGCTGGGCACCGGCGGGAGGTAGGTGGCGCCCATTTCCACCCGCATCGCCACATCTTCGTTGTTCCCACACGTGAAGAAGTAACGCAGGCCCGCCTTGGGCAGTTGGCAGGCCTTCATGTGAGCTTCGAGGTCGAGCACCTTGCAGAAATAATGGGAGCCGATTTCCACGGTCGATTCACCGACCTTGTGCGCCGATTCCGGGACAGGGTGGGCGTGCCGCTCGGTGACCAGGATGGAGGTCGAGGGACGGGCGCGCTTGACCTGCCGCGCCAGCGTTTGTCCCGCAAGGCCGCCGCCCAGCACGACGACTTCGAACGTCGACTCCGGCGTAGAGGGCGCGGCGCTCCGTTCAATCTCGGGGTCCCGGGTGCGCTCGTCAGCCTGCTGGCGCAGCTTCTTGAGCAGCAACTCGCGCCGTTCGGTACCCAGTGCCGCGATTCGCTCGGATAGGTCGTTCATGTGTCCGGTGCTCCTCCCGATCTGGATTGACACACAGCGTTTGCGGTCGAGCGTGCTACTCGCAGGGAAACCGCCCGGGATTAGGCCGCGATCGACACGTGAGCGTGAAGCCGTGAATCACACGCCCACCGCAGCCAAGGCCGGCTCGCGCCTGCGTGCGATCCACGCGCGCTCGAGGTCGGAGCGGACGTCGGCCCGCAGGGCCGCCCGCGCCAGGTGCTCCTCCACAGAAAGGCCAAAGTCGGTCGCGGGCGTGTCCGGCAGCCGCCCGTAGGCCTCGCGATACGCTTCGGCGGCGCAGGCCTCCAGCAGGCTCACGTTCTCGCGGAGTCGCTGGCGCAGCGTGTCGTCGTCGAATCGCCCGTCCATCTCCAGGTGAACCATGGGATAGATGAACGGGACCCTCGTGAGATCGACGTGCGTATCGGCGTAGACTTCGTCCTTGGTCTCCTCGTCCCAGCGGCGGAAGAAGTCCTGCGTCTTGCGCTGCAAGACCTGGAAATGAATCAACTCCTGTTTGATCGACTTCATGAATTCGAGATCGGCGATCTTGTCGTGGAAGAAGATGAGGCCGATCGTGCCCCAGTACCACAGGAGGTCCCAGAGCGCCTTGGCGACGAAGACCTGGGCATTACCCATGAGGGGATATTGGCCGAGGAACGTACGGATGCCGCTGTCATAGAGGAAGTCGAGGTAGAGCCAGGAATAGAACTCGACGCGCTCGGTCAGGTCGCCGCCGGCGAGGTCGTGGCGCACCATGTCGGTGACGAGGGAGTTACCCATCCCGATGAAGTCCGAACCGAGCGAGTAGAGGGGATCGGTGAAGAGCGCCGCGTCGCCGACCAGCGCCCAGCGGTCCGTGGAGTAGACCTGCTCGCTGGTGTAGGCCAGTTTCTTGATGGCGAGGAAGTCCTGGATCAGCGACCGATTC
The DNA here is from genome assembly GCA_963815795.1 of uncultured Planctomycetota bacterium. Lineage (GTDB taxonomy): Bacteria > Planctomycetota > Planctomycetia > Isosphaerales > Isosphaeraceae > JAKAUH01. The sequence goes on along the minus strand of CAWFIC010000006.1, from coordinate 1,330,970 downwards.
GTTCGAATCAACTCGCCCATGAGCGGCTCGTTGCGGTCGAGCCAGTCGATGAAACGATCCACCTGGTTGAAGGTGTCGAGCGGGTGCAATCTCGGGTCGGCCACGATGCCGACGCTGGTGGATCCGGAGGCGAGGCGGATGATCCACACCCAGTAGCTGCGGCCCATGAGGTGCGTGGTGGAGTACTGGCGAAAGCCGTTGAGCATGCGGCCGCGGAACTCGGGATCGTCGGAGAACTTCTCCACATCAATCGGTATCTTGACCCGCATCCACGCGGCGTTCACATTGTGCTCCGACGGCTTGGTCAGGCCCAGCTTGCGGCGGATCAGCGCGGCGCGGCCCGAGGCGTCGATGACCCATCGCGCCCGGGTCCGATGACTCTGGCCGCGGCGCGTGAGCTCGATGAGATGGGCGGTCTCGCCCCGGCCGAGCGTGAGCTCACTGACCTGGCATTCGTCGAGGAATGCGATCCCTTCCTTCGCCGCGCTGAGGGCGAGCATGTTCTCGAAGCGCCCGCTGTCGATCTGATAGCTCGGGATCGGGAGCAGGTGATTCTCGAAGGGTCCCAGTTCGTTGCGCCTCGCCAGGTCGCGGTTGTCGGCGTATGGCGAGAAGAAGCGTAGGCCCATCTTGCGGAGCTGGCGATCCTCGAGGTGCTCCCTGAAGCCGAGCACGGAGTCATAGTAATGCGCGCCGATCTCCACGGACGATTCCCCGACCTTATGCGCCGCCTCGGGAGCCGGGTACCTGTTGCTGTTGACGACGAGGATGGCGGCGTCGGGACAGGCTCGGTGCAACTGGATGGCCACCGTCGATCCGGCCAGACCTCCGCCCATGACAACGATATCGTACTCCTCGCGCAGGACGTGCCCCGGCGGCCGGGCGTCGGTTTCCTCGGCCCTCGTGGAGGATGCGCATGACTCCACGGCCCTCGTCACCAACCGCGTGAGCAGCGCACGCCTCTCGTCGCTCAAGGCCTCGATTCGCTCGCTGTGATCCTTCATGGGGTCTAGCCTTTCTCTTGGGCGAGGAGCGTTTCGATCTCCTCGGGAGTCATCTGCTCCACTTGAGCAAGGAGCTGTTCCACCTGGCCGTCGTCGCCGAGCTTCTCGGCGAGCTGCTCGGCGATCTTCGCGACCGACCCGGTGAACAGATCCACGATCGACACTTTCAGGGTCATCGCCTTCTCGATGTGGTTCTTGAGCTCGACGACCATGATCGAGTCCATGCCGAGCGAGGTGAGGGGCATCTTGGGATCGAGGCGCGTCGGCTCGAGCCCCAGGACGCGGGCGGTCGCGGTCTGCAGGTACTCCTCCAGCCGCCTCCGGCGCTCCTCGGGGTCGGCCATCAAGAGCTCCAGGAGCACTGCGGCGGCGGCCTGGTCTTCCTCGTCGGTTGGGCGAGTCGCGGCGACTTCCGGCACGAGCTCGGCGACCAGCGGCGTCGTCGGCATCCGCGCCCAGTCGGCGCTGATCACGACGGCCTGAGTCGGGGCCAGGGCGTGCACGCGCTCCATCGCCTGAAGGGCCTGGTGAGGCGGCATCGGGAACACGCCAAAGCGGCCCGACTTGTCGGCGACGTTCCGGCTGTACAGGCCGAGGTCCGCCCAGGGACCCCAGTTGATGGTGATGGCAGGCAGGCCCTCTCCGCGCCGCCAATGAGCCAAGTTGTCCAGGAAAGCATTGCCGGCGGCGTAGTGCGCCTGACCGAACTGGCCGAGGATCGACGAGACGGACGAGAAGAGCGTGAAGAAATCCAGATCCAGGCCCTTGGTCGCGTCGTGAAGGGCGATCGCCCCGTCCACCTTGGGGCGGAGCACCTTGGCGAACGTCTCGGCATCCAGGCGGAGCATCAGCTGGTCATCCACGATTCCGGCGGCATGGATCACGCCGCGTACGCCCGGCCAGCCCTCGGCGTGGAACTCATCCAGATACGCCCGCAAGGCGCCGGGCTCGGCGACGTCGAAGGCCGGAGTGTGTACGGAAGCGCCCATCCGTTCCAGCTCCAGGATCGCGTCGATCTTGGATTTCGCCGCGTGATCGGGCGCAAGCGACTGCCATCGCGAGCGCGGCGGTATTGGCGTGCGGCCGGTGAGGATAAAGCGGGACGCGCCGCGCTCCGTCATCCAGCGCGCCACCGCGAGGCCGAGGTCGCCCAGACCGCCGGTGATCAGATAGGATGCGTCCCTGCGGAAGACGACCGGATCAGGCGGCTGCGCCGGGTGGGTCATTGGGCGCAATCGTGCTCTGAATCGCGTCCCGTCGCGAAACGCCAGTTGTCCCTCGCCGTCGGGGCCAAGGAGCTCGGCCGCGACGTACTCGGCCTCGTCCTCCGATGGCGGGCCGAGGTCGATGATCCCGCCCCACATCTCGGGGTGCTCCAGGGCCACGACCCTGGCAAGACCCCAGAGCTGCGCCGCCGAGGTCAGGGCCGGCGCGTAGCCGGCGACGGGCTGGGTCTGGCGTGTCACCATCCAGAGCGCCGGAGTGCTACCGGTACCGCGCTGGGCTAGCCCCTTCACCAGGCGGAGCGGAAACGCGCACGGGTCGTCCCCGGAATCCTGGCCGCGACACCACACGATGCCGGCGGCCGCGCCGGCGACGCACTCCTCCAGGGGGTCATCGCTCCGAACCACTTCCGCAGTCACACCGGGCCGCTCGCGGAGCGCCCGGCGAGGCGCTCGCCAAGGCCCGTCTCATCCGCGAGCACGATCCAGTGCCCAGCTTTCTCACCCGCCCCCGAGGTGGAGCGCGGCGTCGCCTCCCAGCAGAGCTGGTAGAGCCAGTTGACGGGCTTGCCGCGCACGGTGGCCCGGCCGGAGCCCACGTGCATCAACCGGAGGCCCTCGATCTCAAGGCAAGTGCGTCCCTGCTCGTCGATCAGCCGGACGTCCGCGCCGATCTCGGGGTCTCCGGCACGACCCCACTTCAGTTCGGCGTAGCAGGTCGCTCGGCCTGCCGCACGGGAATGGAGGCCGGCGCGATTCACGCCCTGGGGCACGTAGCTCTCGTGAGAGTACGTGCTGCCCTCGTCCGGTTCGATCGTTGCGGCGACGACCTGGAGTGCGGCATCGATGAGGATGGGATGCACGCAGTACTCCCCGGCCTCCGCCGCCGCGCCGGCGTCCAGCTCCAGCTCTGCCAATGCCTCGCCCCGCGTGCGCCACAGCCGCCGGATCGCCCGATAATTCTCGCCGTAATCGAGGTCCTGCCGAGCCATCGCTTCATAATGTGCGATCCCGGCGACCGCCTCGGTACAGCGCTTGCGAATCTCGTCGAGCGCGACCGGCGGCGCCAGGGCATCCGTGGCGGTCGCCCGCCCGGCGGCGTGCCGAGTCCAGCCCGACGCGGCGCTCTCGCGCGAATGGAACCCGAACTCGAAACCGCCGCGTCCGTCCGCCGAAAGGCGAGCTGCAAGCGGACGGGCGACTTCGCCGGGAGCGGCATCGGCTCAACGAATCTCAGGTCCTGGATCTCGGCCCCGGCCGATTCCGTCCGCAGCTCGCGGATCGCCGCCAGCGCCGCCTCGATGAAGCCAGCACCCGGGAAGACGGTGGCGCCGAGGACCTTGTGGCCGGTCAGATAAGGGAGCGAGACGAGGTCGATGTCTTGCTCCCAGAAACGCTGGCCACCCGGCAAGGCCGACTCGACTGGCATTCCCAGGAGTGGATGGCCCTCGGAGTATGCGGGCGCCGGTCCCGATCCGCCGGGAAGCTGGTCGAGCCAGAAGCGTTCGCGTTGCCAGGGATACGGCGGCAGGCTCACGCAGCGTCCCCCGGCGGGAAACAGTGCCTGCCAGCGCACGTCCTGACCGGCGGAATAGAGCCTGGCCAGAGAGCCCAGCATCGCCTCTCGCGCCGGCTCATCGCGCCGGCACGAAGAGAGCACCAGCGCGTCGGCGCCGCTGGCGGCGAGCACCTCACGGATCGGCCCGCCCAGTAATGGGTGTGGGCTGATCTCCAGGAAGCCGTCGAAGCCCTCGGCGATGAGCCTGGCGAGCGCCTCGCCGAGCTGGAACGGCTCGCAGAGATTCCGCCTCCAATAAACACCATCCAGTTTGTTCCCGTTCAGCCAGGCACCCGTGACGGTCAACATCATGGCCATCTGGCTCGGGCCGCTCTCGATCCCGCGGAGGGATTCTTCCAGACGGCCTCGCAACGGATCCATATACGGGCTGTGAAATGCGACGTCGGATCCGCGAACGGGACGGGCGAACACGCCGCGCGCTTCCATCGCGACGACGAACGAATCGACCGCCTCGGGCGTCCCCGAAATGACGCTCGTGGTGGGACTGCTGTCGCCCGCCAGATGAAGCCGGCCGTCCCACGCCGCGATCTCCCGGCGGGCCGCGGCGGACCCGAGGCCGACCACGGCGGTCTTGCCCTGGCCCGCCATCGTCTTCATGAGCCGGCCGCGGTGATGGACCACCTCAACCGCCGACTCGAGGCTCAGCGCCCCCGCGACGTGGGCTGCCGCGATCTCACCCAGGCTCTGGCCGATGACGGCACTCGGCCGGATCCCCCACCAGCGCCACAGTGCCGCCAACGCGACCTGCATCGAGAAGATCGCCGCTTGCGACAACTCGGTCTCGTCCAGCCTGCGCCCGGAGCGGATCTCGTCGAGGATCGACCAACCCGCACGTCCCGCGAAGAGACGGTCGCATTGCTCGATGACTTCGCGAAAGACGGGTTCGGCCCCGCGGAGATCTTCGCCCATTCCCGTCCAGTGCGAGCCTTGGCCGGAGAAGACGAAGGCCAGCTTGGTCACCGCACGTTCGGCCGGGGCCGCGGCGAGCTTGTCGGCGATCGTCCGCGCATCGGAGCCGACGACCGCGAAGCGATAAGGGCCGTGAGAACGGCGCACCGCCGCCGTGAAGCAGACGTCGGGAAGGGCGCCGCCGCCGGAACCGCGCTCGAGGAATGCTCGATACGCCTCCAGCGACGCCCGCAGGGCCTCCGGCGACCTCGCGGAAAGCGGCAGGACGAACGATCCGTCGGCCTCGGCCGGATCGGCCGGCCCCGGGGCTCGCGGGGCTTCGGCGAGGACGAGGTGCACATTCGTCCCGCCGAAGCTGAATCCGCTCACGCCGGCGATTCGCGGTGCGTCCTCAGACGGCCAACCGCCGAGCTCGGTGCGGACCTCCACGGGGAACGGCACCTCGGGCATCCGCGGGCTCCACTCCGAGAAGTTGCGGTTGGGCGGGATCACCCCGCGATGAATGGCCAGGGCGGCCTTGATGACGCTCGCCACGCCCGCGGCGGCCTCCATCTGGCCGACGTTCGTCTTGAGCGAGCCCAGCACCAGCGGCGTCTGCCTGCGCCCGTCACCCATGACGCCGGCCAAGGCGGAAACCTCGATCGAATCGCCCAGGGGAGTCGCCGTGCCATGGGCTTCGACGTACTGCACGTCGTCCGGCGCGATCCCGGCATTCCTGTAGGCCTCGCGCAGCACGCGCTTCTGCGCTTCGCCGTTCGGCGCCATGATGCCGTTGCTACTTCCGTCGTGGTTGACCGCCCCGCCGCGTATGACGGCGTAGACGCGATCGCCGTCCTCGACGGCGTTGACCAGGCGCTTCAAGACGACGACTCCGACTCCCTCGCTGCGGACGATGCCGTCGGCCGCGGAGTCGAACGTCTTGCAGCGCCCGACGGGCGAGAGGGCGCCCGCCCTGGAGAAGAACATATCCGCCTTCGGCAAGAGGTTGATGCTCACGCCGCCGGTGATCGCCAGCGACGTCTCCCCGGCGCGAAGGCTCCGGCATGCCAGTTCGATGGCCAGCAGGGAGCCCGAACAGGCCGTGTCGAGCGCCAGGCTCGGGCCGTGGAGATCGAGGACGTACGAGAGGCGGTTCGCGATGATGCTGTTGGCCGTGCCCGCACCGGTGGCCGCGCTGATGCGCGAATAATTCTGGCTGATCATCATATCGTAGTCATTACTGAGCGTGGCCATGTAGACGCCCGTGGCCGATCCGGCGAGGCTCGGAGGCGGCATTCCGGCGTCCTCCAGCGCCTCCCAGGCGACCTCCAGCACCTTGCGCTGGCGCGGATCGATGTGTGGCGCCTCTCGGGGGGAAATCCCGAAGAACGACGCGTCGAAACGGTCCAGGTCCTCGAGGAAGCCCCCCATCGGCCGGAGATCCGGCCGGGCACCGTGGAATCCGGGTGGAACAATCGCGAGGCGTTCCATCGCTCAACAGGGACTTCACCCACACCTTCGCCTTGATGGCAGAGCATCTCCCAGAACTCGGCCACACCCGGGGCGCCCGGGAACCGGCAACTCATGCCCACGATCGCGACCGATTGCCTCTCGTCGCGGCGCAGCGAATCCAGCTCCGCCCGCAGGTCCCGGATGGCCAGCTGGGCTCGCCTGGCGCCGGACCCATCCCCGCCGTGCCCGTTCAACATCCCGATCGACGTCTCGAAGTCGCTCATGGTGAAGCTCGTCCTGTCACTAACGACTCAGTTGATCGAGTTCCTGGAGAAGAAGCAGTTCCGCGGACTCGTGACCCTCGCTCGCGATCCCGAGCGATCCGGCGGGATACGACCTGTCTCGTCTCGCCAGATGGTCCGCGAGGGCGTCCGTTGAAGGGTGGTTCCAGACCGCGCTGACGGCGACGTCCCGACCCAACCAGTCTGTCAGCGCGAGAGCTAGGCGGACCGTCCCGACCGAGTTCATGCCCAAGTTGACGAAGGCGGCGGCCGAGTCGAAGCAAACGCCGGGCGGAGAGTCGATATTCGACCGGATCCAGGCTCCGATCCAGCGCCTGGCCTCGTCGCTGGTCACCCGCCTTCCGGCTCCGCCGGCGGGGCGAGTGCGGGCCCTCTCTCGCAGCACGCGTTTCAGGACCTTGCCGGTCGGCCCCTTGGGGATCTCCGGCACGAGACCGATGGTGGTGGGCACCTTGACCTCGGCGAGCCGTTCCGCGCAGAACGCCCGGAGCTCCTGCTCCGAGGCCGCGGCCGCGGGCTCGAGCACGACCTCGGCGCAGACCCGCTCGCCACAGATCGGCTCGGGCATGCCATAGACGGCGACCTCCGCCACCGCCGGGTGAGCCCGCAAGACCCGCTCGATCTCGGCAGGGTACACGTTCACGCCGCCGGCGATGATCACATCGGTCAGCCGATCCTCGATGTAGAAGTACCCGTCGCGGTCGACCCGCCCGATATCGCCCGTGTGAAACCAGCCGTCGCGGATGACCTTGGCGGTTTCCATCGGCCGGTTCCAGTAGCCCACCATCACGTTGTGTCCGCGAACGACGATCTCGCCCGTCTCGCCGGACGCGACTTCCCGGCCGCTGGCGGGGTCGACGATCTTCATCTCCACGCCGTCGATGGGCGTTCCGACCGATCCGGGCCGGTGGCGCTCGGCGTGATTGTACGAAGCGAAGGGAGACGTCTCGGTCAGGCCGTAGCCCTGATAAATCGGCGCACCGAATCTCCGGGCCCATCGCCTTTCGACCTCGAGCGGCAGCGGCGCCGCCGCGGAGAAATAGAAGCGTACCGACTCGAGGGCCGACCGGGGAGCTTCGTCGACGAGCAAGGCGTACGTCGTGGGGACGCCGAAGAACATCGTGACGTCGTCGGTCGCGATCGAATTCAGGACGCGCTCCAGGTCGAACCGCCTGTGCAGGACGATCGTCGCGCCAGCCTGCAAGAAGGCGTTGAGCACGGCGTTCTGCCCGAAGCAGTGGTGGAGGGGCAAGAAGAGCAGGCCCCGATCGTCCGGACGGATTCCCAGGTACCGCACTTTCGCCTCGCAATTGCGGACGATGTTCGTGTGCGAGAGGGTCGCTCCCTTCGGGCGGCCGGTCGTGCCGGAGGTATATACGATCGCCGCGGGCTCCTCTGGATCGAGCCGCACCGGCGCGAGGATGGGCGACGCGGCGTCCATCGCTGGCTCGAAATCTTCGCCGACGGCGAGCACGGTGCTCGCGCCGCCCGCAACGGCCCGCCCGCGCGATTCCGGCATGGTCACCACGACCTTGGCGCCGCAGTCGTCGAGGATGAAATCGACCTCGTCCGGCTTCGAGGATACGTTGATCGACACGGCGATCGCGCCGAGCTGCAGCACACCGAGATAAGCCAACACGAATTCCGTGATGTTGGGCAGCAGGAGCGCCACGCGGTCCCCGCTCCGGACGCCCGCGGCCGCGAACGCACCTGCCGCGCCGCACGCGCCCCGCGCACACTCGAGGTACGTGATCCCCCGCCCCTCGAACAGCAGCGCGAGACGCCGCGGATGCTCCCGCGCGCCATTATGAATGTGATTTGCTATATTCATGGATAGTAATCAAAAAAGGCTTTGCAGGACCGGGTTGACGGCGCGGGAGATCGTCCCGTCGGTCGCTTGAATCTCGCGCACCAGGGCGGCGATATGCGCATCCAGCGCCTGGTCGGCGTCATCCCAGATGTAGGGGCGCGCCCGGCTCGGCTCGACGCCGACGGCTCGCTTGATCGCCTCGTACAGCCGCCTGGTCCGCGGCGAGAGCGCCTCCCGGGCGTCGTAGTGCGCGAAACGCTCGTGGGTCCGCAGATCGGCCGCCTGGGCGGCGAAGATCGATGCGACGGCTAAGTACTGGTGACATAGGTCGACCGACTCGCGCGCGAAGACGGCTGACCCCAATCCCTGGCTGTTGATGTTCTGATTGAATTGCTCGGCATGGGTGGGGAAGCGGTCGGCCAGTGACTGGCCGAGGAACGAGATGCGAGGCATGAGCGAGTTCGCGGTGAGCTGGAGCGCCTTGAGCCCGGTGTTGACGATGCCGCGCGCATTCCCCACCAGCGACGCCGGCAGTCCGTTGCTGAACTCGGGCGCCACCAGCAGCGCGATCTGCGCGTCGAGGTGCTTCGTGAGCAGGCCCAGGTAATAGCGGAACTGATCCATGCCGACGCTGACATACTGGCCCAGGAAATTGCCGCCGTGGTACGCCACGTCCTCGTCCGCATCGATCAGCGGGTTGTCTGTCGCGGAGTTCGCCTCCACCTCGAGCTGGCGCACGATCACGACCATCCCGTCCACGATCGGTCCGAGGAACTGCGGGAGGCACCGCAGCGAATATCGGTCCTGGATCAGCTCTCCGGGGCTGCGGTCGCGCCCGTAGCCGGCCTTCGAGCGGCTGAGTTGCGATCCCTCGAGCAGCGAGAGCATCTGGCCGGCGACCCAGACCTGGCCGGCGTGCGGCTTGTGCCGATGGATGAAGGGGAGGAATGACTCACTCGAGCCGTTCAAGGCCTGAAGGAGGATGGCATGGATACCCAGGGCCAAGGCCAGGATGTGCAGCCCGTCCGCCATGCAGGTTGACGCCACGGCGCTGATCACGGACGTGCCGTTCATCAGCGCCAGCGCCTCCTTGGCTTCCAGGCGTAGGCGAGATAGGTGCAACCGCTCCAGGGCCTCGAGGGCATCGACCTCCTCGCCGTCGAAGTCCACGCGGAAGCCCGGCGCCAGGCCGCAGATGCAACCGGTGACGTACGCGAGTGGCACCAGGTCGCCGCTGGCTCCGATCGACCCGTTGCAGTGGACGCGCGGAGTCGCGTTCGAGTTGAGGAACAACACGAGCCGCCGAATCAGCTCCAGGCGGCACGCCGGAGGCGCCCCGGAGCAGGGAGTTCGCTCGCAGCAACATGGCCGAGCGCACGTCGTCGTTGCGCAGGTAGGGCCCGACGCCCGTCTTGTGCGAGAGCGGCAGGTTGTTCTGGAGCGCCCGACGGCCTCCTTGGGAAGTGAGACGTTTGCCATTCCCCCAAAGAGCGTGGTCACGCCGTAGATCGCACCGCCCCTGTCCACCGCGCGATCGACGGCCGCCTTCGAATCCGCGACCCTCCGGAGGACGGCGCGGTCATCGCTGACGCGCACCGAAAGCCGTTCGCGCGCCACGCGGACGATATCGCGCAGCGACAGGCCTTCGCCGCGTACCGTGACGCCAACGAAGCCGTTGTTCGAGTGCGTCGCCGACGAGAGGAGCGTGACAGATTCAGGTGTCATTGTAATATCAATCGTCCTATCTATGGCATGCCCTGACTCACGACATGCTCGTCGCGCCGGCGGGCAAAGTCGTCATCGGAATCCGGCCGATCGGCCCGTCCAGCGGCCGCCCCTGCGCGGCACCGACCAGCAGGTGGACGATCGGCGTGGTGGCGATCGTGGTGACCAAGGCCATCAGGACCATCATCGCGAACAACCTGGGCGAGATGACTCCGAGGTCGAGCCCGATGTTGAGCACGATCAGTTCCATGAGACCGCGCGTGTTCATCAACACGCCCAGGGCCGCCGCGTTCCGCCAGCCGATCCCCGCCAGCCTCGCGGCGGCCAAGGACCCGCCGAACTTGCCCAGGGTCGCCACCAGGATGATCAGCCCGCAGACCAACCACTCCTGCATGCCGGAGACCAGTCCGATCTGGGTCCTCATGCCGGTGTAGGCGAAGAACGCGGGCAGCAGCAGCACCGAGACGACATCCTGCATCCTCCGGGCAATCTGTCGGACCGACCGCGAACCCCGCGGGATCACGGCGCCCAGGACGAACGCACCGAAGACGGCGTGGACGCCGATGAGCTCGATTGTCCATGCCGAGATGAGGAGAGCGGCCATGACTGCCGGAGGCGTCGCCGCGAAGACGCCCTCCTCCCGTTCGAAACGCCCTTGGCAGGACAGCAGCGGGCGTACGACCAGGAACATGATCGCGATGTAGCAAGCGGCGCCGAGGATCACAATCAAGGCCCCGCCGATCTCCGCCCTGGCGACACTGACGACCAGTGCTAAGAGGCACCATGCTGTCACGTCGTCGACCGCGGCGCAAGTGAGGGCCATGGCCCCGATCGGCGACCGGCTCATCGCCCCGTCGGTCAGGATCCGGGCCAGCACAGGGAAGGCCGTGACCGACATCGCAGCCCCGAGGAACAGCGCGAAGACCGTGAACGATTCGCCGCCCGCGGAGAACCTCGGGTAGAGCCACACGGCCAGCGCCGCGCCGAGCAAGAACGGCGCCACGATGCTGGCGTGCGAGATCGCCACGGCGGCCCGCCCGCGGCGAGCGAGTGCGGTCGTGTCCAAATCAAGTCTAATAGTGAACATATAAATGATAAGTCCAATCTGGGCGATCAGCCCCAGTGATGGGCCGATCTCCGGCGGGAGCAGATAGGCCTCGAGCCGGGGGGCCACGCGCCCCAGGAGCGACGGGCCGAGGACGATCCCGGCCAGTACCTCGCCGATGACGGGCGGTTGGCGGAGGTAGCGGGCAATCCAGGCCATGACCCGCGACAGGACGACGATCGCGAGGAGCACCAGCAGGACGTGCATCAGCAGATCGAACTTCGGGGCCGCGGTCCCCGCCGCCGAACGGGTCGCGGTCGGGGGAGTGAGCGATTCGCCGAACGCACGGATAACCTGAAACAGCCCGAAGCTGAGCAGGATCGCGATCTCGTAGACGGTGACGTGCCGGACCAGCCTCGACGCCGGCACGGCGGCATCCATCGGCCCTGTCGAACCGTTCTCGATATCGCATCGAGGCTGAATGTACATAGGTGAAAACCTGGCCTAAGGAGCGATGGTGGTGTCCGGTGGCCGTTGAATGGGATTCTACCGATGGGTAAGCTAGACGTCCAGGACCTGACTCACCGATCCGGATCCGCCCAGGACGACTCATGCCCACGGACGACCTCGACCGCTTCTGCTGCCAGAATCCCGACTGCCCCGACTACGGCCGCCACGGCGCCGGCAACCTCTCGGTCTGCGGCCACTACGGCCAGGCCCACCACCGGCTGTTGTACTGCCGCACCTGCAAGGCCCGCTTCTCGGAGTTCAAGGGCACCCCGCTTTTCAACTCCAAGCTGCCGCACGAGAAGGTGCTGGCGATCCTCCAGCACCTCGCCGATGGCTGCGGCACCCGCCAGACCGCCCGGTTGGTGGGGGTCAACAAGGACACCGTCACCCGACTGGCCCTGCTCGCCGGCGCTCATGCTCAGGCCGCCCACGACGAGTTGGTGGCCTTTTCCCCCCTATACCCGTGAGGTCCAGTTCGACGAGAAATGGTCCTTCGTCCACAAGAAGCAGAGGAACTGCGACCCCGACGACCCGGCCGATGACCACTGCGGGGACTACTGGGACTACGTCGCCTACGACCCCGAGCATAAGCTGGTCCTGGCGGTGATCCCCGGGGCGCGGACGGAGGAGAACGGCTGTGCGATCGTCGGCAAGGTCGCGGAGCGGCTCGGCGGCACGCCGCCGGAGCTGATGACCAGCGACGAGTATCCGGTGTATGAGACGGCGATCCACAACACCTTCGGCGAGCCGGTCCCGGCGGAGCGGAAGCCGGGCCGGCCCCGGGTCGTGCCCCAGCGGCGGGTGCCGGAGGGCGTGGTCTACGCGACGGTGCACAAGCGCCGCAAGAAGGGGCGGGTCGTCGCGGTCGAGCCGCGGTTAGTCTTCGGGTCGGAGGACGAGCTGGAGGAGGCGCTGGGCGAGTCGTGTGCCAGTCGCGTGGTGAATACATCCTTCGTCGAACGGCAGAACGCGACCGATCGGCACCGCAACGCGCGGAAGGGGCGGAAGACGTATCGGTTCAGCAAGGACTGGCAGGTGCACGAGGCGATGACCTACTTGACGCTGTACGGCTACAACTTCTGCTGGTGTGTCCGGACGCTGCGGGTCAAGGACGAGGAGGGGCGGTGGCAGGAGCGGACGCCGGCCCTGGCCGCCGGGTTGACCGACCACGTATGGACCTGGCGCGAGTGGTTCACTCGCCCGGCCGTTCAGCCAGCGTAGGACACCACCGGAGCGATCGGGCCGACGCTTCGAGGGGTGATTAGAACAAGCGGCCGGATGTGTCACCATGAATCCGAGGGACCAAAAGGGATTCAGGCCGAGTTTAGACCGGTACTAGTAGTACAGCGCAAGAAACTTGATCTTTTCCCGCAGGAGCGGTTTGGGTAGGCTGGTCGGACCTCGAAGCCCGATGCGATCGGTGACTGGCCAGCATGGAGGCCCTCGATGACCCCCAAAGACCTGCGGCAGGCGTTGCCCCTTTTCGAGGAATTCGCGGACCGGTTCACCCCGCTGCTGGTGGATGACCAGCGAACCGAGAGCCGCAAAGAACGGGCCAAGGCGTATCTCCGCGGTTTGCTCCTGGATGCGGAAAGCACCAAGACGGCGGAATCGATCGCCCTGAAGGTCCACGGCGATCCTTCGCAAGTCCGGATGACTCAAGTTTTCCTGGGACAGTCGGCCTGGCCTGACGAACCGCTCCGTGAGGAACTGGTCGGCTGGGTGGACCAGGAACTGGGCAGCGAAGCGGGGACGCTGATCGTGGATGAGTCGGGCATCCCCAAGTGTGGCGACAAGAGCGTGGGCGTGGCCCGGCAGTACTGTGGGGCGACCGGCAAGATCGACAACTGCCAGGTGGCCGTTTACCTGGCCTATGCCAGTGCCGGAGGTCACACGCTGTTGGACGAACGGTTGGATCTGCCGGAAGACGAATGGGCCACGGATGCCGCGCGCCGACAAGAAGCCGGCGTGCCCGAGGACGTCGTCTTTCGCACCAAGCCGGAGTTGGCCCTGGAGCTGATCCGTACCGTCGGACCGAAGATCCGCCACGGCTGGGTGACGTTCGACGAGGGCTATGGCAAGGACCCCGAGTTCCTCAGTGGTTTGGAGGAACTGGGCGAACGCTCTATCGGCGAGGTCCCCAAGACGTGCCGCGGCTGGTTGCGCCGGCCCAAGGTGGACGAGCCGCAAGGGCGGGGCCGGGGCCGACCCCGGAGCAAACCGCGGGTCGCACCGGGCCAACCGGACCCGCAAACGGTCGAGGAGATCGCGGCCGCGTTGCCGGCCGGCGCCTGGAAGCGGCTGCGTTTTCGCGAGGGGACCAAAGGGACACAAGTGGCGCACTTCGCCGCGATCCGTTTGGTGGCCGAGCGGGACGATCTGCCGGGGCCGGAGCTGTGGCTGGTGATCGAGCGTAGCTGTGATCAAGCATCCTACGTCAAGTACTACCTGAGCAACGCGAGGCCGGATTGCCCGCTGTTGGAGCTGGCGCAAGCGGGGCACAACCGCTGGCCCGTTGAGGACTGTTTTCTGCGGGGCAAGCAGGAAGTGGGGCTGGACGACTACGAGGTTCGTGGTTGGCGCGGCTTCCACCACCACATGACCTTGGTCATGTTGGCGCTTTGGTTCTTGGTGCTGCAAACGCGGCGGCTGGGAAAAAAAACGCGACCGGCATGACGTTGCCCGATGCCCGAAGACTGTTGCAAGTCATTTTCGCCCCACCCACGCCCAAGCAGCCCGAGCGGCGGGCGATCAAGCTCTCGGAATGGCGCCAGCGGCGGAACCGCATCGCCAGTGCGTGCCACGCCAAGGCCCGGAATCTAAGGTTGCGGGATACTGGATAGTTCCTTGCGCTGTACTACTAGATCCGGGTACCCCGACCGCTTGGATTTGAGCTAAACATAACGAGTTGCGAGGGTTGCGACTGAATCAGAGTATGAGAAAGGGGCGGAAAGATAAATGGGCTGGACAAGCTGCCCGTGGTGCGGCGAATCCTGGGAGCCGGAGGATTCCGATTCCCCTCGATTCCCGGAGAGCCGGCATGGATTCTCAGGCCACCCGCAAGCCGTATCCGTCGGATCTGACCGATGCCCAATGGACGAGACCGGAGCCCCTGCTGCCCCCGGCCCCCGGCGGCGGTCGTCCCCGCGTCATCGCTCTTCGCGAGGTCGTCAACGCCATCCTCTACATCGATAAGAACGGGTGCGCCTGGCGCGCCTTGCCCCACGACTTCCCGCCGGAAGGCACGGTCCGGGGTTACTTCCACGCCTGGCGTCGCTCGGGGGTCTGGGAGCGAATCCTCGACACCTTGCGCCAGGGCGTCCGGCGGCGAGAGGGCAAGGAGGATGAGCCGACGGCGGCCATCATCGACAGCCAATCGATCAAGCGGAGCCGGACCGGCGGCCTTCGCGGTTACGACGCCGGCAAGAAGGTCAAGGGGACCAAGCGGCATCTGCTGGTCGATACGATGGGCCTGCTGCTCTGCGTCGTGGTCCATGCGGCGAACATCCAGAACCGGGATGGGGCCAAGCTGGTCTTCGAGCGCGCCAAGGCCAAATGCGCCGAGATCCGCTTGGTCTGGGCCGACGGGGGTTATGCAGGGAAGTTGATCGCCTGGCTGCGGCGGTGTTGCGGTTGGCTGCTGGAGATCGTCAAGCGGAACGAGGCGGTCAAGGGGTGGCAATTGCTGCCGCGGCGCTGGGTCGTGGAGCGGACGATCTCGTGGCTCAACGGCTATCGCCGGATGAGCCGGGACTACGAGTATTGGCCGGAGACGAGCGAGGCGTTCATCCAGATCGCGATGATCCATCTGATGCTTCACCGCTGGGCATCTCAGCCGGTGGCAATTTGAGTGAACTGATAACTTACCGCGCCCGTTCTGAGGGCCTGATTCGCTCTGAGTAAGCGTGGTTGAGCAAGGGTCCGGTTCGTCAACCTCTCATTTCCGGCCTCTCCGCGCGGTCCACTCCGGCTGCGGTGGGTGACTTCGTGTGGGTGCGACACCGAATTCGTTCGTTCACGCTGATGCCGGGAGGCAAAGGCTTTGGGCCGGTGACAGCCCGGTGTCAATGCGTCAACCTCGCCTGTCGATCGATCAGATCATCGTGCCCGACGAGGCCGATACGTTCCATTTCCTTGAGGTCCCCGGCACACTCGATGGCGACGGCATTGCGGCCGGGGACCTCGATCCGCGTCGTGGGATTGGGCTTCAAGCAATCCAGCCTTGACCATGTTGGGCGGGTCTCGCGACGCAGTCGCCTGGTTGGCTCCAGCTTCCCGTCGCTGTTGACGTGGGCCGGCATGCTGTGGTCCCTTGCGGCCTTTCGGCCTCCGGTGAGCCGGTCAACCCTGCCACGCTGACCGAGTGGCAACTTATTGAGCAAGTGATAGCATGATGTCAACGCGACGTTCCGTCTGATAATCGCACCTATGTTATGTCGAGTTGGCTTGAGATGCCTATGACGATCATAGGGCCGAGTCCAGTGCCATCGCCACCGCCTGGCTCCCCGGCGACTTCATGGCGCGCTTCTTCCGGGCCGCGTGACCAGGCCAGCCCGTTCCAACCCGCGCAGGCCGCGAATCACCTTCCGGTCAGCCTGCCGATTTCGGCAAGAGCCACGCCATACTCGAGGAAACCCGGGTCCCCGTGCTCCGCGACCCAGCGGAGGTGCGCCAGAGCTGCCGCCTCCTGCTTCTCCTGGATCAGCTTGAGGCCGAGGTAGCAGCGGGCTTCGGTCATCTTCCCATCATCGTTAGCCGCGGCCAGGACCTTCGCCTCGTCGATCTCGCCGCGCAGGTACTTCACCACGGGATACGGCCAAGTTGACCTGTTACCCAGGAGCGCGGCGTCGTTGAGGAACGTCTCGGCCTGGCTGGTCTGACCGCTCCGCAGCGCGGCCAGATGGCCAATTATCGCGACGTAGGTCGAATGGTATTCTCGCCAGCCCCTACGATCGAGGAACCTCTTCGCGCCATCGATCACGCCATCCCGGCGGGCGGCGAACAGGACGTAGACGCGGTTGAAGTCGGCGAAGTTGGAGGCGGGATCGAGCCGGTGCGCCAGCTCGAAGTCGGCCATCGCTTTGTCGTACTCCCTCTTGGCCAGCCAGGCGCCGCCGCGGTTGTTGGACGCGACGGCGTCCCTGGGGTCGCAACGCATGGCCTCGGTGTAGTCGGCGATCGCCCGATCGTACTCTCCCTTGGCGGACCAGAGTTTCCCGCGGTTGTTGTACCCATAGGCTCTCGTCGGATCGAGCCGGATCACTTCGTTGTAGTCGGCCAGGGCCCGGTCGAGCTCCCTCCTCTCCCTTTCCCAGAAGATGGCCCGCATCGTGTAGCCATACGGATCGCGCGGGTGGGCCCGGATGTAATCCGTGAAGACCGTGATGGCCTGCGAGACCGGGACGACGTGCGCGGCGGGCGCCCAGCCGCTGAATCCTTCCCTCTCGCCATGGAGCCAAAGCCGGAGGCCGTCCACCTTCTCGACGCGATAGATATCGACCGTCCTGGGACGAATGAACCGGTCCTCTGTCTTAATACTACTTTGTCAACTGAACCTTTGTTTGTAGAGAACGTAGAAAGGGCATGAGAACCAAGCGAATCCCTCAAGTCCCCAGGACTCCG
The DNA here is from genome assembly GCA_963815795.1 of uncultured Planctomycetota bacterium. Taxonomy (GTDB): domain Bacteria; phylum Planctomycetota; class Planctomycetia; order Isosphaerales; family Isosphaeraceae; genus JAKAUH01. Next base: position 1,313,810 of record CAWFIC010000006.1, on the reverse strand, counting down.
CTGCCCGAATTGGCTGAGTTCCTCCTACCGTTCCGCGTGCATTTCCAGCGGAGCGAGGGCCGTCAGACCCTCGAACGCTACCTGTCGGGGTTGCTCACCGAGCATCCGAACAAGAACTGCGATACCATCGCCCAGATCGTCCCTGACACCTCCGAGCAGCGACTCCAGGGGCTGATGACCACCATCGACTGGGACGAAGACGACCTCAACCGCCAGCGGGTCGAGACGATGCTCCGACTCCCCAGCGAGGGGGACGGCGTGTTGATCTTCGACGATACCGGGTTCGCCAAGCAGGGCCGCTGCTCCGTCGGCGTCGCACGGCAATACTCCGGCACCCTGGGCAAGACCGGCAACTGTCAGGTCACCGTCAATTGCCACTACGCCGAACGGACGGTCGCTTGGCCGGTCGCCACCCGGCTCTATCTGCCCAAGTCTTGGGCCCAGGATGCGGACCGTCGCAAGAAGGCCAAGGTCCCCGAGGAGGTCGTGTTCCGGACCAAGCCACAGATCGCCTTGGATCTGCTGGACGAAGCGAGGTCCTGGGGCGTGCGTTGGGCGTGCGTGACCGCCGATGCCGACTACGGCGATAACCCGAACTTCCTGGCCGGCCTGGAGAAACGACGACAACCCTACGTGGTCGCCGTCCGCTGCGACTTCGCTGTCGGCTCGAGCCGACGCGGTGGGGAGGTCCAACGGGCCGACGAGCTGATCGGGGCTCAGCCGGCGCGATCGTGGCGCTCGGTGACGTGGCGGGAAGGGAGTCGGGGCTGGATGCGCGGCCAGTTCGTCGCCCTCCGCGCCTGGCGGGTGGACGCGTCGGGGCCAAGGCGAGCGGGCTGGCTGATCGGCGAGGATTCCTCCGATGGCAAGCGACGGTACTACTGGAGCAACTTCGGGGAGGACAGGCCGTTGGAACGGCTGGTGGAATACGCCCATCGGCGGCACTGGGTGGAGCAGTATCATGAGGAGGCCAAGGGGCTGCTGGGCTGGGACCAGTATCAAGGCCGACTGTGGCCGGGCTTCCACCGCCATGCGGTGACCGTGATGTTGGCGTACAGCTTCCTGGTGTGGCAGGAGTGGCAGCAACGACAGGAGCGAGCCCGCTCGGGCCGGCCCCGGCGCCCTTTTTCCCCACGTCCGGATCGACGTCGGATGTCACTGCCGGAGGTGCATCGGCAGATCACCGATTGGCTTCGCCTTGAGGCGGCCAAGGAGTTGCTCTCGCGAGAGTTCATGACCGTGCCCGAACGCATTCCGGCGTAGTTGACAAAGTAGTATTAAGCATAAAACCGCCAGCCCTGGGCATGACCCGCTTGCCGACCCAGCTATGGTCGTCCGGCTCGGCGTGCAGGGCCGGCGGGGTTCCCGCGACGAGGACGACGCCGATGGCGGCCAGCGCGACGAAGCCGACCGGGGGGCCGCCGCGGATCTTGAGCCGTGTCGCGCATCGGGTGGGATCTGCCGGCGCTGCGGCGCGTCGAGACATGCTGCGAGCTCCTGCCCGGGGTGCACTGCGTCGCAGTGCCGAGGTCCACGATGACTCCGCCCGACGATATCGCAGCGGGTACGTCGAATCAAGGAGGACGCTGAGGCGACCGTCGATACGTGGAAATGCAGGCCATCATCCGCGACCGGCTCCGTCGCCGCCGAAGCGCATTGGCTGTCCCCTACCGGCTTTGCTCCATGGACTGGAGAAGAGGACCCGCTGATTCGCCCGACCTGCTACCACCCCGCTACATCGCCCGCAAGATCCGCCGTCACGCCTGCGCATTCAGCGTCTCCTCGATTTCCGAGAGGATCGCCAGCAGTTCCTCGAACGAATAGGATGTCCCAAAAATCATGTTTTCCTGCATGACCCGATAATCGGTCTTCAGCGCCGCATGACGCTCCAGCGGCGGCACGAGCCGGAAGCTCCCGGGGACCGCCGCCTCATAATTCGCCCAGGCCGAACGGAAGAACAGGCTCTTGTGGGCGACGACCTGGGCCATCAGCTCGCGGTCCGCGAGCGCGGCAGGTCCGAATGGGCTCTGGTACAGCCTCGCCAGGTCGTAGTAGTGGCGCGAAAGCCGGTCGCCCATCGCCACGTCCGCCGGCCGGTGGGCCTCGGCGTGCAGCAGCGTCGCCTTCTCCCAGAATGTCCGCTCCGCCTTGAGCGTGCGGACCCGGCACTCCGGTTCGGCGAACAGCCCCGGTAGCGCCTCCGCCGCGTAGGGCCGCACCGGGCGCACTTCCGCCGGCCAGTGGTCCGACCGCGCCCCCAGCTCGAGCAGCACGACCCGGCGGACGTAACGGCCGCCGGCCCCCTCCTCGTCGCCGATCCCTGCCGGATAAGCGAAGTAGAGCTTCTGCGCGTCCTTCTCGTCCGGGCTCAGGCTCCACGGCCTGGCCTCATCCCCCGGCCCCAGCACGCTCTCGAAGCGGGCATGCAGCCTCGGCAGCAGCTCCGCCGCAATCGCCTCGCGGCAACGCTCGATGATCTCGTCCACTAGCCGGCGCCGCTGCTTCCCCGACATCGGCCCGTACGGATCGCGATCGCCGACGAAGCCCAGGTCCTCCCGGCTGAGCGACAGATCGACGTCCTCCGAGAACCGCTCGATGACGCCGTAGACCTTGGAGAGCGACGTCCCGCCCTTGAAGATGAGCTGGGCGGGCGCCGGCCCCAGGCCGAAGAGTTGCTTCAAGGTCCAGCAAACCCAGAAATCCTTCTCGATGACCGCCGCGCCGATCGTCCCGATCCGGGCCGCCGCCTCCGTGAACAGGGCTCCCCGGTCCTCCGGCTCCATCCGTGCCACCGCGTCCATGCCGCCCTCCTATCCTTCCTCCGAGGCCACCCGCCGCGCCGCGTCGGCCAGCCAGCCGACCGCATAGCGGCTCTGCTTCAGCAGCCTCCGCTTGTCCTCCGCGGAAAGCATCCCCTTGAGACGCGCGATCACCTCGTCGCTGATGCCGTCCTTGCCCAGGAAGGACAAGGCCTGAAGCACCGGCCCCGTCACCTTGTCGCGGGTGGCGATGCCTTTCGGGGCCGCATGCTTGAAGGTCAGCGTCCGCTTGCCGACCGGCACCTTCGCCGAGGTCGAATCGGTCAGGTACACGTCCTTCCCCGGCACCTGGGTCGTCAGGCCCAGCCCGTTGGCGGCGAACGCCCCCGAGCGCCGCACCTGGCTGCCGCGCCGCGCGCCACCGCCTCGGCCACGCGATCCGCGTCCGGCATCACGTCGATGCCCAGGCGGGCATTGCGCTTCGGGTAGTCGTACAGTCCCCGGTCCAGCCGGCGCAGGGTCCCTTCCCTGGCCAGCCGCGAGAGCACCTGGTCCACCGCCGCCCGGCCCCCGAGATCGAGGAAATCCTTGGCGACGTAGACCCGGCCCCTCCCCCTGGCCCGAATCCGGGCGATGATCTGGCTCCTGACATCCGGCATGACCCCGCTCCTCCGTCAGAAATTATAGCATGATTTCTGACGATGTCACGCCCGTTTCAATCCGACCACAAACGGCATACTATTCGTCTTATCTGCTTAATAGCATGGTACTTGCGTTCCAATTATCGCCAGTGGATGTCAGAAAAAGAGCCGTTACTTCTGACAAGAGGGGGGCGACCTCTCGTTGCCATTGCCGGAAGTTCCACTTCCGGCGGCCCCCAAAGCGAGACCGAAAGTCGCTGGCGGCGACCGTTTCCTTGCAGTATTCGGCGTCCTCGAGCAGCCCTGCCGCGGGGAGCCACGCCGGCATGTCGCTCAAGTTCTCCATCAATAGTGCGTGGTGCCCCCAACGGCACGGCCCGGAGGATGATGTCCTTGCGCGGCCGTTTGTGCCACAGCCTGTGGCACTTTCGGGGCGGCGGCCTTTGTCGCGCCAGAGGTTCGGTGCTGCCGCGAGCCCCAGGACTCGCTGACCGCCCCCCGCCGCGGGCGGCGACCGCCTCCGGCACCGTTCCAGCCGCTCCCGAACTCGGCGGCCAATTGTCTCGACGGCGTCGAGACAATGTCCGCCGGCCTCACGCCCGCCGATGCGGGTCGCTCGCCGCGACCGGCACGCCCGGCCCGGAGTACCGGTCCGTTCATGCCGGATCGCTCAGTGGCTCGCTGATGGCGGTCGCTCCGCTCCGGACGTGATGATTCTTGCTCGTCCCGGTCCCCCAAACGATCAGTGGGGGGACCAGGCCGGCAAAGATCGTTCGAGCGGTGGCCGCTGCGCGGCGTCCGGGATCGGCCCCCCCTTCCCCCCGCCGGTGGGGGGAATTCTCCCTCCCTCTTCCCGTTCCCCCTCCCATCAAGGGAGGGAGACGCGGGGGGTGGCGCTGGGGGAGGATCAATGCGGCCGCAAGCGGAGCATCCCTTCCCGCGAAACCAGATCGGCGGCCAACCGACCGGCCAGGCATCACGTCGCTCGGTTGGCCATCCCGTCGGCCTGCCTGCTTTCCGTCCGGCTGGCCGTATGACAGGAAAGCTTGCTTACAGGATTACAAGAAAGCCAGCCGGCTTTCTTGCGGCGCTTCCATCCAGCTTATCGGCATTCCGTCCGACCTTCCTGCCGACGAGATGGCCGACCGGCCAGCCTGCGATTCGACAGTCCGGTCAACATGCCCTCCGCCCAGCAGGGCGGACGTGCTTTAGGCTTGCCAGACGGCCGAAAGGCATGTATGTATCCCGGTATGATCATCGTTGTTGCAAACAGCAAGGGAGGCGTCGGGAAATCCACCCTCTCGGTCCACCTGGCGACCTGGCTCCACGACCTGGGGCACCGCGTCACCTTCGCCGACTGCGACGCGCAGCATTCCTCCTCCGAATGGATGGGCGAGGCCGCCCCCGATGTCCGCGCCATCAAGCTCAACAGCCCCGACGCGATCCTCGACACCCTGCCGGGACTGGCCCAGGAGGCCGACTTCGTCGTCGCCGACGGCCCGGGCAGCAACACCGAGATCAGCCGCGCGCTGCTCCTCCGCGCCGACCTTGCCCTCGTCCCCTGCAAGGCCAGCATGCTGGAGGTCCGCTCGCTCGCCCAGGCCACCTCCGTGCTCCGCCAGGCCCAGGAGATCCGCGGCGGACAGCCGCGGGATACCATCGTGCTCAGCATGGTCGGCAAGAACTACCGCCTGACCCACGACATGGAGGAGGCAGCCGCCGCGCTGAAGCTGCCCCGCGCTCGGACGCCGGTCATCCTGCGGCAGATCTACGCCGACGCCCCCGGGCAGGGCACCGTCGTCTGGCGCATGGGCGCCCGCGCCCGCGACGCCGCCGACGAGATCCGCCGGCTCTTCCGCGAGATTCTGCCCGAGGCCGGCCGCGCCCGGCCCCGCCGCCCGGCCGCGACCGCGAAGCAACCCGCCCTGGAGGCCGCCGAATGACCAAGCATCAGCCACAGCAGCAGAGAGGAGGGACCATGGCCAATCGCAGGCCCCTGGTGGCCGGGCTCAAGGACCGCCCGCCGGCCGATCGCTCGGCCGAGGAGAAGTTCGTCTTCGGCGAACGGCCGCCGGTCGCCGAGCCGCCACCGCCGCCGGCACCCGCGCCGACCGCCCAGAAGGCCGCGCCCAAGATCAGCCGGGTCCCCTTCACCACCCGCATCCGCGCCGACCTCGCCCAGGCCGTCAAGCGCGCCTCGCTCGAGCGGCAGTTGCAGGGCATCGAGCCCAACCAGGTGCAGGAGATCCTCGAAAGCGCCCTCGAGCCCTGGCTCCGCGCCAACGGCTACCTGGCGTGAGCCGCCCCGCTTTGACAGACGGGCCGATCCGGTGATAGGGTGCGCCGCAACGTCACCACGGCAATCGTCCGACCGCTCGCAATATGTCCAAACGCCCACCGCCCAAGGGTGATCATCAACCCGACCTCTTCGCCGCCAATTTCGCGGACATCCCCATCCGCGACCAGCGCGACACCATGGAGCGGCCCTTCTTCAGCCTCGCCAAGAAGCCTCGCTTCGCGCCCATCGAGTACCACGTCGGCGACGTCTGGGTCGAGGTCAGCGCCAACCCCAAGTTCGGCATCGCCACCATCTGGGACGCCGACGTCCTCATCTGGGCAGCTACCCAGGTCACCGAGGCCATGGACCGGGGGATCGCCCCCAACCGTACGGTCCGATTCCACCCCCACAACCTCTTGAAGTCGATCCGCCGCCCCACCGGCGGCGAGCATTACCAGCGGCTCCGAGCCGCCCTCGACCGCCTCACCCACACCGCCGTGCGGACCAACATCCGCGCCCAGGGGAAGAAGAAGGCCGCCTCGTTCCACTGGCTGGAGAGCTGGACCGAGGTCACCGACGAGCAGACCGGCGAGACCACCGGGATCACCCTCACGCTCCCCGACTGGCTCTTCCAGGGTATCGTCATGAAGGGCGGCGTGCTGACCATCCACGAGGATTACTTCCTGCTCACCGGCGGCATCGAGCGCTGGCTCTACCGGGTGGCCCGCAAGCACGCCGGGCACCAGGAGGCCGGCTGGCAGTTCACCATGCGCCAACTCTACGAGAAATCCGGGTCATCCTCTCGGTTCTCCGACTTCGCGCTCGACGTCCGCAAGGTCGTCGAGCTGAATTCGCTCCCCGAATATGTCGCGCAGCTCCACAAGAACGAGGAGAGCGAGGAGGTCGTCAGCTTCATCCGGCGGGACCAGCTCGGCGTCGACGACCCCCGGTACGAGGCCCCGCGCCATGCCCGCCGCCGCGTCTCCCGCGGCATCACGGCCAAGTCCTTGACTTTCGACGCCCTTCCCGTCTGAAGCCACGGACGATCGGTCGTAACCCCATGAATTACCTGCATTCCGGCACGGCCTATCAGGCGCAATCTCGCGGTTTCGCCCCGCCCCGGCACGGCCTATCAGGCGCAATGGGCCGTCAAATCGAGTCGGCGCCGGGCAGAGAGAGCATCAAACCGGCGTCACCATGGCAGGAGCCGTGGCCTCGGGCACCTTCGCCGACCGGCACGGCCTATCAGGCGCAGATTTACAGGCCCGCCGCCGATCGCCCGCGAAGCCTGACTTATCCACAGGGCGGCGGAGCGGCACGGCCCATCAGGCGCATCGCACACGGCCTATCAGGCGCAAGGCCGCATGGCCTATCAGGCGCAAGGGCACGGCCTATCAGGCGCAAGGAATGGCAAGAACACCAAGGAACAACAAGCGGTTGCGTCACGCTTAACTGCTTAACTTATATTATATTTAATTAACTAACTTAACGCGGACGGCCTGTGGATAAGAGGCAAGTTGGTTACACCTGCCTACATGAAGCAGGAGAATACTGCGACCCGAGTCAAGGGACAGGACGAAATGGCATTCAGAGTGAGGGAAGGAGAGACCCCGGCCCACCCCCGGCAACCAGAAACAGGAACGCGAGGGAAGGGCAGAGAGCGCAGAAAGAGGAGAAGGGCGCTACCCTTCCAGCCGAGGAGTCGAAAACACGCTGTATGGCCATCTAATGCCGATTTATATGTTGGGAGTTTCTGCATATCCCCGCGAAAAGGTAAAGCAAGCAAAAAACCCTCATCGTCGGGTAGAGGTTCGTCCCGTCGCAGAACTTGGGAGTTTTGCGACGCCAGCCAGCATGACGGCAGAGTGCCGGCTAGGCCGTCGCAAATCATAGCCGCGAAAGAATCCAGTTATGCAGCAACTTTTGCGGCAGACCATCAGCAAGCGTAGAGAGCCTGAAAGCCGCGAAAACCGTCCGACTATACCTTTTCGCGGGGATATGCAAAAAATCCCATGTTACGATTATAAATTTATCTGTTGCACTTATCGCTTCTTCATCTCCCCCGCGCACCCACTGGCCCTCGATACCCGCTCACGCCAGCAAGGTTCCGGGCCGTCATCGAAGGACACGTCGTCGTCGGGCCAGAGGACGATCGGGATTTCTTCCGCGACGCAGGTGGCACCGCCCTCGATCTGCCGGTCCAGTTCCTCGGAGACCAGCCGGTCGATCAGGCTCTCCGCGGCGTGGGCGTGCAGCCAGGCGACGGCGGCCGGCTTGTCGCCGGCGAAATGGCGGGCGACCAGGGTGGCGAAGCCTCTGGCCCCGATCGCCTGCATGTGCTTGCGTCCGTGCCTTTGAAATGTTGCCCTGCCGCCCTCCGCGCCCATGGGGCCGGTCTAGCACGGGCGGCGGGGAGGCGCAAGCCGCCAACGGCCACGGCCGTTGGCGCCGCCCCATCCCCCGGCTCGGCCTGCGTCCCCTGGCGAGGCGATCGCCCATGGGCTAGATTTCCTCCATGCGGCGCTCCGTCTTCAACGTCCTGATCGTGCTCGCCGGCTGTCGGGTGGAAGCGGATTTCCCCGCCCGCGTTCGTCGGCATCGACGCCCCCGAGACCGGCCAGGACTTCGGTGGCCGGGCCAAGCAGGCGGCCTCGGAGCTGGCCTTCGGCAAGCAGGTCACCGTCCGGCCCGTCGAGACGGACCGCTATGGCCGCACCGTGGCCGAGGTCATCCTGCCCGACGGCCGCTCGCTGAACCGCGTTACCTTCGCCAGCGAGGCCGACGCCGAGAAAGCGGGGTATCTGCGGGCGAGGGATTGTTGGCAGGGGCGCACCGGAGGCGGATGAGCGTCGTTCCGCTCGATCGCACCGGCTTTCGCGGCATCGTCGCGCCGATTCTATCGACCCGGGAGGAACGGAAAAGGGGCCCGGACGTTGGCACGTTGCGCCGCCGGCGCAGAAAGAAGGGCCGGTTTCGCGGCCCATTCTATGCACAATTCTGAGCACTTCTCGCAACCGGCTCGCCGTAAGTCCTTGCGCCGCCTAGTATGCCCGGCAGGAGTTGAACCTGCAACCTTTAGCTCCGGAGGCTAACGCTCTATCCAATTGAGCTACGGGCACATCAGACCTTCATTCCAACGGTGGGGGTGTGGTTTGTCAAGGGTCATCGAGCGGCGAAGCCCGCCTTCCGGCTCAAGGGATCGCGAAACCCAGGTCTCTGAGGATCGTCACCAGCACGATCAGGGGCAGTCCTGTGATGGCGGAATGATCCTCGCTCTCGATCCGGTCGAACAGGACGATCCCGCGCGACTCCAGCTTGTAGCTGCCGGCGCAGTCGAACGGCCGATCGGCGGCGACATACCGCTCGATGGCGTCGCGCGCGAGCGGTCGCATCCGCAGCCGAGTGACGTCCGTGTAGCGGAACCTCCGGTCTACCCGGACCACCACGAGCGCGGTGATCAGTTCGTGCGTCTGGCCGGACAGGCTCAGGAGCTGATCGATGGCTCGCTCCGCAGTCCCCGGTTTGCCGAAGACCCGGCCGCCGAACGAGACGAGCTGGTCGCAGCCGATGATTGTCGAGCCGGCCTCCTCCTCGACCAAGCTCGATGCCTTGGCCAGGGCCAGCGTCTCGGCCAGTCGTCGTGGCTCGAGGTCGGCGGAATCGCGCTGGAGCGCCGACTCGTCGCAGAGCGGGGCACGGCATCGGAACGGGATGCCCAGACGTTCCAGCAGGCTCCGCCGATAGCTCGACGTGCTCGCCAAGACCAGCCCCGGCTCCGAATCCATCCTACCACCCCCGACGATCGGCATCAGTCATCGGCCTCGTCGACGGCCAGGGCCTGCTCGTAATCCGCTACGACATGACGCTTCCCGTGCTGCTCGATCCGATGCCCCTCCGCCTCGAGCCTGGCCTTCTGCGCCGAGACGCCGCCGGGGTACTTCTCGTTCAGGAAGCCACCCGTCTTCAGCGTCCTCCAGTACGGTGTGCGGACCGGATCGACGTGGCCGTTCGCCGACTCCTCGGCGGCGTTGGCCGCGATCCAGGCGAAGATCCCCGTCGTCATCGGACAGCCGATCGTCGCCCCATGCCGCCGCGCCAGGACCGCGCGGATCTCATTGATCGTGATCAGCTTCCCCTCGGGAATCCGCTTCATGATCTCGTCGACCTCGCGCGGCGCGGGGATCACCATCGTGCCCTTGCCCCATTGCGACGTCATCGATGGGCCGATCGGGACCACCTTGGGGAAGCCCTCGTCGCGGTCCAGCTTCTGGCGCCAGGTGAGTTTCTTCTTGGCCACAGGCATGGTCATCCCTCTCCCATTCCTCTCGTACTCCACCGCATGATCACAACCGGATCGCACCGGGCAGATCGTCCGGCGGCAGGATGTACCCGAAGTAGAAGTCGCCGAAGAGCGCGTATCGGGCCGAGCTCTCGTCGAACCGCATGGTGTACACGATGTCCTTGAGATAGGTCGGGTTGCGGGCCCAGAGGGTCACGCCCCACTCCCAGTCGTCCAGGCCGGTGGACGCGGTGATGAGCTGCGAGACCTTGCCGGCGAACTTCATCCCGCTGCGGGCGTGATACGACATCAGCTCCGATCGCGCCTCGAACGGCAGCAGGTACCAGTTCTGGTCGGCCGCGCGCATCTTGCTCATCGGGTAGAAACACAGGCACGGCCAGCCGGGGAACTCCGGGTAGAGCCGCTGGCGGTTCATCGGTCCGAGCCGCTCGGCGTACGACTTGACCTTGGTCTGGTAGATGCTCGTCTCCGGGTCGAGGCCCTCGCGCTCGCGGAGGATCCGGCCGTACTCCTCGGCGTCCGGGACGTACTCCGAGACCTCGGTGATCGAGTAGAACGAGTACGTCGGCACCAGCGCCGGCCCGACGCTCGACGCCTGGATCGCCATCTGGACCCCGTGGATTCCCTTCAGGTCCGGGTCGGCCATGACGACGCCGAAATCGGCCTTGTGCCCGGGCACGGCGAAGCACTGGAGCTGCTGGGCGCGCCCGCGGCCCGGCCGCCGAGGATCGCCTTCAGCTCCTCGATGCCTTGCTCCCTCCGCCCTGCCGGTAAGTCCGCCAGGCGCCCGCGATCGACCCGGTAGAAGAGGTGGAGGAAGTGCCAGCCCTCCTCGGGCACCAGGGTCGCCGGGGCCTGCGGCGCGGCCGAAGTGCGATGCCCCGGCGGTCGCGATTCCGCGCGCGGCTCGGCTTGAGTGATCGTTCCCTCATCCGCCGACGCGGGCGGCGAGGCCGCTTCCCTGGAGTCTTGAGACATGTTCGATCTTCCCTACTCGCTCGGCCCCACTAGAGGATGTGGAGTCTTGAGGTTCCATTTTAGGCCCGGCTCACAGCCGGCCGCAAGCAAACCCCGACGACCGGGTCCGATACGCTCGGCGGCGGCGCTCCGGACCGGCCCGTTGCAGCCGGGCCGCACAAGACCTAGAATGCCCGCACTTTCGGTCTCGGTCTTCGGTCGTGCCAATCTCGATGGGGTGGCTTTATGAAGTGGAGACGGGCGCTGGGTCCGCTGTGCCTCCTCGGACTGGGTGCAACGCTCGGGGGCGCGCTGGTCGGCGGGATGTCCGGGAGAGGAGCCGCCCAGGCCGCCGCCGGCCGCGAGAGCGGAACGACTCAGGCGAGTGCACCGGCCCGATCCGAGCCGACCCGCGGCTGGAAGAAGGGCCAGGGCTGGGGCTGGATCTGGGGGAAGGACGACGAGCTCGGGTCGCTCAACGCCTTGACGAACCCGTCGCGGGCCGCGGCGCTGGCGCAGGCCACCCGCGGCGAAGTCTATGACCTGGGCCTGACTTATAGCCGCCGCAGCTACAAGTTCGCCGGCCATAGCCCGGGCGAGATCATCACCTTCCGAAGCCCCGACGGCGTCCACCGGATGCAGGACCCCGATGCCCCGCCGCCGGAGCACAACAAGGGCCTCGTCTACTGGCATTCGGCCGCCCTGTTCATCTCCGACAACGTGGCGACCCAGATCGACGGGCTCGCCCACATCACGGCCGGCGCGGATTACCACTGGTACAACGGCTTCAAGGAGTCGGATTGGGGCGGCGACTGGGGCCCGCGCAAGTGCGACGCCTCCACCATCCCGCCGATCATCGCCCGCGGCGTGCTGATCGACGTCGCCGCGTTCAAGCAGGTCGACGCCCTCCCTGGCCATACGCTCATCGCGACCAAGGACATCCAGGACACCCTGGCCTGGGAAGGCGTCACCCTCGCGCCGGGCGACGTCGTCCTGGTCCGCACCGGTACAGCCCGCTACTGGGGCGAGGACGGCGCCGACCACGCCACGATCGGCGCGCACGACTCGGCCGGCCCCGACCTCGCGGCCACCCGATGGCTCGTCGAGGACCAGGGCGCCATCATGGTCGGCTCGGATACCAGCGGCTACGAGGTCAACCCACCGCCCGGCTCGCCGGACACCGGCATCCCGGTCCATCGCTACCTCCTCGTCGAGCAGGGCGTGCATCTGGGCGAGTTCCACAACCTCGAGGGACTCAGCAAGGCAAAGGCCTATTCGTTCTGCTACATCGCCGCCATCAACAAGATCAAGGGCACGGCCGCCGGCTTCGCGCTCCGGCCCATCGCCCTGCGGTAACCCTTGGACCCCTCGGGCCGCGATCGGGTATCATGCGCCGGGATCGGCGAACCTTGTTCCCGGTTCGATTCTCGACTATCATGATCGGGATTCCACGCTTGACGCGGCGTGGCGCCATGGAACCAGGAGGAATCGAGTCATGTCGACGACGGCCGGGGCGGGTTCCTTCCGCGGGAGGATTTACGACGACATCACGCAGACGATCGGCAACACGCCGCTGATCCGGCTGCGACGGGTGACGCGCGGCTGCCAGGCCGACGTGGTGGCGAAGCTGGAGAGTTTCAACCCGCTCTGGTCGGTGAAGGACCGCATCGGCGTCGCGATGATCGACGCGGCCGAGGCGCAGGGGCGGATCACCAAGGACACGGTGGTCATCGAGCCGACCAGCGGGAATACGGGCATCGGGCTGGCGTTCACGTGCGCGGCGCGGGGCTACCGGCTGGTCGTGACCATGCCGGAGAGCATGAGCCTGGAGCGGCGGCGGCTGCTGAAGGCCCTGGGCGCCGAGATCGTGCTGACGCCGGCGTCCGAGGGGATGCCGGGCGCGGTCCGTCGGGCCGAAGAGCTCGTGCGGAACACGCCGAACGCCTTCATGCCCCAGCAGTTCAAGAACCCCGCCAACCCCGAGGTCCATCGCCGGACGACCGCCGAGGAGATCTGGCGCGACACCGACGGCAAGGTTGACATCGTGGTCAGCGGCGTCGGCACCGGCGGGACGATCACCGGCTGCGGCGAGGTGCTCAAGGGCCGCAAGCCCTCGGTCCAAATGGTGGCCGTCGAGCCGGTCAACTCGCCGGTGATCTCGCAGCTCCGGCGCAACGAGCCGCTCCGGCCCGGCCCGCACAAGATCCAGGGGCTGGGCGCCGGGTTCATCCCGGACGTGCTGAATACGGAGATCATCGACGAGGTGGTGACCGTCCGCGAGGAGGACTCCTTCGAGCTGTCGCGCCGCCTGGCCCGCGAGGAAGGGATCCTCGGCGGGATCTCCTGCGGGGCCGCGGTCGCCGGCGCGATCCAGGTCGCCTCCCGCCCCGAGAACGCCGGCAAGCTGCTGGTCGTCGTCCTGCCCGACCTGGGCGAGCGTTATCTCTCCACGCCCTTGTTCCCCGAGTGAGCGTCCCGCTGCCCTGAGATAGCCCCCCGCGGCTCGAGAAGCTTGAGCGATCCCACGCCCCACACGACCGACCTCGCTCCGCTGGAGATCCCGCGCGACCTCCACGACGCGATGGTCGCGCACTGCCTCCGCGAGGCCCCGCTGGAGTGCTGCGGCCTGCTGGGCGGCGTCGCGCCGCGGGTCTCGTCGTTCCATCCGCTGCGGAACGCCGCGGTCAGCGAGACCCGCTACGACGCCGACCCGCACGACCTCATCGCCGCCGTCGTCGCGCTGCGCGACCGCGGGGCGGAGATCCTGGCGATCTACCACTCCCACCCGCGCTGGGAGGCCGTACCCAGCAAGACGGACCTCCGCGAGAACCATTACGGGCCGGTCCCCCGGATCATCGTCTCGCTCCTGGATGAGGTCCCGGTCGTCCGCACCTGGCGGCTGGATCCCGACTCTTACGAGGAACAGCCCTGGCGGATCGTCGATCCCCCGGGGCCGGATGCGAACCACCGCGACGCCTCCGCTTGGAGTTGCAATCATGCCGGGGCCGGAATACACTACGATCCGAGATCGATCACCACAAATCCCGTGAGAGCCTTGAGTTCCATGCAACGAACCCTGATCATTTTCAAGCCCGATTGTGTCCAGCGTCGGCTGGTCGGCGCCATCCTCGAGCGGTTCGAGGCCAAGGGCCTGCGGATCGCGGCGCTCAAGCTGATCCGCGTTGACCGCTCCCTGGGCGAGAAGCACTACGCCGAGCACAAGGGGAAGCCGTTCTTCGAGGGGTTGATCGGCTTCATCACGGCCGCCCCGGTCGTGGTCGGAATCCTGGAGGGGAACGAGGCGATCTCGGTGGTGCGGACGATGCTGGGCGCGACCAATGGCGCCGCCGCCGCACCCGGCACGATCCGCGGCGACTTCTCGATCAGCAAGCAGAACAACCTGGTCCACGGCAGCGACAGCCCCGAGTCGGCCGAGCGCGAGATCGCGCTGTGGTTCCGGCCCGCGGACCTCGTCGACTACGCGATCGACGGCGAGAGCTGGGTCTCCGGCGGGTCTTGAGCTGGCGGGCAGAGGTATCCCGGGCGACGCAATGACCGATCCAACCAGACGACGCGAGGTCTTCTCCAACCCGTTCTTCGTGGTGCTGCTCGTGGCCAGTGTGCTGTTCGTGCTGACGGTCACGCTCTGGTTGTTCACGACATGGCGGGTCACGGCCCGGCCGCAGCCGGGACCCGGCGTGGTCGCCCTGGCCCGCTGGCTCGATAGCCGCAGCCCCCTCCTGGTCGGCGTCGAGTTCGCGGTCATGCTCGTCTCGGGAGTGGTGGCGATGCTGACCGACCCCTGGTTCTCGCCCAAATCGAAGTCGAAGCGGGCCGCCGACCGATGATGATCGGGGCGCCCGGGCAGCATGTCGCGCGGCTCGCTCTTCCCTTCCCGCGAGGTTGATGGAGGCCGGCCATGGCCAGCAAGGCGATCGAGCGTGAGGCCGCGCAGCTCCGCGGCGAGCTGAACCGGCACAATTACCTCTATTACGTCGAGGCCCAGCCGGAGATCAGCGACCGCGAGTACGACCGGATGATGGAGCGGCTCACGGCACTCGAGTCGCAGCATCCCGAGCTGGTCACCCCGGACAGCCCGACCCAGCGCGTCGGCGGCCAGCCGCTGGAGGGCTTCAAGACCGTCCGGCACGTCGTGCCGATGCTCTCGATCGACAACACCTATTCCTACGACGAGGTGCGGGAGTGGGACGCGCGGGTCCGCCGCGGCCTGAACGCCGGCGAGCCGGTGCGCTACGTCGTCGAGCTGAAGGTTGACGGCGTGGCCGTCTCGCTCCGCTACGAGGACTGCCGGCTCGTCCTGGGCGCGACCCGCGGCGACGGCGAGCGCGGCGACGACATCACCGCCAACCTGAAGACCGTCCGCGAGATCCCGCTGGTCCTGCGCGACTGCCCCGCCAGGCTGCTGGAGGTCCGCGGCGAGGTCTACATGACCAACTCCGAGCTGCTCCGGCTCAACGAGCTGCGCCGCGCCGCCGGCGAGACTCTGTTCGCCAACCCGCGCAATTCCACGGCGGGCTCGCTCAAGCTGCTCGATTCCCGGCTGTGTGCCCAGCGCCGGCTGCGGTTCGTCTCGCATGGACTGGGCGAGTACCAGGGGATCGACGAGACCTCGTACTACGCGTTGACCCGGCTGATCAAGCAGTGGGGGATCCCGGTGAGTCCCCACACGACCCGCTACGACTCGATCGACGAGGTGATCGAGCACGCCCGGCGCTGGAGCGACCAGCGGAACACGCTCGACTTCCAGACCGACGGCCTGGTCGTGAAGGTCGACGACCTCGATCAGCGCGAGCGCCTCGGGGCACGGAGCAAGAGCCCGCGCTGGACGATCGCGTTCAAGTACGAGGCCGAACAGGCCGTGACGCGGCTGACGAATATCACGGTGCAGGTCGGCAAGACGGGCAGGTTGACGCCGGTCGCCGAGCTCGAGCCGGTCCTGCTGGCCGGCACGACCGTGAAGCGGGCCAGCCTGCACAACGCCGACGAGCTGGAGCGCAAGGACATCCGCATCGGCGACGCCGTGGTGATCCAGAAGGCCGGCGAGATCATCCCCCAGGTCGTCCGGGTCGAGGTTGACGCCCGCAAGGGGGACGAAAAGGCGTTCACGTTCCCCACGCGGTGCCCGAGCTGTGGCGCCCGGGTCGAGCGGACGGCCGAGGAGGTTGACTACTACTGCTCGAATCCCGCCAGCAAGTGTCCGGAACAGCTCAAGGAGTGGATCCGATGGTACGCCCACCGCGACGCCATGGACATCGACGGCCTGGGCGAGAAGCTGATCAACCAGCTCGCCGACAAGGGCCTGGTCAAGAGCCTGGCCGACCTCTATCGCCTCGACGCGGCGACCCTGATCGAGCTGGATCGGATGGGGAAGAAGTCGGCCGATAACCTGATGGCGGCGATCGAGGCGAGCAAGACGCGGACGCTCGACCGCCTGCTCACCGGGCTGACGATCCGCCACGTCGGCACGCGGATGTCCGAGATCATCGCGCAGAAGGTCCAGGCCCTCGACAAGCTCCGCGCGATGTCGCTTGAGGAGCTCGAGGCGCTCCCCGAGGTCGGCCCGGTCGTGGCCGCCAGCATCCACGAGTACTTCCAGGACCCGGAGAATCAGAAGCTCCTCGATGAATTGCAGGCCGTCGGCGTGAAGCCCGAGCCCTTGCAGCCGGTGAAGGCGAGCGGAGGCAAGCTGCCCTTCGCGGGGAAGACGTTCGTCCTGACCGGCACGCTGCCCAAGCGTTCGCGCCCCGACGCCGAGGCGTTGATCAAGCAGCGCGGCGGCAAGGTCACCGGCTCGGTGTCGAAGATGACCAGCTACGTCCTGGCCGGCGAAGACGCCGGCAGCAAGCTCGACAAGGCCAAGCAGCTCGGCATCCCGGTCATCGACGAGGCCGAGTTCGAGCGGATGGCCGAAGGCGGATGATCCATCCGCCCCGGTCTCACCTCGGTCGCGGCATGCGGTCTTGAGCTCACGAGCCGACATGCAGTGGACTCCCGAGGGTCTGCTCCGCAATCCGCCGCATCGCCTTGAGGTCGAGCTTGCCGGTCCCGAGCGTCGGGATCGCCTCAACCTTGATGAAGTTGTCGCGGCGCGGGATGAACAGGTTCGGCAGGCCCATCGCGGTGAGGCCCGCGAGGGCGCGCTCGACCTCTCCGTCGTCGAGCGTGGTCAAGACGGCCAGCTTTTCCCCCTTGCGCTCGTCGCCGAGCGCGGTGACGGCGAAGACCTGCGCGTCGCTGCCGATCGCCTGGTGCAGCGCCTCCTCGACCCGACCGTGCGGCACCATCTCGCCGCCGATTTTCGAGAACCGCGACAGCCGCCCCGAGATCTTCAGGAACCCGTCCTCGCTCAGGAAGCCGAGGTCTCCCGTGTTGTACCAACCGTCGATGAAGGCCGCCTCGGTCAGGTCGTCGCGACCCAGGTAGCCCCGCATCACGTTCGGCCCCTTCACCAGCACCAGGCCCTCGGTGTCGGCGCCCAGCGGCTGGAAGGTATCGCTGCGGACCACACGGACCGCCACGCCGGGCAAGGGCCGGCCGACGTACCTCCGCCGCGAGCCGGGCTGGAAGAACCCCGGCTCGCGATGGTCGAAGGTATTCACCGCGACCACCGGGGCGCACTCGGTCATGCCGTACCCCTCCATCGGCCGGACGCCGAACGCGTCCTCGAAGGCCAGCGCCAGCGTGTCGGGGAGCGCCTCGGCGCCGGCCAGGACCAGGCGGAGCGAGCCGAACTGCGCCGGCGCACACCGCCGCAGGTAAAGCTGGAGGAAAGTGGGCGTGGCCAGGAGCACCGTGGCCGCGTAGCGCTGGACCAGGTCGCCAATGCGGGCGGCATCCAGCGGGCTGGGGTGGCAGATCGAGCCGATCCCCGAGTTGACCGCGAACCAGGAGATCGTGTAGCCGAACGAGTGGAACAGCGGGAGGATCGCCGCCAATCGGTCGCCGGGAAGCACGCGATACGCCTCGCGGATCGCCTGCACGTTGGAATCGATGTTGAAGTGCGAGAGCAACACGCCCTTGGGCTCTCCCGTGCTGCCGCTGCTGAAGATGATCGTCGCGGTGTCGTCCATGGTCACCGCGCGGAGGGCTCCGGCGAAGCGCTCCAGCCATCGGGCCGGCGCAAGAGCGCCATCGCGGCCGCTTTGGCACGATCGATGGCCCCGATTCCAGCCAGGACGTCCTCGATGAAGATGACCTCCAGGCCCATCGGTGGTTCGACCTTGGCCTTCTCGAGGAAGGCCCGGCTGGTCACGACCGTACGGAGGCCCGCCTGCGCAGCCGCGGACTCCATCCCGGCCCGGCCGGCGGTGAAGTTCAGGTTCACCGCGGCCCGGCCGGCCAGCGCCGCGGCCAGGTTCACGAGCGAACCGCCGACGCTCGTCGGCAGGAGCAGCCCCACGGCCGGCTGGCCGTCCCAACGCGGCCGCAGTGCCCGGGCGACCGCCAGCACGCCGGCGAGGGCCCCGAAATACGACAGCCGGGGCGTCTGGAAGTCGGCGAAGGCCAATCGGAACGGATGCCGGCGGGCGCGGCGGATGAACTCATGATGCAGCGGCCGGCGGTCGCGCTTGCGATGCGACCACGCCTGCTGGCCCAGCTCGCTGATCGCCTGCCGCAGCTCGAACAGCGACGAGTCCGGCGGCATCGGCTGGCCGATCGACACGGTCACGGGATAAGGGATGCGCTCGGGCCATCGCCGGTAGCTGGCCGGGGCCAGGACGCTGCCCATCAGTCGGTCGAGATGGATCGGGATGATCGGCGTCGTCCGCCCCTTGACGATCCGCTGCAACCCGCGCTGGAACGGCGCCATCATGCCGGTCCGGGTGAGCTGCCCCTCGGGGAAGACGCAGACGATCTCGCCGGCGTCCAGCGCCCGACCGGCCTCGCGGAACGCCTGGAGGATCATCCTCGGCCCGCCGGACGACGAGATCGGGATCGCCCGCATCGCCCGCAGGAACCGGCCGATGATCGGCCGGTCGAAGAAGGCCGAGTAGACGACGAACCGGATCGGCCGGTTGACGCTGGCGATCAGGAACAGGCCGTCGGCGAACGAGACGTGGTTCGGGACCAGGAGCGCGCCCCCCTCCTCGGGCACGTTCGATCGCCCGATCACCCGCACGCGATAGATCGTGTGGGCCAGGCCAATGAGGATGAAGCGGAAGAACGAATCGGGCACGAGGGTCAGCGCCCAGAAGAACCCGCCCAGCAGCAGCAGCGAGACGCCCAGGAACGTGCCCCGCGGCGAGGCGCCGAACCAGGCCAGGGCCAGGGCCAGCCCCGAGCCCGCCAGCATGCCGGCATAGGTCAAGACGTTCGCCAGCGCGATGATCGTGCCCCGGCGGTCGGCCGGCGACCGCGACTGCAACAGGGCGTTGAGCGGGACGAACAGGAGCCCGGCGAAGGTCCCCATCAGGGCCATGATCACCATCAAGCCCTCCAGCCGCGGGCCGATCGCCGCGAAGGCCAGCGTGCTGAGGGTCAGCCCCAGGGCGCCCAGCGGGAGCAGGCCGTATTCGACCTTCGGGCCCGACAGCCGGGCCGCCAGGGCGCAGCCCGCGCCGATGCCCACGATGAGCGCGACCAGCGGCAGGCTCGCCTTCCACTCCGAGAGGCCGAGCTCCTTCGACGCGTACGGCAGGATCGGCGCGGGCACCAGGCTGGCGATCGACCACACCAGCACCAGGCCGATGACGGTCAGTTTCAGCACGCGATCGGCGCGGATGGCCTCCCAGGCGATCCGGATCGGCGCCACGAGGCCCCCCTGGGACCGCACCGTCGGCACACGCGGGATCGCCAGCGCCGACAGCAAGCCGCAGGCCGACAGCCCGACCAGGACGAGGCCGCCGATCCAGAGCGGCTCATGGAGGTGCCGCGCCCTCTGGAGGATCGCCGCGCCGCCGACCATCCCGCCGAGGATCGCCATGCTCGAGCCCATCTCCAGCACGCCGTTGGCGGCCGAGAGGCGCTGGTGCGGCACCAGCTCGGGGATGATCCCGCCCTTGGCCGGCACGAAGAGCGCGGCCTGCACCCCCAGGAGCCCGAGGACCGTCATCGCCAGCGGCCCGCCGTCGGGCTGGACGATCAGCGCCGCCACGCCCATCAGCATGAGGGCGAGCTCGAAGACCTTGGAGCCGACGATGATCGAGCGCTTGCTGAACCGGTCGGCGAGCAGGCCCGCCGGCATCGAGAACAGCATCAGCGGGACCATGATCACGATCTGGGCGATCGCGGTCTGCTTCTGGCCGTCCCCCGCGGTCGCGGCCGCGCCGATGGCCAGGAAGATCACGATCTGCTTCCAGGCGTTGTCGTTGAACGCGCCGAGGAACTGGGTCACGAACAGCCCGCCCAGCGGACGCATCATCCACCCCACAGCCGATGTCTCTCGTCGTCGATCCTCGCCGATGTCCACATGAACCTCCCTCTCGTCGCGAGCCAGACCTGCCAGGTCGTCGGGACGGACCGGCGTCCCGCCACACTATCATGTCCGGATCGACGGAAGTCGAGCCAGCGACGGGGAGACGCCATCGGTTCCCGTCATCCACCCGGCCGGTGAGGCTCTGGCCGAACCAACGGCGCGACGTTCGATCGGGTCGAGGCGAAGGTCATCCGTTTTGAGTTCGGAGAAGTCCTCGGTCGCTCCCTTCTCGGCGAGGGCGGCCGGCGGCGTGTTGGGTTCGTTTCGTACTTTCTCGCAATTCATTGTCTCTCCCGGCTTTGTGACGACGCTCTTGACCGATTCCTGGCCAGAGACGCCTGTTGTAGCATGCGTGCAAACCACCAAGGGGAGGTCTTGGTCATTCGAAGCAGGGCCCGGATCGTCGTTGGGTTCGTTCCGTACCTTTTCACAATTCACGGCCTCTCCTGGTTTTGCGGTGACAGGTTCGGCCCGTTTCCGCAGCTCGACGAAGGCGTCCGGACGCCGCCGGACCTCCGTCAACAGGTTGATGGTCCGCAGCAGCGACCCGAGCAGACGGCTTTGCAACCGCAGCCGCCGCCGCCCGGCGGGGCTGGGGTCGAACGCCAGGCGATCCGACGCCATCGCCGCCCGTTCGCGTTCCGCATGCATGGCCGCTCGCGGCCGCAAGGTGGCCATCACACCATCCATCAGAGCCAGCAGCCATCCCTGCGCGGCCTCTCGGTTGGGTGGCGCCTGGCCCGTCAGCCCCCGGCCGGCCATCCGCTCGACGAAGTATTCGAACTCGCAGTCGGCCATCTCCCGGACGTGGTCGGCGAACACCTGCGCGTCCTTCTCGCCCAGGACCACGCAACTGAAGTAGATGGTGCGCACCATCGAGTCATCGACGGTGTCGGCCGGCAGCTTGGCGAGCAGACGCACGGCGCGGAGCCGCTCCTCCGGCTGCCAGCCGTTGTTCTGTTCCAGGGCTGTCCGCAACTCGGCCCAACGGTCCAGCAGCCAGGCGCAGCCGGCGGCGGTGGACTTGAGCCGCCGGAGCAGCCTCTCGGGATGTGCCGGGTCGTCGGGCGGGATCGGCATGCGGAACCGCTTCCGGGCCAGTTTGGCCTGGGCGGTAGCCAGGCCGAAGATGGGGGTGTACGGGGCGAATTCGCCTTGCCACAGCCGCACGAGCCGGGCGTGGATCTTGGCGCGGGCGCGCTTCGCTGAAGTCATATCGGTGAGTCCCCATCGCGGGTTGGATTCATCGGGGAGCTGGCTTCGTCGCCGTCGGATATTCGGGGCTTTTTGGCTGGCTGAGATGCGAAATGGACTGACATTGCCCCACCCTTATAGTATGGGAAAGTTTTGGCGGCATGGCCGGACTTTCTGGAAATTTTCTCCGGATTCTCGGAAACG
Source organism: uncultured Planctomycetota bacterium (assembly GCA_963815795.1). GTDB lineage: Bacteria > Planctomycetota > Planctomycetia > Isosphaerales > Isosphaeraceae > JAKAUH01. The sequence goes on along the minus strand of CAWFIC010000006.1, from coordinate 1,292,041 downwards.
ACCTGTTCAGCCGTCGAGTCAGAGCGGACGGTTCGGTTCTTCGGACCGCGCCGCGGCGCGACGACAGTCCCCGAGGCGGTCGGCACCTCTGAGGACCGTCTCGGCGACCTCCTCGACACCCCGACGGCTTCAGGTGAGGTTGTCCCGATCTCAGTTGAAAGGTGAAGAGGACGGTTCCTCCCATCCGGTCGCTAGAAGCCCTAGCCGAGCAAGAGGGCCGCACTGGCGAATCGAGGCAAACCTTCGGCGATGAAGCCGCCCAGGATCTCGCGGGCCTGCGCGATCTCGCTCACCGGCCGGCCGTCCTGGGAAATGCTGAACTCGCCCTCGTGGAACCCTTGGAGGAGCGCCTCGACCAGGTCGGTCCGCTCGCGCGTCCCATCCAGCAACCCGAGCAGCCGGACCTCGAGCGGGCCCAGGTTGACCTGCTCGTGCCGCAAGTTGGTCACCTGGTTGGTGCCGGCGGCCTGGAGCCGGGCCAGGCGGCTGGCGAAGGGTCGCGCGCCCGCCTCGGCCGCGAACGTGGGGGGTCGGAGCCACAGCTCCACCAGCCGCCGTCCACCGCTGGCGTAAGCCGTGAGCAGGGCCCTGCCCAGCGCCGCCGCGTCGTCGGCGAGGTCCTCGGGGCCGGTGCCCGCCAGCCGCGATCGCGCCAGGGCCGGGAGATCCTCGAAGGCCACGGCACGCGGCCAGAGCTCACCGAGCGCGGTGAACGCCGCCTTGACCAGGGGTGTCGAGGTCGTCAGGGTCATCCCGCTCTCGGCGACGAACTCCTCGGGCGAGTGGGACGCCAGGTCCGGCGCCGGCGCGCTCGGCCGCAACGTGGACGCGACCCGGAACGCGGACAGCCGATCCGCCTGGACCTCGTAGTTGGGTCGGAGCTGGGCGTGACCGATCAGAGTCTGGCGGAACATGCGGTTGCGCAGGAAGTCCATGTATTGCTCCATCTCCAGCAAGCTCGGGGCCAGCGCCTGGAGCCGGTCCTGCACCTCAGGCGAGAACGAGGTGCTCGGCACCATGACGCGGAATTCCGACTCGCCCAGGTAGCGCAGTCCCTTGGCCGCCAACCGCTCGCAGAACTCGATGAAATAGATCGGCTCGTTGCACTCCTCCAGGTGCTCGTGGAACAGGTAGGGGTCGGTGCAGGCCGAGAGTTGCTCGAGGTGCTGGCGCAACAGCAGGCTGTAGGGGGTGTTCTCCTGGGGGACCTCCTCCGCCAGGAAGGCGAGGAAGGCGCCGCGCCTCCGCCACCCGCTCCGCCGCCGGCCGGTCGCGGAACCGGCGGTCGTGCAGGACCATCATGGCCCGGATCATGCCCCGCATGTGCCAGCCGGGGAAGGTGTTATAGCTGATAAACCCCATCCCGTCCGGGGCCAGGCGGCGGGCGCAGATCTCCAGGATCCGGTCCTGGACCGCCGCGGGCACCCAGGAATAGACGCCGTGGCAGATGATGAAATCGAACGTCCCGAATTGATCGTCGATATCGAGGAGATTCAGCGCGCGGAGCTCGACGTTGCCCAGCCCGAGGGCCGCGCGAGCTCCTCCCCCTCTCGAATTTGCACGACGGACAGATCAATGCCCAGGAAGGTGCTCTCCGGGTAGGTGTAGGCCAACGGGATCAGGTTGCCGCCGCTGGCACAGCCCAGCTCCAGCACCCGGCAACGGTCGGCCCGGGCCGGGCTCAGGCCCAGCAACGTCGCCACCACCGCCAGATGGTCCGGATGAGTGTAGCGGAACGGCTGGCTGGGATACGGGAGCTCGTCGTAGCTGGTGCGGGGGTAAGGAGAGGGCGGCATCAGGAGAGTCCAACAGGTGTGTGTGGAACGGTCACGGAGGCTCATCGAAGAGAACACAGGAGACTTCGCGCCGAACACCACCAGATCGGGAACGGCGAAGTCGTCGGCAAGGGATACGAGGGCCTCTTGCACAAGGGGACGACCTTCTTGTCCATTTCCGGTAGACCGATCGAATGATCCCAGCTCCCGCCCCCTGAGCATTGCCTCTCTCCCCTCCCGGCTGGGCCGTTCTCGACCGGAGATCCGGGGAGAGCCCGGGCTCAGAGGGTGGAGGAGGACCCGTGGTCGGGTGGCAGCAAGCGCCGCATGGCGGCGTGAATCCCAGCAAGCGTGTTTCGGCTTCCTCGCGTGACCCCCGGGTGGTTCCAGATCGGGAAAACTCGCGAAATGTGTCCCCTCGGTGGCTCGGAGCGCGATAGGACCTTAGGGACGAGCTCGTCTGCACGCTGCCGCACTCCGAATCGAGGCGGAGCCTTGGGGAATCGGCGCCGGCCCTCGGGGGCCGGGTCCCTCGTTGCGGCCGGAGGGCAGTGTCTCGACCGAGGGCTCAACGAGCAGGCGACAGTCCCAGCGTCCACGACCGCAGGTGGCGGTTCTTCTTCCGGGCGCACGGCGGGACCGCAGCCCCCGGACCCTTTCTCTTCGCGGAGCCTCTCCATGAGCGACCAACCATCTCATCAAGGCACTGGCCCTTCGAGGAAGTTCATCCCCGAAGTCAAATCCCTCGAGCGCCGCTGCCTCTTGTCGACCACGATCCCTCATTCCGATGTGACCGTCGGGCACGCGAATCCGCCGCGCACGGGCGGGATTGCCATCCAGAGCGGCCTGGAGATCGCCGATTGTGATCTGCATAAATCCTCGAATGCGCCGCGCTCGGGCGGCCTCGCCATCCAGAGCGGCTCGGTCCTGACCTGCCTCGTCGGCCAGCCCAAGGGGAACAGGGTGCAGGTCACCGACGACGGCGAGGGCCGTGTCGAGATGTCCTGGAACTTCGGCCAGCCCCGGACGTACACGGGAGTCACCACGACCATCATCCAGGCCCAGAGGGCCAGGACCAATCAGTTTACCTTCCAACTGACACAGGGCGATTCGTTCTCCGCCGTGACCGCGGCCGCCGGGACCACGTTTCAACAGCCCGGTCCCTCGGCCGGGTCGCCAGCCATCGAGCTGAGCCCGCAACGGCCGGCCGACTCCGTGCGCGCGGAGGCGGCCGGCCATCCCCTGGCCCACCTCCACCACGAGCATGGTGGGCTCACCATCCAGACCGACTCGGCACTGACGGTCGCCGCCAACGGGGCCAGGCCTGTCCACGACGACCTTACCGAGGTTTCCAAGAGGCTCGCCGTCCAGACCGGCTCGGAACTGACGGTCACCGTCAACCGGCCCACGACCAATGTTGTGGAGATCGTTTATTCCAAGCAAGACGCTGGCGTCCAGGTGGAATGGAACGGTGGTATGGTCCATTCGTTCACGGGCGTCGCGACCATCGTCGTCAACACCCGGAACGCCAGGAACGACCAGGTCACCCTGACCGATAAGTCGGGCGCATGATCGGGTCGCGCGCAGCGAGTGTGCCACCCCTCCTCTTCTGACAGGTTGGAGTCCCGGGTTGGGCCGGTCTTTCAGCGGCTCCCGGCGCGGGCCTCCTCAGCCAGGCCACAGGCGCCAGGCCGGCCGTCCGGCTCTCGACAGGCCCGGCCGCGCGAGAATCCCTCGACTGCAGCAAGGGACTGGATGCCAACACGGCGTGGTGTGAAAATGTCCGTGAGGAGCCGCTCCACATTTCAACCCACATTTCAACGACAAGCGGGACAATCTCTGCTCAGGTGGTGCCGGCCGGCTGGTCGAACGCGACGAGGGCTTCTTTCGCTCGATGGGGCGAACACGATCAGCGTGGAGGCCGTGAGATCCGCGGCGTGTTATGATGCCCGCGAGAAACAAGGTCAGGCTTTCCGACCTGACGAGCCGGCACCGTCGGGCAGCGGTGAGACTTTGAAAACCGTGAGAGGGCTGCATGAAGGGACGACGGCCGATGCGATCCTGGACGGCCCTCGCGGCGGTGTTGCTCGCCGCGGCGCCCGCGCCCGCGGCCGATGACGAGGCGCAGATCTTCACGCCTCCCGGGTTCCACAAGCCGGGCGTGCCGGCCGCGGTGTCGGGGCCCGGGGCGGGGGCGCTGGACATCACCGTCATCGACGCGGCCACCGGCCGGCCGACCCCGTGCCGGGTGAACGTCGTCGGGCCCGACGGGAACTTCTACCAGCCGCGGACGGGCCGGCTCTCGCCCTACAGCCTGACCGGCGAGTGGCCGCGGTCGGGGAAGGGGAACCGCGCGGGCAAGGGGCCGTTCCGCTACCTCGGACGGTCGTTTTACACCACCGGCCAGGTCACCGTGCCGGCCCCCGCCGGCGAGGTCCGCGTCGAGGTCTGGAAGGGCCTCGAATTCGCGCCGGCCCGCAAGACGGCGACCGTCAAGGCCGGCGAGACGACCCGCGTCAACGTCGCGGTCGCCCGGCCGGCCGTCCTGTCGGCCTTCCCGTACGACTCGGGCGACCCGCACCTCCACCTCGGCCGGTCATCGGACGCCGACGACGCGCTGATCTTCGACCTGATGGAGGCCGAGGACATCCGGTTCGGCGCCCTGCTCATGTACAACGAGCCTGCCGGACCCTACACGGGGGTCCGAGAGAAACTCGACTATCCCCAGCTCCGCGGGCTCGGGGCGGCGTCGGAGCGGTCCCGCGGGCGGTACCGCATGCTTTCGGGCCAGGAGTACCGGTCGCGGACCTATGGTCATCTGAACCTGTTCCTCCGCGACGACCTCGTCCGCGAGGGCCAGAGCTACGACGCCGACCGCTGGCCCCCCTTCGGCGAGGTCGGCCGCGAGACGCGGAAGCGCGGGGGCCACGCCTTCCACGCGCACGGCGGCTACGCCCAGGCGATCTACGCGGACTTCGTCCGAGGCGACGTTGACGGGGTCGAGCTGCTCCAGTTCGGCGTCTACCGCGGGATCGGGCTCGAGGACTGGTACCGCATCCTCAACATCGGCTACCGCTTCCCGATCGTCGGCGCCAGCGACTATCCGGCCTGCCGGAAGCTGGGCGACTGCCTGACCTACGTCCGGCGCGACGGCGACAGGCCGCCGGACGCCGCGGGCTGGCTGAGAGGGGCGGCGGAGGGGAGAGGGTTCGTGACCACGGCCCCGCTCCTCGAGTTTGACCTTGACGGGAGCCCGCCCGGGGCGATCGTGGCGAAGACCGGGCCCGGCCCGCACGCGGTGAGGGCCACGGTGAGGGTCATCTCGCCGGTCGCTCCGGTCCAAGAAGCCCAGCTCATCGTCAACGGCCGCGTGATCGCCTCGCGCAAGGTCCCACAAGAGCGGGGCAAGGGGGACTGGTTCGCCTGGGACGAGCCCCTCGCCATCGAACGCCCCTCGTGGGTCGCCGTCCGCGCCTTCGGTACGTCCGCGAACGGCTCGCCCGATGCCGAGGCCCACACGAATCCGGTTTACGTCCATGTCAACGGCAGGGCGCCGTACGACCGCGAGAGCCTCGATGGCCTGCTCGCGAAGCTCGACGGCCAGATGGACCTCATTCGCGCCCGCAGCTTCCCCGAGAAAGCGAAGGTGCTCGACGACTTCCAGGGGGCGCGCGACCTCCTGCTGAAGATCCGCGAGGCGGGCGGGCTCCCCTCCTCGGGCGTCCCCGCCGCCTGGCTGGCGGAGGCCGATCGGACCGCGTTCGACCCGAGCAAGAAGGTCCACACCGACGCCGAACTGGCGGAGTTCCTCAAGCCGGTACCGCCCAGGACCCCGGCCGAGGCGCTCGGGACGTTCGAGTCGGCCGGCGGGTTCCACCTCGATCCCGTCGCGACCGAGCCGCTCGTGCGGAGCCCGGTCGCGGCGGCGTTCGACGAGGACGGGAACCTGTACGTCTGCGAGATGACCGACTATCCCTACAAGCCCCGGCCCGGCGGCACCCCGATGGGGTCGGTCCGGCTGCTGAGGGATACCGACGGCGACGGCCGGTTCGATCGGGCCCACGTGTTCGCCGACGGGTTGCTCTGGGCGGCGGGGGTCGTGCCCTGGAGGGGAGGCGTGTTCGTCTCCGCGCCCCCGGACATCTGGTACCTCAAGGATACTGACGGCGACCACCGGGCCGACGTCCGTCGGAGGGTGTTCACCGGGTTCGGCGCGGGCAACGAGCAAGGGATGCTCAACAACCTGACATTCGGGCTCGACCACAAGGTCTACGGCTCCACGTCCATGAACGGCGGCTCGGTGCGGCACGCCGACCGGCCCGACGAGCCGGCCGTCGCCGTCAAGGGCAAGGACTTCCGGTTCGACCCGGTCGCCGAGACGCTCGAGCCGGTGACGGGCACGGTCCAGTTCGGCACGACGTTCGACGACTGGGGGAACCGGTTCCTATGCTCCGAGTCGCGCCCGCTCCTGCACGCGGTCCTGCCGCTCGAGGCGATGGCGAGGAATCCGTACTTACCGGTCGCCTCGGGCCTGGAGAACGCGGCAGGCAGCCCGGTGCCGATCCGGCGGATCAGCCCGCCGGAGCGGTGGCGTCAGATCCGCTCGAGCCGCCGGATCGCACACGGTGAGCGGTCCGCCTCCTCGGCCGGGGCCAGCCACCACGTCGCCGACGCCTGCGCGGGGGTCATCATCTACCGCGGCAGCGCCTACCCGGCCGAGTACTACGGCAACGCCTTCGTCTGCGATGCCCAGAACAACCTTGTCCACCGGATGCGCCTGGTCCCCGCCGGGCCGACCTTCCGGGCGGAGGCAGCGGACGCGGCCGGGGAGTTCGTCCGGTCGTACGACACCTGGTTCCGCCCGGTCAACCTGCTCAACGCCCCCGACGGCACCCTCTACGTGCTGGATATGAGCCGCGAGGTCATCGAGGCGGTCCACATCCCGATCGACGTGATGAAGCACCTCGACCTCCGCCGCGGGCGCGACCAGGGCGCATCTACCGGGTCGCCCCGCCCGGCTTCCGCCCGAAGCCGCCTCCGCGGCTCGGCGCGGCCACGACGGCCGACCTGGTGGCGGCCCTCAGCCACTCCGACGGCTGGTGGCGCGACACGGCGCACCGCCTGATCTACGAGCGCCAGGACCCCGCGGCCGTCGGCCCGCTGCGGGACCTGCTCGGGCGCGGGTCGGCCGTGGCGAAGGCCCACGCGCTCTGGTCGCTCGAGGGGCTCGGGGCGCTCGCCGACGCCGACCTCCTCGCCGCCCTGGCCGATCCCGAGCCACGGGTTGCCGAGCACGCGCTCGAGCTGGCCGGGAGGAGGCTGGACGACTCGGCCGCGGTGCGCGCGGCGGCGCTCGGACTGGCGGGCTCGGACGACGCCCGGGTGCGGTTCGCCGTGGCCCTGACGGCGGGCGCGACCCGCGACCCCCGCGCGGCGGACGCCCTGGCGGCGGTCGCGAGGCGGGACGCCGCCGACCGATGGGCCCGGACGGCGGTCCTCTGCTCGGCCGCGGGACAGGCGGAGCAGCTGCTGGCACGGCTGACGGCCGGCCGGTCGTTCGCGCGATCGGAAAGCGGCTCCGAGATGGTCGAGGCGCTCGCCGAGGTCGTCGGCGCGCGGAACCGTCCCGACGAGGTCCGCCAGGCGCTCGCCGACGCCGCCTCCCTCGCCGACCCGGGCACTCTGCTTCGAGGGCTCGGCCGGGGGCTGGCCCGAGTCGGCGGACGGCTGGACCCGGCGGAGCCGGCCGTGGACCGATGGCTCCGCGAAGCGGAGGCCGCGACGCGCGATGGCTCCAGGCCCGAGCCGGCCCGGGTCGAGGCGATCGGCCGGCTCGCGCTCGCGCCCTACGACCGAGCCCGCCATGTCCTTGCCGGCCTGCTCGACCCTCAGACCCCGGGCGCCGTCCAGGCCGCGGCGCTGCGGGCACTGGCCGGATACGCCCGGCCGGAGGTCGCGGAGGTCGTCCTCGCGCGGATGCGACAACTCGCTCCCGCCGCGAGAGGAGAGGCTGTGGCCACCCTGCTGGCGCAAGTCGGGCGCCATCGCCCTGCTGGACGCCGTCAAGGCGGGCAGGGCCGACGCGGCCGCGATCGACCCGGCCGGGCGGGCCCTGCTCGTCGCGCATCCGGACCCCGAGATCGCCCGGCGGGCGCGGTCGCTTTTCGGCTCGGCGGGGGCCGGCCCGGGTCAGGACGTGCTCGCCGCGTTCGTCCCGGCCCTGGAGAAGCCCGGTGACGCCGCGCGCGGGGCGGCGGTGTTCGACAAGCACTGCGCCACCTGCCACCGGCTCGGCACGCGCGGCCACGCCGTCGGCCCCGACCTGACGGCCACGCAGTTCGCCGACCCGGCGTCGCTCTTGACCCACGTCCTCGACCCGAACCGGTACGTCGCGCCGAAGGACGTGCAGTATGTCGTCAGCGACAAGAGCGGGCGGGTCTACACCGGCCTGATCGCGTCGGAGACCGCCGCCAGCCTGACCCTCCGCCGCGCCGAGGGGGCGGAGGACACGATCCTCCGCAGCCAGGTCGAACGAGCTGACGAGTACCGGCAAGTCGCTGATGCCCGAGGACTTCGCCTCGCGGCTGACCCCGTCGGAAGCGGCCGACCTCGTCGCCTACCTCTTGAAGTCCCGCTCGGACGTCCCCGCCGCCGGCCCGCGGGAGCGGCTCGACATCGGGACGCTGCCGGGCCTGGTCGAGCCGGAGGGGCGGGCGAAATGAGCTCCGATCGTCCCAGGTCAACACGCGCTTAATTCAAATAGATTTAGATTATATATTAATTAAATATTTAAATATTAAATTAATTAAATATCAAGTGACTTCCCGATCGTCTCGGGTCCCTGGCGGCCATCTCCGCCGACCAGCGTGAGGACCGATGGGCGCGTGGAGGACGGGATGAGGCTGGTGGAGAAGCTGACGGATCGCACCGTCTCGGGGGAGAGCAGACCGATCAGGCACTCGGCCAGGGCGGTGCGGTCGCCGGCGTAGGCGAACCGGAGCGGGGCGCCCGCCTGGAGTCGATCGCTCAGCGGTCGCAGAGGGGGCAAGTCCAGCTCGACGGCACGGCTCTCCCAGTCAATCGCGTCGCGACGGAGATGGATTCGGCAGAGCTCGACGGGTTCGAGGACCTCTTCCGGGTCGGGCCGGTACAGGAGATAGCCCATCGCCATGGCATCGCGGTAGAGGGCGAACGGCTGGAATTCGACGGCCCGGAGCGCGGCTCGTCGACGATCAAGAAGTGGGTGTAGAGCTGGAATCCCCCTCGCCCGCTATACTCGGCCGGCCCGGCGCAGGTACGCGAGAGCGCGAACCGTCCGTCGGGCAGCGGTTGGAAATTCACGCTGGCCCGATTCTTCCCGTCCACGATCAGCGCACCGTGCGACGGCCCCGATCGGGTCAGGGCGTGGACCTCGGTCTCGTCCACACCCCGAGATCGGGAGACCAGGTGATATCCGCCCCGCCCGCGACGGGGTAGCGAGGTGAAGATCGCCTGTTCGGCCCACACGCCTGGCCTCCGACTCGATGATCTTGCCCCTGAACGCCGACGATGTCCGACAGGGCCCTAGTGCAGCTGGCTCACCATCCATGCGAACGGTTCGACCACACCCCGGGGCTCGACCCGCAAGGGGACGAGCATCTCCTGGCCGTTGTGGTCGATCAGCCGGCCGGTCGAGCCGGCCACCCCCGAGAGATGGAACGAGAAGCGATCCAGCCGAGCCCGGCACTGGCCGTGGAGCGACGGGGTGTTGGCCTTGGCGAATTCTTCCGGGTGGCGGATCGGCTCGTCGCACAGGTCGGCCTTGGTGAAGACGATGGCCACGGGGACGCCGACCTTGCGGCCCCTCTTCCGCAGCTTGAGCGCGTCGAGGTAGCTGACCAGTTGCATCGCGAAGAGTTCCTGCCCCCGGCCGTCGGCGACGACCTGGACCATGTCGAGCAGGATCACCAGTCCCGCGCACCGGCCGATCAACGCCCGGATGGTCCGGTAAGTCCCCTGGTTCTCCAGCTCGCCCGAGACCGCCTCCCCCGCGACGTCCGGGGCGACGATATCATATCGAGATTTGTTATTATAATCATGAATCTGGCAGTGCAGCCAGTCCCAGCGATCCGACTCGATGGGGGTCTTCTCGGGGAACCTCTGCCGCTCGAGGGCCAGGATGAGCTTGCGATGGAGGCTCAGGGTGAACGGGCCCTGCGCCAGGCCATGCAGCCCGCACTCGCCGCGCGAGAGCAGGTCCAGGAGCATGCCCAGATAGACCGTCTTGCCCACGCCGGTCGTGCCCAGCACGCCGACGAATCGGGGCGGGTCGTCGCGGGCACGGATCGATTCGGCCACCCTGAAGGGCAAGAAGCAGTTGCTGCACGAGTTGTCGCCGCGCATCGCACCGCCGCAGAGCGGACATTCCGAGTCGTGCGAGACGCCGTAGTCGTCCGGCGAGTAGTAGTCGGTCATGGTCGGTCATCGCCCTCCATCCCGATCGGGTCGGCGGCCCGGTGTCGGGGAAGATCCAGTCCTCGTCGTCTGAAGCCGGCTCGGCCGGAGAGCCGGGCGTGCCGCTCGCCATCCGACTCACGGGAGTGGCCGAAGTCGATCGATGGAGGCGGCACAGCGGAATCCGATGTTATCGCGGCGGTCGAGCTCGCCCTGTCCGGTGATGAACTGGCAGGTGGCTTCGCTCGCGAGGTGCGAGTCGAAGGCACCGCCGACGATCCGGCGCATGGGCTTCCAGGGCACGAAGCGCTCGCCGGGCTCGCAAGGGATCGTCTCCAGGGGATCGTCGAGCCATTCCCAGACGTTCCCGCTCATCTGGTAGATGCCATTGGCCGTGGCCCCGCGAGGGAACGCGTCAACCGGGACGGTCTGGCCGAGTCCCGACGCGCGGAGGTTGGCCCGCTGCGGGTCGAACAGGTCGCCCCAGGGGTATCGGCTGCATTCCCCGCCCGAGAGCTGCTCGGGCCAGCCCCCCGCCTTCTGCCACTCCGCGGCGAGCGGGAGCCGCTTGCCGACCCACCGGGCGTACGCCATGGCCTCGTACCAGCAGACGCCGACCACGGGATGCTCCGCCTTGCCGGCCGGGAACTTCCCGCCCTCCCAGTCGCGCGGGCCGGCCCGGCCCGTCCGATCGGTGAACCGCGACACGCTCGGCCAGACCTGCTGCGGCCAGATGTCGAACGAGTCGTAGCCGTCGGCCTGGACGAACCGGAGGAACTGGCGGTTGCTGACCGCGTGTCGGTCGAGGAAGAACGCGCCGATCTCGATGTTGGCACAGCTCCCGTCGCACAGGGCGACCGGGACGTTGCCCGCCGGGATCAGCGCCATCTGCTGCTGCGCGACCTCCCACGCCCGCCGGACGTCGCGGTCGTCGATCCGGTCGGCGGCTTCCTGCAGCAGGAGGAAGGCATAACGGTCCTCGGCGATCAATCGCTTCGCGACGAGGCGGATCTCGTCGTCGGATCGGGGCGGGTCGGGCCCCGGGTCATGCGTGTGGTCGCCTTGAGGGAGTACTGCGGGGCGGTCCTCGCGGATGCGACGGCCCGAACCCGGAAGTTCGCGCCGGGGGTTGATCCAGCCGAAGAACCGGGCCGGCCAGCGCGAGCGCGAGCCGATCGTGGTATCTGGTAGGGCCTCCTGGAGCTTCACGGTAATTCACTCTCCTCGTTGACATCAGTAAGGATCGCGGCGAGCTTCCGCGTTGGATCGGACATCCCGGCACAGCGTTTCGAATTGTCGGAGGATCGCCCGGGCGACCGGGTTATCCGACTCGGCATCGGTCCTGGCGGACGCGGTCGGCGCGACGGCAGCGGGGTGGACCGGCGCGGCCGGAGTTCCCCGGGGCGGCCCGTGACCGTAGGCCTGGGAAGCGAGATGGCCCTCGGACGCGCCGGGACCCTCGATGCGCTCTCTCTCGACGCGTTCCCAGGCCTCGGCGAGCAGGTGGCGATCGGCGTCGAGCTGCGCCAGCGCCTCGCTCCACTCGTTCGCCTGGCGCTCGGCCTCGGCCTGGAGCTGGAGACGTACCTCCTCGAGTTCGGCCTCCCTCTGCTTGAGGACTCGTTCGCGGGCCGCGATTCCCCCGTCCTCGACGGAGGACGCCGCACGCTCGCGCACCAGGGCCTCGAGCCCGTCCAGTCGTTCCAGGACCCGCTGGCGTAACCATCGGAGGTCCTCGATCATCGCGGTGGGGACGGAACGAACGGCGGCTCGCCCGGAAGGGGCCTCAGGGCTCCGCGCTGTCGTACCCATCCTGCGAAGGTCATTCACCATCCGAGCGTTCCCCGGGAATCGCGCCGCGGGCCCGTGCCCGGCGGCCGGCATATCACCGTCTTATCGCGGGCTGGTCCGGCTCCATAATCGGGACAATCGAGGGAGGAGCTGCTTCTGTCTCCGTGCCTCCGCCTCCTGCGAATGGATCTCCAGCAGATGCTCCCGCAGGGCTCGAACCCTCAGATCCACCTCCCGATTGCGGGCCGCTCTGTCGGCAACCTCGTCGGCGCGAGGCGCCCCTTCGTCCCGGGGCGCCAGCGACGCCCGGGAGAGCTGGCCCTGGAGGTCGACCAGCGCCGCCGTGTGTTCGTGCTGCTCCCGCCTTCGCTCATCCTCGACCCGTTCGAGCTGGCGGCGGAGGTCGTCGCGCTCCCGGAGCGTCTCGGCCAACCGCGGGTCGCGAGCCTCGGACAGCCCGGCTTCGAGCTGCTTCTTCTCTTCCAATTCGGCGCGGAGCCGGAGGTTCTCGGAACGAAGGGCGTCGACCACCTCGTCGTCCGGGCTGGGGCGCCGACCGGATGCTTCGCCGTCCGCCATCGCGGCCGCGGGGGCGGCCTGCAACCGGGCCAGCGCCGCCCGGAGACGGGCGACCTCCGCCTCGCTGACCTGGTACCGAGCGTCGCCGGCACGCCGCTCTTGCTCGGCTTTCTTCCGCCAATCCTGCACTTCCTGCGCTCGGGCGGCGAGCTGCTCCTCGAGCCCGCGCAGGGCGTTTCCGTCCTGCCCCTCGACTCGTTCTTCCAGCTCGGCCAGCCAACCGGTCAGGTGCTCCCATTCGGCACGGCCGGCCGCCTGGGCCTCCTCGACGCGGCTGAGCTGATCCAGCAGCAGGCCGATCGTTTCGTCGCGGCCGGCCAGCTCGAGCGCCATCCGCTCGACCTCCGCCCGCGCCCGGCCAACTTCGCCGCGCCGTCATCCGAATCAACTTTCGGCGCCATACCATGGCTATGAGCATCCGAAATTGTCTCGTCGTCGCGCCATCGCAGTTCCTGCTCCAGTCGGGCGACTTCCTCCTGCAAGAGCGCGATCGTCTCCAGGTCATCGACGCCGGGATCTCCTGCCGCGTCAACGGGGACCGTGTCGGTGTCGAAGGTATCGCTCCGCGTCGAGCCGGACATGGAAAACCTCTTTTGCGGTCGATGCCAAGGGGTGGGTGCGGCCTCAATCGTGTCTCTGGAGCAGGTGATTGACGGTGGCGGCGAGATCCCTCTCGCTGAGAGGGCGGTGGAGGACGCCGTCGAGTCCGAGGGCATCGAGCCTGGCCAGCTCGGCTTCCTCCTGGAGGTTGAGGATTCCGACATATCGGGTGCCGTTGGTCGCGTGCTGCTTGCAAGTCCGGAAGAACGCCTCATGCTCGGCGCGATCCATCGCCATGAGCACCAGGTGGAACCCCTGCCGGCGGAGCAGGAGCTGGGCCGCGATCCGGTCGTGGACGATCTTCAACTGGTAACGGTCGGCGTCGGCCCCGAGCACCTGGCGGATGACCCGGATGGTCTCGGGGTCGTCCTCCACGACGAGGACGGGATCGCAGCCGGTCGGCGCCCGACGCTCGACGAGCCCGGCCAGCTCCAGGCCCCTGGCGATGGCCACGACCTCGGCCGCGTCGAATCCGGACTGGGATGTGACCACGCCCAGGCTGCGGACGCCGTCCAGCAGCGTGTGGACCTTGATCGCGGCGGGAGACATCCCGGCACGATCGGGGTTGCCGCCCCGGGGCGACTGCCGAGCGAAGATCAGCTTCTCCCATTCGCGAGGATCGAGTCCCGGACCGCAATGTCGCAATCCGTCGACGATCAGCGCCGGCACGCTGCATTGCAGCGGGAAGGCCTGGAACATGGGAGGCAGTGCGGTCGCTCGCTCGAACGCGAACTTGCCCGGGCCACCGGTCGCGGCCAGGTAGGTCAAGCACGCCGCCTGGAAGCGAAGCAGCCAGCGGAGCCTCCTGGGATCGGACAGGCTGCGCTCCACCAGCTTGATCAAGCCGGACATCGAGGCATCCTGCTGCTCGCCGAGCGTGAGCGCCAGCAGCGGAGCGAGTTCGGCGAGCTCGGGCGGCAGCCGGCCCTCGATCCGCTCCGGGCCGATCGTCGGCGAGTAGACGGCCTGGACCCGGCCGCCGGCCAGGGCGAACCGCACGCAGTCCTTGCCGACCTCCACGGTGAGCCGGCCGGCCTGCTGTTGATTGTTCAGGAAATCGAGCAGCGCCTGGAGCGGGAACGACTCGGTCGTCCCCTCGAGCAGCGCGTCGTGGACCTCGCCGACGGCCTCGGGGATGGCGGAGCCCGTGCGCTGGGCCTGCACGATCATCGCCCCGATTTGCAGGGCGTTGGCCACCCCGCTCTTGAGCAGCTCGGGCGTGAACGGCTTCGGGATCTGATCGACGACGTTGGAATACTCGGTATACTGCGCATACGCCCGGTTCCGCAGGGCCGAGCAGATGACGATCGGGATGCTGGCCGTCGCCTCGTCTTCCAGCAGCTTGCGGCAGACCTCGTCTCCGGTCGTCCCGGGCAGTTGATGATCCAGGATGAGCAGATCGGGTCGGAGACTCCGGGCCAGCTCCAGGCCGTGCTCGGCAGAGGCGGCCATGGCCACGCGATAGCCCGCCTGAGAGAGATGGCATTCGACGAGTTTGCGGATCGTCTGGCTGTCGTCGATGACGAGAATCAGCGGTTGATCCATGGCATTTCGTCTCCGGTCATCGGGTCCATCGCCCTCGGAGGTTGTGAAAGAGTCGGATTGAAGATCCCGGATTCCAAATAATCAAAATTCAAAATAATCAAACTTTTATATTTATTCGGAATCCGGAATCCGGGATCGATCGCTTGACATACCCTCAGCCCCCGTCGCCGGCCAGCAAGGGCTCGACGATATAATCAAAATCTAAAATAATCATACTATGATATTTATTCGGAATCCGGAATCCGGGATCGATCGCTTGATAAGCCCTCAGCCTCCGACTCCGGCCAGCAAGGGCTCGACGATCCGCGTCAGCTCCTGGAGATCGACCGGCTTGGAGAGCAGGGCCCGCGCCCCGAGCTCCAGGACGCGCCGGCGAGTCTCCGGGTCGTCCCGGGTACTGGCCACCACGACGGGGATCGGCGACAGATTCGAGGAACGTTTCATCTCGGCCAGCAAGGCGAGGCCATCGAGCCGGGGCATTTCCAGATCGGTGACCACCAGCCCGTAGCGGGCGGTGCGCAGCCGGCCCAGGGCCTCCAGGCCGTCCGAGACCTCGTCGACCTCCAGTCCCAGGCCATGGAGTTGCCGCGCCACGCCCCGCCGGACGCTGATCGAGTCGTCGACCACGAGGACCGCCATCCGGCCCGGCCTGGCTGCTCCGTCCGACCGTGGCTCCCGGCGGGTCGGCG
Source organism: uncultured Planctomycetota bacterium (assembly GCA_963815795.1). GTDB lineage: Bacteria > Planctomycetota > Planctomycetia > Isosphaerales > Isosphaeraceae > JAKAUH01. The sequence goes on along the minus strand of CAWFIC010000006.1, from coordinate 1,276,629 downwards.
GGCCGGTCCCGGGGGCCTTCCGCGTCCGCATCCACCGCTCCAGACCCGAGGCGCCCAGGACCAGGATGACCTCCCCGTCGATCGAGACGCTCGTTCCCGTGATCATCGAATGACCGGCCAGGAGGTCTCCCAGCGGCTTGATCACGAGATCCTCGGCGCCTTCGATCTCGTCCACGACCAGGCCGATGAGCGGGCCGCCCGTCCGCACTACCACAAGTTTAGGCCACGAAGCCGGTCCGGTCCGGTCGATTCCGAGGATCTCGCGTCCGAGGACCACCGGGATCGTCTGATCGCCGAAGGCGATGGTCGGGTCATCGACGGGTGCCGGTCCCGGCCCGGCCCGAGCCGGATCACCGGGCGCAACCGGAATCGTGGCCGGGGGTTCGAACGGCTGGGCCTGCTCGACCTGCGACGCGGGGATCGCGAAGGGCTGGCCGCCGATGCGCACGATCAAGGCAGGCTCCAGCGCCAGGCGGACCGGTAGCCGAAGGGTGAGCGTGGTCCCGCGCCCGGGCTGCGAGTCCAGGTCGACGGTACCGCGGAGCTGGCTGACCTCACGCGCGACCACATCCATCCCCACCCCTCGGCCGGAGATGTCGTTGGCCTGAGACCTGGTGGAGAACCCCGGCTCGAAGATGAGCGACCTGAGCCGGTCGCGATCGGGCTTCTCGTCGGGGGCCAGCCAGCCCAGGCGACGGGCCTTGGCCGCGATGGCCTCCTCGTCCAGCCCATTGCCGTCGTCCGAGACGGCGATGACCAGCGTGTTGCCCTCGCGGCGCGCCTCGAACGTGACGCGGCCGGCGGGGGCCTTGCCCCGTCGGACCCGATCGGCCGGGCATTCGATCCCGTGGCTCACCGCGTTGCGAGCCACATGGAGCAGCGGCTCATAGGTCCGGTCCTGGACCGCCCGGTCCACGCCCGTGTCCTCGCCGATCATGACGACTTCGACCTGCCGTCCCTCGGCCCGCGCCGCCTCCTGCACCACGCGCGCCAGGCGGCGAAACAGGCCGCCGATCGGGACGATCCGCAGCGACTGCAAGGCATCCCAGAGCTGATGCGAGTGGCGGACCAGTGCGTCTCCGCGGTCGACCATCGCGGCGGCGGCGGCCTGCGCCGATGCCGCCAGGACCGCCAGGTCGTTGGCCTGCTCCCCCAGGCGACGGAGCTGAGCGGGCAGGTCCGCCCGGGGATCGATCAGCCAGGGACGACTCTGTCCCTCACGCCCCAGCCCGCAGTCGTACAGGCGGTCCAGGCTGCCGAGCAGACGATTGCGACAGCCCTGCACTGTCGCCCCGAACGACTTCATCGATCCGGCTTGCGAGAGCCAGAATCGTCCCTGGAGGATCAGCTCCGAAGCCAGGTCGGTCAGCTCATCGAACCGCGGGGCGGGCACGCGGATCGGCCCCTCGGATTCGCCGCCCGGAGCCGGCGCCGATGGCTCACCCTTGACGGCGACCGTCCGCTGAGGTGCGTCGGGCCCGCGGCGCAGGAGGCCGATCAGGTCGTCGAGATAGCCGACCACCCGATGGAGGAGGTCGTTCAAGCCCTGCGAGATCCCGCCGCTCGCCTGCCCGAGCCGGTCCTCGACGCCGTGGACGAGTGCGGCCAGCTCCTTCATCCCCACGCTGCCGGCCGCTCCCTTGAGCGTGTGGAAGCACCGGCAGAGCTCGGCGATGGCCCCGTGCGGGTCGTCTTGCGTATCCAGCCCGATCACGATCCGCTCGATCCGTTCGAACAGGTCGATGGCATCCGCGAGGAACGCCTCCCGCAACTCGTCGTCGAGGTCGATTCGCTCCGGCAAGGGGGGAATCTCGAGCTCGAACGTCGTCGCCGCCTCGGCGAGCGTGGCGGGGACCGGTCGATCCGCGCCGATCAACCGGGCCGCGGGCGTGGGGTCCGCGGACTCGTCCTCTCGATGGGCCGCCGGGTTCGTTCCCGGACTCCCCGAGGCTCCCAGCAGGCGGAGCAGGGCCTGGGCCTCGAGCCCCGGAGGCGCGTCCTCGGCGATCCCGGGGTCCTCGAACGGCTCCGGCTCATCCGCGAGCCTCGGGTCGTCGCTCGCCGGATCGAGCGGGTCGAGGTAGTCGCCCCATCGGTCTGCGGAGTGGCGGAGGATCCTCTCGACGACCCCGTCGGCTCCCGGGCACGTTGCGTCTCGCCGGTCGTCGGCGAGTTCCCGGATGGCCCCCAGACAGAACTCGGCGAGCTCACCGGCCGCCTCGTCCAGGCCTGGCTCGCATGCCAGACATTCCCAGACCTCGGCCAGCAGGGCGATTCGTCGCACGGCGCGGGCCCAGCCGGCGGAATCCCCGGCCTCCGCTTCCCGGGCGACCGACTCCAACCCGGCGCGGATGGCCTCGAGCGGCGCGGCGGGACCGGGTCGTGCGGCGATGTCCTGCCAGTCGTCGGCGAGCGCCTTCAGCCGATCGGCCGGCGAGGTCGCCGGGGAAGGGGTGCCGGATGAAGGCGTCATCGCGATCGCTCGCTCTCGTTGCCTCGCCGGGCCGGATCGCGCCGCAACGGAGCGGAGCCGCGGGAGGAGAGGGCTGGGGGAGTGGCCGGTCCGGGGCCGTCGGCGCGGAGCGGGCCATGCGGCGCGGTCTCGAGCCCCCGCGGCGGCTGGCGCAACGGCTCGCCGGCATCGGCCGCGACCCGATCGGCGGCGGCCAGGCGTCGCCAGGGCTCGCACGACTGCTTCAGCGCCCGGATGAACGCGCGGGCCTGGGTGGTCCGCTCCTGGGTCTGATGGGTGACCTCGGAGATCCGCTGCATGGAGCGTACCACTTCCTGGGTGGCCAGGACCTGATCCCGGGTCGAACGGGAGATCCCCTCGACCAGCCGGGCCGATTGCTCGGCGACCTGCCTGATCCGCTCGAGCGAGCGGCCGGTCTCGCCGAGCTGATTCGTCTCGCCTTGCATCCGGGCCTGTTCCTCGGCCAGGGCCTGGATACTCTCGTGGGTGTCGGCCTGGATCGCCTCGACGAGGGTGCCGATCTCCCGGGTCGCGCCGGCGGTCCGCTCGGCCAGCTTGCGGATCTCCTCGGCGATGACCGCGAAGCCGCGGCCGTGCTCCCCGGCGCGGATCGATTCGATCGTGGCGTTGAGGGCGAGGATGTCGGTCCGGCCGGAGATGCCGCGGATCAGCTCCACGATGGCGCCGATCTCGGTCGACCGCTCCTCGAGGCGACGGACCTTGCGGCCGTTGGCCTCGATGCCGGTCAGGAGCCGGTCCATGCCGTCGATGACGTTGTGCACCTGATCGAGCGCCTGGTGGGCCTCGTGACGCGCCCGCTCGCAGGCATCGGCCGCCTCGCTGGCGTGATTGGCGATGCGGTCGATCCGGTCGGAGAGCGACTCGACGCTCGTCGCGGTGCGCGAGACGGCCTCCGACTGATCCTGGGCCCCCGAGGCCACTCGCTCGTTCGCCTCCTCCAGCCCCGAGAGGTCCCGGTTGATGGGCACTACGGCCTGTCGGAGCCGGTCCAGGAGGAACCGTAGCGACTCGGCCGTGCTCCCGCGGTCCGGCTCCGGCGTCCCCGAGGACCCGTCGCCTCCCCCCGGGCCGTCGATCGCGGCCCGCAGTTGCCGCGCCGGGCCCAGCAGGCCGTCATGCTCGGCCTGGAGTCGCCTCGAGCCGTCGACAACCTCGTGCAGATGCGACAGCCAGGCATCGAAGGCCGCCGATCCGAGGACGGGCGCCGGCCGGTCTCCATCGATCCGTTGTCTCCCCGCCTCGGTCTCGTCGCCGACATCGCCGACGGCGGACAGGCAGGCTGCCGCATCGCGCAGCAAGCGTTCCGCGGCCAGCCAGATCCCCAGCCCCCCCACGGCGCCCCCGGCGAGCAGCCCGACGAGCCAACCGAGATCGGTCCGGAGCACCAGGACGGATCCGCGCCGAGGACGGCACAAAGTACCCCGCTCAATCCGCCAATCGACACCTCGCGTGTTCGCCAGCCCATCTTGCACCTCAGACGCGCTCGTGATCGCCGGACGTCTCCCAGTGCCGCCGCGCTCCCCGCGATCCCCCTCCGGGAGCGGACGGAGGGCACATCCCGGGGCCGACGCCCAGAGGCGGTGAAGGAGCCGTTCAACCGGACTTCGAATTCCAATCCGCGCCCCGCCTTCCCGGGCGGTTCTCGGACTCGTCTCGCATCCCGATGCTGCCGTCGCCGGTCGGGTCGTCACTCGTGCCGGCCGCTCCGTCCACCTGCTTGAGCCGGCGATCGAGTAGCCGGGCCAGGGCATCGAGCCGCTGACGTGAATTCAAGCTGGGAGCTGGTGGTCCGGGATCCCTCTGGGATCCGGGGACGGCGACGGGCGGCTCCGTGACGTCGGCATTCGAGTTCCGATCGGAGAACCACTGGCGACCGCGAGCGGCCGCCCCTTCCATCCCCGGCGCATTCTCCGGCGCCCTCGGCCCCGCACCGTCACTGGAGGTCGGCGAGACCAGGTGGCCACCGCCTCTCGTGCCGGAGCTCGTCGGCTGAAGAACGCGCGGCATCCGTTCCATCGCAGGATCTTCTTCCTGCTCGCACGCTTGCAGACGATCCAGCTCCGTGTCGATCCAGAAGATCAATTCCTGCCGGAGCTCTCCGATCGCTCGCGAGACGGCATCGGCCGACCCGGCCTCTGGACCCGTGTCGCCAGTCTCAGACAAGAGGGCATCGGTCAAGGCATGACTCCACCTACGCGGGCCGCGATGTCGGGCTCCAGGAGAACTCTAGGTCAAGCGCCATGAGTGCCCGGAAGGATCCGGGCCCCGACAATCTCGACAGGGTGGACGAGCAGACCGATCGGCCGGTCGGATGCCTCACCATGTTGCCGGGGCCGTTGGCCGCCTCGGTGCGTCCATTCCTAACGGCCTCGGCGTCGGGGCCGAAAGGAAAAAGCGGCCGACACCGGATCGAAATCCGGGCCGGCCCCGCGTCTCACTGACCCCTCACCGATGACGCTGCACACGCTCGACCGGCGCGACGGGCCGGTCAGACCATCGGTCCCGTCCGTCCGAAGCGGGTGTCATGGGAGGGCGAGGCTCCTGCCGAGCCTGGAAATGCGGCTCGGACGGAGCCTCGCCCTCTGGTTCACCCGAGCCGAGCGTTACGAGCTGCCCGGCGGGATGCCGTTCCGTCCAATCGCCGAGCGAGCGCAGGAGATCAAGCAGCGTGTCGGCATGCCCTATCAAGGAACACCATCCGACGGACGATGACCAGCCAAACGACACCTGGACGAGAGGGACCACCATGCCGAGGGTAATCGGTTACGACGAGGCCGCCGTCGTCGATCGCCTCGCAGGGGCGGGGTGCGAGGGCGATCCGCCGCCGGTGTAGCGCTCGCTCAGCCGGCCTCCCGACGGGGGCGGGTCACCCGGCCGGTTCGGATGGTTCGGGTCGGCCCGCCCCCGGAGGAGGAAGACCGGCTGTGGGAAGCCTGGGACAAGGTGTTAGAGATACGCTACTGGAACCCGGCGATCGTGGACGGGGCGATCCCGATCTGCCACCTTCGGTGTGCCCTGCGGCAGTGGCTCGTGATCCACGGCGGGCAGCCGGGATTCGTCTGGAACGACTTTCGGGCGGACTACCGGGGCCTTTCCCCCGTCCTGGGCGGCTCGGGTGAGGCTGTGTCGTTCACCAACTGGTACATGGGCTGGATCGGGTCGCCAAGACGGCCCTGGCGAACTACCTCGTGAACTCCGACCCCGAAGGCATCGATCATGGATTGAGCCAGAAGCCTCTCCTGGCGTTCGCCGTGTGCTACGTGTCCGCTCATCTCGCCCTCGGCTTGGTGGACGAGGAGGAGGCCGAAGCCATCCTCAACTTCAGCGACGAGCACCTGGGGGAATGACGATGGAATTCTGCAAGATCTGGATCGAAGTGTGCGACGCCGCAAGGATGATCGAGGACGAGTTCGGGACCGACAAGGCGCTAAGGTATCTCATCAGCGAGAAGTTCCTGGACTACCTCGAAGCCGCCGAGAGGCTCCCCGGCTACCGGGCGGAACTCCCCGCCTTCGTCGCCGAGATCAAGACGATCTTCGAGCCCTGGCAGCTCGCCGAGTGCCTGGCGACGGCACGCCAGACCGAGCCGTTCGATCCCGACATCTACGAGGACAAGGACAACGAGTTCATCGAGATGGAACGACGAAACGACCTTCGCCGCTCGGCTGCCGATCTCCTGCTCGTGGAACGTGCCAAGGAGTGGCTCCTGGGTGAAGGCGATTAGCGCACACCCGGTTGCTCGAAGATCGCCCTTGGTCGTGGTTCTCCACGGCTGCTTCGTAGACCGCCACCGCAGCATTCGCCATCAAGTGCAGGGTGTGGAAGGATGGTAGATGCGGCAGCTTCTTGACGCCCATCTTCACGATGATCCGACGATGGCCTTCTCGATCCTGTCTTCGAGCCTTTCGACGATCTCGGGATCCATAGTTGTTACCAGTCGGATTTCTTCGTCTTGAGCGTCTTCAATTGAGCGACGATGATCTTGATCAATTTCTCAGCAGCGATCCGGACCTCCTCATTGCCCTTGACCCTGTCCGCCGGCTCGAAGAGGAGGAACTGGATCGCCGTCAGCGCCACGAGGCGTTGCAAGGCTTCCAGGCAGGCGTATCGCCATTTCTCCGACCCGAACGGCGTGGGATGATCGCCTCGCAACAGGGTGTCGATGTCCGCCTGCAACTCCATGATCTCCATCAGTTTCTTGCGGACAAGCCCCCCGGTCCTCTCGGCGTCACGCCGCACCTCTTCAGGAACACTCATACAAAGCCTCCATCGTTCATGGGTTGATCGTTCCGGTCCTGCCAGACGTTCACGGCACGAACCACGGGTCGTCCTGGATGGCTTGCATGCACTCGTCTGCCGAAAGTCCGTCGTAGATGCCCACCCATTCGCCCGTGTGTCTCATGAAATAGAGGGCGAACTTGCCGCCACCGTGTGGTTCCATCCTGGCGAACTTCGACTCGAACGTGGGCGAGAGAGCGTTCGGGCCGGGGCAGGCGTAGACTGAGAAGAAGTAGAAGTAATTCCTGAACCACTTCGCCCCGATGTCGCTGATGTAGTTCAACCGCTCCCCTTCCGTCGGCGGCACAACATGCTTGGGCCGCAATACGTTCTCGATCAGGTCCCTGGCCTTGGCTTCGACCTCGGCCTTGATCGAGGCGGTTACGGAGGCGGTTTTCTTCGCCGGGCGGACGTTCCATGGTTCTCTTGGTCTGGCCATCTCATCCGTCCTTTCGAGGTTGGAGGATCAGGAGAGGTCACACGCCTTCAACATCCGAACCAGCGGCTCCGGGCTGGCCAGGCGGTGATCTGTTCCGACCTCTGTCAAAGCCGACGCCGGCAACCCGCCGGTGCGGACAAGCTCCCCAGAGCCGGTGAAAGGGATCACGTCGTCAGCCCCTGAATGCAGGATCACCGTGCCGGGTTTCATGGACTTGGCTGCACCCCATCGCTTCCAGACCGGGCAGAGCAGGACGAGCCGAGCGAGGACGCTGTTGATGTTCATCGCTACGGCTCCTCCCCGGCCCGTTCCGACGACCACCTGAGGCTGGTGCTCCGGGAAGGACTTGGCCAAGCCGATTCCCGCCGCCGTGGCGAACGCCAGGACCGCCTTTTGCAGTTCCTCCACCGTCGCTCGGAACCGCCGCCGGTGGACCGCCCCGACGCCGAGCGGGCCGGGGCTTCGGAATCGAGCAACTGCATCAGCACGGGGGGTGGACGGCGAGGAGGACCGAAGTCATTCTGCCGACCATGTTTCCGAGAAACGCCTCCCTGTTTCTCGAAGGAGGCTCCCAAACCTCTCGAATCCATTGAGACGTAGGCTAGAGTGGACGCTCGTTCCTACTATCATCGATTGGACAGAGCGATGGCTCGCTCGGGAGATGATGCTTACTGGCGTGATCTCGAATCGCACGCCCACCTGCCGGAAGTCCAGGAACTCATCCGGCAAGAGATCCGGAAGGGCACGATCCGAGTCCGTCCCAATCCCGACGGGAGCATTCGCATCGTGCCGGTTCGACAGGCTGATACCCAGGGACCGAGGCGATAGGACCCCGGCCCACCCCATCCCAATAAGCGACCAGCCCCTCCTTCGCTGCCCGTGTCCGTCAGCCCGGTGCGTCCAGCCAACGATCAGCGACTCCCGTTGCCTTCGCTGCCTCCGGGGGCTTACGTCGTGTCCGGGAGGAGGACGCCGCCGAGAGGAGCCGGACGATCGAGACGCAGGAGAACAGGGTGAACGTGGCGGTCCAGACCAGGACGGTGATCGCCGCCATGATCGCCAGGGTCGGGACGACGGCCCTCGGTCCCCCTGCCAGGATAAGGACCGGCAAGGAGGTCAGGACGATCACCAGGTTGAGGAGGGCCGACTTGCGGACGATGCCCCGGAACCTCGACGCCGGGGAATCGTCCTCGTCGCCTCGGATGATCATGGGCTTGAGCGTTGGCGGGTCCATGGTGAACTCCATGTAGGAGCGAACACGATGGTCGTCGTTTCTTCACATGATAAGGCGGACCCTTCCGGTCGGCGCTCACGACTCGTCGGCCGGACTCTTCCGCATCAGAGTCCCCTGGTGCCGCCGAATTCCCGGACGAGGGCGGCATCCTCGGCGACCTGATCGCCGAACTGCTGGTACATCCCCACGATCACCGCATCCGTCGCCTTGATGCCGGCGAACGCCTCCTCGAAGCAACGCCGGACCTCGGCGGGACTGCCGATCCGACGGCCCGCCGCCAGGATCTTGAACGCCAGGCAAGGTTTCGAGGTCGCCTGGATCACCTTGAACATCCTCGGCGGGTCGGAGGGCAGGTAGACCTCCCCCAAAGGCAGGTCGCTTCCGAGGATCGCCCGCAACTCCTCCCTCGGCCGGTTCAGGTAGTACAGGCAGGTCATGTAGTAATCCACGTCCCAGCCCTTCTCCTCGGCCGTCTCGATCAACCTGGGATCGTGGGCCGACAGCCCGACCAGCACCCCCTGATCGCGGATGCGCTTCAGCAGGTCGGTCAGGACGGTGTACTTCTTCTCCCGGTGCAGTCGCTCGTTGAGCGCCCCGTGGGGGGCGATGCCGATGGGCTTGTGTTTGGCGGCGTCTTCGATCCGCTCGGGATGCCGATCCCAGTCGGGCTTGCCCAGGCAGAGCCAGTGCAGCGTGCCGCCGGAAGCCCGGTAGCGGTCCAGGTCCGAGAGCGTCCGCTCGGCGTAGCTGTTCTGCCAGGTGTTGATCCCGCACTGCTCGCAACGCCTGAGCAGGTCGAGGACCCGCTCGGGAGTGTGCCAGTCGGTCAGGTGCCGGCTGAAGAGCCGGTTGTGGTGGGAGTAGCCGTAGATCGGGTTGCCGCCGATGATCAACCGGGTGACCCGGTGCGGCCCGAGAGCGATCGTCGGCAAGGGCGTGACCGCCACGGGATCGGCGGCGTGGGTGGCCTCGGCCAGGACGGCGACTCCGGCGGCGATTCCCCCGGCCTGGTGCAGGAAGTCCCGGCGGGTGGAGGCGGCGGGCTCGTGACCGGACATGATAGCTCTCCCCTGGACCTCGAAGGAGTGAGATGGCGCCTACGCCCGCCGAGTCTAGCAGCCGTCGCACCGGTCTGCATCCCTCCCGCTGCCGGGGCACCGGCCCGGCCGCATCGGGGCTGTCCCGGCGGAGCGGGCGGTCGTATGATGGGCCGATCCTTGTCGTCGGATCACCCCTCCAAACCGTTCGGCACGGGCCGAGGAGGGGGAGTCATCCCGGCCGGTCTGGAGAGGATGGCACCAATGGCGAAACGACCCTCTCAACCTCCCACGGCTCGGGCCGGGGAGTCGAAGCCGCCGGGCCAGCCGTTCGTCGCCGAATACTACTACACGGCCCGCTGGGGCCATGCCGACGAGTTCATCCGACTGTTCAAGAAGAACCACCTGCCGGTCCTGAAGCGGCTGATCGAGAGCGGGCGCATCCTGCGGGTGACGGCCGTCAAGCCCCGCTATCACGCCACCGAGGACGGGCGGTGGGACTACCGGGTGACCATCGTCTTCCGGGATGCCGAGGCGGCGTGCGGCCCGTCGGGCGAGGAGGCGATCAAGGCGGAATTGTTCCCGGACCAGGAGGCGTTCCTGCGGGAGGAGCAGCGGCGGTTCGAGATCCTCCAGGCCCACTGGGATCTCCCGATCGAGGAACTGGACCTGGATCGGTAGGGGAAGGCGCCCTGCGGCGGCTCCGAGCCGCAGCGCCAGGCTCTCGGCCCTATCCCGGGAGCGTCGGCCGTCTTCGATCAGGAGACTCACCCCCTTTGCGGGCCAGGCATGTTTTATTAGACTAAAGCTTGACCCTGCGTGGGCCGATCTGCGATCCGTCGAAGTCGATGGGCATTCTAAGAAAGGCGTTGACATGCCTAAACCATCGATGGACGTGCTCTTTCGCTATGGTTACGCCGTCGCTTCGGTCGGGCTGGCCGTCGTCTTACGACTGGCCTTCCATCCCATCCTCGGGGATCACTACCCGTTCTCCTTGTTCTTCATCGTCATCGTCCTGGCCGCCGGTTACGGCGGCTACGGGCCATCGCTGCTGGCGGTGGCCCTGTCGTGGTTGTCGGTCGATTCCCTCTTCCTGGGCCCTCGTGCCAGCCCGGATATCTTCGAGTCCAAGTCCCAACTTGCCATCGCTTTCTTCTGCATCGGGCTGGCCATCACCATACTCGGCGGGGCCTTACGAGCGGCCCGTGAACGGGCCCTGGCCGGCGCCTCCGAGTTGCGACGGGCGCTCCAGGCCCAGCAGGCGGAGCGGGAATGGCTCCAGATCACCTTGGCCAGCATCGCCGACGCCGTGATCACCACCGATCCCCGGGGGCAAGTGCTGTCCCTGAACCCCGCCGCCACCCGGCTCACCGGATGGGGCCTGGATGTGGCGGCGGGTCGCCCCCTGGGTGAGATCTTCCGCACGGTTCAGGAAGTGTCTCGGAGGACAGACGACCTGCCGATCGCCAGGGTCGTGGGGGATGGCGAGGTCGTGGTCTCGGACGATGAGGTGGTGTTCATCGCTCGTGATGGGACGGCCCGATCCGTCGAGCACAATGCCGCCCCGATCCGGGACTCGCAGGGCCGGGTCAAGGGCGTCGTCATCACCTTCCGGGATACCACGGAGCGGCATCGGACCGAGCAGGCGCAGAGGGACAGCGAGGAGCGGTTCCGCCAACTCGCCGACCACATCGACGATGTGTTCTGGCTCTGCGAACTCGATGGGCCCAGGATCGCTTACGTGAGCCCGGCCTATGAATCGATCTGGGGCCGATCGTGCCGGTCCCTCTACGAGCGGCCGATGTCTTACATCGAGGCGGTCCATCCCGAGGACCGTGAGCGGGTCATGCTGGCCCACCAGCGGCTCAGGCGAGAGGGCGGCGGGGCCACTGCCGAGGAGTACCGGATCGTGCGCCCCGATGGGACGATCCGTTGGGTCTGGGACCGGGGCTTCCCGATCCGGGGCGATTCAGGGCGGGTCGTTCGGATCGCCGGGATCGCCGAGGACATCACCGAGCGGAAACGGATCGAGCAGGCCCTTCGGGAGGGCGAGGAGCGGTTCCACACGCTGGCCGATGCGACCCCGGTCCTGATCTGGGGATCCGGCACAGACCGGCGCTGCGATTACTTCAACAAGCAATGGCTCGACTTCACCGGTCGAACCATCGAGCAGGAGATGGGCGACGGCTGGTCCGAAGGAGTCCACACCGATGACTTGAAGGGGTGCCTCGGGACCTACGTCACGGCATTCGACGCCCGCACGCCCTTCACGATGGAGTACCGCCTGAGGCGGCACGACGGCGAATACCGCTGGGTGCTGGACACCGGCGCTCCGAGGTTCACACCGGACGGGACGTTCTTTGGGTACATCGGCTCGTGTCTCGACATCACCGACCGGAAGCGGACCGAGGAAGACCTCCGGAGGTCCGACCGGCGCAAGGAGGAATTCCTGGCCGTCCTGTCTCACGAGCTTCGCAACCCGTTGGCCCCGATCCAGACGGCCCTCGACCTGCTGGAGCAGGCGGGGGCGACCGGGGCCGGCGCCGAGCGGGAACTGGCGGTGATCGGGCGGCAGGTCCAGAATCTCAAGAGGCTGGTGGATGATCTGCTCGACGTGTCTCGCATCAGCCGGGGCAAGATCGAACTTCGCAAGGAGGCGGTACGGTTGGCCCCGGTCGTCGCCCAAACGGTCGAGGCGGTCCGACCGCTCCTCGACGAGCATCGTCATGAACTCCACGTCTCGATCCCCGAGGGGGCAATCCTCGTGGATGCCGACCCGACCCGGTTGGAGCAGATCCTCTCCAACCTCTTGCTCAATGCCGCCAAGTACACCCCGCAGGGGGGCCGGATCTGGTTGGAGGTCGAGCCGGTCCGGGGCGAGGTCGTCATCCGTGTCCGGGACACAGGGATCGGCATCGAACCCGACCTGCTCCCGAAGGTCTTCGACCTGTTCCTGCAGGGCGAGCGGAGGGCTGGCCACCCCCATGAGGGAAGCGGCATCGGGTTGAGCTTGGCCAAGAAGCTCGTCGAGCTACACGGGGGGACCATCACGGCCCACAGCCGAGGTCCGGACCTGGGGAGTGAGTTCGTGGTCCGGTTGCCGGCGCTTCCGACGATGCGAGCCGAGAGGGAGCCGTCGCCGCAGCCGATCCGTCCCCAGGCTCCCCGATCCTTGCCCCGTCGGCGGATCCTGATCGTCGATGATAATGTCCAGGCGGCCGATGGCCTGGGGAGGCTGATGTCCGGCACCCTCGGTCAGGAGGCGCGGGTCGTCTATGACGGCCCCTCGGCCTTGCGGATGGCCGGAACATTCCGCCCGGAGGTGATCCTGCTGGACCTCGAAATGGCGGGGATGGATGGTTACGAGGTGGCGAGCCGGTTGCGAGGTCGTCCGGAGTGCTCCGGGACCCTGATCGTGGCGGTGACCGGATGGGGGAGCGAGGAGGATCGCCGACAAACACGGGAGATGGGGTTCGACCAGCATCTGGTCAAGCCGGTCACGGCGGGGGACTTGAGGGCCCTGCTCGCCGATCTCGACGAGCCGCAGCCCGAAGAGGATGGCTTCTTCGAGGTCGTGGTGGATGCCTATCATCCCTGAGGCGTCCCGGCTGACGCGCTCACTTCCAAGCGGCTCGCCCAGGGCGAACGGGTTCCCCACCCCGCAGAAAGCTTCGGTCACGGTCGCTGGCAAAGCATCGACCTCGCCGGAGCAGCCAATTAAATGAATCCGCCCCCCGCGGCGGATCGGTTGCCCCGATCGGCTGACCGCGTTCAGCACGGCCGTCGGCTCGGACGCCGCAGCCTGGCTCCCCGGCGACGTGATGACCCGCTTCTTTCACGGGAGCTGACCCTCGGGTAGCATGAATCACCGGTCCGAGCATCGTCCCGATCGCGATCGAGGCACCGCCGTGCTCCCCCACGACCGCCCGTCCGACGAAGACTTCGACCGCCTGATCGACCGAGCCCGGCGATCGGATGATGCAGCGACCTGGGAGACCCTCTTTAGCGTCTGCTACCCGCATGTCCTGCTGGCGGCACGACGCCGCCTCGTCCCCCGACTCCGCTCGGCGTACGACCCAGACGACTTCGCCAGTGACGTGATGATGGACATGGTGAGAGACCTCGACCGCTTCGATTTCCGCTCGTTAGACGAGCTGATCGCCTTTCTCCAGTCGATGGCGGAACACAAGGTGCGCGCGGAGGCCCGGCGACACGACCGCTGAAGGCGTCCGCATCGCCCTCGCGCCCCTCGCCAACCTAACCCCATCCCTGCCGCGCGGCGTTGGACGTCCTCGCCTCGGCGATCCGATCCCATGGCCCTCTGGAAGCGAAATCCTGAGTGAGGACCGACCAAGCCTCGCGGCCCGACTCGCCCATGGAACCTCTAGCAAACCCCGCGTCCCTGGACCGCGCCCGACGGCTGGCGGACGGCGCCCTGCTGTCGCTCATGGTCGCAGCCGCTTTCGCGCTGGGCTGCCAGAAGCTGTACGACGCGGACGTCTGGTGGCATTTGCGTGCCGGGCAATGGATCTGGGCCAACCGCCGGGTCCCTGCGCTCGACCCGTTCACGTTCGCGTCGGCGGATCGCTCCTGGATCGACTTGCACTGGCTGTTCCAGGTGATCCTGGCGGCTGTCTTCGCGATCGGCGGGGTACCCGGCATGATCCTGATGACCGCCGCGGCGTTCGCGAGCGTGTTCCTGATCGCCTGGACGGCCCGTGATCGTCGATGGCCGAGCTGGATCGTCGCGGCCTGCTGGCTGCCGGCGCTGGTGGTCATGAGCGACCGGTCCGATCCCCGTCCCGAGATCCTGACGCTCCTGGCATTGGCGGCCTATCTGGCGGTGCTGTCGCGGACCGACGGCAGGCCCGAACTGGCCTGGATCCTGCCCGTCATCCAGGTGCTGTGGGTCAATGCGCATGGACTCTTCGTGCTGGGGCCGATCATCCTGGGCACCTATCTGATCGATCGCCTGACCGGGTGGCGGGATCGGCACGCGACCACGGGTCTGCAGGTGCGGCTCCGGCGGAGACGCTGGTGGGGACATATCGCGGGCGCCGCGGTGCTGGTTGGCCTGGCCTGCCTGGTGAACCCTTATGGCCTGCGCGGGGCCCTGCTCCCTCTGGAGCTCTTCCCCAAGATCACGGCCTGGGGGGGACTCTACAAATCCTACATCGGGGAATTCGCGGATCTGCGGGAATACGTGCAGAGACACGTTCCGACCACCGCGGGCAACCTCCATGTCCGAGGCGAGTGCTGGCTGCTCTGGGCGGTGCCGTTGAGCTTCCTCGGACCGGCCCTCTGGCGGGCCGGACGGTCCACGCGGCAGCGATCCGAGGCCGCGAGCCCGGCGGAGGCCGTCGTCTGGCTCGGCGGGTTCGTACTGGCCGTGGGCCTGCTGGGGACGTGCGTGCTGGGATTTCCCGGCCTGGGGACACCGGGTTGGCTCGTCCGACTCGGGCGGCTCGCCCCGATCGGGCTGGTGGCGCTGGGAATCGCCGGCGCGGTCCACCTCGGGAAGTCGTCCGCAACGGCGGCGTGGCTGCCGGCCCTGGGGGGTCTGGCCGCGGCGGCGTGGGTGGTCTGGCTGCGAGCGTACTTGCTGGGTCCCGAGCCCGGGCCGGCGGCCTGGCTCGGGGTGCCCGGGCCCGGTTCGATGGCCCTGGGCGGGGTGACCATGCTCTTGGGCCTGGCGGTCGCCGCCCTGACCCTCCGCGCCGGCGGTGACCTGTTCCGGATGGGCCTGGCGGCGGCGTTCAGCTATCTCGCCCTCCAGGCGCTGCGCAACGTGAGCCTCTTCGCCCTGGTGGCCGGCTTCGTGCTCGCCGCCAATCTCGGACCCTGGGTGACTGAGCTCGCGGCCGAGCTCCCCGCTCCGGGGCGCCAGCCCTGGACCCGGTCCGCAACGGGCCTGGCGATGCGGGTCGCCCTGGCCGGCCTGGCCGGGCTGATGGTGCTCGCGATCGCATCCGGACGGTTCTCCCGCGGCACGGGCGATTCGCGGCAGTTCGGCCTCTCCGCCGAGCCGTTGACCTATGCCCACGACGCCGCGCCTTCGCCGGACGACCGGGCCTCCCCGATCGAGCCCTGGTTTACGACCTGCGCCAGGCCGGTGTCTACCTCTTCCACAATGGCCCCCAGCGGAAGCTCTTCCTGGACGGTCGCCTCGAAGTGCCCCGCCGCGAGACCTTCGAAACCTACGTCCGGCTCGATCGGATGCTCAATTCGGGTCGGCCCGGATGGAAACAAGCCCTGGAACGGATGGGTGACCCCCTCATCCTCCTCGAACACGAGATTTACATCGGCGCCGAGGCCACACTCCTGGCCGATCCCGACTGGCGCTGCATTAACTACGATGCGATCGCCTCGGTCTTCGTTTCGCGGCGCCGGCGCGACCTCGAGGCGTCGTTTCCGAGCGTGGACTTCGCGGCGCGGCACTTCCGATCGTCGCCTCACGACCTGGCGTGGTCGGCCGTGCTCCCCGCGGCGTCGGAGGTCGCCCGGGCCAGGGCGCTGCTCGACCTGGGGTGGGCGGTCCGAGATCGGCCCGGGTGGTCCTGGCCGCTCTCGTCCTCCCTCGTGCTGCTGGCCGGCGATCACCTCCGGCGGGCGATCGTCCTCGAGCCGGCGGCCGCCGACCCCTGGATCCCGCTCGGGATCGCCTGCTGGAACATGGTCGCCGACCCGACGGCCTTCCCGCCCCGACTCGTCGAGCCCTGGGACCCCGCGCGCGGGCTCCTGCCGGCGCAGGCCGCCTTCTGCTTCCGCCGCGCCTTGGAGCTGAACCCCGAGGAGACCGAGGCCGCCCAGTTGCTCGATCAGGTCTTGCGGGACCAGGGGATGAGCGACACCGAGCGAGCCCTGAAGATCCCGAGGCAGCACGGGTCCGCCGAGGCCGACGGGCGCGGGAACCGCCCCGACTGGCCGGCATGCGACCGCGCGGCGGCGACGCTCTTGCACCTGGGCCACCCGGCCGAGGCGCGCCGGGTCTGGGCCGGCGCCGCCGATCCGCCCGCGCCGGCGCTCCGCCTGGCGCGCCTGGCCGCCGCCGACCTGGCCACCCTGGACTTCGCCGCCGCCGAGCGGACCTACCGGGCCGCCCTGAAGCTCGACCCCGGCCTGGGCGAAGCATGGTTCGGGCTGGCCGTGCTGCACACAGAGCGCGGCGATGCCGCCGCGGTCCTGACTGCCGCCCGCCAGGGGCTGAAACAGCCCCTCACGCCGGCCCAGGACGCACTCCTCCGCGACCTCGAGGCCCTGGCCGCCCCGTACGCGGCCGTGCCGTGAAACCGGAGCTGCTCGGGCGTCCAGCCGTTCGATTCCATCGCCAGGCGGAAGAGCACCGCGGGTTTGCGGTAGGCGCGGCGAGGCGATACGTGTTTTGGTATGTAGATGTGTGCGTAGAATCCGGCATCTCCCCGCCGTGATCGGCCATTGTTGGAACCCGATCGCAGGGACGTGCGCCGTCCCCGTGGGTGGATCAATGATCAAGACCCCGACTCCATCTGGGGAGTAGCCTCGCAAAGGCCGGGCGGGTAGCATGCCTCACTGGAAGGTCCCAGGGGGCTGAGGTCGATCCAAGATGGCGGCCACGCCGTTGCGAGTCGGGGTGATCGGATGCGGGCCTATCGGGGCCGTGCACGCCGAGGCCGTGCGCGGTGCGCGGGACGCGACGCTTGCCGCCGTCTGCGATGTCTCAAGAGACCGCGCCGATGGACTCGCCCGCCGACTCGGCGGCGACGTCTTGGCATGCGAGCGGCTCGGCGACCTGCTCGATCGAGACGAGGTCGACGTGGTGACCGTCGCGACGCCCGACCACCTGCATGTCGATGTCGCGCTCGAGGCGATCGAGGCGGGTTGCCACGTCTTCTGCGAGAAGCCCCTGGCCACCACGTCCGCCGATGCCCGCCGGCTCGTCGACGCGGCCGCTGCGCCGGGGCGTGATGCTGGGCGTCGACCATAACCGGCGGTTCGGCTTCGGCTACCGGACCGCCCATGCACTGTTCGAGGACGCGAGGCTCGGACGCGTGCGGCAGGTGCTGATCCACGTCCTGGATCGCACGCCCCGTCCGGAGGTAGCGAGGGTCCCCGAGGTGATCCTCACGACCCTGCTGACACACCACCTCGACCTCGCCCGCTGGTTCGGCGGCGAGGTCGCGTCGATCCTGGCGCGGTTCGGACCAGGGGATCGCGCGGAGTCGTGGCTGCGACGCGACCTCGTGCTGACCCTCGGCTTCGCCGACGGTGCGCTCGGCGTGATCGTGGCTGGCTACCGGGATGGCCAGAAGCGGACGGTCGAGCGTGCCGATATCGTCGGCGGCCTGGGCACCGTCCGGGTTGATGACGTCGTCCGATCCGCGACGTTCTGGACCGATGATCCCGACCGGCGCCAGGTCTTCGAACCGGGGACCTCCGGCGACGCGGGATCCTTCGAGTTCGACGATTCGCGAGCATCTGCGGACGTTCCTCGCGCGCCTCTCGGCCGGTGAGGAGCCGCCCGTCTCGGGGGTCGACGGCCTCCGCGGCCTGGAGCTGGTCGAGGCCGCCTTGCGATCGCACGCCGAGGGCCGTGAGGTGCCCCTGCCCCGGGGGCCGAGTTGATCCCCTCCTGAGAGGCTGAACCATGACAACACGATTCATCGATTTATCGCATCCGCTCGACGTCACCACGCCGCCGTGGCCGGGAAATCCGGGCGTGGATGTCGATGTCCTCTCCGCGATTCCCGCCGGGAGTGGGACCGAGCGACGCGGGCCGCCAGGCGCGTCGGTGGACTGTAACACGACGGCCTTCCGCACGTGTAACCACACCGGCACCCACATGGACGCCCCGGCCCATTTCTACAACGGCGTGCCCACCATCGAGCAGGTGCCGCTGGATCACTGCGTCGGACCCGCCGCGCTGGTGGACGTCAGCCTCGTCGGCGCCCGAGGCGTGATCACACCGGCCGACCTGGTTGCCCACCAGGATCGCATCATCACGACCCGCAAGGTCGTCTTCCGGACCGGTTGGTCCAGCCGATGGGGCCAGGATGATTACTTCCGCGATTACCCGGTCTTGAGCGAGGAGGCAGCCACGTGGCTGATCGAGCGTCGCGTCCACCTGGTGGGGATGGACACACCTTCGCCCGACTACGAGCCGCACCCCGCCCATTACATCGTACTCGGGGCCCATGCCGTCATCGTCGAGAACTTGACCGGGCTGGAGTTGATCGAACGCCCGACATTCGAGCTGATCGTTGTGCCGCTTCCTTTGCGGGGGTTGGAAGCATCGCCCGTGCGCGCCGTGGCACGTCTGGACGGATGAATTAAACGAGGTGATTCGATGCCGCTCTTGACCGCAGATGCGCTCGAGGACCTCTGCCGGCGGGTGTTCGAGGCCCACCACGTGCCCGAGCCGGTGGCGGCGGTCGTAGCTCGTTCGCTCGTGCTGGGGAACCTGAAGGGCCACGATTCGCACGGTGTGATCCGCGTCATCGACTACGTTGACTGGCTGGCCCGGGGGTGGATCGATCCCGATGGCGAGCTCGAGGTGATTCGCGACGACGGACCGATCCTGGTGACCGACGGACACTACGGCTTCGGCCAGTATGTCGGGCGCCAGGCGACGGAAAGGGCGATCGAACGGACGCGCGCCCTGGGGATCTGCGTGCTGACCTTGCGGCGATCGGGCCACCTGGGCCGCCTGGGCGAGTTCGCCGAGATGGCGGCCGATGTGGGACTGGTTCACTTCTCGTTCACGAATACGCATGGCGGTGGCGTGCTGGTCGCGCCGCACGGGGGCTGCGAGCGACGGCTTTCGGCGAACCCGCTGGCCGCCGGCGCACCCGTGCCGGGGGCCGAGTCGCTCATCATGGACATGGCCACCTCGACCGTGGCCGAGGGCAAGTTGAAGGTCTGGCGCGCCCGCGGCGAACCCGTCGCGCCAGGGCTCTTCGTGACGGCCACGGGCGAGACCTCGACCGACCCGTTCGACCTTCTATGCCGAACCGCTCGGGCGCTCTTGCCCATGGCGGGCCACAAGGGGTTCGCCCTGTCGGTCTTCGCCGAGGTCTTCGCGGGGGCGCTGGCCGGCGGGAGCTGCAGCCGCCCCGACGAGCGCCGCGTCGCGAACGGCTGGTTCGCGCTATTCGTCGACCCCGAGCGGTTCTGCGGCCGAGCCTTCTACGAGTCCGAGATCGCCCGCTTCCGCGACTGGGTCAAATCGAGCCGCCGCATGGAGGGGGTCGACGCGATCCTGATGCCGGGGGAGCCCGAGTCCCGGACCGAGGCCGTCCGTTCGCGCGAGGGCATCCCCGTCGACGAGGACACCTGGTCCAAGATCGAGGCCATCGCCCGTCGATGCAAGGTGCTGTAATCGCCAGGCAGGGTCCGTCCGCCGCACTCAGCGTTGGTTCCGGAGGGTTCCAGGGGCGATCTGGGAGGGTGGGTGAAACCCACCGATGTCGAGGCTGGACCCAGAGAAATGGTGCGCGCGGACCACCCGGTCTCTCTTACACTCTTGGAAGCGGACTGAATCGCATGCCGGGAGCGGACCGATCATGGCAAGCGGTACACTGGGCTCGAGCCTGAAGCATCTTCGCGACCTCTTCGGCGGTGGCACGACCGTCGGACTCGGCGACGGGGAGCTCCTGGGACGGTACGCCGCCTCGCGCGATGAGGCGGCCTTCGAGGTTCTCGTGGCGCGACACGGCCCGATGGTCGCGGCGACCTGCCGGGCCGTCCTGCGCGATCACCATGACGTGGAAGACGCGTTCCAGGCCACGTTCCTCGTCCTGGCCCGCAAGGC
The DNA here is from genome assembly GCA_963815795.1 of uncultured Planctomycetota bacterium. Taxonomy (GTDB): domain Bacteria; phylum Planctomycetota; class Planctomycetia; order Isosphaerales; family Isosphaeraceae; genus JAKAUH01. Next base: position 1,256,361 of record CAWFIC010000006.1, on the reverse strand, counting down.
GGGCTCGATCCACGCCGGCCAGGCCCTGGGCGGCTGGCTGCATCGCGTGGCTTATCGCGTGGCCGTCCAGCGGAATATCGAGTTGAAGCGAAGGCGGCGGAACGACGTGAAGCCGGCAATGACGGAGATCCCCGCCCGGGCCCCTGCCGTGATGGATTTCGACGTGCACTCCATCCTGCACGAGGAGATCGACCGGCTGCCCGAGGCGCACCGCCTGCCGCTGGTGCTCTGCGACCTGGAGGGCCTGACTGACGAGCAGGCCGCCATGCGACTGCATTGGACCATTCCGACCCTCTATCACCGGCTGGCCATGGGCCGGAGGCGACTGCGTGGCCGCCTCATCCGGCGCGGCGTGACCGCCGCGGCCGTCAGCGACGCCCTGGAGCTCTTCCGGGCATCGGCGACGGCCGCGGTTCCGGCCGCGTGGGCGGCGTTCAGGCAGACGGCGGTGTCGATCAGCGCCCCGCGGAAGCCCGGCATCGCCCGGCGCTTGACCCCCAGGACTCCTTGATCCCGTTGTCGGCCTCCCGGACGGCGACGAAGATCCGCTCGGTGATGGCCCGCAGCATCGACGGGGTCGAATCCGACCAGAACTCTCGAGCGTCCTCCGGGCCGAAGTCGCGTCGCATGGCGGCGGCTTGACGCCGGGGTTCTTGGGATTGAAGCGGTAGACGTAGTCGATGGTGTTCATCGCGATCGTCGCGGCGGGAACTCGCCCCTGGCAGGGGAACCGGCCGCGCCTCCGGATCTCCGAGGAAATCTCCCCTTGCAGTATCTACTCGCGGCGAGCTCCCGAATATCCGGGACGGCCCGATCCTTGGGACCAGTCGCCGGGAAGGCTCCTCCCGAGAATGTCCGTGCCGCGGTTCGCCTTGCGAGCCGTCGCCAATCCTACCGCGGCACGAAGAAGAGCCCGCGATTGATCGACTGGGAGTCCTCGTAGAGCCTCATCTGGATGCCGGGGGACTCCGTCTCCTCCGTTTCGCGGGGCGGGAGAGGCTCGATGCGCGGACGAATGGCGGGAGGCTGCGCCTTGGCACCCGGCGGGATCCAGGTCGCGATGTTCAGCATGACCAGGGCGAAATCCGCGAAGTCCTTGGAGTGTCCCGGCACGACCCACGCATACGTCTTCCCGCAGTGAGCGACGATGCAGGCCCCGTGGGGGATGTCGCGCTTCCTGCCGACACAGACCCAGCCCTGGGGGATCTGCAAATCCTTCTGGTCCTTCTGGATCGCTTCCAGCTTCTTCTGATCGACCGGGTCGATGAACTCCGCCCCCAGCGCGATCTGATAGGCGGCGCGCATCGCCCTCAGGCGATCCGGGTTCGACATCGGATTGAGCGTCCAGTTCCCGGTGATGGAGCGGGAAGCGGAGGCGTCGAGCGTCGCCGACGGGAAGAAGCGGTGCTGGAGCGTCAAAGCATAGAGACCGCCCGAGCCGCTGTCGTTGACGTTGACGGTCCCGTTGCTGATCACGGTGTAGTACGGCAACGCACCGGGGTTCGCCGCGATCCGGGCGAAGTTCTCGATCACTTGCCGTTCCTGCAGGTCAGGGACCGTCTCGCTGAGGCGCATCGTCGTGAAGCGGAGCTGCTGCGCGTTACAGCCGGAGAGGGCCAGCATTACGGCGGCCACCAGACATCCGGATCGAATCCGCGCGTGCGGTGCCCTCATCATTCGACCCTTCCTGAGTCGCAGGCTCCGATCGACATCCCGCCTTCTCATCGGCCCGGTCGATTCCGTCGCTTGAAGAGCCGTTTGTCGATCGACCGGGCCCGTTCGGGATAACCGGCCTGTCCGATCCCGCGCGGTGATGCCAGTTATCCCGAACACTCCGCCGACGCGCACGCTTCCGGTGGACTGGACGCCAAGCCGCACCCCGGCCATGATTGTGTTCGGACATTTGTCCTTACAGTCCATGCGGAGTCGCCCCGATGCACCCGAGCCGTCCGCCGCTGTCCACCGAGTCGGAGATCGCTCGTCCCGTGCCCGCGGACGCCGCGCCCGGCGCGCACTGGCGGCTCGCGGTCCTGCGGTCCATCGCCGCCGCGCACTTCCTGGCCGGGATCATCGAGGTGCTGAAGGTCGCAGGGAATTCCCTGCTGAGGCTCCCCTACACCGGCGGCCCACTCGCCCTGCCAGGCGTGGAGACCGTCATACTGGCCCAAGTCGTCTACGCCCTCTCGCAGAATTCGTCCCTGGATCCCGAGGCATTCCAGCTCCGGACACATTGGATTGTCTATCAGGCCCAGTCAACCGGGGGTTTCCTCGGCGACATGATGGCCGCTCATATCGCCCTGGCGGCGCTCAACGCGGCCCTGGGCTATGGACTGTGGCGGCGGCTGAACTGGGCCCGATGGCTGGATGCCGCGGCCCTCGGCCTGGCGGGACTCCTCGCCGTCGCCCATGGCGTGGCGTTGCTCCGGTTCGTGGGGATCGGGCCGACATTCGGGCTGGTCGCCGTGGCGCTTCCTCTCGTCGTCGCCGTCGCAATCCCGGCTTTCCTCCTATCGCCCCGAACCGGCGCCCTCTTCGTGAACCGCCAAGACGGTCCGATGGCGCCGCGAAAGCGCCGCTGGTGGACGCTGTCGTTGCAATGGGTCGTCGGCGTCCTGGTCCTCGCGCTGTCCGTTGCGCTGCTGACACTGTTCGGTCTGGGACCCATGGTGGAAGTCGTCTGGATCGCCGCCGAGTTGACGGTGGACCGACCCTGACCGGCGCTCGATGGCCGCTCGGTCATCGCTCCGATCCGGCGAACCGGACTCCTCGCCCGGACGTAATAACCTCCATGACTCCGCTATTCATCGGGCGGGCACTGAGGCCCACCGATCCGACGGATCGACTTCATCGAACCAGGGAGAGGTTCGGACCATGAACTGCTACGACCGCCCGTACTCGCAAGGTCGCCGTCACCGCCTCGATCCGTCCGTCGAGGGACTCGAAAGCCGGCGGCTCCCGAGTTTCTTCGCCCCCTACTCGTCCTCGTCCTATTACAACCAGGTGTCCTACCAGGCCTCGATCGTCCGCCACGAGTACGACCAGTACGTCAGCGAGTTGAAGAGGCTCGAGCTCGGGTCACAGGCTACGCCGGCCGAATACCTCGCCCTCCGCAACGACGCCCGCACGATCTCCGCGGCGGCGTCCGCGGGGAGCCAGCCCCGTTCCGCCGTGCAGCTCAAGGCCGTGGAGGCCTCCCTGATCCTGGACCGCTCGCCCCTCTACGGCTGGCTGGACGACGACGGCTGGACCCAGATGTCGGCCCGACTGACGGGTACACTCGACGGCCTCAACGTCCCCCAGCCACTGATCGATCAGACGGTCGCCGACATGAGGGCCCTCGCTGTCTCGGCGGGAGTCGGACCGTTCGATTTCGCGACCTTCACCAATGATTTCGACACCCTCCGCAACGGCGAGCAAACCCTCCCCTCCGGCTCGGGCTATCACTTCGAGGACCCCAGCCTCTATTACACCCAGCACCTCCGGGGCTTCTTCCGCGGCTGGGGCGTCCAGAAGCTCGACGCAGGGGCGAAGCTCCAGAAGGACCTGCGGACAATCCAGACCGATTCCCACACCGACGCGGCCGGAGCCGCCGTGCTTCAACGCGACGTCCAGCTCCTGAAGGGCCTCGGCGCCGCGGTGCCCAGCGCGACGATGGATCAGTTCAACGCGACTTACGTGGCGGCGTTTGGCCAGGGTTCGCCGACCCCCGCGGAACTTGCGCAGCTCCGATCGAGCCTCGTCAGCATCCTCGGCCCGGCCGGAACAGCGCCCCGGATCGCGACGGTCGGCCGCCTGGTCGCCGATGCCCCGGCCTTCTACCAGGCCGCTCGTGCGTCGCAGACCGGTATCGAGACGATCGTGACCGATGTGGGTACACTGGTCGACGCCGGCGGCGGTGAGCCGCTCAACCCGTTCAAGATCACGATCCAGCCCGGTCGCGCAACGGGGCCGACCGGCTGACGCCCGGACAGAGGGGAGATGCAGATGGCCAGATGCATCATCATCATGGGGATCCTGATCATCGGCCTGGCAGACGACGACGTCTGGGCGCAGGAGAGCCTCCCCGCCCGGACGGTCGCCGCCGTCAAGGACGCCACCGTCATGATCGCCATATCCGACCCCGCCGATACGGCCGTCAGCGCATCCGGCTCGGGATTCTCATCCGCCTGGAGCGCGGGGCCATCTTGAAACAGGGTAAGGTCAACACGTTCGCCACCTTCGAGGAGCGCGAAGGGGGATCGCGCGGGGCCGTGCACAACGGCCCGCTGACGCCGGGAACGACCTATCTCACGCTGGCTCGCCGAGGCAGCCGGCTCTTCGGCCTCATCAGCAAGGACGGCCAGCACTGGACGCAGCTCAAGCCGATCGACACGGTCTGGCCCGCCGACCTCAAGGTCGGCCTGGTCGCGATCAACTCGAGCAATGAGCCGTTCTCGGTGCGGTTCGAGGACCTGTCGTTCAAGACCGGCCGATCCGCCGCCCCCGCGCCGGCTCCCGCCCGGAAACCGGCCCGGAAGCGATGAACAGCCACGGGATAGCGATCGGGACATGCCGCCGTTCGAAGGCAGGACTCGGGCGAGGGCTCATCGCCCGCCGCGGTCCTGCCTTCAGCCCGAAGCGTCCGACCCCTCGCCGCCACGCCCGACATCGTGCCCGCCCGATCTCCGGCCGGGCAGAACTCGGGCCGCTTCCCCGCCGAAGAACTCCCGTCCCCCCTCAACGACTCTCGCTCACTCGACCGCCCGCGCCGCACTCGTGAGCCGCATCAGGCCGAGAGAGTCGTGTCCAGTGCCGTCACCGACACCGCGCTCAGGACGATCCCGTACGCCCCGGGCGTCGTCGAGGCGAATTGCAACGTCGCCGTCGTCGAGTCGGCCACGAACGTCACGAGGAAGCGCGTGTCGTTCATCTCGGTCGGACTCGAGCCGGCATGCGTGAGCTTCCAATTCAGCCTCGGGCTGGCGCCGGTGACGCTCACCGTGGCCGTGGCGGCCCCGGTGCGGCCGGAGGGGTCGTTGGCGTAGCAGAACGAGAGCTGATAAGCCCGCCCGGGGATGGTCGCGAAGGTCTGCCGGATCGTGCCCGCCGAGATACCGTTCAGGTCGATGCTGTCCCTTCCCTCGACAACGGGCCACTTGGTCTGAACATCCACCGAACCCGCGGTGATCTGCCAGGGAGCCAGCGCGTCCTTCCCCGGGTAGAGCGTCGTCGCCCCGTGCCGCAGGCGGACCTTCCGCGGCACGAAGTCCCCGTTGCCCACCAACTCGATCCGCGCCGGATTCGCCAGCATCTGGCGACGGAAGCGGACGACGGCATCGTTGCCCGGCCGGCCCGTGCCGGCGCCATCCAGGGGCATGCCCGAAACGCTGGTCAGCGCGCCCGCCGACGTGCCGTTGGCCGTCAGCGAGTACGTCCGATCCGGCCGCAGCGGGCGGGCCAATCGGAGCGTGACCGACTCGGTCGCGGCATCATACCGTGCGCGGCGGATCGGGATGACGTAATCGGAGAGGGTCCCGGACCGATGGCCCGGGCCCGACCCGACGAGGCGGTAGTTGGCCGGATTCTCGGCTGGCGCGACCGTCATCTGCTGGCTGAACGTCACCACGATCTTGGTCGGACGGTCGGGGACATAGATGGGCCGCAGGTCCATGACGGTCGGCGGCAGGTCATTGGTCAAGGCGAAGGCGACGCTCGGGGCACCGGCGGCCTGGGCCGTCACCAGGTAGCTGCCGCCGAGGTCGTTGGCCACGGCATCGACGCTCACCTGGCCATCGGAGCCGATGGTCACCGGGTTGCCGGTAAAGGTGGCGGAGGCGCCGATCGTCGGGGCATCGAAGGTGATCCGGCCGCCCGCGACCGGCTCGCCGAAGGGGCTGGAGATGCTGACGACCAAGGGGGCGGGGAAGGGAGAGCCGGGCGGCGTGCTCTGATCGTCGCCGCCCACGATCGTGAGGGTGAAGCCGCGGGACTCGAAGGCACCGATGTCGGGGGCGGAGCCCTGGGACCGGGGGATCCCGCGCTGATCGGTGGTCACATCCGCCAAGGACACACCGGCGTCGATGGCGGGGCTGCCGGGGAGCAGGGCCATGGTCAGGGTCGGCCCGCCATGGTCGGCGAGTGGACCCAGCAGGGGGTCGGTGTCGATGAGGTCGGTGGAATCGAGACCGAAGCTGGGGGCGTCGGAGAAGAGATTATGGCCCAGGGAGTGGAACGTGCCACCCGAGTTAACGGAGACGTTCCCGCCCTGGGTATTCTGGAAGATGCTATTGATGGTCGTGCCTTTGGGATTCCCCGTACCCAAAATGGCGATGCCTCCACCGTTGCCGACGCCGACGCCGACGCCGCCGGCGCCGACGCCGCCGGAAGCCGAGTTGGCGCTGAAGGTGGAGTCGGTGATCGCGAGCGTGCCGGAGTCGCTGATCCCCCCACCGTTGCCGGAGCCGCCGACGCTGCCGGAGAAGCCGCCGCCGCCGGAAGCCGAGTTGGCGCTGAAGGTGGAGTCGGTGATCGCGAGCGTGCCCCCGCCGTTGTCGATCCCCCCACCGTTGCCGGAGCCGCCGACGACGGCGCCGCCGCCGGTGCTGCCGCCGCCGGAAGCCGAGTTGCCGCTGAAGCTGGAGTCGGAGATCGCGAGCGTGCCGAAGTTGATGATCCCCCCACCGTTGCCGGCGCCGCCGAGGAAGGCGCCGCCGCCGGTGCTGCCGCCGCCGGAAGCCGAGTTGCCGCTGAAGCTGGAGTCGGTGACCGAGAGGGTGCCGGAGTTGCTGATCCCCCCACCGTTGCCGGAGTCGCCGCTGCCGCAGCAGGTGCCGGAGAGGATGCCGCCGCCGCCGGAAGCCGAGTTACCGCTGAAGGTGGAGTCGGTGATCGAGAGGGTGCCGGAGTTGCTGATCCCCCCACCGTCACCGGAGCCGACGAGGTAGCCGCCGGAAACCGAGTTGCCGGCGATGGTGGAGTTGGTGAGCGTCAGCGTGCCCGAGTTGTCGATCCCCCCACCGCTGCAGGAGCCGCCGAGGAAGCCGCGGTCGGAAGCCGAGTTGCCGGCGATGGTGGAGTTGGTGAGCGTCAGCGTGCCGGAGTTGTAGATGCCCCCGCCGCTGCCGCCGTTGACGCCCCCGACTGAGCCGCCCGAGATGGTCAGCCCGGTGATGGAGGCCGTCACTCCGCTGGCGACGTTGAACACCTGGACGGCGTTGTTACCGCTGATCGTGGTGAGGTTCGCACTGGGGCCGTTGATCACCTCCGGGCCTGCCGCCTCGGTCAGCTCCAGCGTGCCGGCCAACGTGATCGTCTGCGGCGCGGAGAAGACGGTCGGGTCGAACTCAATCAGGCTGCCGGCGGGGTTGGCGTCGGCGTCGGCCTGGCCGATCACATAGGGCAGCGTGCCCGAGGTCCCCGAGCCCGCGGCGCTATTACCGACCGAATTGACGGTATAGATCGTCGGATTGCCCGACAGGAGGATCCGGCCCTCCAGCGTCTCCAGGCCGAGGGACGGGCACCGCGACCGCCCGCGCCGCGACCGCCCCCGGCCGGGATGCTCCCGCGCCGCTCCCACTCCGGAATACCGACGGATCAGGCCCACGCCGTTGTTGAAATGACGCATGGCGGTCTCCTCCGACTGAGGCGCGGCCCGACGCGCGCCAGGCCGGCCGGCTCCCGCGGTCGAACCATGACCCCTCGGAGGGGCACGGCCGCCTGGATCATGTCGGGGGTCATCCAGCACCCGGCGATCCCTCGCGTCCGGCCATCGGACGAGCGCGGCGCAGACAAAGGCCCCGTCCGCGCGGCGATCGCACGGCGGGGCCGCCCTAGCCGGGCCTGTCCGCCCGACATGAGCGGACCAGCATACCCTGATTATGCCAACGAGAAGTGCCGAAGTCAAGGATGCGGGGCGATGCGGTCGCTGATTCGGTCTCGGATGGCGGTCTCGGGCAGATCGGGATGGGATGCTCGGCCCGGCCACCCGCATGATCCGGCCGGGTCCGATCCCGAGCCGATCCCTCCTGCCTCCCAATCCCGATCCGGCCGATCGGCCTCCGACCGAAGAGCGGGGTCTCCTTTCGGCTCCGGCGGCGCCCCCGTCGAACGGTCCTGTCCCCGTGGAACGGCTCTCGCTCACCGGATCCGTCGGTGGCGCCGTCATGGGCCGGATCAGGCCGAGGGGGTCGTCTCCAGGGCCGTCACCGATACCGCACTCAGGACGATCCCGTACGCACCCGGCGTCGTCGAGGCGAATTGCAAGGTCGTGGTCGCCGAGTCGGCGACGAAGGTCCCGAGGAAGCGCGAGTAGTTCATGTCCGTCGACGTCGAGCCGGCATGCGTGAGCTTCCAGTTCAGCCGCGGGCTGGCGCCGGTGAGGCTGACCACGGCCGTCGCGGCGTGGGCGGGACCATCCGGGTTGTTCGCATAGCAGAACGAGAGCTGATAAGCCTGCCCGGGGATGGTCGCGAAGGTCTGCCGGATCGTGCCCGCCGCGACGCCGTTCAGGTCGACGCTGTCCTCTCCCTGGACGGCGGGCCAGTAGGTCTGGACATCCACCGAGCCCGCGGTGACTCGCCAGGGCGCCAGGCCGTTCCTCCCGGGGAGGATCGTCCGGGCCTTGTCTCGCAGGTGGACCTTGACCGGCTCGAATCCGCCGTTGCCCACCAGCTCGATCCGCGCCGGATTCGGCAGCATCTGGCGACGGAAGCGAACGACGGCATCGTTGCCCGGTCGGCCCATGCCGGCGCCATCCAGGGCCATGCCCGAAGCGCTGGTCAGCGCGCCCGCCGACGTGCCGTTGACGGTCAGCGTGTAGGTCCGATTCGACGGCAGCGGGCGGACCAATCGGAGCGTGACCGACTCGGTCGCGGCATCATACCGCGCGCGGCGGATCGGGATCACGTGCTCGGGGAGGGCCCCGGGCCGCTCGCCCCGGCCTGCCCACACGAGGCGGTAATTGGCCGAGTCCTGGGCCGGGGAGACCGCCATCGGATCGCTGAAGGTCAGGATGATCGTGGTCGGACGGCCGGGGACGTGGACGGGCCGCAGGTCCATGACGGTCGGCGGCAGGTCATTGGTCAAGGCGAAGGCGACGCTCGGGGCACCGGCGGCCTGGGCCGTCACCAGGTAGCTGCCACCGAGGCCGTTGGCCACGGCATCGACGCTCGCCTGGCCATCGGAGCCGATGGTCACCGGGTTGCCGGTAAAGGTGGCGGAGGCGCCGATCGTCGGGGCTTCGAAGGTGATCCGGCCGCCCGCGACCGGCTCGCCGAAGGGGCTGGAGATGCTGACGACCAAGGGGACGGGGAAGGGAGAGTCGGGCGGCGTGCTCTGATCGTCGCCGCCCACGATCGTGAGGGTGAAGCCGCGGGACTCGAAGGCACCGATGTCGGGGGCGGAGCCCTGGGACCGGGGGATACCGCGCTGATCGGTGGTCACATCCGCCAAGGACATACCGGCGTCGATGGCGGGGCTGCCGGGGAGCAGAGCCATGGTCAGGGTCGGCCCGCCATGGTCGGCGAGTGGACCCAGCAGGGGGTCGGTGTCGATGAGGTCGGTGGAATCGAGACCGAAGCTGGGGGCGTCTGAGAAGAGATTATGGCCCAGGGAGTGGAACGTGACACCCAAGTCAAAGGAGACGTTCCCGCCCTGGGTATTCTGGAAGATGCTATTGATGGTCGTGACTTTGGGATTCCCCGTACCCAAAATGGCGATGCCTCCACCGTTGCCGGCGCCGACGCCGCCGACGCCGACGCCGCCGGAAGCCGAGTTGCCGCTGAAGGTGGAGTCGGAGATCGCGAGCGTGCCGGAGTCGCTGATCCCCCCACCGTTGCCGGCGCCGCCGCCGCTGCCGTAGAAGCCGCCGCCGCCGCCGCCGTAGGAGCCGTCGCCGCCGGAAGCCGAGTTGGCGCTGAAGGTGGAGTCGGAGATCGCGAGCGTGCCCCCGCCATTGTCGATCCCCCCACCGTTGCCGGAGCCGCCGACGCCGTCGAAGTAGCTGCGGCCGCCGGAAGCCGAGTTGCCGCTGAAGGTGCAGTCGGTGATCGCGAGCGTGCCCCCGTTGTCGATCCCCCCACCGTTGCCGGAGCCGCCGATGCCGCCGACGACGACGACGCCGCCGGAAGCCGAGTTGCCGCTGAAGGTGCAGTCGGCGACCGAGAGCGTGCCGGTGTTGTAGATCCCGCCGCCGCCGCCGCCGAAAGCCGAGTTGCCGCTGAAGGTGCAGTCGGTGATCGAGAAGGTGCCGGAGTTGGCGATGCCGCCGCCGCCGTCGCCGCCATTGGCCGAGTTGCCGGCGATGGTGGAGTTGGTGAGCGTCAGCGTACCAGTATTCTCGATGCCACCGCCACGACTCCCCGTGCTAAAGGCCGTAGAGTTGTTGCTGCTGATGGTGCTGTTCGTGACCGTCATCGTGCCAGTGTTGTCGATGCCGCCGCCGTCGTTGCTGGCGTAACAATTGTTGATAACGTTGTCGCTGAGCATGAGCGTGCCCAGGTTGTCAATGCCGCCACCGTTCGTGGCCGAGCCGCCCGAAACGGTCAAGCTCGAGAGAGTCGCCGTCACACCGCTACCGACGTTGAACACCTCGACAGCGTTGTTGCCGCTGACCGTCACGAGGCTCGCGCCGGGGCCGTTGATCACCTCCGGGCCTGCCGCCTCGGTCAACTCCAGCGTGCCGGCCAGCGTGATCGTCTGCGGCGCGGCGAAGACGGTCGGGTCGAACTCAATCAGGCTGCCGGCGGGGTTGGCGTCGGCGTTGGCCTGGCCGATCACATAGGGCAGCGTGCCCGAGGTCCCCGAGCCGGCATCGCTATTGCCGACCGAATTGACGGTGTAGATCGTCGGATTGCCCGACAGGAGGATCCGGCCCTCCAACGTCTCCAGGCCGAGGGACGGGCACCGCGGCCGCCGGCGGCCGGGATGCCCCCGCGCCGCTCGCACCCCGGGATGCCGACGGATCAGGCCCACACCATTGTTGAAATCACGCACCACGGTCTCCTCCGATGGGGGCGCGGACGGACGCGCGCCAGGCCGGTCGGTACCCGCGGATGGGCCATGGCCCCTCGGAAGAGGCCGGGCCGCCCGGACTGTACACGGGGATCATGACACATTCTCCAATCCCCCGCGTCCGGCCATCGGACGAGCGCGGCGCAGAAAGAGGCCCCGTCCGCGCGGGGATCGCACGGCGGGGCCGCCCTGGCCGGGCCTGTCCGCCCAACATGAGCGGACAGACATACCCTGATTAGACCAAGGGGAAGCGCCGAAGTCAAGGATGCGGCGGCGAGGCGGTCGCTGATTCGATCTCGGATGGCGGTCTCGGGCAGATCGGGATGGGATGCTCGGCCCGGCCACCCGCATGAAGCGGCCGGGTCCGATCCCGAGCCGATCCCTCCTGCCTCCCAATCCCGATCCGGCCGATCGGCCTCCGACCGAAGAGCGGGGTCTCCTTTCGGCTCCGGCGGCGCCCCCGTCGAACGGTCCTGTCCCCGTGGAACGGCTCTCGCTCACCGGATCCGTCGGTGGCGCCGTCATGGGCCGGATCAGGCCGAGGGGGTCGTCTCCAGGGCCGTCACCGATACCGCACTCAGGACGATCCCGTACGCACCCGGCGTCGTCGAGGCGAATTGCAAGGTCGTGGTCGCCGAGTCGGCCACGAAGGTCCCGAGGAAGCGCGTGTAGTTCATGTCCGTCGGCGTCGAGCCGGCATGCGTGAGCTTCCAGTTCAGCCGCGGGCTGGCGCCGGTGAGGCTGACCACGGCCGTCGCGGCGTGGGCGGGACCATCCGGGTTGTTCGCATAGCAGAACGAGAGCTGATAAGCCTGCCCGGGGACGGTCGCGAAGGTCTGCCGGATCGTGCCCGCCGCGACGCCGTTCAGGTTGACGCTGTCCTCTCCCTGGACGGCGGGCCAGTAGGTCTGGACATCCACCGAGCCCGCGGTGACTCGCCAGGGCGCCAGGCCGTTCCTCCCGGGGAGGATCGTCCGGGCCTTGTCTCGCAGGTGGACCTTGACCGGCTCGAATCCGCCGTTGCCCACCAGCTCGATCCGCGCCGGATTCGGCAGCATCTGGCGACGGAAGCGAACGACGGCATCATTGCCCGGTCGGCCCGTGCCGGCGCCATCCAGGGGCATGCCCGAAACGCTGGTCAGCGCGCCCGGCGACGTGCCGTTGACGGTCAGCGTGTAGGTCCGATTCGACGGCAGCGGGCGGACCAATCGGAGCGTGACCGACTCGGTCGCGGCATCATACCGCGCGCGGCGGATCGGGACCACGTGCTCGAGGAGGGTCCCGGGCCGGTGGCCCGGGCCTGTCCACACGAGTCGGTAATTGGCGAGATCCTGGGCCGAGGAGACCGTCATCGCGTCGCTGAAGTTCAGGACGATCGTGGTCGGACGGTCGGGGACGCAGGCGGCCTGCACGTACATGACGGTCGGCGGCGGGGAATTGGTCATGGCGAAGGCGACGCTCGGGGCACCGGCGGCCTGGGCCGTCACCATGTAGCTGCCGCCGAGGCCGTTGGCGACGGCATCAACGCTCGCCACGCCATTCGAGTTGACGATCACGGGATTGTTGGCGAGGTTGGCGGCGGCGCCGACGGTCGGGGCGTCGAAGGTGATCCGGCCGCCCGCGACCGGCTCGCCGAAGGGGCTGGCGACGCTGACGACCAAGGGTTCGGGGAAGGGCGAGCCGACCGGTGTGTCCTGATCGTCGCCCCCTTCGATGGTCAGGGTGAAGCCGCGGATTTCGAAGGCGCCGATGTCGGGTGCGGAGCCCTGGGGGCGGGCGATTCCCCGCTGGTCGGTGGTCACTCCGGCGACGGCGATGCCGGCGTCGATGGCCGGGCTGCCCGGGAGCAGGGCCATGGTCGGGGTCGGCCCGCCGTAGTCGGCCAGCGGCCCGAGCAGAGGGTCGGTGTCGATCAGATCCGTGGGATCGAAGACGAGGTCCGGTGCGTCGGAGAACAAGTTGTGGCCGAGCGAGACGAAGGAGCCACCCGAGCCGACGGAGATATTCCCGCCTTCGGTGTCCTGGAAGAGAGTATCGATGGCCATGACTTTGGCATTTCCCGTCCCCGAGATGGCGATGCCACCGCCGCTGCCGCCGGCCGAGTTGCCGCTGAAGGTGGAGTCGGTGACCGAGACGGTGCCGGAGTTGGCGATACCACCGCCGCTGCCGCCGCTGCCGCTGTACTGGGCGGAGCCGTCGCTGGCCGAGTTGCCGCTGAAGGTGGAGTCGGTGACCGAGACGGTACCGGTGTTGGCGATGCCCCCGCCGCTGCCGCCCTCGCCTCCCAGGCTGCCTTCGCCACCGACGGCCGAGTTACCGCGGAAGATGGAGCCGGCGACCGAGAGGCTGCCGGAGTTAAAGATGCCACCGCCGCCGCCGCCCGAGCCGCCCCTGCCTGTGCCGCCGCCGGCCGAGTTGCCGCTCACGGTGGAATCGGTGATCGAGAGGATGCCGGAATTGGTGATGCCACCGCCGATGCCGCCCCCGGCGCCCCCGAGCTGAAACCGCCGCCCGCCGAGTTGTTGCTCAAGGTGGTATCGATGATCGAGAGCGTGGCGGCGTTGGAGATGCCTCCGCCGCTACCGCCGCCGGGGTTGCTGCCGGCGGCCGAGTTGCTGTTGAAGGCGCAGCCGGTGATCGAGACTGTGCCGGAATAGTTGGCGATGCCACCGCCGCCGCCGCCACCGCTGCTGCCGCCGGCGGTCCCGCCCCCGGCCGAGTTGCCGCTGAAGGTGGAGTCGGTGATTGAGAGGGTGCCAGAGTTTCCGATGGCTCCGCCGCTGCCGGAGCCGGCGATCCCTCCCGTGGCCGAGTTGCCGCTGAAGGTGGAGTCGGTGACCGAGAGGGTGCCGGTGTTGGAGATGCCCCCGCCGCTACCGCCGCCGAGCCCGCCCCCGGCCGAGTTGCCGCTGAAGATGGAGTCGGTGACCGAGAGGACGCCGGAGTTGGCGACGCCCCCGCCACTGCCGCTCACGCTGCCTCCGGCGAAGTTGCCGCTGACGGTGGCGTCGATGATCGAGAGGGTGCCGGAGTTGGCGATGCCACCGCCGCTGCCGGCCCCGCCGCTGCCGCCCCCGTCGCTGCCATCCGATATCGTCAGGCCGGAGAGTGTGGCCGTCACTCCGCTGTCCACCTGGAAGACTTGGACGGCGAAGTCGCCGCTGATTGTCACGATGGCGGCTCCGAGGCCGTCGATCGACTCCGGCCCGGCCGTCTCGGACAGCTCCAGCGTGCTCGCCAGGGTGATCGTCTGCGGCGAGGAGAACACCGCGGGATCGAACTGGATGATGCTGCCAAAGAAATTCGTGTTGGCGTTCGCCTGAGTGATGACGTAGACCAGGTCGCCTGCGTCGCCCGACCCCGCCCCGCTGGCGCTCGTGAGATCGACCGTGTAGACCGAAGGGCTGGCCCACGCACTGAAAGCGCCGGTCATCGCCGCGGTCAGACCGTCCGAAGAGACCTGGAGAGCATAGCCGGCCCCGGTCTTGTCGAGGGTCAGTCCGGCGAAAGTCGCCACACCATCGGTGGCCGTCGCCGTCAGCGTGCCGCCCAGGGTCGCCCCGACGGGATTGTTGGCCAGCGCCACCGCGACGGTTCCGTCGTAGGAAGCGGCCCGGTTGCCGAAAGAGTCCTCGGCCGTGACGACCAGCCCGAACCCGATGCCGACCCCGACGCTGACGGGCTGCGAGGTGACCTCCAGATGGGTGGCTGCGGCGGGTGTCACAGCGACGGCGCTGGTCGTTGCGCCAGACGGACCGTTGCCCGACACGCGGAGGGTGTAGCCGACGCCGACCTTATCGAGGGTCAAACCGGTGAAGGTGGCCACGCCGTTGGTAGCCGTCACCGTCAGCGTGCCGCCGAGGGTAGCCTCGTCGCGGTTATTAGCCAGCGCCACCGTGACGGTGCCGTTGAAGGAGGTGTCAACATGGCCCGAGCTATCCTCGGCGGCGACCGTCAGGCCGAAGCCGGATCCCGCGATGACGCCGGAGGGGGGCTGGGCCGTCACCACGAACGACTCCCCCTGGAACTCGAAGGCGCCAATATCCACCGTGCCAAAGACGATGCGCGGGAAGCCCGCGCCCCGCTGATCGGTGAGCAACGGCTGCTGGGTCGTGGGATCGATGGCCAGGTCGTTGCTGCCGGTGTTGATGGCGGGGCTGTTGGCCAGCAGGGCGATGGTCTGGGTCGGCCCCCCGTTGCTGGCCAGCGTGCCCAGCCCCGGGTTGGCGACACCAACCTGGTTACCGTCGGTTCCGTCAATCAGTCCGCCGGAGCCCCCTGTGCCGATCAGGTTGTACGCGCTGGACGGGGAGAGTGCCATGCCGGTCCAGGCGTAGATGTCATCGGGTGTTACACCGCTGCCAGTGTTGCGCGTATTGAGGGCGACGATCGTGTTGTTCAGGGTGGCCGTGCCTCCATCCCATCTCAGGCCGCCACCGCCGCTGGTGCCGCCGTTGCCCGTGGTCAAATTGCCCGCGATGGTGCAGTTGGCGACCCTCAATGTGCCATTGCTGTTCCAGATCCCGCCGCCGTCCGTGGCCGAATTGCCCGCGATGGTGCAGTTGGTGACAGTCGATGTGCCATCGTTCCAGATGCCACCGCCGTCGTTCGAAGCCGAGTTGCCCGTGATGGCGGAGTCGGTGACGGCCAATGTGCCATCGTTCCGGATGCCGCCGGCTCTGTCTGAAGCCGAGTTGCCCGCGATCGTGGAGTCGGTGACGGTCAATGCTCCGGCATTGTTGAAGATGCCGCCGCCTTGCAAGGCCGAGTTGCCTGCGATGGTGGAGTCGGTGACGGTCAGTGTGCCATCGTTGCTGATGCCGCCGCCGCTGTCCGAGGTGCTGCCGCCCGAGATCGTCAGGCCCGAGATCGTGGCCGTCACTCCGCTGTCCACCTGGAAGACCTGCACGGCGAAGTCGCCGCTGGTTGTCACGATGGCAGGTCCGAGGCCGTCGATCAACTCCGGACCCGCCGTCCCGGACAGCTCCAGCGTGTTCGCCAGGGCGATCGTCTGCGGCGAGGAGAAGACCGTTGGATCGAACTCGATCCGGCTGCCGGCGGGGTTGACGTCGGCATCGGCCTGGCTGATCACGTACGGCAGAGTACCCGAGTTGCCCGTGCCCGTATCACCGTTGCCGACCGAATTGACGGTGTAGATCGTCGGACCACCCGACAAGAGGACCCGGCCTTCCAGCGTTTCCAGGCCCAATGCGAGACACCGGGCCCGCCCGCGCCCCGGTCGCCTCCGGCCGGGACGTTCCCGCACCTCCCGAACCCCGGAATGCCGATGAATCGGGCCCAAACTGGTGTCGAAGTCACGCACGACTGTCTCCTTCGATGGGGGCGCGGTCGGATGCGCGCCAGGCCGGTCTGTTCCCGCGGTCGGACCAGGCCCCTCGGCAGGGACATCGCCGCCCGGACCACAAAGGGGGATCATTGAACATCGGGTGATCCCTCACGTCCGGCCATCGGACGAGCACGGCGCAGAGAAAGGCCCCGTCCGTGCGGGGATCGCACGGCGGGGCCGCCCTGGCCGGGTCCGGCCGCCCAACATGAGCGGACAAGCATTACCTGATTAGACCAACTTGTCGGGCTGAAGTCAAGGACGCAACGACAAGCTAATGTCTTTTTTATTTCACCGGTCTTTGATGGCAGCCGTCTGGGACGTCGGGGATCTTGGCGGCTCGTGAAGTCGGGTGCCGCGGACGGTCGCATGATGATGGGATCATTCACGATCTCCTGGTACGGAGGCCCCGATGTTCAGACGGATCGCCTCTTGCCTGTGTCTTGTCGTGCTCCTCGCCGCGGGGAATCCGTCGCTAGCACTGCGATCGGCACCGGAGCGGGCGGCCTCCTCATCGAAAGCCGATCAAATCGCGCAAGAGCCGGCCATTCCCCGCGATGTCGTCATCCGCGAATTCCAGGTCCAGGAATCGAGTGACTCACTCGACGCCTTCGTGGACGGGCCGCGCTGCGTCCCACCTCGTCCTGGCCGAGAATGGATCGCGAGCTACGGCGGAGCAACCTATCTTGCCGGGGTCGAGGATGCGACGCCTCTGGGCTACTCTCATTATGGGGTGTGCGGCCTCGGCGCGTCCCATTTCGCGCATGTCTTCCGCTGGGGCGATCGGGTCTTTCGGCTCGGCTATTCCGAGCCGATGGGGCGCCCTTGACCCGGAGGGAACCCGGAAGCTGGCTGCCTTCTCGATCTGGGCCGTCCCCTCCTCGGCGATCGTCCGGACCCGTTTCACCTGCTCGTCGGTCAACTTGAGCTGTTCGGAAAGAGGAGGGCCGATGAACTGGCCGGGATAGTCGCCCGACGAGCCCGGATCGCGTTCGCGAACGGAGAAGGCAAGCGGCCCCTGGGCTTGGAGCTGGATCTGGGCCAGGCGTTCGAGCTGTTCCGGTTTGAGCGTCGCCAGTTGCGCCGCCACGGTCTCCTTGACGATGGCATCGCGGGCCGCCTGGAACTTGGCGCGATCCTTGATCTCATCGCGCGCCTTCTGGATCCTCTCGAACCGCCGTTCGTCGATCTCTGCCTGTTCCTTCTTTTGGGCCTCGGTGATCTTCAGCTCCCGTTGAACCCCGGGCAACTCCGGGAGCACCTGCGTGACGGCCGGTCGCGGTACGACTCCGAAATCCGGCATCTCGAACGCCGGCGCCTCCGGGGCCTGGGCATTCGCCGGCGTCGGAAGCCGGGCCAGGCTCAACCCCAGAACCACCGCGCCGACGCCAAGCGCCCGGACGACTCCGACGGTGCACCGACTCGCTGTTCTCGTCATGGGATCGCCCCCTTGTGCAGCGGACCGCCGATCCTTTCGCTCCAGACCACCAGTATCTGCAATCCTCCGCCTCTTACAAGCGTCAAGGGGCGATCGCCGAGGACGTTCGGACGGCTCGCGGACGATGCGGCCGGGCAGGTCGGGCCGACCCTGTCGAATGATCGCCCTCCGGCGGTGCGTTTCGCCGAGCCGGACCGATGAGAGGACCTCGACGTTGATCTGGTTGCAGCCCAACAACTGAGCGTCGTTTCCGATGGCTCGCTGACGGCCGGGCTGTATTCCGCCACAAAGCCACGCTGCCTCATTCCCACGATGCACTTGCGTAACTGCAATCATGCCTCATAATCCAGATTGGAGGAACCTTATGCTGGGAACCTAAGCAATTCGGCCGGAGGGATCGACGGGTCATCGCACTGAAAGCGAAGAGACTGTCATGGATGCATGCATGAAGATGCTGGCTACACACACGCAAGCATCGAACCAGCTACTGGCCGGGCCCTGCCCGTCGCCCCGCATTCGCTTCCGCCCAGCGACGGAACCGACGAAACGAACCCAACCCTGCCAAAATGGCGGCAGAAACGCCGTGTCGGTGGCTGCGAGATCGACGAAACGAACCCAATCCTGCCAAAATGGCGGTCGGAGCACCGACCCAAGGGTGCGAGATCGACGAAACGAAGCCAATCTTCATGGAACCTTCGTGGTTCTCCGCGAGGGTTGGCCGATGCGCCGCCGTAGCGCGCGAAGCCAACGAAACGAAGCCACGGTAGTCCGGATGGTCGGAGGCGAACCGCCTGCGCGGCACCTTGCCGATGGCTCGGGGTCGTGAGACGAGGCCGGCCACTCCGACGAAGGTCGATCGTCTGGCGGTTCCGATTGCCGGAACGGGCCGACTTCTATAATCAATGGAAATCTTTCCGGCCGCGAGCGACGGAGCGGACAAGGCATCCGTCGCCAGACCTCGAGGAGCCGCCCTCAATGAGCGACGATGCCGTGACCACGATCCGGGTCGGGCATAGCCCCGACTCGGATGATGCGTTCATGTTCTACGCCCTGACCCACGAGAGACTCGACACGGGAGGGCTGCGGTTCGTCCACCAGCTCGAGGACATCGAGACGCTGAACCAGCGCGCCCTCCGCGGTGAGCTGGAGGTCTCGGCGGTCAGCATCCATGCCTTCGCCTACCTGACCGATCGTTATGCGCTCCTGGCGTCAGGATCGAGCATGGGGGATCGGTACGGACCGACGCTCGTCACCCGGAAACCGATGGCACTCAACGACTTGAAAGGCCGGACCATCGCCATCCCGGGGAAGCTGACCACGGCCTACCTGACCCTGCAACTCTGCCTGGGGAAGGACACACCGGTGATCGTCATGCCGTTCGACGAGATCCTGCCCGCCGTGGCCGACGGCCGGGTCGATGCGGGTCTCCTCATCCATGAGGGGCAGCTCTACTATGGGGAGCGGGGTCTTCACAAGGTCGTCGATCTGGGCGAATGGTGGCACCAGCAGACCGGGCTGCCGTTGCCCTTAGGTGGGAACGTCGTTCGCAAGGATCTGGGTGAGGCGATGGTCGCGCGAATCGCCCGGCTACTCAAGGAGAGCATCAGCTACGCACTCGACCACCGCGAAGAGGCCCTGGAGTACGCACTCCGATACGCCCGGGACCTCGAGCCCGCCCTGGCCGATCGCTTCGTGGGTATGTACGTCAACGACTGGACGATCGACTACGGGCCGAAGGGGCGCGAGGCCGTGCGCACCCTCCTCGCCCGCGCGGCGGAAGCGGGTTTAGTCCCGGGGCCGGTTGACGTACAATTCGTGGGATGATCCCGCCCGCCCGACCGCGAGAGGACAACCCATGCCCAATTCATTCGACGCGAGATCGACATTCCAGGTGGATGGCCAGACGTTCCACTACTATCGGCTCGACGCCCTGAGCCGGGCCGGGCTCGACGCCTCACGCCTGCCGTTCTCGCTGAAGATCTTGCTGGAAAGCCTTTTACGCCACGAGGACGGTAACACCGTCACGGCCGACGACATCAAAGCCCTGGCCTCGTGGGACCCCAAGGCCGAGCCCGAGACCGAGATCGCCTTCCGGCCCAGCCGGGTCCTGCTGCAAGACTTCACCGGCGTTCCGGCAATCGTGGACCTGGCCGCCATGCGCGACGCGATGCAGCGGCTGGGCGGTGATCCTCGGAAGATCAACCCGCTCCAGCCGGTCGAGCTGGTCATCGACCACTCCGTCCAGGTCGACGAGGCCGGGACGACGCGGGCCTTCGCCGTCAACGCTGAGCTGGAGTTCGAGCGCAATCGCGAGCGGTACGCCTTCCTCCGCTGGGGCCAGCACGCCTTCGACAACTTCCGCGTCGTCCCGCCCGACACCGGCATCGTCCATCAGGTCAACCTGGAATACCTGGCGCGCGTGATTTTCGACGCCGAGGAGAGCGGCGTTCGCCTGGCCTACCCGGACACGCTGGTCGGCACCGACTCTCATACGACAATGATCAACGGACTGGGCGTGCTGGGCTGGGGCGTCGGGGGGATCGAGGCCGAGGCCGCCATGCTGGGCCAGCCGGTCTCGATGCTGGTCCCCCAGGTCGTCGGGTTCAAGCTGACTGGAACCCTCCGCGAGGGAGCGACCGCAACGGACCTGGTGCTCACCGTCACCCAGATGCTGCGGAAGAAGGGGGTCGTCGGCAAGTTCGTCGAATACTACGGCGACGGCCTGGCGGGCCTCCCGCTGGCGGATCGGGCGACCATCGCCAACATGGCCCCCGAGTACGGCGCAACCTGCGGGCTCTTCCCCATCGACGCCGAGACGCTCCGATATCTCAAACTCTCCGGCCGGCCGGCCGAGACGATCAAACTGGTCGAGGCGTACGCCAGGGCCCAAGGGATGTTCCACGGTCCCGGCGCGCGCCGAGTCCGCCTATTCCGACACGCTCGAACTGGACCTCTCGACGGTCGAACCCAGCCTCGCCGGCCCCCGCCGGCCGCAAGACCGGGTGGCGCTGCACGACGCCAAGGCCTCGTTCGCCGCGGCGCTCAAGGACCTCCAGTCGGCCCGGCCCGCCAAGAAGAAGGCGGCCACCGGCCCCGCCCTGCCGGTCGTGGAAGGTGGCGCGAACGGGTCGGCCGCCGTCACGGCGGTCGTCGAGCCGATCGTCGAGGGCGCCGTCCCGTCGATCACGCACGGCTCGGTCGTCATCGCCGCGATCACGAGCTGCACCAACACCTCGAATCCCTCGGTCATGGTCGCCGCCGGGCTCCTGGCCAGGAAGGCCGTCGAGCGCGGGCTCGAGACCAAACCCTGGGTCAAGGCCAGCCTGGCACCCGGTTCGAAGGTCGTCACCGACTACCTCCACGATGCCGGGCTCGACGAGTATCTCGACCGGCTCCGGTTCAACCTCGTCGGCTACGGCTGCACGACCTGCATCGGCAATTCTGGTCCCCTGCCCTCGGCCATCTCCGAGAAGATCAATCACGACGACCTGGTCGCGGTCGCCGTGTTAAGCGGCAACCGCAACTTCGAGGGCCGGATCAACGCCGACGTCCGCGCCAATTACCTGGCTTCGCCCCCGCTGGTCGTCGCCTACGCCCTCGCCGGCACGATGGATATCGACCTCCAGAATGAGCCGCTGGGGTCCGACCCCCAGGGAAGACCGGTCTACCTCCGCGACATCTGGCCCAGCCAGCGCGAGATCCAGGACGCGATCCAGAAGTCGGTCCGGGCCGAGATGTTCCAGTCCGAGTACGCCGAGGCCTTCGACGGGGACGAGCACTGGAAGTCGCTGCCGGTGCCGCGGGGTGATCTTTACAAGTGGGACGGGGCTTCGACTTACGTCAAGAACCCGCCCTATTTCGCGGGGATGACCGTCGAGCCGCCGCCGGTCGCGCCGATCGCGGGGGCGCGGGTGCTGGCGGTGCTGGGCGACAGCATCACGACCGACCACATCTCGCCGGCCGGCTCGATCAAGCCGGAGAGCCCGGCGGGTCGCTACCTGATCGAGCGGGGGGTCAAGCCGGCCGATTTCAACTCGTACGGAGCCCGAAGGGGCAACGACGAGGTGATGGTCCGCGGTACGTTCGCCAATATCCGCCTGCGCAACAAACTCGCGCCGGGGACCGAGGGCGGATGGACCCGACACCTGCCCGACGGCGAGCAGAGGACCATCTTCGACGCGTCGCAACAATATGAGGCCGAGGGCATTCCGCTGTTGATCTTGGCCGGCAAGGAATATGGCTCGGGCTCGTCGCGCGACTGGGCCGCCAAGGGACCTCGGCTGCTGGGCATCCGCGCGGTGATCGCCGAGAGCTACGAGCGCATCCATCGCTCGAACCTGGTCGGCATGGGTGTCCTGCCCCTCCAGTTCCGGATCGGAGAGAACGTCGAGAGCCTCGGCCTGACCGGCGAGGAGGTCTACGAGATCGAAGGGCTGCCCGAGGCGATCGCCGGCCGCTTCGCCTCCGGGCGAGAGCTGTCCGTGACCGCCCGCCGCGAAAATGGCCCCCCCATTCGCTTTCGCGTGAGTGTCCGGATCGACACTCCGCAGGAGATCCGTTACTATGAACACGGTGGGATCCTGCCGTACGTGCTCCGTCAACTGCTCCACGGCGAGTCACAGGGAAGTGCCACCTGAGCCGTCATCCCGTCCCACCCCGGAAAACGATCGAGTCGACACCCTCCTCTCCACCCGAGGATCGGCATTGGATTGAACCCGTTGAAATCACCCGTACTTGCTTGCATTCAGGAGTCATGATGATCACGGAGCACGTGCAGACCGAGGCGAAACCCGTCGTCAACAAGACCCAGGCGCTGGTTTGGCTCCGGCAGATGCTGCTGATCCGCCGCTTCGAGGAGCGCGCGGAGATGCTCTATCAGAAAGGGAACAAGATCGGCGGGTTCTTCCACCAGTACAGCGGCCAGGAACCGGTGGCGGTCGGCTCGATCGGCGTGCTGCGCGAGGACGACTACGTCATCACGGCGTATCGCGATCACGGCCATGCGCTGCGCGCGGGATCAGCGCCAAGGCGGGGATGGCCGAGCTGCTGGGCAAGGTGACGGGCTGCTCGAAGGGCAAGGGCGGCTCGATGCACTTCTTCGACGCCGAGAAGGGGTTCCTGGGCGGGCATGCCATCGTCGGCAGCCACATCCCCCTGGCCGCCGGCGTGGCGTTCGCCATCAAGTACCGCGGTGAGGATCGGGTCTGCATCTGCTACCTCGGCGACGGGGCGGTCAATCAAGGTTCGGTCCACGAGGCGCTCAACATGGCGGCCCTGTGGAAGCTGCCGGTGATCTACGTCGTGGAGAACAACCTGTATGCGATGGGCACGTCGCTGACGCGTTCCTCGGCCGTGCTCGACCTGACAGTCCGTTGCGCGCTCCCTTACGGCATCCCCGGCGTATCGATCAACGGTAACGACATCGAGCTCATGGCCAAGACGACCCGCGAGGCGGTCAACCGGGCGCGGGCCGGCGAGGGCCCGTCGTTCATCGAGGCCCAGACCTACCGCTACAAGGGACACTCGATCAGCGACCCGGGCAAGTACCGCCAGAGGGACGAACTCGACTCGGCGGTGCAAAACGACCCGATCGCGGTCTACGAGAACATCCTCAAACAGCGCGGCTGGATCGATCAGGATGCGATCGACCGCATGCACGAGAGCGTCAAGGAAGAGGTCGAGGAGAGCATCGCGTTCGCCGAGCACAGCGAGCCGCCTCCCCTGGACGCGCTCTACGAAGACATCACGGTCGCCCCGTTTATCCCACAGGAGTGAACATGCCGGTCTTGACGTTTCGCGAGGCCCTCAATCAGGCCATGACCGAGGAGATGGAGCGCGACGACCGCGTGTTCCTCATGGGCGAGGAAGTGGCGCAGTACGACGGGGCCTACAAGGTCAGCCAGGGGATGCTCAAGCGGTTCGGCCCGCAGCGGGTTGTCAACACGCCGATCTCCGAGGCGGGGTTCGCGGGCATCGGCATCGGCGCGGCGATGGCCGGGCTGCGGCCGATCATCGAGTTCATGACCTTCAGCTTCAGCCTGGTGGCCATCGACCAGGTCGTCAACAACGCCGCGAACATGCGGTACATGAGCGGCGGCCAGTTCGCGGTGCCGATCGTCTTCCGCGGCAGCTCGGGGATGGCCGGCTGCCTGGCGGCCACGCACTCGCACCGGCTGGAGGCCTGGTACTCCCAGATCCCGGGCCTGACCGTGATCCTGCCCTCCACGCCGGCTGACGCCAAGGGGCTGCTCAAGAGCGCCATTCGCTCGGATGACCCGGTGGTCTTCATCGAGCACGAGGTCCTTTACCACGAGCGGGGCGAGGTCCCCGCGGGCGAGCACGTCGTGCCGATCGGCAAGGCCGAAATCAAGCGGCCCGGGTCGGACGTCACGCTCATCACCTACTCGCGGTCGCTCAAGGCGACCCTCGCCGCCGCGGGGAAGCTCGCCGACGAGGAAGAGATCGACGCCGAGGTCATCGACCTCCGTACGGTCCGCCCCCTCGATATCGAAGCGCTCCTGGCCTCCGTCCGCAAGACTCACCGCGGCGTGATCGTCGAGGAGGACTGGCCGTATTGCGGCCTGGGAGCCGGCATCTCCGACCGGATCACTCAGGCGGCCTTCGACGATCTCGACGCGCCGATCCGCCGTGTGGCGTCCAAGGACGCGCCGATCCCGTACAACCGCGCCCTCGAGGCGTCGATGCTCCCTTCGGTCAACCGGATCATCAACGCTGTCCATGATGTCTTATATCTCTGAAAACCGGTTCCAATAACGCGACGGTTCCGTAGTGCGGGTGAAACCCACCGGTTCGAGGCCCTGGCTCGCGGTGGGTTTCACCCACCCTACGGCGGCCGCAGGGAGAAGCGACGTGCCGATCGAAGTCACGATGCCGAAGCTGAGTCCCACGATGGAGACCGGCGTGATCGCCCAGTGGCTGGTCAAGGTCGGGGACCAGATCAAGGAAGGTGACGTGCTGGCCGATATCGAGACCGACAAGGCCACCATGCAGATGAAGTCGTACGACGACGGCACGATCGTGCACATCGACCGCGCCGCCGGCGAGGAAGTGGCGCTGGGCCAGCGGGTGATGGTCCTGGCCAGGAAGGACGAGGATCCGAAGCAGGTGGCGGCCAGCCTGGCCGGGGGAAGTCCGGCGAAGGCCGCGGGCAAGCCGGCGGGCGAGAAGATGCGCTCGACGGCCGCCGCCGAGAGCGTCGAGTCCGCGGCGCCCGTCGAAGCGGCCGTGGCGACCGGCAATGGCCAGCCCGCGACCGACGCCGGCAACGGCCACGAGCCGGACGAGGAAGAGTACGGGCCGGGCGCCCGACGGCTCAAAGTGAGCCCGCTGGCACGGAAGCTGGCCGCGTCGGCCCGCGTGGACCTGGCCCGGGTGCGCGGCTCAGGCCCCAACGGCCGGATCGTCCGGCGCGACGTCGAGACCTACCTCCAGGAGGGGCCTGCCGCGCCGCCGGCCGTGGCGACGCCGCAGACCCGGCCGCCGCAGGCGCCGGACGCATCGCAGCAGCCGGCACGGCCCGCACCCGCGCCGTCGGCGACCCAGCGCATCCCCCACTCCCGGATGCGGAAGACGATCGCCCAGCGGATGGTCCAGGCCAAGCAAGCTGCGCCCGAGATCCACCTGACCGTGGACATCCGCGCCGATCGGCTCGTCGCGGCCCGCGAGGAGCTCAACAAGCGCCTCGCCCGCGAGGGGATCAAGCTCTCGCTGGGCGACTTCGTCACCAAGGCCGTGGCGATGACGCTGCGGGCCCACCCCGGCGTCAACGCCAGCTACGAGCCCGACGCCATCGTCCGCCACGGCGAGGTCAACATCGGGATCGCCGTCGCGCTCCCCGAGGGGCTGATCGTTCCCGTGCTCCCACGCGCCGACACCCTCGGTCTGCGCGAGATCCGCCAGCAGAGCGAGGCCCTGGCCGCCGCGGCCCGGTCGAATAGCCTCACCGGCGAGCAACTCTCGGGCGGCACGTTCACGATCTCCAACCTCGGCATGTACGGGATCCGCCAGTTCGACGCGATCCTCAACATGCCCGAGGTGGGCATCCTCGCCATCGGGGCCGCCGAGAAGCGCCCGGTCGTCGAGGGGGACCGACTGGTCGTCGGCACCGTGCTGACCGTCACCATGACCGCCGATCACCGCGCCGTCAACGGCGCGATGGCCGCCGAGTTCCTCCAGACCTTGAAGGGCCTGCTGGAAGAGCCCACGTCCATGCTCCTTTGACGTGCCAACAAGTAGGGGACACATGGCCTACGACTATGACATCGTGGTGATCGGCGGCGGGCCCGCCGGTTACGCCGGCGCGATCCGCGCCGCCCAGCTCAAGAAGCGCGTGCTCTGCGTCGAGCGCGACAAGCTGGGGGGCATCTGCCTCAACTGGGGCTGCATCCCGACCAAGGCCCTTTTGACCAACGCCCACCTGGCCGAGCTGATCAAGAACCACGGGACGCAGTTCGGCTTCACGGGCCAGGCGGGCTGGGACTTCACCCAGATCATCCGCCGCAGCCGGGCCGTGGCCGGCCAGCTCAACAAGGGGATCGAGGGGCTGTTCCGCAAGTATAAGGTCAACTCGAGGCTCGGCGTCGCCAAGGTCGTCGCGCCGCACAAGGTCCAGGTCGGCAACGAGACCGTCACGGCCGAGTCGATCGTGATCGCCACTGGGGTCAGGGCCCGCCCGCTGCCCGGCGCCGAGTTCGACGGCAAATCGATCGTCTCTTACAAGGAGGCGATGAGCCTGACGAGCCAGCCGAAATCGCTGCTCATCATCGGCGCCGGGCCGATCGGCCTGGAGTTCGGCTACTTCTACAATGCCATCGGCACGAAAGTGACCGTCGTCGAGCTCCTCGACCGCATCCTCCCGGGCGAGGACGAGGAGATCTCCGCCGCGCTGAACCAGAGCCTGACCAAGCGGGGCCTGGCGATCCACACCGGTTCGAGGACGGGCCAGGTCGAGAAGACCGACAGGGGGGTCAAGGCCGAGGTCGAGACGCCCAAGGGGAAGACGACCGTAGAGGCCGAGAAGATGCTGGTGGCCATCGGCGTGCTCGGCAACGTCGAGGGGCTCTTCGCCGACGACCTGAAGGTCGAGCTCGTCAAGAACCACATCAAGGCCGATCCCGACAACGGGTATGTCACGAGCGTGCCGGGGATCTACGCGGTCGGCGACGTCATCGGGCCGCCGTGGCTGGCGCACGTCGCGCACCACGAGGCGGTCTGCTGCATCGAGCGGCTCTGCGGCTTCTCGGATCGGACGGTGGACTACACGACGATCCCCGGCTGCACCTACACCGATCCCGGAGTGGCCAGCGTGGGATTGACGGAGAAGGCCGCGCGCGAGGCCGGCCACGAGGTCCGGATCGGCAAGTTCCCGTTCCAGTTCAGCGGCCGTGCCCTGGCCTCGGACGAGACGGAGGGATTCGTCAAGCTGGTCTTCGACGCCAGGTTCGGCGAGCTTCTGGGTGCCCACCTGATCGGCTCACAAGCGACCGAGATGATCGCCGAGCTGGTGATGGCCAAGAAGCTCGAGGCCACCGAGGAGGAGATCCTCCATGCCATGCACCCGCACCCGACCTACTCAGAGGCCATCATGGAAGCCGCCGGCCAGGGACTCGGCGAGTCAGTGCACATTTGAGGGTGGCCCCCTTTCGGAGATGATCACCCGGACCCCTGCCCTGCTCCTCGGAGTCGATCAGCCGCTGGTATCCCCGCTGCGCCGGTCGGCCACGAGGATCGGCTTCAGCAGGTCCATCGCCTGCGGCCAGTAGTTTGACGCGTCCGGATCGTCGCCTGGTTCTCTCGCCATCTTGTCCAGCGCCTTCACGTACCAGGTCAGTGCTTCTTCTCGAAAGCCCTGATGCCAGCGGACCATGGCCATCAGGAGCCGGTCGGAAGCCTGGCCCTCCTGATGCTGGAATCTTGTCTGGAGCTTCAACGATTCGTCGACGGCCGCGGCGGCGCCCGGTCCATCGCCGGCGCGGAGCTGAGCGAGGGCCAGCACCCTCCAGGACTCCGATTGACCCGATGCGGTCTCGGTCGCCCTCTTCGCCAGCTTGACCGCTTCACGCGACCGACTCGAGGCGGCATCCGCCGGGGCCATGAGCAGCCGCGCGAGATTGAGGAGCAGGTACGCGTCGTCCGGTTCGAACGTCAGACCGCGGCGAAGTGCCTCTTCTTGCTCTGGTACCCACTTGTACTGACCCATCCTCTTGGCGAGCTTCTGGTACAGGGTCGCGGCCCAGAGGGCTGACTGCTTCATGGCCTGGTCCGAGGCCAGGACAGGGCTGGTCAGACGTTCGAAGAGATCGAGCACGGCACGTCGCTCGCGTTCCGAGTCGGCCTTCTTGCCGTGCTGCTCCAGTGCGGACGCGAAATAGAGGCGACTCGAGGCCGCGCGATCCAGCAAGTCGGCATCCTTTGACTCCATCGCTCGCTCCTGCTGGAGCTGGATCGCCATCCGGAACGATGGCTCCGAGCTCGCAAGCCGCGACGAGGGATTCGACCGGCTCGCCCGGTCGGAGGAATTCAGCAGCTCGTAGCCCAGATTGTAGTGGGCGTCGGCCAGGCCGTCCCGGAGTTCGTCGTCCCGGGGCTCGGCGGCCAGCAGCCTCTCGTAGATGGCGATCGAACGGCGATAGTCGTCCGTCGCCGACGTGGTTCGCATGCCGGAGACCATCCGAGTGAACCCCAACCGGCGGAAGGCGAGGGCCTGGATGCGGGGAGCGACGGAGGGGTCATGCGAGAGCCGCTCGTAGAACGCGGCCGCCTGGCCGTAGAATCCACGCAGTCTCTCGATGTCCTCGGGCGTGCGAGCCGTCCCGGCCCAGCGCCTCCATCCCGCTCATTGTCAGTTGATCCGCCAGGTTGTGCACCCGGATGCTCTCGCCGAAGACGTCATTGGCCCAGGCCGTCCTCTGCCGCTCCTGCCAGAGCTGCCAGAGGAGCGCAGAGCTGATTCCCAGCGCGACCAGCCCGACGCTGGCCGCCGCCATCAGGACAGCCCGATGCCGGTGTGCCGACTTCGCGATGCGTTCCCACGCCGACGGCGGTCGGGCGCGGATCGGTTGATCGTCCAGGAAGCAGCTCAGATCCTCGGCCAGTTCACGCGCCGACGCGTAACGACGCTCGGGCTCCTTGGCCATGGCCTTCATGACGATCGTCTCGAGGTCGCGCGGGATCGCCCCGTCGATCCGGCGCGGCGAGACCGGCTCGTCCTGGGCGATCTGACGCAACAACTCCTGGCGGTCTTTCCCGGGGAAGACGGGGCGTAGCGTCAGGAGCTCGTAGAGCGTCGCACCCAGCGAGTAGATGTCGGACCGGGGGTCGAAGCTCAACCGTCGTCCCATCGCCATCTCGGGAGCCATGTAGCGCAGGGTACCGACGAGGTCGCCGGTGAGGGTGAGCCCGGAGTCATCCTGGAAGCGGGCCAGGCCGAAGTCGGTGATCCAGAGGTTCCCACGTGCGTCGATCAGCAGGTTCGAGGGCTTGATGTCGCGATGGAGGACCCCCATCGCATGCGCATGGTCGAGGCCCTCAGCCGCCTGGATTCCGAGCTGGGCGATCGCCCGGAACGCCTCCCGGCCCGCGATCGGAGTGATGTTGGAGCCCGCGCCGCGCGACGTCAGGCGGAAGCCGCTGTCATCCGGATCTGTCGAGCGCACTCCGAGACTCGATGCGGCCGCGGCAACTCCCGATGACGAACCGGGGGCTTGACGGGTCGGTACCAGCGTCGTCTCTTCGCCGCCCCCTTTTTGACGCGCGGGGTGATTCTCGAGGATCTCCGCCAACGTCGAGCCCTCGACATACTGCATGGCGTAATAGTGAATGCCCCGATCGAAGCCTACGGCGAAGATGGGCACGATGTGCGGGTGGTTGAGCTGGGCGACCGCCTGCGCCTCGATGCGGAAGCGCTGGAGACGTCGCGGATCCAGCACGCCGGCGCCCGAGAGGACCTTGACCGCGACGCGGCGACCCAGGGAGACTTGCTGGGCTTCGTAGACGACCCCCATCCCGCCTCGTCCGACCTCGCGGATGAGGCGATAGTCGCCCAGGATCGTCTCGGGCGGCAGGAGGTCCGCGCCCGGCAGATCCGGTGGCTGCGGCGTGTCCGTGCCGGCGTTCGAGTGGACGAACTCCAGGACGTCGAGGCCCCGGTCCAGGGGATCGCGGATCTCCGGATAGCGATCCAGGAATTCCTCGCGCGAAGGCCGCCGGCCTGCCTGGAGCTCGGCCAGGTATTCATCCAGGGCGACCGCGACTCGGGGATCGTCCACCGCGGATGAGGACCCTTCCGCATTCGAATCGAACGGCTCGGCCATTTGCACTCGCAGGTCCGGGTTCATATGAGGTCCCCCAGCATGCGGCGAAGTCGGTTCAAGGCCCGCAGCCAGATGTTCTTGACGCTATCCTCGGTACGTCCCATCCGTGCGGCGACGTCGGCGAAGCTCAGTCCTTCCAGGTTCCTCAGGACGATGACCTCGCGATACGCAGGCGGCAGCCGATCGAGAGCCCCGACGAGCAGCTCGGCGCGCTCGCGACGCGCGGCCTGCTGGCTGGGCGAGCTCTGCGGAGCGACCAGGTGCAAGTTGACGACCGGCCGCGACGTATCATCGCCTCGGCCGACGATCCGGCGCTCGCGCCGGAGGTCCCGCCGCCGCGTCCCGAGGTAGCGCCGGACCTGGTTCGACAGGATCGTCGCAAAGACCTTCCTCAGCCAGCAGACGAACTCCCCCTCCGACCGGCCGCGGAACTGCGCGATATCCCGGTGGGCTTCCAGCGAGAGTTCCTGCATCAGGTCTTCGATGTCGAGCTTGGCGCGGAGCCGTCGGCTGAGCTGGAGGCGGGCTTGCACTTCCAGCGCCCCGCGATGTCGATCCAGCAGTCGGGTCAACGCCGGTCCGGAGCCGGCCTTGGCGAGGCTGAGCAGCAGATCGGGATCGGTGCGCATGGAATGTCCACCCCTGGTCCCTTCGGGAGATAAGTCACGGTCGCAATGCGAATGCGCCGCACCACCCACCGTTTTTCCGGTCGTCCACCGTAAGGACAAGGCTATTCGGCGGTTGGGTGCGAGTATTGCATCGAGACACCGACGGCTCCAGCAGGGCGTTCCGGGACACGAATCCTCCCCAGGCGATGGTCGACAACGCCTCGAACACCCTCGGGCTGATCGTGTCGCCGATGAATCGCGCCGAACCGTCCGCGAACGCGATTTCAGGCGGCAAGCTCGCGTTGGGCCAAGTCCCGGTCGGGAGATGCCCCTCGCGATTCGCATAACACACGGTGGCCCGAACGACGTTCCGCAGGTTTGACTGGCAATTCACGCGGCAATACATCATCCGCCCCGAAGGCATCCTCGACAGCCCGACCCCAACGCCCAGGATCAGCGCAATCCCGGCGATCACACGCATCAATCGACGGATCGACCACAGAGCCATCATAGTAGCACCTCTCGATCGGATCTTCGAGGCGAGACTTTTTCGACTCCGTCATGATATACTACCCTTCTCCGAGGCACGCAAGCGCGGGCGCGAGTCAGACGCCGCGGCGGAAGGAGCCGGGTGATGATTCGACCCGTACACGGGTTTGCTGCGTTTTTCTCGACATGCCTCGCAATCCGGACCGCCATATCCTAAGCTTGTTTCGGAGGCAGAAGGTTTCTCCGGAAACCGGCGTCAGCAGACCGAAAGAGCCTCGACGATGAGCCATCGGCGTGCGGACGAATTTCGGCGGGATGCGACGGATCGCCAACTGGTATGGATTCCGATCATCCACACCCGCGAGGACATGGGACGACTCCAACGGAAGGTGGAGGACATGTACGTCCGCCGCCTTGGTCGTGCGCGGTGGGATGCCCATCTGAAATCGGTCGAGACGCTCTGGGACGAGATCCGCCGAAGTATCGACGAGCTGGACCTCGACTTCCGCCAGGTCCGCCTCTATCAGGACGGGCTGCCGGTCTGTGATCACGAGGAGAGGATCGTGCGCGAACTGGCCTCCCAGGGGAGTTTAAACCATCGATTGCTCGTCGACCTCATCGATCGAGGCGCCCGGCTCACCGGCACCGAGTCGCCGCAGCTCCTGCTGGAAGAATACCAGCTCAACTGTCGCATCCTCGGCGTCGATCCGGGCGCGCCGAACGCCGCGTCCCGAGCCGGTGGCCTCCGAGAAGAAGCCCGGCGATTACTCGAGTCCCGCGACCGGTTCGTCGCATCTCGAATCGCCGAGACTCTCCAAGCCGGCGAATGCGGTCTGGTCTTCCTCGGCATGCTCCACTCGCTCGAGGGGCGGCTGCCCCCCGACATCCGCCTCACCGTCCTCCAGACCGTCGATCGGAAGGCACCGGTCCCCGCCGTCCCCATTGATTCATCGATCTCGTGGTTTCTTCGGCCGGGACCGGTCGCATCGGCCGCGCTGATGTCCTAGGTTCCGAGTATCCGCGCTCGATCCATCGATCGACACGAGCACACTGCGATCATTCCCTACCCTGAGAAAGGGGAAAGACTCATGGCGAAATCCGGTTCCAAACGTGCCGCCGAAGGTCCCGACGTCGGAGGGTTCCTGGGCGGATTGACCAACTTGATCGAGAAGCTGGGTGAACTGGCGGAGACAGGCAAGGAGCTGCACGAGCTCAAGCAGTTCGGCAAGGAAGGCGGAATCCAGGGCGTTTATGGATTCACCATCCGGAGCGGTCTCGGGGGCGAGCAAAGCGGAGGGGTGAAAGTCGAGCCGTTCGGCAACGTCCAGAAGGACGAGACGACGGGTCGGGCCACGGTGCGTGAAGTCATGGAGCCCCCCGTGGACGTCTTCGAGGAACCCGATCATGTCCTGGTCGTCGCCGAGATGCCCGGCGTGGGTCCCGACGACGTGCATGTCGACCTCAAGGACGACATCCTGACCATCAGCGCCGGGCGGGGCCCGAAGAAGTACCGCAAGGAGATCCTGCTGCCGTCGAGTTTCGCCGCCGAGGCGATGACGCAGACGTGCCGCAACGGAATCCTGGAGATCAAGCTGGCCCGCTGATCGATCCTCCGCGATACGGAGAGGGCGTGGTCATCATTCAGGGGAGGAGAGACGAGAGCGATGGCGACTGCAGAAGAGACGGCGATGAAGCTCAAAGTCGCCGAGGCGATGCCCAAGGATTTAGGGCGGGGGCTCGCCCGGCTGGACCCGGCGGACCTGGCGCGATTGGGAGTGAGCGTCGGCGACATCCTGACGATCAAGGGCAAGCGGACCACGGCTGTCAAGGCGATGCCGTCCTACAAGGAGCATCGCGGCCGATCGGGGATCCAGATCGACGGAGTGACCCGCGAGAACGCCGGCGCGGCGATCGACCAGATGGTCGAGATGGCCAGGGCCGATACCCGCCCGGCGCAGCGGGTCGTACTGGAGCCGCTGGGCATCCTCCCCGGCGAGCGCGACCTCAAGTACATCGGCAGCCTGTTCGACGGGCTGCCCGTGATGTCCGGCGACCGGGTCCGGGCGCAGCTCTTCGGCAATCGATCGGCCGACTTCCAGGTCGTCTCGACGACGCCGGCGGGCCCCATCGTGGTCAACCCGACGACCGAGCTGGAAGTCGTGCGGCCGCGGAAGAGCAAGTCCGGTCCCGAGAACGGAAAGGAATCGGCGAATCACCTCTCGTACGAGGACATCGGCGGGCTGAAGCGCGAGCTGCACCGGATCCGCGAGATCGTCGAGCTGCCGCTCCGCTACCCGGAGGTCTTCGAGCGGCTGGGCATCGACCCGCCCAAGGGCGTCCTGCTCCACGGCCCTCCCGGCTGCGGCAAGACGCTGATCGCCCGGGCCGTCGCGCACGAGACCGACGCGAAGTTCTTCACCGTCAACGGGCCCGAGATCATCCACAAGTTCTACGGCGAGAGCGAGGCGCACCTCCGCAAGATCTTCGAGGAGGCGGCGCGTCAGGCCCCCAGCATCATCTTCATCGACGAGATCGACGCGATCGCGCCCCGCGCGAGCGAGTCGTCGGCGACGTCGAGAAGCGCGTGGTGGCGCAGCTCCTGGCGCTCCTCGACGGCCTCGATC
Organism: uncultured Planctomycetota bacterium; assembly: GCA_963815795.1. Lineage (GTDB taxonomy): Bacteria > Planctomycetota > Planctomycetia > Isosphaerales > Isosphaeraceae > JAKAUH01. Next base: position 1,222,537 of record CAWFIC010000006.1, on the reverse strand, counting down.
GCCGCCGCAACGTGATCGTCCTGGCGGCAACAAACCTGCCCAACGCCCTGGACCCGGCCCTGCGCCGCCCAGGACGGTTCGACCGCGAGATCGCCATTTCGATCCCGGACCGGGACGGGCGCAAAGAGATCCTCGAGATCCACAGCCGGGGGATGCCACTTGCTGGCGACGTTCAACCTGGCGCACCTCGCCGCGATCACCCACGGCTTCGTGGGGGCCGACCTCGAGGCGCTCTGCCGCGAGGCGGCGATGCTCTGCCTGCGCAGGCTCTTGCCGGCGATCGATTTCGCCTCGGGCCAGATCCCCTACGAGACCCTGCGGACGCTCGAGGTCCGGATGGCGGACTTCGAAGCCGCCCTCTGTGAGGTCGAGCCGTCGGCGATCCGCGAGGTCTTCGTCGAGCTCCCCGACGTGGGCTGGGACGACGTCGGCGGCCTGGATCAGGTCAAGCAACGGCTCATCGAGTCGGTGGAGTGGCCGCTCAAGTACGGCGAGGTCTTCGGCCGGGCCGGCGTCCGCCCGCCCAAGGGCATCCTGCTGAGCGGACCGCCCGGCTGCGGCAAGACCCTCCTGGCCAAGGCGGTCGCCAGCCAGACGCAGGTCAATTTCATCTCGGTCAAAGGGCCGTCGCTCCTGTCGAAGTACGTCGGCGAATCCGAACGCGGCGTCCGCGAGGTCTTCCGCAAGGCCAAGCAGGCCGCCCCGTGCATCGTCTTCATCGACGAGATCGACGCCCTGGTGCCGACCCGCGGCGGCGGCGACGACTCGCACGTGACCGAGCGGGTCATCGGCCAGTTCCTCGCCGAGATCGACGGCGTCGAGGAGCTCAACGGCGTCCTGATCCTCGGCGCCACCAATCGCCCCGACATCCTGGACCCGGCCCTGCATGCGACCCGGCCGATTCGACCTCCAATTGGAGATCCCGCTGCCCGACGCCGCCGGCCGACGCGAGATCTTCCGGATCGGCCTCCGGAGCAAGCCCGTATCCGACGACGTCGCCATCGAGGACCTGGTCGAGCAGACCGAGGGCTTCAACGGCGCCGAGATCCAGGCGGTCTGCACCCGAGCGGCCTGGTCCGCGATCCGCGAGGCCATCGGACGGCAGGCGCCCGACGGAGAGATACCCGAAGTACGCGTCACCGCCGACCACATCGCCGCCGCGCTGGCGGAGTTCAACGATGCCGGTCGACGCTGAGCCGATGCACGATCCCGTCGACCCAGACCGGACCAGTTCAAAGACGAGAGTCAAGCATCAACATGCGAATTGCTCAATATCTTTACGGTTTCGCCAGGACGGGTACCGAGGTCCCGCCGGAGTTGAAGGGGATCGAGGAGGCGCCGGTCTACCTGATGGGCGTCGGGCGCCTGGCCGCGCTGGTCGGCGACATACCCGCGGAGCCGTTCGAGTCCGATGCCCCGACGGACCCCGCATGGCTGGTCCCCCGGCGCTGCAACACGAGCGGGTGATCGACGCGATGCGACGTGCCGGCCCCATCATGCCCGTCCGCTTCGGGGCCCTGTTCAGCACGCGAAGGGCCCTGGAGGACTGGTCTGCCGAGAATCTCGAGTCGATCGATGTCTTCCTCGGCCAGGTCGCGGATAAGGACGAATGGACCGTCAGGCTGAGTCTGGAGCTCGGTCACGTGACGGAGGAACTCGCCGGCGCCGATCCCGTGTGGTCGGCGCGGTTGCGTGCGCTGCCCGAATCGCCGGGCGCCCGATATCTCAGGAAGAAACGGCTCGATGAGGATGCGTTGCAGGAGGCGCGGCGGAGGTCCATGGAGACCGCCGGCCGCGTGCGGGCCGCCGCCCGCGCGTTCGGGGAAGAGCGCGTTGCTGGCATCGCGGAAGGCGGAGACGGCCGGAATCGAGCCCATCCTGAACGCGGCCTACCTCGTCCCTCGCGCCGAGACTGCGGCGTTCCACGAGAGCGTGAGATCCGCCGCCTCCGGCCTGCCCTGCTTGCTCCTGGGCTGCTCCGGCCCGTGGGCGCCCGCCGCTTCTGCCCCAACCTGACGGCCCTCGGCGACTGATCTGCCGCGACCGCGAACCGGCTACTCATCACAGTGATCCGTCCGGCCCCCGGGGCCGTGCCTGGCGCACGCCCCCGATGGGGCTATGGTTTTTTAATAATGAATGTGTGTATATTTTATTTATCAGATAGAAAAAATTGCTGATGATGTTGTTCATTGGTCGAGAAATGTACTAGGGTTCTAACAGGAGCGGCGAGGAGGATCGCCGCCCTGTTGCTCCAATGCGGAGCGAGTTCAATGGCCGAACACCCTGATTGAGGAGATCTAGAAGATGGCGAAGGTGATGAAGTCGACCGACAGTTCCAGCCTGGCCGAAGTCGTCGACCGGATCCTGGACAAGGGCATCGTGATCGACGCGTGGGCGAAGGTGTCGCTGGTCGGCATCGAGCTGCTGTCGATCGAGGCCCGCGTGGTGATCGCGTCGGTCGAGACGTACCTGAAGTATGCCGAGGCGATCGGCCTGACCGCGACCGCGGCCTCCCCGGCCTGAAGACGAGCCGACGCGTCGAACCCCTCGCCGTAGAGTTCTGCCGAGGGGAATCGGGGTGTCGGCCCGGGGTCCGGGCTCGGGCTATCCGGGCCCGGACCTATCCCGGCGCGATCAACCGGCCTGTCGAGACGTCCGCTCATCCGGCGGCTCGAGAGGCCATCATCAGGAGACACGCAACATGGCGGAATTCGCCGACCGAATGAAGTCGTTTACCGACCACCTCCACGAATCGATCGAAAAGCGAGGCGAGGCCCTCGCGGGGATTCACGCGGCGACCGGCGAGTTGCTCGGCGCCGCCCGATCCTTCCTGGGGGACGTCGCGGAGGAGCATCGGGAACGGGCCGAGGAGCTGCGGGCGACCCTGGCGTCGCACCGGGCTGCATGCTGTCAGACGGTCGCAGAGATGCGACACGGCCACCAGCAAGCCCTCCACTCGATGCGGGATCAGCTACAGGAGACGCTGTCCGAGACGCGTCGGATGCGCCACGACACGAACAGCCGGATGTTCCAATCATTCCGGCATGCGCGCCACCTGGTGGCCGCGGACCTGCGGGCCGCTGCCGACACCTGGCGGGCCTTCGCCGCAACCCGCTGAGCCCACGACCGGGCCCAGGACTCCGGGCCGCCCCGGCGGCCCGGAACTCACACCCCCCCCGATCCGAGACCGCGGTCTACTCCATGATGAGCCCGATCACAGCGATCGATCCGATGTCACCGACAAGGAGGCCAGACGGCCGTGAACGCAAACCCCGATGACCTGAACGTCCTGTCGCTCAAGCAGCGCCCCGATTTCGTCCAGACGCCCTGCGTCCAGAGCCTGGCCGAGCGCGCCCTCTGCTACCTCCACGCCGGCTACCCGGTCCACTTCTCCGGGCTCGCGGGCACGGGCAAGACCACGCTGGCGATGCACGTCGCCGCCCAGCTCGGTCGGCCGGTCGTCCTCATCCACGGCGACGACGAGTACAGCAGCTCCGACCTGGTCGGAGGCCAGCTCGGCTACCGCTCCACCAGGGTCGTCGACAACTTCATCCATTCGGTCATGAAGACAGAAGAAAATGTCTCGAAGACCTGGGTCGACCATCGCCTGACCAACGCCTGCAAGTACGGCTTCACGGTCATCTATGATGAATTCAACCGCTCGCGGCCCGAGGCCAACAACGTGCTGCTGGGCGTCCTGGAGGAGCGTCTCCTGGAGATGCCCGTCGGCCGGGTGAATGAAGGTTTCCTGACCGTCCACCCCGCCTTCCGCGCCATCTTCACCAGCAATCCCGAGGAGTATGCCGGGGTCCACAAGACGCAGGATGCCCTGCTCGACCGGATGGTCACCATCACGGTCGGCCAGTACGACCGCGAGACGGAGGAGCGGATCACGGCCAGCAAGTCCGGGCTCGACCTGGAGGATGCGGCCCGGATCGTGGATATCGTCCGCGAGTTCCGCGAACTGGGCGTCCTGTCGCTGGCGCCCACCGTCCGGGCGTGCATCATGATCGCCAAGGTGACGGCGCTCCGCGCGGCGTCGGTCGCTTGCGATGACCGCGTCTTCCTCGAGACCTGCCGCGATGTGCTGCGGCTCGACTCGGTCAAGATCAGCCGCGACGGAATCCCGGCCAGCAGCACCTGGCTCGAGGAGATCGTGGCCCGGAACTGCGCTGCCAGCCCGCGCACGGTCGCCCGTGTCGCCCGCGGCGCCGAGCTGCTCACGGTCAACGGCAATGGCCACCGTGCCGAGAATTGAACATCGGCCCGACCTGTCGGAGACGTCGAGGAAGGTGGGCTTTGTCCACCGGCGGAGGTCTGGGATCGGTGGGCAGAGCCCACCCTACAACGGAGACTCTCGAGGAGCTCACCGTGGGACGAGAACGCAGAGGGGTCCAGGGAATCCGGACGATGGGCGCGCTGGTGGATTCCCGCCGCACCCGAACGGCCGCCGGCGCGCTCCTGGAGCTGTCGGCCATGGCCAACGAGAAACTGCTGCTGAACAAGGAGCTGGATCGCTGGAAAGGCCGCCACGTGGAGATCCTGCGGCGGCTCGCCGAGATCGCGGCCAAGGAGCGGCGACTCATGGCGCTGGTGGAGGTCCCTCCGGGCGGATCGTCGGCCGACACGCGCCCGTCTCCCGCGCCCGTGGAGGCCGGGTCGGGAGGTTTGATGGCCCAGGCCCCGCCATCCGCTCCGATCGAAGCCCCGCCAGGCCAGCGGGTCAAGATCAAGGAATTCTCCTATTGAAAGGGACCGATCCATGATGCACGTTGCCCATCCGCCCGAGACAGTGGCCGCCGGCCCGCGCGGCCGGTACCTCTATGCAATCGTCGACGGCCCGGTCGACCCGGATCCGCTGGGCTTCGACGGGATCGACGGAAGCGCCGTCTACGCGATGCGCGACGGCCGGATCGCCGCGATCGTCAGCGACCTGCCCGATCGAAAAGTCCGGCCGGAGCGTCGTCGGCTCGCCGCCCACCACGATGTGATGCGCCGGCTGATGACGGACCGGACGGTCCTGCCGATGGCCTTCGGCCTGATCGCCGACGGCCCCGAGTCGGTCCACCGCATCCTCCGCCTGAACCACGAGGCGTTCGAGGAGCAACTCGGACGCTTACAACACAAGGTCGAGATGGGCCTCCGGGTCACCTGGGACGTGCCGAACATCTTCGAATACATCGTCGGTGCGCACCCCGAGCTGGCCGCCTACCGCGATCAGATCTTCCGGGGCGGGCGCGAGCCGTCGCAGGACGAGAAGATCGAGCTGGGCCGGGCCTTCGACCGACTCCTGAGTGCCGATCGAGAGGCTTGCATCGATCGCGTCCACCACGCGATGGACTCGCGCTGCGACGCGATCACCGTCAACAAGCCGCGCGACGAGCGCGACGTGATGAATCTCGCCTGCCTCGTCGATCGTACGCGGATCAAGGAGTTCGAGGCCGGGGTCGTCGAGGCCGCTCGCAGCTTCAGCAACGATTACGCCTTCGACTTCAACGGCCCCTGGCCGCCCCACAACTTCGTCGAGATCGAGTTGACTTTATCCTGATCCATCATGCCGGGGAGTCCCCGCCCGTGTTCCTCGCCGACGACGTCCTGGTGTTCCCGTTCAAGTCGATCCTCTCGGTCTTCCGGGAGATCTACAAGGCCGCGCTCGAGGAGATCAAGTCCGAGGCCGATTCGATCCGCGTCGAGCTGAGCCAGCTCTACCTGGCCCTCGAGTCGGGGGCGGTCACCGAAGACGCATTTGACGCCCGCGAACGCGAACTGCTCGACCGGCTCGACGACATCGAAGAGCGCGGGATGCTCGAATCAGACGATGACGATGACGATGACATGAACGAGGTCGATGACGATGACGATGACATGAACGAGGTCGATGAGTAGCCAGGCCCGACAACCTGTGAACCGGAGAGACCGCATATGAGTAGCCTACTGAGAGAGAAGGACGTCGTGGAGACACCGATGATCGATGAGGACGACTCGAGCGACGGGATGCCGACGAACGGCTCGGCCCCGATCGTGTTGCCGCCCTCGCGGTCGTCGCCTGCGTCGTCGCAGGCATCGACACCGCACAGCCACTCGCGGGTGCTTCCCCGGCTCCTGGCGATGGCCGATGCGTATTATCAGGACGGCTTGTTGCGTCAGGCGATCGAGATGTATTTCGAGCTTGTCCGCCATCATGGGGACTCGCCCCAGGCCCGCCAGGCCGAGGAGCGGCTGCTGGAGGTGGCACGGGCCTACGAACGGGCCGGTGAGCTCAGGCAGGCGCGGGGGATTTATGAGCAGCTCCTGTGAGTTCGAGACTCTCGGCGCGCCGACGTCGATCGTCGAACCGGACGACCCCCGGCCCGTCTCGCTCTGCGAGGCCCTGGACCGGTTGCTCAACACCGGAGTCGTCGTGGCGGGCGAGGTCGTCATCTCGGTCGCCGATATCGATTTGATCTACCTCAACCTCCAGGTCCTGCTGGCTTCCTTCGAGACGGCCTGCGGCCATCCTCGGATCCCGGCGGGTGCGGCGTCGAACAACACGAGCGAGCCATGATCGACAGCACGCTTTCGGCCCCGATCGGATCGCCCCAGATGGACGATCTCGTCGGCGCCTTCACCATGCCTCAACATCCGTCCCCGCAGCCCTCGGGACAGGAAAGCCTTCGGATCGCCTTCCAGCCGGACGACGTCCGGAGCGGCCTCGGCCGGCTGGTCCTGACCCTGGTCGAGCTGATCCGCCGGTTGCTCGAACGTCAGGCGATGCGCCGGATCGAGGGCGGCTCGCTGACTGAGCCCGAGATCGAGCGCCTGGGCCTCACCTTCCTCCGGCTCTCCGAACAGATGGAGTCGCTCAAGGCCGCCTTCGGCCTGGAGGGTCAGGAGCTCAATCTTGACCTCGGGCCCCTCGGCAAGCTCCTGGATGGGCCGTCCGGTGGCTGAACGTCGAGCGCCATGTGTCGCGGCGGACGCGACGCAGCATCACGTAATTTTTCTTGCTTCCAATGCCCGAACCGAGGGATTGCCATGAGTCCGACCCAGACCCTGACGCCGCCCGCCCCCACGCGCGAGGAGATCCGCTGTGCCTTCTGCCACGGCCAGGGGACCGACCCGTTCAACGTCCTCTCGGAGCTCTCCGTCTGCGGCGCCTGCGGAGGGCGGGGACAGCTCAGCGTGGCGGTGCCCCACGTCCCCTGCGCCTATTGCGACGGCAGCGGCAGCTTCAAGACCTTCCGCTGCCCGGTCTGCGAGGGTGCCGGGGTGATCCCCGCGCCGGAAGGGCCGACGAAGACGTGCCCCTCCTGCGACGGGCTGGCTTTCGAACGATCCAGCGGGCTGGTCTGCCTCACCTGTCACGGGCGCGGCAGCGTGCCCGCCTGAATCGGAAAGGGAATCCGCTGAGATGTCGATCCAGATGCAGCAAGGTGCCAACCACTCGCTTCGCAGTGCCACACTCGCCGACGTGCTCGAGCGCGTCCTCGACAAGGGGCTCGTGATCGCCGGAGACATCAAGGTCAAGCTCGTGGATATCGAGCTGCTGACGATCCAGATCCGGCTCGTGGTCGCATCGGTCGAGAAGGCCCGCGAGATGGGCATAGACTGGTGGACGACCAACCCGGATTTCAGCTCGGGCGTGAAGTCGCCCGATTCGCAGACGGAGCTGGTCGAACTGAGACAGCGGCTCGCGCGACTGGAGTCGCTGGCGGCTCTCGAGGCCGAGGCGCTCGCTCCCCCGCCTCATGCGCACCAGTGAGAGTCGCGCTTCGACGAACCGGATCGGATCCGTTCATTCGTCCACGACGGTCAGGTCGTCGAAGTACGACCGCGCGTCGGCCTTGGACCAGAGGCCGACCCGGGCCGTCGCGGGGAATGTCTCGTCGTCCACGTCCTTGGCCCGCCAGACCACGCCTCCTCCCTGGTCGAGCTCTCCCTCGACGGCCTTCAAGCCGTGTTGAGGATCTCGCCGCGAAGCCGAGCGGCGACGCCATCCGATTCCCCATCTTTCCCTCCTCCACCGCGAGCCTCCCGCCAACCGACCCATCCTCGGCCTCCATGCTGAAAGAAGCACGCCTCGACCTATCCTCGGGCGATTCGACGACGACGCCAGAGCTTGACTCCAGGATTGCGACAGGCTATAGTAAACTTTTGAACAGTATACGGCTCGGTCTCGAGAATCCCTGGATACCGGCCCGTCGGATCGAACGGAGTGGCTTGTCTTGGATGGAAATGATGCCTTCAAGATGGTGGAGCAAGACTCATGGCCGCGCCCGCTCAGGTTCGACCGGCGTTTGCGCCGAGCCCCGCATTGGCCCAGTCGCTTTACCGGCTGACGGTGGGTCAATACGAGAGGATGATGAAGGATGGGACGATCGCCGAGGATGAGCGAGTGGAGTTGATCGAGGGTTTGCTGGTCGCCAGGTCGCGACGGACCCGCGCCGAGATCGTGGCCGGCAACAAGGGCCTGCGGATCCTCTGGCGGATCATTCCGCCGGGTTGGCACGTGGCCAAGGGGGCGCCGATCCTGACGTCGGACTGGAGCCGGCCGGAGCCCGACCTGGCGGTCCTCCGGGGCGTGGTCGAGGATGACGACGAGCGAGTGGCGACGGCCGACGATACGGCGCTCGTGGTGGAGATCGCCGGGGCGAATCTGCAGTCCGACCGAACGGACATGACGCGCGTGTATGCGACGGCCGGCATCCCGGTCTGCTGGATCATCAACCTGGTGGAGGAGCAGGTCGAGATCTTCGCGGAGCCGCGCCGCGATGGCTACCAGTCGCACCAGTTGCTCGGGCGCGGGCAGGACGTCCCGGTGGTCGTCGCCGGGATCGAGGTGGCCTGGGTCGCGGTGTCCGACCTCCTGGCATGATCGGTCGCCTCGGCGATGAGCGAGGGACATCAACCCGTGCCCGCGCGACGCTCCAGCAGTCGGAGCGAGGCCTCGACCTCGCGCGGCACGATCCGGCGACGGCGGACCACCCAGGGGAGGCCCTTCAGGGCATGCTCATCGCGTCCGACGAGGACGCGCGCGACGATCGCGACGCCGAGCGCCGGGTGCTTGTCGAACAGGTCGGTGGTGCGGTTCAACGACCATTTCACCTGGCGCGACGTCGCTCGGGCCGTCGAGGACCGGTATGATCGCGTTCTGAAAAGGCCGTCGCCGCTCCAAGCCGGCCCGGAAGGCGATTCGAATCGCGATCGGCGCGCGAGACGGCCTATCCCATGCGAACGAGGTGATCACGACCCATCATGGCCTACCGACGAGCTGTCTTTCTCGATAAGGATGGCACACTCATCGAGAACGTTCCCTACAACGTCGACCCCGCGATCATCCGACTGGCCCCCGGGGCCGAGGAGGGGCTGATCCGGCTCCATCGCGCGGGCTACGCGCTCTTCGTCATCTCGAATCAGTCGGGGGTCGCCCGGGGTTACTTCCCCGAGTCGGCCCTGCAAGGCGTCGAGGCGCGGCTGCGGGAGCTGCTGGCGGCCTTCGGCGTCCCGCTGGCGGGGTTCTCCTACTGTCCGCACCATCCCGAGGGGTCCGTCGAGAGGTTCGCCATGGCCTGCGACTGCCGAAAGCCCGAGCCGGGGATGATCCTCCGCATCGCGGCCGCGCACGGGATCGACCTCGCCCGCTCCTGGATGATCGGCGACATCCTCGACGATATCCAGGCAGGGCGCGGCGCCGGCTGCCGGACCGTCCTCATCGACAACGGCAACGAGACCGAATGGCGACTCACCCCGGCCCGCGAGCCGCATCACCGATCGCCCGACCTGGCGTCCGCGGCTCGTTACATCGTCGAGTCCGACGGTTCCGAAGGCCCGTCGCGGGACCGCCCCGCATGAGCCCCGATTCGATCGAGCCCTGGCAGCGAGCGCGACGGGCGCTGTGCAAAGCCGACGTCCTCGGGCGGAGCCGCCGTCGCGCGACTGGTTCCCGAGGTCGATGACGTCGTCAACGATGACTCGCCCCGGATCATAGCCACCGTCCTGCGGTCGGGCACAAGGCGCGACTTCGCGATGATCGAGCGGCTCCGCACCGGGTCGTTCGACGCCGTCGCGGTCTTCACGGTCTTCCCGTGGGGCGTGGCGAGCCCGGTGCTCTACCATGACGTCCCCTGCAAGCCCTGCTACAAGAGCATCTGTCCCCTGGGGCATCACGATTGCCTGCGGCTCGTCCCGCCCGGTGATGTCGTCCAAGCGGCGCGGGATCTGCTCGAAGATCCTGGGGCGAATGGCCGGATCAAATGAGGAGTGCCGATGCGAGTGTCCGTCGTCGTCCCGACCTACCGGCGCTCGATGCTGCTCGACCGGTGCCTGGCGGCACTGGCGGCGCAGGACTTCGACGCGTCGTCGGCTCGGACGGAGCCTCGCCCTCCCAAGGAGTCCTTCGAGATCATCGTCGCGGACGACGCGGCGAGTGAAAACACACGCCTGCAGGTGGCAGGCTGGGCCGACCGATTCCCCGTGCCGCTGCGCTATATCGCAGTGACAACGACCTGCGGACCGGCCGCTGCGAGGAACGCCGGTTGGCGATCGGCCCGGGGAGAAATCATTGCGTTCACCGACGACGACTGCGTCCCCGATCCCGGCTGGTTGACGGCCGGCGTCGCCGCCTTCTCGGCGGGCGTGGACGCCGTGACCGGGCGCATGGTGGTCCCCCTTCCCGAGGACCCGACCGATTACCAGCGGAACGAGGCGGGGCTCGAAGGATCGCGATTCGTCACGTTCAATTGCTTCGTGCGACGTGCGGCGCTGGAGGCCATCGGAGGATTCGACGAGCGGTTCACGTCGGCCTGGCGCGAGGATAGCGACCTCCACTTCAACCTCTTGCAGACCGGCCGGCGGATCGTGCTGGCGCCGCAGGCGATCGTGGTTCACCCGGTCCGGCCCGCGCCCTGGGGGATCAGCCTGCGGCAACAGCGGAAGTCGCTGTTCGATGCGCTGCTCTACAAGAAACACCCACGACTCTATCGCGACGAGATCCGGCCGGGTCCCCCGTGGGACGACTACGCGACCGTGGCTTCCATCGCCGCGGCGATCGTCGGGACCGCCTCGGGCTCACTCCCCCTGGCCGTCGCAGGAGCCGGGTCGTGGCTGCTCTTGACGGGTCGGTTGTGCGCCCGACGCCTGCGCCAAACTTCCCACGCGCCGGGGCATGTCGCCGAGATGATCGTCACCTCGGCCTTGATCCCCCCGCTGTCGGTGTTCTGGCGGCTCTACGGCGCCCTGAAGTTCCGGGTCCTTTTCTTGTGAGGCCAGCGCGGGGCGTATATCAGCGATCAGGGGCTGGCGATGCCCTGCTGCATGATCGCGACGCTCGACCGGATTCACCTCGCGAACATGGCCGAGCGGGGCGTGGACGCGCTCTGGAACGGCCCGGAGTACCAGGAGTTCCGCTCGGCGCTGTCCTCCGACTCGCCTCCCGAGGTCTGCCGATCGTGCGCCATCTACTCGGGGACATTCTGAAGAGCCGCCCGGCCCTTCGCCTTGACCTTCGCCAGGGCATATTCGGCATCGAGGCGCGCCAGCTTGGCTCTGTCTGCGTCCAATTGGGTGACCTGACCCCGACGGAAAAGCTCCCGTATGAGATCCTCGAGCTGCTTGCGCCGGCCACCTCCCGCTCGAGGTGCCGGATGCGGTCGGCATCGGTCTGGATCATGACTTCGGCCACGACCTCGTCGTAGCGTTTCTGCGCGGCGAGGTAATCGCCAACGCTCACCTCGCCTTGTTTGAAGAGCTCAAACGTCGAGTTGCGCATCTTCTCGGCGAGTTCGATCCGGGCCTTGCCAAGCGCGACGAGCTCCGCGGTCGCGAGGTCGGAGGGCGGCGCAGCGGGCTGCTTCACATCGGGCCTCTGGGGTTTCGTCGGTTGCTGTTCGGGCGCGGACGCCGGCACCTGATGGCGTCCCATCGCCCGGTAACCCACCGCGCCAGTGCCGAAGAGCAGGGCGCCGGCCATCACGAGGGCCGCCGTCGTCTTGAGCTTGCCCCAGAACATGATCGTCAATACTCCTTCCATCAACGCGACAGCCGAGGCGGTCACGCCGGCCGCGGCCTGGCCCGACGAGAGCCGGAGGGCGGCACGGACGGTGGTCTCCACGATGGATACGGATGCCGCGTCGAAGGTCGGCGCCGGTCCGCCGAGAGTGATCCCAGGGGCGATCCCGCGTCGGGTCAGCCGTTCGCGCAACCGCTCTCGTCCCCGCGCGAGGCGGCTGCGGACCGTCCCACCGGGCCACCCGAGATGGCGGGCGGCCTGCTCCTGCGTCAACCCTTCCAGGTCGCAGAGCAAGACCGCCGCGCGGTACTTCTCCGGCAGACGACCGAGTTCATCGTGGAGGATGGCATCGCGATCATCCCAGCTCGGATGATCCACGGCGGACGTCGCGAGCACTGCCGCCCCCCGCTCGCGCGCGTGCCGTCGCGACGCGGCGGTCCGTGCGCACGACGCGGTCCGACGGGCAACGGCCAGGAGCCAGGGTCCCAGCGAGTCGAGGACCCACAGGCCCCGCGCCTTGCGGGCCAGGACGAGGAAGGTCGCCTGGAACGCGTCCTCGGCCTCGTGCGTGTCGCGGAGGATGGCATGGCACGCCCGGTAGACCATCGGGCCGTGCCGCTTCACCAGGACGGTGAACGCCAGATCGGCAGCCGACCGGTCGAGGCCGATGAACACCTCCACGAGCTGCCGGTCGGTCTGCTCCCCGAGCGCCCCGGCGTCGAAGAGAGCCTCGATGTGCTGGATGAACGACCCCGGACCACCCATCGCTTCCCGCGCTCCCCGACACATTCTCCTCGCTTGTTTACCAATAATGGGCGCGGGGCGGATAATTGCTCCAGTTTTTTCCGAAGAGGGAACGCGGGCGTCGCTCGGGACCACCGACGATCCTTCAGGCCCGGTGTCGCGTGTTCCTGATCAGGGACGGATGACCGACCTTGTGCGCGGGCGAGACGGTGATGGGGCTCGTCATCGCCGAGGTTAGACCACTTGCGCCGCCTGGAGGCGGAGTCGAGAGCCCTGAGGGACCTTGACGAGGGTCAAGCCGGAGAAGGTGGCGACGCCGTTGACCGCGTTGGTGGTCAGCGCGCCGCGAAGCTGACCCTTCCCGTGCTTGCCGGCCCAGGTGATCGTCACGCGGCCGTCGTATCGGGCGGCCGGAGTGCCGGAGGCGTCCAGGATCGAGACGGTCAGCCCAAATGCCTGGTTGGCGGCGAGGCTCGAGGGAGGCGCGGCCGTGACCACGAGCGTGGCCGGTGGATCGGTCACGGTAATTGGCGAGGTGGTCGCCGAATCGGCTCCGCTTGCGATTGCCCGGATGGTATAGCCCGAGCTCCCGGCATTCAGGGACAAGTCGTAGAACGTCACCACCCCATGAATGACCGGCATGGTCAGATTGCCGCCGAGCGTCGCGCCGCCGGGATTCGTGGCGAGCGAGAGCGTCACCGAGCCCGCAAAACCCGTGTCATCCGTCCCCGAGGACCCTTCGACGGCGACACTCAGGTCGAAGATACTGCCGGCGACGACCGTTGTGGGATAGCCGTAGACCGCCAACCCCAGTGTCGAGCCGGAAGTCCCGCTGCTCGAGGAACTCGAACCCGATGAGCTGCTGCCCGAGGACGACGACCCCGATGAACCGTTGCTCGAGCCTGTGGTACCGGAGGTCGAAACGTCGATGGAGCCGGTCGTCGCGGCGCTCAATCCGGTACCTGTCGCTTCCAGTGTGTAATCGATGCCGGCCGTGCTGATGGTCAGGCCGCTAAAGGCGGCCACGCCGTGGGACGCCGCCAGCGCCAGGGTGCCGCCCAGGGTGCCGCCGGCGGAGTTGCTGGCCAGGGTTACGGTCACGCTGCCGTTGAAGGCCGTTACGACGTTGCCGTACTGGTCCTCGGCCGCGACAGTCAGGCCGAAACCGGCACCAACAGCGACGTTCGCCGGAGGCGGGGTGGTCACGACAAGCTGCGTCGCGGGCGCGGCCTTCACGTTGAACGGCAGGGTATCGGTCAACAACGGAGGAGTTAGCCCGTTGCTCGCCGCCAGGAGCGAGTAGCCCGAGCCGGCCGCCGTCAGCGTCAGGCCGGAGAAACTGGCCAGGCCGTTGCTGAAACTGGTGTTCGTCACGCCGCCCAGCGTGCCGCCACCGGGGTTGCTGGCCAGGGCCACGGTCACGCTGCCGCCGAAGGAAGTCACGACGTTGCCGTATTGATCCTCGGCCGCGACGGAGAAGCCAAAAACACTGCCGGCGGTCACGTTCGCCGGCGGCGAGGTGAGCACCGCCAGCCGCGAGGCCGGCGCGGCGATCACGCTCACAGACAGCAGGCTGGGCGATGACATGGGAGCCAGGCCGTTGCTGACCGCCTGGAGAGTGTACGGCTGAGGGCTGGCATTGTTCAGAGTCAATCCGGTGAAGATGGCCAGTCCGTTCTTGAAGCTCACGCTGGTCGTGCCGCCCAGGGTATCAGCGCCGGGATTATCCCTCAGCGCCAGTGTCACGCCGCCGCTGAATGCGGGATCGACGTTGCCGAACTGATCCTCGGCGGCGAGGGTCACGCCGAACCCGACTCCCGCGGTGACGATACCCGGCGGCTTGGAGCTGACCACCAGTTGCGTCGCCGGGGCGGCCGTGACGCTGAAGATCAGGGCGCTCGAAGGCGAAGGGGTCAGCCCGTCGGAACTGGCGACGAGCGAGTAACCCGAACCGGCCGCTGTCAGCGTCAGGCCCGAGAACGTGGCCAGCCCGCCGCTGAGCGGCACCGTCGGGGTGCCCACGAGCGTCGCGCCGTTGGGTCCGCCGTCCAGGTCCAGGGTCACATAGCCGTTCGAGGCGGGATTGACATTGCCGTACTTATCCTCGGCGGCGAGAGTCAGGCCGAACCCGACCCCCGCGGTGACCGGGGCCGTCGGCGCGGTGGTGACCACGAGTTGCGTCGCCAGGCCGGCCGCCACCGTGAACGGGCTGGTCGTCGCCGCGGGGAGGTCGGTGCCGGACACCTGAAGGGTCAGGCCCGTGCCGGGCTTGGTCAGCGTCAGGCCGGTGAAGCTGGCCACGCCGTTGCTGACGAGCACCGTGGGGACGCCACCGAGGCTGCCCTCCCCCGCGGCCGTCGGCGCAACGGCGAGATTCCCGCTGAAGCCGGCCACCGGGTTGCCGTATTGGTCCTTGTAGCCGCTCAACGTGTTGCCGTACTGGTCCTCAACCGCAACGGTCAGCCCGAAGGGCGAGCCGGCATCGATCCTCGAGGGTGGCGGGACGGTCACGACCAGTTGCGAGGCCGCCGCGGGGATCACGGCGAAGGTCAGCGAGGACGACGGCGGGGGAGCCAGCCCGCTGCTGGCCGCCACCAGCGAATAAGCCTGAAGCGAGCCGTCTGTGTTCTTGGGGCTCGCGTTGGTCAGGGTCAGCCCGTTGAAGATGGCCAGGCCATTGCTGAATTGCACATTCGCCATTCCGCCGAGCGTCCCGCCGCCGGGGTTGTTGCTCAAGGCCACCGTCACGCTGCCCGTGAGGTTCGAGACGTTCCCATCCGGGTCCTCGGCCGCGAAGACCATGCCGAACGCGGAACCGGCCTTGATGGTGCCCGGCGGCGGCGAGAACACCACCAGGCGCGTGGGCAGCGCGGCCGTCACGGTGATCGTCGGCGAACTGAACGAGGCCGTGAGGTTCGAGGAGCTGGCCACCTGGAGCGAATAGGCCGTGTTGCTGGCCTTGTCGATCGACAACCCGCTGAAGCTCGCCAGGCCGTTGTTGAATCCTACGATCGCCGTGCCGCCCAGGCTGCCTCCGGCGGGGTTGCTGGACGGGGACAGGGTCAGGGTCACGCTACCCGGGGCCGCGGGAACCACATTGCCGTACTGGTCCTCGGCCGCGAAGGTCAGACCGAACGGGCTGCCGGCGATGACGGATGACGGCGGCGCGGTGGTCACCACCAATTGCGTCGCCCCGTTGGCCCCGGCGGTCACCGTGAACGGGCTCGTCGTCACGGCGAGGGAACCGGAGGCCGAGACCTGCAGGGTCAGCCCGAGGCCGGCCTTTTCGAGGCTCAGCTCGGCGAAAATCGCCACCCCGGCGGTCACGGGCGCCGTGAGGGTGCCGTAGAGGTAGCCCTCGGTCTGGCTGTTCGTCGTGCCGACGGCGAGGCTGCCGCTGAAGCCGGTCACCGCGTTGCCGTACTGGTCCTCGACCTCGGCGGTCAGCCCGAAGGTCGAGCCGGCGGCGATCGTCGAGGGCGGCTGGGAGGTCACCACCAGCTGCGAGGCCGCCGCGGGGATCACGGCGAAGGTCAGCGAGGACGACGATGGGGGAGCCAGCCCACCCGCCGTCAATTGGAACTGGTAACCCGGGTCGGCAGCGGTCAACGTCAGGCCGGAGAAGGTGGCCACGCCTCCGTTGAGGGTCACACTGGTCGTGCCATTCAGGATGCCCTCCCCGGGGTTGCTGGCCAGGCCCACGGTCACACTGCCGGTGAACGTGGGATCCACGTTGCCGTATTGGTCCTCGGCCGCGACGGTCAGGCCGAACGAGCTGCCGGCGACGACCCTGGACGCGATCACGGAGGTCACCACCAATTGCGTTGCGGTGGCGTGTGTCACGTTGAGCACCGACGCGACCGAACCGAGCGTCCCGCTGGTCGCCGTGAGCGTGTAGCCGGAGCCGGGGCGGGACACCGTCAGCCCGCTGAACGTGGCAACGCCGTTGACCGGGGTCTCCGACTGGGTGCCACCCAGCGTACCGCCGCTGGAGCCGCTGGAGAGCGTCAGGTTGACCGCACCCCCGTAGCTCACGACCGTGTTGCCGTACTGATCCGCCACGGTAACCGACAGGCCGAACGCCCCGCCGGCGGAGATGGAAGACGGTGGCGCCGTGGTGACCACGAGCTGACTAGCCGCCGCGACGAGCACGCTGAAGGGGCTCGTTGTCACGGTCGTGAGCCCGACGGCAGAGACCTGCAGGGTGAAGGCGGCACCGGACTTGGTCAGGCTCAGCCCGGCGAAGGCCGCCACGCCGTTGGCCACGAGCACCGTGGGGGTCCCGACGAGGGCGCCCTCGGTCGCGACGCTCGTCGGCGCGACGGCGAGGTTGCCGTCGAACCCGGTCACCGCATTGCCGTACTGGTCCTCGACCGTGACGCTCAGCCCGAAGGGCGAGCCGGCGGTGACGGTCGGCGGCGGCGGGGCGGTCACGACCAGTTGCGAGGGGGCCGCGGCCGTCACGGTCAGGGGAGTCTCAGTCTGATTCAGCCCGATGCTGGTCGCCGTCAAGGTGTAGTTGGGTAGTGTGTCGCCGGGCTCGTCGGCCTGCTCGACCGACAGGCCGCTGAAGCTCGCAACGCCGTTGCTGATGGGCGCCGTCGTGACGCCGCCCAGCACCCCGTCGCCTGGGCCGCCGGAGAGGCTCAGCGTCACGCTGCCGCCGTAGGTGGACACCGGGTTGTTATACGCATCCACCGCCTGGAGCTCCAGGCGAAAGGTCGTGCCCGCTGTAACGGTCCGCGGCGGCGCCACGATCGCGATCACCGACACCGGGCCCGCCATGACCGTCAGCGAGCTGGAGCCGGACTGCTGCGTGTCCCCGACCAGGCACGACGCCTGAATGGTGCAGCCGCCGGCCTGATCCGCCTCGAGGCCGGCGAAGGTCACTACGCCGTTGACCAGCGGCATCGGCGACGGGGAGGGCCCACCGGGCACGGTCAGGGACACCGGGCCGGCGCCCGGGTTGCTGCCGGTCGGGTTGCCGAAGGAGTCGACCGCGGTTACCGTCACGCTGAAGCCGGCGCCGGCGGCCACCGTAGCCGGCGCCGTCACCAGTAGCTGCTCGGGCGACCCGGCCGACACGCTGAAGGGGCTTGTGATCGCCGACGTCAGGCCGCTGCCGTTGACCTGCAGCGTGAAGCCGGTCCCCGCCTCGTACACGACCACGTCGGTGAACTGCGCCACGCCGTTGGCCACCGCTGCCGTCACCGTCCCGCCCAGCGACCCCTCCGTCGCGGCTGTCGTGGCGATCGTCAGGTTGGCCGCGTAGCTCGACCCCTCCTGATTGCCGAAGGCGTCCACGACCTCCACCGCCAACGGAGCCGCCGCCGTCGCCAGCGCCTGGCCGGCGATCGCGCCGGCCGGCGGCTGCCACGACACCACCAGCCCCGCCGCCGCCGCCGCCGCGACGCTCAGGCTCGTCGTCTCCTGGCCCAGGTTCACGCTGGTCGCCGTCAGGGTGTAGGGGTCGTTGACCAGCGGGGCGCCGAGCGGGCCGCCGGGCTGGTAGCTGGCCCGGTCCACCGTCAGGCCGCTGAAGGTGGCCTGCCCGCCGCTGAAGCTCGCCGTCGCCGTCCCGCCCAGCGCCGCCCCCTCCGGGCCGCCCGAGAGCGAAAGCGTCGCCATGCCGCTATAGGATGCCACCGGGTTGCCGTAGCTGTCCTCGGCCTGCAGCGTCAGCCCGAAGGCCGCGCCGGCCGTGACCGTGGCCGGCGGCGATACCGCCGCCAGCTTCGACGCCGGGCCGGCCGTCACCGTCAGGGCGAACGTGCCCCCCTCCAGGCCGGCCGCGTCCTCGTACGTCACCGTGTAAGACCCGGCCACCGTCTCCGCCAGGCCGACGAATGCCGCCACGCCGCCGGCCACCGCCTGATGGCCCAGCGGCGTCCCGTTATTGAGCATCAACGTCACGTTCTCGGTGCCGCCATAGCCAGCGATCGGGTTGCCGTAGGCGTCGGCGACGGCCAGCGTCATGTCGAAGGGCACGCCGGCGGCGACCGACGCCGGCGCCGGCGTCGTGACCACCAGCTCGGCCGGCGTGGTCGCGGCCGACACGCCGAAGGGGCTTGTGATCGCCGATGTCAGGCCGCTGCCGTTGACCTGCAGCGTGAAGCCGCTCCCCGCCTTGTACAGGACCAGGTCGGTGAACTCAGCTTCGCCGTTGACCACCGCCGCCGTGGGTGTCCCGCCGAGCGTCCCTTCCGCCGTGGCCGTCGTCGTGATCGACAGGTTGCCCGAGTACCCCGACACCTCCTGGTTGCCGTAAGTGTCCTCGACCTCCACAGCCACCGGGTTCTGCGGCGTGGCAAACGCGAGGCCCGCCGTGGCATTCGCCTGTGGCTGGGTACTCACCGCGAGTTTCGCCGCCGCGGCGGGCGACACCGTCAGGCTCGTCGTTGCCTCCTCCAGCCCGATGCCGGTCACCGTCAGCGTGTAGGGGGTATTGACGGGCGGGTCGGCGGGCTGCGCGCCCGGCTGGAGGCTGGCCAGGTCCACCGTCAGGCCGCTGAAGGTGGCCTGCCCGTCGCTGAAGCTCGCCGTCAGCGCCCCGCTCAGATCCGCGCCGCCCGCAGGGCCGCCGCTGAGGGCCAGCGTCGCGGTGCCGCTGTAGTTGGTCAGCACGTTGCCGGACCCGTCCTCCACGGCTAGCGTCAAGCTGAACGGACTGCCGGCGGTGACGGCCTGCAACGGTGGGTTGAGGAGCGTCAGATTCGCCGGATTCACCGTGATCGTGATATCCTCGGTGAGAGTCGGATCGCCTGCGCTGTCACTCAGCGTGATGGCAAGATCCTGTTCGCCTGTGGTGGGATACGAGGGCCCCGTGAAGGTGGCCACGCCGCTGCTGGCCACCGCCTGGCTTTGGGAGCCAGGACCATTCAGGCCCTCGACTGTCATGACCCCGCTGAAACCCGAGTCAGGCTGGCCGAAGGCGTTCAACGCCAGGGCCTTCAACACGAGAGGCTGGCCGACAGTGATGATGTTGGACGGTATGAGCAACGACAGGGTGTCCGCCGGGGTGAGGCGGATCTCCAGTTCTTCCAGGCGAGGGCGGACGAATCTGGGTCGCCGCCGGTCGGGATTCGATCGAGTTCGCGCGCAGAATGGCATGGGATGGGGCTCACCGGACACACAAGACCGTGGGAGGCTACCTGAGAAATCTAGGTCATGATGGGATAGTCGTCGGAATCCCATCCGACGATCCCGCCGATCGCCGACCGATTCCGCCGGTCCCGCCCGATCAAGTGCCTGCCGAGTGATGCCAACGACCCCGTCCCGGATCGCGGCCATGGGGCGCGCCCCTCGCTCGGCCGATCGGTCGATTGGTCCGATCAAACGAATGGCTCTGGCCCTTGTTCCGGGCGTGACCTAGAATTCTGTTGCCGGTCCCTGTTGTGGGGCACGAGGGAGTGCCGACGTGGAAGTGGCGGACCACTCGGACGTAGGCGTTGAACGGTCCCGGACTTCAGGCCGACGGGCCGGATTCCCCGCACAATACCGGATGCGGATCGTGCTGACGGTCACGCGCACCCTGCTGAGCCCGCTGGCCCCGTTGCTGGTCAAGGCGATGATCGACGATGCGGCGACGACGCGCGGCCGACTTCCGCATGTCGGTGGCCCTGGGCCCGCAACATGCGATCCTCTTCGGTGGCACCATCGGAACAAACGTCCTCCCTCCGGCGCGGGGATACCACGGTCATTGTCTCCATCGAGGCTGCGTCCTTTCGGCGCGCCGACATGAACGTCGTCCTCGAAGAGAGCGGCATCGTCTGAGCGCGAGACCGCGGAGGCATTCCGCTCACTGAGCGATCCGGAGCTCGTGGTGCGAGAGCGTCTCGAAGCCGTCGGGGGTGATCAGGTAATTGCGCTCGAACCGCATGCCGCCCTGTCCCTCGATGTAGAGCCCCGGCTCGAGGGCGACGACATCGCCGGTGAGGACCGTATCCGAACTGTTGGGGACGAAGTAAGGCGGCTCGGGATGGCCGAGGCCGAGGCCGTGCCCCGAATGGGAGGTGAAGGCCCGGTCGAGCCCCAGCGAGGCGAAGTGCCCCCGGACCGCGGCATCCACCTCGCGGGCCGGCGTGCCGGGCTTCAATCGGGCCTCGCCAGCACGGATCGCGCCGAGACAGGCCTCGAACAGCTCGCGCTGCCGCGCCGTGGGCCCTCCGCCGACGGCGAACGTATTGGTGAAGTCGCCCCGATAGCCAGCGACGACCACCGAGAAGTCGAGCAAGAGGAGGTCGCCTCGTTCGATGGTTCGCGATGTCGGCGGCCCGCCCTTCTCTCGCTCACATCGCGGTCCCGACGCGAAATCGCCGTAGACGATCGCCTGCTCACCAAGGGCCTGCGAGGCGGCTCGATTGACGAGCAGGTAGGCATCGAGCTCGGTCATGCCCGGTCGGATCTCCGCGAGAGCGGCCGCCTGGGCCGCCTCCCCGGCGCGCATCGAACGGCGCAAGGTCTCGATCTCATCGGGGTCCTTCGAGCGCCGGAGCGGCCTCATCAGCGGGCCGATGTCGACGATCTCGAGCCCCGGCCTCCGGCCCCGCAGCCCTTCGACCAGCCCCGACGGCACGCACGTCAGTTCGATGCCGATCCGCCGGCCCGGGATCGTGCCCAGGCGATCGAGCGCCGATCGAACGAGCTGACCCCGACGGTACGGCGCCGAATGGTCGCCGTCATACCAGGCGGGCGCGAATCGCTCATCGACGTGCGCGCGCTCGAGGTACGGACCCAGCATGTCGTCGGCGACCAGCGTCGACCGCCCGGGCTCCAGGATCAGCACGGCGCCCGACTCCACCGTCCGGAACACGAACGGCGACGGCACGTAACCCGCGAAGTAGATCAGGTGCGACGGATCGCCCACGATCAGGACATCGCACTCCGACGGCAACGCCCCCCACAGCCGCTCGCGACGCGCGGCGCATCCCTCGGCGGTCAGCATCGTCTCGGATCTCCCTGGCGCGGCCACCCGGCGACCGAAGCGGCCATTCGACGGACACTCGGAATTCGCCAATTCAAAATTGAAGTTTATTTTAAATATTGAATATTCAATATTGAATCAGGAATACAACGGCTCCCGGAACGGCCCGATCACCGCTGCACCCGCGCCGAGCCGCCCTTGGCGAGGGCTTCCACCTCCGGGAGTTTGGCCATGGTGACATCCCCCGGGAAGCTGGTCAGGAGGGCGCCGTGGGCCCAGCCCAGGCGGAGTGCCTCCTCGGGCGACCGGCCGGCGATCAGGCCGTAGATCAAGCCGGCGGCGAAGCCATCGCCGCCGCCGATTCGATCGAGGACGTCCAGTTCCATGGTCGGGCTGACGTGGCGCTGGCCGTCGAGCCAGAGGACGGCGGCCCAGGAGTGGCGGTTGGTCGAGTGGACCTCGCGCAGCGTGGTCGCGACCAGCTTGATATTCGGGAACTGCTCGACCACTCGATCGATCAGGGCGAAGAAGGTGTCGGGATCGAGTTTCGACTTGCCGTGGACTTCGGGGCCCGTGATGCCGAGGCCCATCTGGAGATCCTCCTCGTTGCCGATGAGGGCGTCGAGCTGTCCGGCGATCTCCCTGGTGACCCGCTGGCCCCGCTCGGCGCCACCGACGGACGCCCAGAGCTTGGCGCGATAGTTCAGGTCGAATGAGTTGATGGCGCCGGCGGCCTTCGCCGCGTGCATCCCCTCGATGATCAGCGGGGCCGTCGTCTCCGACAGCGATGCGAAGATGCCCCCCGAGTGGAACCAGCGCACGCCCCGGCCGAAGATGGACTTCCAGTCGAAATCGCCGGGCTTGAGCAGGGCGCCGGCCTCGTTCGAACGGTTGTAGAAGACGACGGGTGCGCGTGCCCCATAGCCGCGATCGCTGTACACCGTCGCGATGTTCGGCCCGCGGACGCCGTCGTGCTCGAACCACTTGTAGAACGGGACGACCCCCATCTCGCGCACCCGGCCCTGCACGAGCTCCCCGATCGGGTAGCTCACCATCGCCGTGGCGATGCCGGTCCGCAGCCCGAAACAATCCGAGAGGTTCGCCGCGACGTTGTACTCGCCGCCGGAGACGTGGATCTCGAGCGAACGTGCCTTGCGGAACGGGATTATGCCCGGGTCGAGGCGGTGCACCAGGGCTCCCAGGGACAGGAAATCCAGTTCACTCGGGTCCTTGCGAATACTCAGGCTACTCATGATCTCTCCGAGGCTCACGGCCATCCGCCAGGCCGACCGTCGGTGCTCGCAGAGCACCCTACGAGTCATTCCGCGATATTCACGAAAACCTTGAGCGCCTTGTTCTCCTCGAGCAGGCGCATCATCTCCTTGTAATTGTCAAGGCCGGCGACGGGATGCGTGAGGATCCGCTCGGTGACGCCGGGGTAGGTCAGTTCGCCATGCGAGAGGGCCTGGAGGCCGATTTCGAAGTGGTGGCGATTGCCATTGACGCTGGAGACGAGCAACTTGTTGCCCAGCACCCACTCCAGGTTGATCCTGGCGGCGTCGAGGTTGATCTCGTGCTGGCCGCCGGTGATGCTCGTCCAGATGAGGGCCCCGTTATGGGCGAGGACCTCCATGGCGCGGAAGCAGACCTCGGCGTTGCCGGTCGCCTCGAAGATGAGGTCGGGCTTGCCGACCCGCTTGACCAGGTCGTGGAGCGAGGTCTGCCGGGTGCTCACGTAGGTCGCGCCATAGGCCTCGGCGATCTCGGACTTGCGGTGCGGGCCCGGGGTCGTGGCGAGCGTGTAGACCTCGAAGTTGCGCAGCCGGAGCATCATTGTGGCGAGCAGGCCGATCTGGCCGGACCCCATGACGAAAGCCCGCCGGGGCTTCCACACCTGGAGCCGATGCTGCGCCAGGAACGCCTGCTCGATCGCCTTGGCGCAGACGCTCGCGGGCTCTGCCAGGACGCCCAGGTGCTTCAGGTTCATCGGGACCTTCACGATGTACTCGGCATCATCCACGAACCGCTCGGTGAGGTAGCCGTGGCAGAGGTTGATGCCCCGCTCGTAGTAGGTCTCCTCGCTGGTGATGTCGTTGCGGCCGATCACGTCGAACAGCGAGCCGCCCGGCCGGCGGACCGTGCAGGAGACGTAGTCGCCGGGCTTCACCTCGGTCACCCTATCCCCCACCTCGAGGACTTGCCCGAAGGTCTCGTGTCCGATGACGAGGTGCTCGCCGCCGGGAGGTGCGTTGCCGTAGAGGGCCTCGTTGATCTCGCGGTCGGTGGCATCCACGCCGACCTGGAGCACTTTCACCAGCACGGACCGCCCTTCCGGGATGCGGCAGACGTGCGGGTGCGGCTGGTCGGTCAGTTTAGGGGCCGGGATGTCTCGCAGGTGGACGCTGTTCGGCTTGCCCGGTAGGACGGCAACAGCTTTCATCGAGGATTCGCCTGATCACGGGGATGCACGATCGATCGCGCGGACTCCCGCGCGGGGATGCCGACCGGGACCGATTCTATCCGGAGGAACGATCTCATTCCACCGATCGGCCCGTGGCGGGAGCTCGCCGCGACGATGGGCGAGCGATCACGAAGCGGAGAATTTATAAATTGTCGTCTGAGTGTACGTCGATCCCGGGCGGAGGATGATCGACGGGAAATCGGGGTGGTGCAGCGCGTCGGGGTAATGCTGGGCCTCCAGGCAGAAGCCCTGATGCTTCCTGTACACGGCGCCCCCCTTGCCTTTGATCGACCCCATGGAATTGCTGGTGTAGAGCTGGACGCCGGGCTCGGTGGTGTACATTTCCATGACCCGGCCGCTCTCGGGGTCGCGGGCGCGCACGGCGAAGGCCGGCGACTTGGTGTCGGGGCGGATCACGTAGTTGTGATCGTAGCCGCCCAGCTCAGCCTTGATCTGCCGGATGCGGGCGCCGATCGTCGTCGGCGTGGTGAAGTCCAGCGGGGTGTCCCGGACCGGCGCGAGCTGGCCGGTGGGGATCAGCTCGTCATCGGCGAGAGTGTACTGGTCGGCCGCGATGGCCAATTCGTGGCCCAGGATCGCTCCCGACGCGTGACCGGCCAGGTTGAAATAGCTGTGATTCGTCAGGTTGACCGGCGTCGCCTTGTCGGTCGTGGCGGAGTAATCGATCCGGAGCGCATCATCCGGCGTGAGCGTGTAGGTGACCGCGACCGAGAGGTTCCCCGGGAACCCCTCTTCCCCGTCGCGGCTGACGTGGGTCAGTTTGACCGCCGGGCCGTCGGGCCCTGACACATCCTCGGCCTTCCAGACGACCTTGTCGAAGCCCTTCAGGCCGCCGTGCAGGGTGTTGCGGCCGTTGTTCGCGGCCAGCTTGTATTCCTTGCCGTCGAGCGTGAATTCGGCCCCGGCGATCCGATTGGCGACCCGCCCGGTGATCGCGCCAAAATGGGGGTTCCTGGCCAGGTAGGCGTCGAGCGTGTCGAAGCCGAGAACCACATCGGCCGTCTTGCCCTGCCGATCCGGGACGTGCAGCTCCGTGACGATCCCGCCGTATGTCGTCACCTTGGCCGTGATCCGGCCATTGGACAGCACGTACAACTCGACCGGCGTGCCGTCCGGCGTCTTCCCGAAGTCCATCCTCTCCACACTCCTTCGACTCTTGGGCTCCTGGCCGGCCCCGGCATCGGCGGCATCAGCCGGCGGATGCGGCATCCCCAGGAAGGCAGCAACCAGCACGACCCGCATAGTGTACTTCCGCATCGGAAACTCCCCCTTGGACAACCACTGAAGATACCCGAGCCGTCGGGGATCGCCAGTAGTCTCCCCGAAAATCCGGGTCAGCGGGCGGGGTGATGCGAAAGCCGCTAGAGGGGTGCGAGTTCCCGTGTCCTCCACCTCCGCGCGACGGCCAGGCCGGCGGCCACCGCGAACAAAGCCCACCAGGGCCAGTCGCCGACCCAGCGCGTATAGGGGCTGGCATCCCTCAGGAGGCTGACGGTCGCCGAGATCGTCCCTTCGGAGAAGGGCGGAATCCGGGCGATGGTGCGACCGAGCGGGTCAACGACCGCGCTCAAGCCCGTGGTCGTCGAGCGGACGAGATAGCGGCGGTTCTCGATTGCCCTGAAGGCAGCGATCAGGTGATGCTGATGAGGCGCCAGGCTGCGGCCGAACCAGGCGTCGGACGTGATGTTGACCAGGAGCTCGGCTCCCTTGCGCGTTGCCTCGCGAGAGAGCGACGGCACGGTGTCCTCGTAGCAGATCAAGGGCGAGACCTTCAGAGTGTACGCCGAGCCGTCCGGGCGCCGCATCGGATAGGCGAAGACCTTGGTCTCCGTCCCGGCACCGAACACGCCGGCCTTGGCGTTCAGGGTCTTCAGCCAGGGGAAGTACGACGCCAGCGGCATGTATTCCCCGAATGGGATCAGCACCTGCTTGAAATACGGCAGCGGCACTTCGCCGTCGGGGTACACCGCGAACGCCGTGTTGAACTTCTCCTCATCGGGCAGGAAGGAATAGGCCCCGACGAGATAAGCCGAGCCATCGCCGACGGATGGCAGGATCGGCGGGTCGCCGACCGTGCCGATCCCGGCGGGGATATAGGCCGGCACGGCGCCCTCGGGCCAGACCACCAGCGAGCCCGGATGCGCGGCCCGAAGGCTCAGCTCGAAGATCCGGGCCAGGTACTGCCGCGCCTGTTGGAGGTCGCGCCTCGCCGGCGCTGGAGACGTGGGCCTGCGCGATGACGACCTCCTGCGGCTCGCCGCGCGGTGAGCCGAATCGATCCATCATGGCCAGGCCGTAGGCGATCGAGACCCCGAAGGCGGCGATGGGAATCAGGAAGGCGGGCCGCCGCTCGCGGAACGCCGCCACGCGGACCAGGACCTCCGCCACCCAGAACATCAGGAACGATACGGCCATCGAGCCGCCGATCCCAGCGACCTGCACGAACGGCGTGAAAGCGATCTGGGTGTGCCCGAAATGCCAGGGGAACAACCGAGGCGTCACCAGTTCGGCCAGCACGACCGCGGTCGCCGAGCGGAACGCCAGCGCGTCGAAGATCCGATGCAGGTGGCGATCGATCACGGCGATCGCCAGGAATTGCAGCGCCCCGAGGCCCGCGAACAGTGCGAAGACCAGGGCAGCGGCCGGCGGCCCGAATCCGCCGAAGACGATGACGGTCCGATAAACCCAGTGGAAGCCGATGACATGGCCGACGACGCCGGCGCCATACGCCGCGACGTAGGCCCGCCCGGAACGGAGAGCATAGACCATCAACAGCGCCGCAACCCAGCCCCCCAGGGCGCTCCGCACGGTCTCGGGGACCAGCCAGGCCATCCCCAGCGCCGCCACGCCCAAGTTCCAGATAACAAAGGTCGCGATCCCGAGAGGAACGCCCTGGGGCCTGGCCACCGGGCCGATCAGGCGTCGTCGTGGACGCACCGTGCGAGTCGAGTCCGTGGAAGCGAAGGGAGCCGTCCGATTTGACTCCAGGAGCATGAGCGAGCTCCATCCTGTGAGGGACACAACGAGGCGTTCCTGTCGATTCGGCGCGCATCTGGCGACGCCCGGCTCTCCGCGGGGCGGCGCAGATCATAGCGGACGCGCTGCACGGGTCAATGTCGGTGCGACTGGCGACGTTGCCCGATCCACGCTCGCCGACGGCGACCCGCCCGCCGTATGATGTTGAGAGGGGATCCCGTGTGGCTTCCGACTGCAAGCTCGATCGACCGAGAAGGAGGATCGCGATGCAACGCCTCTGCGTACGCCCGGGACGGCTGTGGTGGTCCCTGATCGTGGCCCTTGCCATCGTCCTGATGCCCGGCGGGCGGGCCCGCGCCCAATACATGGGCTACGGCGGCTATGGTTTCGGATACCCCGGCTGGGGCTACGGCGGATGGGGCGGGGGATATCCGGGCTGGGGCTGGGGCGGATACGGATACCCCGGCATCGCATACAACCAGGGCTATCCGTTCTACGGCATGGGCAACTTCCCCGTGTACGGCAACTTCGTCATGGCAGGTCGGGGCTATGGCTATGGAGGCTACGGGGGTTTCGGCGGCTACGGGGGTTTCGGTTCCATGCCGGGGGGCATCGGGCTGTCGGGGGTCGGTTACTGGAACCCGATGTTCGGAGTCGGCCTCACCCCGCTGGGGACGCAAAGCTACATGATGGAGACGCGCCTCCTCGGCCGCGTTCCGCGGGCTCCGGTACGCTATTACAACACCGCGTATCGAGGGCAGTAGGGCCGGGCGAACCTGCTGCCCGAGGTTCCGTTTCCGGGTAGGGCAAAGGTCCGATCGAAGCATCGTATCGGCATCGGCCCGCACAAGAGCTCGCCTCGCCCTCCCGGAGACCAGTTCAGTCTTTATCCCACGC
Source organism: uncultured Planctomycetota bacterium (assembly GCA_963815795.1). Classification (GTDB taxonomy): domain Bacteria; phylum Planctomycetota; class Planctomycetia; order Isosphaerales; family Isosphaeraceae; genus JAKAUH01. The sequence goes on along the minus strand of CAWFIC010000006.1, from coordinate 1,194,529 downwards.
ACCCAGCAGCCGCCGGACGGCGATCATCTGGCCGATGTGATACGAATTGTGATCGGCGACGAGGAACGCCTCGCGGAGGATTGTCTGCCCCTGACCGTGGGGGATCGGCTTGAAGAGGTCGGTCTTCGGATCCGCGACCAGATCCTTCACCGCCTTCAGGTCCGAGCGAAAGGACTCGACGCTCCGGTCCCAAGCTCCGGGGTCCGGCGGTGCATCGCCATCCGGCCAGTACCCCGAGGGGAAATCGGGCGAGACGTGATCGGGGTCGATGCTGAATCGCAGGATGTCCCACTGGGCGATTCGCATGTGCTCGAGCAGCCGCCAGGGCGTGTGCGGTAGTCCCGGCGGCCTCGCCCCGCGCCGATCCGCCGGCAGGTCGGCAATCGCGGCTTCGAAGTCGGGATGCGCGTGGCCGCCGTTTAGCAGTTCCAGCAAATGTTGCCGGAGCCCATGCACGTTGTCGCTGGACATGATCGCCTCACGAGGATGAGAGACATGCGGCGTCACCCCACGGGGGAATGCGAGGGGCGTCCAGCGGGGCGGCGGACGCGGGGACCTCTTCGCTCAGGAGCCGATCCCCATGGATTCAAGAGCCGGCCGGGCTCGCTCCCTCGCGTGATCCCAGACCTCGCGGGCTGCTCCCGTGAGCTCGTCCATCGGCAGATCTAGGGCCTGGGCGCCGTACGAGACCGCGAGGTAGTCTTCGCCGAGCCCAAGCAGGGCGTCGGGGACGCCGACCACCTTGTTGATGGCCATCCGGACGACCGGGGCAGCGACCGCGACGCCGGCCGCCACCATGCCGCCGGCCACCGCTGCCCAGGGATCATCCTCGCCATCCTCGCGCATGCTCTCGCGGGCCACCCACGCGCCGGCCAGGGTGTGAGGAATCAGCACCGGGAGCCGATACCGAGCCGGGAAGACCCCCATTTTGTCCAGGATCATCTCGCCCATCGCCGCCGTGATCCAGCTCTGCCGGCTCGGCCACCTCCGCGACGTCGCCAGGAACGCGGGACCCAGGGCGATCTTCAGTCCGCTCAGCGCCGCCAGCACCATGGCCCGTTCGAAAGCTCGACTGGTTTCACGCATGGCTACACGTCTCCTTGCCCCACACCGGGGCGAGTGACTCGGCTTGTCGCTGGCGACCGCGCAGGCCCGGTCCCCAGCCGTTAGTCAGATTCCGTCGAGTCTGATCCGCAAGAACAGTGCCACCGGTCGAGGAAACGGCCATCGACCACATCAGGCATCGGCGATCACGGACTGATCGAGACCGAAGCGGCCGGTGAGGCAGAGTCCTCCGTCGGAGACCAGGATGGCGCCATTGAGGTTGGACCCGGCCTCGCTGAGCACGAATAAAGCGAGGTTGACGATGTCCTCGATCGTGCCGAGGCGGCCGATCGGGATCATGGACCGGAGCCGCTCGCCCTGTTCGCCCGGGAAGAGCCGGCGGGCGCCCTCGGTATCGCCGATGGGTCCCGGCGCGATCGCGTTGACCCGGACGCCTCGAGGCGCCGACTCGACGGCGAGGGTGCGGGTCATCGCGTCGACGGCGGCCTTGGCCGCGGCGACGTGGAGCTGGCCCGGGGTGCCGCCGTAATGCAGGGTGGCGCTGATGTTCAGGATCTGGCCGCCGTGGTCCTTGAACCGCGCCCGATAGGCGGCCCGGGAGACGTTCCACGTCCCCTTCGCGTCGATGTCGATCACCGCGCCGAAACCGTTGGGGCTCAGCTCGGACGACGGGCAGAAGAAGTTGCCGGCGGCGTTATTGACGACGATATCCAGCCTTCCCAGATCCTGGATCGTCCGATCCACGGCCGATTCGACCGCCTCGGGCTGGCGGACGTCAGCGGTCAACGGGAGGCAGCGGCGGCCCGTGGCCGCGGCGATCTCGTCGGCCGCATGATGCAGGTTCTCCGGCTTTCGGCTGACGATGGCCAGGTCGGCGCCGTACCGGGCCAGGGCCTTCGCGATCCCTCGGCCGACACCGGTACCGCCTCCCGTGACGAGGGCGACCCGACCCGAGAACAGGGACTCGCGGAAGATACTCATCAGTGGCTGGCGCCTGGTGCGGCGGCTTACGCGACGGGCACGGCTGCCAACCGGGGGATCAGCTCGGGGATGGCGGCCCGCAAGACGTCTTCGATACGCTCGGCGACGGTGAACGTCAAGTCCCTGCGCACGGATTCCGGCAGTTCGCGCAAGTCCTTCTCGTTCGCGGCCGGGAGGATGATGCGGCGGATCCCCGATCGGTGGGCCGCGAGGACCTTCTCCTTGATGCCGCCGACTGGCAGGACGAGCCCGGCGAGGGTGATCTCGCCGGTCATGGCGGTGTCGCTGCTCACCGCCAGCTTGGTGTAGAGCGAGGTCAGTGCGGTCGCCATCGTGACGCCGGCCGAGGGGCCATCCTTGGGCACGGCGCCGGCGGGGACGTGGATATGGACGCCCGTGTGGCGGAACACGTCGGGATCGACCCCGAGCTGAGGGGCGTTGGACCAGACGAAGGTCAATGCCGCCCGGGCCGACTCGCGCATCACGTCGCCGAGTTGGCCGGTGAGCCGCAGGCCGCGCGCACCGGGGAGCAGCCGGGCCTCGACGTAGAGGACATCGCCGCCGGCCTCGGTCCAGGCCAGGCCGGTGGCCACACCCGGCTCCAGCGACTGGCGCGCCCGTTCGAGGAAGAACCGTTCGGGACCGAGCAGCTCCTCGAGGTCGCCCGCGCCGATGGTGACGGGATCCGTCCGCCCCTCGGCGAAGCGCCGAGCGACCTTCCTCGCCACCCGGCCGATCATCCGCTCGAGCTCGCGCACGCCGGCCTCCCGGGTGTAACGGGAGATGATCAGGCGGATGACCTCCGGAGGGATCGCGAGCTGGTCCGGCCCGAGCCCGGCCTCCTCCCGTTGGCGCGGCACCAGGTACCGTGCGGCAATCTGGACCTTCTCCTCCTCGCTGTAACCGGAGAGCGCAAGGACCTCCATGCGGTCCAGGAGCGGGGCCGGGATGACGTCGAGCGCATTGGCGGTCGTGATGAAGAAGACTTTCGAGAGGTCGAAGGGCAAGTCCAGGTAATTGTCGCGGAAGGTCGCATTCTGGGCCGGGTCGAGGATCTCGAGCAGGGCCGAGGTCGGATCGCCGCGGAAGTCGCGCCCGAGCTTGTCGACCTCGTCGAGCATGAGCACCGGGTTGTTCACCCCGGCCCGGCGGATCGCCTGGATGATCCGCCCCGGCATGGCGCCGATGTACGTCCGGCGATGGCCGCGGAGCTCGGCCTCGTCGTGGAGGCCGCCCAGGCTCATGCGCTCGATCTTGCGATCGAGGGCGCGGGCGATCGATTGCCCCAGCGAGGTCTTTCCGACGCCCGGCGGTCCCACGAAGCAGAGGATCGGCGCCTTGGCTCGCGGGTTGAGCTTCAACACGGCGAGATGCTCGAGGATTCGCTCCTTGATCTTCTCGAGGTCGTAGTGGTCCTCATCGAGCACATCTTGTGCGCGTCCCAGGTCGAGCACGTCATCGGTACCGCGGTGCCAGGGAAGCTCGAGGACCAATTCGAGATAGGACCGGGTGATCTGGTAATCGGGTGCGGCCGAGGGCAAGCGTTCGAGCCGTCGCAGGTCGCGCTCGACTTCTTTCCGCACCACCTCGGGCAGGTCGGCCTCGTCAAATCGGCGGCGCAGCTCCTCGACCTCCTGGCTCTCCGGGTTCTTCTCCCCCAGCTCTTGCTGGATGGCCTGGAGCTGCTGGCGGAGCATGTAGTCGCGCTGCTCCTTGCTCATCTCGGTCTGGGCCTGGCTGGCGATCTTCTGCCGGAGCTCGAGCACCTTCAGCTCGTGGGTCAGGTACCCGTGGAGCAGCCGGAGTGCCTCGAGCCGCGTCGGCGCCTCGAGCAGGGCCTGCTCTCGCGGCACGTCGAGGCTGAGCATCGATCCGATCAAGTAAGCCAGCATCAGGGCGTCCTGCGCCTGGGCCGCGAGTTGCTCGATGCTGATCCCGCCGGCCTGAGAGAGCGCGATCGCCTGGGCGGTCAGGTCGAGCACGGCGCGGCGAAGCGCCTCGACCTCCGGTCCCTGGTCGTCCGGTATTGGCAGCGGGCGGACCCGGGCGAGCAGGAAGGGCTCGGTCTGCTCCAGCCGGACCAGCGCCACCCGGTTCGACACCTTGGACCAGGAGTTCGATCCCGGTCCCGGAGCGCGCCATCTTCTTGATCACCGCCCGCGTGCCGACGGCATAGAGGTCATCCGCCGCGGGCATTTCGGCCTGGGGGTTGCGCTGGGCCACGGCCAGGAAGGTCTTGTCCTTGCCGGCCAGCGCGGCTTCCGCGGCGGCCAGCGAGATCGGACGCCCGGCCGACAGCGGCAGAAACAGGCTGGGAAACAGGACCGTGCCCTTCAGCGGCAGCACGGGCAGGGGAGCCAGCGATTCCGAATGATCGCCGGCCATGGGGAGGTTCGCACTCGTCACCGCCGCTCCTCCGTCTGGATCCGTATCAAGAGCATCCCGTTGCGGTAAGACACCCCGACCTCGGCCGATTCGGAGAGGCCGGGCAGTTCCAGCAGTCGCTCGAAACGGCTGTACTCGATCTCCAAGCGGTGGCAGTCAAGGCACTCCTGAAGCCGGGCGTCGCGGCGTGCCCCCTGTACCCACAGCATGTTCCCGCGCATCGCCACGCGGACATCATCGGGATCCACGCCGGCCAGTTCCAGCTTGACCAGCCAGCCGTCCGGCATCCGATAGATATCGGCCTTCGGTTGCCACGGGGGCTCGGGAGCCGCTGCCGCGGAAAGGAACAAAACGTGCGGGAATCGGACCTCGTCCATCGCCATGGGGACCCTTGCCGTCTCGCTCGTACCCCGCGCGACCCCCGTGCATCGACCCGGATCCGTCCGCTCCACTGGGAGCAGCAATCTCGGTGCCGGGGAGTCCCTCGCTCTTTGATCACGATAGCGTAGAGCCGGCGTTGACCTGGCATCGGATCGCCGGCCTGGATGGGATTACGTGCCCCCTAACAACCAATCTGGGGAGTACCCAGGGAACCTACTTGCCACCAAGCCTCATTGCTGGTATCAAAACAGCGCAGCGATGTACGTGGTTCTTGAGCTGGCATAAGTGCGGTGCAGCACGGGCGACTACGAAGCCGATCGTGGGCCACCTGTTGATCCTCCTTGACGCCCCCTTCCGCCTACCCCGATAATCACGCCGGCGGCTCCCCGCCACCCTCACCGTCAGGTGGCCGAATGAGGGCATGGGCGACGGAACTCAGGACATGACCCAAGGGATCGAGATTCACTTCGACGCGGACGAGGGCCACCTGCGGCTCGATTGCAGCGAGGAGGAGTTCCTCCACCTTCGAGATCTTGTCATCGCCGGAGCCTCGACGGACGGTCGACTCAACCCTTTCGTTCAACGGCATTCGGTGCATCGTCGTCCGCCAGAGGCCCGCGGGTCGGGACACGCAGCCGAGGCGATTCCGCCGAACGTTCCTCATTCTCCTCATCTCGCTTGCCCTCGGCGTCTCGGTGGCGATCCAGGTCATCGGAATCGTCGCCGCCATCCGGTGGCTACTCGGAAAGGCCTCGTGAACCGCTCCCAGCCGAGGAAGAGCAGGATCCCACGATCACCTCGAGACGACCGAGCCTCGCTCGGCAGGCCGGCGATTCATACAAGATCGAGCATATAATAGAAGTAACTGAATATTTTTATCAATGTTGCCGATAAAGCCGCGGGATTCGTCCGGGGGGGCTCTGGATTAGTGAGTGCCTTCGACGGTCAGCCTCAACCCCTCGTCGAAGCCGACGAGCGGCCGGTAGCCGAGGACGTTCTCGATGCGTTCCAGGCTGGCGAGTGAATCGCGCACGTCGCCGGGCCTCGCGTGCCGGAATTCGGGCACCAGGTCCGTACCGAAGATCCGGTTCAGGATCGCCACCACGTCGAGGAGGCGGATGATTCGACCGGTCCCGACGTTGAGGACTTCGCCGCCAAGCGGCTCGGGGTGCCGCATCGCGGCCAAGTTGGCGGCGACGGCGTTGGCGACGTAGGTGAAATCGCGGGTCTGCTCCCCGTCGCCGAAGATGGTTGGACGCTGGCCTTGCCGCATCTTCTCGATGAACAGCGAGATCACGCCGCTGTAGGGGCTCGACGGGTCCTGCCGCGGCCCGAAGATGTTGAAATAGCGCAGGCTCACGCCGTCCAGCCCCATCGTCCGGGCATAGACCGTCACGTAATGCTCCCCGGCCAACTTGCCGGCGGCGTACGGGCTCAACGGCTTGGGCAGCATGTCTTCGTGTTTGGGGAGCACCTCCGTGTCTCCGTACGCGCTGCTCGACGCGGCGAACATGAACCGCCGCGCCCCCGCCTGCCGCGCCGCCTCGAGCATGTTGAGCGTGGCGGTGGGCCCGCTTTCGTGCGAGAGCAAGGGTTCCTTGACCGAGCGCGGTACGCTGGGGATCGCCGCCTGATGGAACACGTAGTCGGCGCCCTCAACCGCCCGACAGCACGTCGCGAAATCCGCGGCGCTCCCCTCGATCCACTCGAAGTGCCCCCCGAGATGCTCCAGGTTCGAGAGTCGGCCCGTGGACAAGTTGTCCAGCACGCGGACTCGCAGGCCCTGCCCCAGGAGCGCCTCGACCAGGTGCGACCCGATAAAGCCGGCACCTCCGGTCACCAACGCCGATCCCGACTGGCTCATGGCGAACCCTCAAAACCCATACCAGGTCAACACAGAACCCACCCTGTTTCAGATTGGTTTAAACCTGGCGGGGTGGGTTTTCAGGGAATCGACGGAAGTAGTGCCGAAGAGAGGACTTGAACCTCCACGGGCGTGTTAAGCCCACTAGGACCTGAACCTAGCGCGTCTGCCAATTCCGCCACTTCGGCATGAGATCTCGGCGGCACTTAAGTCGCGGTACAGCCAGCATTTTCTGGCCTTTTCCGCGTGCTTCAAGCCACGGTCACGCATTGTACCGAAGGCGGACTGCTGTGAGCAACATCATCAACGAGAATATCAGGAGGGTCCGTCTCTGCACCTAAATAGATCCACGCAAGAGGGAAAGCAGGGTGGGCCCTGCCCACCGATGAGGGCCTCTCGTCGGTGGGCAGAGCCCACCCTACATCCCGCTCGTCGCTACTTTCCCCATTGGGTGGATCCATTTAGCTGCACCCGGACACCGTCCGGCTGAAGTGAGCCCGCGACGTCGGACGAACCACGACAAGGTGATCCGCAAACCTGACGTCGCGTGTCGGAGCATCGACGACGGGCGGTGGATCATCGCACCCTGGAGGCCGTTCGGCCGGGCGTCGGCCAATTCGTTCAGGAATTTCAACTTACGCGTCTTTTCCCCGTCTTCTCTCGGATGCCGGCCCGTCATCGCTCCTGGCGCCTTGAACGAGGCGGTGGCACTCCGATCATCGCATTCCGTCAGATGAGGAGCCCACGAGCTAAGGGCCGGTACTGCGGCTTCGCGATGACTTTCGGCGCCGAGCGTCCGCGTTGGAGCCGCCAGGATTTCCAATGAGGCTCTTGCCCATAGCACCCAGGGGTGAGTTGAGGAGCCTCTGAAACATGGCGGCCTGACCAGCGGGGTCGAGCATGGCCGAATCCGCCTGTTCGCCCGCCGGTCCGGGGGACTTATCGGGCTTCCGTCCGAGCTGTTCGGGGTAACCCAGCACGTAGTTCTTGCTGCCTCCCCGCAGGATGACGCCCGTCGGTCTCACGAACAGGACGACCAGCGGCGGTCGGGAGTGGTCGTCGTCGCCGGGAAGCACCAGGCGTTGCCCCTTGTTGTAGCTCCTGCCGTTGATGATCGCGAGCTGGTCTCTCCCCTGGACGAAGGTCGCGTCGAGGCTGAGTCCGGCGACGATGTCGGTCAGGGGGTCGGTTTCCGGCTGGGCGGGCGCGTCGGATCCGGCTGACTCGGGGGTCGCTACGACCGGGACGACGGGGAGGAAAGGGTCGCGCAACCGGACCTCCTTGAGGGCCCCGACCGGGTCGGATGCGGCGATGTCTTGAAACATCAGATCCAATCCCTTGGCGAGCTCCGCCTGTTTCTGGCCCGCGCCGGGGAGTGCGCCCTGCAAGGATGAGTACGCGAACGCCACGAAGCCCAGCAGGACCGCGGTCGGCGCGAGCTTGATGAGTTGTTTGGCATTCATTTGATCGTCCCCGACTGACCCCGGGCCTTGGCCGCCGGGGCGGCTCCCGACTCTCGCTTGGCCTTGGCCGCCGGGACGGCTCCCGACTCTCGCTTGGCCTTGGCCGCCGGGGCGGCTCCCGACTCTCGCTTGGCCTTGGCCGCCGGGACGGCTCCCGACTCTCGCTTGGCCTTGGCCGCCGGGGCCGCCTTATCGACCAGGGCAAGCAGGAGGATGTTCGCCTGGAGGTGGCCCGGCTCCCGAGTGTTGGGCACCAGCCGGATGGAATCGATCCGGAACAGCCTGGTGTCGGCCTCGGCCCAGCCGAGGAATTCGTCGATATCGACGTACCTTCCCGCGAGGTTCAATTGGAGCCCGACCGCTGCGAACGGGCCGAGGTCCTTGGCCTTCTCGGGCTTCAGGTTGACCAGGCGGAGGGGGGAGGACCGGATCCGGGCGATCACCTGCCGCATCATCTCCTGCTCGTCCTCGCCCGCGCCGATGAGGTCGCTGTGCGGCTTCAGTGCCGTCTTGAGTTTCTCGATCTCGCGGGCCGTGGCAGCCCGCTTCCGCTCAACGCCGATACGGGACGTCGTCGCGGCGACGTTATCATTGAGCGGGCCGAGGAAAATCGCCTGCCACGACGCGATCACAGCCACGCAAAGTGCGAGCCGGAGCTTCAGGGGATGGCTGAGCTGCCTCAGGATCAGCCCGCGGACGCCGGAAGTCGAGGAGGTCTGACTCATGGGGGCGGTCACTCAGCTCCTTATCGGCCCTTGGCTGCACCGCCCGCCGGCGGCGCGGCGGGGGCCGGTGCTTTGTCCGCTTTCGGTAGACAAACGACGCTGTACGTCGCCGACGGAGCCATCCCTTGCCGCACCGGGTTGACGCGCACCGCCGCGACCTCGATCAGCGGGAAATGCCGCTTGAGCGAGGATTGGCCCCGCAAAGACGCGAGGAATCCGTCGATCTCGCGCGGCAGCGACAGGTCCTCGGCCAGCGGGGTGTCAAAACTGATGACCATTTGCTTCTTGACCTTGCCCGGGGTCGTCTTCCCACCGAGTTCGATCTCGGCTTCACCCGAGAGAGAGGTGATGACGGTGTTCGCGGGCGCCGAGGCGGCGATCGTCCGAAGTGGGACGGACCATGCCACCCGACTACCGCGGAAGGCGGCGATCGCCTTGGTCCGCTCCTCCAGCAACTTCTTCTCGCCGTCGAGTTTCGCCTGGTCCATGTCCTTGACCCAGGTCAACGTCGCCAGATCGGCTTCGATCATGCGCAGTCGGGAACCCGCATCGGAGGTCATGCCGGCGAGCACGAGTGACACGCCGCCGATGAGGGCGGCGTGGAGTACCAGCTCTCTCCAGGGGAAGACATCGCGGATCGTGGGTGAGGGCTTGAGTTCGCGCGCAGGTCGAGACGGGGCTCGTCGGAGAGCGGGTCGGCGAGCGCGAGTCCCAGGGCCGCCCCCTCGGCGCTGTACCCGGCGCATCACATCGGATCAGTCGCGCGCCGGTTCGGCGCCGGAACTCCTGGGGATCCTGCGTCAATTGAACCTCGGGCCGGCCGTGGACCACGACGGTGTCGATCGGCAGCGTGAGGCGAGCGTTTCGACCGAGCATCCACAACGTCGAGTGGGCGGCCAGTATCGACGAAGTCTCCTCGCCTTGCTCCATGGCGAATTCGTGCCAGAACAGCGGCAGCCCGCCGGCCCCGAGGACCCCGACGGCCTGGTGTTCGCCCAGGAAGAACCGCACGCAGAGCATCGAGCCGCGCGGCGCCTTCGCATGAAACGACCCGGCGCGGAACAGTGCCGAGGCGGCCGGCTCGACGAGCCCCACGCGTAGTCCGATCTTTCTCGTCATGTCAACCAACTCGGAGATGCGGCCGTGTTGGGATGACGACACGCAGGCAATCGTCTGCTTGCCGACCTCCGGGCGGACCAGATCGATGATCCGATCCTCGGCACGCACGTTCGTCGCCTGGACCGCCTCGAGGAAATACGACTGCGCCGTGGCGTTCCGATTGGCCTGAGTGACCGGTACGGCGGCCTGGAAGCAATGGGCGTCGGGGATGCCCACCTGGACCCACGGGCCCCGAGTCGCGTCCTTGCCCCGCTTCGGCGTGACCCAGGGCTCGAGGAGCCGCTCGAGCACGGCTTGCGGTTCCTCCTCGCCGCAGTCGTGGACGCCGCAGGTCATCGGTCAACGGCCGCGCGACGCCGACGGCAGGATGCAGATCCCGATCCGGCGATCCTCGACCATGATCCCGATCGAAGGCCGCCCGAACAAGTGGGACAGCATGCGCTTCATCGTGCCCGGTCGCCCCATCGGAGACTACCTCCCGAACAAAACGGCCGCGGGCGACCGCCGTCGGTCGCCCGCAACCACCAGGACTGTTCGGCCGGAAAGGACTTCTGCCGAACCCGCGAGCCCTGGATCGTCAGCCCACGTCATGCTCGGGAGCCGACGGACAAGGGCGCTGCTCGTCGGAACCGACCCGGCCAGGGAAGCGAGCTGCCTCACGCCCTGGGCGGGTCGGGTCGATCCTGTCAACGATCAGCTACCGGAGCCACTAGCGGCGGTGACGGTCACCGGGCAGATCTGCGGGAACGTCATGATGGTCAACGTCGCGGACGTGTCGAATCCAAGGTGGGTCCAGTTGACCGTGTACGCGTAGCTCGAATTCGCGTTACGCGACAGCATCAGGGACCACGCGGGGTTGCCGGCACTGTCGGGCGTCACCGTGATCGTGGCGGGCACGGTGAAATACTGGGGCGAGGGCAGATTGATGTCGAGGCCCGAGATGACGCTGGCATAGACGCCGTTCTGGGCGAGATAGCGCTCCTCCGAGCCCTGGATCGCCGAGAGGTAATTGAAGGCTTCCGACGCCTTGGACTTCTCCACGGACTGGAGGAAGCGGGGGACGCCGAAGGCGGCCAGGACACCGATGATCACGATCACGACCGCCAGCTCGACGAGGGTGAACCCTCGGCGGGTCCGGATCCGAGACACGAGTTTCTGCATGGTCTTTGACTCTCTCTGGTTGCGGGTTGCGGGTTTTCCGACTGTCGGACAGGACTTGAACCGAACAGTGACACTCACAGCGGCTCTTGCGGCGAGACGATCGATCCGTCTGGGGCCCTCGAGGCGCCGGTGAGAGACCGACACGGCGGTTCGCCGCGATTGGCGTCCGCTTCGGTCGGCCGGCCGCCCGCATATCCCCTGCGACGCGGGCCGAGGCACCGTCGCCCGACGGTCAAGTCCCGCCGGAGACACTCAAACCTAGGTCGCACTGAGCGCGCGTCAAATGACTTTATCCGCGGTCGCAGGTGGCCAATTCTGGCCGAGCCGCCGCGTTGATTCACATCGACGAAGAGCCCGCGAGCCGGCCGAAACGCGACATAGACTTCTCGTGGATAAGGCCGACGCGCCGCGACGTGCGCCTTTCCCGACGCGACCGGCAGGGGTCGGAGATTCGATGGGACGAGACGGCCCGACAAGGGCCCGGAAGGAGGTGGCACTTGGCCTTCGACGATTGGGTAGTGGCCCACGCGCGGATCTCCAAGAAGCCGCACCGGGCGGCCAAGCTGGAAGACATCCTTTCCTTCTTCCACCAGCTCGCGACCCTGGTGAGTTCGGGGACTCCCCTCCTCCAGGCCTTGAAGATCGCGGCCTCGCAGTGCGAGAGCGTCAAGCTCCGGGCGGTCCTGGATCAGATCACGGCCAAGGTCTCGGCGGGCAGCACGTTCCACGCCGCCGCGGCCACGTTCCCGCAGCTCTTCGAATTCCAGTGGCTGGAGGCGATCCGAACCGGGGAGGTCACCGGCAAGATGGCCCTGGTCCTGGTCGAGCTCAACAAGCAGATACGCGAGTCGCGCGAGACGAAGCGGAAAGTCAAGGGCGCGATGATGTATCCGCTGATCCTGATCATCGTGGCGATTACCGCCGTCACCGTCATGCTCTGGATGGTCGTTCCCGTGTTCGCAAAGATGTTCAAAGATATGGACGCCCAGCTCCCGGGCATCACCCAGGCCGTCGTCAACGCGTCCGACTACATCACGAGATATGGGCTCTACGCCCTCGGGATGATCGTGGCGGTCGTCATCGGCTTCAAGCGCTACCTCAAGACCGAGTCGGGGCGTCTCTACGTCGGTGGGTTCCTGATGGTGCTTCCCAGCGTCGGCCAGCTCATGATCGAGATGGCCATGTATCGCTTCGCCTCGAACCTCGCGCTGCTCCTCAAGAGCGGCGTGCCGATGCTCGAGACCATCCGCACCGTGACCGGGATCTTCCAGTCGAATCCCATCTATCGCGACGCCCTCGAGCGCGTCGCCTCGAAGGTCTCGGCGGGCAGGTCCTTGCACTCGGCACTCCAGGAGTCCGGATTGTTCCTGCCGATGCTGACCAGCATGGTCCAGGTCGGTGAGGAGTCGGGCCAACTGGCGCAGGTCATGGACCAGATCTCACCCTTCTTCAAAGAGAAGATGGAAGGCATGATCATGAAAGTCACAAAAATGGTTGAACCAATGATTATTATGTTCATGGGTGCGTCGATTGCCGGGCTGATGCTGGCGATCTACATGCCGATGTTCGAGATGGCGGGGAACGTGAAATGAGCGGCGATCCGATGGTACCGTTCAGCCGCCGCGCCCGAGGCGGCGGCGCGAAACGTGGCTTCTCGCTGGTCGAGCTGCTGGTGGCCGTGGTGATCATGAGCGTCCTCGTCTCCATGGGTATCCCGCACTTTATGCAATCGCTCGAGAAAGGGAGGGCCGACGTGGCGGGGGCCAATCTGAGGTCGATCTGGTCGGCCCAGCGCCTCTACTGGTTGCAGAATCGCACCTACGCGCCGGACCTCCTAACGCTCCAGACCGCCAACCTGATCGATCCCTCGCTGGTGCCGCCGCCGCCGCCGCCGCCGCCGCCGACCTATACTTACGGGATGACCGTGGCTTCCGACGGCAGCTCGTTCACGGCAACGGCGACGCATGCGGGGACATCGTCCTGGTCCGGCAGTTTCACCATCGACGTAAATGGCAACTTCTCGGGGTCAATCCAGCAATCGGGCCAGGGGCCCACTATCACACCGGATTTCCAATGAGGTCCTCGTTCTTTTCTCACAACGAGCGACGGCGCCCCGACGACCGTTTGCCGGGCCGCCGCGCCGGGCGCGGCAACTCCCTCCTCGAGGTCCAGGTGGCCTTCATCCTGCTGGGCATCGGATTGGCGGGACTGTGCCAGCTCGTGACGATCCAGCTCCGGCAGGTCCGCATCCTGGAAAAGCGACTCCAGGGGCAGGTTGTCGAGACCAACGCCGGCACCGGGACGAGCACGACGATGCTGACGGCCAACACGTATTACCTCGTGCCTTGGCAGAACCCGTGGACGCGTAAACTCTCGGGCGCCGCCCAGATCTCCGGATCGCCGACGATCTCATGTGATCCAGGCCCGCGGCCGAAGCACACTTCGATGACACCGTCTCCCGTCACCGTGGTTGAGTTGGATGTGCCGCTTACCAGCCAGGAAGTTATGGTGTTCAAGACCGGTCAGCCCCCTACTGCCACGAAGTCCAGCAGCCAGAGTATTACGGCGTATGTGGACGTATCCGGATCGTGATCCGGACCTGGGATGTGCTCCGTGTTCAGGCACCGCGAGACCCGAGGACCGGCGATGAAACCACCAGGTGCAGCCGCCGTCCGCCACCGTCGCGCCGGTATCACGATGATCGAGATGATTGCCGCGACCGGGCTGGCTACCCTGCTGATGATCATGTTGGCGACGACGTTTTATAATTTCGGCCGACCGGCGCTGGAGGTCGAGGCCCGGGCGCGAATCGAACAGGAGGCCATCCTGGCCGCTCAGTCGCTAGCTTGCGATTTCGGCGGCTTTCTGGCCGACAGTCCGGGACGGACCGGCACGTTCCAGGACGGTGCCTCCAGCCCCTCGTATCAACTCTCCACTCTCCCCTCGGGCCTGAGTGCTCCAGGCCAACTGGTGTTGTGTTTCTACGGTGTGACTCCCACGTCCGACGCGATCAGCATCACGTATGGGCTTCAGGGCAACCTGCTCGTGCGTACCAATTCCTCGACTGGCGTCACGACGACCGTGGCCAAATACGTCACCTACTTCAATGCCAGCCAGGATCCGAACAACTTGAACCAGGTGGACATCACGATCACCATCGCGTACCGGAATTTCGCCAGCACATTCACCCTGATCGGCGTGTACTTACCATGATCTGTTCCCTGCGTTGCCGAACCCGCGGCGGTTACACGCTCACCGTCGTGCTGATCTCCCTGATGATGCTCTTCATCCTCTGGAGCTACGCGGCACGGACGACGTCCAGCCTGCTGCGCATCGAGACCAACCGCGTCCTCCAGCAGACGCGCGACCAGGGTGCGATGAACGCGCTGGCGCAGGCGATCCAGCTCCTCGAGTACAGCGCGCCTCCCAGTTCGAAGACCTACGGAGTTTCGATCTCGGTCCCGAACCCGAGCGGTGGTTGCACGACGTCCAGCTACACGGTCGTCTATACCGCCTGTCCCGACCGGGGCGCTTCTTGTTGGCAGGTCCAGGTCTCGCCCGGATCATCGATCACTCCGCTGCCGCAGATTGGCGACAATCCTCAGTGGCCGTGAGCGTAGGGCGGCAGTCGAGCGGGCGCCGCGTGACTCCTCGCTCCGGGCGCGACCCTCCTGTCAGAAAGAATCAAGACGACCCCTGCGACCGGTCGAAAGTGACTATCGAGGGCGGGCGGCGTGTGACGGATCCGTCGACGCTGCGCTTCCCGGGCGGCTCGTTGGCCGGGTCCGGACGGGAGCTTGGCCGATCCGGCGGGGAGGCTCGCCGGGGCCATCGACCCGAGCAGGAGGTGAAGCCGGTCATGCGACGGGTCGCTCGATTGATCCTGGCCACGGGTACCCTTTCCCTCCTCGCCGGTTGCAATGGCCCGGGCTTGTACCGCTCCATCGGCAGCCTCCCGGGTGTGGCCTGGTCCGACTACGCCTTCACCTTCTACTGCGACGTCGCGACCCAGCTCTATCCATGCACGCCGGCACAGGGCGAGAGTTCCGCGCTGGAAGCGCTCGCGGACCTCGGCTTTCGCGATGTCGAGACTCCGGTCCGCAACGATGGGACGTGCGTGATCCGCGTCAAGGCCCCCGACGGTCGCCCGACTCGCGTCACGATCGCGCCCCAGAACGCCCTGACGATGGTATCGGTCGCCATCGGGCCGCACCATCTCGGCGACTACCAGCTCTCGCGCGACCTGCTCCGCCGCATCGCGCTCAACTTCGGGACGGGAATGCGCGTCGTTATTCCCATTGATACCACGGTCCCTCGCCGGATCAACCCCGTGAACCCGATCCCCAAACCGACGCCGCCTCCTCCTCCGGAATTCTTGAAGGGCGAAGGGCTCCGCCCGGGGATCTCACAGAAGGAAGGGGTACCTGTCGAGGAGCAGACCGTGCCCGGCTCGGTCGTCCCGCCGATCACGGGCGTACCCGGCCTCGGCGGCTTCATCCCGTCGATGTCCTTCCCCAACCCACCGAACATGCCCTACGCTCCCTGGCCTTACACTCCCTTCAATGACGGCCAGTGACAAAGATGACTGCTCGCGAGTTGGCGAAACCGCCTCAAGTGACCGATAATCTCCTTAGATGGTCCGACGACGAGGCTCAAGCCGTCCTACTCGAGAGCTCGGTCATGCAAGACTCCCACCGGCGGCGCCGCAAATCCGTTCGATTCCGCCCGGTCGTCGACCCGGCCTGCGAGGGCGGGGCGAACCTCGAACGTCGGCTGATGCTGAGCGCCGACGCTGCGCCGGGGGCCCATGTGAGCCTCCGCGTCCATCATGCCCGGCCGCTCGCCCACCACGTGGCCCGCGTTCACGCGACGCATGCGACCTCGACGTCAACGAATGCGGCGTCGGGCCGCGTGACTCCCGCCCAGGAGATCAACAAGCAGTATCAGGTCTTCCTCCAGAA
Organism: uncultured Planctomycetota bacterium; assembly: GCA_963815795.1. GTDB lineage: Bacteria > Planctomycetota > Planctomycetia > Isosphaerales > Isosphaeraceae > JAKAUH01. Next base: position 1,178,424 of record CAWFIC010000006.1, on the reverse strand, counting down.
TTTCCAGGCCGTGGAGGATTCGTATGTCCAGACGCTCAACCAGCAGTCGACGGGGACCATCACCGTCACCACGACATTGACGGCACCCTACCTGGCCGGAACGGCGTCGATGGACGTCAAGAACGCAGCGGTCTTCGGCCCGCAAGGTGTCTTCACCATCCCGGTCACTGCGACCGCCCAGGTCGGCAGCGTCCCCGTCGGCACCTTCACCGTCACCGGCAGTTCGGGGAACACGCTGGCCATCAATACCGCGCAGTCGAGCGCGGTCTCCCTGGCCACGGGAACGGTCCTCACGGCCCAGGTTACCTTCTCGGCTTCCGCCAGTGCCGGCGCGATCTTTCCCGGTTACATCACCGTAAGCTCCCAGGCACTCGCGGTGAACCTGGTCTCCTACTTCAATACCCTGCCCTTCAAGCTCCCCCGCATGTACGCGCCCCCGCACCAGGATCACCGTGCCGGCGCGATCCAGCAGTATGTCTATCAAATTATCGCGGGTTCTGCGTCCACCAGCCTGGAGCAGCAGCTCCTGGCCGTGGCGCTCCCGCTGACACCGGGGGGTGATCTCCAGATCTACGACACGACCATCACCACCGCCATCAATGCATCGCGAATCAAGATGCTCGACAGCGTGCAGCAGATCTTCGCGAATAAACTCCCTGTCGTCCCGACCACAAGTTCCCTTGCGACCTCGGGCACAGGCTCGACCGCGAGCACCGGTACCACGGGCACCGGCACCACGGGAACGGCATAGGGTGCGGCCTGATCGCCGACCCCTCGTCGAGACTGATGCCACCAGCCGCGGGCACTTAGAGTCTGTCCCGGAAGGGTCGAGAGCGATCCCGTAGGGTGGGTGAAACCCACCGTGTGCCCAGGCCTTGCGTCGGTGGGTTTCACCCACCCTACAATCGTCTGACCCACCTTCCGGGACAGACTCTTACAATCGCCGACCAACCGGCCAGGACCGCTCAACGGGACAGAACACGCATCGATCGCTCCCGCATTCCGACGCGGGGGAGCGCATTCGTGTCGTAGGATTCTGTTATCAGCGACGGTTACGTCGAACACTCTCGACGGAACCTCACCTGGCGCCCGACCATGTGCTCGCCCTTTCGGCGGAGGCAGGGACGATGAGCCAGCCCGAGAAAAAGCCCGCCATCGTCCCCACTCGACGCCAAGATGATCCGTTTCAGGAACGTCGTCAGTCACCGCGCTACCTGCTCCACGGCATGCGGGGTCGCATGACGTGGCAGGGAGAAGGTGGCGAGGTCACCTGCGAGGTGAGCGTGCTGAATATCAGCGGGGGCGGCGCCGCCGTACTCGCCGAGACCGCGCCCGACAAGGGCCAGACGCTACGGCTGCGCCTTCATGGCGAATCGACCGTGATGGAGCCGGTGCAGGCCCAGGCGCTGGCGACTTCGCTCGACGCGTCGGGTCAGACGTTCATTCGCCTACGGTTCACCCAGTGGGTCGTGTTGGATCCGATCCTCGAGAAGTACCGAGAGCGGCGATTCTGGCAGCGCTATCCGGCCCGCGAATCGCGCGCGACCGTGACGTGGCTGGACGGATCGATCGAACGGACAGTTCGCGGTGAGCTTCTGAATATCAGCGGCGGAGGTGCGGCCTTCGGCTCGGAGGACCAACTCCCGGCGGACGTCCCCATCTGGCTCCAACTCGAGGCGAAGGTCCGGCAGGTTTATCGGGTCAGTCCGGTCGAATCGAACCTCGTCGCGACGTCCGTTGATCCGTCGGGCAGGAAGATCGCCCATCTCCAATTCGTCGAAGCCTGCCCCATGGAACTCTTCAACCTGGCGGTCAATGGCGGAGGGTGAGCGCGCGCCGGCCGGGTCCCTGTGTCGACGGACCGCTCGGGTCCGGAGCCGTCGAACCTGCGTCGATTTGACAAGGCGTTGCCGCGTGCGTATGATCTCCGATGCTACGGGTGCGGGTGGCCGGGCGTCGCGGCCCGCGACGGCCGGCAAACAGGGAATCCGGTGTGAATCCGGAACGGTCCCGCCGCTGTAACCGAGCGTCCAAGAGCCCCTCGACTCACTCGCCATTGTCGCAGCCCGCCTCGGATCCAAGGCCGGCCCGATGAGAAGGCCAGGGGCTCCAGCTCGGGAGTCAGAAGACCTACCCGCACCGACGTCGGCGCGACCCCGCGAGGGACGGGGCGCCCGGTCAGAACCTTTCACCCCGAGGAACCGAAGCCGCCGCCCGGCTCGATGCCCTGCGCCCGCCCCCGCCCTTGCTCCGCGCCGGGATGACGCTCGGGTATCCGAGTTGCACGGTCGCCTGGTCGTCCCATGACTCGTTGCAGCACCTCCGCTTTGCTGTCGCCTCGCGCGCCGACCTGGCGCCGTTTCATTGTCGGGCTCGTCATCGCGGCCGTCACCGGCTGCGGTTCGTCCGACGGTGTGAGCGAACTGCCCGAGGCCGCGAAGAAGTCGCTGTTGCGGAAGAAGGTGGACGTCCAGCCCCGTTCCGCGCCGCGGAAGCCAGCAGGCGGCTGAACAACAGCCGTCGTGGCCGGTCCTCTCCCATCGCGAAAGCAGGATCGAAGGTGCCAAACAACGTGATGCGCCACTCGGAGTCCACCATCGTCATCAACGCTCGGATCCCATCGGTTCGCGATCGACGCCCCGGCTTCACGCTGATCGAACTGCTGGTCGTCATCGCCATCATCGCCGTGCTGATCGCGCTGCTCTTGCCCGCCGTGCAATCGGCCCGCGAGGCGGCGAGGAGGACCCAGTGCGTCAACAACCTCAAGCAGCTCGGGCTCGCTCTGGCGAACTACGAGAGCGCCAGCGGCATCTACCCCTACGGCATGGCGCGGGAGAACTGCGGACCGAATTGCCTGTTCAACCCCAACGGCTACTATGTCGGCAGCAGCCTGTTCGTGCGCATGCTCCCGCAGATCGAGCAGCAGGCGCTGGCCAACGCCTACAACTTCAGCCTGATCAACTGGACCGCCGACAACGCCACGGTCGGCTCGACGGGACTGAGTGTGCTCTGGTGCCCGAGCGACGGATCGATCGCCGGGCTGAGGTTGACATTCGCCGGCTGGGGCTGGGACGGTTCGACCCAGACGCTGGTCTATACGAGCTATGCGGGCAACATGGGGACGTTCACGAAGGTCCCGATCACGATCACGTCGGTGGCCCAGCATATGGCCGTGCTGAACCAGGCCAATGGCGTGTTCTTCTACCTGGGCTGGCCGGCGTCGAACCCGCCGGCGCAGCCCGACCCGATCGCGCCGCAGAACCCGGGCAGCATCCGTCCGGCCACGCTGTCGTCCGTCACCGACGGGCTCAGCAACACGTTCGCCTTGGGCGAGAAGGCCCACGGGAAATTCAGCCAGACTCCGGATCTCTACTATGCCATCGACTACCTGTACAACGGAGCCTGGGTGTCGGGTAGTTTCGGTGACACGCTCTTCACGACGCTCTACCCCATGAACCCATTCGGCCGGGTCGGCGACGATCCCAACGGCGATTACTTCTACAGCTACGACGCCCAGGAGGACAACTTCTCGATCGCCGCCTCGAGCTTTCATCCAGGCGGATGCAATTTCGGATTTCTCGATGGTTCGGTCCGTTTCATCAAGGAGACGATCAACACCTGGCCCTACAACACTTCGAACGGGACGCCGACGAACGTCTCGTATAACCCGACGACCGGCCTCTTCTCGGCCGGACCGCCATCCGGCGTCTACCAGGCGCTGTCGACCCGAGCCGGCGGCGAGGTTGTCGGCTCCGATCAGTATTGAGCGCCGGGACGAGCACGAATGAATTCGCTCCACGGGACTCTTTACTTTTGCCGGAATCGGGTTTAGGATAGTTGATGTGAACCTGCTCAGGGCGGGCAAGTTCCATCCGGCTAAGATGGCCCCAGAATGCGACCTTCATCGCATTCCTGGGGTTTTTCTTTGCGCCTCGATCTCCGATGGCCGGAGACAACAGGGATCTTACGGCGTCGGCGTGCCGACGCTATGCTCATCCGGAGCGACCGCTGTGCCGAGAGCACGGCTCGCAATCCCGGGAGATGGAGACTCGAGGAGGTCCGCCGTGGAGCGACGATACGTCACGATCGACGGCAATGAAGCGGCCGCCGCGATCGCTCACCTCTGCAACGAGGTCATCGCGATCTATCCGATCACGCCCGCCTCGCCGATGGGCGAGCTGGCCGACGCCTGGTCGGCCGCCGGGCGGACCAACATCTTCGGGACGGTGCCCGACGTCATCGAGATGCAGAGCGAAGGCGGGGCGGCCGGGGCGGTCCATGGCGCGCTCTTGGGCGGCTCGCTGGCGACGACGTTCACCGCGTCGCAGGGCCTGCTGCTGATGCTGCCGAACATGTTCAAGATCGCCGGGGAGCTGACTCCGGCCGTGATCCACGTCGCGGCGCGGTCGCTCGCCACCCATGCCCTCTCCATCTTCGGCGACCAGAGCGACGTGATGGCCGCCCGCAGCACCGGCTGGGCGATGCTGGCCTCGGCCGACGTGCAGGAAGTGCACGACCTGGCGCTGATCGCCCACGCGGCCACGCTCGAATCGCGGGTGCCGTTCGTCCACTTCTTCGACGGGTTCCGCACCTCGCACGAGGTCGCCAAGATCGAGCCGCTCGGGCCCGACCATGTCCGCGCGATGATCGACGATCGTTGGATCGAGGCGCATCGCAACCGGTCGCTTTCGCCCGACCGTCCGGTCCTCCGCGGCTCGGCCCAGAATCCCGACGTGTTCTTCCAGGCCCGCGAAGCCATCAACCCCTATTACCTCGCTCTGCCGGAGATCGTGCAGCGGACGATGGATCGGTTCGCCGGACTCGTCGGTAGGCGGTACCGGCTCTTCGACTACCTCGGCGCGCCGGATGCGGAACGCGTCGCGGTCGTCATCGGGTCGGCGGCCGGGGCCCTCGAGGAAGCCGTCTCGAATCTGACAGCCCGCGGCGAGAAGGTCGGCGTGGTCGTGATCCGACTGTTCCGGCCGTTCGACGCGGCCGCATTCGTCGCCGCCCTGCCGCCGACCACGCGATCGATCGCCGCGCTCGACCGCACCAAGGAGCCGGGCGCCCTCGGTGAGCCGCTCTATCAGGACGTCGTGACGGCCCTCGTGGAGGAATGGGCGGCGCGCGGCCAGCGCGTCGGCCCGATGCCGCGTGTCATCGGGGGCCGATATGGCCTGTCCTCCAAGGAATTCACGCCGGCGATGGCTGCGGCCATCTTCGCCGAGCTGGGCGCGCCCGAGCCGAAGCGGCGCTTCACCGTCGGCATCGTCGACGACGTCACTCACCTCAGCCTCAAGGAGGATCCGTCGTTCTCCACCGAGGCCGATGACGTCGTCCGCGCGGTGTTCTATGGCCTCGGCAGCGATGGGACGGTTGGAGCCAACAAGAACTCGGTCAAGATCGTCGGCGAGACCACGCCGCTGTTCGCCCAGGGCTATTTCGTCTACGATTCCAAGAAATCGGGCTCGACGACGGTCTCGCACCTGAGATTCAGCCCCCGGCCGATCCGCTCCTCGTACCTGATCAGCCGCGCGAATTTCGTGGCCTGCCACCAGTGGGGCTTCCTCGAGCGGACGGATGTGCTCGAGATCGCCCAGCCTGGCGCGACCTTCCTGTTGAACAGCCCCTACGGCACTGACGAGGTGTGGTCGCGGCTTCCGGCCAACATCCAGCGGTCGATCATCGACAAGAAACTGCGGTTCTACGTCGTCGATGCGCTGCGGGTCGCCCGCGAGGCCGGGATGGGCGGGCGCATCAACACGGTCATGCAGACCTGCTTCTTCGCGCTATCGGGAATCATCCCGCGCGACGTGGCGATCGAGCAGATCAAGAAGGCCATCGCCAAGACCTATGGCCGGCGGGGCGAGGTCGTGCTGCAGCGGAACTTCGCCGCCGTCGACGGGGCGCTCGCGGCGCTCCGGGAGGTGTCCATTCCGGCGGTGGTCGACGGATGCCCGAGCTGGAGCCCCCCGATCTCGGATGCCGAACCCGACTTCGTCCGTCGCGTCACGAGGATGCTGATCGAGGGCAAGGGCGACCTGCTGCCCGTCAGCGCCTTGCCCGTGGACGGTGCCTTCCCCACCGGCACCACGCGATTCGAGAAGCGCAGCATCGCGGTGGAGATCCCGATCTGGGATCCCGAGATCTGCATCCAGTGCGGGCTGTGCGCCATGGTCTGCCCTCACGCCACGATCCGTTCCAAGGCCTACGAGGCCGTCACCCTCGAGGGCGCACCGGAGGGCTTCCCCTCGCGGTCGTGGACCGGGAAGGAACTGTTCGGGCACTCCATGACGATCCAGGTCGCGCCCGACGACTGCACGGGCTGCGGCATCTGCGTGGACGTCTGCCCGGCGATCAGCAAGTCGGCGGTCAAGCACAAGGCCATCAACATGCAGCCGAAGGTCGAGCACCTGGACCGCGAGCGCGAACGATGGGAGTTCTTCCTGAAGATCCCCGATCTCGACCGGACCCGGCCGAAGATCGATACCGTGAAGGGTTCGCAACTGCTGGCGCCGCTCTTCGAGTTCTCGGGGGCCTGCGCCGGCTGCGGCGAGACGCCCTACCTGAAGCTGATGAGCCAGCTCTTCGGCGATCGGGCGATCATCGCGAACGCGACCGGCTGCACGTCGATCTACGGCGGCAACCTGCCGACGACCCCGTGGGCGAAGAATGCCGAGGGGCGCGGGCCGGCCTGGTGCAATTCGCTCTTCGAGGACAACGCCGAGTTCGGGCTGGGGATCCGCATGGCCGTGGACCAGCAGCAGGACTACGCCCGGCACTTGCTCCGCGGCTTCGCCGACGCGGTGGGTCAAGATCTCGTGAAGGAGATCCTGTCCAACCCGCAGGATGACGAGGCGCGGCTCCGCGAGCAGCGCGGGCGCGTCGCCGAGCTGAAGCAGCGGCTCGCATCGATGGACGGCTCGCCCGACGTCCAGCGCCTCGCGACCGTCGCCGACGCCCTGGTGCGGCGGAGCGTCTGGATCGTCGGCGGCGACGGCTGGGCGTACGACATCGGCTTCGGCGGCCTGGACCACGTGCTGGCCTCCGGCCGCGACGTCAACATCCTGGTCCTCGACACCGAGGTCTACTCGAACACCGGCGGCCAGGCCTCGAAGGCGACCCCGCGCGCCGCCGTCGCCAAGTTCGCTTCCGGGGGCAAAACGACCGGCAAGAAGGACCTGGGCATGATCGCCGCGGACTACGGGAACGTGTACGTCGCGCAGGTCGCCATGGGCGCCAACCCGCTCCAGACTCTCAAGGTGTTCGAAGAGGCCGACTCGTACCGCGGCCCGTCGCTGATCCTGGCGTACAGCCACTGCATCGCGCACGGCTGCGATATGACCACGGCGATGGGCCACCAGAAGGAGGCGGTGGCCTCCGCCTACTGGCCGCTCTATCGTTACGACCCGCGCTCAGGCGGCAACGGCGGCCATCCGTTCCACCTCGACAGCCGGGCTCCTACCCTCCCGATCAAGGAATTCGCGCTGAAGGAGGCGCGATACGCGATGCTCGCGCGGGCCAATCCCGAGCAGGCCGAACACTTGCTGGCCCTGGCCCAGCAAGATGCGAACGAACGCTGGCGTTTCTACGAGCAGATGGCCGGCATCGAGCGCGAGATGCCCGGCCGGGCGATGGCGACGAAGAGTGCCAAGCTGGAGGACCCGTCATGAGCATCGACCTCAGCACGCGATACCTCGGCCTTCCGCTGAAGAACCCGCTCGTCGTCTCGGCGTGCCCGCTGACCGCGAACCTCGACACGCTCCGCCGGCTCGAGGACGCCGGGGCCGCCGCGGCCGTGATGCCCTCGCTGTTCGAGGAGCAGCTCGTGCACGACGAACTCGAGCTCTTCGAGTATTACGAGGGGCCGTCGGAGAGCTTCCCCGAGGCGCAGAGCTACTTTCCCGAGATCGAGGGCTACGACCCCGGCCCGGACACGTATCTCCGGACCATCGAGAACGCCAGGAACGCGGTGGGCATCCCGATCATCGGCAGCCTGAACGGCACCTCCAAGGGCGGCTGGATCCGCTACGCCCAGATGATCCAGCAGGCCGGTGCGAGCGCTCTTGAACTGAACATCTACCTGGTGACCACCGACCCCGACTCGAGCTGTGTCGACGTCGAATCGCGCTACCTCGAGCTCGTCGTGGCCGTCCGGGAGTCCATCTCCATCCCGCTGGCCGTGAAGATCGGCCCGCATTTCAGCTCCGTGCCCAACATGGCCCGGAAGCTCGCGTTCGCCGGCGCCGATGGCCTGGTCCTGTTCAACCGCTTTCTCCAGCCCGATATCGATCTCGACACCCTGACCGTGACGCCCCACCTGGTGCTCAGCACCAGCGACGAGCTGCGACTCCCCCTGCGCTGGATCGCGATCCTGCGCGGTCAACTCCACATCTCGCTGGCGGCGACGACCGGCGTCCATTCGCCCCAGGACGTGCTGAAGCTGATCCTGGCCGGAGCGGACGCCACCATGACCGCCTCGTCACTCTACAAGAATGGCCCGGAGCACATCGGCACCCTGGTCGAGGGCCTTCGGAACTGGATGGAGGCGAAGGAGTACGCCTCGATCGAGCAGATGAAGGGGAGCGTGAGCCGGGAGAACATCCCCGACCCCGAGGCCTACGAGCGGGCCAATTACATCAAGACGCTGACGACCTTCATCGGCGGCGCCATCTGGGGCACGCCGCGACGTCCGCGGTGAGCGGCGGGTCGGGTCGGGTGCAATCGCGTTCCTGCTCCCGCCCGCGCCCGCCCGGCTGCGGGCGGTCGGTGGGTGAGGTCGGTCGGTTCGCGGCCGGCGGCGGCCAGGGCGGTCAGCGGGGTGGAGCGGAGCGAAGGAGGCTGGCGGGCCGGAGCGGCCCCGGCGGGTCCGGCTCCGGAAGAACCAGCTGCGTCCCCGGTCCGGTTCTGGCTCAAGGAAAAAATGAACTGACACCAATTATTCACCAAGGAAAAAATGGAAAAAATAACCGACACCAATTATTCACCCGGAGGATGTTGCCGTGGTTGGCGCATGTGGTGGAGCAGATGCTGGGCATCCGCGATTCGGTCACGATCCAACTTTGCTGTTGATCAAGGATTGCGGCGTTCGATGACTACACCCCAAATTTGGAACTACTGAGGCTGGATGCTCACGCAGATTGCCGAGCGGACCGGCCGGACCGTCCCGTCGGTCGCCTCGCTGCTCCGCCGCGGTCTGGAGGAGCTGCGAAACCGCCTCAAGTAGGTTGGGTGCAGGCTGCCGGCCTGCATGGACGGTCGAAGCGATCAGGACCCGTTCCCCCAGGCGGTCCAGGGATCACGAAAGGACGAAAGTACGAAAGCGCGAAAAAGACCAGGGCACGGACCCGCTTCCTGGCGCGGCCGTGACGATCGGAAACGGCCGCCTCTCTGATTTCGTGTTTTCGTACTTTCGTGTTTTCGTGATCGATGTTGAAGGCTCCGGAACTGGTCGAATCAGGTCCGGTCGATCGCGTGGGAGACGTGGGGACAGGGAGACGTGGGGACATCCCTAATTGTTGGCCAAAGCTGGGAAAGATAGATAAAAGATAGCCTCCCCAATCGCGCAGGCTGGAGTCGGCATCGCTGCCGTTTCTCCGTCGGTTTCAGGGCGGGATCGGATCCGTAGCACGCCGCACGGGACCGGTCCGGGTCGGGGGACGAGGGCGCGATGGCGCTTGCCATCTCCGGCCGTCAGCGAAATCGTCGCGGGATGAACACGTTCCGACGCATCGGCGATGACCTCCGCAGGCCCGTCGGCATCCCGTTCGGTATCCATGGGCCGGCCGATCCGGCCGAGCCCCCCATCCGCCATCCGGATCGAGGGCGGGACCAGGCCGGATCGGATCGGACCGGGTCGGCGGACCGAGCCGCCTCCGACAGCGCACCGGGGCGAGTTTCCTGCAGCAGAAAGCCCTGTCCCCCGACCGGTCCGGCTCGTCCTCCGACCGGTCGAGGCCCGTCCCAGTCGGCCCATCGTCATCTCGCCGCCAGCACCGCCGCGCTCCGGATCCTGCGCTTCCAGGATGACCCGCTTCTCCCCGAACGCGGATCTTCCCTGCGCTCTTCAGTCCCTCCGCACCTCAACGGCACCACCCAAAAAAGGCCAAAAGAATGAGTCTATAGCAGGGATACCGGTTATGGGGATCTGGCCCCGAAGGGGCCGAACAGATCAGCCCAGGGCAACGCCCTGGGACCGGAATGGCGTGAAGATCCCGCAAGCTACCGCCCGCCAAAGAGTTAGAAGCATCGTATTACATTTATAATAACAAGTCATACTACCACCGCCGTTGCCGACCACCCGCCCGGCGATTTCCCATTATATTATAAACATGTCATCACAAATACCGCCAGCCAATCCCCCTCCCCATTGCATCAAAGAACAATGGAATTCCATGTCCGTTTATCTCATTTGCTCATGCCGCCAAGTCCTTCTCCCTCAACCGCTTGCGCAATTCGGCCCGCGGCACCCTCATCAGGTCGAACTGCTTCGGCCGCCGCTTCTTACACCGCGGCTCAAACCGCCCGGGACGCCACGGATTGACGACCAACTCCGGCATCTCCTCACCCGCCTCCGCCCCGCGCAGCCACCGCAGCGCGTCGATGAAACTCACCCGGTCCGCCACCACGCCCTGACGGCCCGCCGCCTGGCACATCGTCACCCGCACCAGGTTGTACGCCACCGCGTACATCGTCAATTCCTTGAGCACACCATCCACCGTCATGCATTTCAACACATCCATCTTCATCGTCTGTTTCAGCGCCTTGAGATGCTCCTCCACCCGCCACCTTGTCCCATAAAGTTCTGCCGGCGCATCGGCGGGATACGCCACGGCGTCGGTGAGCGTCGTGACCAGCGTCACCTCCCGCGTCCGAAACCCCGGCACCTCGATCCGATACCGCAGTTCCCGCACCATGATCGACTCGGGCAAGGCCTGATACTCCGCCGCGCTCATCCGCTCGGGACGCCGCGCCGGCTTGAAGTATTCCACCACCTGATCGGTCAATCCGTAGGCCCGAATCCAGCGGCTGCGCGGCATCCCCTTGGGGACGCCGCTCTGACGCGGGTGGGCGTGGGCGCGGCCCGGCGTGAAGTCGACGATCTGCTTCTGGTGCAGGCGAAATACGGCATGGATCCCCTGGCTCATCACCAGCGCCAGGCTGGCGAACGAGCAGAAGCCGCGGTCGGCCACCAGCACATCACCGGCGGTGAGCCAGCCGAGCACACCCGCCAGGCCTGCGAAGTCCTGCGTGCGCAAGGGCGCCGCGTTGACCTCCAACAGCAGCCCCGTGCCGGCATGGAATAGCGCCAGCAGGTGGGCCACTGGGAAGCCGCACCCTTTGGCTTGGTTGCCGGGCTGGCCGAAGTGGGCCTGCAGTGCCGGGGTGTCGGGCATGGAGAACGACGAGCCGTCGACCAGGAAGGTGCGATGGCCGCGCCAGCGGCCGATGGCCTCGGTGTCGGGGATCAAGGCGCGAACGATCTCGCGGAGCAGGACCCGGAAGACGGCCAGGGGAAGCCGGGCACGGGCCTGGCAGAAGGCGCTGGCGGAGAAGGCGCGGCCGGCCAACAGCGAGACGTGGGTCAACGCGGTGTTGCCGTGGAAGACCTGGATGAGAAACCAGTGGATGATGGCCGCCGGGGTCAAGAGGCAGGAGTCGCACCAGGTGTGTCCGGCGGCGCGGCAGGCGGCGCGGATGACGTCGTCGCCCAGCCGGGCGGCGAGGTCTTGTCTCATGCGTGGAGGGTGTTAGAAATCCGGTGATGCATCGCGGGGCCTCCTGTGCCATGGTGTCGGGGAAAAATACCATGGTGCACGGAGGCCCTGGTCATCTCAAGAGTCAAGGCCACTTGGGCTTAGCGTCCTTAATGCCATTCCCCTGGGACCGCGAATTCCGATCGACCTCGAGCCCTGAAAGGGCGGGACAAGGGGATGGCGATGTCTCGCCCTTTCAGGGCCGGGGGATGGACATCCGACATCCGAACGGATCCCAGGGCGTTGCCCTGGGCTGGTGTGTACCTGCCCCTTCGGGGCGACAGGCAAGGATGCCGGTATCGTTGCGACAGTCTCAAAAGAATCGCCTTAGTCTCTCGATTCCGTTGCAAACGGCGGACTCGTCACGTAGGTTCAGAACTGAGTGGGAGGGCCCGCGGTGGGGCGGGCCTCTCCGAAGCGAGGACGCCCGGCACCGATGAGAGGACACCCGCCGATGACCGCCCGCACGACCGCGACGGATCGCGCTGAGATCAGCCGCCGCAACGGCCGCCTGAGTCGCGGGCCGACGTCCCCGCAAGGGAAGAGGCGGTCATGTTTAAACGCAATCAAGCACGGTGTGACCGCTCGGCGACCCGTCTTGCCAGGTGAGGATGAGGCCGCCTTCCGCCGGTTGGTCGACGACGTCAGCGACGCCCTCGGCCCGTGCGACGCCGTCGAGGTCGTCCTCGCCGAGCAGGTCGCCCTCGCCACTTGGCGGATCGCGCGGGCGGAGCGCTGCGAGGCGGCTCGCGTCGCCTTCGCCCTCCGCGCCGCCGAGGCCGATGCCGACATCCAGGCGCACGACGAGGTCGCCGCCATGGGCCACTGGCTGTTGACCGACACCCTCCGGGGCCGGCAGAACGCCGCCGCCAGCCTGTTCCCGTTCTTGTCGGAAGACCGGCACGACCCGTTCCGCCGCGGCCGGGGCGACCCACGGCACATCGTCCTGCGGCTCGAGGCCACCGCCGAGGGCTGCCGGTGGCTGCTGGAGCAGTGGGCCCGGCTGGGCCGGCGGCTGGAGCGGGGCCACGACTGGCGGACCAACGAGCTGATCGTGGCCCTGCATCTGCGCGGGCAGCGGCCGCTGGGCGCGGATCTGCTGGAGTGGGGAGGTCTGCTCGAGTCAACCCCGGCCGATGGCGAGCCGGAGGTGGTCGCGCAGGCCCGGCGTGCGCTGCTGCTCCAGTTGGACGAGGGCGCGCCCGTCGACCCGGCCGGCCAGCGGGCGACGTTGGGGCGGCTGGTGCAGGAAGAGACCGGGCGGCTGCAGCGGCGGAAGGCCGATCACGAGCGGCGCGAGGCGGCCGATCGGGCCGAGCTGGCCGACCGGCTGGCGGTGGACACGACGGCGGAAGGGGAGCGGATGCGGCGGTACCAGCTCGATTTCGATCGGAAGCTGCACCGCGCGCTCAACAGCCTGCTGAAGCTCCGTCGCGCCTCGGCCGTCGCGACCGGCCCGGACCCCGGCGCCATCGCGTCCGACCCGACGGAGTCGGTCCGCCCGGCGATCGCCGATCCGGACGGTCCGGGAGCCGGTGCCGAACCTGGACCCCTGCCATCCGCCGACTCGCCGGCCGACCTGGCGACTTGCGAGATCGGCCCGGCCGCCGGGGATGCCTCGGAGCCGGATCGCTGTCCCGTCCCGCAAAACGAACCCACGCGACCCACCGACAGCGATCGGATCCCGCGAAACGAACCCAGCCCGCCGGCTTTCGACGATCGGATCCCGCGAAACGAACCCACCTCGGCCGCGAGCGGCGATTCCAGCTCGCGAAACGAACCCACCGCCCCGCGTCGAATCGCCGCTCCGGCGGTCCCGGGCCTGGTTTTTGCCCTGGTGATCCTGCTGGTCGCCCGCCTCTCCGCGGCCCTCGCCGGGCCCGCCGACCAGGCGGATCTTCCCCGGGAGGGGCGATCCAGCCCGGCCGGCGAAAGGTTCCATCGACCTCCGACGGCCACTGCGGTATTCCCTTTCGGGAAGCCCGACCGCCCTGCGGATCCTTCGTGCCGGGGGGGTAATCACCCAGCGGACCCGCCGCAGAGGCGCGACGGCACTCCGCGCCGGCTGTGCCATTGCCTCGTCCCGATCCCCTGGATTAGCATGAGCACCCGTGGCAGCACCGGTCCGCCCGCGGGACCGGTCCATTCGTTCTCGTGGAGGGAGGGAATCGGAGTGGCGGATGCAGCGAGCCCGGGCGCGTTGGCCGCGCGGGGCGCCGGCGTGACGCTGAAACCCCGCGCCGCCGAGGATCACCCCAGCGGTGACAATCGATTCAAGTTGCTCGACGCGAGCCTGAAGCGGCACCGATTCGCGCAGGATGCCCTCATCGAGGTCCTCCATACCGCGCAGGAGCTCTTCGGCTATCTTCAGCCCGATATCCTGTACTACATCGTGCGCCACCTCAAACTGCCGCCGAGCCGCGTCTATGGTGTCGCGACGTTCTATCACTTCTTCACCTTCGTCCCCCGGGGCGAGCACACTTGCGTGGTCTGCACCGGGACGGCGTGCTACGTCAACGGGGCCGACAGGATCCTCGCGGCGATCGAGGGTGCGCTGGGCACGATCGCCGGCAAGACGACGGCGGACGGACGGGTCTCGCTCGGCACGGCACGATGCCTCGGGGCGTGCGGCCTGGCGCCGGTCGTCGTCTACGATGGCGAAGTGGCCGGCAACCAGGAGCCGGAAGGGGCGCTGGAACGGCTGAAAGGATGGGAGCATCATGGATCTCGGTGACCTGGACGAGATCGCCGAGAAGGAGCGGGCCGGCCGCAAACCGCTGCGCATCCGCTGCTGCTTCGCGGCCGGCTGCATGTCGTCCGGCTCGATGAAGGTGATCGATGAGCTGGGCGCGGCCATCGGCCGCGCGGGCCTGGGCGAGAGCGTCGAAGTGGTCAAAGTCGGCTGCATGCGGCTCTGCTGCGAGGGACCCCTGGTCCAGGTCGACCCGGATGGGCCGCTCTACGAGCGGGTGCGGCCCGAGGAAGCCGACTCGATCGTCGAAGCGCTGAACGGCTCCGGGAACGCGACGGCGCGGCGCGGCGACCCGAACCGGCCCTTCTTCGCGCGGCAGATGGCGGTCGTGCTGGAGAACTGCGGTCGGGTTGAGCCCGAACGGATCGAGTCGTACATCGAGGCCGGCGGGTATCGCGCACTCCACGATGTCGTCCGCGAGATGGCGCCGGCGGAGGTCATCGAGGAGGTCACGAAGAGCGGCCTGCGCGGCCGGGGCGGTGCGGGCTATCCGACCGGTCTGAAGTGGGCCACGGTCGCCAAGCAACCCGCCGGCCGCAAGTTCGTCGTCTGCAATGCCGATGAGGGCGATCCCGGTGCTTTCATGGACCGCAGCGTCCTCGAGAGCGACCCGCACCGCGTCCTCGAAGGGATGGCGATCGCGGCCTACGCGGTCGGCGCCAATCAGGGTTACATCTTTGTCCGGGGCGAGTATCCGCTGGCGATCCATCGGCTGGACACGGCGATCAAGCAGGCGAGGAAGTACGGCCTGCTGGGGAGCCAGGTCTTTGAATCCCCGTTCGACTTCCGCATCGATATCCGCATCGGAGCCGGTGCGTTCGTCTGCGGCGAGGAGACCGCGCTGATCCACTCGATCGAGGGCCTGCGCGGTACGCCTCGGCCGCGCCCCCCCTACCCCGCCGCCGAAGGCCTCTGGGGAGAGCCCACGCTGATCAACAACGTCGAGACGTTCGCGAATATCCCGACGATCATCGTGCGAGGGAGCGAGTGGTTCGCCTCGATCGGCACCGAGAAGAGCAAAGGGACCAAGGTCTTCGCCCTGGCCGGGAAGATCCGCAACACCGGGCTCGTCGAGGTCCCCATGGGCACGCCGCTCCGCCAGATCGTCGACGAGATCGGCGGCGGGCCCCCCGAGGGGACGATCAAGGCCGTGCAGACCGGGGGCCCTTCCGGCGGCTGCATCCCCGCCGAGCACCTCGACACGCCGGTCGACTACGAGTCGCTCGTCTCGCTCGGCTCGATCATGGGTTCCGGCGGCATGATCGTGATGGATCAATCCACCAACATGGTCGACGTCGCCAGGTACTTCATGGAATTCTGCATGGACGAGTCGTGCGGCAAGTGCGTCCCCTGCCGCGCCGGGACCGTCCAGCTTCACCGACTCTTGCAGCGGATCAGCCAGCGGCTCGCCACCCGCCGCGACCTCGAGCAGCTCGAGTCGCTCTGCGACATGGTCAAGCACACGAGCCTGTGCGGCCTGGGTCAGTCGGCGCCCAACCCGGTACTCAGCACCCTGCGCTACTTCCGCGGCGAGTACGAGGCGTTGATCCGGGACGATGTCTCGAACGGACCGGCGGCGCCGGCTTACAGCCTCCCCATCCTCGAGCATGGCGGTTAATCCATGGCGGTCCAGACGCTGACGATCAACGGGAAGGCCACCAGCGCCCTGACGGAACAGACGATCCTCGAGGCGGCCCGCGAGGCCGGCTTCACGATCCCGACCCTCTGTCACCTGGCCGGGACGTCCGACGTCGGCGCCTGCCGCCTGTGCCTGGTCGAGCTGGGCTCCGTCGGCCGGTTGATGCCCGCCTGCGTGACCCGCGTCGAGGAGGGGATGAACATCCGCACCGAAACACCGCGGCTGCACGAGTATCGCCGCATGATCGTCGAGCTGCTGCTGGCGGAACGCAACCACGTCTGCTCGGTCTGCGTCGCCAACAACCACTGCGAGCTGCAGGACCTGGCGATCGCGCTGGGAGTTCGACCACGTCCGGTACGAGTACCTGAATCCCGTCTGCGACGTCAACCTGAGCCATCCACGCTTCGGCATCGACCACAATCGCTGCATCCTCTGCACGCGATGCGCCAGGGCGTGCGATGAGATCGAAGGCGCGCATACGTGGGATGTCGCAGGCCGGGGCACCAACGCACGGCTCATCACCGACATGAACCAGCCGTGGGGCACCTCGCCCACTTGCACCTCGTGCGGCAAGTGCCTCCAGGCGTGCCCCACCGGTGCGATCTTCGCCCAGGGCTCGACGGTCGCCGAGACGCGGCGAGACCGGGGCATGCTCGCCTTCCTGGTCACGGCGCGGGAGAAGAAACAATGGGACGTCTGAAGCTGGCGACCGTGTGGCTCGGCGGCTGTTCGGGCTGCCACATGTCGTTCCTCGACCTGGACGAGTTCCTGATCGACCTGGCCGAGCGGGCCGACATCGTCTACACGCCGATCATGGACGTCAAGGAGTATCCCGAAGGGGTTGACGTGGCCCTGGTCGAAGGCGCCATCGCCAACGAGGAGCACCTCGAGATGATCCGGCGGGTGCGACAGCGGACGCGCATGGTGGTCTCCTTCGGCGACTGCGCCGTCACCGGCAATGTCACCGAGCTGCGCAATCCGCTCGGGTCGTCCCGGCCGGTGCTGTTGCGATCGTACGTCGAGCTCGCCGACCTCCAGCCGGGGATTCCCCAGGAGCCCGGGATCGTCCCTCCGCTCCTCGACCGAGTGACGCCCCTCCACGCCGTCGTGCAGGTTGACCTGTACCTGCCCGGTTGCCCGCCTCCGGCCCCGCGCATCCGGGCGGTTCTGGAGCAGGTCCTCGCCGGCGGACCGGTGCGGCTCGAGGGGCGGGAGATCAAGTTCGGCTAGCTTACAGATATTCAAGATTCCGAATTAAAAATTCCGGATCGCGGGAGGTCGGGGGCGAGATCCGGCTGAAGACAGGCGGGGAACCTCATGGGACATCGCATCGTCATCGATCCGGTGACACGGATCGAGGGGCACGCCAAGATCACGATCCAGCTCGGCGACGACGACCGGGTGGTCGATGCGCGGTTCCACGTGGCCGACTTCCGCGGCTTCGAGCGGTTCTGCGTCGGCCGTCCGTTATGGGAGATGGCGGGGATCACGGCTCGTGTCTGCGGCATCTGCCCGGTCAGCCACCTGATCGCCTCGGCCAAGGCGGGCGATCGGATCATGGCGGTGACCCCACCGCCGGCCGCGGTCAAGCTCCGGCGGCTGATGAACCTCGCGCAGATCGTCCAGTCGCACGCGCTGAGCTTCTTCCACCTCAGCTCGCCCGACCTGATCCTCGGCTTCGACAGCGACCCGGCCCGGCGCAACCTGTTCGGACTGATCGCCTCGGACCGCGATTGGGCGCGGGGCGGGATTCGACTGCGACAGTTCGGACAGGACGTGATCGAACGACTCGGGGGCAAGAAGATCCATCCGGACTGGTCCGTACCCGGCGGCGTGCGAGGCCCGCTGAGCGTCGAGGCGCGCGACGATCTGCGGTCTCGCGTCCCGGAGGCCCAGGCCACCGTGCTCGCCGCGCTGGCCAAATTCAAGCACATGGTCGACCTCTACCGGGAGGAAGCCTCGACCTTCGGCGATTTCCCGTCGCTGTTCCTCGGCCTGGTCGCGGCCGACGGGTGCTGGGAACACTATGGTGGTTCCCTCCGGATGGTCGACGCCTCCGGCCGGATCGTGGCTGACGGACTCGATGTCCAGCGGTACCGGGACTACATCGGCGAGGCCACTCAGCACGATTCGTACCTGAAATTCCCGTACTTCAAGCCGATGGGGTATCCGGACGGCATCTACCGCGTTGGACCGCTGGCCCGGCTCAACATCTGCCAGCGGATGCCGACCGAGTTGGCCGAAAAGGAGCGGCGGGAGTATCGTCAGCGATTCGGCGTCGCAAGCTCTTCGTTCTTGTATCATTACGCGCGGCTCATCGAGATCCTCGCGGGCGTCGAGGGCATCGCCCTGGCACTCGACGACCCGGATGTCGTCTCCGGCGAGCACTTGCGT
Source organism: uncultured Planctomycetota bacterium (assembly GCA_963815795.1). Taxonomy (GTDB): domain Bacteria; phylum Planctomycetota; class Planctomycetia; order Isosphaerales; family Isosphaeraceae; genus JAKAUH01. Next base: position 1,159,883 of record CAWFIC010000006.1, on the reverse strand, counting down.
GCCCAGGCCGGGGTCAACAACCAGGAGGGTGTCGGCATCAGCGAGGCGCCCCGAGGCACCCTCTTTCACCACTACAAGGTTGACCGCAACGGCCGCGTGGAGTGGGTGAACCTGATCATCGCCACCGGTCAAAACGGACTCGCGATGAACCGGACTGTCCGCCAGATCGCCGAGCACTATGTCAAGGGGCGGCAAATCCCCGAGGGCGTGCTCAATCGCCTCGAAGCGGGTATCCGCGCCTACGACCCCTGCCTGAGCTGCTCGACCCACGCCGTCGGCATGATGCCGCTGCACGTCCAACTCATCGACCGCGATGGGTGCGTTTGCGACGAGGCCCGGAGGGACTGACTCCCATGCGAGGCGACGTCCCGTCCGCCCGTCGCAAGTCGCTCGTCATCGGTTACGGCAACACCCTACGATCCGACGACGGCGCGGGCGTACGCGTGGCCGAGTCCATCGCAGCATGGAACATACCCGGCGTCATCACGATGTCGGTCCATCAACTGACACCCGAGATCGCCGAAACGCTCGCCGCCGTGGACATCGCCATTATCATCGACGCTGAACTCGCCGAGGCCGGCGGCGAGATCACCATCTCGAGAATCCGGCCCGCGTCGTCGGTACGGGCGGCCGGTCACTACAGCGATCTCCGATCGCTGCTGGCGCTGGCCGGAATGCTCTACGGCCGCTCCCCTGAAGCGTGGTTGATCGGCGTGCCGGCCGTCGACCTCTCACTTGGCGAGGTCCTCTCGCCGACGACCGCCCGCGGTGTCGAGGCCGCCTCCGAACAGATCCGTCGGATCATCGTCACTTGAATCGGCGGAGGAAGACCCCGACTCTAGAGTGGCTCACGCTTGCGTTGCTCACACTCGACCCCCCCTGACCCCCCCCTTCGTAAGGGGGAGAAGAAGAGGGCTGAGCCTCCCTCAAAATCCCCCCCTTACGAAGGGGGGGGTCAGGGGGGGTCGAGGCCCCGGCCGGCTCTCGAGGCCGAAATCACGTAGGCCAACCAACCCTTCGGCGCTCTAACGCCCCAGCGCCGCGGACGCTTTCTGCTGGAACTGCTCGCCGCTAATCTTGGCACCCCATCGCGAGGAGATCCCCACCGCTTCCTTGACCTCTTCGTACGAGAGGCCCGCTTGCACCAGCTTCGTCATCGCCGGCAGGAAGACCTCGTCAAAGTAGTCGCCCAACTTGGCCGCGACCTGGTTGTCGAACGACTCGGCCGTGATGCTCGACTTCTTCTTGCGCTCGGCGCGATCCTTCTCCGACCGGAACGCCTCGTCGTGCGCGTGCGGTGGTAGACCCATCCTCGCGTGCGCGCCCATGATCGCCGCCACCATGCCCCGGACCTTGGCCTCGTCGGCCGATATCCCGTTCAGCAGGCCCTGCGCGAAGGTGTAGGTGGCCAGGATGTCGAATTTGCCGATTGACACGTCGCTGGGCGTCTTTGACTTCGCCATGAACGGCCCCATAATTCAGAGGTTGTACCAGCCGAATCACGTCGCGACCCCTCGATCTTACCACCGACGGCGTGCAACTGCCGGACCACCGCCGAGGACCTGACACCGTCCAGGGATTTCACATGCTGATTCGAACGTATCAGCCCGGTGACGAGCAGGCCCAGGCCCGCGTCTACAATACGGCGGCGGGTTCGCTGCCGGCCTTCAAGCCGGCCGGTGCCGACGAGATCGCGCGACGATATCAGGAGCGCGATGCCGACGCGGGATCTCGGTTCTACGCCGTGGTTGACGACGAGGTTGTCGCGTATGCCGTCTTCTGCTCGAGCGGCCGCATCAGCTATCCCTGGTGTCTGCCGGGGGCGGAGTCGGCGAGGCAACCGCTCCTCGAAAGTCTCCTTAGCGAGATGAAACGGCGGGGATTCCCCGAAGCCTGGGCGGCCTATCGCGCGGACTGGACGCCCGTCCTCGAGTTCCTGCGATCGAATGGCTTCGTCGAGAAGCGCCAGATGATCAATTACCTCGCGGATGTCTCACGGCTGCCGGGCCGCGGCGAGCTCCCCGATGATCGGGTCATCGAACCCCTCAGCCGTGAGGAAGCGTCCCAGCTCGCGGCCCTGTCTCCCAGCCTGTTCTCCGGAATCGAGCCGCGATCGCTCGAGGCGTTCTTCTGGGAACATCCCTCCTACGACTTCTCCGGGAGCTTCTTCGCGCTGAAGGAGAAGGGCAGCGGCAAGATCCTCGGGGCCGGCTTGCTCGTCATCAGCGAGGCGTTCGCCGATCCCACCAAGATCGACCCCGCCATGCCGTGCTTCCGCCTCGGTGCATTCGGCACCGAGCGAGAGCGTCACAAGCGCGTCAACGGCCTGTTCTCCTGCGTCTTCTCCGACCAGGCCGAGGGTGAACTCCTCCTGTCCGCTCCCGACTGGGATCGTGCCAGTCGAGCCGGCTTGACCCATGTGGCCGCGCAAGCCCCCTCCGACGCAATCGCGCTCTGCGCGTTCTACGATCGCGTCTTTCAGCACCAGGGTGCCTTTCCCATCCTCTCGAGGCGACTGGCCGGCTGAACTCCGGCCCGGATCGAGTCGGGACCGGCACCCATGGTGAGAGACCTGGCAGGCCCGAGGGATCGGAGACCTCGGCATCAGGCCCAACGCGGCCGCGAATCAGGCCCCGCCGGTGTATCGACAGTTCGCGATGGGTAGCTCCAGGCCGGCCGGATCGCCCGAGTTGATCGCCGCAGCCTTCGCGGGCAGCCGGACCACGAATTCGCTACCGCGGTTCGGACCGTCGCTGAAGACCTGTACGGTACCGCCGTGCATCTCGACGAGCTGCCGGACCAGGGTCAGTCCGACGCCGAGCCCGCCCTGCGAACGATCCAGCGAGCGGTCCACCTGAGTGAACAGCTCGAAGATGCAGGGCATCATTTCGGGATCGATGCCGATGCCGGTGTCGCGTACCCGGAAGACGGCCTCGCCGGCGTCATGGGCCACGTCCAGGCTGATCCGGCCGCCCTCCTCGGTGTATTTCGCCGCGTTGTTCAGCAGGTTCGAGAGGACCTGGGAGAGCCGGACCAGGTCTCCCTCGACGAGCAGAGGATACGGCGGCAGATCGACGGAGAACGCATGCCGGCGGGAGTCGATCAGCGGCCGGCTGGTCTCCACGGCTCGCGCGACGGCCACGGCGACGTCTAACGGCTCCTTGCGGAGCTGGATCTTGCCGCCGGTGATCCGAGAGATATCGAGCAGGTCGTTGACGAGCCGGATCAGTTGCTCGACCTGGCGCGAGATGACATCGGTGGCCCAGTCGAGATTCGGGTCCGGGATGTTGAGCATCCGGATGATCTCGGCGGCGTTGCGGATGGGGGCGAGGGGATTGCGCAGCTCGTGGGCCAGCATCGCCAGGAATTCGTTCTTGCGCCGGTTGTTCTCCTGGACGTCGCGGTAGAGCCGGGCATTGTCGATCGCGATCGCGGCGCGGCTCGCGAGATCGCGGGCCAGTCCGACCTCGTCCGGACCGAATCGTCCCCGACCTTCGCCGATGGCGATGGCGATCGCGCCCAGGGCGTGGCCCCGCGCGGAGGGGCACGGCAAGGACTGACCGGACCGCGACGCCCGTGCCCGGGACCTCCCGCACGTGTTGTCCCTCGCCGGCTTCGAGGAACCGGGCCGCCGAGCCTGGATGGTCCCCGTCCGATTCCCCATGGGACGAGCCGGAAGCGAGAAAGACCTCCCACTCTCCGGCCTGTGTCACCCGACGGATCGGCTCGTTGAGCGGCCCGAGGTCCGGCGCCGACGACGAGGACGCCGCCCGAACCTGCCCCCCATCGGACGGGTCGATCCACGCCAGCTCGGTCCGCCACCGCGAGGGGTTCTCTTCATCGATCAGCGCGACGGCGCAGAGATCGCCCAGGAACGGGACCGACTGCCCGGCCAGCCCGCGCGGGATCGCTTCGTAGTCGAGAGACCGGACCAGCACGGTGCTCGCCTCGGCGAGGAATGCCGAGCGCCGCGTCGCCTCCTCGGCCGCGGCGCGGGCCGCCTGCGCCCGGGCCAGTGCCACATGTTCTTCCGCCTGTCGCTTGACCTGCTGGGTCATCTTGTGCAGCTCGACGAACACCCCGACCTTGGTCCTGAGGATCTCCGGTACGACGGGGGTCAAGATGTAGTTGACCGCTCCCAGCGAGTATCCCTGCGCCGTGTGCATCTCGTCGCTGAAAGCCGTGACGAAAATGATCGGCGTGTGCGCCGTCTGGCGGCGGCTCCGGATCATGGCGGCCGTCTCCAGCCCGTCCATGTCCGGCATGTGGACGTCGAGGAGAATGACCGCGAATTCCGCGTCGAGCAAGTGCCGCAACGCCTCTCGCCCCGACCGGGCCTTCACCAGGTTCTGGCCCAGTCCCTCCAGGATCGTGTCGTAGACCAGGAGCTTTTCCTCCAGGTCGTCCACCACCAGGATGTTGACCTTCTCGTCGTCCACCATCTTGGTCCTTGCGCCCTAAGTCATTACGTCTTTAGACCTTGCGTTCAAGACAAAGGACTCGAGGACGATCGACTTAGCGATGCAGCCACACGCGGAGCACGGACAGCAACTGCTCCGTATCGACGGGCTTGGAGAGATAGTCCCAGGCACCCGCCTCGATACACTTCTCGCGGTCTCCCTTCATGGCCTTCGCGGTGACGGCGATGATGGGGAGGCTGTTGAATTGCGGCTGCTTACGGATCACGCGCATCGTATCAAGGCCATCCATCTCGGGCATCATGATATCCATCAGGACGATGTCGATACCGGGTTCGGTCTGGAGGATGCGGATGGCATCGCGTCCCGTCTCGGCGGAGACGATCACCATGTTCCGCCACTCCAGTATACTCGTCAACGCGAAGATGTTGCGGATGTCGTCGTCCACGATCAGGACCTTCTTGCCAGCGAGGATCTCGTCGGTCTGGTAGAGCTGTTCGACGGTGCGCCGCTTGGCCTCCGGCAGCCGGTCGACGGGGGAATGGAGGAAGAAGGCGGTCTGGTCGAGCAGCCGTTCCGGCGAACAGGCCTGACGGAACGCCAGGGAGGGCGCGAAGACGCGACCGGGGTCGTCGCCGTCCTGCGGTGGTCGGTCGGAGTAGAGGATCACTGGCAGCGTGGTCCCTCGCGCCTCGCCCCGGGCGCGGCGGAGGAACTCGTCGGGGGTCATGTCGGGCATGGAGTCGTCGAGGACGAGGCAGTCCACTCGCTTGGTGTCGAGTAGTTCGAGCGCCTCGCGGCCGGTCTGGATCGTGGTCACCTGCAATTCGTCGCCTCCAATCGACTGGAGGATCTCGTCGCGACGCGACGCGTCCCGCCCGACGACGACCAGATCCTTGACGCGACGGCCGATGCAATCGCGGATGTCGTCCAGCAGGCGCTCGATGGTCTCCCGGCTCTGGAGCGGCTTGGTCACGACCCGCAGGGCGCCGTAACTGGCGGCGCGCTCGCACGCCTCTTCGGTCGAGATGACGCAGACCGGGATGTGCCGCGTGGTCATGTCGTTCTTGAGGCGGTCGATGACACGCCAGCCGTCGATGTCCGGCAGGCAGATATCCAGGGTGATCGCATCGGGCTTGTAGTCCCTCGTCATGGCCAGGGCCGCGGCGCCCAGTGAGGTCACGAGTCCCTTGAAGCCCTTCTCTCGGGCCGCCTCGAGCAGGAGCCGGGCGAAGGACAGGTCGTTCTCGACGATCAGCAGCAACGGGTCGCCGGGCTGGACGAGATCGCGGTCGTCGCCGATCTCGTTGACCAGTTGGGGCATCTCGATGATGATCGCCGACCCGTCGAAGGCGGACGGCGCCGGCTGATGCGGTGCGGGCATCATCGAGGCCTGCGCATGGTTCGTTTCTCCGGCCGCCCCCGGCCGCGCAGTCCCGTTGTCGTTGCCGGTCGGAGTCGGCCGCCGCGTCGTCTTCGGCGCCACGTACAACTGGGGCAGGTAGAGGGTGAACGTGCTCCCCTTGCCGGGCGAGCTGACCAGGCGGATCTCGCCGCCCAGGAGCCGCGAGATCTCCCGGCTGATCGCCAGGCCCAGCCCGGTGCCCCCGTATTTCCGGCTGGTGCTGCCGTCGGCCTGCTGGAACGGCTCGAAGATGATCTGCTGCTTGTCCGGCGGGATGCCGATCCCCGTGTCCGACACCGTGAACGCCAGCACCGCCGAAGCCCGGTCCAGATCCTCGTTCTCCGGGTTCCATCCCGAGCGTACGGTCTCCATCTTCAAGACGACGCGGCCCTGCTGCGTGAACTTGAACGCGTTCGATAGCAGGTTCTTGATGAGCTGCTGGAGCCGCTTGGCGTCGGTGAAGACCGACTTGGGCAGCGCCGGATGCAGCTCGATGTCGAATTCGACGCCCTTCGACTCGGCCACGTGCCGGAAGGTCCTCTCGACGTAGCCGTTCAGGTCCGCCAGCCGCACCTCGCCGATGTCCACGACCACCGTCCCGGACTCGATCTTCGACAGGTCGAGGATGTCGTTGATCAGCATCAGCAGATCGTTGCCGGACGAGTGGATCGTCTTGGCGAACTCGGTCTGCCGGGGCGTGAGGTTCCCCTCGGGGTTCTTCGAGAGCTGGTCCGAGAGGATCAGCAGGCTGTTGAGCGGCGTCCGCAGCTCGTGCGACATGTTCGCCATGAACTCGGACTTGTACTTCGAGGTGAGCGCGAGCTGCTTGGCCTTCTCTTCGAGGGCCTGCCGCGCCTGCTCGACCTCCTGGTTCTTCCGCTCGACCTCCTGGTTCTGGTGCGCCAGCAGGCGGGCCTTCTCCTGCAACTCCTCGTTGGTGGTCTGCAGTTCCTCCTGCCGGCTGCCGAGTTCCACGGCCAGCGATTGGGACTGCTTGAGCAGGTCCTCGGTCCGCATGTTGGCCTCGATCGTGTTGAGCACGATGCCGATGCTCTCGGTCAGGTCGTCGAGGAACGCCTGGTGGGTGGAGTTGAAGCGCTCGAGCGAGGCCAGCTCGAGCACGCCCTTGACCTGCCCCTCGAAGATGACCGGCAGCACGATGATGTTCTGGGGCGCCGAGTCGCCGAGGCCCGAGGAGATCCGGATGTAGTCGTGCGGGACGTTCGACAGCAGGATCTTCCGCTTCTCCAGCGCGCACTGGCCGACGAGCCCCTCGCCGAGCTGGAGCTGGCTGCCCAGGGCACTCTGGCCCTTGTACGCATAGCTCGCCAGCAGCGACAGCATGGGCGGTTCCTTGGAGCTGTCGAGGATGTAGAAGACGGCGTGCTGCGCCGAGACCACCGGTGCCAGCTCCGAGAGGATCAGCCGTCCTACCGTGAGCAAGTCCCGCTGACCCTGGAGCATGCGGCTGAACTTGGCGAGGTTGGTCTTCAGCCAGTCCTGCTCGCTGTTCTTGAGCGTCTGCTCCTTCAGGTTGCGGATCATCTCATTGATGTTGTCCTTGAGCACGGCGACCTCGCCCAGCGCCTCGACCTTGATCGAGCGCGTCAGGTCGCCCTTGGTGACGGCCGTGGCGACCTCGGCGATCGCCCGGACCTGCGTCGTCAGGTTCGCGGCGAGCTGGTTGACGTTATCCGTCAGGTCCTTCCAGGTGCCCGCGGCGCCCGGCACGCTGGCCTGGCCGCCCAGCTTCCCCTCGACGCCGACCTCGCGGGCCACCGTGGTCACCTGGTCGGCGAACGTGGCCAGCGTCTCGATCATGCCGTTGATCGTGTCGGCCAGCTCGGCGATCTCGCCCTTGGCCTCGACGGTCAGCTTCTGCTTCAGATCGCCGTTGGCGACCGCCGTCACCACCTTGGCGATGCCCCGCACCTGGCTCGTCAGGTTGCCGGCCATGAAATTGACGTTGTCCGTCAGGTCCTTCCACGTGCCCGAGACGCCCTTCACCTGCGCCTGGCCGCCGAGCTTCCCCTCGGTGCCCACTTCGCGGGCGACGCGGGTCACCTCCGAGGCGAACGAGCTGAGCTGATCCACCATGGTGTTGATGGTGTTCTTCAGCTCGAGGATCTCCCCCTTGACGTCGACGGTGATCTTCTTGGACAGGTCGCCCGTCGCCACCGCCTTCGTCACGTCGGCGATGTTGCGCACCTGGCCCGTCAGGTTGCCGGCCATGAAGTTCACGCTATCCGTGAGGTCCTTCCACGTACCGGCGACACCGCGCACGTCGGCCTGGCCGCCCAGCTTGCCCTCGGTGCCCACCTCGCGAGCGACGCGGGTCACCTCCGAGGCGAACGACCGGAGCTGATCGACCATGGTGTTGATGGTGTTCTTCAGCTCGAGGATCTCCCCCTTGACGTTGACGGTGATCTTCTTGGACAGGTCGCCCGTCGCCACCGCCGTGGTGACTTCCGCGATGTTGCGCACCTGGGCCGTGAGATTGCCGGCCATCGAGTTGACGCTGTCGGTGAGGTCCTTCCACGTACCGGCGACGCCGCGCACGTCGGCCTGGCCGCCCAGCTTGCCCTCGGTGCCCACCTCGCGGGCGACGCGGGTCACCTCCGAGGCGAACGAGCTGAGCTGATCCACCATGGTGTTGATGGTGTTCTTCAGCTCGAGGATCTCCCCCTTGACGTCGACGGTGATCTTCTTGGACAGGTCGCCCGTGGCCACGGCCGTGGTGACGGCGGCGATGTTGCGCACCTGGCCGGTGAGGTTGCCGGCCATCGAGTTGACGCTGTCGGTCAGGTCCTTCCAGGTGCCGGCGACGTCGCGGACGTCGGCCTGGCCGCCCAGCTTGCCCTCGGTGCCCACCTCACGAGCGACGCGGGTCACCTCCGAGGCGAACGACCGGAGCTGATCGACCATGGTGTTGATGGTGTTCTTCAGCTCGAGGATCTCCCCCTTGACGTTGACGGTGATCTTCTTCGAGAGGTCGCCGTTGGCGACGGCGGTGGTGACCTCGGCGATGTTGCGCACCTGGGCGGTGAGGTTGCCGGCCATGAAGTTCACGCTATCCGTGAGGTCCTTCCACGTACCGGCGACGCCGCGCACGTCGGCCTGGCCGCCCAGCTTGCCCTCGGTGCCCACCTCGCGGGCGACGCGGGTCACCTCCGAGGCGAACGAGCTGAGCTGATCGACCATGGTGTTGATGGTGTTCTTCAGCTCGAGGATCTCCCCCTTGACGTTGACGGTGATCTTCTTCGAGAGGTCGCCGTTGGCGACGGCGGTGGTGACCTCCGCGATGTTGCGCACCTGGCCTGTCAGGTTGCCGGCCATGAAGTTGACGCTGTCGGTGAGGTCCTTCCAGGTGCCGGAGACGTCGCGGACGTCGGCCTGGCCGCCCAGCTTGCCCTCGGTGCCGACCTCGCGGGCGACGCGGGTCACCTCCGAGGCGAACGAGCTGAGCTGATCCACCATGGTATTGACGGTGTTCTTCAGCTCGAGGATCTCGCCCTTGACGTCGACGGTGATCTTCTTGGACAGGTCGCCATTCGCCACCGCCTTCGTCACGTCGGCGATGTTGCGCACCTGGGCCGTCAGGTTGCCGGCCATCGAGTTGACGCTATCCGTGAGGTCCTTCCAGGTGCCGGAGACCCCTTCGACGCGGGCCTGGCCACCGAGCTTGCCTTCCGTACCGACCTCGCGGGCGACGCGGGTCACCTCGGCGGCGAACGACCGGAGCTGATCGACCATGGTGTTGATGGTGTTCTTCAGCTCGAGGATCTCGCCCTTGACGTTGACGGTGATCTTCTTCGAGAGGTCGCCGTTGGCGACGGCGGTGGTGACCTCGGCGATGTTGCGCACCTGGGCCGTGAGGTTGCCGGCCATGGAATTGACGCTGTCGGTGAGGTCCTTCCAGGTGCCGGCGACTCCTCGGACCGCCGCCTGGCCGCCGAGCTTGCCTTCGGTGCCGACCTCGCGGGCGACGCGGGTCACCTCCGAGGCGAACGAGCTGAGCTGATCCACCATCGTGTTGATGGTCGTCGCGGTCCGGAGGAACTCGCCCTGGAGCGGGCGACCCTCGATCTCCAGCGCCATGGTCTGCGAGAGGTCGCCTTGGGCGACGGCGCCGATGACTCGGGCCGTCTCGCTGGTGGGATGGACCAGGTCGCCGATCAGGTTGTTGACCGAGGACAGCGCGTCCTCCCACGACCCACTCACCGCGCCGAGCGAGGCCCGCTGGTTGATCTTGCCCTCTTTCCCCACCACGCGACTGATCCGCTCGAGCTCCTTGGCCATGCGCTCATTGCGCTCGATGACGTCGTTGAACGTGTCGGCGACCTTCCCGGCCAGCCCCGTCCAGTCCAGTGGCAAGCGGACGGTGAAGTCTCCCTTCTTGAGCGCGGTCAGGGCCGCCAGCAGTGCTGTCGTGTCGATCCCCTGGGTGACTGGCTCGAGAAGTGCAGACATGTAATCTCCTCCAATCGAAGCGAACGCGTGGACGCGGGAAGAAGAGGACGATGCTTCGTGCCGGGGAACGGACGTGAGCTGGCGATCAGCACGCCGACCCCACCGAGAAATCCCTTGCTCTCAGCGGCGGCGGGTCGCCATGCCCTCCGACCGCGCCCGGATTCGTGCTCTCGATCGTGCCCGCCCGGTGGCCGGATTCGGGGATCGGCGGGTGGTGCTGCTCAAGGCCTCATAGAACGCATTGGTCCAGCAACGTGCAACCCTATTCCGATCGCGTAAGGATAATTGTCTGGCTGAGATGAAGTCAATCGCCGGGGAAACAAGGGTTCAGGGAGCCGTCCGAGTCCGGGCGCGATCGTGCGGCGATGCCCGGGCGGCGTTTCGTTGGCTTGCGTCGGCACCGGGTGAACGGGACGTCAGCTCGCCACCTAGAGCGCTTAACGAATGGATGGCCCAGCTGGTTGAACCTCGAGACCGGGCTGGGGCCTCGACCCCCCCTGACCCCCCCTTCGTAAGGGGGGGACGTGAAGCTGGCCTGCCGCTCTTCATCCCCCCCTTACGAAGGGGGGGTCAGGGGGGGTTCTTTCGTGGCGATGCAACGCTAACGTTAAGCGCTCTAACCCGCGCAAGAGACCTCGCCGTCGGTGCGTTGCACCTTGTAGGCCAGATTCTCGAGCTGGATGCTGAGGTTGACGGCCACGAGGTTGACGTGCGGCGGGACCGAGAGCGGCACGGGGGCGAAATTCAGGATGCCGCGGATCCCGCAGGCGACCAGGAGATCCGCCACCCGCTGCGCCGCATCCGCCGGCACGGCGAGGATCGCCAGCCGGATCTTGCGGACACCGACCGCCTTGCGCAAGGCCTCGATCGGCTCGACGCTCAGTCCGTCGAAGTTCAGCCCGATCTTGGATTCGTCGTTGTCGAACAGCGCGACGATCTGAAACCCGCGGCTGCGGAAACCGCGGTATTTCAAGAGGGCCCGGCCCAGGTTGCCCAGTCCGATCAGTGCCAGCGGCCACTCGCGATCGATCCCCAGGATGTGCCGCAGCGCCGCGATCAGCTCGTCGATCCGGTAGCCGATGCCGGGATGCCCGAACTGGCCGAAGAACGCCAGATCCTTCCGGACCTGAGCGTTCTTGATGGACAGGGGGTCGCCGAGCTGGCTGCTGGAGACCGTGGTGCAGCCCTGTCGCTGATAGGCCTCGAGTTGCCTGAGGTACAGACTGACGCGCCCGACGACCGCCTTGGGGGCCATCTTCACTCCCGAGGACTCAGGCCGCGACGTGCTCACCGGCGGTTCTCCGAGTCTGAACACGCTACGCCATCACTGCATGCAACTCTAACCGCCCGAAGGGGATCGGTCAAGGGATTTCGCCCGGCTCAGTCCGAGAGGAAGCCCGCTCCGAGCCTCCAGGGTTGGGGCAGGCGACCGCGGATGCGGGCGTCATCTCCGATCCGAGCGTGGACGACGTCCTTGAGCCGGGGCGACTCGCTCATGAGCACGTGGCCGGCGCCCCGGATCGCTGTCCGGAGATGATCTCCACCCTCGAGGACCGGGGCCACGAAGACCTCGACCGCATCGATCTGCGCGGCATCCAGGAAACTCCCGAGGACTCGGCCGCCTCCCTCGACCAGGACGTTCGTCATACCCCGACGTCCCAGGTCGTCCAATAATGGAGGAATCGGGACCCGGCCGCCGCCGGGGATCGTGAGCACTTCGCAACCGGCGGACTCGAGACGATCGCGACGATCCGGCGGTGCGAGGTCCGTCACCACGACCACGACGGGGACCTCCGCGGCGGTGCGGACGAGGACGCAGTCGGGCGCGAGTCGGGCCGAGCTATCCAGCACGATCCGGACCGGTCGGCGCGGCCCGGGAGGACGCACCGTCAGCCGAGGATCGTCCACCTCGACCGTCCCGATGCCGACGATGATGGCGTCCATCCGCCCGCGCAGCTCGTGGACGAGCCGCCGAGAGTCCTCCGAGGAGATCCATCGGCTGTCACCCGGGCCGGCCGCCGTCTTGCCGTCGAGGGTCATCGCCCACTTGGCCGTGACGTACGGCTTGCCGGTCGCCAGACGCTTCCAGTACGGTGCATTCAGCTCGCGCGCCGCGTCGGCCTCGCAACCGACATCGACCGGCACGCCGGCCGCTTCCAGGGCCGCCAGCCCACCGCCGCTGACCTGCGGGAAGGGATCGCCGACCGCGGCCACCACCCGGCCGACGCCCGCGGCCAGGATCGCCTCGGTGCAAGGCGGCGTCTTGCCATGGTGGCAACAAGGCTCGAGCGTGACGTAGAGCGTCGCCCCGCGGGCCGATGCGCCCGCGCGGCCGAGCGCCACCACCTCGGCGTGGGGCCCGCCGAACCGCTCGTGGTGACCGATGCCGATCGGATGGCCGTCGCGTACGATCACCGCGCCGACCATGGGGTTCGGCTCGACGAATCCGCGACCTCGCTCGGCCTCGGCCAGCGCCCGACGCATCCATGCCACGTCCTCGCCGACCGTTGGCATCGCTCGGCGCGCCCCCTCAGAAAGGCTCGTTGCCCTCGCCGGTCGGGGCCGGCTTGTTCTTCGGCCGCGCGGCGCGACGGGCCGGGGATCCGGTGCGGCATGTGCCTTGCTGGCCGCCCCGGCGGCCTTCGGCGCCGCGCCGATCTCCTCGTGGGGGAAGACCAGACGATAGGCGAAGGTCAGCCGCCGGGTCGCCTCGTCGGGAGGCAACGGATCGAGCGAGCTCTGAATCCAGGCCGGAAGTCCGGAGACGAACTGAGCCAGCCGATCCGGGGCGACCGGCCGGACTCCCCGGGCCTGGCTGAGGTAGAGATTGATCGCTCGCCGCGTCTGGACGTTGTTGCGGAACACCCTCACCTTCTCGACCGCCGCCTCTTCGACCTTCTCTTGCAGGACCGGCCGTTCCCTCCTCAAACGCTCCAGTAACAGGCCGACCCACTTCTCCTCGTCGTAGTCATCCGGCTTCGTCTCGCGGGGGATCGGCGGCTTCAGCCTCGCCCCCTTCAGGAACAGGCCTTCCCGACGGACATTCTCCTGGTTCTTGCTCTCGAGCGTCGCCTTCTCCACCGGCGATAACTCCTGCCAGATCTTGTAGGCGGATGCCAGCTCGAACGGGGAAAGCCCCCCGGGCTCGATCACTCGGAGGATGGCCGGAGTGTCCGCCGCCGGCACGCGCCACTCGGCGATCAGCTTGCGGATCAGCGCCATCCTCTCGCCCGCGGGCTTGGCGACGACCTCGCCCTGGCGATTCTCGGGGAGGGTGTTGAGCCAGTCGTGATAGCGGCGCACGACCGCCAGGTACTGGGCACGCTGATCGGGATCCATCTCCGAGAGGCGGCGGTCCAACTCACGGACGGCCGACTTCTGCTCGGGCGTCAGTTGCAGATCGAACTTGTGCAGGTTGGCCAGGAGCGCCTCACGCTGCTCGGGGGGCATGCCCCGCAGGCGCTCCCGATTCGCCTCGTCGTCGGTCGCCGCCGCCACCAGGATCACGGCCATCGCCGACAGCACGACAACCCCGCATGCGCCAATCCGGTTCTTCCGAGTTTCCGAGGTCATGGGTTCCGGAAAGACCGTCCTCAGGGGGAGAGAGCGACCGCGAGCGGATGCGCCGGCCCGCGGCCGAACGTCGGGTCCTAATGGGTGGCCGGATTGAATTCCGGGGCATCGCTGAGCTGGTTCAGGAACTCGACCGACCCCACCTCGAGGTATTCATCCAGGTGCTCCGCCAGGGACAGGTCCCGCACCAGCCTGGCGGTCGGGTCCGGCCAGATCCATCGGGTCGCCGCAAAGCCCGCTCCCAGGCCGAGCAGGCCCAGGACCACGTAGGCCGCGACCTGCACGGCCCACGACGATAACGATCGGACCAAGGACTCCCACGCCGGGCTCTTGAGATCGATCTGACGGATCTCGGTGATCGTCCGCTCCGCGAATCGCGCGTCGACCTCCGGGAACGGCAGGTGGCCGAGTAGCTCCCACGTCTTCTTCAGCAGCTCCACCTCGCGGCGGGCTGTCGCACTCTGGGTGAGCTTGGTGGAGAGGGCGCGGGCGGACGGGTCCGGGAGCTCGCCGTCGATGTAGGCCACCAGATCGGCACGCTCGTCGGGCGTCAGCCTGAGCTGCTCGGGACCACGGGACATCGCCGCAGATCCTCGTTGATGAACCCGTCACGTCCAAACCGACCCGACGTCTCGACCGGTGTCAGAACATTCCCCCGCCCATACCACCACCCATACCCGCGCCACCGCCCATACCACCGCCCATACCACCACCCATACCACCGCCCCTGCCGCCTCGTGCTCCGCCCCGTCCTCTTGTGAAGACGTTGGCGTTTTGATTCCGTCCCGTTCGAGCGGCCATATTGGGATAGTACTGAGCGATCCGATTGTAGTAGAGCGATGGACCCGTGCCGTTCAGGTTGGACGGGTTTTGCGCGAACCGATACGGGGAAGCCACGCGCTCTTGCTGGTTGGAGAACGGACGGAGCGGATCATAGGATTGGGCGTAGGGCGAAATCGGATCGGTGAGCCCGCGACGGTTATCCTGCGCGAAATACTGGCGGGTGACCAGTGCCTGGTTGACGCTATCGAGCGGCGTCGGCCGCAACGACTGGAGCTGCTGGTTCGGCAGATAGACGGCGTAGTAGAACGAGAACGGATCGCTCAAGACAGACTGGGACACGTCGACGGCCGTCTGTGCCGGGGCCCGGCCCGCGGAGAGCGACAGGAAAGCCAGTAACGTCATCGCGATGCGGAGCGCGGGAATCCAGTGCCGTTTCATCTGACCCACCCCTTCTCCACTCGAAAAGGACAGACCTTGGGGACTCCTGAGGCAAAGTGCGGCAGCCGAGCGACCGAGGATCGACTGTTCGGTGACGGCTCGCGTCACGCGACGTTCGAGGATGCGATGGTTCCCGCCGGGGATCCGGACACCTGTCGATTCGGCCCGCTCGGGCCGTCGCCACGAGTTCAATCCTCCGACTATTCCCTCGCCCCGACTGTCCAGCTAAACTCTCCAGTATAATCGGGATAAGCCGGCCGACAAGCCTGCGGTCGAGAATGTCGTTCCGTCATGCCCGACCCGAAGCCGGAAGGGTCGCGATCGGCCCGATTGGTTGACCGAGCGAGCACGCGTGGAAACGCCGGTGCGGCACGGGAAATCCGGCGGTGCCCGGAGACTTTGCGAGATGGCATTCGGATGGAAAGCCACTGCGGTTCCGGCCGTCCTGGGGGCGGCGCCCGTCGCCACCGGCACGGCCTATTACATCGGACTGACGGTGCTGGTGATCATCATGATCGGAGTGCTGATCGCCGCTTATCGCACCTGGGAGGAGATCCACGACGTCGAGGATCCGGATTCCCCGGCGGACCTCCTCGAATCGTTCGAGCAGGCCCACAAGGAAGGCGAGATTGATGAAAAGGAGCTCGAAAGGGTGCGAAGCTTGCTGTCGCCGGGCGGCCCGGGAGACGGACGCCCGGTCGGCGCGACCCGCCCACCAGAGC
Organism: uncultured Planctomycetota bacterium; assembly: GCA_963815795.1. Lineage (GTDB taxonomy): Bacteria > Planctomycetota > Planctomycetia > Isosphaerales > Isosphaeraceae > JAKAUH01. Next base: position 1,144,074 of record CAWFIC010000006.1, on the reverse strand, counting down.
CGGCCGGCGCCGGCGAAGGTCCGATACCACCCTCCGAAGGAGATCCCGAACTCCGATCCGGATGATCGTCGATGCCCGGTTGAACGTCATTCGCATTTCAATTCATCATTCCGAATTTGACATGCGGAATCGATCGCCTGCCGGCGCCTCTGACATTCGGGCATTCGAGCGAGGGCCATCTGCTCGTTGTGTCGCATACCGATCGCGGCCGGCGCACTCGCATCATCAGCGCCCGCCGTGCGACGCCCAAGGAGAGGACGCTCTATGAAGAAGGATCATGACACCCGGCCCGACGAGGACGACCTGCGCCCCGAATACGATGCTTCGGTGCTCAGAGGAGGTGTTCGCGGCAAGTACCTGGAGCGTTACCGCGCCGGGACGAACCTCGCGCTGCTGGCCCCCGACGTCCGCGCCGCATTCCCGACGGATGACTACCCGGCCATCGGCGACGTCGTTGAGGCGCGGATCGTGACGCCGGGGGAACGTGGGGAGATCAGGCTCACCCAACAGGGACAGATCGAGGCCGAACGAAGCGATCCAGCGGACCCGCCCCTTTTTCCTCCCTTCGACCTCATTTCAAGCAGCGCGAGAAGAGCCGGCGAGTGAGATGCAGCATCGACAGGGGGGAACGGACCGTGCCGGCGGCGATCGAGTACACCCACAGCAAGACGCCGTCGCGCTCTCGCGAGTCGGCCGGGTCGAATCGCAATCCCAGCTTGCGGCCTTCCTTCCGGACCACGCCGGCCCGGATGGTGTCGGAGTCCGGCAGATGGAGGGTCACCGAGTGCGGGATCGGTCGCTCGGCGGGCCAATCGATACTGACCCCCCCGGCCGAGACGTCGTGCAACGACGCCGAGATCCACGTCCCGTCGTCCATCTCACAGACGACCGACGCCGCGGCCCGGAATCGCTCCGTCGTGCGCCGGCGACCCCGGTCGCGACTCGCCATGATCGCCAGCAGGAGCGCCACGACATTGGCGATCGCGAAGCACGTGGCCGCCGCCCGCTTCTCCGGTTCGGCGATCACCCGCGTCTCGGGCCGGGCGTTGATCAGCAGGCCGAGCAGGGTCAGGATCAGCAGGAAGATGGCCGCCCCCCGGGCGAAGTCGTCCACCCCCTGCCGGGCCCCGGATCCCTTGGGCGTCACCCGGAACGGCACGCCGAACGGCTTGATCAACGTCGCGACGATCGTCGGCACGAGCCGGAAGCTCAAGAGCAGCGAGAACCCGGTCGAGAGCAGCGGCAGGTAACTCCCGCCCGACAGCCAGATCATCGGCCCCACCAGGGCGATGAGCACCGGGAGCTGATAGCTGATGAGATCCGACAACTCCGCCCCCACCAGCGGCGGCAGTCCCGTCCACAGGAAGATGACCGGCACCAGCACGGCGAAGAGCCGGACCGGAGTCTGGACCAGCCAGTCCATCGGGAAGAAGAACAACCGCTGGAGCCAGGTGAGGCCCGGGCCGAGGACCCCATCGCGGAGGAACAACAACTGCAACCCGCCGCGGCACCAGCGCTGCCGCTGCACGAACATGCTCGCCACGCTCTCCGGCGACAGGCCGAACGCCAGGGGCTCGTTGAGGAAGCGGGTGACATATCCCGCCCGCAGCAGCTTCAGCGTCGAGAAGATGTCCTCGGTGACCGACTCGGTCGGGATGCCGCCGATCTCCATCAAGGCGGACCGCCGCTGGACGCTCGCCGACCCGCAGCAGAACGCGCAATCCCAGGCGTCCCGGCTGGCCTGGACGGTATCGAAGAAGAGCCTCTGCTCGTTGGGCGATTGGTCGCCCAACCCCAGGTTCATCTCGTAGATATCCGCATTGAGGAAATGATGCGGGGTTTGGACGATGGCGATCCGGGGATCCTCGAAGAAGCCGACGGTCCGCATCAGGAAGTCCTTGCGCGGGACGAAGTCGGCATCCAGGACCGCGAAGAGCTCGGCGTCGGTCTTCGACAGGGCGTGATTGAGGTTCCCGGCCTTGGCGTGCCGGTTGTCGGGGCGCGTCAAGTATCGGACGCCCTGGGCCTCGCAGAAGTCGCGCAACCACTCCCGACGCCCGTCGTCGAGGACCCAGACGGTGAAGTCGGGGTATTCCATGCTCTTGGCGGCGATGATCGGCCCCTCCAGCACGTCGAGCCCTTCATTGTACGTGCAGAGGAACACGTCCACGCGCGGCCAGGCCGAGGCGCGGCGGCGCCGCAGCCGGTTCTCATGCCGGTCGGCCGCGGCCGTGTGGTCGCTGGTGCGCGTCAGCATCAGGTACGTGACGCCGCAATTCACGAGGGCGGCCAGTTCGAAGACGAAGACGATCCAGACCCAGAGCCCGGGCCCGGTCAGTGGATCGACGGGCCACACGGTGTTCGCCAGCCGCCAGACCAGGTAGCGGACCGTCAGGAACAGCCCGATGGCCACCACCAGGGTCCGAGCCCAGGTCTGGCGGCTCGGCAGCGCGGGGAGGATCGCCAGCGAGAAACCGGCCGCGGCCAGGGCGGCGGCCCACTCGATCCCGAAGATCGGTGACATGCGCGAGGGCCCTCGTTGGTGTCCCGGGTTCGCGAGCCGGACGAGTCAGCGGTAACTCCAGACGACAGCCGGCCGGCCGACGTGGTATCGGTTCGTCGGATCGCCGCCGGCGGGCTGTTGGTCCAGGCTGATGATCGCCCGGAACGTCCCCGTCGAGGCAAAGTCCGGACCGGCTCCCCCGGTCGTGCCGGGGTCGATCGTGCGTGGGTCGACCAGGCGGACGACTCGACCCGTGAGGACCTGGGACGAACCGATCAGGCGCGCCTTGACCGGCGCACCGAGACGGACGCGCTCGGCATCGGCATCCCTGAAGACCGCCTCGATGCTCGATCGACCGGGATCGATGAGCTCGAGGGCGATCTCGCCGGGCGACACCTCGCCGCCGGCGACCAACGAGGACGACCACACCACGCCACCGATCGGCGCGACGACCGACACGCGGCATCCGGCGAGATACCGCTCCTCGCTGGCGAGCTGGGCCTGGCGTTCTTCGAGCCGCCCGTCGAGTTCGCCCAGCCGGGCTCGCAGTCCCGCCTGCTGGATCTCGATCTCGTCGCAGCGCTGCCGGGACGCGACCCGATCCTGGCCGCCGTCGGCCTCGCCCACGAAGATCCCCCGGCGGGCGGCATCGAGCTGGAGCCGCTGTCGGGCCGCGGCCTCTCGGGCGACCTCCAGCTCGTCGCGCGCCTCGACCGTGGCGCTGTCGGCGCGGGCCAGCTCGATGTCGGACGCGGCCCCGCGGCTCGAGAGCCGCTTCTGCAGGCGATGCTCATGCTCCGCCGTCATCAGCCGCGCGGCCGCCGCATCCACCCGGGCGCTCTGCTCGGCCGCCTGCTTCTCCGCCTGGGCGATCCGCGCGTCCCGGTAGTCGCTGAAATGCCGACTCAAGTCGGCCTTCAACCGGTCCAGCTCCGCGATCTGGGCCCTGAGTGCGGCTTCGGTCCGGCGGGTGGATTCGATCTCGCCGCGTATCCGCTCCGAGGGACGGGCGTCCGTCATGGCCGTTTGCATCTCGAACAGAGGTTGCCCGGCGATCACCGACGAGCCGACGACCGGCGGCGTCCCCCGCACCACCCCGGCCTGCTGGACGCGAACGGCCACCAGCGGAGCCGTGATCGTGGCGCGGACGCTGGTACGAAACACGATCGCGGGCGCCACCAGCCACCCGGCCTCGGCCAGCATCGCTCCCCCGATGATCCAGCGAATGGCCGGACCCCATCGTCTCCCCCTCTGATCGGTGCCGTCCGCCGGGATCGTGGCCCGGGACACCGTATCCTTCAGAATCGGGACTCTCGTGGTCTGCGGGACATCAATGCGAATTCGCGTCTCTTCCATTGCGATTGACATGGCTATAATAAGCCTGAGCGCGTGAGAGTGTCCGTCCCAGGACGGCCCTCACGTCGGTGGGATGCGGCCGGCCCATCGTCGGGTCGGGAGGACGAGGCGGAAAACCCGTGGAATGTCCGGCGTTGTTCTGTCGGCTGGCTGGGCTTGGAATGCCCGTATGCGAGAAGCCTAGGCCATATCCGTACAAGTCACCGTGAAAATCGTTGAGGTGAAAGCGATTTCGTCAGAACGGATGCGGCGCGAGGTGGAAAGCTGGGACCGATCACGCCGTCCAAGATCACCTCTTGGGAATCCTGCTTCGGTCGATCCGACGAATGGCACTAGCTTAGTCGCAACTTCAATCGTTGTATCCACTTGCGGCCGTTTTTCTTGGCTTCTTACGATATTATTGAATATATTTGCACCTAATCCCTGTGACGGAAACCGCTCGAATTGTAGCCGTATAATAAAATCCAAATATCATTATTCTCATTTATATGAATTTTGCCTATTGACGCAAGCCGTTTGAGGAATGGACTTAAGGCTAAGCTAGTGCCATTCGTCGATCCGACCGAAGCGCGCAAGGATGCTGGCTGTGCTCGCGTCCGAGAACCCGAACCGTAAGCCTCGACGACATCCAGGGGCCGCGGCGGATCGCGAGAAGAGGGAGACCTGGGGTCAATTCGTCGCGCTCTACGGGCCGCTGATCTTTCAATTCGCCCGCAAGCAGTGGCCGCAGGATGCCGACCTGACGCAGATCGTCCTCCAGGCGGTGATCGACGCGATGAAACGGCTGGACTACGACCCCCCGCGAGGCACGTTCCGGTGCTGGCTGCACAAGGTGGTGCGCAACTAGCCCCTAACCAAGCGTGATTTATAGTGCGTTTGCGCGCTTCGGGAGAAAAAGCTCGAAAACCCCGCATGGTCTTGGAATAATGGAGGTAGGTTCACATCCTCACCATTCCAAGACAAGGGGGCCTTCGAGTCGAGCGCCACTCTCCGAAAAAAGCGAGCGGCACGCAAGAAGAGATTCTTCCAGGAGGGGCAACGGCGGATCAAGAAACGGCTCGACAACACGCCCGGCCCGGAGCGGCCGGTACCCATGATGACCGCCAGCAATATCCACTACGAACACGCCGGTCGGGGCCGCGGGCTCAGTGCCGGCGGCATCGGCGCCCTCTTCCTCCTGGCCCAGAAGATCGAGCTCATCCAGGACATCGACCGCAACCTCCACCTCCTCAAGCGGCACCTGCCCTACCACGAATCCGACCACGTCCTCAACATCGCCCTGAATCTCCTCGCCGGCGGCCGGCGCATCGAGCACCTCGAGCTGCGGCGCAACGACGAGGTCTACCTCGACGCCCTGGGGGCCAAACGGATCCCGGACCCGACCACCGCCGGGGACTTCTGCCGCCGCTTCGCCGAGGCCGATGTCCTCACCCTGATGGACACGATCAACGAGGCGCGGCTGCGGGTCTGGGCCCAGCAGCCCCCCGAGTTCTTCGCCGAGGCGATCCTCGAGGCCGATGGCAGCATCGTGCCCAGCGATGGGGAGTGCAAGCAGGGGATGGACTTCACCTACGACGGCCAGTACGGTTACCATCCGCTGGTGATCTCGCTGGCCAATACGGCGGAGCCGCTCTACCTGTTCAATCGCAGTGGCAACCGCCCCTCCGCGGAGCGGGCGGACGTCTTCATCGACATGGCCGTCGCCTTGGCCCGTCGGGCGGGCTTCCGCAAGATCCTCTTGCGGGGGGACACCAAGTTCGCCCAGACCGGGCACCTGGATCGCTGGGACGAAGCGGGCGACATCCGGTTCTTCTTCGGCTACGAGGCCTACGAGTCGCTCAAGGCCCGGGCCGATGCCTTGCCGGCCGACTCGTACCGCCTCCTGAAACGACCGCCACGGTACCCGATCAAGACCGCTCCACGCGAGAAGCCCGAGCACTTCCGGCCCGAGATCGTCCGCGAGCGCGGCTACAAGAATGTCGAGCTGCTCGAGGAGATGGTCGCGGAGTTCGCCTACCGACCGCTCGCTTGCCGCAAGAGTTATCGCCTGATCGTCCTCCGCAAGCGGGTGGGGGTCGACCGGGGACAGATGCGGCTGTTCGAGGAGTATCGTTACTTCTTCTACATCACCAACGACCGTGAGATGACGGCCGAGGAGGTGGTGTTCTCGGCCAACGATCGCTGCGACCAGGAGAACTTGATCGCGCAACTCAAGAGCGGCGTTCGTGCCCTGACCACCCTCGTGGACGACCTGGTGAGCAACTGGGCGTACATGGTGATGGGCTCGTTGGCGTGGAGCCTGAAGGCCTGGAGTGCGTTGCTGGTGCCGGTGGCGCCGCGGCACCGGGCCCGCCATGAGGCGGAGCGGCGGACGTTGTTGCGGATGGAGTTCGCGACGTACTGCGCGGCGTTCATCCAGATGCCGTGCCAGATCGTCCGGGCGGGGGGGCGGCTGATCTACCGGTTGTTGTCGTGGAACCCGTGGCAAGGTGTGTTCCTCCGGCTGGTCGAGCGGTTGCACTCACGCCGGCTGTGTTGAGGGGTCGCTCACTGAAGTCGGGGTCCGGATGCCCCGATCCGTGTTGGCCTTCGAGAGAAGCAAATGGGGGTGGCGATGCCGAAGACAGAATTCGAGGCAGCAACGGGGCCCAAATCCCCCCGAGCTGTAGAAGGTACGTCTCAATCTAATGAACGTGATCACATAGGTTGAACACAACCGCTTTTTTTTATCACGCTTGTTTTGGGACTAGCTCAGCAAGTTCCGCGCGCACCAGCGGAAGACGCCCCGGGGGAGCGGCGGCTCCGATGCCCAACGGATGCTCGACGAGCTCTCCGACGCCCATCCCGGGACGAGCGAGCTTCGGGATCGTGAGAGCCGGTCCGGGCTGGCTCCGCCCCAGCCGTCAACTCCGGAAGATGAAACCGGGAAAAATCCGAGTCCGGCCGTTTTTTCTTGTGTCGGCCGCCGCAGGTTCGGGAGAGCCTATCTCAGGGGGTCATCCCATGACGGATTCGCACGGGCCCCAGGCCGACGAGCTGGTCGAGCGAGCCGCACGCGGTGAGGAGGCGGTGCGGCACCAGTTGCTCGCCCGGCATCGCGACCGCCTCAAGCGGATGGTCGCCGTCCACCTCGACCGCCGCCTGGCCGCCATCCCCTCAGTCGCAGACTGTGGCCCGGGTGGTTCGTCTGCCCCCGGAGCTTGCGACTGTTCTTCTCCCGCAGGTTGACTTCGACGAGGACGATACATGCTTTCCCTTTGTCACCCGAAGCACACAGGATCGCCGGCGCCGCACCGACGGCCGGGGGTCAAGCGACGGTTCGTCGAACGGCTCGAGGATCGGACCGTGCCCTCCGGCAACGGTCTGGCACTCAGCCTGGTGGCGCTCGGCGGCGCGACGCCGACGCCCATCCCGCTGTCGGTGCCCTCGCTGATGCTCGACGGCGCGGACATCGGCGGTCCCGACGTCTACCTGAATTTTTTCGGGCCGGCCACCGCGGCGCCGGTCTTCGGCAACGAGAACAGCGCCATCACCGATTTCACTGGCGTCTATGGTGGGGCCGCCGTGGTCGGCACGGGCACCGACGGCCAGGGCAACACCGGCTACTGGGCCTCCGACGTCCGATTCATGCAGGGGACTTACCGCGGCGTCGATGGCCGATTCTATTTCGGCACCTTCGTCGAGGTCTGATTCGACGTCTACTCAAGCCAGTCTGGCTTGGCGAATGGCGTGCTCACGGGCGACACTTCCGCCCAGATCGACGACATCAACCCCGGCTTCGGTCCCGAGGTCAGCAACTTCGACACCGGCAACGGCGACGGCACCCGCGTGTTCTGGGTCGCCAAGGTTCCCGACAGCGACCTCACCGTCGACCCCGCGGCAGGGACCACCGAGCTGAAGGTGACCGACCTTGCGGAGTACGACTACAACAACTTCCCCGACTCCGACAGCACCGACTGGCAGTACGATCAAAGCGCCGCCCATCCCCACGGCTTCTACAATGCCACCGTTTCCTTCGACATCAAGTGGACCGGCCCGGTGACGGAGACGGACCAGGTCAAGGACACGGCCAACGGCTTTGACGGCACGTTCTACCAGAACGATGCCACGACCACGTGGAACGCGAGCAGCGACCGGCCGGCGGGCACCGCCCAGTTCACGTTCACCGCCAACCCCAGCGACACCGCGTTCAGCAACACGCTGGTCCCCGGGGTGGCATTCGTCCAGCTCGCCAACGAGCAGAACGGTGTCTTCTTCCCCTCCGGCGCCGCGCTGCAACCCGACCCGATCGATCCCGCCCTCACCGATCTGGTCGTCGACGGTAGCTCGACCGGCGGCGTCCACATCCGGGTCGATGCCGTTCACGGCGGTCGGGATATCCGGGTCAAGATCGACGGGGCTGAGCAGGACTACCAGGCCGACTTCCCGGCGGCGGCTATCTCGCGCCTGATCGTCAACAGCGGACCCGGCGACAACCGCATCGAGGTGGCCGATGATGTCAGCATGCCCACGATGCTCCTGGGCAGTTTCGGCGACGACCGCATCGAAGGGGGCGGCGGCCGCACGGTCATCATCGGCGGCCTGGGCAGCGACCAGCTCGAGGCCGGGAGCGGCGGAGCCATTCTCATCGCCGGCACGACCGACTTCGACAGGAATGTGACCGCTCTCGATGCGATCCTGGCCGAGTGGTCCCGCACCGATGAGACGTACGCCCAAAGGGTGGCCAACCTGTCGGACACCGTCGTCGATGGGGTGGCCCCGAACGGTCTCGGGCTGAACACAGGCTACTTCCTGAACGCCACAACCGTCCATGATGACGGCGCCGGCAACGTCCTGGAAGGCGGCTCGGGCCTGGACTGGTTCTTCGCCAACGTCGATGGCACCGGCAACAACGGAGTTCGGGACCGCGTGCGAGGCTGGAGAAACGGTGAGATCATTACGAGCATCACCTTGTAGACGGCGGTCGTATGGTGCCCGACCCGGCGACGTCCACCCCCGGACGTACCGGGCCGGGCCATCCATCGCAGGGCTTTGCGCATTCACGGAGTCAACCCGGGGATCGCCGCCGACCCGGCCTGGACGCGCCTCTGGAATACGCCCGCGTTCCCGTCCTATATCTCGGGACACAGCACCTTCAGCGCCGCGGTGCTGGACGCGCTCTTCGGCAACGACTTCTCATTCAGCGACCCCGGCGATCCGACCGAAGACCTCGCCCCGCGGCGCTTCGCCGGCTTCGACCAAGCCGCACAGGAAGCGGGGATGAGCCGGATCTACGGCGGCATCCACTTCATGTCCGACAACCTGTACGGACTCCAGGTGGGCGGCAAGGTGGGCCGGTACGTCGTCCAGCACGAGTTGCTCCCGCTCCACATCGGGAGAAGCGCGACCTCCGCCGGCCGATGATCGTCGCTTCAACACAGTCGCCCGTTTCTGAAGATGAAACCCGGTACAAAATCCGAATACGGCCGTTTTTCTTGTGTCCGTCGCCGCGGGTTCGGGAGAGACTATCTCGGGGGGGGGCATCCCATGGCGGAGCCGCACGGACCCGAAACCGACGAGCTGGTCGAGCGAGCCGCACGCGGAGATGAGGCGGCGCGGCACCTCTTGCTCGCCCGGCACCGCGACCGCCTGAAGCGGATGGTCGCCGTCCACCTCGACCGCCGATTGGCCGCCCGGGTCAACCCCTCGGACATCGTGCAGGAGGCCCTGCTCGACGCCCATCGCGAGTTGTCCGATTACCTGAGCCGCCGCCCGCTGCCGCTCTACCCCTGGCTGCGCCAGTTGGCCTGGGAGCGGCTGCTCAAGTGGCATCGCGCCCACCTCCGGCGCAGAAACGCAGCGTCGGTCGGGAGGAGCCCCGGGAGCTGGCCTTGCCCGAGGAATCGGCGGTGCTGCTGGCCCACCGCCTGATCGCCGCCGGGACCAGCCCCAGCCGCCGGTTGATCCGCGACGAGCTGCGCCAGCGGGTCCGCGCCGCGCTGGAGGCGGCCCCGCCGCGGGATCGCGAGGTCCTGGTGATGCGCCACCTGGAGGAGATGACCGCCGCTGAGATCGCCGTGGCGCTGGGGATCACCGAGCGGGCCGCCAAGGCCCGCCACACCCGCGCCCTGGAGCGGCTCCGCGGCCTGCTCGACGAGGGCTCGAGTCAACGGGAGGGGCTCCCATGAGCGGTTCGCTCGAATGCCTTGGCATCGTGTCCGACGGGGCGGACTCGGTCCTGGACGACTTGATCGAGACCCTGACCGGCCGGCTCCAGGCGGGCGAGCCGGTGGACCTGGAGGAGGTGGCCCGCCGCCACCCAGAGCACGCCGAGCGGCTGCGCCGGCTGCTGCCGGCGCTGATGATGATGGCCGACCTCGGCGACTCGTCGCCGCGCGAGCTCCAGGGCATCGATGCCTCAGGGCCGGGCCCGGGCGTGCTGGGCGACTTCCGGATCCTCCGCGAGGTGGGCCGGGGCGGCATGGGGATCGTCTACGAGGCCCAGCAAGTCTCGCTCGACCGCCGGGTGGCCTTAAAAGTCCTGCCGCTGGCGGCGGCCATGGACGGCAAGCAGTTGCAGCGGTTCCAGCTCGAGGCCCAGGCCGCGGCCTGCCTGCACCACACCAACATCGTGCCGGTGCACGCGGTGGGCTGCGAGCGGGGCGTGCCGTTCTACGCCATGCAGTACATCGAGGGCCGGAGCCTGGCCCCGATCATCGCCGAGCTGCGCCGGCTCGACGGCCTGGACCCCGCCGACCGACCGCGGGCGGATCTCGCCGACATCCCGACCACGACCCTCGCGGCCGAGCTGGCCGGCGGCCGGCTGGCAGCCGGAACGGGCGGCCCCGCCGACCGGAGCACGACCGATCCCGGGGAGGGCCGCCGGGTCGGCCCCGATCCGGCGAATCCCGCGATGAGTCCGCGGCCGGAAATCACGGCGCCTCGCCTCGGGGGCTCTCCCTCCGGCTCCTCGACCCGCAGCCGCGCGTATATCCGGACCGTTGCCGAGTTCGGGGTGCAGGTCGCCGAGGCCCTCGACCACGCCCACACCCGCGGCATCCTCCACCGCGACATCAAGCCGGCGAACCTCCTGCTCGACGAGCGGGGGCAGCTCTGGGTGACCGACTTCGGGCTGGCCCAGGTCCAGGGCAACCCGTGCTTGACCCTGACCGGCGACATCGTGGGGACGCTGCGGTACATGAGCCCCGAGCAGGCGCTGGCCCGGCGGGTGGTGATCGACGGCCGGACCGACATCTACTCGCTGGGCGTCACGCTCTACGAGCTGTTGACCTTGCGGCCGGCCGTCGACGGCCGGGACCGCCAGGAGATCCTGCGGAAGATCGCCGAGGCGGAGCCGGCGCCGCCGTGCACGCTGAATCCGGCGGTGCCGCGCGACCTGGAGACGATCGTGCTCAAGTCCATGGCCAAGGCGCCGAGCGGGCGGTACGCGACGGCGAAAGAACTGGCCGATGAGCTGCGGAGCTTCCTGGAAGACAAGCCGATCGTGGCGCGACGGCCCAGCCTGCTCGATCGGGCCGCGAAGTGGACGCGAAGGCATGGGGCGGTCGTGTGGTCGGCGGCCATCTCGCTGGCCGTGCTCCTGCTCATGGCGATTGCGGGGCTGGCGGCCAGCAACATCCTGATCGCGCGCGAGCGGAATCAGAAGGACGCGGCCCTCGAGCAGCGAGGGGCCGCGCTGGCGACCGCCGAGGCGAACGAGCGCGCGGCGCGGGCCAACCTGCGGCTCGCCCGCCGGGCCGTGGACGAACTCCTGACCGGGATGGGGCAGGAGTTAGCCGGCGTTCCCCGGATGCAGCCCCTGCAGCGCAAGTTCCTGATCCAGGCCCTGGAACTCTACAAGGAGTTCGCCGGGCAGGAGGACACCGACCCGGAGACCCGGTTCGAGATGGGGCTGGCCTATCGCCGCGTCGCCGGCATCCAGCAGGCCCTGGGCCAGCTCGCCGAGGCGAAGAAGGCGATGGAGCAGGCTGCCTCCCTGTTCGAGAAGCTGGTGGCGGAGTTCCCCGACGAGCCCCGATACCGGGCCGAGCTGGCGTCGGAATACCTGGCGCTGGGCGGCGCGCTGGTCGGTCTCCACATGACCGAGGACGGGACCCGCGCCCTCCGGTCCGCGACCGCGCTCCTGGAGCCGATGGTGGCCACATCGCCGACGGCGGCCGACTACCGACAGCGGCTCGCCGGCGCCTACCGGAACGTGGGGATCATCCCCGGTCTGCCGATCGCGGAGGCGGAGCGGAGGCTCCACGACGCCATCCGCCTCGATCGAAAACTGGTGGCCGACTTCCCCGACGAGACGCGATTCCACAACGACCTGGCCTACAGCCACTACTGCCTTGGCGTCGTCCTGGCCGCGGCGAAGCGGTATGAGGAGGCCGAGGATGCCTACGGCCAGGCGATCGCGGTCTGGAAGGCCGCGCCGGGCTCCCCGGATTCGTCCCGCCGCCTTTCTCTCGCCCACGTGCATCGTGGGCTCGGCGACGTGCGGGGCGCGAGGGGGCGGACTCCGGACGCCGAGGCCGCGTATCGCCGGGCGATCGCCCTGCTCGAGGAGCACGCCGCCGAATTCCCGGATTTGCCGGGTTACTGGCTCGACCTGGTCGTGTTCCATTGCGAAATCGCGGATCTCCTGCAGAAGGCCCACCGGCCCGAGGAGGCGATCGTCGCCTATCGGAAGGCCCGAGAAGCCGTCGGCCAGTTGCGGGCCCGTTCGCCCGACGAGCTGTTCGTGATCCGGGAGATCGAGATCTGTCGCAACCTCGGGCACCAGCTCGCCAAGGAGCACCAGCGGGCCGAGGCGAGGCAGGTCTACGAGCAGGCGGCGGATCTCTACACCACGTTGATGGCCCGGCTCGCCGACCACCCCGAGATCACGCCGAACGACCGGGCGCTGCTGCAGTACTGGATGAGCCCGATCCTCCTCGCCCTCGGTCGGCCCCACGAGGCGCTGGACGCTGGCCGGGAAGGGGTGGCCCTCTACAAGGAGCTGGTCGCGCGATCGCCCGACAACCCGCGGCGAGGGTTCCTCGCCCGGTGTCACCACCATCTCGGTCGCGCGCTCATCGCCCTGGGGCGGCACGCGGAGGCCATCGCGGCCTACCGCGACGCCCTGGCGATCGAGCCCGACCGGGCCCAGTTCAACAACGACCTGGCGTGGATCCTGGTGACCGCCCCGGATCCGAAGCTGCACCGTCCGGCGGAGGCGGTCCCCCTGGCCGAGAAGGCCGTCAAAGTGTCCCCGACGTTCGCCAACAACTGGAACACGCTCGGCGTGGCCCGCTACCGCGTGGCCGACTATCCAGGGGCGATCGTCGCGCTGGAGAAGTCCGAGGAACTGGGGAAGGGGAGCGAATTCGGCTTCAACGCCCTCTTCCTGGCGATGGCCCGCTGGCATCTGGGCCAGCGCGACCGGGCTCATCGTCTGCACGACGAGGCCGTCCGCTGGACGGAGAAGACCAAGCCCAACGACGACGAGCTGCGCCGCTTCCGCACCGAGGCGGGCAAGCTGTTGCAGGCCGAGGAACGAGCCCCCTCGGAGGTGAAGGAGGGGCGTCGCTAGGGAACGGCTTCCCGGAAGAACCATCATCAAAGGTCGCTCATCCGGCTCTGGCAAGTGCCGCCGTGAGCCGGGATGACACGTACGGTGGGCATCGCCCACCGGAAACGGGCTCGGTCCTTCGGGCCGTGCCCACCCGATTGCGGCGAAATCGGTGTCGGTCCCGTTTTGCTGAAGAGACAGGAATGACACCAATTCCCCGCTTGGTAAAAAATATGGCCCTTGCGAGAGGTTCGCCGTCCCGTCGCAGATCTGCTCTCTCGCGTCACGATCCGCCGACGCGCTCGCGTGCGCCGCACGTCAACGAACGGGCGGAGCCGATGCACATCCCAGCGCTCTGCGCGTCCAAGACGCCTTGATGCCGGTACACCTAGCGAAGGGGAGCCGAACATGCCCGACACCATCATCACGCCGGCGCCGCCAGCCGAGGCGACGAACGCGACGTTCGCCCCGATGTACTACGACTCGCCTGTCGAACAGATTGTCCTGGAGTTCGACGTGACGGCCGACGACAGCCTGGCGGCGTCGATCACCGCCGGGGGGCCGTATTTCAAGGTCGAGAAGATCGACGTGTGCAACTGGGTCGTGGTCCCGATTCCCGGGCCGCCGCACGGTCCGGGGGGCCCGGTCGGACCGGGCGGCCACCCGATGGACATCGTCGCCGACGGCCCGTCGGGCGGATTTCTGGCGGGCCCCGTCAACCGGGTCGCCGACGGTCCGACGACCAGGCGAGTCCTCTCGGCCCCCGTGGCGGCCTCCGACGGAGTCGCGCCCCTGGCCGTCAAGAACGGGCAGTTCGCCCGGCTGTGGGTGACGGCCAGCGTGCCGAAGGGCGCCGCCCTGGCCCCCGGCCCGTTCGCCGGCACCGCGGTGCTCAAGGGCAAGGACCTCACGAGGAACGTGGCGTTCGAGGGGACCTACCTCGGCACCCTGATGGGCAAAGTGACCGTGGATCCGGCGGTGGTGACCCCCGGCCAGCACGTGCGGGTGCAGGTCCTGAACGCGTCCGGCGAGCCGATGTCCGACCCGGCGGTGACGGTCACCATGCAAGGCGTCCCGGCCTCGGCGCGGTACTACCAGTTCGGGACCGTCGGCGATCGGACGCTCATCATCAACGCGAGCCGGGGGGCGCTCAAGGAGACCACACAGGCCACGGTCAAGGTCCAGGGCGAGCCGATGGCGTTCCGCCCGTCGGCGCCGGCCTCCCCCGTCACCGAGATGCCGATCCTTCAGGTCGCCTGGGTGCCGGGGAGCCCCTACGCCGCCACGTTCACGCTGGGGACTACGCTGGGGGTGCGGCGCGTGCTCGCCAGCGGGATCAAGATGACCGCGCCCGCACCGGCCCCGGCTCCGGCCCACGGTACCGCCCCGGCCGTCGTCGGCGTGCCCGCGGCCGATGCCCTCGGCGACGAGTTCACCAAACTCCTGCCGACCCTGCCGGCGGAGAAGGTCACGCAAATCGCGGAGAAGTCCATCAAGACGGCCACCGGCGTGTTCACGACGTCGGGCGTCCTGGCGAGGATCGGCGGCCTGGAGACCGAGCCGGCCACGACCAGCTACAAGTGGGACTTCGGCGACGGCCAGACCCTCACGACGCAGTCCCCCACCGCGACCCATGATTACCTGCCCTCCATCAAGGCGGGCGACGTCGCGCACAGCTTCGACGTCACGTGCACCATCGTCCTCGATGACATCACCGTCAAGCGGACGCTGGTCCTGCATTCCTCCTACGGCCTCTGCCGGCGGCTGGGGGTCATCGTGCCGCCGGTCGTCGCCACCGCCGCCTACGCGACGTTCCAGCACGTCGCCTACTCGGCGTCTCTGGTCGTTACCAACCTGGAAGCCGCCCCGATCGCGCTCGACAGCATGGCGTGCGTCCCGGTGAGCGACGACACCGCAGTTGCACCGCCGGCGCCGGTCTTCACAGACATGAACGCCCCACTCGTGTTGAACGCCGCCTCCGCGACGGCGATCGGCGTCTTCGTGACCCTGGACCAGCTCAAGCTCCCGGGGGGCGCCGTCGCCAACGGGTTCGTCGTGCTCTACACTGGCCAGGTGCAGGGGGCGGATGGGACGTCAACGCCAGTCCGATTCTCCTGCGCGTTCCGCATCCCGCTCACCGACTCCGGGCTGGCGAGTGCGACCGTGCCCCCCGAGTTCGCACCCGGGGCGTGGGACCTGGACACCGCGCTGCAGGCCGTCACAGGGCTCGCGACGCAGCCGGCGGCGGCGGTGAGCAAGGCCGGCGGCCTGGCCGTGGATCCCGCCACCAGGGCGGTCGCGATCGCGCTGGCCGCGGACCCCGCGGACAGCACGACGCTGGCCCGGGTTCGCTCGGCGCTGGGCGCCGGGCTGACGAGCATCGCGCTCAAGACCGGCGCGCTGACCGCGAAGGGAACGGTCGTCCGGCTGAGCCCCGCCGCTCTCGTCGCGCCCGCGCCGCCCGTGATGGCGCCGGACGACGTCAAGTTCGACCCGCTGGGCCCGCACATCGTCGCGGCCGGTCAGGAGTGCTATCCCGACGACATCTCCGACGCCGACGCGGCCACGGCCGCCGACCAGCAACTGGTGTGTCAACTGACGAACGAGACCCACACGGCGACGATCCCGGCGTCGTTCCAGAACGCCCAGCAGGGCGACATCATCCTCTCGCCGGCACCCGTCGAGTCGGGGGACCTGATCGCCGCCATGTTCGGCGCGCTGACCCCGCCGCAGCATCACGGCCACTCCGGCATCATGACGGCGAACTTCTTCGAGATCACCCACTGCACCGCCGCGGACAAACGTATCACCGACAACGTGCACAAGGACGCCCTGGGGATCCCGACGAGCCTGGATTCCGACATGCTGCAATACGCCTGGCCCGGGAGCCTGACGCAGAGCATCGACGACGCCACGACCTCCGCGAGCTTCAAGGACCCGGACGGGACGAAGTACCAGATGAACGGCTTCAACACCGACGCCCGGGGAGACGGGTTCGAGATCATCTACCCGCTCGTCGTCAAGCCGCTGCCCGAGAACGAGGCGAAGGTCCGGCCGACGCTGCGCAAGGCCGCCGACCTGGCCCGATCGAAAGGCGCGCGGTACGACCAGGACGGCAACCCACTCCAGAAGGGAGGCTGCTACTACTCGTTCTACGCCTACACCAACCCGCAGCTCTCGGCGGGCTTCGGGGATCCGGCTCCCGCGGCAGCCGGGTGGGCCGCAGGGTTGTCACCCGCCGTCTGCTCGTCGTTCGTCTGGCTCAGCCTCAAGTCGTGCAACGTCCCTTTGGTGACGGCGAAGCCGACCGAGACGCTCGCGGATTTCTCCCCGCAGGCCGTCGCGGGGGGCATCCAGGTCGGGCCGGCGACGCCCGACGGGTTGGTCTTCTATCCCCAGGCGGAGCGGCTGCAAGGCGGGGAGGCGCTCCGCCAGATGCTCATGGACCAGGCGCTGAGCCAGGAGGACGGCCTGGGGACCATCCCGGGCGTCAATGACAACATCGCCGGCCCGATCGCGGACCAGCTCCTCAACACGTTCGCGTCGGGCAACCCGAACCTGGTGGGGTCCGACGCGTGGAAGAATCCCGGCGACGCCAACGCCGTCAGCCCCGACAACATGATCTGGTGGAATCCGCCGTACTACGGATACGCCGAGCCGCTGCAGTTCCTCCCGCGGCACACCGAGCAGTACACCGTCAGCCGGTGGACGAAGGTCATCACCTGGGGCTCGATCAAGGGGACGGTCCGGTACAACGGGGCGCCGGTCCCTAATGCGCATGTGTGGGTGTATCTCCCCGGTGGCGATACCTTCACCGCCGCGGATGGGACCTACACCCTCAACCACGTCCCGATCGGGATGTATGGCCTGAAGGCCCAGGCGGTCATCTCGTCCAATGGCGTGAACGGAGAGTACACGAACGGCCCGGGGCAGCCGGTCACGCTGACCAAGGACGACCCGGACATCGTCCAAGACGTCGACCTGCAGGGCCTGCCCCAGAACTACCGCCGGCTGGATTTCTCGTTCTCGATCAGTTGCGACCACGGCGACGCCAATCCTTTCAACACGCACGGCGTCCAGTCCGCCGGCCCCTTCTACCGCTCGGCGTACCTGAATCCGGGGCAGGTCACCGGCGGCGTGGGTTACACCTACGATTACAACGGCGGTGGCTACTTCCACATCGATTACTCGTTCACGGTCGCCCTGGTCGAGGACCTGTCGATCGAGGTGGCGCTGACGGGCACGATGTACGACGACGGCGGCGGTTTTCAGGACCAATATTCGCTCACGCCCTTCAACGTGCCGATGGGCCAGTCCGTGAGCGGATACATCAGCATGGAGCACTCGGACGGATACCACAACGGGCCGGCCAAGTTCACCTTCACGGCGACCAATAACCAGCAGACCGGCTAACCGTCCACGACCTGTGGGAACGCGCATGACCGCGAGCGCTCGTGGTGGGTAAGTCTTGCGCGCTTCGGTCCGACGACACCGGAGGCGCCACAGCAGGGCGAGCAAGCGACCACAACGGAGCGTCCCCAAGCTGCCTCATGCAAGCCAGCAATCATGGATGTGATCAATCTGGCAGTGGACCTCCGCTACTCGATCGAAACGAGGAAGCAGATCCATGCCTGCTTGGCTCTCCAGTGGGACGAGACAAAGGACCAAACACCTTTAGAAAGGCGCTTCGGAAGGAAACACGAGGATCGACGACGGATCTGGTGGCTCTCCCTTGGCGATCGAAACTGGCTCCGATTTCCCGATCGGTATCACTCGCTGGGAAGCCGGTGTGTTTCGTCATTCCCGCGCGGCCCAATCCCGTCGCGACCCCCGTCCGGCCAGGCGCGGGGATGCAACCGCGGCGACATCGCCCCGATCAACCGTTGAATCCCCTACAATCGGTCGGCCGAGCCGCCGAGAAATCTCACTCGAGTAAATTTTTTTGGATTTTTTTATCTCATGACGCTGAACAAAGTTATGTC
Source organism: uncultured Planctomycetota bacterium (assembly GCA_963815795.1). Classification (GTDB taxonomy): domain Bacteria; phylum Planctomycetota; class Planctomycetia; order Isosphaerales; family Isosphaeraceae; genus JAKAUH01. Next base: position 1,125,698 of record CAWFIC010000006.1, on the reverse strand, counting down.
CACTAATTACTTAGTATTTGCGATAGGTGCGTTTAAGGAATTGCAAACTCGCAGCATCCTGTTAGTAGAGGCTTTAGTGGGAATTTAAGGGCAGAGCCGATCGCACATCATGCAATCACGTATATCCGATCGGCCGCTCTGGCCCGGTTCTCCTGCTGGGCGGACAGGCGGCGTCACCGAGGTCCAGACCCGGCGGGGAGAGACGATTCCATCCCGTCGCGCCGGACGGCGGCAGTCGCCCGGCCCGGCCGGCTTCGCCGCGGGACCGTTCGGATCGATGGCCGACGAGCGACGGATGTCATCGGAGCGACTCGAGAGGATGAGTCTCACAGGATCTTCTGTGCCCGCTTGGCGCCGCGGGCCGGATTGATGCCGATCTTGGACCGGCGGATGAAATCGATGAACTCGGCGACCTCCGCAACCGTGGCCAGGTCCATCTCGATCCGGTCGAGCGCCCCGGCCAGGGTCCGTCCTTCCCGGTAGAAGATGCGGAAGGCCTGGCGCATCGCATCGATGCTCTCGGCCGGGCAGCCCGACCGCCGAAGGCCGACGACATTGAGCCCGGTGACGCAGTTGTAGCCCTGCTGCAGGACGAATGGGGGGATATCCTTGGAGGTCGCGGCCATGCCCCCGAGCATCGCCAGCCGGCCGATCCGCACCCGCTGCTGCACGGCCGTATGACCCGAGAGGATGCAACCATCGTCCAGCGTGACGTGGCCGGCGACCAATGCATAATTGACGACCGTGCACCCATGACCGATCCGCGCGTCGTGGCCGATGTGGCTGCCGATCATGAACAGATTGCGGTCGCCGATCCAGGTCGTGCCGTTCCCCTGGACGGTCCCCCGATGGACGGTGACGAACTCCCGGAACACGTTCCCATCGCCGATCCGCACCGCGGTGGCCTCACCCTGATAGCCGCGATGCTGGGGGCTTTTACCCAGCACGGCCCCGTGGCCGACGAAGTTATCGCGGCCGATGCTCAGCGGCCCGCTCAGGGAGGCGTGGGCCTCGATGACGCATCCGGGTCCGATCTCGACGGGGCCCTCGATCACGGCGTAAGGGCCGATCCGGACATCCTCCGCGAGCACCACCTCGTCGTCGACCACGGCCGTCGGGTGGATCCGTTCCGATACCATCGTCGTCATCGCCTGTCTCCTCCTGAGTCGGCGAATCGCGGGGACCTCCTGTCTTCCGGCAAGTTATCGGCTCGCAGTCGACGTTTTCTCCATCCAACTCGACAAGTTCCGACCATCCGACAACGGGAGGTGAACGTCGTATGGCACGGTGCTCAGCGGAGGTTCGTTCGGCTCCGCGGTCCGCCGCCATGAGATCACGCGACCTCGACGACTCGGCCGGTACGCACGCTCTCGACCTCCGCCAGACAGAGCCGAAGGGCTTGCCGCGCAAGACCGCCGGCGAGTTGAGGCGAGGGGCGTCCTTCGGCCAACGCCGACGTGGCGGCCGTGAGCTCTCGGACGAATCCATCGACCGGATCACCGGCTCCCAGTTCGGGAGGTTCGACGGTCCCATCGGGCAGGATCACCGACAGCGGCATCGCCACATGCCCTTGCCCGGCCAGATTCGCGAACTCGAAGACGATCGTCGCCCGGTCCAGATCGAGCTCGAAACCGTGCATGAACGGCCGTCCGCTCTGGCTGAGGGCGCCGGAGACGCACGAGACGGCCGGCCCGTCGGCGTCGTAGAGGTACTGGGTCGTCAGATGGACGACCGCCCCATTCTCGACCACTCCTCGGGAGTGGACCGCCCGCGGGACGCCGCACAGCAGGCCGATGAAATGCGTGTCGTGGATGTGCAAGTCGATGGCCGGGCCGCCGCTCCGCGAGACATCGGCGAATTCGCTGGACCAGTCCGGCTTCGAGATCACTCGGCTGAAATGGGCGGCCCTGAGCGCTCCATACCGCCCGGATTGGACCGCCTCGAGCGCGAAGGCGAACTCGGGGACGAAAGGCAGTACGTGCGCCACCATGAGGGGTTTGCCCGCCGCCTGGGCGGCCGCCAGCATGGCGTCGGCCTCTTCGACCGTCAAGGCGATGGGCTTCTCGACCAGGACCGGCTTCCCGGCCTTGAGCGCCTGGATGGCCATCCGTCCGTGCAGGTCGTTGGGGACGCACAGATCGACCAGGTCGACCCGAGGGTCGGCCAGCATCGCCGCGAAATCGTTGTAGAGCGAGATCCCCGACAGGTCCACCTGAGTGCCGCGCGGGCCGAAATTGCCCTGGATGCTCGTCCAGTCGCCGGCGAGCTTCTTCGGGTCGCGGCTGCACAATGCGACGACCTCGGCACCCTCCACCCTTCGCGCGGCGAGGTAGTGGATCATCCCCATGAACCCGATGCCCGCGATGCCGATGCCCGTCATGTGTCGCGTCCTGGTACAACGATTGATGGCCCCGTCCCCAAGAGCGGCGGCCCGGCTCCCGCACTCGGTTCCCACCCGGCGTGTCCGCCGGTACCCCAACGCGCACGGATTGACCGCGGGACGACGCGCGAGTGTCCCTTGATTCTGCCTTGCCCCGAACCGGCGGGCAAGCGCAAGTCGGACTGACTGCGTCGTCCCGAAAACTCCGGCGGCCGTTGACGTCGCTTCCCCAGATCAGCCTCGATTTTCAGTTATTAGGAAAGAAAACCGACGAAAGGCCTGGGTTGACCTCATCACCTGGTTAAAATACTAATGAGCCCGCGCGGTAGGGGCGCGACATTGGGCCAGGGAGGAACGACCGATGCAGTCGATCGCGAATGGGCGACGAATCCGGCGCGTTGCGGCCTGGGTCATCAGTCCGGCCATCGTGCTCTTCGGTTTGTCGTACGCCGGTGTCTCGCTCTATACCGCCGAGCGCCTCACGCGCCCGACGAATGTGCCGTTGCAGATCGATCCGCGGCAGCTCAGTTCCGACGCCCGGGAATGGTCGAGCCGGACCGCGGACGGTCTGACGCTCCGCGGCTGGTACTTGCCCACCGAGAACAAGCGCCACCTCCTCGTGCTGGTCCATGGGATGTGGAGCTCCTGGCTGGAGATGGCCGGCCTGGGAAGGGACCTGCATGGGCAGGGATTCGACGTGCTCCTGTTCGACCTGAGAGGACATGGCCAGAGCGACCCCTCTCGGCTCTACCTGGGACGCCGCGAGCGTGCTGATATCCGGGCCGTGTTGTCCTGGGCGGAATCGGCGGGATTCTCCCACGATCGGATCGGCTGGTTGGGCTATTCCATGGGCGGTTCGACGCTGCTCATGGAAGGGGCCCGCAACCCGGACATCCAGGTCGCCGTGATCGATAGCCCTTACGGCGACCTCCCGAAGCTCCTGGAGAACCAACTCAGCAAACATAGCGGACTACCCGGCTGGTTCAACCCGGGCATCCTGCTGGCGGCGCGCTGGATCTACGGCGTCCGGACCGACGACCTGATCCCGATCCGGTTCGCTCGGTCCTGGGGGGAGCGGCCCGTCCTATTGATCCACGGCGAGTCCGACACGACGGTGCCGGTCGGACAGGCGCGGGAGCTGGCACGGACGCTGGGCGCCTCATGTCTCACCCTTACCTTGCCCGGCGTCGAGCACGTGCAGGCTTACCAGAGCGACCCGGATGGGTACGTCCGCACCGTCGGCTCGTTCTTCGCCTCCCATCTCAGCCCGTGAGCCGGACATGGGGCGCCGTCCGGGACGGGACGGTGTGGCCCGGCTCATACGGCCGAGGCCCAGCGGCTCGGGCCGAACCGGACCCCCCACCTCGTCGGCGACGAGGTGGGGGCCGGCCAGCGATGTCGGCCAGGCCCGGACTCTTAGTTCCCGCCGAAGATACCGCCATGGACACGGTACGGGGTCAGGTGCGAAGGCTGATCGAGGAGCCAGAATCGCTCCCAATCGTCGCCGGCCTGACGCATGTTCTCCGAGTTGACGAGGAGCTCGGCGACCCGCTTCGGCTTGTAGGCCGCGTAATGCGGCAGAGGGACGGGTGCACATCCCTCGAAGAGGGCGAGGGAAGCGACCGTGATCGCCATGGCCGCGCACAGTTTCCGCATGTCGGGCTCCTCCCGTCTGGCAGACACCTCGGATCCCCGCACCGTGCATTCCTTGCTCGGTCAGGATCCGAAGGGACTCGTCGCACGGGGGCTGGCCCCGCGGCGCGAGCCGGATTCCGTTCGCCGATTTCCGGCGCAGGTTCATCGCCGGAGACGCCGTCCTGCTCCTGGGCCCGTGCCGTGCCCGGGCGATGGCGGCCGCTCAAGTCCTGCGCCGGGGCGCAGCCGAGCGGCCCAGCGATCGACCGGGGGCCGGGTGAGTGATCAATCGGCCGTCGTCCGGGCCTGGGATTCGGCGACCGGCTCGACGGGTCCGTTGTTATCTTCATCGGCATCCGACTCCGCTTCCTCAAATGGAAGCTTTGACGGATCCATCTTTCGAACCAATTCTTCCATTTCTTTGCCCGGCTTGAACGTCACGACGTTCTTGGAGGGGACATACACCTTGTCGCCGGTCCGCGGGTTTCGTGCCTTGCGCGGGCGCGCTTCTTGACCTCGAAGACGCCGAAGTTGCGCAATTCGATCCGCCCTTCGGAGACCAGGGTCTGGATGATCGCGTCGAGCGTCCGCTGGACGATATCCTTCGTCTTGAGCTGAGTCAGACCGATGTCCTCGGAAATCTTCTTGACGATCTCTTTCTTGGTCACGATGAGGATCTCCGCGGGGCGTGGTCGGCCCGGTCTGGGCGGCAAATGGCTCAAGTGTATTGGTAGCTTAGACTAGAGTCAAGAAAAAAACCCAATGGCACCGCGTTATCCGGCCGGCTGTGGCGGGCGCCGACGCGCCTTTACGAGGGGTTGAGAGACTCGGATCGGCCGTCCCCACGAGCCAGCTCGGCCCAGGCATGGAGGTGGCGATGGAGGGGCGCATAATTCCAGGGCAGGCCGTGACGCTCCGCCAGCCTCTTGAGACGTGAGACGAAATGTTCGGAGATCGCCGGAGCGGCCTCCTGATAAGCCGGGTCGCAAAAGAAGACGCGGCAGCCCAGGGGGCGGGCTTCGCGGGCCGTGCACCGGCCCCGAGCATCCTGCCAGGGACACGTCTGACTCTCATCAAGTGGCCGGACCGGCTCGGGGGCCTCGCTGATGAGATAAGCGGCCTCGGCCGCCGAAAGGAATAACGTGTGCCCGTACTCCTGAAATCGGCAACAGCGGCCGCTGATCTGACACACGGGACCCTGGGCGGCCACCGCGGCATCGAGCTCGGCATAGAGCTCGCGTAGCTCGGCGTAAAACCGGCGCGGGCTGACCGCGCATCCCATTGGAGCGGAATTATCTGCGGCGATCATTTGTTGACCATCGCCAGGGAAGTCTGGATTTCGGTGAGTGTGTGGACCCGGCCTTGTCCGGCCCCGGGACAGACCTCGCACACCCGCTGCCAATCCCGCCGCTTCGCCAGGTTCTCCGGCCAGAACGGCCAGGCTCGGCATTGATCCGGTCGAGCGGCATAGACCGTGCAGCCGGCCTGCTTGTCCCAGAAGATGCAGTCTCCGCCCGGCTTCTCGATCAGGCTGAAGCGATCGCCGACCAGCCGCACGAACCGCTCGGCGAACGCCTCCACGGTTTCCCCCCGGTAGTCCGCGATGCGCCGCATCTCCTCGATCGTCACCCAGACGTAACCGGGAGCACCGGTGCAGCAGTTGCCGCAGCGCGTGCACGTAAATGCCAGGCCGTCACGGTACCATGGCGATTTCCCTTGCGGTACACTCATGGGAAGCCCGCTCGCTCGGCCAGATTGGCGACGACTCACCGCAGACCCGATCACTCTAGCGAAATGGGCGGACGGAGGCAACCTCTCGCGTTTCAAGTGAGTGCGGAATCAGGATTTGCACGTTCGGCTCCGCATCCCGTCCCTCCCCGGGATTCCCGGGGCTGATCCCGGCCGTTGCCTCGCATCCCGACCCGCACGGACGGCCGGGCGTTGTCCGGCTGTGCCTCTCGTCAACGGAGGAAGGTCCCCATGACGACGACGGATCCGATCAAGCGTGTCGTCCTGACCCACATCCAGATCCCCTTCAAGGAACCGTTCCGGATCTCGGGGGGCGAGGTGGCGGTCAAGGATGCCATCGTCGTCGAGGTCGAGACAGCCTCGGCGATCGGGCTCGGCGAGAGCTCGGCGATGGCATCGGGGTTCGGCTACTCCGCCGACACGCCGGAGAGATGCTGGGCGGAACTGGCCGATGGGATCGCGCCAGCCTTCTTGGCCGGACCTTCGGCGCGATCGAGGACATCGCGGAGGTGACCTCCGCGTGGCAAGCGAGTCGCTTTGCCGTCGCCGGGGCCGAGACGGCATTGTGGGACTTGCTGGGCCAGGCCCGTCGCGCCTCGATCGCCGAGCTCCTGGGCGCCTCCGACCTGCGGATCGACATGGGCGTCGAGGCGGGCCTGGCCGTCGGCCTGTATTCCAGCATCGTCGGCCTGATCAAGGCGATCGAGCGACACCTCGAGGCCGGCTACCGCCGGGTCAAGATCAAGATCCAACCCGGTCAGGACCTCGAGCTCGTCCGCGCCGTCCGCCAGCATTGCGGGGACATCCCGCTCATGGTCGACGCCAACGGAGCGTACACCGTCGCGGATCTCGACGTCTTTCGAGAGCTCGATCAGTATGACCTGCTGATGTTCGAACAGCCGATGGCCGCCGATGACCTGGACGGCCTGGCCGCGCTGCAACGGGTCGTGAACACGCCGGTCTGCCTGGACGAGACGGCCGAGACTCCGGAGCGCACCGCCGAGGCGATCCGCCGGGGTGCCGGACGGATCGTCAACCTCAAGATCCAGCGCGTCGGCGGCCTCGGGCCGGCGCAGGCCATCCACGACCTCTGCTATCAGCATGGAGTCGCCTGCTGGGTGGGGGCGATGCCCGAGCTCGGCATCGGGCAAGCCCATGCCATCCACCTGGCGACCCTGCCCAACTGCAAGTACCCCGCCGACATCGAGCCCAGCTCGCGATGGTTCGTCAACGACTATACGATCCCGCTCCTCGAACTGGCCGGCCCGGGGATCATCGAGGTCCCGACTCGTCCCGGCCTGGGCTACCACATCGATCCCGCCAAACTCCGGCGATACCAGATTCGTCAGCAAGAGTTCACCGTCACCACGCAGGGTTGACTTCAAGGAACATTCACCCGCCGATCGAATGCATCAGCCGCTCGGGCTGGATGAAGCGGGCCGTGTTGATCTCGTGGCCCTCCCACTTCGATGCGACGCAATCGCGGATCGCCCGGACGATTGCCTCGTCCGACGCGCCGCCGCGCAGAAGTGCGCGGACGTCGGTCTCGTCCAGGGAGAACAGGCAATTCCGGAGCTTGCCGTCGGACGTGAGCCGCACGCGATTGCAGCTCAGGCAGAACGGGCGGCTCACCGAAGCGATGAACCCGACGAGTCCTCCGCCGTCCGCATACTCGTAGTCGAGGGCTGGGGCGCGAGGGTCCTGATCGGCCGACGGGGTCAGAGGTCCGACGTCACGCGCCAGGATGTCGAGGATGTCGGCCATGAACAGGACCTTCTCGCGCTCCCACTGATGGCCGGCGTCGAGGGGCATGTACTCGATGAATCGAAGCTCCAGCCCATGCTGGCGGCAGAAACGAGCCAGCGGGCCCACGTCGTCCTCGGTCACGCCGCGGATCGCCACGGCGTTCACCTTGATCGGGTGGAACCCCGCCTCCTTGGCGGCGATGATGCCCTCGATCACCTGATCGAAACCGGACCGCCGGGTCAGCCGCTCGAACTTGGCGGGATCCATCGTGTCCAGGCTGATGTTGATCCGTTCCAGACCGGCATCCCGGAGCCGCCTGGCCATCGGCGCCAGCAGGATGCCGTTGGTCGTCAGTCCGATATCCTTGATGCCGGGGATGGCCGCCAGCTTCTCGATCAGGACCGGCAGATCGCGCCGCACCAGGGGCTCGCCGCCGGTCAGACGCAGCTTATCGATCCCCAGCGGGGCCGCGACCCGGACGAATCGTTCGATCTCCTCGAAACTGAGGAGCTGGGCCCGCGGCATGAACGCGACCTGCTCGGGCATGCAGTAGACGCACCGGATGTTGCAGCGATCGGTGACGCTGATCCGCAGGTTATTGTGGAGGCGACCATAGGAGTTGACGAGTCGTTCAGATGGTTGTGTCATGCCGTCGCGCCTTCGTCCCTGGGGAGGCCGGGGTGGACCCATTCCTCGCTCCCGTCGGCCCACTTCTCTCGCTTCCAGATGGGCACCACTTCCTTAAGCGTGTCGATGAGCCAGCGGCAGGCCTCGAACGCCTCGTGTCGATGCGGGCAGCTCACCGCCACGACGACGCTGACCTCGCCGAGCTCCGGTTCCCCTATTCTATGGACCAGGGCCAGGTCGATAACCGGCCAGCGCCGGCGAGCCTCCGACTCGAGCTCCGCCAGCTTCTTGAGGGCCATCTCGGGATACGCCTCATAGGAGAGGGCGACCGTCCGTCGCGAGCCCGTCATCTCGCGGACCGTGCCCAGGAAGGTGCAGACGGCCCCCGCCCCGGTGGACCGGATGCGCTCCGTCACCGCCGAGTGATCAATCGTCGCTTGGGTGATCTCGATCATGAAAGGTCTTGGTTCCTGACATCGATTCGACTGATCGTAGGAATGGTCCGCTGTGCCGCATCGGCACCTCCGCTGACGGGCGGAATCAGGGCGAGTCGTGATCTCGATGTGATGGGGGTCTCGTCGGAGGCATATTCCTCGTCCACGGCGATCATGGCCCCGGCGCAGAGTGGTCCGAGTTGAGGGATGCGATCACGCAACGTGTCTCGAAGGTCCCCCACGGTGGCGGTCAGGGGCAGTTCCACTTCCACTTCAGATCGGCCGGCCCGTTCCTTGGCGAGAGCGAACAAGCGGACGCTGACCGTCATTGTAGGGTCGGGAGCCGGCCCTCGGTCAAAGGAGCCATCCTCCGAACCCGCGTCGCGGCCTCCTGCATTCGTCCTCATCGCCGACCAGCGGTCGAGGTCGTCCGGCGTGTCCAGGTCGTCGATCTCGCCGGGCTCGCTGATTGGCACCTCGAGGAGTGCATGGCGATATTGATCGATCAGCCGGTTGACGCCAGCGTCGTCGGGAAGCTCTCGGATCCTGACCGCGACCTTCCAGGGGATGACGATCGGGTGGCCGTGGTGGCCGTCGTGCGTCGGGATCACGAGGCGATCGGGATGATCGCGGGCGACTTCCAGCAGGCGGGCCACCAGGCTCGGCGTGATCCCCGGCACGTCGCCGGGCGTGAGCAAGATGCTCGTCGGTCGAAGTTGATCGTCGAGGACGGCGAGTCCCAGTTCCACCGAGTCCCGCATCTCGGCCGGCTGGCTCTCGGGGATCAGGATCGTCGCACCGGCGTCCGAGGCTTCGGCGGCGATGGCGGCGGTCTCGGGCGAGTCGGCCGGCGGCACGACGACGATCCGACCGGCGCCCCCGTCGCGCAGGGCCGTCACGACGCGATGGATGAGCGATTCCCCCTCGAACTCCATCAACAATTTCGGCCGCCCCATGCGGACGCTCCGGCCGGCGGCGGGCACGATGGCGGCGATCATGATCGGCCTCGATGGGCCAGGCCCTGCGGTCCCAGGTTGCGCCGGGCGATCAGCTCGGCCACGATGCTGATCGCGATCTCGACCACGCTCTGAGAGCCGATGTCCAGGCCGACCGGTGCCACCACTCGCTCGAGATCGGCCCCCGCGATCCCCTGCTCTCGGAGTCCGTCGAAGATCATCCGGATCTTGCGGCGGCTGCCGATGAGTCCGACGTACGACGCCCGCGTCGGGGCGAGGTGATAGAGCGCCTGCTGGTCGTGCCCGTGGCCGCGTGTGACGATCAAGGCGAAGGTCCGCGGCGTGACCTCCAGCGAGCCGAGGACCTCATCGATTGGCCCGACGAGAAGGCGTTGTGCCTGGGGGAATCGCTCGGGGTTGGCGTACTGGTGACGGTCGTCGACCACCCAGACATCGAAATCGGCCTGCGCCGCCAGGCTTGCGACGGCCTGCCCCACATGCCCCGCACCGACGATCACGAGCCGGACGCGCGGCAAGCTGGGAAGGATCGCGATGCCCGCTTCCACTCGCGGCTTCGGGCGGTCATCCAGGGGGCGGATTCCCGAAGTCGGATCCTCGCAGGATGTCCGCGCCGTCCATCGGGCGAGCGGGCGTCCACCGCCATCGAACAGGAACCGATCCCCGAGGGAGGTGCCGGCGGTGTGCTCGGGGTTCACGATGATCGACTCGGTGAACCCTTCGCCCTGTTCGATGGCGTGCTGCAGGGCCCGGTAATAGGCGAGCGGCTCGGCTCCGCGGAAGGGCTGCGACAGGATCACCATCTTACCGCCGCAGATCAGACCGTCGGCCCACGCGTAGTCGTGGTCGAGGACGAACGAATGCAGCATCGCGCCTGGCCCGTCGAAGTGGCGCAGGGATTTCTGCCTGACCTCGTTCTCGACGCAGCCGCCGCCGAGCGTGCCGATCTGGCCCCCACCGGGGTCCACGACCATGATCGCCCCGGCTTTCTGCGGAGTCGAACCGCGGGTCTCGACCACCTGGCAAAGGACCAGCGGCCGATCCTGCTCCAGGGCCTGGATGACGTGACGGACGAGTTCGCGCAATGCTTGAATCGACCAGAAATCCCGTTCGGTGATCGGAACGACGAATCGAGTGTATCCGACCAGACGGACACGGTCGAGACACCGAGTTCAACGCCCCCATTCCCGAGAGGGTCAGACGCGCATCGTCCCGGGCGTGCGTCGTGCAAACATCCTCGTTGGTTGCGTGCACGGCAAACGTCATGTGCCATGGAAGCGATCGTTGGCTGGCATGTGGTTATCGCCCGTCTCCCGCTATGCCTCAACGCGGCCGGCGGGAGGAGGTGTTCGCCTGGAATCCGGCGAGGCCCAATCGCGCCGGGCGCGGGCCGCGATCAACTCGACGAAGCGCTGGGCCGCCGACGTCAGCAGCTTGTCTTTCCGCAGCACGATCCCGTAAGTGCGCCTCGGGAAGTACTTGATGAAGGGGATCGCCACCAACGCCTCCTTGCCGGTCAGGCAGATCCCGGTGACGATCGAGACCCCCATGTCCAGCTCGACGTACCGCTTGATAACCTCCCAGCCGCCGACCTCCAGGGCCATTCGGTAAGTCAGCCGGTGTTGATGGAAGACGTAGTCGACCACCCGCCAGGTCGTCAGGTGCTGGGGCGGCAGGATCAGGGGGTACTGGGCCACGTCCTTGATCGTCACGCGGGCGAGCCTCGACAAGGGGTGATCCAGCGCGGTGATCAGCATCGGGTCGTAGGTGAAGGTCGGATGATAGGCGATGTCGTCCGGGACCTCGATCATCGACCCGACGGCGAGGTCGACCGCATCGTTGCGGAGGAGCTTCAGACCGTCGCGCCCCGTGACGTTGTGGAGCTTCAGTTCGACGCCGGGGTAGGATCGGGCGAAGTCGCGGAGGAACTCGGGGAGGATATAGAGGATCGTCGATTCCCCGGCGGCGATGTTCAGCCGGCCGGTCTCCTGGCCCAGGCGGCTGGCCTGAAAGGACGCGGGCAGGGCGTCGATCCCCTCAACCAGCGGCCGAGCCAGTTCGTAGAGAACCCGACCGTCGTTGGTCAGCTCGATCTTGGGCCCGCGCCGCTGGAAAAGCGCGGTCTTGAGCTCCTTCTCCAGCGCCTGGACCTGCAGCGAAACCGCCGGCTGACTCAGCGACGTCTCCTCGGCCGCCCGCGAGATGCTCCCGAGCTGCGCGGCATAGCAAAAGCTCCGGAGGTTCTGCAACTGGTTGCGCCGGCGATCCCGAGTCTTCGTGGTGCGAGACATGGCGGTCGCTCCCCTCGGTGCAGGGACGGCCGGGGTCGTCCCGCTCTTCCGATACTGACCCGTGTCCGGGCGGTTCGATGTCAACATGCGCCACGCGTGGGTTCCGCCTCGCCCCGTTCCTCGGTGCCCCCCTCAGGTGCCGGGCGGGAGGCCGAAGCGACCCGACCCGAAACCGGCTCTGCCGAGCATTGGCAATCGCAATAGTGAGAATTCTCTGTATTAGATTAATACTTTGTATTGACCAGATTGGATTGTCAAATACTCTCGATAGCTCCTATCCTACGGCTATCGCAACGAAGTGGCAACCTCTGTCGGGCGGGGGTCGTCTTGCTGTCCCGGGCGAGGCCTTTCGAGGGTCGAAACATCATGCCGCACCGAACGCCGAATGCCGAGGAGATCGAGAGCCGCTGGCAGACCGACCCGCGCTGGGACGAGATCCAGCGGAGTTATGCGGCCGAGGACGTCGTCCTCCTTCGCGGGACGGTCCACGTTGAGTCGAGCCTCGCCCGCCGTGGGGCCGAGAAGCTCTGGCACCTGCTCCAGGCCGAGCCCTACATCCCTGCGCTGGGGGCCGTCACGGGCAACCAGGCCCTCCAGATGGCCTCGGCCGGGCTCAAGGCGATCTACGTGAGCGGCTGGCAGGTCGCCGCCGACGCCAACCTGGCCGGGCAGATGTACCCGGACCAGAGCCTCTATCCCTGCAACAGCGTCCCGAATCTGGTCCGGGCGATCAACAATGCGTTCCGCCGCGCCGACCAGATCCAGCACGCCGCGGGGCACGACGACCGCGATTATTTCCTGCCGATCGTCGCCGATGCCGAGGCCGGCTTCGGCGGCCCCCTGAACGCCTTCGAGCTGATGAAGGCGATGATCGAGGCGGGGGCGGCGGGGGTGCACTTCGAGGACCAACTGGCCAGCGAGAAGAAGTGCGGCCACATGGGCGGCAAGGTCCTGGTCCCGACCTCGCAATTCCTCCGGACGCTGAACGCCGCCCGGCTCGCCGCGGACGTCATGGATGTGCCGACCCTCCTGATCGCCCGCACCGACGCCAACGGAGCACACTTATTGACCAGCGACATCGATGAGCGCGACCAGGCCTTCCTGACCGGCGATCGCACGCCCGAGGGATTCTTCCGGATCACCGGAGGCCTGAAGGTCGCCATCGACCGGGGCCTGTCTTATGCCCCGACCGCCGACCTGATCTGGTGCGAGACCTCCGAGCCTAACCTGAGGGAGGCCCGACGGTTCGCCGACGCGATCCACGACCGATACCCCGACAAGATGCTGGCCTACAACTGCTCCCCCTCGTTCAACTGGAAAGCCAAACTGGACGACGCCACCATCGCCCGATTCCAGCGCGAGCTGGGGGCCATGGGCTACAAGTTCCAGTTCATCACGCTGGCCGGTTTCCACGTCCTGAACCTCGGCATGTTCGACCTGGCCCATGCCTACCGCGACAGCGGCATGGCGGCCTACGCCCGGGTCCAGGAGGCCGAGTTCCGGCGCGAGGCCGAGGAGGGCTATCAGGCCGTCAAGCACCAGCGCTTCGTCGGCACCGGCTACTTCGACCGGGTCGTCCAGAGCGTCGTCAGTGGGGCGTCCTCGACCACGGCGCTAACCGGATCGACCGAAGAGGAACAGTTCGAGCCCGTCGGGGCCATCAGCCTCAACTGAGCCGCCGCCCCGTTGGCGATCCCGGAAACCGCCGGCGCGAGGTCGAGATCCGCGCCGTCGCGCCTCTGACCTGATCGAGTCGTCGCGGATCGCCCGGAAGGGCCGAGGGGGACCGGAGTCCATTGATCGGAGTCGATGGCTCCGGTACGATTCCCTCGGACGGGCGCCGGTCCCGGCGGCACGAGTCAACCGATCGGTGGGAGAGGTCCGACGATGCCACCGCGAAGGCCCATCGCGGGGAGCCGGGAGCGGTCCCAGAGGGGCTCGCGGCGCCTTGACAACCCGATTGAGCAGCCAGGATCCGCGTCAGCGGCGTCCGCGCGCCCCACGCGGATCGCCATCGCCTGCCAAGGTGGCGGCAGCCACACGGCCTTCACCGCCGGGGTGCTGCAAGGCCTCCTGGAGGGTCCAGGCGGCGATCTGGATATCGTCGCGCTCAGCGGCACCTCGGGTGGCGCGATCAGCGCCCTGCTGGCCTGGGACGGCCTGCTCCGTGGAGATCGATCTCGGGCCGTCAACCAGTTGGAGCTCTTCTGGAAGGACAACACCGCCAGCTCCCTCCTGGAGGCGTTCCTGAACTACTCGATCCAGATGGCCATTCGCTACCGCTCGGTCGTCCCGGTGCCCGAGTTGAGCCCCTACACATTCCCTTCCTGGGGCCAGGAGCAACTGCGTGCGATGCTGGAGCGGCGGGTGGACTTCGCCGAGGCCCGCGAACTGGCGGTTCGTGACGGCGCCCCGGGACTGCTCGTCGGGGCCGTGGACGTGCTGACCGGCGGCTTCACCGTCTTCCCCGGTCCGGCCATCCGGGTCGAGAGCCTCCTCGCATCGGCGGCCCTGCCCGACCTCTTTCCGGCGGTCTCCCTCGATGGCCGGACCTACTGGGACGGCCTCTTCTCCCAGAACCCGCCCCTCCGCGAACTGACCGATCATCGGCCCGACGAAATCTGGGTCATCCAGGTCAACAGGGTCGCCTGGGACCACGTCCCGATGTCGATGGATGATATCCACGATCGCCGCAACGAACTCGCCGGCAACCTGTCGCTGGAACAGGAACTCCGCTTCATCGACAAGATCAACGAGCTGCTAGAGCGGGATGCTGGTCAACAGTCCCTACCGACACATCGTCGTCCACCGGATCGCCCTGCAACGGAAGCTCGACTACGCCTCGAAGTTCGATCGGAGCGAACCCGTCGTCCAGAGCCTCTTGACCCACGGACGGAAGCAGGCGCGGGCCTTCCTGGCGGCGCGGGCGGCTCGTTGAGCCGGGGCACCGGACGGCGACGATTGGCGCCGGGTCGAGCGACGAGTCGGTCTTTCGCAAGGACTCGTCGCCACTCCGGCCCGGCGGCTCAGAGCAGTTGCTCGTAGGCCGCCAGGGTCAGGAACTCGACGAACGGCTCGGCCGTGGCGACCCGGTCGAAGACGATGCGAGCCAGATCGAACTGGCCGTTCCCGTACGCCTCGGCGCCCAGGTCGGCGCGAATCTTCTCGAGCTCCTCGGCCATGACGCGGCGGAACAGCTCGGCGGTGACCTTGCGGCCGTCGTCGAGCACGCCTCGAGGGTGCTTGATCCACTGCCAGATCTGGGCCCGGGAGATCTCGCAGGTGGCCGCGTCTTCCATCAGGTTGAAGATCGGGACGCAGCCGCTGCCGCGGAGCCAGCTCTCCAGGTAGCGGAGCCCGACGTTGACGTTGGTCCGCAGCCCCTGCTCCGTGATCGCGCCCTCGGGCACGGTGAGCAGGTCGCCCGCGGTGACCTTCACGTCCTCGCGCAGCCGGTCCCGCTGATGGGGTCCGGGCATCCGGGCGTTGAACGCCTCCAGAGCGATCGGGACCAGCCCGGGGTGGGCGACCCAGGTCCCATCGTGGCCGTCGGACGCCTCTCGCTCCTTGTCCTCGCGCACCTTGCGTAGGGCGGCCTCGTTGGCCTGCGGATCCGCCTTGATCGGGATCTGGGCCGCCATGCCGCCCATCGCGTGAGCCCCCCGTCGGTGGCAGGTCTGGATCGCCAGCAGCGAGTACGACCGCATGAAATGAGTGGTCATCGTCACCGCCGCCCGGTCGGGGAGGACGAACCCGGGCCGGTTGCGGAACTTCTTGATGACGCTGAAGATGTAGTCCCAGCGCCCGCAATTCAGCCCGACGATGTGGTCGCGCAGCTCGTAGAGGATCTCGTGCATCTCGAAGGCCGCCGGGATCGTCTCGACCAGCACCGTGGCCTTGATCGTGCCGACCGGCAGGCCCAGCCGCTTCTGCGCCACCACGAACACGTCGTTCCAGAGCCGGGCCTCCAGGTGACTCTCGAGCTTGGGAAGGTAGAAGTATGGGCCGGTCCCGCGGTCGAGCAGTGCCTGCGCGTTGTGATACAGGTACAGCCCGAAGTCGAACAGCGACCCGGAGAGGGGCCGGCCGTCGACCGTGACGTGCTTTTCGGTGAGATGCCACCCGCGGGGCCGGACCATCAGTACCGCCGTGTCCCGGTTCAAGGAGTACCGCTTCCCCTCGGGGCTGGTGTACTCGATGACCCCGCGCACGGCGTCGCGGATATTGATCTGGCCCTCGACGACATTGGCCCACGTCGGGGAGTTGGCGTCCTCGAAGTCGGCCATGAAGACCTTCGCCCCCGAGTTGAGGGCGTTGATGACCATCTTGCGGTCGACCGGCCCGGTGATCTCGACCCGGCGGTCGAGCAGATCGGGCGGAGTGGGGGCGACGGTCCAGTCCCCCTCGCAGATGTGGCGGGTCTCCGGGAGGAAGTCGAACATCCGGCCGCGGTCGAGCTCGAGCTGAAGCGCGGCGCGACGGTCGAGCAACTCGCGCCGACGCTCATCGAACGCTCGGTGAAGCGAGGCGAGAAAGCCCAGCGCTTCACGGGTGAGGATCCGGGCGTACTCGTCCGGCACCGGGGCGAACACATCGACGCCCGGCTCGGCCTTCTGCATCACGGCGACCATGACGAAGTTCTCCCTCGAACGACCAAGCGAGTCGCGGCTGCCTCTTCACATCAGGATAATTGACGGACCGAGTATTGGTCCAGGCAATCTCACCAATAGTGAGCTTTGGCTGAGCCAATGGATCGGCTGTGCGTCGAGCGCTCCATGCCCATGTTGTGTCGCGTCGCATGCCTCCGCGGCCGCACGGATCAGCGGGCACCCCGGCCGATCCCGCCTCGCGGGCTCAGTCGGACGCAAGCACCCTACCGCTCTCGGCCTCGAACCAGACGGCATGCCTCAAGTCCACGCTCACCCGGACATGCTGCCGATCCCGGACTAACAGGTTGGCGGGCAATCGCGCCACAATGCGGTGTGGGCCGAGCGACAGGGTCGCGAGGACTTCATGGCCGTTGAACTCGAGTCCCCGGACATCGGCATCGAGGATCGGCGAGGACGCCGATGCGGAAGGCACGCCCGGCGGTTGAACGGCGATGGCCTCGGGACGGATCCCCAGCTCGACTTGCCCGGACGCCGGAGTCTCGCGCGGCCCGGTGCCGGCGGGCATGGTCCAGCTCAGCCAGCGATCGGCGGCGATCAGATGGACGCGCGTGAAGTCTCCCTCGGAGACCAGCTCCACGGGCAGGATGTTCATCGGCGGGCTGCCGACGAACGTGGCGACGAACCGGTGGACGGGCCGCTCGTAGATCTCGCGCGGCGTGCCGCACTGGAGCATCCGCCCGCGATCGAGGATCGCGATCCGATCGCCCAGGAGCAACGCCTCGGACTGGTCGTGCGTGACGAGCACCAGCGTCGAACCGAACCGGCGGTGCAGCTCGGCGACCTCCTCGCGGAGCGCGACCCGGAGCGGCGGGTCGAGATTCGAGAACGGCTCGTCGCAGAGCAGCACCCGCGGCTGGCGCGCGATGGCGCGGCCGATCGCGACCCGCTGCCGCTCTCCGCCCGACAGGGCCGACGGCCGGCGGCGCAAGAGCGAATCCAGCCCGAGCAGGCCCGCGATCGTGTTGACCTGCGCCCGCGCCTGGTTCCGTGGCACGCCCCGAGCCCGCAGCCCGAACGCGATGTTGTCGAAGACCGACAGGTGCGGATACAGAGCTGGATTCTGAAAGACCATAGCCACGTCGCGACGGTGGGGAGGGGCCTTCGTCATGTCCCGCCCATCGATCCACACGCCGCCAGCGTCGGGGGACTCCAGGCCCGCGAGCAGGCGGAGCAGGGTGGTCTTCCCCGATCCCGACGGCCCCAGCACGACCAGCAACTCCCGCGACGCGATCGTCAGCTCGATCGCGCTGACGGCAGGTATGCCGCCGGGATAGGTCTTCGACACCTGCCGGAACTGGATCTCCGCCAAGATCGCACCCCCTGCACATCGCCGCTGGTGGACCCTCGTGCGCCGCGTTGGCCTCAGTGTAAACCATCGCCATTCTTCGGACCCAGTCGGCTGCCCTTGTTCCGTTCCGCCCATTGCTGCACAATTGTTGGAGGCTCGCACGCGGGCCGCCACGAGGCGAATTGACGCGGTCTCCTGGAATCCATGACCATGCCTTCGGCCCTACGACGAATCGCCTGGATCGGACTTTCGGCCTGCTGCCTGGGTACCGCGGTCGTTGTCGCGGGCGATTCGGCCACCTCGAAACCGGACCTTGCCCCTGTCGAGACGTTCGGTCGCGATGAACTCGGCCACTGGGCTTATCAGCCCGTCAAGCGGGCCTCGCCGCCGGCGGTCAAGGGATCAACCTGGGTGCGCAACCCGATCGATCGCTTCATCCTCGCCGGTCTGGAGGAGATGGGCTGGCGGCCGGCGCCCGAGGCCGATCGCCCGTCGCTGATCCGGCGCGTCACCTACGACCTGACCGGCCTGCCCCCGACACCTGCCGAGGTGGATGCGTTCATGCAGGATGAGCGGCCGGACGCCTACGAGCGCCTCGTCGATCGACTCCTGGACAGCCCGCATCACGGCGAGCGGTGGGGGCAACACTGGCTCGACCTGGCGCATTATGCCGATTCCAACGGCTTCGAGCTCGACGCCGAACGGCCCGACGCCTGGCGATATCGCGACTGGGTGGTCCGGGTGCTCAACGAGGACATCCCCTACGACCGGTTCCTCGCTCATCAGCTTGCCGGAGACGAGCTCGCGCCGGGCGACCACGATGCACTGATCGCCACGGGCTTCTGTCGATGCGGCCCGAGGGAAGTCGTGGGCGGCAACGTCATCCCCGAGGTCAAGCGGCAGTCGGAGCTCTCCGAGATCACCGGCACGGTCGGCTCGGTGTTCCTGGGCCTGACGATCGGTTGCGCCCGATGCCACGATCACAAGTACGACGCGATCCCGACCACCGACTACTACCGGCTCCAGTCGTTCTTCGCCGCCTCGGAGTTGACGGACGTATCGATCGCCTCGGACGCCGAGCGTGACGCGTTCAAAGCCACCGAGAAGGACGTTCAGAAGAAGATTGCGCCGCTCCGGAAGCAGCTCGCCGAGCTGGAGTCCCCTTATCGCGAGGCGATCAAGAGCCGCAAGCTCGGGATGCTCAGCCCGGAAGAGCGATCCGTGATGCATACTCCGGCCCCGAAGCGGACGGCCGCTCAGAAGCGACTGGCTCAAGGACTGGAGACCTCGCTGCGCGTGACCTGGGAGGACGTCGCGGCGGCGGTGGCGGCGGATCCGGCCGTGCATCGCCGGCGGGAAGACCTCAAGCGCGCGATTGATGAGATCGAGCGGACCCTGCCGCGACCGCCGGCGCGTGCCATGGCGCTGGTCGATCACAAGTCGAAGGCGAGCGCCGAGACGTTCGTCCTCCGTCGGGGCGATTACAAGAACCGCGGCGTGCGGGTCGCGCCCCGACCGCCGGGCGTGATCCTGGCGTCGCAAAAGGGCGGCGCGTTCTCGGACGCGTCGGTCGCCCCGTTCGGCGAGAAGAGCGGGCGGCGCGGCGCCTTGAGCCGCTGGCTGACCCGTCCCGACAATCCGTTGACCGCCCGGGTCATCGTCAACCGGCTCTGGCAGCACCACTTCGGCCGGGGGATCGTCGCGACGCCCAGCGACTTCGGCGTCCGCGGCGAGCCGCCCAGCCACCCGGAGCTGCTCGACTGGCTGGCCTCCGAACTGGTCGCCGGCGGCTGGCGGCTCAAGACGATCCACCGCCTGATGGTCACCTCGTCGACGTATCGGCAGTCGAGCCGGGTGAATCGCGCGTGGGCCGCCGACGACCCCGAGAACACGATGCTTTACCGGATGAATCGCCGCCGGCTCGACGCCGAGGGCGTCCGCGACGCCATGCTCGCCGTCTCCGGCGAGCTGAACCCCAAGCAGGGCGGTCGAGGAGTGCTGGCACCCATCGAACAGGAGGTCGAGGATCTGATCTTCACCGAGGCCGAGGTCGTCGACCTCTGGCCCGAGGACCGCAATCCCGCCGAGCACCTCCGGCGCTCGCTCTACCTGTTCCGCAAGCGGAACGTACGCTATCCCCTGTTCGACTCCTTCGACGCCCCCGACACCCAGACCGCCTGCCCGCGGCGCGAGACGAGCACGCACGCCCTCCAGGCGCTCAATCTGCTCAACAGCGACTTCGCCGCGGCACGAGCCAGATCTTTAGCTCTCCGGATACTCAAGCATGATGGAAATGACGCCGACCGGATCGGGAAGATGTATCGGATCGTGCTGGCACGCGAGCCCAGGGCGAACGAGCTCGAGCGAGCCCAGGCGTTCTTGAAGGGCCAGGCCGAGCGGATCGGCGGGACGGGACGGGAGGTCGCGGCCTGGACCGACCTGGCGCTGGCGATGCTTAACAGCAACGAATTCCTTTATGTGCCGTGAGGCGGAGCACATGGCGACCGCGACGACAGCCCGCTGGGAAACCGTTGAGGACCTGGTCGAGCAACTCGGGAACATCCCGCTGAGGCGAATCCGCATGACTCCGACCCCCGGTTGCGCAACCGAGGTTGATCTCATCGAGGCCGAGCAGCGATATCAAGGCCTGTTCGAGCTGGTGGATGGCGTGCTGGTCGAGAAGGCGGTGGGCTTTCGCGAATCGATCCTCGCGGGGGCCCTCAGCAGTATCCTCCTGGGCTTCGTTAGCCCGCGAAACCTCGGCGTGATTTCCGGACCCGACGGGATGGTTCGTCTGCTGCCCGGCCTGGTGCGCGGTCCGGATGTGGCGTTCGCGTCCTGGGACCGTTTCCCCGATCGGAGGATCCCCAAGGAACCCATCCCAACGCTCGCACCGAATCTGGTCGTCGAGATCTTGAGCGAATCCAACACACTCAAGGAGATGGAACGCAAGCGCGGCGAGTATTTCTCCCAGGGCGTCTCCGTCGTCTGGGAGATCGACCCCGAGACGAGAACGGCGACGCTCTACTTGCCCGATGGGACCGAGACGGTGCTCAATGAGAGAGATCGGATCGACGGCGGCGAAGTGCTGCCCGGCTTCTCGCTCGAATTGAGCGAATTGTTCGCGGAGCTGGACCGGCACGGTTGACCATCCCGGAAAGAACCAGAGACACCCGATATGTCCGAGCCCCTCACCGCTCGCCGATGCCCCGGCCCGCAGCCGTTCCACCCGCGCAGCCGCCGCGAATTCCTCAAGGTCGCCGGCTGCGGCTTCGGCATGCTCGGCCTGGCCGACCTGCTGGACCGGGAGACGCGGGCGGCCGCGCCGGCAAACCCGCTGACTCCGAAGCGCGGTCACTTCCCGGCCAAGGCCAAGCGCTGCATCTTCCTGTTCATGACCGGCGGTCCCAGCCAGATGGACCTGTTCGACCCCAAGCCGCTCCTGAACCGGCTGGATGGCCAGCCCCTGCCGCCGAGCTTCGGCAAGATCCACAGCCAGTTCCTCGAGAACGATCCGCTCTGTCTGGGCAGCCACCGCAAGTGGGGCAAGTACGGCCAGTCCGGTATCGACATGTCGGACCTGGTGCCGCACATGCACCCGCTCGCCGACGATATCGCGCTCGTCCGCTCGTGTTACGCCGACAGCGTGATCCACGCGCCGGCGATGTACCAGATGAACACCGGGCGGGTGATGATGGGTTTCCCCAGCCTGGGGAGCTGGGTCACCTACGGGCTCGGATCGGAGAGCGAGGACTTGCCGGCGTTCGTCGTCATGACCCAGCCCGAGGGGACGCCCGAAGGCGGCGCCCCCTGCTGGGGGGCCGGGTTCCTGTCGGCGCATCACCAGGGCACGTTGTTCCGCAACGGACCCGTGCCGATCGTCAACCTCAAGCCGCCCGCGGGAGTCAGCCTCGGACGCCAGCGCGGCATGCTCGATTTCCTGAAATCCATGAACGAGCAGGACCTCGACCCCGCGGACACCGAGCTCTCGGCGCGGATCTCGACCTACGAGCTGGCCTTCCGCATGCAGAGTGCCGCGCCCGAGGCGGTCGACCTGTCGAGCGAGTCGGCGGCGACGCGGTCACTCTACGGATTGGATGATGCCCGCACCGTCGAGTTCGGCACGCGCTGCCTCCTGGCTCGCCGTCTGATCGAGCGGGGCGTCCGGTTCGTCCAACTGTATTCCGGCGGCGGCCCGGTGGCGTGGCAGTGGGACGCCCACGACGACATCGACGCCAACCACGAGAAGATGTGCGGCGCCACGGACAGGCCGGTCGCGGGATTGCTCACCGACCTCAAACGGACGGGTCTGCTGGACGAGACCCTGGTCGTCTGGGGCGGCGAGTTCGGCCGAACGCCCGTGCGCCAGGGCGGCGGCCGCGGCCGCGATCATAACGCGACCGGCTTCACGATGTGGATGGCCGGCGGCGGCGTGAAGGGCGGGACGATCGTCGGCGCCACCGATGAGGCCGGAGTCAAGGCGATCGCCGAGCCGGCCCACATCAACGACATCCACGCCACGATCCTGCACCTGATGGGACTCGACCACAAGCAGCTCACCTTCCTGCACAGCGGCCGGGACGAGCGATTGACCGACGTCGGCGGCCGCGTGCTGAAGGGACTGCTGGCGTGACGTGAGGTCCCCCGGATCGCGACCGCCTCGATGATCGAACGGTCGCGGCGGAGTGAAAATCAACCGACCTGCGTATCGAACCCGTGCTGCTTGCGATGCACCGGGCCGTCGAACATCTTCGATGACTTGAACAGCTCGAACCGCCCGTCGCCGGCCATCGGCAAGGTCCCGGCCTCGATCGCGGCGCGTTCCTGTGTCGTCATGGGCTGGAACTCGCGGACGATCTTGAGGTTCTGGTCGAGCACCTCCTCGGAATCGATCCCCGACACGAGGGTCGAGATCGGCAGCGAAAGGACATAGCGGAGCGCCTGCTGGACAGGCACCCCGGCCTTGCTCACGATGCTGCCGTTGCCCCCTAGGCTCTTCATCGCCAGGACGCCGATATTGCGCTGGATCAGGACCGGGAGCACCTGCTTCTGGAAGCTGCGATAGTGCACGTCCAACACGTTGAGCGGCATCTGGACGCTGGCCCACTCGAAGGGCATACCCAGCATCTTCAGGTGAATGATCGGGTCCTTGTGCCCGGTGAATCCCAGGTAGCGGACCTTCCCGTCCTTGACGGCCTTGATGCCGGTCTGAAGGGCGCCATCCGGCGCAGACCCAATCGGGATCGTTGTCGTAGACGATCTCGTGGAACTGCCAGAGGTCGATCCGATCGGTCTTGAGGCGGCGGAGGCTGTCCTCGAGGTTGGACTGCGCCTCCTGGGCGGTGCGGCCGCAGACCTTGGTCATCAGGAAGACCTTGTCGCGCCGGCCGCCCTCGGCGAGGGCCTTGCCCATCCACTCCTCGGCGCCGCCGTCGTGGTAGTCCCAGCAGTTGTCCATGAAGGTGATCCCTTCATCGACGGCACGCTGGATCAGGCGCAGGCTCTTCGCCTCGGTCAGCTTCCTGGGGTTCGTGCTGGAATGCCCGCCCAGGCAGAGCAGGCTGACCATCTCGCCGGTCTTGCCGAGCGGTCGGAGTGGAATGCCGCCGGCATTGACCCGCGGCTGAGGTTGCTGGGCCTCGGCGGCCCCGGCCATGGAGGCCGCGGCGACGCCTGCGGCGGTGGCGTGGAGGAATTCGCGACGGTTGGGACTCGGGCTCGTCATGGTCGTCTCTCCTCGGCGGTCCAGTCGCAAACCGGGTCGTCGCCCGGCATCGGGGCCTCGATGGTCGCACGGTTCGGCCGGCCCCCGGCGAGCAACCCCGGGACAGCACCACGCGCAGATGGTACGCTGGGGGAACGGGGCCGTCCAGCGGTTCAAGACCGGACTTGACTTGCATTCCTCGCGCCAGACCGGAAGCTCACGCCCGGGATCAGAGACCAGAGGTGATCCGCACGATGAAGACGATGAAAGTGACGCTCGACTACGGCCGGACCGGATTGACCGTGGAATTGCCCGCGGAGCGAGTCGTGGGTCCCCTCGCCATCCGCGACGTGCCCGCGCTGGACGACCCCGAACGGGCCGTCGCGGAGGCCATCGAGCGGCCGATCGGCGCGCCCCCTTTGCGTCAGATCGCGCGGGGCGCACGGACGCCTGCATCCTGATCTGCGACATCACCCGGCCGGTCCCCAACCGCACCATCCTCGGCCCGACGCTCCGGGTCCTTCACGAGTCGGGGATCCCGCGCGAGCGCACGCTCATCCTCGTCGCCACCGGTCTGCATCGTCCCAGCACGCCGGCCGAGAAGGAGGAGATGCTCGGCGCCGAGATCGCTGCTGAATATCGCGTCGAGGACCACTACGGGACCCGGCTCGAGGAGCATACGCTCGTCGGCACGACACCGCGTGGTATTCCTGGCTGGATCGACAGCCGGTACGTCCGGGCCGATCTCAAGATCGCCACCGGCCTGATCGAGCCCCACCTGATGGCCGGCTATTCGGGGGGCCGCAAGCTGATCTGCCCCGGAGTCGCCGCGCTGGAGACCGTCAGGCGATGGCACGGCCCCGAGCTGCTCGAGCATCCGAACGCCGACTGCGGCATCCTCGAAGGGAACCCGGTCCACGAGGAGAATACCCGCATCGCCCGGATGGCCGGATGCGACTTCATCGTGAATGTCACCCTCGACAGCCATCGACGGGTGACGTCGGTGGTCGCCGGCGACATGGAACAGGCATTCCTGGAAGGCGTCCGATTCATGGAAAACGTCTGCCGGGCGAACGTACCGCGTCCGGTGGACGTGGTCGTCACCAGCTCGGCCGGCTATCCGCTCGATACGACGTTCTACCAGGCGATCAAGGGATTGACCGGCTGCTTGCCGATCGTCAAGCCAGGGGGCACGATCATCCTGGCCGCCAGCCTGAGCGAGGGCCTCGGCAGCCCCGAGTTCCAGTCGGCGCTCCACGACCGATCCACACTGGACGCCTTCATGCATCGCATCCTGGGCAAGGACTACTTCGTCATGGACCAGTGGCAGGTCGAGGAGCTGGCCAAGGTCCGGCGCAAGGCGAGGGTCAAGATCGTCTCGGACGGGCTGCCGGCGGACCTCCTCGCCGCGTGCCACGTCGAGCCCGCGGCGAGCGTCGAGGCGGCGCTCGCCGAGGCCCTGGATCATTATGGGCCAGACGCCCGGGTCGCGGTGATCCCGAAGGGTCCTTATGTGCTCCCCACCGTGGCCGCCTGAAGGGAGGATCGACCGGCCGCGCGGAGGGATCAATAAGAATCGCTGCCGATCGAGCGGCGGCCTCCGCTGGCGCCGGCGGGCCGGCGGGCGTTGCTGTCCCGCCGGCTCCGCCTGAAGTCCCCGCTCAATGGGGTTGGGCTAACTGACGACCAGGTTGCCCGTGCCACTGGACGAGGAATAATTGCTGCCGCTCGCGGGCGCGAAGTTGGCGACGACGCCTCCGGTGTCCGTCCCGACCGCGTCGCTGGTCAACACGCCCGTCAAGGTCGCCACGCCGCTGCTATCGGTTACCGCCGTGCCGACTGAGGTCCCGTCCAGGGTGAAGCTGATGGTCTGACCCGATATGCCCGCGTTCGTGACGGATGAGGTGAGCGTCGCCGTCAGGCTCGCGGTCCCGCCGCTGGCGGTGCCCGAGACGCTCGTCACGGTCGTCCCGGCCTGACTCACGACGAGGTTGCCCGTGCCGCTGCTGGTCGCGTCGTTGCTATCGCCCGCGAAGCTGGCGACGACGCCCCCCGTATCGGTCTCGACCGCGTCACTGGTGGACACGCCGGTCAAGGTCGCCACGCCGCTGCTGTCCGTCACCGCGGTGCCGACGGAGGTCCCATCCAGGGTGAAGGTGACGGTCTCGCCCGAGACACCCGCGTTCGTCGCCGAGGACGTGAGCGTGGCGGTCAGGGTGGCCGTCCCCCCGTATGAGGCCGTCCCCGACACGCTCGCGACGGTGGTCGCCGCCTGGCTGACGACCAGGTTGCCGGTTCCGGTGCTGGCCGAGTTGCTGGAGTCCCCAGCGAAGCTCGCAACGATGCCGCTCGTGTCGGTGCCGACTGCATCAGTGGTTGACACTCCGGTCAAGGTTGCCACGCCATTACTACCGGTCACGGCGGTCCCGACCGAGGTCCCGTCCAGGGTGAAGCTGATGGTCTCATTCGGAACGCCGGCGCCGGTGGAAGTCGAGGTGAGCGTGGCGGTCAGGGTGGCCGTCCCCCCGTATGAGGCCGTCCCCGAGACGCTGGCGAGCGTCGTCGGAGCCTGCACGTTCAAGTCGCCCGTGGAGCTGGTGGGCATCTGTGCGATGTCGCCCGCGAAGGTGGCGACGACGCCTCCGCTGTCGGTGCCGAGGGCGTCGGTCGTCGGTACGCCGCTGAGGGTCGCGACTCCGTTGGTGTCGGTCACCGCGACCCCCGCGAAGGCCCCGTCGAGCGTGAAGCTCACGGTCGCACCCGGGATGCCCTGGCTGGTACTCGGTGAAACGAGCGTGGCGGTCAAGGTCGCCGTGCCGCCCGGCGTCGCGGTGCCGGACACGCTGCCGAGCGCCGTGCCGGCGGGCAGCGACCCCTCGTTCGATGTGAAGGCGTTGTGCGCCATCGCCTGGCCGACGGCGCCGCTCGATGCGAAGAGACCGCCGGAGCCGAGCATCGCCGAATCGAAGGCCGTCAGGGCCGAGGTCAGTTGCGACTGGGCCGTCGACGCCGAGTCTTGCGCGATCCCGCTCTCCGCGCTTTCCAGGGTGCTCACCGCCGAGTCAACGGCGCTCGAGACGTTGGGATGCAGGACCTGGAGCCCGGCGTGGAGTTCTGCTTGATAGGCCTGAGTCTCGGCCAGCGCCGTGGCGCTGGCTTGCGCCGGCGTCAACGACGAGGACGCCGTCGAGGTCAGGCTCTGGGACAGGTTGGAGATGTTCGCCACGGACTCCTGCGTCGTGGAGGTGTAGCCGCCCAAGGGCGTATTGAGGGCGTTGATGGCGCCGCTCGTCAGGGAGTCGATCGCCTCTTGGGCTCCGCTGGTGAAGCCGGAGGAGGAGATGAGCCCGACGGCGTCCTGCTGGTTCAGTGAGATCACGTCGGCCACGACCTGCTGGCCCTGGAGCTTGAGGATCTCGTTGACGTTCGGGAACTCCGGGGAGAGCTGCTGGTCGAGGTCCTGTTCATAGCTCGACTCGAGGCCTTGCACCTCGGACACGAAGCCATCGCCATCGACCGCGCCGGAAACCAGGTCGGCCAGCGGACCGCTCTTGAGCTGGGTCTGGAGCGCGTGCTCCATCCGAGCGATCGCGGCGGGCGCCGTGTCCTGGCCGTTCATGGCTTGCTGGATCAAATCCGAGAGCGACGGCCCGGTGAACGTCTCGGCCGTGGCTGCCAGCAGGGCTCGCCGCTCGAGTGATTCCACATGAAAGCGGCGATCGCTTCGCGCACGCCGAACCCGGCGATGTCGGGGATTCTGCATCGTCTGTCGTCTCGCGGTGGGTCATTCAAGGTGGGCAGGAGCGATTCTCCCTCCGGACGGCTCACCATGAGGTCCGGCCTGATCGGCTCGACGCGCACCGGCCCGATGATCGGCGGCCGGTCGGGTCGGCGTCGAACCATCACCCATGCTTCATTAGCAGCGGCGGGCACGGGGCCCGGCGCGCGCACGAGTCGGGGTGTAATTACAATCCTTTACGTGGATGATTGGTCCCTGGCCGTTCCGCGGATGAGGCTGCCGCGCCTCGATCGGCGACCGGCGTGCGAAGAGGTCGAGGCCACGGGTCTCGGCGGCTCGGGGCGCGACTCACGGATGCAGGTCGTACTCCCTGATCTTGTCAAAGAGCTGGCGGCGGCTGATCCCGAGCCGCTCGGCGGTCCTGGTGCGATTGCCCTGACAGGCGACGAGGCGCGCGCTGGATCGCCCGGCGCTCGACATCGGCCAGGAGGGCACGCAGCGGGATCGGTTCGGAAGAGTCGCCGGCCGCTGGGATCGCGGGATCCGAGGGTTCCTCCACGTCGAGGTGCTCCGGCAGGATCGTGCGTCCCCGGGCGACGATGGCCGCCCGCGCCAACGTATTCTCCAGTTGGCGGACGTTGCCAGGCCAGGTCCGCTCCTGGATGGCCCGGAGTGCCTCGGGCGAGAGTGAGAGCGCGCTCCAGCCGTGGTTTTGCTCGAGTCGCTTGAGGATGTACACGGCCAACGGCGCGATGTCTTCGGGCCGGTCGCGGAGCGGCGGGATGACGATCCGGGCGACGTTGAGGCGATAATACAGGTCCTCGCGGAACCGGCCCGCGGCGACTTCCCTGGGCAGGTCGCGGTGGGTGGCCGCGATCACCCGCGCATCGCTGCGGAGGATCTCCGTCCCACCGACCCGCTCGAACTCCCGCTGCTGGAGCACGCGGAGGATCTTGGCCTGTGCGGGAGGGGGTAACTCGCCCACTTCGTCGAGGAAGATCGCTCCCCCCGCGGCGCGCTCGAACCGGCCGGGCTTCTGACGATCGGCCCCGGTGAAGGCGCCCCGCTCGTGGCCGAAGAGCTCGCTCTCGATCAGGCTTTCGGGCAGCGCGCCGCAATTGACCCGGATGAAGGGACCGTCCGCCCGATCCGAGTGGCGATGCAGCGCCGAGGCGACCAGCTCCTTGCCCGTACCGCTCTCGCCGACGATCAGCACCGCCGCGTCGGTCGCGGCCGCTCGCCCGATCGCCTTGAAGACCTCGCGCATCGCCGCGCTCTGGCCGACGAGCTGCGGTTCGTCCGCATCGCCGTCGTCAGGCGAGCCCTTCGGATCGTCGCCGGCCTGGGCCCTGAGCGACCGGACCTCCTCGGCCAGCGCGCTGTCGCAGGGCTCGCTTCAGGGTCAGCAGGACCTCGTCGAGATCGAACGGCTTGGTCACATAGTCGTAGGCTCCTCGACGCATCGCCTCGATGGCGGCGGTCGACCCGCCCAGGGCGGTGACGACGATCACGGGCAGGTCGGAGAGCTTCGGGCCCAGCTCCGCGAGGACCTCCATGCCGTCGCGCCCGGGCATCTTGAGGTCGAGGAGCACCGCGTCCGGCGCATCGGCGACGATGAGAGCCAGGGCCTGCCGACCGTCGGCGGCCTCCAGGGTCTCGTAGCCCTCGGATCGCAGGAGAAGCACGAGATTGCGCCGGATGGTCCGGTCGTCGTCGGCCACCAGGACCTTGGCGGGGTTGTTCATGATGGGTGCGCTCCGTTGTTCTCGCTCTCGGCCACCGGGAGGATCAGGGTGAATTCCGCACCCGCCCGATCGGTCCGGTTGGCCACTCGCAGGTCGCCTCGATGGGCCAGCGCGATCTCGCGGGCGATGGCGAGGCCCAGGCCGGTCCCCTCGGCCTTCGTCGTGTAGAACGGCTCGAACAGGTGTTTGAGCGCCTCCGGCTTCAGCCCGGGGCCGGTGTCGATCACGCTGGCCGAGATCGTGCGGCGAGACGGGTCGCGCCGCGTCGAGAGGCGAAGGGTTCCACCCGTTGCCATCGCCTGGACGGCGTTGGTCGTCAGGTTGCGGAAGACCTGCAGCAGGGCCGGAGGAGCCATCGCCGCCGGAGGAAGGCCCGGGTCGAGGTCGACTTCGACGCGCACGCCCTTCGCATCCGCCTGGCCGGCGGCCAGGCGAGCCGCCTCGGAGACCACCACGTTCAAGTCGCCTGGCACCAGCTCTTGCGCATCGGCCCGGGAGAACTGGAGGAGTCGCGAGACGATCTCCTCGAGCCGGTCCACCTCGTGGACGAGGTTGCCCAGCGACTCCTCGTCCAGGCCGACGACGCCGCGCTGCCAGAGCTGCGCGGTGGAGCGGATGCCGGCCAGAGGGTTGCGCACCTCGTGGGCGACGCCCGCGAGCAGCTTGCCCAGCGCCGCCAGCCGCTCGCTGCGTCGCAGTTCGTTCTGGAGCCGGTCCCGCTCGACCGCTTGGTGGCGGACGGTCCGCGCCAGTCCGGCGGTCAGCGCGAATGCCAGCGCAATGCCACCCAGTGCCAGCCCCGCGGCGAGCTGATAACCCCGCGACGAACGATCCACGAACAGCGGGTCGACGAGCCGGGTCATCGCCCAGGTCGCCCCCACCGGTTGACCTTCCACCATGATCGGTGCCGTGCGAATGGCCACCGTGACCGGAGGCACTCCTTCAAGCTCTTCGATGGAGAACAGGGGCTCTTTCCGCCGGATGGCCGCGTCGACCTGGATGTCGATCAGGGCCTTCGCAAGACGAGGTAAGGACGACTCGCCCTGGCGGCGTGCGGACTCATCGCCCTTATCCTGCCCTTCGGCGCCTTGCTCGGCCGGCATCCCCGGATGGATGAGGTACGTACCCAGGAAACTCCGGAGGCTCGAGACCAGATAGCCGCCCTCCACGCCGTTGTAAGATGAGAGGGCATGGCTGGCACTTTCCTTCAGCTCTCGATCCAGCCCGGTGATATCGGCGTCCTCGGTATAGTAGGGGAATCCCCTCGCCCTCGCCCGGGAGATGGCGCTCACCCCCCCTGCATCCAGGGCCTTGCCGGCCCGGTCGAGCAAGACCTTGGCCTCCGAGCGGCGGCCCTCCCGCGCCACGACCAGGGCCCCGGTCATCCATAGCACGACGAGCGCCGCCACGAAGAGGGCCGCCACCACGCCGACCTGCACGCCGATCGGAATCCGAGCCCGAAGATAGGTTAGCGACATTGCCAGATCCCGCACACTTCCCCGCGGACATTATCAGCAGGATCGGCATCCCTTGCATCAGTCATGCCGCATGGTGATGGCCGACGCATCTTCGGACCGTGGTCAGCATTTGATCGGCGGGGCGCCCCGGCTTGCGATCTGGCTTCCGACGAGGCAGATCGGCACACTCGATCGGGTGCGATGGGCGGAATCTCCCCGGTCGACTGGGGGAGTTGTTCTCACGACCAGCTCCGCATTGCCCCGATCCGAGCCGTGACCTACCCCTCAGAGGGTGCACGAGGCGGATCCGGTGGGCCTCGCCTCGATGAATCGAGGCTCGACCCACCCTACGCCGATCCGGCGGCCTTCGCGGACACCCTCTTCGGGTCGGGTCGGCTGTCCGAGCTCCATTCCGATGGCCTCAGGCCACCTGCGGGCTCGACTCGTCGTCCGCGTGCTGGATCGTGAGCAGCTCGAGCCGGTGGAACTCTTCCTGCACCACGTCGAACGGCTCGCCGTTGAGCGCCCAGAGCGCCTCGACGACTTCGGCGAGATCGTCCTCGGGCTCATCCCAGGTCACGACGAAGTCATGACCGTCGCGGACGAGGACATCGGCGCCCAGGTCCACCAGGTATCCCTCGATCTCGCCGCGGCGGGCGGGATCGATCGTGAATGACCAGCGGATGAGATCGGTCGCGGCCGACTTCGTGTCCTGGCTCATCGGCTTCCTCCATGCGTCGAGGCGGTTGGAGCGTCCGATCCGGGCGGGTACTCCGGTCGGTTTACTATAGTGGTCGGCCGCAAAGGCCCGTCACATCAGCGGAATCGCGGGACAACCGAACAGAGGCGCGAAGCGGCGCTCAACCATCGCCCGGAAGGCTGTCTAAAGCTCGTCGAGGTGCCGTGGCCAGTCGTCCTTCAGGAGACGTGACAGCGAGCGGTCGGCGAGGATGCGACCGTCGGTCTGGCAGCGTGCACAGTAGTTTGTCTCATTCTCGGCGTATCGAATCCTCTGGACAGGCGCACCGCAGGCCGGACAAGGTTGCCCGAACCGACCATGCACCGCCATGCCCGGACGGAAGGCCGTGACCTTCTCGGGGAACGCGTCGCCCGCCTCGACGCGCAGGCGGTCGGTCCATTCGGTCAGGATCTCGCGCGTGGCGACAAAGAGCCGCTCGGACTCGTCCCGCTTGAGCTTCCGGGTCAGGGCCAGCGGCGAGAGCCGGGCCCGATGGAGGATCTCGTCGGAATACGCGTTGCCGACGCCGCTGAAGAGATGCGGGTCGGTCAGGGCCCGCTTGAGCGTGTGGTTCTCGCGGCGGAGCACGGATTCGAACTCATCGAAAGTCGCCGTCAGCGGCTCGAGCCCTCCGGGATCCAGGGACTTCAGGCTATCTTCTCCGCGGATCACGAAGAGGCCCGCCCGACGTTTCGAGCCCGCCTCGGTGAGCAGCAGGCTGCCGTCGGGGAAGTCGAAGGCCGCCAGCGCGTTCTTCGCGGAGATCTTCACACCGGCGGTCTTCCAGTGCAGCCGGCCCGCGATCATCAGGTGCAGCACCAGCCACAATTCGTCATCGAATCCGAGCGCGATGCGCTTGCCGACCCGCCGGATCTCCCGAACGGTCTTGCCGCTGACGGCGTCCAGGGGCGGATCGAATGTGCGGACGAGGAAAGGGCTGTGGACCCTCACGGCATCGAGACGCCGGCCGACGATGCGCCGGTCGAGCGCCTCGATGTAGATCGTGATGTCCGGCAGTTCGGGCATGAGTGTCGGGATTCCCGGTCATTTCGCGTCGCGGTAAAGGCCGCGGGTCATATCGAAGTTATAGCGAAGCTGATCCGCGGGCGGGAGGGTCCCGGACACGTTGTAAATGATCATGGGAATCTTGGTTTCATGCAGCGAGCCATGCGTTCGAAGCGTCGGGGGCAGGGTTTCGAGCTCGGTTTCGGTCTCGCCGAACACGGTGTCTTTGTCGCCCAGAACGACCAGCTCGCCGATCCGCTCGGGCATCAGGTGGAACCGCCGCGCGGCCTCATCTCTTGTCATCACGGCCTCGACCCCCTGGAGGCTCCGGATGATCTCGGTGGCGCGCGCCGCATCCTGGGGCGACTTGAGCCAGACCCAGGCGATGCCGCCGAAGTTCCGGTGATGCTTGACGTACCGGTCGCGCTCGGCGGAGAGCGCGAAACGGAGCTCGAGGCCGCGGTTCTTGCACGCCCGGGCCAGATCCCAGCAGCGCATCTTGGCGTTGAGTCCGTGGTCGGCGGTGATCAGGAACGCGGCGTCGGGCGCGGCGGCCACCGCACGTCCGATCACGGCATCGAGCTTGGCCAGGTGTTCCTTCGATTCGGGCGCCGAAGGGGGCCATGTGTGCATCGGATAGTCCGTTGTGTGCACATACAGAAGGCGGATGTCGGGCCGATTCCTCAGCAGGTTGACCGCGACTTCCCAGAGCCAGTAGTTGATTTCGCGGCTGTAGATCGGCGGGGCCTGGCCGTAGCGACGCACGATCTCAGCCGAGGGAGACTCGGCCGCGATCGCGATCTCGGTGCCGCGCGATAGCAGCGAGACGGTCTTCTTCTTCGCGGTCAAGAGCGCCGACTTGACGCCGCGGCGGGCGGCGCGCTGGAAAATGGTCTGGCTCCGCACGTAGGACGCGTCTTCCATGTACTCGGCCTCTCCCTTCTTCTCGTCGAAGTAGGAGTTGCCCGTGATGCCGTGTTCCTCGGGCCATGCGCCGCAGGCGATCGACGCGTTGTTGACGTTCGTGACCGCAGGCATGACACCGCTGACCGTCGTCGAGAAGCCCTTGGACATGAGCCCCTTCAGTACGGGCATCTCGCTGGCTTCGAGATAGTCGGTTCCGAATCCGTCGATCATCGCGATCACGACGCGCTGGTCGCCGCGGATCAATGGCTCGGGCGCCAACTCGCGAACCGCGTCCTGACCACTGACGGCTTGGGTCAGGCCGGCGATCGAGACGGTGAGGAGCAAAGTCATCGCAGAGCGTTGCCGGCGCATGGGGCCTCCCGATTGATGGAGCTTGCCGTTGATCAGACCGATCGTTCAGGCTAGCCGAGTCATCACGATGCCACCACAGGGCGTGGCGGCCCACATCCGGAATTCACACGATCGCCACGGATTGCTTGCGGCCGACGGGCGCAAGTGTGGCGTCATGTACCGGAACTGTGGCTCGCGTGGCGTTCGAGAAGTTCCGATGAATTCCGTTCGCGATCGGGCAAACTCACTGGGAAAACGGCGAGGTTGACGAGTAGAGTCTTGATGTCCTAGAGAGCACGGCCTCGATTGGGCGACTGGGCCCGTCACTCGGGAGGCAGCGATGGCCCGCCAGCTTGCCGGTCCGGCGACCGACCTATCACGGCTCGTCCTCTGCTTCGCGGTTGTATTGACGTCCGTCGATGCAAGCGGAAGCCCGCCACCAAAGGTGTCGCGGCTGACGTTTCAGTCGGGGGTCAACGGCTATGATGGAACGGTTAACATCGAACTCTGGGCGCTCGCACCGACGACCATCCTCGACAGCAACCCGAACGCGACGTCCGATGCGAACAACGACGGGGGAGAGAGCCAGGTCCTCCTTCGATTCGAGGGGATCGTCGGGGATGGTCCCGGCCGGATCCCGCCGGGGTCGGCCGTGCGATCGGCGATGCTGATGGTGAGCGCGTTCGACCAGGGGGACACGGTCCACCTGCATCGGATGCTGGTCTCCTGGCCCCGGCAGGCGACCTGGACCACCCTGATCGGCGGCGTCACCGCCGATGGCCTGGAGGCCTCGCGCCATCGCGAGGGCTTCACGTTCGGGAAGATCGCCGCCAATAGTTCGACCATTCCGTTCGACGTGACCGACTCGGTGCAGGCCTGGGTCAATGGCGCACCGAACTACGGCTGGGTCTTCATCAACACCGGTGGCAACGGGTGGGACTTCTACACCCATGAGTTCGACGACGTCAAGCAACGACCCAAGCTGATCGTGGAGTTCACGCCGCCCAAGACCAGGCCGGCGCGGCCGCAAGCCGCGTCCCCAGGTCGGCGGGAGAAGAGTTGACCGACCCTTTTGCAGGAGACGCGACATGCTTCGCCCGCAGCCCGGCACCTGGCACGCCGACCCCTCGCACTTCGGCCGCCCGACCCGTCGCGACGTCCTCCGTGTCGGCTGGATCGGGGGACTCGGCCTTTCCCTCGGCTCATTCCTGAGGCTGGAAGCCGCGGCGAGTGCCGCAGACGACGGTCGCACCGCCCGACCCAAGGCCACCTCGGTCATTCACATCTACCTCCAGGGCGGGTTCGCCCACATGGACAGCTTCGACCCGAAGCCGGACGCGCCGGTCGAGTACCGCGGCATCCTCGATGCCATCGAGACGAAGCTGCCCGGCGTGCGGTTCAGCTCGCACATGCAGCGGACCGCCCGGGTCGCGGATCAACTGACGGTCGTCCGGAGCATGACGCACACCGAGGTCGACCACAGCCGCGGCGAACACAGTATGTTCACGGGTTACCGGCCCACTCCGGCCCTGGTCTATCCGAGCATCGGCAGCGTGACGGCGCAGGAGCTGGGGCCGCGCAAGGACATGCCGCCGTATATCTGCTTGCCGAACCAGGGAAGCCAGTTCCTGGGCAGCGGGTATCTCTCCAACGCCGCCGGACCATTCGCCCTGGGGGCCGACCCGGCGCGGCCGGGGTTCGCCGTCCGCGACCTCAGTTCCCCCAAGGGAGTGGACGACGCGCGTTCCGCCTCGCGGCGCGAGTGGAAGGAGCTGGTGGACGACCACTTCGCGCGCCAGGAATCCGACGACGTGCTGACGACGATGGACAGCTTTTATCACCGAGCTTATGGGCTGCTCAGCTCACCGCAAGCACGCGAGGCGTTCAGCCTCAAGGGAGAGACCGACGAGGTCAAGACGTTGTACGGCATCATCGGCGAGGGGCTGGGCGTCTATCGTTCGGCCGGGGCCCGGTTCCTGATCGCCCGACGGCTGGTCGAGGCCGGGGCCCGCTTCGTGACGGTGACCTTCGGAGCGTGGGACACGCACGCCTATCACTACCGGGGCATCGAGGCCCAGATGCCCGACTTCGACCGCGCCTTCGCCGGCCTGATCACCGATCTCGATCGGCGGGGACTGCTCGACGCGACGCTCGTCGTTGTCAACAGCGAGTTCGGCCGCACGCCCAAGGTCAACGCCGGCGGCGGCCGCGACCACTGGCCCCGCGTCTTCAGCATCGTCCTGGCCGGAGGAGGGATCAAGCGCGGCCAGGTTTACGGCTCATCCGATGCCCTGGCCGGCGAGCCGTCACGAACGCCGCTTGGCGTCGAGGACTACGCCCACACGGTCTATCACCTGCTCGGCATCGACGCTCGCAAGGACTTGATGTCGCCCGGAAACCGCCCGCAGCCGATCGTCGCGAACGGCCAGGTCGTCAAAGGCCTGCTGGGCTGATCCGTCGGAATGCGGCGGAACCGCCCTCGCGGCGGGGATGCTTCCAGGGACTCGCACCGATGCCCCACGCTCGCATCGCCGCAATGGTCGCGCTCTTCGTCTGCGTCGCCGGCCCGCGATGCGTCGTCGCGGCCCCCCCGAGCGTCGAATCGGTCGTCCCCGGGGTCGGCCGGGTGGGCACCGATTTCGCCGTAACCCTCGTCGGCGGGCAGCTCAAGGATGCCAGCGAGTTGCTGATGTACGACGCCCGATTGCGCTGCACGAGGCTCGAGGTCGTCTCCCAGAACGAAGTGCGCGCGACGCTCAAGGCCGACGCCGGCGCCCGTCCGGATGCGCACGCCTTCCGCGTCCGCACCCCCGGCGGCCTTTCCGAGCTGAAGGTCATCCACCTGGTGAACCTGCCGGTCGTGGCGGAGACCGAACCGAACGACGAGCAGAAGACGGCGCAGTCCATCGGCTTGAACAGCACGGTTGCGGGCGTGATCGACTCGGGCGATGTGGACCGTTTCAGCGTATTACTCCGGAAAGGCCGGCGCCTCTCGGCCGAGGTCCAGGCCGTCCGCCTCGGCGGCGAGATGACGGACACCATCCTGGCCATCCTCGGCCCCGACTCTCTTCCGCTCGCCACTGCCGACGACTGCCCGATCACGCGACAGGACCCGTTCGCAACGGTCGTCGCGCCGGCTGACGGCAAGTATACGATCACGATCCGCGAGACGGGCTTCGGCGGTGGCCCGTCGAGCACGTACGCACTGCACCTCGGCGATTTCCCGCGGCCGACCGGCGTATTCCCACCCGGCGGCCAGGCCGGGAAGCCGACTCGGCTGCGACTCCTGGGAATCGACGATGATCATGCCTTCGAGACGGTGAAACTGCCCGGAGACGCCGGACCTTGGTGGAACTACTTCCCTTCCCGTGAGGGTCGAAGTGCACCGACCGCGACGCCCCTTCGAGTCCGCTCGTACGCCTGCGTCGACGAAGCCGACGTGGGCGAGTCGGTGCCGGCCCCCGATCGACTGGAGCCCCATGACTGGCCCGTCGCCTTCCACGGAGTCATCGGCGGCCGGGGCGACGTCAACGCTTTCGCGATCGGGGCTCGCGCGGGCCAGACGATTCAGGTCGAGGCGTTCGCCGCGCGGCTCGGCTCGCCGCTCGACCCGATCATCGAGGTGCACGACCCCGATGGCGATCTCGTGGCGCGAAATGACGACGACGCGACGCATGATAGCCGACTGACGTTTCAGGTTCGCGTCGACGGCCCTCACCGGATCGAGATTCGCGACAAGCGGCTCGATGGTGGTCCGGGGTTCCTCTACCGGATCGAGGTCGAGGAGCCCCGGCCGGCGTTGAGCGTGTTCCTGGCCGGTCCGGTCCGCAAGTCGCAGGCCCGCCAGGTCATCGCCGTGCCCCGCGGCAACCGCGTCCTCGCCCACGTCGGCGTACGCCGCGACGGGTTCCGCGGACCGGTCCGTATCGAGATGGGATCTCTACCTGAGGGCGTCTCGGTCGACGTCAAGGAGATCGCCGAGGACGTGTACCTGGCCCCGATCGTGGTCGAGGCGGCCGCCGACGCACCGCTCGCCGCAAAGCTCGTCGACGTGAAGGGCATCGCCTCGACCCCGGCCGGCACGGTGAGAGGAGGATTCACTCAGGTCGTGGACCTGCTCCCCGGCGCCGGGGAAACCTCGTTCGATTCGATCCGGGTCGACAAGCTGGCGATCGTTGTCATCGAAGAGGCCCCATACGCGGTGAGTCTCTCGCCTCCGGCGACTGCGCTCGCCCGCGACGGGGCCATCGATCTGCGGGCGACGGTGAGCCGCGCGAGCGGCTTCAGCGAACCGATCGAGGTTTCGTTGCCCTATCTCCCGCCGGGTGTGGAAATGGAAGGGCCCGCGGTAGTGCCTGCAGGACAGTCCGAGGCCATCCTGCGACTCTTCGCGCGACCGGACGCGGATCCAATCTCCTGGCGACTCGCCGCCGAAGTCCGGCCGGCCCCGCCGCACCGCGACCGGCGGGAGATGACCCTGGCCCTGATGGCGCAGATCAACCCGACCGGCGGCCGTCGGCGCCGGGTGGCCGTCGAGGGACTTCCCCAGGTCGGCTCGCGGTTCGTACCACTGGAATTGGGGGCGTCGCCGATCTCCGGCCGATTCGAGCCGGCTGTGGCCGAGCAACGTAAGACGGTGACGATCACATGCGAGATCGGGCCCGGCCAAACGCTGCCCGGCGAGATGGTCGCGACGCTCGAGGGTCTTCCGCCCCGAGCCGTCGCGCCTCCGGTCACGATCTCCCGCGACGCCCGGCGCGTCGAATTCCGGGTCGCAGCCGGCGCCACGACGCCCGCCGGCCGGTACGAGAGCCTGGCTTGCCGCTTGTCGGGCAACGTCGGCGGCCAGCCGGTCGTCTATCGGGTCGGACGGGGCGGACGGCTCGAGATCCATCCGGCCGGCGCGCTCGTAGCCGGTGGCGATGGCAAGCCGCTGAGCCCACTCGACGCCCTCCGGCTCCGCGAGGCCGCCGCCGCGAAGGACACGCCGGCGCGGCGCGGTGATCGTTGAGAACCACGGATCCGATCGAGAACGACTCATGGTTTCCGGGAGCCTACGCGGTATGCCAGGCGGAACGACCCAGACGAGACGAGCGACACGCCGATGCATCGCCGGCCTGCTCGCAGCATTGGCCTTCCCGCTCTCGGGCATCATCCTCGTTCGTGCCGGGGACGCTGGGGCCGCGGCCCCCGCAAAGCCCAGGCGGCTCCAGGTGAGCCCCGCGAGCATCGAGCTCTCGACCGCGCGCGACCGCCAGTCGATCGTGGTGCAGGCCGAGTATGAAGACGGCTCGACGCGCGACGTCACGGCGTTCATCACAGCCTCGGTCGAGCCGGCCGTCGCGATGGTTCGCGACGGGATCGTCGCCCCGCGGAGCGACGGCCGGGGGAAACTCGGGATCGAGTTCGCCGGCCTGCGGGCTGAGGCCGGCGTCGAGGTTCGCCGCGCGTCGGTCATCGACCCGTTGCGATTCCGCGACGACGTCCTGCCGGTCCTCACCAGGGCCGGCTGCAACACGGGCAAGTGCCACGGCGCCGCCTCGGGCAAGGACGGATTCCGCCTTTCGCTGTTCGGATACGATCCCGAGGGCGACCACTTCCGCCTGACCCGCGAGGCCGTCGGGAGGCGCATCGACCTGTCCGCTCCCGCCGAGTGCCTGCTCATGAACAAGGCGACGGGCCGGGTGTCCCACACCGGCGGCAAGCGGATCGAGCCCGAAAGCGAGGGCTATCGGCTGATCCTGGCGTGGCTCGAGGAAGGCGCGCCGGCCGACCCGTCCGGTTCTCCCGAGCCGGTCGGCATCGAGGTCCTCCCGGCGCGAGCGATCCTGGGCTCTCCGGCCGAGGCCCAGCGGCTCGTCGTCCGGGCGCGATACTCGGATGGGACCGACCGCGACGTCACCCGCTTCACCGTCTTCCTCAGCAACAATGACGCGGCCGTCGCGGTCAACGAGCAGGGGCTCGCCATGGGTCGGGGTCCCGGCGAGGCGTTCGTGCTGGCCCGGTTCGACAAGTTCACCGCCGGCCTACCGGTCATCGTGTGGCCCGGGACTCCGTTTCATTCGCCCAACACCCCGACCTTCAACGAAATCGACCGGCTCGTGCATGCCAAGCTCGACCGGCTCCACGTCGTGCCGTCGGAGGTCTGCTCCGACGAGACGTTCCTGCGCCGCGTGTACATCGACTTGATCGGCCTGCTGCCGACCCCCGCCGAACGGACGCGATTCCTGGCCGACCCTTCTCCCGAGAAGCGCGCGGCCTTGGTCGATCATTTGATTAGTC
This sequence comes from uncultured Planctomycetota bacterium, assembly GCA_963815795.1. GTDB lineage: Bacteria > Planctomycetota > Planctomycetia > Isosphaerales > Isosphaeraceae > JAKAUH01. The sequence continues at coordinate 1,085,976 of CAWFIC010000006.1, read as the reverse complement.
GCGACGAGTTCCTCGATATCTGGATGATGAAGTGGGCCGAGCTGCTACAGATCCGCACGGCCAACGGACTGAGCCCCAAGGGACTTCAGCGGTACGATACCTGGCTCCGCACGCGAGTCCGCGAGGGGGCCACGATCGACCGGATCGCACGCGAGCTCCTGCCCGCAAACGGAGGGAGCTTCGAGAACCCCGCGGTCAGCTACTTCCAGACCGAGACGACGCCGCAACAGATCGCCGAGAACGTCGCGCAGGTCTTCCTGGGCACTCGCATCCAGTGTGCCCAATGCCACAACCACCCGTTCGACCGCTGGACGATGGACGATTACTACGGTTTCGCGGCGTTCTTCAGCCAGATCGGCTACAAGCAGGCGCAGGATCCTCGCGAGTTGACCGTCTTCAACGCGGGCTCGGGCGAGGTGAAGCATCCGTTAGCCGGCCGGGCCGTGCGGCCGACCTTCCTGGGCGGGACCGCCCCGACGATCAAGCCGGGCGAGGACTACCGCGCTGCCGTGGCCGGCTGGCTGGCCTCCCCCGAGAATCCGGCCTTCGCCCGCAACCTCGCCAATGTCGTCTGGGCCCACTTCTTCGGCCAGGGGATCATCGAGCCGGTGGACGACGCCCGCGTCAGCAATCCGCCCAGCAACCCCGAGCTCCTCGATCTGCTCGCGAATCGGCTGGTCGCATCGGGCTACGACATCAAGCCGCTGATCCGCCAGATCCTCGGCAGTCGGACCTATCAACTGTCAACCCGACGGAATGAGCGAAACCGTTGGGACGAGCGGAACTTCTCACATCAAAAGATCCGGAGGACGAGGGCCGAGGTCCTGCTCGATTGCATCTCGCAAGTGACGGGGACGTCTGACCAGTTTCCCGGCCTTCCCAAGGGCGGTCGGGCCGTCCAGATCCCCGACGGGCACGTGCGCGACTACTTCCTGACGACTTTCGGCCGTTCCCCACGAGATCAGGTCTGCTCGTGCGAAGTCCGGACGACTCCCACGCTCTCGCAAGCCCTTCACCTGATCAACGGCGAGACGACCAACGGCAAGATCGTGGAGGGCAAGGTCGTCGAGAAGCTGCTGGCCGAGTTGAATGATCCGGCCGCGGTCGCCGAGGCCCTCTACGTACGATGCCTGTCACGGAACCCCACGTCCGCCGAAGCCGAGCGGATCAAGGCCGGGCTCGCCTCGGCCCCGGACGCGGTGAGGGCCCTGCAGGACCTGTTCTGGGCCTTGCTGAACTCGAACGAGTTTCTATTCAATCATTGATCGCCACGCCGCCAGGAGTCGACTCGTGATGCCCTTTCGCTCGTGGATGGTCGCCGCAATGAGCCAATTCACCGTGGCCGCGGCGGCGATCGCGGGGTCGGTCGACGAGAACCCGTCGTCAACCACAAGCTTCGCTCGCGACGTGCTGCCGATCCTCCGGAAGCGTTGCACGAGCTGCCACAATGCCGAGCGGCCGCGAGGGGAGCTGGACCTGACCAGCTACGCGGGCGTCCTGGCCGGAGGCGCCGGGGGCAAGGCGGTCCTGGCGCGCACGCCCGACGAGAGCCCCATCTACACGCTCGCGGCTCATCTCGAGGAGCCCAACATGCCGCCGAACACGCCCATGATCCCGCAGCGCGAGCTCGACACCTTGCGCCGCTGGATCGAGGGCGGGCTGGTGGAGCACTCCGCCGACGCCGGAACAGAACCGATCGCCCGGGCGATGGCGAATCACTCCACAAGCCCTGCCGGAGGCCTCAGGCCTCCGATCGCGTCCGCTCGCGCCGCGGCGATCACCGCACTGGCGGTCAGCCCGGCGCGGCCCCTCGCGGCCGCTTCGTGGCACAAGCAGGTGCTCATTTATGACGTCGGCAGTCGTCAGATTCTCGGGTCCCTGCCCTTCCCCGAGGGCGACGTCTTCGCCCTGGAATTCTCCCGAGACGGACGGTGGCTGCTGGCCGCCGGAGGCCTTGGGGCCGAGTCCGGCAAGGCGGTCCTCTTCGACACCAAGACCTGGGCACGGCTCGCGGCGCTCGGCGACGAGTTCGACACGGTCCTGGCTGCGGACCTTAGCCCCGACGGCTCGCGGGTGGCGCTCGGCGGACCAGGCCGGATCGTCAAGGTCCTCGCCAACCCTCGCGGCGACGCCCTCCACACCTTCCGCAAGCCGACGGACTGGGTGACGGCGGCCTCGTTCAGCCCCGACGGCTTGCTCGTCGCCGCCGGGGACCGATTCGGGGGACTGTTCCTCTGGGAAGTCCGTACCGGCAAGGAATTCCTGTCGCTCCGGGGCCATGCGAAGTCGGTCACGGCGATCGGCTGGCTGTCCGATCGGGATGTGATGGTGACGTCGGGCGAAGACGGCCGGGTCGAGACCTGGAACCTGCATACCGGGAAGGCGGCCTCGGGCTGGGACGCTCATCCCGGCGGCGTGCTCGGAATCGACGTCCACCGATCGGGACGGATCGCCTCGGCCGGACGCGACCGCCGCGTCAAGGTGTGGGAAGCCGGTGGCCGGCGCGTCGCGGACATCGGCCCGACCGCCGATCAAGCCACGCGAGTAGCGTGGACGCCCGACGGCGGCTCGCTCGTCTCGGGTGACTGCTCGGGCGAGCTCCGCGTCTGGAGCCTGGATGGATCGTCGTACACGAATCTGCCAGCCCCCGTCTCCGCGAAACCCCACGCTGTGGCCCTGGTCGTACCTGACGTGGCGCCGGCACGGCCCTACGTTGCCAGGTCCACCCCCAAGCCATCCGTCCCCCGCCACGATGCGGACCGGGCCGCGATGGAGGATGATCTCGACGCAGCGATTGCCTCCGCCCGCGCGGGCGTGGCGGCCGCCGAGAAGACGCTCGCCGAACTCGTCCGCCTCTCCCGCTCCCGCGCAAAAGGCAGGCCAGGCCCAGAGCGTGACAATCGGCCCGCGTCCTCAGTGCTCGAGGCGCTCGACGCCGCCAATGCCGGCCTGGCGTCGCTCCGGGCGGCCCTCGCGGCCGATCCGGATAATGACGAGCTGACTCGTGCGATCGCGGAGGCCGAACGCGCCGTGCGTCGCCTTCAACGGAAGCGCGACGGCAACCGTTCCAACTCTTCCCGCCCTTGATCCGAACGAATCTCGGCCTCTCTTTCAGTCGCCGATCGGACGGGGTATATTCGCTTGTATCGCCCCTCGGCCGGACGCGCCGCAACGGTGCGTCGTTCCGGAGACGGACCGCTCGATCATCGCCGGGATCGGGGAATCTCGAGCCGTCATCGCCACCATCGGAGGACGAAGTCGTGCTGCCCATCTTGACTCTGGTCACCGCCTCGGCAATGGGATTCGCCGCTCCGGCCGAGTCGAAGGTCGTGGCTCCGGAAGTGGGTGCGGTGGTCCCCGACTTCCGCCTCAAAGACATCCATCGCCGGCCTCGTTCGCTCGACAGCTTCAAGGACCGCAAGGCGTTCGTCGTCGCGTTCATCGACACCGAGTGTCCGGTCGCCAACCTGTATCTCGCGACCCTGATCTCGCTCCACAAAGAATACGCGGCCAAGGGCATCCAGTTCCTGGCGATCAATTCGAGCAGCCAGGACTCATTCATCAACGTCTCCGCCCACGCGCAGGATCACGGCGTGCCATTTCCCGTCCTGAAGGATTTCGATCAGTCCGTCGCGGATGCCTTCGGCGCCAGGCGGACGCCCGAGGTCTTCCTGATGGATCCGACTCGGGTGATCCGATATCACGGCCGCATCGACGACCGATACGGCATCGACCACCGCCGCGACCGCCCGACCCGAAGCGACCTCAAGGAGGCGCTCGACGAGTTCCTTGCGGGCAAGCCGATCGGCACGCCCCGGACCGACGTATCGGGTTGCCCCATCGAACGTTCGCGAAACCCGCATCACGCGCAGGACGTCACCTATTGCAAGCAGGTGGCGCGGGTCATCCAGGCTCGATGCCAGGAATGCCATCGGCCGGGCGAGATCGGTCCCTTCCCGCTCTTGACCTACGAGGACGCGGAGAAGCGGACCAGTCGAATCCGGGAAGCGGTGCTCGAAGAGCGGATGCCGCCCTGGCACGCCGATCCGCGCTACGGCCATTTCGCCAACGACCGCCGGTTGAGCCACGACGAGCGCGACTTGCTGCTGGCGTGGATCGACGCCGGTGCGCCGAAGGGTGATGAGAAGGACTTGCCTGCACCGAGGCCGTTCGTCGAGGGCTGGAAGATCGGCCAGCCTGAGAAGGTCTTCATGATGGCCAAGGAATACAAGGTCCCGGCGACGGGTGTGCTCGATTATCAGAGGTTCGTCGTGGACCCGGGCTTCAAGGAGGACGTGTGGGTTCAAGCCGCCGAGTGCCGTCCCGGCAATCGCAAGGTGGTGCATCACATCCTGGTCTACATCCTGGCTCCAGGGCGGCGCGATCCGTATGATCCCGACGGCACGGCGGCCACCCTCGTCGGCTGGGCGCCGGGGGACATGCCGGTCATCTATCCGCCCGACATGGGACGCAAGATCCCGGCCGGCTCGCGCCTGCTCTTCGAGGTCCACTACACGCCCGACGGCACCGAGCGGACCGATCGGTCCTCGGTGGGGATCATCCTGGCGAAGAAGCCGCCCACTCGAGCGGTCGACATGAACATCCTGGCGAACATGCTCTTCCGCATCCCGCCGCGGGCCGGCGATTGCCGGGGGCAGATGACGTTAACGTTCCCCCAGGATGGCCTCGTCCTGGGTTTCATGCCGCACATGCATCTCCGGGGGATCAGCGCCCGTTACGACCTGACTTACCCCGATGGCCGGACCGAGACGCTTCTCTCCGTTCCCGATTACGACTTCGGCTGGCAGAGCGGCTACCGCTTCGAAAAGCCGCTGCACATCCCCAGGGGCAGCAAATTGACCTGGATCGGCCATTGGGACAACTCGGCCGATAACCCCCGCAATCCCGACCCGTCCAAGGCGGTCTTCTGGGGTCTGCAGACCTGGGACGAGATGCAGAACGGCTGGATGGAAGTCGTCTGGGACAAACGGAAGCCCTGAGCGGAGAGTCTGTTCCGCAAGCCCCGGAGGGGCGGTCGGGCGTAGCCAGGGGCGGCAGCCCCTGGACCGCGTGACCCGCACCCGAACCACCGAATAATCCCCCTCGGTTCCGCCGCAACCACTGGCCTTGCCAGTGGTTGCGGCGGAACCGGCCCGAAAGAGGGTTTGGTTGTTGTTATGTTTATGACCAGGGGCTAACGCCCCTGGCTACGCCCGACCGCCCCCTTCGCGGGCTGAGATTGTCTTCAGGAACAGGCTCTGAGTTCGAGTTTCGCACGGATGAGGGCGTACCGCGAGTAGCCCGTCGGGTGAAATCCATCCCGTCGGATCGGTCGTGAAGTCGCGTACCGCCCAGGAATCCTCGGCCAAGAGGCCGCTCACCCGGTCCGGCTGAGAAGCTCGGTGAGCTGGGCGACCCAGGTTCTCAGTCGAGAGTGCTTCGGGAGCAGCCCCTCGGTCTTCTCATCGTAGCTCAGTCGCCTCAGGGTCGTCAGCAGATCCGCGAACGACGGCTCGGCCTTCTTCTGATACCACGGCCGGAAGGGGAACTGCACCGAGCGATGACCCTCGCGGTGGAACCACACGACCACCATGGTGTAGATGAACATCGCCATGGGTGCCGTCCGCTCGACCGCCTTGGGGAGGCGATTGGCCGGGTCCTCCAATCCCAGGAATTGCTTGCAATATTCGAATGTGCATTCGATCGCCCAGCGACAGGAGTACGCCGAGAGCACCTGACGCGCCGCCCAGTCGAGCTTGGTGCAGTAGAACATCTGATCGGGGCGCTTCCCCTCGACATCGTGCACCAGGACGATGGTCAAGAGCCGGTCCCGCCCCGCCTTGTAGTACAGCGCCCGGATCGTCTTGACCTCCAGGGTGGCATGCAGCCCGAACTGGTCGAAGTCCAGTCGCGTCCAGGGCGCTTCCGGGTCGGCGGCCCACTCGGTCATGCCCGGCAGGCGGTCCCCCTTCTTGCGGGATGGCCCCCTCTGACCCGGTCGCCGCGGCGGGGCCGCGCGGTACAGCGCGGCGTTGGCGGCGACCCGGCTGATGAGATGAACGTTGGCGGGCAGATGAGACAGGACACTTCGACCACCATAGGTGCTGTCGCCGAGCATGAGGATCTCGTCGTCGGGGAACCACCGGGCTACCAGTTCGATGAGTTCCAGGGCCAATTCCGGCCGCGTGCGATGATCGAGCTCGGTCTTGGCCTCGACCCCGCTGCCGGTCCCCGACGACTTCCCCTTGCCCTTCTTCCCCTTGGTGAGCCCCTGGCGGTTGATGTAGAGCCGAGCGGCGATGGGCAAGGCGAAGACCTTGCCGGGCGCCCAGAAGGGATGGACGACGATCAGGCAGAGCACGACCCAGTCGTGTCCCCAACTGACGAGGGCCTTGGATCGGCTGGAGATGAGCGGGTCGTAGTGCATGCCGGCGCCGTAGAGGGTCAGCCCGCGCTTGCGACAGAGGGTGTCGTCAACGGCCCAGAGGAGTTGGGCGCCCGGGGCGAGGATCGTCACGACCAGCTTGGCCAGAGCCATGGAGAAGGAATCGATGTCCCAGGCGGCATGGCTGAAGAAGCGATGGAACCGCGACCAGTGCCCCTTGCCGACGTGGCCGCCGGAGAAGATGAGTTCGGTGATGAAGCGGTGGCGCTGGGAGAGGACCCAGCCGGCGACGATCACGAGGAAGGTCTTGTGGGTGGGTGCGGTGAACACCGGTGCGAAGTGCTGTAGCAGGTTGACGACGAACGAGGAGGTAAGTTCCATGGGTCGGTCTCCTTGCTTTGGTGCCTTGTCGAGGCGTGGTAACCCAGACAAGTAGCCAAGAGATGGTAAGGAGACCGACGTATCTTTCTGATCAGGTGCCGACCCTCAAGAGTGCGAAACCTGAACTGAGAGCGTGAGAAAGAATTCGAGCGATTGCCCTCGGAGGACGGCGACCTCGTGAACCACATGGGGCCTTCGGAATTCCGCCAGCTCTCCCTGGAACCTCGGTGCCCGGGCCGACCAGCGCCACGGACCGTCGTACGGGGCGAGTTGGCCGCCTCCGTAGGCGGTGTGGGGGCCGTGCGGCCCCCTCCTCAGACCCCGGCCGCCGCCGCCGCGCGCACCTTCGCCGCCGCTCGCAGGCTCACCGCTCGCATCAGATTATGAGCCAACGCATGCCACAACGCGATCGCCTTGGCCTTCAGTTGGCCCCGCACCCGCAACTGGATCAAGCCCCGGTTCCGCGCCTGCGCGTTGACACATTCCGCCGTCGCGGCCCGCTCCTTGTAGATCGCCTTGGCCTCCGCGCCTCCGGCCATCCGCTGCCGCCACGCCGCCACCGCCGGAGAGTCGCTGGGCTTCGGCGCGTAGCGATCCACCGTCGAATCCTTCGGCGCCGGCACCGGCGCGTACACCGTACAGCCCACCCCCTCGGCGCTGACCGCATCGATCTGGTCGTGCTGCGCGAAGCCGCCGTCGACCAGTACGTCCTCGAGCCTCCGGTCGTACCGCGCGTCGATCTGCTCGACCATCGGCGCCATCTGGCCGGCATCGCTGCCGACGGTCACCACGTCCACCCCCACGATGATCTGACTGTCGGTGGCCGTGCTGAACTGCACGTTGTACGCCGGGCGGAAGCCGCCGTCGGCCATCTTCATCACCGTCGCGTCCGGGTCGGTGGTCGAGCCGCGGGCCTTCTGGCGATCTTCCGGCTTCTTCCTGGCTTCCAGCTCAGGCAGCCGATCCAACGCCCCCTTGATCCGCTCGGCCCGCTCGCGGGCGGCCCGCTCCCGGGCCTTCCGTCGCCGGCGATCGTCGGCCGCCGGATCGGCCTCCAACTCCGCCCGCAACGCCTGGACTTGGGCCTCGGCCTCGGCCAGGGCCGCCTCCAAGGTAGGACGGCGGCGGAACGAGGCGGCGCCGGCACTGGCCCGCACCCGCATCCCGTCTTGCGCCACCCGATTCAGATCGACCAAACCCTCGGCCATCAACACCGCCACACTTTGGCTGAGCCAGCGGTCCAGCAGTTCGCCATGGGCGGTGCGGAAGTCGGCCAAGGTGTGGTAATTGATGCGGACATCGCCGAGGATCCAGCGATAGTCATCGTGCTTGTGACAGAGTTTGTCGAGGTGTCGGGCACTGCCGACGCCGTCGATCGTCGCATAGAGCCACAGCGCCATCAGGATCTTGGGATCGATGGGGGGATGCCCCGGGTGGCCCTCGACGGCCTTGATGGCGCTGTACAAGGGGCTGAGGTCCAGTCGCTCGACATAATCCCAGACGACCCGCGCGAGATGATCGTCGGGGATCAGTTCGTCGAGCGCGACGGTCCGGAAGACGATCTGGTCGCGGTTGGCGATCCGCAGTCGCGGGCGACCGGAGGGGGCCGGTGGCTCGGTGGATCGGGGTGGCCCATCATCGTCAGCCGATGTCCCGAAGAGCGACGGCTGTTCGGGCCGGGGCGCTGGGGGGTCGAGGGGAGTGTTCATGGTGATAGGATAGCGGCAGAATCCTCATGTGTAAACGTCTTTTGAGCGATTCCTTCACAAGCTCTGAGAGGTTGTAGAACGAGGTGCCATGAATCGGGGCACCTTCTCGACGTGCACGATCATCGACGGCGGACAGACGATGCTCATTGCTTTGCCGGCGAGGAGCGATCGGTCGCCGCCCCGCGCGACGCCCCCGAGGACGCCCTGCCGCGTGATCTGAGGACATACCAGTGAGTGCCCCCGGCGGCCGGAAGCTCGAACGTCAGGGCGCCGTCACGGCGCTCGAAGTGCGGGCGAGCCGCGACGCGGCCATCCCGTCCCATCGAGAGGAGTTCGAGGTCATCGGCCTTGGTCCGCAGCGCGATCCGAGCATAGACCGGCTCGGAGAGGTATGGCGCGCCGATTGCCCGGGCTGGCGACGGAGCGGGCGACCGCCGTGACCAGGATGAAATGCGACTCGGCCAGCGGCCGGTTATCCACGCTGGTCAGCGCGATCACGGCCTTCTTCGTCATCGCCTCGAACGTGGCGTCGCCCGTGCGCAGCGTCTTGCCGCCGATCCAGCCGCTGACGGCCTGCGTCCGGGGCGTGTCGATGGTGTGGATTCCCTGCTGCCAGTCGCGGGTCAGCTCGCCGGTGTCGGAGCGGACGAACGACTGCCCCGACGGGATGAAGTCCCGGTCCGGGTCGTTGACGATGGTCACGTCGCCGGATGGCTGCGACGGCTTGAGCCACGGGAGCTCGCGGACCTCGGGCATCCCGACGGTCAGCTTGCTCTGCTCGGCGAGCGTCCGGATCGTCGCGGACGTCCCGGGGTTGAGCTCCCGGCCGAAGAGCGCATCCGCCCCGGGTATGAAGCAGTACGCCTTCCGCGCCGGACTGACGTGCTCCCGGCGGAAGAGCAGCGCCGCCGCCGGCATGATCGCGGTCAGGGCGGGGTCGTGGAACGATGACCATGTCTCGGGACCGGGATTCGCCGAGAAGAACATCTGCGAGTAGGTGTAGATCATCGGCGCGTCCCAGCCCTGGAGTGACGCGATGCTGGCCACGTACAAGGGGCTGACGAAGCGGTCCGTCTGGGCATACGGCACATTCCATTCGGTGACCGAAAGCGGCTTGCCATACACCTGCCCCATGGCGATCCAATCGACGAAGGTCCCGTCGTAATGCGCGTTCTTGTCGAATTCCTCGGACACACCGTAGCTGTGGACGTCGATCAGATCGCCGTCGGTCAAGGGCGGCAGCGAAAACAACGGATCCCCGCCCCAGAAATTGGTCGTCGCGATCGGGGACTGCACACCGATCTGCCTCAGGTTGGCGATCATCGTCTCGTTGAAGTCGTGCTCCGCCTGGGCGAGATAGAGCTTGCTGGGACCGGCCACCCAGGTCTGGAAGACGCGGTTTGCCGGCAGGCCGTATTGCCGGGCGAACTCCGTGTAGCCCGCCGTCCACAATGCGTTGTGGAAGGGGTTCTTCTTGTCCGGCAGCATCGCGTGGCCGCCGTGAAAGGTCAGATCGTTCTCGTTGCTGATCAGCACGCCGATGACCGCCGGGTCGTCCTTGTAGCGCAGCCTGGTGTAACGATTCAGGTGATTGAGGTACTGGTTTTGGAACTCCTTCATCAATTCCTGCAACCGGCGATTGTAGTAGGAAAACGCGTTGAAGAGGCCGCGATTGCGCGCGATCTCGTCGCCGCCCCCGGAAACACCGTCTTCCGGGCGCACGCTCCGACTGACGTGCATGTCCAGCCAGACATAGATCCCTTCGTCCTTGAGGCATTTGATCGTCCAGTCGAGGATGTCGAGGGCTTCGGGATCGAGTCGACGGCTACTCCTGGCGCTCCTGCCGAAGAGGTTGTTCGGGACCCAGTCGGAGTCGTGGTGATGGATGCGCATCAGGTTGTAGCCGAGCTGGGCCATCCGATGCGCCTGGTGCGCGAGCACGCGGCGGTAGTCCTGACGGGCGGGGTCTTTCCGCGGTGCCTCGAAGATGGCATACGCGGCCAGGTTCCCGCCCCAGAACCGGGCCGGGGTGCCGTCGGCGAAGACGAGGCGGTCGCCGTCGGCCCGGACGAAACCTCGCCGCCCGGCGGGCCGGTCATCGCGGTTCAGGAAGCTGAGGTCCACCGGCGAAGCGTCCGGCGCGAGTGCCCCCGGAAACCACTTGCCGGGCTCCACCGGCGCATCGCGCTCCTCGGGAGATGGCCGCCACTCGGCTCCCTCGGGAAGCTCGAGGGTCACCCCGAACCGTCGTGAGCCGCGCTCGATCCGGTCGCTGACCAGGAATGTCCGGATCATGGACTTCTGGCCTCGTTCGAAATAAACCTTGGGGGCGGCCTCTTCGAACCGTAGCGTGATCGCTTGACCCTGGCCGACATGCCATGTCCATCCCCGGTCGTTGGGCAGCAGTTCCGGAGCGGACACCCGCCCGCCCAATGCCGGCGAGTCGAGCTTGAGGTTCCATTGCCAACCGCCGCCGATCACGCCCGCCATTTCCTCCGCGGCCTGGACCAACAGCTCCATCTGGATGACGTTCGGCCTCGCTGCCTCCATGTCGGCGAGTATCCTCAACTTGAGGTCCCGGACCTCACCGACGAACCGATGATGCCCCTGCTCGCCCGCTACCGGCTTGAAATTCGCCCCGGCGAACTTCCACTTCTGGCCCCAGAAGAGCGTGGAACTCGAGATGATCGGCACGCCCTTGTACCAGATCTCGATGTTGGAATTGGGCCGGACGTTCACGCTCCAATCGCTTCCTCGCACGTCCGCGGCCGGCGCGGTATTCGCCTTCTGCTCGCCGCGCGAGCTCCGGGACGCGTACCCCCACAGCGATGCCAGCGCCACGCATGAAACGACGATCAGGCCGGTCTTCCACCGGAGAATCATCTCCCACCTCCAACGCCGCTCCGCCCCAAGATCCCGGGTCGAGACCACGGCTTCATCGGATCACAACGGCTGATCGCCCGTCAAGGGCCGGAACGCGGTCGCACCGGCCGATCCCTGCGCCAGGGACGTGCTGGCGTGAACGGGACACCGGTGGCGATCGGATCCCCGCGCCGTTAGATTATTCAGCGGGAGTGAAGAAGACCTCATTGGCGGCGTGACAGCCGAGAGCGAGGAGGATGGTTCTGATGCGGAAAGCCTGGTTCGGAAAGGCCGGAAGTTACATCGGGATCATCGGTCTGGGACTTGGCCTGACGGCCGGCGGGAGCGGCGGGACAGGACCTCCCGAGCGCGACGCGATCGTTCTGCATGCACGGCTGCGCGAGGCGGTTCCCAGTCCCGGGGGACGTCCGGCCGACCAGGCCGGGTTCGAGGCCAAGGCGAAGGTCCTCCGCTGGGAACCTGCCCGGTCGGCGATCATCATCTGCGACATGTGGGACCAGCACTGGTGTCGGGGCGCGACCCGTCGCGTCGGCGAGCTGGCCCCCGCCATGAACCGGGCGGTGGCCGCCGCTCGCGCCCGGGGTGTGCTGATCATCCACGCCCCCAGCAGTTGCATGGACGCTTACAAGGACCACCCCGCCAGGCGACGAGCCCAGAACGCGCCGAAGGCCGCCAATCTCCCCGCGGATATCTCGGGCTGGTGCAACAGGATCCCGGCCGAGGAAAAGGGTGTCTACCCCATCGACCAGTCCGACGGGGGCTGCGACGACGGGCCGGCGTGCCCGCAAGGATCCCCTTGGCGGAAGCAAATCGCGGCCATCGAGATCCGCGACGAGGACGCGATCAGCGACTCCGGCGTGGAGATCTGGAACGTCCTCGAGAGTCGAGGCATTGACAATGTACTGCTCATGGGCGTCCACACGAACATGTGCGTCCTCGGGCGGCCGTTCGGTCTGCGGCAGCTCGTCCAGCACGGTAAGAACGTCGTGCTCGTCCGCGACCTCACCGACACCATGTACAACTCGCGCTCGTGGCCTTATGTCAGCCATTTCCAGGGGACCGAGCGGATTGTCGAGCACATCGAGAAATACGTCGCGCCGACGATCGAGTTGAACCGACCTGACCGGCCAGCCGCCGTTCCGGTTCCGGCCCGACGATCGACCGCGCACCGTCTTCCTGATCGGCGAGGACGAGTACCGGACCGAGAAGACCCTGCCGGAGTTCGCCCGGAAGGAGCTGGAGCCGCTGGGGATTCGCTGCACGTTCGCGATCGCCGATCCGAAGAAGCCGCACGATTTCCCGGGGGTCGAGGCCCTCGATGATGCCAACCTGCTCGTCCTGAGCGTCCGCCGGCGTGCCCCCGCCGCACGCGAAATGGCGATCATCCGCCGCTACATCGAGTCCGGCAAGCCGCTGGTGGGCATCCGGACGGCCTGCCATGCCTTCGACACGCGGGGCCATGCGCCGCCGGGACACGCCGAGTGGACGACGTTCGACCCCGACGTGCTCGGCGGTCATTACACCAACCACTACGGCAATACCATCAAGCCGACGATCGAGCGGGCCGCAACCGACAAGCCTTCACCCATCCTGGAAGGGGTCGAGGCGCCGTTCACGGGCCAGGGCTCGCTCTACAAGACGAGCCCGCTGGCTTCGACCTGCATCCCTTTGTTGATGGGGGCGATCCCCGGTCACCCGTCCGAGCCGGTCGCCTGGATCAACGCGAAGGGCCAGGCGCGGATCTTCTACACGTCGCTGGGCCATCCCGGCGACTTCGAGATCCCGGCGTTCCGCGTTCTGCTCCGCAATGCCGTGCAGTGGGCCCTCGACAGGCAGCCCGCCCGGGCAGCCGCCACGGAGAAGAAGGAGGCCCGACCGGCAACGGGACAACTCAAGGGTCCGCTCCCGCCCGCCGCGGCCCTCGCCAGCTTTCGCGTCCCGGATGACCTCCAGCTCGATCTGGTCCTGGCCGAGCCGATCGTGCGGCAGCCGGTGTCGATGAGCTTCGACGAACGGGGGCGGCTCTGGGTCGTGCAGTATCTGCAATACCCCTACCCGGCGGGCCTGAGGATGGTCAGCCACGACGGCGTCTGGCGTGCCGTCTACGACAAGGTCCCGCCGCCCCCGCCTCATCACTTCCGCGGCAAGGACAAGATCACGATTCACGAGGATACCGACGGTGACGGCGTCTACGATCGGCACAAGACGTTCGTGGATGGTCTGAACATCGCGACGGCCGTCGCCCACGGGCGAGGCGGGGTCTGGGTGCTCAATCCCCCCTATTTGCTCTTCTACCCCGACGCCGACCGCGACGACGTGCCCGATGGCGACCCGGTCGTCCACCTCCGCGGCTTCGGCCTGGAGGACACGCATTCCGTCGTCAACAGCCTGAGGTGGGGCCCGGACGGCTGGCTCTATGCCGCGCAGGGCTCGACGGTTACCGGGCACGTGACGCGGCCCGGCCTCGACGACGGCAAGGAACCGGTCCACTCGATGGGCCAGCTCATCTGGCGCTATCATCCCGAGACCCGGCGTTACGAGGTCTTCGCGGAGGGCGGCGGCAACGCGTTCGGGGTCGAGATCGACAAGATGGGGCGGATCTACTCGGGCCACAACGGCGGCGACACGCGCGGGTTCCACTACGTGCAAGGCGGATACTACCAGAAGGGCTTCAACAAGCATGGCCCTCTGTCGAATCCCTACGCCTTCGGCTACTTCCCGGCGATGAAGCACGACCGCGTCCCGAGGTTCACGCACACGTTCGTCATCTACGAGGCGGATCAGTTCCCGGCCCGTTACCATGGCCTCTTGTTCGGCGTCGCGCCGCTGCTCAACCACGTCGTGATGAGCGAAGTGCGGCCTGATGGCTCATCGTTCCGGACCCGAGATGTCGGCCTGGCGGTGTCGTCCTCGGACCCGTGGTTCCGGCCGGTGGACATCAAGCTCGGCCCGGAAGGCGCCCTGTATATCGCCGACTGGTATGACCGCCAGGTGAACCATTATCGCAACCACGAGGGTCAGATCCACCCGGCCAGCGGGCGTATCTACCGCCTGAGCGCGCCACGGGGCACGCACCGCGCAAGGCCGAAGACCTCGCCACGCGCGACTCAACCTACCTGATTCAGCTCCTGGCGGACCCCAACAAGTGGACGCGCCAGACGGTGCTCCGCCTGATCGGCGACCGCAAGGACACCGCGATCGCGCCGGTGCTCAAGCGCAGTCTGATGGACAAGGACGTCCCGGGCCAGCTCGCGCTCGAGTCGCTCTGGGCGCTCCACCTCGTCGGCGGGCTCGATGAAGAGACTGCTCTGAAAACACTCGACCATGCCGATCCGTACGTGCGGCTCTGGACGGCGAAGCTGGTCTGTGATGAGTCTCGCATCGCGCCGAAACTGGCCGCGGAACTGGCATGCCGCGCTGCCGTCGAACCGGATGTCGAGGTCCGCAGCCAGCTCGCGTGCTCAGCTCGGCGACTGCCGGCTCGCGACGCGTTGCCGATCGTTCGAGCCTTGCTTTCGCGCGCCGAGGATGCGGGCGATATCCACATACCGATGCTCATCTGGTGGGCGATCGAGTCCAAGGCGGGCACCGATCCGGACACGGTGCTGGCGATGTTCGAGGAGCCGGCGCTATGGGGCCGGCCGATCGTGCGCGGCACGATTGCGGAGCGCTTGATGCGCCGGTTCGCCGCGGCGGGGACGCGGGCCGACCTCGATCGTTGCGGCCGGCTGCTCGCAATGGCACCGGGGCCGGACGATGCCAGGCGGCTGATGGCCGGCTTCGAGGCCGCCTACGCCGGCCGGTCGCTCGCCGGGCTGCCGGCGGGCCTCGCGGAGGCCGTGGCGAAGTACAGCAAGCAGTCGCTCAGCATCGGCCTGAGACAAGGAAAGCCGGAGGCCCTCGCGGAGGCCATTCGATTGCTGGCTGACGAGCGCGCCGACCGCGCCAAATTGCTCCAGATCCTGCAGGTCGTGGGCGAGGTTCGCCGGCCGGCGGTCGTGCCGCTCGTGCTGAAGCTCGCCTGTCACTCGCCCGACAATGCTCTTCGCTCCGCCGCGCTCTCGACCCTGGCCGCCTACGATGACCCGGCCATCGCCACCGAAGTCCTCGCGAGCTATGCGAACATGTCGGACGATGTCCAGGACGCTGCCCAGCGGCTGCTGGTAACGCGACGCACCTGGGCCGCCCGGTTCGTGGAGGCGATCGAGAGACGTTCGATTGATTCGCAGACGGTCCCGCGCGAGGTCGTCGACAAGCTCGTCGTGCTGGGCGATGCGGATCTCACGCAACGCGCTTCGCGTGTGTTCGGCCCCATCCGGCCGGCGGCTCCCGCCGATCTCCGGGCCGAAATCGACCGGCTGGCCGCGGTCGTGCGCTCGGGGTCCGCCGTGCCCAAGCCGGGAAGGCTGCTCTTCGAGCGGACGTGCGCGCGCTGCCACACGCTCTTCAGTAAAGGAGGGAAGGTCGGCCCGGACCTGACGACTTATCGTCGCGACGACCTGGAAACCATGCTGCTGAACATCGTCAACCCATCGGCCGAGATCCGCGAGGGATTCTCGACGTCGATCCTCGCCACGGCCGACGGCCGGGTGCTCACCGGCGTCGTGGTCGAGCAGGACAAGAACATCGTCGTCCTCCGGGTCGACGACGGCCGGGACCTGACCATCGCCCGCGACGAGATCGACGCGATCAAATCAAGCCCCAAGTCGCTGATGCCCGAGGGTCTGCTCAAGGGACTCGGCGACCAGGAGGTTCGCGACCTGTTCGCCTACCTTCGCAGCACGCAGCCGCTGATCGACTGATCTCACATCGACGACCCGAGGGAAGATCGACGATGCTGGCCAGGCCACGCGCGGACACGCCGCGGCGCGACCCGCTCGTGCACGTCGGCGGCCGGTCTTCAACCGAGTTCAATCTGCGGCCCCGGGAACTCTCCCTTTCGCGGCCCCGACGAGGTCGGGCAGGGCCCAGAGGCGAACATCGGAATCCGTCCCGGTGGCGGCCAGCAGCCGTCCGTCGGGCGAGAACGCAACGCTGAGCAGTCGGTCGGCCCGGCCGCCGACCCGACGCAGCTCCGCGCCTGTCGCGAGGTCCCACAGCCGCACGGCCCCATCGTCGCCGGCCGTCGCCAGCATCTGCCCGTCGGGCGAGAAGGCGAGGGGGTCCCTTGAGTGCGCAAGCCTCCCGATCAGCCGGTCCCCGCGCCGGCCCTCCAGGTCCCGTAGCCGGCCCTCACGACCGCGATCGCCGGTCAACGCGAGCCAGCGTCCGTCCGGCGAGTAGGCCAGGCAGATCACGGCCTCCGGCGGCAAGCTGAGCCTCCGTCGCGGTCGGCCCGCCGCGAGATCCCAGAGCACGATCGCCTGATCGCTCACGCCCCCCGAGGCCAGGGACCGGCCGTCGGGGGCGAATGCCAGGCTGCTCACCGGCGATTGGTGGCCCCGCAGACGCGCCCGCTCCCGACCCGCGACGAGATCCCACAGGACGATCTCATGACCGAGGAAATCCGACGCGGCCACGACTGTCCCGTCGGGGGAGAAGGCCAGGCCCTTGCCGCACCGGATCGGCATCCCGAGGGGATGCCCCGCCCCGCCGGCCTTGACGTCGTACACGAGGATATCGGGCTGGGCGCCTCCCACGGCCAGCGACCGGCCGTCGGGAGAGAACGCCAGGGCCCACGACTGGCCGCGGTGGTCCAGGAATGACGGGGCGCTCGCGCCGCCCGCCGCGTCCCGCAGGGCCACGCGCCCGTCGGTCTGGATGGTCGCGATCGTCGCACCATCGGGGGCGAACGCGAGGGCCAAGATGGGGGCATCCCCGACCCCCCGGATCCGTCTGGCCGGCCTGGCGTCGCCCGGCGGCCCGCAGATCGGCACGCAGGGGAGGACGATGAGCCCCAGTAGCAGCAGGCCGAGCCGCCGGCGGCTCATCCAGGGCAATCGTGAGAAGCCGATCCGGGATCGCCTCGGACCCACCTCGCCGGCCCCGAGTGTCGGCCCGGAGTCGGTCGCGTCGGGGCGACGTGGTGATCCGCCCGGCGATCCCTGGAGGCCTGTCGGACGGGGGATCCATGGGTCCATGGGAAGGGCTTCCTGATCGGCGGAGATCGGGCCTGGCGTATCAGACCGACAAGAACCGACGGCTGACGGCGCCCGTCGGTTCAGCGGTGCGTAATCGGTTCACGCTGACGCACCGCCCGGGAGGCCGCAGAGCCTCCCTCCGGGTGCCGGGGCGGACCGCTCGGGGGACAGAGCCCCCTCCTACAGGAAGACCCGGTCCGGTCCGCTGTAGGAGGCGGCTCCGTCTGCCGACTCGGTCCGACCCGGTCCGGGTCCCCCTCCCGATCCTGACGGGATACGGGACCCCGTCCCAGGAGTGGGAGCCATCCGAACGTTCGGCCCTCCGGAAAGCCCGACCGACTCGCCTCCTGGGATCGCACGAGCTTCATCAGATCGACCGCAAGCGCTTCTTGAATCCCAGGCCGTCCCAGAGATCCGGGCTGTCGAGCACCAGCGGCGCCAGCGAGAGATCCGTCGCCGGGCTCCCGGCCGGAGCGGCCAGCGTGCTGACCACTTGGTCGCTCCTGGTCACGTTGATGGGGTTGCTCGTGGCGAAGGTCAGCCCGCTGCTGGAGACCCGGAGCGTGTAGCCGGAGCCGGTCTTGTTGATCGTCAGGTTGCTGAAGCTCGCCACGCCCTGGCTGGCGGTGACGGTCAGCGTGCCGCCCAGCTTCGCGCCCGTCGGATTGTTGGCGAACGCGACGCTCACGGTGCCAGAGGCGGTCGTCACTACATTCCCGTACGCGTCCTCGATCGAGGCCTGCATGCTGAAGGGACTGCTGACCTTGACGGTGCTCGGCGGCTGCTGCGTGATTACGAGCTGCGTCGCCGCCGCGGGAGTCACGGTCATCGCATTCGTCACGCCCTCACCGACACCACTGCTGGTGGCGACGATCGTGTAGCCCGACCCGGCCGTGGTGAGCGTCAGCCCGGAGAACGTGGCCACGCCGCCCGACGCGGTCACGGTCACCGTGCCGCCCAGCGGTGCGCCGCCAGGATAATCCGCCAGCACCACCGTCACGGTCCCGTTGAAGGAGGTGATGAGGTTGCCCGAGCTGTCCTCGGCCTCGACGGTCAGGCCGAAGGGGCTGCCGGCGGTCACGCTGGCGGGCGGCTGCTGGGTCACCACCAGGCTGGTCGTGGCCAGGGAGGCGACACCGATCGAGTAAGTCCCGGGATCGGTGAACCAGACGTTGCCGTCTGGGCCCGTCGTAATGCCGACGGGAGAGGACTTGGCGTAGAGGATGGGGAACTCGGCGACGGCGTGGGTCGCCGGGTTGAGCTCGCCGATTTCGCCTCTCGTGGGCTGGGTGAACCAGAGGTTGCCGTCGGGGCCGGACGTGACCCAGTTGGGCTGAACACCGAAGGGGAACTCGGTGATGGCATGGGTCGTCGGGTTGATCATCCCGACCTGGCTGGCCTGGGACTCGGCGAACCAGAGGTTGCCGTCGGGGCCCACTGTGATACCCCTGGGATAGGCATTGGCGGTGGGGACGGGGAACTCGGCGATGGCGTGGGTCGTCGGGTTGATCATCCCGACCTTGTTGCCCGTGAGCTCGGTGAACCAGATGTTGCCGTCGGGCCCCGCGGTGATCCCCTGGGGATCGCCGCCGGAGGGGAGGGGATACTCGGTGATGGCGTGGGTCGTCGGGTTGATCTCACCAATGTTGCCTCCGCCACCTCCAAAGATTTCGGTGAACCAGATGTTGCCGTCGGGGCCCGCCGTGATGGCGTAGGGCGAGGAACCTGGCGTGGGCGTGGCGAACTCGCTAATGGCATGGGTCGTCGGGTTGATCATCCCGATCTGGCTCGCCCCGTCCTCGGTGAACCAGAGGTTGCCGTCGGGGCCCGCCGCGATCCATACAGGATCGGAATTGGCGGTAGGGGTCGGGAACTCGGTAATGGCGTGGGTCGTCGGGTTGATCTCACCGATCTTGCCCACTCGCTCGGCAAACCAGAGGTTGCCGTCGGGACCCGTTGTGATCCCCGGGACTCCGGTAGGGTAGGTAGGGACCGGGAACTCGGAGATGGCGGGAGACAGGACGCACCGATCTTCCAGCCCTTCGAGTCGGGGCCGGGCCCGGACCCGGTCGGAGGAGCGGCGGCGGGCGCTGGCGGTGCGATCGCGAGTCGAGCGAGTCATGGGAATCTCCTTTCGGGGTTGAAGTCGAGCCTGGGTCACGATTCGGTCTGCGTTCGCATCGAGTGATCATTCCCCTGGCGCAGACCGGGCGCACGGGGTTCGTGGGCCGATGAGCCGCCTCATCGGCCGCGTTCGATCCAGGGGGTCAGGTCGCCATCCGCGATGCGTCGTCGCGGGCTCGACGCACCCGACACGGCCGGCGACCCCGGCCGGGATATGCCCGCCATTCGCCGCGTTGGCCTGATGCGTCTCGGTCGGTGTCGGCTAGAATGCCGTCATTGCCGAGCTGTTGGTTCCGGGAGGACCTGAGATGCCCTTGACTATCGAAGCCATCTATGAGGACGGCGTCCTCAAGCCGAGCCGACCTCTGCCGCTGGAGGAGCGCGAGACGGTTCGCATCACCATCGAACCGCAACGGTCCTGGGCCGAGCGGACGGCGGGAATGCTGAAATGGACGGGCGATCCCGAAGTCCTGCGGCGGATCGCCGAGGACGACGAGTTCGGCCTGCTGGAGTCGAAGTCGCCATGACCTTCGCCCAGATCCCGGCCGGGACGGCGGTCTTCGTCGATGCGAATACGCTGGTTTACCACTTCGCCAACCACCCCACGTTCGGACTGGCCTGCACCCAGCTCTTGAAGCGGATCGAGCACCAGCATCTCGCCGGGTTCATCTCGACACACGTCTTGAGTGAGATGGCCCATCGCCTGATGACCCTCGACGCGGTCGATCGGTTCGGCTGGCCGCCGGCCGGGATCGCGGTTCGGCTGCGCAAACATCACGTCGAGATCCCCAAGTTGACCCTGCACGTCCAGGCCGTCGCGCAGATTCCGCTGCTGGGAATCCGGACCGTTGACATCACTCCGCCCCTGGTCGAGGCGGCAACCCTCCTGAGTCGGCAGCATGATCAGCTCATGGGTGATGCGCTGGTCGTCGCGGTCATGCAGGCCCATGGTCTCACCCACCTCGCCAGTAACGATGCCGACTTCGATCGTGTCCCGGGGCTGACGCGCTATACGCCCATCTGATCGCTCGGCAGGAAGGTCACCCATCAAGGTTTGTGGTGACCTCCATTCGCTGTCCGCTCACGGCCGGGCGAAGACGTCGGCGGGTAGCTCCGCGGCGGCCGGCGGGAGTTTCGCCCTCCACATCGCAGCCCTCTCGGGCTGGCCCCACGCCTCGTAGAGCTGCACCAGTTGATCGATGGCTTCGGTCATGCGGACGTTGCCCCCTGGAGGAATCTTCTCCTCCCGCTGCTTCATCCCTTCGTAGCCCGCCAGGAGCAGCGGTTCGGCCTCGGCGTACTTCTTCTGTCCCAGCAGGCCGCCGCCGAGCATGGACCTCGTGTTGAACGTCGTCCAGCCGTCCGCTTCATATTGCTCGCGGCTCCTCAGAAGTTCGCGGAGCAGTGTCTCGGCCTCGGCGTACCTATGTTGCTTGAAGAGGTTCCGGACGAGGCCGATTTCCAGGGCCACGGTCTCGACCGGCAGCGGGCGGCCGTCCTTGCGGCACTGTGCGAGCGAGTCCACCAGCAGCGGTTCGGCTCGGTCGAATCGGCCGGCCTCCTGGTAGTCCTCGGCGAGGCAGGTCATGTACTCCAGCCCCACGGTGGTGTCGGGGCCGGGCACGGCCTTCTGCTTGGCCAGCAACTGTTCATGAAGCGCGAAGGCCTCCGCGGCCCGGCCGACTTGCCCGTACGCATGGGCGAGCAAGTGAAGGCATCTCAAGGTCTCCTCATCGTCGGGGCCGAGCGTGTTTTTCAGCGTCTCCACCGCCCGTTCGAGGAGCGGGGGGATCTCGCCCGTTCGGTCAGTACCCCGAAGTTCCTTGGCTTTGTCCCACCACCAGGTACGGATCTGTCCCCGGACATACTCCTGACTCTTCAGGAAGTGGTATCCTGGCGATGTGTCCCAGATCAGGATTGTGCCGTCCAAGTAGGACGCGGCCAGGCGACGGCCGTCCGCTGACCACTGGCACTGGATCACGTCGGCGTCGGGAACGTCGAACCGCAGGAGCTCTTCGCCGCGCGTCGGGATCCCAGACCCGCACCGTCTTATCCGCGCTCCCCGAAGCGATGCGCCGACCATCCGGCGACCAGGCCAGGGCGCTGATCCCGGCCGTGTGCAAAGGAGCGCTGACAATCTTCCGGCCCGTGGACACCTCCCAGACCACGGCGAGGCCGTTGAGGTCCCCGGAAACGAGCCACTGCCCGTCGGGGCTCCACGTCACGGCCGTCGCGTTAACCCGGCTGGTCCCGTGGCGCAGTTTCCAGACCCTCTCGCGCTTCACGATGTCGAAGACGTAAACCCAACCCGCCCATCCTAGGTTGCCGCCGTCGCTCGCCTCTCCAAACCCCGCGATCGCTAAGAGTCGTCCGTTGGGAGACCACGAGATGCCTTGGAATCCCGCACCCTTCCAGCGAAAGCAGACTTCGTTTCGGGGCAGGTTCACGACTTCCAGGTCCTCCCAATTCACCAAGGCTAGTTGGGTCGCGTCCGGCGAGAAGTAAGCCACCTTCGGGATCATCGCGTGGACGGTCTGGGCCGGATGGCCGGTGCGCGCGTCGCAGACGAGCAGCCGCGGGGGTTTCTCACCGGTCGCCGCAACCGTTAGCAGCTTGCCACTGTGGGAATAAAGCCCCAATAACCCGCCGGGAACCGCCGTCTCTCCCCGGCGCAGGCCCGTCGCCGCGTCCCAATCGGTGATCGTGCCGGCCGTGGCGTCGTACGCCTGCAAGACACCAGGCTCGCCTTCCCAGGCGATCGACCGGAACCTGCCCACTTGACCGGTCAGGCGGCGAGGCTGGGATCTCGGAGGCATGGGCCATACCTTCATGGTCCCGTCGAAGCCCGCGGAAACCAGGCGGCGCCCGCTTGGATCCCACGCCACCGCGGTCGCCTGAGACAGGTGGCCGCGCAACGTCAGCAGGCAGACCCTGCTGTTCGTGTCCCAGACCCGGACCAGACTGTCCGCCCCCGCCGACGCCAGCCGGCCCCCGTGAGGGTCCCAGGCAACCCATTTCACCCCGCCGGCGTGGCCATCCCACCGCCCGGCCTCGGACCAGTCGGTGGTCCGGTAGAGGATGCAGTTCCCTCCCGCCGTGCCCACGGCCAGTTGATTCCCGTCCGGGCTCCAGGCCACGGCCTGCCCCTGAAGTCGACTGGCGTCTTCGAGCAGGATTTGCCCGGACGCGGCATCCCAGACCTTGAACCCGCCCCAGGCGTTGCCCGAGGCGAGGCGGACTCCATCCGGCGACCACGCGACCGACGAAACGTTCCCGCCCGTTTCCATCAACACGCGCCGGCACTCGCCTTTGGCCGGATCCCAAATGCGAATGGTCCGGTCGATTCCAGCAGACGCCAGAGATTTGCCATCCGGGCTCCAGGCGACCGTCCACACCGATGACGTGTGACCCCGGAGAGACTTCACCTCGTCGTTGTGGACGTTCCACAGGAAAACCGGGTCAACTTCGTCGGTGGCCCCCCAGGCCAGCCAATGGCTATCTGGAGACCAAGACACGCCCCGCTTCATAGCGTCACTCAATCGGAAGGTCCGCAGGAGCCGCCAGGACATGGTGTCCCAGACACGCGCGGTCCCGTCATCGCTCGCCGAGGCCACGTACCGACCGTCCGGGCTCCAGGCGACTGACGACACCTGACTCGTATGATCCATCAGCGTCCGCTCGTCCTGGTGACAGAGGGAGAGGAGGTAATACCACTCCCAGCCGCGGAGGTCGTCCCGGCCGGTCTGCGGGATCTGGTCGAAGAGCTTCTGGGACAGCCGGGACAGGTTGCCGGCCGTCCAATCCACGAGACCAAGGCGGATGTCTGAGTAGTAGAGGTTCTGGGAGACGGCATTGCGCTGGCGTTCCGCGTCCTTCTGGGCACGCTCGGCCTCAATCGTCTGACGTTGGGCTTCGGTGGCGTTCCGTTCAGCGATCTGGCGCTGGGCGTCGGCTCGCACCTCGGCCCGGGTCGCCCGGATCGCCTGCCAGGCACTGACCACCGTCCCGGCCACCAGGGTCAATGCCGCCAGGCCAGCCGTCGCCAGGATTCGCTTGTTGCGCCGTACGAACTTCCGCAGACGGTAGCCGGCCGACGGTGGGCAGGCCGCGACCGGCTGGTCGGTCAGGTAGCGCATCACGTCCGAGGCGAAGTCGTTGGCCGTCTCGTAGCGGCGCCGCCGGTCCTTCTCCAGCGCCTTCATCACGATCCAGTCCAGCTCGCCGCGGATAGCCCGGTCCAGGTGGCGGGCGTCGGCCTTGCGATTGGCCGAGACGGTCGGCCGGGCCGCGCCGAGCGAGCTCAGCCGCGTGCTCGGCTTGGGCGGCTCCTGCTCGCGGATGATCCGCCGCACTTCGTCGAAGGCCGCCCGGCGGAACGTGTCTTGGTCGAACGGCGTCGTGCCGGTCAGAAGCTCGTAGAGCAGCACGCCCAGCGCGTAGATGTCGCTCCGCGTGTCCACGTCCATGCCCGAGAGGTCCGCCTGCTCCGGACTCATGTACAGCGGCGTACCGATGAACTGGTGGAAGGCGGTGTAGACCGTCCGCTCGGTGAGCGAGGCGCCGGTGGCCTTGGCCACGCCGAAGTCGATGACCTTGGGCACGGCGGCGACGTCGATGATTGTCACCAGGATGTTCGAGGGCTTGAGGTCGCGGTGGATGATCCCCTTCTGGTGCGCGTGCTGCACCGCCCGGCAGACCTGGACGAATAGCTCCAGCCGCTCGGGGATCGAGAGCCGCTCGCGGTCGCAGTACTCGGTGATCGGGATGCCGCGGACCAGCTCCATGACGAAGTACGGTCGGCCCGATTCGGTGGCTCCGCCGTCGTGGACGCGGGCGATGTTGGGGTGATCCATCATCGCCAGGGCCTGGCGCTCGGCCTCGAAGCGCGCGACGACCTGCTTCGTATCCATGCCGGGCTTGATGATCTTCAGCGCGACCCTGCGGCGGACGGGCCTGGTCTGCTCGGCCACGTAGACGACGCCCATGCCGCCCTCGCCGATCTGCTCCATCAGCTTGTAGGGGCCGATGACCGTGCCGGGGCCTTCGGTCAGGGACTTCTCCACCGTGACTGTGGCGGCCGGGCCCGGATCGTCGATCAGGCTGTCGGCCCCCTGATGGGCGTCCAGGAGCACCCGCACGCGACGCCGCAGGTCGGTGTCCCCGCCGCACGCGTCATCCAGGTAGGCGTCCCACCGCTCTGGCGGGCAGTTCTCGACCAGGTCGAGGAAGATCGTCTTGGCACGATTGCGGCTGGCGTTCATCGTCAACGGCTCCCGGCGACCCTCGCCATCGAGCAATGCGGAAAAGCGGCGGGTTTCGTCTCACGCCCCTTGGAAAAAATCGGAATCCGGATCGGCCGCCCGGGGCGGGTGCCTCAGCACTGGCGCTCGGCCAGCAGCCAGGCGCGGGCGTAAGTCCAGTGGCGATAAGCGGAAGCGCGGGAGATCCCCAGGCAGCGGGCGGCGTCCTCGATCGACATCCCGGCGAAGAGGCGGAGCTTCACGATCTCGGCCGAGGCCGCGTCGTCTTCGGCGAGCCGGCCGAGCGATTCATCGATGGCGACGACCTCGTCCGGCGTGGCCCGCGAGAGCCAGTCGCCCTCAGAGAGCGCGACGTGGCCCCGACCGCCGCCGTGGACTTCAGCCCGCTTGCGGCGGGCATTGTCGACCAGGATGCGGCGCATCGCCTCGGCCGCGGCGGCGAAGAAGTGGCCGCGGCTGTCCCAGCGACGGTCGGGATCGTTGCCCACGAGCCGCAGGTACGCCTCGTGGACCAGGGCGGTGGCCTGGAGCGTCTGGCCCGGCGCCTCCTGGGCAAGTTTCTGCGCCGCAAGCTTGCGCAGCTCTTCGTAGATCAGCGGAAGGAGTTCTTCCGAGGCACGGGGATCCCCTTGCTCAATGGCTTCCAGGATTTGAGTGACCTGACTCATTAGGGAACCTCGCCATCGAGTTCCGGGTGCATTGCGTCGCGTCGTGAGCGCGATTCGCCGGGCTCCGACTCGCGGCGGAAGCCCGGCGCTGCCGCGGCAGGTCCGGATCGAAGTCCGGAGGCTCCAGGCCGGACGGGATGATCATACCATCCTCGAATGCCTGGAATCGATGTCTATGCGGCCGGCCCGGGCTCGGGGCCGCGGACGAGGTCGACGATCGCCTTCACCAGCCGGGCGTCGGTTCGGGTCCACGGCGGCAGGATGTCCGCTTTCGCCGATCCCCATTCCTCCCCCGCAACCGATCGACAGGCGGCCGAGGCCAGGTGGATCTCGCCCACGCCGCTGGCGCCGATCAGGGTCGCGAGGTGGTCGAGCGATAACCCACCGCCAGCCATGACGGCGATCCGGCCGCTCGCCCGATCCACCATCGAGCGCAGCATGTCGAGTCCCTCGAGCGGCGTCGATCGACCGCCGGAGGTCAACACGCGATCCACGCCGATCGCCACCAGGGCATCGATCGCCGCGAGGTGATCACCCACCTGATCGATGGCCCGGTGGAACGTGACGGACATCGGCCGGGCCAGCTCCAGGAATTCGGCCATCCGATCGCGGTCGAAAGCTCCGGCCGGATCGAGCACGCCCAGGACGACGCCGGCGGCGCCGAGGGCCTTGGCGGCCTCGATGTCGCGTCGCATGACCGACAGCTCGCGCTGGGAGTACACGAATCCTCCGGCGCGGGGCCGGATCAGGACATGGACCGGGATGCTGAGCCAGCGGCAGGTCTCGGCGATCAGGCCGACGCTGGGCGTGGTGCCGCCGACCGCGAGGTTGTCGCAGAGCTCAACGCGATCGGCCCCGCCGGCCTCCGCGGCGATCGCCGACTCGACGTCGCTCACACAGATCTCGATCGCGATCGGTCGCTCCACCGCGTCGCTCCCATGAAAAGCCGCCCGCATTTCGATCCGCAGTGTGGTTCCAGCCTAGCCGACCCGGCTGCCGGTCGCCATCACCTATCGCCGGAGTGAGCCTCATGGCGTCCCGGCCCGGAACGAGATATCATGGACCGAAACGTGTGGGCGCGGCCAAGTGCCGCCCACCTGGAAAAGGACCCGCCTTCTCCTCCTTCCGGAGACATCGCCGTGACCGACCGGCCCCCCTCCACAGCACCAACCGACGTGACGAACCCCTCCCCATCTTCGGCCACGCGCCGGGATTTCCTCAAAGGGTCGACGAGCGTCGCCGTGACGGCCGCCGCCGCGACGGGCCTGCCCGTCCCGCTCGTGCATGCGGCCGGCAGCAGCACGATCAAGGTCGGCCTGGTCGGCTGCGGGGGGCGCGGCAGCGGAGCCGCCGAGCAGGCCCTCAAGGCCGACTCGGGCGCCAGCCTCGTCGCCATCGCCGACGCATTCCAGGACCGGATCGACGAGCAACTCCCCGAGATCAAGCGACAGGTGCCCGCGGCGCAAGTGGATGTCCCGAAGGACCGTCAGTATGCGGGATTCGACGCCTACAAGCAGGTCATCGACCAGGTCGACGTGGTCCTGCTGACCACGCCCCCGCACTTCCGCCCGATCCACCTGGCCTACGCCGTCGAGAAGGGAGTCAACGCCTTCGTCGAGAAGCCGATGGCGGTGGACGGCCCAGGGCTGCGCAAGTTCATCCAGGCCGCCAAGGACGCGAAGAGCAAGAACCTCTCCCTCGTCAACGGCTTCTGCTGGCGCTACGACCAGCCGCGCCGGGAGACGATGAAGCAGGTCTTCGACGGCAAGATCGGCGACATCGTCGCCATCGAGACGACCTACAACTCGCAAGGCGTCTGGGACCCTCGCAAGACGCGCGAGGAGTGCCATTCCGACATGGAGTACCAGATGCGCAACTGGTACTACTACTGCTGGCTCTCGGGCGATCACATCGTCGAACAGGCGGTGCACGGCATCGACACCATGGCCTGGGCGACAGGCGACAGGCCGCCGATCCGCTGCTGGGCCGTCGGCGGTCGCCAGTCGCGGACCGATGCCAAGTACGGCAACATCTGGGATCACTTCTCGGTGGTCTACGAGTATCCCAACAACGTCCGCGGCTACCATCACTGCCGCCACTGGGTCCACACCGCCAATCAGACGGCGGATTACATCCTCGGCTCCAAGGGGACGGCCGACGTCTTCAAGAACTCGATCAGCGGGGCCAACAAGTGGCGTTATCGGAGCCCCGACTCGAAGCGGAAGCCCAATATGTACCAGGTCGAGCACGACGAGATGTTCGCCGCGATCCGCGCCGGCAAGCCGATCAACAACGGCGAGCAGGCCGCGCTCTCCACCCTGCTGGCCCTCATGGGCCGCACGGCGGCCTATACCGGACTGGTCGTCACCCCCGAGTTCGTGCTCAACTCGAAGGAGGACCTGAGCCCGCCGAAGTATGAGTTCGGACCGCTGGTCGCGCCCGCAGTTCCGGTGCCGGGATTCACCAAGTTCGCATGACGAAGGATTCTTCCGAGTGGGGCGGGCGGTGAGCCCTGCCCCACTCGGAGATGCAAGAGATCGTGCCTCCGAAGGTCTCAGAGGGTGTACGAGAAGGGGCCGTAGGGTGGGTCGAACGCCGCGGAGCGGCGCGAGGCCCACCGGTCTCTTCGGCGGATCCGGTGGGCCTCTACGCCAATCCCGCGGCCTTCCCTCTCAGAACGTGGCCTGCGCGTTCTTGCGCTGAAGTTGAAGGACCTTCGCATCGGGATCGACGACGATCCGATCGGGCTCGAACGGGCACTCGATGACGACCTCGCGGGCCTCATGCCGGCCCAGGGTGATCGTCGATCGCGCCTCGCGGTAATCGGGACTGGCCGAGCCGTCCTTGGCGAAGCGACTGCCCCGTGAGGCCGCGATCTCCACCGGCATCCTGCCGCTCCCGGCGTTCTCGACCCGGACCGCCACTTCCCAGGTTGCTCCCCTGGACCGCTTGCTCGGCATCGAGAGACGATACTCGGGGACGACCACCTGGTAGAACCATTGCCGGGCGAAGTCGTCGAAGGCCGCCGGATCACGGGCGAACCGCCGCGTCACCGCCACGAAGTCCTGGAGGACGGGATGGTCGGGATTCGCGTGGTACTCCTTGATGAACGCCTGAATGCCCTGCAGCGCGCGGTCGCGGCCCAGATGGTTGAGCAGCATCCAGAAGACCCAACCGCCCTTGTCATAGGTCGCTGTCGTATCGCCCTGCCGCTCGCTGTCGAGCTTGACGAGCGGCCGCTCGGTATCGGCCTGCCGGCCCCTGGCGTAGCTCGCCTCGATCCGTTTGCAGAAGTCAATGCGAGCATTCAGGCCGTGGACCTGCTCGACGAGCAGGATCGTGGAGAAGTGCGCCGTGCCCTCGGCCAGCACGTTGCCACCCGGTCCCTTCCCCGGCACGAGGATATTGCCCCACCACTGGTGCGCCGCCTCATGCGCGGTGATCTCGAAGGCTGCGTGGATCTCGGGCGTGCTCTTCGTGAGGAAGCCGACGCCCTCGGAGAAGGTGATGTTGGTCGGGAACCCCTGTGCGTAGGTCGCGAGGTTGGGGAACTCGCTCAGTTTCAGCTCGCGCCAGGGATAGGGGAAGAACCACTCGGAATAATAGCGGCGAGCCGCGTCGAGCGCCGCGCATCTCGGCGATGTTATAGGGATGCCCGGGGTGGTAGAACACGGCCGTACCCTCGCCGCGTTCGACCGCCCAGCGCCCGGCGATCACGTTGAAGAAGCTCACGGGATGCTCGCTCTCCCAGACCGTTGTGCGACGTCCGCCCTCGACGCGATCCTCGATCATCGTCCCGACGGAGTTG
The DNA here is from genome assembly GCA_963815795.1 of uncultured Planctomycetota bacterium. Lineage (GTDB taxonomy): Bacteria > Planctomycetota > Planctomycetia > Isosphaerales > Isosphaeraceae > JAKAUH01. Next base: position 1,056,677 of record CAWFIC010000006.1, on the reverse strand, counting down.
AGCGTGAATCCGGCGGGGCCGGTGATCGCGATCCGCGTCGAGAACGGCGTGCGGGCACCGAGAATCGAGTCGGTCTGGCCCTCGAAGAAGTCGTCGGGGTATTCCTTCGAGTCCTGCCGATTCTCATCGTCGATGCCGACCGAATCCGCGAAGCCGAGCACCGGGACCACGCTGGGGCGGAACCCGGTCAGCACGACCGCCGCGGGGAGGATGAACTCGGGCGCCGACGCCGTCCTCTTGCTGATCCCCGGCGGGAATGTCCCCTCGTGCTCGAAACCGATCGTCATGGATTGCCCGGGAGCGAGGACGCCGTCCGTCGGGCTGAACACGCAGAGGTGCGCGCGGTCGTCGGGCTTGTAGGGCTCGCCGTTGCGCGTCCAGGCGAGCTTCTCCCAGTGCGGCCCATAGCTCAGCAGCACCTGGCGAAGGGGTCCCTGCGTGTCATTGACCAGGTCGAAGGTCCCGCGGGCGTGGTAGCCGGACCGCTCGGGGAAGAGGTCGAGATGCAGATCGACGTGGCGGATCCCCGGCACGCGGGCATCGCGATATGTAGCTAAATTCTTGCGCCAGTAGTCTTTCTCTTGTTTCTTGGCCGCGCCGCCTTCGCGCCCCCGCGACGTCGAGGGCCAGCCACGTGCCCGCGACGAGCGGGGCGATGGCCCAGGGTGCCAGGCGGAGGATCGTGCCGGCGGCGGCCCTCGGGCGTAGCCGATGGATGATCCTCGTGGCATCCGGCTCGCGCCGGCGGTAAAACCTCACCGCAAGAAGACCGAAGAATAGGGCCAGTCCAGCGGCGAACAACCGGCTGAGCACGACGGCCCGGCGATCGAGCTCCAGCACGGCCATGTCGCTGGCGCGGATGGCATCCCACATCGGCCAGTTCCCGACCCAGTTGGCCTGGTCGGTGAGCAAGCGATAGCCCGTGAAGAGGAGGACGGCCAGCGCTATCGCGTAGGTGGTATATCGGCTCTGCGTCAGGGACTGGACGGCGATGACGAAGGCGAGCCACAACACGATCGTCGGGAGGAGGATCAGTCCCCAGTACAGCAGGAACGGCGTGACGGCGAGCCCGACCTTCCCCTGGATCAGGATCGCGACGACTCCACCCAGCCCGACGGAGAGGATGATCGCGGCGGCGACCATGGCCAGAGCGATGACCTTGCCCAGCAGGATCGAGCCCGTCCGGACCGGCGCCGGCTGGACGATCGCCGCGAGCTGGGTCGTTCGCTCGCGCTCCAGGGACTCGACCGCGTAGAACAGCAGGAGCAGGCAACTGCAGGTCGTCAGCGTGCCCATCGCCCGGACCGCGAAACCGGCGGGAGTCACCAGGAACGACGTGTCGAGAAAGCCGGTTTCGACCAGCGACGTCGTGATCGTCTGGAGCAAGAGTAGCGGGATGAAGAGATACAGCCCGGGGCTGGATCGCAATTCGGCGAGCTCGGCGCACGCGATTCGCCACGCGCCGACCAGCAGGCCGGGCCGCCTCATGGTCATCCCCAGACCGACCAGGGGTGTCGCCGGCGACTTCGTGGCGTCGACCGGCGCCGATGGCACGGCCGCGCCGGCGAGGTCCAGCTCCCTGGCCTCGCCATGACGCCGCCGCGGCCCTCTCAGCTTCGCCGCGAAGCGACGGCTCGACGCCGCCACGGCGACCAGCCCCAGCGCCACCACGGCCGCCCGACTGAACAGGAATCCCGCGTCCAGCGGGATGGACGACGTGTTGTAAAATGCGACCCCTCGGTCGACCTTGAGCCAGGTCTCGTTCAACCAGCGGAAGCCGGCCGGATCGATCAGCATCAATGTTCGATCGATCCGCGGGTCGAGCCAGCTCGGCGACCACTCCCACAGGAAGAATGCGGCGAAGACCACGACCGCGATCGGCAGCACGAAGACGACGACCGGGCGGCGCGACCAGACTCCGGCCGCGAACGCGATTCCGGCGAAGGACACGATCGTTGGCAGGGCGAAGACCAGCGCGGGCTTCAGGTAATTGGCGGCGGAGAAGGCGCCGCGGAACTCCTGGGCCTCGGAATTCGGCAGCACGTGATTGAAGAAGACCATGGCCGCCAGGTGGATGCCGAGGATCATCCCCGAGGCGGCCAGCACGGCCAGGAACTTGCCCCAGACGTACTCGCCCGGCCGGAGCGGGGTCGCGTGCAGCAATTCGCCCAGCCGCCATTCCTCATCCTGGATGATCGTCATCCCCGCGGCGATCGCCACGAAGAACCCGTAGAAGAGCGGCGTGACGATCGCGAGCTGCGTCGCCACGGCGAACTCCGACGTGAGGAAAGACTTGGTCCCGCCCACCGTCGTGTCGCCCGACACGATGCGCAGGGTCCCCGTCGAGAGGCCCCACGCGGAGAGTACCAGGATCAACGCCCAGAACATGAAGAGTGGCCGGCGCACCTGGTAGGCCAGGTCGCCGGAGAAGACCGTCCACAGGCGTCGCGGGCTCGATGGAGGCGTCCGGCTCATCGGCCACCTCCCGCGGTCCCGGCCGTTGCGAGGGGCTGGCCATCGGCGGCGACGGGCGGCGCGATCGGGTCCGAGCCGCCTTCGTCGGACGACCCGGGCAGCCCGCCGGTCCTGATCAGGACCATGTAGGCATCTTCCAGGGTCGGGGCCACCGGAGCGAAGCCCGGCGGAGGGTCCCCCTCCGGCTGGTAGACCCGGACGCGGTTGCGGCCTTCCACGAGGTAGGCCTGGGTGACATGTCGCCCGGGCTCGGCGAGCAGCCGATCGTAGGACTCGACCGTAACCGTCCCTTCATGGATCATCCCCTCGATCGCCCGCCGGGCCGCGCCGGGCGTCGTGGTCGCCATCAGGCGGCCTTGCCGGATCACCGCGAAACGCGGGCAAAGCACCGCCACATCCTCGACGATGTGAGTGGACAGGAGGACGATCCGCGACTCGGCCAGCTCCGACAGCACGCGGTAGAACCGCAGCCGTTCCTCGGGATCGAGTCCCGCCGTGGGCTCGTCAACGATGATCAGGCGCGGGTTGCCCGCGATCGCCTGCGCGATCCCGAGTCGCTGGCGCATCCCGCCCGAGTAGGTCTTGACCTTGCGCCGGGCCGCGAACGTCATGTGGACGCGCTCCAGCAGCTCGTCACACAGCGCGCGTTCACCCCGGGGCGATCGCACGCCTTTGAGCCGCAAGAGGTACCGCAGCATTTTCTCGCCGGTCAGGTGCGGGAAGAAACCGAAGTCTTGCGGCAGGTACCCCAGGCCCTCTCGGATCCGTTCGGGATGGTCGAGCATCGACTCGCCGTCGAGCGTCGCCGTGCCGGAGGTGGCCTCGAGGACACCGGCGAGGATCCTCATCAGCGTCGTCTTGCCGGCCCCATTCGGCCCCAGCAGGCCGAACATCCCCCGGGGAACGTCCAGGTCGATCCCCAGCAGGGCCGTCACGGGACCGGGATAGACCTTCACCAGATCGCGTATCGATAGCATGATGCCCCTCGGAAGTCGGCCGTCTCGGCCTTATTGATCGCACGCGGCGGGGCGAACCCGCCCGGCGTTGCGGCACGATGCAACGTCGGCGACCACGTCGGCCCCCCGGCGGGACCGGGGTGGATCCATCCTCAGGTGGAACGCGCCGCGACCGGCGGCTACTCGACTTTTCGTCGGCGACCGGCCAAGATTTGATACAAGTGCCCGAAAGACGAAGAACCTCGCGACGATGCTGATCCCGATCTTCGACGTCCTGGAACTGAAGCGAGATTCCCATGGCGGCCAGCAATCCCGACTTTTCGGACTACCAGAAATTCGCCCCGCCCTCGTACGAGGAGCCGCAGCGCCAGCACGGCTGCTTCTTCTACGGCTGCATCATCGCGAGCATCCTGACCTTGCTGCTCCTGATCGCCGTGGGCGTCGTGTTCTTCCTGATCTATCGCTGGGCCGGGCAAATGATCGAGGAATACACCGCCACGGCCCCACGCGAACTTCCCAAGGTCGAGATGCCCGCGGAGCAGCGCCGGACGCTCAAGGAACGGGTGGAGGCCTTCCGTAAGGCCATCAAGGAGGGCAAGCCGACCGAGCCGCTCGTGCTCAACTCGGACGAGATCAATGCCCTGATCGACGAGGAAGAGAAGTTCAAGGGGAAGGTCTACGTCTCGATCGATCAGGATAAAGTGAGAGGTCAGGTCAGCATCCCGCTGAACGATATCCCGAGTCTCGGCCTGACTCGAGGCCGGTACCTCAATGGCGAGGCCGAATTCAAGGTCTCCCTCGAGGACGGCGTCTTGATCGTGACCTTGGACTCCTTCGAGGTCAATGGGAAGAAGCCGCCTCCGGAGCTCTTGGCGCAGATTGCGCAGCCAGAACATGGCCAGGGACGCCTACAAAGACGCCAAGACGGCCGAGGAGATCCGCAACCTGAAGAGCGTCGAGATCAAGGACGGCAAGCTGACCATCACGGCGCGAGACCGCACGAAAAAGCCGGAGAGCGACAAGGCCGAGCCTTCGCCCCGCATCGAAACCAAGAACGGGAAAGTCATCGTCCACCCGCCCCAGGAGAAGCCGGCTCCGAAGGTCGAGGTCCCGCCGGCGGCCAAGAAGGTCCCCGACGATCTGCCGGCTCCGGCCGAATCCCCCCCGCCGCCTCCGCCGGAGCCCGAGACGAAACCCCGGTAATGACGGAGTCGAATTGGAATGGACCTGCGCCGCGGCCGGATCCGCGGCGCTTCGAGCTTCCTCGAGTTGAGTGAAAGGCACGATGATGAGGATGACATTCGGCCGGATCGTGATGGTCTGGCTCCTGGCGCCGTCGCTGGTCCTGTCGGTCGGCGCCGCGCGGCTGCACGCCGCCGGTCCGGAGAAAGTCACGACCGTCGAGGGGATCGCCGAGTACCGGCTCGACAACGGCCTGCGCGTGCTCCTGTTCCCCGACCCGACGCGGCCGAAGGTCACCGTCAATCTCACCGTCCTGGTCGGCTCGCGGCATGAGGGATACGGCGAGACCGGCATGGCCCACCTGCTCGAGCACATGCTCTTCAAGGGCACGCCCACCCATCCCGATATCCCGGGCGCCATGAAGGAGCGGGGCGCCGAGTTCAACGGCTCGACGACGCTCGACCGGACGAATTACTACGAGACCCTGCCCGCCGGCGACCAGAACCTGGAGTTCGCCATCCGGCTCGAGGCCGACCGGATGATCCACAGCCCGATCAAGGCCGAGGATCTCGCCACCGAGTTCTCCGTCGTGCGCAACGAGTTCGAGATGGGCGAGAATTCGCCGGAGCGGGTGCTCGACCAGCGGTTGAAGGCCGTCGCCTACGAGTGGCACAACTACGGCAAGTCCACCATCGGCAACCGCTCGGACATCGAACGAGTGCCCGTCGACAACCTGCGCGACTTCTACCGGAGGTTCTACCAGCCCGACAACGCGGTGCTGGTCGTCGCCGGCCGGTTCGACGAGAAGAAGGCGCTGGCGTACATCGAGAAGTACTTCGGCCCGATCCCCAGGCCCGACCGCAAGCTCCGCGAGACCTACACCGAGGAACCCGCGCAGGACGGCGAGCGATTCGTGACCTTGCGGCGGGTCGGCAGCGTCGGCCTCGTCGGCGTGACTTATCACGTACCGGCCGGGCCCCACGATGAATTCCCCGCGGTGCAGATCCTGGCCGAGGTCCTCGACTCGGAGCCATCCGGCCGGCTCTATCGGGCGCTGGTGGAGGCCCGCAAGGCCGAGAGCGTGACCGTTTACGCACAGGCGCTCCACGATCCCGGTACCCTCGACGTCATGGCCGAGGTGAATACCAAGGACCCCGCGGTGCTCGAGAAGGTCCGCGACACGATCTTCTCCGTCCTGGATCAAGTGGCCCAATCCGGCGTCAGCCAGGAGGAGGTCGATCGCGCCCGCCGGTCCATCCTGAAGAATCGCGAGCTCGCCCTGCACGACCCGAACCGGATCGCCATCCAGTTGAGCGAGTGGGCCGCGCAGGGGGATTGGCGGCTCTATTTCCTCCATCGCGACCGGATCGAGAAGGTCACGCCGCAACAGGTGAAGGCCGTCGCCGCCAGGTATCTGACCGTCAGCAACCGGACGGTCGGCTTCTTCCTGCCGACGACCAGGCCCGAACGGACCGCGATCCCGGAGAGGCCCGAGGTGGCCAAGCTCCTGAACGGCTACACCGGCCGCAAGTCGGAATCGGCCTCGGGTGAAGTCTTCGACGTCTCGCCGGAGGCGATCGAGGCCCGCGTCCAGCGCCCCGAGCCCATCGGCGGCGTCAAACTCGCCCTGCTCCCCAAGAAGACGCGGGGAAACTCGGTCCAGATGCAGCTCACGCTCCGCTACGGCAACGCCGAAAACCTCAAGGGCTTCACCGCGGCCGGCGGGTTGTTACCCGAGATGATGACGCGCGGCACGAAGTCGATGACGCGGCAGCAGATCAAGGACGCACTCGACAAGAACTTCGCGCGGCTCGGCGGAGGCATGGGCGGCCGGATGATGCGGATGCTCGGCGCCGGCGGCGGTGCCGGCAGCGTGACCTTCATGCTCGAAACCAAGCGAGCCAATCTCCCCGCCGTCCTGGAGATCCTCCGCCAGATCCTCCGCGAGCCGTCGTTCCCCGAGGGCGAGTTCGAGGTGCTCAAGCGCGAGATGATCACCGGGATCGAGCAAGGCCGCACCGAGCCCATGCGGCTGGCCTTCAACCGATACCAGCGCCATGATGTCCCCGTATCCCGGCGACGACGTCCGCTACGTCCCGACCATCGACGAGCAGATCGAGCGGATACGCAAGGTCACGCTGGAGCAGATCGGCACGCTGTACCGCGCCTACCTGGCGCGGATCACGGCGAGGTCGTGGTCGTCGGCGATTTCGAGCCCTCCGAGATCCTGCCCATCCTGGGCCGGACCCTCGAGGGCTGGAAGGCCGAGAAGCCTTATGCCCGCATCGAGCACCCCGTGCCGCCGGGCGTGAAGCCCGAACGCGAGACCATCGAGACGCCCGACAAGGCCAACGCCATCTACGTCGCCGGCCTGCTGGACGCGATCAAGGACAGCGACCCGAATTACCCCGCGATCCTGGCCGGCAACTACATCCTCGGCGGTGGTGCCCTCTCGTCGCGGATCGCCGATCGTCTACGCCAGAAAGACGGTGTCTCGTACTCCGCCGCATCGATCTTCGCCGCCGAGCCGCTGGACGCCCACGGCGTCTTCATGGTCTTCGCGATCTACAATCCGAAGAATCTCGATAAGGTGGTCACCGGCGTCAACGAGGAAATCGACCGGCTGCTGCGGGAAGGTGTCGCCGCCAACGAGCTCGATCGGGCCAAGGCGGGTTACCTCCAGCAGGAGCAAGTCCAGCGCACTAACGACATGTTGCTCGCCCTCCTCCTGGCGCAGGACCTGTATGTCGGGCGGACGATGCAATTCCAGGCGGATATCGAACGGAAGATCCACGACCTCACCCCGGAGGCCGTGAACGCCGCGCTCCGCAAGTACATCGATTCCAAACGCCTGTCGGTCGTGACCGCGGGCGATTTCAAGAAGAAGTGACGAGTGGCAGGTGGCAAGAGAACGCTGGGCGGTGATAGAAGGGTAAGGAAAGTCGAGTCTATAGCAGGGATACCGGTTATGGGGATCTTGCCCCGAAGGGGCCGAACAGATCAGCCCAGGGCAACGCCCTGGGACCGCGAATTTCGATCGACCTCGAGCCCTGAAAGGGCGGGACAAGGGGATGGCGATGTCTCGCCCTTTCAGGGCTGGGGGATCGACATCCGACATCCGAACGGATCCCAGGGCGTCGCCCTGGGCTGGTGTGTACCTGCCCCTTCGGGGCGACAGGCAAGGATGCCGGTATCGTTGCGACAGTCTCGAAAAGTCGAGTCTTAAGGAGGCGATGACCGACCATGGGTTCACTCCAGGGCCAGTTGCTGATCGCCACCCAGGATCTCGTTGACCCGAACTTCGCCAGGACGGTCGTGCTGATCGCCGTCCACGGCGAGGAGGGCGCCCTCGGCCTGATCGTGAACCGCGAGACCAACCTGACCCTCGAGCAGGTCTGGGGGCAAGTCAGCCAGTCTCCCTGCCTGCGCGATGGGAACGTGCGGCACGGCGGGCCGGTGGCGGGCACCCTCATGGCCCTCCACGACCAGCGCCCGCTGGCCAACCTGGTCATCAACGACGACCTGTTCGTCGCCACCGAGCTCAGCGCGATGGAGCTCCTGGCCGCCTCCGACGAAGGACAGGCGATCTTCTACGTCGGCCATTCCGGGTGGGGCCCCGGTCAGCTCGAGAACGAGCTGGCCGAGGGGTCCTGGCTGCTCCTCCCCGCCGCACCCGATTACGTCTTCAGCGAGCTCGACCACCTCGCGGCCTGGAAGAGCGCCATGACCGAATTCGGACGCCGGCAGGTCCAGTCCGTCGTGCCGATCAAGCATGTTCCCGACAATCCGAGGCTGAACTGATCAGCTCCCCGGCCAGACGATCCGCGTCCGCTCAGGTCGCCGTATGAATCCGGAAAGCCGAATGGACATGAGTGCGGATGCGCGCGATGACGGGCGAAAGGTCGTCCCTGGCGGTGAATGCCTCGATGAGGTAGGCACCGGGGGCCGCCTCGGCCCGCGCCAGCGCCGCCGCGAGCTCTCCGGGGCCCGAGACTCGTTCGGCCTCCGCGCCGAGGGATCGCGCCAGCGCCAGATAATCCCAGCCCCGACGTTCGTAGTAACGCCGCGGCCGGTCGATCGCCTCCAGCATGCCATACCCGCCGTTGTTGACGAGGAGCACGATCGTCCGCAGTCCCAGGTTGACGTGGGTCGCCAGCTCGGTCCCGGTCATCTGGAACGCACCGTCGCCGACGATCACGAACGGCCGCCGCGACGGCTCGGCCAGCCCCGCGCCCAGCGCCGCCGGCACCGCGAAGCCCATCGAAGAGTAAAAGCCCGCCGCGACGAAGACGTCGGCCCGCAATTCCAGGCCGACGAACCAGCTATCGCCGACGTCCGCGACGAAGCTATACCGCGACTGGTCGAGTCCTCGCAGCACGTCGATCACCTCCGCCACCCGCAGGAGGCCGGGAGGCTGCGCCGCTCGCGCTTCCGGCGCGGTTGCGCCGATGTCCGGGACCTGTGGTGTGCCGTACTGGAATGGCGATGGACGTCGCGCCGCCGGCAATCGCTCCAGGAGCGCCGCGACGACGTTGACGATGGGCACGCCGTCGTATCGGTGATACCGCACCTGCACACTGTCCAGTTCGATCATCACGCGGGCCCGGGGATCGATGTGCTGGGTCCAGAAGCCGGTGCCGAGGTCGGTCGCCACGACGCCGATGCCCAGCACGCAGTCGGAGTGATCCAGGAGCGCATGGACGCCCGGGTCGCCCAGGGCCCCGAGATAGACGCCGACGAACTGCGGATGGCTCTCCGGGAACGCGGCCTTGCCCAGCAGGTCGGTGACGACCGGCACTCCGATCCGCTCGGCCAGCCGTACGACCGAATCCGTCAGGCCATGGCGGCGGATGCCGACGCCGACATAGAGCACGGGCCGGCTGGCCGCTTGCAGCATCGAGCCGATCTCGTCCACGGCTTCGTCGATGGCGCCGGCGGCGGCGACGGCCTCGGACGTCCGGGCGTCCGGCCGGACGAGCAGCGGCCCGCTCGGCTCGGCCACCGCGGCGGTGACCCGGTCGCGCGGGATCTCGAGGTATCCCGGCCGCTTCGCCGCGACCACGTTCCTCAGCACCCGATCGATGGTCTCGGGCGCCGCGGCCGGGTCGTCGAGGATCGCCGCGTTGACCGTGACCTCGCGGTAGATCCGCCACTGGCTCTCGAACGTCTTGATCACGTGGTGGAGGTGGAGATCCGGCCGCCGCAACGAGACCTCGGGGCCGCCGCTGACGACCAGGACCGGCGATTGCTCGGCGTAGGCGCAGGCCACGGGATTGATCGTATTGAGCGCGCCCGGGCCGTAGGTCACCAGGGCGACGCCGAGCCCGCGGAACCGCGCATAACCGTCGGCCGCGAACCCCACGCCGGGCTCGTGGGCGCAGACCACCGTTCGCATCCCGACTTCCTCCTGCACGGCATACACCGGCAAGACGAAGTCGCCCGGGATCCCGAACGTGCATCCCACGCCCAGCTCGCGCAGCCGTTGGAACAGGTACTCCGTCAGCGTCATCGACCGGCCCTCGCCCGCCTCGGGCTGAAAAGCCCCCCGAAGATCTCCTGCCCCGCCGGAAGCGGCCATCATACACGTCCCTCGCCCCAGCCGGAATGGTCGAGCGATCGGCCCGGCGCGTGCTCATCCATGACGTTCCCAGGATACTCAAACATGAAACGACGGTCTGCTCAGCATCTCTCGTGGGTCACGCTGATCTCCCTGGCCTTGCCGGCTTGCCTCGCTCCGGCGGCGTCGGCCGGAGAGCCGGAAGCCGCCCCGCCGGCCTCGGCGTTGCTGCCCGGCGCCGAGGATGGCTTCGTCGACTCGGGCGGTGTGAAGATCCACTACGTCAGCCTGGGCAAGAAGGACGATCCCCTGATCGTGATGGTCCACGGATTCCCCGACTTCTGGTACTCATGGCGCGCGCAGATGCCGGCCCTCGCCCGTCGATTCCACGTCGTGGCCATCGACCAGCGCGGTTACAACCAGAGCGGGCAGCCGGAGGGCGTCGAGAACTACAAGACCGAGAAGCTGGTCGGCGACGTCCTCGCGGTCGTCGACCACTTCACCCGCGGCAAGGCCATCATCGTGGGTCACGACTGGGGCGGGCTCGTCGCCTGGACCTTCGCCATGACCCATCCCGATCGGATCGACCGGCTGATCGTGCTGAACCTGCCCCACCCTCGCGGGCTGATCCGCGAGCTGCAAACGAATCCTCAGCAGCAGAAGAACAGCCAGTACGCCCGCGACTTCCAGAAGCCGGACGCCGCGAAGAGGCTATCGCCCACGGTGCTCACCTTCTGGGTCAAGGACCCGGAGGCGCGAAAGATCTATGAGGCGGCGCTCAAACGCTCCTCGATGGAGGCCATGCTCAACTACTACAAGGCCAATTATCCACGCAGCCCGGAGGATGCGAAGGCGAAGGCTGACGCGGCCGCGACCGCGCAGGCCGTTCCCGCGGTCAAGTGCCCCGTCCTGCTGATCCACGGTTTGAAGGACCAGGCGCTGCTGCCGGGTGCCCTCAATGACACCTGGAACTGGATCGACGCCGACCTCACCCTTGTGACCGTCCCCGGAGCCGGTCACTTCGTCCAGCAGGACGCGGCCGACCTGGTGACCCGAACCATGGTCAGTTGGCTCAATCGGTGACGTACGGTGGGCAACGGCCCGCACATGAAGAGAACCCTGGGCATGTCGGGAACCGATCCGCCGACGGTACAAGGCACGTCGAGGCGCCGAATCGGAAAGGCGCTGGCCGGCGCTGCCGCCCTCGGTTCGGCCGGGCTGATCGTCGCCGGATTGACCGGCCAGGCGATCCGGGACGTCTCGGTCGGCGCCGCGATGTTGATGTACATCCCGTTGCCGCTGGTCGGCACGGTCGCTGTCGCACTGGACACCGTGCTCCGCGGACGCTCGCTCCCCCGGCTTCGATTCGGCCTCGCTGTTCTCGGGCTGGTCGCGGTGGCCTGGTCGGCGTATGCGATGACCGGCTCGGGGCTCACGGAGCAGGCCGGACCCGAGGATCTCCAGGTGTCGGTCTTGCACTGGAATGTCCAGTGGGGTGGCGGGCTATTCCGCGGTGCAGGCACCTGGGCGGCCCAGCGCGAGAGGATCGTCGGCATGATGCCCGACCTGGTCGTCCTGAGCGAAGCACCGCCCGGCGAGTGGCTGGACCGGCTCGTCAACGATCTCGGACCGGGCGCGTCGTATGTGGGCAACCGCCACGACAACACGAGCCCCGACGGGTATCACATGGCCGCCTGCTCGCGATGGCCGATTCGACTCGAAGAACAGTTGCGGCTTCCCGGAGGCTTGGCGATGGGCGTGATCGCGGAGGTCCGCGACCGTCGCATCCGGCTCCTGGTGGTCGATGGCGTCAGCTCGCCCACACGGTCCCGCATCCCGTTCCTGCGGGCCATTGCCGACACTTGCCGTAGAGCCGATGCGGCAGGGCAGCCGTACGACCTGGTCCTGGGCGACTTCAACACGCCGAGCCGTAGCCGGGGCTTCGACGGGCTCGCGGCGCTCGGTTATCGCCTGGCGGGCCGATCGGCGCGAGGCTGGAGAGGGACCTTCCCCGCCTGGCTGCCCGTCTATGACATCGACCACGTCTGGTTCGGCGAGACTTGCGCCTCGGCTCCTGCGCGTTCTTCAACGGTCCGAGCACCGACCACCGCGGACAGATCGTCCGCGTCCTGTTGCCGAAGGAGCATCCGCAATGATCGACCCGACCGCCTTCATCGCACCCGGCGCCATCGTGCTCGGCGACGTCCACGTCGGGGCCCAGTCGAGCATCTGGTACAACTCCGTCATCCGCGGCGACACCGACCGGATCACGATCGGGGAGCAGACCAACATCCAGGACCTGACGATGATCCACGCCGACGAGGATGTCCCTTGCCGAGTCGGGAGCCGCGTCACGGTCGGCCACCGTGTCATCCTTCACGGCTGCACGATCGAGGACGACTGCCTGATCGGGATGGGAGCGATCATCTTGAACGGGGTTCGCGTGGGTCGCGGCTCGATCATCGGCGCCGGGGCGGTCTTGCTCGAGGGACTCGATGTTCCCCCGGGCTCGCTGGTCGTCGGCCTGCCCGCCAAGGTCGTTCGGCCAGTGGACGAGGCGGCGGCGAGACACGTCGAGCAGGGCTGGCGCCATTACGTCGAGCAGGCCCGGCGACATCGCCAGGGCGCCTTCCCGATCCAGCTAGAGCGCTTAACACTTGCGTTGCGCACGCCCGACCCCCCCTGACCCCCCCTTCTTAAGGGGGGGAAAACGGAAGGAGGCCCGCCCATCTTGATCCCCCCCTTAAGAAGGGGGGGTCAGGGGGGGGTCGAGGCTCCAGCGGCGCCTTGAGGCCAAACCATATACGCCATCCATTCGTTAACCGCTCTAACGAGCATCGATTGACCGCCCGGTAGGGTGCCCTGCGAGCACCAGCCGGGATTCTCGAGCCGATACCCGGTGCTCAAAGAGCACCCTACGAGGCTTCTTCCGCACCCCGAGCCGATAGCCGGGCCGGATCTTGCCGGTAGAACGACCGAAGCTCGGCGTACAGCTCCGGATGCCTTTTCGCGAGCACCGTCGGCTTCTCGAAAAACGCCTCGGTGGCCACGGCGAAGAACTCGGCCGGATTCCTGGCGCCGTAGTCATCGAGCACCGTATATCGACTCAGCGCGCTGTCCCGCCGGAGGCGCTCGTACTCGTCCTCCATGACCGCGACCCAGGATGCATATTGCTCGCGACGCGGCAGGATGGGCGTGCCATCGGCGGAGCCGTCCTCCATGTCGACGATGTGGGCGAACTCGTGCAGGATGAGATTTCGCCCATAAGTCAGGCCCTTCGCCACCGCCTGGACCTCGTCCCACGAGACGACGGCCACCCCACCCTTCCAGGCCTCGCCCAGCCGCACCTGGTCGCCTTCCAGGACGCCTCCCCCCGCGATGGGCTCGACCGACCGGGCGACATAGGCCGACGGATAGACCAGGACCGTGATCAACCTGGGAAAGACCTCGCAATCCCGGCGCAGCAACAGCCGGCAGGCATGGGCGGCGATGGTCACCTTGATCTCGTCGGTCAGCTCGAGCCCGCCGCAGCCCTCGTAGTGCTTCTCCGCCAGGCAGACCTGGACATGGCCTTGCAGCTCGCGGCGGTCGGCCTCCGGCAGGAGCGCATAGAAAGGGACGTTCCTTTCGATGATCGCGAGCCACTCCGCCGGGAACGGCGCGGACCGCAGTCGTTCGCGGCGTTGACGAAGGAAGAAGCCGAACACGCTGCGCCCTCTTCAGTGAGACGGACGACGCGGAGATTGACAGCGCCGATCGCCATTCACGATGTTAAGCTCGATGGGGATCACCGGCAATCGGAGTCAACTTCCCATGATCGCCGTCGTAGCGCTCGCCCTGGGCCTCGTGACGCGCCCGCTGTCCTCGGATGCCCTGCAGTCCGGCGTCTCCGACCGAGCCGGCGGGGTGGCCCAACTTCGTCGGGAGGCCAAGGCCCTGGACCCGCTGGTCGCCTCGCCCCTCGCCAAGAGTTTCTTGAGGGAGACCCCGGGTCTTCCCTCCATCGCCCCCCGCACGATCTTCTTGGACGAGGCCGGGAAGACCTACCTGAGCGACGCCGGGGCCGCCGCGCTCGGCGACGACCAGCGGCGCTCGATCAAGCCCGTCCCGATCGACGAGGAATTCTACTACACGACGAAGTATGGTTCCCCGCTGGCGTACTCTCGCGCAATCGACCTGCTCGGCCAGGCCGGGCTGGAGGACGTCTCGGGCCGGAAGGTGCTGGATTTCGGGTACGGCACGGTCGGGCATCTCCGGCTTCTCGCGGGCCTCGGTGCCGAGGTCACGGGAGTGGACGTCGATCCCCTGCTCCGCACCCTGTACAGTGCGCCCGCGGATCAAGGGATCGTCAAGAACCCGCGAGGACGCGACGGCTCGATCCGGCTCATCCACGGCCGATTCCCGGCCGACGAGGCGGTGCGGACGGCGGTCGGAGGAGGCTATGACCTGATCCTCTCGAAGAACACGCTGAAGCGAGGCTACGTCCATCCCGAACGGCCCGTCGATCCGCGGCGGCTGCTGAACCTCGGCGTGGACGACGCCCGATTCGTCAGGACGCTCCACAACGCCTTGAAGCCGGGCGGACGGATCTTGATCTACAACATCAGCCCGGCACCCAGTCCCCCCGGCCAGCCGTACAAGCCCTGGGCGGACGGGCGCTGTCCTTTCGGACGTGAGGTGTGGGAGGCCGCGGGCTTCCGCATCCTCGCGTTCGACCGCGACGATTCCGAAACCATGCGCCGATTCGCGCAGGCCCTGGGCTGGGATCGAGGCGACTCGGCGATCGACCTGAAGAACGACCTGTTCGCCCAGTATTCGATGATGGAGAAGCCGTCGCGGCCGTGACGCAATTCCCCGGTAGGGCGAGCCTCCGTGCGAGCGGGGATTGACAGGCGCCTCGCCCCCTGGACGTCGGACCCATGTTCGCTGACGCGATGCTCAGAGTCTGTTCCGCAAGCCCCGGAGGGGCGGTCGGGCGTAGCCAGGGGCGGCAGCCCCTGGACCGCGCGACCCGCACCCGAACCACCGAATAATCGGCCTGGTTCAAAATCCGCCTTTCCAGGGTAACAGTTTGACTCTCCCGCAGTCACGGCGCGGACGATCCCCGTGCCTGGGCCAGCCAGGCGCTCGGGGCGACCGCAATGAGCCGGCGGATCACGCGGGGCGGGCAAAGCGACGGAATCCCAGCAGTTCCAGCCAGTGCCCGTGCACCGCACCGGTCAGCAGTTCCGCCGGCGTCCGGCCCTGCCGCTCCGGCCGTTCGCTCCGCTCCAGCACGCGGTGGTTCAGGTAGAACCGTAGCAGGTCCAAGTAATCGGCCCCGAGATGACGGCGCAAGCTGAAGTACGTCCGTAGCCGACTGTTGAGGTTCTCCACCAGCGAACTGGCGCGCACCGTCCCCGCGGCCAGCGCATCGACCGCCCGGCAGGCCGCGTGCGACCACCCGCGAAGCTGGGGCCGCACTGCCGACTCTTCGGCCCAGCGCACCGGGTCGCTCTCGTCGCGGCACCGGGCGTTCAGCAGGCCACGCAGGCCATCGGCCGCCACCCCCCACGCCACCGCCATCTGCCCCAGCTCCTCGTCCAGCGCCCGGGCGAAGGCCAGCAGGTCGTCGCGACGGTTCTTCAGCAGCCGGTAGATCGGCCCCAGGCGGTGCGCGCAGGCCGGGACCCGCGCTTGCAGTTCGGCCAAGATGAAGTCGTACAACACCAGGCGGTCGGCGTGGCACGGCCCGGCCAGTGCGAGCACGTCGTAGCGGAGCCAGTCTCCCAGCAGTCGGACATCGTCCGCCAAGGCGATGGCCGGGTCGCACGCGACGCGGGCCCGCCGCAGTCGCTGGGCCGCGCCCTGCGCCGGCCGGCCCTGCTGGCGCACTCGGGCCTGCTCCCGCTCCAGCGCGCGCAGGCCTCCAGCGCGTCGTAGGCCCGGTTCTCCAGGTAGGAGACGGCCTGCTCGAGATCGCGCAATAGATGGAAGACATCGCCGCGACAGGGGACCTGGGGCAGCGCCAGGGCCTGGCCGGCGCGGAGGCCGGTGCCGAAGTCGGCGACGATGGCGTCGGGGGCGAAGCCGTGCTCGGCCAATTCCAGCAGCCGCACCGCCCAGGTGTCGGCATCGCGGTGCTCCTCCTGGCTCAAGAGGTAGCAGAACGTGGAGGCGGTGTCGACACCCACCAGGACCGGGTGGCCGGCCTGGAAGATCTCGTCATGGGCTCCGACGCGGACGGCGGCCAGGTCGTACGAGTCGTTGATCGCGCGGGCCCGGGCGACGGCGGCCTGGACGACGTTATGGACGGTGCCCAGGGAGGTCTCGGTGTCGAAGAGGTCACGCAACAGCGCGATGACGCCGCGGTAAGGGCTGTGACAGGCCAGGACCAGGGTGAGGATCAATTGACGGAGCCAGGACGTGGTGACCGGCAGGTGGAAGAGGACCTCCTGGGCCGCTGGAGGCGGGTCGAAGGCGTGGTCCAGGGCGAGTTGGGCGGTGTCGGCCTGTCGGTAGAGGAACTGGCGGCTGACCTGATGTTGGCGGGCCAGTTGGGCGACCGGCTGCGAGCCGTCGAGGACCTGGAGGGCCAACTCCTGCCGCTTTTGGGGCGGGAGTTGCTGAGCGGGGCAAGGGATCGAGACGGCGGCCGGGAGCGGATCGGCTTGCATGGCGGCAACCAGAGGCATAGTCTGAGCGAGCATGTCTGCTTCCTCCGTGTGATGGCGTTGGCTTGGAACCCCATCGCCAGCATGGAGGAAGCAGGCATTTCAGAGAAGCTCCCACTGGTCACGCTAGTGTTACCCGACTTTGAACCAGGTCGAATAATCCCCCTCAGTTCCGCCGCAACCACTGGCCTCGCCAGTGGTTGCGGCGGAACTGGCCCGAAAGAGGGTTTGGTTGTTGTTATGTTTATGACCAGGGGCTAACGCCCCTGGCTACGCCCGACCGCCCCCTTCGGGGGCTGAGATTGTCTTCAGGAACAGACTCTCAGTACAGCTTGCTCCCCGGATACCACCGCTTGATGGCAAGCGTACGCAGACCGATCAAGGCGATCAGGTTCACCAGCTTGACCCAGACGAGCCAGGATTCCAGAACATACGCCTCGCGGAAGTCGGTCAGGCCAAAGCTCACGAAGGCCAGGGCATAAACGATCTCCAGCAAGGATCGGCGGTAGGCCAGGAAGCGGCGGAACACGAGTGCTCCGATGACGACCCAGCACGCCCCTTCGAACAGGTTGAAGGCATGATAGGGGATCGAGAACCAGGGATCGGTGGGGTTCGGGTACCTCCACCAGACCTTGAACCAGAGGATGTCAGCCGCTTCGTGGAGGCTCATGGGATCCAACGGATCGAGTTCGACCTCACGGCGCGGTCTCCGCGCCGGAGCGGCCCCGGGACCGACCGTGCTCTCCCAATCGAGTGACCGAGGCTTGCCTCTGAAGCTTACCGGCGAGGTCAGCGGGCCGGAACCCTGGTGCGGCGCGTTCTGCCGCGATGACTCCAGAAGGCCGCCCCAAGCAGGACAAGCGCCAGCCCCGCCAACGGGCCGCCGGTTTCCCTCCGCCCATCGTGCTCCGTGACCGGGTCGGCCGGGCCCGTCGAATTCGAGCGGCCCGACAGGCGCGGAACCGCGAGCCCGCTCATTCCCGCGGTCGTCCCCCCGGACCACCCGACCGCGGCGGCGGCCAGTTCGTCCAGCGCCGCGTCGGAGACCGGCACCGCCCGGAGTTGCCTCCCGATGAAACCGTGCTCGACGTGCGGGATTCCCGCGGGGCGAGCCTCCGGAACGGCCCGGGCCTCGTCCGACCGGATCCCGTCCGGCCCGAGCCCGTCCTCTGTGTAGGAGGCGGCTCCGTCCGCCGACCCCGGCCCGGCCCGGTCCGTTTGGAGGAGGCGGCTCTGTCCGCCGATCGGTCGGTCTGTCGGGCGGGAGCGGGCCGGACCCGGTCGGCGGACGGAGTCCCCTCCGACAACGGACCCGCGGGCCGCCCCGCCGACCTGGACTGTTCGCTGGACCACCAGTGAGGTCTGCGGACCAACCAGTGAATTGACCTGGCCCCCGACGGCCGGTAACTGACCACCGACCACTGACCACTGACCACTCGGGACTCTGAAAGGCATCAGGCCGGCCGGGCCGGCAACCGTGGCCAGGCCGAGCGCGACGATGCGTCCATTTTGCGACAAGGGCGCGGCGGCCGAACCGGGGACGAATCCCGCCGCCATCTGCGGGTCAGCGTCTTCGGGCGGGTCGGGGATGTTCAGGTCCTGGGTGGTCGGCGTCCGATCGGCCACACCCGCCGCCAGCGTCTCGTACATCGGCGAACTCGGGTCGGTTGAGCCGCCCAGGCCCAGCGCATGGCCCAGCTCGTGCAGCACCGTCGTCTCGAAGTCGTATTGATTCGAGCCGATCTCGGTCGGGTCGGACCCGGCGTACCAGTCCCAGCCCTGGAGCAGCGTGATCTCGGCGTTCGGGGCGTTGAAGCAGCCCAGGACGCCGTCCGCGGCCCCGCCGCAGGCGCTGGTATCGCCGGTGTCGATGACGATGTTGGCCTGACTCGGGTCGGTGACCTCGGTGATCGTCACGCTGTACGGGGCGAGGATCGCGTCCCAGGCGTTGATCGCGTCCTGGATGCGGGCCAGCTCGTCGGCCGTGAACAATCCGGACGGATCGTTGATGTAAACCGAGAGGTTGCCGGCCAGCAGGGTATTGGCGATGCCGGAGGCGTCTCCCGTGCCGTCGCTCCCGGCCGCGATCTGCGTGAGGGCGACATTGCCGCTCACGTTCAGCATGCCGACATCGAGCGGGCTCGCGAGCGAGGCGTTGCCGCTCAGGCTGAGCAGGGCGTTGGCGGCATAGATGATGCCGGTCATCCCGGACATGGAGTTGCCGTTGAAGGAGAGGGCCCGGGTGTTCTGGCGCGACTGGAAGATCACGACCCCCGCATAGGGCCCGCTCGCCGGTGCGGACAGGTTGAACCTCCCGGTCCCGCCCAGGGTGATCCCGCCGAAGCTTCCGCCCGAGCCGGGGTAGTTGCTGCCGGCGTTGTAGATGGTCACCTCTGCTCCGGTGATGCTCGCGCCGCCGGTTACCGTCAGCCCGCCCCCTTCGATGATGTAGGTGCCGGGATTGAGGGTGAGGCTGGCACCGCCCGAGACCTTGATCTGGCTGTAGATGCCCGGGTTGATGGTCTGGGAGGAGCTTCCCGCCAGGCTGAATGATCCGTAATTGGTCAGACCGATCGTGCTCGGTGGTGCCAGCCCGGCGAGCAGGTCAGGGAAGGACACGCCCGTTGTTGCCGCGGGACTGACGGTCGCGCTCCCGCTCGTCTTGACCCCGCCCAGGACATCGATCGTCGTGGCCGTCAGTTGAGCATTGCCGCCCGCCGAAATCGCGGTGCTCGAGCTGGAGTCAACCGCCACGATCCCCGGGATGTTCACACTGGCGTTGCCCGAGAGCGTCAGCGCCCCACTGGCCGTCGGGTTGAGCACCAGGACGGCGGGGGCGGGCACCGACTTGATATCCTGGCAGAACTCCGAGGTATCGCCGCCGGGATCCGTCGCCGTGGCGCTGATCCACTCTCCAGGGCTGGCCGCGCGAGACCGGTCGCCGTGAAGCTCGCGTTGCCGCTCGAATCGGTGGTCGCGGTCGTCGAGCCCAGGTAGAACTGGCCCTGCCCATAGCCCGACGGGTCGGGCGCGGGGTTGGCATAGAAGTCGATGGCGAAGGTGGTGTTGGGCGTGCTGTGGAGCGTGCCCGTGACGAGCGTCGAGGGCCCCGCGTAGGCTGCCGAGAGGACCGGGAAGTTCTGCCAGTTGTTCGGGCCGGGCTGGCCGGCGTGGGAGTCGTTGAGGGTCACGCCGTCGCCGGGGTAGAAGGGCACGCCGTCGACGCCACTGAGATCGATTCCCAGAAGGTCATCGGAGTAGATCGAGTTCCCCCGGATCGAGTTGCCTGTGGAGAGCCCAGCGACCAGGACCCCTTCCCAGCCGTTGAAGGCGATCGTGTTGCCCGACAGTCCGGGGCCACCGACCTGAGTCGCCGTCGTCCCAGCGTCCAGCACGACGCCCGCGCTGCCATTGCCGAGATTGTCCCCGAGGGGATTGGTGCCGATCCAGTTGCCCGCTATCACGGTCCCTGTCGCGGCTTGCGACACCCACACGCCGAATCGGTCTCCTCCAATGACGTTCCCCTCGAGATTATCGCCCACGTCGTGGCTGCCGATGAGTGTCGATGTGGCTCCCTGAACCAGGATTCCGTATCCGAGGCCAAAGGTGTGCCCATCGATATCGACCGTTCGAGTCCCCGTGGGGTCGGTGCCGATGTCGTTACTGGCGATGATCGTTTGGCCCGTTCCGACAAGCTGGACTCCCGCTCCTCCCCCTGTGCCCGTAATGACGTTGCGGCCAGCCGCCGGGTCGGCGGACGTGCCGTTGACGCCGATGCGGTTGCCGGTCCCCCCTGACAGGTACACGGCGGAGTAACCTCCGTTGCCGAGCGACCGAAAGCCCGTGACGTCAGGGCCGATGTAATTCCCCGCCACGACGTTGTAATCGCCGCCGTTGAGGACGAGGCCGTTGTCGGCGTTGCCCGAGATGATGTTGCGCTCCAATTCGTCGCCGACGCCATCGCTGTCGGTACCGATCCGGTTGTAGCTGCTCCCGTCGAGCTCGATGCCGCGGTCGTTCGGCACCGGCGCAGTCCCGGTGGCGTCGGTGCCGATGAAGTTCCCAGCGACAACATTCTGGTCGCCCAGCATATCCACACCATAGGCAGAATTACCCGAGATCACGTTGCGCATGGCGGCGGGGTCCACGACTGGATCATCAGAGTCGTACCCGAGCACGTTGTCCTGGCTCCCTCCCCAGAACATCACCCCCATTAGCTGGTGACCGATACTGAATGTCCCGGTTGGGTCGGTACCGATGTCATTGCCAGCGATCGTGTTGCCCGAGCCGAAGACGACGATCCCGGTACCATACTGGCCGGTGACCGGGTAATTGCCGGAGATCACGTTCTGTTCGTATTCGTCGCCCACGCCGTCGCCGTCGGTGCCGATCAGGGCCCCTCCCTCGGCGACGACTCCGGTGCCGCCATTCCCGAGCGGCTGAAGGCCGGTTGCGTCGATGCCGATGTAATTGCCGGCGATCACAGACCCCGCATAGGCGGTGACGCCGTCGCCAAGGGAAGAGGGGCTCGCCCCACTGTTATTTCCCGAGATGACGTTTCGCTCGGCAATCGGGTCGGCATCGTGCCCATCGACGCCCACCCGCGAGCCCGGGCCGGCCTCAACGCCGATGGCGTATTGGGGAAAGATCGAGCCGTTGGGCAGGGCGG
This sequence comes from uncultured Planctomycetota bacterium, assembly GCA_963815795.1. Taxonomy (GTDB): domain Bacteria; phylum Planctomycetota; class Planctomycetia; order Isosphaerales; family Isosphaeraceae; genus JAKAUH01. Next base: position 1,035,185 of record CAWFIC010000006.1, on the reverse strand, counting down.
TCGTTCCGGTGCGATCGGTCCCGATGTAGTTGCCTGCAACCACCGCCACGCCGCCGGCGGGGCTGCCCGCGCGGATTCCGTACCCGCCGTTACCCGAAATGATGTTCCGCTCGGCGTAGTCGTTGAGCCCGCCGCCGGTGTCGTCGATCCCGTTGCCGTCCGTCCCGATTCGCGAGGGGGCGGTGGCCGAGTCGATGCCCGCGTACCCGTTGGGCAGGGCGACGGTGCCCGAAGGGTCCGTCCCGACGAAGCAGCCCTGGATGGCAACGCCCGTCGGACCGCCGTTGCCATTCCCGGGTACCGCGATCCCTGTGTTGTCGAAGCGGTTGACCACGAGGCCCTGCACAGTAGTGTTATCGGCGGCGATGACCAGGCCGACGGCATAGCCAAGGTACGGGAAGTCGGGCGGGATGGAGCCCGCTCCCTTCACCTCGATTGTCAGGATCGCGTTGTCCCCGACGGCCAGCGAATTGCGGCTGGAGCCCGTTTGGGAGTAGCCGTCAATAGTGACCGGACTCGTTATGGCCGGGAGTGCGGAGGTGGGGTTGATGGACCACCAGCTATGGGACCAGTCCGGGTCGATCGTGTTGCCCGCGCCACGAGGCTCGGGTCGGCCAGTTGGGCATCCGAGGTGATCGGAGTGACGCCGTCGATGGCCACCGTGGGGACGGGGGCGATGTCGGCGGTGCTCACCGAGCCCGCGTTCCCATCGTCCGTGTAGTAGACGTGGCCGGGATCGTTGAACGGGATGTTGAAGTCGATCGTGTCGGTCACGCCGGGCTGGTCCGGCGTGCCGGCGACCAGGTCCTGCTGAGCCGGCGAGAGCTGGCCAACGGTCAGTCCGCCATCCGCCAGCAGGATCGCGTCGCGCAGCGTCAAGATGGTGTCCGCCGCGAACGGTCGATCCGAGGTCGACGTCACCTGAATGGTCGAGAGCAGGGTCCGCTCCTCCAGCCGGATCGGTAGCGGTCGGAAGCTCCGGGGGTGCAGGCGCCGGACCTTCCTGGTCGTGGGCGTGAACAACGATGTCGGTGACGAGGCGTTGAAGGTGCGGCGCATCGAAGTGTCTCCCGGCTTGAACCGAAAAGATGGGGGATCAGATCAGTCAATCGTCAGCCCGGGCGCGACGACGAGCGCCCGGACCCATCGGGTCCTCACGCTTGACAAGGCGATTCATTCAGGCGCGGGCCGGCGGCCGCAGAACCTCGACCCGCGGTGCCGACTCGGAACCTCTCGGTGGACTCCACACACCGAACAGCGACTTCAACCGCCGGGCTCCGCTGCGAGCCCGCTGCTCATGGCTTCGATCGTGGTGGCGTGCGCCCCTCCTTCCTGTCGGTGGTTTGCGGTTCGTCCGTCGCGATTCGACCGTCGGAGGGGGCGCGGGGCCCTGGCGCCCGGGGGCCTCCCAGATCTTTACCGTGTGATCGATGCTCCCGGTGACGAGGCGCTGGCCGTCGGGGCTGAAGGCCAGGGCCAGCACGCCGGCGTTGTGGCCGCGCAGGGTCAGGATCTCCCGACCGGTCGCGGCTTCCCACAGCTTGACCGTCTGATCGTTGCTCGCCGAGGCGATCCGGCTGCCATCGGGGCTGTACGCCACCGCGTTGACGTGGTTGGTGTGGGCGGCGAATGTCAGGAGGAGTCGCCCGGTGGTCGCGTCCCAGACCCGGACTTCACCGCCCGAGATGTTGCCCGAGCCACTGCATCCCGCGATCCGGCTGCCGTCGGGGCTGAACGCCAGCATCCCACCCTTCAATGCTCCGGACTCCTGGGCACTCGGGCAGTCCAGAGTCAGTTCGATCTGCCCGGTGGCGGGGTCCCAGATCTGGACGGCCCCATCCAGCCCGGCCGAAGCGACCCGACCGCCATCCGGGCTGAAACGGACGGCCATGACCACGTCGTCGTGCCCCCGGAAAGTGCGAAGCTCGCGGCCGGTCGCGGCGTCCGAGAGCTTGACCGTCCGGTCCACGCTCGCCGAGGCGATCCGGGCGCCGTCGGGGCTGTAAGCCACCGCCAGGGCCAGGGCCTGATGGCCGGACAGCGTCCGGATCATTGCGCCCGTGCGCCGATCCCACAGCCGTATTGTGCCGTCCCAGCCCGCGGTGGCGAGTCGATTGCCATCCGGACTGAAGGCCACGCCGCTGACCATGTTGATGTGCCCCGCGAAGGTCGCGACCTCCCGGCCGGTGGCCGCATCCCAGAGCTTCGCGGTCTTGTCCCGGCTCGCCGAGGCCACTGTGCAGCCGTCGGGGCTGAAGGCGACCGCGCTGACCCACTCTCCATGACGGAGCGGGCCGATGGGAGGGCCGGAGGTCAGGTCCCAGAGTTTTGCGACGGCGTCCTGTCCAGCCGAAGCCAGCCGGGTCCCATCGCGGTTGAAGCCGATCTTCGTGACGAAGCTGGTGTGGCCGCGCAGGGTCGTGATTTCCTGGCCGGTCCGTGCATCCCAAAGCCTGACAACCCCATCCTCACCGGCCGAGGCGAGTCGCCCGCCGTCGGGGCTGAAGGCGACGTCGCGGGCGATGGATGTGTGGCCGACCAAACTACGGATCAGCCCGCCCGTGGCGGGGTCCCAGAGCCGCACGACTCGGTCCCAGCCGGCAGATGCGAGACGCGTCCCGTCGGGGCTGAAAGCGACGGCGAAGACATGACCGGTATGCCCGAGCATCTCATGGACTTCCCTATCGTTCACCGCATCCCAGAGCCGAATGGTGCCATCAAAGAATCCAGCGACGATCCGAGTGCCGTCGGGGCTGAGGGTCACGCTCAGCGGACGGCGCCCGACCTCCTTGAACTTCCAGGAGTGGAGCCGCCGGCCGGACGCGACCTCCCAGAGGTCGACCATGCCGATGAAGATGTTGGCGCCGCTCGATACGACCCGATTCCCCGCCGCATCGCAGGCGAGGCCGAAGATCGGGGCGCTCTTCCTCCCGGGGGCGCCGGAGTGCACCAATCGGTTTGCCGTCCATCGGATCGCGGAGCGTGATCGCGCCCTCGGCATCGCCGGTAGCGACGAACGCTCCGGTCGGGCTGATTGCGACGGCGGTGATCCCCGGGGCATCCGTGGCGAAGAGCACGCGGCCGGTCATCGTGTCCCACGCCTTGAGGTCGCCCGGTCCCTCCGCGACAGGGTGAGGATTCCCGTGGGCTGCCGAGAGAACTCGCGTCCCGTCGGGGCTGAACGCCAGGCCGACGATCGGCATCGTGTGTTCGCGGAACGTCAGCAGGTCGAGGTGGCAGAGGTGCTTGACGTAATACCATTCCCAGCCGCGGAGGTGCCGCGGACAGGCGTCGAGCCGCTCCTCGGCCAGCCGTACATTGTTCGCCGACCACTCGGCCAGTGCCTGGTTCACCAGGCTGACGTAGAGCTGCCATTCGAGCTCTTGGGACTTCTCGCTCACTTGCCGAGCGCGGTCGTTGGCGAGCCCCCGCTGCGTTTCGGCCTCGCGATAATTCGTCAACGCCCGCCGTCGCTGGCCCTCGATCAACACGACCGCGACCCCCAGCAGGACCAGGGAAACGAGCAGCATGACCACCGCCACGGTGACCAGGCCGCGATTCCGCCGCGCCCACTTCGCCACCCGTTCCACCAGGCTCGGCCGCCTCGCCCGGATCGGCCGGTTTTCCAGGAACCGCCGCAGGTCGTCGGCCAATTCCTGCGCCGTGCCATACCGCGCCTGCGGTTCCTTGGCCGTCAACTTGAGGAGGATTGTCTCCAGCTCATGCGGGATCGCGGGATTCCAACGCCGGGGCAGGATCGGGTCATCCTGCGCGATCCGGGCCAGGATCTCCTGCCGGTCCCGGCCGTCGATCGCCGGTCGCAGGGTCAAGAGCTCGTGGAGTGTCACGCCCAGCGAGTAGATGTCGGTCCGATGGTCCAGGTAGCCCCGCTTCGCCAGCGCCTGCTCGGGGCTCATGTACCGGAGCGTGCCCAGCAGGTCGCCGGTCATGGTCAAGCCGGCGTCGTCCTGGAGGCGGGCCAGGCCGAAATCCGTGATCCAGACATTGCCCTCGGCGTCCAGTAGCAGGTTCGCCGGTTTGATATCGCGATGGATGATGCCTACCCGATGCGCGTAGTCGATCGCCTCAGCCCCCTGAATGCCCAAGGCGGCGACCAGGCGGATGAACTCCCGGCTGCGTGAGGAAGGGCCGGGTGTCGACGACGCTCCCTCCCCGGCCGGCGAATCCGTCGCCGACCCGCCTTCCATCCGCCTCCGCTCGGCGATCGCCTGGGCCAGCGTCTGGCCCTCGATGAACTGCATGGCGTAATAATGGACGCCCCGCTCGCAGCCGACCGAGTAAACCGGGACGATGTGCGTGTGGTGGAGCTGCGCGGCGGCCAGGGCCTCGGTGTGGAACCGGCGGACCTGGGTCGGATCCATGGCCGCGGCGAACGGCAGCACCTTCAAGGCCACCCGACGATTGAGCGAACGCTGCAACGCCTCATAGACGACCCCCATGCCGCCCCGGCCGACCTCGCGGATGATCCGGAAGTCGCCCAGGTCGCCGAGGCCCGGTTTGCCTTGATCCCCCTCGATGGCCGGCAAGTGGCCGACCAATGGCGATGCCGATAACGACGCCTGGCGGATGAACTCGAGGCTGGCCAGGCAGGTCTCCAGGTCGGCCGCCAGCTCGGGATGCGCGGCGAGCAATTCCTCGCGGGTCGGGGCGCGGCCTTCCTGGGCGGCGGCCAGGTAGTCGTCGAGGACCTCGACCAGCCGGGTTTCGCTGGGGGATTGGCTCATGCTCTGGATCGGCCGGATCGCGGTCATGGGTGTCTCTTGTAGGGTGGGTCGAAGGCCGCGTCGCGGCCTGAGGCCCACCGATCCCGCCGGGCCATTCCGGTGGGCCTCGCCTCGATGAATCGAGGCTCGACCCACCCTACATCGATGTCACAGCCGCCTCTCGATCAGCGGACGCAGCTTCTTGAGCGCCCGAGCCCAGAGCAAGCGGACGGCGCCCGGGGTCCGTCCCATCGCCCGGGCCACCTCGTCCCAATCCCGGCCCTCCAGGGTCCGGAGCACCAGCACCTCGCGGTAATCCGGGGTCAGCTCGGCCAAAGCATCCGCCAGAACCAGGCTCAGCTCGCGACGCTGCGCCGACTGGCTGGGTGAATGCCCGTTGGGCGAGACGAGCTGGAGCAGGGCGCGCGACGCCGAGCCGTCTAAGTCGTCCAGCGACTGCTCCCGCCGGACGGCCCGGGCCCCGGCCGCCCGGTACCGGCGGGACAGGTCGGCCAGGTTCCGGGCCAGGATCTGCCGCAGCCAGGCGACCAGCTCCGCCTCGGTCCGGCCGGCAAACTGGTCGAACCGCTGATGGGCCTTGAGCAGGGTCTCCTGCACCAGGTCGGAGGGGTCGGCCTTGCCCTGCAAGGAGGCGTCGATGCCCGTCCGCGCCAGGAGCCGCAAGTAGTTGCGATACGACTCCAGCAGGCGGTCCACCGCACCCGGGGCGTGGCGGCGCGCCTCATCGATCAGCCGGCCAATGACAGCGTCCCCTTCGACCATGGGCGGTCCCTCCCCGGTCCATCCCGGCGGCTCGACGTGCGGCATCGAGGCATCTGGATGATAAAGAGGACGCAACGATTATCCCAAACGCACGCGTAAAATCGATCGGTTTGTGGTTTTTCCGATGATTCTTCCGCGCCGAGTGGGGGCCGAGTCGTTGAGCAGACGGCCACCACGGCGGACTCGGCAGGCGAGAACGAGCTTTCAGAGAGAGGATCGCTCCCCGTGTCGGACCTCATCGCCTGTCCCGACCCGTCCAGCCGGGTCGCCGGCGGGAGCCGGCTCCGACAGCGGGCTGGTGCAGGGACTTTTGTAGGAGGGGGCTCTGTCCCCCGACCGGTCCGGACCCGATCCGATCCGACCGGTCGGCGGACGGAGCCGCCTACAACGGCCGGGCCCGGCCCGGTGCGATCCGGGCGGTCGCCGTGCCGGCCCGTTCCGATGGCGCGGAATCGGCGGGTCGATTTGACACGGCACAAAGATGTAGTATGAGATAGCCTGGAGGACCCTCCAATGGAAAAACTTAGCAAGTCGGCAGCAATTCGGGATGCTTGCCATCGTGATAGTAACCAAACACGCAATCGTTCAATGGACTTTCCATCTCGCGAGCACAGTGTTAAGCACACATTCAGGCACGCTGATCGAGTGAAGTCGCCCGACTCGATGCCGAAATTCGAATCAGCGAAACGAACCCACCTGCCAAAATGGCCGCAGACCGAGGGTCGGAGCAAAGTGAAATCCGCGAAACGAACCCCAGCCTTGCCAGAATGGCAGTGGATGCTGGATGGGCGTCGGCGCCGAACCGGCGCCGAACGAAGCCACTGGCCACGCAGGTGCGAGGAACGAACCCACCGCGCACCAGAAAACCCAGAAAACGAACCCAGCAGCCCGCCTCCCGATGGCGTCGCAATGGGTTGAACCGATAAAACCAGCATCTTGCGAAACCTCGATGGTTTGCCTGGTGCCTCCTTCAATTACTGCGTTCATGGCTGCATCCGCGTCGCGTGATCACCGAGACCTCGGCGACATGCATGTAGGCGTCGCAACGAATAACCGGATTAGCCGCTTGACACCGCGTCAACCGTTTTGCGCGAATATTGGAGAGATGTTTGACGGTGCCGAGGGGAATGGAATCATGCAGCAACGGACCAGACGGATGCGACGACCGACGACCGGGGTGGGCTGGCGATGCGGCCGACGCACCCGACCGGGGATCGCAGTCGCTCTCGTCTTTCCGGTTATCCTGCTCGGGGCGGTGGCGCGGGGCGACGACGGGAAGGCGAATGCGGACCGCGTCGATTTCTTCGAGTCGAAGGTCCGGCCAGTCCTGGTCGAGCATTGCTACAAGTGCCACTCGGCGCAGGCCAAGTCGCCCAAGGGCGGCCTGCGGCTCGATAGTCTCGATGGGATGAAGAAGGGAGGGGACACCGGACCGGCGGTCGTGCCCGGTGATGCGGATGCCAGCTTGCTGGTCCAGGCGATCCGTTACCAGGACGAGCAGACGCGGATGCCGCCGAAGGGAAAGCTGCCGGACGCGACGATCGCGACTCTGGAGCAGTGGGTCCGGAGCGGAGCGGCGATGCCCCACGGCCCTGAGCCGGCTGCCGCCCGGACGGCGGAGAAGAAGACGGCCGGCATCGACTTCGAAGCCGCCCGGATTACACTGGGCGTATCAGCCGATCCGTCAACCGGCCTTCCCCCATATCAAGGATGCGAACTGGCCGAGCACCCCGATTGACTCGTTCGTGCTGGCCAGGTTGGAGGCCGCCGGGCTGAGGCCCGCGCCCCCGGCCGATCGCCACACCTTGCTCCGACGCGTCACCTTCGACTTGATCGGCCTGCCGCCGACGGCGGACGAGATCGAATCCTTCGAGAAAGACCGGCATCCCGACGCCTACTCGCGGGCGGTCAACCGCCTGCTGGCCTCGCCGCTGTATGGCGAACGCTGGGGCCGGCACTGGCTCGACGTCGCCCGATACGCCAATACCAAGGACGGCGTGCTGATGTTCGGCGACGAGCGGGTGCGGCCGTTCGCCTACACCTATCGCGATTACGTGATCCGCGCGTTCAACGAAGACCTCGCCTTCGATCGGATGGTCCAGGACCAGCTCGCCGCCGACGTCGCGGCGCCCCGGGATCAGCCCTGGCGGCTGGCCGCCATGGGACTCCTGACCCTCGGCAAGGGGTTCGACAACAACATCCACGACCAGATCGACGACCGCATCGACGTGGTCACGCGGGGATTCCTGGCGCTCACCGTCTCCTGCGCCCGGTGCCATGACCACAAGTACGACGCCATCCCCACGGCCGACTACTATTCGTTCTACGGGATCTTCGCCAGTTGTGAGGCGCCACTCGAGTTGCCGCTGACCGAACGGCCCGACGCGCACCGCCAGCCGACCGAATTCGAGAAGCAGGCCGAGGCCAGGCGACGTGAGATCCGCCAGTTCCTCGAGGGCCAGTACAAGCTGCTCTCCGAGACCGCGCGCCACCGGACGCCCGACTACCTGGTGCGGGCCGCGACCACCCCGCCCGACCCGCTCGAGACGGCGATCTTCTTCCTGTCGCTGGCACCCGAGGACCTGCGGCCGCAGATCGTCGCGCGGTGGCGCCGGTTCCTCAGGGATCATTCTCAGGCCGACGATCCCGTCTTCGGCCCCTGGCACGACCTCATGGAACTGGGCGATGCCGAGTTCGCCACGAAGGCCCGATCCGTTGTGGGCCGATGGCGGACTCGGCCGGCCGGCACTCGGCCGGGCGAGCTCAACCCGATGGTCGCAGAAGGCCTGGCGAAGGCCGACTTCAGGTCCCGCGCGGATGTCGCCCGCGTCTACGGCGAATGGATCCGTCGCCTCGACGAGGAGGCTCGCAAGGCCGCACCGACGATCTCGGACGTCCCCGAAGATCCGGCGCGGCGGCAGATCCGGATGATCCTGGCCGATCGTGAGAGCCCCGCCTACTTCCCCGAGAGCCAGACCTATTACTACATGTCGCGCGGCGAGAAGGACGGATACGGGAAGATGCTGGTCGACCTCGATCGCATGACCGTGAAAGCGGCCGATCCCTGGCCGCGCGCGATGGTCCTCTACGACGCGCCGGAGCTCTACGAGCCGCGGATCTTCGTCCGGGGAAATTCGTCGCAGCCGGGGGAGCACGTGCCCCGGCAGTTCCTCCGCGTGCTGGCCGGTCCGAGCCGTCAGCCGTTCCCGCATGGCAGCGGCCGGCTCGACCTGGCGCGGGCGATCACCGACCGCGACAACCCGCTGACGAGCCGGGTCGTCGTCAACCGGGTCTGGATGCACCACTTCGGCGAGCCCCTGGTGTCGACCCCCAGCGATTTCGGCACCCGGAGCACACCGCCCAGCCATCCCGAGCTGCTCGATTTCCTGGCCGCCCGGCTCATGGACGAGGGGTGGTCGCTCAAGGCGCTGCACCGACAGATCGTCCTGTCGCGCACCTACCAGCAGTCGAGCCTCGACCGGCCCGATTGCCGCAAGGTTGACCCCGAGAACCGGCTGATCTGGCATTATCCCCGGCGCCGGCTCGACCTCGAGGCGATGCGCGACGCGCTCCTCTCCGTCGCCGGACGTCTCGATCACGCGATGGGCGGCCGGGCGGTGGATGTGGCCGGCGATCCGCTCAACCGGCGGCGGACGGTCTACGGCATGGTCGATCGCCAGAGCCTGCCGGCCATGTTCCGCGCCTTCGACTTCGCCAGCCCCGACCAATCGGCCGAACGCCGGCCCCGGACGACCGTGCCCCAGCAGGCACTTTACAGCATGAACGCCCCCTTCGTCATCGAGCAGGCCAAAGCCCTCGCCGCCCGCCCGGAGGTCGCCCGCGCCGGCACGATCGACGAACGGGTCGCCTCCCTCTACCGCGCCGCACTGGCCCGGGCCGCGACGCCGGCCGAGATCCGGGCCGCCGCCCGGTTCGTCGCCCCGACCGGGTCGGGTCCGGGCGCATCCGGCCATTCGAAGCTGACGCGATGGGAGCAGCTCGCCCAGGTGCTGCTCATGACCAATGAGTTCCTGTTCGTGGACTGATCCGGAGGGCGGGAGGATTCCGAATTCCGGATTCAAGATTCAAAATATTGAAAATGAAAACGAATTAGAATTCTTCCATTTTATTCCCATCTGGAATTCGGACTCTTGAATTCGGGATTCGGGACGCCCGATCGGCGAGCCGGCCCCGATCCGGTTCACCGGCCCGAGAAACGAGGCGACGATGAGTCATGATCACGAGCGGACGACGACGCGGCGCGAGGCCCTCTGCCATGTCGGCACCGGCATGGGGATGCTGGGCCTCTTCGGCCTGCTGGGCGACGCCGGCTACCTCGGGCGGGCCGCCCGCGGCGCGGACCTCACCGGCGGCCGTCCGGCGGTCGATAACCCGCTGGCCCCGCGACGCGCGCACTTCGCCGCGAAAGCCAAGCACGTCATTCACATCTACTTGAACGGCGGTCCATCCCAGGTCAACACGTTCGACCCCAAGCCGCTCCTGAAGCGGTACGAGGGCAAGACGCTCCCCCAGGGTAACCTCACCACCGAGCGCAAGACGGGCGCCGCGCTGGCCTCGCCGTACCGGTTCCGGAAGTATGGGCAGAGCGGCATCGAGGTCAGCGAGATCTTCGAACGCACGGCCGAGCACATCGACGACATCTGCGTGATCCGCTCGATGCACGCCAATACGCCCAACCACGAGCAATCGATGCGGCTGATGAACTGCGGCGACGAGCGGCTGTCGCGGCCGAGCATGGGCTCGTGGATCACGTACGGAATGGGCACCGAGAACGCCAACCTGCCCGGCTTCATCGCGATGTGCCCCGGCCTGCCGGTCGCCGACGTCGCCAACTGGAAGTCGGCGTTCCTGCCCGGCGTCTACCAGGGGACCTATATCGACACCCGCAAGAGCCGCGTCGAGGACCTGATCGAGAACATCCGCAATACGTCGGTCAACCGGTCGGATCAGCGGCGGCAGCTCGATCTGCTGGCGGACCTCAACCGCATGCACCAGAAACCGCGGGCCGAGGACGACGCGCTCGAGGCCCGGATCGCCAGTTTCGAGCTGGCCTATCGCATGCAGATGGCCGCGACCGATGCCTTCGACATCCGCCAGGAGCCGCAGTCCGTGCGCGACGCCTATGGCCCCGGCGTCCAGGCGCAACAGCTCCTCATCGCGCGTCGGTTGATCGAGCGGGGCGTCCGGTTCGTCCAGCTCTACCACGGCGACGTCCAGCCGTGGGACGCCCACGACCACATCGCCGAGAACCACCGCGCCTTAGCCGGCCAGTGCGACCGCGCCATCGCCGCCCTCCTCACCGACCTCAAGCAACGCGGGCTGTTCGACGAGACGCTGGTCCTCTGCGGCGGCGAGTTCGGCCGTACCCCGGCCGTCGAGATGGTCAACGGCCGGCCCGGCATGGGCCGCGATCACAACCACTGGGGCTTCTCGGTCTGGCTGGCCGGCGGCGGCGTGCGCGGAGGACACGTCCACGGCGCCACCGACGAATTCGGCTACCAGGCCGTCGAGAAGCCGGTCCACGTCCACGACCTCCACGCCACGATCCTCCATCTCCTGGGCTTCGATCACACCCGGCTCACCTACCGCTATGCCGGCCGCGACTTCCGCCTCACCGACGTCCACGGCGAGATCGTGCGCGACATCCTCGCTTGAATGAGGACCACAACATGAGATCCCCTATTGTGGCGCAGGTTTTGCGGCTCAGAGGGCTCAACAGCCTTGGACAGCGTAGCCTGCATATCCTCCCCCAACGCCCCAGTTTGGCAAGAGGACCAACCTGATCGCACCAGGTCCTAGTCGGGGAGGGCGTCGGGACTATAATCCGCGGTGCGCCCTGGTTCTCCCTGCCTCCGGGCGGGGAGCGGATTGAAACGCGCTACGACCGAGGTTGTCGGGCCTCCGCTCGATCGCGGGGATCCAGATGAGGGAACGATGACCATGTGTCGGTAGGATCAAGCAAGTAAGGAGGACACAGCCATGCGGAAGATCTTGGGATTCGGTGTCGTCCTGGCAGTGGCCTATCTGACCGGGAACGCGGGAGTGGCCTACGGGCAGCGCGGGGGTGCGAGCGCGGCGCTCAAGCGGAGCGCGCGGCGGCCTCTGTGTTGAATCCAACCCAGACGCCGACCCCTCCTCCGGCCGTGCCGGCCCCCGGCAACGTCGGGCAACAAGCGGCCCAGGCGGTCGGTGTCAACAATCCCCCGGCGACGACCGCTCCGGCCCCGGGCCAGACGACCACCACGGCGCCCGCTCCGGGCATGCCGGCCACGGCGCCCGCCAACATGTTTCAGGCCCCGGGGACGACGGGGGCCATCGTCAACCCCGCGGGTGCGGCCACGGCCTATCCCGGCACCACGACCACCTACTCGTCGAACTACTACCAGCCAGGGGCCAATCCGGGGACCACAACCGGCGCAACCCCCGGCTACACGAATCGAACCATGCCGGGCATGGCGGGGTATAACTCGGTCAACCCGATGGCCACCACGATGGCGCCGGGTTACTACTATGCCGGTACAGCCGGGATGCCATATACCACCGGCGCCACGACCGCCTATTACGGCGCACCGGGGTCCTACGCCGCGCAGCCCTACGGCTACACGGCTCAACGGCGGGGGCTCTTCGGTGGGTTGTTCCGACGGCGCAATCGCGTCGCCTACCCGACGACGACCTACAGCTATCCCTATGGGACGACTCCGTCCGGATACACCACCTACAGCAACACAACGTACTACACGGCCCCGGGCACCTATACCTACACCTCGCCTTACTGATCGGCGAGCACGTGACGCGGCCTCAACACACCCTCGTCCCGGCCCGGCGCCGGGACGGGGGTGGTCCCGAGACTCAGAGCCTCGGGATGACCGCGATCGACGGCTGCTCCACAGCCGCTTCAACGGTTCCCTCTCTGTTCGTCGAGGGAGATGTCGGCGGAGCCTCTCTCCGGCAGACGCGCATTCGCAGGCCCTTCCTCGGTCGGAGTGTGATCGAGGGCAAGAGCTCGAGGGTTTGGCCGGGCTCGACGACCAGGCGGTATCGACGGGCGATGGTCGCGAGCACGAGCACGGCCTCCATCATGGCGAAGTGGTTGCCGATGCAGATCCGCGGGCCGTCGCCGAAGGGGAAATAGGCGCAACGGGGGAGCCGCCTGATCAGGTCGTTATCCCACCGCTCGGGCCGGAAGACTCCGGGATCCTCGAACCATCGGCCGTCGCGGTGGACGAGCCATTGCGTCAGGAAGAGCTGAGTGCCCCTGGGCACGTCGAAACCGCCGATCTGGCAATCGGAAAGCGCCTCGCGAGCGATCCCCCATGCCGGCGGATACAGCCGCATCGCCTCGCGGACAATCCACTCGGTGTACTTCAACAGGGGAACGTCGGCCGCCGTCGGAGGACGCCCGCGGAGCACCGAGTCCAGCTCGGCGGCCAGGCGGTCCTGGACCTCGGGAGATCGATCCAGGAGGTAGAGGATGTAGAACAGCGCCAGTGCGGTCGTCTCGTGACCGGCCAGGACCAGGGTCACGACCTCGTCGCGGAGCTGGCGATCGGTCATGCCCTTTCCGTCGTCGTCACGAGCGGCCAGCAATCGCGAGACCAGGTCGCCGGCGTCTTGATCTTGACCGGCTTCGCGACGGACCCGGATGATCCGGTACATGATCTCGTCAATTCGCCGGATCGCTCCCCAGTATCGCCGGGTCGAAGGGAACGGCAGATGGTCCACCAGCGGGATATCAGCGCCACGGGCTCATGAAGTGGTTCATGACGATCGCCAGCGACTCGCCGACCGCCTCGGCGTCGCTCGTGAGCTCGGCGTCGAAGAGGCTCCTGGCGACGATCCCCAGCGTCAACCGCATCAGGTCCTCGTGCACGTCGCGGACCTCGCCCTCGTGCCAGGTCTCGAGCATCCGCTCCGTGTGCTCGACCATGACCTCGCCGTAGCGCTGGATCTGTTGGTGCTGGAACGACGGCTGGGCCAGCTTGCGTTGCCGGCGCCAGTAGGAGTCCTCGCTGGTCAGAAGGCCCTCGCCGACCAGCGGGATGAGCCAGCGAGTCATCTTGTCCTTGTGGAAGTTGTCCGCGTGGCCGCGTAGGATAGACTCGATGTGTTCCGGATGGCTGACGAGGTAAGTCCGTAGGTTGCCCAGGCGCAGCAAGACCACGTCGCCGTAATCCCGCTTCGCCCGCTCGACGAATCCCAACGGATCCCGCATGTACTTCAGGCTATCCCCGACCAGGAAGCCCCCTCTGGGTCCGGGTGGGAGCTTCGGTCGGCCGGACGGAGCGGCGTGTGCGGCCATGACGTTGCCTCCTACCGGCGGTGTCATCCCGCCAAGGGTTCGTACAGCTCCGGAGTGCGGCTTTCGATGATGGGGAACAGGCCTCGCTTGGCATATTGCTCGAAGTGTGGCGCGGCGCGGTGGGCGTCGAGCGCCGCCTGGTCATCGTACTGCTCGTAGAGGAAGAACCGCCTGAGATCGGTCGTCGAGCGGTGAGCCAGGTACATCCGGCAGCCCGGCTCGGCGCGTGTGGCCTCGGTCAGCTTGGCGAAGAGAGCGACGGCCTCGTCCTCGTGGCCCGGCTTGATGACGTAGGTGACGGCGACGCAGATCATGTTCGGGGCTCCCCAAGCTCGCTTCCCCGCAGTATCGCGGGTAACATTGGATCGGTCAATGATCGCTCAGGCGGCACGACGCCGCCAGGGCGGGGCGCGGGAATCCGCAAGAAGGCCCCCGACCGTCTCCAGGCCAGAGAGGACCCACCCATGACTTCGCCCGGCACCCGACATCGCGACATGACGATCGCCGAGACGTCGCGGATCCGCGGCGATTTCCCGGCCCTTCAGCGACTTCACGAAGGCCGTCCCGTGGCCTACTTCGACGGCCCGGGCAGCACTCAGGTCCCTGGCGCGGTCGTCGAGGCGGTCTCCGAATACCTGTTGTCGCACAACGCGAACACCCACTGGGCCTTCCCGACCAGTGCCGAGACCGATTCCGCCCTGGCCCGGGCGCGGCGCACGCTGGCCGACTTCCTCAACGCCTCGCCCGAGGAAGTCGCCTTCGGGGCCAACATGACGACCCTCACGTTCCACCTGGCCCGCGCCTTGGGGCGGACGCTCGGACCCGGCGACGCCATCGTGGTGACCGAGCTGGATCATCATGCCAACGTTGACCCGTGGCGAACCCTCACGCGCGAGCGCGGTGTCGAAGTGCATCCGGTGAAGATGATCCCCGAGACCGGACAGCTCGACTGGGACGACCTGGACCGTTGCTTGACCGATCACCGCACCCGGCTGCTGGCCATCGGGGCGGCGTCCAACGCGCTGGGCACGATCAACGACGTCGCGCGCGCCGTCTCCATCGCGCGCGAGGCCGGGGCCCTGACCTTCGTCAACGCCGTCCATTACGCGCCGCATCAGCTCGTGGACGTCCGCGAGTGGGGCTGCGACTTCCTCGCGTGCTCGGCGTACAAGTTCTACGGCCCGCACGTCGGCGTCCTTTTCGGCCGCCGCGAACGGATCGAGGCCCTGGACGTGGCGAAGCTCGAGCCCGCGCCCGACACGCCCCCCGAGCGGCTGGAGACGGGCACGCAGAACCACGAGGGCATCGTCGGCGCCGCGGCGGCAGTCGACTACCTCGCCTCATTAGCAGGTGGTCCGTCCGGCGAGGAGGGCATCTCGCGCCGCGAGCGTCTCGTCGCGGTGTTCGAGACGCTTCACGAACGCGGCTGTGCTCTCCTCTCTCGCCTGTGGGATGGGCTGAGCGGCATCGACGTGGTGCGACGGTTCGGGCCCCCGCCGGGCGCATCGCGGACGCCCACGCTCAGCTTCACCGTGGGCGGCCTTCCCTCCGGCGAGGTCAGCCGACGGCTCGCGGGACACGGCATCTTCGCCTCGCACGGCGATTTCTACGCGACGACCGTGGCCCGAAGGCTGGGCGTCGCCGACCAGGGGCTGGTCCGGATCGGCTGCGCTTGCTACACGACCGAAGAGGAGATCGACCGGGTGGTCAGCAGTGTCCGGGAGATAGCGAGCGGGTGCTGAGTTCCCCGGACGTCGGGAGGTCAAG
Organism: uncultured Planctomycetota bacterium; assembly: GCA_963815795.1. Lineage (GTDB taxonomy): Bacteria > Planctomycetota > Planctomycetia > Isosphaerales > Isosphaeraceae > JAKAUH01. Next base: position 1,019,591 of record CAWFIC010000006.1, on the reverse strand, counting down.
CCGTGAACGCCCCGGACGATCCCGCCTGGCTGCAGACCCTCCAGCGACCGCCCGGGCGGATACCGTCTTCGGCGTCGCGACCGCTGCCCCTGCTCTTTGATGCGGAGCATCGGCCGATCACGAGCCGGGATGGCTGGAAACGGCGTCGCACGGAGCTGCGACGAGCCTGGGAGCAGTTCCTCGGCGTCGTCCCCGGTCCGCGTCCGGCTAACAATCGGGAAGTCCTTGAAGAGGACCATCCCGAAGGCGTGATCCGCCAGCTCGTCCGCTACGAGACGGAGCGAGGCCTGGCGGTGGAAGGCTACCTGCTGCGGCCCGACCGCCCCGGCCGGGGCCGCCCGGGCGTCGTCGTCCCGCATTCCACCGTGGAATGGACGATCCGCCAGCCCGCGGGACTGGAGGGCCCGGCCGATCTCCACATCGGGCTCCAGCTCGCACGGCGGGGCTACGTGGCGATGTGTCCCCGCTGCTTCATCTGGCAGTATCGCCGCGGGGCGAAGCCGGAGACGGCCGTGGAATGGCTCCGCGCCCGCCACCGTGGAGTCACCGGCATGGCCAAGATGCTCTACGACGCCACGCGGGCCGTGGACCTCCTGGCGTCGATGGAGGACGTGGATCCCCGCCGCATCGGCGCCATCGGCCATTCGCTGGGAGCGAAGGAAGTCCTCTACCTCGCGGCGTTTGACGACCGGGTCCGGGCCGCGGTCTCCAGCGAGGGCGGAATCGGGCTGACCTATTCGAACTGGGATGCGCCGTGGTATCTCGGCGAGACGATCCGCCGGCCGGATTTCGGCCTCGACCACGGGCAGGTCCTGGCCCTGGCCGCGCCGAGGGCCTTTCTCCTGATCGGCGGCGATTCGGCCGATGGCGACCGGAGCTGGCCGTACATCGCCGAGGCGATCCCGCTGTGGAAGCTGGCGGGCGCACCGGACGCCGTGGGGCTCCTCAACCACCGCCGTGGGCATGCGTTCCCGCCGGAGGCCCGATCCGTCGCCGAGCGTTGGCTCGACTGGTTCTTGAAGCCGCGGGCTGGTTGACCGAACGTGGTCCCTCTTTGTGCTGAACCTCCAGCGTCCCAGGCAGAAACAGCAGGCCGATCGACGCCCAGACCGAGGCGGACCAGCCAATGCCCGGCGGACCCTCCCGGGACAGGTCGGCGCCCGACAGGATGTGGACTCCGTGTCGGATCGGATCGGCCAGTGCGGACCCGTGCCGGATGCCCGCAAACCCGAGCGGCGGGGCGATTGATATCAGTCGGAATCAGGTCTTGAAATATTCTGTATAATTTGGTACATTATCCTGGTGTGGTTGATTGTCTCCAGTCAGTCCAGCAGCCTTGACAGCGATGAAGACCACGTTTTCGTGCCGATGCGGGCAGCGGCTTCAGATGCGGGAAGAGAACAGGGGCAAGAGGGTCCGGTGTCCGTCCTGCGACGCAGTCGTTCGCGTCCCGGAAGCCGACGAATCCGACGCTGAGGTGTATGCGCTGGCTGCGACCAGCGACGGAGTCGCCACGGGCGCTGAAACCATCGGCTCGGAGCGTCCCATCGCTCCCGCTCGGGAGGCGCCGCCTTCGCGACCGCCCCAAGGGATGGCTGACGCGATCGTCCGGGATGCTACTGAATCCGCCGTGAGTGTGGGCTCGAGCGAAGACGGCGAGGCGGCAAGAGCCGGCGCACCTGGGCCTTATCCGTCGGATGGAGGAGGCCCGTCCTCGGTGTACGCTCCCCCTCCTCTCCCGGGGAAATCGAGACCGGAGCGTGCCCCGTCCCGCGCGCGGTCGGAGATTCGAAGATTGGACGCCTCGCGTCCCGGGCCTTGATTGTTATCGGCTGGCTCTGCATCGCCGCCGCCGGTCTCCAATTCTCGGTCTTCGCGGGGAGCCTCGCCTGGTCAATCAAAGTCGGAAGGGATGTCGCCACCTACGAGGCGAGGATCCACCAGGTCGAGCAGGAAATCACCGCCCTGGATGACAAGATTCTGAGGAAGCTGGCCCCGCCCTCGGCTCAGCGAGGCTTTGCCGATGAAGTCGTTGCGGCACCACAGGACCGAGGATCCGCACACCGCGCGCTACCCGGGAGGGTCAATCCCGACGAGGCGACTCGGGAGAAGCTGCGCGAGGAACTATTTGGGCTGAGATTGTCCAAGCCCTCGGAATTCACCATGACCGCGGCCTTCGCCATGGCCACCGGCTTTGCGGGCCTCCTCTTCTGGCTGGCTGCGACCAGCGGGCTACTTTCCGGCACCGCCGGATGCCTGCTGCTGCGCCTCACGGCTCGTTGATGAACCAGGCAGGCCGCTCTTCCCACCTCGGGTTCCGGTCTCGTGGCGTCGGATCAACACAGCCCAGTGTCTCGGGCCGGTCGCTCGTATCGAGGCAGGTGATTCAATGGCCGCAAGTCCTTCCTGGTACTATCGGGCGCCTCACGGCGCCTTCGGGCCGGTGACGGCTGCGACCCTGAAGCGATTCGTCGAGCAGGGGACGATCGATCCGACCACGCCGATTCGGAGGGGCGAGGATGGGCCCTGGTTCCCGGCCGAGAGGATCTACGACGCCCTCATCCCCGTCGCGGAGGCTGAGCCGATCGAGGCTTCCGATCGCCGAGGCAGGGAATCGCCCGGGCCGGTCGTCGCCTCCGGCGACGAGGCCGACGAATGGCACTTCTCTCGCGAAGACAAACGCAAGTTGGGACCGGTCCCGCGATCTGTGATGCTCGCGATGGCCGCCCGGCGAAAGCTAAAGCCCACCGACTTGGTCTGGAAGGCCGGCATGGCGTCGTGGGTCCCGGCGGCTGAGCGTCCCGAGTTGACCGGAGCGTTTTCCGCCGCGACGGTCCCGACCGAGCCGCGGAGGAAGGACCGCGCGGGCCGCCGCTCGCGATCCCTGACGCGGGCCATCTGTGCGGCGGTGATCGCCCTGCTCGCGTTGATGACGACGGCGCTATGGACCTGGATGAGAAGCGACCGGGGCCGCGACGCCGCCGACCGAGTTGAGCTCTCGACGGACACTCGGGCTATCCCCGGCCCGGGCTCCGCGCCCGGGCAAGAGGCGACTCGGCCGGAGCATCAGGCACCCGGGGAGGATCCCGAGCACCTCTTTGCCGATGCCTTGGCGGCCCTCCGCGGCGGCAATCTGAACCGGGCCGGGTCCTTGCTCAATCAATACCTGTCTCGGCCGGAGGCACGCAAGCAAGTCGAAGCGGCCCGCGTCCTCCTGCACGAGATCGACCTCGCCACCTCGACGGCCCAAGCTGATGCCCTGGCGCAGCGCCTCGGCGACCAGGAGATCAACGGCTATCTCACGACCGGGGTCCAGCCCCTGGTGGATCGCTCCGTGCAGACCCCGGAGCTCAGGAGGTTCTATCGGGGGACCTTGCTCCAGGCCCTTCGGCAGGAGCGAAACCGTCGTCAATCCGCGCAGAAAGCCGGCGTGGCCCTGGCCCAGGGGCCGCAGGATCAAGGGCAACCGGCACCCGCCGCGATCGCGGTGATCCCACCGGATGACGATGACCACGACGCGGATCGCCCCGGATCATCGAGCCTCCTCGGGTCTGACGATGCCGTCGCCGCGGGTCCGGGCAAGCCCGCGAAACGAAGGGATGATAACCAGCCCGCCGGCCGTCCCGACCGGAAGGATGCGATCACGATCGAGACGATCCTGGAGTCGCCCGAGTCCATCGAAGGCAGGACCCTCACGCTCGATGGGTTATACAAGGTCGGGACGAAAGTGACGCTCCTGAAGGGTCCGGACGAGAACACCGTCGGTTGGTGCCTGCCCGTTGGGGGAGATGACGACCGCCTGATCTGCCCGGGTGACGCCAAGGTCGTGGGGCGCGACCGCTACCTCATCCTGGATGGCGGGTTGGCTCCGCTGCTCCTGGACGTCCTCGACCAGCTCAAGTTCCGGCCCGCCGCCCGTCCGACCTATAAGTGCACGCTGACCGTTACCGTTCGACCCGTGATCGTCAACGGCGCGAGGGCGCCGGTCGTCCAGATCGTGGGACTCGAGATCCTGGGGATCTGTGACTTCGTCAAGGTCGCCCAGCGCCGGTATGAGAAGGCATTCTGGACGGTGCGGGTTACGCCCCAAAGGGCCTGGGTCGCCTATGGTGACGGGCCCTCGTGGGTCGAACGGTTGGGAGGTGAAGAGCGATTCGTCAAGCCATTGCGCCGCAAGCTGCGCGACTTGGAAAGGCGGATCATCGCGGATCGAAATTCCGCTCTCGTCGGTCGTGCGCTCCAGGCCGCTCTCGGCAGCGCCGTGAATATGGCCATCGCCAACCAACAACAACATGCTCGCTTCACGGCGGCTTTCCTGGGTATCAGGTAGGACATGGCAGGTCCCAAGGAGATTCGGTCGCGATCGCGAGAAATCCGGAGTCGGGCCCGAGAGGCCTCTGAGATCGATGTCAAGTGGAGTTGCCTCGAGCGGCGAGTGGTGGTGTTTGCGGCCAATCCATGTTCACCGGGCTAGAGCGCCTTACGGTTGGATGGCCTACGTGACTCGGCCTCGAGACGGGGCCAAGGCCTTGACCCCCCCGTTCCCCCCCTTCGTAAGGGGGGGATTTTTGGGGAGGCCCGCCCCTTCGGAATCCCCCCCTTACGAAGGGGAGGTCAAGGGGGGGATTCTCTCACGTAGATGCAACGCAAACGTTAAGCGCTCTAACGAGCGAAGAGTTCAGGTACTTTTCGACGAAGATCCGCGACCAACTGATTCATACCGATCGCGTAATACTTCACGCCGACGCCAGGCTTCTTCTCATCGAACGTCATGAGCGTATTGATCCCCAGCACACGCCCATCCTCATAGATCAAAGGTCCGCCCGAGTTGCCCCCACTGATCTCGGCACTGTGCTGAATATACTCGATTCCGGCCTCTTGGCGGATCAGGCTGATGATTCCGTCCGTTATACTGTATCGGAAATCTGATTCGTCAAGCACGCTCTCGGCGGCCTCGCTCACCTTGCGCAACGACTTCTGGATGGCCCCTTCAACAGATAGACTCTGAGACGACGCAGCGGGGAAACCCAACGCATAAATGTGCGTGCCCTGAATGATGTTCGGATCAGTAGTTAGGCGGAAGCAGGGTCCTTGCCTTTCGACCTTCAGCACGGCCATGTCATGCGCCACGCTTGTGTAAATCACCCTTGCGTCATATCTTTCCTTCTCGAAGTAAACCCAGAGATTTGGTTTGACGCGCCACGATTTCGTCTTCTCCAACTCCGCGATCCGGGCATCCGCCCTCGTAAGCTTCACGTATTCTTCCACGACATGCCTGTTCGTCAGGAGGTATCCTCGCGGATCGATCGCGAAACACGTACCGCGACTCCCCGGGACTTCGACCATCTCCCCCGTGTTGAGATCAGTAATGGTCGCTCCTGCGACGACCAGTCCTGTGGCTTGTGGGATGGTATTGGACATATGAGAATCGACGTAGATTGCTCCTGACGAGAAGAGGTCCACGAGGCCGGAAACTGCGGACCGGGAGACGCCCGCACGATGCCTCTCGATAAAGAAGAGAGCGAGCCCGCCGAGAATGCCAAGGATCGCAAAGCTCATGGCGGCGATCACCACGCGAGGCGATCGCCGTGAAGTGATCGAGGGGGTGCTCCGGGCTCCACCATGGCCGGTCGCGGGGCTTGAGGGAGGAGGGATGACTCCGCTCGAACCCTCGATCGAGGTTAGAAGCGATGCGAACTCCGGGACATTCCGGAACGCGAGCCAGCTCGGATAACCCTCCCTCCAGATGGGAGTGTCCCACCGAATCCGGCCTGCCTGGAACAGCGCGACGATCTGCTCAGAACCAATCGGTCCATGTGCGGTGCCGTCCTCGTTGTAGAACCAGACTGGGCCGGCGGTTCGGGACGGCGACGCGTCGGCGAGGGGGACTTCTTGCCGGGTGGACTCGCCGGTTGAGGCGCGGCTGAAAAGCCATTCGATGGCCGATGCGTTCGCCCAGTTCCGCCGATCCTGGGAGATCTCGTGGAACTGAGAGAGTTGGCCACGGTCGCGCATCGATTCCAATTGGTCCCGAGTGAAAGGACCCAAGACGCGGCCTCGAGATCGCATATACCAGCCGTCGGATGCCTCGGTCATTTTCGAACGATCCTCTGTCAGACTGCCACTTACCGGTTTTCTCTAACAAGGAAGACTGGTCGGCCTTCCGCGAGGGTGGCACTGTCGCGGGCATCGATCGTGGGTTTCTCTCCGACGATCCGGCCAAGCTTCCTCAGCGCCCCGGCCTTGTCCCCGGTCAGCACAACCCAGAGCTCGCCCTCTTTGGGTACGGTTCCACCTGTCCGGACTTGCCAGCCCTCGCGATCCTTGGCTAGCCAGCCCACGGTCGTATAGGTGTTGAGGACGCCGCGCTCGATCGTGTCGCGCAGGCTCAGGATGCGATCGGCCGGCGGGAGCAGCGGGCGCATCGATTCGATCGCGTGCGCCGCCTTCTCATGGCTCCGTTCGAGACCATCGATCTCCGGATTCATCCAAGGAACATTGACGTCCACGTCGGTCAGGTCAAGCCTGGTCTTCATCGGCTCGAAGGCCTGCTTGAGGGGCTCACTGGCCTCCATCGCCGAGTCCAGTACTCGGCGGAGCAAGGCCACCTGGAGGATCGGGTCGATCTCGGATTCATTGAGGATCCGCGCGACCAGGTCGCGCATGACCGCCTCCCATCGCGCCAGCTTCGTTTCATCCGCCAGAACCGGCTTGAAGTCCGCGGCAATCTTCGACTGCGGTGACAGGCCGCGCGAGACGACACGGTCGCTGGTGAAGGTACGGGCTTGTTCCTTGCCGTTGAATGAGATCAGGCTCATGAACTGCACGTAGGCTTGCTTTTCCACCGGCCGACTGGTCGTGTAATACTTCCTCGCCAGGATGCGGCCGTCGGACTCTTTGCTGTTGACCGTCACCATCCAGACTTTGTCGACGAGGATATCGGAAAACAGCCGCTGGAGCTTCGCCGGCGGGCTGTTCTCGATGCCGGGCGCGCGGCGAGCGACGGCTTCCGCGAGCTTGCGGTAGGCGTCAACGGCTTCGGCGTTAGGGAATCCGGGATGCTGGCTGAGGAACTGGGCGCAGATCGCGGCGCGGGACTTCGCCTCCTCGGGAGCGAGGCCCTCTGGGGCGGGCTTCCATCCCGCCGCGAGCTGGCTCCAGGCATCCAGCGACTCCCAGAGGGCGCGTTCCTTGAGCACGTCCTGAAACGCCCTCGAACGAGGCGCGGCCGGGTCGGCCTGGATATACGCCTGGAGCACCTGGGCGAGCTGCCCTGCGATAGCCCTCGGGCCGGCGGGGGAATAGGCCACGGCCGCGGTGATCTCGTCGAGTTCTTGCGTTTGTAGGTGGACCTGCGCGAGATGGGTGCGGGTCCCGTCGAGTTTCTGACCCAAGTCTTGGGCCAGGTCTTTCAGCTCACCGCCGGCCAGAACGATCTGGGGGACCAGATCTACGAGCGAGCGCTGGAGGTTGGAGATCGACTCATCGATCCGAGGCTCATCGACCGGGGGGGACTCCAGGCGTCGATCGACGTCATCGAGTCCCTGTTTGATCGCTTCCAACCGGGGCCGGAGGACGATCTCCTGCCTGGCGCGCTCGGCCAGGAGGGCAGCCCGGCGTTGCTCGACGAGGCGATCGATCGCCTGCTTCTCGGTCTCGCGTCGGGCCAGCGAGCGCGCGGTCCCGAGGCCCTTCGGGTCGGACTCGGCCAGCGGGGCCTGTTCGGCCTCGCGCAGGGCCTTGTCGAACCGTGTCTGGCGCTCAGCCTCCCTGCCACGCTTGACTTCGAATCGCTGACGGGCCTCGATCATCGCGGGATCGGCCAGCAGGCCGGGGTCGGCTTTTTCGAGGGTCTGGATGAACTCGCCGGCGTTCTCGAGCTCCCCAAGCTCGATCAGGTCGGTGATGGAGACGGCGGCTCGCGACGCTTCGCCCGTGCGGAGAGTGCCGCGGACTAGCGCGAACACCAGCCCGGCGATGAGCAAGGCCCCGGCGGCGGCGGCCGACGCAATGAGCCTGAATCGCCAGGTATGCACCGTCTCGGCAGACTTGAGCCTCGACAGGAACCGTTGCTGAAGGGCTTCGGGCATCCCGCGTCCGTGGCCCAGGACGGCCTGGCCCAACCGTTCCAGCTCCAAGGGCGCGATGAAGCCGGGTTCGTCAAGGGCCTTGACAACTGCCGCCAGCGCCGCCTCCTGGTCGCGGTCGGCGGCGTCGCGACGATCCTCGTCGTCGAGCCAGCGCAGCGCCGGGGCGACGCGCTCCCAGATCGGGTCGCCGGGATCCAGTGGCGACGATGCGGTCAAGGAGATCCACTCATTGCGCACGATCCGGCCGCGGATCGGGTCGCGGGCGGCGAAGGCGTCATTGAGCCGGCCGTCCAGATCGGCCAGCGCGGCGCGAGTCTTCTGGCCACGGAGTTGAGCATCGGCCTTGGTCAGTCCCTGGACGAGGGCCCTGGGCGGCGGCTCGACCCATTTCTGCTGCTGAACCTCCTCCAGCAGCCGGCCGAGGTGCGCGGGGTCGCTGAGGCGGGCCGCCTCGGCGGCCTCGACCCGGATCTGCCGGAACCTCGCCTTTTCGAAGGGGTGGAGGTCGTCGCCCCAGACGACGTTATTGGGGTCCTGGGCCGCAAGCTGGCGCATGACCCCGATGCGCATCCGCAAGGGCGAGCGCTGCATCGCCAGCCGCCGGTGCCTGACGAGCAGGGCCTGGAGCGGCTCCTCCTGCGCATACGCCTCGTTGAGGAACCCGGCCGCCTCGACCATCAGGTTGGGCGCGGTCGCGAGCCCGTAGATTCCGACCAGGTCGTCCCACTCGGCCCGCTCGCGGAAGTCCAGCACCGCGACCGCATCGAGCAGCCTCGGCTCCGACTCCGCGAGTTGGATGGCCTCCGACCGTAGACCCTGCTGCAGGAGCCATTGACATCTCCCGAGCCGCTGGTTGACCTCGCCGCAGGCCGCGGCGTAGTCGGCGGCGAGCTGCTCCAGGCGCTCGTTCCGCGTCTGGTCGCTCGACTGCACGATCCCGCGGATCTGGTCGGCGATTTGATGGTAGTCGGGCATGGAGTTTTCCAATATGTAGGATGGCAAGAACTGCCGAGGCCGCTCCGGTTCGTTTACTCACCACTTCCCAAACTTCGCAATATCAATCACGGTGGACTCGTCGGCCTCCAGACTTATCACGATGTTGAGTTCTGATCGAAAAGGCTCGTGTAGGCAGTCCTCCTTCAGGTTGGTCTCCCAACTCCTCCTCGCTTCATCCAAAGATTCAAACTTCTGACGAAAATCCTCTAGGATCTTGGTTTCCTTCATTGCTTCATCGTTCTGGTCCTGATTCTCCTTCAAGGCCCGGATCCTCCTGTCGATCTCCGATAGAGGCGATTTCCCCGAATGATCCTCCGTGCCTTTCGCAACCTGCTTCGTCCATTTGGCCAGCAGGTCCTCCTCAATCTCCCTGAGGCGTGCCTCGATCCTTTTGTTACGGTCGGCAGCGGTCTCCGGGCGTGATCCGCTCTTCTCTGCTGCACCGCCGCCCCCCTTGTCCTTGTCGTAGCCCTCGAGGAGATTGGAGATCGCCTTGTCCCTTGATTGACGCCTGGGACCGCTGAACTTCGTCTTCTCCCTAGATTTGCGTTTGGGATCGAAACCGGGCTGCGAAAAACCTAGAATGACCTTGATATTCTCTTTCTTGTTACTGCTCTCGTTCAAGCGAAGGCTCAGCCGGACCTCATCCTTTATAATACTTTCATCGATCGTCTTCCCCGGTCTCTTGCGTTCTCCGGAAGAAATAAGGATGGGCTTGCCGTCGGGCGCCAACCAAGAAGTAATTCTCCACCTGCGAATAAATAGCTCCCATTTCGTTTCTCTCAAGTCCACGCCATTCATCGCCCATTGGAATATAGCTTCACGCTTGTTATTCCCCTCCATGAAAGAGCTCGGTGGATTGGGTCCATTTGGACTCAGCGAAAACGGACCGCTATTTGCCTTTACACGTGGATCACGTAATAACACATAATGGCGGCCGTCATCTGGGTACTTAATTGCAAGCACAGCGTCACGCAGAGGCTCGATCAGTTTACCTTGCTCCTCGCTGTGTTTTCCCCAAGCGAACTTCAACTTTCGGCTGGAGATTTCAAATGCCAACAAGAATGGAGGGTGTGGCTCAAAGCTATTCGGTTTGGTTGATATCGCGATTCTCTCCTTCGAATTCGAGAGGAGATAATCATCCAAGAACCGCGAGCGCTTCGGGGAGGGGATGAGTTGCCCGAACGAAGCCGACTCGCTCTCCAAGAGGACTGAGCAATCGCCTTCTGACTTCTGAAGGTCCCCTAGCCTCGCCTGTGGAATCGAAAGAAAAGATACCTTCGGGACCACGGGCTCCTTCGGTGAGTTCGACGCGACGACGGGCGGTTTTAGTGGCACCGTCGCTGGCACTTTGGGTTGCGGTGAGTTCGACGCGACGACGGGCGGTTTCGGCGGCTCTGCCACCTGCGCCTTGGGTTGAACCGAAACCATCAGCGCAGGCTGTTTCTCCTGCCTTTCGACTCCATCCGTTTCCCTGGCCTTGTAAGCCTCAGCTTTCTGGCTAGCAGCCACTCTATTTGTTATTCCCCGATCCGGCTTCAGTAGTTGCATGAGCTCCTTGCGATAGACGAATCCGGCGGCGACGAGGGGAACAAACCAAGCGGCCAACAGCCCACCGATCAAGACACTCGTTCGGCGGCGTCTTCGTTTCAATCGGCTTGCTCCGTCGGACGAAAGGCTCCGGCTCGGTGCCAATCGCGCCGCCAGCTCCGGGATCAGCTCGTAATTCCCCGGCGGGTTCACAGTCGCCTCTCGCGGAGGGGCTCCAGCGACGGACACCGGCCGATTGGGGAGTGCGGCGACCTCGTGGGCGGGAGCGACGGGCAGAGGCGCGGGAGCGGGCGTCTCCGGCCACTCGTGGTGCTCGCCCGTCCGGGCCGTGTGGACCAGCGGTCCACCCGCGGCGCGTCCCGGCGCGCCGCAGAGGTCGATGACCAGCGCGTTGGGCAGTCGTCTCGCGTTCGCGGCCTCTGGCGAACCTTCCAGGACCCCCCTCCACGCGTACGTGATCCCACGCGGGGCCTGGGTGAGGTAGGTGCTGAACTCGACCTCCCAGCGCCGTGAGGGGGGCAATAGCGCGATCGCCTCGGCGAAGAGCGGCAGCAGGTCCATCCCCGGGCGGAAGATCACGAACGCCGGACGCTTGGGATCGGTCAGGAACGCCTCGGCCAGCCGCCGGCCCAGCCGGCATCGCCGGCGAGGGTCGCCCACGCCGTCGCGATGCCGCCGGGACGGTCGCCCCGGGGCACCGGCCGCCCCTCCGCCAGCGTCCGCGGCTCGCCGTCCCACGTATTCTGCATGAAGCCCGGCTGTCCGAGCAGCCAGGCCGGCCCACCCTCGGGGCGTTCGACGGCCTCCAGCACGACGTGATGCGCGTACTTGTTGGTCCGCCCCGAGTAGTCCAGCCCCGTCGGTCCGACCCGCGACAGGATGCTCACCGGCCGGCCGCCCAGGCTGAAACGGGTATGCGCGAAGTTGACCGGGTTTCGGATCGCCGACGGGTCGTGCGGCGGATAGACCGGCTGATAGCCGCTCAGGTTCTCCAGCCGCTCGGCCAGGAGACCGGGCATCTGGGAAGTCGTGGCAACCGTGCAGAACCCGCGCGTGCCCGGCTTCAGACCCCGAGGGACCGACGTGTAGTGCAGCTCCTGGCTCATCCTGCAACCCCCCGAAGTTCACCGACGAAGGCGGGTGGACAGCCTACGAGGAGATCCGTGCGCCCTTGCGTCTCCCTTTCAGGCGGACTTCGATCGACGGATCAGGCGCGGGACCAGGGCCGGCAATACCCGCGAGATCGCATAGAGCAGGGGAACCGTCACCCACCGCGGCCGGATCTCCCGGGGACGGATCCCGGGCAACCCCGAGACTGGATCGGTCTCGACCCGGGCGCCCAGTGAGCTGACGGCGATGAACGTGACGTCCTTGGCGAACGACTGCGCCGCGGTCACGATTTCCGGACAATGCGTCAACAGGACGGCGCAACTGCGCCGACTTTCGCTCGATCCGCTCGGCGTTGACGCCCGTCAGGTTTCCTTGAGATCGCCAGGGCTCGCCCTCATCGCTGGCGTCGAGCAGGTGGGCCCACTCGTCGAGCTTCGAGAGGACCACGATCAGGGGACGGTCGTACTTCGCTCCTTGTGAGAGTCCCGCGTGGCGTCGGATGCGCGCGGCCGCCTCGTTGAGGATCGTCTCCTGGCGGCTCAGCCGGGCCGCGCGCTGCGAGGCCCCGGCCGCCTCGCCACCGCGGCAGACCCCGCGGAATCGCAGGTCCTGCGTGGGATCGAAGAGGAACAGGATCGCCTGGGACCGCGCCAGGTGACGGGTGACGGGGCTCGCGGCCGTGTCCTGCCCCGGCTGGAAGTGCTCGCCCGCGTTGTCATAGAGGCAGAGCATCCGGGCCAGCCGGGTCGGGTCGCCGCCCGGATGACCGTCCTGAGGCTGCATCGCGAACAAGAACGGGCGCGGATAGCTGACCGTCTGCTGCCCGTAGGTCACCCTGTCGTAGAGCTCACCTTGGAGGTCCGTCTTGCGGATCAGGCCGCCCAGTGGGATGACCTCAGCTTGGCCGGGATTGAGGAACAGCGACTCCTCGCAGTCGTTCAGGGCGCGGTTCGACGCCGGATCCGCGTCGGTGAAATCCACCTTGAAGTAGATCGGCAAGGTCCGGCGCAACTGCCAGGTCATCGCGGTCAGGAAATAGGACTTGCCGCTGGCGGGCGCGCCCAGGATCGAGAGGAACAGTGGCTCCGTCTCCAGCATGGCACGCGGGATCGGCAGGTGGCACTGGGGACAGGCCGTGGTCCTGCACGTCATCCCCTTGGCGTCAATCGCATCGCCCTCGAGCGTGTACCGGCTCGGCAAGAATCGCTGCTGGCTCTCGGGCCCGAGGAACGTATCACCGAGGAGGTCCACATGCTCGGACACCCACAAGACCTGCTCCGGAGCGAACCGTTCCCAGCAGTGCGGGCATGTGACCTGTGCCAGCAGCCTCAACGGCGCGATCGACCCCGCCGCGAACTGGTCGTAATGGCCCAGTGCGATCCCCATCGCAATCCCCGAAAACCGGAGAAGAACCTCGACGCGAGGCCGGTCTTCGAGGATCTCACCGCGTCTCGACTGGCCGGCATCAACCTCGGCATGCTTCTTCGCAACCGATCAACGTAGTCATCACTATTAGTCTACCATGGGACACAGAGCACCACAAGCTCCATCCTTAATTCTTTGCACTCAAGGGCGCATGCACGAACTCCATCAGGCCCGTCCGGCGTGTGTCTGAGCGCCCGCCTGCGGTGAGGGCGCTGTCTCCACTCGTCCTTCTCTTGTTTCGGCTCCTCCAGGTTGCTTGAGCTGTCCTTCACCGACGGCTTCTCCCGTGGGCGGACCACGACGGCTATAATCGCTGGGGGATGGATCATCTCGGTAGATTCCGTGGACCAGGAGAGCGTCCATGAATCCCCCTCGGCTCCCCCGTGTCATCGTGGCATCGCTCGCGCTGCTCGCGTCCGCCGTCGGCATCTCTCTCGCCCTGGCACACGGATGCCTCTCGGCCTTCGACGACGAGGACGCCGCGCGTGCGCGGCGGGAAGACATGGTCAAGAGTCAGATCGAGGCCCGCGGGATCAAGGATCGGGCCGTGCTCGATGCCGTGGCGAAGGTCCCGCGCCATCGCTTCGTGCCGGCGCTCTTCCGCGGCCGCGCCTACGACGACGGTCCGCTCCCGATCGGCGACGGTCAGACGATCTCCCAGCCTTATATCGTGGCCTGGATGACCGAGCTGATCGGGCCGAAGAAGGGCATGCGCGTCCTCGAGATCGGCACGGGCTCGGGATACCAGGCGGCCGTGCTGGCCGAATGTGTCGACGAGGTAGACACCATCGAGGTCGTCCCCGCGCTGGGCCGCGGCGCCGAGCGTATGCTCCGCGAGCTCGGCTATCGCAACATCCGCACGCGCATCGGCGACGGCTACCACGGCTGGCCCGAGCGGGCGCCGTTCGACGCGATCATCCTGACCGCCGCGCCTCCCGAAGACGTCCCCAGACCCCTGCTGGACCAGCTCAAGGTCGGCGGACGACTCGTCGCGCCGGTCGGGCGATACGACCAGCAGCTCGTGCGGATCACGCGGACCCAGACCGGCTTCCGGCGCGAGGTCCTCGCGCCGGTGCGTTTCGTCCCCATGACCGGGAAGGCGCAGGACCGCCGGTGATGCGGCTCGCGGGATCTCGCCGCGTGTCAGACAGATGGGAGCGGCATGGTCGGCGTTCTGGTATCATGGCGCGGCGTTCGTTACGGCGTTGGCGCGGCCGCGGCGAGCGACGCGACGCCCTGACCTCTGGACGGAGACGACGGCCATGTTCGACCTCACCGCGGTCCAGAAGAGCCTGGCCGAGTTCGGCCTCGATGGCTGGCTGCTGTATGATTTCCGGGGCAGCAACGTGCTGGCTCGACGGGTGCTTGGCCTCGACCAGAAGCCGGCGGGCACGCGTCGGTTCTTCTACTTCATCCCCGCGCGTGGGACCCCGCGCAAGCTGGTCCACCGGATCGAGACCGCCGCGCTCGACGACCTGCCGGGCGAGAGATCCGTCTACCTCCCGTGGCAGCAGCTCGAGGACGGAGTGGCCGATTTGATCCGGGGCTGCCGGCGCATCGCGATGGAGTACGCCCCCCGCGTCTCGAATCCGTATGTGTCCAAGGTGGACGCCGGCGTCCTCGAACTGGTCCGCTCCACCGGGGTCGACGTCGTCTCCTCGGGCGACCTGATCCAGCAGTTCGAGGCGACGTGGGATGACGAGCAGTGGCGGATGCATCGCGAGGCCGAGCGGTTCACCCGCGCGGCGTTCGACCTGGCGTTCGGGCTGATCGCCGAGCGGGTCCGCGGCGGGGGGACGATCCGCGAGACCGAAGTGCAATCGGCGATCATGGACCATTTCCACCGCAACGGGATGACCACCTACAGCCCGCCGATCGTCGGGGTCGGCCCCCACAGCGGCGACCCGCACTACGAGCCCGTCGCGGGCCGCGACGGCGTCATCGGCGTGGGCGACTTCGTCCTGATCGACCTCTGGGCGAAGATGGACCGGCCTCGATCCGTCTACAGCGACCTGACGCGTGTCGGTTTCGTCGGCGAGACGGTCCCCGCCAGGTACGGCAAGATCTTCACGATCGTCGCCGCGGCGAGGGACGCGGCGATCCGATGCGTCGAGCACGCCTATGCGGCCGGCCGGCCGCTGCCGGGCTGGGAGGTCGACGCCGCCTGCCGTCGAGTGATCGACGAGGCCGGCTACGGCGCCTCCTTCATCCATCGCACCGGCCACAACATCGGCCAGGAAGTCCACGGCAACGGCGCCAACATGGACGACCTCGAGACGCACGAGGAGCGTCTGGTCCTGCGCCGGACCTGCTTCTCGGTCGAGCCCGGGATCTATCTCGAGGAGTTCGGCGTCCGGAGCGAGGTGAACGTCTTCGTGGACGGCGACGGGAAAGTCCACGTCACGGGCGGACTCCAGGGCGAGGTCCTGCCGATCCTGAAATCGTGAAGCGCTCGGATGGCGGACGGCGTCGAAAGCTACCCGGCCAGGATTCGAACCTGGAAAAACAGGACCAAAACCTGTTGTGATACCGTTTCACCACCGGGTAGTCAGACCCTGATTTTATCCGACGAGCGAGTCCGGGGGAAGTCGAGAGGCGGCTCTCAGCTCCGCCGCGCCGATCCGGCTCTTGCACCTGGACCCATAGTCACTAGAATGATACGACAGGTCGCGATACGCAGCAGACGGCGCGGAGACCTGCGACGTCGAGTTCGATGGATCGAAAAGCGGGTCGCCCAGCCGAGCTGCCCCCCGACGATGGCGGTCAGGGTCGGCGGAAGTCGCTCATCTCTGAGGGATGCCGATGGCCGATCCCGATGATCTGGTTCCGAGTTTTGAGATCCGCGAGGAATTGCCTTCGTCGGATCGGTCGTTGCTCAGGCGGTTCCAGCGCGGCGAGGCGGACGCGGCGACGCTCCTCTACCTGCGCTACGCGGCCCGGCTCAGCTCGCTGGCGCGGACCCAGCGAGGCACGGACCTGGCCAGCCGATTCGACCCCGACGACATCGTCCAGTCCATCTTCCGCACCTTCTTCCGCCGCGCGGCCGAGGGCCATTACGACGTCCCGGAGGGCGAGGATCTCTGGAGGCTGTTCCTGGTCATCGCGCTCCAGAAGATCCGCGACGCCTGCTCGTTCCACCGGGCGGCCAAGCGGGACGTCCGGACGACCAGCTCGATCGAGGCCTTCGACAATCGCGGCGCGAGCGTATCGAGTCAGAACGAGATCGGCCTGGCGGAGCTGAAAATGGTCGTGGACGACCTCCTGGGCGGATTGCCCGCCACGCAACGCGTCATCGTGGAGCTGAGGATCGACGGGTTTCAGGTTGACGAGATCGCCCAGAAGACGGGCCGCTCGCGGAGAACCGTGGAACGCGGCCTTCAGGAATTCCGCGCCCAGCTCGGGGCCATACTGCGTGAGGGCCATTGAAATGCCGGATCGCGTCGTCCACGCATCATGGGCCAAGATCGACCCCTTCATCGAAGGCTTCGAGCGTGCGATGGCGGAGCGAGGATCCGCCCAGATCGCCGATTACCTCCCGAGCCCGCATGACGAGATCTATCCCATCGTGCTGCGGGAACTCGTCCGGGCCGACCTCGAATTCCACTGGAGCGGGGGTCGGCCCAAGATGGTCGAAGCCTATCTCGGCGCATTCCCGGTCCTCGCGGAGGACCCGCTGGGGCTGAACGAGATCGCCTTCGAGGAATACCGGCTGCGCCGCCGCGCGGGACAGACGCCGTCCCCGGATGAGTATTTGACCCGCCTGGGGGTCGACCTGAGCTCATGCACCCCGAGGGCGGATTCATCGCCGGCAAGTCCACATGTGGAACGCAACGGGAAAGAAGGGCATCCCGGTGCGCGTCGGCAGGCTCCGGACGATCGATCGGAGACACCCGACGCCAGGAGCGAGCCCCCGGCCGCGCCTGATCTCCAGGACGACGCGCAGTGGTTCGACGGTTTCCACATGACGGCCGAGCTCGGCCGGGGCGCCTTCGGACGTGTGTACCTCGCCCGGCAGGGCGATCTGGCCGATCGCCTCGTCGTCCTGAAGGTGGGCGCGGACATGACCGGCGAGGAGCTTTCCCTGGCCCAACTCCAGCACTCGAACATCGTGCCGGTGTATTCCGTTCACCGGGCGGGACCGCTCCACGCGATCTGCATGCCTTACTTCGGGGCGACGACCTTCGCCGACGTCCTCGGAGAGGTGCGCGCCCTGGCGTCGCCCCCCACCTCGGGGCGGTGGCTCAGCGAGCTGATTCGACGCCGCAGGCGGACCGACTACACTGGGACCGAGGCTGCCCTGCTGGACCTCGAACGCCGGACTTACATCGACGCGATCCTCGCCCTGGCCGCGCAGTTCGCCGAGGGCCTGGCCTATGCCCACGAACGAGGGATCATCCACCGAGACCTCAAGCCGGCCAATATCCTGCTCAGCGACGAGGGGCGGCCGATGATCCTGGATTTCAACCTGGCGGCCGACTCCCGGCGCGCGACGGCCACGGGGGCGCTGATCGGCGGAAGCCTGCCTTACATGGCCCCCGAGTGCCTCGAGGGCTTTCGCGACGGATCCGGCCGGGCCGACGCCGCCGGCGACCTGTACGCACTCGGGCTGATCCTCTACGAGCTCCTGTGCGGCGCCTCGCCGTTTCCCGTCGGCCAGGGCCGAGTCAAAGACGTCCTGGATCGGTCGATCCGGGAACGCCGGGGACGGTTGCCTGATCCTCGGCTGCGGAATCCCGCCGTCTCTCCCGCCGTCGCCTCGATCCTCGCGCGCTGCCTCGAGCCCGACCCGGCCCGGCGGTATCGATCCGCAGGCGAACTGCGTGAAGACCTCGAGCGGCAGCTCTCCGACCGACCCCTGCGATTCGCCTCCGATCCGTCGCCGCGCGAACGCGCCGCGAAATGGGTCCGGCGCCATCCCCGGCTGACTTCATCCTACGTCGTCGCGACCGTCGCCGCGGGGCTGCTGCTGGTGCTCGGGCTCCTCTATGCCCGGCGCGGTCAGCGGCTCGCCGGTTTCGAGGCCGCTCATAACCTCCAGCAGTTTCGCGATGAGGCGAGGACCGGCCGCTTTCTCCTGAATGGCCCGTCAGTCCATCCCGAGGAGAAAACCGAAGGGCTCGCCCTCATCCGGCGGGCGGCGGGCCGGTTCCACGTGCTCGAGCGGCGCGACTGGCCGATCGCGTCCGAATTCGTCATGCTGCCCCAGCCGGACCAGGCCCAGGTCCGGAGAGAACTCGCCGAGATCCTCCTCTACCTCGCAGGTGAGGAAGGAGAGCGTGCCGCCGTCGCTCCCGACGCCGAGAAAAACGTCCACCTCCAGACGGCCCTGCGCTTCAACGACCTGGCCGCCGTATCCTCCCCGGACGAGGACGACCAATCCGCCATCCGCTTCCAGCGCAGCCGCTTACTCCGGCAGGCCGGCGAGCCGCCGGCCGCCCAGGACGTCGACCCGGCGCCCTCGGGCCGGAATACCCGCTATGAGCTGTATCTGGCCGCCTATGGCCGGATGACCCCCGGCGAGTATCGCGCGGCCGCCGCGAAGCTCCGCCAGGCCATCCGGCTCGATCCTCAGGATCCCTTCGTCTACTACGCGCTGGGAAACTGCGAACTCGTACTCGGACGGCCCGAGCAGGCGAAGGCTTACCTCGACACGAGCATCGCGCTCTGGCCCCGTTTCTATCGGAGCTATTACCTCCGAGCCGGTGCGAATGCCGAGCGGAAGGACTACGAGGCCGCCCTCGCCGACTTCGACGAGGCGATCCGTTTGCGTCCCGATTTCCTCCCCGCCTATGCCGATCGGGCCCCCACGAAGGCCGCTCTCGGGGACCACGCCGGCGCCATCGCCGACCTCACCCGCGCCATCGAGGGCGGAGGCCAGCCGACCAGGCTTTACTTCATTCGCGCGATGTTCCGGCAGCAAGCCGGCGACGCTCAAGGAGCTCTCCGAGACCAGCAGGAGGGCCTGACCCGGCGACCCAACGACGAATTAAGCTGGGTCGCGCGCGGGCTCGCGCGACTTCCCCAGTCCCGCAACGACGCCCTGGCCGACTTCGACGAGGCGCTGAAGCTCGATCCGAGGTGCATCTCGGCGCTGGAAGCGAAGGCCAGCGTGCTCTCGGAGCAATTCGGCCGCACCCAAGAGGCGATCCGCGTGCTGGACGACGCCATCAGGCACCACCCGGATTACCCGCCCATCCGCTCCGGACGCGGGGTCCTGCTGGCACGACTCGGGCGGCGTGAGGCGGCACTCGCCGACGCGCGCGAGAGTCTTCGCCTCGACCATCAACCCGAGGTGACGTACCAGGCGGCGGGGATTTACGCCCTGACGTCCCGCCAGAATCCCAGTGACCGCGCCGAGGCCTTTCGCCTCCTCAAGATCGCCTTCCAGCAAGGATTCGGCCTGGACCTGATCGATCAGGACCCCGAGCTGGTCCCGATCCGTTCCCTCCCCGAGTTCCGCCAACTCGTCGATGCCGCGAAGGCGCAGCTTCCCGGCATTTTACGATCATCTCAGTAGCACTCGAGTATCGAGGTGCGGTAATCACTAAGAGACGATCGCTCTTCGAGTGAATTGACGATCGTAACAGGAGCGAATGGCGGACCGGCATCACGAACGCCGCTCCTCGCTCCGGAAGGTCTGACTCGACCCCGACGTCCGAGACTCCCGAGGATCACGACCATGGCGCGACGCCGACGTCCGAGCCTGGAGACGCTGGAAGACCGGACCGCCCCCGCCGTTTTCGGCCAGCCATGGGCGATGCCCACGCAGATCACCCTGAGCTTCGCGCCGGATGGCACAGCGATCGGCGGTCACGTCAGTGACCTGTTTCAAACGCTCGACGCCACGCAGCCGACAGCATCGTGGCAGCAGACGATCCTTGAGGCCGTGCAGGCGTGGACCTCTCAGGCCAATCTGAGCGTCGGGGTCGTATCCGACGGCGGTCAACCGTTCGGGACCGCCGGCGCGATGCAAGGGGATCCTCGCTTCGGCGACATCCGCATCGGCGCCGAACCGATGGGCCAGGACTCCTCGGCGATCTCCTTCCCGCCGGACCCGTACTTCGCGGGCACCTGGGCGGGCGACATCATCCTGAATGACTCCGTCGTGGCGAATGCGTCGCCGTCGGACCTGTATGCGATCATGCTCCACGAGTCGGGTCACGCCCTTGGATTGCCCGACAGCTCCGACCCGAACTCGGCGATGTCGGCGCAGCCGGCGCAGCCCGTGACTCAGCTCGATCCGTCGGATGTCTCGGCGATCCAGGCCCTCTATGGGCCCCCCGACTCCTCCCTGAGCGGCAACAAGAGCCCTGCCACGGCCGCGCCGATCCCTACCCCGCAATGGTTCAACGGTTCCACGCCGATCGTCGCCTACGGTGGCATCAACAACAACCAGTCAACCGTCGTCTACTCGTTCAGTCCCCCGGTCAACGACCAGGGCGGGGTCACGGTCCGGCTGGTCACGGCGGGGCTGAGCCTCCTCGATCCGCTGGTGTCGGTCTTCGACGCGTCGGGCAATCCGCTGGGCTCGGCGACCTCGACCGACATCGGCGGGGGTGCCGTGTCGATCCCGCTCGCCTCGGCGACTCCAGGTTCGACCTATGACGTCGAGGTCGGGGCGGCGACGCCCGGCCAGTTCGATAGCGGTCGGTTCGGGCTCGCGGTGGAGTTCAACAACAACGAGGTGTCCGGCTCCCAGGTCGACAGCGTGCTCCGCGGGCCCTACGAGTCCCTCGGTGCCGATCAGATCGCCCACCTCTTCCGGGACTCCGAGGACTACTCGGCCGGCGGCCAGGTTCCGGGGAGTCAGCTCGCCACGGCCGTCTCCCTCGCGACGACCCCCGGCTTCGCACCCGATACGCGCTTCCAGGCGGTCGCCAACATGAGCGACATGCCCGAACAGGGCTACTACAGCCTGCAGGCGCCGGCGGCCACCGGGACCGGCCCGCTCGTCCTCACCGCGGGCTTCAATACCCCCGGATCAGGGGAGAATGGGGGACACCTCGACTTGCTGGATGCCTCGGGCAACGTCGTGCCTTCGGCCGTCCTGATGCGCTCCGGCGGCGTGGACACGATCCGGGCCACCGGCCTGATTCCCGGGGCGACCTATTTCCTCCGGGTCTCCACGTCGGGCGACGATTCGGGCGGCGGCAACACCATCCTCGTGGCCGACTTCCTCCAGACTCCCGACATCCAGACGACGTTCGCGAGCCATACGCTGAGCACCGCCAATCCCCAGACGACGAACACGCTCTACGTCGCCCGGACCCAGGTGTTCCAATTCCAGCTCTCGGCCTCGACGGCCCAGTCCGGCGACGATGGCGCCGTTTCGATGACGATCCTCGATCAGGGCGGCAACCCGGTGCTCAGCATCACCGCGGGGGCCGGCCGGTCGGCGACGGTCGCGTCCGTCCTGCTTCCCCCCGGCCAGTACACCGTCGAGTTCTCCGCCCTCGGCGGAGACGACGACAACTCCTCGACGGGCCTCACCTACTCCCTCCAGGGTAGTGTCATGTCGGACCCCATCGGTGTTATCGTGCATAATCCCACTTATAAGCCTATTTATGTCGGTCCGCCTCAATCGAAGTACTCTTATCTTTATCCGGACGGCACCCTGACTAACATCGCTTTCCTCTGGCTTTCGTGGTGAGCCCCGCGTGGGCCCTTTTCGTGGCGGAAGAGTCCCGGATTCGCCGCTCTCCCTGGTGGCGTACTCACGACCGACTGCGTCCTCGGACGAGGCGCAACTTGCGGCAAACATCCGGGAGAGAACCGATGATCTTTGATGCGTCGCGGAAGCTGGGCCGTTGGACCTCGATGCGACGCGCCGGCCGGCCGACGGGGAGGTGCGCACGACCGTACGCGATCCAGTTTCACGGGCTGGAGCGCCGCGAGCTGCTGACGTCGACCGCGCTGGTCTGGGATGTCGGCGTGAGCCTGCCGTCGGCGACCGCGGTACCGGCGGCCTACTCCGGGCTGAATGTCTATGGCGCGCCCGGCATCATCGTGGCGGGCGGCCAGACGCCCGGCGATTCGACCGCCGTCGAGGAGCTCGGCGCCCTCTCATCATCCTGGACGTCTTATCCGGAGATGAACGTCGGTCGCGTCGGGCCGGGCATGGTCTCGACCCCAAATGGCTTGCTCATCTTCGGGGGCGCCGGCGGCTCGAACGAGACCACCCCGCTCAGCTCCGCCCTGATGTATGACCAGACCGGTGTGAACAGCCACGCCGCCGCGTCGATGCGGACTCCCACGATGCAGCTCGCTTACGCATCCGACGCCTCGGGCCAGGCCTACGCCATCGGCGGAGTCGACAATAAAGGGCACAACCTCGCCACCGTTGAGCGGTACAACGCCGGCACGAACGCGTGGACGGTCCTCGCGTCCCTGCCCGCGTCGCGGTCCGGCGCGGCGGCCGCGTTCGACGGCGTCAACTCGATCTACGTCGTCGGCGGTGCCGCGGCGGTCAATGGCACGACCGGCAATTCGACGCTGTACAAGTACACGATCTCGTCCAACTCGTGGACAACGCTCGCCTCGCTGCCGATCAACATCCGTGACGCCGCGGCCGTCTTCACGCCCGACGGTCAGCTCGACGTTTTCGGCGGGATCTCGAACGGCAAGACGGTCGCCTCGGTCGAGACCTACAACCCGTCGTCCAACACCTGGATCACCAACACCCCGCTACCCTCCCCGCTCAGCTCGGCCGCGGCCGTGGTCGACTCGCTCGAGCGGATCGAGGTGATCGGCGGCTTCAACGCGTCCAAGCAGCCCGTGGCCGGGGTCGAGGTCACGCAGGTCTTCGGGACCCCCGTGTCGGCGACCAGCGCCATCACATCGACTCCGGGCACCAATGCGACCGAGCTCGGCAGTTACACTTACCAGATCACGGCGAACGGCAACCCGCTGCCGGTCTTCTCGCTCGCCTCCGGGCCGGCGGGGATGTCGGTCGACCGCGTCAGCGGACTCCTGAGCTGGAGCGTGCCCGCGACGGCCGTCGGCTCGATCCCGGTGTCGGTGAAGGCGTCCGATGTCCTGGGTAGCGTGACGAGTTCGTTCAGCGTGAACGTCCCCGACACGATCGCCCCGACCGCGCCGGGTAAGCCCGTCCTCACGGGGCTCGGGAAGACTTCGGCGACGATCGCCTGGGGCGCTTCGACCGACAACGTCGGCGTGACGAGCTACTCGGTCTACTGGATCTACACGACGGGGCACAGCGGGAGGGGCGGTGGCGTGACGACCCATTACGTCCTGCTCGCCACCACCAACGGCTCGACCACCTCGGCCACCGTCTCCGGCCTGCCGGCGGACTCGTTCGACAACCTGTACGTCCTCGCCCACGACGCCGCGGGCAACGTGAGCCCCTACTCCGGCTACGTCACCGTCACCCCGGGTGTCCCCCCGCAAGGGTTCACCGTTACGGGGTCCAACTCGGTCGTCGCCAACCACGCGATCGATCTCCAGTTTAGCGCGACCTCGTTCCTGCCGGTGACATACTCGGTGCCGAGCCCGCCGAGCGGGATGACCATCGACCCGAATACCGGGATCGTCGCCTGGACGCCCACGGCGAGCGAGGTCGGCACGGTGTCCGTCACGTTCCAGGCATCGAATGCGTTCGGGAGCAGCTCGCTCGTCTTGCCGATCACCGTCACGCCAGACGTGCCGGAGCCGGGATTCGTCTTCACCAATACCAGCAGCCCGACGTTCAACGTCGTGAACTTCCCCATCGGCCTCCAGATCACCGACGCGAGCAACACGCCGTCAACCTTCTCGATCGTCTCGGGCCCGTCGAACGCGTCGATCGACCCGAAGACCGGGGTCGTCAACTGGACCCCGACGGTGGCGCAACTCTCGGGTCAGACCCTCGTCTTCCAGTTGACCAACAGCGCGGGGACGGCCACCATCTCGGTCACGCCGGCCCTCTACATCTCCGACGCGCCAGGCAACGTCACCATCAGCGGACTCGACACCGCCTCGCCGACGGCGAGCTGGTCGCCTCCGCTGTACAACACGTCGCTGGTCACGGGCTACAACATCTTGATGAGCGGGCCGAACTACTGGTCGTACGACTACACCACGACGTCGCCGTCAACGCCGCTGTACGTGCTGGTGGGGCCGGGCGATTACATCCTGAACGTCCAGGCGATTGGCCCCAGCGGCGAGGGCCTGTGGACCTCGGTCTCGTTCACGTACAACGCGTCCCCGCCCAGCCCGACCTACACGGTCACCTCGGGAAATGGCTCGACCAGCGGACCCGTCGGCCAACCCGTGACCATCCAGCTCACGGACCTCAATACGAGCCTGCCCAGCACCTGGTCGCTCTACTCCGGGCCGCCGGAGATGGCCGTTGACCCGAACACCGGACTGGTGACGTGGACGCCGACCAGCGCCGAACTCGGCCCGCAGGACCTGACGTTCCTGGCCACCAACAGCGTCGGATCCACGTATCTGTCGCTCACCTTCGTCGTTCTGTTCGCCGATGGCACGACGGCGTCGGTGCCACAGAACGTCTCCGCTCAGGGGTCGGCGGTGAGCTGGAACCCGCCCGCGACTGTGTTGCCCAATGACTCCATCGCAACCTACGAGGTGACCGTCACTGATTCGAGTGGAAATACCTATCCGTTCAGCGTCAGCAGCCCATCGACGTCCCTCGATCTCTCCGGACTTCTCGCCGCGGGTACGTACTCTGCGACCGTGTACGCGGTCGATTCCTACGGCTTTGCGGGGGCGGTCAGCTCTCCCGTTTCGATCAGCGTCTCGTCCGGGGGAGGAGGGGACAATGGGGGCGACGTGGTGATGGCGAACGCAGGACCGACTCCCAATCAGGCGGTCGCCTCTCCGATCGTCCCGCAGCGGAGCGAAAGCCAGGCGACCGGCACCAAGCAGAACTGGCCCGGCGCGACGGCGGCGACCATCGCCACGCCCATCTTATCCAACCAGGCCGGACACCGACATCGCGGGCTGGTTCGCACCGCGGAGCGGCCCCGGCAGCACGCCCCCGATCATGGCGTTCACCGCTAGCCGGCCGGAGCAGTTCGTCGAGGTCGTGCGGTGGAGCTCTTTCCGAGCGTCTCCGCACCCTCCAGACGCTTCGGTTCTCAACCGGCAAACGCCAAGGGCTTGCCACGTTTCCGGTTTCACTTCGAGGCCGCCGCGCCACCCGCGCGTCGGCTCGGCCGACCCGGATCGGGCTCCCGCGATTCATCCGGGCCACCAAGGGCATGAGAGAGGGCGGATTCTGTCCGGCAGATCCGGACGGCGCCATCGTGGCTGGAATACGCGAGCGATGATCCATCCGGGGCGAAGGCGAGCGAATGGACATGGCCGGAAGAATCAGGGAGCGAGTGCAGTTCCTGCGCCGAGAGCACGTCCCACAGACGGATCGGGCCGGTTTCACCGGCCGAAGCCAGGATTCGGCTGTCGGGGGAATACGCCAAGGCCCGCAGGACCCTCACTTCATCCCGGAGCAGGCCGCGCTGTTCGCCGGTCGCCGCATTCCAGAGCGTGATGGAACCATCCTCGTCGGCCCCGGCGAGCGTTCGGCCGTCCGGAGAAAACTCGACCGACGTGAATTTCTCCGGGCCCGCCAGCGTGCGGAGGATCCGGCCCCGACCGACATCCCAGAGGCGCACCGTGCCGTCGCCGGACGCGGAGGCCAACTGCCTGCCATCGGGAGCGAAGACGAGTCGATGGATCGTATCTTCATGTCCCTTCAACAGACCAACGAGGCACTGCTCTCCGACGTCCCAGAGTCGAATCGTCTTGTCGGATCCGGCCGACGCGAGCAGCTTACCATGAGGATGGAAGGCCAGCGTACGGGCAGGTGCTGTGTGTCCCCTCAGGGTGGCAAGGTGCTTTCCGGTGGCGACGTCCCAGAGGCGGACGTTATCTTGCTTGGCCAGGTGAGCGGAGGCCAGGATGCGTCCATCCGGTGAAAAGGCCAGCGAGGCGGTCGTTCCGGGCCCGCCGTACCAGCCGCGGATCAGCCGGCCGCTCTTCGGCCCCCAAAGCTTGATCGTCTCGGAATCGTCGTCGTCACTGCCCGAGGCCAGGAGCTCACCATCGGGGGCGAACGCAACGGACCACGCTTCGTCCTTGTGGCCCGCGAGCGGTGGGGGCTCCGATTCCCCGTCCGGGAACCAGCACCTGATGGTCGGACCGGCGGCGATCGCCAGGCGAACGGCCGTCGGCCGCGAACAGGAGGTCGTGAGCCCGGTCACGATGACCGGGATACTGCCCCAGATGTTCTCCGGTTTCGACATCCCAGATGGTCACCGGGGTGGCCCCGCCGGGGATGGCCCATTCGGTCGTCGCCACCCTGGATCCATCGGGTGAAAAGGCCAGGTGAAGGCTGGGATTCTGCCTGGGACCGCCGCTGATCGAGAGCGTGACCCGCCTGCCCGTGGCGATCGAGCGGAGCTCGACCACTCCCGACTCGCACGCGGCGACGATGGTGCGGCCGTCGGCGCTGAGGGCCAGCGAGCGCAGGGGCGACTCGCTCGTGTAACGGAACAATTCCCGGCCGGTGCTGGATTCCCTGCAAGAAACCGCCTTGTCGTCGAACCCCGCGGCGACGATGCGCCCGTCGGGAGTGGATGCCGTCAACACCCGGGCGCCGAATCGAGCCGAGTCGAAGGCCCACTCGATCCGGCCGTTCTCCGCATCCTTCACCGTCCAGCGGTCTTGCTCGGGCAGCGTTGCCCTCGTGAACGTCACGACCTCGCCCGCACCGGTCAGGAAGGTGTCATGGTTCGAGCGCCACGTTGACCGCAGGACGAGCCGTGAGGGACCTCGGGACAGATCGTAGGTTCGAATCTCCTTGAGCACCGATTCGCGCCACTCGCCGTTAACCGACTCGCGCCACGTCATGTGGAGCCTGAGCGCGGGTTGATTCCTCAAGAAGGCGGGGACCGCCGCGACGCAGTTGTCGAGTCCCTCGATCCGGGCTAGCTCGCGTCCGGTGGCGGCTTCCCACAACACGACCTCGCTGCGGGAGTGGCCGTCCGCGTCCGCCGCCGTCGCCAGCAGGCTGCCATCGGCGGAGAACACCAGGCGACTGATCGCGAGGGCGTGGCCCTTCAACTCGCCGACGGCAGAACTGGTCCGAAGGTCCCAGAGCTTGACCATGCCGACCGCGTCGCCGCTGGCGAGCGTCCGGCCGTCGGGGCTCATGGCCAGGGCCCTTACGTCTCGCTCGTGGCCGTACAACGGGGCGATCTGACGAGTCGCGCGTTTCCAGAGGAAGTGCCAGGCAAAGTCACGCGGGTCGTCCTCGCCCAGGTTCGTCACCTGGTCGTGGAGGATATCCTGAGCCCGTTCGAGCTGCCCGTTCTCGATCGCCGCACTGGCCAGGCGAAGCTGCGCACGCGTGAAGGTGCCGGTTAGCCAGCCGGCGGTTGCGGTTGGCGAGGTCGGCATTGCGATTGGCGCGGGCCACCTCGATCTGGAGGACCGCGCCGTGGCGGCGAAGCCAGATGGTGTATTGGAACACGGCCGCGCCAGGGTGGCCGCCAGCACGAGACCCATCATCGCTGCCACGGCCATCAGCCTGCGATGCCGGCGCATCCACTTGCCGGCGCGGTCGAGGAGGCTCGGTCGGCAAGCGAGAATCGGCCGGTCGTCGAGGAAGCGGCCCAGATCATCGGCCAGATCGGCGGCCGTCGCATAACGGTCGGCCGGCGCCTTGGCCATCGCCTTCAGCACGATCGTCTCGAGGTCGACGGGGATCCGCGGGTCGATCTTTCGTGGCGGGGTCGGGTCCTCCTGCGTGATGCGGCGCAGCAGGTCGATGCGATCCTCGGCCGGGAAGGCTGGCGCGAGGGTCAATACCTCGTAGAGGGTGGCGCCGAGGGAATAGATATCGGTGCGCCCGTCGAGGGCAATACGGCGGCCGAGCGCCTGCTCGGGGCTCATGTAGCGCGGGGTGCCTAGGGCCTCGCCGGTTTGAGTCAGGTCGAGGCCGCCGCGGATCCTGGCCAGGCCGAAATCGGTGATCCAGAGGTGGCCCTTCTCATCGATGAGGAGGTTTGAGGGCTTGATGTCGCGATGCAAGATGTCGTTGGCGTGGGCGAATTCCAGGCCGATGGCGGCCTGCCGGGCGAGCCGGGCGACATCGCGTTCGAAGGAGGATCTCGGGTCAAAGAGGGGCTTACGTGGCGCGATCTTGCGACTGTCGACCCCGTTGGCGTGTGTGCTGTCGCCTGCCCTCAAGTCGCGGATGACCCGGCCGAGGTCACGGCACTCGATGTATTGCATCGCATAGTAGGCGATTCCGTCCTCCGACCCCGTGGCGAAAACGGGCACGATGTGAGAGTGTCGCAGGCTTGCGGCGGCCTGCGCCTCCAGGTGGAATCGATGCAGACACCGGGGATCCAGCGCCGCGGAATCTCGCAACACCTTGAGCGCCACCGTCCGGCCCAGAGACATCTGGACGGCCTCGTAGACGATACCCATCCCGCCTCGACCCAGCTCGCGGACGATCCGGAAGTCGCCCAGATCGCGGAGGTCGGTCTTCGTTGGGGATCGCTTGGACCAATCGGCCATCATCCGCATGGTGGCAACGAGGTCGCGCAGTTCCTGGCCTTCGCAGTCGGCGATGTCGATCGTTTCGCCGCGCTTGATCCGCTCGGCGAGAGCGGCGGCCCGCTCGGCGAGCCCGGCATCCTCGCCCTTCAGGCCGTTGCCGGCGGTCGATCGCGAGGGATCATTCATGGGCCCGCCTCGTCGCCGTCGCTTCCCATGAGGCAGCGGATGCGCCGCAAGGCACGCAGGTGCCGCATCTTGGCCGCCCCTTCACCGATGTCGAGGATCGCGGCGATCTCCGGAAAACTCAGCTCTTCGAGATAGTGCATCATCAGGATCTCGCGATCGATCGGCGCCAGCTCTTGCAGGGCGGCGTGCACGTGCTGGCGTTGTTCCTCGCGGAGCAGGGCATGGCTGGGCGTCGTGTCATCGGCTACGAGGCTATTGACCATGAGCTGGATCGAGCTGTCGGGCCAGGCGAAGGCGTCTGCCTCCTCTCTCTCAACGCTTCGGGCCTTCGACCTCCGATGCCGCCGGTGCACCGCCGCCAGCCGCTCCGCGGCGAGGCGGTACAGCCACGGGTAGAAAGGCAAAGGCCGATCGCGCAGCGTAGTCCGCCAGCTTTCGCGCCGCGTCGACCAACGCCTCCTGCACGACATCGGAAGCGTCGACGCGAGCCGCCACCCGATCGTCGAGCCGCAGCGCGATCATGCGACGCAACCGCTGGCGATGGCGTTCAAGCAGCGTGTCAACCGCCCGGGTGTCGCCGGCGGCGGCACATCGAATCAAGTGATCAGTATCGTCGGGAACTCCTGGGGGTGATGCCATGGCCATCAGCGAATCCACCAGTGTGTATCCTGTCGTCATGCACGAGACAGTCACAACGATTCTCGCATGTCCGCGGCGATCTTTCAAAGATGGCATGACCGGTGGCGGTCCGAGGGCCGAAAAAAGATCCGTGGTCTGTGACCCCCTCGGTACGTCGAGCAGGATTCACTCCATAGCCTTCCGCGTGGGCCATCGATCGGTCTGGGGGAAGGCCAGCGGAAACGAGTGGTGGGCGGCTTGTCCGGCCGATCTCCCCCGTTCGGCCGGCAGCCGCTCACCATGCTCGTCAGAAACCACTGGCGCTGACGACCTCGTTGCCGGCGCGGGTGGTCAGGACCTGCCAGACATGAAACCTCGTTTCAGGGGCGAGCTGGAACAGGCCGAGATTGTCGCGTGTGAGGCCCAGGGGGGTCGCCGAGGCCGGGTCGACCGCCCACGAGTCGATGGTGTCCTTGATGAACTTGACCGAGCCGTCGACAAAGGCGGCGTTTGCCCCGCCGGGATGATCGCTCGAGACCGCTCCGATGAACGCCCGGCAGAGGCCGTCCCCGTACTCGTCGTTCACCTTGCCCTGAGGGTTGATCGGAAAGAAGGACGTGCAGATCGTGGAACCGTACCAACCTCCCGCCCATTGCGGCCCCTCCGCGATCCGCTCGGTGTCATCGATCAAGAGCGACACGGCATGCTCGGCGTAGAAGAGCGTGCTGCTCAAGCCGTCGGTGATCGTCCGCCAGGCGGGTCGCGCTCTCGCGGTAGAAAAGCCCGTTGCATTGTGCCAGTCGCGACGAGTCGCGACTGTGCTGAAACCAGGTACCGGCGTTCCCGGCGTAGCTCGTATACGCGACGTCGAACGCCCCATAATAAAAGAATTCGTGGCCCGGTTCGAAGAAGAGGTCGCCCCGGTAGACGTCGGTCATCGTTGCCATCGAGTCGCTGGGGCATTGAAAGACGTCAATTGTTGAGCCCATCACGGTGGTATTGGCCGCGGACCAGATGACCCAGTCGAAGTTGACGGCATTGTACAATGCGGGCCTGTTCGACGAAGGGCAAGATCGCGACATGCTGGCTGGCCGTGCTGTAGTTGAAGGTGAACTGCACGCCGGCGGGCAGGGCACCCCATGTGTCGGCGTAATTTGCAGTCGCCAAGGCGATCTGTTTGAGGTTCAGGGCGCAGCTCGATCTCCGAGCCGCCTCGCGTGCCGCCTGGACCGCGGGGAGCAAGAGCGCGATCAGGATACCCGTGAGAGCGATGACCACCAGCAGTTCCACGAGGGTCAATCCTCGGCGCCGCTGGTCGCGTGTGCCGGCGTCCATCGCTGGCCCCATTATCATCTGAAAAGTTGAACAGAAAACCAATCAGACCGCTCTGAGCGATCGATCATCGATGTCGCACCGGGGATTCGCCTCTCGTCCGCAATCGGCTCCGGGGCGTCTCGCCATAGTCCGATCTCCGCTTGGCGAGGGCTGCCCTGACCTGTTCCAGGTTGACGTGCCCGGAACCCGATCTGGAACAACCGGCTGACCACCCAACCATGAGTGCAGCCATCAGTCCGGCCGCGAGCAACTTCGGGCGCATGGGAACGGTCATCTCGTTCATGAGAAGCAGACTCCGGTCATTGCCGGGCCATGGCTGCCACTACTCTGACGAATGAGTTCGGCGGATGCCATAGAGAATTCGGTGGAGTTCGCCGGACACCGCGGAACTCGGTCCGGTCGAAGAACGAGGGAAACGGCCCTGGGCCGGCGCCAACTCGGCGAATGGCCCACCACCCGGGACGGCCGCGACGCGAAGGTCGGGGATCTCCGGCCCGTCGGAGTGGGCGGCGCAGCTCTGCATTCGGATGCGACTCCACGGTCGCGGTGCACACGTTGGCCCTGGATCCGACTCGCGGTCGGCCCGACCTACCCGCCACCGTCGGCGATCCCGGTGTCGATTCCACCGCGGCGGACGACCTGCGCTTGCATCAACAAACCGCGGGCGCCGAGTGCATCGAGTCATTCACAGCTTGGCTCGCGAGTTGTGACGAGGAGCCATTCCACCAGGATGTATCCTGCCGCTCGGACGGTCCCAGTCACCATTCATTTCTCCGGACGCCGTGAACGACCCGGACACGCCAGGCACGCCCCCCGTCTGCAGCGTTGCTCCCCCAGGGAACACGGGGGTCTGGAGTCCGGTCGCGGCGTCGCCCGATCCCGCCCCTGAACTTCCAGAGCAGCCGGCGCAGATCGCGCCCCGGGGGGTAATCCCCGTTCTGCCTGTGACGAAGGACCAGCACCGTGATCCCTCGGTCATCCCCGCGAACTCGGCGATCGCGGAGGGCGAATAGCAAACGACGACGGCCCCCGACCGCAGGAAGGCGCTGCGAGCGCCGTCGTCGGATTCCTTCCGGTCGGCCCGAGGTGCCCGGGCTCCGGATTCGTCGTTTCCGTGTGTCACGCGAGAGAGGGTTTCTCCCTGCGGCCCGCCGGCTCGCCGCTCGAACAACGAGCCCGGGGTGAACGTGGAATCTAGCTGCGTACCGGTTTCGTTCCCCCTAGCTGCGTACCGGTTTCATTCCCCAGCTGCGTACCGGTTTCGTTCCCGGTTTCGTTCCCGCGCGTTCCGGTTCCCGGCTGCTGATTCTTGCACCAGCCTATTGATTCGGAGAGTCTGCTCCACCATCATTCACTTGTTGGTAGCGGCTGCGTGACCCATCGGCGCCCGCATGGCGACGAGCGGCAAAATCCCAATGCTTCTGCGGGGTGCCATCGATGAGAAACGGAATCGAAGGCTGGGCGCCGCGAGTCGCATCATATGCGCTCGGTCGAGACTCAACGGAAGAGGGGAGGCCGGCGATTGCCTCTCGCGGAACGGAAGGGGCCCTCCGGACACGAATCATGGACTTTCAGCAGGCCGGACCTGACCGACGTGCTTGAACAAAATCGTTATGATATTCCAGTCCCAAAATAGAACCAACACCAATTCGGTCCACAAACGAGGCCCGGACCGTCGCCCGGGCCTGGAACACCCCGGATGACTTGCGGACAGGAGACTGGATCGATGAGACAGTTCATCAAGCGTTCAATCCGGCCGTCGCTCGAAGCCATGGAAGGCCGACGGCTACTTTCGGCCACCTGGCACGGCCCCGCCGTGCCGCAGCCGGTCGCGGCGACGAGCCGCGCGGTCCCATCGACGGGCGTCGAGAGCGGGACCCGTTCCGTCCGGATCGAACGGACCTCCGGGGACCAGGACCACTTCCGCTTCCGGGGGCAGGGCACGCTCAACGACCTGGGACCGGTCCGGGTGACGGGCGTCATGACGATCGTAGGGGACGACTCCCCGGACGGCATGGTGACGGGGGTGCTCCGGCTGACCCTCCCCGGCGGCATGGGGACCGCCCGGGTCCTGGTGTCGCAGACGATCCCGGCCCACTCCGGTTCGGTCGAACTGCCCCCCTTCCCCTACACCGTCTCCGGCGGCACCGGCCTGTTCCGGCGCGGGTTCTCCAGCGCGACTGGCACGCTGACCCTCACGACCACCACGCCTATCCCAAGGGCTGAAAAGGTGGACATCACGGGGCAGGTCTTCTCCGATCAGGACGACGGGCGGCAGCCGCGTCCGACGGCCTCACCGGGCCTGAATGCAAACCCGACCGGCATCTGGTACTGGACCTTCCAACAATGCTGTGGTTGATGAGTCACCTGGGCTGGATGCCCAAGCGATGACGGAATCAGACCTGGTTGGCGGTTTTTTCACGAGCCCGAGCCAGGTCCGACCCCGTCGTCCCACCGGTCGTCCCCCAGGTCCGACCCCGTCGTCCCCAGGGAACGGTATGGCTATTGTCAGGGAGGAGTGCTATGCTGATCGCCCCGATCTGACGCATCGGGTGGCCAACCGGCAGGGTCGAAGGCTCATCGGAGAACCCCCGGCCGGAAACCCGATATCGAATCACGAAGACCCATGACGATGCGACTCGAATCGCCTCTCGATTCGAGTGTCCTGATCGATCGATTCCACTGTGATCTGTTGATATCAGAACGACATTTTATTGGCAAGTCGGTCCGGTCTCCGGATGCATGACAAGGGGATTGGTATTTCTCCGGTTGCCTCCGGGCCGTCGTCAAGCCAGATTACCCACGCGGAGATTCCGATGAGCCCCGACAGCGATCGGCCGGGACTGGGCGAGGAGCGGATTCCACCAGGGGAATCCGAGGCGATAGCGATCATCACCGACCTGAGTCGCGAATTGCTCGACCGCAGCGTTCGGCCCGTGCGCCGCGACCAGCACCCCAAGCACCATGGTTGTGTGCAGGCCCAGTTCCGGGTTGACGACGACTTACCCGAGACTTTGCGCCACGGCCTGTTTCAGCTGGGCGCGAGCTATCACGCCCTGATCCGGTTCTCGAACGGTAAGAACGACGACGACCGAGAGCCAGACGCCCACGGGATGGCCGTCAAGCTGCTTGATGTCGCCCCGGCGACTGGCAGCGACGGCTCCGGCACCACCCAGGACTTCATCCTGATCGACCACCCGGTTTTCTTCATCAGGAACGCCGCCGACTACGTGCCCTTCTCTCGCGCCTTCCTCGCGGCCAAGAAATCCAAGCTCCGCAAATCGCTCTCCTTCCTGCCCGAGCAGATTCCCGGTCTGATCGGCATCGGGATCCTCTACCTCCGATTCTTCAAAGACCACAAGCATGAGTTTGACATACTGAAACAATTCAATTCGAAGACTCCTTCGAATCCGCTGCGAATCCAGTACTGGAGCAACACGCCGTACCGCCTCGGACCGCACGCGATCCGTTTCACGGCCAGGCCGATTCCGGACGGGGAAGCGCCCCCGACCGCCCCCAGCGACTCGCCCGACCGGCTCAGGCTGGCGATGACCGCTCAGTTGAAGGAGCGAGCGGCCTCATTTGAATTCCTCGTCCAGGTTCAGACCGATCCCACCGCCATGCCGGTCGAGGACCCGACGATTCCCTGGGACGAAAAGGTCAGCCCTTACCGCAGAATCGGCACGATTCAGATCGCCCCACAGACCTTCGATACTCCAGGACAGATGTCCGACTGCGAAAATCTGTCCTTCTCACCCTGGCATACGCTCGATGAGCATCGGCCGCTCGGGGGAATCAACCGAGTGCGTAAGCTGGTCTACGACGAACTTTCGAAGGCCCGACACGACGAGAACAAGGCGCCCCGGGTTGAACCGACGGGGAAGCCCGGCTGATCGGGGCTCACACGGACACCCGGGGGGCAGCAACGGGGACGGGGCAGCAACGGCGACGCAGCTAGGGCAGCAACGGGGACGCAGCTAGGGGACGCAGCTGGGACGCAGCTAGAATCGGAGGCGGTCACCCGGTTCCCCGATCCGCGGCCCGTTGCCCGCCGGGCCACCCGTCTCGGCCGTACTGGTCGGGTCGGGCGGCGTTCGCCCGCAGCATCGGCAACGATCGTAGCACCCGGCCTCTCGTAGAGCGGCCTTCTGCCAACCGGACCATCCCGGCCAGCACTGGAACGGGAGAACAGCCCAGTGGGAAGCATGGACATCGAACGGCTTCGATCCTCTCGTCTTCCGGGGGAAGGCCGCGACTGAACCTCTCGCGTCCCCTGTGTCAAAGCCAGCTCTTCGTCTTCGGCGTCACCTGCCGCCGATCCAGTCGATCATGAGCCGGAGCCTGTTGGCGATGATCATCCTCAGTCCGATCAGCGGCAGGCGGGGTGGCTCCGCCTCCTCGAAGACGGAGATACCCTGCGGCGTCTCCAGCGGGTCGCTGTCGCCCCTCAGCGCCGCCCGACCGGGCACGTTGCGGTGCACCCGCACGTCGGCCGCGTATTGCACGACCCGCTGATAGCCGATCTCCAGCTCCCCGATCCGCTTCAAGGAGGCACCGGACCACCTCTTGAGTTGCCCTTCCCCGATGGAGAGGTTATGCCCGTGCCCGGTGTCCAGGATGGCGGGCAACGGCCTCAGCATGTCGTCGATGCTCATCCAGACGATAATCTGGTGCGGCACACGTCCACCGCCTCGCCCCGCACGGTGAGGAGGTGGGGCCGGTCGGCGAACGGCAGGCGGTCGATGATCGTCATTGATCGGGGTGGAACTCACCGAACTCGTACAGCGAGCGGTCCGAGTGGTCGATGGTGGTCAAGCCGTACATCCGGCGGTAGACATCCTCGCTGACGATCAGATACGCCATATGCGTCTCGGGATCCTCGACTCGGACCGGCTCGCCGGCGGCCTTCTAGACGGCTTGCTTCAGTTCCGGTGTGAGGGTCATGGCCAGCTCCATGCTCCGGTTGTACCCGCTCTGCGACCTCGGCAGGAAGCCGGGAGAAAATCGGGAGCCGGCCGATCAGCAATGAGGCGGCGACTCCACCGAACTCGGCGCGCCTTCAGGCGACGGCCTCGGCCACACGATCCGAGACGAGCGCGCGGGGATGCGGATGGCCGGCCCGAGCGGGCGAGGTCGTGAGCACGACGCAGATCGTCTCGGTGCGGGGATCGGCCCAGGCGAGGGTACCGGGCGACCCGCTGTGGCCGAACGTCGCTTCGGAGCAACCCGGGCTGCCGGCCCGGGCGCCGATGGCGAAACCGAGCCCGCGGGGCGGCGGACCATCGGGATTGTGATTGCGGACCATCAGGCGGGCCGTCTCCGGTCGGACGGCGTTGCCCGCCCGATGAAGAAGCTCGGAGCGGGCCGGCGTGCGACTTCGCAAGAACCGTCGGCCCTGGTAAATCGGAGCCAAGGAGTTGATAGGTCCCGTCGATCCTGCTCCTGGAACGCCGCTACCGAACAACACGACCGCTCACGGCACGGACGATCGGGGCACGGCAGTATGACCCGTCCGGCCCGCTGCTCATCAATAACTTCCGACATCTTCCGGGCGGACCTGGAGCCGCGCGGCGATGGCCGCTAGCGTCTTGGCGTGGGGCTTTCCCACCTCGTCGCGCTCGATGCGGGCGATCTCCTTTGCGGAAATCGGTGCGAAGTCGCTCCGCTTCAGCCGCCGCTGCTTCCGCAGTCGCATGAGTGAAGCCCCGAACGTCCGCTCGTTCTGTCGCCGCTGCTTCTTCAGACGGCGACGGTAATCCGGGTCCAGCTCGTACAGGATCGCATCCGCCGACGCTTCGTAGTCGCCCAGGGCGACCGTTCGGCCATAGTCCGTCACGCTCAGCCGTGAGAAATCGGGCGTCGCGCCATCCCCTGACTTCGCGAAGATCGCGAACGGGGCCACCACCGCTTCGATATCGCCCCGCAGTAGCGTCACCGCCTTCGCCTTCGGATCGACGCTGCCGCCGATAAACCGGTCGGAGGCGTCGTCCCGCGTGATGGCCTCCACCAGCTCCGCCATGGGAAGCCACTGGAAACCCTCGACCAGGCCAACCACCGGGTGGAAGAGGCCGAGCAAAGCGGGGATGCTTTCTGAGCGCGGCGGCGTCAGCGTGATCAGATGCGCCCCCCGAAGGGTGGCCCGCGACGCCACCGCCTGTTCCAGCAGGATGTCCGTGAACCGGCGGCTGAACGAGATCCAGGTTGCGCGCCTCGCCGGCTGACTGATCGCCGCTTCCACCTCGGCGCGATCATGGCAGACGGAGACATGCGGTGGCAGCGGGTGTTTGAACAGCCCTCTCTGCGACCCCAGGAAGACAAACCGTTGTTCGGTCTCAAGCGTCGTTTTCATTCCCGTCCTCTCCGTCCTCGGCGCTGGAGACCGGATTCTCCGGATACTTCTCATTCCAGGCTTCGATCAGCTCTTCCCAGTGTTCCCCGACGATCTGCATCACCGCCGGGTCGATGTCCTTGAGCCGCCCGCCCGGCGGCACGAGCAGCCGCTTATCGCGCAGGCCAAGCCGCCATTCGTCCGCCTTGTGCATGATCGTGACGTGCGGCGGCTCGACGCGCTCCTTCTCCCGAATCTTCACTTTCCAGCCTTCGGCCTTGATCTTCTTCGGCAACGGTAGATCAAACGGCATCCCTCACCTCCTTGCATTATGTCCTTCTCTTGGATCAAAGCAAAGAGGACATTCCCTCCATGACGCGCGCAGAGCCAGTTATACTGCACCTACTGGCCGGACGGTGCAAGGTCAGCCATCCTAGCCGGGCATTCGTGCGGACCCGGCCCGTGTCACATCGCTTATCGCGGCCCAGCGGTAAACGACGCCGGTTCATGGCGGAACTCGTTGCGCCCTCTGGCGACGGCCTCGGCCACGCGATCCGAGACGACCGCGCGCGGATGCGGATGGCCGGCCCGACCGGGCAGGGTCGTGAGCACGACGCAGATCGTCTCGGAGCGGGGATCGGCCCAGGCGAGGGTGCCGGGCGACCCGCTGTGGCCGAACGTCGCTTCGGAGCAACCCGGGCTGCCGGCCCGGGCGCCGAGGGCGAAGCCGAGCCCCCAGGGCGTCAGGCCGTCGGGGTTGTGATTGCGGACCATCAGCCGGGCGGTCTCCGGCCGGACGGCCTTGCCCTCCCGATGGAGGAACTCGGCGAAGAACCGGCCCACGTCGGGGGCCGAGGCGTGCACGCCTCCCCACGGCGCCCCAAGCCCTCGCCAGTAAGGACTGTTCCAATCCCAGTCTCGGGCCGAGGGGTCCCCTGCCCCGGATTCCGGCGCGGCGCCCTCGGTCTGGCACCGCATCGTGTCTTCGAGCCGGAATCGACCGAGCCCGAGGGCCGAATGCGTCATCCCCAGCGGCCGGAAGACGGCTTCCTCGACGAGCGCGGGGACCGCGGTTCCGCTGATTCGCCGGGCGA
This sequence comes from uncultured Planctomycetota bacterium, assembly GCA_963815795.1. Classification (GTDB taxonomy): domain Bacteria; phylum Planctomycetota; class Planctomycetia; order Isosphaerales; family Isosphaeraceae; genus JAKAUH01. The sequence goes on along the minus strand of CAWFIC010000006.1, from coordinate 981,333 downwards.
TCTCGGCGGCCAGCAGGATCGCCATGCTCGAGTACTCGTACCGCGTGCCCGGCTCGAAAAGGAGCGGGGTCCGGACGGCTCCGGCCACGAACTCCGAGAGCGGGGCGTGCCGCCTGCGCAGCGCCGCATTCTCCGGCAGTTGATCGGGCAGACCCGACACGTGCGTCAGCAACTGCCGGACGGTGATCCGGCCCCGGGCCCCGCCGTTGAAATCGGGGAGGAACCGCCGGACCGGATCATCGAGCCGGAACCGGTCCCGGTCGTGGAGTGTCATCAACGCCGTCACGGTCATCGGCTTCGAGATCGAACCCAGCACGAAGAGCGTATCCGCCGATCGCGCCGCCCCGAAGGACCGGACGAACACGCCCCCTCGATGCCGGACGTAGAGGACCGCCGCGGCCACCGGTCCCCCTGCCACCGCGCGAGTCAAGACATCCGCCGCAAGGTCCAGCTTGTCCCCCTGCTGGACCGCGGCCATCGCGGGGGCTGCCCAGGTGGTCCCGATACCGCATCGAAGGAACGTACGGCGGTTCATGGGAACCGATTATACCACTCCGGTTCAGAGAATCCTCATTGCAGATCGGGCTTTCCGCCGTCCAGGCTTCTCGTGAACCTTTGCGCCGTCATCACTCCCCTCGCTCGTCGCGATGATCCGAGCAACGCATCGACCGCAGGATGCTCCAATTGACGCATGACCAGGTGCCTGGCTCGTGAAATCGGATATCGGCGCAATTCCCGGTGGCGCGCCACCCAGATGGAAGCGGCTGCGAATCCGAGCGAGATAAATTTTCTGAAGAATTTTTATCTCCTTATTCTCAACAAGGTTATATCCATGATTTCCTTAGTTTTTGCGATAGGTGCATTTAAGGAATTGCAAACTCGCAGCATCCTGTTAGTAGAGGCTTTGATGGGAATTTAAGGGCCGAGTCAACGAAACTCCACGCATTCACGCACATCCGATGAGCGATGCCGGCCCACATTTCCGACCTGGCGGCCGGAGGTGGTGCGTTCCCGTTCAAATTGCCTGGGGCGTCACCCAATTTCCGAATCCCGCGGCTAATGAAACGCTCCGGCCCGCGTCTAACTCCTTGGAGGCAGTCCTGAATCGTATTGATCCGGCTTGGTACCGGGGAGCAATGGCACCGACGGGGTGGAATCTCCAACGAGTCGCGAGCCGCGACTTCGGGCCGGTCGCTTCCGTCGGCCAGTCCGTCGGTCTCGCGCCGAAAGCCAGGGGGGAGAAGACCATGAGGCGGATTCGCGCAGGAGGGGTCGGATGGATCGCGGTCGTCGTCTTGATGAACGGGTTCGCCGCGATGGCCTGGTCCCAGGGGATCATCATCGACCGGAGGCCGGCGATCCCGGTGGCCCGGTCGTATGAGGTCAGGGAGGTCCACATCACCGGCCGGGTGCGGGACCAGGTCGCCGAGGTCCAGGTCTCGCAGACCTTCCACAATCCCAGCTCGGTCGTGATGGAGTCCGAATTCCTGTTCCCGCTGCCGGAGGAGGGCGCCGTCCAGAACTTCGTGCTGCTGGTCGACGGCCGCGAGCTGCCCGGCCGGCTGCTGCCCAAGGACGAGGCCCGGCGGATCTACGAGGAGATCGTCCGGCGCAAGCGCGATCCGGCCCTGCTGGAGTACATGGGACGCGGGCTCTATCGCACCAGCGTCTTCCCGATCCCGCCCGGCGCCGATCGGAAGGTCACGATGCGATACACCCAGATCTGCAAGCGCGATCGCGACATCGTCGAGTTCGCCTATCCGCTCAGCACGCAGAAGTTCACCGCCAAGCCGATCCAGCGGCTGATTGTCGAGCTGTCGATCCGCAGTAAGGAGGCGATCAAGTCGGTCTACTGCCCCAGCGACGACGCCTCGATCCGCCGGTTCGGCGACCGCGAGGTTGACGTCCGGCTCGAGCGTCACGACGTCGTGCCCGAGCGCGACTTCCGGCTGGTCACCACGCTCGCCGAAGGGGCCTTCTCGGCGTCCTTGCTGAGCCATCGGCCCGGCGAGTCGGAGGACGGATACTTCCTCGTCCTGGCCAGCCCCGAGGTCAAGCCGGCCGACACCCGCCCGATACCCAAGACGGTGATCTTCGTGATCGACCGGTCCGGATCGATGGCAGGCAAGAAGATCGAGCAGGCTCGCCGCACGCTGAAGTCGGTGCTGAACAACCTCCGCGACGAGGACCTCTTCAACGTCATCGCCTATGACGACCGGGTCGAGAGCTTCCGTCCCGAGCTCCAGCGGTACGGGTCGCGCAGCCGCGACGAGGCCGAGCGGTTCGTCGAGAACATCCGCGAAGGCGGCAGCACCAACATCGACGATGCCCTCAAGACGGCGATGGGCATGATCCAGGATCGGTCCCGGCCCAGCTATGTCCTCTTCCTGACCGACGGCCTGCCGACGGCCGGCGAGGTCAACGAGCAGCGGATCGCCGAGCACTGCCGGCGGGCCAACGAGCGCCGGGCGCGGATCTTCTGCTTCGGCGTCGGCTACGACGTCAACGCCCGCCTGCTCGACCGGATCAGCGGCGGCAACGCCGGCACCAGCGAGTACGTCAAGCCCGACGAGGACATCGAGGCGCACGTCGGCCGGTTCTATTCCAAGATGACCAGCCCGGTGTTGACCGACATCCGCCTGGAGCTGGCGGGCGTCGATACCAACCGGGTCTACCCGCGGGACATCCCGGACCTGTTCGAGGGCGGCCAGCTCGTCCTGGCCGGCCGCTACCGGCAGTCGGGAAGGACCACGATCCGGATCGCGGGCAAGGTCGGCGACGAACGCCGCACCTACGAGTTCCCGGCGGACCTCGCCGGGTCGTACAGCGGCAGCGGCCACGACTTCGTCGAGCGGCTCTGGGCCGTCAGGCGGGTCGGCGACCTCATCGACCAGATCGACATGAACGGCCAGAACCGGGAGCTGGTCGACGAGCTGGTCTCCATGAGCCTCAAATACGGCCTGATGACGCCCTACACGTCGTTCCTGGCCGATGAGAATGTTCCGCTTCATGCCCGACTCGAGAACCAGCAGCGTGCCGCCGTCTCGCTCCAAGCTCTCAGACAGGAATCCGGCCAGGCGGGGGTCGCGCAGCGCGACTTGAAGCAGATGTACATGCAGGCCAACAACGGGTCCGCGCCGGGCCAGAACGGAGCGTTCGGGGTCGGAGCGGACGCGGCGTCTCTCGCAGCGAGAGCCGGCGGAGGCGGGCCCGGTCTCCAGGCCCAGATGAACAGCAGCAGCCCGGCCCCTCAAGCGGGACAGGTGGCTCGAGGTCGGGCCATGGGCGGCATGGCCGGCATGGGCGGCATGGGCGGCGGGATGATGGGCGGCCAGGCGTTGAGGAATACGCGAAGCCGAGGCGAGAGGACGCCCACCTTTGCCGCCGCAGCTCCACTCGCCGAGATGGCGCAGCCGGGTCAGGGACCGCCCGGGTCCAAGGTCCGCCAGATCGGCGTCAAGACGTTCTACTTCAAGAACGGCCGCTGGGTCGATGCTTCGGTCAAGCCCGAAGAGGACGCCAAGGCGCAGAAGGTCGTGCAGTTCACCGAGGATTACTTCCGCCTGGCCCGCTCGCAGAAGGCCGAATACAACCAGTACTTCAGCCAGGAAGAGCCGGTCACGGTGAAGCTGGAAGGGCAAGTCTATCACATCGACCCCGCACCCAAGGATGCGGCACGTTGACCGGGCCCGGCGCCTCCTGGGCTCTCTGCCAAGGCCGCGATCGGGCCGGGCCTTGTGCCCGCGCCGATCGCGGCCCCTGATCGGTCGAATGGAGTTGGCCTTGTCGCGATCGCGCCGATGGAGTAGGTAGAGATTCCCTGGTCGCCCAAGCGATGAAGGGTTGATCGCCTCTGAGCGTGAAGATTCGTAAAGATCAGGGCTGAGGATGTGCGCCGCGCGGGGGAATCGACGCTCTAGCTAGCGGTGTATCAGACGACGAAACGAGCGATCGAGACACGAGGCCGGGTGAATCGTCAGGATGATGATCCATCGACCGGATTTCATCGTTGTCGGGGCCATGAAGAGCGCCACGACCACGTTGCACGAGCAGTTGGCTCGGCAACCGGGGATCTTCATGTCCCGTCCTAAGGAGCCGAACTACTTCAGCGACGACGAGATCTACGCGCGGGGCTGGAGCTGGTACGGTTCGTTGTTCCGGCCGGCCGGGATCGGGGACTTGCGCGGCGAGTCGAGCACGCATTACACCAAGATGCCGACACATCCCCGGACGGTTGACCGCATGGTTCGGGACCTGCCGCGGCTGAAACTGATCTATGTGATGCGGCATCCGATCGACCGGCTGATCTCGCAGTATGTTCATGAGGTGACGGCCGGCCGGGTCACGGTCGGCCTTCGGGAAGCGATCGAGCGGCATCCGGAGTTGATCGAGTACAGTCGATACAGCGTGCAATTGCAGCCTTTCCTGGATGCGTACGGCTTTGGCCGGGTGCTGCCCGTCTTCTTCCCGAGGCTGGTGACGCACTCGCAAGCGGAGCTGGAGCGGATCGGCCGGTTCCTGGGCCATGAGGGCCGGTTGAAGTGGGATGAGGACCTCGGGCCGCAGAACCAGGGCAGTGAGCGGCTGCGGCCCAGTCCGGTCCGCGAGGTGCTGGTCCAGGCGCCCGTCCTGACGACGATCCGGCAGCGGGTCGTCCCGCGCCGGTTGTCGGAATCGCTCAAGGGGTTCTGGCGGGCACGGGTCGAGCCCCCGCGCCTCACGCCGGTCCTCGAGGAGCGGCTCCGCGAGGTCTTCGACGCCGACCTCGCCCAGCTCGGCTCCTGGCTGGGCGTGCCGCTCGACTGCGAGAGCTTCCACGACCTGACGGCCGACCGAGCTCACGAGTGGGCCGAGCTTCAGGCGGATGGATCGGTCGCTGGTGAGGAGCGGCACGTGTAGACCGACACGATCTCCGGCCGGATCAGTTTCTCTCCGGCCTGGAACCCCTTGCGCAGGCGGACGGCGATCGTCTTGTTGCGCGCGGGATCGTCCGTCGCCACGGTGGCGACGGCGCGCTGCCGACGCGGGTCGAAGGCGTCGCCCTCGGCAGCGAACGGCTCGACGCCCTGCCGGTAGAGGATGTCCTCGATGGCGACCTGGATCGACTCCAGGATGCCCCGGACCGCTGTCGTGCGGTCGGGCTCGGAATCGGCGGGCGGCCGGGCTTCCATCATCTTGCCGATGTCGTCGTGGAGCTGGATCAGGTCGATGAAGATCGGCCGCTGGACCTTGAGCAGCAGGTCTTGCTTGTACTCCTGGAGTTCCCCGTGCAGCCGGTCGACGACCCGCTCGCGGGTGGCCTCGGCGCGGGACTCTCGTTCCAGGATGGCCTGGATCGCGTCGAGCTGCTGCGATAGCCGATCGCCGAGGGCCTCGATCGAACGCTCCAGGCCAGCACCCGGCTCCAGATCGACGGCCGTGCTCGCCGGGGTGGGCGAGTCGGCTATGCTGTCCTCGACCATCGCCGGTTCCGGGGACGGCTCGTCGTCAAGTGTGTGATCATCGCGGTCATCATCGATCGGGTGCTCTTCGCGGTCATCGCTCATGTTCGCGGGCCTCTCGGCTGGTCGGGTTCGCTCGAGCGAGCTGATCGGCATATTGCCTCGGAGCGGCACCCCGGTAGACTGGGACCATCGCGGCGCCGGCCGCCCGGCCATCGACCGGGAGCGACCGCCGATCGTTCCCCCCGCCTGGAGATCCTCGAATCATGCCGATGCTCCTTCGATCCCTGCCGCTGGCCATCCTGCTGACCGCCTGGTGGGGAGTGGCCTCCGCCGCCCAGGAGAAGCCGAACGATGCCACGATCGGCGCCAGGCCGCCCGAGGGCGCGGTCGTGCTCCTCGACGGCAAGAACCTGGAGGCCTGGACCAAGCGGGACGGCAAGCCCGCGGACTGGCCGGTGGCGGACGGGATCGTCACCGTCGGCCACGGCGATATGCAGACCAGGCAGCGATTCGGCGACTTCAAGCTGCACCTGGAGTTCAACGTCCCCTACCTGCCCAAGGCGCACGGACAAGCTCGGGGCAACAGCGGCGTCTACCTCGGCGGGATCTACGAGCTCCAGGTCCTCGATTCCTACGGCTTGAAGCTCAAGAACAACGACTGCGGCGCGATCTACACGCAGGTCGTCCCCTCGGTGAACGCCTGCAAGCCCCCACTCCAGTGGCAGACCTATGACGTCACGTTCCACAAGGCGGTCCTCGACGGCCAGGGCAAGGTCGTCAAGAAAGCCCGCGCGACCGTGATCCAGAACGGGATCAAGACGATCGACGACGCCGAGATCGGCCCCACGCCCGGCGGGGCCGGCAATCACCCCGGTGAAGACGGTCCGATCCTGCTCCAGGATCACGGCAACCCGGTGCAATACCGCAACGTCTGGATTCAGCCCATCAGTGGTTAGTTCGGCTCGCGCGTCCTTTTCTTCAGGCTCCGGCCGCCTTCTTCAGCGCCGCGAGGGCCGGCTCGTAATTCGGCTCGGTGGCGATCTCGGGCACGATCTCGACATACTGGATCGTGTCCGAGGGGTCCACGACGATGACCGCCCGGGCGAGCAGGGGGATCGGCAGGTCCTGGATCAAGACGCCGTAATGCTCGCCGAAGCTCTTGTTCCGCGCGTCGGAGAGGTTCTGGAGGTTGTCGATGCTGGCTTCGGTGCAGAAGCGGGCCTGGGCGAATGGCAGGTCGAGGCTGACCGTATAGGCGGCGACCTTGTCCCCGAGCGCCTTGAGCTCCTCGGCGAACCGCTTCGTCTGCTTGTTGCAGACGGGGGTATCCAGCGACGGGACCACGTTGAAGAGCCGGGCTTTCCCGGTGGTCTCGGCCAGCGAGACCAGGGCCAGGCCGGCCCCCACGCACGAGAAGTCCGGTGCCTTGTCACCCGGCTTCAACTTCGGGCCGACGAGGGTGACGGGGTTGCTCTTGAATGTCACCTCACCTTTTCGCGCTTCAGCCATGGCTGCTCCTCCTCGTGCATCGAAACGGGGTCATCGGGGACGACTCGACTCGACGAGCTAATCAGGGTATCAGCGGCCGGTGGCGAGTGGCTAGGCCCCACCGGCGGCCGGGTTCGAGAGCGATCGCGAGCGCAAGTTGATGGTGAAATCGCGGCGCGATTCGGATCTACTGGATGAATCATCCGGTCGGCCGGCAACGCCCACCGACCCCCGGCCAGGACATGGACTCAGAAGGTCGAAGAAACCCCGATGTCTCGCGCACTTTATGATTTTGACGTCGTCGTCGTGGGGGCCGGTCATGCCGGGCTCGAGGCCGCGCTGGCGTCGGCGCGGATGGGGCGACGGACCGCGCTGCTGACCATCAACTGCGACTCGGTCGCCCAGATGAGCTGCAATCCCGCCATCGGCGGAGTGGCCAAGGGCCAGATCGTCCGCGAGATCGATGCCCTGGGCGGTGCGATGGGCGTGCTCACCGACGCGACGGCCATCCAGTTCCGCCTGCTCAACCGCGGCAAGGGGCCGGCCATGCACAGCCCCCGCGCCCAGTGCGACAAGAAGGCCTACCAGTTCCTCGCCAAGTTGACCGTCGAGGGTCAGGAGAACCTGTCGCTGCGCCAGGAGATGGTCGAGTCGATCCTCGCCGAGGACGGGCGGGCCGTCGGCGTCGCCTGTCGGGGCGGCGGTCGCTACCGCGCACGGGCCGTCGTCGTCACGACCGGCACGTTCCTGCAGGCCTTGATGCACACGGGCGAGGTCAAGACGCCGGGTGGCCGCGGCGGCGACGTGGCGGCCGCCGGCTTGTCACAAAGCTTCAAATCGCTGGGATTTGAGTTGGAGCGGTTCAAGACCGGCACGCCGCCGCGGCTCAACGGCCGGACGATCGACTTCTCGCGGCTCGAGCGGCAGCCGGGAGATGACCGGCCGGTGCCTTTCTCGTTCTTGACGGATGCCGTCGTCCAGCCTCAGCTCGACTGTCATATCACGTACACCTGCCCGGAGGTCCACGCGATCATCCGTGAGAACCTCCATCGAGCACCGATGTACTCCGGCCAGATCCGCAGCACCGGCCCGCGCTATTGTCCATCGATCGAGGACAAGGTCGTCCGATTCCCGGATCGTCAGCAGCATCAGATCTTCCTCGAACCCGAGGGTCGGAACACGCTCGAATACTACTGCAACGGCATCTCGACCAGCCTACCGCGGGACGTCCAGGAGGCGATCATCGCGCTGATCCCCGGACTGGAGCGCGCCGAGATCATGCGGTTCGGCTATGCCGTGGAATACGACTATGCCCCGCCGGTGCAGCTCCGACCGACGCTCGAGACCAAGCTCGTGCAGAACCTCTTCTTCGCCGGCCAGATCAATGGGACGACCGGTTACGAAGAGGCGGCGGCCCAGGGTCTGATCGCGGGCATCAACGCGGCGCAGGCCACCAAGGGCGAGCCCCCCCTGGTCCTCGACCGCTCGCGGGCTTATATCGGCGTCCTGATCGACGACCTGGTCACCCGCGGAGTGGACGAGCCCTATCGGATGTTCACCAGCCGGGCCGAGTATCGCCTGGCCCTCCGTCACGACAACGCCGATCTCCGTCTGACCGAGCTCGGGCGTCAGATCGGCCTGGTCGACGACCGACGTTGGGCCCGATTTCAGGCCCGTCGGGACTCGATCGATCGCCTGCGCAGTCTGCTGGCGGCCAGCCGGGCTCAGGGCGATACCCTCTACCAGGTGTTGCGACGTCCTTCGACTTCGTGGGACTCGCTCCGTGAGCTCGACCCGGCCCTGGACGGCCAGCAATTCCCCACCGACGTGATCGAACAGATCTGCATCGAGGCGAAGTACGACGGCTACATCGATCGCCAGCTCGAGCAGATCGAGCGTTTCCGCCGCCTGGAGAACAAGTCCATCCCCCTCGACCTCGACTATCGGTCCATCCCGCAGCTCCGCGCCGAAGCCCGCGAGAAATTCGAGCGGGTCCGCCCCCTCTCCCTCGGTCAGGCCGGCCGCATCAGCGGAATCAGCCCCTCCGACATCGCCACGCTCTTGATTCATCTCAAAAGATGCCGCCCCGAACTGTCACTCGAGCATCCCACCGCTTGAGACGACACCGCCGCCCGACCGTTCGCGAGTGGACAGAGGCACGCTGCCCGACCAGTCCTACCCACGAAGGATTTCGTTTTCCATCGTCCTTCTTCAACAACGATCCAATCAGCAAGGACTTAGGACTCGTCCTCGGGAGCCCGCCAACTGACAATGTGCCACTGCCCCATCCTCGCTGAGGCATGGCATTTCCCTCGGACCGTGGCTGCGGTTGGCTTGTCAATTTGACCAAGATTCACCATCTTAAATCATTCGCGATAACCGCCATTTGACACTTCTCCCTGTTTTTCCTCCTGGAAGATTGGTTAAATTCGATAGGGCTTCCCCATCTTTCGGGCAAGGAACGCGGGCGACCTGGGCGGGATCCGCCGATTGGACCATTCGCATTGACAAGGATAAGGCGTACTATACAATTGGCGAAGCTGGCAATATTGGTAATCTCTAAAGGTTTCGTAGATTTTAACAATGGCGGGTTGCCGATAGACTGGTGCGAGCGACGCGGCGAGGCGACTGAGAGCGGCCGCCGGGAAGTGCGCGTCGTGAGCAGGGCAAGCAAGGAGGCCGATCAGGCGTCGTCTTCTTCGGGCCACGGTTCGAGAGGCTGCAGAGGGGGATTTTGACCTTGATCTTGCAAGATGGGACGACCACCACCATGAAGACCGTTTTCACCACGGGCGAGGCGGCCAAGATATGTAAAGTGAGCCAGCAGACGATCATCCGCTGCTTCGACTCGGGCCAGCTCAAGGGCTTTCGAGTCCCGGGCTCGCGCTTTCGCCGCATCCCGCGCGACGCCCTCTACCGGTTCATGAAGGAGAACGGCATCCCCACGGATGCCCTGGAGAGCGGGAAGCGCCGGATCCTGATCGTGGATGACGACCAGGCGGTGGTCGACCTGATCTCCGAGGTCCTCTCGGGCGATGGACGTTTCGAGACGCGGGTCGTCAACAACGGCTTCGGGGCCGGGATGCTGGCCAAGGAGTACCATCCCGACCTGATCGTCCTGGACGTGATGTTGCCGGACATCAACGGTCAGGCCGTCTGCGAGTTGATCCGGCGCGACCCGACGATGGCCGACATCAAGATCATCTGCATCTCGGGGATGGTCGAGGAGGACAAGATCCAGGAGCTTCGCGCGTCGGGGGCCGACGAGTTTCTGCACAAGCCGCTGGATATCGATGAACTGTTACGCCGGGTCTGCCGACTGTTGGATATGGAGGCGGGGGTCGCCGGCTGAGTCGAGGCCGCCTCTGAAATCCCGACGGCGGACGTCCCCTGACGCGGACGGGAAGGAGTCCCAGCGCGTTGCGAGTCCCAACTCATCGAAGGACGGCTGAGGGCCTGCGTCGCCGGCTCCTGCGGCTCGACGGATTACCGCTGCGCCCGGTCACAGCCCGGACGCTCATCGATGCAATGCCCGACGAACCGGCCGACGACGGGTCGGATGATCAGTCAGTCCGCAAGCCGCACCCCTCGTGGGATCTCGATCCGGGATGGGTCCTCGCCGGTGAGGGAACTCGTTCGACGCGAAGCCGCTTGTCGCTCATCGCCGAGCGGCCCTGGTGGCCGCCGGGAGCATCGGCGGGCCCCGTGTCGGAGTTGCTCGATCGGCTCTGGCGTCATTCGGTCGCCGTGGGGATCGTGGCACGCCGGCTGGCACGCGAGGCCGGAGACGCCGATCCCGAGGCGATTGCCCGGGCCGGCCAGCTTTGCAGCCTGGGTTGCTGGGCCGTGGCGGCGATCGAGCCGGAATGGCTGGTCTCCTGGTGGAGTCAGGATGACCGGGCCGTGCGCCTGCAGATGGAGCGGACCGAGCTGGGCTCGGATCTGGACGACCTGGGCCGCCGGCTGGCCGAGCGATGGGGCTGCCCCCACGTGTTGGTTGACGCCGCGTGGCTGCACGCGGATCGCGGCGGCTCCATGAACCTCGCCGCCACATCGCCCGAGCGGTTGGCGATCATCCAGGAGGCCTACCGATGGGCCGAGCGCACCCCGTGGTCCCTGAGTCTCCCGGTCCGCGAGTCGATGCCCAGCGAACCCCGGTTGCGGATCCTGGTGGCAGAGGTGCAGGCGCGTTGCGGCGGTCCGTTCGTGGACCCAGCCGCCACGGCGCATGAGGAACGGGTCACGCGGCAGAATGCCCGGCTCCGACTCGAGGTCGGCCGGCTGCGCGAGGCGCGCGGCCACGCGGAACGGTTCCTGGAGCTGCTGGCGGGATCGAATCCGGGCGAGACCCCCGAGGAGTGGGCCGACCGCGCGGCGATGACCTGGTGTGCGGTACCCGGCGTCGGAGCCGCGCGCATCAGATGGCTCGAGGACGGAGGCCCTGGCGCCGGGACGGAGCCCTCGGCTTCGAGCAATGGGGCCGTCTCGCCGGCTCCGCGGGATGATGCGCACCCGCCGAGCGTCGTGGTACCTCTCAATACCCGGGGGCCCGTCCGGGCTTCGGCTGAGCTCTGGTGCCAGGGCGAAGGACCGGAAAGCCTCGCGGAGAGAGTGTCCCGGACATCCCTGCGCGCCTGGGGATCGTGGGCCGCCCTGCTCGCCGATCGATCGCGGCAGGAGCGCCGGCTCCAGGCGGTCGTCGCCTCGCTCCGGAGTCGGATCCAGTCTGAGGAGGAACGTCTGCGGCAGGATAAGCTGGACGCGCTCGGCGAATTCGCGGCCGGCGCCGGCCACGAACTGAATAACCCGCTGGCCGTGATCGTGGGCCGCGCCCAGTTGCTGCTGGCCCGGGCGGAGGACCCCGAAGTCACGCGATCGCTCCGCATCATCATGGGCCAGGCCCAGCGCGCGCACCGCATCCTCCGCGACCTGATGTTCGTCGCCCGGCCGCCCGCCCCGCGATTACGGGCGTGCAAACCTCTCGAGCTGCTCGACTCCCTGCTGGCCGAGTTCGAGCGAGAAAGCCAGGCTCAAGGGGTCCGGCTGCTCGCCGAGCTCGACGACTCCACGCCGGGGATCTGGGGCGACGCCGAGGGACTTCGGCACCTCGCCGAGATCCTGCTCCGCAACGCCGTGCAGGCCACGCCGCCTGGGGGCCGGATCGTGGTCCGCTCCTCGCACAAGGACGACGAGCTGATCTGGTCGTTCAGCGACAACGGCAAAGGGATCGGGGCCGACGAGGCCGACCACCTCTTCGACCCGTTCTACTGCGGCCGGCAGGCCGGCCGAGGCCTGGGCCTCGGCCTCCCCCGCGCGGCGAAGATCATCGAGCGGGCGGGCGGGAAGCTCCGCTGGAGCTCCACGCCCGGCCACGAGACCATCTTCCAGGTGCACCTGCCGCTGACACCGCCGCCCGAGCCCGAGGGAGAGCCCCGAGCGGAGGACCAATCGGAAGGGCGTCATCCCCGACGTATGCTGAAAACCTAAGCACTCGCTGCCCGCACCACCATCGCGTCGGCGATGTCATGGCACTCGACGCAGAGGAACGTGACGTTGAGCGGCTCGCAGTAATCCCAGTGATGGCGTTCCAGGCGCGCGTGCCGCCGGCACCAGGCACAGACCCTGGGACGAGCGATCAGGCCGAGCCGCTCCCCGAGGGCCGCGGCGTAGCGGGCCGACCGGGTGCGGATTCGCCTGGGCTTCAGGATGTCCAGGCTGATCTCGAGGTGACGTTGGAGGCGGGTCAACAAGGCACGCTGCCGGTTGCGTCGGCCTTTCCTCATGGTTGATCACCCGTTCGTGGAAGACTCGATTCAACTCCCATCCGACGACGTGAGCACGGTCGATTCCACTCCCTTCGCGGGGCCCTCCCGGTCCCCTGGCCCCTCCGGCGATCCACTCTTCCCAATCGTAATCTCAGCGAAGCCCGTACCAAACGGATGCAGGCGATTAAAACCGATCTAATGGCTCACTTCAACACGGGTGTGGCGATTGTGGCGATTCTACCGGAGGATGCGGCTCCGCCAGTCGGATGACGACTTGACACCCCGCGAATCCGCGTGGTTCGCTCGCCCGGGCTGGACCAGCCGCGGCGATGGACAGCCGCGCGTCGATCGGTGATACTCGGTCACTGGAGCCGCGCCGCGGTCGTGGTCGGCATCGCCGACGCGGCCGGCTCGACCCACATGCCAGAGGCGAGGCGATGATTCATTCGGACGGGGCGCGCTCCCGGCGTTCATCGACTGCGATGCCGCCTCCGATGTCCGACGATCCCCGCTCGGGAGAGATCAGCCGTCGAGGGCTATTGCAGCTCGGACTTCTGGGCATCGGGGGATCGGGATGGCTTTCGAGCCCTGGCGGCGGGCTCGACGCGGGGCCCGACAAGGCGTCACGCGACGACCGGGCGATGATCGTCCGCAGCCAGCGTCCCCTGAACCTCGAGTCCTCGGTCGCGGCGCTCGAACATCGGCTGACGCCCAACGACGCGTTCTTCGTCCGCAGCCATTTCGGGGCACCGGCCGTCGACCTGGGTCCCTGGGAGGTCGAGCTCGTCGGCCTGGTGGCTCGGCCGCTGCGGTTGAAGCTGGACGATCTCCTCCGCCTCGACCAGGCGACGAAGACGGCGGTGCTCCAGTGCGCCGGTAATGGCCGAGGCTTGTATCGGCCGCGGGTACCGGGCGTGCCGTGGGAGCGTGGCGCAGTGGGGCAGGCGGAATGGTCGGGCGTCCGATTGGTGGACGTGCTCGAGAGAGTCGGGATTCAGAGTGGAGCGGCGCACGTGCACTTCGTCGGCGGCGATGCGCCCCCGTCTCCCAGGACGCCGGCGTTCGTGCGCAGTATCCCGCTCGATCGGGCGCGCGACGCGGGGACGATCCTCGCCCTGCGGATGAACGGCGAGCCCTTGCCGGCAGTCCACGGCGGGCCGGTGCGGCTGGTCGTCCCCGGCTGGGCGGGCAACAACTGGTTCAAGTGGGTCCGGAAGATCGTGGTCGCGCGTGACGAGGCGCCGGGGCTTTATATGCAGAGCGCCTACCGGATGCCGAGGACCCCCGTTCCTCCCGGCGCGGCGCCGGCCGCCGTCTCGATGGATCCGGTCGCGTGGATGAACGTCAAGTCGCTGATCACCTGGCCTGACCGGGGCAGCATGCTGCCTGCGGGCCCTGTCGAGATCCGCGGGATTGCCTGGACCGGCCGGGGGCACGTCACCAAGGTCGACGTCCGGATCGATCGCGACGGCCCATGGCTGAGCGCGCTGCTGCTCGGCGACGCGGAACAGGGACCCTGGCGACAATGGCGGTTGCGCTGGGAACCGTCCCGTCGGGGCCGCCACGTCATCGAGGCCCGGGCGACGGACTCGATGGGGCAGGTCCAGCCCGAGTCGCCGGAGTGGAACCGTAGCGGATACCTGTGGAACGGCTTCGACACGGTCGAGTGCGAGACCCGCTGAGTCGAGGAGTTGCCCGATGTCCATCGTCTCTCGCCGCCTCGAGCGACTCACGAAAGGGCGGCCTATATGGTTCGGCATCGAGACCAGGCGGGGGCCTCGACCCCCCCTGACCCCCCCTTCGCAAGGGGGGGAGGGAGGAGGGGCGAGCCTCCTTCGGCGTCCCCCCCTTACGAAGGGGGGGCAGGGGGGGTTTCCTCGCGCCGGGGCCACGCAAGCGTTAGAGGCTCTCGTTGCCGCGGCTCTCATGATGGTGGGTTCGACCTTCGGCCTGGTTGCGGGCACGGCCCCGACCCGACAGGTCCCCGAGGACGACGAGGACGCGGCTTACCGAGAGGCCATGGTCCGTCGGAGCATCCAGGAGAATTGCCTGATCTGCCACACCGAGGACATGATCGCCGGCCAGCGCCTGACCCCGGCGCAGTGGAAGGCCGAGGTCAACAAGATGATCACCTGGGGCGCGCCGCTGCCCAAGGAGGCGGCGGGCCCGCTGGTCGAGTATCTGGCAAGGCATTACTCCGACCGGGAGCCGCCGCCCAAGCCGGCGCGGTCGACGCTGAAGGACGTGGGCTCACTCGAGGTCCCGTCCGGGCGGAGCGAGCCCGCCCCGGCGTCCGGCGATCTGGCCCGGGGCGAGCGGTTGTATGCGGCCAACTGCGCGACTTGCCACGGCCCCGCGGCACTCGGGGGCGACCTCGGGCCCAGCCTTGTCGGCAAGGTCATCCTCGACCACCCCCGCGAGTACGACCAGATCATCAACCAGGGCCTGCGCCGCATGCCCGGATTCCGGCTGATCATGAACGCGAAGGACCAGGCCGACGTCCTGGCCTGGCTACGCCGGAGGCCCTATCCCGATCCGGGCGGGCGATAGGCCTCGGCGCAAGAGCGTAAGACTAAGGATGCCTGGGATTGAATCGGAATGACCACGTTTCGGCTCTTCCGTCTCGGCGTTCTTTTTCGAGGGTCCTTGCTAAACGGCACCGCGCGGCCCTTCACCCCATCCCTCTCCCCGTCTGGGCGAGGGCAACCGCTCGTCCTCTTCGCGCGGACGAGCCCGCCCAGCGGAAGCGGTGACCGTCCCGTTCTCCCCGCCGGGGAGAAGGTGCCCGAAGGGCGAAGGGGGGGCGGACCAAGCAACACGGATCGGACCCGGGCTGCCGTCCGACCGATCCGGCTGCCGGTTGCGCCCCGTGCTCCTCGCCGTGTCCTCTGGCTCCCATCCGGTTTCCCCGTCGCGTCCCCGTTTCCCCGCCGTGTTCCCGCCCGCTTGTCGGAGGCTCGCCTGTGTGGAACGATCTATACAGGGAAGGCCGAGGACACGAGGGAGGACACAGCGATGCAGGGATCAACAAATGGACCGCCGGGCGACCGCGATCCGGATGCCTTGCGGGACGATTGGCTGGCCCGCCTGGGCGAACTGGTTGGGAAGGTCAAGGGCTGGGCCGAGCAGTCTGGCTGGAAGACCCGCGAAATCACGAAGTCGATGAAGGACTCCGTGCTGGGGGAGTACAGGGCACCGGCCCTGCTCATGCAGCGGGAGACCGTCGAGGCGATCCTGAACCCGTTCTCGCGGTTCGTTCCGGGCGCCGACGGGGCCGTCGATCTCTACCTCATGCCGGCCTACGACGATATCGCCAGCCTTTACTTCCTCGACGGCGAGTGGAAGCTACACTACGTCTTCCATGACGCCCCAGCGGTGGCTGAGGTCCGCGAGCCTGAAGTCCTGCCGCTATCCGAGGGGACGGTGATCCGTGTCCTCGAAGAGATCGCCGCCCATGCCGCATAATCTCTACGATTGGCACGATCGCATCAAGGCTGTCGAGCGGGAATATCGCGCGGTGAGATCCTCCGTTGGCCGGATGCGAAGGGCGATTGCAGGCGGGGTCGGGGGCCTGGTCGGCGCGAAGGTCGGCGACCTCATCACAGCCGAAGAGAACCTGGAAGGAACCTGCTTGATCCGCCTCTGGGCGGAGTTCGAGACGGCGGTTCGTTCCTATTACGGCTGGCTCACCCACGACCCGGACACCCGGATCGGGTCGCACGATCTGATCAACGCCGTGGCCGGCGTCCGTCGTGGTCGTGCCATCCCTGAGGATGTGCGTCGGGCCGTCCACAGCGTCCGGGATTACCGCAACACGCTGGTGCACGCCCGAGACGAGCCGGCCCGGCCCATAGCGATCACTGACGCCCGGCACAACCTCAACACCTACCTGTGCAAGCTACCCGAGACGTGGGGCTGATCGTCCGAGCATCGCCGTTGCGGTAGGTCGCGGAGTTCACCCCAACTCATGCAGCTTGTCGCATTAATTAGGGATGTTCCCCTGTTGTCCCGCCTTGTCCCCCTGTTGTCCCGCCTGTTGTCCCGAAGGATCGCGAGGACGAGTAGGCCGGCGCGACTCATGGTCAGTTTGTCCCCCGGGGTCTGGCGATGAGGATGTCGCCCAGGTCGAGCGTCTCGCCGGGCCGGACGGTGAACTCCTTGCGGATCGCCGGTTCGCCCCCGTCGACGGCCGCCGTGGGGTCCGTGATCCGATAGGTCGCGCCGGGATCAACGCGGGGAAAGTGGCCCGGCCCTGGGCGTCGTTCGTGAGGCCCGTCGGGTAGTTGGTCGGGTCGAGTCGGAGCAGCGAGTCCTCCTGGGCGAGCAGGGGCCCGTCCTTCGCCAGGTTCGCCAGGCACGGCGGCCCGGCCGTGACGACCATGCGATCAGCCGCGGGATCGGCAACCGATCCAGCGGCTTGCCGTCGGGCGCGACGAATCGGCACCGGGCGGTCCCGCATGGCTCGAGTCGGACCGTGACCGGCCCGTTCGCCGCCGACCGGCTGCCGAGAACCGGGCCGTCGCGCCGAGCTTCCGACCGGGTTCGAGGAAGTAGGCGGGGACCTCGATGTCGGCTGCGGGATCGAGCCCGTGCAGGGCGAAGCGGCCGTCGCGCACCCGGCCGTGGCCGCGCTCCGGCGGGACCTCCAGATCTTCCAGCCGCCAGTCGGCCATGAGTTCGAGGAGGACCCGGCTGAAGACATAGGCGTCCCGGACAGGCCGTCCCTCGGGATCGACGATGCGGACGTGGATCGCCACACCCCTGCAGCAGCGCCAGGTCTACCTCCTGACCGGGGCCTTCGGGCTTGAGGTCGAGGGGGCGGTAGGCGTGCGCGTCGAACCGTTCCCGGCCGGGCTGGCCGATGAACGCCCCTCGGCGCCGACTCGCGGAGCACGTAGTCGTCATCGGGGCCCTGGACGACCAGGTAGCCCGGGCCCGGCGGCGCGGCGACCCGGTACGAGCCGTCCGCACCCGTCGCCGCGGCGGTGCTCAGGTCCCGAGAAGCCCGACCGGGGAGCGAGGGACGGAGCGTTAGCGAAAGCGTACGATCGCCCCGGCGATGGGCCGGCCCGTGCCCTCCTCGACGACCTTGCCGCGGACGACCACGCCCCGGCGCAGGGCCAGTTCGACCGACTGCTCGACCGCCCCCTTGGGCCAGTCGCGCCTCGTCTCGGCGGCAGGTAGGCGCGCGCCGTCGGGGGATTGCGCCTGGACCCCGAAGCCGCTGGGTCGACCGGCGCGGCGGGCGCGGAACCGCCCCTCGCCGTCGGCCTGGTAGTGGATCAATTGGACCTGGACCGGGGCATGAGGGACAGGCCGGCCGGTGTCGGCATAGGTCACGCGCCCGGTGATCGTCCGCGCCGGCTGTAGTGTGATCGCGATCGGCTTGGGATCCGGGCCGGGTTCGATCTTGATGACGGAGACGCGGCCGGCGAGCCGCGCGTCGGCATCGCGCTCATCGGTCTGGATCATGGTGACGCCGGGACCTCGAATCGCGGATCATCGACCTCGATGCGGATTTGCAGGCCCGCGGCCCACCCGCGCAGGACGAAGCGGCCCTCCGGATCGCTGATCGCCGGCTCCGGCCACCCCGGAAAGATCATGCCGGGGATACCCGGAGGTAATCCGGATGGCGAGAGGGGCTCGCCACCCTCCTCCCGCGCGACATGGCAGACCCAGTGGACCTTGAGCGCCACGCCCGGGACGGGCCGGCCCTTCAGGTCGAACAGTCGACCCGCGGATGACCTGCTCGGGCCGCAGCGCGACGTCGGCGACAGGCGGATCAGCATCGGGGTCCAGCACGGTCCAGCCGATGCCGTGTCCCGGCGCCATCGCGGTGAGCGATGACCTCGATCGTGCCGCGCCGACGAGGTGCGCGGCAGCTCGATCCGGAACCGGCCGGAGTCGTCGCAGCGCCCCTCGATAGGCGGTCGTCGGTCCGATGTATTCGACGAGCACCGGCGGGTCGGAACGCTTCGACCGCACGATGACCATTACGGCCGCCTTGGGCACCGGCCTGCCGGACGGATCGAGCACGCGGCCGGTGACCGCCATCCGCGCGGTCGGATCGGCGGGCGGCGAGACGTCGGTGATCGGACCGGGCACCGGGGCCGCACCGTCGGCCGCTCGCGCCGACGCGGAGCATCCCCAGCGGGACGATCAGGAGGATCGCGGCGAGGAGGCGCGATCGCCGCGGCCTTGCGGCCGGGCCCGCGACGGCATCGGACCGGGTCGAGGATCGCCAGCAGCCGGCCCTCGAGCTGCGACGGCCGCGCCATCGCCAGCGCGGCCAGGGCCGCGGCGCGGGGACGCGCAGCCTCCGGGCGATCTCCAGCAGGTGGCCGGCGTAGTCGCTGGCCCGGGCGCCGGCCAGCAGCACGACGTCGTCGCAGGCCCGCTCGCGCTCGATCCGCATCCGACGCTCGGCGAACCAGGCCAGCGGGTGGAACCAGTAGACCGCGCACGCGAGGCGGGCGATCGTCTGCGTCGGGCAATCGAGCCGACGGACGTGCGCCAGCTCGTGGAGGAGGACGTCCCGGCGGCGGTCGGCGCCCCACGATCGGCTTCGGCCGGGAGCAGGACCACGGGCCGGAGCCAGCCCCAGGTCATCGGCATCGCGGCGCGGTCGCTGCGGAGGAGGGTGATGCGCCGCGTCAGGCCGAGCCGCGCCGACAGGTCGCGCAACAGGGCCGTCCAGTCGTCGCCGACGATCGGCTCGGCCTCGCGCGCCCATCGACGCAGGGCGATCCGTCCGGCGATCGGGGCCGACAGGACGGTCACGGCCCCGGCCAGCCAGGCCGCCCACAGCCACGACCACGACGGGGCGAGGAGCGCCACGATGGAACGGACGGAGCGGTCGGGCTGGCGGCCGTCGGCCGGGAGGGGAGGCGGCCGGCTGGACCGGCGTCGAGGAAGGCTTCTTCCTCGAGGGCGGTCCCCACGAGCGACTGCTCAGCCCTGCCCGGCTGTGCGGGATGGGGGGCCAGGGAGTCGGACCGACGATGGAATCGGTCGGACGGTCTCCGTGGCGGCCGGCAAGACGCGCCAGGACCACCCGGGCAGGGCGAGGGACGGCACGGGCAGCGCCGAGCGCGGCACCCAGGCCGAGGCACCAGGCGAGGTGCCGCGACGCGGCCGAGGAGCGGCGCAGGGCCAGTGCGGCGGCACCGGCCGCGGCGAGGACCAGCGTCGCCTTGGCCACGATGTCAACCGCCAGGAGCTCGCGCGGCGATTGGGCCAGCAGCTCGACGAGGTACGGTCCCATGGTCAGCGTCCCTCCTTCCTGGCCTGGCCGATTAATCGGGCGAGCCGATCGAGCTCGGCATCCGAGAGCGCGCGGTCGGACTGGTCGAGCAGCGCGGCGACCGCCTGCTCGGTCGAGCCGTCGAAGAACGTCTGCACGAGCTGCCGGAGCGCCGACCGCCGCGCCTGCTCGCGCGGGACCGTCGGCAGGAACACGTACCGCGGCCCCTGCTGCTCGTGCCGCAGGTGCCCCTTCTCCTCTAGACCGACAATTCTCAGTTGGGTGTGCATGAACCGAACGGCGTTCCCATCCTTGTCCTCTTGCCTCGTTTCACGCCGCCAGCTTGACCCGCAGCGGACGACCGGTGTACGTCCAGTGGAACGGCTTGGCGAACACCCGATTGAAATACGCGATGAAGTTCAAGAGCTTGCTCCGCAGGTCGGCCAGCGACGGGAACGATCCCCGACGGATCACCTTCCGCATGATCATCCCGAAGATCGCCTCGATCTGGTTGAGCCAGGAGCTGTGCTTCGGCGTGTACACGAACCGGACCCGGTGGCCCTCCTCCGACAAGAACGCCTGCCGGCTGGCCACCGATCTCAGCACCCCGCGCACCCCCTTCTTCCCCAATGGCTGCTCGATCCCGCACGCCTCGGCCACCATCTCGACCAGGGCCTCCGAGCAGTGGATGTTCAAGTTATCCACCACGAAGATCCACGACGCACTCGGGTCGGTGGCCACCGTCCGCTCGATGTGCCCGGCGAAGTCGGCCTCCGTCCGCGTCGGGCCGATCGTCGGGGCGATCAACTCGCCGGTCGTCACACAGAAGTTGGCGATCAGGGTCAGCGTCCCATGCCGCGTGTACTCGAACTCGATCCGTTGGCAGCGCCGTAGGTCATCGGCCGATCCGGGGCGTTCCGCTCCAGCGCCTGGAGGCCCGTCATCTCGTCGGTGCTGATCGTGTGCGTCCTGTGGTCCTGCGCAAATCCGGCGCCTCGAGGTAGGTGTCACAGACCGCCCGGACCTGCTCCTCGAACCGCTGGGGGTCCTTCTCGGTGGTGTTGAGCCAATATCGCTTCTTGTGGGGCTGCAAGGCGGCCTCGCGGAGATAACGCCCCACCTGGGCCACGGAGATCGACGGCACGATGCCGCGCTTGATGACTTCATCGACCAGCTCGTGAGCCGTCCAGTGGGTGATGGGCCGCCCGGACTTCGCCGGGGGCTCGCAAGCGACGGCCAGGATGCCGACGACCTGCTCGGGAGTGAACTTGCCGGGGGGGCCGGGGCGGGGCTCATCGCGGAGGACCTGCTCGACGGCCCGGCGAGCGCGGCTTGACTCTCGGTGCACTCGATGCGGATGAGCCGGTCCCAGGCGTCGGCCCAGCGGCGTCGCCAGGTGCTGACCTGCCGCCGCGACAGCCCGACTTCCGCGGTGATCTCGGGGTTGCCCCACTTCTCGAAGGCCAAGAGGACGATGGCCGCTCGTTGCCGGAGCTGCGACGAGGCCGTGGGGGCATCGCGGAGGGTGCGGAGGATGTTCTGTTGACGTTCGGTGATGGTGACCTTGGCCGTCCTACCCGGCATGGCGAGAGCCTCCTTCGGTTGCGAAGCTGGCGAATCCGGGTAATCCTAGCGGGACGATCAAGCTGTTGGTGCCTCAATCAGGATTTGTCGGTCTAGTATCCGCAGCATGGCCCTCACCGCCGAATAGCTGGGCGGGTCCGGCAAATCCTCCAGGACCTCCGCCGCCGTCGCCTGGCCCCGGCGGTAGATCACATCCATGATCTGCCGCTCGCGACGGCTTGGGCCCCTCCCAGGTGGCCTCGATACCCCCATGCTGGTTCCTCCCTCTCGGCTAGAAAAATAGCACAATGCTAAAGGATTAGCAGCGATGGCAGCCGTGTCAAGGACTCTGTGCTGATTTTTTAGCACGACTCGATCAGGAGACAGGGACCACCGAAATGAGGCTGTCGCCCCGGGGATCGTCGCGGAAGTCGTACTTGGAATCACCAACCACGGCCAGAGGCCGTGGTATGAGGAAGGCCCCACAGAGGGGGCCGCTTACGTGAGGTAGCCCCCGTTGGGGGCGTAGCTGTCAACCAGACCGAGGCCCTTCCCGATCGCTCGGCGGAGGCCACCCGATATCTCTCACCCAATGCCGAGGCTATAAGAGACCGCCGGAGAATGCACGCCGGATCGCTCGAAGCTCTTAGGGTCACACGGCCAGAGGCCGTGGATTTAGAGGAGATTCAGTCCTGGCGGAGCGTCACCCAGACCGAGTGCCCGCGACCTTCGCCGCAGCAGACGACACCCATTCGCCCGGAGGTGCCGGATCAAGTCCCGCCTCTTCACGGCACCGCCCCGGTCGGCACCTCCCGAACCCCCGCACTCGCCCGCAGGTGGAAGTAGATCGGCTCCTCGATGTCCATCTCCGGGTCGAAGACCTCCGGGTCGGGCACCGGTAGGGCCTGGCCGGATTCCACCGCCGCCCTGGCCACGTCCACGAGCGCGATCCCCAGCAGGCGCCGGGCCTCGGCCAGATCGCCGGCGCAGGTGATGGCCGCCGGGAAGTCCAGCACCTGAGCGTGGACTCCGCCATCGACGTACTTATAACCGGCCTTGTACCGCAACATGCGACGCTCCTCACGATCGTTCATCGAACCGTCGGCAGCATGGAGATTACCCGGACACGAGGCCGCATCCAAGCGTCGGAATGGCGTGAGTACCCCGCCGGCCATCACAATCTCGCCGTTCCCATCTCGTCCGCTCGACCGATCTCGTCCGGCCGGGCGACCACGGAGCGGCGCCGGTCCCGTCCGGTCGATCGGCCCGCCGGTCGCGCCCATCTCGCCATCTGATCCGCGACATGCTCCATGGCCTCCGTCCGGACCGCGACCACGCACGGATCGGCGACCACCGAACCGGGACAAGAGATCGGGGACGGTCGGGTACCCTGACCCGTGGCCGCACGGAGATGCAGGGTTTGCGTCGGGACCGGGTGTTGTCCACGGATTGCCCGGACGGCACGGATCGGTCGTCCTGCCTTCGCCGGGCCCTCGGCCTGGTTCGGAGCTCCCACGAGTCGCGGACGACTCGCCTGTTCGTCCATGGCGGATTCGCTATGATGCGGCCGACTGTTACGGCCTCGACGTCCGAGGAGTCGGCGAATGCCATCCGCTTCGTTGCAGTACTGGCAGAATGAGCGTGTCCCTCGCCTGATTGAAGTTCAAACCCAGTTGGCCGCCTCCCAGGTGCTCGCTCCGCCTAACCCGCGCCTCAGCGAGGAGAACGTGCGAGCGTATGTCGTCTTGCTCAGCGCACACTTCCAGGGATTCTGCCGCGATCTACACGTCGAGTCGGCCCTGGCCATCTCCAATAGAGTGCGTTCGTCGCTTCAGCCCCTCGTTCAAGCCCAGTTCACGTCCAATTGTGCCCTGGATCATGGCAACCCTAATCTGCAGAACCTGCGGAAAGACTTCGAGCGCTTCCGCTTCCGGCTGGATCTGGCGTCGTCGGACCCGAGTAACCCGGCGCCTCCAAGACCTGAGTGAGCTCAACAGATGGCGCAACATCGTGGCGCACCACGGAACCGTCCCGCCCATCGGCCTACCGTCGTATGCCGACGTGCAAGATTGGACGAATTCCTGCGCCGGCCTGGCTGTTTCGCTTGACCGGATCATGTACAATGAATTGCGCAGGATACTCAGGCGAGCCCCCTGGGCACCATAGCGATGGAGGGTGGTTCGATGGCCGAGACAGGGCAGGAAAAGCCGGCCCCCCGCTTCAACCTCGGGGATCGCGTCAGGATCCATCACTCGAATGGAGCGCACGCACGCATCGTCGAGGTGCGCGGGCCGATCGGGCCAGGTGGTGTGCAGGTATATCGAATCGTGGAGGTACGTAAGGTGCCGGGTACCAGGCCGATCCGCACCTACATCGATGTTATGGAAGATCAGCTCGAGCTCATCCCGGCCAAGGTCTGATCGCGGCCCGGTCATGTCGCTCTTTGGAGGCATGTTCGATGGCCGGCATTGAGGAGGAAAAGCCGGCCCCTCGCTTTAACCTCGGGGATCGCGTCAAGGTCCGCCACACCAGAGGAACACGCGCACGCGTCGTCGAGCTGCGCGGGCCGCTCGGGCCTGGCGGTGTCCAGGTGTACGGCATCAGGGTGGTACGCAAGGTGCCAGGCACGAGGCCGATCCGTACCTATATCGAGGTGATGGAAGACCAGCTCGAGCTCATTCCGGCCAAGGTCTGATCGCCGCCCGACCACGTCGCCATTGACAAGAACCTGCCTTGAAGCTGGGCGGCGAGTGATTCGCAGTGCGCGGATCTCGTAGACCGTCGTCGGGGCAAGCCAGGTCATGTGTGGACGAACTTCTCGCATTTCAGCACGGCGGCACCGAGGATTCCGGCGTCTTCGCCCAAGGCGGTGCCCTCGATGCGGATGAGGCCCTCGGTCACCATGAAGGCCCGGGATCGCGGCGCCGTCGGGACCAGAATGATGTTGACGAGTCCCAGGCGCGGCGACGGCGATCTGCAGGCCGAGGACGTCGATGGGGCCGCCGACCCCGAGCTTCAAGCAATACGCGACCTCGTGAACTTCATCGTGGGCTCGCCGATCACCAGGGCTCGGTCGTCGTCGCGAGACGAGGAATGGGCCCGGTCGGAGCCGTGTCCTCCCGGGCCTCATTCCCACGCGGATGGGCTCACCACTGGGGAGAGACGATCGGGCCTTGAGCCGAGACCATCGTCGCGGGCTCGCCGCAGTAGGTGCAGCTCTTGCAGCCCTTGCAGCCCTTGTTCTTGCAACCCGACTTGTGGTGCAGCCAGGTCTTGAGGAAGCACGGCTTCTTCACCTTGCACGGCGCGGTGGCTTCGCAGGAGGAGACGATGCTTTGGCTCGACGGCAGCACGACCGACGACCCGACCACCTGCTGCTTGTGCTTCTTGAGCGGGCAGAGCTTGTGCTTCTTGCACTTGGGACCGCATGTCGCATCACAACCGCCCGAGACGTAGCCTGACTGCGACGACGTCATGACCATCGCCTGTCCGGCGGCCGGCCAGATCGGCCCGGGAGTGGAGACGACTGTCGACGTCCAGCCACTCGACGCGGGCGGCGACCCCGAGGCCGGCTGGCCCTCGGCCACGGCGGACGGCTGGGACGGGGCGGGGCTCGAGGTCGAGGCCGATGACAGGTCGGGCGGAGCACCGGGTTGCGCGCCGATGGCGGCGGACGGTGCGGGGGCGGCAGGCGGTGGGGGGGCGCCTCCTTGCTGCGCCTCGGCGTTCGTCAGATTCGGGATGGGAGGAGCGGCCTCGGTGGCTGTGGTGCCGTCGCGGGGCGAGTCGGGACCCGTTGGTGAGCCGGGATTCCGCGCCGGGACTGCCGCCGAATCGACCTGCGGCTTCGAGCCGGCCAGGTCCGCCGTCAACTCGCGCAACGGCTGCTCTTCCGAGCGGCCGGGCTCGGTCGCCGCGGTCTCCGGGGTCGGAGCCGGAGCCGGAGCGGCAGCGGAGGCCGTCGCCGATGCGGGGTTCGCATCGCCGGCCGGTGCCGCCGAAGCCATCCCGCCGGCCGTCGTTGCAGGCGGGGCCGACGCCGGGGTCCCGGTCGCATAACGCGCCACGGTGTACCGCGAGAACGTCGCGTCCATCGCGTCGGATTCATCACGGTCATCGGCTCTCCAGAGCCGTCCCACGAGCGGGAGGCGACGGAGCAGCCCGGGCCGGTCTTCGTCGTCGACGGCCGTCGTCCCGTTACCCGCGATCATGGTGGATCGGGCCGGGTCCGCGGACCCCGGCGCGGACGCCGTGGGCGCGGCCTCCTCAGTCCGGTGCCGGCGCCAGAACGCAAGCCGGGAGAGGGGACCGTCCTCAGACCCCTCCTCCCCCAGATAAGGGGGCTCCGTCCAACCCAGGCGCTGCTGCACCCCGGCGCAGCCGGTCAGGCCCAGCAGCAGTATCGTCACGATCCCCGTCTCTCGAAGCCGCCTCATGGCGTCTCCTCCCGCCTGGTTGTGGTCGATCCCTCGAATCCGGGGCTCCCTGGCCCCGCGATCCTTCTCACGTCGTCCAATGGGATCGGCACCGGGACGCCCATCAACCGACCGATTCGGCGGCCGGTCGCGGGCGGCGGGCGACAGGATCGCTCCGCTCAAAAAAAACATCACGATTGCCGCCCCCGGCACAATGTGAACAATAGGGGTGGGCCCACGAGACGTCTTCCTCTCCCCAATCCGGACCGTCGGACCGCCGGGGCTCAGGTCGCCCTCGTCGCACCGCCGACGGATGACCCGCGGTGGACGTGCCGGACATCGAGGCTGGCCGATGATTGATCCCGAAGCGACCCAACGGTTTATGGCCGCTCCCTGGCTGGGCGAAGTGGCCCCCGACGACAAGCGGGCGATCCTCGCATCCCTGGTCGAGGGGAGGGCCCCGGCCCGCGCCATCCTGCTGGAGCAGGACCAGCCCAACGATCATCTGAGCTTCCTGATCGCGGGGACCGCGCAGATCGAACGGACCTTCGAGAACGGTTCAACGCGAGGTGATCACCACGATCACGGCGCCGTCGGTCTTCGGCACGACGTCGTTCTTCCGGCCCGAGCCGCCGTCGGTGGCCGTCCGCGCCACGTCCGATGTCTGGGTGCTCTCGCTGTATCACCCGGCACACGAGGCGCTGCGGCGCGAGAATCCCCGGGCCGCCGAGGCCCTGGCCGTGGCGATCCTCCGCGCCTGTCCGAGCGGTTCGACCTCATGGACCGGCTCCTGTCCGAGTACTTCACCCGCCACCGGGACGAGACGTCGCGGACGTCGGAGTGGTCCAGCTTCCGCGCCCGCCTCTTCGATGAAAGCGGCCTCTGATCCCCCCCGACCCGGTCAACGGGCGACGGCGTCCGGAAATCGACCGGCCGCGCGTCGAACATCCGGCCGCGATCCCTCGACCGAGCCGGTCATACAGTGGGCCGCGGGCGGCGGCGCCGCCGCCTCGGTGGTTGACGGGAGTGCGATCGGACCCCAGAATAGGTGCTGAGGAGGACCCTCGACACGAACGAGGGACGCGGGTCTCGCCCCTGGTTCGACCCGATGACCCGGTCCGGGCGAACATATCGGACGGCCGTGACAGATACGGCGTCCGGAGCCGGACTTCGTCGGGACGAAACCCCAGCCTCTCGATCAGAGCCCCGACGGGACCGGCCGCCGTGCCTGCACCGTTCGGGCCCTCCCGGCTTCCTTCCGCCTGTCGACGAGACCGACAAACACATGAATACCACAGCGTCAACACCGGACCCGGACCCGCGGCGAACGGCGATCGATCGACTCCTCGCGACGGTGCGGGATTGCGGCCCGCACGGCCAGTTGCTCGACGTGCGGGATTACCTCCGCCCCGTGCTGGGTCCGGAACGACCCCTGGTGATGCTCTGCCCTCACGCCGACGACGGCGCCATCACCGCGGCCTGCCTGCTGCACGAATACGCGGTGCGCCGCGGCCTCCCGGTGATCGAGGTCCTGGTCTTCGCCGGCGAGCGCAATGTGGCCGCCCCCTGGCTCAACGATCAGAAGAAGATCACGGTCCGCGAGGGCGAGTTCCGCCTGGAGTGCAACGTGCTGGGGGCCGAGGGGGTCTGCTGGAACCTCGAGTGCTACAATCGCCCGGGATATCTGCCGACCGAAGCTGACGTCGCCAAGGTCGTGGACTGGTTCGGCAAGCGGCGGCCCGGCGCGGTGATCGTGCCGCCGGCCAACGACGCCCACGTGGCGCACCGCGTGACCCGCGCCCTGGCCGCCATCGGCCTGGTCGCGGCCAACCTCACCGACGCCTTGGTGCTCTCGGGATGGACCCCGTGGGGTCCCCTGCCCTACCCGAATGCGTATTTCACCTACGACGGCGAGGCCGAGCGGACCAAGGAATGGGCCATCCACTGCCACGCCTCTCAGGTGCTCCTGACCGACTACACCCAGTATTGCTCGCACCTGGGCCGAGCGTACGCAGCCTTGACCCGCGAGTGGGCCGAGGGCCACAGCCTGGCCGGCCGGGCCCACCGCAAGGATGACCGATTCGTGGGCGTCGAGCTCTTCCAGGTCGAGTCCTTCGACCTCGAAACGTGGCGGCGGCATGCCCCGGACCCGGTCCAGATCGCGCTGGGCATCCTGGCCGGCCAGATCGCCGTCAACGGCAGCGATGCCGGCTCAACGTCAACCGACCCGCTCGAGCCCGTCAACTCGACCAAGGCCCCGGCCGTCGCCGCGATTTGACGGCCCCGACTCGTCCCTCGCGGATTCCGGATCCCCCATTCCGGATTCCGGACGGTCGAGATCGCTCGAGTTGGATGGGAAGTCCTCAATCCGGACTCTGAAATCTGGAAACCCCAATTTTCAAGCCGAACGACGCAGGAGCCTTGCATTGAGACACGCCGAGGACCGTCCCTTCCGCCAGGGCGGCATGCTGGTCCGCGTCGCGTCCGACGCCCATGCCGTTTGCCTCGCGGCCGCCGAGTTGATCGAGGAGGTGATGCGCGGGTCACTGGCCGTGCGGGGCCGGGCGGTGCTGGGCCTGGCCACGGGCACGACGCCCCAGTCCGTCTACGCCCGGCTGGTCCATCGGCACGAGGCCGGCGCCCTCTCCTTCCGGGACGTGACGACCTACAACCTCGACGAGTATTACCCGATCAGCCCGATGGATCCGCGGAGCTACCGGTCGTACATGCACCGGCACCTCTTCAGCCGCGTCGACATCGCGCCGAATCGGGCCCACATGCTCGATGGGACGGTGCCCGAGCCCTTCGTCGCCGAGCACGCCGCCCAATTCGAACGGTGGATCGAGGGCGACGGTGGGCTGGACCTCCAGCTCCTGGGGATCGGCCGCAACGGCCACATCGGCTTCAACGAGCCGAGCGACCTCCCGGTCGCCGAGGCGCTCCGGCTGACCACGCGCCTGGTCGATCTGCACCCGGTCACCCGGGCCGACGCGGCGCATGAGTTCGGCTCGGCGGAGTCGGTGATCCCGCGGGCCTTGACGATGGGGGTGGCGACGATCCTCGCAGCCCGGTCGATCGTGATCCTCGCCACGGGCGCACGCAAGGCCGAGGCCGTCGCCGCCGCGCTGACCGGCCCGATGAGCGCCGCGGTCCCCGCCTCGCTCCTCCAATCCGTCGCGAGCAAGCTGACGTGGATCCTCGACGAGGACGCGGCCCGATGCCTGCCGGGGCGCTGACCCGGAGGCCGGACTGAAGCAGCCTCCATCACGCCGGACTCCCGTCGCTCTCCCTTGATTCCTGGGCGCCGGTCTGATCGAATGTTGCTGGGAATCAACGGACGCCGGGGTCCCGGCGGGACGGGGGTCGTGTATTGCGCCGGGTCTGGGGGATTGATGGGATGATCGTGGGTGTGCCGCGGGAGATCAAGTCGGACGAGTATCGGGTCGCGATGCTCCCGGTCGGCGCGGAGGAGCTGACTCAGGCGGGCCATTCGGTCCTGGTCGAGGCCGGCGCCGGGCTGGGCAGCGGGATCGCCGACGCCCAGTACGAGGCGGCCGGGGCGACCATCGTCGCGGAAGCCGCCGAGGTCTGGTCGGCGGCCGACCTGGTGGTCAAGGTCAAGGAACCCTTGCCCGAGGAGTGGCCGCAATTGCGGCCCGAGCAGACCCTCTTCACCTACTTTCACTTCGCCGCCGACGACCGGCTGACGAGGGCGATCATCAACAGCGGGATCACGGCCATCGCCTACGAGACGCTGCGCGACCATCGCGGCGGCCTGCCGCTCTTGACGCCGATGAGCGAGGTGGCCGGACGGATGAGCATCCAGGAGGGGGCCAAATACCTGGAGCGGCCGCAGGAGGGTCGGGGCATCCTGCTCTCCGGGGTGCCGGGCGTCGCCCCGGCCGAGATCGCCATCCTGGGCGGGGGTATCGTCGGCTCCAACGCCGCCAAGGTCGCCGCCGGGCTGGGCGCGACCGTCCGCATCCTCGACATCAACCTCGACCGCCTCCGATACCTCGACGACATCATGCCCCCCAACGTGACGACGCTCTACTCGGACCGGCACACCATCCTCGAATCCATCGAGCGTGCCGACCTCATCATCGGCGCCGTCCTGATCACGGGCGCCCGCGCTCCGCGGCTGGTGCGCCGCGACGACCTCGGCCGGATGAAGAACGGCTGCGTGATCGTGGACGTCGCCATCGATCAGGGGGGATGCATCGAGACCAGCCGGCCCACGACCCACCGCGAGCCGACCTATGTCATCGACGGGGTCGTTCACTACTGCGTGGCCAACATGCCCGGTGCGGTCGGCCGGACGAGCACGTATGCCCTCTGCAACGTCACCCTGCCCTATGTCCTGCAACTGGCGCGGCTGGGCTGGCGGAGCCTGGCCGCCGCCAACCCCGGCGTCGCCGAGGGCGTGAACATCAGCGGGGGGCGGGTGACCAACCTGGCCGTCGCCCAGACGTTCGGACTCCCGTACCAACCACTCGACGGGACTTCGGTCTCCGTGCCCGGAGACGGGACCGGGGCCGTGGCCGTCGCGGCGGGCCGGGCCTGATCGGATCGATCGGCCGTCGGTCCCACGTCGCCTGACCGATCATCCGGCGGCCTGGGGTTCCCCAATACTCTTCCTCGTCACGAAGGATCACCTCTCATGAACGCCAACGACTTCGACGCCGACCTTCACGATCCGAACGGACATAGTCACGATCACGACCACGACCACGACCACGACCACGACCACGACCACGACCATGAGGCGGAGGAGGCGCTCGCCGAGGAAGCCCTCGAGGAAGCCCTGGAGCTCGATACGCAGAGCCAGATCTTCCTGGAGATGCGGCGACAGAACCTCGACCTGCTCCGGCTGGCCACCGAGGTCGCCGGCTATTCCGGCCCGCACGGTCCC
Source organism: uncultured Planctomycetota bacterium (assembly GCA_963815795.1). Taxonomy (GTDB): domain Bacteria; phylum Planctomycetota; class Planctomycetia; order Isosphaerales; family Isosphaeraceae; genus JAKAUH01. The sequence continues at coordinate 950,503 of CAWFIC010000006.1, read as the reverse complement.
CTCAAGTCGGGCGACCTCAAGGGGGCCATGCGCAGCATCTGGGACGTCTTCTCCGAGTTCTACACCTGGATCGACCCTGAAGAAGCCGAGGATGACGAAGACGAGGATCTGGAGGATTAGTCCCTTGGCCGACGACCCGATCCAGACGGTCCGGTGGGAGGGGGACGCGGCGACGGGCCGCCTCCGCCTGATCGACCAGACACGGCTGCCGACCGAGTCCGTCGAGATCGAATGCCGGGACGTGCCCGCGGTCTGGGAGGCGATCCGATCGCTGAGGGTCCGGGGCGCGCCGGCGATCGGCATCGCGGCGGCCTACGGGGCGGTGCTGGGGGCGCGGTCGCGAGGGCTCGATCAGGAGGAGTCGGTCCGGACCGCGCTGCGGACGGCGGCGGAGTCCCTTCGTACCAGCCGGCCGACCGCCGTGAACCTGTTCTGGGCGCTGGACCGCATGGAGGCCGCGGCGACGGCCGGGCGTGGTGGCGGAGGGCCGGGATTGCTGGAGCGGCTCCTCGAGGAGGCCCGCCGGATCGACGCCGAGGACCGGGCGATGTGCCGGGCGATCGGCCGCCACGGCGCGGAGCTGATCGGGCCCGGCCAGGGAATCCTGACCCACTGCAACGCCGGCGGCCTGGCGACCGCCGATTACGGCACGGCGCTGGCGGTGATCTTCGCCGCCCATGAGCGCGGCATCCCGCTGCGCGTCTTCGCCGATGAGACCCGCCCCCTGCTCCAGGGAGCCCGGCTCACGGCCTGGGAGCTCCAGCGCCGCGGGATCCCCGTGACGCTGATCTGCGACAACATGGCCGCGCAGGTCATGCGCGAAGGCAAGATCCAGATGGTCGTCGTCGGCGCCGACCGGATCGCCGCCAACGGCGACACGGCCAACAAGATCGGCACTTACGGCGTCGCCCTGCTGGCCCGGGCGCACGGCATCCCCTTGTACGTCGCCGCGCCGTCGAGCACCTTCGACCTGTCCATCCCCGACGGCTCGGCCATCCCCATCGAGCAGCGCGACCCGCGCGAGGTCACCCACGGCTTCGGCCGCCAGACCGCCCCCGAGGGCGTCGACGTCTACAACCCCGCCTTCGACGTCACCCCCGCCGAGCTGATCGCCGGCATCATCACCGAGAAGGGCGTCATCCGGCCGGTCGATGCCCGGACCATCCGCGAGGTCCTCGATGGCGGGACGGCTGATCGCTCGAGCGAACCGAGGGACGAACCACCGCGTCAATGAGGAAGGGACGATGGCCGACGCTGAACCATCGCTCGACGAAGTCCGTGTCCGACTCATCGAGTTATTCGAGAAGGATGAATGGGATATCACCGAGGAAGCAGAACGGACAGGACGAGAGTTCCTCCGGCAACTTCTCAAGAACGCCTACCCGTCCCAGGTCTCGATCATGAGGCACGTCCTGAAGCTGCTGAAAGAAGACGATTGCACCTTGGCGCACGTCCCGATGGGCCAGCCGCCGGGTTCCCGAGGTATGGGATATCGGCTCCGGGATCCGATATCGCCCAACCTGTACATCAAGGTTAAGATCGAGGAAGACATCGCCTGGATCATCAGTTTCAAAGAGAGCAAACATCGCAGGAGGCCCTGAATGGCCGAATCTTCTGTCACGGGCCGGGGGCGGCGCTGTCCGGTCTGCGGACGGGGCTTCTTGAGGCCGCGCCTGATCAGCGAGGTCTACGAGTATGGTGACGAGGGAGACTCCGTGCTCGTTCGGACCGAGGATGTCCCCATCGAAGATTGCTACTCTTGCGGCAAGTCGTTCAGCGGGCCCAAGGCGGCGAGGATCCGACACGAAGCCATCGGCCGGGCATTCGGGCTGCTGCCGCCTCAAGAGATCCGGGCAATCCGCGAACGCCTGGGTCAATCGCCCGAGTGCTTCGCCAAGCTGATTGGCGTCAACGTTGATCGCCTATCACAGTGGGAGGAGGGCACGATCTGGCAGGATCGGACGGCTGACCGGCTGATCAGACTACTCGGCCGGAGGAAGGAGAACCTCACGGAACTCGAGAGCCTCATCGCGGCTCCACCAATCGAAGCTGCGGACAGCGAAGCCCCACGTCGACTCAAGCCAGCGAAGACATCGCCCCGACGGGTCCTTGTTTCCGAGGATCCCGATGCCGGAATATGAGATGCTCGCGGATAATCCGCAAATTCCGGCCTCCAACCCATCAGGCCCGATTCATTCCATGGGACCTTGGGCGCCTATCTCTATGCCCTCAACTCCGCTCGCACGACCCTCGATTTTATATTTTTTATAGAATTGTCTTGCGAGCCGGCCGATCGAGTCATTAGGCTCGGAGTGCCTGCTGAGAGCGAGCGATTCACCGAATCCCCTGTCGTGCGATCATCGAATCGGGTCGTTGCGCCATGAGTCCGCGACGAGAGACGGCGGCGGTGCCTGCGGAGCCTGTCTCGAGGGGGAACCTGAGGCAGCAGGTGACGGCGCGCCTGATGACGGGGATTTTTCAGGGCCGATTCCGGTCCGGACAGCGCCTTGTGGTACAGAGCCTCGCCAGTGCGTATGACGCGAGCCCGACCCCGGTGCGCGAGGCGCTCGTGGAACTGGCCAGCCTGGGATTGGTGGAGTTGCTGCCGAACCGCGGCGCGGTCGTACAGCCGTTCGGCCCCCACGAGATCCGGGAGATCAGCCACATCCGCCGGTTGCTGGAGGTGGAAGCGACCCGCTGTGCCTGCGGCCAGACCTCGGCGGATGAGCTGGCGGCCCTGGAGCAGGAGCTCCTCCAACTGGGGGCGCTCTCCCACGATCAGGCATGGGACCAGCGTGCGCGAGACGCCGATACCCGGCTGCACGGGCTGATCGCAGAATCCTGCGGCAGCCGCCGGCTGGCGGCCGAGATCGGCCGATATTTGACCCTGTTCCGCTCGCTGCGCGACATCTCGCACCAGCGTGACGCCTGGACAAACTTCTCGCGGTCCAATGACGTGCCCGAGCACCTGGCGATCGTCGCGGCCCTGATCGCGTCCGACGCCGAGAATGCCGCGCGGGCCATGGACCGGCACATCCGATCGGCCGCGATGAAACTGGAGGAGATCATCTTCTCCGGGCGGGATTCCCTGGAGGCGGACCGGGAGGAGGGAGCGGGGCCCGGGCCCCTCGACTCGCCTTCAACCGGCGAGCCGACGGAAGTGCTTGACGGCGAAGGGGCCGGCCGCGACGGTCGCGACGGCGAGTAATCCATTCCATCCTCACGGCCGAAGGAGGATTCGAAGCCAGGCGGCGACTCTCGTCAGTTCATCTCGATCGTAGTCGGGCCGCCGCGGCCTACAGACGCTGTGGGGCATCGTTTAACCGCGTCTTCTCGTGCCTCGTTTTCCGCTCTTGTTCGCGAAGTGAGGTCGTGCCCATGAAGAATCGTCGTGCGTTCACCTTGATCGAGCTCCTGGTCGTCATCGCCATCATCGCCGTGCTGATCGCTTTGTTGTTGCCGGCGGTGCAGTCGGCCCGCGAGGCCGCCCGTCGCGCCCAGTGCACCAACAACCTGAAGCAGCTGGGCTTGGCCCTGCAGAATTACCACTCGTTCAACCAATGCGCTGCCGCCCCTGTTCGGCAGCTTCGCGAACCCCGGCTACGGCGCTCCGCTTGACGGTGGCGGCGGACCGTGGTGCCTCAACTGGGCGGTGGCCATCCTGCCCTACCTCGAGCAGCAACCGCTCTTCAATGCCGCGAACTACTTCGGTGGAAACGGCTCGGCGGGCACCTCCGGCGGGGCGTGGGATCAAGCCAATCTCAACACGGTGAGCGCCACCAAGATCAATACCCTGGTGTGCCCGTCGGAGAGCGTCAAGACCGGCCCGTGGATCGCCTCGACATTCACCAGCTACCACGCGAACATGGGAGGGCCGGCGTCGCTGTTCGCCTGGACCGGTCCGATCGTGCCGATGAATGGCGCCTACAGCGGCGTGCCCGGTCACGCGAACATCCCGGAGGAAGCCGGGTCGGGGACACAATCCAACCTGGGGACCTTCGGACTGGAGTCCGTCACCGACGGTACGTCGAATACGGCCGCGTTCAGCGAGGCGCTGGTCGGACTCAACGGCTACATCCCGGTCCCGCCGGGTCAGAAGCCCAACTCGCTACGGGTCTCGTACCAGACGAGTGTTACGGTCAACTGGGACATCGCCAGCGTACAACAGGCCTTGATGTTCCTCCAGACGTGCCAGGCCATGCCGGGGACGACGCAGCCCACCAACCCGACTCAATGGTCGGGGGCGTGCTGGGACGGCGACCACGCCGGGACGCTCCACTTCAACGCGTATAACCACTGGAATACGCCCAATGGCCTGTCGTGCGTGGCGGCCAACTCGTGGGGAGGCGCTCCCGGCGGGCTCAATGATATCATCACCGCTTCGAGTCTTCATCCCGGTGGTGTCAACGTCGCTTTCTGCGATGGCTCCGTCCGGTTCGTCAAGGACTCCGTGTCAGTCCAGACGTGGTGGGCGATCGGCACTCGCAACCAGGCTGAAATCGTCAGCTCGGATTCCTATTGACCGAGCGGTCCGGCCCGCGCCCGCCTCAAACGGGCGCGGGCGCGTTTCCGCTCGCCTCAGGCTCAATCAATGACGGGCTCTTTCGCTCGGTGGTTGACACCGGGCTGTGTTCCGCTTCAACCAACCAACAAGGGGGAGGGATTTCGAATGAATCGATTGCGTAGCGCCGTGGTCGCGGGGATTCTCGCCGGCATCATTTCGGGCTGCGGCGACGACCAGACGGGTCATCCCGCCCAGAAGGACGAACTGACTCCCGAATTCACCAAGAATACCCTGGACATGATGAAGAAAGCCAACACGGGGATGGACCCCAAGCAGGCGAAAGCCGCCAACAAGCCGGCGACTCCATGATCGGCATCCTCGGCCGCGCGGTGGGTCGCAGGAGTCACTCGGTGGCGACGGCATCGGCGGATCTCGAGGTGGGGCGTGGAGCGGTCGGTTCGCTCGACGCGCCGGTTCTTGGTGCGCGCGGCGCCGCACCGGGCTGGCGCTGGCCCGTGATCATGTGCCTGGCCCTGCTGATCGGAGTGCTGAGCGGTGTCGGCTGGCTGATGGGCATGGAGCGGCGGTCCGAGTCCGACTTGACCCGAGTGCGGCGGCTGATGGACGCGGACCGGTTCGGCGAGGCTCGGGAACGCCTGCTCCGCCTGCCGCCGACGCGGTCGAACGACCCCGAGGTCGCCTATCGGCTCGGCGTCTGCGAGCACGCCGGGGGCGACCTCCCCGCGGCGCTCGCGGCCTGGTCGCGGGTCGATCCGCGCTCCTCCTGGGCGGCGCGGGCCGGCTTGGCGCGCGCCCGTACCCTCGTCGGCGACCTCGGCCGGTTTCGGGATGCCGAAGAGATCCTCGAGGGGTTGCTCCGCCAGGGCGGCCCGTCGCGCGACGAGGTGCGCCACACCCTCTCTGAGCTGTATTTCTGGGAGGGGCGTCGCGATGCGGTACGGCGTCTCATCGAGCAGGCGGGCAGCAGCGCGACCGATCCTGCCATCGATCTGCGCGATCACTGGCGGGTTGACAACTCCGCCACCTTGGTCGAGGAAGTTCGCCGGGAGGTCGAGCTGGCAGTGCGCCGGGCGCCGGAGGACGACCGGGTCTGGCTGGCGACGGCCGCCTTGGCCATTCAGACGGGCCGGTACGATGAGGCCGCCTCCTGGCTGGAGCGTTGTGTGAGGCGCCGCCCCGACGATCCGGCCGTCTGGCGCGCCTGGCTGGACCGGGCGCGCGCCGTCGGCGACCTCGCAGGGGCCAGGCGCGCACTGGCCCATCTCGCCGCCGAGGACTTCACGGCGGCCGAGCGGTTGGCGTTGCGCGCCTGGCTCGCGTCAACCCGGGGAGACGCCGAATCGGGGCGCCGCGCCCTCGAACAACTCCTCGCGGTCGCGCCCGGCGACACCGAGGCCCTGGACCGGCTCGCGGCCCTGGAGTGGGACGCCGGGCGGACCGGGAGCGCGCGCGAGTATCGCCGGCGCAAGGCCGAGCTCGACGCGGCGAAGGATCGCTACAAGCTGCTCATCGATGACCGACTCGAACCGGACCGATTGGCCGATCTGGCTGGCCTGGCCGAGGTGCTGGGACGCGACTTCGAAGCGGAGGGTTGGTGGCGGCTCCGGGCTCGTTTCGCACCCCACGATCGCCGGGCCTCACAAGCCCTGTCCCGACTCCGCCCGCGGCTCGATCCCTCACCCCCACCGGGCGGCCTCACGCTCGCCGAATGGCTCGCCGAGGTCGATCCCGAGCTCGGACGCCACCCGGACCGTTCGGGACCCGGCCGACCCTCGGCGACGGTGGCCCGACCCCGCTTCGTCGACCGCGCCGAAGCCGCCGGGCTTCGCTTCGTCTTCGACAACGGCCGCTCCCCGCTCCGTCAGCTCCCCGAGACCAGCGCCGGAGGGGTCGGCCTGCTCGATTACGACGGCGACGGCTGGCTCGACGTCTACGTCGTCCAGGGGGACCGGTTTCCTCCCGATCCCACCCATCCCCACGCCGGCGATCGTCTCTTCCACAACCGGGGAGATGGCACGTTCGAGGACGCGACGGAACGATCGGGCATCGCCGGGATGAGAAGAGGGTTCGGCCACGGGGTGACGGTCGGCGACTTCGACAACGATGGCGATCCCGATCTCTTCATCACCCGATGGCGGAGCTACGCCCTTTACCGCAATCGCGGCGACGGGCGGTTCGAAGACGTCACCGAACGCGCGGGACTGGGCGGCGACCGGGATTGGCCCACCTCGGCCGCCTTCGCCGACCTGGACGGCGACGGCGACCTGGACCTGTATGTTTGCCATTACCTCAAGTGGGATGCCGAGCATCCCACGCTCTGCGACCGAATCACGTTCGCACCGGTGAGCAAACGGGTGGAGCCCGGCCAGAACTACAACTACTGCAATCCTCGACTGTTCCCCGCCGTCGCGGACCACCTGTTTCGCAACGACGCCGGGCGATTCGTGGACGTGACCGCAGGGTCCGGGATCGTCGACGGCGACGGGCGAGGGTTCGGGGTCGTCGCGGCGGACGTTGACGACGACGGTCGGGTCGACCTGTTCGTCGCCAACGACACCACGGCGAATTACCTCTGGCACAACCTCGGCGGCATGAAGTTCGAGGAGCTGGGGACGGCGACCGGCGTCGCCTGCAACGCCGCGGGCACGTTCCAGGCGGGTATGGGAACCGCCGTCGGCGACCTCGATGCCGACGGCCGGCCCGACCTGTTCGTTCCCAACTTCTACGGCGAGTCCACGACGTTCTTCCGCAACCTGGGCGCCGGCATGTTCGCCGACCAGACCGCCGCGGTCGGCCTGGCCGGGCCCAGCCGATTCCTCCTCGGCTTCGGGATCGCCACGTTCGACGCCAACAACGACGGCTGGCTGGACCTCGCCACCGCCAACGGGCACGTCAACGATGATCGACCCGACTACCCGTATGCGATGCCGGCCTCGCTCTTGATCGGCGGGCGAGATGGCCGCCTGACCGAGGTGGGTCGGACCGCCGATGACCCCTGGTCGGTCCCGCGCGTCGCCCGCGGACTGGCTGTCGGCGATCTCGACAACGATGGCCGCGTTGACGTGGTCATGATCGCCCAGCAGGAGCCGCTCGCCTACTTGCACAACCGGACGGCGGGCGGGCATTTCATCACGTTCCTGCTGGAAGGGACCAGGTCCAACCGCGACGCCGTCGGCGCGGTGGTCACGGTCACCGCCGGCGGACGCAGCCGCCGCGCCTGGAGGTACGGAGGCGGCAGTTACCAATCGGCCTCCGATCCGCGCATCCACTTCGGCCTCGAGGTTGACCGCATCGAGGACGTGGAGGTGCGGTGGCCGTCGGGGCGTGTCGATCGTTTCAAGGGATTGGGAGTCGATCGGGGCTACCGATTGCGGGAGGCGGGCGCGACACCGGTGCCATTGCCCGGTTTCGCCGAGCCGAGGAGGCCATCGTGAGTGCAAGCGTGAACGGCCAGGACCCGGCACCCGAGGATCGTACTTTAAGTGCGTCGAGCGTCCCGGCCCCGATGGAAGACGCCGATCGACTCGACCGCGCGCCTTGGCTCGTTGCGCTGGGGGGGCTCGTCGCTGGCGTGGCGGCGTTCGGCATCGGCGAGGCCACCTACAAGGTGATCGTCGCCAAGCTGGTGGAAGTGCCCACCTCGGGCACGGTCGTGATGGCGGCGACGGCCCAGACCCAGTCGGTGGCCGATGTGTGGAACGCGGCCCTGGCCTATGCCGCGCTGGGCGGATGCCTGGGCGGATGCCTGGGCCTCGCCGGCGGCCTGGCCCGCCGCTCGTGGACCGCGGCAGCCGCAGCCGGGCTGCTGGGCTTGCTCCTCGGCGCGGGCCTTCCCGCCGGCGTTTCTCTCGTGACGCTCAAGGCGTTCTCCGAGGCGCGGGTCCACGTCCCGGACTATGACATCGCCCTCTCGATGGCGATGCACGGGCTGATCTGGGGCCTGATCGGGGGAGCTTCGGGCCTGGCCTTCGCGGTCGGGACGGGCGGGCGGGGGCGGCTCGCGCCGGCCGCACTGATGGGGCTGCTCGGAGCCGTGTTGGGAGCGGTCGCCTTCGACCTGGTCGGGGCCGCTTTCTTCATGCAGGCGGACACCGGAGATCCGATCTCGACGACCTGGCCGTCCCGCCTCATGGCGCGGCTGATGGTCGCCCTCCTGACCGCGGCGGGCGTCATCCTGAGCCTTCCCCGGGCCATGCCCGACCGGCGCGGCGGTGGAGCGACGTCCGCATCCGAAAGCGAACCGCGCCGGTCGAGCTGACGGGACCGAATGATCGGCCCCGCGCGCGTTCCAGGCCCTTTCGTCGGGCCCGTGCGCCGAGTACGATGAGTCCGCCTGGCAACCTGCCGTCCACAGCGTTTCCACCAGGGAGTCGCCCCAGCCATGACACGGTCACGATTCTTGCCGACCCGCCTCGCGTTGGTGGTCGTCGCCGCCTTCGGAATGGCCTCGATCGGATCTCCCGTCTCGGCACAGGTCGGGGCTCCCGGTCGCGGAGTCAAACTCAAGGAGCCCATCGCTTCGCGGGTCTATCAGCGCGACGTCAACGGGCTTGCCGAGATCCCGATCGTTCTCGAGGATCCGGAAGCGAAGCTGATCGACGTGACCATCACCGCCCGCAACGCGGGAATGCAACCGATGTTCAAGGTCGCCGACGGCAAGCTCGTGGGCGTTCCGGTCGGAGGGCCTTATACGATCAACTGTCGCGTTCAGATCGGCAATGCGAGCATGAACGTCGTCGCCGGTCCGGTCTTCGTCGGCGACCTCTGGGTCCTGGCCGGCCAGTCGAACATGGAGGGCGTCGGCGACCTGGTGGATGTCACTCCGCCGAATCCCCACGTCATGATGCTGGGAATGGACGGCCGGTGGAAGCAGGCCGAGGAGCCTCTCCACTGGCTCGTGGACTCGCCCGACCCCATCCATTCGGGCGACCCCAAGACCCGCGAGGCGCGCTCGGCTCAAACGCACAAGAACCGCCGCAAGGGCGCCGGTCTGGGACTGCCCTTCGCGGTCGCCCTGTCCGAAGCCACCGGGGTGCCGATCGGCCTGGTCATCTGCGCCCACGGCGGCACCAGCATGGAGCAGTGGAACCCCGGCAAGAAGGATGAGGGCGGAAGGAGCCTTTACGGCTCGATGATGCGGCAGTTCCAGCTCGCGGGCGGCAAGGTCAAGGGCGTGCTGTGGTACCAGGGCGAAAGCGACGCCAACGGCGAGGCCGCGCGGCGCTACCCCGATGTGTTCGCCCGCTTCATCGCCTCGGTCCGGTCCGACTTCGGCCAGCCCGAACTGCCGTTCTATTACGTCCAGATCGGCCGGTTCGTCCGCGCCGGCGACCCCAGGGGGTGGAACGCCGTCCAGGAGGCGCAGCGGCTGCTCGCGGAGCGCGTGCCCAACACGGCCGTGATCTCGGTCATCGACCTGGAACTCGACGACGCGATCCACGTCGGCACCCAGGGGCTCAAGCGCGCCGGCCATCGACTCGCCCGAATCGCCGAACGGGAGCTCTTCGGTCAGATCGGGGCGACCACGCCGACGCTCGATCGCGTCACGAGTGGGCCGCACAACACGCTGCTCGTCCGGTTCAAAGGTGTCAACATGGCCGGCCAGCCGGCCGGTCCCCGCCCGGGGCCGATGATGAGGATGGGGGCGATGATGGGCTCCGGCGGGCCCGGCATGGGTGCACCGATGAATCAGGTCCCCAGCTACAGCGCGGGTGAGCCCGCCGGGCTCGGCCTGAGGCCCGAGCGTCATATCGCCGGGTTCTCGATCCGCAAGGAGGATGGGTCGGAAATCCCGCTGATCTTCGAGGCCTGCGTCGGCCAGGCCCGCGACACCGTCATCCTGAAGCTCACGGGCGCGATCCCGCCTGGGGCCGTGCTCTGGCACGGCTACGGCACCGATCCGTACTGCAACTTGACCGACAGCCTGGACATGGCCGTGCCCGTCTTCGGCCCCATCCCGCTCGGCGAGGCCACCGCGATGGTCGGCTCCGCGCCCGCCGGATCCCGGTCGACAGACAAGCCGCCTTCCCGCGCGGGATACACCGAACCCGTCACGACCCTGGTCCTCGCTCGATCCCGGACGGCGAACAACCCGCCAGCCCGCGCGGGAACCGCCGAACCCATCAAGGCGCTGATCATCACCGGCGACAACGTCGCGGCCCATGCCTGGAAGGAGACCACCAAGGCCCTGGAGGACATCCTCGCGGAGGGCGGCCGGATCAAGGTCGACGTGACGAGCACGCCGTCCAGGGACCTCACCGACGAGAACCTGGCCAGGTATGACGTGCTGATCCTGAACTACAGGGACACCCCGACCGGTTCTCCCGAGTCGCGCTGGTCGGAGGCCAACAAGGCCGCTTTCCTCAAGGCCGTGCGCGACGGCAAGGGGCTGGTCGTCTATCATTACGCGTCGGCCGCCTTCACCAAGCCCAACTGGGACGAGTTCGAGAAGGCGGTCGCCGGCGGCTGGCGATCCCAGGGCTTCCACGGCCCGGCGCACGCCTTCACCGTCAAGAAGACCGATGTCAAGCACTCGATCTCCGAGGGGTTGCCGGACCGGTTCGATCACGAGGTCGACGAGCTCTACCAGAACTCGATCCTCACCCCGGGCAGCGAGGTCCTCGCGACGGCGCACTCGGACAAGAACAAGCCGCGCGGCACGGGGAAAGACGAGCCGGTCGTCTGGGTCAACCATTACGGCCAGGGACGGGTCTTCGAGAACGTGCTCGGCCACAGCACCAAGGCCATGGCCGACCCGAATTTCCAGAAGTGGATGCGCCGTGGGGTCATCTGGGCGGCCACCGGCAAGGCCGATTAACCCTCGAGCCTGGGAAGCGATGAATTCCGGATTCGGAATTCCGGATTCCGAACAGCTCTGATTCCCGATGATCTGGGGATTCCGGGTTCCGGAATTCGGAATCCGGAATCTTCCATCCGTTTCTGTCAGAGGCCGTAACGCGACAGACAGGAGGAGGACGGTGACTCCTCCCGGCCAGCGCGACTACAGCGGGGTGCGGCTCTCGCGTCACGCCCTCGAGCGGTTCGTCGAACGGTTCGGGGCCGAGCCCGAGGCCGCACCCGACGAGCTGCGCCGCGCCCTGTCCCGCACGCGGCGACTCGGCCGCAACCCCGAGAACGGGGCCATCGCCATCCTGGCCATCCATCGCGCCCGGGCCCTCGTCGCCATCCTCCAGGAGACGACCTGCCTCACGGTCCTCACCTGGAACCAGTTCCTCCCGCGGCTGGCCGAATTCGGGCGCAGCAAGCTCCCCCGCAAGTGGGGCCGCACCCTCCGCCGCCTGACCGATCCTCAGCACGAAGGGATCGATCGAGGTGACGAGCGATGATGGACCGGATTCCGTGGTTCACGAGCCCGGGGCAGGGATGGACTTGGGCGCGAAGCCGAGGATGACGCGGCAGGGCGCATTCTCGAGGACGTAGCGGGTATTCGAGGCGAACGCCGAGGTGTCGCCGCGGCGATAGACGCCGCGCAGGCTCATGAAGATCGCATCGAACCTGCCCTCGACGGCGGCGCGGACGATCTCGGGGCCGGCCTCGCCCCGGACGAGGCGGTAATCGACGATCCGGCCCAGCTCGCGCGCCCGCTCCACGGCGCGTCCGATGAGGTCGTCGGCCGCCGCGGTGCCGTCGAGACCGTCCTCGGAGGATTTGTCCTCGATGACGTCGATCAGGGTGACCGAGATCGCCGGGTCGAGGAAGCTCATGACCGTGTCGAGGAAGTCGGCGCTCAACGGGCTGCCGTCGTAGGCCAGCAGCAGGTGTTCCACGCCGTGCCAGCTCTTGCGCAGCTCGGCGAGGATCCGCGCCGATTCGGCGGCGGCGGCCCCGGGCTTGGGGATCTGGCTGCCGCCGGCGATGTCCAGCCGGGCGTCCCGTTCCTTGCCCAGCACGCGGATCGACAGGGGCTCGGGCTTGGCGCCGGAGACGTTCAGCCAGTAGAGCGCCACCTGGTCGAGCTGGTCCTCGGGCCGGTACTTGTTCGACGGGCCCATGATCAATTCCTGGGCGCCGATCGTCTTGGCGGTCTGGGTCAGGGCGAAGAAGGGCTCGTTGGTCGGGACGATCACGGGTTTGACCGGCTTGCCCGCGTGCTCGGCCAGGTTGACGACCGCCGTCAGGAGCTGCCGGTCCTGCTCGGTGATCGTCGGTGTGAGGTCCGCCGAGCCCTGGGGCAGCACCGACGCCGTCATGACCACGACCTCGGTGGTCTCGGGGTCGGTCTCGGCCAGGCAACGCTCGAGCATGCCCAGGTTGTAGGGGGACCGGATCGCCACGAGTTTGCGATACGGCTTGGTCAGGTTGAGCGTCTGCACGCTGACCTGCTCGGCGCGCTGCTCGTTGAACTGCTCGAGGTGCTCGTGGCGCCCGGCCGCCGCGCCCAGCCGCCGGTGGTGCGCCCGCTCGCTGAACATGAACAGCGTGAAGAACGCCAGGGTGAACATCGAGCCGGTGATCGTGGCGACTTCCTTGGTCAGCAGGTTGGCCAGCGCCGCCCCGGCCAGCACCAGGAAGATCAGCGTGATGCCCAGCGGCACGTCGAATCGCCCGACACGGATATTCAGCGGGACCTCGTACTCACGGTTGCCGGGCTCCTTGAACCGGAGTACCAGCATCGACAGCGCCTTGAACACGAAGCTCCAGACCACGCCGAAGGCGTACGCCTCGCCCAGCGTCAGCACGTTCCCCCGGCTGGCGATGATCGTGAAGATCTGCAGGCCGGCCACCGAGTTGATCAACCGGTAAGAGGTCCCGTATTTCGGGTGCGGCTTGAGGAACCAGTCGGGCAGGACCCCGTCCTCCGAGACGCGGTTGAGCACGCCGTTGGAGCCGACGATCGCCGTGTTGACCGCGCCCGAGAGGATCAGGAAGCCGACGAAGACGACCACGGCGTTGAGCCCCAGCCTGGCCCAGTGCGGGCCGATCACGTTCATCGCCAGCCCGCCGATCAGGTTGCTGCTGTACTTCGTGATCCGCGGCTCCTCGGGGATGAGCATGACCGCGAAGAAGCTGATCAGCGAGGTGAACAGCACGCTGTAGATGAACACCACCAGCGCGGCCCGCTTGAAGTTCTTCAGCTTGGGACTCTCGACCTCGCGGTAGACCTGGGCCAGCGTCTCCTCGCCGCTCATCGCCAGCACCGAGTGGCCGAAGGCGACCATCACGCCGACCAGGCCCAGCAGGCCGAACCAGTGCCCCGCCATGGACTCCGAACGCAGGTTCTCGCCGACCCTGGTGTGTCCGAGGAACCCCAGGGGGTCCACCTGCTTGCCGAACGGGTCCTTCACCGGCTCGTGGGTGACCGGATCGACCTTCTTATCCAGGTTGGGCGTCATCGGGGGGATATTCTTGAACTTCTGCGGCTCCGCCGCCAGCGTCGCGAGGCACCAGAGAATCATGATGATCCCCATGATGGTGGTCGCGCCCATGATCTTCAGCGCCCGGTCGCTCGACTCGTGGATACCCTGGATGTTCACCCACCAGAAGTACGCGGTGATCGCCACCGCGACCCCCGCGGCCAGGTAATTCTGGTTCGTCGCCAGCAGGCTGTCCTGGCCCAGGTGGAAGAAGTTGACGAACCATCCGACCACGTACTGGCCGGCAGAGACGGCGCTGGTCGGGCCCGTGAGGATGTAGTCGAACAACAAGGCGGAGACCGAGAGCTTGGCCAGGGTGCCGCCCATGGCCTCCTTCACCACGCGGTACACGCCGCCGCGCACGAACATGGCGCAGCTCTCGATGTAGACGCTCCGCACCGCGTAGCTGAAGAGCATGACCGCCAGGATGAACCACGGCGCCGCCTTGCCGATCTGCGACTCGACGATCCCGCCGATGTAGTACGCCGTGCTGGCCAGGTCGCAGAGCACGATCGCCGCGGTGCGCCAGAATGAGATGAACGTGAACATCACGCTGGTGACGACCAGCACCTGGCCGGCGGTCGGGCCGCGCCGCTTCAGTTTCGGGACGGTTCCCGTCGTGGATGTGTCACTATCAGGAGGGATCGAGCGGGGATCGCCAGCGGACATCAGTTTCGTGTTTCCACGGGCCTCGTCGGGACGGATTCAGTAAGGCGATGATTACAGCGGACTTGTGGCGCCGGCGTCAAGGGGATGGCCGAGGGGCCGGGGTGTCCCGACGTTGCGATCTCGCCTGCAAAGCTCGCGCCAGCAAGCCCACGGCGAGGATAACACCCGACCAGACCACGTCGATCACGATGTAAGCGATCTTGATCCCGTTCTGCCACCAGAGGCTCTTCCGAGCGATCCGCACGCCCCACGTCCGGAGGACGTCGGTGACGTCGCTGACCCGACCTTCGATCCACATCGCGACCTTTCCGAACCGACCGCCGTACCCGACGAACGCCGACGAGTCGGCCCCGACGTACGCGATGAACGCCAGCACGCCCACAAGCCCGGCCAGCATCATCGCGATCAAGGTCCTGTTCAGCGTCCCCGAGTACACCATCACGGCGTAGAGCCCCAGGTCGATCGTGACGACCGACAGGAAGAACAGCGGATGCAGCACAACCGACCAGCCGCCGACCAGCCGACCCATGATCAGGTTCAGCGACACCAGGATGGTCAGCCGCATCAGCGCGGCGGTGGACAACTTGTTCCAGAAGTGCATCGTCGCGGCCCCCGATCGGACGAGCGGAACTCGATCGTGGAATCATCGCCGCCTGGTCAGTCTCCCGATGTCTTCGCGTGGAGCGGATCGTGGCGTCCGACCTCGGCCGCGACCGCCTCGGTGAAGCTCTCGGTCGATTCCTGGCCGCCGAGGTCGCGAGTGCGCACCCCCTGGCGCAAGAGATCGAGCGTGGCGGTCTTTACCGCGTGTCCCACGGCGATCTCGCCGAGCTGGTAGAGCAAGAGCGACAGCGCCAGGAAGATGGCGGTCGGATTGGCCAGGCCCTTGCCGGCGATGTCGGGCGCCGTGCCGTGGGCCGCGTCGAACAAGGCCACCCGGACGACTGCCGCCGCGTCGAACCCGAGGTTGGCGCTGGCCCCGATCCCCAGCGAGCCGGCTAGGCCGCAGGCCATGTCCGAGAGGAAATCGCCGTACTCGTTCAAGACCAGCACGATCTGGAACTTCTCGGGCGCCATGATGACCTTGCCGAGCATCGCGTCGAACAGCTCGACCGAGTGCGGCACTTCGGGGAACTGGCCGGCGACCTCCTTGGTGATCTGCTCGAACAGGCCGTCGGTGGCGCGCTGGATGGTGTACTTCGAGGAGCTGGTGACCTTCTTGCCCGTCTTGCGAGCCAGGTTGAATGCGTACCGCGCCGCCTGGGTGACGGGCTGGCGCTCGACGATCCGCAGGCTGACGGCGCCGTCGGCGCCGATCAGGCGGCCGGGATCGTCGTAATTGCCGCCGGTGGCGATCCGCACGATGTCCAGGTCGAGGTCGCGGCGGAAGTTGGTCGGCACGCCGGGGATCGTGTACACCGGGCGGTGGATCACCGAGAGGTCCAGTCGGCGGCGGAGGATCGCGTTGGGGCTCTCCTCGGCCGTCGTCGTCGGGTGCTTGAGCGCCACCCGCGCGGCGATGATCGTCTCGATGGCCTCATCATAGAGCGCCTTGCCCCGCGACCGGCGGTTCGCCAGGGTGAAGTCGACCGGGATGAAGTCGAGGCGGACCGGCAGGGCCTCGGCCAGGCGATGGACGGCCCGCGAGAGCTCCGGGCCGATGCCGTCTCCCAGGAGCTCGGCGACGGGATAGGTGGGACGCATTCCGGGCCAGGTCTCCGTTCATCATTCAAGGCCGCCGCGCGACCGAGCCCCGATTGTACGGAGCGGCCCGCAAAACCGTCAAACCCGCTGCCGCGTCGCGCGTTCCGGCCGCGACTCCTTGGCAGCCGCGCCGAGTGGCATGTATATTAGTTCGAGGGGATCGGCGAGCGCCCGAGGCCATCCCCTGGTCGGCTGGTTCCTCGCGGCCCGAGCGCCGGTAGCGGATTGAAACGGGAGAGGTCTGATGTCCACCGCGGGAAAGATCCTCGTCATCCTCGTGATGCTCGCCTCCATCGTCTGCCTGATGCTGGCCGGCGGGGTCGCCCAGCTCAATGCCAACGCCAACAAGCGCCTCCAGGAGTTGAGTACCCAGTTGGCCAAGGCCCAGGAGGACATCGAGGCCGCCAAGCGCGAGGCCATGGCGCAGCGTGACCAGGCCACCGTGACTCAGGAGAAGATCGACCGGGATGTCACGACGCTCCGCGCCCGCCAGACCGATCTGGAGCGGTCGCGGACCCAGATCGTCGACACCCTGGCGCGGCTGCAATACGACCTCAGCACCGTGAATGCCACCATCGAAGGTGCCAAGAATTCGTTCCAGAATCGCAACGCCGAGTTCGAAGCCGACGAGAAGGAGCTCGCCGACCTCCGCGGTCGCGTCCAGTCGCTCAAGGCCAATAACGCCCAGCTCATGGCCCGGCTCCAGACGTTGCGCGACCAGTTCCAGGACACCTACCACAAGAACCTCGACATGATGGGCAAGCGCAAGCCCCAGTGATCGGCTTCGGGCGAGGATCGGAAACAACGGATGGGCGAAGGATGACCGGCGGATCGGATCATGCCCCGGGCGATGATCCACCGCGAGACACGGGCGAGGGAAAACCCGGCGGCGACGAGCCGGGCGCAACCGGTGTCGGCAGGCCCTGGGTGGGTATCGTCGCCAATCGCGGCTCAGGGGTCGGTCGCGGCCGTCGGCTGGTGGAGGAGCTCGTCTGTGAGCTGCGCCGGCTGGGCCTGCGAGCCGAGGTCGCCTGGACGCCGGAGGCACGCGCGACCCTGGTGCAACGGGCGTCTTGCGAGGGCGATTGCCGCTGCCTGGTCGCCGTCGGCGGGGACGGCACGGTCTCGGCGCTGGTCAACGAGCGGCCGAGCCGGCCCTTGACGGTCATGCCGGCCGGGACCGAGAACCTCGTGGCCCGCCACTTCGGGCTGAGGCGCGACCCGCGCGGGCTGGCCAAGACGATCGCCGCCGGCCGGTCCGTCTCGATGGACATCGCCCAGGCGGACGGGCGCCGGTTCCTCCTGATGGCCGGGTTCGGATTCGATGCCGACGTCGTCACCCGGCACCATCGCAGTCGGGTCTCGGGCTCGGGACGCATCCGGCCGACCAGCCGCGCGGCCTATGTCGAGCACATCCTCCGCGCCAGCTTCTCCTATCGGTTCCCCACGATTTCGGTGCAGGTCACCGATCCGGGAGCCCAGGAAGTCCTGCGCGGTACGACCGTGTTCTTCTTCAACCTGCCACGATATGCCCTCGGGCTGCCGTTCGTCCCCGTCGCCCGCGAGGACGATGGCTGGCTGGACCTGGTGATCTTCCGCCACCCGGGGCCGTTCCGGGCCTTCTACTACCTCTGCAAGGTCCTCCTCGGCGTCCACCTCGCTGATCCCAGCGTCTATCATCGCCGCGTCCGGAGAGCCGTGGTGACCGCCCACGCGGCGATCCCGGTCCAGCTCGACGGCGACCCCGGCGGTTACGTGCTGCCCCACGCCACGCCCCTGGCCGCCGACGGCGCCCTGGATGCGGGCGGCCATCCCCCGCTCGGCAACGGGACGATCTCCAGGAACGTCGCCGCCCACCCGGCGGAGTGGACCATCGAGATCCTCCCCTCGGCGTTGAACATGCTGGTACCCGCTCGCCACGGCCTCGGCGGCCGAGCGCCTCGGGCTCCGCTCGTCAACGACGGGCCGACGTGATATGATCGGCTCGCCGCGTACCACGCCAAGTCAAACAGGATCGGACTCGGGAAGGCGAGGCTTGGTCCGAGCCTCTCCTCTAACCTGGCTCGCACGGAGGCTCGCCCTCCCGGGGCAGCCGCCCGTCCCAGGGGCCGAGGCCCGAGGATGCGAAAGGAATCGATGATGGGCACTCCCAACCCCGTGAGGATCGGCCCGACGGAAATCGGCAAGGCTCGCCCGCTCGCCTTGATCGCCGGGCCCTGCGTCATCGAACCCGGCGGGATGACGCTGCGAATCGCTACCCGCCTGGCCGCCCTCTGCGCCGACCGCGGCGTCCCCCTGGTCTTCAAGGCCTCGTTCGACAAGGCCAACCGGACTTCGGGCTCGAGCTTCCGCGGCCAGGGCCTCGAGGAGGGCCTGCGGACCTTCGAATGTGTCAAGGCCGAGACCGGCCTGCCCGTGACCACCGACATCCATGAGACGATCCAGGCCAGGCCGGTGGCCGAGGTCGTCGACCTGCTCCAGATCCCGGCGTTCCTGGCGCGCCAGACCGACCTCCTGGAAGCGGCGGCGGGGACCGGCCGCCCGGTCAACGTCAAGAAGGGGCAGTTCATGGCCCCCTGGGACATGAACCAGGTCGTCATCAAGCTGCTCGCCGCCGGCGCCGAGGGCGTGCTCCTGACCGAGCGCGGGACGACCTTCGGCTACGGCCGGTTGGTGAACGATTTCCGCGCGATCCCCCAGATGCAGGCGACCGGCGCCCCGGTGGTCTTCGACGCCACGCACTCCGTCCAGCTCCCCGGCGGCGGCCCGGGCGGAACGGCCTCGTCCGGCCAGCGCGAGATGATCCCGACGCTCGCCCGCGCCGCGGTGGCCGCCGGCTGCGACGCCTTGTTCCTCGAAGTCCATCCCGACCCGGACCGGGCCCTGTCCGACGGACCCAACTCCTTGCGGCTCGATGATTTACCCGAACTGCTCGACGTCTGCCTCCGCATCCGCCAGGCCATCACGGCGTGAACCCGGCGAGGAGGCATCTTCCCTTCGCCCATCCGGCCGCGACCTCGCGGTGCCCCGGCGCGGGTGAACCCTCCCGCCGGTCCGAGCGTAACAGGAGCGGGAAGCGGGACGCCGAGAAGGTCTCGCCGCGCGCCGCGACTTATCGCACAATGGTAAGCCAGGCGGCCTTCGAGAATCCCCATTGCGGCCGGTCTCCCTCATTCACCACGGCCTTCGGCATCATCTTGATAGGAGTCTCCCGGCTTGAATCGTCGTCTTCTCACCTGGAGCGGCCTGGCGTGCGCGGGCCTGGGACTGGCCCTGATGGCTAGTTGCGACTACTCACCTCCGGGCAGGACCTCGGAGGCGAAGGGCAGGTACTCGATGCCCGAGCTGACGCGGAGGGGGACCTCCGGGACGGGCTCGACGTCCAGGGCACTGGCCGCCCGGCGCACGCCCGAGGAGCGCAAGGCCATCCTCGATAGCATCATCATGCTGATCCGGCGCGCGGTGATCCAGCCCGGCGGCGAACACTTCGCCCAGGCTGTGAAGAAGCTCAACCAGTACTTCGAAGGCACGCCCCAGACCGAATACGAGCTGGGGTCGGCCGCCCGGGAGTACCTCACCTCCCAGCTCGGCCCAGACTCGATCCGGGAATTCCAGGGAACCGCCTGGACGCTCCGCGATACCCGGCACATCGAAGACTGCATGATGTACTACGGGATCGCCAAGCGGGTGGCGGGGGTCGGCGACAACCTCACTCGCGTCCGCCGCGTCTTCGATTGGATCATCCGGCAGGTGCAGTTGGTCCCGGGCGGCTCGTTCGGGGCCAGCCGGCTCGGCCCCGCCTATGCCAGGCCGTATGACGTGCTCGTCCGGGGCATGGCGACCGAGACCGATGGGACCGGCTGGGCCGAGCGCGCCTGGCTGTTCCTGTCGCTCTGTCGCCAGCTCGAGATCGATGCCGGGTTGATCGCCTACACCAAGGGCAACACGATCGACGCCATGTTGCCCCGGAAGGAACAGTCGGCCTCCTCCAGGGCCCAGAAGCCGCGGGTGGTCTGGATCTGCGCCGCCCTGATCGACGGCCAGGTCTATCTGTTCGACGCCCGGCTCGGCCTGGAGGTCCCCGGCCCCGGGGGTCAGGGCGTGGCGACCCTCGAACAGGCCCTCTCCGACCCGTCGATCCTGGAGCGGATGAACGTACCCGGCCTGGCCCCCTACTCGACCAGCCGGGCGACGCTGCTGTCCAGCCCGACGAAGATCGGCATCCTGATCGATTCCAGCCCGGGCTACTTCTCGCCCAAGATGCGGCTGCTCCAGAGCGAGCTGGCCGGCGACTACCGGGCGATCCTCTTCAGCGACCCGGCCGAACAGCGCGACCACTTCGTCCAGGCCATGGGTAGCCGCACCGGCGCGATCACGCTCTGGGAGTTGCCTCTGACTGTCGAGGCTCGGCTCTTCAACGACCCCGAGTACGTCCAGGCGGTCCAGAACTCTCTCTTCTGGTTCCGGCCCGAATACCCGCTCATCTACGCCCGGGTCAAGCAGCTCCGCGGCGAGCTGAACGAGGCCATCGAGGAATACGTGAAGTTCCGCAAGGCCGTCAATCTGCCACTCGTCATGGAGCAGAAGGGGGTCCCCAAGGAACGCCTGAAGACCATCCCGAAGGACGTCCAGGACGGACTGAACGTCTATGCGACCTACTACCTGGCGCTGGCCCACCTCGAGAACAGGAACCAAGACCAGGCCGAGCGAATGTTCGGCCAGGTCCTGAACGAGTTGCCCGAGCCACGCCCCGGCGAGCGGCATCCCTACTACTACATGTTCCGCTGGGGGGCCGATGCCAACCTCGCCCGGATCCACGAGGCGAAGCACCACGACCAGGCCGCGGTCGATTATTACACCCGGTTCGATCCAACGCTCCAGCACGCCGGCAACCTGGTGCGCGCCCGAGAGCTCGTCCTGGGCGATCCTCTCCGTCCTGTCGTGAGTCCTTAACAGCGGTTTGAATGGAGGCTCGTTCCGCCCCTCGACCGGGGCCGGATTCCAGGTTGGATCTCAGGTCCCTGGCCATCTGAAATCCTGGAATGCAACGAGGAGAGACGATGGTTTTCTGGTGGGTGTAACCCAACGAGGTCAAGGCTAAGGACTGTTCAGCTTGAGCTGGGAGAAGCGGACCACGCGGGTCGAGAGCCCGGTGTCGGACGCGGTGGCGACCGAGTGCAGCACCGGCAGATCCAACGATCCCACGCGTTGCCAGCGCTCCTGGATGGTCTCGGCGGACGCGAGCTTGCCGGTGGCGGCATCCCAGTACTGCACGACGTAACTGCGCGGCAGGAAGTGGCCTTCCGAGTTTGCGTCGTTCTCCAGCACGGTGATCGTCATGTTCCGCTTGCCCATCTGGCGGTTGACGACCGTGATCTGGTGGTCCTTGATCCGGTAGCTCGATGCCATCTGATCGCCCTGGACGGCGACGAGCCTGCCGAGGGGGTGGCCTTCGGGCTCGTCGACGAACCGGAAGTGCGGCGTCTGGTCGTCCGCCGCGTTCGACGCGGGCGGCGGCAGGCGATGCATCACCAGGGACTCGAGCTGGTCCTGCATCCAGGTCTTGGCGGCCGGATAATCGGTCTGGACGTCCACGTCCCCATCGGCCTTCACCTTCACCTTGCCGGAGAACTCGCGGCCGTCGAGCCAGCCGGCGACGTCCGCGGAGAAGCCCGGGAAATCGCGCCAGGCGGCGCGATGGGCGACGGCATCCCTGAACAGCGCATCGGCGGCGGAATCCGGCTTGGAACGCTCGAGCGGCCACGCGAACGACACGGTGGCGAATTCGCGGATCTCCTCATAACCCTTGCCCTCGAGGGTTCCGGGTCGCTTGATCGTCTCGCGGACCGTGATGGCGTACTGTCCGGGTGCCGGCGGCGTCCACGATGCCGCGCCGTCCGGGCCAGCCGTGACGGTCTGCTCGCTCATGTCGGGGTCCACCGCCATGAACACGGCACCCGGCACGGGACGGCCAGCTCGGAGGGCGACGAGGCGCACGGCGCCGTGCACTCCGGAACCCGAATTCGAGCCGTCCCCGGATGCGCCAGCCGCCGACTTGGGCCCATTGTCGAACGTCGCCTGGATCTCGAAGGGGATCTCCGGCCGAGGCGTCATCCGGTTGAGCTCCTCGGCGACCCCGGTCATGGCCTTGGGATAATAGCGGAGCAGGAACGGCGTCTCTTTGGGTCGGGCCACGACGCCGTATTCGCACTGGCCGATGACGACGAGGCTGCGACCGGCCGGCAATGGCGCACGAAGCCGATCGGCGGCCGGATGCACCGGCAGCTCGCGGAATTCGCCCGGCGGGCCCTGGAGCCACATCCGCGTCCGCGCGACCTTGGCGATGAACTTGGGATCGCCCGGCTCGAGCCGGTCGCTGAAATAGGCGTCGGCCCAGCGGCCGCCCTCGGCCGGCGGCCCGACCCGGATGTAGAGGAAGTGCGCCCGCGCCTCCGCCGTCGCGACGACCAGCAACAGGCCCGCGACCACCGCGACGGTCGCGAGCCCTCGACCCCGACCAGCCCCCGTTCGCCTCATCATCGGGAACGCTCCCCTCTCGAGATTACCGGTCTCGCCATCCGCCGCCCGCCCCCGGGCCTCGCCCGGCGGGCCCCTCATCCCTTTTAGCAGCCGGCACCCTCGCGGGAAAGCCGCTGCCCGCTCCGCCGCGCACGACCGTTCACTTGTTTCGAAATGTTTTTTCCCCGGTGACTACTTGCGTGCGCGCTTGGATCAATGGTATTGTGATCGCGATCAACCACAGATGGATGCGATTCGCGGCTCGCATGGGACGCGAGTTGATCCGGAAGGTCGGGGAGGACGAGGTCGGCTGGATCCGCACGTTCGCGGAGCGCGCGGCCCGACGAGGGCGGTCCCTCGGGGGGGTGCGTTCGCGCCACGAGCCCGCTCGTCGCGGGCCCGCGCGGGACCGGCGATCGCGACCGCGGCCGCGGCCGGCCGGGGCTCGCCGAGGCATCGGCGGACCGAATTGATGAACGCTTAAGTCAAGGTATCAGTACTGGAAGCTGTCCTTGGGATGGGAGGGGGAAGGTCTGTCTCTGACGATTACATTGGTCTAATCAAGTTTTCCGAATATGACAAAAAAATGAGCTGAATCGACAAGGAAGGCTAGACAGGGGGTGTGATTTTTTCTTATGAAATATTGGGCAGAATTCCGTTGCCTTGACCTGGACGCACAGGCAAACTGAAATCTTTGTACATCCTTCGCAACTTATGTACGTCGAAGGGTCGTGCTGTTGGGGGGACGTCGCCGCTGGCGGTGAATTGAACGTCATCATCCGGGGGACGTGACAGCGGATTTCCAGCGGGCTCTCGCGACAAGATGTTGGCCGACGCGCGGCGGCGTGCGCCGGCGGCCGGGGGCCCATCGCGTGACGGGGCATCGACTTCGCGGTCGGTGGAGACGTGCATCGCGGAATCGCATCGGTGCGTTTCTTCCGGGCGGGCTGACACCCGTCCGGACATCGAGCATGGACCCCGGTGGAGCGAGCTTCGCCGGGTTGATCTGTCAATGAGCCAGCCGGTTGAGGGGCCGTGCCGCCCCCGACGGATGGCATGAGCAGTCAGACCGGACGGCTTGCGACGCCATCGCTCGAACCGGCCGGATTCGGTGCAGAGAGCCGATCTTCGACAGAACCGCAGCGGGAATACGGATCCTAGGCCGATCCGGTATCTTTCATCTGGTTCATACTTCGACGGAGAATGCCCCATGTCGTCTCGCCCTCGGTCCGTGCGCGCCAGTCGCCTGCCGCTCAAGCGTTCGATCCGGCCCCGCCTCGAGGACCTGGAAACCCGCGTGGTCCTCTCGATGGACTTCTCCGCCGTCCCGCAGATCATGTACGCCCTCGCGCCCGGCAGCCCCATCACGGGGCCGCGCATGTCCCCCGTCAACGCGCAGCTCGGCCCGCCGGCCGGCGCCGTCACGCCCTCGCAGATCCGGTCGTTCTACGGCGTCAACGGGATCATGTTCGGCAACATCCAGGGCAACGGCGCGGGCCAGACGATCGCCATCGTCAACGCCTACGACGACCCCAACATGATCGACAGCTCGGCGGGCGTGGTCGCCGCCGGCGACCTCTTCCAGTTCGACCAGTTCTTCGGCCTGAACAACAACATCAACTTCACGAAGTACGACGGCACGACCGGGAGCACGACCACGCTGCCGGCGGCCAACGCCGGCTGGATCCCCGAGGAATCGCTCGACGTGGAGTGGGCCCACGTGATGGCCCCGGACGCCAACATCGACCTGGTGGAGGCGACCACCCAGAACTTCGGGACGGACATGGTGGCGGCGATCCAGACGGCCGCGGCGCTGCCGGGCGTCTCGGTCGTCTCCATGAGCTTCGGCTACCCCGAGCTGCCCAATGAGGTGGCGAACTTCAACGGCGTCTTCACGACGCCGTCCGGGCACCAGGGGGTGTCGTTCATTTCGGCCACCAGCGACGTCGGCTCGATGGGCGCCGGCACGGTCGTCGATCCTTACTCCGGCCGGCCGGCGTTCCTGCCCAACGTGATCTCGGTCGGCGGGACGAGCCTCAACAGTACGAGCGGCGCCCCGACCCTGGAGACGGCCTGGAACCAGGGCGGCGGCGGGATCAGCCGTTACGTGCCCGAGCCGAGCTACCAGCAGGGCGTCCAGCAGACCGGCTTCCGCACGGCGCCCGACGTCTCGATGGACGCCAACCCCGACTTCGGCGGCGTCGCGATCTACGACTCGTACAGTAACCCCTTCCAGCCGTGGGGCGTCGTCGGCGGCACCAGCCTGGCTACGCCGCTCTGGGGCGGCCTGATCGCCGTAGCGAACCAGGGCCGGGTGGCCGACGGCGGGATGACGCTCGATAGCACCATTGGTACCACCCAGCGCTCAGCAGACCCTCTCGGCGCTCTATTCGCTCCCCTCCTACGACTTCAACGACATCGTCGCCGGCGACAACGAGGGAGAGGGGGCCAAGGCGGGCTACGACATGGTCACCGGCCTCGGCTCGCCGCGTGCCAACCTGCTGGTGCCCGACCTGGCCGCCTACGGCCTGGCCGCCCAGCCCCTGGCGAACATCGGCCTCAACGTGACAACCCCGCCCCCCACCAACGTCGAGCCGGGGCAGTCGTTCGGCCTGTCCGTCGCCGTCCAGGACCAGTACGGCAACACCGACTCCAGCTTCACCGGCTCGGCGACCTTGACATCCTCGCTGGGCGGTAGTCCCGTGATTGCCAGCGTCGTCAACGGCGTCGCGGTGTTCGATGGGTTGACGCTGCCGTCCGGCCAGAGCGCCAGCTACACCGTCAGCGTCAGCACCTACACCACATCGACCGGGGTGGTGCACGCTTCGGTCAACGAGCCCTCGGGGTCGGAGATGCTCTATCCCGCCCCGAGCTATTCGAGCCTCAACGCGGCCCTCAGCCAGGCCGCCTCGGATTCGAACACCAACATCACGATCATGCTCGAGTCGGGCATCTACGCGCTGAATGCCTCGAGCGCGGCGCCGCTGTTGATCCAGAACACCTCCGGCGTGGCGAAGACGATCACGATCGAAGGCGCCGGCATGAACAGCAACGGCACGATCATCGAGCCGTCGCGGTCGGCGGGTTGGGGCAGCAGCATCTTCGAGATCGTCGGGGCGGGCGGCGCCCAGCTCAGTGTCACGATCAAGGACCTGACCATCGAGGATGGCGAGGCGACCGGCGGCGGCGTCGTGGGCGGCGGCGCGGCCCTGGGCGGCGGGTTGCTGATCGACGGGGGCGACGTGGCGCTCTCCCAGGTCGCGCTGGTGCACGACCTCGCGGTGGGCGCCGCCGGGGCGGCCGGCACCACCGGCCAGCGGAAGCGGCTGGGCGGGCCCGGCGGCGCCGGCCAGGCCGCGTCGGGCGGCGGGCTCTATCTCGCCGGGGGCACGCTGAACCTGCTTGGCGTCACGTTCCAGGACGACGTCGCCTGGGGCGGCCGGGGCGGCGGTGGCGGTGTCGGCGGGACGGACGGCGGCGGCGGCGGATCCGGCGGCTTCGGCGGCGCGGCCAACGGCGGCGCGGCCTTCGTGGCCGGCGGCACCATCAGCGGCTCCGGCAACCAGATGACGTCCGACGCGGCCGTGGGCGGCTCGGGCGGCTACGGCGGCCTCGGCGGGCTGGGCGGCACCTCCCACGGTCTCGGGGCGGGCGGCCATGGCGGCGCGGCGGGCAAGGCGTCTGGCGGCGGCCTCTTCGTGGGCGGCGGCAGCGTCTCGCTGGGATCGACCCCCTTCACTCACGACATCGCCAAGGGCGGCAATGGCGGCACCGGCGGCGTGGGCGGGTTCGGCTTCTCCCCGACGTTCAACTCGTCGTTCTCGTCGGCCTTCTCGATCCCTGCCAACGGTCGCGGCGGCACCGCCGGCTCCGCGGGCAACGCCGAGGGCGGGGCCATCTTCGTCGGCGGAGGCTCGCTCACCCTGGGGGTCGGCGGCGCGGCGGCCACCGCCATCCAGAGCGATCGCGCGCTCGGCGGCTTCTTCGGGTTCGGGGGTGACGAACGCCTGCGCCTCATCGCCGGCGCCCACAACCCGTCCGGCGGGAACGGCAAGGGCTGGCAGCCCGGCGCTCCCGTCCCGCCGATCGGCGGTCACCATGGCGGCCACGGGGGCAATCCCAGCGCGTCCGGCACGTCGTCAAGCAGCAGCTCGAGCTTCGCGGGCAGCTTCCAGGTCGGGATCGCCTCCGGCGGCGCCATCTACGTCGCCGGCGGGTCGGTCACGATGTACAGCCAGGACGTCTCCAACGACCTGGCCAATTACGGCGGGGCGATCTTCAACCGGGCGGGGACGGTGAACGGCTCGGGCCTGACGATGAAGTCCGACTCGGCCGAGTCCGGCGGCGCCGTGGTGAACTCCTTCGGCGGCGCCATGAAGATCAAGTCCGGCCACCTCAGCGGCAACGTGGCCACCCAGGGCGTCGACGGCTACGCCTTCGGCAGCTCCACTTCGTTCGTGGGCGTGAAGGGTTCGCGGGCCGGGGCCATCCTGAATCGCGGCCACCTCAACCTCAGCGACGTCACCGTCGCCAACAACAGCGCCAAGTTCGGCGGCGGCATCCTGAACCAGTCGGGCGCCATCGTGGGGAGTTCGCTCGACGTCAACGGGAACAAGGCCGTCACCCGGGGCGGCGGCATCTACAGCCTGAAGGGGTCGTTGACGATCGACGGGGGCCAGATCTCGCACAATACGGTCAGCGCGACCGGCTCGAGCCCTTCGGTCGCCATCGGCTCGGGCGGCGGCATCGACATGGTCAGCGCCACGGCGACGATCACCGGCATGACGATCTCGGCCAATTCGGCCCGGGCGGGCGGCGGCCTCTATGTCTCGTCCGGTTCGGCGACGATCAACGGGTCCGACATCGATAGCAACTTCGCCCGCCAGTCCGGCGGCGCCATCTACGGCCTGGGCACGATCAGCATCGACGGCGGCAAGGTCGAGAACAACACGGCGAGGATCGACGGCGGCGCCATCGACAACTTCGACTCCCTCACGATCAAGGACGGCACCACGCTCTCCGGCGACTTTGCCGGCTCCGACGGCGGCGCCATCAAGAATGCCGGCACGGTGTCGCTGACCACCGTCACGATCACCGGCAACTCCGCCTTCTCCCTGGGCGGCGGCATCGACAACGGCGGGAACATGACCATCCTGTCCAGCGACCTGGCGTCGAACCAGGCCGACAAGGGCGGCGGCATCTTCGACGTCGGGGCGCTGACCCTGAAGAATGCCGACACACTCAGCCTGAACGCCGCCTCGCTCTCGGGCGGCGGGATCTACGAGGACAGCGGCGGCCGCGTCAACGCGACCGGCCTGTCCCTCTTGACCAACACCGCCGAGAACGGCAACGGCGGCGGCATCTACGACCAGCGCGGCGCGCTGACGATCGTCGGCGGCGAGGTCTCGAGCAACGTGGCCGAGAAGAAGCTCGCCAATTCCGCCGGCTGGGGCGGCGGCGTCTACGACACCGGAGGCAAGGTCTCGCTCTCGAACACGCCGGTCGAGGGCAACTCGGCGATCAGCGGCGGCGGCCTGTATGTCGGCACCGGCTCGATGTCGCTCGCGGGCGAGACGATCGATGACAACACCGCCGTCCAGTTCGGCGGCGGCATCCTGAGCCAGGGTACCCTGACGCTGGCGACCACCACGGTGACGGTCAACGTCGCCCAGCAGGACGACGGCGGCGGCATCGAGAGCCTGGGCAAGCTCACGATGAGCAACTCGGTCCTCAGCCAGAACTCGGCCGTGGCGGGGTCGGGCGGCGACCTGAACGTCGGCCCGAAGGGCATCGTCACGATCAGCCAGTCCACTCTCGCTTCCGGCGTCGCCTCGACCGGCGGCGACGCGGCCAATGCCGGCATCCTGACGATCAGCACCAGCACCCTCTCATCCGGCTCGGCGTCCGGCGCGGGCGGCGGCATCGCCAACACGACCGTCGGCACGGTCCGCCTGTCCAACAGCACCATCGCCGACAACTCCGCCGGCGGCAACGGCGGCGGCATCGACACGCAGGGCACGGTGGCGGCGGTCAACGTCACGATCGCGTTGAACATCGCGGCGGGCCAGGGCGGCGCCGGCGTCGACGTCGAGTCGGGCAGCACGACCTCGCTGATCAACACCATCGTCGACCTCAACACCGGCCCGTCCAGTACCGATGTCTCCGGCACGCTCTCGCCGTCGAGCTCGAACAACCTCATCGGCGCCCCGAACCCCGGGCTCGACCCGCACGGTTTGCAGAACAACGGCGGGACGACCCAGACCATCGCCATCGTGTCGCAGACCAGCCCCGCGATCGACGGCGGCAGCACCGCCCTGGCCATCGATCCGGCGACCGGGGCGGCCCTCAGCACCGACCAGCGCGGCGCCCTCCGCGGGACCAGGGGCCTCAACGCCGGATCCTCGGTCGACATCGGTGCCTACGAGGCCAGCTCGTCCTACCTGGTGACCTCCGACCTCGATTCGGAGACCTTCGCCGGGACCCTCCGCTCCGGCGTCGACTGGGCCAGCAAGAGCACCAATGACAACCCGGAGAACATCGCCAAGCCCGCCCCCAACACGATCGTGTTCGACACCTCGGGCACCTTCGCGGTGCCCCAGACGATCACCCTGTCCAGCACGCTGGGCACGCTGGTGCTGCCCCACGGCACGGTCCCGATCGAGATCCAGGGGCCCGGCGGCGGGATCGTCACGATCAGCGGCGGCGGCCAGTTCCAGGTCGTCCAGGTCAACAGCGGCGCCACGGCGATCCTCCAGGGCATCACGATCACCGGCGGCTCGGCCGCCAGCGGCGGCGGCGTGACCGACGCCGGCAACCTGACGCTGAGCAACACCATCCTCACCGGCAACTCGGCCACGACTGGCGGCGGCGTCTACTCCATCGGGAACAACGGGTCGCTGACCATCATCGGCGGGACCATCCAGAACAACTCGGCGGCCGACGGAGCCGGCGTCTACAGCGGCAACAACCTGACGCTCACCAACGTCTCCATCCAGGGGAACACCGCGTCCGCGGTCGGCGGCGGCGTCGACCTGCCCGATGGCGGCACCCTCACGTTGACCGGCGGCACGATCACCCAGAACTCGGCCGTCACCGGCGGCGGGCTGTACCTGACCTCGGTGAGCGCGACGATGTCGGGCGGCAGCATCTCGGGCAACTCGGCCACGAGCGGCGGCGGCGTCTACTCCGGCGGCGTCGGCGGTGCGCTGACCATCACGGGCACGTCCTTCTCGACCAACTCGGCCACGACCGGCGGCGCGATCGACAGCGACGCGAAACTGACCGTGGCCGCCGGCACGCTGCTGTCGCAGAACACCGCCAATACCGGCGGGGCGATCGAGGTCGGCAACAGCGGCCTGGCGTCCATCACCGCCTCCGCCGTCACCGGGAACTCGGCGACCGGATCGGGCGGCGGCATCGACAATAACGGCAACCTCACGATCAACTCCAGCACGCTCAGCGGCAACTCGGCCAACCAGGGCGGTGCCGTCTCCAGCCAGAACGGCACGCTCACGATCGGCGGCAGTACCTTCTCGGGCAACTCGGCGACCGCATCGGGCGGCGGCATCTCCGACACTAACGGCCAGGCCGACGTGCTCACCAACACGACCCTCGCCGACAACTCGGCCGGCAACGGCGGCGCGATCTACGCCAGCCTTGCCGGCCCCACCCCGCTGACCCTCGTCAACACGACCGTCGCTTACAACCAGGCCGCGCTCGGCGGCACCGGCGCCGGCATCGACGCCGCCAATGGGACGGTGGCCCTCTACAACACCATCGTCGATCTCAACAGCGGCATCGGCTCGACCGACGTCGCCGGGACGACCACCGGCTCGAACAATCTCATCAGCGTCCCCAGTCCGGGCCTCGCCCCGGGCCTGGCCAACAACGGCGGGACCACCCAGACGATCGCCATCGTGTCGTCGATCAGTCCGGCCATCGACACGGGCGCCAACACGATCAGCGGGGTGACGGTCCCGACCACCGACCAGCGCGGCGCGCTCCGAGGTAATTCGAACAACTCCGATGCGTACGCCGGCCAGAAGGTGGACATCGGAGCCTACGAGTCCAGCTCGGCCTATCTCGTCACCAGCGCCGCGGACTCGAACGACCTGGGCACGCTGCGCACGGCGGTGAGCTGGGCCAACGTGAGCACCAACGTCAATCCCGCCTACCTCGCACTGACCACGCCGGCCCCCAACACGGTCGACTTCGACACCGGCGTGGCCTTCTCCTCGCCGCAGACGATCACCCTGTCGCCGGCGCTCGGCACCCTCATGCTGTCGAACACCGTGACGCCGGTGGCGATCAACGGGCCCAGCTCGGGCAACGTGACGATCAGCGGCGGCAACGCGGTGGGCGTGATCCAGGTGACGTCCGGGGTGAGCGCCGACCTCAACAACCTGACGATCTCGGGCGGTTCGGCCGCCACGGGCGGCGGGATCGATAACGCCGGGACGCTGGCGCTCTCCGGCTCGACCGTCGAATCGAACGTGGCCGTCGGCTCGGGCGGCGGCATCAACAATACCGGCCTCCTGACGCTCGCCGCCGGCACCACGATCTCCGGCAACAGCGCGGCGGCTTCGGGCGGCGGCATCGACAATAGCGGCACCTTGACGCTCTTCGCCGGCACCACGATCTCCGGCAACAGCGCGGCCATGGCCGGCGGCGGCATCGCCGACCCGGGCTCGCTGACGTTGTCCTCCCTGTTGGTCAGCGGCGCACTGTCCTCCATCATGCCCGCCGGCAGCGTGTCCCCCATCACGATCAGCGGCAACATCGCCGGGACCGGCGGCGGCATCGCCGTCGGGGGGACGCTGACCGACACCGGCTCGACGATCACGGGCAACTCGGCGGCCACCGCGGGCGGCGGCATCGCGGTCCAGAACGGCGGCGTGGCCACCCTGACCGGCTCGACCGTCTCCAGCAACACGGCCGGCTCGGCCGGCAGCACGGCCCCCGGCGGAGGCATCGACAACGCCGGGACGTTGACGATCGGCGCCCTGGTGACGATGTCCGGCAGCGGCTGGGCGACGATCACCGGCAACTCGGCCACCGGCGCGGGCGGTGGCATCGCCAACGAGTCGGGCGGCACGCTGACGGTGACCTACGCCAGCGTGACAAACAACAGCGCCCAGACCTCCGGCGGCGGCCTCGACAATTCCGGCGGGGCGACCATCGCGGTCGTCAACGTCTCCAACAACTCGGCCGCCACCAGCGGCGGCGGCCTGGGCAACGAGCTGGGTGGGACGTTGACGCTGAACGCATCCACGCTGAGCTATAACTCGGCGACCTCCGGCGGCGGGCTCGCCAATACGGGCACGGCGAAAGTCACCAACGCGACCATGGCCAAGAACCAGGCCGGCACCGGCGGCGGCGTCTACGACACGGGCCTCCTGACCGTCGACAACGCCACCATCGCCTACAATACGGTGGTCGGCGGCGGCACGGCCGGTGGCCTGGACGCGGTCACCGGCACCACCACGCTGTATAACACGATCGTCGCCACGAATACCGCCAGCGACGGGTCCGCCAGCGACGCCATCGGGAGCCTCGCGCCCACCAGCTCGTTCAACCTGTTCGGCACGGGGGGCGCCGGCGGACTGAGCGCCCTCGATGGCAACCTGACGAACGTCAAGAACCCGGGTCTCGGCTCGTTCCCCGGCACCGGGGGACTCGCCAACAACGGCGGACCGACCGCGACGGTCGCCCTGCTCCAAGGCAGCCCGGCCATCGACGCCGGCAGCGCCTCGATCGTGGGCGTCACGGTGCCGGCGATCGACCAGCGCGGCGCCCTCCGCGGCTCGGCCGGGCTGAATGCCGGGGCGAAGCCCGATATCGGCGCCTACGAGGCCAGCTCGTCGTACCAGGTCAGCACGACGACCGACTCCAACCAGATCGGCACGCTCCGCTCCGCGATCGCCTGGGCGAACGTGAGCACCAACTTCAACTCAGCGAACCTCGCCCCGAACGCGGTCGCCCCCGACACCGTCGTCTTCAACAACTCCGGGGCATTCTCCACCCCCCAGACCATCACCCTCTCGCTCGGGTCCATCAGCTTGTCCAATCAGGGTGGCGAGTCGATCGACGGCACCGCCTCCAACGGGCTGACGATCAGCGGCGGCGGCACGAGCCAGATCTTCTCGGTCGGGCAGGGCGCCATCGTGACCCTCACCGGCTTGACGCTCACCGGCGGCTCGTCGAGCACCTCGGGCGGCGCGGTTACCAACAGCGGCACGCTCACCGTCAGCAACTCGACCCTCATGGGCAATTCGGCGGCGGACGGCGGCGGCGCGATCGATAACCTGGGCACGCTGAACCTCCTGTCGTCCACCCTGAACGCGAACTCGGCCGGCTCTTTCGGCGGCGCGATCGACGTCGAGACGGGGGGCAAGTTCTCCGCGACTAACAGCACGATCGCCAGCAACTCGGCGGCGCAGGGCGGCGGCATCTACTCCACCGGCACCCTGACCGCGATCAACGACACCGTCGCGTATAACACCGGCGCGGCCCTCGGCTCGGGCGGCGGCCTGAATGTGGCCGGCGGCGCGGCCCGCCTGTACAATTCGATCGTCAACCTCAACACCGACACCGCGATCGACCTTCCGGCCGACGACATCGTCGGCACGGTCACCGGCTCGGACAACGTGGTCGGCACATCCGGCACCGGCTTGACCACCACCAACGGCAACCAGATCGGCGTCACGAACCCCGGCCTGGCCCCGGGCCTGGCCTACAACGGCGGGCCGACCGAGACCATCGCGATCAGCGGCACGAGCCCCGCCATCGGCAGGGGCGCGCCGACCGTGGACGGGCAGACGATCACTTTCGACCAGCGCGGGGCACTCCGCGGGACGACGGCCATCGACGTCGGCTCGTTCGAGCTCAGCTCGGGCTACCTGGTCACGAGCGTCCAGGATTCCACGGTGCCCGGCACGCTCCGCTCGGCGATCGTCTGGGCCGATTCCAACCTGGAGACCGGCATCACGACCCCCTTGACCATCGAATTCGACGTCAACCACGTCTTCGCCATGTCCCAGGTCATCACCCTGGGCCTCGGCACGATGGCCCTGACCAACACCGTCAGGCCGATCGTCATCGAGGGAACGGGCGTGACCAACTTGACGATCAGCGGCAACAACGCCTCCGGTGTCCTCTCCATCGCCCCGGGCGTGAACGTGACAGTCGAGAACCTGACGATCGCCGATGGCATGGCCGCCGCCGGCGGCGGCATCAACAACGCCGGCACGCTCACGGTCACCGGCGTCTCCTTTGCGAACAACTCCACGCCGTCGGGCTCCGGTGCCGCCATCAACAACACGGGCACGCTCAACGTCAGCAATAGCTCATTCTCGGGCAACACCGGCTCCTACTACGGCGGAGCCATCTACAACGACGACGGCACCGCCACGATCTCCGACAGCAATTTCGTCGACAACTCGACGGTCTACGGCCTCGGCGGCGCGATCGACAACCTGGGCGGCTCACTCACCGTCACGGGAGGGACCTTCCAGGGCAACACGTCCTTCCAGGGCGGTGCCATCTATAATCGCAATGACACCAGCCGGCCCGGCAGCGTCCTGACCGCCACGGCCAATCTCGATGGCGTCACGATCAGCGGCAACTCGGCCTACCAGGGCGGCGGCCTGTTCAACGAGGGCGTCCTGTCGGTCTCGAGCAGCACGGTCGCCCACAACATGGCCTTCCAGGGCGGAGCCGCGTCCAACGACTTCGGCGGCACGATGACGATCAGCGACAGCACGCTCGCCAATAACACGGCCCAGCAGTTCGGCGGGGCCATCGACAGCGTTGACACGCTCACCGTCGTCAGCAGCACGATCGCCTACAATGTCGTCACGCCCGGCGGCTCGGGTGCCGGCATCGATGTCTACGCGGGCACGACGGCCCTGTACGACACGATCGCCGTGCTCAACACGATCGGCACGGGCACGTCCTCCGCCTCGAACGACATCACCGGCCAGCTCGCGCCGAGCAGCTCCTACAATATGATCGGCACCGGCGGGCTGGCCAATGGCGTCAACAACAATCTCGTCGGCGTCCTCAACCCGGGCCTGGCCTCGGGGCTGGCCAGCAACGGCGGGCCGACCCAGACGATCGCCCTCTTCGTCGGCAGCCCGGCGATCGGCGCCGGCAGCTACGCGATCCCCGGGGTGGCTGTGCCCACGGTCGATGAACGGGGCATCGCGCGGCCCGCGAACGGCTACGACATCGGAGCCTATCAGGGGTCGATCCCCGCCCCGCCGACCTTGACGAACGCGAGCGCTTCAACGGGCGTGATCGTGGCCAGCCCTTCGAGCAATGCCGGGCCGGCCACAGCCACGTCGAATATCGCGCCCCTCATCAGCGGGACCACGCCGTTCCACGGGCGACATCTCAACGCACGGGGCCATCGGCAGGCCAAGACGTCACATCCGAAGTCCGGCGTCCATCAGGCCGCCCGCGCCGCCGCGCATCGGCCCAAGTCGGTCGCCGTCCGGATCGCCAAGCATCGCTGAGGCGACCGGAAAGAGAACACAGCACCGGCAGGCGCACGCACCGTGGTGCGTCGCCCGCCGGTGCCTTTCGTCATCTCCAGGTCAGGCTCCCGGCGGCGTGCCCGCTCTGAAAAAATCCACGCGACGGGGGAAGCCGCGGCGAGGACAGCCATCGGGTGGGCGTTGCCGACGTGTGAGGGCCTCCCGCCGGTGGGCGATGCCCAGCCGACTCGACCCGTCACGTGGACCGATTTAGACGCCTACGGGCGCCGGTACTCCCGCCGGTACGGTGCTGCTGTCCCGATCCTGCAGTTCCTCGCGGATGATCCGGACCGAGTCGGGCGCCTCGATCCCGATGCGCACGTGATTGCCTCGGATGCCGACGATGGTGATCCGGATGTCGCCGTCGATGATGATGGACTCGTTCAGTTTGCGGCTCAGAACCAGCATGGCTGTGGATCCCTTTCTTCCTTGGTGTGTTGGGTTTGCCCGCTCCCTCGCAGACGCGGGCGCGGGCTCAACTCCGTTCAACCCAATCTCGCCGAAGTCGCGGCGTTCATCACCGCTCGGTCCGGGCCAGACCGTTACACGTCGGGCCGCGGGTGTCCAATCATCAGACGCGGATCCGGCCGGCGCAGAAAAAAACCCCGACCATGCGATGACTCGCATGATGGGGCCGCCATAGCCAGGAGCTGCTTGCCCGTCATGAGCAAGTCTGCCGAGAGAGTATCCGATCTGCTCCCGCCGGTCAATCCCAGATTTCTCGATTTCTCGCATCCGCGCCGACGGCCGCGGATCGGGAGAAAAACGAGTCCTCCGCGGGTCGCCTCTTCTCATCGCGGCTCGCCGGGATATAATGCTCAAATGCTACCGGGATCGCTCGCGATGGGGCGGCCCGGTCGGGTTGAGAAGGCCCATGCCACGCCGAACGGCGGTGCATGGGCTTTTTTCGTCGAGTGATCCGGTAATCGGGGGGCAATCATGGACTCGGACCGACTCTTCGAACGCTATCGAGAGCTCCAGTCCTATGTAGGCTGGGACGAGGCCGATGGGCGGCGCGTTGCCGCAGCCGCTCCGATGCTGGGGCCTTACCTCCGGGCACTGATCGACGACTTCTATGAGGTGATCGAGCGCCATCCCGGTGCGCGGAAAGTGATCACCGGCGGCCCGGCGCAGATCGAGCGGCTCAAGGGGACGCTCATCAAATGGATCCACGACCTGCTGGCCGGGACGTACGACGAGGCCTATGTCGAACGGCGCTGGCGGGTGGGTTGGCGGCACGTCGAGATCGGCCTGGACCAGGTCTATACCAACGTCGCGTTGTCGCGGCTGCGAACCGGGTTGGTCCGCTCTCTGCAGGAGTGCTGGCTGGGAGATGAACAGACGCTCAAAGACACGGTCCGCTCGCTCGATAAGCTGCTCGATCTCGACCTGGCGATCATCGAGGACGCGTATCAGGCGGAGTATGCGGCTCGGCTGCAGCGCAACGAGCGGCTCGCGACGCTCGGGCAGGTGGCCGGCGGGGTGGCCCATGAACTGCGAAACCCGCTGAACGTGGTGAAGACCTCGGTGTACTACCTGCTGAATGCCCGCAATCCCACCGCCGAGAAGAAGGCCGATCACCTCCGGCGGATCGAACGGAACGTCGAGCTGTCGGACAGCGTCATCACGGCGCTCTCGAACTTCGCCCGGATGCCCGTGCCGGAGCTGCGGCCGATCGCCGTCGAGCCGATGGTGCGCGAGGTGCTGGAGATCAACCCCCCGGGCGACCAGATCGAGGTCTCCGTCGAATGCCCGCTGGGGCTCCCTTGCGTCCTCGGCGACGTCGATCAGCTCCGGATCGCGCTGGGGAACTTGATCCGCAACGCCCGGGACGCCATGCCGCGGGGGGGCCGCCTCACGGTCGCGGCCCGCGTGCTCGACGACCGCGTCGATCTCTCGGTCGCCGATACCGGCTCCGGCATCGACAAGGCCGAGCTCTCGAGGATCATGGAGCCCCTCTATTCCACCAAGGCCCGCGGGCTGGGCCTGGGATTGGCCATCGCCCGGTCGATTGCCGAAAGGAATCAAGGTATAATCCAGGTCGCGAGCGAACCGGGCCGCGGCAGCGTCTTCACGATTCGACTGCTCGCCGCGCCGGGCGAAGGAGCTCCCGCATGACGAGCTACGATCCACCCCGCATCCTGGTCGTTGACGACGACGAGGATATCTGCCGCAACCTGACCGATATCCTGACCGACCTGGGCTACCACGTTGACTCGGCCAACGACGGCCTATCGGCCTTGGAGCTGGTGCGGCAGCGGCCGTACGACGTGGCCCTGCTGGATTACAAGATGCCCGGCATGGATGGACTGACCCTCTACCGCGAGATCAAGAAGCAGCGTGCCGGCACGGTCTCGCTGCTGGTGACGGCCTACGCCAACCCGACGACCGCCGAAGCGGCGCTCACCGCCGGCGCGTGGAAGGTCGTCGCCAAGCCGGTGGACTTCCGCAAGCTCCTGGGATTCGTCGACGAGGCGATCGGCCAGCCGCTGGTGCTGGTGGTCGACGACGACGAGGACCTCTGCACGACGCTGTGGGACCTGTTCCGCGACCGCGGGTACCGAGTGAGCCTTGCGCATGGCGGCCACGAGGCGGCCGAGCAGCTCAGGGACACCCGGTACAAGGTGGTGCTCATCGACCTGCGGATCCCCGACGGGAATGGCGGCGATGTGTTCCGGATGGTCCGTGAGGCCAACCCCGAGGCCCGCACGATCCTGATCACCGGCCATCGCTCGGAGATGGATGAGCTCATCGACCAGATCCTGGCTGAAGGGGCCGATGCGGTCTGCTACAAGCCGTTCGACGTCCCCGAGCTGCTGGCGAAGCTGTGGCAACTCTCCGGGGCCCAGGAAGAGGAGGCCGGGCAGACCCCGCGCTGAGGCCATGGGCCCCTCGCCGCTGGACATCCTGGTGATCGAGGACGACGCGGACGCGAGGGAGAACCTGCGCGATATCCTGGAGCTCGACGAACATCGCGTCGCCACCGCCGGCAGCGCCGCCGAGGCGATGGCCCGCGAGGACTGGGCGAGGTTCCCCGCGATCATCCTCGACCGTCGGCTCCCCGACGCGACCGCCGAGCAGCTCATGCCCCGCCTCAAGGCCGCGGCGCCCGACGCCGCCGTGATCGTCGTGACCGGCTATTCCGACCTGCAAGGCGCGATCGCGGCCCTGCGCCAGGGCGCCAGCGATTATATCCTCAAGCCGCTCAACCCCGATCTCCTCCGCAACAGCCTGGCCCGGATCGCCGAGCGACGCCAGCTCGCGATGGCCAAGGAGCGGAGCGACGCCACCTTCCGCCACCTGGTCGAGGCCGCCGAGTGCATGATCGTGATCCTCCGGCCCGACCACACCATCGTCTATTTCAGCCCGTTCGCCGAGCACCTCACGGGCTATTCGGCCGCAGAGGTCCACGGGCGCAATTATCTCGAGTTGCTCCTGCCCGAGCCCGAACGGCAGAGGGTCGCCGCGGAGTTCCGGCGCGTCGGCTCGGGCCACCCCATTCGCGGCTTCGAGAATCCGGTCGCCTGCCGCGATGGCTCGCGCCGGTCGATGTTGTGGAACGCGCGCTTCCTCGCCGACTACGAGGACGGCCCCGCGATCCTCAAGGTCGGCCAGGACATCACGTTCCTCAAGCAGGCCCAGGAGCGGGCCCTCCAGTCCGAGCGGCTGGCCGCCATCGGCGAGATGGTCACCGGGCTGGCCCACGAGAGCCGCAATGCGCTACAGCGCAGCCAGGCCTGCCTCGAGATGCTCGCCCTGGTCGTCCGCGACCGTCCCGAGGCGCTCAACCTGATCAATCGCATCCAGAAGGCGCAGGATCACCTCCATACGCTCTACGAGGACGTTCGCGGCTACGCCTCCCCGATCATGCTCGACAAGGTCGCCTGCGACTTGAAGCACGTCTGGCGCGAGGCCTGGAACCACCTGGAAGCGTCGCGCGCGGTGAAGCAGGCCGCGCTGGTCGAGTCGATCGACGGCGCCGACCTGAGTTGCATCGCCGACGCCTTCCGCCTCGAGCAGGTCTTCCGCAACATCCTGGACAACGCCCTGGCGGCGGGATCCTCCCCGGTCGCCGTGGAGGTCCGGGCCGAGGAGGTCCAGCTCCAGGGCCAGCCCGCGATCCGGATCGCCATCCGCGACGACGGACCGGGTATCCCTCCCGAGCAGCGCCCCAGAGTGTTCGACCCGTTTTACACCACCAAGGCCAGGGGGACCGGCCTGGGCATGCCGATCGCGAGGCGGATCATCGAGGCCCACGGCGGCCGGATCAGCATCGGCAACGGCGACGAGCCCGGGGCCACCTTCCTCATCACTCTCCCGCGAGGATCCCTATGAACCGTGCCCTCAAGATCGTCGTCGCCGACGACGAGCTGGACATGCGCGACTACTTCCAGCAGATCCTGCCGCTCCTGGGCCACCAGGTTCTCGGGGTCGCCCGGACCGGCCGCGAGCTGGTCGACCTCTGCATCGCCACCCATCCCGATCTGGTCATCACCGACATCAAGATGCCGGACATGGACGGGATCGACGCCGCCGCGCAGATCTACCGCCAGGCCGCGATACCGGTCATCCTGGTCTCGGCCTATCACGACGCCGAGTTCATCCGCCGCGCCGAGGCCGATCACATCATGGCCTACCTGGTCAAGCCCATCAAGCAGGCCGACCTCGAGCCGGCGATCGGGATCGCCATGCGCCGGTTCGAGCAGTTTCAGACGCTCCGCAAGGAGACCGCCGATCTGAAGCAGGCCCTCGAGGACCGGAAGGTGATCGAGAAAGCCAAGGGTATACTCATGAAGAAGGCCGGCCTCGACGAGCACGACGCCTTCCGCCGGCTCCAGAAGCTGGCCAGCGACAAGAACCGCAAGCTGATCGACATCGCCCAGACCATCCTGACGGCCGAGGAAGCCCTGGAACCCCCGGGCCATCCCTCACGGTGACGGATCGCGTCGGATCGTGCGACCCGCGGAGCCCGGGGTGCGATGGACCTCCCGCGACTGATCGAGGCGCTCTCGAGGCCATCGGCCTACGCCGAGCGGGTTGACGTCGTGGCGGTGCGCCAGACGCACATCTCGGTCGTCTTCCTGGCCGGCTCGCTGGCCTACAAGATCAAGAAGCCGGTCGAACTCGGCTTCGTCGACTACGGCACGCTCGAGCGGCGGCGGCACTGCTGCGAGGAGGAGGTGCGCCTCAACCGCCGCCTCGCGCCCGATGTCTATCTCGGCGTCGTCCCCGTCACTCGCGAGGGAGAATCGGCCCGCGTCGAGGGCACTGGCGAGGTGCTCGAGTGGGCGGTGAAGATGCGGCGGCTCCCCGAGTCCGCCACGCTTCGTGCCCGGATGTCCGGGGGCGAGCTCACGACCGGCGATCTGGCGGCGCTCGCCGGCCGGCTCGCCGGCTTCCACGCGTCCGCCGAATCGGGCCCCGAGGTCGCCGCTGGTTGCACCTTCGCGGCGATCGCCGCCAACGCCCGGGAGAACCTCGACCAGTCGGTCCACCAGGTGGGCGTGACCCTCAGCCGATCGACTCTCGATCGGTTGCGCGAGCGGACCGATGTCGCGCTCGAGCGCCTCCGCGGCACGATCGAGGCGCGGGCGGCGCGCGGCGTCCCCCGCGACACTCACGGCGACCTCCGCCTCGACCATGTCTACTGGTTCCCGGACCGGCAGCCGCCCGACGACTGGATCGCGGTCGATTGCATCGAGTTCGACCCGCGATACCGTCATGCCGACCCGATCGCCGACATCGCCTTCCTCGCCATGGAGCTGGCGCTGGAGGGCCGTTCCGATCTCGCCGACGCGTTCGTCGAGGCGTATCTCCGCGCCGCGGGAGACGCGGAGGGAGAGGAACTCCTGCCATTCTATCGGGCCTACCGGGCCGCGGTGCGCGGCAAGGTCGAGGGCATGAAGCTGGCGGAGCCCGAGATCCCCGCGGCCGACCGAACGGCGGCTCGTGATCGCGCCCGAGCCCTCTGGCTCCGCGCCCTCTCCGAGCTGGAGGAGCCCGGCCGCAGGCCGTGCCTGGTGCTGCTGGCCGGTCTGCCCGGGACCGGCAAGTCCACCCTGGCGCGCGCGCTCGCCGAGCGGGCCGGATTCACCGTCATCCGCACGGATGCCGTCCGCAAGGAGCTCGTCGGCCGGGGAGGCCGCAGCTCGACGCCCGCCGTGTTCGGCGAGGACATGTACACACCCCAGTGGGACGATCGCACGTACGATGAGTGCCTGCGCCGCGCCGAGGAGGTCGTCTTCCAGTCGGGCCGCGCGCTGATCGACGCCAGCTTCCGCGACGAGTCGCGACGACGCCTCTTCCTCGACGCCGCCCGCCGATGGGGGATCGCCGGCCACCTGCTCCTCTGCCGCGCCGATCCGGATGTCATCCGCCACAGGCTGGACGGTCGCCGCGATGACGCCTCGGACGCCGACTGGGCGATCTACCAGGAGGCCGCCCGCCGGTGGGAGGAGCCCGGCACGGCGACGCGAGCGGTCACCGACGAGATCGATGCCGGTGGTCCGCGCTCGCAGACCTTCAGCCGGGCCGTCGCCGCATTGCAACGGGCGGGCCTCTCGGGCGATCCGTAGGAGGGCGAAGCACCGGTCGTGCGCGCCTCATCGACGGCAACGGTCCGGACCTCGCCCTCGGGCGGGCCTCTTCAGACGACCGGCATGGCGTTCAGGACCTCGCCGCCCGGCCAGAGCGATCGGATCTCCTTGGGGAGGACATGGAGCACGTCCTTGATCTCGCCCGAGGAGACGTGCCTCTCCAGGACCTTGAAGACGGCCCAGGCGATGCCTTCCGGGTAGACCTCGGGGTCGTGCGGGAAGGCGGCGGCGATGTGACGCAGGAAGGTCTCCCGGTGCCGCTCCTTCACGGGCGTGCGGCTCGGGTCCCATCCCTCGTAATAGAGTCCGCGGATCAGGAGCGGGAGCTGGGCGCCCAGATCGGCCGCCTCGTCGATCGTGAGGCGATCGCGCAGGGCGTGCAGGACCGCCCGCAGCGCGTGGTAGGCGCGCTGCTCGGTCATCCCACCCCAGCTCATGGCCCAACTCCTTGATCCAGACATTCGCGGTGTGGACGCTCGCTTCAATGTGGGGGATTGCAGTGATGCTCATGGGAAGGTCCTCTCTCCGGGATCGCGGGCGCCGGACGTGATCAGGACGCCGGGTCAATGGGCGGCGGCGGATTCCCACGCCTCTTCCCGGGCGGACGCCTCCACGCGCCCCGGGTTCTTCACGGCCAGCACCGGGCAGTCCGCCCGGGGCACGACGTATTCGGTCACGCTCCCCATGAGCAGCCGGTTCAATCCGGTCCGCCCGTGGGTGCCCATCACGATGAGCCCGCAATCCAGCTCGGCCGCCGTGCGAAGGATCTCCTCGGCGGCGTCGCCGCGGGCCAATCGGGACTCCACGGGATACTTGAGATCAGGGCCGTCGATGAGCTGGCGCTCCTCGTCCAGCGCCTCCCGGTACACGCCCGGGTTGACCGGCACGGTCATCTCGTTGGCATAGAACCCGAACGGGACGACGTGCAGCAGGACGAGTCGGGCGCCGAGGTCCCGCGCCAGCGTGCGGGCGACCCGCAGACTGCTCTCGCAACCCTGGGAGAAATCCGTGG
Source organism: uncultured Planctomycetota bacterium (assembly GCA_963815795.1). Classification (GTDB taxonomy): domain Bacteria; phylum Planctomycetota; class Planctomycetia; order Isosphaerales; family Isosphaeraceae; genus JAKAUH01. The sequence continues at coordinate 907,568 of CAWFIC010000006.1, read as the reverse complement.
GATGCAGGATGACCCGGATATCCTCCACCTTGCGCACCGTCTCCGGGCTGTGGAACGCCAGCACCGGGCATTGCGCGCGCCGCAGCACGGAGGTGGCGACGCTCCCGGCCAGGAGCCAGCTCAGCCCCGTCCGCCCGTGCGTCCCCATCACGATCAGGTCGGGCCGGAGCTGCCCGGCCATGCGAAGGAGCTCGGGTGCGGCGTCCCCCTCCCTCAGGTGATACTCGACGTCGATGGGCAGATTCGGCGCGTACATCTCGCGCATCCGCTGCTTGAGGATCTCGTCCTGGCCCCCAGGGGCCTTGGTGTCGTAGAACTCCATGACGGCCTGCCCAAAGGGGACCGGTTCCTCCGGGACCCAATGCGGCTCGATGACATGGAGGGCATGGATGTGGGTCTCGCCCGCGACGGCGAGCGAGCATGCCGCGCGGAAAGCCTCTCGGGACCCCTCGGAGAAGTCGGCCCCGAACAGGATGGTCTGGAAGGCTTTCATGGGAGTTCTCCTCGCTGAGAGGTCCGATCGGCCCGGTTGTCGAACGGGATACGCATCAGCTCCGGGCGGCGCCAGTCGTCGTCGGCCCCGCCCGGAACGCTCGATCCCGATGCGTTACTTCTCCTCGCGCACCTCGAGACGGCGGGTCTTGGGCTCCGGCTGGGTGACCTTCGGCATCACCACCTCCAGCACGCCCTTGTGGAACTCCGCCATGGCCTTGGTCGTGTTGACGCCCTCCGGGAGCGGGATGGCGCGGTAGAAAGAGCCGTAGTGGCACTCGCCATAGTAGTACCCCTCACGCTCCTCCTTCTTCTCCACCTCGCGTTCCCCCTCGAGCGTGATGTAGCCGCGGGCGATCTCCACCTTGACGTCCTCCTTGCTCATCCCAGGGAGATCGGCGCGGACCACGAACTGCCCTTCGCGCTCGAACACCTCGATCCTCGGCGTCCACTCGGCCGCGGGGAGCTCCGGCTTGCGGCCCAGCAACCCTCCGCCCCGCGTGAGCAGCCTCGGCATGAACCACCCGGCCTCGAGGCCGAAGTCCTCGAACATCCGGTCCAGCTCCTCGGTAAACCTCCGCATGAAGCCGAACGGCGTCGCGTAGGTCCTCTGCGGTGTCGTTGCCTGAGGAGCCACTTCCTTCGTCTGCCCCTGACCGTTGACGGTCTTCGGATTGGGGGCCTCTTTAACGGCGTTCATGGCTCACTCCTCTCGTGATCAGATTGTTCAACCCTCGGTCTTTCACTCGTAGGTGGCGAGAGACTGCACCCATCCGAGGGGGACGCCGTCCGACGCGCCCGGGAACCGAGTCGGGGACCGCCCCCGTCTCGGGCGATCCATCGCCGAAAGGGTCAGACCCGTGCGGCATTCATCACCGCGACCGCGAGAAGATCCGCCGCCGGATACTTCCCATCGTCCAGCCATCGGACGAATCAGGGCATCAAAAAACCCCGTCCATGCGAGCTGCAGGACGGGGCCACCTTAGCCGACGGAATTGATCGCCCATCGCGACCGATCAACAACTGTAGAGTACCGCGCCAGGGTCATTACGTCAAGGTGTTCTTTGACTTTTGCCGCCGGATATTGATCTTTATGCCACCGTTCCGCTTATGAGCGATCGCGGCTCGCGAAGGCTCGCACGTCCTCGATGGCGCGCTCGAGTTCCTCGCGGCGGCAATCGCACGGAACGCTGTCAAGAAGTGCGCGCCAGCATGTCGGCCAGTCGCCTGGCCGCGTCCTCGGGCGAGTCGCCCTCGGCGCGGACTTCCGGGAAACCGCGGTGGCGCACCGTCGAGGCAGGGATCGCGATGATCGAATGCCTGGCGGGCGTGACGATGACGTTCTCCGCGTCGGCTGGCATGGAAGCTCTCTTTCGGGAAACCTTGTCGGATACTCGGTGGGGCGAGAAAAAAAACCCCAGCCATGCGCAGACGCACGGTGGGGCCGCCTTAGCCGAGGTCTCATCGCCGATCTTGAGCGATTGGACACCGCCTTTATTTATAGTACACGTCATCCAGAATTCCACATCTATTTCCCGAGGGGTTCGGACCTATGGAGCAGTGATCACGATACGACCTGCGTGACGCGAAGCGCGAAAACGACGACTTCCGCCGGAATTGGATTGATCGGCGCGTCCGTTCGCGGTATCCTGGGGATATCGTTCATCTCGCGAGGGGATGTAGCGAGCTCGGCCAGGGCGGCACCGCCGGCGAAGCCCTCCCGTGGGCTTTTTCGCGATCGGCCGGGATTCCTCGATGGTCGGATACTCCGACGACAACTCCTGTCGGGCCGATCCTGGATCGCGGCGATGGCACCATGGGAAGGCTTTGCGCCAGCACCTCCAGTCTTGATGCCCTCTGGGGACACGATGGTGGGTCGGGCGCGATTGCGCCGCCGCCGGACGTGTTGTCGTCGGAAGGAGATTGTTCTCATGCTCGCCGATACGAGATCCATATCCGATTCCTCTCTGCGCGTCGAGAACGAGCCGTCGCTTTACCTGCGGATCGCCGGCGACCGCGTCGAGCATGTCGAGTTGAACCTGCCCGAGCCCTCGCGGCTGTTCGCGAGCGACCTCATCGGCAAGGACTCGCGCGAGGCCCCCGCGGCCATCGAAGGGCTCTGGGGCAAGTGCCCGGTCTCATACCAGATCCCGGCGTGTGAGGCCCTCGAGGCCGCCATGGGCGTGGAGGTGACGCCCGGGATCCGCCGGCTTCGCCGCCTCCTCTATTGCGGGGAGTGGATCGAGCGCCATGCGCTCCACGTCTATTTGCTCGCCCCCGATTTCTTCGGCGAGCGCCTCGCCGCCGCCGGGCGCGAGGCCGTCGGCCGCTGCCTGCGGCTCCAGCGGGTGGGTCAGGCCCTGGTGGCGGCCCTGAGCGTCGCCGCGCGGCACCCGATCAACATCGCGGTCGGCGGATTCCAGCAGGCGCCGAGGGCCTCCCAGCTCGCCGACTTGCGACCCGAGGTGGAGTGGGCCCTCGGGGCTTCGGTGGAGGTGCTCCGGTTCGTCTCGCAGCTCGATCTCCCCGGGCTCGACGTCGAGTACCTCGACACCGAGATGGTGTGCCTGCACCATCCCGAGCTCTACCCGATGAACGAAGGCCACGTGATCTCGAGCCGGGGCCTGGTCGTCCCCCCGAGCCAGTTCGAGCCGCATTTCAGCCGGCTCGACGCGGGCCGAGATGCCGTCATTCGGGGCCCGTGGATCCCGCGCGAGGCATCCTATCTCGTCGGCCCGCTCGCTCGCGTCAACATGAGCCTCCACCAGCTCTCCCCGACGGCCTTGAGGGAGGCCGCGGGCTGCGGCGTGAGCTGGCCCAGCGGCAATATCTTCCACGACCTCGTGGCGCGCGCCCTCGAATTGATCCACGCCTGCGAGGAAGCGATCGCGATCATCGACTGCTACCAGAGCGACCTGCCCATCCCCCGCGTCGACGTCGAGCCCAGGGCCGGTCGGGGTTGTTACGCGGCCGAAGTGCCCGACGGCCTGGCCTACCACTGCTATCAGGTCGATTCCCAAGGCCTGATCGCGGATGCCCGGATCGTCTCCCCCGGGGCCCAGAACCGGAAGCAGGCCGAGCAAGACCTCCGCGCCTACTTGCCGAAGCTGGGACAATGCGGCGCCGCCGAGGCCACCCGGCGTTGCGAGCAGCTCGTGCGCAACTACCACCCCGCGCTGAGCGGCTCTTCGTTCATCCTGGATCAGCGGGGCGAGTGACGGACGGCCTGGCGGACGAAGTCCCTCAGTCGCGCTCCCCGCAAATGGGGATTGGAATTCGGGAGGGCGAGGCTCCGTTCGAGCCTCTTCCCGATGCCGGCTCGGACGGAGCCTCGCCCTCCCAGGGGAGTTTCAGGCCTTTCCTCCGCGGCGCGGTACGAAGCGAGGGCGAGCGATGTTTCCGATCATCGAGGCGGGTTTGGTCGCACCGGATATCAAGCGTTTCGTGATCGAGGCCCCACGGATCGCCCGCAAGCGACAGGCCGGCCAGTTCGTGATCTTGCGCGTGCACGAGCACGGCGAGCGGATCCCGCTGACGATCGCCGACAGCGACGCCGATCGCGGCACGATCACGCTCATCGTCCAGGGCATCGGCAAGACGACCAAGCTCCTGAACCTGCTGGGGCCGGGCGACGCCGTGCTCGACCTGGTCGGCCCGCTCGGCAAGCCGTCGGAGATCAGGAAGTTCGGGACGGTGGTCGTGATCGGCGGCGGGGTCGGCGCGGCGATCGCCTATCCGACGGCCGCGGCCATGCACGAGGCCGGGAACCACGTCATCTCGATCCTCGGGGGTCGCAATCGCGACCTGGTCATCCTCGAGGCCGAGATCCGCGCGATCAGCGACGAGGTCATCGTCACGACCGACGACGGCTCGGCCGGGCGGAAGGGACTGGTGATCGACCCGCTCCGGGCCATGATCGAGGCCGGCCGGCCGATCGACCTGGTCCTGGCGATCGGCCCGGTGCGGATGATGCAGGCCGTCGCCGAGGTCACCCGACCGTCCGGAATCCCCACGGTCGTCAGCCTGAACTCGCTGATGGTCGACGGCACGGGGATGTGCGGCGGCTGTCGGATCGTCACCCATGACGGGGTGAAGTTCGCCTGCGTTGACGGCCCCGAGTTCGACGCCCATACGGTCGACTTCGACGTCATGGCGCAGCGCAATCGGATGTACGCCGAGCGCGAGGCCGAGGAGCTCCGGGAATTCCGGGAGCACACCGAGGAATGCGTGCGGCAGGTCCGCGAATCGTGTCATCTCGAGGCGGCTCATCCCGAGGTCGGTCCCCGTGCGGCGAGGGTGTCATGAGCGAGAACAAGCTGTCGCCCAAGGAGCGGATGAAGATCCCCCGCGAGCACATGCCGGCGCAACCGGCGGTGGAGCGGATTCACAACTTCGCCGAGGTCAACCTGGGCCTGACCGTCCTCGGCGCCACCACCGAGGCGATGCGCTGCCTGGAGTGCGCCAAACCCAATTGCCAGCACGGTTGCCCCGTCAACGTCAACATCCGCGAGTTCGTCCGGCTCGTCGGTGAGGGTGACTACCTCAAGGCGGCGGCCAAGATCCGCGAGGACAACGTCCTGCCGGCCATCACCGGGCGGGTGTGCCCGCAGGAGACCCAGTGTGAGGAGTGCTGCGTCCTGGGCAACAAGTTCGAGCCGCTGGGGATCGGCTATCTCGAGCGGTTCGTGGCCGACTACGAGCGCGAGCACGGAGAGGTGGGCCTCCCCGACAGGGCGCCGCCCAGCGGCAAGAAGGTCGCCATCGTCGGCAGCGGTCCGGCTGGCTTGAGCGCCTCGGGCGACCTGGTCCGCTGGGGACACGAGGTGACCGTCTTCGAGGCCCTCCACGAGATCGGCGGCGTGCTGATCTACGGCATCCCCGAGTTCCGCCTGCCTAAGGACATCGTCCGCCACGAGGTTGACGTGCTGCGGAAGATGGGCGTCGACTTCCAGACCAACGTCGTGATCGGCAAGACGGTGACCATCGACGAGTTGATGAACGAGGAGGGCTACCACGCGGTCCTCATCGCGACGGGCGCGGGGCTCCCGAAGTTCCTGGGAGTGCCCGGCGAGCACTTGAACGGCGTCTACTCGGCGAACGAGTTCTTGACCCGCGTCAACCTGATGAAGGCCTACGACCGCTCGTATGACGAACCGGTCTTCGAGTGCCGGGGGCGGGATATCGCGGTCGTCGGCGGCGGCAACACCGCGATGGACGCGGTCCGGACGGCCAGCCGCCTCGGCGCCCGCAACAGCTACCTCATCTACCGCCGCTCCGAGAAAGAGATGCCGGCGCGGGTCGAGGAAGCCATCCACGCCAAGGAGGAGGGCATCCAGTTCCTTTGCTTGACGAACCCGGTCGCCTTCCTCGGCGACGACCAGGGTCGGCTCGCCGGCGTCCGTTGCGTGAGGATGGAGCTGGGCGAGCCGGATGAATCGGGAAGGCGTGCGGCATCGCCCATCGCCGGTTCCGAGTTCGAGCTGGCGATTCAGATGGCCGTCATCGCCCTCGGAACCGGCGCGAATCCACTCGTCCAGTCGACGACGCCCGACCTCCAGACCAACCGCAAGGGCTACATCGCGGCGGACCCGGAGACCCTGAAGACGTCGAAGGCCGGCGTGTTCGCCGCGGGCGACATCGTGAGCGGCTCCGCCACCGTGATCCTGGCGATGGCCGCCGGCCGCAAGGCGGCCCGCTCGATCGAGGAATACCTCCGCACCGTCCCCGGCCGATCCGCCGCCGCGCTGCAGCACGCGGTGGGGGATTGACCGGCCGGCACGGCTTTTGATATAATGCATTTTGTTCAACTGCTCAAGAAGGGTATGTTTGAATCCGGCTATGGCAGCCCCGCGATGCGAGATCATTGCATCGATGGGGCTTTTTGCTGCGCCCCGCCAGATCAAGCCGGCGGCCGGCGATCGCCGGATATGCGAAGTCGTGAGGTCCTGGGAGAAGTTCGATGGAAACTGACAAGGGGACGGACGAGGATCCGGGAGCTATCCCTCATGTCCCCCATACCCCCCACCCCCTGGCCGAGCCTCGGCATGAGTTCCAGCCGATCGACGGGGATTATCGCCTGGTCGTCCGGACGATCCTCTGGGTCATCGTAGGGCTCGTGTTCGTGGGGTTCGCCATCTGGTGGATCTTGACCTGAGAACAATGACCGTGCCGAGACCTCCCTCGACCGAAACGACGGCCCGGGGGTCGATGTTCGACGAGCTGAGGAGGACGATCATGTCGATCTTCAATCGCATCTTGTTCGCTGGGGACCTCTCGGAGCACTCGCGGGCGGCGTTCGGTGCGGCCTGCTCGCTCGCGCGGGGGCCCGATTCGCACCTGCACGTCTTGAATGTCGTGGAGCCGGTGTTGATATCGGAAGCGATGGGACCGGCGCACGGCGCACGGTTCCCGACCATCCTGCCCGGGGATACCCCCGGCCATCGCCAGGATATCGGGAGCCAATTGCGTCTCTTCTATCACCCCGATGCACCCATCGCGGTCGATTACCTCGTCAGGGACGGAAACGCTTCCGGCGAGATCCTCCACGCGGCCGAGGAGGTTGACCCCGATCTGATCGTCGTGGGCACGCACGGCCGGGGCGGCGTCAACCGGCTGATCTGCGGCAGCGTCGCCGAGGACGTCATGCGACGGTCGACCCGTCCCGTGCTGATCGTCCGGAGTACGGAGGCCACGCTACAGGGCGCGCCGATCCGGCTGATCCTCCATCCAACCGACTTCTCCAAGGGTTCCTGGCCGGCGCTCGGGGTGGCTCGGACCCTGGCGCGGGCGCACGGCGCCCGGCTGGTCCTGCTGCACGTGGCGCCCGCCGAGATCCTCACCGGGGGGAGCTTCTACGCGCCCGCCGACCTCGGGCCGGAACAGGAGGCGCTGGAGAAGCTGAAGGACGAGTCGGCCAAGGCCGGCCTGGGAGGATCGGTGCAGGCCCGCTTCAGTCAGGGCGACCCCGTCAGCGAGATCCTCCTGGCCGCCGAGGAGCTGGGCTGCGACCTGATCGTCATGGGCTCCCACGGGCGGACGGGCCTCCGCCGCCTCCTGATGGGCAGCGTCGCCGAGGTCGTCATCCGGCACGCCCCGTGTTTGACCCTGATCATCAAGGACGCGCCCGACCAGGGGGTCGAGTCCGGCGAGAAAGAGCGGGCGGCCGTCAAGGATGTCGGCGCCATCGCTTGATCGGCGAGGTCAGTGCGGCCGGGTCGAGGCTCCGGCCATGCTCACGACCCGGCCGCGAATCGGGCCCCGATCAGCTCCAGGACCTGTGCGGTGATCTCCCCCTGGCGCTCGCGCCGCTCGAGATCTCGGAGGGTCTCCAGCATCCGCTCGGTGTTCCGCGTCGAGGAATCCATGGCCACCAGCCGGCTCGCCTGCTCGCTGGCGAACGACTCGACGGCGACCAGGTACAGGCTGATGAACAGGTACTCCTGCACGAGCCCTCCCAGGAGCTCGGCCGGCGTCAGGTAACGGAGGACCTTCGACCGCCGCGACGGCGTCGAACGGCGGATTTGCTCGAGATCCGGCGGCAGGATCTGGATCTCGGTGGGGACCTGCTCGCTGAGCGACTGATGGCGGTTGAAGACGACGCGCAAGACGCCGAGATCGCCGGTGGAATGTCGTCTCGCCAGCAGGCTCGCCAGCCGCTTGACCAGGTCGCGCAGCCCCTCGAGCGTGGTGGCAGCCGGCTCGCCGGCCGTCACCTCGAGGCCGCGGGCGAGGATCTGGCGGATCCGCGCTGGCCGACGATCACCAGATGCGCGTTCCCGGCCTCGCGAAGCACCTCCCAGCGCCGCTCGGCGAATCTCAGGACGTCCTGATTGAATGACCCGCACAGCGGCTGCTCCGAGGTCATCACCAGCAGCGTCGTCGGACGATGGTCCGCGCCGGTCGGCAGCGAGGCCGAACCGTCCAGCAGGGTAGCCATCGCACGCAAGACGACCTCATGATAGCGCCGCGCGCTCTCGAGCGCCCTCTGGGCGCCCTGGATGCGCCCGGCCGCGATCGCCCGCATCGCGCTGACGACGTCGTGGACCGTCTCGACGGCCTGCTTTCGCTTGTGGGTCGCCTCCCACGTCATGACGGATTCCCTCCCGGTGAATCCCGCCGCACCGCCTCGATCGCCCGGCGCAAACGATCGGCCGACGAGTCGCTGACGTCGTCCTCGCGCTCGATGGCGTCGAGCAACTCCGAGTCGACGGCGTCCAGCCGATCGCGCAACGCGTCCAGGAACGCGACGACCCGCTCGACGGGCAGGTCATCCAGCCCCCCCTGCCCCACGGCGAACAGCACGGCGGCCTCGTGGCCGACCCGGAGCGGTCGCAGCCTCGGCTGCTTGAGGGCCTCGCGCAGGCGGCGGCCGCGCTCGTAGCGGCGGCGGGTCTCGGGCTCGAGCTCGGCACCGAAGCGGGCGAACATCTCCAGTTCGTGCAATTGCGCGTAGAGGAGCCGGAGGTCGCTCGCGAGCCGGCGGAGTACCTTCGGCTGCGCCTTGCCGCCGACTCGCGAGACGCTGAGGCCGACGTTGACGGCCGGCCGGACGCCTTCGTTGAAGAGGTGGCTGTCGAGGTAGAGCTGCCCGTCGGTGATCGAGATCAGGTTCGTCGGGATATAGGCCGCGATGTTTCCGGCCTGGGTGGTGGCGATCGGCAGGGCGGTGAGGCTTCCGCCGCCCAGGCGGTCGTGAAGCCTGGTCGCCCGCTCCAGGAGCCGCGCGTGCAGGTAGAAGACGTCCGGCGGATAGGCCTCGCGGCCCGGCGGCCGGCCCAGCAACAGCGCGATCCGCCGGTAGGCGTCGGCGTGCGACGACAGGCTGTCGTAGACGACCAGCACGTGCCGGCCGCCCCACATGAAGGACTCGCCGATCGTGCACGCCGTGTACGGCGCGAGATACTGCTGGCCGGGCGGCGAATCGGCGTCGGCGACCACGATGACGGTCTGCTTCAAGATGTCGGCGGTGCGCAGGGTCTCCACGACCTCCGCGACGTTCGTCTTGCGGAGCCCGATCGCGGCATAGACGCAGAGGACGCCGCTGTCGCGCTGGGCGAGGATCGCGTCGAGGGCCAGCGACGTCTTGCCGGTGGCGCGGTCGCCGAGGATCAATTCGCGCTGGCCGCGTCCCAGCGGCAGGAGAGAATCGATCACCTTGATGCCGGTGTGCATCGGCTCGCGGACCGGTGCGCGGTCCGCGACGCCCGGCGCCCGGACCTCGACAGGCCGTCGGGTCGTCGATCGCAACGGAAGGCCTCCGTCGAGCGGACGCCCCAGCGCGTTGACCACCCGGCCGAGCAGCTCATCGCCGACGGCGACGCTCGCCACCCGCCCGGTGGCGCCAGCTCGTCCCCCGCCGAGACGTGCTCGGACCGATCCAGGAAGAGCACGCCCACCTCCCGCGGCCGGAGGTCGAAGGCCAATCCCATCAGGCCGTCGGACCGCTCCAGCAGCTCGTCGTAGCGGACCGAGGCGACTCCCTTGACCCGGCCGACTCCGTCGCCGACGCCGACGACTCGGCCGACCTCGTAGTGCCGGACACGCCAGTGGAGCGAACCGAGGGCGACGCGCACCTCCTCGCCGAGCTCCTCCTCCAGTGTGCTCATGGCGCGGTTCCCCCCGCCGACGCGCCCCCTGCCGACGCGCCCCCCGCCGAGGCCGCCTCCAGCTCCTGGAGCCGGCCGGCCATCGAAGCATCCCACACGTGCCCGCCGATCCGCAGCCGCACGCCGCCCAGCAGGTCGGGCCGGACTTGCACCGAGACGTCGAGCGGCCGTCCGACCAGGGATTCGATCGCGCCACCCAGGTCGCGCAGGACCTCGCCGTTCATCTCCGCGGCCGCCTCCACCACGGCGGCCTCGCCGTCATCCCACTCCTCGCGCAATCGGCGGCGCTCGTCGTCCGGGACGCGGCGCAGCTCATCGACCAGTCGGGCGGCCAGTTGCCGCTGGAGCGTGGAATCGGATGCCTCGCTCAAGAGGCGCCCGGCCATCTCCACCGCGGAGCGCACCAGCTCGGCGCGGAGCGAGCGCACGGCCTCGTCGCGCTCGCGCGCGAGTTGTTGCTCGACCTCCTCGCGGCGCCGGCGGATCGCCGCCTCGGCATCGGCTGCCGCGGCCTGCCGCTCGGCCTCCGCGCGATCGCGAGCCTCGCGGATCACGGCCTCGCGACTTCGATCCAGGTCCGCGAGCCGCTGGTCCAGCGATTGCTGGAGCGCGGCGGCCTCGCGACGCGCGGCCTCGGCGTCGGCCTGGGCCCTGGCGTTGGCCTCGCGACGCCGATCGATCGCCTCGCGCAGCGGTCGGTACAGCAGCCGGCGAAGGATATACACCAGCACCAGGAAATTGATCACCTGGAACAGGAATGTCCAGACGTTGAACGCCATGGCTCAATGCCCGCTGATCAGTGATAGGAAGGGATTGGCCAGCAGGACGATCAGCGCGATCACCAGGCAGTAGATGGCCAGCGACTCGATCATGGCCAGGCCCACGAACAGGGTCCGGCTGATCCGGTCCGAGGCGTCGGGCTGCCGGGCGATGGCATCGAGGGCCGAGTCGATGGCCCGCCCCTGGCTGAACGCCGGGCCGATCGATCCGATCGCCGTCGTCAGGCCGGCGACCACCATGCAGACGATCGAGAAAATCAGGGGCGTGCTCATGACGAGGTCTCCTCCGGGGCGGGATGGGACCGGACGGCCGCGCTCAGGTAGACGACCGTCAGGACCGCGAAGATGTAGGCCTGGACCACGCTGGTCAGGACCGCGAGCATCATGATCGGGATCGGCACCAGCAGGCCGGCCAGCGACAGCAGGACGGCGATGATGAGCTCCTCGCTCATGATGTTACCGAAGAGTCGGACGGACAGGGCCAGGGTGCGGGAGAACTCGGTGATGACTTCCAGCGGCAGCAGGATGGGCGAAGGCTCGAGGTAATGACTCAAGTAGCCGCGCAGCCCGCGCGCCCGGATGCCGAAGAACGGGACCGCCAGGAAGACCACGATCGCCAGCGCGGCGGTCGTGGAGAAATCCGCCGTCGGCGAATGGAGCCCGGGGACCAGGCCGAGGAGGTTGGCGGTCGCGATGAACAGCGCCAGGGTCACGACCAGGGGCGTGAACGGGCGAGGATCGCAGCCCAGCAGGTCGCGCATCAGGTCCTCGAAGTGCTCGACGACCAGCTCGGCCACGACCGGCCAGCCCGAAGGCCGTCGCCCGAGCCCGAGCCGCACCAGCACCGCGAAGGCGATCAGGACGCTCGAAGCGACCAGCGTATCCACGACGGTCCGGGTCACCTCGATCGGCCCGAGGTGGAACAGGACGGGCGGCGATAGACCTCTACCCTCCATGGCCGACACCTCCCAGCTCGCGGAGCAAGAACCATCGTGTCAGCCAGAGCCCGCCCAGCCCGCCCAGGATGCCGGCGGCGCCCTGCCGGCTCAGGACCGCCAGGCCGAGCGCCAGCAGGATGAACCGGGCCGCCCAGCAGAGCGGTATCCAGGACGCATGCCAGGAGCGCGTCAGCACCCCGCGGCACGGTCAGCCAGAGCCCGCCGAAGAAGGCCAGGCCCATCACGGCCCCCGCGACGATCGCCGCGATCCAGCTCATCGCCGGGCCTCCCGTTCCACGTGTCGCCAGGCGCCGAGGCAGCCGGATGTCAGGCCGACGGCCAGGAGCGAGAGCGTCCAGAAGACCCCCGTACCCCCTCGCCCGTCGATCCAACGCCCCAGGAAGGCCCCGAGCAGCGCGGGGATCACCACCATCCAGCCGACCGAGCCGACCAGGCTCAATCCCTGCCAGAGGGTCATCCGCTGGGGGACGCTCGCCCGTTCGGCCTGGCGCCGGACCTCGCGGACGAAGGGCTCGTCGTTCGGGCGTGGTGCGCTCACGACCGTTGCACCGCCTTTCGCAGCTCGCGCACCAGGGCCGTCTCCAGCTCGGCGAACCCGGATCGGGCCGCGCGTTCGGCCTGCCTGCGCGCCTCGAGCATCGCCGCCGCCGCGTCGGCCACCTGGTCGAGCCGCTCGGAGGTCACCGCGTCGCGGGTGACGATCGTGATCCGACCGCGCTCCAGCGACAAGACGCCGCCGTCGACCGCGGCGAACCGCTCCGGTCCCTCCTCGGGTCGATACCGCACCACGCACGGGACGAGCACCGTCAAGAAGTCCTCGTGCCCGGTCCGGAGCCCGAACCGCCCGGTGGCGTCGGCCGCCTGCAGCGAGACGACGCGGCTTTGCATGAGCACGCGATCGGGCAAGAGGATCTCCAGCTCCAGGCTCACCGCTTGGCCTCCTCGATCGGTCCGATCATGTACAGGGCGCCCTCGTCGTGGCCGTCGTAATCGCCCGCCAGGATCGCCTCGCAGCCCTCGACCGTGCGCGCCAGGGGCACGCGCCGGCCCTCGTGTCCCGTGAACATCTCGGTGACGAAGAATGGCTGGGTGAGGAACCGCTCCAGCCGGCGAGCCCGCCGGACCGTCAACTGGTCGACGGCCGAGAGCTCCTCCAGGCCGAGCATGGCGATGATGTCCTCGAGCTCGCGATACCGCTCGATGGTCTCCTTGACCCGAAGCGCGACCCGGTAGTGCCGCTCGCCGAGCCGGCCCGGGTCGAGCAGGCGCGAGGTCGAGGCCAGCGGGTCGACGGCCGGATAGAGCCCGCGCGCGGCCAGGGTGCGGGAGAGCACGATGCTGGCGTCGAGGTGGACGAACGTCTGCGCCACGGCCGGGTCGGCCATGTCGTCGGCCGGCACGTACACCGCCTGCACCGACGTGATCGCCGCGTCGGCGACCGACGCGATCCGTTCCTCCAGCGCCCCGAGGTCGTCGGCCAGGGTGGGCTGGTAGCCGACCTCGGAGGGGAGCCGGCCGAGCAATCCCGAGACCTCGGACCCGGCCTGCACGTAGCGGAAGATGTTGTCGACCAGGAACATGACCTCCCGCTTCTCGACATCGCGGAAGTACTCGGCCATCGTCAGGGCGGACAGGCCCACGCGGTACCGACACCCCGGCGGGTCGCTCATCTGGCCGAAAACCAGGATGGCGTTGGCGATGACGCCGGTTTCCTGCATCTCGTGCCAGAGGTCATTACCCTCGCGGGTCCGCTCGCCGATCCCCGCGAAGACCGCGACCCCCGCATGATCATGATTGAGCGTCCGGATGAACTCCTGGAGCAGGACCGTCTTGCCGACGCCCGCGCCGCCGATGAGGCCCGCCTTGCCCCCGCGCGGCAACGGCGCCAGGAGGTCGATGACCTTGATCCCCGTCTGGATGACTTCCGACCCGCGCCGCTGGCTGACCAGCGATGGGGCGTCGCGGTGGATGGGCCACGTCTCGCAGCCGTCCAGCGGCGGCCCGCCGTCCAGCGGCTCGCCGAGCACGTTGAACAGCCGCCCGAGCCCCTCGCGTCCCACCGGGACGAGGATCGGCCGGCCCGTCCTGCGGACCGTCATCCCGCGGGACAGGCCCTCCGTCGGCGCCATCGCGATGGCACGCACCGTCCGGAGATCGAGGTGATGGGCCACCTCGAGCACGATCGACCGCTCGCCGCTCGCGAGCGTCAGCGCCTCGTTGATGGCGGGCAGGCCATCCGGGAACCAGGCCTCGACGACCGAGCCGCGGACCGCCGTGATTCGCCCTTCCCCGCCGCCAGGATTCCGCGCGCCCTCGGATGCCGCCACGTCGGTGCCTCGACCTCTCCGCGGGGACGATCGTCCCATGAAAAAGCCCACGAGACCGTCAACCGACGGCCGCGTGGGCTCACAGGACCCATTGCCGGCCGGCCCGCCCTGAGCCCAACCGAGCGATCTGATCAGCTCGATCTTAGACGGGACCAGATGGCAGATCAATCATCTCGTCCGCGAATCACCCCGGCCGCATCGGCGCCTGGCGTCGGTCGGCCCCGCGCGGTATGCTGGCTTCTGTTCGATGCCGCGACAACCGATCTCCGGTGGGCCATGCCCATCCGATATGATATGGGCAGGCGACGATGCTGCCCGGCCTTACGGAGTGGAAAACCCATGAAACTCTCGAACCGGAAGCGCATCGCCCTCGGTTTCGCCGGACTCGCGCTGGCAGCGACCTTCCTGACAGTGCGGGCCCAGGAGCCGAAGCGCCCCCGACGCGGGCGGAATTCATGCACTTGAAGCTCGAATACTCGAAGAAGGTCCTCGAGGGGCTCACCCTCGAGAACTACGAGACCATCGTGAAGAACGCCCGGGCCCTCAAGGCCCTGAGCGAGGCCGCCGAATGGGAGGTCCCCACCATCCCCAACGCCGGCGAATACGTCGTCTTCACCACCGAGTTCCAGCGCCTGACCGACGAGCTGGCCAAGAAGGGACGGGAGAAGAACATCGACGGCGCCACGCTCGCCTATCTCCGGCTGACGATGAACTGCGTGAACTGCCACAAGTACGTCCGCCAGTTGGCGAAGTAGAAGTCGGGTGGGTCGAACCCAGCGGGGTCCGGGCTCGGCACCGGATCGCGCCGCCATTCAGCCGGCCGGCAGGGTGCCGCTCAGGATGCGGGCGCAGGGCAAGAGACCCGCCTTCTGGAGCGTCGCCCGGGACGCCACATTGTTGACGTTGCAGCGGGCCGCGGGTATCCGGCCCAGCTCGTAGCAAGCCCGCTTCAGCTCCTGCACCAGGTAGCTGCCGTATTCTCGTCGGCGGCGGGGCTCGTCCACCTCCATGTAGAGGTCGGCGTAAGGCATGTTGTAATGCAGGCCGATCCCCCCGGTCGCGACGATGACGCCGTCGGCCTCGACCAGCCAGCCACCGAGGGGTTCCGCATTGTGCTCGAAGATCCGGTCCCTGTCCGCCTCGGTGATCTCCCGAAAGGTGGCGCCGGGGACGACCAGATGCGTCGTCAGGGCATCGCTGAAGACGATCGTATCGCTGGTGATGCCGGTGGCGCAGTCATGGAGCATGAGGGTGAGGAGGACGTCGTTGGTCTGGGCCCGGACCCTGCGGGCCCCGCTGGCCTCGATGAGCAGGCGGAACAAGGGCAGTGCCGAGCCCCGGTCGCCGGGGAGGACGAAGAACTCCCGGATCATATCCTTGGGTTCATCGCCGTAACCCATCACGAAGCCGTATCCCGCGATACGGCCATCCGACCGGAGCAGGAACATATCGCCGAATCCCCTGCCAGGCAGCGAGTCGTGGACGATCTGGCAGTTCATCTCCCAGCGGTAGAGTTCGCGCAGGGGCAGGACCTCCGCCAACGGCACGGGCGATACGGCCAGCGACATCGATACCTCCTGGACCGGGACTCCTCCTCGGACCGCGGTCTGTGCATCTGGACATCGTCGCACAGATTAACCCGGCCGTGGTGACGAGGCAAGGGCGATCCCATCTGGCGAAAACCGCTCGCCATCCTATCCGGGTCGAGCCACCTTCAAGACCTTGGCCCCGCGGACATGCTTCGACTTCAGCTCGACCAGCGCCCGATTGGCATCCTCCAGGGCGTATTCCTGGACCTCGGGCTTGATCGGGATCTCGGCGGCCAACTGGAGGAACTCGCGGACGTCGGCCCGCGCGACGTTCGCCACGCTCTTGATCTCCTTCTCGCGCCAGAGGTGAACCGGATAATCCAGGCGGAGCAGCGCGTCCTTATCCGCGTCTTCCTTGCGGATTGCGTTGATCACCAGCCGTCCGCCCGGCTCGAGGTTCGCGAGCGCGTGGACGATGGGACTCCAGGCGGGCGTGGTGTCGATGATCGCGTGCAGCCGCTCGGGTGCCATTTCCGCGGTGTCGCCGGACCAGGCCGCGCCGAGCTCCCGGGCGAAGGCGCGCTCCGCCTCCGCTCGGGCGAAGACGAAGACCCGAGAGTTCGGGTAGCGGTGGCGCACCATCTTCAGGACCAGGTGCGCCGAGGCGCCGAAGCCGGTCAGTCCCAGGTTCTGCCCATCGCTCAGGCCGGTCAGCCGCAACGATCGGTAGCCGATCGCGCCGGCGCAGAGCAAGGGGGCGGCTTCGTCATCCGAGAAAGCCTCGGGGATGCGATGGGCGAACGCCTCGGGCACGACCATCCGCTCGGCATAGCCGCCGTGGGCATCGCGACCCGTGGCCCGGAACTGCTCGCAGAGGTTCTCCTCGCCCCTCCGGCAGAACGCGCACTGCCCGCACGCCGAGAAGATCCAGGCGACACCGACGCGATCGCCCGGCTGGAAAGTGCCGACCCCGTGCCCCGACGACGCGACCCGCCCGACGACCTGGTGGCCCAGCACGATCGGTAGGCGCGGCGGGGGCGTCCGGCCCTCGATCTCGTCCAGCTCGGTGTGACAGACGCCGCAGGTCCGGACCTCGATCAGGATCTCGCCGTCGGCGGCGACCGGATCGGGAAGATGCTCCAACCGGAGCGGCGCCGGATTGTCCACCAACCGGCCGAGCGCGTTCAGAACCATGGCTCGCATCTTGACCAACTCCCTTTCGCGATGATCCGACCGGAGGTGGTTGGATTCGGAGGAAACCGGTGGTAAGGTATCTTGCACAATCGCGCATGTGCGCGGCCATTGAGCACATCCGGTCTATTTGACATTTTCGATCCCCCGGTGACAACGCAGCGAACCTCGACGACCGTCAAAGACGATTGGCCGATCTTTCCCCTCCCACGAGTCATGCACCGATGAGTCCGCGCGAGATCTCCGTCTCGTTCCCATCCGCGGGGGTGATCTGGGTCCGGTGTGATTCGCTGTTCGCCGACGCCGAGAGCCCGGCCTGCCGTCGGTTCATCGAGCGCGCTTTCCTCTCCAAGGTCGTCGCGAGCGTCTCGATCGCCGGGGGAGACGCGCCCCGGGCGGAACTGAGCTTCTGTCCGCGGACCTTCGCCCTTTCCTACGTCATCCGGCGATTGGAGGCCACGCTCGGCCGAGGCTGGGACGGCGACGGGGAACCGGCTCCGCCCGGGGCCGAAGTCACGCGCATTGCATCCACCAAGGCGGCCCGCGACGACCGGGGCACCGTCCGCTACTACCGCCACGACTCGCTCGTGACCGGCTGGGAGGTCAAGTCGGAAATCCCGGGCCGGCTGCGGTTGAAGCACCCGATCCTCTTCCGCAAGAGCCCGCTCTGCCACGCGATCGAGCGCGAGCTGACGGGCGTGCTGGGCATCGACCGGTTCTCGACGAACTCGATCACCGCATCGGTCCTGGTGCATTTCGACCCGCGCCAGTTGACCCGGACCCAGGTGATCCAGATCCTCGACGCGGCCCTGGCGGAGGCCCAGCGACCGGCGGCCGACGACGAGCCCGACCTGCACCTGCCGATCTGCACGGCGTCGATCCCCCTGGCGGCGTCGGCGCAGTTCGCGGCGCCGGTGATGCTGCCCGCGGCGGCGCTCCTGTATGCCTTCACCTGCATCCCGACGTTCCAGGAGGCGCGGCGGGTGCTCGCCGAGGAGAAGCGGATCGGGGTGGACTTCCTCGACTCCGTCGTCATGGTCGGCTGCCTGGGGACCCTGACGATCTTCCCCGGGGCCGTCTGCTGCTGGTGCCTGAGCTTCGGCCGTTTCCTCGTGAAGCAGTCGCGCGATCGCTCGCAGAAGCTGCTGCTCGACGCGTTCGGCAAGCAGCCGCGATACGCCTGGCTCTGCCGCGACGGCGCCGAGGTCCAGGTACCGACCGACCGCCTCGACAAGGGCGACATCATCGTCATCCACACCGGCGAGGTCGTCCCGGTCGACGGCCACGTGGTCGAGGGCATGGCCCTGGTCGATCAGCACGCCCTGACCGGCGAGTCGACGCCGGCCGAGAAAGGGACCGGCGACCGGGTCTTCGCCGCGACGCTGCTGGTGGCCGGACAGGTCCGGGTCAGCGTGGAGACCTCGGGCAGCGAGACCGCCTCCGCCCGGATCGGCCGCATCCTCCGCGATACCGCCGGCTACAAGATGGCCTCGCAGCACAAGGGGGAGCGGCTGGCCGACAAGGCCGTCATCCCGACCCTCGGCGTCGGGGCGCTGGGCATGGCCACCCTGGGGCCCATCGGCGCGGTCGCGGTGCTCAACAGCGACCTCGGGACGGGCATCCGCATGGCCGCGCCGCTGGCGATGCTCAGCTCGCTGACCCTGTGCGCCAGCAAGGGCATCCTGGTCAAGGACGGGCGTGCCCTGGAGATGATGAACCGGATCGACACCGTGCTGTTCGACAAGACCGGCACGCTGACCCGCGACCAGCCGGAGGTCGGCCGGATCATCGCGGCCGACGGCTGGGACCCGGCGCGGATCCTCGCCTTCGCGGCGGCCGCCGAGCGGAAGTTCCACCACCCGATCGCGCTGGCCATCCTCCATCGGGCCGATGAGCTGGGACTCCGCCCGCTGCCGACCGACGACACCCAGTACAAGGTCGGCTATGGCATCTCGGTCCGCATCCTGAGGTACGCGGTGCGCGTCGGCAGCAAGCGATTCATGGAGTCGGAAGCGATCGAGCTCACCGGAGAGATCCGCGCGGCCCTGGACGAGGCGCATCGCGACGGCCACACGATGGTCCTGGTCGCCGTGGACGACCGGATCGCCGGCGCGATCGAGCTGAAGGCGGCGGTGCGTCCCGAGGTCAGCCGGGTCATCGCCGACCTCCGCCGCGCCGGCATCCGGCACATCGCGATCGTCTCGGGCGATCACGAGGCCCCGACGCGACGGCTCGCCGAGTCGCTCGGGATGGACCGCTACTTCGCCCAGGTCCTCCCCGCCGACAAGGCCGATTACGTGGCGAAGCTCCAGGCGGAAGGGCGGAAAGTCTGCTTCGTCGGCGACGGCATCAACGACTCGATCGCGCTCAAGAAGGCCGACGTGTCGATCTCGCTCCGCGGGGCCTCGTCCCTCGCGACCGACACCGCTCAGGTCGTCTTCCTCGAGGGCGGTCTGGCCCGGCTCTGCGAGCTCAGGGAGATCGCCTGCAACCTCGACCGGAACATCAACCGGAGCTGGGCGATGATCGTGGCGCCCAACGTCACGAACATGATCGGCGTGTTCACCATGGGCTTCGGGATCATGGCCTCGGTGATCACCAACAATGTCTCCGCCCTGGCGGCGCTGGCTAACGGCCTCATGCCGCTCCGCAAGGTCCGGCGGCGTGAGGGCGCGACCCGGAGCGTTCCGACGACGCCGATCGAGCGCGTCGAGCGCGATATCGCCGTATCGACTCGAATGGCGACCGTCCGACGGGCGGCGGCCGCCTCGTCGCCGATGGCGCTTCGCGCCATGGTCCCCCGCGATCCGGCGTGACCGACCGGCCGCCGGCGTTCGTGCGGGATGCAAGCCGCATCGGGCGGCTTGCAATCCGCGGCACCGCGCGCCCCTCAGGACCGATTTCCCTAATCTCTCCGGCCCGCATGACTTAGCGTCGGCCCGGATCGTGGCGTCCGCGTCCTCCGGCGCAAGGGGATCGTCGATGTCCTCGTCGCGGAATGAATGGTACGATGGAAGGAGGCCAGGGACTCTCCAGACCGGGGTCGCCATCGCCGAGGATCGGCCCAACCCATCTTGAAGTTCCCCGTTCGGAGCTCCGCCATGACCGCCGAATCCTCCGAGACGCTCGTCCGCCTGCCCACGGATCGACCCATCTGGGACCGCGTCTTCAGCGTCGCCCCGCTGGTGATCGTGGGCAGTCAGGAGGAATCCGGCGAGTTCAACCTCGCGCCCAAGCACCTGGCGATGCCGCTCGGCTGGGAGAATTATTACTGCTTCGTGTGCAGCCCCCGGCATACGACCTACCACAACATCCGGCGCTCGGGCGCGTTCACCGTCAGCTACCCCCGGGCATCGGAGGTCCTCACGGCCAGCCTGGCCGCGGCGCCTCGATGCGAGGACCGTTCCAAGCCGAGCCTGCTGGTGCTGCCCACGTTCCCCGCCGTCGCGGTCGACGGCGTGCTGGTCGAGGGGGGCTACCTGTTCCTCGAATGCACCTTGCACAGCATCCTGGACGGCTTCGGCCCGAACAGCCTGATCATCGGCGACGTCGTGGCGGCCTCGGCCCGAGCGGATGCCATCCGCGACGTGGAGGTGGACGAGGCCGACCAGATCTACCGGCTCCCGATCCTGGCGTATCTCAGTCCGGGACGTCTGGCCGAGATCCGTCAGACCATGGCGTTCCCCTTCCCCGCTGGCTATTCCCGATGAGTCGGACGGCCGACCGAGCGGCTCAACATGGACCCAGAGATCGACCCGATCGTCGCGTTCCTCCAGGACCGCCGCCAGGCGATGACCGAACTGCTCCGCCGCCTGGCCTCGGCCGAGTCGCCGTCCGACGACCGGACCGCGCTCTTGCGAGTGCTCGCCATGCTCTCGGCCGAGCTCGAAGGATGCGGCCTGGTCGTCCATCACTACCGGGGCAAGGTCTCGGGCGGGATGCTCTACGCCCGACCGCGGCGGGACACTGGAGCCCTCAGCGCTAGCGTTGCATCGACACGAGCGAACCCCCCCTACCCCCCCTTCGTAAGGGGGGGATCTGAGGAGGGCGGGCCTCCCTCGGGCTCCCCCCCTTACGAAGGGGGGGTCACGGGGGGTCGAGGCCCCGACCCGGTCGGGTGCCCGATCCATGGAGGCCGCCCAGGCGGTCACCGCGTTACGCCCGCGCCCATCCAGTTGCTCGTCGGCCACTGCGACACGGTCTGGCCGACGGGGACCGTCGGCACGATGCCGGTCCGCATCGAGGACGACACCCTGTTCGGGCCGGGCGTCTTCGACATGAAGGGCGGGCTGGTGCAGATGATCTTCGCGCTGCGGGCCATCCGGGAGCTGGGCCTGAAGCCGCCGGCCGGTTGCGTGGCGGTGATCAACTCCGACGAGGAGATCGGCAGCCCCGACTCCACGCCTTTGATCCGCCGGCTGGCCCGCCTGGCTGCCCGGGCGTTCGTGCTCGAGCCCGCCTTCGGCCGGGCGGGGAAGCTCAAGACCGCTCGCAAGGCCTCGGGCGGATTCACGATCACGATCAAGGGGCGAGCCGCCCACGCCGGGGTCAACCCCGAAGAAGGTGCCAGCGCCATCCTCGAGATGTCCTACCAGGTCCAGCAGCTCTTCGCGCTCAATGACGCGGCCCGAGGGATCACGGTGAACGTGGGCACGATCGACGGCGGGCTCCGATCCAACGTCGTCGCCCCCGAGGTGCGGGCCGAGGTGGACGTGCGGGTCCGGACCCGGGAAGACGCCGAGGCGGTCGCGACCGCCATCCGCGGGCTCCGGCCGGTCAATCCGAGGACGACGATCGAGATCGCGGGGGGCATCGATCAATCGCCGATGGAGCGGACGCCGCGCAACCAGGCCCTCTGGCGGCTCGCCGATCGGCTCGGCCGACGGTTGGGGCTGGAGCTCGACCAGGCGGAGGTCGGGGGCAGCTCCGACGGCAACACGACGAGCCGGTACACCGCGACCCTCGACGGCCTGGGTGCCGTCGGTGACGGCGCCCACGCGATCCACGAGCAGGCGCGGATCTCCCGGATGGTCGAGCGCTGCGCCCTGCTCGTCCTGTTGCTGATGGCCCCGATCCACGCCGAGGAGTCCGGCAGCGCCGCCGGCTCGGGGGCCGCTCGCCCGGAGGCACCCTCATGATCGCGATCCGCGAGGCGACCGGCGGGGACGTCCCCGCCATCCGCGACATCTTCCTGGCCTCGTACGGGAACGACTACACCGATCCCCGCTATTACGACGACGCCCTCCTGATCCGGCTGGTCTACTCCGACGCCAGCCTGATGCTCGTCGCCGAGGACACGGCGCTCGGCCGGCCGGTCGGCACGGCGTCGGTCGACTTCGAGGTCGGGGCCTTCTCCGACCTGGTCGGCGAATTCGGACGGCTCGCCGTCCACCCCGATGCACGCCACCAGGGCATCGGCGGGCTCCTGATGGAGGAGCGGCTCCGGCGCGTGCAGGATCGGCTCCAGGTCGGGGTGGTCGAGGCGCGCGCCGCCGAGCCGTACAGCACGAAGATCGCCGGGTCCCACGGGTTCGCGGTCGCGGGCTTCCTGCCGCTGACCTGGCAGGTGCGCGAGCGCGAGAGCCTGGTCCAGCTCGTCCGCTACTTCGGCGACGCCCTGGAGCTGCGCAAGAATCACCCGCACATCATCCCCGAGATCGGCCCGCTGGCCCACCTGGCGATGGAGAACTGCGCCTGCGACCCGACGCGATCGTGGACGAGGACACGCCGGCCTATCCGCCCGGCGGCGACTTCGAGGTCCAGGAGCTGACGACGGACGGGTATGCCGCGCTGCTCCGCATCGAGCGGGGGCGGGTGCACCGCCGCGAGATCTTCGGCCCGGTCCGGCTGCACTACGGCATCTTCAAGCTCCAGGCCCGGCGCTCGCGGTACCTCATCGCCCGCGAGGAGGGCCGGATCGCGGGCGCCGTCGGCTTCATGCACGACCCGATCGGCCGGAACGTCCGCATCTTCGAGCTCATCGCCCTGCACGACGAGGTGATCCGATTCCTGCTGGCGAGGCTGGAGCGGTCGTGTCGCGAGGAGTGGGGCGTTCGCTGCATCGAGGCCGAGGTCAACGCGTACGCCCCGAGGATGCAGCGGACCCTGCTCGAGCTCGGCTTCCTGCCGGCCGCCTACCTGCCGGCCCTGGTCTTCCACCACGTCGAGAGGCTCGACGCGGTGAAGATGATCCGCCTGCTGGTCTTGCCCGATGTCCACACCGACCACCTCCCGGCGTCGGCCAGGGCGATGGCCGACCTCGTCCTCCGCCGGTTCCGCAGCAAGAGCATGCTCCCGCGGATCGCCGAGACGGTGCGGGATCTGGCGCTGTTCGCCGGGCTCGACGAGGAGCAGGTGCATCGCCTGGCCGGGTCCTGCACCCTCTCGACGTTCGAGCGCGGGGAGATCATCTTCCGGGTGCGGGAGCCGGGCGGCGAGATGCACATCATCCTCGGCGGGGCGGTCGAGATCACCACGCCCGGCGCCGCGTCTCACGCGCCGGTCGTGCGGGCGGGGGAATGCCTCGGCGAGATCTCCTTGCTGACCGGGGCCGCCCACTCCGCGACCGCCATCGCGCTGACGCGGCTCGACATGGCCGTCCTGAACCGGCGAGAGCTCGACGAGCTGATCCGGCTCCGTCCCGACATCGGCCTGCTCATCTGGCGCAACCTGGCCGCCGGCCTGGCCGAGAAACTGAAGCGTTCCGGCGACGCGCCCGATCGTCGCCCAGCCTCCGCGCCGACCGACCCGGCGTGAGTTACCGCCCTCCGCCGCCCCCAAGACCGGCCGGCCCTTTCGGCGGCGGTCGTCGCCGATCGCTGACGAGATGCCGAGGACGATGCTCGTTCCACAGCCGCGGGAATACCTCGCCCTGATCGAACGGACTGAGACCTTCGCCGGGTCTCAGAGTCGGTCCCAGAAGGTGGGTCAGACGATTGTAGGGTGGGTGAAACCCACCGACGCAAGGCCTTGGCACGCGGTGGGTTTCACCCACCCTACGGGATCGCTCTCGACCCTTCCGGGACAGACTCTCAATGGATGGCGCGTTCATTTCCGTGCGGGTTCGACGAAAGGGGCGACTTTGTTGCTGCCTCTCACGCCTCTGACGCTCTCGAACACCAGCAATTGGTCCCCTCTCTGGCTCGAGGCCGCGTCTCGAGCCGCCAGCAAGCGCAACCGCGCCTCGGCCGGGGCGCACTCCGGCTGGCGCCGCCTGACGAACCAACTGGCGAGCGAGCCTTCGATGAGGAACAGGCCCAGCCGGAGCAGGTTGTTCGTGACATCGATGTGAATCGACCCGAACTGCGGAACATACATCACGACCCACGCCACGCCGGCAAGTCCCGTGGCGAGGAAACCCGGGCCTCGCCCGCCCAGCCAGCTCGCCACCAAGACCGGGAGGATCAAGAGAGTGAGCGACGGGCCGAGGCCTGTCTCGTCGTTGCGGGTGAACCTGCCTACCACCGTGATCGTCACAGGGAGGAGGGCGAAACCGTACGCCCACGCGGATCTCGCTGTGCTTCTCATCGGCTGACGGTTGGTCTTGCTATGTCCCATGGGGAGAGCTCTGACTTCGAGCGCGAAACGAGCCCCAACCCGAGCACATTCGGTGCCCGGTCGCGGCCACCCTGGCCCACAACTCCCTCAGCCCGCCATGAGCCTCGGGAAAACTAATGAACCCTAGCTTGGCCCATCCCCTCGCCGTCCGGACGTTGCCTTTCGTGATCGGATGTGGCGTCAAGGCAACGCGGCCCCGCGACGTGTGCTAAACTCGACCGGGCTGAGGAGGCCACCTCGGTTGCGGCCAGATGATTGTCGCAACCGGCATGATCGCTCAGAGTCGGTCCCAGAAGGTGGGTCAGACGATTGTAGGGTGGGTGAAACCAGCCCTTTGGAGTCGGCTGCATGAATCTGCTAAGCTGCCGCCAGATACGGAGTTACCAATTCCCCGCGGAGGCGGCAGCGATGATCCTCAGCGACGTCTTTGAGCGATTCTCCCAGGATGCCCCCTTGTCCGTCATGGCGCGAGGGATCATCGAGAACGCCCTGAACCCCCAGGTCCTCGATCAACTCTTCGAGGACGTCGCGGAGAAGCAATTCACCCACAAGCTCCTTTTCTCCACGATCGTCGACCTGATGAGCGTGGTCGTCTGCCGCATCCGGCCCTCGATCCACGCGGCCTTCCAGGCGCGGGCCGAGACCGTCGGGGCCTCGATCGACGCCGTCTACGACAAGCTCGACGGCACCGAGACCGCCGTGTCGGCGGCGCTGGTCCCTGCGGTGGCCGCGCGGTTGGCTCCGGTCATCGACGCGATGGGCGGCGGCCGGGCGGAGTGGCTGCCCGGCTATCGCGTCCGGATCCTCGACGGCAACCATCTCCCCGGCTCCGAGCACCGGCTCAAGGAGTTGCGGACGATCCGCGCCGGGGCCTTGCCCGGCCAGGCGCTGGTCGTCCTCGACCCCCGGCTGATGTTGGCCACCGACGTCGTCCTGTGCGAAGACGGTCATGCCCAGGAGCGATCGCTGCTGGACCGGATCCTGGCGATCGTCGCGGCCCAGGACCTCTTCATCGCCGACCGCAACTTCTGCACGACCGATTTCCTCTTCGGGATCGCGCGGCGCGGCGGTTTCTTCGTGATCCGACAACACGCCTCGACACTCCACTGGGAGTGCGTCGGCAAGCGGCGGGCGTGCGGCCGGATCGAGACCGGCAAGGTCTATGAGCAGACGATCCGGGCCACCGACGACGCGGGTGAGATCCTCTTCTTGCGGCGGGTCACGGTGGTCCTGGACCAGCCGACGCGGGACGGGGACACGGAGCTCCACCTGGTGACCAACGTGCCGGCCCAGGACGCCCGCGCCAAGGTCATCGCCGATCTGTACCGTCGCCGCTGGACGATCGAGACCGCGTTCCAGGAGTTGGAGGCGACGCTCCACAGCGAGATCAACACCTTGGGTTATCCCAAGGCCGCACTGTTCGCCTTCTGCGTGGCGCTGGTGTCGTACAACGTGCTGAGCACGCTCAAGGCGGCGTTGCGGGCGGTGCATGGCGAGGCCGTAGTCGCGGAAGAGGTCTCGGGCTATTACGTGGCCGACGAGATCCGGATGACCCACCGCGGGATGATGATCGCCATCCCTGAAGATGAATGGGTCGTCTTCCACGATCTGACCCCCATGGAGTTGGCCGACGTGTTGGTCCGCTTGGCGCGGTCGGTCTCCCTTCCCAAGCTGCGCAAGCACCCGCGCGGCCCGAAGAAGCCGAAGCCCAAGAAACAGAGCGGGGCCAAGATCAAACATGTGGCCACCGCGAAGATTCTGGAAGCGCGTTATACATGTACAAAGTAATGCCTCCAAGAGGGCTGGGTGGGTGAAACCCACCGACGCAAGGCCTTGGCACACGGTGGGTTTCACCCACCCTACGGGATCGCTCTCGACCCTTCCGGGACAGACTCTCAACTCGCCACAAGCCTTCAGCCGATCTTCTTTTCCAGGGAGAACTCCGCGGGGAGGGTGCTGTCGGTACGCCCCGACCACGGCTGTGGGGAAATGCCCTGCGCCTTCCTCGGAAAAGCGTGAGAGGATGTCACACACGCTCACACGCTGTCTGACCCTTGGGCTGATCCTGGCCATGGGCAGCCGCGCCTGTGCGCAGGAGGTCGGGTCGCGCGTACCGGAGAGCGCCGAGGGAGCCGGCGCGGCCGCGCCGGGCGCCGTCGAGTCGGGTGGGCCCGCAGCAGAGGAGCCGGCGGAACCCAGCCCCGAGCCGGGCCCGCCGCTGAGCGTGCTCGATCGGTTCCGCAGGACGTTCTCGCAAAGGGAAGACCCCGACGGCCCGATCAACACCGACCGGCCGACCTTCACGCCGGCGAATACCGTCGTACCTCGCGGGCGGCTCCAGTTCGAGTCGGGCTGGACCTACGGTGCCGAGTGGACCTCCCGATCGCGCGACAATGTCTTCGACTTCCCCGAGCTGGCCGTTCGCTACGGCCTGGCGGACCGCGTCGAATTCCGGATGTTCTGGCTCGGCCAGACCGACTCCCAGGCTCAGGGGCGACGAAGAAGCTCGCGTCGGGTGATCGACGGCCCCGGCGACATGGAGGTCGGGTTCAAGTGGCAGTTATTCCCGGGCGACGAGAAACGCAAGTGGATCCCCACGACGGCGCTGATCACCTCCATCATCGCCCCGACCGGAGGGACCTCGCCCTACTCCTCGGAGACGGTCGAACCCTATATCAACCTGATCTACGGGTGGAGCGTCACCGAGAAGCTCACGCTCTCGGGAAGCACCGGATACCTGGGAATCCGCGAGCAGGCCGTCCCCTACTCGCTCGCGCGATCCGACAACTTCCAGCGCTGGCACCAATCCGCCGTCGCCTTCCTCACGACGGGCGAGCGGACGACCCTCTTCTACGAGTGGTACATCCTGATGTACACGAACGCGCCGGATAACCGTCCCCTCAACTACATGGACGGCGGGATCCTCTACCGACTCGCGCCGAACATCCAGGTGGACATCCGCGCCGGCTTCGGCCTCAGCGGCCGCCCGGACGACTTCTTCACCGGAACAGGCTTCTCGATCCGCTTCTGAATCCGGGGCGTGCCGTGGGGTCGTTGACTCGATGGAGAGCGTCGCCGATGAACGACATGAGCGAGAGCGGCGGTGAAGGCGGGGATGCCGACGCCGACCTTCGCCGTCCTGGTGCTCGGCGCGGTGGTCCTGGTCGGCGCGCTGTCCTTCCTGCCCGCGCTGGCCCTGGGGCCGATCGCCGAATACCTGCATCCTTGAGCCCGCGAGACCGCTGTTGAAGAAATCATGAATCTGCTACAATCGGTCGCAGGTGGGCAGTCCGACCTCGGTGCCGGCCCGGCCCACCGCTGGCCGCCAAACGCGAGGCTCGGTCCCCATCGGTGAGTAACCAAGTCTGTGATGCCGAGAGGCGTTGAGCAATCGGACGATCGGTCGAAGGACGAGGCGCAAGGGCCGGTCGCCGGCCGCACTCGCCCCGAGCCTCGCGGCGGCCGGCTCGACGACGCGACCGACGCCGGCTGGGTGATCGAGACGACCTTCAGCCCGTTCCACTGCCTGTACCAGGATGCGTTGTCCTTCCACACCCAGAGCCGGCTGGCGAAGTCCGACGGCGAGGCCAGCCGCCTGGCGCGCGCCGCGCTGTTGCTCTACCTCTCGGCCGCCGAGGCCCTGGTGCACCAGGCCGCCGAGGAGCTGGGCCGCCAGGACATCCGCGGGCTGATCGCCGACCCCAGCCGGCCGCTGCCGCTGGCCGAGGCCTGGCGGCTGTTGCCGGCCATCGTCGCCGAGCCCGGTACGCCCACCGGCCCCTTCGACCCCGACACACCGCCCTGGCCCCAGTTCGTCGAGCTGCTGATGCTCCGGACCTCGTGGGCCTATCCCGGTCCCCCCCCGTCGCGCCGCGCCTACTATCGCTCGCCCCGCCGCGACGGCGACTACGAGCCCCTCCAGCCGCACCAGGTGCCGCCGGCCTTGAGGCGAACGACATCCGCCGATCGCCTGGCCTTCCCGCGCACCGGCCTGCCCCGCGACCCGTATGCCCTCCGGCCCCGCCACCTCGACGCCGCCCGCGGCATCCTCGACGCCGCCATCGAGGCCCTCGACCGCCGCATGGGCGGCGCGCTCACCCAGGGCCAGCGACACCGTCGCGAGCCCGTCCGCCTCGTGCATCCACCCGACGACGCATCCTCGTCCTGAGGGGAGTCTCCGACGAAGGAGTCCTCTTGTCGCTGTCGCGATTGTCGGATTCCCAGGGTGCGCGACATTCGCGACAACGACACGCGGGGTGGGTGCAACCCACCGGGAGGAAAGCTCCGGCATCCGGTGGGTTTCCACCAGCCGACAGAATCATCCTCTATATCCCCTATACTCTTCTTCTACACACACACCGGCTGCGTCAGCGGTCGTCATGACCGTCGCACCCGCCAAAGACGTGGCGGCCCGGCCCCTGTTGTCGCTGTCGCTATTGTCGCACCCCTGGGGATTCCGACAATCGCGACAGCGACAAGCCCCGACCTCACGTCTTCGGCCCCTTGACGGTCGCCTTCAGGGCCTCCTCGGGCTTATCGACGAAGTTCCACCGGCCGTCCTGGTTCCAGGGACCGCGGCCGTCGGTGCCGAGCCCCACGTCGCCCTGGCCGTCGCGCGAGAGGTTGTAGTAGGTGTCGAGGTCCTGCTTGGGCGGGACCGTGCCCTCCATCGCGTCCTTGCCCAGGCTCTCCAGCGCCAGCATGAACATCCGCTGGTGGGAGATCTCGCGGGTCATGAGGTACTGCAAGGTCTCCTTGCAGCCGGCGTCGTCGGTCAGGTGGATCAGCCGGTCATACGCCATCTTGGCGCCCGCCTCGGCGGAAATGTTGTGCTTCAGATCGGCCACGATGTCGCCCGAGGCGCGGATCCAGTTGCTGGTCCAGGCGTTGCCCAGCGAGTCGCAGAACTGGGGCCCCTTCCCCATCATCGAGAACAGCGTATCGTCGTAAGCCTTCTCGCGGTCGGCCCCGCGGAGGAGCTGCTCGACCATCAGGCCGACCATCTCGAGATGGCCGATCTCCTCGGTGGCGATGTCCAGCAGCATGTCGCGGATCGCGGGCTTCTCGCACGCGAAGCTCTGGACGAAATACTCCGTCATCGCCGTGAACTCGCCCGACCGGCCGCCGAACTGCTCGAGCAGCTTCTGGGCGAACCTGGGGTTCACCTCGCCGACCTTGACGGGGAACAGGGGCTTCTTGTGGTGCGCGAACATGGTAACCTCGATTCGCTGAAGACCTTGGGTGCGAAGGCTCGCGGCGGGACGGTCCCTCTGGCCCCTCCGCCGACGCGCGACCGGACCCGGCTAAGGACGCAAACACAGTGCCGAAGGATGGAGCCTGCCAGCGATGCGTATCCTGATGGCGACCTCGTTCCCGATCCCGGGCAAGTACGACGGTACGGCGATGCTGCCGATCAAGATCCTGCGGGCCTTGCGGCCGCGGGGCATCGACGTCGTCGTGGCCTACCTGCGGGCCCGCCCGCCCTGGCAGACGGCGATGCGACGGTCCGACTTCGAGGGCGCGCCGGTCTACGAGATACCGCCATGGGCCTGGGCCAGCGGGGTCGGATTCGACCGGATCGCCCGCGAGCGGCCGTTCGACCTGGTCCACGCCCAGCACTACGGCGGGGCCACGCGTTCGCTCTTCGCCTGCCGGCGCCACGGCTGGCCGATGGTCTATGAGATCCACTCGCTACTGGGCGAGGAGGTCGAGCGCGACCGCCTGGGCAAGGGCTTCGTGTTCAAGGCGTATCGCGCGATGGAAGCGAGCGTCCTGCGGCACGCCGCCGCGATCATCGTCCTGGGCGAGCCCGTCCGGGACGTCGTCGTCGGGGAGAAGGGCGTGCCCGCCGATCGCGTCAGCGTGATCTACCCCGGCATCGACCTGGGCGAGTATGAAGAGCCCCGGCCGCCGGCGCCGATCCCCGGCGTCGGCCCGGAGCACAAGGTCGTCATGTATGTCGGCAGCATCGTGCATCCCAACCAGGGGGTGCCGATCCTGGTGGACGCGCTGCCCCGCGTCTTCGACGCGATCCCCGAGGCCCGATGCGTCCTGGTGGGCGGCCCGGCCGAGGCCGGCGAAGCCTATCGCACCCAGCTCGGCGAGCACGGCAGCCGGCTCATCGTGCTGACCGGCCAGACCCCCAGTCAGGTCGTCGCGCTGACCCGCCGCGCGGATGTCCTGGTCCACTCGCGGCTGGCCTGCCGCGAGAATTACTCGGTGCAGAGCAAGATCGCGGTGTACCTCGCCGCGGGCCGGCCGATCGTGGCGACCGACTTCGCCGATTATCGGAAGCTGCTGGGCGACACCGGCGCCGGGCTGCTCACCCCGGTCGAGCCCGCCGCGCTGGCCGAGGGCATCATCCGCGTCCTGCGCGAGCACGACCTCGCCGCCCGCCTGGCGGCGGCCACCCGGCCGGTCGCCGAGGAATACTTCGCCATGGACCGCAATATCGACCGGTACGTCGACGTCTATCGCCGGGCCATGGCCGCGGGACCGCGGTAGTCAGCCCGTCCATCGGCACAATTCTTGCTAACTTCACCATGCGTGGCGGGAAAGGAGTCCCGCCATCGTGTCGATGGGCGACTCGGTCCGAATATTCGCATCTCGAAAGGGTGAGCCGATGGCAATGGCTGCCGACGATCCCGCGGCGGTGGCGCGGGACGCGGGCCTGAGGTACGTGAGCGACGACTCGCCCGGCATCCGGCGGGTGAAGCGCGGCCGGTCGTTCGGCTATGTCGACGCCGATGGCCGGACGATCCGCGATGCGGAGACCCTGGCGCGGACCAAGGCCCTGGCGATCCCGCCGGCCTGGACCGAGGTCTGGATCTGCCCTCGTGCTGATGGACACATCCAGGCGACGGGCCGGGACGCGCGCGGGCGGAAGCAATACCGTTACCACGCGCGCTGGCGGATCGTGAAGGACGAGGCCAAGTACGGCCGGACGCTGGCCTTCGGCCGGTCCCTGTCGAAGATCCGCCGCATCACCAAACGCGACTTGAAGCTCCCCGGCCTGCCGCGGCGCAAGGTCCTGGCGGCCGTCGTCCGGCTGCTGGAGACGACTTTGATCCGCATCGGCAACGACGAATACGCCCGGGACAACGGCTCGTTCGGGCTGACGACGATGCGCAGCCGGCACGCCAGAGTCCGCGGGACGAAGCTGGAATTCCGCTTCCGGGGCAAGAGCGGCATCCACCACACGGTCACGCTGGACGATCCGCGGCTGGCGCGGGTCGTCCGCCGCTGCCAGGAGCTGCCCGGCCAGGACCTCTTCGCGTACGTCGATGACGACGGCGAGGTCCGCGACGTGGGCTCGGCCGACGTCAACGAGTACCTCCGCGACATCACGGGCGAGGAGTTCACGGCCAAGGACTTCCGCACCTGGGCCGGCACCGTGCTGGCCATGATCGCGCTCGACGAGTTCGAGGCCTTCGATTCGCAGGCGCAGGCCAAGAAGAACGTCGTTCAAGCGATCGAATCGGTGGCCCGGCGGCTGGGGAATACGCCGAGCGTCTGCCGGAAGTGCTACATCCACCCGGGCATCCTGGACGCCTATCTCGACGGGACGATGCTCGAATCGCTCCGGCGGCGAGCCAGCGAGGAGATGTCCCACATCCATGGCCTGAGCGCCGAGGAATCGGCCGTCCTGGCGCTGCTCCAGCGCCGCCTGGCGGAGGAAGACCGGCACGATCGCTCGACCCGCGCCGGGACATCCAGGAAGGTTCGTGCCCGCGTCGGGGCTTCCGACGCACCGCCGCGGCCGGCGCCCCGACCTTGACACCCCGAAGGCCCGGCCTTACTCTAAAAAGCGGTGTTTGACGGCCTCAGGCGCCGATCTCGCCCCGCCGCCACCTTAGCTCAGTCGGTAGAGCGCAGCTTTCGTAAAGCTGAAGTCCTCGGTTCGAGTCCGAGAGGTGGCTCTGAAAGCAAGTCCCGAAGATTCAGCGACTTACGGCCCAAATCGTCAACGATCGGCCGATGTAAACTTCGAGGCTCGCAACGGCAGCGCTCCAGCGGCCCGGACGAGGTTTATCTCCTTGGTGACCGCTCGCACCTGGCCAAACCGTTGAGGCCAGCCGACCATGGAACAGGAACGTCGCCGCTGGCGATTCCGCATCAGCACGCTGATGCTGCTCGTCATCATCGCGGCCCTCACGGCGGCCCTGGTCGTCGAGCGCCGCAACAGGGAACGCCTGGAACGACAACTGGCCTCGGCGAACGCGCGGCTGCCCACCTACACCTATCCGGCCACGGCAAAGGCGAGCATCGTTGGATCTCCAGCGAAGGCGAAGATGAGCCGGTAGACCGCCGCGAGGTGTCGCCTCTCGCGACCGATCGAGCCGGCGCGGGGGTGCGGCCGGAACGTGGGGGCCTCGGCCATGCGACGACCCCGGATGACGACGCGGCGGTGGATGATCGTGGTGATGGTCGTTGGGATCGGTCTGGCGGCTCGGATTCAGATCACCCGATGGCAGGGACGGCGGTCGGAATGCGAAGCCCTGGCCGATTTCTACGGGGGCGCAGAGGAGCAGTTCCGGCAACATGCGGATCGGACCCACGACGAATGGCTCTCGGCCTGCCGCCGAGTTGACGAAACGAACAAAAGAGGAGGCCGATACCAACTCCTCTACCCTCCCGATCCCGATGAAGGTCGTCGGGCCGTCGTTTACTTCGCCCGGCTGAAAAAGAAGTACGAGCGAGCCGCCGCCTATCCCTGGCTCCCTCTTGAGCCCGACCCGCCGTATCCGAAGTGAGTCCGGCGACCGCCGTGTCTTCCCCTGCCGCGTCAGACATGCGGATCCCGTCCGTCCGTCGTCGCCCCGTACTGAACGGCCACGATGGCGAAGGGAAGCCGTGACTTCCGGCCGGCGGCGACGGTCTCCACGATCTGTTATGCTGTGTCACGGCCGTGTACCCTCGAATCGATATCAGCAATCCAGGAGCGCCGCCGATGAATCGAGCCGGGACCCGGATGATCCTCGCCCTGTTGGCCGCCGTCTCGCTCTCGAACTGCCCCGCCGTCGCCGCCGATCCCTCCTTCGATCGCAAGGAAG
This sequence comes from uncultured Planctomycetota bacterium, assembly GCA_963815795.1. Taxonomy (GTDB): domain Bacteria; phylum Planctomycetota; class Planctomycetia; order Isosphaerales; family Isosphaeraceae; genus JAKAUH01. The sequence goes on along the minus strand of CAWFIC010000006.1, from coordinate 874,076 downwards.
ACGTGATCTACGGCCGCAAGTACGGCACCGCGCTGACCATGGACGTCTTCACCCCGAAGAAGGACGCCAAGGGCATCGGCGTGATCCTGGTCGTCAGCGGCGGGTTCCACTCCTCGCATGAAGCCATCCAGCCGGGTTTCGTGCGGCCGCTGACCGACCGGGGTTACACGGTCTTCGCGGTCGTGCACGGCAGCCAACCGCGGTTCACCGTGCCCGATATCGTCGAGGACATGAACCGGGCCGTCCGGTTCATCCGCCATCACGCCAAGGACTATGGCATCGATCCGTCGCGGATCGGGGTCTGCGGCGCCTCGGCGGGCGGCCACCTCTCGCTCATGCTGGGGACCGCCGGCTCACCGGGCAACCCCGACGCCAAGGACCCGGTCGATCGCGAGTCCAGCCGCGTGCAGGCCGTGGCCTGCTTCTTCCCCCCCACCGACCTCCTCAACTACGGCAAGCCCGGCCACCGCCTGATCCACGCCATCGACCACGGCCGGCCGTACCGCCCCGCCTACGACTACCGCGAGCTCGACAAGCAGACCAACCTCTGGGTCTCGATCACCGACCCCGCTAAACTCGAGCAGATCGCCCGCGAGATTTCCCCGGTCTACCACGTCACGCCCGATGATCCCCCCACGCTCATCATCCACGGCGACAAGGATCAGCTCGTCCCGCTCCAGCAGTCGGAGCTGATCGTCGAGAAGCTGAAATCCGCCGGAGTTGAAACCAAGCTCATCGTCAAGAAAGGCGCGGGCCACGGCTGGCTCACGCTCGGCGAGGATGCGATCGTTTTTGTCGACTGGTTCGATCAGCATCTTAAAGCACAGACTCAGGCCATGTAAATCAATCCGCTGAGGCAATCAACTCGCGAATTTGCAGAAAAAACTGACGCCGTTCGTTTTCGGCCTTAAAAGCGGGCGGCCAATGACACGAGATCCAAGGACACGTCCGTGTCCGCGCGGAAATGTTGTGCTTGGCTTGGCGAGGTCGGCGTTGACTCTGGTCCGGTTAGCGGATACGATGGATGGCGACTGAGCTCCGTACAGGATCGCCAGACCGCACGGTGAGCGGTCGTGCCGACGGGCCCGGCGAATATGGAGCGACGACACGGTCATTGAGCGGGCCGGGCATCGAACGCCCGGCCGAAACAGGGGATTGGTGGCGCCCTCCCCTCACAAACCCACGCTGGCATCACCCGGATCATCCTCGCTCGTATGCGTGAGGGGACAGCCGGCGATCCAGCCATGCAGTCCATCATCCGGCCATTCTGAGCGGATCTTGACTCTGAGAACAGGCACTCCGGATTGGTCCCCGAACTTGCGATCGGCGCGGGCGGAATACGATGGAGATCCACCATGCGTCGTGGGAGCGGACCATGAGTATTGAGGACTTTTCGCGACAGATCGAATCGATGCAAGAACGGCTGCAAGACTGGAACCATGTCCGCGATGCGGGCGGACTCGATCCGGTGACGATGTGGGAACAGGCTTCCGCGGCCCTGGGCGTGACGGTCGAGGAGCTGCGCGTGGCGGAAGAGGAGTTGCGCCAGCAGAACGATGAGCTTGAGGAGTCGCGGCTGGCGGTGGAAGCGGAGCGCCAGCGGTATCGCGACCTGTTCGATTTCGCGCCCGATGGCTATCTCGTGACCGACCCGGCCGGTCTGATCCGCGAGGCGAATCGCGCCGCTGGGGAATTGCTGGGCGTGCCGGCCCATCACCTGAGCGGCAAGCCGCTGGCGAACTTCATGCCGTTCGAGGAGCGAGCCTCATTCCGCGGCGGGCTGAGCAGGCTGCTCCAGGCCGGCCGGCGGAGCGGATGGCTGGTCCGCATCCAGCCGCGGCATTGCGCGGCGTTCCAGGCCGCGATCACGGCGGAGACGTTCCGCGATGAGGGCGGTGCGCCGATCTCCGTACGGTGGGTGATCCGCGAGGCGACGGGGCCCATCCGCAGCCTCTGGCCCGAGACCGTCGCCGGCTGGCCGTCGTCGAACGGATGGCCGGGCCGACGCCGGCCACGACCCGGATCAGGCCGCCGACCTGCGTGACCTGCTCGACGGCGCCGGCGTGATCGTCTGGGAGGCCGACGCGGCCACCGGCCAGTACGCGTTTATCAGCCCCCGCGCCGAGCAGATCCTGGGATACCCCGCCGAACGGTGGCTGTCGGACCCGGCGTTCTGGCTTTCGATCGTCCACCCCGACGATCGTCAGCTCGCCCGGTCGCGGCGGCTGGCCTGCCTGCGCGAGAGCCGGCCGTGCGAGCTGGAGTATCGGGCCATCGCCGAGGGCGGGCGAACCGTCTGGTTCCGCGAGACGTCGAGGACCGTGCGGGCGGGAGACGACCGGCCCGAAGCCATCCGCGGCTACATGTGGGACATCACCCGCCGCAAGAGGGTCGAGCGGCAGCTCTTCACCGACCGCATCAAGCTGGCCGAGCGCCTCGCCGATGTCTCGCACCTGTACGCCCTCGACGGCCAGCTCCTGGCGAAGACCGACCTGGCGTCCACCCTGGAGGAGGTCCTGGTCGCCGTCGCGTCCTTGCTCGGCGCCGAGGTGGGGGCGATCCGGCTCCTGGACCGGAGCCGCAACCGGCTCGAGACGGTGGTGAGCCTGGGCCTATCGCCGGGCGAGCTCGAGGCCTTCGGGGCCGGGCCGGTCGGCGTCGGTGCCTCCGGGCTGGCCGTCGGGCGCGGCGGGCCGGTGATCATCGAAGACATCGAATCCGACCCGGCCGCCGGATCCTGGGCCGAGGCCATGCGATCGGGGGGGTACAAGGCCAGCTTCAGCGTCCCGCTGGTCTCCCGGGCCGGCGGCATCATCGGGGCGGTGGCCACCTACTTCCGCGAGCCCCATCGCCCGTCGCCGCGGCAGGTCCAGATGGTCGAGCAATACGTCCTCCGGGCCGCCGACGCGATCGACCACGCGCGGCGCCATCTGGCCGTCAGCGAGTCGGATCGCCGCAAGGAGGAATTCCTGGCGACCCTGGCGCACGAGCTGCGCAGCCCGCTCGCCGCGATCCGCGACTGGGCTGAACTGCTGCAGCCCGGCGTCAACATTCAGGACACGATGCACGAGGCCCGGGAGGTGATCACCCGCCAGGCCGGCATCATGTCCCGACTGGTCGACGACCTGCTCGACGCGGCCCGGATCTGGCGGGGCTCGATCGCGCTCCGGAATGAGCGGGTCGACATCGCGGCCATGGTCGCTCGCACCGCCGCCGACCTACGGCCACTCTTCGAGTCGCGTGGGCAGCAGCTCGACGTCGCCGTGCCGGAGGGACCGGTCTGGCTCCAGGCCGATCCGACGCGGCTGGGACAGGTCCTGACGAATCTCCTGAGCAACGCCGCCAAGTACACCGACCCGGGCGGCCGCATCGACCTCAACCTCACGCGCGACCACGAGGCCGGCGAGGTCGTCCTGCGGGTGCGCGACACCGGCATCGGCCTGGCGCCCGAGGCCCTGACCCAGATCTTCGAGCTCTTCACCCAGGTGGTCCCCGCGCAGACCGCGCGCGCGGCGGCCTGGGGATCGGCCTCGCCGTGGTCAAGGCCCTGGTGGAACTGCACGGCGGGACCGTGTCCGCCGCCAGCCCCGGCCCGGGGCGCGGCAGCGAGTTCGTCGTGCGGCTCCCGACCGAGGAACGCTCGCGACGTGACGAGATCCCTCCGCTCCCCGGCGGCAGCCGGACGGATGCCGCCTGAGGCTGGAACGCCATCGATTCCGGATTCCGGTTCATTCATCGAATCCTGCCGTCAGAACTCGCGGGTATAACCCGCCGTCCAGCCGCCGTCGACGGTCAGCACGTGGCCGTTCATGTAGCTGTTCTCCGGGTCGGCCAGGAACAGCGCGGCGACGGCGATCTCGCGAGTCTCGGCGGGACGGCCCAGGGGGATGTGCGCGAGCATCTGCTTCACCGAGTCGTGGAACAGCCCGCCCTCGCCGTAGAACAGGCGCCGCGTCCCCTCGGTCAGCGTCGAGCCGGGGGCGATGCCGTTGACCAGGATGCCGTGCGGGCCCAGTTCCAGCGCCATGGCCTTGGTGAGGTTCACGACGCCCGCCTTGGCCGCGACGAACGCGCACTGGAGCCGCAGCGGGACCAACCCGGCGATCGACGCGATGTTGATGATCCGCCCCGAGCCCTGCGCCGCATCGCCCGCGCCGCGAACCGGCTGACCTCGTACAGGCCGGTCAGGTCCACCGCCAGGATGCGGTCCCACTCCTCGCGGGGGAACTCGTCGATCGTCACGCGATGGGCCAGGGTGTTGACCCCCGCGTTGTTCACCACCACATCCAGCCGGCCGCAGTCGGCGACGATCCCGTCGATCGTCGACTCGATGTCGCGCGTGCTCGTGACGTCGAGCGGTCGCGCAAGGCAGCCGGGCACCGCGGACGCCGCCTCGCGGGCACCGGCCTCGTCGACGTCGGTGAAAACGACCCGGCCGCCGTTGGCCGCGAACGCCTCGGCGATCGACCGGCCGATCCCGCGGGCCGCTCCCGTCACCAGGCAGACTTTCCCCGACAAGTCGCAGCGCATCGATCGGTCTCCCTCGAGCGGTTAACGAATGGGTGGACTACGGGGTCCGGCCTCGAGACCGGGCCGGGGCCTCGACCCCCCTGGCCCCCCCCTTCGTAAGGGGGGGATATGGAAGGAGGCCGTTCCTCTGAATCCCCCCCTTACGAAGGGGGGGCCAGGGGGGTTCTCTCGCGTCGATGCAATGCAAGCGTTACGCACTCTCAGGTGATCAGCCACGGCGCCGGGTTCTCGATCGCGCCGACCAGCGCCTGGAGGAACCGGGCCGCCGGCGCGCCGTCGACGATCCGGTGGTCGAAGGTCAGGCTCAGGCTCATCCGATCCCGCCCGACGACCCGGTCCTCGATCATAACCGGCTGCCGCGCGATCCGGCCCAGGCCCAGGACGGCGCACTCGGGTGGGTTGATGATCGGGGTGAATGCCTCGACCCCGAACGCCCCCAGGTTGGTGATCGTGAAGGTCCCACCCCGAAGCTCGTCCGGCCGGATGCGGTGCTCGCGGGCACGTCGCGCCAGGTCCCGCGCCCGCGCGACGATCTCGCCCAGGGCGAGTCCCGCCGCGCCGCGGATCACGGGAACGAGCAGCCCGTCGTCGGTGTCCACGGCGATCCCGATGTGGGGCTCGTCGGGGACGATCAGTCGGTCCTCGTCCCACCGGGCGTGGAGCATCGGGTGATCGCGCAGCGTCATCGCGGCCAGCTTGACGACGAATTCCAGGAAGCCGGGGACCTCGCGCCCGGCGGTGCGGCCGCCTTGTACTGGGCGCGGAGGCTCACCAGGTTGGTCGCGTCGGCCGTGGCGTGCAGCGTCACCGGCGTCGTCGCCTGCCGGCTCTGGACCATCCGCGCGGCGATCGTCCGGCGAGTCGGGCCGATCGGCACGAATCCCGCCGCCGACCTGGTGTCCGCCGTCCTCGCGGCGGTGAGGACATCGACCTTGCGGATCCGCCCGGTGCAGCCGCTGCCCACCAGCCGCGTCCAGTCGACGCCCAGCTCGCGCGCCACCCGCCGTGCCAGCGGCGAGATCCGCGGCCGATCGCCGCGCCGTGACGATCCGCGACCCCTTGCCTCGGCTCCGTTGACCGCGGAGGAGACACCTCCCGCCACCACGGCATGAGCCGGCTGCGGCCGTTCGATCGGCGCCACCTCCTCCGCGATCGCAGCGCTTTCTCCCGGGCCGAGGAGATGGCCGATCACGGTGCCCACGGCCACGACCGCGCCGGCGGCCGGCGCCGTCGGGGCGATCCGGAGGATGCCCGGCTCGTTGGCCTCGATGTCTTGCGCGGCCTTCTCGCCCTCGAGCGTGAACAGCGGATCGCCCGCGCGGATGGCCTCGCCCTCGCGCTTCAGCCAGCCGACGAAGATGCCGTGATCCATGTTCCAGCCCAGCCGGGGGATCGTGATCGCGGTGGCCATGGCGGCGGGTCACTCCCGGATCAGGTCGCGGACGGCGCGGGCGATCGTCTCCACGTTCGGGATGACCGCGGCCTCCAGCGGGGGGCTGTAAGGAGTCGGGGTGTGCACGCCGTTGATCCGTCGGATCGGCGCGTCCAGGTCGTCGAAGCCAACGTCCGCCATGCGGGCCGCGATCTCCGCGCCGACGCCGAACGGCGCGAAGTCCTCATCGACGATCAGCAGCCGCCCCGTCTTGCGCACCGACTCGTGGATCGTCTCGAAGTCCAGGGGCGCGATCGTGCGGGGATCGACCAGCTCGATCGAGATCCCTTCGCGCTCGAGCGACTCGGCGGCCTTCTTCACCTCGTGGACCATCTTCGCCAGCGCGACGACCGTGATGTCCGTCCCCTCGCGCACGACGGCCGCCCGGCCGAACTCGATCTCGTAGTCTTCTTCCGGGACCGGACCTTTGACCCCCAGGATCTCGCGGTGCTCGAGGAAGAGCACGGGGTCGCCGCAGCGGAGCGCCCGCTTGAGCAGGCCCTTGGCGTCGTAGGGCGTCGACGGCAAGACCACGCGCAGGCCCGGGAAATGGCCGTACATCGCGTAGTAGTTGCCCGAGTGGTGCGTCGCGGCCGAGTGGCCGATGCCGACGCATCCGCGCAACAGCACGGGCATCTTCAGCCGGCCGTTGCTCATGTATTGCATCTTGGCGATCTGGTTGAGGATCTCGCCGACCGAGTCGAGGACGAAATCGGCGAACATGAAGTCGATCACGGGGCGGGTGCCGGTCATCGCGGCACCGCAGGCCAGCCCGGTGAACCCGCGCTCGCAGATCGGCGTGTCGCAGAGTCGCACCGGCCCGTATCGGTCGAACAGCCCGGTGGTCGTGGCGAAGTTGCCGCCGCGCTTGCCGATACCCTCGCCCATCACGAAGATCCGCGGGTTCCGCGCCATCTCCTCGGTGAGGGCTTCGAGCGTCGCCTTCATGTAGGTCAGCTCGCGGCCGTCGGCGGGCGGCGTATTGCGGATGGGTGCACCCGGCATCTGCTCGCGAGCCGGCTCGGCGTAGACGTGATCGGCGGCGGTGGCGGGATCGGGCCAGGGGCTCGACTCGGCGAACGCGATGGCCTCGCCGATCCGGGCCTCGACCTCCTCGTCGATCGCGGCCAGGTCGGCCTCGTCGGCAGCGGCATCCTCCAGGAGCCGCCGACGGAGCCGATGGATCGGGCAGCGGGTCTTCCACAGCTCGACGTCCTCGCGCGTGCGGTACGTGTAGTCGCCCATCCCCTCGGCGTGGGGCCGGGTGCGATAGGTCTTGCACTCGATGAGCGTGGCCCCGTCGCCGCGACGGGCGCGGCCGACGGCCTCGCGAGCGGCCTCCGAGACGGCCATCACGTCGTTGCCGTCGACCTCGATGCCGGGCAGGCCGTAGCCGTCGGCGCGGGCGGCGACGCTGGAGTTGCCGCTGGCGTACTGGAACGGGACCTCGGTGGCGAACTCGTTGTTCTCGCAGACGAACAGCACGGGTAGCTTCCAGATGCTGGCCATGTTCAGCCCTTCGTGGAAGGCGCCGTTGTTCACGGCGCCGTCGCCGAAGAAGGCCACGGCCACGCGGTCGGATTCGAGGAGCTTGAAGCTGTAACCGGCGCCGGCGGCCTGGAGGATGCACGGGGCGACGATCCCGCTGGTGCCCATCAGGCCGATCTCGGGCGCGAAGAGGTGCATGCTGCCGCCGCGACCGTGCGAGCAGCCGGTGGACCGGCCCAGCAGCTCGGCGGCCAGGGCCCGCGGCTCGACGCCCTTGGCCAGCGCGTGGCCGTGCCCGCGGTGCGTGCTGAAAATGACGTCGTCGGCACGCAGGTGCCCGCAGACCCCGACGGCGATCGCCTCCTCGCCGACGTAGGTGTGGCAGGCCCCGTGCACCAGCCCGCGCCCGTGCGCCCGGGCCAGGTGCTCCTCGCACCGCCGGATCGTCTGCATCTGCCGGTACAGGGCCAGCAGGCGATCGGTGTCCAGCCCCGCCCGCGAAGTCACCGTCGCCATCCGTCCGTCACCCCCTTGTGGGACAGCCGCCCCCGGCTGCCGTCGGACCAGGCCGGCCGGAGGCGGCTCTCGCGTGGCACGACCCGGGCTCCATTGTACAGACAGGGATGCGGGGTGCCAGGGTGAGGACGGTGAACCGAATCAATCCAGTGGCTTCGATGCATCGAGTCGCAGAGGGTTGACGGCCGATATCCGCCGCGCCCGCAAGCGACGTGCGACCGGGAACGTGTCCCAGAGCCGCACCGTGGCGTCGCCCGAGCCGGAGACCAGCGTCTGGCCGTCCGGGCTGAAGGCCAGCGAGAAGACGTAGGAGGAATGCCCGGCCAGGCCGATCAGCTCGTCGCCGGTGTCCGGGTCCCAGATCCGGATGATCCGGTCGCGGCCGGCGGTGGCCAGGCGGGTGCCATCGGGGTGCCAGGCGACGGCGAAGACCTCCCCGCTATGCGACTCGAAGCGACGGAGCAAGCGACCGGTCTGGGCGTCCCAGAGCCGGACGTCGCCGCCTTCGCCGCCGGTCGCCAGTCGCCGGCCGTCGGGGCTGAAGCGAACCGCCTCGATCGGACCGCCCTCATGACGCAGGCGGACGAGTTCCCGGCCGTCCGACGGATCGATGATGGCCAGATCGTCATCCCGGCCGGCCGCCGCGAGCTGCCGTCCGTCCGCACTGATGACGACGATCCGGGTCTCGCGAAGCGGCAGCGGCAGCCAGGGGAGCTCTCGACCGGTCCGGACGTCCCAGCAGGCGACCCGATCGTCCTTGCCGCCGTAGAGCCGGGTCCCGTCCGGGCTGAAGGCCAGCTCGTGCACGAAACCCGAGCGATTCCGCCCCACATGGTCCAGCTCGAGCAGCGACCGGCCGGTCGCGGTGTCCCAGATGCGGATCCGGCCGTACCGTGCCCACGAGGCGAGGCGGGTCCCATCCGGGCTGAAGGCCACCGAGAGGACGAAGTTGGGATCCTCGCGAAGGTCGTGCTCCAGCACGGCGGCCGGCGCGCCGCTGGCGGCATCCCAGAGGCGGACCTTCTGGTCCCAGCCGCCCGAGGCGATTCGGCGCCCGTCCGGGCTGCAGGCGACCGGATAGACCTGGGCCGTGTGCCCCCGCAAGATGCGAGGATCGCCCGCGCCGGAGACGTCCCACAGCCGCACGTCGCCCGTGGTCCCCAGCGAGGCGAGCAGCGCCCCGTCGGGGCTGAAGGCGAGCCTCCGCGCCAGGTCCGGGACGAAGGGGAGCCGCGAGATGCCCTGGGGGTGGCCGTGGAAGGTCCGGCCGTCGCTGGCGTCCCCCTCGGGCTCCCAGACCCGGATCGGGCCATCCTCATCGGCCGAGGCGAGCCGGCGCCCGTCGGGGCTGTAGGCCAGGGACACGATCGGGGTCTGGTGGCTGCGCGAGGACTCGAGCAGTCGGCCGCTGGCCGGGTCCCAGATGCGAACCGTATGGTCCGTGCCGCCCGAGGCCACGCGACGGCCATCCGGTCGGAACGCGACGGCGCGGACATCCCCGGCGTGGCCTTTCATCACCGCCGTCGAGCGGCCCGTGTCCGCATCCCAGATCCGGACGGTCCCGTCTCCGCAGGCGGCGGCCAGCCGCGCGCCGCCGGAGTCGAACCGGAGGTCGTAGACCTCGTATCCCGACTCACCCAGCGGAGTGCGGAACGAACCGGTCTCCAGGTCGTAGATCCGCCGGATCTTGGACTGAGGGACGCTCCGGCTGTTGGAACAGACGGCCACGGACCTGCGGCCGGGACGGACCGCGCAGACCAGGGACTCGAAACCGAGCTCGAGCGGGATGAGTCGGAGGGTCTCCCCGGCCGGGTTGACCAGGCGGAGCCGGTTGCCACGCTCGCGGATGAGGAACCGGGTCCGGTCGGGCGTCGACGCATCCCAGACGCCCAGGACCTTGCCGGCGTCCAGCGGGATCCGGGCGGAGGGTTCGGCGAATGGGGCAGTGCGGAGTTCGATCGTCCCGGCGCCGAAGACGGCGAGTCGCCCGTCGTCGAGGAAGCCGACGAGGTCGGTCCAGTGCCGGCCCCCGGCGATCGGGCCGAGCCCGTCGTCCAGCCGTGCGCGGAGGTGCGCCCATTCCCAGCCGCGGAGGCCGCCGGGCGCCAGCTCGAGCTGTCGGGTGGCCCGGGAGACGTCGTGCTCGCGCAGCGCGGCTTCCGCGGCCGAGAGCCGGGCCAGGTACGTCTCGCGTCGCGTGGCCCCCTCGGCGGCCTGGGCGCGTCGCGTGGCGTCGCGGGCCACATCGGCGCTGGCATCGGCCAGCCGCCTGGCACGGCCCTCGCGCCACGCCAGGTATCCGGTCGCCGCGATCCCCACCAGCAAAGAGGCGATGATCCCGGCGAGCCCGGCGACGGCGGCCCGGTTCCGCCGCACCAGCTTGGTCAGCCGATCCCATGAAGAGGACGGCCGGGCCACGATCGGCTCCTCGGCGAGGAACCGCCTGAGGTCCTCCGCCAGCCCGGCGGCGGTCGCATACGCGCCGGCCCGGCTCCTTCTCCAGGCATTTCAGACAGATCGTCTCCAGGTCGCGGGGGCATCGCGGTTGCAGCCGCCGGGGCGGGACCGGCTCCTCGCCACGGACGCGGTCGGCCAGCACCTCCAGCGACGCGTCCAGGAACGGGGGCCGGCCGGTCAGGGCCTCGTAAAGGATGCAGCCCAGGGCATAGATGTCAACGCCCGGCCCGGTCGCGCCGACCCGGCCCGCGAGCTGCTCGGGCGCCATGTAGCTGGGGGTGCCCATCAACTGGCCGGTCTGAGTCCCCAGGGTGTCGCCGATCCGCTTGGCCAGGCCGAAGTCGGTGATCTTCGGCACCAGGCCCAGCCGGGCGAGCTCCGCACCCGCGCCGGCGGAGCCGGCCGGCTCGGTGGCCGCTGGCTGCGCATCGACGGCCTCGAGCAGCACATTGGCCGGCTTCAGGTCGCGGTGAACGATGCCGCGCCGGTGGGCGAACGCAATGGCGCGGGCCAGCGCCTCCACGAGCAGGGCCGCCGCCCGCGCCGGCTTCGGCGTGTCGTGGAGCCATTGTTTGAGCGTCTGGCCTTCGACATACTCCATCGAGAAATACAGCAGCCCGCCGGCCTCGCCGATCTCGTAGACCTGCACGATATTCGGGTGGTGCAGGGCGCTGGCCGCCTCGGCCTCGGCCCGGAAGCGCGTGCGGTCGTTGAGGCCGGCGTGCTCGCCGGCCAGGATCATCTTCAGCGCCGTCAAGCGCCCGAGGCTGAGCTGCCTCGCCTTGTAGACGACCCCCATGGCGCCGCGGCCCAGCTCGCCGAGGAGCTCGTACCCGGGGACCGAGCCGGGCGACACGTGCGAGGTCCGGCCATCCCGTCCGGCGGACCGGCCGAGATGCCGGCCCGAGTCCGTCCAGGGCGGCGGGCACCAGTCCGGGTCGGTGAGAGTCCGCTGCAGTCGCTTGAGGAACGACACGTCGTGCTCGCGCTCCCCGACGGCCGCCCCCTCAGCTGCCCCCGGCCTGGGCGATGGTCTGGCGACCAGGTCTTCGAGGTCGCGCTGGCAGGCGGAGCACTCCTCGACGTGCGCGAGAGGTCATCCTGCTCGCGGTCGTCGAGCGCGCCGGCGAGGAATCGCTCCAGGGTCTGGCGCGCGGGGCAGTCGGGCATCGCCTCGTCCCCGTTCCGGGAGATGACTCCATGCGGGACTGCCGGGGATCCGGCCCCCGGGTCACCACGCTTCCTGCGCCGATTCCAATAGCCGGCACTCCTCCTGCAATCGCTGCTGGATCGTGCTGCGGGCCGCGTAGACCCGGGCGACCTTCATCCCCAGCCGCCGGGCGACCTCCGGCGCCGGGATGCCTTCCACCGCCGTCATCGAGAAGGCCATCCAGGTGTGGGGGGCCGCGCAGCCGGACCCGCTGCATGGCCGTCTCCAGCAAGTCCAGGTCGAAGAGCCGCTCCAGCTCGCGGGAGAGGTCATCGCGCGCCGCGACCGATTCCAACCGCTCCTCGGCAGGATCTCCTCCGGTCGCCAGCGTGGCGGTTTGCCGGCTGTTAACGTAGTCTTGCCACGCGTGATGGGTCACTGTCTTGAGCCACGCGCGGAAGCTCCGCCCTGGATCGTAGGTGAAGTCCTTCATCCGCTGCGCCAACTTCAAGAGCACGATCTGGGTCACGTCCTGCGCGTCGGCGTCCTGGAGCCGCCATCGCAGGCACCAGCCGTAGATCTTGCGCCCGTAGCGGTTGACGAACTCCGACCAGGCCGCCTGGTTCCGACCGCCGGACTGCGCCAGCCGCTCGAGCAGCGTCCGTTGCGTTCGCGAATCGGAGTAGTTCGCCATGAGATTACGGTCCGAGCGGCCCGATTCTCCGAGGCGGTCCTCGATTTCGAGGAAAGACTCCCACGTGGACTGCACGCCGAGATACGACCCATCAGGAAAGAACCCGAACCCCCCCCCAGTCGGTCGACGTTTCACGAGGCGGCTCCCAGAACCCCGATCCGGCGATTGATTGTCATCATCGAAGATCGCAGGCGCGGCGCGTCACGGATCATGCAGAGCGGCGCCGTGCCTCGTTCGCCACGACACATCGTCTCCATTGCTTTCCGATGGACCGACCGGTCACCGTCGGAAAAAAGTCGGCACAGGTTCGGAGATTCATCACATCTCTCCGGCGATTCTCAACGAAGACCCGCGGAATTGCCAGGCAGGAACTCGCGTGTCGTGGCGGGGAGTCGTGGCGGTTTGCCATCCCGAGGTAGGGGGCGTTCGGACGGGTGAGAATCCCGAGGGCGCCCCGGACGGGCCCGCCGCGACCAACCGGGCCATCACCCGAGGAATCCCACCATGTCCGCCCGAGCTTTCTGGAATGCCAAACGGTCACGCCAGCGACCGCGCAAGAACCGCGACTGCAACCTGGGCGTCGAGAGCCTCGAGACGCTGCAATTGCTGTCGGCCTTCACCGACTTCTTCTCGAACCTCGGCAACGACATCGTGAGCACCGGCGAGCAGGTCGCCGGCGATGTCGAGACTTTTGCGGGGCAGGCCATCAGCACGATCGAACAGGGCGCCGAGAACGCCATCGGTGCCATCCAGAACTTCGGCAATCAGCTCGTCACCACCGTGTCGAACGACGCGCAGATGATCGCATCGACCGTCTCGAGCAGCCTCGGCGACATCGGCACGGCCATCGGCAACTTCTTCCCGGACGCGGCCAGCGCCGTCGGCAATGCCTTCACCACGCTCGGCAACGACATCTCGAGCGGCATCACGCAGGTCGCGTTGACCGTCTCGAGCGACCTCCAGAACCTCGCCCAGGTCGCAGAGAGCAATCTCTCGACCGCACTGTACGACATCAACAGCGCCTTCGACACGGCGGATTCGGCCCTCTCGAGCGGCTTCGAGTATCTCGGCAGCGAGCTCCAGACCACTTTCACGAATCCTGAGGTGGAAGCGGGCGTGTCCTATTCGCTCGACGGGCTGATGGTCCTGGGCGGCGTCGCCCTGATCGCATCCAGCGTGATCGACGGCCCCGCCGGCGACCTGAGCGGCGCCACGCTGATCGGGGCGGGGGTGCAGGGGATCGAGTACAACATCGAGAACACGAACACCGACGGGACGGTCAACGGCAACTGGAGCTGGTCCGGGTACGGCGAGAACCTCGGCATCGGCGCGGCCACGGGCCTGGTCTCCGGCGGGGTCGGGATGGTCGGCGGCGGCGTTGTTGGGGGCGCCATCGGGGGCGCCGCGGTCGGTGCCTTCAACCAGTTCTTGACCAACGCCGCCAACGGCCAGGAGCTGGGCACGAACGTCGGGGCCGCCGCCGGCTTCGGCGCCCTCGGCGGCGCGATCTTCGGCGGCCTCTCCACCGACATCGGCGACCAGGCCGGGGACTTCGAAGGGGAGGAGACCGGCGCGATCGTCGGAGGGACCGATGGCGAGCTATCGGACCTCACCTCCACCGCAGATGACGGGGCGGACACCCTGGACACCGAGTTCAACCAACTGGCCACGGAAGCCGGCCTCTCCGATGACGGGACCGCCCCGGAATCGCTGCTGACCGACGGCGAGGGCGGTAGCGCGCCGGGTACGGGCAACCCGGGCGGCAACACGCCGAGCCAGGGCGGCAGCGCCCCCGGCGACGGTGCGGGCGCGGCCCCGAGCCAGAGTGGCGGCGCCCCGGGTTCGGAGTCTCAGGGCGGCAGCGCCCCGGGGCAGGACGGGAGCAATTCGGGCGCCCAGCCCGGGCAGTCCGGCCAGGGCTCCAGCGCGCCGGGCTCCAGCTCCGGTCAAGCCCCCGGCGGCAGTGCCCCGAGCTCCGGGTCCGATGGCGGCAGCACCCCGAGCCAGAACGGGAGTTCCCCCGGCGACGGTTCGGGCGCGGCCCCGTCCCAGAGCGGCAGCACCCCGAGTTCGTCCGACGGCGGCAGCACGCCCAGCTCGAGCGGCGACACCTCGGGCAGTCAGCCCGGCTCCACTCCGACCGAGCCCAGCGCGCCGGACCTGCCGACGGCCGACCCCTTGCCGAACGGGGAGGCCCAGGAGGCGATCCCACTGCCGGATTCGGAGGCGGTTGAGGTCACCGATTCCTTGCCAGGGAAGACTCCCTCCAAGCTGACGACCGCGTTGAAGACCCTCGTCAAGGACGTGCTGAAGACGATCGTGGCGCCCCAGGTGAAGGCCGAATCCTCGAACGTCCTCTCGCAGCTCGAGGGCATCTTCCAGACCGGGAGTAGCCCCGCGGCGGCCCCGAGCCCGCAGCAGCTCGAAACCGACCTGACGGCCTACTTCAGCGCGGCCGAGGCGGCGTCCCCCAACGGATACCTCCAGTCGGTCACCTCGGTGGGGCTGCCCTTCGGGAACGGGACGGCGCTGGTCGGCATCGGCGGCGACAACGCCGTTTACGTCAACGAGCAGGTCCCGGGGACCGGCTCGACCGGCTGGGTTGACTTGGGCGGCTACCTCAAGTCGATCGCCGTGACGACCTACGGCCTGAGCGGGTTGCCGGCGATCTACGGCATCGGGTCCGACAACGCCGTCTATTTCAACTACCAGGAGTCCAGCGGACAGTGGACCGGGTGGACCGACCTCAGCCAGGGCGGCGCCGTCTTCCAGTCGATCACGGCGACGGTCTCCCCCGACAACACCGCGGAGGTCTGCGCCATCGGGTTCGACAACGCCGTCTACGCCCAGTGGCAGGGCCCCTCGGGCAACTGGAGCGGCTGGGCGTACCTGGGCGGCAGCGTCAAGCAGATCGCTGCGACGCCGCTCGTCGGCGGCGGATCGGGCCTCTTCGCCCTCGGGTTCGACAACGCCCTCTACTACGATCAGTTCACACCCGGCCAGGGCTGGAGCGGGTGGGCCTACATCAGCCAGGGCGGCGCCTTCCAGCAGATCGCCGCGGGGATGTCATACACCGGCAATCCGGAGGTCTATGGCCTCGGCTTCGATGACGCCGTCTATACCGAGATGCAGAACGGGGCCGGCTGGACCAACTTGACCGACCTGGGCGGCGACGTCAAGTCGATCACCACCTCGCAGTCGGTGAATCCCGGGACGGTCTTCGCCATCGACGTCTCTAACAATGTCGTGGAGGACCGGTACACCTTCGGCGGGGGCGACGCCAACCGGTACGGCTACTGGACCGGATTCGAGAACCTGGGCAGCGGGTTCAAGGCAGTTACCGCGGCGGGGACTCAGGTCTACGGTCTCGGCCCGGACAACCACGTCTACGACCTCAATCCCGGCTCGACGCCGACCGACGTGGGCGGCTACGTCTCGTCGATGGCCCTGGGCGGCGGTGCAGTCGACATCGGGATCGGCCTGGACCATTCGGTCTACGTCGATGAGCAGAACACGGACGGGAGCTGGACCGGGGCGATCGACCTGGGCGGCTATCTCCAGTCGGTCACCGCGGTGAAGACCCCGAACGGTGCGCCGGTGGTCTTCGGCCTCGACTACAACGGCGACACCTGGGCCAACGAGCAGCTTCCCGGCGGCTCCTGGAGCGGGTGGACGGAACTACCCGCCGAGATCGAGGCCGCCCATATCGTCGGGGCCGTCGCCCCCAACGGCCTGCCGGAGGTCGTCGCCTCCGACGTTTACGGCTACGTCTTCACCACGTCTCAGAACACCAACGGGAGCTGGAACAACTGGTCCTTTACGGGCGGGATCGTCAAGTCGTTCGCCGTGGCGCAGGACCCCAGCGGCGGGGCGGCCATCGCGGCCGTCGGCATGGACAACGCCATCTGGGTCGACGAGCAACTGTCGGACGGCGCGTTCACCGGGTTCTACAGCCTGGGCGGCTCCTTCCAGTCGATCTCCGCGGCGCAGGCCCCCGACGGCGGGCTCGCGATCGTGGGGCTCGGCACCGACGGTACCGTCTCGGTCGACGAGCAGAGTTTCAGCGCGAGCGAGGCCAACCTCGGTACCGCCTCGAGCTGGGGCGGGTTCGTCAACCAGGGCGGCGACTTCACCTCGGTGCAGGCCGTCAACAGCGGCTTCGGCACGCTCAACGTCCTCGCCCAGGACATCTTCGGCAACGAGTCGGCCGACGTCCAGGGGCCGAACGACCAGTTTAGCGGCTTCGTGAGCGTGACGCCGCCGGTCAACCCGGTCACCGCCGGGCTCGCGACCGACCAGTCCGTCACCGTCCAGGTGCAGACCGCGGGCACCACCGCACCCGTGACATACAACCTGGGCGGCGTCGCCACGTCGGTCTCCGCGACGGAGACCGCCAACGGCGAGGCGGTCGTCTTCGCCAGCGACGCCGACGGCAACGTCTGGGCCGACGAGCAATCGTCGTCCGGCTCCTTCACCGGCTGGGTCGAGCTGCCTGCCCAGATCGATGCCATGAAGGTCGCCGGGGTGATCGCGCCCGACGGCCTGCCGGAGGTCATCGCCACCGACAACAACGGCGCCGTGTACGTCGACTCCCAGAACGCCGACGGGAGCTGGAACGGCTGGTTCACCACCGGCGGGATCGTCAAGTCGTTCGCCGTGGCGCAGATCCCCGGCGGCGGGGCCGTCATCGCGGCCGTGGGGACGGACAACGCCCTCTGGGTCAACGAGCAGTTGGCCAACGGCTCGTGGAGCGGGTTCTACAGACTTGGCGGCTCCTTCCAGGCGGTGGCCGCGGCGGAGGCACCCGGCGGATGGATCGAGATCGTGGGGTTGGGCACCAACGGCACCATCACGGCCGTCGAGCAGGACGCCGGCATGGACAGCCTGGTCTACGGCACGACCGCGGCCTGGAACCCGAGCGTCAATCTCGGCGGCGACTTCACCGCGCTGACGACCGTCGAGGCCGGTTACGGCACGCTGGTGATCATCGCGCAGGGCAGCTCCGGCAATGAGAGCGCGATCGTCCAAGGATCGACCGGTCTGTGGGGCACCTTCGTGTCCTATACGCCGCCCTCGTCCACGACGTCCTGATCGACCGCAGTCGGCCACCGCGGCCGTTGACGAATCGGAGGTTCATCGCGGCCCGTGCGGCGCCATCGACGTCGCGCGGGCCTCTCTCTTGGTCAACACCCCGCCCGGCTCCTGTACCGATTCCAGGCGGATGCCTCGACGCCGGAGGACGGCCGGCGCGGCGCCCGGGTAAGAAAATGACGACGGGGGTCGGAGATCGGCCCGGAGCTTCCCGTAATCAAGGCAGGCAGGCGCGATGCCCGCGATGCCTGGGCGATGCAAACGACAACCATGATGACTCTCGGGAGGCCATCCCATGGCGAATGATAACTCGGTGACGATCTGGCTCGACGCCGCGAAGGCGGGCGACGATCAAGCGATCGGGAAGCTCTGGGACCGCTACTTCCAGCGTCTGGTCCGCCTCGCGGCCAGGAAGATCCCGGGCCACCAGCGGCGCGATGTCGACGAGGAAGACGTGGCGCTCAGCGCCTTCCACACCTTCTGTGACCGCGCCGGTCGCGGCCAGTTCCCCGAGCTGGCCGGCCGCGACGAGCTGTGGCGCCTGCTCGTCGTCATCACGAGCCGGAAGGCCCTGGCCGTCGCGCGCAATCGGGCCTGTCAGAAGCGTGGGGGCGGGAGAATCGTTGGCGAATCGGCCCTGCTGGAAGCCGCCGACTCGGAAGAACCAGGGCTGGCCGGGTTCCTCAGCCGCGAGCCGTCTCCCGAGTTCGCCGCCCAACTGACCGAAGGTTATCGTCGTCTAATGGAAGCCCTGGGCAGCCAATCGCTCCGGACGGTCGCCCAGATGCGGCTTGAGGGCCACCAGTCCCAGGAGATCGGCCGGCGGCTGGAGATCTCGCCGCGGAGCGTCGAGCGCAAGCTCTGCTTGATCCGCCAGATCTGGGAGCGGATCGCGGCCGGCGAGGCCTGAGGGCCCGTTCGTCGAGGAGGGGACGGCTGCCATGGGCCTCACCGCGCCGGTATGATCGAGCGGTCCGTCGGAGAACGATGCCCGGATCGACCCGGATTCTTCAAGCCGCCAGGAGCAAGCCATGGACCGAACGTCCCCGCTCTCGCGCCGAGGCTTCGTCGGCCTCGCCGCCTCGGCCGCCGCCCTGGGCCCGCTCGCGCAGGGCTCGCCACCAGCCCACGCCCAGCCGCCCGATCGCGGCCCCGGCGCCGATCCGTGGCTGGGGCTGAAAGTCGGCGTGGCCTCGTACACCTTCAGCCGGCTGCCCCTGGAGGCCACCATCCAGGGCATTCGCCGCGTCGACGTCCATTACGTCTCGATCAAGGAGGCCCACCTGCCGCTCAAGAGCACCGCCGACCAGCGCAAGGCGGTCGCCGCGAAGTTCCGCGAGGCGGGCATCACCCCGCTGAGCTGCGGCGTGATCGGCATGAAGGGGGGCGAGAGCGAGCTGAGGAACGCCTTCGAATACGCGCGCGACGCGGGCATCCCCACGATCGTCTGCTCTCCGGCCCACGATTGCCTGCCGGCGCTGGAGAGCCTGGTCAAGGAATTCGACATCCAGCTCGCCATCCACAACCACGGGCCCGAGGACAAGCTCTGGCCCTCGCCCCTGGACGTCTGGGACGCCGTCCAGAAGCTGGACCGGCGGATCGGCATCTGCGCGGACGTGGGGCACACCGCCCATTGCGGCGTCAACCCCGTGCGGGCGATCCGGACCTGCTCGGCTCGCCTCTACGACGTGCACATCAAGGACCTGGAGAGCAAGGGGCCGCGAGCACGGCCGATCGAGGTCGGCCGGGGCGTCCTCGACATCGGTGGGATCCTCCGGGCCCTCCGGGACGTCGGCTTCGGCGGCCACGTCGGCCTCGAGCACGAGAAGGACATGAACGACCCGCTGCCCGGCGTGGCCGAGAGCATCGGCTACATCCGCGGCACGCTGGCGGCGATGCGGGATCGCTGATCGGCCCCTCGCTCGCGAAGAGCGGGGCGACGATTCCGGATTCCCGATTCCGCATTCCGGAGCGGGGCCGTCATCGTGCCCTCATCCGTCCCGGAATGCGGAATCGGGAATCCGGAATTCAGGGCTCCGAAGCCCCTCCGTCAGCCTGCGATTCGATGCCCAGCTCCCGCGCCAGCTCCAGGACGCTCCGCAGCACGTCCTCCGGCAAGCGGATCCCTTCGGCGAGGGCCGCCTGCCGCCGTTCCCACTCGATCTCGCCCGGCAGGTAGACCCGGTCCGAACTTTCGGCCCGGGGTACCTGCCGGATCTCGTCCACCAGCGCGTCGACCCGCCGCTTGAAGTCGTCGATCGGTATCATCGCACCGATATTCACGGCGATAAACGCGGCGCCGTGGCCGGTCGGGACGGAGGGATCGCCGACCAGCCAGGGGACGACCTGGCGTGTGATCGCCGCACCCGTCAGGACCGCCGACAGGCTCTCGATCAACAGGGCCAGCCCATAGCCCTTGTGGCCGCCCATCGGGGTCAGGGCGCCCCCGGCGAGGAAGGCGGCGGGGTCCGTCGTCGGCTGGCCGTCGAGGCCGATGACCCAGCCCTGGGGGATGGTCCTGCCCAGCACGTGGGCGGCGGCGACCTTCCCCCCGGCAACCGTGCTTGTGGCCATGTCGAGCAGGATCGGCGGTCCCGAGCCCGTGGGCACGGCGTACGCGAGCGGGTTGCTGCCAGTGACCCGGCCGCTCGCCCCGGGCGCCGTCACGCTCGGCGTGTCGTTGGCCATCGCCAGGCCGATCATGTCCTCGGCGGCGGCCATCGCCGCGTAGTAACCGGCCGCGCCGAAGTGGCAGCTATTGAACACCCCCACATACCCGATCCCGCAGGCCCGCGCCTTGGCGATCGCCGCCCGCATCGCGAACGTCGAGGTCACCATCCCCAGCCCGGAGCCGCCGTCGACGATCGCCCAGCCCGGGCCCTCCGCGGCGGTCCTCGGCCGGGCGTCCGCCCGGATCCCGCCCGCCCGGATCCGCCGGATGTAGCCCGTCAGGGCCTTGACGCCGTGCGTGAATACGCCCCACGTGTCGGTCGTCACCAGCACGTCGGCCGTCGTCCGGGCGTCCTCCTCGCCGACGCCGACCTTCCGCAGCGCCGCGACGCAAAAAGCCCGGAGGTCCTCGACCGATACACCCCCTGCCCCCACATCACTGCCCGACATGGATCGCAGGTCCCCTCAGCGGTTGTGAGCGGCGTCATTCGGCGGCGGCCCCGGGCGCAGCCCCTTCTCGGCGAGCAGTCGGTTGGCCCATTCCTTCCACTCCTTGCTCAGGGGCGGGTCCGGTTCCTTCGTGTAGTCGATCACCCGTTCGTAACGGGCGCGATCATACGCGGAATTGAGCACGGCTTGGAGGTCAAGCGGGCTGTCGTCGTCCCCGGGCTGGAGCGGGATCGGGATCATTGGCAACCGTTGCGAGAGCCGGATCGGCCAGACCCGGCCCTCGGGGCGGAGTGGCACCGGGGAGACATGGACGAAGTACTCATGCGGTCGGATGCGTTTGCGCAGGGCGAGCGAGACCCCCCGCCGAAGCAAGTCGATCTCGACCCGATGGCTGCTCGAATTCATGATGGTGTTGCGCTTCCCCCGAAAACTCTTGAGCCCCTGGGCCCGCGCCGACTTATTGTCCGGGCTCAAGACCTCGATGACGGTGATCACCTTGCGGTCCTCCACGTGGATGATCTCCACGTAAGGTTGCCGGACCTCCTCGTTGATCAGCGTCTCGATCACCAGCGGCTCCGCGATTTCGACGCCACCGCCAGGGACGGCCGGCATGGACGGTCGATGGCCCGTACTCCGGGATGAGACCTGAACGTCGGGAATCAGGATCGACCTCCCTGGATCATCCCCCGAGGATATATAAACGCGTTCCTGTATCTCGGCATAATAGCGCGGGCCGAGTTCCCGATTGAGCTGGGCCCGGATTTCCGAGATCAGCTCATGATGCACGTTGGGCCAGCGAGAGGGCTTCTCCAGGTAGGGGTCCATTCCCGGGAACGGCGATGGCATCGGTGACTCTCCTGGCGTCGCTCGCGCCGGCGGCAGGCGTTGATCGGGCCGAGGACCATTCTATCACCGCGTCGGCCCGCTGCCGAGCGGCTCCCCAGCGATCATCCCCAGACCTCTCACGGCAGTCGATCCGCGGCCGGATCGTGCCGGATGCGGACCGCGATCAGCGCGCCGATGATCATGGTCCCCGCCATCACGAGCTGACCGGCGGCGAAGCTGCCCGTTGTCTTCCCCAGCCGGCTCATCAGCGGCGACGAGAACGCACCGCCCGTGTTGGCGATCGTGTTGATCAGGGCGATCCCACCGACCGCGCCGATGCCGCTCATGAACGACGTCGACAGCGACCAGAACGGCCCGATCATGCTGATCATCCCCACCTGGGCCATCGTCAGCGCGAGCAGGACGAGCCAGGGCGAACGCAGGGTCGCGCTCAGTCCCCAGCCGGCCGCCGCGAGCATGGCGCAGAAAGCCAGATGCCACCGCCGCTCGCCGGTCCGGTCGGAATGCCGGCCGATCAGGAACATGGCGATGGCCGTCACGAGATTCGGGGCCAGGTACAAATATCCGATCGCGTCGTCCCTCCATCCGGAGAAGTGCCTCTTGAGGATCTCCGGCGCGTAGAAGCCGAAGGCGTTGGAGCCCAGGGCGATCGTGAAATACAGCATGATGAACAGTCCCACCCGCGGGTCGGCCAGCGCCTGGAGGCGATTCAGGCCATGCCGCTCCTCCCGGCTCTTCTCCTCCTGGGCCATCCGCGCGGCGAGGCGAGATCGCTCATCAGGCGCCAGCCAGTGGGCCTGCTCGGGACGATCCGTCAGGTACCACCACGTCACGAATCCCAAAACGACCGAGGGAATCCCTTCGATCAGGAAGAGCCATTGCCAGCCCGCCAATCCCCAGGCCCCGTTGGTGTATTCGAGCAGGTTGCCCGACAACGGTCCGCCGACGACGCCCGACAGCGGCGAGGCCATCATGAAGCAGGCCACCGCCCTCGCCCGCTCCCGCGCCGGGAACCAGTAGCTCAGATACAACACGATCCCCGGGAAGAACCCGGCCTCGGCGATTCCGAGCAGGATCCGGACCAGGTAGAAGCTCCTGGCGTCCGTCACGAACATCGTGCAGGTCGACACGATCCCCCAGGTGATCATGATCCGGCTGATCCATCGCCGGGCGCCGAGGCGGTGCAGGATCAGGTTGCTGGGGACCTCGAAGAGCAGGTAGCCGAGGTAGAAACAGAAGGTCGCCCCCCAGCCGTAGACGGTCTCGTCCAGGTGGAGGTCCGCCAGCATCCGCAGGCGGGCGAATCCGACGTTGTTCCGGTCCAGGATATTCGCGAGGTACAGGACGAACAGGAACGGGATGAGCCGGCGGGCCACCTTCTTCAGGACGGCCGATTCCGACACGCCGTCGTCGGGCCGGTCGCCCGCGGCCTCGATGGGAGCTGATTCGCCGATCTCGCCGGGCATGGTTGAGCGCGCCCTCACCGGCCCTGTTCGCCGACCCCGCGGACGTTCCGCCTCGCAAGAGGGTCCAGCGTACGGCGAGACGAATCCGAAATCCAGGATGCGGGGATCGAGACATTCCGGCGAAGGCCGGGTAAACTCGAAGCTGGCCGCTGCCTGCCGTCTCCGATCTCCTGGAGGACCGCCCGATGATGCGCAACGAGCACGACCGAATCCACCGCCGCGACTTCTTCGGCTCGATGGCCGCCGGCGCGGCCGCCTTCACCGGGGCGTCCGCCTTCTTCACGGTGCGCGGCGCCTTCGCCGACGAGCTGGTGCGCACGCCGCGCCAGACCGAGGGTCCCTTCTACCCGGACAAGCTGCCGCTCGACACCGACAACGACCTCATCGTCGTCAACGACAACCTGACTCCGGCCGTCGGCGAGGTCGCGCACCTCTCGGGACGCATCCTGGATCACAAGGGCGACCCGATCCGCAACGTCCTGGTGGAGATCTGGCAGGTGGACAACAGCGGGGCCTATATCCACACCCGGGACCCCGCACACTCGCGGTTCGACAGGAACTTCCAGGGATACGGCAAGTTCCTGACCGGCTCGACGGGCGAGTATTATTTCCGCACGATCAAGCCCGTTCCCTACACCGGCCGGTGCCCGCACATTCACGTCAAGGTCCGAAAGGGCGGCAAGGAGCTCCTGACGACCCAGTTCTACATCAAGGGCGATCCCCGCAACGACCGGGATGGGATCTACCGCGCCATCCGCGATAAGAAGGCGCGCGAGTCGGTCTGCCTCGACTTCGCCCCTCTGCCCGGCTCGCGCATCGGCGAGCTGGCGGTCAGGGGCGACGTCGTGCTCGGCTTCACACCCCAGGCCTGATTCCCGGCCGGATGATGACCCTACCGCGCCGGCGGCATCGGTGCGACCGGCGCGCCGATCGTGGTGCTCGCGGGACCGGTCACGGTCTCCCCGCGGACGGCACCGGAAGCCGACATACAGCCCCCCGCGGCTGCCGCCGCCAGAAGAACGATCCACGCCAGCCTCTTGAGCATCTTCCACCTCCTTGATTCCATTCGACGGGGGACCGACCCACCGGCTGCCTCGAGCCGGCAGGGTGCATCGCCTCGACGTGTCAGAGTAGCAGGACGGGATTCGGGACGGGGCCGAGGGAGATTACCATGGAAGGCTATTCGATGTAAGTGTAAAAACCGCGCGCTCGAATCGACGACTCGACCACGGGACCGCCGGAAAGTGAATGAGCCGTCTTGATCTTGCCCCGATGGGCCGGAAGTCGTAGAAGATCCGCGCTCGAGGCGGCGGTCGCTCATTCCCCGTGACGAGGTGAAGCCCGGAGGACCGAGATGAGCTCGGGATTGCAGCCGGTTTGCGCCGAGTCGTCGCCGTGCAAGTGCTGCGGCGCCACGGCGATGCCTTTCGGCGTGGTGGATTTTCACAAGAACTGCGAGATCCAACGGCGCAAGATCCTCGGGGTCTCGGGCGTGCCGATCTATTACTACCGATGCCAGACGTGCGGGTTCCTCTTCACGACCGCGTTCGATGATTTCACCCCAGACGATTTCCAGCGTCACGTGTACAACGAGGAATACCTACTGGTCGATCCCGACTACCGCGAGGATCGCGCCCGGGCCAACGCGGATTTCCTGGTCAGCTTGTTCTCGGAAGGAAGGCCGCGGCGCATCCTCGACTACGGCGGTGGCAACGGCGGCCTGGCCGATCGGCTCCGCGCCGCCGGGTTCCCCGAGGTCGAGGCCTACGACCCGTTCGTCCCGATGCATTCCGGCCGCCCGGCCGGCCGCTTCGATTGCGTGCTCAGTTTTGAAGTCGTCGAACACTCGACCGACCCGGAGCGGACATTCGCCGACATGAGCGACTTCCTGGACGAGCCGGGATTGATCCTCTTCTCGACCCTGCTCCAGCCCCCCGACATCGACCGCCAGGGCTTGAATTGGTGGTACGCCGGCCCCCGCAACGGCCATGTCTCTCTCTTCTCCAGGGAGAGCCTGATCTCGATCATCGAACCGTTCGGCTTCGGCCTGGCTTCATTCGGTGACGGCCTGCACATCCTGTTTCGAGAAGTCCCCGACTTCGCGAAGCATTTCCTGATCCCGCTGGATCAGTACGCGCCGGAGGGCCTGTACACGTCGACTGTCATGGCATATTGATTCGTTGCGGCTCAATCGCCCCGGGAGTGCGAGCCTCCGTGCGAGCCGGTTTATAGAAGTGGCTTGGACGGGGCCTCGCGCTCCCGACTTCCGTCTCCGACGCGTCACGCTCCCGCACAGGCCGGCCGAGTACCTCGCGGACGTGGCCGCGTTCCCGGTGCGTGGCGATCGCGTTGACGGCGTTCAGGTACGCCTGGGCCGAGGCCTCGATGATGTCGGTCGAACGCCGCGCGGCCGCGATACGAGCGGTCGTCGCTCTCGACCTCCAGCTCGAGCGTCACCTCGCCCTGGGCGTCCTTGCCCTGGGAGACGCTCCGCACCACGAACTCGTGCAGGTTGGCGCGGACGCCCGTGACCCGCTCGACGGCCTTGAAGATGGCGTCAACCGGCCCGTCGCCGATCGCCGCGTCCTGCACGACCTCGCCATCGGGCCGGCGGATCGCGATCGTGGCCGTCGGCAGCACGCCCATCCCGGCCGTCGTGTGCAGGCTGACGAGCTGCCAGTGCGCCGGGACGTCCTCCAGGTACCTCTCGATCAGGACGATGAGGTCGTCGTCGTAAACCTCCTTCTTCTTGTCGGCCAGGGCCTTGAAGTCTCCGAACAGCGTCTCGAGCTGCTCGTCGGAGAGGGTGTATCCCATCTCCGCGACCCGCTCGCGAAGCGCGTGGCGGCCGGAGTGCTTGCCCAGGACCAGGTCCGTCCGCGGGACGCCGACATCCTCGGGCCGCATGATCTCGTAGGTCGAGCGCTCCTTGAGCATGCCGTCCTGGTGGATGCCCGACTCGTGCGCGAAGGCGTTGCGGCCCACGATCGCCTTGTTGCGCTGGACGGCCAGGCCGGTGAGGGTCGAGAGCATCCGGCTGATCGGATACAGCCGCTCGGTCTTGATGCGGGTCGTCAGGCCGTAGTAGTCGAAGCGAGTCTTCAGGGCCATCACGACTTCCTCGAGCGCGGCGTTGCCGGCGCGCTCGCCGATGCCGTTGATCGTGCACTCGACCTGCCGCGCCCGGCCTCGCAGCCGGCCAGGCTGTTGGCGACCGCCATGCCGAGGTCGTCGTGGCAGTGAGTGCTGATGATCGCGCGGTCGATGTTGGGCACGCGCTGCTTGAGCGTGCGGATCACCGCCGCGTACTGGACCGGCGTCGCATAGCCGACGGTGTCGGGGATATTCACCGTGGTGGCGCCGGCCTCGATCGCGGCCTCGACGACCTCGCAGAGGAAGTCGAGCTCGGTCCGTGCGGCGTCTTCGGGGCTGAACTCGATATCGGCGCAATAGCCCTTGGCCCGCCGGACGCTGGCGACCGCCTTCTCGACGATCTGCGACCGGGTCATCCGCAGCTTGTGCTCGCGGTGGATCGCCGAGGTGGCGAGGAAGACGTGGATCCGCGGGGACTGGGCGAACCGGATCGCCTCCCAGGCGCGATCGATGTCGCGGTCGTTGCAGCGGGCCAGGCCGCAGACCGAACTGCCAGCGACCTCGGTGGCGATGGCGCGCACCGCCTCGAAGTCGCCGACCGAGGCGATCGGGAACCCGGCCTCGATGATGTCAACTCCCAGCGCGGCCAGGGCGCGGGCCATCTCGAGCTTCTCGGCCATATTCATGCTCGCGCCCGGCGATTGTTCGCCGTCGCGCAGCGTCGTGTCGAAGATCCGCAACCGGTTGGCGTCGGGCGGACCACTGGTCGTCGCATTCGCCGGCGTGGTCGTGCTCATGGATCGGCTCTCTCCCTGGCTTTCGAGGTGATCTGGCTCGTTCATTGGCGACGCCCGACCCACCGATGGAACAACCGGGGCCCGATAAAACACGAGGCCCCGAGATCCACCGGTCGGGCGGGTCTCGGGGCCTCATGGGCTGCGTTCTCATCCGGACGCAACGACCCTAGGACCACCTCCCCGCCCGCCCGATCAGGCTAAGGCCGAGGCTCAGGTTGAGTCGAAGGATCGCCGCAATCACGGGCATGGACGGACTCCAGCAAGAGTGGAAAACATAGCCGACATCAGAATCATAAGGCGCCGCTCGATCCGAGGTCAATGGGTTGTCGGAGTGTCCGGCCCTCAGCGTTCCGGAGTAGCGTGGCGCGTTCATCATGATCCCGCCTCCAATCGCAGCTCGTTCCGCACCCGCACGAGGATCCGGCCCAGCATGTTCTTCCCACTGCCGTCACCACCGTCGCCCCAGTAGGAGTCGTTCTTCGTGTGTTCGACGATCGTCGCATCGCCGGTCGCCAGCAGGATCCCCCGGAGGTCGGCGTGCTGGGTGAACTTCGCCAGGACCGCCTCGTGCATGATCGAATCCTTGACCGACTCCCAGTCCTGGCGGAGTGGCCTCTTGCGACTGCGACCCATCCTCGCGGCGATCATCGGCGACTTCGCCTGGCGGATCTCTTCCTCGTCGGGCGCCCCGGGGAACTTCTGCGCCTGGAAGTAGTGTTCGCTCGTCGGCCAGGTCTGGCCCTTGAGCGCGACGGGATGGGGCGAGAAGTTGGAGAAGCACCCGAACTCGCCGCTGACGCTGTAGAAGTGGATGACGCTCATATCGCGACCGCCCTCGGCTCCGTCGGCCTCAACTTGACACCTGCCCGCTCAAGGGGTTGATACCGTCAAAATCGGCGCGAGTCACGACCACCTGCTCGCTTGAGGCCGCTCAGGACCCAAGCAACAACGAGGCCGTAACTCACATGCCACGAGCACATTGCACGCTGACGCCCGATGACGCGTGGCGTAGGCGTAGGTGTAGGCCGACCCGGCCACGGGGACCATCGACGCGAACTCGGCGTAGCAGAGCGCGGCGAAGATGCAGACCGTTCCCGAGACGGTATACGAGAGCATCAGCGACGGGCCCGCCGTCTGATGCGCCGCCTGGCCGGTCAACACGAAGATCCCGGCGCCGATCACGGCGCCGAGCCCCATGCTCGTCAGCCCGATCGGCCCGAGGACGCGCTTCAAGCGGTCCTTACCCTCCAACTCCTCGAGCGGCATCGCCAGGGGCTTGCGCGCGAACCATGGACCGGGCATGCGATGAGTCTCCGGCGTCGAGATTCGTCGCATCCAGTGTAACGAGTTTCGCGTCGGTCGCTACGGATCCCGGACGAGAGCTCGCATCTCGATTCACCCGGACGGTCCGCGACGTCGAAGGCTACTCCCGTGGACGCTCCGGCCGATCGCAGGCCGCCGCGACGTCCCAGACCAGCGCCGTGGTGTCGCTCATCCCCGAGATCAGGGTCTTGCCGTCCGCCGAGAAGCCGAGCGACCGAACGAAGGTGACCCCGGGCTCGAGCCGGACGATCTCGCGCTTGGTGGCGATCTCCCAGATGCGGATCGAGGCGATGCGGATCTCTCCGCCGCTTGGGGTCATCGCCGCCGCGAGGAGCCGGCCATCCGGCGAGATCGCAAGGGCGCCTTCGACATAGGTATCGACCTGGAAGGTCCGCTGGAGCCGCCCGGATCGCAGTTCCCAGACCAGCAACTGGTCGCCGAACAGGCCGCTCGTGACGGACGTCTTGAGATCCGCCGAAATCGTCGAACCCTCGAGCAACGTGGGCTTCCCGCGCCGATCGTCCCCGGCACCGAATTGATGCCCTTCGATCGGGAACTCCCGGGTCTGCCGGCCGGCCGCGAGGTCCCAAAAGCGGAACGCATTGTCCTCACCGGCCGAGGCCAGCGTCCGGCCGTCGGGGGCGAACGCCAGGGCGTGGATCCGCCCCTTGTGACCCGGAAGTCCCACCAGCCCCTTGCCGGTCACCACGTCGAACAGATCGATCGCGTTATCGAGACTCCCTCGTCCCGCTTTGACGGCAGGCCGCTGTCGCTCGCCCATGTTCCAGGACGCGACGGCCACCCGGCGTCCGTCGGGGGAGTACTCGACACACACGGCGCGGTGATCCAGCGGCAGGTGATGGCGGACCGAGAATCCGGGGATGTCCCAGATGCGGGCGATGCCCGGGAATCGGCCCTGTTGCCGATCGAAGAACTCGCCGGACGCGGCGAGGGATCGCCCGTCGGGTGCGAAGCGCAGGGACCAGACTCGTCCGATCCCGCCCAGCTCCAGCCGATGGAGGAGCGTCCCCCGGGCCGGATCCCAGATGCGGATATTCCCCCGGTCATCGCCGGTGGCGGCGAGGCGGCCGTCGGGGGAGATCGTCGCCACGATCGTCGTGTCGTGCGCCGCATCATCGTTGAAGAGGGGTTTCCTGGTCGCGAGGTCCCACACGTGGACCACATAGTCGTGCCGATCGGCCGCGACCATCGTCCCATCGGTCGAGATGGCGAGCCCGCTGCTCACGCCGAAGGACTTCTCGTCGGCCTGGATGTCAATCTTTCGCGTGATCGCCCCGGTGGCCAGGTCCCAGACGAGGATACGGTCATCGTGCATCGAGATGAGAACCTTGCCGTCCCGGGACAGGGCCGCCTTGCAGTGACCGCGATCGACTCCGGGGCCCAGTTCCCGGATCTTCCGCCCCGAGGCGGCATCCCAGATCCGGATCTGGGGCCTGGTCTCGATACGGATCTCGTTTTCGTTCGGGCCGCGCATGCGCTCATAAGCCGCCCCGCAAGAGATCAGGTGTCCTTCGGCGGCGAAGGCGAGGCTCGTCAACCCGCCGTCATGAGCCTTGCGGATGATGAGGGGATCGCCGCCCTTGTCGAGGTCCCAGATGTCGATCTGTTCGCCGCCGGTCACACGCGATGTGGCGCCGAGGGCCAATCGCCTCCCGTCGGGCGAGAAGGCGAGCGGGCCTCGAAAGGTCGAATCCTCCCGGAACGCGAGCGTCCGTCGCTCGCGGCCGGTGTCGGCGTCCCAGATGCGGACGAGCGGGTCTTCGTAGGCGGATGTGGCGAATGTCCGGCCATCCGGCGCGAAGGCCACGCTCGGAACGTCTCCGTTATGGACCCTCGTGCGAAGGAGTTCCCTGGCCGCGGCGATGTCCCACAGCCGGACCCAGCCGTTGTTGTGACCGACGACAAGCCTCGTGCCGTCGGGCGAATAGGCCAGGCTGAGGGCACCGTCGGGCTCCCGGAGCGTCGGGAATCTCGCCGACGGTTCGCCGGTGGCGGTGTCCCAGAACCGGACCGTGCCATCCCAACTGGCCGACGCCAGCGTCCGTCCGTCGGGCGCGAAGGCGACCCCGCCCACGAAGCTCTGGTGCCGGAGCCGCGTCGCCCCCAATCGAGCGATGGCGTGTCGCGGCAGCTTCCCATCCGCCACGGCGGGCCCGGCCGGCTGCGATGGGCGGACGCCGCGGCTGACCACGGGGCGATTCCGGCCGGGAGCCGCCGGCCCGGACCCCGTCTGTGCCAGCGCCGTGGCGAATGCCACCAGCATCGCGAGCACCAGGGCCGACAACGCCGCCTTCCCCAGCAGCATGGTTCGCAGCAGACTCCGGGCCATTGCCACCGCCGTGCTCGACGCGGCGAGCCCTTCCCCCCGGCCCAGGACGACACCCACGGCGGATCGCACCGCCCCGTCCACGAGCGCGGCCGGTAGCGCGGGCGGAGCATGCGGGCCGGTCAGGATTTGGCCCACCAGTCCGGCCGAGGGGGCGAAGCCGCGACGGGTCAGCCGGGCGCGGAGCAGGTCCTTCGCCCGCGCCAGCCGGCCCGAGACCGTCCCCTTGGGCCAGCCCAGCTCGCGGGCGGCGTCCTCCTGCGTCTTGCCCTCGAGGTAGCAGAGCACCACAGCCCGACGATACACGTCGGGGAGCCGATCGACCTCCTCTTCGAGCGCCGAGCGCAGCTCCCCGGCATCGGGGTCGCTTCGTTCCGGAGCGCAGACGTCCAGGCATGCCGGCGGTAACGGCTGCTCGTCCGAGCGGCGAGCCAGGCTCCGCGCCCGCCGGGAGATCCGCGCCGCGACGCCGTAGAGCCACGCGCCCAGCGAGTCGCGCCGGCGGATCGTGTGGGCTTTAAAGGCCAGGACCACGAACGTCGCCTGGAAGGCGTCCTCCGCGGCGTGCTCGTCGCGCAGGACGCGGCGGCAAACGCCCCACACCATGGGGCCGTGCCGATGGAGCAGGGCCTCGAAGGCCCGATGCGCCGACGCGCGGTCCCCGGCCATGAAGTGGCCCAGCAGCTCCCGATCCGTCAAGCCGCCGACGGCCCCCACCCGATACAGGAGTTCAAGGTCGTGGATGTAGGTCTGAGGTGGTCCACTCATCATGACGCAAGCTCCCGCCGCAGCCCGGGGAATCGTCTCCTCACCGAGATAGTGCGCGGGGGAGCCTGGCGAATACAGGTTTTTCCCGAGAAGCGGCGGATTGCCGCCGCGAGGACTCAAAGCTCGTCCGGGTCGGACGTGGACTGATGCCGGCCTTTTCAAGCGAGTGGGTCGGTCACCCAGAGCACGAGGTGGTCGAGTGGGCCGCCATGCACGCCGTTATAGAGGCGACGGTCGGCAGTCACGACCTGTCCCCCGATCGCTTCGGCCAAGGCCAGGTAAAGGCTGTCATAAACCGGACGCCGGTATCGGACGCCGAGCCGGAAGGCATCCTCCAGGAGACTCTCGGTGGGGTAGATGGTCATGGGGACAGTCTGGATTAACCGGAACGCTTCCAGTCCCTCGGCTTCCGTTAGCATCCGTTCGACGGCCACTTTGCGCTGCAAGACGCTCGCCGCCTCGGTAAAGAAGTAGGACGGTACGTGCCGCTCGAACCTCGGATCGAGCAGCCGTTCCGCGGCTTCGGAGTGGTCCTCTTCGACATACCATTTCACCCCGACGCTGGCGTCGGGTATTAGGATCCGCGAGATCGGCGGCAGGTTCGGCCCTTCCGGCGTTTCATCGGCATCTGAAGAGGAACTTTCACTCACCGCATGCGTTCCTGTGCAAGGATCTCGCCGCTGTCGCTGTGTGGGCGACCCTCGAGCCGCTTCCGCATCGCGTCGGCCGCCGCCCGGGCCGTGGCGATATCGACCTGCTTCGAGGCCAGTGTGAGGATCTCCCGCAGTTCGGCCTCCAGCGAGCGATTGTTGCCGGCCGCGCGGGCCTTGAGCCGTTCGTAAACGCCGTCGTCCAGATCACGCACGAGTGCCGTCGCCATGGTTACCTCCGGTCGGGTTGTTCCGAATGCTAACACTATGTTAACAAGGCTCCGGCTGTGCGACAACGTCACCGATCTCATCGAGCAGCCCGGCCGTGCTGATCGCGAATTCCGGAGCAGCGGCGCATGCGATCAGTTCGTCGACAGCCTGTTCGACGGCGAGACGGTCGTCTTCCGTGGGGAACTTCCAGAGCGGCGCCCATGTCGGCCAAGTCGGCGTCATGAAGGGTGAGAGCAACTCGACCACGCGATCCATCGTGCCCGGAGGAAGAGAGGCGAGGCCGTAGAGTCGAATCCTGTGATCCTCGTCCATCTTGTCGAGCCACTCGAACCGATAATTCCGGTTCATCCGGAAGAAGCGCGCGCGGGGCTTGAAAAACGTGGACATGCTGACTCCACTTGGAGTTGTGTCAACGGACTCCAAAACGGGAGGTCAGCATGTCCACCAGCCTGTTGTATCACGCATTCGGTATCCGCGGCGACGAGTATGTCCGCACCGACTATCAGGGCGGCGCGACGATCTTCACCATCCAGCAGGATCCCGACGACTGTCGCTGCTCGGCCTGCGGCTCCCGCGAGGTCATCTCCCGCGGTCACGCCGAGCGGCAATTCACCGCCCTGCCCATCGGCTGCCGCAAGACGACCGTGGTCCTGCCGATCCCGCGCGTCGAATGTCGAGCCTGTGGGGCGGTGCGTCAGGTCAAGGTCCCCTTCGCCGACCCCAGGCGGAGCTACACCAAGTCCTTCGAGCGGTACGTGCTGGAGCTGTCGCGCCGCATGACCATCCGCGACGTCGCCCATCACCTCGATGTCGGCTGGGATCCGGTCAAGGACATCCAGAAGCGCGACCTGTCGCGGCGCTATGCCAAGCCCAAACTCAAGCACCTCAACGCCCTCGCCATCGACGAGATCGCCGTGGCCAGCGGGCACCGCTACCTGACGGTGGTCCTGGACCTGGACAGCGGCGCCGTGGTCTTCGTCGGCGACGGCAAGGGCGCCGACGCGCTGAAGCCCTTCTGGAAGCGGTTGCGGCCCAGCAAGGCCCAGATCGAGGCGGTGGCCATGGACAGGTCGGGGGCCTACCAGGCGGCGGTGCGGGCCCATCTGCCCAAGGCCGTGATCGTCTTCGACCGCTTCCACGTCGTCAAGCTGTTCAACGACAAGCTCTCGGACCTGCGGCGGGCGCTGTACCGCGAGGCGACCGACGTGCAGCACAAGGACGTGCTCAAGGGGACGCGGTGGCTGCTGCTGAAGAACGCCGCCAACCTCGACCCGAAGACGGATGAGAAGAGCCGGCTGAAGGAGGCCTTGAAGCTCAACGAGCCGCTGGCGACGGCCTCCTACCTGAAGGAGGATCTGCGGCGGTTCTGGGAGCAGCCGGGGAAGCGATTCGCCACGACCTTCCTGGACGGTTGGATTCGCCGAGCGGAGGCGTCGGGGATCCGGATCCTCCAGCAGATGGCCAAGACGCTGGCGGCGCACCGCTCGGGCCTGCTGGCGTACTACGACGTGATGATCTCGAGCGGCCCGCTGGAGGGGACGAACAACAAGATCAAGACGATGAAGCGGCAGGCGTACGGGTTCCGGGATCGGGAATCCTTCAAATTGAAGATCCTGGCGATCCATGAGACGAAGTAGGCCCTGGTCGGGTGAAATCATCGGCGCGTTAGTACACAACGACTTGCGTCGGCGTCAAATTCGCGCATGCTACTTCCGGATGAACCATAATTCCGCCTGCAAGCGCCGCAGCGCACCAGACCGACGGTCGGTCCGTCGTACCAAGCCAGGACGATGGCGCGATCGAACGGAGACGGCCCCTTCAGCAGCCGACTCAAGTCTTGGCAGCAGGGGGCTTCCCCACCCACGGCTCACTCCCGCCCAAAGAGCTGGTTGATTCAATCGGCGAGGTGTCAGTCCTTATCGGCTCGCCTTACTGTTGACACCCGTCACCCACATGAGGATCGCCGACGCTGTGCCGTCCATCGTCGGCTCGTTGGATGCATAGTCCTTGATGTCGTCGTGATAGACGGCTCGCGGGTCCTGGAACGGGCCGAGCGGGTCCGGCTGCGTGATCGCGACGCCGCGCTGCGCGCGGAAGATGCTCTCGGAGATCGGACCGTCCACCAGGCCGCCGCGCACCGTCCGGCCCGTGAGCTTCGTCGTCTGGAGGTGGACGTCCTTCGGGAACACGCCGCCGACCTCGGTGAACATCGCGTATCCCCACGGATTGCGGCCGAGCAGCCAGTCGCGGTTGCACGCCGCGAGCCCGCGGTAGCGGGCGTCCCCGGTCATCCGCTCGTAGAAATGACACTGGGTCACGAGCGCCACCACCAGGTTGTTCGAGCACCAGATGAAAGGGACGCCGATGCGGTAGGGATTGGCCGCGCCGGCGCGGATGCACCGGTCGATCCCCGCGCGGTAGTACCCGGCGAGGACCTTCTGGAAGTCCGGATCCACGAGGTCGTAGAGCCGGAAGTGGCCGGCGTTCTGAAAGGGGTAATACTGGTAATGCCGCGCCCGGTCTCGTCCCATCCAGGTGTCGTCGGCCGCGAGTTGCGCATAATGCCGGGCCTCGTCGAGGTAGCGGCGCTCGCCCGTGGCCCGGAACAGCTCGGCCGCGCCCCACTCCATGTCGTCGGCCCAGGTTGACTCCTCGTAGCGATAGGGTGCCGAGTAGGAATTGCCCTGCTGTACCCCCTCGCGGGCGCGGCCTAGCTCGTAGACCTCGCGGCCGGCTCGCAGGCAACGTTCCGCGAAGCCGCGTTCCTTCGAATCATCCTTCCAGGTCTGATAGGCCAGGCCCATCGCGGCGGCGAACCGGCCGGCGATGTTCGCCACGCCGTTCGACTCGCTCTTGTACCGGCCGAGCCCTTGCGGCTTGCCGTCCGCGAAGTAGACCACCCGCGGCCCGCCTTTGCCCCAGCCGTAATCGGCGGTTTCATTCTGGGGCAGGCGGAAGCCGGTATGATCGCGATCGTCGGCCACCTGGTGGTACAGCTCGCCGGGACCGGGGTGCATCTTGAGCATCCACTCCACGCCCCAACGGGCCTCGTCGAGGAGGTCGGGGATCCCGTCCGGCTTCGGGTCTCCGGCGGCATCGACGCGGTCGGCGAAGCGCGAACCGCCAGACCTCCTGCCGCCGCCCAACGCGTACGCCAGCAGCATCTGCGCCGTGGCGTTGCCGGACGTCATGTGATACTTCAGCAAGTCGCCCGCGTCGTGCCACCCGCCGACCGCATCGATCGCGCTCCCGGCCGGCCGCGGGCCATAGGCGGTCCGGCCGTCGTGCTGATGGCAATTCACGCCGAGCCATGGGTTGTAGCCGCAACGCTGCTGGCGCATGAACGCGAGCAACTGGTCCGGCAGATCGGCCAGCGCACGCTCGCCGACGGCGAACGGCAGCGACCTCGCCTCGCCGAGTTTCACGACGTAGTGTCCCGGCCGCTCGAGCGGCGTGAAGTCGAGCTCGGCATAATGCTCGAACGCGCCCGGCGCTCGCCCGGCATCGGCGCGGGTTTCCCCGTGAAGGCCGGCGTCCCGGTCTCGGCGTCGACAACAGTGAATTCCGCCGACACGGGCGATCGGGAGAACGCCATGGCGAGTTTCGGATCTCCGGCGTCGTATCCGACCTGGCTGGCCCGGATGAACACTTCGTCCGCGCGCGGCGGCGCCGCCTCGCCCTCCCACAAGTCCTCCAGGCGGACGAAGCGGTAGCCCTTGCCGGCCAGCTCGTCGAGCAAGGCGGCGAAGCGGGCGTGGAACTTGTCCGTCCGCCCCGGGCCGGCGCCGATGTGCAAGAGCAGGAGGAAGCCGTTCAGCCCATGCGGGTCCTCCCGCTCGCGGTACAAGATGCTGTCGAAGATCGCCTGCGACGCGACGAAGTTCGGCTTCCCCTCCTCCGTGTAGTCAGCGTTCGAGCGCGTGCCGGGGGTGAAATTGACGAGCCGGAGGCCCAGCTCGGCCGACCACCGTGCGATCTCCTCGTTGTAATGCTCGTAAGGCGGCAGGAAATAACGGGGCCGGGCGGTTCCGAGCCGCTCGATCTTCTCCAGGTTCGCGAGCATGTCGGCCTTGAAGACTGCCTTCGAGACCAGGGGCTTCTTGCTCGCGGTCCACTCGCAGTAGAGCAGGTGCTTGTCGGAGTGCGGGCCGAGGCCGTGCCCCTCGGCCACGATCCGGCGGACGAGAACGCGGAACCGGGGGTTGTCGAGGAAGTCGCCGGTCAGGAAGAAGGTGGCCCTGGCCCCGTGCTTCGCCAGCTCGTCGAGGATCGTCTCGCCGCCCTCGGCGAACTCGTGCCCGGTGAAGACGAGGGCCATTCGCCGGGCGGCCCGCGGGCCGCGCACGATGGCGCCGTCGCGCTCGGCGAGATCGGCGGCCGGCGCGAGGGCCGCGAGCCCCAGCACGAGCCCCAGGAGTGTCATGGCACGCACGGCTCGCCCCCCGTTCATACGCCCGCGATCCTCCGCTTGTACTCCCGCAGCGCGGCGTCCAGCCGCTCGTGCGCCGTGGTGTCACCCGGCACGTTGTGCGACGGGTGGATATACAGCTTCACTCCGCGACTTACCAGGTCCTCGGCCACCGTCGTGATGATCATCCACACCAGCGTCACGAACGACATGGTGGATACCGGCCCGATCCGGTCCTGGTGGTTCTCGATCGCGACCGATGCGTCCACGACGTCCGTGCAGTTGTCGACCACCACGTCGGCGACCTCGAACAGCCTCTTGCCCGACGAGTGCCGGCTCGGTCTCGAGCCCGACCCCGCCTCCGACCCGCAGACCACGACCTTCATGCCGATCGCTTTGGCTCGGAGCGCCACGTCGATGTTCACCGCGTTGATCCCGGTGTGCGAGAAGATCCACATCGTGTCGCGCGGGTCGAAGTCGTAGCTCTCCATGATGCGGTCGCCGTATCCTTCTACGCCCTCCAGGAACACGAACTGGCGGACGCCCATCTCGCCCACGATCCGCGTGAAGAACGTCAGCGGCAGCTCGACCATCGGATGGAAGCCGACGAAACCGCCGATCCGCGGGTACATCTCCTCCACCGGGATCGTGGCGTGCCCGCACCCGAAAGTGTGGACCCACCGCCCGGCCGCGACCGAGTCGGCCATCGGCGCCGCGGCGCGCTTGATGTTCTCCAGTTGTGTGGCCCGGATCCGCTCCATCACGCCACGCGCCTGATCCAACCATTCCAGTGCGAGCATCGGTCCCTTCCTCGATCTCATCAGACGACATCGACCGCGGCAGCAACCTTCAGCCGCCGCCGCAACAGCACGAACAGGCCCGCTTGCGCCAGCACGGCGACGGGCACGATCACCAGGCTGGCGCGCAGGCCCAGCCGGTCGCCCAGCACCCCGGTCAGGTATGAGAGCGTGCTCCCCCCGACCAGGGCCATCACGAACACGGCGCTGAAGGCCGTCCCGGTCAGGTCGCGATAGAGCCCGCCGAGGAAACCCAGCAGCACCGGGAATCCCGCCGCCAGGCCGGCCCCCAGCAGGAAGAGCCCTGCCGCAGCCGCCATCGTGCCCGGCACCGCCAGCAAGAGCCCCGCTCCCGCCAGGGCCAGCGCCAGGAAGCCCGGCAGCACGGTCGCCGCCGGCCATGCCCGAGGCAGCCGGGCCAGCCCCAGCCGGGCCGCCACCATCCCGACCCAGAACAGCGACAAGACCAGGATCGACCGCTCCTCGCTCAGGCCCAGCACTTCGCGCACGTACTGGGCGCTCCAGCCGCCGAGCGTGATCTCCATCCCGCTCTGGAGGAACAGCATCAGGCCCACCAGCAGCAGCGACGCATCCCCCAGTAGGGCCCCGACGCGCCACAACGGGAACCCCTGGGCCTGCTTCGGCGGGGGGAACCGCACCAGCAGGAAATCCATGAGAGGCACGACGACCAGGAGCGCCAGCCCCCCGACGATCGCCGTGTACGTCGCCCGTCCCAGCAGGAGCCCCAGCACCAGCGGGACGCCGAAGGCCCCGATCCCGAAGAACACGCCCAGGAGCGCCAACCCCGACTCGCGGCCGTGGGGGCGTGATGTCGGCCACGAGCGCATTGGTCGCGCCGTTGAGCAGGCCGCCGCCGCAACCGAACACCAGCATCGCGGGCGCCAGCACCCGGGGCGACGGTGCCCGGGCGATCGCCGCCAGGCCCAGCCCGACTCCCAGTGCCCCGGCGACGAGAACGGGCCGGTATCCGAATCGGTCCACCACCGGCCCGAAGACGAGCGACCCCGCGAGGATCCCCAGGCTCATCAGGGCCAGGAGCGAACCGGCGTCGGCCTTCTCGAGTTCATGCTGCGCGATCAACGGCGGCAGCACCGCGCCCAGGGTCGTCAGGGTCACGCCGAAGAGCAGCATCCCCAGGCAGGCCGCGGCGAACGCCCGGCGATGATCGGTCTCGGTCACCCCGGGACCCCCTCCCGCGCCGCCCGCAGCGCCAGCTCGCCGGTCCCGTACAGGCACGCCGCCGGCCCGAGCACGCTGACATTCACCGCCACCTTCGCGAAGCTGACCGGCTGCGCCCACCGCCGCGCCTCGGCGACGATCCGGTCGAGCAGCCCCGCCGCCGGCCCGAAGACGCCGCCCCCCAGCACGATCATCTCCGGGTCGAACAGGCTCACCAGGTTGGCCACCGCCATCCCCCAGCACTCCACCGCGCCCGCCACCACCCGGGCCGCCAGGCCGTCGCCCGCCGCGTAGGCGGCGAAGACCTCGTGCGCCGTGATCGCGTCTGGGGCGAGCGCACGCAGCGGCCCCTCATATCCCGGATCCGCCTCGAGCAGCTCCCGCGCCACCCGCGCGATCCCCGCCCCCGAGGCGTGCGACTCGAACCCTCCGCAACGATCGTACTCCGACCGGTAAGGACGGTCGAGGCCCATCCAGCCGATCGCGCCGGCGATGTCGTGCGCTCCCTTCAGGATCGACCCGTCCACGACGATGCCGGCGCCGATGCCCGTACCCACGGCCAGGAAGATCGCATGGCGGCAGCCCCGCGCCACCCCTCGAGACACCTCGCCCAGGATCGAGGCGGCCCGGTCGCTCTCGACCACGATCGGACATGATGCCCCGAGCCCCGCGCGGAGCACGTCGCGCAGCGGATACCGCTCCCACCCGTCGATGTTCGGCGCCCAGACCGTCCCGCCCTCGTGATGCGCGATCCCCGGCACCGACACGCCGACCGCCTCTATGGCTAGTCCGCTCGCGGATGCCGCGTCCCGCAGCGCCGACGCCCGCTCGACGATCAGCCGCCCCACCTCGTCACCGCCGCGCCCGTCGATCAACGCACCGTCGCGCTCGAGGATGTCGCCGTCGCGGTCGAACAGCGCCCCCGCCAGCTTCGTCGCGCCAAGATCCAGGCCGATCACGGCCATGCGCACCTCCCGCACGGAATTGGACCAGCCCCCGCATCCCCGGTCAAGCATATCGCGGACAGGACGGCCGCCGCCGATCGCAAGCCGATCCCGGCAGAATCGCCACGACCGGTAGACTCCTCCCTGCGACCCCAGCAAACCCGACCAAACCGAGCAAATCCACAGGATTCCTTTGACTGGGTAAGATATGACGGCTATCTATGTGCTACGGCCTTGCATTGTTGTTTCGCCGATTGCGGGATCATCCAAAGGCGAGTCGGGCCACGCTGCGCAGGGCAACCGGTCGGATCGGCATCTTCGATCCAATCGGCAAGGCGTGCGACGACGGAATCACAGTCTCTCACTGTTGGAGACTGGCTCGGGACCATAGCACCCGCGAGTCATATCCCATGAACGGCCGTCCCCGTAAGACGACATGGCGCGATTGGCTCGGTTCCCTGGGTGCTGAACGCAGCCGGACCCGACCCGCGAGGGATTCGCGGCACCGTCGCGCGGCGGTGATCGAGGTCCTCGAGGACCGCACGGTCCTGTCTTCCCTCAACATCAGCAACGGAGTATTGATCTACCTCGCCAATTCCAGCGGCCTGACGATCTCGACCACCGGCCCGGACGGCACCTATACGTTCTCCGATAACCAACCCTTCATCCTCTTCCCGGGGGCGATCGCCGCCGGGTGGACGACGAACGGCAACACGGCGACCGGCCGGGACAACTCGGTCACCTCGATGCAGCTCAACTCGAACGAGACCAACGATACGTTCTCCATCCAGTCCGTCAACGCGAGCGTCGCGACCAATAGTGGTGCCGGCAATGACACGTTCAACATGACGGCCAATGGGATTCCGGCCGCGGATAGCGTCACGATCAATAACACGTCCACCAACGGCAGCGATACCGACACGCTGAACCTCGACGCGGGAGGGACTCAAGGGACCTTTTCCACGGGGGTGCACTCGAACGTTAGCTATCAGGCCGCTGGTCACGGGCCAATCGTCTACTCGAGCGTCAAGCCCGGCTTCTTGTATTCGCTTCAGAACGTGGCAGCCAACTCCCTGAACCTGAACATCAACGGCACCATCACGACACCGACGCCGCTGTCCACGACGATCATGGCCAGCTCGGGGAGCTTGTCATTCACGAGCGCGAGCGGCGGAAGCACCATCTTCAGTACATCCCTGCCGATCTCGGCCCTCAGGTCTGTCTCGGTCGCCGGCACGTCCGCGGGTGAGAGCCTGACCATCGACTACACCGGTGGCGACCCGCTCCCCGGCTCCGGCCCGACCTTCGATCCCGCGGCGGCGACGGGCGGAGCCGCGAACACCCTGACCCTCCTTTCGGGCAGCGGCGGCGCCTCGTTCCGGAGCGAGAGCTACAACGCCACGGGGCCCGGCGCCGGGACCATCACTTACACGGACTCGACAAATACCAACGCCCGATCACGTTCTCGAACCTCTCGCCGGTCGTCAACGTCGTCCCCTCGGCCAGCCTCAATTTCACGGCGCCCGCGGCGAGTAAAACGGTCGATATCACGGCGGGAACGACCGTCGGCAGCGCCCAGACGACCGAGATCAACTCCGGAGGGACAGCGACCTTCGAATCCATCGATTTCGCCAACAAGGGCGCCGCGACGGTCAACGTCAACAACAGTGGCGCCACGACCAACCTGTTCGCGAATCCGGCCGCCGGGCTGGCCAACCTCTACATCAACTCGGGCGCCGGGAACGAACAGATCTTCGCAGAAGCCACGCAGGCGAACACGACCACACACATCGACACCGGTAATATGCCCGGCAGCACCATCTACATCGGTAACCCCGCGCTCCTCCTCGACCAGATCCAGGGCAATATCTTCGTACAGTCAACCGGGGGATCCAACCGCCTGGTCGTTTACGACAGTGGCGAGACCTCGGCCGCGACTTACGCGCTGAAGGGGTCGCGTATCACCGCGACGACCATGCCGAGTTTCGTCGATTTTTCGGGAGGCGGCATCACGACGCTGATTCTCAATGTCTCCGGCGACGGCGACACCGTGAACTTCACGGGGCCGGTCCAGAGCGACGTCTCCACTTACGACATCTCGGCGGACGGCGGGCCCGGCCCCAATATCCTCAACGTCAGCTCCAGCGTCCCGGACCTCAGCGACGCCATGGCGGGGGTCCTCGGGTTCGGCTCGGGGAACCCGGTCATCAACTACACCAATTTCCAGACCATCAACGTCACCAAGCCCGCCAGCCCGCCAGTCGGCACGGGCGTGACCATCGCCGCGACCGAGGCACAGGCCCTCAAGGACGTCATCGTAGCCACCTTCACCGAGAGCGACCCCACGAACCTGATCGGCAACTTCAACGCGTCGATCAACTGGGGCGACGGGACCGCGGCGTCGGCGGGCACGGTGGTCTCCGCCGGCTCGGATACCTTTGAGGTCCTGGGCAGTCACACCTACGCGGCGGCCGGAACCTTCCCCGTCGCGGTGACGTTGGTCAACCAGAACACCTCCGGCAGCACGGTCGTCTCGGGCACGACCATCAACGTCACGGCCAGTGGGCCGGTCAACTCGACTCCCAACCCGATCGCATCCTCGGTCGTCGTCGCGAGCGCCCCCTCACCGCCCAGGGCGCGACGATCTCGGGGGCGGCCGGGCTCCCGCTCACGACGGCCGCCACGGGGGTGCTGGTCGCCACGTTCATGGACACGGGCACGCCGGGATCGCCGTCCGCCTACTCGGCGACGATCGCCTGGGGCGACGGGTCGTCCTCGGCCGCCACGCAGATCACGTCACAAGGCACTTCCAACGGGGTGGTCTTCAGCGTCTTCGGCAACCATACCTATGCCAAGGTCGGCACGTGTCCGGTGACGGTGACGATCACGAAGACGGTTTCCGGCGCCACGGCCATCGCGGCGGGACAGGCGGTCATCACCGCCACGGGGCTCACGCCCGGCACCGCCCCGGCCCTGGCGGCGGACACCGGTCTCCCGCTACACGCCACCTCGACCGTGGGAGTCTTCAGCAGCTCCAACACCTCCGAACCGGCGAGTGACTTCACCGCCACGATCGACTGGGGCGATGGGTCGCCGACCGGCGTCGGCACCATCGTGGCGGTGTCGCCCGCGGGGACCTTCGACATCGAGGGATCGCACGCCTACACCGTGCACGGCACCTACGCCCCGAGGATCCTGCTCACCCAGGCCGGCGGCTCACCGATCACGCTGACCACTCCGGCCACGGCCACGATCACCGTCACCGACTCTCCGCTGGACGGCATCGCCAACCCCGTCTCGGCGGTCGAGGGCATCAGCACCGGCACGATCGTGCTGGCGACGATTGCCGATCCGAATCCCGAGGCCGCGGCGTCAGACTTGTTGGCGACGGTAACCTGGGGCGACGGCTCCGGCACGGTTCCGGCCGCGGTCGTCCTGATCGGCACGAACAGTTCGGGGACGATCTTCCAGGTCACGGGCAGCCATACCTTCGCCGACGAGGACCCCACGGATCCGGTCTCGATCACGGTCACGACGATCGGCGGCGCGACGACCACTCCGTCCCCGCTGACGACCACGGCCGCCGTGGCCGATGCCCCGATCACGGCGACGGGCACGTCGATCTCGAGCATCGAGGGGAACAGCACGGGCCCCGTGGTGATCGCCACGTTCAGCGATGCCAACCCCGGCGCGACCGTGGGCGACTTCACCACCGGCTTCGGTTCGGTCGTTGTCAACTGGGGCGACGGCTCGGCGCCGCAGACGCTCCCCGCTTCGGCCCTGAGTTCCAGCGGATCCCCCAACGGCGTCGTCTTCACCGTCACCGCGTCGCACACGTACGCCGAGGAGGGCCACGATCAGCTCCGGGTGACCATCACGGACGATGGCGGCGCCACGGCGATCGCCTCGGGCCAGGCCGTCATCGCCGACGCC
Organism: uncultured Planctomycetota bacterium; assembly: GCA_963815795.1. Lineage (GTDB taxonomy): Bacteria > Planctomycetota > Planctomycetia > Isosphaerales > Isosphaeraceae > JAKAUH01. The sequence continues at coordinate 830,795 of CAWFIC010000006.1, read as the reverse complement.
CCGCTGGGCCCCTCCGCGGCCCAGCCGACGGTCTCGACCACCGAGGCTGAGGTCTTCTCCGGACCCGTCGGTTCGTTCACCGACGCCAATCCCATGGCCCCGACCACCGACTATTCCTACGTCATGATCGACTGGGGTGACGGGACCCCTGCCAGCGCCGGGACGATCTCGCAGCCGGGAGGCCCGGGCACCGCTTTCATCGTCAGCGGGACCCACACCTACGCCGATGCCGGCGTCAACCGCGGTACCGGCCATTTCCCGATCATCATCAACGTCCACGACGTCGGCGGCCCAACGGTCACCATCAGCAACACCGCCAACGTTGCCGACGTGGCCCTCGTCGTGACCGGAACGCTCGACCCCGCCAGCGATTCCGGGGTATCCAATACCGACAACATCACGAACGTCGTCCAGCCCGAGTTCCTCGGCACGACCAATCAGCCCGAGGCCACGGTGTCGCTCTATGCCCAGCCGGCGGGCGGCGGGTCAGCGACCCTGATCGGCCAGGGCGTGTCCAACGCCAATGACGGCTGGAGCATCACCTCCGATCAGGCCCTGGCCGACGGCAGCTACACGATCACGGCCATCGCGGTGGACTCCGCCGGCCAGACGGTCAGCGGCACCACGACCATCGTGCCGAACCTCGTCATCGACACCGTCGGGCCGAAGGTGACGGGACTCGTCTTCGGCCGCCTCCGGGGCCAGATCCAGGTCGGCTTCCAGGACTACGGCGGCCCGGGTAATGCGGGCATCGGCTTGAACCTGTCTACCCTGAGCGATGCCAACAACTACCAGCTGGTCACGGTTCACCACAGCCGCGTCGGTAAATATCGTGTGAATGTGATCGCCGTCACACCCGGTACGACGAGCGGAGCCCAGACCGTCACGCTGACGTTCAATCAGAAACAGGCCATCCGCGGCGGCTGGTACTTCTTCACGATCCGATCGAGCAGTCCCAGCGACCCGACGGGAGTCCAGGACATCGCCGGCAACGCGCTGGACGGCGAGTTCTACGGCTCCTTCCCCTCCGGGAACGGCCGGCCCGGCGTCGATTTCGTCGCGCAGCTCAGCGCGATTCATCACACCATCTATCCAGCGTCGTCGATCATCGGGCGGGCTTCGCCGACCAACCCCTCCGGCACGAGGCCGGGAAACACTCCTGCCTCGCACCACGCCCGACCGAGAAAGCCTCCCAAGCACTCGATCTACGACCCGCACGTGATCATCCAACCGCTACTCGTCTCCAAGCTCGCGACGCCGGGTCCAGCCGAGCGGATCAACCTCGTGTCCACGAACGAGCCGGTCCGTCGCGCGATCGCTTCGTTGCCGCCGCGACGGTGATCCAGGCGAGTCTTCCCAAAAAATTGAACGCCCCGGCCTTGTCTGGCCCTCAGTAGAGGGTAGACACTGGATTTCGACCGGGGAGGGCATGACATGGCCAGCGTTCACCTGGGTGCCGCGCTGCGGCAGATTCACGGGTTGTTCGAGGCGGGAACCGTCGCCGGCTTGACCGACGGGCAGCTCCTGGAGCGTTACCTCGCCCGCCGCGACGAGTCGGCGTTCGCGGCGCTGGTGATGCGGCACGGTCCGATGGTGCTGGGCGTCTGCCATTCGGTGTTGCGCGGCTCGCCCGAGGTCGAGGACGCCTTCCAGGCGACGTTCCTGGTCCTGATCCGCAAGGCGGGCACGATCCGGGGCCGCGACGCCGTCGGCGGCTGGCTGCACCGCGTCGCTCATCGGATCGCCGCCGAGGCCGGCCGCGACCGCTCGCGGAGGGATCGTCGCGAGTGCGGCGCGGTCGATCCGTCCAACCTGGTCGCGGCTGGAGGGGCCCTCGCCGACGACGATTGGCGCACCTCGTTGCACCAGGAGCTCGCGCGGCTGCCCGAGCGGTTCCGCCAGCCCGTTGTGCTCTGCTACCTGGAGGGGAAGACCCACGCGCAGGCCGCCTCCGAGCTGCGCTGGAGCGAGGCGACCCTCCGCCGCCGCTTGGCCGACGCCCGCGGCCTGCTCCACGCCCGGCTGACCCGGCGCGGGGTGGCCGTGTCGAGCGCCGCCCTGGTCGCCGCGCTGGCATCCCGGGCGACGGCCGCGGTCCCGCCCGGCTGGATCGATGCCCTGGCCCGTGCCGCCGCCGATCCATCCGCCGGTCAGGTCGCCTCGGCCGCCGCGACGCGCCTGGCACGGTCGGTCGTTCGGAGCCTGCTCGCCAGCCAGGCCCGGACCACAGCGAATGTCATGACCGTCCTGCTCGCCACCAGCCTGGTCGCCGGGCACCTCGTCCCGGCCGGACCGGTCCTGGCCGACGATCCAGCCCGCCCCTCGCCGGCCGATCCTGGTTCCTCGGCCGCCAAGGAGAAAGCCGACCCGATGGAGACGCTCACCGTCCGCGGCCGGGTGCTTGACCCCGATGGCAAGCCGTTCGCCGGCGCCAGAATTTACGCCTATCCGTTCGAACATGCGCGGAACTCCGACAAGGTCTTCGACCCGGGCCCCCCCGCGCCGGACGCGACCAGTCGTGCCGACGGACGGTTCCAGTTCGCGATCGCCGACCCCGGATTCGAGACGCTCCAGGTCCAGGCGACCTGGGCTCACCCGACCGTCGCGGCCCTGGCCCCGGGATTCGGGCCGGCCTGGACTTCCTTCACCACGACCAACGAGGCCAGGGACCTGACGCTCAAACTGGTCAAGGATGACGTGCCCATCGTCGGGCGGGTCGTCGACTTCGAGGGCCGTCCCGTCCCAGGCGTGACCGTCCGTCCCGTCGGCGTCTACGCGTCTCCCGCTGAAGACCTCACCGACTGGGAGGCGGCGATGGCCAGGGCCAAGGATCTTTCCGACCGGGCGATGGGTAAGCTGCCCCGCCACCTCGAGCTGTTCCGCTGGGGCAAGGATCTGACCGTCACGACCGATGCCGAGGGCCGGTTCCGCATGGCCGGCATCGGCCGAGAGCGCGTGGTCTCGCTCTGGATCGAGGGGCCGACGATCGCCACCGCGTTCGTCGATGTCCACGCGCGGACCCGCCCCGGACCGACCTACCGCCTGGCCCAGCAGCGGGACAGTCTCGAGCTGGGCACGCTCGTCTTTTACGGCGCGACGTTCGATTACGTGGCGGCACCGACGCGGCCGATCGAAGGCACGGTCCGCGACAAGGACACCGGCCAGCCTATCGCGGGGGTCTCGATCCGGAGCGAGCGCTTCGCCGGCAATGTGATCAGCGGCCGGGACCACGTGCGGACGACCACCGGCGCCGACGGCCGTTACCGACTGGTGGGGATGCCGGCTGGCAGCGGCAACCGGATCACGGCCAACCCGGGACCGGCGCAGCCGTATCTCGGTGCCGGCGTCGCAGTCCCCGGCGGAGCCGGCCCTGAGCCGGCCACGGTCGATTTCGCCCTCAAGCGCGGCATAGCGATCCGAGGGAAGGTCACCGATCAGGCGACGGGTCAGCCGGTCCCCGCACTCGTTGAGTATTTCCTCTTCGCCGACAACCCCCATCGAGCCGAAGCGCAGGGACTGCACGGCGGAGAAATCCGGACTCGCCCCGATGGCTCGTTCGAGGTGGTCGGCCTGCCCGGCCGGGGCCTGGTCGCGGCGCGGGCCGAAAGGGACCATTATTTCGTCGGCCAGGGTGCCGAAAAGATCGCGGGGGCCGACGAGCTCGGCGGGTTCCGGACCGCTCCCCACATCTGCGATCCGCAGCACTTCCACACGATCGTCGCCATCGATCCCGCCGAGGACGTCCAGTCGCTGACCTGCGACGTGGCGCTCGACCCGGGGATCGCGCTCTCCGGGACCGTGGTCGGCCCCGACGGCCAGCCCGTGGTGGGCTGCACGGCCATCGACCTCTGCCCCCACACGATGAGCTTCAACATCGTCAACCTCACCTCGAACGCGTTCACCGCAAGGGCGCTCGATCCCAAGCACCCGCGGCCCCTCGTCTTCCGCCACGACGAGAAGAACCTCGCGGCCGTCGTGGTGGCCACAGGCAACGACAGCGGCCCGGTGACCGTCCGCCTCCAGCCGGCCGGCGCCGTCACCGGCCGACTGCTCGACGACGACGGCCAGCCCCAGCACGGCGCCCGGATCAATGTGGGTTACGCCCGCGGCCAGTTCGGGCCGCGCTACTACTCACCACTCCAAAACCCGCACAGCGGCGACGACGGGCGGTTCCGGGTCGAAGGGCTGATCCCGGGCGTCGCCTATGACCTGGGCGTCCGCACCGGCAACGCTTACCTCGGCGATTTCGCCACCAGCATCAAGCTCCAGCCGGGCGAGACCCGCGATCTGGGCGATGTGAAGGCCAAAACGTCCCGGTGATCAAAATTACACCGGTGGGCATAGCCCACCCTACTCGAACCGGACATCATCGATCAGCAACTCGAACGGTCCGGTCTCGGGCCCGCTGCCGAAGAAGAGGCCCATGAGTCCTGTGCCGTCGCAGCCGTCGAAATCCTTCAGCTCGAAGCGGTGCTTCTGCCACTCCTTGCCCGCGACGAAGGACTTCTCGGCCCGGGAGAAGCCGCCGGAGAGCGAGAGGGTCATGATCGAGTAGGTCTTGCCGTCCCCCCTGGCCCGGAAGGAGATGGCTTTCTTGGACGAGAGGTTGGCCGGCTGCATCATCCCGGCCCCGGGCGAGAACATCGCGCCGGCCCACCGCGGCTGCGGCCGGTCATGGATAGTTCCCGTGATCTTGAGCGCCCCCTTCGAGCCCTCGGCACCGCCGGGGACGAGCTGGAGGCTGGCCCTGGACTTGCCGCCCATGAGACTGTCGGTCGAGACCGACCAGCCGCTGCCGAAGGCCGACTGGATCTTCTCGCCGTCGAAGTCGCTGACCAGCCCGTTCTCCGAGCCCTTCGGCGCGGGCATCAGCTTGGCGCGGGCGGCCACATCACGCTGGTTCTGCACCGCTTTCCGGTAGGCGTCGCGGTCGATCGGATGGCCCTGCTTCCAGACTCCGGCGATCTTGCGTGTCGCCTTGATATCGGCCGTCGGATCGCCGTTGACGAGGACCAGGTCGGCCCGCGCACCGGGGGCGATCCGCCCGCGGTCGGCCAGGCCGAAGGTCGATGCGGCCACGGAGGTCGCCGCCGCCAGCGCCTCGGCCGGCGAGAGGCCCGACGCGACCAGGAGCTCCAGCTCGCGGTGGATGCTCGCGCCGTGGGCCGTGCCCGGATTGATCGCGTCGGTGCCCGCCAGGATCGACACCCCGGCCGTCTTGAGCTGGCGGACGGCCTCGGACGGGATGCCTCGGATCTCGGCCGTCATCGCAGCGCGCTGCGGAAACGCGCGCTTCAAAGCGGCGACGTCGGCCGGGCTGAGCCAGGGGGCCAGGGCGGGGTCATCGACGAGCGAGGCACCGCCGACGATCCCGTTGACGCTCTCCAGCACGGTCAAAGTCGGGATCACGAACGCATGCTTCTCGGTGGCCAGCCGGATGAAAGCGTCGTCCGCGGGCCGATCGACGAACAGGTGCACGAGACCGTCGGCACCCGCGCCGATCGCATCGCGGGCGTTCTCGCGCGCAGGACGTGAACGACGGCCAGCTTCTTCCGCGCGTGCGCCGCGCGGATCGCGGAGGCGAGCACCTCGCGACTGATCGTGGGCCAGGTGATGCCGATTTCCTTCCCGTCGTCGTAGACGATCTTGATGTAGTCGGAGCCCTCGGCGATCCGGGCATCGATGAACTCTTGCGCCCGCTCGGGGGAGGTGAGGGTCGGGATCGCGAAGCCGTATTCGGTCCCGTGCCCCCCGGGAGCCGTGACGAGCGTCCCGGCCGATCGCAGGTCGGCGCGGTCGAGGGCCTTTCCCGCGGCCTCTTCCGAACGGGTCCGCGCCGCGAACGCCTGGTCGGTGAACATGTCCAGCTCGGTCGTCACGCCGAAGATCGCCGCCTGCTTGAGATGATCCGGCATGAAGGCGTGGGTGTGGCAATCGATCAGGCCAGGCAGCAGCGTCTTGCCTTTCCCATCGATGACCTTCGCTCCCTCGGGTATCGGAGCCGACGGGCCGACCTGGTCGATCCCGGCGCCCGGATCACCACCGTGGTCGAAGGGATCACGTTCGCCCCGTCGAAGACGCGAACGTCGCGGAAGACGAGGGCGTCCTCGGCAACAGCCGGCTCGGCCGCGGCCGACAGGATTCCCACCGTCACGGCCAGGACGGGATTCAGGACGCCGAAGCGCCGGCCGAATCGAAGGTTACTCACGATGGTCTCCTTTTCTGGATCATGGGCGCCAACGACCCGGAGTCGGCACCCAGTCGGTCGTCACACGAGTCGTTCGTCGCTCCCGCCGGAATCTTCGAACCGCCCGCTCCGATGCGCCGGATCATCTTACAACGCCCGCTCAGCCCCTGGAACCGGCATCGCGGTCGCTGTAAGTTTGAGGCACGTCGGCGGGTCCGGTTGTGCGATGCCATCCGTCGGCTCTCAACCAACCCGGTGGGGATCACCATGCGCCTTCTCCCTGGCCTGCTCGCCTCGTGTGCCTTGATCATCCTGGCCGATGCATCCCCGGCCGGCGAGCCCGATGACCCGAAACCGAAGGAGACCTTCTGGGTCATCCCGCATACCCACTGGGAGGGGGCGGTGTTCAAGACCCGCGAGGAATACCTCGACATGGGCCTGGCGAACATCCTCAAGGCGATGCGACTCCTCCGGGAGCAGCCCGGTTTCCGGTTCACGCTCGACCAGGTGGCTTATGTCCGGCCGTTCCTGGAGCGGTTCCCGGCCGAGGAGGCGGATTTCCGCCGGTTCCTGGCCGAGGGTCGATTGCAGCTCGCCGGCGTGCTCGACGTCATGCCCGACGACAACATGCCCGGCGGCGAGACGTTCATTCGCCAGATGATCTACGGCAAGGGATACTATCGCGAGAAACTGGGGGTGGACGTGACGTCAGGCTGGCAACTGGACACCTTCGGCCATCACGCCCAGATGCCGCAATTGATGGCGCTCGGCGGTTACAAGTCGTTCTGGTTCTTCCGTGGCGTCCCCCGGCAGGACTTCCCCTCGGAGTTCTTGTGGGAAGGGATCGACGGCACCCGGATCGACGCATACTGGCTGCCCTACGGCTACGGGCTGGTCTACCCCACTCCGAAGGATCCGTCGGCCTTCCGCGAGTCGATGAAGGCCCGCTTCAAGATGCTCGATCCCAACAGCCGAGGGGCGTCCGACCGGGTCGGCCAGTCGGCGCCGACGTCTCCGAGCCGGAGGAGCATCTCGTCCCGAACGTCGAGGCGTTCAACAAGGACCCGAATCGCCCATTCACGATCAAGGTGGCCACACCCGCCGAGTTCGAGGCCGTGACCACCCGCCGCACCGATCGAACGGTCTTCAAGGGGGAGCTGAACCCCATCTTCCAGGGGATCTACAGCAGCCGGATCGAGCTCAAGGAGTGGATGCGGACGATCGAGCGCCAGTTGCTCGCGGCGGAGAAGCTGGGCGCGATCGCGGGCTGGCTGGGCAAGCCCGCGGATCCGGCCGCGATCCTCGCCGCCTGGGAGCCCGCGCTGTTCAACCAGACGCACGACCTGGCCTCGGGCGTCATGACCGATCACGTCTACGAGGATACGATCCGGAGTTACGAATACTCCCGGCGCCGGGCCGACGAGCTGATCGCCGCGAGCTGGGAAGCGATCGCCGCGCGGATCGACACCCGCGGGCCGGGGACTCCGGTCGTCGTCTTCAACCCGCTGAGCTGGACGCGCTCGGACGCCGCCGAGGTCGAAGTCGGCTTCGGCGAAGGGGGCGTCAGCGAGGTGGACCTGACCGGCCCCGGCGGCGAAGCCGTGCCGTCGCAGATCCTCGAAGCCACCCGCTACGCCGACGGCGGACTCAAGACCGCGCGGATCGCGTTCATCGCGCGCGACGTCCCCGCGCTGGGATACGCCGCCTATCATGCCGCGCCGGGACGACACCCTGGCAGGGCCCCCGAAAAGCCGGGACTCGCCGCCGCGGTCGAAGTCGTCCTCGAGAACGACCTGTATCGCGTGACGCTTGATCGGGCGACCGGCGCGATGAATCAGTTGCACGTCGAGCAGGGTGACTGGGACGTGCTGGCCGGCCGGGGGAACGTCGTGGCGCGCCAGCAGGACCGCGGCGACCTGTGGGAGCTCAATCGCGGCCTCGACGGCGGCAGCCGGATCGCGATGACGACCAGGCAGCCGGTGCCGAAGCGGGGTGAGGCGGCCTTCAGCGACGAGGGGCCGGGCTCGGCGGAAACGCTGCAAACAGGACCGGTGTTCTCCGAGTTCCAGGTCGCCCGCGCGTTCGGGCCGGGCAAGTTCGCGACCTCGGTGCGGGTCTACAGCGGACTGCGCCGGATCGAGGTCACGACCCGGCTGGTCAACGGCGAGAAATACGTCCGCTATCAGGTGCTGTTCCCGACGTCGATCGCCGGGGGAGAGACGACGCACGAGATCCCCTTCGGCGCGATCGAGCGGCCGGCGGCGATCGAGTTCCCCGCGCAGAACTGGGCCGATCATGGCGACGGCCGTCACGGCCTCGCGCTGCTCAACATCGGCCTGCCGGGCAACATCACAACCGACGGGGCGATGATGATCTCGCTGCTCCGCTCGCACAACCTCGGCGCCTACGGCTTCGGCGGCGGCTACGAGCCGGGCATGTCGTCGGAGTCCGGGTTCCAGCTCGGCCGGGAGCGGACGATGCGATATGCGATGGTGCCTCATGCGGGCGACTGGCGCGACGCGGGGGTCTTCCGCGACGGCCTGGAGTTCAATCACCCCCTGCTCTGCCGCAAGGTCCTGCCGCACGCCGGCAACCTGCCCGCACGCTGGGGCCTGCTCGAGGTCTCGAGCCCGAACGTCGTCGTCTCGGCGCTCAAGCCGGGACGCGAGGGGACGACCATCTTGCGGGTCTACGAGGCGGCCGGCCGGCCCGCCTCGGGGGTCAAGATCGCCTTCAATGCCAAGGTCGCCGAGGCGCGCACAGCCAACCTCCTGGAAGAACCCGAAAACGAGTTGAAGGTGGAGAATAACGCCGTCACGTTCGACCTGCGTCCCTATCAGATCCGCACGTTCCAGTTGAAGCGTGGCGATTGAGGATGCCGCCCGAAGGCGGTCTTCCAGCGGGGCGATGGGCCGGCCCACTTTGGAGTCCCGCCTTCAGGCGGCCCGGCACAGACGATCAATTCCCGGCCAGGCTGCGGCGACCGGCGCCGGCGGCCGGCGCGGGCTTGCGGGGCAGCTTCTCGTCCATCGTGGCGGCGTTGTACACGAACGAGGCCATGATCACCGCGGCCTGCTTCATGTCCTCGGCCTGGATCCGGTCGAACACGTCCTGGTTGGAGTGGTGCGTCCGGGTCTCGTACTCGATCTCGTCCTGGATGAACTGGAAGCCGGGCAGGCCGATGCCGTCGAACGACAGGTGGTCGGTGCCGCCGGTATTGGAGAGGCTCAGCGTGGTGGCGCCCATGTCGCGGAACGGCTGGAGCCACTTGCGGAAGATCGGGCGGACCGCCTCGTTCCCCTGGAGATACACGCCGCGGACCTTGCCGGTGCCGTTGTCGAGGTTGAAATACGCCTGGAACTTGGCGAACTCGGGCTTGGGTGCCGCGTCGGTGGGGCTGGCACTGCCGTTATTCGAGCCGCCGGCCTGGCCGTTGCGGCCCGCCGGCGCGGCGGGAGGGCCGCCGCCGAACATGCCGGCGGGGCTGACGCCGAAGTGCTTGGTCACGAAGGCACGCGAGCCCAGGAGCCCTTCTTCCTCGCCGCTCCAGAGCCCGATCCGGATCGTCCGGCGGGGCTTCAGGTTCGCGGCCTGGAGGATGCGCACGACCTCCATGGCGACCGAGACGCCGGCCCCGTTGTCGGTCGCGCCGGTGCCGCTGTGCCAGGAATCCATGTGGCCGCCCAGCATGACGACCTCGTCCTTCAGCTTCGGGTCGGTGCCGGGGATCTCGGCGACCGTGTTATAGGCCATCAGGTCGTCTTCGTGGAACTGGACCGAGAGGTCCACGACCATCTTGACCCGCTCGCCCGCCTCGATCATCCGGACCAGGCGGTTGTAATGCTCCTGGGCCATCACGACCTGCGCGGGGCCCTTGGGCGCGTCCTTGTCGTAAGGAGAGATGCGGCGCTGGGGTTGCCCCTGTTGTCCCTGTCCGCCCATGCCGAAGTTCGGCATGACGCCCGGCACGCTGGCGGACTGGACGAAGATCGTACCGCCGTCGCCCCGGCTGCCGTCCACGAGCACCGCGGCGCCCTCGTCGGCGAGGAACTTCATCTTCTTGGCGGCCAACTGGAACTGGGCGAGCCGCTCGGGGGTCATCTGGAAGCGGCCGCGGGGAGGAGCATTGGCCGGGGCATTCTGTGCCGCCCGGGGCGTCCCGGGTGCGGGTTGGCCGGGAGCGGGCGGGGCCTGTGCCATCCGGCGTCCGAAGCCGCGGGCTTCGGGTTCGGCGGCGTCGGCCAGCTCGAGCAGCTCCGAGTCGGTCTTGCGGGCGCCCAGCGGCTCGAAGTGCGCCTGGACCGCGCGGATCGGCGCCGTCAGGATGATCGCGCCCTTGATCTTCCCCTTGAAACGGGCGAAGTCCGCCTCGGACTTGGGGTCGAAGTACACGACCGGGGCGACCAGGGTACCCTCGGTGCCGGGCGACCAGGCCTTGGGATAGGCGATGACCGGGATGCACTGGGGCTCGATCACCTGGGCGGAGAACCGCTTGAGCGTCCAGCCGCGGCCGAAGGGACCCCACGCCTCGAGATGGGCGTTGGCCAGCCCCCACGCCGTCAGCTTGTCGCGCGTCCACTCGTTGGCGCGCTTCATGTTCGGCGAGCCGGTCAGCCGCGGCCCGATCACGTCGGTCAGGTAGCTCAACGTGGCCATGACCTGCGAGTGCTTGAGCCCCTCTTCCTTGATGCGATCGAGGGGGTCGGTTGATGTCTTCGAAGCCTCGGCCTTCGCGGCCGGGGCGGACGTGCGCGCCGGCTGAGCCGGTGCGGCCGGTTGCTGGGCCCGCAGGGCCAGGACCGGCATTAGGCAGGTCGCGCCGACGAGGATGACGGATCGGAAGGGACGTCTCATGATGGCGGGTCTCCGTGGGGACTCGAGGGATGGGGAACACGTGGATTTCTGCCGCAGGGCGATGCCCGGCACCCCGAGGCGGGAGAGGACCTCGGGCCAAGACGAGCATTTTATGATGTCGACGCGGAGGTTTCACCATCCTCGACCGCGGCAAGTCAGGAATTGGCCGATATCTTCATCAAGATCGGTCCGGCTGGTGCGGTCGAGGCCCGCTGCCCCTCCGGAGGGCGCACACCACGATCGGCCCGGGTCGCCTCCGGGCGCCGGCGTTCCTTTTCAAGAGCGACAAATCGCCAGGGGCCGGCCCGGGATTGCACCGCGACGACCGCGGCGGAAAATCCGGCTCGGGGCTTGACTTCCGCCTCCCCATCGTTGAAGAAAGCAAGACGGACGCAAGGGGATCGAGGGCCTGGGATCAGTCCGGCCGGGCGGTCGTGCCCGGCCGTGAGGATCCGGCCCGGGGATGAGGAGCCGAGACGATGCGTGGGATCAAGGCGAGTCTGGTCCTGGCCTCGATGGTCGTCGTGGGGCTGGCGCTGTGGGCGGGCGCGTACATCGACCAGACGGGGAGCCGGATGGCCGTGGCGGCGGATCGGTTGCTGGCGTCGCTCTCCGGCGACCAGGCGGCCAAGGCGCGCTACGAGTTCAATGCGCCCGAGCGGCTCGACTGGCACTTCATCCCCCGGCCGCGCAAGGGGCTACCGATCAAGGAACTCAAGCCCGAACAGCGGGCGCTGGCGTTCGGCCTGATCGAGTCGGGCCTGGCGGGCTCGGGCTTCCTCAAGGCGACGTCGATCATGAGCCTGGAGGCGGTCCTCCGCGAGCTCGAGCAGGGCCGCAACGGGCCGACGCGCGACCCCGAGTTGTATTTCCTGACGATCTTCGGCACGCCGGGCGACCGGGGCAAGTGGGGCTGGCGAGTCGAGGGGCATCACCTCTCGCTCAACTTCGTCCTGGAGGACGGCAAGATCGTCGCGGCGACGCCCGCGTTCTTCGGCGCCAACCCGGCGGAGGTCCGCCAGGGGCCGCGGCAGGGCCTGCGCACGCTCGCCGATCGCGAGGACCGGGCGTTGCGCCTGCTCCAGGCGCTCGACGAGAACCAGCGGAAGTCGGCCCTCTTCTCCGCCGAGGCGCCGGGCGATATCCGCGCGGCCAACACCGCACAGCCCCCGACCGACTCGGCCGTCGGCGTCGCCTACGCCGAGCTCAACCGCGACCAGCAAGGGATGCTCCGCGCCCTCGTCGAATCCTACGCCGAGGACATGCCCGAGGAGGTCTCCCGCGCCTGGCTGGGCGAGGTCGCCAGGGCCGGCTTCGATGCCATCCGCTTCGCCTGGGCCGGCGCCGCCGATCGCAGCCGGGGCCACGCCTACCGCGTCCAGGGCCCCACCTTCCTCATCGAGTTCAACAACACCCAGAACGGCGCCAATCATATTCACTCGGTCTGGCGGAACATGCTGGGCGACTTCGGCATGCCCCTGGCCTCGCGGTGACTGAACGTAGGTCAGGCTTTCCAGCCTGACGGTATTGGCCTGTCAGGCTGGAAAGCCTGACCTACTTCTGACGACTCCCCATGAGAGACTGGAACCGCCGCGAATTCCTGGCCGCCTCCGCGCTGGCGGCCGCCGCCCAGGATGCCCCGAAACCCAAGGCGGTCGGCCCCGCCAGGCCCGACCGGCCCGACGCCTCCCGCGTCGGGGCCAATGACCGGATCGTCCTGGGCTTCATCGGCACCGGGGGCATGGGCACCGGGCTGATCAACACCTTCAAGACGTTCCCCCAGGTCGAGATCGCCGCGGTCTGCGACGTCTACGAGCCGCACCTCCGCCGCGCCCAGTCGTCGGCCGGCGGGACGCCCGAGACCTTCAGGGATTTCCGCAGGGTCCTCGACCGCAAGGACCTCGACGCGGTCGTGGTCGCCACGCCCGACCACTGGCACGCGATCATCGCCATCCTGGCCTGCCAGGCCGGCAAGGACGTGTATTGCGAGAAGCCGCTGGGCCATCGCATCCAGGAGACCCGGGCCATGGTGACCGCGGCCGAGAAGGCCGGCCGCATCACCCAGATGGGCAACCTGATCCACGCGGGCGAGAACTATCATCGGGTCGTCGAGATCGTCCGCTCGGGCGTGCTGGGGAAGATCAGCAAGACGAGGGTGTGGATGGCCGCCGACCGTCGCGGGCTGGGCCGCCCCGCGGATGGGCCGCCGCCGCAGGGTTGCGACTACGACTTCTGGCTCGGCCCCGCCCCCGAGCGACCGTTCAACCCCAACCGGTTCACGTTCAACTGGCGGTACTTCTGGGACTACGGCGGCGGCATCCTGACGGACTTCTGCTGCCACATCGTCGACCTGGTCCACTGGGCCATGGACGTCGAGGCGCCCCACACGATCTCCGCCGTGGGCGGCCGGTACGCCCTCGACGACAACGCCGAAGCCCCCGACACGCTCGAGGTCGCCTACGAATACCAGAAGGGCGACCGGACGTTCCTGATGGCCTGGAGCCAGACCGATGCCAACGCGCACGGTCTCGAGAACCAGGGTCTGGGCATCATGTTCCAGGGGACCGAAGCGACCCTGGTCGCGAATTACGAGCACTACCGCATCATCCCCGAGAAGAAAGGGGCCAGGATCGACGAGCCGCCCAGGAGCTTGCCCCGCTCGGTCGGCCATCACCGCGAGTGGCTCGACGCCATCAAGACCCGCTCGCAGTGCTCCTGCCACTTCGGCTACGGCCATCGCCTGACGACCGTCGGCCACCTCGGCAACATCTCGCTCTGGACCGGCGAGAAGCTCCGGTGGGACCCGGTCGCCGAGCGGATCACCAACCACGAATCGGCCAACCAGCACCTGACCAAGGAATACCGCAAGCCCTGGACGCTGCCTGCCGTCTGAAGAGGTGTCTTGTAGGGTGGGCTCTGCCCACCGGCGATGGCCTCAACCGGTGGGCAGAGCCCACCCTACCCGGAGCAAACCCATGATGTCTCCTCGAATCCTCCTCGCCACCTGCACGATCGCCGCCTTCACTTGCGCCGCAGCCGTCCGGGCGGACGATCCCAATTGGAAGTCGCACACGATCAACGGCCGGAGCGAGTTCGAAGCTGCCGGGGTCTTCGACGTCGACAACGACGGCCGGCTCGACGTCGTCTCGGGCGACACCTGGTACCAGGCGCCGACGTGGACCCCGCACCACATCCGCGACGTGGAACGGCAAGGGACCTATTACAACGATTTCGCCACCCTGCCGCTGGACGTCAACGGCGACGGCCACACGGACTTCGTCACCTGCTCCTACTTCGGCAAGGACGTGGGCTGGGTCGAGAACCCGGGGAAGCCCGGCGCGGCCTGGACGTATCACCCGGTCGATCAGCCGGGCCCGAGCGAGGCGGCCTGGATGGTGGACCTCTCCGGCGACGGCGTCCCGGACATCCTGCCCAACACGGTCAACACGGTCGTCTGGTACGAGGTCGCCAGGAAGGACGGCGGCCCGGGCTATGAGCTGAAGAAGCACGACTTCGGCAAGGCCGGGGCCGGGCACGGCGTCGGCTCGGGCGACGTCAACGGCGACGGCCGGATCGACCTGCTCACGCCCAAGGGGTGGTTCGAGGCCCCGTCGGATCCGTCGCACGACACCTGGGCCTGGCATCCCGAGTGGAACCTCGGCGCCACCGGCATCCAGATCCTCGCCCGCGACGTGGACGGCGACGGGCTCTCCGACGTGGTCTACGGCATGGGCCACGATTACGGGCTCTACTGGATCCAGCAAGGCAAGGGGACCGGCGGCGAGCGCGCCTGGGGCTTCAAGCAGGCGATCGACAAGACGGTCGCCTCGGTCCACGCCCTGATGTGGGCCGACATCGACGGCGACGGCAAGGCCGACGAGCTGGTGACCGGCAAGCGGGTCTACGCCCACGAGGTCGAGCCAGGCGCGACCGACGGCTCGGTGGTCGCCTGGTACCGGTTCGATCCCGCGTCCCGGGAATGGACCCGGCACGTCATCTTCCAGGGCGAACCGGCCCGGAATGCGCCGGCGAAGGCCGGCGACCGCCTGGCCCTCAAGGACTTCCCGCCCGGCACCGCCGGCACGGGCCTCCAGCTCACCGCCGTCGACATCGACAAGGACGGCGACATCGACCTCGTCTGCCCCGGCAAGAGCGGGCTCTACCTCTTCGAGAATCTGCGGGTGTCGAAGTAGAGCGCGTAACGCTTGCATTACATCGACATGATAGCACATCTTTATATGATAGAACCCCCCTATCCCCCCCCCTTCGTAAGGGGGGGATCAAGAGGGGCGGCCCTCCCTCCGTCCCCCCCTTACGAAGGGGGGGTCAGGGGGGGTCGAGGTTCACGAAGGGGGGGTCAGGGGAGGTCGAGGCTTCAGCCCGGCCTCGAGGCCGAACCACGTCGTTGGCGACGGGCCCCGAAGGCGACAGATCGGCCATTCCTGCCGGATCGTCGCAGGCCCTCCCGGGCCGCGCATCGGGGCCAAGCGGACAGCCCCGGCACATGCTCAGCGCGCAGCCGCCGATCGGCCTCCGTGCCGGTCGGCGGACGAAGGGGCGGACGAGATAGGCCATCGCGGCGAAGATCAGGGCGAGGGCCGCGATCTCTTGCCAATCGCCGACCATGATTGCCACTCCGAGCGATACGATGCCGCCCCGTTGGGGCTGGTCAACTCGTCTCGTGCATCCTCTCAGTCAGGCCACGAGCCACATCCCGATCCGATACGCGATCAGTGCCCCGAGGTAAGCCAGGGTCGTCATCAGGGCGAAGCTGCGGGCCGGCCAGATCCAGCTATTCGTCTCGCGCCGGATGACCGCAAGCGTCGCGATGCACTGGCCGCACAGGGCGAAGAACACCATGATCGACGCGGCGACCGGCGTGTTGAACAGCGGTCGATCGGTCCCCGGCCTGGTCGCCGACCGCAAGGCGGCGTGGAGCCCCTGGGCTCCCTTGTCGCCCTCACCCGCGTCGAAGACGACCCCCAAGGTGGCGACCACGGTCTCGCGGGCGGGGAGCGAGGCGAGCACGGCGCTGCCGATCCGCCAATCCCAGCCCAGTGGCCTGACGACCGGCTCGATCAAGTGCCCCGCCCGGCCGAGGAAGCTCCGCCGCCGCTGGGCCCCGGTGATCCGATCCTCGACATCGCTCAGGGCGGCCTCCGCCACGGCCATGGCCTTGGCGTCGCCGGCTTCGGCGGCCCGATCGTGACCGTCGCGCAACCGCTCCTGCTCGGCGGTGAACGGGGCCCGGTCGCTGGGCGAGAGGCGCGGGTAGTACAGCGCGGCCCACATCACCACCGAAACGGCCAGGATGGTCGTGCCGGCGCCCTGGAGGAAGGCCCAGGCCCGGTCGATGATCCGATGCAGGATGACCCGGGGGCAGGGCCACTTGTAGGCCGGCAACTCCATGATGAAGGGGGACGTTGGTCCCCGCCAGGGGCCCCACCTCAGCACGAGCGCGACCGCGGCGGCCGCGAGGATGCCGATCAGGTAGAGGGCGAACAGCGTCAACCCGCGGCTCCCCACCCATCCGCCCCAGAATGGCCGATCGGGTACAAAGGCCGCGATCATCAGCGTGTAGATCGGCAGTCGGGCACTACAACTCATCAGGGGAGCGATCAGGATCGTGATCAGGCGGTCTCGGCGACTCTCGATGACACGAGTGGCCATCACCCCCGGGATCGCGCAGGCGAAACACGAGAGCAGGGGGATGAACGACATGCCGCTGAGGCCCACCCGGACCATGATCCGGTCCATCAGGTAGGCTGCCCGGGCGAGATAACCGCAGTCTTCCAGGATCGCCAGGAAGAAGAACAGGATCACGATCTGGGGCAGGAAGATCACGACCGAGCCCATACCGCCGATGACCCCGTCGATCAGGAGGCTGCGCAGGGCCCCATCGGACAGGTGCGCCGCGACCAGCCCGGCCAGCCACCGGGTCGCCGCCGCGATCCCGTTCATCGGCACCTCGGCCCAGGAGAAGACCGCGTGGAACATCAGCAGCATCAGGGCCGCGAGGATCAGCGTCCCCCAGAGCCGATGGGTTAACACGGCGTCGATCCGATCGCCGATCGTGACCCTCGTCGGGCTGGTGTGCGTCACGACGCCCTCGACCACGCGCGCGACCCAGCCATAGCGGGACGAGGCCTCGATCGCCGGGACCGGACAGCCCGCCTGCGCCAGCCGCCCACGCGCCAGCCGCAACGCGGCGCGAAGGGTCTGGTCGCCACCGGTCAGGACGTGTCCCTCGAAGTAGCCGTCGGTGTCGAGCAGCAGCCGCTCGACCAGGTAGCGCGGCAGTCTCTCGCTGCCGCGGGACCGGCCCGCGGGGAGCAGGGTTTCGAGGCGGGCGACCTCGTCCTGGAACGGCCCGGGGAAGGGGCTCTCACGAGTCGGCGCCGGCCGTTCGGCAGCCTCACTCAGTGCGGCTTTCAGGGCCTCCAGCCCGATCCGCCGGTTCGCCTGGATGGGGACCACCGGGACGCCCAATCGTCGCCGGAGCAGCCCCACGTCGAGTTCCATCCCCCGGGCGCGCACCACGTCCGTCATGGTCAACGCGATGACCGTCGGGCGGCCCAGTTCCAGGACCTGGCCGACCAGGTAGAAGTTCCGCTCCAGGTTGGTCGCATCGACGACGCAGAGGATCACATCGGGCCTCGCGACGTCGCGGCACTGCCCCAGGAGGACGTCGACGACGATCATCTCGTCGGGGGACCGGGGGGCGAGGCTGTAGATCCCCGGCAGATCCACCAGCACCCAGCGCCGGCCGGTATGCGTCAACTGGCCGAGCCGCTTCTCGACCGTGACCCCCGGGTAGTTGCCCACCTGCTGCCGCAACCCCGTGATGGCCCCGAACAGGGTCGACTTGCCCGTGTTCGGATTGCCGATCAGGGCCATGCACCGAGTCCCGCGCCGGTGGGCAGGCGCCGCCGCCGACTCGGATCCTTGATGACCCGGGGGGATGGCCGCCCGTTCTCCTTCGCGGGCGGCCCGGGATACGAGCATCGCTCCGGCCTCCGTCATGCAATCGATCGACCGCGCACCGGGTCACCTCGGCCCCGACGATTTCGGGGCGCTCCACGGCGTTCCAACCCTGCCTGGGGATCTGCCTGCGGTGCGCACCAGCACCCCCACCGCCTCGTCGACCCGGATGCAGAGTTTCTGCGTACCCAGGCGGATGATGCAGGGGCTCCCCGCGCGGATCATCTCCACCTCGACCCCGCGCGCAGGCCCATCTCGCGCAGGCGATTGGTCAACTCGCCACGCCCCGAGACCGCGCGGATCCACCCCCTCTGTCCCGACCGCAGCCGCTGCAGCGGCACGTCGTCGTCAGTGCCCTCCAAGTTCCCCTCCCGGCCCAGACCCCGGGGTCCTTGCACCAGGGTCGAGGTCGTCAGATCGGCGACCCGCATCCATGTACGTCGTGATCGACGCCTCGCCGAGGAAGAAGCATGCGAGATCGCACCGGTCGCACTTTCAGGTCAGTATCACGCGATCACCAGAGTCGATCGCCCCAGCAGCCTATCTTCAATCGTAGGACATCCCTCCGTGTACCTCCGACATCGCTGGAGGATCCGGCGGAGAATTCGGCGGCGTGACTGGCCGCACCGCGATGACGGACAGCGTTCCCGCGCTGCCGCCGGGCGAGTCGGGGGTCGATCGCCCGCTCCTGAAGCGGTGAGTGGTAGGATCAATGGTTTTCGCAGATCTGGTTTTCGAAGTTCTGTTCTAGACTAGATTATCAAGATGCTCAGCGCCGTCGATCGGCAATGCGCCCTGTGAGATGGTGACTCCCGAGCCCAACCATCCTTCGTATCTCGTCGTCCCCGAGGATGCACACCCATGGTATCCCAAGCTTCCTTCCGATCGAGCCCCGCGAATTCGTCGAGTGCGGGATTGCCTGCGGTGATCCGTGTCGATCCCGACCGTTGCGTCAAGTGCCACGCCTGCATCACCGCGTGTCCGGTCAAGTACTGCAACCGGGTCACGGACCTGGCGGTCGAGGTCGACGCGGATCGCTGCATCGCCTGCGGCTCCTGCATCGACGCCTGCCAGCATCAGGCCCGGCTGCCGATCGACGACTGGCCGGCGTTCTGGAGGGATCTGCATACGGGCGTGAAGATGATCGCGGTGGCGGCGCCCTCCGTCGCGGCGGCCTTCCCGCACCGCCATCTCCAGCTCAACGGCTGGCTCAAGGCCTCGGGGATCGCCGCGGTCTTCGACGTCAGCTTCGGTGCCGAACTGACGGTCCAAAGCTACCTCCGACACATCGAGCAGAACCATCCCCCGACGGTGGTGGCGCAACCTTGCCCGGCGCTGGTCTCCTACGCGGAGCTGTACCGCCCCGAGCTCTTGCCCTATCTCGCCCCGGCCGGCAGCCCGATGCATCACATCATGCGCATGATCCGGAACGAGTACCCGCAGTATTCCGGCCACAAGATCGCGGTGATCTCGCCCTGCATCGCCAAGAAGCGCGAATTCGAGGCGACGGGCCTGGGCGACTATAACGTCACCATGAATTCCCTGAACGAGCATTTCCGGTCTACCGGCATCGATCTGTCCCGTTTCCCCGAGACGGAGTTCGACGGACCGCCGGCCGAGCGGGCGGTGCTGTTCTCGTCGCCCGGGGGCCTGCGCGATACCCTGGAGCGCTGGAACCCCGATGCGGCCCGCGCGACCCGGAAGATCGAGGGGAAGCATACCGTCCTCCCTTACCTCGATGAGCTGCCCCAGGCCGTCCAGGAGGGCGTCGCGCCGATGCTCGTGGATTGCCTCTGCTGCGACAAGGGCTGCAACGGCGGCACGGGGTCGCCGGGACGGAAGCTCGGGCTGGACCACATCGAGAGCCTGGTCGCCGCGCGGGCCCGCGAGGCGCGGAAGCGGTTCGTGGAGGACGGGTTCGACGACGAGGCCGCCCAGGCCGCGATCGCCGACTCGCTCCGCTCTCGGGACGACCCCGAGGGATTCCGCCGCACTTACGTCGACCGCTCCGCCTCCGCGACCATGCGCAAGCCCAGCCACGCCGAGCTGCAGGCCATCTACGCCCGCATGAGCAAGTTCGATCCCAAGGACTTCCTCAACTGCGGAGCCTGCGGCTACGGCTCGTGCGAGGCCATGGCCGTGGCCGTGTACAACGGCCTGAATCACGAGGAGAGCTGCGTCTACTACCTGGGCACGGTCAATCGCGACCAGGAGCGGCGGTCGCGGGCGCTGGAGGAAGTCATGGCCAACTTCGAGACGACCATGGCCAAGGTCTCCGAGTCGGCCCGGGAGGTCGGGGAGCTCGATCGCGTCTCGGAGGCGATCGTCAAGCTGTCG
This sequence comes from uncultured Planctomycetota bacterium, assembly GCA_963815795.1. Classification (GTDB taxonomy): domain Bacteria; phylum Planctomycetota; class Planctomycetia; order Isosphaerales; family Isosphaeraceae; genus JAKAUH01. The sequence goes on along the minus strand of CAWFIC010000006.1, from coordinate 810,436 downwards.
CATCAGACGCACATCGTGGCGCTCAACGCGCGGATCGAGGCCGCCCGGGCGGGCACCTCGGGAGCCGCGTTCTCGGTCGTCAGCTCGGCCGTGCGCGACCTCGCCAGCGACATCCGCCGCGAGGCTGAGGCGATCGAGCCCTGCTCGAAGACGCTGCACGACGCCTTCGCCGCCGTGCTGACCGAGGTCGAGAGCCTGGGCCAGCGAGTCACCGTCATCCTGGAGAAGGACGTGAGCGGCCACCGCCATGGCCAATCGTGATCGCCTCGCCCGCCCGGCGGCGGCCGTGGCGCGGCGAGTCCCGCCGCCCGGTCGCCCCGAGATGCGGGCGGGTGAAACCGGGCGGATCGCGCACGCGAGACGGATGTACCCATGGAACGAGCGGAGATCCTGGACTGGCTGGACGAGGCCGACTCGACGCGACTCGGTGCGCTGTTCCGCCGCGCCGACGCGGTCCGCGGCCAGCAGGTGGGTGATGCCGTCCATCTTCGCGGCCTGATCGAGCTCTCGAACCATTGTCGGCGGCGATGCGCCTACTGCGGCCTGCGCGGGGAACGGCACGATCCCGCGCTATCGGCTGACGGCCGACGAGGTGCTCGCCTGCGCGGCCGAGGCCGCGGCGCTGGGTTACGGCACGGTCGTCCTCCAGGCGGGCGAGGATCCGGGGCTGTCGGCCGAGTGGGTGGCCGACGTGGTGAGTCGGATCAAGCGGCGCCTGCCGCTGGCCGTCACGCTGAGCCTGGGCGAGCGCGACCCCGCCGAGCTCGCCCGATGGCGCAACGCCGGGGCCGATCGCTATCTGCTGCGCTTCGAGACCTCGAACCCGGCCCTGTATCGCTCCATCCACCCGCCCCTCGCCGAGCCATCGCTCAGCCGCCTGGAGATCCTGCGGATGCTCCGCGACCTGGGCTACGAGGTGGGCAGCGGCGTGATGATCGGCATCCCCGGCCAGTCGTGGGACGACCTGGCCGACGACCTCGAGCTGATGCAGGCGCTCGACCTCGACATGATCGGCGTCGGGCCGTACCTGGCGCACCCCAGGACGCCGATGGGACGGCACCCCGAGCGCCGGTTGCTCCCGGCCGATCGCCAGGTGCCTGCCGACGAGCTGACCACCCTCAAGACGATCGCGATGGCGCGGCTGCTCTGTCCGCGGACGAACATCCCCAGCACCACGGCGCTGGCCACGCTCAACCCGCGCGACGGCCGCGAGCGCGGACTGAGGTGCGGCGCGAACGTGATCATGCCCAACGTCACGCCGGTCCGGTACCGCAAGGCGTACGAAATCTACCCGAACAAGGCCTGCATCGCCGACTCGGCGGCATCCTGCAACCAGTGCCTCCACCGCCGGATCGCGACGCTCGGCCGCACGATCGGGGTCGGGCGCGGCGATTCGCCCAACCGTCGCGGTCGCGAACCGGCCGTCGAACCGAATCCAGGAGCTGCTCTCATGAACCAGTCCCTGCCCATCATCGAGCCGCCGGCCGACTATCAGCCCGCCCCCGCCAGCCCGGCATCCCGCGCGCGGCCTGCCCCGTCAGACCGAGCTGGGACCGCACGCCGAGGACTTCATCAATGATGATGATCTGAGCCGCCTGCTGGGACGCCCCTCCGATCGCCAGCAGGTGCGCGACGTGATCGCCAAGAGCCTGGCCAAGGAGCCGCTCGAGGTGGTCGAGACGGCCACCCTGCTCGGCGCAACCGATCCCGACCTGATCGAGGAGATGTTCGAGGCCGCGCGGCGGCTGAAGCGCGACGTGTACGGCCGTCGCATCGTGCTGTTCGCGCCGCTGTACATCGGCAATTCCTGCGTCAACGACTGCACCTACTGCGGCTTCCGCCGGTCGAACCGCGAGGCCGTGCGGCGGACGCTCGACCTCGCCGAGGTCCGCAAGCAGGTCGAGGCCCTCGAGGATTGCGGCCACAAGCGGCTGATCCTCGTCTTCGGCGAGCACGCCCGGTATGACGCCCCCTTCATCGCCGACACGGTCCGCACCGTCTACGCCACGAAGCGCGGCAAGGGCGAGATCCGCCGGGTCAACATCAACGCCGCTCCGCTGGATCTCGACGGGTACCGCCTCGTCAAGGAGGCCGGCATCGGCACCTACCAGGTCTTCCAGGAGACCTACCACCACGCCACCTATTCGGCGGTGCATCCGCCGGGCACCCGCAAGGCCGACTACCTCTGGCGGCTCGACGCGCTGTCGCGAGCCATGGAGGCGGGGCTCGACGACGTCGGCATCGGCGCCCTCTTCGGGCTGTACGACTGGCGGTTCGAGGTGCTCGGGCTCGTCACCCACGCCCGCTTCCTTCAAGCCCGACATCACTGCGGCCCGCACACGATCAGCTTCCCGCGGCTGCGGCCGGCCTCGGGCGTGGCCACCGACTCGCGATGGCTGGTCTCCGACGATGACTTCAAGCGGGTCGTGGCGATCCTGCGGCTGAGCGTGCCGTACACCGGGATGATCCTCACGGCGCGCGAGCCCGCGGCCCTGCGGAACGCGATCATGGGCTTCGGCGTCTCGCAGATCGACGCCGGCAGCCGGATCGAGCTGGGCGGCTACACCGAGGCCGGCGACGCCCAGCAGCAGGTCCGCGAGCGCGAGCAGTTCGAGCTGGGTGACGTCCGCACCCTCGATGAGGTGGTGCGCCAGCTCCTGGCCGACGACTACATCCCCAGCTTCTGCACGGCCTGCTATCGCCTGGGCCGCACGGGCGAGCACTTCATGGAGTTCGCCATCCCCGGGTTCATCGAGCGGTTCTGCACGCCCAACGCGCTGAGCACGCTGCTCGAGTACCTCGTGGATTACGCCAGTCCGGCGACGCGGGAGGTGGGCGAGCCGGTGCTGGCGCGCGAGCTGGCCGCCCTGCCCGATGGCGGCCGGAAGCGCGAGCTATGCTCCCGGCTGGACCGCATCCGGACGACCGATGCTCGCGACCTCTTCTTCTGAGATCGACCCCGAACGACGAGCTGGTAGGGTGGGTGAAACCCACCACGTGCGAGGCCTTGACCCTGGTGGGTTTCACCCACCCTACAACGGAACCCTCGATGGCCAGCACCCGGATCGAACGCGACCTGCTAGGCGAGCGGGAAGTCCCGCTGGGGGCCCTCTACGGCATCGCCACCCTGCGCGCCATCGACAACTTCGCCGCTCTCCGGCCGTCCGGTCCATCGGGGGCTGGTGCACGCCTTCGGGGCCGTGAAGCTCGCCTGTGCCCGAGCCAACGCCGAGCTCGGCGCCCTGCCCGAGACGATGGTCGGACCCCTCGAGGCAGCCTGCCTGGAGATGATGCGCGGCGCGCTCGACGAGCACATGATCGTCGACGCCTTGCAGGGCGGCGCGGGCACCTCGACGAACATGAACGTCAACGAGGTCCTGGCCAACCGCGCGCTGCAGATCGCCGGCCACAGCCCCGGCGAGGCCGACCGGCTCGGCCCCGAACGACGTGAACCTCCACCAGTCGACGAACGATACCTATCCGACGGCGGTCAAGGTCGCCGCGCTCTGGGGGCTGAAGGCGCTCGAGTCGGCCGTCACCGGCCTCACCGAGGCGTGCCAGCGGAAGGAGCGGGAGTTCGCCGACGTCGTGAAGCTGGCCCGGACGCAATTGCAGGACGCCGTGCCCATCACGCTGGGCCGCGCGTTCGGGGCTTTCGCCGACGCCTTCGCGCGCGACCGATGGCGAGTGGCCAAATGCGAGGAGCGGCTCCGGGTGGTGAACCTCGGCGGCACCGCGGTCGGCACCGGCCTGGGCGCGCCGCGGGCCTACATCTTCCGCGTGGTCGACCACCTGCGGCAGATCACCGGCCTGAGCCTGGCCCGCGCCGAGAACCTGCTCGATGCCACCCAGAACCTCGACAGCTTCGTCGAGGCGTCGGGCATCGTGCGGGCGCTGGCGGCGAACCTGATCAAGGTCGCCAATGACCTGCGGCTGCTGGCCTCGGGGCCCGACGCCGGTCTGGGCGAGATTCGTCTCCCGGCCGTGCAGGTGGGCTCGTCGATCATGCCGGGCAAGATCAACCCGGTGATCCCCGAGGCGGTGATCCAGGCCGCCTGGGCCGCGGCGGGCTGCGACCAGACGCTCTTCCTCGCCTGCGCCAGGGGAACCTCGAGCTGAACCACCTGTTCCCGCTGGTGGCCGACAGCCTGCTGACGGCGCTCGACCTGCTGGCCCGCGCCTGCCGCCTGCTGGCCGAGCGATGCGTCGCGGGGATCGAGGCCGACCGCCGGCGCTGCCGGGCCCACGTCGAGGGGGCCACAGCCACCGCGACGGCCCTGGTCGGCCGCCTGGGATACCACCTCGCGCAGGAGGTCGCCGCGGCCGCCGGGCGGGAGAGGAAGACCCTCCGCGCGGTGGCGGTCGGTCGCGGCCTGCTCTCCTCCGACGAGTTCGATGAGCTGGTGGCGCCCGAGTCGGTGATGTGCCTGGGCTCGCCCACCGCCTGGCCGCTGGACCTCCGCGGCGTCCCGCGCGCCGCGCCTTCGGGATGAACCAACCATGCTCCGCACGCCCAACGCCAATCGCTTGCACATCGGCCTCTTCGGACGGAGGAACGTCGGCAAGAGCGCGCTCTTGAACGCACTCACGCGCCAGGATGTCTCGATCGTCTCCGACGTGGCCGGCACCACGACCGACCCGGTCGAGAAGCCGATGGAGCTGCAGCCGCTGGGCCCGGTGCTGTTCATCGACACGGCGGGGGTCGACGACCTCGGGGCGCTCGGTGTGCAGCGAGTGGAACGGACGCGCCGCGTCTTCGATCGAACCGACCTGGCCGTGATCGTGGCGGCGGGCGACTGGGGCCTGTTCGAGGACTCGCTGCTGACCGAGTTCGCCGGTCGTGAGACGCCGGTAGTGGTCGCCTTCAACAAGGCCGACCTGGGCCGGCCGTCGGACGACGTGCTGCGGCGGCTCGCCGAGGCTCGCGTGCCCGCCGTGCTCACTTCGGCCATCGCCGGAGAGGGGCTCTCGGGGCTGCGTGAGACGCTGATCCGCTCGGCGCCCGAGGCGTTCCTCGCCGCCCCGCCGCTGATCGGCGACCTGGTGTCCCCCGGCGCACTGGTGGTGCTCGTGACGCCGATCGACAAGGAGGCGCCCAAGGGTCGACTCATCCTGCCCCAGGTGCAGACGATCCGCGATCTCCTCGATCATGATGCGATGGCCCTCGTCGTGAAGGAGCGCGAGTTGGGGCCGGCGCTGGGGCGGCTGAAGGAGCCCCCCGCGCTGGTCGTGACCGACTCGCAGGCGTTCCTCAAGGTGGCCGCCGACATCCCGCCCGACGTACCGATGACCTCGTTCTCGATCCTGTTCGCGCGGCAGAAGGGCGACCTGGTCGCGCTGGTGCGCAGGCGCGACGGCGATCGACGGCCTCCGGCGGGACGACCACGTGCTGGTCTGCGAGGCCTGCAGCCATCATCCGATCGCCGACGACATCGGCCGCGTGAAGATCCCCCGGTGGCTCACGCAATACGCCGGCACGCGGCTCGAGTTCGTCCACCGAGCCGGCCACGATTTCCCCGACGACCTGAGCCGATTCCGGATCGTGATCCACTGCGGCGCCTGCGTGCAGAACCGGCGGGAGATGGTCTCGCGCATCGCCCGCTGTCACGCGGCCGGCGTACCGGTGACGAACTACGGCCTGACCATCGCCTATACGCTCGGCATCTTCGAGCGGGCGCTCTCGCCGTTTCCGGCGGCGCTGGCGGCCTACCGCGAGCTGTCGGGCCGCGGGGCGATCCCGGCGGAACGGACCTTCTCCCCCCGCCCGGGACGCAGGCCGAAACGGCACAACTGGAGGTGTCATGAGCATGATCGGGCGGGATGATCGGCGACGGGCCTCGAGTCACTCCGGCGGCTCGATCCCCATCGCGCACATCTGGGCGATCATGCGCTCGATCCTTTGCCGGTCGGCATCGCGCTCTTGTAGGAGCTGGTCGTTCTGCTGCGCGAGCTGGTCGTTCTGCTGCGCGAGCTGGTCGTTCTGCTGCGCAAGCTCTTGATAAGTCAAGAATCGACGGCCATCCGGGCCATAGATCACGAGTTCTGGCCCGGACATGTCGAAGCGGATACCGAGAAGCGGGCTGATCCAACCATCCATCTCAGCGATAGTCTCCAGACCACGATTGGCCCGGCGCCGCCCGAACAACTCCACCTCGTCCGGATCGTAGATGTAGTATTCCTCGACTCCGTACCGCTCGTAGAACCTGAACTTGCGCTCCATCTCGGGGACGCGGTTATTCGGCGAGAGGATCTCGAAAACGGCCTGCGGCGCGATGCCGTTCTCTTCCCATTGCTTGTACGAACCGCGGTATCCCTTCGGCCGTCCGAAGGCCACCAGCGCATCCGGAGCCTGGCAGATCTCGGGATGCCCTTCCACCGGGTACCAGAGCAGATCCCCGGCCACGAAGACATCCGGGCGGTCGCGGTAGACGCGATCCAACCCTTCCTTGGTCGTCACGATCCACTGGAACTGGAGCGTGTTTTCGGCCATCGGCTTCCCATCGCGATCGGGGTAGATGATCTGCGACCGCGGTACCGACGGGGTCGAGATGCTCATCGCCTGGAACCTCCGGGCCTGTGACCGGAACTGCCGTCCACCCACCCCGCATTCTACCCACGCGACGCCCGATCACCAACGCAAACGAGGCCGATTTCCGACCCAGGGGGGCTTGACGACAATACCTCGCGACTCTATGTATTAAAGAGGGATACATAGGAGGTCGAGGTATGGACTCGCAATTCCTGGGCAGCGCGGTGGAGATGCTGATCCTGGAGGTGATCGCCCAGGGTCCGAGCTATGGCTATGAGATCACGCAGACGGTGTCGGAGCGATCGAACGGCTACTTCGAGCTGAAGGAGGGCTCGCTGTACCCGGCGCTGCACCGGCTGGAGCGGCAGAAGCTGTTGCGGGCGTTCTGGCGGGAGGCCGACGGCCGGCGGCGGAAGTATTACGATCTGACCGACGCGGGCCGCGCCGAGCTGGCCGCGCAAGACGTCGTGGCTCGGCTTCGCGGCGGGCGTCAACGGCGTCCTGGGCGTCGGGCGGGCCCACCTGGCCGATGCATGAACGAGTCCCCACGCGGCGGAACTGACCGATGGACTTTCTCGACGCGATCTCCACCGACCTGCCTGGGCCTCGGGACGATGAGCCGGCCGGGCTGCGCCAGGACATCCTCGACGAGCTGGCCGACCACCTGGCCTGCTCGTACAACCGCGAGCTCCTGCGAGGCACCAGGCCCGACGAGGCGCGGCGGCGTGTGCTCCAACGGTTCGGCGACCCGGCGGCCGTGGCCCGCCGGCTCTGGCTCGATGCGATGAAAGGGAAGATCATGGCCCAGCGCGTGTTGATCGCGACCTGCCTGGTGATGGCGGCAGCCTGCTTCGGGGTCGTGGGGCTCGTCTTGAGCCAGTCGAACCGGTCGGCCGCGGAGGTCGCCGAGGCCAATCGCCGGCTGGCCGCGGTGCTCGGCCAGACCCAGGCCACCAACCAGGAGATGCTCCGGCAGTTGCGAGCGATGGCGAAGCCCGAGAACTCCGCGGAGTGGATCCCGGTCCAGTTCAGTCTGACGGTCGAGAAGCCGGGCGGGCCGCCCGCCGTCGCGTATGAGGTCGTCCTCGGGCGCGGCCACGGGGGGGCCGAGAAGGCCGACGCGATCCACCGTTCTACGGATGCGAGCGGCCTGGCCGATTTCGGGGTCGTCCAGCCGGGAGATTGGGAATACTCCATCCGGGCCGGACTCTGGAAGGCCACCGGCGGCCTGAATGCCGTCCCGGGAACCTCGGTCGCCAACGAGATTGTCTGCCCCAAGGCCCCTCCGGATCGGGCGCAGGTCAAGCTTCGCATGGACCGGCCGGAGCGGCTCGCCGGCACGGACCTCGTCGCCGTCGCGCTGTTCCGGCTGGAAGGCAAGACGTATCAGCCCCCCCTCGAGTGGACCACGATGGACAGCGTCCAGCTCGTCGGACGCCCGGGCGGCGGATTCGCCACCCTGGACCAGGATCTCATGCTGACCGCGCAGGAACCCGACGCCAAAGAGAAGTCCAACAACGTCTTAAGCAACCGGTACTCCGATCGCGCCGATCGCGCCGATCGCCTCGCCCGCCAGGGCCGGGTCCGCGCCCTCATCCCGACGGACGCCTCGACCCCGGAGGACGGACCCCTGGAGGTCTGGGCCGGCCGATACGCGCTGGACCGGCTGATGCTCTTCCGCTCCCTGCCCGATGGCCCGAATACCACGGCCGGGGAATGCCAACTGCTCACCATGATGATGAACCAGGAGGACGCTCAGGGCGTCCAGGTCCACGTGTCACAGATGATCGAGCGCCGGCGTGATCCTCTTCCTGCACGGCCATCACAGACGGTTGTCGTCCCTCGATCCGCACAACCACTTCGAGGCCCGCCCCGGCCAGACCGCCGAGTGGGTGATCTCGCTCCCCGAGGAGATGATCCGGGAGGCCGAGAAGCGGCTCAAACCCGGGGCGGCGCCCGAGAAGACGCAGTAGCCCGCGTCGATCGACCAGCCTCAGCGCACGGCGAGGTCAACCGGACCCTCGTGCCGGAACAGGATCGACACCTTGTCCCGATGGAGCACGCTCCACCCCGGCTCCTTGAGCAATCGCTTCGCCAGCCCGCGGTCGGGCCGGAGCCAGGCCGTGTCGATCCGGTCGCGGTCGCGGACCTCGTCCCAGGCCGGTCCGCCGGTCATCGCGTCGACATACTCGACGATCCCGTCCTTGCCGAAGAGCTCGAAGCGGTCGTCGAGGTACGACCGCCGAATCGGCCGCGTCTCGGCCTCGATGAACCCGCCCCAGTCCTGCTCGTGGAACAGCCGTGCCGAGGCCGGTTGATGGTCGAGCGTCGCCAGGGCGTCCAGGGGCCACTTCTTCGGGTCGTAGCCCCCCAGCCAGACGCCGCGGGCCATCACCAGCAGTAACACCGCCGCCGCGAACGCCGGCCAGATCGACGCGCGATCGTCCCGCTTCCACGAGCCCCGGAACGACAGCGGCAGGCCGTCGATCAGGGCGGCCAGCGCCGGGGCCGCCGCCATGGCGAAGAACGGGGCATTGCGGATCGTCGGCAGCGCCAGGTGCAGCCAGACGAGGACGTGGGCGAGATGGTAGCGGTCGATCCGCCGCGACGAGACGGCGGGCAGGCCGACCAGCGCCAGCAGGACCCATTCGAGGACCTCGGCGCCCGGCGTGCCGAACGGCGCCGGCTGGTACTCGATGATCATCTTGGTGACGCCGCTGGAGACCAGCAGATTCGCGACATGGCGGTAGAGCCCGATGCCGTAGGGATTCGCCAGCGCCGCCACGCCGGACAGGACCGCCGCCGCGCCGAACGTCAGCACCTCGCGGCGACGGGCCGGGTTCCAGGGTCCCGAAATGGCATGTCCGAGCCCGGCGGTGACCGCGATCATCGGCAGGACCACGAAGCCGCCGTGCAGGTTCGCCAGGATCGCCGTGTAGAGGGGGACGACGAAGACGGTCCAGCCCCCGCGATCGTGCTGGCGCTGGCAGGCCCGGAACGTCAGGTAGACGAAGCCGAACGTGAACAGGTGTGGCCGGGCCAGGAAATGGATCGACCCGATCGCCATCGCAAAGATCGCCGCGACGATGCCGGCCACGGGCGAGGCGCCGTCGCAGATCAACCCGCGGGCCATCGCCGCATACAGCGCGGCCAGGCCCAGAGCGGTCAGGACGACGACCGCCGAGTAGCCCCAGGCATCCACCACCGCGGCCAGGAGGACATCGAAGGCCCACGACTGATCCACCCACGCGGCGCCCTGATGCGTGTACGTGAGGAAATCGTGCCGCGGCACCGAGCCCGTGACGAGGATCTCGCGCCCCAGCCGGAGGTGCCACGGAGTCCCCGGGTCGCCGAACAGGCCGTAACGCCCGCCGACGAGTACCAGGCCGAGCACGATGAAGAACACCCCCTCGGCCGGTCCGGGGATGAGCCGGCTCCACCGCGCCCACTTCGAAGTCTCGTCAGGCTCCATGGATCGCATCATGCCTCGTCCCCCGCCGGCTTCGGTAACCCTCTACAGGGAGCGTAGGTTACGACCGGGCCGTTGGCCTCTTTTCGGGACGCGTGGTTCGGCTATACTTGTGGAAGGTCGGGTGGGTGCGACCCACCGATCCCAGGTCTCGGAATGAGGTGGGTTGCACCCACCCTACGAGACGCCTCGCCCTCCCGGTCCGCACGGCATCCCGGAGACTGGTTCCAGGCGTGAAACCTCCCCGTACGGGCGTCAACCGCCGCGATCTGCTGCGTCTGCGACGGCCCCAGACCGAGGGCGATGCGGGCATCGCCTCGAGTCCGGAGGCGGCGAGCCGTTCCGATCTCGTCCGCGCCCATCGCCCCGCGATGGGCTCCTCGTTCGAGGTCCGCCTCCCGGCGGGGACGCCCGGGGCGGTCAACCTGGCCTGCCGCGCGCTCGACCTGATCGACGCCCTGGAAGCCCAGTTGACCGTCTACCGCGACGATTCCGAGGTGAGCCGGCTGAATGCGACGGCCCACCTGGGGCCGGTCGAGGTCGAATCCGGATTGTTCGGCCTGCTCCAGGACGCCGTCATCCTGAGCCGCGAGACGGGGGGAGCGTACGACGTCACGGCGGGCGCCCTGTCGGAAGCCTGGGGGTTCGTGAAGGGTCCCAAACGCGTCCCGGATCCGGAGTCCCTGGCGCGGGCCCGCGCGCGGACCGGCTGGCACCACCTCCGGCTCGACCCGGACCGGCGGACGGCCGCCTTCGACCGCGAGGGGATCCGGATCAACCTGGGGAGCATCGGCAAGGGGTACGCCATCGACCGCGTGGTCGACCTGATCCGGGCCTACTGGTGGCCGACGTCCGGGCTCGTCCACGGCGGCCGATCGAGCCTGTTTGCGATCGGCTCGCCGCCGTTCCGATTGGGCGGGCGCTGGGAAATCGCGCTGTACAACCCGTTCCGGCCGGAGTCGCCCCTGGGCGCGTTCTACCTGAGGAATCGCGCCCTGGGGACCTCGGGCGCGGCGTTCCAGCAGTTCGTCGCGGACGGGCGGGCCTACGGCCACATCATCGATCCCCGGACGGGCGAGCCCGCCCCGGGGCCGGCCAGCGTGACGGTCCTGGCGCCCTCGGCCGCGATCGCCGACGCCCTGTCAACGGCCTTCTACCTCCTGGGACCGATCGCCGCCGCCACTTACATCGAGGACCACCCGGAGATCGGCGCCGTCTTCGTCGAGCGGGGCCCGGACGAGTCCTCCCCGAGATTGTCTGCCTTCGGCCTGGGCGAACATGATTTCGTCGCCGAGGCCGTTCCGTTAAGATAAGATGACGGCGAGATGGGACCGGCTGCAACCGACACGGAGCCGCGACCGTCCGGTAGCCCCCGAAGGGGGCGCAAGAGCGTAGCCCGGGGCGTCAGCCCCGGGAATGACGAATCGGCAATATTACAACCTGTTAATGTGCGCCTCGCCGCCCCAAGCCCTGGCTCGGCCAGGGCTTGGGGCGGCGAGGCGGAGGGGGATCATCGGGATCGGGCCGTCCAGGGGCCGACGCCCCTGGCTACGTCCGATCGCCCCTGACGGGGCTTTCCGGATCGCCACTCAGAACCGGAGCTCTCTCCCAGCGCCATGACACGATACTATCCCGGCTTCTTCGCGGCGTTGTCCATCATCCTGTTGCGGATCGCCATCGGCTGGCACTTCCTGACCGAAGGGTCCGAGAAGTACGAGTCGATCGGCCGCGGCAAGGAGGCGTTCTCCGCCGAGATCTACCTGAGGAACGCGAACGGTCCGCTGGCGCCCTATTTCCGCGAGCTGCTGCCCGACGCCGACGGCCGCGAGGCCCTCGACGAGTCGAAGCTCAAGGAGTCGTGGCGGCGCGACGTCGATCGGATCGCCGCCCACCTCCGGTTCGCCGAGGCGCAGCGGAGCGAGGCGTCCAAGCTGCTGGACGAGGCCGAGCGCTGGGTCGACCACTGGTTCAGTGACGGAGAGAACCGGGAGAAGTCGAAGAAATACCTCCACGAGCTGGACCAGATCGAGGCCACGGAGAAGAATCCTCAGGCGATGTCGTTCGAGCGCGAGCGGGCGTCGGACGCGCGCGGACCCTGGACGCCGACCGCCGCGCACTCGTCGGTCCCCTGGAAGAGCGGGGCAAGGCCCTGCGCGAGGCGGTCGCCAAGGTCGCGACGAGCGAGCAGATCCAGGGCGCCAGGGCCTTCCTGCTCTCCCGGGTCGGCCCGCAGGCGCCGTCCGCGTCGGATAGCGATGCGATCAAGGCGGCCGAAGGCGCCCGGCCCTGGACCCGGCTCGACTGGATCAACTTCGCGACGACCTACGGGCTGATCGCGATCGGGATCTGCCTGATCCTCGGGTTCCTGACCCCCCTGGCGGCGCTCGGTGCCGCCGCGTTCCTGGCCATGATCTACCTGTCGATGCCCCCCTGGCCCGGGCTGCCCACCAACCCGAGGGCCGAGGGGCATTACTTCATCGTCAGCAAGAACCTGATCGAGCTGCTCGCCTGCCTGGTGGTCGCCACGACCCCCAGCGGCCACTGGATCGGCCTCGATGCCCTGTTCTTCGGCGCCCGGCGCCGGCGACGGCTGGCCCCGGCCCAGCCGGATCGCGCCCCGACGTCAACGCCGGGGAAAAACCCGGCACACGATCGCCCTGTACCGACGAAGGGCGAACCGATACCTCTGGGGTAGTTTTCAGTTTTCAGTTTTCAGTTTCCAGTTAAGACCCTGTTCCTGGCTGACGGCTGAAGACTGGGCATCGACCGGGGCACGGCGTTGGGCTCGTTACCGACCGCATCCGGATCGCAAGTCTCCGAACTGAAAACTGAGAACTGAAAACTGAAAACTGAAAACTGGAGCGAAGCGATGACGAACTTGCCACTGACTTCCGAGCAGCGTGTCCTGGGCCGCGAGAACGCCGACCGGGCCCTGGGCCTCTCGCGACGCGACCTGCTCAAGGCGGCGGCCGCCACGCCGGCCCTGGGCGCCTTCTACTTCGGCTACAAGGAGCTGGGCGCCAAGCCGGTGAAGGCCGCGATCATCGGCACCGGCGACGAGGGGTGCCAGGCGATGATCCGCTCGCACAACCGGGCCTACCTCGACTTCATCGGCTTCTGCGACATCCGGCCGACCCAGCAGCAGCGGGCGATCAAGGAGTTCTCCAATCACAAGGACTACACGACCGCCGACGTCAAGAAGCTCAAGAAGTACGACAGCAAGGAGGAGATGCTCTCCGACCCCGACGTCGAGATGATCGTCATCGCCCTGCCGCTCTGGCTGCACGCCCCGGTGGCGATCGAGGCGATGAAGGCCGGCAAGCACGTCTTCACCGAGAAGCTGATGGCGCACTCGATCGCCGAGTGCAAGGAGATGTGCCGGGTCGCCCACCAGACCAACCGGCTGCTGGCCGTCGGCCACCAGCGGCACTACTCGGTCCTCTACGACAACGCCAACTATCTGGTCCAGAACGACGTCCTGGGCGACATCCGCCACATCCGGGCGCTCTGGCACCGCAACAACGCCACGCCCATGGCGGCCAAGGACAAGGACGGCAACCCGATCATCGACCCCAAGACGGGCCTGCCCGAGATCGCCCGCGACGACAAGGGGCAGATCGTCTACCGCGATAGCTGGAAGCGGGTCCACCGCGACGAGGACAAGGGCATCGACTACAAGAAGTACGGCTACGACAGCCTCGACCAGCTCATCAACTGGCGGCTCTACAACAAGACCGGGGCCGGTCTGATGGCCGAGCTGGGCAGCCACCAGCTCGACGCCTGCTCGATCTTCCTGGGCAAGAAGCACCCGCTGGCGGTCACCGGCGTCGGCGGCACCTACTTCTACACCGACGGCCGCGAGGTGGACGACCACGTCTTCACCATCTTCGAGTTCCCCGGCAAGACCGAGCACGACCGGGTGATCGTGACCTATTCGTCGATCAACACCAACGCGTTCGACGGCTACGGCGAGATGGTGATGGGCTCGAAGGGGACGATGGTCGTCAGCCAGGAGAAGGAGATCCTGCTCTTCAAGGAAGCGGGCAGCGCGGCCATCTCGCGGACGACCAGCGTGACGGTCGAGAACGCGGGCAAGAAGCCGGTGCTGGAGACCAGCCCGAGCACCGCCGGCCCGAGCCAGGCCGCGGCCCTGGGCAGCCTGGCCACGGTCGAGCCCTCGCGCGGCTACCGCGAGGAGCTCGAGCACTTCGCCTATTGCATCCGCCACAACAAGAATGCCAAGGACGATTTCTACGCCGACGAGGAGCACCTGCCCCGCTGCCGCGGCGAGGTCGCGATGGCCGACGCCATCATCGCGCTCTCCAGCAACATCGCCATGCGGCAGAACCGCCGCATCGAGTTCGACAAACGCTGGTTCGAATACACGTCGCCCGAGGTCCCCGACGGCCCCGCGACCATCGCCAAGCGGGGCTGAGAAGGAGGAGCAGCGGCCGTGGGGTGGGTTGAAGGCCGCCAGGACGCATCGCGTCAACACGGGAGACCCCCCCTGACCCCCCCTTCTTAAGGGGGGGATTGACGAGGGGCGGTCCTCCGTTTCCCCCCCTTAAGAAGGGGGGGGTCAGGGGGGGTCGAGGCCCAGCCCGCTCCAGGGGGTCAGGGGGGGTCGAGGCTTCAGCCCAGCCTTGAGCCCGAACCATACGGAGCCGACCGCGGGTCTCCGATCCGCGGCCGGCTCCGGTCGAGGGCCGGAGCCCTCTCCTCTCGTGATCGTCGAATTCCCGGCGCCCTCTGTCGCCCGCGGACGGCGCCGCGTACGATGTCAGGCTCGAAGCAAGCCGCCCCATGGCGGCGACAACCCGAAGCCGCGGTGCCAGGTGGGCCGCCGGTCATCGGTCCCCTCGCGCCCGGCATCCCTCTTCACAATCGAGGCGATCTCATGAAACGGCTCATCGGTGCAGTCTTCGCCATCCTGCTGGCCGCCGGCCCGGCGGCGATCGTGGCGCAGGCCGACGACAAGGACCCGCAGGCGATCCTCGACAAGGCCATCAAGGCCGTCGGCGGCGAGGAGAAGCTCAAGAAGGCCGAGGCGATCTCCTGGAAGTCCAAGGGCACGATCAACTTCGGCGGCAACGAGAACGACGTCACCGGCTACGCGATCGCCAAGGGCCTCGATCATTGGCGGCGCGAGACCGAAATCAACGGGGGGGATCGGAAGTTCGTCATCGTCCTCAGCGGCGACAAGGGCTGGCGGAAGTTCGGGGAGGAGCCCATGCCGATGGACGGCGATGCCCTCGCCAATCAGAAACGCAACGCCTACCTCGAGATCCTGCCGGTGACCCTCGTCGGGCTCAAGGGCAAGGACTTCAAGCTCGAGGCCGACGGCGAGGAGAAGGTCAACGGCAAGCCGGCCGCCGGCATCAAGGTGACCGGCCCCGACGGCAAGGACTTCACGCTCTACTTCGACAAGGAGAGCGGCCTGCCGGTCAAGCTCGTCGCCAAGGTCGTCGGCTTCCAGGGCAACGAATTCACCGTGGAGACGACCTACAAGGACTACAAGGATTTCGACGGCATCAAGAAGGCGACCAAGGTCGAAGGCAAGCGGGACGGCGAGGACTTCACCAAGTCCGAGATCACCGAGTTCAAGGTGCTCGACAAGGTGGAGCCGGCAACCTTCTCCGAGCCTTCATGAAGAACGGGGAGCGCTCTTTGGGGACCGTGGAGCGCTCGCTGCGCTCGCTGCGGGCGCGGGGTGGGGGGCGCGGGAAAGACCCGTATTCCCTCTTCCCGCGGCCCGCAGCGAGGCGATAGCCGAGCGCTCCCCGCGCCCCGCAGCGGAGCGCTCCCCCCGCGAGCGTCAACGAGCGCCGCCGATCTTGATCTGCCGGGGCTTGGCCTGTTCGGACTTGGGCAGGACCAGGGTCAGCACGCCGTGTTCGAACTGCGCGCGGGCCTTGTCGGAATCGACGGAGGTGCCCAGCGACAGCGAGCGCTGGAACTGGCCGAAACGGCGCTCGCGCAGGTGCCAGTGCTCGCCCTTCTTCTCCTCGTGGGCCTTGCTCTCGCCCTGGATGGTCAACGTGTCGCCGTGGACGGTGATCTGCACGTCCTCGGGCTTGACCCCGGGCAGCGAGGCCTTGATCACGAATTCGTTCTCGTTCTCCGCCACGTCGAGGGGCAACAGGCCCGCGCCCGTCTGGCCCGGCGCACCGACGGCCGGATGAAGCTCTCGCGGAGCAGCGCGTTCATCGCATCGCTGAGGCTGACGGCCTCGCGGAAGGGATCCCAGCGTTCGATCGCCATGGCGTCGGTCTCCTCGATTCAAAAGGGGTCGGGATGCCCGGCGCCCGACCCGGCCGGTCGCGACCGGCCTGCGGCGCCGGGGTTTCGTCTACGCACACCGATTCGCTCAGCTCGACTTGAGCGTGATCTTCCTGGGCTTGGTCTCGGGGCTCTTGGGCAGCGTCACCCGCAGCACGCCGTGGTTCAGCTCGGCCTGGACCCCCGCGCCGTCGACCTCATCGGGCAGGGTGATCGCCCGCTCGAAGCGGCCCCAGGTCCGGCCGTTATAGAGGTGCTGGCGGCCCTCCTCGACCTTCCGCTCACCGCGGATCACCAGCACGTCCTTGTGCACCGTCACCTCGACGTCCTCCTCGCCCAGCCCCGGCAGGTCGGCCTCGACGTAGATCCGGTCCTCGTCCTGCCAGAGCGAGATCGGCACGGCCGTCCCGGCCTCGCGGACGCTGACACCGAACACGCCGTCGTCGAAGAGCCGCTCGAACAGACCTTCCAGCCGGTTGATCGAAGTCGTCCAAGGAGTCACCACCACATTCTTCCGGATCACAGGCAGCATGAACTTTCTCCTCACAAACTCATGGGGAACCATTCAGAGGAACAACGGAAACGGTCACCGGAAGCGGGTGCCAGGGGATGGCCCGTGCGTCCTCGGCCCCTGCGCTTCCGTCGTCAAGAAGTGATTTGCAAGCCCCATGCCATTGGCGATCAAAATTTTTAAGTTACATAATAACAACGACTTGAGGAATCTCACGATCCGCTCTGCCAGTTTGATCATGCCAATATGGCAGCGGCCTTGGCCCCCGACAGGCACTCCTGCCAATTTGGCAGAACGGCTCGGTGAGACTGCCGTCAACCTGCCGAATCAGATTCGGTGCAAGAGGATGGCGGTGAGGTGGAAGTTGTCTTTAAGGAGCCTGGAGACGAGGATCGCGGGAGGGTCGGACGATGCGGCGTGGTGGTTCCGGTGTGGCGGGGAGCCCGTTACGGTCCCTGCTGGAGGCGGGATCGATGACCGGGATGACCGACGGCGAGCTGGTCGAGCGGTTCGCGGCGCGTCGGGACGCGGCCGGTGATGCGGCGTTCGCCGTGCTGGTGTCGCGGCACGGGCCGATGGTGCTGGGCGTCTGCCGGCATGTCCTCGGTGACGAGCACGCCGCGGACGATGCGTTCCAGGCCGTGTTCCTGGTGCTGGCTCGCCGCGCCGGCTCGATTCGCCGCCCGGACCTGCTGGGTCCCTGGCTGCACGGCGTCGCCGTCCGGATCGCGCGGAAGGCGAGGTCGCGGGCCGATCGGCGTCGCCGTCGCGAGAAATCGGAGGTCGAGATGGCGAACGTCGAATCGCGAGATGACGCCCCCGACCCGAGGCCGATCCGGGCCGAAGAGGCCGCGGCCGTGCACGAGGAGGTCGATCGGCTGCCGGAGCGTTATCGCCGCGCGGTGATCCTCTGCCATTTCGAAGGACTGACGCATGCCGAGGCCGCCCGCCGACTCGGTTGCGCCCCGGGGACGATCGGCTCGCTCGTGTCGCGGGCGCGTGACCTCTTGCGCAGCCGCCTGGCTCGCCGCGGCCTGTCGGCGGGTGCCCTGGTCATGGCCGGTTCGCTGGAGCCGAGGATGGCCACCGCCGCGGTGCCGCCGGCCCTCGAACGGGCCGCGATCCAGGCCGCACTGACCTACGCCACCAGGCCGGCGACCGTGGCGGGGATCGCCTCGGCGACGGCCGTCGAACTGGCCGGAGGAGCCCTCAGGACCATGGCCCTGAACCGGCTGGCGGTCGCCGGTACGCTGATGCTGGCGATCGGCGTCGTCGCGACCGCGGCGGGCGGGCTGGCCGCGGGATCGTCTCGACCCGATGATCCCCGGCCGGCACGGTCCGGCGTCCAGGAGACGGCCCGAAACGGGCCCGCGAGCGTCCCCGTGCCGAGCCTGCCGGACGCCATGACCCGCCCGCCGGAATGGCTCGTGAAGGATGCCCCGTTCGACGTCGCCGCGTTCTTCGTCGCTCCCCCGCAGGAGGAGAACGCGGCCCCGCGGTATCTGGACGCCTTCTTCGAGTTCAATTCGGAGGTGGCCGTCTGCTTCCCCGAGGGCCCCGATCGCGAGAGCCGCAAGCGGGCCGTCGACGAGCGGTCGGGCCGCTTCTTCGCCCTCTCACAGGCCCTGAGGAAGGACCCCAACTCCGTGCCCGCCGCCGCAATCGACGCCATGCTGACCGAATACGACACCGGCTTCCGCAAGCTCGACTCGGCGCAACAGCGAGCTCGGTGCGTGTTCCAGACCGGACTCGGTATCAAGGCGATCTTGCCCCACCTCCAGCCGGCCCGACAGGTCGCCCGCGTGGCCGAATGGAAGGTCCGGCGCGATCTGGAACGCGGCGAGATCGACGCCGCTCTGCGCGACCTCGCGCGCCTCCTCCGCGTCTCCCGGGACCTGTTACCCCGGGGGCACGCGATCACCGGCCTGGTGTCCTCGGCCATCGACGGCGTCGCCGTGAAGACCGTGTTCATGCCCCTGTTGACGACGCCCGGCCTGACGATCGCGCACTGCGATCGCCTGCTGGCCCTGTTGATCGAACACGACGAACGATCGGTCGACGCCTACTCCGAGGGCCTGCGGACCGAGTACCTCTCGAGCCGGACGACATGGCACGACCTCATCGTCGACCAGGCCGGGCTGCGCGAGCACTGGGCCCGGATCGGCACACCGATCAGCCCATCGTCATCGATCGTCGCCGAGATCGCCGAGCCGGTCTTGTACTCCGCCTTGAGCAAGAATGCTCCCCCGCCGATGCCACAGCCCGGCATCGGCGAGAAGCTCGACGCGCTGGCCCGGCAGATCACGTCGCTGAAGAACACCCCGAATCTCGACGCCCGGATCGCCCGCACCACGCCCGAAGAGCTGTCGCGCCAGGTCGAGAAGCTCAACGAGGTCTATCGCGGCATGATCGTCGCGGCGGACGCCCCGTACCTCGAGCGGATCCGCAAATCAGCCGCGCGGCCGCGCTCGCTCGACGCCGCGGACATCCACACGCGGGTCACTCGCGGGGTGCTCTCGGCCTACACCGCGTTCGCGACGGTCCTCGCCCGGTCGAAGGCGACGATCCGGGTGGCGGAGGGCCTGGTCCTGGTGCGCCGCTGGCAGCTCCGCCACGGCGGGGCGCTGCCGCCGTCGCTGGACGCCGCCGCCAGGGAGGCCGGCCGACCGTCCGTGCCAATCGACCCCGACGACGGGCGGCCGATCCGGTTCGCGGTCGTCGATGGCCGGCCGACCGTCTACGCCATCGGCCAGGACGGCCGGGATGACGGCGGACGGGTCGACAACGCCCGGACGCCCGACTCGGGCGACCTGCTGCTGCGGCTGCCGGGTCGGTGATTCTACCCCGACAGCGAAGTAGGCTGGGCTTTCCAACTCGACATGCCTGAGGTGCGGCAGGAGAGCGGAAGGGACCGCGTCGTCGCCCTTCACCGCGGCCTCGATCGACGAGGAACCTCACGCGGAGCCGCGGAGGACGCGGAGTTCCAGGGTGAGGGTGGCGCGGTGAAAAGTTGGGCCTGACGAACGTTTTCGAGGGCCAGGCCGACTGGTCTCTTGTTGCGCCAGCCCCAGCCTTTTCGTCCCCCCCTACGAAGGGGGGGTCAGGGGGGGTTCCGGTGCCACTGGCCCACGGATCGCGGGCGACCGGACCGATCCGACCCCCCCGAACCCCCCCTTCGTAAGGGGGGGACGAAGAGCGCAACAAGACCAGGACGAGCTCCCAGCCCCGTCAAGCCCGACTTTTCACCGCGCCAGAGCGAGGGCCTCGCATCGAGTGCGATGCGGCGTACCCCTTCCGATCCTTCTCCGCGCCTCCGCGCGAGATCGAGATGCTGACGACGAAAGTTGCGGCCCCGGCCGGGGGATCGCGTCCGGCCCGCGACCGGGACGCAGACCCTTGCGGCCATCGCCGAGGCCGCCGAGCGGCTGCGGTCGGTCGGGCCGGCGGGCGACGGCCGGGACGGGTTCGGTCCGGTCGGTCACCGGCCGGGCTCGATCAACGAGGCGCAGTCCAATCGCCACTTTCGGATCCGAACCACGCTCCCGCCCTAGAAAACCCAAAAATCCGGGTAACCGTTCACGGGTCGAGAGTGACAAGGGTAGAGAAAGGCATCGAGCCGCGAAAAGACTTCTCAGGTGCGTCGGTCGATCCGACCGACGCGCGCAAGGCGACTGTCCGACGCTTCGGTTAATCCGACCGACGCGCGCAACGCCCTCCACTGATATCCCAGTTTGAACTTATGCGAACGGCGGCGGAGGCGAGGAATCGGTGCTACGTTCCCGGCCTACCAACCTGCACGTCAAGCTGACGATCGTGCCTTTACGCGCGGCACAACTGGCAACAATCGACGGTTTTCATGGTTTCGCCCATCTCGTATATCGACCAGATCGAGCGCGATTCGATCTGGTAACTCAGCTGCTCCAGTATCGTGAACCGACGAGACTTACGTTACGCAGCGTCCTACGAGCCGTCAGTAGCCGAGGGCTTCGGCAACTTACCCTCGAGTCCCTTGTACCTCTCGCCCACCTTCCTGAAGGTTGAGCCGTCGTCAATGAACTTCCGCTGCTGACGCTGCTCATTCGCGACAGCGAATAGCCTGCGCACGATCGCTGGGCTGCTTTCGTTGGCCGCCTCGCTGTGGCCGCTCTCCTTGTCGGGTCGCCAGGTCTCGATCAGCTCGGGGACGACTTCGAGGAGGAACTTCACGCGGGTGGCCCGGGCGAGCTTCGGATCTTCGAGCTTCGCCAGAACCTGAGCCGGAGTTCTCTGAGTGGTGCCGGAAACGATCTTCACCGGGCCGTCGTCCGCTGGCGTCGGGTCAAGCGCCGTCCGCGCGAAGGGCTGGATTGCGAGCTTCTCCGCTTTGAGGGGATCGCGGTCCAACACACCTGCTTTGTATGCGAGCACCTCCTCGAGAATGCCACGCAATGCGGCGGCGAGCGGCGTCCGGGACTCGGCCCGCGACGGATCGAGAGAGAGCCGCAGGAGGTTCGCGAGGTGCTCGTTCTGCAGCCTTCGATCGCTCGGGTGGCGTTCTGCTACCTGCATGAGCAGCCCATTGGCCCACCGCGTCTGTCCCGCCTTGGCTTCGATCAGCGTACGCAGCGAGGCCGCCTCGGCGTCGTCGAGCGCCCGTACCGTCGAATCGGCCGGGGGTCCGGTGGTCGCTCCCGTTCCCTTTGTAACTGGCGGCATTACTGCTGGACCGCGCGGCGCCGGCTCAGGGGTTGGTGGGGTCTTGAGCGTGCCCGCTGCCGGAGCCGGACTAGCCGCCTCGTCATATTGCCGAAGCGGTCCAGACGGGAGCCGCCGTTCCCGAGACGGCGCTGGCCGGGCGCCTCATGTTCCGGTTCAATCTCGGCGGCCGGTGACGCCACGTCATCGAGCTCGGCCAGGGCGATCTCATGGAGCCGATCCGCGTCGTCCACATCGGCGTCCAAATCGCCGAGCCGGGGGACGGTAATGGGCAGGTCCTTTACCTTCTCACCATCTGCAGTCTCGAATTTGGTCAGGACGAGAGCGTCCCCGTCCATCCGGCAGAAGATCTCTCGGACGCTGATCTCCTGAGGCTCGCCGCCGCCGTTGACATAGGTGATCTTGATCGAGGGCGACGAGGGACGTTTGGTCATTCCGTCCCTGTACTTCGGGTCAGCTTCGGCGGTCGCCAGCAATTGACAGGCGGCATACGCGCCGTACGTGGCGAGATCGGATTGGTCGATCCGCAAGCGACCCTGATCGTCCTTGACGACCCGGATCTCCGGTATCGACCAAGCCGTTGACGCTTGAGGCGCATGGGCTCGAGATTTCGCCTCTGTTCGCCCCCCTTGATCATTCCCTGCTACCACTGCGCCCATCCTCGAATGTATGGAGGGTAGAGATATTCAATCCCAAGGCCACCCGATCAAAGGCGCCGTTCATGTCGGTGCCCCCACCGCCCAGCGCGGTACTCGACTTTCCACCCGAATCCAGTCACGGGAATCCTTGACCAGGTCCGGCCTTCTGTCCCTTTTGATGCTACATCCCGCAGAAAAGTTTCATGGTTCCCGAGCGATTGAGCGGCTCACCACCCGCCTGAGACCGTCTAGGGTGGGGGATGTCTATTCTGACCCGACCCGGCGGAGCTCCCAATGCCGCGCGGTGGATAATCTGTTCGTTCAGCTATTTTGGCCGCCTTTCCCAAGAGCTTTCTGGACGGCGCAGAGGTTAGCAGCCCAAGTACGTCCGTCTCGCCGGTGAGACCATCGTTCACAAATGAGTCTCGCGACAGAGAGGACGATGCAAAGGACGAGCCAGTCGAAGACCAGCGTCGATCCTTCGCCGCCACCGGAACGGGATCTTTGATCCGTCCGAGGTGGCTTCGGTCGTCCGACGACACCGACGCGCCCTCCGGGGTTGCCTGTGGCCGTCCGGCGTCTGGATCCGCTCTCATGCTAACACGCCTTGTTGGCTTCTGAACGACCGTCTCTTTAGGCCCGGGAACGCGTACCTACGTGGACCTGCGCTCCTCGTGTGCCTGGTGCTCGGACGGCGCGAGCTGCTGGAGGGCGATGTTCTGCTCCTTGAGCCGCTCCTCGGCCCGCATCCGCTCGGTGACGTCCCAGAAGATGCCCTGGATGCCCATCGGCTCGCCGTTGGAGCCGAGGATCGGGGTCTTCATCGTCTGGACGTAGAGCGTCTCCCCCTTGGGCGTGACGTGCCGCTCGACGACGTCCATCACCTGGCGGCTCTCGAGGACCCTGCGGTCATCGGCGCGATACTTCTCGGCCAGCTCGCGGGGGAGGAAGTCGTAGTCGGTCTTGCCCTTGATCGCCTCGAGGGTCGTCCCCATCTCGGCGAGGAACCGGCCGTTGGCGAAGGTGAACCGGCCCTCGAGGTCCTTGCAGAGAATCATCTGGGGGATGGTCTCGACGAGGGTGTGGTAGAAGACCTGGGACTGATAAAGGTCCCGATGGGCTTGTTCGAGCCTCTCGTAATCCGAAGCCAGGAGCACGTCGATGGCATCGGCCAGCTCGCGGGGTGAGGGGTATCGGTCCTTCGGCTGGAGCGCCATCGCCTTCAGGCAGATCGCCTCCATGGCCGGCTCGACCGCCGGGTCCAGGCTGCGTGGCGGCAAGAACTCTCCCCGCTGGGCCCGCAGCAGGGCACGGCCGACGTCGCTCTCCTCGACGGGCGGCCTGCCGGTCAGGAGGCAATAGAGCGTGGCGCCCAGGCTGTACACATCGCTGGCCGGTCCCACCTCGTCGGGGCGCCCGGCCGCCTGCTCCGGGCTCATGTAGGCCGGCGTGCCGATCATCGAGCCGGGCAGCGTCTCGTCCGCCCCGGCGGCCAGGGCCGGCCGCAAGGTCGCCTCGGCCGGATCCTGGGCCGACTCCGGACGGCCGATGACCTTGGCGAGGCCCCAGTCGATCACCAGCGTCTCGCCGAACGGGCCCAGCAGGACGTTGGCGGGCTTCAGATCGCGGTGGATCACGCCCCGGCTGTGGGCGTAGGCGACGGTGTTACAGACGGCGATGAACCGGCCCAGCAGCCGCCGCAATGCCAGCGCCCGTTCGCGCGGGTCGCGTCCCGGGCCCTCCGCGCGGTGGAACTGAGCGACGGCCTCCTTGAGACTCTCTCCCCTGACGAGCCGCATGGCGTAGAAAGGGCGTCCGAACGGGTCGTGGCCAAGGCCGTAGACAGGTATGATCCCCGGGTGCTCCAGCTTCCCGGTGATCTCGGCTTCCACGAGGAACCGGGCCCGGCTGTGGATGTCGTCGGCGTGCCGGTCGAGGACCTGTTTCAGCGCCACCTCGCGGTGTAACTCCTCGTCCCGCGCGACGAAGACGGCGCCCAGGCCGCCGCGGGCGTGGGGGCGGAGGATGCGGAACCGCTGGCCGTCCGAGGTGGTCGTGCCGACGGCGTAGGTGGTCGTGCGGTCGGCGTCGCCGTCGGGGCTGAGCAGGGTGAGGGTCTGCTCGATCTTGGGGTCCCCGATGGCGGCGAGCGACTCGCGGGTGGAGTGCCCAGCGGGGATGGCGGCAAGGCTCCGCCCGGCGTCGCCGTGCTTCTTCAGGTGCAGCCGGACCATCGCCTCGAGGCCGGCGCGCTGCTCGGCGTCGAGGTCCCCGCGCGCGGCGAGATAGTCGGCCAGTGGCCGGGTGCGGTCGCGGGTCCAGGCCCGGAAGGCGGCGACGAGCTGGTCCTGGTCGATCAGGCCGTTCTGCAAGGCGAGCAGTCCGAAGAGCAGGTCGCGGTCGGCACCGGCGCTGTCCATGGCTCGATCCTCGCGATCATCGCGTCGGGGGTCGTTGTTGCCATCGCCCGGGCCCGCGGCGATGGCCGTCCGGTCGCAATTCGCATCGATCGGGTCATTGTATGGGCGAGCTAACTCGGCGTCAGCGCCAGTGAGCACCGCGGGGCCTGGGGGTCGGGGCGAGAGCGGGTGCGTGATCTCGCGCAGAAACCGCGCGTCCAGCGGCGGCCGGGATCCGTCCGCGGTGGCACGAGCCCGATGCCGGAGTAACGGCCCTCTCACCCAGGATGTTCGCCGCCGCGCCGATGACTCACGCTTTCCCGGCGCCGACGCCTTCCTTCAGCGGGCAGTTCGCGTTGGGTGCTCGCGAGGATGTCGTCCGGCCCTCTGAACCGATTAACGCGTTGCGCGGTCGGTCCGACGACACCGAAGCCATTCGGGGCAAAGCATCAGACGTGGCCTCTCTCGGTCGTTCATGTACCTCACGACGGGAGTTTGGCCGTGCGGGCGGCTGAAATGGGTGACGCGATTCGCTGCTCTTGGACGGAGACCTTCCCCGAGGAACGGAGACGGCTGAACCGCTCGCCTCTGACGCGGTGCCGCACTCGCCCCCATCCGGCTCCTTCCGGCGCGGCATGGCCCGTGTGGGATTCCGGCCCTCTTCTGTACGCTTGTCACCCTCGACCCGTGAACGCTTACAACTCGGCGATCCGCCCCTCGAAGGATTGCACCAAGGCCGTGACCGCCGCCTGGGCGTCCGACGAGAGCGTATCCCAGATGGCTTGTGGGAGCGGCGGCTGATCCGTCATGCCGCCGTTGTATCGATCTTAGGACGCAAAGGCAACAGGGGGCCGTGAACGCCTACTGCAATCCCTCCATCAGTTTCAGAAGGTATGGATCTTCGCGACTTGCACAATCTTCTTCCTCCGTTCCGGCGCCCGCGTCCGGGACAGGAGTCCCGAATTGCTTTTGGATGCCAGACAGGATCGCGAAAACTAATTGAATCGGAGAGCGTTTACTCTCGATCCGAGCTGACTTGGCCGGTCAGAGCAGAGCGACTACCGATTCCTGGCCTGGTAGTCTATTCCCAGTTAGATGGAGGTTTTTCTGTTTGGGACCCTGCTCGAAACAATTGGAGCGGAGGAGGCGCCGACCAACCGGTGACGCCACCCGCGTACCGCTTCAAGCCGGATGAAGTCTGGGACGGGCTGCCGCTCGATAGTCCCAAGAAGCTCTCCAACGGTCTGATCGCGGACTGGGCAAGCTGGCAACGAGAGAGCGCCGGGCCTTTTTCTCAGCTCACGCGCGTTCTGGCCCAGCTTTCATCCTCGACCGAAGAGTCCTTGCGCCCAGGGAAGTTGATGAGGATCAGTATAAGCGACGCCCGGGATCACCCCACGCTGTTGCTGCCCTACAGGAGCGGTGCTAGGCAGAACGTTCCGCTTGTCGTCGCCTCGGCTGGAATCAGGAGGATTGCAGCGCTGGCCTACGTGCTGGTTTGGACCTGGCAAGAGCACCTGCGCGCAGCGAGCTTCGAGGGATGAGACCAGTGAATGAGATTACGTTCTTGATCGACGAGTTCGAGGCCCATCTTCATCCGAAGTGGCAGCGCCGAATCGTCGGGGCGTTGCTCACTGTCATGGAGGCTCTCACCGGGTCTCGGGACGTCTCGGTCCAGATGATCGCCACGACCGATGCACCGCTAATCCTGGGTTCAACCGAGTCGTATTTCGATCGCGAGAAAGATGCCATCTGGGAGCTGGACCTGGTGAAGGATCGAGTCGAGTTGAAGGAATTCCCGTTCAGCCGCCTCGGTGACGTGAACCAGTGGCTCACGAGCGGAGCGTTCGACCTGAAGGAGCCAAGATCCCTGGAGGCGGAAGAGGCGATCACCAGAGCTCTGGCGTTGGCCAGGTCACCCGCGCCTTCCAAGAAGAAGATCAATGAAGTGGATCGACTGCTCAGGAATGCGCTGAGCGATGTTGACCGGTTCTGGGTGCGATGGACGGAGTTCCGACGGAGCCACGAGGCCGCGAAATGATTCGAGTGAATCCGGCTCCGGAGCCGCCTCACTTCGACGAACGCGTTCGCAAGCCGGGTCTGCGGGCCATCGCCGAGATGGTCGGAGAGAAGCCGCCGAGGCGAGGCGGCCGTCGGTTTCGGCCGGTCGCGAAGAGGCGGGAGGAAATCCCTCCGGATGGATTCCCGCCGTACTGGACCAAGGCGCTCGACGATCTCATGACAGCCTACGATCGGATCTGTGCTTACTCCTGCTTTCGCATCCATCCGGTGACCGGTAGCCGCTCGGTCGATCACATGGCCCCCAAGTCCCGCTCGCACGACAAGGTCTACGAGTGGTTGAATGACCGGCTGGCCTCATCGCTGCTCAACTCGAGGAAGAGAGAGTTCGGCGACGTACTCGATCCATTCGACGTCGTGGACGGCTGGTTCCAACTCGAGTTGCTCGGCTTCCAGGTCATTCCAGCCCCCGATCTCCCGGCCAGGATCCGAACCCGCGTCAAGGAGACGATCGAGCGACTGGGTCTGGACGACTTCCGCACGTCGCGCGAACGAGACGCGGAGAGATATTCGGCGCGAGGGATCTCACTCATCGTGCTCACCGAGGAGTCTCCCTTCGTTGCGAGGGAATTACGTCGTCAGGGTCGTCTCAATGAGGGGGATGCCTGAGGGCCAGTGAGGGGAACGGGGAGCCAGCGCGGGGGGGACGGGGAAGTAACGGCCTCGGCAGTGCCGGTTTGCCGACCGTCCGACCCGTCCGACCGCCTGTCCGGCCCGCCCGCATCGCCCGACCCCGGCCGGGACGGGGCCGGCGGGCAGGACCCGACCGATCTCACCCTCCCGGCCACCGGCGCCCGGGCGGGCGGGTCCAATGAGCAGAGCAGAACGAGGAGTCTTTCGGGAGATTCCTGCGCGGACCGGGGACAGAACGGAGATCGATGATCGTCGGCGCGCAAATGAAGGACGTTGTATCCGGAGGGCCGACGCGTGCGATGGCATCGGTCAGGCCGGTGCCGGCCGCTCGGGTCCTCTAGCCGCCTAACGCTCGCATTGCATCGACGCGAACCCCCCCCTATCACCCCCTTCGTAGGGGGGGGCGAAGAGGCGCAACGGGACCGGGATGAGCGCCCAGCCCTGTCCCGCCCAACTTCTCACCGCGCCAGGGCGAGGCTCCGTCCGAGCCTTCCCCCGCGGCTCGGACGGAGCCTCGCCCTCCCGGATCGGACTGCGTCACCGGGACCGTGATGAGTGGCGTCAACTCGTCTCCGCCGATGCGAGGCCGATCGTCCTCGCCTTCGTCGAGGCCCCGAGGCTCCAGCCCCGACCCCGGCCGGCCAGGAGGATCTCGGCACGGGGCGCCGCCCGCGGTGCCGAGGCGCGGCCCGCACGACCGTTCCCCAGCGACGATGCGCCGCCGTCCGCGATGTTCAACGCCCCGACGATCGGCGAATCGCCGGCGCCGATCGAGCCGGAAGCGGTCAGGAGGCCGGCAGCCAGCTCGGTCACCCGGCCGTCGCTCAGCGGCACGCGCGGGATGCCCAGGCGGGCCGGGTCGGTCCCGGGATCGGCCGGAGTCGGGATGGCCCCGAGAATGACAATCGGGATCGCCGCGGTTCGGGCCGACCCGCCGGCGCCGGCCGTGGCGGGGGCGTTTCTGAGCCTGAATTGTGCCCGTGGCTTCGCGCCGGCGGGCGAAGCCGTGACCGTGTACCCGCCCACGGTGCCGTTGGCCGTGGCGGTCACGCTGGCCTGGCCGTCGGCCACGATCGTCGCGTCGCTCGCGCTCAGCGTCGCCGAGGCGCCGCCTTGGCTCGGCGTCACGGTGAAAGCGATCACGCCGCCAACGACCGGGTCGCCATAGGGGCTGGTGACGGTGACCGCCAGCGGGTTGGGGAATGCCGTGTTGACCGCGGTCCGCTGCGGGCTGCTGCCGGCGACGAGCGTGAACTGGAAGCCCCGATCCTGGAACGCGCCGATGTCGATGCGATCAGGGGGCCGGATGACCCCGCGCTGATCCTTGGTCGGCACCGAGACGCCCGGGATGTTGTCGCTGCCGGCGCCGATGGCGGGGCTGCCGGGCAAGAGGGCAATGGTCTGGGTCGGGCCCCCGTTGCTCTGCAATCCGTTGGGGTCGAGCCCCGGGTCGGCGACGCCGATCAGGTTGCCGTTCACGTTGTTGACCAGGCCGCCGGAGCCGCCGGTACCGATCAGGTTGTATGCGCTGGCCGGAGCGACCGTGCCGGCGATGTCGTCGGCCGGCGCACCGCTGCCGGTCCCGTCGGTGTTGAGGGCGACGATCGAGTTGTACAGAGCGGCCGTGCCTGCCTCGACATCCACCCCGCCGCCCGCGCCACCGCTGGCGATGTGATTGCCGGCGATGGTGCTGTTCGTCAGGCTGACATTGCCATCGGCGATGTGAATGCCTGCCCCCTGGGCCATGCCAGGACTCTGGCCGGGACCTCCGGTGCCGCCACTCTGATGGATGCTTCCACCGCTAACCCCTCCGCCGCCTCCGGGTCCGACTGGACCCCCCTGCGCGACATCGCTGGCCACGGTGCTATTGGTGATCGTCACGGAACCACTGCCAACGAACACACCGCCGCCGCTCCCCGAACCGCCGTCGCCCCCCTGCCCTCCCTCGCCACCGGGGCCTGCGTTGCCAGGGGACCCTCCGCCGCCCGCACTGCCTGAAGGAGCAGGCGGGGTGGTGACGCAGCAGAGATTAACGTAGGGCGATCCTCCGTGCGGCTCAACGAAGATGAACCATCCCCCGCCTGGACCACCGGAGCCCCCAACGCCCCCTCCGCCGCCTCCTGCTCCCATCCCACCCACGCCTCCGACGGCCCCGGCGCCGCCGAAGGCGGAATTCCTGCTGAGCGCGTCACCGAACAGGGACACGGAGCCACTGGAGATGTAGAGTCCGCCCCCCTCACCGACCCCGCCGCTCCCGGCGGATCCGCCGGTCCCACCACGACCTCCTGTACCGCCGGCACCGCC
Organism: uncultured Planctomycetota bacterium; assembly: GCA_963815795.1. GTDB lineage: Bacteria > Planctomycetota > Planctomycetia > Isosphaerales > Isosphaeraceae > JAKAUH01. Next base: position 780,900 of record CAWFIC010000006.1, on the reverse strand, counting down.
GACGCCCCCCCGGCCTCCGTGGCCGCCCGGTCCAGGCTGCACAAAGACGTACCCGCCACTGGTGGCGAATCCCTCTGCTCCGTTTCCGCCGGTACCGCCGCGGCCCCCATTGCCCCCCCCGCCGCCGTAACCTCCGGTGCCGCCGTGACCGCCGCCCCCGCCTTGGCCGCCGAGAGCCGAATTCGCGTTGAACGTGTCGAACGTCAAGGCCACAGTCCCCTGAGCGACATATAAAGCACCCCCGTAAGCCCCGCCCCCGGCGCCGCCGTAGTTCCCTTGGCCACCATTCCCACCGTGACCTCCGCCACCTCCGCCGCCACCGGTTCCCCCCGTCCCACCGGATCCCCCCGGATAACCCTTTCCACCGGTGCCACCCCGGCCGCCAATCCCTCCCGTGCCGCCGATGCCACCCTGGCCTGCAGGACCGCCAGATCCACCAACTGCAGAATTGGCGCTGATCGTGTTGCCGGACAGGCTAATGATTCCACCCGCGACGTACAGTCCGCCGCCGTCGCCGCTACCACCAGCTCCTCCGAGGCCACCTTCGCCTCCGGACCCGCCACTTCCACCATTCCCACCGGGCCCGCCGGTCCCACGAGGCCAACCGCCGTAACCGGGGAAGCCCGCGCTACCCCTACCCCCTGCACCTCCGTCGCCGCCCCGACCTCCGACGCCCCCTGGGCCGCCGGACGCAAGATCAGATTCAAGGTGCGAGGTGACGATTGTCACATTTCCCGCCGAGACATACAGCCCACCACCCTCGCCCGAGCCGCCGGCGCCGCCATTTCCACCCTTGCCCCCCGTCGCCCCTCCCCCACCGGGGCCACCGGAACCGTATCTGACTTCAGGGCCACTTGGCCAACCGCCACCGTCCCCGCCGACGCCGCCGACGCCGCCGGCACCCCCTCGCGCGACGTTGCTGCTAACGACGTCGTTATTCAGGGTCAGGCTGCCGCCGGCCATATAGATGCCGCCACCGAGGGCGTTGCCGCCGTTGCTTCCGGGGCCGCCATCACCGCCGGGGCCGGCATCATGGGGGCGGCCATAACCGGAACGGCCGCCAGATGCACCTGGGGAGCCGGCGCTGCCGGCCGCCCCTTCGGGTCCCACCGCCTGGTTGTTGATCACGCTCACGTTCGTGAGCGAGACCGTGCCGCCGTCGATAGAGAGGCCGCCGCCCTGTGAGGCCAGGCCGCCCGTGATCGTGAGCCCGTCGATCTTGACCTTGGTATTGGTATCAATCGTGAAGATGCGGAAAGCCGCCGTCCCCGCGGCGCCGCTGCGGGCCACCGTCAGCTTCGCCGCCCCGGGTCCGTTGAGGGTCACATCCCTGTTGAGGTCGGGCAGCGCGCTGACGAGGTAGATCGTGCCCGCGACACTGAAGTCGATGGTGCACCCGACGTTGCTGTCGGCCTGGGTGATCACGTAACGCAGGTCGCCCGACAGACCCGAACCCGTGCCGTTGTCGCCGAGGGAGCTGACCGTGTAGGTGCTGCCAACCGCCGTCACGTCGAAGGGGTCGGTGGTCGCCGCGGGCAGGCCGTTGGTGGAGACCAGGAGCGTGTAGCCGGTGCCGAGCTTGTCGAGTGTCAGTCCGGAGAAGGTCGCCACGCCGCTCTGGGCCATCACGGTCAGCGTGCCGCCCAGGGTTGCCCCACCGGGATTGTTCAACAGGGCGACGGATACGCTGCCGCCGAAGGTGGCATTCACGTTGCCGAACGGGTCCCCGGCAGCGGCGACCAGACTGAACCCGGCGCCGGCGGTAGCGCTGGCGGGGGACTGGGTGATGATCAGTTGGGTGGCCGCGGCCGCCGTCACGTTGAAGGGGCTGGTGATTCCGGTCAGGCCACCGCCGGAGACCAGGAGCGTATAGCCGGTGCCGGCCTTCTCGAGCGTCAACCCGGTGAAGGTGGCCACGCCGCTCTGCGCCGTCGCGGTGAGCGTCCCGCCCAGGGTGGCCCCGCCGGGGTTGTTCGAGAGGGCGACGGCCATGCCGCCATTGAAGGTGGGATCCACGTTACCGTAGGGGTCCTCCGCCGAGACGACCAGGCCGAACGTGTAGCTGGCGGTCACGCTGCCGGGCGGCTGGGTGGTCACGACCAGTTGGGTGGCGGCGGCGGCCGTCACGTCGAAGGCGCTCGTCGTCGCGCTGGCCAGCCAGTTGCCGGTCACCTGGAGCGTGTACCCGGTGCCGGCCTTGTCGAGTATCAGTCCGGAGAAGATGGCCACGCCGCTCCGGGCCGTCGCGGTAAGCGTCCCGCCCAGGGTGGCCCCGCCGGGGTTGTTCCACAGGGCAACGGTCACGCTACCGCTGAAGGTGGTCGCCACGTGGCCCAAGTTGTCATCGGCCGTGACGACCAGCCCGAACTCGCTGCCCGCCGTGATACTGCTCGGCGGCTCGGTCGTCATCACCAGTTGGGTGGCCACGACTGGTGTCACGTTGAAAGCGCTGGTTGTCGCGGCGGTCAGGCCGTTGCTAGAGACCTGGAGCGTGTACCCGGTGCCGGCCTGATTCAGTGTCAGGTCGGAGAAGGTGGCCACTCCGCTCCGGGCCGTCGCGGTCAACGTGCCGCCCAGGGTGGCCCCGCCGGGGTTGTTCGAGAGGGCGACGGACACGCCGCCGCTGAAGGTGGGATTCACGTTGTCGAATGGGTCCTCCGCCGAGACGACCAGGCCGAACGTGTAGCTGGCGGTCACGCTGCTTGGCGGCTGCGTGGTGACGACCAGGTGGGTGGCTGCGGCCGCCGTGACGTCGAAGGCGTTCGTCGTCCCGTCGGCCAGACCGTTGGCCGAGACGAGAAGCGTATAGCCGGTGGCGGCCGTGTCGAGAGTCAATCCGGAGAAGGTGGCCACGCCGCTCTGGGCCGTCACGGTCAGCGTGCCGCCCAGGGTGGCTCCGCCGGGGTTGTTTGACAGTGCCACGGTGACGGTGCCGTCGAACGAGCTGACCACGTTGCCCGAGCCGTCCTCGGCGGTCACGGTCAGGCCGAATCCGGCGCCGGCCGTGACGCTGCCAGGTGGTTGCGTCGTCACGACCGCAAACGGGCCCTCGAATTCGAAGGCGCCGAAATCGACGTTTCCGTTGGCGATCCGCGGAAAACCGGGGCCGCGCTGATCAAACGCCAACGGCTGGCCGGTGGTGGGATCGACGGCCAGTGAGTTGCTGCCGGCGTCGATGGCGGGGCTGCCGGCCAGGAGGGCGATGGTCTGGGTGGGCCCGCCGTTGTCCTGGAGCCCGTTCGGGTCGAGGCCCGGGTCGGCAACGCCGACCTGGTTGCCGTTGACTCCGTTGACCAGGCCGCCGGAACCGCCGGTGCCGATCAGGTTGTACGCGCTCGAGGAGGACGCCGGACCGCCGGCTTCGAAGATATCGTCGGGTGTGGTGCCTCCGGTGATCGCCCCCGTGTTCAGCGCGACGATCGTGTTGTCCAGGATGGCGTTGCCACTCCAGAGAAACAGCCCGCCGCCACCGCCACCGTTGATCGAGTTGTAGGCGATGGTGGAGCTTGTGATCGTCGTCGTGCCATAGATAGAGATGCCGCCGCCCTCGAAGGCCGAGTTGTCGGCGATGGTGGAGTTGGTGACCGTCATCGTGCCTTCGTTGTCGATGCCGCCGCCGGCGCCGGCCGAGTTGTCGGCGATGGTGGAGTCGATGACCGTCATCGTGCCGCCCCAGTTGCCGATACCGCCGCCGCCGTCGTGGCGCCGGCCGAATTGTCGGCGATGGTGGAGTCGATGACCGTCATCGCGCCTTCGTTGACGATACCGCCGCCCTCGACGTTGGTCGAGTTGTCGGCGATGGTGGAGTTGGTGACCATCATCGTGCCCGCGTTGTAGATGCCTCCCCCGCCGGAATAGTCCACCTCCGAGTTATTGTCGATGGTGGAGTTGGTGACGGTCATCGTGCCACTGTTCCCGATGCCGCCGCCGCCGCCGAAGCTGCTCCAGCCCGCGCTGCCCCAGGCGCAGTTATTGTCGATGGTGGAGTTGGTGACGGTCATCGTGCCCGCGTTGTAGATGCCGCCGCCGTCGGAGACTGGGCCAGTGGCCGAGTTATCGTCGATGGTGCAGTTGGTAACCGTCGTGGCGCCGTTGCTGTCGATGCCGCCGCCGTCGCCGACTGTCGACCCGCCCGAGATGGTCAGCCCGGTGAAGGAGGTCGTCACCCCGCTGGCGACGTCGAACACCTGGACGGCGTTGTTGCCGCTGACTGTGACGAGGTTCGCGCCGGGGCCGTCGATCACCTCCGGACCCGCCGTTTCGGAGAGCACCAGCGTGCTGCTCAGCGTGATCGTCTGTGGCGAGGCGAAGACGGTCGGGTCGAACTGGATCTCGCTGCCGGCGGGATTCGGGTCATTGTTGGCCAGGCCGATCACGTAAGGCAGCGTGCCCGAGTCGCCCGAGCCGGAGATGCCGCCGCCCGCCGAGTTGACGGTGTAGATCGTCGGCCCGCCCGAGAGCAGCAGCCGGTCCTCCAGTCCCTCGAGCATCGAGCGTCGGCTCCGGCGTGGCATCCGCATGGGCGCTCCGCCTCGGGCTGCGCCTGTCGTCACCTCCAAGATCTGTCGATGATGGCCGAACATGAGAGGGCTCCTTGATGCTGTGTCGGGTGGAACACTCGGAACCTCGTGTTCGGATGAGCGCAAAAGAAAGGCCCGCTGGCGTGCCATCGCCTGGGCACGCCGCGGGCCAACCTGGCCGGGTCTCATCGACCTCTCATGAGCCGACGGGACAGGGAAAGACCCGCCGGTGTGCTCATGCTGGGCACGCCGCGGGCCGCCCCGGTTGGGTCTCATCGACCGGTCTTGAGCCGATGAAACCGCCACATAATAGAGATTCTCGCATCGGAGAGCACCGGCTGTCAAGCGATTTTTCGAGATTCTTCTACTCTTTGATTTGAAGGATTCTATAAACATACCTCACATAGGGGGCTCCTGAAGCATCCCGACCGGCTGCTCGCCCGGGAGAGAGAATTCGTGTCGGATATTATTGTCACGACTTCACGGGTTGGCAGAACCATCCAATGCCCGTTGACCGAGGGGGCCGCGGAAAGGTGACGGAAGGGATACCGATGATCGTCGTGCACGCGAGGGGCAGGACACGCCGTCCGGGACGCCACCAGGATCGGCGACGGCCGGTGGTGCCGATTCTCCCGGTCCGCTGCCCACTCCCGGGCGGCCCGCCGGCCGTCCGACCTGCCCGCATCGCCCGACCCCGGCCGGGACGTGGCCGGCGGGTCGCCTTCTACCGGCGGATTTTCGGAGCAGATCATATGGGCGAAAGATCCCCGGCTCATCTCGAGGTTCCGATGGTCGGCGCGAGGGCGTGGAAACCTTGGCTCCAGCCACCGGGCCCGGTCGGACGCCGGCTCCCGACCGTTGCCGGGAAGCCGGCCAGCGACGTATCATCAACCGGAACGACCACGCCGAGAGACCGGAGGAGGAGCCGATGAGCCTGCTGACAATCGAAGGGACTTACAAGGATGGGAAGATCGAGCTGACCGAACAACCCGATTGGCTCGGCGAAGAGACCCCGGTCCTGGTGACGTTCCTGCCCCGGCGCGGTTCGGTGGCGGTCTCCTCGGTGGAATCGGACCCAGGCCGCGAGGCCCTGCGGCAACGGGCTTTCGCGCGCATGGAAGAAGGCCTCCATCTCGGAGGACCACCCTATCCCCGCCGCGAGGAGCTCCATGACCGCTTCGACAAATAGCCCGCGCGCCCTGGTGGATACCAATGTCGTTGTCTATGCGTACGACGTTGACGAGCCGCTGAAGCATGATCGGGCGCGGAGGCTCCTGAAGATGCTTTCCGACGATCGTCGCCTTGCGTTCAGCGCCCAGGTCTTCAACGAGTTCTGCTCGGCCATGATGAAACCGAACCGCAAGAAACCGCTTCGCCCGGATGAGATCGCCGTCATCCTTCGCGAGCTGGAGACGACCGGGGAGGTCGTGCCGATAACGACCTCGATGACCTTCCGCGCCCTGGACGCCATGCCACGTCATGGACTTTCCTTCTGGGATGCCCTCATCTGGGCAGCCGCCGCGAACGACGGGATCGAAGTGATTGACACCGAGGACTTCCAGGACGGTCGCGACATCGAAGGGGTCCGATTCGTCAACCCCTTCTTGACCGAATCTTCACCCGCGAGCTGATCAGGGTTCAGCCCGCTGTTCGTCCGGTCCGCTAAGGCCCCGGTCGATTCCGACCCGCCCGATGCCGTCGCCGGCCTTGACCCGTCGTCAAGCTCGGCGACTCGCGACCAGTATGCCAAGCCTCGACTCATCGCCGAGCGCGGGGATTAAACGGGGGCGACGCCGTCCCGCAGAACCGGCAAATCCCCTACAATCGGTCGCCCGAACCGCCGAGAAATCTCACCGGGATAGATTTTTTCAAAATTTTTTATCTCGTTATATTGAATAGATTTAAGACTACTAATTCCTTAGTTTTTACGATAGGTGCGTTTAAGGAATTGCAAACTCGCAGCATCCTGTTAGTAGAGGCTTTGATGGGATTTTAAGGGCCAAGTCGACCGAAATCCACGCACTCACGCACATCCGATGAGTCGTCCCGCCCCATATCGCTTGCCCGGCGGCCGGGCGGCGGCACCGAGTTCGACACCACGAGAGGGAAGAACGATGTTCGAGCCGAGTTGCTCCGACTCGCCGCTGCTGATCCGGGTCTCGCCCTCCCGGATCGACATCCGGCCCGGCATCCCCCGGGAGGGCGAGCCTCGGTGCGAGCCGGGGTCAGTCGGAGGCTCGGACGGGGTTCGAACCATCGGGCGCGGAGCGGGTCTCGTCGGCGAGGATCTCGATCTCGACCCGCTGGCCCAGCTTCAGGGGGGTGGGCTGGCCGAACGCGATCTTGACCGGCAGGACGCGGGCATCGATCGGGCGGCCGGGGTCCTCGGGGCGGATGCGGCGCGGCACCACGGAATCGGGGATCTCCTCAACCCTGCCCCGCCAGGATGCGCCCGGGAAGCCCTCGGCCGTGATCAGGACGTTTGCGCCCAGCTCGACCCGGCCCGTGTCGTACTCGTCGACCTCGGCCTCGATCCGGACGCGGTCGAGGTCGGCGATCGTGACGATCTCCGTCGCGACCGCGACGGTCTCCCCGGCGTCGGCGTGCCGCGCCGTGACGACCCCGTCGATCGGGGCGGTGATCAGGGTCTTGGCGATCAACGCCCGGATCCGGTCCGCCTCCGCCCGCGCGGCGGCGCGCGCGCCTGGGCGGCGTCCAGGCCGCGGCGGTTGACGTCCAGGTTCTGGGGGGTCCCGGCCCGTCGGGCGATCAGCGCCTCCTCGCGGCGGCCCTCGCGGTCGTAGAAGCGGACGTCGGCCTCGGCCTCCGCGGCCCGCGCCTCGGCCTCGGCGAGGTTCGCCCTCAGGTCGTCGGCGTTGAGCTCGGCGATGAGCGCCCCTTTCCGTACGACCGACTTCTCGACGACGTCCAGGCGGACGATCCGGCCCGCGGCCTCGGTGCCGACGACGACCTCCGCGCCGGGGTAGGCCACCACGCGACCCTCGGCGATCACGCGCGGCCGCTCGGCGGGGTCCGGGCGGCCATCGCGACGGTCGGCGGAGACCTCGGCCGGCGGCGGCATCCCCGCGCTCGCCCACGAGGGCAGCCGCGGCTCGAGCGTCCCGCATCGCACGGCGAAACCCGTCGTCAGGAGCAGTCCCGACGCGGGGACGACCCATCGCAAGAGACCTGGCAGTGTCATGGTCGGGCTCCTTCGAGCAGAGGAAAGGATGCCGGGACGATCGCGCGGACGGCCCGACGGCCGCCGCCTCGCCCCGGTCAGTTGAGGATGACGCCGTCCCGGATGCGGGCGACGCGATCGGCGACGTCGCGCACCTTCGGGTCGTGGGTGACGATCAACAGCGCCCGGCCCTCCTTCTTCGCCAGGGCGCGGAACAGCTCGAGGACCTGCGCGCCGACCTGCGAGTCGAGGTTGGCCGTCGGCTCGTCGGCGAGGATGATCGGGGCGGAGCCGGCCAGGGCCCGGGCGATCGCCACCCGCTGCTTCTGGCCGCCGGAGAGGTCGCGCGGCAGGAAGCGGGCGCGGTCGGACATCCCCACCGCCTCGAGCACGCGGGCCGCCTCCGCCTTGGCGCCCCGGCCCCGCGCCCCCTTGAGGTTCAGGGCGTACTCGACGTTCTCGGCCGCCGTCAGCGCGGGGAAGAGGTTGAACTGCTGGAACACGAACCCGATCGACGACCGCCGCAGCGCCGGCAGCCGCTCCGGCCGGGCGGGGTCGATCTGGTGGCCCTCGATCGCGACCCGCCCCGAGGTGGGCGTGAGCATGCAGCCGAGGATCGTCAGGAAGGTCGTCTTCCCCGAACCCGAGGGCCCCTCCAGGGCCACGATCTCGCCGCGATGGAGAGAGAGGCTCGCCCCCTTCAGGACCGAGACCGACTCCGAGCCCTCGCGGAACACCTTGACCACGTCCGTCGCCTCCAGCACGTCCATCTCACACCTCCGGGAAGGCCAAGTCAGTCGCTCGTCGCGCGCACCCCGACCGCCGCGGCCGGGAAGTCGCCATTGCGGTCCGATCGTCGTCGCGGCCGCGTCAGCCGCGGAACACCAGGGCCGGGTCGAGCGACGCCACCCGTCGGAACGAGATCGCCGAGGCCCCGAGGCACAGCGCGAGCGTCCCGGCGAACACGGACAGCGAGAGGCCCGGCGTCAGGATCAGCTTCAGGTCGATCCCGGCCATGAGCGGCCGGAGCCCATAGGCCATGGCCGCCCCCAGCGCGAAGCCGATGACCGCGGCGATCGCCGCCTGCTTGGCGATCACCGCGTAGATCTCGGCGTTGCCGCCGCCGATCGCCTTGACCGTCGCGAACTCCTTGATATGCTCCATCGTTGACGTGTAGAGCGTCTGCGCGACGACCACGACGCCGACCAGGCCGCCGAGGAACACGGTCATCACCATGTTGAGCCCCAGGCCCGTGTTGTCGGTCCAGTAGGACCGCGACCGGGCCGCCCACTCGTCGCGGGTCCAGACGTTGTTGTAGGGGAGTCGCCGGCGGATCGCGGCGCGGACGGCCTCGGCGTCGGCGCCCGGGGCGAGCTTCACCAGGATGTAGGTCGTCCGGTTGTGCAGGTCCTGCCGGTCCAGCGACTGGGCGACCCGATAATCCAGGAACGCGATCGGATTGGTGGTGAACGATCGCGCCTCGGCGGTCCGGCCGATGATCTTGAGCCGCTGGCCGCTGAACTCGCGGTAGTCGCCGACCGCGAACCGGCCGAACCGCTTGGTCGCCGAGTCGTCCAGGATCACGTACTTGCCCCGGCGGAGGTCTCGCGCGTCGCCCGCTTCGATCCGCCAGGGGAGATTCCAGCGGGCGAAGTCCTCCAGGGCGTAGATCACGGCGTTCTCGGTGGCGCCGGAGGGCAGCGCGACGCGGCTGAACCAGACGATCAGGTTGTCGGCCCGCGCCACCCCGGGCACCGATCGGATCCGCTGGACGAACGTCTCGGGAAACGTGTTCGAGAAATCCACGTTCGGTGTATTGCGGGCGGAGACCCAGAGGTCGGCGTCGATTCGCTCGATCGTCACCGAGGCGTTGGAGAGCAGCCCCTCGAACAGGCCGACCTGGACGAAGACCAGCGTGACCGCGAAGGCGACGCCCGAGACCGTGATCAGGAACCGGACCTTGTCGTAGAGCAGGATCTTCCGCGCCAGGTTGACCATCGCTCAGCCCTCCTCCCTCACGAGCCCGCGGATCGTCGTATCCACCAGCAACCGCGCGGCCGCCTTCACCGGGCGGAACGACAGGCAGGGGTTGTCCGCCTTGGTGAGGTGGAGCGACACCAGGCCGTGGACGCCGCTCCAGAGGACCTGGGCGACGAGGTCGGGGTCGTCGCAGTCCTCGCGGAGCCGCCCCGCCTCGATCGCCTCGGCCACCGTCGCGCGGAGGAACGCATACGCGTCCTCGTCGGGGTTGCCCGGCTCATACGAGAGGTCGGCGTCGTCGGGCATGGGGTGCGGCGTCATGAACATGAAGCGGTAATGATTCGGATGCTCCATCGCGAACTCGACGTAGGCCAGGCCGATCTTCCGCAGCCGCTCGACGGGGTCGGCGACCTTGGCGATCCGCTCGAACCGCGCCCGCAGCGCCCGGAAGTCCTCGTCGCAGATCGCGAAGATCAGGCCCTCCTTGCTGCCGAAATGGTTCAGGATGGTCGGCGCGGTGTACTCCACCGCCTCCGCGATCATCCGGAGCGTGACTTCCTCGTAAGAGTGCTTGACGAAGAGCCCCCGCGCCGCGTCGAGGATCCGCTGGCGCAGGGCGTCCTTCTCCCCCTTGCGACGCGATGCGACCGTCATGACCACCCCCCTTCCGGCCCGATCCCGCCTCGGATCTCCGAACCCGGCGAATTCACTTAACACTGTTAATCTACTTAACGACGTTATCGGAGTCAAGGGGTACCGGTCTTGAATCGGCAAGACACCCGAAACTTGCCCGGTAACCGCCCGACGCGGTCGGGCCGGGCTCCGACGACCGGAGACCAGGCCCTTCCCTCCCCGCCGTTCGCCTGGCAGACTGAGGGCTTGTCCGGACGGACGACTTGGACCAGATCGGGCTTCCTGGAGACGACGAGCCATGAGACCACTCACGAGGATCGCCTTCGTCCTGACCGCGGTGGGGATGGCGTGGGCCGCGACGCAGGTGCGGGCGCAGACGCCGGCCGAGATGGCGCAGACGGCCGCCTACGCGGCCGCGCATCAGAACAAGGACGGGGGCTTCGCCCCCAAGGTGGGCCAGCCGTCCAGCCTCGGCTCGACGAACGCGGGCCTCCGCGTCCTCCGGCACGTGGGCGGATCGGTGCCCGACATCCTGGCCTGCGTCAATTACGTCAAGTCGTGCCGGGTCGCGGGCGGCGGGTTCTCCGCCATTCCGGGCGGCAAGCCCGACGTCGTCACCACGGCCATGGGCCTGCTGGCCGCCTCCGAGTTGAAGATCAACGACTCCGACATGATCCGCGAGGCCGTCGCTTACCTCGGCCGCAACGCCCGCGCCTTCGAGGAGGTCCGCATGGCCGCCGCCGGACTCGAGGCCATCGGCGTCTATTCGCCCGACGCCCCACGCTGGTATCGCCAGCTCGAGGCCATGCGGAACCCGGAGGGGTCGTTCGGCAACGGGGCCAGCCAGGCGTTCGTCACCGGAGGCGTCACCGCCGCCATCCTCCGCCTGGGCATGCCGCTCGAGCATCGGGACGCCATCGTCAAGGCCATCAAGGCCGGCCAGCGCCCCGAGGGCGGCTGGTCCAAGGACGACGGGCCGCCGGACCTCTCGAGCAGCTACCGGATCGTGCGGGCGATGTTCATGATGCGCGAGAGGCCCGACATCGACCGCCTGCTCGCGTTCGTCGCCCGCTGCCGCAAGTCCGACGGCAGCTACTCCGCCATCCCCGACGGCGAAGGGAGCCTCGGCGGCGCCTACCTGGGCACCATCCTCATCCACTGGTCGCGCCAGCTCATGGGGTTGCCCGCGGTCGTCGAGACGGCCGGGTTCACGCCGCTCGTCAATGGCGACTCGCTCGACGGCTGGGACGGCGACAAGTCGCTCTGGTCGGCCAGGGACGGCGTCCTGATCGGCCGGTCCAACGGCCTCGATCACAACGAGTTCCTGGCAACGACCCGCCCGTACGGCAACTTCGTCCTCTCGCTCAACTACAAGCTGGCCGACGGCCAGGGCAATAGCGGCGTCCAGTTCCGCAGCGTCCGCATCCCGGGCCACGAGATGTCGGGCTACCAGGCCGATATCGGCGAAGGATTCTGGGCGCGCTGTATGACGAGTCGCGCCGGAACATGATCCTGGTGTACCCGAGGTCCGAGGCCGTGCGCGGGGTCCACCGGTCGGGCTGGAACCGGTACAACATCCGCGCGATGAACGACAAGATCACGCTCACGCTCAACGGCGTCAATTCGGTGCTGGAGTACAAGGAGGCCGACGCGCGCATCGCGCGCGACGGGCTCGTGGCCGTGCAGATGCACGCCGGCGGGTCGATGGAAGTCCAGTTCCGCGACATGATGATCCAGCCGCTCCCCACGCCCACGGCCGCCGAGCCCAACCAGCCGGGGTTCCACCTCCGCACGCTCAAGACCGACCAGGGCGAGCGGCGGTACACGGTCTACGTGCCCGAGGGATACGACGGCACCAGGACCTTCCCGGCGGTCCTGTTCCTCCACGGCGCCGGCGAGCGCGGCGATGACGGCATCACCCCGGCGCAGGTGGGGCTCGGCCCCGCCATCCTGACCCGACCGGGCGGGATACCCGCCGTCGTCGTCTTCCCGCAGGCCCGGCAGACCTGGTCCGCCGACTCGGCGGATGGCATCGCGGCGCTCAAGGCCCTCGACGAGGTCATCCGCGACTACAAGGTCGATCCGAAGCGCGTCATCCTCACCGGGCTCTCCATGGGCGGGCGCGGGAGCTGGGACATCGGCACCGCCCACCCCGAACGGTTCGCCGCCGTCGTCCCCATCTGCGGGCCCGGCGACCCGGAGACGGCCGACCGCCTCAAGGGCCTGCCCATCTGGACCTTCTGCGGCGACGCCGACCGCGACGAGACCGTGCTCAACCTCCGCACCATGGTCGAGACGCTCCGCCGCGCCGGCAACTCCGCCAGGCTCACCGAGTATCGCGGCGTCGGCCACAATAGCTGGGACCGCGCCTACAACGGCTCCGAACTGATCGAGTGGATGCTGGCCCAGAGTCGGCCCTGACCCGTCGGATTCGAGATTCCGGATTCAATAATTCGATATTCAATCATTTAATATTCGATCACGACTGACGGTGACGCCTGTGGCTGATGGGACGGGCGATCGACCGAGTCGGGGAAGGAGAGCCATGGGACGTCAGATCGGAACGGGAGCACGTCGACCGCCCGCGTCGGGAACGATCCTCGCGCTGGCGGTCGGGCTGATCGGGATCGGCGGCCTCGCGCAGGCGCAGGAGCCCGGCCCCGGGGCTGGCCGTGTGATCGCCGAGATCCGCGACCGCGCCGGGCTCTTCGGCGCCGACGCGATCGCTTCGGCCCGGGGCGAGCTGGCGCGGGTCGCTCGCGAGACGGGCGCGTCGATCATCATCGAGACGGTCGACTCGCTCGAGGGCGAGCCGGCCGACCGGTTCGCGATCGGCCTCGCCCGGCGCTCGGGCATCCGAGGCGTCTTCATCCTGGTCGCCCGCAAGGAGCGGAAGCTCGAGGTGCTGGGCTCCGGGCATTATCGGGAGATCCTGACCGACGCCCATCGCAAGGCGATCCGGGACGCGTTCTTCGAGGGGTTCCGCCGGCAGGATTTCAACGAGGGGCTCAAGCACGGCGTGGCCGAGCTCGCCAGGGTCCTGGCATCGGCCCGGCCTGCCGCCGCGGATGCGCCCGGGCGCCGGTCCCCGAGGCCCCGTCGGGGATCTCGACGGGGACGACCGCCCTGTCCTTCGGAGCGAAGACCACCGGCGATTCCCCGCTGGTCGCGCGCAACCAGGTCCGGCTGACGCTCGCCGGGGCGCGCGCCATCGTCGCCGGGGCCGAGGCCAAGGCCCAGGCCATGGGGTGGAAGATGAATATTGCCGTGGTCGATGACGGCGGCCACCTGATCGCGTTCGAGCGGATGGAGGGCGCGCGGCCGGCCAGCGCCTACACGGCGCTGACCAAGGCGACGACCGCCGCGACCTTCCGCCAGCCGAGCGGGCCACTGCCCGCCGGGACGACCAACCCGGATCCGTTGCTCAACCTCAGCCTCCAGAACGCGGCGATGGCCAGCGGAGGCAAGATCACGACGCTCTATGGCGGCGTGCCCGTCGTCGTGGACGACCAGGTCATCGGCGGCGTGGGGGTCGGCGGCGGGACCGGTGAGCAGGACGCCCAGGTCGCTCGCGCCGGCATCCAGGCGTTCATCGACCAGCTCGCGAAACCCGCCACGGAACGGAAGACCTCGCTTGGAGGGTCGGGGAATCCGAACTTCCCCGTGCCGGGCGCCGACTCCAGCAAGGGCAAGCACGAGGATCCGGATTTCTGAGGGGCTGAGTCGTAGGGTGGGCTATGCCCACCGGTACAGACCACCGCCGGTGGGCTACAAGGACCACACTCGGCGTGCTCTCAGGGATTGATCTCCGTCCCCCTCCACTGGCCGGCGTCGTCGCGGCGATAGACCCAGCGGTTCTGCGGGTTGCCGTCGAGTTCGAGGTGGTCGACCTCGACGGGGTCCAGCACGATCAGGGCGAAGGATGGCAGCGGAGCCTCGGGGTCGGTCGGCGACTCGACGAACGGCAGGTCGGCGTCGCGCGGCGCGCCGGGCGTCGGCCAGGTGTAGCTCTGGCGGGTTTCGTCGGCCAGCTCGCGCCAGGCGTCGAGCCGGGCCTGCTGGTCCGCTTCATCCCCGGTCCCCTCCCGCACCACGACCGCCCGTCCGCCCAGCCGGAACTGCTCGCGGGTCATCGGGAAGTACCAGCACACCTCCGCCCAGGGAGACGCGTCCAGTTCCCGGACCTTGGCTCTCCATATGCTTGTCACCGCGGTGAGCCGATCGGTCTCCCTGAGGAAGCCGCGGAAGACCACGGTCCGGTTGGCGGGGCGGCCATCGGCCCGCACGGTCGCCAATTGCAAGTACCGCGCCTGCGCCAGGTGGCGGTTGCGGTGCAGTGCCAGCAGCAACGAGGCTCGCCACAACGGTTCGGCCATGTTCCCCACGCACCTTGGCCAGAGGATCGGTGCCTCACGCAGGACATCGGCCAGATCGTCGCCCATTCTGGTCGACGGCCGCGTCGGCGAGAAGCCCCCACCGCGGCCGATCGCCGTGTGGCTGACAGGATCGTCCCGATCGGTCGGCCGGTCTCCACAAAACCACACTAGCCAGCCACATACCTTTCATGGCAAGATGGATGCGTGCGAAACGCCGGCTCGAGTCAGATCGTGCCGATGCGCGAAGACAGCGGGCAGAGACGGATCGGCGCTGGGCTGCGGCGTTTCACCGCGATTTCCGGGGCCAGCGACCGCGACCACGCGGGGATCGACATCGTCGAGTCGCGTCCGTTCCGGTGTGTAATTAAGCGTAGTCCCGCCACTGACCGAGAGTCTGTCGAGGATCGGTCGGTGGTTCGGGACCCGTCTGTACTGTGGACGAATCGAAGCGAAGGGCTTTCATTGCCAGGCGGGATCGGGGGCCTCCGATGCTCGAGATTCTCAACCACCTCTTGGATCCCTCCGGCTTCCCGCGCCGGTGGGACTGCGGACTATGGTCCGACGAGCTGGGCTGGCTGCATATCCTCTCGGATCTGGGGATCTGGGCGGCGTACGTGGCGATCCCGTGCGTGCTGGGATACTTCGTATTGAGGAAGAAGGACATACCGTTCCAGCAGATCTTCTGGCTGTTTGGCGCGTTCATCCTGGCGTGCGGCTCGACGCACCTGATGGAGGCGGTCATCTTCTGGTGGCCGGCGTACCGGCTGGCGGGGGTGCTCAAGCTGTTCACGGCGATCGTGTCGTGGGGCACGGTGATGGCGCTGGTGCCGGTGACGCCCCGGGCGCTGGCGATGCGCAGCCCCGAGGAGCTGGAGCGCCGGGTCGAGGCGCGCACCGCCGAGCTGGCGCGCGCCTATGAGTCGCTCCACGCCGAGGTGCTCGAGCGTCGCCGCGCCGAGCGGGACCTGCAGGAGAGCGAGGAGCGATTCCGCACCCTGGCCGACTCGATCCCGCAACTGGCGTGGATGGCCGGGCCGGACGGGTCGATCTTCTGGTACAACCGGCGCTGGTACGAATTCACCGGCACGACGCCCGAGCAGATGCTCGGCTGGGGCTGGCAGTCGGTCCACGACCCCAAGGAGCTGCCCCGCGTGCTGGAGAGATTCCGGTCCGCCGTCGCCAGCGGCGAGCCGTGGGAAGACACGTTCCCGCTCCGCCGGCATGACGGGACGATGCGCTGGCACCTGTCGCGCGCCCTGCCGATCCGCGACGAACAGGGCCGGGTGACCCGATGGTTCGGCACCAACACCGACATCACCGATCGCATGGAGATGGAGGCGGCGCTGAAGCAGGCCAACCGCCACAAGGACGAGTTCCTGGCGATGCTGGCGCACGAGCTGCGCAATCCCCTGGCGCCGCTCCGCCATTCCCTCGAGATCATCAAGTCCGCCGGCGTGCCGTCGGGCGACCCGGGAGAGGCGCTCGAGATGGCCGAGCGCCAGGTGCGGCACATGGCCCGGCTGCTCGACGATCTGCTGGATGTCTCCCGCATCAGCCGCGGGCGGATCGAGCTGCGGATGGAGTCCGTCGACCTCGGCGCGCTGATCCGCCGGACCCTCCCGGCCGCCGAGCCGCTGATCCGGGAGCGCCGCCATGAACTGGCCGTCGCGATCTCCCCCGAGCCGCTCGTGGTCGTCGGCGACCCGATCCGCCTCGAGCAGGTCGTCGTCAACCTCCTTAATAATGCGGCGAAGTACACGGAGCCCGGCGGGCGCATCGCGCGTGGAATCCCGGCGGGAAGGGCGTGAAGTCGTGCTGCGGATCCGCGATAATGGGATCGGCATCGCCCCGGAGATGCTGACACGCATCTTCGACCTGTTCGTCCAGGTCGACCGCCGGGTCGAGCGATCCCAGGGAGGGGTCGGCATCGGGCTGACCCTGGTCCGGAAGCTGGTCGAATTGCACGGCGGGACCGTCGAGGCATCCAGTGAGGGGCTGGGCCGCGGCAGCGAATTCATCGTCCGCCTGCCCGCGCCGGTCAAACTGAACGGGGAACGACGGCCGCCCGCCAAGGAGCCCGACCGCTTGAATCACGCCTCTTCTCGCCACCGCGTGCTGGTCGTGGACGACAACGTCGACGCGGCCGTGAGCCTGGGCATGCTCTTGAAGCTGGCCGGACAGGAGGTCCGCGTGGCCTACGACGGGCCGGCCGCCCTGCGCCAGGCGATCGACTTCCGACCCCAGCTCGTTTTGCTCGACATCGGCATGCCCGGCATGGACGGCTACGAGGTCTGCCGCCGGCTCCGCCGCGAGTCGGCGCTGGCGAAGGCCACCGTGGTCGCGCTGACCGGCTGGGGGCAGGACGAGGATCGCCGCCGGTCCCACGAGGCCGGCTTCGATCATCACATCGTCAAGCCGGTCGAGCCCAGCGCGCTGCATCGCCTGCTCGACGACATACCGGCCGACTCCGCCGCCCCCGGTACTCCGCCGTCCGACGGCCCGCCGCCCGCGTCGGGCGGCCTCTCCTGACATCGCGCGTCGGTCCCCGCGGCAATCATTCAACAACATCATCAGGTGCGAGGATGAATCGCGCGAAGAAACGCTTGCTGGCCGTGATCGTCCTGCTGGTCGGCGCCATGGATCGGCTCGATGGCGCGGCGGCTCTCGCGCAGGACCGGGGCGAGCCCGCCGCGATGATCCCGCACGGTCAGGACCGGCCGCCGAACGCCCCCCGAGCGCCGGCCGAGGCCGTCCGCGCCATGACCGTGCCGCCGGGGTTCCGCGTCGAGGTCGTCGCCGCCGAGCCGGAGATCGTCAACCCGGTGAGCATGACGTTCGACGAGCGCGGGCGGATCTGGATCACCGAGAGTCTGGAGTACCCCCGCCGCCGGGCGGGCCCGGGCCGCGACCGCGTCAAGGTGCTCGAGGACACCGACGGCGACGGCAAGGCCGATCAGTTCACCGTCTTCGCCGACGGCCTGAACATCCCCTCGGGAGTCGCCGTGGGCCACGGCGGCGTCTGGGTCGCGAATTCGCCCGACATCCTCTTCTTCCGCGACGCCGACGGCGACGGCAAGGCCGACGCGCGCGAGGTCGTCGCGACCGGCTTCGGCCGATCCGACACGCACGAGCTGCCCAACTCGCTGACCTGGGGGCCGGACGGCTGGCTCTACGGCTGGAACGGCGTCTTCAACCCCAGCAAGGTGAAGTCCAAGAACGGCACGACGTACGAGTTCACCTGCGCGATCTTCCGCATCCACCCGAAGACCCGGGTCTTCGAGGTCTGGTGCGAGGGGACGAGCAACCCCTGGGGGATCGCCATCGACCCCGAGGGCTCGTTCTTCTCGAGCGCCTGCGTGATCGACCATCTGTGGCACCTGGTCGAGACGGGGTATTACATCCGCCAGGGCGGGCCGTATCCGCCGTTCACCTGGCCGATCGGCTCGATCGTGGATCACGCCCACCAGAAGGCGGCCTATTGCGGCATCCACTACTTCGACAGCCCGGCCTATCCGGACGAGTACCGCGGCCGGCTCTACATGGGCAACATCCACGGCAACGCCATCAACGTCAACATCCTGGAGCGCAACCGCTCGACCTACAAGGCCAAGGCGGCGCCCGACTTCCTCCGGGCCAACGACTCGTGGTTCATGCCGGTCGCGCAGAAGACCGGGCCCGACGGGTGCCTCTACATCCTCGACTGGTACGATCAATATCACTGCTACCAGGACGCCAACCGCGACCCCGCCGGCATCGACCGGCTCAAGGGACGGCTCTATCGGGTGCGCTACGAGGAGACGCCGCGGAGGATCGGTTTCGATCTCGCCAAATTGAATGATGATGAGCTGATGAAGCTCCTGGCGAGCCCGAACGTCTACGACCGCGACATCGCGCAGCGGCTCTTGATCGAGCGGGCCTCGCCCGCGATCCGGGGCCGGCTGGCGGCGCTGGTCCTCGACGACAAGATCGGACGGATGGCCCGGATGCACGGGCTCTGGGCGCTGATCGGCTCGGGGCCGCTCAACCCCGCCTTCCACGCGAGGCTGCTGGATCACCCGGATCCCTCCTTCCGCGCCTGGGGGGTCCGCGCGGCGGGGAACATGGGTCATGTCGGGTCGTCGATCCAGGAGAGGGTGGCCGAGCTCGGCCACGACCCGAGCCCGGACGTCCGGCTCCAGGTCGTCATCGCGGCGAGGAAGCTCCGGGGGCACGACCGGATGTCGATCCTCCTCGACGCCCAGGATCATAGCTATCGCGATCCCCTGATCCCGCGGATCGTCTGGCGGAGCCTGCATCCCCTCCTCGACGGCCGCCCGGACGAACTCGCCCGGTGGTTGACTCGGCACAGGCCGAGGGGCCCGCTCGATGGGATTCGGCCCGACGGTTATGTCGAGATCTTCTCCGGGCTGATGCCCTACCTGATCGACAAGCTCCTGGCGAGCCCGGAGGCCGAGGGCGAACTCGCCGCCCGGGTGTTGTTGACCGACCTCGCCGACGACGAGTCGATCCGGGAGACCGTGCAGACGGTCGGGGCGAGGCTCCGCGAGCGCAGCCTGCCGGCGAAGGTCGATCAAGCCTTTCGTGCGGCGCTCAAGGAGCAGCTCGGCGCGCGGGTTGGCGGGGCACGAGCGTTCTTCCCACCGGAGTACGCCATCCTCCTCGCCTATAGCGGCGACAAGCGCGGTATCGACCGGGCGCGCGGGTTCGCCCGTTCGAGCGAGGACGACGACCTGAGGCTGCTGGCGATCGAGGCCCTCTGGTCGATCGAGCCGCCGGAGGTCGTACATCCCTTGATCGAAGGCCTGTTGACCGGGGATCACGCTCGAGGCTCGAACGAGTTCCGGGGCAAGATCGTCGACGCGCTCGGCGAGCTCGACGACCCAGCGGTCGGGACGATCGTCTTGAAGGCCTTCCCGCGCCTGCCGGCCCAGCTCAAGCCCAGGGCGGTCGAGCTCCTGACCGAGCGTCCCGCGTGGACGAAGGCGATGCTGGCCGCCGTCGCCGAGAAGAAGATCCCCGACGCGGCGCTGAACGTCACGCAGCTCCGCAAGCTCCAGCAGAGCCAGGACCCCGACATCGCGCAACGAGTGAAGGCCATCTGGGGCACGATCCGCGAGGGTCGCAACCCGCAGCGCGAGCGGATTGTCGCCGAGGTGCGACGATCGATCCGCCGGACGCCGGGCGATCCCGTCGCCGGCCAGGCGGTCTTCACCAAGCTCTGCGCCCAGTGCCACAAGATCTACGGGCAGGGACAGGAGGTCGGCCCCGACATCACCTCCAACGGCCGCAACGACTTCGACCAGCTCGTCTCCAACGTCTTCGACCCGAGCCTGGTCATCGGGCCCGGCTACCAGGCCACGACGATCGCCACCGCCGACGGCCGCGTGCTGACCGGCCTGCTCGCCGAGGACGGCAAGGACCGCATCGTGCTGAAGACCCAGGGCGGCAAGCTCGAGACGATCCCGCGCGACCAGGTCGAGCAGGTCAAGACGGCTGAGGTCTCGCTCATGCCCGAGGAGATCGAGAAGCAGATCTCACCCCGGGAGATCGCCGACCTCTTCGCCTTCCTCTGCCTGGACAAGCTGCCGTCGGACCCGTCCGCGAAGTCCCTGCCCGGAGCGGGGCCGATCGTGCGGCAGCCCCGATGACGGATCGGCGTGGCGAGCCGCTCAAACGGACCAATCCTCGATCTGCAGGCCCGGAACCCGGCCGAAATCGCGGCGATTCCGGGTCACCACGGTCGTACCGGCCTCGAGGGCGGTTGCCGCGATCCGGAGATCCATTCGGCCCACGTTCAGCTTCATGGCCGCCAGGTGCTGGAACCGGGCGATGACCGGGGGATCGAATGGCAAGATCGGCAGGCGGGCCAGGGACAGGAGGCTGGCGATGAGCCGCTGATAAGCGAGGGCCACGTCGTCCGGTCGTCTGGCTCGGCGGATGGAGCTGATCCGGCCGTCGAGTTGCTCTTCGACGCTGATGGCCGTGATTGCCACTTCACCCGGAGGGCGTGCCGCACATCGGCTAGTTACGATCGCGTGCCCATGCTGGAGCAGGGTCAGCGTATCGGTATCAAGGACGTAAAGACTCATTCGCGCCCGGCTTCCTGCTGCTCGCGCTCGGCCTCCTGCTGTTCGCGCTCGAATTCCTCCTGGTCTCTGCGGCGGTTCTCCGCCATCGCCTCGACCCATTCGTCGAACAGAGGATCGTCGCGAAAGATCCCCGCCATCTTGACCCAAGGATTCTCCTCGGCCGGCGGGACATCCAGCGGAACGAGGCTGGCTCCCGCCTGCAGCTTCAGCCGGATCTGGTCGCGGAGCCGGCTCAGCGCCTCGTCCTGACTCGGTCCTTCGGCGTTGACCATCAAGGGAGAGCCGGCCACGGCGCGGAACCCGCCGCCTTCCATCGGTTCGATGAGCACGGGTATGACCATGGTGCACTGCGCTCCCTTCTGTCTCGTCGGCTGGCCCATCCGGTAAGGCCGCAACACCAATGTCATCATACCCCGGACAAGGGGCTCTTCAAACTCGGGATCGGCCGATCCGCAGGCATGTAGTCAGCAGCGCCCGACGCCGAGCGGATGACATCGTGGCCTCGACCGGCTCGCCACGCATGAACGAAGCCGCCGAGGCCGACCGCCTCGCCGATGAAGAACAGCGGCCAGGGGAAGGGGTTCGGCATGCCTCCGGAGGCGATGTTGCGCCAGTCCCAGCAGAAGGCCGCGATCAGGCCGAGTCCGCCCGCGACGATCGCCAGCCAGTCCCATCGCGAGACCCGGAACGGCCGGCCCGCCGCTTCCTCCACGAGCACGATCGAGCCCGCCACGACCATCGTCGCGGCCACGAGCGCCGGCGCCAGCACGGCGCGGCCCACGGCACCGGGATCAGGAATAGCACGTCCCAGGTCCACAACGACGCCGGCCAGCCGGTCAGCAGTTTCAGGAACAGGTAGTACGTCAGGTCCCAGATCCCGAACCCCACGATGAACCCCGAGAACCGACCGAGGAATGACCGGCCCGCCGCCATCCCGACGCCGGCCAGCATGATCATGGTCGCGGCCTCGCGTGCGACCTCAATCCGCAACAGCCGCGCGGCGGCCGGATCGTCCTGCGCGACCCGGTCGAACGGGATCATCGGGAAGCGATCCTCCGAGAACGAGCCCACGATCCGGTCGACGACCGGGCCGAGGATCGCGCGGAGATCGACCACCACGGCCGCCTCGACGAACCCGAAGCCGATTCCGAACAGGTAGAGCCCGGCCAGCACCCAGGCCGGATGGCACGGCGCCGGGCGGATGCCCGGCGCCTCCGATCGCAGGTCGCTCATGACGGTGACGCCTCGTTCAAGGGAGCTGGAATTCCTTGATGCCGAACACGAGCTTCTCGAGCGGCATGCCGCTCCAGCCTCCGGGGGCGATCCGGAGTCGCGGATCGGTCACACCGGCGGGGAGACGGAACACATAATCCCTGGTCGCGGATTCGCCCGCCTTCAGGACGAGCGGGTCCGGCAGGTCCTGGCCCGTCGCCTTCTCATACGCGCGTTGCGCCTCCGGGTCGTTGAGATAGCGTTTTCCGTCCGTCGGGTCGAAGAGGCCGACCGAACCATCGGTGAACCGGAACGGGACTCGCTTGGCGCGATTGTCGATCGTCAGCTTCACGACGTATTCCACCATCGGGGCCGATTGTCCGTCACTCGCCGAGGTCGCGACCGGCGATCGGTTCACGCCCCGGAGGGTGAAGAAGAAGTCATCGTACTGGATCGTCTGGCCCGGCTTGAAGACCCGGTCGCGCCGGGTCGCCAGGATCACCATGGCGACCGCCAGCAGGACAAGGACGATGACGGATCTCAGGCCGAGCTTGCGGCGTGGCCGATCGCTCATGGGCGTGCCTCCGCTTCGAGACCGAGGAACGCCGCGGGCTCCGGATTCACGCCGCCGCCGGCCTCCGGCCCCGAACCGATCCGGACCAGGGCCCGGTGGACCTCCTCGATGGTCTCCGGCAGGGTCGAGGTCCCGGCGGTCAGCCCGACGGTGGCGAAGCCCTTGAACCAGGCCGGATCCAGCTCGCCGGCGGACTGGACGTGCAGCGCCGGCTTGCCCCGCTCGCGGCAGCGGGCCGCCAGCTCGCGGGTGTTGTTCGAGTTGCGGCCGCCGACGACCACGACCGCTTCGACGCGATCCAGCAGCCGCTCGAGGGCGCGCTGATGCTCCTTGGTCGGCAGGCAGACCGTGTCGACGAACGCGATCTCGGCGTCAGGGTTCCGCGCGGCGATCACCGCCCGGATCCGCGCCACCAGCGCCTCGGTCATCGTCGTCTGGCAGACGATCCCCAGCCGCCGGTGCGGATAGGCCGCCACCTCTTCGGCCGACTCGATCACATGGTAATCGTCCAGGTCGCCGGCGATCCCCTCGACCTCGACGTGTCCCCTTCGGCCGATGATCAGGACGTGATATCCCCGGGCCTGGAGCGCCCGGGCGGCCTGATGGACCCGCGCGACCAGCGGACACGTCGTGTCGATCAGCCGCTTGCCCTCGGCCTCCAGGCGGCCACGCTCCCGATCGCTGATCCCGTGCGCCGTGATCAGCACGGCCGGCGTCTCCGGCAGCGACGTCCCCCGCCGCGCCTCATCGCGCATCGCGAAACCCCGCGCGGCGAGCCGACCTTGCACGACCTCGTTGTGCACGAGCTGGCCGTGGATCGTCACCGCCTCGGGCTCATCGATCCCCTCGACCACCCCGAGCGCATCACGCACCCCGAAGCAAAGGCCCATCACCTCGGCCCGGATCACTCGCATCGCTCCCTCCCCTGCCGTTGAAATGATCGATTAACTTGGCAATACAAAGTCAAGTCGGTCGGGCTTTCCAGCCTGACAGACGAAGACCGTCAGGCTGGAAAGCCCGACCGACTCATTCGCGGGCCGGCCGACACCTTCAGGCGGGCGACCAACCCTCGGCGAGGTTGGGGGCGTGCCGGCCGACTCGACGCGTGCGGCCTTGAGGGCGTCCTGGACGACGGTCTCGAGGACGTTGATGTATTCGAGGAACCGGCGCCGGCCCTCGACGGTGAGGCGGCAGAGGGTCTGGGGCCGGTTGTGGTGGAATCCCTTCCAGATCTCGACGAAGCCGGCCTCGTGCAGGACCTGGAGGTGCCGGCTGAGGTTGCCGTCGGTGAGCTGGCAGAGTTCCTTCAGGTCGGCGAAGACGACGCCGCGCTGGTGGGAGACCAGCGAGGTCATGATCCCGAGCCGCGCCTTCTCGTGGAAGACGCGCTCGAGGCCCTCGTAGGCGAACCGGCCCGTGGGTTCCGGGGGCTTGCTTTTAGTCGGCGGCATGGTCGCGCTCCAGTGTGCTGTAGAGCACGGCGGCGGCGAGCATCTGGCCCGCGCCGAACGGCAGGGCCATCGCCCATGGGTTGAGCGCCGCCTCGCCGCGCGCCAGGGCCAGCACGATCAGGCCCGTCACCAGGTAGAAGGCCGCGACCCAGAAGGTGGCCCGCGGCAAGAGGCGGCACGAGGCGAAGATCCCGAGGCTGTAGACGATCTGCCAGAGGCCCGGCAGCATCCAGAGGCTCTCGGGCACCGCCCGCACCAAGACGACCGTCAACAAGGCCCCGGCCACGAGGCTCGGGCAGAACTGCTCCAGCGCCAGCCAGGTCATCTCGCGCGTCATCGGCGACGTCGCGTTCCGCGCCCGGACCATCATCTCCAACCCGGCCGCCGCAGCGCTCACCACCGCCGCCCCGATCCACAGCGACAGGTACGCGCCGACCTGCGACATCGGGTCCGCGATCGTCGCCGCCTGGATCAATCCCGCCGCCACCGCGACCGCCCCCGAGAATGCCACCGGCATCGCCCGGTAGCCCCGGAAGACCTCCGTCTGCGCCAGTTGCAGCCGGATCTCCGTGATCTGAGTCAACGCCTCACGCAGCTCCATCGGTGTCCACCCCCCATCCCACATCCCTGGAGTCGGTGACCATCCGCACGCAGACCAGGACCCTGGCCGCTCATTGGCTTTGCAGTATAAAGTACCCGCGGCGGCGCGTCAAGACGGGGATTGGTGCGAAGAGGCGGGAGCCTGGGAGGAGAGACCGGCTTCCTGCCGTTCGACGTCTTGATTCAGGCGTTCCCACTGGGCCGAGCCGATCTCCCTGATACGCGCGTCGGGCCATTTCTCCAGGCGGGAGTAGCGGGGGTGGCGGGAATCCTTGTACGGGTCGTTGCGGGCGGCGTTGTAGCAGCAGATGAAGGCCCAGCGCGGCTGGTCGCTGGCGTTGCGGTCGGAGCGATGCAGCAGGTTGCAGTGGAAGAAGAGGGCATCGCCCGGCTCGAGCTCGCAGTCAACTCGTTCGAGTCGCCCGAGGGCGGCCTCGACGCGCTCGGGGTCGGCGCCGGTCTGATCGCCGATCGGGCCGTGATCGATCCGGCCCATCCGGTGCGACCCCTTCAAGACCTGGACGCATCCGTTGGCGCGGTCGCGCGATCGACGGCGATCAGGCCACTGGCCAGGTCGGGGAACAGGCAGCCGTTGGCGTACCAATAACCGTAGTCCTGATGCCACTCCCAGGCGCCGCCGACCTTCGGCTCCTTGAGGATCATCTTGTGGTGATAGTGGTAGACCTCGCCGTCGAGCAGCCGCTCCATGGTGTTGACGATCCGCCGGCAACGGACGAACGCGCTGTAGATGTCGTCGTCCAGGGCGTTGCGGACCGACAGCCGGATGACGCCGCCCTCGCCGTCGCGGCGGCTGGCGGCCTGCTGCTCGAGCCGATGGTCGGCGCGAGCGATCCGGCTGAGCAGCTCGATCTCGTCGCGGTCGAAGAGCCGCTCGACGATCAGGTAGCCGTCGCGCCGGTACTGGTCGAGCTGCGCATCGCCGAGCGTGAATGTCATGGCCATCCGGTTCCCGATGTTACCGTACATCGAGGTCGATGCCGGTCTATTACGCCGGCAATAAAGTAGGTCAGGCTCTCAGCCTGACGGCCTTTATCGTGTCAGGCTGAGAGCCTGACCTACGTCAGCGTCTTCATTGCTGGAGTAATAACACGAGTCCGTTGGCTCCGCCAGGTCCGGCCGGTTCGGGGTGGCCTACCCCGCGTCCGTCCGGAGATACGGTGTATCGACGCGCCGGGTTTTTGGTTAAAATCGGCACTCTTGCGGGCGTCGCCCAGGCGCCGGCGCGATCGTTAGCGCGAGGGCCATGGTCACGCGGGCCGCCCCGCGACGCCGGCCCGGGCCGCCCGCGCGAGGACCGGATTCCGTCCGTCATGGGATACCTCGAGATCCTGTCGATCGCCGGGTTGATCCTGATCAACGGGTTCTTCGTCACCGTCGAATTCGCCCTGGTGAAGGTGCGGGCGACCCAGATCGATCAGCTCGCCGAGCAGGGCAACTGGGCCGCCAGGCTCACCAGCAAGGCGCTCGATCGGCTCGACTTCTACCTGTCGGCCTCGCAGATCGGCATCACGATGGCCAGCCTGGCCCTGGGATCGGCGATGCAGAAATGGGTCGAGCCGATGGTGGGCAAGGCGCTGGAAAGCTTGCATATCCCCACGTCCAAGATCGTCGTCTTCGGCGTGTCGGTCGGGGCGGCCCCGCTCGCCGCGCTGTCCCTGGTGACCTTCCTGCACATGGCGCTGGGCGAGCAGGCGCCCAAGACCCTGGCGATCCGAGAGCCGAAGATCCTGGCGCTCTTGACGGCGCCGCCGCTGGTGATCCTCTCGTACGTCTTCGCGCCGGTGATCTGGCTGTTGAACAAGGCGAGCAACCTGACGCTCTGGGTCATGGGCCTGGGCGGCGCGAGCACATCCGAGCTGGCCCATTCGGAAGAGGAGTTGCGGCTGATCGTGGCCGAGAGCGTGGCGGGCGGCCACCTCTCGCGCAACGAGCGGATCATGATCGAGAACGTGCTCAACCTCGAGGAGAAGACCGCGCGGCGGGTGATGGTCCCGCGGCCGGACATCGTCTACCTGAGCCTGTCCCGGCCGCTGGAGGACAATCTCCGCATCGCCCGCCAGGCCGGGCACACCCGCTTCCCGCTCTGCGAGGACGACCTGACCTCGGTCATCGGCATGATCCACGTCAAGGACATCTTCCGGACCGGGTGCTACCAGAATGGGCGGGTCGACCTCCGCCAGCTCGCGCAAGGTCCCGTTCCTGCCGGTGATGCTCCGGCTGGACCAGCTCCTGCTGGAGTTCCAGCGCAACCGGGTCCACCTGGCCATGCTGCTCGACGAGTATGGCAGCGTGGTCGGCATGGCGACGCTCGAGAACGTGCTGGAGGAGCTGGTCGGCCCGATCCAGGACGAGTTCGATCGCGAGACGCCGCAGATCACGCCGCTGGGCGAGGACGTGTACGAGGTTGACGCCTCATGCCCGCTCGATGTCCTGGCCGAGACCTGCAAGCTCGAGGTTCCCGAGACGGACGCGGAGACCGCCGGCGGGCTGGTGCTGGACCTGCTCGGCCGGCTGGCCCGGCCGGGCGACTCGGTCTCGGTCGACGGCCACCGCCTCACCGTCCTCCGCGCCGACCCCACGCGGATCCGCAAGATCCGCATCGAGCCGGTCGCGCCGAGGTCCCCGCCGCGCCGGCCGAGGGCGACAGGGAGGGAGACGGAAGCGACGATCGTGCCGAGTGAGCCCGGCGGGCTGGCCGGTCGATCTATTGACCATGCTGAGTCAGCGGTCGCGAAGCACCACCGGTACGCCGACCGAGGGCGGCGCGAACGGTCCGAGACCGGGATCAAGACGCGTCTCGGTTTCTCGCCGACGGGCTGAGAGGATATGATGGAAGCATGTGAAGCGTCGGTGACGTGAGCGGCTCGCTCGCGAAGGAATCGTGGCGGAATTCGGCGAGGACGCGGTCTTCTGAGGATGTCGAGGGTTCGTGTGATGCACGTTGTCAAGGTTGTGATCTGGGAAGAGGATGGGGGGTGGCTCGGGTACTTGCAGGAGTATCCTGATTACTGGACACAAGGCGAGACCCTGGATGATCTCAGGGAACATCTGAAGGATCTGCATCATGAGCTGACCGGAGGACAGATTCCGGGGATTCGCAGGGTGGAAGATCTGGTCGTCTCATGAAGCGAGTGGACCTGATCAAGTCGATCGAGAGCTTCGGCTGCGTCCTGATCCGACATGGTGGGAAGCACGATTGGTATCGTAACCCGGCGACCGGCGTGTCTCAGAGGGTGTACGAGAAGGGGCCGTAGGGTGGGTCGGACGCCGCGGAGCGGCGCGAGGCCCACCGGTCTCTTCGGCGGATCCGGTGGGCCTCGCCTCGATGAATCGAGGCTCGACCCACCCTACGCCGATCCGGCGGCCTTCGCGTACACCCTCTCAGCCGGAGCCGCGCCACCGGGAGATCAAGGACCATCTGGCACGGCACATCATCCGGCTGCTCGAGAACGAGGAAGACGAATCCTCCGATGGGGATGCCGGGGACGGGTCCGGCTGATCCGCCATGCCTCGGGATCCGGTTCATGCCGGCAGGATCAAGGGCGCCGACGTGCTGGCCCGGTACCTCGGGTTGCTTCGGAAGGACGCGACGAACCGGCCGCGCGCGGGAATCCGCCCCGGGAGCACCAGCATCGCGGTGCCGCCCACGAGCCGGGCGCGGCCGATCGCCCGCCCGTTGCGCCGGAAGACGACCGTGCCGGCCGGGGTTACACCGGCCACCCCGACCGCGTCGACGGCAGCGATGAGCACCTCGCGGACCTTGCCGTTGGGCCGCGTCTGGGTGGTGGCGGCCAGGTTCGTCGCGGTGTCGAAGCGGTTGACGGCCTGGATGAACACCTGGCTGACCGAACCGAAATCATCGGGGTTGCCGCCGAAGGCCGCCTGGATGCGCACGTCCCCCTGGGGCAGCGCGGAGGTGGTCAGGCTGGCGGTGCCGTCCGCGCCCAGCGCGGCCCGGCCGATCAGCTTGTTGCTCCGGACGAACGTTACCGTCCCCGACGTGACCGGCATCCCGTCGGCGGTCACGGTCGCGGTCAGGGTCACCGGCTGACCGGTCCGGCTGGGGTTCGTCGAGCTGGTCACCGTCGTGACGGTCGAGTACGGGACGACGAGCTGGGTCACACCGACGCTTGTCGATCCGAGAATGTTGGAGACGCCGCCATACACCGCGGTGATCGTCGAGCCGCCCAGCGGCAGCGACGAGGTGGTGAAGCTCGCGGTCCCGCCGGCGGTCACGGGCTCGGTCGCGAGCGTGGTCCCGGCCATCATGAAGCTGACGGTCCCGCCGGTGACCGGCGCCGTGCGGGTGCTCACCGTCGCGGTGAAGGTGACCGGCTGCCCGGGATGGCTCGGGCCGCCGGAGCTGCTCAGCCGGGTCGTCGTCTCCGACTGCAAGGCGGTGAGCGTGACCGAGGTGGCAGAATAGCTCACCGCGAACGGGATGTTGCTGCCCAGGAGCACCTGGCCGTTGGCCACGTTCTGGAAGACCCCCTGGATCAGCGGGGCGGTGGCGATCGTGAACTGGTCACCCGCCTGGAATTCGTAGGCGATGGTGCCTGTCAGGCTGCTGTCGCCCAGGTTGATCCCGGTGGTCGAATCGGCGCTCCCGAGCTGGGTGGACTGCGTGCCGGCGGCGGTGCCGTCGAGGGCCAGGTTGAAAGTCGAGCCCGACTGGAAGGTGACGGCGCCGGAGAATTGCCACGACCCCAGGCCGCCGAAGGTGCCGGCGCCGACCTGCAAGGTCCCCGCGTCGATCGGGCCGTTGACGTCGAGCGTGCCGAGCACGACGTCGACCGCACCCTTGCCGCCGAAGTCGATCCCTCCGAGCGTCAAGGTGCCGTGGCCCTGCATGGTGAGCTGGCCGGCGCCGGTGACCGTACCGCTGAGCTGGTCGGACTCGCCGGCCGGCGTGAACGCCGTCAGGCCGGTCAGGTCGCCGGTCGCGCCGGTGCCTTCCAGGTTGACCGTGCCCGCCCCGGATAGCGAGCCCAGCTTGACGGCGGCACCGTCGGCCACGTCCAGGCTGGCACCCTGGTCGATCTGGAACAAATACGTGGAGAAATCCATCGTGGTGCCGAGCGTGACCGTGCCCTGGGCGGCGTCGAACGTCTGGAGGGCGAGGGCGAATGCAGGGGCGAATATGTTCTGGGTGTCGAGGACGAGCTGGCCGCCGCCCCCCTTGGTCGCCCCGCCTTGCAAGACGAGCTGGGTGCCCGTCAGGTTAGTGGCGCTGCCGATGGTGAGCGTGCTGCTCGTCTGGGTGTAGATCGTCGCCTGCCGGCCGAGGTTCACGCTGGAGAGCTGGATCGCCGCGGTCGTGGGATTGCCGTAGTAGGGGTTCGCCACGATCAGGCCGCTGGCGACCGAGACCCCGTTGCCCGTGAAAGTGTATGAGTCGCCGATCTCGAAGATGTTGACCGGGAAGCTGCCGTAGGTCGAGTTGAAGTTGATCGTCGTCGTGCTCCCCGTCGGCAGCAACGACACCGGCGGGAAGGAGATGTTCGAGCCGGGCGTGGGCACGCCCGGGACACCGACGCCGCCACCAAGAGGCCCGACATGGCTCCAGTTGTTCGGGTCGTTGAAACTCGTCTTATCGCCCAGGGCGTCCCAGGTGTAGGTGGTGATCGAACCGTCGAGGGCCCATCGCGGCTCGAGCACCTCGGGTGATGGCCTCAGGCGCGGAGGCCGCCGGAAGGGATATCCGCCTCGAGCAGGGGGAGAGACGCGGGCGACGAGCCGCAGCAACGAGGCGACGCACAGGGGCTTGAGCGACATCCGTACGCGGTCCTTTCCCTGGTGAACGGCCGGGGACGCCTCCTCGATCGGCGTTCATCCCAAGAGACGTGGGGGACGCTCGCTCGTCGCGCGGCCGGCCTGACGATCCAGGATACCGGGATCGATCTCGGGGTGAAAAGATGCACGGGCGACGGAATGAGAGTGCGAGTTGACCGCCGGCCTGGAGACGCGGCGCAGGAACGGTTTCCCTCGCCGCCGAACCTCGATCGGCGTCATGTTGTCCGGCGAATCGGGAATCGTAGGGTGGGCTCTGCCCACCGGTCAGGGGCCCGCGCCGGTGGGCAGAGCCCACCCTACGCGGGCGAAACGGAACCCATGCGGACGAAGAAGAAGCGGAAATCGGCCTGGGACCACAGCCCGAGCCGGATCGCCTCGGCCGAGGCCGTGCTGCGCGAGTCGCGCAGGCTGCTCCGCGACCCGGAACGGGTGCTGGCGACGCTCGCCAGGGACCGCTCGGTGCGCCTCCCGCTCCGGACGGATCTCGGGGTCATGGCCCCGCTGTTCGACGCCATCCACCGGGGCGATCACGTGATTGGGGCTTTGGCCCGCGAAAGCCACGCCACTTCAGTGGCAGTGGATGAAGCGATTTCCCGGGCTTCCGCCCTCAGTCATGGAAAGCCGTCTGGACGCAACGAATGGCATTTCGTCTCCTGATCGTCGGTCCGCGTGCTGAGGCGCGGATGACGTCCGAACCGGGCGACCGGGGAGGAGCCCCGCGCGGGGCACATCGCTCTTTGGAAACGGGATGTTGGCGGTTGGGAGGGGAAGGCCCTCCCGTAAAACATCACACCACATCAAGAGCCAAGTATCCTGGCATCAGCCAGGTAGTCATGCGGACACCATGCAAGTGGCTCGGGGGGAGAATAACGAAATGGCTCCCGGATCACCCGAGAAGCCGCGGGGCTTCAGCCCCAGCGGAGTGTCACGCTTCCGGGCCGTACATCAATCCTCGGGTGAAGGACCGGGCTTGTCGTTTTCGGTCCGTTTCTTCTTCGATACGGTCCGGCGATCGGAGGCCGGCTCGGCCGCACGCGACTTGGCAGCCCGCTTGGGCGACGGGGACCAATGAGCGGCTTTCGCCGTACGCCGCCCCCTCTCAAGCCAGAGGGAACGCAGCATCTCGAGATCCTCATCCGAGAAAGCCGCGCCAATGCCTCTGCGATCCGTCATGGCAACCCCTTTGGGCGACAGCCACTTCCTATCGTCGTCCACCGCACCCGACACGCGAGGCGGTCACCGGTGGGCGAGCCCGCCCTACCGAGTCGGCTCCCGCAGAGATGTGGCGATCGGGCGGGCCGAGAGTAGGTCAGGCTTTCCAGCCTGACGCCGTCCGATCCGATCCGGTCCGATCCGATCCGAGTCAGGCTGGAAAGCCTGACCTACGTCAAGCCGCGGCGGGGGCGTATCCCGGCCCTGGTCTCCACCCGTGTGGTCTCCGACATGACCGCCTCACGCCGCGCTGGCCGCGGCGTTGACCAAGGCGTCGAGCAGGGCGTCGGCGGTGGACTCGGCGGCGTGGATACAGTCGGGGATGCCGACGCCGTCGAAGGCGATGCCGGTCAGATAAAGCCGCGGATGCCGGGCCAGCTTGCGGCGGATTCCGGCGACGTGGTCGAGATGGCCGAGCACGTATTGCGGCATCGACCGGGGATGGCGGCCGATCCGCAGGAACAGCGGGTCGCCCGAGGCGCCGATCAGCGCGCCCAGCTCGCGGCGGACGATCTCGGCGATCGCCGCGTCGTCGAGGTCGAAATACTCGGGCTGGGTCGCTCCGCCGATGAAGACCCGCAAGAGTGCCGTCCCCGCCGGGGCCCGATCGGGGAACTTGACGCTCAGGAACGAGACCGCCAGGATCGGCCGGTCCTCGATCGCCGGCACCACGGCGCCGAAGCCGTCGAGCGGGTGCTTGATCTGGTCGCGGCGGTAGGCGACGTTGACGATGATCGACGACGCGTAAGGGATCGCGCGGAGCTGCAGGGCCAGGCTCGGATCCTGCGCGTCGATCAGGCGCGCGGCGGCGTGGGCCTCGGTGGCCAGGACCACGGCGTCGGCCTCCATCGGCGGCCCGTCCAGGAGCTCGACCAGCCAGGGAGAGAGAGGCTCGTTGCGGATGATCCGCCGGACGGCCGCATTCGTGTGGATCGTCCCGGCTGGCAACGCGGCAGCGAGGGCTGCGGGCAGTTCGCCCATGCCGCCCTCGAGCGCGACGAACATGCCGTACCGCGCCCCCGAGGCGTGCTTCGCCAGCCGGCCGGGTCCGCGGCGCCGGCCCTCGCGCAGGCCGGCGAGGATCAGGCTGCGGTGCTCGCGCTCCATCGCCAGGAACTGCGGCAAGGTCGCCTTCAGGCTCAGGTCGTTGGGATCGGCCGTGTAGATGCCCGCGACCAGGGGCTGGATCAGCCGCTCGAGCGCCTCGCGGCCCAGCCGGCGACGGACGAAGCCCGCCAGGCTCTCCTCGGCCTCGTCGTCGCGGCGGGGGATGAACAGGTCCATCATCATCCGGAGCTTGCCCCGCCACGAGAGGACCGGCGAGACCAGGAGCGGACCCAGGCGGTGCGGCGCCATCAGCACGAAGCCCTCGGGGACCGGCATCAGCCGCCCCTTGCGCACCACGAACGACCGTCGATGACTCGCGTCGGTCTCGATCAGCCGGTCGCGCAGCCCCAGCCGCTCGCACAGGTCCAGGCCCCACGGCTTGTTGGTGATGAACGAGTCCGGGCCGCACTCCAGCGTGAAGCCGTCCTGCCGCTCCGTCGCGATCACCCCGCCCAGGCGATCCCGCGCCTCCAGGACCGTCAGCTCGACCGGCCGGCGCAGGGCCGTGGACCGCTCGCGAATCCGGTGCGCGGCCGCCAGCCCCGAGAGCCCGCCGCCGATCACGATCACGCGCTTCGCACTCGCCGGGTCGTACTTAACCTCGGCCAAGATAAGACACTCCTTCACCTGAAAGCGTTCTCATCGATGCGAATCACGACATCGCGCCGCCGGTCCCCTCGAACGAGGAACCCGCCGTGGCATCGCGCTCGCATTCATGCATGCGTCGCACCGCGCGATGTCGATATCGCCGGGATCTTAATCGATGTGAGCGCCTGAGGCTTGAAAAAAATCGGGCGACTTCCGCAATTTCTTGCTGATGCTGGCGTGAATCGTCGCCCGCTTGATTGCATCCTTTCCATTCGCTTGTTCCCTTGATTATTCTAGCAGACTCGGGGCCGATTGGGAGGGTGGCAGACCTCCTGGGGCGCGAGGCGGCGTGTTGTGGACGAAGTTGACGAGGGCCAGGACGTTGTCCACGGGGGTGGTCGGCAGGATGCCGTGCCCGAGGTTGAAGATATGGCCGGGGCGGCCGGCGGCCTCGGCCAGGATCCGCCGCGCCTGGCCGGTGATCTCGGAGGGCGAAGACAGGAGGACCGCCGGATCGAGGTTCCCCTGCACGGCCACGCCGTCGCCGAGCCGTCGCCAGGCCGCATCGAGCTCGACCCGCCAGTCCAGGCCGATGACCGCGCCCCCGGCGTCCCGCTGGAGTTCCAGCAGCGAGCCGGTGTCCGTGCCGAAGTGGATCGCCGGCACCGACGGGTCGAGCCGGGCGAAGAGCCGGGACATGTGCGGCTGGACGAATCGGCGGTAGTCGCCCGGGCTGAGCGTCCCCACCCAGCTATCGAAGACCTGCAACGCCTGCGCCCCGGCCGCCGCCTGTGCGTTCAGGTAGATCGCCGTCGCCTCCACCAGCCGCTCCATCAAGGCATCCCACGCCCCCGGATCACCGTACATGAACGCCTTGGCCCGCTCGTAATGGCGTGATGAACCACCTTCTATGGCGTAGCAGGCCAGGGTGAACGGGGCGCCGGCGAAGCCGATGAGGGGGAGATTGGGCCGGAGGGCGGCGCGGATGGAGCGGACGGCCTGGACGACGTAGTCCAGCGGGGCGGGGTCGACGAGGGGGCGGATGCGGTCGACGTCGGATCCGGAGCGGACCGGGTTGTGGATGATCGGGCCCTCGCCCTTGGAGAATTCGAGCTGGAAGCCCAGGGGCTCGAGGATCAGCAGGATGTCGGCGAAGAGGATGGCGGCGTTGACCCCCAGTCGTTCGGCCGCGGTGACGGTGACCTCGGTGGCCAGCTCGGGTCGCTTGCAGAGGTCCAGGAAGGGGACGCGGGAGCGCAGGGCCCGGTATTCGGGCATGTACCGGCCCGCCTGCCTCATCAGCCAGATGGGCGTGACCTCGGTCGGTTCCCGCCGGCACGCCTTGAGGAAGGGGGAATTCGCCAGCTCGTCGCGAACCGGCGCCGCAGGAGGGGGTGTCGGACCATTCATGGAGGCGGGGGCCTGCTCCTGTCCCGAGATTCGCCGGTCGGTCGCCGGTGCATGGTGAGATTCTACAACAACCCCCGCCCATCGGGCAGCCACCAGCCCCGATTCCGAACGGCAGGGCCTGGCGGACGCGGGCCGTGGCCTTAGAATTGCCAGGAGATGCTAATGGTTCGATACGGTTTCCGGCCCGACGAAGGGAGACGGCCGCGTTCAGCACCGGCGTACGCCCGCCGCGGAGAAGCCGGGCCAGCCCGAGTCCGGGTGGGTCTTTTTGCGAGGAGAAGTGGTGGCGGCCATGGAGCATGGCGATGAGGGCGACCGGCGCGATGATCCGGTCGCGGAGACGAATGGGCGTTCGAGTCCGGGTGGAAACGGGATCGATGCCGGCGGGCGCCGAGGCGATGATGCGGTGCCGATCCGGCGGGACGGAAAGGGCCTCTCGGGCCGGGCGAAGCGGCGGCAGACCGCCGACGAGCAGCTCCTCGAGAGCACGGCGCTGGACGAGCCCTCCCCGCGGGCGCCGGAGCTGGGTGCATTCACCCACACCGAGGCCTGGCGCATCCTGAGGATCCAGGGCGAGTTCGTCTCCGGGATCAACGCCCTGGCGGAGGTCGGCGCGGCGGTGAGCGTGTTCGGATCGGCGCGGTTCGCCGAGTCACACCCCATGTACCAGGCCGCGCGCCGGCTGGGCGACCTGCTGGCGCACGCCGGGTTCGCCGTGATCACCGGCGGCGGACCCGGCGTCATGGAGGCGGCCAACCGCGGCGCCTTCGAGGCCGGCGGGCTCTCGATCGGCTGCAACATCGAGCTGCCGTTCGAACAGCTCAGCAACCCTTACACCAACCTCGCCGTCAACTTCCGCTACTTCTTCGTGCGGAAGATGATGTTCGTGAAGTTCT
This sequence comes from uncultured Planctomycetota bacterium, assembly GCA_963815795.1. Lineage (GTDB taxonomy): Bacteria > Planctomycetota > Planctomycetia > Isosphaerales > Isosphaeraceae > JAKAUH01. The sequence continues at coordinate 745,257 of CAWFIC010000006.1, read as the reverse complement.
CCAGCGGCTTCGTCATCTTCCCCGGCGGCTTCGGCACGCTCGACGAGCTGTTCGAGGCCCTGACGCTGGTCCAGACTCGCAAGATCAGCCGGTTCCCGATTATCCTTTATGGTCGGTCGTACTGGCGCGGGCTGCTCGACTGGGTCATTCACACGCAGCTCGCCGAGGGGGCGATCTCGCCGGAGGACCTGGACCTGCTGGTACTGACCGATTCCGTCGAGGAGGCGCGCGACATCCTGGTCGAGTGCTACCGCAGGCCCTGCTGGTCGGCCACGCAGGCACTCGGTCCGCGCCGAGATGCGAGCCCGCCCGCCGGGGACCACGGCGACGACCCCTGTCGAGGAGAAGGCCGACGGGGAGTGAGCCACCTGGGCTGAATCCGGATCGATGAGACGGGATCGGGGAGGGATTGACCGAGATGCGTGATGCTGCGACGGAGGCCGACGTGGCCGAGGCCCGACCGGGACCGGCGATAACGCCGGGGTCCTCGGCTTTCGACTCGATCGCGGGGGCGCTGCGCGACCTCGGGCCGTGCGGGGCCCTGGAACGGCTGGTCGAGGATCTCGACGCGGCCGGCGACTACCGCGCGCTGCTCGACGCCATGCTCCTGCGGGCGCGGCACGAGCTGGGACTGCCCCTGGTCGCGCCCGGTTCGCTGGCCGAGGTCCCCGAGCCCGTCGCGCTCGCAGTATGAGGAGAGTTACGTCGAGGCGATCCGGCTGGTCGGCTCGAAGTACCTGGCGGCCGGCGACATCCCGACGGCCTGGGCGTATTACCGCGTCATCGGCGAGAACGAGCCGATCGCCCGGGCGATCCGCGACTTCCGGCCCGACGGTGACAGTCACGGCGGCGGCGACGGCGAGCGGCTCGGCGCGGTCATCGAGGTCGCGTTCAACCACGGCGTCAACCCGCGCCGGGGGTTCGAGCTGATCCTGGAGCATTACGGCACGTGCTCGGCGATCTCGGCGTTCGAGGGGCTCCCGGCCCACGACGAGGCCGTGCGCGTCGCCTGTGCCGAGCGGCTGATCCGCCACCTGCACGGGGAGCTCTCGGCGAACCTGCGGTCGGATATCGCCGGCCGCGGCCAGTTGCTCCCGCCGGCCGGTGCGACCCTCGCCGAGATCATCGCCGGACGCGACTGGCTCTTCGCCGAGGATTCCTACCACATCGACATCTCGCACCTGGCCTCGGTGGTGCGGATGTCGGTCCTCGCCAGCGACCCCGAGGCGATCGCGCTGGCCGCCGACCTGACCGAATACGGCCGACGGCTCTCGCCGCGGCTCCAGTTCGAGGGCGTGCCGCCGTTCGAGCGGATCTTCGACGACCACGGCATCTACCTCCGCGTCCTCTTGGGCCGCGACGTCGACGCGGCGATCGCTCACTTCCGGGCGAAGCTCGGGCCGCCCGGACGCGGAGAGGAATCTCCCGATCCCGCGGTCCCGGCGCAGACGCTGGTCAACCTGCTGGTGCGCCTCGGCCGGCTCGACGAGGCGATCGAGGTGTCGTCGCAATATCTCTCCGGCCTGCCCGACTCGGCGCTGTTCTGCCCCAGCGCGGCCCAGCTCTGCCAGCGGGCCGGCGACCCGAAGCGCCTGCTGGACATCGCCCGCGACCGCCGCGACCTGGTCAACTACACCGCGGCGCTGATGATGATGAAGGCTGAAGGCTGAAGGCTGAAGGCTGAAGGCTGATAGGCCGAGGGCGAAAAAGCCGAGGCGGCCCTGGGGGCCGGGGAGATGGTATGATTCAGCCTTCAGCCTTCTGCCTTCTGCCTTGAGAAGCGGAGGTCCGGCGATGCGATCGGGGCTGGCTGTGCTCGGGACCGCGGTGGTCTTGATCGGCGCGGAGCGCTGGATCGAAGGCGCCGACGAGCCGCCGTTCACCGACGTGTTCGACGGCAGGACCTTGAAAGGCTGGGTCCCCCAGCATACCGACCGCTTCTCCGTGCGGGAGGGCGTGCTGGTCAACGATGGCGGCACCGGCTGGCTGCGCTCGGAGAAGTCCTACCGCGACTTCGAGTTCCAGGCCGAGTACCGGGTGATCAAGCCGGGCTCGGACAGCGGCATCTTCTTCCGCTCATCCGCCGAGAGCATGGACCGCGAACCGCATTGGCCGGGCCGGTGCTATCAGCTCCAGGTCATCGACGCCCAGGGCAACTGCATGCTCTTCGGCCACGGACTGGCGCCGCCGCGGTTCGAACGCAAGGCGGATGCGCTCAAGTCGGCCACCAAGGACGCCAAGCAGTGGCAGAAGCTCCGCCTCAAGGTCGTCGGCTCCCGCGCCGAGGTCACCCTCAACGACGTCGTCGTCACCACCAGCGACGGGATCCAGGTCCCCGAGGGCCACATCGGCCTCCAGGGCGAGAACGGCCATTTCGAATGGCGTGCGCTGAGGATCCGCGAGTTTCCGGCGAAGTGAGGCGGGGCGACCGGCATCGTGTAAGGAGCGTCAAACGGAGGTCTTCCGTCGCCCCTCGCCTCTATTCTCCACCGGCCGGCTCGATGCTCAACCCCGCCTCGGCCAGCGCCGGGCGGGGAAGCAGGAGGAAGCGGCTGAGCAAGTAATCCCGCCCCCAGTCCTCATTCTCGATGGATTCCAGGGGCGGTAAATCCCTGACGCCGAAGCGTTCGGTGAGGATCTCGTAGGCCTCGGAGACCCCCAGCTCGACGATCGGCGTCAACTCCATCGCGAAGGTCCCTGGTACGGGTTGTTGTACGGGACCACGATCGGGGCAAGCTGCCAGACGCCGTTGCCCTGCTGGACCCATCGATAGCCCGGCGGAGCCACCCACATCCCTTCGGACTGGGCCGCCGCATACCGGCGTCGCCGCTCCTCGCCGAGGACCTGCATCTCCTCGGCTCGGGCCGCGAAGAAGATGAAGGCGGCCAGGGCGACATGCAACAAGTTGTGGGTCACGAACAGCGCCACGAGGCCGAACAACACGGCCAGGACCCGCCCGACCCCCGCGGCGATCGACGTCGCCTGCGATCGCCCCATCACACCGCTCAACAGCGCCCTCAAGACCCGCCCGCCATCCATCGGGAAGGCCGGGATCAGGTTGAACAGGCCCAGCATCAGGTTCACGACCACCAGATTCTCGAGGAAGACCACGACGGTCTCGAGCCCTGATTCCATCAAGATCTGATCCAGGCCCAGGAACCCCAGGCCAACCAGCGCCCCGACGATCGCGAAATTCACGGCCGGGCCGGCCAGGGCGATCAACAACTCCGCGCCGGAGCGCGGGGCAGCCGCCGCAACCGCGCCACCCCGCCGATCGGGTAAAGCGTGATATCTTCCGTCTCGATGCCGAACCGCCGGGCCATCAATGCATGCCCGAACTCGTGCAGCAGCACGCAGCCGAAGACCGACAGCACGAGCATCAGCGTGAACAGGCCACCGGTCAGCACACCCGGGAAGAATAAGATTAACAAGAAGGTTGGATGCACGAAGACGTCAATCCCCGCAATCCGACCGAGTTTCCAGGAAAGTCGCATCCGAGTCGTCATCCTTTCTGCGGAGGCTCATCCCTCCGACATTCTCATTATAATTCGACATCGGGCGATGGAAAGTTCGCCCGGGGAGCGGCGGGCGAGAATTGAGTGGGCGCCGGCCCCGGGATGGCAGGCGCCGCGGGCCGCTCACCGCTCGAGGATGGCGGGGCGGGGGATGAGGAAGCCCTTGACGGTGACGTCGATCTGGGGCCAGTCCTGGGGGGCGGTGACGACCTCGTAACCGCGGGCGTCGATGACGACGGTGTCCTCGGTGCGGGCGGCCTGGACGCTGGGGCTCCAGGCCAACGCCGTGTCGGCTTCCAGCACCAGGCTGCTGTCGGGTCGCAGCACGACCTCGCGGGGGGAATAGCCGACGATATTGCCCTGGTAATCGAGGGTCCATTCGTGCGGGTGATCGAATTTCTCGTAGATCCGCTTGGCGCGGCGGAAGACCTCGGACACCGGCTCGCCCGGCCGGGAGAAGAAGATGCAGGTGGCGTCGACCATGGTGGCCAGCGAGTGATCGGCCCGATGTTCGCGGTCGACCGGGCCGAAGGAGACGGTGCGTGTCACCGAGGCGCACAGGCCGTGGCGGCGGCCGGTGACGGCGATGGTGGCACGTCGCAAGATGGGCGACGCCTTGAAGTTGGGCTGACGGTACCTGGCCAGCCGGTCGTCGCCGGCGACGCGGAGGTCCACCGGGACGACGCCCTCGCGGATCAGGCGGTGTGCCAGGTGCCCGGCCACGTCGGCCTCGCGCTCGCCCCGGTCGAAGTTGCGGCAGGTCGCCTCGACGGCCAGGGCCAGCGTGCGGCCCAGCTCGCGGAGCCGCTGTCGCTCGAGGTGGGTCAGCCGGCGCCTCAGGGCCCGCAGGGCATCGGCCTCCCGCCGCGCCTGCGAGCAGCCATAGCCGTTCATGTCGGTCGCCGCCCGCTTGTTGTGGCACAGCTCCGCCACCACCTGGAACGGGTCGTCGTACCAGGGCCGCTCCTTGAGCTGGAACCCCAGGCCCGCCACCTCCTCCTCGAACACCCGCGAGCTCTGGACGTTGTCGGTGATCACCGCCCGGGAGGTCCGGTTGATGAACATCAAGACAGTAGACGGCCCGTTGCCGAGGTCCTGGCCCAGGTCGCCGCCCGAGGTGAACCACGACAGCGAGTCGGCCATCCCCAGCACCACGGCGTCCTGGCCGGTCGCGTCGAGGTAGTGGCGGATCCGCTGATGCTTCGCCTCGACGTCGTCCCGGCGGGCCTGCAACTCGGCGTCGCCGTGATCGGCCGCGGGATCGGGGAGGGCCGGCAGCGTGTCCTGTTCCGGGCGGTCCGCGGCGGTGATCAGCACGCGGTCGAATTCCATCGTCAAGTCGAGTGCACCGGGGACCGACGAGCTCAGGCCAGCGAAGTGAAGACCGGTCGCCACGCTGTCACCTCCACAAACTGACCCGAACGCTCACGTCCTTGGGAGCGTGATACTGCCATAAGCTGTTGTGAGGGCTCAGGAACGAGACAGGGTCCCGTCATCTTCCCATGTTGCGTTAAGGAATTCAAGGAGCCGCCGGGTCAAATCGGCATAATGCACCGGGAAATCGAGGTCATGGCCGCCGGGAACGAGGACGAGCCGGTTCGGGACGCCCGCGGCGTCGAGCGCGGCGGCCATCTCCCGGGATTGCCCGACCGGCACCAGCGGATCTTGCAGGCCGTGCACCAGGAACATCGGCGGATCGCCGGGTGCGACATGATCGACCGGCGAAGCCGCGGCATATTCCGCCGGCACCTGCTGCGGCGAGCCGCCGAGGAACTGGGCCGCCGCCCGGCCGGCCCAGGGACTGGTGGCGTAAAGCGTGGTCAGGTCGGCCGGCGCCGAGAAGGCGATCACGGCATTAACCCTGGTCGATGCGGTTTCTGTACCGGATGGCCCCGGGTCGGTCCCGAGCAGCTCGGCCAGGTTGCCGCCGGCCGACTCCCCCATGGCGGCCACCCGGTTGGGATCGATGCCCAGCTCGTTCGCGTTGGACCGCGCCCAGGCCACGACCGAACGGATGTCGTCGAGGTTCCCCGGCCAGCTCGGATGTCCCGGCGCCGAGAGCACGTAGTTCGGGGCCACCACGACATATCCCGCGGGGACGAACGCGGCGGCGATCCGGTCGCCGTAGCCGTCCTTGTCGAGGCGTCGCCACCCTCCGCCGTGGATGGCGATGATCACCGGCCGCCCGCCCGGCGGGGCCGGACCGTGCGGGAAATACACGTTGAGCTGCTCGCCGGGACCGGCGGGGGTCGGATAGGTCACATTAACCTGTTCGATCGCACGGTCCACGCGTATCGCCGTCCTGGACGCCGACGACAGCAAAGTCCGTCGCTCGAGCCCCGCGAGCGCCGCCTCATCCGGGCAGAAGGCCCGGCCCGCGCGGCCGCGGGCTCCGCGACACCAGGACCGGAATCTTCGACGCAAGACGTGGAACCGTCCGGCCGACAGGCACATGGTTGCAACTCACGAGTGGAGATTCTTTGCGAGTGAGGTGAGCGAGAATAAGCGGGCCCGCGCCGGCGGACTCACCCACTGGGAGCATTCCACACGCTTCGGAGAAAGGCAAAAATCTCGGACTCGAGAAGATCGCGATGGCGGGGATCCTGGACCTCCGGGTCCTTCACTTCGGGGTCGAAGCCGTGCCTCGCCCCGTCCACTCGGACGAATACGTGCATGATGCCCGCGGCGTCGAGCGCCCGGGCGAGCGCCTCCGACTGCTCGATCGGCACCCAGCGATCGCGCGTCCCGTGGATGAGGAGCATCGGGGCAGTATCCCCGCCGACGTGGTGGATCGGCGAGGCATCGCGGGCCTTCGCGGATGAACGGGTCGGATCATCGCCCAGGAAGACGCGTGTGGGCTCGTGTGACAGGCGTTGCGCCCGGACGAGCGGGAGACGCTCGAGATCGGACGGACCATAAAAGGTAATGACCGCCTGCACGCGGGAGTCATCACCGGCGGCGGGAAGTCCGGCCGAGGTCCCCAGCAGCGCGGCGAGGTGGCCGCCGGCGGACTGCCCGAAGGCCGCGATGCGATCGGGATCGACGCCCAGCTCGCGGGCATGGCGACGGACCCAGCGCACGGCCTCGCGGAGGTCATCGCGGGCGGCCGGCCAGCCGGGGGCTCCCGGCCGGGCCAGGCGGTAATCGGCCGCGATCACGACGTGACCGGACTCCGCCAGGCGGACGGCGGTCGGGTGCGGATTCCACGGGCCGGGGCGAAACAACCGCTTCGAGCCGCCGATCCAGCTCCCGCCGTGAATGGCCAGGATCGCCGGCCGCCTCGTTCCGGACCCGCCCGCCTTCCCTTCGTCGGGCGGGAGGTAGATGTCCAGCGACAGCCGATGGCCATCGACCGTGCGATAGACGACATCCTGACGCACGACCACCGGTGACGGCACCTCCCAGCGATGGAAGGCCCGGTCCGAGACCATCCAGACCGCGGCGGTCATCGCGGTCAGCGCCAGCCAGATCGTGACTCGGAGCACCAAGGGGATTCTCTGCATCGCGGCGTCTGAATTAATACCTTGCCATAGAACGTTTTACGGTAGGAAAATGGATCGTAGGCTCCATTCCAGACGGCTCCGTATTCCTAAATTGGCCAGCGGGACGATCAAAGGGGTCGGGGCCCGATTCGGCTCCCGCCCCCTTTGATTTCTCCCTGGGGCAGGCTCAGGAGAAGATGGTCAGCCCTTCGGTGCGTGAGACGACCGACAGCCGCCGGCTATCGGGATCTTCGTCGTCCCACGGATCGTCGCGACCGGGTGAGACGACGAGCAGCCAATCGTCGGTCAAGGCGGCAATCGGCGCATCGAGCGGCTCCGCCGGGTCGTGTCCGGTGGCCATGCAGACCAGGCGCATCAGCCTCTTCCTGGCCCGCTCCCAATCCTCGTGGGGGTCCGCGTCCTCCCGGCCCTCGGCCTCCATCCGGGCTTCCCAGGCGTCGCCGTCGATCTCCGACTCGACGACGTCGCGTTCACATCGACGATACGCGTGGACGGCGTCGGTGAGTTGTCAACTCCGGGCAGCCCCGCCCTCGTTGACCGGCGCGCGGCCCGGCACCGCCTCGACCGGCTCTTCCTCACCCATCATCTCCTTCACCTTGACGCGGGTCGATTCCGACGCCTGTGCCAGTCGCTCGGCTTCCTCGATGATCCGGTCCAGCAGGGCCGGGAGCTTCTCGAAGGCCTTGAGCTTCATCTCTCGGGGGCAAGACGGCCAGAGCACTCGCTCTTGCGCCACCGTCGTTCGAGCCGAGGCCCCGTCATCCACGGCGATCGTTTCGCTGAGCACGTGGATGCGAAACGACCCGCCGCCCCGCCCGAACGCCAGCGAGTGGCGGATCGAAAGCAGGCGGTTGTCGTCATCGATCCCGGCCAGGTGCTCCTCGTAGGCGACTTCGGCCGAAATCCCGATGCGGAGCTCCTCGACGAGGAACTTCTCCACCTGTGCGACCAGCTTGGACGCCTGGTCCGTGCCCGCGTTCAGGCGCGGCGCGATCTCGCGCAGCCTGGCCATGCGCCGTTTCAGCTCGTCCGTCATCGGATTGTCCTTCGGGCCATCAGGCCCACTCAAGACGACCCTTCCGGGCCATATCGCCGCGATACTCTCGCGACATGATCAAGATACGAACGAGCTTCTGAGATGTCAAGATGGGCGAAGACTTCGGGCCGACTTCGGCCGTTCCGGGACGGACCCTCACTCGTCCAGGTTGATGTCCTCGACCGGGACGTCCCAGTGGGCGCTGAGGATCTCGAACCGCCGGCTTTCTTCCTTCTTGAATGTCTCCTGGTCGGGGAAGAGCTGCTTCTTGACGGCCTCCTCGACCGAGGGGTCGTGCGCGACGGCCGCATCCTTGAAGACGATCGTGACCCGATAGTCCCAGCGGCCGTCCTCCGTGCCGTGGTAGCGCGGCTTGACGGCCGTGAGCTTGACGATCCGGCCCTTCTCGATCAGCGATTTGAGCACCGGCAGGTGGTTCTTGCGGTAGAGCCGGATGAACTCGTCGGCGTGTCCCCAGCGAGCCCGGTAGTAACACTCGAGAGTGAAGAGGCGCCTGGCATCGGGCGTTTCCCCGGGGGGACCGGCCAGGGCGGCGAGCCCGACACCCGCCGAGACCAGCAAGATCGCCCCCGCCCGAACCGCCCGATTCCTGGCACGGACCTGTGACATCGTCGAGCCTCCCACGGCGTCGTCCAAGGCTAGAGTCGAACACTAACTTAACCACGCCGGCCGGCGCCGGCAAACCGTCATCCGCCCTCGGTGAGCGCCCCGCGACCCTTTGGCGATCAGGGGCGAACGCCGATGTCCGTTCATCCTTCACCCCCCGGCCCGCTCCCGGTCGCCAACCGGTTGGCTGACCGGCCTCGTCGGCCCGACCCGAACCGGTTCCGACGGGGGCATGCCGGGAGGGTCTATTGCCCGCGTTTGCCGATCTCTTCGTCCCTCTCGGGGCGGCCTGTCCTTCGCCTGGGTCCCGGCTCGTACCGGGCATACGGATCGGCGGGTTTGAAGGCTTGACGGAGTTGGCGCAGTCTCGGAAACCGGCTGTCGATGGACCAGCCGCAACAGCCATCTGGACGGAATCACGACCTGGGCGGCCTTGTCGGGACTGCCGGCATACGTTCGCTTGGTCGAGATCCTGCAGAAAGCGTGCAGAGCGTCGCAGGCGGCGGCCGGGTCGGCGAGCTTGGAAACCGTCCTGAGGTAAATGTCCGATGGGTCCACGCCTTCGAGGTCGCTCGCGGTATCGACGATGACGAACTGGCCCGTCTGCCGGTCGGGCTTCACCACATCCCATTCCACATTGGTCAACTCCGTGACCTTGCGCCGTGCGCCGCTCAACCCCTCGGGGAGGGAACGCGCCGATGGGCGGTCGGCTTCACTTCGCAGGCGCGCCCGTGTGACCCCGGCGGGCGATCGGTAGTCCGCAGATCCTTCGAGGTCGCTTTCGCTCGTCGGCCCCGGAGCGTCCCCGACCGTGACGGGGGTGCCGAGTCCGTCGTACCGCACGGGATATCGCATCACATAGGCGCGGCCACCGGCCCGGAGAGACCCGGCCTGGACGCAGGATTCCCTGGCGCCGCATCTCGCCATGATGTCCAGCATCTCGATGTCCGCCTCGAGGATATGGAAAACGATCTCCCTCCGTCGGGCGGGGGAGAGCTGATGCGCCAGATTCTCGATCATTTGCTCCATGATCCCCCGGCCTCCATGATCGGGATCGACCTCGATTTTCAGCACATCGATGTGGTCCTTGTGCAGCACATAGATCATGTATCCGACCACATCATCTTCATGCCTTGCGACCTTTCCGATCACATATCGCTCATCCAGGTGTTGATTGAATGTATCGGCCGACCATACATCCAACTCGTTACGTGCATTGATGGAAAGGACTTCGGACAGGTCGACGCGTCGGTCCATCCAGGTGATGTCGGTGCGAAGATGAGCGGAATCAGGATTGGGTGTAATCATCGGACCTGAATCTCAGCGGACTAAACCAATACTAGCACATTGACACCGATTGGCTCGGGCAAACGGAAAGCCGGGCCGGCCGCATGGCGCAGCCGTCGCGGCGACGCGTGCGGCGGACGCGACTTGGTTCGAGCCGACGGGATAGCGAGACGGCCCAGGGCTCCGGCAGAACAGCCGGGGCGCGGCCGCCGATCGTGTGGAGATGCAGAAACCGCGCCGATCGAGGGTAAAGAGACCGACTCGATCCTCCGAGATGGGCGGCCGGCCGGTCGGATCCGGATGTCCCCGGACGGTTGGTACCTCGAGACGACCGAGCATCGACCATTCCGGCTCGACCCCCGGGACGGGATGCGATCGCGCGGCCGAGCGTCACGAGCCGGCCGTCTCAGCGCGTCAAGGCGTGCAACATCCGACCGAAGAGACCGCGCCCGTTTGTCGCCGACTGACGGCGGTCCAGGCCCATGAGATCCTCGATCAAGGCATCGAGGTCGCGCAAGATCGGCGTCCCCGGGGCGACTCGCCGGAGCGGACGACCCTTGTCGAACCGAGAGCTGGACGGCCTGTGGGTCGTCGGCGACGGTCAGGACGCGAGCGACGCCCAGCATCTCCTTGATGTCGTCGCAGGTGAACCCTTTCATACGGGGATTGTAGCGATTGAGGACGACCCACAGCGAATGCACCTGGCGCTCTTCGGGCAACGACTCGCAGAAAAGCCGGAGCGACTTGATCGACCGCACGTTCTGCGTCCCGACGACGACGACCTTCTCGCAGGCCCTCAAGACCTCGAATTCCCGCTCGTCGAAGGTGCCTGGCAGGTCGAGGACGGTCAGATCCGCGAGTTTCCGGAGACACTCGACGATCTTGAGGAGATCCTCCGGTTCCGCGGATTTCGGCAGGCTGAGCCCGTCGGAACCGGCGAGGATCTTGAGGTTCTCCATGAACGGGACCAGCGTTTTCTCGACCAGGTAGTCGTCCACGCGGTTGATCTCGCGGAGCAGGTGCGCCAGCGTGACGCGCGGCTCGAGGTCGAACATCGAGGCCAGCGAGCCCATCTGCGGGGTCAACTCGGCGAGGATCGTCGACCGTTTGAGCTGCTCGGCGAGCTCACAGGCGAGGTTCGCCGCGATCGTCGTCGCCCCGCTGCCGCTCGACGCGCTCGTGACGGCGAAGACGTGCCGGTCGATCGAATCCCTGTCGAACTGGGATCCGATCACGGCGAGAGCTTGCTGGAAATCGGCGGAATCGAGCGGCAGCGCCAGGACCTGGACCGCGCCGGCTCGGTTGATTCGGAGCACCTCCTCCCGATCGGTGCCGGACACCAGGGCCATGATGGGCCAGCGTTTCAGGCTCGCCGCCAACCGCGAGATGGCCTCCGCCTGGAGATCCGCACCGGTCTGGACGATCAGCAGGCGCGGCTGGTTCTGGTAGTGGCGCAGGCAATCGATCGCCATGTAGGCCGACTGGAACTCACTTTCCACCCCCGCCGATCCGGTCCAGAGCTCCGTCTGCAGGCTCGGCATCAACTCCTCATCGATCCCCAGCAGGACAATGGGCAATGGATACATCCGACGAACTCCTCCGGGCCGACTCGGGACCTGGGTGGCGGTTCCACACTGCTGATCAAACGGAATCAAGGTCGAGGACCAAGTGCCTCGGACGTGCCCGGACGAGGACACGGAAAAGGCACGGGGCCGCGTACCCGCGAACGAGCGGGACACCGGCACGACGGCCCACCGGCCTGCTGCCCGATCGATCGTCATCCCATCCGGGCCCGCACGCCGGCCTCGACGGACATCGGCTGGGGCCACGGCCAGGTCTCACCTCCAGAAGTCATCTTGCTCGTGTTCGGGTGCTTCGCGAACCGCGGTCTCTCCGGCCGATTCCACCCCGAAAGCCAGGGGCTTGAACGATTCATAGGGGAGGTCGGTACTGAATCGCATCCGGATCTGACATCGCCGGAACAGGGGCTTGCGAATATCGACGATGATCCCTTCCGTCCAGTCGCTCGTCGAGACGCCCAGGGGGTGGAGCCAGACCGATTGATGTTCCTTCAGATTGGGAGCGGCGCACGACTCGACCAAGCAACCGGCGACAGATATATCAATAATCCTGCACGCCGTATTGACGAAGGTCGAATCCTGCCACCACCCCAGCGAGCCGTCGGCGAGGCCGACGCGATAGCGACAGGCTCGGCGTCGGTCGCGTGCGTGCGAGACCGACCCGTCACTACTCTTCGAACTGTAATATCTACGGTCACCCATGCTCGACCGTGCACTTTCAGAATGATCTTGGCCAGGAGCGGTGCGTCACGGCGAGCCGCATCGATCCGGTGACGTGGGATCGACTCCGGGACGGTTTCCTGGTCGGCGTCACGTCGTCGACGCGGCGAGGAATTCCCACGAGTTGTCTCGGGACCTCAAGAGCGGCGTGACGTCACACGCGCCGGCTCGGCTCGAGGAATTCCCTCCGAGAAACCTAGGTTCCCCACGAGACTCTGTCAAACTCGCCATCCGGATGCACCTACGCCGCTGGGTTGGGTGGACGATCGCTTATCATCTGTTCCGAAGGGGGCGCGGGCGGTCGGCTCAGGGGGTGTACGAGAAGGGGCCGTAGGGTGGGTCGAACGCCGCGGAGCGGCGCGAGGCCCACCGGTCTGTTCGGCGGATCCGGTGGGCCTCGCCTCGATGAATCGAGGCTCGACCCACCCTACGCCGATCCGGCGGCCTTCTCGTACTCCCTCTCAGAACGAGGACGCCGCGGCTCCGACGGCGGCGCGGGCGGCCACCTCGGACTCGTAGAGCCTGAGCACTCGGGCCTGGAGCCCCGCTCGCAGGTCCCGGCATTCCGAGTCGGTCAATGGGAATTCGGCGCGAGCCTGGGCTTTGAGTTCGCCCAGCCGTCTCCAGGCGCGGCGGACTTCCTCCAGCTCCGCATCGCCGCCGCCGTGCGTCAGCTCGACCTTGCGAGTCAGGAGTTGCTTCGCCTCCCGAAAGATCGGGGCGTCGTCGGGGAGCGCCGCGTCGGCCAGTTCGCTCCAGCGTCGGCCGAGATCCGCGTAGAGCTCGCCCAGGGTGCGCAACGCATCGATCCCCGTGGCCGCGGCGGCCTCGAGCAGGAACTCCGAGAAGATCGGGCGGCAGAGTCCGCCGCCGGTCCCGTAGTTCTCGATATCGTCGTAGATCGCGGTGAGCCCGCTCCAGAGCCGCGCGCCGCGCGGGAAGATGCGCTCCCAGCTCTCCTTGTCCTTCGACCCATGCAGGCGTGTTCCCCAGGTACGTAACGCCTCGAGGGTGCAGTTCGTCATGACCTTGGCCCCGAGTCCGGGGCGTCCGTCGTGACAGTTCTTCAGCCCCTCGCGGACGAGTTCGGCCAGGTCGCCCGGCCTCGCCGCACCCCGGACGGACAACAGCCGGTTCTTCTGCTTCTTGATGCGTCCCCGCGCCTCGGCCAGATCCTCGAGCGCGATCGAGATCGGATCGTCGGCGAGGTCGCCGATGAGCGCCGTCCCCGATCCGTCATCGATCCGGTAGACGGTGATGACATGATAACCACCGCCGCTGAAGTGCGCCGGCAATGCCCGGTGCGGCAGGTGGGCCATGTCAACCCAGGCCACGCAGGGTCCTACCGCGAGCGCCTCGCGGAGATGTCCCTCCGCGGCCCTCGCGCCGCCGCTCTCTCGAATCACCGGCTCGACCCCGAATCGGGCGCAGGCGTCGCGGAGGTATCCGAGGTCATCCTGCCAGTTGTACCGGCCCGCGACGAAGAACGACGCGAAGTCCTCCTTCTCGTAAACGAACGAGAACACGCCCGCGCCGATGCCGCCGGCGATGCCGAAGAGCATGGCCTCGGAATACGGCTCTCCCGTGTGGGGGGCGCGGATGCCGGCGTGCGTCAGGAGGACGCGCAGGGCCGTGGTCGCCGGGATGTTCCCCGGGAAATGCCAGCGTGTGGCGGGATCCGACGGCGCCTGACGGATCACCTGCCGTCGCGCCGCGGCATAGCTTTCGCCGGTCTTCTGCATGCGGGTGCGGACGAGCTGCTTGAAGTGCTTGTGGGCGGTCATCTTCGCCAGCCTTTCCCCACGGGAAGCCGAGGCCCCACGCACCCGAGCCCCCCGCGACGGAGAGACTGGTTGATGATGCCGCCAGGTGCTCGAGGACAGGAATCCCCTTTACCCCCGCGGATGCCGGCCGGCGTGGGGACCGGTCAGGAGGTCGGGCGGAGCGCCGCCGCGATCCTTCTTATCACCCAAGGACGCCGAGGGCAAGGCGGGACTCGCCGGTCCGGCCGGCCCGAGCCAAGGCGTTCGCATTGCACCGGTGATTTCGGCGGCGCATCCATCGGGCGTCGCTGCCGATCGATGGGCTATCGTTCCCTGCTAACTTCTCGATACGGATCGAGTCGGGCGGACGCCGTGCGCAATCTCCAATTCCTGACAAATCAGACCACGCAAGGGGGGAGGTCCGGATCGGCCGACGGAGCCGCCTCTTGCAAGATGGCCGCCGGATCTTGCATTTATTAAGGAACCATTCACAGGCCGAGGGTGACAAAAGTATAGCGAGATCAGAACGATGGCCTCACCGAGCATCCGCCGTGGAATGGCGGGGCGGTGAGGCGAAACCACCTGACGTCAGGTGGCGAACTGATTTCGGGAAGGGGGCGCGAGCATCGCGGCACCGCAAGTGCCGGCCCATACCTCGGTCGATCCGACCCGAAGCGCGCAACGCGGCTTGTGCTCTCTCTCTACGCCAGATGGCGTATCGCGATGGGCCGGCCCCCTGTCGCGGTGATCAGGCGACGTTGTTAAGATATCCCTCGATGGTGAATCCGAGCCCGCGGCAACCGTGCGTGCGGACTCCTCTCCGCGAAGTCCCAGGCGCGCACGGCGGGGCCAGCGATCGGTGTGAGAGGATGCCCCAGGACGCGCGGAGGGGCTGCGCGGCACCCGACGGACCAGCCCGACGCCGATGACCCTTCGGGCGATCTCGCCGTGCCGTCGGCCCGTATCACTTCAGGTTCCGCCTTCGACCCGCTGAAGCCGGCGAGGAACCGCGCCGATCCGTCCGGAGGATGTCCTCATGAGCATCCCATCGACGCACGTGTCGTTGCTCCAGGCCCTGGGCGAAGAGGGCCGCCGGGAGGACGCCTGGGCCGTGTTCCAGGCCGGCTACCGGGAAGTGATCATCGGCTGGGGCCGGCGCTACGGCCTCGACCT
Source organism: uncultured Planctomycetota bacterium (assembly GCA_963815795.1). Lineage (GTDB taxonomy): Bacteria > Planctomycetota > Planctomycetia > Isosphaerales > Isosphaeraceae > JAKAUH01. The sequence continues at coordinate 730,053 of CAWFIC010000006.1, read as the reverse complement.
CCATGCCGCCGAGGACCTGACCCAGGAGATCCTGCTCAAGTTGCTCGAGGCCTTGCCGCGCCACGAGCACAAACCGGACCGCGGGCGATTCCGGAGCTGGCTGAAGACGGTCGTTCGTCACGTCCTGGCCGACCGCCGGCGGCGCCAGCGGCGCCGGCCCGAGCCCGGAGGGGTGGGCGGCTCGACCGCCCTGGAGCGGATGGGTGCCCTCCCGGGCCCCGAGGCCGTGGAGGAGCTCAGCGTCGCCGTCGAGCGCCGGACGGCGGCGTGGGAGGCCGAAGTGCTCGATCGGATCCGCGCCAGGGTGGAGCCGGCGAGCTGGGCCGCCTTCTGCCAGCGGATGATCGACCGGCGGCCGGCCGCGGAGGTCGCCGCGGAGCTGGGCATTACCGTCGGCGCGGTCTACAAGGCGGCCGATCGCATCAAGCGGATGGTGATCCAGGAGTGCCGCGATGACGCCTCCCCAAGCTTGCCCGGATGAATCGACCCTGCGGGAGTTCCTCCAGGACCGGCTCGCCGGCGCGGACGCCGATCGGATCGACGATCATGTCGGCGGCTGCCCGGCCTGCCAGCGGGCGCTGGACCGCCTGGTCGGCAGCCTGCCGGGTCCTTGGCTCCCGGATGCCGACGTGGCGCAGAGGGATGCCCTGCTCACGCACGCCGCGTCCGCATCGCTGGGCGTCATGCCTCGGGTCCTGGTGAGCGCCATCGAGCCAGGAGGCCCGGCCGGGCGGGTGGCCCGTCCGGGCTCGCCCGGGATGACCGCGGCCGCCGATGCACCGGCGCGGCTCCATCTGTTCGGCGAGATCGCCCGCGGCGGCATGGGTGCCATCCTCAAGGGGCGCGACGTCGCCCTGGGCCGCGACCTGGCCGTCAAGGTCCTCCTCAATCAGCACCACGACAACCCCGGGCTGGTCCGCAGGTTCGTCATGGAGGCGCGGATCGCGGGCCAGCTCCAGCACCCCGGGACGGTCCCCGTCCACGAGCTCGGGGCCCTCGCCGACGGCCGGCCCTACATCGCCATGAAGCTGGTCAAGGGGCGGACCCTGGCGGCCCTCCTGAAGGAGCGGGCCGATCCGTCGGAGAACCTGCCGCGGTTCCTGGGGATCTTCGAGCAGGTCTGCCAGACGGTGGCCTACGCCCACGCCCGGGGCATCATCCACCGCGACCTGAAGCCGAGCAACGTGATGATCGGGTCGTTCGGCGAGGTGCAGTTGATGGACTGGGGCCTGGCCAAGGCCCTGACCGGCACCGACGTCACCGGGGCCGAGGAGGAGGGCGGGGATGCGGCCCTCGACGACGGCCGCGACGCGGGCGGCGAGCTGACCAATGCCGGCAGCGTGCTGGGGACCTGGCCATACATACCGCCGGAGCAGGCCCGCGGCCTGGTCAAGGAGGTGGACCGACGCTCGGATGTGTTCGGCATGGGGGCCGTCCTGTGCGAGATCCTGACCGGCCGGCCGCCCTACATCGGCCCGGACTCGGTGTCGATTCGGCTCCAGGCGATCGAGGGCTGCCTGGACGAGGTATCCGCCCGGCTGGAGGGCTGCGGGGCGGACTCGGAGCTGATCCAACTGGCCCGGTGGTGCCTCGCCTCGGACCCTGCCGACCGCCCGGCGGACGGCGGCGAGGTCGCCTCGGCCGTCGCGGCGTATTTCTCCGGCGTCCAGGAGCGCCTGCAACAGGAGCGGGTCGCCCGCGAGCGACAGGAAGTCCGGGCCGCCGAAGGGCGGCGCCGTCACCGCATCCTGGTGGCGGCGACCCTGAGCGTCTTGCTGACGCTGGCGCTGGGCGTCGTGGCGTCAACAATCTTCGCTCTCCGCGAGCGCACCGCCCGCCAGAAGGCCGCGCAGGAGGCCATCCACGCCACGCGGTCGGAGCAGGCGGCCCTGCAAGCGGCCGTGTCGGAGAAGGCCGCGAGGGAGACGGCCGAGGCGAGGGCCGCCGAGACGCAGGCGGTCCTGGGCTTCGTCCAGGATCGGATCCTCGCGGCGGCCCAGCCAGAGGGCCGGCCAGGTGGCTTGGGACGGGAGGTCTCGCTCCGCCGCGCCATCGAGGCGGCCCTGCCGTTCGTGGATCGAGGCTTCGGCGAGCAGCCGCTGACCGAGGCCCGATTGCGGATGGCGCTGGGGACATCCTTCTACTCCCTGGGTGAGCCGAAGATCGCGGCCGAGCAATGGGAAAAAGCGCGAACCCTTTACACCAGCCGACTGGGTGCCGACCACCGCGACACCCTCAAGAGCACGGGCAACCTGGCCATCGCCTACTATGAACTCGGCCGCCGCGACGACGCCCTCAAGCTCCGCGAGGAGGCGCTGGCGCTGCAACGGGCCAAGCTGGGGCCCGACCACCTCGAGACGCTCGACGGCATGAACGACCTGGCGGCCAGCTATACGTCCGCCGGCCGGCACGCCGACGCCCTCAAGCTCCTGGAGGAGACGCTAGCCCTGCGCAAGGCGAAGCTCGGGCCCGAACACCCGGCGACGCTTAGCACCTCATACAACCTGGCGCGGGCCTATGCGGCCCTCGGCCTGACGGCCAAGGCCGTCACGCTCCACGAGAAGACGCTGGCGCTGCGGAAGGCCAAACTCGGACTCACCCACCCCGACTCCTTCTGGAGCATGACCAACCTGGCCGGCGCCTACGCGAAGCTCGGCCGACACGCCGACGCCTTCCAACTCCGCAAGGAGATATATGACCTGCAAAGAGTTCAACTCGGGCCCGACCACCCCGACACGCTCGCGAGTATGAACAACCTGGCCCTCAGCCACGCCGCCCTCGGCCGGCATGCCGAAGCCCTCAAGCTCCTCGAGACGGCGGAGGCCCTGCAAGAGACCAAGCTTGGAACCAGTCACCCTCGCACGCTGATGATGATGTATAATCTTACGTGTGTCCACGCGTCGATGATTCCCGGGTTGACCGACGGAGCGAAGCATGCCGACCTTGCCGTGGGGTGGCTTCGAAAGGCCATCGCCGCCGGGTTCAAGGACGTGGCCGTCCTGAAACAGGACAAGGACCTCGACGCCCTGCGCGATCGCGCGGACTTCCGGAAGCTCGTGTCCGACCTGGAGGCGGCGCGAGGGTGAAGGGCGTTAGCGCGCCGAACGCATGGGTAGCGCCCGGTCGTCGCCGAGTAGAGTGGGCATCGCCCACCGATACTAGCTTGGGATCGGTGGGCGACGCCCACCCTACTGGATCGTCTACCGCAAAGAGCTGGGCATCGGCCGGGCCGCGATGTCGGTCGGGATTCTCGGGCCTGACCCGATCCGGCCCGACCCGAGTCAGGCTGACGCGGGTCGGATCGGCGTAGGTCAGGCAGTCTTGCCTGACGCGGATCGGATCGGATCGGACGGCGTCAGGCAGGACTGCCTGACCTACATGGACGGATCGGGACTGACACCCGATCCGATCCCGGCCCGTCGGTCGGGCCGCAGACTGGGTCGAATTCCGGCCCACATCTTTGGAGGAGACGGTCCACTACGGCACCTTCCACGGCTCTGGCTCTGGTGCGCAATCCGCGGCGGGTGTAAAGGGGCGGGTGTAAAAAGGGCGGGAACCAATTACGGATCTTGGTTCTCGACCCCTTTCCGGGACACGACCCCTTTCCGGGACAGTCTGGCCGGGTTGACCGTCAGGGGGACGATGCAATCAGGGTTCGCGTCGTGACCGAGGCCTTTGTCGACTGCTGCGCCGGGCGGGGTCGCATCGCCTGGGCCATCCACGGACGCGGAGATCGCCACGCCACGCCGGACGAGATGACCCGGGGAACCGGGTGGCCGTTGACCAACCCCTGGGCGGTGAACTCGGTGCCCGTGCCGGCCGGTGTCGGGCCGGACGTCTTGCCGTCGGGGTCGGCCGGGAGCGTCTGCGCCGCCGATTGGATCGTGAGCGTCCCCGGCTGGAATGTGCCGATGGTGAACGAGGCGGGCGCCGCGGCGCCCGCGGGCGCGGCGTTGGTCAGGGTGAACGAGGCGGGCGCGGCGGCGCCCGCGGCCGAGGCGGTGACGCGATAGGTACCGGCCGTGTTGTTGGCGGTGGCATCGACCGACGCCACGCCGTTGGAACCGATCGCGGCCGTGGCGCCGGAGAGCTTGGCCGTGGCTCCGCTGGACGGGGCGGCGAACGCGATCACGCCCCCGGCGACTGGTTCCACAGGATCCTTGGCCGTGACCGTGACCCCCAGCGCGTGGGCGAAGGCGGTGTCGATCGCCGCGGACTGGGGCGTGCTGCCGCTGACCGGAGTCAGGGTGAATCCCTGGCTCTGGAAGGCGCCGATGTGGACGCCCGTGCCGGGGCGCTTGACGCCGCGCTGATCGGTGGTGACGCCGCTGACGGCGATGCCCGTTCCGATGGCCGGGCTGCCGGGCAACACGGCGATGGTCTGGGTCGGCCCGCCGTAGTTGCCCAGCGCGGCCAGCAGGGCGTTCAGCGGCCGGGCCGCGGTGCCGGTGAGGTCGGAGCTGACCCATCCCCAACTGCCATCGGTCTCGGCGACCAGGTTATGCCCGCCGGATGTCACCGAGTTGCAGAACTCCGGGCCGGTGGCCGCCGAGTCCCCGGCGAGGATCGAGTTCTTCACGGTCACCGTGTATCGACCGAAATTGTTGTCGATGGCCCCGCCGTAAGTCGCCCGATTCCCGGCAAAGGTGCTGCTGGTGACCGTCACGGTGCCCTGGGCTTCGATGCCGCCACCGGACGTGCCCGCGGAGTTGCCGGCGATGGTGCAGTTGGTGAGCGTCGCGGAGCCCTGATCGAACAGGCCGCCGCCGAGCGAGTAACTGCCGGCTCGGGCCGCGGAGTTGCGGCTGATCGTGCTGTCGGTGAGCGTCGTCGTCCCCGTGCTGACGTTGTACACCCCGCCGCCGTTGAATGCCGAGTTGCCGCTGATGGAGCAGTTGGAGAGCGTCGCCGTGCCAAAGTTCTCCATCCCGCCGCCGGACTGTGCGGAGTTGCCGCTGATGGAGCAGTTGGTGAGCGTCGTCGTCGCATTGGCACCGATGTTCACTCCGCCGCCGAAGGATGCGGAGTTTCCGCTGATGGTGCAGTCGGAGAGCGTCGCCGTCCCCGTGGCACCGTTGTTCACGCTGCCGCCGCCGTTGAATGCGGAGTTTCCGCTGAGGGTGCAGCCGGTGATCGTCGCCTTGCCAGTATTCTGCATCCCGCCGCCGAAGGACGCGGAGTTTCGACTGATGGTGCAGTTGGTGAACGTCGCCGTGCCGACGTTGTACACCGCGCCGCCGACGGAGGTTGCGAAGTTGCCGCTGATGGTGCAGTTGGAGAGCGTCGCCGTGCCGTAATTACCCACTCCGCCCGCGTCGGTGCTTGCGGAGTTTCCACTGATGGAGCAGTTGGTGAGCGTCGCCTTGCCATCGTTGTACACCCCGCCGCCGTAGGATGCGGAGTTTCCGCTGATGGTGCAGTTGGTGAACGTCGCCGTCGCCGTCCCTTCGTTTAACACCCCGCCGCCGATGGGTGCGGAGTTTCCGCTGATGATGCAGTTGGTGAACGTCGCCGTGCCAGCGGTGCTCGGGGAGCCATTCTGCACCCCGGCGCCGTCGTCGGCGGAGTTTCCACTGATGGTGCAGTTGGAGAGCGTCGCCGTGCCAACGTTCAAGATCCCGCCACCGGTGCTTGCGGAGTTTCCGGTGATGGTGCAGTTGGAGAGCGTCGCCGTGCCAGAGTTGTCCACCCCGCCTTGGAATCCGTGGTTTCCCGTGATGGTGCAGTTGGAGAGCGTCGCCGTGCCAGAGTTGTACACCCCACCGCCGATTGGGTCCGTGATGGTCAGGCCCGAGAGGGTCGCGGTGACGCCACGGTCGACCTGGAACACGCCGCCCTCGCCCCCGCCGGCGATCGTCACCCCCGCCGCCGGGCCTGTGATCGTCTCCAGGCCGCTGGTTTGGCTCAGCTCGAGCCGGCCCGCCGTCAACTGGATCTTCTGGGCGGTGGCGAACGCGGTCGGGTCGAACGTGATCGTCTGGGACCCCGTCAGGACATCGGCCAGGTCGACGGCCCCGCGGAGGTCCAGCTTGCCCGGCTGGTCGCCGTCGCCATCGGCCGTCGAGTTGACCACCAGCTTGCCGGTCGAGGGCTGGGTCTGGAAGGCGCCGATGTCAATCGGGCTATCCAGCGCGAAGCCGCGCTGGTCGGTCGTGACGCCGCTGACGGCGGTGCCCTTGCCGATGGCCGCGCTGCCGGGGAGCAGGGCCATGGTCTGGATCGGGCCGCCGTACAATCCCAACGGAGCCAGTCCCAGGTCGGTCAGGCTGGTCAGGACGACGTTGCCGTCTTGCCCGTTGATCAGCCCCCCCGGGCCGCCGGTGCCGATCAGGTTATGGCTCCCCGTGACATAGCTCTCACCACCGATGTCGCTGGCAGCCGATGACGGCCCGGTGTTACCGGCGACGATCGTGTCGGTGAGAGTCGCCGTGCCATAGTTGTACACCCCGCCCCCGTGGGTCTTTGCGGAGTTTCCGGTGATGGTGCAGTGGGTGAGCGTCGCCGTGCCATAGTTGTACACGCCGCCCCCGTCGATGTATGCGGAGTTTCCGCTGATGGTGCAGTCGGTGAGGGTCGCCGTGCCATCGTTGACCACCGCGCCGCCGCTGGCGGCCCCTGCGGTGTTTCCGGTGAGGGTGCAGTCGGTGAGCGTTACCGTGCCATCGTTGAACACCCCGCCGCCGGACTCGAGTGCAGAGTTTCCAGTGATGGTGCAGTCGGAGAGCGTCGCCGTGCCATAGTTGTTCACCGCGCCGCCGAAGGTGATGATTCCGTTCGTGATGGTCAGGCCCGAGAGGGTCGCGGTGACGCCACGGTTCACCTGGAACACACCGCTGTACGTTATGTAGTAATAGTTGTTGTCCCCGCCGTTGATCGTCACCCCCGCGGCGGGGCCCGTGATCGTCTGCGTCCCGCCGGTGTCGCTCAGATCGAGCACATGGGCCTGGAGGTTGATGGCCTGAGGCGTGTTCCAGATCGACCCCTGGAAGGTGATGGTGTTCGCCTGGTTGTTGCCGTTGGCGATGGCGATCGCCGCCGCCAGCGAGCCGGAGCCGGACGGATTCGTGTTGGTCACCGCGATGGACGCGAGTAACCGGCGATCCTCCAGCGCCAGCACGACGGGCCTCAGACCGTGGCGGCTTCGGCGATCCGGACCGCCGGTAAGCCTCGATAACCAACCCCGTCGCCGATTTCGCATGATGACGTGATTCATGGTGTCGCTCCCTTGCAGCCGTCCACAGGCCGCACGATTTGCGCAGCCGGGACGTAGCCCCTGGATCTGAATCGCCAGCCCTTCGATCCCTGAACCTCTCGGGAATACCGTCCCTCCGGAAGCCCGGGCCGCCCTCCTGGCCGTCTCCGAATCGCTCCGGAACCGGATCGACCAGTGAGAGCCGCGGGTCGCTCCGCTCGAGGCCCGGCTTCCGCTCAACTCCACCCATTTGAGGATGGACATCGAAGGTCCCCCTGATGCTGAGAGACCACCACGTGGTGGCGTCCCCTCGACTGGGACAGGACATCGCTCGCCTCAGGAGGTAGTACGCCGGCATTGGACGCGCAATCGTCGGCCGCCCCCGGGTCGCGATCCGCGCGATGTCGAGGCCGCGACGTCGCCGATCCGTACCGGCGACGGCAGAGGGCGTTGCGTCGATGGCAGACCTGGGTGCCCCTTCCGCGCCGAGAGGCACAGCCGACTGAACGGAAGCCTCGGCTGGCACCGGGGTCAACTCGACGAATCCCTCGGCAGGCGAGCCTCGGTCCGGCGGTGCACGACGCTTCGGCATCGGCGGGAGGGCGCAATTCCTATGCTTCCCCGGACCAGAGGCACAAGAGACGCGCCACATCCTCGGGACAGGCGATCACAGAAGATCGTGAGTCTCTTGTCCGTCTGCTCTTGGAAGGCCAAGAAGCTCTCACCGACGGTTACGCCGTAAGACGTGCACCCGAGGCGGTTGTTCTCCTCGGGGTCAGATACCATGAGGGAGGGTGGTAGAAGGTGAGACCTAACGTCACATGCGCCGGTTCGCCGACAGCCGCCCGCCTTCGGAAATCCGGGATGCCCCGACCCATCGCCGGGTCGTCATGCGCCAGCCGTTCGTCATAGAATCGTCCTCGTGGCTCAGATAGAGCCGGACACGCCGGTGGGATCGAGGACCCCGGGAGGACGCGATCGATGGACGCGGAGAAGGCGAAGCTCCCCTTGTTACAGCAGCGAGAGATCGAGGCGAGGATCGTGGGGCCGCTGATTCGGGCCTTCGCGGAGGAGGTGGGTCGCGAGCGGGCGCTGGAGATCGTCGCCGGCGTGATCCGGGACCTCGCCCGCGAGAGCGGCGCCGAACTGGCCCGGCTGCTGGGCGAGCGGACGCTCGAGGCCTTCGCGCAGTCGCTCGATCGTTGGCGCGAGAACGGTGCGCTGGAGATCGACCTGCTCGAGCAATCGCCGCGGCGGCTGTCGTTCAACGTCACCCGCTGCCGATACGCCGAGATGTACCGGACCCTGGGTCTCGCCGAGCTGGGAGCCAGCCTGTCCTGCCAGCGCGACTTCGCCCTGGCCCAGGGGTTCAACCCGGCGATCGAGCTGACGCGCACCCAGACGATCATGGGAGGCGCCCCGTTCTGCGACTTCCGGTTCCACCTCGCCGAGCCGGCCGCTGAACCGGAGCGGTTGGCTCCAGGGTCTGACGCTCCGGCGAGATCCGGTCGGGGGACGGAGCCGCCTCCTACACAGGATCCGGAGGTCTCCCTGTAGGAGATGTACCGTTGAAGATCAAGGGCCGTCGATCGTGATGACGGCGGGTGTTGCGGGGCGCCTCGGGAGACGGACGGAGAGCGCCTGGGCGGATGAGGCCGAGCGGCTCATGTCGCCCACTGGTATCGTGGCCGGGAACGCGTGAGATCCCCGAGAGGACGCCGGTCCGCCCGCCTCACCGAGCGACTCAGCCCGCCTCGTTACAGGGGATGACGGGTCCCTGTTACGGGTTCCTCTTCTCTATTCCGGCGGAGTCCGAACGTCTCGGCCAGATGCAGCGCCGCCTCGTACAGCGGCAGGCGATGGACGGCCCCCCACAGATCCAGGGCGTTGCCCTGCACCCCGCACTCCGCGTGAAAGCACCGGAACATGTTCTTGTCCAGATGGACCGAGAAGGTGCGGTCCGCGGCCGCGGGGTGGCTGTGCAGCGGGCAGGGGCCGCGACGTTGCTGACCCCCGCCGCGGAGCTGCGACAAGAGGCCCAGGTGCGCCAGCACCTGTTCCATGCTGATCTGTTCGCGCAGGAATGCGTAGTCCACTCGCGGACGAGCGGCCCGGATCGATGGGGGCGCCGTATTGACAGCCGACGACATCGGCTCTACGGTGGAACTCGCCGTGGTGACCACTTTCCCCGCGGGCTCGTCCCGCTCGTGGCCCACGGCGTTCTCGGCGGCGGCGCCGTCGACCGGCCCGCGAGCCGAGGTGGTCGCGGCCGCGGCGCCGGCCCCGGTGGTCGTGACCTCCTCGGCGGCCGGCTCCCACGGGTAGTGCCCCGCGTCGAAGGGCCGATCGGTCTTCCAGACGGCGAAGACCAGGTGCAGCAGCTTGCGCATGCAGTGCCCGATCGCGACGTCACCTCGTTTCCCCCTGGCTCGCAGGCGGCGATAGGTGGCACGGACGGCCGGGTTGTGACGGATCGCCGATCGCGCCGCGTTCCAGAGGTAGGCGCGGACCGGGTCATTGCCCTCGCGCGACATGGGCATCGGGCCGGTGGGTCGGGGCTGACCCTCCTTGTCGACGCCGGAGCTCTCCTCCTCCGGGAAGATGCCGAAGTAGTTGACCAGGCCCTCGGGCCGCGCGAACCGCTCGATGTCGGCGATCTTGGCCACCAGGACCGCGGCCGTCGCCCGGCCGATGCCGGGGATGGTCAAGACCCGGACGTGGGGCGAGGCCGGCCGGTCGTCCCAGGCCGCGGTCAGGAGTCGCTCCAGATCCCGCCGGGCCTCGTGGCAGCGAACGACCTGGTCGACCAGGTTGCGGACCAGCGCCTCGGCCACCGGCCCGCGGAGCGAGGCCACCGACTGGCGGGCGGCCTCGTGGACGACTCGGGCCTTGTCGCCGTCGAGATGGGGGATCTTCTCCAGCGAGGAGAGATGGGCCGCGGCGATGCGCTCGGCGGTGGGGTAGGTCGCGAGCAATCGGAGCACCCAACCGGCGGTGATGTCCTCGGCGAGGGTGGCCAGCTCGGGGAAGGCGCGAGCCAGGAGATTATGGAGTTGATTGGTGGCCCGGGTCGTCTGCTTGACCTGCCCCTGCAAGCGGCCGGTGACCTCGCGGAGCGGGGTCATGGGTGGCTTCGGCTCGGGCGAGGCGGGGGGTCGCTCGACCAGAGCGAAGCGGGCCATGGCCAGGCTCTCGGTGTCGTCGGTGGTGCGCTTGGGGGAGTGCGCCTTGTGGTAATCCTTGTTGCGCTTGGGCTCGCCGACGGAGATGGTCATGGGCCAGTCGAGGTCGCGGAGGAACTGCTCGAGATCGTCGGCGTACTGGCCGGCGGCGTCGATGCGGACATGGAAGTGGACCAGCGGATTCTGTCGGCGCAATTGCTCGAGGCGGTGGCGCAGGGCCAGGTAGCCGGCGCGGTCCTTGGTGACGGTGAGCGGCTGGGCGGCGGGCTGGAGATCGGGCCTGAGGAACGAGACGCGGTGGCCGTATCGGGCGGTGTCGATGCCGACGCCGATGCGGTCGAGGGCCGTGGCGGTCGTCATGGGAGTCATCCCCGGAGACAGGAAGGGGCCGAGTACGACGAGTGTCGTGAGGGTGGGCGTGGGACTCCCCCGGGGATCTTGGGCGAGGCGATCCTTGTGATGAGCGGTCGAGCCGCAAGACGTACCAATACCTTGATCCCAAGCCGGAGGGAGCAATCTCCTACAAGAGGTCAGAGCCTCAGGCGGCTTACAGCTCTCCCCACGACACCGGAGCCAGTATCGCAAACTGGCCCGAATCGATCATACAAGGCGGCTCCGTCCGCCGATCTTCGTCCCATCGTTAACCGCTCTACTGTCCCGGCGACCGAGGCTGGCCCTTGAGACCGGTGCCCGCGGCCGGGTTCCTCGCCGCGGCGGAGGGCTGCCCGATCGTGAACGGGCAGGGCGGGCCGAGCAGGTTATCCCATTGCTCCTTCTGGAGTTGGGTGAGGACGTTCAGCGCCTCCCGGGAGTATCGGTCGAACTCGCCGGGCTTCAGCGCCCCCTTGAGCCAACGCTTATCGCGCTCGGCCAGCAGGTGATGCACCTTCAGTCGCTGGACCTCGCCCAGGATGAGGTACTCGGCGATCGCCGAGCGGCGCAACGCCGAGGCGCCCTCCCACTGGAAATTGATCTGGGTGAGCCGCTCGAGCTGTGCCTCGGACAGCTCGTGTCGCAGCCAGGCTTCCATCTGCTCGTCGATCGCGCGTTGCTCCGCCTTGATGGCGGCCGACCCCGACTTGAGCTTCAGGTTCAGCAAGCGCTCGATGAGCCGTCCGACCAGGTCCTGGGCGCCGGTGATCTGCCGCTGGCTGAGCTGCAGGTCGCGCTGGACGTCCGGCCGCGGCAGGAGGTAGATCGGCGCGATCGGCATGCCGAAACGCTCGTCCGTCAGCGCGACCCAGTCGGCGGGGGCGCTTGCTGGCCGCGGCAGGTTCCCAGCAGCGCCGCGGCCAGGACCAGCCCGGCCGGGACGATGGTCGATCCATGACGCATGGTCGGGGACTCTCCTCACGAGCCGCCGCGCGTCAGCCCGCGGCGATCCGCATCGTCGATGGGATTGGGGAAGACCGAGCGCAACCGGGATCGGGCGACGCGACCGATCTGGAGATGTCGCCGCACGGATGGACCGCGGGCGCAAACCGTCCCCCGAGTCGAGGGACGACAACGACCGGACCCTTATACGCCGGAGGTGGCACCGAGGGAAGGGCAATCGAGAAAGACAGGACCGGATCGATTCCCGGGGATGGCGCGTGTCGAGCCAGGCCCGGCCGGCGGCTTCCGGCCGGACGCTGGCTCGCGGGTGGTGAGTCGCAAACCGGCTGCGTCCCTTGCGCAACGCCTTTCGGCATCAGGGACCTGGTCGGCCATCAATTATCCAGGCCGCGGAGCTCGCGCAGGCTCTTGCGTTTGGGCTTGGCCGTCGCGGCGTTGGCCTTGGCCTTGGGGGCCGGCTTGGCCGTCGCGGCACCCTCCTCATCCTCCGAGGCCGATGGCTGGGCCTTGGCGGCCGACTTGGTCGCAGTCGCCTGATTCCCGTTGCGATTGCGATTCCCCGGCCCGCCCCGGATCAGGGACAGGTCGAATGTGGGGCCCAGCATCTGCTTATACAAAGCGGCCTGCCGCTTCCCGAGCGCCCGGTTCACCGCCATGGCGAGTTGTTTCTGGATCTTGTCGTCCTGGGCCTGGATCTGGTCCATCTTGGCCTTGACTTCGGGCTGTTCCATGTACTTCTGCATGGCCTCGCGGAACGCCGGGTTCCGGAAGTTCTGGCCACCGGGTCCGTTCCGGCCGCCGCGCCCATTCTGGCCATTGGCTCCGTTCTGGCCATTGGCTCCGTTCTGGCCATTGGCTCCGTTCTGGCCATTGGCTCCGTTCTGGCCATTGGCTCCGTTCTGGCCGTTGTTGCCCGGATTGGGGTTGGGGAAGGCATTCTTCATCAGTTCGAACCGCGCTCGGCCGTTCTCGCGCCGGGCCTGATTGCTCTCACCGAGCAACTCCTGGATCTGCTGGACCTGCTCTTCGCTCAGGTTCAGCTTCTCGATCATGTCGTCCCGGGTCAGTGCCCGGGGACCATCGAGCTGGAGCTGGAGCTGCTTGAGCCGGCTGTACTGCCGGCGATCGAGGATCTTGGCGAGGCTCTGCTCGGAGCCCTGCTGGATCTCGTCCATGGCCTCGCGCATCGCGGCGAAGCGCTGGGCCATCTCGGGGTCCATCTGCCCGCGGCCGCCGCGGCCGCCGCGGCCGCCGCCGTTCTGGCCGCCGAAGCCGCCGCCGTTCTGACCGCCGTTCTGGCCGCCGAAGCCGCCGCCGTTCTGGCCGCCGTTCTGGCCGCCGAAGCCGCCGCCGTTCTGACCGCCGAAGCCGCCATTCTGGCCGCCGAAGCCGCCGCCGTTCTGGCCCACAGCGTTCGGGTCTACGCCGCCATTCTGGCCGCCGCCGAAGCCGCCGCCATTCTGGCCGCCGAAGCCGCCGCCATTCTGGCCGCCGTTCTGGCCGCCGAAGCCGCCGCCGTTCTGACCGCCGCCGTTCTGACCGCCGCCGTTCTGGCCGACGCCGTTCTGGCCGACGCCGTTCTGGCCGCCGGCACCGCCCTGGGCATTGGCGTTGCCGTTATTGCGGTTTCGCCCTCCGCCCTGGTTTTGCTGTCCCTGTGGGAACAACTGTTGGCGAATCTGTTGTCTGCGCTGATTGGCCGTCTCGACGAGGGCCTGAATCTTCGTCTTCTGGGGGTCCTTCAGCTTCAGCTCTTCCTGAACGGCCGGGTTCTGCGCCAGAGTGATGAGCCCGCCGCCGAAACCGCCGGGGCCTCCTCCCCAGCCTCCGGGACCTCCAGGGCCGCCGGGACCGCCGGGACCGCGTCCGCCGCGCCCTCCTCCAGCCTGAGGTTGGGCCTTCGCGTCGAAGGTCAGGGCCACGGTGGCCCCCACCATCGCCGCGGCGATCAGTATGTGACGAAACCGTTGCATCCTCGACTCCTCGGGCTCCAGGCCGGTTAAGCCGCGTTGCAAGACATCCCTGGAGAAGCGCGGGGACTCACCTCACCATTAGGAAATTGTGCGGCATCCGAGCGAGCGATGGCCAGTCGATTTCCCGAATGGAACCGGAATCCACAACTCTTAACCCATTCGATGCTCGTGTTCGCGGCGGCGGATCTGCGGTGGGGCGCATCGGGCCGGGCGGCCGTCCCCGAGGCCGGTAGTCAGCCCGATCTCTCAATCAACCAGCACCTTACATCGAAGGCCCACGCGATGAGGCCAGCCAGACGGCCAGTGCGATGGTGGCGGAGAGGGTGGTGAGACGGATGAGGAGGCGGTAGGTCGCGAAGCGTCTCTGGAGGGCGAACTGGGCGGTGCCGGCGTCTCCGGCGAGGACGAGATCGTCGGTCGAGTGCCGCTGGAGGCCGGCCAGGAGGTTCATCCCCAGTAGGTGGACCAGCCAGAGCACGAGGAAGCCGACCCCCTGCTCCAGCCAGGATCGCCAGGCGACGGCGATGGCCGGCCAGCGCGGCTTCCACCATTGGCCGGGGATGGGCGGGGAGAGCGTCGGCAGGACGGCGAGCTGGATCGCCTGGCTGGCCACGTCGGTCCCATCGTCGGCCGAGACCCGGAAAGCCATCGGCTGGTCGGTGGGCTTGGGAGGCGTGCCGGCGATCCGGCCGGACGCCTCGTCGAGCACCAACCCGTCCGGCAGCTTCCCCTCGACGCGCCAGCGCGGGGTGCCGTGTCCCCCGGTGGCAGCCAGGGCGATGACATAGGGACGGCCGGCCACGGCGTCAGGCAGAGCGCCGGGGGTGGCGATCCGCAGCGGAGCACTGCCGGCGGATGACCCGGGTGACGACGCTTGCCGATCGGAGCGGTCGGGGTCGACCTTGGGGAGCAGGGCCATGATCACCATCGCCAGCAGCAGGATGAACAACAGCGCCCCGGTGAGCTTGGTGACAACGACGGCGACGAACGAATCCTCGCCCGAGCCGCCGAATTCCAGGCCCGAATGCCCGCCTCGTCGTGACCGGCGCATCGCTGGCTCCGTTGGATCCGGCGGACCTCGCCGCGAGGGATCGCGGCTCGACCCGCCCTACTCCTCACCGTACACACCCCTCACGCCGCGCGAACCGAGTCGGACCGCTGCGACGCCGAGGCCGACTCGACCCGCTCGTCGAAGAGCTTCTTGACGATGTTGCGGTACAGCGCGTTGCCCTGCTCCATGCTCACGTTCAGGAGCTCGAGGGCGTCCTTGAGGCTGGTCAGGCTCCGTGCCAGTTGCTCCTGGGTGGCCCGGCTGGAGGCGCTCATAAGCGGCCGACCAGGAGCCGGCCAGCGACTCGATGCCCGTGCCGGTGCGATCCAGCCCGCGGCGGATCTCCTCGAGCTGGGCGCCGGCCGTGCTCACATCGGCCAGGGCCTCCTCGATCCGCCCGAGGCTCGCGACTCCGCGTCGCAACGACTCGCCCGCCGTGCCGATCGCCTCGAGGTCGGCCCCGATCCGGCCGATGGAGTCGGCCCCCTGCTTGAACGAGGCCAGCGCCTCCGGGAGTCGCTGGACGGCCGCGCTGAACTGGGCGATCGGCGCCCGCAGGCTCTCGCCCAGCTTGTCGGCCTGCTCCTGGAGCGAGCGGGCCGACGGCTCCAGCACCCGCGCCAGTTTGTCGGCCATCTCGTCGAGTCGCGGACCGATCACCTCGGCCAGGCGATCCGCGATCGGATTGTCGTCGCCGCCGACCCGCGGCAGGACGTGCTCCACCACCCAGCGATCCACCCGGGCCAGCAGCTCCTCCGACCGTCGGAAGACCAGGGTCTGCACCAGCATCAAGGCGGCGCTCAGGAACAGGGCCAGCAGCGTGCTGTCGAAGGCGATCTGCAAGGCCGCCGTCACGCCCGTCAGGTTCGACAGGAACCCGTCGAGCTCCTTGACCATCGGCAGCACCTCGCTGATCTTCATCAAGGCCCGCGAGATCCCCTCGACCGTGCCGATGAAGCCGATCACCGGCAGCAGGTACAGGATGTATCGCGTCAGGGTGAACCGCCCGGTCACCTGCTCCTGATCCAAGCCGGAGGCCTCCCGGTTGACCTCCATCAGGTGCGTGACCGACGGTCCGCGCGTCTCGCGGATGTAGCTGGCGAGCTGCCGGACGCGGCGGGGGAGCAGCCGCCGCTCCTCGTCGGAAACCTCGACGGCCGGCGAGGTTCCGGCTGCGGCTCCGGCTCCGGCGGCCTTGCGAGCCGTGGCGACGTTCACCCGCTTGAGCAGCTCCGGCGCCTCCTGGAAGGCCCGCTCGTTCCGCCAGAGCCCGACCAGCTCGCGGCCGAGCGTCAGGACGGCCCACAAGTAGATGCTCGTCCCGACGTACTGCTCCCAACCCCGCTCGAACATCAGCGTGGGGTTGAAGACCATCAGGCCGATCGGGAAGAGTAACGCCAGCACCAGCATCGCCGCCGCGACGCCGTACTCGACCCATCGCATTCCATGCGCGCCTCTGGCCATCCGTGAGGTTCCTTCCTGGGACTCGGATCGGTCCGGGTCAGTCGCGGCCCGAGCCGGGGATTCTTTCCCGGCTGGTATCGCTCCCCTCGGCGGATCCGTCAAGATCAGGGCGGACCGATCCGACGGCGAGCGATCCCCTATGGCAGGTTCAATTGCCAGGAGACGCCGTAACGGTCGTTGACCCAGGCGAAGCGGCGGCTGAAGCCGTACTCGCCCAAAGGCATGAGCACGGCCCCGCCCTCCGCCAGAGCCGAAGCCAGGCGCCCGATCTCCTCCTCGGACTCGCAATCCACGAAGAGCGAGAAGGACGGCGTGAAGGTGAATTCGTGCTTGATGAAGCTGTCCGTGCACAGGATCGTCTGGCCGCCGACGGAGAAGCTGGCCTTCATGATCGACTCCGCGGGGCCCGGCCCTTCCGGCCCGTAGCGGACGACGTCGAGCACCTCGCCGCCCGGGAACAGGGAGACGTAGAGGTTCATCGCCTCCTCGGCGCCGCCCTGGAACATGAGAAACGGTCGAACCGTCATTCCCATCATCTGCCTCCCGTTCGGCCGATCCGACGGCCGGACGCCCCACGAGCACCGCACCCGACGGCGCAGGCGGCCGGACGCAATCCATCGTCATCATCGGCAAGGTCGTCAGAGAGACTCCAGAGAAGTTTCATTTCCCCGCCCGCGCGGCGACCGGCTTCTCGCCCGCCCCACCGGGCTTGGCCCCGGGCGAGGGGCCGGGATCCTGGCGATAGACCAGGACCCGATCATGGACGACGAGGACGATGTCGGAGCGGCCGTCGCCGTCCACGTCGCCAATGGCCAGGTCGCGGGGCTCGATCATGTCGCCGACGTTGCGGAAGGTCTTGCGCTCGAAGATGCGGAAGGTGATCGCGTGGACCAGGTCCTTGTCGCCGGCGAAGGAGGCGATCTCCAGCGACTGCTCGCCGATGTCGGTGAAGACGACGTCGGGGACGCCGTCGCCGTTGACGTCCCCGGCGGCGAGATCGGAGAGCCGGGCTTCGTTACGCCGCGACTCGTAGCTGGCGATCGTCTTGAGCCGCAGGCCCTTCTGGCCGGTCTGGAGCACGCCGAAGCGGTCGCTGCCGGCGATCAGCAGATCGTCGCGGCCGTCGCCGTCGAAGTCGGCCACGTGCAGGCCCTGGAAATTGATCGAGCCGACCGGCAGGTGGCCGCCGGGCCGATACACGCCGTCCTTCTTCGCGAGGAACAACAGCGACTTGCTGGTGCGGTCGAATAGGACGATCTCCTTGGTGCCGTCGCCGTCGGTGTCGAGGGCGGCGGCGCCCTGGATGACGGCCGAGTTCCGCCCGGAATTGTACTGGTCCTTGATCTCCCAGTGGCCCTGGGCGTTGAGCTGGATCCGCCGCGCGAAGGTATTCTGGGCGACGAGCAGGGCGGGCCCGTCGATGTTCATCCGGCTGACCGACGACGGCGAGGCACCCGTGAGCGGGCCCAGCCCGCCGGCGAACGGCCGCGGCGGCTCACCCTTCCGGCCCAGCAGGAGCTGCGGCGGCCCGTACTGGTTGAAGATCATCAGGTCGGCCTGGTTGTCGGCGTTGACGTCGAAGGACTCGATCGCGGCGGGGACCACCTTGACCTCGGGCAAGGCCACGGTCACGGCGTCGTTCCAGCGGTACGGCCGGAATGACCCGGACTTCTCGCGAGCCAGGGCGCGCAGCTCGAAGGTGTCGGCGCCGGGCTTGGTGCGCGCGACGTACAGGATCTCGGGCGTCTTGTCGCCATCGAGGTCGACCAGCTCCATCGCGACCGGCTCGCCGGTGATGGGCAGCGGCGTCGGGAAGCTCAACCGGCCGCGGGTGAACTCGCTCCGGCCGATCTGCTTCTCCTGCTCGGAGAGGACGTAGACCTCGTCCTTGTGGTCGCCGTCCAGGTCGGCGAGGTGGACCGTCCGCGCCCCGACCAGGCTGGGGAACGTCAACCCGGCGCCCAGGCCCGAGCGGCCCGACTGGAGATACGCCCAGACCTGGGCGTTGGACGGGTCGGTGACGACCACATCCTGCTTGCCGTCGCCGTCCAGGTCGCCGAGGGCCAGCGACCGGCCCCGTTCGTTGCCCTCCGGCAGGGCGAAGAACGCCAGGCGGCCGCGCCTGTTGGCCTCGTCGGTCCCCGAGCGGTCGAGCGTCAGCACCCGGGCCCGGCCCGACTGGTTCTCGATGGCGAGGATCTCCGAGCCGGGCTGATCGTCCATCGCGCCGAAGGCGATCGCCCGCAACACCGCGACGGCGAACCGCTGCTCGGGCCCCAGCTTCTTCTCCGACGTGGCGAACCGGATGTGGATGGGGTGGTCGCCGGCGGTGTCGAGGATGACCAGGTCCTTGGCGCCGTCGCCGTCGACGTCCAGCGCCCGGATCAGCCAGGGATTGTCGGCGGTATGCGGCACCCGCTCGGGCTCGGAGAGCGTCCCCGTCGCCGTCTGGTAGATGAACACCAGGTCGTGCTCGGCCAGCAGCGCGATGTCATCCCGGCCGTCCTGGTCGAGATCGCCGACGGTCAGTGCGCTGGGCCGTTCGACCCCGTCGCCCGTGTTGATCTTCCTGGGGTTGCCGAACCGACCCGACCCTTCATTGAAGAGGATCTCGACCTCGGCCGGCGTCCCGTAGAACACCAGGTCGGGCTTGCCGTCGCCGTTGAAGTCGCCGGTGTCGACGCTGACCACTTCCTTGTTGACCGGGATGCTCGCCAGCCGCATGCGACGGTCGTACTGGAGCTCGTTGGGGTCCTTGCGGAACGGGCGGTTGGACTGGTCGTCGTCGGGCTTCTTGGTGCTCAGGAGCAGGTCGATCCGCGACCGGCCGTTGTTGCTGACGAGGATGTCCTCGACCTTGTCGCCGTCCAGGTCCTTGACCATCAGGTTGCCGATGCGCTGCTCGAGCTTGTAGATCTCCAGGGGCTGGAACCCGAAGTAATCGGCGAGCTTCGTATCCTTCTTCTGGGACTGGGCCGGCGCCCCCGGCCCCGCGAGCAGGCAGGCGAAGAGGGAGAACAACGAAACTCCGAGAAGTGGCCGCGGCAGCTTATGCATCACTCGATTCCTGATGAGTCCCGGCACCGTTCCCTGATTGGAAATGCGGACTGGCAAACCAACAGCCTACGGACCGGCCCGGCGATCGACAAGAGCGGATGACGCGGTGAGTCGGGCCGAAAATCGGCGCCTCGCGGCGCCTCAGGGCCGGTTTTCGGCGCCCGGCGGCGCCCGGCGGCCGGTCTGGGCGGACGAACCGCGGCGGGCCTCCGTCCCCGACCGCGTTCCCACGGCGATCGGACAGGACCGGGTGGTGCGGCGAGCGACCCCGGCCCGCCGAGCGCCGGGCGGTACCCCGACCGAACTGGACCCGATACGCCGGCCCGATCGGCGGCTGGAGCCGGCTCCGACAGCGGTCCGGCGTCGTCCTGTAGGAGGAGGCTCCGTCCCCCGACCGGGCCGGGCCGGGGGTTGGCGGACGGAACCACCGCAGCCCACCCAGTCGCCAGGCGCTCCCGGTCGCCTGGACGGGCGACCAGTCCACCGCCGTCCTGCCCGTACCGGCGGCCGCCATCAGTCCCCCCAACCATCGGCGGCGGGCTCCAGACGCCAGGTCCGTCAAGCGGTATCGCAGCATAACCTGAAGCCCTGCCGCTCTTTACATGGAGCGACTGGCCAGTTGGGTTCGTTCCGCATCGTTCACCGAGGCCCGACCGCGCCCCGCCCGGCTTGGGTTCGATCGACCGCTCGACCGTGCGAGACCCGCTGAAGCATCCACGCACGGACTCCGGGTGCATCGCGCCGCAAGCCAACGCCCGGCCCGAGACCCGAACCCCATCGCCGAGACAGCACAGAGTGCGTACTCCCAACAATCCGGAGATTCCACTTACTCCATATAACAGACCCAGATTGACACTGGGTTCGTTTCGTCGTTTTCCTTGAGGCGACGGCCGCTCCATAGGGCGCCGCCACAATCGATATATCTTATCCAACCTCACAATGGGTTCGTTTCGTCGTTTTGCATTCGCGCTCAAGCCACACCAAGACAGGCCGCAAAATCGGTTAAGCTTACCCAGACCTCCATTGGGTTCGTTTCGCTGATTTCGCCGAGTCCGATTCCGAGCGTCGATTTCACCCGTTGACACCATCCCTGTTTGCCAGCTATGCATGAAACACGATTGCTTACAGCCATTGATGCTGGAATAGACACCAGCAACGACCGCTGGCGGAAAGCCGAGCATCGGAAGTGCGGAGACCAGCAATGGAGAGCACACGCACGAATGACGGCGTGATGACAGTTGTCCGCCGTCGGTTCCATCTGCCGGTTTTGTTCGGTCCGGGTCGGCGCCGATCCCGGCTTGTTGCTGACTCGTCATCGATCGCCGTTCTCGTCATCGAGGAAGGGAGGGTAGGATCCTTTATTATAGACGCCTTGACCGCCGGGTCTAGCCGTCATTCGGCAGGATTTTTCCGATTTGAGGCGAAACGAAAGCCTGGATGAGAGCCGAGCCCACGCCGGTCCACGGCCGAGCGGGGGACGATCACTCACAGGCCGGCGTCTTGCATCCCGAGGATGGCCATGACCGGCCAGACGCTCGGTCTGGGGGGAGGCTGGGTCGTTCCGTCCGGGTTCGCCGCAGTCGCCGTCCGGACCGGCCCGCCGCGACCCGACTGATACCACGCCGCAGGCGGGCTCGGCCGGGACCGCGGCGGGCTCGGATGAGCGATCGGGAGGGACCGGAGGGGCGGGTCGGAAGACGGATCAACACCGACATGAGCCTTCCGACTCGGGCGGACGACCGCCGCGATCGCCGGTCGGCTCGACGGCCCACGGCCCGGCAGGTCCTGATCGGAGCCGGGCGGGCCGGAGTCGGGACCGGACGGACCGCCGTGACGGAAACGCGCCGTGAGCCCATCGGGTTGATAAGCCTCGTCCCCCTCCTGACCCTCCGGGTCGACGGCTCATCGTCGCCCGCTTTTCTTCCGGGCCGACCGGCGGTCATCCAGCATGCGGCGAGTCCGTTCGAGCTCCGCGGCGAGGACGTCCTCATCGGGGAGCGTGGTGCGATATTCGGCGGCCAGGACCTTGTTGGGCAGCGTCTCCAGGGCGTAGTGAACGACCGCGTGGTCCTTCTGCGTACAGAGGATCACACCGACGGGCGGGTTCTCGCCGGGGCGGGTCCAATGCTCCTGGGCATACGTCAGGTAGAGGTGCATCTGGCCGGCGTCGGCATGGGTGAACTTCCCGGCTTTGATGTCGATCACGACCAGGGCGCGGAGCCGGCGGTGGAAGAAGAGCAGATCGATCCGGTACCATTCGTCGCCGACCCGCAGCCGCTTCTGGCGGCCCAGGAAGGCGAAGTCGCCGCCGAGTTCGAGCAGGAAGGTTTCCAGGTGCCGGATCAGGGCCTCCTCGAGCTGGCTCTCGGAATACTCGTCCTTGAGGTCGAGGAACTCCAGGACCAGCGGGTCCTTGATCTCCTCCTCGGGCAGGACGCGATCCTCGGGCCTCGGCTTTTGCCCCTTTCGCAGCATGGCCGCCTTGTTCCGCGAGGCCAGTGTCCGCTCGTAGAAAAGGGTTGTGATCTGCCGCTCCAGTTGCCGGACCGTCCAGCCGCATCGCAGGGCCTCGGCTTCGTAGAACGCCCGGGCCTGGGGCTTCTCGACTTTCAAGAGCTCGACGTAGTGCGACCAGGGGAGCGGAAAACGGCGGCCCAGGGTCTCGACGCCGGGCGACATGGCGTTCACCGGCGGGGCCGCGTTCAATAGGTCAGACGCTGTCTGACCTTTTTGCGACGACGAACCCCGTACCGATGGACCCGACGACGTCCGCTCCCCCTCGATGCCGCGGTCGAGCAGGTAGAACTTTCGCATTTGCTTGAGATTGGTCAGGCTGAAACCGCGACCAAGTCGGCGCGTCAAGTCGCGGCTGAGCCTTTTCAGCATCCTTTCTCCATACCTGGCGCGCTCGGAGCCGCCCTGCTCGAACTCGATCATCCGCCGCCCCATCTCCCAGTAGGTGGCCGTCATGACGGCGTTCACCGACCGGGCGGCGGCCCGCCGGGCCGACTCCAGCAGTTCGACCATGCCGGAGAGGACGGAGTCATAGCCAGGGATCTCGGGATCGACCGGGTCCGGCGGCTGCCCCTTGCGGTGTCGGCTCATGGCTCCCTTGCCGGAAGGCTTTTGATCTCCCCACCGCCCTCGACGACGAGGGATTCCATCGGAAAGGTATCGACGACCGGCCGCCCCGACATGAGGTCGGCCGCCGACAGCGCGAGCGGAGCTCTCCGGAGCCCGTGTCCCGGACCGGCGGGACCGTCGCCGCACACCGCCCGGGCCGGCCGCGGCCGGCGCCCGACCCGGCCGGCCGCGACCCGACCGACACCACGCCGCCGCCGGTCGGCGGTCGGTCGCGGGCCGGGACCGCGGCCGGGATGGATGAGCGATCGGGACGGTTATGATCGGCCGGTTTGGCCGCGGATGCGCCCGGACGTCGGCCGTCCGCCGTGCGGACCACTGGCTCACTCTCATCGCCGAGCTCGCGATGTTTGGGAGAGCCAGGCTGTCCGCCGGCTGGTCCAAAGCGGCCGTTGACGGCGGGGCGAACCCGGATACAATAGCCGAGATCCGATAGGAAACGATCCGGAAGGCCCATGGAGCGGGCGGCACGTGAATGGCCCGGGCCGTCGGCCCGGGAAATCCTTCGCCGAAGTGGACGGCTCACCATGACAACCGTTGATTTCGAACCGCTCTCGGTCGTGGTCCCGCTCCGCGAGGACCCTCCCGGTGTCTTCCGCGTGGGCCGGAGCCGGGTCCTCCTGGAGTTGGTGCTCCGTGCCTTCAAGGCCGGCGAGACTCCCGAGGCGATCGTCCAGTCCTACGATACGCTCGAGCTGGCCGATGTCTATGCGGTGGTCAGCCGCTATCTGGCTGACCCGGCGCCGTTCGAGGATTACCTGAAGCAGTGCGACGAGGCGGCCGAGGAAACCCGCGGGAAGATCGAGGCATCCCAAGGCCCGCGGGGCCGCCTTCGCGAGGTCGTGCTGGCCCGGGCCCGGGCGAAGGGGTTGATCCGCGATGAAGCTGGCCAGTGACGAGAACTGCGACGGGGACATCGTGCGTGGCCTGCTGCGGATCCTGCCGGAGTTGGACATCGTGCGGGTTCAGGACGCTGGCCTGGCCGGATCGCCCGATCCGGTCGTCCTGGCCTGGGCGGCCGTCGAGGACCGGGTCCTGCTGACCCATGACCGCGATACGATGCCGAACTTCGCCTACGATCGCGTCCGCGCCGGCGAGCCGATGCCGGGTGTCTTCCTCGTCAGCGATCGCATGCCCAAGGGCCAGGCCGTCGAGCAGCTCGCCCTCGCCGTGCAATGCCTATCGGCGGACGACTGCCGAGACCAGGTCCACTACTTCCCGTTCTGAGCTACCGCCGGCCCTGGCCGCGACCCGACCGACACCACGCCGCCGCCGGTCGGCGGGCGGGCGCGGGCCGGGTCCGCGGACGCCCGCCGGTCGGCGGGCGGGCGCGGGCCGGGTCCGCGGACGGGACGGATGACCGATCGGGAAGGACCGGACCGGCGCGTTTGAAGACGGATCGACACGGGCGGCGGACTTCCGATCGGGCGGGCTCGTCGTGTCCGGCGCCCGGTCCGACCGCGGCGAATCTGAGCCGATCGACGCGCGGGACCCGAGAGGCGATATAATCGACGGGGACGCTCGCGGAGGGATCTGCTCTTCGAGGTGCAAGGACGGGAAGACTGGCCGTGGCGGTACGACCTCTTGGAGCATGGGGATCGGCCAGCGGGAGGGAATTCGACCCCGGCGCCGCCGGTGGTCCCATCCGTTGACTGACGACCGGCCGGATCCAATTGACGGATTCGGGGGTTGACGTCGTCGAGCGGCACGTCGCCCGGTTCGGTCCCGACCCAGCGAACCGAGTGATGATCCGCAGGCTCAGGGA
This sequence comes from uncultured Planctomycetota bacterium, assembly GCA_963815795.1. Classification (GTDB taxonomy): domain Bacteria; phylum Planctomycetota; class Planctomycetia; order Isosphaerales; family Isosphaeraceae; genus JAKAUH01. Next base: position 705,893 of record CAWFIC010000006.1, on the reverse strand, counting down.
CATCGTCGCCGGTCGGCTGCGCGCGACCGAGGCCGACCGAAACTTCTACGCCCATGAACTCCGGGAGTTCGTCCGATACCGCCGACGGGGTTTCGCGACGGGAGCCGGGGACGATCACGAACTCTGGAACCACGCCCATACCGCGACCCTGGAGGATTACGGCCTGAGAGAGCTGGACGCCGACGGGAACCGAACTCTCTTCCATCCCGATGCATGGCCGTTCCTCCCACGATGACGACGCCCAACGGCAAGGGGGCTTCCACCATGGCACGTCAAAACGCCGGGCTGACGTTCCTTCGGCTGATCGGGGAATATGAGGGCGATTGGGGCTGGTACCAGTTCGAGAGGGCGTTCCCGCCCGGCTGGTTCAGCGATGAGCCGCCCACCACGACGGCCAAGGAGATCCTCGATCGGCTCGAGAGGGAGGGCCTGGTGACGACGACGCCAGGCGAGCCCCAGGGACGATATCGGTTGACCGATCGTGGGATCGACTTACTCCGCGAAGCCGCTGCGTGTTCCACCCCCGCCTGAACGGATGACGCGAAGGCCCGCAAAACCGGCGTCGTGGCCGATGCCGGCGCATACAGAGGCGCTCCCTCCGGGGCGAATTCCAGGTCCTTCCTTCGTCGCGCGGTACTCCGGTCTCGACGCCGGGTCGCATGGCGCCAAGCGACAGGTCCGGGTCCCATCGGTCCGACGCCGTCTGACTTTTCCCCGCTGATGCTCATTTCCGAGACGGCGTCCCGGAAATCTCGGAGTCCGGCCAGCCCGCCTCTGCACCCCACCGCGGCCGGCGCCCGGAGACCGGCGGGCCGCGACCCAACCGACATCTCCCCGCATCCGTTCGGCGGGCGGGCGCGGGCCGGGACCGAGGACGGGACGGATGTGCGATCGGACCCAGCCGGGAGCGGCCCGGGCGGCCTAGCGGACCCGGTCCGGACGGGTCCGAAGCAGGGTATCGTCAGGATCACCGGACTCGCGCCCAACGAACTGCGTCCATGTCCCGATCCCTGATCGCTTCGGTTGTATGGCTCTTGACACCTGCGACGGTTGACTTCCAATCTGCGTAACCCCTTTTCTTTCTGCTACTTCTGCCTTGACCTTTCCTCCCCACTATCACTTGGCCGGATACGTTTTGGAAAATTATCTCTGGGGGGCTGCGCAGACGACTTTCCGAAAGGTATACTGAGGGTATCGCAAGTTCTAGGCACGGGATGTCAACATGCCAATATTCGCTGTGAATCTTTCCGAGAGACTTTTCGCCTCGGTCCGCGAGTTGATCGACCGGGGTCTGTACCAGAGCCTGGAAAGGTTCCTCGAGGTCGCGGCTTACAACCAATTGGCGCTGGAGCGCGGCATTACTCCCGAGCAGTTGATCACCCGTGATCATCGCCAGCCGCAGGACGGGACCCTGCCACCGACCGCGCGTAGGGCGCCACCAGACGGTGCGGCGAGGCGTAAGACTCAGCATAAGAAGCAGCGCCGGAGGAAGAGCGTGCGGCTGGCTGCGAATAAGAAGACTCTCGCTGTCGAGCCCAGGGCGGAGCTAAGCGTGGATGTAGTTCTGGACCGATGGGCAGCCCCCAACCTGAACGGCGACCTCGAGCCGGCCAAGGCGACAGGCATCCCAGCCGGGGAGCACCTCTGGGGCCAGGTGAACCGCCTGTTCCCGGTCAAGCTCGCCTGCCGCTGGATCGCAAAGGTCGCGGCGAAGGGCGAATGGCCACCTTACCTGTCGCTGGCGGACGACCTCGCCGACGCGGCCGCTGCTGTGGGGGAGATCCTTGCGCAGCGGGACGCCGCCGCAGGACGCAAGCGCGACGAGGTGCTCTCGACCGGCCTGCCGCGGCGGGGCAACAGCGCCTCCCGGGACCGATTCATAAGCCAGTACCTCTCGCGCGTGACGCGGGGCGGAGACGTGCAGCCCGGGGTTGTCTGCCTTTACGCCTTGGCCACTTGCAGCGATGACTCGGTGTCCTTGACCCCCGAAGGGATGAAGTTCGCCCTCCTTCAAAACCCGATCCTTGACCGTCGCGATGTTGACGGCACCACAACCCTGGGAGAACAAGAATCTATATTCCTTTGCCGCCAGATCCGGGACCACGCGCCGGGCGAGTACGGGGATATGAAGGCCGTCTTGATGGCCGTGCGTGACGGTGAGACGACGCCCTCGGCGCTGGCCGACGCGGTGCGCGGGACCTTCCCTGCCGAATGGAGTCAGTTGGTGTTCCGCACCCACTTAAGCGGTCTAGTCGCCCGCCTCGCGGATCTCCGCCTGCTACGCCGGCGCTGGGAGGGGCGGAACGTGCAGTATGACGCCGGAGCTGCCGACCTGGTCGAGTCCTTTCTGAAGTGACACACATTCGTGCGCGCCTGCCGAGACAGAGCGATCTTCGGACACTCAGGCGCGATCTTGCCAGTAGTTCTTATTGAGGTTCATGTATGGACGAGTTTATTCACCACGAAACGTTGAAGTTTCAAAACGTCGAGTTCGCCATCCACCACCTCATCGAGGATTGCCCAGCCCACACTGTGGTCCGCGAGCTGATCAAGAACGCCGAGGAGAATGCGACGTTGCTCAGCCCGGCCGGGAAGATGGAGTGCTTCCAGGAGAAGGTGCTCGGCGTACGCAAGCTTGGCTTCTTCAACGAAGGGCCAGGTATGTCGGCCGAAGACCTTCGGCGGCTGATGGACATGGCCAGCACGGGCAAGACGCTGGGGACCAGCGACAACTTCGGCCAGGGCGGCAAGGTCAGCGGGTTGAAAGTCAGCCCTCGCGGCCTGGTCTACCGTTCGTGCAAGGACGGCCGGGTCTGCCAGATCACCCTGGCCGCTGAGTCGCGGCCCGGGGTGAACTACCCGATCTACGTCAAAAAGCGAGACTTTAGCACCATCGCCGGGGATTTCAGGATGACGGAGCTTGGTCCGAGCCGTAAACTAAGGGGGAAGAGCCTCTTGCTCAGGAGGGCGACGCCATGCTCTGCCCTGCAGTCTACCCGCCGGACCCCACCTTGGGCATCACCGATCCCCAGATGCTCCCGGACCCGAAGGTCGTCCCGCGCAGTCGGAATTACCCGCATCGGCCGTGTCCGAAGTGCGGCAAGTCTTGCCCTCGGGATCGGGTCCGGACCCGCACCCTGCATGATCTCGGCGATCCGTTGGGGGGGCGGCCCCGTGACATTCACCTCACCTATTCGCAACACTACTGCGTCCGGTGCCAGCACTACTTCACCGCCGACATATCCGGCCTGGCCGCACCCAAGGCCCGCTACACCCATCGGGTCGTGGCCCTGGCCGTCCGGCTGGTCTTCGAGGACGGCTTACCCTATCAGGCCGCCAGTTGGCACCTCTGGCGCGACCACCGCGTCTTCGTCCCCTTCGCCACCATCCAGAACTGGGTCGAGGCCGGGGGGAAAAAAGGCGGCCGACCGGATCGGGACCGACTACCTCGATTGGGCCCTCGACGGCTTCTCGGGATACATCGCCGCTGATGAGTTATATGACGGCCCCTTCTGCGTCCTGTCGATCGTCGACAACCGCGCCTTCAGGCGGCTCTGTTACGAGGTCCTCGACCACGCCCCGACTCACCGGGATATCCGGAGGTTCTTCCGCCGCTTCCGGGCGGCCCTGACCGGCCGGGGGTTGACCCTCCGCGGAGTCACCACCGACGGTTCGGACCTGTATCCACGGCCGATCTCCGAGGTCTTCGGAGCCGTGGAGCATCAGGTCTGTCGCTTCCATATCCTGGCGGAGCTGAACAAGGCCGTCCTCCGCGCCATCGCTCGGGTCCGCAAGCACCTGGCCGCGCAGCAGCCGGAGCTGCCGCGCGGGCGCCCCGGCACACCGGAGGCGAGACGGAAGGCCCGGCGACGCCGGCATCTGCAACGGAAGGTCGGGGACCTGTTCGAGCATCGCCATCTGTTCGTGAAGCGGCACCTCGCGGAGGGTGAGCGCCAGATACTCCGACGCATCACTCGGGGTTTGCCTCAGTTGGGGGCCCTCCGACGAGTGGTGGAGGAGATCCACCGGTTGTTCGACCGCCGGTGCCGCACTGAGACGGCCTTGAGGAAGCTGGCTCGGCTGCGGGCTCAGGTCCACCACTTCAAAGGGATGAGACCGATCTTCCAGAAGCTCGAGTCCCCCGACTTGGAGAAGGCCCTGACCTTCCTCGACGACAGCCTGCTGGGTTCGACCTCCAACGCGGTGGAACGGGGCAACCGCCGGCATCGCAAGATGCAGAAGACGGTCTACCGGGTCCGAACTCAAGCGACGATCCGCGGCCGGATCGCCCTGGACATGTTCCGCGAGATCCAAGGTCCGCCCCGCGCCGAAACGATGAAGGTACTCCACCGCGCCAGGCTGCGATAATCCCCGGCGATGGTGCTAAAGTCTCCAAAAAGCGCGAGCTCATCGAGGACGAGTTGGGGCGGATTTACGAAGTGGTGATCGACGTCACCTACCGCTATCGAGACCGACACGATCGCCCGCTGAATAGGGAGTGGACCGAGGTCCTGCTGATTGGCCACGACGACCAACAGGACACGGTCGCCAAGCTGCTCCCGGACGCCACGCGGAAGAACTGGCTGATCCGCCAGATCAACCAGCGGTTCTACAGGTTCCCACCGGGCTTCGTAGTCCGCAACGCCGACGCCAGTTCCGGTCAGTCGAACCCCCGCGTCGCACACGGGCTCGAGCAGATCACCTTGAACTGGTCCACCGGTGATGGTGAAGGGCAGCACGAAGACGTGCAGGTTGTGCACCCGGTCTACGGCCCGGTGACCGTCCGCTACTTCAAGCTGAAGGGAAGCTACGGCGTAGACGATGCGGTGGGGAACAGCCGGGCGAAGACGATGGAGGCCTACGGGGTCGGGAGCCGGGGCGACCACATTTGCATCGTCTGGCGGAACGAGTGCTACGAGATTCGCACGGGCTGGTCCCAGATCAGCGGCGCGTTCGGCGTGACGTTCGGCAGCGCGAACGTCGCGATCCAAATCCTGCTACTTGACGACGCCCCGGTCAAGAACAACACCTACCGGGACAAGATCATCCGCCAAGAGGAGAGCGGCCATTACGTCGCGCTGGAGGAGTTCGCCGACCTGGTGTGCCAGTACCGCCCGCAGTGGCTGATTGACTACGTTGAGGCTGAGGCCAACCGGAACAACAGCGATGGGAACGTCATGGAGCGGCTCCGGCAGTTCCTGCAGGAACTGATGGTCACCGGGGACGAGCGCCCCGTGGTCGAACCGGGAGGTCCCGAGCAGGGAGAGATGCGACGCGGCGGTGGGCGTACCGGCGGGGGCGGCGGGGGCGGCACGGACGACACTGGCAACCGGCCGGCGCAGGCCCGTCGCACCAGCCAGACCGTCACTGGCATCCCGGATGTCCAGTTCGCCACCGACCCGGCGATTCGGGAAGAGATGAGCGGACGGGCCGCCGTGTACCGCCGTGCGGAGAACTTGGTCTTGCTCAACCCTGACCATTTCCTGTATCAACGCGACCTCCAGCGGCTGTACGAGGATGTCGGGCCTGACTCTGAGCGCCAGCAGTTGGCCCGGCAGTTCTATAACGAAGAGTACCGCTACCAGGCCGGCAAGTTTCACCCGCTGAAGCTCTGGGGTGATGTTCTACTCGACGGCCACAAGCGGCTCGCCATCTGCCGCCGGTACCGAATTCCGTTCATGACCGAACAGGTCGCGCTGCCAGATCGGTCCGCCGCGCTGCTGTGGGTCGAGGAGTGGCAGCTCGGCCGCTACGACCTCTCCGACGACCAGCGGGCCGCGATTGCGGTTCGCGTCCTGCGCCGCCGAGGCGAATTGAAGTCGCTGCCCGCGGCGCTGCCGACCAACGCCAACGGCCGTCGCGACAGCATCCCGGAGCCGTCGCTGAACGGGTCGCTCAGGAAGCCCTCTGCACTGGAGGCCAAAGCATCGAGCTACGCCGGGGTCGCGAAGGAAGCCCGCGTCTCCGAGCACCGCGTCCGGTCGGCCGTGCAACTCTACCGGGCCGACCAGGAACTATTCCGCCTCGTGGTCGCGGGCGAGAAGAGGCTCGACGCCGCCCGCAAGGAGCTGGTCGCCCGGAGGCGGCAGGCCGACCGCCTTGCCATTGCCTCCACGGTGCAGCGGCTGGCGCCGCAAGTCCGGGCTGGGGACTTCCGCAGCGTGCTCTCCGACCTGCCGGATAACTCCGTGGATCTGATATTCACAGACCCGCCCTACGACACCGAGTCCGTGCCGCTCTATGGCGATCTCGCCAGGTTCGCCGCGCGGGTGCTTGTCCCCGGCGGCAGCCTGATCTGTTACGCCGGCATCCACGCGTTGCCAGCTCTTTTCCCCCTGATGACCCCGCACCTTACCTTCTGGTGGCAGCTCTGCCTGCGGCTGCAAGGATCCTTCCCCAGGCTTCACGGCTGGCGCGTGCACGTCCACTACAAGCCGCTGCTCTGGTTCGTAAAGGTAAAGTACAAGGGCGAATACATGGTGGACGTCATCGAGTCGACGTGGTTGGCGAAGAACTGGCACGACTGGCAACAATCCGAGGCTGAAGCTGCCCACTGCATTTCTAAGATCACCCCCCCGGAGGGCCTGGTTGTGGACCCGATGTGCGGCAGCGGCACCACGTCGATCGCCGCCAAGCGGCTCGGCCGCCGCTACTTGGGCGCCGACCTCGACCGGGCGCAGGCGAAGGTGACGACCGCCCGGCTCCGCAATACGCAGGTCAGCGCCGAGACGGTGTGACTCGCGCGGAGACGGAAATCGACGTTAGCTCATATTCAATTCATAACTACGCTGAAATCAGAGATATCCCAGAGCATCCATTTCCGCCTCTCAAACCTCTCCATCACCCCCGTGACCATCAGTCTTCGCCCGTCGCGATGGGCGTCACACGCTTGCCGATACTGCTCCGAAGTTAAGACAAGACCCACATGAGACGGTGCGTTGGCGCCTTCCGGTCGCAGCGTCACATGCAGCGATCCGATCGGTCCGTTAACGGGGTCCTCACCAGAGAGGCGAACCACCAAGCCGACAAGCTGCCTGCGTTGGGGCTCATCCCCCATGCGAAGGGCGTGTCCTATCGCATCGATTCGCTCGAACGCCCTGCCTTCAAAGGCCACCTTCGCAGGAGGCGCGTCATCTTCGACGGGCCATGCAGGGCTCCAGATGACACTCGCCTCCAGCTTTGCGTCCACGATTTCGGGCCTCATCCCAAGTAATGCTTCACAGAGATTGGCGTTCACCCGCCGATCTGAATCCCTGAATATAGCCTGTGCGTCGCCAGATTCGATTGATGATTGAAGACTGCCCAGCGCCCGCATCAACGTGAGCAGGATAAGGCGCTCGCTCGGAAACGCCTTGCGTTCGAGTTGCGATGGACTGACTGGCGGAATGATCGGCGATTCCACATCAACCATAAAACTCCCGATCGCAGCAGGGCGCATTCGGCAGCGGTTGGCGAAATCGATGGCTTCCTTCAACGCGCGCTGATAGAATGGTTGGGGGCGAATCTCGCTGCATGCAGCGAAGACGAGCAGATTCCTCATGTTATTGAAGAATTGAGGCATGAACCCAAGATTCAATGTTCCTGCGCGTGTCTCATCGCTCTCGAGTCTTAGCCTCAGAATATCGCATGTGGGTGTGACAATGCTGCGAAAGACCTCGTCTTCCGATCTCTCTTCGATAACACTCAGGGTCGAGATGATCTCGCTGACTCGGAGCGGGTAGTCGCTAAAGTGCTCTGAAGCAGGAACGAGCTGGACAATCGGTTGGCCTTGATCGTCGGGCGGCCCCTCGAAATAAATAATTTTCGGATTCTTAAATGGCTTGATATGCCAGCCGCGAGAGAGAAGGTAGGCGCGTAGATCGGCCACCCTCACTGCTCTGGCGAGATTACCGTTGCTAGCATGGACAGCCATCATAAATCTTCACCTTGCCGCCTGTATTCCATGATCCGAGCGAGCGATTCGACGTCAAAGCGGTTGGTCCGAGGTATTGATACGCGGACACTGGTTTCGTTCTTCGTGGCCGGCCATCCTTTCAGGGAGAGCCAGTACGCGCACCGTTTGAGGATTAACTGATCTTCGCTGAATAGAGCCCATTCATCCTCTTTCTCGGGGAGCGCAAGTAGGACGAGTATGCGTGGCGTGCCAACTTGGCTGTCACGGAGGTCGTCATAGGTCTTTATTTCCATATCGTATTTAACAAACTTATCATCAAAAATTGCGTTAATCGTGCTCTTTGCTTGAATATCAAGATTGAAACCCGATTCGATATAGCGGTTACGTCTTCGCGTGATCTCGTGGACAGTTACGTCGATTCCGTAGTCATATTCTCGGAAGGCACAGTTTAAGCCGCACCTCCCGGCAACCGCTTGGATGTAAGCCCTCGAAAGGGATTCTTGACGATGGTTGGCAGTTAGCAACTATCCACTCCTGCATGATACCTGTCTTGCGACCAACCGACGACCTCGGGTTCCTCCCTAGACGTGATTGCAAGCATTTAATCTACCTGTTCAGATGGTCAGAATTCCACTACCAACCGAACCTCTCATTATGAGCTTGACGGCTCGCGCATGTAAAGAGAGCCGTCAGTTTTGTCGATGCCGTCGTTTTCGCCAGATTCCACATCAGATCCCCCATAGCGCGCATTCCTTGCGGATTGGCTTCTTGCTGTCTTTTGAATGTCGGACAGCCAGAGGTCGCTTCTGGACTCGTCCCGTTCAGAGGCCGATCCGAACCGCATTCTTGTGGCGAAGTTTCGGGTTTTGTGCTCTTGGCTGCCATCCGGGGCGCGAAGCAGAGCCGGGGACGCGGCTCGATTGCCGGGCTCACCGCCGGCGGCCATCCGTCCCGCCGCGTCGAATCGGCCGGGTGGTTCGCCTCGAGTCTGGGCTGGCCGGACCAGGGGACGGGGTGGCGGCCGTCGCAGGGACCGGGCCGGGCGGGTGTCAGGATCCCCCGGGGCGCTGCATCCGAATATCGGCTCTATGATGACGGCCGCTTCGACTTCGACGGCCCGGCCCGACCGGCCCACCTCGCTCCGACCGGCAGACAGATCGCCGGGACCGTCGTCAGTGAAGGCGGGAGGCCGTCCGCCGGTCGGCCGGGCGCGGGTCCGGGGTCAGGAGGCTCGGGTCCGACGGGACCGCGGCCGTCGGTCCGCCGGGGTGCGACCGCGGCCGGGCCGGTCGCTCGCTCGCCGGGTCGGGGACCGGACCGCCGGGAGGAGCCGGCCGGCGTCGATGAGCGCGACGCGGCCGGGACCGGTCGGCTCTAGACCGGGGGTCAGGAATCGACTGGGAACAGTCAACGCGCCTCCGTACCTCGCGGCCTACCGGGCGACGGCTCGGTCCGCTATAATGCCTGGAAAGCTCACGGGTTTCGCGAAGAGGAGGAGGGCTCGACGTGCTCGTCTATACCGTGACAAAGCCGGTCGGGACCAAGGATAGGGAATTCGAGGCGTACACCCGTCTGTTGGAGGAGGTCGGGATCGACGTCGCGGATTCCCCGAGGGTGCCCGAGCCGGGAACCGACCGGCGTTGGCTCTACGCCTGGAAGAAGAGAATCGAGGCCGAGCGCTTCGCGGCAGAGCTGCGACGACGAACCGGCGACGGAAGTTGGGTCGTGCAGCAATTCGAGAGCGTCACTGAAGATCGCGGCCCCGTCGCGCCCCTGGAGATCGCCTCAGTCCCGGAGCAAGATGGCTTCATGTACTACCTCACCCCGGCGAGCCGCGAAAGGGTCGTCGCAGCCTTTCCGGGGACCAATCTCCCCGCCGGCCTCACCATCTCCATCGGCGTCCAGCAGGATGCGCTCCGCGACAAGGGGGACGACTGGTGGATGGAGCTGTCTCGTCTCCTCACGGGACGGAGTGATGAGGAGATCGACTCTCTTGGAGGCGTCCGGGTCGTCGTCGGTGAAAGCACGATCGCGTTTCAGAGAATCCCCACCGCCGCGTAGAACGGATATCTGCCGGAGGTCGCGGGATGTATCATCAGATCGGCGCGGGTGATCTCTATCGAGTCACCCGTCGGGATACGGCCTGGCCCGAGCCGGTTCGGGGTTATGGCGCATTCTATGTCCCCAGAGGAGGTAACCGTTACAACGTAGCGCAGCAGTTGACAGTGAGCTGTTCGGAAGACCCGCTGGTGGCCATCACCGAAGCCGCGTTCTATCAAGCGCATCAGTGGCGGGATGCGATAGCGAACTCGCTCATCAACCCCGTTTCCTATCCGTTTCGTTCCGAGCACCTGTTCTGGGCCTTTCGAATCGACCCGCTCCCGCCCGTCATCGATCTCGAGGATCCGATCGCGATTGCCCATTTCGGGTATTCCCCTCACGTCCTCACCAATCCAGGGCAGAACTATCGAGCGACGCAGGAAGTCGCCAACTCGGTCCGGACCTATAGACCGCCGCTCGGCTCGCCCCAGCCGATACCGGACGGGGTTCGCGGCCCTTCGGTGAGGACCCCCAAAGTGGGAACCTATCAGCCGAAGCAGCTCGCGCTGTTCGTGGTCGACCGGGCCGGCGCTGTCCCCTACCATCAGAGGTCGATTCTCGCTGCGAGGATGCGGTTAGAATTTGAGTTTCTTGCCGCGCCGCCGGTCGGAGGCGCGGTGGCATACCACAGTGTGGCCATCAACTGGGCGAAGCCCAGGTATCGGTTGACTGCGATTCCAGGCGAGCCGTTGATCGGACCGGTTCCTGCACTCGCTGGAAGGCCGGGCGGGAGAGCGATTCCTCTGAACCGATGGCTCAGTTTGACCATCAACTATTGAGGATTCTTTGACTTTTGGCCGCCCGTTCAGCGGCCTTGGGGGTGTTCGAGAGGTCGTACCGAGAACAGGGATCGAACGGACGTTGACCGTCCGATGGCCGTCACTCCGCCGGCCCGGGCGGTCCGCCTCTCCCCGACCGGCGGACGGATCGCCGGGACGGTCGTCCGTGAAGGCGGGAGGCCGTCCGCCGGTTGGTCGCGGGACCGGGCCCGTAGACCCGGTCCGACGGGCCCGCGGCCGGCGGGCCGGCGGGGTGCGACCGCGGCCGGGCCGGGCGATCGCCGGTGGCTGGCCGTTGTTCTGTCCTTCCGCCTCCCGCGGCCGCTCCGCGGAGATGCGGGCGTCACATGCATCGGGGATCGACTCCGTCGCCATCTGAGTTGACTACCGGTCGGCCCGGCGCCGGTCGCCGCCACGTCGTTCGCCGCGGCGGGAATCGGCCGGCCGCACCGGCGGGCGCCCCAGGTAGCTGGTGCGGCGGTCGCGTCCCCTCCGGTCCGGGCCCGGCGGCGCCGGATGGTCGCCCCCGAGCGATCGCACGAACGTCGCCCCGATCCAGCCCAAGTCCCCGATCGGTTCCAGGATATCGGGCGGAGCCGCCATGGTCTCCCGCCACTGCTCCTCCGCCGCGAAGAAGCGGACCTCGTACAGCTTATCGCCGTTGACGATGACCAGCGGCTCCTGGACCCCCAGGGTCCGGGGCCGTGGGGACGCGGGATGGGAACCTTCACCGTTGGCGAGCAACGCGAGGACGTCCTGTTGCGCCTCGATGATCCGGGACTGGCGACCATCCTCGTCGGCCTCACCGACGGTGCGGTCCAGTCGGTCGAGGAGGTCGTTCAGCGAGTCCGACTGGGTGCGCCCCGTGCCCCGAATCTCGGGGAACTGCCGGTGGTAGACTTCATACATCGCGGCGTCCGCACCCGGCCCACCGCTGGCGACGACGACGTTCTTGTGCGGATTCGCTCTCATCGGCGTAACCTCCCGGGACGGGATCCTGGAACTCGGCCGGCGCCGACACCCGGGCCAAGCCAGACAGCTCGAAGAGATCCATGCGGGTCATCATCCAATTGCAGATGACCAGAGGAACGTGGTCGTGCTGAAGGATCGCCCAGGCCGTCTCGCCGCTGTTGGCCTTGATGAACTCGTGACCCATGCGATCGAGTCTCTGGTGGACGCACGGGGCTTCGGTTCGCAGGTCTTCGTGGATCACAGTCCTGGTGGGGACTCTCTTCCGGCCGTCGGGTTGGCGCCCGGTGGGGCGAGACCAGGCGACCGCGACCTTTCCTGTTGTCACCGCGCGACGATCCATCGTGGTAACCATAGAACGTGAACGCCGCCGAGTCGATCGGTGGTCGGGAGTGAGCTGTGCGGCGGGGGCGCGTGGACTTCGACATGATCGTGCGGTCCGATCAAATTCAGGGTCCGGCATGAGGGCGCCGGGCGTCCCGGCTGAAGCCGTCAGGTGGCTGCGGGCTGCGTCGCGTCTGGCGTTATCCCCGCACAATCTCCTTGAACTGGTCCATCCTCCCGGGTCAAATCGTCTCGGGGAGCAACCGGATTGGTGAGCGAAGCCCGCGATCTCCCTCGCCCTCCGCCTCCAACAGGCGTCGCCCGTACAGCCCTCCCGTTAAGGATGAATCCCATGAAATGCCTCGCCCCTCTCCTCATCGCCTGCGCCCTCCTGTCCGAGGCGGAGGCCCAGGACGTCAAGCGCGACATCCCCTACGGCGACCGCGAGCGGCAGGTGCTCGATGTCTATTCGCCGACGGGCGCGAAGGACCGGCCGGTCGTCTTCTGGATCCACGGCGGCGGCTGGCAGGTCGGCGACAAGTCCGACGTCCAGCAGAAGCCGCGGGCGTTCGTGGAGAAGGGTTTCGTCTTCGTCTCGACGAACTACCGGCTGTTGCCGGGCGTTGACATGGCCACCATCGTGCGCGACATCGCCCGGTCCATCCATTGGGTGCACGACCACATCGCCGAGTATGGGGGCGATCCGAAACGCCTCTTGGTCATGGGCCATTCCGCCGGGGCGCAGCTCGCCGCGCTCGTCTGCACCGATGACCGATACCTGAAGGAAGAGGGATTGTCCCTGTCCATCATCAAGGGCTGCGTGCCCGTCGATGGCGACACGTTCGACGTTCCCGCCATCATCGAGACGGCCGAGACGCGGCGTCGGGTACACGGCCAGCCGCAGGCCAAATACGGGCACCGCGAGAAGTTCGGCGACGATCCGGCGAAGCATCGCGACTTATCCGCCGTCACCCACGTCTCGCGGGACAAGGGCATCCCCCCGTTCCTGATCCTGTACGTCGCCGAGCATCCCGACACGACGGCGCAGGCGCAGCGGCTCGCCGCCGCGCTGAAGGGAGCGGGCGTCCCCGCCACCGCCTTCGGTGCGAGGGAGACCTACCACTCCAAGATCAGCGCCGACCTCGGCCGACCCGACGATCCCGCCACGAAGGCGTTGTTCGCGTTCGTCGCCGGGGCGCTGAAGGACTGAAGGTTCACCCGGCCTGGAGCAGCTCGAGCATGGCCCGGTCGAGCTTCCGGCCGTGCCAGGTCTCGTAAGCGACGTCGTACCGGCCGCTGTCGATGATGCCGAAGCCGCCGGTGAAGTTCCACAAGGCCCAGCCGAAGCCGGCCTTCTTGAACTCCGCCAGCGTGTCGTTCATCCACGACAGCGCGAAGCGGTGCGGCGTCTGGTTGTACACCCCGAATTCGCCGACCATCACGCCCACGCCCTTGGCCCTGAACTCCTTCCAGGGCGCGACCACCTCGCGGGTGATCGTGCCCCGGGTCACGTACTTGCCGTCGGCCTTCTGCAGGGGCCAGACCGGCTCGGGCCAGCTCTCGTCCCAGTTCACCCAGGACGCCTTGAAATGGGTCAGCGGCATGGGGTTGTAGTCGTGCAGCGCCGCCGCCACGTTCAGGCCGATCAGCTCCGTTGGGGGGACGGTGCCCCACGAACGGCCGTCGCAGACGATCAGCCGCTTCGGGTCGCGCTCGCGGATCGCTCCGGCCACGCGCTCGACCACGCGGCGGTGATCCGCCGGCTTGACCTTGTCGTTGGGCTCGTTGAACAGGTTGAAGCTGACCCGGTCGTTCGGTATCCCCTGGTAGCGCGCCGCGAAGGCCGCCCAGTGTCGGGCGCAAAGGTCCAGCGCCTCGGGGTCGGTCCAGAGCGATTTCGGCTCCGCGGGCCTGGCGACGGTGTAACCCGGGGCCCGGTGGAAGTTCAACTGGACGTGGACGCCGTGTTTCTGGCCGAAGCCGACCGCCCGATCGATCTCCTTCAGCACCGGTTCCTTGAGTTCGCCGGGGCGCTTCGGGTCGGTCCAGCAGCGGTAATCCATCGGCAGCCGGACGAAATCGAAGCCGAGCTCGGCGATCTCGGCGAAGTCGCGTTCTTCGAACGGCTTCTGGTTGTCAACCTGGAACTTGTCGAGCAGGTTGAACCCTTGCCACCGGGGCAGGTTGCCGGGCGTGGCGTCGGGCAACTGCCGCGCGGGGTCGGCGGCCCGGCCGAGAGCGACGGGCAGGGCGACCCCGGCGGCCGTCGAGGCCAGGCGGAGCCATTCACGTCGGTTCATAATCGATTTCCTCGTTCGGTGGCCGGGGCGACGGCCGGCTACAGCCCTTTGGCCTGCTCGGTGCCGAGGATGTGGGCCTTGCGTGCGGCGCCGTTGCGGACCTGGGGCGGGGCCTCGGCCCGGGCCAGCTTGCCGTAGATCGCCAGCGCGTCGGCGGTGCGGCCACTCGCCGCCATCGCGTCGGCACCGCGGAACAAGCCTTCATAATACGCCGGCCGGGTGGCGGGCGAGGCGTCCGCCAGGCCGTCCTCCAGGGCCTTGACGGCCGGGGCCGTGCCGATCCGGCCCAGCGCCTTCGCGGTCGCCTGGACGACCTCGGCATCGCCGTCCTTGAGCAGGCCGATGAGCGGCTCGACGGCCCTGGCGTCGCGGCGCACGCCGATGCTCCCGACGACGCCGACGAGCGGGCGGCCCTTGAGCTGGCCGAGTGCGTCGCGCAGCGCGGCGTTGACGGCCGGGTCGGGGATCGGCTCCAGGGCGTAACGGGCCATGTGCCCGAGCGCCTCGTCGCCGAGCAGGGCGGCCAGCGCCGGGACGGACTCGCGCGTGCCGACCATCGCGAGCTTGCGACAGGCGCCGGCCTTCTCTTCCCGCGTGGCGTTCGACTTCAGGACGGCGATCAGGTTGGCTTCTGTCCGCTTCTCGTTGACCGGCCTGGGGGCGTCCTGTCCGGACGACGGCCCGGCGACGGCCAGCAGCAGCGCGGCCAGGCAAGAGCCTCGTACAATCGTGGTCGACATGTTGAGACCTCCTTCGCTCGGGGTGTCAGATGATGTACGGCTCGCGCTGGGCGCGGGTGCGGAGGCGGTTGGCTTCGGGGTCGTTGACGAACTCCTCCTTGATCGGGTCGTACTTCATGTCGCGCTTCAGCCACATGCAGATGTTGGCCGCGTGGACGGTGCTCATCGTGTGGTGCATCACGTCCGGGTTGGCCACGGCCTGCTGCCGCGACTTGACGCAGTCGAAGAAGTTGCGCACGTGGTTCATCGGGCGCCCGGTGCGCTCCATGTACTCGTCGAGCAGCACCTTGCCGTCCTCGAGCAGGCTCGGGGAGGAGATCTCGGGTTCCTTGTAGCCGTCGGCGACGGCGACCCAGCCCTCGGTCCCCTCGAACCGCATGCCGCAGGTGCTGTGCCAGTAGGCGTCGCCGCGCGACAGGATCATCTTCACGCCGTTGCCGAACTTGATCTCCATGCCGTCGCCGGTGGCGTTCTTGACGTAGCGGTACTCGACCCCCGCGGTGTTCAGGGCGTCGATCCCGGCCTGCGACTGCGCGAAGGTGTGCGCGCCCCACTCGCCGATACAGCTCGTGTGGAAGTCGTAGTGGCCCCGCCAGCCGCCGCGGACATAAGTCGAGTTATACGGGCGCCACGGGCAGGGGCCGAGCCAGGCGTCCCAGTCGACCACGTCCTTGGCCGGCAGGGGTTCCTCGGGCAGCCAGGCGTGGCTCATCTCGGCCGCGTCCCAGGGGGCGATGTGGGCGCGGACGGTGTGGATCTGGCCGAGCCGGCCGGTGCGGGCCAGCTCGATCGCCATCACGAAGTTCCCCTCGCTGAGCCGCTGGGTGCCGGTCTGGTAGACCCGCGCGTAGCGCCGGCCGGTCTCGACCACGGCCCGGCCCTCGGCGACCGTCATGGACGAGGGCTTCTCGGAGTACACGTCTTTGCCCGCGCGCATGGCCATGATCGCCGCCTGGGAGTGCCAGCGGTCGCCGGTGGCGATCAGGAGCGCGTCGATGTCCGGCCGGGTGGCGAGGAACTCGCGCATCTCGGGGTAGGTCTGGCAGTCGGAGCTGCCGTAATGCTTGTCAACCAGCTTCTTGATGGCCTCGCGGCGGACCTTCCGGGCGTCGCAGACCGCGACGAACTGGACGTCCTTCTCGCCGAGCATCCACTTCAGGTCGAACTCGCCGCGGGGCCCCAGGCCGATCCCGCCGAGCACGATCCGCTCGCTCGGCGCGACCGAGCCTCCGCGGCCCAGGGCCGATGCGGGGATGATCGTCGGTGCGAAGAGCGCGGTCCCGGCCGCGGCGACCGACTTGAGGCACTGTCTACGGTTCAGACGCGCGGTCAGGGGTCCTGATTCAGCCATCGCTGGGTCTCCGTAGAGTGGGGCTTCCCGGGCGGGTCGTCGGTGAGGGTGGCTGCCCGTCGCGGCGGCGGCCGGCCGTCGCGGACGCTGCCGGTGTCGCCGGGACATCGCAGGCCGTCGCTTCGCGTCGGCCCGGGACTCGCACGGGTCGGACGGGCATCAGTTCCCCTAGACTGTAATGCTCCCCGCAACTCGGAACAAGCCGCCGGTCGGGGCCGGCTTGCCGAATCCTGCGGGCGAAACCCGGTTCAATAATCGTCCCGGATCTGGCGAATAGGGACATGTGCCCGGTGTGAGTGGCTCGCGCCGGGATTGATCGCGGTCTGGCTTCCGGTCGCGCACGAGCGTGGCTCTCGAGCGGTCCCGCCCGAAACCGATGGAAAATGTGAGAACCCCATGGAGATGTCCCCCAGATTTGTTGGCCGCTTGCTGGCGGCGGGATGCTCGAGCCTGATCGTCGCGTGCGCGGTTCGCGCGGAGCCGCCGGCCAAGGCGGACCCGCGGCCGCTCCCCGAGTGGGTCAAGAAGAGTAACCAGAATGCCAAGCTCATGATCGACCTGCTGGCGAAGCTCCAGCCCGAGCTGGCCGCTCAGCTCGGCGTCGAGGGCTACGACGATCAGATCGCGGACCTGTCGCCCGGTTTCGTCGAGCGGCAGCTCAAAGCGATTCGCGAGGTGCATGCGGAGCTGGTCCGCCGCCTCGCCGCCGAGAGCGATCCTCGCGTCAAGCAGGACCTCGAGATCCTGGTCAAGACCGCAGCCGACTCGATCAAGGGGGCCGAGCTGCAAGAGAAGCTCGAGGTCCCTGACCTCAGCCTCGACCAGCTCATTTTCCAGTCGTTCCGCGGCCTGCTGGACGACCAGGTGTCCGCCAGCCGGCGTCCGGCCGCACTCGTCCGCCTGCGCAAGTACGCCGGACTCGAGCCCGGCACGAAGCCGATCGCCGAGCTCGCGATCGCCCATGTCCGCCTGAAGCTGGCGCAGCCCCACCTGGTCGCCCCCGTCAAGGCGAAGCTCCAGAAGGACATGGCCCAGGCGTCGTTCTTCGTGGCGGGTGTGGGCAAGCTGTTCGAGCAGTTCAAGATCGAAGGCTTCCAACCGGCTTACGAAAAGCTCAAGGTCCAGCTCGCGGCCTGGGACGAGTTCGTCAAGTCCGAGCTCATGCCCAGGGCCCGCGAGGATTTCCGCATGCCGCCGGAGCTCTACGCCTTTTCACTCGAGCAGATCGGCATCGACATCCCGCCGACCGAGCTGGCCGCCCGGGCCCATCAGGCCTACACCGAGATCCAGGGCCAGATGCAGGACGTCGCGGCGAGGGTCGCCCGGGAGAAGGGCTTGCCATCCGCCGATTATCGCGACGTCATCCGGGCACTCAAGAAAGAGCAGCTTGTCGGCGAGGCCATCCTGGCCCATTACAAGGCCCGCTTGAAGGAAATCGAGGCGATCATCCGCGAGAAGTCAATCCTCAGCTTGCCTGAACGGGAGGCACGGGTCCGGATCGCCACCGAGGCCGAAAGCGCGGCGATCCCGGCGCCCAACATGCATCCTCCCAGGCTGATCGGGAACACCGGTGAGGTCGGTGAGTTTGTCCTCCCGCTCAACGTCCCCGACAAGTCGGGAAGGATGCAACGGTTCGACGACTTCACGTTCGCG
Organism: uncultured Planctomycetota bacterium; assembly: GCA_963815795.1. GTDB lineage: Bacteria > Planctomycetota > Planctomycetia > Isosphaerales > Isosphaeraceae > JAKAUH01. The sequence continues at coordinate 687,783 of CAWFIC010000006.1, read as the reverse complement.
GCCGCATCGTGGACGCTGACGGCCCATGAAGCTCGGCCGGGCCACGAGCTCCAGTTTGCATCGATCGTCGAGCAGGGCGTTTCCGACGCCAGGATGACCTTCGCCTTCAACAGTACGAATGTCGAGGGCTGGGGACTCTACGCCGAGTGGCTGATCGAACCCTTCGAGCCCGCCGACGGCCGGCTGATCTGTCTTCAGCATCGACTGATGCGTGCCGCGCGGGCGTTTCTCGATATCGAGCTGCAGACGGGCAAGATCACGCGCGAGCGGGCCCTGGCGATCCTCAAGGATGACGTCGTCCTCTCCGACCCGATGGCCAACCAAGAGGTCGAGCGTTACACCTTCTGGTCACCCGGCCAGGCCAATGCCTATTTCTACGGCTACACCCGCTTGCGCGAGCTGCGGGGCGAGGTCGAAAAGGCCATGGGCAGCCGGTTCCATCCCAAGGCGTTCCACGACTTCATCCTCGCGCAAGGGCTGTTGCCTCCTCGCCTGCTGAGGAAGGCCGTGCTCGAGGAGTTCGTGGCGAAGACGACCGCATCGTTGCCGAGGTTGACTCGGCCGCGCGACGCCGCCGCGATGCCCCGCGGCGCATCGGACCGATCGTGAAAACCGCGGCCGGTTCCGTTGCAAATGCGGAGTCCTGTCTCTTATGCCGAGTTCGGCATCATTTTCATGATGCCGACGACCGGATCATGCCGACGGAGACCCTGATGATCTGGTTCCATGGGCCGTTCCCTGGGCCTTTCAGTTCGCCCGTCGCCAAGCCGACGCGGCATAATCCGGACATCCTTTCCTTCTGGGGCTTTCAATCACCCAGAAAGGAGAGGGCCTGTGATCAAGCGATTCCGTCCTGATGTACCTCCATGCCAACCTGCGACTGAAAGAAGAAGGCTCTGGGATACAAAGGGACAAAAACCAACGGTCGATGGTGACCGTCGGTTCAGCGGTGCGCGTTCTGCGCAGGATCACGCACTCGGCCAGGGGACTCGGGGGACCGGCGAGTCTCCAATGGACCGAAGGTTTATGAGACAATTCACCGAACGCCATACTGCTCTCCGCCCGGGCTTCGGCGCCTTGGCCAGCCGAGCCGGGACGGCGCCGTGCCCGATGGGGTCTCCCCGTGGCCACCGACGCGAATCGATGCCCGAGTTGCGGCGTTGAACTGTCCGCGGATTCTCCGGCGAGCCTCTGCCCCCGCTGCCTGATTCGCCAGGCGACGACCGTTGCTCCGCCGGCGGGGCCGGCCGACATCGATGCCACGACCGACCCGGGGGCCACGGGCCCCGCCCGGTCGCCCGAGCCCCCGCAGGACGACTCTGAGGCAACCGGCGCGTACGTTTCCGGATCCGCCTCGGCCGATCAGACGATTGACCACACGCCGTCGCCGCGACCGAACGACCCGACGCGCACGGCCACCGACCGTGACGAGCGATTGGCCGCCGGAACGACCGTCCGCTCTTTCGGCGACTACGAGATCCGGAAGGAACTCGGCCGAGGCGGCATGGGGGTCGTTTACCAGGCCCGACAAGTCAGCCTGAACCGACCCGTCGCCCTCAAGATGATCAAGGCCGGCCTGCTGGCGGGCTCCGACGAATTGCGCCGCTTCCAGAACGAGGCCGAGGCGGTCGCGCTGCTGGACCATCCGGGAATCGTCCCGGTCTACGAGGTCGGCGAGCACGACGGCCAGCGCTACTTCAGTATGCGGCTCATCCGGGGCGGCAACCTCGCCGAGCAACTCGCCACGCTGAAGGACCATCCCAGGGCCGCCGTGGTCCTGATGATCGAGACGGCCGAGGCCATCCAGCACGCCCATATGCGGGGCATCCTCCACCGCGACCTGAAGCCGGCCAACATCCTCGTCGACGCGGAGGGGCACCCCCACATCACCGACTTCGGCCTGGCGAAGTTGATCGAGTCCGACGTGGAGCTGACGGCCAGCGGTGCGATCATGGGCACGCCGGCCTACATGAGCCCCGAGCAGGCCGCCGGCCGCCGCGGGTCGATGACCCTGGCGACCGACGTTTACGGCCTGGCGCGATCCTCTACGCCCTGCTGACGGGCCGGGCCCCGTTCGGCGGCGACAGCCTGATCGAGACCCTCGACGCGGTGCGCACCCGTCCGCCGGAGGCGCCGACGAAGTGGAACGCCAGGGTCCCGCGCGACCTGGAGCTGATCTGCCTGAAGTGCCTGGAGAAGGACCCGGCCGATCGCTACCCCACGGCGGCGGCGTTGGCGGATGATCTGAGGCGCTGGGCGGCGGGTGAACCGGTGAGCGTGCGCGCGGCGGGGGCCGTCGAGCGGCTGGCGAAGTGGGCCCGTCGGAAGCCGACGCTGGCCGCCGCCTACACCCTCGGGCTCCTGACAGTCCTGCTCGGCGGGTTGGGAGGCGCGGCCGTCTGGCAATGGCGCGCCGCCGCGGGTGCCCGTGATGTCGCGGAAACAGCCAAGATGGCCGCGGAAAAGGCCCGCGACGGTGAGGCGACGGCCAGGGCGGCGGCGGAAAAGGCTCGTGACGAGGTCGCCAAGGCCCGTGAGGCGCTTGCCGGGGCCGAATACGGCCGGACGATGGAGGTTGCCCACCAGGAGTGGCGGGAGAACAATGTCGCCACCACCCTGAATTTGCTCGACGCGACACGGAAAGACTTGCGCGGTTGGGAATGGCGCTACGTTAATCGTCTCTGCCATCTCGACCTGTTGACACTCAAGGGGCACACTTCAGGGATCTCTTCGGCGGGCTTCAGCCCGGACGGCTCGCGAATCGTCACCGCGAGTTTCGACAATACAGCGAAGGTCTGGGACTCCCGGAGCGGCGCCGAGGTCCTCACGCTCAAGGGACACGCCGGTGGCGCCTTTTCGGCCGCTGTCCGTTCGGCGAGCTTCAGCCCGGACGGTGCGCGGGTCGTCACCGCGAGTAACGACGGTACGGCGAAGGTCTGGGACGCGACGAGCGGCGCCGAGGTCCTCGCGCTCAAGGGGCACGCCGACATCGTCACTTCCGCGGGCTTCAGCCCGGACGGGACGCGGGTCGTCACCGCGAGTCAGGACCGTACGGCGAGGGTCTGGGACGCGGCGAGCGGCGCCGAGGTCCTCACGCTCGAGGGGCACACCGATGTCGTTAATTCCGCCGGCTTCAGCCCGGACGGTGCGCGGGTCGTCACCGCGAGTAACGACGGTACGGCGAAGGTCTGGGACTCCCGGAGCGGCGCCGAGGTCCTCACGCTCAAGGGGCATACCGTCGGCGTCCATACGAGGGCGGGCTTCAGCCCGGAGGGCTCGCGGGTCGTCACCGCCGGTGGGGACGGTGCAGTGAAGGTCTGGGACACGACGAGCGGCGCCGAGGTCCTCGCGCTCAAGGGGCACACTTCAGGGATCTCTTCGGCGGGCTTCAGCCCGGACGGCTCGCGAATCGTCACCGCCGGTGGCGACGGTACGGTGAAGGTGTGGGACGCGCGGAGCGGCGCCGAGGTCCTCACCCTCAAGGGGCACGTCGGCGGCGTCACTTCGGCGGGCTTCAGCCCGGACGGCTCGCGGATCGTCACCACAGGTTATGACCGTGCGGCGAAGGTGTGGGACGCGCGGAGTGACGCCGAGGTCCTCACGCTCAAGGGGCACGCCGGCGGCGTCACTTCGGCGGGCTTCAGCCCGGACGGCGTGCGGGTCGTCACCGGGGGAGACGACCGTACGGCGAAGGTGTGGGACGCGCGGAGCGGCGCCGAGGTCTTCACGCTCAAGGGGCACACCGACTGGGTCAATTCGGCGTCATTCAGCCCGGACGGAACGCGAATCGTCACCGGAGGGAACGACCTGATGGCGAAGGTGTGGGACGCGCGGAGCGGCGCCGAGGTCCTCGCGCTCAAGGGGCACGCCAGCAGGCTCATTGGTGCCGACATCCCGGATGTCGTCATGATAGGGGACATACCCTTCGTCGGCGTCAATTCGGCGAGCTTCAGCCCGGACGGTGCGCGGGTCGTCACCGCGGGTGGCGACGGTACGGCGAAGGTGTGGGACGCGCGGAGCGGCGCCGAGGTCCTCGCGCTCAAGGGGCACGCCGGTGCCGTCCGTACGGCGGGCTTCAGCCCGGACGGCGCGCGGGTCGTCACCGCGAGTGAGGACGGTACGGCGAAGGTGTGGGACGCGGCGACCGGCGCCGAGGTCCTCGCGCTCAAGGGGCACACCGGGGTCGTCACTTCGGCCGGCTTCAGCCCGGACGGCTCGCGAATGGTCACCGCGAGTGAGGACCATACGGCGAAGGTGTGGGACGCGGCGACCGGCGCCGAGGTCCTCGCGCTCAAGGGGCACACCGGGGTCGTCACTTCGGCCGGTTTCAGCCCGGACGGCTCGCGAATGGTCACCGCGAGTGAGGACCATACGGCGAAGGTGTGGGACGCGGCGACCGGCGCCGAGGTCCTCGCGCTCAAGGGGCACACCGGGGTCGTCACTTCGGCCGGCTTCAGCCCGGACGGCTCGCGAATCGTCACCGCCGGTGGAGATGGTACGGCGAAGGTCTGGGACGCCACGCCAATCAACCGGGAACTTCTGGCCAAGGAATCCGCGCCGCCGCCGGCGGTCGTGAAGTGACTTGACGTCTTCGCCGTCCAACCGGCGACTGGGGCCCGAAACGGCGAGGCCGTGTGGCCTTCCCCGATCGCAGCAGCTCACGATCGAGAGGGGGGCAACCCGCTCACCTTTGACCCCGCCTCCCGTGAAAATCGACAGTCTCAAGAACTTGCCGAACGCCACCGACCGTCTTCACTCGATTCCGAACAAGGGCGAGCGCGACTCGCAACGCAAGCGGAGTCCCGTGAAGATGCGCCTTCCGCGTAGAAAGGCGCAGCCGAACGAACAGAAGCCTCGGCTGGCTCTGGGGTCAACTCGCCGGAATTCCTCGGCAGGCAAGCCTCGGTTCAGCCTGCGCACGACGCATCGGCATCGGCTGGAAGTGCAATCTCTGCGCTTTACGAGACCAAAGGCGCAAGAGGCGCGCAACATCCTCTGGACAGGCAATCACCAAAGATCGTTGGTTCTTGTCCCTTTGCTATCGCAAGGCCAAGAAGCTCTCACCAGTGGTTACGCCGTTGGACGTGCACCAGGGGCGGTTCCGGCCGGAGGACGAGGTGTGGCCTTCCTGGAGGGTCTCTGATCATGCCGCATCAGGCAGCGAAGTCCACACGCGGTTCGCCGGATCTCGCGTCCACCCTACGAACCCCGGTCGGCATAATCTGGTAGTCGGCATGATGAACGCAAGCGCCTCCTGAAGTTCGGGGGGCGGGACCGGCACCATATTGACGGCCCTCCGCCCGGCGTTGAAAATGCGGTTCCTCGGCCGGACATACTTACGCCCAAAGGACATTCTGAGGTTTTTTTCCCATGAAAACCGAAGATTCTGTGTCCAGGAACACCGACGAGACGAGCAACCCTTCTCATCCGCGAGGCCTTTCGCGGCGACAGTTGATGCGATCTGGCGGCGCGGCTGCTGCCGCATTCACCATCGTGCCCCGACACGTGCTGGGCGGGGCGGGATTCGTCGCGCCCAGCGAGAAGATCACCCTGGCCTGCGTCGGGTTCGGGACCCAGGCGATCCGCGAGATCGGCGGCATCCTCGCCAGCCCGGACATCCAGGTCGTCGCCGTCTGCGACGTTGACAAGGAGGGGCTCCATTACCTCGAATGGAGCAAGAACGACCTCCGCACCGGGATCAGGCGGCTCCTCGGGATCCCGACCTGGAGGGAAGGCGTCAACCACGTGCCCGGCGGCCGCGACGTCGGCAAGGAGATCGTGGAAACCTACTACGCCAAGCAGCGCGGCAAGGACCATTACAAGGGATGTGCGACCTACGTTGACTTCCGCGAGCTGCTGGACAGGGAGAAGGACGTCACCGCGGTGAAGGTGATGACGCCGGATCACACCCACGCGACCATCTCGCTCGCGGCCCTGAAGAAGGGCATGAACGTGATCGTGCACAAGCCCCTGGCCAATCGCGTGCTGGAGGCCAGGGCCGTCATCGAGACGGCCCGTTCGAAGAACATCGCCACCCACTTCATGCCGGCCAGTCAGGGTGGCGGTCAGAAGCAGGCCGTGGACATGATCAAGAACGGCGCCATCGGCGCGCTTCGGGAGATCCACAACTGGTCGATGCGGCCGATGTGGCCCCAGTTCCCCACCCTCCCGACGGACACGCCTCCGGTCCCCGCGGGCTTCGACTGGAACCTCTGGCTCGGCCCGTCGCCGGATCGGCCGTATTCCCCCAACTACACGCACACGAATTTCCGCGGCTGGTACGAATTCGGCGCCGGGTCGATCGCCGACATGGGGCATTACAGCCTCTGGCCGATCTTCCAGCTCCTGGACCTGGGATCCCCGATCAGCGTCGAATCGACGCCCAGCCACGTCTGTACGGTTTCGGGCGACGTCTGCCAGCGGATCAAGAACGACTACTCGTTCCCCGCCGCCTGCACGATCCGCATGAGGTTCGCGCCCAAGGGGGAGCGGGCGGCCCTGGACCTCTACTGGTATGACGGCGGCATCAAGCCGCCCGTGCCCGAGGAACTCATGGCGGAGGACCAGGAATTCCCCGAAGAAGGCATGATGTTCGTCGGCGACAAGGGGAAGATCGTGGGAGGCTTCCGCGCCGAATACGCGCAGTTGATCCCCGAAGCGAAGATGTGCGCCTATCGAGCGGCGAACAACCTACCCGAGCCGCCCCCGCGACGGCGCGGCGGTGGTGGCGGCCGGCAGGGCGGTGACCCGTCGGCGCGCAACGCCGCGTGGATCGCGGCCTTCAAGGGAGGCCCGGCGAGCTACGGCGATTTCCGGCTCGCCGGACCGATCAGCGACTCCATCAACCTGGCCGCCATCTCGCTGCGGCTCGGCGGCCGGCGGCTCCTCTGGGATTCCGCCAACGCGAAGATCACGAACATCTCCGAGGCGAACCGGTTCCTGACACGCGAATATCGCCCGGGTTGGGAACTCTAAGTTCAGGTTTCGCACTCTTGAGGGTCGGCACCTGATCAGAAAGATACGTCGGTCTCCTTACCATCTCTTGGCTACTTGTCTGGGTTACCACGCCTCGACAAGGCACCAAAGCAAGGAGACCGACCCATGGAACTTACCTCCTCGTTCGTTGACCTGCTACAGCACTTCGCACCGGTGTTCACCGCACCCACCCACAAGACCTTCCTCGTGATCGTCGCCGGCTGGGTCCTCTCCCAGCGCCACCGCTTCATCACCGAACTCATCTTCTCCGGCGGCCACGTCGGCAAGGGGCACTGGTCGCGGTTCCATCGCTTCTTCAGCCATGCCGCCTGGGACATCGATTCCTTCTCCATGGCTCTGGCCAAGCTGGTCGTGACGATCCTCGCCCCGGGCGCCCAACTCCTCTGGGCCGTCGACGACACCCTCTGTCGCAAGCGCGGGCTGACCCTCTACGGCGCCGGCATGCACTACGACCCGCTCATCTCCAGCCGATCCAAGGCCCTCGTCAGTTGGGGACACGACTGGGTCGTGCTCTGCCTGATCGTCGTCCATCCCTTCTGGGCGCCCGGCAAGGTCTTCGCCTTGCCCATCGCCGCTCGGCTCTACATCAACCGCCAGGGGCTCACCAAGGGGAAGAAGGGCAAGGGGAAGTCGTCGGGGACCGGCAGCGGGGTCGAGGCCAAGACCGAGCTCGATCATCGCACGCGGCCGGAATTGGCCCTGGAACTCATCGAACTGGTAGCCCGGTGGTTCCCCGACGACGAGATCCTCATGCTCGGCGACAGCACCTATGGTGGTCGAAGTGTCCTGTCTCATCTGCCCGCCAACGTTCATCTCATCAGCCGGGTCGCCGCCAACGCCGCGCTGTACCGCGCGGCCCCGCCGCGGCGACCGGGTCAGAGGGGGCCATCCCGCAAGAAGGGGGACCGCCTGCCGGGCATGACCGAGTGGGCCGCCGACCCGGAGGCGCCCTGGACGCGACTGGACTTCGACCAGTTCGGGCTGCATGCCACCCTGGAGGTCAAGACGATCCGGGCGCTGTACTACAAGGCGGGGCGGGACCGGCTCTTGACCATCGTCCTGGTGCACGATGTCGAGGGGAAGCGCCCCGATCAGATGTTCTACTGCACCAAGCTCGACTGGGCGGCGCGTCAGGTGCTCTCGGCGTACTCCTGTCGCTGGGCGATCGAATGCACATTCGAATATTGCAAGCAATTCCTGGGATTGGAGGACCCGGCCAATCGCCTCCCCAAGGCGGTCGAGCGGACGGCACCCATGGCGATGTTCATCTACACCATGGTGGTCGTGTGGTTCCACCGCGAGGGTCATCGCTCGGTGCAGTTCCCCTTCCGGCCGTGGTATCAGAAGAAGGCCGAGCCGTCGTTCGCGGATCTGCTGACGACCCTGAGGCGACTGAGCTACGATGAGAAGACCGAGGGGCTGCTCCCGAAGCACTCTCGACTGAGAACCTGGGTCGCCCAGCTCACCGAGCTTCTCAGCCGGACCGGGTGAGCGGCCTCTTGGCCGAGGATTCCTGGGCGGTACGCGACTTCACGACCGATCCGACGGGATGGATTTCACCCGACGGGCTACTCGCGGTACGCCCTCATCCGTGCGAAACTCGAACTAAGAAGGCCGCCGGATGGGTGTAGGGTGGGTCGAGCCTCGATTCATCGAGGCGAGGCCCACCGGGTCCGCCGACGAGACCGGTGGGCCTCGCGCCGCTCCGCGGCGTTCGACCCACCCTACGGGCCTTCCTCGTACACCTTTCAAAAGGAGATGCGTTCATGACTTCGAGACGAGAGTTCATGCGGAGGGCGGCGGTCGGTGCCGGCGTGGCCGGGCTCCTGGCCGCGAATGTGGCGGAGCTCAGGGCGAATCCGCTGGGCTTGCCGATCGGGTGCCAGGTCTATCCCCTGCGCTCGATGCTCAAGGACTTTCCCGCGTTCACCAAGACGATGGCCGACATCGGCGTGACACGGCTCGAGCTGTGCTCGCCGATCGGTTACGGCCGCGACTTCGCCTCGCTGGCGAACGGGGCCGAGGTCAGGAAGATCCTGGCCGATCATGGCATGAAATCCGAGAGTTCTCACTTCAGCATGCGTGAGCTGCGGAACAGCCAGGAGAAGAGCATCGAGTGGGCCAAGGAAGTCGGCATCACGCAGATGATCACCGCAACCCTGGGCGACGGGAACGGAGGGAACAACCCGACGCTCGACCAGGTGAAAAAAGCGGCGGACGAATACAACAAGATCGCCGCCGTGGCGGCGAAGGCCGGCATGCAGCAGGGCCTGCACAACGAAGGCTTCGAAATCTCGATGGTCGACGGCAAGCGGACCTACGACCTGCTGTTCGAGCGGCTCGATCCCGAGCTGGTCAAGTTCCAGTTCCAGATGTTGACGATCACGGCCGGTTTCGTCGCCGCCGAGTATTTCCGGAAGTACCCCGGCAGGTTCAACTCGATGCATCTGCAGGACGTGGACATGAACGCCCCGGCTCCGGCCCCGAAGAGTGCGGGCCGGCGCGGTGGGCGGCGCCCCCAGGTCGCGGTGGGCCGAGGCTCCATCGATTGGATGAAGACCTTCACCGCGGCGAAGGTCGGCGGGGTGAAGAACTACTTCGTCGAGCAAAGCTGGGAACTCACGCAGCAGAGTGTCGCGTATCTCAAGACCCTGAACGTTTGATCGAAGCCGGGTCCTGGAGAACACGCTGTCGGAATCCAAGAGCCGGGATCGGACCACGGCGACGTCGCCAGGTGTGACGTTGCGGGCGGCGCAGAACATGACGAACAAATCGATCATCCTCGGGATGCCGACCCGACACGCGCGCGACCGCCGCCGTCCGGCTCGAGGCCTTTCGTGCCGACGGCCCTTCGGGGCCGTCATAACCGGCACAGCGATGCTTTGTTTTCGCAACTTATGTGGCCGCAACCATTGCAGGCGAAAGCCGAGCCGGTTAACATCTCCGATCGGTCCAGACCGGAACCCTACGGCCATGCCCATCCGACGTCAGTGGACGGCTGTGCGCAAGGTCCGGTTGACAACAGCGTCTTCCGTCTGAGCGGTTTTCTTGGATCTCGGACGATTCGGCTCGGAACGCTTCCAACCGAACGGCGCCAGGGCCGCCGCGAGGCTCTGTCCAGCGGTCAGGGAGGCGAACGATCCTGGCGAACGATCGAGCACGCGGACAACGGAAGCGGATCTCGTTCGAGTAAAGAGAGGGGACATCGAGTCTCTCGCCCGGCGGCGAATCTCGACACATCAGGGCGGGTCTTGTCAGAGTCTGTCCCGGAAGGGTCGAGAGCGATCCCGTAGGGTGGGTGAAACCCACCGTGTGCCAAGGCCTTGCGTCGGTGGGTTTCACCCACCCTACAATCGTCTGACCCACCTTCTAGGACAGACTCTCAGTCGTGCACCAGCGGAGGAGGAGACTTGCGATGAAATGGTCGGCCTTGGTGAGCTCTGGCATCCTGATTTCGGCCCTTTCGGCCTATTTCCATCCCGTCATGGCCCAGCACCACGGCAACGCCGCACGACCGGCGACCGGCGGGCATACCGGAGGCCAGGTGCACCCGGGCAACGCCGGGGCGGGTCAGATCCCTACCCATGTGCAGCGGCAGATGCAGCAGCAGATGCAGCACGAACAGCGGATGATGCAGCAGCAGATGCAGAAGATGCAGCAGGAGGCCCATCGGCAATACCAGCAAGATGTGCAGCGATTCGAACAGTGGCTCAAGGCCAACGGCGGCAAGGGCGGCTCGGGCCGGCTCCCGAATAATCCGGCCGAGTTCGACAGGTGGGCGGCCACCCAGAAGCAGCGGAGGGCGCAGGGGAAGTCCTACGACCCGATGTACGACCAGTATCGGACGTTCGCCGGTTCCATGGGCTCGAGCAAGTCCCGACAGGGGCATAACCAGGCGGCTCAGTCCCTATCGAACCCGTCGCAGTCAGCCGCGAAGTCGACCAGGTCCGGTCAGGGGCAGACCCAGTCGGCCCAGTCCCAATCGGGTCAGTCCCAGTCGGGCCGGTCGCAATCCACGGCCCGTGCGGGCCGGAGGAACAACTCGCAAGCCGGGACGTCGCAAGCCGGGACGGCGGGATCGACGAGCGCGAACGGCGGGACGACGACGGCCCAGGGGACGAAGAGCACCGGCTCGACCCAGGCCACCGGGTCGACGACCGGACAGGAGAAGCACGGCGAACTCCGGCATGAGGAGCGGCGGCTCGCCGAACTCCGGCATGAGGAGCGGCGGCTCGCCGAACTCAAGCACGAGGAGCGGCGGCTCGCCGAACTCCGGCGCGAGGAGCGGATCCTTCGGGAACGCGCCCTGGCGAGGGGTGTCCTGGCGCAGGACCAGGCGAAGGTCTCGCTGATGCGCACGGTGCTCTCGAACCTCCAGCGGGCCGACCACGACTACAACGGGCAGCGCGAGCACGCCATGAACTCGCTGGGCCAGGCCCTCAACCACCTGGGCTCCGCGGTCCCGCCGGGCGTCGGCGCCTCCGTGGGCCTCGGCAACATGGCCCAGGCGCAATCCGACGGCATCTTGCGCGACGCGGTCGCCAAGCTCAGGACCGTCCAGAGTCAGCTCGGCGGGTCGGCCAGCCCTGCGCACCACGTCCTGGCACGAGCCTCGGTCGGGCAGGCGATCAATCATCTCGAGGTCGCCTTGAGGGTCCGCTGAGGCGGCACCCGCGGCCGCGAGGCGGGTTGATCCGGCCGGGAAGCTCGCCTCGACCATCTCGCGTCCCGCCGGCGGATGGAGCAGCTCGTGGAGTTTCCGCTGCCGCCGCTGGAGCTGATGGCGAACGACCTCGTCGTAGGGGGCGAGGTCGACCGCCTGCCGGTTCGCCTGGATCGCCTCCCGCAGGGTCCGCTCGATGGTGGGGTGGTCCTCGACCGGCTTCCAGGCGTTCTTGCTCTGCTGCTCGTGGGCATCGGCGAGCACCATGTACGCCGCCGGGTCCCGCGGGTTGGTCTCGACGAGCATCCTCGCGAGGGCGGCGAGGCGATCGACGGTACGCCTGGTCTGATCGAACCGATAGGATCGGCGCTGGCCGCTGGCCACCTCCTTCAGGACGTCGGTGAACCAGAGGAACGCCCGGGACGTCGCGGCCGGGGAATCCCCGGCGAGCTGGAGCCGGCGCAGCGCCAGTTCCGCCCAGACCTCCGGCGGTAGGCGATCGCCGTCCGAGGAAGCGAGCAAGGCCAGGGGATCGGGCGGACCGACCGCATCGGCCCGCGAATCGGGGGGCGGTCCCAGGCCCAGGTGGCCGAAGTCCAGGGGATTGAGGATGCGCTCGACCGCGATCCTCTCATCGACCCAATCCCGGGGCGCCTCTTCGAGCGAGCGATCATTGGCCAGCAGCAAGTCCCTGGCCTCGTCGCGGCGCCCCCATTCGGCGACGAATCGCGCCAGTTTGCGGCGAGCTCCCACCAATGCGATGAGGGCGCGGGGCCGGGTGCGGCGCGGGTCCATTCTTCCGAGCAGGCGATGGCCCGCGTGAGATGGGCCTCGACCTCCTCGGGCTTCCCCTCCTTCTCGGCGAGCTGGGCGAGGTGCGTGAGGTCACTGAGTCGCCAGCCCCTCGGGAAGTCGGCGCGGGGTAGCTGTCGGATCGCGTCCTCGGCCTCCCGGAGCGAACTTTCGTGCAAGTGTCGCACCTCGTCCCATCGCGACTCCTCGGAGAGGATGACGCCCAGGCGATCGTTGACCGAGTTCAGTTGAAGGAGCATCGTCTCGCGATGGGGCAGCCGGCGGGCGAGCTCGAGGACGTCGCGACGCGCGCCTTGCAGCAGGGTGATCATGCGCTCGGGGCTGACGACCTTGGGGAGATTGTGCTGGCCGCCGGCGTTCAGCTCGATCAACTGGTCCAGGAGCCCGGCGGCATGCCCGAGGTCGGCCTCGGCGCGGGCCTGCGCCTCCTCGGCGCGCGACCGTTCCCGCTCGGCCCGGCCGCGTTCGGATTCCGCATGCCTCCAGAGCCGGAACATGCCGAGGAACCCGGCGAAGAACGTGAAGGCCAGCGCGGCGGCCAGGGCGGCGACGGCCGGGCGGCGGCGGCACCATCGCCAGGCTTTCACGGCCGGCGGGTCGGGTCGGGTCGAGATCGCCACGCCGTCGAGGAATCGCCGCAGGTCATCGGCCACCGCCCGGGCCGTCGCGTAGCGCTGACCGGGCTCCTTGCGCAGGCATTTCAGGCAGATCGTCTCGAGGTCGCGGGGAATCGCCGGGATGAGCCGCCGCGGCGGGACGGGCTCCTGGTGGCGGACCTGCTCCAGCGTCTCGGCGACCGAGGGCGCCACGAACGGCGGCCGGCCGGTCATCACATGATAGAGAAGGGCGCCCAGGCCATAGATGTCGGCGGCCGGGCCGAGGCGATCGCGGTCGGCCCCGAGCTGCTCCGGCGCCATGTACCGGGGGGTGCCGATCGGCCCGATCGGGCCGATGGCGTTGGCCGTGGCATCGGGGTCGTCCCAGGAATAGGCGAGGCCGAAGTCGCCCACCCGGGGCGTCTCCCGTTCGCGCGCGCCCCGGCGCGGCGTCGATGAGGATGTTCGACGGCTTGAGGTCCAGGTGGAGCAGCCCCGCGCGGTGGATCGCCTCGACCGCACCGGCGACGGCCTCGAGCAATCGGGCCGCGTCGAGCGCGGCGTACGGGACGTCCAGCCGGTCGTTGAGCGTCCCGCCCGGGACATACTCGAGGACCAGGTACAGCCAGCCATCGGCCTCGCCGACGTCGTGGAGTCGCACCACGTTCTCGTGCCGCAGCAGCGAGAACGACCGGCCTTCGCGGAGCCACCGGGCGTATTCGTGCGACCCCGCCGACGGGCCGCTGCGCACGACCTTGAGCGCCACCAGCCGGCCGAGATTCGGCTGCCGCGCCAGGTAGACGACGCTCATGCTCCCCCGGCCCAGCTCGCGCTCGATCACGAAGCCGGGGATCTCGGGCGATTCAGCCGGGAGCAGCCGGCGATCCGCGTCGGCCGGATCCGGTCGGGCATCGTTCCGCCGCAGCCGGTCCAGCCGGTCCTGGCAGTCGGCACAGTGCTCGATATGGTCTTCGATCGAGGACAGGGTGTCCTGGTCCAACCAGTCGGTCCCCAGCCGGGCCAGGGTGGCGGCGGACGGGCAAGAAATCATCGTCGATCCCCCAATTCGATACCGCATCGAAATCGAACAGACGCAGAGGAACCACGAATAACACGAATTTACACGAATAAATACCCAAAGAACTTGGGCTCTGCACTTGCAAGAGACGGCCGTCCGGTCGTCTCGTCAACCCGGATGCCTGAACCTGAATGATTCGTGTAAATTCGTGTTATTCGTGGTTGCGTCTTTCTTTCCCATCCTCGGGGTGATTCGGTCGTCGGGATCACTGCCAATAGTCACGAACTCGTTGCCGCGAGCGCCGCGAGCCGTCGCTGGCCCTCGGCGCGGAGCATCCGGTCAACGCGCTTGTAGCCGGTGTAGATGGCCGTATAGGACTTGCCCAGGCAATCGGCGGCTTCCCGGATCGGCCGGTCCTCGATGGCCACGGTCCAGTACGCGCTCCAGGTCTCCGCATCGACCCGGGCGCGGACGGCCGCCTGCGCCTGCTCGGCCTCGAGGACGAGGGCGAGCAACACCCCCTGCCCCTCCGTCCGGTCGCTTGCGAGCGGCTCGTGATCGGGCAGGCGCCAGGCCGGGAGGCTCGACAGAAACCCTTCGTAAGAATGGCATTGTGTGGCGCGACGGCTGCGCAACAGGTCGATGGCCCGGGACCGGAACAACCGCCAGAGCCACCGGCGGAACCCGCGGCTGGGGTCGTAGCGAAACGTCTGCATCCGGGCCATCAACTCGACCCAGATCCGCTGACAGAGCTCGTCGGCGGTATCGGTATCAAGCGAGAACCGGCCGCACCAGCGATGCAGCAAGGGGTCGTAGCGCTCGTGGAACTCGACCCACGCGGGATGATCCCGCCAGTCGCGCACCCGATCCAGCAGGGTCGGGCTGGTCTTGCCGCCGTCGGCCCCGGTCCGCTCCCCGGGCGGCTCGACCACCGGCCCGCCGGGAAGAATCCGTGACTCCGTGACTAGACCGTTCGTAATCATCATGGATCACCAGGAGTAAGCGTGCACGAGCCGGTAGCAAGCATCCTACCGTGCCATGAATGGTGTGGCAACGGAGTGATTCGCTTTAGTTGCCTTTCTCCACCCCCAGGAAGGACGTCCTGACGAACGATGACTTGCGCGAGTTCCAGTCGATCGAGAGATGATCGCAGCGTGACCGGGTCGGCCAGCGTCGCGGTCAATACGAACCCGAAGCGCCAGCGAGGGGATCCGCGGAGACGGCGCCGTCGCCGAGGATTGAACCCTCGCTGGCGCTCCGGGTTCGCATCCGCCGCCGATCCCAACTCCTGGCGGGCCGCAATCTGAACCCGGCCCGGTTCCTGCGCCGCAACGTCTCGATCGAGTCCTCTTCGTTCAAAGCGATGATCCAACCTGGAAGGGGTCGAATCGACGCCCTTCCGGCCCAACGACGCCCAAGCCGGCGTAAAGATTCGTGTAGGACCTCGGCGAGTCCTCTCGATCGACGTCGCCGCGTCGGTTCCCCGGTCGAACGCGGAGCACGGCCCGCGGTCCTCCTATCTCGCTTGTTGCGGCGTCCCTGGTTGACCCTCCCTGCCGGGTGCGGAGGTCACCCGGTTCGTCGCGGCTTCGCAGTCGGCCGGCGAGATGTCGAATCCATCCGACGCAATCGGCAGCGAGCTTCAAGGTCGCCTGGGCCAGCAGCGTTCGCTTCTCTTCCCGCGACATGTCGGTCCGCGCGACGGCGGCGAGGAGCTCCAGTTGGACCCGGATGGCCCGCGCGATGAGCCGACTCGCCTCGGCGATCGACCCGGATCGGAGCTCGAGCTGGGCCATCGCATCATAGGTGGCGCCTCGTTCGGTCGCGATCTGGAGCACCGCGGGATAGTCGGCGACCAGCGCGTCGTACTGTCGAGCGGCCTCCTCGAGGGTCGATCGCGCTGCGCGATGGCGTCCGACTCCGCCAGGGCCATCCCCAGCGAGCCGCGCGCCAGGGCCTGTCCCCATCGGAATTCGCGCTGGTCGGGATGGCGGTCGTGGAGCCGGTCGTAGACGAGGCTGGCCCGGCTGTACTCGGCGACCGCCTCCGCGGACCGCCCGCCGTTCTTCAGGTATTCCCCGTAATTCAGGGAGAGGATCACCAGGCAGTCCTGGATCGACGTGACACCCGGGAACTCGCGATCCAGGGCGATGGCGATCTGTCGGCCTTGCTGGAGCGCCCGACCGGCCTCGGCGCTCCTGGTCGCCTCGTCGAGATCGCTCCTCGCCAGGTACAGGTCGCCCAGGTTTCCCCAGATCCTGGCCAGCCACTCGCGGAAGCGGGCCTCGTCCGGGAACCTCCGGACCAACTGCTGGACGTGGCCGATGGCGTCGGAGTAGGCACGCTCGGCCGCCCGGAACTCGCGGGCGGCATCCCCGGCCGGCGACGCCGCGGCGTGTTGCTGGCCCAGGAAGCGGTGACAGTTCGCCTCGTTGCTGAGGCACTTCGCGAACTGGAAGCGATAGTCCTTCCGGTCGGGCTGCGCGGCGACCAGTCCATCCAGAATCTCTTGGGCGACGGTCAGACGCGCGATCGCCTCCAGGAAGCGGCGCTGGGGTCCGAGGATCGCGCCGATCGAGGCCAGGGCCTGGGCGCGGCCGAACGCGTTGTCGGGCGTCGGGGGAGCCTCCGCGTAGAGCCGCGCGGCCTCGAGACAATCGGCGATGGCCTCGTGGTCCTCCGAGGTGGTCCCCAGCGCATGGCGCAACCTGGCTCGCAGGAGCAGGGTCTTCGCCACGCCGGCCCGCGCGGCCGGATCATCTCCCTGCAACGAGATCAGCCGGTCGTAGTACGGGATGACCCGCAGCGCGATGTCCTTTCGGATCGAGACCGGCACGGTGTCGATCGCGGCGTACTCGTCGGCGACGACCGTGTCGACCGTCAGGTCGGCCGCGGCGCGCCCGACCCGCGCCAGCTCGTCGCCGCGGCGCGCAAGAGCCGCTCGGCGTCGGCCCGGGTCGTCTCCCGGAGGTACAGCGTCGCGATCGTGCCGAAGAGGAAGAGGCCGGCGAGCAGCAGCATCGCCGCCAGCGAGGCGGTGCGGGGATCGTGGCGGGCCCATCGCGCCCATCGCCCCAGCGGGCCGACGGGATTGGCCGAGACCGGCTTGCCGTCGAGGAACCTCTGGAGGTCGTCCCGCACGGCGCCGGCGGCCTGGTACCGCCGGGCCGGGTCGTCCTCCAGGCATTTCCGGCAGACCCGCTCGAGGTCCACCGGCACCCGGGACGCCAGCCGCCGAGGCTCGACCCGGCCGTTGCCCAGGCCGCCGCCCCCATCGGCCGGGCCCGGCCGGAGATGGGGAGGCTTGCCGGTCAGGAGGTGGTACAGCGTGGCCCCCAGACCATAGACGTCCACCGCGGGAGTCAGGACGGCATCGTGCCGGCCCTGCTCGGGGGCGGCGTACGACGGCGACCCGGCGACGAACCCATCCTCCGACGAGGCCCGGCCGGCCCGCCCGGCGAGGCCGAAGTCGGTGAGGAAGGGTTGATCCCCCCGCCCCAGCAGGATATTCGACGGCTTGACGTCCCGGTGGAGGATCCCGGCCTCGGCCCCGGCGTCATCGCCGGCGGACTGCGGCCGCAACTGGAGCTGGTGGACGAAATCCAGGGCGTCGGCGACCTGCGCCAGGATGCGCGCCGACCATCGAGGGTCCTGCGGAGCCGAGCCGACCCGGTCGGCCAGCGACTCGCCATCGATCAGCTCGGTCGCGATGAACGGGGTGCCGGCCTCGTCGCCGTCGTCGAGGACGCCGCAGCCGAGATAGCGGACCACGTTGCGATGACCGATGTGCGCCAGGATCCGCGCCTCGCCGAGCAGGAGGTGGGTCAGGAGCCGCCTCATCTCGGGCGGGCCGCCCGCCCTCGTCCACGATGGACGATGCGGGCGGAGGACCTTCACCGCGACGGCGACGCCGAAATGGCGTTTGCTGATCGCCCGGTACACGCGACCGAAGCCGCCCTCGCCGAGGCAGCCCGTGATCTCGTAGCCGGGGACGTCCGGCCATTCCCGGCCCAGGTCGGCGGTCGCGGGCTCCGGCTCCGGTCCCTCCCGGCGAGCGCGCTCGCGACGGCGACGGACGGCCGCGGCCCGCCGCCGCAGCCGCTGGACCGCCGCGTCGAGGCGGCCCCAGGAATCCGGCTCCATGGCACCCTCGAGCTCCGGGGGATGGTCGGGCCGGGGGTCGCCGCGGAGGAACGCACCATAGCAGGATTCGAGGTAACTCTCGATCGGATCCGACGATGTGGATGGCATGTCCATGGCTCGCGAAGGTCCCCGTCAGGGATGTTCCGCACCGTTCGAGTCCCGGTCGTTCTCGATCCGTTCGTCCGGCGGATGGGGA
The DNA here is from genome assembly GCA_963815795.1 of uncultured Planctomycetota bacterium. Lineage (GTDB taxonomy): Bacteria > Planctomycetota > Planctomycetia > Isosphaerales > Isosphaeraceae > JAKAUH01. The sequence continues at coordinate 669,358 of CAWFIC010000006.1, read as the reverse complement.
TGCACCGGCGCGTTCCCGGCTCGCGGCGGCCGGCCTCGCTTCCGCGCGGCCCGGATGTGCCGGATCGGTTGCTGGATCCACTTGCGGATCCGCTCCCCCTGCCGCCTGATGTCATCCTCGTCCTGGCCCGGGCCATAGACCAGCCTGGCCAGCTTCTGGTAATCCCAGCCCTTGAGGACATACAGGCGGGCCAGGACCTGGTAGAGCATCCGTTGATGGGACTCCATCGGCGGCACCTTGTTCATCGCCGACTCGAGCCGCTCGTTCCAGGTCTGGAACAGGATGGAGGAGAGGGGATCGCCCTGGGAGCCCGGCTGATAGCCCTTCGCCGCGGCCTCGTCGACCAGGGGACCCCCCGCCGCCGGGGCGCGCTGGTTCCGCTTGCGCAGCTTCCAGATCTCGCGCCGGATCCCTCGCTCGACCCAGGCTTCGAAGTTCTTCCGCGACGAGTAGACCTCCTGGCGCTGCCGGATCTCGCCGAGCCGCTCGGCGAGCAGGACGCCGACCAGGCTGAGCGGATCCACCCCGACTCGCTCCGCGTCCTTGCCGTACAGGGTCTTCAGCAGCCCCAGGGCGATCGAGTCCCTGCCGGCATAGAGCTCCGCGTAATGACCCATCAGCTCCTCCTCGGCGGCGAGTCCGTCACGAATGCGATCGAGCAGGTCCTCCAATGCGGAGGACCGCATCTCGGCTTCAGGCGGAACGCGATTCATCGGATGGCTCCCCAAATTCGAGGTCTCACCCGGGCGGCGATCCGGGCGGCGAGTGCGCCCAACCTCTGATCATCCGCCGACTTGCGATCGTCGCCCGTCCTGGCGTCCGGTCCAATCTCTCCTTCGAATTCCGTCCCATTTCCCCGAGAGGCGTTCCGGTTCGGCCGATGCGGGCGTCCCCCCTGGAGGGAGAGGAAGGCCGAAGACGACGGCCTCCCCTCGCGATCGGTTCTCGAGCCTCCGTCGAGTGCACATGTGGTAGGCCATTGTACACGTCCTTCTTGAGCGAGGAACCCCGGTCAGGGATCCGACGGTGACGCGCCGTTAGGCCGGGCTTACCAAATCTCAGACGTTCCGACCTAAGTTCGAGTTTCGCACGGATGAGGGCGTACCGCGAGTAGCCCGTCGGGTGAAATCCATCCCGTCGGATCGGTCGTGAAGTCGCGTACCGCCCAGGAATCCTCGGCCAAGAGGCCGCTCACCCGGTCCGGCTGAGAAGCTCGGTGAGCTGGGCGACCCAGGTTCTCAGTCGAGAGTGCTTCGGGAGCAGCCCCTCGGTCTTCTCATCGTAGCTCAGTCGCCTCAGGGTCGTCAGCAGATCCGCGAACGACGGCTCGGCCTTCTTCTGATACCACGGCCGGAAGGGGAACTGCACCGAGCGATGACCCTCGCGGTGGAACCACACGACCACCATGGTGTAGATGAACATCGCCATGGGTGCCGTCCGCTCGACCGCCTTGGGGAGGCGATTGGCCGGGTCCTCCAATCCCAGGAATTGCTTGCAATATTCGAATGTGCATTCGATCGCCCAGCGACAGGAGTACGCCGAGAGCACCTGACGCGCCGCCCAGTCGAGCTTGGTGCAGTAGAACATCTGATCGGGGCGCTTCCCCTCGACATCGTGCACCAGGACGATGGTCAAGAGCCGGTCCCGCCCCGCCTTGTAGTACAGCGCCCGGATCGTCTTGACCTCCAGGGTGGCATGCAGCCCGAACTGGTCGAAGTCCAGTCGCGTCCAGGGCGCCTCCGGGTCGGCGGCCCACTCGGTCATGCCCGGCAGGCGGTCCCCCTTCTTGCGGGATGGCCCCCTCTGACCCGGTCGCCGCGGCGGGGCCGCGCGGTACAGCGCGGCGTTGGCGGCGACCCGGCTGATGAGATGAACGTTGGCGGGCAGATGAGACAGGACACTTCGACCACCATAGGTGCTGTCGCCGAGCATGAGGATCTCGTCGTCGGGGAACCACCGGGCTACCAGTTCGATGAGTTCCAGGGCCAATTCCGGCCGCGTGCGATGATCGAGCTCGGTCTTGGCCTCGACCCCGCTGCCGGTCCCCGACGACTTCCCCTTGCCCTTCTTCCCCTTGGTGAGCCCCTGGCGGTTGATGTAGAGCCGAGCGGCGATGGGCAAGGCGAAGACCTTGCCGGGCGCCCAGAAGGGATGGACGACGATCAGGCAGAGCACGACCCAGTCGTGTCCCCAACTGACGAGGGCCTTGGATCGGCTGGAGATGAGCGGGTCGTAGTGCATGCCGGCGCCGTAGAGGGTCAGCCCGCGCTTGCGACAGAGGGTGTCGTCAACGGCCCAGAGGAGTTGGGCGCCCGGGGCAAGGATCGTCACGACCAGCTTGGCCAGAGCCATGGAGAAGGAATCGATGTCCCAGGCGGCATGGCTGAAGAAGCGATGGAACCGCGACCAGTGCCCCTTGCCGACGTGGCCGCCGGAGAAGATGAGTTCGGTGATGAAGCGGTGGCGCTGGGAGAGGACCCAGCCGGCGACGATCACGAGGAAGGTCTTGTGGGTGGGTGCGGTGAACACCGGTGCGAAGTGCTGTAGCAGGTTGAACGAACGAGGAGGTAAGTTCCATGGGTCAGTCTCCTTGCTTTGGTGCCTTGTCGAGGCGTGGTAACCCAGACAAGTAGCCAAGAGATGGTAAGGAGACCGACGTATCTTTCTGATCAGGTGCCGACCCTCAAGAGTGCGAAACCTGAACTAAGAAGACTTGCGCAAGTTTCGTCCGGTCGAAACGTCTGGTCCTCGTGGCGACCTCCCTCACCGGTGAATTTCAACACCCGCGGACCGGGCCGTAGCCAGGACCGCGTACGCGGCCGAGGAGACTTGCGATGAAGCTTTCTGCCGTAGCGACGTCCATCGTGCTGACCTTGACCCTCTCCGTCTGCTCCGGCCCGGCGATGGCGCAGCATCCGAACCGCGGCCACGCTCCGGCCGGCCACGCCGTGCCGCAGGGACACCCCGGCATGGGCCACGTGCCCCCCCACATCCAGATGCAGATCCACCAGCAGCAGATGCAGTACCAGCAGCACATGCAGAGGATGCAGCAGCAGGCGATCCAGCAGGCGCACCAGCAGTACCAGAAGGATCTGCACCAGTTCAACCAGTGGCTCAAGGCCAACGGCGGCGCATCCGCGAGCCGGCTCCCGAACAATCCGGCCGACTTCGACCGGTGGGCGCAGAATCAGCACCAGAAGAAGGCCCGCGGGCAGTCGTATGACCCGCTCTACGACCACTATCGCGCGTTTGCCGGTTCGATGACGTCGAGCGGATCCCGCCACCAGGGCGGGGGCCAGGCGAGTACGTCCCAATCGCCGGCGCACGGCAACGCGAAGCACGGCCAGCAGCCCGCGGCCGCCGGGTCGATGGCCGGACAGTCGTCGAACGGGCCAGGCCGCGAAGAAGAGCCAGGCGACCGGAGCGGCAGGCTCCACGACCCGGCAAGAGAAGCACGCCGAACACAAGCGCGAAGAGGCACGGCGCGCCGAACACCTGCGTGAGGAGAAGGCCCGTCAGGCCCGCGCCAGGAGAGACGACCCCTGCAGCAGGACCAGTCGAGCATCAACCTGATCCGCATGGTGCACACGAAGCTGCAGGAAGCCGACCACGACTACAACGGCCAGCGCGTGCAGGCCCTGCATCGGGTGAACGAAGCCCTCCACATCCTGGGCGGTTCGGCCCCGCCGAACGTCGCCGCCGCCGCGAGCCTCGGCAACCTGTCCCAGGGGCAATCCGACGGCATCCTGCGCGACTCGATCCACAAGCTGAGGGTCGTCGAGGGCCATCTCGGCAGCAGTGCCCCGCATCACCATCAAGCGCGGATCGCCGTCGGGGAGGCGATCCATCATCTCGAGGTCGCCTTGAGGATCCGTTGACGTCCACCCGGACGGCTCCCACCGACGCGGGGCCGGCTCGTCGCATTGAATCTAGAAATTCTCATATCTCATAAATACGTTCCGAGGACTCGACCATGTTCGACTCATCTCGCCTTCACAACGCACCGACGCGCCGGCGGGCGACCGCCGCGCGACGACGCCGGATCGCGGCCCAAGTGGAGTCCCTCGAGGGCCGCTCGCTGCTGGCGTACAGCCTCACGCCTCTCGGTCAGGTCGCCTTGCCGGAGATCCTGGACGTGACCCAGGGTATCGTCGCCATCAATTCGGCGGCCGAGGTGGCCGCGACCGGGCTTTCCGGCAACTCGTCCGAGGCGTACTTCCTCAATAACAACGGCCAGACGACCTTGCTGGCGCCGCTGCAGGGCGATTCGAGCACGACGGCGACCGCGATCAACGAGACGGGCGAGGTCGTCGGCTATTCCTCCACCAGCGACGGGCTGGGCGGGATGGGAGGATCGACGAACGACGAAGCGGTCCTGTACAGCAGCAAGGGGCAGGCGACCGACCTGGGGAACCTCGGCGGCACCAGCCAGGCGACGGGCATCGACGACTCGCGGCAAGTCGTCGGCTACTCGGCGACCGGGAGCTCGTTCAACAGTCCCACCCACGCGTTCCTGTACAACAGGGGCGGGCCGCTGATCGACCTCGGAACGCTGGGAGGTTCCCAGAGTGTCGCGACCGCCATCAACGACGCCACGGAGATCGTCGGCTACTCCACGACGGCCGCCTCGGGCAGCCCCACGCACGCCTTCCTGTTAAAGGGCACCGGACCGTTGACAGCCTCGGACGACCTGGGCGTGCCGCAAGGTTACACGAGCAGCTACGCGACGGCGATCAGCTCGAACGGGGAATTCATCGCCGGCTATGCGACGAAGACCTTCACCGCGTCGGATGGCCTCACGGAGACCGCCACAGAACCGTTCGTGTACAGCAACGGGAAATGGACCGACCTGGGCAACCTGGGCGGTACTGACGCCGTAGCGAACGGCGTTAACGCCTCGGGCGATGTCGTCGGATATGCGGTGATCCCCAGGACCGGCGTCATCGGGGGGACCGTCACCGTCGCGTTCGTCTATACCTCGTCGGGAGGGATCCAGAACCTCAACAAGATGCTCGATACCAGCTCGAATTGGACGCTCCAGAATGCCACATCCATCAACGACAATGGCGTGATCGCCGGGATCGGATTCGGCACCGACTCCAACTACGACGGATTCCTGCTCTACCCGGTGCACAGCGGCGGGGGCGGCGGGGGCGGCGATGGCGGCGATGGCGGCGGGGGCGGCAATGGCGGTGGGGGCAATCACGGCGGGGGCAGCACCGGCGGCGGGGGCAGCACCGGCGGCGGGGGCGGCATCATCGGGGATCCACCCCCGCGCCGAGTCCCCGACATCCGGCGGCGGTAACCGTTCACACGAAGACCAGCCTGGTGGCGCGACCCAGATCCGTCAACGCCGGACGCCACGTGGTCCTGACCGCCAAGGTCAAGTTCGACGGACGGGCCCGCGGGACACCCGCCGGTACCGTCAGGTTCCTCGACGGGTCAACCGTCCTGGGTGTTGTCCCACTGACCCACGGCAAGGCCAGGCTCGTCACTTCGGCGCTGCCCCTCGGGCCCAACCCGATCCGGGTGCAATACTCGGGAAGCCCCGACTTCGATTCCAGTCAGTCGCCCGCCGTGATCGCGGACATCAAGGCACTACATTCGAGAGCCAAGGCCGTGGACGCCCTGGTTGCTCAGGCATCCACGCGATCTGGCACCGCCGCGGCCGAAGTCAGGCGTCCCGATGGAGGATGACCCTGGCAAGGGGGCTCGCTTTGCAGGGGAGCGATGCCGGGGGTATCTTGCTTCGCCCATGCTCCTCATGCTTTGTATGTTCTGCATGTCTTGCATGTCTTGGATCTGCAAGCATGAGGGCCCCGACCAGTGGCCGGCGTCTGCCCGATGAGCCGCCATGCTCCTCATGCTCCTCATGCTCCCTCATGCTCCGCACGAAAACGTGACGCGAAAAAGTGCGGAGCATGGACGCCGACGACCGGTTCGGGGCGGTCGGGCCCATCTCCGGCGGCTCGATGCAAGCATCGATGGTTGTCTTGCGCCCGGCCGAGGGGCGGCGCCGACTCGATGGCGTCCCCATACTCCGCCATACTCCCCATATTCCCCACGAAAATGTGAGCCGGAAAAGTGGGGAGTATGGGTGCCAGCGACCGATCGAGGGCGATCGGGCCACTCGTGGCTGGCAGCGGACAAGCATCATTGGCAGCTTGCCTCCATCAATGGCCGACGACCTCCCGACGAGCCTCCCTGCAACGACCCCCTCTCGACGGACGATACCACGCATGAGTCCAGCCAGCACAGAGAACATTCATGCAAATTCCCGGGTGCCACCCATGGCTCGTGACTAGACCTTTCGTAATCATGGTGGAGCACCAAGAGTCATGGTGGCATCTCCCCCGATAGCAATCTTGATTAAATGCAACAATCCGTGATGGCGACGGATTCAGTCGCTTTGGGGGTTCCAACGTCCCACGAGAGGACGTCCTGACGTGCGGTGACTCGCGCAAGTTCCGGTCGATCGAGGCGTCTCCTGGTTCGATGGCTCTGGCCCGAGTGCGTGCCGGTCCGATCGACACCCATCCAGCCAAACAACACCAACGCCCTGGTAAAGGTTTGTTAACGGAAAGAGCCACGCCGGAATGACCGGGTCTCGATCCTGTTTCAAGGAGCGAACGCATGAGCCGGCTCCCGAACCTCGTTCGCGGCCTGCTGGCCGGCGCCCTGATCGGCATCGCGCCCCCCGGCCCGACGCGCGGCGATGATGCTTTCCGGAACAAGAAGACCAAGACCTGATCCGACGACGCGACGTCCTGACGCCGCTCGGCGCGACGCCGAGCGTCTTCCACCAACGGACCCACGCCGAAGCCGGCGTCAACCAAGAGCGAGGCGACCATGACGATCGAGAACGCGAAGGAGCGGGCGGCGATACGCGGAGCGGCGGGGGCTCATGGAGGGCGCCGGCGGAAAGAATCGGCGATCGCGGCCAGGAGGCGCCAAGGATCGGCGTGCCGATGGTCGCGGGTCTTGACGCCCCGGGTCGAGGGGCTGGAGGACCGGAGGCTGCTGGCGACGATCACCTGGAACACCACGGCCGCACCAACCGGCGGCGACTGGAATGTGGCGGCGAACTGGACGGGGGGAAAGGTCCCGGGGCCCGGCGACACCGCTAGCATCACCAAGTTGACGAGCCCGGGGACCGTTTATTTGAATTCAGGCATATCCGACTCGGTCTTCAGCCTGGGCACGGATTCCTCGGTGAACCTGGAGATCATTACCGGGTCGCTCTCGCTGGGTGCCGCCGCATCATCCACGCTCGGTGGCCCCGCCACGGTGTATCCGGGTGCGACGCTGGGCGTGAGCGCCGGCTCATCGCTCACCATCGGGGACGGGCAGACGCTCACGGTCCAGGGGACGACGACCGTCAAGGATGCCACCGTGGTCATCAGCAGGACCGCCTCCTATGGCGGCGGCAACGACGGCATCCTGATCACCACCGGCGGGACGATGACCGCCGACGGCGCCTCCTTCGTCCGCAGCGCCATCGGCTTCGACAACCACGAGAACGCCCGCATCGAGGTCGGCACCGGCGGCCACCTCACCGCCACCGGCAGCACCGTCTCGGTCAACAACCTCTACCTCGACGGCGGCCTGGTCCTCAACCAGGGCGACCTCTCCAACAACATCTTCAACGTGCCCCTGTACGCGCCGATCGCCGACGCGCCGCTGCTGACGGCCAACCAGAGCTTCGGCGCCGTCTACCTCCAGGGCGGCCTGAACAGCGGCCAGTCGCTGACCCTGGCCCCCATGGGCACGCAGACCACCGCCGGCCAGTACTACGTCCTGCCCAACGGCCTGACGGTCGCCGCCGGCCAGGCGCTGACGATCGACGATGGGGCCTCGGTGACCATCGCCGACAACCAGACCCTGACGGTCAGCGGGACGACCACCGTCAAGGACGCCACCATGGTCATCAACAGGACCAGCTCCTATGGCAGCGGCAACGACGGCATCCTGATCACCACCGGCGGGACGATGACCGCCGACGGCGCCTCCTTCGTCCGCAGCGCCATCGGCTTCGACAACCACGAGAACGCCCGCATCGAGGTCGGCACCGGCGGCCACCTCACCGCCACCGGCAGCACCGTCTCGGTCGACAACCTCTACCTCGACGGCGGCCTGGTCCTCAACCAGGGCGACCTGTCCAACAACATCTTCAACGCGACCCTCTATACGCCGGTCGCCGACATCCCGCTGCTGACGGCCAACCAGAGCTTCGGCGCCGTCTACCTCCAGGGCGCCCTCAACCCCAACCAGTCGCTGACCTTGGCCCCCCTGGGCACGCAGACCACCGCCGGCCAGTACTACGTCCTGCCCAACGGCCTGACGGTCGCCGCCGGCCAGGCGCTGACGATCGACGATGGGGCCTCGGTGACCATCGCCGACAACCAGACCCTGACGGTCAGCGGGACCACTACCGTCAAGGATGCCACGGTGGTCATCAACAGGACCACCTCCTATGGCAGCGGCGGCGACGGCATCCTGATCACCACCGGCGGGACGATGACCGCCGACGGCGCCTCCTTCGTCGGCAGCGCCATCGGCTTCGACAACCACGAGGACGCCCACATCGAGGTCGGCACCGGCGGCCATCTCACCGCCTCCAACAGCACCTTCAGCCTGAACAACGTCTACCTCGACAGCGGCCTGGTCCTCAACCAGGGCGACCTCTCCAACAACATCTTCAATGCGACCCTTCATACGCCGGTCGCCGATATTCCGCTGCTGCTCACCAACCAGAGCTTCAACGGCGTCTTCCTCACCGGCGGACTGACCACAGGCCAGTCGGTCGTCCTGGCCCCCATGGGCACGCAGACCACGGCCGGCCAGTACTACTACGTGCCCAGCGGTCTAGCGGTGGGCACCGGCGCCGCCCTAACGATCGACGGCGGGGCCTCGGTGACCATCGCCGACAACCAGACCCTGACGATCAGCGGGACCACCACCGTCCAGGACGCCACCGTGGTCATCAACAGGACCACCTCCTATGGCAGCGGCGGCGACGGCATCCTGATCACCACCGGCGGGACGATGACCGCCGACGGCGCCTCCTTCGTCCGCAGCGCCATCGGCTTCGACAACCACGAGAACGCCTACATCCAGGTCAACAACGTCGGGACCCTCAGTGTGACGAACTCAACCGTCAGCCTGGACAGCCTGACCCTGAACTCCGGCTCGGACGACACCATCACCGCAGATGCTTTCTCAGGCACGCTCAACGTGAACAGCGGGGCGACGATTGATATTACGGGTGACGATTTCAGCAACGTCCCGTCGAATGGCATCGTCGCCTCGGGCGACGCCAACGCCAAGATCCAAATGGTAGGGAATTACTGGGGCAGCACCGTCATCGCGACGATCGAGGCCAAGATCGTCAACCATTCGACGAACGCCAGCCTGCCGACGATCGTCTATCAGCCCTTTGTGAGCGACGCCAGCGGGACCTCGGCCAGCCCGGCCACGGCCACGTTCAGCCCGACCAATCAGCCCATCAACCTGAGCGCGACGGTGAGCACCACCGCCGGCGTGGCGATCGACGGCGGCACCGAGACCTTCACCATCCTCAACGGCACACAGGTCATCGGGCAGACGACCGCCCCGGCGAACGTGTCGAATGGAGCCGTCACGGCCACTTACACCCTGCCCGGGAATACTCCCGCCGGCCAGTACATCATCGAAGCCAACTACAGCGGTTACACCGGCACGTCCGCATCCTACTTACCCGCGTTCGACAACAGCCACTTCGTGACAGTCAACCCGGCCGCCACCGCCACGACCACCCCGAACGCCTCGGCGACCTACAACCCGGCGTCGGATCAGACGATCAATCTGAGCGCCCAGGTCAGCAGCAAGGCCGGCACGGTCAACGAAGGGATCGTGACGTTCACCGTCTACAACAGCGGAGGCAAGCCGGTCGGCAGCCCCGTCGTCGCCAACGTCTCGGGTGACACGGCCGGCGGGACCTACACCCTGCTCGCCGGTACGTCCGGCGGAAGTTTTACAATCCAGGCCGTCTACACCGACCCGATCGACTTCTCGACGTCCTCCGGGACGAATACCCTCACCGTCGCCGCCGTCGCGACGACGGTCGCGCCTTCCAACGCCTCGGGGAGCTTCAACGCGATCTCCGGCGAGGGGATCAGCCTGTCCGCCAACGTGAGCAGCACGGCCGGGACCGTCAATGAAGGCGCCGTGAGCTTCAGTATCCTGGATGCCTCGTCGAATCTCATCGGTTCGACCGCCGTGAACGTCCTCAACGGCGTCGCCAGCAGCAACTATATCCTCCCCGCGGGGACGGCGGCGGGCACGGACACCATCCAGGCCACCTACGACGGGACGCCCAGCTTCGCCAAGTCGCTCCCGGTGGATAGCACCTTGACCATCACCGGCAACACGACCACGACCACGGCGAGCAACGAATCGGTCGCCTTCAACTCCGCCGGCGAGACGGCCAACCTCACCGCCGGCGTCGCCAGCCCGGGCGGGACCGTCGTCGGGGGCAAGGTCACGTTCACGATCCTCAACAACGGCACGCCCATCGGCACGGCCCAGAGCGCGAATCTCACCAACGGCACCGCTACCACGACCTACGCGCTGCCCTCCGGCACGGCGGTCGGTACCTACACCATCCAGGCCAGCTACGGGGGGTCCGTCGACTTCGAGGGCTCATCCGACAGCAACCATACGCTGGCCGTCACCGAGCCGCCCCCCGCCCAGCTCGTCATCCACACCCCGCCCCCCTCCACCGCCCTGGCCGGCCAGCCGTTCGTCACGACGACCCAGCCGATCGTCGTGTACGAGGAGGACCAGTACGGCGACCTCGAGGCGGGCAACAGCAGCACGGTCGTCACGGTGACGCTCGGCAGCGGCAGCGGCCCGCTGATCGGGACGTTCATCGCCACCGTCGTTGGCGGCGTGGCCACGTTCACCAACCTGGGCGACAACACCGCCGAGACCATCACCCTCACCTTCTCCAGCGGCGACCTGACGCCGGCCACGTCCAAGCCGATCGTCATCAGCGCGGCCGCGGGCAGCAAGCTGGTGATCACCCAGCAGCCGTCGCCGAACGCGACGGCCGGGCAGGTGTTCTCCACCCAGCCCGTGGTCAAGGAAGAGGACCCGTACGGCAACGTCATCAACGGCGATAGCACCAGCAGCGTGACGGCGGCCCGGGGCGACGTCGGGACGTCCACCTTGCTGGGCGACAACTTGACGGTCACGCTCGTCAAGGGCGTGGCGGCGTTCAGCGGCCTCTCCTACAACAAGGCCGAGGCGACGGACATCGACTTCACCTCCAGCGTGAATGGCATCGGCGCGGTGACCTCCAACCAGGTCGTCGTCGGCCCCACGACGGCCAGCCAGTTGGTGATCAGCCAGCAGCCGTCGAAGACCGCGATGGTCGGCCAGTCGTTCCCGACGCAGCCCGTGGTTGACGAGGAGGATCAGTTCGGCAACCTGGAGACCGGCGACAGCACCACCCAGGTCACGGCGCTCCTGGCCAGCGGTACCGGCCCGCTCCAGGGCCCGGCGACCGTGACCGTATCGGGCGGCGTGGCCCGGTTCGGCGGCCTGTACGACAATCGAGCCGAGACGATCACGCTGGACTTCGGCAGCGGGACCCTGCTGTCCGCGGCGTCGAACCCGATCGTGGTCGGTGCCGCGGCGGCCAGCAAGCTGGTGATCCAGACCGAGCCCTCCGCGACGGCGACGGCCGGCCAGGCCTTCGCGGTCCAGCCGGTCCTCGACATCCTGGACGCCAACGGTAACGTCGAGTCCAGCGACAACACCACCCAGGTGACGGTGTCGCTGGCCAGCGGCTCCGGGACGCTGCTGGGGACGACCACGGTGACCGTCAAGGGGGGCATCGCCACCTTCACCGACCTCGACGACAAGACGGCCGGCCCGATCACGCTGAGCTTCTCCGCCACCGACGGCCTGACGGCGGGGCCGTCGAACAGCATCCTCATCAGCCCCGACGCGGCCAGCCAGCTCGCGATCGGCACCCAGCCGTCGTCGACCGCGACGGCCGGCCATGCCTTCATCACGCAGCCGGTCGTCTACGAGGAGGACCAGTACGGCAACCTCGAGACGGGCGACAACACCTCGGTCGTGACGGCGGCGCTGGCCAGTGGGAACGGGCCGCTGAGGGGCACGACCAGCGTGACGCTCCAGGCCGGCGTGGCCACGTTCAGCGGCCTGTATGACCCCAGGGCGGAGACGATCACGCTGGCGTTCACCGGCGGCGGCCTGACGTCTCCGGCGTCGAATCCGATCATCGTCAGCCCGGGGGTCGCCGTCGAGATCGTGGTCGAGACGCAGCCGTATGCGCTGGTGACCGCCGGCAACCCGCTGACCGATCCCATCGTGGTCGCCGAGGAGGATCAGGACGGCAACGTGGTGGTCGGCGACAGCAGCACGCAGGTGACGGCCTCGCTGGCCAGCGGCTCGGGGACGTTGATCGGCACGGCCCAGGTGACCATGCAGAAGGGGATCGCGTCCTTCGATAACCTGCAAGTCAACACGGCCGGGACCCTCGCCCTCCGGTTCACCGCCGGCACCCTGCCCTCGGTGGTCTCGAACCCGAGCGTCGTCCAGCCGGCCGCGGCGATGCAACTCTCGGTCCAGCTCCCGCCCGGCGGCATCTCCTCGGGCACGGGCTTCCCGCTCCAGGTCGATGCCCTGGACCAATACGGCAACGTGGCCACCTCCTTCGACGGGCCCGTGACGCTGAGCGCGACCGGCGGCAGCATCAGCGGCACGCTCAGCGCCACCGCCAGCGACGGCGTGGCCAGGTTCACCGACGTGGTGAGCACCTCCAGCGGGAACATCGCGCTGACCGCCGGCACCAGCGCCAGCGGCGTGACATCCGGCACCTCGAGCAGCGTCCCGGTGGGCCCCGCGCCGCCGGCCAAGCTGGTCATCCAGGTCGAGCCCCCGCAGACGGCCACGGCCGGGCAACCCTTCGCGACGACCGCCCAGCCCGTGGTCGTCTATGAAGAGAATCCGTACGGCGGCCTCGAGACAGGCGACAACAGCACGACGGTGACGGCGTTCCTGGCCAGCGGCGCCGGTCCGCTCAAGGGGACGCTCACCGCCACCATGGTCGGCGGCGTGGCGAAGTTCACCAACCTCCTCGACAACACCGCCGGGACCATCACGCTGGGATTCACCGGGGGCGGATTCAATTCGCTGGCGAGCGTCCCGATCGTCGTCAGCCCGGCGGCGGCCAGCCAGTTGGTGATCCGCCAGCAACCTTCGTCCACGGCCCTGGCCGGCACGGCGTTCGCGGTCCAGCCGGTCATCGACGAGGAGGACGCGTACGGCAACCTGGTGACGAACGACAACAGCACCGCGATCACGGCCTCGCTCGCGAGTGGAAGCGGACCGCTCCAGGGGACGGAGTCGGTGACCGTCAAGGGCGGCGTGGCCACGTTCACCGACCTCGCCGACACCAGCGCCGAGACCGTCTCTCTCGATTTCCACGCAGGCGGGCTGCCCGCGGTGTCCTCGAATCCCATCACGGTCGTGCCAACGAGGACCGTAACCCTCCCGATTGAACCCGTTGTCATGCCGACGGTCACCGGCGAGCAAGTCCTGACGGCTCAGGCGAAAGGCAAGAAGGGCAAACCGGTGGTCGTGGGCTTCGATCTCCAGTACAGCGCCCCGATGAACGCGGCGACCGCCGGTTCCTCCGCCAATTACACGGTGTTGTCGGCGATCACGAGGCGCGTCAAGAGGAAGAAGGTCATGACGCTCAACCGGGTCGCCCTCACGGCGTCCTACAACGCGGCGACCCACTCCGTCACGCTGACCCTGTCGGAGAAACAGGCATTCGCCCTCGGGGGCGAGATCACGGTGAACTACTCGCCGCCGAACGGGGTTTCCAGCGCGAGCAACATCCCGCTGTCGTCCGACGACGCGACGTTCACCATCGCGAAGAAGGGGACGAGCGTCACGCCGGGTTGATCCTGGGGAACCGGGCGTTCTTCGTATTCATTTGCTATTTCGGCGGAAAGCATGCAAGATCGAAGCGAACTCCGGTGCGACGACGGCGTCGGTGTGCGTCAGCGGGGTAGGCGACGTGGGCTGACACCATCCGCGCAAGTTCCGACCGGCCGGGACGTGATCTCCTTGAAGCCGTTGATCCCAGGCCATGGAGCTGGCACAACCGCCGTCGCGGCTTGCACCTCCCGTCCCGCGGGAGCCCGACCATGATTCAACGAACGTTAGAGCGCTTCATGCTCGCATCGCATCGACACGAGAACCCCCCCTGGCCCCCCCTTCGTAAGGGGGGATCAAGAGGCCTTCCCCCCCTTACGAAGGGGGGGCCAGGGGGGGTCGAGGCCCAACCCGCTCTCGGGGGTCAGGGGGAGTCGAGGCTTCCGCTGGGTCTCGAAGCCCAACCACCTAGGCCATCCGTTCGTTAACCGCTCTGGAGCCCGTTAGGTCGAACGATTACCCCGGCAAGGAAGATTCTCATGTAGGTCAGGCTCTTAGCCTGACAGGCTACCTCCGTCAGGCTAAGAGCCTGACCTACTTTCTTGCCGGCGTAATAATGCCCGCTGGAGGGCCTTCGCGATGATGACCCCGGATCGTGATCGACCGACCGATCGCCCGTCGGACCCCGAGTCTCGCTCATCGGCCGCATCGGGGGCGGAGAAGACACCTTCGCGGCGAGGCCGGCGGACGCGGCGGCCGGAGAAGCCGTCGTGTCGCGTCCGGTTCCGGCCCCAGGTCGGCCTCCTCGAACAGCGTCCCCTGCTAAGCGCCCTGCCCACCCTCACGGCGCTGAGGGCCTCGACGGTTTCGGCGGCCACCGGCCAGTCGGTGACGTTCACCGCGACGGTCAGCGACCTGTCCCCGGGCGGGGCGACCCCGAGCGGCGGCACGGTCACCTTCAGCGACCAGGGCGGAACGATCGGCAGCGCGACGCTCGCCAACGGCGTGGCGGAGTTCACGACCACGGGCCTGGCGGCGGGCACCGACACGATCACGGCTTCCTACGGCGGCACGGCAACTTTCGCCGCGAGCGCCACCGGCACGATCGTGACCGCCGCCGGCAATGGCACCGCCGGTTACGCGGGAAACAACGGGCCCGCGACCGAAGCCGAATTAGACAACCCCTATGGCGTCGCCGTTGACTCCTCGGGCAACGTGTTCATTGCCGACTACACAAACAACGTGGTCCGCGAAGTGGTCAAGGCGACCGGCAAAATCATCACCATGGCTGGCAACGGCACCGCTGGATACAAGGGCGACGGCGGGTCCGCGACAGAAGCCGAGCTGAACGGCCCTCGCGGTATCGCGCTCTATGGCAGCGACCTGTTCATTTCCGACATGAACAACAACCTTATCCGTGAGGTGAACCTGGCGACCGGGATCATCACCACGGTCGCTGGCGACGGCACGGCCGGTTACACTGGCGACGGCGGGCCTGCCCTGAAGGCCGAGCTGGACAGCCCTCGCGGTCTCGCTGTCGACTCGGCGGGCAATCTGTTCATCCCCGACCGCTACAACAACGTGGTCCGCAAGGTGAACATGGCGACCGGCATGATTACCACCGTCGCTGGCGACGGCAAGGCCGGTTACAGCGGCGACGGCGGGCTCGCAACCCAAGCCGAGCTGAATCAACCCAACAGTGTTGCCGTTGACTCCGCGGGTGACCTGTTCATCGCCGACCAATACAACAACGCGATCCGCGAAGTGGTCAAGGCGACCGGCAAGATCGTAACATACGCAGGCGATGGCACGGCCGGTTACAGCGGCGACGGCGGGCCCGCAACCCAAGCCGAGCTGAACGGCGCCTTCGGAGTTGGGATAGACTCCATAGGAGACGCGTTCATCGCCGACAGCGGCAATAACGTGATCCGGGAAGTCGTCGCGGCGACCGGCGACATCATCACTGTCGCCGGTGACCACACCGCCGGCAATAGCGGCGACGGCGGACCCGCCACCTCGGCGGAGATGAGGATACCGGGCCGGGTCGCCATTGATTCCGCAGGCGACGTATTCGTTGCCGAGATCGGCAACAACGTGGTCCGTGAGTTCACGACGGCAGTGACCGTGACCGTCACCTCGTCGACCGCCCTGCCCACCCTCACGGCGCTGAAGGCCTCGACGGTTTCGGCGCTCTCCGGCCAGGCGGTCACCTTCACCGCGACCGTCAGCGACCTGTCGCCGGGCGGGCCCGTCCCCGGCGGCGGGACGGTCACCTTCAGCGACCAGAACGGGGCGCTCGCCAGCGAGACGCTGGTCAACGGCGTGGCGACGTTCGCGACCTCGAGCCTCGCGGCGGCGACGTACACGATCACCGCCTCCTACGGCGGCACGGCGGACTTCGCCCCCAGCGCCACGGGCACGATCGTCACCGCCGCCGGCGACGGCTCGGCCGGCTATAGCGGCGACAACGGGCCCGCCATCGCCGCCCAGCTCAACGATCCCTATGGCCTCGCCTTCGACTCGGCGGGCGACCTGTTCATCGCCGACCAGCTGAACAACGTGGTGCGGGAGGTGGTCAAGTCGTCCGGCGACATTATCACCGTCGCCGGCGACGGCACGGCCGGCTACAGCGGCGACGGCGGGCCCGCGATCGACGCCGAACTCAACGGCCCTCGCGGCGTCGCCGTCGATCCCGCAGGCGACCTGTTCATCGCCGACTCCAACAACAACGTGGTCCGCGAGGTGGTGAAGTCGACCGGCGACATCATCACCGTCGCCGGCAACGGCCCGGCCGGCTACAGCGGCGACGGCGGACTCGCGACCAACGCCGAGCTCGACAGTCCCCACGATGTCGCCATCGACTCGGCGGGCGACCTGTTCATCGCCGACCAGCTGAACAACGTGGTGCGGGAGGTGGTCAAGTCGTCCGGCGACATCACCACCGTCGCCGGCGACGGCACGGCCGGCTACAGCGGCGACGGCGGGCTCGCCACCAAGGCCGAGCTGAATAATCCCGTCGGCCTGGCTTTCGACGCCGCGGGCGACCTGTTCATCGCCGACTGGCTCAACAACGTGGTGCGGGAGGTGGTGAAGGCCACCGGCGATATCACCACCGTCGCCGGCGACGGCACGGCCGGCTACAGCGGCGACGGCGGGCTCGCCACCAAGGCCGAGCTGAACGAGCCCGGCGGTATCGCCTTCGATTCCGAAGGCGACCTGTTCATCGCCGACGAATCGAACAACGTGGTGCGGGAGGTGCTGGCGGCGACGGGCGACATCATCACCGTCGCCGGCGACGGGACGGCCGGCTACAGCGGCGACGGCGGGCCCGCCGCCAAGGCCGAGCTGGACGTTCCCAGGCGCGTCGCCGTCGATTCGGCGGGAGACGTGTTCGTGACCGACTCTGGCAATAACGTGGTCCGCGAGTTCACGCCGGCGTTGACCATCATCGTCAGCCAGGCCCCCCAGGTGGCGATCATCAGCGCCCCGCTGACCCTGATCGCGGGAGTCCACGGCGGGCCGATCACCGTGGAACTCGAGGACGCCAACGGCAACCCCACCACATCCACCGTCGCGCAGACGATCCAACTCAGCACGACCAGCTCGGCCGGCGCCTTCTACGACTCCTCAGGCGACGCGATCACCAGCGTCACCATCACCGCCGGCCAGTCCTCCGCCACCTTCGACTACGGCGACACCCAGGCCGGCAACCCGACGATCACCGCCTCCGACTCCGCCTTCGGCTCCCCGTCCAGCCAGCCGGAGACGATCGACCCGGCGGCGGCGAACCACCTCGTGGTGACCACCACCTTCGCGAACCCCGACGTCGCCGGCACCCCCGGCACGGTCACCGTCACGGCCGAGGACCAGTACGACAACGTCGCCGGCAACGGCCCGGACCAGTACAAAGGCACGGTCGATCTGAGCAGCACCGACAGCCAGATCAGCGGCCTGCCGCCCACCTACACCTTCGTCGCCCTCGACGCCGGGTCGCACATCTTTACCGGCGTCGCCCTCGAGACGAAGGGGAACCAGACGATCACCGCCACCGACTCCGTCACGAGCTCGATCACCGGGACCAGTCCCGTGATCGACGTCTCGCCGGCTCGGGCGTCGGGCCTGGTGATCGTCAACCGCCCGCCCAGCGGCGTCGCCGGCAGTAAACTCTCGACGGTGACGGTCCACGCCAACGATCCCTACGGCAACCTGGACACGTCCTTTGACGGTCAAGTGACGATTGGCCTGGCCAGCGGGTCCGCCGGCACCCTGACCGGTACCCTCACCCAGACGGCGAGTGCCGGCGTGGCCACCTTCAACGACCTGGTCGATACCACCAGCGGGTCCATCACGCTGACCGCCGCCAGCGGCACCCTGACGACCGGCGCCACGGGCGGTGCCACCCTCCCGATCGACCCGGCGAGCACGAACCACTTCACGGTGACCGTCAGCTTCGCCAGTCCCGACGTCGCCGGCACCGCGGGCTCGGTCACCGTCGCGGCCTACGACACCTACGGCAACCTCGAGAGCAGCGGCCCGAACCAGTATCTCGGCACGGTGGACCTCAGCAGCACCGACAGCCAGATCAGCGGCCTGCCGGCCAACTATCCCTTCACCGTCGGCGACGCCGGATCGCACACCTTCAACAACGTGGCCCTGAAGACGGCCGGGAACCGGACGATCACCGCCACCGACTCCGCCACCAGCACGATCACCGGCACCAGCGCCACGGTCGACGTCGTCCCGGCCCCCGCCAGCCAGATGGCGATCACCAGCGCCCCGCTGACCCTCGCCGCGGGGAGCCGCGGGTCGATCACCGTGCAGCTCGAGGACCCCTACGACAACCTCGGGGCGACCTCATCCGCCGACCAGGCGATCGGGCTGAGTACGACCAGCTCGGCCGGCGCCTTCTACGCGGGCCCGTCCGGCGGTAACGCCATCACCAGCGTCACCATCCCCGCCGGGCAGAGCTCCGCGACCTTCGACTACGCGGACACCAGGGCCGGCACCCCGACGGTCACCGCCACCGACGCCGCGCTCGGCTCGGCACCGACCCAGCAGGAGACGATCGACCCGGCGGCGGCCAGCCAGGCGGCGATCGCCAGCGCCCCGCTGACCCTCGTCGCCGGTAGCCGGGGGCAAGTCGCCGTGCGGCTCGAGGACAAGTACGGCAACCTCGGGGCCACATCCACGAGCGACCAGGCGATTGGCCTGGGCACGACCAGCTCGGCCGGCACCTTCTACGCGGGCCCGTCCGGCGGTAACGCCATCACCAGCATCACCATCCCCGCCGGCCAGTCCTCCGCCACCTTCGACTACGCCGACACGCAGGCCGGTAACCCGACGGTGACCGTCGCCGATACCGCCCTCAGCTCCTCGGTCAATCAGGCGGAGGCAGTGAACCCGGCGGCGGCCGACCACTTCGTGCTGACGACCAGCTTCGCCGGCACCGACGTGGCCGGTACCGCGGCCACGGTCACCGTCACGGCGAAGGACCACTACGGCAACACCGCGGGGAGCGGCCCCGACGAGTATCTGGGCACGGCGAACCTCGGCAGTAGCGACGGCCAGGCGACGGGCCTGCCCGCGTCCCACCTGTTCACCGCGACCGATGCCGGATTGTACACATTCACCGGCGTGGTCCTGAAGACGGCGGGCGACCAGACGATCAAGGCCACCGACTCCGCCACCAGCACGATCACCGGCACCAGCGCCGCGGTCGACGTCGTCCCGGCCCCCGCCAGCCAGATGGCGATCACCAGCGCCCCGCTGACCGTCGCCGCGGGCAGCCGCGGGCCGATCACCATGCAGCTCGAGGACCCCTACGGCAACCCGGGGGCGACATCCAGCAGCGACCAGACGATCGGCCTGGGCACGACCGGCTCGGCCGGCGCCTTCTACGCGAATCCGTCCGGCGGCACCGCCATCACCAGCATCACCATCCCCGCCGGACAGAGCGCCGCCAACGTCTACTACGGCGACACGAAGACCGGCACGCCGACGGTCACCGCTACCGACGCCGCGCTCGGCTCGGCACCGACCCAGCCGGAGATGATCGACCCGGCGGCGGCCAGCCAGGTGGCGATCACCAGCGCCCCGCTGACCCTCGCCGCCGGCAGCAGGGGACAGGTCACCCTGCGGTTTGAGGACGCCTACGGGAACTTCGGGGCCGCGTCCACCGCCGCGCAGGCGATCGGCCTGGGTACGACCGGTCCGTCCGGCGCCTTCTACGCGGGCCCGTCCGGCGGCAACCCGATGACCGGCGTCACCATCCCCGCCGGCCAGTCCTCCGCCGCCGTCTACTACGCCGACACCAAGACCGGCACCCCGACGGTCACCGCCACTGACTCCGCCCTCCACTCCGCCGCCAACCAGCCGGAGTCGGTCGTCCCGGCGGCGGCGGACCACTTCGTCGTGACCGCCACCTTCCCCGCCTCGGACGTCGCCGGTACCGCGGCCACGGTCAACGTCGCGGCCTTTGATCCTTACAACAACCTCGCCGGCAGCGGTCCGGACCAGTACGAAGGCACGGTCAATCTGAGCAGCACCGACGCCCAGGTCAGCGGCCTGCCGCCCAGCTACACCTTCACCGCGGGCGACGCCGGATCGCACACCTTCACCGACGTCGTCCTGAAGACGGCCGGCAATCAGACGATCGCCGTGATCGACTCGGCCAACCACACGGCTTCGGGGAGCACCACGGTCGCCGTGCAGGCGGCCGCGGCGACGAAACTGGTGGTGACGACCTCGCCGCCCAGCCCGCTGGTCGCCAACCAGCCGTTCACCATGGCCGTTTCCGCCGAGGATCCCTTCGGCAACGTGGCCACGTCGTTCAACGGCAACGTGACGATCTCGCTGCCCGGTCAGACGGGCTCGATCCCCCCGGTGCCGGCCCAGGACGGCGTGGCGACGTTCAGCGGGCTGACCGTCAGCACCACCGCGCAGGGCGGCTCGATCCAGGCGACCGCCGGCGGGCTGGCCCCGGTCTCGACCCCGCCGGTGACCGTGACCACCGGCCACTCCGCCCAGCCGCCGACGATCACCGGCGAGCAGGTCGTGATCTCGCGAAAGACCAACAAAAAGGGCAAGCCGGTGGGCAAGCCCGTGTTCCAGGGCTTCATCCTGGATTTCAGCACGGCGATGAATCCGGCGACCGCCGGTGCTTACACCAATTATGTGGGGGCCGCGACGAGCACCAGGCGCGTGAAGAGGAAGCCGGTCACGACGTTCAAGCCGGTCGTCTTCGCGGCGTCTTACAATCCGACGACCCACTCCGTCACCTTGAAACCCGTGGGGAAGCAGACCTTCACCCAGGGAGGCGAGATTACGGTCATCTACGCGCCCCCGAGCGGGGTCTCGAGCGCGGATAACACGCCATTGAGCTCGGACGACGCCAAGTTCACCATCGCGGCGAAGGGGAAGGGCATCACGCTCGATTGAGGACGCCAAGGGAGCCACGAGGGCTCGCGCCCGGATCCGGCCCGGCCGATCACGGCCCGGGCTTCAACGACCTGGCCACGCGGAAGCCGACGTTAGTGCTCTGGAATGACGGTGCACTGCCGGAGTGTCCCGCCGAGCGAAGCTCCGGCGCCTGGGTGCCGAACGCCCCACCCCGCTGGATGCGAACGTTCTTGTCGAGGATAACCTCGGGAACGGGGAGTCGATCGCTGAAGACGCCCTTCGTCGCCGGCCGCAAGGCGCCGTACCTGTCATGGCACCACTCATAAACGTTCCCGAGCATGTCGAAGAGGCCCAGGTCGTTCGGCAGGAGGCTGCCGCACGGCCAGGCACGGTCCTGGCTGGTTGTCTGATACCAGCCATAGGATGCCAGGAGCTCGGCTGAATGGCCGTAATAACGGCTGGTGATCGCACCGGCGCGACAAGCATACTCCCACTCCGGCTCGGTCGGCAGCCGATAGCCGGTGCGATCAAGGACATCGGCCGGGATCCTCATCCCTTCGGCGTAAGCGCCGGAGTCGTTGGGACGATAGCACCACTGGGCCTCGGGCACGCCTTCGTGCTTGCTCAGCCAGTTGCAATAGGCGGCGGCGCCGTACCAGTCCGAGGCGATCCACGGCCCGTCTGGGCTGGAGGTATATCGCTTCAGGTAGCTCTGCGGCACCTTGAACTGGTTGTTGGAATTCACGAACTCCTGGAATTGCCCGACCGTGACTTCCCTGGTCGCGATCGCGAAGGGGCGCGGGATGCTGATCCGGCGCGGGACCTCGTTCCCGGCGATCCGGTCCGGTTCGCTCCCCGGCGAGCCCATGCGGAACTCCGCCGGATCGTCGATCACGGCGAAGGTCTGGCCGGATCGGTTCACGAACCAACGATTCTCACCCCGGTCATCGAGCCGTTTCAGGTCCTCATCGATGGCCTTGACCCTCTCCCCCTCCTTCCATCGCCGCAGGGCCCACTCGGCGGCCCCGTGAATTCCGGCGTCCGGGTCACTCCGGTAGAGCTCGAGCAGCGTCCCGACGAGCGACTGTCGTTCGCCGGCGGACAGCTCTTCCGGCTGATATTGACCGAGGGCCAGGATCAGCGCTCGTCTCGTCGAGACGTCGCGATCGAAGAGGATGTCTTTGGTCTTTCCACGGGATCCGGAAGGCCCGCGACGCGCGGGACCGAGATGGGCGAGTTGCTCGATGAGTGGGGTCGGTTTCGCCTCGAGCAGCCTCAGCCAGTTGACGATGAAGCTGCGGAGCCGAGGGTCGGGGCCATGCCGGAGGAGCGGCCAGACCTCTTCGGTCTTCCCCAGGCGAACCAGGGCGATCGCTGCACGGGCCTGCCGTTCGGCCAGCCTGTCCCTCTCCCGTTCCGAGACCACAGGGCGGTGCCAGACCGAAGTCGCCACCAGGCGCCCCTCGGGGGTGATCGTCGCCACGGACAACGCGACCGGATGATCGCCGTCGTTCGCGAGCGCCCGGGCGCGCTGGAGGTGCTCGGCGGGGTCGCGTCCCTCGATCACTTCATCCTCGACGCTCGGCCGGCTCGACCAGACCGCGGCGTACCGGCGGTCCGGATGACCATGCTTCATGATCGCGACGAACTCCGGGCCATCGCGGATCGGGTCGAAGGCGGGGTCGTCGTCCATCTTGCCGAAGTCGGCGTCCCCTTCCCGGACCGCGTCGTTCAAGAGCTGGAGGGCGCGGCCTGCGAGTTGGCGCCCCTTCGCCGGGTCTCGTTTCGTAACGGCCTTCGACGCCAACGAGAAGGCGCGAGCGGCGTCGAAGCGGAGGTCGGGGTCCTGGTGATCTTTCGCGAGCGCCGCCTCCAGGGCGTCGATCGCCGCATCGGTCCCGTCCCCCAACTCGGCCGCGACGACCGCCGACGCCGAGAGCCTGGCGTGGTTCGAGGTATAAGATCGCTGGTAGGTCGCCAGGTCCTCCAGGGCTTCTTTCTTCCGCCCGAGGCGAGCCTGGGCGATGGCCCGATTGAGGAGTGCATCAGGGTCGTCCGGGTTCGCCCCGATCAGGAAGGTCAGATCGTCCAGGGCCTTCGCCGGCTCATCGAGCCGCAAGTTGGCCCTCGCTCTTGACCTCATGGCGTCGAGGTTGCCGGGCTTGCCCTGGAGGATCTTCTCCGCGAGCGCCCGGGCCGCCTCCAGACGCTCCCGCAACGTCCGCAGCCCGGACCAGTCGCTGACCGCCACATCGAGCAACACTTCATCTCCCCGACCGGACCGGATCGTCGCGAAATCTCCCTCGAAGAGCCCGCGGTCCATTTCGGCGGCGCTTTCATCCGCAGACGGTCGGCCCCACACGCCGCTCATCCTCCGTCGGCCATCGGCCACGTGCAGCACCTGGAGCGTCCGGGGTATCAGCTCCATGTCCTTGAGCCCATCCCGAATGCCGTCCTCCTCGTCTTCCGCCACGCCGACGTACATCCGGGCCTCATCTCCGCCGGAGGCCTCGACCCAGAGTGCCGCGTATCGCTCGACGGGCTTGCCATCGCCGTCGATCGCGACGTACCCCGCAACATCGACGGGGATGAACTTCTCCGAGCGGTGCTTCTCATCCTGGCGACGGAGATCTTCGCGTGGGAGATTCGACTCGATCCGCCAGTCCCGCCCATCGCGCGTCCAGACCGCGGCGACCAGCACCGACGTACCCTCGCCATAGGGCCGGAATCGTATGGGTCGGTAGCCTGATTTTCGCAAGCTGTCTTTCACCCTCGAGAAATCGGCCGGCGCCATCATCTGGCAGAAGGCGAACCGATCGTGGACCAATCCCCGGGCCGATTCGATCACCTGTGCGAGCGCAGTATCGGGCTTCGTCCAGGAAGGTTCCGGCGGCGCATCGACCCAGGACGGCTTCATCTCCTTGGTCAGCTCATCACGGAATACGACCGCGATCTGGTCGGGTTGCTTCTCGGCGACCGGGAAGAGCCTCGCGTAGGCCTTGGGATCGGCATCCATGAGCAGATTGCCCAGCAGGTCGGGACGGTCCTGCGCGTGGTTGACGAGAACACTGGCCGCCAGGGCGTGCTCGGTCTCGGTGAGGCCCTTGTCTCCGAAGATCTTCGCGAGCGGATCAGTGAGTTTGGAGAGAACGGGGCGCAGGATCTCGAGCCAGGAGCCGAATTGAGCGGGATTGACCCTGACCAGGGCTTGAGCAATCTTGTGAGTGAAGTCGCCCCAGCGGGGATTATCTCGGTCGTAAGCAGCTAGGGCAGCCGCAGCCGGCAGCAGGTCGGGATAGCCTGGTCCTGCTGATTCGAGGGCTGACCACAGTTCCGGAGTCAGGATCTTATCATGGGGTCGCAGGGCATCCCTCAGGACCGAGAACTCAGCCGGTGGGCACTCCAGGAGACGCCTCTCCAGGTAAGAGAGCTGAGTCGGGTCGGATGGTAGCAAGGCCAGGCTGGCGTGGAGCTTCCCCTTGGAGTTGTCCGAGGATTCCTCGACGATCCGCCTCAAATCCGGATCGACCCAGCGCCGATATGTCCCGATGTCACGGATCAGCGCGGGAACTTGGGCGGTTTCGGCCGTGAGCAATTGCCGGACGAGCCGCGAGGCGGCGACGCGATTCCAGACGTCCAGTCCGACGACGGCCAGCCCGACGACCCCGACCGCGAGAGCGATCGCACGCACGCCATGGGCGCGCCCCGCCCGGCGCATCATTCTTCGCTGCGGCTCGGACCAGTCCTTGGGCCGGGTCAGGGTGCGGATGTTGATCCATTCCGAGACCGACGGCAAGTGACGAATCTCGGGCCGCGATTCCCAGATCGCGGCACGCTCCGCCAGGCGAAGCTCCGCCCGACCGCGGCGGCTCTCGCGCTGCTTGCGGGTCAGCCACTCGCGGAGCGAGGGGACGAGGTAGTCGTGGGTGAGCTGGTAGAACCGCCGGCCGCCGCCATCGCCGGACTGGGAATCGGTCCCCGAGCCTTCCGGATCGGTCGGCGTGATCAGCCGCAGCTCGCGGTCGAGGATGCCGATCAGATCCTCGAAGTCGCGCGGCCGGGTCGCGTAGCCCGAGGCGTCCCGCAGCTCCGATTCCGACCGCATCTGCCCCTTGATGTCGGCGCCTGTGCCGGGCAGGAGGGCCTTGAGCACGGCCTGGGCCGCCCGCTGGTGCAGCCGGTGCTCGGGCGGGGCGGTCGTCGCGCTGAAGGTCTCGTCCAGGAACGTCACCCCGATCCCCTGCGTGCCGCCGACGTCCCGCAGCGTCGCCGTGGTCCAGGGCTTCCCTTTGACCATCTCGGCGAACAGCGCCAGCCGGACCGAGATGACCTTGCCCTCGTGAGCCAGCCCCGCGACCGATTGCTCCAGGAACGCCTTCTGGTCGGGCGTGAGCTCGGACGACTTCTCGGGCAGGACGCCGTAGGCCCGGCCGTACGCCGTGAGCACCCGGCGCGCGTGCAGCAGGTCGAACAGGTTGACGGCGGCGGAGTTCTCGCCCTCGACGATGCGGACTTCCAGGTCCCTCATGAACCGGGTCGCCGCCATCCAGAAGTCGTCCCGGACCATCACCACCGCCTGGATGTGGTCGCCGTCGCACTGCCGCAAGGCGGCGACCAGCTCCGGGTCGGGCTCGGTCCGCCGGGCGAAGAGCCATTGCTCGAACTGGTCGAGCACCAACAAGACCTTTTGCCCCGGCCGCAGCATCCGGCCCCGCCGCAGCGCGGCCAGCGAGTTGACCAGGTCCAGCCCCGTGCCCAGCTCGGCGCAGACCTTGCGGAGGCCCCGCAGCAGGCGGGCCTCGGTCTCTTCCGGAGTGGCCTCGACGTACACCGTCAGCACGTCCTTGTTCAACCGGGGGAGCAACCCGGCCTTGACCAGCGACGACTTGCCGCAACCCGAGGGCCCGTAGATCAGCCCGACCCGGAAGGTGGCATCCGGGTCGGTCGACTCGATCCGGGTCTTCCAGAACCGCAGGCTCTCGGGCAGGCCCTCCCGGTCCCGAGCGCCGGGGAGCAGCTCGAGGAAGAAGCCGGCGTCGTGGCGGTCGAACGATCGCAGCCCCTTGGGGACGATCTTGACGGCCCTTCCGTCGGAGTCGGACCGGACCGGCGTGACCGAGACCGGGGTCGCCTCCTGCGTCGCGGCGGGCATCGGGCTGACTGCGGTCGCGGTCGGGGCGGGCGGCAACGGCGACGATGCGGGTACCGCGGCCGTTTCGGTCTGGAGGAAATGCCGGAGGTCCTCGGCCATGTCGCGGCCGGTGCTGTACCGCTCGGACGCCCGCTTGGCCAGGGCCTTCTGGCAGATCCGCTCCAGCTCGCGGGGGATGGTGTCGTCGATCTGGCGCGGCGGGCGCGGGTCGGCGGTGGCGATCTGATCCAGCACCTCGGTCCGCGTGTCGCCGCGGAACGGCTTCCGCCCGGTCAACAGCTCGTAGAGCACGACCCCCAGGCTGAAGATGTCCGAGCGGCCGTTGACCCGGTGCCCCTCGCCACGGGCCTGCTCGGGGCTCATGTAGGACGGCGTCCCGGCCAGCCGGGCTCCCTTGCCGTAGTCCTCGTCCTTGAGCGCCAGGCCGAAATCGGCCACCCAGGGCGACTGGAGCGCATCGATCAGGATGTTCGCCGGCTTGACGTCGCGGTGGACCAGCCCCCGCGTGTGCGCGTGATGCAGCGCCTCGGCGACGACCGCCACCAGCTCCACCGACTCGCGGAACGACGGCCGGCCCTGCCTCATCCGCTCCGCCAGGTCGCTGCCGTTGACGTACTTCGAGACCACGAAGCAGAGGCCGTCCGCGGTCCGGCCGACGTCGTAGACCGGGACGATGTGCGGGTGGTCGAGTTTGGCCAGGGCGCGCCCCTCGGCCATGTAGGTCTCGATGTCCCCGGGGCCCGCGACTCGCTCGGGATTGGGGACCTTGATCGCGACCGAACGATCGAGGTCGTCGTCCCGGGCCAGGTAGACGCGCCCGAAGCCCCCCTGCCCGAGTTGACGGATGACCCGATAGCGGCCGATCGCCGGAGGATCGCTGAGGTCGGATTCCGGCACGCCGCCGCGCGA
This sequence comes from uncultured Planctomycetota bacterium, assembly GCA_963815795.1. GTDB lineage: Bacteria > Planctomycetota > Planctomycetia > Isosphaerales > Isosphaeraceae > JAKAUH01. The sequence continues at coordinate 641,946 of CAWFIC010000006.1, read as the reverse complement.
GGACGGGCGATCCAGGGTCTCCGACCAGTAGTTGCCGTTTTCCATCGGGTTGATCGGCTTCCTCACGTCGGATCCGAAATGCGGTTCGCCGATGAGGCTGTCTCGGAGACTCCGCCATCGATGCCTTGATTCTAACGGAAGAGCCGATGCACGACCAAGGGAGTGGTTGTCGTCGCGCGGGCATGGAACCCGGGCGGGTCGGGGACTCACTCAGGGGCGGAGGCCCGCGAACGCGGGGTGATCGAGCAACCGGAAGGATTGGGCCAGGGAGGCGATCGATTCGCCGCGCTGTTCGATGTGGTTCTCCGCGATCGGTCCGAGCCGGCCCGAGGCCCCCGCCAGGTACTCGACTCGCGAGGGATCGATCTTCATCAGCCGTGCGCAGGTCGCGTCCACGGCCGGCAGGTTCGTCCCCATCACCAGCGCCCCCACGTGCTTCGCCGTCCCCATGATCGGCCCATCGCCTTCCATGCCGATGACGCCGTTGACGATCGCCAGGTGGGGCTTCACGGCCGCGTTGATGTCCAGGATCGACTGGGGGATCCCGGCGTGATGCAGCACGTTCTTGGGCCATCCGTAGCAGATGCCCGGCATGACCCCGAACAGGTTCTTCATCGACAGGGTTACGCCGGCCCAGTGGTGCGTCTTCATCTTGGGGAGCGAGACGATCCAATCGACCTGCTTCAAGGTCGCCGGCAACGCCAGGTGCGCGAGGCTGGTCCGCCCGAACCGGTTAGGCACCAGAACGACGTCGTCGTAATTCAGGTCGACGAACTCGAGCCGCGACTCCGCCAGCATGGCCCCGAAGCCCGATTGATCCAGGACGAGCTGAGCGTCGCGGCAGTGGCCCGGGCCCTCGGCCACGATCACCCGCCGGGCCCCCCAGCCGCGGAAGACCTCGGCCGACGCGCGCACGACCTCCGGGTGGGTATTGACCTGCGGCGCATCGGCGCACGGCTCCACCAGGTTCGGCTTCAGCAACACCGACTTGCCCCGGATGTCCCCGGGCTCGATGCCCAGCTCGTTCAGCCCCGAGCGGATGATCGCCACCAGGTTGGCCCGGTATGACGGCGCCTCGGCGATCATCACCGCGGAGCGCAGCGAGCCCTCTTGCTCGCTGAGCACCAGGTTCGCCGCCAATCCGGCCGCCGCGACCCCGCCCACGCCCGTCAAGAACGCCCTTCGCTTCATCGTTCAGTCCTCGTCGGGTGAGCAATGCCCACCCTACACCAGGCCGGTTCGAGGGCCGGAGGCCAGCAGCAGCAGGCTCAGGCCGAGGGTCGCGTCCGGTCGTCCCGTGCAATGCTCGTAGGCCCCCTCCAGCCAGGAGGCGGCCTCGGGCGGACAGGCGTGATGGGCCTTCAGGCCAAGGACGCCCCATCCGATCGATGCGGCGGCGCGGATCGCAGGCAGCGCCTTTCGGAGGTAGTCGAGCGCGGGCGGGACGACCGCACAGTCGAGCGGCTCGCGCGCGGCCAGGGCCAAGAGGGCTATCCCGGTCGGACCCGGCTGAGGACGAAGGACCCGGCCGAAGACGACGTTGTTCCCGTAGTTCCAGCCGCCGCCCGGGATGGCCCGGTCGACGATGACGCTCAGGCCCCGGCGCACGCGGGGATGTTCGCGGCATCCCTCGCCGCAGAGGGCGACGATCGCCATGGCGGTCGGCTCGACCCAGGAATGCGTGCCGGCGACCCACGACCAGCCGATCAAGGTCGGGTCGTGGCCGAGCACGGCACGATCCTTCACGGCATACACCAGCGGCTGACCCTGGACGCTCAACAACCAGTCGCGGGCGCGGCGACGCCGGTCCTCGAAGCCCCCGAGCCGGCCCCACAAGAGCATCGCATGGGGCGTGGCCCAGCCCGGCATCGAGGGCCCCGGCGCGGCCGGCAGCGAGCCATCGCCGCGCTGGAGCCCGGCGAGCCAAGCCGCGGCCTCGCGACTCACGCTCGAGGCGGGCGAGCCCGATGGTGAAGAACCCGGTCCTTCCCCGGACGCCAGCAGCGCCAGGCCCGCCAGGACCGTGGGTTCGACGGCCGGCGATCCGCCGTCGCGATAGCCCCACGAACACTCGAGGACCCGTCGAGAAAGCAGCTCGCGGCGAGCCCGATCGGCCCAGATTTCCCTCACGGAATGGTGCTCCCAAGACCCAGGTGAGGCCGGCTCGGATCGAGCCGCGCCCTCCGGATCACATCGAGCGCGGTTCGAGCGAGACGCCCCCCTCGGGATTCTAGGTCACGATTCTCCGAGCGGTCGCCTTGGGGATGCGTCGAATCCGGGAAGCACATACTGGATCGCGCGGAGAATTGGAGCGACGTGTCCGGCGCCATGATGCGACGAAGCAGCACATCCGCCGGGCTTTTGACAGCCCCGCTCCCCACAACCTAGGGTTCCGATGAGCTTGGTGATGCGGACGTGATCGGCACGAGTCGGTGCACGACATGACCCCGGTGGATTCCGCTAACACTGAGCCGTGCAAACCTCCCTGTGAATCGTGTCCACCTACAACCCTGCCTCTCGCTTTATCGCTTTGCTCGGAAGGAGTTAGAGATGAACGGTGTCTACTCACGAGTTCGACGTTTCCTGGTCAGTGAGGACGGCCCGACGGCCGTCGAGTACGCGGTGATGCTCGCCCTGATCATCGTGGTCTGCGTCACGGTGATCAGGAGCCTGGGTACGAGCATCAGCGGCACGTTCAGCTCGGTCCAGAGTTCGCTGGGTGGCAGCTCTTGATCGCCCGTCCTCGTGACGGCCGGAGCCGGCGGCTTGGACCCGTCCCGGCTCGCGGAGGTCATCGCCGCGAAGTTCCGGCGCGACGAGGTCGTCTCGTGCGGGTCGGAGTGAATCCGGAGACCGGAATACCGGGGGCGAGGCTGCCCCCGCCGGTCGGCCGGTCTACGGTGCCAGGCGCCCGGTACCGTTGGAAACGCCCGTGAGCCGCCCGGCGCGAGGCTGGGACGGCGAACCTCAGGGCGGTGGATCAGGAGACGCGGGAGCGTCAGCGAACCAATGGCACGCCATCGGCGGCCCTTTGGTTCGCTGACGGCCGCGGCTCATCTCCATCCACGCCGCTTCACCGGTCGCAAGGCCTTGTCCACGGACGCGGTCTTCGACTTCGTTCAGAGTATGGGAACCAGCATGAGCGGCACGTTCAGCTCGGTCGAGAGCACCGACGCCGGCTCATGATCCTGGACCTCGCGTCGCCCCGCCGGCCGCGGTGGTTGACGCACTCCCCGTTTTCCCGTCACGGGCCTCGGCCGGGCGGCCGGGCTCCCCTGCTCGCCCCGCACGCTCGAACGACGGCCGCCGGGGAGGTCGCTTCGGCCGGGGATCCGGCCGATGACAGGCTCGCCATCTCTCGCGACCTCCTCAATCCTCCCCCGCCGGACATCCGTTCGGCCCCGTGCCCCTGGACGTGGACAGATGGTCCTCAAGTCGCACGGGCAAGGGGTGCCGGCGATGCGGCGGCCAGACCGGCGAGCGACTGAGTTCCTGATTACGTGACCCGCCAGTCCCCGTCCGAGCCCGTCTCGGCCGGGGATTTCGTGTTTCGCGGCCGCGCAATTTGACAGCTCGGGCGATGCGACACACGTTTTTGGTGGATGCCCGGGTGATGCTGGGCCGGCCGGGCGTCGCGGTGAGGCCCGGCTCGTCCGTTGTGCCGTGAGGAGCCGTCGATGATCGAGATCCCTCGGGAGGTCGCGTACCTGGTGTCGTTCATACTCGTCGAGGCGGCGGTGATCGACGGCCGCTCGTTGCGGGTCCCCAACTGGCTGACCCTGCACTTCGCCCTCGGCGGCTGGGCGTACGCGTACTGGATCGGCGGGGCTTCCCTGCTGGGCTGGTCGCTCGCCGGGGCCGCCGTGGGGCTGGCGTGCCTGATGCCGCTGTACGCCATCGGCGGAATGGGCGCGGGCGATGTCAAGCTGATGGCCGGAGTCGGGGCCTGGATCGGGCCGACCTGCACGTTCTGGGCGTTCCTCGCGACGGGGCTGGTCGGCGGGCTGATCGGCCTGGCGATGATGGCCGCCTCGGGCGAACTGGCCCGGCACATCGCCCTGACCCGGACGATCGGCCGTGAGGTCCTCACGGTGCGCGATCCCGCGGCCCTCTCCGAGCTGGCCGCCCGGCGTAAGCCGTCGATGACGCTGCTGCCCTACGGAATCCCGATCGCTATCGGGACGATCTCGGTCCTCGCCTGGGCGGGGTTCCTGACCTGAATCGTTGCCAGTTGCTAGTTGCCAGTTGCTAGCAACGACCAGCGCAGGAACGACCTTCACTAGCAACTACCAACTGGCAACTGGCAACGATGGCAGAGGCGCGCTCATGAACGGCAAGTCGCTGATGATGCTCGGACTGGCAGTCGTGTTCGGCTTGGTCGCGATGCTCGTGACCCGGCAGATGCTGGCGCAGGAGCCGGCCAAGGCCGAGGAGGCCCAGGACATCCTGGTCGCCGCCCGCGACATCAAGGAAGAGGAGACGCTCAAGGGCGACACGGTCAAGGTCGTCCGAATGGCCAAGTCGGCCGTCCCCGTCGGCGCGTTCTCCACGCCCAAGGACGTGGAGGAGCGCTGGGTCAAGACGGCACTACTCGACGGCGACGTGGTGATCGAGAAGAAGCTGGGGCCCAAGGGGATGCCCCCCGGGCTGGTCGCTAACATCCCCAAGGGCATGAGGGCTTTCACCATCGACGTCACGGAGCAAACGGGCGTCTCGGGCTTCGTCCTGCCCGGCCACCGCGTGGACGTCATCCGCTACGAGCAGGAACGGACCAGCCAGCGCGGCGAGAGCATCCTCCAGGACATCCTGGTCCTGGCAGCCGGCCAGGTCTTCACCCGCGCCGACGAGCGATCGCTGAGCAACCGCACCGTCACGCTGGCCCTGACGCCCGATCAGGTGTCCATCATCGTCGCGGCCCGGGCCAAGGGGTCGCTCTCGCTGTCGCTTCGGGGCGTGAACGATCATGAGGTCGTCGCCCGGCACGAGCCGAAGCCCGCGGCGGAACCGCCGGACCCCCGCTGGAAGCTCGAGGCGGAGAAACGGGAGAAGCTCGAGCGGGAGCTGGCCGAGCTGAAGGCGTCGGGGGAACAGAGGCGCCAGGAGCTCGAGCGCAAGCTGGCGGAGCTGAAGGCCTCGCTGGCCGCCAAGGCGGCGGCCCCGGCTCCCGCCCCGGCCCCGGCTCCCGTCCGCAAGCGGGTGTGCTACATCTATCGGGGAGTTCCCAAATCTGATCGGCATCTCGACCCAGTTGACTTGGACGCGCCCCGCTTGGCCGAGCCCGGCTCCGGGGTGCCCGCGCCTCCCCTACCCGGCCTCGACCTGTTCGATCTCCCGGGTCGTGTGAACCCCGGCGATCGACCCCGCTCGCGGGGCGAGGCAGCGGCCTTGATCCCGCAGGCCACGGCGGCGGCGGCCCTGATCCCCGGGAACGTTGAGACGACCCCGCCCGGTTCTTGAGCGGCGAGCCGCCCCTCGACCACCGCGGGATGACCGGATGGAGACGGAGCGATGCACCCACCGCGGGATTACTCGAGCCCACACCCATGAAGGACCTCATCCGAATCGTCTTGATTGACCCGAACGCGGAGTCCAGGGACGCCCTGCGACGCCTCGTCGGGGCGATCGACGGGTTCTGGGTCGCCGAGGTCCTGGAGAACTATCGCGGTGCCGCCGCTCGCGTCGGCGAGGTCGCGCCCGACCTGACCATCGTCGCCCTGGACCACGACCCGCAGCAGGCCGTCGAAGTGATCGGCGCCGCGACGCAGGCCGATCCCCAGGCGGCCGTGCTGCCGGCCAGCCGGAGCAGCGACAGGCGCTGATCCTACGGGCGATCCGCGCCGGGCGCGTGAGTTCCTCACGCTGCCCGCCGAGCCGGCCGAGATCCTCGAGATCGCCCGGCGACTGCTCCGCGGCCGCGAGGAGTTGCAGGCTCCGACGGCGCGCAACCGCCGGGTCATCTCCGTCATGGGCGCCTCGGGCGGCGTCGGCGTGACCTCCGTCGCGGTCAACCTGGCCACCTGCCTGGCCGCCGCCAAGGAGCAGGAGACCATCCTCCTCGACCTGGATATGGTCTTCGGCTCGGTCAACGCGGCGCTGGATATCGTCACCGATCATACCCTCTACACCGTGCTCCAGAGCTTCGAGCGGCTCGACGCGACCCTGCTCAAGCGATCGATGACCCGCCACGCATCGGGCCTGTACGTCCTGCCCCGCCCCCAGGCGATCGAGGAAGTCGGCAAGGTCGACCCCGACACCTTGCAACGACTGCTGGGCCTGCTCAAGGCCGCCTTCGGCACGGTGGTGATCGACACCAGCAAGGGGCTCCAGTCGTCCGATTTCGCGGCGCTTGAGATGTCCGACGTGATCCTCGTCGTCGCCCAGCTCGAGCTGACCTGCCTGCGGAACACCGCCCGGCTGATCCAGCTCTTCCAGCAATTCGACGGCCTGGCCGATCGGGTCAAGCTGGTCGTCAACCGCTACGGCTCGACGGACACGGAGATCTCCCAGGCCAAGGCCGAGGAGACCTTCAAGATGCCGATCGCCTGGCAGATCCCCAACGCTATCAAGGGCTTCCAGGCCGCGCGCATCAAGGGGGCGCCCATCGCCGACGTCGCCAAGGGAAGCCGGCCGCACCAGGTCTTCCTCGAGATGGCCCGCGCGGTCCGGCCCCTCACCGAGGAGCCCGTCAAGCCGCGGAAAGGCCTCTTCGCCGCCTTGTTCTAATCTCAATATAGGCGGCATCCCGTGGAGACAGGCCCGCCACCCTCCTCGCTGACCACCGACCGCTGATCGCTCATCACTGCCGAAGGAGATACACGATATGTTGCGTGGATTGGGACGCGCCCCGTTTGGTCCGAGAGCCCCGTTTGGGGCCGGCGCCCCCGCGGCCGACCCGGCCACGCCAATGGCCGCGCCACCTCCTGAACCGACGACGAACCCGGCGAAGACCGCGGCCGCCCCGCCGCCCCCGAGCCCCCCGCCCGGTCACGCCGCGCGGCGCCAGAGCCGACCCGCGAGGTCAACCCCGCGCAAGTCCAGTTCGAGAAGCTCAAGCAGCACATCCACGCTCGGCTGGTTGACCGGCTGGACATGAACCGCGTCGGCGAGATGGATCCCAAGACCCTGCGCAACGAGATCCGCAGCGTCGTCGAACACCTCTGCGACACCGAGAACCCGCTGCTCAACCGCAACGAGCGCCAGCGGCTGGTGAACGAGGTCCTCGACGAGACCTTCGGCTTCGGCCCGCTGGAGCTGCTGCTCAAGGACGACAAGATCGGCGACATCATGATCAACGGCCCCAAGAAGATCTTCATCGAGAAGGCGGGCCGCATCGAGCGGTCGGAGGTCACCTTCCGGGACAACGATCATCTGCTCCAGATCATCGACCGGATCGTCTCCCGGGTCGGTCGCCGGGTGGACGAGACCTCGCCGATGGTCGACGCCCGACTGCCCAACGGCTCCCGCTTCAACGCGATCATCCCGCCGCTGGCCCTGGACGGCCCCGTGGTGACCATCCGCATGTTCGGTTCCAAGCCGCTGTCCAAGGACGACCTGCTCCGCTTCAAGGCGTTCACGCCGGAGATGCTCGAGCTGATGGAAGGCGCCATGAAGGCCCGGCTGAACGTCATCATCTCGGGCGGTACCGGCTCGGGCAAGACCACGCTCTTGAACACGCTCTCCGCCTTCATCCAGCACGATCATCGCGTGATCACCATCGAGGACGCCGCCGAGCTCCAGCTCCAGCAGGACCACGTCGTCCGGCTGGAGACGCGCCCGGCCAACATCGAGGGCCGCGGCGCCGTCACGGCCACCGACCTGGTGAAGAACGCGCTGCGGATGCGACCCGACCGGATCATCATCGGCGAGTGCCGCGGCGCCGAGACGCTCGACATGATCCAGGCCATGAACACCGGCCACGAGGGCTCGATGACCACCGTCCACGCCAACACGCCCCGCGATGCCTTGAGCCGGCTGGAGACCATGATCAGCATGGCCGGGCTCGAGCTGCCCATCCGCGCCTTACGGTCGCAGTTCGCCTCGGCCGTCGACCTGATCATCCAGGCCAGCCGGCTCCAGGGCGGCCCCCGCAAGGTGACAAGCATCTCCGAGGTGATCGGCATGGAAGGTGATACTATCATAATGCAAGAGATCTTTTGTTTCCGGCAGCTCGGCGTTGACGAGAACAGTCGCGCCTTCGGCGAGTTCATCTCGACCGGCATCCGGCCCACCTTCATGGACCGGCTGGAGTCGTCCGGCTTCCGCCTGTCGTCCGACCTGTTCCGCCAGCGGGTGCTCATGAAGGATTGAACCGAGGTCCGGGGAAGCCTCGCCGAATGGGCCCCCGAGAGTCCGATCAGGGCTGAAATGAAATGAGAATCCCAGATTCCGAATGCCGGATTCCGGATTGCAGATCAGCCGGGCGGCGCCCGGCGACGATCGATGCGCCGGCCCCGGAGCCGATCCCCGAGCGTCGCCGGGATCCGGGACGCGGGATCTTGAATCCGGGATCCGGATCCGGGATCAAGGATGCGGGATCTCCGATCCGGAATCCGGCAGGATTGATACCGCCGACGTGCCCCGAACGGGCCGGAGAGGAGTCGCACGATGAGCAACAGCACGATCCTCTCGACGTTGATCGGCCTGGGCGTACTCGTGGTGGTCGGCGGGCTGGGCCTCTTGATGTCTCGCTCGTCGGATTCGCGGGCCGAGGAGCGACTCGCGAGCCTGACCGGGCAGAAGAAGGCCAAGCGGAAGAAGCCGGACCTGGCCGGCGGGATCCTGGCCCGACCGGCGGCGATCGACCTGGGCCGCCCGTCGGTCTGGACCCGGCTGATCCCCAACGCCGAGAACCTCAACATGCTCTACGAGCAGGCCGACGTCAACATGAGCTTCCGGCAGTTCCTGTACATCGCCGGCGGGCTCGCCGTGTCCGGGGCGGTCGTGGGCGTGGCGTTCCGGCTGCCGATCTACGTGATCCCATTGGGCTCGGCCTTCCTGGGTGCGATGCCATTCGCCTGGCTGCTGATGCGCAAGAAGCGGAGGATCCGCCAGTTCGTCTCCGCCATGCCCGAAGCGGTCGAGCTGATCAGCCGCGCCCTGCGGGCCGGCCACGGCCTGGCCTCGGGCATGCGCCTCGTCGCCGAGGAGATGAAAGGTCCGGTCGCCGACGAATTCCACCGGGTCTTCGAGGAGCAGAACCTGGGCATCCCGATCGAGCTGGCCCTGCGCAGCATGGCCGACCGCATCCCCGTGATGGACGTCCGGTTCTTCGTGATCGCGGTGATCATCCAGCGGGCGACCGGCGGCGACCTGGCCGAGGTGCTCGACAAGATCGGGCGGCTGATCCGGCAGCGGTTCGAACTCTTCGGGCACGTCAAGGCCCTCACCGCCGAGGGCCGGCTCTCGGGGATCGTCCTCCTGGCCATGCCGCCGGCCCTGCTCGCCTTCCTGTCAATCGTCAATCACGATTATGTCAGCATATTATTTACAAGCCCGATCGGCGTCAAGCTGCTGACCGCCACCGCGGTGCTGCAGGTGGTCGGCGCCTGGTCGATCAAGCAGATCGTCGCGATCAAGGTGTGACCGGCCGTGGTGCTTTCGAACGAGATGCTGATCCCGCTGGCGGTGTTCGTGGCGATCACCCTGGGGACGTGGATCGCGCTGACGGCGATCGCCGCTCGGGCGCCGCGGGGGGAGGAGCGGCTGCGGCGGGTGATGGAGGGGACGGCCGGGCGGGACGCGGCCGAGGCCGGGGTCGTCCGGCGGCAGGAGGCGTTCCAGGCGAAGGTCACGGCGGCGGCCAACAAGCTGGGCCAGTCGCTCCGGCCGTCGAACGAGGCCGAGCTGGGCAAGGTGCGGCTGAAGCTCTTGAACGCGGGCTGCCGCCAGGAGCAGGCCGTCGCGGTCTTCTTCGGGGTCAAGACCCTCGGCCTGCTGCTGGCGCTGGCGATCGTCATCCCGGCGGCGATCATGCGCACCGGGATGACGCAGTCGGCGCTGAGCATAATCGTCGGCGTCGGGGCGGTGGGGTTCTACCTGCCGGATTTCGTGGTAGGCAAGTGGAAGAAGAAGCGGGCCGAGTCGATCTTCCTGGGCCTGCCCGACGCGCTGGACCTGATGGTCGTCTGCGTCGAGGCCGGCCTGGGCCTCGACGCGGCGATGCGGCGGGTGACCACCGAGCTGGCGCGATCCTCGGAGGAGCTCTGCGAGGAGCTGGCCATCGCCAACTTCCAGCTCCAGATGGGGCGGCCGCGCAAGGACGTCCTCCGCGACCTGGGGATCCGCACCGGCGTCGAGGACGTCCGGCGCTGACTGCGGTGATCATCCAGGCCGAGCGGTTCGGCACCAGCGTCGGCTCGGCGCTGCGCGTCCAGTCCGACGCCATGCGGTTGAGACGGCGGCAACTGGCCGAGGAGCGGGCGGCCAAGACAGCCGTGAAGATCATGATCCCGCTGATCCTCTTCATCTTCCCCGGGGTCTTCGTCGTGCTGGTCGGCCCGGCCGGCATCCAGATGTACGATATGCTGATCAAGAAATAGCCCCGCGCGGCGGCCACGCGCGCCGACCGACGGAGGTCTCACCCCGACTCACCCACCCGGCGCGAGGGTCCAAATCATGGCCAAGAGAATTATCACACTCGCCCCTGATATCCGACCGGACTGCCGCCGGCGGAGGCTCCTGCCGATCCTGTTGCTCTCCGCCACCGTGCCGCTCCTGGCCCCGGTCATCAAAGACGCCGCGGCTCTGTGCTATGGCCAGTGGCGCGAGGTCATGGGCACTCCGACCGACGTGCGGACGCCGACCCTCGATGCGATCGGCGAACGGATCGACTCGGTCCGCGAGGACCTCTGGTATCACGTCACTTCCCGCTTCAACCGCGTGCCCTGGAATCCCCAGATCGTGCTGCTCATCGCCGTGGTGGTGATGCTCCTGGCGATGGTGATGCTGCGGGTCTGATAAGGGACTCACGGGATCGTGTCCCACCGGCCTCCCAACCCGAGCGTCGCCCCGAAGGTTTCTGCCGGCCCCATTCGCCCACTGGCGGTGCGGCAGGATTCCGCATACAATGTCGCCTGATGACGCGAACGGCCATCGAACGCCCGTCGGGCCACGACTCGACACCAGCGCCATCCGGACCTCTTGCCGAAGTGGCGGAATGGCAGACGCGCCGGACTCAAAATCCGGTGGGGTAACACCCGTGTGGGTTCAAGTCCCACCTTCGGTACTGACCCGTCAGGAGCCGTCGGGACGCGTCTAGAAGCGTCCGACGGCTTTTTTTCCGGGGTTTTCACATCCATCGACCCGGGAGCATTCGAGAGGGTTATCACGTCAGAAAGCCGCTGATCCCGTCCCGAAACGTCCCCTCCGGTGGCCAAATGGTGGCCAAAGACTTTACTTATGGATTGGCCTTCCACCCCGGGATCCTCGGGGTCCGGGCGGTCCGGTCCGGTTCGATCGGACGAATGTCGGTGGCCAACCGGCCCGTCTGTCCCGGTCGCGGCCAGACTCTCGGGCCGGTCCCCCGTCGGCTTGAGGGAGGGCAGCATCGAGGCGGCGGCCTCGATGTCCACCGCTCGGGGCCGGGTATAGCGGCCGGTCAGTTCGAGGGTCGAATGCCGCATGAGCCGTTGAACGACGCGCGGCGTCACCCCGGCGGTATCGGCCATCGTCGCCACCTGGCATCGCGGGCTATGGAAGCCGAAGAACAGCCCGGAAGCGTCCCGATAGTGGATCCCGGCGGCTTCCAGGTCGGCACGCATCATCTCGGCCCCCTTCCCCTCGGGCAGCGGGAAGACGGGCCGATCCAGGCTCTTGCAATCACTCAGCATGTTTGGCACACTGAACCGAGCCCGGCTTAGCAACGAGGCTGGAGTGTCCGGGCGGGCCTGTGGGCGGCCCAAGCCTGCGAAGCGACCGCGCCACGCGGCAACCCCACCCCGTCAGCCGAGCCGGCCGGGTATCATCTCGGCCGGCCTCGTCACCTCTTACCGAGCGGAAGGCCCATCTTCGAATCGATTACTGGCGAGACACGGGAGGAGACTATCATGGCGTGTCGAGAACCCATCGTCGGGCGGTGCGACACCGCTCAATTCGACCTCTGGCGACGCCTCAAAAGCATGCTGATCGCGGACGTGCCAGACGATCTCGCTATCTGCGAGTTTGAGTGCTCCAAAATCAACTGCCGACAAGGCGAGTGGGCGACGTGTGAAAGGAGAATCCAGCTCCAATCGCAGTGTCGAGCGAATCAGGCCGACACCGATCCGCCGGCCTCGGGTGCTGGATGAGGCGTCCGCCGGGCCGATCCGGCGGACCGACGGTTTCCAGCAATGCATTGCTGGCGGGCGGGTCGTGCCGATCCGGGCCGATCGCCGGGCGGGTCGGATGATCCGACGGGGATTGCCGGCAATCGCCGGGCGGGCCGTATAAGCGGCCGAGGGCCTCGGCGGTCCCGCGGGGCTCCCGGCGGGGCCGGACCGGCGACGGGGCCGGCGGTCGGACCGGTCCGCCGTTGCCGGTCTGACGGACCGGAGGGGTTCGCCGATCGGCGCGGATCGCACCAGCTCGCGTCTGGTCAACGACCAGGGCGAAGGTAACGCGATCCGCCGGTCGATAAGGCGATTCTCGGGCCGGGGCGGTCCTTCGCCTATTCCGGAGATATCGGCAAGTGTGAGGGCCAACCAAACCTCTCAGTCCCCGCCGTGACTGAGGGATCGGAGGATCCTGAGCCTCACGTGAAGTCCCCTGCCTCGCTCGCGGTCTGATCGATTCGGCCTGTGAAGGGGCGCGGTCTTGCCGGCAGGAGGTCGGTCCTCTCGCGGAACAGGGGAGGGGTCCGGCCCGGGGGCTCGATACAACCCGCGAACACATGAGCGATCCTGACACGCTTTTCCGGAGGGCTGTCCTCACTTCGGCCCGGTCAGTCGGGCCAGCTTCCGCCGCGCGGCCTTGACCGTCCGCCGCGCCTCGGCGATCCGCTCGCGGAGTTCCCGCAGTTCCTCCATCAGTCCATCGAGGTCGGATTCGGCCTCATCCAGCTCCCCCTGTGCATCGGCGATCGACTCCTCTCGCTCCTCTTCCGCGCGGGCCTCTGCCTCTTCCGCTGCGGTGCAATCCGGGCATTGATCGGAATACTCGGCCCGGTCCCGCTCGAAGTCGTACGTCCGTCCGCAAGCGCCGCACTCGCACTCCCCGATGACGGGGGCGGCGTTAACGGTAGGGGCGGCGGGGGTCATCGGCCACCCCCCTTCGCGGCGGCCTTGACCATCGCCACGATTCCGGCTCGGACGGCCTCGGGCATCGACGGCCAAGCCTCGATCACAGCCGCCAGTTCCGGGTCGGTCTGACAGGTGTCGGTGGCCAAATGGTGGCCAACAGATTTGGTCGCCGGACGGGAATGATTGGCCTGATTGGGTTTAGGGCGGGCGGCATCCGGACTCAAAATCCGGTCCCCGCAAGGGGGTGTGGGTTCAAGTCCCACCTTCGGTACTAAGGGACTTGCGACGATTCGCAGGGCCCCTTACCATGAGTCTTGGTAAGAATCTGGTAAGATCGCCCACACCGCGTTGGGGTGGCATTGCCCTTCAGGAGGGCATTTGACCGCGCTCCAGAATCGGAACGGCAGTTACCGCGTCCTCTTCGAGTATCAGAGGAAGCAGCGGGCCTTCACCATCGGCCGCGTCACCGCGGCCGAGGCGAGGCCAAGGCCGCCCAGGTCGAGTACCTCCTCCTCCGGCTCAATCAACGGCTAGTCGAACTGCCGCCCGGCGTCGGCATCGTCGAGTACCTCCGGCATGATGGCAAGCCTCCGGTCAGGACCGAGTCGATCGCAGAATGGCGGGCGCCGACGCTCCTCGTATTCCGCGACCGCTATCTCGACACGCATCGGGCCTCGCTCGAGAAGCGCACGATCGAGGGCATCGAGTTGCACTTCAAGCACCTGTTCGGCGCGCTCGGCGGAGGTTTCCCGGTCGGCGAGTTGAAGCTGGTCGACCTGCAGGGCTACGTCGATACCCGCACCAAGGCGAAGGGCATGAGCGGCAAGCGGCTCTCCGCCGCCACGATCAAGAAAGAGATCGTCAGCCTGCGGACGGCATGGAACTGGGGCGTCAAGATGGGCCTCGTCACGGGCCGGTTCCCGAACGACGGCCTGCGGTTTCCGAAGATCGACGAGAAGCCGCCCTTCATGACCCGCGAAGAGATCGAGCGGCAGATCGCGGCAGGAGGCCTCGAGCCATACCAGATCAAAGAACTCTGGGACGCCCTGTTCCTGCTGCTACCGGAAATCGAGAAGCTGCTGGCGCATATCCGGGAGAGCGGCACGCTGCCTTGGGTCTATCCGATGGTGTGCTTCGCCGCCCACACCGGGGCCCGCCGGAGCGAATTGCTCCGCGTCCGGATCGGCGACGTCGATTTCGAGGGTAAGGCCGTCCTCATCAGCGAGAAGAAGCGAGCCAGGGGCAAGCGGACGACCCGACGGGTGCCGCTGACGACCTTCCTCGCCGACGTGCTGAAGGGGTGGCTGGCTGAGCACCCTGGAGGCCCTTACCTGTTCTGTAATCCGGCAATCGTCGAGCGGAGCCGGAAGCCGACCCGCACTACCGGCCACAAAGACATGAAGACGCGGGCGACCACCGCCCGCGGCAGACTGGCGAACGTGAAGGAACGAGACCTGCCGGCACCCGGGCCGATCACGGAAGACGAGGCCAACGACCACTTGCATCGCTCGTTACGCGGGAGTCGGTGGACCGTGATCAAGGGCTGGCACATCGCGCGGCACAGCTTCGCGTCGAATTGTGCCTGGAAGGGCACCGACCAGCGGCTGATCGATCGCTGGATGGGCCATACCACGGACGAGATGCGCCGCCGCTACCAGCACCTGATCCCGAATCAGGAGCAACAGGCGATTGGAGCCGTATTCGGGTAGGTGTCGCACCCCCCGAGTACGGCAATGCCCCGGGGGGAGCGAGCCCCTCATGACCGCGCCGCATTCGCCCGCGCGATCGGCAGGAGCCCTTCTCGCTGATACCGCATCAGCTCCTCGTGACTGACCACCCAGGCCGCATGCGCTCCGCGCCGACTCCGGCGCTTCTCGGCCCTGATCCGGCCCAGCCGACACCATTCGCGGACGGTGAATTCGGCCTTGCCGACGATCTGGGTGAATTCGTCGGTCGAGTAGAAGTCCTTGATCGTCTGCCGCTCCACCAGGGCGGTCAGCATCCCCTCGATCCGATCCAGCCTCGCGTTCAGCTCCAGGTCCATCGACGGCCTCATCCCTTGTCTCAGTCACCACCGGCCTGCGCCGCCTCAATATCCAGCCGCTCGAATATCCCGACGGCCGCTCCCCCGGTCGGACGAACGGCGAACCCGAACGTCCGGTTCGATGGTAGTCCCAGCTCCGCGCGGGCGGAATATCGATCGTCGATCGCCGCAAGGGAACGGACCCGAGAGGGGCAGGCTTCGACGTGAAGTATGTTGCCGGCGATGTCAGAACACGTTCGCGCGGTCCGGCCGCAACGAATCGTTCGCGCTTCAGCGCGATCTCCCGGCTCCTCCCGACGAGCGCCTGATATCAGGCGCTTTTCGTTCTCGATCGGCCCGCAGACGGCTCCTCACCTCGACGTTGAGCAGCGAGCCGTCGCGCTCGAGATGAGCGGCCGGCTCGAAGGCGAGTCCTCGGCGGTCGGCAGTCGGCCCGGCCCCGGTGCAGCGGCTTATCGTGCAACGGCTTGCAAGCCGGCGTATCGGGGGCTCGGCCATGACCGTGGGCGGCGGCCCGTTCGCCCGCCTACTCTGATGTTGTCCCGGTAAACGGCGTCCGGCGGCGGCCCTTCGGCTCGATGCCGTCGTCTCCGTCCTATGGCGTCCGCCCGCACCCAGACGTACGATCTGGCCCCGCGCCCTCGCCGCCGCGTGTCGCCCCCCGCCGGCCCTTCGGTTTTACCACCCGGCCTGCCCGCCTCGTCGTGGCGGAACGCGACTTGCCGGACGCCGAGATCCGGAAGGTCGAGGGTCCAGTCGCGGACTATGGAAACGCGGCGAAGGGCGCGTGTCCCGTGCCCACGGCCTACTCGAGGTCTGGCCGCCGCCCCTGGGCGGTGCGATCGTCGGACCTTTCGGTGACCCGATAGGCGGGTCGGTCGATGGGCTGCGGCCCCAGGGACCGACGTCGGGCGGCGGCCCCGAGTCGAGCCGATGGTTACTTGGCGGCCATGTCACCGACGGAAGCGTCTGAACGATGCCTCGCAGTCGGCCGCCCCACTCGCCTTCCTGGCGAACGGCCTTTGGTCGCGAGGAATACGACCGGGATCTTGACGCCGGGCTCATCAGGGGCCGCCGCCAAAGTGTCGGACCTTGCCGCTGCCGTCGCCGATCGCCGCTTCGTTGAAGGCGATCTCCAAAGGGAGCGGATACGGCGGACGCCGCGGGGTGCGGCCCCGGCGGACGCCGTCTCTGTCATGGGCCGCCAGCGTGGTGTTCGGCCTGGTCGCTATTGCTGTAGATCGCCGAATTCGTGTCGACCTGTTCCGGGTAGGCGGCGACGGATGACCGCCGGGGCAGCGGCCTTGATACGCGCCGACACCTTCATCGGCCGCCGCCGGGTCGTCCGCCCTGATCGCCGGCGAGGTCGCCACCCGGCCCGCGGGGGGCCATCTGCGAATGGCAGCGTCCGTTGGCGGCCGCCGGTCCAGCGGCCTCGAACGCCGTCTCCAGACGTGCTCGGTCACCCCGGCGTCTGCCTTGCTCGGTTACGACGTTAGTCTCGCTCGCTGGTTGGTCGATCCGCTCGAGGAAGGGGTCGTCGCGTGATGTCGGGGCGATGGCCCAAACGGTCGTCGCCGTCTTCAACGGCCGCTGCCCATGCTGTCCATCCACGGTCGCCGTCATCGTCGATCACCGCCTCGCTGACGAAGATCGGAAGGTCGGCGGCCGATGCAGGACGCCTTGGCGGCGGGCCAGCCTCCGACCGCGACGGCGGGTCGGCCTCCGACCGCGTCGGTCATCTCCGGCCGTTCCGCAAGGTCCGGGACGATCGTACTGCCGGCCGTGCCATGCTGATCGGCCATCACGCCCCGGCGATCTCGCCGAAGTGGACGACATCCCGAGCCAAGCCGGAGTCACGGGCGCGAAGTCGTCATTGGTCGGGCCGATCCCTTCAGCGCCGATGCCCGGCCTTGGCGAAGTCGTAGAGGAAGATCCCGTAGCCGACGCCTGCAGGGTCCCGCGACCGCGCCATCTGGAAGGCCATGAACCGCCCGTCGTCGCTCACGACCGGGTTCGACGCCTTGTAGCCCGCGAATCGGCTGAAGTGCGTCAACCGCTCCCAACTCTGCTGGCCGTCGAGCCAGAGCTTCCAGATATCGACGTGGCCCGACCCCCGGCCGGTCCGGCTCTCGCGATCGCTCTCGACCAGCGTCCACCGCCCGTCCGGCGAGATCCCCTCCGGCTCGTCGTACTGGGCCGGCGCGTCCGAGTAATTCCTCACTTTCCTTGTCGCCAGGTCGACGCCGCAGACGTCGGTGCCGTTGTGGCCGTAGGCGGAGAAGGTCAGCTCGCGCTCGTCGGGCGGGCGGAAGTTCTGGCATTCCAGCGTGCAGCGGAACTGCAACTCGCGGCTGTCGAGCACCAGCCGGCGGTTCGCGAGCCTCGGCACCCCGCCGGCCGTCTCGATGTCGGCCTCGTAGATCCGGGACGAGCCGGCCGGCATCTCGTCCGGATACTGCTCGGCGACGTGGGTCCAGGCGATGTGCATCCGCTTGCGCGAGACGGCCGGGCCCTCGGAGCATTTCGTCCCGAGCGGGGTCGGGGGCCCGGCCAGGCTCCTGTCCAGCAGGTAGAGGAAGCAGTGGACCCGGCTCGGCCCAGGATTCTTGGGATCGAACCGCTCGGGGCCCGACAGGAGGATGTCGCCGTTGGCCAGGTACAAGGCCCGCGTATAGCCGAGGTGCTTGTAGTGGCCGGTGAGCAGCCGGAGGGCCCTGGTCTCGAGGTCGAGCTCGTAGGCGTCCCCGAAGGTCTTCTCGACGAAGAGGATCCTCTTGCCGTCGCGCGAGAAGTCGGCCCGCTCGCCGAAGAGGGTCAGGCGGGTGATATGCGGGGGCAGGTCCTGGTCGGGCGACTGCGGCTGGGCGGCGGCAGGCGCGGCGAGGGCCGCGAGGAGGACGACGATCGCGGCCGGCGGTTTCATCCTGTCGAGCATCTTCGGCTCCCTGTCAGGGAATCCTGGGGGACGGGCTTCCGACGTGATACAGGAGCGGAGGCGCCCCCGCAAGAGATCGCCCCCATCGCCCGGGCCCCGAGCAGCGGCCGGCGATCTTGAGGCGGCCGGCGGAGGGTGGCGTGGCGGCGCCTTCGACCACCGCTTGGAAGAGAAGAGCGGCCGCCGAGGAGTCCATCGTCGGCCGCCCGCGTCGTCGATCGCCGCGTCGCTGTTCGGGATCTGCAACGGATGGCGGCCCCTGGAGGACGCCCGGGCGGCGGCCCGACCCGCCCCTCCGTTGCTTCGACGACCATCTCCGGCCCTGCCGAAAGCTGCCAGTCCGTCATCCCGCCGGCCACCCCCTTCGGACCGAGCGATGAAGGCTGCCGAGGTGGAAGAGATCCAGGTTCCCGATCGTGTCGTTGAAAACGGGGCAACCACCTATCGAACCGATAACGCTGAGGGACACGACGCGGGCCCCCCGGTCCGCTGGTGAAGACGCTCTCGCCGTGAGCCCGCCTCGAGCTTGAACGCGTCCTCGAGATCGCGTTCGTGGCCGATGGAGCTTCGATGCGGGATCGCGGCGACGTCCAACCGCAAGTTCGCCATTGAACAGTCCGACTTCGGCGCTGGCCGCGGAGATCGACCGGGCGATCGCCCATGGAAGCGGCCGGCGAGGGATGCCGGGGCTGCCCCGAAAGTCGATCGCCCGGTTCGCCGGCCGCACGCGTCCCGCAAGTCGGTCGTCGATCTTCGATTGATAGGTAGAGCAGGACCTATTACTTGGGGGATAGGCATGGACCTACCCCTTGAGTGACGGCGCCCCGCCATGGAGAAGTATCGAGTCACCCTGACACCGGAGGAACGCGCCGAGTTGGAGGACCTGGTCTCGGTCGGCAAGGCCGCGGCCCGCAAGCTCACCCACGCTCGGATCCTCCTGCTGGCGGACACCGCGGCCGAAGAGGAGCACTCCGATGACGAGATCGTCGCCGCCCTGGGCGTCGGCCTCTGCACCATCGGTCGGGTCCGCAAGCGCCTGGTCACCGAGGGGCTCTCACGGGCCCTCAATCCCGGACCGCAACCGCCCCGGCCGGGCAAGATCAAGATCCGGGGGGATGTCGAACGAGAGCCGGTCGAACTGGCTTGCAGCGATCCGCCCCAGGGCGCTGCCGCTGGACCTTGCACCTGCTGGCCGACGAGCTGGTCACCCTCGGCCTGGTCGGATCGATCAGCACCGAGACGGTGCGCCAGGCGCTCAAGAAGACGACATCAAGCCGTGGATGGTCGAGACCTGGTGCGTGCCGCCGAAGGCCGATGCCGAGTACGTCTGGCGGATGGAGGACGTGATCCAGACCTACCTGCTGCCCTACGACCCGAACTGGCCCGTGGTCTGCTTCGACGAGGCCTGCAAGCAACTCTTCGGCGAGGTGCGGCCGCAAACGCCGCCTCGACCGGGCCGGCCCGCTCGGGTGGATGACGAGTACCAGCGCAAGGGCGTCTGCCACCAGTTGCTGATGTGCGAGCCGCTGCGGGGCTGGCGGCACGTCAAGGTGACCGAGCGGCGGACGCGGCGCGACGACGCGGGGTGCCTGCGCGAGTTGGTGGACGTCTACTACCCGCGCGACGAGGATCCGGTCGGTGCAGGACAATCTCAATACGCACGACGGGGCGAGCCTGTACGAGGCCTTCCCTGCGGCGGAGGCGCGGCGGATCCTGGACAAGATCGAGTGGCACTACACGCCCAAGCACGGCAGTTGGGTGAACATGGCGGAGACGGAGATCAGCGTCATGAACAGCCAGTGCCTGGACCGCCGCCTGGACAGCGCGCTCCTCATCGCGCAGGAGGTGGCGGCCTGGGAGGGCGAGCGGAATGCCCGGGGGACGAAGATCCATTGGACTTTCACTCTGGCTGCCGCTCGACAGAAGCTGCGGAAACTTCACCCATCAATCGAAGGTTGACGACCTACTAAATACTCACGTTCCGCACCCCTCCGGGCAGGTTTTGAGCCGGGGGGATAGCCTCGCCGTCGCTGCCCTGGCCAATCTGGGGGGATCCCAGTTCCCAGGAGGCAGCACCATGGATGCTCCGATCCAGTACCAGACCCAGATCGTCGGCGGCTTGCCGGCGATCACCGCCTACTTCGACAAGCTCGACTTGGCCGCCACCATCGACCGAATCGTCCCGTGGGAGGGAGAGATCCCCTTGGGCACCCTCGTCGAAGTCTTGATCACCAACCGGCTCCTCCGCCCCAAGGCCCTCTTCCGCATCGGCGAGTGGGCCCAGGCCGCCGCCCTGACCGATTACTTCGACCTGACCGCCGCCGAGCTCAATGACGATCGGCTCGGTCGCGCCTTGGAGCGGCTCCCCCGCTACGCCGAGACGATCCAGGCCGCCTTGACCCTCGAGGCCATCGAGCACTTCCAGCTCGACGTCCATCAGATCCACTACGACATCTCCAACGTCGAGCTCTACGGGGCCTACGAGGATTTCCGGCGGGCCGAGGGCCAGGAGGCCACGGTCCCCTGGCCCGCCTACGGCCGCACCAAGAGCGGGCGCAAGAACGTCAAGCAGATCCAATTCGGCCTGGACGTCACCGGCGATGGGGGCGTGCCGGTCGGCCATCTCCCCCTGGACGGCAACGCCGCGGAGGTCAATTCGCACCTGGAGAACCTCAAGCGGCTCGGCCACATCCTGCCCAAGGGGAGATTGCTCTCCATCGCCGACACCAAGCTCGATGCCCCGGAGAACTTGCTGGCGATCGCCGTGCGCGGCGGGCAGTTCCTCAGCGGCGGGGTCCTCTCGCCTCAACTCCAGGAGAGGTATCTCCGTGTGCGCGACCGCCTGCATCGCATCGATTATTTCCCCCAGAGCCAGGCCAAGCTCCCGCCCGAGAAGCGCGACGAGTACAGGGCCTTGGCGGTCACCGAGCACCTGGAGGGGACGGTGGATGGGCAGCGGGTGCGGCTGGACTACCGACTGATCTTCGTCTGGAGTGAGGCGAAAGCCCGCCAGGAGGCCGCCACCCGCGAGCGGCACGTCGCCAAGATCCGCGGCGAGTTCGAGGCGGTGGAGCGCAACCTGGGCCGCTACAGCCTCAAGACGACCGAGGCGATCGTCCGCCGGCTGGAGGCGGCCAAGGGGAAGTCCAGCGAAGGCGGGCTGTTCGAATACCACCTGGAGCAGGACGCGCAGGGCTCGTTCCACCTCGACTGGGGCCTGGACGCCGCGGCGCTGAAGCGATGGGGTTCGCTGGAAGGCGTCTCTGTCCTGAAGACGAGCTGGCCGCGGTCGACGTACCGGCTGACGAAGGTGCTGCGGCTGTACAAGGGTCAGTCGCAGGCGGAGCGGCGGTTCCACCACATCAAGGGGCCGCTGGCGGTGGCGCCGATGTTCCTGAAGGACCCGGAGCGGATCGCGGGGTTGCTGTGCATCGTGGTCTGGGCGCTGATGGTGCTGGCGCTGATGGAGCGGCCGGTGCGGCGAGAGTTGAAGGGCCGGCCGCTGTACGGCCTTTACCCGGAGGGTCGGCCGAGCGTGGCGCCGACGGGCCCGGCGCTGCTGGAGTGCCTGAGCGGCTGGTGCATCGTGATCATCCAGCGGCAGGGGACGATCGACCGCCAACTGGCTCAGCCGACGCCGGTTCAGCATCTGATCCTCAAATTACTTGGTATACATGGGAACCGCCTCCGAACCTTCCGACGGAGGTGCGGAACGTGAGTAAATAGGTCCACGCAAGAGGGAAAGTAGGGTGGGCTGTGCCCACCGATGAGGGCCTCTCGTCGGTGGGCACAGCCCACCCTACATTCTGCGCGTCGCCACTTTCCCCATTGTGTGGATCCATTTAGCCCCGTCAACCTGGTATTGATAAGTTGCCCGGACTTCCATCCAATCTTGGCAGATTCGACCAGCATCTTGGGACGGAGTCCGACCATGAACAAGAGATTCATCGTGCACCTCTCGGGCGAGGAACGTGACCAATTGGAGGCCCTCGTCGCCAAGGGGAAGGCGGCGGCGCAAGTTGACCCGGGTGCGCATCCTTCTGAAGGCCGATTGCAGCGACCGGGGTCCGGCTTGGCCCGACGAATAGATCAGCCGCGCCCTGGATGTCGGGACGATCACCATCCACCGGGTCCGCCGCAACTTCGTCGAAGGCGGTCTGGACGGCGCCCTCGTCCGCCGTCCCGTCCCGCGCCGTACTCGGATGCTCGATGGCGAGCAGAAATCCGCCACGACCAAGGCAACGGTTACTCCGTCCTGACCGACGACCTCGAGGCGATCGAACTAGCTGTAGTAAACCGCAAACATCGGCGGGCAACGCCGGCCCCGGACTGACCGGATTCGGCCAACGGGCGTACGTGGCATCCCCATCGACGGATTCCTGTCTCCGGAGCCGGTTCCCGGTGACCCCGGCGTTCCCGGGGGAGCTTTACTCCGCTGGCCGGATCATCTCGCGATCGGTCGCGTCGATGATGGGTGTCTCCCGCCAGATAATCGGGGGCTGAGGCCGGATCGACTCGCGCCTGGCCAGGTGGGACTCTTCGTCGAGCACCTGGTCGGCGAACCGCTCTGTGAAGACGGCATCGTCGGCGTCGGGGCAGCCCGTCCCATCATGGTCTGGCCGGAGGTCGAAGCCGCCGTCATCGGTCGCCAGGCGGAGGTGAAGCCGTCGATAATCGGACCGTGGCTGGCCCAGCCGTCCCGCCTTGCCGCAGATCCGCAGCAGTCCCACACCGTAATTGTGATCGGGCCAGGAGAGAGGCATGGTGGGCCAGGCGCTCGCCACGGCAAGCCCGCGCCGCATCGGGCCTATCGGGATCCTCAGACCGATATGGCCTCGCTCGCGACCACCGCCGATCGCCCGGCCGTCGACCTCGATCTCCCCGACCGGTCCGGGGCGGGCCCAGTCCGGCACGACCAGCGGTCCCGTGATCATCCTGTAGCCGCGACCCAGATCGACCGCGGTCGCCCACTCACGCTCGATGCGGCCGAATGTCTTCAGCGGCGAGAACCCGCTCGGCCGCGCCGGGTCGTAAGCCCGACCCTCGACGAGCAGGCGCACGCCCTCCGTCCCTTCGGGATTCCTTTCGTCGTGGAAGATGGCCGCAAGGTTGACGCGGTCCCCGGGTCCGACCTGCTCCTTGTCCAGCAGGATCGCCGCCACGGCGATCCCTCCCGGCTCCGATTGTAAGGGCGCGTCCACCACCAGGATCCGGCGGAAATCCACGTCGCTGTGCAGCTCGGCGGCGAGGTAGCAGCCGGGCATGTGGTAACCCAAGGGGAATTCCAGATCGACCTGGCGGGCCAGCGACTCGAACCGGTCGAGGGTGTCCGGCCGGCCCAGATCCTCGCCACGCAGGTACCACAGGAATCGATGGACGGGCGCGTAATCGAGCAGCAACTCCTTGCACATTGGTGGGCACCCCGCGGAAGTGACGGTGATCTCGGCGTCGAGCGGCATCCTCAGCCGAAACTGGCCGCGGGCCTTGAAGCGCGCGAGCACGGCGTGGCCACAGCGGACCTCGACGTCGCCCTCGCGCTCGACCCCGGTCCGGAAATCGTACACTCGACCGCGCACGGCGGTGATCAGCGGCTCCCGCTTCGGCGCGACCGGCCGGCCGGCGAAGTAGATCGGGCTAGCCAGGGCGACCTGCCAGCGGCGGTCCGTGCCGTACGCCCGCGCCGCATACCAGCAGGGCTCGGTCTCATTGACCGACCATCGCAGCGTGGCATCGGATAACTTCGGCTCCCAGCTCTTGACGACGATCCCGTTGCGTAGGAGCTCGACCCTCGCGATGCCCGTGGGCGTCCCCCTAGCGGCATCCTTCGTCACCAGGGACCAGTTATGGTGCGCCTGGTAGGCGCGGATATCAACGATATGGGGCCGTCCGTCCGGGGGCAGGGTCGAGCCGCTGATCCGGTCGTCGATGCGGAACAGCAGGAGCGGGCCGGTGGTGGCCATGGTGCGGCCCTCGCGCACGGCCCTCGCCAGCGACGCGTGATCAACCGGCACGCCCCGGCCGATGTGCAGGTACGTCGTCCAGAACCCGGGCGCCTTGCGGCCCAACACCGGCCGGTCGAAGCACGCGTCGCTGTCGGCCAGGGCGGGGACGAAGAAGCCCCGATTGAGCAGGTTGAACCAGAGGCGGTGCGCCACCTCGTATGCCGGATCATCGCTGAGCACGCTGATCCCGTCGAAGGACGGCCCGAGGAACGCGTCGAAGACCAGCTCGCGCACAGGTTGTTCCCCGGGAAGTCGAGCCAACGATCCCCGGACTTCTTCTCGGGATAGTCGCGCACCGGGTGGACGTTGAAGAGGACGCCCCCCTGGTCGTGGATCACACGGGCGGCGCGATAGTACGGCGGGTCGTCGGGGACGACGAACGGGTCGGCGACGCCGATGAGGGCGTGGTGCCCCAGCAGGCTCTTGGGCCGCTCTCCGCCGATGAGGAGCCGGAAGTCATCGGTCGAGACCTTCCGGCACTCCGCCTCGTAGCCGGCGAGGTCGAGCGTGCCGGCGCCGGTGTATTCCTGATTGACGTACGCCCAGTCGAGGCCGCCGGCCCGGCAGGCCGTCGCCACGTCCGCGTAGCCGGTCGGCCGCTGATCCTCCCCGTGGATCATGTGGACGTGGGCATCGCCGCCGACCCAGCCGAGCTCCCGCATGTCCAGGGCGCACCTCAGCCGCAATTCGGCCGTGATCGTCCCGCCGGCCGGGACATCGAGCTCGGCCGAATCCGTGTCGTAGCCGGCGCCGTGCGCCGCGACGATCGACGTCCGGCCCGCGGGTAGTTCGAAGGAGCCCTCGCCGTCGATGAAGACGCCGTGGGCCTCGATCCCCGAGCGATCCCCGCCGTGGAGGCCGATCCGGTCGCCGGGATATCGGCCATCGCTGGCCCGGATCGCGAGGCGGGCGGGGATGTTCCGGCCCGTCCCGGCATCGCGGACCTTCACGATCAGGCGGCCGGTGCCCGCCGACGCGCGGCCCGACGATAGCAGGAGCAGCACGGCCAGGATCGCCGCCCGACCGGTCCGCCGGCCCCCGCAACTTGATTTACAAACATTCATGCGAATATTCATGGAATTCCCATTATTGATTGCGCCGGTCCCGAAGTCCGGGCCGCAGGAACAGGGTGTGGATGGCCCCCTGGTAATCGAGCCACAAGCCGGTGTCGTCCTCGACCCGCCGGCGGATCTCGTCGGGGGTGCCTTGCGCGGGCGGGCGGGGCAACCGCCATCGCCGCACCGTGCCGTCCGCCGTCCCGGTGGCGGCGCTCTGCCCGTCGGGGTGGAAGGCGGCGCAGAGCACCGCGTCGGATTGGTGCAGGGGAGGGCCGAGCGGTCGGCCGGAGTCGGTGTCGAGGAAGCGGAACGTCCCGTCGCGGCCGGCCGTCAGGAGCGTACGCCCATCGGGGCTGAAGGCCATGGCGGTGACCTCGCTGGACCGGCCCCGCATCTCGAAGAGGAGCTTCCCGGTGGATAGGTCCCACATCCCGACGGAGCCGTCCTGGCAGCCGGCGACCACCCTCTCGCCGCGCGGGGGGGCGGCCAGGGCGGTGACCGGATAGGCGTGGTGCGGGCGGAGGCCGGGGTTGATCTCCTCGTCCGACTCGATGTCCCACAGCCGCGCCGTCCCGTCGCGGCAACCCACCAGGATCGTCCCCCCGTCGGCCCGGAAGATGGCTCGGTGCAGCGGGGCGTCCAGCGCCCGGATCATGGGCCGGGCCTCTCGCAGCGTCGCGACATCCCGGAGGCGCATGGCGCCCGGCCGGTCGCCCCAGCTCAGGAGCCATCGCGAGTCGGGGCTGAACGCGACGCCGAGGATGGGCTCGTGCTGCGCGGGGGCGGCCCGGAGGCGCGCCCCGGTGGCCGCGTCGCGGAGGACGAGCTGCCGGCCGCCGGCGGCCGCCCGTTGCACCGTGGCCAGGGTCTCGCCGTCGGGGGCCAGGGCCGTCACCTCCGACGGAGACCGCTCGCGATCGGCCGGTGGGCCGGCCCCATCGCGGTCGATGTCCCAGGCCCTCGCCTCACCGCCGGTGACGACGAGGAGTCGCGAGCCGTCGCGGAAGGACAGGCCCTCGACCGGACGGCCCACCCGGATCGGTCGGCCGATCGCCGGCGATCGGGGCGCGGCCCAGAGCCGGATGGTGCCGTCGTCCTGCCCCGTCGCCAGGGCCCCGCCCCCCGGATGGAAGGCGACCCGGGTGACGGCCCCGCCGAGCATCACCGTCTGCACGGGATGGCCGGGCCTGTGGAAGTCCCAGAGGCGGACGAACCCGCCGGCGGTGGCGGCGGCGAAGGTCTCCCCGTCCGGGGAGACCGCCAGGCGCGTCACCGCGGCCCCCTGCGCCGGCGGCTCGGACACGCGGGTGCCCGCCGAGTCCCAGACGTGAAGCCGGCCGTCTCGCGTCCCCACGACGATCGATCGCCCGTCGCGGCCGCAGGCGATCGCGGAGATCGCCGCGTCGTGCCGCAGCGGCGGGTCGATGCGGCGCCCCGTCGCCAGGTCCCACCGCAGGGCCAGCCCGTCCTCGCCGCCGACGATGAGCATCCGACCATCGGGGGTCAGGGCCAGGGCCCGGTCGCCGATCCCGGGCGCCCCGTACAGGACCTCGCCGATGCGATCGCCCGTGGAGGCGTCCCAGCGGCGGATCGACCCGTCGTCGCAAGCGGTGACCAGCCGCCGGCCGTCGGGGCTGGCGACCATGCCGCGGATCGACCTGCCGGGCGGGTGCACGAGGGGATGACCGGTCGTCCGCCAGCCGATCGGGTCCCAGAACGAGACGCGACCGTCATCCGCGGTCGCCAGCAAGCCCTCGCCGCGAGGCAGAAGCGCAATGCGACGGGCGGCGTGGGCGGTCGGGAGCGCCGCGGCCGCCATCGGATGGCCGCCCGTCGGCGACGCGTCGATGATGCGGACGACCGCATCGCCGCCGACGGCCACCAGGGACCGTCCATCGGGGCTGAAGGCCAGCTCGGCGATCGGCGAGGGGAGTCGCAGGCTCGCCCGGGGCCGGCAGAGCCGATCCTCCCATTCGGCGACGTTGATCCGGATGGCGCGGTCGCTGCCCTCGGCGCGGGCCGACGCGACGAGCTGCAGGCTCCGGGCGAGCCACAGCAGGCCGTGCTTCACCTCGCCCTCGTCGCAGAGGGAGAGGCCCTGCCTGAGGGCGAGCTCGGCCTGCTGCTCGAGCGAGAGCCGGCGCGCCTGCTGCGCGCGCTCGTTGGCGGCGGCCTCGGCGGCCGCCTTGGTCTCCGCGCGCCGCCATTGCCACAGGACGAGGGTGAAGCCGAGGACGGCGGTCGCGGCGATCGCCGAGACCAGCGCGGCCTCGGTGGGCCGGCGCCGCGCGCGCTTCCAGGCCTGCTCCAGCAAGGTCGCCGGCCGTGCGAGGATCGGCCGGCGGGACAGGAAGCGGTCGAGGTCCTCGGCCAGGGCCGCCGCGCTGTCGTATCGTCGCCGCGGATCCTTCTGCAGGCATCTCAGGCAGATCGTCTGCAGGTCGTCGGGCACCGACGGCCGCAGCCGACGGGGCGGGACCGGCTCCTGCGAGCGCACCTGCTCGAGGGTCTCGAGCATCGAGGCCGACTGGAACGGGGGCCGGCCGGTGAGCATCGCGTAGAGGATCGTGCCCAGCGCGTAGACGTCCGCCGCGGGGCCGGCATCCCGGGCCCGGCCCTGGGCCTGCTCCGGGGCCATGTATTCGGGGGTCCCGACGAGCAGGCCGCCGAGGGTCTCGTGGGCCGAGCCGGCCAGGACCTTCGCCACCCCGAAGTCGCAGAGTTTGAGCTGCCCATCGGCGGTCACCAGCACGTTGGATGGCTTGAGGTCGCGATGCACGATCCCCTGCCCGTGGGCGTAATGGACCGCCCGGGCCAGCGTCAGGAGCCAGGCCGCCGCCCGGTCGGGGGGCTGGGGCTTGCCGCTGAGCTGCGTGTCGAGATTTCCGCCGTCAACGTACTCCAGCGTGAAGTAAGGCACCGGGGGGGCGCCGGCGGGGCCGGCCGATTCGCCGAAATCGAAGATCTGGACGATATTGGGATGCTGGAGCCGGGCGACGGCCTCGGCCTCGGCCAGGAACCGGGCGCGGTAGCCGTCGCCGGCGAACTCGCCGCCCGGGAGCATCTTCAGGGCGACGACCCGCCGCAGCCGCGCATGGGCGGCCTTGTAGACGACGCCCATGCCGCCGCGGCCCAGCTCGCCGAGGATCTCGTACTCGCCGACGCGCGTCGGCGGCGCCGCGATGCCGCGGTGACCGGGCGAGATGGGCAGGCCCGAGAGGCTCCGCAGCGAGTCGATGACCGGGTCGGAGGCGTCATCCAGGGCCTCCAGGGCGGCCTTGCAGCTGGGACAATGCTCCAGGTGATCGGCGACCCGCTCCAGCACCGCGATGGGGAGCCCCCCCAGGTTGAAGGCCGAGAGATCCGCATGCGACGGGCATTCGTGGTCGGGCATCGGTCGGGCGTCCCTGGGTGTTCCACCGGCGGGCCGTCGATTATACTGCGCGGGACGTGAAAGGTTTTCCCCTCCGGGCCGGGCGACGGACCGCCGCGGTCCCGACCGCAGGAGGAAGGCATGGCGGAGCCCCGACCCGATGTGGGGACCACTTCGCTCACGCTGCTCGACCGGGCCCGGGCCAACGAGGCCGACGCCTGGGCTCGCCTGGTGATGCTCTACGCACCCCTGGTCAGGCACTGGTGCCTCGCCGGCGGGCTCCAGCCGACCGACGTCGACGACGTGGTCCAGGAGGTCTGTCGCGTGGCCTTCTCCGGGCTGGCCGGCTTCCGTCGCGATCGCCCCGGCGACACCTTCCGCGGCTGGCTCCGCACCATCACCAGGACCGCCCTGGCCCTCCACTTCCGCAAGCTGGCCCGGGTCCCGGTGGCCGGCGGCGGCAGCGCGGCGTTCGCCCGGCTCCAGGAGGTCGCCGACCCGGCGCCCGACCTGCCGGATGACGATCCCTCCGACGAGACCCGGGGGCTGCATCGCCGCGCCCTGGAGCTGGTCCGCGGCGAGTTCGAGGATCGCACCTGGCAGATGTTCTGGCTCACCGCCGTCGAGGACCGCAAGCCGGCCGACGTCGCCGCCCGGTTCGGGGTCACCCCCGTGGCCGTCCGCAAGGCCAAGTCGCGCGTCCTTCGACGGCTCCGCGAAGAGATCGGCGACCTGCTCGACTGAGGCGGCACCGATCAATCCTATTCACCAATTATTCAAGAAACTTGCAGGCGACCTTTGCGGCATCTTCATCGTTGTGCCCCTAGAATCACTCGTGAACATCCCGGCCGATGTCGGCACGCCGATGCGGCGACGCCGGCCCCGCCCGGCCCGGCGGTGGTGCTTCCACTCATACGCGCCGGGACCGTCCCCGCATCCCTTTTCTCCCCAGGAGGATCCACCTTGCGACCTGCGCCACGCCCTGGCGCCGCGCCCTTCCTCGCCGGCCTGATGCCCGTGCTCGTGGCGGGCTGCGAGAACCACGAGGTCCCGCTGGCCGACGTGCCGCGGGCGACCCAGCCCGACCCGGTCCCGATCGAGAAGTTGCCCAAGAAGGACCGGCCTCGCGTTGACGCATCGGCGAGGGCGGCCCTCCGGTTCGACCCCGCGAAGCAGCATGGGGGCCCGCCCCGCTAGACGCGACCACCTCCGGAGCGGCAGGGCACCGGACGCGGACGCTCGCCGACGGAGCCGGCCCGCCAGGATCTTCGATCCGCGCGGGGGTCTCGAGATGACCGGCCCCCTTCATGCCCGACGAGGACCAGACGATATGCGTATCCCAGGAGATTCCGGCAGGACCGCGCCGCGGCGCCCGGGTTTCACCCTGATCGAGCTGCTGGTCGTGATCGCGATCATCGCGGTCCTGATCTCGTTGCTCCTGCCCGCCGTCCAGGCCGCCCGTGAGGCCGGGCGGCGGATCCAGTGCACGAACAACCTCAAGCAGCTCGGGCTCGCGCTGCAGAACTACCACTCCGCTTTCGGCGCCTTCCCGAACGCGTATGGCGCCCACGGCCTGGGCCAGACGGCCACCTTCGGGGCCTGGGGCGCCTGGAGTCCCCAGTCGCTGCTCCTCGGGCACCTGGAGCAGATCCAGCTCTACAACGCGTGCAACTTCTGGCTGGTCAATCACGACAACACCGCCGGGGCCCTGGCCAACGAGACGGCGGTGGAGGTCCGGATCAACAACTTCCTCTGCCCCTCCTCGCCGCTCCCCGCGGGCACCGACCTGGAGGGCTACGCCAGGGCGATCGGCAATAACTACTTCGCTTCGACCGGGCCCAGCGTCAACTACGCTTCCTACGCGGTGGCCGTGCCGACCGGGCTGTTCTTCGTCAACGACCAGAGCGGCGGCGGCGGGTTCCCGATCGGGATCCAGAGCGTCATCGACGGCACTTCGAATACGATCGCCTTCGGCGAGTGGAGGATGGGCGATTTCAACGACTTGCAACTCTCCAACCCCCAGGACGTGATCAACTTCATCCCCTGGCCGGGTCCCGAGTCGGCGATGAACATGCCGCTCGGGGCGAGTTATTTCCAGTCGTGGATCAACACCTGCGCGGGCGCCGCCCCGGGCTCGACCCAGACGTCCCAGCCCTACTTCAGCAACGCGAGCTGGCTAGGTACCGATTGGTCGCAGGGCATGTATGGCTACAGCCTGGGCAACATCCTGCTCCCGCCGAACCCCCCTTATCCGAATTGCCGGACGTGCGTCTGGGCCGGCGACTTCGACTGTGCCGGCATGTACGGCATGAGTAGCTACCATCCGGGAGGCGGCAATGTCGCCATGGCCGATGGATCCGTCCGCTTCCTGAAGTCGAGCACGTCCCAGCAGGTCGTCTGGGCCCTCGGGACGAGGAACGGCGGCGAGGTCGTCTCGGCCGACTCGTATTGAGTATCGGGATCGGGTCTCGGTGTAGCCCGGGATCGGGCCATCCCGGCTCCCGGGCCGCTCGGTCCGGCAGGACCGGTCCCCGAGGCCGTCGCGTCAGCGGCGGCCTCTCGATGACTCTTCCGCTCCTTCGCTCGACGAGTCCATCGTCCTCGCTGGACCAAACCCTCATCCACCCGTCGCCGCCCGGTTCGGGGCCACCCCCGTGGCCGTCCGCAAGGCCAAGTCGCGCGTCCTTCGACGGCTCCGCGAAGAGATCGGCGACCTGCTCGACTGAGGCGGCGCCGATCGGGTCCGTAGCCCACCCGGCTTTCCTGTCACGCACCGCGCATTCACTGGGATAACGACCCGCGTGACCGGGGCGGCCCGTCGCCCGGCATCGGGCCGGGCGCAGCCGCCCTCCGCATGAGCATCGTTTCATTGTGCTCGGGCCCCTGGAATGGGGCTCACCGTGAGTGGTCACCCCGAGAACCGATCTTCGAGGTCCATGACATGCCACGAATCGTTCGCCTTTCCGCGTTGGCCGTGTGGTCGATGGCGTTGCTTCCCCTTGGCCTCTCGGGGTGCGACCAACGGCCCGCGGACGGAAGCCACATTCAGATCAACGAAGTCGAGCGCAAGCAGGCCATCGACAAGATGCGGGATTCCATGAAGACCCGGAAGATGCCCAAGGCCGGCCCGGGGTCACACCGAGTCATCATGCGATGACGCGGTTGTTCTTACAACAGACTCGGCGATATCCAATAGCAAGGAGATTTTCATGCGTCAGCGATCGCAACGCGGCTTCACCCTGATCGAACTGCTCGTCGTCATTGCCATCATCGCCGTCCTGATCGCCCTGCTGCTGCCGGCCGTCCAGTCGGCGCGGGAGGCGGCGCGGCGGATCCAGTGCACCAACAACCTCAAGCAGCTCGGCCTGGCCCTGCAGAACTACCATCAGGGAGTGAACGCATTCCCCCTCGGTGCCGCGGTGGCTTATGACATGCCTCCGGGGTCTGCATCGTCAACATACACATGGATCCCCGGCTTTGCGCCGGGGAGACCTACTGGGGCACATTCGGCGCCCATGCCTTCATGCTGCCCTATCTGGAACAGTCCGCGATCTACAATGCGTGCAACTTCGACTATTGTTCCACCTACGATGCGGGGTATAGCATCAACTCAACGGCATCACTCACTGTGATCCAATCGCTTCTCTGTCCGTCCGACGCCCTGGCTGGCCGGACGGGCCTCAACAGTTACCTCGGATCCATGGGCCCGACGACGGACCCGGTCGGCTATCTCTCGTCCAACTTCCCGCACAGCAGTATGCCGGGAATCTTCTCTTATGGCTCGGCCTACAACATCGCCGCCGTGACCGATGGGACGTCGAACACGATGGCCTTCTCCGAAACCCTGGTCTATCCCGATGGGAGCAGCGTAAGTCTCAACCAGCCGTACCGTGGCGCCCCCACGCCACCATCCCCAAGCAGCCCGCAAGCCTACGCCGTCAACGTGATGAGTTTGCCCAACTACATGACGCTGATCACCGCCGATCTCCAGATCTGCAACCAGACCTTCCAGGCCGGCGGGAGCAACCTCGCCACGGGAATCTACAGCGCCGGCTATTCCTGGGCCCTGGCGGGCGCCAACTCGACCTACTTCACTTCGATCGTCCCGCCGAACTCGACGCAATATAACTGGGCGTCCTGCGTCTTCGGCTGCGTCGGGTGCGGGACCAGTCCCGGGGCGAATTATTCCAACGTGTCCAGCCTGCACCCGGGCGGCGTGAACGTGGCCTTCGCCGACGGTAGCGTCCGATTCATCAAGAACTCGATCAACATGCTGACCTGGATGCAGCTCGGCACCCGGGCGGGCGGCGAAGTTGTTTCATCAGATGCCTACTAGAGGACGGCTTTATGACTTCGGTCGGATTTGTGACGCCGGAACTCGGAGGCCGGGGGGAGGGACTGCAAGGGGAATCCGCGTCCAGCCGGGGAGCGAGCGAGGAGCGGCTCGGCCGGATGCGGGGACTCCTGGCTGTCGGTGGACTCCTGGCCGGCTTGCTGGCCTTCGGGGTCGGCGAGGCGGTCTATGACCTGATCCCGGCCGCGAGCATGACGCAGCACGCGTTGGGGCTCACGAGGGTGACCCCCACTTTGGCGACCGAGATTGTGGCCGCGGCGCGCAATGGCGCCCTGGCCTTCGGGGTGTTGGGTTTGTTCCTGGGGGGCTGCCTCGGACTGGCCGGGGGGCTGGCTCGACGATCGTGGTTCGCGGTGGCGGCCGGAGGACTGGGCTCGGTCCTGGGGTTCGCTGCCGGAGTCGGTGCCTCCTTGGCCCTCCTGCCGTTTTGCATCGCCTCTCGGATCCGTTACCCGGACAACGAGCTGGTGGTTTCGTTCCTCATGCATGGCGCGATCTGGGGTTTGTTGGGCGCTCTGGCCGGACTGGCCTTCGCGGTCGGTCTCGGGGAACGGCCGCTCTGGGTTCGAGCCCTGACCGCCGGCTTCGCCGGTGCCCTGGTCGGGGCGGTCGCCTTCGATCTGATCGGGGCGGTCGCCTTCCCCGGGGCAATGACCGACGACCCGATTTCACGGACCTGGGTCACGCGACTGATGGCACGGCTCCTGGTGACGGTGGCAACCGCCGCCGCCGTGAGCCTGGTCCTGCCCGTTCGGTCCGGTGAATCCTCCGGGCCGAGACGCGAGTAACGTAACGCGGGATCTCCGGCCCGGCCTTTTCGTGAGAGTACGACCGGAAAACCTCACCGACTTTCATGCCCGCGTGATGCTGTCTCGGATTCCTCGGGACAAGGGCCGGTATCGGACTTCGGTTCCCGGCGTCACCCGGGCGCCCGGTCGTTGAACTGGCAGCCGACGGCGCGCTCCAGCGAGGCCAGGGCCTTCCCTGGTTCGGCCTCGACCTGCGCGATCTGGATCTCGTCCTGGAGCACCTCGCGCTGGGCCGAGAGAACGGTCGCGATGTTGACGTTCTGGTTCTCGTAGTCGCTCCGGGCCAGTTCGAGCGCGTGCTCGGCGTATGGAAAGACCGGGACGTAGCGCACATCGCCCCACGATCCCCATCGCTCCGCCGGCCCGGCCGGTCCGCTCCGCGCCGACCGCCGGTCGGATCGCCGGGACCGTCAGCCGTGAAGGCGGGAGTCGGTCCGTCGATGGCTCGGTCGCGGTACGTGCGGGCGGCCGGGCTCCGCCGGGACCGGGGTCGTCGGTCCGCCGAGGTGCAACGCCGGCCGGGCCGGCCGGGGTGGGACCGAGCCGGGTCGATTCCCGCCGCGGCGGACGGCCCAATCGTCGGAGCCGAAGCCAGCGACTTTGCGCTGG
Organism: uncultured Planctomycetota bacterium; assembly: GCA_963815795.1. Classification (GTDB taxonomy): domain Bacteria; phylum Planctomycetota; class Planctomycetia; order Isosphaerales; family Isosphaeraceae; genus JAKAUH01. The sequence continues at coordinate 607,545 of CAWFIC010000006.1, read as the reverse complement.
TATCTGGCAAAGTTCTTTAAGAGAGAAAAGAATTCTTCTCTTCTGCGCCCACCGGTGGGCCTCCATGCTGGGGGTAAGTACACCCTCGGCCTCTCCCGGAGGACCCAACCATGCAGCCCAGCACGCGAACCCGCCGCCGCCGCCGTCCCGACCGCGGCGAGCACCTCGGCAAGCCCAATGGCCTGCTCGCCCCGCGCGTCCAGGCCGTCGGCCCTGAGCACTTCGGTATCGTCGCCATCGACTGCGCCAAGGCCCGCTCCGCCTGGTTGCTCGCCGACTTCTACGGCCGCATCCTCGTCCCCCTGACCACAGTCGAGCACACCCGCTCGGGATTCGACGCCGCCATCGACCACCTCCGCCGCGCCATCGCCGAGCATGACCTCCGCGACCTCGTCGTCGCCATCGAGCAGACCGGCCGCTATCATCGCCCGGTGAAGCGCGCCTTCACCGCCGCCGGCTTCGACACCCGCGTCGTCCACCCCGCCATCTCCCGCCATTACCGCCAGGCCGCGGAGTACGACACCAAGACCGATCGGACCGACACCGAGGCGGGGATCTTCCGCGCCGCGATCAACGGCTTCGGCTTGCAGGAGGCCCCCCGCGACCCGACCTACGCGGCGCTGCAGTTCTGGGCCCGCCATCGCCGCGACCTGGTCCACAAGGAGACGCTGCTCCGCTGCCAGATCCTCGAGGAGGTCGAGGCGTACCTGCCCGGATACGCACGATGTTTCAATACTATGTTCGACAATGCATTTGCTCTGAACGTGCCCCGCCATTACGCGTCCCCGGCGGCCGTGGCCGCGGCGGGGGTCGAGGGGCTGGCCCGGCTGGCGCGGCTGGGCGCGCGCCCGCGTGCAGCGGCCGACCTTGCTCCGAATCCTGGGCTGGGCCGGCGACGCCGCGGACCCCGACCCCGACGCCGAGCTGCACCGGGCCCGGCTGATCGCCCTGGACGACGATCGTATCAACAAGCTTAAGCAGATACACTCGTGCGAGCGGGAGCTGGTGGCCCACCTGGTCCGGACGCCCTACGTCCGGCTGGTGGCCCTGCCGGGGCTCAACGTGGTCACGGCCGGCGAATTCGCCGGCGAGGCGGGGCCGATGGAGCACTACGCGACGGCGCGGGTGATCACCGGGCGGGCCGGGCTGTTCCCGCGGCGGTATCAGAGCGACCGGGTCGACCTCGCCTCGGGCCGGTTGGCCCGCCGCGGCAACCGCCGGCTCCGCCAGTCGCTGCTCCAGGCGGCCGACACCCTGGTCCGGTGCAACGACCACTTCGGCGCCCTGGCGGCGCGGTGGCGCGCCGCGGGGAAGGACCCGCGCGAGGTGCACGTGCGGGTGGCGGGTCGGCTGGCGCGGATCGCCTTCCGGATGGTGGCCGACGGCGGCGGGTACGACCACCCGGCGTGCCGGGGCCCGGAGCACGCCCTGAAGAAGTTGTCTGATTTTCATGTAAAACATAATATTGATGAAGACATGATGCGAACCAACCTCGAGCGGGCCGCCGCCCAGCTCCCGCCGCCCTCCGGGCGGGCGGCGGCGGACGCCCCGAGGGAGGCGGCCGGCGGCGGCCCGAGGCGGGCCCCGTCGGCCGGATCGTCGCCCGCGTCGGGCGACGTGCCCCCGCCGGCCCGGCCCGGCCGGGGGCGCGGCCCCAAGGCCCTCAGCGCGATCCTGCCGGAGCTGCTCAAGCGGCTAGGAGGTGAGGCGGCGAAGGTGCTAGAATCGGCGATGTCAGGGGAGACTCCCTGAGCGGGTCGGATATCGGACCGGGGGCCGCACAACGTCGCGTACGCGCCCGGCGCAGAGCCGTCACCGAAGTCAGGCGCTCTGTCGGATCACCCACGTCGGATACGGCCCCTCGGGGACCTCCCCTGATACCAGCCAGGCGAGACGTGATCCTCAACGGCAGAGAAGGCCCGTGGTCCGGAGGCCCGCACGGGGACTGATGCACGCTCGCACCCGCGGTCACCGCCGGGCTCGGGGAACGTCCGCCCATCGCTGAAAAACCCGCGTGTCGTCAACTCCCACATGGCCCACTTCGGTCGGATCGACCGAAGCATCGAACCCGCGGCCATCGCCCCCGCTCGTTGTCTCGGCGGCCAAGGCGTTGATGATCGCCGCCTCGCCCGCCTGCACCGTCGCCTCGAAGAGCGGGTCCATCCGGTGCAGCTCCAGGAACTCGACCCTCGGGTTCCGGTCCCCCGCGCCGCGCTCAGGCGAGACTGTCGAGAAGGCGACGAAGAGATCCCCCGAGCCGTCGCCGGAGACGCTCCCCGTCCGCGCCAGCCCGGCGCGGCGGGCTAACCGGCGCGCGGCCGGCATCGACATCGAGACGCGCCCGAGGCGGACCGCCCGCTGCCACCCGACTCGCCGGCCCCGACCGGCCGACGCAGGTCGCCATCCACCCGGAGCGTCGGAGCAGGGACCGGGATGGCCCCGCCTGGCGTCCAGGCCGTCGCGGCGATCGCACGTCAGCACCTGAAGTCGGCGCGCCCGTTGAAATCCGCCGCACCGTCCTTCAAGCTGGGGGGACCGCCGGCGCAGGCCGGCTACCCATCGTTCGCGGAGCCGTTGCCATGAAGCGCCTCATCGGACTCGCCGTCACCCTCGTGATACCCGCCGTCGCCCAGGCCCAGGACTGGGCCAAGGCGCGACTGGAGAAGTCGCCCCGCCACCTCGAGTACGTCAAGGTCGAGCACGACCGCCGCGCCGTCAACTGCTTCGTGGCCTACCCCGAGGTCAAGGACAAGGCCCCGGCCGTCGTCGTCATCCACGAGATCTTCGGCCTGGCCGACTGGCCGAAGCTGCTGGCCGACGAGCTGGCCGAGGCCGGCTACATCGCCATCGCGCCCGACCTGCTCTCGGGGATGGGGCCGCGCGGCGGCGGCACCGAGTCGCTGCCCGGCCGCGACGGCGTGACCCGCGCCGTCCGCGACCTCCCGCCGGAGCAGGTGCTGGCCGACCTGGACGCTGTCGTCGCCCACGTCGCCAAGCTGCCCGCGTGCGACGGCAAGGTCGCCGTCTGCGGCTTCTGCTGGGGCGGCGGCCAGGCCTTCCGCTACGCGACCCACAACCAGGGGATCAAGGGCGCCTTCGTCTTCTACGGCGGCGGGCCGACCGACGAGGCGGCCGTCCGGCGGATCGCGGCGCCGGTCTACGGCTTCTACGGCGGCAACGACGCGCGGGTCAACGTGACGATCCCCCGGTCCGAGGAGCTGATGAAGGCCGCCGGCAAGGCGTACGAGCCGGTGACCTACGAGGGGGCCGGCCACGGGTTCATGCGCGGCGGCGAGGCGCCCGATGCTCGCCCGGGCGACAAGAAGGGGCGCGACGAGGCGTGGCGGCGCTGGAAGGAGCTGCTGAAGAGAACCCTCCCGCCGTAAGCCAAGGCCCCGCCAACGCACGAGGGGCTCGGCCGCTACACCCGATCCGCATAAGCCGGTCTCCTTGTGGGTCGGCCGATCGAAGGCCTTCGAAGTCGAGGGGGGTGCCCTGCTCCATGTCCGCCCCGGTCAAATCGCCGCCTCGTTCCGGTTGCGGCGCAACCCCGATCCCACGGAGGAGGGGGAACCAATCGACACGGCCTCGTGCCTCGTCCGCCTGGCGGATGCGGTCGGGGAGATCTGGGAGGCCGAGTCCACCTTCTCGCTGCACGTCTTCATCGAGAACATGGTCAATCTCGACAGGACTAGCTGGTTGATTTACTTCGACGATTCCGAGGAGTGGAAGGCGGCGTTCGAGGACGACTGCCTGATGACCGGGGCAACCTGCCTGCTCGACGACCGGTTCTACCGCAGGTTACTCGTCGGGGATGATCGGGTCGAGTTGCAGTTCAAGTACCAGTCCCCGAGCTTCGATGTCGCCTTCTACCGGAGCCCCCACGTCCCGGACCTCACGAGCCTCCTCGTCCGGGTCTCCGGGCTCTACGACTCGGACATGAACGAGATCCGTCCCCTGGTTTTCGAGATGGACTGGCGGCACCTGCTCTTCAGGAACGAACTCTACTTCGATGCCGAGGCAGGGGATTGGACGGGCGACAGGTGGCCGCTGCCGCTGATCTTCAGGAGGGTCGGCTCCACGGGCTTCCCTCAATCCCTCGTCACGTATGAGGCGGGGCCGGGAAGCCAGTCCGGTGTTGGCTGACCCCCGGTAGGCGATCCCGGAGGCGGGCGGAGGCGACCCATGCCCAGCTTTCGGTGAGCGGGGGCCGCAACTCTCGGGAGCGGGTCGCCCCGCCCAGGTCGTGATCCTCCCGCCGGCCGCAAGAGTTTCGGAGTCCTCGGGTGTCGCCGCCCGACCTACGCATGGGAAGAGTCTTCGATGTCGGAACGACTGAATCTCTACGGGTTCTCTCTCCCCCGGATGCGGCGGCTGTTCCGATCGCAGGACGTGGGGGCCGTGACTCGGATGCGAGACCGGCTGGCGAGCGAACACCCCCACCTGCCGCAGGATCGACTCCTGGCGGCCTCCGAGATCGTCGAGAGGGCCGTCATGACCGGCGTCCCGTTCGCCGGGCTCGACACCGAGACGTATTTGCACTGGCTGGCCGCCAACGCCTTGGCCGGCGACGACCAGGACTGTCTGGTCACGTCCGCCAGCGTCTACCACGCCTCGGCACTCCGGGACGGGCTCTGGCGGAGGTACGGGAAGTACGCCCGGCCCGAGATCCGGGCGTTCCTGCGGGGTCTGGTCGAGGGCGTCCCACTGTTCGGGCGGAGCCTACCGTCCGTAGATGAGACCGACGGCTTGGTCTACGCCGCCATCAGCGTGGAGAAGCTGCGGTCGTTCGGGCCGGGTCTGGCCGACCTGCGGGAGCAGGTCGTCTACCGGGTCGGCCGGAAGAAGGCCCCCTCCGACGAAGATCGGGCGGCGGCGGAGTTCGTCACGGAGTTCTGCGGCTGGATCGACCAGATCCGGGAGGCGGGGCGGGATCTCTGGTACTGCACGGCGTGAGCGGGGTGGTGAGCCGGCCGCACGACGCCCCGGGGCCTCCGGTCCCGGTACGATCCCCAGGCGTCCTCGGCCCCTACCGAGCCGGATGGCGATCCGATGGTCTACTCCCCCGTCGCAACATCACGGCGTCCAGATTGGATCAGCTACACGCCCTCAATAGCCGCAAGTATGGACGAACGACGAACGACGGCGGCTCGTCTGACGAGGACAGGTTTGTAGGGCTTCGACCCGGCCTGCGACCCTCCGGTGCAATCTCTGGTTTCGGGGTGCATCGTTGACCCTCGGCCACAAGGAGGCGAAGCTTGACGATCGGAGCAGAGGGCGAGCCGCCTGGCCCTTGGAGATCAGCCCCATGACCCGACCGACGCTCGAGCCGATCGACCCGCAGCACCTCGTGGACCTCGCCGCCAGGACGATGCGGGCCGCCCGCTTCCCGTTCCTGGCCACCATCGACGGCGAGCAGCCCCGGGTCCGCCCCGTCTCCCCGGTCCGCACCGACGGCTTCACCGTCTACATCGCCAACCTCCGGGCCTACCATAAGACGGCGGAGATCGAGGCCAACCCCCGGGTGGAGCTGTGCTACTCGGACGGAGGCCACGATCAGGTCCGCATCACCGGCATCGCCGAGGTGGTCACCGACCCGACCCTGCTGCGGGCGATCTGGGACGAGAACCCGCTGCTGCGGGGCTACCTGGGGACGATCGATAACCCGGAACTGATCGTCTACCGGGTCTCCGCCGAACGTGTCCGATTCATGAGGGAATGGGCGTTGGAGTACCACGAGGAGCCGACCGGTCGTCCTGGTTGATGAGGGTGGCGATGAGACCGATTTCGTTTCCGGCGACGATCCTCCTGCTCGTGGCCCTCGTGCCGCCGACCTCCGGGGCCGTCGGCGACTGGCCGATGTGGCGGCACGACCCGGCCCTGACTGGCTACCAGCCCACCCCCGGGGCCATGACTAAGGAGCCCCGCATCCTCGCCAGGCACTTCCTCGGCGCCTCGCCCGGCACGGCGACCTTCGCCGACTTGCTCGGCTCGGGCCGGGACGCCGATGTGCTGGTCCTGACCGGCGCTCGCCTCGCCGCCTACGGGGCCGATGGCAGGCAGCTTTGGGAGACCCGACCGCACGGCTACGTCCTGGACCATGTTGAGTGGGTCACTGACCTCGACGGCGACGGACGGAACGAGGTCGTCGCCCTCGCCGGTCACATGGGGGGCACCCGCCAGGCGTACCTCATCCTGGACGGCAAGACCGGCGAGCGGCGGGCGGCCATCGATTTCATCACCGGCGACTTCGGCTGGAAGGGCCTCTGCGGGGCCTATTTGCACGGCACGCCGGGCAACCAGATCTTCCTGGTCACCTCGATGCGGCAGGCGGCCAGCGAAGCCCCGCCCGAACTGACGCCGCCAGGCAGCCCGCAACTGGCCCGGCCCGTCGCGAACGGCGAGTTCTCCCTCTGGACCTTCGACGGGAAGGCCGAGCGGCGCTGGACCCGGACGCCGAAGGAGTACTACGTCGAGTACCCCTCGGTCCTGGTCGGCGACTTGGGAGGCGACCGGCGGCTGCGGGCCGTGGTCGATAGCTGGTGCCGCGTCTGGAACATCGACCTGGCGACCGGGGGACTGGCCTCGCACACCGCCTGGAACCCCGGCGGGGCGAACGAGAGGCATTACGGGTTCACCGGGCTGATCGACGTGGACGGCGACGGCGATCTCGACTTCGTGAATCTGGCCCTGACCAAGCACATCGACGTGCTCCGCAACGATGGCGGCAAGCTCGTGCATTCCTGGACGCACGCCTGGCCCGATACCGTGACGACCGAGGCCCGCTCGCTGCGATGGCCCGGCGAGCCGGTCGTGGACCTGGACGGCGACGGCAAGCCCGAGGTCGTCGCCGCCCTGTTCGACGGCCTGGCGGACAGGAGGTGGCACCTGAAGGTGTATGAGGCGGCAACCGGGGCTCCGAAGGGCGAGGCGATCGACGTGGTGCCGCTGGCGACCTGTCTGCTGGGGGGCCAGTCGGGCGGCTCGGTGCTGTTGTGCGCCCGCAGCCGTTCTCTCCGGGCCGACCCACCAGAGTCCTGCGAGGTGCTGCGACTGCGGGCCGGTCAGTTCGAGACGCACTGGTCATCTCCCGAGTCCCGGTTCCTCCTGGAAGCCAGGGGGGCGGTCAACGGCGATCAGGCACAGGCGGCGACGACCGCCGATGTCGATGGCGACGGGCGCCCCGAGTTCTTCACGACCGGGCACGAAGGCCCCGGACGCCCGCTGGCGTGGGGCCTGGACGCCGACGGCAAGGTCGTCGCCAAGCCGGGACGCCCATCGGCTCCTCCCGCCCGACCGCTGCCGCCGGGCATCCCGAACCGGCAGGGTACGACCGTGCCTTACTTGCTCGCCGCCGACCTGGACGCTGACGGGCGCAACGAGCTGCTGCTGTACGACAACGCCACGATTACCGTGCTCAGGCTCGACGGCGGCACTCTGAAGGTCATGGAGACGATCCCCTCGACGGAGATCCCGGTCGTCGCCGACCTGCTCGGCGATGGCACGCCGTGCCTGTTGACGGCCGGGCGGGGGAAGGACGGCAACCTCTGGGTGCAGGCCCGTCGTCCCGAGAAGCAGACGCTCTGGCGGTTCGTCTTCCCGGACAGCGGGGCCTGCGGGCAGTACACCCAGCGGCCCCACTACCTCGCCGTGGGACGCTTCACCGGGCGTAAAGGGGTGGACGTTTTCACTTACAGCACCAAACCGGCGGCTCGCACCTACCTCCTCGACGGCCGCAACGGCAAGCCGGTCTGGGAGAAGGCGGAGCTGCCGGTGATCGAGCGGCACTTCCAGGCGTTCGGCGGGCGGGCGAGCGGCTACGACTACGACGGCGACGGGGCCGACGACGTGCTCTTCCTCAATCCCGACCACTTCTGCATCGCCGAGGGCCGGAGCGGCAAGCTCCTGGTCGGGCCGGTGGAGGTCGCCAAGCTGGTGAAGTGGTGGGCGGCCTACGCCTCCCCGGCGGTGCTGCGGCGGGAGGGCGGCCCGCCGCTGATCTACCTCGGCGGGGCGTACAGCGCCCGGTGTGCCATCACCCCGGATGGCAAGCGGGGCCTGTGGCGGGAGTACCTGCCTACGGAGCGGTGGCCGCTCTTGGTCGGCGGCGAACGCTTCGTGGAGGGGCTCTTGCCGTCCTCGGGAGGGCGGGGCTGGCGTGGGATGCAGGCCGAGGCGGACGGGACGCTGGTCGGCTTCGATGCGACGACGGGCCGGGTCGCCTGGAGGATGCCGCTGGGCACCGCCCCCAGCGGGATCGTCACCGGCGACGTAGACGGGGACGGTCGGCACGAGGCGATGCTCGGCGGCCAGGACGGCAGGTTGCTGGTCGTGCGAGATAGCGGCGACCGGGGAGAGGTCGTCTGGAGCAAGACGTTCGAGGGGCCGGTGGGGACGCCGCTGCTGGCCGACCTGGACGGCGACGGCAAGGTCGAGGTGGCCGTCAACGTGGGCGACGGCCATATCTACTTGCTGGGGCCGTGAGGTCCCTTCGAGGCGGCCGGAAGGACTGGACGTGCAGCGGTCGCCTCTCCCGCCTATACTGCCGGTCCCGGACCCCGACGACCCGGACTTCCGGTATGACGCCGGAACTCGGGCCGCCCTCTGACACCATGTCGGAGAGAGGCGTCTGGATGGAGGAGCCCCCGATGCGGATCATCGACCTGACGGCCCCGATCGCCTCGACTTCGCCCGACGCCGCCCCGTTCGAGCGGATCGAGATCAAGTACACCCCGCACGACGAGGGCGCCGCCCAGGTGCAGGCCATGCTCGGCGTCTCGCCGGAGTTGCTGCGCCACGGCGACGGCTGGGCGATCGAGGAGTTCACCCGGCTGGGCACGCACAACGTCACACACGTCGATGCGCCCTGGCACTACAACAGCACGATCGGGGGCGAGCCGGCCGCCACGATCGACCGGTTGCCGCTGGAGTGGTTCTTCGCCGACGGCGTGGTCCTCGACATGACCGCCAAGTCCGACGGCGAGAAGATCCAGGTGCAGGACGTGGAGGCCGCCCTGGCGACGATCGACTACACACCCAGGCCGCTGGACATCGTGCTGCTGCGGACGGGCCGGGACGCCTTTCACGGGCGGCCGGACTACGTGCTGCGGGGACCTGCGGTCGGCCCCGAGGCCACCCGGTGGCTGTACGAGCGGGGCGTGCGGGTCATGGGGATCGACGCCTGGGGCTGGGACGGGCCGCTGGACCGCCAGGCCGGTGAGGCGCGGTCCCGCCGGGAGCCAGGGGTCTTCTGGGCGGCCCACCGGTGCGACCTGGCGTACTCGCAGATCGAGCGGCTGGTGACCCTGGCCTCCTTGCCGCCCTCGGGGTTCAAGGTGGCCTGCTTCCCGCTGAAGATCCAGGGTGGAAGCGACGGACCGGCACGGGTCGTGGCCATCCTGCTCGATTGAGCGGAGCCGTGTCCTCGCCGAGGGCCGATTCATCCCTCCCGGGTGCCCACGAGGACTGGCTGGTAAAAGCGGCCGTCCAGCCGCTCGACGGAGGAGAAACCCGCCTGACGCATCAACTCCACCAGGCGGCCCGTGCCGATCGCAGAATACCTCGACCTCATGAAGTGGGTCGCCGGGTGGTCACCGCCGACATCGGCCACGAAGTACATGGCCAGGTCGTACACCTCGCCCTTGAAGTCCCAGACCTGGAAGATGACGTACCGCACCCCGTCCCGATGCCTCACCCCATACGGCTTGACGATACCCGTGCCCCGATCGGCGTAGCTCCTCGGGATGCCGCCGAACCGGGTGACGGCCAGCGCCCGGACCAGGCCGGGGAGCCGCAGCCGAAGGTCCATCATCCCCCGGGCGCCGGGCAGGCACGGTCGGCCCCAGAGGGCCAGTGCGGTGGGGAAGTCGAAGTCGTCCTCGAAGATGGCGTGGTAGGCCGCCCGTTCGACCGGCACGAAGTGGTTCATGAAGTTCGTGTGCTCGACCAGCAGCCGCCCCCGATCGACCCGGATGCGAGGTAGGATCTCGAAGGCCAGGACCGGGCGATCCAGGCGTCGTCGCAGTTCGGCGGTCTCGGGCTCGTCGAGGCCCACGAGCAGGAGCGGTTCCACTACCTTCCTCCACGACATCCCGGGCGTCATGCGGTCCGCCGAGAGAGACGGGCCGTCCGAGGGCGCACCCATCTGTAGCTGATGGTCGGGGGCTCGGGAAGGTTCGGCCCCCGAGACGACATCAACGAGCACACCTTCGCCGATGACGGTATCAAACTGCCCTCGGCGCACATCATGGGCATGCCCCGAGAAAGGTGACCGGTCATGCTCCATGATCAGCAGCGAGCTGCCGGCGTCGGAAGGACTTCGAAGCGTGTTATGCTTATGCGATGGTGCAAAAATCTCCCTAATTTCTCCCCAGCAATCAAGCGAAATGGCGGGGAATCGGGGGAAGGAGTGGGGACTGGAGGGGAATCAGCCTGTCGCCGCAAGTCGTATGTCGTGAAACAAATTGCGGCGACAGCAAGGAGTTGTGTCGTGGCGTGGAGATGTCGGCTCATCTGACTCAAAATCCGGTCCCCGCAAGGGGGTGTGGGTTCAAGTCCCAACTTCGGTACTCGTCTGCATCGGGGCGGCTCGACTCGAGCAGGCCGTTGATGTCGACCAGCAAGTAGCGGTCGCGGGCCTGGTCCTCGGTCAATCCCTCCAGTGTCATGGCCGAGGCGATCAGGTCGGCGATGCCGATCCCGGCCCAACCGGCCCCCAGGAACAGGACGCGTTGGTCCCCCAGTCTGCCGCCGGTGACCCGCAGGGCGCCGAGAATCCCCGCGAGGGCCACACCGGCCGCGCCCTGGATGTTGTCGTTGTAGCAGCAAACTCGATCGCGAGACCGCGCCAGCAGGCGCATGGCATCGACGCCGGCCCAGTCCTCGAAGTCGAGGGAGCAGCCCGGTAAGACGTCCTGGATCGCCTGCATGAACTCCTCGACGAACTCGTCCCGCTCGGCGGTCGAGACGCGCGGCTGGCGCAGGCCCAGGTCGAGCAGGTCGCCCAGCAGCTCTTGATCGTTCGTACCGAATCAACCCCGACCGCGCTCCTCAATTGAGTACATGGGGATGGACGATGTCCATCAGCAGGTGGTTGTCCCGGTAGTCCACGGGGATGCCGATCACCACGGGCCCCTCCATCGCAAGAGCCCGCTTGAGCGTGGGCGCGATCTCATCCGGCGCCTCGATCCTGAGTCCTCGGGCACCGAAGGACTCGGCGAAGGGTACGACATCGACAGGACCGAACTCGACCCCGGATGCGCGGCCGTACTTGGCGATTTCCTGAAAACGGACCATGTCATAAGCACCGTCGATCCAGACCAGGTGGATGAGGTTGCACTTCAGGCGCACCGCGGTCTCGAGCTCGCCCGCCGAATACAAGAAGCCGCCGTCACCGGAGATCGAAATCACCTTGTCGCCGGGGCGAACCAGACACGCGGCGATGGCCCACGGCAGGCCCACCCCCAGGGTCTGCTGTCCGTTGGAGATCAGCACCTGCCGGGCGCGAAAACTGTACAGATGGCGGGCCAGCCAGATGTGGAACGACCCCATGTCCAGGCACAGCGTCATGTCGTCCCCGAGCAGACCTTGAAGTTCGTGGACCAGCCGCATCGGATGGATCGGGACGCCGTTCATCGCGGCCGCGCGTTCGGCGAATTGCGTCCGATCCAGGGCGATCTCGCTGAGCTGTTTCGCATCCGCGGAGGGCGTTTTTCGGTCGATCCGGGCGGCGAGCGCGCCGAGGGTCGCCGCGATGTCCCCGGTCAGATCGAGCTGCGGCCGGTAGTCCTTGTCGATGTCCGAAGGCACGACATCGATGTGGACGAGCTGACGCTCGCGCCCCTTATTCCAGAGACCCGGTTCGTATTCGACCGGGTTGTAGCCGACGGCAACGACCACGTCAGCCGCGTCCAGGAGCTTGTCAGCGGGCTGGTTGTGGAACAGACCGATTCGACCGCCGAAGCGGTCGAAGAGCTCTCGCGGCACGACTCCGGCCCCCTGGTAGGTGCAGACCACGGGCAGCTTCGTTCCGGCCAGGAGTGAGCGTACAGCTTCCGCGGCACGAGGCTGGCTCGCGAGCAGGCCGAGCAGCAAGACGGGTCGCTCCCCGGCGTTGATGAGGGCCGCCGCTGCCGCGATCGCTTCAGCGTCGGCCGGACCGAGCCTCGTCGGTGCGACGGGGGTCAACACCGCTCCGTCCGCAGGCCCCGTCATGACGTCTTGTGGGGCGCTGATGAAGGCGGCGCCCGGCCGCCCGGACTCGGCGGCGCGGAAGGCGTTCGCAACCACTTCCGAAACCGCCTCGGGAGAGTCGATTTCGGCGCTGAACCGAGTAATGGGCCGGAACAGGCTCACGGTATCCATGCTCTGATGGATCTGCTTCAGCCGCTTGGCGATGGGCACGGCGCCGCCGATCGCGACGACGGGGTCGCCTTCCGAGTTCGCGGTGGCCAGGCCGGTCACCAGGTTGGAGCAGCCGGGGCCGGAGGTCACCAGCACCACCCCGGCTTTGCCGGTCATGCGGCCGATCCCGCCCGCGATGAACGCGGCGTTCTGTTCGTGCCGGCACACGACCGTCTTGATCCGGGAGTCCAGCAGGGTGTCGAACACCTTGTCGATCTTCGCTCCCGGGACGCCGAAGATGTATTCGACGCCTTGCGCCTCCAGCGTCTTGACCAGCAGGCCCGCACCCGTCTGTGGGCGGGGCCCGATCACGGGCGCGCTCACGGTTTTTCTCCTTCTGCCCGCGCGAGATCCGCCGCGGGATCTCGGCGCAGGTCGGCTTTCAAGAAATCCTCGGTTTCGGGCAGCGCGATGCGGTAATCGCCCTCGCGCTGGATCCGGAGACGAAGGTTCGAGCCACGGCACTGGAGCAGGTGACCGCCCCTCGTGCGGTCGGCCGACATGAAGTGCAGGTGGTAACCGGGGACGTTGAGCGTCCTCGCGTACTCCGGCGTCCAGAACCCGACGAGAGTCCCCGCCACGTCGTGAAACGCGAATTCGGGCTGAACCGCGGCCGCCTGGACCAGCGGCACCCCTTCATCGGTCCGGTACATCGCCCGGGTGTGGACGTCATCGAAATGCCCGTCGACCCGGAGGGCGAAGAAGACATTGTCGGAATGCCGGAGGCCGTCGAACCGGGCGGTCAGATGGCTCAATTCCGGGCACCGATCCAACGTGACCGCCGCTTCTGGCGCAAACCGCGTCACCACCGCGAACGGGCTCAGCACGTCGTCGTCGCATTCCCGCACCGAGCCGTCGGACCGGACCTGAAAGAACCGTCCATCGACGACGACCATTTCGCCGTCGAGATTCTCGAACGTGCCCAACCCGAGGTCGCCGTGCTCTCGCAGCGTGCCGACTCGCACGGCGCCCTGGTAGATCCCCTCGACGAGGGCGGTGGCGGTCGAGACCTGATACAGCGTGTGGTGCGAGACCTGGAGGTACTCCGCGAGCGCCTTGCTGACGATGTGCGCCAGCGGCTCTCGAACCCTGTCGGCATGCTCTACCAAGGCCCGCCAGAGGCCCGGCGAGATCGTGGCTTTGAGCTGTCCCATCAGCCGACACCTCTTCCGGATCACAAGTGGGAATCGCAGCTCTGGCCGGGGACGGCCGACTCAATAGCCCGCCCCGGTTTCGGCCCCGACCCTTCCTCGCATCGAGCGGAACAGATAAGTGAAGTAGCCGGCGACCAGGACGATCCCGACCGCCCACCAGGCCAGTGCCACGCCCATCCCGTAGGGGGCGGAGGCGGAATTGAAGACCGTCAGGCTGTAGGAGGAGTCGCGGGTCGACCGCAGCCAGAACGGGTAATGGCCCGCCAGCGCCGTGGTCACCATCCCGAGCAGGAACGCGGATGAGGACATGAAGGCCGCGAGCTCTCGGCCGCGCCTCGGGAACCAGAACGCTCCCGAGGCCCCGGCGATCGAGAGCGCGACGAAGATGAGGGCCCAGGGGCGGGCGACGAGATTGGAGAACGCCTCCGGCCTGATCCAGGCGGTGGCGGCGGTCGCTGCGGCCCACAGCACGAGCACGAGCTTCCACGCCTGGCCGGCGAAGGCCAGGCTACGCTCCCGCACGGGGCCGACCGTCCTCCAGGCGAGGTACAGGGCGCCGTGTCCGGCCAGGGCCGCCAGCGTGAAGAGGCCGACGAGCAACGTATACCAGTCGAGGATGCCCGGTTCGCGACCGGGTCGGAAGTTGGTGAACAGGGGCATGCCGCGGAGCCCCTCGCTCCCCACCGGTACGCCGCGGATGAGGTTGCCCAGCGTCGTGCCGAAGACGACCGCCAGCATCGTTGACGCCAGCGAGAAGACTGTGTCCCAGAACTCGCGCCACAGGGGGTTGTCCTGGTGCGAGCGGAACTCGATCGCCACGCCCCGCAAGATCAGCAGCCAGAGCACGATCATCAGCGCCAGGTAGAAGCCGCTGAACGCGGTGGCGTAGACCCTCGGGAACGCCACGAACAGCACCCCGCCGGCGGCGATCAGCCAGACCTCGTTGCCGTCCCAGACCGGGCCGATCGCCGCCAGTACGGTCCGCCGCTCCTCGTCGGTCCGGGCGACGAGGCGGTGGATGGCGCCGACGCCGAAGTCGAAGCCGTCGAGCACCGCGTAGACGGCGAGCATGGCCGAGATGATCGCGAACCAGGCGGCTTCCATGATGGGTGTCCTAATGCGACCCGGCCGGGCCGCGGTTGATTTCCTTGAGGACATGGACGACGAAGAGCATGCCCAGGAGCAGGTAGAGGCCGGCGAAGCCCAGCAGTGTGAAGACCACATCCCCGGGGTTGACGAGCTCCGAGTCGCCGTGCGCGGTGCGCATCAGGCCGTAGATGATCCAGGGCTGCCGGCCCAGCTCGGCGGTCCACCAGCCGGCCGTCGTTGCGATGTAGGGAAATGGGAACGCCAGCATCAGCACCCAGAGCATCGGCCGCGTCCGCATGAGCCGGTCCCGGCGAAGGAGGAATGCGGAGATGCCCATCACGAACGTGAAGAGCGTCCCGAGACCGACCATGATGTGGTAGCTATAGTAGAGCAACTCCACATTGTGCGGCCACTCGGTCTGGGGGAAGTCGTTCAGTCCATTCACGGTGCTGCCGAACGTCCCGTACGCCAGGAAGCTGAGGATTCCCGGCACGACGATCGGGTTCTCCAGCCGGCGGGCGGCGACGTTCGGCTGCCCGATGATCGCCAGCTCCGCATACGGCCCACCCTCGAAGAGCCCTTCCATCGCGGCGAGTGTGGCCGACTGGTGCCTCGTCACCATCTTCCCCGCGCCGTCCCCGGTCGGGAACGCGACCAGCACGCTGGAGACCAATCCCGCGATGACCCCCGCACGGAGGCAGATGGCGGCTTGCCGGGCGTGCTGGCCCATCAATGACCAGTAGGCACCGACGGCGGCGACGGCAAACGAGGCGGTGACGAGCGAGGCCGCCATGTTATGGGCGAACTGCCAACCCGCCCAGGGATTGAAGAGATACTCCCGGAAGCTCGCCAGGTGCAGGACACCGTCCTCGCCCAGCCGGTGGCCGACCGGGTGCTGCATGAAGGCGTTGGCGACGATGATGAAGTAGCCCGACAGCCAGGAGCCCAGCGCCAGCGCGACGGCCGCCGCGAGGTGTTTCCTGGGGCCGAGTCGCCGCTCGCCGAAGAGGAACAACCCCAGGAACGTCGACTCGAGGAAGAACGCGAACACACCCTCCATCGCCAGGGCCTGCCCCACGACCTCGCCGGAGAATCGCGAGAACCTCGACCAGTTGGTCCCGAACTGGAACTCCATCGGGATGCCGGTCGCGACCCCCATCGCGAAGTTCAGGGCGAAGATCCGGCCCCAGAAGCGGGCGACTTCGTTGTAAGACTCGTCGCCGAGCCGCAGGGCGAGCGACTTGAACACCACGATGAGCAGGGCCAGCCCCATCGTCAACTGCGGGAACAGGTAGTGATAAGTGATCGTGAAAATGAACTGAATGCGATGCCACAGCAATGCGTCTGTCATCACGTGTCCTCCGCATCGATCCGGCCGATTCGCATCATCGAACTCTTGAATGTGTCGCCGCCGCGACGGGAATGCGGATTCCCGGCTCGAGATTACGGATCCCGTATCAGGCTCTGCCGACCGATCGACTCTCCCGAGAAGCGTGCGGGATCTTGATGATCAGGAAACGAATGGCCAGGCCCCCGAGCAGGATGAGCGACACGGCGCCGAGGATCCAGGGGGCACCATCCCCGAAGAGCAGGAGGATCACCGGGATGAGCGTTCCTCCGACGAAGGTGAGCAACCAGGCAAGGTGAACTTGCCGGTCGGGGTCGATTCGCGCGAGAGTCTGGCGAAGTTCCGAGAATAACAGGCCCGCCGGGATGATGTTGAGTAAGAGCAGCACCACGCCGACGCTGCGGAGAGCGGCGGCGGCCCGCGGATGTCCGGTCAGGACCGACACGGCGAGCAGCTCCGCGCAGCCCAGCATGAGCGCGGAATTGGCCATGAAACCGCCCAGCCATCGGGCATCCTTCCACCCCGGTTGCGAGCTCGTGCTGAAGAGTACCCCCTTGTAGGCGAGCGATCCGAAGGCCGGCAGGAGGCCGAAGACCACCGCCGCCTGACGTACCGATTCCGCCGCGACCGACCCGGGCGGCAGCAGGCCGAGCGCCTGGGCCGCCTCGATCGCCACGATCAAGGTGAGCGGCAGCGAATAAATGGTGAGGCTCCACGTACCCAGGGACATGGGCGAGCTGGGCTTGAACACCCGCAGCATGTGGTGGAACCGGAGCGGGTCGCCCAGGTCGAGCACCAGCAACATCAGGTCGGTGAGCAATAAGACCAGCGCGACGGGATACGCCGCCTTGGCCACGGGACCCAGCAACCCCGGCAACGCCAGCTCGCCGACCCCGGCGAACAGGAAGAGCCCGGTCGTCAAGTTGTTGAAGAGCAGATCCCAGGCGACGAGCCCGTGCCAGCCCGGGACCTTGGTCACGTCCTGGGTCGAATAGCCGGGCTCAATCGGTCGCGTTTGGTCGTTGCCCCGCATGTCACCTCCCTTGCAGGAATAGCACCGCGAGGATCGCGGCGACCGTGGCCAGCGCGCTCGCGATGGTCCGGCCGTAATCCCCGAGCATGTGGAGCCACGGGTTGAAAGGAGCTTCCGGGAGTCCGTAGGTGGCCGGGCGATCGACGAGGAGATAGAACGAATGGAGCTCGGTGTAGGTTTCGGTGGGCTCGTCGCCGTAAAGGTACGCCTCCGAGACACCTCGCGCGTGAAGCTCGTTGACCCGCCTTCGAGCCCGCTCGCGCAGCTCATCGATCGGCCCGAACTGGATCGATGCGGTCGGGCAGGCCTTCGCGCAGGCCGGGACGAGGCCGTCCCGCTGGCGGTCGTAGCAGAGCGTGCACTTGTGCGAATGGCCATCGAAGTCGCTGCGGGTGATGACGCCGAACGGGCAGGACGCGATGCAGTACGAGCAGCCGTTGCAGATATCGCGCTGGATGTAGACGTTCGCGAACTCGTTATAGATGATGGCGCCCGTCGGGCACGCGTGCTGGCAGGGGGCCGCCACGCAGTGTTTGCAGACGTCGCTCATCATCAACCAGCGATCGGCCCCGCCCCCGTTCAGCAATTGGTCAAGGGTCACTTCGTGGCTCGTGGCGGCCGGGTCGGCCGGATCATGGCACGTTGGCCGTCCATTCGCGGCGAACTGCTCGATGAACTTCACGTGTCGCCAGGAAGTGGCGGAGAGCTCGACCGTGTTATCGTAGCTGTTGCCCGTCCAGTTGAGTCCGTCCGCGGCGAGTTGATTCCATTGTTTGCAGGCCACCTCGCACGCCTTGCAGCCGATGCAGACCGTGGTGTCGGTGTAGAAGCCGGTCGCCGGATGGGGCGGCGGAGGCTGTCCGCGCCGGAACGGCCAGGTGAGGCGATTGAGGATCGCCGACAGCGGGCCGATGGGCGGGTCGCTGACTTGCGACAGCTCCGCCAGCTCGAGCTCTCTAGTGCCCATGGGTGAACTCCCCCTCCGGCTGGGCCGAGGCCGGCGTATCGGGTATGGGCGCGCGGGTCGGCCAGGTCACCAATGACACCGTCGGCCGCATGGTGCGTCCGCTGTGCCGGCCGGCCTCGACCTGGCAGGCGAAGGACTTTCCCTCGTGCATGCTCACGTTCTGCTCGGCCACGAGCGAGGTCAGGTCGTTGGCGTTGCCCCCGACGACCTGGCCGGCGAATCCCCAGTGGAACGGGAGGCCGACTTGGTGGATGATTCGACCGTCGACGACGAGAGGGCGCATCCGGCGGGTCACCATCGCGCGTGCCTCGATGCGGCCCCGCGCCGAGCTGACCGTCATCCAGCCGCCGTGGATGATGCCGCGCTCGGCGGCCAGCTCCGGGCTCAACTCGACGAACATCTCCGGCTGCAGTTCGTTGAGCCAGGAGTTGAACCGGCTCATCGGCCCGCTCAGGTAGTGCTCGGTGAGACGATAGGTGGTGGCCACCACGGGGAACTCGCTCTCTGGCGCGGGCACCAGCCGGTTGAGAGGTCCCGGGAACGTGCGCACGCCGGGCGTACATGTCTGCCCAGGGTAGAGCAGGTTGCCGACCGGCGACTCGAGGGGCTCGTAGTGCGTCGGCAAGGGGCCGTCCTTGGCGCCGCTGGGGGCGAAGAGCCAGGCGACGCCGTCGGGCTTCATGATGAACGGGTCGTCGCCGGCGATGGCCGCCATGCCGATCGCACCGGGCGACGGTCGATAGTCGGGCGGCTTGGTCGGCTCGAAGTCGGGCCGGTCGAGCCCCACCCAGAGGCGCTTCTCGGCATCCCACCAGATGAGCTTCTTCCGCTCCGACCAGGGCCGGCCCTCGGGATCGGCCGAGGCGCGGTTGAAGAGGACGCGGCGGTTGTCTGGCCAGGCGAACCCCCAGTCCGGCTCGAGCGGATTGTCGGAACGCCGGCGTTCGCGCGCCCGGTTGCGGCCGGCCTCGGGGGTGACGCCGCTGTAAATCCAGATGCCGCATGCCGTCGTGCCGTCGTCCTTCAGCTCCGAGAAGCCGGTCAGCAGGCGCGGCCGACCGGTGCGCGGGTCGGTCTCGTCGAGCTTGTACCCGTTCATCTCCATGAGGACTCTTTCGGCGTTGACGTCGTCCTCGATGCGGCTGATCGAGCCATCGGGGAGCCGCGCCGGTTCGTCGTAGCCGTAGTCCCAGGTGAGGTTGAGCAGCGGCTGGTCCTTGGGATCGGTCGAGCCGGCGTAGAGTTGCCGGAGCCGCTTCCCGAGGTTGTAAACGAACCAGGAATCGGAGCGGCAATCGCCCGGCGGGTCGATCGCCTTGGTGTGCCATTGGAGCAGCCGCTGCGTGTTGGTCAGGGTCCCGTCGGTCTCCGGATTGGCTGCGGCAGGGATGAGGAAGACCTCCGTCTTGATGTCGGACGGCGGCGGGCCGCCCGGGTCGTTCCTCCAGAAGACGGCGCTCTCCGTCTCGAACCAGTCGAGGACGACGAGCCATTCCAGGTTGCGGAGGCCGGCGCGGTGCAGCCCCGCGTTCAGTCCGCCGCCGCCCGGGTTCTGGCCGATTAGGAAGTAGCCCTTCAGCTCGCCGCGGGACATGCGGTTGAAGGTCGGCAGTTGCGAATGGTCGCACTCGATGCGCGGCAGCCAGCCGAAACGGTAGTCGTTCTCGGGCTGCGCGGCGTCCCCGTACCACGCCTTGAGCAGGCTGACGATGTAATCGCGGAAGTGGGACCAGTAGCCGGTGGCCAAACCCTCGTGTGCGACGTAGGAATCCAGCGTGTCATGGACTCCGTCGGCCTCGGGTTGCGGCAGATAGCCGGGGAGGAGGTCATACAACGTCGCGACGTCCGTCGAGCCCTGGATGCTGGAATGGCCGCGCATGGCCAGGATGCCACCGCCCGGGCGGCCGATGTTGCCGAGCAGGAGCTGCATGATGCCCCCCGCCCGGATCATCTGGGGTCCGGCGGCATGCTGGGTCCAGCCCAGGGCATAGACCAGGACGCTCGTCCGGTCGCGGCCGGAATTGGCACACAGGAGCTCGGCGACGCGCGTCATCTCCTCCGACGAGCACCCGCACACCTGAGCAACCACCTCCGGAGTATATCGGGAGAAGTGGCGCTTCAGGATCTGGAAGACACAACGGGGGTGCTGCAAGGTCGGGTCGCGTACCGGCTGGCCATCGAGGTTGGTCGTCATTTCCGATCGCGAGGCGGCATGCGGGCGGGCCCCGCCATCGATGGCATAGCCGTGCACCCCCTTCTTGTGCTCGGTCCGATTCCTCGCCGAAGCGGCCGGGCCGGCCGGCCGGCACTCCTCCGCGCGGACGCCCGGACCGTCATGGTCGCTGGGCGAGCCCTCGTAGCCCCAGCGCCCGCTCACGACGTCATAGACGCCGGTCTCCGGGTCGAAGCCGCTGAATAGGCCGTCCAGGTCTTCGGTGTCCTGGAAACCCTCCTGGATCAGGGTCGAGGCATTGGTGTAATGCAGGACGTATTCCTTGAACCAACGGTCATGGGTCAGGATATAGTTAATGACGCCGCCGACGAACGCGATGTCGGTGCCGGCCCGTATCGGGATGTAGAGGTCGCAGTGCGCCGACGTGCGCGAGAAGTGCGGGTCGACGTGGATTAACGTGGCACCACGCTCCTTGGCCTTCATGGGCCATCGGAAACCGACGGGGTGGGCCTCCGCCATGTTCGATCCCATGAACAAGATGCAATCGCTATTGGGCAGATCCTGCTGGTAATTCGTGGCCGCGCCGCGGCCGAGCGAGGCGCCCAGACCGGGCACCGAGGCGGAATGTCAAGTTCGGGCCTGATTCTCGACCGAGACGACTCCCAGCCCGCCGCAGAACAGCTTCTTGATCAGGTAGTTGTCCTCGATGTTCAACGTCGCGCCGCCGAGCGTCCCCATGTTCCGCACCGAGTTCAGCAGGCGACCTTCCGGATCGCTCGCCGTGAAGTCGGCGTCCCGAGCCGCCTTGACGCGGAGCGCGATCTGGTCGAGCGCCCAGTCGAGGGTGCGGGTCTCCCATTTCTCGGAGTAGGGAGCCCGATAGAGCACAGTCTTCACGCGGTGCGGGTTGACGGCCAGGAGCAACGCGTTCGAGCCCTTGGGGCAGAGTGTGCCCTCATTGATCGGGCTGCGCGGGTCGCCCTCGATATCGACGAGCTGGCCGGCCTTGGTGTAGATGAGCTGGCTGCAGCCGACGGCGCAGTACGGACAGAGGCCTTCCGTAACGGTCGCACCGCGCAGCCGCGAGGCCTTCTCCGCCGTCCGGGGGCTGAATGGCTGAGTCTGGGGTCGCGACGGCTGCGAGCGGGCCACGAAGGGCAAGTTGAACATGACCACCACCTCACTGGTAATGCCGAGCCGGGAGCGCAATGGCTTGCTTCCATCTCGGGCACGGATACGAGAGCATCAACGAGACGTCAGTGTATCTCGGCGAGAGTCGATCCAATAGGCCGGGGCTTCGTCGGCGGCGGGAGACGTCCTCCGATGGGACGCGCATCGGGTGTCGGAGGGAGCTGGGGATTCCCTCGGCCTCGCGTCAGGCTGACCCGTCCTCCCGACTCGGTATGGTTGCGGTCGGCCGCGAAGCGCTAGCAGGCGGCCGCCGGGTTAGGGAAGGCGTCGGCGTCGTCCGCCCCTTCTCCGGACGGCCGGTCGATGCATGCGAAATCCCTCTCCAGGAGCACGCGCACGACGCCCCCATCCACGTCCTGTAGGTGGTCGAAGCCGACGCGGTCGGTGGAGAGCCACTCCTCGGCATCCTCGGGATCGATCCGGATCAGGAGGCGTCCGGCGGCGTAGAGTGCCCTCGGTCGCTCGCGCGGGGCCGGCCCCAACTCCACGGCGTACGAGAACGCCAGGCCCGGGCCGAATCGGACGGCATCCGCGATCCGACCACGATCGATCAGGCCGTTGACATCCCGCCGGTCGAGCCGGACGCGGATCGAGTTTCCTTTGAGCCGCAGTTTCATGTCGATCTCCTCACGCAGAATCGGATGGCTCGGGTCATGACGCGACCCTCGCGGTGATGCTCCTCCCAGGCTCATTCCTTCTTGAGCGAAATGAAGGTATCATGATGCGGGTGGTAGAACCGGATGTCGAGCGTCCTGAGATAAGTATGCAAGCCGGCATCCTGGATCGGGATCAGGTGCGCCGGCTCCCCCGATTCATTGTAGTGCGCGTGCCAGAGGCCCGGCGGCGTGACGAACGCCGAGCCCGGCTGCCAGTCCGCCCGCTGCGGGCTGATGATCTTCCCGTCGTCGTCGAGGTCCCGGCCGATCAAGGTATAGCAGCCCGGCCGGCAGTCGATGATGAAGTCCAGAGCCACGGATTCGTGGCGGTGCGGGAGCTGGACGGCGCCCGCCGGCAGCACGCCGAACATCGTCCAGATCACGTGCGTGATGGTCCGCGTCTGGTCGAAGTTCCGGTTGGCCAGGAGGACGCTGACGCG
This sequence comes from uncultured Planctomycetota bacterium, assembly GCA_963815795.1. Lineage (GTDB taxonomy): Bacteria > Planctomycetota > Planctomycetia > Isosphaerales > Isosphaeraceae > JAKAUH01. The sequence continues at coordinate 585,092 of CAWFIC010000006.1, read as the reverse complement.
GCTCCGCTGGGCCGCCTTCGGGTCCCGCTCGACCTCGCGCAGAACGGCGAGGGCCCGCTCTCGCGTGAAGAGGGTCGGCCGGAACCGCGGCTCATCGGCCTTGACGCCCAGGTAGCGCAGCAGGGGCTCGTCGTGGACCCAGTAGAAGGCCGCGTCGGTCTCGGCGTGATGTTCGGCGCGGCTTCCGGCCGGCAGGGCGAAGAAGTCGCCCTCCTGCCAGGGCAAATCCCCGTCCCGGAGTCGACTCCGACCGCGGCCCCGGATCACGTAGTAGACCTCCGACGTGGCCTCGGGCTGCGTCGCGAGGGATTCACCCGGCAGGATGCGGATGAAGTTGGCGCAGAGCGCGGGGCTGGTGGCCGGGCCGGGGCAGCGGAGCCGGTCGCTCAGGTCGAACGGGATGATCCGGGTCGGCCCCTCCACGTGGAGGTGGTGCGGGAAGTCGGCCAGGGGCACCTTGCTGGTCAGCCCCGAGCCGATCGGGTTGGCCGCCTTGCTGTACTCGTAGAACTGCGCATCCTCGGTCCATCGGTCGATGGACCTCTCGTCGCGAGTCGCCCCCGTCATGATCGCGTCTCCTTTCTCCTGACAGAGCTGCCTTCCTCCATCCGACGGCAGGTCTGGGTCGGCCCGCGTCCCGATTCCTCCGTAGCGGGCCTCGTCGAATTCACGACCGTTCCGTGTCTTGCAATGTGAGTATACTGGTCTTACCAGTGTCGATCAAGAGGCGGCATGCCAATTCTTCCGTTCCTCCTCCGGGAGCTTCGTCGGGGGCCAGTGGCCGATCCATCGTGAGGTCCAGCTCACCGACAGTCGCGGCGCGCGGCCCGAGTCGCCGACCCTCCCCGGCGTTGAACACGCGCATCAGCCCGGCGTGGTCTCGGTTCTTGATCGGCCCGGAGCGGAGAGAGGTCCTTCCCGGACGGCGACTCGACCGCCGGGCTCGGTCCGTGGGTATTCCGGCGTCCACTGGACGGCGGCGACCCGGTCGCGCAACTCCTCGGGACTCGTCTTCGGGGCGAGCCCGGCACCCTGCGCCTCCAGGCCGACCGCCGTCGCGATGGCCCGGGCCACGGCCCGGACGTCGCGGACGGCGGGCAGGAGCGAGCCGGACGGGTCCGTCCGCGCCGGGGAGTGTTCGCCCAGCGCGCGGGCGGCTGCCAGCATCATCCCATCGGTCACCCGGCGCGCCCCGGAGGCGACGACTCCGAGCCCGACCGCCGGGAAGATGAACACGTTGTTGCACTGGGCGACCGAGATCCGCCGACCCTCGTAGTCCACCGGCGGGTAGGGTGACCCGGTGGCGAACAGGGCCCGCCCGCCGGTCCAGCGGATGAGGTCGTCGGGCCTGGCTTCGGAATGGGCCGTGGGGTTCGAGAGGGGGAAGATCACCGGCCGCTCGACCTTGCGGGCCATCTCGCGGACCACCGGCTCGGTGAACGCGCCGGCGACGGTCGAGAGGCCGATCAGGACGGTCGCCTCGACTCGACCGATCACGTCCGCCAGTCCGACGTTGCCATGCGACGTCCGCGGCCAGTCGGCCACGCGCCCGGCCGGCTGCGCGTACACGCGCTGCTCGGGGGTCAGGTCGCCGCGCCCCGCGTGGAGCAGCCCGTCCTTGTCCACCAGCCAGAACCGGCCGCGCGCCTCGGCCTCCGACAGGCCGTCCTGGACCAGCGCCGCCCGCAGGTAATCGGCGACACCGACGGCGGCTGACCCCGCGCCGAGGAACACGAGCTGCTGGTCGCGGAGCCGTTTGCCGGTCACGCCGACCGCGCCGAGGATCGCACCGAGCGCGACGGCCGCCGTCCCCTGGATGTCGTCATTGAACGTCAGCAACTCGTCGCGGTAACGCTCGAGGATCGGCCGGGCGTGCGGGGTCGCCAGGTCCTCCCACTGGAGGCAGGTGTTCGGAAGCTCCTGCTTCACGGCCTCGACGAACTGATCGACGAAGTCGAGATACGCCTGACCGGTCACGCGTTCGTGGCGCCAGCCGAGGTATTCCGGATCGTTGAGCCGTTCCGCGTTGTTGGTCCCGACGTCCAGCACGATCGGCAACGTCCGCTCGGGACGGATGCCGCCGATCAGCGTGTACAGCGAGAGCTTGCCGATGGGGATACCCAGGCCGCCGGCACCCTGGTCGCCGATGCCCAGGATGCGCTCGCCGTCCGTGACGACGATGACGTCCACCTCCGGGTTGGGGCGGCCCCGCAGGAGCGTGGGGATCGAGTCACGCAACGGGTACGAGATGAACAGGCCGCGGGGCCGGCGGTAGATGTGAGAGAACTCCTGGCACGCCTGCGCGACCACCGGCGTATAGACGATGGGGGTCATCTCCTCGATGTGGTCGAGAAGGAGCCGGTAGAAGAGGACCTCGTTGGTGTCTTGCAGGGCGCGCAGGTAGATGTGCCGCTCCAGGTCGTCGTCTTTTCGCCGGTAGGCCTCATACGCGCGCACCACCTGCTCGTCCAGGCTCTCGACGTGCGGCGGCAGCAGCCCGTGCAAGCCGAGCATGCTCCGCTCGTCCTCCGTGAACGCCGTGCCCTTGTTCAGTACCGGGCGGTTGAGGAGATCGACACCACGGGGAACGCCGGCGGGAGTTGACGGCCCGGGTCGCTGGAGCGTGGACATTCTCGGGTTCCTTTCTTCCCTCCAGGAGTTTGGATTGCTTACGATCCGCGTGCTTCCGCGGATGACCTTCGGCGGCAGGTCCCACGGCAGTATAACAGGAGCGAGACAAATGGCCCTCAACACGAGAACCGCCGCCGATTCCGTTGTAGCGCCGATGAGGCGGGCGGATCCGGAACCGGGCCGAGCATGCCTCATCACTGTCCTGCGACCGCGATAGCGGGCAGGAGTTGAGGAACTGGGCCGTGTCTGCCTCCGTCAATACTGAGCGTGGCGAGCGCGCACCCTGGCGCAGCAGAACGATCATGGACGCGACCGCCTTCCGGCCGATGAGCGCGCGACAAGCGAGGAACACGCCAACGCCGGGGTCCTGCCCACGATGGGGGCGCCGGCCCCGTTCTCGTTCTGTCGTCGCGCCGGGTCGGATTGTCAACCTGATGTCGGACCAGTATGCTGAGTATCATGGCCAGGAAGTCACCGTCCCTCCCGTTCGAGCCGATCAAGCCGACCCGCGCCCACGAGGCGGTCCTGGCGCAGCTCCAGCGCAAGATCCTCGAGGGCGAGCTGGAGCCGGGGGATCGACTGCCCTCGGAGCGGGAGATGATGGAGACCTTCGGGGTGAGCCGGCCGACGATCCGCGAGGCGTTGCGGGTGGCCGAGAGCCTGGGCCTGGTCGCGGTGCGGCACGGTGATCCGGGCGGCCCGCGCGTGCTGGGCCAGCCGAGCGTGGGGGTGAGGCGGGTCGTCGACGCCCTGCTGTCGGCCGAACGGACCTCGGTCGCCGAGCTGCTGGAGGCGCGGATGGTCCTGGAGGGGGCCGCGGCGCGTCTCGCGGCGGCGCGGAAGGCCGCGGAGCTCGGCCCGCTGGAGGAGGCGTACCGGGCGATGGAGCAGGCCCCGGACTTCGCCCGCTTCATCGAGGCCGACGCCCTGTTCCATCGCCGCGTGGCGGAAGTCGGCGGCAACCGCCTCGTCGTGGTGATCCTGACGGCGCTGCGCGAGCCGATCGTCCGGCTGATCACCGCGGGCCTCTCCGGCAAGACGGAGGCCCAGGCCCGGGCGAAGATCCTCCGCACCCATGAGGAGATCCTCAAGGCCATCCGCGCCCGGGACGGCGCCGCGGCGGACCGCCGCTCTCGGCGTCATCTGTTCGACCTCTACTCGGGGCTGGTCGCGCCCGACGAGCGACCGCGCCTGGAGTCGCTGCTCGGCTGAGCGGAGACCCGCCGCCTGCCCGCCAGGGCGAGGGCCGTCACCGGCTCGTCCACCGGTCCTTCACTCGCCCTCTCGAGAGCGCCCGAGCAGCTCGCCGACCGCTTGCCACAGCGCGAGACATTCCTTCCGTTCGTCGGTGGACAACCGATCGAGCGCACTCGGCTCACGTAAGCCGGCGAGATCGGGATCGGCCTGCCAGTGTGTCAACGTTGTCGTCGCGAGACCACGCGCTGCTTTGGAACGAATGTCAAGGACCTGGGCCCAGACCACCAGGTCGGACCGCAGCCAGTCGCGCGCCTGCCTGCGCCAGTGCGTCCGCTCCGCCGCGCCGAGCTTGGCCCCGTCCTCGCCGAGTCCGCAGCCGGCCAGGGCCGCGCAACGGGCGGCGGGGTAGCGGCATTCGCTGGCCAGCTCCTCCACGCGGCCGACGGGTTGTTCGTCTCCGAGCGCGGCCCGGGATCGGCATGCCGAGGCCAGGTCCTCGGCCAGCGCCGGGTGGGCCGCGAAGGCCTCGGCATACCAGCGGGCCGCGGCGTGGCAGCGGCCCTGGAACTCACAGATCCCCAGCAGCGCCAGTCGCTCGTCGCCATCCAGGGGCTGATATTCTCCCCGCAGGAATGCGGGCAGGTTCGGGAGAATCAGGGCCTCGGCCTCACGTCGGAGAACATGACATAACATGACATCATAGTTGTCGGTCTGGGCGGGGCTCCAATCGAAAGCGACGATGGCCCTCGCGAGTGTCTTCAGCGCCAGCTTCTGCTGTCCCTGACGATGACGAGCCATGGCCATGACGAGGCGTGGGCACGGTCCCAGTACCTGAGCCGCTTCTCCCTCCATCAGGGAGATCGCGGCGTCAAACCGGCCCTGGCGATACTCCGCCAGGCCTTTGGCGAACAGGAAGTATCGATAGATCCACCCCAAAGTCGATGCCTTGGCAGCCACGGCGCGGTCGATGAGCGCGACGGCCTTCCGAAGTTCGTCCTCCGCGGCCGGCGAGAGCAGGCAGGCCCGGCCGACCGGTTCGGCGGTGTATGGGTCGCCGGTCGTGCCGAAGCGATCGAGCAAGGCGCGGCGGGTGCGGCGATACTCGTCTTGCTGCCCCAGGAACAGGCACAACTCGGCGTATCCCTGCCAGGCGGAATGATCGGACGGGTTGGCATCCAGCTCTCTTCGCGAACTGACCCGCAGTTCCTGCAATCGCCCTTGCCGCATCAGGAGGGTTCGGAGGCCGTTCTGGGCCTGCGGGTTTTTCGGGTCCAACCGGATCACCTGCTGGTAGTGTTCGTAAGCCTCGTCCAGCCGGCCCCTGGCTCGCAGGGCGTCGGCGAGGTTCTGGTGAGCCCACGCATAGTCGGGGTCGAGCTGGAGAGCCGTACGCGAGTAGTCGATCGCCTCGTCCACGCGGCCGCGCGAGAGCGAAGCGAGGCCAAGGTTGCTGTACGCTCTGGCAAAACCGGGATCGACCTCGCGGGCCTTCTCGTAATAGTCGATCGCCTCATCGAGCCATCGTTGGAGTCTCAGCGCGTCGCCGACGCCACAGTAGCCCACCGCCGCGTCCGGCCGGCTGGCCAGCGCCGCCCGGTAGTAGCCCGCCGCTTCCTGAGGCGCCCACTGGAGCATCGCATTGCCGAGGATCAAGTTGGCCCAAAAGTCGGCGGGATGATCTTTCTGCACCCGCTTCAAGAACGGGGCCGCGTCCCCGCCGGTGTCCCTCAGCCGCTCCCCGAGAGCCAGCAGTAGGGACACGGACTGCTTCCCCGGCACGGTCCGGGCCAGCTCGGCCAGCGCCGTCGGATCATCCCACGCGGCCGGATCGAGGACCCGCTTGTGCCAACCGCCCGAGCTCGAGTCGGTTTGCCGCGCCACCTCCAACAGCCAGCGCCCCTGCCCCTCATCGCCGGCGCAGACGGCCCAGTCGTACACGGCAGCGACGAGCGCCCCGCGCACGGCGGACGCGTCGATCATGGCGGCGACACGCGACGGCGGATCGTCGATGCTTCCCAGCCCGGCTTGCTGGAACGCCGTCCGATAGTCTCGGTCGGCCTGCGCCTTGTAGAAGAGGAGTTCGCCACGGGTCACCCGCTTCAGCCGGATGGTGTCGAGCTGGATCACCAGATCGAGGTCGCGCCAGGCCTGTCCGAGCCGACGACGGAGGTCGGCCGGCCCGCCCCCTTCGAGTCGAGCCTCGGCCCGTTTGAGCGCCGCCCGCGCCTCGGCCCAGCGAGCGCTTTGGTGCAGCCCCGCGAAATCCCTGAGGTCTCCCTCGACCGCGTCCCGTCGGTGGGCTCGCTGCACGGCGAGCCACAGGCTCCCGCCGACCAGCATCATGACCAGAAGGACACTCGCCGCCAGCATCGCCGCCGGGGTCGGGTGTCGGCGCACCCACTTGCCGATGCGCTCCAGCAGGCCCGCCGGACGCGCCGCGATGGGCTCACCGCGCTGGAACCGATGGAGGTCTTCCGCGAGTGCCGCGGCCGAGGCGTAGCGTCGCTCGGGATCCTTGCGCAGGCACTTCAGGCAGATCGTTTCCAGGTCGCGCGGCACCTTCGAATTCAAACGCGACGGCGGCACGGGTTCCTGGTAGACCAGTTGCAGCTCGGTTTCCGCGGCGGTCTCTCCCCGGAACGGCGGCCGTCCTGTGAGCAGTTCATAGAGGACCGCGCCGAGCGAGTAGATGTCCGCCGACGGTCCGACCGTGTGCCCTTTCCCAACCGCCTGTTCGGGGGCCATATAGCTTGGAGTTCCCAGCCGAATACCGCTCAAGGTCAGGCCCGATCCTCCGCCGAAATGCCGCGCCAGGCCGAAATCGGCGATCTTGGGAGTGCCATCGGCGGTGAGCAGGATGTTGGCCGGCTTCAGGTCGCGGTGCACGATCCCCCCCTGATGCGCCACCTGCACGGCCTCGGCCAGAGTCGCCGCGAGGCCGGCGGCCTGACGGGCCGGCTGAGGCGTGCCCGCCAGCTTCTCCCCGAGGCTGCCGCCCTCGAGGTACTCCATGGTGAAGTACGGCCGGGCCTCGTGATCGCCCACGTCGTAGACCTGGACGATGTTCGCATGCCGCAGGCCCGCCACCGCCTCCGCTTCGCGCTGGAACCGAGCGAGCTCGTGCGGACGCGCATGCGCGCCGGCGAGCAGCATCTTCAGCGCGACGGTGCGGTTGAGGCGCAAGTGGCGGGCCTTGTAGACGACGCCCATTCCGCCGTGGCCGAGCACGGCTTCGACCTCATAGCCGGGGATGGCCGGCGAGCTGGCGCCCACATGCCGCGACGCCGGGCCATCAGTGGCTGGCCCGTGCTCAGTCGTGGGGAACAACGCCGCCAGCTCCGCCTCGACGGCGCACATCTCGAGCCAGCGTCTGCGGACCTCCGGCAGCAACTCGCGACAATCGCTGCAGACCTCTTCCGGAGACTGCCCGGAGTCCAGGATCTCGTCGAGCAGGTCCTGCACCCGCGGCTCATCGGCCATGGCTCGGACTCCACAAAACGAGGGATAGCGGATTCCCCACGTCCGTTCTAGGGCGGGCGCAGGTCGGCCAGCTTGTCCGTCAGCAGCCGCAGTCCGCGATTCAATCGCCGCTTCACCGTGACGGCGGCGACTCCCAGCACCTGTGCGGCCTCGGTCTGGGTCATCCCCTGGACCCGCACCAGGCCGAACACCTCTCGCTCGTCCGCCGGCAGGCTGTCGATGGCCTCCAGCATGCGGCGGCTATCGGGAGTCAGCCCGGAGCCGCTGCTCGATGGCGCCGGCACCCAGTCTGATTGGAGCCCGACAGCGGAGGGCTGTTCATCTAAGCGTCGGGCCAGGTCATTCAATTCCCAGCGCATGTGCTGGTTGGCCAGGGCGAAGAACTGGCGCACGGTCACAGGGCGGGCTTCGCGCAAGGCTTTGAGCAGCCGTTCCGCGACGGCACCGAGCAATTCTTCCGCCTGCAAGCCCAATGGCGGCTGCGCCAGGCGCGGATAACTCCGGTAGAGCAGCGTGGCACACAGCAGATGCAGTCGGCGGACGGCTCGGTCCAGCAAGGCCCGGACGATCGGTTCGGCGGGCGTGTCCCCCCCAGCTCGTCCAGGTAGCGCTGGACCACGGCGGTGGTGTGTTCTTCGCTCATCGCGCCACCCATCGGGCCGAGGACCGTTGCAGCCGCGCCAATCCTACCACGGCGGGATGTGCGCCCGCCACGCTCAGTGTGACGACGGCAGGCACGGGCCTGCTCCGCGAGTCTCGTACGCCCTCGCCGTCGCTACAAGCCTCCTCGCGACAACGGGATAGGCAGTCGCAAGGAAGGCGAGCGAATCCGGCTGATTCGAGTCGATCGGGCTGCTCCTTATTTTTTTGGTCCACCTCAAATGGGAGATCGATCCGGCTCGCCTCGGAGTTTGTGAATCAACGGATTCCAGATTTCAGATTCCGAATTCCGAATGGGTTTAAATCCATGCCATTGAGGGAGTTGCGAATTCGGATTCTGGAATTCTGGATCTTCAATCCGATTTCTTTCACAGGCTCTCAGCTCAGTCCTCCCATGGCACGATCATCGGCGGACCCGGTGCGTGGCGCGCACCCGGGACCTCGGCGAGATGGCGGTAGTAATCCTCGGTCACGTTGTTCCGGTCCGTGGTCGTGTACCAGGCGTACTTTGCCTGGCGACGCTCGCGGTTCATGTAGCCGTAGTGTTTCAGACGGACGCCCAGCTCGACGAGGCGGCCGGTGAGCCCGACGGGCACGTTGCCGCAGTGAAGGTTCCCGCCCCGGCCCGTCGCCGGGAAGCGGAGCCTGGGCAACGATTGCCCTCGCAGCCGGAAGAAAGACGGGCGCGTGAACCGACCGTAGACGCCATCCACCCGCACATGGCGCGGGTCGTCCCAGAGGTAGCTGATCCGCAGCGCGAAAGCCGCGACGCCCGCCCCGCCGCTCCGGGTGGCTGCCGCGAGCTGTCCGGGCCCCGAGCGCTCGAGCACCTCGTCGCCGTCGATCCAGAGCACCCACTCCGGCGCGCCTGCACCACGTGCTTCAGCAGGAAGTTCTTGTCCCGCGATTCGTCAAGCCCCTCGAACGGTGACGGGAACAACGAGACGCGCTCTCCGAACCGGTGGCAGATCTCGGGCGTTCCATCCGTCGAGTGGTCGTCGAAGACGAAGATCCGCCGGCAAAGCGGCAAGACCGAGGCGATTACCTCATAAATATGAAGTTGTTCATTTTTTACACGCATCGCGCACAGGAACCGCGGGTCGCCGGCCGGCCACGCCTCGACGGGGACCAGGTTGAGGTCGGCCCCGCCTCCAGACCCGTTGACGTGTGTCGGTCTTCCGTTCCGATCTCCGGCAGCGTTCGCCTCGGCCGCGGCGGTGAGGGGCAGATCCCCTTTCACAGCCCGGAGGAGGATCGTCAAGCAGGGGCCGTCCGCGGTGTTCTCCGTGCTTTCGCGGACCGTGCGGAACCGAGCGCTGATACCGGAGCGATCGACGAGCGGCGCTCGGTAGGGGTTCTCGGCCTCGAAGTAGAGGAAGCTCCGACGGTTCCAGAAGGACGCGTGGGTCGGATCCTGAAATGCGCCCGTGCCGTCGGTCGTTGGCACGGTGACCTCCGCCGTGCCGCCCGGCTTCAGGATCCGCCAGAGCTCGTTCATCGTCCGGATCCTGTCAGGCAGGTGCTCCAGGACGTCGTGGGCGCGGACGTGCGTGAAGGAGTTGTCAGGCCAGGGCCAGGGTTGCCGCAGGTCGATGTCGTCGGGGCCGGGACGTGGCACGATCTCGACGTTGGTGAACCCGGAGACCGAATCGCCGCAGTATCCCAGGTTCAGGCCCTCCGGGTCGGACGCGGTCGAGGCGACCGTACAGGGAGTGGAGTCCGGCCAGCGCCAGCGCCAGAGGGTGCAGTCGGTCGAGTATTTCGGCCACGAGCGTTGCCACCCGCGCCCGACGTAGCCCTCGGTGAGCGACTTCCAGGGCTCGTGCGGAAAGCGGTCGAGGAGGAAAACGGGCAAGGCGGGCGAGATCCAGCCGCGGACGAGCCCCCGCCCCTGGGCAACCTGCCATTCCTCGAGTCCGAAGTACTTGTCATAGGGCGTCGGATAGCCGCGGCTGAACGCCGCGCGACGATAGAAGCCGAGCCCGGAGATGAACTCCGCCGGCGTGTAGCCGCGAACGGCCCCCGGGTCGTCGTTATGTGGATTCATCGCTTCGATGCCGAGCATTTCGAGCTCAGGATGCCGGTCGAGCACCGCGAGGCTCTCACGGAGCCAGCCGGGCGGGAGCATGGCGTCGCTGTCGGTCTTGGCCAGGATGGGAGCCGTCGCCGTGCGGAAGAAGTGGACCGTGGAAGCGGGGGGTGAATGGAAACTCGTCTTCTCGAACCGGACCGGCACCGGGATCTGGCCGACCGCCTGCTCGAGCCACTCCCGGGTCCCGTCCTCCGAGCCGTCGTCGTACATGTGGAACTCGCGGACGAACTGCCAGTCAGTGTTGGCGACGAGGGTCGTGAACGTCTCGCGTGTGAACTCGAGCCGGTTGTACGCGAGGTAGAGCAGGTTGACGCGGCGTTGGTCGAGGTTGGTCGTCTCCTTTGTCAAGGCGAGGTCACCCCCCACCGGGACTTCGCGGCTCTTTGCCTCGAAGAGAAGCCGGTTGTGCTGGAAGAGGTCCGCGAAGTCCGGCCGGGTACGGAACGTCGATGGCAAGGTCCCGTCGTGATCGACGACGCAGCCATGCCAGACCGCGAGTTGGAGCCCCACCGAGCGCACCCGGAGACAGTAGTCGGTGTCCTCGTATCCGTAGCCGATGAATCGCTCGTCGAGTGGGCCGACGCGGGTGTAAGTGGACCAGGGGATGTACACGCAGACGAACGCCAGCGGCTCCGGCTCGACGGCCAAGCGCTCCTCACCGGTCGCGACCTGACGAGGGTTCCCCACGGCCCCGCGGATCCCCGCCGAACAGACGCCCACCTCGGGGCGGCCGCGGACCTGTTCCGCCAGCCGGGTGAAGGCGCGCGGAGTCACCGGTCGTGTGTCGTCGTTGAGCAGGATCACGTCGGTGGCGGCGGTGCGGATGCCGAGGTTCGCGTTCCTGGCGAAGACGAACGGCTTGATGCCGGTCACCCACCGGACCGGCGGGAGGTGGGCCTCGGCGTCCTCCCGGGCCCCGTCGTCGACGACGATGATCCGATCGGGCGGCAAGTCCGGCTCTCGGTCCAGGATCGCACGAACGCAGGGGATCAGGTTCTGTGCCCGCGCCGACGGGATGACGACCGAGAAACTCATCGTTTGACCGCCTCCAGCACGATCGTCAGTCGGGGACCGTCGGCGGTGCGCTCGACGTGCTCCCGGACGATCCGGAAGCTGGCCGTGATGCCGTAATAGCGTGCGAACCGATCGCGGTAGGGGTTGCCGGCCTCGTAATAAAGGAAGCTGCGGCGGTTCCAGAAGGAGACGTGGGTCGGATCCTGAAACGCGCCGGTGCCGTCGGTGGTCGGCACGATGACCTCGGCGGTGCCGCCCGGCTTCAGCACTCGCCAGAGCTCGTTCATCGTCCGGATCTTGTCGGGCAGGTGCTCGATGATGTCCGCGGCGCGGACCTCGTCCACGGTGCTGTCCGGCCAGGGCCAGGGTTCTCGGAGGTCCACGGCCTCCACCCCGGGGCCCGGGACGACGTCCACGTTGACGTAGCCGGGCAAGGGCGCATCACAACAGCCAAGATTCAGCTTCATGGCGGTACGTCCTCCGACGGACGATGAGAGAACGGGTAAACGCGGCGAAGTGACGGGAGTCTGCGTCGGGTGCATCGTGGAGTCGCCGCCCATGACCTGGGCGATATCACCCGCCCAGGCCGACCAGTACGCCCCATGCGGTTGCTTGGGGCAGGTGTTGTTCGGGTGAATCAGGGCCACGTAGATGGTCAGGTCGTTGGGCTCGGCCACGCGATCGAGCCGTCGTGACCAGAGGAAGCTCGTGTCCTCTCCCTGCTGCATCGCCGGGAAGGGAGCCCGCCGCCAGAAGTCCACGCGATAGAGCAGCGTCCCGCCGATCAGCCAGCGCCGACCGCCCGCCGGATACTCGTACAGCCAGGTGCGGCCCGTTCCCGGTTCGTGGAAGAGGATCCGACGGAGTCCGCAGACCTCGGCGTCTGACTTCAGCAGGGCCTCGACCTGGCACCGGACGCGGTGCGAGGCATGCCAGTCGTCGTCGTCCCAGTGCATGATCAACTCGCCGCGGGCCTGCCGGATGCACTCGTTCCGCTTGGTGCCCAGGGGGAGACGCCCGGGCAGGCGGACGTACCGGACCTGCGGCTCATCGGGGACCAGGTCGGCGACAGAATCGTCGCCGTCATCCAGGATGATCAGTTCCTTGTCGGGATAGTCCTGCCGGAGGAAGTAAGCGATCGCCCGCGGGACGTACGCCCGTCGGTTGCAGGTCGGCATGATGCAGGAGACCAGGGGCGTCGTGTTCACGGGATCTCCTCAGGAATCGGATCTCAGCGACACAGGAAGCCGACGACCTTGGCAAGTGCTCGTGTCGGCGGATGTGCTCACCGGCTCGGCATCGGCGAAGAGGAGTTGTTGCAAGTCTTCCGCCGTGAGGCCGACCGTCGCCGAGCCCAGATCCTTCCGGATCTCCCAAAGCAGCTTCGCAAGCTGCGACCTCACCTCCGGACTCTGCCGGCCCCGTCCTCGTTCCGACGCCCGCAGCGCGAGGTGGGCTTTGAGCACTCTGGCACCGCCATAAACGGCCAACGACGCCTCCAGGTTCCCCAGCTCTTCGAGCGATTGAGCCCGGCTCCGATCTCCCGTCTCGCGCTCGTTCCGGACCAGCCCATTCCAGAGATCGACCAACTGCCGGTACGTCGCGACCTTGCCCTCCAGGAGCTGATTTGCATTCATCCGGCCCCCAACGTGCCAGATGGCCCGTGCGATGATGATGGAGGCAAGCAAGAAGACCGCGGAAGCGATCGCGACGATCCTACCGATCTGGGATTCCACGCCCGCGAAAAGTCCCACGATGAACGTGACCGCGCGATATCCACCCACGCCAAGTACTGCCAGAATGGCAAGGCCGAGGAGTAATGCGAAAGTTTGGCCGATGATTCTCATGGAAAGGACCCCGCTCATGTTGTCCTTCAACGGTATATCTCGGCGCGATGAGATCGAAGCCATCCCGCTCGCGAAAGCTCGTTTAGACATGATAGGCGTCTGGGCCGCTTTGATCGATGTCGGTCGGGATCGAGTAGGTACCGATCGCCACGGTCTGTCGTCCGCTCTCGTCCACCTCATGAATCGAGCAGACGAGGCTCGTGGCCAGGTACTGCTCGGCGGTCACAATCTGGATCTTGAGGGCCCTGAGGGCCGGTGGGTCGGGATTTGTCGGCGCATTGATCTGTGAGATCAGGCCCTGGTTAACGGTACGCCCATAGGTCGGAGTCACGACGTAGTTGTATGCGCGAGGCTGTTCGCCCCCGCCGCGCGGAGGACGCAAATAGCTTTCGATCCGGGTGTTGTGCAGTGCGTTGGCGCTGCGCGAAATCGGGGTCAGATTCTCCCAGGTCCTGCCGGGCCCTCCAAGTCGCTCGTTCATCAGATGTCCGAGCACGTAATACGATTTACCGCCGATTCCGCGGCGGCGGTTCAGTGTGGTCCAGGTCGCGAAAGGCGGCGGGTCTGGGCTCGTCCCAGGGCGCAGGTCGTCCGTGGATAGGGTCACGCGCATGCCGCGCCCGAATCCATCGCGTAGGCCGGCGAACTCGGGTGGCGAGGTGCGCACGTAGTCCCGGCTCATGGCACCCATCATTTCAATGACGATACGCCCAAGCTCCTCGAGCAACTCCTGGATCCTCGCATTGTTATCCTTGTTGGTGGCACGCGACTCGTCCTCAAGTCGGTCGATCTCTCGCACCAGCCGGTGTGCATAATCTCTATCGCTCGCCAACTCCGGTCGTTGGGTAATCCCGTCTACCCAGGAGATGAACGGTACCGGGTTGGACGCGATCATGAGGCGAGCCCGCCCATCCTGCTGAGCAAAGTACAGTGTGTGAGGCTCCCCGCGCTTCGGATGCACGGTCTTTTTCAGGCCGAAGATGCCAGAGACGCGTTCTATTCCAGCACGTGCCTTCCCTGCCACGAATTGCCCCAGTCTCCGGGCCAGAGCCACGATCTTCTCGATCACCTTGTTGACCGCCTGATCGACGGTCGCCTGGAGCTTCTTGATGACGCCCTGGATCTTCTCCGTGATCCCGGTGATGCCCAGCATGCGGGCGAGGAAGGCGATGATCAGGGGGATGGTCCGTGCCAGGGCCTGCTCGATCCAGTTGGCCGCCGAGTCGATGGCGCCGATGGCGATGTTATGGACTGAAGAGATGATCGCCTCGACGAACGCGAGGATCTGATTGATCCGCTCGATGAAGAACATCACGGTGTTATAGATCGTGATGATGGCCTGGATGATCGCTCCCACCGGGTTGAACATCGTGAGGAGCTTGGTCACCGCCGCCTGGATGATCGTCGTCTCCAGGTAGGACTTGATCGCGTCGAAGATCGTCTCCTTCAGATTGCTGAGGTATTCCTTGATCGTCTCCCAGAAGTGCCCCGGGTTGGCGATCAGCTCCTTGATCAGCCCCGCGACATGCTCGATCACGGTCACGGCGCGCTCGCCGATCAGCTTGACGGCCTTGGCGCGCAGGCGATCATAAGTCAGCCCGAGGACCGACAGGACGAGCATCAGCAGCGAACCGAGCGAGAAATCCTTGGGGATCGCGATGCCGGTCTCGGCGAGCGAGCCGAAGAGCCAGGCCATGAAGCCCCGCTTGAGGTGGTCCCAGATATGGTTGACGAACTGGCGGACCCCCTTGGCGATGGCCGCGAGCAGGTTCGCGAGGAACCCGATGGGGTCGGAGACGATCAGCATGATCGTATCCTGGCCCTCCTTGAGCATCGCCATGATCCGCGTCTTGAACTGTCGGAGCACCTCGATCACTTCCGCGATGGCGTCGCGGACGCGCTCGTAGAGGCTCTTGTGGGCGTCGCGCATCTCCTTGAGGGCGGCGGCGCCCTTCTCGGTGGCGTCCTTGTAGCGCTGGGCCAGTTTCTCGGCGAGGTCGTTCCGCTTGTCGTCGACGCCCTGGCTCAGCTCCTGGAATCGGCCCTGGATGTCCTTCTCGGTGGCTTCGCCGACGGATTTGAGGCCCGCTGGGAGCCCCTCGACGTAAGTGCGGATCTCGCCCTTTCCGCGCTCGATCTCCTGCTTGGCCTCCTTGAGCCGGGTCTCGACCAGGTTGGCCACCCGCACGACCAGGGCGTCGAGCTCCTGCTGGAACACCTCGAACGATTCATCGAACCAGGCCTTGACCGCGGCGGGCAGCGGGAGCAGCTTATCCTTCAACCAGAGCGCCTTGCCGGTGATGCCGCTGTAGCGGTCGTCGAAGCGCTCGTTCGACGTAGTCGCGCATCTTCTGGACGGCGGCGTCGGCCCCCACGTCGAACATCGAGGAGACTTCGGTGTCCAGGCTCGCGAGCTTCTTGTCAACGGTCTCCTTGGTCTTGTTGAACATCCCCTGGATGTCGGCGACGACCTTCTGCCGGGCGGCCTCGTCCTTCTCCTTGGCCGTGAGCTGGCGCTGGCGCACGGATTCGCCCGCGTGTCCCTTGACCGCCCGGAGGCCGGCCAGTCCGTGATGCTCGTCGGCGGTGGCCTTGGCCGCGGCGTCGGCGAGGACGCGCTGCTCGCCGGCCCGGTATCCCTGGGGTGCCGTGTCGGCGTAACGATCGGCGGCGGACTTCGTCGTCAACACGGCGCTGAAGCGCGGGTCGTTGGCCTTCTGGAGCTGCCGCGAGGTCAGGTCGTTATCCTTGAGCAGCCGGTCGGTGTCTTGTTTGGCCGGTTGCAGAGAGACATCCGACTCGGGCCGGCGCTCGGGCATGGCCTCGGCCGCGCCGACCGGCGGCGGGGACGGGGGTGCCTCTTGCGACGGGAGCGGGGTGGCCGGATTGTCGGGGACCGAGTTGGGGTCGGCCGGCGCCCGGCTCGCGGAGTCGATCGGGCCGGTCGCGTCGGACTTCTGCGCCTGGACGTTCCCGGTCATGGCGCCCTTGAGCTGCTGCCGATCGTCCCCCTTCATGAAGTCCCCGGCATCCTCGGTCTTCTTCGGCATGACCTTCCGGATCTCGGCGCGGAGCATGTCGAGGAAGCTGCTCGGTTCGGGTTTCTTGCCCGGCCCGGCCGCGTCCATCGCGTCGACCTTGTTGGCCTGGGCTCCCGCCAGGCGCTCATTCGCCGGGGGCGCGGCGGCGGCCTGGGCCTCGGCGGCTTCTTTCGAGCTGGGAGGGTGCTCCTTCAGCTTGTGGGCCGTGTGTTTCAGCCGGTCGATGGCCTTCTTGAAGCGCGGATCCTTCTCCGCCGAAGCGACGAGCTTCACGGCGGGTCCGGCCGGGTGACCCGCATGGGCGGCGGCCGGCGCGGCGGCGGCCGCGCGCGTCGGGGCCTGCGCCGGCCTGGCGGACGGGGCCTTGGAAGCGGCGGGAGCGGGGCGAGTTTGCGTGGCGGCCACCGGCATGACGCTTACCCCCGGAACCCAACGGAAACCGAATGCCGCGCGAGCGGGCAGACGGCCCCGGCCATGCGGTACTCGCGCTGCACGGCGGCCTGGAGATGGGCCGAGGTGACGATCCCGCCGTCGGCGACGGCCAGCAGGGCCGCGTGCAGCACGGTGTTGCGGATCTGCCCACCGGTCAGCGTACACCGACCCGCCAGTTCTTGCAGCAGCTCGGCATCAACCGCGTGGGCGGGGGGCAGGTGCGAGTGCCAGATCGCCCAGCGTTCCAACGCCCCCGGCGGGCCGAAGTCCACCACCACGTCCATCCGGCGGCGGAAGGCGCCGTCGATCCGATCGGGGGCGTTGGTCGTCACGATCAAGATCCCGTCGTACGACTCGATCCGCTGGAGCAGGTAGTTCGTCTCGAGGTTGGCGTAGCGGTCGTTGGAGGTCTGCACGTCGGTGCGCCGCGTCATCAACGAGTCGCCCTCGTCGATCAGCAGGACGACGTCGAGCTCCTCGGCCAGAGTGAAGATCTGATTCAGATTCTTTTCTGTTTCACCGATATACTTATTCACAACGGCCGAGAGGTCCAGGCGGTACAGGTCCATTTGCAGGGCGGAGGCCAGGAGGCCCGCGGCCATCGATTTGCCGGTGCCGCTGGGCCCGGTGAAGAGGGCGCGGACGCCCGGGGTGAGCCGCGAGGCGAGCGCGGGTCCCACCGATCCGGGAAGCGCCTCGCGATTGCGGCAGCGGCATTCCAGTTCGAGCAGCTCGGTCAGCGTGTCGGGACCGACAGACAGATGACTCCAATCGCCGGAGAGGGGAATCCGCACGGCGAGGGTGTCGAGCGCCTCGCGGTTCAGCGCCCCGCAGGCCGCGCGGACATCGGCGAGGCTGATATGGGGCCGCCCGTCGAGCGCGGCATAGGCGCGGGCCGGGCCGGCGGCGCGGCGGATGTGACCTCCGCTCAGGCGAAAGCGCCGGCTGATCTCGCCCAGCTCGGGGACCTCCTCCCCGCCCAGGCTTTGGACCCAATGCCGGCGCCGGGCGTCGGGGTCGGGGATCTCCAGGACCAGCGTCAGGGCCCGATCGACCGGCGGCCCGGCGACTCCTCCCTTCCGACCGAGCACCACCCCGAGGGGACCATCGAATCCCCCGAGCGGTTGCAGGGACGCGGTGTCGCCGGGCGCGAGGTCGAGCACGACCACCGGCAGGGCGTGCAAGAGCGTGGCCAGCGGGCCGACGAGCCTCCATCGCTCGGGGTCGATCCCGGCCGGCCCGTGGATTTCCAGCATCCCGCGGCCCAGCCGGCGCGCGACGGCACCGAGGACCGTGCGCCGGCCGTTGTGGCGCGGCCCGCGGACGATCACCGCGGGGACCTCGCGCGCGGCGAGCGAGCGCGGCAACCGGCTCAGCGCCTGGCGCAAGGAGTCCGGAATGATCAGGTCATCGAGTTCCGCCAGTTCGGCGGGAGGACGGTACCGCGCCCACGGGGCCGGCCATTCGTGCGCCTCGCCGCGGAGAGCATCCCACATCGGACCCGAGGGCTGCAGCGCCCATTCCAGGCGGGGGGCGTCGGGGTTGACTACCTGGAGCAGTCCCGATTCCCGGAGCCATCGCAGGCAATTCCGCACCTGGCCGCCTTCGAGGGTGTCTCGCCACCAGGCGTTCAGCAGGGCCTGGGTCGGTCGGCGCTGGCCGGGCGTCGCCTGGGCCGCCTCGAAGACCAGGCCGAACCGCGTGTCTTCTTCGGTCAGGCCGACGGTCAGGAGCAATGTCAGCGCCGCATGGTCCAGGTGGCTCGCCTGGCGCAAGGCGCAGCGGCAGATGGCCGGGGGCGGCCGCCTCCCAGGCTTCGAGGGCCCTCTGCCACCAGGCGGACGATTCCTGAGGGTCCAGGCCCTCCAGCCCGAGGCCGGCGAATTCGTCCTCATAGCCGGCCAGGAAGGGGAATTGCTCGAGCGTCGCCTCGCGCGATCCGTACGAGATCGTAAGCTGGTCGAGCAGGTGCAGCACCGCCGCGAAGAAGTAGAGGCGGAAGTGTTGCGCGGGAGTCGGTGGCAGTTCGGAGAAGTGATGGTTCGCCATCCCTCGATCCCCCGTCTTACTCGAAGTGGAAGGCCACGAACCGCCCCGCGGCCGGCACCCAGCCCGGGTCGCGGTCCAGGCCCGACAGGCGGATCGCGATCGGATGCTCCTCCAGGGAGAGCATCACGTCGAGACGGTCGGCCGTGACGAAGATCCGTGCCCGCGCCCGGCAGAGCATCGGACCGAGCGTCTCGGGCTCGCTCCCATTCAGCGCGCGGAGCAGGCGGGCCCGGAGGTAAGGAAACAGCCGATCGAGCCAGCGCTCGACCGGTGGTCCGTCGGCCTCCGCGCGCGGCACCCGGCCGCGCCGGAGTGCGACGGCGGGGTAGGCTCGCATCTCCTCGTCGAGCCGGCCCTCGACGGGGCCGTCATCGAGCGGGACGTCGAGCACGAGGAACCCCTCGGCGTGCCGGACGCGGAGGCGGCCCCGATCCGCGTCCCACGCCCAATCGCCCGGCTCGGGGAACGCCGAGAGCCACTCCGGCGGCAGCCTCCAGTCGTCGCCCGGGTCGAAGTCCCGACCCGGCGGCTCCCTCTCGTCCCGCCCCGCCAACCGGGCCAGCAGCGGCCAGACGGGGTCATCTCGGACCGACTCGCCGGCCAGCCGCAGGCTCACCATCGCCACGAAGTCCCAGAGATCGAGCGCGATGCCGGGTTCCGCGGGGGTCGAGGAATCGCCGTAGAGCCCGAGGAACAGCCCGAGATTGATCAGGTAGAACAGGCCGCCGAATTCCGTGACGACGGAGACGATGAGCGGCCTGGAGTCGTCGGTCACGGATGGAGCTCGGACTTCCTCGACCGGGGGCGCCGCGCCCGGGCTGGTCGGGGGTAGTCCTTCAACCGGGGCACTCGCGATACCCTCCGGTTCCAGGAGAGCCGGAGGAACCTCTGGCAATTCCAACGCCGATCGAGTCGGCGCGTCAACCATACCGGGTTCCGACGGCCGATCGCCGGCCATGGTGTCGGCGACGACCGCCGGCAGCAGGGCCGTCCGGGGTCCAGCGAGGAACGGTCGATCTTCGGTCGTGGCCTCGGCCGCTTCGTCACGACGGATCGCGTCCAGCCAGCGGCGGAGGGCGATGGCAAACGAAGGCGAACGGGCCTCCGCCGGGGCCCGCGCAGGGTCAGGCCGACGCCGAGCAACATACGGGCCATCGGGCTGAGCCCGGCCGACGACGCCTCGGGAGCCCGCGGGAGCCGGGGCGGCGCCGGGACCATCAGCCGTCCGCGAGGACGCCAGAGACCGGGCCGCGGAGGCTTCGACCGGCGTCGCGCTCTCACCTTCGGGGACATCGGCCGGAACCGGCGTTGCGCCGTCGTCCACCGGGATGTCGACCGGCGGTTCCTCCACACGATCCAGCACCTCGCGCACCCGCGAGAGGACGAACCGAAGGACGACGGCATCGAGCAGGCCGCGAGCGAACGGGTCGGCCAGGGCTAGGCCGAAGGCGACGACCTCTCCGCGTTCGGCCAGTTGCCGCAGCGCGGCGGGGACCGATTCGGGCGCGGCGAGCCACGCCGCGAGGGCCGAGCGGGCGACGTCATTCTGGCGGAGGAGCCCGCGCCACCACCATCGCTCCGCGACGAGGCCCTTGAGCCAGTCGGCCGCCAGGCAGGCGAGCCACTCCGAGGTGTCGATGAACATCACAGCGTGGGCATCGGCCGGCACCGCCTCCAGCGCGGGGCGGGACGCCCGGCGAGCCAGCCGGTCGATGGCGGCGGCGACCGCCTGCTCCCAGGCCAGCGGGGGCCGACCGCCGTGCCCCCGCGACGAAATGGCGACCGGGAGCGGGTCGACCAGCTTGCGGACGACCACGAGCGCCGAGGGCGGCAGCCCGGACGGCTCAAGGCTCGCGCTGCCGAGCAGGGTCGAGATCCGCAGGCGGAGCGCCAGCGGGTCGTCGCCGGGTGAGACGACCCGCAATCGCGAGACGACGACATCGGGTCTTGTCCAGTCCGTCGTCATGGTGGCAAGCCCGGCTGTCCGGACTTCTCCCGGCGCGGATGGGATCAAAGGACCTCGGCCACCGCGGGAGGCGGCCGAGGTGACGTCCTTCGCCCTCCGTCAATTCGGCCCGCTGACGTAAGGTTCGGAATAGAGGATCCTTGGGCTCCGCGACCGTCCACCCTGCCCGCCCCAGTTCGCGGGGCCGATCGGTTGTCCGTAGCCCGGTCCCGTGCCGGGCGGGCACGGGTACGGGCCGCCCCCGCCGTTCGGCGGCGGACACGGCGGATACGTCGGCGGCACCGGGGTCGGGCTGACGGACACCGTGACCGCCTTGGTCTCTCCCTTGGCGAACGCATACGGGAATGGCGTGATATTCACGCCGATCGGCGGCGCATCGGGCGGGAGGATCACCTGCGTGGTGACGGTGATCGATCTCGGCACATCCTTGGAGTTGGTGATGTTGAAGGAGAGCGGGATGTTCCCCGTCCCATTCAAGTAGCGGAGCCCGACGACCTTGGTCACACCCCCGAGCAACTGCAAGAACGTATAGCGCCTGCCGCTTCGACGCGGCGCGATCCCCACCGCCTGGAAGTTGATCACCGCGGCGGTCTGCGGGCTGTTGAGGGTGGGTGGCGGCGGTGGCTTGCACGCCGTTACCGTGGGCGTCGGGACCGGCGCTATCACGGCGCTGCTGGTAGGCGGCCGGGCGGATCGGGGAGGGCCGATCGTCCCGAAGGAAATGCGGCTGGATGGGGCCGCCGGCAGGGGGGCGGCCCGGCGGCGCCGGCTCACCGGGGAAGCGAACGTCACCGCCGGGGTTCACGGTGTCCGAACACGGCTGGCAGGACGCGGCCGGGGGGCATGGTACGGCCGTATCGGACCACTCGATGTTCATCTGGGCCATCTGAGCATCGGTGATGCTGTAGGCATTCCTCAGGCCGGCCAGGTCGATCCCGTTCGGGCCCCCGGAGTCCGGGATCGAGGTCAGGCCTCGCAGGAAGGCCTCGCTCCAGACGGCGTCGGTGAGGCTCTCGGGCAGGATCAGCACGCGGACGCACGGGTGCGCCTTCAAGCCCGAGGGTACGCTGGTCCATGGGCACGGAGGCGTCTGCGCCGTCAGCTCGCCGGCGTTGAGCGTGATCGGGGCCGTCAGGCGGACGAAATTCCACTGGGGAATGTTCATGCCGCTCTCCGCCCAGAAGAAGATGACGCGGCGCCGGATCGGCTGGGCGGCCGCCGTATGGACCCGGAACTGGGCGAACGTCCCCAGCGCGCACGGGGCGCCCGCGAAATACTGGTACCAGTTCGAGTTCTTCTGACCCGGCCCGATCACGTCTGCGAAGTTGGCGACGTTGCAGTACGTCGTCTTGATGTCGTCGCTGGTGTAGAAATTCGAGTCATGGGTGATGTACACCGAGTCGCCGGCGCCCTTGAACGTGCCGGTCGCCCACAGCGACGGGTTGAACCAGTTGTCCTCCGGGCTGGCGTTCGGTTCCGGAGTGATGCTGGACAGATCGGTGAGCATCGGGTCGGTGAAGTTGGAGATGGTGAGACTGTTTGGGTTCTGGGCGTCGGCGATCCCGCCGGGGAAGGCCGCACCCGTCAACATCTCGTAGGTCACGCCCGGGTTCTGGGGATCGGAGTTCGGGTCGAAGCATCCGATATCATTAACGATCGCGATCGCGATCCCGAAGTCCGGGAATTGGTTGTTGGCCGCCAGGTCGTAGCCCACGGTCGCATCCGCGAGCGGGATCTGGAACGCCACGCGGTAGCCGGAGGCATCGGGCCGGTCACCGCCCGCGATCGCGAGAGCCGCGGGAGGGGTGCCCTGGGTCCAGGTGGCTGTCTGGTTTGTCGTACTCCCCTTATACCAGAGCCTGCTGCCTGTCCCGGGCGAACCGCGGGGCACGACGTAATCGAGACGAAACGTCGCCGGTGTGAGCGATTTCGCCCCGGAGGGTTTCGTGTCGAGCTGGATGATGATCCGGTCGCCCAGCGCCGTCAGGACCTGGTTGGTGGGGATGGTCTGGTCGTCGACGTCGAAGAGGAGGTACATGAACTTGCCGCCGTCGTCGCGCTTCGAGTAGATCTTCACATGCCCGAGGGACTTCGGCACCACGTTGCACGCCGTGGCGTTGGGGTTGGGGTTGAAGGCGTTGGGGTAGTCGAGGAGCGGGTCAACACAGCCGTTCGAATCCTGGATCAGCGCGGCGTCATTCCACTTGGTCATGTCGATGGTCGCGTAACCCCCTCCGTCGGTGACGACGAAGCTCACGCCCGCCTGGAACG
Source organism: uncultured Planctomycetota bacterium (assembly GCA_963815795.1). GTDB lineage: Bacteria > Planctomycetota > Planctomycetia > Isosphaerales > Isosphaeraceae > JAKAUH01. Next base: position 562,412 of record CAWFIC010000006.1, on the reverse strand, counting down.
GGAGGTCGCACCCCTTGTGGGTGACCTGCATGCCGCCGGGGGCGAGCCGGGCCGCGAGCAGGACGAACAGGGTCAGGGCGATGGGGCTCAGTACGGCTTTCGCGGGTCTCATCACGGCTTCTCCTGGGGGCTGAAGTGGCGCGTCCGTTTGAAGGGTCATCTCCTCGGGAGGAAGTCGACCGGCCGGGCGGGTCCCCACGCGAGACGCGCCCGCTCCGGTCACGAATGCGTCACGGTCGCGGAGAACGTCTGCCCGCCGGCGTTGTCGCTCAGCTTTTGCGGATTTCCTTGGGCGTCCGTATACGTGGCGTCGAGCTCGACGGTGAACGAGACCGTCTGGTCCGTGGCCGCACGGGCCGGGGGGGTGAGCTGGAGTATCGTCGGTTGCACCCCCTGAGTTCCGGAGGTGGCGGGGGCCGGCAGCGTGAATGGTTGGGTCTTCAGCGTATTCGCCGGCGTCCCCGGCTGGCTGCCGCCCGGGAGAGACGGCGACCACGACGAGACGGACGTGCCGGTGAACGTGAACGTGAGGGTGCAGTTGGTGAGCGACGCGGGCGGCTGCGGCTGCCCCGGGACAGGCGACCCCTGCCCACCAACGTATTGAGAATTGAATACATACCTAATATTCACACCCGGAGTCGCGTTCGCCGGGTTGGAGCCCAAGACCGACCCGAGCTTCACGGTGAGGCCGCTCGTCAACGGGTTCGGATTGGCGTTCGAGGTCTGCAGGCCGGTCTTATCTCCGGTGGACGTGATGTTGGAGGGGGGAGCGACCGTCGCGGTCACGCGGATCAAGAGATTGATTCCCAGCGCGACCTGGGGGACGACCAGTTGTACCGCGATCGGATGGGACGCATCCTGGATGAGCGTCAACTGGAGCGTGTCGGTCGGGACCGCCGACGGGACCGCCAGGTTGACGATCGGCAGCGCGGCGGCCCAGTTCCCCGCAGGGGGCTTGAGCGTGTCGGCCTGGAGCACGACGGCGGTCAAGGTGGCGATTACCGATCGCTGATCGGTCCGGTTGGTCACCGCGAACTGGAACGTGTAAGGGGTCGCGTTCCCGGGGGCGAGGTTGGTCCCCTGAGGGGCCGCGCCCGACTGGATCTGGATCGCGCCGATGGCCACGACGTCGGACCAGGAACCGACCAGCGTGTTGATCGCCTGCTGGGCGCTGATGATCTGCGCGATATCGCCCTGGTCGATCGAGGGCCCGAGGCCAGGGGATCCGTCGGGCAGCGTCTGCTCGAGGTAGAGGCGAAGGCTCGCGATCAGGCTGATCCGGTTCGAGTATCCCGTGTCACCGTCGAAAGTCAACGACGCAGCCTGGACGAGGTCTTCCTGAAGGCCGTACATGCCGCCGACCTCGCCGGTCAGGGTGTCGGTCACGCCGAAGGTCTCGACAACGGCCGGGCCGTCCAGGGCACCCGCCGCGGCGGCCGCCTCCCGGGTGCTGGCGAACTGGATGATCGATTGCTGGGCCGTCAGGATCGCCGTCCAGACCGGGAGCGCGACGTCGGACGCCGTCTTCGGCATGATCGTCGCCCGCTTCAGCAGCGCCGTGTAGACGCGCCACGCCTGATGGAGGGTCCCGACGACGTCGTCCTTCTCGAGGAACCCGTAGAGATCCCGGGTGGCGAAGATGGCGTACTGCTGCCCGGTGTTGTTCTGGAGATTCTCTGTCACCCAGTAGAGCTGCATCGACTGGGTCAAGGCAGTGGGGGCGATGACCGGCGGAGGAGGCGGCTGCGTCACGGGAGGCGTTGGGAAGACTACCGGCCCGTGCCCGCCGTGGATGCCGATCGTCAGCATCGGAGTCGTGGCCGTCCCAACCACGGGGTTCAAAGTGGCCCCGATGGCAGAGCCCGGCCGCCCGGTCGGGACGAATGCCGTCGCCGCCGGACGCACCGCGAGGCCCGTCGCGGCCGGACGGACGGTCTGGGCGAGCTGCGACAGCGGCCGAAGCCCGGCCGACGCCGTCGCGGCGGTTACGGGGATTCTGGTCAGCAGTTTCGACCCGGACGTCACCAGGGTGGTGCCGGACAACCCGATCGTCCCGACCAGGCCCGACACGTTGCTGAGGGGTGAGGTCTGCGGCACAACCGGCGGGGCGACCGGGACGGGAGGAAGGGAATCGGCCTTCTGGAACAGGCCGGACACGTGCACGAGCGGGATAATCGTCGGACTGGCGGACGCCCTGGTTCCGAAGAGACTCGTCAGGTCGAAGCCACCGAGCGAGTTCTGTCCGAGCACCGGGACGACCCCGACGGGCGGGACGTAGGCGAACAGCAGCGACAGGTCGCTGGTGGCCAGGGAAGGCGTCGACGAGATCCGCGTCGCGAGCTCCTCGACCTGTTCCTGGAACTGGCAGAAGACGGCCCGGGTCAGCGAGTGGGCCGAAGTGGCGACCAGCGGGTAGCCCAGCTCGCGGGCCATCGGTTCCAGCCCGCGGCGGACTGCCCAGCGGTCGATGAAGCCGATCCCGGAATCCGTCCAGTAGATCAACGCCAGGGGGACGTCGCAGTCCGAGAGCACACCGTTGGCGCGCAGGACGCCGAGCAGCCCGAACGGCTCGTCGGGGAAGTCGCCGGCCCACACCTGGTTGTAATCGGTCCCCCAGGCGATCCAGTAATCGGTGCCGAAGAACAGGTGGGCCAGGCGATTGCGGAGCAGCGACAAGCTCGCGTCGTCGGTGCTGCCGAGCAGGCCCTGGATGGCCTGGAGTGTGGCGTCGCTCACGTCCGGCAGCGCGTCGAGGTTCAGGCCGATCATCCGGAACTGGACGCCCTCGACGAGGTTCGCGCTGCCGCAGCCGGAGAGGGTGGGGTCGGCCCCGCTGAGATCGACCGAGGTCACGGCCCCCTCGTAATCGGAGGCGGGACTGATCGTCAGGATGTAGACGCCGGAGCTCACAACAGTGGCCGAGGACTGCGGCGGCTGGCAGTCGGCAAAGAGCCCAGCGCCGGAGGGCGCCGGCGTCGTCGTGAAAGTCGAGCGCCACCTGGATATCCGCCGGCAGCGCCAGCGGACGGCCCCGGCGGTTGACCGCCAGGCCGGCGGCGACCGTCACGTTCGTCAACAGGCCGCTCGATCCCGGCGCGACCGGCGACAGATACACCTGCAACCCGTAGGCGACCCCCGCGCCGACCGCCCGGCCGAGCTGGGCGATCTGCTGGCGACGCGCCGCCTGGTCGGCCGTCAGATCCTCGGCGGCCAGGGTGCGGCCGTTGAAATAGTTGGTCGAGGCCACGCCGCGGTTCGGGGCGATCTGGTTGAGATTGATCGTGTCCACGGTCATCGTCCTCTCGTCTGTCTTGATTTCATCCGACCGGGGTGATCTCGACCGAGAACCCGACCGGGCCGAACGTATTCGTCCCCGTCGGCACGCCGGCCCGCACGAAGATGCCGGTCGCCGGGGTGGCGCCGAGCGCCGCCTTGAGGTCCGGATCGCCCGGCTGGATGGCGGCGAAGAAGGCCCCATCCGTCGCCTTGAAACCGACCACCGGCGCCCCCTTGACCAGGTAGCTGGCCGTCGCGCTCCAGGTGGCGAACTTGAGCTGGAAGATGGTCTTGTCGGTGGTGATCGGCTGGCTCGCCGTCAGGTTGCCCGATGAGGCCAGCGTGTTGCCGGTCGAATTGAACGTGCCCCAGGCCACGACCGGCCTGTCGGCCGTCGGCGCGGGCCGGTCGAGCCACTCCTGGACCAGTTGCATCGGGACCAGGAACGGCCGATCGTCCTCATTGATGGTGACCGCGTTGTTCAGCTTGCTGTTGAGCGCCCACTGGCCGGCGGTGGCGGTCGGCTCGACGTGGACGCTCAGCTCGGCCAGCAGCACGCGGCATTCGGGGGGCGGGTCGCCGCCGGCCACGAACGCCCAGGCGGGCCGCAGCTCCGTGACCCAGATCCGGTACGCCGCGCGGAAGAACGTGGGCGCATCGGCGGTGTGCACCCGCAGGGTCGACAGCGGCGAGGGGAAAGCCTGCATGCCGAGGGGGCTGGTGATCTGGCCCGCGGCTCGTACCGCCGACTCGAAGTCCTCGAGCTTGGCGAACGGGCCCTGCGAGTCATTCACCTCGACCAGGCCGAGCCATTGCACGAACTCGCGCGCCGCCTCGACCCACGACTGCGCCGGACGGTCGAAGCATCAGCGCGAGCTGGAAGTTGTCCATCCATCGCGAGGGCGCCATCGACTGGGCCGCGGTCCGGCACGGCTCGCCCGGGATCGGCACCTGGTCGGTGGGGCACTGGCGATACGCCAGCACGACGTAGAGGGTCACCGCCTCGAACATCGGCGAGCCGAAGTGCGCCGTCAACGACTGGCTGTTGTTGGCGATCCAGTCGTCGAGGACGGCGCACTGGGTGTTGGGCACGCGGATGATCTCACCCTGGGGATCGACGGCGACCCCCGCCGTCACCAGCACCCGCGTCTTGCCGTTGGCCACGTCTTGCGTGACCTTCAGCCCGGAGACCGTCCCGTAGCCGAAGAGGTCGCGGGCCAGGAACTTGTCCCGCCCCGACTGATAGGCGAACTCCTGGACGAAGTCGTCGACGCCCAGCACCATGCCGAGCGTATAGTTGACGTGCTTCGATGGGTCGGGCGCGGCCTGGGGCGGCGCCGAGCACGGGGCAAAGCAGCTACTCATCGTGGTCCCCCTGTTGCAGGTCCGGTCATTGGCCCAGCCCTCTCTCTCCGAGGAACCACCGCGGGGCGCGTTCGCCCGGCAGCGCGGGGGTGAGGAAACTCGCCGCGAGATCTCCGAGGTCGAGGATCATCGGCGCCATCAACTGCGGCGACCGACTGCCGCGGTCGAGCAGGGTATCGCACCCGAGCCGGGCGTAGCCGGCGCGGAAATAGGCCCAGTAGAACTGGATGTCGTAGACCGTATGCGCGGGCTTCTCCAGGTCGAGGACCCGCGCCGCCAGGTTGTAGCGGCGCTGGTGCTCGTCCTGGGCCGCGTCGTCGGTCGTCGGGGCGGGGAGCAGCACGCGGAACCGATGCGCCGTCCTGAGCCGCCCCAGCACGGTCGCCTCGAACTGGAACCAGTCGAGCAGGGGCGGTCCGTTCGCCGGCAGCCGGGTGGGCAGCGAGATCGCCGCGAAGCTCGACGCCGCCGCGGCGCCGGTCAGGCCGTACGCCGCGTTATAGGCGCTCAGGCTCTGATACCGCCGCTCCAGGAAGTTCTGCCACCGCGTGAGGTCCGCCGGCCCCGCCGAAGGGACGAAGCCGAGCGCCTGCTGGGCGAACGGCTGCCAGGTCGCCCTGGTCGTCGCGTCCGTCGGCGGCTGGATCGGGAACTCGGCGGGCGGGTTGTTCGGGCCGAACAGCGCCCGGTACATCGCGTTCAGCGCGTCGCGACCCTGGCTCACCTGCCATCGGCCGCCCGGCGCGACCGTGGCCGGCCCGGTCGGATCGCCGAGCACCAGCGCCGGCAGGATCCGCGTGGCATACATCTCGACGATCCGGTACTGGGTCAACTGGGTGCGGAGCTTCGCGGCGTCCGTGAACCGGGAGCAGCTCGTGGGATCGCTGAAGATCGACGAGTCGACGCACTGGTCGAGCACCAGCCGCAACCCCATCACCAGTCCCCGGATCGTGCCCCGGTACTGGAAGAAGTCCATCGCGTGCGCCAGGAAGAGGCGGCGCCGCGACTCCTCCCAGTTGGGGTCGAGCGCCACGCCGTACCAGCTCGCCAGCCAGTCGAGGTCCACGGCGGCGCACGCCCGGACGTCGAAGAGCGCCTCGACGCCCGCGATCCTGCCCTCGAGGGCCGTGAAGAACCCTTCCACGTTGGCCAGGAACCGGTCGAGGAACGACGCCGAGGTCGGGTCCTCGCTGTAGACCGCCGGCAGGTAACGGTTGAGATAGGAGAACCGCGGGTAGTACGCCCGCAGGGCGCGCAGCCTGGGCGTCGCCCGGCCGTTGCCGACGAGGTTGAGCTGGAGCTGGAAATAGCGCCCCTGGGCCTGCTGGAACAGCGTCTCCCACGTCCCCTGCCCGTCGGAGGTCGTGGCCGGCGCAGGCGCATAGGGCAGCTCGGAGCCGTCGTCCCTCAGATAGGGCGCGGGCTCGGCCTGCCAGGGGGCGTCGGCGAGGGCGACCCGGTCGTCGCCGGCACGGCTGCTGACCTTCACCGCGGTCTCGGGGGGGATGCAGCCGTCGAGCATGAGGCGATGCCAGACGCAGCCCGGCACTTGGCTGTCGAACACGCGGGTCGTGAACGTGGCCCCGCCGACGTACCGCGGCCGGGGCTGGGCGACCAGCGGCACCCAGCCGATCCCGAAGTCATAGTACGGCCACGGCCCCGCGTCGAGCCCCGTGCCCTCGAACCGCGCCGCCGCCGTGACCAGCCCCTTGCCGCCGAACCGTCGCATCGGCAGGTAGTCCGGGTCCGGCGTGAGCGTGAGCTGCTTGTTGGCGTCCAGCGCGATGTCGAAGGCGTAGGCTTGTTCGCCGTCGGACGAGACGATGTCGATCCGATCGGCGACCGTGGCCGATGCGGGCACGAACGCGAAGTCATACCCGATCAACTGGAAATCCGCCCTGGCCGTCGGCTCGATCACGCCGTTCATCACGCTGGTGGAGACGGGCTGGCCCAGCCTCTTGCCGAAGTCGTAGCGCGCGACCTCCGCGAATTTCGTGCCGGCCGGGTTGATCAGGATCAGGGCGGTGCCGTCGGGGAGGGCCTCGATCGCCACCGGGTCGCCGCCGCTGATCGACACACCGGCGACGGCCTCGGGCGGTTGAGGCCGCCGCACCGGGCCGCCGTCGACCGGCTGGAAGGGATCGGGCGGCTCGGGCGCGGGAGTCGGTCGGGCCGGCGTCCCGGTCAGCACCTGGAATCGTCGGTCGAGCGCCCAGTAGGTGGCGTTCTGTCGGTCGAGGATCCAGACGCCTCCCCCGGGCGCGGCGGCCATGTCGAACGGGACGAATGCCGCCCGCGACGGCCAGGGGAGCCGCAGCGGTGGACCGCCCGCGTGCAGGTCGAAGACCAGGAGTCCGGCGGGGGCGAGCGTACCGACGACGAGGTAATGCTCCTCGGTGACCGCCAGACCGGAGAGCGTCATGTCGGCCGGGGTCGGATCGGGTTCGAGCGGCTCGAATGCGCCGAGGGATGGCGCGCAGCCTTCGGGGTCGGTGGGCGACCAGAAGTGCGTCGTCGTGCCCGAGTCGGACGCGTTGATCAGGATCTCGTCGCGGTTGGGACCGATCCAGTACCAGTTGCCGAACCGGTCGCGCCCGCCCCGCGCCGCCCGTCGAGGGGCAGCCGCTGACCCGGCGGCACGGCGAAATGATACAGGCGCGGCTGCAACGTCAGCTCCGAGCGCGTGGCGTCCCACGCGAGGAAGCCGGCGGGCGTGACCGCGTTTGGCGGCCAATGCCAGTCGTCGCGACCGAGCAACAGTTGATACCGCGTGCCGTTGGCGTCCATGAGGGAACTGATTCTTCTCCTCTCGCATCCGCGACAGCCGAGCGGGCTGTCCCGCACTTCGAATCGGAGTATCTCTGCCTAGAGGGCTTACCACTTGCGTTGCGTGAGCCCGACCCCCCCTGACCCCCCCTTCTTAAGGGGGGGAAAACGGAAGAAGGCCCGCCCATCTTGATCCCCTCCTTGAGAAGGAGGGCAAAACGGAAGAAGGTCCGCCCATCTTGATCCCCCCCTTAAGAAGGGGGGGTCAGGGGGGGTCGAGGCTCCAGCCGCGCCTTGAGGCCAAATCATGTACGCCATCCATTCGTTAACCGCTCTAGCATTGATCCGGAACGGCCGGGACCGGGTGGAAACGCTGGGCCCCCGGCGTCGTGGTCGGCGTCGGCTGGGGCGAGATCGCGGTGCCCCGGACCTGGTCGATCGGCACCGCGTCGCCCACACTGACCGAGATGCCCGCGACCTGGGGCAGTTGGAGGCCGGTCAGGTTGATCTGGGCGGCCGCGGGCTGGGTGCCCTGGGCGATCAGCACCTGGTTGATGAGCAGGACTCCCGCGACCCGGCTGGCCACCGCCAGGAGCTCGGCGGCGACGACCGGCTTGAGCAGCGGCCAGCCCTGATTCGCGGTCGGATCGGACGGCGCGGTCAGCAGGGGCTGGACATCGGCGAGCTCCGCGTCGGACGAGGCGGGCAACGGTGAGAGGAACTGGAGCAGCGCCTGCTTGACGGCGTCGCGCACCACCGCGACCGTCGCGTTGGCGGCCGCCTTGAAGCCCACCGAGATCCAGATCGGGACATAATCCGGGGGATAGAGGTACAGCTCGGTCGTCACCAGCCGGCGGGGATCGAGGTAGGCGGCGACCGTATCCATGAACACGGTGTCGGGCATCGGGGCATTCGGGTTGACCGGGTCGTAGTTCGGGATGAGCATCAGGGTGACCGTGCCCGGCGAATCCCCGGGCGTGTTCGGGTCGAGCTCGGGGCTATACGCGGGGAGGACCTCGACCCGCCCCACGTGCACCCCCGGCGTTCGCAGGGCGACCGCGCGGAAATCGTCGGCTGTCACCAACCGATCGCGGTTCTGGAGGTAGCGGGGGATCTGTTTCAGGCCGTCGTCGACGGTCTGGGCATCGGCCCCGCCCCAGGTCGGCACGGGGTTCGTGACCGACAGGGTCGAACGGCAGCGACGGGGCACTGTTGATCGCACCGGCGCCGACGTTGCCGGCCGAGCCGACGCTGACGTAGTAGTCGGCCCGGATCGTCGCGCCCAGCGGCGGCCGCGCTCCGTGGGTGCCGTCACCGAACTGGATCGCGCCCGATTCGGGATCGATGGTGAAAACATCAATGTTTGTATTGACAACAGGGGTCGTCCCCGGCGGCAGGGTCGGATCGGTGGTGGGGACCTCCGGCCCCGCCGCCATCAGGTCGGGGATCGGCAGCCACGTCTGCGGCGGGGTCAGCGGCGAGGAGACCGTCGGGGTGATCGTCAGCACGACCGAGTCCGGCAGGACCGGCGTCTGCGAGAGCGTCGCCGTCTGATCGGGTTCGCCGGTCCCGGTCGGGAGCAGCTCGCCCACCACATGGCCGCGCTGGGTGATCGGGGCGGCGTTGATCCCGACCCAGTACAGCCTCGCCCGCGCGGCGCCGGTCGATCGGACGCGGATCCAGGCGATCAACCGGCTGCCGGCATCGGTATCGTCGAGCGTCGGCGGCAGGTCATCGACGCCCGCTTCCAGCGGGGAGAGGTTCGTCCAGGTCCCGAGGTTGCTGGTATCGGCCGGCAGGCTCACCTGGACGACGCCCGGCGTGGAGAGGACGTCGTTGGTCGAATTGAACTGGAGCGAGACGTACTGCGCACCGTTGGCGATCGGGTCGATCGCGAGGTTGGGCACGTCGAACTCCAGCAGGGTCACGTCCGACAGCGCAGACTGGCCGCCCGGGGGGAGATCGAGCTGGGACTGGTCGAGCGCGGGGACGAAGCCCACGTTGAGCGTCCGGCCGGCGATCTGCTGGAGCGCGACGGCGGGCGCCGAGGCGTCTTGCTGGTCGGACGCGCGGATCAAGAGCGCGATCCAGATGGCGCCGTCGACCGTGTCGGCGCCCAGGTTGACCGAATCGGTCGTCGGCGCCGCCAGCGGGACGGTCTCGTAGAGCTGGACGTCATCGGTCGGCGGCTGGCCGAGGAAGGCGGTGTAGAGCTGGCGATAGTAGTCCAGCAGCGCGGTGGTGGGGCTGGCCAGGGGCCGCTTGAAGTAGACCGCGCCCTCGACCGGGAGCACGTCCAGCCCCAGCGTCGTCCGGAACGGGACGTTCCCGGCGCGGACCTCGATGCTGTCGGTCAGGGTGACGGTGCTCAGCGGGCCGCGGTCGTTGCTGAAGGTCACCAGGCCTTGCGAGGATGAGCCCGGCTGCAGGCGCATGCCCAGCAGCGTGAGGAATTTCAGGCGGTTCCGGGCGGGGATCTGGTTGGCGCGGTAGGCCAGGTTCTCGAAGAAGAAGGCGAAGAGCTCCAGCAGGGTGATGCCGGGGTCGCTCTTGCCGTAGTTGGTCCACTCGGGATTATGGACGGCGATCCGGGCCACGGCCTCGTCGCGCAGGTCCTGGAACCGCCGGTCGTCGAGCGTCGGGAACGTGATCGGCACGGGATCGACCCCTCAGTTCAAGAGCCCAGCGCCAGGCCCAGGTTGATCTGCTCGCGCGCCTGGGTCGCGACGAGCTGATAGGTGATGGCGACGACGACCGCCTGCGGATCGTTCGGGTCCGGCTCGACGTCAACCGACTCGACGTTGATCCGCGGCTCCCACGACCCGAGCGCGGCGGTGATCTGGTTGGAGATCAGTTGCCGGGTCGTCGCGGTGTTCGGCTCGAACAGCAGCGGGCCTAAGCCGCCGCCGAAATCGGGCTGCATCAACCGTTCCTTCAGGTCGGTCCTGAGGATGATCTGGATCGACTCGCGGATGTTCTGCTCCCCTTCCGAGAAGGCGACGCGCCCGTCCGGGCCCACGCGGGGCGGGAAGGCGATGCCACGACCGTAAACTTGACCGGCATCCACGGGCTGGGACCTCTACGCCTTGGAGTTGAAGTTGGGGAGCGGCAGACAGATCCGGAAGAAGGCCATCCAGGACAAGGCGATGTCCAGCAGCTTGACGAAGATCAGCAGGATGATCAGGGCGCAGATCGTGATGATCGGGATCGAGAACGTGCACATCGACCCCATGCCCTGCGAGGGGCAGATCCCGTTGCCGCCGGCGTTGATGTTCAGATCCTTGTGGAACGGCCAGGGGAGGACCGAGAGCACCAGGTCGCCGAGCGTCAGGCCGCTCACGCCGCCGAGCTGGGCGCAGAGCGAGTCGGAGATCATGAACGCCGTGTTCTTGTCGAACTTGCGCAAGCTGGCCGGCGAGAGATCCAGCGGCAGGGTGATCCTCAAGGGACGCGCCGGGGCGTCGGAATCGAAGTAGGCGGCCATCTGGAACGGCGGGGTCGGCGCGCTGACGACCGGCGGCTCGAGGGGGCCGCAGTAGGGCCGCTCGTACAGGGAGCGGACCACGAACCAGCCGATCCTCGGGTCGAGCGGGACCTGGGCGGCCAGCGGGACGGCGTTGTCCGACTGGGCCGGGAGGGGCGGCAGGGCGGGGCCGACCAGCGCCGTCAGCGTGTCGACATCCTGCGAGAACTTCGGCATCGTCGTCGACGGGCTCTGCATGAACATCGGGTCGGCCAGGGGGAACAGGAACGTCGGCCAGACGGTCGGGGCCGGCGGCAGCTTCGTGCGATCGTACGAGACAGCGGCCGCCTCGAGGTTCGTCTCGTCATCCGGGTCCTGCAGGATCGCCTGCAGCGCCGCGGTGAGCGAGGTCAGGACGTTGGGCGAGCCGACGGCATCCGTCGTCAGGTCGATGTCGCCGCCGATGACCTCGCCTTGCAGCCAGCTCAGGAGGGCCTGGCGCTGGGACGACAGGGCGCCCGCCTGGCCCGGGTCATTCACCGCCGCCCAGACGTCGGGCAGGTACGTCTGGAGGTACTTGGCGAAGTCGAGCAGGAGGTACCAGGAAACCATCTGGATCTGGCTGCGGGCCGAATTGGTGAGGGAGGTCGCCTGAGCCGCGTTCGGCGGCGGAGGCGGAGGCGGCGGATTCGGCGGCTGCACGGTCGGGTTCAAGAGTGAATAGACCGCCTGGGCGCGCTGGACCAGGTTCTTCCAGGGCTCGACGACCTCGGCCATCAGCAGGGCCACCCGCGGATCGGACGCCGGGCTGGCGGCGGGCGTCGCGGGAGCGCCCGCGGCGGACAACTGCGGCGCGCCGAGGTAAGTCTCGCGATTCGACACGGGGACCAGCGCCGCGAAGAGCCGGCGATTACGGCCGTCGGTCTGCGTGAAGTTGATCGGGAACAGGGCCTGGCGCTCCTCGCCAGCGACCGCCACGGCGGCCGACGGGACCGTCGGGCCGGTGACCATCTGCCAGCCGGTCGCGCCGCCCGAGGTGACGTAGGCATACTCGTCGCAGTTGGCGGCATCGATCGCGGTGGTCGAGTAGGTCGCGCCAGACCCCGACCGCGGCAACAGGCGGCGGACGACCAGCGAGACCGTCTCCTCGCCGGCGGTGTTGAGCGCGTGGTCGGGCAGGCCGGGCATCTGGCAGACCAGGCACGAGGTGGCCAGGTAGAACCGCTGATGCGCCGACTGGTAGAGCTTCAGCGGTCCGCTCGTCGCGGAGGTCGTGGCCGCCGGCGCCGAGGATCCGGCCGCGCCGTTGGACTGCTGCGCCAGGCGGAGCCGGTTGAGCGCCAGGGCGAACTTGGGCGGCGGCGTCACCGGGACGGGCAAAGGCGCCAGCGCGCGCCAGGTCTCTTGCCGGATGAGGAGTCCTCGGAGTTGACTCGGGTCGGTCTGCATCAGTGCCAGGAACTCCTCGATGAAGGTATCGCTGGCGAACCGCAAGATCGCCGGCTGGTGGAAGGCGGCCCACGACGCGGGGTCGGTCGAGCCGGCCAGGTCGCTCCACAGCGGCGAGGCGGTCACCCATTGCACCGGATGGTCCATCGTCTCGTGACTCCACGTCGGTGTCGTTCGACTCAGAGGAAGTTGCCCGCGCCCGGGGAATACGTCGTGCTCACGACCGAATTCGCCTTGACCATCTGCTGGCAGATCAGGTTCCCGCTGAACTTCTCCGTCGCGCCGTTGTGGCTCAGCAAGGGGCTGTTGATCTCGACCTGGTTCGCCTGGATCGTCACCTTGCTGGTCGAGAAGATCGTCACGCCCGCCGCCTCGAGTTTCACGGAGTTGTTGTTGCTGTCGGTGATCACGATCGAGCCGGGCCCGTCCTTCATGGTGATCGTCTGGCCGCCGGGCGTCTGCAAGGTCAATGACTCCTGGCCCTGCGTGTCGTCGAGGGTGACCATGACGCCGTTGCGCGAGCGGAGGACCTTGCGGTCGTTCTTGCCGGCTCCGTCCATCGACGCGGGCGGGTTATCGGCGCCGTTCCAGAGGCCGCCGACGACATAAGGCCGGCGCGGGTCGCCGGCCTCGAAGACGACCAGGACCTCGTCGTTGGGGTCGGGGATGAACCAGCTCCCGCGATTCTTGCCCCCCATCATCGTCGCCAGCCGCGCCCAGGCCTCGTACCGCCCGTTCGAGGCGTCGGGCGACCAGGGCAGCGTGACCTTGACGCGCCCCTGGCCGTCGGGGTCCTTGACGTCGCTGACCAGCGCGGGATAGACCCCGTACCAGCGCCCGCCGAGGCCGGCCGCGATCCGCTCGTCGGCGATCAGGTCGATCGGGTGTCGGTCGTGCACGGCGGCTGGTCCTCTCGACGGAAACGGGCCTCGAATGGGGCCGGGCCGGACTGGGTCAGATCAGATCAAATCAGACTTTCCCGAGTCCCGGCCTCTCGGCGGTGAACTCGGTGCGCAACCCCTGAACGCCGTCGTAGAGGTGGCTGACGGCGGTCAGGTAGTACTTGCCGTTGAATAAGGGGCCGAGGCCCTGGATGGTCACGAAGTTGCCGGCGCGGAGCCGGATGTCGGTATCGGCCAGGCCCCGGCCGACCACGAATCGGCGGGCCGCGATCTTGAAGTATGACTCGGCCTGGGCCTGCGCCTCCTGGTCGGTCAAGGGTGCGGTGTGGGCCAGCGTCTCGGCCCGCGTGCCGAGCGCCTGCGAGAGGACGCTGGAGCCGCTGGCGTCGCCGTTGAGCTCGCCGGCGAGCAGCGAGTCGTCCGCCTGATGCGCGATCGCGGCCTTGCGGGCGACGTCCCAGCCCCCCACGGTGACGCTGGTGCGCTGGTTGGCCAGGTCGGCCAGCACCGAGAACTCGCGGAGCGCCTGCTTGTACCGGATCTGGTACGCCGTCCCGCCGCGGGCGGTGTGCGACCGGGCGTAGAGCGTCGTGCCGCCGACCCAGACCTCCGCGTCGATGGCCCGGGCGCGCTCGCGGAGGAAGGCCAGGTCGCTCAGGTTGACCTGCGCCAGCAGCCGGTGCGTCGGGCCCTGGACGTTCACTTGCGCTGAGGCCGTGCTCCGACGCCACCTGATTGAACACGCCGGCATCGTCGGTATCGGCGAAGCTGCGGGTCCGCCGGGTCATCCGCAGGTCCTGGAACCGGTCCTCGGCGAGTACCACCAATTGCGGCGAGACGTCCCTCAAGAACTGGCCCTCCAGCGCCATGATCCGGCCATCGAAGAAGACGTCGGTGCCGACCTTGACCTGGATCGCCTTGCCGAAGTCGAGGGTCTTGCGGTCGAAGTAGAGGAAGTCGAGGCCGTTGCCCGAGTTCCCCCAGTTGCCGAAGCCGGCCTCGCAGCGGTAGAGCCCCTGCGTATCCTCGGCGACCAGCAGGCTGACGAGGTTGGCGCTGCAGCGCGGGTTCGTCGCGCCCGGCGATGTTGATCACCGGACGAGTCGCCTGCACCAGGCCGCTGCTGCCGTTGTTCGAGGCCATCTGCCGCACCCCCGGTTCCCGTCGGTTCCCTTCAATGGGCGCGGACGCGCTCGGCGCGCACGGCGTAATACCGCATGACCCGTCCGAGGTCGTGCACCATAGGCGGGGCCGGCCACGGCTCGGCCTTCTCGGAGCCCTTCGCCGTCGCTTCCGGCGCCGCCGGTGGCGCGGCGATCACCTCGAACTCGTTGATCACGACCGCCATCTGGTCTTCCTCCCCGATCTCGAACCGACATCACGTGCCCAGGTTGACCGACGCCGAGGCGCCGACGGATACGCTCGCGTTGAGGTTGATCAACTGGCCGGGCGGGAGCAGCCTGGGGTTCTCGATCCCGTTGGCCTGCGCGACGGCATGCCAGTCGGCGGACCCGCCGGCCCCGGACACCATGTTCGCCAGCGACGACCCGGCCGGCGCGGGAGTCAGCGGCGCCGTGCCCGGCGGCGGGGTGCTGCCCGGCGACTGGCTGCCGCTCGCGAAGGCGAACTGGATCGACTGCTTCATCAGGCTGATCGTGACGCTGGCCCGCAGCGGCACCCCGTCGGGCGAGAAGAACTCGAGCGACTCCTCCATCGACTCCATCAGGCCGTCGAACTGGAACGTCCCCCAGACGAACCGGACGGCCGGCGGCACGACCGTGTTCGGGTCGTTGTCGGCCGGCTTGGCCTGCATGAAGTAGGCGATCTTCTGGGTCATCTTGCGGACGTCGGTCACCCCGGCCTGCGCCGGCGGAAGGACCGCCGTCACGTCGAACCAGAGCTGCACGCTGAGCTTGGTCGTCCCCTGGCTGAGGAACTGGACCGCCGAGGTGCCGTTCTTGTTGGTGCTGGTGTTCTCGGCCTGCTTCAGCGTGTTGGTGTAGCTGACCTTGAGCGTCTCGGGGTTGATCTGCACCGGCACCGCGGAATTGGGCACCTCGGTCGTGCCGTCGGACTTCAGCTCGCGGAGCTGCGCCTTGACGGGCGTCGTGTCGGCCATGGGTCCCTCATTTGTAGGTCAGGCTTTCCAGCCTGACGGATCAGCCGCGTCAGGCTGGAAAGCCTGACCTACTTTCATGCCGGATCAGCCGCGTCAGGCTGGAAAGCCTGACCTACTTTCATGCCGGATCAGCCGCGTCAGGCTGGAAAGCCTGACCTACTTTCATGCCGGATCAGCCGCGTCAGGCTGGAAAGCCTGACCTACTTTCATGCCGGATCAGCCGCGTCAGGCTGGAAAGCCTGACCTACTTTCATGCCGGAGTCATATCAATCAACCGATCTGCGCCCGAAAGATGCACTCACCCCGACCGATGCGCCGCGCCTAGGGATGCGCCGACGCTCACCCCCAGCGACGCCCCCGCGCCGAAGCCCGAGCCGTCGGAATCGCCCGGGCGCTTGAGCGTCAGCGACTCGTAGGCCAGTTGCATCTCCTCGATCGCCACGATCCCGTCCTTCGCGTTCAGCGCCGGCGCCTTCAGCTTGGCGGGCAGGCAGCGCTTCAGGAGGAACCGGACCCGCTCGGTCTTGCCGTCGGAGGCGAAGACGACGACCTCGGCGTCGGCCCGGAGGCTGGGGTTGGCGATCGTGGAGGCGACCCAGTCCCACAGGTCGAAGGTCGCGGTCATCCCGCGCTTCAGGGTGAGCACGGAGTAGGACATCGGCCCGGTCAGGCGGAGCTGCTCGCCGTTGTTCCCCCCCTCGCGCACGGTCTTGACGTCCATGGTCATCTCGAGGCCGTCGCACTCGGAGAAGGCCGCGCTGCACACGTTGCTCGAGACCCCCTGCACGTTGATCTCGACGGCGAAGTTGAACGCGTTGAACGGATAGGACACCGTCTCGAGTGCCGGATTCGCCATGAGCTAGCTCCCCTCCGAGACGAGCCCGCGATCGCCCGCCTGGATCAACCGGATGGTCATGAAAGTCAGCGGGAGCGACGGCGCCACCCGCAATTCCACGATGAAACGGCCCGCCTGCACGTCCTGGGGCGACAGGGTCACGAGCACCTGGAAGGACGTGGCGCGGGTGTTGCCGGCGAAGGCGCCGCGGAGGAACAGGATCTCGAGCACCGACTCGAACCCGCGCCGGACCATCCGCCGGAAGGCGTCGTTGTTGGGCTCGAACACATAGGTCGCCCCCAGCCGCAGCGCCAGCCGCCGCAGCAGGATCATCAGCCGGCGGACGTTGATGGGGCGCAGGTCGTCGTCGGTGCTGAGCGTGTCGGCCGAGAGCGTGACGAACCCGTGCGGCTCCTGGCGGACGAGGTTGACCTGCGCGGTCTGGAGGTCGAGGCGCCGCGCCGCGCGATCGCCGGCGTCAGGTCGACCGGCCCGGTCCACTGCTGGTTGGCGGGCGCGACCCACGGGCCGCGGGTCGAGGATCGTAACGACATGATGCCGGCGGCGAACCCGTCGGGCGGCATCCACCGCAAGGTACCGGCCGCGCCGTCGTCGGGCCCGATCGCCCAGGGGTGGTAGACGCGCCCATAGCTCAGGGCACGGCCTTCGATCAGGTCGATCGGTGCCACGAGCGCGTTGCCCACCGGCACGGGATTCGGGGCGGACGATTGCAGCGCGGCCGCGTGGGCGATCGCGTCGTCCTCGCGGAAGTGCGCCGGCATCGACAGCACGGCGAACAGGTCGCCGCGCGCGCCGCACATCCGCAACAGGGCACGCTGGACGGCCAGGAGCGCGTCGGGCGAATAGGGCGTGTCGTGATCGACCTGCCAGACCTGCTGCGGCTCGACCTGGACATCGATCCCCTTCGACCAGGGGCCCGTCGCGCCGGCCGTCTCCGCCCGCACGTGGTAGTAGTAAACGCCCGGCGGCCGGCCGTAGATCGTGATGGAGTCCTCCGCCAGGAAGGCGATGTCGGCCTCGTCGCCGAAATCGGGCTCGGTCGCCTCTCTCAGGCGGAACCGCAGGCCGGTCGTCGTCGCCGCCGGGACCGTCCACGTCAGCTTGTAGCTGACGGTCGGGTCGGAGCCGGCCTGCGTGAGTGTCGGCTCGGGGATCGACTGGGGGCCGCACTCGACGAAGCGGCCCCCCGGTGGGGACGAGCCCGATTGGGGCGCGTCGATGGGCGGGGGAATCTGATCTGACGGCGCGACTTTTTTCCAGGTCCTGTGAACGGCGTCGGGCACGGCGACGATCGTCACCTCGTCGACGTCGTAGAGCGCGTAGATGCCGGTCAGCGACGGCGGGAACTGGAGGCCGTACTGGAGGTACTCCACCTCGGCCGGGAGATCGGCCATCCTGGAATCGATCAGGTCCCCCAGCGGCGTGTTCGGCCTCGGGTCGAGGAAGAGGCTGGCGTCGAACTTGGCGAGGCCGTCGCGGGTCAGTGAATCGGCAGGATTCGGCTCGGGACCGGGCGCGGCGTCGGGGACGACCGCCATGCCGATCGGCACGAACCAGTCGTCGCCGGGCCCGTCGCCGGCCAGGGGGAATCGCGGCACGGCGGCGAGCTGCCAGAGTGCCAGGTACGACGAAGCCGAGGCCTTCTGGGCGGCCTGCGACAGGTCCGTATCGGCGTAGAGCGCCTCGTCGACCGGGAGTGCCCCCCAGAAACTCGGATGATCGGCGCAGAAG
The DNA here is from genome assembly GCA_963815795.1 of uncultured Planctomycetota bacterium. GTDB lineage: Bacteria > Planctomycetota > Planctomycetia > Isosphaerales > Isosphaeraceae > JAKAUH01. The sequence continues at coordinate 544,485 of CAWFIC010000006.1, read as the reverse complement.
GTCAGGCCGGCCAGCTTGACCGGGTCGCCGCCGCCCTCGCCGGCCCCTAATTCGAACGACAGCCGATCGGCGGCCGCCGGCTGTACGGGCTTGGGATGGGGCGCGGCCGTCGCGGCCCAGAGCCCCTGGCCGGTCAGCTCGACCGATGGGACGGCCGGCGAGCCGGCGGGGAGCGTGCCGACCACGGCCTGGACCCGGAACCACAGCGATTCGCTCCCGAAATCGACGCGGAGGAGCGAGCCCGGCGGCGGCGCGGTGCTGAAGGGCTGCTGCAAGATCAGGGTCAGCGGCGAATCCGGATCGGCCGGCGGGGAGGTGTACCATGTCCCACCCGGGAGCGAGACGGGGACGGCATTCGTCACGCCCGTCGTCGTGGCGTTGCCGATCTTCCAGGTCGGGCGGAACCAGGCCCAGCGACGGATCACGAACCGGGTCGGCCCGGAGCCGGACGAGCCGCCCAGGGGCGAGCCGAACGGGCTTCCAAGGGCCGTACCGCCCGCGACGGTCGCGAACAGGACGTCGTCCCCGCCATTGAAATCGAGCCGCAGGAGGTCGCCGTCGACCACGGCGCCGGGCGAGTTGATCTCCAGGTCGATCGTGGCACCGCCGGGCGAGGAACCCGCCTTCGAGACCGGCTGAGAGGCGACCGCCCCCAGCGTCATCCCGGTTATGGCGAACGACTGGCTGGCCAGCGCCGCGGTGACGCCCAGGGGGTCGGACCAGCTCCCAGCCGAGCGCGCCCGGGCGAAGGCCGGCGTGACGGCCCCTGCCCCATCGATCCGGGCGAGGCCGGGGATGGGGAAGCGGTTCGTGACCGCGTCGGCCCCGGCCACGCGGACGATCCACGCGCGCTGGCCGCCGTTGCGGAAGAACGCCCGGACGGCCGGCGGGAGCTGGGCCATCAGCGGCGCCTGGCGCATGGCGTCCCAGGCGAGCGTCGCGTCCTGGCCGAAGACGTCCGCGAAGTGCGCGGGGTCCTCGACGACGACCGGCGTGTGCAGCGGGCCCGACGCCGTGAAGCCCACGAACGCCGCGATGTCGAGGCGCGGCAGGGACTCGTCCAGCGGCGGCGGCTGCACCTGGAACGCGAACCCGGGAAGTCGGCGGGCGACCCCGACGGTCATGACTGGTCGAGCTCCATCTCAACCCGCTCGACCGACAGGACCATCTCCTCGATCAAGACGTCGGTCCCCTTGGCGTTGAACGGGCCGCAGGTGTACTTGATGACCCGGGCCCCCTTGAGCGTCCAGGTGATGACGTCGGCGTGCGCCTCGCTCTGGAGCGTCACTCGTGCCGTCGTGATCACCGTGTTGGGATCGGCGACGCCGTTGCGCACGGTGTCGATCAGCGTGTACAGGTCGCTCGTGGCGATCGAGCCGCGCTTGAACGTGATGTCGGCCGACTTGTTCAGGCCGTTGACCTTGCGGACCCGGTTGTCCGTCTCGTTGCCGACGCGGTATTCGGCCGTGGTGACCTCCAGGCCGATCCCGCTGACTTCCTGGAACCCGGCCGTGATGTCGTTGCGGTAATCGACCCCTGGGATGTTGAGGTTCACCAGGAAGTTGAACTGCATGTAGGGACGGTCGCGCTTGGCCATCGGGGCCTCCTGGGGTCGGGCGGAAAGGGAGCGGGGCTTGCGTTGCGCCTGATGTCTGTCTCATTCACCGGTCCGGTCAACTCGTGCTGCTGGCCGTCCACTGGCCGATCCGGAAGATGACGAACTCGGCCGGGTAGACCGGGGACACGCCGATCAGGCAGACCATCCGGCCGTTGTCCAGGTCGTTCTGGGTCATCGTGGTGCGGTCGCAACGGACGAAGAACGCCTGGGCGGCCGAGTCGCCCAGCAGGTTGCCGGCCTGGTACTCGCTGAACAAGAAGTCGGAGATCGTCCGCCGGATGTTGGTCCACAAGGGCGGCCCGTTGGGCTCGAAGACGGCGAACTGCGTGCCGACGTCGATCGACCGCTCGAGGTAGGCGAAGTAGCGCCTCAGGTTGACGTACTTCCACTCGGGATCGGAGCTGATCAGTCGGGCCCCCCAGAGCCGGTAGCCCCGCCCCTCGAAGAACCGGAAGCAGTTGACCCCCGCGGGGTTGAGCACCTCCTGCTGGCCCTTGTTGACCAGCGTCTCGAACCCGACGGCCAGCGTCACGACCTCGTTCGCCGGTGCCTTGCTCACCGATCGGTTGATGTCGTTGCGCAGCGTAGATCCCGGCGACGAACCCGCTCGGCGGCAGGTTCAGGTCGTTGCTGGTGATCGGATCGACGATCTTCACCCACGGGTAGTAGAAGGCGCCATAGGTCGAGTCGAGCTGCCCGCGCATGGCCAGGACGTCCGCCACGGCCATCTTGTCGCCGCAGTCGAGGACGGCGATCCGGTACTTCATGTTCTGGGCGTGCGCGATCAGGAGGTTGATCGTCTCCATCACGTCGTCTTGCTTGTTGGCGAAGTTGAACGTCGAGCCGGGCGCGGCCACGATCGAGATCTCCTCGATGTCCTCGAACGCCATCAGCCCGGTCTTGAACGGCCGGCCGTCATCGGCGGTCCCCTCGAGCCCCTCGTAGTCGCCCGATTTCGGGGCGTTGCCGTCGCTGCCGCCATCGAGCGGGAAGGTGTAGGTGCGCGCCAGCTTGTCGCCCTCGTTCCAGGTCGTGGCATTCAGGGCGGAGTTCGCCAGGCCCAGCGCGTGGAGGACGTCCAGCCCGTCCTCGATGTTCGCCCCGGGGACGATGGTGATCGGCAGGGTGCGGGCCAGCGACTCGTTGCTCGGGTCGAGGGCGAAGAGCGCCGTCACCGAGTCGGCGGCGCCGGACCGCTGGTGGCTCGGGTCCAGCGCCAGCCCGCTCCAGACCTGCGACGGGGCGGTCGGGTCGCTGGGGTAGAACGTGACCGTGAGGGTGACCGGCCGGACCTCGTCGTAGGTATCCAGCGGGCTGCGGCTGCTGGTGGGGGGCACGAGCCCGGTCAACTGCCTGAGCGGGTTGAGGGGCGAGCCCCGCCGGGTGGGCTGGAACTCCCAGGTGGTCTGCTGGCTGACGGGGTCGAGGAGCGACTGGGCCAGGTAGAAGTCGCCCCGGTAGGTGGCCGAGCCGGCCGTGCCGGTCGGGTGCCCGCGGCCGATCCAGACGACGTCCGAGTCCACCAGCCCGCCGACGGCGGGGGCGCCACCCTTGGTCGTCAGGACGTTCTGGCCGATCGTGAGGGTGTAGCTCACCTGGACCTGCCCCGCCACGCCGGGCCCGCCGGGCCAGCGCGACAAGACCGTCAGCAGGTTGTCGACCGAGCCGCCCGGCGCGGCCTGGCCGACGGCCGGCCACTTGGCGAAGGCGGTCTTCGGGTCATTCGCCCGATAGACCCGTACCACGTAGAGCCGCTGGCCGCCCTCGGTGAAGAACGCCCGCGCCGCGTGCCAGAGGAAGTTGGTCTGGGTCGAGCCGGCCTCGTCGTCGAAGGCCAGCGGCTGGCCGTCGCCGAAGGTCGCCTCGAAGTCGCTGAGGCTGGTCAGGACGTCCGGCGTGGGCGGCAGCGGCCCGCCCTGGACCCAGACCGGCCCGGACCGCGCCGGGCCGATGAAGCCCGTCGTGGTGGTGCTCACCCCCTGGATCGAGCTCGAACGGTACGAGACCTCCTCGACATACACGCCTGGTGCCAGGTATTCCGGCATTCCCGACTCCTCCGCCCTCGGCGGTTAGATGGGCGAGCCCGATGGGGTCAGCAGCAACACGGTGAGGTCCTTGCCCGTCGCGTGGTCGGTCGACCGCGCGACCAGGTCGCTTCCGAAGCTCAATGTGGCGCCGGGATAGGCCGCGAGCAGGGCGCTGTCGGCCCAGAGGGCCGCGGGCCCCTGGCCCAGCACGGTGCAGAGGTCGGGGATCGCCGGCGCGGGACCGGCGGCGGCCGGCGCGTACCAGGCGGCGAGCGTCACCGGCCAGGTCTGCGACGTCAGCGGGACGGGCGTCGAGGCCGGCGAGTCGAACGGGACATTGGGAGGCGCCGGGTAAGGCCCCACGACCACGACCTTGCCCGATGGATCGGCGATCCCCCGGCCGAGCAGCCCCCCGGCGGCGCGCACCTCCACGACCGCCCAGGCGGCCGGTGCGTCGGCGAACGCGTCCCGGAGCTCGGCCCGGATCACCGCCATCCCCCCCGGCGGCACGCGGCCTGCCGTCGAGAACAGCGGCACGCCGACCGTGGCCATGTCGGCCAGGAGGCAGCCCGGCACGAAGATCCCGGCATGCGGCACGCCGACCGTGAACCGCCAGGGCAGGAACCGCCCCGAGCCATCCACGACCTCGACGACGAACGACCGGGGCGCCGGCGGGGTCGCCCAGGGGTCGTCGGCCCCGTTCGCCAGCTCGAACCCGAGCAGCCCCGGCAGGCCCTGGAACGCGAACGTCCCGGAGCCGGCCGGAAAGCCGGTCACCCGCCGCGACGGGTTGTTAGCCGGATAGGCGGCCACCGCGAGGCCGTCGCGGACGAACGCCCCGACCACGGTGTCCCAGAACCGCACCCCCAGCGGCGCGGCCCTGACCATCCGCTCGAACAGGAAGGAGGATACCGTCATGACGCGGGCCCCCCGTATCGGTCGAAGACTCGCGTCTGGATCGGCGGCCCGTCCGAGAGCATGACGGTGGAGTCGAGGTCGAGGTGGCGGACCACGAACGCCGCCGAGAGCTGCATCACCGGCTTGAACGAGTCCCAGACGTCATACAGGTCTTGCAGCGAGATCGGGTCGGAGACGAACTCGACGTCCTCGTTGGGGCCGAAGATCCCGGGCCCCACGTCCTGATCGTTGAGCAGGGCGGAGGGGAGCACCCGCGAATCCTCGAGGGTCCGCATCGCCCAGCCGAGCAGGAGCTGCTGACGTTCGGGCGTCTTGGCCCAGGGCGTCACCAGGTAGAACAGGTCCACGGAGAGGGGCGGCAGGTACCTCGTCCCGTCGGGCGCGACCCGGAATGGCAGGTTGCGCGGGCCGTTGGTCGCCACGCGGTACAGGTAGAGCGAGACGCCCTCCTTGACCCGCGGCTGGGGATTGGTGAAATCGCTCGCCTGGTAGAGCGCGAACTGCGCCCCCGCGAACGCCGGCTTGGGACAGGCGGCTCGAGCAGGCCCAGGACCGCCTGCCCGATCGCAGTGATCGCCTGATACGTCGCCACCACCGAGTCCCTCGCAGGAACCGCTCGACGACGGACACCAATAGACAATGACGGACCCCGGCCCGCGCGCGGTCAGGGCGCACGTTCCACGTCCCGCTGATCCGCCAGATGGCGGACTCGGACCGGGTGAGGGGCGATGAAGACTCTTCGTTGTGCCTCGATCTCGGCTCCGCTCCGGACGGACCCTCTGCCTGCGACGATGCTCGTGCTCTGGTCAGGCTCTCGGGATAACGCAACGATGCAGCGGATTTCACGCCGACCAGACGTGTTTATAAAGGTCGTTTCGATCGATACGACACGAGATCATGCGCGAGCGGTCGGACAAAGTAAAGTAGATTTTAGGAAAATCTGCGCGACCTGTCTTTTTGGGCATCATCTCCGCCTCAGCTACCTCGTCTATCACCAAGAGGAACGCGAGACCGAAACGGTTGCCGGTCTTTTTTCGAGAGGGGCTCTCGGGTTGTACGGGGTTCCGAACGCGCCGGGCGGTGCGGCGCGGGGCACGTCCGGTCCTCGATTCCCCATGGATGACAAAACGCCCCATAGATGACAGTTCGCCCGGGCCTAGATCTTTTGTCATCTATGTCATCTATGGGCCGAGAGGATAGTCGGCTCGGCTTGACATTCCCCCGGAGAAAGGACCCCTTCCATCCGCGACAGGGGAACAGTCGCTCTTTCCTGGAGATCGCCGATGGCCGGTCTCCTCCTAGAGCGCTTAACGCTTGCATTGCGGCGAGACGAGGAAACCCCCCCTGACCCCCCCTTCGTCAGGGGGGGATCAAGAGGGGCTATCCCCCCTTCGTAAGGGGGGGATCAAGAGGGGCGGACCTCTCTCCGTCCCCCCCTTACGGAGGGGGGGTCAGGGGGGGCCGAGGCTTCAGCCGGGCCTCGAGGCCGAACCACGTCCGCCATCCATTCGTTAACCGCACTAGATGACAATTCGCCCCATAGATGACATTGATGACAATTCCATGGTGCTCGGAGTTCTGTCATCTATGTGTCACCGATGGCCGAAAGCGAGCTCCGACTGACCATGCTCCGGGTCCGTCTTTTCGAGGGTCCAACAAAACTCCCCCTGGTCGCCGAACCCGATGCGTGTCACTCGGGCGCCGATGCGCTCCCTCGCTCGCTGGACGGCCCGGGGATGGAATCCCTGCTTCTGGCCCTCGGCCAGACAGTCCGCGGCGCGCTGGCTCCCCCCGTCGAGGTATTGCCGCAGCCACTCGTCGCTGGCCATGCGCTTGCTGCCCCTGATCGACTCGGCCGCCTTGGCGGCCTTCGCCGCCCTGGCCAGGGCGGAGTCGGCGTCGAGGTCCACGGTGCCGGGCTGCCAGTCGCAGAACGGCCCCTGCCCCCGGTCCTCGATGACATACGCCAGCCCTGGCTGCTTGGGCGCCAGGTTGCCGCCGTTGTCGAGCACCAGCACGCGACGGCCTTCCGGGTCATCCGGGTCCTTGAGGAACAGGAAGTTCGCCCGGCAGGCGCCGACATACGCGATCGAGCCGAGCACGCGGTATTTGCCGTTGGCGCCGGTCGCCACGGACTTGTTGTGGTGGGTGACCAGCACGATCGCGACGTTCAGCCGTTCGGCCATCTCCTTCAGCAGGGTGAGCACCGCGCGGAGGTCGCTGTTGCGATGGTCGTCGCACTCGCCCAGGTACGCCGTGACCGGGTCGATGACGATCAACCGGCAGTCGCCCCGCTCTCGGGCCCACTCCTCGATGGCCCGCAGGTCGTGATAAACGAGCGTGGGCGTCCACTCGACGGTGCCACCCTCCGAGTCCCCGCGCAGGCCGGCCGCCACCGGGTCCTCCCGACTGACGATCGACGAGAGGAAGTGGACTTTGGTCATGTCGGCGCCCGCCGCCGTGAGCCGGGGGGTGAGCGTCCGCGCCCGGTCGTCCTCGGCCGAGAGCAACAGGGCGCTGCCCGCCGCCATGTCCGCCGGATCGCCCGGCAGGCCGAGGCCGCGGGTCAGCCGCGCGATCATCGAGATCGTCGCCAGGCTCTTGCCCAGCTTGGGATCGCCCGAGAACAACGTCAGCATCCCCAGGGGCACCCGATCCCGCCACAGCCACTCCACCTCCACCGGCACGACCTCGCTGGCCGCGATCGTCCGGGCCACCAACATCGGGCCCGCCCCGGCCCGCTCCCACGCCTGCTGCTCCTCCAAAGGCGCCGGCTTCAGCGGATCGGCGTCGAAGATCGCCCGCGCCAGCTCCGCCGGCGCCCCGGGGTACATCGAGAAGCCTTGGAGGATCGGCGACCGCTTTTCCACCTTCGCCCCGGCCAGGGCCTCCCCCAGCGGCCGCATCCCCTCCGACATCAAGGCCACCTCGCCGTCAACCGACACACTCGCCATCAGCCGCGCCAGCACCCACGCATCCAGAGGGCGCACCGTCGCCCTTCCTCGCTCATCGCGTCTTGTCGTCATGGTGTTTGTTCCCAGGTCCTCGGTCTCGAATCGTCTCGTTCACGCCTTCGGACGGAGCCTTCACCGGTCCCGTACACCTAAATAATCATCAAAAACCCGCCCGCAGTTGCGCAAACTTTCGCTTATGTGACATTTTCCTGGGGTCGATCCCCGGCGGGAGCCCTGATAATGCATGGTTGCAGCCGTGGCAGAATTGGCGCTGTGGAGGGACGGCGAGGCGTCTTCGACGCGCGAATCCGAGAAATTCCCTTGCAATCGTCCCCTAACTTCGACGAAAGTAAGACACCGGGCCGGCGAATGAGCCGAGGCTGTCTGATTCCGCCTTCTGCCTTCAGCCTTCACGAGGGCGTCACGAGGTGTTCGATGGGACGACAGAGGACTCATCGTGGCTTGGGGACGATCGTCCCGCTCGTCTTCTGGGTGGCCGCGATCGGCGGCGTGATGTCGCGGCCGGCGCCGGTGGCGGCGCAGCAGAAGAAGGCGGCCGGCCAGGCCGACTCCGTCTTCGACGACGAGAAGGAGGGCGCCGCCAAGAAGGACGCCTCGGGTGAGAAGAAGGACGCGGCCAAGGCGCCGGCGGTCTCCGACCGCGACACGATCGGCTTCAACCAGCAGAACGTCGCGGCCCAGATGAACGAGCTGGAGGAGCGGATGTTCCGGCTCTCCGAGGCGCTGCGGGGCCTCGAGCCGGAGAACGCCTCGCGGCTGAGCCTGGCCCTGCGGTTCTCGCGCGAGGAGCAGATCATCGAGCAGATGCGGGAGACGCAGAAGCTCCTGAAGGACGTGCAGCTCGGCAAGGCCGAGACCGAGGTGAAGGAGCTGATCGCCAAGCTGGAGCACCTCCGCAACCTGCTCTTGGCCGAGGACCTGGACTTCCAGCTCAAGCTGGCGCGGCTCCGCCAGATGCGGGAGACGCTCGGCCAGCTCGACCGGATCATCAAGGAACAGCGGCGCGAGCTGGGCTGGTCCCGCTTCGCCATGGAGCAGGGCCGGCGCCTGGAGCGGCTGGGCGCCCGCCGCCCCGACCTGGAGGCACTGGTCCGCGACCAGCAGGCGGTGATCGCCGACACCCGGAACACGGCCAAGGACGAGAAGACGGCCAAGGAGACCCGGTCGGCGATCCGCGAGCGCGAGGCGAAGCTCCGCGGCACGGCGGCCGCCCTGGCCAACGATCCGCTGTTCGCCGACCTCCAGCCGCCCCACCTGCGGCGGGCCGACTCCGACCTGGCCGAGGCGGTCCGATCCCTGGAAAGGGACGACGCCAAGGCCGCCATCGCCCGCGAGGAGAAGGCCCTGGGCCTGCTGCGCGAGGAGCTCACCCTCCTGGACGAGCAGACGACGCAGACGCGGCGGACGATCGAGCCGGCCGCATTCCGGCGCCGCGGGGAGGATCAGGCCAAGAACCACGAGGCGGCCGAGAAGCTGGGGGTGACCTCCGCCCGGCTGGGAGACACCGGCGTCGCCCTGCGGAAGGACCTGATCCGCGCCACGGCCTCGATGCAGTCGGCCGGGCAGAGCCTGGTCAAGACGCTGGCCAAGCCGGCGGCCGACGAGCAGGCGGCCGCGATGGACGTGCTGGGCAAGTCGCGCGACAGCCTGGCCGACTCCGTCGAGCGGCTGCTCGAGGAGCTGCGCTCCGAGCTGAGGTCCCGGCTCATCCGCGACCTGGTCGAGATGCACGAGTTCCAGTCGTCGATCCGCGAGATCACCCAGGCGCAGGCGCCGCGGGTCCAGCAGAAATCCCGGATCGCGCTGGTCACCGTCGGCGGCCTCTCCCCCAAACAGGGCGAGATCGGCGAGCGCACCGAGCACCTGCTCGCCCTGGTCGAGGAGACCGAGTTCGGCATCGCCTTGCCGACGACGCTCCGCATCCTCGGGCGCGAGATGCGCAGCATCGAGGGATGGCTGAAGGCCGGCGACGTGGCGCCCCGCACCATCGCCATGGAGACGCGGCTCGAAGAGGACATGGTCAAGCTGGCCGGCGCGATCCGCCGGCTCCCGTCCCAGACCCCGCCGGCGCCGGGCACCGCCCTGCCCTTGAACGCGAGGGAGCGCGAACGCGAGCTGAGCCGCCTCATCGCCGAGCTCACGATGGTCCGGATGCTCCAGGCGCGGCTCAATGACGACACGGTCGGGGTGGACAAGAGCCGCCCCGCCGCTTCGACCTTGCCCCCGGCCTTCCGGCGCGAGGTCGAGACGCTCGAGTCCACCCAGGACGAGATCCGCGACTCGCTCGCGAAGATCGTGGAGCGGTTGGAGTTCCCCGAGGGCAGCCAGTAAGTCGCGAACTCCCGGTCGTCCGTCGCCCGCCCGCCGGGGCGACATCAGCCGCGGAGTGAGCGAGTCAGTGTGAGAGCGATTGTCGATTCGATTCGGTCCGATCGGTTTTCTCTGACCCAAGATGGTGAGGTGATGGTGATGATGAGACGCGATCTTCACATGGTCATCGCCGCCGGCGCATTGGCGTTCCTGCTCCGGCCCGCCTACGGGGGCGACGCCACGCCCGATGGGATCGTCGGGAAGATGGCCGGCGTCACCGACGAGCTCAACCGCAAGCAGACCGGCAAGCCGGTGCAGACCGAGCAGAAGGCGATCATCAGCGAGCTGGACGAGCTGATCGCCAAGCTGGAGAAGGAGCGCGAGGACTGCAAGGGCAAGATCAAGAACAACAATCCCCGTGAGGGCCTGAAGGACTCCGTGATCCGGCGGGGGACCGGCGGGATCGGCGACCTGATGAACCCCGAGGAGGGCAACAAGGACTGGGCCAAGCTCTCCAGCCGCGAGCGCGACCGCATCCTGCAATCGATGTCCGAGGGGTTCCCGCCCGAGTATCGCATGGTCCTCGAGCGTTACTATCGCCGCCTGGCCGAGGAGAAGCGCGGCCCGGCCGCCGACACGGCGCCCGACGTCAAGAAGACGGAAGCCGCGAAGTAGCCCGCAACCCGCAACCCGCAACCCGTAGGGTGGGTCGAGCCTCGATTCATCGAGGCCCACCGGTTTCGGCTGAGACGGCGCGGAGGCGCCCTCTCTGAGACGGCGCGGAGGCGCCCTCTCTGAGACGGCGCGGAGGCGCCCTCTCTGAGACAGACGGCGCGGAGGCGCCCTCTCGGTGGGCCTCTCGCCGCTCCGCGGCGTTCGACCCACCCTACCTCGGCGTGGCGGCGCTCGCCTCGTCGGCGTCGATGAGGCCGTCCTTGTCGCGGTCGTGGCGGTCGAACTGGTCGCGAGTGCCCAGGAATTCGCGGCGGGAGACGTCGCCGTCGCGGTTGCGGTCCATCTTCTGGAACCACTCCGGACCGGCTGCGGACGCGGGGCCGGCGGCTGGCATGGCGATCATCGCCCGAGCCGCGGGGGCGGCCATGCCTTCGCCCGTCAGGCCGGGGAGCCCGCTGCGGGCGATGGTGACCAGGAAGTGATAGGGGATCTCGTCGGGCGACACGCGGCCATCGCCGTCGCCGTCCCACGACATGACCCGGTCGAACGGTGCGCATCACCTCGCGGGCGCCGAGCCGACGGTCCCGGTCCAGGTCGAGGACCCGGAAGATCGCGCGGCCTTGGTCGTCCGTCGTCAGGATCAGGCGGCGGCGCGCGGCCTCCGCCTGGCGATCGCCGAACGCGAGCAGCTCCTTCAGGTAGACCTTGCCGTCGCCATCCCGGTCGATGACCTCCCACAGGCCGGCGAGCGGCGATTGCGGGCCATCCAGCGCGGCCCGCTCCTTCCCTTCGATGTAACCGTCCTTGTTCGCGTCGGCGGCCTTGAACCGCTGCGTGAGGACGCGACGGACCTCCTCGGCCGCGGTGTTCCCGGGTTCGACGTGGATGTCCAGCCGGACCTGTCCGATGGCGAACTCGACGTCGCCGTCGGCGAGCTGCTTCACCTGCGCACCCTCCGGCAGGCCCCCGCCATCTCCCGCGCGGACGGTCGTCCGGCCGGAAGCCTCGGGCGAGACGACCAGATCGAGCGTCAGGTCGATCGGCGCCTTCTCGAGGAATCGTCGCAGCTCATTCGTGTCCAGCGCGTCGTCCTTGTTCGTATCGGCCCTGGCGAAGGCGGCCGGGTCGATGGCGAACTCGGAGGACGACAGCTTGTTGTCCAGCCTCCCCCGGCTGTCCTCCGCCGGCTTGTCGTATTTCTTGAGCAGGACCCGGGCCGGCCGGAGCGTCGACTCGCCCGCGACGAGCTCGACGACCGGCGGGAGCGCCGTGAACCGCGCCCGGCGGTCGGACGATTCGTCCATCATCGCGGTGAACGCCGCGTTGTTGAAGGGCTCGAGCTCGTAGGCGGCGATCATCTCGTCATCGTCGAGGTCCAGCGGCCGGAGCGATCCGGCGATCGCCGCCAGCTCGGACCTCGAGAGCTGCCCGTCCTTGTCGCGGTCGAGCTGGTCGAAGAGCGCGTCGGTGCGGCCGACGCCCTGCCGCCGGAATTGCAGGCGGAACGGGCCCAGGATCGGGCGGAGGGCCTCGGCCAGCTCCTCGATCGAGACCTTGCCGTCCTTGGGATCGACGTCCAGCTCCCGGCGGCCGGGAGGCAGCGCCGCACCCGTCGCCAGCCGCACCAGGGCGGCAAACGCCTTCTCGTCGGCCTCCTTGGTCGTCAGGGTGCCGTCGCCATTGCGATCGAGGCTGGCGTGGATCGCCCGGACCGATTCCATCCACGTCGCGTCGAACGGCCGGCCCTGCGAGGTGATCCGCAGCCGCAGGAAGATCGGCCGGTGGTCGGCGAGGAAGATCAGGTGGCGCGCGGCATCGCCCTCGGTCGCGGCCGGCGCGGTGTCTTGCTCTTGCGCTGCCGCGGCGGCCAGGGCAAGGACCAGGACTGCCGATGCGCCGATCATCCCAGGAGTTCCTTCTAAAGCGCCGAACAGTTGGTTGGCCTACGTGATTTCGGCGTCGAGAGCCGGCCGGGGCCTCGACCCCCCCCTGACCCCCACTTCGTCACGCGGCCTCAACCCCCCCGAACCCCCCCTTCGTAAGGGGGGGAGACCGAGGGAGGCCGGCCCTTCTGAATCCCCCCCTTACGAAGGGGGAGTCAGGGGGGGTTCTCTCGCGGCGAAGCCACGCAAACGTGAGCCGCTCTATTCAGCCTTTTGCCTTCAGCCTTCCCAGGACTGCCGATGCGCCGATCGATCATCCCAGGAGTTCCTTGATGGGGTTGGCCTTCAGGTCGACGATCCGGATCGGCCGGCTGTCGGCGACGTTTTGCTTGGTCGGGTCGATCCCCAGGGCCTTGACGACGGTCGCCAGCAGGTCGGGGACCTGGACGGGCCGGTCCTTGACCTCCTCGCCATCGACCCCGGTGTTGCCGATCGCCTGGCCGCCGCGAATCCCGCCGCCGGCCAGCACGGTCGACCAGGCGTTGGGGAAGTGGTCGCGGCCGGCGGTGTCGTTGATCTTCGGCGTCCGGCCGAACTCGCCCATCCAGACGATCAGGGTGCTATCGAGCAGGCCGCGCGTCCTGAGGTCGGTCATCAGCGTGGACCAGCCGGCGTCGAGGACGTTGCAGAGCTTCTCGACGTTCTCGAAGTTCTGCGCGTGGGTGTCCCAGCCCAGGCCATTGTTGACGCCATCGGCGGAGGAGAGCGTCACCTCGACGAACGGGACGCCCCGCTCGACCAGGCGGCGGGCCAGCAGGCAGCCCTGGCCGAACGAGTTGCGACCGTAGGCGTCCTGCACGGCGGCGGGCTCCTCCTCCAGTTCGAACGCCTTGGCGGCCGACGATCGCATCATCTTCACCGCCCGGACGTACGCGCTCTGATGGCTGGCCGTGGCGATGCCGGGGCGGTTGGCAGTGAAGGGATTCCCCAGCGTCTGCATCAGCTCGATCCGTTCGTCGGCGCGCGGGCGGCCGATGGCGCGCGGGATGTCGAGGTCCTCGACTCGCAACGAGGGAGCCCCCGCCTCGGGGCCGCCGCCCAGGCCGCGCTCGCCGACGTTCAGCGGTGCGCACTTGGGCCCGAGGAAGCCCGAGCTAAATGCCGCCGGGTTGATCCCCCGGGCCGGCGAGATGCTGACGAACCCCGGCAGCTCGGCCGAGCCGTCGTCGAGCTCGTTGGCGACCAGCGAGCCGAGGGTTGGGTAGCGGACCGCGCCCATCGGCAGGTAGCCGGTGCGGAGGTAATAAGTCGCCCGGGTGTGGTCCCCTTCCCTGGTGCTCATCGAGCGGATGACGGCGATGTCCTTGGCCTGCTTGGCGAGCTTGGGCAGGTGCGGGCCGAAGAGCATCCCCGGCACCGCCGTGGCGATCGGCTTGTACGGGCCGCTGTTGGCGTGGCCCGGCTTGGGGTCGAACGTGTCGGTCTGGCTCGGGCCGCCGGACATCCAGAGGAGGATGCACGACTTGCGGCGGCTCGGGTGTCCGGCCGCTTCCGCCGCCAGGGTCTCGATCCAGCCGGAGGCTGAGGCGCCGATGGCTCCCAGGGTGGCCAGCCGCATCGCCTCTCTGCGGGTCAGTTGCGGGAACTGGCGATTCGAGCGACTCATGGCGACTCTCCTTAAGATCGCGGATGACTCACCACAGAGGCACAGAGACCACAGAGATCAGAAGACCGAAACGCCGGGGGCCCAGTCATTCCGGGGGGGCCGGACCGGTCACGACGTTCATCGAGCCGTCGGTCGAGAACGCCTTCCTCGTCCCTCCCTCTCTGTGCTCTCTGTGCCTCTGCGGTGAAAGGATTCCGATCGTTCAATGGTTCAGATGGAATTCGGGTCCGTTCAAGATGGCCCAGAAGATGTCGGCGAGGGCCTTGGCCTGCTCGTCGGCCGTCTTCCTCCGCTCGACGTACTTCACCAGGAACGCCCGCTCGTCGGGCTTCGGGCGGCGGGTGAGCGTCGCGAGGTAGAGCGTCTCGATCCGGCCCGGCGTGTCCAGGAACGGGGCCTTGACGATCGCGCCGAGCACCCGGCTGGTCTCCGGGTTGGTGGCGCCGTCGATGTAGGACCCGTTCATCATCGTCAGCGCCTGCACGATCGTCGTCTCGGCGTCGACCGGCCGGTCGTGGGTGTTGGCGAACAGCTCGAGGAAGCGGGCCCGGGCGTCCGCCGCCTCGGATGCGGTGGCCTGGGTGAGGCTGTCGAAGAGCTGGCCGGGAGACAGGCCCCGCACCGGCATCGATGCGAACATCGGCGACGTCGATTCGGCCGGAATGGCCGCGCTCGAGCTCGACAGGTTATACGCCCGGGTCGCCGTCAGCACGCGGATCAGGAACTTCAGGTTGTAGCCGTGCGCCCGGAACTGCCCCGCCAGCTCGTTGAGCAGTTCGTTCAAGGCCGGATCGGTCTCGCTGTCGATGTCGTCGACCGGCTCGACCAGGCCGATGCCGAAGAAGCGGGCCCAGATGCGGTTGACGATGGCCCTGGCAAAGTACGGGTTATCGGGCGCGGTGACCCACTCGGCCAGGATCTGCCGCGTCTCGGCGCAGGGCGCCACTCCGGCGTGGAACCGTCGAGGTGGGACGCGGCGACGACCTTCTTGGTCCCCGGGATCGTGATCTCCCGGACCGGCTTGGCCGAGCGATCCCGTCGCATCATCGTGCCGTCGTCCGAGACCTGGGGCAGGTCGGCGAAGAAGGCGGCGAGGCTCCAGAATTGCTCCCGCTTCCAGGGGGCGAACGGATGGTTGTGGCACTGGGCGCATTCCAGGCGGACGCCCAGGAAGACGCGCGACACGCCCGCGGCGAGGTTCTCGGGCTTGCGCTCCTTGGCCAGGTAATACGCGGCGGGAGACGGCGCGAGTCCCCCGACGGGCGAGGCGGCATTGCGATCGTCCAGCTTGGCGGTGAGGATCTCGCGGACGATCCGATCGTAGCTCGCCTCCTCGATCACCTTCCTCCGCAGCCAGGCCTCGAAGTTGCCGGCGACCTGCCGGGCGGTGTCCTCGGTATCGGCCTCGGGCAACAGGAGCCGGCGCCAGATCTCGGTGGCCCGGGAGGTGTAAGCCGGGCTGTCGAGCAGGCGCTCGACCAGCGCGAGGCGCCTGTCCGGGCTGGGGTCGTCGAGGAAATCGCGGGCCTCGGCGGCCGTCGGGATCTTGCCGATCAGGTCGAGGCTGACGCGACGGAGGAACTCCCCGTCGTCGGCGGCCGCGGCGGGGCGGACCTTGGCCGCCGTCCATCGGGCCGAGAGCACGGAGTCGATCCGGGCGGTGAGATCCCGGGCGTCCTTCGCGGACCGGACCGGAGCCGGCCGCCCTCCGCGGTCCTTGTCCGGCCCGTCGGCCCGCGCCATGGCGGCCGCGACCAAGAAGACGACGGCGATCCATGACCTGGATAGACGCATGGTTGTGGTCCTCGGTTCCGCGGATTTCCGCCGCGATCGCGGGTCGAGGCGGCCTTCCGAAGAGCGCCGCAATGTCTGTCTTAATGAATGAGTATCGCTCGCCCCATGATGCTGTCAACGAGAATCTTCTGACATTTGTGAAATGTCGGTCCAGGGCGGAACCGAACGAGCCGCGAGCCGGCGTTCGAAATCCGGCTCTCCCTCCGGGAATTCCGGGCCGGCCGGCGGCGACCGGGCCCGGCCGGCGAGGATTCCGCACCCACGGGGTCACCACGCCCGCGTCCATCGCGGCCCGGGTACGGACATTCCCCGGCCCGGGGGTTGGCGCTGGCCGCTGGTCTTCGGGCGGCCTCATCCTGGCACCCCGGCCGAGCCTGGTGTAAAGTCGAGAACGAACCGATTTGTCCGTTGTCCGTTGTCCACGGATTGAGGAGAGGCCGGTCCTCCATGGCCGCCGGCTGCCCCTGGAGCGAGCGCTCTTCGGAACGGAGGGTCCATACAGGGAGGCGTCACGCGTGATCGCCACACAGACCATCGAGGAACCCGGCGCCCGGAGTCCGGGCGGCGACCCGATCGATCGGCTGCGCCGGGCCTTCCCCTGGCCGGCGGAGCGGCCCGACGTCCCGGAGTCGACCGAGAACCCCGGTTGGCTCGGCGAGGGGACCGACCAGACCCTGGGCGCCGCGCTATCGGACCGGACCCGGCTCGTCGTCGAGCTCGGCGCCTGGCTGGGGATGTCGACCCGCTACATCCTCGAGAAGGCCCCCGGCGCGACGGTCATCAGCGTCAACCACTGGGAGGGCAGCCCCGAGCACCGGGCGCGCGACGAATTCCGCGCGATGCTCCCGACCCTCTACGCCACGTTCCTCTCCCTCTGCTGGGAGCGTCGCGATCGGATCATCCCGCTGCGGATGACGACCCTCGAGGGCCTCCGGACCATCGCCGAGTTCGGGATCGAGCCGGACGTCATCTACGTCGATGCCGAGCATAGCTACCGGGCGGTCGCGTCGGAGCTGGAGCTGGCGCACGCCTTGTTCCCCGCGCCCGGCTGGTGGGCGATGATTTCGACTGGCGCGGGGTGCGGGAGGCGGTCCATTACTTCGCCCGGCGCAACGGGTTGGGGATCCGGCGCACCGGGGCGAGGGGCTGGTCGATCGTCGAGCGAGGCGAGGCCCGCGACGGCGGCCCTTCGGCGCAGGCGCGGGCCCATGCGGTCGTGCTGGTCCCCCACGCGGGCGGGATCGACGCATCATGCGAGGAGAGCCTGCGAGACCTCGAGCTGGCCGGAGTCCGGGTCGTCCGCCGCCACTTCAGCTCGCAGATCGACCAGGCGCGCAGCGAGATGGTCTCCGGCGCCCTGCACGACGGCTGCGAATCGATCCTCTCCATCGACGCCGACATCGGCTTCGACCCGGACGACGCGCTGCGGCTGCTCGACCGCCCCGATCCGCCGGTCCTCTCCGGGGTCTACGCCAGGAAGGGCACCAGGGACCTTGCCGGCACCTTCCATGACGAGATCAAGGAGATCCTCTTCGGCCCCGAGGCGCCGGGCCTCTACCCGCTGAAGTCCACCGGGACGGGCTTCCTGCGCATCCGGGCCGAGGTGTTGCGGCTGATGATCGAGCGGCTGAAGATGCCCCTCTGCGACGCCCACAGGGACGCGGGCTTCTGGCCGTTCTTCATGCCGATCGTCGTGAAGGTGCCGGACGGCAGCTTCCACTACCTCGGCGAGGATCAGGCCTTCAGCCATCGCCTCGGGCAGATCGGGATCACCCCGATGGCCGACACGTCCCTGCGGCTGTACCAGTACGGCCCGTATGGCTATAGCTGGGAGGAAGTCGGCACCGAGCGGTTGAGGTATCGGACCTATCACCTGTCGATCAGTTAGAGCGGTTAACGAATGGATGGCGTACACGGTTTGGCCTCAAAGCGCGGCTGGAGCCTCGACCCCCCCTGACCCCCCCTTCTCAAGGGGGGGATCAAGATGGGCGGGCCTCCTTCCGTTTTCCCCCCCTTGAGAAGGGGGGGTCAGGGGGGGTCGGGCGTGCGCAACGCAAGTGTTAAGCGCTCTAAGGCGGGCCCTCGGGGGCGTCTCGCCGCCCGGGCCCGTGATCGGCGTGCGCCGTCTCCTCCGGATCCGCCGACGGATGCGGCGCCTCATGCTCCTCTTCAGAGGACCCCGGCAAGAAAGTTCCGCACGCTGGCGTTGACCCACCCCACGGCCCCTCCTCGACGCCCTCTCAAAAGTCCTCGGGGAAATCCTTCTCCAACCGGGCCTCGAGTTCCTTCACAGCCTTGAGCAAGTAAAAGTTGGGATCGACCCGCCGGATCGCGTCGAAGCACCGCCAGGCATCGACGGTCTCGAAGGCATGGACGTGGTCGTCGCCGAGCTGTCGATAGCAGTTGAGGAGGTAGGGGTTCGCCTCGAGGGCCTCGAGGAGACAGTCGTTGGCCTCGGGGATCCGGCCCAGGCCGATCAGGATGAATCCGCGATAAGCGTCGAGCTGATAGCCCTTCTTCAGGCCGCGGCGATCGATCCCGTCGATGGCTTTGAGGATCGCTTCGGACTCCTCTTGTTTCCCCTTCTTGAATCTCAGAGACAGCACGCGCCCGTCGTTCGCGGCCAGGATCTTCGCGAGCAGTGCGGCCTTCGACGCCCGGTTTTCCGCGTCGTCATTGGCCAGGGCGGCGAATTCGCTCCAACCGAGATAAGCCTCGAGGGCGTTCCGCCGCGCCAGTTGCTCCTCGACGAATCGCTCGGCCGTCGGCCGGGTGTGCAGGGTCTCGTCCCCCCTCTTGGGATCGAGCCTCGCCAGGATGCGTCCCAGGCGATCGCCGGGGATCACCTTGGGCATGAAGCCGGACGGGACGCCCGCCCAATGCCCGGGGCCCTCGCTCACGGACTCCAGCCGGTACGTCACCGTGCACGATTCGAGCCCGTCGAGATAGGAGAACTCGAGGATCTCGGGGAGCGCGCCCGCCTGGACGATCTGCTCCCGGATCGTGGGATGAATGCTGCACTGGTGGACCAGGAATCGGATCCAGCTCTGTCGGTATGTCGGCGGCACGGGATGGCTGGAGGGGAGGAACCGGACGAACCGCCGGTCATCCCGGTAGAACTCCCATGCCTTCCCTTGCCGGACCACCTTGGCGGCCGGGGCATCGGGCCGCCTGGCATCCCCCGGCAGGCGTCGCGAGGACAGCGACTCCACTGTGAACTCGTCGGTGATCTCCCGGGCCTTGGCGTCCGGCGGCCGACCCGCCGCGGCGAATCCTGCTCCCATCGCACGGCGCCGGACGAGCTCGTTGACGCGGAACGCCACCGTGGCATAGAGCGACAGGTCCGCGTAGGTCTTCTCCCGCAAGTCGAGGACATACATTCGCTTCGAGGGGAAGTGATAGACGATGGTCGTCTGTCCTTCGTGAGTCGCGGTGATGGAGTCGTTCGCGAGACGGATCACCGTCCGGCGGACCTCCTTCGTGCGCCGGGGCTCGGCGCCAGCGGCCGGGGCTTGACCGGGGCCCGAGGCGGCGCGTTGCACGGCCTCCCGCGTCAGGTTGAACACGCAGGTCAACTCGGCGGCGACGGCCCCCGGAGCCCCGGCCAGCAGGAGCACGACAAAGGCGGCTCGGCCGAGGAGTCTTCGTGGTTCCATGATCTTCTCTCCTCCGTGTTGGACTATCTCGAGCAGAACGTCGACGCAACGCGAACCGGCCCGGGCGGGGCTATGCCATGGCCCGAGTCGGGGTCGCGATCATGGCCCGCAGCCGCCGGTAATCGATCTTGCCCGTCCCGAGCACGGGATCCGGTCCAGGCGACACACTTCGTCCAGCCGCATCACGCCGCGGAATCCGTCCTCGATCAGCCAGGCATTGGCCTCCTTGAGGGTGATGGGCTCGGTGGTGAACAGGACGATCTTCCGGCCGTCGTCCGTCTCCACCCCCTCGACCGCCACGCGCGGGCCGTTCTCGTCGGGCGGATACCGGATCGTCATGGGCTCCTCCAGGGCCGGCAGCGAGATCATCTCGCCGCCCGCCTTCAGGAATCGCTTCAGCCGGCCGCGAAAGTGGATGAACCCGTCGGGGTCGATCTCCACCAGGTCGCCGGTGACGTACCAGCGCCCGCCTTGCCGCTCGACGAAGGGCGACGCCTCGTCCCCCAGGTAGCCGGGGAAGACGGAGGGGCCGCTGACCAGCAGCATGCCCATCTTCCCCGGCGGCAGGGCCTCGTTCGTCTCCAGGTCAACCGCGCACACCTCGACGCCCGGCATCGGCCGGCCCACGCTACCCGGGCGGTTGGCCCCGGGCCGATTGGCGGCGATCAGCGGCGAGCATTCCGTGACGCCGTACCCTTCCACCAACTGGGCTCTCGGTACCACGCGCCGAGCCTTCTCGAAGAGGGCGGAAGGGCACTTCTCCGCCCCGACGAAGATCAACCTCAAGGAGTCCAGCTCACCCGGCCGGGCGCGCTCGAAGAGGTGCTCGATGAAGCTGGGCGTGCCGGCGACCAGGGTCGGCCGATAGGTGGCGACCTTGCGGGCCAGCGCCGCGCCCTCCGTCGGGTCGGGGTGGTGGACGACGCGGATGCCCGCCAGCAGCGGCAACAGCCCCGTCAGCGTGAAGCCGAAGCTGTGGAACATCGGCAGGAACGAGAGGATCGAATCCCGGCGCGTCGGACCGATGGCGGTCAGGGTACTCCGCTGGTTGCTGAGGATGTTCCGGTGCGTCAGCGGCACCCCCTTGGGCGCCTTCTCCGACCCGGACGTGAACAGGATCACCGCGTCGGCCTCGGGGAGAGGCCGCGGCACTCGCCTGCGAACCCCGGCGGGCCACCAGCGTACCGCCAGGAACATCCGGATGCGCTCGAACCAGCCGACCTCTCGACGCAAGTCCTCGACGTCGAGGAACTGGACGCCCTCGATGGCGAGGCCCAGTCGGTCGCGCAGCCGCCACGACGTGATCGCGTGCGTGAGGCCGCTCATCCGGGCAGCATGGCGGAGGTTCGCCGGCCCGGTCGTCCAGTTGAGCAGCACCGGCCGCTTGCCAGCCAGCAAGAGGCCGAGCAACATCGTGTCGCAGGCCACCGACGCGGGCAGCATCAGTCCGACGTTCTCCCCCGGCAGCCGCTCGAAGCGACGAGCCATCACGAGCGCCTCCGACGAGCATCCGCTCGTAGGTGAGCACGCCCGACAGGTCGTCGGCGGCCGCCACGCCGCGACGGTCGGCCAGGGCACGGGCGACAAAGGCCTCGACGATCGTTTCTCCCGGGATCCGCGGCGGCTCTTGATCGGATGGGGGCCGGGACCATTCCGATGGCGGCGGCTTCGGCGGCTCCTTCTCCAACAACCCCTGGGCCACGGCCATGAGCTGCCCGACCGTCACGGGCGCCGGGTCGACGGAGTAGCCGAAGCGCTGCTCGACGGCCAGCGCCAGCTCCATGCGCTGCAAGCTATCCAGGCCGAGGTCGTCGAGGTGCTTCCCGGGATGGAGCTCGTCGGCCGTCGGCGATCGGCCCAGCTTGTCGGCGAGGATCTCGACGACGGCCTCGCGCGTCTCCGGGCGAACCCGATCCGAGATGTCCTCGCCTTCGGCCGGCTCGGGACCGGTCGGGAACTCGTAGCTCCGCGGGCCGAAGAGGAAGTGATACGGGACGTAGGTCGGCCGCTCCGGACCGTCAGCGTTGTACCGGGCCTCGAACCACCGATTGACCGGATCGCGCTCCAGCTCGGGTAACTCGCCGCGTTCGAGCGGCTCGATCGTCACGTTGACGCGGCGGCGCGGCATGAAGAAGAGCAGGTTGGCCGCCAGCCAGAGGAGCCCGGTCCGGAAGCACCGCCCGAGATCAGGCGTTCGTCCGGTCCGGGCGTAGGTGAACATGCTGCCCCAGACGCCGCGGGTCCGCACCAGGACGACGGCTGCGTCGGGGACGGCCTGCAGGATGTCGGTCAGCGCCCGGGCGGCGCCCAGGCGCTCCACGCCGTCGTGCTGCACCCGCCCGGCCGGCCAGAGGACGAAATCCTCGCCCCGCCGGAGTCCCTCGATCACCGCGCCCACCGCCCGTTCGGCACGCTCATGGGCCTCGTGGCTGGGCCGGTCGAGCTCAGGGATGGGCACGGCGCGGAGCAGCGTCACCAGCGGGCGCAGCACTGGGCTGCGGAAGTTGTCCTCGAAGAGGACCGGCCTCGGGCGGAAGGCACCGTAGAAGTAGGTGAGGATGAGGATGGGATCGATGTAGCCGGGGTGGTTCGGCAGCAGCAGCACCGGACCCTTGAGGCCGCGCACCCGCTCCCAGCCATGGAAGCGGATGCGATACCGAAGAGGCACCACCAGGTGCGCGAGTAACCAGAGGGCCCAGCGGATCGCGCCGCGCATGGCAGGACTCTCCGACAGGCCCTGACGAGAAGGGTCCGGCTCCCGGACTTCGAGGTGTCTGCCCTCCTCGTCGGCCCGACCAGGAGAGCAGTGTGCCGTCGTGAATGGACGTCCGGTGAAACAAAAAACCCCGTCACTGCGAGGATGCGCAGGGCGGGGCTTTCGCAGCCGGATCAACCTACCCACCACGAGCAGGCGGTCACAACTTCTATTTGGTGATGCCGCATGTCGAGCTGTCAATAGACTGCCCCGGAGAATCTCCCGAGCCCTCCCCGGCGGGGAGTCGCCGGACGGAGCCGGCTCCTACAGCGGACGACGCCGACGGCCTCCTCGTAGGAGGCGGCTCCGTCCGCCGATCCGGACTTCCCTCCCGGGCTTCATGGACTTCCGTCAATAATCCCGCTCATTGAACTCGTGGGCCGACAGGGCCAGGAGCACGCCGGCGATCGCGAACGAAGAGAGGATCGAGAGTCGCGGCGAGAAGGAATGCCAGGATTCGAGGTGCTGGAACGCCATCGGTTTCTCGAAATCATGATGCGCATCCAGGGCGTTGAACAGGATCAGGCCCCCGTCGATGGGTTTGGGGAAGATCCAGTACGCCGCGTCGGCCGAGGCCAGCGTGAAGGCGGGGAGACACCGCGGCTCCGCGATGCCGCGAGCCATCACGCTGCCGTAGTTGATCCCCCAGGCCAGCAGCCAGAACAGGAGCGAGCCGAAGACGCACGCCACCGTGCTGCGCGCGACCACGGCCAGGAAGACCGAGAAGCCGTAGAAGACCGCGAACTGGAGCAACAGCAGGGGGATGCACCACCAGTAAGTCATGTCCCAGACCCGGGTGCGCAGGCCCAGCGCCAGCCAGGTCGAGAGGACGAACAGCGCGATCTGGAAGGCCACGAACGTGAGGACGCCGAGGTACTTGCCGAGGAGCAGTTGCCGGCGCGAGATGGGCTTGGCGAGCAGGACCGACGCCGCGCCCGGCTCCAGGAACGTCGGGAGGAAGCCGGCGGTCCAGACCAGGGCCAGCAGCAGCCCGGCCGTGCCGGCGATGCCCCCGGCGAGGAGCAATTCGAGGAGATGGACCGCATCACCGCGCTCGCGGCTGATCGGGAAGGACACGGCCCCGAACGCCAGGGTCACGCGGCCGCTGATCGTCTCGATCCCCTCCTTGCGGGCCTGCTCCGGTCCGGCCCTGAGGGTCGACCACACCTTCTGGCTCGCCGCTCCCGGCGGGGCCACGGTGCGCGTCGGAGCCGCCGGCAGGAAGAGCACCGGCTCGTCCTGGCCGTGGAGCGACACGTCTCCGGACACGTTGACGCTCAGGCAGAGCGCCGCACAGATCGCCGTGACGGCCAGCATCATCCCGCAGATCCCGGACGCCCAGGCTTGCCGGAACGTGTCGCGGATCAGGTGCTTCAGGGCGGCGACGTTGAAGCGAGCGTTCATGGTGCCTCCCGTCGAGTCGCATAGAACGGCCTCAGGGCCGCCTCGAGCCCCCGCTCCTTGCCCGTCACCGGATCGCGCCGCAACGCGTCCAGCGGACCGAGATGAGCGAGGCGTCCCTCGACCAGCACGGCCACGCGGTCGTAGAGCCGCGCCACCTCGCCGAGGGTGTGCGACACGATGAGCACGGCGCTTCCCGCGCGCCGCCGCTCGGCGACGATCTCCTGGAGCTGCGATCGCGCCACCAGGTCGAGCCCTTCCATCGGCTCGTCCAGGACGAGCAGATCGGGCTCGGCGATCACGGCCTGTGCCAGGGCCAGGCGCTGGACCATCCCCTTGCTGAACCGCGCGATCGGCTCGCGGGCGCGGTCGGCCAGCCCCAGCCGCTCGAGCAGCTCGGGCACCCGAGCCCGCAGGACCGGGCGCGATACGCCCGACAGCTCGCCGTAGAACTCCAGCAGTCCCCGGGCCGTCAGGTACCGAGGGAACGCCTGGTTCTCGTGCATGTAGCCGACCCGGGCCAGGGTGCTCCGGTCCGACAGGGGGCGTCCCAATCGGACCACGCGGCCTCCGCTCGGATGGCAGAGCCCGAGGAGGATCTTCAGCAGCGTCGTCTTGCCGGCCCGGTTGGGGCCCAGGAGCGCGAAGACCTTGCCCGGCTCGATCCCGAAGCTGACCCCCCGAAGGGCCGCGATCCCTCGACCCGGCGGCAGTGGTGCGCGATACGTCTTGGAGACGTCCACGAACTCGGCGGCGCGGCTGGGCATGATTACTTGAGGAGGGCGACCTGCACCCCGCTCTCCAGGATGGTCGTGAAGGTATTGATCATGTTCGTCGACATCTGTGAGTCCGTCCCCGTGATGATCTGGTTCGACGCCAGCGGGGTGGACGCGCTGCTCTGGGTGCCGGCGTAGTACTGCATGGTCTGCAACGTCTGCTTGGCGTCGCTGGCGTTGGCCCCCTGGAACACCGGCCCGAAGCCGATCCCGTACAGCCGGAACGGGTTCCTGGTCGTGCCGAAATCGTTCGCGAGCTCCTGGACCAGGGAATAAACCTGGTTCAGCACCGTCGAGTCATTGATAGCATAAGTACCGATCGACGGATATTCGGAGCCATTCGGGTTATTCATGTCGTATCGAATCTTATAATATGAGTAGGTGCCGGCGCTGACCAGGTTGGCGGTCGCCGTGCAGTTCGCCAGGCCGTCGGTCTCGAAGATGACGACCTTCTGGGCCCCCTTGCGCCCCATGCCGCCGGCCATCGCGGTCGGGAAAGTGATGGGGGAGCTGCTGACGAACGACCGGAGCGTCGTGTCGGTGGACGGCGTGACCACGAACTGGTTGTAGCACAGCATCAGGGCCATGGCGAAGCAGGTGTCGCCGTCGGCGCGCGGCGTGTCCATGAAATTGGCCGAGGGGACCAGGCCCGTGACCGGGTCGGCATCGTAGGGCGTGACCTCGGTCGAATTGAAGGTGCCGTTGGCATTGATCGTGGAGAACGGCGCGACGAGGGCGGCCGACGCGTAGGCGTAATTCGTCCCGAGCGGGCAGGAGACGCAATTGAACCGCCTGGCACCGTCGTTCGCCGAGGTCCGCGGCCAGCTATAGGGGACCACGGTGAACCAGTCGTTCGGGTGGTTGTTCTGCATGGTGCTGACGGAGGCCAGGTAGGCCTGCTTGGCGCTGTAGATGGGCGCCTCGTAGCTGTCCCCGGGATCCATGGGGAAGTAAATGTTGACGTTCTCGTTAATGTTGTAGTTTTGCAGATAATCGACCATATTGATGGGGCTGAACCAGAAGCGCAGGTTGGGCCGCGCCGGGTTGTCCGTGTAGCTCATGTATTGCGTCGAGGACGGGGGCGAGTTGATGGACACCCTGCCCCACGTGAAATCGCTCCCGTAGCCGGCCATGGCGCTGACGTCCTGGTAGTTGCCCGCGGACGTCTGAATGAAGCCTAGTACATAGTCGATGAACCCGACCCAGAATTGCTGGTCGGTGCTGCCGTAGTTGGGCCAGGACCCCGTGATCGCCGTCGGGATCGAGCCGTAGTACTTGACGCCGCCGGCCCGCATCTGGGTGGGGAAGGGGTTGGGCGTCGAGGCGATCCAGCGGAGGATCTCGTTGTAGTTGATCATGTACGTGGAGTTCCCCGGCGTGTTCAACGACCCCGACCGGTTGAACAGGACGGTGTTGTCGTCCGTGCCGAAGAACCGCACCCTCCAGTCGCAGGGGGTGGTACCCAGGCTGTCGATCACGTAGTTCCAGCAGTACAGCCGCATGATCTGCTGGTACTGGGAGTCGCTCGTCGTCAGCTTGCGGCTGCCCCCGGGGATATAGACCTTCGAGGTCAGATAGTTGCTGAGCGTGGTGCCGCCGTCATTGGGCCAGGGCCAGCTCTGGCTGCCCGTCGTGGCGGTCGTACCATAGAGGCCATAGAGGGGCGGGCCCGTCGTGCCGCTGCTGAAATCGCTGGTGGTGTAGCCGAAATCGGTGAGGAACTGCTTGATCTGGGTCGCATCGCCGTTGTTGCCGTTGGCAGTCAACGGCTGGCGCGGGTCGGGCGGCCAGATGAAGAAGGTCTTGCCGTAGTAGCCGGGCCCTTGCAAATATCCGTAGAACGGAGAACTCGTATAGTTGGATTGCCCCGACATCGCCGAGCTCGAGTACGAGCCATTCGGACAGGTAGAGTAGCCGTCGAGCTCGAACGCCGGGCTCCGCGATGAGGTGCCGATGGCGTCCTTGACGTCGGTGGCATAGGTTGACGTGCTGCCGAGGAAGAACAGCGGGTTGTCCCCTCCGGGATTGGAGGCGTACGAGGCCGGCGGCAGCGTGGGCGACCGGGAGGTCGGCGCGGTCCAGGTGTTCCCGCCGTCGGTGCTGGTATACGAATCGAAGGCGCGGATCAAGGTCGAGGCATAGGCGGCGTTCTGATAGAACCCGTTGATGTACGTCAAGGCATACGAGGCATTGCCGGCGGTCGTGTTGCTCGGGGAGATGGTCATATTCTCGTAGCTCGACGTCTGGTTCGTCGACGGCCCGATCAGCCCGGCGTTGCTCGACGAATAGTGGCCGAAGGTCGGCACGAGGGGGTCGGGATTGTTGCTGGTGCGCGAGGTCGTGTACCAGTCGAACCCGAGGCAGGTGCCCATGCGCATCGACCCGGAGAGGTCCATCACCAGGGCGATATCGCGCGGACGATGGACCACCTGCGCCGTGGCCGTGATGCTGGGCAGGAGAGAGATCCCCAGGAGTTTGGAGAACGAGCCGGGGGCGGCGGCGGAGGTGACCGAGGCCGAGACCGCGGTCGTCGGACTGCCGGTCGTCGCCGGGAAATTGGCGCTGAATGACTGGGTCGCCTGGCTGTAGTCGTAGGAGCCGTACGATAGCTGCAATTGCGACGCCCTGAGCTTGCTGCCGAGCACGTTGTTGTAGGTCAGGACGTTCTGGGCGTTGGTCGTGGCCTGGCTCTGGTTGTAGTTGTTGGTCGAGACCCCGTTGAGGGTCCGGCCGGCGGTGAGCGCGGCGAGATCGGCGGCCTGTTGCACCTGCGTCTTGGCGATCGCGACCATGCCGAGGTCGATCGCCAGCGCCAGGAAGGCGGCCTGGGCCACGAGCGCCAGCGCGAGCACCGGCAGGATGGATCCTCGGCGGTCTGCGGACCGCGCGACCGAGGGCAGCGATGAGATCATCATGGGCAGATACCGGCGGCGATCCGGGTCCTTCAGGTTCCTCGTTCGGTACGGGTTCGATCGAACTCCATCGGGGCGATGGGGCGGGCCGGCTCCCCGGCCCTCAGGTCCCCCCTTCGCACAACATCATGACGCTGCTCGAGATCGAGAGCGATCTCGGCAGATGAATCAAGGGGATGATATTCAGGAACTTGTACGTACCCGTGACGGTCACGGTGATCGGGTCGCCCGGTCCCAGGCTATTGACCGCGGTCGAGACGCCCAGGTGCGTCCCGCTCACCGTCACGGTGAAGTTGCTGAAGCTCTTGGTCCGGCCGGCCATGTAGCCGGAGACGACCCCCTGCACGTCCGTGGCGATCGTCGAGCTGGTGTTGTTGACCATGGCGTAACGGCAGCCCTCGCGGGCGGCGTTGTCCAGCAGGCTCCAGTCCATGAGCAGGCGGGCATACTCGATGAAGCCGAAGAGGAGCATGAACACCGAGACCATGATCGCGGCGGTCTCGAGCAGCACGGCGCCCCCTCGTCAACCGGCTCGAAGCTTGTGCACGACCACGGCTCGTCCTCCCACGAAGCCCCGGCTTTCTAGTTTGCCGGGAGAGATGCAGGGATCTGGAACGGCGAATCGACCATCGACACCCAGGTCACGGTCACGGAGAGCCGGCTCCCCCCCGTGATCTGTTTCAGGGGGCTTATGCTGATGCTTTTGTACGGGACCTGCACGCCGATCTGGTACAGATCGAGCTGGCTCATCGCCGTCGGGTCCGTGACGCCGGTCTGGGTGAGGTCCGTGAACGTCATGGTGAACAGCTCCTTGTTCGTCGTGTTGTCCCAGCACGTGTAGCCGCTGGTGTTCGCCGGCATGGTGACCACCGGCGCGATGATGCTGGTCGAGTGGCCATTGCCGAACGCCGTCGGCTCGGCGCCCTGGAGGTAGGTGAGGAGGTTCGAGGTGACGGCCTGGAGGTTATCCTGCCCCAGGGAAGCGTCACGCGCGGCCTCACGAGCGGAATTCCACATCACCACCGACACCTCCGTCATACGGCCGACCTCCCACAGTCCGGCCATCATCGTCAACATGATCGGCAAGAAGGCCGCGAACTCCACGGCCGCAATGCCACGCGGGCGGACTGTCTCGTCCGCCGATACCCTCGTCACGCGTTTCGCCAGCATTAGGCTGGTCTCCGACGGGCCGCGCCCTTTAAGCGAATCAACTCGAAGTGCATGCCACGCCGCACGAACGGCGGCGAAGATGGCAGAAAGCTCCCCCCGCGTGTGCTACGGGAGAATCTCGGACAATCTCCAACAGAACCGTAGCATCGGATCGGCACGATGGCGCGGCGAGGGGCCATTTCCGTGCCATCTGATGCTCCCGAGCAACATGCGACCGGGCGAATGATTGCATGCTAAGTCTCGGGACGCGCATTTCCCGTTCGACGTCTCCCGGCCAGGAACCGTCGAACCCGGCGCGACGACCCGACGGCCGGGGCCGGCGCCGATGCCGCATGGCGAACGAACCAGCCCCCTACCTCGACGAGACCCGCCGCTCGATGTCACCCCACGGAGGCCCGGCCGCCGCGGTCATCGCCGCTTTCTGGAGGATGGGGACTGGCATCTGCAGACTGGGGAGGCCCGGGGGCTGGAACGACCGTCCGGCGTCGAGATCTCGAGCGGCTTGCTCATACCGATCGGCGACGTCCAGCCGCTGCGAAGGATCGTAGCGGATGTAGGCCGTGCGAGCGTAGAAGTTCGCCGACCGCCGGCAGACGGTGGCCCACCTCTCGGCGTCCATCTCGAAGTGCCGGGCGGTTTCCTCGAGCTCGATGCGCGGGACCGGCGTCGACTCCGGCCAGCCGAACGCCCGACGCCGGTGGAGTTGCTCGAGGATCTCCTGGGCCAGCGCCACCGTGCCGGCGAGGTTCAGATGCTGAGCATCGTGGAAGAGCTGATCGTCGGCGACCCCCGTTCGGCAGATCCGGGCGAGCAGTTCGGGGCCGTCGATCAACAGGCCGCCGTGTCGATCGGCGACGGTCCGGAACGCGTCGCGGAAATCGGTCGGACAGCGCATGGGCAGGCCGTCGAGATCTCGGGCCAGGATGAAGTGCCGGCGCGCCTCATCCCCGGCCCCGGCTCGCGCGAGGAGCCGGGCGAGTCGGTAGTGGCTCTCGGCGAACTCGGGGTGTTGTTCCACCATCCGGCGATAGGCCGCGATCGCCGCCTGGGGGTCATCCGACTCGGTCGCCCGCGCGGCGAGAAATGCGCTCGCGAACGCCTCGCGGGCGGCGGTGGGCGTCGAGCCCGATAGGACCGAGCGACTGGGCTCGAAGGACCCGTCGTTCGACCCCGGTACGATGAGGATGGGCAAGGACCCGATCCGCCGGCAATAGGCCGCCAGCGCATCGAGCCTGCGGTGGAAGTCCTCGCGGAGGAAGGCGTATTCCCAGGGCGTGCAGGTCGGGTGGTCGACCAGCTCGCGCGTCACCCGGGGCGGCGGCGGGGTCTCACCATAATAGCGGTCGAGTGTCTGCAGGATCAGGTAGATCGTCGACGACGAGGAACGCCCGAGATCGAGCAGCGCCACCCGGCTCTCGGGCCCCTCCTCGGGGTAATGACGCACGTTGCGCGACCAGCCGTAGCGCGTCTGGAATTCGTTGTGGCCGGAGAAGACGATCAGGGCATCGGGGCGCCGCTCCAGATCGGAGAGTTGGAGCACCGCTTGCTCCAGGCAGACGCCCCCTGAAGCGCGCACATCGACCCGGATCTCACGCCCGGGGAAGACGCGCTCGAGCTGCCAGGCGGTGACCTGGCCGACCGAGATCCAAGGATGGTACGGCTCTCCCCGGGCACTCGACTCGCCGACGGCCACGAGGTAGAGGGGAGTGCCGGCGCCCGGGGCGGAGCCGGGATCGGTCGCACGCCGATCCCTCGCTCCGGCAAACCGGGTCGGCAGGTCGGGGAGGCGGTAGGACCTTCGCCGCATCGTCCCCGTGACCATCTCCATCGCGATCAGCGCCGCCACGCAGCTTGTTGCCAGGAGCACATGTTGCAGGACTCGCACGAGCGCGGCACGATCGCCCCGACGACGCGCCGGACGGCGGCCAGGGCGGACCAGAGGCCGGCGACGAGGGTCAGCGGCACCGCGACCACGAAGCCGGCGAGGAGCAGCCAGAGGAATGTGATCGACGCCCCCCGGACCACCCAGCGCGGTGTGAGGGCGATCATCCAGGGGATACCGACCGCCAGCGCCGCGAGCCCCACGGTCACCGCCACCCCGACCAGTAATAACCGGGCGAACGAGATCGATTCCAGGCGCCGCGAAAGAGACGTGTGGTCCGTCGGGGGATCGTTCGTTCTCATGGCCATCCGCCTGGCGATCGTCCAGATATCACCACTGCCGCCGAAGCGGCGGGGCTTGCGCCGTGACACCGACTTCTCCCCCGGGCCGGGACCTGGCCGAAGATCCCCCGGACGAGATCCGGCTCACTTCCCCCGTCCTTACCCTGAACAGCATATCGAACCACAAATGGCCTTACCATCAATCCAGGACGGGGGCGTCACCTGACGGCGATCGGGTTGCCCGGCGATCCGGTGGCCCCTTTCAACCGCAGCGGGGCGAAGATGAACGCGAACTCATACACCTTGTCCGCCGCCAGCCCATCCAGGTCGAGGTTCTCCATGAAGTAGATGCCGTTCTTCGTGATCATCCACTGATGAACCTCGATGGGCCGATCCTTGTTCGCCGGCGGGTCGACCTCGATGCCCCAGTTGTCCGCCCCGACCATGGCCACGTCCTGGCCGATCAGCCACCGGGCCGCCTCCAGGCCGATGCCCGGCTCGCCCGAGCCGTAGGCCGCGTTGTCCTTCTTCCACAGGGTGCCATGTCCGGTCCGGATCAGGACGACGTCTCCCTTTCGGACCGCCACGCCCTGCGCGTCGAGGGCCTTCTTCAGCTCCTCGCGGCCGATCTCGTCACCGACCGGCAAGCGTTCGACGCCCCGGGCCCCGGCCACGTCGATGAGTACGCCCCTCGAGAAGAAGACGCCGGCGTTCTCGACGCCCAGTCGGGTCAGACCATAGGCGTCTTCCATGTCTTTCGACTTGACGCCGTTGTACCAGGTGTCGCCGTCCGGCAACCGGCATCCGACATGACCGAGTCCGTCCATCTGCGTCCCCATCTGGCCGATCTCGCCGACGAAGAACTCGTCGCGGCCGACCTGCCGGTTCTCACCCCGGACCGTCCGGAACGCCGGGATCGTCAGCCGGAACGTCCGGTGCGGGAAGATGGGCATCTCCCGCTCGTAGACCCGGCCGAGCTGATAGGTCCGGCCCGCGCGGATCAATCTGGTCGCCTCCAGCACGCGCTCGGCGGTCATCAGGTTCGACGCACCCCTCTGGTCGTCGGGCCCATAGCGGGAGGGCCACCACCTCGGACCGATCGGCGTCTCCTCCGCGCCTTCACCCGACCTCCCCGCGCCCTCCTCCGCCCGGGCCCCCGTCCGCGACGCCTCGTTCGCGCACCAGCCGAAGACGAAGAGCCCCATGAATGCGATCACCCCCGCTCCTCGACGAATCCAGATGCTCATGTCGTCCTCCCTCATGAGGGCTCGCCCGCGACCTCTCGCCGAATCCCGGACCGGACGATTGACGCCCCCACGCTCGCGGGCTAACCTACCGCACATGTTCGCACATTGCCATCCACGATTCCACCCGCGGCTGGCGCAGCCCTCGGGCGTGGACGCGCCGGTCGATGCCCTTCGGTCGAAAAGGCCATCTAGCCCAACTCACCGTGATCGCACCGGAGGCGTGAATGGATAAACTCATCATCACCGTCACCTGCGACTCGACGATGGCGTACCCCAGCAACCCGCACAACCCGACGCCCAAGGGTTATGCCGAGGTCGCCCGGGAATACGTCCGGTCGGTCGACGCCGGCGCCAGCATCTGCCACCTCCACGGCCCGTACACGATCGACGAGACGATCCAAGCCGACGGCACCCGGCTCTCGGACCTGGACATCCCCGGCTGGGGGCGTTTCCGGCAGGACATCCTCGACCAGTGCACGGTGAAGCCCATCATCCAGTACGGGATCGCCAACGGCCGGTTCCCCCAGCGCCGGCAGCTCATGATCGAGCAGAAGCCCGACATGATCTCGACTTGCTTCAACCCCCACGACGAGTGCTTCGACTACGAGCCCGGTCGCGAACCGGTCGAGCTCTACGGCCTGCACAATCGCCCCGAGCTGGAAGAATACTGCGTCGTCACGGGCGAGCTGGGAGTCAAGATCGAGGCCGAGTGCTTCCACTACGGAGGCGTCTGGAATGCCCAGCGGATGGTCCAGAAGCGCCTGCTGAAGCCGCCGGTCTGGATCACCTTCTTCCTCGGTTGGCGGGGCGGGAGCTACACGCCGCCGACGGCCGAGGCCATGCTCTTCAACCACCATCACCTGCCGCCCGGTTTCATCTA
Organism: uncultured Planctomycetota bacterium; assembly: GCA_963815795.1. Lineage (GTDB taxonomy): Bacteria > Planctomycetota > Planctomycetia > Isosphaerales > Isosphaeraceae > JAKAUH01. The sequence continues at coordinate 511,659 of CAWFIC010000006.1, read as the reverse complement.
CAACACCAGCGTGATGGACCCCGTCGAGCACTGGAAGGTGCTGACGACCGCCATCATCCTCGGCGGCCATGTCCGGGTCGGGATGGAGGACAACCCGTTCCTGTCCGCCGGCCAGTATGCGCGAACCAATGCCGAACTCGTCGAGAAGATCGCCCGCATCTCGCGCGAGCTCGGCCGCGAGGTCGCTTCGCCCGACGAGGCCCGGCAGATCATCTGGCCCGAGGCCCCGATGCCGTAACGTCGCCGATCGGATAACGCCCATGCCGCGGATCAACGCCGTCAGCTTCCACGAGACATCGAATATCGAGGCGATCTGCCGGACTGTCCGCGCAGCGGGGTTCGATTCGCTGGAGCTCTCGCGACCGCCCTTCTATGCGAAGCTCGTGACGCCCGGCCTGCGGCGTCGGTTCGCGGCCTGGAGCCGGGAGATCGGCCTGGAACCCTACGGCTTCGATTGCTGGGTCGAGGTCGATCCCTACACGCGGTTCGCCGAGACGCTGGCCGACTTCGACCGTGCCATCGAATGGGCCGCCGATCTCCGGCTCGGCCTGATCATCAGCCACGACCCGTGGGCCGCGGTGAACGGACACCGCCGGCCCGCGGCGTGTCTGGTCGATTGTGTCGCGCTGTTCCGATCGGTGGCCGAGCTCTGCGTCCGGCACGGCCTTCAACTCGTCTTCGAGCCGCATCCCGATACGCTGAGCATGGACACGGCCTGGGCGTGCGACTTCATCGACGCCGTCGCGGAGGGGAGACCGGCCGGCTCGGTCGGGATCCTCTACGATTGCTGCCACTACGGCGTGGGCCGGCCGGAGTCGTATGTCGCGGCGATCGAGGCCCTGGGGAAGCGGATCCTCCACCTGCACTACTCGGATGGCGATTGCCAGACCTACGCCTTGCACTTGCCGATCGGCGACGGGATCCTCGATCTTGACGCCATCGTGGCCGCGCTCGCTTCGGTCGGCTTTCGCGGGACGATGACCAACGACCTGTACAACTACCCGCTGCTGGAGGACGGGGCGAGGCGGAATGCCCCGGCCATCCGCGCGGTCGAGCAGCGCCTCGGTCTCGATCGGCCGCCGACCCCGGGAGCCTGACCATGAAAGCCGCGGTCTTGCGTGCCATCGGGGAGCCGCTGGTCATCGCCGACCTGCCATGTCCCGAGGTCGGGCCCGGCGAAGTGCTCATCCGGGTCCACACGTGCGGCATCTGCCGGACCGACCTGCACATCCAGGATGGCCTCGCCTATGTCCCGTCGCTGCCGCACGTGCCCGGCCATGAGCCCGCGGGAATCGTGGTCGAGGTGGGCCCGGACGTTGACAGGCCGCGCGTAGGCGATCGTGTGGTCCCGCACCTGTTCGTGAGGTCGGCGGGCTGCCGTTACACGCGATCGGGCCAGGACGCCCAGGCCACCCACCTCAAGGGAATCGTCGGCGTCACCTTGCCCGGCGGTTTCGCCGAGTTCCTCAAGGTCCCCGCGGCGAACATCCTGACGCTCCCCGAGCAGGTCTCCTTCGACATCGGGGGCCTGACCACCTGCGCGGTCGTCACGGCCATCCATGCCTTCCGCAAGTCGGAACTGCGGCTCGGCGACACGGCGATCGTGCTGGGCGCGGGAGGGATCGGCCTGATCCTGGTTCAGCTCTTGAAGGCGGCCGGTATCCGCGTCCTCGCCCTCGATCGGCAGCCCGCCGCCCGCGCGGCCGCGCTCGAGGCCGGAGCCGATGCCGCCGGCCCGATCGACGAGACGACAACGGACGCCGTCCGGTCCTTCTCCGGGACCGACGGGGAGGGTGTTGACGCGGTGTTCGAGCTGGTGGGTCGGACCGCGACGATGGCGGCCGCGGCGGCGTCGGCCCGCCGTGGGGGCACCCTGATCGTGATCGGCGAGGAGGCCGAGCCGATCGGCCTCGATACCATCCAGATCGCCCAGCGCGAACTGCGGATCGTCGGCTCGCGCAACGGCGGGATTCAAGACGCGCTCGAGGCCGTGGAGGCTATGGCTCGCGGCGTCATCCGTCCCCGGATCGCGGCCACATACCCCCTCGACCAGATCAACGAGGCGCTCGATCGGGTCCGTCGCGGCCAGGTGTGCGGACGGGTCGTGATCCGGGTCCGGGACTGAGGGACGAAGATCATGCGAGAGAATCCCGTCAGACGCGCGTTGCGAGCGGGCCAGCCCGTCTTCGGCAGCGAGCTCACCGGCCTGCGCACTCCGGAGGTCGCTCGCATCTACGCGGCCGCGGGCTTCGACTTCGTGTTCATCGATATGGAGCACACCCCATTCAACCTGGAGACCGTCGCCGACCTCGTCCGGGCCGCGCGCCAGGCCGGCATCGTCCCGGTCGTCCGCGTACCCCAGGCGGAATATGTCTGGATCGCCCGCGTGCTCGACAACGGCGCCCAGGGGATCATAGTGCCCCGCGTCAACACGGCCGACCAGGTGCGGGACATCGTGAGCTGGACGCGTTATCCGCCACACGGCATCCGCGGATTTGCCTGCACCCCGGCTCAGACCGACGGGGTCTCGATCCCTCCGGGGGAGTTCATGGACCGGGTGCACGAGAACACGCTACTGGTGATCCAGATCGAGCGGCAGGAAGCCGTGGGCAACCTCGAAGCGATGCTCTCGATCCCGGGTGTCGACGTCGCCTGTCTCGGCTACATGGACCTCTCGGTCGACCTGGGGATTCCCGGCCAGACCGAGCACCCGCGGATGGTCGCGGCGATTCAGAGGATGGTCGATGTCGCCCAGCGGAACCAGGTCGCCTCGGGCATCATCGCCCCCGACCTGGCGACGATCTCCCGCTGGGTCGAGCGCGGCATCCGCTTCGTCTCCTACTCCAGCGACGCCCTCCTTCTCCGCGACGCCGCGACGACGGCGGTCAGCCGGCTGCAGAGCCTCAGACGGCAAGGGGGCCACTGATGCCCACGCTCGATGCGACCTTCCTCCGGCAGTCGATCGGAGGCGCGTTCGTCGCGCTGGGCACGCCCGAATTCGAGGCGGGCGTCGTCGCGGACCATCTCGTGGACGCCGAGATGACGGGAGTGACCTCGCACGGGATTCTCCGGGTGCCGCAGTACGTCCGGGCCGTGCGCGAGGGTCGCGTCCGGCCGGACGCGACGGCGACGGTCCTCCGCGAGACGGCGGCCACCGCGGCACTCGACGGGGGCCACGGATTCGGCCAGGTGATGGCCCGACATGCGGCGGACAAGGCGATCGAGCTGGCGGACGCCGGCGGCGCGGGCGTGGTGACCCTGGTGAACTGCGGCCACACGGGCCGCATCGGCCACTACACCGAGTACGCCGCGACCCGGGGCCTGGTCGCACTGATGATGGTCAACGCGGGTGGTCACGGCCAGTGGGTCGCGCCGTTTGGCGGGCGGGCCGGTCGACTTTCGACCAATCCCATCAGCATCGCCGCACCCGGCGGCGACTTTCCCCTCGTCCTCGACATGGCCACAGCCATCGCGCCGGAAGGGAAGGTCCGCGCGGCACGGACCGAGGGTCGATCGATTCCCCAAGGCTGGGTGATCCGCTCCGACGGTCGCCCGACGACCGACCCCGCCCACCTTTACGGTCCTCCCCGCGGTGCGATCCTCCCCTTCGGCGGGCACAAGGGTTTCGGCCTGGGTCTGCTGATCGATGCCCTGGCCGGCGGCCTCTCCGGCGCCGGTTGCTGCACCAATATCGAGGCCCCTCTCGACGGCGCCACCGACGGCGTCCTCTTCATGGCCATCCGCCCCGGTGCGTTCCTCCCCGAGGAGGTCTTTCTCATGCAGGTCCGCGAGCTCATCCGCCACGTCAAGTCCGCGCCGCCGCAGGACGGCGTCTCCGAAGTCATGGTCCCCGGAGAGCAGGAATCGCGGCTGCGCCGACTTCGCGAACGCGACGGAATCCCCGTCGATGAGGAGGTCTGGCGCCTTGTCCGGGCCGAGCTAGCCGGGTCGAGCTTCTGATCGAATCGACGATCTGTCTCGTGAGAGAAAAGGCGAAGGCCAATATCCGAAAACCGACCCTCAGATCAGACCAGTGGAGTGCAAACTAATGAGCCAGAAAGGGAGCCCTGCGGCCGTTCGCTCCGGCATGTTCATCATGCCTTTCCACGACCCGGCCAAGCCCGCCGCCCGGTGTTACGACGAAGACCTGGAATTGATCGTCCGCGCCGAAGAACTCGGATTTGCCGAGTTCTGGATCGGCGAACACCACACGATGAAGTACGAGAACATCGTGATGCCGGAGATTTTCATCGGGAGGGCCCTGGGCGAAACGAAGACGATTCGCATGGGGCCGGCCCCGGTCTGCGTCCAGCAGCACCACCCGGCGCACGTCGCGTGCCGGCTGGCGTTCCTCGACCATCTGGCCAAGGGCCGGCTCAACCTCTGCTTCGGCGCCGGCAGCGTGACCGCCGATCAGGAACTCTACGGCGTCGAGCCGCGGAACGCCGCCGAGATGGTCGAGGAGGCCATCGACGCCGTGCTCATGTTCTGGTCATCGGACCCGCCCTACGTCTTCGACGGCAAGTACTGGAAGATCCGCCTGGAGAAGGCCGTGGACACGGAGACGGGCATCGGCTACATCCCCAAGCCCTACCAGAAGCCTCACCCGCCGATCGCCGTGCCGGGTATGAGTCGGAACTCGCCCAGCATGCGGACCGCCGCGCGCCGGGGACACCAACCGTTCGGCCATTGCCTCGTTCCCGGTAATGTGCTGGCCGACATCTGGAAGACCTACGAAGAGGCGGCGATGGAGGCGGGCCGGCTTCCCGACCGCTCCGATTGGAAGGTGGCCCGATCGATCTTCCTCGCCGATACGACGAAGGAGGCCAGGACGCGGGCACGAACGAATTCCCTGGGGAAATGCTACGAGTACATCGGGCACCTCTTCGACAAGGGCCTGGGCCGGCGGATCTACAAGCGCGACCTCGCCATGAGCGATGCGAACTGCAACCTCGACTACCTGATGACCGAGCAGATCATCGCCGGGGACGTGGACGAGGTCCTCCGTCGCCTGCTGGAGTTGATCGACGAGACCGGACCGTTCGGGACCCTGGTCCTGATGGGCTACGACTGGGATGACAAGCCGAGCTGGCTCCGCAGCATGGAGCTGTTCAGCAAGGAGCTGATGCCCGCCCTGAACAAGGCCCTGGCGGGAATCCGAGGCGAGCCGGCGAGGGCCTGATGGCACCGAAGGGGGCGTAGCGGTTCACGAGTCGAGGCGACATGGGTGCGGGCGAATGCCGAAATCCGACAAGGGGCCTTGCCTATGTCGGAAGCACCGGGTGGAAGCGAAGCCGGCCCCGGGCTGGTGGTGAGCGGTTCAGCCGTCTCCGTTCCTCAGACAGCAGGTCGCCGATGATGTTCGGTCTTTGGGAGGGCGAGGCTCCGTCCGAGCCGCGCGGGATAGCTCGGACGGAGCCTCGCCCTCCCGATGGCCCGATTCCGTTACGGCCTCTTACTCGGCGCGTACCGGCCGCTCGCCGCTCCTGTGCCGCAGCCCGAGCGGATGCCCGGCGGCCGATTGTCCGACAACGACGCTCGGTGTATATAACACCCTGAGCTGCAGGCTTGACGCCACAGGCGTGGATTCAGGAGGCCTGATTCAAGACGTTTGCCAATACCCTGTAGCCGTGAGCGGGTATTACCTCCCCAGAGAGTCCTCGCAATGGTCCGAAGGAACCAGACCTGCCGCGGCTCCGTCCGCATCCCGAGTGGCCCACGCGCCGGGTTGGCCGAGTCGTGCGCCAGACGGGCCGGAGCGAACGGGAATCGGTCCATTCCAGCCCTGAGTGCGCGACGCCTCCTCGTCGGTCGGATCGTGATGCGACGGGTGGGCGTGGTCTTGCTCGTGCTCTGCGGGTGTTCCGCACGGACCGAGCACGCCGAAGACCTTCCTGAACCGCCCGCCCGCCCGCTCGACTATGCGTGGCAGCAAATCAACCCCCAACTCGACGCCGTCCACTTCGTGAATGAGAAGTTGGGCTGGGCTGTCGGGGCGGGGAATACGGTGCTCGCCACCGAGGACGGGGGCGCCCACTGGACGCCGCGGCCGAATGACCGAGAGCCGTCCTCGCATTTTCACTCGGTGTACTTCGTGAACGAGAAGGTCGGGTGGATGGTCGGGCAGGGGGCCGAGATCCTGAAGACGAAGAACGGCGGCTACAACTGGGAGGAGCAGAGCAACCCCCGCCCGCTGCCGCTGTACGCCATCATGTTCGCGGACGAGATGTCGGGGTGCGCCGTCGGGGCCGGGGGGACGATCCTGACCACCGCGAACGGGGGCGCCAGATGGGAGGAGCGGAACCCGAGGGCCGAGCTTAGCTTCGACCGATTTCCTCCCGGCTTGTTTTCAGTCTGGTGGGGCCGCGGCGGTTTAGGCTGGGTCGCCGGCGCCAACGGCGCGCTCCTGAAAACCGCGGACGGAGGGAAGCACTGGGAACCGGGTCTGTTGGGCAAGGAGAACCTCCGCGGGGTCGACCTCCACGGCCTCGATTTCACCGACGAGAAGACCGGTTGGGCGGTCGGTTCCGACGGCGCGATCCTGAGGACCCAGGACGGTCGCTCCTGGAAGCGAGTAAGCCGAGAGAGAGACAATCTCCCCATTCTCCGGACGGTCTATTTCGCGAACCGGGATCAGGGGATGGTCGTCGGTGACGGTGTCCTGCTGACGACGCAAAAAGGGGGCGAGGACTGGGATTATTGGTTGAATCACGAGAAACCCATCGGACAGACCCAACCCTATGAGCCGGTCCTGGCGGCCCACTTTGTCAACGAAAAGAAGGGGTGGGTGGTCACTCAGGCCGGCGACATCCTCGCGACCGAGGACGGGGGCGAGAAATGGATCTATCAGCGGAAGGGGCTGGCTGTCGGCGGTCAAAACCTGAGGTCGATCCGATTTGCTGGTAAGGACTCGGGGTGGATCGTCGGCGGGCGGTGGCGGTGGGGCGGCAACGTCTTCCTCCGGACTCAGGATGCCGGTGCCACTTGGCAGCCGGGCCAGGGGGAACGGCGGGAGCGGGCCGAGGGGGGGATTGGGCGGGTTGACGGCAACGAAATCATCCGGTCGGTCCACCCCGTCGATTCCGCGATGGCCTGGGCGGTCGGGGACCGCGGCCGGGTGTGGCGGACGGGCGACGGCGGGAGGACCTGGCAGATGAAAAACATGCCCCACACGACCGACCCGCTGAACTCGGTCTATTTCTCCAGCCGAGCCCGCGGCTGGGCCGTGGGACACGGGGGAGTCATCGTCGCCACCGAAAATGAGGGGAAAGATTGGGTGCGTCAGGGTCAGGGTCAGGACTCGGTCAAGCCCAGTGACCTGCTGGAAGGGGTCTTCTTCGTTGGGGAGACCCACGGATGGGCGGTGGGATCGTTCGGAGTCATCCTCGCGACCAAGGACGGCGGCCGGCATTGGGACCGCCTGCCGCGCGTCGTGAACTACCGGCTCCGGGGCGTGTACTTCCTGGACCGCGAGCAGGGCTGGGTCGTCGGGGACCGGGGGACGATCCTCTCCACCCGGGACGCGGGAAAGACATGGCAGCCGCGGGCCAGCGGGGTCGAGTTCGACCTGATGGGGGTCCACTTCCTCGACCCCCGTCGCGGGTTCGTGGTCGGCGGTTACGACAGGATGAGTACCCAGACCCCGATCCTCGCGACCACGGACGGCGGCCAGACCTGGGTGAAGGGCCGGCACGACGTGGCCGCCACCCTGGGCCTCTCGTCGGTCTGGGCGGCCGACGACGCGAACGTCTGGGCGGTCGGCCTGGCCGGGGCCATCCTCCATGGGACGCCTGTCAACCGGGCCGCCTGGGTGTCCTGGTTCTCCGTCTCACGCGCCTTCGCGGGAGTGCGAGTCGAGTGGAAGGTCGCGGACGAGCAGCCGGCGGGCGTGAAATGCACCCTTGAGTACGCCGTGGAAGGGGTTGGGAGCTGGAGTCCGGTCAACACCCGGGTCGAGCGGCGGGGGGAAACGCTGTACGCCGTTTGGCGGCCGGACGACCACGGCATCCGCGAGCAGAGCAAGTTGCTGTACCGGGTCTCACTGACCGACCAGGCTGGCCTCAGTTATACCCAAGCGCTTCCAGGGGCTTACCCGTATCGGTCCTTCTGGGAGAGCCGTAGCGGTGGGGAGAAGGCGACGGCCATCACCCTGGCGGCGGTGCTGGCGTATCTCATCACGGCGTTCGCGGTGCTGTGGGTCCGGCCTTTGACGTTCTTGTGGCTTCAGCCACGATTCTCTGCTGAGAAGTGGGGCGAGAAACTTCCGAAGAGCGGATCGCTGGCCTCCGTCGGTAGTCTGCTCCTCTTGGCGGCGGAACTCAGCCTGACCGCGTATTTCGCCCGGCACGGGCGCACACGGCGTGATTGGGCCCGGCGGTACGGCCGGGGGGAGGTGAAGGTCAAAGACTTGCCTGCCACTGTAAGGGAGGAGTACCTGGAATCGGACGACTGCGTGGACGCCTGGGTGGACCGCCGGATCGAGGCCGTCCGCCGGGCGTTCGGCGAGTTACAGCCGGTCCTCGACCGTCCCAAGTGGATCCCGGTCCCGGTCCAAATCACTCATGCCGGAGTGGTTCGCGAGATGACAGCTCCCCCGACCATCGCCGACTTCCGGAATTGCGCTGTCGGAGATCGGATCATCTTCGCCGTCGTCGGGGACGGCGGGATCGGAAAAAGCACCCTGGCGCTTCAACTGGCCAGATGGGGGATCGCTGACGACCCGATGCAACGGCTGGCCCCCCACCGCATGCTCCCCGTCTTGGTCGACGACAACACCACCGACCTCGTCGCTGCGGTCGCGGCCGGGCTCCGGGAAATGGCCGCCGACGCGGACACCGACCCCGACATCATCAAGGCGCTGTTGCGTTCTCGCCGGATCTTGGTCGTCATCGATGGCCTGTCCGAACGGAGCCCGGAGACCAAGACCTACGTGGCCGGCGTGTTCGCGACGCTCGCGGTCAATGCGATGGTCATCACATCGCGCCGGCCCCCGGAGTTGGGAGCGGCGGCGGTGACGCTGCTCCGCCCGCATCAATTCAATTTCGTGACGCTGCTCACCTTCCTGGCCACGTACCTCCGGGATCACGAGGCGGAGCCATACTTCCCAGGCCGTGGCGCGGGCGATCTCGCGGATCGCCTTTGGAAGTTGGCGCGGACGACCGACGGGTCGCCAGCACTCCTCCCGCTGCTCGTCTGTTTGTTCGTCGACAACGCGATCGAGCAGGTCAAGGCGGGGGGGCAATTGGCGGCCCTCGCGACGTCGGTGCCCGAGACGATCCTGGCGTACCTGAGGCGGGTCAATCCAAAGGACGCCGGTCCGAACGGGACGTTAACGGACGAGGCGGTGATCCGGGCGGCGCGTGTGCTGGCCCAGTCCGCGCTCCACGACACTTACGTACACGCCGAGGTCGAGACCAGGGCAGCGGTCGAGGCGCTCACCCGTGCGGATGTCGGCCTGTCCCCGAATCTGATCGACCGCCTCGTCCAGAACGGCGTGCTCGGCGAACGGACGATCGGGGGTCGTCGGCTTCTCGGGTTCCGGCTACACCCGGTCGCCGAGTACCTCGCGGCCCTGGAGTGGCTGGATTCCCTCCGCGAGTTGGACGGCACGGACGCGATCAGCTACGTCCTCGCACACCACCCGTCCCGAGGCCGCGAGCAGTGGCGAGCGTTGCAGCAGCTCCTGGCGTCGGTTGCCGACCAGAACGACTACCTCCGGGAACACCCGCGTGCCGACACGCAAACGGCTCTGCGGAAGGTCCGGGAGAGCACCCCCGATCCGGGGTTATCCGACTGGCTCGACCTACGGGTCGAAGGGCGGGCGATCGCCGTGCGGCTAGCCGCGGGGAAGGATCCGTGGATGTTCTGGATGAGCTACATCACGTCGTCGCCCGGTTACCCCGGGGAGATCGCGGGATTCTTGTCGTCTCTCGAGGACTGCTGGCAGACATACTGCCACATTTTCGGCCTCCCGGACGTTGACCTCCCATGCGCAGCCGCGTGGGGGGCGCAAGAGGGCCGTCCCACCCAGGCCGTAGCGGTTTCCTCCGCGAAGTGCCCGGGTGCCCCAGGTCCGGGGCATTGCGCGCTCGGTCTGATCGGCCCGGCATCCAGGTAGTGACTTCGCCGCTCGATGCTTTCCTCGCCGCGTGTCACCCTCGACTCATGAACGCTTACAAGAGGCTAGAGCGATCAACGCTTGTATCGAATCGACGTAAGGGAATCCTTCGTATCGACGCGAGGCTCCCCCTGCCCCCCTTTCTTAAGGGAGGATCAAGAGGAGCAGGCCTTCCCCCTTCAGAAGGGGGGGGTCGAGGCCCCGGCCCGCTCTCGGGGCCGAAGAATCCGGGCCGCGCCTTCGTTAATCGCTCCATGGAAGGCTTCTCGTACACCCTCCGAGGAAGCGAGGCTCAGGAATGTTGACCTCTGCTGGGACCTCCGAAGCCGCCACCACGTCTTCCTCACCGGTGGCCCCATGGCAGGTCGGTGAGCTGGTCCCGCCGCCGGGGTTCGGATGGCGGCACTGGGCCGAGCTGATCGGGCCGGGGGTGCTGGTCGCGGGGTCGGCGGTCGGGGCCGGGGAGTGGCTCTTCGGGCCGGCTGTCACCGCGCAGTATGGCGGCACCTTCCTCTGGCTCGCCACGCTCAGCATCCTCTTCCAGGTCGCCTATAACCTGGAGGTCATGCGGTATGCCCTCTACTGCGGCGAGCCGATCTTCATCGGCTTCTTCCGGACGCCCCCCGGGCCGCGGTTCTGGATGGTCTGCTACATGACCCTGTTCCTCGCGCACATCTGGCCGTTCATGGCGTCGAACTCCGCGGTCCCGCTGGCCGCGGCCATCCTGGGCCACCTTCCGGGCGACGGCCGAATCGGACTCCTGGGGTACTCCATGTCGGAGGTCTCGCTCGTCAAGGTCCTCGGGTATGTCGTCTTCTTCCTGGCCTTCGTGCCGCTGGTCTTCGGCGGCAAGATCTCGACGATGCTCGAACGACTCATGACGGTGAAGCTCGTCGTGGTCTTCGGGTTCCTTGTGGTCGTCGCTTTGCTGATGGTCTCTCCCCGCAACGTCGGCGAGATCTTCACCGGCTTCCTCCGCTTCGGCGAGGTCGCCTTGCGCGCGATACGGTCATCGCGGCGCCCCATTTCTCGATGCTCGAGCGCGACGGCCCGGAAGAGTACACGGTGCAGGGCACCCTGGAACACAACGAACCCGTCGTCACGGCCTTTCTCGTCCGCCGCGGCGAGACAACGACGAGGTTCGGGATGGGGGCGAGGCTTCCCGACGGACGCCTCGAGGCCCGGCGCGTCGAGATGGCCGAACGAGCCGCCTCGCTGGCACGACGAGAGGGGTTCTTCGTCCGATCGGACGACACCGCGCGGCGGTCGTCGGTCAGTGCATCCGGGCATCTCCGCGCGGACAGGACCTGGCAGCTCGAGCGAGTCGAGATCTCCGACGACGCCGGCCGGCAGGTTTATACCTCCGAGGACGCCATCCCTCCACCCTACGACGCCATGGTCCGTTCGTGGGTCGAGAACCAGGGCTTCCGGCGGGTTGGCCTCTGGGGATACTGGCGGCGATTCGGCCGTCTGCCTGGGGTCGACTGGGGACTGCTCGCGGCCTTCGCGGCGATCGCCGGGGCTGGAGGACTATCGAACGCCCTCTTCTCGAACTTCGCTCGCGACAAGGGTTGGGGCATGGGGGCCAAGACCGGGGCCATCGCCAGCGCCTTCGGCGGCAGTTCGATCGAGCTCTCTCCGGTCGGGATGGTGTTTCGCATCACGCCGACCGCACTCGAACGGTGGCGCGGCTGGTACCGACACATCGTGCGCGACCAGATCGCGGTCTGGATGGTTTGCAGTTTCGTGGGTCTCGCTCTCCCCTGCATGCTCTCGCTGGAGTTCCTCCGGAACATGCCCGTCTCGGACCACCGGGTCGCCGCCATGACCGCCGAAGGAATCGCGGGCCGCTCGCCCGAATTCGCTCGATTCCTCTGGCCCATGACCCTGCTGGTCGGTTTCCTCACGCTGGCCCCGTGTGCCGTCTACTCCGGCGATCTCCTCGCCCGGCACTGGACCGACATCCTCTGGACCACCAGTCCGGCCGTGAGGGCACTGGCGAGGAACCGGGTCAGGAACATCTACTATTCCCTGCTCGGAGTTTATCTGCTGTGGGGCATCATCACCCTCGCATGGCTTTCCCCCCTCCAGATCGCGAAGGTCGGCGCGATCCTTGGCAATATCGCCCTGGGCTTCTCGGCGTTCCACACACTCTTCGTCAACCGCAGCCTCCTGCCCCGGGAATTGAGACCCAACCTGATCATGCAGCTCGGGCTGGTCGGCTGCGGCCTGTTCTTCTTCGCGATCACCGTGGCGGCGGTCGTCGGAAACTAGCACGATCTCTGGGCCTCTTCCCGTCTCACGTCCTCGGTGAACCGCGACCGTCCCGCGTCGGCCGCGCACGACGATCCCGGGCCACCGGCCCTTCTCGCCGTTCGCAGAGGACCAGCGGGGACCAGCCGGTGCCGCACCGAGTCTCCTCACGTCGCCACAGACTCGTCAGAACACGCCGAGGCTCGACCCGGACGATGAAGACTCGGTCCCGGAGATCGGCGGCGCGGCCCCCGGGAGTCGGGCGCGCCGGTGCGCGAACGGACCGTAGCCTCGGGGATGAGCACCCGGGAGATGCCGCAAGCGCACGGCGCCGCCTCGAAAGCCGACAGGCCGGTAGACTCACTACCGGACTCTCGAGGGCGGCTGCCATCGCCGCGATTGACCGGGTCGCCCCGGAACGGGCAATCCCGTCTGTCCGTTCGTCGCACAACGAGACCTGACAAGAAACCCCGCAAGTGGGTCGCGTCACAATGCGGGGTGATCTTGGCCAGATCAGACTGGTATGTGGCGAACTCAGGTACTAAAGATTCTTGACACGCAACAACAAGCGGTCAAGAATCTTGCGTACTGATCGTCCGAACAGACTCCAGAATGGGAGTTGAGTCCCTTCTCAACTCGATTCGGAGGTCTTGTTCCCTGGCCGTCAAATCCCGGTCGAAGGACCGTCGCAAGTCGCAGCCGCACACCCTTCACAAGCCCCGCGGCGTCGTTCACCCGCGCGTCGTCGCGGTCGGGCCCGAGCACTTCGCCTTCGTGTGCGTCGATTGCGCCAAGGCCCGCTCCAAGATCATGCTCGCCGACTTCTACGGCCGAGTCCTGCTCGAGCCGACCACCGTCGAGCACAACCGGTCGGGCTTCGAGACCGCCTTGATCTCCGTTCGCGCCGCCACGGCCCGGCACCAGATCAAGGATGTGATCGTGGTCATCGAGCGCACCGGACGTTATCACGGACCGGTCCGGCGTGCCTTCGGCGAAGCCGGGTTCGAGGTCCGCATCATCCACCCCTACACCACCAAGCAGTATCGGCTCCCGGCGGATCCGGGCAACAAGACCGACGACACCGACCTCTCCGCCATCCATCGCGCCGCCGTCAACGGCTTCGGACTGGCGGAGCACGAACCCGACCCGATCTACGTCCAACTCCAACTGCTGGCCAGGCACCGCCGCAAGTCGGTGCAGAAGCGCGTCGCCCTCCAGCAGCAGATGCTCGAGCATCTTCAATCGTTCATGCCGGGATATTCCCGGTGCGTCGCGGACGTCTTCAATTCCCCCGCCGCCCTCTGGGTGGCCAGGGAGCTCGGCTCGGCCGCGGCGATCGTCGAGGCCGGCGTCGCCGACTTGAGCCAACGGGCTCGACAGGCCGGCCTGAGGGTCCAACGCTCCACCCTCGAGAAGATCGTCGCCTGGGCGCGGTCCGCCCCCTCGGCCGAGGAGCCGGCGTCGCTCCATCACCGGATCTTCCTCGAGCTCGATGCCGACCAGCTCGCCAAGGCCCGCGGCATCCGGGCGATCGAGGGCGAATTGGCCGGGCCGTTGGCCCGCACACCCTATGTGCTCCTCCTGAGCATCGTCGGGATCAACGTCGTCTCGGCCGCCGAGTTCGCCGGCGAGATGGGTCCGATCGAGCGTTATCCCAAGGCGCGAGCGATCACGGGCCGCGCCGGGTTGTTCCCTTCGCGGTATCAGAGCGATCAGGTCGATCGCCGCGACGGTGCGCTGGTCCGGCACGCCAACCGCGACCTGCGGTACGCGATCCTGATGATTGCAGATAATTTGATCAAATGCAATGAACACTTCGCGGTCCTGGCCGCGGGATGGCGGCTCAAGGGCAAGGATGCGCGCGCCCTCCGCGTCCAGGTCGCCGGTCGATTCTGCCGGATCGCCTACCAGATGGTGGCCGGCCGGATGACGTTCCAGCATCCGTGCGCACGGCAGCGGGATTACATCCTCAACAAGCTGATCAAGTTCGCTATTGAGCATTCCACTGCGCCTGATCAGCTCTCGCGTGACCTCGACGCCGCGGTGTCTCAGCTCCCTCGGACCGCGCATCGAGAGGAAGCTGTCCCACTGACCGAGGAACTCGCCCGGGTCCAGAAGCATCGGGGAGCTGGACCGCATCCGCTGGGCACGATCCTCCCCGCGGTCTTGGCCAAATTGGAGGTGGACCTGGTAAGATCGACCGAGTCAGGGGAGGCTGATCCCACAGAGTGACCATCCCGACCAGGGGGCCGGACAACGTCGTATCTGACCCCAAGGCCAAAAGCCGTGGAAAGCGTGGCGCTCTGTCTCGGATCACCAACGTCGGATAAGGCTGTGTGGGGTCGCTCCCCTGATGTACCAGTATGGCGAGACGTGATCCCTGATGAGACCGAGGTGGCTCCTGGTCGGAATTGGCCATCAAACGACATCTGTAAAACCCGCCAGGTTGACGGGGATAGGGAACGTCCGTACATAGGTCGAAAATCAGCATCCCGTCAATTCCCACATGGCTGTCTTACCCGCCATAGGTAAGCCTTCAATAATTATAAATAGAGCGCGGCGGCCGAGTCGTCAATTCCGGCACTATCTGACATTGTCTCTATAAGACGCCATGATTCAGAGACCAACTCGGACCCCGACGAATTCGGAGCGTGTGCTGGCTCAGCGGGCATCCAGGCTCTCCTCTCCGCACACCGTGCGTGGAATCGCCTCGTCCATCCTGCGAGCGAGCCGAGCGAACCCGGATCCATCGGGACCTGGCGGGGACCTCGAACCGGCCGGCGGCCGGGACGGCTCCTGCCCGTTCGGTCCCCGGCCGGCGTCGATCCCAAAGGCAGATCCGATGCCGATTCTCGGGATCCGCGCCCTTGCGTCTCCCCTTGACCCCTTCTATGCTCCCCCGGGAAACCGGACGTGATATGATACGCCCGTACTGGCGCCGGATTCGTACAGGGCGGCAGCGGACGCGGAGTATGAGTCTTGCTGAGCGGGACACGGCCGGCCCCTGAGTGGTCCATCGCCAGGACGACAACGGCAACCGCTTCGTCGGCGGCGCCGGCCTGGGCCGCGCGGAGGCGATCCACCTCGTCGCCGAACTGGAGGCGCGGGGGGCACCGCTAAGACCCAAACCTGTGCTCGGCGGCCCCGGCCGCTGAGCCCACGCATGAGGTGGCGCAGACGGGAGGATCAACGTGCGGCGCAAAGTCGTCTACCTCTGTCTCTTGGTCGGCGTGGCTGCCCTTTGGTCAATGATGGGGCCGCGTCCGTCATCGCTCCCGCCGGACGTGATCGAATACCGGGGAGAACGATTCAAGCTCACCAAGGCCTACACCGACTACGACGACTACAAGGACGATCCGAACAACATCGACCCGTCCGAGGACGCTCGGGTCGAGCGGGCCGTGATTCACGCGAAGCTCTCCCCGGAGTACGTGACCCGGGCGAAGTTGCTGGGGGCGGTCTTCGACCTTCAGTTCCCGGGCTACGGGACGACCGCATTCGGTGAGAAGCCGCAGCCCGACGGGACCGTCCTGGCCGCCTTCTCGGTCGAGATCCCGCGGGCCGAGAAGGAGCGGGTGCTGGTGTTCCGCGGCCGAGGCGAGGTGTATACCCTGATCGATGACTTCGTGGCCTCGGCTGGTGAGAGGATCATGCAGGTGCGTACGGAAGGCGGGCGGCTCGTCTACAGTGGTCTCGACGGCAAGCCGATACTGGTCCGTCCGCGCGCCGGCGAATAGCGGGCTCGGTCACGCTGACGTCGCCCTCCGGCTGGCCCGGCCTGCGGCAGCCTTGAGGGCGTTCGAGGTCTCCTCACGTCGCCGGCGCTCGGGTTGGCCGCCGATGCTGGCGCAATGAAAGCGGAGGTTGCCATGTCGCAGTTCGGAGACCCCTTTCGCCCGTCCCGGGACGGGTACTTCATGGAGATCCGGGGACCGGCATGGTACGAGGGGAAACGGGGCAGCCAGAAGAAGCTGTGCTTCGTCGCCACGGACCGGGCGCTGCTGGCCGACGTCCTTCGCCGGTTGGCGGAGCGGCCCGATTGCTGTTACGTCAAGTATTCGGTCCATCCGCGGGACGGCATGTACCTGGGTCGCTGCTTCTTGACCGACGAGCATGAGGTCGGCGTGCTCTGGGCGGAGTACAAGGCGCATCCCCGCTTGTTCTGCTCCATTCAGGATGACGACTTCACGGCCCCGTTTCGTCCCGACTGACGACGGATGCACCCGGCGCGGGGAACCGCTCCGAGGCCACCCCCGGTGGGCGATGCCGACGCTACCTGGGTGGATCGGCGCCCGGCCGGTCGCCCGACATCCTGCGCGCCGCGGCGAGCCGGGCGGCGATCGACGGATCGCCCGGGAGCAGCTCCAGCAGCCGAGCGAGGTGCCAGGCCGCCGCGGCGCCCTCGCGCGCCGTCTCCAGCCGCCGCGCCTCGCGGCGGTGCCAGGAGATCCGCCATCGCGGTGACGATTGCGGACCGGCACCGCCCGGGCGGCCCGTGGGGTCCAGGTCGCGTAGCTGCCTCCAGACGTTCGACAGCTCGGCCGCGTTCAGGGGGATCTCGGCGCCGGTATGGTAGGCGGCGCCGGCCTGATAGAGCCGCCGGCCGGCCAGGACCTGGGCCTGGAGGCGCAGCACCCCAGCCGGGCGGTCGTCGTGGGTCAGATCCCAGACCCGGGCCATCCCGTCCATCCCCGCCGTCAGCAGACGGCGGCCATCCGGGCTAAAAGCGACCGAGCCGACCCCGGCGCGCTCGTGATGCAAGAGCGGAGGCGACAGCGGCTCGGCGGTCGCGACGTCCCACACCCGGGCAGTCCCGTCCAGGCTGCACGTCGCCAGCCGGCGCCCGTCCGGGCTGAAGGCGACATCGAGCACTTGATTTTGATGAGTCAACGGGCCGGTCACCGGCTCGCCCCAGTCGTCCCAGACCCGCGCCGTGCGGTCCTCGCTGGCCGTGGCGATCCGCAGCCCGTCCGGGCTGTAGGCCGCCTGGACGACCCCGTCGCGGTGCCTCATCGGGACGCCGAGCGGCTGGCCGTTCTCCAGCTTCCACTGCTGGGCCTGGAGCTCGGCGAATGTCGGGTCCGAGCAAGCGGCCAGCAGCGCACGCCCGTCGGGGCGGAACGCCACGCAAACGACGGGTGCGCGATGATCCAGGGGCGCGAGGACCGCCTGGCCCGTCGCGACGTCCCAGACTCGCGCCGTCCCGTCCTCGCTCGCCGTCGCCAGCCTGCGGCCGTCGGGGCTGAAGGCCACGGCGTTGACCCCCTTGCCGTGCTCCATCGCCGGCACCGCCGGGCGGCTCGTGGCGATGTCCCACAGCCGCGCCCGACCGTCGCCCGAAGCGGTCGCCAGCAGCGTCCCGTCCGGGCTGAAGCGGACGTCGCGGACGTCGCCGTCATGCATCAAGGGATAAGTGACATACCGGCCGTTATTCTCGACGTCCCAGACCCGCGCCGTCCCGTCCGCGCTCGCGGTGGCGACCCATCGGCCATCCGCGGAGAAGGCGGCGCGGGCGACGGCGCCCTTGTGCCTGATCGGGTCCGAGAAGACCGGCTCGCCGATGTCGGCGTCCCAGACCTGCGCCGTCCCGCCCGCGCCGGCCGTGACGATCCGCCGGCCGGACCGGTCGAACGCCGCGAAGCGGACGCCGTCCGGGTCCTCGATCTCGACCGACGAGCCGCCGAGGCCGCTCACGTCCCAGAGCCGCACGTTCGAATCGGAGCCGAGGGTCAGCACGTGATATCCGTCCGGCAAGAACCGGGCGCGGCGCAGGCTGCCGCCGTGGAAGAATGGGGGCGACAGCGGCACCCCGGTGGCGACGTCCCAGATCCGCGCCTTCCCGTCGAGCCCGGCCGTGACGACCCGCGCGCCGTCGGGGCTGAAGCCGACCTTGCCGATGCCGCCGGAATGGCTCATCGCCGCCGCGGCCGCCCCGAACGGCCGGCCGGTCCGGGAATCCCAGACCCGCGCCGTCCCGTCCTCGCTCGCCGTCGCCAGGAGCGAGCCGTCCGGGCTGAATTCGGCGTGCGAGACCGAGCGCCCGTGCGCGATCGGAGGGGTGACCGGCCGGCCGGTCGCGGAATCCCAGACCCGCGCCGTCCCGTCCTCGCTCGCCGTCGCCAGGAGCGAGCCGTCCGGGCTGAACGCGACGCGACGCGCCCGCGAGGGCGGTAGCGTCGCGATCGGGCCCAGGCGGCCGCCATCGAGCCGCCAAAGTCGCGCCGTCCCGTCGCCGGAGGCGGTCGCGAGCCGGCGGCCATCGGCGGTCTGGACCAGGTCGACTGGCGGCGATCCGACCGGCTGCGCGGGGCCGACCGGCTTCCCGTTCGCCGCGTCCCAGATCCGGATCATCCCCTCGGACCCGGCCGAGATCACCCGGCGGCCATCGGGGCTGAACTGGGCGAATCGCACGGGCGAGCCGTGCTCCATCCGCAGCGCGGGGCCGTCGGCCGGGCGGGCGGCGTTGAGGTCCCAGACGCGGACCGAGCCGTCCTCGCAGGCCGTGACCAGCGAGTCGC
The DNA here is from genome assembly GCA_963815795.1 of uncultured Planctomycetota bacterium. Classification (GTDB taxonomy): domain Bacteria; phylum Planctomycetota; class Planctomycetia; order Isosphaerales; family Isosphaeraceae; genus JAKAUH01. Next base: position 492,771 of record CAWFIC010000006.1, on the reverse strand, counting down.
CGTCGCCCCGGAACTCGGCCCGGTTGACCGGGCCGTCGTGCCTCAGATCGGGCGTGACGGGCTCGCCGGTGGCGATGTCCCAGACCTGGGCGGTGCCGTCGGCCGAGGCGGTCGCGACCTGGCGTCCCGCCGGGTCGAAGGCCGCCCAGGTGATCGGCCGGCCGTCGGAGTAGATCCCGTCGAGCGAGGGGCACTGGCCCAGCAGGGTGCCGAGCTGGAGCCGGTGGGTCGCGGCGGCGTCCTCGCCCTCGCGGTCGTGGGTCAGCGCCTCGGCGAACCAGGGCAATGCGCCGGTCGGATCGCCCCGGTCCATCAGCCGGATGCCGCTGTCGACGAGGAGCTGCACCAGCTTCTTGCGGATCTCCTCGCTCTGCGCCGCGGTGAGCTTGTGGGCGTTCTGCTCGCGCTGGACGGCCGAGACGGCCTCTTCGGCCTTCCTGTAGTAGCCGACGGCCGCGAGGCCCGCGACGGCGGCGAAGGCGACGATCAACGCGGCGACGCCCGCCGAGGCGTTGGCGAGCAGGTGGTTGCGGCGATACCACCGCCAGGCCCGCTCGGCCCGGCCGGCCGGCCGCGCGACGATCGGCTCGCCGACCAGCCAGCGCTCGAGGTCGACGGCCAGCGCCTCGGCCGACGGGTAGCGGCGGCGCGGGTCCTTCTCCAGGCATTTCAGGCAGATCGCCGCGAGGTCGCGATCGATCGCGGGGGACCAGCTCCGCGGCGACGCCGGCTCCTCCTCGCGGACCAGGCGCAGGGTCTCGTAGACGGATTCGCCCTTGAACGGCGGGCGGCCGGCGAGCAGGGTGTACAGCACGGCGCCCAGGCCGTAGACGTCGGCGGCCGTCGTGACCTCGTTCCGCGGGCCCGAGACCTGCTCGGGCGCCATGTAACTCGGCGTGCCGAGAATGAGCCCGGTCTGGGTGATGCGGCTGTCGTCTTCCAGGCAACGGGCCAGGCCGAAGTCGGTGACGTGCGGCCGGCCGTGCTCGTCGAGCAGGATATTGGACGGCTTCAGGTCGCGGTGCAGGACGCCGCGCTGGTGGGCGTAGTGGACGGCGCGGGACATCTCGGCCGTCAGCCGGGCCGCCGAGGCCGGATCGTCGCGGAATCGGTCGAGGTGCCGCTCGAGGTCGCCGCCCTCGATCAGTTTGAGGCAGAGGAAGGGGTAGCCGGCCAGCTCGCCCGTCTCGAAGATCGGCACGATCCCGGGATGATCGAGCCGGGCGACCGCCTCGGCCTCGATGCGGAACCGCGGGGCGGCGGCGCCGCCGCCGGACCCGGCCCGGAGGGCCGACGGCCGGATCGTCTTGAGCGCCACGACCCGGTTGAGCCGCTTCTGCCGCGCCTTGAACACGACCCCCATGCCGCCGACGGCGATCTCCTCGAGGAGCTCGAAGTCGCCGAACTCGCCGCCGACGACGGGCGCCTCGCGCTCGGCGCCCGCGATCGCGGCGGCCGGCGCGCGGCCGTCGGCCTCGTGGGCGGGGATCGGCACGGTGCCGGCCAGCCGCTTGATGCACGCCTCGTCATCGAAGAATGACGCCAGGTCGCCGGCGAGGTCGGGGTAGCGCGCCAGGAACTCTCGGCGATCCGGCGCACGGCCGGCCTCGGCCGCCATGAGATACTCGGCGATGGCCTCGTCCAGCCGCCGCTCGCGCTCCGGCAGCGATGGGTCCGGTCGGGACATGGTCGCGATCATGATATCGGTTCCATGTGATGGGTCACTCCATCGCCCCGAGCTGCCCGCGGAGGTTCTTGAGTCCCCGCTTGAGCAGCCCGGCCACGGCGGCGGGGGTCCGCTCGAGCGACTTGCCGACCTCGGCCAGCGAGCAGCCCTGCCAGTAGTGGAGCACCAGCGCCTCGCGCTGCTCGGGCGAGAGCCGCGCGAGGGCGTCGGCCACACGGATCGCCTGCTCGTGCCGCTGGGCGAATTCGCTGGGGCTGGGCCCCTCGGCGGCCAGCCAGGCCCCCAGCCGGGCCGAGGACTCGGCCAGCTCCCGCTCCAGCGACCGCTCGCGGCTGATGTCCCGCTTGAGCCGACCCTGGGCCCGCAGGGCGTCGGCGACGTTGCGCGCAGCATCGTCCGCAGCCAGCCGGCACGCTCGGCGTCGTTGGCGCCCCGGAACTGATCGCGCTTCTGATACGCCTCCAGGAGCGTCTGCTGCACCAGGTCCGACGGGTCGATCCGAGGCCCGGGCCGCGAACCCAGATGGACCCGCGCCAGCAGCCGCAGGTAATTGCGATAGCGCTCGAGATCCGCGCCCGCCGGGAATTGATCCTGCCGCATGGGGTTCCCCGGGGCGTCATGAACCTTCGCCTGCCGCGTGTCGTTCCCCGACCTATCATCGCCGCTCCGGGGCGTTGGCTTCAAGATCCCGGACGACTCGGGCTTTGTAGGAGTTCCGCGCACCATAGGGAACTCGTACAACTCCTACAACGTACAAGCCCCCTGGACACGACCATCTACTACTGCTACTACATCTGTCAGGAATGTAGGAGTTCCGCGCACCATAGGGAACTCGTACAACGTACAAACCCACGGAGCAGAGGGGATGGCTCAGAGCTTGTGAAGGAATCGCTCAAAAGACGTTTACACATGAGGATTCTGCCGCTATCCTATCACCATGAACACTCCCCTCGACCCCCCAGCGCCCCGGCCCGAACAGCCGTCGCTCTTCGGGACATCGGCTGACGATGATGGGCCACCCCGATCCACCGAGCCACCGGCCCCCTCCGGTCGCCCGCGACTGCGGATCGCCAACCGCGACCAGATCGTCTTCCGGACCGTCGCGCTCGACGAACTGATCCCCGACGATCATCTCGCGCGGGTCGTCTGGGATTATGTCGAGCGACTGGACCTCAGCCCCTTGTACAGCGCCATCAAGGCCGTCGAGGGCCACCCGGGGCATCCCCCCATCGATCCCAAGATCCTGATGGCGCTGTGGCTCTATGCGACGATCGACGGCGTCGGCAGTGCCCGACACCTCGACAAACTCTGTCACAAGCACGATGACTATCGCTGGATCCTCGGCGATGTCCGCATCAATTACCACACCTTGGCCGACTTCCGCACCGCCCATGGCGAACTGCTGGACCGCTGGCTCAGCCAAAGTGTGGCGGTGTTGATGGCCGAGGGTTTGGTCGATCTGAATCGGGTGGCGCAAGACGGGATGCGGGTGCGGGCCAGTGCCGGCGCCGCCTCGTTCCGCCGCCGTCCTACCTTGGAGGCGGCCCTGGCCGAGGCCGAGGCCCAAGTCCAGGCGTTGCGGGCGGAGTTGGAGGCCGATCCGGCGGCCGACGATCGCCGGCGACGGAAGGCCCGGGAGCGGGCCGCCCGCGAGCGGGCCGAGCGGATCAAGGGGGCGTTGGATCGGCTGCCTGAGCTGGAAGCCAGGAAGAAGCCGGAAGATCGCCAGAAGGCCCGCGGCTCGACCACCGACCCGGACGCGACGGTGATGAAGATGGCCGACGGCGGCTTCCGCCCGGCGTACAACGTGCAGTTCAGCACGGCCACCGACAGTCAGATCATCGTGGGGGTGGACGTGGTAACCGTCGGCAGCGATGCCGGCCAGATGGCGCCGATGGTCGAGCAGATCGACGCGCGGTACGACCGGAGGCTCGAGGACGTACTGGTCAACGGCGGCTTCGCGCAGCACGACCAGATCGATGCGGTCAGCGCCGAGGGGGTGGGCTGTACGGTGTACGCGCCGGTGCCGGCGCCCAAGGATTCGACGGTGGATCGCTACGCGCCGAAGCCCAGCGACTCTCCGGCGGTGGCGGCGTGGCGGCAGCGGATGGCCGGCGCGGAGGCCAAGGCGATCTACAAGGAGCGGGCCGCGACGGCGGAATGTGTCAACGCGCAGGCGCGGAACCGGGGCTTGATCCAGTTGCGGGTGCGGGGCCAACTGAAGGCCAAGGCGATCGCGTTGTGGCATGCGTTGGCTCATAATCTGATGCGAGCGGTGAGCCTGCGAGCGGCGGCGAAGGTGCGCGCGGCGGCGGCGGCCGGGGTCTGAGGAGGGGGCCGCACGGCCCCCACACCGCCTACGGAGGCGGCCAACTCGCCCCGTACGACGGTCCGTGGCGCTCGGTCGGCCCGGGCACCGAGGTTCCAGGGAGAGCTGGCGGAATTCCGAAGGCCCCATGTGGTTCACGAGGTCGCCGTCCTCCGAGGGCAATCGCTCGAATTCTTTCTCACGCTCTCAGCCGGCGGCCTGTTCGAAGAGGCGGGCGAGGCGCGGGAGGGTGACCTCGATCGCATACTCGCGGCGGATGCGTTCGGCTGCCACGCGGCCCAGGTGCCGGAATGCGCCGGGCTCACGGAGGATCTCGACGGCCCGCTCGGCGAATCCCTCCACGTCGTAGAACCCGCAAAGTCGGCCGTTCTGGCCGTCCTCGATCATCTCGCGCACCGGCGCCGTGTCCGAGGCCAGCACGGTGCAGCCGCACGCCAGGGCGTCCATCAGCGACCAGCTCAGCACGAACGGTACGGTGAAGTAGAGGTGCAGGTCGCTTTGGCTCAGCACGTCCACCAGCTTCGAGACGCCCAGGAGCCCCGTGAAGAGGAACCGGCTCTGGTCGTAATCGCCCTGGGCCATGACGTGCTCCCGGAACGTCTTGTGCCGGATGTGCTTCTCGTCGCCGCCGTAGCAGACCCGGTCGCTTCCCACGACGATGAACAACACATCAGGGAACCGCCGGTAGATCGAGCGGGCGACATGCATGAAGATGTCGAACCCACGCATCGACTCGAACCCGCGGCTGACGTAGGTGACGATCCGCGTCGACTCGGGGATCGACCGGTCGCCCACCCGGCGATGGACCCCTTGCCTGCGATGGAAGATCTCGGTCTCGATCCCGTCGAAGATGACGTCGATCTTGGGGCGATAGACTTCGGGGAAGAGCCCGCGCTGGTAGTGCGTCGGGCTGTAGCCGCGACGGCAGTTCTCCAGGTCGAGCAGCAGCATGGCATTGCGCGCCTGCGCCCGGAGGAAGTCGAGCGGCTCCGGCGGGAACTCGTGGCGGAAGTCCATGTCCGAGTCGTGCGGGTGATAATAGAACTCGAAGTAATTGACGACCGGCACGCCCGGATAGAGCTCGGGCAGGAACAGCGTCGAGCCGAACCCGCTGTGGCCGACGATGAGGTCCGGCCGCAACTCCGGATGCGCCCGGCATGCCTCGTACACCCCGTGGGCGTGCCAGACGGCATTCTCGAACGTCCGGCTGCAATAGTGGGTCGTCTCCCGCGCGCCACCTTTGGACTCGTAGGCGATCTTCTTGACGCCGTCGACCTTGCCGGCCGGCGTCGTCGAGACGAACGTACACGACCAGCCCATCGTGTGGATCAAATGCCGGGCGATGTGCCCGAACTGCGCCGGGAAATTCTGGTGGACGAACAGGACGTGCATACTCGTCGGGCTCTTGGGCTCGCCTTCGGCTCGCAGTGGTCAGTGGTCAGTGAAAAGTCGGCCGTGCATTTCTCTTGTGCCGGGGTCATAATACGCGAGATCGACGTCCGACACCAAGGACCCGGGACCCGAGGGCCGGATGCGGATTCTCGTCGCGATCCCTCACTTTCATGCCGTACACGGCGCGACTTCGCCCGATGGCGCCCCGCACGGCTCGCTGTGCCAGGGCGCGTCGCAGCGGATCGCCGCGCTCTCGGCGTGCATCGCGGCGCTGCACCAGCTCTATGGGCCGGCGCAGCACATCATCGACCTGGCGACGCGGGTCGCGATGCCGGCCAACCAGCAGACCGCCGGCCGGGTGGATGTCGTCGTCTGCACGACCGGCGAGGACCACTTGCTCGATCGGCTAACGATACCCGCGGGATCCTTCGCTCACCATCCGACCGGTTGCCCAGGGCCGCTGTTGGGCTTCGAATGCCACGCCGTGCTCCGCGACCGGCTCGGTGAATACGACTATTACGCATATCTCGAAGACGACCTGATCGCGCGCGACCCCTGGCTGTTCGTCAAGCTCGGCTGGTTCACGGCGCAGCTCGGCGACGGCGTGCTGCTCCAGCCCAACCGATACGAAGTCGGCCCGCTCGGCCTGGTGCACAAGGCCTACATCGACGGCGACCTGCCCGTCGAGCTGACGGCACCATTTCAGAACCTCGCCGAAACTCCGGTCGCCACCGGGAGCCTGCTGGGCACGACCGTGACCTTCTCTCGGGCGAAGAACCCGCACGCGGGCTGCTTCTTCCTGAACGCGCGCCAGACGGAGACTTGGTCGCGCCAGCCGCATTTCCTCGACCGCGACACGAGCTTCGTCGGCCCGCTGGAGAGCGCGGCGACGCTGGGCATCATGCGGACCTTCCGCGTCTACAAGCCGGCCGTCGAGACGCCGGCTTCCTCGAGATCGAGCACTTCGGCACGAGCTTCCTGGGCGAGCTCCGCCGCCGCGGTGAGACCGTCCAGGCACCGGGTTGATCCCCGACGTCACGGGTCCCGCGTCAGGCGGTAGGTCATGCTGCGCGAGAGCGACCAGCCGCCGGGAACGAGCCCGATGGGCAGGTGGATCGTCAGGTCGCCGGACCGGCCGGGTGGGATCGAGGCCGTGACGACCTCGGCGACCTTCGCGTAGAGGTCGCGGCGCATCTCGAGGGTCAGCAGCTCGCGGCGCAGGCGGGCGGTGTCCCACTTGAGGATGCGATAGACGCGGTTGATGGCGTGCCCCAGCGTCTTGTCGACGACCGGGTAATGTCGCGTGCGCGCCGCGTCGTCGTGGGCCAGGTGGCGGGGCAGCGGGGCCGGCAATTGCCGCGGCTCGAGTCCGACGAACTGGAAGGCATCGTACAGGTCGTTGTCCTCCTCGCCCCAGCAGGGGTAGACCTCGTCGTAACCGCCGACGCGTTCGAAGTCGGCGCGGGAGCAGGCGAACGTCCCGACGAGTCCCACGTCCGTCAACCAGAGGCGATAGAAGCTTCCGAGCTGGAGCGCCGGCGCCAACGCGGCGGCGAATCCGGGAGCCAGGATGACGTCGGAATCGACGAAGCAGATCCATGCGGCGTCGGTGTGCCGCGCCCCGATATTGCGGGCCGCCGAGGCGTTGAACGCCGGTCGGCCCGGTACGCGGACGACCCGCGCGGCGGGGTAGTTCGCCTCCACCCAGTCTCCGGCCCCGTCCGGACAGGAATAGTCCACGACGACCACGTCCGAGTCACCCGCCTGGGCGAGCATCGGCCCCAACGACTGCTCGAGTGCGGCCAGCCGCCCCATGCAGGTGGTCACGAAACAGAGATCGGCCATGGATCATCCCTCCCGGTCGGCGACCCTCGGATGACCGGCGTCCCGGGCAGGCGGGTCTCCCGAGCGACTCCCCGAAAGTCCGAGGCGTTGTCGGGTCGGCCCGAAATTTTGTCCCCAAACGGTGTCGGGGCGCAGTCTCATCTCTTGATGGTAATAAACACCGGCTGTGGACAGGCCGGCCCGCGTCGCAGTTATTCCTTGGTGCAGTCCGGGGTGTCCCGGAGATGATGCATAAATTGACACTAAGCCTCGGGACTCGCCGCGACGACGCCGGCCGCACTCGAAGGTGGATGTCGATCACCCGATACCCTTTCGAGCAGCCAATCCAGGCCGCAGATGGCCCCGATGACGACGAAACTAAGCCGGACCCAGGCGCCTGATTCAGCAGCATGCACGCTCGATTCAACATGAATCAGAAAAACGCGTCAATGCAGCCCACCGATCCCTTGCAGGCGACGGACCGCGTCGTTAGCGTAACATGCTGCGCGTCTCGCATGGATGCGGATTCGTGTCCTGTCAGAAGATCGCTGGACATGCCAGTCCGTCGTTCGGGGGCAAGGCACCCGGGGACTGGAGAGGTTTCCGCCGTCGGAACAGCGAGTCGATCCCGGGCCGGCCGATCGGCGCCGGCCTGTCAGTCTCGGTCGAGGATCGGCTTCGAGGTCGAACGGTCCTGGATGTCATCGCCGCGTCGATGGGGGCGCGACGGGTTGCGGTTGGGGGGCGGCGTCGAGGGTGCGCCGTCCCCGCTTCTCGGAACGCACGCATCGGGTTCCTTTCATTCGGTTGCCGATGAGGGCTGAGCGATGTCGACGCATCATGAGCAGGGGGCGAGCGGGCCTTTCCACGACCGACGTCGCCGGCCGGCGAGTCGCCGACGGGATGCGCTGAGGAGGCGGCGGCAGCCGTTCCAGCCGGACTTCCACGACCTGGAGCGGCGGATGATGCCGACGACGTTCACGGTCACCAGCGCGGCCGACGACGGCAGTACCGGGACGCTCCGCTGGGCCATCGAGCAGGCGGATTCGGCCACGAGCGCCAGCACGATCGACTTCAACATCGGCACGGTCGGGAGCCAGCAGACCATCGCGCCGCTCTCGGCATTGCCGAACATCACCAAGCCGGTGCTGATCGATGGCTGGAGCCAGGGCGGGGCCGGCTACACCGGCGCGCCGCTGGTGGCGATCGACGGCACCACCGCCGTCGCCAACGCCGCCCCCGACGCCAGTGTTTTCGGCCTCGAGTTCGTCGCCGGTTCGGACGGCAGCACGGCCCGCGGGCTCGTCGTGAGCGACTTCTCCGGCCTCGGGAACGCCGGGATCGTCCTGATCAGCAACGACGACCTCGTCCAGGGTTGCTACGCCGGGCTGAACGCCGCGGGCACCGCCGCCGCGGGCGACGAGTTCGGGATCGACATCTACCAGGGGTCCAACAACACGATCGGCGGGACGGCGACCGGTTCGGGCAACGTGGTCTCGGGCAACCTCCAGATGGGGGTCGTCGTCCAGGGCGGCGGCACCGGCAACCTGGTGGAAGGGAACCTCATCGGCACCGATCCTTCGGGCACGGCGGCGATCCCGAACCAGGTCTATGGCATCGACATCAGCGAGGAGGGCGGCACGACGGTCGGCGGCACGACCGCCGCGGCGAGGAACGTCATCTCCGGCAATACCCAGGACGGGATCAATGTCTCCGCGGTCAACGTCTCCGCGGCGGGGACGGTGATCGAGGGTAACGACATCGGCGTCGACGTCACGGGTGATGCCGCGCTGGGGAACGGCTCGAATGGGATCTCCGTCGGGGGCGTCGAGGCCACCGGCGTCGTGGTCGGCGGCACGTCGCCCGGCGCCGGGAACGTGATCGGCGGCAACGGGGTCTGGGGCGTCGAGATCGAGAACGGCGCGACCGGCGACGCCGTGATGGGGAACCGGATCGGCGTCGGCGCCGATGGCTCGGCCATCGGCAACGACGGAGGCGTGGTCATTGATTCGAGCGCCTCGAACAACACGATCGGCGGCATCACAGGTACGCCCGGCACGGGAGCGGGGAACCTGATCTCGGGCAACACAGTCGTGGGCCTGAGGATCACCGGCGCCGGAGCGACCGGCAACGTCGTGGCCGGCAATCTGATCGGGACCGACACGAGCGGCAACGCAGCCTTGCCGAATGCCTCGGGCATCGAGATCGACTCGAGCGCGGCGACCAACACCATCGGCGGCACGGCCGCCGGCGCCGGCAACGTCATCAGCGGCAACACCGGCCCGGGGATCTCGATCGATGCCAGCGGCGCGCCCGACGGCCAGCTCATCTGGCTCCGGGCCGAGGGGAACACGAACAACTCCTCTCCCGAGGGGTACCTCGGCGCGGGCTCGATCTCGGGCACGGTGGCCTACGGCCCCGGCGTGGCCGGGGGCCAGGCGTTCCAGTTCAGCCGATCCAGCCCGGGCTATGTCTCCGTCAACCTGCAGTACACCAGCTTCACGGAGTCGGCCAACGACGAGACGGTCGAGGGATGGATCAACCCGGCGAGCCTCCCCGCCGCGGGGCAGGAATACCTCCTCCTCGGCAACGGCGACCCGAACAACCCGAACACCGCTGTCCTGCTGACGAACTCCGGGGGCGCCGTCCGCCTGGCCCTGCGCTACCTGAGCACCACCGGGCTCCAGACGGTGATGTCGACCCCGATCGCGCTTTCGACCGGCACCTTCAGCCACGTGGCGGTGACCACCGACGGCACCAACGTGCGATTCTATCTCGACGGCGCCCTGTACGACACCGAGGCGATCGTCGGCACGCCGACCTACAACGCCACTCTCCCGCTCGGCCCGACCTACTTCATCGGGGGCGACTCGGGGGCGACCCCGCACACCTTCGACGGCGAGATCGACGAGATCGCCGACTACGCCCGGGCGCTGCGGCCCGACGAGATCGCGCACATCTACGCCGCCGGTGGCGTGGACAAGGGGGGCAGCGGCGTGCAGGCGATCACGATCCAGGGCAACTACATCGGCACGGACAAGACCGGCACGGCGGCCCTGGCCAACGCGGGAGACGGGATCACGGTCTTCGATTCGTTCAGCGACACGATCGGCGGGACGGCCGCCGGCGCCGGGAACATCATCTCGGCCAATGTCGGCGAAGGTGTCCACATCTCCGGTCCCTACGCGACGGGGACTTCCCTCCAGGGCAACCAGATCGGCACCAACGTCACCGGGACGGCGGCGCTGGCCAACAGGTATGGCGTGGTGATCGACTCGGGCGCGTCGGACAACTCGATCGGCGGCATGGTCGCCGGCGCCGGCAACGTGATCTCGGGCAACGCCGGCGATGGCGTCGAGATCACCGGGTCCGGCACGACCGGCAACCTGGTGGCCGGCGACCTCATCGGCACCAATGCCGCCGGCTCCGCCGCCCTTGCCAACCCTTACGGCGTCGTGATCCACGCCGGCGCTTCGGGCAACACCATCGGCGGCCTGACCACGACTCCCGGCACCGGCGCCGGCAACCTGATCTCGGGAAATACCAACTACGGCGTCTATGTGACGGGCGCCAGCGGCAATCTGGTGGAGGGGAACCTGATCGGCACGGACCTCGCGGGCTCCGCGGCACTGGGCAACGTCAACGGCGTCATCCTCATTGGCAGCAGCAGCGACACGATCGGCGGCACGGCGGCCGGGGCCCGCAATGTTATCAGCGGCAACCGCTCCGTAAACGTGTACCTGGACGGTGTCAGCGATGAGACCGTCCAGGGGAACTATGTCGGTACCGACGTGACCGGCAGCTTCGCCCTCAGCACAATCACTCAGATCGGCATCGGGATCGACGGCTCCGACAATCTGATCGGCGGGAGTATCGCCGGCGCCGGCAACGTGATCTCGGGCAACGCCGATTACGGAGTGGCCGTGGGGGTGGGGGGGAATGACAATCTCGTCCAGGGAAACCTGATCGGCACCAACGCGGGCGGCACGGCCGCGGTTCCCAACGGCGGCCCTGGCGTGTACGTCGGGGACTCGGCCGGCAACACGATCGGCGGGAGCACGGCCGCCGCCGGCAATCTCATCTCGGGCAACACGACGGTCGGCGTCCTGATCGGCAGCTCTTCCGCGGACTCCGCCACGTCGAACAACCTGGTCGAGGGCAACCTGATCGGGACCGACGCGACCGGCGAGAACGCGCTGCCCAACCTCACCGTCGGCATCCAATCGTTCGGCACCGGCACGACGATCGGCGGGACCGCCGCCGGCGCCGGCAACGTCGTCTCGGCCAATCCCCAGGGCAACGTGTTGGTCCTGGGCAACGACGGCCTCGTCGAAGGCAACTTCCTCGGCCTCGACATCACCGGCACGACGACCCTGGGCTCGTCGGGGGATGACCTCATCGTCGAGTCGCTAGGCAGCACGATCGGCGGCACGATCCCGGAGGCGCGGAACGTCATCTCCGCAGCCTCGGCGAACGAGATCGACGTCGAGTACGGGGCCAGCGGTAACCTGATCGAGGGGAACTATATCGGCACCGACGCCGGTGGCTCGACCGTGCTGGGCGTCGGATCGCTCGGCATCTGGGAGCGGTACGGGGCGCAGGGCAACACGATCGGCGGGACGATCGCCGGCGCCGGCAACCTGATCGACGGCAGCGGCTCCGACGCGATGTTCCTCACCAGCAACAACCTGGTCGCCGGCGACCTGATCGACTCGAACCCCTCCGGGACGGCCGTCCTCGGGCAGACCGGCGGCATCGTCATCGGAACGACCCAGAACGACCCCATCGGGTCGGGAAACACGATCGGCGGCACCGTCGCCGGGGCGGGGAACGTCCTGACCAACACCGGCATCGGGCTCACGACCGGGGCGCAGGACAACCTCGTCGAGGGGAACTTCATCGGGCTCGACATCACCGGCACCGTCAAGCTGGGGAACGGGGGCGACGGCATCGAGGTCGACGGCCCGGACAACACGATCGGCGGCACCGCCGCCGGCGCCGGCAACACGATGGTCGCCGTGCCCGGGAGCGGGCTGAACGGGGCGCTGGAGCTGAACGGTGCCGATGCCAACGACAACCTCGTCGAGGGCAACCGGATCGGCACCGACATCACCGGCACGGTCGCCATCACGAACGGCCAGATGGGGCTGTGCATCCTGAACGGCGCCACGGGCAACACGATCGGCGGGACCGCCGCCGGCGCCGGCAACGTCCTGGACAGCAGCTCCCGCGGCCTGCTGATCTACTTCTCCACGAACAACCTGGTCGAGGGGAACTTCATCGGTACCGACGTCACCGGGACGGTGGCGCTGCCCGACTCGACCGGGATCCTCGTCGCCGCCGCGGATAATACGATCGGCGGGACTGCCGCCGGCGCCGGCAACGTCATCTCCGGATTCGCCAACCCCGGCGGTGCCGATCAAGATATCGGGACCGCCGTCTGGCTCGACGGCGGGGAGGCAACGGGCAACCTGGTCGAGGGGAACCTCATCGGCACCGATGTGACCGGCGAGCACATCCTGAACGCTTCGACTCATACGGGGATCTACGTCATTGATGGCGCAGCGGACAACACGATCGGCGGGACCGCACCTGGCGGCGGCAACGTCATCGACGGGTTCGGGCAGGGCCTGTTCATCACGGGGGCCGGCACGACGGGCAACTTCGTCGAAGGCAACCTGATCGGCACCGACAAGACCGGCACAGTCGCGCTGGGCAACCTCGACTCCGGCATCCTCATCGACCTGAATGCCCAGTCGAACACGATCGGCGGCACGGCGGCCGGTGCGGGCAACGTCATCTCGGGCAACCAGGACGGCGGGATCGACGACCTCGCCGGCGGCAACCTCTACGAGGGCAACTTCATCGGGACGAACGCGGCGGGAACGGCCGCCCTCCCCAACACCGGCGGCGATGGGCTCCACGCCGAGGGTTCGGCCACCATCGGCGGCACCGCCACCGGTGCCGGCAACCTGATCTCAGGGAACGCACTCGACGGCATCAGCATCACCGCCGCGGACAACCTCGTCGAAGGCAACCTGATCGGCACCAACCTCGCCGGCACGGCCGCCCTGCCCAACGCGCTGGATGGGGTGTACATCGGTGGCGCTACGTTGACCGGCGACACGATCGGCGGCACGATGGCCGGCGCGGGCAACGTGATCTCGGGAAGCACCGGCGACGGGGTGCTCCTGACCGGCGCGGGCACGTCGAACAACCTGGTCGAGGGGAACGTCATCGGTCTGGGCTCCGGCGGCGCCGCCCTGGGAAATACCAACGGCGTCGAGATCGACGCCGGGGCGAGCGGCAATACGATCGGCGGGCTGACGAGCACCCCCGGCACCGGGGCGGGCAACGTCATCTCCGGCAACGCCCAGAGCGGGATCGAGCTCACGACCACCGCAGGCGCCGACACGCTCATCGAGGGCAACCTGATCGGCCTGGCGGCCGACGGCACGACCCGCCGCGGCAACACGAATGGCGTGCTCATCTCCTGGGGGCCCGGCACCCAGATCGGCGGGACGACAGCCGCCGCGCGGAACGTCATCTCCGCCAACGCCAACGGGATCACGCTGTCCACCAGCGGCAGCGACATGGGCACGGTCATCGAAGGCAACTTCATCGGCACCGACATCACCGGCACGCTGGCCGAGGGGAACTCGGTCGGCATCAACCTCGGGAGTGCACCGGGCACCGTGATCGGCGGGCTGACGAGCACCCCCGGCACCGGGGCGGGCAACGTCATCTCCGGCAACGTGACCGGAGTCTTCATCTCGAGCACCAGCCACCCCGTCATCGGCGGCCTGTACAACTCCGTCGTGCAGGGGAACCTGATCGGCACCGACGCCGCGGGCACGGCCGCCCTCGGGAACGCGACGGGCGTGTTGGTCGCCAACGCCAGCAACGAGATCGGCGGGACCTCAGCCGGCGCGGGCAATGTCATCTCGGGCAACACTCAGGATGGCGTCGAGATCACCGGCTCCGGCACGACCGGCAACGTGGTCGCCGGGAACCTGATCGGCACCGACGCCGCCGGGACCGCCGCCCTGCCGAACGCAGACGGCGTGGAATTCGATGCGGGCGTCACGGGCGTCACAATCGGCGGGACGACATCGGCCGCCCGCAACGTCATCTCGGGCAATTCCTCGCTCGGCATCGACCTCCAAGGGGCAGGAGCCGGCGCCAACACGGTCGAGGGAAACTACATCGGGACCGATGTCAGCGGGACGCTGGCGGTGCCCAACCCGATCGGCATCTTCGAGTCGTCCTCCGCGGTGGGCAACACGATCGGCGGCACGGCCGCCGGCGCCGGCAACGTCGTCTCGGGAAATTCGGAAGGCATGAAGCTCGCTGGCGGAGGAAACCTCATCGAGGGCAACCTCGTGGGCACCGACCCCACCGGCACGAGCCCGATTCCGAATTCCGCCGGCATCGACCTCGGCGGCGCTGGCGGCAACACGATCGGCGGGACGTCGGCGGGTGCCGGCAACCTCGTCTCCGGCAACACCGGCTATGGGATTGGTACCGAACAGGCCTGCGGCTTCAACCTGATCGAGGGGAACACGATCGGGACCAACCTCGCCGGCACCGCCCCGCTCGGCAGCCAGCCCGTCGGAATCCAGATCGAGACGAACGCCAACACGATCGGCGGGACGTCGGCGGGCGCCGGCAATCTCATCTCGGGGAATGACGGCACAGGCCTGGAGATCATAACAGGGTTCATCGCCGCGGATGACAACCTCGTCGTCGGCAACACGATCGGCACGAACTGGTCGGGCACGGCCGCCGTGGCCAATACCGGGTCCGGCGTGCTCGTCTCCGCAGCGTCGGGAACGACGATCGGCGGGACGGCCACCGGCGCGGGTAACCTGATCTCCGGCAATGCCGTGGACGGGGTGATCATCGGGGGCGTGGGCAGCTCGGAAAGTCTGGTCCTCGGCAACCGCATCGGTACGAACGCCGCCGGCACGGCCGCCATCGCCAATCAGACGGGCGTCGAGGTCCGCTCCAGCGATAATACCATCGGCGGGACGGCCGCCGACGCGGGCAACCTCATCTCCGGCAATTCACAATACGGCGTCGAGATCAATGGCCCGGACGCTGTCTCCAACGTCGTCACCGCCAATCAGATCGGCACCGACATCAGCGGCGCGGTCGCGATTCCCAACGAGTTCGGCGTGTTGCTCATCAGCGGCGCGTCCGGCAATACGATCGGCGGCTCACTTGCGAGCACCGGAAACCTCATCTCGGGCAATGTCGAAGGCGTTCAGATCAACAGCCCGGGGACCTCGAGCAACGTGGTCGACGGGGATCTCATCGGCACCAATGCCGCCGGCACGGCCGCCCTCGCCAATACCTCGGCCGGCGTCGAGATCTACGCCACCTCGGGGAACACGATCGGCGGCACGACCGCCGCGGTGCGCGACGTCATCTCGGGCGGGGGCCGCTACGGTGTGGTGATCGATACGGGCGCCGACGACAACGTCGTCGAGGGTGATTACATCGGCACGGACACGACCGGGACCGTCGCGCTGGGTAACAGCATCGGCGTCGGGGTGCTCACCAGCTCGGGGAACACGATCGGGGGCACGGTGGCCGGCGCGGGCAACGTGATCTCGGGAAGCACCGGCGACGGCGTCGAGATCACCGGCTCCGGCGCCACCGGCAACCTGGTGGCCGGCGACCTCATCGGCACGAATGCCGCCGGCTCCGCCGCCATCGCCAACGGCTCCGATGGCGTCGAGATCGACACCGGCGCCTCCACCAACACAATCGGCGGCTCAGTGGCGGCTGCGAGGAACCTCATCTCCGGGAACAGCGCCACCAGTTCCGCGGGAATCTCGATCCTTGGCACAGGCACCTCGAATAACCTGGTCGACGGCAACTGGATCGGCCTGAAATCCGACGGCACGGCCCTGGGAAACTTTATCGGTGTTCAGGTCAACGACGGCGCGACCATCAACACGATCGGCGGCCTGACCTCCACACCCGGCACCGGCTCGGGCAACGTCATCTCCGCCAACAGCGACATCGGCGTCTACATCAACGACGTCATCACGAGCGGGAATCTTGTCGAGGGAAACCTTCTGGGCACGGATCCGACCGGCGCGTTCGTGCTGGGCCCACAAGAGGACGGCGTCTACGTCGGTAGCCCGAACAACACGATCGGTGGCCCGACCGCATCGGCCCGCAACGTCATCGCAGGCAACTCAATCAACGGGATCGAGGACTGGGGAGACAGCAACCTGATCGAGGCTAACTACATCGGTACCGACATCTCGGGTTCGCATGCGCTTGGCAACCTAAACGACATTCTGTTGAACGGATCGGACAATACGGTCGGTGGCCTGACAGCGACACCGGGGACCGGCCCGGGCAACGTCATCTCGGGCAGCGGCGGCTACAGCATCGCTGGGGCTGGAGTGAGCTCTGGCAATACCATCGAAGGCAACTTAATCGGCACCGACGCCACGGGCACACGCGCCATCGCCAATGCCATCGGGATACGTTTCGGGGGGACGAACAACGTCATCGGTGGAACAATCAGTGGAGCCCGAAATGTCATCTCCACCGGCCAGGTGGCGGTCCAGTTTGATGGAACGGGCGTGACGAACAACCTGATCGCAGGCAACCTGATCGGCACCGACATCACGGGCACCGTCGCGATCTCGCCGACCAGGGACGGCATCGCCATGCTGAACGGCGCGTCGGGCAACACGATCGGCGGCACCGCCTCGGGCGCGGGCAACGTCATCGCGGGGGTCACCGAGTACGGCGTGCGAATCGCCAACGCTTCGGACGAAGTCGTTCAAGGCAACTTGATCGGCACCAACGCCGACGGCAACTCCGCGTTGCCCAATGGATGGTACGGCGTCGAGATCTACGGCGTGGCGACCGGCACCACCATCGGTGGCACAACTGCGGCCGCTGGCAACGTCATCTCGGCCAATTCACTCGCGGGCGTCCACATCACCCAAGTGGGGGCGACCGGGAATACACTCGAGGGGAACCTGATCGGCATCGACGAGGGCGGCACTTTCCAACTAGCCAATGGGTCCGGCGTGATCATCGACGGCGGCGCCTCCGATAATACGATCGGCGGCATGGCCGCCGACGCGGGCAACCTCATCTCGGGCAATACCGGCGACGGCGTCGAGATCACCGGCTCGGGCACGACCGGCAACCTGGTCGAAGGCAACCTCATCGGCACGAATGCCGCCGGCGCCGCCGCCCTCGCCAACGCCAACGACGGCGTCGAGATCGCCAACGGCGCGTCGGGCAATACGATCGGCGGCACGACCGCCCTGGCGCGGGATGTCATCGCGGGGAGCGGTTTCGCCGGCGTCGAGATCGACACCGGCTCGCCCGATAACGTCATCGAGGGCGACTACATCGGCACCGACGCGACCGGGACGGTATCCCTGGGCAACAATCTCGGGGTCCTGATCGCCACCGCTGGCAACACGGTTGGCGGGACCGCCGCCGGCGCCGGCAACGTGATCGTCGGCAACGACGGCAACGCCGGTTTCTACTCCAGCAATCAGATCATGATCTCCGGCTTGACCGGCAGCGATACTCCGGACGACAACCTCGTCGAGGGCAATTGGATCGGACTGAACGCCGGTGGCCATGTGATCGCCGGTGCGACCGGCTCGGGAGTCGTCATCAACCACGCTGTGGGGAACACCATCGGCGGCACCACGGCGGCCGCCCGCAACGTGATCTCGGGGAACCTAAATGGGGTGTACATCGCGGGCGGCTCGGCCAACGTCGTCGAGGGGGACTATATCGGCACCGACACCACCGGCACGGTCGCGATCGGCAATGGCCCTGACCCCGCGGGGATCGGGGTCGGGCTGGACAACACCACGAATGACACTGTGGGCGGTACCACCGCCGCCGCACGAAACGTCATCTCGGGCAACGTGGACAACGGCATCCTCATCGACGACGCATTCTCGGCCGACAACGTCATCGAGGGCAACTTCATCGGCACCGATGCCACGGGGACCGTCGCGATCCGGAATGGCTCGGGGATCCAGGACGTGGATTCGGGCGGCGGGAATACGATCGGCGGCGCGACCTCGACGCCCGGCACCGGGGCGGGTAACGTCATCGCGTTCAGCGACTTCGAGGGCATCCAGGTCTACTACGTCGCCTCGGGCGACGTGATCCTGGGCAACGCCATCACCGGCAACGGGAGCAACCCGGGCATCCCCGAGCCGGGCGTGCTGGTCAACGGCGACACCGGCGTCCAGATCGGCGGCACGAGCCCGCAGGATGCCAACCTCCTCTCGGGCAACAACGGCTGGGGTATCCAGGTCGAGAGCAGCACGAACACCCTGATCCAGGGGAACTTCATCGGCACCAACCTCGCCGGGACGGCCGCGTTCGGCAACGGCATCGCCGGCGTGCAGATCGCGTCCTCGACCGGCACCACGATCGGCGGCACCGCGGTGGGCGCGGGCAACGTCATCTCGGGCAACACCGAGTACGGCGTCGCGATCACCGGCTCGGGGACGAGTGGCAACCTGGTGGCGGGCAATGTGATCGGCACCAACGCAGCCGGCACCGCGGCCATTCCCAACGCCGTTGCCGGCATCGCGATCGGCAGCGGCGCCTCGGGCAACACCATCGGCGGCCTGACCACGACTCCCGGCACCGGCGCCGGAAACCTGATCTCGGGGAATACCAACTACGGCGTCTATGTGGTGGACGCGAGCGGCAATCTGGTCGAGGGGAACCTGATCGGCACCGACCTCGCAGGCTCTGCGCCACTGGGCAACGGCGACGGCGTCATGCTCATTGGCAGCAGCAACGACACGATCGGCGGGCCTGCGGCCGGGGCCGGCAACGTCATCAGCGGCAACAGCCAGGACAACGTGTACCTGGACGGTGTCAGCGACGAGACCGTCCAGGGGAACGACGTCGGTACCGACGCGACCGGCAGCTTCGCCCTCAGCGCGATCACTCTGTTCGGCATCGCGGTCAGCGGCTCCGACAACCTGATCGGCGGAAGCATCGCCGGGGCCGGCAACGTGATCTCGGGCAACGCCGATGACGGGGTGTCGGTGGGGGGGACTGACAATCTCGTCCAGGGCAACCGGATCGGCACCAACGCCGGCGGCTCCGCGGCGCTGGCCAACGGGTATGGTGTGGAGATCGGCGGTGGCGCGGCGGGCAACACGATCGGCGGCACGGTCGCCGGCGCCGGCAACCTCATCTCGGGCAACACCGGCGACGGCATCGAGATCACCGGCTCCGGGACGACCGGCAACCTGATCGCCGGCAACCTCGTCGGCACGAATGTCGCCGGCTCCGCCGCCATCGCCAACGCGACCGGCGTCGTGATCGACACCGGCGCCTCGGGCAACACGATCGGCGGCTTGACCACGACTCCCGGAACTGGGGCCGGCAACCTCGTTAGCGGCAACGACGGCGACGGCGTTGACGTGCTGAGCAGCGGCGGCAATCTGGTCGAGGGGAACCTGATCGGCACCGACCTCGCGGGCTCGACGGCCCTGGCCAATGGTCGGTTCGGCTTCCTCGTCGTGAGCAGTAGCAACGACACGATCGGCGGGACCGCGGCCGAGGCCGGCAATGTCATCAGCGGCAATGGCCAGTACAACGTGTACCTGGACGGTGCCAGCGATGAGACCGTCCAGGGGAACGACGTCGGTACCGACGCGACCGGCAGCTTCGCCCTGAGCACGACCACTCTGTTCGGCATCGGGGTCATCGGCTCCGACAACCTGATCGGCGGAAGCATCGCGGGGGCGGGCAACGTGATCTCGGGCAACGCCGATGACGGGGTGATCGTGGGGGGGACTGGCAATCTCGTCCAGGGCAACCGGATCGGCACCAACGCCGGCGGCTCCGCGGCGCTGGCCAACGGGTATGGTGTGGTGATCGGGGTCGGGTCGGCGGGCAACACGATCGGCGGCACGGCCGCCGGCGACGGCAACCTCATCTCGGGCAACACCGGCGACGGTGTCGAGATCACCGGCTCCGGGACGACCGGCAACCTGGTTGCGGGCAACGTCATCGGCACCAACGCCGCCGGTTCCGCCGCCCTCTCCAATGCCGTCGGCGTCGAGATCGACTCCGGCGCCTCGGGCAACACGATCGGCGGCACCACGGCCGCGGCGCGGGACGTTATCTCGGGGAGCGGCTTCGCCGGCGTCGAGATCGACACCTTCTCGCCCGATAACGTGGTCGAGGGGGATTACATCGGCACCGACGTGACCGGCACCTCTTCCGTCGGCAACAGCCTCGGGCTCTTCATCACCACGCCCGGCAACACGATCGGTGGCATCGTCGCCGGGTCCGGGAACGTGATCGCGGGCAACGACGGCCCCGCCTCGACATTCTTCTTCGGCAACCAGGTGGTGATCACCCAGAACAGCGTCAACGACAGCCCTGACGACAACGTCGTCGAAGGGAACCTCATCGGGCTGGGCTCCGGCGGGCTGCCGATCGCCGGCGCCACCGGCGCGGGCGTCTTCATCAATTTCGCGGTGGGGAACACCATCGGCGGCACGACGGCCGCCGCCCGAAACGTCATCTCGGGGAACGCGGGCGGTGTGCTGGTCGAGGCCGGCTCGGCCAACATCATCGAGGGTGACTACATCGGCACAGACACGACCGGGACATCCGCGATCGGCAATGGCACGTTCGGCACCGGAGTCACCCTGGACGGCACCGTCGGCGACACCGTCGGCGGCACCGCCACCGGGGCCCGGAACGTCATCTCGGGCCATCAGAACAATGGCGTTTCCATCTTCAATTCCGGCGCGACCGGCAACGTCGTCGAGGGGAACTACATCGGCTCGGACGTGACGGGCACCGTGGCGCTGCCGAACGGGCTCGATGGGGTCATCGTCAATGGTACCGCGGGCGGCAACACGATCGGCGGCTCGACCGCCGTGCCCGGCACGGGAGCGGGCAACCTCATCCTCGCCAGTGGGGTCGCGGGCATCCAGCTCTATCTCGAGTCCGCGACCGACACGATCCTGGGCAACGCGATCAGCGGAAGCGCCAGCTACGGCGTGTTCCTCCAGTACAGCGCCCACACCCAGGTCGGTGGCCCGAGCTCGCTCGATCGCAATCTCATCTCAGGCAACGGCGCCGGCATCGAGATCCAGGGCAGCTCGAACGCTCTCGTCCAGGGTAACTATATCGGCACCGACGCCACCGGCACGACCGCCGTGGCGAACGACAACGGAGTCCGGATCGATTCGGGCTCGTCGGGCAACACGATCGGCGGGACGGCGGCCGGCGATGGCAACGTCCTCTCGGGCAACATCGCTGATGGGGTCGAGATCACTGGATCCGGGACGACCGGCAACCTGGTCGCCGGCGACCTCATCGGCACGAATGCGGCTGGCTCCTCCGCCATCGCCAACGGCACCGGCATCGCGATCGACTCCGGCGCCTCGGGCAACACGATCGGCGGGACGGCCGGCGGCAGCGGCGACGTCATCTCGGGCAACTCCGTCAACGGCGTAGACATTGCCGGCGCGGGGACGGCCGGCAACCTCGTGGCTGGTGACCTCATCGGTACGAATGCCGCCGGGAGCGCCGCCGTCGCCAATGGGTCGGCCGGCGTGTACATCGAGGGCACGGCCGGCTCGAACACGATCGGCGGCACCACGAGCGCCGCGCGGGACGTGATCTCGGGCAACGACCTCTACGGGGTGCAGATCGGCAAGTACGGCACTCCCAGCACGGCGGGGAGCGTCGTCGAGGGGGACTACATCGGCACCGACGCGACCGGTAACCTCGCGCTGGGCAACTCGGACGGGATCTATATCAATACCACCGCCAACAATACCATCGGCGGCACCGCGGCCGGCGCGGGCAACGTGATCGCCGGCAATGACGGCACCGGCGCCGGCTACCAGGTCGAAATCGCGGCAAGCGGCAACCTCATCCAGGGGAACCTCATCGGCTTGGGCGCCAACGGCCAGGCCTTCGCCGTCGCCACCACGGGCGCGGGCGTGTTCCTCGGGGGCACAGGCAACACCATCGGCGGCACCACGGCCGCCGCGCGCAACGTGATCTCGGGGGACCTCAGTGGCGTGCAGATCGAGGGCGGCTCGGCGAACCTCGTCGAGGGGGACTACATCGGCACCGACACGACCGGGACCGTCGCGATCGGCTACGGTCCCATCCCCACGACGAGCGGCGTCACGCTGTTCGACACCACGAATGACACGGTCGGCGGCACCACCGCCGCGGCCCGCAACGTCATCTCGGGCAACGCGGGGTTCGGCGTCTTCCTCGTCGGCGGGTCGACAACCGACAACGTGGTCGAGGGCAACTTCATCGGCTCGGACGTCACGGGCACAAAGGCCCTGGGGAACGGAATTGGAGGGGTCTACGTCGCGGATACCGCGGGCGGCAACACGATCGGCGGCGCGACCGCCGTGCCCGGCACGGGAGCGGGCAATCTCGTCTTCGCCAATGACGAGGGCATCCATCTGTACCTCGACAACTCGACAGATACCATCCTGGGCAACGCGATCAGCGGCAGCGCGGACTTCGGCGTGTTCCTCGAGGACGACGCCAGTGCCCAGGTCGGCGGCCCGAGCCCGCTGGATGCCAACCTCATCTCGGCCAACGGCACCGGGATCGAGATCCGGGGCAGCTCGAACGCCCTCGTCCAGGGGAACCTGATCGGCACCGACGCCAGCGGCTCGACGGCTTCGCCGAACGGTATCGGCGTCTTGATCAACACCGGATCCACGGACAACACGATCGGCGGCACGATCGCCGGCGCCGGCAACGTGATATCGGGCAACACGAGCGACGGCGTTGAGATCTCCGGTGCGGGCGTGACCGGCAACCTGGTCGCCGGGGACTTCATCGGCACCAACGCCGCCGGCTCCGCCGCACTCGCCAACGGCATCAACGGCGTCGCGATCGACTCGGGCGCAAGCGGCAACACCATCGGCGGCCTGACGGCCATGCCCGGCACCGGCGCGGGCAACCTCATCTCGGGCAACCCGGGCGCCGGCGTGGCGCTCACCGGATCCACCGGCAACCTGATCGAGGGCAACGCGATCGGCGCCAATGCCAGTGGCACGGTCGCCCTGGCCAACGGCGCGGGGGGCATCACGGAGGGGGGCGGGGCGCAGGGCAACACGATCGGCGGCACCGTCGCGGGGGCCGGCAACGTGGTCGTGGGGCAGCCGATCCCGGGCGTCGACACGACCGTGATCGCGGTCACCAGCAACAACCTCGTCGCCGGCAACCTCATCGACTCCAACCTGACCGGGACCGCCGTCCTCAGCCAGGCGTTCAGCGGCATCAGCGTCAGCGGATCGAACAACACGATCGGCGGCACGGTCGCGGCGGCGCGGAACATCGTGCCCAACGACAGCATCTGGCTCCAGGGCGGGGCCTCGCACAACCTCGTCGAGGGGAATCTCGGCGGACTCGACGTCACCGGCACGACCGTGCTGAGCGGTTACGGCCGCATCGAGGTCGATGGTCCCGACAACACGATCGGCGGCACCGCGGCCGGGTCCGCCAACGTGATCGCCGGCAATTTCCTCGTGGGGGAATCCGGGCGCTGGAGCTGTTCGGCACCACCGCCACGGGCAACCTCGTCGAAGGCAACCTGATCGGCACCGACATCACCGGCACATCCGGAGACCACGGATCGCAATACGCCATCGCTCGCTATGGGATCATCCTGGGGTACGGCGCCACGAACGACACCATCGGCGGGACCGTGCCGGGCGCCCGCAACGTGATCGCGAGCAGCGAAGACGGCGTGGCCATCGACAGCAGCTCGCCGGCCAACCTGGTCGAGGGGAACTTCATCGGCACCGACCTCAACGGCACGAAGTCGCTGAACAACCTGAACGGAATCGTGATGGATTCCGCCGACAACACGATCGGCGGCACGGCGGCCGGCGCGGGCAACCTCATCTCGGGCAATGACGGATTCGGCGGCACCGATCTCGGCACGGGCTGGGGCGTCTGGCTCGTGGGCTCGACGGCGACGGGCAACCTGGTCGAGGGGAACTTGATCGGCACCGATGTGTCCGGTGAGCACGCCCTGGGCAACATGACCAACGCCGGCATCTACATCCAGGGCGCGCCGAACAACACGATCGGCGGGACCGCGCCGGGCAGCGGCAACGTCATCAGCGGCAACCGCTACGGCATCTATATCACGCTCTCCACCGCGATCGGCAACCTCGTGGCGGGGAACCTCATCGGCACGGACAAGGCCGGCGCGGTCGCGATGGGCAACACCAATGTCGGCATCTTCATCGACCCGGGTGCCCAGTCGAACACGATCGGCGGTACGGCGGCGGGGGCGGAGAACGTCATCTCGGGCAACGCCGGCGACGGCATCGACATCGTCGGCTCGGGGACGACCGGCAACCTGGTCGCCGGCAACTTCATCGGCACCAATGCCACCGGCACAGTCGCCATCGCCAACGGCGGCAACGGGATCACCATCGGCAGCGGCGCCTCCGACAACACGATCGGCGGGAGCACCACGGCGGTCGGTAACCTCATCAGCGGGAACGCGGGCTACGGCATCCAGGTCGACGGGTCCACGACCCTCGGCAATATCCTGGCCAACAACTGGGTGGGCACCGGGGTGGCCGGCATCGGCGCGTTGCCCAACGCCGGCGGCGCGCTGGAAGTCACCACCGGCGCCGCTGTTCTGGTCCAGGGCTCGTTCCTGGGCGATGTCGTCAACCAGGGGACGGTCAGCTTCTGGGACCCGATGGATCCCATCGCGATCACCGGGAACTATACGCAGAGTGCGGCCGGCACGCTCGCCGTCGATCTCGGCGGGACTGATCCTACTCAATACGACCAGCTCGCAGTCTCGGGCACCGCCACGCTGGCCGGCACGCTCCAGGTCACCCTGGTCAACGGCCTCGCGATCGGGCCCTTCGAGGACTACGAGATCCTCACCTACGGCGCGCATTCGGGGTCGTTCGCGACCGTCCAGTACCCGAGCGGGGTCACCCTCTACACGAGCTACGGCCCGAGCAGCCTGGACCTCCTCTCGACCCCGTCCGCCGAGCTGGTCACCACCACGGCCGACGCCGGGGCGGGCAGCCTGCGAGCGGCGATCTCGTTGGCCGACGCCGCCGGCAACCCCAATCGCATTTGGATCGCCTTCGACATCCCCCTCACGGACCACGGCTACAGCGGCGGTGCCTGGACGATCACGCTGGCCTCGGCCCTGCCGACGATCACCGCGCCCGTGATCCTCGACGGCACCACGCAGCCGGGCTTCGCCGGCGCGCCGATCGTGGTGCTGGCCGGCACGAGCGCAGGGGCGTCCGCGTCGGGCCTGACCCTCGCCGCGGGCGCGAAAGGCAGCACCATCCGCGGCCTGGTCATCGACGACTTCGGGCAGGATGGCGTCTCGGTGCAAGGGACCGGCATCACGATCGCCGGCAATTTCATCGGCGTTGACGCGACCGGGACGACGGCGAAGGCCAATGCCGTGGGCATCGACGTCTCGGGCGCGAACGACACGATCGGCGGCACCGCGGCCGGCTCGAGCAACGTGATCTCGGGCAACACCGGCGACGGCGTCGACCTGGACGGTGCCGGCGCCACGGGCGACGTGGTCGCGGGCAACTTCATCGGCACCGACGCCGCCGGCTCCGCCGCGCTGGCCAACGGATCCGCCGGGGTCGCGATCACTGGCGGCGCGAGCAACAACCTGGTCGGCCCGGCCAACGTGATCTCGGGCAACGCCGGCGACGGCGTGTCCTTGAGCGGAGGGGCCACGACCGGCAATGTCGTCGAGGGCAACTTCATCGGCACCGACACCACCGGCGAATTCGCGATCGGCAACGCCGGCGCCGGGGTGAACGACCTCGGTGCGCCGGATAATACGATCGGCGGTTCGGCCGGCGGGGCGCGGAACGTCCTCTCCGGCAACGCCGAGGGCGTGATCATCAACGGCCCGGCGACCGGCATCCTGGTGGCCGCCAACCTGATCGGCACCGACGCGACGGGCACGATCGCGATCGGCAACACGACGGCCGGCATCAGCGTCACGGGCGCGTCGGGAGTGACCATCGGCGGGCCGTCGGCCGTCGCCCGCAACATCATCTCGGGCAACCGCGGCGACGGCGTGGACGTCGAGGGCGACTCGGCGGACGTGGTCCTCCAGGGCAACGACGTCGGCGTGGACCAGACCGGGACGCAGCCCCTGGGCAACGCCGGCTCGGGGATCTCCATCGACCTCTCGCCCGGAGCCACCATCGGCGGCACGGCCTCGGGCGCCGGCAACGTGATCTCGGCCAACGCCCATGCCGGCATCTCGCTGCAGGGCAGCGCCACGTCCGGGGCCGCGGTGCTGGGCAACCTCATCGGCACCGATCAGAGCGGTCTGATCGCCCTGGGCAACAAGGCCGACGGCGTGGATCTCTCCGGGATGTCGGCGGTCACGATCGGCGGCCCGACCGCCGGGGCCCGCAACGTCATCTCGGCCAACGTCGGCGCGGGCATCGGGCTGCTCGCGAACGATAGCGGCGACCTGGTGCAGGGCAACTTCATCGGCACCGACTCCAACGGCGCCAACCCGCTGGGCAACGGCACCGGCGTGCTCGTCGAGGGCGGCTCGGCGAACAACACGATCGGCGGCACCGCCACCGGCGCCGGCAACACCATCGCCGACAGCGCGGGCAGCGGCGTGGACGTCGCCGCCACCGCCGGGGCCGGCAACACGATCCGCTGGAACTCCATGTTCGGCGACGCCGGGCCGGGGATCGTCGTGGCCAATCCCGGTGATGCCGTCAATTACCCCGTGTTCACGAGCCTCACCAGCTCGGGCGGCACCACCAACGTCAGCGGCACCTTCGCCGGGGCGGCGAGCACGACGTACCTGCTCGACTTCTACGTGCTGTCGTCCTTCGGCGACCAGTTTTACGGCGAGGGCCGCTACCTGCTGGGCTCGTCGCCGGTGACGACCGATGGCTCGGGCAACGCCAGCTTCTCCTTCGCGTTCCCGACCCCTGCGCAAGGAGCGACCTACATCTCCGCGACGGCCACCGATCCGAACGGCAACACCTCGCAGTTCGCACACGACTTCGGCATCGACCAGAAGCCGACGGCCATCATCAACTACACCACGTTGACGGTCAACGAGGGCGTGCCGGTCCCGTTCGATGGCACCGGGTCGCTCGATCCCCAGGGGAGCCCGCTCACCTATAGCTGGACGTTCGTACAAACATCTCCTCAAATTGAAGACGACGGGACGGCCACGGGCGCCACGACGGTCCACACCTTCCGATCGGCGGGGACATTCACCGTCACGCTCAAGGTTGACGACGGATTCGGCGGCGAGAGCACGGCGACGGCCTCGATCACGGTCAACGACGTACCGCCGGCGTTCGTCCCGCGGGCGTTCACACCGCCGGTCACGTTCTCGGCCCCGACGCCCGGCGACGGGTTCGGCGCGTCGGTGGCCTCGGTGGCCGGCAACGCCGCGATCGGCGCCCCGTTTGACGACGGCCCCTCCTCGTCGCTCCACCCCGGCGCCGTGTTCCTCTACGACGGCGTACCCACCGACGACGGCCGCACCACGCTGTATGCCTATGGCGCCCTGATCCACGTCTTCGCCGACCCGAATCCTGCGGCCGGCGACGAGTTCGGCGCGGCGATCGCGACGGTCGGCAATGACCTCCTGATCGGGGCGCCCGGCAGCTCGCTGACCGGGCCCGGCGACGGGGCGGCGTACCTGTTCGATGCCGATCCCAACGACCCGAACTTCGGCGACCTTGCTGGCGACCTTCACCCTGCCCGATCCCGACGCGGCGGGCCAGGCGCACTTCGGCGCCGCGGTGGCGGCGGCCAACACGCAATCCTGTGATCGCCGCGCCCGGCAAGGATTCGGGCTCGGGCGAGGTCTTCCTCTTCGAGGGAGACCCGACGCAGCCGACATTCGGCAACTTGCTGCTCGACATCGCCAACCCGCATCCTCAGGCCGGGGCGCAGTTCGGCGCGGCGGTCGCGGGGATCGGTGCGAACCTGATCGTCGGGGCGCCGTTCGACAACACCGCGGGCACGGGCGCCGGCATCGTCTACCTGTTCAGCGGCACGACCGGCGCGCAGACCGCGGCGATCGTCAACCCGCGGCCGTCGACATCGACCGGATTCGGCTCGGCGGTGGCGTCGGTCGGGCCCAATGTCCTGATCGGCTCGCCGCTGGACAA
This sequence comes from uncultured Planctomycetota bacterium, assembly GCA_963815795.1. GTDB lineage: Bacteria > Planctomycetota > Planctomycetia > Isosphaerales > Isosphaeraceae > JAKAUH01. The sequence goes on along the minus strand of CAWFIC010000006.1, from coordinate 464,330 downwards.
CACCGTGAACGTCGGCGCAGGCGCGGCGTTCCTGTACGGCCCGACGGGCACCCTGCTCCTGACGTTCACTCAGCCCGACGGCGGAGGCGGCCACTTCGGCGCCTCGGTCGCAGGCAGCGGCACCACCGCGCTGATCGGCGCCCGGGGGCCACCCTCGGCACGAACGACGCCGGGGCCGCCTACCTCTTCGACGCCAACCCGTCGAGCTCGATCTTCGGCCGGCCGATCGCCGCCGAGCAGGAGTCCACCCCCGTCACGGGAGACGCCTTCGGCGGCGCCGTCGGGTTCCTCGACATCAACGGCGCCTCTTGATCGGCGCCGCGGGCTCGGGCGGCTCGGGGGTCGCGGCCGACCTCTACCAGCCCGGCGTCCCGTTGAGCGTCTCCGCCACCACGACCTATGCCGCGGCCGCGCCGTATGACTCGGTGATCGTCAGCGGCACGTTCGTGGTCCCGGGGAACTTCGACACGCTCACGGGCTCGATCGACTGGGGCGACGGCTCGGCGCCGACCCTGATCACGCTGCCCCCCGGGTCGTATGCCTTCTCCGTCCCGCACGACTACACCAGCACCTCGGCCTCCCGCTACGCGATCGGCGTGACCCTGAGCGACGCCCTGGGCGAGACCGCCTTCGCGCAGACGGTCGTCGCCATCAGCGACCCGGCCCCCGCGTTCGCCGCCCCCGGCCTGGTGCTCTCGTCAGTCCAGCATCGACGAGAACGGCACGGTCGATGTCAGCGGCACGATCGTCAGCCCGGTCGGCATCCACACCAACACGGTGACGATCGACTGGGGCGACGGCTCGACCCAGACCACGATCGTGCTCCCGCCGGGCGTGTACACGTTCTCCACGCCGCACACCTACCTCAACCAACCGGCCGGCGTGACGGCCGGCAGCTACACCATCAACGCCCAGGTGACCAACGAGGAGTACAAGCTCGGCCGGGCGTCAACGAGCATCGTGGTGAGCAACGTCGCCGCCGCAATTCACGGCGGCCGACCTGAGCCTCTCGGAGTCGACCGCCACCGAGGGCGACACGATCAGCTTGAACGGCCAGTTCACCGACCCGGGCACGCTCGACCCGCACAACGTGACGATCGACTGGGGCGACGGCTCGACGCCGACCGTCCTGAGCGACCTGCTCGGCCAGATCGTCGCGTCGACCACCACGCCCGGCCTCTTCACCTACTCGGCCCAGCACCAGTACCTCAACAACCCTCCTGGCGAGCCGACCGGCGGTACCTACGACATCCACGTCTCGGTATCGGACGATGTGAGCACAACGTCGGTCGATCGGTACATCGTCGTCAACAACGCGCCGCCGACGATCCGGATCGAGAGCAACGGGAGCGTCGGATCGAGTGCGATCAGCCTGACGAGCGATCGTGACCGATCCGGGGATCCTCGACACCGAGACCGTGACCTGGACGCTGACACAGAACGGGACCGTGATCCAGACGGGGGCCGGCCCGAACTTCTCGTTCAACACCCCGAACCCGGTCGGCGTGCTGGTCGCGACCGCGACGGCGACCGATAGCGACGGCGGCACCGGCAGCGACAGCGCCCAGATCGTGCTTATCCTCCAGGGCGATGCGACCGCCACGATCACCACGTCCGCCATCACGATCACCCAGGGCGGCAGCACGGTCGCGAGCACTCCCACCGCCGGCGCCAACGAGATCATCGCGCAGATCTACGGCTCGAACGACGTGGTCGACGCCAGCAGCCTGCCCGCGACCGTCAACGTCGAGCTCGACGGCTACGGCAGCAACGAGACGCTCCTCGGCGGCGCGGGCGACGACCTGATCATCGCCGGGTCCGGGGCCAACAGCCTGGTCGGCGGGGCCGGCGACGACACGATCGTCTCCAACCGCGGCAACGACTCGCTCTACGGCGGCGCAGGCAACGACGTGTACCGGATCAACCCCGGCCCCGACCCGCTGGTCGTCGATTCCAGCGGCTTCAACACCCTGGACTTCTCGATCGCCTCTCAGCCGATCACGTTGAGCCTCGCCCAGAACACCGGCCAGACCCAGACGGTCGACTCCAGCGGCGACGTCGTGACCCTCATCGGGCACGTTCGACGAGTACATCGGCTCGCCCTATGGCAACAACGTCACGGGCAACAACGACAACGACATCATCTACGGCGGGTCCGGCAACAACACCATCACCGGCGGGAGCGGCAACGACTCGATCGTGGGCGGGACCGGCAACGACATCATCTACGGAGGGTCCGGCAACAACACCATCACCGGCGGGTCGGGCAGCAACTCGATCGTGGGCGGCACCGGCAACGACATCATCTACGGCGGGTCCGGCAACAACACCATCACCGGCGGCAGCGGTGGCAGCAATACGATCGTCGGCGGCACCGGCAACGACATCATCTACGGCGGCTCGAGCCCCAGCACGCTCATCGGGCGGGACGGGCAACGACTCGATCGTGGGCGGCACCGGCAACGACATCATCTACGGAGGCAACGGCAACAACACCATCACCGGCGGGACCGGCAGCGACTCGATCGTGGGCGGCACCGGCAACGACATCATCTACGGACGGCACGGCAGCAGCACGATCACCGGCGGGACGGGCAACGACACCATCGTCGGCGGGACCGGCAACGACATCATCTACGGCGGCTCGAGCCCCAGCACGCATCACCGGGCGGCTCCGGCAACGACTCGATCGTCGGCGGCACCGGCAACGACATCATCTACGGCGGCAACGGCAACAACACCATCACCGGCGGCATCGGGCAACGACTCGATCGTGGGCGGGACCGGCAACGACATCATCTACGGCGGCAGCGGCAACACCACCATCACCGGCGGGACGGGCAGCGATACGATCGTCGGCGGGACCGGCAACGACATCATCTACGGCGGCATCGAGCCCCAGCACGCTCATCGGGCGGGACGGGCAACGACTCGATCGTGGGCGGGACCGGCAACGACATCATCTACGGCGGCAACGGCAACAACACCATCACCGGCGGCAGCGGCAACGACTCGATCGTGGGCGGCACCGGCAACGACATCATCTACGGCGGCAGCGGCAACAACACCATCACCGGCGGGACGGGCAACGACACCATCGTCGGCGGGACCGGCAACGACATCATCTACGGCGGCTCGAGCCCCAGCACGCATCATCGGGCGGGACGGGCAACGACTCGATCGTCGGCGGCACCGGCAACGACATCATCTACGGCGGCAACGGCAACAACACCATCACCGGCGGCATCGGGCAACGACTCGATCGTGGGCGGGACCGGCAACGACATCATCTACGGCGGCAGCGGCAACAACACCATCACCGGCGGGACGGGCAACGACACCATCGTCGGCGGGACCGGCAACGACATCATCTACGGCGGCTCGAGCTCCAGCACGCTCTCGGGCGGGACCGGCAACGACTCGATCGTGGGCGGAACCGGCAACGACATCATCTACGGCGGCAACGGCAACAACACCATCACGGGCGGCAGCGGCAACGACTCGATCGTGGGCGGCACCGGCAACGACATCATCTACGGCGGCAGCGGCAACAACACCATCACCGGCGGATCGGGCAACGACTCGATCGTGGGCGGCACGGGCAACGACATCATCTACGGCGGCAGTGGGTCCAACACGCTCACGGGCGGCTCGGGCAACGACACGATCGTCGGCGGCACGGGCAACGACATCATCTACGGCGGCACGGGCAATGACTCGATCGTCGGCGGCGGGGGGAGCGACTCGATCGTCGGCGGCAGCGGCAACGACATCATCTATGGCGGCACCGGCACCAACACGATCACCGGCGGAGCGGGCAACGACTCGATCGTGGGCGGCGACCGGCAACGACATCATCTACGGCGGCAGGGCAACAACACCATCACCGGCGGGAACGGCAACAACTCGATCGTCGGCGGGACGGGCAACGACATCATCTACGGCGGGGCGGGCGACAATACGATCTCGGGCGGGACGGGCAACGCGACGATCTCCGGCGGCGGCGGCAACGACGTCCTCTCGGCCGGCGGCTTCGATTCCTGGCTGATGCTCTACGGCGCGAGGAACATGACGCTCACCAATTCGACCCTCTCGACCTCGGGCGGCGGGCTGCCCGCCACGACCTCCACGATCAGCGGGTTCCAGCACGCGATCCTCGCGGCCGGCCCGGGCGAATTTCACGCTCGATGCCTCGGGCTTCTCGGGCGGCACCCTGCTCCTGGCCGGCACCGGCAACGACACCCTGATCGGCTCGCAGAGCAACGACACGCTCGTCGGCGGCGCCGGCAACGACTCGCTGGTCGGCGGCGGCGGCGCCGACACGTTCGCCTTCAACAGCGGCTCGAGCGGCAGCCAGACGGTGGTCGAGCCGGCAAGGACCAATATCGCCGACCCTCGACTTCTCCGCGGCGCCGGCGGGGATCTCGATCGACCTGGGCCAGACCGGCCCGCAGGACCGTGATCCCGAGCGTCTTGACGTTGACCCTCTCCGACCCGCTGGGGATCTCCAACGTCCTGGGCAGCCCGTACAACGACACGATCATCGGCAACGCGCACGACAACACGCTGATCGGCGGCGGCGGCCAGGACCTGATCGCCGGCCTGGGCGGCAACGACGTCCTTCGAAGGCGGCGTCACCCGCACCGTCGTGCTCGACTTCGATACCGACACGACCCCCGGCGACCACATCTACACCCAGGCCGAGCGAAACGCGATCCAGGCCCAGTTGACCGCCGATTACTCGGCGTTCTCCTACACGTTCACCCAGACGCCGCCGTCGTCGGGCCCGTACACGACGATCTACTTCAACGACCCGACGTTGACCGGCCTGGAGGGAGGCCTGGCCACCGGGATCGACTGGCGCGACCTGGATATCGCGGGCTCGACCACGCTGACCGCCGCGGGCCTCCAGGTCACGCCCCCGGACTCGGCCTCGGTCAACGTCACAACCTGCTGGGCCAGGCCCGGCGAGCCGGCCGCCACGAGTGCCGACTTCGTCGCCCTGTCGGCCACGATCGCCGCGCACGAGCTCGGGCACCTCTCCGGCCTGGAGCACGGCGACGCCTACGGGCCGATCGGCTCGGGGATCTACGCCGGGGTCTCCCCGACCTCTACAGCCCCCCCTACCCCGGGTCCGACCGCCGCCGACGAGACGATCGAGCACATCATGGCCTCCGGGGCCTCGGTGGACGCGACGCTCTTTGAGGCGATCAACGACCCGTTCTTCGGCGAGCGCGAGGCGATCAAGCTGGCCTACGGCGAGGACGGCACGCCGATCAGCGAGCAGACCGCGCCGCATTATTCGATGGCCGACGCCCAGCCGATCCAGCTCCAGCCCCTGGTCGTCCCCGACACCGACCTCGAGGGCGTCAACGCCGACCAGCGTCTTCGACGTCACCGCCGCCGACGTCGTCGGCCAGATGAACGTGAACGCCGACGGCAGCCTCGAACACCGACTTCTACTCGTTCACGGCCCAGGCCGGCACCCTGATCAACCTCCAGGTGATGTCGCAGGTCCTGAATCTGCCCCAGGGCTTCTTCGACTCCACGCTGACCGTCTACGATCTCCAGCGGCAAGGTCATCGCCTACAACGACGACTCGTTCCAGGACTACGACTCGACGATCATCGACCTGACGCTGCCGACGACGGGCACGTATTACGTGGAGGTGACGGCGTCGACCAAGCTGCTCCAGCCGGGCGAGCCGCTCAGCGATGACACCGGGCCCTACGAGCTGTTCCTGTACACGTTCGCGACGAATGGCGACCCCCCGGCCGGCGACACCATGTTCGCCGGCTCGGGCCGAGACACGCTCGTCGCCGGCCCGGCCGACGACACGATCACCTCCCCGAACCCGAACGACACGATCCTCTACGGCTCGGGCGGCGTGACCCTCTTGAAGAATGCCCCATACCTCAATGTCTCCGCGGGGCCGAACCTGACGGTCAACGAGGGGGACACCGTCAACCTGACCGGCTCGTTCTTCGACCCCGACGACGCCGACGTGCACACCTACGACTGGCACGTCGTCAGCTCGAACGGCCAGCAGATCGCCGACGGCACGGGCCCGTCATTCACGTTCAGCCCGGGCGATCGCCGGGACCTACACCGTCACCTTCACCGTCGTCGGACCAGAACGGCGGCTCGGGCTCGGCCGTGGTGGTGGTCACCGCCGACGAGGTCCAGCCGGTCCTGACGGCGCCCAGCTCCGCCCAGAACGCCGTCGCGCGCTCGAGCGCATCGATCGATCTCGGCTCGCTCGACGTCAAGGGCATCGGCCCGTGGACGGTGACCGTCCAGTGGGGCGATGGCCAGACCTCGACCTTCTCGCCGCAGGGCTCCGGGCCGCTGAGCCTGGCTCATACCTACGCCCAGGCGGGCTCGTACACGATCTCCGAGTCGGTCGCCGACGACTACGACGGGTCGGCCAGCGTCACGTTCCCCGAGCCGGTCGTGGTGTCGTACCCGGCGGTGTTGCCCACCGGCGTCCCCGTCGCGGCGGTCGCGGGGATCTCGACCGGCAGCGTGCTCGTCGCCACCTTCATCGATCCGGGCGGCGCCCGGCCGACCGCCGATTACACCGCGGCGATCTCCTGGGGCGACGGGCAGTCCTCGACCGGCACGATCACCTACAACGGCGCCTCGGGCGTGTTCTCGGTCTACGGCACGCACACGTACGCCGCCGCGGGGAGCGATCCGATCGCGGTGACCGTCAGCCCCGAGGATGCGCCGACGGCGACGGCGACGAGCACCGCGACCGTGGTCCCGTCCGTGACAACCACGGCCCTCAGCCCTTCGATCGCCTCGGTCGTCTATGGCCAATCGCTGACCGTCACGGCCACGGTGACGGGCTACGGCACTCCGACCGGCGCGGTCGTGCTCTATCTCGGCGCGATCAACCCGGCCGATCAGATCGGCACCGGCACTCTGAGCGTGATCAGTGGCCAGGACGAGGTGACGTTCAACGCCCCGGTGCTGAACGCCAGCGGCAGTCCGTATCAGCTCACGGCGGTGTACGGCGGCGACGGCAACCACCAGGGCAGCACGTCGCCGGCCGCGAGCCTGAGGATCACTCCGGCCGCGCTCAAGATCACCGCCAACAGCCAGACGATGACCTACGGCGGCACGATGCCGACCTTGACGGTCACGTACACGGGGCTGGTCAACGGCGACACGGCGGCGACGTTCACGAAGTCGCCCAACACGTCCCCGAGCGTCAGCACGGTGCCCGCGAACAGCCACGCCGGCACCTACGCGATCACGGCCTCCGGCGCGTACGACCCCGACTACACGATCAGCTACGCGGCCGGCACCTTGACCATCAACCCGGCGCCCTTGACGATCACGGCCAGCAGCCAGGCGATGACCTACGGCGGCACGATGCCAACGCTGACGGCATCGTATTCCGGCCTCGTCAACGGCGACACGGCCGCGACATTCACGAAGTCGCCCAACAAGCCGCCGGCCCTCTGCACGGTGCCCGCGAACAGCCACGCCGGGACCTATACGATCACGGCCTCGGGTGCCTACGACCCCGATTATGCCATCAGTTATCGGTCGGGCACGCTGACCATCAACCCGGCGGCTTTGACGATCGCGGCCAACAACCAGTCCAAGGTCTACGGCCAGGCGAATCCGGCCCTGACGGTCAGCTACTCCGGGTTCGTCAACGGCGACACGTCGGCCAGCCTCAAGACGCAGCCGACCGTCACCACCACGGCCACGACCACGAGCCCCGTCTCGGGGAGCCCCTATCCGATCAACGTCAGCGGCGCGGTCAACCCGGACTACACGATCGCCTACAAGGCCGGCGCGCTCTCGATCAACCCCGACGCCACCACGGTCGCCGCCACGGCCACCGGCGGCGCGTTCGGCAATTCGGTCACGATCGCGGCGCGCGTCACCGCCAATGCGCCGGGCTCGGGTACGCCCACAGGGAGCGTCAACTTCTTCGACGCGACGACCGGCGACGACCTGGGAACGGTTACGCTCTCCGGCGGCCAGGCGTCGCTGAGCACCGCCAGCCTCCCGCCGGGCTCCAACACGATCAAGGTCTCCTACTCGGGCGACGGCAACTTCCTCGCCAGCAGCGCCAGCACCGGCACGATTGCGATCAACCCGTCGGTCCTCGTGCTGGACCCGACGGCTTCCGGGGCCCTCACGCTCTCGTTGGACGCGAGCATCCAGGTCTCAGGCGACGTGTTCGTGGATTCCAACTCCTCGAAAGCGCTGTCGGCCAGCGGCAACGCCTCGATCACGGCCGCGGCGATCCTCGTACACGGCGGCGTCCAGAAGAGCGGGGACGCGACGTTCCACCCGGCGCCGTCCACGGGCGCCGCGGCCGTCGCCGATCCGCTGGCCGCCCTGCCGTTGCCGAGCACCAACGGCCTGAAGAACTACGGGTCCGAGAACCTGGGCGGGAATTCCAAGGCGACCATCAATCCCGGCATCTACAGCCAGATCAACGTCTCGACCAATGCCGTACTGACCATGAACGCCGGCACCTATATCATCGAGGGGGGCGGCTTCACGGTGACGGGCAATGCCGTCGTGAACGGCTCCGGTGTCTTCATCTTCAACACCGGGAGCAACTATCCCAACTCGGGCGGCAACTTCGGTGGAATCACCGTCAGCTCCAATGGGACGTGCAACCTGAGCGCCTCGTCCACCGGAACCTATGCGGGCATCTTGATCTTCCAGCCCCGTCAGAATACCCTCGCCCTCTCCTTAAGCGGCAACGCCGTGGCCGGTCTGAGCGGCCTGATCTATATCCCGAGCGCCGCCCTGTCCATGAGCGGGAATGCCCAGCTCCCGGGTACTGTGGTCGCCGACACGGTCAATCTCGGCGGCAACGCCACTCTGACCCGGACGGCGGCCGGATCCGCCGCGACACCGCAGCCCCGAGCATCCTCCTCTCCGGGCGGGCTCGCCCTCGCGACCGGCCCGGCGCCCGGATCCGGCCAGTCCGGCTCGATGCCCGTGCCATCGAGCCCGTTCTCCACCGCCGCCGCCGGTCAGGGTGGTTCCCTCTCGAGCGTGGCCTCATCGGAAAATGCCCCGTCCTGGACCTCGTTGATCGCCCAGGCCGCGTCCCCGCGGCCGGCCACGGGGCCTGCGGCGCAGCCGGCCTTCGCCGACCGCGCCGACCTGGCGCGCTCGGTCATCCTCGAGGTCATCGGCGCGGATGAGGGACGCAGACCCGGCCCGATCCGACCAGCCACCGACCGGCTCCCCGACGTGCTGCTCGACGATTTGATCTCGGACCCGGTCCTGGCGCGCTTTCAGGAATCGGATCCGCTCATCGTCGCCGCAGCCCCTTCGATGACCGAGGCCCGCCCGGCCCGAGCGGGACGCGGCGAGGTCACGCCGGACGTGCTCCCGCTCGCGGCGATCCCCGCCGGCCCGATGTCGCGGCGGGAATCGGCCCGGCGGTCCGCCGGGCTCGCGGATGTCCTGCTGGCGGCGGGTTTCTGCGGCTTCGGTTCCGGCCTGCGGGCGGCCCGGCGCGCCGCGGAGGGGCGCGGCTCTCTTCGCGGCACTCCCGACCTCGATAACGACGGCGCACCGCCCTTCCCGAAGGCTCGCGGACGTGGATAAACTGGGGCATCCTCGACCGATGGAAACACGAGCGATGGATTCGTTGCTCATTCCGATCGGGGTCACGATTGATGGCCGTGAATGCGGGACCGCTCGTTGCACTCGTTTACGATGACGACGCCTACGTCGAGGCGGGCGGCACCGCGCCCGGCTTGATGGGGCGCCAGGTGGCCGGCCGCTCGTTCCTGGACGCCTACCTGGAGCACGGCGCGTTCTCCGAGCTCCCCACCCTGGTGCGCGACGCCGGGGCCGCCGCGTCGCTCGTCGCGTGCTGGCGCGGCCACTCCGCGGACCGGGCCGGGTCGCGGAGGTTGCGCCTGATCGAACGGGCCGCCTTCCACCGGACGTTCTTCCCCGTCCCCTCCGCGGCCGTGATCCACTCGCCCCAGCCGCCGGACCCGCAGCTCGCCTGGGCGCGGCAGCAGGGCGGTCCGCACGCCTTCGCCCTATCGGGGGTCACGCATACGCTCTGCTCGGCCGAGGCCGTCGCGCTGCTCCGCGAGCTGGTCACGGCGCCGTTCGAGCCGTACGACGCTCTGGTCTGCACCTCGCGCGCCGTGGCACACATGGTCCGCGAGGTTACCGGCGCCTACGCGGGATACCTCAGGTCGCGGTTCGGCGGGACGACCGTCCCCGAGCGTGTGGTCCGGCTGGTGACGATCCCCCTGGGCGTGGACGTCGACCGATTCCGTCCCCCGAGCCCGGAGGAGCGCACCGAGGCGCGACGGGCGCTCGGCGTGGCCGGCGAGGAGCTGGCGATCCTCTACATGGGCCGGTTGTCGCACCACGCCAAGGCGCACCCGTTCCCCCTGTTCCGGGCCGCGAGCGAAGCAGCCCGCTCGTTGGGGCGGAGCGTGCACCTGCTCCTCGCCGGCTGGACGGCCCACCCGGCGATCCGCGACGCCTTCCTCGACGGGGCGCGGACGTTCGCCCCCGGCGTGCGGACCTCGCTGGTCGACGGCCGCGACCCGAGCACGCGCCGCCTCGTCTGGCACGCGGCCGACCTCTTCGTCTCGCCATCGGACAACATCCAGGAGACGTTCGGCCTGGCCGTCCTCGAGGCGATGGCCAGCGGCCTGGCCGTCGTCGCCTCCGACTGGGACGGCTACCGCGACCTCGTCGACGACGGCCAGACCGGCTTCCTCGTCCCGACCGCCATGGTCGAGGGGGCGACCGTCGGGGCGACCGCTCGGCTCCTGGTCGGCGAATTGAGCTATGACCACTTCCTCGCCGAATGCAGCCAGGCCACGGCCGTGGACGCGCCCGCGATGGCCGCCGCGGTCGCGCGGCTCGCCGGAGACGAACCGTTGCGGCGCCGGATGGGCGAGGCCGGCCGCCGACGGGCCCGGGACCACTTCGCCTGGCCGTCGATCATCCGCGCTTACGAGGGATTGTGGCGCGACCAGGACCGCATGCGGCGAGTGATCGCTGGCGACGGCTCATCGCGGTGGCGCGGGCCGGACGGACCGGCGGCGTATCCGGCGCCCGAGCGAACCTTCGCCGGCTACCCGACCCGCCGCCTCGACGGCCTCGACCGGCTGGCGCCGGTGCCGGGCGCGGGGGAGGCCCTCGACGTCCTGCTGGCGATGCCGCTGACCCATCACGCCGCCGGCCGCCGGGCCGCCGATCCGGGCCTCCTCCGTTCGGCGATCGCCCGGGCCCCTTGCTCGGTCGCCGATCTCGACCGTTCCCTGACCGGCGCGGGCGTCGAGCACAGCCTCGGCCGGGCCACGATCGCCTGGATGCTCAAGTACGACCTGCTCCGCGTCGTGAAAGACGACCGCCCCGCGGGAGGGCAAGACCGATGAACGGACCACAGAGACCGTCAGATCGCGCGGGATGGCCGGGGCTCGCATCGACCGATCCCGATCGCACCGAGGATGGCCCGGACGCCCCTGCGCCGGCCGCGGGGCCGGCCGCCGACACCGGGGAGTTTACGCCCGTCCCCTCCACAGGGCACGCGACGGACCAAAGAGCCGACGGCCCCGACACAGCCCCGGCGGACGGCGAGACCCGCTCGTTCGTGGGATCGCCGCTGCCCGACACCGCGCCCCCGGAAGCGGGCGGCACGACCGATGATGCCACCGCCGACGGCATCGACCGCGGCGCGACCGCCTCGTTCCAGCTCGCCCCGGCCCTCGAGGGCGAGGACACGGAACGGACGACCGCGCCGCCCGAGGGCTCGCGCGCGACGGATTGCCGCTGGTCGCGGGCTACGATGTCATCGAGGTGCTGGGCGCGGGCGGCATGGGGATCGTGTACAAGGCGCGGCAGCCCCGGCTCGACCGCTTCGTCGCCCTCAAGATGATCCGCGCCGGCGCCGGCGCGCGGCCGGGAGACCTGATCCGGTTCGAGGCCGAGGCCCGCGCCGTCGCGGCGATCGACCACCCGAACATCATCAAGATCTTCGAGATCGGCGAGCACGGCGGCCTGCCGTACTTCTCGCTCGAGTTCCTGGCCGGCGGCAGCCTCGCCCGGCGGATCGACGGCAAGCCCCAGCCGGTCATGGAGTCGGCGCGGACCGCCGAGGTCCTCGCCCGCGCCATGGACGTGGCGCATCGCCGCGGCATCATCCACCGCGACATCAAGCCGGCTAACATCCTGCTCGCCCCCGACGGCACGCTGAAGATCGCCGACTTCGGCCTGGTGAAGCGGCTTGAAGGCGACTCGGGCCAGACCCGCACCGGCTCGATCCTCGGCTCGCCGAGCTACATGGCGCCCGAGCAGGCGATGGGCGAGTCGAAGGTCGGACCCGCCGCCGACCAGTACGCCCTGGGCGCGACCCTCTACGAGCTGCTCACCGGACGGCCGCCCTTCCGGGGGATCTCGGTCCTCGACACCCTGGACCTGGTCCGCAACAAGGAGCCCGTGCCCCCCTCGCAGCTCCTGCCCAAGCTGCCCCGCGACCTGGAGACGATCTGCCTGAAGTGCCTGGAGAAGGACCCCGCGCGCCGTTATGCCGACGTCGCCGCCCTGGCCGAGGACCTCCGCCGCTTCCAGGCGGGCGAACCGATCGTGGCGCGGCCGATCTCTGGCCCTGAACGGCTCTGGCGATGGTGCCTGCGCAACCGATGGGTCGCCGGCCTCGCCGCCGCGGTCGCCCTGCTGCTGGTGTCCGTGGCGGGCGTCTCGGCCTACTCCGCGGTGACGGTCAACCGGAAGAACTGGGAGCTGGGCGAGACGAACGCCGCGCTCGAGAAGGCCAACACCGCGATCGGGGAGGCTAACACCGCGCTCGGGGAGGCCAACACCGCGCTCGGGGAGGCCAACATCGATCTGACGGCGGCCAACGACGAGGTCGAGGCCAAGCGGAAGCTGGCCGTAGCCGCTGCGCAAGCGGCCATCAAGCAGAACCGGAGCGTTGTGGACACCCAGCGCGAGATGATCGAATTCCTGGAGGACAAGTCGAGGTACGCGGCGACGATCCAGGAGGTGCGGGGGAAGCTGCTCGACCTGTCGACCAAGAGCCTGGAATTGGCCGTCGGTTCGATGACCGTGCTGCGAACGGAGGTCGGGTGGCCCGCCGAAGATCAGGAGCTCAACTGGCGGACGGTGGCCCGCGCCCACCAGCGAGTGGGCGAGCTGCGGCTCAACAGCAACCAGTTCGCCGAGGCACTGAAGGAGTTCCGGCAGGTCGACGAGATCGTGGCGCGGTTCGCGGCGGCTGCCCCCGCCGACCCGGGGGCGCAGATCCGACTGGCGCGGAGCCAGCGTCAGCTCGGGTTCCTCGCCGGGCGCAAGATCGGCGACATCGATGGCTCGCGGCGTTACTTGCTCAGGGCCGTGGAGATCAACCGGGCCTGCGTGGCCAAGGACCTCGACAACGACGTGTACAAGAGCGAGCTCGCCAGCTCGTTGGGCCTGCTCGCCGAGGCCGAGATGAGCCTGGGCCATCTGCAGCGAGCCCGCGAGATCTACGACGAGGAGCGAGCGATCCGCGAGTCCTTGTCCGCGGGATGGGGCAACGTGCTGGAGCTCCGTCGTGAACTGGCGGGGCTGTACGAGAAGCTCGCCGAGCTGGCCTTCTCGCTGGAAGACCGCGACGGCTCGCGGCGGTACAGCGAGCGTTCCGCCGAGCTGCGCGAAGGGGTGGCGGCGATGCGGCCCGACTTCTGGCCCTACGTCGTCAACCTCGTCCTGTCAAACAACGATGCCGGGTTCCGCCGCTTCCCCCGGGGCCGTGACCCGGCCGGTGCGCGGGCATTCCACCGCAAGGCGCTCGCGGCCATCGAGAAGCGGGCCAAGATCGATCCGTCCAACCTCGACACCCAGGGTCGGCTGGCCGAGACGCTCTACTACGACGCGACCTGCGCCCTGCACTCGGGGGACGCGGTCGGCGCCGCGGCCGGCTTCCGCCGGTGCCTGGAGATCCGCGAGAAGCTGGCGACCGATCCCGGGGCCAAGATGGCCCAGATCGACCTGATGGTCGCGCTGGCACGCTGCGGCCGGCATGCCCGGGCCGCGGCGATCGCCCGCGAGCTGGTGGCGACCGATCCCAAGAACGAGCAGATCTATTTCCATGCCGCGTGCGGCTACGCGCTAGGGGCGGACGCCGCCCGCACCGAGCAATCCACCGCTCGGACCGCCGGCGACCCCCTCGCGTCGGCGATCGCTGCGGGCCGCGACGCCATCCTCGTCCGGCTCTACACCAGGCTGGCGCTCGATTGCCTCCGCAAGGGGAAGGCGCGCGGCTGGACCGACGTCGTGAAGCTCGAGACCGACCCCGACCTCGAGCCGATCCGCGACGACCCGGCCTTCCGCGCACTGCTCGCCGAGTTCCCGCGGCCGGGCGGGCAGCGGCCCTGACGCCGCGGCCACCGTCCCGGGAGTCGATTGCCCGAGGCCCAAGCAGCAAGGATGTCAACACACACACTCACGCTTGTGCGAGAACCGGCCGAGGTCGGCACGCTCGCCAGGAAGTAGCAGCCGGCCTGGACGTCACGATGCACGAGACGCATCGGCTTCGTCCGGGCCGTTTCATGACGCCGGCTCGCACGGAGGCTCGCCCTCCCGGGGATTTCCGGACCCCTCCACCGTGCTCCGCTACGAAGATCCGGGTAAGATCGATGATGCGGCGGCCGACGTTGGCGTCTGACGTCCGTCGCGCCGGGGTGGCGCCGCGCGAGTGATCCTCCGGTCCCGTCGCCGAATGACCCGCCCGAGGATCATCGCCCGTCGAGCGAGGGGCTGAAACGATGGACACTCAAATCTACCTGAACCCCATCTCCGACTCGGACCCGGTCGGCAAGTATCTGCGGTGGGAGCGGGAGTACGACGAGCTCGAGGAGGCCCGCCGGTCGGACGAACACGCGCCCCAGGACGACATCTGGCGCCGGGAGGTGAAGCGCGCCGACTGGGACCGGGTCATCGAACTGGGGACGCGGATCCTGATCGAGAAGAGTAAGGACTTGCAGGTCGCGGCCTACGTCACCGAGGCCTGGGCCCATCGAAGCGGACTCCAGGGGATCCGCGACGGCCTGGACCTGATGCGCGACATCCAGGCCGCCTTCTGGGAGAAGGCGCATCCGGATGACGGCGACCTGGACCTGCGGCGGGGCGTGTACGAGTTCCTCGACGACCCCAAGGTGCTGCCATTGCGGATCCGGAGCACGGCGCTGACCCGGGTGGAGGGGCGCCGCAGATCTCGTATTCGTACTTGAAATACAAGGAAGCGCTCGACACGGACAAGAAGTTCAACCAGGCGACGAGCGAGCGGGAGCGGAGCCTGCTCGAGGGGAACCTGCGAGGCGAGGAGTTCGACGCGGCCGTCGGCCAGACCCCGCGGAGTTTCTACGTCGAGTTGATCGAAAGCTTGCGCCTGCCGGGCGACGGTGGGACGGTTCAACGAGGACGTGGTCGAGCGATGGACGGTCCCGCGAGAGCGGCCGCCGCAGTTGAGCGAGATCCTCACGGCACTCGACGAGGTCGAGCGGGAGGCCAAGAAGCTGCTCGGCCGCAAACCGGCCCCGGCTCCCGAGGCGGTCCCGGAGCCGCTCGCCGAGGATGAGCCGCCTCCCGACGCCGAGGAAGAACCCGGGCCGGTCGCCGACGAGGGATCGTTCGAGGAACCCGCCGAGGAGACGAGGAGCCGGCCGGCGACGCCGCCGCGATCCCGCCGTCCCGCGACCGCGTCACTCGGCCCGCCGAGCGGCGCGGACGAAGCCCTCGCGCGGATCGTCGACGCCGCCCACTACCTTCGGCGGGCCGACCCGACCGATCCGGCGCCGTACCTGGTCCTCCGCGCCCTGCGGGTCGGCGGATTGTACCGCGACGACGATGCGCTCGCCTCGGGGGACCTCCCCGCTCCCGCGACCGAGGTCCGGGAGCAGCTCCGAAAGATGTCCAGGGAGACCGACGGAGGGCAGTGGGCCGAGCTGCTGGATGAATCGGAACAGGCGCTGGGGCGGCCGGAAGGCCGCGGCTGGCTGGACCCCCACTTCTATTCCGCTCGCGCCCTGGAGTCGCTGGGATACGAGGGTGCGGCCAGGGCCTGCAAGGCCATCCTCGCGGCCTGCTTGCAGGACCACGAGCGATGGCCGGCATCCGACCTGAGGGATGGGACCCCCTGCGCCTCGGGACCCACACGGGAATGGATCGAGCGCGAGTGTCGCCGGCCGGAAACGGGCTCGGCCCTGGACTTCGCCGGAGCCGCCCACGCGGCGAACTCCGCCGGCTTCGCCTCGCGAGGCGATGACGGCTCGAATGCTCCCGGCTCGAGCGATGGGCGGCTCGAGCCGCCCGACCCCTGGGAAGAGGCCCAGGCCCTCTTCCGTGCGGGCCGCCTCAACGAGGCCATCTCCGTGATGGTCCAGGCCGTCCGCCAGGCGCGGACCGGCCGCGAACGGTTCCTCCGCACCCTGCAGCAGGCGGAGCTCTGCCTCGGCTCCGATCGTCCCGGCCTCGCGTTGCCCCTGCTCGAGATGCTGGCCCAACGGATCGACGACCTGCGGCTCGATCAGTGGGAAGACGGCTCGCTCTGCGCCCGTGTCTTCTCCCACCTCTATCGCTGCCTGGCGGGCAAGGACGAGGCCCGTGCCGCCGCCATCTACAACCGGCTCTGCCAGGTCGATGCCGGCGCCGCCCTCCTGCTCGGCACGCCCTGAATATCCGGATCGACCCATGTCAACGGCAAAAACCGAGAGACGCTCAAAAATCGCAACAAGCCTACCGTCGGAACGGCCGATATTATGAGCAGTTCAGGAGAGACGGGAATAACTGGTTAATTCGGGCCAGGAGATCTTCCCCATCTTCTCCGACGGACGCCCCCGGCGATGACGTCGCGCTCGCACCGATGTCGCTCTCGATGTCGAGTCCCGATCGCCTGGTTGAGGATTTCCGCGTCCGGAGTCGGCGTGTCCGAACCCCAGATCGTCAGAAAGGAGACGGTCAGGATGACCCATAAAATGGCCGCAGTGTGCTTATGCGCCGTCCTGCTCGGCGGCTGCTCGAGCGTCAACGTCGTCAAGAATCCGTCGCCCGCCGACAACGGGATCCGGTACTACCGGCCCAAGCCGTACCTGCTGGTGACGCCGGCGGATGCGACCGGGCGGATGGTCAAGCTGGAGGTCCTGCAACTGCCCGATTACTGCGAGGAATACTCGATCCATCCCAAGGGCAAGAAGCCGCCGGCGGTGCAGCTCAAGGACGGCTGGAACCTGGTGGGTGTCGGAGGCCCGGCGCCGGCCGCCTCGCCGGAACCGCCGCCCGCGGCGCCGCCGACGGATCCGCTCAAGCTGCCCGAGGCCGTGCTGGTCGCCGGCAACGTGCCGATCGGCTTATATGAGTCGGTCTTCGACTACGCCGGGCCGGTCAAGTTCTTGAAGGGCTGGCGTTACGTCGGTTTCAGCCCGTGGGGCGGCGGCCTGCCCAACGGGACCGATGCCCAGGCCCTCGCCAACGTCCGCAACGGCTGCCCGCCCTGCGTCGGCCCCGGCTCGGTCATCCAGGGCCCGCTCTACGGCATCGTCTTCTTCAACGGCGCCATGACCTTCCGCCAGATCGACGAGATCGCCAACAACATGACGTGCCCGACGTACGTCAAGCCGCCGACCGGCAGCACGGCACCCACCGGAATCACTCCGGTTCCGGTCACTCCGCCGTCGGGATCGGGAATCGAAGCTGTCCCGACCGCACCGGCGCCCCGGACGCCGCCGCCCACCACGTTCAGCGCCCCCGTGCCTCGACCGCTCCCGCTCGACGCTGGCGTGCGGCAGACGTCCAGCACGACCAGGCGGCCCGCGGCGCAGGTCGTCACGACGACCAAGACCGTGATCCCGCCGCCGAAGACGGTGGACCCGAACAGGCTGCAGGCCCTTGAAGCGGAGGTGTTCAAGAGCCTCAATTACTCCCCGGCCGCCGGGGCAGCCCCGACCGACGGCGCGAGCGGCTCACTCGTCCCGAACCTGACCCCCGCGACGCCCATCAGGTGAGGTGAGGGAAATCCCCCACCGGAGATCGAACTGGGGAGGGGTGGTCCAACAGGCCACTCCTCCCTTACTCTTTTATACGGGCCTCTGCCGTCCGAGCCGCTTCGTGATGCCGGCTCGCACGGAGGCTCGCCCTCCCGAGGGTATTCCAGGCCTTTTCTGCGCGGCGCGGTACTGAACCGTCGCGACTCTCCGGACCCGACGAGTCAACCTAGCATTGCGGTTCGGTCTCAGGGCTGAGATCATGATCATGATGCCGAAGAGGGCGCACGAGTTAAACCGACGCGAGGTCTCCCGCGATGGGCACAGCCACCTCGATTCGCCTGACCAAGCCCCGCATATCCGCCATCATCCTCGAAGGAACCGCAGCGGTCGTGTCGGTCGTCCTCGTGCTCTGGCTCCTCCTCTGGTTCATCCATCAGCGGGCGCAGAGGAACCAGGTCGAGGCCTTTTACGTCCGGTTCGAGGACGTCCCGCCCGAGGAGGTGCCATTCCAGGTCGCCGACGTCCGGCGCTTTCGCGTTTCCCCCGAGTCGGGCGAGATCCGGGAAACGCCACCGGCCGAACTGGAAGAGGCGGTCCTCAAGAAGGTCAAAGGCGGCAGCGGCCCCCTCGTGATTTACATCTCGGCGCCGATGCTCCAACAGGGAGCGGACAAGGCGGGCGAGCCGATCGGGAGACTCCTCGGCGCCGTGGCCAGCGAATCGAAACGCGACGCGATCCTCCTCGCCCTCGACCTGGCCCAGATCGATACCGATCGCGACCTGGGCGTCTTCGGTCATTCGCCCTACGCGCAGATCGGCGAGGCGATCGAGAAGCTGGGCGAACCGGCCGCGAGGATCTTCGTGATGACCTCGGCCGCCCCGGCGCAGAAGAGCTGGTCGGCCGACGGGCTGCGCCAGTCGATCTTCGCCTATTACTTGCGCGAGGGACTGGAAGGGAAGGCGAAGGGTTGGGACGAGAAACAGCCGGATTCGATCACCGTCAAGGGGCTGCACGGCTACGTCCTGCGTCACGTCGCGGAATGGGTCCGCAGCCATCGCCGCTCGGTCCAGACGCCGATGCTCCTGTCCGCGTCGCCCGGCGCAACGAGCTCCCCCACGCCGGTCCTTCGGGTCATCCCCGCACAGACCCCGGCGCGATCCCCGCGGGCCGAGCCCCCCGCCGGCGCGGGTCCGTCCCCTGCTGCCGAATCCCAGGCGAAAGCGGGAGCCCGGGGAAAGTCGGAACCCGTCGCCACCAGGGACGCCGACCCGGGCCAGCCCGATCCCTTGAAGGTGCTGATCGCCGAGTGGAAGCAGCACGACCGGCTGAAAGCCGATAAGCCCTACCGACATCTTCCCGGCGCCTGGCGAGCCTATCAGGCCGCCCTCCTCCGGGCCGAACGGCGGCTGCGCGCCGCCCGGCTCGATCCCGAGTCGGCCGGTGCGCTCGATCGTGCGAACCAGGATCTGGCGGACGTGGCAGCCAGACGAGAGAGTCTCGCCAGGGATCTGGAGGAGAGGAAGAAGGACGACGATCGGATCCCCTTCCGCTCCGTGATCGGTGAAAGCGAGGGTCGGGGGAAAGGGGAACTCGATCGAGCCCTCGCGTATCTGACCGGTCGAGGCTCGGACGCTCCGGAGCTCATCCCCCCGCCTCCCAAGGACACGGGCCCGGCCGCCGAGCCCGCCAAAGGGGCCGACCAGCCCCAGCCCGCCCAGAAAGCCGCCAGGGATGTCCCTCCTCCCTGGTTGCTGGATGCCACTCCCGATACCTACCTGGAGCTCCAGTTGCCCGCGTGGGCTTACAAGTTCGAGACCACGTTCAGGAGACGGGGTTATTTCCTGGATGACGAATTGCGGAAACAGACCCTGCGGGACCTGGTCAAGGCCCGCGCCGACGCCGAGCGGGCCCTGGAGCTGGACCGTCGCGGCCAGGGCTGGATCGGACCCGTCATCGCGCGCGGCGACGCGACGCGACGCGAGATCCAGGACGAACTGCTCTCGGGGACGCGCGAAGATCCGGCGCGCTCGCGATGGAAGGACGACGTCGATCGAGTGAGATCGTCCTACAGGGCGGCGCGGCGACGGGGCGAGGAGTTCCGCAAGGCGCGCGAGACCTGGGAGGATGCGGCGGCCGACCTGCCCTCGCTGGTGGAGTGGGCCGTCCGGCGCGAGTCCTTTCGGCCGAATCCCGCGGGGCCGACATCCGACGCGATTCCGGATGTGGCCGGACGGGCGCTGGACGTGTTCAACCAGCTCGCCAGGCTGCTGCGCACCAGGCCGATCGAGGATGACGTCGAATCCGACGCCAAGTCGGAAGAGTGGTTCCGCAACCTGACCCGGGCGACGGACGACGCGAGGAAGAACCTGGATGGGCTGCGCCGCCAGTTCGACGACGCGATCGAGAACCTGGATCTCCGCGACTGGACGGCGATGGATGCCGCCCTCCGAACGCCGATGATCCCGCACCCGAAGCGGGAGACGCTGCTCTCCCGGCTCCCGCTCGATGAGCAGCCCGTCCGATTCCAGCCGGGAGATGCGAACGGTCCGGGCGGCCGTGCCGACGACCGCCCCGATCCGGGTTTCTGGACGCGCGCAGCCGGCTTGGCGAAGCTCGACCTGACGCTCGGCCGGATGGCCCGCGATCCGGGCCTGACCGATGACGACGACGCGCCGGGGTTCAAGGAACTGGGGATCGCATCGCAGCAGGCCCGGGCCTACTCCGCCGGGAGCCGGCCGGACGATCGTCCGAGATTCCCCGACTTCACCGCGGCGGTCCGCAAGGCCGAGCTGGACCTGAAGGACCTCGATCCATCGACGCCATCCGGCCAGCCGAGGAGGCGAAAGGAGGTCGAGCCGCTGCTGACCGACCTGGACCGCCGCGCCCGGTTGCTCGACGCCTGGCGGCTCGGGCGGGTCGGTGCGGGCGCGGTCGATGAGGCCGTGGGGCGTTACTGGCGGTTCGGTCGCTTCACCGTCCTGGATTCTCATCTCGGCCGACTCCGCGAGGATTACGCGGACGCCGGCACGCTGGGCAACCTCATCCGGAAGGTGCAAGAGGCCGCGAACTCGGTGCCGGTCCAGATCGATCTGGATCCGTCCGATGCGGCCAGCCCCTCGCTCGAGCTCCACACCACGCCCCAGGACCGGTTGGCACTCGCCCGATGGGAGGGATCGCTGGACGTGCAGTTTCGGCGGCCCAAGACGGGGGAATCCGCGATCCCGTCGGGGCGAGCCTTCGTCGGCGTGGTCGTCCCCGCGGGCCTGGAGGTCGACGGCTTGCCACCGGACGCGGTCATCCCCGGTAAACTGGTGAACGTCGGCGCACGGCAACCCCCGACCTCGGCCGGCGGCGGCGACACCTATCGGCTCCTCCAGCGCGATTACGCCGCGAAGCAGCCGTTTCGCGTCGAGGCCGCCGTCTTCTATCGCGGCCGAGCGGATCAAGACAGCCTGGCCGCGCTCGACGTGCTGCCCACCCCTCCGACCGACCTGGTGACGATCCGGATCGGGGCGGACAGGAGGCAGTGGGGGCGAAAATACCCGGACGTGGACCTCAGGACGATCAAGGACCAATTCCAGGACCAACAGCATGAGGGAGTCATGCATGTCGGCGGGTCCCTCGATTATGTCCTGACGTTCCGGAATCAGCTCCCCAGGGAGCTGGAAGTGAAGTGCTTGATCGAATTGACCGACCCAGCCAATCCGCCGGCCAGCAAGGGCGAGAACCCGCTCCGCGACCAGGGCGTGCGGCTCGGGCCGAACGGGAGTCCCGGCGATACCGACGCCTTCCGGGGCACGGTCTCCTTGAGCAAGACCAAGTTGGACGATCGCCGCGTGCTGAAGGTCACCCTGACGGCCGCGCGCAGGGCGGGCCGTCGGACGATCCCAAGGCCGCGCCGTGGAGCCGGTCGTTCGAAGTCACGTTCACCCAGGTCGACGTATTCCGCTATATGGACCTCAAACCGCGGTTCGTCAACCCGTGTTCCAACCCGCAGCACGCTCCGAACATGCATTGCTTCGTCGTGACTTACACCCGGCACGGCGACGACCCGTTCACGGAGCCGATCCGTGCCGAGGAGTGGCAGTGCACGATCCTCGATAAAGTGGGATCCCCGCGCCCCGGCTGGATCGTACCCGGCGACGGATACGAATTCCATTACTGGCGCCCGGATCAGGTGGGCGTGGATATCCCGTGGTCCGGCCAGGTCGAGAATGAACGGGTTGAGGGAGTCGGCTTGCAACCCGCGCGGCGGCCGAAACCGCCGCCCCCGCCGCAGTAGCCGAGGGCGATCGCCCCACACCGGCGGGGAGCGGGGCGAACGGGGAGGTAAACCATGGATTCCGGCCCGCCGGAGAGCGAGTGCGACTCGGAGCGGACCTACCGGGCCTTCGACAGTTCGGAGGTACGCCCCACGGAGGAGCGGTCGCTGCCGACGCCCTCGGCGACCGAGGAGAAGCCCCGGACGCCGGCCGGGCCCCGGACGAGGCGGCCCGGCTCGGGATCCGGCTCCGCCTTCATCGGCCCCTGGGACGATGAGGACGCCATCCCGGCCGACGCCGACGGCAATCTCTTCGGCAAATACCGCGTCCTCCGCAAGCTGGGCGACGGCGGCATGGGATCCGTGTTGCTGGTGGAGCACGTCGGCCTCGAACATGAGCGCGCCCTCAAGATCATCAAGTCCGAGGTCGCCGACAACGAGACCAACCGCCTCCGCTTCCGGCAGGAAGCCAAGATCCTGGCCAAGCTCAACCGGCACCCCAACGCCGTGCCCGTCCACGACACCGGCTTCGTGGGCAAGTTCGCCTACATCGAGATGGACTATCAGGAGGGGCAGACGCTGAGGAAGCGCCTGGAGCCCGGGCGGCCCATGCCGTCGCGGGACGTGCTCTGGATCCTCGGCGAGCTCTGCGCCGTGCTGGGCGAGGCGCACCGCCTGGGGATCGTCCACCGCGACGTCAAGCCCCAGAACATCATGATCGTCCCCGACCCCTCCGCCGCGCGGGGCGAGCGGGTCAAGGTCCTCGACTTCGGCATCGCCAAGATCGTCCGCGACGCCGCGTACGACACGGCCGCCTCTTTGACCCAGGACAACGACGGCCTGCTGGGGACGATCCCCTACTCCAGCCCCGAGCAGCTCGGGCTCGTGCAGCCCGGGCAGACCCAGGCCGTCGTTGACCACCGCAGCGACATCTACTCCCTGGGCGTCCTCCTGTACGAGATGCTCGCCGGCGCGCGGCCGTTCTCGGGCACCCAGACCAAGATCCTCCACGATCACGCCTATACGCCGCCGCCCCCCTTCATCGAGACGGCTCCCGCGGCCGGCATCCCTCCGGCCGTCGAGGCGGTCGTCCGCCGCTGCCTGGAGAAGAACCCGGCCGACCGGCCCCAGTCCGTGCGCGAATTGTTCGAGAGCCTCAGCGCGGCGGTCGCGGCCGCGCCGTCCGTCGCGGCGAGCCCGACGCCCGCCCCCGAACCCCCGCCGGCGGAACAGCCGCCGATCCTCGTCTCGACGCCCACATTCCGCGAGCGGCGCAAGCCCCCCCTGCTCCGCCGGAAGCGGGCGATCCTCGGTGGACTCGGCGCGGCAGCGATCATCCTCGGCGCCGCGGCCCTCGCGTTCCGCGGCCGCGAGCCGTCCGGGCCGATCGGGTCAACGCACGGGACGAACACGATATCCGACTCCAGGAAGAAGACGCCCACGCCAACCATCCCGGAGGGGATCGCGGCCTGTCTCCGCAAGAACCGGTGGGAACCGATCCCGGGCGGCAAGCTGGATCGGAACGGCTGGCCGCCGATGATCCAGCAGGTCTCCGGCGAGACCCCGCGGAAGATGCGCCTGAGTGGGAACTGCTACCTCCCGGAGGACTGCGAGCCCGATACGCCGTCCGGGACCGTCGCGAGGGGCCTGCCGAAAGTCCTGAAGACCACCAGGACCGGAAGCCTTTTCATCCGGATCGACGGCGGCGAATTCTGGATGGGCAACTTCAATGAGAAGCTCCGCCCTGATGAGAAGCGCATTCCCTTCGACCAGGACGAGGGTCACGGCCACTCGGTGACGCTCTCGAGCTTCTACATGCAGAAGACCGAGGTGTCGATCGACGAGTTCGACCGTTTCTGTCGAGAGATGAAGCTCGAAGGGAACCCGGAAATTCGCAAGTTCTCCGCGGCCTGGGAGAATCTCGCCGGTTTGAAGGGTGCCAGCAGGGAGAAGGTCCGAGGGTACCCGGCGACGGGCGTATCGCGTCGGATGGCACGCCGCTATGCGCGATGGATCGGTGGCGATCTGCCGACGGAGGCTCAGTGGGAATTCGCCGCTCGTTCCCGGGGCAAGCTCCAGCGCCATGTCTGGCGGGACGACATCCAGGGCCTCAAGTCCTTCTCCGAGATGGCCAATGTGGCGAATTGGGACCGTCCGGCACCCTGCGAGGTCGAATTCGAGGGGTACCCGGACAAGACCGAACAGGGAATCCACCACATGACGGGCAATGTGCGGGAGTGGTGCCGGAATCCCTGGAAGATGTATCGGGATCGTCCGGAATTCGATCCCGGCGACGACCTCGAGGACGACGACAAGGAGAAGGACAAGGACGCTTGCTACGCGATCCGCGGCGGATCGTATGCGACCATGACGGATACGGCTCGTGTGACCTGGCGCACCAGCGGCGGCGGCTTTCGATACTGTATGCAAGAAGGCGAAACGGCTCCCGACCTGGGATTCCGAGTCGTCCTGAGAATCCTGGAGTGTCCGGCGGACCTCGGGGCGCGACCCGACTCCGCCGCCTGGTCGGAGACACGTCCATGATCGCCCGCCGATCGAAGAGCCTCCGGCTCGCGGGATGGCTGAAATCGCCTGAAGTTTGGGGTCGATCGGGAGGGCGAGGCTCCGTCCGAGCCGCTTCCTCTCAGGCTCGGACGGAGCCTCGCCCTCCCAAATCTCGCGTTGTCCTAGGCGCTCTGACGCTGGCCGCCATCCATCTCGGCGCGACGTGGTGCCGGGCGCAGCCGAAGCCGGAACGCCCTGCGGACGAGCCTCAGCGGCAGGTCTGGGCCATGCTGGTCGGGATCGAGGATTACGAGCAGGACGGCGTCTTCCCGCCCTGCCGGGGCGGGGCCCGCGATGCGATGCGGATGGCGCAATGGCTGATCGAGGAGGCCGGCTGGGGGACCGATCACGTCCGCCTCTTGATCGATCGCGAGCCGGCCGAGCCGGTGCCCTTCCAGGACCCGGCCCTCCGGCCGAAGTTCACCGAGCCGTCGAAGGAGGAGCTCGATCGCTGCGTCTCGAGGTGGCTGCCCGAGCGGGTGAAGCCCGGCGACCTCGTGCTGATCTTCTTCGCCGGCCACGCGGTGAGCCTCCCCGCCGCGCGCGATCGCGACGGCCAGCCGCCGCGCGATTATCTGATCCCTCACGATGCCGGCGGCCCGGACCGGGAAGACACCTGGTGGCGACTCGGCGAGACGATCGACGGCCTGGCGGCTCGGGGTGATCTCTCGATCGTCTGCCTGCTGGACACGTCGCCCGCCGGCCGGAACCAGGCCCCGCGGGTCCCCGGCGTCGGCCGCGAGGTCCCGTCCGAGTTGCGGAAGCGGATGCTCCACGGGATCGTCCGATGGCCGGGCGTGACGGCCTGGATGGCCGCCACGGAGAAGCCAGCCGGCGAGACCCGCGCCGGTGTCGGCCTCCTGACCGATGCCTTGATCCGATCCCTGGGGACCAGCAAGGAAGAACCCCTCAACCTCCAGGATTGCCTGCATCGGCTGAGTCGCGATCCGGATCTCGCGGCCCAGGGCTTCGGCATCGCGGGCGGGTTCGGGCCGGACTGGTCGTTCTGGAAGGGGGATGTCCGGCCGGCGCGGGCTCCCGCCGAGCCCCTCCTCCAGCGCGGGCACGCCGAGCGGGTCACCGACCTCGGCTTCTCCGGCGACGGATCGCGGATGTTCACCGCCAGCATGGACTCGACCGTCCGCATCTGGCGGACCTCGGACGATCTGCTGCTCCGCGTCGTCCCGATCGCGTCCAACCGCGGTGCCTGGAGCCTGGCGCTCGAGCAGCGACGGCCGCCGCTTCCTGGCCGGCGGCAAGGGGGACATCCGGTTCTTCGACCTGGAGCGCGGGCTCGCGATGGACCTGCCAGGCGCCAATCCGCACTCCGGGACGGTCGAGCGCGTGGCCTTCCTGCCCGGCGGCCGCCGCGCGGTGAGCCTCGACTCGAATGGCCGTTGCGTCATCTGGGACGTCGGCCGAGGCCCCGGAGAACCCGTCCGGGCCGTGGCGACCGCCTCGCCAACGGGCGGCCGCCTCCTCTCCGTCGCCAGGAGGCCGGGCGGTGCCTCCTTCGCGATGGTCGTGCAAGAGAAAGTCCCCGGCCCGCAATCGGTCCGGCTCTTCCTCGACGTGGATGGCAGGGACAGGAAGGAGATCCCGCTGCCCGGACCCGCGGAGAGGATCACGGCCGTGAGCCTGTCGGACGACGGGAACCGGGTCGTGCTGGGGACCGACGGCGGCCGGGTCGTGGACCTGAACATCCAGGGGCAGCGGAACCGGCCCGACCGCCCCCCGCTGCCGGGCGGGGCGGTCAAGCACTTGATGATCCAGCCGCTCTGGCTGCTGGCCGGCGCCGGGACCTCGCTGCACGTCCTGCCCGGGGAGGACCGGCCGGGGGCGGAAATGGCGCTCGGCGAGCCGATCGAGGACGTCGCGACCTCGGCCGATGGCCGCCGGGTCGCGGCGTGCGGCACGCGGGGGCTGATGCGCGCCTGGGAGATCCCGGCCGACGGCGGGTCCGCGAAGCCGATCGCCTTGAGCCAGAAGGTCGCGGGCCAAGGACTGTCGCTGGCCTTCTCCCCGGGCGGCGACGTGCTGGCGGCCGGGGACGGCAGCGGCCAGGTCCGGTCGTGGAAGCTACCCACGGGAGAGGAACTCCCGGCCATCGCCCCCGACCCGACCGGCCGGGTCGGACACGTGGCCGTCGCGCCCGACGGCAGGGCCCTGCTTCAGATCACCTGGGATGGCATCCGTCGCACCTCCGGACGGCCGTTGCTCTGGCGGTTCGGCGACGACAGCGGGGCGCGGCCGATCCGCGGTCCCGCGTTTCAGCCGGTCGGAGGGTTCCTTCCCGATGGCGACCTCGTGCTGATCGACGGCCAGGGGGACGTGGTGGTGCACCGGGCCGATACGCTGGCCTTGCGGCGGCGGTTCGAGTCCCCGACGATCGCGAGCGGGGCCAGGGTCCTGCGGGGCAGCGACGCCCTCAGCCTGGCCATCTCGGCGCAGGGGAATCGGGTCGCCGCGGGCGGCGGCGAGTGGGCCTGCGTCTGGTCGGTCGCCGACGGGCAACTGGCCGTCAAGCCATTCCGGGCCCATGACGATCGGATCCGGGCCGTGTGCCTCTCCAGGGACGGCGGCCGTCTCCTCACGGCCGCCGACGACGGCCAGGCCAAGCTCTGGGACATCTCCGCCGACGAGGCACGGCCGTTGCCCGATCCGGCCCCGCCGAATCCCAACGCCGCGCAGGTCCCTGAGCCGGTCACCGTCGCGGCCTTCTCGCCCGCGGACTCGCGGGTCTTCGCCCTCGGCCGCCGCGACGGGACGATCGAGCTCTGGAACCCGGGCCTCCCGACGCAGCCCTGGACGATCGGGCCCGTCGATGGGGAGGTCCGGACGCTGGTCTTCTCGCCCGACGGCCGCCTGCTGGCCGCCGCGGGCGACAACCGGCGGATCACGATCGTCCGCACCGACCGTCCCGGCCTCGCCCTCGGGCTCTCCGCCGGTCGCGATGGCGGCCTCGGGCCCCATCACTTCGAGCAGATCAACGCCCTGGCCTTCTGGCCCGACGGCAAGCGGCTGGCCAGCGCCAGCCATGACGCGACGATCCGCCTCTGGCGGCTGGACGATCGAGGCGGCTCGCTGCTCGGAACGCTGGCTGGCTCGAGCGACGGGATCGAGTGGGTCGTCTTCACGCCTGATGGCCTCTTCGACGGCTCGGCCGCCGGCGAGCGGCGGGTGACCTGGCGGCTGGACCCGAAATGGTGGGTCGGCGAGGGCGACGGCCTGGTCGCGCGCCTCGACCAGTTGGGCCGGCATTTCCGCCGCCTGGACCTGGCCGAGTCCCTCCGTCGCGGCGAGCGGCCCGAGGCGCCGGCTCGGGACCTCCTGGCCGCCCCGCCCCGGGTCATCCTCGAACCCGTCGCCGCGCGCGATCCCAGGCAGCGCCACGTCGTCCTGCGAGCCCGGCTCAGCGACTCGAAGACCAACCTGAGCCTCTATCACAACGGCATCCCCGTGCCGGCCGAGTTCAAGTCGGAGGGCTCCGGCGTCATCGCCGAGGCGACCGTCACGCTGATCGGCGGGAAGAAGAACCGGATCCACGCCATGGCCCGAGGTGGGCCCGAGAAACGGCCGGACGATTCCCTGGCGATGATCCCGATCGACGGCCTGTCCAACACCCTGGAGCTGGAGTACGACGGGCCGACTCCGGGCCGGACGCACGTCCTGGCCCTGGGGATCAGCGACTATTCGGGACAGCCCTTGCGCTATGCCCACGAGGACGCGCAGGCCATCGCCGAGTTCCTGGGTCGCAACGGGCCCGGCCAGGACGCCGGGACCGAGCCGATCGTGCTCCGCAACCGCGAGGTGACGCGACGGGCGGTGGAGCGCGCCTTCGAGGACCTCCGCGGCCGGGTGCGGCGACACCCCGAGGACACCGTGGTCATCTTCCTGGCGGGGCATACGACCGTTCGCGGCGGACGGTTCTGCCTGCTCCTGCCCAATGCCATCCTGCCCGATCAGCCGATCGCCCCGGGCCAGCTCGCCCTCCGCGCGCCGATCGGGGACGATCGACTCAAGGACGACGCGCTCTTGCCTTACCTGATGGTCGATTTCAACCTGCGGTCCGTCGATGCTCTCCAGCGGGTGGTGATCGTCAACGCCTGCGAGGCCGAGGCGATCTTCGACAATCTGGAGAGCCGGCGCGCGTTCCGCCAGTACGCCCATCGGGAGGCCCGCGAGGCCCGCACCTCGTACATCCTGGCGACCCGCCGCGGCGAGCGCACCGGCGAGACATCGGAGCTGAAGCACGGCCTGTTGACCTACACCCTGCTCCGCGGGATGGGGAAGTCGGGCCTCGGCCCGGTCCCGGACCTGGAGATCTTCCGCGAGTACCCGAACGCCGATTTCAATCGCAACGGCTGGATCGAGACCGCGGAGCTCCAGGAGTACGCGCGCCGGACGATCCCCGCGCTGGCGGAGCGGTTCCCCGGGCTCCTCCGCGGAACCGCCCCGGCCCGGCCGGACGCCTCGGAGGCCGACGCCGTGCTGTCGCCGGGTTCCGACGAGTCGGCATCGTTCCCCCTCGTCGAATCGCCCCGACCCGACCGGCCGGCAGCCCGGCCTTGACCTCAACCCGGCGACGCCTGCCCGTGTTACCCAGACTGCGAGCCTGTGAAGAAATCGAATGGAACATTCCAAATTCCAGATTCCGAATATAGGAATTCCTGGATATAGTGGATTTAAACTCATTCGGAATCCGGAATGCGGAATCTGGAATCCATAGTTTCACAGCCTCTGCGTCAAAATATGAGGGATGTCCCCGTCCCACTCCCCCGGCTGTCCCTGGCGCGGACCTTGCTCGATCCTGCATGATCCCGGCCCACCCGCCGGGTGCGGGTCGTGGCGAGGCGGTCGGGTCGGCCCGACGGCCGCCCGGCGACGGTCGTCGAGCCGTCCGGCCCGCACCTCCCAACGGGTCGGTCCGCGCCCGGCCGGCCCGCGAGCGAGCGGCCGGCCCGGCCGCGGTCGCACCCCGTCGGCCCGACGATTGCCGTCCCGTCGGATCCGGGTCTCCCGACTCCGCCCCCCCTCCGGGCCGATGCCCGACCGGTCCGATCCGGGCAATACGGCCGACCCGAGCAACGGGTCCTGATCCGTGTGATATCCTTGCGCCTTGCACGCATGCGCTCGGCCTGTTCCGCGTTTCATCCGACCGCCTCGTGTTGTCCTGTCCAGTCCTCTCCTCTTCAAAAGAGTGTCTCCGAGACGAGTTCATCGTCCCGCCTCGTCGACATGGCCCCGGCCTTCTGACATAAACCCCTGGACCCGAGCACCTTCGCGCGATTCAATATTGATTCAGCACCGGGGCCCCGGACGACGATTTTGACGCTGATCAATGTGGGGCGTAACGCGCCCGCCAAACGCGACGACGGCAGAAACCTGGCATGGGCGAGAGTCGTTCCGAATGATGAAGAAATTCCCGGTCCGGAGAGCTGTGCGCGGGGCCGTCATGTTGGCGATCGGGATCTCCCTCGCATCGCCGATCGCGATGGTGTCGCACAACTCACCGGCCGTCGCCAAGGAACCGGGGACTCCTGATGCGTTCGGCGAGCGGATCCTCCCGCTGCTGGATCGCTATTGTGTTGACTGTCATTCGAAGGACGGCTCCGAGGCGGGGATCGTCCTGGATCGGTACCTCAATCAGGAGACGGCCGTCAAGGACAGCGGCCGGACATGGCTGCGCGTGCGGGATGCCGTCGAGGGGCACGTGATGCCGCCGGCTGATGAGCCGCAACCGACCGCGGAGGAACGGGCCTGGATCGTCGCCTGGATCGAGGACGTGTATCTGCCGGCACAATGCAGCCAGCAGGGCGGCGCCGCGCCGGTCGTGATCCGGCGGCTCAACAGGCAGGAGTACGACAACACGATCCGCGACCTGGTGGGACTCGACCTCCACCTCGCGGAGGCGTTCCCCCCGGACGAGATCGGCTTCGGCTTCGACAACGTCGGCTCCGCGCTCAACATCTCGCCGGCCCACGTCGAGAAGTATCTCGACGCCGCCGAACTCGCCTTGCAGAAGGCAATCGTGCCGCCCGACGCCGAGGGATATCCCCCGATCGAGCTGATCGGCCTGAAGACGTATCCGCTCCCGCCGGACAAGCCGGTCGAGTTCAAACATGCCCTGAAGCCGGGCCGGTATCTGGCCGACTTCAGCCTGGTCCGGGTCGGCATCGCCGAGTCCGTGCCGCCGCCCCGGCTGGTCATCGGGTTCGGCCACGACCGACGCACTGTGGATGCGGTCCGGGTGCAGGACGAGACGGTCGTCTATCGCTACTGGCTCACCGTCGCCGAAGGGGACAACCTGGTCCACGTCGCGCTCGCGCCCAATCAGGCCAGGAGCGACCACATCGCCAGACCCACGGAGGTCGCCGCGAACGTGAGCGGTGACCAGCGCTACGGCGGGGAGCGCGGCCTGCACGTCGACTCGATGGTCGTACGCGGACCCGTCCCGCTCCAGCATGCGAACCTGCCGGAGTCCCACCGGAGAATCCTGTTCTGCACCCCGGGATTCGGCGACCAATCCCGCCTCGAGTGCGCCCGTCGCGTGATCGCCCGCTTCGTCGAACGCGCGTATCGCCGACCGGTCTCGCCGGAGGAGCTGGAGAGGGTCGTCCGGATCTTCCGACTGGCCCACGATCGCGGCGAGAGCTACGAACGCGCCGTGCAGCTCGCCTTGACCACCGCGCTCGCCTCGCCCCACTTCCTCTTCCTCGTCGAGCCGGAACCGACGCGCGAAGATCGCCCCTTGACCGATCACGAGCTGGCGAGCCGGCTCTCGTACTTCCTCTGGAGCAGCATGCCCGACGAGGAATTGTTCCGCGAGGCACGCGAGCGGACCCTGAGGACCAACCTTCGCCGGCAGGTCATGCGGATGCTGGAAGACCCGCGCTGCGCCCGGTTCGTCGAGAACTTCACGGGCCAGTGGCTGCAGCTCCGGAAGCTGGGCGGGGCGACCCCGGACAAGGACCGGTTTCCCGGCTTCGACGAATCGCTGCGGACGGCGATGCGACGCGAGACCGAGGAGTTCTTCGCGTTCATCCTGCGCGACAATCGGAGCGTGCTGGAACTCGTGGACTCGGACTACACCTTCGTCAACGACCGGCTGGCCCGGCACTATGGACTCGAGGGCGTCAAGGGAGACGGGTTCCGGCGCGTGACCCTGGCGGACCGGCGGCGAGGAGGGGTCATCACCCACGCGAGTATCCTGACGTTGACCTCCAACCCGAACCGCACCTCGCCCGTGAAACGAGGGCAGTGGATCCTGCAACAGCTCCTGGGGACCCCCCCCATGCCGCCTCCGCCCGATGTGCCCAAGCTCGACGAGACCCCGCAAGCCGCCGACGCCGCATCCCTGCGAGAGCGCATGGAAGTGCACCGGACGAAGGCGGAATGCGCCTCCTGTCATCAGCAGATGGACCCGCTGGGCTTCGCCCTGGAGAACTACGATGCCGTGGGCCGATGGAGGACGAAGGACGCCGGCTTCCCCATCGATCCTTCGGGAGAGCTGGTCGGGGGCCGCAAGTTCGCCGACATCCGGGAACTGAAGCGCCTCTTGTCGTCCGGGTCCGACAGGAAGTTCGCGCGGTGCCTGGTGGAAAACATGCTGACTTACGCGCTGGGCCGCGCGCTGGAAGCCCGCGACTACTGCACCGTCGAGGAGATCCGCAAGCGGCTCGTCGCCGGCGATTACCGGATTCGTGAGATCATCTTCGGGATCGTGGAAAGCCCCGTCTTCCAGTATCGAGGGACCGCCCGATGAGCCATCGTGTCACGCGCCGAACCATGCTCCGCGGTATGGGAGCCGCCCTGGCGCTTCCCTGGCTGGAGAGCCTATCCACGGTCGCGGCGGCCGCCGCGAAGTCCTCGAAGCCGCCCGTCCGGATGTGCTTCTGGTACGTCCCCAACGGCATGCACCTCCCCGCGTGGTTCCCCGGGCGCGAAGGGCCGCTGGTCAACCTGCCCGAGACGCTCCGGCCGCTCTCGTTCGCGCGCGACTACCTCAACTGCTTCCAGGGCCTGACGCATAACACCGCGCTGACCAACGGCGACGACGAGGGATGCGGCCATGGTCAAGGATCGGCCAGTTTCCTCACCGGCGCCCAGGCCCTCAAGACGCAGGACGCCCTGCGCGTGGGCATCTCCGCCGACCAGCTCTATGCGCGTCACGTCGGGAACGAGACCCGCCTCCCGAGCCTCGAGCTCGGATGCGAATCGGCCCGCTCCGGCAACGCATTCGGCTACAGCGGGACCTACAAGACGCTCATCTCCTGGCGCACGCCGACATCGCCGGCACCCTACGAGATGAACCCCAAGGTGGTCTTCGACCGGCTGTTCACCAAGGGGAGCACCAGCCTGACGCAGGCCACGGTCGCCGATCGCGACTTCTACCGCAGGAGCATGATCGACTACGTCCTCGACGATGCGAATCGCATCCGCAGCCGCGTGGCCAGGTCCGATCAGCGCAAGCTGGACCAGTACCTGACCGGCGTCCGCGAGGTCGAGCGCCGCATCCAGAGCGCCGCGGCCTCGAGCGACCTGCAAGGCACGGACTTCCCCCGGCCCGCCGGCATCCCCGAAGAGTTCGACGAGCACCTGCGGCTCATGTGCGACCTGATGGTCCTGGCCTTCCAGACCGACAGCACCCGCGCGGCCAGCTTCATGGTCACGAAGGAAGCGACCGACCGGAACTACCCCTGGCTGGGCTTCACCGACGGTCACCACGAGCTATCCCACCACGCTGGGGACGCGGAGAAGCATCGGAAGCTCCGCGAGATCGACCAGTACCACATTTCCATACTCGCCTACATGATCGAGAAGATGATGACCATCGAGCAGGCCGGCGGGACGACGCTGCTCGACCATTCGATGGTGCTGTATGGCAGCGGCATCAGCGATGGAGACCTCCACAATCACGTCAACCTGCCCGTCATCGTGCTGGGCAAGGGCGGGGGGACTCTCCGGACGGGACGACACATCAAGTGCCGGCAGGAGACGCCGATGTCCAATCTCCTGCTGGCGATGCTCCAGCAGGGCGGCGTTCCGGTCGATCGTTTCGGCGACAGCACCGAACCGCTTCCCGGACTGTTCGACCTGACGGCGGCTTCGGCGGACCTTCTTCCTCGGGGGCAACGCGGTGTCGATTCGCGGATGGTCTCGGGCACTCCTCGGCGGCCTGGTTTGCGGCTTCCTGGCGGCGCGCACCGCGGCGCAGGACGGGGCGCCTCCCGATCCCGCCGGATCGGCGATCGCGAACCTGCGAGCCAGGGACCTGGAAGCTCGGCGGGACGCGGCCGTCAGGATCCGGAACGCGACCAGGGATGTCCGGCGCCGGGCCCTGCCGATCCTGGTCGACCTGTTGATGAAGGAGAAGGACGGCCAGGTGCGTCTGGCCGTCCTCGACGCGGTCACCTCATTGGGACCCGACGCCGCTCCGGCCGTTGCCGCGCTGGTTCAGACCTTGCGGACCGACTACGGCGGCCAGAGGTCGGAGGAATCCCACCAGGATTATCGCTCCGCGATCGCGCTGGCGGCCATCGGCAAGCCGGCGGTCGAGGGCCTCCGCGGCTTGCTCAAGGAACGCAAGGAATCCGTCCGGGCCGAGGTCGTGATGGCCCTGGGCCGGATCGGGCCCGATGCCGCTCCGGCGGTCCCCGATCTCATGCCGCTCCTCGCGGAGAAGAGCGAGAGGATCCAGCGGGAGGCCTCGCAGGCCCTCGGTCGGATCGGGACGGACGCGATCGTCCCCGTCCTCTCCGCCTCGACTCGCGAGGACAACCAGATCCGCGCACGTGCGGTCGAGGCGTTCGGCTACCTTCCCCAATCGAACGACCAGGTCGTGCGCACCCTGCTCGAACGGGCGGAAGACAGGGCCCCCGAGGTCCGGGCGGCCGCGGTCGGGTCGCTGGCGAGGTTGACGCTGCCGGACGAGACCGTGCGACCGATCCTGATGACGAACCTCCGGCACGAGGATCCACGCGTCCGGCTCGCCGTGGTGGACTTGCTCGGGGAGCGTCGCGCCCTGTTGACGCGCCTGGCGCCGGAGCTCGCGTCGCTCTTGACGGACAGGAATGAGGGCGTCTGCCGCCATGCCGCCTTCCTGCTCTCCGCGGTCGGGCCTGACGCCGTCCCGCGCCTGCTCGATGCCCTCCGTCGCGACGAGAGCCGCATCGATCCGATCGCCGACGCATTCGCCCGGATCGGCCGCCCCGCCGTCGAACCGCTCACGCGGGCACTGGCGGCTCCCGAGCCGCGCCTCCGTCGCGGTGCGGCCCTGGCCCTGGGACGGATTCGCCCCGTGGACGCGGGGACCGCGCGGAAGCTCGCGGCCGGCCTGTCGGATCCGGACCGCGACGTCAAGGCCGCGCACCTCACGGCGATCGGAGACCTCGGCCCGCGCGGCGGCGACGCCGTGCCGGCCGTGAAAGCCTTGCTGAAGGACCAATCGGCCGAGATCCGGCTCCTTTCCGTCGATATCCTCGCTCGTTCGTCGCCGCGCGATGAACGCCTGGTGGCGGCGCTCGCCCCGCTCCTGGACGACCCCGATCCTCGGGTCGTGCGACGCACGATCGACGTCGTCCGGACCCTCGGCCCGAAAGGAATCGGCACCCTGACCGCGATCATCGAGAAGCTGGACGGCCCGAATCCCGAGGTGAGGCTCGCGGCGCTGGAATTCGTCGCGAGTCACGGTCCCGCCGCGGCCGGGGCCATCCCACGGATCACGGCCATGCTGGACGACTCGATGCCCCGAGTGCGGACGATCGCCGCACGGACCTTGGGCGGGTTGGGGAAGGCGGCCCAACCGGCGTTTCCCCGGCTGACCCCGCTCCTGAGCGCCCAGCAAGTTGAAGTCCGGGAGGCCGCCACATCCGCCCTGGGGAACCTGGAACTCGGGGCTGACGTCCTTCGACCTCACATCGTCAAGGCACTCCGCGACGACAGTCCTGAAGTGCGCCGGGCGGCGTCGCGCGCCATCCAGAGGCTCGGCCCGCAAGGGGCCATCTTCATCCCCGACATCATCCTCCTGGCCGAGAAGAAGGAGAACGCGCGGTTGGCGGAGAGGATGTTGCGCCGGTTCGAACGCGGGCGGCCGGACGTGCGCTCGCTCCCGGAACTCGTCAAGCAACTGGATCACAAGCAGGAACGCGTCCGCCTGCTCGCGATCAAGTTCCTGGCCCTCGCCGGCCGCGATGCCACGGACGCCATCCCCGCCCTGGAGCAAATGCGCGACGATGCCAGCGCCGAGGTGAGAAGGCAGGCGAAAGCCGCCTGCGAGCGGATCAAACAGGGCAAAGCGGCGCCCGATCGCAGGGCGGCGGAGCCGGCGAACGCGGCATAAGTGGTGCACCGCGAAGGAACGGCCTGGAACCCCCGGGAACGGCGAGCCTCCATCGGCTGCACGCTCATTCCTGGTACCTCTCATCATCTGAGGGGTGTACGAGAAGGGGCCGTAGGGTGGGTCGAACGCCGCGGAGCGGCGCGAGGCCCACCGGTCTCTTCGGCGGATCCGGTGGGCCTCGCCTCGAGGAATCGAGGCTCGACCCACCCTACGCCGATCCGGCGGCCTTCCCGTACACCCTCTGAGCACCCCGACCGGCGTACCCCCGGCCTGCCAGCGGGTCCCGTCGGACCCGGGTCGTCCGATTCCGACCTACGCCCGTCCGACCGGCGGACGGCCTCCCGCCTTCACGGCCGACGGACCCGGCGATCCGTCCGCCGGTCGGGGCCGGCTCCGCCCGGCGACCTCGTCCCCGACGGAATCCGCTCCGGTCCCCGAGTCCCGACCGAGGGCCGGCGCCCATCCGATGGGCCGTCCATGGTTGCCATGGTTGCCATGGTTGCCACTTCGAACGCGCGTAGGATCCGTGGCAACCATGGGCGCCGGCGTCGAGATTGGTGAGCCCGGGTAATTCGTCCGCAACATCATGCAAGCATATGTGCCGGCATCGCCACCGGGACCGGTGGCCGGAGCCCGCCCGATGGGCCGACCATGCGTCTCATGGATCCCATGGATCCGAGATGAAACGCGCCCGGGGCAACTCGGATCCATGGGCGCCGGCCATGATCTCGAGGCGGTCGGGCGATGCGCCGTAAAGCTGCTAGCACGAATCATTGGATGCACGCATGAGTGCTAACACCCGATCGAACGGATCGGATGGCCAGGGCGATGCGAGCCCGCTCGAGGACCGACCGGGTCAATCCCGCCGCCGGCGCCGTTCGACTGCATGCTGTCGCCGGATTCGGTCCACCGCGCAAGACATCCACGCAGCCATGAGTGCGATCGCGCGACGGCCGGCCTCGCCGACCGCCCGGTTCGTCGGGGTCGCACCGGGACGGGAGGTTCGTCCGGCCGGCACCGACCGGGGCCTGCGGCCGGGCCGCGGTCTCCGGTGTCGGACGGGGCTGCGTCCCCCCGACCATGAGCGACCCCAGCGTGAGGCGCTCTAAACCGATTCCTGGCCCAACACCTTCTCGCGCCAGCGACGAACGCTCATCACGTCGAAACGCTCCCCATCGAAGACGATCTGCTTCACCGGCTTCTTGCCCTGATTGCTTTCGCGCTTCAGCCAGTCGCGCACTTCCATCCAGCGCACCTCACCCCTGGAATCTCGAATCACGAGCAGCACCGGGAATGCCTGCGCCATCCAGTAGCGGACATGGCGCTCGTCCTTGATGGTGAAGATCTCCGCGCCATCGCTCTTTCGCTCGCGCATGTACGAGTCGCCCGACTTCAATTGCAGGTACAGCTTCCGGCCGGTCGCCTCGTCCGCATCGTTCTTGAACTCGATCTCCATGTCGATGCCGTGGTCGCTCACATTGAACTCGCGGCTGAGCTGGCCTGCCAGCGCGACGGTCGAGATCACCTCGCCAACCAGCGCGCGCTCCTTGCTCTCGTTGTCCAGCTTGATGTCGGACTGATCTCGAAGGTCGCGAACCGTCTGCTTCGTCTTCGGACTGGCGAAGAGTTCCTCCAGCTCATCCCAGAGCGGAATCCGTTTCTTGGGATCGTCGCAGTTCACGCAGGGGATGTCCTTCTTGCCCTCTGCCAACTTTTTCATCGCCACCTCGCGGTTTCCCGCCGGCGTGCCGCAGTGCGGGCAGACGTAGTGCCGCAGACGAACCACGTCTCTGGCACTCCGCAGCAGATGTTCGTGGACGTACTGGCTGAAGATGATCTTCTCCTCGATCGGGATGGCGTGATCGAAGTAAACCTCCAGCTCGCCGGACCCTTCCGCACGACGGGTCAGCTTCACGCCGAGTTCCAGCCGCGCCCAGCCGGAGCCAAATGCGTTCGCCGACATGCCGAGCACGAGGACGCGCGAGTGCTCCAGGCCTTCTTCGATCTGCTTAGACTGAGCCGCCTTGGTGGCGGACCCCTGGATCTCCCATTCGTCGAACCACACGCGCAGCCCGTCGGCCCGCAGCCGCTCGGCGAGCGGGCGGACGACCGCGTTGTCCTTCGAGGTGTGACTGAGGAAGACGTCGTCCCGGAAAGCGCCAGCCATGTGCCACCGTTGCCCTTCGACTGGACGACCCGTTCCGCGGGCCGGATGCGCATCCGG
Source organism: uncultured Planctomycetota bacterium (assembly GCA_963815795.1). GTDB lineage: Bacteria > Planctomycetota > Planctomycetia > Isosphaerales > Isosphaeraceae > JAKAUH01. The sequence continues at coordinate 425,931 of CAWFIC010000006.1, read as the reverse complement.
GGCGGCCCCGTCCTCGATCGGGACCGGGCGCTCACCCCGCGGCACGTTCATCCTCGAGGCCCGCTCGGATCGTCTCGTGGCCCGATTGCGAGTTTAGCCCGGGGGCGGGCGGGTTCCCAGTGGTTGATCAATGTGCCGTCGAAGTCCCGCTCCTTGACGTCCCTCATCGCCGGGTGCTACGACAGACAACGGTTGACGGCGGACCATCGGCGGAGAAGGTCCGGCGGAAGACGCGAGGAACGAGGCTTCGACGCGAGGGAACCGGCGATGAGAGGACGGTCGGTCATCGTCCCGGGGCTGGTCGTCGCCCTGCTGGCCGTCTGCGGCGCGGACGCGACGGCCCGGGCCGGGTCGGGCACCGGCGATGATCGCGACGGGATCGCGTTCTTCGAGAAGTCCATCCGGCCGCTACTGGCCGAGAAGTGCCAGAAGTGCCACGGCGGCGACAAGACGCGGGGCGGGCTGAGCCTCACGAGTCGAGAGTCGGTGCTCAAGGGGGGTGACAGCGGATCGGCGGCCGTACCGGGCAAGCCGTGCGAGAGCCTGATCATCGAGGCCGTCGAGCGGCGGGGCGAGCTGAAGATGCCGCCCAACGGGAAGCTCTCGCCGGGTGAGGTCGACCGCCTGAAACGCTGGATCGAGCTCGACATGCCGTGGCCCGACGCGGGCTCGAGTGTCCCCGTCGCCGCGGCCGATCCCGACAAGTCGCGATCGTGGTGGTCCTTCCAGCCGGTGCGCGTGGCGGCCCCGCCCGCGGTGAAGGATGCCGCGTGGCCGCAGACGGAGGTCGACCGGTACATCCTGGCCGAGATGGAGGCCCGGGGTCTCGCGCCAGCCCGGCCGGCGGACAGGCGCACGCTCATCCGTCGCGCGACGTACGACCTGACCGGGTTGCCGCCGACGCCCGAGGAGGTCCGGTCGTTCCTGTCCGACACCTCGCCGGACGCGTTCGCGAAGGTGGTGGACCGGCTGCTCGCGTCGCCGGCTTACGGCGAGCGCTGGGGCCGGCACTGGCTCGACATCGTCCGCTACGCCGACGCCCGCGACCTGATCCAGTTGCCCGCGGAGAGCGACTTCCGCGAGGCCTGGCGCTACCGCGATTGGGTCGTCGAGGCGTTCAATCGCGACATGTCGTATGCGGAATTCGTCCGATACCAGGTCGCCGGCGACTTGCTGCCGCCGACCCGGCCCGGCGGCATCAACAAGGACGGGATCGTTGCCACTGGCCTGCTGGCCATCGCCGACTTCGTCCCCGGCGACGTGGATAAGGACCAGATGATCGCCGATTATGTCAACGACCAGGTCGATGTCGTCGGCCGGGCCTTCCTGGGATTGTCCATCGCCTGCGCCCGCTGCCACGACCACAAGTTCGACCCGATCTCCGCCGAGGACTACTACGCGCTGGCGGGCATCTTCTTCAGCACCAGCCTGGTCCCCGGCCCGGTGCCGGGCAATACGCCTCTCGTACGCAGGCCGCTCCTGTCGAACGACGAGCTGGCCAGGGTGCAGGCGCAGGACGCCGCCGACAAGCGCCGGCGGGCGGAGCTCGAGCAGCAGCTCCCGGACGCGGACGACCGCGCGTATCTCGCCCATCTCGGGCCCCTGATCACCGGGCAGACCGCGCGCTACCTCACGGCGGCGTGCGAGTACCGGGCTCGCGTTGGCGGATCGAGGAAGGTCCTCGTGGACGAACTGGCCAGGCAGCGAGGCCTTCATCCGCTCTTGCTGGCCGCGTGGGTCGATTACCTGGGCAAGGTCCGGGAGCAGACGACGATCGCGCGTCACCCGACCCTGCGTGAAGCCGCGGCCGGGACGCTGACGGGACCGGCCCTCGCCCGGGCCGCGGAGGATCTCGAGCGGGCCCTCGCGGCCCTGGCCGCGCGCCGGCAGTCCGGATCGCGCGCCGGCGTCCTGCGGTTCCGGGCGGACGATCCGTATCTCCTCACCGATTCGCGATCCCGCGTCGTGCTCTGGCCGAATCGATCCGGGCTGCCCGTCGATGCCAGGCCGGCAACCCGCGAGGCCGGTCCGGTCAGGGCGACCGTCGCGATCAACGGGCGGCCCAGGGCCGTGCTGCGATTCGACGGCCGTTCCCTGCTCGAGGTCCCGCGGACCGTGCCCCCGACCGGCAGCCTGTTCGTCGTCTTCCGGACCGCCGAGACAGCCCGAGCCGGGCAACGCCTGATCGGCTGGGAAGATTCCGACGTCGGGAAGCATGGCCTCGGCCTCCTCGTCGAACCGGGCGGCCGGTTGCAAGCGGTCCTCCGGAACGAAGGTCAGTCCGGCGACCTGGCCGATGCGCGGGCCTCATCAGGCTTCGAGATCGTCTCGGTGACCTGGGGCCCGGGCGGCACGGCGCTCTATCGCAACGGGACGGCCGCCGGTTCGCAGAAAGGGATCGAATCGGTGTCATCCGACCCCGGCATCGCGGCGCTCCGCATCGGTGGACCGGGCTCCGGGAGCAGCCCCCGGTTTCGCGGCGAGCTGGCGGAGATCCGCGTCTACAATCGCCGGCTGGACGACGCCGAACGCAAGCAAGTCGAGGCCGAGTTGCACCGGGCCTGGTTCGAAGCCGGTCCCGACGTATCCCCTGCCGACCCTGTCGCAGAGCTCCTCGACGAGCTGCTGTCGGCCCGCGGGCCTTTCTGGCTGCCGGCCGAAGAACGGAGGAAGCTGCTGTTCCCCGACGTTCGGTCCCGACTGGCCGGACTGGCTCACGAGCTGGAGGTGCTCAGGAAGAAGCCCGCGACGGAGATCCCCCGGGCGGTCGCCGTGCAGGACGGAGGCCCGAAGGGGACGCGTCACGAGGGCTTCAAGGACGCCCAGGTCTATCTGCGAGGCAACCACAAGAGACCCGGCAAGGCCATACCGCGGGGCTTCCCGCGCGTTTTGACAGGCGGCCATCCGGCGCGGATCACCGAGGGGAGCGGCCGGAGGCAGCTCGCGGACTGGCTGGCGCGCCCGGACCATCCCCTGACGGCTCGCGTGATGGTCAATCGGATCTGGCAGCACCACTTCGGCGAGGGACTGGTCCGCACCGCCAACGATTTCGGCAGCCGTGGCGACCGCCCGTCGCACCCCGGCTTGCTCGATCTCCTGGCGGCACGCTTCGTGGAGTCGCGCTGGTCCTTGAAGGCGATGCACCGACTCATCATGTTGTCGTCAACCTATCGGCAAGCCGCCGACGGCGCTCCCGCGACGATCGCCGCGGACCCGGAGAATCGGCTGTTCGGGCGGATGAACCGCCGGCGACTCGAGGCGGAAGCGATCCGCGACAGCCTCCTGGCTGTGGCCGGCCGCCTGGAGTCGCGGCGGGGAGGTCCCGCCTTCGCCGACCTGTCCGTGCCCCGGCGGACCTTGTACCTGATGTCGGTCCGCACCGGGCCGACCTCCTCCGCCTCGGATTTCGGCCGCCTGTTCGATCGCGCCGACCCCGGGTCCATCGTCGGCCAGCGCGGCCAGTCCGTCGTGGCCCCGCAGGCCCTCTTCTTCCTCAACGACCCGTTCGTGAGCGACACGGCCCGGGCCCTGGCCGCGCGGCTGGCCCGCGAGGAGCCGGCGAGCGACGAGCCGCGCATTCGCCGGCTCTATCTCCTCGCCCTCGCTCGGGGGCCGTCCCCCGCCGAGATCAACCTCGGGCGGCAACTCCTGGCGCCGGATGGGAATGTCGATCCGTGGGAACGCTATTGCCAGGTCATCCTCAGCAGCAACGAGTTTATCTATATCGATTGAAACGCCCCGACGGGCCCGGGCAGCCCAGTATCCCCGGGGGTCGCCGTATCCCCGGGGCGATGCCCCAGGCTGGAATGTTGCGGCCCCTTCGGGGCGTGCCGAAACGCTCCACCATCTCGGCGGCTCGCCCGTCACGTTCGCCCGCGCGTGGATCGATTCAGTTCCGCGTGGGCGACATCCCGCCCAGCCGCCGCGCCGCGCCGAGTTTGGCCAGGATCCACAGGGCCGACATGGCCTCGAACGCGTTGATCTTGGAGGCTCCCGCGCGGCGATCCTTGAAGACGATCGGCGTCTCGCCGATCCGGCAGCCGACGGCCTGACACCAGAAGAGGATCTCCTCCTGGAAGGAATAGCCGCGCGACCGGATCCGGTCGAAGTCGATCTCGGCGAGCTTGCTGACCCGGTAGCACCGGAAGGCGCCGCTGTTGTCCCGGCTGGTCAGGCCGAGCATGAGCCTCGCGTAAGTGTTGATCCCGGAACTCATGAAGCGGCGCTTGAGCGTGAAGCCTCCCTCGACCCCGCCGCCGGGGACGTAGCGAGAGCCGATCATCACATCATGATCGGCCATGCCGGCCCTCAGGGCGGGGATGTATTCCGGGTCATGGCTGAAGTCGGCGTCCATGTTGAGCAGGTGGTCGAAGCCGTGCTCGACGGCGAAGCGCATCGCCGCGATCGTCGCCGTCCCCAGGCCCAGCTTGCCCGGCCGGTGGATCACGTGGATGTCGGGCAGTCCCGCGCGCACCTCGTCGGCGATCCGCCCGGTGCCGTCGGGGGAGTTGTCGTCGATGACCAGGATCGAGGAATCCGGCGCATGCCGGCGGATGGCTTCCACCAGGGGCGTGAGATTGCCGGCCTCGTTGTAGGTCGCCAGGGAGACCAGCAGCTTGGGGGCGTCCGCAGCAGGCGTCGCGGATGGATTGGTCACGGGCGGCAGTTTCCTTGCGGGGGTGTCGAGTCCTGCTGGGAGCAACTCCGATCGCCGATCGGCGGCGCGAGGTCGGAGCGTAGCCTATCGCCCGCGGGAGGATGGCGCCAAGGCGGTTCGTCCGGCCCGATCGGATGCGGATCGGTCCGGAGGCGAATCGCGGCGGAAGGGCGATGGTGACGGCGGTGCAACGCCCACGAGTCGGGGGTGCCTCGAGGGGAGAAAAGCAGGTGCCGACTCCAGAAGGTCCCAGCCGGCCCGGCGGGGTGCCGTCCGGCTCAGGTTGACCGTTGGTACCGCCCCTCCCGGGAAGAGGGACGACGGGAGCACCAGGGTCCGCGAAGACGACACCTGCTCGTCAAGGAAACCAGCAACGACCCGCACGCCGGGCTGTGGCCGTGCACAAGCCGTTAAGAGACCTTTCGGCCCGCCATGGCGCGTTTCATCAATCGTTTTCCGCGGATTTGCCCGGGCCGGGACGAGCCCTCCGGGCCGACGCGATTGTCGGGGCCGGCGGGATCGTCACGGCTGATCAGGATCCACGTGGACGGCGAAGAACGCTGAGTCAGACAGGGACAGGTCCCGACGCCGGCGGACTCGCCTCACAGAGGATGACGAAGCCGGGTGAAGAGCTGGCTATAAGGCGCGAAGTCGTGAGGCGTCTCGGCTCGGACCGAGGCGGCGGACCGGGAGCCGGAGTCGGCGCGGGGCGCTTCGGTCGGGCGCGATCCGGGGTCGTCGTCGGTCGCGGTCTGGGTGGAATCGGTCGTCCGATCGGCCGCAGCGGGGGCGGATCGGTCGCGATTCCGGGACCACTCCGCCCAGGCCTGCAGGGCCGCGTAGCGATCCTCGACGAGCTCTTCGCCCGGGTCGGAATCGTCCCGCGGCTCGATCTCCGATTCGCCAGGCGGGATCTCCGGCCGAGCGGCGTCGGCCTCCAGGTCGCCCTCCCAGCCGACCTCGACCAGCCCGTCCTCGAGTCGGATCGGAGGCCGGGTGGGCAGCAATGAAGGGAGCCGAGGAGAGGCCGGACCGTCCCCGGGAGCCGAGATCCTGATCCCGGACCCCGTCGGCTCCCTCCCAGAGGACTCATCGTGCGGGACGGGGCGTGCACGACCGAGCGAGTCGGCCGACCGGCCGGTTTCAATCGATCCCGGCGAACCCGGCCTGGGTGACCGTCGCCATACCTCGGCGATCCGGAGCATGGCCCGGGGGTTGCCGAGCGCATCGCGATGGAGCGTCTCCAGTTCCGGCTCGGTGATGCGTCCTCTCAGGCCCAGGAGCTCGCGCGCCTCGTCCAGGTCGAGGGGCGGGAGGTGGATGTGCAGGCCGAGACGGTTGGCCCAGCCGGGCCGGCGTTGCGCGGCCAGCTCGCGGGCCAGCTCGGTCCCGGCCAGCAGGACCATCGCGGCGAATCCTCCCCCCCGGCCGAGCTGGTTGGACAAGACCCCGATCTCGTCCCGGGCCTCGGCCGTCGCACGCTGGACCTCGTCGACCACCAAGAGCCAGCTCCGGCCATCGGCGGAATCATCGCGAAGCCCCGCGCCGAGCATCAACCGGGCGGCCCCGAGGCGGTCGGGCATCTCCAGGCCGAGGTGGTCGCCGATCAGGCGGAGCATCTCCAGACCGTCGAGGGCCGACGTCAATTCGACCTCCGCCGAGCGCCAGCCGGCGGGCAGACCCTCGGCGAATCGCCGGACCAGCCAGGCCTTGCCCGCACCGGGCTCGCCCGTGATCAGCACGGGTCCGCGCGGACCCCGTTGAAAGGCCGTCCGCAGCCGATCCAGCGCCCGCCGCCGACTGTTGACCGCGAATTGATCCGCGTCGAGGGACGACCGCCGCGTCTCCGTCCCGATGGCTCCGGCCTGATCTGGCTGCATGGCGTCTTGGCCCTTCGTCCTGGGGAACCTGCGTCCTCGAATCCTTCGTTGCCATCCTTGAACGCTGGCTTGATTGGTTTGTCGTCGATGCGGAGCGTCGGTCGCTGATACTCGTGCCGTCGGAGCCACCCCGGCGGGCCCCGAGTACGGTCTACAGATCCGAGCCTCGCTCGGCGCAACCCGCCGGCTGGCCATGGCTTACTTCGGTGGGCTGCACCCACCCGACCGCGGCCCTCCCTGCGGGCCGAGTCGCCTCTCCGTCCGTTGAGCCCTGGCCGTGGCGCCAGAAGCCTTCGTTTCCTCGCCTTGAGTGGCGTCACATGGGTCGAGTTCGGGACTAAGGACTCAGGGACTTCATCGGTGGCCGGGGGGTCGGGTCTTGAACCCGGTTTCGGGCGAAAACTCGTCGGTTGCCTGTCGATGATGAATGACGGAAGTTGCTCAGTATTTTCGGCTTTTGGTAAGATGCGATTGGGCCGGTGAGCCTGCCGCCGGGTCACGGTGCCGGGTCCGAGGGTCGTGTCAGCCGACAAGGTCAACGCAGGTGTGCCAGCCCGGTACGGAGGGGCACCGTGGCAACCGACATCAATATCACCAGCGACGACCGGATCGGCGGCTACCGCTACATCCGGACGATCCATCCCGGTCACACGTCGATCGTGATGGAGGTGGTGCAGGACAGCACCCAGCGACGTTTCGCCCTGAAGCAGTTGCTGGCCTCGCGCCGAGGACCGCGACGAGTACCGGGCCTTCGCGCACGAGGCGCGCCTGGGCATGGATCTGCGCCATCCCAGCCTGATGCGCGTCTATGAGTTCGTCAAGGATCGGGAGCAGCCTTATTTCGTGATGGAGCTGTTCACCGGACATCACCTGAAGCTGTCGATCGCCCGACCGGCGTTGTACCCGCTGCCCAGGACCCTGTTGCATCGGATCATCGAGCAGGCGGCCACCGGGCTGTCCTACATGCACGACAAGGGCTGGGTGCACCGCGACGTCAAGCCGGAGAACATCCTGTTCAACAAGTCGGGGGAGGTCCGGGTGATCGATTACGCCCTGGCCAAGAGGGTCGCGGGCGGCTTCTCCAAGTTGTTCGGCGGCAAGGTCGCCCGGGAAGGGACTCGGACCTATATCTCTCCCGAGCAGATCCGTTGCGAGCCGCCGTCGCTATCGGCCGATATTTACAGCTTCGGGATCACCTGCTATGAATTAACCTGCGGCCGGCCGCCATTCCGCGCCAATTCCTCGCAGGAGTTGCTGGAGAAGCACATTGGCGAGAAGCCGATCCCGCTGACGACCCACAACAAGCGGGTCACGCCGGAATTCAACGACCTGGTCATGAAGATGATCCAGAAGCGGGCGGCGGATCGGTTCAGCAACCTCGACGAGTTCTTGTCGCGATTCCGCTCGGTCCGGATCTACTCGGACGACCCCGACCCGCAGGCGGGACGAGATCCGGGCTACTCGTGAGTGCCGCCCTCGCGAGGATGGCCGGCGTCGGCGCGACGGCACGAGGACGGCCGGGCTCCATTCGACGCGCCGCGACGGCAACCGCACCGGGACGCGACGGCCGCCTCCTCCCCTGATCTGTCTCGGCCAAGGACCTCGCCCCGATGCCCAGCGCCAGCGAATCGCGGCTCGTCTTCGAAGCGCCGATCCACGAGATGGAATCGCGCCTCTCCGAGATGGAGACCCAGTACGCCAGGAACCGGTCCACGGGCGACACGACCAAGATCGCCGAGCAAATCCGACGGCTGCGCCGCGAGCTGGCGGCGTTGAAGCGCGAGATCTATTCCCAGCTCGACCCCTGGCAAATTGTCCAGGTCTCGCGGCACCAGGACCGCCCCCAGACCCGCGATTACATCGAGTTGCTCTTCGAGCAATTCATGGAGCTGCATGGCGATCGCGCCATGGGCGACGACAAGGCGATCGTGACCGGTTTGGCCCACCTCGATGAACACAAAATCATGTTCATCGGACATCAGAAGGGCAAGAACCTGGCGGAGCGGACCGCCTGCCACTTCGGGTGCGCGCATCCGGAGGGCTATCGCAAGGCGCTGGTGAAGATGCGGCTGGCCGAGAAGTTCCGCCTGCCGATCGTCACGTTCATCGACACGCCCGGGGCCTATCCGGGGATCACGGCCGAGGAGCGGGGCCAGGCGGCGGTGATCGCCGAGAACCTGATGGCGATGAGCCAGATCAAGAGCCCGATCATCTCGGTGGTGATCGGGGAGGGGGGCTCGGGCGGCGCGCTGGGCATCGGCATCGGGGATCGCCTGGGCATGCTCGAGTTCAGCTACTACTCGGTCATCACGCCCGAGGGGTGCGCCTCGATCCTCTGGAAGGGGAGCGAGCACGCCCCCAAGGCGGCCGCCTCGCTCAAGATGACCAGCCGCGACCTGCTCCGCTTCGGCATCATCGACGAGGTCATCCCCGAGCCGCTCGGCGGCGCACACCGCGAGCATCGCGAGGCCGCCGCCAACATCAAGTCCTTCCTGCTCCACTCCCTCCGCCAGCTCAAGGACCTCGCCGTCGACGAGCTGGTCGACCGCCGCTACCGGAAGTACCGCAAGATCGGCGCGTTCGTCGAGGGGCCGGGAACCGTCCAGGCCAATGGCCAGCTCGAGCTGTAAGTTCGTGTCGGAAAACCGCGGACCCGGGGTGGTATGCCCTTCCCTGCGGGCATGCCACCCGTAATGGGACTCGCGTCGGAACCGGCCCTTGCGAGGGATTTACACCCTGGCCGGGACGACGAACGGCGCCCGGTAGTCGCGCGTCAGCATGGCGTCGGCCTCGGCGTCGTTCACGAACGACTCGGTCGAGGGGTTGATGTGCAACTTCCGGCCGAGCCGGTAGGCGATATTGCCCAGGTGGCAGTAGGCGCTGGAGAGGTGCCCCTCGGCGATGTCGGCGTTCAGGAGCTTGGGATCGCGCGCCGGACCGCCTTGACGAAGTTGGCGAAATGATCGCCGCCGCCGGTGCCGCCCGGCCCCTTCGCCAGCTTGTGGCCGAAGTAGACCTGCCAGTCCTGATAACTGGTCAGCGCCAGGATGCCCTCGGTCCCGTAGAAGATATTGCCGACCCGGACGTGCTCCTCGTCGTTGGTGATCAGGCCGCGGACCTCGAACTGCATCTGGCAATCGTCGAACTCGAAGGCGACGTGCAGCGTGTTGGGCGTCTGGCCGTCGTCGGAGTAGCCGAAGCGTCCCCCCGACGCCATCACGGCCTTGGGCATCTCGGTCTTGCCCAGGCCCCAGCGGGCCAGATCCATCTGGTGGATGCCCTGGTTGCCCAGGTCGCCGTTGCCGAAGTCCCAGTTCCAGTGCCATTCGTAGTGGACGAGGTTGCGGCTGAACGGGTGCTTGGGCGCCGGCCCGGTCCAGAGGTCGTAATCGAGGCCCTGGGGGACCGCCTCGACCGGCTTGTGCCCGATCGAGTCGCGCTTCTTGTAGCAGAGCCCCTTGGCCATGTAGACCTGGCCGAGCTTGCCCGAGCGGAGGAAGTCCATCGCGTCCTGGATACCCTTGTGGCTGCGGCACTGGGTGCCCGTCTGGACGATCCGCCCGCACCGGCGCGCCGCCTCGACCATGCGGCGGCCCTCGCTGACGTTATGGCTGACCGGCTTCTCGACATAGACGTCCTTGCCGGCCTGGCAGGCCATGATCGTCAAGAGGGCATGCCAGTGGTTGGGCGTGGCGACTGAGATCGCGTCGATCGACTTGTCGTCGAGCAGGCGGCGGAAGTCCTGCACGACCTTCGGCTCGGCCTGATAGAGCCGCTCGACGGCCCGCTTGGCCTTGCCGGTCACGTTGAGGTCAACGTCGCAGATCGTGGTGATGCGCACGTCCTTCTTGAGCTTGCCCCAGCCCTGGATGTGCTCCATGCCGCGGCCATTGACGCCGCAGACCGCCACGCGCAGGACCTCGTTGGGGCTGCCCGGCTTGTTGTCGGTATCCCCGCGAGGGCCGGGCTCATCGGCCCCCGCCGTGACTGCCGGGATCGCGGCGAACCCCGCCGCCAGGGCGGCCGTGTCCTGGAGGAAATGGCGACGATTGGGCGGACGCATGGGGATGACCTCCAGTGCAAAAAAAGGGAGTTCGTCGGGTAGAGCGCGCATTCAGCAGCGTTTATCAGACCGGGACGAGCGGCCGGAGTCAAGGTGACACTACGAGTTCGGTCCCCGCCGCAGGGCGGCTTCGAGCTCGCGGATCCGCTCCTCGGCGCGGGCGCGGGCCTCGGCCTCGATGTCGGCGCGGCGGGCCTCGATGTCGGCGCGGCGGGCCTCGGCGTCGGCGCGGGCCTGGGCGGCGTCGGCGCGGGCCTGATCGGCAGCACGGGCCGCCGCCTCGGCGTCGGCGCGGGCCTGGGCATCGGCGCGGGCCGCCGCCTCGGCGTCGGCGCGGGCTTCAGCCACGGCGCGGGCCGCCGCCTCGGCCTCCAGCGCCCGGCTCACCGCGGTGTAATCGCCCAGCTCGCGGCCCTGCTGATCGTAACCGGCCACTCGGTCGCATCCCGTCCGGGGATCGACCGCCACCCCCAGCCACACGCCCACGGGATCCAGCCAGATCCAGCCCCGGCCGTCCGGCTCGAGCGGGCGATATCGCCCCCGCACCAGGCGATAGGCCATCAGCCGGAGCCGTCGGCCCTGCTCGTCGTCCTGGATCGCGTCGACGATGACATAGAGCGGCACCCTGGCACGACGGTAGTACTCGAACTTGTCCTCCACGTCGTTCCTTCGCGTCTCCGGCAAGGTCACCTCGGCGACCATCGCCGGACGGGCCCGCTCGACCGCGACTTCGAATGTGCTCCAGTCGCGGTGTCGCGCCAGACCGAGGAACACGGCGATGTCGGGGCCGAGCGGTCGCACCCCGGGCAGGTCCCAGTCCACGCGGCAATCCGAGACGAGCTCGGCGTCCGGGTTGTCGGCCAGGCGTGACTCGAAGACGCTCTTGAGATAAACGATGTCCCGGTTGTGGAGGGTCGTCTGCACGATGAAGTCCCCGACCTCGGGAAAGAGCACGTCTTCGAGCGTCAGGGGCACTTGATCGAGCTCGACCTTCCCATCGGGACGTTCGACGCGGACATAGCGCCAGCCGTAGCGGTACGGATCGGGCTCGTCGGAGGGGGGTTGAGGAGGCTGCCGGGTCGAGACGGTACTCATGATGGGACCTCGAGATTCACCATCATCGGACGTTCAGCGGCATGGGATCGATTCTACCACGGAGGGCGCATCATTGACGCCCGATCGCCCCGCGCATCATCGACGCCGGGTCGGAGGCGACTTTATCGGCGAACTGCCGGAGCGTGGCCAGGACCGTCCTGAGCTGGACGAAGGCCTGGTTGGCCGATATGGCCATGCGATTGAGGTTGTCGTGGAGGTCGCTCTGGATGAGGAGCTTCTGGAGGCTGCCTTCGGTGTTGAGCCGGCCCTGCGCGCCGCGGAGCTTGCTGGTCAACAGCTCGATGTCGGCCATCGCCAGATTGAGGCGGCGGACGGCCTGACCGATGTCGGTCGTCGGGGTTTGGCTGACCTTGGCGCCGAGGTCCTTGAACGCCGGGTCGAGATCGGCGAGCCCGGAATCCATGCGGGCGGCAGCCGAGGAGAAGCGGTTGATCCCGTCCTTGAGGGCCTTCTGCGTGTCGGGGTCCAGCGTGTCGTTGAACTTCCCGACGACCTTGCGGAGGTCGGCCAGCGCCGGCTGGAAGTTGCCCTCGTTGTCCGCGATGAACCGCTTGATGCCCTGGGCGGCGCCCGAGACGTCCTGGCCGGTGGTGTGCCAGGTTGTCAGTAGCTGGTCGAGCTTATCGGAGCTGTCGGTGAGCTTGGCGAGACCGGCGGCGGCCTTGTTGATCGATTCCAGGGTGTCGCCGGCCTTCTCGAAGGCCTTGGTGGCGGCGGCCAGGGCCTTGGAGGGGTCGGGGGCCACCTGGCCCTCGATGACCGGGGCAGTGGCCGGGGTCTTGCCGGTGGGCTGGGGATCGTTGCTGGTGCCCGGCTCCATGTCGATGGCGACGTCGCCGATGAGCGACCGGGTCAACCGGGGGACGGCCCCCTTGCGCGACGTGATACCGTCGCTCCAGCGCCAGGGTGACGAGGACGCCTTCGGGCTGGTCGGGCCGCTCGTCGAAGGCGATGGCCATCACCTCGCCGATGCGGATGCCGCTCTTGCGCACCGGGACACCTTCGAGCACCCCGGGGGCCTCGGCGTATCGCACCTTGAGATAGACCTGGTCGCGCAGCAAGGACGGCGTCTCGCCGAACCAGACCACCATCATCGTCAGGACGAGCCCGGAGACGATGACGAACAAGCCGATCCGGAACTGCATGACCCGTTCGTTCATGACCTGGCTACCTCGCATCTGTCGGCCGGAGACCGAGCCGGCCGGGCTCATCGGACTATCGGGCGGCGGCGGTGCGTTGCATGGCCATCTCGCGGAGCCGCTCGCCGGCCTCGCCGCGGACGAACTGGCCGACCCGCGGGTCGGGGGCCGTCTCCAGGCCCTCGGGCGGCCCGTCGTAGAGGATCTGCGATTCCCCCGGCGCCAGCCGCGAAAGCGGGTAGAGCATCACCACGCGATCCGCCACCTTGTTCACCGTCTTCATGTCGTGGGTGACCACGACCCCGGTCGTCTTCTTGGTCCGCTGGGTCTGGAGGATCAGCTCGTTGATCACGTCGCTCATGATCGGATCGAGCCCGGTGGTCGGCTCGTCGTAGAGCATCACCTCGGGGTTGATCGCCAGCGCACGGGCCAGGCCCACGCGCTTCCGCTGGCCGCCGGAGAGCTCGGCCGGCTTCTTCAGCTCGATCCCCTCCGGAAGCCCCACCTCCTTGAGCCGCTCGGCGACGATCCGACGGACCTCGTCCTCCTCGCAATAATGATGCTCGCGCAGCCCGAAGGCGACGTTGTCGAAGACCGTCAGGCTGTCGAACAGCGCCGCCATCTGGAACAGGAACCCGAACCGGAGCCGCATTTTCACCAGCTCCTTGCCGTCCCGTTTGGCCACGTCGCGGCCGTCGAAACGGACCTCTCCTCGCGTCGGCTTCAAGAGCCCGATGATCAGCTTGAGCATCACCGTCTTGCCGCAGCCGCTCTCACCGATGATCGACACCGTCTGACCACGACGGATCGTCAGGTTGATATCACTCAAGACGCCCTGATAGCGGAACTGGATGCTCACGGAGCGGAGCTCGATCAGGTCGTCTTTCCGGACGCCATCGGCCGCGCCGTCGTGGTTCATAAGAGCCCTTGCGCCTGGGGATAGAAGGCGTTGTACACGCTGTTCCAGCCGAGCCCGATCACGAAGTCGAGGAACAGGATGACGATGAATGAGAAGACGAACGCCTCGGTGGCGGCCCGGCCGACTCCCTCGGCACCGGCGCGGGAATTGAAACCCCGGTGACAACTGATCAGGGCAATGGCCGCGCCGAAGAAGTAGCTCTTGAACACCCCGGCGAAGATGTCGAGGCTGTCCACGAAGTCGCGGGTGTGCTTCCAGTAGGCGAACGAGTCCACGTTGAGGATCTGAGTGGAGACGACGGCACCGCCGATGACCCCCATGAAATCGCCCATGAGGGTCAACAGCGGGATCAACAGCAGGCAGGCCAGGAACCGGGGCACCACCAGGTAGTAGATGGGATTGGTCCCCAGGGCCGACAGCGCGTCGATCTGCTCGGTGACCCGCATGGTGCCGAGTTCGGCGGCCATGCTCGAGCCGACGCGGCCGGCGAGCATGGTCGCGGCCAGCACGGGCCCGAGCTCGCGGACGATGGAGATATTGATCACCGAGCCCAGCCGGGTGGCCAGCCCCATCATGGCGAACTGGTGGTGGGCCTGGACCGCCAGGACCATGCCGATGAACGTGCCGGTGATCGCCACCACCGAGACGCTCTTGACGCCGATGGCGTAGAAGATCGGCACCAGGACCGACCATCGCGACCGCTTGCGGACGATCCAGACGAGGGTCAGGACCGAGAAATGAGCGACGTCGCCGATCTCGGCGACCGCGTCGAAGACCTGCTCGCCCAGGCGGGTGACCGGCGTGGGACCGGCCTCGGGCCCGTGGGCCGGAGCATCCAGTTGGGCAACCGCCATGGCCCGATCACTCCGTCGGGGGAACTTCGGAGGGCGAGGAGCCGTCCGAGCCGGTCTCCCTGACCCTCGCACGGGTGCCGGATGACGGCATGAGGCGAGAGCCCCGGCTCCCTCACGGCCCGGCCCGCACCGACGGCGATCCGGCCTCCGCTGCCTTCTTCCCCTGGGTCATTCTGGGCTTTCGGCCCGATCTTGGCAAGGCCGACCGCGGAGTTCAGCGCGGGAGCGGGACCTGCAATCGCGACAGTCCGGGTGCCGATGCCGCAAGCCGGCCGTCGACATAGACATCCAGCCCCCGTCGGCCGTCGGCGTACCGGTCGGGCGAGCCGGCGGCGGGCGCGTCCCAGACGACCGCCACGTCGTGGCCGTGATAGCGCAAGCCGTCCAGGAGGAAGTGATCGAGGGCATTCTCCGGCAGCAGCGGGTCAACGTCGAGGATGTCGTCGTCGCGGGGGACGACGCCGATCAGCTCGGGGATGAGGATGTCCAGCCAGGTCGAGTGGTTGTAATCTCGCTCGGCCGTCTTCCACCGGCCGGTGTCGCCATTGTAGAACTCGCCCGTCCACGGCCGGCCGATGTCCTGGTCGCGATACTGGGCCCGTGTGAAGGACAGGAACAGCGCCCAGAGGTGTTCTTTCTTCAGGGGCGAGTCGGCGACGTCGTGATCGCGGGTGGCGCGGAGGGTCCGGGCCATCGCCGTCATGACCAGCGAGTTCGCGTGCGGCCAGGTCGGCCCATTCCACATGCAGCCCGCGGCGCGGCCGTCGCCGGGCCAGTTGGTCTGCGAGTAGGCGGGGCACTCCTTCGACGCCGAGGCCACCGGCCAGGTCGTCCAGAACTGCCCGGGGTCGAGGATCGACGCCCAGGCCGACTCGTACCCCTTCCCCCACGGGAGCATGCCGAAGTAGAAGGGATAGACCCCGATCACTTCCTTCACGTCGGCCACCGCGTCGTCATCGGCCCGGAGCGAGTAGAAGAACCGCTTCTCGGGCCGCCACATCTTGGCCGCCACGGCGGCGGCGATCTTCGCGGCAAGTTCGTCGAATTCCCGGGCCTGTTCCGACTGCCCCAGCAGGCGGTAGATCCGGGCCATGGCCACGGCGTTGCCGTAGTTGTACGCCGTGAGGTCCACCCGCTCGAGGCTCACCGGCCTGGCGGGCTGGTCGAAGTCCTTCGAGGTCTTGTAGTCCGAGAAGGCGAAGAATGACGGCTGGTACTCCATGCCCGTCCACCAATGTGAATCGACCAGGAGCAAGCCGTCGCCGTCGGGGTCGTAGACCTTCTGCCAGCCGCGGACGTTGGCGGCCAGCTTGTCCACGACCTGGGCCAGGAACGCCCGATCCGGGTGGACAAGGTGCCCCTCCCAGGCCGTCGAGGTGATCCAGTCGGTGTACTGGCCGTCCGACGGCCCCTTGGGCGTGACGTGGCTGGGATAGACGCCGTCGGCCTTCTCGTTCTCGGCCCAGGTGCGCAGGTGGCCCTCCCAGTACCTGGGGTCGCGGAGCCAGCGCGCCTCGCGGACCTGATGCCCCGCGCCGTAGCTGATGACGTTGGGATACCAGGTGCTCCGCCATCGGCCTTCACTCTGCGTCGGCCACTGCATCCGGCCCAGTTTCGGGTCGAGCATGTTCTTGCGCAGGACATACGCCCGGTGATCGTACATCTTGCGGACCCACGGGTCGGAGCAGTCGAAATAGGGGACATTCGCGTCGAACCACGCCTGGTACGCCGCGATCTGCGGGGTGACGATGTCGCGGTTATCCTGCTCGTCGGGCTTCAAGATCAAACCGCGATCCGGCAGACCGACGACCCGATCCAAGGGTTTGAGGACCGCATCGAAGGCATCCAGGGCGCGAGGTCGGTCGTGGGGGATGTCACGCCGGATCATCACCTCTTTCCCGGTCCGTAGCATGAGGGCGGCCTTGAAAACCTTCGACCTCCCGGGCGGGATGTGGTGGCCGTGGATCTTGTAGAGTTCGGTCGGCCGGTCCATCAGGGGCCTGCCGAAGCCGCGGAACGGAGAGTGCCAGGCCGATTGCTCGGTGCCGATCTTCAGCGTGCGCGGGGGATCGTCCAGGACAGCGTAGCGGAACAGGGAATAAACGGATTCGGCGTGGACATCTTGCCGTCCGGTGAGGGTGAGGAATCTCGGCTCCTGGCCCGAGACCTCGCCGTCGCCGAGCGGTACCAGCCCCGAGACGCTGCCGACCCAGTCGTGCGCGAGAGTCTCCTCGGGCTGGATGATCGGGTCGACGTAGATCGTCTGCATCCGGTCCGTCGGGTTGTGGACCCGGACGACCGAGACCAGGATGTCGTCGGCCGTGACGAACTTATCGGCGTTGAACCGCAACGGAGACGGTGGCGGATCCGAGCCGTCCCGTTCCTCGAAAATCGGCTTCAGCCCGTAGAGTCCGGTATAGAACCGCTGCCCGGTGTGACGGAAAGACAGGCGGAACCGCGAGGAGCGGACGGGCTCGAACCGGACGCGGTTCTCCCCCGGTCTGGGCCGCTCGGGGAAGACCTTGGTCGGCTTGACTGGGACGAACGTGGACATCAGCTTGCCGTCGAAGCCGATTCTCGAGCCTTCACTCCCTTGCACCTGGAACGATTCGGGCGGGCGGCATTCGCCGTTCGGAGCATCGTCGAAGAAATAGATGTCGAAGCCCGTGAGGGTGCGGGTCGCCCCGAACTCGATCGTGTACGAGTCCTCCCGACGGCCGCTCGACCAGCACGTCCAGCGCTTGCGAGGCTCGAACGGCTCGCTGAGGGGATTCTCGACGTGATCCGGCGCGAAGGTGAACGACGCCGAGGCGGTCATCGCCTTGCGGGTCACGCCTTCGTAGTGGATATGGCTCGGAAAAAAGGTCGCGCGATCGGGCACGAGCAGGCCGTGCTCGTCGCGGACCTCGAGGTCGAATGCGTTGAGATTGGTCAGGTAGAGCCAGTGGACGTCGTCGCGGAAGGCCCAGCCCTGCGGGCTGGACGCCCAGACGCGATCGCCCACGCAGCCCATCGGCACGTCGCGGTCATAGGGACGGGTCAGGACCTCGTCAATCGACCGTCGGCTCGCGGCGAAGACGCGACCCGGAAGCGGTTGCGCCGGCGGGCCGGGCTCGGCCTCCGCCCGGGCGAGCGGTGCCGCGAGGGACATCGGCCCCAGCACGGCCGCGATGAAGAA
Source organism: uncultured Planctomycetota bacterium (assembly GCA_963815795.1). Classification (GTDB taxonomy): domain Bacteria; phylum Planctomycetota; class Planctomycetia; order Isosphaerales; family Isosphaeraceae; genus JAKAUH01. Next base: position 408,125 of record CAWFIC010000006.1, on the reverse strand, counting down.
GATACCGCCGCGGATCGATGGTCGCGCGCACTTCATGTCTCAATCGTTTCGTCCCGCTCCCGGCGTGGAGGCCGGGAGGAATCGGCAGTGGGCGGCTCGGTCGGAGCCTCGCCATACCGGATCACCGGCGGGCTGGATCAGCGTTTCGGGTGTGTCACTTCTTGCGGTGGCGGATGCGGCTGCGCATGCGGCGCTTCTTACGCCCCACTTTGCGACGTCCCTTGCCTCGTCAACGGCTGGCCATACGTTCTCCTCTGGGTCTCGGAAGCAGGAATCCGGATCGTGACGGGACGCACCCCGAACGTCCGGGATGAGCCAAGGGGCCGATTGTATCCGGAAATCGACCGGATCCTCAAGGCCGAGATGCCGATGAGGCGCGAGCGCGTCGGCCCGCCGGGCCTGAAACAGGCCGGTCATGGCAGCGAGGCGAGTGGCGTTATGAAGGGGAACGTCGGCTTCAGCGTTCGGAGCAGTCGATCATCAGCCGTCGAGAACTCGCAGTGCTCGCGTTCCGCCAGCGCGACGTACAGGCAGTCATAAACCCCGACGCCATACTGCGAAGAGATGCGAATGGCTCTCGTGAGCAACGGCAGATACGGGTGAAGTTGGGGTGGGCTGGATAGGATGTCCGTCAGCAGTCTCTCGGCCTCGCCTTGGGGAATGACACCTCGCCTCTCGGCCCTGGTCAGCGCATGAGCGATCTCGACCGGGAATACGTCGGGAGCATGCAGCTCATGCGCCTGGTTCTGGAATGAGGCACGCAGCCGTATCGCCTTGTCCGAGTCTGCTTCCGCGAGGACCCATTTCAGCGCGATATTGCTATCCAGGACGCAGATCATTCCTCATCGCGCCCTTCGCGGATCAGGGCGACCGCAATGTCGAGCACTCCGTGCTCCCGCCGTATTCTTTCGGTGATCGGGCGCGTCTCTTCCTGGACTCGCGCCGCGAATTCGGGGTCCTTCTTTCCGGCCATGATGAGATGAATCGCGTAATCCAAGTCGGAACGAGGTGCGGACGGGGCGTCTTCGGTCTTCATGGTTATCCTCCACTGCCCAGCTTACCTGAGAGGCGGCCCACATGCCAATCGGGAGAACGGCGGAGCCCATGGACCGCGCGAGCGCGTCGGCCTGCCGGACCTGAAACGGGCCGGTCACGGCAGCGAGGCCAGTGGCGTGATGAAGGGGAACGTCGGCTTCAGCGCGAGGAGCCGTTCCTCCGCTCCTGGGTTCCGTTGGACAACCGATTGGGACACCATCTTTGTCATTGTCCAGCTCGAGCGCGCCCTGGCCCGCCTCGCCGCCGAGTACGCCGGGTCGGGCCGCGCTGTTCGCGCAGCTCGAGCCGGCACTGATGCCCGTGCCGCACGCCGAGCCCTGCGCGGCGATCGCCGGACGGCCGGAGAAGTCCGAGGCCGCCGCCCAGCAGGTCCCCTCCCGGGTGCGGAGGCGCTACCGCGCGCGGCTCCGCGAGGAGGCCGCCGCGACCCTCCGCGGGCCCGACGAGGCGGCGGTCGAGGACGAGAGCCGCGACCTGATCGCCTCGCTGGCCCGGTAAGGGGATCCGTACGCGTTCACGGGCCACGGGCGAGAATGGTCCATCAGCGAAAAGGCGGGGCAGCATCGGAGCCGATCCGGCTGCCAGACGGCCAGAGGCAACATCGTAAGGGTGCGTCGGTGTCCTCCGAGCGACGCGCGCAACCTAGATTATGACCGAGCCGGGTAGTATGAGGCGGGGGGCCTGGACACGAATGATCGACGGGCCGGGTCGGACGATACGATCGGCCGAGCTGGCGAGCCAAGCGCCCAAGATCTCTCGGGCCTCGAGGGCGTGGATGGCGTCTTGACCGAAAAGGGAGGGGAGCATACGTGCCAGCCCTCGAACCGCAGCGTGCCCACCTCTTGTGGCCGCCCGGCGCTCCGCGATCCGGATCGCGATGCTTTGTCTCTGGACGGGCAGTACCGCCCGGGGCATGAGCTCGGCGAGGGCTTCACCCCCAAGCCGGATGCGATCGTTCAGATCTATGTTCTCGTTGCCGAACTGGTCCAGCGCCTGCTCCAGTGGCCAGCGGTTCGCATCCCACTCAGCCATCTCTCCTGCCCGGGCGATGATCCTCCGGCTGAGGCTGGTGAACTCGTAGCCCCCACCTGCGAGCCGGGCACTGGCGTCCAGGTATACGGACTCGTCGAGCGAGCCAGCGGCGACTCGGGCCTCGATGGCCAACTGAGTCCAGATCCGACTGACCCCGAACAGCTCCTTTGCGATCCCCGCTAGGACCAGGTCGTCAGTCCACAGAACGTGGCCAGGTCCAGACGCGAGGAGCATGCTCTCGGCACCGTGCTGTCCGAAACCTTTGATCAGGTTTTCCCGCCGCTCGGCATCGAGGAAAGCCAGCGCCCGACAACCGCGAACCTCGCAGGACGACTCGAGGAAGTCCATGAGCGCCTCGAGTCGAGCCAACTCCGACCGCCAAGCCTCGGCGTCTTGTTCAACGAAGGCGTATCCCTTCTCGACCTTCACGAGCCTACCACTCGGCCTACCTAGCCGGCGGCGTTCGATGAGGCCCCGAAGCTCCTGGATGGTCCCCTGCGAGACGACGAGCCGGGTGGGCCAGTCTCGTAGCCGCTGCTCGACCCCCAACAGCAGGAGGGTGCCCAGCGCGGTTAACTCCAGGACAATCCGCTCGCTCGATCGCAGGGCCTCCAGCGTGCTAGCCTTCTCATCGAGGGATCCGATGCAGCAGCGGATCGGGAGGCCCGGGCTTGCGGCCAAGTGGTACAGGGCATCGATGGTGTTCGCACCGGTCAGACTGCCGAATAGCTGGATCGGCACGAGCTGGGACCGGTAGGTTGCCTCGGCCTCCTCGATCTGGTGGTGCCGCCGGTCCACGGTGGCGAAGATGGCGTCGAAATTGGGCCGCTCTTCTCCGACCTCTGTGACCGTCCGGACCCGGTACAATTCCGGGCCGCCAGCATTCTGGAACAGCACCTGCCAGCGTCGCATCGAGTCCTGGACGCGGAAGACGTACTTGCTCTGTATCTCCCGAATTGTCCCAGACCGATCCCCGGCGCTGCCCCGGGCGAGGACGAACCGGTCTCCGACCCGTTTGCCCGACAGCTCGCCGACCAAGGGGTGGTCTCTGCCGTATTCCCCCCGGGCGAGATTGGGATCCGGGGCATCTTCGAGGATGGCCCACTCGTCGCGCCCTTCCCCCTCTTCCGCATAGCGTACCGCAGTGCCGAGGCCGGCCACCAATGGTGTATGGATGTCCGGCCTTGCTTCGTCCCAGCCGATCATTACGCCGAAGTAAGCCTGGTGAGCAACAGGGTGGTCGGCATTGCGGCGGAGCAGTTCGTATGCGTAGCGGAACGGCTCGAGGACGAGCAGAACATTCGCTCGTTGGCATTATCCCGGCTGGTTATGCCGGTCAGATGGAAATTACAATTACTCGGCGTCCCACCCATGTCGGACGGGGCTTGGAATTGGCTGCTCGATCGTCTGGAAACGCGTCTGCGATCGAAGGACATGACTGTTCGGCTCGAGACGATCGGAATCCTGAGGGAGCTGTGCGGAGAAGAGTGGCCGCTGTACCGACTCGGGCAGGAAGCGCTCATTCATATCCCGTCGTCGCCCGAGTCATCGGGGGACCTGCGTAACAGAGAAGCGACCCGGCGGTTCGTCATCGCCCTCGATGGGGCCGACCCTGCCACGCGTCGGGCCGCTGCCGTCGCCATCCTGAATATCGGATTCAGCCGCAATCGCGATGCCCGGCCGCTCGAGGCGGCATGGGAAGCTCTACGCGGCGAGGAGAAGGATCCCTTCGTCCTTTCCAAATTCGCCTTCGAGCTCGAAAGAGTCATGGGTGAGACGCCTGCAACACTCGACCTTTGGCGACGTGCATTGACTGCGCCCGAGCCGGTGGCCGAGAGGACTCCGCCGAATCTGTCGCCGCTGCCTCGCCCGTACCAAGAATTCTACTTCCCGGCGCGACCGGGACTGTGCCGAGCGTTGGCCGAAGAGTATTTGGCGCAGCTCCAGGGTGCTGATGTGACTTTGCAACGCAACGCGGCGAGAGCCCTCAGGCGGTTGGCCCCTTGGCTCGATGAGCGTCAGGCCCTCACACTCCTGCAGTTCGTTAACGATCCAGACGACCAGGTGCGACGCGAGGTGCACGACGCCCTGTGGAGGTGGATTTCGCCTTTTCCGAAAATCGCTCCCGCGCCGCAGGCTCCCTCTCGACTTGTTAATCGATATCAACTCTGGCCGCCTCCTCCGGGGAACGTGCCAGTTCCCTTGAAAGACAAGTGTCCGGGGATGCAGGACAGGCACTGGGAGGAGGTCGTGGAGAGGCTCGCGAGCGAACTCCTGAAGAAGTACGACTTCATCTACTATTTCGCCGCCCCCGAAATTGGGCATGACCCAGCGTCCCACGGCGGCCTGGCGCTCGCCGACGGGACGCCCGATCTCTCCGCCTCCATCCTGGCGCTCTTGACCGAAATCGAGCCAGTCCGCCCCGATGGCAGTCGGATACCTTACGCAGAACGAGGGATCGGTCGTTCGAAGATACGACAGAAACCACCGAAAACCTTTGGCGATTTCTTGAGGCAGTTGATAGGCAAGCCTCCAGGCCGCTACCGTATGATACTCTTCGTGCTTAATACTACTTTGTCAACTGAACCTTTGTTTGTAGAGAACGTAGAAAGGGCATGAGAACCAAGCGAATCCCTCAAGTCCCCAGGACTCCGCTGCCCGAATTGGCTGAGTTCCTCCTACCGTTCCGCGTGCATTTCCAGCGGAGCGAGGGCCGTCAGACCCTCGAACGCTACCTGTCGGGGTTGCTCACCGAGCATCCGAACAAGAACTGCGATACCATCGCCCAGATCGTCCCTGACACCTCCGAGCAGCGACTCCAGGGGCTGATGACCACCATCGACTGGGACGAAGACGACCTCAACCGCCAGCGGGTCGAGACGATGCTCCGACTCCCCAGCGAGGGGGACGGCGTGTTGATCTTCGACGATACCGGGTTCGCCAAGCAGGGCCGCTGCTCCGTCGGCGTCGCACGGCAATACTCCGGCACCCTGGGCAAGACCGGCAACTGTCAGGTCACCGTCAATTGCCACTACGCCGAACGGACGGTCGCTTGGCCGGTCGCCACCCGGCTCTATCTGCCCAAGTCTTGGGCCCAGGATGCGGACCGTCGCAAGAAGGCCAAGGTCCCCGAGGAGGTCGTGTTCCGGACCAAGCCACAGATCGCCTTGGATCTGCTGGACGAAGCGAGGTCCTGGGGCGTGCGTTGGGCGTGCGTGACCGCCGATGCCGACTACGGCGATAACCCGAACTTCCTGGCCGGCCTGGAGAAACGACGACAACCCTACGTGGTCGCCGTCCGCTGCGACTTCGCTGTCGGCTCGAGCCGACGCGGTGGGGAGGTCCAACGGGCCGACGAGCTGATCGGGGCTCAGCCGGCGCGATCGTGGCGCTCGGTGACGTGGCGGGAAGGGAGTCGGGGCTGGATGCGCGGCCAGTTCGTCGCCCTCCGCGCCTGGCGGGTGGACGCGTCGGGGCCAAGGCGAGCGGGCTGGCTGATCGGCGAGGATTCCTCCGATGGCAAGCGACGGTACTACTGGAGCAACTTCGGGGAGGACAGGCCGTTGGAACGGCTGGTGGAATACGCCCATCGGCGGCACTGGGTGGAGCAGTATCATGAGGAGGCCAAGGGGCTGCTGGGCTGGGACCAGTATCAAGGCCGACTGTGGCCGGGCTTCCACCGCCATGCGGTGACCGTGATGTTGGCGTACAGCTTCCTGGTGTGGCAGGAGTGGCAGCAACGACAGGAGCGAGCCCGCTCGGGCCGGCCCCGGCGCCCTTTTTCCCCACGTCCGGATCGACGTCGGATGTCACTGCCGGAGGTGCATCGGCAGATCACCGATTGGCTTCGCCTTGAGGCGGCCAAGGAGTTGCTCTCGCGAGAGTTCATGACCGTGCCCGAACGCATTCCGGCGTAGTTGACAAAGTAGTATTAAGCCGACGAGAGGCCTACCGCCCAGCAAGAACGACCCGGACTGGGACAATGGACTCGCCGACAGTCAGGCCCTCAACCCGCTCGGATGGAGCCCCTCTAGGGATGTCGAGACGATCCAGAACGCCTTGCCAGCGGCGATGCGGAGGCTACCTGTTGGAGATGGAAACGTCTGGGTCGTCTTCTTCGACATCGAGCGGCATCGCGGCGGTACCCTCAAGCCCAACCCCCTGGGCGACAATTGGTTCAAGAACATCGATGATTCTGATCTGGATTCACTGCTTGGCCCTTGGCTTGCACCCTCGACAGGGGAAGGCAGCGGACGTTAAACCATCATCGGATCACGCTCGTAGGTCCTGGCACCGTTATCTCATTTACTCGTTTCTTGATCCGCGGCCTGGACGGGCAGGAAAGACACACTCTGTTCCTCGGGAAGGTCTCGCGTAGGCTGGTTTCTCACCGAGAAGTTTCCCATGGGCAAGCTCGACGAACCGCCCGGCATCGACGATGAGCCTCGAGAGATACGCAACGCGCATGGTCGCACTGTCTTGCTCATTGTGTGGGCGTCAGGCGTAGGATGTCTTATCCTTATCCTGTTCGCGATCATGGTGGCGCAGTCGGCGGCCGACGATGGGTCACCATTGGGTCGGGAGGAGTTGTTCGAGGTGGGGTGGCTCTTGCATGTGCTCGCGATCCCGCCCGTATTGCTGGGCACGCCGTTGGCAAGCCGAGCCCTTGGGCTGAAGCCGGTCGGAACACCAGAACCTGGTACGCGCTTCTGGCTCGCTCTCGGCTGCGAACTCCTGGCACTTCTTCTGATCTTCACGGTCTATGTTCGGCTCTTCCGGGTTTCGTGTGGGTACCAATATCTGTACGCGGGTCCACAATCGGGGGCCGGCGCCCGCAAAACGAGGCGTTTTCGCGGCTTCAGTCGGGGTAGAGGTCCAGTCCTCCGCAATGAAAGAAGATGGCCGTCTTCAGATGGTCCCGATTGCGGAAGCCATAGGAGTTTTTTTAATCGTCTGAATCTTGGAATTGAACCCCTCGCAGGTGGCCGTGGTGATGCGATGGTCAAGATACGTCAATACGTTGTCCAGATGGCCCCGAATCATCCGGGCCACCTTGATCACCGGCGTCAACTGCGAGTGCGTCGCCCAGAAGTACCAGTGGCGCCAGTGCCGCAGCGCCCAGCCCCGGCGCCGGTACTCCCACAGATCACGCAACGACTCCTTGATCGCCCAGGCGCGCCCGGTCTTCAGGTGCAGCGCCCGCAGGGCCGCGAACCGCTCACGGCACGACTCCGGCAGGTTCTCCTCCGAGTACAGCCACAGGTATTTCGTCCTCTTCAGGGTGTCGTCCCCCTCCGCTTGCAGCCGGCGGTGCTCCCACTTCCGCACCGCATCGACCGCCTCCGTCATGTGCTTCATCACATGGAAGCGATCGAAGACGATCTTGGATCGGCCGTCGGGCACATGCTCGACCGTGGAGGCGACCAAGGGCTCCCACATGTCCATGGCGACGGCCTCGATCCCCGTCAATTGCTCCTGGGACAGGGACAGATAGAAGGCATCCAAACTGGTTTTCTTGCGGTCGTCGGCGATGTATTCGACCGTTGACCGATCCAGGTCGAAGACCAGCGTGACGTAGCGGTGCCCCTTGGCGGCCGCTTTCTCGTCCACGCCGAGCCGGGCCATGACGTGGCGCGGCTCGGCCTGCTGGCCCCGGGCCACCGCCCGCTCCATCAGGTGCCAGGCTTCGTCCCAACTGACCCGCAGCAGCCCGGCGCCGCCCAGGACATCGGCCTGGAGCAGGACGTCGATGGCGTGGCGTTCGAAGGGGATAGTGAACCGGCAGCCCGGCAGGGCCCAGGGGAGGCGGATCTGGTGGATGCCATGCACGGGGCAGTCGACCCGGGGCGGGCGGGCATGCAACCAGGTCACGCATTCGCCGTGATCGAGATGGCGCCACCTCCGGGACGGCAGGTGATCATGGAGAGGCGATCGAGTGCCACATTCCGGACAAGTGAAGATGGCATTGCGGCGATGCGCCAGCCAGAGATCGACCTGCTGTTCCTCGGGGTCGAAGCCGACGCGTTCGACCCTCCAGGGGTTGGAGAGAGCCAGGAGTCGAGCGAAGAGAGCGACGTCGGGCATGGCCGGGACCTCCTGGGAGGCGACGGTAACCAGGGACGGGATCGCTGCGCTGCATTGTGGGAAGGGACAGAGAAGAGGGGAAGGGGGTGGGGGGTCTTGGGGGGCGGGACCTGGGGGTCCTGCTGGTCCCGCCCCCCAAGGGCGCCGCGGCGGAGAAAACCCGGCCCAAACTCCCAAGCCTTGCACACGAATGGCTTTGACCGCCGGATTTCTACCCACACGAAACCCGGAAGAACCCTATGTTCTTGTCCGAAGCGGAGTCATCCTGACCGGTCTCTCCGTCCCACTCGCATTGATAATCGTGACGCTCCCTCTCTGGGTACTCCTGGCCCTTCTCTTCTGGCCGCTCCGCCAGTTCATTCCGCGTCCAGCTATGCCTACCTCGAATGAGATCGAATTCGCCCTGAGGGGGATCTTGCCCGAAAACTATCAGGGCTCCTTCTCCGAACTCACTAATTTACTGATAGACATTGTTAAGCACGCCAATGATCCAGATTATCTTAAAAGTATACTTGGGAGTGTGTCCGATCTCGCAGCGATGCTGCATGCCTTGGCCGGGCAGCAGATCCGGGCCGGCACGTCGGTGATGGGTTTTGGCTCGGATAATACGTTTGGGCAGGTCACCGTCCGCGATGTGGTGGGCGGAAACCAGATTATCATCAACTTGAACGTCGCCGGTCCGACCGCTGTCGGTGCGAGGAAAGAACCATGACGGTCCGCTTATCCCTTTTTGAAGGAGCGACCGTCGTAAAGCCGGTCTACGCGAACAAAGGGATCGACACAGGCTAAGGCCACCCGTTAACCAAAGGACCGCCAGCGCGCTTCGGTGTGATCGACCGAAGCACCTTCGTCCGATGCTCGCGGCTCGACGCGATCTTGTACACTTGTCACCCTCAACTCGTGAAGGGGTACGATGAACCGGGTCTCTTTCCCGGGTCGCGTGTCAGGTCGTGGGCCGGAGGCTTTACAGGATGGGTAGGTGACGTCCAGGTTCTCCCGACGGAGGCGACGACGACGGCCGGACGAGTGACTTGGCCCGGCTGCGGGGTCGAGCTGATGGGGCCGCGGGGCTACTGCCTGCGCTGCCTGCTCCGGGCAGGGCTGGACGGGGATTCCCTGATCGTGGGGGCCGCTGGCGCCGCGGGGGCCACGACGGCGCCGCCGGGATCGGCCGCGGTCGCGGCCGGGGCGGGGGTGCTGGCGGCGCTGGCCACCTCACTCGGCCCGGTCCCGCGGGTCCTGCTCCGCGACACCCACGGCGTCCCCGAGCCGCCGGCCCGGCCCGGCAGCGACGCCATGCCGGCGCCCGCCGACCGCGGCGGCCGCCTCCAGCTCCACGGCGAGATCGCCCGCGGCGGCATGGGCGCCGTGCTCGAGGGGCACGACGCCGACCTGGAGCGCGACCTGGCCGTCAAGGTCCGGCTCGACCGCCACCGCGACGACCCCGAGCTGGTGCGGCGGTTCGTCGAGGAGGCGCAGATCGGCGGTCAGCTCCAGCACCCGGGGATCGTCCCGGTCTACGAGCTGGGGGCCTTCGCCGATCGGCGGCCCGATTTCACCACGGCACGCGGATCGGCCGGCCGGGCGATCCCGACCTGCACGCCGTCCACCGGCCCTCGGCGCCGGCCGCGCCGCCCGGACCCAGGCGGGCCGACCGGCGATCGTCCTGACGCGAAGTGGAGGCGATCCCGCGATGACATGACGCCCCGACGATGAATGCGGCCGTCGCCCACAGGCGAGGACCGATTTCAGCGCGATATTGCGATCCAGGTCGTGGATCATTCCTCATCGCGCCCGAAGTACAGCGCCGCGGAGGAGGGGTCGGAATTCCCCCGAGAGGCCCGGGCTCCGACCCGGCTGTCGTCCGGCCCGCGTCCGACGGGAGGCCCGGCGCAGTGTCGACCACGAAAGGTCTTATGCGAAGTTTTTCCTCCCAGCCGCCCCAGGACTTGCGCCGCGACGAGCCCGAAAAAAGGTTCATCCGGAAGAAGCGCGCGCGGGGCTTGAAAAACGTGGACATGCTGACTCCACTTGGAGTTGTGTCAACGGACTCCAAAACGGGAGGTCAGCATGTCCACCAGCCTGTTGTATCACGCATTCGGTATCCGCGGCGACGAGTATGTCCGCACCGACTATCAGGGCGGCGCGACGATCTTCACCATCCAGCAGGATCCCGACGACTGTCGCTGCTCGGCCTGCGGCTCCCGCGAGGTCATCTCCCGCGGTCACGCCGAGCGGCAATTCACCGCCCTGCCCATCGGCCGCCGCAAGACGACCGTGGTCCTGCCGATCCCGCGCGTTGAATGTCGAGCCTGTGGGGCGGTGCGTCAGGTCAAGGTCCCCTTCGCCGACCCCAGGCGGAGCTACACCAAGTCCTTCGAGCGGTACGTGCTGGAGCTGTCGCGCCGCATGACCATCCGCGACGTCGCCCATCACCTCGATGTCGGCTGGGATCCGGTCAAGGACATCCAGAAGCGCGACCTGTCGCGGCGCTATGCCAAGCCCAAACTCAAGCACCTCAACGCCCTCGCCATCGACGAGATCGCCGTGGCCAGCGGGCACCGCTACCTGACGGTGGTCCTGGACCTGGACAGCGGCGCCGTGGTCTTCGTCGGCGACGGCAAGGGCGCCGACGCGCTGAAGCCCTTCTGGAAGCGGTTGCGGCCCAGCAAGGCCCAGATCGAGGCGGTGGCCATGGACAGGTCGGGGGCCTACCAGGCGGCGGTGCGGGCCCATCTGCCCAAGGCCGTGATCGTCTTCGACCGCTTCCACGTCGTCAAGCTGTTCAACGACAAGCTCTCGGACCTGCGGCGGGCGCTGTACCGCGAGGCGACCGACGTGCAGCACAAGGACGTGCTCAAGGGGACGCGGTGGCTGCTGCTGAAGAACGCCGCCAACCTCGACCCGAAGACGGATGAGAAGAGCCGGCTGAAGGAGGCCTTGAAGCTCAACGAGCCGCTGGCGACGGCCTCCTACCTGAAGGAGGATCTGCGGCGGTTCTGGGAGCAGCCGGGGAAGCGATTCGCCACGACCTTCCTGGACGGTTGGATTCGCCGAGCGGAGGCGTCGGGGATCCGGATCCTCCAGCAGATGGCCAAGACGCTGGCGGCGCACCGCTCGGGCCTGCTGGCGTACTACGACGTGATGATCTCGAGCGGCCCGCTGGAGGGGACGAACAACAAGATCAAGACGATGAAGCGGCAGGCGTACGGGTTCCGGGATCGGGAATCCTTCAAATTGAAGATCCTGGCGATCCATGAGACGAAGTAGGCCCTGGTCGGGTGAAATCATCGGCGCGTGAGTACACAACGACTTGCGTCGGCGTCAAATTCGCGCATGCTACTTCCGGATGAACCCGAAAACTGACCGTGAGGCGCCATGAGCGCGCAAATGACGGGCCGCAGACCGCCGCGTTGACGTGGCCCGCGACCTTTTCATCCCGATTTCGGGTCCCCCGTCCCGATTTCGGCGCCCATTTCCCTGGTGCGGTACTTAGCGGATCTGGGCGACCGCAGCCGTCGCGCGTCACTTCGTTCGCGCATTCCAGTCCACCTTCGACAGGCTGGCCAGGGCGAGCATCAGGGCGTGGGTCCCCTTGCGGGCATACCCTTGAGCGGCCACGGCGCGGTAAAGCTGCTCGGCGAGGGCCAGTCCGGGCAGGCTGAGGTTCATCCGCCGCGACTCGGCCAGGGCGATCCCCATGTCCTTGAGGAAATGCTCGACGAAGAACCCCGGCTCGAAGTTGCCGGCGATCATTCGGGGGCCGAGGTTGTTCAGGCTCCACGACCCCGCGGCGCCGCTGCCGACGCTCTGGAGCACGACGTTCAGGTCGAGCCCGGCCTTGTAGGCGTAGAGCAGCCCCTCGCAGACACCGATCATGTTGGTGGCGATCAAGACCTGGTTGACCATCTTGGTGTGCTGGCCGGCGCCGGCGGGTCCCTGGTAGACGATCGTCTTGCCCATGACCTCGAAGAGCGGCCGGAGGGCGTCGACGACCTCCTTCTCGCCGCCGATCATGATCGACAGCCGCGCCTCGCGTGCGCCGACGTCGCCGCCGGAGACGGGCGCGTCCACCGCATGCACCCCCTTGGCGCGGGCGGCCCGGTCGATCTCGACGGCCAGCGCCGGCTCGCTCGTGGTCATGTCCACCAGCACGGCCCCCGGCCGCGCCCCGGCGAGCGTGCCGTCGGGCCCGAGGGTCACCTCGCGCACGTCCTGAGGATAGCCGACGATCGTGAAGACCACGTCGGACGCGGCGGCGACCGCCCTGGGCGAATCGGCCAGTTTCGCCCCCTTCTCGACCAGCGCCCTGGCCTTCTCGGGCGTCCGATTGAAGACCGTCGCCGAGTATCCGGCGGCGATCACGTGCCCGCACATCGACGAGCCCATGACCCCCGTGCCGATCCAGCCGATCCGCGTCTTGCCCGGCGCGAACTCCAGTCCCATCGCAGGCCCTCCCCTCCGCAGCGTCTCTTGAGCGGGGTCGTCCCCCGCTATTACAATCCCCAGGGTCATCGCGGGCCACATTATAACGCCGAATTGCGGGCCGCACAGCCAACGCCCCCGCCGTCCCCGATCCCTCGAGGTGCGAAACTCTCCATGGCGAATTCCCTGATTGAACGCTACTGCCAGGCCAAGGACGCCGCCGCCATCCCGCCCGGCTTCCTGGCCTACCTGGCCAATCTCGAATGCGTGGCCCAGGTCGCGCCGGAAGTCGCTCGTTCGATCGTGCAGGAGCTGGCCGACCAGCGGCGCAACATCAAGCTGATCGCCAGTGAGAACTACTCGTCGCTGGCCACCCAGTGCGCCATGGGCAACCTGCTGACCGACAAGTACGCCGAGGGCATCCCCCATCACCGGTTCTACGCCGGCTGCGACAACGTTGACTCGATCGAGGACCTGGCGAACAAGCGGGCCTGCGAGCTCTTCGGCGCCGCCCATGCCTACGCGCAGCCGCACAGTGGTGCCGACGCCAACCTCGTCGCCTTCTGGGCCATCCTGCGGCAGCGGGTCGAGCTCGGCGCGATGGCCAGGATCCTGGGCGCCGAAAACCCCAACGCCCTGGCCGCCGGCGACTGGTACAAGCTGACCCCCGAGCAGTGGAACGAGGTCCGCCAGTCGCTGGGCAACCAGCGATTGCTCGGCCTGGACCTGGCCTCGGGCGGGCACCTGACTCACGGTTACCGGCTCAACTCATCGGGCAAGATGTTCGAGTCGTTCGGCTACACGGTTGACCGCGAGACGTTCCTGCTCGACTACGATGCCATCGAGCGGCAGGCGCTCGAGGTCAAGCCGCTGATCCTGCTTGCCGGCTTCAGCGCCTACTCGCGGAACATCAACTACGCCCGGATGCGCGAGATCGCCGACAAGGTCGGGGCGGTGCTGATGGTCGACATGGCGCACTTCGCCGGGCTGGTGGCCGGCAAGGTGCTGGAGGGCGACTTCAACCCGATCGCGTTCGCCCACGTCGTGACGACGACGACCCACAAGACCCTGCGCGGGCCGCGTGGGGGTCTCGTGCTGACGACGCCCGAATTCAGCGACGCCGTCGATCGCGGCTGCCCGCTGGTGCTGGGAGGCCCCCTGCCCCACGTCATGGCCGCCAAGGCCGTCGCGTTCACCGAGGCTTTGCGGCCAGAGTTCGCCGCTTACGCCCAGAAGATCGTCGACAACGCCCGCGCCCTGGCCGAGGCGTTCGTCCGGCAGAGTCTCTCCGTCGTCACCGGCGGGACCGACAACCACCTGATGGTCGTGGACGTCGCCAAAACCCACGGAGTCACCGGCCGGCAGGCCGAGGAGGCCGTCCGGCGCTGCGGGATCACACTCAACCGCAACCCCATCCCCTTCGACCCCAACGGCCCGTGGTACACCAGCGGCCTGCGGTTCGGCACCCCGGCCGTCACCACGCTCGGCATGGGTCAACCCGAGATGGAGGAGATCGCCGCGATCGTCGCGCTGGTGCTCCAGAACATCAAGCCAGGGACCACCAAATCGGGCGCCCGCGACAAGTCGAAGTTCACCCTCGACGACGCCGTCCGCGACCAGGCCCGCGGTCGCGTCGATGCCCTCCTGGCCTCGTATCCGATCTATCCCGAGATCGACCTGGCGTTCCTGCAGGAGAGCCTGGGGATCGCGACGTCGTGATCGATTGCGGCGGATTCAACTCGTGAGAACACTGGAATGCGGGTGCCGCATGTCGTACAGCGACTTTACCCTGGAATCCGTGACCCGCTTGCTGGGCGTGGTCACGCGGCCGGCCGACTTGTTCCCCGACCTTCGGCCGATCCCGGTCCCCGACTGGTTGCAGGAGACCCTGGCCCGCGGGACGCAAGAGATACAGTTGTCCCTCATCAGCGAGAAGTCCCGCAGCGAATTCATCGTGGCGCCGATCCTGCTGGCCAGCCGCGAATTGAGCGGGAACCGCTTTGTCATCTATTCCGGCCAGCGGTTGGATGTCGACCCGGAAAAGGGGCTGATCGGCGAATGCGACTTTATCTTGTCGGCGACGGAGCCGGTCCTGCCCTTGCAGGCCCCGATCGCCACGGTCGTCGAGGCCAAGAAGAATGACATCGAGGGAGGGCTGGGCCAGTGCATCGCCCAGATGGTCGCCGCGGATCGCTTCAACCGATCGGCCGGGCGAGACAACCTCCCCGTGTTCGGATGCGTGACGACCGGCGAGGCGTGGCAATTCGCGAGGCTGGCCGGCACGGAGGCACTCCTGGAACACCGCCGATACTACATCGACAGGGTCGAGTTCATCCTGGGCGCCTTCCGCGCGATCATCGACGCATGCCGTGCGAACTCCTGAGTCGCGTCGATCGAGAGAGTACGCGTGACCCCGCAGGTCCCAACCCGCCGGTCCACCGGCTCAGGGTCATCCGTGGCATTCAAGGCCGTCCTCGAGCTTCTCCAGCAGTTGATGCATCTGCCGCAGCTCATCCTCGGTCAGCCGGCCGAACGCCTTGCAGATGTAGGCCGTCTGGCAGGGGAACGCCTCGGCGAGGAGCTTCCGTCCCGCTTCGGTCAGGAAGAGCCGATTGGCCCGGCGATCCTCCGGGTCGGGTCGCCGCTCGACCCAGCCGGCCGCGCCGACCCGGTCGATCAGCCCCACGACGTTCCCCTTGGTGACGAGCAGCCGCTCGGCCAGCTCTTGCTGGGTGATGCCCTCGCCATGCCAGAGCGTCGCCAGGACGTCGAATTGCGACAAGGAAAGGCCATGGGCCGCGAGGACCTGGCCTAGCCGTGCGCTCCAGGCGAGTATAGACGCGGGCGAACGACACCCACGCCTTGACCTCCCAGGGTCGTGGGTCCTCATGCAATACCGGCAGGTCCGGATGCGACGGCTTTTTCGCGCGACTCATATTGGTTTACTTGTAGACTATCTGGCGGTCCGCGTCAAGTGGTCCGGGCGAGCTGGGCTAGCGACAGGCGTAGGAGTCTCGCGCGCGGGGGGTACAATGGGGCTGGGTCCTGGATATCGGAATCCGACGCGAGGAGGACATCATGACGGGGCTTCTTGTGACGGCGCTCCTGGGGATGGCCGCGGGGGCGGACGGTGCCGGCGGCCCGGCCGGTGAGCTGGCGGCGCCGGTGCGGGTGGAGGCGGCGGGGAAGGCGATCGATACCGAGGTGGGCCACGCCGCGCCCTACGTGGGCGACTACGACGGCGACAAGGTCCCCGACCTGCTGGTCGGCCAGTTTGGCGAGGGCCTCTTGTGGATCTACCGCAATGAAGGGACCGCCGCGCGGCCGAAGCTGGCGGCCGGGGTCAAGTTCAAGGACGGTCGCGAAGACGGCCGCGTGCCGACGGGCTGATGCGTCGGCTTCGGTCCACAGTTGGTGGACCTCGACGGCGACGGACACATCGACGTGCTTTCCGGCTCCTGGCCGGGCGAGCTCTTCCTCTTCCGCGGCAAGCCCGATCGGGCGTTTGGGCCGCCCGAGATGATCAAGGACAAGGACGGCGAGATCATCAACATCGGCGGCGGAGTCCGCAAGCAATCCGGCGGCGGCCTGCTCATCACCGGCAACACGAAATGGGAGACCACGCCCGAGGGGACGTTCGTTACCTACAAGGACAAGCGTTACAAGACCACACCCGAAGAACCGATCTTCACCACGGGCTGCGCCTCGGCCGTCCACGCGGCCGACTGGGACGGCGACGGCGATCTCGACCTCCTCGTCGGCGACATCCAGGGCGACGTCCAGCTCATCCCGAACGAGGGTACGGCCAGGGCGTATGCGTTCGGCAAGCCGCGCGCCCTCAAGCTGGACGGGCCGCGGACCCGGGCGAATGGCAACGTCCTCAAAGAGCTCGGGCGACTCGTGTCCGGTCGCGACGCGCTCGATGGGAGCTCGGTACGCGTCGCGGGCGACGCGGGGCCCTATGCGGCCGACTGGGATGGCGACGGCGATCTCGACCTGCTGGTCGGGGCCGGTGATGGCAGCGTCTCGCTCTTCCGCAACGTCGGCTCGGCCGGGTCCCCCAAGCTGGCGGGGGCCGAGGTCCTCGTCCCGCCCGGCGAGACCGCCTTTGGCGGCGATGCTCCCAGGCAACCGCGCCGGGGTATCCGGTCGAAGGTCTGCGCCGCGGATTGGAACGGAGACGGCCGGCTCGATCTGCTCGTCGGCGACTTCGCCACCCAGGCCCCCGACCTCCCCGAGCCGACCGCCGCGCAGAAGGCCAAGCACGCGGCGCTCCGCAAGGAGCTCCAGGACGTCCAGCGGCGCTACGGCGAGAAGGTCCAGACGATCTTCGGTCCCAATCGGGCGAAGACCATGGAAGAGCTCGACAAGGCCAACAAGGAATTGCAGGAGATCCGGCGCAAGATGCAGGAGCTCAACGCGCAGCTCCCGGCCGAGTACGAGAACCACGGCTGGATCTGGCTCTTCCTCC
Source organism: uncultured Planctomycetota bacterium (assembly GCA_963815795.1). Lineage (GTDB taxonomy): Bacteria > Planctomycetota > Planctomycetia > Isosphaerales > Isosphaeraceae > JAKAUH01. The sequence continues at coordinate 391,057 of CAWFIC010000006.1, read as the reverse complement.
GCAAGCCGGTCGAGAAGGCCGCGGCGCGGTAAGAGTCTGTCCCGGAAGGGTCGAGAGCGATCCCGTAGGGTGGGTGAAACCCACCGTGTGCCAAGGCCTTGCCTCGGTGGGTTTCACCCACCCTACAATCGTCTGACCCACCTTCTGGGACAGACTCTAATAGTACAGCGCAAGAAACTTGATCTTTTCCCGCAGGAGCGGTTTGGGTAGGCTGGTCGGACCTCGAAGCCCGATGCGATCGGTGACTGGCCAGCATGGAGGCCCTCGATGACCCCCAAAGACCTGCGGCAGGCGTTGCCCCTTTTCGAGGAATTCGCGGACCGGTTCACCCCGCTGCTGGTGGATGACCAGCGAACGGAGAGCCGCAAAGAACGGGCCAAGGCGTATCTCCGCGGTTTGCTCTTGGATGCGGAAAGCACCAAGACGGCGGAATCGATCGCCCTGAAGGTCCACGGCGATCCTTCGCAAGTCCGGATGACTCAAGTTTTCCTGGGACAGTCGGCCTGGCCTGACGAACCGCTCCGTGAGGAACTGGTCGGCTGGGTGGACCAGGAACTGGGCAGCGAAGCGGGGACGCTGATCGTGGATGAGTCGGGCATCCCCAAGTGTGGCGACAAGAGCGTGGGCGTGGCCCGGCAGTACTGTGGGGCGACCGGCAAGATCGACAACTGCCAGGTGGCCGTCTACCTGGCCTACGCCAGTGCCGGGGGTCACACGCTGTTGGACGAACGGTTGTATCTGCCGCAAGAGGAATGGGCCAGCGATGCCGGCGCCGACAAGAAGCCGGCGTGCCCGAGGACGTCGTCTTTCGCACCAAGCCGGAGTTGGCCTTGGAGCTGATCCGTACCGTCGGACCGAGGATCCGCCACGGCTGGGTGACGTTCGACGAGGGCTATGGCAAGGACCCCGAGTTCCTCAGTGGTTTGGAGGAACTGGGCGAACGCTCTATCGGCGAGGTCCCCAAGACGTGCCGCGGCTGGTTGCGCCGCCCCAAGGTGGACGAGCCGCAAGGGCGGGGCCGGGGCCGACCCAGGAGCAAACCGCGGGTTGCACCGGGCCAACCGGACCCGCGAACGGTCGAGGAGATCGCGGCCGCGTTGCCGGCCGGCGCCTGGAAGCGGCTGCGTTTTCGCGAGGGGACCAAAGGGACACAAGTGGCGCACTTCGCCGCGATCCGTTTGGTGGCCGAGCGGGACGATCTGCCGGGGCCGGAGCTGTGGCTGGTGATCGAGCGTAGCTGTGATCAAGCATCCTACGTCAAGTACTACCTGAGCAACGCGAGGCCGGATTGCCCGCTGTTGGAGCTGGCGCAAGCGGGGCACAACCGCTGGCCCGTTGAGGACTGTTTTCTGCGGGGCAAGCAGGAAGTGGGGCTGGACGACTACGAGGTTCGTGGTTGGCGCGGCTTCCACCACCACATGACCTTGGTCATGTTGGCGCTTTGGTTCTTGGTGCTGCAAACGCGGCGGCTGGGAAAAAAAACGCGACCGGCATGACGTTGCCCGATGCCCGAAGACTGTTGCAAGTCATTTTCGCCCCACCCACGCCCAAGCAGCCCGAGCGGCGGGCGATCAAGCTCTCGGAATGGCGCCAGCGGCGGAACCGCATCGCCAGTGCGTGCCACGCCAAGGCCCGGAATCTAAGGTTGCGGGATACTGGATAGTTCCTTGCGCTGTACTACTAAGTCGCCACATCGCGCGGCGGTGACGTCAGGAAAAAGGCCGGGGATCCTGAGGATGAGGTTCTCAGGATCCCCGGCTGTCTGCACATCGCTTGGGCGATACGGCGGGCGGCGCGGCCCGCGGTGGAGCTCGGTTACTTGCGGGACATCGAATGGGTGACCCGGTCCCAGGCGTCGCGCGTGGCTTGCTTGGCCTTCTCCCAGGTCAGCCGCGAATTGGCCTTGGCCGACTCCCAGCCCTTCTGGATCTCGGATTCGGCCTGGTCCCAGGTGCGGTCGTGATAGCGGCCTCGCGACTCCCAGCCGTGCCGGTAGGCCGGCGCGTAGTCGTCGTCGTAGTTGCTCGACTGGTCGAAATAGGAGCGATTGGCGTAGTGCTCGCGCCAGTACGCGTCCTCGACCGTGGGATCGATGGATTCGGCGATCCCCTTGCCGGCGTAACCGCCCGCGACGCCGCCGACCACCGTGCCGGCGACCGTGCCCACCGGGCCCGCCGCCGCGCCGATGGCCGCACCGGCCGCCGCGCCGCCGACCGCCGCGCCGACCCCGGCGCCCACCGGATGAGCACCCGGTGCGCCCGTGATCGGATCGGGATTGCTATCGGTACCGTGAACCGGTTGATGGGTTGTCGTATCTGCGCGCGCCATGATGTTCTCCTCTGAAAGTGGTGGGACAAACCCGGCAGATCTGTTGGAGCAAAGGACATGCCGTCAGGACGCCTCCTCGTCCTCGGCCGCCGAAAGCGGCCGGGCGATCTCCTCGAGCGATGAACGCTCGGCCTTCACCCCATAGAGCCAGACCACGAACACGGTCGCCAGCAGCAGGCCGGAGGCCAGCAGGTAGCCCCAGAACATGTCGCGCCGCGATCCGGTGTTGACCAGGTGGCCGAAGAGCGACGGGGCGACCGTCCCGCCGATCAGGGTGCCGGCCGCGAAGAACAGCGCGATGACCATCCCCCGCAGTTCGACGGGGAAGATCTCGCTGACCGTCAGGTAAGCCGAGCTGGCGGCCGAGGAGGCGAAGAAGAAGACCAGCGCCCAGAGGAGGGTCTGGGTCGTGGGCGTCAGGTGGCCCGCCGCGAAGAGGTACCCAGACACGGCCAGGAGCACGGCCGCGACCGTATAGGTCCCGGCGATCATCGGCCGGCGCCCGACCGTGTCAAAGAACCGGCCCAGGATCAACGGCCCCAGGAAGTTGCTCAGCGCGAAGGGCAAGAGGTACAGCCCCGTCCGGTCGGCGGGCACGCCGTAGAAGTGACCGAGTACCAGCGGGAAGGTGAAGAAGACGCCGTTGTAGAGGAACGCCTGCGAGACGATCAGCGCCAGGCCCAGCAATGTGCGGCTCGGGTAGGTCTTCAACATCGTGGCCGCGAGCTCGCCGAAGCCGACGGGCCCGCGCGGCCGGATGACGATCGAGCCCTTCGCCGTGGGCAGCTTCCCCTTGCCCACCGCGGCCTCGACCTGCTGCTCGATCTCGCCCACGACGCGCTCGGCCTCCTCGGGATGGCCGTGGGTCAACAGCCAGCGGGGGCTCTCCGGTACGTGATGGCGCAGGAAGATGATCACCAGTCCCAGGCCCGCACCGATGCCGAAACCGAGGCGCCAGCCCAGGTTCGCCGCGAAGTGCGCCGGATCGAGCAGCACGATGCTCGCCAGCGAGCCGGCCGCCGCCCCGACCCAGAACGTCCCGTTGATCGCCAGGTCGGCCCAGCCCCGCACCCGGCTGGGGATCAGCTCGTCGATGGCCGAGTTGATCGCCGAGTATTCGCCGCCGATGGCCGCACCGGTCAAGAAGCGGAACACGGCGAAGCTCGCGAAGTCCCACGCGAGCGCCGTGAGGAAGGCCGACGCGAGATACAGGCCCAGCGTGACCGTGAAGAGCTTCTTGCGCCCCAGGCGGTCGGTCAGGTAGCCGAAGACCAGGGCCCCGATCACCGCACCCGCCAGGTACGCGGTGTTCAACATCCCGATCTGTGTCCCGCTGAAGCCCAGGGTCCTCCGCTCCTGGAGCACCGCGCTGAAGGAGGCGATCATCGTGACCTCGAGGCCGTCGATGATCCAGGTGATCCCCAGCGCGGTCACCACCAGCCAGTGCCAGCGACTCCACGGCAACCGATCCAGCCGCGCGGGCACATCCGACCGGAATGTCCTGGGCCTCTCGAGCCCGACAGCCATGCTCACGCCCGACCCTCCCGTCTCGCCCGATTGCTCCCGCCGATCCGACTCTCCACCGGATCCCAGGGAATGCAAAGGACGTTCCGTGTGTGCGCCGGTGCGATCCAGCGATCCACGTTTCACGGTCCCATGGCACGCGAATTGCTCCTGCCCAATGAGCGGGAGGATAAGCCATGAAGACCAGTCCCGAGATCGCCGTGACCCTTTCGGATGCGCTGCTCGAGAGCCTGCGGGCCCAGTCGCACGAGCTGGGGATCCCCCTGAGATGGCTGGTGGCCGGCCTGGTGTGCGACACCATCGAAACGGCGGAACAGCCGATCAATGCGGGCTCGAGTCGGCCGGTGCGCCACGTCGCCTGAGGCTCGGTGCCTCACGTCTCCCGCAACGCGGCCCGTCGCCGTCCGCGAATGACCGTGTCGTTTGTCTTCAGCCCCGGAGCTCGACCGATGAAACAGCCCAATATCTCCGTCTACGGATCGCGCAGTTGCCCCGATACGAGCCGTGCGCTGGAATGGCTCGACAAACATCAGGTTCAATATGAATTCAAAGATCTCGATGAATCACCCGAGCTTGATGAGTACGTCGCCGACCTGAATGACGGCAAGCGAGTGCTCCCGGTGATCCAGATCGACAACGGGTTCCTGATCAATCCGTCGGAGCGTGAACTGGACGCGGCCGTGCAGCAGGCTGCCGCCGAGCGGACATAGGACATCGGGCCGCCCCTCATTCGCTTTCCATGAACGGGGCCGGCGCCTTCCATCGAGGGCGCCGGCCCGTTCGTTTCGAAAAGGCCCGGGTCCGGAGCAGCCAAGACAATTGTCCGATTGAATGCGGGCCGATCGGCGGGTATAACGATTCCCATGGGAGGGAAGCACGGTCGCGCGGCTCGAGGCAGGGAGATGACCATGCCGGATCGAATGATCGAGGCGAGTCCATCGACGTCAGTCGGTGGACGAGCGCCGGTCGAGGCGTCGGCGGGGGCGGCGGGCCGAGTCGGTTGGCTCGCGCCGGTGGTCCTGATGGATTACGTCGCGGCCTTCCTCGCCTTCGTCGCCGCTGGGGGCTACCTGATCCTGAAGGTCATCGACGACGGCCATTCGGTCCTCTATCCGGTGCTGGACCAGATCGCCCGATGGTTCCTGTACCTCGAAATCCACGAGATGCCCGGCCTGCCCGATTACCCGTCCCTGCGGCACTTCGCCGATGCGGATTTCGCCTTGATCTACATCATCGCCATGACCGCCCTGCACCTCCTCGCGGCGGCCGGATTCCTGGCACTCGCCGGCGGGCTGAACCGCTTCCGCCCCTGGGCGCGGCGAACGCACATCGCCATCGCCTCGCTCATCATCCTGATCCTGGGCGCCTACGCGTTCCTCTACGCGAGATCGACCGCCCCCGGGATCGGGCTGGCCGTGATGGCCGCCGCCGCGATCGTGCCGGCGGCCGTGCTCGCCATCCTCCTGACGCCCGCCATCGCCGCGCTCTTCGCCGAAGGCCCCCGCCCCGACGGCGCGATGGCCCCTCGCCCCTACAGCCGCGGGACTCGCCTGCCTCGACTCCTCATCGGCGCGTTCCTGGCGGTCTACGTGCTCGGCGTCCTGCTGGCCGCGTTCGTCGTCTCCGTCCCCGTCGCCATCGACCTCAAGATGATCCTCGCGCCCCCCGCCTGACGGCCGCGTCGCTCCCCTCTTGACAATCCCGCCGGCTACGGTACTCTGCAATGCGTGGTAGCCATGGAGGCGAGAGCATGATGAATCGATGGGAGACGCAGTTCCGCAAGGGCCTGGTCGAGCTGGCCGTGCTGGCGACGATCGCGCGGGGCGAGACCTACGGCTATCGGATCGTGGAGCAGCTCGGTGCGCTCGAGGGCCTGGAGTTCACCGAGAGCACGGTGTACCCGGTGCTGACCCGGCTGGCGGGGGAGGGTTTCCTGGCGATCCGGACCGAGCCCTCACCGGCGGGCCCTCCGCGACGGTATTATCGCCTCACGACGGACGGCCAGCGGCATTTCCGCCGGATGGCGGAGAGCTGGAAGATGATTTCCCGTTCCCTTTCCGGTTTGATTGAAGGAGCGCCATGATGTCAGTCGCCACGACGGATCTTTCGCGATCGACGCAACACCTGATCGACTCCCGGCTGGACACGATCGACCGGATGCTGCTGGGGCGCGTCTCCCGGCAGGAACGGCTGGAGATCGTGCGCGAGGTGGAGGCGCAGATCTTCGAGCAGCTCCACGAGCGCGGGGCCGAGGAATTCACCCGCGAGGGCGTGCTCGCCGTGCTCGGGCGGCTGGACCCGCCCGAGGCGTACCTGCCCGAAGAGGATGGGGACCGCGATCCGGTCCGTTCGCGTACCTCGTCAGGCCCATATGTCCGCCCAAGCCCGCCGATGCGCGGGGCAAAGACCTTGGTCGCGAAGGTCAGCGGCATGCTGGGCCTGGTGGCGTTGGCGCTGATCCTGCTGGGTTGTCCGTTGGTCTATGGGCTGCTTCTCTTGACCGGTTCCGAGCTCCTCTTCCTCACTCTCGGCGGCGGGATTCTGGCCTTGTCCTTCGTCGGCAGTTCCCTGGCCATCGTCCTGGCGGCTTATTGCCGCATGGCCAGTAGCTGGGCGATCGTCGCCCTGATGAGCGGGATCTTCACGATCCTCGCCGGCTTCGGTGTGCTGACGCTCGTCTTCCTGATCGGGTTGTGATCGTCGGCCCAGACCCGCGAGGACCCTCCTCTGCGTCGCCCGACGACCAGGTCCCGCCGTCAAGGACGTGGAGGAGCCCATTCATGCCCCTGGAAGCGATCGGGTCGATGATGCACCGGGCGGCGGAGGAGCGCTACGCCGTCGGCTACTTCGAAAGCTGGAACCTCGAGTCGCTCCAGGGCGTCGTCGACGCCGCTGAACAGACGCGATCCCCGGTCATCATCGGCTTCAACGGCGATTTCCTGAGCCGGCCGACCCGCGAGGCGGACGAGCGCCTGGCGTGGTACGCCGCGCTGGGCCGGGCCGCGGCCGAGTCGGCCTCGGTCCCGTGCGGCCTGATCTTCAACGAGTGCCCGCGCGACGACTGGGTGCGCGCGGCGATCGAAGGCGGCTTCAACCTGGTCATGCTCGCGGACCCGGAGGCGCCGCCCGACGACTACACCCGGCGCGTCGCCGAGCTCGCCCGGCTGGCGCACGGGCGGGGCGTCGCCATCGAGGGCGAGCTGGGCGAGCTCCCCTGCGGCGCCTCGGGCGGCTCGCCCCAGGGCGGCTCGGCGACCGACCCTGAGGAGGCGGCGGCATTCGTCGCGGCCACCGGCGTCGACCTGCTGGCCGTCAGCGTCGGGAACGTCCACATCATGACGAGCGGCCGGGCAGGGCTGGACCTGGATCGCCTCGCCGCGATCCAGCGCCGCGTCAACATCCCGCTGGTCCTCCATGGCGGCACCGGCATCGACGCCGATGCGCTGCGCCAGGCCATCGCGCTGGGCGTGGCGAAGGTCAACTATGGCACTTACCTCAAGCGGCGGTACCTCGACGCCGTGCGCGCCGCGATCGGCGCCGACGGTCCCGACCCGCATCGCCTGCTGGGCATCGGCGGGCCGGAGGATATCCTGGTCGCGGGCCGCCGCGCGGTCCGCGACGCCGTGCTGGAACGCATCGGGCTGCTCGGCTGCTGCGGAAAGGCCGTATAATCACCGGCCGGTCGGTCGGTCGAGAGGACCGATGATCGGCGGACTACAAGCCGACCTTCGGGTCCGTTGTAGGAGGGGGCTTGTCACGCGACGTTAGGTTTTGCCGGAAATCGCGACACGAAGTTTTGCCGCGACCTGTCGTTATGTCCTCTGGTCTCGGAGTGACACCCTCAGATTCATGATATCCTCACGGTTGATATGGGTCGCCGGCTGACGACTCAACTGGCAGCCCTCGTGATCCGCGACGACCCAGGCGTAGGTCTCCGGGTCGAACATTACATACACAGTCTTATGTCTATTAATCTTCCCAATATAATGACGCCTGTTGTACAACGAGATCGTCCCGGTCGCGTCGGCGCGCCGCCGCACGGCGTAACCGGCCAGGCCCGCCGCGACCCGCGCCAGCTCCCAGTGGCCCTCCTCCCACCCCGGCGTATAGGCCCGCCCGGAGTGGACCAACCCCGGGAAGGCCTCCCATCGGCTCCGGCCGCCGATGCTGGGATACTCCCGCCGCTGGATCTCGTCCAGGACCGCGAACCGCGCCTGCAACTCCTCCGGATCGTCGCAGGTCCAGGGCTCGCCCCACCGCTTGCCCGTCCCCTGCGACCGCTCCACCACCCCGTTGTCTTGGGGGCGCCGCGGCGGGTTGGGGACCACCCCCACTCCCACGCCCAGCAGCCACAATTCCAGGTCGGTCGGCAGGTCGCCGCGCGTCCCCCACGGCGCCCCGTTGTCCACCCGCAACCGCTGGGGCCGGCCCCAGCGGGAGAAGGCCAGCCGCAGTTGCCCCTGGGTCGCCGTGGGCGGGACCTGGGTCCAACGGCCCAGGGGGGAAAACCGCGGTCCACAGGGCCGCGCCGCTGCATTCGTCCACGATCCGCAGCCAGGAGACGAGTTGACCGGATCGCAGCTTCACCAGCTCGGCCGCGTCCATCTGCCAGACCTCGTGAGGCCGCTGCGCCCGGCGCGAGTCGGCGGCGGGTCGGCGCCCCGCCGGCGCCGGGGACAGGCCGGCGCGGTGGAACCAGCGCTGGAGCGTCCGGGTGGTCGGCAACGGATCCTCGGGGAGTCGGTGGCCCAGCATCACGCGGATCAGTCCGGCCCCCCAGGTCGGATGTTGCCGCCGCAGGTCGAGGGCCGCTCGCACGAGCGCCTCGTCGGGCTTGGGCGTCGCCGCCCCGCACCGGTCGTACGACGGGGCCAGGGGGGCCGGATCGCCACGGCCGAAGCGGTCGAGCAGGTGGCGGACCGTGCGCGGGGGCAGGTCGAGGGCCCGAGCGATGGTGGGGCCGTCCTGGCCATCCTGGTAGCGCCGCCAGATGGCTTGGCGTACGGGCAGAGGGATCGGGCGCGGCATGGGTCGTCCTCCATCGGGGATGTGAGCCGAGGCACCGGCCCTCACTGTACGCCTATCGAGGCCGCGGCAAAACTTCGTGTCGCGATTTCCGGCAAAACCTAACGTCGCGTGACAGGCTCCGTCCCCCGACCGGGCCGGGCCGGAGATCGGCGGACGGAGCCGCCTCCTACAAACCGACCCGATCGGGTCCGAGGGTGAGGCGCTCGATCGAAGCCGCTGCAACTCTGCGACTGCCGGGGGCTCTGCGATGGACGTCGTGATGCGGATGCCGGACGTGGCGACGGTGGACGACACGGTCACGCTGGTGAGGTGGCTGGTCGAGGTCGGGCAATCGGTCCGGCGCGGCGAGCCGCTGCTGGAGGTCGAGACGGACAAGGCGATCCTGGTGATCGAGTCGGCCATCTCCGGGACGCTCCACGCGATCTCGGTCGAATCCGGTGCCGAGGTGGCCAGGGGCCAGGCCATCGCGACATTTTATGTCAAAGAAGGTCCCACGCCCGTTTCGATCCCGCCGCCGGCCGGTCCGTCGGTCGCGGTCCCCGACGACCCGGGCGGGCCGATCGCGGGCGCGGCCGGGGTCGTCTCGGGGCTCACGGACCTGGCGGCCGACAGGACGCCGGAGATCGTCGAACGACCGATCGGGGGCGACCGCGGCGGGCGCCGATCGTTCTTCGCCCGGAACCGCGAGGCGAAGGCGCAAGCCGCGACAACAGGCCCGCGAGCCGTGGAAGGGTCCTCCTACGACCGCGCGTTCCTGATGGACCTGTACCGGCGGATGGTGTTGATCCGCGAGTTCGAGGACGGGGTGAAGTTCCTGTTCCTCGAGGGCTCGATGCCGGGGACCATTCACCAGTGCCAGGGCCAGGAAGCGACGGCCGTGGGCGTCTGCGCGGCACTCGAGGCGGGCGATTTCATCACGTCGACCTTCCGCGGCCACGGTCATGCTCTGGCCAAAGGATTGACGGTCGAGGAGTTGCTCTTCGAGCTCTTCGGCGCCTCGACGGGCTGTTGCCGCGGCAAGGGCGGGTCGATGCACGTCGGCAATATGGACAAGGGGATGGTGCCGGGCATCGCGATCGTCGGCGGAGGCGTGCCGCTGGCCGCGGGCATGGCCCTGTCGTTCAAGATGCGGAAGCGACCCCAGGTCGTCGCCTGCTTCTTCGGCGACGGGGCGATCGCCGAAGGGGCCTTCCACGAGGGAGTCAACCTCGCCGCCATCTGGGACCTGCCGGTCATCTTCGCCTGCGAGAACAACTTCTATGGCGCCTCGACGCGGGTCGATCGCGTGATGCGGAACGCGCGGATCGCCGAGCGCGCCGCCACGTACGGCATCCGGGGCGAGACGGTCGACGGCAACGACGTGCTGGCCGTCTACGAGGCCGCCCGCTCGGCGGCGGCCGACTGCCGCGCCGGCCGCGGTCCGGTCTTGCTCGAATTGCTCACCTACCGCCGCACCGGGCACTCGCGCCGCGACGCCTGCAATTACCAGCCGAAGGAGGAGCGCGAGGAGTGGCACCGCCGCGATCCGATCGACCGGCTCGGGAAGATCCTCCAGGATCGCGGGCTGGCCGATCAGGCGGCGCTCGACCGGGTGCGCTCGGAGATCCAGGCCCGGTTCCAGGCCGCCGTGGAGCTCGCCCGGCGCCAGCCACTGCCTGCCGCCGAGGAATTGACGACGGACGTCCTCGCGTGATGTGGATCGGTCGACATGAGGAGACCGAGCGGTGAACTTCAACCCCTACGACGTCACGACGAAAGAGTTGGTCTGGGAGGAGCCTTCCTGCTGGTTGCCGCGGCTGCGAATCAACCCGACCTTGCCGCTGGATGTAATCGAATCCGGGATCACCACGCTTACGGCCTCCGCGGACAAGGTCATCCGGATCGGAGCACCAACCCCGTTTCTCCTCAACCTCGAGTTCCAGGGGGCTCACGTGACCGACCTGGCCCGGACGCTCTGGTTCCGGCAGGTGGCCCTCGACTACCAGCATGACCTACCGGTGCTGACGGCGCTGATCTTGCTGCGCAGGGAGGCCAATTCCCCGAGCTTGACCGGGACCTACGAACGTAGTGTACCAGACGGACGGCCGACGAATCGTTATCATTACGAGGTGGTGCGACTGTGGGAGGAGGATCCCGACTTCTACTTAACCGGGAGCATCGCCCTGGTACCGCTCGCGCCATTGACCGCCGTCGCTGAGCCGGAACTCCCCGGCTTGATCCGGCGGATGCGCGATCGGATCGACCAGGAGCCCCCGCTTCGTGCCGAAACGCTCTGGGGCGCCAGCTACTTGTTGATGGGCCTCCGTTATTCCGATGAGTTGGTCGATCGCCTCTTCGAAGGGGTGCGAAACATGAAGGAATCGACGACGTACCAGAAGATCCTGCGAGAGGGACGTGAGGAGGGACGCGAAGAGGGACGGATCGCGGAGGCCAGGCGATTCCTCATCGTCCTGGGAACGGAACGGCTCGGCGAGCCCGACGAGGCTTGCGTGGCTGCCCTGGAGGCGATCGAGAGTGTCGATCGTCTCGAGGCGCTGGGGCGGCGGATGATCACGGATCCCGCCATCGGGAGTTGGGAGGACCTGTTGCGATGAACGGCAACTCTCCCAGACGGGTCCAGGAAGCCGAGGAAGCTCGCGGCATCCTGCGCCGGTTGGGTCGCAAGCGGTTCGGCGCGCCCAGTATCCAGGCCGTCCGCAAGCTGAACGCGATCGAGGACATCGAGCGACTCGAGTACCTCATCGATCGACTCCTCGATTTCCGGCTCGAATCCTGGGACAACCTGCTGGACGAAGCCTGACGATCAGGTCGAACCGATCCCAAGAGGCAGGCCGAATGATGAGACGCCTCAGCATCGCCGAATCGTTGCGAGAAGGGATCGCCGAGGAGTTGCTGCGCGACCCGTCGGTCTTCTGCCTGGGCGAGGACATCGCGGTCCCCGGCGGTTGGGGCGGCGCCTTCACGGTGACGCTCGGCCTGGAGGAGGAATTCCCCGACCGGATGCTCAACACGCCGATCGCCGAGCTGGGTTTCTTCGGCGCGGCCGTCGGGGCGGCGATGATGGGGATGCGACCGATCGTCGACGTCCAGTACGGCGACTTCCTCTTCCTGGCCATGGACCAGATCGTCAACAACGCCGCCAAGATGCGGTACATGTCGGGCGGTAGGATCACGGTCCCGATGGTGATGCGCGCGCCTGTCGGCGCCACCGGCCGCGGCGCTGAGCACGCCCAGAACCTCGAGCGCTTCTTCACCGGCGTGCCGGGGATCAAGGTCGTGGCGATCTCCGACGCCTACGACGCCAAGGGCATCCTCAAGTCGGCCGTGCGCGACGACAACCCGGTGCTGATCTTCGAGCACAAGCTGCTCTACGGGTCGAAGGGCGCCCGCACCGAGCCGGGCGCCGTTGACGCCACCAGCGACGTCCCCGACGGCGATTACACCGTCCCGCTGGACCGCGCCGCGGTGCGCCGCCCGGGCCGCGACGTGACGATCCTCGCCTGGCTCCTGATGGCCCACTTCGCCCGCCAGGCCGCCGACCGGCTCGCGGCCGAAGGCATCGACGCCGAGGTCATCGACATCCGCAGCCTCTCCCCGATCGATTACGAGACGATCGGCGAATCGGTCCGGAAGACGGGCCGCGTGGTGATCGTCGAGGAGGGCCCCAGGACCGGCGGCGTCGGCGCCGAGATCGCCGCGGGGATCATGGAGCGATCCGGCGAGCACCTGCTGGCGCCCGTCGCCCGCGTCGCTTCGGCCGACGTGCCCGTGCCATTCACGCCCGTCCTCGAGGACGCCTATCGGCCCGATGTGGCGCGGATCGTCGAGGCCGCTCGCGCGATCACTCGGGCTTGAGTCGAGCGGCGCGGCTCGAGCCTGAACACGGGAAGAGTCCCGCGATCAGTCGAGCGTGATGGTCGCGGCCACTCCATTCTGATTCGCGTTGGCTCACTCAATCCAACGTCATCAGGCCGGCCTGGAAGTCCAGTGTCATCATCCGCCCGCGGAGGAAGTCCAGCCCGAGGAGTCCGTCAACACCGGCCGCGGGCGGCAGGCCATGGGACAGCACGGAGAGACCGATCCGGTGGTGGCCGAGCACGGTCAGCCGATTGAGGATCAGGCGCGGGACCGAGGTGACGCCGCCACCCATCACCACGGAGACCCGGTCGGGTGACGCGGCCGGATCGTAACCGACAGCGACCAGGAGAGTCGGGTCGATCACGCTCATCGTCGCCCCGGTGTCGACCGGGAGCTGGAGGCTCGATCGGCCAGTTGGACCGGAGACCTCGGCCTCGATCAGGATGGGACCCTGCGTCGGGTCGAAGGGTGCCGTCATAGGATCAGCGCCATATTCTCGGGCAGCTTGCCGAGGTAACGGACGGCGAAATGGGGGAGCCGCAATTCCACGGCCTTGCGATAGACCTCATCGCGTATCGCGCTGTGGAAACGCACGCGGCCGGCTTTGAGCCGGGTCTGATCGTTGACGTCCGGCTCACCGATCAACACCCACTCCGAAGGAAATCGGTCCCGGATCTCTTCGATCGTCAAGATGGGATCCATAGCCAAGTCCCCCTGCGGATTCAACGAGACTCCTTGATTCATTGTCGGGACTTTGGCATACCGGGATCAACCCGATCGAGTGGCAACGCTGATCAGCGGGCCCGCGTCAGCCATCTCCGGCGCGGATCCAGGCCTCGTTGAACGCGGCGTGCTTCATGCTCTTCAATTCCCCGGGCTGGCCCTCCTGGCGGGCGACGAAATAGCTGTAGATCGCGTGGAGGGTCCCGTCCTTGCCCTCGATGATGGCCGGGTAGTGATAGGCGCCACCGGCATGCTTCTCCAGGTGCCGGGTCCACTTCCAGGTCTTGCCCTCGTCGTCGGAGAGCGACACGGCCAGGCTGTTGCGCCGACGCGTCGAATCGTTGTAGATGAGGACCCAGTGGCCATCGGCCAGCCGGACGCCATCGAGCCCGCTGCCCGGGTTGGGCATCTCGGTGACGCCGACCGGCCCCCAGGTCAAGCCGTCATCCTTGGATTCGGAGATCCGGATCCGATGGAGCGGTCCGTTCTCGCGCATGTACGCGACCAGCGTGCCGTCGTCCCTCCGCAGGACGGCCGGCTGGATGTTGCCGAAGCCGATCAAGGGCTTGCTGGCGTACCAGGTCTGCCCGCCGTCATCGCTGACGGCCATGATCGAGATCGAGAAGGTGTCCGAGTACAGCGGAAGGAGGATGCGTCCGGAGGGGAGGACGGTCGGCTTGCAGCGCGGCTGCCAGCCGAGACGCTGGTAGAGCTTGTCGCCCAGCCGTTCGCGGAGCCGTTCCATCCGCGCCTGCTTCTCCATCGCCCGCGAATCGGGTCGCCCGGCAAGCCGCTCCTGGAGCAGCTTCAGGGCCTCGTCGCGGAAGTCGGCCGGCTTGAGGAACATGATCCCCTCGCGCTCCCACTTCGGCGCGCCCGGGCCCGAGTAGTCGGACGAGACCCGGTAGTTCGTCAGGCACGATTCCCAGGTGTTGGCGATGATCAGCGGCCAGAAGAGCCAGAGTCGGCCCTTGCCGTTGACCATCATGCACGTGTTGCAGTCGGGGAACTCGGGATGATCGGCCATCAGGAACGGCGCGCTCCAGGACGATTCCCCGTTCTTCCTCCGCGCCCCGAGCACGGCCACGTCGTCGGCGCTCCGCTCGCCCGAGCCTCGGTACCACGATGCGAGCAGGTCGCCGTTGGGACACTCGACGATGCCCGGTGCGTGGTTGTGCTTGGGGTCCAGCGGGAAGACCAGCTCCGCCTCGAGCCGAGGCGCCTTGCCCTGCGGACCCGCGAATCCGATGAAGGCCACGATGGTGAGCAGATGCATGATGCAGCGTCCCCGACGTGCGCACCGGCGGCCCGCATTCTGCGAGCGATCCGGCCGCTGTCGCCTCAGCCGTCGTAGGGTTTCGGTCAGGCCCTGGATAATCCCAGAGGTGACGGCCGAGCACAAGCACCAGCCCGGATATCAAGGCGCCAGGCCTCATCACTGGATCACCCGTTACGGGTTCCGGCATGGTCCCTTGCCCGCCTGTCCGCGTCAACTCTATGGTGTATCCGCCAAGAGATGAGACACGCCAGCCGACGCAACATGCGTTAGCAACAAGCCTTCGGCCGGACGACGTGTGTCGGGACTTGGCGGATGCACCATAAGAGTTCAGACGTTGCGCTCGACTCTGCTGGGACAAGCAGGGCGTTTCGGCGAGCAAGGCATGGGCCCATCGACTCAGAATCGCTGATGGAAGTCCCACCAACCCGTCACTGGGAGAATGGCAATCCAGAACCATCCGAGCACCCGACCTGCGCGGTCAATCCAGCTTCGCTCCGGACGCCATCGCCCACTCACCAGCAGAAGCATCCAACCACATGCAACCGCGAGGCCGATCATCCCCATCGTGTTCAACAAGTGATCCGTGTCGAACAAGAGGTAATCTCGAGGCCACGGCGTCGACTGATATCCACTAACCCCGATGTATCCCACGAACAAGACCGCGAGGTTGAGCTGGCCGTGGACTCGCACGTAGAGCGTGGCGAAGCCCAACAAACGATAGGCCAAGACCAAGGTGGCCACCAAGCCCGCGACGAGACCCCTGATCCATCCGGTAAAACGCGGTCCCCCCTGGGCGATGGGGGTCCAATCCACCGGGGTCATCGTCGCCTGGTATGGCTTGAAAAGGCGACTCCAACCGCCGTGGCTGCCACGAGCAGAATCGCATCCCAAATGAGGAACTTTAACGGGGTCGTCATAGAGGACTCGATCTCACGATGACATCGAATATTTACATTTTAATATTATGATGTAAACCGCTGGCTGTCCGGGTCAACTATGGATCACGCTTTACGGGTCGTAGCCGTCTAAAGCTGTCCCGGGGAGGATGAGATCAGTTCGTAGACCGGCTCGGAAAAACTGAAACAAGATAAGCCGCTTGACAACCTCCGACTGGACGAGGCGAACACCTTGGGCGTCTCTGAGCGGCGGCTGAGACGGAGCACGAATCTCTGACCCGGGGCTCTGACGCCGGATTGCGACGGTGAATGAATCAGCATTTTCACATTTTGAGATTTGAATCGTCCATTCACGACTCCTGTGACCTCGAACCTGACGATGAAATTGTGCTGGCCAATGATAAGGCGGCCGCCTTTCACGACGTTGATTTGCCGATCGGGTTTCGTAGCGTCGATTGGCCCATCAGGGTATATGGGTTCCCAGTCCTTGACAGCGGCCTGGACGACGATGGCCTCTGAATCGCGAGGTTGGACTAGTGCTTGTGGTGGAGCGGTCCTATCGAAGAGGAAGGGCAAGCTAAACCCCAGGATCACCGTACCAAACGACACGGCCGCTGCGAGCATCGCCTTGGCGACCGTCATGAGGGCGAACTGAAGGGGAGGCATCTCCTCTCCTACCGCATGCCTGCCGGTGCTCTCTGATTCGTCCATTGTCAGCTCTCCGCTTCTTCCCGCTGCCCAATGACCGCGCCAACTATGGTTCGCGCTTTGCGCTCAATCGGGCTCAGGTGGGTCAGGCTCGATTGGAAGCCAGGGACGCGAAGCAGCCCGTAACCACTTATGATACATGCGATGGTGATACAGTTGTCGAGCGTTTGCCCTGGCGTCCTGGCCGAGCAGACCATCAGCTCCTGCGGGCCGCTCGAAAAGGCAAACCTCATCATTCAAGAAGATATAGAGCGACCAATAGCGACCACCGTCTGTCGCCTCCATTATTGCGTGGTGGTAGGCCAGTTGGCGATAGACGTCTGACTGCCGTAACATACGCTCGACCCCGGCGAGTACGATCCCCACGACCGCCACGGCGATCATCCACTGTCGCGTCGTCATCCGTGGGAGTCGCATGGCCTGATCCTCCTTGATGGACTGGCAAGCCTAGATACTAATCCAGGCTTTACACCGCAAGTTTGACGTAAGCGCCTGCTCGACGTCCCGGATTTCGTCGATGCGATGGGGATATTCACACTTTACACTTCCGACGGCTGTAAGGCACACCGCCTTGGAGGTCATCGGACGTCCATCACCCGGATGATAGTCATCCCCGGGGATACCGCGCCGAAGCCGAAAATGGTGTTGGTTCCTATTCCGTCGGCCGGGGGACGGGGACCGCCAACGGGGACGCAGATCGTGTCGGCGGTCCCTGCTCCCCGAGCCGCGCTCCCGTCCCTGGTCCTCCCGGCATCGGGTTGTCCTCAACATGGCGATCGGGTCTGACTGACACCTATTGAACGCCGTTCGGCCCGGTCGCCGGTTGCGGACCGGAATCGGCCGGCGGGCGCTTCGGCAGGATCTCGCGCACCGGACAGCGGAAGCCGGGGATGACGTCCTCGCCGGACAGTTCGTCGTCCTCCCTCAACTCGCTGGCCGAACCATCGCGTCGGAGGACCTTGACCTTGCGCAGCTCGGGATAGATCACCCAGACCAGGGGCACCTCGACCTTGCGGTAGTCGTCCAGCTTCTCCTCGAGCGCCTCGACGAGGTCGTTGGGCGAGACCACTTCGACGGCCAGGTCGGGCGGGATCTTGACCCAGCCCTTCGGCGCGACGTCTCCGGGCAAGCGGCCGGATCGGACGAAGGAGACATCGGGTCTCCGGACCAGACCGGGGTCGTGGGGAAAGCACTGGTAGCCGTTGTCAGCTCCCCAGACGATCCCCAAGCCATGCTCCTCACAGAACAGATCGAGACGCGAACAGAGTCGCGTTCCAACCTGGCTGGATTCGGCTCCCATATTCCGCTCCACCAACTGGCCTCCGACCAGTTCATAGCCTTCGCCATCCGGCATGGCCAGCAAGTCTTCGGGCGTGTAGGGGGCCTGAGTCGTGATGGCCGTGCTCATGATCGGTACCCCGCCGATGACACCGAATGTCCGTCGATCCGACCGATTGTATCATCCGTCCGCTCGGGCGGCGAGCCGGGCGATCGCCGGTCCGACGGGTCGGAACGGCCGGCGGGCCCGACGTGATTCGGATCGTCCCCCGCCTCCTCCCTGGGATCGCGGCCCCTGGATCAATCATCGTCCGGAACGGGAGGGTGTCGGCTCTCATCGGGTCCGGGGTCAGGCTCGTTCGCCGGGTCCCATGGCTCCGTGGGCCGGGGGATCGCCCGCAGCGCCGCCGCGAAATGATCGAGGTCCGGGCTGGACGCCGCCAGCTCGACGGCGGCACCCAGGACCGACTCATCGCGGATCGTTTTCACCTCGGCTTCCAGCTCGGGCGGCACGGGGCCGAAACGGGTCTGAAGGACCTTGAGGATGTCTTTCTGGCCCTGCGCGGCGATGGCATCGCGAAGCAACAGTGCCTGGCCGAGCGCGAGTGCGTGATCGATGCCGGTCATGTCCGTGCTCCTTCCCAGGATCGAGAGCAGATCGGGGTCCGTATACCGCAGACGCGTGTAGACCTTCGTGACGGTGATCAGGCGGTCGTGATCGTCCGCCCGGGCATGCTCGTCGATGACCTCGCGGCACCGCCGGAGGACGACCTCGGGCGGCTCGGCCGCTTGCATCAGCGGTACCCATGGCATCAGGCCCGGGTCCGCCGTCGCCAGCACTGGCTCCGCCGGCATCTTCCAGAGCTCAATGACCCGCCACCGGCCCCCGAGCTCCGTCACCCCGTCCGGGGCGAGATGGCGGGCCTGATCGGCGACCCCAAGTTGACCCTTCGGCCGCAGCACCAGCACGAGGACGTTGGGCACCTCGCGGCGGATCAGGTAGACCAGAAGCAGGTCGTTGAGGGCCTGATCGACGGTGCGGCGCTCGGGATAGGTCGCGATCTCGATGACCCAGGGCTCGGGGCGGTTAACACTTGCATTGCACCGACGCGAGAGAATCCCCCCTGACCCCCCCTTCGTAAGGGGGGGAGAACGGCGGCCCGCCCCTCTCCAATCCCCCCCTTACGAAGGGGGGGTCAGGGGGGGTCGAGGCCAGGGCTTACGCATCAGCCTGGGGCGTCTGGGTGCTCTGGGGAAGAGCGGCTCGCAGCTATTGTACAGTCCGGCTGGCCGGGGATCGGACACCTTTTGTACCATCGATCGCCAGGATAACCCGAGCTCTTTAGGTATCGGGTGACCCTTTGAATAATATATACCGCGAGTGGTCCGGATTGAGACGTTTTCAGGAAGTCCAGGATCGTGTTACTCTCCGGGAGAGGCAAGGGGGATCTCGATCGTGACGTCACGCCAGGAGGGGCACCATGGCCTGGTTTCGCGTGCAGCTCACCGAGGAACAACAGCGGATCGTCCACGAGGAGCGGACCTCTCATCCCGACTTGCGGGTCCGTGAGAAGATGCTGGTCCTCTGGTTGCTCCACTGCGGGACCACGCGGCAGAAGGCCGCCGAGATCGTCGGCCTCGGTCGCGCCACCGTCCACCGCTACGTGGTCGCGTTTCGCCAGGGGGGCCCGGATGGGCTGCGGCGGTGTAACCACCATGGCCCGGTCAGCGAGATGGCCGCCTTTCGCGAGCTGATCCGTGAGTCCTTCGAGGAGCAGCCAGCCCGCACCATGGCCGAGGCGTGTGAGCGGATCTTCCAACTGACCGGGTTGCGCCGCGGGCCCAGCCAGGTGCGGAAGTTCCTCACGGGCATGGGCCTGAAGTTCCACCGGGTCCGCCCGGTCCCCGTGCCGCCCAAAAAAACTAGGCTGGCAAACTTAGCTGAGACCGGGAACGTAGAAAGGGGGTAGCCACAAAAGGAGGCCCTCCATGCGCAAGCGACGACGACCGCGCCCCAAACCCGATCGCGCCCTCAGCTTGGTCCCCGTCACGCGCGATTGCCCGGAATGTCAGCAACCGCTCCGGGCCCGCTACAACAACTTCCGCACCATCACCACGCTCGACGGCGTCCTGCATCTGACGCTGGCCATCCGACGCTGCCACAATCCCGATTGCCCCCGGTTCCGTCTGCCCTACCGGCCCGAGGCCGAACCCCACTTCGCCTTGCCCTATCACGAGTTCGGCCTCGATGTCATGGCCACTGTCGGACGGCTCCGATATGCCGAGCACCGCAGCATCCCCGAGATCCACCAGGGGCTGACCCGCCGCGGCCTGGTCGTTTCGCAACGCACGGTCACCAACCTCCTGGACCGCTACGACGAACTCAGGGCGCTGGCCACAGCCGACCCCAAGCGGCTGGGACCCCTGTTGCGCCAGCAGCGTCGCGTCATCCTGGCCATCGATGGACTGCAACCCGACGTCGGTCACGAGGTCCTCTGGGTCTTGCGTGACTGCCTCTCCGGGGAGATCCTTCGGGCCAGGAGCCTCTTGTCGTCCACCGCCAAGGACCTGGCCGGCCTGATTACCGAGGTGCGCCAGGCGCTGCCCGTGCCGATCACTGGTGTGATCTCCGACGGCCAGGAGAGCATTCGCAACGCCGTCAGGCAGGCGCTGAAGGGCGTGCCGCACCAACTCTGTCACTTCCACTATCTTCGCGAGGCGGCCAAGCCGATCTCCGAGGCCGATCGTCATGCCAAGAAGGAATTGAAGAAGCGAGTCCGGGGAATCCGTCGGATCGAACGCCAGGCGGAGGCGGATCCGGAGGACGAGGAGGCGGACATTGTACGGAGCTACTGCGCCGCGGTGCGTGCCGCCTTGACCGACGACGGCTTGCCGCCGCTGGCCGCTGCGGGGCTGAAGCTGCAGGACCGACTGAGCCGGATCGCCGCCAGCTTGGACCAGGTGGCGGCTTTGGCGGGGAGTTTGCCCTCTGGTCTGAAGCGTCTGCAGCAGTTGCTGCGGCGTGGGCTGGAGGAGACAGCCGCCCTGTTCCCGCCGGTGCGGGAGGCCTACAAGTGGGTCAAGCGCGTGGCCCGGATCCTCAAGAACCGGGAGCAGTTGCCGGCCTCGAAGGTCCGGCGTCGGCTGGTGCAATTGCTGGTGCGGATGCGGCAGGCAGCGGCCACGACCGATGAGCCCTCGGTCCAGAAGGGCCTGCGGCACTTCCTGAAAGTGACAAAGAGCTACCGGCCAGGCTTGTTCAAGTGCTACGAATCGTCGGACCTGCCGCGGACGAATAACGATCTGGAGCACGCCTTTGGGAGCCATCGTTATCATGAGCGCCGCGCCAGTGGCCGGCGTCGGGCCTCGCCCGGATTGGTGGTGATGGGCTCGGCACGGGTGATCTCGAGTCTGGCGACCCGGCTGCGCCCGACGAAGGCTTGGTCTTACGTCCGGGTTATGTGTCGCGCTGGCAAGAGCTGCGTGCGGACTTGGACGCGCGGCGCGAGTCGCGACGAAAGCAGCGCCGCTTCCGCCACGACCCGGGCAGCTATCTCAGGGCGTTGGAGCAGCGGTGCCTCCAGCTACTTTTGCCACCCTAGAAAAAAACGGCTCTTCCGGGTTTCGTGTGGGTACCAATATCTGTACGCGGGTCCACAATCGGGGGCCGGCGCCCGCAAAACGAGGCGTTTTCGCGGCTTCAGTCGGGGTAGAGGTCCAGTCCTCCGCAATGAAAGAAGATGGCCGTCTTCAGATGGTCCCGATTGCGGAAGCCATAGGAGTTTTTTTAATCGTCTGAATCTTGGAATTGAACCCCTCGCAGGTGGCCGTGGTGATGCGATGGTCAAGATACGTCAATACGTTGTCCAGATGGCCCCGAATCATCCGGGCCACCTTGATCACCGGCGTCAACTGCGAGTGCGTCGCCCAGAAGTACCAGTGGCGCCAGTGCCGCAGCGCCCAGCCCCGGCGCCGGTACTCCCACAGATCACGCAACGACTCCTTGATCGCCCAGGCGCGCCCGGTCTTCAGGTGCAGCGCCCGCAGGGCCGCGAACCGCTCACGGCACGACTCCGGCAGGTTCTCCTCCGAGTACAGCCACAGGTATTTCGTCCTCTTCAGGGTGTCGTCCCCCTCCGCTTGCAGCCGGCGGTGCTCCCACTTCCGCACCGCATCGACCGCCTCCGTCATGTGCTTCATCACATGGAAGCGATCGAAGACGATCTTGGATCGGCCGTCGGGCACATGCTCGACCGTGGAGGCGACCAAGGGCTCCCACATGTCCATGGCGACGGCCTCGATCCCCGTCAATTGCTCCTGGGACAGGGACAGATAGAAGGCATCCAAACTGGTTTTCTTGCGGTCGTCGGCGATGTATTCGACCGTTGACCGATCCAGGTCGAAGACCAGCGTGACGTAGCGGTGCCCCTTGGCGGCCGCTTTCTCGTCCACGCCGAGCCGGGCCATGACGTGGCGCGGCTCGGCCTGCTGGCCCCGGGCCACCGCCCGCTCCATCAGGTGCCAGGCTTCGTCCCAACTGACCCGCAGCAGCCCGGCGCCGCCCAGGACATCGGCCTGGAGCAGGACGTCGATGGCGTGGCGTTCGAAGGGGATAGTGAACCGGCAGCCCGGCAGGGCCCAGGGGAGGCGGATCTGGTGGATGCCATGCACGGGGCAGTTGACCCGGGGCGGGCGGGCATGCAACCAGGTCACGCATTCGCCGTGATCGAGATGGCGCCACCTCCGGGACGGCAGGTGATCATGGAGAGGCGATCGAGTGCCACATTCCGGACAAGTGAAGATGGCATTGCGGCGATGCGCCAGCCAGAGATCGACCTGCTGTTCCTCGGGGTCGAAGCCGACGCGTTCGACCCTCCAGGGGTTGGAGAGAGCCAGGAGTCGAGCGAAGAGAGCGACGTCGGGCATGGCCGGGACCTCCTGGGAGGCGACGGTAACCAGGGACGGGATCGCTGCGCTGCATTGTGGGAAGGGACAGAGAAGAGGGGAAGGGGGTGGGGGGTCTTGGGGGGCGGGACCTGGGGGTCCTGCTGGTCCCGCCCCCCAAGGGCGCCGCGGCGGAGAAAACCCGGCCCAAACTCCCAAGCCTTGCACACGAATGGCTTTGACCGCCGGATTTCTACCCACACGAAACCCGGAAGAACCCTGTTCCAGACCAGGCTGGTCGAGTTGCCGAACTGGTCGGTGAGGAGCGAGACCTGGTTGTTGCTGTTGTAGGTGTAGGTGAATAGCGCGCCCGAGGGCTGCTGGATCGACGCCAGGCGTGCGACGTTGTTGCTCAGCGTGGTGTACGTGAACGAGGTCGTAAAGCGCAGGGCGTCGATGATGCCGGTGAGGCAGTTGAGGCTGTCCCAGGAGTAGCTGGTCAGGTTCCCCGCGCCATCGATCGCTGAGTTCAACGCGCCGCCGCTGTTGTAGTTCAGCGTCGTCACGAAGCCCCGCGGGTTGGTCACCATCGTCTGGTTCGAACCGATATAGGTGATCGTGTGCCGCAGTCCCGACGGCGACTGCACGCCGGTCAGGCGATTGCTGCCATCGTACTGGTAGCTGGTCCGGTCCGCCATCGGGTTGATCCAGGCGGTCGCCCGATTGGAACTGTCGTAGACCAGGCTGACGATGCAGAGCTCGGGGCTGGTCACCTGCACCAGGTTCCCCGAGGAGTTCACCGTGACGCTGGTGATCCGACCGAAGGGGTCGTGGATGCCGGTGAGCTTGCCGGATGTCGGGTCATATTACCCCGGCATGAAAGAAGGTCATCTACGAGCCCGATCGTAGGGTCATACTGCCTCCTTTGTCACAAGCACCTGAGTAGGTTTTCCGTGTCTTCGCCAGCGTACTTGACGAACGGCTGGCCTCTCAATGCCACAGCCCCGGCGAGGTCTCGCCGAGGCCAGTGGCGGTTCGCCAGCGCGGCCTTCCGTGGTGCCATCGGCTCATCGGCTCGACACCCCAGCGGAGGACCGCGGTTTGCGGCGGTCGGCCCGCGCGGCGGTCGAGGCCGCACTCGGGCCGCCCCGCGCCAGCAACTGGCGCACACTCGCTGCGGAGAACGGCCGACCGTGGGGGGTGCGATGACCCGCGGCATTCAACGCCTCCGCCATCCGCCGCGAGGTCCATCCCGCGGCTTGCCAGCTCTGCAGCCGCTCCCCGATCGCCGCCGCGTCGGTCATCTGCTCCCACCTCCGCACGCCGCGACGGATCTGATGCTCCGTCACCGTGCCGCCGGTCCAATGCAATTGCACCCGCACCTCCGCGGTTGACGACGGTGCCCAGACCACCACCCGCTGCAACAGCAACTGCACGACTTGACGCCTCTGCATCACCGTGGTCGTGGACGCTTGCCACAAAGCCGGCAGGTCCCGCGCCAGGGCCTCGATCTCGGCTCGTTCCGCCGCGCTCAACCGCACCGGCTGCTCCTGCTGGAACCGACGGTAGTCCTCCTCCAAGTCCCGCTGCGCCACCAGGGCGGCTTCCCAGGCCCGTTCCAGCGTCCGCGCCACCAGGCGGTCCTCCGGCTCGACGGCATTGTACTGTCGGAACTGCGCGATCGGCGTCCTGAGCGGCTCGCTCCAACCGCAGCCGCCATTGGCCATCCAGGGCGGCTCGCTCCCGCTGGCACTCCTCGGCGGCGCCGGCTCAGTTCCAATCCCGCGGGTGTGACCACCTCCAGCACCTGGTCGCGCACCAACTGCTCCAGCGCCGCACCGGCCAAGCTCTGGCAGGTCGGCGCCGCGTAATCCAGCGCCCGCCGTTGGCACACATAACGCAGGGATTTCGTGTAATGCGTGTGCATGCGGCTCCCGCATTCGCCACACACCACCGACCCGGCCAGGATCGCCACGGTGGTGCGCGTCGGGCCGGGGACGGGCCCGCGCCGGCGGTGCTGCCGGAGGCGGCGGAGATTGGTCTGGTACTGCTCCCAGGTCAGGTACGCGGGGTGGTTGTCGCGCAGGAACACGGCGCAGTCCTCGGGTTCGCGCCGGACGCGACCGCTGCCGCGGCGACCCGGTCGGACGCGCCGCGGATCCGTGGCATAGCGACCCCAGGTATAGACGCCGGCATAAGCCGGGTTGCGCACCAACTGCCGCAACGTCTCGCGGTGTGGCGGCCGCCATCGCAGTTGTCCGCGGTGCGGCCCGCTGAGGGGGCGCCATGGCAACTCGATCCCCTGCTGCCGCAGGTAACGCGCCAGCCCGCTGAGGCTCCCCAGGACCGCGAATCGCCCCAGGACCAGCCGCAGGACCTGCTGGACCTGCTCGTCGGGATCGAGCTGCAATTTGCCGTCGGGCCCGACGACATAGCCCGGGGGGGGTTGCCCCAGCCATTCCCCGCGACGGCACCGATTCAACCGACCGGCCTGCATGCGCTGCTGGAGCTGGTGCAACTCGAAACCCCCCATGAAGCCCTTGATCGTCAGGATCATCCGATCATTGAAATCATGTGGATGATACAGGCCGTCCTGGTCGGCGAGCAAGGTATCGAAGGCGGCGCACACCTTGATCAAACGGCAACAGTCCTCGTCTTCGCGGGCCAGGCGGTTGATCTGGAAGCAGAGGACCAGGCCGACGTGGCCCAGGGCGATCTCCGAGAGCAGCCAGGCGAAATCGTCGCGGCCCGCGGTCGTGGTGCCGGAGCGGCCCTGATCCCCGTCGAGGACGCGGATGCGCTCGGCGGGCCAGCCCCAGGCGAGGGCCCGCTCTTGGAGTTGAGCCTGGACCTGGGCCGATTCGCGGTGGCGTCGGACCTGCTGGGGATGCGACTGCCGGACATAGTCGATCGCCCAGCGTTCCAGATGGTGGCCTTGGATCTTGGCGGGCCGACTCGCGGCGGAGGGATTAATGGGGATCATCGGCGACCCCCCTTCCGTCGCGGGCGCACGACCTGGGGAGGTGGTTGCCGATCATCTGGGTCAGGAGGACGACGAGAGCCTGTTGGAGGTCGGGATCTAACCGATTCCAGTCGGGGATCTCCGAGGGGTCGAGCGCGGGGGTCGGGGACGAGAAAGGGGGGGTGCTGGGGGTCGGAATCTGGGTGGCCGCATGGGTTGCCATCCTCCGTGGGAGTCGGTTGTTGCTGGCACCAGCGTGCCAGTGCCAAGAGGGCCTCCACGGAGACTACCGGCCGTGCCGATGGTGTGACAAGAGTAGCTGTTTGCCAGGACGATCCCGACGCGCCAGCGAGTGAATCGAGGGCTTCCGCCGGGATCCACTCGCTGGCGCGTCGGGCTCGTAGGCACCGCTGTGCGGATCTTCGCTGCCGGGGTAATAATTGAGGGTCGTCAGGCGGGAGAACGGATCCTTGATCGAGCTGACGCGCTGGTTGGAGTCGTAGGTGACCGACCAGACCGCTCCGGCCGCGTTCTGGATCGACAAGAGCGGGCCGGGGCCGAATGCAGCCGCGCCGTATTGATAGACCGTCCCATCCGGCGCGGTCTCGGTGAAACCGGCGAAGTGAGGCTGAGAGTACAACGCGTTGACCGCCGCGATCCCGCCGGGCCCGGTGGCCGGGATGCACCAGCCGCCGGTGAAGATATTGACGGTGTAGTAGATCGTCTGGCCCTCGCCGGTGATGAGGTTGATGTCCCCTTCGCCCGCGGTCAAGATCTGGCGCCGGAACGTATGCGTCCAGCCGTTGCCGACCTCGGTGGAACTCGACCCGTTGGTGCTGTTGTAGCTCAGCACCGGCGGGAGGAAGGCCGCGTCGCCGGTCGGGGGCGAGATCGGGAGCAGCAGGTTGCCGCTGAAGGGGTTGAACGTGCAGCCGCCGCCGAGCGAGCCGCAGCCGCCCGTGCGGAAGCTCGGGATCGCCACGGTGCGCGAGCGGGCGATGCCGGGCATGGCCGCGGCGCGCCGGAGGGCATCGTAGGCGCCGCCGGGATGGCCGCCGACATGGATCGGCAAACGCGGGCCATGAACCGGCGGTAGTATCGGGTAGGCCGGTGCGCCCGGTTGGAAGCCTCCGCCACCTCCGCCACCTCCGCCACCTCCGCCACCTCCTCCTCCGCCGCTGCCCCCGCCTCCTCCGCCGCCACTGCCGCAAGTGCCGCCGTTGCCGCCGCCTCCCCCGCCGGGACCACCACCGCCGCCTCCCCCGCCGGGACCACCACCGCCCCCTCCGCCACCGCCACCCGGACCGCCGCCGCCTCCCACAGGGCCGGTGATGGGCCCAATTGGTCCGTCGAGGGGTCCCGGGTGGCCTCCGATACGGATTCTTCCGATCGGGGAGAATCGGGCCGAGGGACCGTTGCCGGGTGCTGCCCCAGCGCCACCCGCGCATCCGCAGCTACCGCCGCCCCCGCCCGGTCCGGCCCCACCGCCGCCTGGTCCGCCCCCGCCGCCCCCCCCGGTTGGAAGTATCGGCCCGATGGGTCCATAGTCGGGAGCCGACTGCCCGCCGATGTAGATACCGCCGATGCGGGGTATGGGCGGTGGGCCGTTGCCGGCTGTCCCGCCAGTGCCACCGGTCCCACCGCCTGTCGTGCAGCAACAGCCCGTCGGCGAACAGGGCCCGGTCGGTGTCGGCGGCGGCGAGGGGCACGACCCGCAGTCCGATCCGTCGTCGATCACAATCGGCGCGCTGCCGGCTCCGGGGCAACCACCCGGGTCGCCCAGCGAAGGGGGACAAGGCCCCGTCTGATCGGGCGTCTTGACGTTCATGGCCAGCACTTGCAAACAGGGGACCGTCGAGGCCTGCGTCGGACGCGCGCTCGCCATCCTGGCGCCCGCGGAGCGCGCGGAATCACCGGGGAGTGACGTACCGACACCGATCGCACAGGCGACCGGTGGGCCACTCCTCCCTCCGAAGTGCTATATACGGATCGAGCCGGGCGGATGCCGCGCGGAATCTCGATTCGCTTCGATTTCCTTTTTTGCGCGGGCCGAGTTGGCGTCAGTCCGGTCTGGACAGCGGCCTACTGCCCATCCTCCCATCAGCGTCCCGGTCGCGGGCTGATGCTCGTGGGCGAGGACCGAAGCGGGACGTCCGACACGCCGGCGGACTCTCCGCCCCGAAGCCGCGGACCTGGCCCGGGCCGGTCGTCGTTTCCGCTTGCGGACTTGCGGGCCGCCGAGTAATCTAGGGCCGACTGGCATACTTCGCAGACGTCAGACCATGTCGCCCGAGCGGTCCCCCTGTGCAAGGGACGCTGCACGGAGATCACCAACCGGCACGGACGCCGTGGCCAGCCTGGCGTCCGGCCCATCGGTCGGGGAGACGCGATCAGGATGTCCCAACTCACAGCCGAACCCGATTCCGCCGAGAAGACCCAGCTTTCCCGGCTCTGTGTCGCGATCCGCGGCAAGCTCCAGTTCATGGATTACCTGGTCCGCGCCGCCGTGGCCGACGCCGAGCGTTACCAGGACGAGACCGATCCGGGCACGCGGATCTTCATCCGCCAGCTCGTCGAGATGCACGCCGCCAATCTCCGGCAGGAGAGCCAGAACATGCGGCTCGTGGGCGACCTCTGCGGGGAGCTCGAGGCCCTGGTTGAACGGATCGTTCGATGCGCGCGACCGGGGGGACTTCGCATGAGCTCGTCAAGGAATGGGATGCACGGAGGATCGATGATGCGCACGCTGGAAGCTCCCCACCGCGAGTTCGCCGCGACCGAGAGCGCCTCGCATCGGCCGGGGTCCGCCTCCCCCGAATTGCGGCAGTCGCTCGCCGAGATCAAGGGCCAGGCCCAGTTCCTGCTCTACCTCGCCGACCAGATCGAGGAGTCCCTCGAGCAGCTCGCCCATGAGGCCGACGCCTGCCACGGCGCCTTCCTCTGCAAGGTGCTGGCGATGTACTCCGGCCAGCTCGAGAGCAAGCATCAGGGGCTGGGCGAGAAGGTGGCCGAGGCCTGCCAGGAGGTCTACGTCACCGTCCGCGAGCGCGAGATGGCCTGAACGTGCCCCCGGGCGATGCCCCGCGCTGGCATGTGGCGGCCCCTTCGGGGCGAGGGAAGACATGGTTGACGGCGATCCCTTGAATGTCTTGCCGAGTCGCCGCGAGATGCTGCGGCGGGCCGGCGCCGGCTTCGGCTCGCTGGCCCTGGCGGCGCTCCTGGCCGATGACTCCACGGCCGGGCGGGCGCCCGCCGATCCCCTGGCGCCCGCGCGGGCCATTTCCCGGGCCGCGCCAAACGGGTGATCTTCCTCTTCATGCCGGGCGGTCCCTCGCAGGTCAACACCTTCGACCCCAAGCCCCGGCTGACCGCGGACCATGGCAAGCCGGCGCCGAAGCTCTACCTGGGCCAGCGGCGGAACCTGCTGGCCTCACCCTGGCGGTTCCGCCGATGCGGCGAGTCGGGTCTCGAGGTGAGCGAGCTCTTCCCGCACGTCGGCTCGTGCATCGATCAACTGTGCGTCATCCGTTCGATGGTGGCCGACGACGTCAATCATCCCGGCGGCTGCCTGCAGATGAACACGGGCGAGCGGGTGGCCACGCGGCCCAGCCTGGGGGCCTGGGTGACCTATGGCCTGGGGACCGAGAATCAGAACCTGCCCGGTTTCGTCGCGATCGGCCCGGGTCCGCTGATCGAGGGCGCCCGGCAATATGGCGCCGGGTTCCTGCCGGCCGCCTACCAGGGGACCTTCGTCTCCGACCTCCGGGATCCGATCCGCAACCTGAAGAACGGCCGGGTCGGCCCCGCTCGCCAGCGCCGGGAGCTCGACGCACTCCGGCGATTCAACGACCTGCACCGGGCGGATCGGGCCGAGGATTCCCGCCTGGATGCTCGGATCGAGTCCTTTGAACTCGCGTATCGCATGCAGTTGCAAGCCCCCGATGCCTTCGACCTGGCCGGGGAGACCGAGGCGACGAGGCGGATCTACGGCCTCGATCGGGAGGAGACCGCGACGTTCGGCCGCCAATGCCTCCTGGCGCGCCGGCTGCTGGAGCGCGGGGTGCGATTCGTGCAACTGTACCACACCACCGGAGGCTTCCAGCCGTGGGACCAGCACAGCGACCTCAGGGGCGGGCACGGGAAGAACGCCCTGGCGACCGATCGCCCGATCGCCGGCTTGCTCCGCGACCTGCAGGCGCGCGGGCTCCTGGACGAGACGCTGGTGATCTGGGGCGGCGAATTCGGCCGGACCCCGACCGCCGAGGGGAAGGATGGACGCGACCATCATCCGTATGGCTTCACCATGTGGCTGGCCGGCGGCGGGGTCCGCGGCGGAATCGCCCACGGCGCGACCGACGACTACGGCTGGGACGCCGTCGAGGACCGGGTCCACGTGCACGACCTGCACGCCACGATCCTCCACCTGCTGGGGCTCGACCACGAGAAGCTGACCTACCGCCACTCCGGCCGCGACTACCGCCTGACGGATGTGTATGGCCATGTCGTCAAGGCCATCATTTCATGATTTCTTGCGAGAACGACTCCCGATTTTCGAAAGCCGGCGGATCAGCCCCGGCGTTGCGACCCAGACGAGGTCGAAGCGGTCGGCCGAGGCCGCCGACGGCCGCAGCGCGGCGATCCCGCCTTTCTTCAGCTCGCAGACCTGGGTCCGCGGGCCGTTGGTGACGCCGAGGACCAGCAGGGTGATCAGGTCGGTGAGGCTCGGGTCGTGGCCGACGATCATCAGGCGGCCCTCGGTCCGCCCGCGCAGCCAGTCGCGGATCGCCCGGGCCTCCGAGCCGGAGCGGAGGACGTCGGCGGTCTCCAGCAAGTCCGCGGCACCGAGCTCCCTGGCGACGATCTCGGCGGTGGCGGCGGCGCACGGCAAGGGGCTGGTGACGATCTTGTCGAGCCGGAGGTCCAGCCGTCGCAGGCCGCGGGCGATCTGGAGCATCCGCCGCCGGCCCTTCGGCGTCAGCGGCCGCTCGTCGTCCGGGATCCCGGGCGTCCCCGGGTCGACGGCGATCCCATGTCGCAGGATGTACAACTCGATCATCTGGGGCCTCGCTTCGGGGCCGGGTCGGGTGCTCTGTGAGCACCGCATTGGCCGCGGTTGATGGGACGGTGCTCGAAGAACACCCTACGAAGGCGATCCGGCCGCCGGCACCTCCGGCTTCCAGGCTGCGGCCTCCTCGCCGTCGAGGCGTAGCGTCAGGCACTTGGCGCTGCCCCCCGACTTGATGAACTCGGAGAACTCCAGCGGCCGCGTCGTGAAGCCCGCGTCGCGGAGCGTGTCGGCCAGCTTCGACGCCCCGCGGTTGAGCACCACCGTGCGGCCGACGACCACCGCGTTGCAACTGAACGAGATCGCCTCCTCGGGCGCCACCTCGATCAGGTTGGGGATGCGGTCGCGGAGCACCGAGCGGCCGTACTCGTCGAACGCGCCGGGGTAATAGATCGCCCAGCCCGGCGCCAGCGGGCAGAAGCAGGTATCCAGGTGATAGAACCGCGGGTCAACCAGCTCCATCGGCAGGACCTCGACGCCCAGCCGCTCGCCGACCCACTGATGGCTGCGCACGTCGCTGCGGAACCGATAGCCGGCGAACAGCGTCTCGCCGCAGAAGAGCGCGTCGCCGGCCCCCTCGAAATGATCGCCCTCCGGCAGATCGACGACCTCGAACCCGTGAGCCCGCGCCCAGGCCGCGAAGTGGGCCGACTCGCCCTGGCGGACCGGGAACCGGAAGCGCGAGACGATGAAGAGGTCGCGATAGACCAGCCCGGCGTTGGCCGTGAAGACCAGGTCGGGCAGGCCCGCCACCGGCTCCATCCGCTCGACGACGGCGCCCAGCTCCCGCACCGTCTCGACCAGCGCGTCCCACTGGAGTCGCGAGCGCTCGGTGTCGCTGCCGACCCGGACGTTCATCCAGGGGTTGATCTCGTACTCGATGCCGAAGTAGTCCGGCGGGCACATCAGGATCCGGGGCGTGGGCGTTGTATTCATGGTGTCGATGGACAGAGGTCAGGCGCTCCCGGTGGGCCTCGCCTCGATGAATCGAGGCTCGACCCACCCCAGGTTACGCCGAGAGCCCGGCGGCCAGCGAGCGCAGGAACGGCTCGACGTCGGTCACCAGGCCGATGGTCTGGAACGTGCCGCGGTCGGCCAGCTTGGTCACGGTCGCCGGGTTGATGTCGACGCAGACGACCTTGACGCTCGCCGGCAGGAGGTTGCCCGTGGCGATCGAATGCAACGCCGTGGCGATCAACATCGCGAAGCCGACGCCGCGGATGGCCTGGCGCATCCGGTCCTGGGCGACCATGGTGTCGGTGATCACCTCGGGCAGCGGGCCGTCGTCGCGGATCGAGCCGGCCAGGACCAGCTCGACCCCCGAGCGGACGCACTCGTACATGATCCCCGAAGTCAGCGCGCCCGACTCGACGGCGCGGGCGATGCCGCCCAGGCGGCGGATCGTGTTGATGGCGCGGAGATGATGCTCGTGGCCGTGCTCGATCGGCTCGCCGCGCAAGAGCGAGACGCCCAGGCTCGTGCCGTAGAGGGCCTGCTCGATGTCGTGGGTCGCCAGGGCGTTGCCGGCGAAGAGGACCTGGACCCAGCCCTCGCGGATCAGGTGGGCGACGTGCGCCGCCGAGCCGGTGTGCACGATCGCCGGGCCGCCGACCAGGAGCACCTTCTTGCCGGCCGCGCGCGTCGCCCGGATGGCGTCGACCACGCCCTGCACGCTCACCGACTTGGGCTTCTCGCTGGAGACGGTCGAGCTCATGAAGCCGAACGGCCCGACCTCGCGGGATCGCTCGATCGGCAGCACGCGCACCCCCGCGTGCCCGACCACGATCGGCATGCCCACCTCGACGTGGATCATCGGGAGGCACCGCGCCTTGCCGGCGGCCTTGTCGACCACGATCCCGCAGTCCATCTCCTGGTCGTCCACGGCGAGCCAACGGCCGCCCAGTCGGACCTGCGTCGGCTGATTCGTCGTGCTGTAGAAGCCCTCCGGGAACGCGCCGGCGATGTCGGCCGGGACGACCTGCGCGTCCTCCGGTTGGACCGGCGAGGCGCCGTGCTCGACCAGGTCGCCGAGGATCGCTTCGAGCGCCTCCTGGCCGTCGGCCCGGATCGCGATCCGGGCGTAACTCGGGTCGGAGCGGCGCACGCCGATCTTGCACTCGCGGATCTCGAACGATCCGCCCATCAGCAGGATGCGGTCGAGGATCTTGGGCAGGAGCAGCGAGTCGAACGATGTGCCCGCGGACCTCGATCTCCTCGACGACTCCGGATAGCGGCTCCGCCCCGGTCGCGGCGGCGGGCCCCCGATCGTCCTGGTGCTGGCTCATGGTGTTCCCCGCTCCGCGGCGTCCGCCGGCTTCCCGGGCTCATAAAGCTTCTCGCCCGCCTCGATCGCCAGGCCCAGCCGGTTCTGGGGCGGGGCCAGCGGGCAGGTGGCATACGGGATGTAGGCACAGGGCAGATTCACCGCCTTGTTGAAGTCGAGGACGACCTCATCCCCGCTCGGCGGGTCGACGGTGAGCTGCCGCGCGCCGCCGTGGGTCGTCCGCCCGCTCGTGGCGTCGCGGAACACGAACCACAAGGCGCCTCCCTTGACCCGCGCGGCCTGCAGGCGATAGGTCTTCCCTCCGCGTTCGAACGTCACGGAGCCCGGGCTCTCCAGGGTCTCCCGCTCGCCGACGATCGTGTCGAACGTCAACCTGGTCGGCTTCGGATCGGCGACGAACCTCGCCGGGATCCGCCACTCCTCCTTCGCGGGGTACCAGCGCAGGCCGGCGAACCGGGCGCGGATCGGACTCTTGTTGTCCTTGATCCGCAGGGCCATCCGTGCGCCGCGCCTCAGCAGGATCAGCCGGACATCCCCGATGGCGAGCGTGTCCGGGCTCTCGTCGGCGTCGGAATGGATCTCGCCCGATTCGAAGGGTTGGCCGTTGCGCATGATCGCCACGCCCGGCGCCGCGCGGAAGGAGGCACGGCCGGTGCTCGCATCGAGCTTCAGCACGCCGACGGCGGCCGGCGCGTGGGCCGGCAGCAAGACGTCGTTGCTGGGGTCGCTGCCGATCCGGGTCTCGCCTGGACGGAGCCACGACAGGCCGCAGACCGTCAGCCAGCCGTCGTCGGCCTTGAGGTCGGCCTCGCGCTGCCGTCGCCAGCGCTCGATGCCATTCTCGTAACTCTCACCCTCACGGGCCGCCGCCGCAACGGCGGCGCCCAAACAGGCCGCGAAGATCCCCAGCAGGGTCAAGGTCGCTGCATCACGGTGCATGAGGACTCTCCCGGGTCGCGTGGGTGAAACCCACCGGGGCGGGCCCGGATCGGTGGGTTTCACCCACCCCACGCAGACCCGCGCCGTGCGACGGACAGTATATCCGCAATCGGCGCGGTTGTCCCCTGTGCGGGTCGGCGGTGGCGCTCAGGCGATCAGGGGTCGACGTGCAGGGTGGTGGTGAGGTCCACTGGCGGCTCGCCGGGCAGGTCGGTATGGACCCGGAAGACCCGGCGGAGGTCGCCGCGGGTCGTCCCTTCCTCGGGCTTGTAGGCGACCGTGACCACCTGGACGGCCTGGCGGGCATTCTGGGGCGCCGAGGCGGAGAACCCGTCGCCGTTGCCTTCGACCGCCCGGATGGCGAAGGGTCGCGAGCCGCGGATCACGAACCGGCCCTGGACTCCGGCCGCTGAATGGACCTGCCCCATCGACAGGACCGACGGCGCGGCGGTCAGCTCGCCGCGGATCCAGGCGGTCACCATCACCGGGATGCTCGGCGTCTCGGGGTCGTTGCTGAGGATGCGGATCTCGTCCCGCACCGGCCCGGCGGGGGCGTCCGGCTTGAGGCTGACCGTCAGCGTGTAGGTCACCTCGCCGCCCTTCCGCGACGTCTCGACGAGCTGGGCATTCAGCACCCGCGAACCCGAGACCATCCGGTGGACTCGCCAGCCCTCCAGGTTGATCCGGTCGATCGTCAGCGTCCGGCCGGGCGACTGGCCGCGCAGCACCGCGCCGAAATCGATCGACCCGGGATTCAGCACGACGTCGCTGAGGATCGTCGAATTGACCCCCAGACCCGTCTCGGCCTCCTTCCCGCCGGCCGTCATCAAGGACACATACAGCACCGTCGCCTTCGCGCCGACGAAGTTGCGCGTGTCCATCTGGGCCTCGATCACCGCCGTCTGGCCCGGCCCGACCACCGAGGCGCTGGCCCGTCCGCTCGTGCACCCGCACGACGGCCGCAGCCCCAGGATCGTCACCGGCTCCGCCAGGTGGTTGACCAGCAGGAAGTCGTGCTTGACCACCGCGCCTCGCGGCACCGGGCCGAAATCATGCCGGTTCTCGGGGAACATCCGGTCGGCCCACGCCGCCGCCCGCACCGTCCCGATCCCCGCGCCCAGCAAGACCCAGCTCGCCACGATCCCACAATACAAAGCCCGCCGAATCATCGTCGCCTCCTGCCGTCTCGGATCTCTTCAATAGCCGCGCTGTGTCCCACGCGCGACCGACGCATTCTAGCTATCGTCAAGACAGCCCCTGATGCTCAAATTTGCTCGACGCCCCGGACATTCCAGATCACCTCATCGATTTAAATCTCCTATTTTATCCAAACTTAACCACACTGGTCTGGTTGAACCCCTCCTTGCCCGGTTCGGCGATCGCCGATTACGATGTTGAGGTCGGCACGAACATTTCATCGGGAGGATCCCCGCATGGCCGAGACGGTCTCCATGGCGCTGAGCCTGCCGGCGCGGTACTACATCGACCCGGATTACTACCGTGCCGAGCTGGAGTGGTACTTCGGTGAGATGTGGTTCTACGCGGGACGGGCCGACGAGATCCCCGACCGGGGCGACTACGTGCTTCGCGAGGTCGCCGGCGAGAGTCTCATCGTCGTTCGCGGCGAACGCGGCGAGTTGACGCGCGTTTTACAACGTCTGCCGGCATCGGGGCACGCGGCTCTGCGAGCAGGAGTCGGGGTCCACGGGGTCCACAATTCGATGTCCTTATCATGCCTGGACTTACGATCTGGACGGTCGGCTCGTCGGCGCCCCGCACATGGAGCGCGTCGAGGGGTTCCGCCTGGAGGATTACCCGCTGGCGCGGCTGGCGGTGGATCTCTGGGATGGCCTGGTGTTCGTCAACTTCCGGGAGCGGCCGGGTGAATCGCTCAAGGCCCAGCTCGGGGGCATGGACGATCGGTTCCGGCCGTGGGGGATGGGTGCGCTCCGGACGGCCCGGCGGATTGTTTACGACGTCGCGGCCAACTGGAAGCTGATCATCCACAACTACTCGGAGTGCCTGCATTGCCCGGGGGTGCATCCGGCGCTGCAGAAGTTCTCGCACTATCTCAACAGCGTGAACGAGCCGGCGGATGACGGCTACCTGGGCGGGCGGATGCTACTGCGCGAGGGGGTGGCCACGTTCTCGCTCGACGGCCGGCGCCGGTGGGATTGCCTGCCCGGCCTCGACGCGTCGGAATGCCGGTACGTGTACTTCTACGCGGTGTTGCCGAACCTGCTGCTGAGCCCGCACCCGGATTACGTCATGACGCATGCGCTCTGGCCGCGCGGGGTGGGGCGGACGGAGATCGTCTGCGACCTGCTCTTCCACCCCAACGCCATGGCCGCGACGGACTTCGACCCGGGGGACGTCGTCGCGTTCTGGGACGTGACCAATCGCCAGGACTGGCACGTCTGCGAGCAGATGCAGCTCGGGCTGGGGTCGCGGGCCTACCGGCCCGGCCCGTATTCCCACCGCGAGGACCTGCTGCCGGCCTTCGACCGGCTGATCCTCGAGCGGGAGCATGCGGCCAGGGAAGACTAACCACGAATAACACGAATTCACACGAATAAAGGCGACAAGATGCGGGCGGAACTGCATATCCCGCGTCGCCGGGCTCTCCCGGAAATGAAGCTCCGGAGCGTCCGGAGCGAACCCATCCCCAGGCACCCTGTCCTTATTCGTGTGAATTCGTGTTATTCGTGGTTAACGATTTTTTCATCCTGCGTCCGGCCGGGCTCAACCATCGCGTCCGATCGCCTCGACTGGGCATTCCTCGAGGGCGGCCTGGCAGGCGCCCTCCTCCTCGGCGCCATCCGGCTGCAGGATGACGTAGCTGCGGCGGTCCCGGTCGTTGCGCCGGAAGTTCCGGGCGCGGTCTCGCGGCAGAGGTCGCAGTCGATGCAGGTGGCATCGACGTAGAACCGGCCGGGGACATTCTCGGGGACCCTGGTGTTCAGATCGGCCATGATCGGTCGGCCTTGCGGGTGGCTCGGGAGAGACGGGCCCGGGGAGTGGATTCCGGCTCCCGGGCGGGGGCATTCTCCTCCAGCCTACTCGTGTGGCCCCGATCAGCCTAGCCCGGCCACCTTCCTCGGCCTCGTCGATAGGCCGTCGGCCGCGGACGCGGGCGCGAGTTCGGGTCGTGCGGCGGTGTCGCGCAGCTTGCGCAGGGCCCGATCCTGGATCTGCCGGACCCGCTCCTTGGAGATCGCCAGGATCGTACCGATCTGGCTGAGCGAATGGCGGGGCTGGCCATCCAGGCCGAACCTCAGCTTCAGGATGTATTGCTCGCGGGGGCCGAGCGCCGCGAGCAGGGACTCCACGGATTCGCGAGGCTCGTCGGCCTCGGGGTCGGCGTCTGGCAGGAAGGCGAGGAGGTCGGCCATCGGGGTGGCTTCATCGAGGCGGGAGGCGGCGTCGAGCGAGATCCGGGGCCGGATGGCTGCGAGCTCGTGCCAGTGGACGACCTCGCAAGTCTTGGCCGGCGCGGGCGCGGTCCGGTCGTCGTTCGGGCCGAAGCTCGGAGCCGGGCCGTCCGCCGCGACCGATGCCGGGGTTCGCGACGGGGCCTGTGCCAGCCGACGGAGCTGTCGGGGGGTCAGCCGGACCGGGTAACTGCCGTCGGCGATGGCACGCTGGAGCGCCTGGCGGATCCACCAGGTCGCGTAAGTCGCCAGGCGGGTCGTGTTGACCGGGTCGAAGCGGTCGATGGCCTCCAGCAGGCCGCAGAACCCCTCCTGGATCAGGTCGGCCGGGGAGATCCCCCGGTTGAGATACCGCCTGGCGAGATAGGCCACCAGGCGCGAATTGGCCATCGCCAGGGCGGCGCGGATCTCCTCGTAGCGGCGCGCCAGGTGCGGGACGGCGGCGGGACTACTGTCGTCGGACGGGTCGTCGCCGCCCGGGCCCGCGGCCGCGCCGCGCCTCTCGTCGTCGCCCGCCAGGCCGCGCACCGCGCGGCGGAATTCGGCGTCGGGCCGGGAGAGCTCCCATTCCGACCCGTCGGGCCGCCGGGTCGCCCGCAGGAGGCCCCGCCGGCACTCGGCCAGCTCCAGCAAGAGCTCGCGCTCACGCGCCGCGTTCATGACACGGGCCTCCGGCGCGTCGAGGAACCAGTGCCGCGGTCCGTCGCCATCCAGATGTTCCTGGTTGAACATTTTGAGAATCCGAGGAGCAAGATAAGGATCATCACATGAGTGCGGGCGGGCCGGCCGGATGATGGAAGGACCGGCCGCGCCGGACCATTCGACATCTCTTACGCCCGATTGCGCGGGCTGTCTGGCGCGACGTCATTTTTTCCTAGGGTGGCAAAAGTAGCTGGAGGCACCGCTGCTCCAACGCCCTGAGATAGCTGCCCGGGTCGTGGCGGAAGCGGCGCTGCTTTCGTCGCGACTCGCGCCGCGCGTCCAAGTCCGCACGCAGCTCTTGCCAGCGCGACACATAACCCGGACGTAAGACCAAGCCTTCGTCGGGGCGCAGCCGGGTCGCCAGACTCGAGATCACCCGTGCCGAGCCCATCACCACCAATCCGGGCGAGGCCCGACGCCGGCCACTGGCGCGGCGCTCATGATAACGATGGCTCCCAAAGGCGTGCTCCAGATCGTTATTCGTCCGCGGCAGGTCCGACGATTCGTAGCACTTGAACAAGCCTGGCCGGTAGCTCTTTGTCACTTTCAGGAAGTGCCGCAGGCCCTTCTGGACCGAGGGCTCATCGGTCGTGGCCGCTGCCTGCCGCATCCGCACCAGCAATTGCACCAGCCGACGCCGGACCTTCGAGGCCGGCAACTGCTCCCGGTTCTTGAGGATCCGGGCCACGCGCTTGACCCACTTGTAGGCCTCCCGCACCGGCGGGAACAGGGCGGCTGTCTCCTCCAGCCCACGCCGCAGCAACTGCTGCAGACGCTTCAGACCAGAGGGCAAACTCCCCGCCAAAGCCGCCACCTGGTCCAAGCTGGCGGCGATCCGGCTCAGTCGGTCCTGCAGCTTCAGCCCCGCAGCGGCCAGCGGCGGCAAGCCGTCGTCGGTCAAGGCGGCACGCACCGCGGCGCAGTAGCTCCGTACAATGTCCGCCTCCTCGTCCTCCGGATCCGCCTCCGCCTGGCGTTCGATCCGACGGATTCCCCGGACTCGCTTCTTCAATTCCTTCTTGGCATGACGATCGGCCTCGGAGATCGGCTTGGCCGCCTCGCGAAGATAGTGGAAGTGACAGAGTTGGTGCGGCACGCCCTTCAGCGCCTGCCTGACGGCGTTGCGAATGCTCTCCTGGCCGTCGGAGATCACACCAGTGATCGGCACGGGCAGCGCCTGGCGCACCTCGGTAATCAGGCCGGCCAGGTCCTTGGCGGTGGACGACAAGAGGCTCCTGGCCCGAAGGATCTCCCCGGAGAGGCAGTCACGCAAGACCCAGAGGACCTCGTGACCGACGTCGGGTTGCAGTCCATCGATGGCCAGGATGACGCGACGCTGCTGGCGCAACAGGGGTCCCAGCCGCTTGGGGTCGGCTGTGGCCAGCGCCCTGAGTTCGTCGTAGCGGTCCAGGAGGTTGGTGACCGTGCGTTGCGAAACGACCAGGCCGCGGCGGGTCAGCCCCTGGTGGATCTCGGGGATGCTGCGGTGCTCGGCATATCGGAGCCGTCCGACAGTGGCCATGACATCGAGGCCGAACTCGTGATAGGGCAAGGCGAAGTGGGGTTCGGCCTCGGGCCGGTAGGGCAGACGGAACCGGGGGCAATCGGGATTGTGGCAGCGTCGGATGGCCAGCGTCAGATGCAGGACGCCGTCGAGCGTGGTGATGGTGCGGAAGTTGTTGTAGCGGGCCCGGAGCGGTTGCTGACATTCCGGGCAATCGCGCGTGACGGGGACCAAGCTGAGGGCGCGATCGGGTTTGGGGCGCGGTCGTCGTCGCTTGCGCATGGAGGGCCTCCTTTTGTGGCTACCCCCTTTCTACGTTCCCGGTCTCAGCTAAGTTTGCCAGCCTAGTTTTTTCTCGAGGGGCGTTTGCCCATCGCGGCGGCGGATGGGTTAGAATAGCAAGGGGTTGCGTCCTGATGGCGGGGGCGCGAACGACGAGGGGAGGGGCCTTTCGGTGGGGGGCTGTCGCCGTGGAGAAGGTCGAAGCCGAACCGCGTCTGGCGGACCTGTCGACCCAGTGGAACCTGGTCTTCGATTCGAAGAACGGCACGCCGGAGCAGGTCAGCCTGGCGCTGTCCCGGCTGATGTGCCGCTATGCCGGGGCGGTCCACCGCTATCTGCTCAAGGCGCTGAGGGATCCCGACGCCGCCGAGGAGCTGGACCAGGAGTTCGCCGTCCGCTTCCTCCGGGGCGACTTCAAGCACGGCGACCCGAGCCGCGGCCGGTTCCGCGACTACGTGAAGCGCACCGTCCAGAACCTGATGAAGGATCACTACCGGCGGCGTCGCCGGGACGGCGCCCGATCTCTCGAGCCGGGCCTCTCCGAGCCGTCCTCGCTCGACGACGGCCTGGTCCAGTTCGAGCGTCAGTTCACCCAAAGCTGGCGGAACGACCTGCTCGATCGGGCCTGGGGCGCCCTGGACGAGCTGGAGCGCACGACCGGCCAGCCGCATCACACGGTCCTTCGCCTGCGGGTCGACGAGCCCAGGTTGACCTCGAACGAGTGGGCGGCGCGGCTCTCCGAGAAGCTGGGGCGCCCGGTCACCCCCGGCGCCTTCCGCCAGGCGTTGCAGCGCCCGCCGCGAGTACGCCCGCCGGCTGCTCGACGAGGTCCGCGCCAGCCTCCTCGATGAGACTACGCCCCAGGCCCTCGAGGAGGAGCTGGCCGACCTCGAGCTCCTGGAATATTGCCGGCCGTACCTTCGGTAGATCCCGGGCCCTGGCCGATGGCCGCCCTACCGGCGCTTGCGGCGTGACACGTGCTCTTTGAAATCGTCCAGGGAGACGGTGCGGCCCGCCTCCATGTCCTCCAGGCCTTGGCGGATGCCTTCGAGCACCTCAGCCTCCTCCGCCACCTCGCGGAGCTTCTGGTGGGCGGCCACATCCTGGACGACCAGCTCGGCCTTGCCGTCGATGGTCAGGACGATCGGCTTCCCGGTCTGCTTCAATTGCCGGAGGAACTCCGCCGTGTTCTTCTTGAAGTCGGCCAGCGAGTGGATGTCGCGGCTGAGGTCCAGCATGAGCTCCGGGCGAGAATGAGATGCTTACTTGGTGCTTTCCGAACGTCCAGCAGTGCCGAAGCCTTCACTTCGTGCGTCTCACTCGATCG
This sequence comes from uncultured Planctomycetota bacterium, assembly GCA_963815795.1. GTDB lineage: Bacteria > Planctomycetota > Planctomycetia > Isosphaerales > Isosphaeraceae > JAKAUH01. Next base: position 350,055 of record CAWFIC010000006.1, on the reverse strand, counting down.
GCCGAAGATACTCCGGGGCCGTATCGAGACTCGACATGTGCACCTTGATATCCCGGGATTGGAACCAGTGGCCTCTGCTTCTCAGGAGGTAGCCCGAGATTCCCTCGTCGAATCGACCGTCGTCCGCGAACTTCCAGGCTCGATGGAAAACGAGCCCAGGTGCCGAGCCGCGAGCCTTCTCCAAGACCTGGGCGGGCAAGTCCCCCAAATCGACCTCTTCATAGACGATCGGGAGGCAGCTACAGGCCGAGTTGACCAAGACGACAACCACCAGAGCGAGGCCGAGGACCACGATGCTGATCCCGATCCCCAACCTCTTGCGACGCCGCATGGCACCACCTACCGGGTCCGGATAGTCCATCGGTTCATCGAGCTGGATCGCTATCGATCAGCCCATTATACGGGCACCGGATCTCGATGCCATAGTTGCGCGGGAAGGGGATTCCGCTGAGATCACCCGTTCCTGATCGGGATGGGATGCTCCGCGATCATCGACAGTCGGGCTCTATTGACGACGCGCTGTCCCGACCCGACCCGCTTTTCTTTCAGGCGATGCCCGCGGATCGCCGAAGATCTGGAAGCGCGACCTCGCCGGGTCGCGAGGCCCGGCTGGCGCGGCGATCCGGCCCGCGTTGACAGCCGGGGGGGTTCCGGCTAGAGTCCGGCGGCACGTCGCGGCGGAAGGCCGGCGGCGCGGCCGGATGATGGCTGCTCGACGAGACCGCGGCGGGCCATCGCCCCGCTCCGTCGCCGTACGTCGCGGGCGCGTGTTCGGGCGATCCCAAGGACGGAGACGCATTCCGGCACGTGGCCCGTCCTGACGGGCGAGGGTGAATCATGGACGATGTCCCCGCCGGTCCGGCGAGCCCGGAGCCGCGGAGGCCGTCGCTCTCGGTGGTGGTCCCCGTGAGGAACGGAGGCCGCGACTTCGAGCGCTGCCTCCGCCGGCTCCGCGACTCCCACCTGGCCGACTTCGAGCTGATCGTCGTCGACGACGGCTCGACCGACGACTCGGCCGCCGTCGCCGGACGGGCGGGGGCGATCGTCGTCCGATTCGAAAGCCCGCAAGGCCCGGCCGCCGCGCGCAACCGCGGAGCCCGCGAGGCCTCCGCTCCGCTCATCTTCTTCCTCGACGCCGACGTCGCCGTCCATCCCCGGACGCTGGACCGGGCGCTGGCGCGCTTCCAGGCCGACCCGGGGCTCTCGGCCCTCTTCGGCTCGTATGACGACGCGCCGATGGCGCCGGGAGTGGTCAGCCAGTACCGCAATTTGCTCCACCACTTCGTCCACCAGCAGGGCGTGTTCGAGGGAGATATCCGACCGGTCCACACGTTCTGGACCGGCTGCGGGATGATCCGGCGCGAGGTGTTCCTGGCGTTCGGCGGCTTCGATCCCCGGCTGTATCCCCGCCCGGCCATCGAGGACATCGAGCTGGGATACCGGCTCACCCGCGCCGGCCACCGGATCGTCCTGGCGCGCGACGTCCTGGCGACCCACATGAAGCGGTGGACGCTCGCCGAGATGGTCCGCACCGACATCTTCCGCCGCGGCGTCCCCTGGATGCTCCTGATCAAGCGGACCGGGACCGTCGAGACCGACCTCAACGTCAAGGCGACTCAGAAGCTCTGCGTGGCCCTGACCGGAATGACCCTGTCCGCGGCCGCCTGCGGCGCCCTGGCCCCGTGGTCGACGCCGGGCGCGATCGCGGGGCTGTCGTCACTCGCCGGCCTGGCCGCGATCGTCGCCCTGAACCGCTCGTTCTTCGCGTTCCTCGCCCGCCGCAAGGGATGGCGCTTCGCCTGCGCCGCGATCCCGCTGCACCTGGTCTATTACTGCTGCTGCGGCCTGTCCGTCGTCATCGCCATGGCACACTGGCAGCTCGGGCGGCTCCGCAGGTCCCCCTCGCGACCCGATCGCTCGGCCGTGCCTCCGCCCCACCTGACGATCGAGCGCGGAGAGGAATCGAAGAGTTTCACGCAGAGACGCAAAGAAGAGCAAGCATAGGGTCGCCGGTGTCGGACAGCAGACAGAATCATACGGATTTTGGAATATCTGATCGGAACCGTCTCCTCTGCGTCTCTGCGGCCCTTTGCGTCTCTGCGTGAAACTCTCCGGTCTTCTTCCAACGAGGCTGGCCATGAGGATCGGGATCGACGGGAGCTGCCTGTCCAATCGCCGGGGCTTCGGCCGGTTCGCGCGGCGGCTGGTCGAGGCGATGGCGCGCCAGGCCGCGCCGCATCGGTTCACGGTCTTCGTCGACGGGCCGTCGGCGGGGACGGTCGCGGTGCCCGAGGGGTTCGAGCGGGTCGTGGTGGACGTGGGCGAGGCGCCCAGCCGGGCGGCGTCGGCGCAGGGACGGCGGCGATGGCGCGACATGCTCGCCATGGGCCGCGCCGTGGCGCGCCGGGGGCTCGACGTCATGTACTTCCCCGCCACCTACAGCTTCTTCCCGGTGTGGAACGCGGGCCGGCTGGTCGTGACCATGCACGACACGCTGCCGCTCGTGCATCCCGAGCTGGTCTTCCCCCGCCTGGGCGGGCGGATCGCCTGGCGGCTGAAGGAGACGGCGGCGGCACGTTGGGCCGACCGGATCGTGACGGTGTCCGAGGCCTCCCGCCGCGCGATCCAGCGCTGGCTGGGCCGGCCCGACCCGAGGATCCGGGTCATCACCGAGGGGCCCGACCCGATCTTCGGGCCGCGGGAGGCCGGCCCCGAGTCGGACGACGTCCTCCGCCGGCACGGCCTCGTGCCGGGCGAACGATACTTGCTCTACGTGGGCGGACTCAGCCCGCACAAGAACCTGCCGCGGCTGGTCGAGGCGTTCGCGCGATCGGCCGGCGATGATGTCCGGCTCGTCCTGACCGGCGACGTCCACGACGTGTTCCACACCTGCGTCCCCGCCATCCGCGCGGCGATCGGGCGCCACGGGCTGGGCGATCGCGTGATCCTTACGGGCTTCGTGCCCGACGAGGACCTCGTCTTCCTGTACGGCCGCGCGTACGCGCTGGTCCAGCCGTCGCTGCTGGAGGGCTTCGGCCTGCCGGCCGTCGAGGCGATGGCCTGCGGCACGCCGCTCGTCTCCAGCCGGGCGGGGTCGCTGCCCGAGGTGATCGGCGACGCCGGCGTCTACTTCGACCCGACCGACATCGGCTCGATCGCCGCCGCGATCGCCGGGCTCCTGGCCCAGCCCGACCGCCGCGACCGATTGGCCGCCCACGCGCTGGAACGCTCGGCGCGATTCACCTGGGACGCCGCCGCTCGCGGCCTGCTCGCTTGCTTCGACGAGCTGGACCCGCGCGGGACCCGAGCACCCTGGCTCGCGGCGCGTGAGCACGATCGCGCAAGGGAGCCGGGCGGACCGTTGCCCCGGTGCGCCGCGCGGGATAACCTCGTTCGTAGGGTGGGCTATGCCCACCGGTCGTTGCCTGCGCCGGTGGGCATAGCCCACCCTACGAAAGACGGGCCGGTGCGAGGATCCCGGCCGTCGAGAACCTCCACATTTCGGGGTACTCCCACCATGAGATGGCAACGCGATGGAAGACCGGCACCGGGCGTGCTCATGACGATCGTCGCCGCGTGGGCGTGCATCGGGCTCGGGCTGTCCGGCCGGGCTCAGGCTCAGGCTCAGGCACGAGCCCAATCCCAGCGGCCGACGCTGGGCACGATCGAGCGGCTGGACCCGCGGTTCGATCGCCTCGTGCCGGCCGACGCACGAGTCGAGCGGATCGCCGAGGGCTTCGACTGGTCCGAGGGGCCCGTCTGGGACAAGAAGGGCGGCCGCCTGCTGTTCTCGGACGTGCCGATGAACACCGTCTTCCAGTGGCAGGACGGGAAGGGCCTCAGCGTCTTCCTCAAGCCGAGCGGCTACACGGGCACGACCCCGCGCGGGGGGGAGCCGGGCTCCAACGGCCTGCTGATGGACGGCCAGGGCCGGCTGGTCCTCTGCCAGCACGGCGACCGCCGCGTGGCCCGGCTGGATGACGGCAAGTTCACCACGCTGGCCGACCGCTACATGGGCAAGCGGTTCAACAGCCCGAATGACGGCGTGTTCAAGTCCAATGGCGACCTGTACTTCACCGACCCGCCGTATGGCCTGGAGGGGCAGAACAAGGACCCGGCCAAGGAGCTGGATTGCAACGGGGTGTACCGGATCTCGGCCGCGGACGGCGCGGTCACTCTGCTCACCAGGGAGATGACCTTCCCCAACGGGATCGCGCTGTCTCCCGACGAGAAGACGCTCTACGTGGCCAACTCCGACCCGGCCAAGGCGATCTGGATGGCGTTCCCGGTGAAGGAGGACGGCACGCTCGGGCCGGGGCGGCTCTTCGCGGATGTGACCAGCTCGGTGTCGCCCGCCAAGAAGGGATTGCCCGACGGCATGAAGGTTGACGCGGCGGGGAACCTCTTCGCGACCGGGCCCGGCGGCGTGCTGGTCTTCGCCTCCGACGGTACCCACCTGGGCACGTTCGCCACCGGCGAGGCCACGGCGAACTGCGGCTGGGGCGAAGACGGCTCGGTGCTCTACATCACGGCGGACATGTACATCGCCCGCGTCCGGCTGACGACCAAGGGGCGGGGGTTCTGAGCCCTCACAGGATGGCCGGATCATTCATGCCGACGTCGTAGGTGTCGTCGATGAGCTTGTCATCCACCGGGGACTCGTCATGGCGAGGAGCCGATGCTCGTAGGAGTAGGATGCAAAGTCGCTGTGGTTCGGCGGGCGATCATTGCCGGGCCTCCGGGTCGGGGGCATCAGGGCCTCCTGGGCAGGGACAGGGCGGCCGATGCGGAGGTTCGCCCGACCGCCGTGAGTGAGGCACGCTATGGAGGCGGGTGGTCCAATCCTGCTGATCCTGGACCTGGATGAGACGCTCATCCATGCCACCGAAGAGCCGCTCCCGCGTGAGCCCGATTTCGTCCTCGGCCCGTACGCCGTCTATCAGCGGCCGTACCTGGCCGAGTTCCTGATCTCCTGTTCGAAGTGCTTCCGCCTGGCGATCTGGTCCACGGCGACCGACGAGTACGTCCGGCCGGTCGTCGATCGGATCATGCCGCCGGGCGTGGAGCCAGCCTTCGTCTGGGGTCGCACCCGGTGCGTGCGGCGGTACGACCCCGAGCAGTTCGAGGAGTACCATGTGAAGGACCTGAAGAAGGTCAGGCGGATGGGCTATCGCCTGGAGCGGGTGCTGATCGCCGACGACACGCCCCGCAAGGTCCATCGCCACTACGGAAACGCCGTCTATGTCCCGCCCTTCTTCGGCGATCCCGAGGACGAGGCACTGCCCCGGCTGGCCCGATTCCTGATCTCCCTGCAGGACGCACCCAACGTGCGGACCCTCGAGAAGAGGGGCTGGTCAAGAGTCGCTCGATAGACTGTTTCCACACGGGATCACCAGCCATGAACAACTCGAACGGCGGCTTTCACGGGGACTTTGGCTCCTGGATCGAGAAGCTCCCGACTCGGGAGGGCAAGCCTTTCGTCGTTGCCTACGAGCACGGCACGCTGGGCGTCGAGCTGTTCGCCCCCCGCGGCACCGATACCCAGACGCCGCACCGCCGGGACGAGGTGTATGTGGTCGTGCGAGGCGAGGGGCACTTCGTCAACGGCCCCGACCGCCACCGCTTCGGCCCCGGTGACCTCTTGTTCGTGCCGGCTGGCATCGAGCACCGCTTCGAGGATTTCACCGACGACCTGGCCGTCTGGGTCGTCTTCTACGGGCCGGATGGCGGCGAGTCGGAGGGAATTGGGCGATGATCGTGACCGTCAGGAACGCCGGGCCGGAGGATCGTGCCGAGTGGCTCCGCATGCGGAAGGCGCTCTGGAACGATTGCCCCGACGAGGACCAAGAGCGGGAAATCGACGAGATGCTCGAAAGCGACAGGGAGGAGGTCTTTTTCGCCGAGCGGCCTGGAGGCGGCCTCGGCGGGTTCCTGGAGGCGTCGATCCGACCCTGGGCCGACGGTTGTGAGGCCAGGCCGGTCGGATACGTCGAGGGCTGGTACGTCGATCCCGACCTGCGTCGGCGCGGCGTGGGCCGAGCGCTGGTCGAGGCGGCGGAAGCCTGGGCCCGATCGAAGGGATGCCGCCAGATGGCCTCGGACGCCGAGCTCTGGAATGAGGTCAGCCACCGAGCCCACGGGGCGCTCGGCTACGAGGAGACCGCTCGACTCGTCCTGTTCAAGAAGGACCTGGATTGAGAGGGCGTACGAGAAGAGGGCTTGTAGGGTGCTCTGTGAGCACCGGGAGCAGCCGGGGCCGGCGCCTCGGTGCTCACAGAGCACCCTACGAACCGCGCCCGAGCGGCTCGAGGCGACCGGTGATCGGGTCGGATGCCGAGGGATGGATCTCGGGCACGTAGCCCGCGCGGATCGCGGCCACGGTCGATCTCGGCGTCAGGACCGACACCACCTCGCCCCGGGGACGAGGCCGTCGCCCCGTGTAGCCTCCCGGCGACCAGTCGAACAGGTCACCTCCCCAGATCAGGTACGCGCCCCCGTCCGGGCCGCCGAGATTGACGAACACCCCATCCGGCAACACGTCGATGTCGGCCGTGAAGGTCCGCTTCGAACGATCCGGTCCGACCCGCTCGGCGTGGAGTTGGTCGTCCATCATATCCGCCTTGATCGTGTCGGACGCCATGGTCGGTCGGTTCCCGGCCGCCCAGGCGTCGCGGAAGGCCAGGAACCGGCTCCGTCGGCATTCGAAGCACGGGCGATGACCGGCTGCCAGGCCCGTGGCCTCGTCGAGGAAGAAGAGTTCGGTGTAGCGGTTCGGGGCCATGACCGTCCGGTGCCGCCCCCGGAATTCGAGCACGCACAGGAGCCACCGCTTCACCTGCCAGGGCCGGCGGATACGGCCCTCGTCATCGTGGAGGATGCCCCGGTTGCCCAGCATCGTGCCCCGTTCCGTCATGGCGACGATCTCGCCGAACGGCGTCACCCGATTCCTCCTCGGCCGACTCGGTGCGGTGCGGTGCGGCGCGTTCATGAGAGGCGTCCCTCGGCGCCGGAGGGTCATTCTCCGGGAGGTGGCGGATCGGAGACTTCAAATCCATGGCCGGTCGCCGGTATCGTAGCGTGGTCCTCCACGATCGACCACTCCGGGGGAACCGGTCTGAGTGTCAGCACCCATGTCGCGTGGCCTGAAACAGGGGGGAATCATGGGCACCGAGCGCGTCTACACCGAGGAAGAGGTCGCCTCCAAGATCCAATCGGAAGGGCTGGGGGAATGGTTCCTGGAAGATGGCTGGCTGCGGCGGAAAGTGGCGACGGACGGCTGGCAAACCACCCTCCAGGTGGTGAATGTGATCGGATTCTTGTGTGAAGCAGCATGGCACCATGCCGATCTGTCGGTTTCGTGGGCCAAGATCACGATCAAGTTGCGGACCCACTCGGCGGGGGGGATCACGGATAAAGATTTCGCCCTGGCGAAGAAGATCGAGGAGGTCATCTTCTGGCGACCGGAGCCGGGAGGTCCGCTGGAGGGGACGCCCAATAAGTTCGTCAAGACCAAGTGACGCCGGCGCGCGACGCCGGCTCTCGACGGAGTCATATCGGCCCCTCGGTCCTTCCGCGGGCCGTCGGCCGGGCCTCACCGCATCGACCGCCAGTCGGGCAGCCCTCGTTTCATCCGCCGGGTCGCCGCTGCCGGGCTGAACGCCACGGGGTCGAACTTGCCGCCGGCCCACTGCAGGAGCTCGTCGTGGTCCTCATGGTCGGGGTCGGCGATGGCTTCGAGGAAATCCGCGAAGCCGAAGACCCCGCCCACGTCCTCGGGCGGGCACGCCCCCTCGCCCTCCAGGCAGAGCGGATACCGCTCCCCCGGCGCGGCGGGCGGGCGGCCCTCGAAGGAGACCTCGTGCTGCCAGCCGTCGCCGAAGTCGTACTCGTACCCGAACTGCAACGGCTGGCCGTCCCGCGGCAGGATGTCGCTCAGGAGCGTCGTGGTGGAATCCCGATAGTCCATATCGCCGAAGTTCTCGCCCATCAGCAGCGGGTCGCCGTAGAACACCCCGCCGATGATGAAGTGGTGCAGGTGCGAGTTGGTCCAGCCCATCGCCGTCTGGATGTGCTCGTGGAGCCGGTCCAGCGTGTCGTCGCCGACCCGGATACGCCGCCAGATCGGGCGGGGGGCGTCCAGGAGGGCGATCCGGAACTGATAGACCTCGCCCGTGGCGCGGGAGGGGGCGGATCTCTTCGCGGGGGCCGGCTCGTCCGCCGGGTACCAGCCCCACTCGCTCTTGATGCCCAGCTCGCGACGGATCACGTAGTACAACGGCCCGCTGATCTCGCCGGGGTGGCCGGCCTTCGCCCACCGGCGATTGATCTGCCCGAGTTCGAGCTCGGGGTTCCTGCCCAGGGCCTTGCGGAGAAAATCCGACTTGGTGACCCGCTTCCCGGCCTTCTTCTTCGCCATGAGGGACCCTCCGATGGCGTGAGGGGTTTCCCGACGCTTTCCCACTCTGAATCGATCGACGCTCGCTCACTCCTCGGTCCTTCGGAGGTGACCCGGGTCTCCCGGATCGCCTCTCCGGCTCGGGAGAGTCACGAGGCGACAGGTCTCGGCCCGCTCACGCCCTCTTCTGGTCGGCGTGGCAGGCCATGTCGATGACGACCGTGGACGCGAGGATCAGGATATCGTCCTCGCCCTCGGCGATGTCCACGCCGTAGGAGTCCGTCCAGGAGAACCACCGCTTCGAAACGGCCGCCACGGTCTCCCCGCCTCGCGTGAAGCTGTACTCGTGGTCGAAGAGATCGCCGGTCGCCTCCAGGTCGTCGGGTCCCGGCACGTCCACGCTGAAGCGGCACTGGAACAGGGTGAAGAGGGCCTTCTTGACGATCGCCTGCAATTCGCCCTGCCGGTAGATTTCGTAGGTCGGTCCCCATGCCAGCAGCTTCTCGCGGATGAATGCCAGTTCGTTGCCCTCCATGTCCTGGAACGAGAGTTGATTGCCGATGCTGAACACCTTGCCGTCCACGAAGAACACGTCCTGCCCCGTTTCGTCCTTGATGGTGAAGTCGTCGCCCCAGCTCAAGAACCTCTGCCGCATGACATAACGCATCGTCTCAGCTCTCGTCCGGTTGTCGGATCGGATGATTCACGCCGGCATCGTCCATGGACAGATCCTGCGATCATTCCCGCCACGTCCCGAGGATTGTATGCTCTGCGGCGGACTCGATGAAGCGGGGCCTTTGCACGGGTTGTGTTTTCCCGGCGGGGGACTCGTCGGCCCCAGCAGGGAGGAACCGATGGAGCGGGGACGATCGCCGTTACCCTCGTCACATGGGCCCCGGGCGGTCTTCGTCGGGACGGCCCTGCTCGCCATCGCCTGGTTCGGCGAACCGTCGCGGGCCCAATGGATCACCGCGCTCGACGGGACCAAGGCCCGGTTCCGGGGCCTTTGCGTGGTGGACTCCGGGGTCGTCTGGGCGAGTGGGACCGGCGGGACGGTGGTGCGCACGAACGATGCCGGCCGGCGCTGGCACGTCCTGTCGATCCCGGGAGCCTCGGATCTCGACCTCCGGGACATCCACGCCGTTGACGATCGGACGGCTTACGCGCTATCGATCGGCGAGGGGGAGAAATCGCGGATCTACAGGACCAACGACGGGGGGAAGACCTGGATCTTGCAGTACACCAATCGGGACCCGAAGGGGTTCCTGGATGCGATCGCCTTCCGGGACGCCGACCACGGGCTGGCCCTCGGCGACCCGGTGGATGGCCGATTCCGGGTGCTGACGACCGACGACGGGGGCACGACCTGGAAGCCGATCCCACCCGAGGGCATGCCGCCGGCCTGGCCCAGCGAGGGGGCGTTCGCCGCCAGCGGGACCTGCCTGGTCGTCGCCGGGGACGGCCACGCCTGGTTCGGCACGGGCGGGGCGAGGGCATCGCGCGTCTTTCGCTCCCCGGACCGAGGGCGGACCTGGACAGCCCACGAGACGCCGGTCCGGGCGGGTACACCCTCCTCGGGCATCTTCTCCCTGGCGTTCCACGACGGGGACCACGGGATCGCCGTGGGGGGAGATTACAAGGAGCCGGGTCGGGCGACGCAGATCGTCGCCCTCACCTCGGACGGGGGACGGACCTGGAGGCGGCCGGCGGGTCAGGAGCCGGACGGCTACCGTTCCGCCGTGGCCAGCGTGCCCGGCACTCGAGGACGAAAGCTGGTGGCCGTCGGTCCTACGGGAACAGACACCTCGATCGATGGCGGCGAGAGCTGGCAACGGCTCGGCGCGACTGGCTTCAACGCGGTCGGATTCGCCGGGCCGGGAGCCGGCTGGGCGGCGGGCGACGGCCTCATCGCCCGCTTCGAGGGGAATTGGTCCGGCGAGGTCAGTCGTCCCGAGGCAACATCGCCACGGCCTCGGAGCCGATGAGCGTGCATCCTCGACGGTCGGAGTGTCCGACCCGGGTCAGCCCGGTTCATTTGAGGAGCAGCCTCTTCACCAACGCCATGAACACGCCGGTCGGCAGCAGGCGACGGAGCAGCAGGATCGGGGCCGAGTTCGCCGGATAGCGCAGGCGGCGGCTGCCGTCCGTCGCCGCCTTGTAGATCGTCCGGGCCACGACCTCCGGCCCCGGTGCGTCCTCGCCCGCCTTCTGCAGCTTCGGTAGCGCCCTGGCGACGAACGCATCATAGGCGGTCAGTCCCGGGCGGCTCATCACGTCCTGCGAGCGGTCGTAGAAGTCCGTGTTGATCGGGCCGGGCTCGATGATCTTGATCCGAATGCCGAACGGCTCCAGCTCGTAGACCAGGGCCTCCGAGAACCCTTCCACCGCCCACTTGGTCGCATGGTAGACGCTATACAGTGGGATCGTGATCCTCCCGCCCACCGAGGAGACGTTGACGATCACGCCGCCGCGCCGCTCGCGGAAATGGGGCAAGAAGGCCCGCGTGACGTTCATCACCCCGATGACGTTGGTGGCGATCTGCCGCTCGACCTGCTCGGGCGTGGACGCCTCGAACGGCCCGACGGTGCCGTACCCCGCGTTGTTGACCAGGACGTTGACACCCCCGAAGTGGGCGATGGCCTGGTCCATCGCCGCCTGGATGCTCTCGCGTTCGGTGACGTCGAGGCGCAAGCCGAGGGTCCGGTCCTGCTTGATCCAGTCGCCGGCGCGGTCGGGGTTCCGCATGGTCGCGGCCACGTTCCAGCCCCGCTCCTGGAACAGTCGGGCTGTCGCCAGGCCGATGCCGCTGGACGCCCCGGTGATGAAGATCGTCTGGGTCATGGGTCATCCGACGCGGAGTCGGTCCTTGCGGGATCCTCATGGCTGAGCGTCCTGACAGAGCGGAGCCCGATCCTCATCGTATCCCGGAATCGAGGCGAAGGGCGAGGGACGCGCGAACCTGGCATCCGATCGCGGCCTCTGGTTGGGGAATCAAAGCCCCCGACGCCGAGGTCCCGCCCGATGAAAACCGATGCCGAGATCGAGGCCATGGTCCGAGCGTTCGAGGATGGCTCGCTCCCCCGCTCGGAGTGGACGCACGCGAGCCATCTCCTCGTCGGCCTCTGGTACCTGAGCCGCTACCCCAGGGACCGGGCAACCCGTCTGGTGCGGGACGGCATCCGACGATACAACCGGATCCACGGCCGAGACTCGGGCTATCACGAGACCATCACTTTGGCCTGGCTCGCCGTGATCGCGGGGTTCCTGGCCCGTTGCGATCGAGCCCGGCCGATCTCCGTGCTGGCCGAGGGGCTGATCGACGGCTGCGGCGACAAGGACCATCTGCTCCGGTATTATTCCAGGGAGTTCTTGATGTCCGATGAGGCCCGGCAAGCCTGGGTGCCGCCCGATCGCCGGCCCATCGAGTGAGACCACGAATCGTCCTCCGACGATGCGGAACCGAGGGACCTGCGCCGATGCTCATCCTGCCGATGGTTCTTGCCGTCCTGATCGATTCACCCGGCCACGATGCTCCCCGGGGGAAGTCCCGCGACTTCGAACTGACGTACCGAGCCACCGTGCGAGACATCCCAGATGGTGCCGGGACGCTCGACGTCTGGCTTCCGATACCCCAGACCAACCAGCACCAGACGATCCACCGGCTCACGATCGATGCCCCCGGCCCACTGACGATCGGCCGCGAGAGCCGCTTCGGCAACCAGTGTCTCCACGTACGCCTTCCGTCGCCGCGCGGGCCGGTCTCGATCGCCTGGAGTGCGCAGGCGACGCGAAGGGAGAACGCAGGCACCCTCGAGCCGATCGAGGACGAGGAGCGGTGCTCGACCTCGCTCCCGAGCCGCTGGTCCCCTTGAGCGGACCCGTGCGGGACCTGGCCGAGCAAGCGACGGCCGGCCTCGCGACCGACGCGGCCAAAGCCCGGGCGATCTACGACACGGTCACCGCGATGATGCGGTACGACAAGACCGGGACAGGTTGGGGGCGCGGCGACGCTCTCTTCGCCTGCGACGCCAGGCGCGGCAACTGCACCGACATCCACGCGCTGATCATCGGCATGGCGCGCTGTTCCGGCATCCCGGCCCGATTCGCCATCGGCCTGTCGCTGCCGGAAGCCCGCATTTCCGGCGAGACCGATCTCGGAGGCTACCACTGCTGGGCCGAGCTGTATGTCAACGGTCGGGGCTGGGTCCCCGTGGACGCCAGCGAGGCCGTGAAGAATCCATCCAGGCGAGAGTACTTCTTCGGCCATCACGATGAGAATCGGCTGGAGCTGAGCCGGGGCCGGAACCTGACTCTCAACCCCGCCCAGCACGGCCCCGCGCTCAACTTCTTCGTTGAACCTTACGCCGAGGTTGACGGCCGGCCGCACGCGGCCGTCGAGCGTCGCGTCACGTTCCGGGACCGCGAGACCATCGCGGTGGCTCCGGCGCGGTGAATGCCTCGGTCGCGCGGCCGGCTGGATGCGGATCCCGACGGGCGAAGCCGTTGCTCTCGCCCGCTTCAGAGAGCGCGAGGCATCTCGTCGCTCCCCCGACAGTCGCACGTCAGTTCGCGCCGATCGATGCGAGGTAGGTAACGACCTTCACACGCTTCTTCGCACGAGCGTAGTCGAGCGGCGTCTTGCCGGATGGGTCTCTCGCGTTCAGTTCGGAACCTGCCTCAATCAACAGCTCGAGCACCGAGGTGGACGTATTTCTATCGGCGCAGACATGGAGAGGTGTCCGCCCGCCTCCGTCCAGGGCGTTCGGGTTGGCCCCATTCTGCAAGAGCCACTTCACGGCTTTGATTGTTCCTCGGCTGGCCGCCCCATGCAGTAGGGTGCGCCCGTGTTCCGGCCGCATGTTGATGTCGAATCCGTAGTCGAGAACGACTCCTGCGATGTGGTAGAAGGGATCTCCGCTGCGCACATGTGGCTCCAGCGACCACTCCAGCACTTGCGGAAATCGTTCGGCCCTCAGTCCTCCGTGGTCAAGGAGCAGACGCATCACCTCCTCGTTGCCGCCCCACCAGGCGCAAAGAAACGCCGGGAAGGCCCACATTTTACTCTCCTCCTCATTGATCGGGCTAACTCCGTGGTCGAGCAAGAGACGGCAAACCTCGGTCAGTCGTCTCTTCATGTGCTCGTCGCGTCGGCCCAGACCCGAACCCGCACAGTAAAATAAAAGATTGAACTCATTTTCATCTTTCAGATCGGACAGCCGGTGCCGGGAAGCATGATCTTGCAGGAACTCGAGATCCCCGACAGATGCACGGGCGAAGGGATTGTCCGGGAGCCCCTTGCCCGACATGGCCCCGACGATCTCGTTGTTTCCGTACTGGGCCGCGAGACAAACGACAGGTTGGTTCATCCAGCCGGCGCGGGCGTTGAAGTCGAGCCCCTCGTCGATGCACCACTGCAATATCTTTTGATGCCCTGGTTTGCGCTTCACCGTCCTGAAGTCGGTGACGGCGCGGTCGAAGACGTACGCGAGGTCCAGGTTCTCGATGGTGGCCGCTCGGCGACACAACTCTTCGAAGTGGCCGTACTTCGCCAACTTGCCGATCGGCAGCGTGTTTGGATCTTGTGGCATTCGAGAGACTCGCACCGAACAGGTGGGCGATGCCCACCCTACGGGGGTGGCCCAAGAACGTCCCAGACCGACCCCGAGGCGTCCGCGAGCCGGAGCGACTCCGCCACCGAGGCGAACCGGCCGCCGGCCAGGGCATCGGCGAGGATAGCCGAGCCCTGCGCCGCGTGCTTGACCGACGCGCCCGGGAGGGTCGGCAGCGGGCTGACACGGCCGAACCGGGCCATGGCCTCGGTCGTCAATCGCAACAACTCGGGCGGCTCCAACCCGCGCCCCGAGAGGTAAACCCGCTCGAACGGGGTCACCGCGTGCAAGGCGGCGGCATGCTTGAGGATCGACTCGCGATAAGCCGCCGGCCCGATCGCGCCCAGGTCGGCCAGGCCGCCGTGGAACAGGTCGTCCTTGGCGAGCCGACCGCGCCAGTAGGCGACCTCGCCGTCCCAGGCCCCTCCGGACCGCAGGCCCAGCGGGCCGCGCGTGCCGGCCGTCGCGTCGACGAGCTGGCCCCCGTGGACGACCAGGATCGCCGAGAACGCGGAGCCGACCTCCACCACGGCGAACGTCGAGCGCTCGAAGCCGCCGACCGCGGCCGCGTCGAACCATAGCGCGAGCGCCGCGACGGCGACCTTGTCGGCCGTCCCGAGGTTGACGGCCCCCACCTTGCGGTGGGCCGGGATCGTCGGCAAGTGCAAGCCGCCGGGCAGGAACACCAGCGGCGTACCCGAGCGGACGAACGCCCGGACCCACGACCGGAACCCGATGACGCCCGAGTCGCGACCCCGCTCGTCGGGCCGCACCAGCGACATCTGCTCCAGGTGATCCTCGGTGAACGCATCGCCCCGGACCAGCGGCAGCCCGTATCCCGATGGTGCGGCGATCAGGTCGAGCGGCGCCCATCGCGCCAGCGTTTCCGCCAGGATCTCGGGATCCTCCCGGAGCCGCGCCGGCTCGAGCCGGGCCTGGTCGATGACCGCCCCGTCGCCCAGCAGCAGCAGGTCGAGGCTGCTCGTCCCGGGATCGGTACCAACTGCGCGAATCGGGGAGCGCTCGGCTGCGCCTCGCTGCGGGGTGCGGGAGGCGCTCGGCTGCGCCTCGCTGCGGGGTGCGGGAAAAGACAAGGGATCGTCTCGCCGGTGGCTGAGGGAGAAGGCCCGGCAACTTTGATGGAGATCCGGGGGTGATCGTTGAGAACAGCGACCGGTCTTCCCCGCGCCCGCGCCGCGCCCGAGACGAGGCGTCAGCCGAGTCCGATGCCCAGTTCGAGCACTTGCTCGGCGTCGAAGACCTTGTCGTTGGCGGTGAAGAGTTCCTGGATGGCCCGCTTATGGATCTTCATCTTGGTGCCGCCGACGCCCAGCGCGCCCAGGTGCGGACCCGGCCGCGCTGGGTTCCCTTGTCGGTCGCTTCGATGCCTTCGACGCCCAGGGGCGGGACGGCGTTGAGGTCGATCAGGACCTTGAGCTCGGGGAGGTTCTGCCAGACCGAGGCGGGCAAGAGCGTGACGCCGGCCGCGCCGGCGGCGATGATGACCTGCGCACCCCCCCCAGGGACCGGACCAGTGCGTCGGGATCGGCGGCGGCCTCGAAGGGGGTGACCTCGGCGCCGGTCGCCTGGTTGATCGCCTCGGCGACTTCGGTGGCGCGGTCGAGCTTGCGCGAGCCGACGGCCACGACGGCGCCCAGGTGCGCCAGCAGCCGGGCGGCGCGATGACCGACCGGGCCCGTCGCCGCCAGCACGGCCGCCGGCACGCCCTGTAGCGAGCCGCCGCAGCCCTGCAAGGCCGCCAGCACGGCCGCCGCCGCCGTGGTGTTGGCGCCATTGGCGTCGAGCAGCACCGAGACCCGGAACGGCCCGAAGAACGTCTTCGTCACGGCCTCCAGCAGTGCCTCGCCGGCCGCCACGTTCGAGCCGCCGATGAAGATCGCCGTGGCCGACAGGTCGGCCGGGCCCCGGGTGAAGAGTGCCCCGTAGACCAGGTCGCGCACGTTCGCCGGCGTCACGCCGCCGTGGCGGAAGAGATGCTCCGCGCCCGCGTTGACCGCCACCACCGCGTCGAAGACGCTCGGCTGCGGATCGGTGTCGAGCTGGATCAGGATCTTCGGCTTGGTGCTGGGCATGGGGTTGGAGCGGGCCTGAAGAACGGGCCGGGGCCTCTACCCCCCCTGACCTCCCCTTCCCAAGGGGGGGATTCTCAGGTGGCCGGCGCTTCTCCCCCCCTTACGAAGGGGGGTCAGGGGGGGTTCTCTCGCATCACCCGGCGAACGGGTGCTTCACGGTGTCCTTCTGCGAGGTGATCTCGGCCGCCGTCGGCTGGCTCTTCATGGCGCGCTGAATGGACAGCTTGGTCGCCTCGTAGTTGAACTTGAGGATCTTGGCGTTGTCCTCGGCCGCGGGGTGGATGAACACGCCGCAGACGATCACCAGGTCGTCGGCCTGGGCGGCTGGGATGGTGTTGTCCGCCACGCAGTCGGCCACGGCCTTGGCGACCGCGTACTGCGCCGGGCCGAACATCTGCACGGCCTGCTTCATCCCCTTGATCGTCACCTTGGTGATCAGCACCGTGGCGGGCTTGGCGATCAGGTTGGGCGTCAGCACGGCCAGGAGGTTGGTGTGCCCGGCCGACTGGTTGGCCAGCGCGTTGGCGAACGCCGTCCCGACCGGACCCGTCTTGTCGCCGATCAAGAGGTCGATGTGGGCGATCTCGTTCCCTTCGCCCACGAGGGCCTCGCCGATGTTCATCACGATGTTGCTGGCCATGGACGTTCTCTCCGGAATCTGATCTGACTCGAGCTATCGGACTGGGTGAGAATGCATCAACCGGAACGGGTGCCGCGCACTCCGGCCGGCGCCCGGACTCGAATCATACGACGCCCGCGCGGCTCCGGGCAACCCCCACGGACCCCGGTCCGATTTTTGGGATTTTTCCCGACAAGACGATTGTCCTTGGCGGATCCCGGTGGTTCAATAACCATTCAACTAGACGGTTCGTTGTATCCGGCTCGATGGGCTTGGATGCAGTCACGCAGTTCTGATCTCTTCTGTGGAGACCGACGATGCGCAAATTGTTGGCTCTGGCGGCGGTGGGCGTGCTCTTCTCGGGCCTGAGCGCGCTCCGGGCCGACGACAAGGGTGAGAAGCTCACCCTCAAGGGCGAGGGCATGTGCGCCAAGTGCGCACTGAAGGAACAGAGCAAGTGCCAGAACGTCGTGATCGTCAAGAAGGAGGGCGAGAAGGATAAGAAGTACTACATCGTCATGGACGATGTCGGCAAGAAGGCCCACCAGAAGGAGGGCTTCTGCCGGGCCAGCAAGGAAGACCCGGTCAAGGTGAAGATCACCGGCACGTGCAAGGAAGAGGACGGCAAGCTCGTCTTCACGGCCGAGAAGATCGAGAAGAACGAGGAGTGAGCGGAGCGGTCCAGTCCCGTCGGCCGGCACGTCCCGGCTGAGCCGGCGGATCGACGCTTCGACGATCATCGCGCCTCGGCGGGCCGCTCGGGCCTGCCGGGGCTTTTTTCGTTTCCGTTTTCAGGGACGTGTCTTGACTGACCACTGACCACGGGAGCGAGCGCAGCGAGCGACCCGCGACCTTGTCCCACGACGTGCTCATCCTCGGCGTCAGCGCCCGCGCCGCGGCGTTCTCCGCGCTGCGTTGCGGGCTCCGTCCTTACTGCGCGGACCACTTCGCCGACCGCGACCTCGCGGCGGTCTGCCCGGTCGAGCGGGTCGAGTTCGCGCGAGGGCCCGTCGGGTTCGCCGACGTGGCCGAATCGCTCCCGCCCTCGCCCTGGTTCTACACCGGCGGTCTGGAGAACCACCCGGATCTGGTCGAGCGGATCTCCCGGCGGCACCGCCTCTGGGGGGTCGGGGCCGACGAGCTGCGGAGGGTCCGCGATCCGTTCGCGGTCGCCGAGGCCCTGAGCGCGGCGGGGATCCCGGTGCCCGAAGTGCGCGATGATCCCGGCGGACTGCCGCGCGACGGGAGCTGGCTGGTCAAGCCGATGGCCTCCGGAGGCGGGATCGGCATCGAGCCGCTGGTGGGACAGGAGATCGCCGATCCCCGGTCGAAATACTATCAGCGGAAGATCGAGGGGATCAGCTTCTCGGCCCTCTTCATCGGGAGCCGCGATCGGGCTCGATTGGTGGGAGTGGCGCGGCAGTGGGTCGGTGACGTCCCGGGCCGTCCGTTCGCCTATCGGGGCGGGATCGTTCCCGGGCGCCTCGGCCCGGCTCCGGCCGCTCGGCTGGCGGAGCTGGGAGACCGGCTGGCCTCGGCCTTCGGCCTGGTCGGCTGGTTCGGCGTGGATTATGTCCTCCGCCAGGGCATCCCCTGGCCGGTCGAGGTCAACCCGCGATACACGGCGTCGGTCGAGCTCCACGAGATGGCCGCGGGCCGGGCGCTGTTGCCGGCGCATCGGGCCGCCTGCGAGGATCTCAGTGGGACGGCGAGCGAACCTCAGGGTCCACGGAAGCGGCGATCGCGCGCGGCCGCCAAGTGGATCGTGTATGCCCCACATCGCCTGGTCGTGCCCGAGATCGCGATGGAAACTCCGGTGATCGACGGGCCGGACGCCGTGACGACCGTGGGCGACATCCCCGCGCCGGGGGCCGGCATCGAGGCGGGCGAGCCGGTGATGACGCTGCTGGCCCGGGATTCGGACTCGGGATCCTGCCGGGCCCGCCTGACCCGGCTGCGGCGATCGTGGTCGATGCGGCTGGGATTCGACGACTACTGACTCGAGTGCGGTCCGCCTGACGTCGATGGTGCCGCGGGGCGAGGGACGGGGTCGCGGGGATGTACTGGTTCGACTACGTCCTGTACCTGCTGCCGGGCCTGGCGTTCTCGATCTGGGCGCAGGCCCGGATCATGCTGGCGCAGGCCGCGGGCTCGCGGATCCGGGCGGGCTCGGGCCTGACCGGCGCCGAGACGGCCCAGCTCGTGATGCGCGCCGGCGGCGTGACGGGCATCGGGATCGAGCCGGCCTCCGGCGAGCTGAGCGACCACTACGACGCGAGGAACCAGGTGTTGCGGTTGTCCCGGTCCGTCTCCGCGGGGCGCTCGCTGGCGGCGATCGGCGCGGCCGCCCACGAGGCGGGCCACGCGATCCAGGACGCCTCGGGTTATCCCGGCCTGGTCGCGCGCAACATCATCGTGCCGCTGGCCGGCCTCGGCTCGCAGATCTTCTGGCTCCTGATCGCCGCGGGGATGCTGCTCGGCATGCTCCGGCTGATCGACCTGGGGATCAGCCTGTTCTCGCTGCTCGTGCTCTCGCAGATCCTGAACCTGCCGGTCGAGCTCGACGCCAGCCGCCGCGCGCGGCGGATCCTGCTCTCGGCCGGGCTGGTGAGCGTCGAGGAAGAACCGGTCGTCGTGCGCGTGCTCGATGCCGCGGCCTTGACCTACGTCGCCGCGGCCCTCTTCGGCGTGCTGGCGCTCTTCCCGTTCCTCACCAGGTTCGGGCTATCTTGCGGACGGAGGGACGACTAACGAGCGACCATTTATGCTATCATCTAGAAGTGTAATTCGGAACTGAGGTGATCGGGTGATCGATGGGATCGTGCAGAGCAGCGGTCTCTCACCACTGTAAGTATGCGCTCGGCGCGCGAGGGAGGGAGCATTTCCTGAATACGACCCCGGAATTCCTCGGTTCCGCCAATCATACTTAAATAGTTATATATCATCCGTACTTCCTCATGCGCTCCTCCTCGATGATCCGTTCGCACTCGTCGTCGGTCGGGTGAGGGGCATCCGTCTTCAAGATGCCGATCACCTGGTCCAGCGAGAGCGTCCTCGGCGGCCCGAGGTCCGCGGTCCCGTCGGACCCGAGTCGCCCGACGCCGGCCCGCGCCTGACCGCCCGCCGGACGGCCTCCCGCCTCCACCGACGACGGTCCCCGCGATCCGTCCGCCGGTCGGGGCGACGACCGCCGCCCGACGGACACGGACCTCCCGGCAGGATCGGGCCCCGTGCAAGCCGTCGATCCGGCCAGGCGACGCTGGGAACGGCACCTTCGGGCCCCCCGTTTCGGGCCCGTCCCCGTTTCGGTCCAGGAGAATAGATTAAGAAGGGGTGCGAGCGGCATTCAAACCCTGCGACTTGAGCCAGCCCCAGACCGGCCAGGACTCCCGGAAAAATGAACTGACACCGGCCAAGGCCCGGAAAAATGAACTGACACCGGCCAAGGCCTGAACTGACACCGGCCAAGGCCGACACCGGCCAAGGCCCCAGACACCGGCCAAGGCCCCAGCCTGGCCGGAGTCGTAGCGGCTCGGTGGCGGGCTCGAACGTGGTCACTCATTTGCTGTCGGGGCCGTTGACGCTCGTAACCAGGTACAATGTCACCCCCGCGCCCATGGGGATCGCGAAGTCTAGGACGACATCGGTGGCTCTGCGGAGGACGAGTTCCCTGCGCATCTCCGCGACCAGTTCTTCGGCCGCCATCTTGCCTTCGCACGCCTGGTACTTGCCGAGGCCCGCGCGGCACATGGCGTAGGCTTCGTCAAGGGAGACCTTACCTCGAAGGCCGAAGTCTTCGCCGTAGCAGGTGAGAATAAAGCACTTCGAGGGGACTTCCCGTACGATTCGGTGAATCTCATCGACCGATACCGAGTCCCCATTCGGGAGGCGGACCCGTCGCACGCCGTTGACCGATTCCGAATGAGCAACGAGCACCAGCGGACCGACGGAGCCGGCTGACTGGAGCCAATCGGCGAGTCCTTCACCGCCGAAGTCGACTGAGGACCTGACGCTGACACGATCCTTGTCCAGCTCTTCGAACTTCTTCTTGATTCGCCTTATCTCATCCTTCTGCTTGTCGCGTAGCGCGGGGCCGAAGACGTTGCCGTGACTGGTCTCATCGGAAACAATCGCCAACAGACGCGGCCCTGGAATCATCAGCTCGCGCCTCAGGGGCACGTCGTTCGTGGGCGGGAGACCCCGACAAATGCGCGCACGATTTGTTGTATCAATTCCTTCTTCGATTGCTTCCCGCTCGAGCCGTGTCAAGAACTTGGCCAGATTCTGCTGCTGCTCTGGCGCGGAGGGGACGTAAATCGTCGGGGCTACCGTCTCGATCTCGGCGATCCGGCTCAAACTGATCGGCGGCTTCTGCGGGCGTCCCGCATAGAGTTGCAACGCGTCCCCGACGCCGGCTCGCAGTCGCCTGATTTCATCTAAGATCTCCAATTCGTCGGCCCGGCCAACGGCCCGTGCCTCCACCGTCTTGAGATCCTGATTGACCCGTTCCAGGCGCCTGGCAAGGGCGAGGGCTTGCGAGCCATGTCCGGACGGCTCGTGCCGGATCTGCCTGCACTCGGCCGCGACTTCGCCGAGCTCCCGTTCGATGCGGGCCAAGCGGCCAAAGAGGTTGACGACCCGTGCGGACTCGGGCGGGATCCAGGTCGTCTGCTCGAGGAGGAGGAGCGGAATCTGCGACGTCCCGTCCGGCCGCGGGAACCGCCGAGGCGTCCGGACTCGCGCTCGCGCTGCCCCCTGCTCGAACGTTCGCTCGCTGCAAGAAAGGCCAGTCGCGACTGGTGGACGCGGCTCGTGGCGGGCCTGGGCAAGCCCCCCGGAAAAGACAATCGGGGCCAGCACCAGGAAATACCACCGGATCCGCTCGTCTGGTCCATGAAGCATCGCGAGACCCCCGTCATCCAACGATATGCCGATTAGTGCCGCCGGGCGCCCGTCGGATCACAACGCCACGAGGTCGCGCAGCGTGACCCGATCTTCGTCATCACCGCCGAGTTTCGTCGGCGCATTGGCCTCCTTGGCCGCCGCCACGTCGCGGATGATCGTGCGCGCCGCGATCCCGGTCAGGACGAGTTGCCAGGCGTTGACGCTCGAGCTGGAGGCATTGACGGCCCACGCCACGAAGCCGGAGACAGCGATCATCGCGCCGATGGCCGCCCAGTAGAGAGGGGAGCGGAGGAGTTTCTGGAATCGGCGCGTCGTCAGCTTGCCGCGATATTCGTACAGCTTCATGAGCTCGACCGACGCCCCGCCCATCGCCCCGATCACGAAGAACTCCCAGAAGTGTTCCAGCCCGAGGATCGCGGTGTGCAACATGGCTCGTCTGCCGGCAAGCCGGCCTCCCGACGCCGGGATCAGCGATCCTGGCATGACCAAGTGAGCTTTCTTGTGCCGACTGCCAATCAGTCATCGTCGCATCGGCCGTACCGAGATCAATGAAATCGGTCGAGGCCCTCGGCCCCGGCGGGTAAATCCCAATCTTTCGGCCGGTTGACTGCACAGGATCGCCCCGACCTCGTCCCGGGGCGGCCAGAGTCGGGGCGGAACGGGCGGAACGGGGACATTCGGAATGCCACGAAGATAAGCCTAAACCTAGCATCTACAACAACTTGCGTCCAACGACCGGGGGCTGTCTGGTCGAATTCTCATATGATCCGTAGACAACCAATGCGTTCGGCCCGCGAAAACAAAGCTACATGGATTCAACTACATGTCTACGCGAATAAAATTGACTCCTGGTCGTCGTCTCTCGCAACTCCTTTGTTTTCATAGACTTAAGTCCCTAAGTGGATGGCATTCGGGACATTCGTCAATTCCCCTGACGGCTGGGCAACCTGGAGAAGCTTCTCGTCGCAGGCTCGTTCCCTGGATGGCAGATCCACGGACGGTCCCGGGATCCGCTATCCGCTCCATCCCGGCCCCGATCCGCCCGTCCCCGCCCCGCGAGTCCGCCCGGGCCGCTCCCGGCCGGGCCCGGTCGGGTCGACACGACGCGGGGGGCACCCCGCCCGCGGGTCGTCGGGCCGGGCGGGTCCGGACAGATCGGACGGCGCGGCGAGGTTCGGCCATCCGACCCGCGAGTCGTTCATCACGCCCCGAATTTCCGTCTGTCGCCGTCTCTCGGTCTCTGAGGGCCGGGATACCGAGCGGGTGAGCCCTGGAGAGGAAGGCCTTCAGGAGCCGCCGGTCGCTGCCGAGGCACCCGGTTGCGAGGCGGCCCGCAGGGCATCGATCTGCCGGTGGATCATCGCGAGGAGACGATCGAGGTCCGCCGCGCGGACCGCAAGCACCTCGTCCTGCGCATCGGGTGGCCGGCGCTCGCCCTCCGCTCGCTCCCGGACGACGATGTCGATTTCCAGGCCGACGCCGGCCGCATAGCGGGCGAGGGTCTCGAAGGTCGGTCGCGGGTTCTTGCCCGATTCCAGCCGGCTCAGCGCCGGCAGCGGCAGGCCCGAACATCGAGAGACCTCGGTCAGGGAGAGCCCCTTGGCCTCGCGAGCCCGCCGCACATCCGCCGTGGCCTTGAGCAAGGCCCCGAGTGCTCCCATCGTCGTGATGCGACCCGGGTCCACTTTCCCCGCCTGGATCAGCGCCTCGAGGCCCGGCCGATCGGCATACTCCTCCCGGATGGCGGCCTGGCGGGCCCGGGCCTCGGGCGTCCGGGTCTCGGCGCGGATGGCCTCGATCCGCGCCCGTTGCTCCGGCGTCAAGTTCGACCCGCGGGGCTTGCGCTCGGCATCCATGTCTCAGTCCCCCTCCCCATATTCCGGGGTCTCATACGCGGTGATCGGCCTCACATAATACGGGTCATCGGAGAGGATCTCGAAGACCACGGCGACGTGCTTGCCGGTGGAGGTCCAGCCGAAGACGATCCAGCGTTCGGCGTCCTCGGGAGCCCCCTCGCTCGGGACAGCATCGCCGTCGGGATCGTCCAGCACATCCTCGACCTCCTCCCGGGTCAATTCCGCCCCGCCGATGTGCCATGTGTTCCCTTGCGGGTCGTCCGGCTCGTCCCAATCCACGTATTCCGGCCGCATCATCCTGACTCCTCCGTGCTCCTCATCGTTGACTTCCATGATAAGTCGAGTTGACTGGCGGATCAATGCCGCCGAAATGGCCGGCAGGGAGGGTGCGTCTCCGTCCTCTCGGCCCGGACGGACCGGAAGGGGTCGGCCGCCACTCGGACCGCATCCCGACGGAGCCTCGTGGCCGGCCCGGCCGGCCGCCGGCCCCGGCGGGCCCGGACGGAAGGAACCGGCCCCCGGCCGACCGGGCGTCTCGCCGGCCCCGGCCCGGGCGGGGTGGGGCGAGCCGGACGGGGCGGCCCGACGGCCGGCCACGGTCCCCGAGCCGCAAGGGTTGTCTCTGCCACCATTGTCGATTTCGGTCGTTCCCGTCCTCCTTCCCCGACGGCGCCGATCGGCCGTTACAAACCGGATGCCCGGGGCTCGTTCCGCGAACGCGAGCCACCTCGGCACTGGGCCACGGGCCGGTCCTATGCCGATAAACATCGGAAGCCGACGACGACCGATCCCCGGGGGCCAACCCGATCCGTTTGCCGATGAGATGGCCATGACCAAGCCGTTAGATGCCGCCCTGCGCGAGCTCTACGAGGTGGAGCCGGCCGCCTGGATGGAATTCCTCGGCCTCGCCGTCCCGGATCGCGGCCTGGTCGCGGTCATCGACTCGAACCTCTCGACGGTCACCGCCGACTCCGACAAGCTCATCCTCCGCCGCGGGCCCGACCCGCTGATCCTCCACACCGAGTTCCTCTCCGGCCGCGCCGTCTCCTATCCCCGGCAGTTGCATCGGTATAATGCGTTGGTGGGCTACAAGCATGGCGTGCCGGTCTGGTCGGTGCTGTTCCTGCTCCGCCCGGCGGCCGACGGGCCGGAGTTGACCGGCGAGTATGTCCAGGAGGTGCCCGGCCGGGGCGCGAACCTCTGGTTCCGCTACGAGGTCGTCCGTGTCTGGGAGCTGCCGCCGGAGCGGCTGCTGGCCGCCGGGTTGCCGCTGCTGCCGCTGGCGCCGGTCTCGGCCGTCCCCCGCGAGCGGCTGCCGGAGGTCCTCAGGGCGGTGGCCGAGCGGCTGCGGGAGGAGGCGCCCCCCGGGTTGAAGGAGGCGCTGTGGGCGGCCACGGAGATCCTGCTGGGGCTCAATCATCCCAAGGAGCGCGTCCAGGAATTGATCGAGGAGGTCACGACCATGGTGTTGGGGATCCACGGGATCGAAGAATCGTCCGTCTACCAGGATATCTTCAGCAAGGGCGAGGCCAAGGGCCGCGCCGAGGGCGAGGCCAAGGGCCGCGCCGAGGAAGCGAGGAAGATCCTGCTCCGCCAGGGCCGCAAGCGGCTGGGCGCACCCGATGAGTCGGTGCTGGACCGGATCGCCGCCTTGAGCGATCCCGATCGCCTCGACCTCCTGCTCGATCGTCTCCTCGACGTCTCGAGCTGGGACGAGCTGCTGGCCCCCGCGGGATCCTGACGCCGTCGCGCGGGCGAGACCGGCGACGATCCTCGAGGCCTGGCTCGAGCGGCTGGCGAGACGACGAAGATCGCCGGACGGAGCCGGCACATACGGCGAGAAGTTGGGCTGAGATTCGGCCCCGACCGGTCCCCAGGAGGTCGGGAACCGCGGACAAGACGAGAGACTAAGTCCGACTCCGACCGGCCTCGATGACCCCGACGGGCCTCGAAGAGGGGCCGCGTCACCGGCCGGACCCACGACGGGCACTAAAACGAGCCGAGCGGGCGGCCGGCCCGGCCCGCGGTCACACCCCGGCGGCCCGACGTCCGCGGTCCCGTCGGACCCGGGTCGCCCGAATCCGACCCACGCCCGACCCGGCCGGCGGCCGGCCTCCCGCGTTCACGGACGACGTCCCGACGATCCGCTCACCGGTCGGGGCCGTTACAGGTCATCGGGATGTTCGAAGGCCGATATCGCCGGCTGCAGCGGGCCGCTCTTCTAAGAGTCTGTTCCAGAAGGTCGGTTCCGGGCGAGCGGGGGGCGTCAGCCCCCTGTCTTCTCGGGTTCCGGACAGGGGGCTGACGCCCTCGTTCTACTACACAAGTCATAACACCATAGACGGCAGGCAGTTATGGCAGAAAACGGGGGTGATATCTATCAGTATACGTTAGTATGATATTATGTTCTCTAGAGAAGTTATCGGTTTTTTCCCGGGAAATCTCAACATCGACTAAATCATCATGTGAGAGTCTATACGATACGCACGTACTGTACGTGTAGTGTACATCGCCCAGCTTCGTCCCTGCTTTTCGCCATAAACTCCTTAGCCAAAATGGGTTGTGACTTGTGTAATAGAACGAGGGCTGACGCCCCCCGCTCGCCCTTTCGGAACAAATTCTTAGACCGCTTGGCCTCCATAGTGAGCCGGCCGATCCGCTCTCGAGCTCGGCCTGGAGGGCCTGGCTGTCGTCTCGGTCCCGCTCGTAGCCGTCGCGGCACAACGATGGGACGACGTCCGGGAGCGGCTCCCTCCACCAACTCGTCGGCAACGGGTAGGCCTGGAGGGTCGTGGCCAGCGCAGCCAGGATCTTGTCTTGCTCGGCAGCCTCCGGAGCGACTCTAAGTCCTGGGAAAAGCGCCATCGTGCGCCTGCCATGACGCCTTCAGATGGAACAGTGAACTCCGATCCGCTTAACATCCCAACTGGCTCGGTTTCCGGGGCCAGCTCGGTCATGACACGAGGCAATGTAAATCATTGTAAAGAAACCAAGGAGGCGGGAAAGCATTGACTTGCGTTTTGGTCGCGCTTTTTTAGTTTAAGTGGGGTTGTTCCTTCTTTAAACTGCATATTGCCCGAGAACAACAGCTCCGTAGACCTATCGTTCCCGCTATCGCGAGAGAGCGCCCGAGGTCCGCGACGATCGTCGGGGACCGGCCGCGGAGGCCCGGTCACGTCGGATGAAGGGGAACAAGCCGTCCCGTGGCAGCGGGCCAACGGCGCGGGACCGAGTTGGTCCTCCGCCGATCGCCCTCGCATGCTGAGCGACAGCCGCCCGGGCGGCGACACATTTCATCGCGTGCTCCCGGGACGGGATGGAGCCGTGAGACGGCTCCCTCGCTGGGGCGGGCGCCCCAGGGTTCGATCAGTCGCGAAGCGGGTCGGTGTCGGTGCGGTGCCAGGTGCCCCGAAAGTCCCCCTCGTCGGCGCCCCCAGCTGGTTGTCCAGCGACTCGAGGAGAGTCATGCCAAGCCCATCGAAGACGCCAAGTGCCCTTGCCTGGGCCTTCGGAACGGCCCTGATCACTTTCATTTTCGGGTCCGCCGGTGTCGTCGGCCCGACCAATTCAACCGGGGGTGTCGAGGGGGCCATCGCGCCGGACCCGGTCGCAAAGCCCGGCGAGGCGGCGAACCCCGCGCCGACCGCCGCGGAGCACGATGCCGCACAGCCCATCCGGGACTTCTGGAACGTCGCCGGGTCCGACCACGGCAAGCAGTTCGCGGACGAGTTGATCGCGCACGCCGGCGCAATGGAGCTGGAATTCCTGATCGCGGCCTTGCCCGACCCGATCGACTCCCGGTTCAGCTACCGGTTCGACTCGGTGATTGACGACATCCAGATGGCCATCGAGAGCCAGGACTGGCTGCTCGACCGGTTCTGGTTCCCCTGGCTCCCATCCGGGCGACAGCCGGCCCGACGGGACCAGATCAAGGAGGTGACCGACCCGGCGCCCGGGCCCGGTGCGCTGCTCCTCTCGCTCGCGCCGGGCGGCCCCGGGTCCGCGCCGGCCTTGGCGATCACCAAGAGTTCGCCGGCGTCCCCCGGGGCGACGTCGAAGCTGCCGCTCCACCAGCGTTTTCCGGGCGTGATGCTCTTCCGGAGGCCCAGGAAGCCGGCTGACGATACCGGCGCGGCCATCGCAGAGGCCTCCAAGCAAACCCAGCAGGTTCTGATTCTCTTCCTGATCGGGGAACGACCGACCTCGGGCATCCACAACGCGGCGCTGGGCTTCGTCTTGAACGTCATCGACCTCTACGCGAACGGGGCGGCTCGCGACGCGAAGCGGCCCCCGGAGACCCCGATCGTGTTCCGGATCGTCGGCCCGTATTTCAGCGGGTCGGAACGATCGCTCTCACTGGTGATCGACCGCTGGACCAAGGACCGACTCAAGGATCGCCCGTCCGACCCGGCCCGGCAAGGCCCGCTCTACCGTTTCGTAATCCGCTCGGGGTCGTCCAACCGGATCAACCGCAAGAAATTCCTCACCGACTGCACCGCCGGCGGGACCCGATCGCCGGTGGAGGTTGACTTCAAGGCCACCGTCCACCACTTCGACCACGTGATCCGCACCCTCTTCACCTTCCTCAAAGAACAGAACGGCGGGCGCGACCTGGGCAAGGTCGCGCTGCTGACCGAGTCGGATACCGAGTTCGGGCGGGCCATCCCCGAGCATTCCGATTTGAAACGTCAGTGGGGCGTCTCGAGCGTGACGCGGATGAACTTCCCGTTTCACATCTCGCAGGTGGCGGCAGCCTACGACGCGACCCGGCCCGTCGACGACAAGTCGGCGCCCATCTTGCCCCGGTCAAGCAGCAAGCTGCGGATTCCGTTCGACGAGATCGGCGCCCCGAACGACGTCGTGCCGTCGCTGGCACCGCGGATGACGGCCGCGTCCGAGGAGTTCAACCTGGCAAAGATCCTCGAGACGATCTCGATGGAAGACTATCGGTACGTCGGCATCGTCGCCAGCGACACCCGGGACGTCATCTTCCTCGGGGGCCTGATCCGCGAGTACTGCCCCGACGTGCAGTTATTCACGACGTCGGCCGACCTGCTGCTCGGCCACCCGGACTTCTCGTCCCAGCTCCGCGGCATGGTCGTCGCATCGCCGTACCCGATGTTCTCGATGGCCCAGCGGTGGGACCCGCCGCACGAGGGCGACATGCTGCCGACACCTCTTCATGCACCAAGGCGATCAGGGGTATTACAACGCCACGGTCTCGCTCGTCCCGCGCCGGGAGAACCGCTATTTCGACTTCCTCTTCGATTACGGCAAGCCGTTCGACGAGATGGACGAACTCGCCTGGTCGCGGCGTGGCGACGGGCAGCCTTGGGTCGAAGACGCGGCCTACACGCCGACCACTGACGACCTCCGGCTCCCGATCTGGCTGAGCGTGATCGGCACCCGCGGGCTCTGGCCGCTGACCTACCGGGTGCGGCCGGATCGCGGCACGCGGGACAGCGACTTCACCCTCCTGCCCACCAATCAAGACGTGTCGCCCCCCAAGCCTCGGTTCGTGGCGTTCACCGGAGTAGCCGGCTTGCGGGAGTCCGAGGAATGGGTCCGCCAGTTCATCCCGCTGATCCCCCAGTTCAGTTGGGCCTGGGGCTCGCTGGCGGTGGTGCTCGCCCTCACGGCGTGGGCGGCCCTCCTGGCGAGTGCTGGTCGCCCGGCATTGGAAGGCCACGCTGCCGGAGAGATATCAAGACCGCCGGCGTGTCTGGCTGACGCTCTTCCACCCCCTCAGTGGTCCGGAGGCGCCCCCCTCCCTCCGCTTCTGGCACCTGGCGGCGTCGCTCGGCATCCTGGCGGTCATCGGCGTGTGCACCGACCAGCACCTTGCCAGGATCTGTCGGGTGACGTTGCGGCACTCGGCCTGGACGCCTTCTCCCCATTCCCCTACCTCTCCCGGACGCAACAGCTACCCTGGGGCGACCTCTGGAATTGGGCGTTCGGCCTCTTCCTGATTTGGATATCGGGCGCTGCGCTGGTGGCCCTGGCAGCCGCCGCCATCGTCCGGATCGACCTGGCCCTCGTTTCCGCCCGGGACGATGAGAAGAAGGCGTCCGCCGACGGCGCGAGCCGGGCGGGAGAACGCGGGCCGTTGCGGTGGCTCTCCGCCCTGTTCCGCGGCCGTGCGCCGGGGAGTTGCTCGTGGGTCGCGATCCTCTTCTCCGCCGCCGCGGGGTTCGCCTGGATCGGTCGCGACCAGGTCCTCGGTCCGTTCGTCGGCGACCGGGGGGTGGCGTTCGTGGGGCAGTTCCCCGCGGCCGCGGTCGTCGCCCTGATGGCGGGGCTGCTCGCCCAGATCGTCGTGGCTTGGCTGAGCCGACTAAAGCCGCCGCTTCGGTCGTCGCGTGGCTATGTCATCTTCGCCGTCCTTCTCGGGGTGATGATCTTGCTGACGCAGTCGCCGTGGGATTGGCGGTCGCGAACGTCGAAGGCCCGGTCTGGCCGTGGGCGGTCGCGGCGGTGCCGGTCGCGGTGTGCATCGGTCGGTACGCCGGGGGTGAGTCCGGGTGGCGACGCGCGAATTGGGCCTACGCGGTGCCGACCGTGGCGGCGGGCGTCCTCCTGGGCATCCTGGCCGTCACCCGGACGAGTTCCTCGCATTGGTCATCCGCCGTCGTGCTTGAGGCCGCACTGGCGTTGACGCTCCTCATCCATTGCCGGACCTGGACGATCAAAGAGAAACCGGAGACAGTCGCGTTGCCCGTAGCACTGCCGTTGCCCTGGGTCGGCTGGTTGCTGGCGTTCGCCCTGGTCGTGATCATGGACGAACCGTACCAGATCGACCGGCTTCTGTCGCGGATCATGATCGCCATGGCCGCCGCCGCCGGGATCTCGTTCGTCGTTTGGCTCCTGCGACCGAAAGGACGGGACGATATCTCCTGGCTTGCGGGTTGGGCCTCGCTGCTCTACCCGAAGCCGGCCGGGTCGCCGACAACCCCGCCGGCCGACGGGGACCCGCCGGCAGGCGGGCCCGGGGCGCACCACGCGAACGAGGAGGACCCGGCCAAGACGCCGGGGCCGGGTGCCAGCGTCAAGAACAAGACCCCGCATCCGATCCTTTACTCGCTCCTCGTGCCCGCCGCGACCGGGGTGGTGATCGTCGCGGTCCAACTTTCCATGGAAGAGCCGGGGCCCCCGTATGATCGGATGCTTTACATCGAAAGGGCCGTGAATCTGGCGAACGGCGTCTCCCCACTGGCCCCGTGCCTGCTCCTCGGCCTGGCAGCCGTGGCCTGGCTGCTCAGCCAGTTGCGCCGGATCGACGACGTGCACAGCCTCTGGGGCGACCGGATCGCAAAGGGCTGGAAGAGTCCCTACCGGCTCCGGATCGACAAAAGCAAGGTTGTCGCCCCGGCCTCGGCCATCAGGAAACGGAAGAAGCGGCTGACCGACGCCAGCGAACGTGTTTCGGAATTGCTCGTCCCCACCTTGCCCATGAAGGTGCTGGCACGACCGGCCTGCCTGCTCGCGTTGAGCCTCACCGGCATCACGGGGCTGCGGCTCCTCGAGCGGTACGTGCCAACCGCCGACGGCAACACCTTCAGCCGGGTGATGATCCCCACGATCGGGTTCCTGGAGCTGATGGTCACCCTGTCACTCTGCCGGCTGCTGGTGACCTGGTCACGGCTCCGCCGCCTGCTCCGCGAGATCGCCCTGCTGCCGATGCAGAAGGCGTTCGACCGGCTCCCCAAGGCCTTGTCCAGGGAGTTCGGGCCCTACCTGAACTCGATGCGACCCACGCTCGAGAACCGAGAGATCTCCGTCCGCCAATGGGCTCTCGTGGCCGACGCCTGGGACCGCGAGATCATCTGCCACGCCCTGGGCATGGCCCCCCCCGATAACGAAAAGGTGAAACAGGACAAGCAGGCGAAGGAGTTCGCCGAGGATCTAGCCCGGATTATTCACACCGGATCGAATAAACAGGCTGCGGCGGACGTCTAACCTCTTGTGTCAGGACAGCTTACACGTCCACACCGAGGTCTTCCATGAGTTTGCAGTCTGTTCCGGGACTCGCCCTCGATTTCTTCCCCTCGCGGCCGGTCGAGTTCGAGATCTCCCCCGCTCCGCTCTCCAGTGACGCCGGACTCCTGGTGTTCCGTCAGTTCGACGAGCAGATCCGCCTGACCGAGCAGTTCGTCGCCGCACTGGACGACCAGCGGGATCCCGCCTTCACCCAGCACTCGTTGCTGACCATGGTCCGGCAACGGATCTACGGCATCCTGGCCGATTACGAGGATCAGAACGACCACGACACGCTGCGGTCCGACCCCGTCTTCAAACTCATCGCCGATCGCCTGCCCGATGATCCCGACCTGGCCAGTCAGCCGACCCTCTCGCGGTTCGAGAACGCGGTCTCGATCCCCGACCTGTGGCGGTCGCGGGACGTCCTGGTCAACACGTTCCTCCAGTCGTTCGACCGACCGCCCGGTCATCTCACGCTCGACCTCGACCCCGTCGACGACCCCGCGCATGGCCAGCAACAGCTCACCATGTTCAATGCGTACTATGATGAAAATCAGTATCTGCCGATCGTCATCACCTGTGCCGAGAACGACCTGACGCTCCTGGTCGGCCTGCGGCACGGCACCTGTGAGCCGTCGCTGGGGGTGGACAACGACCTGCGGTATCTGGTGGGGCGGATCCGAGCCGTCTGGCCCGACGTGCACATCCACGTGCGGGGCGACAGCGGTCTGGGCGTCCCGCGGATGTACGACGTGTGCCGCGAGCTGCGGCTGTCCTACACCTTCGGCCTGGGGATGAACCCGCGACTCCAGGCCCTCAGCGACGATCTGCTGAAGCGGGCCGTCTCCGACTATGAACGGACCGGCCGGCCCCAACGGCAGTTCCTGGCGGCGCGTTACCGGGCGCGGAGCTGGCCGGCCGAGCAGCCGATCGTGATCAAGGTCGAGGTGGACGCCGCGGGGACCAACCGGCGGGCCGTGGTGACCAACCGGCCGGGCTGGGGGGTCCTGCCTCAGGCGGTCTACGACGCCTATGTCGAGCGCGGCGAGAGCGAGAACCGGAACAAGGAGCTGAAGCGGGAGCTGCACGGCGACCGGCTCAGCGACCATCGGTTCCTGGCGAATTTCTTCAGGTTATATCTTCATGCCTTTGCGTTGAATCTGCTGGTGCGGCTCCGGCGCGCCGTCGTCCAGGCGCCGCCGACGAGTGCGGAGCTGGGCCTGCCGGCGGAGTTGCCGACGGCGGCGATCGATGAGCCGGACCGCAAGCGGTTCTTCAATCGTCGTCGCCGTCGTGACCCGCTGGGGGAGGGCTTCGCCTGCACCTGGCGGACGCGGTTGATCAAGGTGGCGGCCGAGGTGATCACGCGGGCCCGGCGCGTGATCGTGCGGCTGTCGGCGAGCTGGCCGCACCTGGACCATCTACTGGCGGTCAGTCGGGCCATCCGGCCGGCGGCGCCGGTGGTGCCATCGGGATAACTTCGGCGCCGAGGGGCGGGCCATCGTGACGCCAGGCGGTGAGCCGAACACCGCCGGGGGTAAGGGGGTGGTCTGCGCCGGGACCGGAAACACAAGGGCCGTCGGCCGCTCCGGACCGCGGAGGCCCCCAACCGGGACGCCAGCAACGCACCGGCACGCAATTGTCTGCATGGGTGTGAATAATCCGGGCTAGAAGACTTGCGGGATGTCATCCTCACCGGATCTAGCGCGCCCCAATCCAACGGGCAGGGCCAAGGCGCGGAGGCAGTCCCCACCGGATCTGGCGGCGCCCCAATCCAACGGGCGGGGCCAGGGCGCGGCGATCCTTGAGCG
The DNA here is from genome assembly GCA_963815795.1 of uncultured Planctomycetota bacterium. Classification (GTDB taxonomy): domain Bacteria; phylum Planctomycetota; class Planctomycetia; order Isosphaerales; family Isosphaeraceae; genus JAKAUH01. Next base: position 316,790 of record CAWFIC010000006.1, on the reverse strand, counting down.
GTTCGAGGAAGAGTGCCAGAACCGCGAGCAATCGATGCACCTCTCCAAGAGCAACGTCCGGAAAGGCCTCCGTCATGCGGCGGCCGCCTGCCTGAGCGTCGTCATCCCCTACTGGGACAAACGGACGGTTGCCGAGGGTTACGGCGACGCGGCCGGCGGCCGGGGTGAGGAAACGCCGACCCCGGACCGCCAGGGGCCGGCGGACGACGGCGGCATCGGCCGCAGAAACGGCGTGGCGCGGACCTCCTCCAGGATTGCGCGGGACGAGATGGATCCCAACGTGATCGTGGTCACGACTCTCGATCCTGAAGCGGACCCGTTGACCGTCCGCGACCTTGCCCTGGAACAGGGCGTCCGTCGCTGGGTCACGGCCGCCGAGGACCTCTATGCCCTGGAAGTGGTCAACTTCGCCAGCGAATGCACGGTCCAGCTCAAGAACCTGGCGCAGTTCCTGGCCGCCGGCCCGCTCCTCTTGCTGCTCGCGGTGTCGAGTTATCCGTTCCAGCCGCAGCGCTTCCTGGTCATCACGGCATGGGCCTTGTTGATCGCCGTCTCCGCGGGCCTCCTCTGGACCTACATCCAGATGGAGCACAACGAAGTGCTCAGCCGCGTCTCGAAGACGCCGCCCGATAAAGTCACGTGGAGCTGGTCGTTCGTGACCCAGATCATGACCGTGATCGTGCCGCTGCTCGGGGCCATCCTGACCCAGTTCCCGTACGTCTCCGACGCGATCAACCAGTGGCTCCAACCGATCCTCCGCGTCCTGAAGTGACGGGCCGCTATCCGTCGATCTCATTGAGCCTGCGCCCGACGTTCAACGGACCCCGAGTCTCGCCGGACAGCCGCACCGGTGGCTCGACGGCCAGTTGATGAAACCCAAAACGGGGACGGTAAAACCCGAAACCGGGACAAACCCGAGACGTGAACCCGAAACGGGGTCGGAGCGGGGACATTGGGTCGGAACGGGGTCGGAACGGGGCATTGCTAAATCACGGTCACGGCTGGGCAGTCCGGGCAAGAATGCCGGAGGGGTCTCGCCGCGGGGGCCGGCAGAGTTCGGCCCCGGGTCGCGAGGCCACTCGGCCCGCGGTCCGGCCGCCGGCCGCGGCGGGCCCGCCCGATCGCAAGGCCCGCGTCCGTGTTGATCCGTCTTCAAACCCGTCCGGCCGGTCCCGATCGCTCATCCGACCCGGCCGTGGTCCCGGCCCGCCCGCCGACCGGCGGCGGCGTGGTGCCGGTCGGGTCGCGGCCGGCCCGTCCGGGCGCCGGCCGCGGCGGGCCCGGACGGAATGAACCGGCCCCCGGCCGACCGGGCGTCTCGCCGGTCCCGGGCACCGTTTGGATGGAAGAGACCGGCCGGTGAGTGATCGTCCCCTGCCCCGCCCCACGGGCGGATATGGGCTCACCTCTCATCCAGGTCTTCGTGTCGCCTCAAACCGGAAAAATTCTGCCGGATGGCGAATAGACCCGGCGGTCAAAGCGTCTATAATAAAGGATCCTTCCCTTCTTCACCTCGACGACGAGGACCACGATCGATGACGAGTCAGCAACAAGCCAGGATCGACGCCGACCCGGCCCGGACGAAGCCGACTGATCGAACCGGCGGGGGACAGCCGTCACAACCCCACGATCCACGCGGACACGATCCGTCGTTCATTCCAACATTTCTAACGCTCCAGCCTCTCTCATGCATCGAAGCCGCCATGCTTGCCAGCATCGATGATGACTATCGATCTTCGTTTCGAGCAAGCGAGCTACCATGCATGAGTTCGCGAGGTGAAATCGACGCTCCACCGCCGGCTCGGCAAGAGCGACGAAACGAACCCATTGTTAGTCTGGATAAAATCTATCGATTACATGGTCCTCGTCCCCGCTGTTGCGCGGCTCGTGCGAAACGACGAAACGAACCCATTGTCAATCTGGATAAAATACACTGGTTGTGCGGACGCGATATGAAGCGACCGCTGCCTGGAGGAAAGCGACGAAACGAACCCAATGTTAATTTGAGCCGATTTTATGGATTGGATGGAATCCCGAGATTCTCTTGGTTACGCGCTCCAGGTTGTCATCGTTCTGGCGATTGGCTTTCGGGCCGGGTGTTGGCTCGCACTGCGCTTCACCAGGAGTCCCCGCATGGATGCGCCGCTGGCTGTCAATCGTGGAAGCGGTCGATCGAACCCAAGCCGGTCGGGGCGCGGTCGGGCCGAGGGGAAGAATACGGAACGAACCCAACGGGCCAGTCGCTCCGTGTAAAGCGCTACAGGGCACCAGGTTATGCGGCCAATCCGATTTGCGGATCTGGCGTTCGCATCGCCGGCGGTCGCGGGACCGATGGCGGCGGCCGGTGCGGGCAGGACGGCGGTGTGCTGGCCGCCCGCACAAGCGACCGAGAGCGCCTGGCGACTGGGTGGGCTCCGGCGGTTCCGTCCGCCGACCCCCGGCCCGACCCGGTCGGGGGACGGAGCCCCCTCCTACAAGAAGACCCCGGACCGGCGCTGTGGGAGCCGGCTCCAGCCGGCGATCAGGTCGGCGGACCGGGTCATGTTCGGGCGAGGTATCGCCCGGGGCTCGGCGGGCCGGGGTCGCTCGCCGCACCACCCGGTCCTGTCCGATCGCCGTGGGAACGCGGTCGGGGACGGAGGCCCGCCGCGGTTCGTCCGCCAGAACCGGCCGCCGGGCGCCGCCGGGCGCCGAAAACTGGCCGTGAGGCGCCGTGAGGCGCCGATTGGGACATCCCGAGGCGGTCAACCCGGCTGCTTCGCTCCGGCCCACGACACCGCAGACGAACGATCGCCCGGACTCTCGACCGGCCGACGATCCCACTTCGGGGCCGTCTCGTCGCGGTCCCGATCGTCACTTCCTCGCCAGGTTTTCCACCGGCCGGGGCTGCGGGTCGAAGATGGGGGTCAGCCGCTCATTCATGTTCAGCGGGGAGTAGAGGTCGGCCTTCTGGTAGCTGCCTTTCCGCTTCCGCTCGTCCACCCGGTTGATCACGATGCTCTTGAATTCCTCGATGCTCGGATTGGGGTTGAGGGCCCCGGACTTGACGTTGACCGATTCGAGGATCGCCCTGGCGAACACGCCGATGGCCTCGCTATCGAGCTGATCGCTCGGGTCCTGCTTGGAGGCCACGCACACCACGACCCGGGCCTGGTCCGTGAGGTCGCGGACCCACGTCCGGAAGTCCTTCAGGTCCCGCGGGCGCAGCCTGGTATGGATCCCGTCCAGGAAGAGCGTGACGAAGCAGCCGCGATCGGTGAGGTACTTGAGGGCTTCGGTGACCTCACCGGTCCGGATGCCGGCCGGGGCGGGCCGATCGCGGCGGGCGTCGGAGCCCAGGACCATCGAGCCTTCCTTGTCCAAGCTCAGGACGTGCGAGTTGATCACCAGGAAGACCGTATCGCCTCGCCCCAGCCGCTCCTGCTTGGCCTCGCCGATGAGTTCATCGACGATCTTGCGGATGTGCGGCGTATCGGCCGGGGGGTTGCCGCCGCCGGTGTCCACGATGCCGGTCCGATCGATCCGCTCGCTCTCGAAGCGCGGGTCCCCGCCGGGCTTCGCCAGGAACGCGGCGATCTCGTTGACATCGCGGGCGGCGAAGGGGATCGCGGGCGGATCGTCGGCCGCGAACGTCCCCACCCCGATCGATTTGATCACCAGGCGGGGCTTGTTGGGGTCGACCGGCGGCCGCTCCAGCCGGACGAACAGCTCGGCCTTCCCCTTGACCCCCAGCTCGTCCAGGGCCTCGATGATGAGGGGATTGTCGCGGCGCCACAGTCGGATCTCCTTGGTGATCGACCGGGTCCGCTCCGCCGCCGGGGGGAGGACGTCGGGCGGGTAGGACATCGGGCCGTTATAGACGGCGATCGACCGGACCTGGCCGCCCTGGGCGGCCTCCGCCTCGATCCGGAGCGTCAGGGCCGGATCCTGGACTGTGAGCTGAGTGCCGAGGGCCTGGCCGGCCGGCCCCAGCATCGACAGCCGGATTTGCGGCGGCTTCCTGGGGGCCGGAATGCCCTCGATGACCCCGGCCAGGACGAGAGCCGGATCGGCCGTCCGGATCACGTCGTCGATCACCTGCGGCCTGTGCAGCCGCTTCGCATAATCGGCCATCGGATGGAACTCCGAGGCCAGCGGGACGAAGATCAGCGGTCAACTCGCGTCAACCTTGTTGACGTGCCACCCCAACAGCCGGCTGTCTCCGGCGATCGAGGTGTCGTAGTAGCTCTCGGGCATCCAGACGATCCATTCCCGGTCGGAGCCGGGCAGCAGGTTCAAGGCGGAGCGGTCCAATCGGAAGGTGGAGAGGGGCGGCAGGTTCGGGCCCCCCGGCCGGGTGACCTCGAACACAATCGAGGAGGAGAGGTCGGGGGCGATCGCCTGGATCTCGGCGTCGAGGCGATCGAGGGCCAGGGGTGTCCTGGCCGCCCGACCGAGATCATCGGTCTTCTTCTGCTCGACCTTCTTCACACGATCGTTGACCTTCAACCCCATCTGGTCGGCGAAGCCGCGAGTGGAGACTCGATTGACGATCCAGTTCCCCTGGGCGTCGCGCTCGAAGACGGCACCGAGCGGGGCCCTCGTGTCGCAGCCGGCGAGGCTCCAGAGCCGGATCGTCTGGTCGGCCGAGGCCGTCGCCAGCCACCGCCCGTCCGGCGAGGGCGCCATGGCGTAGACCGCATCCACGTGGCCCGCCAGCACGCGCGTCCTCGCGCCGTCGGGGAGGCTGTGGATCAGGACATGCCCTCCTTCGCAGCCGACCGCCACCGTCAGCTTCTCGTGGCCCGACGCCCGATCGGGCGGGATGAACGTATAGCTGCTCCACCGCCGGTCCGTGCTCGGGCTGAGCGCGATGGGGACGGGCCTCTCTCCGGCGGAGGCGGCCACGAGTCGGAAGGGCGATTCCACCGCGATCGACCAGCCCTGGAAGGTCTTGATGGCACGGCTGAGCCTCTCGGGCTGATCGACCGGCACGATGAAGCGCCTGGGGAAGTCGAAGGCTTCCCAAACCGTGGGTTCCGGCCCGATCGGCCGATTCCGGGCGTAGGCGACCGTCGGCTTGCTGGCGGCGTCGACGTCGACGACGAACCCGACATCCCAGAGGGTCGTTCCCGGGCCTCGCATCGCGATCTGGGGGGCGTCGCGGCCGGGTCCGGGTTGCCGGTCCTTCACGACGATCTCATGCGAGGCGCCGCCCCCGATGGCCAGGAAGCGGCCAGCGGCGTCGGGGCTGAAGGCCAGGGCCCGGACGATCCCCCGGCTGGTGTGCACCGGCTGGAGCTGATCCCCCCGCGCCAGGGTCCTCAAGGTGATCTCGCATTCGGTGCGGGGGAATTCGCTCTCCGAAGGCTTCGTCTGGAGGATGCTGCTCGCCAGCCAGGCGCCATCGGGGCTGATCGCCAGCGCCTCGACGGCGAGCAGGCCGTCTCGATCCTCATGATTCCACCAGACGACCGTGCCGAGGTTGCCGGTGTCATAGCACTCGAGGTGGCCGTTCTCGCGGCCGATGACCACCCGGCGTCCGCGCGGTCGACGGCCATGGCGTTGATGGCGGCCCCCTTCGGCGGGACGGCCGGCGACTGGGCGAGAAGCTGACCGGCCCTCCAGTCCCAGATCCGGAGGACGCCATCGACGTGGGCCTCGTCGTCAACGCCGCCGGCGCTGATCAGGCGATCCTCATTCAGGAAAGCCACGCGACGGACCTCGGCCCGATGCCCCTTGAGGATGGCCACGTTCGGGTGATTCTCGTCGGCGAGGTCCCAGACCCGGACGGTCCGGTCCCGGCTGCCCGAGGCCAGGTATCGGCCGGTGGGCGAGAACGCCAGCCCGTGGATCGCGTCCGTGTGGGTCGCGGTGGCGAACGCCTCGGCTCGCGTCTTGGTGCCGTCCGGGAGGCCGAAGGCCAGGTCGCCCGCGACCCGTTGGTCCAGGCCCGGCAATCGGTAGACCAGGATCTGCCCGCCGGTGCCGAGCACGCCGTGTCCGGCCACCGCGACGAGCCACTGGCCCTGTCGATCCGGGACCGGCGACACCGCCAGGGCAAACACCAACCCACCCGTGCGGCGGATCTGCGGCCGCAGCGTCCGCTCGAGCCGGGGCGTCCCCCCGCGAAACTCCCAGGCGTGGACGACCTTGTCCAGGCCACCGGAGAGCAGGTACTTCCCATCCGGACTGAACGCGAGGGCTCGCAACGAGGCGGTATGCCCCTGACCGTTCGACACCAGGATCGGATTGACGAAGTCCTCGGGAAGGGGCGCCGCCTGCCCAAAGGAGGACCTCGCGATGAGCCAGGCCGTCAGGAACACCGCCGATCCGGCGAGGAGGCTCCCCCACGGCCTGCGTGCGGCTCGCGCCTTTCCCCGGCCAGGACTCCCCGTGCGGGACCCACGAATCCGATCGGTGCGTTCCATGGCGAACCTCAATTCGATTTCGCCTTCCGACGGCGCGCGCGACTCATTCCAAGCATCCAATTTACTTTGGGACCATTCGGACCTTCAACATTCCATTGCGCCGCCGGACGGTGATCGTGACGGCACTCGGGCCGAAATCGGTGATCCTCGAGGCCGATCATGGACCCTTTCCGCTTGACCCATCATGTCTTCGGCAGCATGCACGGCTGCTACAAAGCGGCGGCCATATTTTCTGCCCGGCCGGCAAAAAAGGAGCGAATCATCCAATCGAAACGGTCGATACAACAGGCAAAAGCTTTGCAATCGTCACGGTCATTCTACGGATGACGAGGGCGATGCGGGGCTTTCCTCACCGTTTCGAGGACTTCCCGACGAAGGCCTGCCCTCGACGGGCCGCGTCCATGCCGCCGGTGACAGATCGCATTCCGGCTTGGGATCGCAATTGTGGGCGTGTCGGAGTCTCGACGGAGGACCGGGCAAGCCAGGCGAAGACCGATCACGTCTCGAAAGTACGAAATGCCAGTGAGTCGGCCAAATCAGGGGGGGGATGCGGGATGAAGCGAAACTACCAGGGCTGGCTAATCGCCGGGTTGGCCGTACTGGGCCCGCCCGGCGTGAGCATCGCCTACGGCCAGGCGAGTGCGCAAAGTAACGCGCCGTTCGCCGTTCCCACGCCCCAGAGCGTCGGGGCGGAGTCGGGCTATGGCGTCAGCCCTTCGCTTTACCCCCGAGGCGGCACGGCGGCTTTCCCTCAGGGCTATCAGCCGCCGGCGGGCGCGGCCGCGGCGTCGCCCCAGGGCCAGACCGCCCCCTATGGATCCGTGGGCAGCCGGATCCCGTACCCGCGCAAGGCGGAATCATTCCCGCGCGGCAACCAGGCGGTGGCGAGCCCACTCTCGATGGCGTCGCCGCAAGGAGCGGCAGCCGGCGGCTACGGGACCTATGCGCACCCCGGCTCCCTACCGGTGGCGACTGCTCCCGGATTGTCCGGGCCCGCCGACCTGTCCAGCGCTCAAGGACCCGCCGGCCCATCCGGTCAGATCGGTGGCGGGGCGGGCGCGGGCGTTTCGCCTCAAGCCGGAGGCGCGATGTCGGGCGCCGGGGCGGGTGCAGGGACGGGCGCCGGGGCGGCCGGCGCGGCGATGGGGACCGGCGCCGGCGCGGCTGCTCCGGGCGCCGGAGCCGCGGGCGCGGAGGGTGCACCGGGCGCCGCGCCAACCGCTCCATCCCCGTTCACGACGGCCGTGGCGGAGGGCGCCCTGGCGGAACTGGGCGGTGAGACCGGCGTCGGTGCCCAGAGCCTCTTCACCCCCAACATGATCGGCGACCTGAGCCCGTTCTACGCCCATTCCGCGCTGGCGCCGGGCCACTCGCCGCCCTTGCCGCCGGGCCCGCACGGCTCCGCGCTGTTCTATCCCACCATGCGCAACTTCAAGGCCTCGGAGAACCAGTCGCCGCGACCCCAGGATCGCGTCTTCTTCGACTTCAACTTCTACTCCAACGTGAATTCCACGGTCAACACGGCCCAGCGGTCGCCGGTCAACCGCTTGAACGCCTACACCTACCTCTGGGGGTTCGAGAAGACGTTCGACGACGGCAACGGCTCGATCGGGATGCGGCTGCCGTTGAATTCGCTGACGGCGCAGAGCACCAGCATCGCGGCGCCGACCTCGACGGCCCTGGGCAACCTCGACATCTTCGCCAAGTACATCCTCAAGCAGAACCGCGAGACCGGCAGCCTGATCACGGCCGGGTTCCAGATCACGCCCCAGACGGCGACGACCCGGTTCGCCGGCGCCCCCTACATCTACGGGCTGAACACGACCTACTTCCAGCCGTTCATCGCCTACCTCTGGCGCAAGGATCGGTTCTACCTCCAGGGCTTCAGCGGCTTCGACTTCCCGGCCAACAACGCCGACGTGACCTTGATGTACAACGACATCGGCATCGGCTACTTCCTCTACCAGAACCCGGACACCAGCCGCTTCATCACCGCGATCGCCCCGACCTTCGAGGTGCACGTGAACACGCCGTTCAACCACCGCAACCCGTTCAACACGTTCGACCCGGCGGCCTCGACCTACGTGACCAACCTGACGTATGGCCTGAACGTGCTGATGTACGGTCGGGCGCAGGTCACGGCCGCCCTGGTGACGCCAGTGAGCAGTCCCAAGCCGTTCGACTCCGAGTTCGCCCTGCTCTTCAACTTCTACTTCGGGCGGACGGTCCGGCGGCCGGCGCAGATCACGCCCCCGATGATCCAGTGACGACGGTCCGGACCGCGGGGGATCATCGGACCGAGGCCCTCCTCGCATCCGTCGCGTCGGATTCGGGAGGGCCTCCTTGCCCGTTTCCGTCGGTATTCCGACGACCGGTCAACGGAAGATGCGCTGCGAGAAGAGATACAGGTTGTTCTTCCACTCCGTGGCGTCGTGCGCGTTGCCGTCCACGTGCCAGACGTGCGGGACGCCCTTGGTCTTCAGGTAGGCGTGCACGCCCTGACTGATGTGGATCAGGCCATCCTTCTTGCCGCAGGCGATCCAGAGCAGCTTCAGCTTCTCCTTGACGCCCGCCGGGTCGGGCACCAGTTGCTCGGCCGGCTTCGTGTTGGGCGCGGCGGAGAAGGCGCCGACCCAGGCGAAGCTGTCGAGGTTCGCCAGCCCGAAGTTGAGCGACTGGCCACCGCCCATGGACAGGCCGGCGAGGGCCCGGTGCTCGCGGTCCGTCTGCGCCGAGTAGCGTGCTTCGATCGTGGGGATCACGTCCTTCAGCAGGTCCTGCTCGAATGCCGCGAAGGCCGGCGCGGCGGCGAAGACGTTCCCCTCCGCCCGGTCGTTCTTCTGGGCGCGGCCGTTGGGCATGACCACGATCATGGGCGTGACCTTCCCCTCGGCGATCAGGTTGTCGAGGACGACGTTGGGCCTGGCGAAGCGCCGCCATTCCGTCTCGTCGCCGCCGATGCCGTGCAGCAGGTACAGCACCGGGTACTTCTTCTCGTTGGTGTAGCCCGGCGGCGTGTAGACCAGCATCTTGCGCGTGGTGCCGACGGACTTCGATTCATAGGTGATCATCTCCAACCGCCCGTGCGGCACGTCCGAGCGCTCCGCGTCGAACCCGGCGGGCGGGTCGGGGAACGCGGGCACGTCGTCGGGGTTCAGCACGATGGGTCGCCGCGGCCCCGGGCCGGGCCGGCGGGCGACCGAGGTGTTCACGAACAGGAGCGGGGCGAACTCGTGCAGGCAGCGGCGCCACGTCAGCCACTCGTGCGACGTGCCGGGCGATTCGTAGTACACGTGCTTGATCCCGGCCTTCTCGAGCGCCTCGTGGTAGTGCTTCACGCCCTCGTACATCCGCTGCCCCTCGGCCGTGCCGATGCCCAGCCAGAGGACGCGCACCTTCCTGTTGAACTCGGCCGCGTCGGCCATGACGCCGCCGTGGGCCGTCTTCGGGTCGAACGGGGCGCCGCCGAAGCCGCCGCCGCCCCCGCTAAAGCCGCCGATGTGGGCGAACAGGTCGAGGTGCTTGAGCGTGATCTGGAACGTCTGCATGCCGCCCATGGAGAGCCCGGCCATCGCGCGGCTCTCGCGGTCCGGGATGGTGCGATAGGTCGCGTCGATCATCGGGATCAGGTCCTTGACCATCACCTCCTCGAACGCGCCGAACATCCGGCTGAAATCCGGGCGCGGGGGCGGATTCTGGCCGGGTGCGGCCGGCCGCGCCGGCGGACGGGGTGCAGGGGCCGGATCGCCGGGCCGGCGCGCATAGCCCCGCTCCATGACGACGATCATCGGCCGCGCCTTCCGCTCGGCGAGCAGGTTGTCCATGATGAAGGCAACGCGCCCCTGTTTGGGCCAGCCCGTCTCGTCCTCGCCGCCGCCGTGCTGGAGGTACAGGACCGGGTATCGCGTCTCGCGATCGTTGTCGTAACCGGGCGGGGTGTAGACGAAGGCGCGGCGCCAGTCCTTGGTCGTGTTGGAGAAGTACCAGCGCTCCCGGACCTCGCCGTGCGGCACGTCCCTGGGGAGGTAGAAGTCGACGCCCTTCTCCGGGACCTCGATGCCGCTGGCATCCTTGCCGGTCCCGTAGAACGTGTGGCTCCCGGGGTCCTGGACCTCCGCGCCGTCGATGAACACGCGGTAGTAATGGAACCCCGGCACCTGGGGTTCCGTGGTCGCCGTCCAGAAGCCATCCTCGCCCTTCTTCGCCGGATACCGCTGGCTGTCGAAGAACCCGAAGACGACCTTCTGGGCATCGGGCGCCTTGATCCGGAACGTCACCCGCAGGTCGGGATGGATCCGGGGATACGCCGCGCCCGGGACGTTGGTGGGCGCGGGGACGGTGTCGGCGGGCTTCGAATCCTGAGCTCGACCGGGGGGCGCAGCTACGAGGAGGGACAGCAGGCCAGCGAGCCACATGCGGTTCATCGGTGGACCTCCCATGTTGGTCAATCGGACCTTGGCACGAAACGCCACTTCAGCACGCCAGAGCCGTGTTTCGGAAAGGGGAAATCACTCGAAGCCTTCGACCGTCGCGGCCAGGACGATCGGGGTGGTCCGGTCGGGCCCTTTCAACAGCTCGAGGCTGGCGATCGGATCCTTCCTCTTCGGTGTGACGGTCAGGTAGCGGACCTGTTGCCGGCCGAGCCTGAACGCCAGCTTCGAGCCCGGGACCTCCTGCGCGCCGTTGACGTCGGCGAAGTGCACGCCGTTCTTCAGCTCGTGGTCCTCGGTCGTGCCGTCTTCATACTTGATGCGGACGATCATCGAGACGGTCCCCTCGCGGCCGACCGGGAATCCCAGGCCGGCCACGCCGCTCAAGAGGTGGATCGCCCGGGCCGGGGCGTTCACCGGCAGGGTGACCGACCTGGGCATCTTCGGCGCCAGCCGCCCGCCCGGGCGCATCAGCATGATCGCGTTGGGCTGGCGGTCGCCCTGCGGGTCGACCAGCGCGAACGGCACGCCGTCGACGACCTTCGGGCCCCAGTCCTCGAAGATCAGCCGCCCGACCGGCCCCCCGGGCCCGAAAGGCACCCCCTCGGTCGTGTTGAGCGTGGCGACCTTGCGGAGGTCCAGCGGCAGGTACTTCCCCTTCTGCGTGAGGAACTGCAAGAGGTCGGCCAGCCCTTCCGGCGGGACCGTCTTTTCGAACCCCTCGGGCATGACCGACTTCTTCGACGCGGCGAGCTCCTCGATGTCCTCGCGGAGGATTGTCTGCTTCTTCCCCTCGGCGTCGAGCAGGTCGACCGAGGTCTTGGTCTCGCCGGCCAGCAGGCCGCTCAGGATGCGGCCGGCCGTGGTCGAGACGGTGTACTGGAGGAAGTTCCCCTCGACCGAGCGGCTCGGGTCGAGGATGTGGACGATCAGCTCGCTCCGGGGATGCGCGGCCATGCCGGTGAGGTCCGGACCGACCTTGCCCCCCTCGCCCGAGTGGGTATGGCACTTCAGGCATTCCTTCTTGAAGATCTCCTTGCCGCGCGACGCATCGCCGCCCTTCATGACGAGGGGCGCCAGCGCCTGGATGACCTTCTCGCGATCGGGGTCGGGCAGCCCGCCCCCCCTGGCGAGCAGGGCCCTGGCCCGCTCGGCGATCTTGCTGTCCGGGTGGGCCGCCAGCGCCTGCGATTGGTCGAGCGAGAGGAGGGACAACGCCACCTTGCCCTCCTCGATCCCGCTCACCAGCGCGCCGGTCCAGTCGGTCTTGCCGAGCAGCGCCAGGAGGCTTGCCTTGCGGGCCGCCGGGGTCATCGGCCCGATCGCGTCCACCAGCGCCGGGCCGACCTCGGGCGAGTCGCTGCGTGCCACGGCGCCGATCAGGCCGCTCGCCAGGTCGGGCGGCGTCCTCGGGCTGACGAGGGCGATGACTTCGCGCGCGGCCCGCGGGTCGGCCTTGCGGAGGTCGATCAACTGTCCGGCGGCGGCGATGCGGGCCGCCTCGGGCTTCGACCCATCGGAGGCCGCGGCGAGGAAGTCCCTGGCGAGCCCGGCGACGAACGCATCGAGCCCCTTGACGCCCCAGCGCGAGGCGAGCCCGAGCATCTGGCCGCGGGCCTCGGGCGAGAGCTTCGGCAGGAGCCCCGCGATGGCCCGTTCCGCGTCGGCGTCGAGCGCCGGCGCCTTGTCGCGCGGCCATCCCCTGGCGAGGCCGCCGATGAGGGCGTCGCGCACCGCGGGCTTCAGGTCGCCCTGGAGGGCCAGGATCGCGGCGATCGAATCGACCGGCCCGCCCCGCGCGTAGTGCTCGGCGACCTGCGCCGTGACCGGCAGGATCAGCGGCCGTCCTCTCGATCCATCGAGTCCGCTGCGCCAGCGCCTTGAAGAACTCGGGGGCGTGCGACCGCGGCGGCGATCGTCAGGGCGTCGCCCATCCAGCGATCCCGCTGATTCCGCGGGTCGACCAGGGCCGACAGAATCCTCGAAACGCCGTCGCCGTCCTTGGTGCGGTGCGTCTCGGACATGGCCAGGCAGGCCGCCAGGCGGACCTGCGGGTCGGGGTCTTCGAACGCGCCGGCGAGCCACATCTCCCGCGCGACGCCGGGACGCCGCGGCAGGGCCAGGATCGCGGCGCGACGCACGGCGGGCGACGGATGCTTCAGCCCCTTCACGACGGCGGCGAGCACATCATCACCGCGCGGTCCGGCCCCGGCCGGTTCGGTGGAATGCAATGCGCCCAGCCCGTGCAACGCCCAGATCGCATGGACCCCCGCGGCGTTCAGGCCGGTGGAGTCGACCGGCCCGTCGATCAGGGCGGCGAGGTCGCGCGCGACGGATTTGTCGCCCCGCTCGACGAGCAGCCGCTGGGCGTGCAGCCGCCAGAACATGTTCTCGTTCCGGAGCGCCGCCACGAGCCCCTTCGGGTCGTCCTTGGACAGCTTCGGCCGGTCGCTCGGCTTGCCGTCCTTGGCGACGATGCGATAGATCCGCCCGTGCGTCTTGTCGCGCAGCGGGGTCTCGTACGCCGAGCCCTTGCCGGTCCTGTAACCCTTGGGCGTCGGGTTGTGCTGTACGATGAAGTTGTACCAGTCGATCACCCAGACCTGCCCGTCCGGGCCGACCTCGGCCAGGATCGGCGAGGTCCACTCGTCATCGCTCGCCACGAGGTTCCGGGCGTTGTGCGAGTGGAAGTCGGTGCCGTCCGGGTGGAGCGTGAAGGTCGCGACGAGGTGCCCGGTCGGCTCGGCGACGAACGCCGTCCTGTTCCAGTAGTGCTTCGGGTAGGTACGCGCCGTGTAGAGGGCCGAGCCAGCCCCGGCCGTGAACCCGCCGTGCCAGTCCACCTGGCGGACGTTCTCGGTGATCGGGAAGAAGCGGTTCGAGTCGGCGATGTTCTGCAGGACCGACGGCGCCATGCCGCGGACCGACTCGTAGTATCGGTTCGCGATCGGCATGTAGACGCTGGGGCAGCCGTTGGCGGTCGAGCCGAAGAGCAGGCCCTCCTCGCTGATGCCGACGCCCCAGGAGTTGTTGTTCGTGCTGCGGAGGAACTCCAGCTTCGAGCCGTCCGGCTTGAACCGGAAGAACCCCTGCCGGAAGTTGTGCCGCTCGCCGCCGACCTCGCCGCTGAAGCCGGAATAGCCGATGATCGCGTCGATCCAGTTGTCCAGCCCGTAGCGGAGGTTCGACGGGCCGGCGTGGGTGTCGTACGTGCGGAAGCCGGTGAAGAGGACCTTCCGCTCGTCGGCCTGGCCGTCGCCGTCGGTGTCCCTGAGGAAGAGCATGTCGGGGGCCTGCGCCACGATCAGGCCGCCATTGACGTAGCAGAGGCTCGTCGGGATGCTCAGGTTGTCCGCGAAGAGCGAGACCTTATCGGCCGTGCCGTCGCCGTCGGTGTCCTCGACGATCGAGATCCGGTCGCGCCCCTTCCCCTGCGGCTGGAGCTCGTTGGGGTAGTCGACCGTCTCGGCCACGTACAGCCGGCCGAGGTGGTCCCAGGTCATCGTGATCGGCTTGAAGATCCGCGGCTCGGCGACGAACAACTTCGCCTCGAGCCCGGCCGGCAGGGTGAGGTGCTCCTGGGACTCGTCGGGCGAGAGCGGCTTCTGCATCCGGCGGATCGGCTCGCCGAGCGTGCCCCAACGGGCGCCGGGGGTGTACAGCGGGACCTCGGCGGGCTCGTACTCGAACGGCTTCAGGCCCTTCGCCGCGCGCGGCCGCGAGTCGTGGACGTCCCCCTTGTTCGCGGCCCAGCGGATGCCCCGCTCGAGGAGGTCATGGAAGCCGGGGTGGCCCCAGGTGCGGGCGTCGTGGCCATATGCGGTGTAGAAGACGCGCCCCTGGCCGTGCGTGCGGACCCAGGTCCAGGGCTCGGAGCCGGCCTGGTCGTCGCGGGTCTGGAGGACGCGGCGGTCCTTCGTGTTGTGCCGGGTGTGGACGTAGGTCTCGTCCCAGGTGCGGAAGGGTTGTAGCCCCTTGATGATGGGATGGTCGGGGTCAACGACCGTCGTCTCGAACTCCCCGGTGCCGTGCTTCTGGAACTGGGCGCCGACCATCGCGATGTAGGCGGGGGAGTTCAGGAAGCAGTACGAGGCGCAATGCACCGGGACGAAGCCGCCGCCGCCCGCCACGTAGTCGAGCAGAGCCTTCTCCTGGTCCTTGCCGATCCGGGTCGTATTGGCGTAGATGAGCAGCGCGTCATACTTGCGGAGCGTGTCGGGGTTCAGGTCCGACACCTTCTCGGTGTAGGCGACCTCGATCCCGCGCCCGGCCAGCACGGGGGCGATCTGGGCGTAGCGATCGGCGGGGCGGTGGTGCCCCTGGTCGCCGAGGAAGAGGACCGATAGCGTCGTCGTGGCGGGCGGATCGGCGGCGTGGGCGGCCGCGGCGAATGTCGCGAGGCGGGTGAGGACCAGGGCAGCCAGGCGGGTGCGAAGCTTCATAGGCGGATTCTCTCGCTCGGTTGTCGGGCGGCTCTCTCAGCTAACTCGAGGACGCATACCGTGATGCGCGGCGGCGTGCGGCATCCCCGTCGGCCTTGCGTGGACCGGGGCCGGGCGATGCCGCCGGCGATCCGGGGACGGTCCGGCCATCAGGAGCGGTCCCCGAGTTCCAGCCGGCGAGTGACGCACTCGAACAGCCGGCGGCGGATCCGCTCGAGCGCCTTGTAGAGCGTGGGGGGATTGCGGCCGGTGATCCCGGCGATCTGCGCCACGGGCATCTGCCGGGAAAACCGGTGCTCGAGCACCTGACGATCGGCCTCGCTCAATTGCTGCAAGCAGGCCTCCAGGGCGCGTCGGCGTTCCTCGGCGATCCCGTCCTTCTCCGCCCGCTCGGCGGCGATCCGGGCGAGCGACTCGATGCTCAGGCACTTCAGTCGTCGCGCCTGCTGCTGGCGGTGCTTCAGCACGCGGAGGAACGCGAACCGGCAGGCCCACGGGGTGAACGGATACGCCGGGTCATACCGGTCGAACTTCCTCCACAGGTCCACCGCGGTCTCCTGGAGGATCTCACACGCGTCGTCGATGTCGGGCACCAGCGCCACGATGTATCTCAGGATCTCGCGCTGCGCCTGGACGAAGAGCCGGCCGAATCGCTCGGGGTCCTCTCCGGGGACCGCGGGCGATGCCATGGGTAGTCGGGCGTTCATCGTCAAGGGACCCGCCTCGCCGAAGATGTGATCGACCGCGAACTCGCCGCTCGACCGGCGCAATGGGAAACAGTGGGGGTCCTCGCTTCCCCTTCACACCATATTGGGAAAATCTTCCCCGACGTTACAGCGCCTCTCACAGGTTTCTGCTCGCGCCGTGTCCTGGCGGGGCGAGGGCGGCGGCCTTCGCCCGCATCGCATCGATCCGGCGCCAGAGGTCGCGGAGCGAACGGCGCTCGGGTTCGGGGATCCCGGCCACGGCGTGTCCATCGCGGAGTCCCGCCAGGGCCGGTTCGACCTGCCACCGGCCGAGCCGCCTCAGGACCGCGGCTCGCTGTCGGAACGTCCCCGACTCCAGGGCGGCGGCGGAAGCGGCGAGGTCGGCATCCAGCCAGGCCACCGCCTGCTCGCGCCAGCGCGCCCGGGAGCGGGCGTCGGGCGTGACTTCGAGCCGGCCACCCTCGGCGCCGGCCATCGCCGCGGCTCGTGCGGCCTGGAAGCGGTTCCCCGTGGTCGGGTCGGCCGCCAGCGTCGGCGAGGCGGCGATCGCGTCGGTCCACAGACGGGCCGCCGCCGCATAGAGGTGCCGCGAGAACGCGAGCCGGGCGAAGTCCGCGGTCGCTTCTCCGTCGGCGGGGCGGTCGCATCCCTTCAAGACGGCGGGCAGCCGCGGCTCCAATGCGATCAGTCGCTCCGCTCGCGACGCCAGCGCAGGCGCGCTGATGTTCGGGTCCGGGGGCGGCGGGCCGGGGTCGACGCGCGCCAGCGCCTCCAGGGCCGCCCGGTAGTCGCCCGCCTCGATCAGGGCCCGGCCCAGGTAGAGGTACGCCGGCGGGAAGCGGGGTTCCAGACGGACCGCCTCGCGGAATTCGGCGATGGCGTCGTCGGTTCGCCCGGCGCCCTCGAGGGCGTGGGCGAGCGCCTTGTGCGCGACCGCCAGCGCGGGGAACCGGCGGACCGATTCCCGCTGCTCCTCGACCGCGGCGGCCCAATCACCCCGGTCGGAGCGCGCGAGGGCGATCTGGTCGCGGACCACCCAATCGTCCGGCTTCAAGCGCTTGGCCTCGCCGAACTCGGCGTCTGCCTCCTGCGGCTCGCCGAGCATGAGGAAGGCCGACCCGAGCGCGACGTGGGCCAGGGCGTCGTCGGGCCGGTGCCGGGTCACCTCCCGGAGGATGTCGGCGGCCTCCGACGGCTGGCCGCCCTGGAGGAGGGCCTTCCCCAGGCCGCTCAGGGCCAGCCCACTGCGGGGACTGACGCCCGCGGCGACGGCGAAGAACCGCACCGCCTCCTCGGGACGGCCGGAGGCCAGCAGCTCGCGCCCGAGGTCGGCGTTGATCCAGAAGTCACCGCGGTGCGACAACTCGGCGCGCCGCAGCAGCGCGATCCCCGTGTCGCGCCGCCCGAGAGACACGAGCGCGGCGGCCAGCCGGGTCACGCTGGCCTCCGGCAGGCGGTCGACGTCGGCCGTGGCGGCGAGCCGTTCCAGGGCTTCCAGCTTGCGGGCCGGGTCGCCCCCGATGCGGTCGAGCGTGTCCCGGAGCCGATTCCGCCAGGGGTCGGGATCGGCCGTCTTGGACGCGGCGACCAGCCTGGCCGCGCCGGCCGGGTCCCGCAGGGGCCGCCCCCGCAGGAAGGCCCAGTGATCCAGGGCGTTGGCCAGGTCCGCGACCGCCGGGCTGGCCGCGAGCACCGGCCGGCCTCCTCCGGCTCCATCCGGTCGAAGTCAACGCCGTAGGCGCGGAACGCCGCGTTGTACTCGGCGTCGGCCTTCGCGTCGTCATTGTGGATGCCCAGGTCGTTCTGGATGGCCGCGAGCCGCTCGACCATCCGGCGATCCTTCTCCGCGCCCTCGGCCGTGTCGCGCTCGCGGACCAGCTCGGCCAGGAAGTTCCTCACCCGATCGCGCAGCTCGGCGCCCGCTTCGCCGCCGCCGAGAAGCGATTCGCCGCGGCGGGCGGCCTCGATCGCCTCGACCCAGGCGACCGGGTCGGCCCCGCCGGCGTCGCGGGCCCGGTCGCGCCGCTTCGAAGCCTCGGCGAGGGCCGCGTCGACCCCGGCCCGGATCGATCGCTCGCGCCGCCGCCGGTCGCGGTCCATCCAGGCCCATCCGGCCGCGCCGATCAGCGCGGTGGCGAGCACCGACGCCGCCAGGGCCAGCGTGAGCTGTCGACGCCGGCGCTCCCCGGCGGCCCGGGCCTCGGCCCGGGCCTGGGCCAGCTCGGCCTCGCCCAGCCGCCTCTCGACGCCGCGGAGATACGCCGTCAGCCGGGCGACCACCGCGCCCGCGTCCCGCGGCCGGTGCTTCGGCGCGGCGGCGAGGCACGACCGCGCCAGCTCCACGAGCTCGGCGTCGGCGTCGCACGCGTCGAGGCGTGCCATCGCGTCCGCCAGGTCGGCCCGCTCCGCCTTGCGGTAGACCTCGGTCGTGGACCCGCCCGCGAACGCGGGCTGGCCCGTGATAACTTCGCAGAGGATCGCGCCCAGCGAGAAGACGTCCGCCCGCTCGTCGAGCGTGTCCAGCTCGCCCCGGGCTTGCTCGGGTGCCATGTACGACGGCGTGCCGAGCACCGAGCCGAACCGCGATTCCATCTCCTCCGACCCGCAGCGCAACGTCCGGACGGCGGAGGCGCCGTCGCTCGCGCGGAGCGCCCTCTCCTCGTCGGCCACGCCCCCCTGGTCGAGCACCTTGGCCAGGCCCCAATCCATGACCTGCACCTCGCCGAACGCCCCGACCATGACGTTCGACGGCTTCAGGTCCCGGTGGATCACCCCTCGACTGTGGGCGTAGGCCATCGCCTGGCAGACCTGCTCGAAGATCGAGAGGAAGTGCATCCGATCCTCGTCGGTACCAAGGCGCGCCTCCAGGAGCGCCGCCAGGGTGCGGCCCCGGACCAGCTTCATCGCGATGAACAGCCGGCCATCGGGGAAGCGCCCCAGCTCATGGACCGGCGTGATCCCGGGGTGCTGGAGCTGGCCGCCGATCTGGGCCTCCTCGACGAACCGGCGGACCATCTCGGGGTGGTTGCGGTGCTCCTCCCGGATCACCTTGACGGCGAGGTCCCGGCCGAGGTCGAGGTCGCGCCCCTGGAAGATCGCGCCCATCCCGCCCCGGGCCAGTTCGCCGACAAGCTGGTAGCGCGACGGCTGTCCTGACAGGTCGGGCATCTCCGGCGAACCGGGCCGGACCAGCCGCGCGGCGTCCGGCGCGTCCCGGAGATGGATCCGAGCCACGGCCCCGATCGAGCCGTCCCTGATCGACGCGGCGGCCGGCGTCGGGAACGCCTCGGCCTCCCCGTACGGGGGTCCGGGGACATCCGACGACGCTCCCGAGCCGAATCCCTCGGCCAGATCGGCCGACAGGGCGGCGCCGAGCCGGAGCAGACAGAGAGGGCAGAGCCCGGCCGGCGACGCGGCCGGTAGGCGGGCACCACAATCGGGGCAGTTCTCCGCGCCTGTCATCCCCGATCCTCCACCTTCTGGATCATCCCCGGCCCCGTCGGCATCCGAAAGATATCCCCGACTTCTTGGTTGGGATCGCGGCGGCGAACGTTACAAGACGAGGCCGGATTTCAGCCCTCCAGGGCGGAGAAGAGGGCGCGGATCTCGTCGTCGACCTGGCCCTCGTCGCCGACGGTCGCCACGATCTCCTCGCGCAACAGCAGGCCGTATCGGCGTCGAAGGCGGTGGACGGCGACGCGGACGTTCCCCTCGGTCATCCCCAGCCGGCGGGCGATCTCCGCATAGGGGGCGGACGCCGGGTTGCGGGTCAGCAAGGTGAGCAATTCCTCGAATCGGTCCGACCGGCCCGCGTCGTCGTACTCGCGGCGGAGACGCTCGACGACCCGACACAGCAGGGTCAACGCCCAGGTCCGGTCGAAGATCCGCTCCGGGGTCAACTCGTGAGCGGGCTCGAGCGTGTACCGCCGCTCGGCGTCGAAGGGGTCGATGGGGAGCGGGGACCGGCCCCCGCCCCGCTTCGCCGCGTTCTGCCGATCGTGATGGGCGGCCAGTTGGCGGGCGCAGACGGTGCGGAGGAACGCCCGGAAGCGGCCCCGCGCGGGGTCGGCCATGGCGATCAGGTCGCGCTCGAGGATGTAGGCGAAGAAGTCCTGCGTGAGGTCCTGGGCCTGCTCGGGTGCGTATCCGCGGCGCCTGACGTAGGCGTAGATGGGATACCAGTACGCCTGGCAGAGGCTCGACAGCGCCTCGCGGGCCTCGGATGCGTCGCGGCGGGCGGCCGTGACCACGCGACTCCAATGCGTCGTGGGAAACCGGCCCGGGACGTGACCGTCGGGTTGAAGTTGCGGCATGGTCTCCCTCGCCGCGAGCCGAACTGACCGAACTGACACCGCGGAGGACCAACCCGATTATGGCGTCCCGAGGCGGCGCTGACGAGAGTCCGTGGTTCGCCGAAGAGATTCCGACCGGCGCGCGAACGCGCTTTCGCCGCGGGGCGGCCGGTGTGGCCTCTCGTCACTCCTCGCGATCGACTCCGGACCGGCGACATCGAAGGCGATCGCGGGCACCCGGCGTCAACGATGCCGGCGGGACGGGGCGTGCTCGATCAGCCTGGTCTCGACCCCCGCGAGGAAGAGGGCCGGAATCCTGGGACGAGTCACCGTCTCGACCCTGGCATGGGGCCGGTCGATGGCATGGACCGCATGGGGCGCGGCGTGGGCCACCTTGCCGGTCCTCGCGTGCTTGGGGGACCGCTGCGGATGGGCGACCTTGCCGGTCTTCAGATGCTGCGCGTGTGAGAACTTCGACCTGATGCGCGGCAGTTGCGTGTTGGTGTTCAGCGTCTTGATGTAATCCGCCAGGTCGATGTAATTGCCTCGGAACGTGTTGTGGAAGCGCTGCCGACCCATCGCGACCGAATTCTGCGGCGCTTCGTAGCGGTACACACCGTAGACGCCGTTATTCATGATGATATTGGAGTTGACCGTGTTATTCGTGGGCACCGCGTAGATGTTGTGATGGAAGTCCTGGCGCGAGACGTAGACTCCGGCCTGGACGTTGCCCCCGATCGTGTTCCCCACTCTCTTGGCACCGATGATGTTGCTGGACGAGCCGATGACGACGACGCCGTACAGTTGCTCGCCGAGCGTGACGGTCGGGCCGTCGGGGACCGTGACCGATGCGCCGCTCCCATTGGTGAACGCGACGACGCCCGACGCATCGACGCCGATCAGGTTGCCTTCGATGACGTTGCGGGCGGCGGCGGCGCCGGACTTGCCCGATGAGGGACTCGTCTGGCTCGTGCCGCCGAAGATCTCGACGCCGTTAACCCCGTTGGCGGAGAGGACATTGCCGGAGCCGGAGGCCGTCCCGCCGACCGTGTTGGCCGCCGAGTTGTCGATGGAGATGCCGTACTCGAAGTTCGGATTCGGGGCGCTGCCCGACCGGTCGGTGCCGATCAAGTTGCCGGAGATGACGTCCCGCCCGAACGGGACGCCCTGCCCCGTGCCGGTCCCCGAGCCGACTCCCGTGATGTTGATCCCGATCAGGTTGCCCGAGATCACGTTCTGCTGGATCACGTTGTTCGCCGCGCCAGCGGCCAGGGAAGGAGACGGCGCGCTGATAAACACACCGTAGGTCTGAATGGGGAAAACGGACGACAGCGCCGCCACACCGCCAGGCCGTTGGCTTCCGGTGATATCGGTGCCGATCTCGTTGCCCTGGATCTCGTTCTGGGTCGAATAGAGGCCCGTCAGCTCAACACCGGCCTGCGAGTTGGCGGAGATCACGTTCATCGCGTTGCCGGGACCACCGATCGTGTTGCGGGCGGAGTTCTGCACGTAGATGCCGCTGATGTTGCCCGCCGGGGCGCTGTTGCGATCGACGCCGACCAGGTTGCCTTGAACGACGTTCCCCGCCGCGGTATCGGGAACCGCGGGGCCGAGGATGTCGACCCCGTAACCCGACGAGCTTCCTGCGATGATGTTCCCCGCGCCGGGCGCCGAGTTCCCGATCGTCTCGTCACTGCCGACGTTGCCCAGGTCGTCGACGAACACGCCGGCCAGGCCGTTGCCGAGGCCGAGCGGATTCCCCGACGAATCGTAATATGACCCCGAGGAATCCACGCCGATGTAATTCCCCAGCACGAAGTTGCCCGGTGCGGCTCCCGAGAACTCGACGCCCGCGCCGCCGTTGCCCGAGATGACATTGCTGGGCATCGAGGGGACGTTCGTGCCCGAGACCTGGCCGCCCATCGCGGCCCCGATCACATTCCCGGTGCCATTCTCGACGAAGACCCCATTCAGTCCGTTTGCGATCTTGGTCGAACCGTCGGAACCGACGCCGATGTCATTGCCCGAGACGGTATTGTCGTTGGCGAAAACGTCGGAGACCTGGGCGATCAGCACGCCGTTGCCGACGTTCCCGGCGATCACGTTCCCGGGACCGATCAGATTGTTGTTGCCGCTGAAGATGTCCACGCCGTCCGACTGATTGCCTAGCACGTCCGTCCCGGAAGAACCAACTCCGATCAAATTACCGCTGATGGAGTTGAACTGGGCGGGGGCCGACGGGGCCGGGCTGAAGATCGAGACGCCCGCCTGGGCATTGCCGGAGATCGTGTTCCCGCTCACGGTGTTCTTCTGCGTGCCGTAGATGAACACACCGTTTCCGCCGTTGGGGGGGATAGCCCCGGTACCCGAGCCGTTCGTGCCAATCCGATTCCCCTCGACGAGGTCACCACCCCCCTGGCCATTCGTGCCGAAGATCAAGATGCCCGACTGGGCGTTGCCGGAGATCACGTTCGCCGGACCGATGGTGTTGCTCCCCGCGTCGTCGTTCAAGTAGATCCCATCCGCCCCGTTCCCGGGCGGTGAGGCCGTCCCGCCGATCGCGGTAGCACCGCCGATCGTATTGCCCGAGACCGAGTTCCTCGTCGCGCCCGGCCCGAATATCTCGAGGCCATACTCGTTGTTGCCCGACACGGTGTTCCCGGAGATGACATTCCCGGTGATGGTACCCCCGAGGACGCTCCCGCCGATCGTGGCCCTTCCACCCAGGAGGAAGATCCCGTCGGCCGAGTTCGGCAAGGCCAGCGTCCCGGTCGCGTCCGTCCCGATCTCATTCCCGGAGATCACGTTGTTCTCGGACTGATTGGCCAGGAAGATCCCGTTATCCAGGTTACCGGATACGAGATTGCCGGAGATCACGTCGCCGGCCGTGATCAACGAGGCGTGGATCGTGTTCTGGATCGAGACGCCGCCGGACCCGTTGAGGAAGATCCCATTGGACGAGTTGCCGAGACCGGGGATCGTTCCACTCGGGTCGGTCCCGATCGTGTTTCCGGAGATGCTGACCGCGCCGGAGTTGAGCAAATCGATGCCGTTGGCCCGGTTGCCCGAGATGACGTTCCCCTGGATCACGGCGGTACGCAGAGAGTTGCCCACATTCGGCACGAGACTGTCGATGAAGATCCCGTCAGACCCGTTGCTCGAGCGCTGAAATCGTGTTCGTCGGGCTTGTGGCATTCATCCCGATACTGTTGCCGGTGATCATCTGGACGCTGCCGGTCGTGGGTGAACCCCCGGAGGATTGATTGACGTCGGTGGCGGCATGAATGCCCGCGCCGCGGTTGTTGGAGATGACATTGTCGAGGATGTTCGTATTCGCGGGGTCGAACAGGAACACGCCGTCGGACAGGTTGCCCAGCGTGTAGGAGTTGGTGTTCGGGCTGTTCGGCGGGACCGAGCTACCGGACTGCCCCGTGATATCGGTCCCGATGTCATTCCCCTCGATCACGTTCGGCAGGGTCAACATCAAGGAGACGGTCGGGGCGCCCGTGTTCGGGTCGTTCCCGTGGACATTCAGCAGGTCCCCACGGACCTCGATGCCGCGACCCAGGTTGCCCGAGATGATGTTGCCGGCGCCCTGGACGGTGCCCACAGCCAACGTACCGCCCACCGTCACGCCGACGACGTTATCGATGAGGACGCCGTCGAGCACGTTGCCGAGGGGAAGGGCCGTGGCCGTGGCGCTGTTGTACTGCACGGCGTTCTGACCCAGCGAATCCAGGCCGATGATGTTGCCCGAGACGTCGACCACCGCCACCACGAAGTTGTTGTTCGTCGAGGATGAGCTGGAATCGACCGTGACTCCGCTGAGCCCGTTCCCCGAGGTGACGTTGCCCGAGACGGTCGCGCCGAGTGAGCCGGTCGAACTGGTACCGGAAACGTTCTCCTTCAATTCGATGCCGCTGAGGGCGTTGCCGAAAGGCTGACCACTCTTGGGGTCGAAGGCGTACAATCCGGACGGGTCGGTCCCGATGAAGTTATCGCTGATCAGGGCGAGGGACTGGTCGCCCGTGAGATCGCCGACCACGCCGACGCCGTCCGAGCTATTCCGCGAGATGAGATTCCCCTGGATCGTATCGGCGGCGGGCGTGGGGGGGTCGCCGTTCGTGTCGGAGATGAGGACGCCGTCCCCGACGTTGCCCACGATGATGTTCGCGAGGTTGGGGTCGAGTGCGTTGATGGTCACGGCCTTGCCGCCGATCATCGCCCTCACGACCGTCAGCGAGCCGCCGATCTGATTGCCCGAAGAATTGTCGAGCTCGAGGCCGTTGCCCTGGTTGCCGAAGAAGCTGACCCCCGCCGCGGTGGTGGTCGCCCCGATCGTGTTCCCCAGGATCGTGTTGCTGTCCGCCCTGGCCAGGAGGATGCCGTCGCCGCTGTTGGCGCCGGAACCACTACCGCTATTGGCCGAGACGATGTTGCCCGCGGCCGTGACCGTGGTACCGGCCACGGTTGAGCCGCCGCCGATGATGTTGCTCGCCGCGGAGATCGAGACCCCGATGGCATTACCCAGCCGATCGCCCAGCGCATCGGTGCCCACGTAGTTGCCCTGCACGAAATTCCCGGTGGCCGTTCCCGAGATGGACACCCCCGCCTTCGTGTTGAACCCGATCACGTTGCCGGTGACCGTTCCCGTGATCGTCACCCCGTGCTTGTCGCTCTGCGTGTCGGTCGCGATCGTGCCGCCGACGGCGTTGTCCGACGCGGCCCCATCGAGGAGGATCCCCACGTCGTTGCCCTGCGCGAAGTTGCCCGCGTCGGTGCCGACGTAGTTCTCCTGCACGACGTTATGCGAGGTCCCCTGCCCCGAGATCGAGACCCCCGTCGCGTTGAAACCGATGGTGTTGAAGCCGGCGTCGAGCGTCACCATCTTGGAGACCAGTCCGCCGCTGGTGTTGCCGACCGCGCTGAAGGTAAGTCCCGCGGTCCCCGCGAGGGTGTTGCCGATGGTGTTGGACGAGGCCCCGCCGTCGATGACCACCCCGATCGCGTTGGCGAGGACGTTCCGGGGATTGGTCGGATCGACCCCGATGTCATTTCCCAATAGCTGGTTGTGGGTCGCGCCGATTCCGGTGATCGAGACGCCCGCGACGGTGTTATTCCCGATCACGTTGGCCGCCGTGATCCCGCCGATGACGTTGAACGAGCCATCGATCAGGATGCCGACACCGTTGCCGGTGGCCGTGCCGCTGGACGGGCTGATGCCGATCCAGTTATCGATGATCGTGTCGTGGCCGGACTCGATGTGCAGGCCGCCGGTCCCGGTCATGGTGAAGTCGTAGATGCTCAGCCCTTCGACGGTGCTGCCGTCGGAGCCCGGCCCCAGGACGAGGCCGTCGAAGGCCCCTCCCCCGCCGTCGATCTCGATCACCGGGATCGCATTGCTGGGTACATAGCCGGGCTGGCTGGTGCCGTCGATGGTCGTCGGGAGCGTGATCGCCGGCAGGGCCGATTTCGGGGTGATGACGAACGGACCGGCCGGGATGTCGAAGTCGATCGTCGTGAAGGACCGGCCGGGGGAGTCGATGTACTGGATCACCGAGCGGAGGGAGCCCGCGCCGGTATCGTTCGTATTGTTCACCACGTTGGGGGGGGCGATGGACGACGACGACGCCGAGAACGCCGAGGTGCCGTTCGTCGGGTCGGTCAGGGTCGCGATGATGGTGTCGCTGGCCGCCAGGCCCGCCACCGTCACCACGACTTGCGTCGGGTTGGTCGGGTCATTACTGAAGATGTCCGAAGCCGGGACCAGGAACGTCCGCTGGCCCGGCGTATCCAGGTAGATCTCCAGGGTCTGCTGGACCGTGGGAGGCGTGGCGGTCTTTTCCCAGACCTCGAGCACGAGCTGGTTCGTCGAGGGATCATAGGCCGTGCTGACCAGCGTCGGCGCCGGCTGATTGTTGTTGGCGCCGGGGCTGACGATGATGTCGTTGGCCTGGATCGGCGCGGTCGGCCCGTTGGTCTGGTCGTACTGGTTCCGGCTGACGAGGTTGCCGCTCCCGGAGAGGACCGCGACGCCGCCGCTGGTATTGGATCCGATGGTGTTGGCCACCCCCGCCGCGGATCCGCCGATCGTGTTGTTCGAGCTGCTGATCGAGATCCCGGTGGTGTTGCCGAGATTCTTGGCCCCGGTCGAGTCGGTCCCGATGAAGTTCGCGGTGATGAGGTTGCCATCGGCCGTGATGAAGACCCCCGCCGTGCTGCTGAACCCGACCGTGTTGCCGGCCGACGCCCCGCCGATCGTGTTGCCCGTGGCGCCGATCGCGATCCCGATGGCGTTGCCCAGGTCCTTGGAGGCGGTCGAGTCGGTCCCGATGAAGTTGCTCTGCACGAAGTTCCCGGTGCCTTCGAGGCTCACGCCGTCGCTGTTGAAGCCGATCGTGTTGGCGTCGCCGGCCGCCGTCCCGCCGATCGTGTTGCCCGTGCCGAGCACCCGGACGCCGTAGGAGCCGGAGACGCCCAGGTTGTGGCCGGCGGCGTCGGTCCCGATGAAGTTGCCTTCCACGACGTTGTCCGTCCCCGCCGCCTGGATGAAGACGTTCGTGCTGCTCTCGCCGATCGTGTTCGCCGAGGCGGCCGTCGTGCCTCCGACGATATTGTTCGAGCTGAGGATCACCACCCCGGAGGTATTGCCCAGGATGTCGCCGAGCGCGTCGGTGCCGATGAAGTCGCCGATCACGGCGTTGCCGTCGCTCTCGATGACGACGCCGGCGCCGTTGAAGCCGATGGTGTTGGCCGAGCCGGCCGCCGCTTCGCCGATCGTCGTGCCCGAGCCGGCGCCGATCAGGACGCCCTGCGCGTTGCCCGGGCCGGCCGCCTTGCCGGTGGTGTCGGTGCCCAGGAAGTTCCCGACGATGACGTCGTTGCTCGATGCGACATCGATGCCCGCCCCGCCGAAGCCGGCGATGTCCAGCCCCTTGATCGCGCTGTCGTCCGAGCCGGTCGCCAGGGTCAGTCCGCTGGGCGTCCCGCCGACGGCGCTGCCGTTGATCTCGACGACCGGCCTGTCGGCGGGCGCATAACCCGGCTGTGTGGTGGCGTCGATGGTCATGTTCACATCGATCGGCGGCAAGGCCGACAGCAGATCGATGACGAAGGAGGCGCTCCCGGTGATGGCGAAGGTGATCGTCGTCCCGGGCGCGGCGTTCGCGTTGATGATCGCCGCGCGGAGCGATCCCGACCCGCTGTCGTTGGTATTGACCACGACGAACGGACTGGCGATCGCCGCGGCGTTCGAGAAGGCCGACGTGTCGTTGGCCGCATCGGTCGCCGTCGCGATGATCTGGTCCCCGTTGGCGAGGCCGGGCGCCGTGACCGTCACCAGGGTCTGATTGGCCGCGAGGCTTGCACTGGTCTGGAACACGCGGTCGGAGGCGCCGAAGAGATAGATCTCGAGCGTCAGCGGCACGCTGCTCGCCGCGAGGCGGATCGACAACTGGCTGCCCGTGTAGGACACGCTGACCAGGCTCGGCGCGGCCAGGCCGCCGTTGGCCCCGGGGCCCAGCGCGATGTCGCTGGCCGGCACGTAGCTGGTGGGGCCATTGGTGGCGGTATAGAGATCCTGGTGGATCGCGTTGCCGTCGCCGGACAGGACGGCCACTCCGAGCGTGGTGTTGAACCCGATGATGTTCGCCTCGCCCGCCGCCGTCCCGCCGATCGTGTTGTTGCTGGAATTGACGATCTGCACGCCATCGGCGTTGGGCAGCGAGGTGAGGCCCGAACGATCGGTGCCGATGTCGTTGCCCTCGACCGCGTTGGCCGATGCGGTCGTCCCGAGGATCTGGACGCCGGCGGTCCCGTTGAAGCCGAGGATATTCCCCGCGGCCACCCCGCCGATCGTGTTGCCCGCACTCTGGATCAGGATGCCGCTGTTGCCGAAGTGGAGGATCTCCAGCCCCTCGATCGTGCTCCCGCCCGAGCCGGCGCCCAGGGTCAATCCGTTGGGCGTCCCGGAGAGGCCGCTGCCGTCGATCTCGACGACCGGCACGTCGGAGGGCGCATATCCCGGCTGGCTGGTGCCGTCGACCGTGACCGGGACCGTGATCGTCGGCAGGACGGCGGTCGGGCTGATCACGAACGGCGCGCTGCCCGGGATGGCGAAGGTGATGTCATCGGTGCCCGATGGCGGCTGGCTGTTGTTCGCGTCGAGGATCGCATGCCTCAGCGAGCCGACTTCCGATCCGGGGACGTTATCCGTGGTGTTCGTCACCTGGAACGGTAAGGAGGGGCCGACGCCGGCCGCGAACTCCGAGGTGTCGCCGCCGGCCGAGGTCGCCGTCGCCGTCACGGTCTGGCCGGCCGGGATCGGGGTGGCGAGGCCGAAAGTCGCCGTGAAAGCCTGCGTGCTCGCGGTCAAGGCGGGGGTCGTGACCGACCCGAGGAACCGGGCCGCGGGACCGCCCAGGGCGCCGCTGGCGAGGAAGTCGATCGTGTACGCCTGGCCGATCGTGCCGTTCACCTGGTAGTCGATGGTCGTCAGGTTGGGGACCGAAGCGACCGCCAGGATCGTCGGGGCGGCCTGATTGTTGTTGGCGCCGGCGTTCAGCACGATGCCGGCGGTCACATTGGCGAAGATCAGATCCTGCCGGATCGCGTTGCCGGTGCCCGAGAGGATCTGGATGCCGTCGACGTTGTTGAAGGCGATCGTGTCGGACGAGCCGGCCGTCGTCCCGCCGATGACATTGCTCGAGCCGGCGACCAGGATGCCCGTCACGTTGCCCGGCCCGGCCGCCAGGCCGGTCGGGCCGGTGCCGATCAGGTCGTCGGTGATGGTATTGCCGCTGGACTGGACGTTGATCCCATTACCGGCAAAGTCGGCGATGTTCAGCCCGGTGATCTTGCTGCCGTCGGAACCCGCTCCCAGGGTCAGGCCGTCGAACGAATGGCCGCCGCCATTGATCTGGACGACCGCGGGCTGGCCCAGGAACGAGGATTCCGTGGTCCCGTCGATCGTCGTCGGCGCGGTGAGCGACGGCAGAGCCTGGAGCGGAGAGATCACGAACGGACTGGTACCCGGGATATTGAACACGATCGTCGAGTTGGGATTGGAGTCGGCGGCGGTGATCGCCGCGCGGAGAGAGCCCAGTCCGTTATCGTTGGTGTTGGTCACCACGATCGACAGCAGCGTCCGATCCTCGAACAGCTCCACGTCGAGCCTGGTCGTCCGATTGCGATCCCGACTGCGCACGCGCCGCCCCGCCTTACCGAAGACGCTCATGAGAATCTCCTCCGGGCGAGTCGGCGCCTCGCGCGGCCGTCGCACGACCATCAGCGCAGGCAAGACCCTCGCCTCGGTGCCAATCCCTTCGATCTCGTTCTCGTTCTCGATCCGACCCGGACCACCACCCAACTTCAGGCTCTGCCAGTCATCACCTCGACCCGGCCTCTCCCTGCCGTGAGCGCAATCCTGCTCGCATGTTCGTTCGGCACGATCAACAGGTTCCGTCGGGATGCGGCGTCTTCGTCACCGCCTTCCCGGGCTCCCTGTCGCGACACTTCCGCCGGAATCGCCCCTCGGTTGCGATTCCTCCAGTGACTCTCGACGACGCACCTCGATGTGCGAAGAGGACGTCGCCCTGTTCCCCAGGCTCGCGCGTCCATGCCACTCGGAAATCCAGCTTCTCCGCCGGAGCTTCAACGACCGTGAAAGGACCTCACCAAAGCACCGCCGGAGACCTCGCTCCGACGCTCGATCCCCGCCAATCGGGCCGAACCCGCCTCGAAAAACCACCGCCTCCATCGTACGCCGACTCCAACGCTGCAATCAACCGATGCGGCTAGACTATAACTTCCTGAGATTCACTAGTCAAAGGGGGTCGGGATAAACTTCTCAGATTCACCATCTTAACGCAGCTAGACTTGATCGAAAACCACTTTTCTCTGAATCTTCTGAGCTATCATGCGAATTACTAATCATGGAATCAATCATGATTGCTTGGCTTGATTCCAGACCGGCTGTGGGCGGGGATCGGTCGCGGTCCCACCTTGCTCAGCCGGTCTTTTTCAGCCTGAACGCCGGACTCCAACCTGTCCCTTGAAGGTTGACGAAGCACGAGCCCTGGTCCTTCGCTCCCGGGCTGGCGGGCGGTCCGGCAAAAAACGGAGGTCTGCGATCACAAGTCCGGGGACCGGACGTAGAGATAACGATTGAGGAGGACCGGGCGATCGGAGGCGCCCCGGCCGGATTTCTCGCCAAATTCCCCGCGAAGATCCGGAGTTGGATCAATAAAGATCCAGATGTTTAGGTAGGCTGATCAACCCGCATGCTTGCAGCATCGATGGGATCGTGGGCGGACCATTCGACCGTGTCCTGTCGATGACGGGATTCCCTCATTCCGCCCCGGCGGCCGAGTTTTTTGTTGCATCCGGTAAAGACCGCGAACTAAGATCGATCGAGTGCCAGGTACCGCGTCTCGGCGGATGACGTTTAGAAACGGGGCCGGTCCGATCGGATCGGTGGGCAACCCGGTCGAGTCAAGTCGCAGCCAGAACGTCTTCGGGGCGGCGTCCACGGCGTCGCAGCTCGTTGTGAATATCGTCCGCGGCCGGATGCCTCGCGCTTCGGTCGCCGCGTCCTGGGCCTGATGACATATTTGTTGGTCGTCAGCGATCGGAGGAGACTGCCGTGCCGCCCAATGAGAGCCTACAGCACAAGCTGGACCGAGTCCGCCCGCCGCGGGTCCAGATCACCTACGACGTGGAGACGGAGGGCTCCCCGATCAGGAAGGAGCTCCCCTTCATCGTCGGCGTCCTGGCCGAACTGACCGGACATCCCGATCCCGATGCCGAGCCGTTGCCGGACCTCAAGAGCGAGCGGCGCAAGTTCGTGGAGATCAATCGGGACAATTTCGACAAGGTGATGACCGGCATCAAGCCGCGGCTGTCCATGCGGGTCGACAACGAGCTGCAGAAGGACGGCACCAAGATCGGCGTGGAGCTGAATTTCCGCAGCATCGAGGACTTCGAGCCGGTCAACGTCGTCAACCAGGTCGAGCCGCTGAAGAAGCTGCTGGAGGCCCGCCAGCGGCTGGCCGAGCTCAAGACCAAGATCGTGAACAACGACCGGTTGGAAGGCCTGCTCCAGCGGATCATCCACGATACCGAGCAACTCCGGCGGCTCGCCCGCGAGACGGGCCGCCTGAGCGACGATGCACCGGCCTCCGGGGCTTCGACCCAGGCCCGCGCCGAGACCGAGCCGGCCCCGACCGCCGAGGAGGAACCCCGATGAGCGCCACCGACAAGGCCGCCTCCGCCGCCCCCCAGCCGGCCGCCGCCCAGGCCACGACCACCGAGGCGCCGGCGGGCCCGAGCCTGCTCGACGAGGTCCTCAAGGTCAGCCGGGTCAAGAACGCCGAGCCCGAGGTCCAGCAACGGCAGACGGACCTGGTCGGGCAGCTCGTCCAGGACATCATGAGCCGCGAGATGACCGTCTCCGGCGACACCGAGCAGATGCTCAACGACCGGATCGCCGAGATCGATCAGCTCCTCAGCGACCAGGTCAATGCCATCATGCACGACCCGGAGTACCAGAAGCTCGAGGCCTCCTGGCGCGGGCTGCGCTACCTGGTGTTCGAGTCGGAAACCGACGACATGCTGCAGATCCGGGTGCTCAACACCAGCAAGAAAGAGCTGCTGCGCGACATGGAGCGCGCCAAGGAGTTCGACCAGAGCGGCCTGTTCAAGAAGATCTACACCTCCGAGTACGACACGCCCGGCGGCACGCCGTACGGGGCCTTGATCGGCGACTTCGAGTTCGGCAAGCACCCGCAGGACTTCGAGCTCTTGAAGCGGGTCTCGCAGGTCGCGGCCGCGGCGCACGCCCCGCTCGTCGCGGCGGCCGCGCCCAGCTCTTCGGCTGGGAGAGCTACACCGAGATGCCCGAGATCCGCGACCTGACCGAGATCTTCCGCACCCGCGAGTACGACAAGTGGAAGGCGTTCCGCGAGAGCGAGGACTCGCGCTACGTCGCGCTCTGCCTGCCCCACATCCTGATGCGGGACCCCTACGGCGATGCGACCCGGCCGGTGGACGAGTTCCGGTTCGAGGAGGGCGTCGACGGCCGCGATCACAGGAAATACCTGTGGGGCAACGCCGCCTATGCCATGGGCGCGCGCATGACCGACGCCTTCGCCAAGTACGGCTGGTGCGCCTGGATCCGCGGGGTCGAGAACGGCGGGCTGGTCCGCGACCTGCCGCTCCACTCGTTCACGACCGACGACGGCGAGATCGCCAACAAGTGCCCGACCGAGGTCCTCATCCCCGAGCGGCGCGAGAACGAGCTGGCCCGCCTCGGCTTCATCGCCCTGGCGCATTACAAGAACACCGACTATGCGGCGTTCTTCTCGGCCCGCTCGTGCCAGAAGCCGTTCGAGTACGACAGCGACCGCGCGACCGCCAACGCCGACCTCTCGGCCGAGCTGCCGTACATCCTGATGACCTCGCGGTTCGCCCACTACCTCAAGGCGATCGCGCGGGACAAGATCGGCGCCTTCATGAGCCGCAAGGAATGCGAGGAGTGGCTCAATCAGTGGATCAGCAATTACGTGACTCCCGACCAGACCGCCTCGCAGGACACCAAGCGGAAGTTCCCGCTCAACGAGGCCGTCGTCAAGGTCGAGGATGATCCGCGCCGGCCGGGTTGCTATCGGGCCATCGCCTGGCTCCGCCCGCACTACATGCTCAACGAGCTGACCGTGTCGATGCGACTGGTCTCCGAGTTGCCCCCGGCCGCCAGGAAGCAGTAAGTCGTCAGCGGGCCGGTCCTCCCCGGCCCGGGTGCCCGACGCGCGGCGTCGGCGAATTTCGCGAAGACGAGCCGGACCGCCATGCGGACGGGGATACTTTCCCGCTCGCGCCCGGTCCGACCACCACCCGGACCGGCGCCGACTTCGTATCCCGCCGGCCCGCCCAATCGTTGAACGTCGTGGGTTTGTCCCCGAGGATCCGGATTCGCGGGCCCTGCGTCGGGGCCGGCATCGGCACAGCTCGGGGGATCAGAAGCAGGAGTCCCGACCATGGCAGTTGTTGCCTATTACCTGAAGATCGACGGGATCGATGGCGAGTCGCAGGACGAGAAGCACAAGAACGAGATCGACCTCGAGTCCTGGAGCTGGGGCCAGACCAACAGCGGCGACGCGGCCTACCGCGGCGGCGAGGGCGCCGGCAAGGTCGCGGCCCAGGACTTCCATTTCACCGCGAAGGTCAACAAGTCCTCGCCCAAGCTGATGGAGGCCTGCGCCTCGGGTGAGGGGATCAAGAAGGCCGTCCTCACGGCGACCAAGGCCGGGAAGACGGCGCAGGATTACCTCAAGATCACCCTGCACGACTTCATCGTCTCGAGCTACCAGTCGATCGGCGGCTCCAATGGCGATACGCTGCCGACCGACCAGATCACGCTCAACTTCGCCAAGATGGAGTACGAGTACAAGGAGCAGCAGGCCAGCGGCTCGCTGGGCGGGACGACCCGCGGCGGCTGGGACTACAAGGCCAACAAGAAGGCCTGATCATGGGGAAGGCGGCAGGCTTGACTTACGAGCCCGACGCGCCAGCGAGGGTCCGGGGCCGTCTCCCTCGCTGGCGCGTCGGGCTGGTAGAGAGATAGGATGACCGCATGTCCCGTCGCGAGCAGACACCCCGGTTGCATCACTCGCTGTGGGACCGGCTGACCGACCCGACGCTCGTCCGCGGCGAGGACATCGCGGTGACCGCCTCCGGGGAGATCGAACGGATCAAGCAGGAGGTCCGTCGCGACCTGGAATGGCTGCTCAACTCCCGCAGCTTGTCCTGCGAGATCCCCCCGGGGTTGAAGGCCCTGGAACAGTCGGTGATCCGCTACGGATTGCCGGATCTGTCGTCCTTGAACCTGGACAACCCCAAGGAGCGCGAGCGGTTCGAGTCCGTGCTCGCGAAGGTGATCCGCGACTTCGAGCCGAGGCTGGATCGCATCGAGGTGCGGCTCGATGACCAGAAGCAGAGCAACGGCCGCCCGCGGGTGCACTATCGGGTGGAGGCCTTGCTCAAGCTGGAGCCCACGCCCCTGGCCGTGGTCTTCGACACCGTGCTGGAGCTCGGCGCCAAGGCCTTCCGCGTGGAGGGTTAGAGCACTTAACACTTGCATTGCACCGACGCGAAAGAACCCCCCTGACCCCCCCTTCGTCAGGGGGGGTCGAGGCCCCAGCAGCACGAAGGGGGGGTCAGGGGGGTCGAGGTCCCGGCGCGGTCTAGAGGCCGAAGCTCGTGGGCCAACCATTCGTTAACGGCTCCAGGACCGGGCCGGCGCGGCGACTCCGCCCGCGCTCCGAGGCGAGGGCGGCCTCGCCGCGATCGGGAAAGCCTCTTCGATGAACGTCACCGACGAGTTCCTCGACTACTACAACAACGAGCTGGTCTTCCTCAGGGACATGGGAGACCAGTTCGCCAGGGCCCATCCGCAGGTGGCCGCCCTGCTGGCGATGGAGGCCGGGCGGTGCGGGGACCCGCACGTCGAGCGGCTGATGCAGGCCTTCGCGCTCTTGACGGCGCGGATCCGCAAGAAGCTCGACGATGAGTACCCCGAGATCACCGACGCGCTCCTGTCGGTCGTCTACCCGCATTATCAGCGGCCGATCCCCTCGATGACGGTCGTCCAGTTCCAGGGCGCCCCGATCCGACCAAGCTCATCGCCGGCCAGGCGGTCCCGCGCGGGACGCGGCTGAAGGCGAGTGTGGGGATCGACGGGGTCCGCTGCCAGTTCCAGACCGCCTACCCGGTGACGCTCTGGCCGATCGGCGTGGCGTCGGCGGTCCTGATCCAGGACCGGGTGATCCAGGAGGGCAAGCCGTCCAGGGCCGTCGCCTTGCTCAGGGTCGGACTGAACTGCCTGGGGCCGGGAGGATGGGACGCGCTGGAGAAGCTCGAGTCGTTGCGGTTCTTCCTCGACGGCCCCGAGCCGATCCCGTCGATCCTTTACGAGTGCCTGTTCAGCCGGGTCTGCGAGGTCTGGCTCGAGGGCAAGACGGCCGCCGGGACGCCGCTCCGGAAGGTCCTGGCGCGCGGGGCCATCCGGCCGGTTGGCTTCGAGGAGGACGAGGCGCTCTGGCCGTATCCCGAGCCGTCGTTCCCCGGATATCGGTTGCTCCAGGAATTCTTCGCGATGCCGGCGAAGTTCCTCTTCTTCGACCTGGCGCTCGAGGACGCGAGTCCGGGAGGCGGGAACGCCATCCGCTCGTCGGGGTTCTCCGGGCCGGTGCAGCTCTCGTTCTGGCTCGAGCAGCCGCCGCGCTCCGAGATCGTCGTCCGGCCCGAGAACTTCCGCCTGGGCTGCACGCCGGCGGTGAACCTGTTCCGCCTGGTCCCCGAGCCGATCGCCCTGAACCACCTCCAGACCGAGTACCCGATCGTCCCCGACGTGGATCATCCCGCGGGATTCGAGGTCTTCTCGGTCGACCGCGTGGTCAGCTCGGGCGATTCCTTCTTGCACAAGCCCTACGACTTCGAGCCGTTCTACGCGATGAAGCACGCCTCGCGGGAGCCGTCGCGCGGGGCGTACTGGTTCGCGAGGCGGCAGCCGTCGGTGCGCGGCGACGGGACCGAGGTGGTGCTGTCGTTCACCGACCCGCAATTCAACCCGTGCAGCCCGGCCGTCGAGAAGATCACGGCGCACGTCACGTGCAGCAACCGGAACGTGCCCGTCGGGCTGCCGTTCGGCGGCGAGAAGGGATACCTCGAGGCGGAGGCCGACTCGGCCGCCGGGATGGCCCGCATGCTGATGAAGCCCTCCGCGCCGCTCTACCCGCCGCTGGGCCGCTCGGCGCAGTGGCGGCTGATCTCGCAGCTCGGGCTGAATCATCTCTCGCTGCTGACGACCGATCGCGGCGCCGAGGCGCTGCAGGAGCTGCTGGCCCTGTACGACTTCGCCGACTCGGCGACGACTCGCAAGATGATCGCGGGGATCCTCAAGGTCTCGCACACCCGGATCGCCGGCCGGGTCGCGTTCCCCGAGACGGCCTCCGACCGCGACGGGCCGGGCCCGCGGTCGGCGAGGGACCAGCTCCGGGGCAAGCCCTTGAGCCTGGGGCTGAAGATCCGGCTCCATTTCGACGAGACGGCCTACTCGGGTGCGATGGCCTTCGTGCTGGCCAGCGTGCTGGACCGGTTCTTGGGGTCTTATGTGAGCATCAACGCGTTCACGCAACTGGTCGCGACGAGTCAGCAACGGGAGGGGGCGTGGCAATGGCCGACGCGCAGCGGCGATCGGACCCTGATCTGATCGACCGGCTCTTCGCGGAGCCGTACCGCTTCGACTTCTTCCAGGCGGTCCGCCTGCTGGGGCGGATCGCGCCGGACCGCGTCCCGGTGGGGCAGGACGGCCCGCACGCCCGCGAGGTCGCCCGCTTCGTCCAGCACCTCAGCCTGGCCTTCCCCGCCAGCTCGATCGACGAGCTGGAGCGCGTCTACGGGCCGCGGTTCGCCCGGCCGGGCCTGACTCCGCCGCCGGTCGAAGACGGCGCCGACGGCAAGCCGCCCCGGATGGTCACGGCGTTCATGGGCCTGGTCGGCCCGATGGGCGCACTGCCGACGGTGTACACCGAGGAGCTCGTCGGCCCCCTGGGGCGGCGCCGCGGCGCCGCGATCGACTTCCTCGACCTGTTCCATCATCGGCTGGTGTCGTTCTTCTACCGTGCCTGGGAGAAATACAACCTGCCGGCGCTCTGGGAGCGGGGGGCGAAGCCGGGCGCCGGCCCGGGCCTGGGCAACGACCCGTTCAGCGTCCATCTCTTCGACCTGATCGGCCTGGGCCTCGCGCCGCTCCGCGACCGACAGGCGTTCCCGGACGCGTCGCTGCTGTTCCACGTGGGGATCTTCGCCCAGCAGCACCGCTCCGCGGTGATGCTCGAGCGATTGCTCCGCGACCAGTTCGGCCACCCCGTGACCGTCCGGTCGTTCTCCGGCCAGTGGCTGCGGCTCGAGCCCGAGCAGCGATCGCGGCCGGGGCGCCGCGGCACGTTCCACGCGCTGGGGCGCGACGCGGTGGCCGGCCGCAAGGTCTGGGACGTGCAGAGCAAGTTCCGGGTCCGGATCGGCCCCTTGAGCTTCCGGCAGTTCCGCGCGCTCCTGCCCGGAGGCACCGCGGCCGACCGGCTCATGCACCTGGTGCGCTTCTATGTCCGCGCCGAGATGGATTTCGACGTGCAGTTGATCCTCAAGGCCGAGGACGTGCCCGCGTGCCGGATGTCGCGCGACGAGTCCGGCGCCGCCCGGCTCGGCCGGTACGCCTGGCTCAAGTGCCGCGAGTTCTCCCGCGATTCCGACGATGCGATCTTCAGACCTTCGGTCTGATTGGGTTTTCGGTTTTCGGTTTTCGGTTTTCCGTTAGGATGGGCTGGTTGGCCCTGCCCTTGACCCCTGCTGCTGAGACGGAAGAGCCGTACGTCTGACTGAACGATGGGCATCGAACGCGGATAACCGAAAACCGAAAACCGAAAACCGAAAACCCGAGGCTGGTATGGCAAAGCGGCCAATCCACTGGTTCGAGGGGATGTTCCTCAAACCCCATCATTTCCAGGCTTCCGACCGCTACCATCGCGAGCGGATCCGGGAGTCCGAGGACTGGCTGCATCCGCACGACTGGGGACTTCGCTCGGTCCGGTTCGACGAGGACGCGATCGCGAACTACTCGCTGCGGCTGACGACGTGTCAGGCCCGGTTCAAGGATGGGACGACCCTGAACGTGCCCGAGGAGGTGTCGATCGACCCCCTGGAGCTGCGGACGGCGCTGGGTCAGAAGGCGGAGGTGACGGTGTACCTGGCGGTCCCGGCCTGGCAGGAGAGTCGGGCCAACGCCGAGCGGGTGAAGTCCGAGCACAACCCGCGCTACCTCGTCGGCTCGCTCGAGCGCCCCGACGAGAACAGCGGGGCCGATGAGGAGGAGATCGAGTTCCGCTACATCCAGGCGCGGCTGGTGCTCGAGGATCCGGACCTCACCGGCTACGAGCTGCTGCCCGTGGCGCGGATCAGCCGATCGGCGGCCGCCGGGTCGCCGCCGCGGCTCGATCGCGGGTATGTCCCGCCGCTCCTCGGCATCGACGCCTGGGTGCCCTTGTACGACGAGGTCCAGGCGCTCTTCCGCCAGATCGAGGCCTGGATCAACCAGGAGGCCGACCAGCTCGTCGGCCGGAAGATCACGTTCGAAAGCCAGGTCGTCGGCGACGCCGATCGGATCCTCCGCCTCTCGGCGCTCAACACCGCCTCGGCGACCCTCCAGGCAATCCTCTTCACCCAGGGCCTGCACCCGCTGCTCATGTACCAGGAGCTCTGCCGGCTGCTCGGCCAGCTCTCGATCTTCGGCGAGACCCGCCGGCCGATGAAGGTCCCGGGCTACGACCACGACAACATCGGCCCGATCTACTGGGTCGTCATCAACGAGATCCGCCGCCTGCTCGGCGACCTGGGCCAGGTCCCCTTCCACAAGCGCTACTTCAAGGTCGAAGGCAAGCGGCTGGTGGTCCACCTCGACGCCGACTGGACGATCGAGACCACGCGGATGTATATCGGCGTCGAGACCAACGAGCTGAGCGACGCCGAGTGCGACAAGCTCATGCGGGAGGAATGGGACTGGAAGCTGGGCAGCGCCGACGAGGTCGAGACGATCTTCAAGCGGGCCGAGGAGGGCCTGAGGATGGAGCCCCTGAACCGGATCCCGCCGGCCCTGCCCATGGGCTTCGTCTACTTCAACATCGTCCGCCACCCGACCTACTGGAAGGACGTGGTGCGGACCCAGACCCTGGGCCTGCGCTTCCGGACCACCGGCGCCCGGGCGATCGGCAACCAGATCATCACCCTGACCCACGCGAGCACCGGGCGGACCTACAGCCTGCAGTTCGCCGTGTTCGTCGTCAAACAGCGATGATTCCAGCGAGGTCGTTGAACGCGTTCGTCCCGCAGGACGCCGATGAATGAGGAGCCCATACCGTGACCGACGCCTTCGCCGAGTTGGTCATGCCCGTTTTCCGCAAGGGCATCGACTTGCAGGAACGGCTGTCGCGCGGGGAGCCGCGGACCCTGGACGAGGTCAAGCGGACAGCCAGCGGCTGGATCGAGGAAGCCAGGCGGCGCGCCCTGGGCGTTCCCGGCCTGAAGCGCTCCTACGACCTCGCGCAGTTCGGCCTGGTCGCCTGGTTCGACGAGGTCCTGACCGAGTCCGAATGGGGGCGGAAAGCGGGCTCCCCCGAGGAGATCCTGGAGTGGGACCTCTTCTCCAGCCGCGATCGCGCCACCCTCTTTTACGACCATGCCGACCGGGCCGAGGGAGAAGGCGACCTGGACGCGCTGGAGATCTACCTCCTGGCCGTGACCCTGGGGTTCCGGGGCGAGCTGGTCTACGACGACGGCCGGCTGGCCGACTGGGTCAATCGCGTCTATAACCGCATCAGCGGCGCCGGCGGGGTCCCGGACCGACCCTTCGCCGAGGACTCGCCGCACCAGGATCGCTTCGGCGCCCTGCGCGGCCCCACGCTGCTCCTGGCGGTCAGCATCCTGGTCTCGATCACGGCCCTGATCACGCTGGCCGCCTATCTCTTCGCCGTCCATGTCGATTATGACACCCATCACCAGGGCTCCACGACCAGCCGAGTGAGTCCCCATCCGGAGGTTCGCACGGCGATCCGGATCGCCTTCAAGTAGAGCAAGACCTTCGCCGCGCCGGACTGGCCCAGAAGGGAGCGGGTATCGTGGGAATCTGGCAGTCGATCTCCAGCGCCTTCACGTCCCAGGGCATGAGCCAGGTGACGATGCTCATCTACGGCGTCGTCGCGGCGATCGTCGCCGTGTTCGCCTGGTTCTGGTCCAAGCATCCCGTCCGATGGATCCTGATCCTGGTGACCGTGGGAGTGATCCTGCTGGTCGTCCTGAACCGAGACAAGGTGCCGGGCGCGGACGACCTCGATCGGAGCCTGCCGATCCTCTTCTTCCCGCCCCGTTTCTCGTGGTGGGTGCTGGTGCTGGCCTTAGCGGCGCTTTATCTGTCGGTTCACCTGGTGTGGGTATGGATCCAGACCCGGCGGCGCGCGGGGACGGGCGACTCGGGCGAGCCCGCGCGGTTCCCGGACCTGGAGAGCGCCTGGGACGAGATCCAGATCCGGCTGAGTCACGCCCGGTACGACGCGGGGCGGCAGAAGGTGTTCCTGCTGCTGGGGACGGAGGAATCGACGGCCGCGGCGATGATCCGCAGCGCCGGGCTCCAGTTCTTCGCGCAGGCGCCGGTGGACGAGAACGCCCCGATCCACGCCTACGCCACGGCCGAGGGGCTGTTCATCAGTTGCGCCGGGGCCTCCTCCTGGGGACGGGGCGACGAGGAGGGGACGGCCCGGATGGTCGAGCTGTGCCGGAAGATCCTGGCGCTCAACCCCGAGCAGCCGGTCCTCCGCGGCCTGGCGGTCCTCTACCCGATGGAGAAGGCGGCATCGGCCGAGCTACTCCAGGGGATCGGGGCCCTGCGCAACGACCTCCAGACCATCCGCGCCGAGCTGAATGTCCGCTGCCCGACCCTCGCCGTGTTCTGCCTGCGCGAGTCGTATGCGGGCTTCGACGAGTTCGCCGCGCGGATACCGCCCAATGTCCGGATCAGGCGGTGCGGCTTCTCGGTACCGCTGGCGCAACCGTTCGATCGCGCGGCGGCGCTCAAGGGCCTGGGCTGGCTCGTCCAGTGGTTCTCCACCTGGTCGATGAAGCTGATGACGGACGAATACCACGACACGGCGGGGAACAGCAAGCTGGTGACCATGAACGCCCAGCTCTGGCGCGACCTGCCCGCGCTGTGCCACCTGATCGACGTCTCCTTCTCCACGCACGCGCTGGCCGAGCCGATCCTGGTGCGCGGCTGCTACTTCGTGGCCTGCGGGCCCGACCCGGAAAGCCAGGCGTTCGCCGCGGGGCTGGTCAGCGGCAAGGCGAGCAAGATGATCGCGGATGCGGCCTATACGACCTGGTCCAAGGGCGCCGGCGCGATCGACCGCCGCTATCGCCTGGCCGCCCTGGGCCTGGGCCTGGCCACCGCGGTGATCACCCTGCTGATCTGGAACAACGCCATCATCGACCGCCTGGAGCCGACGGACGTCCACCGGTATTTTCCCGCCGGGCTCTGGCTGGCCTGGGCCTGCCTGGGCACCCTGGCGCTGGCCTGGGCCGGCGGGCTGTTGTCTCAATGGCTCGGGCGCAAACAGCCGGCGAAGCCAGCGCCGGGGACGTAGATCGCCCGATGCTCCGGCCGATCGCAGTCCCAAACGACCAGGCGGCCGCGTAATCATCTCCGTGAGATCGTCGAGTTTGGTCCCAGTCCTTCTGAGGAGAACTTCGATGTCACAACTGATTTTCGATGGGACGGCCCACACGCTGAACCTGCTCGGCGAAGACGGCGGCCAGGTCGCCGGGCCGTGGCCTGCGAACAACGTGGTGGACCGCAAGGCCACGCTCAGGTTCGTGCCGAACCGGACCTACGCGATCCTGGATACCTCGCAACCCTTCAAGCATGGCAACGCCGTGGACAAGAAGGGCGTGCCGGAAGATTCGCCCAGCGGGGCATACGGCTCCTACGGGATCATCCGGCTTCGCCCCTTCATCGTCAGCAAGGTCCTTCACCAGGGGGTCGGGATTCACTCCGGTCGGGCCAACAAGGGGGCCCAGGATCACCCCACCATGGGCTGCATCCGCACGACCGACGAGGCCATGCGTGCGATCACCCTGTACATGGGGTCTGACCCGCTGACGACCATCACGGTCCAGAACAACCACGATCAGCACAACATCCAGCCGAAGCAGCAAGGGGATTCGCATCTCCAGCCGACGCAATCCGGCCGTCTCGGCAAGTACGTGTTGGTGTAGCCTCGGGCGGTCGGGCCCGGACCGACGCGAACGCGAAGCCGGACGACCTGATGCCGGCGCCCACCTCCCCTGCGCCGCCAGGCCGGCGCGGGGGAAATCATCGGTTATAATTGGGGAGAACCGGCTGGTCCTGTCCGCCGAATTGACGCACACCCTCGAGCACCCAACTTCGGAGGCACGCGGCGACGCGTGTACGACCAGTGCTTCGTCCTCGTCCTCTGCGCGTCTCCATCGCCGCCGCCTGTCTCGGCCTCGGCCTGCTCCTCGCCGCGGCACCTTCGGCGCACGCCCAGGGCGGCTTCCCGACGAAGGTCAGCCCGCAAGCGACGCACGCCGCACCGCAGGCGTACCCGAGCGGGCAATACGCTTCACCCCAGAGTTATC
Source organism: uncultured Planctomycetota bacterium (assembly GCA_963815795.1). Lineage (GTDB taxonomy): Bacteria > Planctomycetota > Planctomycetia > Isosphaerales > Isosphaeraceae > JAKAUH01. Next base: position 274,252 of record CAWFIC010000006.1, on the reverse strand, counting down.
AGCCCTGCGCCTGCTACTTTCCGCAGGGCTATTGCCCCTTCCCGTCCGGCAACTGCGTCTTCCCGCGCGGCAATTGCCTGGGCGTGCGGCCGTCGGCGCAGTGGCCGGTGGGCTCGCCCCAATTCGGCTCGGCTCAAGCGGCGGCTGCGTTCACGCCGACGATGATCGGCGATTGAGCCCGATTCCGAGCCCACCGGTCGAGGCCGATGACCGGTGGGCATTGCCCGCCCTATGAGATGGCATACTGGAACTCGCCGCCCTCGCCGACGCCGACGTGGACGGAGCGGATCGTCCGGCCCTCGGCCATGCGGCCGAGGATCTCCTTGGAGATCTCGGGGAGCAGGGTGCGGGTGAGGATATGGTCGACGTTCCGCGCGCCGCTCTCGACCTCGCGGCAGCGGCCGCCGATGCACTCGATCAGCTCGTCGCTGTAGCTGAACTGGGCGTTGTGGTTCTGCCGCATCCGCTGGCCGATCCGGCCGAGCTGGAGGCGGATGATCTGCCGCATGATGGCGTCGGAGATGGGGTAGAACGGGACCACGATCAGCCGGCCGAGGAAGGCCTGCTTGAAGATCGGGACGCCCCGCTCGGACTTGGCCCCGAGCAGGTCGGGGCGGATCATCTCCGCCAGCTCGTCGAGCCCGGGCGCCGCCTCGGGATCGCGGCAGGCCCTCATGATCGTCTCCGTGCCGACGTTCGAGGTGAGCAGGATCACCGTGTTCTTGAAGTCGATCTCGCGGCCCTCGCCGTCCTCGAGCGTCCCCTTGTCGAAGACCTGGAAGAACAGCTCCAGGACGTCGGGATGCGCCTTCTCGACCTCGTCGAGCAGGACGACGCTGTACGGCCGCCGGCGGACGGCCTCGGTCAGGACGCCCCCCTCGCCGTAGCCGACGTAGCCCGGCGGCGAGCCCTTCAGGCCGGAGACCGTGTGCGCCTCCTGGTACTCGGACATGTTGATCGTGATCAGGTTCCGCTCGCCGCCGTAGAGCGCCTCGGCCAGCGACAGCGCGGTCTCGGTCTTGCCGACGCCGCTGGGCCCGACCAGCATGAACACGCCGATCGGCCGGCGCGGGTCGGTCAGGTTGGCGCGCGACGTCCGGATCCGCTGGCAGATCGAGTCCAGCGCGTGCGACTGGCCGATGACGCGCTCCTCCAGCTTCGACTGGAGGTTGAGCACCGTCTGGATCTCGTTGGCGAGCATCTTGCCGACGGGGATCCCCGTCCAGCCGGCGATGACCTCGGCGATGGTCTGCGCGTCGACCGAGACCTGCAACAGCGGCGACTCGCCCTGGACGGCGTGCAGGGCGTCGAGCTTCGCAGTGAGGTCGGCCTGCATCGCGGCCAGCTCGGCGGAGGGCTGGTACTCCTGGCCGGTGCCCGCGGAACCCTGCTTCTCCTCGGCATAGCGGGCCTCGATCGACTGCCCCAGTGCGCGGATCTCCTCGATGCGCTTTCGCTCCTCCTCCCACCGCTCCTCCAGCTTGGCCAGCCGGGCGCGTTCTTCCTCGAGTGCCTGCCGGACCTCGGCCATCCGCTCGGCGTGCCGGCCGCCGGTGGCCTCCTCGCGGTCGAGGATCTCGAGCTCGAGCTGGAGGTGATCGATCCGGCGCCGGCCGTCCTCGATGGCCGGGGGGACCGCATTCTGGCTGATGGCCACCCGGGCGGACGCGGTGTCGAGCAGGCTGACGGACTTGTCCGGGAGCTGCCGGGCCGGGATGTAGCGGAGCGACAACTTCACGGCGCTCTCGATGGCCTCGTCGAGGATGCGCACGGCGTGGTGCTTCTCGAGGGTCCCGGTGATCCCGCGCATCATCTGGATGGCGCGGTCCTCGTCGGGCTCCTCGACCTTGACGACCTGGAACCGCCGCGCCAGCGCGGCGTCCTTCTCGAAGTACTTCTTGTACTCGGCCCAGGTGGTGGCGGCGATCGTGCGCAGCTCGCCGCGCGCCAGGGCCGGCTTGAGCAGGTTGGCGGCGTCGCTCTGGCCGGCCTGGCCGCCGGCCCCGATCATGGTGTGGGCCTCGTCGATGAAGAGGATGATCGGGACGGGCGAGGCCTTGACCTCGGCGATGACCTGCTTGAGCCGGTTCTCGAACTCCCCCTTGACGCCCGCGCCGGCCTGGAGCAACCCGAGGTCCAGCGTGCGGAGCACGACGTTCTTGAGCACCGGGGGCACGTCGCCCTGGGCGATCCGCACCGCCAGGCCCTCGACGACGGCCGTCTTGCCGACGCCCGCCTCGCCGGTGAGGATCGGGTTGTTCTGGCGGCGGCGGATCAGGATGTCGACCATCTGGCGGACCTCGGCCTCGCGGCCGATCACGGGGTCGATCTCGCCGTGCCGGGCCCGCTCGGTGAGGTTGATCGTGTACTGATCGAGGGCCGGCGTCTTGGTGAGGCCGGCGGGTTGAGCGGCCGCGGCCGGGCCGGCCTCATCCCCGACGGCGGCGGCCGCGGCCGACGGCCCCTCGTCCTCGACCGAGCCGGCCACCAGCTTGGGCAGGTTGGCCTGGAGCACCTCGACCTTGATCTTGGCCAGCTCGCGCGAGGCGTCGCGCGCGAGCCGCGCCAGGTCCGCGTCGTCCAGCAGGGCCAGGAGCAGCACGCCCGAGCGCACCTTCGGCGCCCCGTACTGGACCGACGTCAGCACCCAAGCGGCGCGGATGAGATCGTCGATCTTCAAGGAGAGCGTCGGGGTCCGATCGTAGCCGGTTCGAAACCGGTCGATCACCCGGGTCAGGTCGCGCAACACGCGGGCCGGGTCGACCTCGAAGAACGTGAAGATCCGGCTCAGATCCGTGTTCGGGGCCTCGACGAGCTTCGTGAGCCAGTGCTCGATCTCGACGCTCGGGTTGGACCGCGAGTAGCAGAGGGCCGCCGCCCCGTCGAGGGTATTGAGGCAGGTCGGGTTCAACGTCTTGACCAAGGCTCCCGAATCGACACCCATGGTTGGCTCTCCAGCGAGTCGAGGTTGGCGGGATTCCCACTTTGTCACCCGAAAAGAACGGGCATCAATTCGGTCTGACTGACCACCGCGGCCACTCACGCCGTGTATTCCTGATGGTCGCGAGTCATGCCCCTCTCGATCCAGTCCTCGAAGTCGGAGAAGAAGGAGACCGACGGCCATCTCGGGTCGGTCTCGCGACGACCAGCCCATGTGAGGTGGACGACAGCGAACCGGGAGGGGGCCCCCGTCAGCTCGAAGAGGACGTCATCGGTGTCGATCCTCCGGGCGATGGCGGTCGCGGGAATGCCGTAAAGAGGGTGACTCGGCCCCAGCTCTCGGCGGAGCTCGTCCTCGAAGTTGACCGCGTCGGTCCCGGTCGGGACCCACGGTTCGAGCCAGTCCGGACCTCCTCCTGCGCCACGGTTGTGCATCGTCCCCTCCTCTCGGCGTGCGCCCGACTCTATCGCCTGTCAATGAGACTTACAATTACTTCGGCAGACGCGGGGGGTCCGTCGTCCCGGTCGGTGGGAGTGGCGGACGCTGGTGCGCGGTGCGATAGGCCAGGGCTTCGCCCCACGTCTTGGAATCGCCGAACCGACCTTGCATCGATGCGGGGAGAGGTTCGTCCGCCGCGTGGACGGTGACCGGGATCTCGGGCAAGCCCTGCTCCCTGGCGACGGCGACCCTCGTGTTGTCGATCGTGACGATCCCATCGGGCGTCGCGACCGCATCGACGGGCGGGCCCGACCAACCATTCTCGCCCATACTCTGCCGCAATGCCGCCGCCCTTCCCCCGCCGCCGGCCGTGTTCTGGCTGAAGCGAACCGAGTTGGGATCGAGGTTCTGAACCGTGCCCGCACCACCCTGGGTCTGGCCCTCCTCGCTCGACTGGGCGAATCTTCCTCCCAGGTAACGCCCCAGGCCGCCCGTGGCCGCGCCGATGCCGACGGACGTGGCGAACTGTCCCCAGTTCCACTTGGCCCCCGGAGTGGCGGCCCAGTTGGCGGCGTATCCCATGGCCCCGCTGAGCCCGCCGGCGCCCATGAACGCGGCCACGCCGGCCGTCGCCGGCAAGAAGGCGAACGGCAGCGCGGCGACGGCGCCGACGAACGCCCCCTTGAGCGCGGCCTTCAGGATGCACTCCAGGCAGAAGTGGTCCTCGTTGAGGGCCTGGTTCAGGCCGAATCCGACGGCGCCGGCGGCCGCCCCGGCGGCGACGATGGCCAGGGGCAGGGCCACGGGCGCCAGCGCCACCACCGCCACGCCGACGGCCACCCCAGCGACGACCGACAGCGCCGTCCCCCACCAGGAGAGGCCGAGCGGGTCGGTCGCGTTGATGGGGTTGTTGTTGACATACGCATAGAAATTGGTCCCCGCCAGGAAGGTCAGGGGATCGCGCGTGAGATAGCGGCCGAGGACGGGCGAGTAGTAGCGGAAGCGGTTATAGTGCAGCCCCGTCTCCTCGTCGAAGTACTGGCCCGGGAGGCGCCACGGGTTGGCGACCTGATCGATCCTCGGGATCGCCTCGCCGAACGCGCGGTAGTCCGCCGACCAGACCACGCGGCCCAGGCGATCCGTCATCCGGCGAGGCGTCCCGAGATGGTCGGCGTGGTAACAATAGATGTCACCGCGGACCCGCATCGCGAGCGGGGAGAACGTGCCCGGCTCGTAGAGATAATCGCGCGCGATCGTCTCCGGACCGTTCGTCTCGACCTCGCGGATCAACTGCTCGCCGGCCCAGACATAGCGGGTTTCCTTGGCGCCCGACCTCTTCCAGAGCCGGCGGCCGAACGAATCGTAGCCGAACTCGACGACCCGGCCCGAGCCGGAGACGGCCCTGATGAGCAGGTTGCGGCGGTTGTAGTTGAAGCGCCAGGGGCCGTCGGGGCCGTCGTAGCTCTCGAGGTTCCCCCGATCGTCATGGCGGCAACGGATCGTCCCCTGGCTGATCAACTGGTTCAGCGCGTTGAACTCGGCCCTCGTCCCGTTGCGGCCGGTACGGTTGCCGGCGGGATCGTAGGTGAAGACCTCCCGCATGTCCCCGTCGTCGGCCTCGACCTGCAGCAGTCGGCTCTCGGCGTCGTAGCCGTACGTCCTCGCGCCGAAATCGGAGTCGACCAGGCTCCGCAGCCGGTCCTCCGCGTCATACTCGAACCTCAGGCCGAAGATGGCCCGCCCGGCCGACTCGCCGGAGCGGACGGTCATGACGACGGGCTGCCCCGTCTCGGCCAGCTCCACCGCCGCCTTCAAACCGTTCGGGAAAGAATGCTCGTAGCCCCGATCCTGGCCGGCGTAGGTGAAGCGGTGCTGGCCGCCCGCCCAGTCCTTGACGCCGTCGAGGCGCAGCTCTTCGTCGCGGTGGAAGGCCACGGTCTCGCCGGTCGGATAGGCCAGGCCCACCAGGTCGCCCGCCGCGTCGTACTGATATCCGACGATCTGTCCCGCCTGATCTTCCTTCACCACCCGGCCGGAGTCGTCGTACTCGTAGCGGATCGTGATCTCGGGATTGGCCGCCTCGATCACGTTGCCCCGGCCGTCGTAAGCGAAGCGACACACCTCGCCGTCGCCGTAGCGGATCTCGATCGGGCGGCCGAGCTCGTCGCGGCGGATCTCGGCCGACGGTCCCGAGCCCGCGATGATGCGGCGGACCTGGCCGCCCGGGTCGTACTCGTAGGATTCGACCGACCCGTCCGGGAGGAGCATCTGGTCCGGGGCGTCCAACCGGCCATAGCGGAACGACGTGACCCTTCCGTTCGCGTCGGTGATCGAGGCGAATCGGCCCTGTTCGTCGTACGCGTAGGACGTGCGATTGCCGAGGCGGTCGGTGATCGACGAGAACCGCTCCGCGTCGCGGTAGGCGAAGCGGACGCTCGTCCGATCGGGATACCGGATCGCCGATGGGCCCTGGGACACCTCGTCGTATTCGAGATCGAACAGCCGTCGCGACCCGGAGGAGACGCGTGCGACCCGGCCGGCCGGGTCGCGGTCCAGCCCCACTCGCAGGCCGCTCGGGATCGTCAATCCGACCGCTCGACCCTTCGGGTCATTCTCCAGGCGGTAGGTCCGACCGAGCGGCCCGCTGACGCCGCCGACGAAACCCCGCTCGTCGAACGTGCAGCGGATCGATCGGCGGTCGGGGTCGGTGATGATGACATCGCCGCTGGTGGGGTCAACGCGGGCCTCCTGCTTCGTCCCCTCGAAGCTCCTCGCCAGCCCATCGCCGATCGCCTGCTTCCTCAGCGCGGCCGTCTGTTCCGAGCGGATCGTGAACATCGGGCCTCCTCACATGCGGGCTTCGGCGCTGGCCACGCGCGACGCCACCGCCGTCCGCGCCACCCCGGGTTCATGCGGAGTGAGATGGAGCACGGTGCCGGGATCGTCCGCTTCCAGCAGGAATTCACGGATCGGCCCGAAGAACTCGCGGATCTCGCCCGGCGTACAGGTCGGCAGGAAGACCCGCAGCACGCGCGGGTCGTAGAAGCGGAAGTAGACCTCCTCGCCTTCCAGCTCGACCATCAAGAAATGGCGGAGATGCTTGCGGACCTCCTTGAACGGCCTGTCGCAGGTCAGGTAGACGCCCCAGCTCTGCCCCCAGCCGTCCCGGACGATCATCTCGAGGAACTCCGATCCGCGCGGCAGGGCGACCAGATAGGGGGCGTACGCCGAGAGCTTGTCCCCTTCGGGACCTTCGTACAAGGATTGATGCTCCTCCTTGCAATCGAGAAGGCGGGCCAGGATCAGGGGGTCGCGGGCCGCGTCGAGGATGGCGTAGAGCGGCTCGTTCTGGTCCCTCAGTTCCTGGATCACGCGGTCGTGGAGCGGCCCCTCCAGGGCCGGCAGATCCAGTGTCCTGGCCGATCCGGAGACGGCTTCGGCCCGCTCAGTCGGTGCCGCGACCACCGGTATCGGCCCGTCCCCGGTCCGGTCCTCCACGAACCGGACGCGTAGCATGGTCATGCCGGCCTGGATCAGGTCGCCGTCGTGGAGGACCGCCCCGGTCACGGGTTTCCCGTTCACCACGGTCCCGTGCGTGCTCCCGAGGTCGCGGATCCGGGCGGTCCGGCCGTTGAACGCGATCGCGAAATGCTGCCGAGATACGGTCTGATCGTTGAGGATGACTTGCGAGGGCGCCACCCGGCCGACGCGGATTTCCGACCCGCCCTCGATCGCGACCGACCGAGGGGCCACCGACCCGGGCTGGATCTCCAGGATCACTCGCATGGGACCGCCACTCGCCCCCGGCCGGAAGCCGTCGCTTCAAACGGGACTAATGACATGGCTTGACGAAACCCGCCCCGGTCCGCGCCCCGCTCTGGAGCGCCGCCCCCTGCCCCAAATCGCCGATTATGACGGTGGGGCAGCCCATGACGATGACGCCGCCGTGCACGGTCATGTCGCCCATCCGGGCGGCCATGAGACCCCCGATGAGGACGGTCGTCGAGCCCATGGCGATCATGTCGGGCGGGCCGACGCAGAAGGCCATGTCCGTGACCCGCGCGGCCGGCTGGCCGCCGATCAGCACGGTGACATCGCAGGGCGGCAGGATCGGGCCGCCCACGTGCGGGACCACGCCGTTGACCATCGGGCAGACGTGCATATCACCGAGACGCGCGGCAGGCGGCATGGCCGGCTCCTTTCCTTCGGGACAAACGCGTTCAGCTCGACTTCCGACCGGTCGCGGAGTCGTCGGCAGGGGTCGGGGCCGTGGGCTGGGCGGCCTTGGCGTCCTTCGGGCTGTCGGGGTTGGAGCCCCCGCCGGAGCCGGCGGCGCCACCGCTGTTGATCAGCACCAGCGTCCCCTGGATGGCCACCCCGGCCGGGCCGATGTTCACGAAGCCGCCCGGCCCCTTGAGCGTCAACGACATCCCCGCCTCGATCACCACGTTCATCCCCGCCTTGAGGTGGATCTCCTGGCCGGCGTCGACCGCCCGCCTCATGCCGATCTTTTCCTGGTAGTTCTGGCCGACCGTCAGCGAGTCCGAGTTGGCCACCTTGACATTCAGGTTGTTGCCCACCATCAGGTCGTAGCCGCTCTTGATCGACTCGGTCTTCTGGCCCTGGACCAGCAGGTCCTGGTTGCCGCCGACCGTCTGCTGCATCGCCCCATCGATCTTCTCGACCTGGCTGCCTTGGACGTACATGTTGTTGTCGTTGACGATCTGCTCGTACTGGTTGCCCCCCGAATTGCCGCCGCCTCCGCCTCCCCCGCCGCCCCCCTGGTTGCCGACGATGAGGTGGCGGTTCCCCTGCACCAGCTCCATCGAGTCGTTCTTGACCCGCGTGTCCATGTTCCGCTCGGCGTGGACGAAGATCTGCTGCTTATCCTTGGTGTCGTTGAACCGGAACTCGTTGTAGCCCTGTCCGCCCGTCGAACGTGTTGGACTTGAACCCGCTGATCAGGTTCTCCTCGGGATGCTGGGAGTCGGGCCCCTTGCCCAGGTAGGGGGGCATCTGGTCGGCGTTGTAGACCGCGCCGATGACGATCGGCTGATCGGGATCCCCCTCGAGGTGGTCGACGATCACCTCCTGGCCGATCCGCGGCCAGAACGAGGTCCCCCACCGCCGCCCGGCCGCGAGCTGGGCGACGCGGACCCAGCACGAGCTGGTCTCGTTGTTCTTCCCCTGGCGGTCCCAGTGGAACTGGACCTTCACCCGGCCGTACTTGTCGGTGTACAGCTCCTGCCCCGACGGTCCCACCACGACGGCCGACTGCGTCCCCTGGACCACCGGCTTGGGCGTGACCCGCTGCGGACGGTAGGGCAGCGCGAAGGGCATCGCGGTGAACGCGTTGTCGTAGGCGATCTCGTCCATCTGGCCCGTGCGGTAGTCGCTGGCCATCCGCGCCGAATGGCTCACCGAGGTGATCACGTAGGCGCCGTCGGCGTTGAAGTGCTCCTGGAGGGTGAACTTGTGGCCGGCCGTCAACTGCCGCAGCCGGCTGGTGCCCGAGACCGACAGCGCCGCCGCGGCCTCCTGCTGCATCCGGATGCCGACGGTGCGCTGATTGTCCTGGTAGATCTTCTGGATATCCGAGGGGCGATCCTGCTTCTCCGGGCCGACCCCGTCGAACCGCTGGGCATACTCGCCCGGCCAGTCGTAGAGCTCCAATCGGTCGGCGTCGCCGAGCTTCAGCTTGTGAGAGACCGTGCCGACCTGCACCGTGTCCTGGATCGGCTTCTCGGCCTCCAGGTGCTGGTGCGGCAGCTCGAAGGTGTGGTCCCACAAGGTCGACTTCATCGAGCGCAGGTCCTGCTGCTTCTCCCAGGTCGTGATCCGGTCCTCCTCGACGTTGGTGATGTCCAGGGGAGCATAGGTGGCCTGGCTGTCGAAGGGGACCTCGGGATGCGCGTCGGGCGTGTCGGCCACGACCATGGTGTGATTGCCATTGGTGTGGGTGAAGAAGTAGAAGATCCCTTCTTCCTCCATCAGCCGGCTGGCGAAGTTGAAGTCGGTCTCGCGGTACTGGACGCAGTAATCGCGGGGCTCGTACTTCCCCTTGAGCTGCTTCTGGACGTTGAGGCCCTGGAAGACCTGGTCGAGGATGTCGGGCACCGCCATCTGCTGGAAGATCCGGCTCTGCGCCTTGCGGGTCAGGAACCAGAACTCGGGGACGATCTCCAGCCGGTAGAGGGTGAAGATCGGGTCCCGCCCGCCCTGGACGACGCGGTTGCAGATGCCGTTGAGGTAGCGGCGGTTGCCGCCGGGGGCCATGATCTGCGCGGTGATCTTCTTGCCCAGGAGCTGGTCGAAGGGGACCTGCGTCTCGTTGGTGGCGATGGCCTCGAGCTGGATCTGAAAGAGTTCGGAGATCGCCTCGGTGCCCGACAGTCCGACCAGGAGGAGCTTGTCCTTGCCCAGCGGGGTCGTGAGCGTGAGGAGCCGATTGGCCTGTTGATAGGTCGTGGACATAGACAGGGATCCGTTGCCTCGCGGACGCGGACGCCGCCCCACCGGCCCGGCTGTCGGTTCCGGTGGGGCGGCCCTCCGAGGCCGCCGACCTCCGATCGATTGTCGATCGCAACGGCGATCGGCGTTGCCGGGCCCGGGATCAAGACCTCTTGTGTACTTCTACGTCCTTCCCCGTTCACCGTGTCGCCGGCCCGGAAAAAACCGGGGTCCGGCGTTTTGACGTGGCCTCGAATCAATGAGTATAATCAAGCATCCGCGGCCGGGTCAAAGGCGCGCCACCAGAGGAGGGGTGGTATCGGGGATCCAGGGACGGATTGCGGATGCGGTCCGCTCCAAGCCGAGGCCCGGCCAGCCTTCCGGGACGAACCATGTCGACTCCGACCGACGACGAACTACGGACCATCGGACTGCCTCGCGAGGCCGTGCCAGGGATCCTCAAGGGGGCCGACGCTTCGAAGGCGAAGACGCCGGATCGTCCGCGGTTCGAGCCGCGCGGGCCGGAGGGAGAGGAGCCGCCAATTCGCCGCGGGCCCGTGAAGCCCTCGGCCCGGCTCGAAGGCGACTCCGCCGATCGTGAAGCTCGGGGAGACGCGGAGCCGGACATCCTGGCGACGGTCCCGCCGCCCGGGAGGCGTCGGACCGAACGGGAGGATCCGCGGCCGCGGCCCCCGGCCGGTCCGGTGGATGTCAGGCCCCGGCCGGACTCGGCCGCCGCGAGCGGGCGCGGGGCCGCGGCGCCGCCGCGGCGCGAGCTGCCGCAACCGCCGCCGGTCGGACGATCGCTGGACGACTCGGATCTGAGCACCAATGCGTTGCCCCGATCGCAGGGCCGTCCCGCGGCGCGCCCGCTGCAGGATTCGCCGGCTCCGCTCGGACCCGACGTCGGCGTGCCGTTCCCCCCCGACGAGACCTCCGCTGCCCCTGCTCCCGCCCGCGCGCCCGTGCCCGCGCCGGCCTCATTCCCCGATCCCGACGAGAGCGGCTTCACCGATACCCCCCACCGATTCCCCGGCTCCGACGACCATCGCGCCGCCTACGCGCCCCCACCCCGCCCCCCGATCGCGCCCACTCCGCACGATCGTCTCGACCCTCAGAACGGCTACGAGCGGACGTACGCGGGGGTCGTTCCCTCGTCCCCGGCCTCGGGCACGCGGTCGATCCTCCAGTTCTTCCACAACTCGATCGGCCGGTGGTCCGACCTGGGGGAGGTGGGCCGAGAGGGTAAGGTCCTGGGGCGTTACACGTTCCAGTCGTGGGACGCCAACCCGGAGGGTCTCGCCGAGGAGCACCTCAAGATCGGCTACGAGGGAGATGAGCTGTACGTGGAGCCCCTGGAGACGCTCAACGGCGTCTATCGCAAGCTCCAGCCGCATCGCCCCGAGGAGCTCGCGCCCGGCACCCGGTTCCGGATCGGCCGGCATGTCCTGGAGTTCCGGCTCGCCGATCCGCCGGTCGAGATCCCTGCTCTGCGCGCCCCCGACGGAGAAGTCTTCCAGACCCGCGTCCTCGTCCCCCTGGGATTCATCGATCTGATCGGCCCGAACGGCCGCCCCTATCTCCGCTTCCCCGTGACCAAGCGCGAGGAGCGCGGCACGCGCTTCGGCCGGGCCGGGGTCGAATGCGACATCGCCCTGGCCGGCGACGAGTGGGTGAGCCTCCGCCATGCTCGCATCTTCCTCGGCGACGGCAAATGGTGGCTCGAGGACCTCGAGAGCACCAATGGGACGTTCCTGATCATCGGCGGCCGGGCTCCGCTCCGTCGCGGCACACCGCGGCATCCCGGCACCGGCGACGAGATCCTCGTCGGCGGATACAAGATCCGCGTGATCGGGGAGAGCGCCTGACGGGGAGCGCTGCGCTCCGCTTCGCTGCGGGGAGCGCTTCGCTGCGCTGCGGGGAGCGCTCCACTTCGCTCCGCTGCGGGACGCGGGGAGCGCTCGCCTCCGGCTCGCTGCGGGGCGCGGGAGGAGAAGACGACCGGCGCTCCCCGCGCCCCGCACCCCGCACCCCGCTTTCCGAATCCCGCACCCCGCGCCCCGCAGCCGGCGCAGCCGGCGCTCCCCGCAGCGCAGCGCAGCGAAGCGGAGCGCTCCCCGCAGCGGAGCGAAGCGAAGCGAAGCAGAGCGCTCCCCGATCCGACGGCCGTGCCGCCTGGACGAATTCTACGGGGTATATCGAACCGCTCGGGACGGGCCGGGACCAAGGGGTCAATTGTCGTCGATATGGCACCTTGGTGATGCCGAATCTACAAGGGGAACGGCGGAAGCCGTACGTCCGAGAGAGGTAGACCCGCAGCGCATTTGGCAGGGAAGGCCGCCAGGGGTAAGGGGACGTCCGGTCGTAGCGACGACGCTCTCCCGCGAGTTGAACCCGACAACGGGATTAGGAGGAAGCATGGGCATCGGCAACCGGCTTGTGGGGCTCGTGCTGGCTGTGATGGCGAGCGCGGCCTCGGCCGCGCAAGAGACGCAACGCGCCAAGGCCGTCCCCCTCGGGGGCTCCCTGGCCGTCCAGAGCGGCGACCGATATTATGCCGTGTATGTCCCGACGCGCTTCGGCGGCGAGCTGAAGGTGACGTCAACTTCGGGACGGATCGTCAACCTCAAGGATGCCAGGGGCGCCGGGTGGGCCAATGGCCAGGACGTCGGGGCGGATCACCAGGGGTGGTACACCTTCAAGGTCGAGGGTGCCACGACGCCTTACACGGTGGAGACGACGTTCGTCCAGGTGGCACAGAGCCTGAAGCGACCGTGGAACTTCTATTACTGGCCGACGAAGGCCGACGCGATCCACGAGCCGTGGGCCAATGGCAATGCTCGCGTCAACACCACGTCGGTCCAGGTCCGGGGCGACGACCAGTTGATCGCCTCGCCGGGAGGGTACGTCGCCCCCGGGGTGGACATCGTGCTGGCCGGGCCGAATGGGATGCTGGAGACGCAGCCGGCTCCCGGCGACGAGGCGACCTGGTTCCCCAACCTGTACGACGACCTGTACTGGCTGGGCCCCGACAAGGAGCACAGCGGGCAGCTCACGCAGTTCCAGACCCCCTCGCCCCTGTTGAAATACGACCAGCTCTTCAACACCTCGGCGCGACAGTGGGAGGCGGCGTTCAGCCAGAGCAAGGAGATCTCGCGATGGCCCGGCCATTGCCTGGGCGGGGCGGTGTCATCGATCCTGCTCAATGAGCCGGTGCCGGCGCCTTGGTCCGGGTTGACGCAGGACGAGCTCAAGGCGCTGTGGGCCGAGCTGGGCGAGAACCATTACAACCACCGGATCGGCGACTACGCCAACGAGATCCCGGCCGGCCCGCCGCGGCCCGGCCCCGACGCGACCGACTCCAAGGTGCCGCGGGTGCACGCGATGCTCGAGGCCCACATCCGCGGCGAGCGCAAGCCGCTGCTGGCCAACCTGCGGGCCTTCCCGCCGCGGGGGACCATCAACGAGGTCTGGAATCATGGCATCTACAAGTATGTCGCCACCTATCACGCGATCCCCGGCCGCGGGCCCCGCGCGGTGAAGATCGACCTGGAGCTCCACGGCAACTCCGGCTGCATGTTGAATGGGCAGGAGAACCACGATCGGGTCGTCAACTACCAGTACAGCCTGGTGTACGGCCTCGACGGTCGGGTCAACGAGAGCAACCCGTATGCGGCCGACTGGATCTCGGTGGGCGGAGATGCACAATTCGCGCCCTTGAACGTCCTCGAGGTGGTGGAGACCCGCTGGAGCGGCCACAACCCGCACGTGACCGAGGCGAACGTCCGGTCGCTGGATATGGCCAACGGCGGGGGCACCTTCCGCCGGCTCGCCGGCGGGCCGCCGGCATTCCGTCCGGTCGCCCAGTACGAGGCCGGCCGATCCCCCATGATCGCCGACGGTACCGGGGAATCGACGGGCGGATCCCGGTTGGGCGGGTTCTTCCGCCGCGCGTTCTTCAGACGGTGAGACGCCTTGTAGGCTTGTCGCTCGTAGGGTGCTCTGTGAGCACCGATCCCCCCCACCGAGGGCTCGGTCGGTGCTCACAGCGCACCCTACAAGATGATCCGTTGGGGCCTCTCGACCACGATTTCACGACTGCGCGACCAGGCCCGCGTAGAGTTGACGCCGGACCTTCCTCAAGGAGCTCTCGACGTCGGGGAGGGCGCCGGTCTCCATCACCTTCATCAGCAGTCGGTCGATCTCGACCTCCAGGTTCATCAACTCTCGCTCCCTTCCCCGGCTCATGACGAGAGCCTCTCCATTCGCGCCGGGACCGGCCTGCCTCGGCGGCCGACCGCGCCTCTTGCCCGTGGCGGCGCCCCCTGCCCCGACATCGGCGACGCCGGTCGTCCCGGTCCGCCGCCGACCCTTGCCGCGCAGCTTGCCCGAGAGCCTCAGGCGGGTCCGCACGTTGCTGATGAGGCTGGAGCTGATGCTGCCCGACATGCCGGCCGCCCGCCACCCCGCATTGATGGCCTCGGCGTTGGCGTTCGGATCGTTGTTGAGTTCCTCCTTGATGAACATGCTCTTCCCCTGGTTCCGGGTCGCTACGGCTGGCATGAAATAGTCTCCTGGGACGGAAATCGAAATCAACGCCACCAGTTAACCAGAAGACGAAGCGAATTTGAATCATCAAGCGGTTCAATCGATAGAATCAACTCCGCGAGGATCGGACTGCGAAACGGCTCCCGCGGTCCGAAGGAGACCGAATTTTCGCGCCACGATGATTTCGCGGATTCATCGATAGAATCTATTCGATCCTCGCGAATTTCCCGACCCGCTCCCTTGAATTCAGTGCCCGCGTTATCCTGTGGGGGATGGAGTCTTTCCGCCATCGCCCCCGGGATCGCCGGGGAAGCTCGAACCCCGCGAGGCTGCCATGGTCGTTCTCCGCCTGGTCTGCATCGGGCTGATGGTCCCCATGTTACTGGGCTTGGGGTTCGCGCGGGCCCGCGGCCAGGAGATCCCCAGCCGGCGCGAGCGCCTGCGATGCATCAAGCTGTTTGGCGCGGGCAATTACAAGGAGGCATACGAGGGCTACCGGCGGCTCGCCCTCGACCCGCAGAACGAGGCCCAGGCCATCGGCAGCGACCTGACGACAGCGATCAATTGCCTGGAGCGCCTCGGGCGGACCGACGAGATCGATGCCCTCCTCGAGGCGGTCGTCGCGGTGCATGGCGACAACTGGCCGCTGCTCCAGACGGCGGCCGAGAGCGTCCTGGACCGCCGGCACGACGGCTATCTCGTCACCGGCGTCTTCCATCGCGGCGAGCACCGCGGGGGCGGGCGCCGCGTCAGCGCTCTCGCGCGCGACCGGGTCCGCGCCTTGCAGATCCTGCTTCGAGGGCTGGATCGCGTCCGGTCCGCCAGGGATCGCTTCACCGCCAGCCGCTTCATGCTGACGTTCGCCCGGGCCCTGGCGGGCCAGCCGGGGCAGATGGATTCCTGGCGGCTCCAGGTCCTCACCCCCCTCGACGTTCTGCCCGACTACGACGACGACCCGTTCCTCCACTGGGGTCGCCAGCACACCGCCGCACCCGTCGAGCCCGACGGGACTCCCGTCTATTACCATCTCCCACCGACCTTCGCCCAGGCGAAGAACGACGGCGAGCGCTGGCGATGGGCGCTGGCCCAGGCCGTCGAAGTCGACCCTCATCTGCTGAATACGACCCGCGCCGCCCTCGCCGCGTTCCTGGTCAGACAGTTCGGCACCCAGACGATCCGGGGAACCGGATTCGACGAGGGACCGACCGAAGGACAGCCCGAAGCCTCCGGCCCCTACGCGCTCGACACCTTGGCCGACGACGAGACAATCGCCCGCCTGGCCACCGGCATCAAGCGGTTCAAGCTCCCCGACGAGTTCAATTTCATCAAGATCTATCAATCGATTGCGGACGAGCCCAGGACCGGGCAGGGAGAAGAAGCCCTCGCCGCGCTGGCGTCGATCTTCCAGGATCGCCGCCAGTTCGACCGGGCCGCCGATGATCTGAAGCGGAGCCGCCAGACCTACGGGGAAAAGGACCGCGCCAAGACCCGGCAGATCGATCAGATCCTCGGCGCCTGGGGCCAGTTCGAGGCCATACGGACGCATCCCGCCGGCCGCGGCGCCGCGGCCGAGTTCCGCTTCCGCAACGGCCGCCGCGTCCATTTCGAGGCGCATGAGATCCGTTATGAAAAGCTCCTCGAGGACGTCAAGGCCCGCATCGCCTCGTCGCGGAAGCAGCTCGACTGGCAGCAGACCAACATCGACGACGTCGGCGGACGAATCGTCACCCAGAACCAGCGCCAGTACATGGGTCGGTCCGTCGCGAGCTGGGACCTCGACCTGGAGCCCTTGCCGCGCCACTTCGACCGGCGGATCACCGTGACCACGCCGCTCCAGAAGGCCGGTGCCTATCTGCTGACCGCCCGGATGGAGGGGGGGAACACCAGCCGGATCGTCGTCTGGCTCGACGACACGGTCATCGTGAAGAAGCCGATGTCGGGGGTAGCGTACTACTTCATCGCCGATTCGCGCACCGGCCAGCCCGTGCCGCGGGCCGACGTCGAACTGTTCGGCTGGCGCATGCTCAACGTCGGCGACCGGAATGCGTTTCAGGTCGAGACCAAGACACTCTCGCTCAAGTCCGACGACGACGGCCAGCTTCAGGTCCCGTTGGCCACGCTGACCGACCCGAGATCCCCCTATACGAGGTCCCCGTACCAGTGGGTCGTCACGGCCACCACGCCCGACGGCCGCCTGGCCCACCAGGGCTTCTCGTACCTCTGGGGAGCCGGCCCGCGGGACCCCGTCTATAACCAGATCAAGGTCTACGCGATCACCGATCGGCCCGTCTATCGGCCCGGTGGGCCGGTGAAGTTCAAGCTCTGGGTCGGGCACGCCCGGTACGACCGGCCGGGTGCCTCCGACTTCGCCGGCCACACATTCAGCGTCGAGATCCGGAATCCCAAGGGCGAGAAGATCTTCACCGACAGCTTCAAGGCCGACGCCTTCGGCGGCTTCGACGGGTCCTTCGAGCTGCCGTCCGACGCGACGCTGGGAGTCTACCAGGTCTTGATCCCGAGCCGGGGCGGCGGCTCGTTCCGGGTCGAGGAGTACAAGAAGCCCGAGTTCGAGGTGAGCGTCGAGGCGCCGACGATCCCGGTCATGCTCGGCGAGAAGATCACGGCGACCATCAAGGCGAACTACTACTTCGGCGCACCGGTCGCCGAGGCGAAGGTCAAGTACAAGGTCACCCGGACGACGGCCGACGCCCGCTGGTATCCGGCCGCGCGCTGGGACTGGCTCTTCGGCGCCGGCTACTGGTGGTTCGCCGTCGACTCCTCGTGGTATCCCGGCTGGTCGCGCTGGGGCGTGCTCCGGCCCATCCTGCCCTGGTGGGGACGTCCGCAGGCGCCCCCCGAGGTCGTGGCCGAGGCCGAGGTGCCGATCCGGTCCGATGGGTCGATCCCCGTCGAGATCGACACCGCGCTGGCCAGGGCCGCCCATCCCGACCAGGACCACCGCTATGAGGTCACGGCCGAGGTCACCGACCAGTCGCGGCGGACGATCGTCGGGACGGGGACCGTGCTGGTCGCGCGCAAGCCGTTCGCGGTCCATGTCTGGGTCGATCGCGGCCACTACCGCGCCGGCGACACGATCGAGGCGGGCCTCCGCGCGTTGACGCTCGACCACAAGCCGGTCGCCGGCAAGGGGACGCTCAAGCTGTTCAAGATCGCCTATGACGCCGAGCGCCGGCCGATCGAGACGCCCGTCGAGAGCTGGGACATCGCCCTCGACGCCGACGGCCGGGCCCGCCAGGCGATCAAGGCCGCCGAGGCCGGCCAGTACCGGCTCTCGGCCACGATCGACGACGGCAAGGGACACACCATCGAGGGCGGCTATCTGGTCACCGTCACCGGCCAGGGGTTCGACGGCGCGGGCTTCCGGTTCAACGACCTGGAGGTCGTCCCCGAGCGCAAGGAGTACAAGCCCGGCGAGACCCTCCGGCTGCTGATCAACACAAATCAGGTGGATTCCACCGTGCTGCTCTTCGTCCGGCCGGTGAACAGCGTGTACTTGCCGCCGAAGGTGATTCACCTTCGGGGCAAGAGCACGGTCGAGGAGATCGGGATCGTCCCGCGCGACATGCCCAACATCTTCGTCGAGGCCCTTACCGTGGCCGATGGCAAGGTCCACGACGAAGTGCGCCGGATCGCTGTCCCGCCCGAGTCGCGGGTCGTCGATGTCGCGATCGAGCCCTCGCAGAAGACCTACAAGCCCGGCCAGAAGGCCGCGGTCAAGGTCAAGCTCACCGGACCCGACGGCAAGCCGTTCTCGGGCTCGACGGTGCTGGCCGTCTACGACAAGGCCGTCGAGTATATCTCGGGCGGTTCGAATGTCCCGGAGATCAAGGCGTTCTTCTGGCGATGGAACCGCTCGCACTTCCCACAAACCGAGTCGAGCCTCGACCGATCGTTCCATAACCTGCTGAAACCCCGCGAGGTGGCGATGCAGGACCTGGGCGCCTTCGGGTGGCTCGCCAACATCGAGGGACTCGAGAGGCAGACCGCCTTCATGGCGCCGGCCGGGGGCGGGGTCCGGCGAGGGATGGGCGGGATGGGCGGCGGCATGGCCATGGCCAAGGCGGCGGCCCCGATGGCGGCCCTGGCCCCGGCTCCCGCGCCGCCCGGCGTGGAGGCCGAGAAGTCCCTCAAGGTCATTGACTTCGATCTCGGCGGAGTGGCGCAAGCTCCTGGAGTCCAGCCCGTCGTCCGCACTAACTTCGCCGACACCGCCTTCTGGGCCGCGATGCTCAACACGGGTCCGGACGGCACGGCCGAGGTCACTTTCGCCCTCCCCGAGAGCCTGACAACCTGGAAGGTCAAGAGCTGGGCCATGGGCCTGGGGACGAAGGTCGGTCAAGCCGATACCGAGATCATCACGACCAAGGACCTGCTGGTGCGGCTCCAGGCGCCCCGCTTCTTCGTCGAGAAGGACGAGGTCGTGCTCTCGGCCAACGTCCACAACAAGCTCAAGTCGAAGAAGTCGGTCCAGGTCGTGCTGGAATGCGAGGGCAGCGTGCTGGAGCCGATGGAGGAAACCTCGCGGACCGTCGCGATCGACGCCGGCTCGGAGCACCGGGTCGATTGGCGAGTGAAGGTCGCGCACGAAGGCCAGGCGATTATCCGCATGAAGGCGCTGACCGACGAGGAATCCGACGCGGCCCAGATGACCTTCCCGGCCTATGTCCACGGGATGCTCAAGACCGAGTCCTTCGCAGGCACGATCCGGCCGGACCAGGAGACGGGCCAGGTCGTCCTGCGCGTGCCGGCCGAGCGCAAGCCGGAGCAGTCGCGGCTGGAGGTGCGGTACTCCCCGACCCTGGCCGGCGCCCTGGTCGACGCCCTGCCCTATCTCGCGGACTATCCGTATGGCTGCACCGAGCAGACACTCAACCGTTTCCTGCCGACGGTGATGACGCAGAAGGTCCTGATCGACCTCGGGCTCGACCTGAAGGCGATCCACCAGAGGCATACCAACCTCAATGCCCAGGAGCTGGGCGACGCGCGCGAGCGGGCGAAGAAGTGGAAGGGCTACGAGCACAACCCGGTCTTCGACGAGGCCGAGGTGGCCAGGATGACCCGCGCCGGCTTGCAGCGACTGGCCGACATGCAGCTCTCCGACGGCGGCTGGGGCTGGTTCTCGGGCTTCGGCGAATACCCGTCGGCCCACACGACGGCACTGGTCGTCCACGGCCTGCAAGTCGCCCGGCGCAACGACGTCGCCTTGCCACAAGGGATGCTCGAGCGGGGCGTCGCCTGGCTGGCGGCCGACCAGGCCAGGCAGGTCCAGCTCCTCGAGAACGCCGAGAGTGGGATCAAGCCCTCCAAGCCATCCGCCGACGACGCGGATGCGCTCGTCTTCATGGTCCTGGCCGATGCCGGGTCCCGCAACGACCGGATGCTCGGCTACCTGGATCGCGATCGCACCAAGCTCTCCGTCTACGGCAAGGCACTCTTCGGCCTAGGCCTGGAACGGATCGGCGAGCAGGAGAAGCTCATGGCCGTGCTCCGGAACATCGCCCAGTACGTCGTGCGCGACGACGAGAACCAGACGGCCTACCTCAAGCTGCCCAACCAGGGCTACCGGTGGTGGTGGTACGGCAGCGAGATCGAGACGCATGCGTTCTACCTGAAGCTGCTGGCCCGCACCGATCCGAAGGGCGAGCTGGCGCCCCGGCTGGTCAAGTACATGCTGAACAACCGCCGGCACGGCTCTTACTGGAATTCGACCCGCGACACGGCGTTCTGCGTCGAGGCGATGGCCGACTACCTCAAGGCCAGCGGCGAGGACCGCCCGGACATGACGGTCGCGATCGCGATCGACGGCAAGACTCATAAGGAGGTGAGGATCACCCCGGCCGAGTTGTTCCAGTTCGACAACGGGTTCGTCCTCGAGGGCCAGGCGCTCTCGACCGGCGAGCACACGGTCACGCTCACCCGTCGCGGCAAGGGTCCGGTCTACTTCAACGCGTATTCGACCAACTTCACGATGGAGGACCCGATCGCCCGCGCGGGTCTGGAGATCAAGGTGGATCGAAAGGTCTACCGGCTGGTGAAGGACGACAAGGCGGTCGACGTGGCCGGCGGCCGCGGCCAGGCGGTCGGCCAGCGGGTCGAGCGCTACCGTCGCGAGCCGATGGCCGACGGCGCGACTTTCAAGAGCGGCGAGCTGGTCGAGATCGAGCTGGAGATCGACAGCAAGAATGACTACGAATACCTGGTGTTCGAGGACTACAAGGCGGCCGGATTCGAGCCGGTCGAGGTCCGTAGCGGCTACAACGGCAACGACCTGGGCGCCTACGTCGAGTTCCGCGACGAGCGGGTGGCGTTCTTCGCCCGGACCCTCGCGCGGGGCAAGCACAGCGTCTCGTATCGCCTCCGCGCCGAGGTCCCCGGCCGGTTCCACGCGCTGCCCGCCCGGGCGCAGGCGATGTACGCACCCGAGCTGCGGGGCAACTCGGATGAGATCCGGCTCGGGGTCGAGGATTGATCCGGGTTTGCGGTGTCCGAGGCTTGGACATTCATCACGAAAGCGCGAAAGTACGAAAACACGAAACGGAGAAGACGAGAAGGACCGAACCCGATCGAGCTCCCCGGTCTTTTTCGTGCTTTCGTACTTTCGTGCTTTCGTGATCTCGTGTGCGACGACGCCGACGGGTGCCGTGTGCCGTCCGGATCTCACATGACGGTGAAGTAATTCTTCACGGCGAAGTCGAAGTATTCCGGCTTCATCTCCAGCGGCAGGCCGTTGTAGATGCAGTAATTCCGCACCTGGAGCAGCAGGTCGCGGGGCTGGCAGCAGCGGAACGGCCGGCCGCCCTCCTTGTAATGACGCTGGATCAAATAATCCACCGACCATTGATCCACCTCGCTAAAGTCCAGCTTGGGCGCGAACATCTCGATCATCTTGCGGAACATCGGCTCGGTCGGGTCGGTCGCGTTGATCTTGTACGGGATGCGGCGGAGGAACGCCTCGTCCACGAGCTGCTTGGGCTCGAGGTTGGTCGAGAACAGGATCAACTGGTCGAACGGCACGCGGACCTTCTTGCCGTTGGCCAGGCTGAGGAAGTCGTACCGCTTCTCCAGGGGGACGATCCAGCGGTTCAACAGCTCGATCGGCTGCATCCGCTGGCGGCCGAAGTCGTCGATGAGGAAGGTGCCCAGGTTGCTCTTGAGCTGCATGGGGGCCTCGCTCACCTTGGTCGTGGGATCGTAGTGGATCTCGAGGTCCTCCATCCGCAGCTCGCCGCCGGCCACGATCGTCGGGCGGCGGATGTAGACCCAGCGCCGGTCGTACTCGACCTCGTTGAGCAGGCCCCCGGATGTCTCCAGCTCGACCGGCTCGTGGTTGGCCAGGTCGAAGAGCTTGACGATCTGCCCCTCGACCGACAGCACGCGCGGGATCCAGACCGTCGTCCCGAAGCACCGGGTGATCCGCTCGGCGATGCTGGTCTTGCCGTTGCCGGGAGCCCCGTAGAGGAACATGCCGCGGCCCGAGTTGATGGCCGGGCCGAGCATCGCGAAGATCTCGTCGGAGATGAGCAGGTCCGAGAACGCCCGCCGCAGGTCGGCCTCCAGCGGATGCTCGTCGGTGATCGTCTGGGCGGCGACCGACTTCAGGTAGTCGTCGAACACGACCGGCGCCGGTCCGACATAGGCGCACTCCTCGTAGTACAGCCGGCGCGCATCCGCCCGGTGTCGGTGAGCGAGTAAACGTAATCATTCGCCGTGGCCGAGTTGGTATAGGTCACGATCTGCTGGTTCTTGAGCTGGCGGAGGAATTCGGGGAACGGGCCGAAGGGCAGGCTGAGCTCGGCGGCGATCCGCCGGCCGGTCGCCGTCCCCGCGTTCACCAGGAATTTCAGCACCAGTCCCTCGATCAGCGCATAGCTGAGCCCGGTCTCCTCGAAGTTCGACACGGCTCGCGGCACGAACCGCGCCTTCCCCTTCGACCCGGTGGCTGGCGCGACGCCGCTCAATAAGCTAGGGGCCGAGACGCCCACGATCGCCTCCTCGCTCAAGGACTCGACCCGGCGGCGGCCGCTCGCGCGGAGATGCGACGGCCCCGACCCGGGGATGTTCCCGCGCAAACCTAGGGCGCGGCGATCAGGGCGTCAAATCCACCCGGTCGCCGTCGCTTTCCCTCATCCGCGTGATGAGCCGATCGGCCGGCTCCGGCGGCAGCTCGATCCGGGCCTTTCGGGTCGTCGGCCCGGTCGGCTCCAGCGCGATCGTCCAGCGACCGTCGGGGAGGAGGCCGGCGACGCGGTCGGCCCATTCGACCAGCGAGACCCCGGCGTCCCAGTAGTCGGCGGGGCCCAGGTCCTCGAACGCCTCCGGTGACGGCAGCCGGTAGGTGTCGAAGTGAAACACCGGCAGGCGGCCGTCGTACTCCTGGATCAAGACGAACGTCGGGCTCGAGATGGCGCCGGGCTCGACCCCAAGCGCCTCGGCGATCCCCCGGACCAGTCGGGTCTTGCCCGAGCCCAGCGGGCCGACCAGGCCGATGACCGTCCCGGGCTCGACGACGTCCGCGATCGCCCGGCCCAGGCGCACGGTGTCCTCCTCCGAGGCGAGCTCGACCTGGATCAGGCTGGGGGCGGGTCGGACCACGTCCATGGCGGCACGTCATCCCTCTGGGTCGGCCACGCCGCGGAGGTGGTCGAACCCGCGCGGCTCGAACGGCGTTGAGCGTCCGTCCGGGGATCGGAGGAACAGGCCGGGCGCATCGGTCACCTCGCCGATGCGGTAGAGCGCCGCCGGCGCCGGGTGCTCGGCCAAGAGCCGCTCGGCGTCCTCCGGGGCGACGGTCAGACAGAGCTCGAAGTCCTCGCCGTCGTGCAGGGCATGCTCCAGGGCGGAGATGCCGTCCTGGTGCGTCTGTTCGTGCGAATCGGGATGGATCGGGATGGCGACGGCGTCGAGGATCGCCCCGAGCCCGCCGCTCTCGGCGAGGATGCGGCCGAGGTCGGAAGAGAGCCCGTCGGAGAGGTCGATCATGGCGTGAATGGGTACGATGCGGTGGATGGCCAGGGCCTCGGCGATCCGCGGCTCGGGCTTGAGGTGCCGGCCGGAGACCAGGCTGCCGCCGAGCGCGCCGGTGACCAGGATCGCGTCGCCCGGCCGCGCGCCGAGCGCCGCACCGCACCCCGGACGGTCGCCTGACCCAACACGGTGACCGTGATCACCAGCGGGCCGTCCCAGGCGTTGGTGTCGCCGCCGACCAGGTCGACAGCGAACCGATCCGCCAGCGCCCGCATCCCGGCGTGCAGGCCGTGGGCGACTTCAACGGCATGGGTCCGCGGCAGCGCGACGGCCACGACCGCCGCGCGGGGCATCCCGGCCATCGCGGCGATGTCGGAGAGGTTCACCCCCATCGCCTTGTATCCGACCGTTTCGGGCCCGTCCCGCTCCAGGTGGAAATGACGGCCGTCCATCAGCATGTCGGTCGTGATCAAGAGGTCGCAGCCCGCGCCGGTGCCCTCGCCGACGGCGAGGATCGCGCAATCATCCCCGATGCCCACCCGGGTCCAGGAATCGACCGGCCGCTCCGGCTCCTGGCGGCGAATCCAGTCGATCAGGGCGAATTCGCCGGTCAATCGCCGGGGTTCGTTCATGGTGTCGCTCCCATCGGCGGGTTCGGCCGGCCGCCCTCCGCAGGGGACCGGCCCGACGCCGACTTTTGCCTCCCTCCCGCCAGGAACGCTCGCACGACCTGCGTCGCGGCCTCTTCCAAGAGCCCGCCTGCGCGGGCCATGGCCTGGTCGAGGGTGATCGGGCCGGGGCAGATCGAGAAATAGGCGTCGAGGCCGTGGTCGAGCGTCGCCTCGGCGCCGGGTCCGATCGAGCCGGCCAGGGCCAGCACCGGGCAGTCCAGCGAGCGCGCCAGCCGGCCGACGCCGACGGCCGTCTTGCCGAAGGCGCTCTGGTCGTCGAGCGCCCCTTCGCCGGTCAGGCAGAGGTCGGCACCTTCGAGGCGAGCCTTGAGGTCGACGGCCTCGATCACCAGGTTGATCCCCGGCTCGAGCCGGCCGCCGGCGAAGGCGACCAGCCCTCCGCCCAGCCCCCCCGCGGCGCCGGAGCCCGGCAGGTCGCGGATCGAGACCCCCAGGTCGCGCTCGACGATCGCGGCGAAGTGCGCGAGGTTGGCGTCGAGCTCTTCGATCATCGCGGGCGTCGCGCCTTTCTGAGGGCCGTAGACGGCCGACGCGCCCCTCGGGCCGCACAGGGGATTGGTGACGTCGCAGGCGACCGCCACCTCGATCCCGTCCAGCTCGGGACGCCGGCCGGAGGCGTCGATCCGGGCCAGCCGGCCCAGGCTGCCGCCACCGGGGCCGAGCTCGCACCCCTCGTCGTCGAGCAGCCGGAATCCCAGCGCCTGGCCCAATCCGGCGCCGCCGTCGTTGGTCGCGCTGCCGCCGATGCCCACGATTACCCGGTTGGCGCCAGCGGCGACCGCCGCCAGCAGCAGCTCGCCGGTGCCTCGCGTGGTCGCGACCATCGGATCGCGACGGTCGAGGGGGACCAGCACCAGCCCCGAGGCCGCCGCCATCTCGATCGCGGCCGTGCGGCCGTCGCCGAGCAGGCCGAACCGGGCGGACATCGGCTCGCCCATCGGACCGTGGACCGTCGCCTCGCGGGACGAGCCGCCCGTCGCCGCCACCAGCGCCGCGACCGTGCCCTCGCCGCCGTCGGCCATCGGCACCCGGTCGATCGTCGCCCCGGGCGCGGCCCGAGCCACACCGCGCGCCATGGCCTCCGCGGCCTCCGACGCCGACAGGCTCCCCTTGAACTTGTCCGGGGCGATCACCACCCGCATCGTTGCCGCGCCAGGATTGTTGAGCCGCTGTCACCCGGGAAATCGGTGGGCCATGCCCACACCTTGTGCAACTCGTGCTCGAGCGAGCTTAATCGATCCGCCGGTGTCCGTCCAACCGTCGCCCCACCGTGGTCTGTGTCGCTCCGACGATCAAACCAACGCGGTCCGCATCAGGCCGCGCCGGCCTCGTAGGACCGGGACCGCGGCTGCGGCACCTCGAAGGCGATCTCCTCGCGCTGCACCGAGACCTCGTCGGGCGCCTGAATCCCGATCCGCACCGAGTTGCGGTCGATCTTCACGATCGTGATGCGAACCTCCGGCCCGATGTGAAAACTCTGGCCGAGCTTCCTGCTCAGGACTAGCATGCCTCGCTCCTCCATGAGTCGTATCCAGAGAATTCGGGGTGACGACGAAGTCATCCCGACGCGACAATCCTCGATCGTCGCGATATCGGAACGCACCTTCCATGCCAAGCTCACATGAGGGTCTATTGTCCTCCGCGAATCTTCTGGAACCGGGGGTCCGCGCCGCCCCACACCATCGAGAGGGTTGCCCGGATTGCGCCAATGATCCAGCCGGGCGTGTAAAATCGGTGACCGATTGAAAAAATTACCTGAAGTCGGCGACGTCACGCCGTGAATCGTCGTCGGCCTTACCACCCCACCCCGGAACCGAAGGAGGATCCGAAATCCTGACCATCGCGGTCCGAACGACGAGTGTGTGGATGCGTTCGGATCTTTGTCTTCCCTTTATACCCTTTCATGTCTGGTTTCTTCGGGCCTCTACTAACAGGATGCTGCGACTTTGCAATTCCTTAAACGCACCTAGTCCAAAACGGACGCCTTTTTGCGACGTAAATCTATTGAAGGAAAGGAATTAAAAAATTCCGAAGAATATTTTCGGGACCTGGTTCAAAGTCGGGTAACACTAGCGTGACCAGTGGGAGCTTCTCTGAAATGCCTGCTTCCTCCATGCTGGCGATGGGGTTCCAAGCCAACGCCATCACACGGAGGAAGCAGACATGCTCGCTCAGACTATGCCTCTGGTTGCCGCCATGCAAGCCGATCCGCTCCCGGCCGCCGTCTCGATCCCTTGCCCCGCTCAGCAACTCCCGCCCCAAAAGCGGCAGGAGTTGGCCCTCCAGGTCCTCGACGGCTCGCAGCCGGTCGCCCAACTGGCCCGCCAACATCAGGTCAGCCGCCAGTTCCTCTACCGACAGGCCGACACCGCCCAACTCGCCCTGGACCACGCCTTCGACCCGCCTCCAGCGGCCCAGGAGGTCCTCTTCCACCTGCCGGTCACCACGTCCTGGCTCCGTCAATTGATCCTCACCCTGGTCCTGGCCTGTCACAGCCCTTACCGCGGCGTCATCGCGCTGTTGCGTGACCTCTTCGACACCGAGACCTCCCTGGGCACCGTCCATAACGTCGTCCAGGCCGCCGTCGCCCGGGCCCGCGCGATCAACGACTCGTACGACCTGGCCGCCGTCCGCGTCGGAGCCCATGACGAGATCTTCCAGGCCGGCCACCCGGTCCTGGTGGGTGTCGACACCGCCTCCACGTTCTGCTACCTCTTGAGCCAGGAGGAGCACCGCGATGCCGACACCTGGGCGGTGCGGCTGCTGGAATTGGCCGAGCACGGCTTCGCCCCCGACGCCATCGTCGCCGACTTCGGCACCGGCCTCCGCGCCGGCCAGGCCCTGGCGCTGCCCCAGGTCCCCTGTCGCGGCGATGTCTTCCATCTATTGCGCGATCTCGAGCAGGCCGTCTCCTACCTGGAGAACCGGGCCTACGACGCGCTGGAGGCCTGCGCGCGCCTGGAGCGGGAGCAGGCCCGAGTGCGCCAGCAGGGCCGGCCGGCGCAGGGCGAGGCCCAGCGACTGCGGCGGGCCCGCGTCGCGTGCGACCCGGCCATCGCCTTGGCGGACGATGTCCGACTGCTGGGAGACTGGCTCCGCTACGACGTGCTCGCACTGGCCGGGCCGTGCCACGCCGACCGCCTGGTGTTGTACGACTTCATCTTGGCCGAACTGCAAGCGCGGGTCCCGGCCTGCGCACCGCCTGGGGCCGATCTACCGGCTGCTGAAGAACCGTCGCGACGACCTGCTGGCCTTCGCCCGGGCGCTGGACGAGGAGCTGGGGCAGATGGCGGTGGCGTGGGGGGTGGCGGCCGATGGCCTGCGTGGCCTGCTGAACGCCCGGTGCCGCGACGAGAGCGACCCGGTGCGCTGGGCCGAAGAGTCGGCGGTGCGGCCCCAGCTTCGCGGGTGGTCGCACGCGGCCTGCCGGGCGGTCGATGCGCTGGCCGCGGGGACGGTGCGCGCCAGTTCGCTGGTGGAGAACCTCAACAGTCGGCTACGGACGTACTTCAGCTTGCGCCGTCATCTCGGGGCCGATTACTTGGACCTGCTACGGTTCTACCTGAACCACCGCGTGCTGGAGCGGAGCGAACGGCCGGAGCGGCAGGGCCGGACGCCGGCGGAACTGCTGACCGGTGCGGTGCACGGGCACTGGCTGGAACTGCTGGGATTCCGTCGCTTTGCCCGCCCCGCGTGATCCGCCGGCTCATTGCGGTCGCCCCGAGCGCCTGGCTGGCCCAGGCACGGGGATCGTCCGCGCCGTGACTGCGGGAGAGTCAAACTGTTACCCTGGAAAGGCGGATTTTGAACCAGGCCATTTTCGGAGTGCGATTGCGCATGCCCGCCAGAGGGATGATTGTAGCGATTATAACGGTTGGGAGGATGGCACGTCTGGGCGACGGCGGGTGACGAACGCCCGAGCGCGGGGTTCTCGGGGCGTGCTCCGGGCCTTTCTTCCTTGTCTTGCTCCTGAGTAGAATCTGCTTCCGTCTCGACAACCTGGAGGACATGGGAGCCTTTCGGAGCGGGAGGATGCCGGGCGATTCCTCGGGAGGGACGGGCGGAGCGATCCGGACGAGGCTGGCCGCCGTCCTGGCGGTCACGGCTGCGCTGCTGGCCTGGCTCTGGCCGATCGGGATCGGTGGCAAGATGCCGGTCGGCGGCGACGTCACGCAGTTCTTCCTGGGACTGATGGGGTTCCTGAGCGAGGCCTTCCGGGACGGCGAGCTGCCGGTCTGGAACGACCTGTGGGGCTACGGCTTCCCGGGCCTGGCCGAGAGCCAGATGGGGGTCTTCTACCCGCCGCACGCGATCCTCTACGGCCGGATGTTCACGGAGGCGGCGTATGTCGCCAGCCTGGTGCTGCACACGCTCTGGGGCGGGCTGGGGACGTTCTGGGCGGCGCGGCGGATGGGGGTCTCCGGCGTCGGGTCGGCGCTGGCGGCGTTCGCCTGGTCGTCGAGCGGCTTCTTCGTGATCCACCTGGCCCATCCCTGGGGCTATACCACCGGCTGCTGGATGCCCTGGGCGTGGGGACTGACCTGGTCGATCCTCTCGCCCGGCGGGCGAGTCTCCCGGTCGGCGCCGTTCCTGCTCAGCCTGGTGCTGGTCCTCCAGGTGCTTCCGGGCCACTTCCAGCTCGCGTTCCAGACGCAGGTCACGCTCGGGCTGATGGTCGTCTGGTCGATCGCCGGGCGCTGGATCGCCGACCTTCGCCTGCGGCGGCGCGAGCCCACCGCCGTCGTCGAGGGAGCCGGCCCGGCGCTGCGCCGGGTCGTTGCCGTGACCGTGGCCGTGGTCGGGGTCTTCCCGCTGACGGCGATCCAGCTTTGGCCGACGGCCCGGCTGGCCGAGCTGGCCGGCGGCCAGCGCGACTTCGAGTATCTCTGCGGCTTCGCCGAGACGCCGCTGCACCTGGTGAATCTCGTCGCGCCGGGGCTGTTCCACCGGTCGAAGGCCTGGCGGCCGATCGCCTGGGATCCGTTCCACACCTCGCCCGAGGAGTGCCTGGCGTACATCGGACTGGTGCCGCTGTTCCTGGCGGTCCTGGCGATGCTGCGAGAATCCCGGCGCGATGCGGCCGTCCGGCTGCTGACCGTGCTGGCCCTGGCGACGTTGTTCCTGAGCCTGGGCCCTTATGTGCCGGGATTCCGCCTCTTGATCGAGCTGCCCGGATTCACCTTCTTCCGCGCCCGGCGCGCTGGAGCCTGGCGACCTCGCTGGCGCTGGCGATCCTGGCGGGCAAGGGATTCGACCGATGGCGGGAGTGGCCGCGGCCCGGGCGTGCGATCCGCCGGCTCGTGGTCGTCGCCGCCGTCTGGGTCCTCGCCGTGCTGGGGCTGCTCGAGCTGGCGATCTGGAGCACGGCGCAGCCCGGCTCGCCGCGGGTCGCCGGCTGGTTCGATCGCGCCTTCAAGGCCATGCCGTGGTACGGCGACCCCAGCTTCGACCCGCCGGACCCGAGCTTCTACCAGGTGATGGCCGGGGCCCGCCAGCCCGCGGGCGATCCTCACCTGCCCGCCGACCTGCCCGCGTCGGTCGTGCTCCAGAAGTCGGTGAGCCCCCGAAGCCTGGTCGGGCAGCGCGGGATGATCTACCTCCGCGAGCTCTGGGAGACGGCGATCTGCCTCGTCCTGATCGCGATCGCCGCGGGGCCGGACCCCCGGAGGGGCGGGGGGCCGGACGATCGCCGCACCCGGGCGGCGCCGGCGCTGCTCCTGCTGCTGACGTTCCTCGACCTCTGGGTGCTGGGCCGGCATCGGCTCATCGACGTCGATCCGATCCGGCCGCTGCGCGAGCAGAGCCCGGTGCTGGCCCGGCTGGCCGAGGAGCGCCGCGGCGCCCGCATCGCGTGTCACTTCGGCAACCTGCCGATCCTGGTCGGCACGGCGCCGATCTCGGCCTACCGGACGTTGAACCTGCCGGCCCTCGCGTCGCTGACTCGGATGGCGCAGGGCCCGATGAGCGGCCCGCACGTCCGCGCGGCGTTGCGGGCGACCGGGACGCGGCTGCGGGTCTTCCACCCGGTCGAGAATCGGCTGGCTCGCCTCGTGAGCCGGTCCGATCTCCCCGGCGAGCCGATCGACGATCCCGCGCTGGCGCGCTGGCTCTACGGCTCGTCCTGGGCCGCCGAGCAAGGCGACTGGGTGAACCGGTTCTTCGTCTGGCGCTGCGACGAGCCGGCGGCCAAGGCGTGGTTCCTGCCCTTGACCGACGGCGACGACGAACCCATCCTAGACGAATGGCTGGGCGAACCCCAGGACATGTTGCCTCTGTTCGAACGGGCCTGGCCGCTGGCGGCCGAATCCGCGCGACCCGAGGACTGGTCGATCCTGGTCCAGGCCGACGAGGCCGGCTGGGTGATCGTCTCGCAGCTCGACGACCCGCAGTGGTCGGCGCACTGGACGAGCCTGGAGGGTCAGGGCGACTTCGACTGGGAGATCCGGCCCGCCTTCCGCAAGCCGGGCGACACCGCGGGCGGCTGGCAAGCCATCAGGGTCCCCTTCGACGGCCGATGGTCGCTCCGCCTGACTTACGAGCCGCGCGACCTCGCCGAAGGGGCCACGATCTCGATCGTCGCCTGGATCGCCTGGGCGTTCGTCGCACTGGCCGCCGGCCTGCGGCGGAAGGCCGGACGCGAGACATCAACTCAGTCGTTTCAGCTACCGCGCGAGCACCGGTAGTCTTACTTCTTGGGTTGGCCCGCGGAACGCGGCAAAGGTCCCCTGGGAACTGGAGATTCCGCCGTGCGGGCGGGGCAGGTGCGCCCTTCGTGGTGGCGCAGGTGAAATCGACAAACATAAGGGGGATTGCTCAGAACCTCCGCCCGTCATATACTAGAGAGTCGACCGCTTCCGATCAGAGTCAGGTCGATCGGGATCACCACCAACCGGAGGCGGCGGCCTGGCCAAGGGACGGCCAGGGGGATCGAGTCGGAGAAGCTCAGGGCCTCAGCCACGAGACACGCCAGGCGTCCGCGGGTACGGAAATCCCGTTGGACGCTATCGGGCTCGAAAGAGAGATCCTTGCCTGCTCAGCGCCGGAGGCCTTCTCCAGTCGCCTCTCAGCGGAGGGGCATACCGGGTTCGGATCGTGTGTCCTTTAGGTATCCGACGGTGATACCGACCTCCGTCAGCCTTCTGGATCGCCTCAAGATCGCCCGGTCCGACGACTCGGACTGGAACCAGTTTGAAGCCCTGTATGCGCCCTTGATCCGTCGCTGGATCGGACGGATACCGGGCCTGGGTCACGACGTCGATGACGTGTCGCAGGAAGTCCTCGTCATCCTGATCCGCGAGATTCCGCGATTTGACCGTCGCCGGGAAGGTTCGTTCCGCGCCTGGTTGCGCCGGGTCACCGCCAATCGTGTCCTGGTCTACCGAAGGCAACGGCATCGTCAGGCCGGGCCGGTCGCCCACCAGACCGAGGGGTTTCTCGAGCAGATGGCCGACTCGAACAGCCTGCTCGCCAGGCAGTTCGACGACGAACACAACAAGCATGTCTGCGAGGTCTTGCTGTCGGCCGTCCGATCGGACTTCAACCAGGCGACCTGGAACGCGTTCCAGCAGTTCGCCGTGGAAAGACGTCCGGCGGCCGAGGTGGCCCGCGAGCTGGGCCTCACCGTCAACGCCGTGGTCAAGGCCAAGACCCGCGTCCTCAATCGGTTACGTCAAGAGGCCGCCGGTCTCCTGGACTGATTCTCCATTTTCGAGGCTTATTTCGCGTCGTCGCGGCCTTTCTCCTTTGGAAGATCCTTTCGAGACGGACGCTCCCGGACGGACATGCCGTCGCCACGCGGCATCCCGATCCCTGCTCGATGATCCGTCTTACGACCGTAACTCGGCCTTGAATCCGGAGATCCTCTCATGCAGGCCGCAACCTCCGTCCACCCGTCGGACCAGACCCTGCAGGCCTTCGGCAACGGGCAACTTGACCCCATTTCCGCCGAGGCGGTCAGCACGCATCTCGATGAATGTGAAGAGTGTTTGCTCAAGGTGGCCGGTATCTCCTCGGACGGCTTTCTCGATGCCTTCCGCAACGCGCGGTCCGCCCTCC
Organism: uncultured Planctomycetota bacterium; assembly: GCA_963815795.1. GTDB lineage: Bacteria > Planctomycetota > Planctomycetia > Isosphaerales > Isosphaeraceae > JAKAUH01. The sequence continues at coordinate 242,143 of CAWFIC010000006.1, read as the reverse complement.
GCGCCGAGCCGCGGCGTCCGGAGACGCTCCGGGATCGGCCCCGAGCGGCCACCCGGCCGCCTCTGCCTCGCACCGAGTCGATGGCTCCGCCCCTGGGCGACGATCTCCCCGCGGAGCTGGCGCACCACCCCGACTACAGGATCCTGCGCGAGCTGGGGCGCGGCGGCATGGGCGTGGTGTACCTGGCCCACAACCAGTTGATGGGCCGCGATGAAGTCCTCAAGATCATGGGCGCCCACATCATCACGCGACCCGGATTGATGGACCGGTTCCTCCGCGAGATCCGCGCCGTCGCCGGGCTCCGCCACCCGAACATCGTCGCCGCCTATACGGCCTTCCGCAGCGGCGATAGCCTGGTCTTCGCCATGGAGTACGTCGAGGGCCTCGACCTGGCGAGGATGGTCCGGGCGCGCGGCCCGATGCCCGTCGCCCACGCCTGCTCCTACGTGCAGCAAGCGGCCCTGGGCCTGCAGCACGCCCACGAGCGGGGCCTGGTCCACCGCGACATCAAGCCGGGCAACCTCATGCTCTCGAGCCACGGCAACCGGGCGCTGATCAAGGTCCTCGACTTCGGCCTGGCCAAGGCGGGTCGGGAGAACAAGGTCGTCCCCTTGGCCCTGGGTGAGGCGCTGCCGACGGGGGGGGCGGCGACGCTCACGCTCGCCGGCCAGATGCTCGGCACGCCGGATTTCATCGCGCCGGAGCAGATCGACGACGCCCAGCGCGCCGACATCCGCGCCGACATCTACAGCCTGGGCTGCACGCTCTACTACCTGCTCTCCGGCGGCCCGCCGTTCCAGGGCGCGACCCTGTATGACATCCTCCAGGCCCAGCACTCCATGGATGCCCGGTTGCTCAACTTCGTCCGGCCCGAGGTCCCCTCCGAGCTGGCGGCGCTGGTGGCCAAGATGATGGCCAAGGAGCCCAGGCGGAGGTTCCAGACGCCCGACGAGGTGGCCAAGGCCCTGGCGCCGATCTTCAAGAGGGGGGCCCAGGCGGCCGTCGGCACGGGCTTCGGCGTCGCCCCGGTCGATGAGCCGGCCACGAGCCTCTCCATGGCCGGCTCGACCCAGGTCGCTACGGGCTCCACCCCCGCTCCGGCGCCGGCCGCGACGCCCCTCGCCGCGCGGAATCAGGATCGGCCGGAAGAGATGTGGAAGAGCCTGATCGATCTCAAGGAGACCGAGAGTCCTCGCCTCGCGTCGGCCGTCGCGTCCCGGCCGGTATCCCAGCCGGTGCGAAAACACCCGCGCTGGTTCTGGCCCGCCGTGGCCGGTCTGGTGGGATTCGTCGCGATCCTGTTGGGAGCGGTGATCACCTACCGCATCGCCACGGACAAGGGAGAGCTTGTCGTTGTCGTCGAGACCGAAGACCCGGACATCGAAGTGATCGTCAAGCGAGGCGGGGAGCAGATCACGATCATCGATCCGCAGACGAAGAAACAGATCGAGTTGCCGCTGCCGTCCGGGAAGTACGAGTTGAAACTGGCCGGTGACAAACCGGGATTAAGACTCTCGAAGGAGCAGTTCACGCTCAAGCGGGGCGATCAGACGGTCGTTACGGTGCGGCGCGAGGCCGGTACCGTCCGAGACGCCGTTGGATCTCCTGCCGACTGGAGAACAGCCCGCGCTCGTCGAAGTCGCCCCCTTCCGCGGCCACTACGAGACTATCGATGCGGTGGCCGTCTCCTCGGATGGACGTCGCATTCTGTCCGGTTCCAACGATGACACGCTGATCCTCTGGGATCGCGAGACCGCCCAGCCGATCCGGCGTATAGATGCGCATGCGGGTGATGTGTTCACAGTGGCGATCTCGCCCGACGGCCGCCGCGCCCTCTCCGGCGGCTCACTCTCGGAGGTCCGGCTCTGGGACCTCGAGTCGGGCAAGATGATTCGAATGTTTCGAGGGCATACCGAGCGCGTCTTCAGCGTGGCGTTCTCCCCCGATGGCCGCCGGGCCTACTCCTCCAGCGGTGGAACCAACGACTGGGGCTGGCGGGATGGGACGGATTCCGCGATCCGCGTCTGGGACGTGGAAACCGGTCGGGAAGTCGGCAAGCTCGAAGGGCACAAGGGGATCGTCTGGCGCGTGGCCGTCTCGCCCGACGGCCGGCGCGTGCTCTCGGCCGGGAATGACACGCAGGTGATCCTCTGGGATGCCACGACCGGGGCGGCGATCCGCCGCTTCCGTGAGCACACCAACGAGGTGATGTGCGTCGCCTTCTTCCCCGATGGCCGGCGCGCCGTCTCAGCCGGCGGGGACCGGACGATCCGACTCTGGGATGTGGAGACCGGCCGGGAGCTCCGTCGCTTCCGCGGGCACACGCACGGCATCGTGTGGGTGGCCGTCGCGCCCGATGGCCGCCATCTTCTTTCATCATCCGGCGGTGGGCGTGAATTACGGCTCTGGGACGTGGAGACCGGCAAGACAGTCCAGCAAATCAAGTGGGGCAATGTGATTCCGCTCCGAGGGTCCTTCACTCCGGATGGCCGCCACGCCGTCTGGACCGGCTACGATGCGGTCATCCGGATGTATCGGCTGTCGGCCCCGGGTCGGGAAGAGGCTGCTCGCGCTGAAGAGCCAACCAGATGGCCGGCCGGCGAGCAGCCTGCGCTCGTCGAAGTCGCCCCCTTCCGCGGCCACGACGGGGTGGCTGGGATTGCGGTGGTCTCCCCGGACGGGCGGCGCATCCTTTCCGGCTCCAACGACCAGACGATGATCCTCTGGAATCGGGAGACCGGCCAGCCGATCCGCCGTTTCAAGGCTCATACGGATCGTATCAATGCGGTCGCGATCTCTCCCGACGGACGCCGCGCCCTCTCCGGAGGTGCGGACAAGGTGGTCCGGCTCTGGGACCTCGAGTCGGGCGATCTGATCCACGAGTTCCGGGGACACACCGAGTGGGTCTTCAGCGTGGCCTTCTCCCCCGATGGCCGACGGGCCTACTCCACCAGCGGCGGATCTTCGGACAACGGTTGGCGGGATGGGACGGATTCCGCGATCCGCGTCTGGGATGTGGAGACCGCTCGTCAGGTGGGCAAGCTGGAGGGGCACAAGGGGATCGTCTGGCGAGTGGCCGTCTCGCCCGACGGCCGCCGCGCCCTCTCCGGCGGGAGCGATATGGCCCTGATCCTATGGGATGTGGAGACCGGGTCCGAGATCCGCCGCCTCCGAGGACACACGGACAAAGTCCTATGCGTGGCCTTCCTGCCCGATGGCCGGCGCGCCGTCTCGTCGGGCTATGACAGGACCATCCGGCTCTGGGACGTCGAGACCGGCAAAGAGATCGACTGCTTCCGCGGGCATCGGGTGGAGGTCAGTTACGTGGCCGTCTCGCCCGATGGCCGCTGGTTACTCTCGGCGGACCACAACGGACACGATTTGCGCCTCTGGGACGTCGAGGCCCGCAAGCAGGTCCAACGGATTGATTGGTGGGGGGAGAACCCGAACGGCGGGTCCTTCACCCCGGATGGCCGCCACGCCGTCTGGGCCGGTAAGGATGGGGTCATCCGGATGTATCGGCTCAATGTCCCGGTGCAGGCGAACCGCCCGTCATCGCCGGGCTGACCTTCCAGAAATCCCATCCGGCCCGATCCGCGTCAGGCTGGACAGCCTGACCTACTTCCGACCCGAGTAGGTCAGGCTGTCCAGCCTGGCTCCGTCCGGTCCGGTCGGATCGGACCCGTGTCAGGCTGGAAAGCCCGACCTACCTCCGACCCGGCCGGGTGATTTCCTGTCTGCCCTGTCGCGAGGTCCGGCGACCGACCCCCACCATCGCCGGGACGCCGGCAAGAATTCTCTCCCGATTCTCGTTTTTCGCGGCTTATTTCGCGCCGATCCGGCCTTTCACTTATAGGTGAGATGGAAATGGGTCATGCACGAGCGTGACCCGCGCCCCGTTGTTCCATCGGCACGCCGTCCGGCGACCCGGCACGAGACATCGGATTCGTTCGGGATCGAACAGAACGCCCGGCGATCCCCAAGAGCCTGAGGACTCTGTCGGGTCCGGCCCGGCGGTGGTGATGATTCCCCGTCTCCACCCGCGGGCCGCCAGGATCGCGGAGGACATGCGCCCGGCGAGAGGACCAGATCGAAGCCCTCAACCCAGGATAAGGAGCCATTCCCATGGTGGCCCAGCTCCAGATGGCCGCGCCTCGACAGGATCGCATCAGCATGCCGGTCGCACGCCCCGGCTCCTTGAACCTGGTGGCAGTCGCCAGCGAGCCGTCTCGAAGGGGCGGAGAAGGTGGCCCGTGCCAGCCTCCCCCGCCGGTCTCGTTTCGATTGCAGGCGTCCGGGACGGACTCGCGCCGCGTCCGGTACACCAGGGTCGCGGCCAGCACCATGTGCGCCTCGGCCGCCTGGCTGCGGCGGCGATCCGGCAAGGCCAGCGTGCATGCCATGACCGCGGGGGCGATCGGCCTGGCGCCGGGAGACCCGTCCGATTTGCCATCGCACATCGCGGCGATCCTGGGGCGGCTCGAGTTGGATGAGGATCCGGACCAGGATACCAAGGCCGTCGCCTCGGCGATCGTCGCGCTCCGGGCGGCCGATGCCCTGATCGTCGGCCCGTTGTCCTCCGACGACGCCAACACGCCGGGCCTGCTCCCCCACCTGGCGGACCTGGCCAGCCAGGCGTATCGCGCCCTGCGTCCACCCCGGGAGATCATCGCTCACCCGGGCTTCGCACAGGTCGCCCGGCGGTTCCAGTTCATCCAGATGAGTTACCAGGAGGCCCGCGCGCTGGGGGCCGGGGCGGTCGATATCGGCACCCTGGCGCAGCGACTCCGCCAGGTCCAGGGCGATCACGGCGAGTTCGCGATCACGGCCTTCGGCGGCCACGGCCTCCTGTGGGCCGACAGCGACTGGTGGGAAATCGAACCGGTCGATGGCGACGACATGGATGAAAGCCACGCGGGAGCCGTCTTCTCTGCCGCATGGGTCGTGACGCGCCAGTTCCTCGGCGCACCGGCTTCGAAGGCGCTGGCCTATGCCCGTTCCGCGGCGGCTGCGGCGGCCTCCTCAACCTGCAAGAACGGAAAGGAGATTCTCCCATGCGAACGTACCTGACCTTGATCTCATGGGTGGCCGTGGTGACCCAGTTCCCCGATGTCACCGGGACTCCCACCGTTCGCGCGCGGGAACTCCGCCCCGCGGAGGTCCTCAAGAGCCGGGGGCTCAATCGGCAACGGGGCTCCAGCCCGACCTGGGTCCTCATGGCCGAGGCCCGGGTCTTGAAGAGCTACCGGGCGGCGGCGGGCCTCGCGACCCAGTTGGCCATCGCGCAGCGCCAGGAGCAGGCGATCGAGATGGGGGACCAGGATCCCAAGGCCCTGATCGAGTTTTACCGCGCCCAGATCGGCCAATATGATCTCCAGGTCGCCACGATGGATCAAGAGCTCGCGAACCTGGGTCCGCCGGCGGGCCACGCAGCAGCCGACTACGCTCGCAACCAGCTCGTGCGGGAGCAGAACGCGATCATCCGGGAGCAGCGCAGGCTGGGGACGCTGATCCGCAACCTCTACGATCAGATGGGCATGCAGCGGGAATGGAAGTGGCAAGTCAGCAAGGAGGTCGTCCGACTCCGAGAGGCTTACATGCAGGCGATCGAGGATCTTCGCGAGTCGGTCCCGAAGGTCCTGAAGACCTACGCTGAACTCGGCAAGGACGAGGCGATCCAGAAGGCCCTCGTCAACCTTTCGACATCGTCCAAGACCAAGCAGAAGCTCGGCCCCTCCAAGGATTTCCAGACGGCCGCTCAGTGGCTGGAGCGGACCGAATCCTTGTTCCAGAGCGATACCATCGAGCTCCGCCGCGAAGGGGGCATTGACCATATCGACGCGATGCTCAACGGCCAGGGGCCCGTGCGGATGGTCTTCGACACCGGAGCTGGTCCGACCATGATCCCGGCCAGGCTCGCCTCCGAGCTGGGCCTGAAGCCCACCGGCCGCTCGGTCTCCTGCGAGGTGGCCGACGGATCGAAGGTCATGGCCAAGATCATGATCATCCCATCGGTTAGGGTCGGCAAGTTGACCATCAAGAACGTGGTCTGCGCGGTGATGCCGAAGGAGAAGGGCGACGTGCCCCCCCTCCTGGGGCAGAGTTTCCTCCGTCATTTCGACTACAAGTACGCCCAGGGATCCGGCCGCCTGTTCCTGACGAAGGTCGAGATGGACCAACCCGCCGTCGGACCCGGGCCTCCGTCGGCCGGGAGTCACGGGGAGCCCAAACGCCCTCCATCGCGCCGCGGAAAGGGCAAGGGCTCTCCACGCCGTGGCGACCCTTGACGAATAGCGAGCCGATCGCTGGATCAATCGAGAATGCGAGGTCAGGTGGATCATTCTTGTGAACCGTGACCGGTCCACCTGAGTCGGCCCCCTGGCCTAGCGACGACAGCGAGGCGCTCGAGCGCGGTGCGAGATCTTGGGTAGCCGCCCGGAATCTACGGTAGGCCGGGCCTTTCGGGGCCGAAGATGCACTACTGAAAGGAAGGAGCCCGGGGGCCCTTGGTCTTGAACCCTGTTCATTGCAGCACCATAGCCCCAGGATACCGGCTCTCTTCCCCTGGATGTTCACCGCCCCGCCCATGCCTCAAGCTGTTTGGGCGTCGAGGAAGGCCCTCAGCGGACGGGGGCCGAGGAAAGGGGTCGGGACCGAGGAAAGGGGTCGGTCGGGCCGAGGAAAGGGGTCGGACCCTCTTGTCAGGGTCCGATCCTGGTCCAGGCCGACGAGCCCGGCTGGGTGATCGTCTCGCAGCTCGACGGCCCGCAGTGGTCGGCGCACTGGACGAGCCTGGAGGGTCAGGGCGACTTCGACGGCGAGATCCGGCCCGCCTTCCGCAAGCCGGGCGAAGCGGCGGGCGGCTGGCAAGCCATCAGGGTCCCCTTCAACGGCCGATGGTCGCTCCGCCTGACCTACGAGCCGCGCGATCTGGCCGAAGGGGCCACGATCTCGATCGTCGCCTGGATCGCCTGGGCGTTCGTCGCCCTGGCCGCCGGACTGCGGCGGAAGGCCGGACGCGAGACATCGGCTCCGAGTTCGTGAAAGAACCCGATCGACGATTCGAGATCCGAGATTCAGGAGACGTGAACCCCTGGCCTGTGAGACTTAAGATCCATCTTGAAGGTGAGGCGCCGGCGGTGCACGTCCCCTCGGCCGATGTCCCGACCTGGCGCGAGCTGATCGGCTGCCGCGCCCGGGTGATCGCCGCGCGAACGCGGGCCAGGAACTCGGCCCGCGCCCGGTTGAGAGGCGCCGGCGTCGTCCCTCCGAGTCGGCCGGCCCCGTGGACGAAGAGGGGCCTGGACTGACCCCGTCGGCCGGAGTTGCCGATGGCGTCGCAGCGGCTGCCACGGGGCTTGCGACTCGAGGAGATCGAGGCGCTGACGCGCCCGGCGGGACGGATCGATGAACACTTGAATCAGCGAGCAAAGCACTCGTCCACCGGTACCCGTTCCCGAGTCGTGAGTGACAAGCGTGCAGGTTGGCGTCGAGCCACGAGCATACTTCGAAGGTGCTTCGGTCGATCCGACGAATGGCACTAGCTTAGACGCAACCACTGATCGGACTTTGACTTGTGAACACAGCGATCCCCGGCTCCTGGCCCGGTTCCCAGGGGCTCTACCTGGAGCCCCGATGTTTCCCGGCTGGCCTAACATAAACAATTAAACGTATTTGTATATTTACCGCGAAAAAGCCGCTCGCCGAAAACACAAGTCCTTCATTATAAATGGTTTAAGACTAAACTAGCGACATTCGTCGATCACACCGAAGCGCGCAAGGCTCGCGCGACTTCGTCGAAGTAGCGGGCGACATGGAGGATGACGGCCCTGAGTTCCTCGACCATCGGGCTCTGGCAGGGGTCAAGCGGTCAGGAGGAACCGTTGTTTTGGTTCCCGACCCCTTGAGGCCCCTCGCCGGCGTGGAGTTGCCGCCAGCCGGGCCAGGCCGATCCGGCTTCCGCTCCGCGCCCGTCGGGGACGACGCCGAGCCGGTCGGCCGGCGGGCGACGGCCGGCCCGGGACCGGGCCGCTCCGGACCCGGACCGGATCGACCGGCCGGATGATCGGGAGATGGGACCGTCCCGGTCACCGTGTGGCCGTGGGGACTGGGGCCGGGTAGAATAGGATCCGCTGAGGATTCACCATCCCGCGGGTTGACCGGCGTATGATCCCCCCTCCTGACGACGATGGTTATCTGCCGCCGGGGGTTCATCCGGCCGACCTCGATGAGATCGAGGCTCGGTTCGGGCGCGAGTCGGAGCTGCGACAGGTCGAGATGGAATCGATCCGCTGGCTCGTGGACCTGGCGAGGCGTGCGGGAGTCCAGCGCATCGTCATCAACGGGAGTTTCACGACAGCCGTGCTCGAGCCCAACGATGTGGATTGTGCTTTGCTGATCGGGCCGGGCTTCCCGCAGGACGCGAAGGCGGAAGAGGAATTGATCGAAGGATTACCCTTTCTGGATATCCACCTGGTGAGGCAAGACGGCTGGGATGAGCTGGTGGGGATTATCTTCGCCACCGACCGTCGCCGTAATCCCAAGGGCATGATCGAGGTGGTCTCATGGAGCTGAAGGACGAGCGCGAACTCGAGGTGACCCGCGAGAAGCTCCGTTCGCTCGAGGCGCGCTATCAGGCGGTCACTCAGGACCCGGGAGACGACGCCCACATCCAGGAGCTGACCCTGCGATCGCTCAAGCGGATGATCAATCAGATGAAGGAAGAGATCGCTCGCTACGAATCGCGGCGGTCGCCGCGCGCGGGCAAGTCGGCCGCCGAACCCGCAAGGACTTGAATGGCCGGCGAACGGCTCGATGGACCGGGATGACTCGGAGGGACCGGCGGCCTCGGCGAAGCCGTCCGCTCGGCTGAGGTCGCGCGGGAGGCGGCCGGTCGGCCGGGGGGCGACGGCCGGGACGGGCCCGACCCGTTCGGTGCCCGGCTGGTATGGATCGGATCGGCGGACTGGAGGACGATGAGCGGGCCCATACACCCCCTTTTCACCGACCGTGGTGACTCCGCCCCCAGGGTCACTGGTCGGTTCCCCGCGCGGCTCATTCGGGCCCGATGGTCTTTCCTCCCTTTCCGATCGAGAAGGACTTGCTGCCGCTGAGCGGTGCCCCGTCGCTGCTCGAGACCGCGTCGCTGACCACGAGCAGGCCGCCATTGGCGAACGTCTGATTGCCGGCGATGTTGACGGTGACCGCGTCGCTGGACGGGGTGTACGCGACCGTGATGCCGACGGGACTCATCCTGGCGGGCTTCTTCTTCCTGGCCTTGGAGACGACCATCCCGAGGCTGTAATCGGCGGCATCGCCGGCGCCCGAGCCCATGGGGCGGCTGAATTCCAGGGTGAAGCCTTGCAGCACCGCTTTGCCCACGGGCTTGCCTTTCTTGTTCGTCTTGCGCCGAAAGATCGCTTGCTCGCCAATGATGACGGGCGGCGAGGGCGGCACGTTTACGGTCAGGTCTACCGCGTTCGTTTCGGCCGTGCCCCCGGCGTTGGTAAAAACGGCCCGGTAAAGCTTGCCACTGTCGGACGCCCGGGCGACGAAGGTCAAGCTGCTCGAGGTGGCGCCAGGAATCGGGGCATACGTCCGGCCCTGGTCAGTGCTGACCAACCACTGGACCGTCGCAGGCGGATTACCCGCTCCTCCCGCAGTGAAAGTCACCTCGTCGCCCGCGATGACCGTCTGGGCCGTCGGCTCGGTCACGACGGTGGGCGGCACATCGACCGTCAGGGCCACGGCGTTCGTTTCTGCGGAACCCTTGGTATTCGCGAAAACGGCCCGGTAGAGCTTCCCACTGTCGGACGCCTGGGCGATGAAGACCAAACTGCTCGATGTGGCACCCGGAATAGGGACATAAGTCTGCCCCTGGTCGCTGCTGACCCACCACTGGACCGTGGCCGGCGGATCCCCCGCTGCCGCGGCCGAGAATGTTGCCTGCACGCCCGGGATGACCGTCTGGGCCGCCGGTTGACTCGTAATACTCGGGGACCCGACCGGCTTGCCGTCAAGGTTGACCGGCACGGAAATCAATGGGCTTACCGCGACCTGAGCCGTTCCTCCGTCGGTGAAAACGTTGATCGAGCCCGTGGCACCGGACGGACCCTTGGCAGCCTCATTGATCGTGATCGATTCCACGGCGATGTTGCCACCCTGGGATGTCGCAAGTGGTGAGCCCTGAATATCGATTGATCCGGCCGTGGCGCCGACGTTCTTGCCCTGGTAGAGCGCCTTGCTGCTCGCGAAGTCGACCTCGTCATCACCACCGACCAGCGCGATCGCAAGGTTGGCGTCGAACGATGGATTGAGCGGTTGAACACTCAGCTTCTCGGTGCCGCTGCTGCTATTCCCGTCGACGCGGAGGGTGTCCGTGGGGTCGGCGAACGTAAAGTTCGCCTGAGCACTGCTGGAACTGAGCGTTTCCATGCCCGATGTCCCCGAGTCCTTCAATGCCACATCCTGCGAGCCGATCGGCACACCGATGGATACGTCGCTGCTACCGGACGTGACCGTGACGGACACGACACCCTCGTAGTTGATCTTGGTCGATGACCCGGTCGCAGGCTGAAGCAGAATATCACCGGCGCCTGTCGTGATCGTGTTATCACTGATGGCCGCAAAGTTCCCGCCCGAGACGTTCAGCTTATCGTTACCGGAGCCCGCGAACGTGACACCGTCAGGCACGCCAAAGTACCCCTTCGAGTAGTCAAGGGTGAGTGTGGTGTTGACGTTGGACTGGCCGGCTGGCGTGTAGACGTAGATCGAACCAGCCACAGCAAACTGGCCCAGCGAAACACCGTTGTCGGTGACAGCCACCGTTCCCGACGCGGTGCCCGCCGAGACTCTGATGGCGTTGGTACCCGTTACCGTGGCGATCACGAGCGCGGTGACACTCGGGTCATCCGGTTCGGGTTCCACCGCCGCCTGTGAAACAGAGAGCGCCATCGCGACTGGCGGCTGGCCAGGCCGTTCTCGTCCGTCGCGATCACCTGGACGCTGAACTTGCCAGGCGCATCGAATACGTGACTCAGTGTGATGGCATCCGAGCCCTGCACATTCTGAGCAGGCGTACCGTCGCCCCAGTTGATCTTGTAGGAGAAATCGGCGGACTCGACGGCCAGCGACGGATCGAGTGCCCCGATGTTGAAGGTGACGTTCTGACCGATCACCGCCCCGGTCGGACCGCCGATCGTCGCCGTGGGAGGGCCGTTGGCGTCGATCTGCCAAAGGTCGAGATAGCCGACTCGATTGCTGTCGAAAAAGCCCTCCCCCGCCACAACCACCTGTCCCGACGATGAGAGCGCCAGCGATGTCGCGTAGTCATCGCCACCGTCCCACTGCTGCTCGCTGGCGTCCACTGCGCCGCCGCTCGTGTATCGGAGCCATTCAAGATTAATGAAAGACGAAGGGCCGGAGACGCCCGCGAACCCGCTCACGAGGATCTTCCCGTCCGGCTCCAGGATCACATCCGAGCACGTCACCGCCCCGAACGCTCCCGCCGAAGGCGTCACCAGCCCCGTGCCATTGAAGCTGGTATCCATGCTCCCGTTCGGGTCGAGGCGAGCCAGCCCAAAATCGCCCGCGATGAGCATCTTGCCGTCTGGCTGGACGGCAATGCCACCGGCGAAGCCGTCGAACGGAGCACTGAACCGGTAGGTCTCGTAGCCGTCGCCATTAAGCGACGGGTCGGGGCTGCCATTCGGCAGGAACCGGGCGACGAAATTGCTAGAATTGATTGGCGAGCTGGTGTCAGAAGAATAACCAAACGCGTCGATCTCGCCGCCCGGTGTCAGTGCGAGCCCGCTATCCACCAGCAGACCCTGTCCGACGACCAGCGTCGCCTTGCCGGACTTGTTGAATGTTGAGTCGATGCTGCCGTCGGGCAAGAAGCGTGCCAGCTCCAACTGGAACTGCCCGCTGGTCGGGCTGACCGGGCCCCAGCCGGCAACCACGATGTTGCCGGCGCTGTCCAGCACGACCGCCGACGCCTCGTCATCGCCCCCGAAGTCCAGGGTCGCGACACCCGCGTTGCCGAAGCTGGTATCGAGGCTGCCGTCCGGATTATAGCGGGCGATCCAGATCTCTTCGCTCTCGTCCGCAACACCAGTCGCAGAGCCGTCGCCGACCACCACCAGCTTGCCGTCCGGCTGCAAGATCAGGGCCTTGGCCTCGTTGAAGAAGGGGAACACGGGAATCCCCACGCTGCCGGTCCCCCCCAGGACGGATCGAGGCTCCCATCAGCGTTGTAACGCGCGACAACCGCCCTCAACGAAGAGCCACTCTGAACTGAGCCCGCCACCACAATCTTTCCGTCTGGCTGGATCACGACGCCGTTGGCCAAATCACGGCCAGACGCCAGCCCTCCGATATTCGTCAAGGTGATCCCGTTGACGAACGGCGTTGTAACGCCGAAATCAAAGACCTGCTCCACGGCAACGCCGACATCCGGCGTGGCACGAACCCGAATCAGCAGGTGCTGAACGCTCCCGGGATTGAAATTGCTTCCGGTCTGGAGCTCGCCGCCGACGATCTGGAATTGGCCGTTGTCGTCGCTACCATCGCCCGCGACCAAGCTGTAGCTCCAGTTGCCCGCCGCGGGGTCCTGGAATACACCGATGGTGCCGCCGGGCGCGAGGTTCTCCGGAACGAGCTGGAGGGCACCGCTCATCGACGAATTGAGGAGGGCGAAACCGGGCAGCGGAGAGTCCAGGCCGGCGAAACGCTGCACCTCGACATTAAACTGCGTTCCCCCCGGGATGTTATACCAGCTTCCGAGGCTGAAGTCGTTCCCATCGTAGTCGAGGGCGATAGAGCCGAAATAATGAGACTTTAGCACCATCGCCGGGGATTATCGCAGCCTGGCGCGGTGGAGTACCTTCATCGTTTCGGCGCGGGGCGGACCTTGGATCTCGCGGAACATGTCCAGGGCGATCCGGCCGCGGATCGTCGCTTGAGTTCGGACCCGGTAGACCGTCTTCTGCATCTTGCGATGCCGGCGGTTGCCCCGTTCCACCGCGTTGGAGGTCGAACCCAGCAGGCTGTCGTCGAGGAAGGTCAGGGCCTTCTCCAAGTCGGGGGACTCGAGCTTCTGGAAGATCGGTCTCATCCCTTTGAAGTGGTGGACCTGAGCCCGCAGCCGAGCCAGCTTCCTCAAGGCCGTCTCAGTGCGGCACCGGCGGTCGAACAACCGGTGGATCTCCTCCACCACTCGTCGGAGGGCCCCCAACTGAGGCAAACCCCGAGTGATGCGTCGGAGTATCTGGCGCTCACCCTCCGCGAGGTGCCGCTTCACGAACAGATGGCGATGCTCGAACAGGTCCCCGACCTTCCGTTGCAGATGCCGGCGTCGCCGGGCCTTCCGTCTCGCCTCCGGTGTGCCGGGCGCCGCGCGGCAGCTCCGGCTGCTGCGCGGCCAGGTGCTTGCGGACCCGAGCGATGGCGCGGAGGACGGCCTTGTTCAGCTCCGCCAGGATATGGAAGCGACAGACCTGATGCTCCACGGCTCCGAAGACCTCGGAGATCGGCCGTGGATACAGGTCCGAACCGTCGGTGGTGACTCCGCGGAGGGTCAACCCCCGGCCGGTCAGGGCCGCCCGGAAGCGGCGGAAGAACCTCCGGATATCCCGGTGAGTCGGGGCGTGGTCGAGGACCTCGTAACAGAGCCGCCTGAAGGCGCGGTTGTCGACGATCGACAGGACGCAGAAGGGGCCGTCATATAACTCATCAGCGGCGATGTATCCCGAGAAGCCGTCGAGGGCCCAATCGAGGTAGTCGGTCCCGATCCGGTCGGCCGCCTTTTTTCCCCCCGGCCTCGACCCAGTTCTGGATGGTGGCGAAGGGGACGAAGACGCGGTGGTCGCGCCAGAGGTGCCAACTGGCGGCCTGATAGGGTAAGCCGTCCTCGAAGACCAGCCGGACGGCCAGGGCCACGACCCGATGGGTGTAGCGGGCCTTGGGTGCGGCCAGGCCGGATATGTCGGCGGTGAAGTAGTGCTGGCACCGGACGCAGTAGTGTTGCGAATAGGTGAGGTGAATGTCACGGGGCCGCCCCCCCAACGGATCGCCGAGATCATGCAGGGTGCGGGTCCGGACCCGATCCCGAGGGCAAGACTTGCCGCACTTCGGACACGGCCGATGCGGGTAATTCCGACTGCGCGGGACGACCTTCGGGTCCGGGAGCATCTGGGGATCGGTGATGCCCAAGGTGGGGTCCGGCGGGTAGACTGCAGGGCAGAGCATGGCGTCGCCCTCCTGAGCAAGAGGCTCTTCCCCCTTAGTTTACGGCTCGGACCAAGCTCCGTCATCCTGAAATCCCCGGCGATGGTGCTAAAGTCTCGAAATAATCAGTGTTCGGTGCCGATATCGAAAAATTGCCGCCCAGCGGGCGCAATGTGTTGTCCCACGAATAAGCCTGTCCCTGAATCGTGCCGTTGGTCTGGTCGTCCCATGCGATGACGATACGACCGGCCCGGAAGGCCACCTCCGAATCGTTAATGTTCGAACGTCCCATGGCGTCGGCCAGGTTGTCATTGACGAGGAATGGGTTCGCGTTCAACCGGCGTGCCATCGGCAAGGAATCGCTGCGCGTAGATGCCGGAACCCCCGGGGGCGACGTTGCCGGACCAGACGGCAACAAAGCGGCCCTGTTCATCGACGGCAACGCCGAGGGGGGCACCGGCCGAGCTCAGGATCAGCGGCTGTCCCAATGGAGATGCGTAGGCGTCGAAACGCTGGAGTTCGACCTGGCCAAATGTCGCCTCGTCGTCCCACTCGACGACGCTGGCCCCGTCGGCGTCCATCGCGACGTACGGCAATGCGCCACCCCCAGCGCCGAGTACATCGCTTCCCACCAACGTTCCATTGGAATAGCGGTAGTAGTTCACTGGCTGCCCACCGTCGAACTCAGTTGTGACGACGGCGTACTGCCCCGGCGCGCTCATTGCAATCCTGTAGGCCCGCAGGTCCCCGTCCGTGGGAACGCCGGCCCCCAAATTGAGATTCAGCGATTGCATCGCTCCGTATGGCGAACCATCCGGATTGTACTCCTGCGTCGCGAGCGTCGAATTTGCCGAATCGTAGAAAAGGACGATGAAATGGCCGGTGGAGAGGCCGGCGACATCCCACACGGTCCCATCGATCGAGCTCAAAGTCACCTGCGACCCGATGGGAGCTCCGTTTCGGTCGTACCGGTTGAGATACGCGGGGCCCGAAGCACTAGCCGGTCCCGAGACGACATACAGATTGCCCTCGGCATCATAGAACACGTTGCTGCCGTCGGCATCATAGGACACGTTGCCGCCCGCGGAGATCGGCTGGCCAGCGGTTGCAACCAGCGATGGCACGACAGGCGCCTGCCCGACTTGCAAAGTCACTTGCGCGACGTTGCTATAGAAAACGGAGTTGTAGGAGAAGAACTGGGCTTGCGCAAAGAGCGTGATGGTCCCCGGTGAGAGGCCAGCGAGCAGGCCAGTCCAGGTGAAAGTCCAGCTCTGAGTCGCGGTATCGTAGGAACTGCTGCATGTGCCGCACTGGAGCGCCTGGTCGGTGCCGGGCTCGAGCTGTCCGTCGTGGTTCGTGTCTTGATAGAAGACGACCTCCGGCGAGTCGGACAGCGCCACCGGGACGGTCACGCCACTCGCCGTCAGGGTGATCGGAGTATTGTCCGGCGCGTTGACCGAAGTGGTGCTGGAGGCGAACGAGCCGATATAGGGGTTGTTGGCGAGGACCGTCACCTGGAACGACTCGGTCGCGGTCCCGGTCCCGTTGTCTTCCTCCGCGCTGACAGTCACCGTGTAATTGCCCGCCTGGCCGGCCATCGGCTGCCAGGAATACTGGCCGCTAAAGAGATTGACGTCGCCTGGACTGAGTGGACCCAGCGAGTATAACGGTACGTCCGGACCGCCACCGCTTGCGGACAGATCGACGGAGAGCGTTTGGCCCTCGTAGATCGTGAAGGGGCCGGGGTTCGGCTTTTTGAAGACGATGGGACTCGTCGGAACGGTGATACCGTTCACGAGCATGAGCGTCTCGAGGCTCAGGAAATCGAGTCCGTTGAAGGTCGTTCCGGGTTCTCCTTCACTCTTACCGGCCCGGATCCAGCGATTGCTCGATGACCAGCCGTCGGGGCCGTTGGTCGCCGGGCCGGTGACGGGCGCGGATTCCTCGAGCGACAAGGCCGCCTGTTTAACGTCGGGAGAGATGTTCAATCCCTGGATCGACGCCTGCAGCAGCGCGGCCCAGGGTGCGTTCGTCCCGAGCGCGAGGTTGCGGTAATCGCCTGTGATCAACTGGTCATTGTCAAAAGCGGCTTCCGAGAGGCCGAGGAACCCCGCGCCGGACTGTCCCTTACCCGGTTCGGCCCAGATGGCGGAAATGGGGATGGAGTGGTCATCCAGGATGTCACCGAGGTTGACCGTGTCCGTCTGGACTTGAAAGGTGTAGTATCCGGACGACCAATCGGTGAGGGACTTCCAGTAAGGCGGCACCCAGGTAGCCGTGACGCCCGAGGGATAACTGAACTGGATCTGGTCGAGGGCCTGCATCACAAACCCCGGGAGGAGGTCGCCCAGACTGAACGTTCCGGTGAATCCGACTTCAGCCAGCGGCCCGACATAGGCCCAGAGGTAGTCGATCATGCCCTGGAGGGTGACGACCGGCAGCTCCAGGTCTGTCCACGCGTACTTGCTGATGAGATCGTCGATTTGCTGCTGGACGGGTTGGACGATCGAGTTGACGAGATCGGTGAAATTCGCGAGTCCGGAAGGGAGGTTCGGCGTGAAGCTCGCCCAGTTGACGTATGTCTCGACAGCGTTCTGCAAATCCGTTTCGATGACGTTGTCCAGGTAGTCAGCGACCTGGCCCGGCTGGAGTGTGCCGATGTCAGTGATTGAATTGGTGAAGTACCAGTTCGTGCCGAGGATTGTATCGGCTGCCTGGCAGATGAAGGGGGCGGCGAGGCCGCTTTGCGACAGGATCAGGCCGGTGGGCACTACGCTGTTTCCTATGGTCACGTTGACCGGCTGATCGCCGCCCTTGACGTTAGTGATCGGTACGCCGTTGACGGATCTGAGGCGGAAGTAGATGTCCGAGTTGGTCAAGTAGCCCATCGTCAGGATGGTCTGTTCCTTCGCCGTGGCGACGGCCGCCTGATCGGGATCATACTTCGTGACGGACCACCAGCCGTTCATCAGGTAAGAGACCTGGTCGATGCTCTCCGCCGCCTGTGTGTAGACGAGTCCATTTTCGGCGTACGAGTAGTAATAGGTCGCGTCAAAATCGCTGCTGATCCGCCAGCCGGAAGGCACTCCCTGCCTCCACTGGTCGGGGCTGTGGAGGGAAGGAGGCTGAGGGAGAGCCGGTCCCGGCGGTTGCGGGGGATCGATCGTCTGCCCCGGCTGGCCACCACTGACGAAATCACGGATGAAGAACCCCTCGGCGACGCCGTTCGGGTAGAGCTGCTGGACGGCGTATCCCTGGAGGCAATCGAACGCCTCGAGGATGATTGTCACAACATGTTCGGAGCCGGACGGATCCATGCCGTGATCCTCAAGGATGCGCGCTTCCTGCGAGAAGGTGACCAGCGCGAAGCCCATGTCAATGGTTTGGTCGCCGAAGGTGATGTGGGTAACCTCTTGGGAGTTGACGTAGATCTGATGGGCAATATATCCATTATAAAAATATTCACTGAGCATCTGCTGGCGCACTGCGAGATAGGAGTAGCTGAACAGCGACTGGGCCGCCTGCGGCAGCGCATACGGTACCGGCAGGGCGCCCGTGTCCGGGGACCAGAAGATGAAGCCGTTCTCGAAGCGCTCGGTGAGGGCGAGTTCTCCGGCCGTGCCGACGATCCCCTGCGCCGGCGCGCTGCTCAACGGCTGGCCGAAGACGCCGGCCGAGCCGCCATCCTGGTACCAGGCGTTGAAGATGGCCTGGGTCCCGGTCGCGAGGTCCGTGGATGGACACAGGCGATCTTCCAGGAACTCGACTCGCGGCCTCAGGAGAGAGACGCGAGATCGACGATGGCGCCGTCGCGTACCTTGAGCGATACGCCGCATGGGGAGGGACTGAGCTGATCGGCTGAGCCGTTTCGGGGGAAGTCCTGCGAGCATTTGCGAATCTCCGCGGTCAGGGAAGGAAGCGGTGTCAGGATCAGCGAAAATCGGTGTCGGTTCGGTTTTCCCGGCTGTCGCTGGGGTCACTTCTCCCGTTTGAGGGCGAGCAGGATCAATCGCGCCTCATCCCTGGACGCGAACTCCGTCGGCGCTCGTCGGCCGGCGAAGCAGATCCGGCACCGATCGCCGTCGATCTCGTAGATGCCGAGACGAGATCGATCGGCCGGATCTTCCCTAGCCGACCATGGCGGCCGCCCTTGCGACCGCCCGATGCGTGCCTATCACCGATCCGGGCCATGACCCGCCAGGTCCCAGAAAAAAACTGGCGTCGCCCCCGGCACGGCCTCAACGACGCAATTCGGTAGCCCCCAAAGGGGTCAGGAACCGAGCCCCCAAAGGGGATAATTGGTGTGGCAAAAATGAATTGACACCAATTATCGACGCGGGTTTGCCTGATGCTATGATATCAATGATCGACGCGACACCAATTATTGGCGTAGGCCATCAGGCAGCGCGGCTCGAGGTCCTCAACCCGGGGAACGTGTCCGGGTCCGATCGCTCCTTTTCCGCCGTCGTAGCTTGGGGTGCAACGCTGTCGCGTGGCCGAGTCCGTGAAGTCGCATGGAAGCATCCTTCCCGGGAAGGTCAGGAATTGGGCCCGACCCCTATGAGTCGGGAACCAGTAGGCTACAAGCTAATCGACGACCACCGAGGAATCGCCGCGGGTCGCCGCTCCGTCGGCGGCGAGGATCCCGCCGTGCACGATCACCTTCACCGCCCCCTTGTAAGGCTTGGCCAGGTCGATCGTCACCCGGGTTCCGCCGTCGAAGCCGATCCCCTTGATGCGCACGGCCTTGCTGTAGACCGTCTTCCGGTGCTTCTTCACGGCCCCGAGTACGCTGAACAGGGCCTGGTCGCGCACCACCCCGCCGTCGAGCGCCTCGTCGAAAGTGAGTGTGATCGCGGTCAGCCCCTTGTTGGTCCGACTCGCGCTCGCGATGTCGCTGACCTGCAGCGGGATCGCCGGGGCGACGTTGATGTGGACGGTGGCCGTCGCCGCGGTGTAGTCCGCCGCATCGGTCGGCGTGAAAGTCACCTCGAGCGACTGGCCGGCGCCGGCGTTCAAGACGGCCCCGGGGGCCGGCGTATAAGCGAAGCTGCCGGGGACCGAGGCCGTCGCATCGAGCTGCGCCGAAGAGAGCGGCGTGCCGGCCGTCAAGTCGGCGGGATTCGCCCAGGCGATCGTCGGGGTCGCCCGCGCCACGTCGATCTCCACCGTGGCGCTCGCGGGGGCGAAATCGGTGGTGTCAGTCGGCGTGAAGGTGACCTCGAGCGCCTGGTTGTCGCCCGCGTGTAGGATCGTGCCGGCCGCCGGCGCATAGGTGAATCTGCCGGGCACGCTGGCGGTGGCATCGAGCTGAGAGGCGCCCAGCGCCGTGCCGTACACGATGTCCACCGGGTTGGCCCAGGTGATCGTCGGGATGGTGGGGCTCGACCCGTTCACCGAGAGCAAGTAGGCCTCTTGATGACCCTGATAGGTCCCCGCGCCGACGATCTGATCGTGATTGTTGATGGCCGCCGCGTTGGTCAGCGTCCAGCCGGAACCCGCGGGGAGGATCGAATTGAGGTCGATCATCTTACCCTGGGTGTACAGGTAGGGGTCGCTCTGATAACCCCGGCCATCCTGGGTGTAGCCGACCACATCGCCGTTGTCGTTGATCCCCGTCGGCAGGGCGATCAGGTTGGTGAAGACGCCATGGCTTTCGACGTAATATCCGGAACTCCAGACCCCGATCACCTGGCCGGCGTCGTTGATGCCGAGCGCCTTGCTCGCATCGCCCGCTCCCAGGTCGGTCATCACCCCGCCGCTGTCGAGGAAGGCATGGGTGGTCGTACTGCCAGAACTGGTCAAAACATTCGCATATCCGACGACCTGACCGGAATCATTGATGCCGTAGGCATAACTGTCCAAGCTGTCCCCCTCGGCGTCGTAACCGAGTCCCCCCAGGTCGGTCATGGTGCCCCCGCTGCTCACAAAGGCGTGCGCAAAGGCCACCCCGGCCGCCAAGCCGGTCGCATAGCCGGCCACCTCGCCCGACTGATTGATGGCGTAGGCGAAACTGTCGCGCCCGCCGAGTGTCCCCAGGTCCGTCATCACCCCGCCGCTGTAGCGGAAGGCATGGGCGAAGCTCCCGGCGGCGATCGAGTTACCGGCCACCTGGCCGGAGTCGTTGATGCCCGTGGCGTAACTCGACGCACTGGAGCTGTCGATATCGGTCATCGTCCCGTCGCTGTACAGGAAGGCATGCATCTGGCCACTCGAGGTCTGCGAGTCTCCGACGACCTGGCCGAGATTGTTGATGGCCTGAGCCTCGCTCGAACCCCCGCCCAGGTCGCCTAGGCCGACGATCGTGGCGCTCAGCAGGTCCCGGCCCTCGAGCCGGTCGAAACCGGGCTGCCTGCGCCTTCGGCGGTTGCGGTTCGAGACCGGTGCGGAGCGATCGGCCTGAGGGCGAAATGCGCGTCTCATCGGAGGTGCCTCCAAGACTCGTCCTCTCCAACGCTCCATGGTGGGCCCTGGAAAGGGACCGGACGCCCGGCCTTGGCCCTTCCCCGAGGAGGAAAATCGGTGTCAGAGGAAAATCAGTGTCAGTCCTGTTTTCCCGCCGGGGGAGAATCGGTGACGGTTCTGTTTTCCCGCCGAAGCGGGCTTCCCGCACGGGGAAGATCGGTGTCAGGGGAAAACCGGTGTCGGTTCGGCTTCTCGCTTGCTGGCGCTGGCGTCACTTCTCCCGTTTGAGGACGAGCAGGACCAACCGCGTCCCCTCCCTGGACGCGAACTCGGTCGGGCGCTCGTCGGACGGCGGGTCGGCGAAGCAGATCCGGCACCGATCGCCGTCGATCTCGTAGATCCCCAGGTGCGTCTTGCCGATGTTCGGGCCGGTCTTCGGGTCGATGTCGATCTGCCTGGGCGACTTCGATGGATCGAGGCGGTGCATGCCCTTCGGCCAGTTCTCCTCCGGCACGCCCCCGGGTCGGATGGAGTGCTCGTTCTCGGTGAAGACCATCTTGCCGCCCACGAGTTGATCCGCCTTGTGACCGCCGTTCTCCGCGGACTCGATCACCCAGGTGCCTCGCAGTCTCTCCAGGTCGGCCGCGACGCCGGCAGACTTCTGGTCGGCCGCGACGCCGGCAGACTTCTGTTCCCTCTTCATGACGACCAGCACCCAGCCGGTCTCCGCCGCGCCGCTGAACCGGGTGGGGCGGCCCTTCCCGCTCTTGTCCTCGCAGAGCTTCCAGGTGTCGCCATCGAGCTCGTAGATCCCCTGCGTGTCCTTGTCCTTGGCCCGTGCCTCCGGCAGGACGAACATATCGTAGCGCTTGGGCGCGGTCGTCGGATCGATCTTGATAGTGACCGCCCCCAGGGACACGCCCCTGGCCTTCAGAGTGTGCTTATCCCCTTTGATTTCCACCGTCGCGTCCCACTCGCGCAGCTTTTCCCTCGACGCCCGCTCCCCATTCTCCTCGACCTCGACGACCCGCCACGTTCCCTGGAACTTCGCCAATTCCTCCTTTACGGCCGCCTCGTCCGGTGGCCCGCCAAGCGCCGTCCCCGGCCGGCCTGCCAGCGAGAGGCCGAGGCCGATCAGCAAGACGCCGACGATTGTCTTCATCGCATCCGTCCTTTCGGGAGAGAGGGAATGATTGACTTCGGCTGTATCCGAGGCTTGCGCAAAGCCCAGCGGCTTTCCCAGTGTGGATGCTGCCATTCAGTCGTCTCGGCGACCACCGCCGAAAACCGACCACGGGCACCTCGAACGAATCCGCCTTCGGGCTCGCTCTATTCCTTCAGGCGGAGTCGAACGAATAAAGGGACGAAAAAAGAGTTGACTTGGCCGTCCCATGTCGTTCCAATGGCGACGTGGGTGGAGCCCTGCATCATCGGCCGGGCCGGGTGGGCTCGCGGCGAAGGGGCTGGCGGCGTTGCGTGACAAGTCGTTCAGCGAACTGGCGGAGGCCGCCCGCAAGGGCGATCGCTCCGCGCTGGGACACCTCCTTGAGGGCTTCCGGGCCTATCTTCATCTCGTTTCGGATCGCAAGCTCGGGGCGGATCTCAAGCCCAAGTACGGCGAATCGGACCTGGTGCAGCAGACGTTCCTCGACGCGCAGCGGGCGTTCCCGGAATTCCGCGGGTCCAGCCCGCAGGAGTTCAGAGCCTGGCTGGAGCGGATCCTGCTCAACAATCTCGGCGATGTGGCGCGGCAGTTTCGCAACGCCGAGAAACGCCAGGTCAACCGCGAAGTCTCTCTGGCCGGGGACTGGGCGGAAATCGACACGCCGCTCGATCGGTCCACACCCAGCAAGGGAGCCATCGCACGCGAAGAAGAGGAGCAGGTCCGGAAGGGTCTGGCCCGCCTTCCCGAGGACTATCGCCAGGTGATCGAGATGCGCAACCTGGAAGGGCGGGCGTTCGAGGAGATCGGGCGGGTGCTGGGCCGTTCCACCGAGGCCGTCAAGAAGCTCTGGAGTCGGGCCATCCTGCGGCTCAAAGACGAGATGAAATCCGATGGGCGCCCCTGAGACCACGGACTGGCTGGACAGCGACCTGGCGGAGCAGCTCGTCGCATACGATGAGGCGCTGGCGGCGGGTGCTCCGGTCGATCATCTCGTCACCGATGATCTGTCCGACGGCGTCCGCGAGGGCCTCTCCTGCCTCGAGATGCTGGCGCGGTTGCGGCTCAGCGCCCGGATCGCGGATGCGCTCGCCCCGCCGCCCGACGACACGCAACCGGAGCTTTCGCGCCCGGGCGACCCGGGCGAGAAGCTGGGATTTCGGACGGACGCCGTCGCGGCCGTGCCGGCCAGGCTCGGCCGGTTCGAGATCCGCAGGATCCTCGGCCAGGGGGGCTGCGGCGTGGTCTTCCTGGCGCACGACCCGGCCTTGCGCCGGCTGGTGGCCCTCAAGATCCCGCGGCCGGAGGCCCTGCTGACGCCGGAACTCCGGCAGCGGTTCCTCCGCGAGGGCCGCGCCGCCGCCGGCCTGGATCACCCCAATCTCGTCACGGTGTTCGAGGCGGGGGAGATCGGTGCCCTCTGCTACCTGGCCTCGGCGTACGGCCCGGGGATCACGCTGAAGGAATGGCTCCGGCGACACGGCGGCCCGGTGCCGCCGTGCGCGGCCGCGAACCTGGTCGCCACGCTGGCCGAGGCGATGCACTACGCGCATCAGCACGGCGTCTGCCACCGCGACCTCAAACCGGGCAACATCCTCCTGGCGAGTGAGGGTCTGTTCGGGGAGGCCGGCTCCGGGCGAGCGGGGGGCGTCAGCCCCCTGTTCGCAACCCGAGAAGACAGGGGGCTGACGCCCCCCGCTCGCCCTCTCGGAACAGACTCTGAACGCGAGGCGCCGGGAGATCCGCTCGAAGGCGATCCCCATCCTTCAACGGCACCGTGCGACCTGGAATCGGCCACGCCGAGAATCATCGATTTCGGCCTGGCCAAGGTGCTCGACGTCGATGCCGGCGAGGCCGCCACGCGGAGCGGCGCCGTGTTCGGGACGCCGCAGTACATGGCGCCGGAACAAGCCCAGGGGCAGACGCGGCTGATCGGTCCGGCCACGGACATTCATGCGCTGGGCGTGATCCTCTATGAATTATTGACGGGCCAACTGCCGTATCAGGGCAACACGGACCTGGACGTCATGGGCCAGGTGATCGCCGCCGAGCCGGGTCGTCCTGGGCGGCTCCGTCCGCAAGTGCCGCGCGACCTGGAGACGATCTGCCTGAAATGCCTTCGCAAGGAGCCCGCCAGGCGCTACGCCAGCGCCGGGGACATGGCCGAGGACCTGCGACGGTTCCTGGGGCATGAGCCGATCTCGGCCCGGCCGGTTTCGCCCGGGGAGCGCCTGGTCCTCTGGGCCGCCCGACGTCCGGCCATGGCGGCGGTGTACGGGCTGGCGGCGCTCGTGTTGATGCTCGGTGGGGTGGGCGGCAGCGTCACCTGGCTCTGGCAACGGTCGGAGCAGGCCCGCGCCCAGTTGGTCGAAGAGAAGCGCCAGACCGAGTTGGCCCGCCAGGAGACCGAACGAGCCCGCCAGCGATTGGCCGAGATCTCCTACTTTCATCAGGTCGGCCTGGCTTACCGGGAGTGGCTGGAGAACGAGATCGCCCGGACCCATCAGCTCCTGGAGGACTGTCCGCCCGGCAGGCGTGGCTGGGAATGGCGGTATGTTGACCGCCTCTGCCATGCGGAGCTGTTTTCCTTCGGCGGTCACGGGGATCGAGCTCTCGGCGTGTCATTCCGCAAGGACGGGCCAAGGCTGGTGACCACCTCGAGCGATCATGCCATCCGGATCCGGGATGGAGCGACCGGCGAGCCGATCCTGGTTCTGAGAGGACATACCGGGCCGGTCAACACCGTTGCCTTCAGCCGGGACGGTCGGCTGGTGGCAAGCGGCAGCGACGACCAGACCGTCAAGGTCTGGGACGCGGCCACCGGCAAGGAACTTCGGACTTGCCGGGGCCACACCGGGCGGGTCGGGTCGCTCTGCTTCGATCCCGACGGTACCAGGCTGGCCTCCACCTCCATCGACAAGACTGCCAGGGTCTGGGACGCGGCGGACGGGCCGGGAGTTACTGGTCCTCGGGAAATCTTCCCGCGAGGTGCATAGCGTGTGTTTCAGCCCAGATGGCCGGTTTCTCGCCAGCGGCGTCGGTCTGACACGCCAAGGCGACGTCACGGTCTGGGATTCACACAGTGGCAAGCCGGTCTGGTCGATCGCGCTGTCCGACGCCGTCGTCGCCGTGGATTTCAGCCCCGACGGATGCCGCCTGACCGGTGCCATCGCCGATAAGACGTTGCGCGTCTGGGAGCTTGCGACAGGTCGAGAGGTCCTCACACTGCGTGGGCACCAGGCGTCGGTTAACTCCGTAGCGTTCAGCCCCGACGGTGCATGGATTGCCAGCGGCTCCGCCGATAAGACGGTGAGACTCTGGGATGCAGCCACCGGTCAAGAACTCGCGTGTCACCGAGGACACCTGGGCGGTGTTGGCCGCCTGGCCTTCAGTGCGGACGGCCATCTCCTGGCCAGTAACTGCGCTGATGGGACGACCAGAGTCTGGCGATCGGCGGCGGATGACCGGGTTGGCACCGTGCATGGTCATGCCAGCTTTATCTGGGATCTCAAGATCAGCCCGGATGGCCGTACGATCGCCACCGCCGGTGGCGATGGCACGATCCGAATCTGGGACATGGATTCGCTGCAGCAGCGAACGTCGATCCGTGGACACGATGCCGGTGTGGGCACGCTGGCACTCAGCCCGGACGGCCGGCGTCTCCTCTCCGGCGCGGACGACCACCTGGTGAAGGTCTGGGATGCTCGGACCGGCACGCCGCTGCTCACGCTGACGGGGCACACGGAGGCTGTCCAGAGTGTGGCCTATAGCCCCGCGGGCGATCGGATCGCCAGCGCCGGTGGAACCTTCCGTCCGTTGGCCGGCTTCATTCCGGGCGAAGTCAAGGTGTGGGATGCCGGGTCGGGGAGATTGCTCCTCACGCTTTCCGAGGGCAGCCAGCGTTTCAACTGCGTGGCGTTCAGCCCCGACGGCCGGCGCCTGGCGTGTGGCGGCAAGGGAATCGTGGCCATCGTCGATCCCGACTCGGGGGAACAACCGCTGTCGTTCCGGGCTCACGACGACTCGGTGGTCGGCCTGGCGTTCCGCCCGGACGGCCGGCACCTCGCCAGTGCCAGCCTCGATAAGACCGTCAAGGTCTGGGATGCCGCCAATGGGGCGCCGATCTTGACCTTCCGGGGACATACGGCATCGGTCACGTGTGTGGCCTACAGCCCGGATGGCGAGCGCCTCGCCATCGGGGGCGACGATCAGACGGTGAGGATCGTCGCGGCGAGTAGCGGCGATGAGGCCCTGTCTCTCAAAGGTCACCATGGGCCCGTCCACAGCGTGGCGTTCAGCCCCGACGGGCATCGGCTGGTCAGTGGGGGTTGGGATCGAGTGCTGCGGGTCTGGGATGCACGGCCGCTGGCGGACCGAGGCCGTAACGATACGGCAAATTGACACGCCGCCTCTCCCGGGAGTAGAGAAGGGGACGACGGCCGCTTCCACCGCGGGGCCTCCCACAGCGTGAGCATTGCCGGCATCCTTGCGCGCTTCGGTCCGACGACACCGACGCACCCACCGAGGTTGCCTCTGGCCCTCCGGGGGCTGGATCGGCTTTGATGCTGCCGCCCTTTTCGCTCCTGAACGTCTGTCATCCTCGGCCCGCGAACGCGTACGCTTTGCGACGACCCATTGCGCCATGCCCCCCACATCTTGCCGGGCGGGACTTCGACCTCGTAGGATACCAGTCAATGCTGGAGTCTCGGGCAGAGCCCCTCGAAAAGACGAGGTGCCATGCCGACTCATTCGCCGGTCATCACCGGATCGGAGTAAGGGCACGCCGTGGCCGAACCGGGCCACGGGCTTCCGGTGCGGCGGGGCCTTTTTGTGCAAATCCCTGCCGAGCCGAACGGGACCTGAATCGATGACGACGAACGTGGCGATCGTGGGTGCGTCGGGCTATGCGGCGCGGGAGCTGATCCGGCTCCTGCTGAGCCATCCGCGGGTCCGGATCGCGGCGGCGACCTCGCGGCAGGACGAGTCGCCGCGGCTGGATTCGCTGCATCCCAGCCTGGCCCGCCGGATCGACCTGAATTGCGAGCCGTTCGATGCCGCGCGGATCGCCGAGCGGGCGTCGTTCGCCTTCCTGGCCCTGCCGCACACCGCGAGCATGGCGGTCGTTCCCGACCTTCGCCGGCTGGGCGTGCGGGTCATCGACCTGAGCGCCGACTATCGCCTGGCCGACCCGCAGGTCTACGCCGATTGGTACGGCCACGCCCACACCGATGCCGAGGGCCTGCGTTCGGCCGTCTACGGCCTGCCCGAACTGTTCCGGGAGA
Source organism: uncultured Planctomycetota bacterium (assembly GCA_963815795.1). GTDB lineage: Bacteria > Planctomycetota > Planctomycetia > Isosphaerales > Isosphaeraceae > JAKAUH01. The sequence goes on along the minus strand of CAWFIC010000006.1, from coordinate 215,068 downwards.
AGATCCCGCCGGCCGGGCTGATCGCCAACCCGGGGTGCTATACCTCGACGAGCATCCTGGCGCTGGCGCCCCTGATCGCCGAGGACCTGGTCGAGCGCAACTCCATCATCATCGACGCCAAGAGCGGGGTCTCGGGCGCGGGGCGGTCGCCGAAATTGACGTACCACTTCCCCGAGTGCAACGAGAGCCTCGCCGCCTACGGGGTCGGCCGGCATCGCCACACGCCGGAGATCGACCAGGTGCTAACCGACGTCGGGGCCACCAGCGGCCGGGGTGAGCCGGTCGAGGTGATCTTCACGCCGCACCTGGTTCCGATGGACCGCGGCATCTTCGCCACGATCTACGCCCAGCCCAAGCGGACGGCCGTCGAGCACGACCTGATGGAGCTCTACCGGTCGTTCTACGCCGACAGCCCGTTCGTCCGCGTCGTCGGGCACCTGCCCGCGACCAAGGACTCGGCGCACACGAACTTCTGCGACATCACCGTCCGCGTCGTCCGCGGCCGCATCCTCGTGCTGGCCTGCCTCGACAACCTCATCAAGGGCGCCGCGGGCGTCGCCGTCCAGAACCTGAATTTGATGCTCGGCTGCCCCGAAGAGACGGCGTTACTGTAAGACGGCTACAGCCTACGACTTCGCCCAAGACCTGCTCGACGGCTGCACCGCCGCCGCTCCGCCGCCGGACTGCGCGCCCTCATTTGCCAGCGGCCCGATAATGTCTGGTAAAGATTATTATGTTCGATGGCATCAAGCCGTGACGGCGATAACGCCGGTGCCGAGCCGGCTTCGGTCGATCCGACCGAAGCGCGCAACATGATTAACAGGTCCCGAGTCATATGCTCCTCCAGACAAGTCGTACGTTGCGCCACGCCGGGACGCATCATGGGTTCCATTGGAGGCAGTCCGAGCCGGCATGACGACCGCCGATCCACGATCCAAGAGGTGGGCACGACACCGGTGAGATTGACTCCGATGGGCGGTCCGAAGCTTGTCGGTCTCGACGGCGTGGTGACATCGCTCGCTCGCAACAGACCGGTTATTCGCACACCGACCACGCAACTAAGCGTGGCGGAGTAACACCGGCCGCGGTACAGTCGTCCGGTGCCGGTGAACTGATGCCGCTGATGCCTGGGAGGGGTCATGGACGAGGAACGCACCACGGCCGTCGTCCAGCGCTACCTGGACGAACTCGCCTGCGACGCGCCTGCCGAGCCGGTCGTCCGGGCCCTGCTGGACCGGGCCGTCCGCCGGCTGCACCACCTCTGTGCCACCCTCCTGTACCGGAGCTACCCGCGGCTGACGCGGCCGCCGCTCAACCTCGAGGCTGACGAAATGCTCGGCGCCGTGGTCGAGCGGCTACTCAAGGCCCTGCGCGAGACCCGCCCGAGGACCGTCCGGCAGTTCTTCGCCCTGGCCAGTCAACACATGCGGTGGGAACTGAATGATATGGCCCGTCGCTTAGATCAACAGCCGGGCGCCGTGGAACTGCGCGAGGGGCTGGTGGCCGCCCCGGGCCGCAGCGACTCCGGCCTCACGCCGGACGGCCGCCGCATGCTCGAAGCAATCGGCCGCCTGCCGGAGGGCGAGCGAGAGGCGTTCGACCTGGTGCGGATCCAGGGCCTGACGCAGGTCGAGGCCGGGCAGGTCCTCGGCGTCTCGACCATGACGGTGAACCGGCGGCTCAATCGCGGCCTGCAGTTGCTGGCCGAGGCGTTGGACGACCTTTGTCCCGACGAGGCCGCGCCAGGCTCGAACTGAGTCCCGCCGGTTGCGGGGCGCCGGGTGGCGGGGCCGGACCCGTACGGCGCCGGGAGGGCGGTGCGATGACCGACAACCCGCGCGTGCAGCAACTGCTCGACGAGCTGCTCGACTCTCAGTCCACCCCGGAAGACGTCTGCGGCTCTTGCCCCGAGCTGCTGCCCGAGATCCGCGCGCTGGCGGAAGATCCGTCGCGCCCGCGCCGAGCTCGATGCGCTGTTCCCGGCCCCGCCGGAGCCGGGCGCGAGTCCGCCGGCGTTCGGGCGGGAGGGCGCCACACCGTACGTCCGCGACGACGACCGGGTGGGCGGCGGTGCGGGCCTGCCGGCGCGCGCCGGAGGGCATGGCCCTGCCCCGAATCCCGGGCTACGAGGTCGAGGCCGTGCTCGGCCGCGGCGGCATGGGCGTCGTCTTCCGGGCCCGGCACCTGCCCCTCAGGCGCGTCGTCGCGCTGAAGATGCTCCTGGCCGGCCCGTACGCGGGCCCGCACGAGCGGGAGCGGTTCCGGCGGGAGGCGGAGGCGGTGGCGAGGCTGCGGCACCCGAACGTCGTGCAGGTCTACGACGTGGGGGACTCGGACGGCCGGCCGTACTTCACCATGGAGTACATCGAGGGGGGCAGCCTGGCCGAGAAGCTGGCGGGAACGCCCCAGCCGGCCCGCCAGGCCGCCCAACTGCTGGCGACCCTGGCCGGGGCGGTGCAGGCGGCCCATCAAGCCGGGATCGTGCACCGCGACCTGAAGCCGGGCAACGTCCTGCTCACGGCGGACGGCACGCCCAAGGTCACCGACTTCGGCCTGGCCCGGCGGCTGGACGGCGAGGAGAGCCTCACCTGGACCGGCACCGCGGTCGGGACGCCGAGCTACATGGCGCCCGAGCAGGCGCGGGGCGAGAAGGCGGCCAACGGGCCGGCGACCGATATCTATGCGCTGGGGGCAATCCTGTACGAACTCCTCACGGGCCGGCCGCCGTTCCGCGCCGAGAGCGCGACGGCAACGCTCCAGCAGGTGCTGACAGACGAGCCAGTGTCTCCGACCCGGCTGAACCCGCAGGTGCCGCGCGACCTGACAACGATCTGCCTGAAGTGCTTGTCCAAGCAGCCGCAACGGCGCTACGCCAGCGCCGCGGCACTGGCGGAAGAACTTGGGCGGTTTCTTCGGGGAGAGCCCATCGCCGCGCGCCCGGCCGGGCGGCTGGAGCGCCTCGCCCGGTGGGCGCGGCGACAGCCGGCGGCGGCGACGCTGCTCGCCGGCACGTTGTTGGTCGCGGCCACCGTGCTGGGCGGCGCGGGCTGGCTGATCGGGCGGTGGATTGTCACCGCGCGGGCGGTGGAGGCGGACTTGCGGGAGGCGGGGCGGTTGCAGCAGCAGTCGGCCTTCCCCGAGGCCGGCGCCGCCCTGGAGCGGGCCCGGTCCCGGCTCGGCGACGGCGGGCCGTTCTGGCTGTACCCGGTTCTAGAGGCGGCCCGCCGCGACCACCAATTCCTGGTGCGGCTCGAGGCGATCCGCCTGAACCGATCCACTCTGGTCGAGGAGCGGCTGCACCATGCCGCCCTGCTGCGCTTCAACAAGGTCCGGGCGGATCGGGACTACGCCGAGGCTTTCCGGGACCAGGGGCTGGGCGAACCCCCCAACGACCCGGAGGGGGCCGCGGCGCGAGTCCGGGCCTCCAAGTGGGCCGCGCACCTCGTCGCCGCGCTGGACGACTGGGCGGTCTGTGCCGCCGACCCGGCCCGGCAGGATTGGCTGCTGGAAGTGGCGCCGCCGGGCGGACCCCGACCCCTGGCGCGACCGGGTGCGCGACCCGGCGGTCTGGAGAAATCAGGCGACCCTGGCCGAGCTGGCGCGGGCGGGGCCGCCGGCGGAGCAGCCCGTCCCGCTGCTGCTGGCGCTGGGCGAACGGCTGTCCGCGACCGGGGAGGACGGGGGCGGCTTTCTCCGACGCGTCCGGGAGCAACATCCCGAGCACTTCTGGGCGAACTTTACTCTGGCCCTGTCGCTGCACGGCGCGGAAAGGCGTCCGGGGGGTGATCCCATACCGGCGCTGGCCCATTACCAGAAGGCTTTGGAAATCCGCCCGCGAGCGGTCGCCGTTCTGAACGACCTCGGCATCGTCCTGTTTGACAAGGCCTGGATGTGGGACAAAGATCGAGACGGGGGGCCCGGGGCCATTAACGTCTTTTATCAGGTGGTGAAGACGGATCCCCACTTCGCCCCGGGCTTCAACAACCTCGGCGCGGCCTTGAGAGCCCGGGGCGATTGGCCAATAGCGGCCCTCCTGTACCAGGACGCCGTGGGGATCGATCCCCGGTTGGCCCCCGCGCATTTCAGCCTCGGCGAAATGCTGGCCGGTTCGGGAAGCTTCGACGAGGCGATTGACCACTACCGGCAGGCCCTGGGGGCCGATCCCGATTTCGCCCGGACCCACTACTTCCTCGGTCTCGCCCTGGTCGCAAAGGGCCGGCGGGACGAGGCGGACGACTGCTACCCGGAGAGCGTGAAACCCCTCGACCCGGCCCGTCATCAGGTCCTGAACGAGGCGCTCGCTTATTACTGGCAAGCCTTCCGCTGTGATCCCGCGTGGGCCCCGGGCCGCAACGCGGCTCCGCATTCCCCCGCAGGACGAGGCCCGACTGAAGGAAGCCATCGACCACTACCGCCAGGCCGTGCGGCTGGAACCGAAATTCGCCCTGGCCCATGGGGCCCTGGGCCAGGCACTACTCGCCCGGCGGGAGTTCACCGAGGCCGAGGCCGAGATCCGTCGGAGCCTCGACCTGGTCCCCAAGGCGGACAAGAAGCTTCGCCCTAACCTGGAACGCCAATTGAAAAGCTGCCAGCACCTGCGCGCTCTGGAGGGTCGTCTCCCCGCCGTCGTCCAGGGGAAGGACAAGCCCGCCGCCGCCGACTGCCTTGATCTGGCGGAACTCTGTTTCGTCAAGAACCACTTCGCCGCGGCCGCACGCCTGTATGCCGAGGCGCTGGCGTCCACACCAGGATTAACTGAGGACCTGCGCGCCGGCCACCGGTTCAACGCCGCCCGCGCCGCTGCCCTGGCCGGTGGCGGTCATGGCGATGACGTGTCCGGGCTCAGCGAGCCGGAGCGGAAGCGGCTGCGCAAACAGGCGCGAGACTGGTTGCGACTCGACCTGGCCGCCTGGGCCAAGAAGGTGGACACCGGCACGGAGGCGGAACGCATCCAGGCTCGGAAGACGTTGGCGCCCTGGCGGGACGACCCCGACCTGGCCGCGATGCGCGACCCGGCCGCGCTGGGCAAGCTGCCGCCGGCGGAGCGCCAGGAGTGCCGCGCGCTGTGGCGCGACCTCGACGCCCTGCTCGAGCGCGCCCAGGGCCCGGGGAAGTGACCGAAGATCGGCGGCGAGGACTCAACCCGGAAGGCCGTGCGAAACCTGTTCTGCGGGCCCGAGCCGGGCACCGTCCTGTGAGGGTGCCGCGCGAGCCCGGGAGTCACTCGACCACTGCGTCCTCAGGCCGTTGCCTCGGTGCGTTCGCTTTGTAGGCTTCTCGCCGACCCCGGACCACGTCTTCCTGTCCCCCACCGACCCGCCTTCGCCGGCCCGTTCGCTTCCCCATGCCCGAGATCCGCGCGGGTCTGGTCGGACCGGCCGGGCCAGGGAGCCATCGGACGGCACCACGGTCGTGCCGCGACCACACGCGCTCGCAGCCGCGACGACCACCGCCCGCCGCTTCCCGAGCGACGGCGAGAGCGGGTGGCGGGGGTGGCAGCCGGTGCGGTGGTCACAGTTGTTGTGCCCGCACCGGCCTGACGGCTGTTTGTCCGTCGAGCACCGATCCTTGCGCGCGTCGGGTCCGACACGGCGGTCGGGGCGTCGCCAAGGGTCCTCAGATGTCCGCTGTTAAGCGGCCACGCTCAGGAGGGTCAAGAGATCGCTGACCGACCCGCCATCGCGCCCCGCTCGTCGGAGGAAGAACGCATGTCAGTGGCCGCCATGAGTCGCGAGCCGTTGCGCCCGTTGCTGCCCTTCTCGCCGGAGGCCGACGCCCACCGAGCAGAGGCGGCCGGCGGCCTGGCCGGGGCGCCCGGCCGACCGGGGGCGGCGGTCAACACGGGATTCCGTGGGGTCGTCCGCGTGTCGAAGCCGTGTGTCCTCGGGATAAGGAACGGAAGCCATACCCGCGGGGCCTCACTTGATACACGCGGCGAGGGCCCCGGACAGGAGGTTGACCAGCTCCTCGCCACGGGCATTCGCGAACGCCTTGGGGCGGAGCACGCGATACATGATCGCGAACCCCGTGAGTTGGGCCATGACCATGACGGCCCGGACCGCGGAGTCGTCGCCGCCGATCTGCTCGGCGAGGAGCGGCAGCTCGGTGCGGTCGAGGTCCCGCCGGAACAGCTTGATGGCGCCGGGCACCGTGGCGGAATGCAGAAGGAGCAAGAGCGGCGTGTACCCCCAATCCCGCGAGTCCCCCTGCCCGTACACCATGACCCGGGCGAGGTGGTCGGCCAGGTCCCCCCGCTGGCCTTCGAGCAGGTGCCCCATGTCGAGGGCGTGCCGGATCACCTCGGCGAACAGCCCCTCCTTGGAGCCGAAGTAGCGGTTGACCAGGGCACCGGTCACCCCGGCGTCCGCGGCGATCTCGCGGACCCCGGCGCGCTCGTAGCCCTGGGTGGCGAAGCGGCGGATGGCCGCCTCAAGGATGGCCTCGCGGGTCGCGGCGGCATCCCGCCGCCGTCTCGGGCTGGCACTGACTGGTCGCTTCGCCATGTCCTGGCTCCTTGAATTTTTCCCCCCAATTCCAAGTAAACCACTGTTGACTTCGAAAGTCAAGCCGACTACGATGAAGTCAACGGCGGTTTACTTCGCCGCCCGCCGGCCGATCGGGTTGCACAGGCGCGAGCGGCGCAACATCGCGGGAGCAAGCCATGACTACGCTTCAATCAGCCGACGCAACGGTACATCCGGACCACCAAGCCGCGGGCCCGGCGACCGATCCCCCTCCGGCCACCTCGCCCCCGGCGTCCGTGGCGTCATCGCACCCCTGGCGGAAGGCGCTGCTGTGGACGGGGGCGGTGGCCGGCCTGGCGCTCGGGGGATACTTCCTGTCCCCGATCGTGAAAACGATGCTGGACACGGTCTCCACCGATGACGCCTACGTCAACGGCCATGTGACCTACGTGGCCCCCCGCGTCGCGGGACAGGTGAGCCGCGTCCTTGTGGACGACAACGAACGGGTGAAGAGAGGGGACCTGCTGGTCCGGCTCGACAAGGAGCCGTACCAGGTCCAGGTCGACATCAAGAAGGCGGCCCTGGTCGCCGCCGAGGCCGAGCTGACGGCCGCCCGGGCCCAGGTCCGGGGCATCCTGGCCCAGGCCGGGAGCCTGCGCCTGGAAGCTCCAGAGGTCGATCGAGGATGTCGACGACTCGGTCGCGCTGCTCCGGGCCCGGGTCGCGGCCCTGCGGAGCAAGGAGGCGTCCTTCGAGCGCGCCTGCGCCGACCTGATACGGGCCCGGAGCCTCTTCAGCCGCAACGCGCTGGCCCGCGAGGACTTCGACCAGCGCGTCGAGGCCGAGCGGACGACCGCGGCCGGGGTCAAGCAGGCCCTCGAGGAGGTCCATGAGGCGCGGGTCTCGCTCGGCCTCGCCCCGCACCCCGAGAAGGGCGAGCTGACGGACGTCCCCCCCGACGTCAACCAGACCTTCTCCGGGGTCCGCCAGGCGCTGGCCGATGTCAACCAGAGCCTGGCGCAACTCGGCTTCCCCCTCGTCTCCGTCTCCCTGACGCCCCAGCAGGCCCTCGACGAGTTCACCCGGCGCGACAAGGAGGGGAACATCGATCGCATCCTGGAGCGGTTGGTGCCGGAGGCGCCCGCGGTCCGGCAGGCTGAGGCGAAGCGACTCCAGGCCGTGCGCGACCTCGCCGAGGCCGAGCTGGACCTCCGCTACTGCGACATCGTCAGCGAGATCGACGGCGTGGTGACCAGCCGCAACGTCAACCCCGGCAACCATGTCTCCGCCGGGCAGAGCCTGATGGCCGTCCGCTCGCTCACCGAGATCTGGGTCGATGCGAACTTCAAGGAGACCCAACTGGCGGACCTGCGCATCGGCCAGCGGGTGCGGTGCGAGGTTGACATGTACGGGGGCCGGCGCGAGTTCGAGGGCCGCATCACCGGCTTCACCATGGGGACCGGCCAGACTCTGTCGCTGCTGCCGCCGCAGAACGCCACCGGCAACTACGTGAAGATCGTCCAGCGGCTGCCGGTGCGCATCGAGCTGGCCGACTACGACCCCGACAAGGCCCCCCTGTTCGCCGGGCTGTCGGTCGTCCCCTACGTGTACTACAAGGAGCCGGCGACCGGGCCGAACGCCGGTGACGTCTTGCAGCCGCGCCGACCGCTCCCGCAGGGCCCCGCCGTGTCCACCGCCGGGGGAGCCTCGCAACCGTCGGCCTCCCTTCCCCATGACCGCGGCGGCGCTTGATGGACCAAGGATCGAACCGGCGTGGTCTTCGACTCATCCGTCACCCTCGATCATCCCGAAGGAGGCCCTGTATGAGCGCCGCGGCCCTCGACTTGAACGCGGTCAGCCGCCCGGCGGTCAACCCCTGGCTCGTCGCCACGGCCGTGGTGATCCCCACGTTCATGGAGATCCTGGACACCACGATCGCCACCGCCTCGCTGCGGTACATCGCCGGCGGCCTGACGGCGACCATGAACGACAGCGACTGGGTCATGACCAGCTACCTGGCGGCCAACGCCACCATCCTGCCGATCACCGGCTGGATCTCGGCCCGCCTGGGCCGCCGCAACTACTTCCTCCTCTCCATCGCCGTCTTCACCGTCGCCTCGGTGCTCTGCGGCCTGGCCACCAGCCTCCAACAGCTGATCCTCTTCCGGGTGATCCAGGGCGTGGCCGGCGGCGGCCTCCAGCCAGCCAGCCAGGGGATCCTGATCGACAGCTTCCCGCCCGAGAAGCAGGGCACGGCCATGACGCTGTTCGGCGTGGCGGGGCTGATCGCGCCGGTCATCGGCCCGACGCTGGGCGGTTACATCACGGTCAACTACGACTGGCGATGGATCTTCCTGATCAACCTCCCGATCGGCGCCGTCGGCTTCCTGGCGTGCTATCTCCTGGTCGATGACCCCGATTACCTCAAGAAGGAGCGGGCGGAGTTGCGTCGCCGGCCGCTCAACTTCGACTACATCGGCCTGGGGCTGCTCACCCTGATGATGGCCTGCTGGGAAGTGCTGCTCAGCAAGGGGCAGGAGTGGGACTGGTACAACGACCCCTTCTGGCAGGCCCAGACGCTGGCCGTCCTGTTCGTCGCCTGCCTGATCGCCCTGGTCGTCCGGGAGCTGAGGATCGCCAACCCGGTGGTCGACTTCCGGCCGCTGGGCGAGCGCAACCTCGCGGCCTCGAGCATCATCATCTTCTGCGCCTATGGCGTCCTCTACGGCGCCAGCGTGTGCCTGCCGTCCTTGCTCCAGTCGCTGTTCGGCTACGACGCCTTCGTCTCCGGGTTGGTGATGTCGCCCTCCGGCGTCTTCTCGATCCTGATGATGCTGGTCGTCGGCGTCCTCCTCGGTCGGGGGACCGACGCCCGCTGGCTGATCGCCGCGGGCCTGCTGGTCATGGCGGCCGGGAACTACTGGATGGCGCAGATGAACCTGGAGATCAGCCCGGGGCAGGTGATCTGGCCGCGGGTGGTGTTGATCGTCGGCCTATCGATGATCTTCGCCCCGATCAACCTGGCGGCCTTCCGCTACACCCCCCCCCACCTGCGCGGCCGCGGTCGGCCTGTTCGCCCTGCTGCGCAACGAGGGGGGCAGCGTGGGCATGTCGATCAACAAGATCATCGAGCAACGGCGCGAGCAGTTCCACCTGGCCCGCCTGGGCGAGAACCTCGGCCCGCTGAACCCGCACGTGCAGGACTACTTCCGGGCCGGCAAGGCCTACTTCGGGCCGCTGACGGGCGATCCGGCACGGTCGCAGGGGATGACCCTCCAGACGCTCGCCGACCTCCGTCAGCAGCAGGCGGCGTCCCTGGCCTACTTCGATGTCTTCTGGCTGTTCGCCGTCCTGAGCCTGGGGCTCGTGCTCCTGGTACTCCTGATGAAGCGCTCGGTGGCCGAGCCGGGCGAGCACATCGGGGCGGAGTAGGCCATGGACCGACGGCTCGAAATCGAGGTGAGCCATGACCGAAATCGACGAGTTCGAGGCCGGGTCTTCAGAGCCTTGAAGTGAAGACGAATGTGACCGACGAATGATGTAACTCTCGGCTCGTCCGCGAGCGGCTACGGGCCCTTCCTCGTGAAGTTCTTCTCAAGCCCACAACCCTCACTCGCCCGATGCGATCGACATCGATGGAGGACTCGACCGATGGAGACGACCCTCAGGACGCAGGCCCCGCGCAGCAAGCCGGCACCGGCGGCGGATGGCCCCGCCACCCCGCTCTCGCCGGACCTGCTCCGCAAGATGGACGCCTACTGGCGCGCCGCCAACTACCTGGCGGTCGGCCAGATCTACCTCTACGACAACCCGCTCTTGCGCGTGCCGCTGAAGCTCGAGCACGTCAAGCCCCGCTTGCTGGGCCACTGGGGGACGACACCCGGGCAGAACTTCATCTACGTGCACCTGAACCGGGTCATCAAGGAATATGACCTGAACATGATCTACATCTCAGGGCCAGGCCACGGCGGGCCGGCGCTGGTGGGAAACACCTACCTGGAGGGCACCTACAGCGAGTTCTACCCGAACGTGTCGCGGGACGTGGCGGGGATGAAGCGGCTCTTCCAGCAGTTCTCCTTCCCCGGCGGCATCCCCAGCCACGTGGCTCCCGAGACACCCGGCTCGATCCATGAGGGCGGCGAGCTCGGCTACAGCCTCAGCCACGCCTTCGGCGCCGCCTTCGACAACCCCGACCTGATCGTCGCCTGCGTCGTCGGCGACGGCGAGGCCGAGACCGGCCCGCTGGCCACCGGCTGGCACTCGAACAAGTTCCTCAACCCGGCGCACGACGGGGTCGTGCTGCCGATCCTGCACCTCAACGGCTACAAGATCGCCAACCCGACCGTCCTGGCTCGCATCGGCCGCGAGGAGCTCGAGCACCTGCTGCGCGGGTATGGCTACACCCCGCACTTCGTCGAGGGGCACGAGCCTGAGGCGATGCACCAGCTCATGGCCGCGACGCTCGACCGCGTCCTCGCCGACATCCGCCGCATCCAGGCCGACGCCCGGGAGCGGGGCGTCACCGAGCGCCCGCGCTGGCCGATGATCGTCCTGAAGACGCCCAAGGGCTGGACGGGGCCGAAGGTCGTCGACGGCCTGCCGGTCGAGGGAACCTACCGGGCGCACCAGGTGCCGCTGTCCGAGCCGACCGAACACCCCGAGCACCTCAAGATCCTCGAGGCCTGGATGCGCAGCTACCGACCCGGGGAGCTCTTCGACGAGACGGGCCGGCTCATCCCCGAGCTCCAGGAATTGGCCCCGGTCGGCGACCGCCGCATGGGGGCCAACCCGCACGCCAACGGCGGCATCCTGCTGCGCGACCTGAGGCTGCCCGACTTCCGCGATTACGCCATCGACGTGCCTCGGGCCGACGGCGTCATGAACGAGGACGCCCGTACCCTGGGCAAGTTCCTCCGCGACGTGATCAAGCTGAACCAGGACAGCCGCAACTTCCGGATCTTCGGCCCGGACGAGACGGCCTCCAATCGCCTGACCGCCGTCTTCGAGGCCACCGACAAGCAGTGGGACGCGGAGGTCGTGCCGACCGACGACCACCTGGCGCCGTCGGGCGCGTCATGGAGATGCTCAGCGAACATCAGTGCGAGGGCTGGTTCGAGGGCTACCTGCTGACCGGCCGCCACGGCATCTTCAACACCTATGAGGCGTTCGTCCACATCATCGATTCGATGTTCAACCAGCACGCCAAGTGGCTGAAGGTGACTCGGCACATCCCCTGGCGGCGCCCGATCGCCAGCCTGAACATCCTGCTGGCCTCGCACGTCTGGCGGCAGGACCACAACGGCTTCACCCACCAGGACCCCGGCTTCATCGACCACGTGGTCAACAAGAAGGCCGAGATCATCCGCGTCTACCTGCCGCCCGATACCAACACGCTGCTGTCGGTGATGGACCACTGCCTGCGGAGCCGGCACTACGTCAACGTGATCGTGGCCGGCAAGCACCCCTCGCCGCAGTGGCTGACGATGGACGAGGCGATCAAGCACTGCACGGCGGGGATCGGCATCTGGGAGTGGGCGAGCAACGATAAGGAGTGCGAGCCCGACGTCGTCATGGCCTGCGCCGGCGACGTGCCGACGCTCGAGACCCTGGCCGCCGTCCAGCTCCTCCGCGAGCACATCCCCGAGCTGAAGATCCGGGTCGTCAACGTGGTGGACCTGATGAAGCTCCAGCCGTCGAGCGAACACCCGCACGGACTCTCGGATCGCGACTTCGACGCGCTGTTCACGAAGGACAAGCCGATCGTCTTCGCCTACCACGGCTATCCCTGGCTGATCCACCGGCTGACCTATCGGCGTACGAACCACAAGAACCTGCATGTCCGGGGTTACAAGGAGGAGGGGACGATCTCCACGGCGTTCGACATGACGGTGATGAACGACCTGGACCGGTTCCACCTGGTCGCCGACGTGCTCGACCGCCTGCCGCAGCTCGGCGGCCGGGCCGCCTACGCCAAGCAGGCGGTCCGCGACAAGCTGATCGAGCACAAGCAGTACATCTGCAAGTACGGCCAGGATATGCCCGAGATCCGCGACTGGAAGTGGAGGCTGTCGGCGGGAGGTTGAGAATCCGATTCGAGGAGGCCTCTCGAGGCATTCGTAGGGTGGGTGAAACCAGCCCTTTGATAGATATTAGGTTGTACACTCTTTACGGGCCGCCAGTATCTTGGCGGTGGCGACATGCTTGATCTTGGCTCCGCTCTGCTTCTTCGGCGGCGGCTTCTTCGGGCCGCGGGGGGCCTTGCGGTACTCCTCCATGCGGACCAGGGCCGCCAACTCCACCAACACGGCGCCCAACTCCCGTGGCGTCATGTCCTGCACCACCACCCACTCGTCCTCAGGGATCGCGATCATCATCCCGCGGTGGGTCATCTGCACCTCCTCGGCCACATAGAAGGCCGACACCTCCTCAGCGACCCGCTCCTCGCCGTGGACCGAGCGCAGCGCCGCCTTGACCGTACTCAGGACGTTGTACGCCACCAGGGCCACGCAGAAGGCGAACAGCGCCGCCTTGGGGTAGCCCAGCGCCTCGACTTCGCCGTTGAGTGTCGCGGCCAATTCCGCGAAGGCCGTCTCGATGGTCCAGCGCCCCGATACAACTCGGCGATCACCTTCGCCGGCGCATCCTTCGGCGGCAGGTTGGTCAGCAGGTGGATCTGCCGATCCCCGTCCCGGGTCGGCTGGTCCAGCTCCACCGTGATCCGCCGCAGGACGAGGATCTCGCCGGCGTCGTTGACGGCCTTGATCGTCTGCTCGAAGACCTCGCCGGTCTCGATCCGGCCGCGGCGCCGCCGTTTGCCGGCGAACTCCCAGCGGAGCGTCGCGGCGTGCTGCCGCGTGACGAAGAACGCCTCGCGCGCCGCGATCCCGAAGAGGAACTCGGTCGTGCAGAAGTTCCGGTCGTCGATCCAGACGTCCCTCGGCTTGACCAACGGGAGCACGCGATCCAGCAGCGACCGCTCCTGGGCGTGGCCATCCTCGCAGAGGACCACATCGGTGGCCAGCATCACTCGCGGGTCGAGCACGACCGGCGCCTGGCCCGGCAAGGCCCCGGCCCGGAGGGTGCGCAGCTCCTCGATCCGGTGCTCGGTGGAGGCCAGGTGGTTGCCGTCGAGGATCCGGACGCGGTAACCCGGCAGGAGGGGCGAGCGGCCGCCGTCCATCGCATCGATGACCGGCTCCAGCCGCCGGGCCGTGGTGCTGACCAGCGCCGCCGAGAGGCCCGGCTCGGTGCGGTCGAGCTTGTCGTAGACGGCCTTGACCGTCACGCCGATGGTCGCCTGGCGGGCCTTGTAGGCGGAGTGGATGGCCGGCTTGATGCGGCAGACGACCAGGCTCATCAGGTCCACGACCGAGGAGAACAACAGCTTGCGCGTGAACTGGGCCTCGGCGACGTCCTCGAAGAGTTGGTCCACGATGGCGGGGTTGAGGGCGTTCTCCATGACGCCTTGCGCCATCACCGTGAGGGGAGAATCTTGAGCGAAACGTTCGAAGATCTCGCCGAGGATCATCGCTGCTGCCTCCGTGGTGTGAGAGTAACTCCGTATCCGGCAGCAGCTTAGCAGACACATACGGTCACCTTCAAAGGGCTGGTTTCACCCACCCTACCAGATGAGTCGACTTCCTCCGACCGGCCGCAGGCCGGACAACCGATGTTGAGGGCCGCAACATGAGCGAGACGCTGCCGGAAGTCTACCTGGCGCGGCACGGCGAGACGGCCTGGACCGTCAGCCGCCAGCACACTGGCCGGACGGACCTGCCGCTAACCGCGCGCGGCGAGGACAACGCCTGGGGCCTGCGCGATCGGCTCCGGGGCCTGTCCTTCGACCGGGTCTTCGTCAGCCCGATGCGGCGCGCGCGGCAGACGTGCCTGCTGGCGGGGTTCGGCGAGCAGGCCGTGAGCGTCGCCGACCTGACCGAGTGGGATTACGGCGAGTACGAGGGCCTCACGACGGCCGAGATCCGCCGCCAGCGGCCGGGCTGGTCCCTCTTCCGCGACGGCTGCCCGGGCGGCGAATCGGTCGCGGCGGTCGGCGCCCGGGCCGATCGGGTCATCGCGCGGCTGCGCTCGATGCCGGGCCACGTCCTCGTCTTCGGCCACGGCCACTTCTTCCGTGTGCTGGCCGCGCGGTGGATCGGCCTGCTGCCGGGCGACGCCAGCCGCTTCGTCCTCGGCACCGCCGCGCTGTCCATCCTGGGCTACGAGCACGGGCCGGAGGACCCGGCCATCCGCCTCTGGAACGACGGTCGTCATACGGTGACGGCCGCGACGCAACGACGCGACACGGCTGCCATCAACGGCCGCGAGCGACGATCCTCCCAGCCCCTCAAGGACCCCATCACATGAAGACGCAGCGCGCCACCGTCGCGGAGCCCAAGGGGGAGGCGGCCGCCCAGCCGGCCCGCACCGCCACGTCGGCCCTCCTCGATCGATACGAATGCGGGCCGGTCGCACTCTGCGGGACGCCCGATGCGTCCTACGAGCGCCACCTCACGTTCGACCACGTGGTCCGTCCCGAGAAGTCCGACCCGCGCCAGCGCTTGGAGGCCGTGGCCGGGGCGCTCCGCGACCTGCTCTCGCAACGCTGGCTGAGGACCGACGAGGCCTACGATCAGGCCAACCCCAAGCAGGTGTACTATCTCTCGCTCGAGTTCCTGATCGGCCGGTCGCTGACGAACAACGTCCTCAACCTCCGGGCCGAGCTGGTGGCGAGGGAGTTTGTCGAGCGCGAGGGCCTCGACTGGGCGGAGCTCGTGGAGGCCGAGCCCGACGCCGGCCTGGGCAACGGCGGGCTGGGCCGGCTCGCCGCCTGCTTCCTCGACTCGATGGCCACGCTCCAGCTCCCCGCCATAGGCTACGGCCTGCGGTACGAGTACGGCATCTTCCGCCAGGAGATCGCCGACGGCCGCCAGGTCGAGCACCCGGACCACTGGCTCCGCCATCCCGACCCCTGGGAGGTCGGCCGCCCGAAGGAGGCCGTGGAAGTCGGCCTCAATTGCGATTTCCGGTTGAAGGACGGGCGGCTCGAGGTCGTCCGGGACACGCCGACGACCCTCGTGGGCTTGCCATACGACCGGCCGGTCGTGGGCTACGGCGGCCGGACCATCAACACGCTGCGGCTCTGGGGCGCGGCGACGCACCGGGACTTCAACTTCCGCGAGTTCAGCCGCGGCGACTTCTTCGACGCCGTGCAGGAGAAGGTCGCCGCCGAGTCGCTCACGCGCGTCCTCTATCCCGACGACTCGACGCCCCGCGGCAAGGGCCTGCGATTCGTGCAGGAGTACTTCCTGGTCGCCTGCTCGCTGGCCGACATCGTGGCGCGATTCCGCCGCCGGGGCAACGACTGGCACGCCCTGCCCGAGAAGGTCGCGATCCAGCTCAACGACACCCACCCGGCGCTGGCCGTCGCCGAGCTGATGCGCATCCTGCTGGATCAGGCCAAGCTGGGCTGGGACGAGGCGTGGGACCTGACGGTCCGGACGCTCGCCTACACCAATCACACCCTGCTGCCCGAGGCGCTGGAGACCTGGCCGATCGCCCTCTTCGAGTTCGGCATTCCCCGGCACCTCGAGATCATTTACGAGGTGAACCGTCGCTTCCTCGACGAGGTGCGCCGGAGCCACCCCGGCGACGAGGACCGCGTCCGCCGCGTCAGCCTGATCCAGGAGGTGCCCGAGAAGCGGGTCCGGATGGCCCACCTGGCCGTCGTCGGGTCGCACAGCACCAACGGCGTTGCCGCACTCCACTCGCAACTGCTCCGGACCACCGTGTTGCGCGACCTGGCCGAGCAGTTCCCCGGCCGCTTCAACAACAGGACCAACGGCGTGACGCCGAGGCGCTGGCTCCTGCTGGCCAACCCCGACCTGGCGAGCCTCATCTCCGACGTCATTGGCGAGGACTGGGTCGTCGACCTGTCGCTGCTGGAGAGGATCCTCCCCCTGGCTGCGGATGCCTCGTTCCGCGACGTCTTCCGCCGCGCCAAGCGGGCGGCCAAGGTGCGGTTCGCCGACTGGCTCCGCGCCGCGACCGGCCAGGTCGTCGATCCGGAGACCATCTTCGACTCGCAGATCAAGCGGATCCACGAGTACAAGCGGCAACTGCTCAACGTGCTGCACGTGCTGGTGCTGTACAACCGCCTGCGCGACGATCCGGGCCTGCCGGTGCCGCCGCGCACCGTCTTCTTCGCCGGCAAGGCGGCGCCGGCCTACACGCTGGCGAAGCTCATCATCCACCTGATCAACAACGTGGCGGCGGTCATCGACGCCGACCCGGCGGTCGGCGGTCGGCTCAAGGTGCTGTTCCCGCCCGAGTACAACGTCACGCTGGCCCAGCGGCTGATCCCGGCCAGCGACGTCTCCGAGCAGATCTCGACCGCCGGCTTCGAGGCCAGCGGCACCAGCAACATGAAGTTCATGATGAACGGCGCGCTGACCGTCGGCACCCGCGACGGCGCGACGATCGAGATGGCCGAGGCGGCCGGCGAGGAGAACTTCTTCCTCTTCGGGCTGACCGCCGAGCAGGTCCGGGACAGCCGCGGCTGGTACGACCCCCGCTGGCATTACGACAACGAGCCCGAGACCCGGCGGGCCCTCGACCTGATCCGGTCCGGCGCCTTCGACCGGGGCGAGCCGGGCGTCTTCGGCCCGATCTGCGACGCCTTGCTGACCCACGGCGACTACTACATGCACCTGGCCGACCTGTCGGCTTACGTGACGACCCAGGAGCGGGTCGGCCGGCTCTATCGACAGCCCGACGCCTGGGCGCGGCGGGCGATCATCAACGTTGCGCACTCGGCCAAGTTCTCCAGCGACCGCACGATCCAGGAATACGCTCGCGACATCTGGGGCGCCGAGCCCTGCTCGGTGGACCAAGTTTAATCGCAATCAGGCCGGAGAGGCACAGGGTTCGATGTGGACGACGCGGTGCTGGAGATCGCTTTTCGCGGCGCGTGGGCCTGGCGGTGGACGGATGCCGAGTCCGTTCGGGACCGTGTGGACGAGGCCCACCGTCGCCGCGACCCTGTCCTGGCTGATGCAAACTCCTCAACCGAGTGAGGTGAACATGATTGTCCCGAATTACACACCCGAGGATTTGAAGAAGCTGCCGCTCCGAGCGATTGTCGCCCTGAGTGTCCGTTGCGCGCGGCGAGTCGAACGGCTGGCCCTCTTGCCCGATGATCACCCGGAGAGCGAGCGGTGCCGGGCGGCCGTGGGTGCCGCCCTCCGGATGGCCGAGGACTTCGCGCGGGGCTCGCCTTGCCCGTCCCTCGAGTCGGTCATCCGCGAGATCGAGGCGTGCCGGGCGATCGGGGAGGGGGCGTTCGTGCACGACATGGCGATGGCCGCGGTCATCCGCGCGGCCCACGCGGCGGCGACCGCGCGGCACGCCCTGGACCTGCGCGGCGAGCCGGAGGAACCGCACCCGTTCGGAGCCGCCAAGCCCACTCCCTTCCCCCACCTGGCGGACATCACGGCCGATCGGGCCGCGGCGGACGCCTTCACGGCGGCCGTGGAAGCGGCCGGCGCCGACGGGCACACCGACCCGTTCATAAAGGGGGCCATCGAGGATTACCGGAAGCTCCTGCGGCTCGACCTCGGCAGCTACCCCCAGGCAGGAGAGCCGATCGACCCCTCGACGAACGAGCCGCTTGGGCCGGAGGAGTCCCTGCGATGAAAGTCGTGTTATCCATCGTGACTGTGCTCTGCGCCGCCTCCGCCCCCTCGTCGCCCCTCTGGGCCCAGGCCCTTGCGGACCCGCGCACGCCGCCCAGGTCGGAGGAGCGATCCCGTCGCGAACCGACGGGCCTGTCGCTCGCGCGCCCCTACGTGCGTGGGAAGACGCCGGTCGTCTTCGTGCACGGGCTGTGGGCGAGCCCGTCGTGGTGGCGCCCGATGCTCGAGGCCCTCGCGGCCGATCCCGCCATCGAGGGCCGCTTCCAGTTCTGGACGTTCGGCTACGCGACCGGGAACCCGATCCCTTACTCGGGCTATCTCCTCCGGAGAGATCTCGACGAGGCCCGCCGGCGGCTCGATCCCGGCCGGACCGATCCCGCGTTCGACCGGACGGTGCTCATCGGCCACAGCATGGGCGGCCTGGTCTCCAAGATGGTCGCGGTCGATTCGGACGATCGGCTCTGGGGGACGGTCAGCGATCGTCCCGTCGGCGAGCTGATGGGCGACGGGGAAGACATCGAGCTCCTGCGCGGCTGCCTGATCTTCCGAGCGCACCCGGGAGTCCGCCGCGTGATCTACATCGCGACGCCGCAACGAGGCAGCCGGTTGGACCGGGGCTCGGTCCGGGCGATCGGGACGCGGCTGGTCGTCCTTCCCGACGCCCTGCGTGCCGCACACCGTCAACTGGTCGCGGTGAACCCGCCGGACTTCTTCCGCGAGCCATTTCGCAACGGCCTACCGAGCAGCATCGACGAGCTGGAATGGGATTCACCGATCCTGACGGGCCTCTCGGCACTGGCCCACCCGCCGGACCTGAGAATCCATACGATCGTCGCGGTCCGCCCCGACTCACCGCCCGGGCGTCGGACGGATGGCGTGGTGAGCTATGAGAGCGCCCACGTCGCGGGGGTCGGCTCGGAGAAGTTGGTCGCCGCCGGCCACCTCTGCCTGGACCGTCCGGAAGTCATCGGCGAGGTGCGGCGGATCCTCCGGGAACACGCGGTCGCCCCTGGACCAGCCGGACGGCCCGTCATGCACAGTGAGACTCCGCCACTGGCCACTGTTCGTGGAGGCTTCGACGCCGCATCGCGTTGACCGGCCCGTTCTGGCGCGGGCTGCTCGGAGGTGCCCACCTCTCGAGGAGGAATCATGGCAACCACCCCATCCGCCCCGGTTCCCGCGGTCGGCGGAGCCCCCCGCTGGACATCACGGTTGCTGAGCGCGGCCGGGGGGAAGTTCGGGCCCCTCCTGGTCGCCCTCGTCGCCCTGATGGGCGCGGCACCCCTCATCCCCAGCCCGGTGAGTGAGGCCGCGCTGACCCTCTTCACCGGGGCCGTGCTGGTGGCGAGCCTCCACGCGGCCCGGCCGGGCGGGAAACCGATGGCGGTCGGGCTCGCCCTGGCCCTGGCGGACTTCCTGATCGGGCGGTGTACCGTCCACTTCGGCACCCGGTGGCTCGTCCTGCTCCAGACCGTGCTCTGGATATCCACCCTGATCTACGTCATCGCCACGATCCTCGGAGCCATCTTCGCCAACCGGGAAGTGACCGTGGAGACCCTCCTGGCGGCGCTCTGCGTCTTCCTCCTGATCGGCCTGCTCGGGGCGTTCGCCTTCGCCCTCATCGACCTGACGTCCCCGGGGTCGTTCCGGGCGCCGCACGGGCCGGGCCTCATCTGGGCGGATGAGCAGTCGAGGTCAGACGAGTTCATGCGGCTGTTCGTCTTCAGCTACGCGACGCTGTCCGGGTCGAACTGGGCGGAGGTCGCGCCGGCGACCGGGTTCGCCCGGAACGCCGCGTCGCTGGAGGCGATGGCCGGGCAGATCTTCTTGGCGGTCGTGGTGGCCCGACTCGTCGGCCTGCACGTGACACCGCCGCCAACCGACACCGCCGGGCTGTCGAAGACGTAGCCCGATCATCTGTACCGCCTGTCGCGTTGCGCGCTTCGGTCCGACGACACCGAAGCAACTGGAAGCGGTAACCATTCACGAGTTGATGGTGACAAGCATACAGATTCGCGTTGAGCCGCGAAGTTACTTCCCGGCTGCTTCGGTCGATCCGACGAATGGCACTAGCTTAGGCGCAAAGCCTGATTGGGTTAGGATTTGCGAAGAATTCGTTTCCCGGCTCCTTGGGCTGATTTCCAGATGCTCCATCAAGAATCCCTATGTTTCTCGACTAACAAACAATCAATCATGTGATCACGATACGATTTGGCCCCCGTACAATCCGGCCATTGAGAACGCAAATCGTTCAGTGATAGTGACTTGCGACTAAGCTAGTGCCATTCGTCGATCCGACCGAAGCGCGCAACCAGCCGGGCCATGTCGGCGATCGCCCCCACGTCGGCCCGCACCGCCACCGCCTGGCTTGGCGACGGGGTCGCCTCCCTCACTCGCCTCCACTCCCCTCTCGACTCCGGCCTATCGGGGCCATGATCAGCATGTCCCGGCCCGAGGTTGCCGCCGGATCACCCGGGCCACGTCATGGACGTTCCATTGCGAGGGGCCGGGGTCAGGGCGACCGCCGCCGGCCCATCCCCTCGGCCCGCCGGCCCATGAAGGCAGCCCCGAGCCGACCGATGGGGGGAACGGCCGCGGCTCGCGGGCCAGGAGCCGCTGAGGACACAGCGGCGGAGCCGTCTTTACCCGGCTTCCTTGAAAGAGGGGCAAGAAGGGGGCAAGAATGATGCAAGGAGGGATGAAGGCCGAACCCGCCCTACGTTCGTACGGACCCGGAGGCGGATGACCTCGGGGATCGTATGCCGGCTGCGTGACGCCGGCGGAAGCTCGTTTGTGCGACTTGGGGAGCGGGACGATGAGTCGTCGTCGCGGTCACATCCTGTGGAAGGTTCCCCTGATCGGCCTGGGGCTGATCGCGCTGGCCCTGGGTGCGAGCCTGGCGCTGACCGACGCGGCCCCCGCGACCTTGCCCCTGCGGGCCTGGCGATGGGTCGTGGATCGATCGCGGCGGACGCCGGCACCGCGGCCGGCCGCCGCGCGACCGGCCGCCGACGAGCCGCCCTTCTCGGACATCACCTTCGACGACAGCGGCTACGCGACCGCGATCCGGTTCTCGAAGCCGATCACCGACCCGTCCTCCCTGGCGCAGATCCGGGACTCGGTCGTGGGGCGAGGCCGGCGGGGGATCGCCTACCTGGAGGACAAGCTCAGGAGCCTGCCGCCCGGCGATCCGGCGACCCCATCGACCGCGGCGAACATCCACCTCCTGATCGGCTCGCTGCTGATGTACGACGGCCGCTGGGAGGAGGCCGGCGCCGAGTTCGCCCGGGCGCAGGCCGCCGATCCGGGCCGGTCGGCGCCGGCCCGGGCCAACATGGACGCCCTGCGGGGCGTCGCCGCCCTGCGGCACGGGGAGATCGAGAACTGCGTCGCCTGCTGCAACGAGGCGAGCTGCATCTTCCCGCTGGCGGCCTCCGCGATCCACCGGAGGACCGCGGGGTCGCGGGAGGCGATCGAGCACTTCAGCCGGTACCTCCGGCAGCGGCCGGAAGACCTGGGCGTCCGCTGGCTCCTGAACGTCGCCTACATGACCCTCGGCGAATACCCGGACCGGGTCCCGCCCGATGTCATCCTGCCCCTGGGCCGCTTCGCCGCGGCGGGGGACAGCCCCTCGCGGATGGTCAACGTGGCGTCCCGCGTCGGGCTCAACGCGCGGGGAGAGTCGATGGCCGGCGGCTGCCTGGTCGATGACTTCGACGGCGACGGACTCCTCGACGTCTTCATGCCCACCACCGACCCCGAGCGTGGGGCGCTGTTCCTGCGCAACCGCGGCGACGGCCGGTTCGAGGACGTCTCCGACGCGGCGGGCCTGGCCGAGCAGGTCCTCTCGCTCAACGCGGCCCACGCCGACTACGACAACGACGGCCGGCTCGACATCCTGATGCTCCGGGGCGCCTGGGAGTCCCCGCGGCGGATGACGCTGCTCCGCAATCGCGGCGGCCGATTCGAGGACGTCACCATCTCGGCCGGGCTGGGCGAGCCGATCGCCTCGCAGGCGGCCGGCTGGGCCGACTACGACAACGATGGATACGTCGACTTCTACGTCGCGGGAGAGCTCGATCCCCGGCATCCGGGTCGTCGCAACCGGGGCCGGCTCTACCACAATCGGGGCGACGGCACGTTCGTCGACGTCGCCGATGCGGCCGGCGTGACCAACGATCGGTTCGGCAAGGGGGTCGCCTGGGGCGACTACGACGACGACGGCCGGCTTGACCTGTTCGTCGCCAACCTGGGCCAGCCGCCGCGGCTGTACCACAATCAGGGCGATGGGACATTCCGCGACGTCGCCGCCGCGCTGGGCGTGACGGGGCCGCTCAACGCCTTCGCCTGCTGGTTCTGGGACTTCGACAACGACGGCCGGCTCGACCTCTGGGTCAACCCGAACCACGCGACGCTCTCCGAGGTCATCCGCGACCAGCTCGGCCGGCCGGCCTCCGGCGAGCGGCCCCGCTTGTACCGCAACCTCGGTGCCCCGCGGTACTTCCGCGACGTGACGGCCGAGGTCGGGCTCGACCGGGTCGTCCTGCCGATGGGCTCGAACTTCGGCGACATCGATAATGACGGCTTCCTCGACATCTACCTGGCGACCGGGCGGCCGTCGTACTCCTACCTGATGCCCAACGTGCTGCTCCGCAACGAGGGCGGCCGGCGATTCGAGGACGTCACCGCGGCGACCGGGACCGGCCACCTCCAGAAGGGGCACGGCGTGGCCTTCGCCGATTGGGACCGCGACGGGGATGCCGACATCTTCCTCGAGGCCGGTGGCGCCGCGCCGGGCGACCGGGCGCACAACGTCCTGTTCCAGAACCCCGGCTCCGGCCACCACTGGCTGACCGTCAAGCTCGTCGGCGTCCGGACCAACCGCGCCGCGCTGGGCGCCCGCATCCGGGTCGACCTGACCGATGCCGACGGCACGGCCGTCTCCCGATACCGGACCATCACCACCGGATCGAGCTTCGGCGGCAATCCCCTGGCGTGCACCGTCGGCCTGGGCCGGGCCGAGACGATCCGCGCGCTCGAGGTCTGGTGGCCGACCGGCGGGACCCGCCAGACCTTCGCTCGCGTCCCGATCGACCGCGCCGTCGAGATCGCCGAAGGCCGGGCGGAACTCCGCATCCTCGACGTTCCGCCGGTCTCGCTGCCATGAATGGGGGAACACGACGTCCTCGTGGTCCGCGCCCTTGACGACGTTCTGAAGGCCCCATTAAGATCGAGTTGAACATGCGCCTCCTCTCCAGCACAACGGGTCGTGCGCTCGATCGAAAGGACTGATCCATGGGCTATCCCGGCCGGAATCGACGAGGATTCACCCTCATCGAGTTGCTCGTCGTCATCGCCATCATCGCCGTGTTGATCGCGCTATTGCTCCCGGCCGTCCAGTCGGCGCGCGAGGCCGCCCGGCGCGCCCAGTGCACCAACAACCTCAAACAGCTCGGATTGGCCGCACATAATTATATTTCCATAATGAATGTCTATCCGAGCCAGTCGATCAACAACACCATCAATCCCGGCTGGGCGTGGGAGCCCTCGTGGGTCACGTTCATCCTGCCGCAGATGGAGCAGCAGCCGGCGTACAACGCGATCAACTTCAACCTGCCGATGCTCGAGATCGGCTTCGTGAGCCCGACGCCGTTCGGCGGCATGGCCAACTCGACGGCGGGCTTGATGTCGATCGCGAGCCTCCTCTGCCCCTCGGAGAGCCTTTCGCACCCGGTGAGCTTCGGGGGCGACTGGGCCCAGTGCAATTACGCGGGCAACTACGGCGGCCCGGGGATGATCTCCTCGTGCAACGGCATCATCGTGCCCTCGCGCGGGGACCCGTTCGTCAGCAGCCCGAACCTCGCCCCGGTCTCGGTCGCCTCGGTCACGGACGGGACCAGCAATACGGCGATGTTCAGCGAGCACCTGCTGGGCGCCGGTAATGGCCTCGACGGCCTGCAATCCGGCTACGTCTCGCCCTACGTGGCCGGCACCGGGCTGGCCAAGCGGACCCTCTTCCAGGTCAGTTCGGTGGCCCCATTGCCGGACCAGGGGGCGGCGGGCGTGGCCATGGCGACGCAGCTCGTCGCCGCGTGCAAGACCATCCCCGGCGGCACGGTGCCCGCGGAGGATTCCGGCACCGGCTACGCCTGGCTCTACACCCAGGGCTATGATACGCTCAACCTCTCCTACTCGCACGTGATGACGCCCAATAGCTATTCATGTACCGGGGCGGAAAGCGGCTTCTTCGGTGCCCAGGGCAACTTCACTTCCGACTCATCCGGCGGCGGCTGGCTCGGGGCGTCGACGGCCACGAGCAATCACCCCGGCGGCGTCAACGTCTGCATGGGCGACGGTCATGTCCAGTTCATCAAGGACTCGGTCAACCTTCAGACGTGGTGGGCGCTGGGGTCGCGCAATCGCGGCGAGGTCATCGGCTCCGATCAGTATTGATAATTCAGGAGTCTCCCTTGAATCGATGTCTTCGCGCGGCGATCGGACTCGTCGTCCTGATGGGCCTGGGATCGGGTTGCGGCCGGGAATCGGAAGTCCCGGCGTCCAAGGTTGACCTCTCGAAGGTCGGCGGCAACCAGCGGCTCCAGTTCAAGGAGGAATACAAGCAGATGCTCGGCAAGGATGGGAAGTTCCTGATGAAGCCGGGGATGAAGACTCCACCCAAGACGGGCAGGTGATGACTCGTGGGGAGGCAGCTCGGTTCGATGGCGTGCCCGACCCGCCGCGGTCGCCCCGGGGTCGGCCACCTAGGGCGTCTAACCGTTGGCTGGCACGCGATTGAGGGGAGCTCCCAAAGGACCCCCCCGTACCCCCCCTTCGTAAGGGGGGGAAAAGGAGGCGGCCGGCCCGCTTCAACTCTCCACCCCTTACGAAAGGGGGGTCAGGGGGGGTTCTCGGCGAGACGGCTTCGAGCTGCGCTCGAGGCGACTGTTCGGCGCTCTCGCCATCGCATGTCTCGGCGTGATGCTGGCCGGCTGCGAGGAGGGTCCGGCGGACCCGACGGTCGGGGCGTCGACCGCGACCGCGCCGGCCGACGACCCCCGGCTGCACCACCTGGGCGTCCATCGCCAGCCCGGCCTGAGTGCCCGCGCGGACCTTCCTCGCCCTTGCCGACACCGCGTCGAGCATCTCGAAGGATCCCGGCCCGTTCCGGTTCACGGATATCCGCGCGGGCAGCGGCATCGACTTCGTCCACTTCTCCGGCATGGACCGGCGCAAGCTCTACCCGACGGCCTTCGGCTCGGGGGTGGCGATCCTCGACTACGACGGCGACGGCCGGATGGATCTCTACTTCGCCACGTGCACGGCGATCCCGCCGGGGAGCGCACAGGCGGGTCCGAACCGACTGTACCGGAACCTCGGTGATGGCCGGTTCCGCGACGTGACCGAGTCGTCGGGCCTCGGATTCCGGGGGTCCTGCCACGGGATCATCGCCGGGGACGTTGACAACGACGGCGACCCGGATGTCTTCTTGTGCAATTACGGGCCGAATGCCCTGTACCTCAACAACGGCGACGGCACGTTCCGGGACGTCAGTCGGTCGGCGGGCATCGACCGGCCGGGCTGGTCCTCAAGCGGGGCGATGCTCGATTACGACAACGACGGCGACCTGGACATCTACGTCGCCAACTATGGGGACTGGGTCTACCCGCGCGATGCGCATCGCTGCGGCACCGAGCGGGTCCCGCTCTTCTGCTCGCCGTGGGAGGTCCGCACGACCCGGCACTTCCTCTACCGCAACAACGGCGACGGCACCTTCACCGACGTGACCGACGAAGCCGGCGTCGGCCGTACCGACGGCCATGGATTCGGCGTGGTCGCGTCCGACCTCAACGGCGACGGCCGGGTTCAACCTGTATGTCGCCAACGACATGAACCCCAACTTCCTCTTCCTCAATCGGGGTGATGGGACCTTCGAGGACGTGACCGAGACCTCGGGCGCCGCCTTCGACGACCGCGGCCTGGCGCAATCGAGCATGGGCGTCGACGCCCAGGACTGCGACGGCGACGGCCGCCCCGAGCTGCTGGTGACCAACTTCCAGAACGAGTACGCGGCCTTTTATCGGAACCTCTCCGGCCCGGCACCGGGCCGGGCGCCGGCCGGCCGGACGACCTGGCCGGTCCTGTTCCACGAATCCGCGGCCGCCGTCGGCCTGGTCGCCGACAGCAGGCCGTGGGTGGGCTGGGGCTGCGCACTGGCCGACTTCGACAACGATGGTTGGCCCGATGTCTTCATCGCCAACGGGCACATCGACGATAACCGGAAGGACCTGGCGCCGACGCTCAGCTACCCCGAGCCACCGCTCTTGTACCGCAACGTCCCGGCCGCCGGGGCCGCGGCATCGCGGGGGACGGCGCGCGTCGGTTCGAGCTGGCCACCCGCGACGCGGGGCGGTACTTCGCCGGCAGGCACGTCGCCCGCGGCGCCGCCTTCGGCGACATCGACGACGACGGCGACATCGACATCGTCGTCAACCACATGGACGCCGCACCGGCCATCCTCCGCAACGACACGCCGGGAAACAACCGCTGGATCCGCCTGGTCCTCGCCGGCACGCGGAGCAACCGCGACGCGATCGGCGCCCGCGTGGAGGTCGAGGCCGGCGGCCGGATCATCCACCGTCAGCGCCAGGGGGGATGCAGCATGCAGTCGACCAACGACTCGCGGTTATTGATCGGCCTGGGCGCGGTCGATGAGGTCAAACGGTTGACCATCCGCTGGCCGTCGGGGACGATCACCACGCGGGAGCAGCTGCCGCCGAACGTGGCCTACCGGATCGTCGAGCCGCGCGAGGATTGAGACGTGCCGGGAGCCGGACGCGGCTTCGGCGGAGTCGTCACGCCGATCGCGGCGCCGGCGGAGGCGAGGAGCGTGACGGCGAGCCGGGCCATGAGTCGGGTCTCCCAGGTCGCGGACACGAACTGCGCGGTCCTGGCGGCGGGGAAGAAGGCGCCGGCGAGCTCATAGGCCACGGTGCCGACGACCGCGCCGAGGAATCCGCCCTGCACGGCCCGGGGGATCGGCCCGCGACCGCCCAGGCCCAGCGCGAGCGCCAGGCCGCCCGCGGCCCCCACGGCCGACCAGATCGCGGCGTGGACGAGCAGGGGCAACAGCAGGTCGTGCGCGGCCTCGTCCGGATAGCGGCGCTGATAGGCGTTGTAGGCGGGCAGCAGGGCCAGGGACATCACGCCGGCCGCCACGATGCCCAGGACCAGCCCGGCCCAGGTCGCCCGGAGGGCCGCAGGGCGCGACCCGCGGGCCAGGCCGCCGGCGGCCCCCAGTCCGCCGCCGAGCGCGGCACCGAGGATCAGGAACGCCAGCCCCGCGTTCTTGGCCACGGCCGCCGCCTCCCCGCGGCGATCGCTGACCCTCAAGGTCATCCCGCGCGCGTTCACGGCATGTCGCGGCGGCTTGATCAGCTCGACGCACGCCTCGCCGCCCAGCCAGGACACGACGCCCGCCACGAGTCCCGCCCCGAGGACACAGGCCCAGAGCCGGGCGCGGCTCACGGGAAGATCGGGCGAAGCTCCGGGCGTGACCGGTGGCGGTTCGATCGAGGTCGATGGCGGGGTCGGTGCCGAGTCGGTGGGTTCCATCTCGCCGGGCCCTTTCCAGGTGAGGATGGGCAGGCCGCCGGATTGAGCGTATCGGTCCGCTTCCTCACGAGAAAGAGTCGTCGCTCTCTCGGTGGACGCCCGAGAATCCGTTGACCTGATTCTTCTTGTGGTGCAGGCGTCCCGCCTGCACCACAATCGCGCGGGTGATTTCCGCGCGTCCGCTTGGGAGATTGTAGCTGATTCGAGCGGGCCATTCTTCCCATTCCGTCTGAAGCAGGGCACCGCGAGGGCCGGACCAGGCCTCCATGGACGCCTCCCGACGCCCGCGATCACCCACCCGCGACGGACCCGGTCCGGGTCGCATGGCAGATCGCACTGGCCAGCTTGTAGGCGATGGCGGCGCTCGGAGCCGGGCCGCTAGAATCATTGGCGTTGATGGCGATGAAGCCCCCGCTGTCCGTGGAGGGGTGGAGGATGAGCTCAGAGGTCTATCCGCGGACCGACCCGCTCTTGGTGACCTTGCTGGGCCCTGTGCTCGCGTCGATCACGCTGTCCCATCCCAGGCCGTAGGTTCCCGGATCCGCGGGTCCCCATTGCGACATCCCACAAATCGCCTCGGCAAACGTCCATGCTCACCGCGTTTGGATCGGCACCGACAACTTTTTTACCATTGGAGATGTCAGGCCCAGCAAGTCACGTCTCTTCCCTCTTGCGCGCTTCGGTCCGACGACAGCGATGGGCGTTTGGGATACGGGCATGAATGCTGCGCGACGCTCTGTCTGCCAAGGAGAGCTATGTCTCGATCTTTCGCAGGGTAGTGGCCGATCACTCCGTTTAGACCGACCAGAGTCAATTAATAATAGTATAATTACCTAAGCGAATGAAGATAATCGACCAGGTCGGCCGCTTCCTGGGCGCTGAGATCGGCCAACTGTCTGTCGGGCATCAACGAGGCCCGCGATGGCCGGAGCTGCTCCACGTCCCTGGCCGCGAGGATGCTCTCCTTGCCCTTGCTATCCCGCAACACCACCGATTTCTCGTCCCGCTTGACCAGCAGCCCTGTCAGCAGGATGCCGTCGGCGGTCGCGGCGGTGTAGGTGGCGTACTTCGGCTCGATCCGGCGCGACGGCTCCAGGAGGCTGTCCAGCAAGTCATCCCGAGAGCGAAGCGTCCCGATGGTCGATAGGTCCGGCCCGACCGGCGTGCCCCGCCCGCCGATCCGGTGGCAACCGCCGCACTGGTTCGGCTGCGACCAGAACAGCCGCTCGCCCCGGCGGGGGTCGCCGCGGAGCGCCAGGACGGACCTGGGCCGCGGGTTCGAGCCGAGCTTCCGCCCCTTCCGCTCGTCCGATGGCAGATAGCCCTCGAACAGGTCGCGGATCGGGCCGTTCGGGAGCCTCCCCGCCTCGGCCAGCAACGCGCCTCGCTCGGCGGGGTCCAGCTCGCCGCGGCCGAGCCTTCGCGCCAGCCGCAACGCCGACTTCGGGCCGGTCAACAAAGGGCCGGGCGGCCCGCTGTCCGGGGTCCGGTCCGCGATCGCCGCGCGCCGGTCCATCCCGGCGATCCATCGCGCGATGAGGTCCAGGCCCGCTTCGTCCGGTCGTTCGGAGCCGAGGTGCGGCATCCGATCGCGGCCGAACTTCGCCATGCGGAAATACAGGGTGCTCGCCCAGGGATCGCCCGGCTTGATGATGCGGGCATCCGGCAGCGCGAAGTCGCCGCGGGCGGGACGGACGCCGATCGCCTTCATCTCGTCGTCGGTGACCGCATACTGGAGCCGCAGGTCAACCGACCCGCCCCCGCCATCGACATGGCAGTGCGCGCAGTTGGTATGGAGGTACGACCGGGCGCGAACTTCGAGGGGCTGGCTGACATCGGCCGGATCGGCGAGCCGACGCTCCCGGGCGGCCGAGCGGGCGTCGAACGGCGGGAGTGTCGTCCCGTCCTTATCGGCCCGGCGAATGAGGCCCGCTTCCGTCAGGACGACGAGCTGATTGCGCCCGTCGGGCCCCGGGCGATTCAACTGCTCCGGCCGGAACGCCAGAGCGAACTCCGACCAGGTGCTGTGACACGACATGCACTGGCTGCGGCTATGGAACGACCACACGCGGTCCCGCTTCCCGTCGTGGACTTCCTTCTCGGCACCATCGGCCGGGACCAGGTCGGCATCGGCCTGGTCGTCGCGCCAGGCATACGTGTAGGCGTACCAGTCCACGCCGTCATAATGCAGCAGTTGCGTCTCCAGCCGGCGGCCGGCCAGGGAGATGGACTTCACCAGGACCGCGTCCCTGGGGAACTGCATGCGGAACCCGTGCCAATCCACCATGCCGGGGATGGCCTTGGCCTGGGTGAAGAGGGTGGCGAACGACTCGCCCGGGAAGGCGACCCAGTGCCGCGCCGTCGCGCCGTCCTGCCATTGCCTGCAGTTCACATCAAACGGCAGCACCCCGGCCATCGGGGCCTGCGCCTTGACGTCGGCGAACAGGCCGGTCTGCGAGAGCCGGGTCGGGAAGGCGACGTTCCCGCGCCCCGCGTCATTGCGCTCGATCGTGTGGATCGTCCCGCCCTCGTGGTCCAGGAAATCGATCTCGCCGTCCCGGTCGTCGCAGAAGGCGACGATCCGCACCGACGGCCGCGCGATCTCGGGCATCTCCGTGGTGCGGTCGCCGTCGAAGCGGGCGGCCCACAGGCGTCGGGTCTCCCAGTCGCCGAAGACGTAGGCGCCGCGCAGCTCGGGGAACTTCTTGCCGCGATAGACGAGCCCGCCGGTGACGCTGCAGGCGATCGTGTGCGGGAGCTCGATCAGCGCCGGATGGATCGGCGTCGGCGCCACTTGATCCGACTTGATGGGCTGCGGCCCTTCGCGGGCCGACCAGCCGTAGTTGCCGCCCTTCTCGACCCGATGGACCATCTCCCATAGCTCCCACCCGACGTCGCCCACGAACAGGTCGCCGGTCTGGCGATCGAAGCT
The DNA here is from genome assembly GCA_963815795.1 of uncultured Planctomycetota bacterium. Lineage (GTDB taxonomy): Bacteria > Planctomycetota > Planctomycetia > Isosphaerales > Isosphaeraceae > JAKAUH01. Next base: position 184,370 of record CAWFIC010000006.1, on the reverse strand, counting down.
CATTCGCCAGGGATTGCGGAAGCCGTACGCCCAGACCTCCGGACGGGCTCCCTTCGTCGCGACGAAGGGGTTGTCCTTGGGGACGGCGTAGGTCTTCCCCTGGTCCTTCCGGTCCACGTCGATCCGCAGGATGGACGAGAGCAGGTCGGAGATGTCCTGCCCGGTGTTGAACGGGTCGGGCGGGTTCGGGTTCGCGGCGTCTCCCGTGGAGATGTAGAGCATGCCGTCGGGACCGAAGTGGATATCTCCGCCATTGTGACCGCCCTGCAGGAAGGAGAAGACGACCTCCTCGCTCGACGGGTCGATCCGCGGCGGGTCCGTCCGGGTCACCCGGAACCGGGACACGCGCGTGCCATCCGCGAGATTCGGCCGGCGGGGGTCCGAGCCGCGCAGGGTATAGCAGACGAAGCACTGGCGGTTCCGCTCGAAGTCCGGGTGGAACGCCAGCCCGTACACCGCCTCGACCTCCTTCGCCCCCGCGAGCCGTTGGACCGTCTGGATTTGCCGGGGCAGGTCCAGGAAGAGGTCGGCCCGGGCGTGCGGGTCGTCGGCGAAGGAATAGAGGACGCCCGACTGCTCGCCGACGATGAGGCGCTTCCCCCCGGGATAGCGGGCGATGAGCAGGGGATGGTCGAACTTCAGATTCGGGAACGCGCGAACGACCTTGAAGGGCGGCGGCGGGTCGGGGGTGCCCACGACGCGGGAGGCCGTCCAGGGCGTCCGGCCCGACCGCGTCGGCTCGGCCTTCCCGGGCTTCTTTCGCTCGTCCGCGGACAAGCCGAGCCGCGTCACGAAGACCGCCGCGAGCAGGTACGCCGAGATCGTCGCGAACCGGCGACCTCCACCGAGAGCGGATGACGGCATGAGCTTCACTCCGAAACCAGGACCCGGGAGCCGAGTCCACTCGAGAGGAGCATTATAGCTCCTGGCAGCTCGAAGGCACGCGGGTCGGCCCGCACGACGGCGATGCCCGCAACCGGTCACGCCGAGGCCACGGCGATCCGCCAGGCCGGAAGGCTCATGACCGCCACCAGAGCAGCAGGAGCAGTACCACCACCGCCAGGATGGCCAGGAGCCGGCCCAGCGTGATCGACCCGCCCGCCATCCGCTCCGCCATCGCCATCGCCTTGCGAGCGTGATGCCGCGTCCCGGCATCTCGAGCCTTCTGGTTTTCCCGCTCAAGCCCCAGTCCGTATGGAAGCCGCCATAGCTCCCGGCAGAAGATGCAAACAGGGGACCTCTCACCGGGAAGGAGGTCGATCGTGAGCGTGCTTGACGAGACCCCCCCGATAGCCACGAGCTCGGCCGAGGATCGACCCGGGCGCGACAGCGAAGATGTGGGCGTCACGAGCCACTGGCAAGGTGGCTTCACCAGCCGGCACGAGGTCGTCCGTCCCGTCAGGTCCTACGAGCAGCTCCGCGACCTCGACAAGCTCATGGACCGGATCGCGGCGCTGCGCGGCGAAGGCCACACCACTCCGCAGATCGCCGACGCCCTCAACCGGGAGGGGTTCAGCCCGCCGAAGCGGCGCCGCGGATTCTTCCCCGACCTCGTCCGCCAGCTCATGGTGCGTCGCGGCCTGGCGCGATCGGAGGCGCAAACGGAGCAACTCGGTCCGCACGAATGGTGGCTGCCGAGGCTGGCCGAGGCCATCCCGGTCACCGTCGGGAAGCTCGCCCATTGGGCGCGCCGCGGTTGGGTCCGATCGCGGAGGACGCCCGAGCAACATCTCTGGATCCTCTGGGGCGACGAGTCGGAGTTGGCACGACTCCGGAAGCCGGCGGCTTCGTCGCATCGTGGCGTCAGGGAGCATCCAGCCGAACTGACTACGCCCAAGGAGGAATGCCGTTCGGTGTAGGCTTGGTCGGTTTCGCACGGTGGGCCGCTCCGGCCTCCCCCAACGAGGCCCGGACAGGCTCACCTGCGACACGGCTGGCGCCTTCCGCGAGCTCCGACGACATGGTCGCCCGCGGCCACGGTGAGTTGCTACATGCGATACCTGAGCCACGAAGCTGATGGCAATCCGGTGGGAATAATCTCAATCGCACCGCTAATCCAAGTACGACTTCCGCGACGATCCTCGGGGCAACAGCCTCCCCTCGGTGTTCCCGGTCTCCTGATCGAGTCGTGCTAAAAAATCAGCACCGACCCCTTGACACGGCTGCCGCCACTGCTAATCCTTTAGCATGGTGCTATTTTTCTAGCTGAGAAGGAGGGACGAGCATGGGGGTATCGAGGGCGCCGAGAGGGGCCTGAGCCGTCGCGAGCGGGAGATCATGGACGTGATCTACCGTCGGGGCCAGGCGACGGCGGCGGAGGTCCTGGAGGACCTACCGGACCCGCCGAGCTATTCGGCGGTGCGGGCGATGTTGCGGGTCCTGGAGGAGAAGGGTCGCCTGAGACACGAGCAACAAGGCCCGCGGTACGTGTTCCTTCCCACGGTCCCGCGCGAGCAGGCCCGGCGATCGGCCCTCAAGCAGCTCGTGCACACTTTCTTCGACGGCTCGACCGAGCAGGCCGTCGCCGCGCTCCTGGACCTCTCGTCGCGCAAGCTCTCGGACGCCGAGCTCGACCGGCTTGCTTTGATCATCGACCACGCCCGCGAGGAGGGACGCTGATCATGAACGCCATGTTCGTCGACCTGCTGGCCCGATCTCCTCGCGCCCTCCCGGCGCTGGACGTCACGGTCAGAGCGACGCTGGTCCTCGCCGTGGCCGGCGTCGCCGCGCTGGCCCTGCACCGCGCTTCGGCCGCGGCGCGGCACCTCGCCTGGTGCCTCGGGCTGGGCGCCGCGCTCGCGCTGCCCGTCCTGGGCCTCGTCCTGCCCGGCTGGTCCTGGTGCATCCTGCCGACGGCCGGGGAAGGCGCCCGTCCGGCCCGGATCTCCGGAGCCGACGCCCCGGCCCCGCGGCTCACGCCGTCGCTCCCCCCATCGAGTCCGCTCGACGAGTTCGCCCTCGACGGGGACGACCTCTTGGGGGGCGCCCCGGCGACCGGCTCCTCATCACGGCCGACGCCCGCGAGCCCGATCGCCTCATCGTCCGGTCGATGGGGGCTCGTCCCTGCGCCGTCGTGGTCGTGGCTGTGGGCGGCCTGGCTGGCCGGGGTGCTCGCGGTCCTGTCGGCCCCGCTCGCCGGATGGATCGCGGTGGGCCGATTGACGCGCGACGCGGAACCGATCGACGACGCCGAGTGGACCGCCCAGGTGAGCGACCTCGCGGCGCAGCTCGGCCTGATGCGGCGCATCCTCCTGCTACGCGGCGCCCGCGCCGACATAACGATGACCTGGGGCTGGATCCGGCCCGTCGTGCTGCTCCCGGCCGAGGCGGACTCGTGGGGCGTCGATCGCCGTCGGGGTGTCCTGTTGCACGAGCTGGCGCACGTGAAGCGGCTCGACTGCCTGACGCAGGCGATCGCCCGCGCCGCGTGCGCGGTCTACTGGTTCCACCCGCTGGCCTGGGTCGCCGCGCGGCGGATGCGCGTCGAGCGCGAGCGCGCCTGCGACGACGTCGTGCTCCTGGCCGGCGCGCGGGCCAGCGAGTACGCCGGCCACCTGCTGGAGGTCGCCCGGGGGCTCCGCGCCCCCGCGCCGCCGCCCTGGCGGCGCTGGCGATGGCACGGCCGTCGCAGCTCGAGGGCCGCCTGCTGGCGATCCTCGACCCGGACCGCCGTCGCCGCGGGCCTGGCCGTGGGACGGCGTTGATCGCCCTCATGACCGCGCCGCTCATGCTCCTGCCCCTGGCGACGCTGCACCTCGGCGCGCGGGCGTCCGCCACCTCGGTCCCGGCACGCGAGGCGACCGCCGACGATCCGCCGCGCACCGACCCGGCCGCGAGGATGACGGTCACCGGTCGCGTGCTCGACCCGTCCGGCAAGCCGGTGCCCGATGCGGCGATCATGGTCATCGTGCGGTCGAAGTATGCCAGGCGGCCGCAGTTGCAGTGGTCGGCGGTCGGCGCGATGACCGCCCATGAGGCGCGTTGTGACGGTTCCGGCCGGTTCCGCATCGAGCTGCCGCGCGCCACGTCGGCGCGGCAACATGGGCTGACCGTCACCGCGATGGCGCCGGGTTACGGCATCGGCTGGGCCGACCTCGATCCCGACGCCGATCCGCCCGTTGCCGACGTTTCGCTGCGGCCCGAGCTGATCGTCCATGGGCGGATGTTCGACGTGAAAGGCCAGCCGGCGCCGGGCGTCGCGCTGCGGATCGAGCTCATCAACCCGGTCGTGCGTGGGGAGATCTTGGTGCCAATCGACCGGCCCGATTTCGCCGAGGTTCACCGGCGCGACTTCCCCGCCTGGCCCGGCCCGGCGATCAGCGACGACCAGGGACGATTCACCGTGCGCGGGCTGAGCCGCGACCTGCTCTGCCGGCTCGACATCGAGGACCCGCGATTCGCGATCCCATTCACCATGCTTCAGACCGCGGAAAAGGTGGACGCGCCGCGACCCCTCGCTCGCATCGGCACGATCAAGGTCGATCCTGGCCCAAATCCCAGGCCGATCGCGATCGCGGTGCAACCGGCCAGGACGATCGTCGGGCGCATCACGTATGCCGACACCGGCCGGCCCGTCCCCCATGCCCTGGTCGCATCGGGCGCGTCCTATTCCGAGGCCGACGCCGAGGGACGATTCCGCGTCCCCGTGGGGCCGGCCGCCGTGGGTCGCTTCGGGGTCCGAGCCCAGTCCCCCGACGGCGCACCGTACCTGATGACCTTCAAGCGGGGGGAATGGCCCAGGGGGGCGATCGAGCAATCGGCCGACCTTGCCCTGCCCCGGGGCGCGGTCGTCCGCGGCCAGATCACCGAGGAGGGCACGGGCCGGCCCGTCGCCGGGGCGGTCGTGCGCGTCACGTCGCCCCCATCTCGCGGAGGTCCTCCGCCGAGCGCCGGCGTCCCCGGGCTGACGGGTCCGGACGGCACCTACCGCGTCGCGGCGCCGCCGGGCCCGGGCTACCTGGTCGTCCAGGGCCCCGACGACGATTACGTGCTCCGCGAATTCGGCGGCGAGGGAGCCATGTACGCGGCCGTGGCCGGTCGGCGACGGCTCTACGCGCACGCCTATCGCGCCGTTCACCTGAAGGCCGGGGGACCGGACCACCAGGTCGATCTCAGCCTGCGGCGAGGTGTGGCGCTCCGCGGACGGGCCGTCGGCCCGGACGGTCAACCCGTGCGGGATGCCTGGGTTTGCAGTCGGCTCATGCTGCGGACCGAGCCGGACGGAGGATGGAAACTGTTCGTCCTCCCGCAGGATCACAGCCGGAGCCAGCTACGCGACGGCCGCTTCGTCCTGCACGGGCTGGATCCGAAGGCCGCGGTCGAAGTCCCCGCCTACTTCCTCGACCCTGAGCGCAAGCTCGGCGCGGTCGCCCGGTTCTCGGGACGGTCGGGGGCCGATGGGCCGGTCACCGTCCGCCTCGAGCCGTGCGGCACGGCGCGGGCCCGGCTGGTCACATCCGACGGCAAGCCTCTCGATCGCCACGACGCCCGGGCGCTGGCCTCGATGGTCGTCACCCCAGGGCCGCCGCGCGGGAGGCGCCAGGCCGAAGACGGTCCCCTGTTCGCCGACGAAGCGAGCGTAGTCTCACTCGACCCGGTCAACTACGGCAGCGACTTCCAGTCCGACGCCCAGGGCCGACTCACTCTGCCCGCCTTGATCCCGGGCGCAACCTATCGCATCCAGGACTTCACACCAGTCTTCGGCGGTGGTGACCCCGCGATCCGCAAGGAGTTCACGGTCAAGCCGGGTGAGACCCTCGACCTGGGCGACATCCTCATCGCCAGGCCCCAGGGCAGGAACTCATCATGAGCCGCGCCGGCGCACTCGACCTCGTGATCGCTCGGCCGCGGCCGGGATAAAACAGTCGGGGGCCGGGGCAGCATCTCGCAGGAGGAGCCTCGTCCCCCGAGCAATCAGCGCGGAGGCAAAGCACAACGCGTAATCGTCATCGAAGGCATCGACCAGGAGATAGGTCGCGATGTTGACGTCCGACCCTTTCTCCTCGCTCTTCATCACCTGGACCGTCCTCGGCCCCGTCGCGGGCGGCGGGTGGATTGGCATCCGGACCGGCTTTGCCAGATAGCTGCCGAGGTGAACCGTCAGATGAGGGATGGTCCGCAAGGCCCGGAGGTAGATTTGCTGCCGCCTTGGCTGCAACGGGTTATTGGGGCGGGCAGTGACGTGGGCCGTGAAATACCGGATGCGGTTGAGCTGATTTCGCGGCGGCGGGAACGATGCTCGGCAGAAGGCGTCCAGGTCAAGCCACCTATGCGGGGGTCCCCTTCAGGCATCCATAGTAGAGGTTGAAGCCGTCGATGTAGACGTTGGTTTTCATCCATGAACGCTCGGTAAAAAGCTAGGGCCACCTCGTAGAAGGTGGCCCTGCTGCCCAACCGGCGAAGCGGTTGGGGGGGTGATGTACGTTCATTATGGGGTATGCCCCAGTCTTTGTCAAATCGAAATCATGCGCGCAATCATCGCCTTGGTCGCATGTCTCCGGCACAGCAGAGTGGCAATGGGGTCAGCGTGTAATACGCGGGATTGGCCTGTACGTCCCCGCCATCCCTATCCTCGGGCGGGGACAGACACGTCATTCCCGCCATCTTCATCCTCGGACGGCACTCCATACTCTTCGTCGGCGATGGAGCCACCGGGCGAAGGTGAGAGCCCCTTCGTTCCGTCGTTGAAGGCGCCAACGGAGTCGTCCGGCCGAGGTGGAGCCCCGGCGCGAGGCCCGATGAGCGATGAGGCAAGCGATGGACCTCTTGGCCCCGGGATCGCCGCGTCCGGCCGGTTATCCCCGGAAGCCTTGTTTTTCGGCGGCTCCGTTGTCGGGCCCGACGGATTGGCGAGAGGGGGCACCGGCCGCGATGGCGGCTTCTCCCGCTCATCGCGCAACGGGACCCGTCTTGGCTGCTTTCTTGACGATTGTCCCGACCGCCGTTTTCTTGGCCACGGCATCGTTCTCCCCGAGAAGAGGGCTCATGTCGATGCCCAGTATCGGCCCGGCATTCGCGTCGATCAAGCCGAGCATGGGCGATGATCGTGCGGTGTCCATGCTTCTTACCCGATTCGTGACGCACTGCGTCGCGAATCGTCCTGGACACATTACCGCCTTCTGCTTCGCGTCGATGATCCCGCCGCCAGAGCGTTCAGGATCTCCCGGGGAGGACGCCTGGATTGTTCACCCTACACGCGCAACGCCACCGGCACCTCGTTGATCTTGGCGGCGAGGATGAAGTCGTTCTCGGTGAGGCCCTTGACGGCGTGGGTGGACAGCGCGATCGTGACCTTGCGGTAGCCTTCGAGGTGGAGGTCGGGGTGGTGGTCTTCTTCCTCGGCGATCGCGGCGACCTTGTGGAAGAAGTCGATACCGGCCATGAAGTCCTTCACGGTCCAGGAGCGGGTGATCCGCCTGGCGTCGGGGTCGAGGGTCCAGCCCTCGACGTTGCCGACCATCGCCTCGGACTCGGCGCGAGAGAGGGCCGGGATGCCCCCTTCGCACGGCCGGCAACGCTTCCTGGTCAGCTCATCCTGGGTGGGCGCGTTCATGAGGTGCCTCCTCTTCCCGGTTGTCGGGCAAAACGCGCGCCAGGCCGGCCCCGATTCCGTCAACCCGGCCCGGCTATCGGAAGCTCTCGACGTCGCCGGGGAATTTCCCCTCGGCGACGTCGGCGACGTAGGCCATGACCGCGGCGCGGATCTGCGGGCCGAGCTCGGCGTAATGCCGGACGAACTTGGGATGGAACTGTTCGATGAGCCCCAGCATGTCGTGGATGACGAGGACCTGGCCGTCGCATTGCGGTCCGGCGCCGATGCCGATGGTCGGGATCGGGACCTCCTCGGTGATCCGGCCGGCCAGGCGGCTGGGGATGCATTCCAGCACCACGGCGAACGCCCCGGCGTCGGCTACCGCGCGGGCGTCGGCGAGGATCTCGTCGCCCGAGCGCTGGACCTTGTAGCCGCCGAGCCGGCGCACCGCCTGCGGCTGGAGCCCGACGTGCCCCATCACGGGGATCCCCGCCTCGACCAGGGCCCGGATGGTGGCGGCCCTCGTCGCGCCCCCCTCGAGCTTCACCGCCTGGCTGTTCGTCTCCTTGAGGATCCGCCCCGCCGAGCGGAGCGCCTGCCTCGGCGAGACCTGGTAGCTCATGAACGGCAGGTCGGCCACGACCAGGGCGCGGTGCGCGGCCCGCGCGACCATCTCGGCGTGGTAGATGATCTGGTCGAGCGTGACGCGCAATGTCGTCTCCCAGCCCTGCACCACCGTGCCCAGCGAATCGCCGACCAGGAGGCAGTTCGACGCCGGCGCCGTCGAGCAGGCGGGCGGTGGGGAAGTCGTAGGCGGTTAACACGCTGATCCGCCGCCGCTGGGCCTTCCACGCGGCGAAGTCGGGGATCGTGACCGGCCGGACATCAGTTGGCATGCGGGAGCATCCCGGCGAATGGGACCGATTCCAGGTCGGCGATGAGGACCTCGGGCCGGTCGATAATGACCTTGTATCGTCGGCGGACCGCGTCGTGCAAGGCCATTCGACGCGGGTCGTCGCCGCGGTCGCCGAGGTCGGCGAAGTAGCGGGCCCCGCGCCACCGGTAGTAATCCACCAGGTCGATCGGGCCGCGGACCGCGCCCGCGGCCTCCTTGCCCCACTCGCCGGCCGCCCGCCGCGCGGCCGATTCGGTCCACTCCAACCGGCAGCCGCGTCGATCGGATTCGAAGAGCAGGGCCTCCGGCGCGACCACCCAGGCGCCCGAGGGCGTCGCCGCCGCCACGGCCCGCGCGGCCGCCTCCAACCCGGCCCACTCCGGCGGCGTCCGCCAGGTCGAACGGGACTGGACGCAGGCCTGGATCAAGAGGCACGAGGCGGCCGCGATCGCGGGCCATCTCGCGCCGGCGGCCAGCCGATTGTGAGCGCTTAACGCTTGCATCGCATCGGCGCGAGTAAACTCCCCCTTCGAGCGCATAACCCCCCCCTGTCCCCCCTTCTCAAGGGGGGGATTCAGATGGGCCGGCCCTCCCTCACGTCCCCCCCTTAAAAAAGGGGGGGTCGAGGCGTCAACCGGGGAGTCAGGAGGGGTCGGGGCCCCAACCGGGGGGGTCAGGGGAGTTCGAGGCCCCGCCCTGGTCCCGCGGCCTGGACGCGTGGGCCACCCATTCGCTAACCGATCCAGCCCGCAGCCCACACCCGCCGCCACCGCCGGAGCGAGGATCAAGAGGTAGTATTCGTGATGCAGCTTCGACGCCAGCAACCCGAGCGTCGCCATCGCGACGAGGACCCAGGCGCGCCACAGGCCCAGGCCCCGATCGTCGGCCCCGGCCCGGCGTCCGCCGATCAGGCCGAAGAGCGCCAGCGCGGCCCCGATCGGCGTGAAGGCCCGGACGGCCAGGAACCGAAGCGCCTGCGTCCAGGTCTCGATCTGCACGAACGCCGATGGCGCGAGCAGGCCCAGCCAGATGGCGCGGTTGTCGGCCGAGGCCCGCGAGCCGCCCCCCATGGCGACCAGATGGGCGGCCCACGCGTACCACAAGAGCGCCGGCACCACGGTCGCGCCGGCCGCGACAAGTTCCGGCAATCGCCGCTTCGGGGGCACGATGAAGAGCAGCCCAACCAGCAGGGGCGCGGCGATCATCTTGATCGCCAGGCCCGACGCCAGCAGCATCCAGCCGACGGCGAACCAGGCCCGGCGCGCGGCGGGTCGCGAGATCCCGTGAGAACGATCCCAGCAGGCCAGGCCCGCCACGACGGCGCCGAGCATCGCGGCATCGGGCTGGAAGGCGCGGCCATATCGGATCGTCAGCGGGAAGGCGGCGAACGCCCCGGCGGCCAGGAGCGCCGCACGACGGCCGGAGCGCCGCCGCATCAGCTCGAAGACCCCCCACCCCGCGGCGGCCGTCGCCATCGCCGAGACGATACGCCCCGACTCCTCCAGCCCCAGCCCCGTCGCCCGCCTCAGGGCCACGACCGCGCATTCGTACAGCGGGGGCTCGACCACGAAGTAATTCGGCACCGGCGCGGTATCCAGCCGGGGGCGCAGCGGCCCCGATCCCCGCTCCAGGTTGCGGGCCACCATCGCCGTCGGCACCTGCCGCCCCACGTAGTTCTCGACGATCGGCTGGCCGAGGCCGACTGCCCGGATCAGGAACGTCGCGGCCAGCACCATCGCCAGGGCCCGGCCCCCGCCCGCCGGTCCATCACCCTCGCCCGGCCCGGCGACTTTCGTCCCGGCATCCATCCTTGGACCCCTCTGAACCGAATTCCTTCGTGAGTTCGACGCGCCAGCCGAGTCAAGAGTCAAACGTCGGAGAATCGGAGACTCGGTGAAAAAACGATTTGCAATAGCGGACCGTACATGCCACGATAACGCAACGTCTCATTTCCACAAATCCGGTCGAGAGCGTAGGTCGTTGGACTCTCGGTTCGTTGGCTGCGCTCGCTCCGAGCCTATCTTGAAGGGAGAGAGCCCTATGCTGGTGCGTGATGTGCTGCAATCCAAGGGGCGTCGGATCGTCACGATCGACTGCGAGGCGACCGTGGGCGAGGCGATCGCCAAGCTGGTGCAGAACAATATCGGGTCGCTGCCCGTCGTTGACCGCGACAACAGACTGATCGGGATTTTCAGCGAGCGGGATGTGCTGCGGGTCATCCACAACCGGGGCGAGAACTTCGGCCGGCTGCCGGTGCGCGACCTGATGACGCACGACCCGGTCACCTGCCACCTCGAGGACGACGTCGAGGAGGTGATGGGCCAGATGAGCGACCGTCGGATCGCCAAGGTGCCCGTCATCGCCGGCAACGAGCTGATCGGGATCGTCTCGGTCGGCGACGTGATCAAGGCGCTGCACGAGAAGCTCCACCACGAGAATCAGCACCTCCTGTCCTATATTCACGGGGCGGTCTGACGGACCTCCTTCGCCGCGGCGGGCGGCGGGTCCCCGCCCGCCGGCGCGGATCCGGACGGTGCGGTCGTGGGCGGCTGTTGCCGCGGGCGCGGGTCGCGTTCGGCGGGTACGGGCCCGTTCCATCGGCCGTACAGCGCCGTCATCTCGGCCAGCCGGTCCGCGACCCGCCGGTCCACCTGCCCGGCGCGATACCGCCAGGCCCAGTTCCCCTGGGCCTTGCCGGGGAAGTTCATCCGGGCCCGGCTATCGAGCCCGAGGACGTCCTGCATCGGGACGATCGCCGTGCCGGCCACCGACGCGAACAAGACGCGGACCATGTCCCAGTGGATCTCCCGCCCGTCGGAATTCGCGTAATTCCGGGCGAACGCGCGCGCCGCCTCGACCTCCTCGCGGGGCTGGGTGGTCGCCACCTCCCGGGAGTGGTGCCAGCCGTAAGTCGTGTCGTTGTCGTGCGTCCCGGTGTAGGCGATGCAGTTGTTGACGAACCGGTGCGGCAGGTGCTTCTCCGCGGCGGGATCGGCGTCGAAGCCGAACTGCATGACGCGCATGCCGGGCAGGTCGAACTCGTCGCGTAAGGCCTCGACATCCGGGGTGATCACGCCGAGGTCCTCGGCGATCAGCGGCACCGAGCCCATCTCCTTGCGCACGGCGTGGAAGAACGCGCGACCCGGGCCGGGGGTCCATCGGCCGGTCGCCGCGGTCTCCGACCCGGCCGGGACTTCCCAGTAGGCCTCGAAGCCGCGGAAGTGGTCGATCCGGATGATGTCCACCCGCTCCAAGAGCGCCCGGAGCCGCAGCCGCCACCAGGCGAAATCGTCCTTGGCGTGGGCCTCCCAGCGATACAGCGGATTGCCCCAGAGCTGGCCGTCCTCGCTGAAATAGTCGGGCGGCACGCCGGCCATGAACTCCGGCCGGCCGTGCTCGTCGAGGAAGTACAGGTCGGGATGCGCCGAGACGTCGGCGCTGTCGTGGGCGGCGAAGATCGGCACGTCGCCGATCAGCTTGATCCCCTTGTCCTTGCAGGCCGCGCGTAACTCCTGCCACTGGACCTCGAAGGCATACTGGACGAACTCGTGGAAACGGACGCCTTCGGCGACCTGCCGGCGCCATCGGGCACAGGCCTCCGGCTGGCGCGCGACCAGCTCGGGCTCCCACTCGTACCAGGGCCGGCCGTCGTGGGCGTCGCGGAGGGCCTGGAAGAAGACGTAGTCGTGCAGCCACGAGCCGTGCTCCTGGCGGAACGCCTCGAAGGCCGGGTCGTCCTCCGCCGTCTGGAAACCCCGGTAGGCCCGGCGCAGCCATTCCCACTTGAGGTCGCCGGCGGCGTCGAAGTCGAGCCGGTCGGCGGGCAAGTCCGGGACCGCGTCGAGCGCGTCGGCGTCGAGCCAGCCCCGATCGGCCAGGCGATCCGGGTTGATCAGGAGCGGATTGCCGGCGAACGACGAGGGCGACTGATAAGGTGATCCGCCGTAACCGACCGGCCCTAGCGGCAGGATCTGCCACCACGTCTGCCCGGTCTCGGCGAGGAAGTCCACGAAGGCGTGCGCCTCGGGGCCCAGGTCGCCGATCCCGTAGCGGCCCGGCAGCGAGGTCGGATGCAGCAGGATGCCGCTGGCCCGGGGAAGTTGCATGTGCGTTCTCCTGAGGAGGGTGGGCCATGCCCACCGCTTGAGGCCGGCGCTACCAGGAACCGTCGAGGAACCGCGCCAGTTCCTGGCGGAACCGCGCCTGGTCCTCGACGTGCGGGATGTGGCCGATATCGGGGAGCACGATCATCCGCGCCCCGGGGAGCCGCGACGCCAGGTCGCCGGCCACGCGGGGCGGGTTGACGAGGTCGGCCTCGCCCACCAGGACCAGGCACGGGACATCCACCGTGCCCAATCGGTCGCGGCTGTCGTGCCCGGCCGCCGCGATCGCCTGACGCGCGAACGCCTCGGGGTCCTGCGGCCACGGGTTGCGCTCGGCGAACTGGATCATGCCCTCGACCTGGCCCGGCTGTCGATAGAAGGCCGGGCCGACCAGCCAGGGGAGCACGGCGCGGGTGAACGACCCGTCGTCGAGCATCCGCCGGAGCACGACCCAGGATTCGAGCACCGCCTTGCGCCAGGCGTCGGCCCCGGCATGCGTCGAGACCAGGACCAGGCTCTTGACCATCCCGGGCTGGCGCAAGGCCAATTCCTGCGCCACCAGCCCGCCCAGCGACTGCCCGACCACGTGCGCCGGCGCCGCGGCGACGGCGTCGAGCCAGCCGGCCACGTCGTCGGCCATGTCCCCCGTCGTGTACAGGCCATCGGCCCGATCGCTCCGCCCCGAATCCCGCGCGTCGAAGCCCAGGGTCCGGAACCGCGTCGCGAAATGCCGCTGCGTCCGCGTGAACGCCCGGTGATCACCGCCCAGCCCGCTCAGGAACACGAGCGGATCGCCCACGGTCCCCACTTCCTCATAGTAAAATGAGCGGCCGTGAACGATGACCTTGGGCATATCGAGAATCGGCGGCGATCAGGAGGACAAGCCGGAGACGGTTCGCAACACGCCAGCAATCCGGTCCTGCTCAGCGTAAAAAGAAACCCGGCTTTGGGAAGGGCAAAAATCGGGCCATGAGGCGGGCGGGTGTAAGACGCGGTTCGCGCCGCCCCGGTTACCTGGTAGCATGTCAAGCCGAGTTTCCCAGATTGTCAATCTCCCGAAGTCCAAGGAGGGACAACCCATGCCTTTTCGTAAGTCGCCATCGATGGATCGCACCGGGGTCGAGCGGATGGCCGAGGGGTGGGGGAGAATCGTGGCCCGACGGGTCCATGAGGACGTCGGGGCGGACCTGGACCTCGATGCCGACGACATCGAGCAGATGGCCGCGACCGCGGCCCGCGCCGTGGCCAGGGGGACCATCGAGGAACTCCTGGAGCGGAAGGCTTCCCTCCTCGGTGCCGAGCAGCCCTGCCCGACGTGCCAGCGGCCCTGTGTCGTGCGACGCGAGCCACGAGCGATCGACTTCTGGGGCGGCGAGGTCGCCTACGCCGAGCCCAAGTGCCACTGCCCGGCTTGCCGCCGGGATTTTTTTCCCTCAGCGGCCGAGCTTGCGGCTGACGGCACATGACTACAGCCCCTCGGTCCTGGGCAAGGTCGTCCGCAGTGCCGCCCGAGAGCCCTCCTTCCGCGAGGCGGCCGAGGCGATGGCCGACCTGGCCGAGGTGACCCTCAGCGGCCGGCAACTCGGCCGCATCGCCCGGGAGGTCGGCCAGCAATTGCAAGCCTCCCGGGATCATCACGTGAGCCGATTCCAGGCTGACGCGTTGGAGCCTCGGGTCGCGACGCGACCGGCGTTGGCGGTGATCGAGGTCGACGGCGGCCGGCTCCAGATCCGGGGCGAGGGCGAGGGCCCCGGGGCCCATGAGGCGTCCTGGCGCGAGGACAAGATCGCGGTCCTGGCCACGATGACCCGGGTCGTCTCCGCCTCCGACCCGGAGCCGGAGCTACCCGACTGCTTCCGCGACCGGGGATTCGTCGAGAAGGTCATCGGCGCCATCGGCGGGGACGGCTCGATGGGCCTGCCGGCCGCGGCGCCGGAGTGCTTCCTCGATCCGCCTCTCCCGCTGTCCCTCGAGCCTCCCGCTCCACCCAGGGGGCCGGAACTCTCGGTGCGCACCTACGTGGCCAGTACCTGCCCCAGCGATCAGTTCGGGCCGATGGTCGCCGCCGAGGCCCGACGGCGCAACTTCACGGAGGCGGCCGCCCGGGCGTTCCTGGGGGACGGCTCGGCCTGGATCTGGGGCTTGCAGGCGTCGCTCTTCCCGACCTTCGTGCCCGTCGTCGACTTCCTCCATGCTCTGGGCCACGTGTTCGCGGCGGCCAAGGCCGCGGCGACCGATGCCGAGGGGCGCTGGGAGTTGTTCCAGGGCTGGGCGGAGGCCTGCTGGAAGGGGCGCGCCAGCCAGGTGATCGAGGAACTTCGCACCTTGCGGGACGTGCAGGCGTGCCTGTCGGTGGCCGATGTCGGACGCCTGGCCGACGATGACCCTCGGGGGATCATCGCCCGCGAGCTCGGCTATCTGGAACACAATCGGCAGCGGATGGACTACCCGCGCTATCGTCGCGAGGGATTGCCGTGGACGACCAGTCACGTGGAGTCGACGGTGAAGATCTTCAACCGCCGGGTCAAGGGCTCGGAGAAGTTCTGGGGCGAGGCCGGGGCCGAGGCGATCCTCCAGCTCCGGGCGGCGTTCCTCTCCGAGGACGGCCGCCTGGACCGGCACTTGAAGGAGACGCCCTGCAGCCCCTTCCGCAACTACAAAACCAGGGAAACTAGGAAAGTGGCGTAGCACTTCTGAATCACAAACCGCGTCTTACACCCGAGGCGGGCCGCCTTTCATTTCTTCCGGCGCAGCTTGCGCGACTGGACCTTCGGGCCGGCGGCGACCTGGTCCAGGTATTGGCGAATTTGCTCCAGGGGAAGGCCGGCCAGCCGCGCCTCAGCCAGCAGCGCTCGCAGGGCGTCCGCCAGTTCCTGCGGCGTCAACTCGGGCGAGTGCTCCTTGATGATTTGATCCAGGGGCAGGCCGGCCAGCCGTTCCTCCGCCGGCAGCGCTCGCAGCACATCCTCCCGCTCTTGCCGCGTCAACTTGAGCAAGTGCTCCTTCATGAAATCGCGCCGGAAGTCCGCCATCGTGTACGCCACGGCCAATCCCTCCTCGCGAAACCGCCCGAACAACTGGCCCAGTAGGTCGCTCGTATCTTCCGAGCGTCGCCGGTAGGCGCCGCCACCGAAGCGCACCAGGTCCAGCGAGGCGCTGAATAGATGCAGCGGCGCGTTGTGGGCTTCGCGCGGCAACTCCCCCGCCACGACCACGCGGACCGTATCGGTGCCCCAGAGGCAATCATACACCCCCGGCCCGCGCTCCTGCCACGGCACCTGCCGTGGCAGCTCCCGCGGCCTGCGCGCGCAGACGGCGAAGAGTCGGAACTGCCCCTCGGATCGCAGCTCCGACGGCGAGCGGCTGACGAACTTGCGGTAGGCCACATAATGGCCGAGCAGTTCCTTGACGGCCCAGGCATCCAGCGCCTCGTGGTGCGACTTGAAGGTGATGAGGTTGTGCGCCGCCAGCCCCTCCAGGCCGTCGGGCAAGCGGCCTGAGAACCGACCGCGGCCCCTGCGCACGATGACCACGTCGAGGAACTGCTGCTGCACCGACAGGTCATATTCGACCTCGACGACGAAGGGCGAGCCGGTGAAGAAGTCGGTCAAGAGCAGTCCGAACAGGCGGTGCCAGTCGCGGAGCGTCGGCCGCTCGTCTGCCATCGGCGGGCCCCTCCCTGTCCTGTCAGCGCCCGCCCGGGTGGCCCGGGGGCTCCACCGCGGCCCCGGCGAGATCGGATCGGTTCGCTCCGCGCCGGCCTCTCGCACACCGAGAACGCCGTCCGGATCCGCGCCCAGCGTACATCGACGAGCCGCGAGTCACAATCCGAGTCGCGCCGGCCGCAGGGCGCCCGGGACGACCACGAGATCCTGGGTGATGACGGAGGCATCCGGCGCCGGCTCGATCCACTGGAGGGCGTGGTATTCTTCGGGGAACCGCAGCATGCCACGGCGCGACGTGCTTCAGCCAGTCCGGACGCCGGCTCTTGATGGCCTCGACGCCGGCGCCGCGGACGTACGGCCCGAAGGCGTACGCGGCGAGCACGCCTGGACCGGGCGGGACGACCAGCCGGAAGACCCCGTTGACGTTGGTGAGATGGAGGTTTTGACCCCTCTCACGATGCGGGTTGTCTTTCCGGTGCGGGTTATCGTCGAAGGCGAAATATGCGACTCGCCCGGTCACGGGCTTCCCGGTGTCCTTGTCGAGGATCCGGCCGGTGACCCGGACTCCCCGGTCCAGGGCGATGTCCAGGTGGACCGGCTTCGTGCCGGGCGATTTCGGGACCGAGACCTCCGTCTGGAAATAAGGCGGGCACCGATCGGCCGGGAGCCGGGGGTCGATCCCGAACCAGTTGACGCCGCCGCTGAGGTCGCAGGCCGGTGCGGCCACGAGCTCGCCCTCGCGCCCCAGCGGCAGCCCGACGAGCCGGTATCGGCCCTGGGCGTCGGTGATCGTCCGGATGGTCGAGGCCTGTCGCGCGGAGCTGCGTTGGGCATAGACCAGGATGTCGGCCAGGGGGCGTCCGGTCTCGCGGTCGCGGACGACGCCCTCGATCGGCCGGGTCGGGCCGGCGACGTGCTCGAACGTCGCGCCGTAGACCGTCCAGCGCGCGAACGAACGGGGATTTGTGTTGACGGGGATGTGGATCGGGGAACCCGGCCAGGTCCGGACGTCGAAATTCGCGGTCTCGATCGTCGGCCCGTCGAGCTGGAGCGTGGCGATCCGCCCGCGGCCGATCCCCGCGATCCGGAACCGGCCGTCGCGATCGGTCGTCACGTCGGGGATGAACGCGGCCGTCGGCTCGGACTCGACCCGATTGAGCAAGAGCGGAAAGGCGAGGCTGTCCCACTCCTTCCGGTCCTCCTCGTCCTTCATGGCCGCGTTCAGATGCTCGGCGACGGCGGCCTGGAGTGATCGCCCGTACGGCCCCTGGACCGGACGGGCGGCGTTGAGCACCCTGAGGGCCCTGGCGAAGACCTCATCCACGCCCGCGGGCCCAGCGAGCGACAGATGGACCTCCATCACCCTGACCGAGGCCCCGGCGACGGGCCGGCCTTCCAGGTCGACGACCCGTCCGGTGATGACGGCATCATCGCGGGCCAGCGTCACCGTCGATTCTCCGGAGGCATCGCCGCCGTCATCCAGCCCGCAGGCATATCCCGCCGCTCGAGCCACGATGCTGACGCCATGCCCCCACGCCTGGTCGTTCCAGTAGATGAATTCCCGGCCGGAGACCTCGAACCGGAATCGGCCGTCCGGCCCGCTGGTGGCGCGGACCGTCCGGAACGCCGAAGGTGGGAGACCCTCGCCGGCCAGGTGGAGCGTCGCCCCGGCGAAGGGACGTCCCTCCGGATCGACGACGCGACCGCGGAACGTGACCGTTTCCGGAGCGTCGGCATCCCGGCCGGCGGCCGGCTTCTTCGGCGTGGATGACATCGACGGTCCGGCCGGCATCGGCCGGCGGCCGGCTCGCGGCTCGTCCGGCCGGGCGGCTCCGGCGCTCCAGGTGAATCCGCCCAGCGCGACCAGGGTGACGGACACGGCGGCGATCGCCGTCAGCCGACCCAAAGCTGTGCTTCGCATACATTTGCGCGCGAGGGCCTCGGCCGCCGTCGCCACGACCCGGCCGATGGCCAGCCGGGCGGCGCGCGATGACAACGAGCGGGCACCGACGACGGCCGCCTCGACCCAGTCCGGGGGGACGGACGCGGCGGCCGCGCGGCCGAAGACTGCGGCGAGCGTCCCGGCCGACAGCGCGATCCCGCGACGGGTCAGCCGCGAACGGAGCAGTTCGCGGGCGCCGGTGAGCCGCCGCTGCACCGTCGCCGGGCCACAACCCAGCTCGGCGGCGGCCTGCGCGTGCGTCTTGCCCTCCAGGTCGCAGAGGACCAGCGGGAGGCGGTAACGGTCCGAAAGCCGGGCCAATTCCTCGTGCAGGACCAGCCGCCAGCCGTCATCGAGTTCGGCGCGGTGGGGTTCCTCGGCGCGGCCCGCTCTGGCGCGGCGCTCGTGGGCCCTCCGCCGGGCCGCCTCCGCGCCGGCCCGGACGGCGACACGATGGGCGACCTGCCGCAACCAGCCCTCCAGGGCCCCCTGAGCCCGGATCGATCGTGCCTTGCAAACCAGTACCAGGAAGGTCGCCTGGAAGGCGTCCTCGACGTCCTCGGGATGATGGAGGACCGACTGGCAGGCGCGCAGGACCATCGGACCGTGCCGCTGGACCAGCGCCGCGAAGGCGGCGTCATCCCCGCTCCCCAGGAACCGAACCAGGAGCTGCCCGTCGGAGAGGGCCGTCGCCGTCCCCTCGGCGAACAGGTGGTGGATCTGCTTGAGCGCACCGCCCATCCGTGCCACGGCCATGACCGATCTCCTCCCCGGCCCGGAATTGGTTGACCTTCCGATGACCATAAAGAGAACCGGGTCCGGGCGCGGTGATCAAGATTCCGGAAAAACGGCGCGTCATCAATTCTCCGGCCGCTTCGGAGTGACGTCGCCGAGGTCCCTGGTTTCTCCGGGCCGCAATCTCACGGCCACGGCGAGGGAACCGCGGAGGATGTGCTCGCGATTCAGGAGCTGGAGTTCGTAGGGTTTTCCGGGGACGAGCCCGTCGATCCGGAATCGGCCATCGGGACCGATCTTCTGGTTGGTGCCGTGCTGGTCGGCCACGGAGAGGAGGATCCCATCCGGCGTGGGTTGCCCGTCGGCGTCAACGACGCGGCCGGTCAACATGCCCCAGGGCTGGAGGGTCACGGTCTGCGGCCGGTTCTCGTCCCCGCGGAGCACCAGCTCGCCGACCAGCCGCTTCGCCTCGTGCCGGAAGCCCACGGTCCGACTGCGACCGGGCGTCAGGCCGAGGATCTTCAAATCGGAAGTCCCGGGCGGGACCTTCTCCCACCAGCTCATGTCCTTCAAGCGACAGGCGACGAGTTCGGCCGGGGCCAGGGGTTTGCCGTCCGGCCCGAGCACCGTCACGGTCAGCGACCGTCCCGACTCCAGGAAGAGGTCATGGGTCAGAGAGCCGACCCCGGGGGCCGGGTCGATCAAGTCGAGGACGTTGAAGTTGTCGGGAACGCCGAGGGACGGATAAGTCCGGAAGTGCCCATTTTCGCGCCGGCCTTTCATCTTCTCGACGCCCACCGCCCGAACGTACGCGGGCCCTTCCGCCTGGGCCGCGAGCACCCCGGGGCCGGGGAAGGCCACGAAGTGGAACACCCCGTCAACCCCCGTGAAATGAGGGCCGATCCTCGCCGACCGGAAGGCGGGAAACTCCTGCACGTGCGGGTTGTCGGCGAAGACGACATATTTGACCTGCCCGCGGACGGGCCTCCGCGTCTCGTGGTCGATGAGCCGGCCGCTGACCCGGACCCCGCGCTTCAGCGCGATATCCAGGTGAACCGGCCCGGGCCCGTCGGACTGGCCCACCGCCACCCTGGCGTGGAGATAGGGGAGGCTCTCGTCCGGCGGGACCATGAGCTGGGCCTTGCGACGGCCGTAATAGGGGAAATCACAGGGCGAGACCACCAGGACATGGCCTTCCCGGCCCTGCGGCAGGCCGACCAGGCGATAGTGGCCCCGGGCATCGGTGATGGTATCGACGTACGTGCCCAGGCCGGGCTCCAGGGTGTGCTCGCCATAAACCATGATGCCCGCCAGCGGCCGTCCGGTATCGAGGTCGCGCACCACGCCTTCGATCGGGCGGG
Source organism: uncultured Planctomycetota bacterium (assembly GCA_963815795.1). Lineage (GTDB taxonomy): Bacteria > Planctomycetota > Planctomycetia > Isosphaerales > Isosphaeraceae > JAKAUH01. The sequence continues at coordinate 164,138 of CAWFIC010000006.1, read as the reverse complement.
TGGGCCCGGCGACGTGTTCCAGGGTGGCACCGTAGATGGTGACCATGTCGGGTTTGGAGGAGTCCTTGTTGAACGGGACGCGCACCATCATCCCCGGCCGGGTCCGCACCATCACGCGTTGCGCTCGATGGTGGGCCCCTCGATCTGCAGCGTCGAGATTCGCTCGCGGCCGACCCCGGCGATCCGGAACGTCCCCTCGGCGTCGGTGCGGGCGGGCGGGATGACCGGCGGCTCCGGCTGGGCCTCCAGCCTCAAGGGGAGGAAGGGATGATACAGGTTGGCGACCTCGTTGCGCTCCCGGAGGGCCTTCAGGTAATCATCGAGCCGGCCGTTCGGCGGCACCCGGACGGAGACGACCTTCACGGTCGCCCCGGAGACGGGACGCCCCTGCAAGTCGATGATCCGCCCCGAGATCGGGACGTCATCGCGGGCCAGACGGAGCTCCAGTTCCCCGGATGTCACATCGGGGTTCGCCAGGCCGAAAGCCAGGCCCGGCGCACGGGCCAGGATCGCGGAATACGACCAGGGATGCTCTTCCAGCGACGTATCGAAATCCGACTTCGGGACCTCGAAGCGGAATCGACCGCCGGCGTCGCTGGTCGCCCGGATGGGTGGATTCTCGGGGTGCTTGAGTCCGTAACTCACCAGATACACCGCGGCTCCGGCGAAGGGCTTCCCGTCGGGGTCGAGGATCCGGCCCCGATACCCGATGGTCTCGCCGGGCTCGGCCGGCTGGCCCGCCCGGGCGCGGTCCGGGACGGCGATGGGCGCGGCCGGACCCTTCTGCATCCGGGGCGCCTCGCGCAGGCCCGGCCTTGGCCTGCGCGGCCAGCCCGACCCTCCAGGCAACCCCCATCAAGGCGGTGAGGAAGACCGCCGCGGCGGCGCCCGTTTTCAGTTGACTCAAGACCATGGCATGTAACGACTTGCCGGCCAGGGCCGCGGCCGCGGTGGACACGACGTCGCCGACGGCAAGCCGGCCCGCGCGCGAGCCCCACGATTCGGCCGCCCGCAAGGCCGCCTCGGCCCAACCCGGGGGGACTTGCGCCGCGGCAGCGTGGCCGAGCGTGGCAGCGAGCACCCCGGCCGTCGGCGCGATCCCGCGCAGGGTCAGCCGCGAGCGGAGCAGCTCGCGGGCGCCATTGAGCCGCCGCTGCACGGTCGCGGGGCCGCAACCCAGTTCGGCGGCGGCCTGTGCGTGCGTCTTACCCTCCAGGTCGCAGAGCAACAGCGGGAGGCGGTATTTCTCCGAGAGGGTGGCGAGCTCCTCGTGCAGGATCTGCCGCCAATCTTGGGGCAGATCGTCGCGGCCTCCTTCGTGGTCTCGAAGGACGCCGGCTCTCCGCTCGCGGGCGCGGCGACGGACGTCGTCGGCCCCGGCCTGGATGGCGATCCGATGGGCGACCTGGCGCAGCCAGCCTCCGAGCGTCTCCTGGCCCCGGATCGACCGCCCCTTGCAGACCAGCACCAGGAACGTCGCCTGGAAGGCGTCCTCGGCGTCGGCCGGGTTCCGAAGGACCGAGCGGCAAATGCCCAGGACCATCGGCCCGTGCCGCTGGACCAGCGCCGCGAACGCGGCGTCATCCCCCCTCGCGAGGAACCGCTCCAGGAGCTGCCCGTCGGGGAGGCCCACCGCAGTGCCTTCGGCGAACAGGTGATGGATTTGCCGGAGCACCCGCCGATCGGTGAACCCGTCATGGCCCATGCCCTCCCCAGAAGCCTCGGGTGTTTTCCTCCTCTGAGGGACCTGGCCCGCCCGCACAATCAAGTTTCCTGGCGAGGACCGCGCAAAGCCAGTGCGAAATCCCGGTGCGAGCCTGCCGGGTCGAGACCGGGTGAGCGTCTTACGAGTGGGTAAACGGCTACGCGGCGACCCGGCGGTTGGCCCAGAACGCATCCCATTGTCCCTGCTCACTCAAGAGCAGGGCTCGCAGATGGCCGACCGCATCGGCCCCCTCGTGGCCCCACCGCATCCCCGAGCCCTTCATTCGCCGGCCGATGACCGTCTTACACGCCGCCTCCACCGGGCCCGAGCCGATCTGCCACCCCTTGGCCCGATAGCTCGGATAGTCCATCCGATGGCACTGGTTGCGGAAGTAGGTCACCACCCCCTCCCATGCCGGCCGCGCCGGGGATTCCCGGCGAGGTCCAGGCCCTCCAGCCAGGCCAGGATCGCCGGTCCGCCCTCGTGCTTCAGCCGGTGCGACCACGCCGCGTGGGCCGCCTCGGCCGCCGCCGCGTCACCCGGGTGCCAGGCCTTGGCGAAGTCCCCCAGGTGCTCACTGGCGTGGTAGAAGTCCAGGATCACCACATCGAGCCGGCCGAAGTGGAGCTGCAGCAGGTCCTCCAGCCCCGCGCCGCCGTCACACACGGCGATCCATCGCTGGGCGCCGCCCATCCCCACCCGGCCGGCCGTGTGGCGCAACGGCTCGGCCACGGCCTCTTGGCCCTCGAGGCTGGCCACATACCGCGCCTGCCAGGCGGGCCGCCGCCCCTCGGGATCGGCCCACTGGCGGCGCTCCGCGGGGACCGGGTTGTAGACCATCCCCACCGCGACCATCTCCCCTTCGGCGGCCGCCCCGCCCGGGCCCTGCTTGGCGAGGCCCGTCAGGTCGATCGAAACGTAGGCGCAGGTCATCCCCTCGGCGTCCTTGTGCCAGTCCCAGGCCCGGGTCTCACCGAAGGCGACCTTCGCCTCCACGGCCCGGCCCAGCTCGCCGCCGATCGCCTCGGTGGCCCGCTCCACGGTCGATTCGGCCAGCGACAACCCGCTCATCTTGGGCAGGATCACCTCGGCGGCCAGCGCGAAGCTGTCCAGGGTCCCGGCCAGGGTGGTCAACTCGGCGGCGCCGGCGGTCAGGTCGCTCTGATCCAGGCCGAAGGCGGCGTCGCCGGGACAGTGGCCGTGATGGCAGTGGGGGCAGTGGTAATAGCCCCGCTCGATGGTCAGGGGGCCCAACGCCGAGAGGAGGCCCTTTTTCCGATAACCCTTGAAGCGGGTGTCCTGGTGGCAGTGGGGGCAGGTCAGGCTGGAGCCTCGGTACCCCCTTTTTTCCGCTGCTCGGCAGCGGTCTGGAGGGCCTTGGCTCCCAGGCGATGGACCAGGTCGCGGACCTGGAACTCGGTGGCGCCGAAGAGTTGATGGTCGGGCTTGATGGCGAGCAACTCGGCGATCGCGCGAAGGTCGTGTTCGGAGGCGGCCTTGAGCGACTCGAACAACTGCTCGGCGCGGCGGGCCTGCTCCTCGGGGAGATGGGCGAACGACATGGTGGGGACCCTCCGTGAACAAAGGACTAGTGAATCGGGGATGACGCATCCAAGACCTCTGTTCTACGAGATTTTCCACCCACTTTCGAGACGCCCACCCGTCGAGACCAGAACCGACTTGATCGCCGGGCCGGACGATGTAAGATAGTTGAGTCTCTGTCGCCCCCATCGTCTAGCGGCCTAGGATACTTGGTTCTCAGCCAAGGGACCGGGGTTCGAGTCCCCGTGGGGGTGCTTTTGAATCGTCAGCTTATTGCACGCTTGCGAGATCTCGCTGGCCTCGGTACCCCCATCAGAGCCCTCATCGACGAGATCCGAGATGATTTGAAGACCGATGATGGTCTGGCCTTGGTCGCAGACAGGTATTTCAGGGAGGCTTTTTTCTTGCCGCTCGGCGAAGGGAGGCCTATCGAAGGCAGCTCTTGCCTGGGCGGCAAGGCCTATTCGGACGGGCAAATCGACCGCCTGATGCTCCCTCGCATCGAGAGCACGCGCCACCTGTGGCAGTCGCGAACAACGGAGGAGATCGAGGGCGCCCGATGAATCGGGCGGTCCGGAACGCAGTGCTCCGAGTCCTAACCGAATTCAGCGATCACCTTCGGGGTGGGATGCTTACCGGATCGGCTCGAGAGGCTGGCGGCGAGCCAGTTGACGGTGGATAGCGGCGATCAACTCGTCGTCTTCAACATCCCAGATCGATTCGGTCGTGGCCCCGCGCGCGACGACGGCCAGGTTGGCGATCATCTGGCCGAATCGCCAATCGGGAAAGGCCGCGCTCAACTCGCCCAACGCACGCAGCAAATCCTCTCGCTCGGGGTTGGTCATGGTAGTCGGTCCTTCACGGTCGGGAGGTGGCCGAACGGAGCCTTCAGGTTGTCGAGCACCTCGACTCGGATGAGAACTCCCGGCAGCAGCTTGGCGACACGTGTGGCCCGGGTCACGCCGTCGGAGATCATCAATTCTGCATCACTTCCGCGATAGACTTCCAGGACAGGCATTCCTGCCGTCAACCGTCCGTATTTCGCGGTCTGGATTTGCAGTTTGTACGGATCGGCCCCTTGTGGCCGTGAAGGCGGGAGGCGTAACGAGCGCGGATCGACGTCGAGGAACTCCCGGACAGCCATCGCATCATGATACGGCTTGTTGCAGGGACCGGACAATGCCAACTTACCGGCGGCCACATCGTTGCATGATCAATCGCGGATACCCGATGTCTCGATCCCGGGGCGAGTCCCCGATAGCCAGGTCGGACGTCCGTCGGTTAAACTGGAAACTTGAACCGCCCGTCGGGGGATCGTGTCATCCTCGGCGGGGGGCTCGTCCTGGTCCCAGGTTCCAGGAACATCAGCCGAGGGGTCTTTATGGCAACGATCCCGGGCGCACCGGAAGAATGGAATGGTTGAACACAACCCGACGAACAGCCTGCCCGCCTCCGAACCCGTCCCGAACCGCCGCACGCGGTCGCTCCGCACCCGCGAGACGCACTCGACCCAGGATGAAGTGCCGCATCACGCCACCGATCGGCGCCAGCCGAACCGCATGGCCGTGGCCCTGGAGCGCGCGCGGCTCTGCGCCGGATCGCCGACGACAACCGCGCCCGGGACATCGCCCTGCTCGACCTGCGGAAGGCCACGCCGCTGGTCAACTTCTTCGTGATCGTCACCGCCGGCTCGCGCCGCCAGAGTAACGCCATCGCTATCGAGATCGACCAGGAGATGAAGAAGCGCGGCGAGGCCAAGCTGGGGATCGAAGGGTCCGAGGAAGGCCGATGGACCCTGATCGACTACGGCGACTTCGTCGTCCACATCTTCTCGCCCGAGGACCGGGCCTATTACGCGCTGGAAGACATCTGGGGTGACGCCCCTCGCCTCGAATGGCAGGAGCCGCCCGCGGGCGAGCGGGGGTCGGGGCCAGGACCGGCCGGCGCGAGCGAGGCGAAGGCGGCCGCCCAGCCCGCGCCGGCGGCCGAAGAACGGGATGAACCGGCACGATGAACGTCCTCGATCAATTGAAGGCCCGGTTCGGCTCCGCCCTGCCGGAAGGCGCCGACCGCGCGGCGTTCGAGAAGGCCGTGCGCCCGGCGACCGACCCCAGGTTCGGCGACTACCAGGCCAACGGCTGCATGGCGCTGGCCAAGGCGACGGGGAAGAAGCCCCGCGACCTGGCCGCCGAGCTCGCCGCCGCCGTGGACCTGGCACCCATCGCCGGCAACCCCGAGGTCGCCGGACCCGGCTTCCTCAACGTCCGCCTCGACGACGGCTGGATCGCCTCGGCCCTGGGCGGCCTGTTGTCCGATGATCGCCTGGGCCTGACCCCGCCGGCCCGGGCCAAGACGGTCGTCATCGACTTCTCGTCGCCGAACGTCGCCAAGCCGATGCACGTCGGCCACCTGCGGTCGACCGTCATCGGCGACAGCCTGGCGCGGATCCTCACGGCCGCCGGGCATCGCGTCATCCGCGACAACCACCTCGGCGACTGGGGCTCGCAGTTCGGCATGATCCTCTGGGGCTGGAAGAACGCCCGCGACGAGGCGAATTTCACCGCGGACCCCGTCGGCGAGCTGGCGCGGCTGTATCGACTGGTCCAGACGCGGATCAAGGACGGCGAGGCGTCTATCGAGGAGGCCTCGCGCGTCGAGACGGCCAAGCTCCACGCCGGCGACCCCGAGAACCGTGAGCTCTGGAATCGGTTCATGCCCCACTGCCTGGGGGCACTCCAGTCGCTCTACGACCGGATGGGCGTCACGTTCGACGTCCAGCTCGGCGAGAGTTTCTACGACCCCCGGCTGGCCGCCGTCGTCGTGGACCTCCAGCGGAAGGGCCTGGCCGTCGAGAGCGAAGGGGCGATCGTCGTCTTCGTCGAGGGGACCGAGGCGCCGTTCATCGTCCGCAAGCGCAACGGCGCCTTCACGTATGCCACCACCGACCTGGCCACGATCCAGTATCGCGCCGAGACCTGGAACCCCGAGCAGGTCCTGTACGTGGTCAACGCCCGCCAGGGCGACCACTTCAAGCAGCTCTTCGAGGTGGCGCGGAAGTGGGGATACGGCGCCATCGACCTCGAGCATGTCGCCTTCGGCACGATCACGGACAAGTCCCGGAAGCCGTTCAAGACCCGCGAGGGGGATGTCGTCGGCCTCGAGTCCCTGCTCGACGAATCGGCCGCCGAGGCGCTCAAAGTGGTCCAGGAGAACAGCCCGGAGCTCGACCCCGAGGAGCAGCGGCGCGTGTCCGTCGTGGTCGGCATGGGGGCCATCAAGTACGCCGACCTCTGCCAGAACCGGATCAGCGATTATGTCTTCGACTGGCAGAAGATGATGGCCATGAACGGCAACACCGGGACTTATCTCCAGTATGCCTACGCGCGGACCCAGAGCATCTTCCGCAAGGGCGGCGTCTCGCCTCAAGCGATCCGCGAGTCGCGCCCCGCGATCCTGGTGAGCCACCCCGCCGAGCGCGCCCTCGGCGTGAAGCTGCTCCGGATCCCCGAGGTGATCGAGCTGGCCAGCGAAGACCTCAAGCCCAACATCCTGACCGACTATCTCTTCGACCTGGCCAACGCGTTCAGCACCTTCTACGAGGAGTGCCCGGTGCTCAAGGCCGAGTCGCCCGAGCGGCGCGACAGCCGGCTGGCGCTGTGCGACCTGACCGGAAGGACCTTGAAATTCGGCGCCGGCCTGCTTGGAATCGATGTCGTGGACCGGATGTAACACGCATGGACCACGAAAGCCGGGATAGGAAAGAAGAGATTTAACCACGAATAACACGAATTGACACGAATCAGAGGGGGGAAGCGGTACTCGGAGCGCGCGAGGAGGGACCATGAGGAGACCCGCTGCATCACGAGAAACCTCGGCCCACCGATGACCCGACGACGCTCATTCCCTCTGTATTATTCGTGAAGATTCGTGTTATTCGTGGTTCCTGCCTTTTGCTATCTTCCTTCCGTGGTCTGATCACCTGGAGCGATCTCCCATGCTTGGCGGACGAATTCGGTCTCGGGTGGTCGTGGCGCTGGGGATGGCCCTTTTTTCCGCGGTCGCGGCCGGGGTCGCGGTCCGCGGCGGGGATGCTCCTGGCTCGAGCCCCGATCGCAGCCGGGCGGCGTCGCACGACGAGCCGCATCGCTCGCCGATCGCGCTGGCGCTGTCCTCGGACGGCTCCCGGCTGCTGACCGCCAACCAGACGGCCGGGACCGTGTCCTGGGTCGATCCGGCCGCCGGGCGGGTGCTGCACGAGGTCCCGACCGGGGAGAAGCCGGCGGGCGTGGCGCTGTCGCGCGACGGCCGGCGCGGGGCCGTCGCCCACTGGTATGGTTATGATTTGGCGGTGCTCGAGATCAAGGGCGACCGGATCGCGGTGGCCGGCCGGGTCGAGGTCGGTCCCGAGCCGCGGGGCGTGGCGGTCTCGGCGGACGGGGCGGTGGCTTACGTGGCCGTGGGCGTGAGCAACGAGGTCGTCCGCGTGGATCTGAACGCCCGGAAGGTGACCGGCCGGCTGGCCGTCGGCCGCGAGCCGCGGGGCGTGGCGCTCTCGCCCGACGAGACACGGTTGTTGGTGGGTAACGCCCGCTCGGGCGACGTCTCGTGGATCGATACCAAGAAATGGGCGATCGAGCGGACCATTCCCATCGACGCCGACAATCTCCGGCAGGTCGCGGTGGCCGCCGACGGCAAGACGGGCTACGTGGCCAGCATGAAGAACCGCAAGTTCGCCACGACCCGCAACAACATCGACCTGGGCTGGGTGCTCGGCCAGCGGCTGACCCAGGTCGCGCTCGACGGCTCGTCGCCGACGTATCGCACGCTCTCGCTCGACGTGCGGGGCGAGGCGGCTGCCGACGCCCACGGGATCGCCGTCAACAAGGACGGCACGCTGCTGGCCGAGAGCCTGGGCGGCACCCACGAGGTGATGATCTTCCGCACCGACCGCAAGCGGCTCCCCTGGCGCGCCGAGAGCTGCGCGCGACCTGCTCCCCGCCGAGCTGCTCAATCGCGACGGCCGGTTCCGCCGGGTCGCGCTCGGCGGCCGACCGACCGAGCTTGCGTTCGCCGCCGACGGCAAGACGCTCTACGTGGCCAACTACCTCGCCGACGCGATCCAGGTCGTCGATGCCGAGGTGGCCAAGCTCGTCCGCACGATCCCGCTGGGCGGCCCCAAGACCCCGTCATTGGTGCGCCGCGGCGAGATGCTGTTCCACGACGCCGCGCGGTCGTTCAATCAGTGGTATAGCTGCAACACCTGCCACAGCGACGGCCACACCAACGGCCTGGACTTCGACACGCTCAACGACGGCCGGCAGGACCTGAGCACCTTCCACGTCCGCAGCCGCAAGAAGGTGCCGACCCTCCGCCGCGTCACCCACACCGGCCCCTGGACCTGGCACGGCTGGCAGGACAGCCTCGATGACGCGATGGTCGAGTCATTCACCAAGAGCATGCAGGGACCCCGCCCCGCCAAGGACGACGTCAAGGCGCTGGTGGCGTTCCTGGACACCCTGGAATATCCGAAGAACCCCTACCGGCAGCCCGACGGCGGCCTGAGCCCGGCCGCCAGGCGCGGGCAGGACGTCTTCCGTTCGGCCAAGGCCGCGTGCAGCACCTGCCACAACGGGCCGGAGCTCACCGACGGCAAGATCCACCTGGCCGGCCTCGAGGAGCCCGACGACGCCTACAAGGGATACAATCCCCCCTCGCTCCGCGGCGTCTACGACAAGGACCCATACCTCCACGACGGCCGGTCCAGGACCCTCCGCGAGGCCCTCACCGGCCCGCACAACCCCGACACCGTCGCCGGCGGCTCGGGCGAGCTCTCCGACCAGGAGCTCGACGACCTGATCGCCTATCTGAGGAGTTTGTAATATCCTAAATAGATCCACGCAAGAGGGAAAGTAGGGTGGGCTCTGCCCACCGATGCGGGCCTCTCGTCGGTGGGCAGAGCCCACCCTACATCCCGCTCGTCGCTACTTTCCCCATTGGGTGGATCTATTTAGACCTCTGACCTGAATGGCACGTCCTGTAGCCTTAAATTCTGGATGCCGAAGCGTTTGCGCCGAGTCTCCACGAATTCATTAGCCGATCCCCACCCCTCCGTGTCCTGATGCAGGCGCCGGGGGGATGAAACGGGACCTCGCTCGCGGCATGATGAGGGTCTCAGGGCCGCATCACCCGCAAGGAGGTCCCTCATGAACCAGTCTACCGCGCCGAAGCTCCGTTTCCAGTTCGCCCGGTTCCGACACCGGGCCGCCGCCGGGCCCGCGCTGGGCCTCGACACCATCCTCCCCGAGGCCCAGATCCAGCAGGTCCTCAAGGAAGAAGGGGCCACCTGGAAGCGGATCTTCTCCACCCCCTGGCTGACCTTCTGGACCTTCTTCTGGCAAGTCCTCGGCCCCGATCATTCCTGCCGCGCCGCGGTCAAGCGGATCGCCGCCTGGATGGCCAAGCGAGGCGAGACGATCGACGACGAGGACACCAGTCCGTATTGCAAGGCTCGGGGGCGGCTGCCCGAATCAGTCCCGTTCCGCCTGATGCGCTCGCCGGGCCGCAAGCTGCACGATCAGGTGCCCGTGGAGTGGCTGTGGTGCGGCCGTCGGGTCAAGGTCGTCAACGGCACGACGGTGAGCATGCCCGACACTCCGGCCAACCAGGCGGCTTACCCCCAGAGCCGCGCAGAAGCCGGGGTTGGGCTTCCCGATCGCGCGGGTCGTGGTCGTCTTCTGCCCGGCCGCCGGGGCGGTGCTCGAGGCAGCCATCGGCCAGTACCAGGGGAAGCAGACCGGCGAGAATGCCCTGTTTCGCAGGCTGTGGGATGAGTACCAGCCGGGCGACGTGTCGCTGGGGGACCGCGGCTTCAGTTCGTATTTCGACATCGCGTTGTTGAAGCAGCGGGGTGTGGACAGCGTGTGCCGGCTGCATCAGGCGCGGGTCAGCGACTACCGCCGGGGCCGGCGGCTGGGCCGGGAGGATCACCTCGTGACCTGGCCCAAGCCGGCGCGGCCCGAGTGGATGGACGAGGCGACATATCAAGCAGCTCCCGATGAGATGGAGGTGCGGATCGTGCGGATTCGGGTGGCGATCCGCGGGTTCCGCACGCGGGTGCTGGACGTGGTGACGACGCTATTGGATGCGGATATTTACACGAAAAAGGATCTGGCGGATTTGTATCGTCGGCGGTGGGAGGCGGAGATGTCCCACCCAGACTACCCCTCAAGCGACGGGCTATATCGCAGGGAGCGGGCCGCCTAGAATCGGTGTGACCGCGCTGCTTCAGCTCGCGCGGTGGTGCCAGTCACGGTTCGGCGAATCGCTCGGCCAATCGCCCGGAGGGCCATCATGTCCCACACCCGACACTCCACCGTCCCCCCCGCGCCCGCGGCTGACGCGGCCCCGCGAGCCGCTGACCCGAGCCTGGACGGGCCTCCCCCCGTCGAGGCGTCAGGGAGTCCTGCTGGTGCTCAGCCAGATCATCGCCAAGGGCCTCTCCTCCACGGTGCGGAAGGAGGCCCGCTATGAGCGTCGCTGAATCCACCCCCGCTCCACCGACGCCCGACCCCTCGGCGGGCCCGGCCATCCTGCCGGCCCACTTGCTCGCGGCGCGCTCCGCCAAGGTCCGCGACCATCACCTCGATCGCAAGGCCATCGTCTATATCCGCCAATCGAGCCCCCAGCAGGTGGCCGAGCACAAGGAGTTGACCGCCCGCCAATATGCCCTGGCCGATGTGGCCGTCGCGCTGGGCTGGCCCCGCGATCGCGTCGAGATCATCGACGCTGACCAGGGCGCACCGGGCAGACGGTCGAGGGTCGCCACGGCTACCAGTACATCCTTGCTGAACTCAGCCTTGATCATGTCGGCATTCTTCTGGGTCAGGACGCGAGTCGCCTGGCCCGCTCCGACCCGGACTGGGTTCCCCTCGTGCGGTCATGCGGCCTGTTCCGCGCCCTCCTGGGCGACTACGATGGGCTCTACGACCCGACCGACTTCAACGACCGTCTGCTCCTGGGGCTCAAGGGCATCATGAGCGAGGCCGAGTTGCACTTCCTCCGCGCCCGGATGCACGAGGGGCGGCTGAACAAGGCCCGCCGCGGCGAGCTGTTCAACCACGCGTCGATCGGCTATGTCCGCGAGCCGGGAGGCGGCCCGGCCCTCGACCCCGACGAGCAAGTTCAGCAGGTGGTGCGCCTGGTCTTCGACCCATTCGATCGCCGGGGGACCTTGCACGGGCTGCTGCGCTACCTGGTCCATCACGGGATCCGCCTGCCGATCCGGCCCCATGCCGGGCCGAATCGGGGGAAGCTGGAGTGGCGCCGCCCCGATCGGGAGACGCTCCAGAATATGTTACATCATCCGGTCTATGCCGGTTACTATCGTCACGGCCACCGCGCGCTCGACCCGCGCCGGAAGGTGCCGGGGCGGCCCGGGACGGGGCGGACGATCAACCAGCCGGAGGATTGTGCGGTGCTGCTGGAGGGCCGCTGCCCGGCCTACATCACGCCGGAGCGGTTCTGGGCCAACCAGGAGCGGTTGGCGGCCAACCGCGCCCGCTCCGATGCGGCGGGGGCGGTGCGCCAGGGGCCCTCCCTCCTGGGGGGATCCTCCGGTGCGGGCGATGCGGGCGGCGGATGACGGTGGCCTACAGCGGCCCGGCCAGCCGCCTGCGCTACCTCTGCAGCCGGGCGATGGCGGACTACGCCGAGCCGGTGTGCCAGGGCCTGGCCGGCGGCGTCCTGGATGACCTGGTGGCCGCCCAGGTCCTGACGACGCTGGAGCCGGCGGCACTGGAGCTGAGCCTGATGGCAGCGGACGACCTGGAGCGCGAGCGGGCGCGGCTACATCAGGATCGCCGGCAGGGGCTCGAGCGGGCCCGCTACGAGGCGGAGCGGGCCTTCCGGCAGTACGACGCGGTTGAGCCGGAGAATCGCCTGGTGGCGCGGGAGCTGGAGCGGCGCTGGGAGGAGGCGCTGAAGGAGCAGCGTCGGCTCGAGGAGGAATACGCCCGGTTCTCGCGGGATCAGCCCCGGGGCTTGTCGGCCGACGAGCGCGAGCAGATCCGTGCCTGGGCGCGGGACCTGCCGGCCCTGTGGCGCGCCGCGACGACGACGGCCGCCGACCGCCAGCGGATCGTCCGGTTGTTGGTCCAGGAGGTGGTCGTCACGGTCCGCGGGGAGAGCGAACGGGTTGACGTGACCATCCACTGGGCGGGGGGCTTCCGCAGCGACCACGAGCTGGTGCGGCCGGTGCAGCGCTACCGGCAGATGGCCGACTTCGAGGGGCTGCTGAACCGGATCGACGAGCTCCGCGCGGCGGGCCGGACGCTGACCGAGGCGGCCGAGCAGTTGAACCGCGAGGGCTTCCATCCGCCGAAGCGCTCGGCGACCTTCACGGGCGCCATCCTGGCCGGTTTACTCGCCCGGCGCGGTCGGACGGGTCCGCGTCCGCGGGCCGTGGGGGAACCGGGCGTGCTGGGTGAGCACGAGTGGCTGCTGACCGACCTGGCGCGGGAGCTGGCGATGCCCCAGGCCACGTGACACCGCTGGGTCCGCGTGGGGTGGGTCCATGCGCGGAAGCTCCCGACGCCGGGCGGTCACTGGGCGATCTGGGCCGACGCCGACGAATTGGACCGGATGGGCCGGATCCGGACGTACCCACGTGGTTGGTCAGATGAGCGTATGTTCGCCCAGTTGACCAAGCCCAAAGCCCGAGACAGCGAGTGAGACCCGAGTCTCTTCGGCCCTCCGCGGGAGGTGGCGTAGCCGCCCGGGGAGGGTCGATATAGGCACTTCTCTTTGGAGGCATTATGGTTGGCAAACGGAGCTGCATCTGCGGTCGATCAAGGTAGTGCTGGGGCTGGACGTGCTGCGGTGCAAGACGCCGGCGATGGTGCGCAAGGAGCTCTGGATGGGGATGTTGGGATACAATGTGATCCGGGCGGCGATGGTGGAGGCGGCCGAGGCGCAGGGCAAGGTGCCGCAGCGGGTGAGCTTCAAGGGAGCGTTGCAGACGGTGCTGGCGTATGCCGAGGCGCTGCGCGAGGGGGCGCCGCGGCAGCGGCGCTGGCTGTGGGGGATCCTCTTGGAGTCGATCGCCGCCGATGAGGTCGGGCACCGCCCCGATCGGGTGGAGCCGCGAGCGCGGAAGCGCCGGCCCAAACCGTATCCCTTGCTGATGGTCCCCCGAGACGAAGCCAAAGAGGCTTTACTCAAAACGGGTTAGGGCTACAGGACGTGCCATTCGACTCTGACCTTTTAGTACCCCTCGTCTACCCATTCCCAGGATACGCCACGGCATCGCCGGGTTCGGTGGGATCGGGTGTCCCGGAGCCGAAGAGGTCGCTCGCACGGCGCGTCACCGCGGAGATCCCACGCCAGCGGTGCCGGATTTCCCGGGGTGCGCACTTCAATCCTCGCATCGACGGCAGTAGCATGAAGTGAACTCTCCCAGGGTCATCCGCGGCCACAGCCGCCCGAGGAGAATCCCCAGGCGCCGACGGCCGCGATGGAAGCCGATCGTGAAGAGGTGATAGCATGGCGAACTCGTCGGAAACACGGGGCCAGGTCGCCAGGACGATGGCCGGCACGGAGGGCGTCGAGATCAAGGCCACCATCCCCTCGAACCAGGTGGAGGCGGCGCTGCAGATCTACGGCCTCGAGCTGGACAACGACAACGAGCGGTACGTCTACTTCTTCGACACCCCGGACCTGGAGCTCTTCGAGCAGGGGGTGATCGCACGGGCCCGGCGCATCGTCGGCGTCCACCACGACAGCACGATCAAGTTTCGCCCGGTCGATCCCGAGGCCATACCGTCCCTGTGGCGCAAGTATAACGGATTCAAGATCGAGGCCGACGCCAGCGAGAAGGGCGTGGTGAAATCGGCGTCGCTCACGATGCCGGTGGCCAAAGGTCAGATCAAGCGCGTGGCCGCCGGCCAGCAGCCGATCGCCAGCCTGTTCACCGAAGAGCAACTGCTGTTCCTGCTCAGCCTGGCGACCAAGAAGATCGATTACTCGAAAGTCGTGGTGATGGGGCCGATGCGGGCCTGGCGGTGGAAGTACGATGATCCGGGCCTCCCCTGGACGATCTCCGGCGAGCTGTGGCAGCGCGAGGACGGCTCCCGACTGTTCGAGGTCTCGATCAAGGTGCCGGTCGTCCAGGCGGCGGCGGCGACCGCCGGCTTCATGGCCTTCCTGGCCGAAGTCGGCGCCAAGCGCGACGCCGGCCAGCAGGCCAAGACCCGGTGGGCCCTCGAATTCGCGGCGAATCGCGATCGCCTCGCGAACGCCGCGGATTCCTGATCCACGCCCCCGACGTCAAACCGAAGGCCAGCGATGGGATCCGGCGTCCGCCAGCCCTTCGGGGAGGATTGATTTGAACCGGCGGTCTGACACCCTCCATCGGCTCGTGATCGCCCTGCTGGGATTCGCGTTCGCATCTCAATCGCGTGCCGGGGACGAGTCACTCAGGACAGACCCCCTCATCGGCTACACCGAGCTCCGCACCGACCTCGCGGGCGGCCGGCATGCCAATGTCGCCACCATGCGCGCGGCAGTCGTCGGGATGGACGGCGACGGCCGGCGGCTCATCGCCGACGGGCTGAGCCGCGAGCCGGACTCCTGGACTCAGTTCGCGGGCTGGTCGCCTGACGGACGGCTGGCGATCGTCGGGCGCGGCTGGGAGAGCCCCGACAACGCCCGGTGGGAGGAGGCGCACCAGCAATTCCGATACACCGCCGAGGGCTGGCTCTATGACATGTATCTCGTTGACCCGGCCAGCGGGGCGGCCACCAACATGACGGCGATCGACCGCGTCAGCTTCCACAACTCGGGCCTGTTCTTCTGGCCGGGCGATCCCACGAAGCTCGGGTTCCAGGCGCTCATCGACGGCAACTCGCACCCCTTCCGCATGGACCGCGACGGCCGGAACAAGCGCGACCTGACCAAGGGGTCGCGGGAGTTCGCCTACGGCTTCAGCGCCTCGAAGGACGGCCGGCGGATCGCGTACCACAAGAGCTACCAGGTCTACGTGGCCGATGCCGACGGGTCGAACGCGCACCACATCGCGACCGGCCAGCCGTTCAACTTCGGGCCCCAGTGGTCGGCCGACGGCAGGCATCTGCTCTTCCTCGCCGGCGAGCACGAGAACTGTCACCCCTACGTGACGAGCGCCGACGGCACCGGCCTGCGCAAGCTCGCCGACCGGGGCGGCTACCGCGGCGTGATCGCGTTCCTCGACGTCCCCGACTTCCACTCCGGCAGCAGCGACATCCCCGCCTGGTCCGCCGACGGCACCGCGGTCTATTACACCGCCAGGGTCGGCGCGAACGTTGAGCTGTTCCGCGTCGCGCTCGACGGCCCCAGCGAACGCCTCACCCGGACGCCCGACGGCTCGCTCCAATATCACCCGACGCCCTCGCCCGACGGCCGTTATCTGGCCTATGGATCGCTACGCGGTGGCGTCCGGCAACTCTACGTCCTGCGGCTGGCGGACCGATCCGAGCATCGCCTCACCGACCTGACGCGCGGCCGCGGCGCCATCTGGCCCCACTGGCAACCGAAGCCCGAACGATGACCGTGGCCCGATCGATGCGGCCGCATTTCACCGGTGGATCCGGGCTCGGTTATCTCCATCGAGGCAGCTATTGACATCCGTGGCGAATGTTGTTCAAACTGATCTGGTCGCGAGATCCATCGGCATCGGCGATCGGCCGGTCGAAGACCCCGGATGCCGCCGTCGTTCTCGCGAGACGCACCCGTACAGGATCGCGATGCCCCGCTCCGTGCGCCACCTCCTGTTCGCCACCCTGATCGCGTGCCACGCGGCCGTGACGCTGTGCGGACCGTGCCTGCACGAGCTGCCGGGCTCCTCGCATCAATTCGGCCCGGCCGCCAAGACGCATCGCCCGGACGCCCCCGCGAAATCCGCGACGGATTCGGCGGACAACTGCCTGATCTGCCACTTCGTGGCGCAGGGGCAGTTGACGGTCGCCTCGACGTGCGAGCACTCCGCCCCGATCGTCGCCGAGTTCGTGGCCCCCGAGCTGCCCGCCGCACGCCCCCTGCCCCATCATTCCCCCTCGAGCCCGCGCGCGCCTCCGACCGTCCCGTCGTCCTCGGCGTGACGCCGGCGGGCGTCCCCGACCAGGATCCGTCCCGCCGCGCGCGCCCCGCCATGGCGTCCGAGCGCGCCCGCGCCGGCCCGCTCTCGACGGCTCGTGACGCCGACGATCCGCACGGCGACATCGCGCCGCGATCGGCGGACCCGACACGACGACGCGGCATGACGCACAGGGCCGGCGGGTTCCGCTCCGGCCCGGCCGATTTCGACCGGCGCTCCCCATCGCGCCGTCGTCGTCCGAAACAAATCCCGTTCGAAACGGCCGGCTCGACCCGCACGCCGGCCGGACGACGCAGGCCGGCCCTCCCCGCCGGCGGTTGATTCAGCGATTGTCCCCCATTCGACTTCATCCTCGGAGGCGTCCATGCACAGACAACGTCCCGCGACCGGGAACAAAGGCTTCACGCTCATCGAGCTGCTGGTCGTGATCTCAATCATCTCGGTCCTGATTGCCCTGCTCCTGCCCGCGGTGCAGGCAGCTCGCGAAGCCGCTCGCCGAGCTCAGTGCGTCAACAACCTGAAGCAGATCGGCCTCGCGCTGGCCAACTACGAGAGCGCTATCGGCACGTTCCCTCCCGGCTACATCGATCGCCAAAACAACTCCGCCAATACTCCCGACCTGGACATGGGACCGGGCTGGGGCTGGGCGGCCCTCTCGCTGTCCTTCATGGAACAGCAGCCGCTGTACAACTCGATCAATTTCAACCTGGGAATAACAACCACGCTCGTCCCGGCGAGCGCAGCCAACAGCACGGCCGTGGTGACGTCGTTGACCGTCTTCCAGTGTCCTACGGATGGTTACAACCCGCAGCCCTGCATCCTCTACGACAGCACGTTCACCAACCCCATCGCCACGGTGGGGCACACCAACTACGTCGCTGTCTGCGGCTGGGAGGAATGCTTCATGAACGCCACCGGGAACCCCCTACCCTACTACGTCAACCAGTACGACGGCAACGACCTAGACGGAGACCCCACGGACGGCATCTATGGCAGCGGCAGCGGCATTACCTGTGGGTTTGGCGCGGCCGGCATCGGCATGTTTTGGCGCAACAGTAACACGCGCATCGCGGCCGTCACTGACGGACTGAGCAACACGAACTGCATCGGCGAGCGCTGTACCGCCCACTCCCCAACCACCTGGGTCGGCGCAGTGACGGGAGCAAGATGCCCCGCGTGGATGTGTACCACACCCTGGACAACCCCCAATACTCCTCCCTCCTCGGCCCCAAATACCGGAAATGGCACCGCCTACGACCAGTCGGACTTCGACGAAGCCTTGTGCCTCGGCCACGGCAACGCCACGCACAAGCCCAACAGCGACAACCCGGTATTCGACCCCGATGTGTTTTGGAGCATGCACCCAGGTGGATGCAATTTCCTGTTCGGCGACGGCTCGGTGCGTTTCCTCAAGACCGGCATCTCCCCGGGCTCGTATCAATATCTAATGACCAGAGCCGGCGGCGAGATCATCTCGGCAGATTCCTATTGATTGCCGCGGGCCGCGCGCCACAAACCGGTGGACGCTGGCCATTCGCCTTGGTCTTCGCCCCTCTTCAGATGGAGGACTTGAGTGATGCGCGTGCAGACAGGTTTGGTTCTGTTGCTTTGCTTGCTGGCGTGCGCCGGCTGCAGCAAGCAGAAATCGACCGACGAGTTGATCGCGGATCTGAAGTCGGGCACGGAGATCGAGGGGGTTATCGCGGCGCGCACCTTGCCGCGGGGAAGGGACGACGCGGCAAAGGTCGTTCCGGCGTTGATCGAGGCCCTCACGCATAAGGGCAGCGACGTCCGCCGCAGCTCCGCCATCAAACTTGGCGTGTTTGGCGAACAAGCCAAGGATGCCATCCCCGCGCTCCAGAAGGTGGAGGAGCGCGACGGTGACGCCAGGGTCCGCGAAGCGGCCGGCATCGCCCTGTCGCGCATCGATCCGGAACGATTTCCCTACACGCCCAAGGTAGGGAAACCGTCGGCGGGAGCTTCTAAGAAACCTACACGCCCAAGGTCCGGTCGGCGGTAGCTTCTCAAGAACACTGATTCGAAGGCCGTCGGTGCCGGCGGCGGCCTCATCCTGACCGCGGGACTGGAAGCTTTTCTCGTATGTGACCTGGGTGGCTCGCTCGATCAACGGCTGGCTGGGCGTGACCCCGCCCTCGCAGGAGGGCAGCGACAAGTTCAACCCGTCGCCCGAGGAGTGCTGGACGCAGATCATGGGCCCGTGCGGCCTGGAGAACGGCAACCGCACGATCAACAACCCCGAGGCCCACGTCGAGGACTACTGGAGCATGCACCCCGGCGGCCTCAACATGACCTTCGTCGACGGCTCGGTGCACTTCCTCAAGTCGTCGATCAACCCGATCCCCTGGCGCGCCCTGGCGACGCGGAACTTCGGCGAGGTGATCTCGAGTGATTCGTACTAACTAGGTCCACGCCATGAGCAAAAGGGCGGGAATGGAGGCCCGCCGTACCGTGGTTGTCCTCACCGTCTCCGATCCGAGGCGGCCGCCCGCCGGGCAATCACCGGCCCTCGGACCTCGGCGCGACGGCCCCGCTGGCCGTGCGCGCGCCGTCAACCTGCGTCTTGTCCGTTACGACCTCTCGACCTGTTCTACATGAGGAGAAGGACCATGGATCGTCGCGATCTCTTCGGCGCCCTCGGGGCGGGCGCCGCCGGCTTGATCGCCCTGTCCGGGCGCGAGGCCCGCGCCCAGCATCCCCACCATCACGACAAGCTGCACGGCGATTGCCTCAAGGCGTGCGAGGCGTGCGCCACGGTCTGCAACGAGACGTTCCATCACTGCTTCCACAAGGTCAAGGACGGCCACGGCGACCACCACCCGACCGCCATCCTGACGATCGACTGCCAGGAATTCTGCGGCCTGGCGTCGGAGCTCCTGGCGCGAGAAAGCCCGCTGATCCCGGTCGTCTGCCTGGCCTGCGCCGACGCCTGCAAGCTGTGCGCGGCCGAGTGTTCCAAGCATGAGGACCCGCAGATGAAGGAGTGCGTCGCCGCGTGCAAGGCCTGCGAGTCGGCCTGTCGCGCGATGGCCAAGGCGGTCGCCGAAGGTTCCAAGGCCGAGGCGCCCGGGCAGTAAGTCGGCGGGCGCGTGCCCGACCGGACTCCTCGTCCCATGACCCCCGACGGCCCGATGCGATGAGACGACTCGACCGGCTGACGAACGGGATAGAAATCCTGGCCCGGGACTTGTTCCCGGGCCGGGTTCGCTACCTGCGCCGGTTGAAAACGCCCCTGGGCACGCTCGGCCTGGCGGCGGTCGCATCGGGCCTCTGCGGGATGTTCCTGCACCCTCAGGGATTCATCGTCTTCTTCGGCCTGCTCGCCGTGGCGGGACTGGGAGTGGCCTGGCCGTGGCTGAGCGTCCGCGGGCTGAGCGGCTCGCTCGAGTTCGATCGGTCCCGCTGCCGCGAGGGGGACGCGATCGCGGTCCGGTTGACCCTCCGCAACCGGATGCCCTGGGGCGCCTGGGGGGTCTCGGTCCGGGGAGGCTTCGGCGAACCGACCGGTGAGGGCCGCGACGACATCCCTCTCGTCGGCCTGGCCTTCGTGCCGGGGTGGCGGACGATCGCGGTGGCCGTCGAGCTCGTCCCCGGCTGCCGCGGCGTGTACCCCGTCCGACCGCCGCGCGTGGCCTGCGGGTTCCCGTTCGGCCTGTGGGAGGCGTCGCGGCCGCTGGATGTCGCGGCGCCGCTCCTGGTCTGGCCCCGCACGGTCCCCGTCGGGCCGGTGCCCGATGCGGAAGGACATCAGCCATCCGACGGACTGGCGACGCGCGATCGCGCGGGCCACTGGGGCGACCCGCTCGGCGTCCGCCCCTACCGCCGCGGCGACCCACTCCGTCGCGTGCACTGGGGCCTGTCGGCACGGCACGGCGAGCTGATCGTCCGCGAGGTCCAGTCGAACGCCGTCCCGCGCGTCCAGATCGTCCTCGATACCCACCCGGCCGCGCACGCCGGTGCGGGACCGGAAGGCTCGCGCGAGTGGGCGATCCGCGTGGCGGCCAGCCTCGCCGAGGGCTGGATCGGTCAGGGGGCCGAGGTGGAACTCGTCTTCGATGGAGCGTCCGTCCCGGCGCGCGGCGGATCGGCCCGGGCGCGCGCGGCGGCCGTGCTCGACGCGCTGGCGCGACTCGCACCCGGCGGCGCCGCGACCTCGCGGCGTTGCTCGACGATCGCGAGCGCCGGCGGCACGACCGCGGACTCCGGGTCGTCATCACCAGCGACGTCGGTCTCCGCGCGGCGGGCGCGGAGGGCCGGCGACGGGAGGGGGACCGCTTCGTCGTGCTCATGGCCGGGGCGTTCGGGGGCGACGAGGGCGGATCCACGACCGTCCCATGGCCCGTGGCCCCCTGGGTCCGGATCGATGGCCCGGGCCGGGTCGCAACTTGCCTGCGACGGGCCGGGAAGGAGGTCTTGCTTGGCACCTGAAGGGCGCGAAGACGCCTCGGTTCGCTGGACGACCCTGATCATGGCGGTGCTCGCCACCGTGGCGCTCGAGCAGGCGACGCTGGAGCCGGGCCGATCCCGCGCGGTCGCCCTGGCCTGGACGGCCGGGGTGCTCATCGCGCCGGCGCTCGCGGCGTCGTGGTGGCTGGCGCGGCGGCGGGGGTCCCCAGAGGTTGGCGCGCTTCGCGCTCGCCTGGCATCGACGCGAGACACCCCCCCAGAGAACCCCCCCATGCCCCCCCTTCTTAAGGGGGGGATTACGCAGGGCGGCCATCCCTCCATATCCCCCCCTTACGAAGGGGGGGTCAGGGGGGGTCGAGGCCGCGACGACGAAGGGGGAGTCGGGGGGGGTCGAGGCCCCGGCCCAGTCTCGAGGGCGAACGACGTAGACCACCCATCCGTTAACCGATTCAAAGGGTCCAACCCCGGGCGCACGCCTGCGAGTCAGGCGCCGATTATCGCTCTTTTGTCACTCTTCGCCCTCCCCTTCGCCGGCGAGGCGGCGCGGCTGGTCCTCAATGGCCGTTGCGCGATGGCGGAGGTCACGCTGCTGTCGGCCCTGCGCAACCTGGGGCTCGGCCTCGCCGCGATGGCCGACCGGCCGGCCTACGCGCGCCTGTCGGCGCTGGTCAGCCTGTTCCTGGTGACGGTGGCCTCGCCGGTCGGCGGAGAGGCGGGGATGGCCGTCCTCGCGCCGGTCGGCGGCTTCGCGGTCGCCGGCACGCTCTGGCTGATGCTGGTCTACTGGGAGGGGCTCGGCCCGGGGAATCGTGCGGGCGCAGGGCGCGCGTCGCGGCGGCTCCCGCTCTCGGGCGCGGCCTGGGTCCTGGCGGTCGTCGGGATCATCGCGGCGGTCGCGGCGGTGGGGCCCTCGCGGGCGGCGACCGCGCTGGCGGGACTGGTGCCGACCTCGGGCGGCACCGACTGGAGCGACCCCGACGCGCGGTCGGGGGTCGGCGACGGCGACAACGAGGTCGCCGCCAGCGAGCACCCCGAATCCGTCGGCTTCACCCAGAGCGATGTCTACCTCGAGACCGACCGACCGAGCCTCTACGACGCCTTCAACGAGTCGTACGGCGAGCCGTTCAAGCCGAAGAAGGTCGAGAAGATGGTCGCGCTGGGGCAGCAGGACGTCGGCGATCAGAAGGAGCGCCCAGCGAGAACCTCCAGGCCGGCCGCGAGTTCTCCGCCGTGAGGCGCAAGTCGGAGCCGAGGCCCCGGCGTCCGGGCGAGCGGGCCGCCAGGGCCCTGGTCTACGTCAAGGGCCCGACCCCGCTGCACCTCGCCCTGGTGAGTTACCGCCACTTCGACGGCATGGCCTGGCACGAGGAGCCCTGCTGCAACCGGGCACTGCCCGCCGAGCTGGAGACCTCGAGCGCATGGCTGCGGCTGTTGTGGCCCCACGCGCCCTACCTCGCCGGGACCGTCGCCCACCAGGTCAAGATCGGCACGCTCGAATCGAGCCCGATCCCGATGCCGTCCCACCCGGTCCGGTTCCGCGTCGGCAGCGTCAACCGCCTGGACTTCTTCGGCTGGGGTCAGCCCGGGATCATCCGGATGACCGATCGCACGGTGCCGGCAGGGACGGTCATCGACGCCGAGTCGCTCACCGTGGACCCGGAGGGGCTGAGGTCCATCCCGTTCGCGGCCCGGATGGGCAACGAGGACGACCATCATCTGTCCTTCCAGGACGGCTATGCGATCGACCCCGTGGTGGCCGCCCTGGTCAGGAGCTGGATCGCCGGCCTGCCCGAAGGTTGGTGCCAGGTCGAGGCGGTGATCGAGGCGCTCCGGCGCGGCTATATCCATGATCGATCGACCATCGCCTCGCCCGACACCACCGACGTCGTCGCCGAGTTCCTGCTGCGGACCCGCCGCGGACCCGATTACCTGTTCGCCTCCTCGGCGGCTGTGCTCCTCCGGTCGCTGGGCTATCCGGCCCGCGTCGTCAGCGGCCTGTACGCGGCGCCGGGGCGGTATGACCCCCGGACGCGGCACACCTCGGTCACCCGCGACGACGTGCACTTCTGGGCCGAGGTCCGTCTGCCCGGCGGGCGTTGGATCGCGGTCGAGCCCACCCCCGGCTACGAGCTGATGCCTCCGGTCCGGCCCTGGTCCGAATCGATCGCCCGGGCTCGCGGCCGCCGGGAAGTGGGCGCGGTCGCACGCCGCCGGACTGCTGGCCGCCGCGGTCTTGATCGGAGTGCTGATGATCCGTCGTCGCGACGTGCTCGATCGGCTCGCGACGATCGCGATCGGCCTCGCCCCGGGGCACGACCCCAGGCGTTGCGTGCTGCGGTCCCTGAGGCTGATCGAGCGGCGGGCGCGGTGGGCCGGCCGCCCGCGACCCTCGGGGCTCACGCTCTCCCGTTGGTATCTTCCGGTCGCCTTCGGGGCGGCGGGCGAGCCGCGGTGCGCCCTCGAGGGACTCGTCCGGTTCGCCGACTGGGCGGCCTATGCTCCCGACGGGCCCGAGCTGCCCGCGACCGCGACCGAGGACGACATCCGGCGAACCTGCCGGTCCGCGGTGGGGGCCTGGACGCTCTCGCGGTTCCGCCAGGCGACCTGTTCAACGTAGGTCAGGCTTCCAGCCTGACATCCTCATACCGTCAGGCTGGAAAGCCTGACCTACTTCCTGGCTGGCCACGACATGAGGACGATGACCCCGACGATGATCATGACGAACGAGGCCCAGGCCGGGTCGATCGACGGCGTCCGCGCCGCGCTCAACCGGGTGCTCCGCGGCAAGGCCGGCGTGGTCGAGCACGTGCTGGTCTGCCTGCTGGCGCGGGGGCACTTGCTGGTCGAGGACCTGCCCGGCCTGGGAAAGACGACGCTGGCCAAGGCCCTGGCGCTGGCGCTGGGCGGCAAGTTCGCGCGGGTCCAGTGCACGCCCGACCTGCTGCCGGGCGACATCACCGGCTTCCGCATCTACGACCAGCATACCCGCGAGTTCGAATTCCTGCCGGGGCCGGTCTTCGCCGACGTGCTCCTGGCCGACGAGATCAACCGGACCACGCCGCGTACCCAGAGCGCCCTGCTGGAGGCCATGGCCGAGCGCCAGGTCACGGTGGACGCCGTGCGGCATGTGCTCTCGGACACCTTCTTCGTGATCGCCACGCAGAATCCCGTCGAGCAGCACGGGACCTACCCCCTGCCCGAGGCGCAGCTCGATCGGTTCGCGATGAAGCTGCGGATCGGCTACCCGGGCCGAGATCACGAGCTGGCCATGCTCGAGGCGGCCGTCGATCAAGGCTCGGAGGGAGACGGGCCCGTGGCCCCCGTGATGGACCCGGGTCAGCTCCGGACGATCCAGGAGCGGGTGGCGAAGGTCGCGGCCGGCCCGGCGGTTCGCGAGTACCTCGTCGCCCTGGCCCATGCCACCCGTTCGCATCGTCAGGTCACCCTCGGACTGAGCCCGCGCGGGCTCTTGATCTGGCAGCGGCTGGCGCAGGCGCGGGCCTTCCTCACCGGGCGAAACTACGTCACCCCGGACGACGTCCAGGACGTCGCCGAGCCCGTGATGGCGGTCCGGCTCGGCATCGAGCCCGACGCGGCCGCCCGGGTCCACTCCGAGATCACGGCCTCGGTGCCGGTCCCCGTCTACGCCGGGGCCGGCTCTACTTGAAAACGGCTCCTGCGGGAGACAGACGATAGCTAATGAAGGAGGAGGCATCGCGTGAAGATGGCAAGCCGATTCTCGAGACCCGCCTACGGCATGACCATCGGGGCGGCCTGCTGGCTCGCGGTCGCGGGCTGCCGCGGGGAGCCGTCCCCGGGGGAGGACCACGAGCACGCCGGCCACGTCATCCCGGCCCACAAGCCCAGGACGTTCCCCGACGCCGTCCGCCACCTGCGCGAATTGAATGACCGACTCGCCCGTGCCGCGGCGGAACGACCGCCGGGCGATCAGACGTTGAACGTCGCCCTCGACATCGCCAACTGGCTCCCCGAGATCGCCGCGGAGAGCGAGATGCCCGAGGTGCCGTGGAACCAGGTGAACGCCCGGTCCGCGGCGCTCGTGTCGGACTACCGGACGATCCTCGCCGGGGCCGCGGCCGACGACCCGGACGAGCTGGTGCGCGACGCCGGGGATGCGATCTCGGGCCTGGAGACCCTGCTCGCCGCCGCCGACCCGCGGTGGTTCGCAGGCCCCGAGAAACACGCCGGGACACCTTGATTACAGGCGGCGACCAACACGAGGGTAACGCGATGTCTCAAGCCATCTTCTGGGGCGCGACGCTCCGGGTCGGCCAGGCGGTCGTACAGGCCGCGCCGACGATCCTGGTGGGGCTGTTCGTGGCCGGGGTCTTCCGGCGGTTGCTGGGGCACGAGGGCACGCGCCGGCTGTTCGGCGCCGGCACGCGGCGCGAGCTGCCGCAGGCGTGGCTCATCGGCATGCTGCTGCCGGTCTGCTCGCTGGGCGTGATCCCGATCGCCCGCGAGATGCGCCGGGCGAAGATCTCCGGGGGCGCGATCCTGGCCTTCGCGATGACCGCCCCGCTGTTCAATCCGCTGTCGATGCTCTACGGCCTGACCCTCTCGGCGCCCTTCGTCATCCTGTCGTTCGCGCTCGCGACCATGATCGTCGTGACGGCCGTCGGCGCGATCTGGAACCGGCTGCACCCGGGCACCGCGCACGAGGAGCCGCCTCCGCCGCCGGTCGACTTCGGCGCGAAGCGGATGGCCGCGATCCTGGTCGTCGCGGCGCGCGAGGTCGTCGGGCCGTCGCTGGGATATCTCCTCGTGGCCCTGGCGGGGGTGGCGCTGCTCGCCGTCGTGCTGCCGCCGGGCAGCCTCGGGACGACGATGGAGCACAAGAACCCCTACGCCCCGCTGGCGATGGTCGGCGTGGCGATCCCCGCCTACGCCACGCCGCTGGTGGCGATGTCGCAGCTCGGCTCGATGTTCCAGCACGCCAACTCGGTCGGGGCCGCCTTCGTCCTCCTGACGCTCGGGGCCGGCATCAACCTGGGGCTCATGGCCTGGGTCTTCCGGAACTACGGCCTGGCGCGGGGCCTGTCCTGGGTCGCGATCCTGCTGGCCGTCGTCGTGACGCTCGCCTACGCCGTCGAGGACCCGCTCTACCCCAGCGAGATCGAACCGCCGGGGCACACGCACGCCTTCGACATCTATTGCCGCCCGTTCGAGCGCGGCTCGGGCGACCTGCCCCGGACGGTCTTCGCCAAGATCAAGGAGGACGTCCACCCGTTCGAGCGCGTCAGCCTCACGGTCCTGGCCATGCTGGGTGCGGCCGGGCTGGTGCTGAAGCGGCTCGACCGGCGCTGGCGCGTCGAGGATTGGCTGGAACGCCCCCGCGATCTGGAAGCCCGGCCCCCTTCGCGCCTGGACATCACGGTCCCGGGCCCCGTGCTGGGCGGGATCGCCCTGGCCGGGCTCGTCGCCCTCAGCCTGGTGGGATGCTACGCGTACTACCCGGCCCCGCGGGAGGTCTTCGAGGAGATGACCATCCTTCGGGGCGAGGTGCTCACCGCGGCGCTCAGCGGCAACCAGGGGCACGCGAAGCACTTCATCCCCATCTGGGACGATTGGACGAGGCGGCTCCAGGTGGGCGTCTTCCTCCGCGAGATGTCGCTGACCCCTTACCGACGGATGAAGGCGAAAGTCTTCCGCGACCGGCTCGAGTTCCTCAAGCACGCCGTCGAGGAGGACGACAAGGACGAGATCCACGAATATGTCGGCCTGGCCGACCGGGCTTACCACCGGATGCGCCAGGCCTACCTCGGGTCGCCGTGACCGGCCGACTGGCTTCGATCCTGTTTTTCCCGAGCGAGGCCGAGATGCGTTCACGAACATGGCTAACCCGGCGCGCGATGTTCCAGGGCTCGCTGGGCCGGTGCTGACCGGGTGCGGCGGCGAATCCGATTCCCAGGCGCCGCCGCAGCCGCCCGATGAGCGCGGGCTCAAGCAGTTCGCCGAGCTCTACCGCAACGACACGAAGCAGAACAAGCGGGGACCGAAGTCGCTCAAGGAGCTCGACGTCAAGGGCCAGGGCTACCCGGTGGCCGTGGAGCTGCCCAAGTCGGGCGAGCTGTTCGTCCAGCGGGGCGCCTCGCTCTCGCCGGAGGGTGAAACGGCACCCGCCGTCCTCGCTTACCCCAAGACCGTCCCCGAGCAAGGGGGGCTCGTCCTGCTGCAGGACGGCTGGACGATCAAGACGATGACCGCCGCCGAGTTCAAGGCGGCCCCGAAGGCCGGCGGCCGCTCAGTCCTTTGTAAGACTTTCCAGAAAACCCGATACGGCAGGCTCAAGTCTACACGAACCCGGGCCGGCGCTCCTGGCGGTAGAAGCCGTCGCAGCCGTGATCGCTTCACCAAAACCCCCATTGCCATCACAGGTTACGTCGGACTGACCAGAAAGCTCGCGGAAAAATCGGCAAAGTCCCCGACGAAGGCATGATTTTCGCTCATGTCCGAGCGATCCATGTCTTCCCCTCGCCCCCGCCCTGACTCGACCCACGCGAATCCGACTTTTCTCTCGGACGTTGACGGCCTGCCCGGAACCCGATGGGTCGGCGTCCGTCCGGCGCGCAATCGCACAGTGGCGGCCGATGGAGCGGTGAGTGATACCAACGAACAGGAGGTTCGTGGTGGCGATCCGTATTCGCGCTTTCGGCCTGGCCCTGTTACTTGGCTTGGCGTTCGGTCGCCCGGCCGAAGCCGATTCCTTGATGTCGTCGGGTGGCTGGACATGGTATGTCAGCAACGCGGGCGGGTCCGCTTCCGGGAGTCCGTCCCCTGCCCAGACCTTCGGGTCCGCCACGAACGCCGCGAACGCCACGACCGTCGCGACGCCCCCGTCCACGCCGACCTCGGCCGGCGTCGCCGAGGGTTTCATTAACTTCGGGGCGGGGCCATATCCCAACGCGAGCTGGATCGCCAGCGGCAACCCCCAGCCCTGGTACACCAGCCCGCAGGTCGCCGCCCTCTTCGGCGGGACGCCCACCGCGGCGCAGCAGGCTGCGTTCACCAGCACGGTCCTCCAGCTCACCGAGCAGGCGTTCAACCTGAGCGGCATTTCCGTGAGCCTGACCACCAACCCGAATGTCGCCGCGGCCCACACCCTCAGCGTCGTCTCCGACTCCACGAGCGTCCCTTTCCCGAACTCGATCGGGACGACCGAACTGGGGGGGAGCGGGTTCAGCTTCATCGACCAGGAAGCGAAGGTCTCCTCGAGTGTCGGCCAGCTCGAACAGATCGTCGCCCACAACGTCGCCCACGAGCTGATGCTCGCCTTCGGCGTGCCAGAGAAGTTCGACCAAACGGGCAACTACATCGACGCGACCAACGCCAACTGGGCGATGATCACCAGCCCGACCGCCACGTTCAGCCCCGCGGCCGCCCAGGCGATCAATCAGGCGCTCCAGGCAGCGAACTCGGTCGGCGGCGATTCGTCGCTGGCCCAGTACGTGGACCCGCAGCCCGTCCCCGAGCCGACGACCCTCATCGCCTGGGGCCTCGGTCTGCTCGCCATCGCCGCGGGCCCGCGGCTCCGAGGTCAGCGGCACCGAGCCGGTTGAAGGACAGAGCCCGATCAACGACCCCGAGGCCCACGTCGAAGACCACTGGAGCATGCACCCCGGCGGCATCAACATACCCTTCGCCGACGGCTCGTCGCACTTCCTCGAGTCGTCGGTCAGCCCGATCCCCTGGCGGGCGATGGCCAAGCTGCGCTTCTTCTCGGGCCTGACGGCCGAGGAGGCCGCTCCGATGGTCGGCCTTTCGCTCCGGACCGCCCATCGGCTGTGGACCTTTGCCCGCGCCTGGCTGCGGCGGAATAGGGAGCGGTCGGCCGATCCCGAGCCCTGAACCGTCGGGCGGCCCGAGACGTCATCGAAGGTTCTTGGCGGCATTTACCCCTGCGCGTCGCATTGTGGTGTGGAACGACACGCAGACGAGGTCCTCCGGCCCAACCTCCGGCATCAGGCCGACTGGGCCCTGGCGTTCGACCTGTACTTCCTGGCCATGAGCGACCACCGCCCGGGCGAGACCGAGAGGGCCCGAGACGATTGCGATTGCGCGGTCCGCTCGAACCGAGAATCAAGCGGCCGGTGAGGTCTCGCCGCCACAGCGAAGCCCTCACCGGCCCGGCATCGTCCGGACGGCCGGTCTGCGCGCCCGGAGCGATCGCCTTCTCATTGTGTCGCGGACCTCCGCTCGATTCAACGAGAAGGACCCTCTCATGAGCCCCACCAGACCCGAGACCGTCACGACCCGCGATTCCGGAAGGGCGGCCTCGCCGCGCGCGCCCCTACTTCCACAACGGCATGGCCGCCGACCTGGGGAAGGCGGTGGACTTCTACAACACCCGCTTCATGATCGTCTTCACCGACCAGGAGAGGGCCGACCTGATCGCGTTCCTCGAGGCGCTGTAGACGCCCCGGAAGAGGGGGCAGCCCGGACACTCGTGGGCCGGGAGCCGAGAACGGGATCCGGCCTCATGTCTCGCGGTCCTCGGTCCGATATCAGCAGGGGAGTGCGCGACTCCCCACGCGGCGTTGCGGTCGGACCGGGGGGCGCGAGCGGCCATGCCCCCGACCGCGATCCCTCGCCCTCGAAGGAGACGTCGCCATGGCGACGCGCGACCCCCGGATCGACGCGTACATCGCGAAATCGCCCGAGTTCGCCCGGCCGATCCTCACGCACCTCCGCGAGGTCGTGCACGCGGCCTGCCCGGACGTGGAAGAAACCATGAAGTGGAGCCGCCCCCACTTCCTGTACAAGGGCATGTTGTGCGGCATGTCCGCGTTCAAGGAGCACTGCGCCTTCGGCTTCTGGAAAGGGTCGCTGATCGTCGGGAAAGGCGACGGCGAGCCCGAAGAGGCGATGGGCCAGTTCGGGCGGATCACCAAGCTCTCGGACCTGCCGTCGAAGAAGGCGCTGACCGGCTACATCAAGAAGGCCATGGAGCTCAACGAGGCCGGGGTCAAGTCGCCGATGCGCTCGAAGCCCAAGGCGCCGAAGCCGGAACCCGTCGCCCCCGACGACCTGGCCGCCGCGCTGGATCGGAACCCGATGGCCCGCGCGACCTTCGACAAGTTCAGTCCCAGCAACAAGCGGGAATACATCGAGTGGCTCACCGAGGCCAAGACCCCGGCCACCCGCACCCGCCGTCTCGAGACCGCGATCGAGTGGATGGCCGAGGGCAAGACGCGCAACTGGAAGTACATGAACTGCTAGAGCGCCAAACGCATGCGTTGCACCGACACGAGAGAACCCCCCTGCCCCCCCCTTCGCAAGGGGAGGATTCGGAGGGCGGGCCTCCCTCAATTTCCCCCCCTTCTTAAGGGGGGTCAGGGTCCCGACGCGGGGACGGTGATCTCCGTACTGACCGGCCCTCAATTTCCCCCTCTTACGAAGGGGGGGTCAGGGGGGGTCGAGGCCCCAGCCGGATCTGGAGGCCGACCCGCGTCGGCCAGCCATTCGTTAACCGCTCTCGTCATCGCATGGGGCCTCCCCGTAGCGAACGGCCAGGAACCGACGCGGAGTGGTCGAGTGCCCTTGTCCAGGATTGTCGAACGGCCTCCGGCAGAGCCGTGTGTCGATGGTCATGGTGTTGACCGCGTCGGGAGTCTCGGCTCGAATGGCCGGGGGCGACGACCGGATGGAGCGACCGAGCGGTTCGGTCGGTACTCATCCGGAACGTCCCGGCGCAACGCGGAGAATGGCCCATGCCGCTGGTTCAGGTCAAGCTCATCGAGGGCGTCTTCTCGGACGCCCAGAAGCAGGAGATGATCCACAAGCTCACCGAGGCGATGGTCTCCATCGAAGGCGAGGCGATGCGCCAGGTCACCTGGGTGGTCGTCGAGGAGGTCAAGAGCGGGGATTGGGGCCTCGGGGGGAGGGCCCTGACCACCGCGGATGTCAAGGCCATGGCCGCCGGCGGATGACCGGCCTGGGGTGCACCCATCCCGGCCGAACGAAGATCGGCGGCTGCTCTTGATCGGGCGTCGCCGATCATGTATACCGGCGTCCATGTCGTGCCCTGACGAAGACCTGCTCACCTACCGGCCGCTTCACCACGGCCCCATCGTGGCCGTACACGACTACCGCTGCCGTGCCGGTCGCGGCGGGCCCGCGGCCGAGGAATATTCCGACGAGAACAACGTCGTCCTGATGCGCCACGGCGCGTTCCGCAAGCATTTCGGCCGGCGGAGCGTCACGGCCGACGTCAACGAGGCCGTGTTCTTCGCGCGGGATCGACCTATCGCGTCAGCCATCCGGCCGACTGCGGCGATCGGGGCACCGTCTTCGTCCTGTCGCCGCGCGTGCTCCTTGATGTCATCCGCGCGCTCGATCCCTCGGTGGACGACCGGCCCGATCGGCCGTTCCCGTTCGTCACCGGCCCTTGCGAGCCCGGCGTCTTCTGGAGGCACCGCGAGCTGGCGCGGCGCCTGGAGGACGCCGCGCGTCATCCGCTCGACCCGCTCGAGGCCGAGGTGACGGCGCTCCAGCTCGTCGCCGACATCCTCGAAGCCGCGTTCGCGCGCCACGGCCTGCCGCGCCGGCGGAACGGCACGGACGCCGATCACGCGGACCGCGCCGAGGCGGCCAAGACCTATCTGGCGAGCCGGCTGGCCGACCGCGTCACGCTCGACGACGTCGCCCGAGCGGTCCACGCGTCGCCCTTCCATCTCGCCCGGGTCTTCCGGCAGCGGACGGGCGTCCCGATCCATCGTTACCTGACCCGGCTGCGCCTCCGCGCCGCGATCGAACGGCTCTCGTCCGGCGCCGACGACCTGACCGCGCTGGCCCTCGAATCGGGCTTCTCCAGCCACAGCCACTTCACCGACGCCTTCCGCCGCGAGTTCGGCCGCACGCCCTCCGACGTGCGCCGCGAGCTCTCCCGCCGCACGCTCGGCGAACTGAGCAAGAATCTGGAAGCCTGAATGTCCCCGCCCGTCTACGATGCCCCCACGCGAGTCGGCCGCCCGCGGCGGTCGCGGCGGCCCTCGCGCCCGTTGCCGTTTTCGGAGGCATCGTCATGACGGTCGAGAAGTGCCCGGTGTGCGACTGGGAGATCAAGGACGGCGGGATCAAGGTGAAGGTCGGCGGCAAGGAAGTCGCCGTCTGCTGCGACGATTGCGCGAAGAAGGCCCAGGAGGACCCGGCGAAATACGGCAAAACCGCCGGATAAGCCGCGCCGCGCTCTCGAACGCCCGCCCCGCCGCTCCCTCGTGGGACATCGTGCGGTGGGGCGGGCCGCCGTGCCGCCCGTCGCGTTCCAGCCTGCGAGGGCTTATGGTGGCCATGCCACCCTCGGTAGAATGGCCGTTGCCGGCCGAGCCCCTCAAGAACGAACACCATCATCGAGGCTGGAACGATGGACAAGGACTACAAGCGTCTGACCGATTTCCTGGTCGGCATGGGCGTCGAGCAGGTCCCGCACACCGACAAGTCGTACCTGGCCCATCTGATCGCCGTCTACCGCCTGCTGGAATCCCAGGGCTATGCGGACGACGTCTGCCGGGCCGGGATGTTCCACTCGATCTACGGCACCGAGAAGTTCCAGGGATTCACCCTGCCCCTCGGGCGGCGCGACGAGGTCCGCGCGCTGATCGGCGACCGGGCCGAGCGGCTCGCCTACCTGAACTGCGCCATGGACCGCGCGTCGTTCGACCGCGCCCTCTCCCGGCCGGCCGAGCCCTACCGGATCGTCAACCGGATCACCGGCGAGGCGGTCGAGATGTCGCGGGCCGACTTCGACGACCTGTGCCGGGTGCACCTCTTCGACTGGCTGGAGCAGGTGCCGCGCTCGCAGGAATGGGACTATCGCCGGGCGGCCTACCGCAAGATGGCCGAGCGGCTGGGTCCGGCGGAGGAGGAGGACTACGAGCTGACCTTCGACCGGGAGGAGGCTGAGGCCGGCGTCGAGCAGGGCCTCGGGTGAAATCGCGGAGCGGCGATCACCCGTCACGACGCCATCTCACGGCCGGTGCGCGCCTGATCGAGGACCTGCGCGGCGAGTTCCGACCAGAGTTCCTGATGGAAGAACATGTGCCCCGCACCGGGGACCAGTCGCAACCGGCAGCCGGGTATCAACCGCGCGAGGGCCGCCCCATGATCGACCGGGACCAGCGGGTCCTCGGTGCCGTGGATGACGAGGCCGGGAGTGGTCACCCGCGTCAGGTCGCTCGCGAGCGAGGCGGGGACGGTGCCCATCGCCGCGATATGGCGCCCGGCGACCGAGGCATCGCGGGCGTCGCGGATGTAGAGCTCCCTCGTGTAGCGGGCCGCCATCACTTCATCGAGCGGCCGACGGCCGTGGAGCAGGCGCCAGCTCCTCATCCAGCCGGCGAGATCCGCCTCGAAATGGCCCGTCGGCCGGTTCTCGAGCAGGGCCTCCCAGGTCTCCGGCCGCACCGAGGACAGGCCGAGCTCGGCGGCCACGGCCGGCGTGACGGTGGGCCCCGCCGAGATCATCGTGGCGGACAGCACCCGGGGGGCCCGGTGCACGGCCGCCAGCGCCGTCAGGTATCCCCCCATCGAATGCCCGACGAGATGGGCCGCGTCCACCCGATGCGCGTCGAGCACCGCCAGCACATCGGCGAGCAGGGTGAAGATATCATAATCGCCCTGCGTATGCGTGGAGTAGCCGACGTCGCGATGATCGTAGCGGATGACGAAGAGCCCCGCTTCGACGAGGAGGTGGCAGAAGTCGTCGGGCCAGAACGCCGCGTGGGCCCCGGCGCCGGAGATCAAGTGGCGCAGGGCCGCCCCGGGTCACCGAGCCCTTCGCTCCACAGACGAATCGCGCCGTGTTCGACGAACTGGATCATGGGATTAACGCCTGCGTTGCGCCCGCCCGACCCCCCCATGCCCCCCCTTCGTAAGGGGGGGATCAAGAGGCCTTCCCCCCTGATCAAGGTTAAGGGGGGGATCAAGAGGCCTTCCCCCCCTTAAGAAGGGGGGGTCAGGGGGGGTCGAGGCCCCACCCACTCCCGCGGGTCGGGGCCGGTCGAGGACCCACCCACTCCCGCGGGTCGGGGCCGGTCGAGGACCCACCCACTCCCGCGGGTCGGGGGGATGGGGATCGCCGCGGGACGGGCCGGCCGAGGTCCGCGATCACACGATCGACGACGATTCGGCCGATGCCATTTGCTCCCGGCGAGCAGAACAGAGCATCGCTGGAGAGAAGGCAGGCATGTCGAGAATTCGGAACAACATTATTGAGATTCTTGTGCCGTTCGCTTACAGTGAATGGTGTGATTCTCGACTCGGGTTGGGTCGAGGACTTCGGTCGAGATGGCCCCGCGGTGCGAGCGATCGCATCGGCGGGGCTTTTTCGTTCCCTGCGTCGCGGGGAAGACACCGAAGTACCGCATCGACGAGGGCGCGTGACGCTCCGAAAGCGATGCGGCCCCGGTTCCCGGTCATGTCCGATCCAGGGCCCGTCCGGACCCGTGGAGGCGATCGATGTCCGTCCATATCCACACAACGAGGTCCTATTGCGCCGGCGCGCTCGGCCTCATCCTGGCCGCCGTCCTGCTCGGCTGGGTCTATGCGCCGCGAGTGAGCAAGATCGAGTTGGGCGTGGTCATCGGCCGGGCGACCTGCGGAGGCTGCCCCATCGCCGGGACGTGGGTCGTCTTCCAGACGCCCGACTCGCGGGCCTACATGGCCTGCGGCCTGGTCCACGCCGACGGCTCGTTCCGGATGCAGCCCTGGGACAACTTCGATGGTGAGGGGCTCGCGACCGGGACGTATCGGGTCTACATCCTCACCGGGAACTCCCCGTCCGCGCCCAGGTATCCGATCGACGCCAGGTATCGGGCCCCCGAGACTTCCGACCTGCTGGTGCATGTCGGGCCCGCCTGGAATGACGTCGTGCTCTCCTTGCCCGATGCCGGGCGAGGGCCGACCCTGGCTCAACATCCCTGAGGCGAGGGCCGGGCGGAGCCTCGACGGAGAGGAGGCAAGCATGTCGCGAATTCGGAAGAAAATGGTTGACATTTTTGTGACCATCGCTTATCCTGACTGATGTGATTCCCGACTCAGGTTGGGTCGAGGACTTCGGTCGAGAGGGCCCCGCGGTGCGAGCGATCGCATCGGCGGGGCTTTCTCTTTCCCCGCGTCCCGGAGGAGACCCCGAAGGGTCACGACTGTATCGGAGCCATTCGCGTGACGGGAGGATGGGCCTTCCCGGCCGTCGCGGACCGGGGGGTGTCCGGGGTGCGCGCCGGCGAGGGTGCGTACCGCTCCGAGAGCGATCCGGCTCCTTTCCCGCCCAATACTCTGTCCAGGGCCCATCGGGCCCGCGGAGGTGATCGATGCCCGTCCATATCCACACCCTGAGGTCGTATGTCGCCGGCGCGCTCGGCGTCATCCTGGCCGTCAGCCTGCTCCGCGGGGCCTATACGCCCACGAGCGAATTCGAGCTGGTCCCGGTCAGCGGCCGGGTGACCTGCGGAACCCATCCCCTCGGCGGGATGTGGGTGGTCTTCGAAGAGGACACCCCGCGCGGCCTGACGGCCTGCGGAAGGATCAAGGAGGACGGCTCATTCCGGATGCAGCCATGGGGCGAATTCGATCGTGACGGGATGCCGGCCGGCACGTACCGGGTCCACTTCATCGGACACCCCTCCTCAACACCCGAGTGGTCGGTCAACTCCAAGTACCAGGATGCCGCGACTTCCGGCCTGCTGGTGCATGTCGGGCCGGACTGGGAGGACATCGTGTTCACCCTGCCGGACACCGGGCGAGGTCCGACCCTGGCTCAACATCCATGAGGCGAGGGGCGGCTGGGCCCGGGACGACGCCCTGGGGATCCGCCGACCCGTCCCATCACCCGCCGCCCTGAGAGGGCGGGACACGGGCGGCCTCACCGGTCCGGCCCTTTCAGGGCGGGCGCGGTGGAGTGGCGCCGCATCCGGTCCCCGGGCATTGCCCGGGGCTGATCTGTGCCGACCCCTTCGGGGCAGATCGTCGTGGCGTCCAGCGAGCTGTCTCGAAATTCGTGAAAAACCCGCCGCGGCTTCTGGCACTATAGATAGTCAGCCAGACGGGAAGCCGGGCGGGGAGATCGATTCGATGAGCGTGCAGTCCGAGGCCGTCCTCCGATCGCTGGGCCTCCTCTTCGGCGAGGGCACCCAGTGCGGGCTTGCCGACGCCGAGCTTCTCGACCGGTTCCTCACCGGCTCCGATGACGCGGCCGCGCAGGCGTTCGAGGGCCTGGTGCTTCGCCACGGGCCGATGGTCTTCGACGTCTGCAACACGGTGCTGACCAACCCCCACGATGCCCAGGACGCCTTCCAGGCGACGTTCCTGATCCTGGCCACGCGGGCGCGGTCGATCCGGCGGCAACAGTCGGTCGGGAGCTGGCTGCACGGGGTCGCGCTGCGCGTCGCCCGCCGGGCTTTGTCCGACGCCGCCCGACGCCAGGCCCACGAACGCAGGATGGCCGAGATGACCGCTCGCGAGGTCGTGTTGGACGCGATGGGCGACGAGGGCGACTTCCGGCTCCTCCACGAGGAAGTCGAGCGGCTGCCGCGCAAGTATCGCGAGTCGGTCGTCCTCTGCTACCTCGAAGGCATGACGCTCGAGACGGCGGCCGATCAGCTCGGATGCCCGGTCGGCACGCTCGGCGTCCGATTGATGCGGGCGCGGGAGAAGCTGAAGGCCCGCCTGACCCGCCGCGGCGTCTCGCGGGCGGACGGCCTGCTCGTCGCGGGCCCGGCCGGGGTGACCGCCTCGGCGGTGCTGCCGGGCGCGCTGGTCCGCTCGACGGTCGGCGCGGCGGTCCGGATCGCGTCCGGTGGGGTGGCTCCCCTGGCGGCCGCGCAGCTCACCAACGGGGTCTTGAGGAGCATGGCGATGGTCCGGCTGGCGCAGGTCTTCGCGGGAATCCTGGCGGCGACGGTGGGGATCGGCTCCTTGCGAGGAGCGCTCGGCCGCCCCGGGCCGCAGGCCGCAGAGAAACCGGCGAATTCTCCGGCCGCCCGGGTGCCGGTGTCCTGGATCGGCAGGAAGGTCGTGATCAAGTATTCGGCCCCTCTGATGGAAGGAGATCGCATCGTCTTCCACGGCGGGGACTTCCGCGTCTTCACGGCCGAGCAGGTCGAGGGCGACCGGCTCAAGCTGGTCGCAGGCGACGTCAGCGGCTGGATCAAGGCCGACGATGTCGTCCTGCTCGACCAGGCGATCGACTTCTACACCCGGGAGATCCAGGTCAACGCCCGGAACGATGCCGCGCGTATTGGTCGAGCCTTGGTCTGGAATCACCTGGGCCAGAGGGCCAGGGCGATCGCCGATCTCACTGAAGCCATCGAGATCGGACCCCCAACAGCCGTGGTCCATGCCGCTCGGGGCTTTATGTTCCGGCTGGAGGGTGAGCCCGACAAGGCCATCGCCGATTTCGACCAGGCGATCCGGCTCTATTCCGATTATGCCGCAGCCTACCGTGAGCGCGGCAACGAGTGGGGCAAGAAGAAGGAACTCGACAAGGCGATCACCGATCTGGACCGCGCAATCCAGCTCGATCCTCAGGACGAAGAGGCATACTGGTATCGCGGCCGCACCCGGATCGATCGCGGGCAGTACGACGGGGCGATCGCTGACCTGACCGAGGCCATCCGGCTCGATCCTGATTTTCCCCTGGCTCATCAACTTCGTGGGAGGGCCCGATCATCGAAATACGAGTTCGATGCAGCGATCGCCGACTTCGATCAAGCCATCCGGCTCGATCCCGAGAATTGGGAGAGTTATTCGCGCCGTGGAGTCGCCTGGTTCTACAAACCGGAGTACGACAAGGCGATCGCCGACTTCGATCAAGCGATTCGCCTCGTTCCACGAGATGTGGAGAACCGAATGTATCGCGGATGGGCCTGGGTCAAGAAGAAGGAATACGGCAGGGCCATAGCCAGTTTCGACGAGGCCGTCCGCATCGAACCGAAGTCACCCGCCGGTTACAGCGCCCGCGCCTGGATCTGGGCGACCTACGCCGATGCGAAAACCCGCGATGGCAAGAAGGCGGTCGAGTCGGCGACGAAGGCGTGTGAGCTGACCGACTGGAAGGGCGAAGAGTCCTTAAATGTCCTGGCCGCGGCCTCTGCCGAAGCCGGCGACTACGATTCCGCGGTGAAGTGGCAGACCAAGCTGAATGCCCTGCTCTCCGACGCCGAGGCCAAGGCAGAAGGCGAAGCTCGCCTCAAGCTCTACCGGGAGAAGAAGCCCTATCACGCCGAGCTGCCCTGAGGGAGCCCGCGTAGAGCCGCCTCCGAATTCGTCGCCGCGACGCCGAACGGCCTCGCCCCGGTGCTCGCAGAGCACCCTACGGGGCGGAACTCCGCGAACCGGCCACGGGAGACCTGGCGCGACAGGCCCCGGCTTGCGGCCTTCAGCATGAGGATGCTTCCGGGAAGATCGTGGCGCAGTTGTGATGGATTCTCAGCGGGACAGCACGGCTTCCCGGTCTTTCATGAGGGATTTGGTCGCTTCGATGACGTATCGGACCAATTTCCAGCCCGATGCGGACCGTGCGTAGGTCAGGCTTTCCAGCCTGACGCGGATCAGATCGGACCGGACCGGATCGGACGGAGTCGGGCTGGAGAGCCTGACCTGACCCGATCGACGACCCCGTCGCCCGAAATGTTCCGAATGGGACCGATCGCGAAAGGCGTGATTCTCGCGATCCGGCCGGATTCCACGGGCCGGCCCCCGAAGGGTCGTCCCGTGCGAGATTGCCAGGGGATGCCTCCCTCCGGTAAGTTTGGCTAATCCAGGTGCCTCGGTTGAGCAGCGGCGGTCGTGCCGGTCCGGACGTGCGGCGTCTCGCCCGAGCGGGGCGCCTCGTTCAACCTCCCAGCCCGAGAGAATCGCGCGAATGAATGCGTCGTCCGTCGAGCTGACAACCCCGCCCGGCCGGGAGATCGAGCCGGTCTCGGTCGTGCTGATCGATCCTCGCGGGGAGGGGCCGATCCGGGCGGAGCGCCTCGGCCTGGAGGGGCTGGAGGCCTGCGCCGCACGGCTGGCGTCGGCGTGCGTCCTGGCCCCGCCCCGACGCGCCCGCAGCCCCCTGCTCCGCCGGTTCGTGGAGAACAAGCGGGTCCTCCACCAGGTCCACCGCCAGCTCGTCGCCGTCGGCGACCGCCGCCACCTGCCCGGCATCGACGCCGAATGGCTGGTCGACAACTTCCACATCATCGCCGACTCGCTCCGCGAGGTCCGCCACGACCTGCCGCCCGGCTACGACGAGCTGCTGCCCAAACTGGCCACGCCCCCGCTGATCGGCTATCCCCGCGTCTATGCGCTGGCCCTGGCGCTGGTGGCGCACTCCGACAGCGAGCTCGACGAGGCGCGGATCGTCCGGTTCGTCCGGGCGTTCCAGCAGGCCGCCCCGCTGACCATCGGCGAATTGTGGGCCCTGCCGACGATGCTCCGCCTGGTGTTGCTCGAGAACCTCCGCCGCCTGGCCGAGCGGATGATCTGGGGCTGGGAAGAGCGCCGGCGCGCCGAGCGCTGGGCCGCCGAGGTCCTGGCCCGCGCCCGGTCCGCGGCCGACGACGAGGAGTCCAAACCCGGCACCATCGGCCCCCTCGGCGACCAGTACGCGCTCGCTCCCGCGCCGGCCGGATCGCTCCCCGACTTCGGCGGGCTGACCGACCCCTTCGTGGTGCGGCTGATGCAGCTCCTGCGCGACCAGGAGGGGGCCGACGAGGCCTTCGAGCACCTCGAGGCCGAGCTGGCCGCGCAGGGCACCGACCCCAACGAGGTCCTGCGCCGCGAGCACCACGCCCAGGCCGCAAACCAGGTCACCGTCGGCAACTGCGTGCTCAGCCTCCGCCTGCTGTCGGCCATCGACTGGAACACGTTCTTCGAGCAGAGCAGCCGCGTCGAGGCGATCCTCCGCGAGGACCCCTCCGGCGTCTACCCCCAGCAGGACTTCTCCACCAGCGACCGATATCGCCGGACCGTCGAGACCATCTCCCGAGGTTCGGGCGCCGACGAGATCGCGGTCGCCACTCGCGCCATCGAGCTGGCCCGCCAGGCCCATGGCTCGGGCGCCGGATCGACCCCCGGCCCCGCCTCCGGCGAGCCGCGCGACCACGTCGGGTTCTACCTGGTCGACCGGGGTCGGGGGGAGCTCGAGGCCGCGTTCGGCTACCGGCCCGGCTGGCGCATGCGGCTCTTCGATTGGGTGCTGGATCATCCGGGGCCGACCTACTTCGGCGCGATCGCGGCGGTACTCGCCGCGCTCCTGGCCCTGGCGGTGCGCGTCGGCCTCGGCGCGTCGGCCGGCTCGTGGTGGCTGATCCTCGCGATCGCGGTCCTGCTGCTGCCGATCTCCGAGCTGGCCGTCGGGCTGGTCAACCACCTGCTGACCCTGCTGCTGCCGCCCCGCGTCCTGCCCAAGCTGGCGTTCAAGGAGGGGATCCCCGCCGAGCACGCGACCTTCATCGTGATCCCGGGGATGCTGGCGCGCGTTTCCAGCGCCGCCGTGCTCGCCGAGCGGCTCGAGACCCACTACCTGTCCAACCCCGACCCGAGCCTCCGCTTCGCCCTGCTCACCGACTTCACCGACGCCCCGCACGAGACCATGCCCGAGGACGACGAGTTCGTCCGCGACGCGCTGGAGCGCATCCGCACCCTGAACGACCGATTCCGCGACGCCGACATCGAAGCCCGCCCGGCCGGCGACGGCGCCGGAATCGACGGCCGGGCCGACGGCGATGGCCAGGTCCGTCCCGGCGGATCGGATCGGTTCTTCCTGTTCCATCGCCGGCGGCTCTGGAACGCCTCGCAGGGGTGCTGGATGGGCTGGGAGCGGAAGCGTGGCAAGCTGCTGGAGTTCAACCGGCTGCTCCGCGGCGCCCGCGACACGACCTATTCGGTGCTCAGCGCCGACCCGTCGAGCCTGCCGCGGATCCGATACGTCATCACCCTGGACGCCGACACCCGGATGCCGCGCGACGCGGCCGGCCGCCTGGTCGGCGCGATGGCCCACGCGCTGAACCGGCCGCGGC
Organism: uncultured Planctomycetota bacterium; assembly: GCA_963815795.1. Taxonomy (GTDB): domain Bacteria; phylum Planctomycetota; class Planctomycetia; order Isosphaerales; family Isosphaeraceae; genus JAKAUH01. The sequence continues at coordinate 123,319 of CAWFIC010000006.1, read as the reverse complement.
TCGACCCGTCCACCGACCGGGTGGTCGCCGGATACGGCGTGCTGCAGCCGAGGATCAGCTTCCACCTGACGGCCGCCACCCGCTCGCGGTTCGCCGCGATCCTGGCGACCTCGGGCGGGATCGACCCGTACTCGACGGCGGCCTCCGACACGTATATGGACCTCTTCGGCGTCGGCTCCTTCACCGGCAAGGGGATCTACGACGTCGACGCCTTCGAGGCGGCGACCGGCGGGGCCTTCCCCGAGAACCACATCCTCAGCCACGACCTGATCGAGGGGAACTACGCCCGCTGCGGCCTGCTCACCGACACCGAGCTCTTCGACGACTTCCCGGCGCGGTACAACGCGTACGCCCGCCGCGAGCACCGGTGGGTCCGCGGCGACTGGCAGCTCCTCCCCTGGCTGGGCTGGCGCGTGCCGATCGGCGGATCACCGGAGCCCTCCCCTGTAGGGTGGGTGAAACCCACCGATGAGAGCCTCGGCCATCCCGGTGGGTTTCACCCACCCTACGAAATCCCGGCCGAGCCCTCGCCGGATTCGGCTCGCCCTCCCGGGGCACCGGCGCCGGCCCGGCGCCGCAATCCTCTGCCCGCCCTGGAGCGCTGGAAGCTGCTGGACAACCTGCGGCGCAGCCTGGTCCCGCCCGCGCTGCTGTTGCTCCTGGTGCTGGGCTGGACGGTGCTGCCCGGCTCGCCGTGGGCGTGGACGGCCGCGGCGCTCCTGGTCTTCGTGCTGCCGCTGATCCAGACGGCGCTGTCGATCGTGATCGGCAGCATCCGCTCCGAGTCGCTGGCGCCGCTGAGGAAATCCCGCGAGGGCCTGCCGGCGGTCATCGGCCAGGTCCTGATGGACATCGTCTTCCTGGCCTATCGGTCCAGCGTGCTGCTCGACGCGATCGGGCGCACGCTGGCGCGGCTGTTCGTCAGCCGCCGCAAGCTGCTGGAGTGGGAGACGGCCGCCTCGACCGAGCAGCGGCTCGGGACCGATCTGCCGCACTTCATCAAGGGGATGGGGGCGGGGCCGGCGCTCTCGGTCGCGATCGGCGTGCTCGTCGCCGTGCTCCATCCCGGGGCGATGGTCGCGGCCTTGCCGCTGCTGGCGGCGTGGTTCGTGTCTCCCTGGGCGGCCTATCTCCTCAGCCGGCCCGCCGCGGTGGCCCACACGGTGCTGAGCGACGCCGAGCGCCGCACCCTGCGGCGGGTGGCGCAAGACCTGGCTGTTCTTCGAGACGTTCGTCGGCGACGCCGAACACTGGCTGCCGCCCGACAACTTCCAGGAGATCCCCGACGGCCGGATCGCGCACCGGACCTCGCCGACCAACAAGGGCCTGCTGCTCCTCTCGACCCTCTCCGCCAACGACCTCGGCTACATCGGCCCGCGGCGGATGATCGAGCGGCTGGAGAAGACGTTCGAGACGCTCAATCAACTGGAGAAGCACTGGGGGCACTTCTACAACTGGTACCAGACGGAGACGCTCCAGCCGCTGCCGCCGAAGTACATCTCGACGGTCGACAGTGGCAACCTGCTGGGCTGCCTGATCACCCTGGCGCACGGCCTGCGAGAGAAGGCCGTGACGCCCCTGGCCGAGCCGTGGGGCATCGAGGCGGCGCTCCGGGGCCTGGTCGACACGTTCGGCCTGGTGGCCGAGGAGACACCGGGCGACGCCGTCCGGGAGCTCCGGTCCTTGATCGAGTCGCATGAGCATCACCTGGTCTGGTGGGACGGCTGGCTGGGCGAGGTCGAGCGGGCGGCGCGAAATCTGGAGGGCCGCGGGCCGGAACAACCGGGGGCGGGTCCCGCATCGACGCCCGCGACATGGGCCGGCCGGCTGGCCGATCAGGCCGCCGCGTGGCGGGCCGAGCTGGATGCCTGGGCGCCCTGGCTGAAGGCGCTCGACCAACTGACGCGTCGCGGCGAGCCCACGTTCCGATCCGAGGACGCCCGGGCGCTCTGGAGCTCGGCCTACGATGCGCTGATGAAGCCGGGCAGCCTCTCGTCGATCGTCGAGCGGGCCGACCGCCTGGCCGGCGAGCTGGCGATCCTGGCGGATGGAGCCTCGGACCCGGCCGCGGCCGAGGGCCTGCGCGCCGTCGCCGCGGGCGTGCGCGACCCCCGGCCGGCCGAGCTGTTGGGCCGGCTCCGCCGCCTGGCCGACGCGGCCCACGCCTTGGCCGACGCCATGGACTTCCGCCCGCTCTATCGCCCCGACCGGCACCTCTTCGCCGTCGGCTACAACCTGGCGCACGGCCGGCTGGACAGCACCTGTTACGACCTGCTGGCCTCCGAATGCTGCCTGACCAGCTACCTGGCCGTGGCGCGGGGCGAGGCCCCGCGCCGCCACTGGTTCCAGCTCGCGCGGCCGTTCATCCGCGCCGCCGGGCGCATCGGCTTGATCTCCTGGGGCGGCACGATGTTCGAGTACCTGATGCCCCGGCTGATGCTCCGCAGCCTGCCCGGCACGATGCTGGCCGAGGCCTGCCGCACCGCCGTGGCCCGGCAGATCGAGTACGGCCGCGAGCTGGGACTCCCCTGGGGCATCTCCGAGTCGGGCTTCGCCGCGCAGTACCTCGACGGCGACTACCAGTACCAGGCCTTCGGCACCCCGGGCCTGGGGCTCAAGCAGGGGCTCGAGCAGGACCGCGTCATCGCGCCTTATGCCACGTCGATGGCGACGATGCTCGCCCCCCGCGAGGCCATGGAGAACTACCGGCGCCTCACCCAGGAGGGCGCCGAGGGCGATTATGGCTACTACGAGGCGATCGACTACACCCCCGACCGCCTGCCCCGGGGGGCGTGCTCGGTCGTCGTCCGGTCGTACATGGCGCACCATCAGGGGATGAGCCTGGTGGCCCTGAGCAACACCCTGCACGCCGACGTCATGACCCATCGCTTCGCCGCCGAGCCGATGGTGCGGGCCATCGACCTGTTGCTCGAGGAGCGCGTCCCCAGCGACGTGCCGATCGTCGAGCCGGCCCCGACCGATAGCGGCTCGAAGAAGGGCTCGGCGGTTTTGCCGGAGACCGACGTGGTGGCGGAGAGCGCCGGCATGGCCACGGCCGCCGCGCCCATGAGCCGGCGACTGACGACCCCGTTCACCCCGGTCCCGCGCACCCACATCCTCTCGAACACCCAGTATCACGTCCTCTTGACCAACGCCGGCTCGGGCGTCAGCACCTGCCGCGGGCTGGACATGACCCGATGGCGCGAGGACGCCGCGCGCGAGGCCTACGGCCAGTTCGTCTACCTGCGCGACATCACGCGGGGCACGGTGTGGTCGGCCGGCTTCCAGCCGGTCTGCCGGATCCCCGAGTCGTACGAGGTGATCTTCGCCGCCGACAAGGCCACCTTCCGCCGCCGCGACGCGGGGATCGAGACCGTGCTCGAGGTGATCGTCTCGCCCGAGCATCGCGCCGAGATCCGCCGCGTCACCCTGATCAACCACGACGCCGCGCCCCGCGAGCTGGAGCTGACCAGCTACGCCGAGATCGTCCTGGTCCCGCGCGGCACCGACCTCGGTCATCCCGCCTTCGCCAAGCTGTTCCTCGAGACCGAATGGCTGCCCGGGCCGGGGGCGATCCTCTGCCGCCGCCGGATGCGATCGGCCCACGAGCAGCCGCGATGGGCCGTGCACGTCTCGGCCGTCGACCGCTCGGCGCGCGGCGGCGACGCGCCCGGCGACGTCCAGTACGAGACCGACCGGGCGCGGTTCCTCGGCCGCGGGCGGACCGTCGCCAACCCGGCGGCGCTGGAACCCGGCGCGACCCTGTCGGGGACCGTCGGCCCGGTGCTCGACCCGGTGGTCAGCCTCCGCCGCCGGCTGCGGATCGAGTCGGGCGGCACGGCCGTGGTGGCGCTCCTGACCGCGTTCGCCGAGTCGCGCGACGAGGCGCTGACGCTGGCCGACCAGTTCCGCGACGCCGGCGCCGCGACCCGCGCCTTCGAGCTGGCCTGGGCCCACATCCAGGTCGAGCACCGCCATCACGACCGCTCGGGCCAGGACGCGCATCTCTACCAGCGGCTGGCGTCGCACATCGTCTTCGCCGGGGGCGCCCTGCGGGCGGACCCGTCGGTGCTCCTGAGCGAGCGCCTGGGCCAGCCCGAGCTGTGGCGGTTCGGCATCTCGGGCGACCGGCCGATCGTGCTGGCGCGGATCGCCGGAGTGGGCGAGCTGCCGCTGGCGCGCCAGCTCCTGGCCGCGCACGCGTACCTGCGGCTCCGGGGCCTGGAGTTCGACCTGGTCCTGCTCGACGAGGAGCCGGGCGACTACCTCGACGAGCTGAACCGGCAACTCCTGGACGCCGTCCGCGCCGCCGGGGCGGCCGAGCGGATCGACCAGCCGGGCGGGGTCTTCGTGCGGCGGGAGTCGCAGATGACCGAGGACGAGCGGATCCTGCTCCAGGCGGCGGCGCGGGTCGTCCTGGTCGGCGAGCGCGGCCCGCTGGCCGGCCAGCTCGATCGGACCGAGCGCCATGGTCCCCCGCCCCCCCGGTTCGCCGCGAGCCGCGAGCCGGGCGGCTGGTCGGATGAGCCGGTCGAGCCGCCCGCGGATCGGCTCTTCGCCAATGGTCTGGGGGGCTTCACGCCCGACGGCCGCGAGTACTGCGTGCTGGTCCAGGGCCCGCAGCCGCCGGCGGTCGGCCGCAACGGCCCGCCGGTCCACGGCCCGCATAACCAACACGCCGCCCCCGCGCCGCACCTGCGGCTCCCGCCGGCGCCCTGGGTCAACGTCGTGGCCAACCCGGCCGTCGGCTTCGTGGCCTCCGAGGCGGGGTCGGGGTTCACCTGGACGGTCAACAGCCAGTCCAACCGCCTGACCCCCTGGAGCAACGATCCGGTCTCCGACCCGCCCGGCGAGGTCGTCTACCTCCGCGACGAGGAGACCGGCGAGGTCTGGTCGCCGACCCCCCTGCCCGTCCCCTCCTGGGAGCCGACTCTGGTCCGCCACGGGCAAGGGTACACCGTCTACGAGCGGAACACGCACGGCCTGGCCCACGAGCTGACCCTCTTCGTCCCGCCCGAGGACCCGGTCAAGCTGATCCGGCTGAAGGTCCGGGCCGCGGGCAACGAGCGGCCGCGCCGGCTCTCGGCGACCTTCTACGCCGAGTGGGTGCTCGGGCTCAACCGCGACACCGCGGCCATGCACGTGCTCACCCAGGTGGACGACGAGACCGGCGCGCTGCTGGCGCGAAACCCCTTCCGCATCGACTTCTCGGGGCGGGTGGCGTTCGCCGATGTCGACCGGCGACCCCGCACGCTCACGGCCGACCGCCTCGCCTTCCTCGGCCGGCACGGCTCGCCGGCCGCCCCGGCCGCGATGGGCCGGCAGGAGCTGGCCGAACGCGTCGGCGCCGCGATCGACCCCTGCGCCGCCTTCCAGGTCCACCTGGAAATCCGACCGGGCGCCGAGGCCGAGGTCGTCTTCCTGATCGGCGAGGCCGACGACGTCGAGACGGCCCGCGCCCTGGTCCGCCGCTACCGCGAGCCGGGCCGCGCGGCGCAGGCGCTCCAGGAGATCAAGGACGCCTGGGACAAGCGGCTGGGCACCGTGCAGGTGCGGACCCCGGACCCGGCACTGGACCTCCTGGCGAACCGATGGCTGCTCTACCAGGTGCTCGCCTGCCGCTACTGGGGGCGCTCGGGCTTCTACCAATCGGGCGGCGCCTACGGCTTCCGCGACCAGCTCCAGGACGTCATGGCGCTGGTCCACGCCGCGCCCGATGTCACCCGGGCGCATATCCTGCGCGCGGCGGCGCGCCAGTTCCTCGAGGGGGACGTGCAGCACTGGTGGCACCCGCCGACCGGCCGCGGCATCCGCACGCGGATCTCCGACGACCCGGCCTGGCTGCCTTTTGTCGCCGGCTACTACATCGACGCCACCGGCGACGCCGCGATCCTCGACGAGCCGGTCGACTACCTCGAGGCGCCGCCCCTGAAACCCGAGCAGGAGGACGACTACCGCCTGGCCGCGCCCGCCGGCCGGCCGGGCCCGCTCTACGAGCATTGCGTGAAGGGTCTGGAACGGGTTGACCATCGAGGCGCCCACGGCCTGCCGCTGATGGGCCACGGCGACTGGAACGACGGCATGAACCTCGTGGGTGCCGGCGGCAAGGGGGAGAGCGTCTGGCTGGCCTGGTTCGCCATCGCCGTCTTCCGCCAGTTCGCCGGGCTGGCCGAGGCGCGCGGCGACCCGGCGCGGGCGGCCGACCTGCGCCGTCGGGCCGACGAGCTGGCCGCCGCCTGCGAGAAGAGCGCCTGGGACGGCGACTGGTACCGCCGCGCCTACTTCGACGACGGCACCCCGCTGGGCTCGGCCCGCAGCCCCGCCTGCCAGATCGACTCGCTGGCGCAGACCTGGGCCGTGCTCTGCGCCGCGGCCGACCCCGAACATGCCCGCCGGGCGATGGAGGCCGCCCTTGCCCGGCTCGTCGACCGCCAGGGCCGGCTGATCCTCCTGTTCACGCCGCCGTTCGACGCCGAGCCGATCGACCCCGGCTACATCAAGGGCTACCTGCCGGGCATCCGCGAGAACGGCGGCCAGTACACGCACGCGGCCGCCTGGGTCGTCCAGGCGTTCGCCGCACTCCGCCGCGGCCGGCTGGCCGCCGAGCTGCTGACAATCCTCAATCCGATCCGGCACGCCGAGGATCCCCAAGGCGTCGAGACCTACAAGGTCGAGCCTTACGTCGTCGCCGGCGACGTCTACAGCCGGCCGCCGCACGTCGGCCGGGGCGGCTGGACCTGGTACACCGGCTCGGCCTCCTGGATCTACCGGACGATCCTCGAGTCGATCCTCGGCTTGCGTCGCCACGGCGACCGCCTGACGATCGACCCCTGCATCCCCCCCGATTGGCGCGACTACGAGATCACCTACCGCTTCCGATCATCGACGTACCGGATCGCCGTCGAGAACCCCAAGGGCCTCGAATTCGGCTCCCCCACGGTCTGGCTCGACGGCCAACCCCAGGCCGAGCCGATCATCCCCCTGGCCGACGACGGCCAGGACCATGAGGTCCGCATCGAGATCGCCTGAAAAGACTACCGAAAACCCGCAGACATCTCAAAAACCCCAGAATTCGTAGGCGTCACAATCGTCGTAACCGCCACGGGTTCACCCGGAGAAATCCTACCGGAAAAAGATTCTTCCAAGAATTCTTAATCCAATGCTGGAAAAGACTTGCGGCGAGAAATTCCGCGAGTTTTCCGATAGGTGCATTCAAGGAATTGCAAAGTCGCAGCATCCTGTTAATAGAGGACCAGAGATATTCAATTAGGGTTTTAGGGTGAGCCAAAGGACGTGCAACATGCACACGTGTATCACGAAGCCGGCAAGCTGGCCTCGGGTAGGCCAATCGTGTGGAAGGTGTCACGTTCATTGAATCTGGAATCCTGAATATTACGCCGGCAACGAAGATCCGCATCAACCCGATACGAGCCCGACGCGCCAGCGAGTGAATTCCCGGGCCAACCATCGATTCACTCGCTGGCGCTTCGGGATCGTCCTGGCAAACAGCTACTCTTGTCACACCATCGGCACGGCCGGTAGTCTCCGTGGAGGCCCTCTTGGCACTGGCACGCTGGTGCCAGCAACAACCGACTCCCACGGAGGATGGCAACCCATGCGGCCACCCAGATTCCGACCCCCAGCACCCCCCCTTTCTCGTCCCCGACCCCCGCGCTCGACCCCTCGGAGATCCCCGACTGGAATCGGTTAGATCCCGACCTCCAACAGGCTCTCGTCGTCCTCCTGACCCAGATGATCGGCAACCACCTCCCCAGGTCGTGCGCCCGCGACGGAAGGGGGGTCGCCGATGATCCCCATTAATCCCTCCGCCGCGAGTCGGCCCGCCAAGATCCAAGGCCACCATCTGGAACGCTGGGCGATCGACTATGTCCGGCAGTCGCATCCCCAGCAGGTCCGACGCCACCGCGAATCGGCCCAGGTCCAGGCTCAACTCCAAGAGCGGGCCCTCGCCTGGGGCTGGCCCGCCGAGCGCATCCGCGTCCTCGACGGGGATCAGGGCCGCTCCGGCACCACGACCGCGGGCCGCGACGATTTCGCCTGGCTGCTCTCGGAGATCGCCCTGGGCCACGTCGGCCTGGTCCTCTGCTTCCAGATCAACCGCCTGGCCCGCGAAGACGAGGACTGTTGCCGTTTGATCAAGGTGTGCGCCGCCTTCGATACCTTGCTCGCCGACCAGGACGGCCTGTATCATCCACATGATTTCAATGATCGGATGATCCTGACGATCAAGGGCTTCATGGGGGGTTTCGAGTTGCACCAGCTCCAGCAGCGCATGCAGGCCGGTCGGTTGAATCGGTGCCGTCGCGGGGAATGGCTGGGGCAACCCCCCCCGGGCTATGTCGTCGGGCCCGACGGCAAATTGCAGCTCGATCCCGACGAGCAGGTCCAGCAGGTCCTGCGGCTGGTCCTGGGGCGATTCGCGGTCCTGGGGAGCCTCAGCGGGCTGGCGCGTTACCTGCGGCAGCAGGGGATCGAGTTGCCATGGCGCCCCCTCAGCGGGCCGCACCGCGGACAACTGCGATGGCGGCCGCCACACCGCGAGACGTTGCGGCAGTTGGTGCGCAACCCGGCTTATGCCGGCGTCTATACCTGGGGTCGCTATGCCACGGATCCGCGGCGCGTCCGACCGGGTCGCCGCGGCAGCGGTCGCGTCCGGCGCGAACCCGAGGACTGCGCCGTGTTCCTGCGCGACAACCACCCCGCGTACCTGACCTGGGAGCAGTACCAGACCAATCTCCGCCGCCTCCGGCAGCACCGCCGGCGCGGGCCCGTCCCCGGCCCGACGCGCACCACCGTGGCGATCCTGGCCGGGTCGGTGGTGTGTGGCGAATGCGGGAGCCGCATGCACACGCATTACACGAAATCCCTGCGTTATGTGTGCCAACGGCGGGCGCTGGATTACGCGGCGCCGACCTGCCAGAGCTTGGCCGGTGCGGCGCTGGAGCAGTTGGTGCGCGACCAGGTGCTGGAGGTGGTCACACCCGCGGGATTGGAACTGAGCCGGCGCGCCGCCGAGGAGTGCCAGCGGGAGCGAGCCGCCCTGGATGGCCAATGGCGGCTGCGGTTGGAGCGAGCCGCTCAGGACGCCGATCGCGCGTTCCGACAGTACAATGCCGTCGAGCCGGAGGACCGCCTGGTGGCGCGGACGCTGGAACGGGCCTGGGAAGCCGCCCTGGTGGCGCAGCGGGACTTGGAGGAGGACTACCGTCGGTTCCAGCAGGAGCAGCCGGTGCGGTTGAGCGCGGCGGAACGAGCCGAGATCGAGGCCCTGGCGCGGGACCTGCCGGCTTTGTGGCAAGCGTCCACGACCACGGTGATGCAGAGGCGTCAAGTCGTGCAGTTGCTGTTGCAGCGGGTGGTGGTCTGGGCACCGTCGTCGACCGCGGAGGTGCGGGTGCAATTGCATTGGACCGGCGGCACGGTGACGGAGCATCAGATCCGTCGCGGCGTGCGGAGGTGGGAGCAGATGACCGACGCGGCGGCGATCGGGGAGCGGCTGCAGAGCTGGCAAGCCGCGGGATGGACCTCGCGGCGGATGGCGGAGGCGTTGAATGCCGCGGGTCATCGCACCCCCCACGGTCGGCCGTTCTCCGCAGCGAGTGTGCGCCAGTTGCTGGCGCGGGGCGGCCCGAGTGCGGCCTCGACCGCCGCGCGGGCCGACCGCCGCAAACCGCGGTCCTCCGCTGGGGTGTCGAGCCGATGAGCCGATGGCACCACGGAAGGCCGCGCTGGCGAACCGCCACTGGCCTCGGCGAGACCTCGCCGGGGCTGTGGCATTGAGAGGCCAGCCGTTCGTCAAGTACGCTGGCGAAGACACGGAAAACCTACTCAGGTGCTTGTGACAAAGGAGGCAGTATGACCCTACGATCGGGCTCGTATGTGACGTTCTTCCTTGCCAGGGTAATACTTCATTCCGCTCTTTCACTGCCAGCGGACCCACTGGCACCACTTCCGGCCTGCGGTCGAGGATTTTCGAGGCCAGTCTCGGACAGGTGACGCCTTCAAGATAGGCGATCAGCGGTCTGTCTCTCCCGACGGCGATCCTCACCCGATAGGTCCATCAGCCATGTCGATCCCTCAGCCGAGACACCTCGCCCTGACGTTGCTGTCGCTCGTCGCCGTCACCGCCGGCGCGGCCCATCCGGCTCTCGGCGCCTCGACGACCGATGAGCCCGGCCCGGCCCCGGCGCCGGGGCGGATGTTCGTGGTCGGCCGCGTGCTCGATCCGGACGGGAAGCCGGTGCCGGGCGCGACGGTCGCGGTTTATGCCAGGAGCACGTCACTCTGGCGCGCCCCCTACGCGTCGAGCCGGACGCAGAGACCGATCGGCGACGCCCGCGCGGACGGCTCGGGCCGGTTCCGGGTCGATGCGCCCGGACGTCGTCGTCGCAGCACGAGATGTTCGGCGCCGTCGCACTGGCACCCGGTTTCGGTGCCGGCTGGGTCGAGCTCGACCCCGACGCCGATCGGCCCGCCGCCGACATCGCGCTCCGGCCCGAGCAGGTGATCGACGGGCGGCTGTTCGACGTCCAGGGCCAGCCCGTCCCGAACGCCACCGTCTCGGTCGCGTCGATCCGTCGCGAGCCCCCGCGGGTCCGGTTCGGGGTCCGCAGCCGCATCGACGGTATCGTTTATGGGTTCATGAGTGTCAACGACCTCCCCGCCTGGCCCCGGCCGGCGATGACCGACGCCGAGGGCCGCTTCACCGTGCGCGGCGTGGGCCGCGGCCTGCATGCGACCATGACCGTCCGTCACCCGAAGTTCGCCCTCGAAACCATCGAGGTCGACACGGACGGCACCTCGAAGTCGAAAGCCGTGACGGCGGGGTTGGCACCGTCCCAGGTCGTCAACGTACGCGTGATCTATGCCGACACGGGCCGGCCGGTCCCCCATGCCCCGCTCCGGGTGCTGGCCAGCCGGGGGAGGGTCGCCAGGGTCGACGTGGCCGAGACCGACGCCGCGGGGCGGGCTCGCGTGAATTCCTGGACGGCCGACGGCATCTACAACGTCACGGCCTATCCGCCGGAAGGACAACCCTACCTCACGGCCCACGGGCGCATCAACTGGCCCAAGGGCGCGCTCGAGCAGCCCCTCGACCTCGCCCTGGCGCGCGGAGTCTGTATCCGTGGCAAGGTCACCGAGGAGGGCTCCGGCCGGCTCGTCGCGGGGGCGACCGTCGATTTCGCCTCTCGCGACAGGCGGCAGAACCAGGATAGGAGGAGCATGGCCGTCAGCACGACATCCGACGGCTCGTTCCAGCTCGGGGCCGAGCCCGGCCCGGGCGACCTCGTCGTCAGGGTTCCCGGCGACGATTACGTGCTCCGGCCCTTCGGCTTTCGTCCGGCCGGGTCGGTCCAGCCGGGCGGCTCGAGGGAGTACGCGCACGCCCACACCCTGCTCGACCTGAAGCCGGCCGACGAGAGCCGGGACGTCGCCCTGGTCGTCCGCCGCGGCGCCACGGTCAAGGGCCAGATCGTCGGGCCGGACGGCCAGCCCGTCCGCGAGGCCTGGATGTTCAGCCGGGTTATCCTCGATCCGAGGGGTTCGGTGTCGAGGTCCTGGACCGGCCGTTTTCACGGCAACGTCCGCGACGGCCGCTTCGAGCTCCACGGACTCGACCCCGATGCCGAGGTCCCCGTCTCTTTCCTCGCGCCGGAACGCAAGCTGGGCGGCGTCGCCAATCTCTCGTCGAAGTCGGCGGCGAACGGGCCGATCACCGTCCGGCTCGAGCCGTGCGGCGCCGCCAGGGGGCGGGTCGTCGATCCCGGCGGCAAGCCGGTCGCGGGGCCGCTCCGCGATCTGATCACCACGATGGTCGTGACCCCCGGCCCGACCCGCTACGCTTTCGTCAACGACAAGTCCGGCCTCGTCTCCGCCGACGAGGCCGACCTGACGGGGATTGACCCGGTCCACTACACAAAGAACCCGGAGCCCGATGCCGACGGCCGCATCGCGCTGCCCGTGCTGATCCCCGGCGTGATGTATCGCGTCCTCGACTATACGACCTTCGTCCGCGGCCAGACCGGCCCGGTGGTCCGCAAGGAACTCACCGTCAAGCCGGGCGAGACGGTCGACCTCGGCGACATCCGCATCGAGAAGCCCCCGAGGTAAGAAGGAACCGGAACGGGCTGATCCCATTCAGAAGAGTATCTGTCTTTGCGAGCGTTCGCCGCTCATAATGGGCGCCGGCCGTCCTTGCCAGCAGGGTGTGGCGGGCCGCCGGGTCGTCGGCAACCCGGGGAATCCCGGGCGGAGACACGTCCATTGGAAAGGAGAACAATCGTGTACACGAGACGAGAGTTCGGGAAGATGACGCTGGCCGGGCTGCCGCTGTCGCTGGCACTCGGGCCGATCGATTCTCGGGTCGAGGGCGTGCGGATCGGCGTCCAATCCTACAGCTTCCGCACCCTCCCCCTGGACGCGGCCATCAAGGCGATGTCCAAGATCGGCATCGGCGAATGTGAGTTGTTCTCCGGCCACGTCGAGCCCCGCCCGTCGTTCGGTCGGGGTGGGCCGCGGCCGAAGGCCGCCGCTACGCCCGCCACGAAGACCGAGCCCGCCAAGGGCGGTGCACGACCGGCCCGGAAAGGGCAAGAGGAGCTGCGGAACTGGCGACTGACCGTCCCGATGGACCACTTCAAGGCCATTCGCCGCCAGTTCGATGAGGCGGGCATCCGCCTGCACGCCTACAACCTCAGCTTCAACGACGGCTTCAGCGACGAGGAGATCGATCGCGGCTTCGAGATGGCCAAGGCCCTGGGCGTCGAGATCATCACCGCATCGTCGACCCTCAGCGCCGCGAAGCGCGTGGCTCCATTCGCCGAGAAGCACAAGATGATCGTCGCCATGCACGGCCACGACAACACCAGGGACCCCAACCAGTTCGCGACGCCGGAGAGCTTCGCGCAGGCCATGGCGCTGTCGAAGAACTTCTGGGTGAATCTCGACATCGGCCACTTCTTCGCCGCCGGCTATGACCCGGTCGCCTACATCGAGGCGCACCACGACCGGATCAGCAACCTGCACATCAAGGACCGCAAGAAGAACCACGGCGACAACACGCCCTGGGGAGAAGGCGACACTCCGATCAAGCAGGTCCTTCAGCTCCTCAAGGCCAAGAAGTACGATATCCCCGCGGACATCGAGTTCGAATACCGAGGCGCAGACCCCGTGGTCGAAGTCCGCAAGTGCTACCAGTTCTGCAAGGACGCGCTCGCGTAATGGGAGTACCACCGAGGCCGACATCCGGTGCCCGGTCCGGTCCGCTGTAGGAGGCGGCTCCGTCCGCCGATCCGACCCGGTCCGATCCGGTCGGAGGACTGTAGGAGGCGGCTCCGTCCGCCGATCCGACCCGGTCCGATCCGGTCGGGGGACAGAGCCCCCTCTTACAGAAGACCCCGGTCGGCTCGTGGGAGCCGGATCCGTCCGCTAGCCGTTGTACAAATACTAATCTCGGGAGGACGTCATGAGACAGGACGAGGTCACCAGACGGAGTTTCGTCGCGGGGACGGCCGGGGCCGCCTTCGGCGCCATGGTCGTCCCGCGTCATGTCCTGGGCGGGGCCGGCTACCTGCCGCCGAGCGAGACGGTCAACGTCGCCATCGTCGGCTGCGGCGGCCAGGGCGCAGCCGACGCGGGCGAGATCGTGAGCGGCGGCCAGAATATCGTCGCGCTGGCCGATGTGGACTTCGGGTTCGTCGACTCGGCCATGGCCGGCCGAGCCCGGGGCCGCAATGGCCAGCCGAACCCATCCGCCGTCAAGCTTCAGGAGGCCTACGGCAAGGCGAAGCGCTATGCCGATTATCGCAAGATGCTGGAGGAGCAGAAGGACATCGACGGCGTGGTCGTCGCCACGCCCGACCACACCCATGCCTACGTCGCCAAGGCGGCCATGGAGCTGGGCAAGCACGTCTACGTCGAGAAGCCGCTGACCTGGTCGGTCCACGAGGCCCGCGTGTTGCGCGAGACGGCCCGGCGCACCAAGGTCGTCACCCAGATGGGCAACCAGGGCCACTCCAGCGAGGGCGCCGCGCTCATCAACGAATGGATCGGCGCCGGCGTGATCGGCCCGGTGCGGGAGGTTCATGTCTGGACCAATCGCCCCATCTGGCCGCAGGGCATTCCGCGCCCGGGAGGGCCCGCCGCGGCCCCGGCCGGGAGGCGCGGAGGTCGAGGCGGTGGCTCCGGCAACGAGTGGACGTCGCGACGGCTCAACGAGGCGATCGCCAGGGCCATCAACGGCGGCGAGACCCCGCCGCCGAGCCTCCACTGGGATCTCTTCGTCGGTCCGGCCCCCGAAGTGCCCTTCCACCCGATCTATCATCCGTTCAACTGGCGGGGCTGGGTGGACTGGGGGACCGGCGCGCTGGGCGATATGGGGGCGCACCTGATCGACCACCCCTACTGGGCGCTGGGGCTGAAGTATCCGTCGAGCATCGAGGCGACCTCGACGCCCTGGGGGATGGACAGCAACAATCACCCGGCGAGCTACCCTCTGGCGACGCAGGCCGTGTACCACTTCCCGGCGCGTGGCGCGCGACCGCCGGTGAAGATGACCTGGTGCGACGGCGGACTGATGCCGGGCCGCCCGGACGCGCTGCCGGAGAGCGTGACGCTCGACCGCGGCGGCGGCGTCATCTTCATCGGCGAGAAGGGCATCCTCCTCCACGGGACTTATGGCGACAACCCCAGGCTCTACCCGGCGTCGCTGATGGAGGAAGCGCGGCGCGTGCCGAAGACCCATCCGCCGATCCAGACCTCGGACGGACCGAAGAGGTCGGCGCCGCACCGGATGAACTGGATCGATGCGATCCGGGGACGCTCGAAGACCACGTGTCCGTTCGAGTATGCCGGGCTGCTCACCGAGACTATGTTGCTGGGGGTGGTCGCACTCCGCACCGGCCAGGGCCGGCGGATCGAATACGACGGGGAGAACGGGAAGATCACCAACGTCTCCCAGGCCAACCAGTACCTCCATCGCGAGCCCCGCAAGGGATGGGAGATCTAAGAGCGCCTAACGCTTGCGTTGCACCGACACGAGAGAACCCCCCCTGACCCCTTCGTAAGGGGGGATTCGGAGGGGCGGGCCTCCCTCAATTTCCCCCCCTGACGAAGGGGGGGTCAGGGGGGGTCGAGGCCCCGGCCCGATCTTGAGGCTGAGCCGCGTAGGCAAGCCAGTCGTTAACCGCTCCAGATCGGCCGCCCGTTCGTCGCGGCCGATGGGACGGCGTACTGTGATTTAGGGAGCATCCCGAGGTGCCCCCATGGACGCATTCGAATTCGACCACCTCTTCGTCTGGACGGACGTGGGCGCCCCGGAGGCCGAAGGCCTCGTGGCTTTCGGCCTCGCCGAGGGCGAGCCCAATACCCACCCCGGCCAGGGAACGGCCTGTCGCCGCTTCTTCTTCCGCAACGCCTACCTGGAGCTGCTGTGGGTCCGGGACTCATCGGAAGCGCAAGACCAGCGCCTCGGCCCCACCCGGCTCTGGTCCCGGTGGGCCGGGCGAGGGACCGGCGCATCCCCGTTCGGCCTGGGTCTGCGGCCCGCACAGCCCGGCGCCGGCGGGGTGCCGTTCCACGCATGGGAGTACCGGCCCTCCTACCTCCCGCCTCCGCTCGCCATCCAGGTGGGGCGGGACGTGCCGCTCTCCGAGCCGTTCTGGTTCCACCTCGGTTTCGCCCGGCGACCCGACGACCCGGGTCGGCCGACCCGCCAGCCGCTCGAGCACGCGACCGGGTTCGGAGATGTCACCGGCCTGCGGCTCGCGGGTCCGGGATTGGGCCAACCCTCCGAGGCGGCGCGGGAAGTCGCCCGGCTGGCGGCGGTCGCGCTGGCGGAAGCCTCGGAGCACCTGGCGGAGATCACGTTCGACGGGGGCCGAGCGGGCCGCGCGAAGGATTTCCGCCCCGACCTGCCGCTGCTCTTCCGCTGGTAGTCGAGGCCCGGGATCGGTGGGCATTGCCCGACCTACGTCATCGGATTCGTTCGCGCGTGGCCGCGGGCTCGTGCCAGGATCTCGTCGATGACCGCGGTCTTGCCATCGGCGTAATCCTGTACATATTTCCAATCCTTTTGGGCCAGGGCCAGCTTGGTTCGTCCGTAGAGGTCGCGATCGCCGGCATGCCTTCGCAGCCAGTCCCGGAAAGTCAGCATGCGGTCGATTTCCGGGCAGCCGCGGGAGAAGACGTGCAGGTTGATGTCCGTGTCCGGCCCCTTGAACATCCGGTGCTCGTACCAGTCGGCCTCTCGGATCCGCAACGAGTAGCCGGCGGCCTCCAGATCGGGCACGTATGCACCTTCGTCCGCCGAGTCGGCCACCACGAGGAGCACATCGACGATCGGTTTCGCGACGAGGCCCGGCACGGACGTCGAGCCGGCATGCTCGATCCGCAGCGCCCGGTCCCCGAGCACCTTCCGGATCCGGTCGGCCTCGCGCGCGTGGAGTTCCGGCCACCGCGGATCGTAGTCCACGATCAGGATCCGGCCGGAGGGCGGCCGCGATTCTCCGATCGTGTGGGCGCGGATCCGTTCGTCGGTCGGCGGCGCGGGGCGATCGGGCGGGCGGGCCTCCTTTGACATCGCGGCTGGACCTCATTTCAGGGGGTTTTGGGATGATGTTGAGACGAAACCGAGACGATATCCAGTTCCGGCGATTCCTTCAGGTGAGTTGCGGATATAATACAAGAGAGGTGTGATGGGGAAACCCGGGCGGCGAGACCCGCCGACGGCGCCGTTTCAGGAAACGCGTCCCGACCGATCTCCCCTCGGCAACGGAGGTCAAGGTCATGAGTGCCCGATCCCGCGGAGTGACTCGCCGACGCGCATCGGCCGTCGGCATCGTGATGTTCGTGGTCGCATTCATCGGAGCCGATGGTCGCACGATCGCTCGCGCCCAGGGCGGCCGGGCGCCCGACCAGCGTCCGAACCAAGGGACGACCGCTCCGGGCATCCTGAATCCTTACGCCGCACCGTCCATGCATGGGAGCTTCGCACCCTACCTGGTCAGGGACCCGACCGCCGACGAGCGGGCCGCGGTCGCGGAGCGCATGTATCGGGCCGTCCTGGACGAGTGGGTACGGCGGGCTCGGACGTCGCCTCGACCGGGCGGAGGCCCGCCGGATGTCGAGGCCCGATCCGACCTCGAGCTCATCGAGCGGCTGGGACCATGGTCGCTCCGCCGGCAGGAGGCGCAGGACAACGCGGCGAGGAGCCGGGCCGCTCGCTACCAGTCATTGTCGGATCACCTGGCCCGGATGAGTGCCCTGGAGCAGGGGCGTTTCCGGCACGAGACCGACCAGGCGAAGGCGGCCGGGGTGCCGGCCGAACCGAAGCCGACCCGCGTCTCGGCCGAGGCCGCGCGGTCCTTCCGGCCGATCGACGGGTGGAGCTTCGACCGGATCATCCCTCGACGCTTCGAGTCCGGACCGCCGCTCAACCTCGCGGGCGTTGCCGTCACTGCCGCCGAGCGGGCCGAGATCGCGGGCCGGGTCTATCGCGCGATCCTGGATGACGCGGTCGGCCGATACCTGGCATCGCCGCGCGAAGGCGAGGCGCGCCGGCCCGACGAAGCGATCTTCGACGCCCCCCTCGCCGAGCGGCTGGCGTTCTGGTCGGACCTCTGGAGTCAGGCTCAAGACGCCGCGGACCAGGATCTCCTCTCGCGGTCGCCCGCGGCTCGCGACCGGACAGTTCGTGCCTCCCCGGCCGGGGCGCGATCCGCGGGCGGGCGCACGGCGGCGATCCGGTCGCACGTCGAGCGGATGAGCGACCTGGAGAGCGGCCGCTTCGTGGACGATGTCCTCAAGCGGGCCGGCCGACCGGCCGTCGGGCCCGTCGACATGGCCCGCTTCCGCGCGTTCGCCGAGGTGGCCCGCTTCTTCCGGATCGATGCCGAGGGCTTGCTGCCGGGCGGGTCGAGCTCGCGGGATGCCGACACCCCGGACGCCGACCAGGCCGCGACCGCGGGCCGGATGTACCGGGCAGTCCTGGATGACGCGGCACGCCGGTACCGGGACGCGGCCCGCGCGGGCGGGGAGCCCGCCGATGTCGGCGTCGTCTTCGATTCCCGCCTGGTGGAGCGGCTCGCCGCGTGGTCCATCCAATGGGCTCGGGCCCAGATCCGCGTCGACGGCAGCCGCGCCTCGCAGTTCACCGCGGTCCGGTCGCACATCGGGCGGATGGCGTCGCTGGAGGAGGCCCGGTCACTCCGCGACGTCCTCGAGCGAGCCGGCCAACTCAGCGGCGGGCCGGCCGGTCCCGCGCCACCCCGCGAGTTCGCCGACGTCGCCCGGTTCTTCCGCCTGGAAGCCTTGTGGGAACTGGAGCAGATCAAGTCACGCTGAAGTCGCGCCAGGGATGAGACCGGAGACGTTCGCGGATTCAGAAAGCCGATCAACCTCAGTAGGAGACCCGGCTTCTCTTGAACCCGAGTGACGTCGCCAGTCGCCCGAGCCTCTCCTGGAGCGGCACGCGCGAGCGCTCCTCAACCTGATCGGCGGGGACTCGGAAATGGATCTGCCGCTTTCGCGCGAGATCCAGCTTCTTGGCCATCGCCTTGACCGTGACACGGACCCGGTCTTCGACCTCCGGATCGGGGGTCACGAGGAAGTTGACCACGCAGTCGCTCTCCTCGAATAAGAAGCGGCTCAAGGGCGTCCGCACCGGGTAGATCCGGACCGTGTTATTGCCCATCCCGGGCTCATCGCCCCCGGGCGGATCAGGACGGCTCTTATCGAGCGTCGCGATCCTCTCTCGCCAGGTTACGTCGTCGTTCCTCAACTCCTCATCGACCTTCGCGCCCGGAATCCCGCCGCTCGGGCGAGCCCTTTCAACGCATCATGCAGCCGCTTATCCTCATTAGGGCTCGATGTCCGATCGTGGAAGACGCGAAAGTGGACGATGCCCTCTCCCCCCCCGGCTCCTGCGAGATCGCGACGGATCGACTGCAGGACGGCCTGGTCGAGCTCGCCATCCTTGACGACGCCCCTCAGATCGAGCGGCACGAAGACGGAGATGTCCTTGCCCAGGATGAGCCGTTGAAGCTCGGTTTGAACCGGGAAAACACGGTGAGGCTCGCCGGGTGGCGGCCCAGGACCATCACGCCCGCCCTTGGCGGACTCCTGGGCGACCAGGTCGAAGCGGATCACCCCGGCGACGACGAGCAGGCCCGACACCGCGAACAGTGCGACCTTCTTCATCGTGGAATCCTCCTCAGCACCGCCTGCGAGCAGCCGGCGAATGCGAACGGAAAGCGAATGACCTCGTGCGCCCGCCCCCGATAGGAGCAAGGGATGAATCCGCTCGCTGACTTGCAACAGCGCCCGGGCGTAGTCGGCGGCCTCGGCTCGATCGCCCCCGGTCGCCGCCCGGTCACAGGCCCACTCGGCACACTCATCGAATGTCCTCGCCGCCCACCAGGCGAAGGGGTTGAACCAGTGCAACAGGGCGAGCGCGCGTACGGCCAGGGACTTGCCCAGGTCGCCGCCTCGATAGTGGGCGAGCTCATGACGGAGGATGGCCATCCGCTGTCCGCGTGATAAGCCTCGCCATAGCCCGTCCGGCACGATCACCCGGTAGCCGTCCGGCAGCCGGCAGAGCACTGGGCCCAGTTCCGGGGATGTCTCAAGCGGGATCGACCTTCGTACACCGGCCTCTGCCAGGACGTATGCCCACTCCTGGACCCACTCCGCCACGTCGGCCTCCTTCCATCGCAGGCCGGTCAGGAACCGGAGATAAGCGATGAGCGAAGCGGACGTCAGGGCAGCGATCCCCGCGAGCCAGATCACCAGCGCGAACAGGGACCAGCTCCGGCCCGAGACGGGGGTCGACGACGCGGACGCGACAGGCGGGACGGCCGGCCCATCGATGTCTCGCGGAAGGCTTTCAACCCCTGGCCCGGGGCTCGTCGATGCGGAAGACCTGAGCGGTGACGCCGTATACCAGGGGATCGCCACCGGCAGTTGGACCACGAGGAGGCCCTGGAGCAGGACCATGACACTCGCCGCACGCGGGAGCCGCGGGGATGAGAGGCCGAGGAACCGGATCGCGATCCAGACGACCGTCGCGGAGATCGCGAGGAGGGTCGTCGCCCTCGAGAGGCCGGGAAGGAGACCATCGGCGATTGCGATCATTTCTCAAGCCTCCTCGAGGCTTCTTCGGCCTCGGCGATCAGCTCCTTCAATGTGGCGACCTCCGCGGGAGTGAGCCGGCGATCGCGGATCAGATGAGCAACGAGGGGCACGACCTGGAATCCGCGAATCTTCTCCAGCAAGAGATCGATGTGACGGGCGCCGACGGTATCGGGGCGGACGAGGGCTTCATACCTCGCCGGACGCTGGCCAGTCCGACCGACGACCCCCTTGGTCACCAGACGATTGAGCCGGGTCTGGACCGTCGTGTAGCCGATCGGGCGCCTCGCGGCGAGTGCCTGATGCGCCTCCGCCAGGGAGACCGTTCCACCCTCCCAGAGCATGCCCATGATCTCGATCTCGCCCGCCGACAGCCGGGGCGTCGCCTTCTTCTTCGCCATGGCTCCCTCGTATTATGACTCCCGTCATAAACCACTCTACGACCGGAGTCGTAAATGTCAAGAGCGGACCGCCGCTCACGAGAGACGTTTGCTTCCCCATGGCACGCTCCATAAACTGGCATCGGTTCGGCTTCCCGCGCGAATGGTTCGCGCCGGACCACGGACATCGAGGCAGGAACGATGAGGATGTTGTTTCGGATCGACGACAGGGCCACAGCCGCGATGTCCCTGGCCGTGACCATCGCCTTGATCGGAACTGCCGAGGCGGCGGTCGCGGGCCCTCGGATATGGCACGTCGCGCCGGCGAAGCTCGCCGGCCTGCCCTCGGAGGCCCAGGTCCGCACCATCTCGGAGGCCGCGACGAAGGCCGGGCCGGGCGACACGGTCGTGATCCACGGCGGGGTCTATCGCGAGTCCGTCACGGTCGAGAACAGCGGCACGGAGGACAGGCCGATCCGCTTCCTGGCCGCGGCCGGCGAGAACGTCGTCATCACCGGGGCCGACGCCATCCGGGAGTGGGCGAAGGAGCCCGGCGGCGGGAACGTCTTCAGCGCCCCGTGGCCGCACCGCTTCATCGGCTGGAATCAGTCCGGCACCCATCCGGACGACGACGAACACAAGATGATCGGTCGTTGCGAGCAGGTCTTCATCCTCGGCTATCCGCTCCTCCAGGTGCTCGACCGCGACGGCCTGCGCCGGGGCACGTTCTACGTCGATACGGGCGCCCGGCGGATCGACGTCTGCCCTCGGGATGGCGCCGACCTCGCCAAAGGGGAAGAGTCCCCGCTCGTCGAGGCGTCGGCGCGTCAGGTTTTGTGGCACGTCAAGGGCAAGCATGTCCACCTGCGGGGTCTCCGATTCCGATACGCGGCGAACATGGCCCAGCACGGCGCCGCGCTGTTCGAGGGCAACCACGGGGTCATCGAGGACTGCACGTTCGAGTCCATGAATTCCAGCGGCGCGACGTTCGCCGGCAGGGGCCTGGTCGTCCGCCGCTGCGTCTTCCGGGACAACGGTCAGCTCGGCTTCGGCGCCGCCCGGGCGCACGACCTGCGGTTCAGCGAGTGCGTCGTGCGCGACAACAACGTCAAGGGCTTCAGCCGGGGCTGGGAGGCCGGCGGCGACAAGCTGGTGCTCTGCCGCGACGCCGTCATCGAGACCTCCCAGTTCCTCAACAACCGCGGCAACGGCATCTGGTTCGACATCGGCAACGAGAAATGCGTCGTGCGCCACTGCCTGATCGCCGACAACGACGACGCGGGGATCTTCTACGAGATCTCCTACGGCCTGCACGCCCACGACAACGTGATCGTCGGCAACAGATTCCGCGAGACCCCGGGCTCGTGGGGCGCCGGCGCGGGGATCTCGCTGTCGTCGTCGCCCGATTGCGTCATCGAACGCAACCTGATCGTCGGCAACCGCGAGGGCTTCGACTTCCGCGAGCAGGGCCGCAAGACGCCGCTCATCGACGACGAGAAAGAGCGTTGGATCTGGAACCACGACGAGCGGATCAGTCACAACATCCTGGCCCTCAACCGCGACGCCCAGGTCTGGGGGTGGTTCGACGTCGACGACGGCCGCCACTGGCCCGCCGCCCTGCAAGATGCCGCCGAGAAGGAGCGGGGCAAGGCCGCGCGGGACCTGGCCGCGAAGTACCGGGCCAGGGATCGGGTCGGAGCGCCGGCGGGGTTGACCCTGGAGAAGCTGGCGATCACCTTCGAGAACAACCTCTATGACGCGCGACCCTGGCAAGGTCTCTTCCACTGGGGCGTCGACTGGAAGAGGCACAGGCGATATGCGATGCTGGGCGACGTCCGAGCGGAACTGAAACTCGAGAACGGCGGCCAGGCCACGGAGTTCCGTGTCGAGAATCTCCAGGCGCATGACTTCCGCGTACCGGCCGATAGCCCCGCGCCTCCAGATGGGCCGCTATCCGAAGGGCGAGGTCCCCGGCGTGCGGCTCGGGATCGTGCCGGCTCGTTGAGAATTAGTTCCGGGAGGGAGGCGAGTTGGTAGGGTGGGTTTCACCCACCGGGGTCAAAGCCCGCTATCCGGTGGGTTTCACCCACCCTACAAGAGATGAACGCAGCGAGGAGGCACAATCATGGCAGACTGGAATCGTCGCCGCTTCTGCGCCTCGGGCGCGATCGGTCTCGGGGCGGTGGGGTTGGGATCGTGGATCGTCCCGGCGTCCGGCCGCGCGGGGAGTGGCCCTGTCCCCGGGGACGCGGGGATTCGGCGCAAGGGCGACCTGCCGACCCCGGCGTTGCTCGTGGACCTGGACCAGCTTCAAGCCAATATCGAGAAGATGGCGGAATACTGCCGCGGCCATGGTTGCGCGCTGCGGCCGCACGCCAAGACGCACAAGTGCCCGGAGGTCGCACGGCGCCAGTTGGCCGCGGGGGCACGGGGCGTCTCGGTGGCGACGGTCCCGGAGGCCGAGGCGATGGTCGCCGCCGGAATCACCGGGGTGCACCTGACCTCGCCGATCGTCGAACCGGGGAAGATCGCCCGGATGGTCGCGCTGGCCAAGAAGGATCCCTCGGTCATGCTGGCCGCGGGCCACCCGCGCGAGGCCGACCTCCTGGCGGAGGCCGCCATGAGCGAGGGGGTCCGGCTGAACATCCTGGTCGATCTGGATGTCGGCGACCACCGGACCGGCATCGCGCCCGGCCGGGCCGCCGTCGAGCTGGCCGAGCGGATCGACCGCTGCAAGTCGCTCCGGATCCGGGGCCTCCAGGCGTATTCCGGCCGTTCCTCCCACGTCATCGGCTTCCCGGAGCGGAAGGCGGCGTCGCGGACGGCGATGAGCCTGGCCGTCGAGACCAGGGACCTGTTCCGGGCCAAGGGGTTGGACTCGGCGATCCTCTCCGGGGGCAGCACCGGCACGTACAACATCGATTCGGAGCTGCCCGGCGGCATCGAGCTCCAGGCGGGCTCCTACGTCTACATGGACAACGGCTACCGGGCGATCGGCAGCCGCACCGGCGAGTCGGACTACAACGACTTCGCGCCCAGCCTGACGGTGCTGACCACCGTCGTCAGCGCGAGCACCCCCGACCGCGTGACCGTTGACGCCGGGATCAAGGCGTTCGCCACCGACTCGGGCGGCAAGCCCCGGGCCAAGGATCGCGAGGGCCTGAATTACCAGTTCGGCGGCGACGAGTTCGGAATCATCACCGCCCAGCCCGGCGCCGCCCTCCCCAAGCTCGGCGACCGCCTGGAATTCTTCGTGACCCACTGCGACCCGACCGTCAACCTGTACGACCGGATCCATGCCGTGCGGGGCGACGCCGTCGAGGCAGTCTGGCCGGTCATCGCCCGTCGCGGTTGAGCCCGCGAGAGGATCGGAATCCGTGAGAGGATGAAGACCCTTCAAGCCCGCCCGTACCCGTTCACGGGCCGAGGGTGACAGTCGTTCAGCAGCCAACCCGGTGCGACAGCACGAGAGCCGATCCAGCCGCCATAGGGCCCGAGGCAACCCAGCAGGGCGCGTCGGTGTCGTCGGACCGACGCGCGCCAGCTCCTCCAGGGGAAAGAGCGTATCAACGAAGATGGGCTTTGGCCGGGGCGTCCGCCGACCGCGTCGGAACCAGAGCGGAAAACGGCCCGACCCAGACCGCTGAGCGGTGGCACTCGGCCGCTTCCAGAAGGGATGGCTACAGCCCCGCCAGCACTTGAGGACGAACCAGGAGGAGCTGTGAAGGAGTTCAAGGGCAAGGTGGCGGTCATCACGGGCGCGGCCAGTGGCATCGGGCGTGCCCTGGCGGACCGCAGTGTCCAAGAGGGCATGAAAGCGGTCCTGGCCGATGTGGAAGTGGAAGCCTTGGCGAAAACCGAAGCCGGCCTGAAAGCCTCCGGCGCGACCGTGCTGGCAGTCCCGACCGACGTCTCCCAGGCCCGGGACGTCGCGGCGCTGGCCCAAAAGACGCTCGAGGTCTTCGGGGCGGTCCACTTGCTCTGTAACAACGCCGGTGTCGGTACGGAGGCCGCCATCTGGGAAAGCACGCTCGAGGAGTGGGAATGGGTCATGGGCGTCAATCTCTGGGGCGTGATCCATGGCGTGCGCGCCTTTGTCCCCCTCATGCTGGCCCAAGGCGCGGAGTGTCACATCGTCAACACCGCCTCCATGGCCGGCCTCATCTCGGGTCCCGGGTTGGGGGCCTACAAGGTGACCAAGCACGCGGTCGTCAGCCTCTCGGAGACGCTCCACCACGAACTGGCCGAGCGCGGGGCCAAAGTTAGGGTCTCGGTGCTCTGCCCGGGGATTGTCCACACGCGGATCATGGAGTCGGCGCGGAACCGTCCCGGGCACCTTCCGCCGACGGTGCCCCTCGGTCCCGCATCCGGAGCGCGGTGGGAAGCCCTCCGCCAGCTCGTGCCGGCTGGGATGCCTCCGGTGCAAGTCGCCGATGCCGTCTTCGCGGCCCTCCGGGAGGACCGCTTCTACATCCTCACGCACCCGGAGGGGAAAGAGGCCGTTCGCACGCGGATGGAAGACATCCTCCAGGAACGTAGTCCGACCCCTCCAGGGCCATGACAGGGAGGTCTCTGAAGGTCCCGTCGCATGATCCCTCGGCGTATCGTGAAGGGCTCTTGAGGGGCTTCGACTCACCTCCCCCGGCAGGGCCGGCTCCGAACGGCGCCCTGGACCGGACCGCCTCCAGCTACCGCTCGTCCCTCGCTCTGGCCGCCGCGGCAGGTGAGTTTGAGCGTTCACCAGCGCGCTTCGGTCGGATCGACTGAAGCCACCTCGGCTCAACCGACTTCGGTGTCGTGGGACCGAAGCCGGTTCGGCAGAGGCGTTATCGCTGCTACGGCTCGACGCCATCGAATACAAGTGTGACACCCGGATGCCGGGCCAGCGGAATCAGAGAGGCCCGTCACAGACGGTACATCCACTACGAGTGAACCTATCCCTTTGAACGGGCTGACCAATCAGCAGCGTCTCCTTCACCCGCGCGGCATGGCGATCGAGCCAGTCCCGCGGGGCGACTGGCGGAGCCATCCCGGGGCGACCGTCGCCGAGGCGTCGAGGGCGACGCGGAGGGTCTCGCCGACCAACTCCAGGCGGTTGCGGTCGCGAGTTCCCCCGTGCTTCGCGGGAACGGGTCGATTATCATCAAGGTGGGCGCCTTTGGTCCGGGGGGCAGGAGCGTTGACGCGAATGCCTTCTGGCACTACCGGTGCCGTCCTCGCTCAAGGTCGAGGCGATTCCCGCGAACTGGCCAATATCAACCCAAGTTATGTCTCACCCCGCACTGTACGATGCCATTGTCGTCGGTTCCGGTGCAACCGGCGGCGTCGCGGCCAAGCAATTAGCTGAAGGCGGCCTGCGCGTGCTCGTCCTCGAGGCCGGCCCCAATTTCCCGGGCGGAGCCCGCCACGGCTCGCCCACGATGAACCTCATGCGCCAGCTCTATCGGCATTTCCTGACCCGTCGCCAGCGCGTGCAGGAGCGTCAGGGCGGCTACTGGGAAACGCATCCCGACTTCTTCGTCGACGACATCGACCACCCCTATGTCACCCCCGAAGACAAGCCCTACCGTTGGATTCGAGGCCGGCTTCTGGGCGGCCGCTCGCACTCCTGGGGAGGAGTGACCCTGCGTCTCTCGGACTTCGAGTTCAAAGCCGCGTCGCGCGATGGCATCGGCGAGGATTGGCCGATCAGCTATCAGGACCTGGAGCCCTTCTACGCGGAGGTCGAGCAATTCGTCGGCACGCACGGCTCGAACGAAGGTCTCGCGCAATTGCCGGACGGCGTCTTTCGCGAGCCTCGGCCCATGACGCCCGGCGAGCAACGACTCGCCGCATCCGTGACCCGCTTTCCCGACCGGCGCGTCATCATCTCGCGCGGCATTTGCGCTGGCCGCTACCCCGCCCGAGGCGAGCGCTTCTCACGGCTCTCGAGCCCCGCGACCACCTTGGCAGCGGCGCTCGCCACGGGTCGCACGACCGTGCGGACCGACGCGGTGGTCTCGAAGCTGCTCGTGAATGCAGGCCGCGCGACCGCCGTTGAGTACATCGACGCGGTCAGCAGGCAGGTTCACGAAGCGCACGCCCGCGCGATCTTCCTCTGCGCGTCAACGATTGAGAGCTTGCGCATCCTGATGAATTCCAAGAGCACCGCGCACCCGGAAGGCCTGGGAGCCTCGTCAGGCGTCCTCGGCCGATATCTGATGGACCACATCGTTGGCAACGTCTGGTTCTCCATGCCGGAGATCAAGGACAGTGGGCGCTACGATCTCACGGGTGCTGATAGTATTCTCATCCCGCGTTTTCAAAACCTCGGCGCGGAGCGTGAGCCCTGGATGCGGGGCTTCGGGATGTGGGGCGGAATTCAGCGCCTTCCCGTCCCGAGGCTGCTGCGAAAGAGACGCGATGTCGCTTTCGGCTTCCTCTGCACGATGGCCGAGGCGCTCCCCGACGCGGACAATCGTATGCACCTCGATGAGAGCCAAAAAGATGTCTTCGGCCTGCCGGTCCCCTATATCTCGTGCGCCTGGACGAACAACGACCTGAAGCTGAACGAGGCCGCACGCGCGGCTGCGGTCGAGATGGTCCAGGCGGCAGGAGGCATCGTCGAGGGCTTTGTCGACCTCGTCCGTACGCCGCTGCTCACCAACTTCATGAAAGACTTGCACGAGGAGTGGGAACGCACGACGCCCGGACTTTTCGTTCACGAAGTCGGTGGTGCGCGGATGGGTGTGAGCCCGAAAGGTTCCGTGGTCAACGCGTTCTGCCAATGCTGGGACGCCATGAACGTGTTCGTGACGGACGGTGCGTGTTGGGTGAGCTCGGGCTGGCAGAATCCAACCCTCACCGAAATGGCGATCACGGCACGGGCCTGTGCTCGCGCTTTAGGCGAACTCCAGCGCGGGAACCTCTGACCTAAGAGCCGTTGATCGGTGAGGACCTCGTTGACTCGCTCGACAGTCGCCTTGGCCACGGCCAGCACTGGCGCTATCAGCCTAGCGTCGTGCCGATGCTCCTCGGTTACGTCCACCGTCACTACTTCACCCTCGTCGCGAACGACGGCGATGAACTTAATCGTGAGCCCGCCGTGGGAGTCGCAGCGCCGCGTTGGACGCTTCGGTCGGATCGACCGAAGCAGCCGGGAAGCAACTTCAGCGCTCGGTGCGTTCTGTACATTTGTCATCCCCGACCCGTGAACGGCTACGCCCGCCCGACGTGGTCCACCCGGTACTTCCGCAGGGCGTCGCGGTTCAGCTCGACGCCGAGGCCCGGCCTCGTCGGCAGCACGAGCTGCCCGTTGACAACCCGGAGGTCCTCGACCAGCAGCTCCCGGCGGAGCGGGGATTCGGCGAGCTCGACCGGCAGGAACTCGATATAGGGGCAGCGCTCGGTCGCCGCGGCGAGGTGCGCGGCGGCGGCGATCCCGAGGCCGGTCTTCCAGCAGTGCGGCACGATCACCCGGCCCCGATCGGCGGCGATCCGGCAGACCCGCAGGGCTTCGGTCAGGCCGCCGACCCGGCCGACGTCGGGCTGCAGGACGTTGACCAGCCCCCGGTCGGCGAGGTCGAGGAACTCGAACCGCGTGTTCTGCCACTCCCCGGCCGCGATCGGGATCGGCGAGTGGGCGTGGAGGAAGGCGTAACCCTCCAGGTCGTCGATGTCGATCGGGGTCTCGATGAATTCGATCCGGTACGGGGCCAGGCGCTCGATCACGCGCAGGGCCGTGGCGGCGTCGGGCCAGGCGTAGGCCACGTTGACCATCAGGACCATCTCGGGCCCGACCGCACGGCGGCACTCGGCGACGATCTCGACGACGGCGGCGTCGTCCTCCTGCAAGCCGTTGTGACTGTAGGGCCCGTTGACGCAGACCTCCAGCTTGGCGGCGCGATAGCCCAGCGCCTTGGCCGTCTTGACCTTGTTGACGAGCGAGTCGCCGTAATCCCGGAGGGTCCGCCCGGTCGGCAGCAGCGAGGCGTAGGGGGTGACCTGCCTCGGCGCGTCAGTCAGAAGCTGACAGACGGGCACGCCGAGGGCCTGGGCCTTGATGTCCCACAGGGCGATGTCGATCGCCCCCAGGGCGCAGATGAGGGCCCCGCGCCTCCCGGTCATCTTCGAGCCGCGATAGAGCGACTCCCAGATCGCTTCGGGTTGCATCGGATCGGCGCCGAGGAGCATCTCCTGCAGTCCCCGGCCCATGCAGTGGGTGCCGCGAGCCCGGATACATTCCCGGGCGACCCAGGGGTTGGTATCCGTCTCGCCGATCCCGACGAGGCCCTCGTCGGTCCGCACCTCCACGATCAGGTCGTCTTGCGCGGAGGAGCACGCCCCCGGGTCGTACTCCGGGGCCAGCAGGATGTGGATGTCCAGACCGGTGATCTTCATGTCTGCCACTCGGGACCGTCTCGAGGGACTCGGATCAGGCGCCCAACTTATCGGCCGGGTTGCCGGAGTTCCAGACGGTCGCCGAGGTCGTGGAAACCCCTGAACGCCTTCGTTCGTCGCCGACGGCCCGATCGGACGGCCTCGCACTCGACGGATGCTTCGAAATGATCCTCCACCCCGCGATCTCCGTCCGATACCGCCTCATCGAGGGCGGGGACCGGGATAGCGGCCTGGGCCGGAGGAGAGCTCGCCTTGTGGGTCGATCCCGCAACGATGGGCTCGGGGTGCGGAAGGGAGAGGTCCGTCCCTCTTGGACGGAGATCGACCGATGCTCGGCCCCTCGACTCGGAGCACTGTCTCAACTCAACGTGCGCGGAGCAATGACCGCATCTGGAGATGGCTGACGGGCAGGGACGCCTCCTGAAGCAGCCGGGTCAACTTGGTCTCGACGATCTGGGCGGGCCGCAGGGCGGCCCGGTCGTTGACGACGAGGACTTCTTCGTGGCTGGGCGGTGAGATCGACTCGGGGCCGAGCCGGCCCATCGGCTTCTCATTCCGTCCGACGACACGATCTACCGCCGGTACGATCATGGGACGTGAAGGACTCATGGGGATATTCACGGTGTCTTTTTTCGCCATCTGAAGTGGACCCTCCTTAAAAAGGGGGGAATCTCTTTCTACCGCGCGGATCGCTCGCCGTAAATGACCCGCCGCTCCAAAATCTCGACGAATCTCCGCAACGCCCGTTCTCGATCCGAAACTCCGCGAAACTCCACGAAACGAACCGCGAAGACGGAACGCTTCACCGATTCGATCAAATCAATGATGCATGTTCGTTAAGGGTAAGGCTGTCCGCGGCGCGAAGCCGTGCTAAACAGCAATCGATGTGCCGAGCGAGGTCGAGAACCCGTCGGAGAAGAAAATCGTCCGAAGGTGTTCTCGTTCGGGACCAGATTGTTCGTACTTCTGGATGTCGTCTGTTGTTGGTAAGCGTCATCTCTCCGGCACTTGGGCCGTCGGAATCGCGCGACCTGGCCGGTGAGGGCAATAGCCGTGCCATGGATGCGACGAGCAATGTTAAAACTTGGTTGATCATTCATTCCCCGGGTGAGGTCGTGAAATCCGGGGTGAGGCCGGGATGAGACAGCCGTCCCAGCTAGAGATAGATACGGGGAAACGCCGGGGATCCGCGAACATCTCGGCTGGGGTTTTCCGGGATTTCCGGTCCGGGGCTGGCTCGGCGCGTGGGACACGGGGACCGGGACGGCCGGGAGTGGGGGATCGATGAAGAGGCCGACGAAGCGGGAGAGGCTCCGGAGCATTGCGCGGGAGTTGGGCACGATCGCCCGCCGCGGGCGCCACGTCTGGCGGCTGGTCCCCGGGCGGCAGCGGCTGTCGCTCTTCGGGGCGATCGGCGTCATGAGCCTGGCCGCCGCCGCCAACACGTCGATCTGGTTCTGCCTGCGGGGATTGATCAACGCGGTTGACCCGTCGCTCCATCCGGGCAGCTCGGCCGCCGCGCTGACCGGGATCGCCGCCTTTTATCTGGCCATCATCGCCGGGGCCTACCTGGTCCGCGAGTGCATGAATGTCCTGCGGCGGTTCCTCGTCGAGCGGACTTGCACCCGGATCGACAAGGACATGTATGTACGGGTCGTCGCGCACCTGATGAAGGTCGATCTGACCGTGCTGGCGCAGGATCACATCGGTGCGCTGTACGGGCGGATCAACCGGAGCGTCGAGGGGCTGGTGCGGTTCGTGCGGCTGACGTTCCTGGAGTTCGCGCCGGCCTTGCTGACGGGGGGCTTCGCGCTGGCGGCGGCGTTCTCGCAGGAGCCGAAGATCGCGCTGGCGATGCTGGGAGTCGCCCCGCTGTCGATCGCGCTGACCTTCTGGCAGATCATCACGCAGAAGGGGATCCGGCTGGACCTGATGCGGACCCGGGACCGGATGGACGGCACGGTCGTCGAGCAGCTCGGGGGGATCGACTACGTGCGGGCGGCGCACACGCACCGGCAGGAGGTGCGGCGGGTGGAGAAGGCGGCCGAGCGGCGGCGGTCCAAGGAGCTGCGGCACCACGTCGAGATGTCGCTGTTCGGCTCGGGCAAGGCGATCAACGAGGGGTTCTTCCACGTGCTGGTCCTGGCGTTCGCCGCCTACCTGCTGGCGCAGGGCCGGCTGAAGCCGGGCGACGTCATGATGTTCTCGGGCCTGTTCCTCGGCGTGATGGCCCCGCTCAATGAGATCCATCGCTTCATGGACGTGGCGCACGAGAGCAGCCTGAGGATCGGCGACTTGATCGGGCTCTTGACCGTGCCGATCGACCGCTCGTTCAAGACGCCGGCCGACGCGGGGACGCCGCGCCTGGCGCCGGGCGAGCCGCTGTTCGTCGCGGAGGACCTGGCCGTCGAGTTCTCCACCGCGGCCGGCGTGCGGCGCGCGCTCGGCGGCCTGACGGTGACGATCCGCCATGGCGAGTCGATCGGCGTGGCGGGGCGGTCGGGCTGCGGCAAGACGACCTGGCTCCGCGCGCTGATGCGGCTGGTGCATCCCTGCGGCGGGACCGCCACGCTGGGCGGCATGCCGCTGGAGCGGGTCAGCCGCAAGGCGATCGGCGAGCTGGTCGGCTACGTCGGCCAGAACCCCTTCATCTTCGCCGGCACCGTCGCCCAGAATATCGCCTATGGCTGCGAAAACGCCACCGACGAGCGGATCCGCCGCGCCGCGGCGATGGCGTGCATCCACGACGAGATCCTGATGATGCCCGGCGGCTATCGCGCCCGGGTCGCCGAACGGGGCCAGAACCTCTCCGGCGGCCAGAAGCAGCGGATCGCCCTGGCCCGCGTCTTCCTCAAGAATCCGCCGATCTTGATCCTCGACGAGGGCACCAGCGCGCTGGACAACACCAGCGAGCGGCTGGTGCAGAAGGCCATCAACGCCGCCCGGGCCGATCGCACCGTGATCCTCGTCGCCCACCGCCTGACCACCCTGCGCGACGCCGACCGCATCCTCGTCGTCGACGACGGCCGGATCGTCGAGGTCGGGACTTATGCCGAGCTGGTCCGCCGCGACGGGGTCTTCGCCGAGCTGGTCCGCTCGGCCGAGGGGCACGGGCCCACGCCGGAGTCCGCCTCGTCGGACCGGATCGACATCGCCGTCGCGGGCGCCGACATCGCGCTGGAGGCCGTGTCCGTCGGGGCCTCGCCGGCCGACTCCGTCCTGATCGGCCCCTGATCGCCGGCCGGTTCGTGCTCGCCGGGGCGACATCTCGGCGCACGCCGCGAACCCGGCGGGCTCCGGGTGTGTCTGGATCCCCGGGGATCCCGCCGGATCGTCCGCCGCCGGATTCGCCGCGTCCCGGGTGCCGCCGAGGAGCCGCATGATCGACCTGGACGACCGCGACCAGAGCGGCGAGCCCGTGCTGGTGGTGAGCGAGCTGACGAAGGTCTATCCCGGCCGGCCGCCCACGACGGCCGTTCGACCGGCTCTCCTTCGCGCTGGCGCGGCGCGAGGTGCTCGGCCTGCTCGGGCCCAACGGCGCCGGCAAGACGACCACGATCCAGATGCTGCTGAGCACGCTGGAGCCGACGGCGGGAGAGATCCGCTACTTCGGCCGGTCGCTGGCCGCCCACCGGGCGGAGATCCTGGCGCAGGTCGGCTTCGCCAGCGCCTACTCGAGGCTGCCCCGCCGGCTGACGGTCGCCGAGAACCTCGACGTCTTCGCGCGGCTCTACGGGCTGGAGGCCGTCGAGCGTCGCGGCCGCATCCGCGAGCTGCTCGAGCGGTTCGGCGTCTGGGACCAGCGCGGCCGGTCGATGGAGGCGCTCTCGGCCGGCCAGACCACGCGGGTGATGCTGGCCAAGGCCTTCCTCGCCCGCCCGCGGGTGGCGCTGCTGGACGAGCCGACCGCCTCGCTCGACCCGGATATCGCCGCCGAGGTCCGCGCGTTCGTGCGCAGCCGGCGCGACGAGGAGGGTGTCTCGATCGTCTTCACCTCACACAACATGGATGAGGTGGCGCAGCTCTGCGACCGGGTGATCTTCCTGGACCGCGGCCGGATCGCCTCCAGCGGTCGGCCCGAGGACCTGGCGGCGTCGGCGGCCGCGACGCGGGTCCGGCTCCGCGTCACGCAGGGGCTGCCGCAACTGCTGGCCCAGGTCGATTCGGCCGGGTTGCCCCGCTCGCTCGACGACGGCGTCGTCGAGGTCGAGATCGACGAGGGCCGGCTCTCCGACTTCCTGGCGGACCTCGCCGCCGCCGGAGTGCGCTATCGCGAGATCGCGCTCCGCAAGCCGACCCTCGAGGACTACTTCCTCAAGCTGGCCGCCCGCGCCGCGGGCACTCAACCGGGCGCGCCGTCGCCGCAGCCGGCCGACGCCGATTCGACCGGGGAGGACCAGCCATGAGACTGAGCCTCGGGCGGATCGTCGCCATGATCCTGCGGCACCTCTACCTCGTGCCCCGGACCCTGGAGAGCTGGGGCGAGTCGCTCTACTGGCCGGTCGTCGACCTGCTGTTATGGGGGCTGACGACGCGATGGATCGAGACCTCGCCGGGCGCCGTCCCGCGCCTGGCGCTGATCGTGCTCACCGGCGTGGTCTTCTGGCAGATCGTCTGGCGGGCGAATTACGAGATCTCGGTCAACCTGCTGGAGGAATTCTGGAACCAGAACATGGCCAATCTCTTCGCCACTCCCCTGAGCGTCTGGGAGTGGTCGGTCAGCCTGGTCGCCCTCGGGCTGATCAAGAACCTGCTGACGGTGGTCGTCGGCGTCGGGGGCGTCTGGCTGATGTACAGCCTGAACATCTTCGAGGTCGGCTGGATGCTGCTGCCGTTCCTGTTCTCGCTGATGATGTCGGGCTGGTTCATGGGCTTCACGTCGTCGGCCCTGATCATCTACTACGGGCGGCGGCTCCAGAACCTGGCCTGGATGCTCGGTTACGCGCTGGCGCCGTTCTGCGCCGTGTTCTACCCGGTGGACGCCCTGCCGGGCTGGGCCCAGGCGGTCGCGGCCGGCCTGCCGATGACCTACGTGTTCGAGGGCATGCGCCAGATCCTCCGGGGCGGCCCGCTCCCCTACACGGCGCTGTGGATCAGCCTCGGGCTGAACGTGCTGTACCTGGCGCTGTCGATCGTCTTCTTCGGATGGATGTTCGAGCGGAGCCGCGCCAAGGGACTGGGACGCCTCGAGTAGGCGGGTCCGCAAGCGATCGGCCGCTCAGTGACCACGAGTGCCTGTCGAGATAAGGCGGCTCCACGGGCGCCTGGCGGATCTCGCCCAGCTCCGGCGCTGGACATCGGCGATCACGGCCATCACGATGACGGCGCCGGTGATGATGCGCTTGGTGGGCTCGGTGGCTCCGACCTGCGCCAGGCCGGTCTGGAGCACGGCGATGATGAGCACGCCGAGGAACGACCGCAGCACGGAGCCCTCGCCGCCCATCAGGCTGGTGCCGCCGATGACGACCGCGGCGATCGCCGCGAGCTCCATGCCGATGCCGCCGTTGGGGTCGGCCGACGACAGCCGGGCCACCTGGAAGACGGCCCCGGCGGCGGCCAGCGCGCCCGAGACGACGAAGGTGACGAGCTTGATCCGACGGGTGGCGAGCCCCGAGAACCGCGCGGCCCTTTCGTTGGAGCCGACGGCCACGAGGTGACGACCCCAGACGGTGCGGGTCAGGAGGACTTGACCGACGACGACGACCGCGACGGCGGCGAGGAAGGCCGGCGAGATCCCAAGCCCGGCGATCGGCTGCGCCAGCCGCTCGACCCGCGGGCCGATGTACTGGGTCTGCGAGTCGGTGATCCGGTAGGCGGCGCCGCGGGCGACCTCTAGCATGCCCAGGGTGACGATGAACGAGGGGATCGACCAGGCGACGCAGACCGCCCCATTGAGCAGTCCGCACGCGGCGCCGACAGCTAGGCAGAGCGCGACCGCCGGCCCGAGCGGCCAGCCCCAGCCGGCCATGGCGATCCCCAGCACGGCGCCCGAGAGCGCCAGCACCGAGCCGACCGACAGGTCGATCCCCCCGGCGATCACGACCAGCGTCATGCCGGCGGCGACGACCATCAGGTCGGGGACCTGGTTGACCACGCTCTGGAGCGTCCGCCACGTCCAGAAGTTCCGGCCTAACAGGCCGAAGAGGACGATCAGCGCCGAAAGCACGAGCAGCAGGCCGAGGACGTCGGCCAGGCCGGCGAGGCGGACGTGGGGGCGTGGAAAGGCAGGCCGGGGTGCGCGCGTCGTATCGGCCATGGGCGTGGTTGGGCTCCGGTGGGGCGTTCGGCTGGTACGATGGCATGATGCCGATCCGGAGAGTAGATTATGAGGCAGCACGAACGCCGAATAGAAGGATGGCCCCCATGCGAATCCGGAATCTCTGCATCGAGAACTTCCGCGGCTTTGGCCGCCTCGAGATGAAGAACCTCGGGCGCATCAACCTGATTGTCGGTGCGAACAACAGCGGCAAGACCACGGTGCTGGAGGCCATCAGCATCCTCATGGCCCATGGGAATCCCTCGAACCTCTGGGCGATGCTCAACCGGCGCAGGGAGTTCTCCTGGTTCGAGATCGATGAGCCGGTGAAGTTCTACGAGGTCCGTGAACTCTTCCATGGACATGAGATCGAGCTGGGTACGAGCTTCCGACTCTCGGCAGACACTGACGGCGGGCAGGTTCAGATGGTTGCCGAGGTCAAGAACGATGACGTCCCCGGAATCCCCAATTGGGATGACAGATTCTTCCCCGAAGAGTTCGGGCCTTCATGGGCTCTCTCTCTCTCCTGGATGAACCACGAACCTCGAAGTTCCGAGTATCGGATCAGCCAACGCGGTCTTGTCTCGGCCGGGGCGATCAACATCGCCACACGCGACATATCAGGCAACGGTCTTCCGCTCCAAATTGTCTCGTTATCGGCCCTGACGCCCGACGTTGCGGCTTCATTCTTCAGCAAAGTCGTGCTGACACCTGAAGAAGACCTGGTGATCGACGCCTTGAAGATCGTCGAGCCCTCGATCGAGAGGATTGCATCCGCAGTGACGGAGACCGTCCCGGTTGGTACGGCATTGCTGCACCCGGCGAACATCGTCGTGAAACTCAAGGGTGCGAAGAACCGCATTCCCATCGGAAGCATGGGCGAAGGCGTCTGGCGCGTGCTCGGCCTGGTCCTGAATATCGTCAATTGCAGGGATGGCATCCTTCTTGTCGATGATATTGACACAGGACTTCACCATACCGTGATGCAGGACATGTGGAGGTTCCTCGACTCCGCCGCCAAGAGGTACAACGTCCAAGTCTTGGCGACGACGCACAGCCGCGACTGCTACGAGAGCCTGGCCGTTATCAGTGGCAACTCGGACTCGGAAAACAGCGACATCACGATCCAGCGCATCGAACGGGGGCGCGAGGAAGCCGTCGCCTATTCCGAGCGGGCCATTGTCGCCGCCGCCAAGCACGATTTCGAGGTCCGCTGAACATGCCCACAGCAAATCCCAACATACTCCTCGTCGAAGGCGACGAAGAAAAGCGCGTGATTCCCTACCTCATGGACGAGCATGTCGTCTGGGGTGAGAAGGCCGATGAGTGGGTCGCTGAAATCAGGTCTTATGGAGGCATCGAGGACCTTCTCGATCCTGGAAACATCGAAGCCGCGGTCCGGGTGATCGGCCGGAAAGCAGTTGGAATCGTCGTCGACGCCGACGACCAGTTCGATTCACGATGGCAAAGGGTGAGAAACGGCTGCCTCACGATCGCCGCCGACTTCCCGGAAGATTTGCCCCCGGACGGGCTCATCCACGAGAACGTCCAGGGCTTGCGGATCGGAGTCTGGATCATGCCGGACAATCAGTCTCGCGGCATGCTGGAGACGTTCCTGAGGCATCTGATCGTGCCATCGCAGGCGCCCCTCTGGGCTTTCGCGCAGGAGTCTTGCACCCGGTCGCGCGATCATGGTGCGCCCTACACCGATCCCCATCGCGATAAGGCTGACATTCACACGTTCCTGGCATGGCTCGATCCACCAGGCCGATCTCTGCACGTCTCGATCCTGTCGCGGGCGCTCGATGGGCGGCTCCCGCTCGGCGAGCAGTTCGCCCGATGGTTCATCAAACTCTATCAGCTCACTCCACGGCCGATGCCCCTTCCTTGAAGCGCCGCCCGGCTCAAGCGGCGTCACTTCGACGCGATTGACTCCGCCGTGATCAGGTCGACCGGAGTCGCGGTGTCGGCGGGAGGCTTCTCGCCCTTGAGCAGCTTCAGCGCCAGCTCGATCCCGTAGACAGCGAGCGAATCGGCGTGCTGGTCGGCGGTGGCCAGTACGGAGCCGTCCTTGATGGCCGAACGGATGGCCGCGATGTTATCGAAGCCGACGATCCGCACCTCGCCCGATCGTCCGGCCGACTTGACCGCCGCCAGGGCCCCCAGCGCCATGCTGTCGTTGCAGCAGAGCAAAGCCTTGATTTGCGGGTGCTCGCCCAGCATCGCCGCGGCGATCCGGTTGGCCTGATCCATCTCCCACTGCGCGGTCTGCGAGTCGGCGATCGTGATGCCCGCGGCCTTCATCGCGTCCTCGTATCCCAGGCGACGCTGCTGGCCGTTGAAGGCCGTCCGGATGCCCTCCAGCACGCCCACCTGGTCGCCCGACTTCAACTGCCTGGCCAGGTACTCGCCGACCTTGCGGGCTCCCGCGCGATTGTCGGGCCCGACGAATGGCACCGCGATCTTCTGGTCGGCCAGCACGCCGTCGTCGAGCTTGTTGTCGATGTTCACCACGACGATCCCGGCGTCCTTCGCCCGCTTGCACGCCGAGACCAGCGCCTTGGAGTCGGCCGGCGCGATGACGATCGCCCCGACCCCCTGCGCGATCATCTCGTCCACCAGGCCGACCTGACGGCTCAAGTCCCGCTCGTCCTTGATGCCGTTGACGATCAACTCGTAATCGCCGGCGTGCTCGCGCTGGTGCTTCCTGGCCCCTTCGGCCATCGTCGCGAAGAACTCGTTGGCCAGCGACTTCATCACCAGGGCGACCCGCGGCTTGCCGGTTGATGGCGCGGGCGATGCGGTGGCTCCCGGCGTGGCCTCCTGGCTCCCGCCGCCGCAGCCAGCCAGCGCGATGCCAAGGAACAGGATCGGCCAGAAGGCGACGCGATGACGGATCGTGTTCATGGTCGGGAGCCCTCGACCCGGCATGGCGGCTGGCTGGAGAGCTGCACCAGGGCCTCGAGCACGCGCGGCTTCTGCTCGGGCTTCAGGAGCAAGTACTGATGGTTCCCTCGCGATGTCTCCTCGAACCGTGTGAAGCCGTCGGACTCGACGGTGACCCTCCCGCGCGGCGAGAGGTCGAAGTAACCGCGGTCGGGCAGGATGGCGTACAGCACGCCGGTGAGGTCCCACGTCGGCCGGTTGTGCGGCGGCGGGATGTATCGGATATAGGCTTCGGCCAGCGGGTGATGCGGGACGTAGCCGTAGTCGCGCTCGATGCTGGTCGACGGGTACGGCAAGGCGATGCCGATCTCGAACGGGCTGAAGACCATGGGGCTCGGCCACCGCTCGGCCAGGGTTCGAGCGCTCTTGACGTCCTTGACGACGTTGTATTCCCGGTAGTGGCTGTTGCCCTCGATCGTCGTGAAGGCGCCGGCCATCAGCGAGAGCATCCTGACCTTCCGGCGGACGAGCTCGATGCCCGAGAGGGGCGAGTGCTCGTCCGGGGGCGAGTCGAGCAGCCGGGCCAGGTTGGTGGAGAAGCCGACCTGGGCGATCACTACCGAGCGCTCGGGCTGGGCGGCCAGGGTCTTGCGGAGGACCGTCGTGGCGGCGGGCGCCGATCGGCCCGAGGTCAGGTCGTGGGGATACCGATGCTGACCCGCCGCGTCCTTCTCATCGACCAGGGAGAGGTACTTGCTCTTCTCGACGACGCCCCCCTGCCCCACCACGCCGATGGGGATCTCGCCGCGGCCGTAGAAGGTGTTCACCGCATCGACGAATGGCGCGGCCAGGTCGTTGTCCACGCTGATCGTCACCGCCAGCAGCCGGCACTGTCCCCGCGACTGGAGCGCGTGGATCATCCCCAGCGCGAGCACGTCGTCGCAATCGCCGCAGATGTCGGTGTCGAAGATCAGCCGCACCGGCTCGCGGTCGGCGGCCACGGCGGGCCTCGCGTCAAGGTCCATCGCGAAAGCCAAAGCCGCGACCGCGGTGGCCATCGGCAGGATGCCCCAGTGCATGGCAGATCCTCACGTAGGTCAGGCTCTCAGCCTGACGCTCCAGACCCGTCAGGCTGAGAGCCTGACCTACTTTCCTGCCGCCGTAATACCTACACGATGAGCTCCTTGATCGCCCGTGCCGGCTCGACGCCGGTGAGCCGCTGGTCGAGCCCTTGATACCGGTACGTGAACCGCCGATGGTCGAAGCCCAGAAGCTGGAGCACCGTCGCGTGGAAGTCATGGATGTGCACCGGGTCCTTGACGATGTTGTACGAGAAGTCGTCGGTCTCGCCGTAGATCGTCCCCGGGCGCGAGCCGCCGCCGGCCATCCACATCGTGAAGCACCGCGGGTGATGGTCGCGGCCGTAATTGCTGTGGCTCAGGCCCCCCTGCGAGTAGATCGTCCGGCCGAACTCGCCGCCCCAGATGACCAGCGTCTCATCCAGCAGGCCGCGCGCCTTCAGGTCCTGGATCAGGCCCCAGCAAGGCTGGTCGACGTCGCGGCACTGATCCGGCATCCGGCCGGCGACGTTGAAGTGCGTGTCCCAATTGTTGTGGTAGATCTGCACGAACCGGACGCCCCGCTCGACCAGCCGGCGGGCCAGGAGCGCCGAATGCGCGAACGTCCCCGGCTTTCGCGCCTCCTCGCCGTAGAGCCGGTACGTCCCCTCGGGCTCGCTGCCGGTGTCGGTCAGCTCGGGCACGCTGGACTGCATCCGGAAGGCCAGCTCGAACTGCTCGATCCGCGTGTGCGTCTCGGGATCGCCCACGAGCTTGTAGTTCATCTCGTTGAGCGCCTTGAGGCCGTCGAGCGTGTCGCGCCTCACCTGCGGCGGCACGCCGGGCGGGTTGTTGATGTACAGGATCGGGTCGCCGCCGCTGCGGAACGAGACCCCGGCGTGTTTGCCCGACAGGTAGCCCGACGACCAGAGCCGAGCCGAGATCGCCTGGAGCTGCTCGGTGTTCGTCGGCCGGGCCACCAGCACCACGAACGTCGGCAGGTTGTCGTTGAGCGAGCCCAGCCCGTAGGAGACCCAGGCGCCCAGGCAAGGACGGCCGGTGACCTGGTTGCCCGTCTGCATGTACGTGATCGCCGGCTCGTGGTTGATCGCCTCGGTGTGCATGCTCCGGATGAAGCACATGTCGTCGACCATCCGGGCCGTGTAAGGCAGGAGCTCGCAGACCCACATGCCGCTCTTGCCGTGGCGGGCGAACCGGTACTTCGACGGGGCGATCGGGAACCGCTTCTGCCCCGAGGTCATCGTCGTCAGCCGCTGGCCCATCCGGACCGAGTCGGGCAGGTCCTTGTCGTAGAACTCGCCCATCTTCGGCTTGTAGTCGTACATGTCCATCTGCGGCGGGCCGCCGACCATGTGCAGGTAGATCACCTGCTTGGCCTTGGGGGCGAAGTGCAGCTTCAGGGCCGGCGCGGCCCCCCGTCGGCGACCGGTCCGCCTCGACGCCCGCCGCCTCGGCCGCGGGTGCCAGCCCCTCCCGACCCAGCAGCGCCGCGAACGCGGCCCAGCTCACGGCGTTCGAACCCCGGCTGAGGAACTGCCGGCGCGTCTCGTAGCGGACGTAGTCGCGGATGGGATCCATGGTCGTGCCTCGCTGCGGGGTGCGGGGTGCGGGGTGCGGGGTGCGGGAAAAGCCGGTCTCCGTTCTTCCCGAACCCCGCAGCGAGCCGAAGGCGAGCGCTCCCCGCGTCCCGCGCCCCGATCACTTATTTAGGAATTCATCGAGATTCATCAGCTCATTCGCCAACATGGTCCAGGCGGCCAGGATCGGGTGGTCGAGGCCGGTGTCGGGCTTCGACTCGCCGACGGCGATCAACCGGGCGGCCTGGTCGGGATGCGACCGGTAGAACGCCTCGAGCCTCGAGAGCGAGGCGTGGACGACCTTGCGCTCCTCGGGCCGGAACGGGCGGCAGAGGACCCGGCGGGCCATCGCGTCGAGGCGATCGTCGGAGACCTCGCCCTGGCCGCCGGACTTGAGCGTCGCCTCCGCCAGGGCGCGGGCCGCCTCGACGAACTGCGGGTCGTTCAGGGTCACGAGCGCCTGGAGCGGCGTGTTCGTCCGCTCGCGGCGGACGGTGCAGGTCTCGCGCGTCGGGGCATTCAGGATGTCCAGCGAGGCGGGCGGCGCGCTCCGCTTCCAGAACGTGTAGAGGCTGCGGCGGTAGAGCCGGTCGCCGTGGTCGGGCCGGTAGAAGTGCGTGTTGCTCTCGGGCATGGCCACGGCCTCCCAGACCCCATCGGGCTGGTACGGCCTGACGCTCGGGCCGCCGACCGTGCCGACCAAGAGGCCGCCGACCGACAGCGCCGAGTCGCGGATCGCCTCGGCGTCCATCCGGAACCGCGGCCCGCGCGACAGCAGCCGGTTGAACGGGTCCTTCTCCAGCTTCTCCGGCGTGGTCAGGGCCGCCTGGCGGTAGGCCGAGGATTCG
Source organism: uncultured Planctomycetota bacterium (assembly GCA_963815795.1). GTDB lineage: Bacteria > Planctomycetota > Planctomycetia > Isosphaerales > Isosphaeraceae > JAKAUH01. The sequence continues at coordinate 81,766 of CAWFIC010000006.1, read as the reverse complement.
ACCATCAGCCGGAAGAACGCCTTCACGTCCCACCCCGACTCCCGGAACTCGACGGCCAGCCAGTCCAGGAGCTCGGGGTGGCTCGGCAGCTCGCCGCTGACCCCGAAGTCGCCGGCCGTGCGGACCAGCCCCGTGCCGAAGACCTCCTGCCAGGACCGGTTGACCGCCACCCGCGCCGTCAGCGGATGCTCGGGCCGGACCAGCCAGGTGGCCAGGCCCAGCCGGTTGCGCGGCAGGTCCGCGGGCAGCGGCGGCAGGGCCCTGGGCGTCTCGGCCTTCAAGGGGTCGCGGCGCTTGTCGTACTCGCCCCGGTACAGCAGATAGGCCATCGCCGGCTCGGACCGTTCGTGCATCACGTGCGCCAGGGTGCCGCGGGCCTTGATGGCCGATTCCTCCGGCTCGAGCGCGGCCAGCCGAGTACGGAGCTCCTTCCCAACCGGGTCGTTCGTCCGCAGCCACCAGGCGAAGACCGCGTCGAGCTCCGCAGAAGGCCGCTTGCCGGCGGGGGTCCGCGCGAAGCTGGCGATCCGCTCGGCCCAGGCGAGCCGGTCGACCTCGTCCGGCGCGAGGGCGCGGTCGTAGATCCTCAGGCCGAGGACCGCCGCGCCGTCGAGCTGCGCGGTGGTGTGCCGCCGGCCGGCCTTGAGCGGGACCGCGGTGCGGATCGTGTTCCGCAAGGCGTCGATCGCGACGTCGGTCTGCTGGAGCTGGCCGTTGATGTAGAGCTTCACGCCCGCGGCCTTGCCCGAGCCGTCGTAAGTGGCCAGCACGTGGGTCCAGGCATTGGCGGGCACCTCGCCCGCGCGGTGACCTTGAGCGCGTCGTCGGGCCACTTGTGGACGATGTGCGTGGCGATCCGGTTCTCCTCCAGCCAGATGTCCCAGCCGCGGTAGTCGTGGGTATCGTCCATCCGCGCCAGGACGGAGCCGGTCATGCCCCGCCGCGGCAGCTTGACCCAGGCCCCGTAGGAGAACGCGTGGTCCTTCTCGAAGTCGCCGGAGTCAGCCGCCTCGAACCGAGTCTCGGGCCACGCGGCCGGGTCGGGTACGGGGGCGTTGGCGGCGAGCCGGAGGCCCGCGGCGGGGACGGACCCGGCCAGCTCGTCGGGCTTCGCCGCGGCCAGCCACCGGTCGAACTCCGGCCGGGCCGAGGTCTTGCGAGCGGCGAGCTGGCCGCGGACGCCCTTCAGCTCGGCGCTCAACGCCTCCCAGCGACGGCGGTCGGCCGCCTCCGGCATGAAGACCGTCGGCGGCGTGTCCTTGACATTGCCGTCCATCACCGGCTGCGTCGTGTTGTTGAAGAATGCGGAGAGTTCGTAGAACTCGCGCTGCGAGATCGGGTCGAACTTGTGGTCGTGGCAGACGGCGCAGCCGGCGGTGAGCCCCATCCAGATCGTGGACACCGTCTCGGTGCGGTCGCGGGCATACAGGACCTTGTACTCCTCGGGGATGACGCCGCCCTCGTTGGTCGTCGCGTTGCAGCGGTTGAACCCCGAGGCGACCTCCTGGTCGAGGGTGTGGCCCGGCAGCAGGTCGCCGGCCAGTTGCTCGATCGTGAACCGGTCGAACGGCACGTTGCGGTTGAACGCGGCGATCACCCAATCGCGATAGGCCCAGGCCTCGCGGTAGTTGTCGAAGTGATACCCGTTGGTATCGGCGTAGCGCGCGGCGTCGAGCCAGTAGCGGGCGCGGTGCTCGCCCCACCGGGGCGAATCGAGCAGGCGGGTGACCAGGTCCTCGTAGGCCCGGGGCGAGGGGTCATTCACGTAGGCCTCCACCAGCCCGGGGGCCGGCGGCAGGCCGGTGAGGTCCAGGCTCAATCGTCGCGCGAGGGTCCTGCGATCGGCCTCGGGGGCGGGGCGCAGGCCGTTCTCCTCGAGCTTGGCGAGCACGAAGCGATCGATCGGGTTGCGGGCCCACGACGGGTCCTTCACCTTCGGCAAGGCGGGCCGCTTCGGCGGGATCAGCGACCAGTGCGGCTGATAGGCGGCGCCCTCGGCAATCCACCGTCGCAGGGTCTCTTTCTCCCGGGCGCTCAAGGTCTTGGTGGTCGCCCGCGGCGGCATGAGTTCCTTGGGGTCCTCGGCGTTGATCCGCGCGATCAGCTCGCTCGACTCGGGATCCTTGGGGACGATCGCGCCGGCCTCGATGGCGGCCTCGCGGCGGTCGAGCCGCAGGTCGGCCTTACGCGCGGCGCTGTCGGGCCCGTGGCAGGCGAAGCAGTTCTCCGCCAGGATGGGCCGGATGTCCCGGTTGTACTCCAACCCCGGGCGATCGCCCTCAGCGGCCGTCGCCAGGCCCGCGGCGCAGGCCAGGGCCGCGGCCGCCAGGAGACCCGGGCCATGGTATTTCCGCTCTTGGTGGCACTCAGGCTGTCGCATCGACGCAGCTCCCCAGATCCGTGCGCAACGGACCATCGGCCGGATCCCGCCGGCGGCCGCGGACGCCGCCGGTCGAGGCTTCTTGATCATCCAGAGAGTGTAGGGGAAAGCCCCCGCGGGGTGGGCCGCCGTACCGGCGCAGGAGCACGATCGCCGCTCTTCGACCGGCCAGGCGTATGAACCTAGCGTAACCGCGCATGCGACGGCTGGCAATCCCCCTGGAAATCCGGCAGGGGTATCCTGACGCGGCGGGGCCGCGACGATCGACTTCGCGACCGGATGAAACTCTTCGATTCCCTGCATTTCTGCGTGAAACTCCCCATCCCACGAGATGCGCGCACGGCGCAGGGAGCCGACGGAGGGAAACTCCCATGGCCCTCGGAGGTCGGTGGAACCCCTTGCCCGCCGCGTGAGACCGCCCCTCCCGGGGAGGTCCGCCTGGCCGGCGGGCCCGGTGAGCGCTCCGGCGAAGGCCGCCGATAGGCCGGCGGCGAGCAGGATCACCAGGGCGAAGACCAGGGCCGGGACCGCCGGAGCCGAGAGGCGACCCGGGGTGGTGGGTTCGTTTTGCGAGATCGCCGCGCCGTCGCCCGGCGGGCTGGGTTCGTTTTGCGGGATCCGATCGGCGGCAGCGGGTGGGCTGGGCTCGTTTTGCCAGATCGGCGCGCCGTCGGCCGGCGGCGCGGGTTCGTTTTGCGGGATTCGAACGTCGGCGGCGATCGGGCTGGGTTCGTTTTGCGAGACGACGGGGCGATCGGGCTCCGACGAGCATCGGGCCGGCGCGTCGAGGTCGCCCGACGGCGACGGTTCCACCGAGTCGGCCGGGGCTTCGGGCTCGGCCCCCGGGGCGTCCATGCCGTCGGTCGCCCGGCGGACGGATCCCGACGGTTCCGGGTCGGGGCCGTCGGGCTCCCGGCTGGCCGCCGCGGCATCGGCGCGGCGGAGCTTCAACAGGGTATTGATGGCGCGGTGCAGCTTGCGGTCGCAGTCGAGCTGGTGCCGCCGCATCCGCTCCCCTTCCGGCGTCGTATCCACCGCCAGCCGGTCGGCCAGCTCCGCCCGGTCCGCCGCCTCGCGCTCCCGGTGCGCCGCCCGACGCTCTTCCAGCCGCGCCGTCTCCCGCTCCACCGACAGAAGCAGCGCCGCCCGCCGGCCCGCCGGGTCCTCGGGCAAGCTCTCCTCCCACTGCAACAGCAGCCGACGCCGGGCCTCGGCGACCACCTCTGGCTGGTCCTCGGGTGGGACCGTCTCGAGCAGGTCTTGCCACTCCAGGATATCCCGGCCCAGCGGCCGCTGCCCGCGGAGCTGGACGGCCAGGATCAGCTCGTTGGTCCGCCAGTCCCCGCCCCCCTCGAGCGCCCGGCGGAGCCGGGCCCACTGCTCCAGCAGCGACCGGCAGCCCTCGGCGGTGGCCTCGAGGCGCAGGACGATGTGCCGCGGGTCGCCCCGGCCGCGGCGGAAGGGGTCCTTGCGGTCCTCCGACAGGAACGGGAACAAGGACGCGGCGGCGTCCTGCCTGGCCCGGAGGTTGCCGGCCAGCAGCCAGTAGCCCATGGCGGCGACCTCGTCCTTGTTCTCGAGGCCCGCCGAGGCCTCAGCAGCGCGGACGGCGGCGGCGACCCTCGACGCCTCACCCCGCTCGCCCCGCCGGATCTGCCACGTGGCCAACGCGGCTTGCTCGGCGAGGGCGGCCTCGGCGGCGTTGCGGGGCTCCAGCGCGTCGAGGAAGTCGGCGACGTGCCGGCGAAAGGCGTCCTCGTCCTCCCCCGGCAAGAGGATGCGGGCGGTCATGCCATGTTTGAGAGCGTTCATCCGTGACCGCAACTTCGTTTCTGGTGACTTAGGCCCTCGACTCAGCCGCCCATTGCGGCGGCTGATTTCGGCTCGATCCAACGCGGTGGTGCGGGCGGTCATCGGCGGGCGTCCTCTCATCGGTGCTGGGCTTCGTCGCTTCCGGGAGGCCCGCCTCATCGCGGGTCTTCGCATTATTATACCCATCGCTCGCAAAATGTCGAGAGAATCGGGTTTTTTCTGCGCATTTCTTCGGCAAATCTATAGCGATCACGCGAGATTTGCGGCCTTCTTAGGGGAAAACTGGGGGATGGCGGAAGGCGCCGCATGCCCCGCACGCGCCTGATCGGGGCCGATCTGGCTGCGGACGTGGAGGCTCAGCTTGCCCCGATTGGGGGTCCGTAGCCGGGGGCAGGAAAAGGGCGGCACTTCGCGGCCGTCCGGCCAGACATCCGCGCCTCCATCGCCGAGAGCGAAGCCGGCGGGCGGACCGGGCCGAACGGCCCTCGGACCGCCCTGCTGGTCCGGACCGTAGAGCGGGAGCCATCCGGGCCGCCTGAGCAGCGATGTGCCGACGGCTGTTCCCCCACGGCCGTCTCACTCGTTTTGTGTCGTACTCGACATAAAATCGATTGAAACGCCATCGCTCACGATATAGTATCGAAATGCAAGAAGAGCGATCGTAAGTCACACCCCGCCTCGGTGAGCTTTTCATGAAGGATCTGATCGTGCGATATCGCGATCTCGACCGAAGACGTCGAGAACTGGGCATGAGCTATCGCGTCCTGGCCGAATTGAGCGGTGTCTCGCTTCCGGTGGTTCAGCGACTGTTAGCGGCAAGGATTCGGTCCCCTCGGTTCGAGAACGTCATGGCGATAGCCGAGGCATTGGGCAAGGGAACTCCCCGGATCCTTTCGGATGGAACATGCGCGTTCGAGTTTCCGACGAGCGCGGAGGAACTCCGAGAGTCCCAGGCGAGAGAGAAAGCCAGGAAACTGGTCGCCATGGTCCAGGGCACGTCGGCTCTCGAGGGCCAGGCGGTGGGCGTTGCCGCCTACAAGGCCATGCTCAACCGGACGTATCACGAACTGCTCGCCGGCTCCAGTCACCGATTGTGGAGCAATTAGTGTCGCGGTGGCGCACCATTCCGGGCGAGACGCCGATCGACATCTCCCACCTCAAGGTGGCAGGTGTAGGGACGCGGGCCGAGTTGAATGACCTGGAGGCGGAGAACATCCGCAAGGTCGTCTTGAAGTACCTGGCCAGGCGCCCCGCCCGCCGCATGGCTCCGTTCAACCTGCCTTGGTTGAAGCGGCTCCATAAGCAGATGTTCGGAGACGTCTGGAAGTGGGCGGGCCGTCTCAGACACGAGAATCTCAACATCGGCATCCGATGGCAGCTCATCGACGAGACTCTGCTAGCCCTCGTGGACGATCTCGCATACTGGGACCAGACCGGGATGGACGTCCTGGAATCCGCGGTCAGGCTCCATCATCGAGCAGTCCATATTCATCCGTTCCCAAATGGAAATGGTCGGTGGGCAAGGATGCTGGCGAATATCTGGCTGCGTCTGCACGATCGTTCCGTCACGGAGTGGCCCGAGTCCGAACTCGGGACCACCAGCCCGGTTCGGAATGAATACCTTGCGGCCCTCAAGGCGGCCGACGGCGGCGACTACGAGCCGCTCATGGTCGTCCATCAGCGCTATACGCCGACACCACCTCGGCCGGTCGCATCTCAAAGGGATCCTGCACAACAGGGCGAGACGACCGATCCATGAACGATCGGAGGCGCGGAACTGGGGCTGGGCGAACGGGGACGTGGGCGAACGGGCGTGGGCGAACGGGGACGCAGCTAGGTGGGCGAACGGGGACGCAGCTGGGTGGGCGAACGGGGACGCAGCTGGGTGGGCGAACGGGGGTGGGCGAACGGGGACGCAGCTAGGGTGGGCGAACGGGGACGCAGCTAGAATCGACGACTAGCTCGTCCCCGTCTTGTGCGTCCGGCGGGCCGCGATCGGGCCGACATTTCGCCGTCGCCGGCCGGCGCGGCGTGGGGCCGGCGTGCCGCCCGGCCGGCCGGGGGCCGGGCGATCCCGTCGCGGCCTGCGGGGCCGCGTCGGGCCGGTCGAACCACCAGTGGATCTCAGGAACGCGAGTCCCTGCCGGCGATCGACATCGGACGGGCCGTCACACCTCCAGACCGATGGCCCGCATGAGGGCCAAGGCGTTGCTGCGCCAGAGCGAACGTCGGTGTCTGACACCAGGCGAAAGTCAAGGCTTCGCGGACATCTCGAGGGTGTCGGGGAAACTTCCCGTCGGGTGGGCAGCCGGGCCGGCGGGGAGCACGACCGCCGCTCATCGATCGGCCGGGCGTATTCACTGAGATTAACCCAATCGACGCCGGCTGGGAATCATGTCGTGCGGGCCGCTCCGGGATGAGTGGCCCCTACCTCGACAGGGTCGCGCTCCAGGTCCCCGCGCCCGTGACCCCATCCTGATCCACCGACCAGGTCCCCATGGCCGTGACCGCGCCGCTAGGCCAGCGGATGAAGTGGGCCGTGAAGACGGCGCCGGCGACGGATCCACCGCCCGTCGTGAAGCTGCCGTCCCCGCCTCGCGTCACCTGGCCGCTGCCGGAGGCGGGGACTGTCACGGTGATGGTCCCGCCGCCGACGCTGAAGAGCACGCCCCCCTGGACGGACTGGGTATACCCGTACCCCGAGGCCCAGCCGGAATAGCTGCCCGAATACGTGCCATCGAACGGCTCGGCCTCGCGCGTCAAGAGGATCACCCTCTGGACGTTCCCCACGCTGGCGATGAGGCGCGCGCTCGAGTTCCGCATGACGTAACGACCGTGTGGTGCCAGGGGGGGTGAACGGGGACGCGGGGGGTGAACGGGGACGCAGCTAGATGGGGGGTGAACGGGGACGCAGCTTGGGGGGTGAACGGGGACGCAGCTAGATTGGGGGGGTGAACGGGGACGCAGCTGGGGGGTGAACGGGGACGCAGCTAGTGGGGGTGAACGGGGACGCAGGGGGTGAACGGGGACGCAGCTAGGGAGGGGGTGAACGGGGACGCAGCTAGATTACCCGGCCCCGCCCGAACCCGTCCGGCCGAGCGGCGGGTCTTCCCGCTCCGGACCGTCCGGCCGTCGCCGTCGGCCGCCTTCACCGCGCCGGCCGCCGTCCGGCACGGGCCCGACGGTGCGGCCCGCTCGAACCCGACCGGTCAGCGGTCCGGGGCCCGCGGCCGAGCCGGACCCGATCGGGCTCTGTGGGCTCGGCGCCTCTGTGGTGAACCATCCAGATGACACGGCCGGGGCCGGCGGCGTTGGCCCGGGAGAGGCGAAAGTCGGTGAGGCGAAAGTCAGTGTCAGACCACCCCGCGGGGGCGAGGCTTGTTGCCTCGCTGAACTCGAAGCGAAGATCGGGGCGGGCGACGCCTAATAGGTCGATCCAGCGGACCCGCTGCGCGGGCCGCTGATCTCTTTCGTTACGCTTGCAAGCCCGCTGCAGAGCCCACCATGACGCGTTACACTCTGTCGAGGGCGAGCGAGGAGCCATCCGGCGCCCTGGCCTCGCGATCAATTTCCGAGACGGATGCTTGGCCATCGCGAGATGACCCGCCTTGACCACTGAAGCTGCCCCTCTCATCCTTCACCACGGGACCACCCTGCGTCGCGCCCGCGTCATCGAGGCGAGCGGTCCGGACCCCTCGTTCCGCGAACCGGGCAGCAGCCATCTTCCGCCAGCAGAGGGCTTCTCGACAGTGATCGGCGACGGGCGGCCCTGCGGCACCGGCACACCAGAGATGGCTGCACGGGAGAAGGACCTGCCCTTCCCCGACGAAGGCGGCCCGCCGATCCTGGAAGTCAGCGTTCCGGCATGGATCATGGAGATCCTCTACGCCGACCCGATCGCGGCCGGTCTCGCACGCGGCGGCGAGATCCGATTCGATCCGGAGAGCGGGCTCGATGAGCTGCGTGCCGAATGGCACAATCTCGAGAAGCGAGTCATCCCCCTATGACCGTCGAGAACCCCCTCGCTGACCTGCTCGCGGCCCCGCTGAGTCCGGACTGGACCATCGAGGGGCTGGCGGAGCAATTGCTCTGCACGATCGCCGCGCAGCCGAAGGAGGAAGCGAAGGACCTCCGACTCGACGCGACCGCCGCCACAGACCGACAATCGCAGCGTGTTCTCCGACCGTTGCTCGCCTGCCTTGCAACCAAGTCAGCGGCCGAAGCCGGGACTGCTCCAAACCTTTATGGGGGCCAGCTCCGCTTCAAGAGAAACGGCCCTGATGGTCCGGTCTGGATCCTGGGCGAGTTCGAGAACAGGCCCGGCCGCGTGCGCGTCGCGTTCCGGCGATCCGCCGCACCGCGAGAGGTCTCCGAACAGGGGGCAAGTGAACCGTCGGTCGCTCCCGCCAACACCGGGTTGGTGCGTTCGGTGTAGGGCGGGTTGGAGCCGCGATGGATCGTGGCGAGGCCCACCGGGGAGTCCCGATTCGGCCGGGTCATCGTGGGGCCCGACCGATCCGCATCGCGAGCGCGTTCTCCTCTGCCGGGGCGGCGGCCGGCCGGTTGACGGTGACACGGCGTCATCGGCCGGTCCCGATCCCGACGGTCGCGGTCATCCGGACCGGCCGGCCGGGCCGTCGGGACGGTCGGGGATGGGCGAAGCGGGCGGGACGGATCGGGTCGGGTGGCCGGTGGCCGTCCCGGGAGCAGGCTGGCGGCGTCGGGGCGATCGTCCGAATGCCTCTTACGTCTTCCTTCTCTGCACACGCAGCCCCTTGGATCGCAGCAGTTGATCGGCCCAGGCCGCCAGCTTGGTGTCGAGCCGCGGTTTCGGCTCCTTGCGATAGTCCAGCTCCATGTCATACCCCGCGCGATCATAGCTCGAGTCGAGTACGGCCTGGAGGTCGAGTCGCGCGTCGGGATCGCCGGCCTTGAGGGGAATCGGGATGATCGGGAGGCGCTGGGGCAAGCGGATGCCCCAGAGCTCTCCGCGGGGTCGTAGTGTCCTCCTGGAGACATGGACCAGGTACTGATGCGGGCCGACCGTTTTGGGGACGGGCAGCATCCGCTTCCCTCGCAGCAGGTCGATCTCCACCCAGTGACTGGAAGAATTCATCACCTCCCGCCGCTTCGTCTCGAAGCTCTCGCGGCCGGGCGAGTTCGGCACCTTGTTCGCGGGACTGAGGAGCTCTATCACGGCGACGACATCGCGCGACTGGCGGTCGATGATCTTCAGGAACGCCTCGCGGACTTCTTCCTCGAACCACGTCATCGTGACCACGGGTTCAGGCATCTCCGATGACGACGCCCCCCGGCCCTTCGGCCGCCGTGTGTGCTCCCATCCGGGACGCGCCATGACTTCGTCATCCGGCACGCGCTGCTGCGGCCTGGACCATTCCTCCTCGTCGCTGGTGATGTAGGCCCGCTCCTCGATCCTGACGATGTACTTGGGTCGCAATTCGGCGGTCAGCCGGGCCTGGATTTCCGAGATGAGGTTGTGGTGGACGTCGGGCCACAGGCCGGGATTCTCGAGATAGGGGTCCATCCCGGGGAATGGAGACGGCATGTCCGGGGCCCTCCGAGCGGATCGCGGATCGGATCACGTGGCCCTTCATTCTATCCCACGTCCCGCACGCCGGGCATACCGGGACACCGCGGCCGGCCGGGCCGTCGGGCCGGCTTTGCATCCCGCCCGCGACTGGTATAATCAGAGGGAGAGCCGTGCCGCCGCCTGGGCGCCCTGGAGGCTGATGACATGCCCGTGTCGAGCATCCCGTCTCATCCGGCTCCCTACGCCCCGCCCGAGGATCGCACCGGTGCCATCCCGCCCTTGGAGAACGGGGATCGGCTAACTCGCGAGGAATTCGAGCGCCGATACGATGCGATGCCGGATCTCAAGAAGGCCGAACTGATCGAGGGGAGGGTCTACGTGTCGTCGCCGGTCCGGCAGCGTCAGCACGGAGGGCCCCACTCACGTCTCAGCGGCTGGCTCTTCACGTACGAGGCGCGGACACCCGGGCTCGAGCTGGGCGACAACAGCACGGTGCGGCTCGACGTCGCCAACGAGCCGCAGCCCGACTGCCTCCTGTTCATCCAGCCCGAGCACGGCGGGCAGGTCGTGATCGACGACGAGGGCTACATCAACGGCGCCCGGACCTCGTCGCGGAAGTCGCCGCCAGCAGCGCCAGCTACGACGTCAACGACAAGCTCCGGGTCTACCAGGCGAAGGGCGTTCGCGAATACATCGTGTGGCGCGTGCTCGACCGGCAGGTCAACTGGTATGTCCTCCGCGGGACCGGGTACGAGTTGCTGACCGCCGACGAGGACGGCGTCTTGCGGAGCACGATCTTCCCCGGCCTGTGGCTCGACCCGATCGCGCTGCTCGACAAGGATTCGGAGCGACTCCTCGCCGTGCTCCAGCGCGGCCTGGAGACGCCGGAGCATGCGGCGTTCAAGGCCGAGTTGCGGCGGGCGAGGATCGAGCCGAAGAGCTGATGAACGTCCGCGCCGACTCGAGGGCGTGACCGCCGCCCGGGCCGTCGGACCGATCCGGGATGAGTGGAGCGGGCGGGACGGATCGGCCGGACGGCCGGTGGCTGGCCCGGTAGCAGGCTGACGGCGTCACGGCCATCGCCCGAATATTTGTTACGTCCCCTTTTTTCGCCCGGTTATGTCCCCTTCTTGCGCCCTTCACGGGGTGGCGCCAACACCGTCAAGGGTGATGAAGATTCGCTTCCCCTGCGCAAATCCCGTCACGAAGACCAGGCAGTATCGACGTCCTCGAAAGAAACACGCGTGATTGAGTCAGGCCTCGCAATCACGCGCATCACATTCGTTGTGTTCGTTCTGTACGTTGTGCTCGTTGTGCTCAAGAATCTCACTGAGAGGTTCATCCGCCTCGTCTCCGAGGAGTTGCGCCCGTCGGCAATCCGGCCGAACAAGTAATAAAGGCCGGGAATGACCAACACCCCAATGATGGTACCCAAGAGCATCCCGCCGGCTCCGGTGGTGCCAATGGTGCGGTTTCCGATCGCCCCGGCGCCGGTGGCAAAGACCAACGGAAGGAGACCCGCGATGAAGGCGAAGGAGGTCATCTGAATCGGCCGGAAGCGCGATTTTGCTCCCGCGATGCCTGCCTCCTGGAGGGACAGGCCCTCCCGGCGCCGTTGTATCGCGAATTCGACGATCAAGATCGCGTTCTTCCCGAGCAGGCCGACGAGCATGACCAGACCAATCTGGGCGTAGACGTCGTTGGCCAACCCCATGGCCTGCAGGAAGAAGAAGGAACCGAAGATCCCGATCGGCAGTGACAGGATCACTGACAGCGGCAGTATAAAACTCTCGTATTGCGCCACAAGTACCAGATAGACGAACACGACGACGATCAGGAAGATGTAAACAGCCGCGTTCCCCGTTTTCGCCTCGTCATAAGAGATGCCCTCCCAGCCGAGGCCGTAGCCGCGAGGCAGCGTCTCGGCGGCGACCTCCTGGATCGCCTTGAGAGCCTGACCGCTGCTGTAGCCTGAAGCCGGTGCACCTTGAATGGCGGCGGAGGGATACAGGTTATAGCGGGTGATCTCGTTCAAGCCCTCCTTCTTCTTGATCTGCATGAACGATGAGTAGGCCACCATTTCCCCCCGATCGTTCTTGACGAACAGGTTGCCCAAATCCTCGGGGAACCGCCGGAACTCCGGCAAGGCCTGCACGTAGACCTTGTAGAACTGGCCGAAGAGGATGAAGCCTTGCTCGTAGGTGCTGCCGATGAGGATGTTGAGGTTGTCCAGCGCCTTTCCGATCGAGACACCCTTCTGCATGGCCACGTCGTTGTTGATGATCAGCTCGTACTGTGGATAGTCGCATGTGTAGAAGGTAAACAGGTTCTTCAGCTCCTCGCGTTTCGACAAGGCATGCATGAATGTGTCGGTCACCTCTCCGAGCCGCTTGTAGTTGGTCGTGTTCGTCTTGTCGAGGAGACGTACGGAGAAACCGCCGGCCGCGCCAAAACCCGGGACCGCGGGCGGCTCGAAAAACTCGAGCTTCACATTCGATATTTGATGGCCTTTCTCCTCGAGCTCCTCAATGATCTGGCGCGAGGTCCGCTTGCGGTCGGACCAGTCCTTCAAATTGATGAGACAGGTCCCCGCGTTCGAGCCCCGGCCCTCGGTCAGGACCTCGTAACCGGCCAACGAGGAGACCGAGGTGACGCCTTCGACGCTCTTGGCGATCGCCTGCAGCTCGTGGGACTTGGCGTTGGTGTACTCGAGCGTCGAGCCCGGAGGAGTCTGGATGATCCCATAGAGAATGCCCTGGTCCTCGCTCGGGATAAAGCCGGACGGGAGCTTCGCGTTCACAAGGTAAATGCCGGCGGCAAAGCCCATGGCGACGAACAAGGTCAGCGCGCGGCGTGAGACGATCCGGCGCAGGATCGCAACATATCCGCCCGTGACCCTCTCGACGGCGCGGTCAAAAAAATGCAGCAGTATGCCCAGCGGGCCACGCCATTTCACCCCGTTCGTGTGGGGCTTGAGGATCATCGCACAGAGGACCGGCGTGAGCGTCAGAGCCACCAAACCGGAGAGAACGATGGCCGTGGCCATGGTGATGCCGAACTGGCGGTAGAAGGTGCCGACCGGCCCGGGTATGAAAGTCACCGGGACGAAGACAGCTGTCATCACCAGGGTGATGGCGATGATCGCGCCGCTGATCTCGTGAAGAACCTCCTTGGTCGCCCGATAGGGAGAAAGGTGCTTCGCGTGCATCTTGGCATGCACCGCTTCGACCACCACAATCGCGTTATCCACCACGATCCCGATCGCCAGCACCAGCGCGAAGAGCGTGATCAGGTTGATCGATAGACCGAACAACAGCAAGAAACAGAAGGTCCCGATCAGGGATACCGGGACCGCCAGGATCGGGATCAGCGTGGAACGCCAGTCCCCGAGGAACAGGAAGACCACCAGAGACACCAACGCGAATGCCTCGAACAGGGTGTGGAGCACCTTCTCGATGGAGGCGTCGAGGAACTTGGAAACGTCGTAGGTGATCTCGAAGTCCATGCCGGGAGGAAACGACTCCGCCTTGATCCTGTTAAGTTCCTGCTTGACCTCCTCAATGACGGCGGCGGCGTTGGAACCGGGGTTTTGCTTGAGAACGATGGCCGCCGAGGGATGGTCGTCGATGTCCGAGTAGATGTCGAAGAACTCGGAACCCAGCTCGACTTTGGCGACGTCCTTGAGGTGCAGGATCTCGCCGTCAGGATTTGCCCTAAGAATGATGCCTTCATACTGCCCCGGCTCGTTGTAGCGTCCCTGATAAGTCAGGACGTACTCGACGGATTGCGACGTCATGCCCGTGGCCTGGCCGAGTCGTCCGGGCGAACCAATCACGCTCTGTTCCGCCAGTGCCTTCATGACGTCCTCAGCGGACACCTTGTAGGCGCGCAGGCGGTCGGGGTTCAACCAGACCCGCATGGCAAACATGCGGCTGCCGAGAATCCTGGCATCGCCGACGCCTTTCACTCGCCTGATGTCTTGCAAGATATTGACGTTGGCGAAGTTGTAAAGGAATTTCTGGTCGACGCCTTCATCCGTGCTGTAGACGTTCACGTACATCAGCATGCTCGGCATGACCTGGCGGACGATGATTCCCTCCCGCTGCACCAGGGGTGGGAGCAGGTTCTTCACGATGGCGATCCGGTTCTGCACGTTCACGACCGCAATGTTCGGGTCCGTGCCCGGCTCGAAATAGATCCGGATCGTTGCCTCGCCGGCACTGGTGGCGTCGGAGGCCATGTAACGCATGTTCTGGACGCCGTTGATGGATCGCTCCAGAAGAATCAGTGTCGAGTCCACCAAAACTCCGGCACTGGCGCCGGGATAAGTAATGAAGACCTCCACGGTCGGCGGCGTGATGGAGGGGTACTGAGATTCCGGCAAGGATAGGATTCCCAGCCCCCCCAGGAACAAGATGATAATCGAGATGACAATCGCCAAAGCCGGTCTATGGAGAATTTTTGTGAACATGGGTCTGAATTAATCTGGTTGGATTCGTCTTGGAATCGGAAAGCGTCGGGAAGCGCTCGCTATTCTGCCTTGTTTTTTAGTTTTGCCAAAACCAGTTCCGGCTGACGAAACTCGTATTCCACCTTCTCGCCGTCGCGAACCTGCCGCGTCCCCTCGAGTACGATCCTGTCACCCGCACCGACTCCCTTCTTGATGACATAGATGTCGTCCATCACGTTCTGGACGAATATCTCGCGCTGATGCACCACGTCATCTTTGTCGACGACGTAGACGTATCGCTTGTCGAGATTCTCGAAGGCCGCACGCTGGGGGATGAGGAGGGCGTTCTTCAACGGTCGGTGGATCAACAAGGTGCCGGTCTGACCGTGACGCAGCAGGCCCTTCGGATTCTTGAAATCCGCGCGGAATTTGATGTTCCCGGTCTCGTTGTTGAAGTCGGCCTCGATCGCACCGATCGTGCCGGTCTGCGGAAACGGGTCGCCGTTCGCCTGCACGAGCTCGATTCTGTCTTCCTTCTCATGCTGCTCCCGGGCGGCCATGTACTCGAAGTAGTATCTCTCGGGTACGTTGAAATAAACCCACATCACGCTGTTATCGGACAAGGTCGTGAGGACGTCCCCCTCCTTGATCAGGCTGCCCTCCCGCTCGTGCAGGCGGTCGACGATGCCGTCGAAAGGCGCTTTGACGTCGGTGAAGTCCAGCTCGCGCTGAGCCAGATCCGCCTTGGCCTTGGCCCTTAGCCGTTCGGCGTCGGCCAGTAACACCTCATTCGGAGAGACCACGTCTTTCTTGGCCAAGCTGTCGGTGAATTTGTACTTCAGTCGCGCGACCGCGGCCTCGGCCTTCTCGCCTTCCAGCTTTGCCTCGTAAAGCATGGGTTGGATCTTGAACATCACATCGTGCTTCTTTACCGCCTGGCCCTCGTTGACTCGGATGTCCAAGAGATACCCAGGCTCCAAGGCACGGACCTCGATGTGGCGCTGCGAGCGGATCTGGCAGACAAATGACTGGGTGATGATGACGTCCATTGCCTTAGGGCTGGTGAGCACGATCTTACGGTGCTCCGGGTGGTGCTCCTCCTCGTGCTTGTGAGAATACGACTCAAGGTGGCCGACGATGTACCCCTTTATCTGCGTGGCGCACATGCCAATGTAATCAAGATAGCTGTGAGTTTTAGGCGTGTCGAGCGGTGGAAGGGTATCGGTCCGCATCTTCGACAACCCCAGGACGCCGCCACTTACAACCGCGGCGACCAGCATGAGGGATGTGACGGGACGGCGCATTGCGAAGGCGGTAGGGTTCACCGTTAGTCCTCCTGGTCTATTCGCCGCAGGGCCAATATCCAAGTGTCAATACATCCAGAAATCCTAGGAGATGCCATTCGCTCTTGATGAGCCCTCTAGCGATGGGTGCCGTGGCCTTGCTGACGCCTACCCGCTTAACAAACTCTTTCGCGCGAACGGTGACGGCGTCGGCACCGGGCCCGATTTCTGCGGCCATGGCCGCATAGTCGATGACCTGGACCGCTACCTCGGTCGTCTCTATCGATGCGACCTGCTTGTCGAGGTTCTTCCCGATCTCTCTGTGCGGCACAATGTCGCGCAGGAGCTGGTCACGAGTGGGATGTACCAGGTAAGGTGGGATAGCAAAGATGTCCGAGAGGATCTGAAACGCTTCCTCCTTCGACCGGATCTCCCACCACCCCTGATCGGCTACCAGCTTGTTCGCATTATGGAGCATGTCGTTGTGGATTCGATCGTACTCGGTGGCATCCCCGTTCTTGATGGCCTCCCCGAGCCTCTGCTTCAGCCACGCGATGTGATCGAGGGCGCGTTGAGTGACCATAATTTCACCTCACATTCACCGTCGCACGAAAATGTCCGTGTGTGACCGGAATATCACCGGTCCACCGAGGGGCGGGACGGCGATGGGTGCTCGGCGGCCCCCGATCGGCAGAGGCATCGATTCGGAGACGACTCCGTCGGCCTTGGCCGCCTCGTCGTCCTCGGACAAGGTCGCGCGCAACCCGATCGCACGCCAAGGCTGTCGTAGCCGAGTCCGAAGGCTGTCGTAGCCGAGTCCGATTGCCCATCAGGGGCAATAAAAAAGCCCCATCCCTGCGAGGGTTCGCATGGGGGGCCTTCGCGACCGCGATGGCCTGCCCGTCGGGAGCAGACCCTATCTGAGATTCTAGACTAGCCGTTTCAAGATGTCAACCGGCAGGTGGTGTCCTAAAGCGGAAATAGAGGGGAAAAAGGGGACGTAGCAAATTTCGAGCGGGTCCTTCGCTCAATCGATTCGTGCTGCCCCGTTCGTGGGCCCGAGGCCGACTGGGGCGGCGTCGAGACGGGGTGGCGAACGGGGACGCAGCTGGGTGGCGAACGGGGACGCAGCTGGATTTCACGGACCGGTTCCGTGACCCGAAACGGGGACGCCGCTAACCCGAAACGGTGACCCGAAACGGGGACGCCGCTAGGACCCGAAACGGGGACGCCGCTAGGGACCCGAAACGGGGACGGGCCCCGGGGGGGACCGACGGGGACATTGCTAAATCACCCCGACGGTTAAAGCGGTTTACTCGCTCGAGCTCTTGAACGTCGCCTTCAGTGAGTACTTCACCACGGTGGCCGAATACAACCGGGCGCAGTTCGAGATCTTCCACGCGATGGGCTATCCGGGCCAGGAAGTCGCGCTCCAGCACCCGACCGGCGAGGTCCTCCCGGTGGACCTGTCGCGGCCGGACTTCCTGCCCCCGTCGGCAACGGGCCACCCCCTGCGACCCGCTGATCGGACCGACTCCCGTCGTGCTCGCACAACCGGACGCGCGAGAGGGCTCCGGTTCGCTCCCCCACTCATGTGGACCTCTTCGAACTGCCGACGTAATCTGGGACGAGTGGGGACCTTGTTGTAGCGAGCCGACGGGAACGTCATCCATGCACCTACGCCAGAACACGGCATTCCATCCCGAACTGGACCAACTCGAGGCGAGGCAACTGCTCAGCGCCGGCGCCTCGGCGGCCCGGGAGGCCGCCCGCGCCCGGCGTCCCTGCCGAAGCAGTTCCTCGCGTACCGCATCACCAACCCGACCTATCGGATCGTCCACCTGGTCCCCCCGTTCCAGCAGGTCCTGGTCCAGAAGATCCAGCCGGTCCCCGGCCAGGTGTACAACGTGCTCTATGTCGCCGTGTTCAACGGGACGGGCCAGACTTTCACGGCCGCCAACGATTTCAAGGTCCGGCTCCCGGGCAACTCCGGGACCAAGAAGCCGGTGTTCGACAACGCGTTCCCGGTCCTGACGGGCAACGAGGTGTGGAAGCCCAAGACCTGGATCGTCTTCTATGTCCTGAGCAAGAAATACTACCCGCTGTCGCCACAGGTCGCCGCGGGCTTCCAGCTCGACACCGGCGGCCGGTCCTCGACGCTGGTGCCGGGGCCGTCGGGGATCTTCCTCCGGCTGACCTACGATCCCGCCAAGTTCGCCCGCCAGCTCGACTGGATCGTCGCCTATGGCCAGGGGGCGCAACTGGGCGCGGGCTCGAAGCTGGGCCTGCCCGACACGGCCATCAACATCCTCGTCGCGGCGAAGACCCAGCGCATGGACTTCGCCGGCCACTTCTGATCGACCTTTGCCGGCGGTCAACGGGTGGCCGGGGGCGGCCCGTTGCCCACCGGGGGCAGGAACTTCGGCCGCGATAGGTCCACCGGCTCGACGGGGCCCGGGGGCTGGCGGAGCGCGATCTCCTGGGCGGGGTAGCCCATCGCATGGAACAGCTCGAATTCCGCCCGGTTGTACTCGGCCACCGTGGTGAAATACTCGTCGAAGGCGGCGTTCAGGAGCTGCAGCGCGAAGACCGCCTCCTGCGGGCGGGTGATCAGGACCAGGACGTTGCCGAACCGGCTGGTCTGCTGCAGGCCCTCGAAGGCCCCGTTGAGGGTGATGATCCCGGTGCGCAGGGCGCGATCGGCCTGGACCACCCGCAGCGCCGCCGACTGCACCCGCGCCAACGTCCGCGTCACGTCCGCCGCCACCATGTCCTGGGTCCGGAACAGGTCGATCATGGCCCGCGACTGCTCGCCGCGTTGCCGCTTGATCCGCGCCAGGTTGCCGATCCCGAGATTCTCGAGCTGCCACACGAGCTGGATGCTGACGTCGTCGCGGCCCGTCCACTGGTTGAGGCTGCTGTTGGGTCCCAGGCCGAAGATCCCGCCCTGAATCAACATGCCGCCGGGGCTCTGGAAGCCGTTGAGCAAGACGAGGGGGAGGACTGGGCGCATCTTCTCGCGGCGGATTCCCGTGGTCGCCGCCTGGACCAGCGCGTCGCGCGCGGCGACCTCGGGGCGGTTGGACAGCGCGATCGGCATCAGGTCCTCGAGCGTGCGGCCGGGCTCGATCAGCGTGATCTGGAGGTGGTCGTGCTCCAGCGGCTCGACCACGGCGCGGGGGTCCAGCCGCAGGACCTGCGTGAGGTCGGCGCTGGCGACCCGCCACCGCTGCCGCGCCGAGACCGCCCGCTGCCGGAGGTCGGCGACCATGTTCCGCGCCCGCTCGACCTCGAACCCCTGGACCAGGTCGCGGCTCATGGTGGCCAGCCGCTCGACCAACTCGTCGCCCCGCTTGATGCAATAGAGCGTGCCGGCGTAAGTCCCGCGGTACTGGTGCACGCGGAAATAGGCGTCGGCGGTGCGCAGCAGGGCGTCGTTCTTGGCCGTCTGGGCGTCCCAGTGGCGGGCGTTGAGGACCTGGCGGGCCACCAGGGGCTGGAAGAGGGCATCCGTCGTGGCGATGAATCCGATCAGACCGCCACCCGCGTAGAAGAAGTTGACGCTGGGCGCCGTCATGACGCCCTTGTTGAAGTCCGGGCCGCCGCCGTCGTGCCGGAGATAGTCGGCGGCGACGTTCAAGTCGGGGACCCAGAGGACCCGGGCTTTCTGGAGGTCGGCCTCGGCGGCCCAGACGTCGGCCTGGGCGGCGGCGACGATGATCGGCCGGGCGTCGGCCAGCCGCAGGGCCGTCGCCAGGTTGATCGGGAAGCGCAGGTCGGCCGGCTCGGTCGGCGCACGTCCGAGATTCACCTCGGTCGCCAGGGGGGAAGGTCGGCGCATCATCGTACCGCCGAGCTGCGGGGCGCGGGACGTCGGGGCCCCCGATGGGAGCGCCGGCGGCCGGGCCCGGATCGCCCGGCCCTCTCCCGGGCGGGCGGCGGGCCGGGCCGTCGACGGCGGCTCGGGGGAGGGTTCCTGCCGTCGGACCTCCGCCGTCATGGGGGGCGCGAGGGCGGGCGGTTGAGGGAGATCCCGGCCCCTCCGGCTCATGAAGCGTTCGATGGCGGGGGACACCGTCGATGGCAGCGAGGCCGCGCGCCGCGCGCCGGGCGAGGGTCCCGTCGCCTCCGTCGGAAGGGTCGAGGGTTGGGCCGCGCAGGGGGGGGGATCGACCCCGGGGAGCAGCCAGGCCGCGATCAGCATCAGGAGCCGGGCCGTCCGTGCCGTCATTCGAATCCTGCTCCCGTCATGGGTCCCTCGATGCGATCGCGGGCGTCGCGTCGGCAGCCCCCCGGACGACCGGCGGTCAACGGGTGGCCGGGGGCGGCCCGTTGCCCACCGGGGGCAGGAAGTTCGGCCGTGCCAGGTCCACCGGCCGGACCTCGCCGGGCAGGTGCTCCAGCGCGACTTCCCGGGCCGGGTAGCCCAGGGCGTGGAACAGCTCGAACTGCGCCTTGTTGTACTCGGCCACCGTGTTGAAGTACTCGTCGAAGGCCAATCTCAGGAGATCCAGCGCGTAGACCGCCTCCTGGGGCCGGGTGATCAGGACCAGGACGTTGCCGAACCGGCTGACCTCCTTGAGGCCCTCGAAGGTCCCGTCGAGGGTGATGATCCCGGTGCGCAGGGCGCGATCGGCCTGGACCACCCGCAGCGCCGCCGACTGCACCCGCGCCAACGCCCGCGTCACGTCCGCCGCCACCATGTCCTGCGCCTCGAAGAGGTCGACGATGGCCCGCGACTCCAGGGCCCGTTGCCGTTTGATCAGCGCCAGGTTGCCGATCCCGAGATTCTGCAACTGCCAGACGGGCTGGATGCTGACGTCGTCGCGGCCGGCCCACTGGTTCAGCTTGTTGTTGACGCCGAGGCCGAAGATCCCGGCCTGGAGCATCTCGTAGGGGGTCTGGAAGCCGTTGATCGCGACGCTGGGAATAAAGGGACGCGCCTTCTCCCGGCGGATCGCCGCGATCGCCGACTGGACCATCGCCTGCCGCGAGGCGACTTCGGGCCGGTTGGACAGCGCGATCGGCATCAGGTCCTCGAGCGTGCGGCCGGGCTCGATCAGCGTGATCTGGAGGTGGTCGTGCTCCAGCGGCTCGACCACGGCGCGGGGATCCAGCCGCAGGACCTGGGTGAGATTGGCGCTGACGACCCGCCACTGCTGCCGGTCCGAGACGGCCCGCTGCCGGAGGTCGGCGACCATGTTCCGCGCCCGCTCGACCTCGAACCCCTGGACCAGGTCGCGGCTCATGGTGGCCAGCCGCTCGACCAGCTCGCCCCCCCGCCGGATGCAGTAGAGCTTGCCGACGTACCTCCCCCGGTACTGGTGCACGGTGAAGTAGGCGTCGGCGGTCCGCATCAGGGCGTCGTTCTTGGCCGTCTGGACGTCCCAGTGGCGGGCGTTGAGGACCTGGCGGGCCACCAGGGGCTCGTAGATCGCATCGGTCGTGGAGATGATCCCCATGTTCGCTCCCCACAGGCCGGCCCCGGCGTAGAAGAAGTTGACGCTGGGCGCCGTCATGATCCCCTTGTTGAAGTCGGGGCCACCGCCGTCGTGCCGGATGTAGTCGGCGCCGATGTTGAGCGCCGGCAGCCAGAGGACCCGGGCCTTCTGGAGGTCGGCCTCGGCGACCCAGACGCTGGTCTGGGCGGCGGCCACGACGATCGGCCGGGCGTCGGAGAGCCGCAACGCCGTCGCCAGGTTGATCGGGAAGCGGAGGTCGGTCGGCTCCATCGGCGCCGGCTCGAGCGTCGGGGTGGTGGCGAGAGGGCTCGGACCCATCGTCGCGGCATCGCTCGTCGGAGCACGGTCCGCTGGCGCCGGCGAGGCCGACGGCGATGGCGGCCCGGGCGGCTGGGCCGCGCAGGGGACGGAACCGATGCAGGAGAGCAGCAAGGCCCCCGCGAGCGTCCCCGCGCAGACGGATCGTTCCATCGCTCCATCCCTCACTGCACCCGGCGGCCTGCAGCACGATCGTGGAATCGGCCGCATCCGATCTGGCCCAATCAAGGGATTTATCGACCGGGAGCGGTCGCCCGGATCATATCCAATTTGTGGCGCGAACCGGATTGCCGGTCTCCGCCCGCGGCGCGCGATCGCGACGACCCTGCGGGAACCGTCGTGGTGCCGACATCGCCGTCGGGAAACTTCAGGATTTCTTCGTGGCCTTCGCCGCTGCCAGTTCCTTCCACCTCGTCGCCTTGTCCGGCTTGCCCCAGGCTTCATAGAGTCTCACCAGGCGTTCGACCGCCTTGGTGAGGCGGGGTTTATCCTGGGGCGGGATCGCGTCCGCGCGTTGCTGCATGCCCTCGTAGCCCGACAGGAGCAATGGCTCGGCGTCGGCGAACTTCTTCTGCTCCAGCAGCGCCTCGCCGAGGAGCGACTCCGTTTCGAAGGTCGTCCAGTCGTCGGCCTGGATCTTGCGGCGGATGTTCAAGCACTCGCGCAGTTTCAGCTCGGCCTCGGCGGGTTTCTTCTGGAGGAGCAGCAACGAGCCGCGGACGGCCAGCGCGGAGGCGTGGTCGGGTGAATTGGGGTTCACGTCAACCAGGCGGCTGGCGTCATCCGTGCGGCCGGCGATCCGGTACGCGATGGCGAGCTGATTGCGGCAGGCGGCCGTTTCGGGATGGTAGTCTCCTTGCACGGCTCCCCGTAAGGCGACCGCGCGCTCGTACTGCTGGACCGCCCGCGCCGCATCGCCCACATTCAAGTAGGCCAGGCCCAACATCTCGCGGATTGCCGCCTCGGCCAGCGGCCGGTCGGCGAACGCCTCGGTGACCCGCGAGTCGGTCACATCCAGCGCCTTGCGCAGCGTCACGTCCTTGCCCTGGCCCCCGGCCCAGAAGGCCGCCGAGAGCGACCCATCGCCCGGGCGGCCGGCCGACAGCAGCGTCGACTTGAGGAATTCCAGGATCGCTTTCTTTTCTTCCTCCGAGCTGCGCGCCGCCTTCTCCGCCTCCTTCGCCTGACGGAGTTCCTTCACCGCGGCCAACCACGCAGCCTCCGCCTCGAGGAGCTTGCCCGAGTTCGAATCGTTGGAGGTCGAGTTCTTCCTCGTATCAGAGTCCTTGCCCGAGCCCGAGTCCTTGCTCGAGCCCGAGTCCTTGCTCGAAGACTTCTGATCTCCCGACTTGTTCGAGCCGAAGAAATACGAGTAGCCCCAGGCGCCGACGACACCGCAGACCAGGGCCACGATGCCCGAGAACAACAAGATCCGGGTGAGTGAGGGCGGCTGCGTCGACTCGCCGCGCTCATCCCTGGCGCGTTCACCGGACCCGCCCCGATCGGCGGTGTGGTCCCCCTTCGATTGGGACTGGGCCTTCTTGCCGTCCTTCTCTTGCTTGCCTTCGTTCACTTTCTCCTCCCCGCTCCCGGCGCCGGAGCGGTCCTGCGACGGGCGATCCGATTCGACGGGGACCATGACAAGGTCTGGACTGAACGCCTGGTTCGGCTCGCGGATCCGGCTCGTCTGGACGACCATGCTCCGATCGGGATGAGTCGTCCAATCGGATTGAGACATCGGCCCCGACGCGATGAGAGGAGCGTCGGTCCCGATGACCTGAGGGCTCTCCGGCCCGCTGTCTTCGGTTGCGTGCTCGCCTTGCTGGGGCGAATCGGACCCCTGTTGCTGATCGTGTTCCTGTTGATCTTGCGGTTCCATCAACGTTGTTCCCCCACAGTCGAGCCGGTCGTGCCGCCTCCGACATGAGTGCCGGTCGTCTATTCGGCTCCCGTCGCGCCGGACGTCGTCTTCGCGGATCCTCCCCCCTCGGTCGGCGCCGGCGAACGAGCCAGCCGCACCGGGGCCCCATCGGTGAGGGTCGACAGCTTGCTGCCGGTAAGCACCTGTTCCGAGGGTTCAATCGGTACCCACATTTCCTGTTCCTTCCCGGTGGATTCCGACTTGACGCGGCGATTGGTCACCTCGACCCATTCGCCGTCGGCGATGCCCGTCTGGATCTCGGTTCGCACCGCATGGCCGCCCTCGTACTGCCAGATGAAGGACTTCCCGCCGGCATGGGTGAGGGCGGACTTCGGCAGCGCCCGGATGCCGGGCGCTCGACGGTGACCTCGCCGTAGGCATACATCCCCGGCAGGATCTGGCTGCCGGCATTGGGCAGGTCGATCTCGGCGCGCATCGTCCGGCTATGGGCGTTGAGGGCCCAGGAAAGGCGGGTCACCGTCGCCGGAAGCCACTCGTCGCGGTAGGCCCAGATCTTCACGCGCGCCTCCGACCCGGTATGGATGTAGTTGGCATCCCGCTCGGGGATGTCCACGTAGATCCGTACGATGTCGGTGCGATCGATGACGTAGATCGGGGCGGCCTGACCGCTGGGCGACAGGTGGGGAGCACGGAGCTGGGCCGTGGGATCGCCGGAGGTGGGCAGGACGAAATCCCAGGTGTTGGCGTTGCGGGCCACGACGATGCCGTCGTAGGGCGCCAGGAGCTTGAGGTAGCCCACCCACGCCTCGAGCCGCTTCGCCTCGCTCTCGGCGACGGCCAGCTCGGAGCGGGCGACCGCGACGTTGACCTCGGCCCTCGACAATTTGGCCTGGTCGGCGAGCAGTTCCGCGTCCGCCCGCACGATCGCCGCCTTCGCCGCGTCCCGCGCGGCGATGTTCGACTTCCACTGATTCTGCGACTCGAGGAGGATCTGGGGGTCGATCACGGTCCGGCTGACCTCGCGGTCGAGCCGCTCGACCTGGACGTCGCCAGCGTTCGACCTCGGCCTCGTATTTGCCCAAGATCGACCGGGCCTCCTCGAGGCGCGCCCGGGCGGCCTCGACCTCGGCGGCGGCGACCTCCACCTGTTTCTCGGCGAACCGGACCCGGTCCTTGTCGTACTGGACGGTCGCCTTCTTCGTCCCGAAGTCCTCTTTCAGCTCGGGCACGAAGAGGTCGGCGAGCACGTCGCCCTTCTGCACCTTGTCGCCGATATCCACGTTCCACTTCTCGATGAACGCGGTCAACTTGGGATAGATCGACGTGCGCTCGTAGCTCTGGACGAAGCTCGGTTGTCCGACGACGCGGCTGATGGCCCGGAGCTGGGGATGGACCACCTGGAGGACCGGGGGCTCCGAGACGCTCGGGGCCGTCGGTTCCTCCTCGGAACATCCCGACGCCGCGAGGATGGCCAGGAGCCAGGACCCCAGCCGGTGGCGCCGAGCGGAGCGAACCCTGACTTCAGGCCGAAATGCCGTTTCAGACCCGGGGCGTTGCCCCGGGCTGAGTTGTCTCGGCCCCTTCGGGGCAAAGCGGAACGCCATCCCATCCCGGCCTCTCATCGCATTCCCTCTTTCGCGGACCGACTTAGCTCGCCGTGGCGGGGGACTCCTCGTCTTCCTCCGCATCCCCGCCGGTTTCGTCCGCCTGATCGCTCCCGTCCGCGTCGAACTCCGGATCGTGGTGGGCACTCTCGGGGTTGCCCGGGTAGAGCGAGGGCGAGCGGTGCTGTCTCCGGCCGATCACCAGCGCGAAGATCGCCGGCAGCACCAGCAAGGTGGCGAACGTGGACATCACCAGCCCTCCGATCACGGCCCGGCCGAGCGGGGCTTCCATCTGGCTGCCGCGCTCCAGCGCCAGCGCCATGGGCACCATGCCGATGGACATGGCGCAGGCGGTCATCAGGATCGGGCGCAGGCGTTCCGTGCCGCCCTGGATCGCCGCCTCGGTCGAGGGCTTGCCCGCCTTCCAGTGCTCGTCCATGAACGTCACCATCATCACCGAGTTCGACACCGACACGCCGATGCACATGATCGAGCCCATGAACGACTCGATATTGAGCGTGGTGCCGGTGACATAGAGGATGGTCACGATGCCGGCGAGGACCCCGGGCACGGCCCCGATGGAGATCAGCGCCAGGCGCGGGGATTGGAAGTAAGCCGTCAGCAGGATGAGGATGACGAACACGGCGACCGCCAGCCCGATCCCCAGCGCCTCGAACATCTGGGTCATCGACGGGAGCTGGCCCATTTCCTCGATGCGCACGCCGCGGGGCGGGTCGCCGGCATCCTTGACCGCCTGCCGGACCTGCTTGGCGGCCCGGCCCATGTCCTCGCCCTCGACGTTGGCGACCACGGTCAGGTACCGCTGCGACATGTCGCGGTCGTACTCGCCGGGACGCACGCTCTGGTGGACCCGGCCGTCCTTGAGCACGTCGCGGACCATCAAGGGGACGTCGGGGTTGACCGGCTTCAGCGGCAGCTCCTCGAGATCTTCCGGCTTCTCCATCTGCAGCGGCGGCACCTGGATCTGGACCAGGTAGTCGAAGCCGGTCTTCACGTCGATCCAGTAGTTGAGGTTGGTGAAACGGGTCGAGGCGGTCGCCATGACGAGGGTGCGCTTGAGGTGCTCGGGAGTGATGCCGATCAGCCCCGCCAGCTCGCGGTCGAAGTGGATCTCGACGGTGGGGTAGTCGAGCGTCTGCTCGAACCCGACGTCGCGGAGGTGGGGGATGCGCTTCAAGCCGGCGGCGATCTTCTCCGAGAACTTGCGGACCTCGTCATAATCGGTGCCGATCAGGCGGACCGCGATCGGCTTGGAGGCGCCGAAGCTCATGACCTGGGTGACGATGTCGCCCGGCTCGAAGCCGAAGGTGGACTTCTCCGCCTGTTGTTGCGCCTCCGCCGCGGGCAAGCCGCCTTTCTCCAGCCGCTTGGTCAGCCAGGGGATCACCCGCTCGGGGAACACCTTGCGGAGCCGCTCGCGAAACTCGTCGAGCTTGATGCCGCTGTCATCTTTCAATTTGACGCGCAGCCAGCCGTCGTCGGGCCCGCGCATGAACAGCACCATGTTGTCGATGCCGAAATTCGGGGCGACCTGACCGACGAAGCCCATGGTGATCGAGATGTTCTCGGACCCCGCCTCGTGCTCGATCTCCTGAAGGCACTTGATGCCCATCTCCCGGGTCAGCTCGTAGCTCGACCCGGGCGGCGGCCGGAACCGCAGCACGAATTCCCCCGCGTCGATCTGCGGGAACAGTTCGGTGCCGACCTGTAAACCCACCACCGCCAGGATCAAGGCACAGGCGCCGAGATAGACCATCACCACGAGCCAGCGGAGTCCGACGACCCACTCCAGGAGCTTGCGATAACCCTTGAGGATCCGGTCGAACAGGCCTTCCTTTCCCTCGCCATGCTCCTTGTGCTTGAGCAGGTAGACGCTCATGATCGGGACGAACGTGCTGGAGAGCAAATAAGACGAGATCATGGCGAAGCCGACGCCCAGGGTCAGCGGCATGAACAGCGACTTGAGCGGGTCTTCCATGATGAACGCCGGGATGAACACCGACAGGATGCAGAGCAGGGCCAAGAGCCGCGGCACGGCCGTCGCGTTGCTGGCGTTCAGCACCGCCGTGGCGATGTTCTTCGTCTGCCCCATCTGAACGTGAGTGTTCTCGATGGTGACGGTCGCTTCATCGACGAGGATGCCGATGGCCAGCGCCATGCCGCCCAGCGACATGATGTTGATCGTGTTGCCCGTCACCCACAGCCCGGCCGCCGACCCCAGCAGGGCCAGCGGGATGTTGCAGACGACGACGAGCACGCTCCGCAGGTCCCGGAGGAACAGGAGGATCATCAGCCCGGTCAGACCCGCGCCGATCGCCCCCTCGGTGGCCACGCTCTCGACCGCATGCACCACCGTGGGCGATTCGTCGAACTCGAAGGTGATCTTCACGTCCGGGGGGACGGCGTCGCGGAACTTCTGCATCGACTTGTGGACGTCGGCCACGACCGTCAGCGTCGAGCCCGTGTCCTTCTTGATGATCGGCAGGTGGATCGCCTTCTGGCCGTTGACGAGTGCATAACCATAGGTGATGTCGGTATCGTCCTGGATGGTCGCGATGTCGCGGATGTAGACGTTCCAGCCCAGCTTGACCGGGATATCGCCCAGGCGATGGATGTTGACGACCGTGGCGTCGTTGTAGACCATCGGCATCGAGTCCTTGACGTAGATGTTCCCCGAGGGAACCACGACGTTCCCCGTCTTCAGGGCCTCGACCACGTCCTCGGGATTCAGGTTGTATTCCAGCAACTTCCGGGGGTCGACATTGACGATGATCGACCGCATGTTCGGGCCGAAGGGGGAGATGGCGACCGTGCCGGGGACGTTCTTCTGCACCAGCGGCCGGATGATGTTCTGCGCCAGGTCGCCCATCGCCCCGATCGAGGTCTTGTCGCCCTCGCTGACGAAGACGAGGTAGCCGATCGGGACGCTGCCGGCGTCCATGCGCATGATCATCGGCGGCAACGAGCCCGGGGGCATCCACGCCATGGCCCGGTCGGACATGGCGACGACCTGGGCCATCGCCTGGCCCATCTCGGTGTCGTGGAAGAACGACAACTCGCACAGGCCGACCTGCTGGATGTTCCGCGACTTGATGTCCTGGATGCCGTCGACGTACTGGAAATACAGCTCGAGCTCGTTGACGATGAACCCCTCGATCTGGTCGGGACTCATGCCGATGAAATCGAAGAATACGTAGATCTTCGGAGTATTCAGCGAGGGGAAGATGTCCACTCGCATCCGTGTGAAGGCCAGGATGCCGAGGCTGATCAGGCCGACGACCAGCATCAACAACGTGATGGGATGATCCATCGCCAGGACGCTGGGATTCGCGGATCCCGCTCTCTTCGTGGATCTGGCGGCCAAGAGTGCAGCTCCTGGTTACGGCCGGCCCCGCCCATTGGCCGGGCCACTAACTTCGAAACGCGTATGCGATCGGCCGGCGCCGCTCATTGCTAAAGTAATCGGGCGGACCACCACTGTCACGGCCCCTGTCGCGGATGGCGCGGGCCTCGTGGGGCCATGCAGGAGTAGTCAGCCCTACCCGACCGAGGGCCATCGAGGGCCGGGCAGAGCGTCGCCGGACCTCACCCGCTCAGGGCATCTGGATCGTGACGATCCGCTCCGCGCCGTCGCTCGCCTTGCGGACGATCATCTTGAGGATGCTGCCGGGCGCCGCGTTGGCGGCGGTGCCTGCCAGGTCTCCGCGCTGCGCGGTGAGATTGCCGTTGATCGAGTAGATGATGTCGCCGACCTGGAGGCCGGCCTTCGCGGCGGTACTGCCCGAGAGGATATTGACGATTCTCAGTCCGCGCCGGCCGCCGGCATCGGCACCGGGCTCCACGTCCATCCCGAGATAGCGCTCCCCGACAGGTACCCGATCGATCGGGGCCGCGCCGGCCGCGGGAGGAGTGAGCGTCGCCTCGGGAGCGACGGAGCTGGCGGACGTCGCGGGAGGGACGACGACCCCGGGCACGAACGATCCGGTGGCCGCGGCCTCGGCCGCATAGCTAGGATGGACATAGGCGTAGGACGAAGCCCCGGTGAAGGGGCCGAAGTCCCCGGCATCCATGAGCTCGGTGATCACGACCGGCGGATCGAAGAGGAGCTGGCCGAGCTGGGCGGTGCCTTCGAAGTAGGGATAGGCGAACTTGGGATAGCCGTAGTGGAGGGCGTAGCCGGGGCCGCCGTAGCAGGGATAGCCGCCGTAGGCACCGACGCCCAGGGCGTTGCCGCCGTAGCCGTAACCCGGATGAAACGAGAGGCCGAATCCGTAGAAGCCCGGGTGCTGACCCGGCGGGCCGTAGCCCAGCTCGGCCTGGGTCAGGACGGACGTGCTGTGCGGTGTGATCCACTGCCGGTGAGTGATGGGTCCTCCCACCTTGCCGTCGCCGTCCTGGAAGCGACTGATCCGGTACTGGTGGGGGAGTTGACCGAGCCAGATCAGGCCGGCCCCGACCGTCCCGGCGCCGTCGCCGTAATGGTCGTGCGAGAGGGCCGGCAGAGGCACGACGGCGGCCACGGGCAATGGGCCGACGGTCGTCTGCTCCGGAGCCTCGCGCCTCGGCAACGGTATGGGCGGAGGCTGGCTCCAATTCGACCCGGGCCCCCCCGGAATCGCCGACAAGCCCCCGACCGACGGCTCGGTCGCACTCGCCCCGGAAATCCCCGGCATCGCCGGCATACTGCCGAGCGGTGGCTGGATCCCAGGCGCCCGGGGATCGGCCCCATCGCCGAACCCGACGGCGGCGGCGACATCGCACCCGGCAAGATCCCGCCGCCCGCCGGCGAGGTCGAGGGCGCCGGCTGGGCCGCACAGGGCGCGGGCTGGACCCCGAGGAGCAGCCAGCCCACGACGAGGATCGACGGCCAGGCCGACAAGACACGGACCCGTCCCGTCAACAACATCCCGCCACGACTTCCTACCGGTGCCTTCATGGGTCTCCCCCCGCGACTCGGTTCCATCCTTGCGCCCGCCCCGGCGCGCTCCCGGCCCGCAGTCCGGCCGGAGACCGGGGCGAGGCGCTTGCCGGCCCGTTCCATCCTATCCTAGGAATCGGCAGGCGGATGTTCGGGCGAGCGGTCCGTCACCGTTCACGGCGGATTGGACGTCGGATCGTGCGGTCGGAAGCGATTCTTCTCGAAGGGGGGCATTTGAAGACGAGGAGGGAGGTATCGTCGGGCGAGGGAAGGTGGCAGCCGCCCGGTGGCAGATCAATGCGACTCTGCCGGGGAGGCCGCGCGCGTGTCCGCCGCACGATGACCGGGGCCGAGCGCCTCGCTGGCGACCTTCGTCTGCTCCTTCGCCTGGGGGAGCGTCACCGGCCCGCCGTCGGCGAGGATCGACAGGTCGCCCAGGATCACTTGCTCCTTGCCGTCGAACGGCACCCATCGGTCCTCGCCGCCGGGCGCCGCCGAGACCTTGCGCTGGGTGACCTCGATCCACTTGCCGTCGCTGAGCCCCGTCTGGATCTCCGTCCGCACCGCGTGGCCGTCCTTGTACGTCCAGCAGAAGGTCTTCTCGCCGACGTGCACCAGCGCCGAAATCCGAGTATGCTGGCGTTTACAGTCCTTCACATCACAGAAGCTGTTGTCGTCGATATGCATCAGCGCATCCAGCGGCAGCGCCCGCACCTCGGGCCGCTCGATGATCACCTTGGCGTAGGCGTACATCCCGGGCAGGAGCCGGCTGCGCGGGTTGGGCAGGTCGATCTCGGCGCGGAGCGTGCGGCTCTTGACGTTCAGCGCCCAGGAGGTGCGGGTGACCTTGCCCGGGAACGGCTCGTCGCGGTATCCCTTGGCGAGCACGGTGGCCTTGGTGTCGATGTGGACGTAGTTCGAGACCTCCTCGGGGATGTCGATGAAGATGCGGACCTTGTCGGTGCGGTCGACCACGTAGATCGGCGCGGCGGCGCCGCCGGGCGAGAGGTGGGGGGAGTGGGGGTCGGCGGTGGGGTCGCCGGTGGTGGGCAGGACGAAGTCGAAGGTGTTGGCGTTGCGGGCGGTGATCACCCCGTCATAAGGCGCGGGCAGCGTGAGGTAGCCCACCCACGCCTTGAGCCGCCTCTCGTCGCTCTGGGCTACCTTGAGGTCGGCCTCGGCGACCCGCACGTCGACCTTGGCCTTGGACAGCGCGGCCTCGCGGGAGAGCAGCTCGGCGTCCGCCCTGAGGACGGTCGCCTGGGCCTCGTCCCAGGCGGCGGTGCTCGCCTTGAGCCGGTTCCTCGCCTGGAGGAGGTCCTGGGGGGTGACGATGCCCCGCAGGACCTCGCGCTCGAGCCGATAGACCTCCGAGTCCCAGCGATGGACCTCGGACTGGTAGCTGTTGAGCTCCGCCTGGGCCTCCTCGACGCGTGCCCTGGCCGCCTTGACGTCGGCCTCGGCCACGTGCACCACTTCCTTGGCCAGCACGACCCGCTCGCGATCCAGCCCGACGGTCGCCTTCTTCGTCTCGTGGTCCTCGACCAGCTCGGGTACGAAGAGGGTGGCCAGCACGTCGCCCTTCTTCACCTTGTCGCCGATATCCACGTTCCACTTGTCGATGTAGGCGTTGAGCTTGGGATAGACCGACGTCCGCTCGTAGGCCTCGATGAAGCTCGGCTGGTTGACGACGCGGACGATCTTCCGGACCTGGGGCGGGAGCAATCGCACGGTCGGGGGCTCGGCGACGCTGGTGTAGCGGTTCTCTTCCCCGTGATGGCAGCCGGGCGCCGCCAGGGCGGCCAGGAGGCCGAACAGCAGCCAGGACACCGGCGGGTGGAAGTGGGCCGGACGATCCGAAAGGGCCGATGCGATGACGCGGCGCATTGCTGATCTCCCGTCAAGGTAGGCGCCTTGCCGGGCGCGATGTGTTGGCAAGCCGGGGATCGCCCGGCGACAGGCGCGTTCTTGGCTCCATGTTCACGAACCCCGGGAGACTGGTGATTCAATACGAGGTCAGACCACATACACGATGGATCCGGGAAGGATCATTCGACTTCACGACGACACCGGCTCGTAGACATCCACGTGCTCGGACGTATGGTGCGCGAGCAGGGCTCGCGCCCGCTCGATGGCCCCCGGCACCCCTCGGGCGAAGACGAGGAACTTGCCCCCCTGGATGTGCGTCTCGTAGGTCAGAGCCCGCTCCTTCGGGATCCCCCAGCCGACCAGCGCCGGCCAGGCTGCCCAGCGCCGTGCCCGCGATCGCACCCTCCAGCCCCGCCATCAGCGCCGCCGCCAGCGGCCCGGCCACCACCACCGGGCCCACGCCCGGCACCAGCACCGCCGCAGCCCCGACCATCAGCCCGAAGAGGCCCCCGAACCACGCCCCCGTCCCGGCCCCGGCCTTGGCATATTCGCTGGCGTTGACGAAGCCGACCGGCTCCTCGCTCATCTGGAAGTCGCGGCCGATGATCGAGAGGTCGCACATGGCGAACCCCTCCGCATGCAGCCGCCTCACCGCCTGCTCGGCCGCGGCGTGGTCGGGATAGACCGCCACGATGCTCGCGCCGACCGGAGTTTCTGTCGATGTCATGGACTGGTTTCCCCTCTTCATCGGCGCCGCGCGCCCCTTCGTCCGGGGACGCGACGGCCCGATGCATCATAGTTCGGTCTTCGCGTTCCCCATTGAGTCGTTGGACACCTCGACGGGCCCCGGCGCGATCGCGGTATCCGCCCGGCCGAGGTCGGGGGCCGTCGCATCGCTCGCCAGCCTCGTCCCCTGCGCCCCCCGGGTGATCTCCACCGGGGAACCGTCGGCGAGGTCCGACAGGTCGCCCAGGATCACCTGCTCCTTGCCGTCGATCGGCACCCAGGGATCCTCGCCATCGGCCACCGCCACCAGCGGGAGCTGGCGATTGGTGACCTCGATCCAATCCCCGTCGCTGACCCCCGTCCGGACCTCCGTCCGCTTCGCCTTGCCATCCTCGTACGTCCAGCAGTACGCCTTGTCCTCGTTGTAGGTCAGCGCCGAGACCG
The DNA here is from genome assembly GCA_963815795.1 of uncultured Planctomycetota bacterium. GTDB lineage: Bacteria > Planctomycetota > Planctomycetia > Isosphaerales > Isosphaeraceae > JAKAUH01. The sequence goes on along the minus strand of CAWFIC010000006.1, from coordinate 49,046 downwards.
GCAGCGCCCGCACCTCGGGCCGCTCGATGATCACCTTGGCGTAGGCGTACATCCCGGGCAGGAGCTGGCTGTCCCGGTTCGGCAGGTCGATCTCGGCGCGGAGGGTCCGGCTCTTGACGTTCAGCGCCCAGGAGGTGCGTGTCACCTCGCCCGCAAACGGCTCGTCGCGGTAACCCTTGACCAGCACGCTGGCCTTGGTGCCGACCTGGACGTAGTTGGCGTCTCCCTCGGGGATGTCGATGAAGATGCGGACCTTGTCGGTGCGCTCGACCACGTAGATCGGCGCGGCGCCGCCGCCGGGCGAGAGGTGGGGGGTCCGGTCCGCGTTCATGGCCGAAGGGTCGCCGGTGGTGGGCTGGACGAAGTCGAGGGTGTTGGCGTTGCGGGCCGTGATCACGCCATCATAGGGGGCCCTGAGCGTGAGATAGTCCACCCACGCCCCCAGCCGCTTCTCCTCGCTCTCGGCCACCTTGAGGTCGGCCTCGGCCACCTTGACGGCGGCCTGCGCCTTCTCCAGCGCGGCCCGCCGCGAGAGCAGCTCGGCGTCCGCCCGCCTGATGGTCGCCTTCGCCTGGTCCCGCGCCGCGATGCTCGACGTGCGCTGATCGATCGACTCGCGGAGGATCCGCTCGTTGACCACGATCCTGGCGACCTCGCGCGTGAGCCGCTGGACCTGCGCGTCCCACCGCTCGACCTCGGCCTCGTACTTCTCCAGGATGGCCTTGGCCTGCTTGAGCCGCGCATCGGCCGCCGTGACGTCGGCCTCGGCCACACGCACCGTCTCGTTGGCCAGGGCGATCCGCTCCTGATCGAGCCCGACGGTGGCGCTCATGGTCCCGTGTTCCTCGACCCACTCGGGCGCGTAGAGGATGCTGAGCACCTCGCCCTTCTTCACCTTGTCGCCGATATCGACCCGCCACTCCTGGATGTAGCCGGTCGGCTTGGGATAGATCGACGTCCGCTCGTAGGCCTCGATGAAGCTCGGCTGGCCGACGACCCGGACGATCTTCCGGACCTGGGGTTGGATCAGCCGCACGGCCGGGGGCTTCGTGTCGCTCACGAATTCAATCTTGGCCTCGCGGCCGCAACCCGGCGCGGCCAGGACGGCCAGGAGACCGAACAGCAGCCAGCGACGACCGGCGGGACGATGCAAAACCATGGCAAAGGCGCGGCGCATCAGGGGCCTCCAGGTATGGGGGCGGTACCTCCCGGCGGCCGCCCCTGACGTCTTTCCGAGTTCAAGGTCCATCGTCGATCTCCCGTGAAGCGGATGGTGTATCCGGGGCCTCAAATCAAGTACGGCGGCGCCGAGTCGGGGGTTCAGCAGACGCCCGGTTCAATCGGACGCGTCGGGGCCGGTCCCGTGGGCCGCGTCGGGGCCGGCATGGCCATGGACCTCCTCGGCGTAGCAGTTCGGGTCGTAGTGCGCGCTCTCCGGATCGTCGGGGTAGATCGACGGCGACCGCGCCACCTTGTTGCCGACCACCACGGCGAAGATCGAGGGGACGACCAGCAGCGTGGCGAACGTGGACATCACCAGCCCGCCGATCACCGCCAGGCCCAGAGGCGCCTGCATCTGGCTCCCCTTCTCCAGCGCCAAGGCCATCGGCACCATGCCCACCGTCATGGCGCAGGCCGTCATCAGGATCGGCCGCAGCCGCTCGCTCGCGCCGAGGATCGCCGCCTGCACCGCGTGGGTCCCCCGCTTCCAGTGCTCGTCGATGAACGTCACCAGCATGACCGAGTTCGACACCGACACGCCCAGGCACATGATCGAGCCCATGAACGACTCGATGTTCAGCGAGGTGTTGGTCGAGTAGAGGATCACCGCGATGCCCGCCAGCACCCCCGGCACGGCGCCGACCGCGATCAGCGACAGCCGCGGCGACTGGAAGTAGGCGGTTAACAGCACGAAGATCACGAACACGGCGACCGCCAACCCGATGCCCAGCGACTGGAACATCTCGATCATCGGCGGGAGCTGGCCCATCAGCTCGACCCGCACGCCGCGGGGCGGCTCGCCGGCCGAGTCGATCGCGTTCCGCACCTGGCGCGAGGCCCGGCCCATGTCCTCGCCTTCGACGTTGGCGGTCAGGGTCAGGTAGCGCTGCGACATATCGCGGTCGAGCTCGCCGGGCCGCACGCCCCGCCGCACCGTCGCCACGTCGCGGACCATCAGGTTGACCAGCGGGTTGACCGACTCCAGCGGCAAGGTCTCGACGTCCTCCGGCTTCTCCATCCGCAACGGCGGCACCTGGAGCTGCACCAGGTAGTCGAACCCCGTCTTCACGTCGATCCAGTAGTTCAGGTTGGCGAACCGCGTCGACGCCGTCGCCATGATCAACGCCTTGGCCACGTCCTCGACCTTGGCGCCGCTCAGGCCCGCCTTCTCGCGGTCGACCTCGACCTCGACCGAGGGATAGTCGAGCGTCTGCACGAACCCGATGTCGCGCAGGTAGGGGATCCGTCCCATGTTGGCGGAGATCTTCTCTGCGTGCTGCCGGACCATCTTGAGGTCGGTGCCGACGACCCGGACCGCGATCGGCGTTGACGAGCCGAAGCTCATGACCGAGGTCACGATGTCGCCCGGCTCGAAGCCGAAGCTGGCCGTCTTGGCCTGCCGCTTCGCCTCCGCCGCCGCCAATCCCCCCTGCTCCAGCCGCTGCGCCAGCCAGGGGATCACCCGCTCCGGGAGGACCTTCCGGAGCTTCTCGCGGAACGCGGCGAGCTTGATCCCGCTATCGTCGGTCAGCGCGACCCGCAACTGGCCGTCGTCGGGCCCGCGCATGAACAGCACCATGTTGTCGATGCCGAAGTTGGGCGGGACCTGGCCGACGTAGCCCATCGTGATCTGGATGTGGTTGGCTCCGGCCTCGCGCTCGATCTCCTCGAGGCACTTGATGGCCATCTGCCGCGTGAGCTCGTAGTTGGAGCCGGGCGGCGGCCGGAACCGCAGGACGAATTGCCCCGAATCGATCTGGGGGAACAGCTCGGTGCCCACTTGCATCCCCAGCACCCATAGGACCAAACCGCACGCCCCGAGGTAGATCGGCACGCTCAGCCAGCGCAGCCGGACGAACCAGTTCACCAGCTTGCCATAGACCTTGAGCATCCGGTCGAACAGCCCCGGCTTCCCCTCGCCATGCCCGTGGCCCATGTGCTTGAGCAAGGCCACGCACATGATCGGCACGAAGGTGCTCGAGAGCAGGTAAGACGAGATCATGGCGAAGCCGACGCCCAGGGTCAGCGGCATGAACAGCGCCCGCAATGGGTCGGCCATGATGAACGCCGGGATGAACACCGACAGGATGCAGAGCAAGGCCAGCAGCCGCGGCACGGCCGTGGCGTTGCTCGCGTGCAGAACGGCCGTGGCGACGTTCTCCGTGCGACCCATCTGGACGTGCACGTTCTCGATGGTCACCGTCGCCTCGTCCACGAGGATGCCGATCGCCAGCGCCATGCCGCCCAGCGACATGATGTTGATCGTGTTCCCCGTCACCCACAGCCCGAACAACGACCCCAACAGCGCCAGCGGGATGTTGGACACCACGACGATCACGCTCCTGGGATCGCGGAGGAACAGCAGGATCATCAGCCCGGTCAGGCCCGCCCCGATCATCCCCTCGGTCGCCACGCTCTCGACCGCCGCCACCACCGTCGGCGACTCGTCGAACTCGAAGTTGATCGAGACGTCCTTGGGCACGGCGTCGCGGAACAACTGCATCGACTTGTGCACGTCGGCCACCACCGTCAGCGTCGAGCCGGTGTCCTTCTTGATGATCGGCAGGTACACCGACTTCTTGCCGTTGACCAGCGCGTAGCCGTAGGTGATGTCGGTGTCGTCCAGGATGGTCGCCACGTCGCGGAGGTAGACGTTCTTCTCCAGCTTTACCGGGATGCTCCCCATGTGCTGGATGTCCACGACCGTCGCGTTGTTCGAGACCACCGGCATCGAATCCTTGACGTACAGGTTCCCCGCCGGGATGATCGTGTTCCCCGTCGCCAACGCGTCGATCACCTGCTGCGGCGTCAGGTTGTAGTCCAGCAGCTTCTGCGGATCCACATTGATCACGATCGACCGCATGTTCGGACCGAACGGCGAGATCGCCACCGTCCCCGGCACGTTCTTCTGCACCAGGGGCCGGATGATGTTCTGCGCCAGGTCCCCCATCGCCCCCAGCGACGTCTCCTTGCTCTCGAAGACCAGGTAGCCCACCGGCACGCTGCCCGCATCCATGCGCATGATCATCGGCGGCAACGTCCCCTTGGGCATCCACGACATCGCCCGGTCGGACATCGCCACCACCTGCGCCATCGCCTGGCCCATGTCGGTGCCGGGGAAGAACGAGAGCTCGGTCAGGGCGACCTGCTGGATGTTGCGGGTGTTGATGTCCTGGATGCCGTCCACATACTGGAAGTAGAGCTCGAGCTGGTTGACGATGAAGCCCTCCATCTGGTCGGGGCTCATGCCGATGTAGTCCAGGAAGACGTAGATCTTCGGGACGTTCAGGGCGGGGAAGATGTCCACCCGCATGCGGCTGTAGGCGAGCACGCCGCCGCTGATCAGGGCCACGACCATCATCATGGTCGTGACCGGGCGCCGCATGGCGAAGACGGTTGGATTCATGAACCGATGACTCCCGGTCGATTCGTGGCAGGCCCGGCATCCGGGCTCGATGCGAAACATCCGGCCCAACGGGGGAATGAAGAAACCCGGGATCCGTCGTGGAAGAGCACGTTCGTACGGCGACGAATGCCACTGGGATTCGCTTCGATCCAAAGCGGCATATTAAATATTTAATAGATCATAGTTTGACATGGCGCCGACGGCGGAGGGGTTCCGGCGCCGGAGCGTGGAGGAGGGAGGCCGGCATGAGGCGAATCCCCAGGAGGGTTCCCTCGGCCCCGCTCTCGCCGAGATCGGGCTCCTCACGGAACGTGGTAGCCGCGATCTCGAGGCTGTCGGCGTCGGCGGCGCCGTCGACATGCGCCACATGACACCAGCCGGGCTCAATCCCTCATCGCGAGCGATCATCCGGCGAAGCCGGGGCTCATCCACCACGGCGGTCGCGCCCGGGGCCGGGACACAGAGATCGCAGGCGCGCACGCACGGCGGGCGCGGTCTCAACAGCGGAGCGGGTGCGCCGTGTGATCGAGTCCGAGGGCGGTCGAATGCCGTCCGGGCTCGAGAGAGGGGGCGGAAGCCAGGTCGACGCGATGCTGGACGGAGTCGGACGTCCAGTCCGGTTGGCGTTGGGAGGAGAGGGCCTTGACCTGGACCACGCGTGACGTCACCGGCGCGTGCGGCCGGTGGTGGGTCGTACTGGACTTGCTGGGCATGCCGAAATTGCGACGGAGGCGATCGGCGCGGGAGTGCCCGGTGGCGTGGGCTGTGATCGCCGGGCGGATCGGCGACACCATCACGGCCACCAGCAGTGCCAGGGCGGTCGCGAGGCGAATCGCGCGATTGAGGCGGGATAGGTTGGACATCGCCACTCGAGTCCCGGGTAGGTTAGAGAACCGATCTAATTTTTAGAATGAAAGCGATTCGTTGTCAAGTCCTCTAGGTCAAGGTCGGTCGCATTGGAGCACGGTGCAAGACGGACCTCGCAGGCCACGCTGGGGTTGTCGTGGTGTCGAGGCGGTTTCTCCATTTTCTCTCGTTTCCCAGGTTCAAGGATCAACCCACTATGCCGTTCACCAACGCGCGATCCGAGGGCCTGTCCGATCTCCACGAGTTGGCGTATCGACCGGGAAAAACGCTACTCCGCTGAGCTAGGCAAGGGAGGTTCCTTGACAGGAGCGTCGAGTGCGGAGGCCGGTGCGGGGCTGCCGTTCGGCGCGGGGCTGCCGTTCGGCGCGGGGCTGCCGTTCGGCGCGAGGCCACCGTTCGGCGCGAGGCCGTTTCCGTCGGTGTGCGGAAGCAATGGGATCGGCTGGAGCGACGGGAGAGCGACCTCGTGGCCGGACTTGCCCTCTTCAGCGTAGCACTTCGGGTCGTAGTGCGCGCTCTGGGGGTCGTCCGGGTAGATCGACGGCGAGTGGGCCACCTTCCGCCCGACCACCACGGCGAAGATCGAGGGGAGTACCAGCAGCGTGGCGAACGTTGACATCACCAGGCCGCCGATGACCGCCAGGCCCAAAGGCGCCTGCATCTGGCTCCCCTTCTCCAACGCCAAGGCCATCGGCACCATGCCCACCGTCATGGCGCAGGCCGTCATCAGGATCGGCCGCAGCCGCTCGCTGGCGCCCAGGATCGCCGCCTCCACCGAGGGCACACCCCGCTTCCAGTGCTCGTCGATGAACGTCACCAGCATGACCGAGTTCGACACCGACACGCCCAGGGACATGATCGAGCCCATGAACGACTCGATGTTCAGCGAGGTGTTGGTCGAGTAGAGGATCACCGCGATGCCCGCCAGCACCCCCGGCACGGCGCCCACCGCGATCAGCGATAGCCTCAGCGACTGGAAGTAGGCGGTCAGGAGCACGAAGATCACGAACACGGCGACCGCCAACCCGATGCCCAGCGACTGGAACATCTCGATCATCGGCGGGAGCTGGCCCATCAGCTCGACCCGCACGCCGCGGGGCGGCACGCCGGCGGCCTCGACCGCCCGCTGGACCTGGCGCGAGGCCCGGCCCATGTCCTCGCCCTCGACGTTCGCCGTCAATGTCATGTACCGTTGCGACATGTCGCGGTCGAGCTCGCCGGGCCGTACGCCCCGCCGCACCGTCGCCACGTCGCGGACCATCAGGTTGACCAGCGGGTTGACCGCCGCCAGCGGCAGCCTCTCGACGTCCTCCGGCTTCTCCATCCGCAACGGCGGCACCTGGAGCTGCACCAGGTAGTCGAACCCCGTCTTCACGTCGATCCAGTAGTTCAGGTTGGCGAACCGCGTTGACGCCGTCGCCATGACGAGCGCCTTGGCCACGTCCTCGACCTTGACGCCGCTCAGGCCCGCCTTCTCGCGGTCGACCTCGACCTCGACCGAGGGGTAGTCGGGCGTCTGCACGAACCCGATGTCGCGCAGGTAGGGGATCCGCCTCATGTTGGCGGAGATCTTCTGCGCGTGCTGCCGGACCATCTTGAGGTCGGTGCCGACGACCCGGACCGCGATCGGCATCGGCGAGCCGAAGCTCATGACCGAGGTCACGATGTCGCCCGGCTCGAAGCCGAAGCTGGCCGTCTTGGCCTGCCGCTTCGCCTCCGCCGCCGCCAATCCCCCCTGCTCCAGCCGCTGCGCCAGCCAGGGGATCACCCGCTCGGGCAGGACCTTGCGCATCCGCTCGCGGAACGCGTCGAGCCTGATCCCGCTATCGTCGGTCAGCGCGACCCGCAACTGGCCGTCGTCGGGCCCGCGCATGAACAGCACCATGTTGTCGATGCCGAAGTTGGGCGGGACCTGGCCGACGTAGCCCATCGTGATCTGGATATTCTCGGGCTTGGCCTCGCGCTCGATCTCCTCGAGGCACTTGATGGCCATCTGCCGCGTGAGCTCGTAGTTGGAGCCGGGCGGCGGCCGGAACCGCAGGACGAATTGCCCCGAATCGATCTGGGGGAACAGCTCGGTGCCCACCTGCATCCCCAACAACCCCAGGATCGCGGCACAGGCTCCGAGATAGCCCGCAACCACCCACCGGCGCCGGCGGACGAGCCAGCCCACGGCCCTGCCATAAGACTTGAGCATCCGCTCGAACAGCCCGCCCTCCTCGCCATGCCCCCTGTGCCTGAGCAGGGCCACGCACAGGATCGGCACGAAGGTGCTCGAGAGCAGGTACGCCGCGATCATGGCGAATCCGACGGCCAGGGTCAGCGGCATGAACAGCGACCGCAGCGGGTCGGCCATGATGAACGCCGGGACGAAGACGGAGAGGATGCACAAAAGCGCCAGCAGGATCGGCACGGCCGTCGCATGGTTCCCGCGCAGCACGGCCGTGGCGATCATCGGCGTGCTCCGCATCTGCACGTGCACGTTCTCGATGGTCACCGTCGCCATATCGACGAGGATGCCGATCGCCAGCGCCATGCCGCCCAGCGACATGATGTTGATCGTGTTCCCCGTCACCCACAGCCCGACCAGCGACCCCAAGAGGGCCAGCGGGATGGTGGTCACCACGACGATCACGCTCCTCATGTCGCGGAGGAACAGCAGGATCATCAGCCCGGTCAGGGCCGCGCCGATCATCCCCTCGCTCGCCACGCTCTGGACCGCCGCCACCACCGTCGGCGACTCGTCGAACTCGAAGTTGACCGAGACGTCCTTGGGCACGGCGTCGCGGAACAACTGCATCGACTTGTGCACGTCGGCCACCACCGTCAGCGTCGAGCCGGTGTCCTTCTTGATGATCGGCAGGTACACCGACTTCTTGCCGTTGACCAGCGCGTAGCCGTAGGTGATGTCGGTGTCGTCGTGGAACGTCGCCACGTCGCGGAGATAGACGTTGAGCCCCACCTTCGCCGGGATGTCGCCGAGGCGCCTGATGTCCACGACGGTCGCGTTGTTGGCCACCAACGGCATCGAATCCTTGATGTACAGGTTCCCCGCCGGGATGATCGTGTTCCCCGTCGCCAACGCGTCGATCACCTGCTGCGGCGTCAGGTTGTAGTCCAGCAGCTTCTGCGGGTCCACATTGATCACGATCGACCGCATGTTCGGACCGAACGGCGAGATCGCCACCGTCCCCGGCACGTTCTTCTGCACCAGGGGCCGGATGATGTTCTGCGCCAGGTCCCCCATCGCCCCCAGCGACGTCTCCTTGCTCTCGAAGACCAGGTAGCCCACCGGCACGCTGCCCGCATCCATGCGCATGATCATCGGCGGCAACGTCCCCTTGGGCATCCACGACATCGCCCGGTCGGACATCGCCACCACCTGCGCCATCGCCTGGCCCATGTCGGTGCCGGGGAAGAACGAGAGCTCGGTCAGGGCGACCTGCTGGATGTTGCGGGTGTTGATGTCCTGGATGCCGTCCACATACTGGAAGTAGAGCTCGAGCTGGTTGACGATGAAGCCCTCCATCTGGTCGGGGCTCATGCCGATGTAGTCCAGGAAGACGTAGATCTTCGGGACGTTCAGCGGCGGGAAGATGTCCACCCGCATCCGCTCAAAGGCCAAGACGCCGCCGCTGATCAGGGCCACGACCATCATCAGGATCGTGATCGGGTGCCGCATCGCAAAGTTGGTCGGGTTCATGAACCGAGACTCCCGGCCGATTCGTGGCAGGACCGGCATCTGGGCTTGAGGCGAAACATCCGGCTCAATGGGGAAAAGAAAAGGAAACCCCGGATCCGACGTGGAGGAGCATCTTCGTCTGTTCGATCAAAAAAACTTGTAGAAATCTCGGATTTCATGACCTGGCGTGGCGCCGAGGGCCGCCGCGGGGAGGAGGCCGGCGTGGCGCATCCGTACTGGTGGATTGCCTCGGACCGAGGCCGGGCTCCTTCCGGATCGGAGCGGCCACGATGAAGATGACGTCGGCGTCAACGGCGCCGTTGACATCTACGCCGCACGAGGCGAGCCGAGCTCCAGCCCGCGTCGGGATCGCTCATCCATCGACGCCGAATCTCAGCCATCGCGGCGGTCCCGCTTCAAGCCGAGACGCCCAGATCGCAGGCGCGCACCCATGGTGGACGCAGGTTCAACAGCGGAGCGGGTGCGCCGTGTGATCGAGGCCGAGGTCGGTCGAATGCCGTCCGGGCCCGAGAGAAGGGGCGTAAGCCAGGTCGATGCGATGTGGGACGGAACCGGACGTCCAGTCCAGTTTGTGCTGGGAAGATAGGGCCTTGACCTGGACCACGCGTGAAGTCACCGGCGAGTGCGGCCGATGGTGGGTCGTACCGGCCTTGCCGGGCATCCCGAAATTGCGGCGAAGGCAATCGACTTGGGAGCTATCGGTCGCGAGGACCCTGATCGCCGGGCGGAGGGGCGAGATCACCACCGCCGCCAGCAGCGCCAGGGCGGTTGCGAGGCGAATCGCGCAATTAAGGCGGGATTGGTTGGACATCGCCGCTCCAGTCCCGGGCCGGGTAAGGTAAGCGATGAACTCAATTCTTGATATGGAAGAGAATCGTTGTCAAGTCCTCAGGGCCGGGGACAGTCGCTACGGCCACCACTTCCATGCGGAGAGGCGGAGCGGGAGGCCGCTCGGGAATCCGGTTGTGTGAGCACGACGGGAGTCGGTCCGATCAGCGGGTCGCCGGGGGCGGTCCATGGCCCACCGGGGGCAGGTAGTTCGGCCGCGCCATCTCCACCGGCAGGATCTCGCCGGTCGGGTGCTGCAGCGCGACTTCCTGGGCCGGATAGCCCATCGCGTGGAAGAGCTCGAACTGCGCCCGGTTGTATTCGGCCACGGTGGTGAAGTACTCATTGAACGCGATGTTCAAGAGCTCGAGCGAGTAGACCGCCTCCTGCGGCCGGTAGACCAGGACCAGCACGTCCTCGCCGAAGCGGGTCGTCTGCTGCAAGCCCTGGAAGTTGCCGTTGAAGGTGATGATGCCCGTGCGCAAGGCGCGATCGGCCTGGACGACCCGCAGCGCCGCCGACTGGAGGCGGGCGTGGGTTCGCGTGACGTCGGCGGCCACCCGGTCCTGGATCCGGAACAGCTCGACCATGGCCTTCGACTCATCGCCGCGACGCTCCTTGATCATCGCCAGGTTGCCGATCCCGAAGGCCTGGAGCTGCCACATGAGCTGGAAGCTGCCGTCAAACCGGCCGGTCCACTGGCTCAAGCTGCTGTTGGGACCCAGGCCGAAGAAGCCGGCCTGGAGATACATGCCGGCGGCCTGGAAGCCGTTGATCATGACGACGGGGAGGGCCGGCCGCCACTTCTCGCGGCGGACATCCGCCACCGCCGCCTGGATCACCGCTCGCTGGGCGGCGATCTCCGGGCGGTTGGTCAGCGCGATCGGGATCAGGTCGTCGAGCAGCCGGCCGGGCTCGACCAGTGTGACCTGCAAGTGGTCGTGCTCCAGCGGGACGACCACCGCGCGGGGATCGAGCCGGAGGGTCTGCGTCAGGTCGGCGCTGCTGACCCGCCACTGCTCGCGCGCGAGACGGCGCGCTGCTCGAGGTCGGCGACCATGTTCCTGGCCCTTTCGACCTCGACCGGCGTGACGAGGTCCCGGCTCATGGTGGCGAGCCGCTCGACCAGGTCGTGCCCCCGCTCGACGCAGTACAGGGTGCCGGCGTACATCCCGCGGTACTGGTGGACCCGGAAGTAGGCGTCGGCCGTCTCGAGCAGGACGTCGTTCTTGGCGGTCTGGACGTCCCAGTGCCGGGCGTTGACGAGCTGGCGCCGCGCCAACGGCTGGAAGATGGCGTCGGTCAGGTTGACCCACTGCCAAAGGCCGCTGCCGCCGTAGAGGAAGTTGACGCTGGCTGCGGTCATGACGCCCTTGTTGAAGTCGGGGCCGCCGCCGTCGTGTCGGATGTAGTCAACCCCGGTCATGAGGCTAGGGACCCAGAGGACTCGGGCCTGCTGGAGCCGGGCCTCGGCGATCCAGACGCTGGCCTGCGCCGCGGCCACGACCAGCGGCCGGGCGTCGGAGAGCCGTAGCGCGGTCGCCAGGTTGATCGGGAAGCGGAAGTCGGTCGGCTCGACCGGCGCCGCCTTGAGCTGCAACAGCGCGTCACCGACCGGCGCCATCGGCGCGACCGCCTGGCTGGGGTCGACCGCCCGGACGATCAAGGTCCGCCCCGGTGGGGAAGCCGGCGGCTGCGCTCCGGACGCGGGGCTCGGGGTCGGCGTCGCCGGGGCCGGCGGCGCCGGGATCGGCGTGGGGCCAAGCCTCATCGTCGTCGTGCCCGCGAGCTGCACGCGGCGATCGGCGGGTGCCGGAGCCGTCATCCAGGCCGGCGACACGCGCGGCGGCGCGTTGGCCTTTGGCGTCGGCGCGACCACTGCCTGCGATCCGGCTGCGGGGAGGACCGTCACCTCCCGCGAGGACTCCGCCGGCACGCGCGGCGGCGGGATCGCCGGCGCCACGGGGCTGCCCCCGGCGCACGGGTTTCGCCGGCGCAGCCGCCACCGCGCGGGGTTGTACCCGACGAGCGGGGTCGGCCGTCGATGTCGCCACCGGTGAGGCCGCCGCCTGGATTCGAGGCCCGGGGTTCGGTGTCGATGGCGGCGGGTCCGGCGACTGGGCCGCGCACGGAGCCAGCTCGAGCCCGGTGAGCAGCAAGGCCACGCCGAGGATCGATGGCCAGGCGGATCGTCCCATCATACCATTCCCCTCTCCATCAGGGTTCCGGGGCGCACGGACATGGCGGTCGTTCCGGATAATCTGTTCCCGAGGATTCATCGGCTAATAGCGATCGCGAGGTTTATGCGGGCTGCCCGTTTGTCGATAGGGATTCAGTCTAACGGCTCGGCATGCGGCGATTTCTCTCCGCTTGTACCGGGCCGTCGAAATCCAGCCATCCACGCGGCAAGCGATCAGAAGTGCCCGCCGTAATCGATGCGGGTGGTCCCCGCCCTGACGATGCTGTTGATCGCCGTGTCGGGAATGCCGAACGCCGGGCCGTGTCCCGTCTGCGCCCCCTGGCCATAGGACACGATCCAATCGAGGGTCCTGGCGAACGTGGCGGGGTTGTACTTGATCCGCAACGCGATCGCCGATGGGCCCGGGACCAGCGTCGTGGACCGGCCGCCAAGGTCGAACTGGAACCCCGCGGCGACCTGCGGTGAGAGCGGGTAGTAGTTATTGCCCATGATGTAGAACACGATCACCTGCTCAGGCTTCCACGTCTCATTGCCCGTGAGGATCGGGAACGCGTTGCCCTGCACGCGCTTCGTTCCGGTGAAGCCGGGGATCCTCACGGTGAAATTGTCGCTGGCGGTGAAGGTCTGGAACGTGTTGTTCTTCACGGCGATGTCAAGGATGTTGTAGGTCTTGCCGGGGACCGGCCGGGCCTTCTGGACCAGGACCTGGTGGGAGATCAAGGCAGGCGTCAGCAGGTATTGTTTCTGAGTCACGCGGTACCCGAGATAACCGATGCCCGCGGTGCCGTGCCGCCGTTGATGGCCCGACGTGTCCGCCGCGGCACTCGAGCTATCCTTGGGACCCGCGACGTGAGTCGTCAGCGGACTGGCGCTGAGGAGCTGTTTCTCCTCGAAACCCTCGAGATCGGGACGGAATCTCACGATCGGGCGGCGTCGCATGTATGAAGCTCCCTCCGGCTCGGGGACATGGGTACCCCGCGATTGATATCGGTCGGCAATCCGGCCGTGCTGGCGCGACTGTCGAGTCGAGCTGCGGTCCGGGAGCCCTTTCGGGCCCCGGACGGCGCGACACGATAACGACGAGGATCGGGTGCGTCAGCGGGTCGCTGGCGGCGGCCCGTTGCCCACCGGCGGCAGGTACCCCGGCCGTTCCAGGTTGACCCGCTCGACGGGACCCGGCGGCGTCTTGAGCGTGACCTCCTGGGCCGGGTAGCCCATGGCGTGGAACAGCTCGAACTCGGCCCGGTTGTAATCGGAGACCGTGGTGTAGTACTCGTCGAAGGCCAGCTTCATGAGCTGAAGGGCGAAGACCACCTCCTGAGGCCGGTTGACCAGCACCAGGATGTCGCCGAAGCGGGTCGTCTGCTGCAAGCCCTGGAAGTTGCCGTTGAAGGTGATGATGGCCGTGCGCAGGGCGCGATCGGCCTGGACCACCCGCAGCGCCGCTGACTGGAGGCGGGCATGGGCCCTCGTCACGTCGGCCGCCACCTGGTCCTGCATCTTGAACAGCTCGATGATGGCCTTCGACTCCTCGCCGCGCTGCGCCTTGATCATCGCCAGGTTGGCGAGGCCCATGCTCTGGAGCTGCCAGAGGGGCTGGATGCTGAAGTCATCGCGGCCCTGCCACTGGTTCATGCTGGTGTTGGAGCCCAGCCCGAAGATGCCGGCCTGGATCAGCTCGTTGGGGGTCTGGAAGCCGTTGATCAGGATGCTGGGGGTGAGCGGGCGCATCTTCTCGCGGCGGAGCGCCGCGATGGTCGCCTGGACCAGCGCCTGGTGCTTCGCCAACTCGGGGCGATTGGTCAGCGCGATCGGGATCAGGTCGTCGAGCAGCCGGCCGGGCTCGATCAGGGTGACCTGCAAGTGGTCGTGCTCCAGCGGGACGACCACCGCGCGGGGATCGAGCCGGAGGGTCTGCGTCAGGTCGGCGCTGCTGACCCGCCATTGCTCGCGCGCGAGACCGCTTGCTGCTCGAGGTCGGCGACCAGGTTCCGCGCCCGCTCGACCTCGACCGCCGGGACCATGTCCTGCTTCAATTGCGCGATGCGCTCGATCAGGTCGTGGCCCCGCTCGATGCAGTACAGGGCGCCGGTGTACATCCCGCGGTACTGGTGTACGGTGAAGTAGGCCTTCGCTGTGTCGAGCAGGACGTTATTCTTGGTGCTCTGGATTTCCCAGTGCTGGGCGCTTAGGACCTGCCGTGCCTCCAGGGGCCGGAAGATCGCATCCGTCGTGCCCACGGACAGGATCGCACCGGCACCGCCGTAGAAGAAGTTGACGCTGGGCGCGGTCATGATGCCCTTGTTGAAGTCGGGGCCGCCGCCGTCGTGGCGGAGGTAGTCGAAGCCGATGTTGAGGGTGGGGACCCAGAGCACCCGGGCCTCCTGAAGCCGGGCCTCGGCGACCCACACTTCGGCCTGCGCCATGGCGACCATGATCGGCCGGGCGTCGGAGAGCCGCAGCGCGGTCGCCAGGTTGATCGGAAGGCGGACGTCGGTCGGCTCCAGCGGCGGAGTCGGGCGCCTGACGACCTGAAAGAGGGGCTCCGGCGCCTGCGCCGGCCTGGCCGGCTCGAGCGACCGGACCAGCGGCGGCTGCCCCGGGGAGATCGCCGGTTGGGGCTGGGTGGCGCGAGTCGCCGCCCCGGTCGGCGGGGCCGCCGGCTGGGCCCGACCCGCGGGATTCGGCGCCGGCAAGGCCGGGGCCTGCATGCCGCCGGCTGCGGGACTCCCCCCGGTCGCCGGTACGGCTGGTGAGGGCGGCTGGGCCGCGCAGGGTGCGGGCTCAACCCAGGGGAGCAGTAAGCTCACGACCAGGATCGTTAGCCGGCCGGAACATCCCATCATTCAACCCCCTCTCCATCGAACTAACCACGGCGTGATGATGCTCCTGGCCGGTCGGGTCGAGCCGCCTATCAGGAATCATCGGCTCGTCGCGGTGGAGAGGTTTACGCAAGATGTGGGGTCGTTGACCGGGAGCCGGAGATCACGGCCTGCTCCCTTCGTTCACGAGGATCTCGCGAACGAGAGGCCGGAGTCACCGGGCCGGCCCTCCAGGAGCCTGAAGTCGAGATATTCCGAGTCTCGCCAGTCGATCCGGCCCACCATGGCGTTATCGGGGTCTTGGGTCAGCGTCAAGACCCCATCGGCAGACAGGCCGAACCCCTGGTATTCGTGAGATTGTCCCCGCTCACTGACCGAGTACGACAGCACCGAAGCAGCCGGCGGCCTCGAGGTTTCGGCTTGTCCGTGTCCGGGGAATCGTGGGTGTGACTCGCCTACTCTCGACGTGGCTCTACCTCATGACTCGAACGTCGCCCCAGTCACGCATCTCGCCGGGCTTCAAGGTCCAGAGGTCGCTGTGCACGTTACCTTCGTAGCGGTGCTCATCGTCCTTCGCGCCCTTCCTGATGGCCGCCACGGTGTAGGAGACCCCCGGGACGAGTCCCCTGATCCGGAACCGGCCGTCGGGGCCGGTCAGGAGCGGCGGGGAGAAATGCTGCTCGTCGGACTCCGTGTCTCCTCTCGTCCGGCGCTGGTACTCCAGTTCGAGCCGGACGTTCGGCCGGGGCCGCCCGTCCTCATCGACCAGCCGGCCGATGACGGTCCCCGACGGTTGCAGCGCGACTTTGATCGGATCGGGCTCGTCCCCCTTGATATCGACGAAGGCCGCCAGCTCCCGATTCTCAGAGAGGATGACGACCGTCTCGGGCTGGCCCGGCCGGGGATGGACGAAGGTGAACTCGGGGCCGGGCACGACGTCGCCAGGCCACGTGCGGCCTTCCTCGCCGAAGTTGAGCGTCCGCTCGACCGGCCGGCCGGCCGGCCCGACCGGGCGCACGTGCTGCGGGCGGCCGGGTGTCAAGGCGATATCGGGGAGGACCAAGACCTCATTCAGGCGCGGGTCGATCGGCACCATCGCCTGGAACTGGCCCTGCATAGAGAAGTTGGCC
This sequence comes from uncultured Planctomycetota bacterium, assembly GCA_963815795.1. Classification (GTDB taxonomy): domain Bacteria; phylum Planctomycetota; class Planctomycetia; order Isosphaerales; family Isosphaeraceae; genus JAKAUH01. The sequence goes on along the minus strand of CAWFIC010000006.1, from coordinate 32,869 downwards.
GGGTCCAGGACGTTGGCGGCCGCCTTGGGGGTGAGGGGTCTGGCGATGAGGTAGCCCGGCTCGAGCGAGCGCACGACGAGGATGCCGCCGCCCGGCAGCGCCACGGCGCGGAAGCGGCCGTCGGCGTCCGTGCGATACTCGGGGTCGAAGAGTCCGGGCCCGTGGTAGATGGTGGCATCGGGATAGTCCTTGACATGAGGATTGTCCCGGAACGCCACGTAGTGGACGATCGCCTTGACCGGTCGTCCGCTCGACTTGTCGATCACCTTCCCCTCGACCCACACCCCACGCTTGAGCGCGACGTCGGCCCGGACCAGCCCGAAGCCCTTGGAATCGCCGACCGGCTTGTCCACCTTGACGTACGGCTGATCCTCGGCGACGACTTGGAGGAAATTGTCCTGGTTCTTGGACATCCCCGTGAGGCGGAATCGGCCCTGACCGTCGCAGATGGTATCGTCGATGCTCAAGGACAATCCGACCTTCGCGCCGGGGATGGTCCGGCCGGTGTCGCGGTCGCGCACGATCCCCTCGATCACGCGACCGGGGGCGACCGCCAGCTCGAATCTCGGCCCGTAGATTTTGAACTGCACCCCGTCGTCGCCGGACAGGGTCACCGGCATGTAGGCGGGGTCGCCGGTGGTCACGACCCAGTCCGTCAACGTCTCGATCGACTCGCCCTCGACGGTCAGGCCGACGATCCGGTCCCGACCAAGCCCGGTCATGCGGAAGCGGCCGTCGGGACCGGTCCGGACAGCGGCGGGCGGCCCCGCCTTGTCTAGCATGAGCAGCTTTCCCAGCAGGTCGATCCACAGGTAACTAGGGTCGGCCTGGCCGGCGTCGCTTCGGAGCGTCGCGAGGAACCCATCCGGGAGATCCGCGATCGCATAGATGGAAACGCGCGCGTCCGGCACACCCCGACCTTCAAGGTTGAGGATGCGTCCCTCGATCGGGATGTCGTCGCGACGGTGGCGGATCGCGACCGGGTTCGTCGCCGCCTGTCGGTCGATCTTGACCCAACCGGGCCCGAAGCCCGGCGCCAGGGCGGCAAGGTACGTCGCGAGATGGTCATCGGCGCCGTGTCCCTCGATCGCCGCGGGCGGGATTGCCACTTCGAAGCGGCCGTCCGCGCCGCTGGTCCCGAGGCGATCCGGAGGTCGCCGGTAGTTCGGGCCACCCACGACGATCGACGCGCCGGCGACGGGCTTGCCATCGGGATCGAGGACTTGCCCGCTGACGACGACAGGGCTCTCCCGGGCGTTTCCTCGAGGCTGAGGCTGCGAGCCTCTCGCGGCCGGGCGCGAGGGCTCATCCGCGGGTTTGAACGACGCGGCCAGTCCGATCGAGAGGCCCGCTGCCGCCAGGATGAACAGACCAGCGGCCGCGCGGACACGGGAGAACACCAGCGTCCGGGCCACCCCGCGCGCCAGGGCGGCGACGGTGGCCGGGACGACGCTTTCGATCGCCGCGCCGGCCAGTCCCAGCGAGGCGGCGGCGCGGATCGTGTTGTGGACGAAAGGCGACGGGACCGTTCCGCCCCAGGCCAGCCGATTCGCCGCCGCGCCGACCGGCCAGAGGGCCTCCAGCGACACGCCGCGTCGCTCGAGCCGCCTCCGCAGCCTGTCCCGGGCCCGCGACAGCCGCGACAGCACCGTGCCGCGGGCACAGCCCAGCCGCTGCGCGGTGGCCTCGGTGCTCAGGCCCTCGAAGTAATGCAGGACGACCGGGGCGCGGTACCGTTCGGGGAGCCGGTCCACCTCGGCGATCAGCGAAGCGTGGTCCGGCTCGGCCTTTTGCGGGATCGACCCCGGATCCGCGAGGCCGGTCCGCCGCTCCGCTATCAGGTCCTCGAGACGGCGTTGACGCCGGGCAGCCTCGACGCAGGCGCGCACCGCGACCCGCCGCGCGATGCGGAACAGCCATTCGCCGACCGACTCGCGACTCCGGATCGAGCCCGCCTTGCGGACCAGGAGCAAGAACGTGGCCTGGAACGCATCGTGGGCGTCGTGCGAATCCCCGAGGATCTGCTGACAGACTCGCAGGACCATCGCTCCATGCCGTTCGACCAGCACGGCGAACGCCGCCTCGGACTCCGCAGGATCCTCCCGGGCCAGGAATCGTCCCAGGAGTTGACCGTCACTCAACTCCCCGGCCCTGCCCAGGTTGTAGAGCGTCCCGAGTGGACCGGTCAGGAGGCCGCCGGATCGTTGACGAGCCATCGCGAACGTCCCTTCAAGCCGAGGATTCGTGGTGCGCGCCATCATAGAGGAGGAGCCCACGTGCGCGACGACGATTCCCGGATTCCTTGATGAGACCGGCGATGCCCGGGAGCCCGACGGCCCGGATCAAGGGATCGGGTTCAGCCGGCCTCGGGCTTCGCGATAAACCGCGAAGTGCTCGTCGGCATATCGGCGATAATCGAAATCGATGTCGGAAGCAACGGTCTGGATCGCCGCCCAGAGGGCCTCGCGGAGCAGCGAGACGGTCCGGAAGATCCGCAGCTCGACGAGGTCGCGCGGATCGGCCTGGCCGCGGTAGGCGGTCAGCAGGGCGCGTTCCTGGTCATCGTCGAGCGCGGCGTTGGCCGAGAGGTTGGCCAGGTCGAAGAAGGGATGGCCGATTGCGGCATATTCCCAGTCGACCAGCCAGAGGCGTTGGCCGTCATCGATCAGGTTGGCCGGCAGCAGGTCGTTGTGGCAGAGGACGGGTCGGAACGGCGCGATCCGCCGCGACAGGGATCGCGCGTCCTCGAGCAGGTCGTCGATCTCGCCGGGCAACTCGGCCCCGAGCCGCGCCGCGGACCGGGCGTAGGTGCGGACGACCTGGAACGGGCAAAAATAGAGGAACTCGCCGATCAGCGTGTCCCACGATTGGTGCAGGCGATGCAGCATCGCCGCCAGGCGGGCGAGGAGTGCGGGCTGGCGGATCTCGGCGGCGGTGAGGGTCCGACCCGCGACGAAGCGAGAGACCAGCAGGCCCGGCTCGTGGTGGACCACCTCGGGCGCGAGCCCCCAGGCGCCGGCCGCCTGCTGGCAGACGACCTCGTTGCGGCGGCTGATGCCCAGCAGCGGGAGCTCCTCGCACAGCCGCGCGACATACGCCTGCTCGCCGGCCCGGACCACGTAGTTGTGGTTGGTGATCCCGCCGGGGATCGGCTCGATGGCGATCGGCCCTCGCGCGATGTCCAGACGCCGCAGGCGCCGGAGCAGATTCGTCCCTTCTCGCCCATGCTCAGCCATCGAGATCCCGATCCCAGATGGCGGACGATGCCTGATGGGCCAGCGCCGGCTCGAGGTCCCGGCCGGGCTTCTCCTTCTGCAGGAACCGGGACCGGAGGGCGCGGAGGATCCGGGTTCGCTCGGATGGTGTCAATCGTCCCAGCCAATTCTTGCACGACCGGAATCGACGGCGCCCCGCCCGATCCCAGAGGACAAAATGGTCGTACCAGACCCTCTCGTCGTCGTGGATGATCTCGCAGCGGGTGAGCTTCTCCCAGGGCACGAGGGTTTGCCGGCCCCAGAAGCCATCGGGGGCGCGGATCCCCTTTTCACTGATCTCGCAGAGCAGTTCCGGCTTGCACCGCCTGGCGACGAACGCGCCGCCCATCAGGATCATACCCAACTCGAGCGAGCCGAGCGTCAGCACCAGCGCATCGTCCCCGGCGCGCGGCGGCGGGAACCACGTGATGACGAGGCAAAACGCGAACGCCAGGCACGCGAGGCCGCCGAAGAACAGCGTGGCCGGCACCACCCGGATGAGCCATTGGCCCCGATAGATCCGGATCGGCAGATCGTCGGTCACCTCGTCGCCGCGATCGCGCCCGGCCGCGTAGAGCCGCTCGACGGACCGGCTGCGCACCTGGATGCCAAGAGAAGAAAGGACTTTCCGGACGAGGAAAAGCGAAACGAAGATGGAGATCGGGAGGCAGAGCGGGCCTGTGTATTGGTCACCACGTAGGCCGAGGCGCTGGATCAGGCCTCTCTCAACCACTATAAGGGGGATGAACAGCAGGATCGCCAGCGGAATCGACGCGACACCGACGGATCTCGGCGAGACACTCTTCGGTAACATGGCTGGCCCTCCGCCTGTTGACATGATACCAGCGGGCGGCCACCAATCTCCATCGGAATCCGACAGCGCTCACAGCGCATCGGCGCTGACGACCTCGCCGAACGCCCGGGTCCCCAGGGCATTCCAACTGGCCAGGCTGACGCTCGACTTGACGAACCGGACCGAGCCGTCCAGCATCAGGACGTTCACCCCGCCAGCGTGGAACGAGCTGGCCCCGATGAACGAGTCCACGTTGCCGAAGGCGGTGCTCACCGCGCAGGCCGGTTGGTTCGGCGTCATGACATGGTAGTACGGACCGCCTCGGCCGGTGTCCTGGAGGGTCCAGTATTCCCCCTTGAAGTCCCATAGCGGGGTGCTGGCGGCGCGACAGACGTTCTCATCGTTGAGCGGGCCGCCGTTGGTGTATTGCGTGATCGCATAGACCAGGTTCGGGCCGAGGGCGTTCCGCCCCGAGGTTCCCTTGACCCACTCGCTGAACCCGGCGGTGTTGCTGGTGCCGTCTGTGACGGCCGGGATGCGCACCAGGCTCCCGAAGAAGGGATTGCCGCCGAGCCACCAGGCCGTCCCGTTGGTCCGCCCGCCGCAATTCCAGCGGTTGATCCCGCCATTGACCGCGTAGTTGACCGTCGTGACCGGGGCGGAGAACCCCCCGGCGAGGTCCTGCGTGCTCCCCGGATTCGGGTCCGATGGGCACAAGTAGCCCGGGATGGCCGTCGCCATCACGGTCGTATTGGCCGGGACTGATGAACCATTGAGCACGTCGCCGAGCATGAAGTTGTAGGCGTCGTAGACCGCGCGCTGCTCCAGGTAGTTGGTCAGCCGCAGGTGGATCGACGCCGTCTGGGGCACCCGCCCGCCGCCGCCGGAATTCCCGTTGACGTTGACACTTCCGACCGGCGGAAAGGTCTCGTAGGCCGTATGGTATTGATGAATCGCCAGGCCGATCTGCTTCATGTTGTTGGTGCATTGCATGCGCCGCGCGGCCTCGCGCGCCGCCTGCACGGCCGGCAAGAGCAGGGCGATCAGCACCGCGATGATCGCGATCACCACCAGGAGCTCGATGAGCGTGAATCCCCGCCTCGAAGCCCGCATGTGACCACCTCCATAAGACCCATTGCCAAATCGACCCGGAATCGGACAGGAATCCTGGAGGACCCCCTCTGTCCGGTTCCGCGAGCGGCGGCAATGAAAGGGTGAGGGGGTCGATCCATTCCTTGCGACGCAATCCATAAAGGTGGGCTGGTCATGTCACACGAGAATTCCGTTACAATCTGGATCGACGGGATCAAGGCGGGTGATGGGGCGGATATCCAGCGGCTCTGGAACCGGTACTTCGAGCGGCTGGTCCGCCTGGCCGGCGCGCGGCTGCCGTCGCATTGCCGGCGGGCGTTCGACGAGGAGGATGTGGCGTTGAGCGCGTTCCAGAGCTTCTGCGATCGCGCCGGCCGGGGCCAGTTCCCGCAGTTGAGCGATCGGGAGGATTTGTGGCGGCTGCTGGCCACGATCACCGTGCGCAAGGCGCTCGACAAGATGCGACACCAGACGCGGCAGAAGCGCGGCGGGGGACACGTGCTGGGCGAGTCGGCCCTGCTGGTGGGCGAGGACGGCGACGGCGAGGGCGTCGCCGAGATCCTCAGCCGGGAGCCGACCCCCGAGGAGGTCGCCCGCTTCGCCGACGATTACGCTCACCTCCTCGGCCGGCTGAATGACGCGGCGCTGCGGGCCATCGCCCTCTGTCGGCTCGAAGGCCAGTCCACCCAGGAGATTGCCGGGGCGCTGAAAGTCTCGACCAAGACCATCGATCGGAAGCTCCAGCTCATCCGCGCCATCTGGAGCCGGGAGATCCCGTGATGAAGCCCCAATCGACGCTCGGCGATCAGGCCATCCCTGTGACCGCGTTCATGCAGATTGACGCGGCCTGCGATCGATTCGAGGCGGACTGCCGGGCGGGCCGCGATCCCGACCTGGCCGCGTACCTCGACGCGGTCCCGGAAGCGGCTCGAGTCGCGCTGTTCCGCAACCTGCTGAACCTCGACCTCGAGTACCGACTCCGCCGCGGAGAGCGGCCGGATGCTCGGCGGTACCAGGAGCGGTTCCCCGACCTGGCCGACGTCGTCGATTCGGTGTTCCGCTCGCTGACCGAACGTCCGGATGCGAGCGGCGCCCGTGCGGTTGCGTCCGATGGGCAGGCGCCGGACGCGCCGGTCGATCCGACGGGCGAGACCCGGCCGGCCGATCCGGAGAGAGACGGCGATCGGCAAGCGGTCAGGCTCCGGGACGGATTGAGCCAGACCGACTACGACGACCTCAGGTCGGCCGGCTACGAGGTCCGCCGCCTGCTGGGCCGGGGCGGCATGGGGGTGGTCTACGAGGCGCACCAGGTCGCGCTCAACCGCCCCGTGGCGCTCAAGCTGGTCCGGTCGGGGAGCTTCGCGTCGGAGTCGGAGCTGCTGCGATTTCAGAACGAAGCCGAGGCGGTCGCGCAGCTCGACCATCCGCACATCGTGCCGATCCATGAGGTGGCCATCCACCGCGGCCGCCACTTCTTCAGCATGAAGCTGATCGCCGGAACCAGCCTGGACACGCGGCTCGCCGAGTTCGCTGCCGACCCCCGCGCCGCGGCACGGCTGATCGCCGTCATCGCCGAAGCGATCCACCACGCCCACCAGCGCGGCATCCTTCACCGCGACCTGAAGCCGGCCAACATCCTGATCGACGAGAAGGGGGAGCCCCACGTCACCGACTTCGGCCTGGCCAAGCGGATCGACGGCGACTCCGAGTTGACCCATTCAAACATGCTCATCGGAACGCCGTCGTACATGGCACCCGAGCAGACGACCCGGGGTCGTGGCGCCGTCTCGACGGCGACGGACGTCTACGGGCTGGGGACGATCCTGTACGCCCTGCTCGCCGGCCGGGCGCCGTTCACCGGCACGACGCTGGTCGAGACGCTCGACATGGTGCGGACGCAGTACCCCGAGCCGCCGTCGCGGCTGAATCCGCTGGTGCCGCGCGACCTGGAGGTGATCTGCCGCAAGTGCCTGGAGAAAGAGCCCGGCCGCCGCTATCCCAGCGCCCTGGCGTTATCCGAGGACCTCTTCCGCTGGCTCCGGGGCGAGCCGATCCTGGCGCGGCCCGTGAGCCCGATGGTCCGCTGGGCGATGTGGTGCCGGCGCAACCCGCTCATCGCCTCGACCGCGGCGCTGGCGCTGCTGTTCCTCGTTGGCGGCCTCGCCGGCGTGACCTGGAAGTGGCGCGAATCCGTCCGCGAGCAGGCGCGATCCCAGGCGGTCAACAACTTCTGGGCCCACAGGGTGCTGGCGCGAGCGAACCCGGATCTCCACCCGCGCGACCGCAACCGGACGGTCATCGACCTGCTCGTTGAGGCCGGGGGCGAGCTCGGCGGGTGGCTCGACGGCCAGCCCGAGGTCGAGGCCGATGTCCGCGAGACCATCGGCGCGGCCTACCTGGCGCTCGGCGACTTCGATCGGGCGAAGGAGCATCTCGACGAAGCGATCAGACTGGATACCCGGGTGAACGGTCCCCGAGGCCGCACCGTGCTCCTCGCCAGTAACCTGATGGCGACGCTGCTGGACCAGACCGGCCGAGCCAACGAGGCCGAGCCGATGCTCCGCCGCAACCTGGCCGACTGCCGCAAGGCCCTCGGCCCGGACGACCCGGCCACCCTGGATGCCGCCGAGCGACTCGGGACAGTGCTATGGCACCTCGGCCGGCTCGACGAGGCTGAGGCCATGTTGCGCCGGAGCATCGCCGACCGCGGCCGCGTCTTCAAGCCCGACCACGCCGATACCCTCCGCTCCGTCTACCTGCTCAGCCGGCTGCTCCGCGAGCGCCGGCGGTTCGACGAGGCCAGGGAATTGGCCTATCGCTACGCCCACGACATCCAGTGTGCGCGGGGGTCGAACCACCCCGACATGATCGTTGCCTTGACCAACCAGGGTGACGTCGCTCGCGACCAGGGCCATCGCGACCAGGCCGAGGGCTATTATCGCCACGCGGCCGTCGAGGCCGCGCGCATCCTCGGCCCCCGGCACGAGGTCACCCTCGCCGCCGAGGCCAACCTGGCGCAGTTCGCCAAGTAGGTCGGGCTTTCCAGCCCGACGCGGATCGGGTCGGACGGAGTCAGGCCGGAAAGCCTGACGTACGTGATGCCGGGTGCAGTCGCGTTCCCGCGGTGGGGCCGCCGGGTCGTGGCCCCGGCACGAACGACCCTCACACCCGTCGGGCTTCTCACCCCGATGTTCTGACGGTGGTCGGCTCTCGGCGCCTCACGGCGCCTCACCGTCAATTCTCGAGAGGTCCCCGGCGGCTCGGGGCCGCAGATCCCGCAGGACCCCTCCAGGCGGCCCCGCGGGATCGTCGCCCGAGGGCGGGCCCGATGGGCGGATTCTTCCCGCACCGGGCCCCGGCGAGAACGCGTCGGGCCCGGGACCGCCCCACTTCGGGACCCCTCGATCGGTCCCCTCCGGCCGGGGCGCGAACCGGCGGCGAGTCGTCGCACCCTCAGGTCGAGACCGGGCACGATCCCCTCCCGCCGCGCGAGGACATCGCGGGTCGTGCTGGCCCCGCGACCGGGCCGGGCCGTCCGCGACCCGACCGACACCGCGCCGCCGCCGGTCGGCGGTCGGGCGCGGGCCGGGACCGCGGCCGGGATGGGTGAGCGATCGGGCCGGGCCGGACGGGCGGGTTCGGCCACCTGTCGGGCATGGCGATGAGTCGAGGCCCGTACGATTCGGTCCCGAACTCGGCAGGGAACCCTCCATCGGGCGAACCTTCGGGTCGGCTCATCTCGCCCGATCTCGCCGGGGCCGGCGGCCGGCCCAGCCGATTTCATGCACCGACTCGACGAACGTTCCAGGGCCTGCGTCCCGGACCCGAGTTCGAGCCAGTCACCACCCGGGGGGGTCGAACACGGGCTCCGACAAAAGAGGCTTCCCGCTCTCCTCCTCGCCTCCCTCCTGCCGGCCCTCCGCCGGCCGGTATGGGATCGGCAGCGACACCGATTTTGCTGGACCCGGTCTGCCGATAAAGAAATTCGCCCCATCGTCTTTGACACGGCTTCCTTCTTGGTATCATGCAGCGGCTTCCCGGCCACGTCTGCCGGGCTCGCGCTGGCCCTTACGAGGTCGATGGGCCCATGAGCAAATCGAAGAAGACCGCCATCGAAGTCCAGGGGACCGCCATCACGATCCTGTCCCGGGAGCAGGGCGATGACATCGCGCTGACCGACGTGGCGCGAAAGTTCGAGGGGGGCGGAGCGCTCATCGAGCAGTGGCTCAAGAACAAGGATACTGTCCTCTTCCTCGGCGTCCGGGGACCGCTCCACGACCCCGATTTTAGTTCTCTCGAATTCGAGGGAATAGGGAACGAGGCGGGCCGGAACAGCTTCTTCCTGCCCGCCAAGGCCCGGATCGAGCGCACCGGCGCCAAGGGGCTGGCCGCCAGCGCCGGACGGTATGGCGGCACGTGTCGGCTTGAATGAAGTCCTCGGGTATGCGGCCCGAAGCAGCCAGGAAAAGGGGGTTCCGGCCGTGAAGAAGAGCAAGAGCATCACGATCGAGGTCCAAGGGATTTCCATTGGCGTCATTTCACATAATAATACAGAATATATCTCGCTGACGGACATGCTGAAGGCGAAGGATGGAGAGTTCTTCATCTCGGACTGGCTCAGGAACCGCAACACGGTGGAGTTCCTGGGTATCTGGGAGTCCATCTACAACCCGGATTTTAATTACGGCGAATTCGCCGTAATTAGAAGCCAGGCCGGGCTGAATAGCTACAAGATCAGCGTCAAGGAGTGGGTGGAGAAGACCAACGCCATCGGCCTGAGGGCCACCGCCGGACGTTACGGCGGGACCTTCGCCCACCCGGACATCGCCTTCGAATTCGGCATGTGGATCAGCCCGGAGTTCAAGATCTATCTCGTCAAGGAGTTCCGACGCCTCAAGGAGGACGAGAACCGCCGCCTCTCGCTGGCGTGGAACCTCAACCGCACGCTCTCGAAGCTCAACTACCGCATCCACACGGATGCGATCAAGGAGCACATCATCCCTGCTGCCGTGACGCCGGCCCAAGCGGCGATCGTCTACGCCAACGAGGCCGATCTGCTCAACGTCGCCCTCTTCGGCCGGACCGCGAAGCAATGGCGCGAGGCCAACCCCGAGCTCGACGGCAACATGCGCGATCACGCCACCATCGAGCAGCTCCTCGTCCTGGCCAACCTCGAGGGGATGAACGCCGAGCTGATCCACATGGGACTGCCGCAAGGCGAACGCCTGAAGCGGCTGAACGCGATCGCGATCCGACAGATGCGAATCCTCGTCGTCCAGCCCGGCACCCGCCAGCTTGGTCCGCCCGCGGAGAAAGACGAGGGATGACCTCGTGGAAGCCATCGCCGAGCGGCTCGAGTCGCGGTCGGACGTCACCCGCCAGGCGGTGGCGGACCGCGGCCCCGGCGCCGATTTCACCGTCCGCTCGCGATCCACGGACGTCCGCCGCATCGAGCGGACGCTGGAAGGCCTGCTGGATTTCTGTTTCGATCCGGAGGCGCTGATCCTCCACAACAGGCTTTGCCGCCACGACTTGTTGCAGAAGCTGCCCGAACGGTGGTGAATAGCCGACGAGGCGCCAGCCCGGCCGGGCCGGCTGCGAGCCGGCCGACACCGCGCCGCCGGTCGGCGGCCGGGCGCGGGCCGGGACCGCGGCCGGGACGGAGGAGCGATCGGGCCGGCCGGGGGCGGACCGGGTGGCCTCTCGGGGCGGGGCCGGGCGGTCAGACGGGGCCGGGACGGAGCGGATCGCGGAGTACGGGACCGTCCCTGGACCGGCGGTCTGCTGAGCCAGCCTGTGGCGAGGGCGTCCTCCAGATCGGCCGGCCGTGAGAGTGATTGAAGAATGTCCCGTTCTGCCCCCCGGACTGCCCTACCGTCAGGGTGATCTAGCGATGTCCCCGTTCCATCCGCCCAGTCGAGACACCAGATCCATGAGGATTGATATCACTCGTTGCAGATCGAACGCGTCGTAATCCGAGGTTCGCAGGACGGGCTGGAGGCGGGTCTCGATCTGACCCCGGAGCGTCGTGATCCTGGATGGCGAGAGATCAACGGGTTTGTTCCCGGCCACGGATAGCTTGGCGGCCACGAGGCGCAACAACTCGGGATCGCGGGTGTCGAAGAGGACGGCCCGCACCGCATGATCGATGTCGAAGAAATCGCGGATCGCCGGCTCGCGCCGGGTCGAGCGCGGCGCGGATCTTCTCGGCATAGGCTTCGCGGATGTGAAGCACTCTCACGCTCACGGGATCGAGCGCCGCCCGGCCGGAATGAGGGTCGCGGAGCAATGTCCTCGCCGGGAGCGACTCCGGGGGCAGGTGATGCTCCTCTCGGAGGGAGACCTCCAGCCTGATGAATTCGCGCTCTCCGGTCACCACGGAGTGGTAGGCCAATTGCCCGTTGTACTGCCGCGATCTGTTGGAGGCGGTGAGCGATCCGATTTCCTCGACCCAGGCAAGACGGCCCGGGAGACCGTCGAAGTACGCCTTGATCGGCGCGGACGCTTGCCGGCGTTCGGAGGGCGCAGCATCCGAACGGAGCGACACCGAGAAGTCCAGGTCCTCGCTCAGCCGGAAGAACTCGGCGTGAACCTTGCTCAGGCAGGTGCCCCCCTTGAACACCAACCCCCGCTGGTAGAGGTCCGCGAGGTCGTGAAGGACCAGGGAACAATAGTAGTCCTTCTCGATGAGCCGCGAGACGAAGCCGCTCTCGGCCTCGGAGAACCGCAAGGCATCCCGGAAGCGCGAGACGTCCTCGTGATACCAACGGCTGCCTGGCTCATCGCCCATCGTTGATGACGACTCCCCATCGCTTGTTGATCGTCCCGCGCTTCTGTCGGCTGGGTATCCAGGGGATGAAGCTGGTGGATGGCTGGATTTGCCTCTCCAGTCGGCGGAGGAGGTGTTCGGTGACATCAACGCGTTCGAGCAGCGCCCCGACGCGCCTCATCGTGCCCTGGTTTCCGAACCGGATCACCATCTGGACCAATTCAGCCGCGAACGCATCCTCTCTCTCAACCTCTCGGCGAATCCAATCGAAAGCTTGAGGCAGACTTTCGAACCTCGACCAATCATAGACCGCGTCAACCAGCGAACGGGCCTTCGAAGCATAGACCACGTCGACACCATCCGGGGTTCGCACGACCTCGGTCTCCCCGAGGCGCTCGTCGTCGACCTTGACCAGCGTCATCGCAACCGGCCCGATCCGCCTTGCGCCCGAGATCCGGTTGTTATAGACAAGAAGTTGGTTCGGGACCTGTTCGGTCCAGCCATACCGGTGGAACGCCTTGGGCCCCGCGATCTGGTAGCGGGCCCCGCGATCGTTCATCAATGTCGAGAGGGCCAGGAACTCGCCCGGACTCCAGCGTCCGCCGGGAGGGAGACGAGGCGGCACGAGGTACAGCCCCGGCCGGACGCGGGCGATCAGCCCCTTCCGGGCCATCCGACTCACGACCCTCCGCTCCTGCGCGGCAGTCCAGCCCAGCGCGGAGATCAGCTCTTGTGCCGTAACCATCGGACGGCCAAGAGTTTGGGCGAAGGCGAGCAGTTTCGTTTCCAGAGGTCCGACAAGCGCGCCCATTGTATTCTAGTTCTAATAAATCTCCTCAAGGGGGCTTTGCCCAATCCGACCGAGCAAGGAGTGCCGGAAATTGGTCTCCCTAACCACATGTGGTTAGGGCATTTGGTCCGATCGGCCTTTGTCAGTTGACAACGGATACCAACGATTGACGCCGCTCCTCTCTGTTGTACAATAAATACAACGAGGAGGTCTAGCCGAATGTCGAGCCCTCAGGATTTCGGTGCGTTCTTTCGAGCCCGCCGCAAGGCCCTCGGCCTCTCCCTCGCCGAGTTCTGCCGACGCCATAAATTTGACAAGGGTAATATCAGCCGGCTCGAGCGGGGGCTGGTTCCGCCGCCCCGGGATCAGAAGCTTCTGGAGTCCTATGCCAAGACCCTGAAGCTGGATGATGCTAATGATAAGAGAATGTTTTTTGATTTGGCAGATGCCAGTCGGCTCAAGGATCCAGAGGTCAGCCAGAAGCTTCCGGAACTCTTACGACAGATGCGGGTTCAAGGGCAAGGGCATACGAGCTGGGTCAGGGCGCGGGATCTGGAGAGATGGGCCGACACCCTGGAGGCACGGTCGAGGTTACCGCAGCTTGTTCGCCGCCTCGTCCGTGCGACGGGCCGGAAGCTCGGCCAGGGCAGACCGTTCCCCGCACACGAAGGGATCGAGCGAACCGGTTGGGATGGCATCGTCGAGGCCCATGAGGCTTCCGAGTTCGTGCCGGCGGGCATCAGCGGCTGGGAGATGGGGGTCAATCAAGATCCCCGGAAAAAGGCCCAGGCCGATTATCGCAATCGCTCCAAATCGCCGGGCGGCCTTGTCAAGAAGAAGACTACCTTCGTTTTCGTCACGCCGCGGAAGTGGCAGGACAAGCACAAGTGGCTTAGTGCGAAGACGCGCCTGAAGGACTGGAAGGGGGTTCGCGTCTACGATTCCGCCTCGCTGGAAGAGTGGTTGGAGCAGGCACCGGCCGTCGATGCCTGGCTGGCCGGCCTCCTGGGCAAGAGGCCAAAGGGCGTCACGCTCATCGACGAATACTGGGAAAATCTCCGATGCGTGACGAAACTGACCTTCGGGCCGGAGGTCTTCCTTGCCTCACGGGAGAAGGCGGTCAAGGAGTTCGGAGAGTGGCTCGACGGTCCGCCGGGCGCGCTGGTGATCGACGCGCAATCGCCGACGGAGGCAATCGATTTCGTGACCGCCTTTAGCCGGGAATCATCGCGGGCGGATTGGTTCGCCGCGCGGGCCTTAATCATCGAAACCCGAGAGGCGTGGCGGGACCTGGCGTCGTCGGATGCCGCGCTGCTGCTCATCGCACATCCCGTGTTCGTCAACATCGAGCCGGAGTTGATCGCGGAAGCCCTGCGCAAGGGGCACCGGGTCTTGCTTCCCTCCGGCCTGGCACCCCGGGAGCGTGCCTCCATCCTCAAGCTGCCCCGTGTCTCTCGTGGGGACATGGAGAAGGCGCTGGAGAAGGCGCTCGCCTCATTGGAGAAGGCGCCGGAGAAGGCGCTCGCCTCATTGGAAGTGGAGAGGGCGAAGGTGCCGAAGTACGCGCGGGAGGCCGGAGGGAGCACCACGGTCTTGAAACGCCTGCTCGGCCGGCTTCCCGGGACGATCCGCCCAGGGTGGAGCCAATCGCCGGAAGCCCGGTCGCTGGTGCCGATGCTCCTGGCTGGGAGCTGGGATGGGACGTCCCAGGCCGATCAGTCGGCGATCATGAAGCTTGCCGGTCATCCGTATGAGGTCGTCGCCGAGATCGCCGAACGGTTGCGCAACGTCCCCGATCCGCCGCTGATTCGCATCGGGTCACGATGGAGTCTGGTTTCCCGGAGCGATTCCTGGGATCTCCTGGGGACTGTTGTCACACGCACCGACCTCGATCGGTTCCGGCGCGTCGCGCTGGAAGTCCTGGCCGAGGATGATCCCACGTATCAGGCCCCGCCTTCTCAGCGACTCCTGGCGAGGTTGCGTCCGGAGACCCCCAGATACTCCCAATCACTCCGCGCCGGGCTGGCCGAGACGCTGGCGATCCTTGGCACCAGGCCGGGACGCCTGAACGATCTCCCTGATCTGAGCGCCTGGAGTTTCGAGCCCGACCGGATCGTGACCGACCTTCTGAAGAATCGGGATTGGATTCGCTGGGCCTCGATCGCGGAGGAGTTGCCCCTCCTAGCCGAGGCCGCGCCTGGCCCTTTCCTCGAGGCGATCGAACGGGACATCAATCGACCGGGATCGTCCATAGTGAAACTGTTCGAGCAGGGAAGTGAAGCACCCTTCTCATGGAACCGATATATCTGGCTCCTCTCGGCGCTCGAGGGATTGGCCTGGAGTCCGGAGCAACTCTCGCGGGTCAGCCGGACCCTCGCCGCTCTCGATGAACGGACACCCCGGGAAGCCTCCGGAAACAACGCATTCCGGAGCCTGATATACATCTTCCTGCCCTGGCTGCCGCAGACGACCGCCAGCGTCGAGCAGCGAATCAAGGCCCTGGAGAAGCTCGTCAAGGATCATCCGGAAGCGGCCTGGCGACTTCTGATCGGTCTCCTGCCGAATCAGCAACCCATATCGACGGGTATCCACCAACCGCTCTGGCGTGACTGGGCGCTCGGCTGGTCCGGCAGGACCGCGACCATCGCTGACTGGAAGCAACTCGCGGAGTCGGCTCGCCTTCTTTTCAAGCAACTCGGCGACGACCTGGGCCGGTGGATCGAACTGATCAAGCATGTCCAGGACTTGCCCGGCCCCGCGCAGGCGGAGTTCCTCGATCATTTGAACGGTCTGGCCGAGCGTCTCACGGATCAGGAGAAACGCTGCGAAGTCGCCGACGCGATTCGGGAGCGGATCTCCTTGCATCGTCGATTCTCAGAAGCCGACTGGGCGCTCCCGGAGAGAGACCTCTCCAGGCTGGAAGAGATCCAGCACCGCTTCGAGCCGGATAGACCCGGCGCAGAGGAACGCCTGGTTGTTCCAGTCGATCTGGCAGCTTCCCGAATCCGTCACACACGGGGAAGATGGATTGATGGAGATGCGCCGATCGGCGGTCCGCGAGGTCTATGACCGGCGCGGCTGGGCCGGCGTCGTGGAGCTCGCCGAGGCGGCGAATGCCCCCGATCCTGTGGGGACCGCCCTTGCGCGGGTCGATGCGATCACGGGGGACGAACAGGTCTTGCCGGCTCTCCTGGCCCTTCCCCGCGACAATAAGATGGCCCTGTTCGCCCAGGGGTATCTCCGGAAACGCTTCCACGATGAAGGTTGGTCCTGGATCGACCGGATGAAGATGGACGACTGGTCAACGGAGCAGGTGGTCCGCTTGCTGCTCTGGTCCAACTTGCCGTTCGAGCGTCAGACCTGGGAGTACGCCGCCAGCAAGGGAGACGACGTCGCTGCGAAGTACTGGCAAGGTGCAGATCCGCGATTGCTGATTCAGGGGAGAGCCATCGACGAGGTGACGTACGAGGTCACGCATGCGGTCGAGATGCTCCTCAAATACCAGGGTCCGGCGGAGGCCGCTTTCGTCTTGACGATGGCCATGCCCAGGAAAGAGGCCATTGCATCGAAGCTGTTTATGGATGTCCTCGAAGCGGGTGAGAGACAGCCAGCCCAGATGAAGAACGCCGTGTACATGATTCCCCGTCTCATCGAGGAGTTGCAGTCCAGGCAGAAGCAAGGCGACCCGACGGTTGACCTCCACCGGCTCGCGAGGCTCGAATGGATCTATCTGGATTTGTTGGACGGGCATCCAGTCTACCCGAAGACATTTCGCAACCTGCTTCGAGACAACCCGGAATATTTCATCGATCTCCTGTCTCTGATCTATCGACCCAGAAGGGACTCTGAGGATGCATTCCAGGAGTATTCCGAGGAACATAAGCGGCGGGCCGGGAAAGCTTATCAGTTGCTGCTCTCCTGGAAAGATGTGCCGGGTAGCCGGGACGACGGGACAGTGGATGAATTAACGCTTCTCGATTGGATCAAAACAGCCCGCTCCCTGGCCCAGGAGCGCGGCCTGCTCGAAGTCTGTGATTCGCGGATCGGCGAGGTGCTCGCGTACCACGACCGTGGCGAATCTGACGGGTCCTGGCCCTGTATCCCGGTGAGGGATGCCCTCGAAGAAATCAGCCAGGACTCGGAGGAGATCCTCGGAGGCTTCTCGGTCGGGATCTTCAACAAGCGGGGCCTGGTCACCAGATCCTTCCGAGAAGGAGGCGACCAGGAGCGAGACCTCGCCAGAACATTGCGGGCCTTCGCGGATGCCTGCCAGGGCGAGTGGGACAGGACGGCGGAGACCCTTCGTCGCGTCGCGCGAAGTTACGAGGAGGACGCCCGCCGCGAGGACGAGCGGCTCATGCTCGACTGAACGTGCTTGAAACCCTCCGCGCCCTTCCCAGGGTACGATCAGCCGGAGTAGGCTGTTCCTTCCGTGGCCGAGCCCGGTATCGGTTCCTTCTTTCCGTGCCCCCGCCGACGCGGGTCGCCTGACCGATCCGGTCCGGCCGGGTCCGTCGTCGGACGGCGCGGACGGGCCGGTGACGGAGAACAGGACGGAAAGCAGGGACGGGCCGGAAAGTACAGGAGCCGACGGGGTCACGAGCCGACGGGGTCACGAGCCGACGGGGTCAGGCTTGGTTTTTTGTGATGCGAGCCGTGCCGCCCGACCGCAGCCGTGGTACGGCCGGTCCGATTCGCCGGCTGGCTTCGCCCCGGGGGCCGACCGGGGCCGGGTCCGCCGACCCGAGTCCGACGGGCCCGCGGCCGACGGCCCGCCGGGGTGCGACCGCGGCCGGGCCGGCCGGTCGCTCGCGGCCCCGCCGGGCCGCGGCCCGGTGCAGGAAGAGCCTTATACAATCCCCACGGCCCCGGCGACCGTCAGTGAGAAGTCAAATTTCTTGGAGATGGCGTCGGCCTCCTCCTGAGGAGCGAAGAGCGTCGGATCGGATGCATGGATGACGGTCAGAATGACCGCCAACCGTTCGCCTGCTCTCTTGTTAATCTCCTTGGCTTGGCTGTCCAGGTAAGCCCGGAGGAATCGCAGATCGTTCGGAGTCGGGAGCAGGATTCGAGGTGAGGAGAGCTTCTTCTTCGCCAGAAGTCTTAATTTCGCCGCGTCGGAGCGAGTGATCACTCCGACGTTGTGGACGATCGTGTGCCGGAGCTGCCAGATCAGGTTCATGATCCGGAACGTGTCGCTGTTCGGCGCGAAGACGTGGAATACCGACTGGGCATCCGTGGGATGCCGAAGATAGTTTCACACCCCGAACAATTTGTACAGTCGGTTCGTACTACTACATATGAGTCAACAGCTTCCACTCCTTGAGCCACTCTGGAGCCGCGTGCCCGCGGACCTTCAGGTCACCCTCTTGGACGGCTGGAAGTCCCTGCACGATCGGATCGCCGAATTGGAAGCCACCGTCCGCGACCTCCAGGCCCGGCTCCAACTCAACTCCACCAACTCCTCCAAGCCGCCCTCCTCCGACCCGATCGGCCTGAAGCGCAGCCGCCCACACCGCCGTCGCGGCGGAGGCGCGCGGTGAACCCGGCCATCGCAAGGCGTTCCGCGCCCTGGTCCCTCCCGAGAAGCTCCGCTCGTCCACCGACTGCAAGCCCGATGCGTGCCGGCGGTGTGGCCATGCGCTGTCGGGGGAGGACCCCGACCCCCTGATCCATCAGGTCGCCGAGTTGCCCCGGATCGAGCCGATCGTCAACGAATACCGCCTGCATCGCCTGGCCTGCCCCGACTGCGGTCAGACCACCTGCGGTCCGTTGCCCGAGGGCGCCCCACGGTCCGCTTCGGCCCTTACTTGCAGGCCACACTGGCCACTTTGGCCGCACCTACCGGTTGAGCAAGCGGCCGATCCAGCAACTGGCCGGCGACCTCTTCGGGCTGTCGATCTCCACCGGGATGATCAGCAAGCTGGAGCGGCTGTCGGCCTAGGCGCTCCAGGCCCCATACAACGAACTGGCCACGGCGGTCCACACGGCGGGGGTGATCGGTGCCGACGAGACCGGCTGGCGAGAGGACCGGCACAAGGCCTGGCTGTGGGCGGCGGTGACGGCCCTGTTTACGGTCTTCACGATCGCCCGCAACCGCAACGCCCGGGTCGCCCGGGCCGTCCTGGGGACTCAAGACGGCCCGATCGCGGTGACCGACCGCTGGAGCGCCTACGACTGGATCGCAGGGGCCAGCCGGCCGGTCTGCTGGAGTCATCTCCGCCGCGATTTCCAGGCGATGATCGACCGCGGCGGCGCCGCCGCGCCGATCGGGAAGAAGCTGTTGCGCCTCGGACCGGCTGTTCCGCTGGTGGCATCGCCTCGAGGCCAAGCGAGTGGACTGGGGGCGATTCCGCACGGCGATGGCCCGGTTGAGGCGCGAGTTCAAGACGGCCCTGGAGGACGGGCGCCTGCACTGCACGGACCCGAGGGACCTCGCCGAGCTCCTGCGGGTCGAGGAAGCCTGTGGACCTTCGCGCGGTCGCGGGTGTGCCGCCGACCAACAACGCCGCCGAGCACGCCAGCGGCACGCGGTGATCTGGCGTCGGATCAGCGGGGGAACCGATCACGCGGCGGGGAGCCGGTTCGTGGAGCGGATGCTGACGGTGGTAGCCACCTGCCGCCAGCAGGGGCGGAATGTGCTGGACTACCTGACATCCTGTTTCGAGGCGGCTCGCGGTGGCCAAGCGATCCCCTCCCTCGTGCCAGCGAATCCACCAAAGGTCGAGGTTGCCTGATACCGGTTATCCCACTCTGTGAACGGTTACGCCGAAGATAATCCTTGAAGCGCTCGTTGATCCCCTTGCAGTCCAGCCATGTGCCGGACTCGCAGAGGGCCTTGCCGGGCGATGAACCCGCGAAATGAGCCGCGAGCGAGCTGCCGCGTACTTGTGGCTCGTCGAAACGCCCGTCGATCATCCGGTCGAACAAATGATCGACGCAGACGGCAGCGAGATCCTTGATGAATCGCTCGAAGGACTGGATCAGGTTCACCAGCACCATGTTGTTGAGCGTGGCGAAATGCCTGTCCCTCACGGCGGGATAATGCCCGGCATCGATCAGCTTCCGCATAACATATCGACGCATGCTGACAGAGGCGTTAGACGAAAGGATATAGTGGCTGAACGGCGCCTCGGCCTCGGGGGGCATGTCGCCGACGTGATCGAGGATCTCGACGATCTTGGCCGGGAGATCGACGGGCTTTCGAGGCATCCGGCTCCGGACTCCGAGTTTGGAGGATTCGTCCCGATCGCTGGGGCTACAGGCCGCCGGAGGACTCGCCGATCGGCTCGTCTTCGATCAGCAACCAGTCGTTCGAATCACCCTGCCACGACAGGTACAAGGCCGGGACGCCGAACTCGTCGGGATCGACGAGGCGGGACAACTCTTCGGGGAGGATTTCTTCTCCCCCACCGGCCTCGTTGGGGTCCGAGACCAGAAGCGGCCTATCGATTTTACGCAACTCCCCCGCGAGCTCATCGGGAGGACACGGGAACGCCAGGCGACTCATCAACAAGGGATCGCCATCGACGGACCACCAGATTCCCTCTCCCTGGTCCTCAATCCACGCCGCAAGATTATAAGCCTGCACAAGATAGTGAGGGCCATCCGCAATCCGCAAGGAGGCTGGTCTCGGTTCCATTCGCACATGCCTTTCTTGGTTCAATGATAACCCGAACCCCGGTGTTCCTCGCCATCGTGCCCTCATCTTACAGCTTTCCTTACTCCAGGCCAAGCGAAAGCTCGTCCTCGAGCCCCTTGACTCGGGTTCCAAGATCAAGGACATAACGGATATCAATCCAGTACAAAAATTGGTACATAACGAATCTTCACCCTCTGGTCTCTGTCTTTCCGCCGGACCGGCCGGTCCTCCTCGCCCCGACCGGCGGTCGGATCGCCGGGACCGTCGGCCGTGAACGCGGGAGGCCGTCCGCCGGCCGGTCGGTCGCGGGTCGGGATCGGGCGACCCGGGGCCGCCGGGCCCGCGGCCGTCGGGCCGCCGGGTGCGAGTGCGGCCGGGCCGGCTCGTTTCGCCCCGCCGTGTCCCCGTTCCGCTGCCACGGTGATTCAGCGATGTCCCCGTTCCGCCGCTGTCCCCGTTCCGCCGCCCCATCGCGGGCGGTTGTGGGTGTGGGGGACGCCGGGCGTCGTCGCCGCTCGTCCGGTCAAGCCACGGTCCGGCGGACCTCCTTGGCAGCCCGCGATTCCTCCAGGAACCCCCGGGCCGCCTCGACGACGAACCGCACGGCGCTGACCGGGATCGCCGGGATCGTGAACCCGTGGGCGATGGCAGTCCGGGCGCAGAAGAGCCCCTCGAGCTCGCGGTAGACGCTCTCGGGTAGCGGGCCGTTCGAGTAGAGCTCGGTGAGCATCGACATGGCGTCCGAGCCCCAACCGGCCTTCTTCCCCTCCGCCATCCGCCGCCGGCGCAAGGCGGCTTCCAGGGCGGCCCAGGCGGAGACCAACGCCGGCTGGACGAAGCCCGCCTGGAGCAATCGCTCGGCGTCCTCCATCGTCGCGCCGATCTCTTCCTCCGACGGTTCCTTCGCGTCTCGCTTCGTCACGGGGGGCCGCGGTGCTGGCCCGAGGACGTGGAGATCGTATCTCCAGCCCGGTCGGTCGTCGATCGCCTCGGCATACCGCCCGAGGTCGGTGTCGGCCTCGAACTCCGCGTGGGTCTCCTTGACCGTGGCGAGGACGTTGCCGTCCGGTCGCTCGGCGAGGATCTCGATCCGGAAATCCTTGGCGAAGGGCGGCAGCACATCCGGGCCGGGACGGACGACGACCTTGTACCCCTGAGCTCGATACTGGTCAGCGATCTCGTTGAGGCCTTCTTCGAAGTCCATGACATCACCTCGGCAGCGAGTAGGGGACGACCGGGTCTTCGATCCGGATGTAGACGAATTCCGCACCGGCCCGGATCGCGAGCACAACCACGTCAGACACGCCCGCGATCGTATACGCCCCACCGACCCTCAAGTGAGCGATCTCGCCTTGGGTAACCTGTCGATCGTCGTCGTAGACGAGACTCTGCATGGCATCCAGGATCGGCTTCGACATGTTGTCCAGGTCAACCGATGGTTGCTTGCCTACGTAGAAGTTCAAGATGATGATTTTCAGCTCTCCGCTCAGGACGGGATCGGCCCACAAGGTCTGCGCCACCCCTCGTATCTTCGTTCTCCACGCCGCCAGGTTCGCCCTCCCCATCGGCGTACTCTGCTGGTTCGAGACGGGGGGTCCGGGTACGGCGAACTCCATGTGCGTGGCCATCGTTGCGGCGCCTCACGTTCCGGCTTCCCTACCCGAACTTGAATCGTATCAAAGCCTTACCCCAGTGACAAGCGGCGCGGGGGCATCGGGCGGAAACCGACAACCGGAGCGAACATCGACCACTGTCGTCGATCCCGACCCTCTCGTCCGTGGCTCGCGGGCAGTCGCCGGTCGGCCACCGGGCCGGCCCCCCCGCGCCGACCGGGCTCGGCCCGGCCGGTCCGCCTCGCCCCGACCGGCGGTCGGATCGCCGGGGCCGTCGTCGGTGAAGGCGGGAGGCCGTCCGCCGGCCGGTCGGTCGCGGGTCGGGTTCGGGCGACCCGGGTCCGACCGGCCCGCGGCCGTCGGGCCGCCGGGGTGCGAGTGCGGCCGGGGCGGGTCGGCTCGAGCCGGGGAGGGCGGACAGGTCCTTGGATCCGCCGATCCACTACGACTGCCATGGGCGTTCGTTCGCCGGAGGCGTCCCCCGAACCCGACGCCGCCGGGCCCCATCCGCGGGAACCGCCGGGCCGCTCACCACCGCCGGGCGCCGACCGTGGCGATGGGCCCGCGCTACCTTCGCCACGGCGATCGCGCGTGCTATCATCTGTCGGCCGGGCGTCGTCACTGGGGGCGAAGGTATGCGTCTTACGGACTCCATCTTGATGACCATGGTACGATCCGCTGGAGGCGATCCATCGTATGCGTCTTACGGACTCCATCGAGTGTGGAACCCTTAGTCTCTACCGGGGCAGGTGCTTCAGGTGGTTCGCAGGGGGATAGGTGCTCGAGACAGGCGGGACATGAGCCATGAATACCTTCGAGGAGATTCACATCCAGGGCTTCCGCCGCCTGAGCGATGTCCGCGTCGAGCTGCGGCCGCTCAACGTGGTCATCGGCGCCAACGGGAGCGGGAAGACGTCGCTCCTAGATGTGTTCTCGCTGCTGGCGGCGTCCGCGTCCGGCCGGCTGAATGAGGCGATCGCCGATCTCGGCGGCATCGACGCGAACCTGACGAACCTCCTGGCGGTGGAAGGGGGGAAGGCGAGGTTCATGGCGTTCGAGCTGGCGATGGGGGTGCCCGGCCACAATCCGATCGAGTATCGCATCGCCGTGGCCCCGAGGGGCGTCGGATACGAGATCTCGGACGAGACCTTGACGCAAGAGCGGGACAAGAAGCCGCAACCGTTCAAGCACATCGAGGCCCATCACGGTGTTGTACGGTACTTCGAGCCGCCAGGCACGAAGAAAGGCGAGCAGCAGGTCACCAAGAAAGGGCTGGTTCGACCGAACTGGGATTACAACCCGGCGGAGTCGGCCCTCTCTCAGGTCCCGAAGATGTTCCGCGAGCCGGAGGACTTCCGCAAGCGCCTGGGCTCCTCGACGCATTATCACGTCCTCGACGTCAGTCGCCAGGCCCCGATCCGTCTGCCGCGACCGATGCGGGACGCGAGGTTGCCGGGGCATGATGGCGAGGACCTCGTGTCGTGCCTGTACACGCTACGAGAGACCGACCCCGATCGCTTCGAGACCATCGAGGCCAGCTTGCGCACGGGGTTCCCCGACTTCGAGCGGCTGAACTTCCCGCCCGTGGCCGCGGGCACGCTGGCGATAACCTGGAAGGACAAGACGAGCCGATATCCGTTCTACATGCATCAGCTTTCGGAAGGTACCCTGCGGTTCTTGTGGCTGGCGACCCTGCTCCAGAGCCCCGGGTTGACGGCGGTCACGATGATCGACGAACCCGAGGTCAGCTTGCATCCCGAGCTGCTCTCGTTGCTGGCCGACCTGCTGCGGGAAGCGTCCGGGCGCACCCAATTGATCGTCGCCACGCACGCCGACCGGCTGATCCGATTCCTGCGGCCGTCTGAGGTCGTGGTGATTGACGTGGACGGAGAGGGCATGGCTGACGTGCGACGGGCGGATGAGCTCGATCTGGACAGGTGGCTCGAGGAGTACACGTTGGATCAGGTCTGGCAAATGGGCCGGATGGGGGCACGGCCATGAGGATCGCCATCCTCGTCGAGGGGAGGACGGAGACCGCCTTCAAGCCGCATTTGCTGACCTACTTGAACACCCGCCTGGCCGGCAAGATGCCCAAGTTGGATTTCTTCCGTTACGACGGTCGCATCCCCACCGGCGACAAGTTGAAACGAGTCGTCGAGAACCTCCTGGACGATACGCGGCGGCCTGCGGATGCGGTCATCGCCTTGACCGACGTCTATACCGGCACGAACCCACCTGTCTTCCCGACGGCGGTGGACGCGAAGCGCAAGATGAAGGAATGGGTCGGCGCCGAGGATCGCTTCTATCCCCATACGGCGCTCCACGACTTTGAGGCCTGGCTGCTGCCGTACTGGGAGAAGATCAAGAAGTTGACGGGGAGCAACCGCAAGCCGCCCGGCCGTTCCCCGGAGAAGGTCGATCACGGCAAATCTCCAGCCTACTGGCTGGAAGAAGTCTTTCGGACGGGCCCGAAGACAGAGAGCTACGTCAAGACACGGGACGCCGGACGCATCCTCAAGGACGAAGACCTGACCGTGTCGATCAGCGCGTGCCCGGAGCTGAAGGCGTTCATCGACAGGATTATCAGTCTCAGCCAATGACGAGCACGTCGGCGTCTGACCGGACGACCTGATCCGGGCACGATCCTCGGGCCGCATGCGGATCGGGAGACTTGCGCAATAATAGAAAACCCTCGCAGGCGCGGCGCCTTCCGTCCGCCGATCGTGGCGGGCCAGCGGCCGCGCAGGACCCGACCGCATCGCCCGAGGCCGACGGGACGAAATGGCGGGGAGAGAGACCGCGGTTCCAAGAACCGGGTCGTAACGGATATTGACCCTCTGATCCCTGCCGCACCGACGGCCCGGCCCGGCCGATCACCCTCACCCGACCGGCCGGCGGATCGCCGGGACCGTCGTCGATGAAGGCGGGAGGCCGTCCGCCGGCCGGCCGGGCGCGGCTTGAAGTCGGGCGGCCCGGGCCCGACCTGACTGCGGCCGTCGGGCCGCCTTTGTGCGACCGCGGCCGGAGCGGCCCGCCCGCGTCGCCCGGACCCCGACCGGGCCGGGATCGCCCGGATCAAAGAATACATATATATAGATTTATTTACTGTTGTCGGAGGCTCCTTCGGCCACGCCGGACCGGCCCGGGGGCATCCCCTTCCATCCCGCCGACCGACCGGCCCGCCGCCGGCCGCGACCCGACCGACCCCACCCCGCCGACCGCTGGCGGGCGGGAGCCGCCGCGTTGGGGCGTCATCGTTGCGAGCGCCCGGACCGGTCGCGGGCTGCGGCAAGGCCCCCAGCCGTGTCCCTCACGGCCTCCCCGCGACAGTGGAGCCGACCTTCCCGCCGGCCCGGGCGCAGGAACGCGATTGCGCCCCGCCGAGCCGGCGATCTCGCGTGTTCGAGGGTCCACCTGCTATAATCGGTCCCGAACGAGCATAGCTCCTCCCGGAGACCCGATGCGCCTGGTCGGTGCTCGACCGATCTGGAATCGCTTCAAGGTGGGCCCTGATGGCGAACTTCGTACCCGTGCACGCTGAGCGGCCCGACATCGACGCGATTCTCAGACGCCAGTTCGGCTTCCCCTCCTTCCGCCCTCACCAGCGGCAAATCGTCGAAGGCCTGCTCGCCGGGCATGATGTCCTGGCGATCCTCCCCACGGGGGGCGGCAAGTCGTTATGCTATCAACTCCCGGCGATGGCCAGCCATGGCCTGACGGTCGTGGTCTCGCCCCTGATCGCCCTGATGAAGGATCAAGTCGACAGCCTGGAAGAGGTCGGCGTGCCGGCGACGTTCCTCAATTCGTCGTTGGCACCCGACGAGTACGCGCGGCGCTGGCGGGACCTCGGCCGCCGCGGGTACAAGATCCTCTATCTCGCGCCGGAACGCCTCGTGACCGAGGAGATGCTCGGGGCGCTGGACGCGTGGAACGTCGGCCTGATCGCCATCGACGAGGCTCACTGCATCTCGGAATGGGGCCACGATTTCCGGCGAGAATATCGCGATCTGGCCGTCTTGCGCCAGCGATTCCCGGACGTGCCGCTCATCGCGTTGACGGCCACCGCGACCAGCCGCGTGCGGGACGATATCGTCTCGCTCCTCCGGATGAAGGAGCCGCGCGTCCATGTCGCGAGCTTCAATCGACCGAACCTGTCGTATCGCGTCGTCCCGCGCACGTCGCCGCTCAAGCAGGTCCTCGCGATCCTCTCCGAACACCGGGGCGAAAGCGGCATCATCTACTGCATGACCCGCAAGCGCACCGAGGAGCTCGCCGAGGCATTGACCGGGCAGGGAGTGGCCGCATGCGCCTACCACGCCGGCCTCGACTCG
This sequence comes from uncultured Planctomycetota bacterium, assembly GCA_963815795.1. GTDB lineage: Bacteria > Planctomycetota > Planctomycetia > Isosphaerales > Isosphaeraceae > JAKAUH01. The sequence continues at coordinate 6,585 of CAWFIC010000006.1, read as the reverse complement.
ATGGAACGCGCGAAGCGACAGGATTTTTTCATCAAGGACCAGGTCCAGGTCATCGTCGCCACCATCGCGTTCGGCATGGGCATCCACAAGCCCGACGTCCGGTTCGTCGTGCACCACGACCTGCCGAAGAACATCGAGAGTTACTACCAGGAGACGGGCCGTGCCGGCCGCGACGGCCTGCCGGGCGAATGCGTGCTCCTCTATAGCTCGTCCGACGCCGTGAGGCTGCACCGGCTCATCGACGAAATCACGGATGACCAGGAGAAGACGGTTTCTCGCAAGCACCTCGCGAAGCTCATCGAGTTCTGCGAGAGCGCCCGATGCCGTCGCGTCCAGCTCCTCCAGTATTTCGGAGAGACGTACTGCGGTCGCGAGGGCGAGGCCCTCGACGAATGCGGGGCGTGCGACAACTGCCTCACTCCACGCGAGCGGATCGACGGCACCTTGCCGGGGCAGAAGTTCCTCTCCTGCGTCCTCCGCATCCAGCAGAAGAGCGGGTTCCGCGTGGGCGTCCATCACGTCGTCAACGTCCTCTGCGGGGCGGAGACGGAGAAGGTCCAGCGCTGGGGACATCAGACGCTCTCGACGTTCGGCATCGGGAAGGAGCACTCGCGGTCCGAGTGGCTCCACTTCGCGCGGGAGTTCCTGCGACTCGGCCTGCTCAGCCAGGACACGACGCAGTTCAACGTCGTCGACGTGACCCCATCCGGACGGGACTTCCTGAAGGACCGGGCGCGGATCGAGGTCACCAAGCCGATGGTCACGACCAAGCTGAGCCGCGAGAAGCGGGAACAGCAGAAGAAGATGACGGGAGCCGTCACGTACGATCAGGACCTGTTCTCGCGGCTCCGAGAATGGCGGAAGAAGATCGCGGCCGAGCGCGGCGTGCCCGCGTACGTGATCTTCCACGACTCCACGCTCCAGGCGATCGCGAACGAGAAGCCGACGACCACGGCCGCCCTGGCGAAGATCGCGGGCCTCGGCGAGCGGAAGCTCATCACCTACGGCGAGCAGATCCTGGCGGTGATCCGGGCGTCGGAATAGGACGACCTCTACGAGAGTCCCGATCGCCGACCCTCGCACCACCTGCGCCACATCCCTCGATAGGCCGACTCCATGTTGCGTGCGAAGCGGTCGGCGTCCATGAGTGGCGACCGCTCCATCCGCTGCCGCAACGAGCCGCGCAGCTCCTGGAGCCGGGGCCGATCGCCTGCGAGCCCGGCGGCTACACCCACGAACTGCTCAGGGGTCTCCGCCGCCAGCTCCTTCAGGTCCAGGTTGCACAACTGGCTCCAGCCGGCCCGCCCGACCGCCGTCCTGCCCAGGAGCGTGAGGGTCGGCACTCCCATCCAGAAGGCGTCGAGGCTGGTGGTGTGCCCATTGTAAGGCAGAGGGTCCAGGCAGAGATCGATTTGATGGTAGAGCTTCAGATACTCGGGCCGTGGCAGCCTGTCGGCGAACTGGACGCGTGCCGCGCCGATCCCTTCCTGATGGAGCCTGGCCAGGACCTTGTCCCGCCCCGGGCCCCGCGGGGCCTGCAGCAAGAGGCGCGACCCCGGCATGGCCCGGAGCACCCGGGCCCAGAGCGCCAGACAGCCGTCGTTGACCTTGCTGAAGGCGTTCAAGCAGCCGAAGGTGATCGCGCCGGATCCCAGGGCAGGGAGTGCACTCACCGTCGGCTGGTCGGTCAACGGATCGTAACACCAGAAGGTGTCCGGCAGGCGCAGAGATTCCTCCGAATAGAAGGCGTCGAAGAGCCCCGGTGGATCGAGGTACGGATCCGTGAGGCGGTAGTCGACCGTGGACAGCCCCGTCGTCCCGGGATAGCCCAGCCAGGTCACTTGCACCGGCGCCGGCTTGCGGGCGAAGACGAGCAGCCGGTTGTCGGCCGTGTGCACCCTGAGGTCGACGAGGATGTCGATCCGGTCGCCGCGCACCAGGTCGGCCACCTGTTGGTCGGAGAGCGCCACGATGTCGCGCCAGGCGTCGGCATGGCCGCGCAGCCGCTCGGTCAGGGCATCCGAGCGGGCCACATCGGCATAGCAGAAGATCTCGAATCGGCCGTGGTCATGGTTCGACAGCAGGGGTACCGTGAAGAACGAATCGACATGATCGCGGAATTCCGACGAGACGTAACCGACGCGCAGGCGCCGCTCGGGATCCGGGACGTTGGCGTGCGGTCGGATGTCTTTCCTGAGCGGTTCGGCGTGCCGAGCGTTCCAGCGCCGGCATTCGTCGAGGATCGCCTGTGAATCGTAACCGGGATGATAGTGGAGGATCCGGACGAGATTGCTGTGGACGTGGGCGGCGTCCGGCATGAGCTGGAGTGCGACGCGATACGCCGCGATGGCGTCATCGAGCTGGCCCCGCTCCATGAGACCGTTGCCGAGATTGGCGTGGGCCTCGGCGTAGTCCGGCCTGAGTCGCACGGCTCGCTGATTGCAGGCGATCGCCTCTTCGACCTTCTCCAGCTTCCACAGCACGAGGCCCAGGTTGTAACAGACCTCGGCCGAGTCCGGCTTGAGCCGCAGGGCTTGCCGCAGATAGACCTCGGCCTCCCCGAATCTCCCCTGCTGCTGGAGGATGCTCCCCAGGTTGTTGTGCGCCTCGGCGAAGTCGGGTTTGAGCCGCAGGGCCTCCCGGAAGCTCGCGACCGCCCCGTCCAGATCTCCCTGCTCTCTCAGGGCGTTGCCCAGGTTGCTGTGCGCCATGGCGAAATCCGGCCTGGCGTGCAGCGCCCGCCTGAAACTGGCCGCCGCCTCCGCCAGCTTCCGCTGCTTGACCAGCACGATGCCCAGGATGTTATGAGCATCGGCGAGATCGGGCCTGAGGCGCAGCGCCGCATTGAGGTAATCGATCGCCGAGTCATCTCGCCCCGTCCGAGCCGCGATCAGCCCGAGGAGATGCCAGGCGTCGGCATGGCGGGTGTCCGTCTGGACGATCTGCCGGCAGAGCTGCTCGGCCTGCGGCAACTGGCCGGCTTGATAGTGTCTCCAGGCCATGTCGAACGCGGATGGGGGAGGAAACGGCGCCATGATCGGTGGTGAAGCTCCCGCCGGAATGACGATGTGATACCCGACTACGCGAACCGCACCAGGAGGACCAGCGCGCCGATGGCCTTGAGCAGGTAGTCCCCCAGGACGCCCACGGCGCTGAACGCGATGACGACGACGACGGCGAGCGAGCTCTTCATCCGCGCCTCCCGGATCGAGGACCCATGCGGACCGTCCCTCGATGACGTGCCGACCCGCAAGATCCTTCACCCGAAGATTCTCCCCCGCGGATGACGCTCCTTTCAAGAGCGAGGATTGCCCCGGCGGAGTCGCTACGAGGGGCGTCGAGCCGGCTTCCGTCTCCGGCGGGAGCGGGTTGCCCGCCCGCCGGCCGATCCGGCCGATCGGCCAACGGCCGGGTGTGTGATGCCGTCCGGGTTCTGGGCGGGATGGTCCGCGTGGTGGTGGGTCCGTCTCAGCCGACGGCTTCTCGCGGACGGCCCCGCCCCGCTCGGCTGAATGACCGGCCGCCCGATCCCCGCCTGCGGCCTCCGCCGGCCTGCCATCGACCGGCCCGCGCCCGGGAGATCGGTGAAGGGTCCATCCCGGGCACCAGCCTTCAATCCTCGGGCGGGCGGTCCACCGTACAGTCGATCGGAGTCCGGCCGATTCCCCGGCGCCGGAGGGCCTCGAACAACGCCGGCAGCAGTGGCTCGTAATCGCGCCAGCGGCCGACCGAATCGGGGTAGATCGGCTGTCGGACCTGGGTCAAGCTGGCCGTCCGCACCACACGTCGCGTTGTATGGAATGCCAGGCAGGAGGGGTCCCATTCCAGACCGAGGAAATGGATGAGGCGGCGGGCCTGACCTTCGAGGTCGCGGACGACGTCCTCGTAGGAGACATCGAGCCAGGCGAGGGGCGGGGTGCGACTCCAATGATCGAGCAACCGCCGATGATCGGCCAATCGCCGCGCGATGTGGTCCGGGTCATTGGTCCATCGGACGGTTGCGAAGCCGACCTTCCAGCAGGAGACGGCGACGTCGCGGAGGTCACGACCGCAGACGATGACCCGTGCCCGGGGCCAGAGCATCGCGATCAGCCCGACGAGATGGATGTTGTCCGGCATCTTGTTGACCACGCGAGCAGCGGCGGATGGAGCCAGCGTCCCGAGCCGGTCGAGGTATCGCCGGGCCGCGGATTTCGCCGATGCCGGATCGAGGGCATGAAGCGCGGCAAACGGATCAGGGCAGGGCCGGCCGACGACCTCCGGCAGGCCATCGAAGATGCGGCGCACATCGGGTAACTCGCCCGCGCCGTGGACCGCAGGGTGGGAGGCGAGGATCTGTTCGATGAGCGTCGTCCCCGAGCGAGGCAAGCCGACGATGAAGACCGGCCGGGGATCGGGGTCGCCCCAGGAGCGGCCCCGGGTGAGGAGTTCGGTGGTGAACGCGTCAATGAGCCGGTCGATGAAGCGCGTGTGTTCCTCGGGATCATAGCCCTGGCCACGCGCCGCCCACGCGGCGGCCTGCCGCGCGTTGGCGTCCTTCAGCAGCACGGCGGCCTGCGAATGGAGGCCGCGCGCGTCCAGGACCGAGGCGAGGGCGAACTGCAGACGAGCCCGGCGGCGGTCGTCCGGATCTTTCCGGTCGAGCAGGCCCCACATCGCCTGGATGTCAGCATCGGGCAACCGGCCTCGAAGCTGGTTCGCCAGTTCGCAATAAGCATCCGCCGATCGCGGCCGGAGGCCCAAGGCGGTCCGAGCGGACCGGCAGGATGAGTCGAAGTCGCCGCGCTCGCCCTCGAGCCGCGCCAGTGCGACCCAGGAGGCGGCCTGCCCCGGCTTGAACCGGATCGCCGCACGGAGGGCGACCTCGGCCGCGTCGAACTGACCGGCCTCCAGGAGGGCCAGGCCCAGGCCGTGATGAGCCTCGGCCGATGCGGGATCGGCCCCGAGGGCCAGGCGATAGTGCCGAGCCGCCTCGTCATGGTCTTCGCGCTCCGCCGCCAGGCTGCCGCAGTTGACATGGAACCGCGCCGGGTTGGGCTCGAGTGCCTCGGCCTCCGCGTAGAGCCCGGCGGCTTCCTCGTACCGTCCGCACTCCTGGAGCAATCGGCCCCAGTTGAGCCGGGGCATGACCCGGCGGGGATCCCATTGCAAGGCACGCTGGTAACACGCACGGGCCTCGTCGAACCGGCCCTGGATGCGCAGGACGTTGCCCAGGTTGTTGATCGCTTGGGGCAGACGGGGTGCCAGGACCAGGGCACGCCGGCAGAGTGACTCGGCCTCGTCGAGGAGTTCGGGATCCTCCGTCTCGATCAGGACCTTCGCCAGGCTCGTCAGTGCACCGGGATTGTCCGGCTCGATGCGAAGGGCCGAGCGCAAGGCCTCAGCCGCCTCGTCCGGGCGGCCGCTCTCGCAGAGGGCATTGCCCAGGTTGATGTACGCCGCCGCGAACTCGGGCCGGAGCCGAATTGCCGCGCGGAACGCCGCTTCCGCCTCCGCGTTCCGCCCTTGATCGAGCGCGAGCAGCCCCTGCGTATTCCACGCATCCGGTTGGGCCGGGTCCAGCGCCAGGGCCCGCCGCAGGTGGTCCGCGGCCGCGTCGTAATTCTTCAAGATGCGAAGGGCCTCACCTAGGTTGGCGCGGAGGGCCGCCAGCTCGGGGCGGATCCGCACGCCGCGCGCGAACAAGCTGGCCGCCTCATCAGCCCGTCCATGCTGATATGCGAGGATGCCCAATCCCGCCAGCGCCGGTATGGCATCAGGCTGGCAGGTCAATACCTCGCGGTAGAGCGTCTCCGCCTCCGCCAGCCGCCCCCGGACATGAAGGCTCTGGGCCGTCTCGAGCGCGCTGCTGATCAACATGTCGTCTTCCGCCTTCCCGAGGATCTCGCCACGCAGTCGGCCCCGTTGGTCGGATCCTTGGCGGGGACTCCGCCGGCAGATGGCCGCGTCCTCGAGCGAGGCGTGGCCATCCCCGAGCCGCATTCGTGTTATAAAGACATCATAATAACAAATATGTCTGGCGACCAAGATGCAACTCTCAGACCTCGGCCCGTTGTGAGCAACTATAGGACATCCGCGACGGCGGAGCGAACTCGTCGCTCATCCACCTAAGAGATGGATTATGAAACGACCGATGCATGCGACCGGGCCCTTTCGGGATCCGCGGCCCTTTGGGCCACACGATACCCTCGTCGTCGTCCCGCATGGTCGCTTCGCATGGGCGAGATGACAGGGAATTCGTCCCGCTCGTCGGCATCCGGTGGAGGGCTCGACCAGACTGAATCGCTGGATGTCCCATCCCCGCCCGCGGCTTCTGCGGATCCGCAGACGATTCACGCCTCCCCTTGGGGCGGGCGAGATCGTCGGACGAGGTGTAGGTCCGGGCGGCGGATCGGGATCATCTTCCCGGGGGGTCAACGGCGGTCATGCTCCCGCGTCAAGGCGTCGGCCCCGCTCGCATCGGCCTGCTTCAATCGCGTTCTGGGAATCAACGGATGATACCGCGGCCCCGGATTTTGCCGTGAGGCTTCGCCGCGAGCGGGCACGAGGAATGCCGACGGCGACACGACCGGCGCCGCCCCGCAA
>CAWFIC010000005.1:0-71301 GCA_963815795.1 uncultured Planctomycetota bacterium | reverse complement strand
GGGGTTTATGTTCGGAAGATCCAGTTCCGCAGGTGTTGCACGAGCCGGACTCCGTGACGCAAAGCCATTCGGATCAAGGACCCGCTCAGTCGATCGCATCGAGCACGGCCCGCGCCGCACGGCCGCGAGGAGACGCAACAGTTGGCGCGCGGGACAAACGCAACGGGTGACGGTCGCCCGATCGAGGCGGCCGCTTCGCCCCCGCCGCAGATCGCCGGACACTCGTCGTCATCGCTCACCGAGCAACAACCGGCGAAACCGGACAATATGTTCGGTTGCCCCGGACAACCGGCTCGCCATGCCCGGCCGGGTCTACCACGATGCCGATGCAAGCGGCTGACGGCCGCCTGCCCCAGGCGACCCCATCGAGGTGCCGCATGCGATTCGGCCTCCTCGGCGTCCTCATACAAATCGAACCCGGCCATGAGGGCTACGCGCTCTGGCGTGCGGGCCTGCTCGACGTCCGCCAGCATGCTGAGGAATCCAGCGTTGGTCCCCTGTATCATCCCGAAGATCGGCGGCTCCTGCTCAAGCAGCGCCCCCCCGACCTGGTGCCCGATCGTCCGCTCGGGCCGACGTCCACGCGGTCGGGTGAGACGTCGCCCGGGATGCGACAGGCGGAACCACGATCCCAACAGCAAATCCAGCCCGAGCTGTACGAGAAGATCGGCCGGCTTAACGTGAAGATCGAATGGCCGGAAAAGAGGGTTGCCCGCTCCGTTTGATCGGGAGCGGGCTACTTCCGTCGATCACGACGGGGCCCTGGGGGCGGTAACAAACCTATTCGCGCGGCGGGAGGTCGGCGCCCGGCGGCCGGGCCCGCACCGACGGCAGGACTGTGTCCCAGATCCGCACCGTGAAGTCGCCGGACGCGGAGGCCAGCCGGCTGCCGTCGGAGCTGAAGGCGACGGCATGGACGTAGTCCTCGTGCCCGCGCAGCTCGCAGACCTCTCCGCCGGTGGCGACGTCCCACAAACGGATCGTGTTGTCTCCGCAGCCCGTCGCCAAGCGGGTCCCCCCGGGACTGAACGCCAGGCCGAGCACCCGGGCCCCGTGCGGCAAGACCGGGTGTTCCTGGTACGTATGGGCGTCCCAGAGACGCACGTTGCCGCCCGGCGAACAAGCGGCGATCAGGCGGCCGTCGGCGCCGTAGGCGACCCGATAGCCCTCCGCATCTCCGGACAAGACTTGGACCGCGGCCCCGGTCGCCACGTCCCAGATCCGCACCGTCTGGTCAAATCCCACGCTCGCGAGCCGGCTCCCGTCGAGGCTGAAGGCCACGTCGAGGGCGGACCCTGTGTGCCCCTGCAACACGCCGGCCGGCTTCCCCGTGGCCACCTCCCAGAGCCGCACCGCGCCGTCCCGACTCCCCGCGGCCAGCAGCGTGCCCGCCGGGTTGAAGACCGCCCGGGGGTCCCCGTCCCATTTGCCGGTGGGTGCGATGAAGACCTGGCGGGGTTGGCCGGTGGCCAGATCCCAGAGCGTGATCATGTCGCCGCGGGTGACGCTGGCGAGCTGGCCGCCGCCGGGGTGCCAGGCCACCGAACTGACGATCTTGGGGTCCGAATGACTGTGGTCGTGTCGCAGCAGGGCGGTCTGCCGGCCGGTGGTCGCATCCCAGATCCGCACCGTGCCGTCCCAGGCCGCGGACGCCGCCCGGCTGCCGTCGGGGCTGAAAGCCACGTCGTAGACGAACCTTTCGTGCCCGCGGAGGATGCCGTTCCGCTCGGCCAGCTCCATGTCCCAGACGCGCGACTCGCCGTCGGCGGCGCGCGACACCAGCAGCGAGCCGTGCGCGGCGAACGCCGCTCCCCAGACCTTGGCCTTGTGGCCGCGTAGCACGGAGATCAGGTCGCCGGAGGTCGCGTCCCAGAGCCGCAGCGTCTGATCGGCCGAGCCGGTGACGACCCGCTGGCCGTCGGGGCTGAAGATCGCGTTCCACAGGCCTTCGGTGTGGCCGCGGAGGGTAGCGACCGGCCGGCCGGTGACACCGTCCCACAGCCGGGCGGTCTGGTCGGCGGAGGCCGAGACGATGCGCCGACCGTCCGGGCCGAAGGCCACCCATCGGATTGTATTCGTGTGGCCACGCATGGTGGCGATCGGCCGTCCGGTCGCCGCCTCCCACAGGCGTACGGCATTGTCCGGATACGCGCTTCCCACAATGAGGCGTGATCCGTCGGGACTGAAGGCCAGGGCCCCTCGGTACTCCAGATCGCCGCGCAACACGGCGACCTCCCGGCCGGTTACCCCATCCCATAAGCGGATGTTGTGCTCAACGAAGCCGTGGGACGCGATCCGCTTGCCGTCGGGACTGACGGCCAGGTCGATGACCTGATGTTCGTGGCTCCCCGGCGCGGCGATCCGCCGGCCCGTCGAGGCATCGTGCAGGCAGACCTCGCGATCCAGGCCGATGACGAGCCGCCGACTATCCGCTGTGAAGAGCGCGGCGAATGAGAAACCGGTCGATTGGCTGTAATTCTTTACGGGCCCAGCGAGGACGGCGATGGCCCGCCCCGTGGTGGCGTCCCACAGTCGAGCGGACTCCGCGTCCAGTGAGCAGATCCGCCGTCCGTCCGGGCTGTAAGACAGCCACTCGACCGGTTTCTCGTGCCCGTGCAACACCGCCACTTCTTTCCCCGCCGCCGGCTCCCATAAACGAACGGTCTTGTCGGCGGAACCGGAGGCGAGGCGTTGACCGTCGGGGCTGTAGGCCAGCGCCAGGACGGGGGCTTCATGCCCGCGCAGGGCGCCGAGGGCCGTCCCGGTCGTCACGTCCCAGAGGTTGATGGTGCGCGCATCCCGGTCCACGGTGGCGAGCTGCCCGCCCGACGGGCTGATGACCGGCAGTTGTTTCATTAATTCGACAGACGGCATGCCGCCGGGCATCACGGCGCGTGCGCTGTCGAGCTGGCTGTACAGGTGTCGCCACTCCCAGTCGCGGTGCTCTTCCGGCGCCGCCTCGAGATACCGCCGTGCGGTGCCGCTGCGCTGGAGTTGCAGGGCCGCCGCGGCGGCCGCGATGTTCGACCGATAGCGCTCCCGGCGTTCGGCCGCGCCGGCCCGCTCAGCCTGTTCCTGGGCGTCGACCGCCCTGAGGCGTCGCTCCTCCACCTGGTCCTTGGCCACGGCCAGCGAATTCGCCAGGTCGACGGCTTTCCTCCACTGCCAGAGGATCGCCAGGAAGGCAAAGAGACCGGTCACCACCAGGGCGCCGAGCAACCCGGCCGGGACCGGGTTCCGCCGGCCCCACCGCGCCAGCCGGCCGACGGGCCCCACCCGGTGCGCCCGGATCGGCTGGTGGTCCAGGAACCGCTGCAGGTCGTCGGCCAGCTCGCCGGCCGTGGCGTACCGCTTCCCCGGCTCCTTCTCCAGGCACTTCAGGCAGATCGTCTGCAGGTCGCGCGGCGTGCCGGGCTGGAGCTCGCGGGGCGGGACCGGGGCGCGGCGGACGACCTGCAGCAAAGTTGTCACCCAGTCCGTGCCCAGGAACGGCGGCCGGCCGGTCACCATCTCGTAGAGGATCACCCCCAGCGCGTAGACGTCCGTCGCCGGCGTGACGGGCCTCGCCGGGGGTTCACCCGCCCGGTCCGGGACCTGCTCCGGCGACATGTAGGCCGGCGTGCCCGACAACGTCTGGGTCAGGCCCGATACGGTCCGGTCCAGCCGCTTGGCCAGCCCGAAATCCGTGATCTTGGGAACCTCGAACGAGAACCGATGGGGGTGAAGCGGGCCGTCCTCCGGCCAGCGGTCGGCCGCCGTCGGATCTTCCTGTTGCAACAGGATGTTTGCCGGCTTCAGATCCCGGTGGATGATCTGCTTGAGGTGGGCCGCGTGGACGGCTCGTGCGAGCGTCGCGACCAGGCTGGCGGTCTCCCTCGGCGGCTGCGGCCGTCCGGCCAGGTGCGACTCGAGCGTTCCCCCATCGACGTACTCCAGGACCAGGTAGGGCGAGCCGCCGGCCTCGCCGATCTCGTACAACTGCACCACGTTCGGGTGCTGGAGCCGCGCGACCGCCTCGGCCTCCGCGCGCAGGCGGCGGCGGTCGGCCTCGGTCGGGAAGAGGCTGGGGTGGAGCATCTTGATCGCCACGGCCCTGTTCAGGGTCAGGTGCCGCGCGTGGAAGACGACGCCCGCGCCGCCGCGACCCAGCTCCCCCAGGATCTCGTAGCCGGGGATCTCCGGCGGCGGGGATGCCGCCGGCGCCCTCGGCGCCGGCACCTCGCTCAGGTGGCTCAGATCCAGTCCCTTCAGGTCCCGAAGGAACGCCAGGTCTCCCGGCGGGTGGCGAACGGTCGGGGCGGATCGCAGCGCGGGGGGCTCCGTCGCCGCGGCCAGCCGGTCCAGCTCGGCCCGGCAGACGGCGCACCGCTCGAGGTGCACGGCGATGGCCTCATCGTCGGCCCCGTCCGTGGGGCCATCGAGGAACCGGAGCAACCGGTCGAAGTCGGGACAGGTGTTGACGGTCATTGCAAGGCTCCCTCGCCGGGTCCGAGTCGGCCGGGGCCGCGTGCGGCTGGATTGGAACGGCGCCCGCCGCAGCCGGCGAGCTCGGGAGGTGAAGACGCCCGGGTCCGCGGCGTCGAAGGGGCTTGAGCAAACCGTAATGAACACGGGTCGGCCCGGAGCGTAGACCCCGGGGCGGCCCAAAGTGACGAGTCATTATAGGCGCGAAGATTCTCGATCGGCAACGCGCCACGACTTTTCGGCATTCACAGACGGCGTCGGCGCCGGGAGGGGGATCAAAGGTCCGGGGCCGGATCGTCCGGGGGCGGCTCCATGACCTGGCGATCGGAAGCGGCGACCCTCGTGGCGACCGGAGTGGGCGATCCGATCGAATGGATCGCGGGCCAACCGGAGGGCTGCACCGCGGAGAAGACATTCTGGACGGTGTTGCCGTTCCCGAGTATCTGCATCACGTTTCCCGACTTGCCGACCGCAATCTGCTGGTCGCCCTTGAGTCCGAAGTAGGACTGTTGCTCCGAGGGATTCGCCGAGCCGCGTCCCCCGACCCTCCTCGAATAAGGATTTTAGTAATAGTAGCGTTGGCCGTGATGGATCACGTCGTGATGTCTGTAACCATGGTACTCCGCGTAGGGCTTGAAGTAATACGGCCGGTAATAGTAACCGGCCGAACGCCTCTTCCATTCTTCGTAGTAGGCCCTGGGGCGGCTGACCGACTGGGACCGGGCGGCGGGAAGAGGGCTGAACGCCAGGGCGAGCAAGGCCGAACAGAGGATTTTCGACAGGCTGTTCACATCAATCTCCTTACGGCCTGAGCCGCGATCGGTGGGGACGGGTCGTTCGGTAAAGAACTCGTCGATTTGTGGTGGAGAAAAAATCGATGTCGATCTGACACCGACACGGGTTGACCTGACACCGACACGGTTCTGACACCGACACGGGTTCCTGTATGCACGCGATTACGGGTACCAACTGGGATTGGTAAGGAACTGGCCGCCCGGATACATGCCCAGGTAAGCCTCTGCCTTCCTCACGGATTTGGCGTGGCCGTCGAGATAGAGGACGTTCGAGCTGCCGTGCCGATCCCAGGGAATCCATTTGTCGAGCGTTGCCGTGCCGAGCCAGATGTCGTAGTCGTCCTGCCTCGGATCCGTAGCCGCCACGGGGTCATTGATATTGGCATCCATGACCGACCCGTCGCGCTCGTTCATGCAGACGAAGTTCGACGTGCCGATGTCATTCTGGAATCGTGGGAATGTCCAGCGTCCATAGCGGATGGTGTTGTGGCTCAACTGCGAGTTCAGCAGGTAGCTCGTCCGATTCGTGATGCCGTTGACCAGCTTGGTCGTGGGATCGGTATAGGGCTGGACGACCGACGTGTCGGACATGCAGCGGAAGATCTTCTCGTCGGCGATCTGGGTTCCCCCCTTGGCGATGGCGTCGTTGGCGAAGGTCGGGTTGACATAGGGCATGATCTTGTCTTCCCAATAGATCTCCGCGAACGACTCGGCATGGTGCACCTCGGACAGGCTGTCGGCGTTGAAGGGGTGATGCAGGAAGAACTGCCCATTCCAATCGTCGAAGTATTGCATGATCCCCAGTCCGATCTGATGCAGATGGCTCTGGCAATCCATGCGGCGGGCGGCCTCGCGTGCCCCTTGAACAGCGGGCAGCAGGAGTCCCACAAGGAGGGCGATGAGGGCGGTGACAACGAGCAGCTCGATCAAGGTGAAGGCCGGACGGATGCGATGGTTCATCCGACTGATCTCCTGGCAGGTGGTAGGATCGCCGTGGCATTGTGGACCTTCGAAGGGCAAGACTTGTGCGACGGCCTTGGCCTCGCGACAACGAAGAGACGAAACCCGACGGTGGGTGGTGACCGTCGTTCCAGGAGCGCGCCTTCTGCACAGGACGGCGCACTCCCGGCGGCGACCGCCGGGCCGGCGGTGGAACACCGGGTCCCGGCGCGAAGCCGATCCGCAACAACGATACGAAGCCAAGGATGAGTGGCCCTCACAGGGTGTACGAAAAGCCAGTTTGGGCCTATAATTCGAGACTTTAGCACCATCGCCGGGGATTATCGCAGCCTGGCGCGGTGGAGTACCTTCATCGTTTCGGCGCGGGGCGGACCTTGGATCTCGCGGAACATGTCCAGGGCGATCCGGCCGCGGATCGTCGCTTGAGTTCGGACCCGGTAGACCGTCTTCTGCATCTTGCGATGCCGGCGGTTGCCCCGTTCCACCGCGTTGGAGGTCGAACCCAGCAGGCTGTCGTCGAGGAAGGTCAGGGCCTTCTCCAAGTCGGGGGACTCGAGCTTCTGGAAGATCGGTCTCATCCCTTTGAAGTGGTGGACCTGAGCCCGCAGCCGAGCCAGCTTCCTCAAGGCCGTCTCAGTGCGGCACCGGCGGTCGAACAACCGGTGGATCTCCTCCACCACTCGTCGGAGGGCCCCCAACTGAGGCAAACCCCGAGTGATGCGTCGGAGTATCTGTGCTCACCCTCCGCGAGGTGCCGCTTCACGAACAGATGGCGATGCTCGAACAGGTCCCCGACCTTCCGTTGCAGATGCCGGCGTCGCCGGGCCTTCCGTCTCGCCTCCGGTGTGCCGGGGCGCCTGCGCGGCAGCTCCGGCTGCTGCGCGGCCAGGTGCTTGCGGACCCGAGCGATGGCGCGGAGGACGGCCTTGTTCAGCTCCGCCAGGATATGGAAGCGACAGACCTGATGCTCCACGGCTCCGAAGACCTCGGAGATCGGCCGTGGATACAGGTCCGAACCGTCGGTGGTGACTCCGCGGAGGGTCAACCCCCGGCCGGTCAGGGCCGCCCGGAAGCGGCGGAAGAACCTCCGGATATCCCGGTGAGTCGGGGCGTGGTCGAGGACCTCGTAACAGAGCCGCCTGAAGGCGCGGTTGTTGACGATCGACAGGACGCAGAAGGGGCCGTCATATAACTCATCAGCGGCGATGTATCCCGAGAAGCCGTCGAGGGCCCAATCGAGGTAGTCGGTCCCGATCCGGTCGGCCGCCTTTTTTCCCCCCGGCCTCGACCCAGTTCTGGATGGTGGCGAAGGGGACGAAGACGCGGTGGTCGCGCCAGAGGTGCCAACTGGCGGCCTGATAGGGTAAGCCGTCCTCGAAGACCAGCCGGACGGCCAGGGCCACGACCCGATGGGTGTAGCGGGCCTTGGGTGCGGCCAGGCCGGATATGTCGGCGGTGAAGTAGTGCTGGCACCGGACGCAGTAGTGTTGCGAATAGGTGAGGTGAATGTCACGGGGCCGCCCCCCCAACGGATCGCCGAGATCATGCAGGGTGCGGGTCCGGACCCGATCCCGAGGGCAAGACTTGCCGCACTTCGGACACGGCCGATGCGGGTAATTCCGACTGCGCGGGACGACCTTCGGGTCCGGGAGCATCTGGGGATCGGTGATGCCCAAGGTGGGGTCCGGCGGGTAGACTGCAGGGCAGAGCATGGCGTCGCCCTCCTGAGCAAGAGGCTCTTCCCCCTTAGTTTACGGCTCGGACCAAGCTCCGTCATCCTGAAATCCCCGGCGATGGTGCTAAAGTCTCTATAATTCCGCATGAAACCCAAACGCTACCCGTCCGATCTGACTCGGACCCAGTGGAAACGCCTCAAGCGGTTGCTGCCGCCGGCCAAGCCCGGCGGACGACCTCGCTCCGTGAATCTGCGGGAGGTCCTCAACGGCATCTTCTACATCCTCCGCGGCGGCTGTGCCTGGCGGATGATGCCCACGGATCTGCCCCCGTGGAGTACCTGCTACGACTACTTCCGTAAGTGGCGCGACGCCGGCACCTGGGCAAAGATCAACGACGCGCTGCGGACCCAGGTCCGCCGATCGCGCCGGGCGGAAGAAGAGCCCCAGCATGGGTATCATCGATAGTCAGAGCGTCAAGACCACCGAGCGCGGCGGCCCGCACGGCAAGGACCCGTTCAAGAAGGTCAACGGGCGGAAGCGTCACCTGGTCGTCGATACGCTGGGGATGGTCGTGGCCGCGGCGGTCCACTCGGCGGGCATCCAGGATCGGGACGGCGCCAAGCGGGTCCTGGGGAAGATGGTCGGCCGCTTCCCGCGGCTGGAGAAGATCCTGACCGACGGGATCTACAACGGCGGGATCGCTGAGTGGGCCCGCGCGGTCGGTGGTTGGCTCCTGGAGATGGTAGTCCGTCCCGAGGGGGAGACGGAGTTCAAGGTCCTGAAGTGGCGGTGGATCGTGGAGCGGACATTCGCCTGGCTGGGCCGCTACCGGCGCTTGAGCAAGGATTACGAGGGGAGCGAGGAGTCGAGCGAATCTTGGATCTATGTGGCTATGACTCATTTCATGCTCCGGCGCCTCGATCCAGCTTGATCGAGGCTTTTCGTACACCCTTTCAGAAGCTCTTGACTTCCTACACTCGGCTCACGGAGTCGCCTGCTCCAGTTCGGTCAGCCGTTTCCGCGCTGAGTCAGCGTGCAGGACCGAGAACCGAGGCTGGATCGCCAGGGCCTGATGCAGCTCTTCCTTGGCGTCCACCCAGTCGCCCAGGCGGTCGTGGATCAGGGCCGCATGGTAGTGCAACAGTGGGTCGCGGGTACCGAGCTTCCGGGCCTCGGCGCTGTGCTTGGCGGCCTCCTCGACCCGACCGTTCTTGAACAGGGCCCAGGCCAGCACGTCGTGCCCGTGGACGTCCTGTCGCTGGGCGAAGTCGGCCTCGGCCAGGGCCAGGGCTTCCGACAGGTCACGGTCGTGGTCGACGAGGAATCTGGCTCGCTCGCGCAGGGATTCGGGCCGGCCGTCGGTCACCGTCAGCAGCCGCGCGAAGGCGGATTCGGCCCTGTCCTTTTGGCCCTTGGCCAGGTACAGGTCCCCGAGCGCCGCCAGCATATGCGGGTCGGGGCCGATGGCGACGGCCTTCTCGAAGAGGGCGATCGCCTCGTCGAGCCGGCCGCGGAAGGCTGCGATCCGGGCCCGGCCGGCGATGGCGTCGTGGAACGGGTCAGTGCCCTCGGGGACGGACCGGTAGAGCGCCTCGGCCTCGTCGAGCCGGCCGGCGGCCAGGGCGAAGTCGCCGAGCCGGCCCTGGTACCAGGCCAGATCGGAGGCCGATCCACCGGCCTGCCGGATCTTCGCGATCGCTTCGCCGGTCAAGCGCTCGGCCTCGTCGAGCTGGCCCTTGAGCTCGGCGAGATTCGCCCGCCGGGCCAGCACCGGGGCAGTCTGGACTAGCTGGAACAGTTCGGCCAGCGCCCGCTCACCCACGTCGTAGCGGCCCAGCTCGATCAGGGCGTCGGCGGTGATGGCCATCGCCTCATGGTTGCGGGGCTTGACCTTGCGGACCTTCGTGGCCAGCTCTAGGGCCTCGGCGAACTTGTGTCGCTGGCACAGCACGCCGGCGAGTGCGGCCTCGGCCTCGATGTACTTCGGGTCGATCGCCAGAGAATTGCGGAAGGCGCTCTCGGCGCGGGCGAAGTCGGCCAGGCCGCCACCCTCGCTGTTGGCGCGGCGGATGTACAGCTCGCCCAGAACACGATAGCTGATGAAATCCTGCGGGTTCTTGCCGACGCGGCCCATGTAGAGTTCGATGGCCTGGCCGGTCGAGTAGATGTAGTCCTTGATGCTCTCGCCTCCCTGCTCCGGCTCATCCGGAGGCGAAGGAGGGATCTCGCTGGGTGGGACCGATCTCGTCCGCGCGGCCTCGTGGGGCGGCTTCTGCGATCCGGGCCGTTCTGCCCGGACGGTCTGTGCGCGCGACATGACCAGGGACGAGACGAGCACCCAGGCCAGGCCCGGGGCGGTGATGTCGAAGCGTTTCATGGAACCCCTCCGGAACGAGGTGAGTGGGGGATCGACGTCGAACTCGGCGGCGAAACGGCAAGGGCCGGGGTGCCGGCGCTCGCAGACGAACGCCGGCCACCGCGAGACCGTCCGGCTTGGTCAGCGGCGCGTCAGGGCCGGAGGGCCTCGGCCGCGGTGTCCGCCGCCTCGAAGGCCTAGACGCAACATTCCTGTCATGAGCCGCAAAGTCGCCCTACCTCTTGACCGAGTGGCAATTGCGTTCGTTTCGGGAAGGGGCGGCGATTCCGGCTTTTCGGTCCGGCGGTGCGAAATCTTGGTCAATCCGAGGCCGATTACCTTTTCGAGTGGCGGTCCTTGCCGGTTTCTTCTCGCCTTTCGGCCCGTTTTTCAGAATCGGGTTCGCGGCCCTGCGGCTGGTGAGGCGATCGTTGGGCGTCTTCTCGCTCTTGGCCCCTTCTTGCGGAATCGAGAACGCGGCCCTGCGGCTGATGTGGCGATCGTCGGGCTTCTTCTCGCCTTTGGGCCCTTCTTGCGGAATCGAGAACGCGGCCCTGCGGCTGGTGAGGCGATCGTTGGGCTTGGGCCTGGGACGCGCCCACCGCGAGCAGGGTCGGCCCCGGCAGCAGCGGCGCCCCGAGGTAGGGGAACTCGGGCCGGAAGACCTGGTCGTTGAGGACCCGGTCGCCCGGATGGGTCCCGTCGCTGAAGAGCCTGAACCCGATGTCGGTCGAGTCATCAGCGAGTTGTCGCCCGTTGAAGAAGCCCTGGTCACTCCGCGTGTTGAAATGGAGCACGTCGGGCAGGATCATGGCGGCGACGCCGTCGGCGTAGGGCGCGGTCACTCCGTAGGCGAACTGGATGCGCGCCGAGGCGATCGGTCGAAGGCTCGCGTCCGTTTCCGGGTCGCCGAAGTTGTAGATGTCCTGATCGAGCATCGAATCGGGCGGGACAACGGCCCCCGGGGGCATCGGCGGATTCCCGCGCGGCTGGCCCGGCTGGATGACGTGGGAGTTGAGCCCCGGGAAGGCCATGCGGTCGTACTGGGCGAAGCCGCGCCCGTCACCGACGTCGGCCAGGGTGCGGCACCAGAGCGAGATGTTCGGGTCGCTCGGGCTCGACCGCAGCCGTTCGCTGGGCACCTCCAGGGCGATCGCGATGACGTTGAAGTCGGCGAAGAAGTTGTTCGGGAAGTTCGGCGGCAGGAATGGGGAGTAGCGCTCGGGGAACGGCGTGCTGGCGTCCGCCAGCGCGATGAACGCCTTGATCGCGTTCAGGTCTTCGAAGAACGGGTCGCGGAACAGACCGGCCGAGACCTTGCCACCGCCGCGTAGCTCGGAGACCCGGAGGCCACGGTCCGAGCCGATACCGGTCCTGCCGTGCGCGATGATCGCGTCGTGGGAGTGCGGCGGGGCCGCCATCAGCCGGACCGAGTAGGCCTGCTGGCCCTGCGTGTTGGGAGGCGAGAAGACGACCTGGAAGACCACGTCGCTGACCGCGTCGCCCGTGTTGTCCACCCGGAACTCGTAGGCGGCGCCGGGATGGAACTGTGCCGGCCCGACCACTCCCGCCGCGGCCGACAGGGTCATGATCATCGCCGTCCGGTCGGCGTGGTGCGGCGACCGGAAGATGAAGACGTCGTTGATGTCGATGTTGCCCAGTGTCGGAGTGTTATTGGCGATGCGCGGCCCGTCACGGTGATCGTTTGCCCGACCCGGCGCCGCGATCGCGGCGACCGTCAGCACAACTCCCGCAAGCCGCATCATCATCGCACGCTGTGATCTCACGGTAAGTCTCTCCACGGTCCTGGACTCTTGATGCCGGTCCCCGAGCGGCGGCCACGCACCGACTGGAATCGAGGGCCCGGCACGCTCAGCGGTCGGTCGAGAACTAACAGACGGTTAGAAATCCCGAGATGTACCGAGGAAGGCGGACGGTTCTGACGCCAGCGGGCCCGGAGAACTCGAATTTTTTTCGAGAGGACCATCTCGGGGTGGTTCCCGGAGGGCGGTCTTACGGCTCGCCCTGCGCAGGGCAGAACTGGCGCAATGAGTTTCAGATCGTGACGGCATGCCAGCATGGCCGGTGTCCGGGCGGGGCCGCCTCGCGCCGTCAGGGTCCTCACCGGCCAGCAGAAGTTGTAGCTATACATGCTGAAGAAGGTTGCCGCCCGATGGATCCACCAGTCCTTCGAGAAGCAGTACGTCTTCCGCACCCTCCGCGCATCGCGGTGGCGATCCGATCCGACACCGAAAAAATCGAGGCAGTGTGCGCGGGCGCTCACCACGGACGGGCTGTGGACGGCCTCGGGCCGGCATGCTGAGCGGCTTAAGCCGGGAGCCCGAGCACGGTCACTTCGAGGACGAAGTCGTACAGCGTCCGGACGGGGACCCTCACCGGGGGGGCGACCGTCTCCTGGATATGCACCTGGGTGGTGCCCATCTTGAGCCCGCCGAGATTTCTCGCCGACGCCGGCGCCGGCCCGATCGCCAGGCGGCGAACCCCTCGAGCGAGCTCTTCGTGGTCAACACCCGGAGAGGAACTGTCGAGCCAGCGGAGCGACCGCGCGAAGTCGGGACCGGCGAGGCTGATCATCCCAGGGCCTGCTCGGCGGCGTCCAGGGCAGCGACCACCTCGCGGAGCATCGTCTGCACGACATGCCGCGCCCGGTAGACCGTGGCCACGCGGATCCCCAACCGCGAGGCGACCTCCTCCGCGGCGACCCCCTCGATGGCCGTCAGGTGGAACGCCTCCCAGGTGTGCGGCTCGACCCGCTGGCTGACTTCCGCTTTGGCCAGCTCCAGCAGCTCCTGGTCGTAGGTCTCCTCCAGGTGACGGACCAGGTCGACCCGCGCCTCCACGGTGTTGAGCATCTCGGCGACGACCGTGTCGGCCGACCCTCGGACGCCGCGGACCTGATCGCCGATGAAGTCACTCCAACTGTGCGCCGTCAGGGTCCGGAGCCAGCCCCGGAAGCTGCGCGACGGGTCATAGGTGAAGTCGGGGAGTTGTCGGACGAGCTTGACCAGGACCATCTGGGTGACGTCCTGGGCGTCGGCCTCCTGGAGCTTCCAGCGCTGGCACCAGGCATGGATCTGCGGGCCGTAGCGGTCGATGAAGGCCGACCAGGCGGCCTGGTCGCTCGGGTCGCTGCGCAGGGCCATCAGGATGCTGACGCGCGTGCTGCGGCCGGTCGCCTCGGCCATGGTCCCACCTCGCTGGACCGAGCTCCCGTGCTCTCACGGATGCAACCGGTCTTCCGGGTGTGGAATGATATGTTGCAAACTCATTATATCCCGGCGTCATGAAGAACCGGTGTCGAAAAAAGCGTCCGCGCGAAGATTTGATCACCGGAACCGCCCATCGGCGACGGCCACGAATTCATCCCGACGAAAAAAAATTGAGCCCGCCGGCCCGATGGCGTCAGAACCTCGCGCCTTGCCCGGTACATCTGGGGACTCTCGGGCTCCGATGCTCGACGAGCGATCCCGGTCAACGAGGTGAGATGCCCCATGCTCCCGATGCAAGCACAGCACGACTCCCGGCGCGGGCCCGGAGCGAACACCGGAAACTCGGTCACGCAGTGGATCTCGGCGCTCAAGCACGGCGATCAGTCCGCCGTGGGGGCGCTGTGGAATGCCTACTTTCGGCGGCTGGTGGGTCTGGCCCGTACCCGGCTTCGCAATACCCCGCGACTCATCGCCGATGAGGAAGACGTCGCGTTGAACGCCTTGGATAGCTTCTGCCGAGGCGCCCGCGCGGGTCGGTTTCCTCGCCTCAACGACCGCGACGACCTCTGGCAGATCCTGGTCCTGATCACCGTGCGCAAGGCCATCGACCTGCACAACTACGAGGGACGACCAACGCGCGGGAGGGGACGAGTTCAGAGCCTGACCGACGTATCCCACGAGGGGCTCGAGGCGATCGACAGCGATGAACCGACCCCCGAACTCGCGGCGCAACTCGCCGAGGAGTATCACCGGTTGTTGGAACAGCTCGGCGACTCCACGTTGCAGATGGTCGCGACCTTCAAGCTGGAGGGCTACACCAACGTCGAGATCGCGGGCCGGTTGGGCTGCGTCACCGCGACCGTCGAGCGCAAGCTCGCCCGAATCCGTGCCATGTGGGCGAACGAGTTGACGGACTGAAAGCGGGGGTCATTGGCGTGGACGTACTCACAGGGCGGGATCACCGGCTCGATGCAACCCAGATCGGGCAAGATGTGGACGAGGCTTGCGACCGGTTCGAGGCCGCCTGGCGCACCGGCGACCACCCGCGGATCGAAGAGTTCCTTGGCGGTACGACCGAGTCGGACCGTCCTGCGCTGCTCCGTCATCTCCTGGCCGTCGAGCTCGATTGCCGTATCGGTCTGGGGGAATCTCCCGAGCCGTCGGTGTATCGGTGTCGGTTCCGCGGGCAGGAAGGGCTGATTGACTCGGTCTTCGCCAAGCTATCCCGACGGCCCAAGGTCGTTGGCGCGGCGGACCTGGAGACCATCGAGGTTCATACGGGGCGGGACGGCCCGCGGGCGGGGGGCGTCGCCAGCCCTCTGCCGGATTACATGCCGATGATACCGGGCACCGAGATCCTGTCCGAGCTGGGTCGCGGTGGGATGGGCGTGGTCTACAAGGCCCGCCAGGTCGGGCTCAACCGCCTGTGCGCCTGAAGATCCTCCGGCCCTTCAGCGATCAGGGCGCCGAGTTCCGCGCCCGCTTTCTGGCCGAGGCCGAGACCATCGCCCGGCTCAGGCACCCCAACATCGTGCAGATCTACGGCCTGGGCGACCACGATGGTCGGCCCTACTTCGAGATGGAATACATCGAAGGGGGCAGCCTGGCCCGTCGGCTCGACGGCACTCCCTGGCCGCCCGAGCCCTCGGCGCGGATGGTCGCGGTCCTGGCCCGCGCCATCGGCGATGCCCATCGCCTGGGGATCATCCACCGCGACCTCAAGCCGGCCAACATCCTGCTGGTGGACGATGAGACCCCCAAGATCGTCAACTTCGGGCTGGCCAAGTCGCTCGAGGCCGACTCGAACCTGACGCAGTCGGGGGTCTTCGTCGGGACGCCGAGCTATGCCGCCCCCGAGCAGGTCGAGGGCCTGACCGGGACGGTCGGCCCGGCCGCCGACATCTACGCGCTGGGCGCGATCTTCTATCAGATGCTGACCGGCCGCCCGCCCTTCCAGGCGGCGACGGTCCTCCAGACGCTGGAACAGGTCAAGACGGCCGATCCGGTGCCGCCCTCGCGGTTGCAGCCGGGCTTGTCACGCGATGCGGAGACGATCTGCCTGAAGTGCCTGCAGAAGGACCCGCAGCGGCGTTATGCCGATGCCGCGGCGCTGGCCGAGGATCTGGACCGTTTCTTGACCGGGCGGGCGATCCTGGCCCGACCGACCGGGGCCGCGGAGCGCTTGCAGAAATGGATCCGGCGCCGGCCGGCGGTGGCCTTGCTGTCTGCCGCGGTGGCGGCGGTGACCGTCCTGGGCTTCGTCCTGGTCTTCTGGCAATGGCACCGCGCGGAAGCCAAGGCGGCCGCGGCGGCCGCCGCCAACGACGTGGCGCAAGCGGCGCGCCTCGTCGCGTTCGAGAAGCAGGCCGAGCTGACGTTCCACCAGGCGCTGGCTCTGTGTGAGCAAGGCGAGGTGGGACGCGGCCTGTTATGGCTGGGCCGGAGCTTGGAGCGGGCCACGGATGCCAGGTCCGAGGGCCTCGACCGTCCCATCCGGATCAACCTGGCCGATTGGGCGGGCCAACTGAGCCGGCCCCGGCGGTTACCGCCGATGCGGCACTCGGGACCGATCCTGGGCTTCACCTTCCGCCGCAAGGGTCGGGCGCTCGTCTCGATGGGCAAGGATGGCGTCGCCCGCACCTGGGACATGGCCACGGGGAAGGAGGTCGAGCAAGGTCCGAGCCCATGCGACAACGACGGTCTGTCGCGGTGGTGGGATACGACCCGGAAGGCCCTCGAAGGATCGCCGGCGCAGCGAGGGCGAGGGAACTCGATATGGGCGCTCAGTCCCGACGGCCGGACGCTGGTCGCCGGCGGCCCGGATCGCCGGGTCCGCCGCTGGGACGTGGCCACGAGGAGGCCCCTCGAACCCGAATTGCATCTGGACTCGCCGGTCGAGGCGATCGCCCTGACCCCCGATGGCCGGAAAGTCATCACGGGGAGGGGAACCGGTCGGCTCCACGTCTGGGACACCGAGACGGATCGTGGGTTCGATTTGCCGCCCCAGGGGACGGAGGTGACGACCTTGGCGGTCTCGCCGGACGGTCGAGTCTTCGCCTCGGGGACTGAAGGCGGGGTCATCCGCTTGTGGGACACGTCGTTGCTCGGACCGATCGCGCAGACCTGCAAGCTGGCCAGCGCCGTCACCGCCCTCGCGTTCGATCCCGACGGCCGATCCCTGGCGATCGGGGCGGACGACGGCACCATCCGGCTCTGGGAGGTGCCCCGCCAGAAGGCCCTCGGCGTTCCGCTCCGAGTCGACCACCCGGTGTTGACCGTGACCTTCGGAGCGGACCGCAAGCGACTCTTGATCGGTACCACCGAAGGGACGCGGTGGTGGGACCTGGCCGGCGGCCCGGTCCGCGCGTCAGACCGAGACCGGAACGATCGGTTCAACGACGGGCCGTCGAGCCGGGTCGAGGCCACGACCGTCAGCCCCGACGGTCGGACCTTGGCGACCGCAAGGCGCGTGGTGGCCGATGGCCGAATTCGCGGCCGGGTCGAGCTCCGGGATGCGGGCACGGGGCGGCCTCTCCGTCAGACCCCCGACCAGCCCCACGCGCTCTCGGGCGAGGTCTACAGCCCCGACTCGAAGTGGCTCCTGACCTGGGGGCCTGCGCCCAGAACGGCCCGGCTGTGGGACGTGGCCACCTTGCGAGACCCCCGTCCCCTCTTCCAGTCGGTCGATTCCACCATCAATCAGGCCGTCTTCAGCCCCGACGGCAGGTGCCTCCTGCTGGGGTGCCGTGACGGTAAGGCACGGCTGTGGGACCTGGAGACCGACCTGGAGATCGATCCGGCCCACCGCCCGCGCCATGCTTACCCGATCACCGCCGTCACCTTCGACCCCAGTTGCTTGCGGGTGGTGACGGGTTGTCACGCCGGAACCGTGCGGGTGTGGGACGCGACCGGGGGTGGGTTGCTCCACGAATTGCGGCAGAATGCCGGGGAGATCGTCGTCCTGGCCTTCAGCCCCGACGGGAAGATGCTCGTGACGGCCAGCCACGACGGCACGGCGCGGTTCCTCGATGCCGAATCCGGGCTGCCGCTCGGACCCGCACTCCGGCACCCGGACGCGATCCTGTGTGTCGTCTTCGATCCCGACGGCCGAAGGGTCGTGACCGGCACCCGGGATGGGATCGTCCAGCGCTGGAGCGTGCCCTCTCCTCCCTGGACCGGTCGCGTCGGGGAAATCCGACGGTGGCTGAAGGACCAGACGGACATGGAACTCGATGACCAGGGAGCGGTGACGATGGGCTCTCTCTGCAATTGAGGGGGCCGTCGAGCGAGCTCCGCGGGCGCGACACGCATCCTCGACGAGGCGGCGGGCATGCCCAGCCCGCCACCGGACGCCTCCGCCCTGGGCGCCCGGCTCACGCACGGCGTGGCGCCGTCACACCCGGACGGAGGCGGCTGGCTGACTGGTCGTCGGTGGCGAAGAGGACCCGACGTGGGTCGATCTCACATGCTCATATCCATGAAGTTCAGGCGGTGATAGTCGTCCAGACCCGTCCACCCGAGGGCGAGCCGCCCGGGCCCGGGTGAGCAGACGGCGACTCCGTTTTCAGCGAACTGGGACAACATGACCGCCCGCGAGAATCCCGCCGCGCCGGTAGTCGTATACATGTAGTTGAGCTGATTATTCGTGCCCATCCAGGCGAGGACGAGGCAGCTCGGCCGGCCCGGGGTCGCGCCCTGTTCGACGGTCATCGCCGGCGCCGCCAGGCTCTCCTGCGAGGTCTGGAACGCCGCCTTGGGGAAGTGGACGCCATCGCTCGAGCTGATCACATTCAGGTGATGAAACGCATCGATCCCCGTCCAGGCGATCCAGAGTTGCCCGCCATAGGACGCCAGCGACGGTGCCTGGTTGCTGGTCTGGTTCAGGATGACCTGGTTGCCGAAGTGGGTGCCGTCGGTGGTCGACATCAGGTTGAGGCGGCTGTCCAGCCCCGCCCAGCACATAGTGAGCCTGCCGTCGAACACGGCCAACGACGGTGCGACCCTGCTGGTCTGGTCGAGCGTGACCTTGTTGCTGAAATGGATGCCGTCGCTCGACGATTCGATGTTGAGCTCATTCAGCCCGCCGGTCCAGGCGAGGTAGAGCCGTCCGTTGAAGACAGCCATGGCCGGGGAGACCAGGCCGCTGACGCTGGAATCGGGGAGGGTGACCGGGTTGTCGAAGTCGGTGCCATCTGGGGTTGACATGACGTTGAGCTGGTTGTTGCCGATGCCGACATAGGCGAGGTACGTCCGGCCGTCGAACTGGGCGATCGCCGGAGCCGTCTCGCTCGTCGCGGCGGACAGGATCGTCATCGTCGGGGGGACGGTAGGAGGCATCGGGGTCGGAGGGCCGGTGGGAGGCATCGGGGTCGGGGCGACGGTGGGGGGCATGGGGGTCGGGGCGACGGGGGGAGGCACCGGGGTCCTCCTGCCGTGGTGTGCCCGATGGACGTGCGCGGCCGCGTGGTGGTGCGGCCGGTGGATCAAATGGGCGGCCGACGAGAGCAGGAGTTGACCTTCGAGGCCGGCGACTTCCGGCTGGAGCTTGCGCTTGTTCATGTGTCGCATTTTCATGATCCCTTTTGCGATCGAGGAAGGATGTTTACGGCCCGGTCATCTCGGGGATCGGCGTCCTCCGCGCCTCGGGGCCGTCCTGGCGCGGCTTGCCGACCGATTCGACCTCGCCCGGAGTCCGACGGAGACTCGCCCGCCGTCTCACCAACGGTGCGGCCGATACTCCGGTACTCCACAACGGTCATCGCGACCCCGCAGCCTGCTCACGAGATCTCCGGCCGACCCGCGACACTCTCGGATCCGGCCTTGGACCGGCACTCCGCCCGAACTGCGGGCCGGTGAGGCCCGCCATCCGTGAAGGAGCTCTCTCATCGCGGGAGTTCCGGGAAACGTCGAGGGGCCGTGCGGGGATCCAATCGGGAATTGGGAGTGACCTGGTGAGGGGCGAGTTGTTCGGCGACGTGTCGAACTCCCCTTCGCCGCGATGACACTCTTCGGGGCCTGGAGTTGTCGCCTCGACTGATCCGCGTCGCGGCGGATCGGCCCCGTTTCCTCGCACGACCATGTTCAACCGCGGAAGCGGTCTCGTTCCAGGAGCTGCCCTCATGCCTACTCTCTGTGCCGTGTCCGGCGGGCCTGACATCCCCGTGGATCGTCCCCTGGTCCTGGTCGGCCGCCATCCGAATTGCGATGCCAGGCTCGACTCCGAGTGGGTTTCCCTTCGGCACTGTGTCTTGGCCAGGGATGGCGGCGATGTCGTCGTGCGGGACCTGGGCAGCACCAACGGGACCTCGATTAACGGCCGGCGCGTTCGACCGCGGCCGGCTCAGGCTGGGCGATGAGATGACGATCGCGCACATCCGCTTTCGCCTGGAGAGGGTTCCCGCATTGGAGGTGACGGAAGCGATCTCGCGACACGGCTCCGAGTCGCCGATATGGGACAGGGTGCCACCCATCACGGTGGAATCCGAGAACTCGGAGCCGGCGGCGTAAGAATCGTCCACATCCCACGGTACATCTGGGGACGCTTGGCATTCGACAATGCGTCAATCTGGAAAAAAAGGTGACCGATGGGACTCATCGGGTGTTTCAGAAGGATTGCCGGCCATAGAGACCATCCGAGGACATGACGATGGACGCGACGCGCAAGCGGAGGACGAAGGACAGGGCCCGACAGGCCTGGTACGCCGGCTGCCGGCAACGACGGTTCGCGCGGTTCCTGGGCTTCGGCGGCGAGCCTGCACCGCCCCGGCATCCGGGGTTCCAATGCGGGCCGGGCGCCTGTTGGCGTCTCGAACGGCTTTCCTCGGATCACGGCGCGTCAGCACGGCCGGCATAGACGTCACCCATCGGACCGACCTGGAATGATCGCTCGCCCCGGCGGTCTCGCCCCCGGCTGCCGATCGGCCGCGGCGTGCGGGGTTGGACAGGATGACGAGCCGGGGAGGGCCGATCCCGCGGGTCCGGAGGTCGGGCTCGCTCGGTCCTCGGTCAGGATCCAGGCCGGGTCGGGGCCGGCGAGAAATCCCGGAGCAAGCTGCGGGGTTGAGGCGGCGGTCGTGGAGTACCTGGACGGAGGGAGAACGATCTCCCCCGTGGGAGTGACCCGACCAAGCGGTAACCTTACAGGCAACGAACGCATTCGCGGAAAACGGGACGGGCCGCTGAAAACGCGACGGAACGAATATTGAAGGAGTGAATTCGTTCCGTCCCCTTTGAACGCGCCTCTGCTGGTATCAACAGCGATGACGAACCGCGGCCTGCATGATCCCGAGCGGCCTCAGGGCGAATTCTACCTGTGAATGGAGGAACACGTGCTCAGATCGTTTCACTGTCTTGCAACGTGGCTGGCCGGGCGCCTCGGCTATTTCCGCTTCCGGATCCAGAGGGCGCGGGCGATCCCCAAGGCACGAAAGGATGACCCGAATATCTACCCCTTGTGGTATATCTACCCCCCGTGGTAACCGATGCGCGACCGTGAGTCGAGACCCAGACCTCACCGCACAACGACGGGAATACGTCACCGTCCAGAATCGCTACATGAACTTCGTGCCGGCGTGGCGGCCGAACGAGGAGGAGCCATGAAGGAGTTCAAGGGCAAGGTGGCGGTCATCACCGGCGCGGCCAGTGGCATCGGGCGTGCCCTGGCGGATCGCAGTGTCCAAGAGGGCATGAAAGCGGTCCTGGCCGATGTGGAAGTGGAAACCTTGGCGAAAGCCGAAGCCGAACTGAAAGCCTCCGGCGCGACCGTGCTGGCCGTCCCGACCGACGTCTCCCAGGCCCGGGACGTCGCGGCGCTGGCCCAAAAGACGCTCGAGGTCTTCGGGGCGGTCCACTTGCTCTGCAACAACGCCGGTGTCGGTAAGAAGGGCGCCATCTGGGAAACCACCCTCGAGGAGTGGGAATGGGTCATGGGCGTCAATCTCTGGGGCGTGATCCATGGCGTACGCGCCTTTGTCCCCCTCATGCTGGCCCAAGATACGGAGTGTCACATCGTCAACACCGCCTCCATGGCCGGCCTCATATCGGGTCCCGGGTTGGGGGCCTACAAGGTGACCAAACACGCGGTCGTCAGCCTCTCGGAGACGCTCCACCACGAACTGGCCGAGCGCGGGGCCAAAGTGAGGGTCTCGGTACTCTGCCCGGGGATTGTCAACACGCGGATCTGGGAGTCGGGGCGGAACCGTCCCGGGCACCTGGCGCCGACGGCGCCCCTCGATCCCGCATCCGGAGCGCGGTGGGAAGCCCTCCGCCAGCTCGTGCCGGCTGGGATGCCTCCGGTGCAAGTCGCCGATGCCGTCTTCGCGGCCCTCCGGGAGGACCGCTTCTACATCCTCACGCACCCGGAAGGGAGAGACGCCGTTCGCACGCGGATGGAAGACATCCTCCAGGAACGTAGCCCGACCCCTCGAGCGCCATGACAGGGAGGGCTCTCCAGCTTTCGTCGCATGATCCCTCGGCGTATCGTGAGCGCTCTTGAGGGGGCTTCGACCCACCTCCCCCGGCAGGGCCGACTCCGAACGCCGCCCTGCACCGGACCGCCTCCAGCCTCCGCTCGTCCCTCGCCCCGGCCACCGCGGCAGGTGAGTTTGAGCGTTCACCAGCGCGCTTCGGTCGGATCGACCGATGCATCCGAGAAGTCACTTCGCCGCTCGATGCTTACCTATACGCTTGTTACCATCGACTCGTGAACGGCTACACCCGATGAGATCACCCAGGAAATCTACTCACATTTCACGGCGCTGATCAGCCCCTACAATGATCAGCTCAACTTCTTCCGCAACTACAAGGCCGTCGAGCTCATACTGGGTAACCGATTATGGCTATACTCGCATATCGATCCAGCGGAATTCGAGCCGATCGTCGCTCATATGGACCTCGGTCGTTTCGTCGGCCCACTCCGCTTCGACGACAAGGCTCGCGACCACTGGCACCCCGGCCCCCAGAGTCACGAGATCTTGGCCGGCCTCTACTGGGACAGGTTTCTCGCGATCGGTGGGCTCCATGCGATGGCCAAGGTGGCTCGACCTCTTCAGGAACGTCGGGCCGGCAGTTCCGTGGAAGTCGATCCTCTTCGATAAAGAACCACGGGACCCGCGGAAGGATGCCATTTCATGCCGCAGCTCATCGTTCGCCTCCCGGAGGACCGAAGCCGGACCGGCTCACTGACCCTCGAGGGCGAAGACGGCGTCGTCCTGGCCGGCCCGTTCGAGGTCTGCGGCCGCGCCGACGACCTCACCGCCGCGCGCCACGGCAACCGGTCCACATGGCCTGGTCGTGCTCGAGCCGGTCGCCGGCCTGGCGGCGCCGGCCGACGCCAACGGGCGCTTCCAACTGCTGACCC
Source organism: uncultured Planctomycetota bacterium (assembly GCA_963815795.1). Classification (GTDB taxonomy): domain Bacteria; phylum Planctomycetota; class Planctomycetia; order Isosphaerales; family Isosphaeraceae; genus JAKAUH01. The sequence continues at coordinate 48,463 of CAWFIC010000005.1, read as the reverse complement.
AGGGCGGGTCGGCGGCGCAGGGGGGCGGGCTGCGGACCACTAACGGGTCGCTCCGGCGACGGCCTGTCCCCCGCGGCAGGCCAAGGCAGGAGCGGTGGCGAGCATCCGCCGTCAACCAAGTCAGATCGATCTGAACGAAGGGAGCACGCAATGAGCGCAGGTGCGTTATCGAAGGCGCGGCTCGCCCGCATGCACGATGTAATGGCCGGCCACGTCGAACGCGGCGAGGTACCAGGCCTTGTCACGCTCATCAGCCGGCGGGACGAGGTGCACGTTGATGCGATTGGCATGAAGGCAGTCGGCGGCAAGGACCCGATGCGCCGCGACACGATCTTTCGCATCTCGTCGATGACCAAGCCGATCACGGCCGCCGCGACCATGATCCTGGTGGAAGAATGCAAGCTGCGGCTGGATGAGCCGGTGGATCGGCTGCTCCCCGAGCTTGCAAACCGCAGGGTCCTGAAGCAGCTCGACGGGCCGCTCGACGACACAGTGCCCGCACACCGGCCGATCAGCGTGCGTGACTTGCTGACCTTCCGGATGGGGCTCGGAATCATCATCGCGCCGCCGGACAAGTATCCGATCCAGAAGGCCGCCGCCGAGCTTGGGATCGTGGGAATCGGGCTGCCGAATCCGTCGTCGCCGCATGGGCCCGACGAGTGGATCCGCCGCTTGGGGACACTTCCGCTCGTCCACCAGCCGGGCGAGCGGTGGATGTACAACCTTGGGTCGTACGTGCTGGGCGTTCTGATCGCGCGTGCTTCAGGCCAACCGCTTGAGACGTTTTTCCGCGAACGCATCTTCGAGCCACTGGGCATGAAGGACACCGGTTTTATCGTGCCGTCTGCAACACTCGACCGGCTGGCGACCGGTTACGGGGTCGATCCGGCAACAGGGGCCCTCGTGCTGCTCGACGGCGTCGAGAACAGCCAGTGGGGCCGGCCGCCGGCATTTCCTGACGGCGGCTGCGGGCTGGTCTCGACTGTCGATGACTATCTCGCCTTCTGCCGGATGTTGCTGGCCAAAGGGAAGCACGGCCGCGATCGCATCCTGTCGAGACCTTCGGTCGAAACGATGACGACCGACCAGCTCACACCCGAGCAGAAAGCCGCGTCGCCGTGGCCCGGCCGTTGTTGGGACACCCGCGGTTGCGGTTTCGGAATGACCGTCGTCACGAAGCGCGATGATCTGGCAGCGACTCCCGGCCAGTTCGGCGGGAACGGCGGGTACGGCACCTCTTGGAGCGCGGATCCCACGGAAGACATGGTCGGGATCCTGATGACCCAGCGAGCCTTGACCTTGCCGATCCTTCCCGATGTCGTCTTCGACTTCTGGGCCTCGGCGTACCAGGCGATTGACGATTAGGTCGGGCTTCTCCGGGGCTGGCTGTCAGGCCCGATACGGTCCGGTCCAGCCGCTTGGCAGGCCCGAAATCCGTGATCTTGGGAACCTCGAACGAGAACGGATGGGGGTGAAGCGCGCCGTCCTCCGGCCAGCGGTCGGCCGCCGTCGGAACTTCCTGTTGCAACAGGATGTTTGCCGGCTTCAGATCCCGATGGATGATCTGCTTGGCAGTCCCTTCAGGTCACCGAGGAACGCCAGGTCAGCCGGCGAATTGCGACCGGTCGAAGCGGCTCGGAGTGCGGGAAGTCGCCGTCGCCGCGGCCAGCCGCTCCAACTCGGCCCTGCAGACAGCGCACCCCTCCACGTGGATTGCGATTGCCTCATCGTTGACGCCGGACGAGGGGCCCTCGAGGAAGCCGAGCAACCGCTCGAAGTCGGGATAGGCGGAGCCTTTCATCTCAGGGCTTCCTCGCCAGCGTCCAGGGCCGCGAGCACCTCGCGCAGCATTGTCTGCACGACATGCCGCGCCCAGTAGACCGTGGCCACGCGGATTCCGAGCCGCGCGGCGACCTCCTCCGCGGCGACCCCCTCGATGGCCGTCAGGCGGAACGCCTCCCGGGTGTGCGGCTCGACCCGCTGGCTGACTTCCGCCCTGGCCAGCTCCAGCAGCTCCTGGTCGTAGGTCTCTTCCAGGTGACGGACCAGGTCGACCCGCGCCTGCACCGTGTTGAGCATCTCGGCGACGACCGTATCGGCCGCCCCGCGGACGCCGCGGACCTGATCGCCGATGAAGTCACTCCAACTGTGCGCCGTCAGGGTCCGGAGCCAGCCCCGGAAGCTGCGCGACGGGTCATAGGTGAAGTCGGGGAGTTGTCGGACGAGCTTGACCAGGACCATCTGGGTGACGTCCTGAGCGTCGGCCTCCTGGAGCTTCCAGCGCAGGCACCAGGCCTGGATCTGCGGACCGTAGCGGTTGACGAAGGCCGACCAGGCGGACTGATCGCACGGGTCGTTGCGCAGGGCCATCAGGATGCTGACGCGCGTGCTGTAACCGCTCGACTCGGCCATGGTCCCACTTCCCTGGACCGAGCTCCCGTGCTTCCTTGTGTGTACATATGTTACGAAGCCATTATACCGCGGAGTCATGAAGAACCGGTGTCGAAAAAGGCAACTCCGCAAACGTTCTGAGCACCAATACCTCCCGTCGGCGACTGACACGAATTCGTCCGCTCAAAAAAAAACGGAGAACTCTGGCCCGATGGCGTCAGAACCTCGCCCCTTGCTCGGTACATCTGGGGAGTTTTGAGCTTCGATGGTCCCCGAGCCTTCCCCTTCAATGCGCCGAGAGGTCCGATGTCCCCGAGGCAAGGGCGAGGCGGTCGCCGACGCGGGCTTCGGGCGTTCCTCCTGATCGGGCGGCTGGCGGTGAACGAAGGACTCGAGGGGGTCCTGCGGGGTTCGGACGGGAAGTGGGGAGTGACCTAGTGAGGGGCACGGGCGCCGGCGGTCGTAGCGTCCCGAATTCTCCCTGCAGTGTGCAACCGTGTGACCGGCCGTTCGGGCGGGCCCGTGTGGGCGCCGGCGGCTGTCCCCTTTTCATCGGAGAGGAGTTTTGCATGAGCGCCTTGTTCCGCATATTCCGTGAGACCCTTCGCCCCCATCGCCCGGCCCGCCGGCACTCATTCTCGCTGGCGGTCGAGGGTTTGGATCAACGTGCTCTGCTCAGCGGGGGCATGAGCCACGCCCTGGCCGCAAACGGCGCGGCGTCCCTGCGCCACCACGGGGAGGTCGTGCACAGGGGCCACAGCCACGCCCTGGCCGCCCAGGCCAAGTCGTCCCTGCACCCCCCTGGTGAGGTCGAGAAAAACGGCACCGTCACGGAGAAAAAGCCATTCTTCTACCCGAACTTCGACGGTCCGCAGATCCCCCAGTTCTTGGCCGTGAAGGCGAGCGGTAAGCTCCTGAAGAACGGGAGCTTCGCCTTCACGGGAGGGGTCGCCGGCCCGATCGACCCGAACGTGCCCGAGACGTTCGTCATCGGGCTCGATCGCAACGGCCATATCCCCCTTCCCGGGCCGATCCCCGATCGGCCTGATCTCCAGGGGGACGCCACTGTGTACGTTCAGGTGAGGCCCGGCATCGCGCCGGTCGTCAAGGTGTATCAGTCGGAGACGAACCAGTACACAGTAGTGCAGAACCCCGCGGTCGCCGTGTCGGGCAAGTCGGTCTCGGTGAACATCCCGGGGAACATGCTCCCCTCGACGGGCCTCGCCCCCTCGCACTACCGGTTCGTCTTCTGGACCTACGACCCCGTGGGCGACGGGGGCCAAGAAACGTGGTTGAACACCGGCAGCTGTGCCCCCGCGTTCCTTCCCCTCCGGGTCGGAAAGAGTCGGGCTTGAGCCGGGGATACGGACCCCGGGAGATGAATCGATCGACGGTTCGAGCGGTTCGCACTCGAACGCGTGCGGGTTCTTGTGGGATGGGCACGGGCCACCATTCGGATACCGATCATGGTGGTCGGTGCCCACCCCGAGGACCGGGGCGGCTCCTGCCGGCGGCGTGGCTCGTCGAATGGCCGAGTACTGGGCTGCGATGGTCCCCGAGCTCTCCCCTTCAACGAGGTGAGATGTCACATGCTCTGCGCGCCCTCCACCAAGGAGTAACCCCATGTTGTCACCCTTTCTGGAAATCAGCCCCGCGCATTGCTGTGCGGAGTTGAACTGGACGCCCCGGCCCGCGGAAGTGGTGGTGCTGCGGCGTCCGAGCCGCGACGAAGTGCTGTCCGCGCTGGGCCGGCTCGACCAGCAACTGGCATCCGCCACGACCGAGGACCTCGCCGGATTGTCCTGCTCCCTGTTCGCCGAGGAGAGTGCACGGACCGGCCCCGCTCCCGGCTGCCGCCTGGTCATCGTGGCCGGCTCGGTCGAGGACCTGCACCAGAAGGTCCGCAAGGCCCTCGCCCTCCTGCCCGAGAAGGCCGAGCTGAACGATCCGAATGGGGTGTATTACTCCGAGACGGAGCCGGCCGGGGCTCCCGAGGTCTGTTTCCTCTACCCGGGCCAGGGGTCGCAGTCGGTGAACATGCTTCGCGACCTGGTCGTCGCCTGCCCGTGGGGCCAAGACCTCTTCCTCGAGGCCAACCGCCTGCTGGCCGACGCCTTGCCCCGGCCGCTGTCGAGCTACGTCTACCCCCCGCCGGTTGACAGCGCAGAGGAGCGGCGGCGCCAGTCGGCCGACTTGCAGGATACTCGCGTCGCCCAGCCGGCGCCTGGGGCTGGTGGAACTGTTCGCCACGGACCTGCTCGGTCGCTTCGGCATCCGGCCGGCGCGGCTGGCCGGGCACAGCTACGGCGAGCTGGTGGCCTTGCAGGTGGCCGGCTGCCTGTCGCGCGAAGACCTGTTGCGGCTCTCGGCCGCCCGCGGCCGGGTCTGTGCCGAAGTCGCCGCCTCGTGCCCCGGCGGGATGGCCGCCGTCCAAGGCGGTGCCGCCGCGACCGAGGCGGCCCTGAACGAGCTGAACATCCCCGCCAGCCTGGCGAACCTGAACTCCCCGGACCAGACGGTGATCGCCGGACCGACGGCGGCCATCGGCGCCGCCCTGGAACAACTGCCCGGGCGGGGCCTGCGCGTGCGGGCCCTTCCTGTGTCGGCGCCGTTCCACTCGCCGCTGCTGCGTGTGGCCACCGCGGCGCTCGAGCCCCACCTCGGCCGGCTGGCCTTCAGTCGCCCCGCCCTGCCGGTCTACAGCAACACGACCGCCGCGCCGCACCCGGAAGAGCCCGATGCCGTGCGCCACTTACTGGCCCGGCACACAAGCGAGCCGGTGCTTTTCGAGCAGGAAGTCCGCCGGCTCCACGCGGACGGCGCCCGCATCTTCATCGAGGTCGGACCTGGAACGGTGCTTACGAGCCTGGTGTCGCGCATCCTCGCGGGGGAGCCGGTCACGGCCCTCGCCCTGGACGCCCCCGGGCGGGACGGCTGGACGCAGCTGGGGCACGTCCTGGCGCGGCTTGCCGTGCTGGGGCTACCGGTCGAGCTCGCTGCGTGGTTCCAGGGGCGGGGCCTGGCCCCGGTGACCGTCGCGGAATTCCTCGACCGGGCCCGGGCGGAACGCACGCCCAAATCGACCGACTGGGTCCTCAGCCCCGCCAAGGCTGAGCCCGTCACCCCGTTGCCCGCGCGCGTCCCCGATGGGGCCGGGAAGGCGGTCCCCGACGGCTACCCGACGGCGCCGGCCCCGACCCGTGCGACCTTCAAGGTCAACGGGTCGGCGCCCGGACCAGTCGCTGGGGGGGCCCGCCCGCCTACCGTCGGCGGGCCGGGCGATCATGCAGAGACCACGAAACGTCCGTGCTCAACACAGGAAAGGGTACGAGTAACCATGAAAACCATGATGACTACGAACGATGATCACGCCACGAACGGGCGCGCCCCCGGGGTGTACTCCGGCAACGACCCGCTCGCCCGGTTCCACGCGACGACCCGGGTGCTGCTCGAGACCCAGCAGGCGCAATGCCGCGTGCTCGAGCGCCTCCTGGAGACGCAGGAACGAGTGCTGCTCTACGGCACGCAGGGCGCCCTGCCCGCGGCGGCCGTGATGCCTCCGTCCCCGCCCGTGCAGCCCGCCCCTGCGCCGCCGACTCCCGCGCCGGAGGCCGCGGTGGCCTCTGCCGTGCTGCCGGCGGCGCGACTCCGGCCCACCCCGGCCGTGGTGAAGCCGCCGGTGCCCATCCCGGCCAGCCAACCCGTCGCGTCCTCGCGCCTGACGGCGGCGCCAGCAGTCGGGCGCAGCACGGGCAGCCCTCCGTCCGTCGTCGCACCGAACGGCCTGGCGAAGGCGGGCCGGGAGATAAACGGAGCGGCCAGGCCGGCCCCGGCGCCGGCCGCCGAGGGCCTGCCCTCCACCGAACAGTTCCGCAAGGACCTGTTGGAAGCGGTCAGCACGCTGACCGGCTACCCCACCGACGCGCTGGACGAGACCGTGCAACTGGAGGCCGGGCTGGGGATCGACTCGCTCAAGAGAGTCGAGATCTTCAGCAGCCTCAAGGCATACCACCGGCATTTCCTTGTCGAGGGCCCGGAGGTGGAAAAGCTGCTGGCCGATTTCGCCAAGCTCAAGAACCTGCGCGACATCATCGACTACTACGACCGCCGCCGCCGGGCCTACCTCGCCGGGCCCCAGACCAACGGCACGGGCAAGCCGGCTGCAGACAGCCCCAACGGCTCGGTAAAGCGCTACGAGGTCGTGGCCGTCCCCGCCCCGGCGGAGGCCAACGGCTCAAAAAAAAATTCCCTGACGGCCACCTCCTCCTCGTGATCGGCGAGGCGGAGGAGCTGACCGACACCATCGTCGCCGCGCTGGCCGCGGAAGGATACCGGGTGCGGCAGGTCATCCCCGGCCACGGGCTCCGCAGACTACCGGCGCACCGCTACGAGGCCGAACTGGCCACCCCGGAGGCCGTCCGGGAACTGCTTCACGTGCTCAGGAGCGCGGAGGAAACCCTTGTAAGTGGCGTGCTCAATTGTCTTGGCCTGTGCCAGCCGTCCTGCGGGGCGGCCGGCGATGCGGAGGCATCCGTGAAAGTCGCCGAATGGACGTTTAACGTCACCAGGGAGTTCGCCGAGGACCTGCGGGCCAGCGCCCGGCAAGGCGGCGGCTGGTTCATCAACCTGACGGGCCTCGGCGGCCGGTTCGGCCTGGGGGAAAGGAGCGGGTCGATGGTGGCGGCCGGCACCCTCGGCATCAGCAAGACCCTGCAGCGCGAGTACCCCGAACTGTGCGTCAAGAACGTCGATGTCGATCTCGACCTTCCCGCGGGCTTGCTGTGCGAGCGCCTGCTCCAGGAGCTGCAGGACGCGGATGATTCCCTGGAGGTCGGCCTGAGCCGGCAGGGGCGCTGGCGGCCGACCCTGAAGGAAGCCACCGCGCCCACGAACCTTCCGCCCCTGGCCGTAAAGGCCGGCGCGGTGATTCTCATTACCGGGGGCGCCAGCGGAGTCACCGCGGATGTCGCCCGGGGCCTGGCCAAGCACTTGAAGCCTCACCTGATCCTGGTCGGCCGTTCCGCCCTGCCGGAGCCGGAATCGCCGCGGACAGCGGGGTTGGACCGGGCGGCGCTGCGCAAGAGCTTCCTCGAGGACGCCCGCCGCCGCGGCGAGCCGGTGCGGCCCGCCGAGATCGAGCGCACCGTCAACCGGCTCCTGAAGGACCGATCGATCCGGACCAACCTCGAGGCCTGCCGGGCCGCGGGCGCCACGGTCGAATACCACGCAATCGACGTGCGCGACACGAAACGGTTCGGCCGGCTGATTGACGATATGTACGAGCGTTTCGGGAGGATCGACGGCGTCGTGCACGGTGCCGGGATCATCGAGGACCGCCGCATCGCCGACAAGTCGCTCGCCTCGTTCACCAACGTGTTCCGGACCAAGGTGGACAGTGCCTGGACGCTGGCCCGCAAGCTCCGCCCGGAGGGGCTGAAGTTCGTCGTCTTCTTCGGCTCGGTCTCGGGCCGCTTCGGCAACGCCGGGCAGGTCGATTACAGCGCCGCCAATGAAGTGCTGAACAAGCTGGCCGGCGACCTCCGCGGCCGCTGGCCGGCCCAGGTGGTGTGCATCAACTGGGGGCCGTGGGACGGCGGCATGGTCTCGGACGGGCTGCGGCAGTTGTACGCCGCCCGGGGCATCGGACTGATCCCGGTCGAGGCGGGGACGGAAGCCTTCCTGGCCGAGCTCCGTCTCGGCGCCGGGTCCAGCGCGGAGGTGGTCGTCACGTGCAGCGTCGAGCAGATGATTACTGGTGACCGGGCCGAATCGGTAAGGAGCGGTGCAACATGGTGAACGAGAGAGACGTCGCTGTGGTGGGGATGTCCTGCGTATTCGCCCGCGCGGCAAACCTGGGGCAATATTGGGCCAACCTCGTCAACGGGGTCGATGCCATCGGCCGGCCGCCGGCGGGCCGCTGGGCCGAGTGCTCGAACTTCCGCCGGCCCCCCGACCACGAGGCTTTCATCCCCACCGACCGGGCGGGCTACCTGGACCCCGGGCTCACCTTCGACCCAGTCCCCTACGGGATTCAGCCGAACCTGGTCCGCCACGGCGACCCCGACCAGTTCTTCGCGCTGCACCTCATCGACCACGCCCTGCGCGACGCCCGCGTTGCCGAGGACAGCCCGTTGCGCCGGCGCACCGACCTGCTGATCGGGCATTTCGGCTTCCCGACCTACCAGCTCAATGAGTCCGCCTTGCGCACCGAGCTCTTCGAGGCCGTCCTCGAACTGATCGAGCGGCACTCCCCCGGTCTGCTCGGCGGCCGGCGCGAGGAGCTGGAAGTCTACCTGCGCGGGGCCCTCACCCCGCCGGAGGTCGATCACTTCTCCTCGTGCGGGGCCATCAACCTGACCGCCGGCCGCGCCGCCAACCGCCTGAACCTGCGCGGGACCGCCCACGTCCTGGATGCCGCCTGCGCCTCGTCGCTGGTCGCCGTGGAACAGGCGATGTGGCGGCTGCGTAACGGGCAGTGTGACCTGGCCGTGGCCGCAGGCGTCTTCGTCACCCTGTCGTTGCATGTGCACTACATCTTCACCCGGCTGGGGGCGCTGTCGCCTTCGGGGATGGTGCGGCCGTTCGACCGGCGGGCGGACGGGATGATGCCCGGCGAGGGCGGCGGGGCCGTGGTGCTCAAGCGCCTCGCGGACGCGATCCGGGACGGCGACGAGGTCTACGCGATCCTCCGTGGGGCCGGATCGGCCGGCGACGGCCGGGAGGTTGACGTCTTGGCGCCGTGCAGCGCCGGACAGGTCGCCGCCCTGGAGGTGGCGTACGCCGACGCCGGGGTCGATCGGGACTCGATCGGCTACCTGGAGCTGCACGGGACCGGGACCGTCGCCGGGGACCAGGCCGAGATCGCAGCCCTGAAGAGCTTTTTCGGCACGGTGAAGGAGCCGGCGACCGCGCGGGCCATGGGCAGCGTGAAGTCGATGATCGGGCACACGCTGCCGGCCGCGGGGATGGCGGGCCTGATCAAGGCGGCCTTGTCGCTGTCGAACAAGGTCCTCTGCCCCAGCCTCCACTGCGAGGAGCCGCGCCCCGAGCTGGCCGACGCCCCCTTCTACGTCAACACAGGGACCCGGCCCTGGACGCACAACCCGGCCCGGGGCCCGCGCCTGCGCCGGCGTCAGCGCCGCCGGCTTCGGAGGCATCAACGCCCACGTCATCCTCGAAGAAGTCCATACGCCGCCCCCCAGAAGCGCAGGGAGAAACGTGTTTCGGCGGACGAGCGGCGCGGTGACAAACGGCCTCGGCTGTCGGCCCAGTGAGCCCGTCAGCGAGGCCGCCCGAGACGCCGAGACGGGCCAAGGCGCGGACGAAGCTCGCCCCAGGCCGCGCCCCCTTGTGGTGGGCCTGCGCCGCCCCAGCGAGCTGGCTGTCTTCTCGGCCGGCTCGATGGACGAGCTGACCGCGAAGCTCGAGCGGCTGGAACACTTCTTGGACCAGGACGGCACCAGCCCGGCGCTGGCGGACATTACCTGGTCGCTGACCGCCGAGTTGGACCTCCGTCAGCCGGTAAAACTGGCGCTGGTCTGCGCGGACGTTCACCACCTGCGCCGGCTCCTCCGCACCTGGCGGGACAGTTGCGGGGCGGCCACCGGCTGCCGGGGGCCCGACGAGCTCTACTTCTCCGCGGAGGCGCTCAGCCACGACGGCAAGATCGCCTGCGTGTTCCCCGGGATGGGTCTCCCCGGCCTGACCGGCGGCTATCCCGACCGGTTGATCGAACTGTGCCTGCACCACCCCGAGGTCCGTGAGGAGTTCGACCGCCTCGAGGACCGGGACGACGATCCGGAGGACCCGGTCCCGACCAGCGCCCTCTTCGCACCGCCCGCGTGCCTCCCGGAAGAATATCGCCGGCGGCTGAAGTCCCGACTCCACCCGCCCAAGGCCGACGGGCCCGGCCCTGGGGAGATCCTGCCGCGCGAGCGCTGCCTGTCCCAACTGGGGATGGCGCTGAGCAACTGGGCCGGTTGGCGGCTGCTCCGCACGTTCGAGGTCCCGGCGGACATGATGGCCGGGCAGAGCCTGGGGGACCTGACGGCCCTCTGCGCGGCCGGAGGCGCCGACTTCCACCGGCTGGCGCCAGCGCTCTGGAAGGGGCCCGCCTTGGAGGGCTTTGCCGCCAACTCCGGGCTGGTCGCTTTCGCCCAGGTTTCCGCCGAGCAGATCGAGCCGCTCTTGGCGGAGAACCCCGGCACGCACATCGCCGGCTACTTCGCCCCCGAGTTGGTGGCCTTCGGCGGCGACCGCGCGGGCGTCGGCCGCGTCACCGAGCTGCTGCGTGAGCGCCAGGTGTTCGTACAACCGTTACCCTACCCGCCCATCCACACACCGCGCATGAGCCACATGCGCGACCACGCGCGGCAATTGCTTGCGGAGGAGCACACTCTGGTCCGCAAGCCAGACGTCGCGGTCTACTCGTCGGTCACCGCGGCCCGGTATCCCGACGACCCCGGAGGGATCCGTGACACGTGGCAGATGAACGTCGATCGCCCGCTGCGCGTCTGGGAGACGGCCTTACGCCTGTATCAGGACGGGGCTCGCATCTTCGTGCTGGTCGGGGGCGGCTTTCTGGCCGCGCAACAGACGAGATTTCCGGACGGGGATCGCGTGACCGCGGCGGCGCTGGACGTGGAAGGCCAGAACCCCCTGGTGCAGCTCAATCGCCTGCTGGCCACGCTGCTCTGCGCCGGCGTGCCCCTCCGGCTGGCCCCGCTGTACGAGCACCGCTGCGTCCGGGACCTGGACTTCGACAGGCCGGGGCCCGCCCCGACACCCTCCCGCATGGCCATCCCCCTGCGCGTGGCCCGGTACCTGCAGACGCACGGCGACGTCCCGCCCCCGCGCCAGCCGGAGGGCCCCGCGCCCAGTGAGCCCCCGGTTCACGTTGGCCCTCCTGCGGTCGACTCCGCACCCGCGGGGGAGGAGCTGGGCGAGGTCGCGGCGGACGCCGCGCTCCCTGTGCTGGGGGAAATCATCCATTTCGTGCCCCAGAAAGAGCTTTCACTCCGGCGCGCCCTCGACCTGACTGAGGACCTGTACCTGAGCGACCACATGCTCGCGTTCGCGCCGCACAAGCAGGCGCGCGACTGCCTTCCCATACTCCCCCTGACCGTGAGCATGGAGTTCGCCGCGGAAGCCGCGGCCCTCCTCTGCCCCGGCCTGGGGCTGATCGGCTTCGAGAACGTCCGCGGCAGCCGCTGGATTGGCCTCCTCGACGTCTCCTCGACCGAACTCCAGATCGAGGCCCGGGCCGGGGCCGTTCGACCCATCGACCGGTGTCCAGCGGGTCGAGGTCTCCTTCTTCCGCGAGGACCAGGTGAGCTTCTCGGCGACCGTGCTCTTCGCCCCGGCGTACCGGCAGGACCTGGATTTCGAGATCGCCGACTCCGGAGGCGGCGGGCCCTGGCCCCTCGGCGCGGAGCAGGCCTATGCCGAGCGCTACCTGTTTCACGGGCCGGCGTTTCGCTGCATCGCCGAGTTAGGCACCATGGGCAACCCCGTGTCGTCGGCGGTCCTGACGGTGCGGCCCCGCGAAGGGCTTTTTGCCTCCCGACCCGAGCCGCTGTTGCTGACCGACCCATGCGTGCTGGACGCGGCCGGCCAGGTCTGCGACCTGTGGGCCCGCCTGCACGGGCAGTACGCCCTGCCGATGGGGGTGGAGAAGGTCGAATTCTACTGCCCGCCCCCGGCGGCCGCGACGCGCATCCCGATGCGGATCGAGCTCGTCGAGCTGGACCGGGGCGCGCAGCAGATCCGCTTCAACCTCGAGCTCGAGGACGGGGATGGCGGTCTGTGGGCGCGGATGTTTGGCTGGACCAAATACGTCCGGAACTGTTCCGAACGGCACCTTGACGCGATCGAGCTGCCGCACCGCCACATCTGGGCACAGGAGCTGGACTTGCCGGGGGCCCCCGGGGGGAGCGTCTGCACCGCCATGACGTGCGGCGACTTCGAGGGGGTCGTCCCGGGACGGGTGGAGCGGCATTTCCTGCACGAAGCCGAGCTGCCGGAGTTCCTGGCCCTGACGGGCTGGGGCAGGCAGCGGGAGTTCCTGGCATCCCGGGTCGCGGCCAAGGACGCCGTACGCGCGTGGTGGGCGCGCTACCACAGCACCGAGAACCTGCCCCACCCGTCGCTGTTCCGCATCGTCCACGACGCGCAGGGCGCGCCGTACGTGGTGCCCGGCGATGGGCCGGCGCCGCCGCACATCAGCCTGGCGCACACCGGCGCGGGCGCGGTGGCCATCGCCGCCGACGCGCCGGTCGGAATCGACCTCCAGCCGGCCTCACGCGACCTCCGGCCCCTCCTGTCCGAATTCGCAACCGCCGGCGAGGTGGGGCTGGTCGAGCACCTGTCCGAGGCCTGCCCGGAGGACGCCCCGGCGACCCGGCTCTGGTGTCGCCAAGGAGGCGATGGCCAAGGCGCTGGGCACCGGGCTGCCGGGCCGGCCGAATGACTTTGAAGCGCTGGCCGCCAAGGAGGACGGGGACTTCCTCATCCGCCACGGCCCGAGCGGGGACCGCATGGTGGTCCACACCGCACGGGTGGGGCCGTTCCTCGTCGCCTTCACGTCCGCGCACGATAAGGAGCCGCCACGGTGCGACGCCAAGAGATCCCCGGGGTCATCGCAGAACGGGAGCCGAGAAAGGACAACCCCGCGAGGGTCTTGATCAACTTTTACCCGAGGTGAGATCGATGTTGGTCAAGCAAGTACAGGTGGACCCCCGATGAACCTCCTCCTTTTCATCCTGCGCGCGTCGTGGCCGACGGTGCTGCTGGCCATGCTGGCGGGCCTGGTCAGCGCCGCCGCCAGCGTCGGCCTTTTCGGCCTGATCCAGGCCGCCCTGGGCCGGGGCACCGCCCCGACCGGCGGGCTGATCGCCGGCTTCGCCGGCCTCTGCCTTCTGGCGCTTGTCTGTCGCACCACTTCTCAGGCGCTCCTGGTCCGCCTGGGGCAGCGGGCCCTGTACCGCCTCTGGACCGGCATGAGTCGGCGTGTCCTTGCGGCCCCGCTGCGGCACCTGGAGGAGCTGGGCCCGCCCCGCATCCTGGCCGCACTCACCGACGACGCCCTCGCCATCGCCCAGGCGTTCGACGTGCTCCCGCTGTTCGGCATCAACGCCGCCATCGGCGCCTGCTGCCTGGCCTACGTGGCCTGGCTGTCACTGCCCGTCCTCGCCGTGGTCCTGGGTTTCCTCACCCTGGGTGCCTTCGGCTTCGTGCTGCCCGCCCGCACGACTGCCGGGCGCCACCTGCGCGCCGCCCGCCAGGAGCACGACGCCCTGATGGGCCACTACCAGGGACTCATCGAGGGGGTCAAGGAGCTGAAGCTCCACGCCCGGCGCCGGGAGGCATTTCTGAGCCGACTCCTGGAGGTCAGCGCCGCGGCGGTGCGTGACCGGTTCACCGCTGCCCACACCCTGCTCGCGGCCGCCGGCGGCTGGACCCGAGTCCTGTTCCTGGCGTGCATCGGCCTGGTCTTGTTCGTCCTGCCGCTCTGGTACCCGGTCGAGCCGCGCACCGCCACCGGCTACACCCTCACCATCCTGTTTGGCATGGTACCGCTTGAGTCGGTCGTGGGGCAGAGCCTCCAGGTCCTGGACCGGGCCAGGATCGCCCTGCACAACGTCGAGGCCCTGGGCCTGAGCCTGGCCGCCGTCGGCGGTGAGGACGGGTCGGAGGGCTCCAACCCCGCCGCCTGGGGCCGGATCGAGCTGCGCGGGGTGACCCACGCCTACCGGCGCGAGCGGGAGGATGGGGGCTTTGTCCTGGGCCCCATCGATCTCCACTTTCGCCCCGGCGAGTTGGTGTTCCTGGTGGGCGGCAACGGCAGTGGCAAGACCACGCTCGCCAAGCTGCTCACCGGACTTTACGTCCCCGAGCACGGCGAGGTCCTGCTCGACGGCAAGCCGGTCCCGACCGCCGCCCGCGAGGGCTACCGCCAGATGTTCTCCGCCGTCTTTTCGGACTTCTACCTGTTCGAGAGCCTGCTCGGCCTCGAGGCCGCCGGGCTCGACGCCCGCGTCCGGGAGTACCTCCGTCTGCTCCACCTCGATCGCGCCATCCGAATCCAGGACGGCCGGCTGTCGACCACGGACCTGTCGCGCGGCCAGCGCAAGCGGCTCGCCCTGCTGACGGCCTACCTGGAGGACCGACCCGTCTACGTCTTCGACGAGTGGGCCGCCGACCAGGACCCGGTGTTCCGGAAGGTCTTCTACGCCCAGTTGCTGCCCGATCTCAAGGCCCGGGGCAAGGCGGTCCTGGTCATCAGCCACGACGAGCACTACTTTCACCTGGCCGACCGGATCCTCGAGCTCGTCGAGGGCAAGCTCCGGGGGGCCGGCGCCGCGCCGGAGGCGCCGCACGGCAACGGAGCGTCGCCCGGACGCCCAGGCCGGCCCTCTGAGTGCCTCCTTGCCTGAACTTACATGGAGACATGACGGTTGCTATCGACGCAGTCCTTTGTGTTCATCATGATTTTCACATTTTTAGCAATCGCCATAGAAAGTCTCACTAGTCATTCTTGGACATAACTGGGACAACCGAATACTGAGGCCACTCATGGCGAGCACGGTGCTGGAAGAACTCGCTTCGCTCAAGATCGACCGACCCGGGGGGATGTCTGTCCGACGAAATGGGCAGCGCGGGTCACCGCGCCGCAGTGGGTTCGGGTTGCGGCTGCTGTCCTGGGTTTTGTGGTCGATTCCCCTGAGCGTTCTGGGGGGTGCCGGCGCTTCCGCGTATCGTGAATATGATCGGATGAGGGCCAGGCCCGAGGTGGCCGTCGGGCTAGTCAAGCGGATGACGGCGGGGGAGGCTGAGCAACTGCTAACCGCGAAGGGGTATCTCAAGTCGCGTTACCAAGCGATGATCGGGACCAAGATCCCGGGCCGGGTCGAGCGGATGCACGTGCAAGAAGGGATGAGCGTGAAGCAGGGGGATACGCTGGCCGTCATCGAGCACAACGACGTGAAGGCCCTGTTGGCCTCGCGGGAGGCGCAGTTGCTCCGCAACCAGGCCGAGCTGGAGGAAGCCCAGGCCGATCTGTGGGAGAAGGAACGAGAGGAGCGGCGGGTCACGCGGCTTTACGCGCAGAAGACGGTCGCTCCGGAGGATTACGAGAAGACCGTCGCCGGACACAAGAAAGCCAAGGCCCGGGTTGCGGCTCTGGGGGCCTCGATACAGCTCACGAAGGCCAACATCGACGAGATCAAGGCCACGATCGCCACGATGCACCTGTATGCCCCGTTCGACGGGACGGTCGTCGAGAAGCAGGGTGAGGAGGGTGAGATCATCACGCCCACGGCGATGAGTTCGTCGCTGGGGCGGACGGCCGTGGTCACGATCGCCAACCTCGAGAAGATGGATGTCGAGACCGATATCTCCGAAGACCTGCTCTCGCGGGTCGTGCTGGGCCAGCCTGCCGAAGTTGACGTCACGGCGATTCCCTCCCGCCGCTACCGCGGCCGGTTACGTCAAGTCATCCCCATGGGCGACAGGTCGCGTGCCACGGTCAAAGTGAAGGTCGAGATCCTCGACGCCGACGAGCATCTCTTTCCCGAGCTGGCGGCCAAGGTCCACTTTCTCCGCCTCAAGAAAGATGACGGCGGCGACGTGGGACGCTCGTACCTGTTTGTTCCCAAGTCGGCTGTCTTTTCTGAAAGCGGCCGCGACTACGTATGGGTCATTGGCAAGAAGAACACGCTGCAACGGCGCCCGGTGGAAGTCGCGACAACTTCCGGCGCCTCGGCGCGGGTCGAATCGGGTCTCGAGGAGAACGAGTCCGTCGTGCTCAAGCCGATCCCGACCCTGCGCGAGGGTGAGACCGTTCGGCTTGCCGATTAGAACATCCAATGCGGGTGCCCACACCGGGAGGTTCATTATCCATGGCCGAGATGCCCTCGATCGAATTGTGCGGCGTCAACAAGGAATACCGCCGCGACGAGTTCCGGATCCCCGTTCTCGTCAACCTCGACCTCTCGGTCGATGAGGGGGAGTTCCTGGCACTGATGGGTCCCTCGGGGTCCGGCAAGACGACGCTATTGAACCTGATCGCCGGGCTCGACCGTGCTTCGCGTGGCGAGGTGATCGTGCATGGCCAAGCCCTCGGCGAGCTCGGCGAAGCCGAGATCACGCGCTGGCGTGCCGACAACGTCGGCTTCATCTTCCAGACCTACAACCTGATCCCGGTCCTCACGGCCTTCGAGAACGTCGAGCTGCCGCTACTCTTGACCCGCCTGTCGCGCCGCAAGCGGCGCGAGAATGTCACGACGGCCTTGCGGATCGTCGGCCTGACGGGCCGGGAGCACCACTACCCCCGCCAGCTCTCGGGCGGCCAGGAACAGCGGGTCTCGATCGCGCGCGCCATCGTCACCGACCCCTACCTCCTCGTCGCAGACGAACCGACCGGCGACCTGGACCGCAGCACCGCCGGCGAGATCCTCGACCTCATGGAACAGCTCAATCGTTCCTTCCAGAAGACCATCATCATGGTCACTCATGACCCCTTGGCGGCACGGCGCGCCAGCCGGATCCTCCATCTCGACAAGGGCCGGCTCGCCTCCGATCACATCCCGGAGAGCTGGGCGGAGGCCGCGTCATGAAATTCCTGACCTACATCCTCCGCAACGCCCGCCGCAACTCGGTTCGGTCGCTCTTGACGATCGCATCGGCCAGCATTTGCCTGTTCTTGATGATGATCCTCGTTTCGTTCTTCGCCATGAGCGATGAGGCGAAAGCCTCGAAACAGATCTATAACCGAATTATTACCCTCAACGCCAATGGGTTCATGGGCTTCCTGCCGATCGCCTTTGATAAGGAGATCGCTCGGCTCGATGGAGTCGTCGCCGCCACCCCGTTGAGGTGGTACGGCGGCAAGTATCAGGACGAGATCCGTCCCTTTGCGCAGTTTGGCGTTGATCCCGATACGATCTTTACCGTCCTCGATGAGTTCACGATCCCGCGCGATCAGCTCGAGGCATTTCGTAAGAACAAGGACGGCTGCGTCGTCGGACGTAAGCTCGCCGAGGACAAGAGTCTCAAGGTGGGCTCTCCCCTCCCCTTGAAAGGAGATGCCTATCCGGTGGACTTGAGCCTGACGGTGCGAGGGATCTACGACGGACCGAGCAACCGCGACCTGCGCATGTGCCTGTTCAACTGGGAGTATTTGGACGAGGGCATGAAGCGGGTCGCTTCGAGCCCGTCCTCGAGCACTCCGAGCAGCCTCGGTGCCCGGAAATCGGGCGATGCCGGCATGATCTTCATCAAGTGCCGATCCGCCGATGACATGGCGGGACTGTGCAGGCGAGTCGATGACTTGTACAGGAACAGCGAGTTCCCCACGCGCACCCAGACTGAAGAGGCATTCGGCAAAATGTTTGACGAGATGCTCGGCGACTTCCGGTGGATGATTCGCGTCATCGGGCTGGCCGTCATCTTTTCCCTCCTGTTCGTGGCGGGCAACGCAATGGCCATGTCGATGCGCGAGCGCACCACCGAAGTGGCTCTGCTGAAGGCAATTGGATTCAGCCGTGAGCTCGTGTTGTTTCTGGTCATGACCGAGGCGGTCCTGGTCGCCGGCATCGGCGGCGCGATCGGGTCGTTGGGCTGCAAGGGGTTGTGCGACATCGTTGATATATCGAAATATACCGCCGGTGCCCTCCCAATTTTTTACATCCCGTGGGACGTCGCGATTCAGGGCCTGGCTGTCTCACTCTTTGTCGGATTCGTCAGTGGCCTCTATCCTGCGCTCCGAGCCGCCAACCTCTCGGTCGTCAATGGACTAAGAAAGGTGAACTGAGCCCGCCATGATCCCACTCAAATATAACCTCCGGAACCTCCGGGTCCGCTGGAAGACGACCTTGATGACCGTGCTGGCCACGGGGTTGGTCGTCTGGGCGACGTGCTTCCTCTTCAGCCTGGTGGAGGGACTGGAGTACAGTCTGGCGATCTCCGGTGACCCGCTCGACCTGATCGTGTTGCGGAAGGGGTGCAGCAACGAATCGACCGGTGGGTTCCAGGCGGACAAGGCCGATGAGCTCCTGCTCCTTCCCGGTATCGCGCGCGACGAGAAGGGGCAGCCGCTGGCCGCCAAGGAACTCCTCAATATCCCGATCGCCCAGCGCGAGAACGGTACGCGAACGAATATCATCGTGCGCGGCGTTCAGCCGGCTTCGCGGAAGCTGCGGCCTGAATTTCAGATCGTCGCCGGGGTTGATCTCGTCGAGGGCCGCGGAGAATGCATCGTCAGCCGGAGCATGTCCAAGCGGTTCAAGGGGGCGCAGATCGGCGGCGTCCTCAACTTCGGCGGCAAGGAAAGCTATCGAGTCGTCGGCCTCTTCACAGCCGGCGGCAGCGCGGCCGAGAGCGAAATCTGGGCGGATCTCGGCGATGTCGAGAAGAATACGGGCCGCGACGGATCGGTCTCCTGCGTTCAGCTCCGCGCGGCGACCCGCGCCGATTGCGACAGGCTCCAGAAGACGATCAACGACGAGACCCAGTTCAAGCTGGCGGCGATTCCTGAAGCGGTCTTCTTCGAAACCCAAAGCCGCTCCAGCATCTTCCTCAAAGGCGCCGGAACGCTCATCGCCGTGCTCTTGACGTTCGGCGCCATGTTCGCCGCGGCCAACACCATGTTCGCCGCCGTCAGTGTGCGGACCCGCGAGATCGGCACCATGCGGGCGCTGGGATTCTCGCAGCTCGGAATCCTGGTCAGCTTTCTGGGTGAGTCGCTGATCCTCTGTGCCCTGGGCGGCGCGCTGGGCATGCTGGCAACGATACCACTCACTACGCTGACCCACGAAATGAGCGGCATCCGCAGTTTTGCCTGCATCACGGTCGCGTTCCGCTTCGGACCGCTGGTCATGGCCGTCGCACTTCTGATGACCCTGGCCATGGGTATTTTCGGCGGCATGTTCCCCGCCCTGCGCGGTCCGGCTCGACGTGATCTCGGCCCTGCGCGAGTTGTAACCGCGTCCACTCCGCTGCCCAGCCATTGAGCGAGTTTTCTCCCAGCCCTCAGGAGTCACCCCATGCGGCCTACAACTTGGTTGCGCTTGCCCCTTCCTGCCCCAGGTCCCGACGGGCCGACCGCCCTCGCGCCCTACCCCTACCCAGCTCCTAGCGCAGCGGCGAGCGCCTCGCGTCGCGAAGGGAAGTCGACCATGTGGGGAGGGTACCCCCTGTTCGCCTGGCTGCGCCTGCTCGCCCGCAACCGCCTGGCCGTCCACCGGTCGCGCGCCATGTGGTCGCCAGGACCACGGTCATCAGCACCGTCAACACCCTGCTGGGCTTGCGGCAAGAGGCCTGGCTCGGCCGGCGCGTCAACCGCACCCCCATCCACGAGGCGCCGCTGTTCATGCTCGTCCACCGGCGCAGCGGCACCACACTGACATTTGCCGTTCCACGGCGGGCGCTGCGGGCCGGCCCGACCCGGACGAAGTCGGTCAGTGACTCTCGAACGGTGGCCCCCGGACCAAGCGAGACCCCTCCATTCCCGAAAGCAAAGGACCAAGACCCCAGCGAGCATTCCGTACCATCAGCTCCACGAGAGGCTCGACCATCAGAGGGGACTCTTCGACCATGAACAAGAGAACATTCCTCAAGCAATCGGCCGCGATCCTGGGCGAATCATCCGGGGCCCGATTCCTGGGCGGGGCGACTGATGGCCCCGCGGCGGGCAGCCGGCTCACCAACTGGGCCGGTAACTATCGATACAGCACGGACAACGTGCATCAGCTTGCATCGATCGATCAGATTCGGAAGTTCGTCAAGGAACACGATTCCCTGAAAGTTCTCGGAACGCGTCATTGCTTCAATGGCATCGCCGACAGCACTCAGGCCCTCATCTCCCTCAAGCGATTGGATCAGGTGGTCGCACTCGACCGCGAGGCGCGCACCGTCACCGTTGAGGCGGGGATCAGCTACGGCCAATTGTGTCCGTATCTCCATGCTGAGGGATTCGCGTTGCACAACCTCGCGTCGTTGCTGCACATCTCGATCGCCGGAGCTTGTGCCACCGCGACGCATGGATCGGGCATCAAGAATGGAAACCTCGCGACGGCGGTCTCGGCCCTGGAATTCGTCACGGCCGGCGGGGACATCCTGGCGCTTTTGCGCGATAAGGACGGCGACGCATTCCTCGGGGTTGTCGTGAACCTGGGCGCGATCGGGGTGGTGACCAAGGTCACCCTGGACGTCCAGCCCGCCTTCGTGGTGCGGCAGGACGTTTACGAGAACATGCCACTGGCGCAGTTGACGGACCACTTCGAGAGCATCATGTCGAGCGGTTACAGCGTGAGTCTTTTCACCGACTGGCGCAACAAGCGGATCAGCGAAGTGTGGGTCAAGCGGCGCGTTGAGAAGGGGGATGCAACGGACGCCAAACCCGAGTTCTTCGGGGCAAGACTTGCGACCAGGAACCTCCACCCGATCGCCGGGCTCTCGGCGGAGAACTGCACCGAGCAGATGGGGGTGCCCGGTCCCTGGTATGATCGGTTGCCCCACTCCCGCATCGGGTTCACTGAGAGCAGCGGTAACAGGTTGCAGTCGGAGTATTTCGTCGCCCGCACGGACGCGGTCGAAGCCATTCTCGCCGTCGAGCGATTGCGTGACCGCGTGAGCCCCCATCTGTGGATCTCAGAACTGCGCAGTCGATGCGGACCGATTGTGGATGAGCCCTTGTTACAGGCGGCCGAGCCTGGCCATCCACTTCACCTGGAAGCAAGACTGGGACTCCGTCCGCAAGGTGTTGCCTATCATCGAGAAGGAGCTGGCGCCTTACGACGTCCGTCCACATTGGGGGAAGCTGTTCACCGTGGAGCCCGCGCAACTGCAATCCCGCTATGAGAAGCTGGCCGATTTCAAGGACCTGATCAAGGAGCACGATCCTCATGGGAAGTTCCGGAATGAGTTTCTGGCGAGCACGCTCTACGGCTGATCGCTCGCTCCGCTTTTGACAACGCGGCCCGGGAAACCTCCGTTTCTCGTAGACGTCGACCTCCGCGCCCGTCTTCGAAGGAACGGAAATGAATCGCCCTCAAATTCCCCCTGGAAGAGACTCCCTCGATCCCGCCCCCCCGTCCAGCGACCGCCGACGGGTGTGTCTCTATCCCGTCATGCTCCCCGAGGCCATGCTCGGATGGTATAAGCACACGTTTTTCGTCCAGATCCCAGTGCGCCTGATCAATCAAAGGAGTCTTCGATGCCTAACCGCTTCACCGTGCTGATCGCCGACTTCCTCGACGAGACCGCGATCGAGTCGGCCGTCCTGGGCGACATCGCCGAGTTCGTCATGGCCCGGGCCACCGACGAGTCGCAGCTCGCCCCGTATCTGCCAAAGGCCGATGCGATCATGCTCTACCACAACCTCACCGGGCTGGGCGAGGCCACCTTCGCCCGCGCGACCCGGTGCCGAGGGCTGGTGCGCGCGGGCGTCGGGTACAACAACGTCGACCTCGAGGCCGCGACCCGACACGGCGTGGTGGTCTGCAACGTGCCCGACTACGGCACCGAGGAGGTCGCAGACCACGCGATCATGTTCCTGCTGGCCCTGGTGCGACGGCTGGTCCCCTCGCACGAGGCGATCCGCGCCGGCCGCTGGGATCGCCGGACCGCCGAGGGTGCCCCCCGGCTCCGCGGCAAGATCTTCGGCATCATCGGCTGCGGCCGGATCGGCACGGCGACGGCCCTCCGCGCCAGGGCCCTGGGACTCGACGTCGTCTTCTACGACCCTCACCTGCGCCAGGGGATGGACAAGGCCCTGGGAATCCGCCGGGCCTATCGGCTCGAGGAGCTGCTGGAACAGAGCCACTTCGTCAGCCTGCACTGCTACCTCGACGCCGGGAGCCGCCACCTCATCAACGCCCGGACGATCGCGCGGATGCGCCGGGCGCGATCCTGATCAACACGGCCCGCGGACCGGTCGTCGAGGAGGACGCCCTGCTCGAGGCCCTCGAGTCGGGCCGGATCGCCGCCGCCGGGCTCGACGTCGTCGAGCGCGAGCCGCTCGAGAACGAGGGCCTCCGCAATCACCCCAATGTCCTCTTCACCCCGCACACGGCGTTCTACAGCGCCGAGGGCTTTACCGAGCTGCGCACCAAGACCGCCGAGGAGGTCCGCCGCCTCCTGCTGCGCGAGCCGCCGCGGAACCCGGTGAATGTCGTGAATCGGGGTGCCTGAAGTCTCAACGCGGTTGCGGCACCCGGATGGCATGCCACCCGGTTATGCCGCTGCCCCGACCGAAGAAGCGATCGTGAGAAGTCCCGATGTCCACCCTAGCGGGGCCGGCGGATTCGGTTTCGGGCCGCGGTCCGTGCGGAAGTCCACGGCTTCGGCAATCAAGGTCAGCTCTGGATGCGGATTGACCGCAAGGGCGGCCATGTCGGCTTCTTCGATAACATGCAGGATCGACCGATCGTCGCTGGGAGCTGGCGCGATTATGGGGTTTTGGCGAGTAGGCCCGGGGATTCGCACCCCGAGCCTCTCTCAGAACGGAACGTGACACTCTCGCGTCATTCCGCTCCCATCAGATACGCGCACCGAAGCTGGTAAGGTGCCAGTGTTCAAACAGTCGCGGAGCCTTCTCACGCATTGATGCGATAAAGCCAGCCGCCCGGGTTTGGCTACTTCTCAGTCGCTTGTTTTTTCGCCTCGCCCACTTCACCAGCGTCAGATTGACGTAGCGATACAACGGGTTCGACTCCGTTGGCCGGTAGCGTCCGTAATGTTGCATCCAACCCCGAAGCATGGGATTGAGCAATGCAGCGAATGCGACGAGGACATCGACGTTTATCACTCCATCGAGACCGCCATTGCCAACCGAACCGAAATATCCATCATGGCTTGATCGCTCCCATGCGGCCGCCTGACCAGGTCGCACATCTGCTCGTTCGCTGGCACCCGCCCGCTCAGCCTCCGCGACCGACCGTCCCATCTCTCCGATCCGCCCGAACTCGCCGCGAGCATCGCGCCCGCATGCCGCGATCAGCCACCCGCTTTCCCGCCCTCCAGCCGCCGCCGGTAGTTGAAGAACGTCGCCCGGCACCCTCCCCCCTGCGCCACGAACGCCCGCACCCGCTCCGCCGTGCTGCCGTAGGTATCGCTGGCCAGCAGCTCGGCCGCCAGCCGGGCCCGCCGGTTCTCCGCCTCGACCGCCAGCACGTCCGTCCAATCCATGCCGGCCGCCTTGAGCTCCCTGGCCCGCACGTAATGCCGCAGCGACGGCTCGCGCACCCGGTGCAGGTTGGCCGCGAACCGTTCGTAAATCTCCTTGTCCTCGAACCACTTCCCCGCCTGAGCGTGCACCTCCGCCGCCCCGGGCTGGAAGAACAGCACATGGCCGCGGTCCTGCAGCGCCGCCACGTTCTTGTTCAAGGTCTGCCAGTCGTTGGAGATGATCACCACCCGGCTCTTCGTCGTGAATTCCCGCGGGATGCCCTGCCGCTCCAGGCTCCGCGCGTCGGAGTGCCAGACCACCGCCTTCTCCTCCTCGGTCTGGCAGAGGCACTTGAGCAGCCGCACCCCGCTGCGGTCGGCGTAGAGGGCATCGACGTCGTCGATGACCACGAACTGGTCGCGGTGGCGGTAGAGCTTCACGTACATGCCGAACGGCGTGGCGTTGCCCTCGATCCAGCACGACTTCCCGTCGAGCACGGCCCGCACCGAGCGGCTTTTGGCGAGGCCGCCGGAGCCGACGAGGATCAGCAGGTGGAAATGCCCCTGGGCGAACGCCCGCAGATACCCCTCCAGCCGCTCGTAGGTGGTCAGACGCAGCACCTTGTGCGGGTGTCCGGCCTTCGCCGGATGGCTTCGTCCCGGCAGGCCCTGGCGGCGTTTGGTGGCAGGCATCGGCAGCTCCATGGCGGTCCGGTTTGATTTAGACTTTTAGACGGACCATCCGTAACCGTCAATGGCAAAAGCCTTTTCGTCACGCCATTGTGTCCAGCGGCTTTGCCAGAATCTGGACTGTTAGACCGGCTTTCCACGCCCGCAGGCGCGGCGCAACCCCTTGCGGTTCCCGGCCTTAACCCCGGGTGAGCGTCTTACGAGTGGGTAAACGGCTACGCGGCGACCCGGCGGTTGGCCCAGAACGCATCCCATTGTCCCTGCTCACTCAAGAGCAGGGCTCGCAGATGGCCGACCGCATCGGCCCCCTCGTGGCCCCACCGCATCCCCGAGCCCTTCATTCGCCGGCCGATGACCGTCTTACACGCCGCCTCCACCGGGCCCGAGCCGATCTGCCACCCCTTGGCCCGATAGCTCGGATAGTCCATCCGATGGCACTGGTTGCGGAAGTAGGTCACCACCCCCTCCCATGCCGGCCGCGCCCGGGGATTCCCGGCGAGGTCCAGGCCCTCCAGCCAGGCCAGGATCGCCGGTCCGCCCTCGTGCTTCAGCCGGTGCGACCACGCCGCGTGGGCCGCCTCGGCCGCCGCCGCGTCACCCGGGTGCCAGGCCTTGGCGAAGTCCCCCAGGTGCTCACTGGCGTGGTAGAAGTCCAGGATCACCACATCGAGCCGGCCGAAGTGGAGCTGCAGCAGGTCCTCCAGCCCCGCGCCGCCGTCACACACGGCGATCCATCGCTGGGCGCCGCCCATCCCCACCCGGCCGGCCGTGTGGCGCAACGGCTCGGCCACGGCCTCTTGGCCCTCGAGGCTGGCCACATACCGCGCCTGCCAGGCGGGCCGCCGCCCCTCGGGATCGGCCCACTGGCGGCGCTCCGCGGGGACCGGGTTGTAGACCATCCCCACCGCGACCATCTCCCCTTCGGCGGCCGCCCCGCCCGGGCCCTGCTTGGCGAGGCCCGTCAGGTCGATCGAAACGTAGGCGCAGGTCATCCCCTCGGCGTCCTTGTGCCAGTCCCAGGCCCGGGTCTCACCGAAGGCGACCTTCGCCTCCACGGCCCGGCCCAGCTCGCCGCCGATCGCCTCGGTGGCCCGCTCCACGGTCGATTCGGCCAGCGACAACCCGCTCATCTTGGGCAGGATCACCTCGGCGGCCAGCGCGAAGCTGTCCAGGGTCCCGGCCAGGGTGGTCAACTCGGCGGCGCCGGCGGTCAGGTCGCTCTGATCCAGGCCGAAGGCGGCGTCGCCGGGACAGTGGCCGTGATGGCAGTGGGGGCAGTGGTAATAGCCCCGCTCGATGGTCAGGGGGCCCAACGCCGAGAGGAGGCCCTTTTTCCGATAACCCTTGAAGCGGGTGTCCTGGTGGCAGTGGGGGCAGGTCAGGCTGGAGCCTCGGTACCCCCTTTTTTCCGCTGCTCGGCAGCGGTCTGGAGGGCCTTGGCTCCCAGGCGATGGACCAGGTCGCGGACCTGGAACTCGGTGGCGCCGAAGAGTTGATGGTCGGGCTTGATGGCGAGCAACTCGGCGATCGCGGAAGGTCGTGTTCGGAGGCGGCCTTGAGCGACTCGAACAACTGCTCGGCGCGGCGGGCCTGCTCCTCGGGGAGATGGGCGAACGACATGGTGGGGACCCTCCGTGAACAAAGGACTAGTGAATCGGGGATGACGCATCCAAGACCTCTGTTCTACGAGATTTTCCACCCACTTTCGAGACGCCCACCCCTTAACCCCTGCCTTGGGAAACGCTTCTTGCGTTTTGGGCCGGCTCCTGCTATGGGACATAATGAAGAAGGTTGTATCCGGCGGGCCGGTGCGTGCTGTCGCCTCCTCGCAAGCCGATGCCGGCCTGCCGGATACAATCCCGTTGAACTGAGCCGCGTGGGCACGGCGTTTGCTTTACGAGGGGATTGAATAGCTGGGCAAGGGGCGTGGTCTGGGAGAAGCTATGAGCGACTACCAAGCCCCGACGCGCGGGTGTGCAGCCGGCATTATACCCACCGCGAAGCGGTTTAGTTCAATCTGCTTTATGTCCCTACCTCTCATCCGGCAAGATAACGCAATGGACTCCATCCCCTCACCCATCATTGCGACAAATCATTCTGAAGAGGCCGGCTCCGGCCTGCCTCCCCTGCCGCCGGCGGCTCCGTCCCGCCCTCCCCTCCTGCCCGAGCGCAGCGACTTCCTCGAGGGCGATGCCCCGGCCGCCGACAAGGTCGCCGCCTTCCTGGCCAACGCCCTGGAGGCCAGCGACCAATCGGCCAGCGTCGCCGGGGCGCTGGTCCCCTGGATCTGCGACGCGCTGCTGTCGAACCACTCGGTCAAGGCCTACGGCCGCGACTTCACGGACTTCGTGCGCCACATGCAGGCCCAGGGCGTCGCCCCGCTGGAGGTCACCGCCGACCACGGCAAGCTCTACAAGCGCGCCCTGCTCGAGGCCGGCATGGCGACGGCGACGGTGGCACGGCGGCTGTCGGTATTGCGCGGCGCCTACGAGCAGCTCGCCGCCAAGGGGCTCATCTCGTGGGAGACTGCCCAGGACATCGCCGCCATCAAGGCCGCCGGCGTCCAGAAGAACTCCACCCCCTCGCTCACCCAGCGGCAGGCGGTCGCCCTGCTGGAGGCCATCCCCACCGAGACGCTGCAAGGCATCCGCGACCTGGCGATGATGAGCGTGTTCTTCCTCACCGGCTGCCGGGTGTCGGCCGTGACCCACGCCTGCGTCGGCCACCTGGAGTTCGACGGCGTCGAGCACTACCTGAACGTCACCGAAAAACGGAACAAGAAGCGGCGGAAGATCCTGCTCGACGCCGCCCGCCCGTTGCTGGCCTATGTGCAGCGGGCCGGCATCAAGGATGACCGGGAAGGCCCGCTCTTCCGGCCGATGACGCCGGACGCGGCGCGGCTGATCCGCCGGCACCTCGACCGCAAGACGCCCTGGCGGCTGGTCAAGAAATACTGCAACGCGGCCGGCATCGACCCGTCACGGCTGGGCAGCCGCGGCATCGGCATCCACAGCTTGCGCAAGACGGCGATCAACGACGCCATCCGCAACGGGGCGACGATGCACGAGGTGCGCGAATTCGCCGGCCATGCCGACATCCGCACCACCGAGGTCTACTTCGTCCGCCGCGAGGAGGATGCCGAGGTGGCGGTGCGCCGCATCCAGATCCGGCGGACCGGTCCCAAGGGGCAGTGAACCGATGCGTCACCGTCCCGAAATCCTCCCGACCGACGCGCGCAAGGCGACCGTGGGACGCTTCGGTCGATCCGACGAATGGCACTAGCTTAGTCGTAAACCATTTATAATGAAGGACTTGTGTTTTCGGCGAGCGGCTTTTTCGCGGTAAATATACAAATACGTTTAGTTGTTTATGTTAGGCCAGCCGGGAAACATCGGGGCTCCAGGTAGAGCCCCTGGGAACCGGGCCAGGAGCCGGGGATCGCTGTGTTCACAAGTCAAAGTCCGATCAGTGGTTGCGTCTAAGCTAGTGCCATTCGTCGGATCGACCGAAGCGCGCCACGCTGGAGCGAGGGAAATCATCTGGACTCGGCTGCCCGCCTGTCGGGCGAGGCCACATGCCTGGTCGAGATGGGCGATACCGAGCCGCTATCTTGATGCCGGTTCCTGCGCGATTGACAATAACGCGGTGGCGCGGGCGTCGCCGCCGGCGCAGCCGCGGGGTCTCCGGGTGCCCGCGGACCGGCGACTTCGGCCGCCCACGAACCCAGGCGCTCTCGCGGCCGGCGTCCCGAGGGGTCGGAGGCGGGCACCTCCGGTCCCGGACCGGGGCAAGACCCTGATCGCAGAGAAAGGACCCGCGTCCATGTCGCGATCTCCGATCCTCGTCACCGGCGCCGCGGGCCGTCTCGGAGGGGTGGACGGAGAGGTAGTCGATATCCTCCGTAGCAAGGGCCTGCCGGTCCGGGCCCTGGTGCGGACAGATGACGACCGGGCCGAGGCGCTCCGGGCGACGGGGGCCCAGGTCCTCGTGGGCGACCTCACCCGGGCCGAGAACGTCGCGCGGGCCCTCGACGGCTGCCGTCGCCTGTATTTCGGCATGAGCGTGTCCGCGCCCTACCTGGAAGCGACCGTCACCGCCGCCGCGGTCGCCCGCGAGCTTGGCGGACTCGAGGTGTTCGTCAACATCTCCGAGCTCACCGTCTCGCAGATGAGCCTCCTGGCGATGACCGACTCGCCCCAGCAGCGGATGCACTGGCTGGGCGAGCAGGCGTTGAACTGGTCCGGGCTGCCCGAGCACGTCGCCGGTCACCTCAAGACGATGGCTCAGCTCCATGCCGACAACCGGTATGACCGGCTGACCCGCGATTTCGAGGCGATCATCGGCCGGCCGGCGACGAGTATCCGGGAGTACGTCGCGAAACACCCCGAGCTATTCGGCTCGAGCAAACCGGTCCGTGTTTCTCCGTGAGAAGTGACGCCGAACGTCACGGGATAACGACTTCCAGACCTCGAAACAATCGGGGATCCGCGATGACCGTCATCAAGGCCGCCGCCGTCCAGTTGAGCCCGGTCCTCTACAGCCGCGAGGGCACCGTGGACAAGGTCTGCCGGCAGATCCTCGCCCTCGGTCGCGAGGGCGTGCTGTTCGCTACCTTCCCGGAGACGGTGGTGCCGTACTACCCCTACTTCTCCTTCGTGCAGCCGCCTTTCCGGATGGGCGCGGAACACCAACGCCTGCTCGAACAGGCGGTCACCGTCCCGTCGGCCGCCACCCAGGCCATCGGCGAGGCCTGCAGGCAGGCGGGAACGGTCGTTTCCATCGGCGTGAACGAGCGCGACGGCGGCACGCTCTACAACGCACAACTCCTGTTCGATGCCGACGGCGGGCTGCTCCAGCATCGCCGCAAGATCTCCCCGACCTACCACGAGCGCATGGTCTGGGGCCAGGGCGATGGCTCGGGTCTGCGCCCGTCGCCAGCGCGGTCGGGCGCATCGGCTCGCTCGCATGCTGGGAGCACTACAACCCGCTCGCCCGTTACGCCCTCATGGCCGACGGCGAGCAGATCCACTCGGCGATGTATCCCGGCTCGTTCCTGGGCGAGGCATTCTCCGAGCAGATCCAGGTCAACATCCGCCAGCACGCCCTGGAGTCCGGCTGCTTCGTCGTCTGCGCCACCGCCTGGCTGGACGCCGATCAGCAGGCCCGGATCATGCAGGACACCGGTTGCCCCATCGGCCCGATCTCGGGCGGCTGCTTCACCGCGATCGTCTCGCCGGAGGGCGGATTGCTCGGCGCGCCCCTGCGTTCGGGCGAAGGCGTGCTGATCGCCGATCTCGATTTCCGCCTGATCGACGAGCGGAAGCGGTTGATGGATTCGCGCGGCCACTACAGTCGTCCGGACCTGCTCAGCCTGCTGATCGACCGCACGCCGAAAGCCCAGATGCGCGAGCGTGGCACGCACCCGACGTCGATTACCGCCGAGGAGTTCGATGAGGTCTAGAAATGAGCCCTGGGGCACTTCGTGTCGGGATTTGCTTTAATACCCGTTGTTGCTGGAACTCCCGTGTTCGGTCATTCGCCATCGCGAGGTTGACATGGCCGAGATCCCGACGGCGGACGGTGACGGGATCGCCTCGGCGGCCGAACGGTTCGAGCGCGCCTGGAAGAACGGAGAACGGCCGCGGATCGAGGAGTTCCTCATCAACGTGCCGGAGCCGCAACGGCCGCTGGTGTCCCAGGAACTCCTGCGCGTCGAGGGGGAGCTGCGTCGCCGCGCCGGCGAGGAGCCCGGCGCCGAAGAGGACCGACGACGATTCCCGGGGCAAGAGGGCGCCATCGGCGCCGACTTCGAATCGCCCCCGACTGGGACCACTGCGGCGGACCAGGCCGAGCCCGTCGGGCCGATCAGCGCCCGTCCCGCGCCCCGTCCGCCGGCCGGCTCCCCACCGCCGGAGCTGGCCAACCACGCCGACTACGAGATTGTCCGCGAGCTGGGCGTCGGCGGCATGGGCGTCGTCTACCTTGCCCACAACCGCCTGCTGGCCCGCCACGAAGTCCTCAAGGTCATCGGCCAGCACATCGTCGAGCAAGCCGGCATGCTCGACCGCTTCGTGCGGGAGATCCGCGCCGTCGCGCGGTTGCGGCATCCCAATGTCGTGAGCGCCTACTCGGCGTTCCGGTGCGGCACCGGCCTCGTCTTCGCCATGGAATACGTCGATGGGTTGGACCTGCGCCGGATGGTCAAGGCCAAGGGGCCGATGCCCATCGGCCACGCCTGCTATTTCCTTCACCAGGCGGCGCTGGGGCTGCAACACGCGCACGAAGAGGGGATGGTCCATCGCGATATCAAGCCCGCGAACTTGATGCTGTCGCACCACAAGGGTCGGCCCGTGATCAAGGTCCTCGACTTCGGCCTGTCCAAGGCGGTCAGCGAGCAGAATGCGAGCGAGTTAACGATCGGCCTGCCGGGCCTCTCGATGGACTTCGGCGAGCATCTCACGTGCACCGGCGCGATGCTCGGCACCCCCGATTTCATCGCGCCCGAGCAGATCGTCAACTCCCAGCGGGCCGACATCCGCGCGGACATCTACAGCCTGGGCTGCACGCTCTATTACCTGCTGAGCGGTCATCCGCCGTACCCAAATCGGAATCTCCGGGACCTCCTCAAGGCCCACGGCTCGCTGGATGCGCGGCCGCTCGTCGAGGTGCGTGCCGAGGTGCCCGCCATGCTGTCGACGCTGGTCGCCAGGATGATGGCCAGGGAGCCGGCCGGTCGATTTCAGGAGCCGGCCGAGGTCGCCGAGGTGCTGACGCCGTTCTTCAAGAAGGGGAGCGTCACCGTCGGGAGGTCGGAGCCGAACACCTCTCAGGTGGAACAGCCGATGGCCGGCGGGCCGTCGGATGCGACGCGACCGGGTCCGATCTGGGAGGGTCTGATCGATCTCTCCGAGACGGATCCCCTGTTCGATGCGACCCTGGACACGACCCGGCCCGAGGCCGGCCCGGATCTCCTCCAGCGAGGGGCGACGGCGGTCGCGAAGAGGCGCCGGCCGGGGCCGCGAGGGTGGTGGGCCGCTGCCGTTGTGTTGCTGCTGGGCCTGTCGGGCGCCTGGTGGGCCGCGATCCTCAAGACCCAGCACGGGGTGATCGTGCTCGAGAATGTGCCTGCGAACGCGGTCATCGAGATCGACGGAGACCGGCTGACGCGCAGCCGCATCGGCCTCGAACCGATCACGATCGAGGCGCGCGCCGGCAAACACGTCGTGCTCGTCAAGCGGGGTGACGACGTCCTCCTGGGCGAGAGCCTGATCCTCCCATCGGGGAAGCCACTGAAGCTCAGCGTGCGTCTCGATCCTCCCGCGGCGGCATCAACGACGAGAGCCGACACCGCCGAGGGACCATCTCCCCCGGGGCGTCGCACGGCGAACGAGTCAATGGATGTCGAGTTCGGCACGCCATCCCCCTCGTCCCCGACGACCGTGTCCTCGAACGCCGACCGCAAGTCGGCCCAGGGCACCACCGAGGTCGGCGGGCCGAAGGTCGCGGAAGCCGGGCCGGCCATCGCAAGGAGCAATGGAGCCAGGGCCCCTGTGTCGCCGGTCGCCGCCATCGACGGTCCCCACCTGTTCCGGGTCGAGACGAACGGGTTGGGAGGCAGGCGATTCATCGACCCCGTCCGATTCGGTCCCGATACCCTGGGTTTCAACGAAGGGCCTGCCAGTACCGCGCCCTGGGCGACCAACGACGCCTTCGCCCGGCTCACGACCAGGGGCACCCTCGGCTACCCGCAATTGCCGGTGTCCCGATACGTGCTGGAAGTCGAGTTGACCTTGAACAAGGGCGGCAACGTCAATTTCCAACTCGGCGACCCGTTCCAGGCAGCACACCTCGAGTTTCGATGGAATCCCAGGCAGGAGATGACCGAGTGCAAGCTGGTCCACTGGCATAATGACATCGTGTGGCTAGGCCCGGAACGGAGCTTCACCCCGGGCACGCGGATCAACCTGAAAGTCGTGGTCGGGGACGGCTGGCAAACATTGTTCCATGAGGAGGACCGGGTTGGATCGAACTTCGCCTGGCCGGCTGACTGCGGTCTGCGGATCCTGTCGGACGACCCGGACTCCGCCGTGATCCACCGCTGCCGACTCCGCCCCCTCACGGTCCAGGACCTCGCAGCCTGCGAGTGGCCGATCGCGCCGTCCCGCCTGGCCCTGGATGCCCGCGAAACCGCGGCGCGGCTGGCCCTGATCCTCGCGCGATATCCCGCGCGCCCGAGAGCCGGGAGGAGTTTCGCCCTGAAGACGACCAATACCCCAATGGCGTGGATTCCGCCCGGCGAATTCGAGATGGGGTCGCGGGACCCGAAGGACGACGGGCGGCATCGCGTGCGCTTGACGAAGGGGTACTGGATGGCCCAGATCGAGGTCACCCAGAGGGAATACGACAAGATGACCGGTGCGAATCCCAGCCGGTTCGCGGGCTCACCCTATCTGCCGGTGGACTGGGTGGCGTGGGACCAGGCGGCGGCGTACTGCCGGAAACTCACCGACCTGGAGAACGAAGCCGGCCGTTTGCCCGCCGGGTACGAATACCGCCTCCCGACCGAGGCGGAGTGGGAATACGCCTGTCGCGCCGGCTCCGACCAGGATTTCAGCGTGCCGGAAGAATGGGCCTGGTCACGCGACCGCAGTGGCGGCCGGCCGCACGAAGTGGCCGAGTCCCAGCCAAATCCCTGGGGCCTGTATGACATGCATGGGAATGCCATGGAGTGGTGTATCGATGCCTGGGCCGAGTCTCCGAAGGGCAAGAACGAGGTGGCGGTCGATCCGGTCAAGATCGGCCGACCCGACAAGGAGACGACCTTCGTCGTCCGCGGCGGGGCCTGGTGGCTCCCCGCGGACCAGTGTACCAGCCAATGGCGCTTCCGGAATCACAACAACCCCAACGGTTTCCGCGGCTTCCGCATCGTGCTGGGGCCGAAGATCCGAGCCGCCGAGGTGAAGAACTGAAACCCTCCGCCCCGCGAGCCGCCATGGACCTGGCGAAGGGCCGCGCGCCCCGCACGCATCATTGAAACAAATCAATAGAATTTACAAAATTATAATCCCTGTATGTATTGGAGGGCGGGGTACTCCAGTAGGGGTTGATGACACCCAGATAGGGGTTGTTCCCGTCGAAGATGCCATAGCCGTAGTAACCTCCGTAGGGCGCGTCATAGCCCCAGTAGGGGTAGTAGCCGCCCCAAGTCCCGCCGTAGCCGCCCCAGGTCCCGCCGTAACCGCCGAGATAGGGGTGATGGCCGTGATGGCCGGCGGGCCCCGGGCCTCTCAAGCCCGCGTGGCCGCCGCCATGGCCCCGCCCGGCCCGAGCCGGTGACGACGGGAGCAGCCAGGCTGCTACGGCCAGGCTCAAGGTCAACGCCAGTGTCCGGGTGATCTGTCGAACGGATCTCATCGTCGTGCTCCTCTCGGTGGGAATGTCTTGGCCTCATGATTCCGTTGCCGGACGTCGGGCCGCTCGAGGGACAGTCGGTCTGCAACGCCCCGGGCCTCCGGTCCGGCCCTTGCCCTCCTGATAGGTCTCGCGGAAAATGCCGGTGGTTCCCTTCATCATTTCCTGAGACGGGCCCAGGCCGGGGATGAGGGGCGCGGGCCTGGCTCGTCGGCCAGCTCGGGGAGGACGGGGGATGACGTCGGAGCGCTGGCGACTGATCGGCGACCTGTTCGATGCCGCCGTCCGGATCGATCCCCAGGGGCGGCAGGCCTGGCTCAGCGCCGCCTGCGGCGGCGACGACGAGCTGCGGGCCGAGGTCGGCCGCGTGCTGGCCCAGGACGAGCGGGCGCACCGGGGCGGGCTCCTGGCACCGCCTGGGGAAACCGTCCCGGACATGCCGCGGGTGCACTTGCGCGACGCCGATCTGCTCACCGGCCCCGAGCCGGTGGTCCGCCCCTCGTCGGCCGAGATGCCCGACCCATCCGACCGCCCGGCCCGGCTCCAACTGCTCGGCGAGGTCGCCCGCGGCGGGATGGGCGTCATCATCAAGGGGCGCGACAGCGACCTCGGCCGCGACCTGGCCGTCAAGGTCCTGCTCGAGCAGCATCGCGAGAACCCCGACCTGATCCGCCGGTTCGTCGAGGAGGCGCAGATCGCCGGCCAGTTGCAGCACCCCGGCGTGGTCCCGGTCTACGAGCTGGGCACCCTCGCCGACCACCGGCCCTATTTCGCCATGAAGCTGGTCAAGGGCCGCACCCTGGCTGAACTGCTGGAGGAGCGCGCGGGCCCGGCCGAGGACCGGCCGCGGCTCCTGGGCATCTTCGAGCAGGTCGGCCTGACGATGGCCTACGCCCACGCCCGGGGCGTCATCCACCGCGACCTCAAGCCCTCGAATATCATGGTGGGCTCGTTCGGCGAGGTGCAGGTGATGGACTGGGGCCTGGCCAAGGTCCTGCCGCAAGGAGGGGTCGCCGACGACGCGGAGGCCGGGCGGGTCCGCCACGATACGGTGATCCGGACGGGTTGGTCCAACACGGACGCCGAGCTCTCGCAGGCGGGCTCGATCATGGGCACTCCCGCCTACATGCCGCCGGAGCAAGCCAGCGGCGAGATCGATCGGCTCGACGAGCGGGCCGACGTCTTCGCGCTGGGCTCGATCCTCTGCGAGGTCCTGACCGGCCAGCCGGCATTCACCGGCCGGACCATGGGTGAGATCCACCGCAAGGCCGCGAGGGGGGACCTGGCCGACGCCTTCGGCCGGCTCGATGCCTGCGGGGCCGACGCCGAGCTGGCCCGGCTGGCCCGCGATTGCCTGGCCGGCGAGCCCGAGGACCGGCCCCGGAACGCGAGCGTGGTCACCGAGCGGCTGACCGCCTACCTGGCCGAGGTCCAGGAGCGGCTCCGGGCGGCCGAGCTCGACCGAGTCGAGGCGCAGGCGCGGGCCGAGGAGGAGGCCAAGCGGCGGGTCCTGGCCGACGCGCTCGCGCAGAAGGCCCAGGCGCACGCGGTCGAGGAACGGCGGCGGCGGCGACTCCAGGTGGGCCTGGCCGCCTCGGTCCTGGCCCTGACGACCGTCGGCGGCCTGGCCACCACGGCCTACCTGCACCAGCGCCAGGCCCGGGCGGCGCAGGTCGAGCTGGCGCTGAACGAGACGACGCTGCTGCACAACCAGGCCCTGAAGGCGCCCGACGACCTGGGCCGATGGCAGGCGGCGGGCGAGGCCGTCAAGCGCGTGGAGGTGGCCCTCGGCGATGATGGCGATGCGCAGCGCGGGCCCGGCTCGGCGATCTGCGCCGCGAGGTCGAGACCGGCATCGCCGCCGCGCGCCGCGACCGCCAGTGGCTGGACGCGATGGCCGAGATCCGGAGCGGGCATCTGGGCAAGCCCGGCGTGACGGACACGGCCTATGCCGAGGCGTTCCGCCGGGCCGGGCTCGACCTCGACGCCCTGACCCCCGCCGAGGCCGCCGACCGGCTCCGGGCCCGTCCCGCCGCGGTGGTGCTCCAGGTACTGCCCGATCTCGATAGCTGGTCGCTCGTTCGCCGTAATGACGAGCAACCGGCGGAGCGGTGGCAGCGCCCCTGGCCGTGGCCCGCGCCGCCGACTCCGACGCCTTTCGCAACCGGCTCCGCGCTGGTCGAACGTCCGGACATCCGGAAACAGGGCGACGCCCTGCGGGCCCTGTCCCGGGAGCGGCAAGTCGCCGAGCTGCCGCCTGCCAGCATCCTCCAGCTCGCCTCCGCCCTGAGAGAGGCAGGCGATCCGGCCGCGGCGGTCTCGCTGCTCGAGTCGGCCGCGCAGCGCTACCCGGACGACGTCTGGATCAACTACAACCTGGCACAATTCCTGGCAGAGTCACCCACGCGGCGTGAGGAAGCCGTGCGCTACTACACGGCGGCGCGGCGCTGCGACCGGAAACGGCCCATAACCTGGGCCACTTGCTCGACCGGATGGGACGAGGCGACGACGCGATCGCCACCTTTCACGCGCTGATCAAGGTGCGGCCCGCGGAGGCGCGGAACATCGGGTGCCTGGGCACGATCCTCCTGGGTTGACAGCGGCGTGAAGAGGGGCTGAAGACGCTCGACCAGGCCATCGCCGCGGCCCGGGAGGCGATCCGACGCCGGCCCCGCGACGTCGGGGAGGCTCACATCCTCGGCTACTTGCTCGCGGCCAGGGGCGATCCGGATGGAGCCATCGCGGCCTACCGGGAAGCCCTTCGGATCGAACCCGGCCACGCGGGCACCGTGACGAACCTCGTGACCCTGCTGAGGAACAGGGGCGATCAGGACGGAATCATCGCCCTGCTGCGTACGGCAATCCGGGCCAGGCCGGACCAGGCCTGGTCGCATGAGGCTCTCGGCGCGGCACTCCAGGCGAAGGGGGACCGCGACGGCGCCATCGCCGAGATCCGCGAGGCGATCCGGCTCAATCCCGAAGAACAGGCATATCGTACGCAACTCTCCGCCTTGCTCAAGTCGCAGAGGGACTCGACGATACCATCGCCGTGACCCCCGCGCCGATCGGGGGCGCGACCGATGACGGCACCAAATGCGTCGCGCTCGGGTTCAGTTTGTACGCCGCGAATGACCATCAACGAACGCTCACCTCGTTTCGCGCCGCCCTGCGCATCAAGCCGATGAGCGCCGGCGCCTCGTGATGGCTGGTCGTCGTTTAATAGACCGCCCGATAACCTGCGCGCTTCGGTCCGACGACACCGACGTGCGCAAGGCGACCGTCCGACGCTTCGGTCGATCCGACGAATGGCACCAGCTTAGACGCAACCACTGATCGGACTTTGACTTGTGAACACAGCGATCCCCGGCTCCTGGCCCGGTTCCCAGGGGCTCTACCTGGAGCCCCGATGTTTCTCGGCTGGCCTAACATAAACAACTAAACGTATTTGTATATTTACCGCGAAAAAGTCGCTCGCCGAAAACACAAGTCCTTCATTATAAATGGTTTAAGACTAAACTAGCGACATTCGTCGATCCGACCGACGCGCGCAACACTCAATACAACGCCGTCGAGAAGCGGTTCCGAATTGACGAGAAGGCGTGGTCGTGGTGATTCTGGGGCTTCGTGGAGACCTTCTGATCAGCGACAATTAGAATTCCTGTCGAATAGTGCCACTCCGTCTAGACTTATGCCGAGTTCGAGGCATGCGAGGTGATGGACAAGCCCGGACTAGTTGGAAGTCGGGGCCATCCGATAGCACGGACCCGGTCTCCGTGCGAGCTGTGGCCAGGATGGTGAAGTGGTCTTTGAGTGGCCTGGCCTGAGGGATGGGTGCCGGTGGTAAGCGACTTGAACCCCTGACCTCTTGCATGCCATGCAAGCGGCGGAATCGTCGTAAGTCGGTAATTTCCAACGAATCCCGGCGGTTTTCCCATCCCGTAGTTAGCAGGATTGATGACGTTTTACAAGGATAGTGACAGTTTTGGTGACGGGCTGCGAACCATGGAAACCATGGAGAAGTCCCGACTCGTGTTCGTCATGCCACCGGATTGACGTACGCACATTCGCCGTGCGCCCGTCTCGCGGTTCGAATAACCCCACTGTTCAGAAGAACCCCTGCCGATTCGGAAGCACCTTGGGGAAGTCGTCCTTTTTGATCAACTGCACCCCGTGTGGAATGGCAAACACGAACGGATCATTATATTTAGCGCTTAGAAGTTCGCAGTCGTCGTTGGCCTGACAGCGAGCGAATCGATCAAAGGGCGAAGACGGTGGCCGGCAGCTCGGCTGGCGGGAGATGGAGCTTGGCCCGCCAGGCCGCCGCCGCGCCCGGCTTGCCCCAGGCGTCGTAGAGCGCGACGATCCGCTCGCCGGCCTCGATCAGCCAGTTCTTGTCCAGGCCGGAGATCCACGCCTCGCGGGCCTGCATCCCCTCATAGCCCGTGAGTACCAGGGGCTCGGCCTCGGCGTACTTCTTTTGCCCCAGCAGGCTGCCACCGAGTTGGCTCCGGGCGTGGAACGTAATCCACGCACCAGGTAGATTCGCCGCGCGGATCGCCAGGCACTCGCGCAACAGCGGCTCCGCCGCCGCGTACTTCCGCTGCATCAGCCGATTCTGGCCTAGATGGGCCAGTTGACGAGCGACTTCCGGGTGGCTCTGGCCGAACTTCCTGCGGCTAACCTCCAGGTTCTCCGTCAGCAGCGGCTCGGCTTTGTGGTATCTCTTCTGCGCGGCATACATATTGGCCAGGTAGCTCTTGGTCAGGACGACGATCGGGTCGTCCTTCGGGCGGCCATCCAGGAACTCCAACGCCCTGAGGAACAGGGGCTCGGCCTCGCCGTAACGCTTGAGCCTGGAATAGACCTCGGCGAGGTCTCGCATGGCCAGCACGGTGCCGATAATTTGTGCGCCCTCCTTATTGAGGAAGGATTGGTACATTTCAAGATAATAAGGAAGGGCCTTGTCGAACTCGCTTGCGCTGTAATAGATCTGCACGAGATTGCGCGTTACCTGCCTGGTCATGGGGTGATCGTGGCCGAGATTGGCCTCGCACAACTCGAGCGTCTGCTCGTGCATCCGAGCCGCCTCGGCCGCCCGCCCCGACACGCCGCAGGCCTCAGCGAGCTCGATGCGGCTGGTAAGAGTGTCCGGGTGGTAGCGACCCAGCCTGGCCTCGTGGGTCTTCAGGTTCTGACTGAACAAAGGGATCGCATCTGAAGTCCGGCCCACCGCCACAAGAGCCTTGGCGAGGTCGTTGCGGCTGGCGAGCGTGTCGGGGTGGTCCGGGCCCAGCGACGAGCAGCGCACGGACACCGCCAGCTCGTGGGCCTTGGCCGCCTTGTCGTACAGGCCCAAGCCGTTGTAAGTCTCGCCTAGCGCCTGGAGCAGCCCCCCCTCGATCCGGGGCGAGCCGGCGAACTGGCCCTGCAGCTTCGACACCGCTTGGTCCAGCACCTCCGCCACCGTCACCTTGCTCCCGTCCCGTGCCGGGTCGGGCTTGCGGAACGCCTCCACCAGGAACCGGCTCACCGCCTCGGCCTGGCTCCGCGACCCCTCCGACTCTTTGAGCGCTTGGTCGGTCTTCGCCTGAGCGTCCTCTGCCTCGGTCAGCTCGCCAACGCGGTCCTTCGGCGGTCGGGATGGGCCGGGCGCCGATCGCTTGCGATCGGTTGGCGTCGCTCTGGCGTCGGTCGTCTCGCGTCTCCCCTGCTCCCGCGAAAGAAGCACCCCAAGGCTCGCCCCGGCACCGGCATCGTCACTTGAGCCGGGCTGCGCCAGCCGCGCCAGCAGCTCCTTGAAGTCGGCTCGGTGGCGGAGCGCGTCGAGGCAGTGGTCCTTCGCCATGGTCGCGGCGTCGCGGAACCCGGCGGCGACGGCCCGCTTGAGCCAGTCCAGGGCCCGGTCGGCCTCGGCCTCAGCCGGCCTTGCCCCAGCGGGCGACGCGTCGGCCGCGCACAGCGCGGCGGCCGTGACGGCCCGGAAACACGCGGCGTTGTAGAGGTTCCAGGCATCAGTCGCGCCGGCTTTCTCCCACGTCTCGGCCGCGCTCCGGCAGTCGGCGGCGGCCTCGGCGCCGCGACCGGCCTGCACTAGTCCACTCGACATGCTGAGACGGCTCAGAAGCGTGTCGGCGTGGTCGGACCCCAGCTTGGCCTTCCACAGCGCCAGCGTCTGCTCGTTGAGCTTGATGGCCTCGGCGTGCCGGCCCAGGGCAGCGTAGCTGTCGGCCAGGACGTTAGTGATTATGAGCGTCTGGCGATGGTCGCGGCCCAGCTTGGCCTTCATCAGCGGGAGCGCCTCCTCGCAGAGCTGGAGCGCCTCGGCGCGCGGCTCAGGGCAGCGTAGTTGATGGCCAGGTTCAGCATGCTCGCGAGCGTGTCGAGGTGGTCGGAGCCAAGCCGGGTCTTGCGTAGCGCAAGCGTCTCCTGGCGGAGCTGGAGCGCATCGTCTTGCCGGCCCAGGGCCGCGTAGCTGTTGGCTAGGAACGTCATGCTCGTCAGCGTGTCGGGGTGGTCAAGGCCCAGCTTGGCCTTCCGGAGCTCCAACGCCTGCTCGTAGAACTTGATGGCCTCGGAGTGCCGGCCGAGGGCAGCGTAGCTGTCAGCCAGGTTGTTCACGCTCTGGAGCGTATCGGGGTGGTCGGGGCCCAGCTTGGCCTTCAATCAGCGCCAGCGTCTCCTCGTGCAGCTTGAGGGCCTCGGTGCGCCGGCCCACAGCCTGGTAGCTGTTGGCCAGGTTGTGCATGCTCGCGAGCGTGTCGGGGTGGTCGGGCCCCAGCTTCGACTTCCGCAGCGCCAGCGTCTCCTCTTGGAGCTTCAGCGCCTCGGCGTGCCGGCCCAGGTTATAGTAGCTGGTGGCCAGGTTGTTCATGGTCTGGAGCGTGTTGAGGTGGTCGGAGCCCAGATTGGCCTTTAACAGCCCCAGCGCCTGCTCGTGGAGCTTGAGGGCCTCGTTGCGCCGGCCCACGGCGTCGTAGGTGCTGGCCAGGTTGTCCATGCTCTTGAGTGTGTCGGGGTCGTCCGGTCCGCGGTGCCGTGCGTAGAGGGCGCGGGACGCCTCGAGCTGCTCCGCCGCCTTCGTCGGATCGCCCAGATGGTAGTAGGACGTCCCCAGCGTTTGCCGCAGCCGCGCCTCGACCAGCGGCTGGGCTGCGAAGTCCTGGGCCACCGCCGGCAGAGCCGCATCGATGGCCTGGCGCAGTGTCACGGCGGGGCCCAGGCCACCCGGACGCCCCTTCGGCCGCGCCGCCGCGAGCACCCGGTTCTCGAAGAAGTTCAGCAGCCCCTCCGCCTCGGTCTCCGAGCGGCGGGCCTGGACCTCCTGCTCCTTGGCCTTCGCCTCATTGACCCGAGCTTGCTCATACGCCTTCTGTGCCTCGTTCCTGGCCTTCGTCGCCAGGTATGCTTGCCGGGTGCTTACCGCTGCCGCCAGCATCAGAAGTCCGGAGAACGCCCCTGCCGTGGCCAACACCGCGCGGTGTTTGCGGGCGTACTTCCTCAGGCGATACGTCGCCGATGGCGGGCCCGCCTCGACCGGCTCGTTGCTCAGAAAGTGCTCGATGTCGCGGGACAGCCCGCCAGCCGTCTCGTACCGCCGCGTCCGGTCCTTCTCCACAGCCCTCATCACGATCCAATCCAGCTCACCGCGCACGAGCTTCGCAAGCCGCCCCGGCTCAGTCTGGCGACGCTCCGCGATCGTCGCCAGCTCATCGCTGGAATCGCGCAGGCGGCTGCTGGGATTGGGCGTCTCCTCCTCGCGGATCCGCTGGAGGATCTCGTCGTAGCCGGCCTGGCGCAGCTTGACGCGTTGCAGGGGTGTGCTCCCGGTCAGAAGCTCGTAGAGAACTACACCCAGCGAATAGATGTCGCTGCGGGTGTCGACGTCCAGGACGCCCATCTCCGCCTGCTCGGGGCTCATGTACTCGAGCGTGCCGATGACCTCTCCGAACTGGGTGAACAAGGTCCGCTCGGTCAGCCGCTGGTCGATGGCCTTGGCCAAGCCGAAGTCGATCACCTTGGGCACCGGCCGGCCATCGTGGAGCGTGACCAGCACGTTGGAGGGCTTGATGTCACGGTGGATGATCCCCTTCTGGTGGGCGTGCTGGATCGCGTGGCAGACGCACATGAACAGCTCCAGCCGCTCGGCAAGGGAGAGCTGGTTCCGGTCGCAGTACTCGGTGATGGGGATGCCGTGGACCAGCTCCATGACGAAGTAGTGCCGGCCTGTGTCGGTGGTACCGGCGTCGAGCACCTTGGCAATGCCGGGGTGGTCCATCAAGGCCAGGGCCTGGCGCTCGGCCTCAAAGCGGGCAATCACCTGGTCGGAATCCATACCAGGCTTGATGATCTTCAGGGCCACTTGTCGCCGGATGGGAGTCTCCTGCTCGGCCAGGTAGACGACGCCCATGCCCCCTTCCCCGATCTTCCGCAATCGCTTGTAGGGGCCGATGTGGGAGGCAGTGACGTCGGTCAGGGGTGGCTGGGCTGGGACAACAGTCGAGGTCGCAGCCGCGTCGGAAGATGCGGCCGGCTCTAGCCCGAAGACCGCTTCGATCGCCGCAGTGTGACCGGGGAAGCGAGTGCGGTACTCGCGCGGGTCGAGTCGTTCGCCGCGATCCCGGCGCAGCTCCAACTCCAGAGCCAGCAGCTCGCGGAAGAGGGCGGCCCGTTGCGGTTGGTCGGCTTGGGGCAGGAAGTCCTCGATCCGCGGCTCGGACCCGGCCCGCCACTCCACCTCGAACCGCTGACACACCGCATCGACGCGCCAGGCCTGGGTCGTGGCCAGTCCCCCGAAGTCATCCAATCCTCGCGCGTTCATCTCGGCCTTTCTGATTGGTCCATCTGACGGGACCCTCCCTCGCATCCAAGGTTGCTCCCTTGCATCCAACGTCGCCGCTCGGGGACGGTCTTGATTTCTCGCTGAATGGTTCATTGCCATCGACGGGGGGTTCCAGACGAGATTCCGCGCGAATTCCTGGCGTTCAGGCATGTCGCCCGGCAGTCCCGTGGGATAAGTCCTTTCCCCGTCGGGACATCCGTAAGGACCGGGAATGGGTCAGATCCGAATGGTGATTGCGACCAGCCGGCGGTGCGGCGACACAGACCTGATGGCGGTCGGCCCACTGGGGCGCTCGTCGGGCTCGGGGGCGGCTTCGCGCTCATGGACCGCCTGAGGCGAGGCATCGTGTGCCAGCTTCAGCGGGCCATACGTCTCCAGAGCGAGCGGATCAGTTCCAGCCGCCGAGCCACCGTCCGTCTGGCACAGCCGAGCTGTGCAGCGATCTCGTCAACGGTGTACCCCTCCAGTTTCAAGACGGCGATCCGCCGCACGTCCTCCTCGCGCAACGCCGCGAAGAGGCGACCATACTCCTCGGCGAACTCCGCGGCGAAGTCGGGGGTGGGCTCGGCGCTGGCGATCCCGTCGAGCCCGGCCGGCTCGTCGTCGGGTCCGTCGGGGCTCAGGTCGGCCTCGGTGCGGACTCGGCCGCCACCGCGCTTCAGCCGCCGCGCACGGCGCACCTGGTCCGTGACCTTGCGTTCGGTGATGGCGACCAGGAGCCGCCAGAGATCGTCGCGGTCGTCGAGCCGGGGGAAGCGGCCCTGAGTCGCGGCGCGGCAGAAGCTGTCAAAGGCACTCAGCGCCGCATCCTCCTCATCCTCGGCCACCCCGGGCCTTCGGTTGGTGCGCAGTCTGGCCTGGGCCAGCCGGACGAGCCGGGCGAAGTAGCGTTCCCATAGTGGCTGAGCGGCGTCGAGCTCGCCGCCGCGGAGGGCGCCGAGCCAATGCGTGACGGAGCCGGAGTCGTCGGGCGACATTGGTCCTCCCTGC
The DNA here is from genome assembly GCA_963815795.1 of uncultured Planctomycetota bacterium. Taxonomy (GTDB): domain Bacteria; phylum Planctomycetota; class Planctomycetia; order Isosphaerales; family Isosphaeraceae; genus JAKAUH01. Next base: position 4,977 of record CAWFIC010000005.1, on the reverse strand, counting down.
GGCACAGGGGGTGGGTGAGTGCCTGGCCGCCAGGCTATGTTGACCATGATACCATCCCGCCCCGAACCACCCCAGCGGGCCGGACCGAAGGCCCGCGGAATCATTTCCCCGAGGCGGCTGGCATACCCGGAGCTCATCCGGCGGTGAACTGGGTAGCGAGGCCTGGTGCGGGCGTCTCATCCGACCGCCACGGATGGCCTCGACCCGACAATCGCGACACCAGCAGCGCACATTTGCATCTACTGATAGCAAGAAGGCCCCAGGCGATGACGCGCAGAAGCAGTTGCTCATTGCGAGCGGGGTTCGAGGAGCTGTAGGGGCCGCGACTGTTATCGACTTGACCCCCGGGACGCTCGGGCTGTCCCAGCCCGATCAGGAACGGAGGGACGGCCTCGAGAACGACCGCGGCGCGCCACCTCAGTCCCGCGCCCTCGGCAATCCTGAGTACGCTCCGGCGAGCGATCTCGCCGCCACGTTCAAATCCTGGAATACACCACACGGTGTGGCAAGACAGTGACACTCCAACAGAAGAGGACATCACCATGTTTCGGTTCATGCAGAGATTCGGCCGTGATTCACAGGCAAGATGGCGCGGCACCGGGTCGATGACCCGTGGGCGGCGACGCAACCATCGACTGGATTGCGAGGCCCTGGAGAGCCGGCAGTTGCTCACGGGGTATTACATCGTCAACGAGGCCAGCGGCAAGGTGCTCGACGACCCGGGGGGCTCGAGCGGCAACGTCGGGATCGTCCAGTACCAGCTCGACGGTGGGGCCAACCAGCGGTGGGACTTCGTCCAGCAGTCGGACGGCTACTTCGAGATCGTCAACGAGGCCAGCGGCAAGGTGCTCGACGACCCCAACTCCTCCACCACCGAAGGCACCCAGATCATCCAGTACACGCCCCAAGGCACGCCCAACCAGCAGTGGGGCCTCTTCCAGCTGAATGGCATCAACCAGGCGATATACAACGTGTCTAGCGGTATGGAACTCGACGACGGCAACAAGACCAGCAACAGCTCCCCGGTCGTCCAGTGGCCGTACACCGGGTCCGCCAACCAGGGCTGGGAGCTGTTGGGGGCGAATACCGCCCCCACCTTGAACAAGTACGTCGTCAACGCATACAGCGGCGACGTCCTGGACGACCCCAACTCCTCGACCAGCAACGGGACGCCCATGGATCAGTGGCCGATCAACTACGACACCAACCAGCAGTGGACTTTTGTCCCGCTGGCCGACGGCAACTACGAGATCGTCAACCAGGCCAGCGGCCTGGTGCTCGGCGACCCGGGGTACTCGACCAGTGACGGGACCGGGATCATCCAGTGGCAGTTGAACGACGGCATGAACGAGCAATGGCAGCTCGCCCCGCTGTCGAACGGCAACTATCACATCATCAACGCGTATAGCAACCTGGTGCTCGGCGACCCGGGGTTCTCGAGGAGTGACGGTACCGGGCTCGTCCAGTGGCAGTCGAACTCCGGCATGAACGAGCAGTGGGACTTGTTCGTGCCGAACACGACCGCTAACCCCCCCCAAGAGAACTGGTCGGGCTACTACGCCGCAACCAACGTCTCCAAACCGCCGGCCGATTCGGTGACCTACGTCGCCGGCACGTGGACCGTCCCGACGGTGACCGCGACGAGCGGCGACACCGATTCCTCCATTTGGGTGGGCATCGACGGCCCCGGCCCCTCCGCTCTAACCGTGGAGCAGATCGGCACCACGCAAAAGATCGTGAACGGCCAGCCGACCTACTACGCCTGGTGGGAGATGGTCTCGGGCGACGTCGGGCCCGAGCAGGAGATCATGACGGTCTCGCCGGGCGATTCGATCACGGCCTCGGTCACCTACGAGACCTCGGGGACCTACGCGGGTTACTTCCTCCTGTCGATCGACGACACCAGCCAGTCGAACGGTTACTTCAGCATCTGGGCGAGCCCCCAGCCGAGCCCGAATCCCCAGCCCTTACTGAGCACGGCCGAGTGGATCGTGGAAGCCCCGAGCGCGCCGGCGAGGGCGTCTTGCCCTTGGCGGACTTCGGCACCGCTACCTTCACCAACTGCTACGCGACGATCAACGGAACGACCGGCCCGATCGACGACTCTTCGTGGCAATCGCAAGCGTACGACGTGAGTAACGATGGGGTCACCGATACGACCTCGGTATTGACCGATGCGGCGGGGGGGGACGAGCTTTACCGTGCTCTACGACCCGTCGGGAACCGCGGGGCAATCGGACACGAGGGTGGCATCGGGCACGAACGTCGGGACGGCGACGGGGAACGGCACGGCCGTCGGGGTGACCCTCCTGTCGGGTGCGAGGACGGGCGCCCCGCGGTCGGCGGGCGTGCGGGGGATGGGACCCTGAGCCCCTCGCGCTACAGTACGCTGATCGGACAGCGCGGCCGACCTGCCCAAGGGCTCTCGTCCGACTTGGCGGCCCTCGATGCCGTGTTCGCGGATAACGACGCCCTGGAGTACCACTTCATGAGCGGCGGCCGGCGACGGGGGCGGCTCTTCGGCAGTCCCACTTCCACCGGAAAATAATAGGGTCGGGTCGCCCTGGGGGATTGCTCCCCAGGGCTCCCAACATACAGACATTTAGACTTCACACATCTGTGTAGCCGCCTCAAGGCAAAAATCGGTGTCATAGCGTCAGGCAAGCTCGAGGAAGGAGGAAGAGACTCGAACTCGGAAACCTTTCATCGCAACCCTGCGGGTGAACGAATCCCGCCCGGCAGAGCCTAGCCAGCAGCCGGAAGCGAGTCTTGCGCGGTGGCTCGCGACCTCCACAGCGAAGCGTAGTGGCTATAGAAATAGAAGTGGGGATGCCTCGATAGGCGGCCAAGGCGAAACTGTTGAGGTCTCGCAACCGCACGTGCAGGAGGTCATCCCCATGAGTAGCAAAGCATACCGTGCCACGCGCGTTAACGAGGTGAACTGGGAGCAGATCGCCCGCGGAAAGGAGGGTCTGGGTGCGACCGTAGGCATCGACGTCGGGAAGTTTGATCTGTTGGTGATTTGTCGCTGGGCCGATGGGCGGTTCGAGCGCCCGTGGCGGGTCAGGAATCCCTGGGAGATCCCGACGTTGGTGGGCGTCCTGAAGCAGGTCAAGGCGGACCGGGAGCTGGTGGTGGCGTTGGAGCCTTCGGGGACCTATGGAGAGGCCTTGAGACAGGCGCTGGGGGACACCGGGATCGACGTCCGGCGAGTCGGTACCAAGGCGTCCCATGATTATGCGGAGATCTTCGACGGCGTGCCCTCGCAACACGACGGCAAGGATGCCGCGGTGGTCGCCGAGCTGGCGGCGTTGGGGAAGGCCAGGCCCTGGGCGTACCAGGCCGCCGATCCCTGGGAGGAGGAACTGGCCTATTGGGCGGAAGAGATGGTGGCCCAGCGGCAGATGCTCACGCCCTGGCAGGGGCGCCTGGAGGGGCTCCTGGCACGTCATTGGCCGGAAGCGTCCCAGGTCCTGAAGCTCTCCTCCGGGACGTTGCTGCGGATCTTGAAGCGTTATGGGACTCCCCAGGCGTTGGCCGCGGACGCGGACGCGGCGACGCAGTTGGCCCGCTGGGGTCGGTCGCTGTTGTCGGCGGCGAAGATCGAGGAGTTGTTGGCCGGTGCACGGTCCAGTGTGGGTGTTCGTGCCGGCCCCTGGCAGCGGCGTCAGATCCAGGAGTGCGCCGAACGGGTGCTGGCCGCCCGGCATCAGGCCAATCGCGCCAACGGCGGTTGCGTCAATTGGCCGCGGGGCATCCGGTGCTCCAGGCGCAGGGCGAGGTGGTGGGTGTGCCGACGGCGTGTGTCTTGTGGGTGAGCACGGGTGACCCGCGCAACTTCGATTCGGCGGGCGCCTACCGCAAGGCGATGGGATTGAACCTGGCGGAGCGAAGCAGCGGGACCTACCAGGGGCGGTTGCGGATCAGCAAGCGGGGCAGTGCGCGGGCGCGGCAATGGCTCTATTTCGCGGCCATGCGGCTGGTGCAGAAGTGCGGCGTCCGTCCCTGGTACGAGGCCAAGAAGGCACGCCATGAAGGTGAGGCGCGGCGGGTCTTGGTGGCCGTGATGCGGAAGCTCGCCGTGGCGCTGTATCACGTCGGGGTGCGGAATGAGGCATTCCAACCGCGGCGGTTATTCGGCCGGATCGGCCGGTCGGCCCGGCTCCGGCGCGAACAAGCAGCGTGCGTGAGGATGGAGCAGCTCCCGAGGGGAGAAGACGTCACGTGGGCGGATGGCATGGGGGAGGCGGTGAGATCGCGGCCGTTGGAGGACTGTTTATGGATTTATCGCATTGAGGCCAATCCCGGGATGCCGAGGGGCGGCTTCCTGCGGCCCACCCCGGTCTTGGCCCCTGGGTCGGCGCTGGGTCGCGTCCCCGCGTTGCCCTATCCTCCGCCCAGGCTCCTCCAGTGTATTCGGCACGACGGCCACCCGGCAATCCCGGGCCGGGTCGCCGGCTCGCCAGGCGGGGCCGAGGGATTCGCCCGGGATCGCGTGCCTGGGCCAGGAGCCTGTCCAAGGGTCCCTGTCCCCGGGAGGATTGGCGCGTGGTGCGGGGTTCGGCGTATTGTATTTTCATATCTTCATGTTGTTGTCCTTTTGTAATAAGGAGGATTGTCCGCGAGCGGATCGCGGTCGTCTGAGGCCACCGATCTGTCCTGCCACCTTTCGCAAGTTGTCTTCGCGCCCTGCGGGGAGCGCCCAGCGTAGTTACGAGGGGCACGGACAGAGGTGCTCGGTCCAATCTCCCATACGGCCAATTCGGCGATCGTGCTTCGGGCACGATACGCTTGAGGTGACAGACTTGAGTTACCCGATCGGCTCTGTCCCGGATCGGCCCTGAGAGACGCGCGATCCCCGAAGAGAAGCAGGTGTTAGAGGACAACAGATCAGACGAGCGGATGATATCCATATGGTCAGCGATCGTGTTGTCCAAAGAGGACGCGAGGATCCCTCAAAAAAGTCGAGAAAAGCCG
>CAWFIC010000004.1:0-43777 GCA_963815795.1 uncultured Planctomycetota bacterium | reverse complement strand
TCGCGTCCCCGTTCCGGTCGCGTCCCCGTTCCGGTCCCCCGCCGAGGACGGGTCATGATCCTCTCCGACCGCGAGATCATCGCCGCGCTGAGGCGGCAATTCATCCGGATCACTCCCGAGCCGGACCCCGCCGACACCGATATCTGGTCGTCCACGGCCTTGGACCTGAAATTGGACGCCAAGCTCGAGGTGTGGAGGGCGTGGGCAGGACCTGGTGCCCAGACGGCAATCGATCCTTCCGATCCCGAGTTCAACGCGACCCTCCTGGCCGGCGCCCGTGCCACGCCGGTCGATTGCTCGAGCGGGTTCGAGATCGACCCGGGGATGTTCCTGTTGGGTTGGACGATCGGGTCGGATCAAAGGGGTCGGTCGGATCAAAGGGGTCGGGAGCCGATTCGACTTCCGGGGGGCGATCAAAGGGGTCGGGGGCGATCAAAGGGGTCGGGAGCCGATTCGACTTTCGGTTCCCGACCCCTCGGACGGGTCGCGAGTCCGGCCGGGCCGGGCGACCGTCGCCGCCGGAGTCAGCCGTCAGATCGGAGCCGCCCGGAAAAGATGAAGCGACACCGATTTCGGCCCCGGGCCGCCGCGCACGCAGGTCACTCGCCGGCGGTCGGTTCCGACTGAGCCGCCACTTGCGTCCCGGCAGAGCCGCCCCGTCCTGCGGCCCGGCCGGGGACGGACCTCGGGCCGGGTGGAACCCGGGGCGGATCGCCCGGGTCCGGCGGACGTGGACGGATCGGTGGGCGAAGGCCGGGACGGACCCGACCGGCTCGGTCCGGGGCCGCCGGACCGGAGAGATCGGAAACCCCGTCCGGCCGCCGGCTGTCCCCGGGGGTCAGCCCTTGCTCGCGATGAGCTCGAGCTGGTCCGCGCGCACCTCGACATAGGACGGCGTCGGCCTCCTCCGGACCATGATCCGATAGATCTGGGCCCCGCCAGGTCCGAGGGGTCCTCGGAGCTCGACCACGCGGCCGTACACCGGGGAGGTATGGCGGATCTTGACGCGGTCCCCGATCTTCAGGAGGGGCTGTGGTTCCGATGTCGTCGTTCCCATCCGTCGCTCCTCCCTTGCTAGGGCGCCCACGGCGCGATCCCGAGGACGGCCTGCAACTGATTATACATGAACCCGTCGAGGAAGGTCGCTATCCCGTCGCAGGAATCCCGCCAGTCTTGCAGGTCGGCGTGAGACGGGAGCCCGCCTGGCGGGAGGACGTTGTGGTGTGCCGCGACATTCCTCCACCCGTTCAATCGCTCCAGGTCTCGGAGGCGGGCATGGTTGGCCGGATCGGCCGCGACCCAGTTGAGCGGGACGCCAAACCGGTCGAAGTCCTTCCGAATGTTGTCTCGGTTCGGGTTGCCGCGATCCAGCGCGAGGCTCGCTGTAAATTGCGTCTGAACCATGAATTGCAGCGCGGGGGGCATCGTCGTGCCGACGATCTGGGCACATTCGGTATAGAGGTCCCGGCAGAAGCCTTGGAAGTGGGCGCTCAGCAACAGGATGTAGCCGCGCAGGTTCTCCTCGGAGAGGCGCGGATTCGACGGGGCCAAGGCGAGCGATGCGGCACACTGGATGTTCACCTCCTGGAGGCTGAGCATCCGCTCGGTGCGCCAGTGTTGGAGCGATACAGACGGCATACCCTCGTTATCGGCACCGGCCGAGCCGTCGGGCGATCGAAACAGCGTAGGCCGTTTCGTTTCCCTGTCCGAGCCTGTTGAGGGGGCGGCGGGGTCTCGGGGCCGGGGTCGCCGATTGCGGGTGCTGCCCCGTCGGGTCCCGGCCCGGGTCGGCCTGTCGGCCCGATCGGGGACGGACGTCGGGCCGGGCGGCCCCCAGGGCGGCTCGCCCGGGTCCGGCGGACCCGATCGGGTCGGTGCGCCTCGGGTCGGACGGCTCGGGTCGGCGCCGCTGGAAAAACTCGAAACCAGGTCTGACACCCGGCCGAGGAACCGTTTCTCGCTCCGAGGACCGGAATGGAGTCCGGTCTCCCTCCCGGCCGATCGCGGCCCGGCCGGGTCCGGGCGATGCGGGCGGGCCGGTCCGGCGGCAGGCCGCGAGCCTCGGACTGACGGCGAGCCCTCCCGCTATGTCCCGGTTTTGCCCCCCTGTCGGGTCAAAATGCAGCCAGCATCTGCTCTATCTCATCAGCAGAGAACATCCTGTATCGCTCAAGGGCGGCCTGAATCTCTTCGTGGTCTGGCTCGTCCAGTCCGCATTCAGCGAAGCATTCTGTAATGGTCGATGCCTGCGCTCTCAGCACATCCTTCTGACTGAGCGGTGGCTTATCGTTCTTCGGGATCTCACCCGGCACATACCTGACCTTCTGGGCGATGAGCAAGATTGCACGGATCTCGGCACAATAGTGATGGTCCTCGCAGGCTTTATCAAGCGTCATGAGGTCGCCGTTGAGGCTGTCCCAGAGCGAGTAGAGGTAGCCGTAGAACGAATCCTCTTCCGAGTCTCGACCGCTGGTGGCAAGCTCGATCCAGTCGCAAAGCCACTTCACAAAGAACAGTCGCTTCACAAAGACTCGCTTCGCCGCCTCATCCGACCGTTTGAGCCAGATGTACTGAAGTCGGACCAACGAGGTCAGGATGTCGAAAAAGTTGTCCATGCCGTTGATGTTGCCACGGCTGGCGTGCTTGCGGAGCTTCTGCCGATCGTGCCGCTCCACGAAGTCCTGGATCGCTACTTGCAAGTCCGCCGATTCCGCCTTCGCCTGGATCAGCCAATCGGGTGTCCGGTCGGACTCGAATGGGTCGGTGATGCGCACCCGAAATTTACGCCTGCCCCAGACACCGCCTGACCCATCATGAAATCTAATATTGATGTGCGCTAACACCTCCGCAATGGCACCAACTCCTTGCCGGTTGCCGATCTCGTCGAGGTATTCGGGGAGGCCCGCTCCGGTTTCTTCGATCCGTCCTTTCGACGAGGATGAACCTTCTCCCGCCTCGTAGGTGAGTCGGCCCTCCTGGACGACCCAGACGAGAGCGCTCTCGACCCGTTCCCCCGCAACCTCGGCGACCAGGGAAGCAAGGAGCGTTCCGTGTGCATCCGCTAGTTTGTTCTCCGGGGGCACCACCTGCACGATGCCTTGGCTTGCCGTGGGGACCGGGATACTGACTCGTGGATTCCGCTCTCCCGGAGTGCGCAACGTCAGCCTCAACGTCTCGATGGGTTCGGATAGTCGATTCTGGAACGTGACGGTCAACCGTCCGAACTCGTCGAGGACCGCCGAAGAGATCGACATCGGCGGCGGCGTCCACTCTTCGTCTTCCGGGGGCTTCTTGTCACCGGGCTCGAAATCATCTAGGGATACCGGCTGCTTGTTCAGATCGCCGTCGAAGAGCTTTTCGACCAACGAACGAGCATCCCGGAGCAACAAACCAGCCTCAACGTTGCGGCCTTGAAAAGCTGCCGACGTGAAGTTGGCACTTCCAACCAGGCAGCCGCTCCCAGCCTTGCCTCTCCAGGCGAACAGCTTCGCATGGACACGCCGTGGTAGATCCTGGATCTCAGCCAAGCGAACTGTATGCAGTTTCCGCAGCGAATCGACCGGGAGAGTCGTGTAGCGTTGCTGGACCAGGAGTTCGATCTTCGCCTTCGGCCAGCGAGCAGCGATCTCACGGCAGATGCGAGCATCGGCGTCGTGAAACGGTGAGACCACGAAGATCTCTCTGGGGTCGGAGACACTGACCGTTTCGCTGATCTGGTCCAGGATAGGCCCGTCATAGGTGTGGACGAGACGAGCGGAACTCTCCGACACCCCTGCTGGTTGCGGCCAAGGGTATCGCTGCCGGGCGTCCGCAAGCCACTCTCGGACGATACGGCCCACCTCTTGGTCTGTGTCCTCGGAGGCTCGGGCGAAGAAGTTCAGGGTCTCTTGGGCGAGGAGAGGTCCCTGAGTCTCCTCGCTGGCGAACTCGTAAGGGATGGCGTTCAGCAGCTCCAGATTGCTCGAACAACCTGATCGGGTCAGGTTGTTGCTCCCACAGAGGATCTGGCCGCCTTGATCCGCAAGGAGCAGACTCAGTTTCGGATGGAAGACCCCCTGGTTTCGGCTGACCGGGACGACAAGGTAGCGTCGGTTCATCCACCGGGAGGTAGTGTCCGCTTGGACGAGATCCTGCCACTGCGAAGCATCCATGAAAACAGCGATTCGCCGTGCCCTCTTCAAGGCCGGGCACTTCAGCAAGCGTCGCTCAAAGAAGTCGGGGTCGAACTGGAATGTCGAGAAGAGGGCGAGGTACGCCGGGTCGCCATCTAACAGCGTGGCGAAGTCGAGGTAGGTCACGACTCTTTTCTCCCTGCGAGTTCCTCACGCAGTACTTCCAGTCCCTCCTCGGTCACGTTAGGAATCTTGTTCTCATCGGGTTCGATCAAAGCCAGGTCGGTCAAGACCTGAACTGCGCTACGGAGGCGACCATTAACTAGGCCGATCTTCTCGTAGGGGCCATCAGACGAAATCCGCTGCCCATCGACCTGGATCAAGCAGCGGTCTCCCTTGGCTGTCTTCTCGTAGGACATCGACTGATGCTGCTGCACGATGAAGCGGGAGAGCACGTATTCGCCTAGCTTCTTCCACGGCAACGTCCACCAAGCGCCAAGGTGACGAGCGAGCCCGAGTGAAACCGTGGAGGGCAGGAGGTCGAGGTAGGGATCTTTGACGACCGCATCGCTGGCGAGCCAATTTCCGTACTCTGACGAATCCCATCGCTGGTAGCGACCCAAGGTCAATGCAAGGAGTAGCGAGGGAATCGCCAGTCCTGCCGGAGAAGCGAGGTGAGAGCCGCTCCGAATGGCGGCTTCGAGGTTCGGCTCCGCAAGCGGGTGGTCCGCCGAGATGGCTTTATCTATCTCCCTGCCCGTGTACTCTGACAAAGAGGACGCATTGACGCCGAGAGCGGCAAAGAGGTCCGAGGGGGATGACGAGCCGAAGATGGCGGGGAAATCGAGGCCGAATGACGTACGAAGCGTCCGAGTGACCGCCTTTGCGTCGAGTTGCGCCACCATATCGGGAATCGTGGAGCCCGTGATTCCCTTCTCGTTCAACTGCGTCACCAGCCAGGAGAACAGCCCTTCCAGCGCCACGGACATGAAGTGGTGGAAGTAAAACATCCTCCAGCGGTTCGAGATGTCCACCAGCGGGTCGGGCGTCGAGATCTCGATGACGCTCTCGCCATCGACGACCTTGCCGAAATAGACCGCCGATCCGAACGTGGACGAGTTCATCACCCAGCCGTCGTCGCTGAACTGGTGGCAGAGTTCGAGGATCAGTGTCAGCGTGCGGTTTCTGCGGTGATGCGACCGCTCCTTGAACCCTCGGTGTGCGAAGAAGACAGACCTCAAGAGGTCCCGATCCATCGAGGTCGGAAGGGTCAGTTCGCAGAGTCCGCCCCGCTCCCCGAGCCTCTGGAGGCTCTCAACACGGCAGGTGCGATCCAGACCTGCCAGGTGCTTGATTATCTCGATCCGCCCGATGGAAGAACCGTATGCGTTCGCCAGGTCGAGGCCCAACTCAGAAAGCTCGATGTCATCGAACGTCAGCTCTGAGTCCTCGACCTCCTCCTCGATCTCCGTTCGCTCCTCTTGCGACTCGAAGAGGCCCAGATTGACCAGCGAGTTGAGATAGGCGTTGAGAGCCGGATTCTTGGCGAAGGGAAGCCGCATCAAGTCGGCCATGCCATCGTGTTCGGCGAGCCACTTCGTTGCCGCATCGGAGCCCACCAGAGCCCCCTTCGCAGGGCTTACCACCGTGAAGGGCCACGCAGCCATACGTCAAAGCCTTCTCTCGTATGCGAATCGCCTCCTTGAGCCCCAAGGCATATGGCTTGCCCTTCTCGTCGGCTTGGAAGTGCGAAATGCACCAGGGGATGAACGAGAAGTACCTGGCTCTTGGCGTTATGGACGTGATGCAGAAGAGCAGCAGGCTAGACCGACAATTCTCAGTTGGGTGTGCATGAACCGAACGGCGTTCCCATCCTTGTCCTCTTGCCTCGTTTCACGCCGCCAGCTTGACCCGCAGCGGACGACCGGTGTACGTCCAGTGGGACGGCTTGGCGAACACCCGATTGAAATACGCGATGAAGTTCGAGAGCTTGCTCCGCAGGTCGGCCAGCGACGGGAACGATCCCCGACGGATCACCTTCCGCATGATCATCCCGAAGATCGCCTCGATCTGGTTGAGCCAGGAGCTGTGCTTCGGCGTGTACACGAACCGGATCCGGTGGCCCTCCTCCGACAAGAACGCCTGCCGGCTGGCCACCGATCTCAGCACCCCGCGCACCCCCTTCTTCCCCAATGGCTGCTCGATCCCGCACGCCTCGGCCACCATCTCGACCAGGGCCTCCGAGCAGTGGATGTTCAAGTTATCCACCACGAAGATCCACGACGCACTCGGGTCGGTGGCCACCGTCCGCTCGATGTGCCCGGCGAAGTCGGCCTCCGTCCGCGTCGGGCCGATCGTCGGGGCGATCAACTCGCCGGTCGTCACACAGAAGTTGGCGATCAGGGTCAGCGTCCCGTGCCGCGTGTCCTCGAACTCGATCCGTTGGCAGCGCCCGTAGGTCATCGGCCGATCCGGGGCGTTCCGCTCCAGCGCCTGGAGGCCCGTCATCTCGTCGGTGCTGATCGTGTGCGTCCTGTGGTCCTGCGCCAATCCGGGCGCCTCGAGGTAGGTGTCACAGACCGCCCGGACCTGCTCCTCGAACCGCTGGGGGTCCTTCTCGGTGGTGTTGAGCCAATATCGCTTCTTGTGGGGCTGCAAGGCGGCCTCGCGGAGATAACGCCCCACCTGGGCCACGGAGATCGACGGCACGATGCCGCGCTTGATGACTTCATCGACCAGCTCGTGAGCCGTCCAGTGGGTGATGGGCCGCCCGGACTTCGCCGGGGGCTCGCAAGCGACGGCCAGGATGCCGACGACCTGCTCGGGAGTGAACTTGCCGGGGGGGCCGGGGCGGGGCTCATCGCGGAGGACCTGCTCGACGGCCCGGCGCAGCGCGGCTTGACTCTCGGTGCACTCGATGCGGATGAGCCGGTCCCAGGCGTCGGCCCAGCGGCGTCGCCAGGTGCTGACCTGCCGCCGCGACAGCCCGACTTCCGCGGTGATCTCGGGGTTGCCCCGCTTCTCGAAGGCCAAGAGGACGATGGCCGCTCGTTGCCGGAGCTGCGACGAGGCCGTGGGGGCATCGCGGAGGGTGCGGAGGATGTTCTGTTGACGTTCGGTGATGGTGACCTTGGCCGTCCTACCCGGCATGGCGAGAGCCTCCTTCGGTTGCGAAGCTGGCGAATCCGGGTAATCCTAGCGGGACGATCAAGCTGTTGGTGCCTCAATCAGGATTTGTCGGTCTAGCTAGCCTGGCCGATCCCCGGAGAGAGAGGCCGAGGGGATCAAGCACCTCGGAAGCCGGGATGTGCTGGCTCCATCGCAATAGCTGCGGTTTTAGCTTCTGCTTGACCCGTGCCATGTCTCAGTGTTGCCGATTTCTGACTGGTTGTCTCGGAGTCTACCCCTCACAGCGAGCCGAAATCGGTGTCAAGCCGAAATCGGTGTCAAGCCGAAATCGGTGTCAAGCCGAAATCGGGCCGGGTCACCCAGGGCGGTTGCCCGCCCAGGGCTCCCACAGATCCGGACGTGCCCAATTAAGGCATCCGGCTCGTCATGTCACGCGGGCGCGACGGGACGGCACACCGAGTGGACCGCGATCGCTGGCGGAAGCGGGTGACGCTTCAGGAAGCGATTGAGGCGGTCCCAAGTCATCCGGCCTCGACGCCGACGGCGCGACAGCCAGCGCTTCCAGATCCACGTGGCCGCGACGCGGAAACGGTTCAGTGCCGACGAGTTGCCGGTGATCCCGTAGTACGCGAAGTGGCCCACGAGCTTCTGACTCAGGGTCCGGTGCTGGTCCTCCATCGCCTGGTGGCGGTTGAGCCGACACCATTGCGACAGGGACTTCAATCCACGGCGGAACCGGCTCTTGGACGTCTTGCGCTTCACCACCCAGCTCCCGTTACGGGAGCGCGCCCAGTAGTGTGTGAAGCCCAGCAGGTCAAAGGTCCCTGCAGGAGTCCGCACCTCGGACGTGGTCCCCTTGGGGTCGCCGCTGGGCCGCTCGAACGGCACCAGCCGCGTCTTTTCCGGATGGATGGTCAAGCCGTACTTCTCGAATCGCTTGGGCAGCACGTCCATCACCCGCCGAGCGTCTTCCTCGCGGGAGGATCCCATGACGAAGTCGTCCGCGTAGCGGATCAGGAACGAGCGTCCCTTCAGGCGGGGTTGGACCTCCCGCTCGAACCACTCGTCCAGCACGTAGTGCAGGAAGATGTTCGAGAGGATCGGGCTGACCACACCCCCTTGCGGCGACCCCTTCTCCGGATGCGTGAGGCACCCGTCCTCGAGGACGCCCGCGTTGAGCCATTTGCCGATCAGTCGTAGCAGCACCCCATCTCGTATCCGACGCCCGAGAAAGTCCCGCAGGTGGCCGTGGTCAATCGTATCGAAGAATTTTCGGATATCGACATCCACGATCCAGCCGCCTCCGATCGCCATCGTCTGCTGCCAGAGGCTGTCGGACCCGCCGCACCGGCGGCGCCTGGTACGTGCCGGACTTGGCTCGGTCCAGCAGCGACTGAAGGTTGCCCATCAGGTCAACTGCGTAGTCCTCACCATCCTGTCCGTCCACGCCCACCGCGCCGTCTTTGCGGGTGCGGTCGAACGCCTCCACCAGCCAGTCGAGGTCGATGAAGTAGGCCAGAGAGGTGAATCCCATCTCCGGACTTTGTCGAGCGAGTTCTGCGATCCGTTGTCGTTTCGTGGACACGTCCACGGGTTTCGATGCACCCGCCATGTTTCCCTCCGACGGTGTCATGACACGGCGCCTCCTTCCCTCTGCCGGGTCCCTCGGAATGGTTCCCCGGCCTCATCGGTACTATGAGGCGCTCCGACTCCCGTCCGCCCACCTCGCCGCACTTCGTTGCCTTCGTTTGGCGATACCACCTTCGCGCCCGGTTTGCTCCCAGCGGCCGGGACGCGCGGCCGTGGGCACGGGGAGATCGGTGTTCCGGTTCCCGAGCCGGAAATGTCGATGGAGGCGGACGGGGCTCCCAAGTTCCTGGGGGCCCCTCGTGTGCCTTGGCCCTGTTCTTCGACCCCGGCGGGATCGGTCACGCCAGGCCATTGCGGCGTGCCGACGCGGTCCCCGCGGCTGACAAGAGCGAGGACTCCCACAATGATCTTTCGAGGCTCAATCGCACGGCCTGGGCACTGGCTGTCTGTCCTTGAAAGTCAAGGGCGGCTTTTCTCGAGACTTTAGCACCATCGCCGGGGATTATCGCAGCCTGGCGCGGTGGAGTACCTTCATCGTTTCGGCGCGGGGCGGACCTTGGATCTCGCGGAACATGTCCAGGGCGATCCGGCCGCGGATCGTCGCTTGAGTTCGGACCCGGTAGACCGTCTTCTGCATCTTGCGATGCCGGCGGTTGCCCCGTTCCACCGCGTTGGAGGTCGAACCCAGCAGGCTGTCGTCGAGGAAGGTCAGGGCCTTCTCCAAGTCGGGGGACTCGAGCTTCTGGAAGATCGGTCTCATCCCTTTGAAGTGGTGGACCTGAGCCCGCAGCCGAGCCAGCTTCCTCAAGGCCGTCTCAGTGCGGCACCGGCGGTCGAACAACCGGTGGATCTCCTCCACCACTCGTCGGAGGGCCCCCAACTGAGGCAAACCCCGAGTGATGCGTCGGAGTATCTGGCGCTCACCCTCCGCGAGGTGCCGCTTCACGAACAGATGGCGATGCTCGAACAGGTCCCCGACCTTCCGTTGCAGATGCCGGCGTCGCCGGGCCTTCCGTCTCGCCTCCGGTGTGCCGGGGCGCCGCGCGGCAGCTCCGGCTGCTGCGCGGCCAGGTGCTTGCGGACCCGAGCGATGGCGCGGAGGACGGCCTTGTTCAGCTCCGCCAGGATATGGAAGCGACAGACCTGATGCTCCACGGCTCCGAAGACCTCGGAGATCGGCCGTGGATACAGGTCCGAACCGTCGGTGGTGACTCCGCGGAGGGTCAACCCCCGGCCGGTCAGGGCCGCCCGGAAGCGGCGGAAGAACCTCCGGATATCCCGGTGAGTCGGGGCGTGGTCGAGGACCTCGTAACAGAGCCGCCTGAAGGCGCGGTTGTCGACGATCGACAGGACGCAGAAGGGGCCGTCATATAACTCATCAGCGGCGATGTATCCCGAGAAGCCGTCGAGGGCCCAATCGAGGTAGTCGGTCCCGATCCGGTCGGCCGCCTTTTTTCCCCCCGGCCTCGACCCAGTTCTGGATGGTGGCGAAGGGGACGAAGACGCGGTGGTCGCGCCAGAGGTGCCAACTGGCGGCCTGATAGGGTAAGCCGTCCTCGAAGACCAGCCGGACGGCCAGGGCCACGACCCGATGGGTGTAGCGGGCCTTGGGTGCGGCCAGGCCGGATATGTCGGCGGTGAAGTAGTGCTGGCACCGGACGCAGTAGTGTTGCGAATAGGTGAGGTGAATGTCACGGGGCCGCCCCCCCAACGGATCGCCGAGATCATGCAGGGTGCGGGTCCGGACCCGATCCCGAGGGCAAGACTTGCCGCACTTCGGACACGGCCGATGCGGGTAATTCCGACTGCGCGGGACGACCTTCGGGTCCGGGAGCATCTGGGGATCGGTGATGCCCAAGGTGGGGTCCGGCGGGTAGACTGCAGGGCAGAGCATGGCGTCGCCCTCCTGAGCAAGAGGCTCTTCCCCCTTAGTTTACGGCTCGGACCAAGCTCCGTCATCCTGAAATCCCCGGCGATGGTGCTAAAGTCTCGGCTTTTCTCGACTTTTTTGAGGGATCCTCGCGTCCTCTTTGGACAACACGATCGCTGACCATATGGATATCATCCGCTGGTCTGATCTGTTGTCCTCTAACACCTGCTTCTCTTCGGGGATCGCGCGTCTCTCAGGGCCGATCCGGGACAGAGCCGATCGGGTAACTCAAGTCTGTCACCTCGAGCGTATCGTGCCCGAAGCACGATCGCCGAATTGGCCGTATGGGAGATTGGACCGAGCACCTCTGTCCGTGCCCCTCGTAACTACGCTTCGCAGGGAGAGTCACCCCTCCACCACGCAAGACTCGCTTCCGGCTGCTGGCCAAGCTCTGCCGGGTGGGATTCGTTCACCCACAGGGTTCCGATGAAAGGTTTCTGAGTTCGAGGCTCGTCCTCCCTTCCCAAGCTTCTTGGCGCAATGTCAGTTCGGTTTTTTCGCCGGCTCTCCCGTGCCCGACCCGGTCGCAGCCAAGTAGACGATAAGCTCGTCCCGGGACATCTCGATCCGCCCGCGGCCCGCCGCCTCGCCGCCCGCCCGCGGTCCGGACCGGGCCGGGGTTCCGGGCCCGCGGTCGGTGTCCACCCGCCGGCCGGCTCCGGCGGACCGCTCCGCCCGGCCGGCTTCCCCACGCGCCCGACGAACCCGCTCGACGCTCCGCACACGGCCCGGCCCCATCGTTCTGGACAGATCGGCCGATCGCGACATCGATAGCCAGAAGTCGCATTGTGCCACCTCTGATGGCTCGATGCGATGGGGGAGCAACGAATTCTTGTGTTTTCCGAGATTCCCGGCCGAAGCCGACCGGACCGGGACCGGTGAAGCCCCGGCTTGCCGGCTCGAACCCCGGCCCGCCGCTCTCCCGGGGGACAGGCGATGAAGGACGCCCCCGACGGGTCGAGATCCGTACGTGAGCGAGCCGTCCGTCCGTCGGACCGGAATCCGCGCCACAGACCTTCAAGTATCCGGCGGGAAGGCTCCCTCGCCAATTAGCATCCGCCGGAGCTTGACGTCTTCGGGATGATTGATGTTGAGCACCTGGATGGTGACCCGGCCGATCGGTGTGAGGCCGACGAGCCGCGGCCCTCGCCAGCGGAAATGATCGGACCATCGGTCGCGCCGCGGGTGATAGAGCGGCGTAAGCTGCCGGGTCTGGGTGTCGATGCCCGAAAGATTCGGCCCTTTCCTTCGGTTGCACCTCGGGCAGGCCAGTGCCAGATTGTTCAGTCGCGTCTTGCCGAGGTGCTGCTCGGCGATGATGTGATCGACCTGGAACGTCAACGGATAGGCGGACTGCGGGAGGAGGCAGTATTCGCAGAGCTCCTTCGCTCGCGCCCGCACTCGGTGATCGAGTTCACTTGATACCGCCATGATCACATTACGCCGAGAACCCGGCCCGCTTCAACGCCTGTCTGGCCTTCGACTGGACGATCGCGAGCAGATTGGCGACGTGAATGAACTCATCGAGTTCCTGCTCCTCGGCCGTCGTGAGAGACCCCCGCCGGGCCTTCTCCGAGAGCTGATCGACACGCCGCTGCTCTGCGCGACTGAAACCTAGCTGCAGGAAAATGCGGGCCGTATCGGGGGAGAAGCTGCTGGGATCCAGCTCAGCGAGTCGTTCCAGCATCGCCGTGCCGATCCGCCCCGTTCCCGCCGTGTCAGTTTTGGTCGTCATGACTTCCGGATGCATAGAGGGGTGAATACGCGACATGCCTTTATCATAGCATGGAGCCGGAAAGGGGCCTGGCCGAAGCGGCGATCCCCAGCAGTTCCGCAACCCGGCGGGTTCTGAGATTGAGTCATCCCGCGGGGCCGGGTCGCGGGCACGGCGAAGCGGTCGGGAACCGTTGTCGGGCCCGCCGCCTCAACTGCGGTGGCCGACCGATAACTGCACCTATTCCGGTCGAACCTCGCCCTGTTCGATGACCCGGGTCGGGATCGCGATCGGGCCGCTCCGTCCCGAGATGGTCAGCGAATCCGGCACCAGGTCCTTCGCCGGTAAGCGGTCCGCGGGCACCTTCTTTTTCACATAGACGGCCACCGCGCAGTCACGCCGGCTCGACCCGGGCTGGTCATCGTTCGCGGGCACGATCCCCAGGCCGACGACGTTCTTGTGCCGGCTCAAGTCCGACTCGAAAAGTTCGAGCGCCCGCTCGCATTGGACTTGCGTGGCCATGGGCATCCCTCAATTCTTGCGTCGTGGTCGGCCGTCCTGCTTAGATCTTACTCGTGACCACTTCGATGTTCAACGCGTCGAGCACGTGGCTAATCCGGTTGAAGATGCTGGAGGAAGCCGAGCCCGCAAAGTGGAGGCCGACCACTTCCTTCTTCATGTTGAGCACGGCCGAGCCGCTGTCGCCGCCGGCCGAGTAGCGGGTGCACAGGACCTGGTCGCGAAACCCGACGCGGCCTCGACCACCGCCGGGCCTCTTGTACCTCAGGCTCGTGCGGTAGTTGATGTCGTTGATGATCCCGACCGTATAATCGGTCGTCCGACCCGTCTTCTGGACCTGCATCCCCCGTCGCACCGTCCGGCTGACGCCCGTCGGTACGCCGATGACCCGGATGGCAGACGTCACACTGCGCGCGGACTTCACCCTGGCGATGGCCGCGTCGACGACGTTGGGGTAACCGTTGCGCGAGAACTGGAAGGGCACCCAATCCGTCAGGACGGCGATCACATCCCCGGGCGCATTCCCGCCGTCCGTCCGCCCTTGTTGCACGACATGGTCCCCCCTGGCGCCGACTCCCGAGTCTGCGAGAATATGCGAGTTGCTCAGGATATAATAGGCCCTGTCGTCGCCCTTGCGGCGGACGAGGCAGCCGTAGGTGCCGGCGCCGATGTTGACGTGGCCCACGCTGAACCCGGGGATCGCCGGCCGTACCCGCGTCGTGTTCGGCTCTGTTCTCACGATGCCGATCGCCTCAACATCGGTGGGGATTGGCTCGGGCAGATCGGGCAGGGGCACGCACCGGGGCACCGGGTGCTTGACCGCGCTCCTGGGCTTCTTCTCCGCGACGTAGACCTTCAAGACCAATTCGTCGAGCACCTCGTCGTCGGTGATCTTCCGGCCGATACCCAGGCCCTGGATCCCCGCGCTCATGGTCCAATGCCGGGCCGAACGTTGCACCTCGAGAGCCTCGGCCCGCAGTGCCTCCGGCACCTCGGCGAGGCTTCCCTCGCTGAGTATGTCCAACGCGTGCAGCAGATGTGTTTCACTGGCCACGAGAAATGCTTCCGGCTCGGTGAGATCAAAGTGTAACCGTTCACAGAGTGGGATAACCGGTATCAGGCAACCTCGACCTTTGGTGGATTCGCTGGCACGAGGGAGGGGATCGCTTGGCCACCGCGAGCCGCCTCGAAACAGGATGTCAGGTAGTCCAGCACATTCCGCCCCTGCTGGCGGCAGGTGGCTACCACCGTCAGCATCCGCTCCACGAACCGGCTCCCCGCCGCGCTATCGGTTCCCCCGCTGATCCGACGCCAGATCACCGCGTGCCGCTCGGCGCGCTCGGCGGCGTTGTTGGTCGGCGGCACACCCGCGACCCGCGCGAAGGTCCACAGGCTCTCCTCGACCCGCAGGAGCTCGGCGCAGGTCCCTCGGGTCCGCGCAGTCGCAGCGCGCCCCGTCCTCCAGGGCCGTCTTGAACTCGCGCCTCAACCGGGCCATCGCCGTGCGGAATCGCCCCCAGTCCACTCGCTTGGCCTCGAGGCGATGCCACCAGCGGAACAGCCGGTCCGAGAGGCGCAACAGCTTCTTCCCGATCGGCGCGGCGGCGCCGCCGCGGTCGATCATCGCCTGGAAATCGCGGCGGAGATGACTCCAGCAGACCGGCCGGCTGGCCCCTGCGATCCAGTCGTAGGCGCTCCAGCGGTCGGTCACCGCGATCGGGCCGTCTTGAGTCCCCAGGACGGCCCGGGCGACCCGGGCGTTGCGGTTGCGGGCGATCGTGAAGACCGTAAACAGGGCCGTCACCGCCGCCCACAGCCAGGCCTTGTGCCGGTCCTCTCGCCAGCCGGTCTCGTCGGCACCGATCACCCCCGCCGTGTGGACCGCCGTGGCCAGTTCGTTGTATGGGGCCTGGAGCGCCTCGGCCGACAGCCGCTCCAGCTTGCTGATCATCCCGGTGGAGATCGACAGCCCGAAGAGGTCGCCGGCCAGTTGCTGGATCGGCCGCTTGCTCAACCGGTAGGCGCCGGCCAAAGTGGCCAGTGTGGCCTGCAAGTAAGGGCCGAAGCGGACCGTGGGGACGCCCTCGGGCAACGGACCGCAGGTGGTCTGACCGCAGTCGGGGCAGGCCAGGCGATGCAGGCGGTATTCGTCGACGATCGGCTCGATCCGGGGCAACTCGGCGACCTGATGGATCAGGGGGTCGGGGTCCTCCCCCGACAGCGCATGGCCACACCGCCGGCACGCATCGGGCTTGCAGTCGGTGGACGAGCGGAGCTTCTCGGGAGGGACCAGGGCGCGGAACGCCTTGCGATGGCCGGGTTGACCGCCGCGCCTCCGCCGCGACGGCGGTGTGGGCGGCTTGCGCTTCAGGCCGATCGGGTCGGAGGAGGGCGGCTTGGAGGAGTTGGTGGAGTTGAGTTGGAGCCGGGCCTGGAGGTCGCGGACGGTGGCTTCCAATTCGGCGATCCGATCGTGCAGGGACTTCCAGCCGTCCAAGAGGGTGACCTGAAGGTCCGCGGGCACGCGGCTCCAGAGTGGCTCAAGGAGTGGAAGCTGTTGACTCATATGTAGTAGTACGAACCGACTGTACAAATTGTTCGGGGTGTGAACAGCTACATCAAAGTGAGAGAGGCGAACAGATGAGAATGGTCTGCATACTCGGGTGCCGGCACTGTTTCGCTGTAGCGATCCCCTATTCCGGGCTTTGACTTCTGCGTCTGAGCACGCGTACCCGGCGGGCCGGGCCGAACAGCCGACGGATCACCTTGCCGGCCGCAAGCTGCTCCCGGGTCGTCTCGACCCGCCCGCGGCCCGCCGCCTCGCCGCCCGCCTGCGATTCGGACCGGGCCAGGTTGTCCAGGACGGCGGTCCGGGTCCGCTGCCGCGCCCATTCGTTGATCGCGTTAGCCAGGGCCGGCGTCCGGTTCGCCGGCTCGACCGACCGGTTCGGCCCGAAATTGACCCGGTACTCGGGGATGCACTCCCGCGGGTCGGTCAGGTCGTAGCCCAGGATCGTGAACAGCGGCCCGACCGGGCTCGGCTTGGTGGCCTGCTCGTTCCCGCGGACGTGCTCGGCGGGCTCCCCGACGAGCTTGACGTACGCCTGCATCGCTTCGCGCGTGGCCCGACCCCAACGTTCTGAACGCCCGATCGCAACATCGATCGCCAGAGATTGCATTATGCCATCCAGGATCGCTCGATGCGAGGGGGCAGTGCCCGATTTTTCCGTTTTCGGATTGTGGCGGCCACGAAAGGCGATCGAGCGGAGGGCGAGGAAGATCCTTCCGTTGCGAGTTGCGGGTCGGCCGTGAATCCGGAAGACAGCCGGTCGGCAATCGGGCCGGGTCGGAGTGGCGCGCCCGTATCCGCGCACCTGCCACGGCTGGCACATCACCACGAAAGCACGAAAGGACGAAAGCACGACAAAGAGCGGGACGGGCTGCCGCCCTGGAGGCGGCCGAGACCCCGCGTCGCCGGGGTACCCTCCCGTTTCGTGTTTTCGTCCTTTCGTGCTTTCGTGAGAAAGGAACCGCCCAGGGGATCGGGGAACGAGATCCGTGTCGGCGACCCGGGACGACACCCGCAGGTCCGGGACCGACCCAGCCCCGTTCGGAGTGCTCACGGCGGGATCGATCCCATGGCCGCGGTGCGCCGCGCCGGGTCGGCCTCGAGAGCATCGAGCCGGGCGACGGCGACCTTCGCGTCGGCCAGCGCGGAAACGGCGATGCGTGCGGACCGGAACGGGCCGGACGGCGACAGTTGGTAGTCCGCCGCGTTGCGAAGTCGGCCGAGGGCTTCGAGCGTCAGGCCGATCCGCTTGAGGTCGGAATCGGTCGCATCGACGAGCTTGAGCCGGGCGAAGGTAGGCACCTGATCGCGGGGAGGCAGCGAGAAGCCCCAGGGTCGCAGCGCGCCGAGCGCCCGAGGTCGGCGTCCCGCCGAAGACGGGTCCGCTGCATCGCATCGTCAGGTGTCATTCATTCGCCAGCAGGCGCTCGTACTCATCGTGGGGTCCGATCCAGAACCAGACCAAGCCATCCGGCGCCTCGGCCGCCAGAGCCCGATACCCCGAACCCGCCCGCACCGACCACAGTCGCCCGACCTTCTTGAAGTGCAGTGACGGATGCCGCGGATCCGCTCGCAGCAGTTCATAATGGCGATCGGCCACTCGCTGCACCGCCTCGGGGAGCCGAGCGTAGCATTCCCAGAACTCGGCCGTCGTGTGGTGATTCACAGCGGGCGAGTCCGCCCGGCCTGGTGCTCCTCCAGCGCGCGGTCGATCAAGGCGTCGAGTCGGCCGGCCCGCTCGTCGCGCTCGATCTGCTCGTCCCAGAGCCGCTCGGCATACTCCGCCAGCCAGGCCCGGACACGGGCCACATCGCCGGCGGGGAGCCGTTCGATCGCGGCGGTGATCTCCTCGACTGTGCTCATCGGCGCCTCACGTCCGGTGGCTGAACGGCCATACGGCTATGGTATCACCCGTTTCCCGCCTCGGCAATCGGTCACATCGAGCGGAACCAACACCGAGTCGGGGTCAAACATTGTCTATTGTTTTTGCGTCGGGCCGATCCTGAAACCCCGTCCCGTCTCGCCCGACGGGAGTTCCCATCCTGTACTGATGTCACCGACGGCCGTGCGGGCCGACGACGGTGGCGGCCCGGCCGGTATCGCCCGGCACCTGCCCCGCTCGCCGGCATCCCGCGGACCGCCCCGCCCGTCCGGGGCATCCTCGGCCCGACCGACGGTCGGCCCGGGTCCGGCGCCCGTTCACCGCCCGGCCCCGCCCGCCGCCGGCCCTTTCATCCCCGCCCGGAGGATCCGCCCGGCCGCCATCGACTTCACCCTCGCCGGCGCGCGCCCCTAAGCGGACGCGCCCGCTCCGCGCCTTCGCTCCTCCCCGGAATCGAGGTCGAGCGGCCTATCACCTCGGCAAGGAAGCAGATCACGTCGGTCGGGCTTTCCAGCCCGACAGACCAGTACGGCCGGGTTGGAAAGCCCGACCGACTTCCTTGTCGGCGTAACACCTCTCAAAAAACTGCGGTCATTTGCATTTCTAGAATGACGCGCCATACTTTACGGTGGAGGAGCCTGATTATTAGGAATCTTTGACAATTCGGTTGACGGAATTCCATCGGGCGATCCGACCCGAGACGACCCTTCTTTCAATGGATAGCCGTGGAATGCAAAGCCAGCCAGCGACCATGGGAACATTGATGGGTGCAAATGCGCTTTACGCCATGGGCGCACGCGTCAGGGCTTCGTTGCAAGGATGTATTTTCCTCCTCCAGTCGTTGCACGTGCAGTCCACCACAACACCAAACATGAATGAGTGCGCCATCTCGGGCCGGTCGCCGGCTCCCGAGCGCTCGACCAGCGCATGCGAAAGTGACGAAACGAACCCACCTGCCAGAATGGCAGTCGATCGTGCGAGTGGGGAGGAAGAAAACCGCGCGAACGAACCCAGGACGTCGGCGCCGAAGCGCCGAAGCGCGCGAACCAACCCACGGAGGCGGGGCAGACCTGTCGAAAGCGCGCGAACCAACCCATCAGGGCCCCGTCGGAGCCGACCTCGTTCCGCGAGAATCGACAAAGACGGAGAATTCCCCCTCTTCGTTCAACTCGCAGAAGGTCCGGCCATAATGGAATCTCGCACGCACTCGCTCCAGTCAACGGACGCAGTACCTGGGTGATGGCGTGCAATCGGCTGGATTCAAACTGTGCCGGCTGTTCCAGGGACAACGAATCCTTCGATTCACCACAAGAGGCCGAATCACAAGGAGGGAGAGAGGAATCGGAAGGGAGGATTCGAGCGTCTCGCAGGGCTGCATCGAGTTTGCCGCCTAAGATGAGGGTGGGACGACCATTGGGTTGCTGGCGCGGAGCCACCGGTGGCCAGACGGATCATCCTCGACGTGGTCGTGCCCGTCGGGGATCATGTGATCCTGACGCGAGACCGCTGCCTCCGACCAGCAGGACCGGGGAATCCACCTGCCGGTCGAGGTCCACATGATCGGTGCATGAATCGCGGATGGAGGGTACAGACGATGAGCTCCCCCCGACCTCGCCACGCTGGCCTCAAGGTGATCGGTGCGCTCAAGCTGATCAGCGGCGCGACCGCCCTCCTCGTGGGGATCGGGGTCTTTCGTTTCCTCGATCACGACCCGGGCCCACGCGCCGAACGGATCGTCACCCACCTGGGCCTGGATCCGCACAACCACATCATCCACGAGGTGATCTCCCGCATCACCGGCATCGATCGGACCCACCTCCGCGCCCTCGAGGTCGGCACGTTCTTCTACGCCGCCCTGCACACGGTCGAGGGGATCGGCCTGATCCTGGGCTACCACTGGGCCGAGTACCTCGTCATCGTCGCCACCGGCTCGCTCATCCCCTTCGAGATCTACGAGATCGCCCGCAAGTTCACCCTCGTCCGGGTCGCCCTCTTCATCGTGAACATCGCGATCGTCATCTACCTGATCATCATCCTGAGGAAGGACCGGCGCGAGCGATCCGGCGCTGCCGCTTGACTTGTCGGTCCGGCTGTTGTATACACGCGGACAGTGGGCGTGGATCCCGCGAGTTCCCCGGTGATGAGAGGCCGTCATGAAGAAACTGACGCCGGTCTACGTGGTCGAGCGGATCGAGCCTTGCCTGGACTTCTGGGTCGGGCGGCTGGGCTTCGAGAAGTTCGTGGAGATCCCCGAGGGGGATGCGTTGGGGTTCGTGATCCTCACGCGGGGTGCCGTCGAGATCATGTACCAGAGCCTCGCGAGCGTCGCCAAGGACATCCCGGCCCTCGCCGTGCCCCCGATGGGTTCGGCGTCGCCCAACGCCACGTACATCGAGGTCTCCGACATCGACGACATGGAGCGTCGGCTCGCGGGCTGGGAGATCGTCATCCCGAGGCGGACGACCTTCTACGGGGCGACCGAGATCGGCGTCCGCGAGCCGGCGGGCAATCTGATCGTCTTCGCCCAGATGGCGCAAGGCGGCGGATCGCTCTCTTGACGTAGGTCCGGGCGGATGGCACCTCGTCGTGCGATCGCCCGGCGGCGAAGCCCCGGCATGGGCTCAACGCTCACGGTCCGGCCTTGACCGGCAACTCGCCCAGCGGGTCGCCATTGGGCTTGAAGCCGTCACCGTTGACGTCCACGAAGATCGGGTTCGAGACCGCCACCGGCCGATCGTCCGCATGAACGGGACCCGCGACCGGCCCGAGCCTCGATTGCTCGCCGATCGCCGCCACGATCACGTGCGCATCCCGTTCGAGGTGGAGAGGGATGTCCTGGTCGAACTTCACGGTCGCGCCCGAGAACCGCCCGGGGTCGGAGCGCCGCGTGAAGTTGAGCTCCTGGTCGGGGCGGCCGTTCAGGAACACCTGGACGCGGTCCACATCGAACCAGTTCGGGCACTGGACCCGGACCTTCAGGGTCGCCTTGCCGCCGGCGCGGAGAGGTTATCGCCGGGGATGGCCTCGGCCGGGGGGCCTCCTTCCCGGCAGAGCCTGACCTCCAGGAACGGCCCGCTCGACATGACCAGATTCCCCCGCTCGGCCGCGTGGACGACATCGAGCGTCCGGATCTGCGCCGGGTCATCGGTCGGGCTCCTCACGAAGTTCCTCAACCATCCCGACCCGTGGAAGTTGTAGTGGGCGTCGGTATTGACGACTCCCGGGATCCGCTGCCCCCGATTGAGGAGCTGGAGCCAGTTGACGATCGTGTTGTTGCGGGTACCCCCGTCGGCCTTCACCGTCGTCGGATCGAAGATCGTGTGGAGGGGATGGACTTCGATGACGTCCATATTCCCGCGCAGGCCCGAGAAGCCGGCGTCGGGCTTCCGATCGCCGTTGCGGTCGTGGAACATCCAGCCGATATCGGGGTGGTTGACCTGGACCAGCTTCTCGCTGGCGCCGTCCCAGAGGGCCAGCCGCTCGATCTGGACCTCCGGGTCGTCGTCGGACGTCGGCGCCCCGTCGTCCTGCGTGTGGGGCCTCATCACGAGGGGAAAGGCATTCTGATGATTCAGGGGCAACGGACGTCCGGTGAGCTCCATGCCGACGCACGTCGCCATCCGCCGTTCGGCCCCCAGCCGCTGGAGGTGGGGGTCGTAGGTTGACAGGCGATTATGCTCGGTGCAGGGGGCGAATTCGACCTGCTCGCAGAGCAAGTTCAGCACCCGGCCGAGCTGGCTGGACGTATTGTCGCCCGACGGACTGGAGTGGCTGTGGAAGTCGGTGCTGATCCAGCCGTCGGTCTTCACCGATCGGACGAGCTTCGCCTCGAAGAGCGTCTCTTTCCCTCGCTGCGTATCGACGCGCGTGAAGACGGCGTCGTACTCCGGTCCATAGCTGACGATCACGTCGTACGAACCCGGCTCCAAGGCGCGTCGGAAGCGCCCGTGTTGGCTGTAGTACACGTTCCGGACGCCGTGCTCGCCGCTATCGGGGCCGAAGTCGGGGGCCTTCGTCCCGTCGCGCCCGAGGAATTGCACCTTGCAAGGGATGGCCTCTCCTCGATCGTCGGTGATCCGGGCGACGACCACGGCCGCTTCGGGCAACTCGACCGGCAGCGTCTCGGGGACCTCGGTGCCGAGCGCGACCTCCTTCGACCCGTGCCCGAGAGCCGAGACGGCGAGCGTGCCGGGCGCCTCGCCCCGGGCGAGCCACAAGATCCCCGCCTCATCGGTACGACCCCAGGCCCGCGGCCTGCCGTCACGCGAGAGGACCACGTCCGCCTCGGGCACGGGATGACCCGCCGTGTCCTTCACGACGAGTCGGACGGGACGATCGGAGTGCCCGGCCAGATGACCGGCGATGCGCCGCACCTCGAAGAGATGGGCCCCGGGTATGACCCGGCGCACCAGGCGGTGGGTCTCGCCGGGTGCCAGCCTGACCGCGACTTTCCCGTCGCGGTCGCGGTAACGAAGCATCAGGCGGCGAGCATTCGCGCCCAGGATGTCGTGCCCCTCGGCGACAACGCCATAAGCCTGGCCGAAATGCTTGTCATAGGCCCAGAACAGGTCGGTCGGCGCCTCGGGACTGAACTCGAACGAGTGATCGGCACGGATCGCGTCGACCAGATCCACGTCGACCGGCGCGGCCCCCCGGTTCGCGAAGGTGGTCGTCACCAGGACGTAGGGCCGGCCGTCCTCGAGGGTGTACGAGACCTCGACGTCGGGAGTCTTCTCCCTCGGCTCGGCGACCAGGCGCAGGGTCACGCGGCGCGCCTGGACGAAGACTCGGTCCAGTTCGGCCGCTTCGTACATCCTGGGGGATTCGACGTCGATCCCGGCGAACCTCAGGTCGCGGAGCTGCCGCGCCGGATAGAAGGCCGAGAGCTGATCGCTCTGGCGATCGCGGCGCGTCAGGTCGATGAGACAGCCGCCGACCTCGCGGACGGTCATGTTGGCGTTGCGGCCCCGGCGGGGGTTGGCGACGACCGCAACGACCTGATCGTTGGCCATCGCGAAGTCGCCGTAGATCGCGTCGACTTCCTTGCCCCGCGGGATATACCGCTCCCAGGTCTGGGGCGACAGGGCGACCAGGTCCGCGGCTCGGGCCGGCGCGGCGAGAGCGGCCAGCAGGACAATAGCACCCAGGCCTCGACGAATCACACCTCTCATCTTCAGTCTCTCCCCGATCGCCATCACCGCACCCGGTCGACGTCGCCGGGCCAGATGCACCACGAAATCTTCGGACCTGGGCAAGCCGGAAATCATCCGGCTTATCACCTCGGCCGTTGCTTCGTACGCTCCCTTCATTACCCCAGCCGCGGGCCAATTGACAGTGAAATCTCGGTGAAACATCGACCCGATTCGCCGATCGTAGCCCCCTGGACCCCGGGGGGTCAAACCGGCTCAAATGGGGGACTCGAGCACCCATGACTCCGTCGATCACGACCGGCGCACGCCGTCGTCCGCTCCAACCGACCCGGAGACCCCGCCCGTGACTCCCGAGACCTCCCCGCCCGATCCCACCGTGGTCCTCGACCTCCTCGAAGCCTTCCGACGGTCCAAGGTGATGTTCGCTGCCGTGTCACTGGGGATTTTTGACGCATTGGAGGAATGCCCGGCGTCGGCGACCGAGCTGGCCGAGACGCTGTCGCTCCACCCGGACGCGCTCTCTCGTCTGCTCGACGCCGCCATCGGACTCAAGCTGCTCGAGCGCGTTGGGGACCGGTATCACAACACGCCGGCCGCTTCGGCGTATCTGTGCAAGCGCAGCCCCTCGCGTCTGACCGGCTACATCAACTATTCGAATCACGCGCTCTGGAAGCTCTGGGCCAATCTCGAAGACGGGGTGCGCGAAGGGGCCCATCGCTGGCAGCAGACGTTCGGCTGGGACGGCCCGATCTTCGCGAACTTCTTCCACACCGAGGACGACAAGCGCGAGTTCCTGATGGGGATGCACGGCTACGGGCTGATCAGCTCGCCGAGAGTCGTGGCGGCATTCGACCTGGGCCGGTACCGTCGGCTCGTGGACCTGGGCGGGGCGACGGGCCACCTGGCGATCGCCGCCTGCCGACACTATCCCGCGCTCCGCGCCGCGGTCTTCGACCTGCCTGCCGTGGTTCCGCTGACCCGCGAGATCGTCGGTGCCTCGCCGGTGGCGGATCGAATCGACGTCTTCGCCGGCGACTTCTTCGCCGACGAACTCCCCGAGGCCGACCTGTTCGTCCTGGGCCGCATCGTCCACGACTGGTCGGAAGACAAGGTCATCGCCCTGCTGAAGCGGATCTTCGACCGGCTGCCGGCCGGCGGCGCACTGCTGATCGCCGAGAAATTGCTCGACGACGACAAGCGCGGCCCGCTCTGGGCTCAGATGCAGAGCCTCAACATGCTCCTCTGCACCGAGGGCAAGGAGCGGACCCTCGCCGAATACGAGGCGCTGCTCGAACACGTTGGCTTCGCGGAGGTCCGGGGGGCCAGGACCCCGTCGCCGCTCGACGCCGTGCTGGCCGTCAAGGCGTGATCGGGCGGCAGGACGAGCCTAGGGATTCGGCCGCTTGAGCCGCGCCCAGGTCTGGTCCTCGCGGATGGCCCGATTGGGCCCGCCTCTTTGGATCCATCGATCGCCGTCGATCCGAAATTCGAACGGGAACGATCCGCCGCGAACCTGCGGGAGGTTCTCCGTGGAGAATTCGCAGTCCTCGACGTACTCGCCGTCCCGCAGCGACCAGGTCCCTCCCGCGGCCGCCAGGACCCTCTTGTTGTCACGGTCGTAGGTTACCCAGGTCCAGTGCGTCGGGGTGATGTACTTGAGCGTCCGGATCGACTTCGGAACACTTGGCCGGACGACCTCGTCCCACGTGCCCAGGATCTGCCGGCCCGGTTCGCCGGTGTTCTTCTTCTGATGGTCCCCCTGCTTCATCCGCGTCCACACCTCATCGACGTCGATCTCGCTGTCCGGCACCCCCTTGTGGTCCCACTTGTCGCCGACGAGGTTGATCGTGAACCGGAACGTTTTGCCTCGGAGCTGCTGAACATTATCCGATGCGAATTCGATCGATTCCTCGTACTTGCCGTCCTTGAGGGACCATGACCCCCCTGTCACGGCCATGACCGCTTTCTTGTCCCGGTCGTACATCACCCAGGTGAAGTGGGTCGGAGTGACGTGCTTGATGAACTGCATCTCCTTGGGGCGGTCCGCTTGCGAGACGTTTTCCCAGGTGCTCGGCAACTCGCGATTCAGCCGCTTGGCATCGAACGGCGCGGTGGGGTTATCATCCGCGCCGGCAACGAGTCGGGCAGTCAGCAAGATGAGGCAGGCAAGGATCGTCGGCTTCTTCATGACCAGTGCTCCGCGGGCCCCGGGACGACTCAGTGATCGAGACGAGACGGGCTGTACGACAGGCTCGATCTCCGATTATGGATCGCCACATGTCTGATCGCAATGCGGTGCGTACCCGTGGACCACGGCGACGGGCTGCGCCCTACCGCGATGGAGATCGCATGGTCTCGGCGAATGCGGCCCCGGAATTCTCCAGGGGAGCGATCGAAACGCCCCTGTCGCTTATGATGAGGGAGCGACCGCGCCGTTGACCGACGGCCTCATCCAAGATGGCGAGCGAGCATGGCCCGATCGGATGGCGTGAGAAAGCCGAGACGATGATCGAAGGGGGAGACGCATCATGAGGTTCTCGAGGGTCTTTCTGGTCTGGGTGATGCTTCCCGCGTGGTGCCTGGCGGCCGACGAGCCGCAGGTGATCCCGCTCTGGCCGTCCGGTGCACCGGGCTCGGAGGGGAAGACCGAGCCGGAGGCCGTGGCCGAGCAGGGGAAGAACGGGGTGCATGACCGTCGGATCTCGCGGGTCCACAACCCGACGCTCACGGTCTACCTGCCGCCGCGCGATCAGGCCAACGGCGCCGCGGTCGTGATCTGCCCCGGGGGCGGACACCGCGTCCTGGCGATCGACCACGAAGGGCACGATGTCGCGCGCTGGCTCAACGGCATCGGCGTGGCGGGCATCGTGCTCAAGTATCGGCTGGCGCGGACCGAGGGCGCGGATTACAAGGTCGACGTCCACGCGCTGGCCGACGCCCGCCGCGCGATCCGCCTGGTCCGCAGCCGCGCCGAGGAGTGGCGGATCGATCCCAAGCGGGTCGGCCTGATGGGCTTCTCGGCCGGCGGCGAGCTCACCGCGCTGGCGAGCTCACGGTTCGAGCCCGAGAGCGCGGCCGCCGGCGACCCGATCGATCGGCTCGCTTCCCGGCCCGACTTCCAGGTCCTGATCTACCCCGGCGGCCGGCCGGAGAGCTTCGCGGTGGTCAAGGAAGCGCCGCCCGCGTTCCTGCTGGTCGCGGCCGACGACCGGATCAGCGCCGAGCGCACCGTCAACGTCTTCTCGGCGCTCCGCAAGGCCAACGTCCCCGCCGAGCTGCACGTGTACGCTCGCGGCGGCCACGGCTTCGGCATGCACGAGATCCATGCCCCGGTCGCACATTGGCCGGCCCGGCTCCAGGAGTGGATGGAAGACCGGGGGCTGCTGAAGAAACCCTGAGTCACCCGCTGTCGGCCCGTAGGGTGGGCATCGCCCACCGGGCCAAGCCGAGCCATTCTTTTATAAACGATCGAAGATTCAAGATGCCCCATTCAATGATGAAGGACCTCAATCGGCTCCGATCCGGAATCTTGAATTCGGAATCTTGAATCTCGAATGAATAACGACCCATCCGAGGACGACCCCCATGCCCGAAATCAAGGAACTGCGGATCAACGGCAAGACGGTCCGCGTCGACGCCGATCGCGATCGGCCGCTGCTCGGCGTGCTGCGCGACGACCTCGGCCTGACCGGCTCGAAATACGGCTGCGGCGAGGGCCGTTGCGGCGCCTGCACGGTGCTGATCGACGGCCAGCCGGCGCGGTCGTGCACCACCAGGCTCGGCGCGGTCGCCGCCCGCGAGATCACCACCATCGAGGGCCTCGAACACGACGGCCGGCTGCACCCGCTCCAGCGGGCCTTCCTCGACGCCGGCGCCATGCAGTGCCGCCTACTGCACCAGCGGCATGATCGTGACCGGCGCCGCGCTGTTGCAGCAGAACCCCGACCCGAGCCGGCAGGAGATCGTCGAGTACATGGATGGCAATATCTGCCGATGCGGAACCTATCCCCGGATCATCGCCGCGATCCGCATGGCCGCGCGGGCGGTGAAGGAGGCCAGCCGATGAACCAGCCAACCGGAACGATCACCGCGGACCGGCCGCCGGTCGAGGCGGCGCCCGAATTCGAGATCGAGTTCGAGCGTTACGAGCTGCGCGAGGGCCCGGCGTACCGATTCGAGCTCGATCGCCGCGACTTCCTCAAGGCCATGGGCGGCGGCCTGCTCGTCCTGTACCTGCTCGATCGGGATGCCCCCGAAGCCGAGGCCCAGCAGCCCGGCGGGCGTCGGGGAGGGGGCGGCTTCGGCGGCTCCGCGCCGCAGGACATCGGCGCCTGGCTGCACATCGGCGAGGACGGCCGGATCACGGTCTACACCGGCAAGGCCGAGGTGGGCCAGAACATCCGGACCTCGCTCACCCAGGCGGTCGCCGAGGAGCTCCGTGCGCCCGTCGAGTCGATCCGCCTGGTCATGGCCGACACGCAGTTGACCCCGTTCGACATGGGCACGTTCGGCAGCCGGACCACGCCGGACATGTCGCGACGCCTGCGCCGGGCCGCCGCCGCCGCGCGAGACGCTCCTCGACCTCGCGGCCGAGACCTTGAAGGCTGATCATAGCGAACTGGCCGCCACAAACGGGTCTGTCGTCCGCTCGGGGACCAACGAGGCGCTCCCCTACGGCAAGCTCACTCAGGGCCGCAAGCTCACGAAGACCGTGTCCGAACAATCGCCGACCACGCCGGCGGACAAGTGGACCATCGCCGGCCATTCGGCGGCGAAGGTCGACGGCCGGTCGTTCGTCACCGGCTCGCACCAGTACGCCTCGGACATCCGCCTCCCGGGCATGTGGTACGGGAAGGTGTTGCGCTCCCCGACGTACCACGGGACGCTGGCCTCGGTTGACCTGACCGCCGCGAAGGCGATGCCCGAGGTGGTCGTCGTCCGCGACGGCGACTTCGTGGGCGTGGTCGCGCCCAGCGAACATCAGGCCTCGCGGGCCCTGGCGGCGATCAAGGCCGAATGGGAGCCCGGGCCGTCGATCTCGGACAAGGACCTGTTCCGGAATCTGAAGCGGACGGACGGCCAGCAACCGTCCGGACGCGGCGGCCGGGGCGGCGGTGGCGGCGGCCGGGGAGGGTCGAGCGCGAATACCGGGTCGATCGCCGAGGGACTGAAGGCCGCGCACGCCCGCTCCGAGCAGACGTACACGATCGCCTACATCGCGCATGCCCCGCTCGAGCCCCGCGCGGCGGTGGCCGAGTGGAAGGACGGCAAGCTGACCGTGTGGACCGGCACGCAGCGGCCGTTCGGCGTGCGCGGCGAGCTGACCTCGGCGTTCCGGATGCCCGAGGACCGCGTGCGGGTCATCGTGCCCGACACCGGGGCCGGCTACGGCGGCAAGCACTCGGGCGAGGCCGCACTCGAGGCCGCCCGCCTGGCCCGCGGGGCCGGCCGGCCCGTCAAGCTGGTCTGGACCCGCGAGGAGGAGTTCAACTGGGCCTACTTCCGGCCCGCGGGCGTCATCGAGATCAAGGCCGGCGCAAGCAAGGACGGGTCGCTCACGGCCTGGGAGTTCCACAACTACAATTCCGGCGGATCGGGCATCCAGAACCCGTACAGCACGCCGAACCAGCTCATCGCTTTCCATCCCGCGCAATCTCCCTTCGCCAGGGCTCTTATCGGGCACTGGCGGCCACGGCGAACCACTTCGCGCGGAGTCACACATCGACGAACTGGCCCGCACGGTTGGCATGGACCCGCTGGAATTCCGGCTCAAGAACCTCAAGGAGGAGCGGATGCGCGCCGTGCTGGAGGCCGCGGCCAGATCGTTCGGCTGGGGCCGTAAGCCGGGCTCAGATCGCGGAGTCGGCATCGCGGTCGGCGAAGAGAAGGGCGGATACATCGCCACCTGCGCCGAGGTTGCGGTTGACCGCTCATCCGGCCGCGTGCAGGTCGTCCGCGCCGACGAGCGCCTTCGACTGCGGCGCCGTGATCAACCCCGACCACCTCAAGAACCAGGTCGAAGGGCGCTGATCATGGGGCTGGGCGGGGCGCTGTTCGAGGCCGTCGCGTTCGAGGACGGCAAGATCCAGAACCCCAAGTTCTCCAAGTACCGCGTGCCGCGGTTCCGCGACGCGCCCGAGCTCGAGGTCGTCCTGATCGACCGCAAGGACGTCCCCTCCGCCGGCGCCGGCGAGACCCCCATCGTCGCCATCGCGCCGGCGGTCGGCAACGCCATCTTCGACGCGACGGGAGTCCGTCTCCGCTCGATGCCCATGGTGCCCCACGGGCTGAAGCTCTGACGAATCGGGTCGTTCAGCCGAGAGCATCACCCGTCCGGCGTATTCTGTGGTTCTTCAATTGGCGCGTCCCGGCTTGGTGGCCGCCAGATAGGCGAACAGGTCGCGGACTTCCTGGGGCGTCAGCGGGTCGAGCTGCCCTTCGGGCATCATCGAGGCGTTCGAGGTCTTGATCGCGTTGACGTCCTCGCGGGGCAGCGTGATCCGCTCGGAGGCGGTCTGGATGACCAGCGCCGCGGCCGACCGTTCGCGGACGATACCGGCGACCAGCCGGCCGTCGCTGGTCGCCACGGTGGTCAGCGTGTAGTCCTTCCCTACGCTCGCGCTCGGGTCGAGCACGTTCTCGAGGATGTAGTCGGGATTGGCCCGGTCGGAGCCAGTCAAGTCGGGGCCGACATCTCCTCCCTGACCGAAGAGCTTGTGGCACTGGGCGCAGATCCGCCCGAAGAGGGCACGGCCGCGATCGGGGTCGGCGGCCGGCAGGCTGTCGGACGCGAGGATCGCCTTGTACTTGGCGATGAGCGGGGCCTTGTCTGCGCGGTCGGACGCAGCGCGGCCCCAGGACGCCTCCAGCGCCGCCGCGAGCTTGGGATCGCCGAAGGCGAGGATCTGCCGCGCGATCGTCGTGTTCACGTCGCGGCGGGGGATCACTCCGGCGCGGATCGCATCCAGCAGGGCCGCCGCCCCGGCCGGCCGCGAGGCCAGCGTGGCGATCGCGTCGTCGCGCTCGGCGGGCGAGAGCGCGGTGTATCGCTTCAGGAGGATCTGCGGCGTCGATGGTTCGTTGTACGCCGCCAGGGCACGGATCGCCGGCCCGCGCAGCTCGGGATCGTCGAGCAGCCGGAACAGCACCGGCGACAACCCGGCGGTGCGGCGATCGACCAGGTTTTGCAAGGCGAAGTGGCGGGCGCCGGCGCCCCGGATCGATCCGCGACGACCGATCGCAGGCCCGCCTCGGCCGTCGCATCGCCGAAGAGGAGCCCCAGCGCGGCCGCCTTGGCGCGGACCTCGGAATCCCCCCGATCGGCCAGCCGTCGGGCGACATCCGGCCAATCCGCCGGCATCCGCGCGCTTGCGGCCCTGGACCGCCTCGAGGGCACCATCGAGCACCGCGCGGTGGAACGCTGGATAGGACCCCGGCCGCGACCGGAGCACCGGCAGCAGCGCCGCCAGGCCCGACTCGACGTCGGCGGCGACCGTCCGCCGCGCGATGAACCGGCAGAGCGTCGGATTCGGGCATCGGGCCAGCAGGGTGGCGGCATGGTCGCGGTCGCGCGCCACCAGCGCCTCCAGACCGTACCAGATCAGCAACGTATGATTGGGCGTCATGCCCGGCGCGTGGTCCATCGCCAGGGCCTCCGCGATCGGCCAGCGCCGCCCCTCGGGGATGCGTTGCATGGCCGAGGCCAGCCAGAGCCGCACCAGCATGCTCCGCTCGGCCGGCCGACCGCCGCGCGACGGGCTCGCGCGAGCCATCTCCCCGAGGCGATCGATCGCCGTGGCCGACGGCCGGCCGTCGTCGACCAGCAGCCGGACGCCCCAGGCGCGGACCTGCGGGCTGGGGTCGTCCAGCAGCGCCAGCCGCGCCTTCTCGTCCAGCCCGCCGGTGGCATGCAGCGCCCAGATCGCCCGGAGCTGGTGCCGCGGCTCTCGATCCGTGGCGAGCATCTCGCGCAGGACGCGATGCGCCCCGGCGAGGTCCTTGCCCGTCGCGGCCCGCTCCTGGAGCAGCCGGCGCGCGTGCGGACGAACCATTCGTTGGCGTGGAGCTGGAGCCGCGCCAGTTCCTCGTCGGACTGGCGCGCCAGGTCGACCTTCGCCGGCTTGACGTCCCCATAGGTGATCTTGAAGATCCGGCCGTTCTCTCGGTGGGCATTGTCGGCGTCGTTCTCGTGGCACTCGCCGACGTCGGACCAGTCGGTCAGGTACACGCCGCCGTCCGGGCCGTACTTCAGCTCCAGCCCGCGGAACCAGGAGTCGGACGAGAGCAGGAAGTCCGGATTGTGCCGCCCGACGACATCATAGCCGTCGTCGATCCGATCGAGCCGGTCGTTGTTCACGCGATGGCCGTGGATATTCACGGTGAACATCGAGTTGCGGTATTTCTCGGGCCAGTTGTCGGCCAGGTAGATCATCCCGCCGACGTGGGCGTGTCCGCCGCCCAGGGTGTCGTGCAGGCGATTGCCCTCGCGCGCGTCCTGCCAGCGCCCGCCGGCCCAGTGCAGGTGGTCGGCGGCACGCGGCCATCAGTTCGTAGAGATGCGGGTTGAAGTCGCTGCCGTACATGCGCTCGAAGTGCGAGCCGGGGATCACGCGGAACAGGTGGGCGATCACGCAGTTGGTGATGAACGCCTTGCCGAAATCGTCGAAGTCGAGGCCCCAGGGGTTGGTCGTGCCGTGCGCGACGACCTCGAAGACCTCGCGGGTCGGATGGTAGCGCCAGACGCCGCAGTTCATCGGGACCCGCTGATCCTTGGGCGTGCCGGGCTTGCCGACATTCGCGGTGGAGAGGATGCCGTGGCAGCCCCAGAGCCAGCCGTCGGGGCCCCACTTGAGGGCGTTGAACAGGTTGTGCTGGGCGTTGACGTTCCAGCCGTCGAGCTTGACCACCGGCGGGCCGTCGGGGCGGTCGTCGCCGTCACGGTCGGGGAAGAAGAGCAGGTTCGGTGTGGCGCAGACCCAGACGCCGCCGTAGCCCAGCTCGATGCCGGTGAAGTTCGTCCCCTTGTCGTAGAAGACCGTGCGGCGGTCGAACCGGCCGTCGCCGTCGTCGTCCTCGAAGATCAGGATGCGGTCCCCGCCGTGCGGGCCCCCCAGCCAGATCGGATACGACGAGTTCTCCACGACCCAGAGCCGTCCCCTGGGGTCGAGCGTCATGGCGATCGGCTGGACGACGTCGGGCTCGGCGGCGCAGAGGACGGCCTTGAATCCCCGGGGAAGCGTGAGCCGCCGCGCCGCCTCCTCCGGCGTGGCCGGGGCGTTCGCCGCCTTGGCAGGCTGGACGGGCGGCGCCCCGGACGTCTCGCCGGGCCCGGCCCTGAGCCCGGCCGCGCCAGCGCCGCCAGCCCCGAAGTCAGCACCACGATCAACCCGGAATGCATCGGTCCGAAATGAGATCCACGCCAAGAGGTCATCTCGCCTGGCTCCTCAATCGATTTCGAATTCTTGAATCCTTTATTTTCGATCTTGAATCCGGAATCTCGAATCCGCAAACCGGCGACTCCTCCAACCCGGGGTTCGGCGTCCCGATCCCACGCCGGAGAAGGCACGGACCCTGCCGGGCGGCCGGCCCTCGGGCGTTCGATCGTACCATACCGACCGGCCGAGAAGGGAACCGAGAGGGACGCCGGGGTGCAGTCGCGTCCCTGCGTTGGCCCCGCCGGCTCGCGCCCCCCGGCACGAATGACGCCCAATTCGGTCGGGCCTTCCACCCCGGTCTCCTGACCACCGGCCGGCACGCCGCGGCGCGCCGCCGAGATGGCCGCGCCGGGGACCTTGTCGGGTGGTCGGCGAGCGGGGCCCGAAGGGCGGATGACGGGGCCGATCGGCGGCGCATGGCGGCTCCGGCCGATGAGTTCCGGGCGCGGCCCGCGATCTGAGTACGCCAATGGGCCTGGCCTGTCGCTGTCAACGTTCGCCGCGGCCGGGCCAGATCGCCCGGCGCGGGGGCTGGCCGGCCGACCGCCCGGGCCGGCGACCGGGCCCGCCAACGCCGCGGACAGTCCGGCGACCAGCAGGATCACCAGGCCGCAGACCAGGGCCGGGACACTCCAATCGGCGATCCGCCTCGACCCGGTCGGTTCGTTTGGCGCGATCGGATCGCCGCCGACCGGCGCAGGGTTCGTTTCGCACGATCGGATCGCCGTCGGTCGCGGGGTCGGGTTCGTTTCGCGGGGTTTCATCGCCATGAGCCGGTGGGCCGGGCTCGTCTTGCGAGTTCCCCTCGGCGCCTCCACCACGGACAACGGCCGGGCTGGGTTCCTCCGAGAATTGAGCCGGAGAGGAGAATCCATGCGCCCATCCATTCGCATGGGGTCGGGTGTCCCCGGGGGGGCATGACAGTTCGTTTTGCGGAACGGGGTGGCTCTCCGGTTCGGCGGCGGCTCGGGCCGGTGCGGCGATCCCGGCCGGAGCCGGCTCGCCCGCCGCGACGGCTGCGGCCGGGGCGACCAATTCAGGACCCAGGATGGATGAAGGATCCAGGGCGAAGGAGGAACGAAGACCGCCGGCCCCCAGGTCTTCATCCTCCACGCGGTCGCCTCCGGCCTTCGGCTGGACCTCGGTGTCGGCCTCGTCCTCCGGGCCGTCCGCCGGACCGCTCTCGGGTTCGACCGTCCCCAACGGCTCCGGCTCGGGCTCAGGGCGCCATCGGCCGCCGGATCGCCGGCGACGCCGACGCCCGCGCGCCGCAGCTTCACCAGGTTGTTGATCGCACGATCCAGCTTGCGATCGTTATCGAGCTGGTACCGCCGCATCAGCTCCCCTTCCGGCGAGGTGTCCACCGCCAGCCGGTCCGCCAGCTCGGCCAGGTCGGCCGCCTCGCGCCGCTGGTGCCCGGCCTGGCGCCGGAGCAGCCGCTCCGTCTCCTCGGCCACCAGCCGCCAGAGCGCCGCCCGCTGGCCGGCCGGGTCGTCGGGCAGGCCGGCGCCGAACTGCGACAGCATCCGACGCCGCGCCTCGGCGAGCGCCGCCGGGTTCCCGGTGGGCAGGATCGGCTCGACCAGGTCTTGCCACTCGATGGCATCCTTCCCCAATGGCCGCTGGCCGCGCAGTTGCAGGGCCGCGATCAGCTCGTTGGTCCGCCAGTCGGCGCCCTGGTTGAGCCACGCCCGGAGCTTGGCCCACTGGTCGATCAGCCACTGGCAGCCGGCGGTGGCGGCCTCCAGCCGCAGCGCGATGTGCCGCGGATCGCCCCGGCCGCGCTCGAAGAGGTTGTGCCGGTCCTTCGACAAGAAGGGGAACAAGGCCTTGCCGGCTTCCTGCTTGGCCCTCAGGTCGGGGGCCAGCAGCCATTGGCCCAGGGCGGCGATCTCGTCGTGGTTCCCGAGGCCCGCGGCGGCCTGGGCGCGCGCAGAGCGGTGCGAGCGCGGGCGGCCGCCGCACGCTCGCCCCTGGCAATTTTCCAAGTGGCCAGCGCCGCCTGCTCCGTGACGGCCAGCTCGAGGGCGTTTCGGGGCTGGGCGGCGTCGAAGAAATCCGCGACCCGGCGCCGGAACGCGTCCAGGTCCTCTCCCGGCAACACAGGCGTGGATGCAGTCATGCCGTGCTTCAGGGCGTTCATCCGCGATCGGGCCTTCCCCTCCGGGGTCTTAGGCCCCCCGCCCCGGCTCTTACGCCCGTTTTGGCGACTGATCTCGGCGCGATTCTTCGCGGTCGTGGTGGCGGTCATCGGCGGGTGTCCTCTCTTCGGTGCCGGGCTTCGTCGCTTCGGAGCGGCCCGCCCCATTGCGGGCCGTTGCATATTATTGTACACGCGGTTTGCGAAGAATGGAATATGCGGGAGAAATTTTCCACGCTTGTCTGGCGGGATTGTCGGGATGATGACGGGTCGATCGCGCCGGCGACGGGGGGAATTCGGGGATCGGGCGCAGGTGCGCCGTCGTCGGCCGGTTGCGACCGCGATGGAACCGGAGGTCCGGACCGGCCCCGCTCGAGCCCGCGGCGGAGCCGGTCGGCCCAACCGACGAACTGGGGCAGGCGATCGCCACGGTCCGGCGGGGTGGTGAAAAGAGGAAACGACGCCGATTTCCGCCCGGTCCGGCGGCGCGGGGAAAGGACGAAACGACACCGATTTCCGCCCTGGTCGCTCCATCGGCCCACTTTACCGCCGCCGGCCCCTTGCAGCGACGCATCCGGACCGCCAGACTGAAGCCAGCCCGGCCGCGCGACGAGGATGTGGTCCGGGCCGATCCCTTCCCCTCGGGGCACATCAGCCGGTCATCCGGTCGCATGATCCGGCATCCGGACGGGTGCGGTGAAGAAGCGGCGTGGCCCCCATAGTCGAAAGCTCGACTTGACTCTTGGGACGGAACCGGCATCATTCGGCGCCCTTCGGAGAACTTTCCGAGCTAACGAACAGGTGTGCTACCATGATATTTCCGGATGGCTGGCCCTCGGAATGTCCCCCGACGGATGCAGTTGACGTGGAGGGGGTGGTCTTTCGTATAGTAGACAACGATCCACCGGCGGCGGAGGACTTTGTCACCCATCACGAATCGAACAGGCTGCGCAACGCTCCCCCGTGTCTCCGTTGCGGGCTTTCCGTTTTTCAGGAGTTGGCGGATGCTGTTCATCAAAGAAGGCTGATGCCAAAGCTGGGAAATCTTATCGCCAAAGGAACCCTCAGCCCGGAGCACGGGAAGTCTAAGCTGACAAGCGGTCGGCTGCCGACGCACACAACTTGGTGGCCTTACAGGGACGTGAAACGAGCAAGCCTCTTCTCGGTGGTTTCGGAAGAGGGCTGAACCATGTGGCATATCGACGGGAAGCCTGACAAGACCGAGCGGTTCGCGCGCCTCGAGCCCGTCGAAGTCCTATACGAGTTCGATGGACCACGCATCTTCACGGCCAGAGACGCGGATGGCGAGCTTGTTCTCGTGTATTGGTCCGACGAAGATGATAATGCAATCCGATACGTTGTGGTGCCGACGAGCACGCGGATTGTCGATTCGCTTCGGAGCGGCATGCTAAGCGTTCTGGACGCACTCAACCAGCCCCGGTGCTGGCTCTGCGATATGGATCACAGCGGCGAGATGTCCAATTGCCTTCTCGTTGATTTTGATGTTCTACCCAGGGACGCATTGCCGGCCGACGGAGCGATGCTGTGGCCAAGCTTGGAGCCCCTGCTAACTCTGCGAGCCGTGGGCTCCAGGATTGTCCCTGGCCGTATCCCGGGAAGTGTCATCCGGTCCTGTGTCGAGGGCGTCCAGA
Source organism: uncultured Planctomycetota bacterium (assembly GCA_963815795.1). Classification (GTDB taxonomy): domain Bacteria; phylum Planctomycetota; class Planctomycetia; order Isosphaerales; family Isosphaeraceae; genus JAKAUH01. Next base: position 7,956 of record CAWFIC010000004.1, on the reverse strand, counting down.
AATCCTTCAAGGTGCTCTCGGAATACGTCTTAGGGGAGACGTCACAGGCCGGCCGGCCGGCTGAGTTTATGCGTCGCCTCTTTGACCTCCCAACCCAGCGCTTCGCTTTCAAGAGCTTCGAGATTTCGTTCCGGATGCCGATCGATGAGGAGAACTTGTTCACGAAGGAAGGCCATAAATCCTTTGAGGTCGAGACACTCGAGGATGTCGGCAAGCTTCTTGAGAAAGGCTTGAAATGGGTCACGACGGAAGCGGCCGAAGCGGGCGTGTACTCGCCAGACAACCCCGAGGAGAGCGCCGCCGTGCTGCGAGCCCTCAAGGAACTCACGCCATCATCCCGCGGCAGCATAGATCGACTGGAGATACACGGCCAATTGATCGGTACACGTGTGTCGCCATTGGTTCTTGATAAGGAGGCACGTCTTAAAGTGAATGAGGCCATTCGGACACAGGATGTCGAAGCCCAGCGTGTAGACTTTGAGGGCCGCATCCGCGAACTCGACAAAGACCGCCTTAGCTTCGAGTTGCGAGAAATCGGAGGGACGCCGGGGATCCAGAAGTTTGTCTTCGACGAAGAACTCTTCGACGTTGTGTTTCAGGCATTCGACGAAGAGAAACGGGTCCGGGTGTCGGGCGTCACCTATCCAGTCAAGAACCTGGCTTACGCGATCCTCATCTCGAAAGCGGAGGATTGAACCGATGGGGCAAAGCGATTTCGCACGTGTTGCCTCACTCCACCCGAAACGCCTCTTGAGCACCCGCGCCAGCCGGGCGACGGCGTGGTAGAGCTGTAGCACCGCTCGGCCAACGCCTCCGCGTCCACGCCGACGGTTCGATCGAGGCCCTGACCGTGGAGGGCCAAGACCTGATCGACCAGCTTGGGCTGGCCGACGAGTCCTTGGCCCTGGTGCGACGCTACGATCTTGATATCATCGCCTTGAAGCGAGAGCATCCCCAGGATCCTCGCATCCACCGCCTCTTCATGCAGAGTTTCGCGTACCCGGACGACACGCCGGATCTGACCAAGCTCAGGCCTCCGGGGGGAAACTCGCGGAAGGGGAGCGCGTTGAACGTGCTTCCACCGGCGCCGCGCCGAGGGCACGCTGCCGACGTACTACTGATGCGGCGCATCTCGAGGAAGAGTACGAGGACGTCCGTCACCTCGGGAAAAACAAAAAACCAAGACTGCCATATGGATTTGGCCATGATCGAGTCTATCGCTCGCCGCGCGTACCGTCCACGGTCCACCCGGCTGATAGTGGACGTTTGATGACCGGAGCATCGAGCGTGCCGCGGGTTGACGAAGAGCCTTCTCTGTCGTGGATATGATCACATCTCGCCACACTCGTTTATCAGGGGAGTGACCCCAAACTGCCCGATCCGGCGTTGGTGACCCGACAGAGCGCCACGCTTAGTTACGGCTTTGCGCCTCAGTCTGAAACGGCGTTGTCTGGACCCTCGACGACTCGCCCGGGCGCGCTCAGGGCCATCTCCCCTGACGTCGGTGATTGTACCGGTTCACCTCCCAACTTGGCCAAGACGGCGGGGAGGATCTCGATGAGCCGCCGCGGACCCGTCCCCCGCCTCGACGACAGCGCGGCCCACTCGGCCGCCAGCGGGGCGGCCTCGCTCGCGTACTCCGAGCGAGGCAACCGCGCCACCGCGGCGTCGAGATCGCTCCTGGTCTCCTCGATGCTCGTTTTATGTTCATTATAAAATACGATCAATTTCGAGATTACATAGTGGCGTTTCTGCGAGCAAGGGTGTCGGTAGGCCAGGCCGCCCGCCACCATCTGGTAGGCGATCCGGCAGAACCGGTCGGCGACCTTGACCCGGATGTCGCGCTTGTCCTTCTTGAGGCCCAGCCAGTAAGCGGCCAGCGCCCGGAAATGGTGGTTGCAGCGGATCAGGTTGTCCGCGATCTGGATCAGGGCACGCCGCAGGGCACGGTTGCCGCTGACGGCCAGTAGAGAAACGAACAGGGACGCAGCTTAGAGAAACGAACAGGGACGCAGCTAGGAGAAACGAACAGGGACGCAGCTAGTTGCTGATACTAACTGCGTCCCCGTTTCGGCGCCCCCTGATACTAACTGCGTCCCCGTTTCGGCGCCCCCCGTTTCGGCGCCGTTTCGGTCCCAAGCTGCGTCCCCGTTTCGGTCCCAGGGTTAGGGGGATAGGTGTTCTGCTGGCTTATCCCCAGGCGGAGGTGACTGCTTCTCTCTCTCGTTCTCGGCCCTATTGCGCGCGGCGAAAATGGCCTCCATGTCCAGTATGGTCTGTTCCACGCACCCGATGTTAGAGCCGGGTCCTTGCGGAGGCTGATCCGACGCATCCTGCGGCGGGGGACCTACCTCGATCATGGTTTTCCGTCGCCTCGACCACGTTCTGGGGACAAAATGAGTGAGCGCGATCGGTTCGCTGATCGCTTCTTTGCCGCCGTTGAGAAGCCACCTAATTCGGAACGTGTGAGTCGCAGACCGCTCGCACGCAATATAAATACGGATGCGATCGGCCTCGCCCATTTTGAGAGAATGGGAGACGGGACAGAACACCTTGTAGTTCTTGCCGTCCGGTCTAAGACTGACGTTATATTGGTAGCTCGGGGGCATCGGTACAGATAACCACGTCTTAAACAGGAAGATCCTCACACGGAAGGGCAGCGAGCGGCGGGTCGTCACGCCACCGCCGGAATCCTCATCGTATTCCAAGAGGCCGGCGACCACCGCGTAACCGTCCGGAAAGGGCTTCCAGGCGTCGTTCGTGTCGAGATTCGGGAACCGACCGAAGTGTTGCCACGCTTCCTCATCAAGCCCATTTCGCATCGCATACTCGACGTAGAGCATCTGCGAACGAAAGCCGGCCTCCATGATGGCCTTGATGTCTACCCCGAGCCCGGCGACCGTCGATTCGAGATTCAGCTCGTACTTCTCCTCAAAATCACCAATCGCGAATTCGTGTCGGTAAGGCCCCGCGATGGAGATGTGGCCGATTGGCGGATCGGGTCTTATCTCCTCAGAGCCGGTCGGGACTATGTTGCACCTGAGAACGGCGTTGCGGACGGTGCCCCACCCGTCGTTGCTGATGCGGAGAATCATCCTGGCGTTATCGTCCTTGAAGAGGATGAGCGGCCTCATGTCCGGGACGCTCTCGGCCACCTCGAACATAGCCCCAGTCACCGCCAGCGTTTCTCTGGTGTTGTTCACGAAAGTGACATCGAGATTGGGGAACTGGCAGAGAAACGGGTTGTGGAAGAACTTGATCGCCTCGATCGGCGCGCCACTCTCCAGCGTGGTCAGATAGCCCATGTCCGGCTTGACAACGATACGTTTCTCACCGCCTGTCGTTTCCGCGGTGGCGGTGTACCGTAGCATCCGCTCGGGAGGGTACACCTCACTGGTCCGCACGGTGGAAAACCCGTCGCGGTCCACCCCGATGTCAAACGTCAGTTCGCCTCGGCGAGCCGCGAGCGCGGCAGAAACCAATAAAGCAGAAGAAAGCGAAAGTCCGACGAATTTGCTTCGGAGCGCCGCAAGCCCACGGGTTGGCAGACCTTTTATTTCCCGCTCAATAATCGCTCGCAACTTCTCCAGGTGAGGGGTGTCGAGAGTGTCGATTATCTTGATCAGCCCGTTAATATCGAGAATGTCTTGGTCACAATCGAACTTCAGTCCGACCGGCACCTTAACCACCTGATAGGTCTTTTGCCGGTGCCCGATGACCAGGATTTTTAGCGCGTCGTAGTCCTGATTGAGCTTGTGCTTGACGAACGTATCGAGCGTGTCTTGCACCTTGTCGCTTTTTTTCTCCGTGGTGATCTGGTACGCAATCCGTTTCGTCTTATCCCCCAGGTCGATTGCGGGGTAGTTGGGGCGGTCATTATCCATCAACTTTAGTTCGAGATCGAAGGCCGCGTTGAGAAACTGGCAGAAGAACCGCTGGGCGCCAATGTGGTTGTCGAACAGCTTCAACAGGCCCCGTTTCTCGCAGGACTTCTCGATCCAGCCGAGACCATCAGCAATGACCGTTAGCGCGTCGGTGCTCTTTAAGACCATGAGCGTCCTCCCGAAAGGATGCTGCCGGTTCACTTTGTTCTCTTCAGCATCGCGGCCGTCCACTCAGTAGGATCACTTCGCCGCCACCCGAGCGACGAGCCGGATACGTTGAGCCCTATCCGAACATACTTATCCTATCGGCCTATAACGTTTTCGGTCAAGCTCGGCCGCGAACGACCTTCATTCTCCACTCGACTCGAAATGCCCCATCCCTGGAGGGAGGTCGGGGAGGGAGGTCGAGGGAGGTCGGGAGGGAGGTCGAGGGAGGTCGGCGAGGGAGGTCGGGGTCAGAGGGAGGTCGTGAGGGAGGTCGGGGTCAGACTTTGTTATTTGAGGGAGGTCGTGGTCAGATACCATGAGGGAGGATGGTCGAACGTGAGTCGCTGAAGGTAAGCTCCATATGTGGTTACCAACAATCGTTCCGAGGAGCTTACCCATGTCAGCGACCCACGCGAGTGATTCTACCACGCCGAGCGGACCGGTGCTCTACCTGGCCTTCGAGCTGGGTCGGAGCTCCTGGAAGCTGGCCTTCACCACGGGGCGCCGGCCAGAAGCCCAGGCTCCGCTCACTGTCCGCCGGCAGCCTGGTCGGACTCGCCTTCGAGATCAAGAAGGCCAAGGAGCGGTTGAGTCTGCCTCCGGACGCCCAGGTGATCTCCTGCTACGAGGCCGGCCGCGACGGCTTCTGGCTCCATCGCTTTCTGGTCCATGAGGGGGTCGAGAACCTCGTGGTCGACTCGGCCTCAATCGAAGTCAATCGCCGCAAGCGTCGCGCCAAGTCCGACCGCCTCGACGCGACCAAGCTGGTCTCGATGCTCATCCGCTGGCACCGCGGCGAGGGGCACGTCTGGGCGGTGGTCCGCGTCCCCACGGTGGACGACGAGGATCGGCGGCAACTCCACCGCGATCTGATCCGGCTCAAGGCCGAGCGGACCGAGCACGACCACCGGATCAAGGGGCTACTGGCCGGGCTGGGCCTGTCGGTGACGATCGACGCCGGCTTCGCCGAGCGGCTCGAGCGGCTCCGCCAGTGGGACGGATCGGAGGTGCCGTCGGGGCTGCGGCAGTGCCTGCGCGCGAGTTCGAGCGGCGGCAACTGGTGGCGCGTCAGATCGGCGCGTTGGAATCGGAGCGACGGAAGGGGATCCGTGACCGGACCGATCCCCAGATCGACCAGGTGCGTCGGCTGCTGCGGCTCAAAGGGATCGGCAAGAACACGGCGTGGCTCTTGGTGCGGGAGATCTTCGGCTGGCGGCAGATCAAGAACCGCCGCGAGCTGGCCAGTCTGGCGGGGCTGACGCCGTCGCCCTACGACAGCGGCGAGAGCCGGCGGGAGCAGGGGATCAGCAAGGCGGGCAATCGCCGGGTGCGGTGGATGATGATCGAGCGGGCCTGGCTGTGGCTGCGGTATCAGCCCAACAGCGAGCTGAGCCGGTGGTTCCGCGAGCGGTTCGGCCGGGGGAACAGCCGGGTGCGGAAGACGGGGATCGTGGCGGTGGCGCGGAAGCTGCTGGTGGCGCTGTGGAAGTACCTGGAGACCGGCGAGGTGCCGGCGGGGGCGGAGGTGAGCGAGGTGCCGGCGGGGGCGGAGATGAGCGAGGCGACGGAGGACCTGGCGGTGAAGAAGGCGTCGTGAGTCGAGGGGTCACGGGGCCCCGGTGGGTCGGGGCCGGGTCCCAGAGGGTCTCGGGAAGCGATCACGAGCGGACAGGGCTGGAGGGGGCGACCGCAAACCTGGTGGGCTACCTGCAGAAGGGGCCGTGGGTCAGATGGGTTCGCTCCCCCGGTCCTGGCTTCGAGGCGTCGGGAGACGTATGCAGTAACTGGTGATTGATCATTTAATTGATCGACACGGATAGAAGACGGTGCCGGCCCGAAGGGTCGGCCGCACCGTGAAGCCACCAGCCCCGGACGCTTGTGAGTGAGGTGCACGAGACCAGGAGGTGAAGGGAGCACGATCGATGACGAGGGCGCCAACCCGGCCGGAGGTGGCGCGACGGGCGTGGGGATCGGCGGGGGGCTGGAGCTGGGGGGCGGGACCAGCAGGACCCCCAGGTCCCGCCCCCCAGACCCCCCACCCCCTTCCCCTCTTCTCTGTTCGCGGGGGAAGAGGAGTTGAAGCCGTGCCGGTGGGTTGTGCGGGGCGCCGGGCTGGCGGCCTTCGGGACTTAATTAATTTCCAGGGATAAGCACTTGATCAGAGCGAGATCCCGGGTTCGCCGGCTCGATCGGCGGTGAACCGGTGAACCGGCGAACCCGGGATCTCCTCGAAACGATCGGTGTCCGCGCCGAGGGAGGAGCCGCCGACGAAGACAGAAGAAATCGCGCTCCCGGGGCTTGACTCCGCGGCTCATAGAAGACCAGGTTTCGGGTTTTTTCGGGCCGGTCCCGCCCGCGGGCGTCTCGGGTCGGTCCGGCCCGGTCCGTCCGCCGGCCGGTTTCGCCCCGGGGCCGGTCGGGGCCGGAGTCTGCCGATCCGCGTCCGACGGCCCCTCCCCCACCGGACCGCCGGGGTGCGGCTGCGGCCGCGCCGGGCCGGGCCCACCGAGCCGCCGGGCCCGGCACCGACCGGGGACCCGCCGGCCGCCCGGCCGCCCCAAGAAGGCATCGAGCGAGCCAACCTGTTTCGACTGAGGGGCGCCGATAGCCGCGTTCATGGTATGATCTCGGTTGGCCGTGTAGACGACCGGGGGTACCGGCCATGGCCGGGAGATCACCATCACCCGAGACCTGAACGGGAGGAACGATCCCATGTCCACGACCACGTCAACGATGCCCCCGGCGGCCGCGATGCCGGCCTGGATCCCGTCGCGGCTCTATCGGATGACAGTGGAGGAATACGAAGCGCTGGTGGCCTCGGGCGCCTTCCGGGGTCGCAACCGGTTCCATCTCATCAACGGATACCTGGTGGAGAAGATGACCCAGAATCCGCCGCACACGATCGCGGACCTACGCTGTGGCCGGGAACTCGATCGCGTGATCCCGCGCGGCTGGCACGTCCGCCCGGGCAAGCCCGTGCGGATCCCGATGCCCGGCCGCGACAGCGAGCCCGAGCCCGATCGCTGCATCGTGCGCGGGAAGATTGAGGACTACGAGCGCCATCCCGGCCCGGGCGACATCGCCCTGGTCGTCGAGATCGCCGACTCCAGCCTGGCGGACGATCACCGGCTCGCCGTCGAGGTCTACGGGCCGGCGGGAATTCCCGTGTGCTGGATCGTCAACGTCAACGCCCGCCGGATCGAGGTCTACACGCGCCGGGGCCCGGAAGGCTATGGGCCGCCGGAGTTCTTCGGGGAGGGGCAGTCCGTACCCGTCGTGATCCGCGGCCGGGTGGTCGGCCGGATCGCCGTCAAGGACATCCTGCCGCCGCGTCGGCGTCGGGCGAAGGCCGAGGGCAACGAAGCTTGACCGCCCCGGCGGGCCAAGCAGGAAATTGGTGTCGCTTCACAGGAAATTGGCAGGAAATTGGTGTCGCTTCACAGGAAATTGGTGTCGCTTCACAGGAAATTGGCGTCGCTTCATATTTTCCGCCGTCCGCCCGCCCGGCCCGTCGCATCGCCCGTTCGGATCCGGGTCCGTCCTGGCGGTCCTCCGCCGGCCCGTCGGATCGGGCCCGGGGCAACCCGGCCGGGCCGGGGACGCGGAACGGGGACGAGGAACGGGGACGCAGCTAGGACGCGGAACGGGGACGAGGACGCGGAACGGGGACGCAGCTAGGAGGACGCGGAACGGGGGACGCGGAACGGGGACGCAGCTACGCGCGGAACGGGGACGCAGCTAGAGCGCGGAACGGGGACGCAGCTAGTAGCGCAGAACATAGCGCGGAATGGGGACGCAGCTGAGCAGCGCGGAACGGGGACGCAGCTAGTCAGCGCGGAACGGGGACGCAGCTTAGCGCGGAACG
>CAWFIC010000003.1:4800000-6264434 GCA_963815795.1 uncultured Planctomycetota bacterium | reverse complement strand
TCGATAGCGGTAGTATCCTCTCCGGAAACATCGCCACGACCGGCGACGGCGGCGGGATCTACAACGACGTCGGCGCCACGGCGGACGTCTCGGACAGCGAACTCTCGATGAACCTGGCCGGGCGCGACGGCGGCGGGATCTACAACGCCGGCTACGTCTCGCCCTCCGATCCAGGGCTGACGGTCGAGGCCCAAGGCACGCTCGTCGGGAATACGGCGACGGTCGATGGCGGCGGGATCTATAACGCCGCCGGGGCCTCGGCGACGGTCCGGACAGCACCGTCGCCACGAACTCCGCCGGGCGATCCGGTGGTGGGATCGATAACGAAGGCGATCTGGCCGTTGACGGCAGCATCCTGGACGCCGCCAACTCGGCCGTCTCCGGCGGCGGGATCGCCAATGGCGGCGCCGCGACGGCGGACATCTCGAACACCATACTCGTCGCGAACCAGGCCGCGGGCGCCGGCGGCGGTTTCGGTGGCGGGATCGATAACGCAGGCGATCTGACGGTCGAGAGCAGCAGGCTCGGCGGCAGCACCCCCGCCGACGCCGACTCGGCGGCCGCCGGCGGCGGGATCTACAACGCCGACGGCGCCACGGCAGACGTCTCGGACACCGCCCTCGTCGGGAACAAGGCGACGGGCGCGGCGCTTACGGTGGCGGATTCTACAACGCCGACGGCGGCACGGCGACGGTCTCGAACACCACATTCGCCGGGAACAGCGCCACGGGTCCCGGCGGCAGTTACGGCGGCGGGATCTACAACGCGGGTGACCTGACCGTTCATGGCATCTCCCTCGGCGGCAACGCCCCGACCGCCAACTCAGCCGCTGAAGGCGGAGGGATCTATAACGACATCGGCGCACGGCGATGGTGTCGGACAGCAGCCTCGCCGCGAACCGGGCCGCGGGAAACGGCGGCGGGATCGACAACGAAGGCGATCTGACCGTCGATGGCAGCACCCTCAGCGGCGACATCTCGGCCGCCGGCGGCGGGATCTTCAACGCCGCCGGTGCCACGGCCGACGTCTCGGACTGCGACCTCACCGGTAACTCGGCCGCGGCCTTCGGCGGCGGGATCGACAACGAAGGCGAACTAACCGTCGACGGCAGCACCCTCGCCGGTAACTCGGCGAACGTCGGGGGCGGGATCGACAACGACGCCGGCGCCACGGCGGACGTCTCGGACAGTACCCTCACCGGTAACTCGGCCGCGGCCCTCGGCGGCGGGATTTACAATGCCGCCGGCGGGACGGCGGCGGGTCCGGGTCTAACGGTCGAGGCCGCCAGCGATCTCAGCATCCTCTCCGCGAATTCGGCGGCCTCCGGCGGCGGCGTCTATAACGCCGCCGGCGCCACGGCGATGATCTCGGACAGCAGCGTCACCGGGAACACGGCCACGGGCTCCGGCGGCGGGATCGACAATGAAGGCGACCTGACGATCGACGGCAGCACCATCGGCGACGGAACTCCCGCGGGCGCCAACTCGGCCAGCAGTGGCGGCGGGATCTTCAACGCCGGCACCCTGTCTGTCGAGGACGGTAGCACTCTCGCCGGGAACACGGCCGGCGACGGCGGCGGGATCCTCAACGGCATCGGCGCCTCGGCGGTCATCTCGGAGAGCACCCTCGTCGAGAATAAGGCGACGGGCTCCGGCGGCGGGATCGACAACGAGGGCTCGCTGGCGATCGACAGCACCACCATCGGCGACGGGACCCAAGCCGGTATCAACTCGGCCACGTCCGGCGGCGGGGTCCACAACGCCGCCGGCGCCTCTGCGACGATCTCGGACAGCACCCTCGCCGATAACGCGGCCGCGGCCCCGGCGGCGGGATCGACAACGAGGGCACACTGACAATCTCCGGCAGCACCCTGTCAGGGAACTCGGCGGCCTCCGGCGGCGGGGTCCACAACGCCGCCGGCGCCACCGCGACGGTCTCGGATAGCACCCTTGCCGATAACGCGGCCAGGGGCTCCGGCGGCGGGACCGACAACGAGGGCACACTGACAGTCTCCGGCAGCACCCTGTCAGGAAACTCGGCCGTCTTCGGCGGCGGCGCCGGGAATCGCGACGGCGGCTCGATGACCGCCATCAATACAACCATCTCCCTCAACATGGCCAGCGGGACGAACACGGCGGGTGGCATCGACGACGTGTTGACCAATCTGCAACCAACGATCGTCGATCTGCACAACTGCACGATCGCCTACAACACCACGACCAGCAAGACGAGCGGCAGTCAGTTGTCGGTCACGGGCGATGCCGTAATCAGATTCCAGAACACCATCATCGCCGGCGACACGAAGCTCGGGCCGGCCGGCCGGACCGACAAGGTCGGGGACCTCGTCTCGGATGGCCATAACATCTGCACCGACAATTCATGCAACCTGAAGAAACAACTGGGGGACCTGCCGAACACCGATCCCCAGCTCGCTCCTCTGGACGACTACGGCGGCCCCACGCAGACCATGGGCCTGCTGCCCGACAGCAAGGCCATCGAAGCCGCCGGCGCCGACCCCCTGGTATCCGACGACCAGCGGGGCATCTCCCGACCTCAGTTCGACACTCCCGACATCGGTGCCTTCGAGTCCCAGGGCTTCTCGCTCGATATCGTCGACGGCGACCAGCAGGACACCCCGGTGAACACCGCGTTCCCCGAGCCCCTGGTCGTGGCCTTGGACAGCGCCGATGGAGTGCCGATTCCCCAGGGACTCCAGGTGACATTCACCGCGATGCCCGGGGATGGAGGGGCCAGCACCGCGAGCAAGGTGTACACCGCGACGCTCGACGACTCGGGGCAGGCGAGCGTCAATGTCAGGGCGAACGGTAAGCCCGGCGATTACGATGTCGAGGCCACGCTCAAGGGCGCGGACCCCGATGTGACGACGCCCGCCGACTTCTCGCTGACCAATGACGAGAAAGTCCAGCCCCCGACCATCTCGATCGGTGACATCAGCGTGACCGAAGGCAGCGGCGGGACGGTCCCTGCCGTCTTCACCGTGACCCTTTCCGAGGCGAGCGATCAGGACGTGACGGTCGATTACAAGACCGTCGCCGGCACGGCGAAGGCCGGCAGGGATTACGTCGCCACCAGCGGTACGCTCACGATTCCCGCCGGCGCGCTCAGCGGCACGATCACCGTCCTGGTCAACGGCGATCAGCCACATAAGAAGAGCCGATCTTTCAGTGTCGTCCTCAGCAAGCCGACGAACGGCAAGATCAAGGATGGCCAGGGTACCTGTACGATTAACTATAGCACAACGACATCGGCCGTGGTGAGCAGTGACGTGCCATTGACCGAGGGCGCGAGCGGGATGGGCGAGGCCGCCTTGACGGCATCTCCCTCGGATCCGACCGGTCAGCCGGTGACCGTCGATGCCGCGTTCGTCGAAGGCTCGGCAGGGGCCGGCAGCGTTGCGGTCCCCGTCGCGACCGTGCCTGTGCCGATGACGTTGACCAATACGTCCGTCGCAGCCCCGGCGGCCCCCGTGGCCGGCGGGGGGGCTACTGACGTTGTCGCGCTGGCCCTGGACAGCCTCCTCGTTCAACGGCGGCCTGGTCGGCACGGGCTCGCTCTCGCGGGTCAGGACGCATGGGCCCTTCGCCAGCCTCGCCGAAGACCTCGGTGGCTCGTTCATTGCGGTCCCGGCGTCTATCGACGTGGCTCTCGCGAAGTGGTTCGGCGGGTCGGATCGTGACTCGAGCGCTTAACGAATGGAAGGCGCACGTGGCTCGGCCTCGAGGCCGGGCTGAAGCCTCGACCCTTGACCCGCGGGAGTGGCTTGGGCCTCGACCCCCCCGTGCCCCCCCTTCTTAAGGGGGGAAAGCCCGCCCCTCTCGATCCCCCCTTAAGAAGGGGGGTCAAGGGGGGTTAAGGCAAACGCAACGCAAGCATTAACCGCTCTAGTTTGGGAGGAACGGACGAGGGGCGACGGTTCGTGACCGTCGCTCCAAAACGGGGATGGTTCTTCATAGGGGATCGAATCTTCGATGCCCAATACCCAACGAGGAGGACGACATGAAGCGCTTCGTGCTCTGCATCGCGGCCCAGATGGGGCTGATCGGCATGATCGGGCTGGCAAGTTCCGTCCGGGCCGGCAGCGTCGCCTATGCGATCAATCCAACCACGCTCTACACAATCGACCTGACGACGGTCACCAAGACCATGATCGGCCCGACCGGGGTCTCCAGCATGGAGGACTTGGCGATCTCGCTCAAAGGAGACGCTTTCGTCACCGATTCCCACGGGATCCTCTACAGCCTCAACCTCACCACGGGCAAGGCGAGCCGCATCGGGGACACGGGTCTGGGAGACGTTGAGGCCCTCTCCTTCAGAGGCTCGACACTACTCGGAGCCAACTTTCACGATCCCACGACTTTCTATTCGATCAACGTGACCAACGCCCAGGCGACCCCGCTGGTGACGACCAACCCGGCGGAAGGCCCCATTCGCGCCTTGGCCCTGGAGAACAGCACGACGGCGCTCTGCGTGTCCGATGCGAGCGGTCTCCAGGTCCTGACATCGACCGACCTCGAGACCGGGGCGACCTCGACCCTCGGTCCGCTCCATTCGTCTTCGATCATCGCCGCCATGGCTTTCGCCCCCGACGGGATACTGTACGCGCTTGACGCCAGCGGGGATGAATATATTGTCAATCCAACTGACGGGGCGCTCACGCTCCGGGGCACCATCGACCCGCCCTGGGTGGGCTTGGCGTTCGCCGTACCCGAGCCGTCGTCCGTGGTCCACGCCGGCCTCGGCGTCCTGATCCTGGCCGTCTGGGTCGGCGCGGATGTATCGGACATCGCGGGGGGAGAGGTTGCGGCGATTGGACCCGAAGCAAAGCAAAGGGTCAGATGCTATGCCGGAGGGGAGTATTCTGATATGAGTCGCTGACGGTACGCTCCAACGGTCATGTGACAACCCTTTGACACAAGAGGGGAAGGAGGGGACGGAACGAGCTTACTGCAGGCACTGCGCCTGCGCCGGTCATCCGAGCGTCGGATCCTATCGGTCGGCCTCGGTTCCCGCGGGCCGAACGTACGGCGCGAAGTCTGGCTTCCATAGCAGCGTGTTACGGTTCTCGACAACTTCGAACAGGGGGTGCATCATGTTCTCGGTACGTTCTGGAGTCCTTTCAGCGGTCGTTCTCACCGGCCTCTTCACCTGGTCAGCAACCGCGGTCCGGGCGGAGGAACCGGCGCCGGCCGGCTGGTTCAAGGCGGGCAGTCACCCGGGCGAGTATGCGATGACGACCGACCGGGCGGAGAAGCGAGGCGGCGCCGCGAGCGCCACGATCCGATGCACCGCGGACCCGCCCGGCGAGGGCTTCGGGACGCTGATGCAGCAGTGTGGCGCGAAGCCTTACCGCGGAAAGCGGCTCCGGGTGACCGGCTACGCCAAGTCGAAAGACGTGGAGAACTGGGCGGGCTTGTGGGTGCGAGTGGATGGCCTGGAGAAGACCGGCGTGGCCTTCGACAACATGATGAAGCGGCCGATCAAGGGTTCCACCGACTGGACGAAGTACACGATCGTCCTGGACGTGCCCGAGGACGCCGCGGTGCTCGCCTTCGGCGTCCTCATGGGAGGCAAGGGCCAGGTCTGGATCGACGACTTGAAGTTCGAGGCCGTCGGTCAGGACGTGGAGGCCACCGGCCTGGGCGTCGAGCCCCAGGACTATCCCGCGGAGGCCAAGGATAAGGTGCGAGAGATCGTGGAGGCCCTCCCGAAGGAGCCGAGTAACCTCGATTTCGAGCGGTAGAGATCCCCGGTCGCATCGCTCTTGGGGCCTGCTCGTCGAGCCGCCATCTGGTAGAGTGCTGGAGCGCTTAACGAATGGATGGCGTACGTGGTTCGGACTCGAGGCCGGGCTGTCGCCTCGACCCCCCCTCATCCGACGGAGTGGGTTGGGTCTCGACCCCCCCTGTCCCCCCCTTCGTAAGGGGGGGAATGCCACTCCTCTTGATCCCCCCCCTTACGAAGGGGGGGACGGGGGGGGTCGGGCGGATGTAACGCAAGCGTTAAGCGCACTAGGGAGTCGCGAATCCCCAACTCCATGCCCACAAGGAGCGACCATGATGCCCGGACAGGAACATGCGTTCTCGCGGCGCGACTTCGTCAAGGGGGGCTCCGTCCTGCTCGGCGGCCTCGCCACGGCCTCGGCGGTGGGATCGACCGCGGGCGAGGACCCGCCGGCATCCGTGAAAGTGCCGGATGTCGCGCTCGGCCGCACCGGCGCGGGTCTCGCGCCTAGGGATCGGCTGTGCCTACTTCCAGCGGAAGCAGGTCACGCCGGACGACGTCCGCGCCACGCTGCACCGCGCGCTGGAGCTCGGCGTCAACTACCTGGACACGGCGCCCACGTACGGCAACGCCGAGACCGGCTTCGCCGAGGAGAAGATGGGCCCGGCGATCGCCGAGATCCGCGACAAGGTCTTCCTCGTCACCAAGACCGAGGAGCCGGGCTACGAGGGGACCTGGAAGCTCCTGCGGCAGAGCCTCAAGCGGATGCGGACCGATCGGATCGACCTGGTCCACCTGCACAACTTCGGCGACGCGAACGTCTGGGGCGACCGCAAGCTCGTCTTCGGCGACAACGGGGCTGTGGCCGCGCTGCGCGAGGCCAAGCGGCAGGGCGTGGTCCGGTTCATCGGCGCCAGCGGACATCTCCACCCGACGCGGTTCCACGAGGCGCTCGACAGCGGCGAGATCGACGTCCTGATGAACGCGGTCAACTTCGTCGTGCGGCACACCTACGACTTCGAGCACAAGGTCTGGAGCCGCGCCCGGCACATGAACGTCGGCCTGGTCGCCATGAAGGTGCTCGGGGGCGCCGCCCGCGAACAGGGCGGATTCAAGGTGGATGAGAAATACTACGAGCAGGCGGTCCGCTACGCTCTCTCGGTGCCCGGGATCGCGGTCGCCGTCATCGGGCTGGAGAACATTTCCGAGCTCGAGAAGGCCGCGTCGGCGGTCGCCCGCGCCAAGCCGCTCTCGCCCGAGGAAGACCTCGCGCTGGCCCGTATCGGGCTCGAGCTGGCCGGCTCGCCCGAGTGGAAGACCATCTACGGGACGCCGCTGGCTTGACGTTGTGGGATCGGTAAGCAGCAACCACGAATCACACGAATGGAGGACCGCAGGGATTCCTCTGCCTCCGTCGCCACCGGACGGATCGGCCTGGCGGCCGGGCTTCCACCTCGCCGTCCCTTGCAATGATTCGTGTGGATTCGTGTTATTCGTGGTTGCTTCCTGTCTTCTCCTCCGTCATCGACCGCTCTTGGTGGTCGCTCGCCGCGTTGACGGGCCGCCAGCGGGGCCGGACGGAGTTGGTCCCGGCTTTCGTGGCCTCGGCAGATGGCGCGGTGCCGGAGGTCTCGACCTGGGCCTCGGCGGGTGCGGCGGCTTCGACGTGGTTCTCGTGCCAGGCGACGCGACGCGTGGTGCCGGAGGCCGCCCGCGGCGCGCTGGCGCTGTCGCCGTCCGTGCCGACGGGTTCCTTGATGCCCAGCCGGCTGTAGTGCGGCAGCAAGACGTCCCCCTTCTCGACGGCGCCCCGGCGATCATCCGGCTCGTCGGAGTCGGGCGACTGCGTCCGGGCGATCTGCGTCAGCCTGGCCTGGGCGCGCGACGGAGCGGGTTGCCGATTGTCGGCCAGCCGCGTGTCCGGGCCGCCCACGACCGGGGCATACAGCGCCGCCAGCTTGTTGCGATCGAGCAGGGCATAGATCGATCGTGGCGTGGCATAGAGCCCATGATTGCCCTGCGGCTCGGCGAAGTTGCAGACCCCCGCGATGTAGCCGTCGGTCGTGAACAGGCCGCCGCCGGAGCGTCCCTGCTTGGGTGCGTGTTCGCACTCGATTGCCTCGTAGTCGTCCTGTCCCTGGAGGAATCCCTTCATCCGCGGGTTGACGATCACGGTGTGCCAGGCGGTGGCGTCTTCGCCCTCCGAGCAGCCGACGGTGAGCATCAGCATCGGCTTGGGCGAGATCTTGGGCTGCCAGAACGCCGGCACGACCCGGCTGGCCGGGAGCTGACGGCCCGGCCGGATCAGGATCAGCCCGACATCCTTGTTGAAGTCGTAGTCGATCGCCCGGCCCGGGAACGACTCGACATAATGGACCTTGACCGCCCCCGTGGGCAGTCGTTCCTTCCGGCCGTCGAACAGGTCGATGACGATCTGGAGCGGGAACTCGCTGGGACGCACCGGCTGCCTTCGGCCCTCCAGCTTGAAGATGTGGCGCAGGTCAGGATCAGCGACTCCTCGGGCGAGCTGTAGATGATCGTCCCCGAGCCGAAGCCGGTCGAGTGCGGCCCCTGGACCTTGATCCGCACCACGGTCTCGGCCGGATCAGGGTTGACGAACGGCGTGGCGGGCCGGTTGCCGCCCGGCCGCGATGGATCCTCGTCGCCGTCGCGGTCCTGGTCGAGATCGCGCGCCGGCTGACGACGCGTCCGGCGCGGGGCGGGCCGGTTGTTCCTCGTCGTCGCCGTCGCCGGCCCTCGTGTCGTCGCGGGCCTCGGGCTGGGCCTTGGCGCTGGCGGCGAGGTAGAAGCGCTCCAGGGCCGCGGCGGGCTGGAGCCCGCTGGTCCGGTCGAGCTCACGGCCCGACCGGTCCACGACGATGAAGGTCGGGACCGCCTGGACGCCGTAGCGGTCGGCGATCGCCTTGGATCGATCGATGTTGATCGACTTGACCGGGTATCCCTTGCGACTCAACTGGTCGACGGCCGGTCGCATCTTCTGACAGGGGCCGCACCAATCGGCGTGGAAATCGAGCAAGACGGCATCGGACGGCCCGCCATCGGATGAAGGATTCGTGGCGGTGAGGAGGGCGAGCAACAGGGTAGCGACGGTCATACCGCAAGGACTCCTTTCCCTCGGGAGTGCCCGCGGCTGAGCGTCGCGACGACGCGCGCGGGCTGGACCAGCTCGGTATCACGCGCCTCGGGGCGAGCCGAGGGGCGTTCCGTTGGCTGGGCCTCCGTTCGCGAGGCGGGCAGAAGGGCCGTCGACTCGGCGGCATGCCAGGGCCTGGCACCGCCGGGCGGGTGTGGACGGACCGCGTCCGCGAGAGCGGACGTGTTCGCCGAAAGAAGTGGATGTCTGACGAGAAGAATGGCGACGTGCCGGGGACCGATGCCCCCGACCCTTCCTTGGGCGCTTTGCCTCGCGCTGAGGACCCCGCGACGCACCGTCTTGGCGCATCGCGCCCCACCGATCGGGTCCGGGGCGGGTTTATCGGTCCTGCCGACAAGGCCGGCAAGCCCGATCATCCCGCAAGAACCCGACGATAGTCCCGTGGCCGTGCGAACCGTCCTGGCCTCTGACCCGCCCCGGCCTCCGGCCGGGGACGTGCAAGATCCCGAGGGGGTCGCGTTCACCGCGGTGAGCCCCTTTTACTAGGAGTGGACGAGGAGTACCAGATCAGTTGTCGGCATTCGGCCCGCGGCGCTTGAGGACTTTTCGCCAATCGGGCTCAAAATGCGATCCGGCTCGCCCGGGGGCTCGCTCGATCTCTCGATCGCGGAAAGGTTTGGGTCGGCGGGGACTTTTGAAAAAAATCCGAGGAGGTCGTTCAGATCCGCGGGGCGTCCTGATCGACTTCGCGCTCCCTGCTGAGGGCCTCGCCTTCGAGGGCGGCGGACCCGAGGTTCGGGATTCGTCGAAGTCCTGCCCCATCCGGCCCAGCGAGATGGTCCTGGCTTTGATTCACGCCTTGAGGCGCGACCACTCGCCATCGCCACCCAACAGGTAGACGGCAATCAGGGCAACCATGTGTTGGCCTCGCGAACGTCGCCTCACATGACGGCGCGAGCGGCTTCGATGATCGAGTTGTACGGCCGCCCGCGTTTTCGAGGTGATGGCTGTGGTCCGTTGGCGATGGGGGAGCCTGCGGCACCACGATGACCGCCTGCGATCTCCCTCATCCTATTGAACCATATGTCGCGTTCGCACGGCTGCCAACTGTTCCCGGTAAAATGCCGCGCCGCGGTCGGGACCCGATGGATTTCGGCTGGCGGCGGCAGCTCGGTGATGCTGGCGCTCCCCGTTCACTCCGAGAGGATGTCGGAGAGGTCCATCGTGGGATGCTCTGCGAGCACGGATCCTTGCGTGGGGCTCGAGCCCGGCGCTCAAAGAGCACCTCACCCAGCCGTCCGCCGGATGGACATGAGATCGGATCCTCGATTGAAGGGAATGCGGCGAGGGCCTCGCTACTTCCTCAGCTCATTCCACAGGAACGTGTAATCCAGGGCATCCATGAAGGCCCTTTGCTTGTTGTCGGCGGCGGCCGAGTGGCCGCCCTCGATGTTCTCGTAGTAGAGGACGTCATGGCCCTGCTCGCGCATCTTGGCGGCCATTTTCCGGGCGTGGCCGGGGTGGACGCGGTCGTCGCGGGTCGACGTCGTGATGAGGATGCGCGGGTACCTGGTGGACTTCTCCACGTTGTGATACGGCGAGAACGTGCGGATGAACGCCCACTGCTCGGGGATGTCGGGGTTGCCATACTCGCCCATCCAGCTCGCGCCGGCGAGCAGGTGGCTGTAGCGCTTCATGTCGAGCAGCGGCGAGCCGCAGACGATGGCGCCGAACAGGTCGGGACGGCGGGTGAGCATGTTGCCCATCAAGAGGCCGCCGTTGCTCCGCCCGACGATGCCCAGTCTCGGGGGCGAGGTCACCTTGCGGCCGATCAGGTCCTCGGCGACGGCGATGAAGTCCTCGTACGCCTTGTGGCGGTTGGCCTTCAGCGCGGCGAGATGCCACCTGGGCCCGAACTCGCCGCCGCCGCGGATATTGGCGAGGACGTAAACGCCCCCCTTCTCCAGCCAGGCGGCGCCGACCGTGGGGTTGTACTCCGGCCGCCTCGGGAGCTGGAACCCGCCGTAGCCGGTGAGCAAGGACGGGTTGCTCCCGTCGAGGGCCAGGGCGGCGCGGGCGACCTGGAAGTACGGGATGCGGGTGCCGTCCTTCGAGACGGCCTCGTGCTGAGTGACGGCCAGCCCCTTGGCGTCGAAGAGGGCCGGCAGCCGCTTGAGCGGCTCGGCCCGCCCGCCGCCGGCGGTGCCCATCGCCAGCGTCGTCGGGGTTAGGAAGCCGGCGGTATGGAGGAAATAGTCGTCCGAATCCTCGGCGTCGACCGCCCGGGCGCTCGCCTCGACGAATTCGGGCAGGCCCGGCATCGACTCGCGGTGCCACCGGCCGTCGCGGCGGGACAGGACCTCGATCCGGCTCCGCACGTTGTCCAGCTCGTTGAGGAGGATGGAGTGCCGGGTCGGGCTGACGCTCGCCAGCGACTTCCGCTCGGTCGGCTCGAACAGCACGTCGAACCCGCGATCCCCCTTGAGGAACGCCTCCAGGTCGATCGCCAGCAGCGCGCCGGCCGGGTACGTCTTGCCGCCGACGGTCCAGTCGGTGCGGAGCTGCAGGAGCAGCCACTCGCGATGGAACGAGGCCCGGGCGTCGTCGGGCTTGTCGATCTTGACGAGCTTGCCGTCGCGGCGGAGGAACGTCTCGGAGGTGAAGAACGTGGGCGTGCGGGTGATGATGTCGCGCTCGAAGCCGGGCGTCAGCTCGCGGTGGGCGTTCACGCCCATGTCTTCGGCGCGGCCTTCGAAGACGAGCGCGGCGTCGGCCAGCGGCGTCCCGCGCCGCCATTCCTTGACGATGCGCGGGTATCCCGAATCGGTCAGCGAGCCCGGGCCGAAGTCGGTGCCGACGAACAGGCTATCGGCGTTGCGCCAGGAGACCCGGCTCTTGGCCTCGGGCAGGGAATAGCCGTCCTTGATGAACGCCTTCTTCTCCAGGTCGAACTCGCGGACGACTCCCGCGTCGGCCCCGCCGCGCGACAGCGAGACCAGGGCGCGTCGGTACTCGGGCCGCAGCGCGTCGGCCCCGTGCCAGACCCAGTTCTCGTGCTCCTGACTGGCCAGTTCGTCCAGGTCGAGCACGACCTCCCAGGCGGGCTTGTCCTTGCGGTACTCTTCCAGAGTGGTGCGCCGCCAGAGGCCCCGCGGGTTCTTCGCGTCCCGCCAGAAGTTGTAGTAATAGCGGCCGACCTTCTCGATCGTCGGGATCCGCGCGTCGGAATCCAGGATCTCCCGGATGCGGCCCTCGAGCGCGCGGAAGCGTGCCGAGCGGGTCAGCTCGCCGGTGCTCTCGGCGTTCCGCTCCTTGACCCAGGCGATCGGCTTCTCGCCGAGGATCTCCTCGAGCCACCGATACGGATCATCGGGGTCGTCGGCACCATTCGTCGCGACGGCGCCGACCAGCAACACCAGCGCCCAGCGCAGAAGTGGGAAGGTCATGTCTGTCTCTCTCGCGGTGAGCAGTCGGTCGTAGGCCGAAGCGTAGGCGGTCGCAAGCCACTGGCCGGGCCGGGTTGCGACCGCCGGGAGGTCTCCGGGACACCCTCGGAGTCGAAGGATCCACTTTAGGCTGCCGACGCCCCGCTGCCTACTGCCAAACGGTTGGAACTCGGCTGATCTTCCCGACCGGGGGAACCGCCCGACCGCCTGCCGGCGCCGGATCCGACCGAGGGCCCGACCTGGCGTTCTTGGTTCGAGGGGGTTCCGTCCCTCGATCGGACCCCGCCGCAGCGCGAGGCACCCTAACAAGCCCTGACAGATTGGGCCCCCGGACCCCTCATCCGCCCTTCGGGCACCTTCTCCCCGGTTGGGGAGAAGGGAATGATCGGCCGCCTCTCCCCCGGGGAGAGGGTTGGGGTGAGGGGTATTCTGTTCGGGCCTCTATACGTCCCGGCCCGGTTTCCCCGCCAGCTCGGCACGCCGCCTGAGCTCCTCCTGGCAGTAACCCAGCATGTTCAGGGCGATCAGCTCCTGCTCCAGGTCCTCGATCGAAGCGAGGCCCAGCGACGCGGAGATCTCGTCGAGCAGGAGGCTGGCGAGGCATCGCCGCCCGCGCCGCAGGTTCTGACGGACCCACACGTCCCCGACCGCCCGGCCCGACCGCTCCGTGATGAGGGCGGCCAGTTGCGTCGAGGTGAGCTGGGGGTTGTTCGTCCGAAGGGTGATGATCTCGTGATAGGGCCGCCCGGTCCGCTTCTGATACTTGGCCAGCGACGCCATGGCCCGGTCGAACAACTCCATGCGCCAGCTCCGCAGGAACTCCGCATCGGCCTCATGGTCGTCGGCCGGGGTGGCGATCGGCTCGGGGGCCAGGTCGGCTCGCGCGGGCTGCCGGACCTGGCGGCGGTGATAGTCGTGGATGAGGTTCCGGGTCGCGGTCCGGACGAAGTCGCGGAACCGCCCGCGCGCCGGGTCGGCTCGGCGGAAGTCGCCGCGCATCACGCGGACGGCGAACTCCTGCGCCAGCTCCGCGGCCGCATCCGCATCATGGAGGACCCAGGTCATGTACCGCCGCACCGCCCCGATGTATCGGAGTACCAGCCGGACCCGGGCCTCGTGGGCCTCCTGCTCGCCCTGATGGGCCCTGAGGACGTCCGACCAGTGCGTCTCGATCTCATGGAGCGGCCGATCCTCTTCCGAGTGATCCATGTCGACTGCCCCCGAGAGGCCCTCGGCAGGCCGGATGCCCGCCTCACACTCGCCGAGAGTGCCACAGTGGCCGGGCACTCGCCTGATGATCCGCTGATTGTACACCCCGGCCCTGACGTCCACCAGCATCCATCCGATTCAGGAATGCCGGTCCGGCCGGCGCGGACGACGATCGGGCGCCCCGGCGCCGGCGAGGCGCGGCCCGAAGGTTGAATCAGGAACCGGGGCGTCGACCCGAAGCCGGCAGCGATTCCGGGCCGGCCATCGAGCCCGGATCGCGCGGCGCTCGCGAGATGGGACCCGGAAAAAATCGAGGGTTCTGTAACGCTCGAGAACTGACTGCGTATCCCCATCGTGGATCGGTGAGACGACCGGCATCCGGGATCTGTGCACGAAGGGGGACCGCGATGATCCTGTCCGCGAAGGCCAAAGAGGACTGTCTCCGAGGGATGAGCCGCCTGGTCCAGGGCGATCGCGTCGGTGCACTGGCCGACTTCGAAGATGCGCTGGAATCCGCCCCCGCCTTCCCCGAGGCTTACAACAATCGGGGGGTCGCCCGCCACGGACTGGGCGACCTGGCGGGCGCGATCGCCGACTTCGACCGCGCCCTCGAGATCGCGCCTCGCTACGCCGACGCCTGCAACAATCGGGGGACCGCTCGCCACGCGCTGGGCGACTACGCGGGCGCCATCGCCGACTTCGACCAGGCCCTCGAGATCCGGCCGCGCTACGCCGAGGCCTTCAACAACCGGGGCGCCGCCCGGCATGCGATGGGGGACCCGGCGGGCGCGGTCGCCGACTTCGACCGCGCCGTGGAACTGGCCCCCCGCTACGCGGAGGCCTTCAACAATCGGGCGCGGCGCGACATGAACTGGGCGATGACGCGGGCGCGATCGCGGACTACGACCGGGCGCTGGAATTCGGCCCGCCGCAGACAGCGGCTCCGGTCTACGCGAACCGGGCCGCGGCCCGCTACGCCGTGGGCGATTACGCCGGCGCCATCGCCGACTACGACGAGGCGCTGAACCGGACCGCGCGGTCGGCCGCGGCCCTGCTGTACCACGGCCGGGGCGGAGCCCGGCACGCCGCCGGCGACTTCGACGCCGCCCTCGCCGATTACAACCGGGCCCTCGAGCTCGACCCGGGCCTCTGCGCCGTCTACGTCTCTCGGGGACATGCCCGCTACCACCGCCGCGACCCCCTGGGGACACAGGACTATCGGATGGCCTTCCGGCTCGACCCGCGGCTGGCCGCGTCGGAGATCGTACGCGTCCTGGTCCAGGACCTGGGGCGTGACCCCGAGGCGGTCCTGACCAACTGTCGCAAGCACATCCGGATCAACCCCGACGACCTGGTGGCCTACGCGCGACGGGGCCTGACCCGGCTGCTCCGGGGCGAGGACGCCGAGGCGCAAGCGGACTTCCGCGAGGTCCTCCGCCGCGGCCCCGAATGGTCGGAGGTCATCCGACTGCTCGCCGATGAGGCGAATCGGCGTCGCATGCCGTAAGCCGCCCCACGCCGTCGGACGACCCGATCTCCGGTCGCCGATCGCACTCCCGATGCGCCCGCTCGAGGTCCCCCGAGGCCGCACGCCACCTCCGCGCGCACAACGCCGCGGAGCGGTCCAGGCCGGATCGGACCTTTGAGGACACACCCGCTGCGCGCCGTCGCCGCCGCGAGGAGAACCATCACGTTCCGAGTCTTCGACTGATCCTTCCACTTCACAAGGCCGATCACCATGAGACCACTTTCATCGCTCCATCGACTCGCCGAGCGCGCCCGCCGTGGCCGCAGGCGGCCGGATTCCCGGAAATCCCGGCCCTCCCTCTCGCTGGAATCGCTCGAAGCCCGCACGCTGTTGACCGGGACCTGGACCCAGCTAACCAACGCCATCCCCTCGGGGGACGGCGCGGGGACCATGATCTTGCTCTCCAACGGCTCGGTGCTGGCCCAGGGGGGCAGCGACTCCGAGTCGAAGAACTGGTACGAGCTGACCCCCAACTCCACCGGGAGTTACGTCAACGGGACCTGGACGACCCTCGCCTCGTCGAACGTCGGCCGCCTCTTCTACGCCTCGGACGTCCTGCCCGACGGCGACGTCTATGTGGCCGGCGGCGAGGATGCCACCGACAAGGACAACTCCATCTCCGGCGAGATCTACAACCCGGTCGCCAACACGTGGACGAGCATCGCCAACTATCCCGAATCCGTCCTTGCCGATGGCATCTCGGAGACCTTGCCCGGCGGGACCATCCTTCAGGGCAGCCCCTATACGGGCAACCTTCATATCTACGACCCTTCGACGAACACGTGGTCGAACGGGCCGACGCTGCCCAACAGCGACCAGAGCAGCGAGGAGGGCTGGGTCAAGCTGCCCGACGGCAGCACCCTGCAATACGAGCTCCAGGGCACCAAGCCCCAGACGGGCAATCGGCTCGTCCTCGGCGCGACCGAGGCCCAGGACCAGTGGGTGTCGGCCGGCAGCGTCCCCGTCGCATTGGGTTCGAACGGAGGCAATCCCGGCATCGTGGACGAGCTCGGCCCGGGCCTCCTCTTGCCCACCGGCAAGGTCTTCTGGGTGGGAGCCAGCGGGCACACGGCGATATATACGCCCCCGAGCGGCAGCAATACGACCGGCACGTGGACGCAAGGCCCCGACATCCTCGACAACAACGGCAAGCTCCTGGGCGGCTTCGACGCGCCGGGTGCCGTCGAGCCCAACGGCGACGTCCTCTTCGCCGCCGGGCCGATCGACGGCGTCCACAATTCACCCCCGACGACCATCTTCGAATACGACCCGACCGCGAACACGATCACCGAGGTGACCGCGTCCGGGCCCAACCTCAGCCACCAGGTCTTCGTCAGCCGCATGCTGGTGCTGCCCAGCGGACAGATCCTCTTCAGCAACGGCTACGACAACAACCTCTCTGTCTACAACCCGGCCGGCTCACCCTCCGCCTCCTGGGCGCCCACGATCACCGGGATCTCCGGCGCCGGCAGCGGTACCTTCCTCCTGACGGGGACCCAGCTCAACGGCCTCGACGAGGGCGCCGCCTACGGCGACGACGCCCAGATGGCCTCCAATTACCCGATCGTCCAGTTGACGGCCCCGAATGGCACCGTCACGTTCGCGCGGACGTTCAACTGGAGCAGCGAATGGGTGGCCACGGGTAGCACCCCCGAGTCCACCGAGTTCACGCTGCCGGGCGCGGATGGCCCGGGTGTCTACTCGCTGTCCGTCATCGCCAACGGGATCGCGTCCAGGCCCGTCGTGTTCGTGGTCGGCTCGTCGGGCGGCGACACGGTGACCATCGACACGTCGACCGCCTTCTTCGGGCTCCTCCCCACCGTCACCGCGACGTTCGACGGGACGACGAGCGCGTACTTCCAGTTCGCGGTGTCGGGCATCGACATCGTCACCGAGGGCGGCGGCAGCACCATCAACATCAACCACACCGTCGCCGGCATCCCGGTGTCGGTCGACCTCGCGGGAGGGACCGGCACGGTGAACGTCGCCGCGTTCAACCGGGAACCTGGACAATATCCAGGGCAACGTCTCGGTCACCGGCGACTACAACAGCTCCGACATCCTCAACGTCGAAGATCAAAACGCACTGTACCAGGACACGTATACGCTCACGTCCTCGACCGTGAGCCGGACCGGCTCCGCCCCGATCTCGTACACCTCGATGGGCCAGGTGAATCTCGACGGCGGCACCGCCCAGGACTCGTTGTTGGGCGGCGACACGTACAACATCGAGAGTACCGCCTCGGGGACCGCCTTCCGAGTCGTCGGCGGCGGTGACCAGAATGACACGTTCAATGTCAGCCCGACCGCCAAGAACCTGGACACGATCCAGGGCGCCCTCACCGTCTGGGGGCACGTGCAGACCAGCTCGGTCAGCGACACGCTGAATATCTTCGACCAGAACTATTCCGCCGGAACCACATACTCGCTCACGTCTTCGACGATCTCGCGTAGCGGCGCGGCGGGGATCAGC
This sequence comes from uncultured Planctomycetota bacterium, assembly GCA_963815795.1. Taxonomy (GTDB): domain Bacteria; phylum Planctomycetota; class Planctomycetia; order Isosphaerales; family Isosphaeraceae; genus JAKAUH01. The sequence goes on along the minus strand of CAWFIC010000003.1, from coordinate 6,246,921 downwards.
TACGCCTCCCAGGCGAGACTCAACCTCTACGGCGGCAGCGGCAACGATACCTATAACATCGAGAGCACGGCCTCGGGCACGCCGGTGTTCATCGAGGCGGTGCCGGCAACGACACATTCAACGTCAGCCCGACCGCCAAGAACCTCTCGAACATCCAGGGCGCCTTGACGGTCTGGGGGCTCGGGGGCAGTAATTCGCTGAACGTCTACGACCAGAACGACACGACCGCGGCCACCTACTCGGTCACCTCCTCGAGCGTGACCCGCAGCGGATCGGCCGCGATCAGCTATGCCTCCCTTTCATCGCTCGAGCTCGACGGGGGCAGCGGGAATGACACGTATAACATCGAGAGCACGGCGGCGGCCACCCAGGTGGGCGTCGCGGCGGGCAACAGCACCAACACCTTCAACATCAGCCCGACGGCCAAGGACCTGAGCACTATCCAGGGCAATCTTACCGTCTCCTCCGGCAGCAACAACAACGCGCTGGTCCTGGACGACCAGGCCAACTCGGCCAATAGCACCTACTCGCTCGTCGGCTCGACCGTCAGCCGGACCGGCACCGCCACGATCACCTATCTCTCGGTCGACAGCCTGGTGCTCAATGGCGGCAGCGGCAACGACATCTACAACATCCAGGGGACCGGCGGCGAGACGCCCGTCTCGATCGTCGCCGGCAAGGGCAACGATACGTTCAATGTCAGCCCGTCGTCGAAGAACCTCGGGACCGTCAACGCCCCTCTCTCGATCAACGGCGGCGGCGGCAACGACTCGATGGTGCTGGACGACCAGGCCTACCCGACCAGCACCACCTACGTGCTCACCCCGACCACCGTGAGCCGCGCCGGAATGGCCACGGTGACCTATGTCGCCGTCGAAAGCGTGACCCTCAACGGCGGCAGCGGAGGGGATACGTACGATGTCAGCGGCACCGCGGCGGGCGTCAAACTGACGATCGACGCCGGTGCGGGCAACGACACCCTGATCGGCCCGAACGCAGCCTCCACATGGAACATCACGGGCGCCAACGCGGGGACCGTCGGCAACGTGACCTTCGCGGCGATTGAGAATCTGACCGGAGGGACGTTGACCGACGCATTCAAGTTCGCGGCGGGCGGCAGCGTGACCGGCAAGATCAACGGCGGCGGCGGCACCAACACCCTCGACTACTCGGGGGACGGCGGGATCGCGGCGACAGTCAACCTGGCCAGCGACACCGCCACCAAGACCGGCGGCTTCGCCAACATCCAGAGCCTCGTCGGCAGCTCCTCCACCGCCGACCAGCTCATCGGGCCCAACAGCAACAACACCTGGACCCTGACCGGGGCCAATGCGGGCACGGTCGGCTCCTTCAGCTTCTCGGCGATCGAGAACCTCACCGGCGGCACGGCCAACGACACGTTCAAGTTCGCCGCGGCTGGCAGCGTGGCCGGCAAGATCAACGGCGGCGGCGGCAGCAACACGCTGGACTATTCCGGCGACGGCGGCGCGGCCGCCACCGTCAACCTGGCCGTCGACACCGCCACCAGGACAGGCGGCTTCGCCAATATTCAGAGCCTCGTCGGCAGCTCCTCCTCCGCTGATCAACTCATCGGCCCCAACACCACCAATACCTGGTCGATCACCGCCGTCAACGGCGGCATGGTCGGTTCCTTCAGCTTCTCGGGGGTCGAGAACCTCACGGGCGGCACGGCCAACGACACGTTCAAGTTCAGCAATGGCAAGGGTGTCGCGGGCAAGGTCAACGGCGGCGGCGGCACCAACACGCTCGACTACTCCCTCTATACGACCGGCGTGACGGTGAATCTGACGGCGGGGACGGCGACCGGGACCGGCGGGATTGCCAACATCCAGAACGTCACCGGCAGCCCGGCCAACGACCACATCACGGGCAACGGCGCCAACAACGTGATCATCGGCAATGGGGGTATCGACGTCCTCAATGGCGGTGGCGGCGGCAGCGATCTGTTCATCCTGGTATCGACCCAGGCCGCGGGGACGACCATCACCGGCGCCGGGACGACCGACACCATCCAGGGCGCCAACATCGCCAACACTTGGACCATCAGCGGTTCCAACGCCGGCAGTGTCAACGGGATCGCGTTCACGGGGATCGCCAATCTCACCGGAGGCTCATCGACCGACACCTTCAAGTTCACCTCGGCCGGCTCGATCACGGGCAAGGTCGACGGCGGCGGCGGCACCAACACTCTCAACTACTCGGGGGACGGCGGGATCGCGGCGACGGTCAACCTGGTCAGCGACACCGCCACCAGGACCGGCGGCTTCGCCAACATCCAGAGCCTCGTCGGCAGCTCCTCCACCGCCGACCAGCTCATCGGGCCCAACAGCAACAACACCTGGACCCTGACCGGGGCCAATGCGGGCACGGTCGGCTCCTTCAGCTTCTCCGCCGTCGAGAACCTCACCGGCGGCACGGCCAACGATACGTTCAAGTTCGCCGCGGGCGGAAGCGTGACCGGCAAGATCAACGGCGGCGGCGGCACCAACACCCTGGACTACTCGGGAGACGGCGGGGCGGCCGCGACCGTCAACCTCGCGACTTCGACGGCCACCAGGACCGGCGGCTTCGCCAGCATCCAGAGCCTCGTCGGCAGCTCCTCCACCGCTGACAAGCTCATCGGCCCCAACACCACCAATACCTGGTCGATCACCGCCGTCAACGGCGGCACGGTGGGCTCGTTCAGCTTTTCGGGCATCGAGAACCTCACCGGCGGCAGCGGACTCGACATCTTCGTCTTCAGCGCCGGCAAATCGGTCTCCGGGAAGATCGATGGCGGTGGCGGCGGCAACGATTGGCTCGACTATGCGGCGTACACGACGCCGGTGACGGTCAATCTGGCCACAGGCACCGCGACGGGCGTCGGCGGCGGGATCGCCAACATCCGCGACGTCCGGGGTGGACAGGGCGGCAACACCCTGACCGGCGACGCCCAGGGCAACATCCTCATCGGCGGCGCCGGCCCCAACACGATCGTGGGCGGCAGCGGCCGCAGTATCCTGATCGGCGGCAAGGGCAAGGACACGGTCACCGGCAACTCCGGCGGCGACATCCTCATCGCCGGTTACACCAACTTCGACTCCAGCAGCCTCGCCAACGACCTGGCGCTGGAGTCGATCCTGGCCGAGTGGCAGTCGGCGAACTCCTATGCCACCCGCATCAGCCACATCAAGAACGGCGGCGGGCTCAACGGGTCGAACAAGTTCGACTGGGGAGTCACCGTCCACGACAACTCGACGGCCAACGCCAACAAGCTGACCGGCGGTGGCGGTGCCGGCGGGCAGAATTGGTTCTTCGCCAATCTGTCGCACACGACGACCAATAAGACCCCCGGCGAGCAGTTGAACTAACCGACCTCGGCACCGGGCCCGGCAAATCGCCGGGCCCGGTCGCTTCACCTCCCGAACGACGACCGACGTCCCCTCCATCGCGCCCATCCCGTTGCGCCGGCCGACTCCTTCCCACCCCGGGGCATTGCCCCCTTCCGCTTCGGGGGTCGAATCGGTGAAATGAAGCATCGAGGCGATCCATTGCGATCGTCAGTGGGTCCGTCCTGTACGGCTCGATGCGGGTCGGCCCCGCAGGCCGCGCGCCGGGTCCGATCGTCGGTCGGATGCGGCGACGGCCGAGTCTCCACGACCCGGGGGACCCGACGATGAGCGACGACGTTCGCGAGGCCGACCCCGAATCGTTCTTCGCCCGGGCCCTGATGGCCGCGCCGTCCACCCGGGTGGCCTTCCTCCGGAGGGCGCGCGCCCAGGACACCGATTTTCTCGAGCGGGTCGAGCGAATGCTCCAGGCCTCCGACGATCCGGAGACCTCCCTCGATTCGACCGGCACCGGCCTCAATCCGGCGGGCGCCGTCACGGGCCCGCCCGGTACCGACGAACCGAGCCCGCGCAGGGCGCCGGGGCTCGGGGCAACCCCCGAGGGCCTGGGGGCGCTCATCGGCCCCTATCGGCTCCTCGCGAAGATCGGCGAGGGCGGCATGGGGGTCGTCTACCTGGCCGAGCAAGACCAGCCCGTCCGGCGGACGGTCGCGCTCAAGATCATGAAGCCGGGATTGGAGACCGACGCGGTCATCGCCCGGTTCCAGGCCGAACGCCAGGCCCTCGCGCTGATGGACCACCCGAATATCGCGCGCGTACTCGATGCGGGGACCACCCCCGCCGGCCGGCCCTTCTTCGTCATGGAGCTGGTACAGGGCGTGCCGATCGGCGCCTATTGCGACTCCAACGACCTGACGACCCGTCAGCGGCTCGAGCTGTTCCTCCCGGTGTGCCGGGCGATCCAGCACGCGCACCAGAAAGGGATCATCCACCGCGACATCAAGCCGTCCAACGTGCTGGTGGCCGTGATCGATGACGCGGCGGTCCCCAAGGTGATCGACTTCGGCGTGGCCAAGGCGATCGACCAGCGGTTGACCGAGGAGACGTACTTCACCCGATATGGGCAGGTCGTCGGGACGCCGGAGTACATGAGCCCCGAGCAGGCCGGGATGGAAAGCTCGGACATCGACACGCGGAGCGACATCTATTCGCTGGGCGTCCTGCTCTACGAGCTGCTCACCGGCTCGACGCCATTCCAGCGCCGGGGAGCCGCGGCCGCACTACACCGAGGTCCTCCGGAGGATCCGCGAGGACGAGCCGCCCCGGCCGAGCCTGCGGCTGGGGGAGTCGCGGGACTCGCTGGCGACGATCTCGGCGAGGCGCAAGACCGAGCCGGCCCGGCTGATGAAGCTGGTGCGCGGCGAGCTGGACTGGATCGTGATGAAGGCGATCGAGAAGGACCGGGGCCGTCGATACGAGACGGCCGTCGGCCTGGGGCGCGACATCGAGCGGTACCTCGACGACGAGCCGGTGGAGGCCGGGCCGCCGTCGGCGAGCTACCTGCTCCGCAAGTACGCGTGGAAGCATCGGGCGCTGCTGGGCACCTCCGCGGCCTTCGCGGTCGTGCTGCTGGCGGCGACGGCGGCCAGCATCGGCCTGGCGGCCCGCGCGAGGCGGGCCGAGCGGTCCGCCCGCGACCAGGCGGCCATCGCGCGGGCCGTCAGCGACTTCCTCCAGACCGACCTCCTGGCCCAGGCCAACACCTACGAGCAGACCGGCCGCGACGCCACGCCCGATCCGGACATCAAGGTCCGGACGCTGCTCGACCGGGCGTCGCGACGCGTCGGCGACCGGTTCCCGGACCAGCCCGCGGTCGGCGCGGCGATCAGCCGGACGATCGGCGACACCTACGAGGGACTGGGGCTCCACGCCGAGGCGCGGCCGCACCTGGAACGCGCCTTCGAGCTGCTGCGCCGCGCCCTGGGACGCGAGCACCCCGACACCCAGGCCGCGATGAGCAGCCTCGCCCGGGTCTACCGCAGCGGGGGCCAGTACGACCAGGCCGAACCCCTCCTGAAGGACCTGCTCGAGTTGCAGAGCCGGGTCCTGGGCCCGGAGCATCCCGATACCCTCACGTCGCTCGACGAGCTGGCGACGCTCCACCAGGGCCGCGGACGTTACGACCAGGCCGAGGCCCTGTTCCGGCGGGCGCTGGACGGGCGGCGTCGCGTGCTTGGCCCGGAGCACCCCCTGACCCTGAAGGCGTTGAACGACCTGGCGGTGCTCTATGAAGCCCAGGGCCAGTACGACCGCGCCGAGCCCTTCTACCAGCAGACGCTCGAGGGCGATCGCCGCGTGTTCGGTCCCGAACACCCCAACACCCTCGAGACGATGCACAACCTGGCCCAGCTCTATCGGTTCCAGGGGAAGAACGACCGGGCCGAGCCGCTCTATCAGCGGGTGGTGGAACTCGCACCCCGCGTGCTCGGCCCCGAGCATCCCACGACCTTGATCGCCATGGACAACCTGGGCGAGCTGTATCGCTCCGACGATCGCCTCGAACAGGCCGAGCCGCTCTACGTGCGGGCCCTGGAGGGCGAGCGCCGCGCCCTCGGTCCGGAGCACCCCGATACGCTGATCACCATGATCCACCTGGCGGCGCTGTACCATGCGCGAGACCAGTATAACCGGGCCGAGGCGCTCTACAAGCAGGCCATCGAGGCGGAGCGGCGCGCGTTCGGCGCCGAGCATCCCAACACGCTGATGTCGTTGCACCATCTGGCGGAGCTCTACCGGGATCGCGACCGGCTCGACGAGGCGGAGCGCCTGGCGCACGATGCGCTGGACGGCTCGCGCCGCGTGCTGGGCAAGGAGCATCCTTTCACCCTGGCGCTGGCGACGAGCTACGCGGGCCTGCTCCAGCATCGGGGCCGACTATCTGAGGCCGAGGCGATCCTGGTCGAAGGACTGACGATCGTGCGCGCCCGGCTTGGAGGCGATCATCCCACCACCCTCGCCACGATCGCCACGCTGGGGCGGAATTATTTCTTGCAGAAGAAGCACGCCGAGGCCGAGCCGCTGCTCCGCGAGGCCCTGAAGTTCCGCGAGGCGAAGCGCCCCGAGGAATGGTCCCGGTTCCGGGCGATGGCCCTGCTCGGCGCCTGCCTCCTCGAACAGGGCAAGCACGCCGAGGCCGAGCCGCTGCTCCTGGGCGGCTACGACGGCATGACGGCCCGCGAGGCGAGGATCCCCGCGTCCGAGAAGTCCCGTGTCGCCGAGGCCGGAGCCTGGATCGTCTCGCTGTACGATGGCTGGGGCAAGAAAGACAAGGCCGACGAGTCGCGCGCGAAGCTCGGCGCCGCCGCGGGCCCGCGGCCGCCGGTCGGGCGCTGAGAGCGATCGGTCCGGTCCGCACGCGCGGGCCGGCATCCCCTCCCTCCTTGATCCGACCTCCGCGCCGCCGGATACTTTCCCCCGTGCGCCCGGCGAGCTCCGCCGGCGCCGGAGCGACCTCATGAGCTTGAACTGGCTGCTGGTGTTCATCCCGATCGCCCTCGTCCTGGACCGGTCCGGGGCCAGCCCGCTCCTGGTGTTCTTGACCTCGGCGCTGGCGATCGTCCCGCTGGCCGCCCTGATGGGCGATGCCACCGAGGCGCTCGCCCGCTTCCTGGGCCCGACCGTCGGCGGACTGCTCAACGCCACGCTGGGCAACGCGCCGGAGATCATCATCTCGTCGTTCGCCCTGCACGCGGGCCTGGTCTCAATGGTGAAGTCGTCGCTGACGGGCTCGATCCTGGGCAACCTGCTCTTCGGCCTCGGGGTCTCATTCTTCGCCGGCGGGGTCAAGTTCCGCCGGGGTCAGACGTTCGACCCTCAGGCCGCCCGGATGACCTCCGCGCTGTTGACCCTGGCCTCCTTCGGCCTGCTCGTCCCCGCGGTGACCCAGTACAGCGCATCGGCCGTGCGGTCGATCAGCCGGGAGACGGCGGTCGTCCTGTTCGTGATCTACCTGGCGAGCCTGGTCGCGATCCTCGCGAATCGCAAGCCGATGATCGGCAAGGGGGCGGTCAAGGCGAATCTCGAGGAGAAAGCCGAGCGGCCCGATGAGGTGAGGGAGGCGCCGGAACCCGGCTGGAGCCGGAACAAGGCCCTGGGCATCCTGGCTGTGGTCACGGTCGCGCTGGCGATCATGAGCGAGGTGCTAACCGGGGCCATCGAGCCGGCCTCCGAGACGCTGCACGTCTCGCCGATCTTCTCCGGGGTCTTCCTGCTGGCCCTGGTCGGCAACGCCGCCGAACTCTTCAATGCCATCCGGTTCGCCCGCAAGGATCAGATGGACCTGTGCATTGGCATCACGATGGGCGCCAGCGCCAGGTGGGATTGCTCGTCGCGCCCGTGCTGGTCTTCCTGGGCATGATCCTCGGTCGGGACATGGACCTGGTCTTCTCCCCACTCGAGGTGATCGCGATCGTGATGGCCGTCTACGTGACGCGCAACCTGGTCTACGACGGCGAGTCGACCTGGCTGGAAGGACTGATCCTCGTCGGCGTCTACATCCTGTTCGGCATCGCGTTCTTGCACCACCCCGGCACCGAGCCGACCAACCCGCTGATGGCTCCTCCACCCGCCGCCGTGGCCCGCCCGTGATCGGCTTCGGGCGGCGTCGAATGGCCATCCGCGGACTCTCCGACAGGTACCCTCATGCTACGCTGGCTCGAATTCGCCTTTGGCCTGCTGGTCTGGCTCGCCGTGATCTGGGACGGGTTCGCCACCATCGTCCTGCCGCGCACCGTGGCCCCGATGAGGCGGTTCTCGGGCCGGTTCAACCGCTGGAGCTGGCGGCTCTGGGCCTCGTTGGGACGCAGGGTCGAGCGGCGGGACCTACAATTGAGCTTCCTCGCCGTCTACGGCCCGATCTCCGTCATCTTGCTGCTCATCATCTGGGCCGGGCTGATGATCGTCGCGTTCGCGCTGATCTACCAGGGGCTGGGCCCGCGACTCCACGCAGCCTCCGGGTCGATCGACTTCGGCACGCTGCTCTACATGAGCGCCTCGACGTTCCTGACGCTCGGCCTGGGCGACATCACATCCGCGGACCCCGTCGCCCGGTTCTTCATCATCCTCGAGACCGCCACGGGCTACCTCTTCTTGGGGCTCATCATCACCTACATGCCCATCCTGGAACAGGCCTACGGGGAGCGAGAGGTCGGCAACCTGCTGATCCACTCGCGGGCCGGCCGCCCGCCCGGAGCCATCAAGCTCTTGCACCGGTATGCGACGCCCGAGCGCCTGGAGCTCTTCCGAGGCAACCTCCGCGAGGCCGAACGCTGGATGGCCGGGATGCTCCAGACCCATCTCTCCCATCCCGTGCTCTCGTTCTATCGGGCGCAACATTGGGGCCAATCCTGGCTGGTCTCAATGACGATCGTCCTCGATAGCTGCGCCCTCCTGATCGTGAGCGGCGATGGGGTCGCCGCCGAGCAGGCGCGGCTGACCTATCGCATGGGCATCCATCTGCTCAAGGACCTGACGGATGCCCTGGCTCTGACGATCGATTCCCAGAGGAGTGGGCGATTGAGCGAGGCCGACCTGCCGGCCCTCATCGCGGCGCTGGAGGCCGCGTCGATCCCCTGGACGATCGGGCCGCGCCAGACCACGCAGCTCCTCCGCCTCGTCCGCCGGTATGAGGTCTATCTTATGCCGTTGTCCGAGTGGCTCGTCATCCCCTTGCCCGGTTGGCTCCCGGCCGGGGACGAACGGCAGGATGCGGATGACGCGAGCGAGTCCGAAGGGTCGTCGTGATCGCCCCGGTCCGGCACGGCACGGCGCCGCCGCCTCGTCCCAGGGTAAGCCCGTCTTCCGCTTCATTTTCGGAAGCTCTCTTGATCGTTCTTCTCCGGCGAGGGACGACCGTTCGTCGGCGCCGCCGGCAGCATGTTCCGGATCGCGGCGATCCGCCAGCCGTCGGGCTCGCGCTTCAGGACGATCGTGGTCCACATCTCGCGATCGCGGCCCCCGGCCAGGCCCGTCTGAGTATATCGGCCGTCGGCCAAGGCGACGTCGTTCGAGAGCATCCGGACCGAGTCGACGGTGATATTCCGCCGCCCGCCGGTCCGTTTCGACGACTCGAGCATGCCCCGGACCAGCGCGTCGCGCCCCTTCCTCCACGTCCCGTCCGACACGAGCTGGTCGGCGTCGGCCGCGAGCAACGGCTCGATGGCCTTCGGATCCCGCGCCTCGCGCGCCTCGACGTACTTCCGCACGACCTCCTTGATGGCGGTTTCGTCTCCGGTCGCCGCCGAGGGACCCTGGGCGAACAGCGGAGCAAGGACGGCCGCGCCGGCCATGAGGAAGCCCGCGATCACCGACGTCAAAGTGATTCGAACGCGAGACATGATTGACTCTCCTTGCATTGATGACCGAGTCGCGATTCCATGGAGCACGCTTTTGCTTCCAACCTCCTTACCGCCCGCCGTCCGGACGTGTATGATAGCGACGCGCTTCTCACGATGTCGCCACACGGCCACGTCCTTCGATTGGTCGCTTGGAGATCTACGATGATCCGTCGAATGAGCATGCTCCTGGGCCTTTGCTTGATCCTGTCGATGTCGGGGCGCGAGGCCCGCGCCCAGTGGGGTTATGGGTATGGCGGCTGGGGATGGGGCGGATGGGGCGCCGCGACGCCCCAGAGCGCCGCGCTGCAGGGCGCCGGCTACTACGCGATGGGCGCGGGCATGTACAACCTCAACACCGCGCAGGCCAGGAGCATCAACGCCCAGACCGCGATGCAGTGGAACGACTACGTGGCGCAGGTCACCCACGAATCGGCCCGGATCCACGAGATGCGGGTGCACAGCGAATTCCAGAAGAACCAGAGGCTCTACGACGACTGGAAGAATCGGCTCCGGAATAGCCCCGGCAGGGTCGAGATCGAGGACGGATCGGCTCTCAACGTCGCGCTCGATGACCTCACCAATCCCAGGCTGGGCAGCTCGGCTTTGCGCGCGGCCAGTGCCCCCGTCCCCGCCAGCCTGATCGCCGAGGTCCCGTTCGTGAACAACGCGGAGCGGGTCACCCTCATGCTGGACCACATGCGCCAGGGCGTCAAGTGGCCCGCGGCCCTGGAGGGCGAGCGGTTCAGCGACGCGAAGAAGATGTTCGACGAGATCCGCGCAGATCCGCAAGGAAGCCGCCGAGAACGACGAGGTCTCGCCCAAGACCCTGCGAACCGCCGAGGAGCACGTCAACTCCCTCCTGGCCAAGGTGACCGCCCAGCCGCTCTCCGACCCGCTCGACCAGCAGGAGGCCCTGAAGTTCCTCACGACCTGCCAGAACCTCCTGAACCTGCTGAAGAAGCCGGATATCCAGCCCGCGATGATCGCGCTGAAGAAGGTCCAGGACACGACGATCGGCAACCTCCTGGGCTTCATGCACTCTTTCAACCTCCGGTTCGGCGCGCGAATACACTCAAGGAGAAGCAGGCGTACAGCCGGCTCTTCGAGGTCCTCGACCAGACGCGGGACCAGATCCTGGCCGAGGCCAAGCTCGACAGCACGGCCACCGCGCAGGCCAACCCGAAACCGGCGGTCGACTACAACCAGCAACTCAACCAGGTACGGCGGCCGGGCGCTGCACCGCAGCCTCCCGCGCCCCGGAACCCGCAATAGACTCCGTGTTCCGCCCGCGCCGGAGGGCGGGTCTCCTCCGGCAGATCGCGGCTCGAGAAATGATGAACGACTTCTACGACCGGATGGCCGGTCTCTATCACCTGATCTACGCCGACTGGGATGCGAGCATCGAGCGCCAGGCCGAGCAACTCGACGAGATCATCCGGGATCGTTGGGGAGCCGAGGCCGGGACGATCCTCGACGTCACGTGCGGGATCGGCACCCAGTCCATCGGCCTGGCGCAGCGCGGCTTCCACGTCACCGGGTCGGACCTCTCGCCCGCGGCGATCGCCCGGGCGGAGGCCGAGGCCCGGCGGCGCGGCGTCGCGATCGACTTCTCGGTCTGCGACCTGAGGGAGGCCTACGCCCGCCACCGTCGCCGATTCGACGTGGTCATCTCCGCCGATAATTCCATCACGCACCTCCTGAGCGACGAGGACCTGTCGCTCGCACTCCGCCAGATGTACGAGTGCACCCGCCCCGGCGGCGGCTGCCTCCTGACGGTCCGGGACTACGACCGGGAGGAACGGGGCACCGGGCTGCTCAAGCCATATGGGACGCGCGAGGAGGACGGGACGCGATACGTCGTCTTCCAGGTCTGGGACTTCGATGGTCCATACTACGACATGGCGATGTACTTCGTGGTCGATGATCGGACCTCGGGTCCGCTCGCGACCCACGTGATGCGGACGCGATTCAACGCGGTCAGCACCGGCCACCTGCTGGACCTGATGCGCGCGGCCGGCTTCACCGCGACCGAGCGCCTCGACGGCCGGTTCTATCAGCCCGTGCTGGTCGGGAACCGGGAGGCCTGAATCCGGGCCGTGCGAGTCCGCCTTGCGGGACGTCCGCCTCGGCTTTAATATTGGTCGTCGATATCGGGAGCCATAGTCGTGGCCGAGCTGTTGACCAGGATGTTCCTCGGAGGCTTCATCCGGCTCCACGTCCTCTACCACGCCATTCGCGAGCCGGTCTTCGGCGTGGAGATGATGGAGGAGCTGGCCCGCCACGGCTACGACGTCGGTGCCGGCACCCTCTACCCGATGCTCCACCAGCTCGAAGAGGCCGGCTACCTGGTCTCGCACACCGAGGTCGTGGCCGGCAAGCAACGCAGGTACTATCGCGCCACGGCCGAGGGAGCCAGGGCGATGCAGGAGGCCAAGGCGAAGCTCCGGGAGCTGGTGAAAGAAGTCCTCCACGATGACCCTCCGACCCCCTCGATCCGCTCCAAGCCGGGATCCCGGGAGGACGGCGAACGATGAGCGAAATCCCCCCTTGGAGAGCCGAACGATGACCGGACGCCACGCCGGAACACTCGCGGTCCTGGTCGCCATGGCCGTCGTCTCCGCCGGGTGCGATGCCCCGGCGCCCGCGGCGGCGCAATCCCCCGCGCGGGACGAGCTGGAGGCCCGGATCAAGGCCCTCGAGGCGCTCATCCCCGACCAGGCCCACATCATGGCCGACGTCGGCGACCATTTCACCAACCTCTGGTTCGCGGGCACGGCCGAGAACTGGCCGCTGGCCGATTTCTACCTCAACGAGACGAAGTCGCATCTCCACTGGGCCGTCCGCCGCATCCCGATCCGCAAGGACAACAAGGGGCGGGATATCGACCTCGCCAAGATCCTGGAAGCCTTCGAGACCAGCCAGCTCGCCCAGTTGAAACGCACGATCGACGGCAAGGACAAGACCGGCTTCGAACGCGTCTACAAGGAGAGCCTGACGGTGTGCTACTCCTGCCACCAGGCGGCCGACAAGCCTTATCTCCGGCCCCGCGTCCCCACTGAACCCGAGACGCGGATCATCAACTTCGATCCCAGGGCGAACTGGCCGCTCTGACGCGCCGGCCGCTCCGAATGCCCCACCGATCCACGTCCGCATCGGCGGCGATCCAGGACCGAGCCCATGAATCCCATCGTGTTTGCCCTGCGGCGGCCCTACACCGTGATGGTGGCCGTCATCGCCGTCGCGCTGGGCAGCGGGCTGGCCCTGTCGCGGATGTCGATCGACATCTTCCCCAACCTGAACCTCCCGGTCGTCTACGTCGCCCAGCCGTACGGCGGCATGGACCCGGCGCAGATGGAGGGCCTGCTCACCAACTATTACGAATATCACTTCCTCTACATCAACGGCATCCACCACGTCGAGAGCCGCAACATCCAGGGCATGGCCCTGATGAAGCTCTACTTCCACCCGGGCACGAACATGGCCCAGGCTATGGCCGAGGTGATCGGCTACGTGACCCGGTCGCGGGCCTTCATGCCGCCGGGCACGGTCTCGCCGTTCATCACCCGGTTCGACGCCGGCAGCATCCCGGTGGGCTACCTGGTGCTCTCCAGCGAGACGAAGTCCATCGGCGAGATCCAGGACCAGGCGCTGTTCAAGGTCCGGCCGATGTTCGCCAGCCTGCCCGGGGTCTCGGCGCCGCCGCCCTTCGGCGGCAATCAGCGGACCGTCGTCGTCCGGCTCGATCCCGACCGGCTCCGCGCCTACCGGATGTCGCCCGACGAGGTGATCCGCGCGCTCTCGTCGGGCAACGCGATCAGCCCGTCGGGGAACGTCCGCATCGGCAAGATGATGCCCATCGTCCCGATCAACGCCCTGGTCCGGCAGGTCCAGGAGCTGGAGACGATCCCGATCCGGCCCGGGCAGGAGCCGACGGTCTACCTCCGCGACGTGGCGACCGTCAAGGACGCCAGCGACATCCCCGTCGGCTCGGCGATCGTCAACGGCCGACGCGCCGTGTATATCCTGGTCACCAAGCGGGCCGACGCCTCGACGCTCTCGGTCGTCAACAACGTCAAGGCGGCCCTACCCAGCATGCAGGCGGTCCTCCCCGACGACATCAAGGTCAGCTTCGAGTTCGACCAGTCGCCCACCGTGACCAATGCCGTGAAGAGCCTGGCGACCGAGGGCGCGCTGGGCGCCCTCCTCACCGGGCTGATGGTCCTGATCTTCCTCCGCGACTGGCGGAGCGTCATCGTCGTCGCGCTCAACATCCCGTTCGCCCTCTGCGGCGCCCTGGTGGCGCTCTGGCTCACCGGCCAGACGATCAACCTGATGACCCTGGGCGGCCTGGCGCTGGCCATCGGCATCCTGGTCGACGAATCCACGGTTGAAGTTGAGAACATTCACCACCAGATGGAGGGCACCGGCTCGGTGGCCCGCGCGGTGCGGCGGGGCAACCAGCAGACGGCGATCCCCCGCCTGCTGGCGATGCTCTGCGTGCTGGCGGTGTTCCTGCCGTCGTTCTTCATGCAGGGCGCGGCGCAGGCGCTGTTCGTCCCGCTCTCGCTGGCCGTCGGCTTCGCCATGGTCTCCTCGTATCTCCTCTCGAGCACGTTCGTGCCCGTGCTATCGGTCTGGCTGTTGCGGCATCATCACCATCGGCATGCCGTCGGATCGAAGCGGCGGATCTCGGCGTTCGACCGGGCGCGCGACGCCTACGGCCGGGCGGTCGGCGCCGCCGTCCGCGTCCGCTGGCTGATCGTGCCGGTCTACCTCGCCGGCGCGCTGGCGGTGATCGTGCTCGTGGGCCGATCGCTCGGGCTGGAGATCTTCCCGCGCGTGGACGCCGGACGGTTCCAGCTCCGCCTGCGGGCAGCGGACGGCACCCGGTACGAGGAGACCGAGCGGCTGGCGCTCGCCGCGCTCGACGCGATCGTCCGGGACGTGGGCCGCGACAACGTGGCGATCTCGATCGGCTACGTGGGGCTGATCCCGTCGAGCTACCCGATCAACGCGATCTTCCAGTGGACCGGAGGCCCCGAGGAGGCGATCCTCCGCGTCGCGATGAAGCCGGGGGCGAAGGTCGACGTCGAACAGCTCAAGGAGCGTCTCCGGACCGAGCTGGCCAGGGAGCTGCCGGGCGTCCGGCTCTCGTTCGAGCCGGCGGACATCGTCAGCGAGGTAATGAGCTTCGGGTCGCCGACGCCGGTCGACGTCGCCGTCACCGGGCCGAGCCTCGCCGACGACCGGGCCTTCGCCGAGAAACTGCGCGCCGAGCTGGCCGCGATCCCCTCGCTGCGGGACCTCCAGTACGGCCAGTCGCTCGACTACCCGACGATCGGCATCGAGGTGGATCGCGAGCGCGCGGGGCTCGCCGGAGTGACCGCCGAGGACGTCGCCCGCTCGGTCGTGACGGCCACCTCGTCGAGCCGGTTCGTCGTCCCCAACTACTGGCCCGACCCCAAGAGCGGCATCGGCTACCAGGTGCAGGTCGAGATCCCCTACCAGGTGATGGATTCGCTCGAGCAGCTCGAGACGGTGCCGATTGCCCGGCCGGGGTCGGACGGCCAGCTCTTGCTCCGCGACGTGGCGCAGCTCCGGCCGGGCACCATGCCGGGCGAGTTCGACCGCTACAACATGAAGCGCACGGTGAGCCTGACGGCCAACATCGCCGGCGAGCGACTCGGCCAGGTCGCCGGCCGGGTCGAGCGGGCGATCCGCCGGGCCGGCGCCGCCCAAGGGGGCGACCGTCGACGTCCGGGGGCAGATCCGGCCGATGGAGGAGATCCTCCGCGGCCTGGGCTTCGGCCTGATCCTGTCGATCGTGGTCATCCTGCTCTTGCTGGCGGCCAACTTCCAGTCGATCCGGCTGGCGCTCCTGGTCGTCTCGACGACGCCCGCGGTGGTCGCCGGCGTAGTGCTGATGCTCTGGTTGACCGGCACGACGGTGAATCTCCAGTCGTTCATGGGCTCGATCATGGCCATCGGCGTGGCGGTGGCCAACGCGATCTTGCTGGTCACCTTCGCCGAGGGGCACCGCCGCGAGGAGGGCGCCGACGCGAGGAGGGCCGCGGTCGAGGGCGCCCGGGGCCGGCTGCGGCCGATCCTCATGACCAGTTGCGCCATGATCGCCGGCATGCTGCCGATGGCGATGGGCTGGAGCGAAGGCGGCGAGCAGACGGCCCCGCTGGGCCGGGCGGTCATCGGCGGCCTGGCGGGCGCGACGCTCGCGACCCTCGCCGTGCTCCCCGCCGCCTTCGCGATGGTGCAGGGCCTCGCGGGCCGCGAGTCGGCCTCGCTCGACCCGGATGATCCCGAGAGCCCGCACTATCATGAAGAAGTCTTGGACGAGGAGAAGACGTTTCACGCAGAGATGCCGAGAGGACGAGAAGAGTTTCACGCAGAGACGCAAAGGGCCGCAGAGACGCAGAGAGGCCTGATCGACGCAACGCCCGAGCTCGAAAGCGGCGCACACAAATATTAAGTTATTATTAATAATATTTTATATTTGATTTTTAGTGTTCGCGACTCGTGGGGATTCCGCCCTTCCACGGGGAACCGGACCTCTTCTCTGCGTCTCTGCGGCCCTTTGCGTCTCTGCGTGAAATCCGGGGGCGATGCCGATGACATCCCGAAAGGCCCGGATGCTGGCGATCCTCGCCGCGATGGCGGTCGGCTGCGAGCGACCCTCGGAAGGCGAGGGCGGCCACGCCGGCTCGGCGCCGCCGGTGGCCCGCGTCGAGGTGGTCCGGCCCGAGCGGCAGACCGTGCGCCGGACCGTCGGCGAGCCGGGCCAGCTCCAGGCGTTCGAGACCGCCGAGGTGCACGCCCGGATCCCCGGCTACGTCAAGGGCTGGACCGCCAACATCGGCGACTCCGTCAAGAAGGGCCAGCTCCTGGCGGAGCTCTCGGACCCCGAGCTGGAAGCCGACCTGCGGCAGAAGGAGGCGGCGATCGAGCAGGCGGTCGCGAAGCGCAAGCAGGCCGAGGCCGCGGTCGAGGTGGCCCAGGCCGACATCGCCGGCTCCGACGCCAAGCTCGCCGAGGTACGGGCGGGAGTGAACCGGGCCGACGCCGACGTCGCGCGCTGGCGGGCCGAGCATCGACGCGTCGAGCAATTGTTCGAGGCGCGGCGCAGACCGGCACGCTGCTCGACGAGACCCGGAGCAAGTTCCGCTCGGCCGAGGCGGCGCTCGAGGAGGTCCGGGCCCACGTGAAATCGGCCGAAGTCGGCGTGGTCCAGGCCAGGGCCGCGCTGGACCGCGCCCGGTCCGACGTCGCCGCCGCGGCCGCCGCCATCGACGTCGCCACGGCCGACGCGGGACATGCCCGGGCGATGCTCGGCTACACCCGCATCGAGGCTCCGTTCGACGGCGTCGTCGTGCGGCGGAACGTTGACACCGGCGACATGACCCAGCCCGGCGCCGACCGGCCGCCGCTGTTCGTGGTCGCTCGCTCGGATATCGTCACCATCGCGGTCGACGTCCCCGAGGCCGTCGCCACCGAGGTCAATCCGGGCGACCGGGCCACGGTGAAGCTCCAGGCGATGAACGGCCGGGTCGTCGAGGGGAAGGTCTCGCGGATCTCCTGGGCGCTCGACCCCAAGACCCGGACGATCCGCGTCGAGATCGACCTCCCCAACCCGAACGCGCGGCTCCGCCCCGGCCTCTACGCCTACGCGACCATCGTCGCCGAGGAGCACCCCGACACGCTGACCGTCCCATCCACGGCGATCGTCGAGGAGAGCGGCAAGGTGCGCTGCGTCGTCGTGGCTGACGGCAAGGCCGCGCGTCGTCCGGTCGTCCTCGGCCTGAATGACGGCACGCGGGCCGAGGTCATCTCGGGCCTCTCTCCGGGCGACTCCGTCGTCAAGGCCAACGCCGCCTCGCTCGCCGACGGCCAGCCCGTCCAGGTCATCGAGCCCGCCGGGCGATGAATCACGACGGAGGATCGGATCGGACGAGCTTCGGGAAAACGGCGGATCGGATCGGACAGGTCCTGGAACCACGAATACCACGAATCAACACGAATAACGGAATCCGGGATCAGGTCGAGCCGGCGGGCAACGCCGCAGTTCCGGCCGTCTGTTCGTCGGACCCATTCGTGTTGATTCTTGCTAATCGTGGTTAAGTATCCGTCCGTCGGTGCTTCGTGGTGAAGACGATTGCGGGCGGCGGACTTTGGCGGTCGTAGCGATTCTGTCGCCCAGTCTTCGGGCTGGCACCGCCATGGACCGAACAACCGGTGATGTCGGGATTCGATATCGGCCGATGAAGGGGAAGCCCGGCGGAGCCGGGTCGTTCGGACCGGACCAGGAGGGTCGTGTCTTGGATTCGTCGAGCCACCGCTCTTGTGTTGCCTCGGTGGCGGTCGGCCTCCTTGCGTTCGCTCTGGGCGGCGCAGTGGCGTCCGCCCAGGAGCCTGGCGCCGTAGGCAGGCCGGGGACTCCGACGGCGGTGCGGCTCGGCACTTCTCGGCCGGGCGGAGCGGCTCCGTCGCTTCCTGCGCTGCCCGACACCGCGCCGCCGCCGGCTTCGGCCGGTGCCGGCGCTCCGGCGAGTGCCCCGGGGTTCCCGATGATCGCCGGGCAGGAGGTCCAGCCGATCGACCTGGCCAACGCGCTGCGCCTGGCGGGCGCGCGCGACCTGGATATCGCCGCCGCCCGGCAGCAGGTCTTGCGGGCGATGGGCGAGCTGGACCAGGCGCGCGGGCTCTGGCTGCCGAGCCTGTTCACCGGGCCGACGTATTACCGGCTCGACGGCCAGGTCCAGGAGATCAACGGCAAGATCCTCACCGTGGACCGCGGCTCGCTGTTCCTGGGCACGACGGCCAGCCTGGCCAACAGCTTCCCGGCCGCGCCCCCCGGCTCGGGTTTCCCGCCCCTGAACTCGCTGAGCGGCGTGCTGCGGATCTCCGACGCGATCTTCGGGGTGCGGATCGCGAAGCGGTCGATCGCCGCCAACAAGGCCGGGGTCGCCGTCGCGACCAACGACGCGCTCCTGGCCGCGGCCGAGGCGTATTTCAACCTCCAGCAGGCGGCCGGCACCCTGGCCATCTCGCGCGAGGCGGCCGGCAACGCCCAGGTACTGGCCGGGATCACGGCGAGCTTCGTCCGCTCAGGTGCGGGCCTGGAAGCTGACCACCGCCGCATCCTGACCGAGCTTCGCAGCCGCCAGCGATCCGTCCGGCTCGCCGCCGGGCAGCTCGAAGTCGCCTCGGCCAACCTGGTGCGCCCGCTCTTGCTCGACCCGCACGTCGTGGTGGCCCCGGCGGAACCGGCCGAGACGGTGTATCGGCTCGTCGCCGACGACGTCCCGCTCGACGACCTGATCGCCCAGGGCTGGCGGTGCCGCCCCGAGCTGGCGCAGGCGCGCGAGCTGGTCGAGGCCGCCGTGCTGCGGCTGAAGCAGGCCAAGCTCCGTCCGTTCGTCCCGTCGCTGGCCACCTCGTATTCGGGCGGCGGCTTCGGGGGCGGGTCCGGCTCCTTTTTCGGGAATTTCAGCACCCGCGGCGACTTCGCCGCCAGCCTGTTCTGGGACCTGCGCGGCCTCGGCCTGATCGACCGTGGGCTCATCCGCCAGGCCCATGCCGGCCGGCACACGGCGGACATCGAGCTGGTCCGGGCCGAGGCCCAGGTGGCCAACGACGTGGTCGCCGCCTACAAGGCCCGCCTCGCGGCGTCCGAGGCGATGGACGACGCCCGCGAGTCGGTGGCCGAGGCGCTCCAATCCCTGGAGCTGAACCTCACCAACATCCGCGGCGGCGGCGGTCTGCCGGGCGCGACCCGGCCCATCGAGGTCCTCCAGCCGATCCAGGCGCTGGCCCAGCGCGGGCCGACTATCTCCTCGCCGTGCTGTCGTATGACCGCGCCCAGTTCCGGCTCTATCGGGCCATCGGCGGGCCGCCGATTCCCCCCGCCGCGGCCGAGACGCCCGCCGGCGGGGTGAACTCCCCCGCGATGCCTGTCGGCCGTTGAGAGACGTACCAGGGCGGCCGCGTGGCGAGGTCACGAGACCTCGCCACAACACCACGAACTGATTCGGAGAAGATCACGTAGGTCAGGCTTTCCAGCCTGACGCTGTTCGATCCGGTCCGGTCCGCGTCAGGCTGGAAAGCCTGACCTACTTCATCCTGACCCACCGGCCCCCGGCAGCGTTGGGGAAGCGAAGTAACACCGTCTTGCTCGCGGCATCCCACGACCACGCGTCGCCGGCGAGGGGTTGATCGTCCACTCGAACCTCGGTCGGGGCCGATGAGAGGACGACCCGGGCGACGGCCTCGATCTTGTCCGGACCCTCGGCGAAGAACCGGAACGAGCCGTCCGGTGTGACCTCCGCGCCGAGCGTCTTGCAGGCCGACGCCAGTACGGCTGGCTCCGACACATGAGCATGATCGAGGTCCAGCAGCAGGTGCCGGCTGCCGGGCGCGAGCGTCACCGACTCCAGGATCGGCAGCCGTGCGTCGAAGAGGTTGATGAAACGCCCGCGCAGGACATGCGGGGGCCGGTCGAGCGACTCATCCAGCCCGGCCGCGACGAGGTACGGCCCGCGATGCAGGGCCAGGTAATTCGTCTCGCGGTACTCCAGCCCGATGGATTCGCAGGCGCGTCGTACGAGTCCACGGACGTGGTCGGCACCATCGGGCCGATGGGTCAGCCCGGCGGGGCTGCTCGCGTCGTGGATCAACCAGCCCGCTCCGATTTTATAAGCCCCCGGGGCCGCATCCTTCGCCAGCCCGAGTTGTTCGAAAAGGTGCTCGCGAGGCGCGCGATAGCTCATCCCCTTGGATGCGTCGTTCCACCAGAACCGCACGCCGTTGTAGGGGTCGCGATCGTCGTCGACGAAGACCAGAGCTCCCCCTTGCCGGACCCAGGCGGCCAGCGCCGCGTGGACCTCGGGCTTCATCGGCTTCATCCCCTCGTAGGTCATCAAGAGCACCCGGTGATCCTTCAGGGCGCCGGGGACCGTCGCGTTCTCGAGTTGCGCCGGCACGGCGGGGATGCCGTGCTTGACCAGCGGCATCGCCAGGCCGTAGAACGAGCCCAGGTCCGGGTCGGAAGGGCTCGGGTCGCCCCGCTGGAACATCATGGTGTCGGACACGACGACCCCGATGCCGCGCGTGCCGCAATCCCAGGAGACGTTGCCTTGCTCCATGTCGTTGAGCGTCGTGATGACGGTCATCAGCTCGGTGGCGTAGGCCGGAGGGATCGGCTCGCGGGCCACGCGCTCGCCGCGCTGGCGGCGGCTGCGGTCGACCGTCGGGTACCGGCCGTGGAAGATCCGCTCGGGCCAGGGCATCACCTCGTACCGCCACACCTGCGGCCAGAGCAGCGAGGCCGTCAGAGTGCTCTCCCAGTTCGTGCGGTAGTCCTCCCACGAGTGGTCGGGATTGTCCTCGATCGGGTCGTTGAGGAACCAGACCCGGCCGCCGCCGGCCTGGACGATGTTCATCATCGCGCCGTATTCCAGGAACGCCGCTTCGAATGTGCGCTCTCGGTGGAGGCCTCGATAGACGTTCGGCGTGCGCACCGTCCCGGTCCAGACCTGCGCGATGAATCCGTCGGCCCCGACCTCAATCAGGCTCGACTCGGGGCTGACGATCCTCCAGTGAGCGTAGTTGATCAGGCTGTGCGTCGGCACGTAGCACTTGACCTGGCGGCCGGTCCGCTTGTTCTCCTCCTTGACGAAATCGAACACTTGCTTGAGCGCGCGTCGATAGAGGTAATACTTCAGCAGCGAGGCGCGATACTGCGCGTCTGGCGAGGTGTGTGGCGGGACCCAGTCCTCGTGGTAGTAGGATTTCCACTCGCGCTTGAAGCCCTCGCCGTAGCCGCCCCGGACCCAGAACTCGGGCTCCTCGAGATGGATCGCCTCGGCGCCGGCGTCCATCGCGCGCTTGACGCCCTGGCAGAGGAACTTGCCGAAGTTCTCGCCCGGCGACATGTAGTAGACGTCTCCGCCGTGCGAGATGACCCGACCGTTGCGGTCCGTCTGGGCCTCGTCCACGTGCCGGACGCCGTCGAAGCGGCCGTAGAGATAATCCTGGTACTGGCCCCACGAGACGCCCGTCATCAGGTGCGGGATGTAGCCCTGCGCCTTCCACTGGGCGATCCGCTCGGGCAAGGACCGGTCGACGCCGTAGCAGATCGCGACGTCCGAGCCGAGCTGGAGCATCGGGTCCCAGCGCGCGTGCGTCTGGAAGCAGGTGCGCTCGCGGATCTGTTCGAGATCGGCCGGGCGCCCGGCCTTCGCCGCGGGCTGGACGGCCGCCGGGCGGGTCGGCGCCGCGGGCTGGACGACCTTGCGCAACACCACATTCCCGTCGTTCGTCCGCGGCTGGCCCGGCGTGCTGCGGCCGTCGGCGACGTATTTCTCCAGGAGGCGCGTGAGCCGGGCAACCACCTCGGGGAACCGGTCCTGCACGTTGTCGCGTTCGGCGGGGTCGGCGGCGAGGTTATAGAGCTGGATCGGAGGCAGCGCCGCGGCGGCCTCGGTCCCCGGGAAGGGGTCGCTCCAGCCGCCGGAGTCGCCGCAGAGCGCGAGCTTCCAGTCGCCCTGGCGAATCGCGAAGGAGCCGTTGATCGAGTGGTGCACGACCGCCTCGCGCAGCGGGCCGCGCTCGCCGCCCTGCAAGGCGGGCAGGAGGCTCACGCTGTCCTCGCCGGCGTCGTCGGGCAGCCGCCGGCCGATGACATCGGCGCAGGTGGCCATCAGGTCGGTGAGACAGATGAGCTGGTCGCTGCGGCGTCCCGGCGCGACGACGCCCGGCCATCGCACCAGGAACGGGACGCGATGCCCGCCCTCGAAGATGTCGGCCTTGAAGCCGCGGAAGCCGCGGCACGGGTCGTGGCCGCGGGCGCGCAGCTCGTCGAAGTCGGCCCAAGGCGAGCAGCCGTTGTCGCTGGTGACGATCACCAGCGTCTGATCGGCCAGGCCCTGGGCATCGATGGCATCGAGCACCTCGCCGACGGCCGCGTCGACTTGCATCACGAAGTCGGCGTACCGGTTGAGCCCGCTCCGGCCGAGCCAGGATCGCGCGGGCGCGATCGGCGTATGGGGGGCGGTCAGCGCCAGGTACAGGAAGAACGGCCGGCCGGCCTTCGCCTCGCCGGCGCGGCGACGGATGAAAGCGACGGCCCGTCTGGTCAGCGTGGAGAGGACGTCGCGCGCCTCGAAGTCCGCCGCGGCGGGCCCGCGGCGCGTCTCCGGCCCCGGGAGCCCGTGCATCATCGGGAACGCCTTGTCCACCGTCGGGATCGCGGTGACCCGGTCGTTCTCGATGAAGGTATACGGCACCATGTCCAGCGTCCCGCTGATCCCGAAGAACTCGTCGAAGCCGACCGTGTTCGGGCCGTTGGCGATCGGCCGGGTGAAGTCGACGTTCCAGCCGTCGGGCCCCTTCTCGATGGCGTCGGTGAACCGGGGCATCCCCGGGCGCAGCGTCCAGTCCATGCCGAGGTGCCACTTGCCGATGGCGGTCGTATGGTAGCCGGCCCGCCGGAGCAGCTCGGCCACGGTGAGGCGGCCCGGCTCGATGAGTCGCGGGCTGCAACCGCCCAGCACGCTCTCCTGGAGCCGCGACCGCCAGGCGTACCGGCCGGTCAGGATGCCGTAGCGGGTCGGTGAGCAGACCGCCGAGCCCGAATGCGCGTCGGTGAAGACCATCCCGGCCGCGGCGAGCCGATCCAGGTTCGGCGTGGCGATCTTCCCCGACGGATTCAAGCACTTCACGTCGCCGTAACCGAGGTCGTCGGCGAGGATGTAGACGATGCTGGGCGGCCCCTCTCGCCGGCCCGCCCCCATCGCGACGGGCGTCAAGAGGAGGATCGCCAGACAGGCCAACGAACGAAACACCCGGGACGCCTTGTGCATTGGTTCGATCTCCCTGGAGTCGGCTGAGCCCCTATTGAACTCGGGGCGATGGTCGATGTCCAGGGGATGAGCTTGCGCCGAGTCAGCGCGTCGTCTCCGCCCGGGTTCTCGCCGGCTCGGCGCGCCGCGCGCCTGCATCATCACCGACAGCATCAGCCGACCGATGTCGTCGCGACGCTCGGCGTACTTGGCCGCCTCATAGGCGCCGCCATCGTAGATCTTGGGATCGAGATACGGCATCGAGACCCGCAACGCCGCCCCCTTGACGAACGGGCAGGCCGCGTCGGCCTCGCCGCAGACCATCAGGGCGGCGAACCCCTCGTGCGGATTGGCGGGATCGTCGTAACGCTTGGAGAACTCGACCGCTTCGAACGGCGTTTCGTCCGACCCGCCGGGCGAGCCCCACCGGACCCGGTAGACGGGATTCGCGGTCTTCGGCTCGCCCCGCGGCGCCTCCTTGCCGGTCGGCTCGATCTCGACCCCGATCTCCTGAAGGGCCTTGACCGTGCGGGCGTTGAACGCCGACGGGGCCGTGCCGCCGCTGTGGAAGCGGACCTCCGGCATCCCGTAATACGCCGCGGCGATGTTGCCCATCGTCGCCCCGAGGATGCTCCGGCGAGAGTTGCCCGTACAGACGACGATGACATCCAGCCGCCGGCCCGGCCGGTAGCTCCCGGCGATCCAGTCGGCCAGCTTCCGGCCCGCCAGCCGGTGCGGCTCATCGATCATGTCGTATGATGACGTGAGCCGATCGGCATGACTCCCTGATCCGGGGCAGCAGCCGTTTGCGGCCATCCGGCACCGAGGCCTCCACCGCTTCGCGGACTTCCGAAGGGCTGATCGAGCCATCGGGCCCGGCCAGTCTCTTGACGGTCTCGGCTTCCATGAAAGTGTCCAGCTTCGAGAGCACGAGGTTTCCGTCCTTGCCGAGTGCCCTGGCCACGGCCCCCTTGAGCCGCTGGTCGTTGGCGGGATCGAGCGCGTCGGCCGTCCCGTACCGCTGGACCAGCCAGAGCGCCCGCACGAACGGGCCCACGTCCGCGCCTCCCTCGGGAGCGGCCCCAATCGCCAGGGCTGCGACGATCGAAAGATACATGGCGAAGGCTCCTTCACTTGGTGGCCGTGATGTTGACGCTCAGCAGGTCTTCGGCCCCGGGCGGCGGCGCGATGCCCGCGACTTCGGCCATCTTCCGGGCCGCCTCGGGATGCTCCTCGACCTCGACTCGGGCGAAGCCCGCGCGTCGGAGCCGGTCCACGTAATCGTCGAGCACCAGCGCCCCGCCGATGCAGCCCACCAGCGCCTCGAGGTCGGTGCGGACCGACGCCGCGGGCTCCGTCCGCCACGCCATGTCCGAGACGGCCAGTCGCCCGCCGGGCCGCAGCACGCGGACGATCTCGCGAAACGCCCGGTCCTTGTCCGGCACGAGGTTCAAGACGCAGTTGCTGATCACGACATCGACCGAATCGCCCTCGACCGGCAGGGCTTCGATGTCGCCCCTGCGGAACTCGACGTTGGCCAGCCCCGCCTTCTCGGCGTTGGCGCGGGCCTTCTCCAGCATGGCGTCGGTCATGTCCACGCCGATGACCCGCCCGTCCGGCCCGACCTTGCGAGCGGCGAGCAGGCAGTCGAAGCCGGCCCCGCTGCCCAGGTCCAGGACCGTCTCGCCCGGCGCCAGGCCCGCCACCGCCTGCGGGTTGCCGCACGACAGCCCCAGGTTCGCCCCCTCGGGCAGCGTCGCCAACTCGTCGGCCGAATAGCCGAAGGCGATCGCCAGCCCCTCGGCGTTCTCGGTGCAGCCGCAGAGCGAGCCGCAGCTCGCCTCGCCCCGGGCGACCTCTGCGTATCGCTCCCGCACCGCCAGCTTGATCGAATCGTCTCCCATCGTCGCCTCCCGTGCCCATTTTATCCGCCTGAGCGGATATACTCGTGCAAAAAAATCCGACGTCAATCGCCGCAGCACGACCGATGGTCGAGCCGTCTGCGGTCTTGCTCCAGGAGATCGATCTCCCTCGAGCACGCTCTGAGGCTGCCGATCAGGTGTCGATGCAATGCGTCCGCCGGCCTGGCCAGACGGTAGTGGACCCAGAGGCCCTCCTTGCGGCCGACCACCAGGCCCCGCTTGCGCAGGTAGGCCAGGTGGCGCGACACGGTGGATTGCGGCAAATCAAGCGCCTCGTGCAGGTGGCAGACACAGACCTCGCCGCCGGACAGCAGGTTCAGCAGGCGCAGCCGGACCGGATCGGCGAACGCCTTGAAGAGCTCGACCGAGGTGTCCAGGGGATCGGCTGTCGGCTTCTCTATCCGCATACCCAAATATAGTCCGGTGCCGGCCTTCGTGTCAAGCGGCCGTGCGGCTCAGGACAGGATCCGGACGAAGTCCGACGCCGGCAGCGCCACCGTGAAGACCGTCCCTTTGCCGGGTGTGTTGCGGACGTCGATCGTTCCGCCGTGAGCCTCGACGATCCATCGGCAGATGCTCAGCCCCAGGCCGCATCCTCCCGAGGCTCGGGCCGTATCCACCTGGTAGAACCGCTCGAAGATGTGGGGCAGATCCCCGGCGGGGATGCCGATCCCGGTATCGGTAACCAGGAGTGTCGCCGAGTTCGCGACCGCGTTGACGCGGAGCGTTACCGAGCCGCCCGGCTCGGTGAACCGGATCGCGTTGTCCACGAGGTTGGTGACCAGTTGCCGGATGCGCGACGCGTCCCCCGGGATCGTCGCGGGGCCCGCGAGCTCCGCGACCAGGCGAACGCCCCGCTCCTCGGCGACGGCTTCGAACATCTCGGCGGCCTCGGTCGCGACGGACGCCAGGTCGATCGGCTCGCGCCGGATGGCGAGCTCGCCGGCATCCGCCCGCGCCAGGAGCAGCAGGCCGTCGATGAGCGATGTGAGCCGCTCGCACTGCTCGCCGAGCGACGCCAGGATATTCCGGTATTCCTCCGATTCGCGCGGCTGCTGGAGGGCGACCTCGATCGCGGCGCGCATGGCCCCGAGCGGGCTGCGCAGCTCGTGCGAGGCGTCGGCCTTGAAGCGGATGATCTGGGCATGGCAGGCCGCGAGCCGCTCGAGCAGGCGGTTGAAGGCCGAGGCGAGCTGGTCCAGCTCGTCGCCCGCGCCCGTCAAGGGAAGCCGCGCCGAGAGGTCCTCCGGATCGAGACACGACGCCGCCCGAATGCTCTCGCGCACGGGGCGGAGGGCCTGTCGCGAGAGGAACATCCCGCCCACCGACGCGATGGCCAGGAACACGACCACTCCACCGGCCACCAGCCGGTCGAGCGCGGCGAGTGTCGCCTCGGTCTCCGCGAGGGAAATCCCCAGCTCGAGCGACAGCCCCTCGACGCGCGAAGGCGCGGCGAGCACGCGATAGAGTGGCCCCTCGCCATCCAGCTCGATGGTGCGCGGTGGTCCGGGCGGCACGGGCCTCCCGGCCAGCCGCTGGGCCGGGGCCGTCCGGGGGGCGAAGGAGACGCGCCCCGACTCGCGGACCACGACGATCAGCCCCTCTGGCTCGTAGGCCGAGACCTCGCGGCGGATCTCCGACTCGAGCTCCGACGCATCGCCCGCGTGATGGCCCTTGACGATCGCCAGCAGCTCGGCCGCCTTCCGCTCGAGGAACGCGTCGTTTCGCTCCCGAAGCACGCGCCGGAGCCCATAATGGACCCACACGAACCCCGCGCCGAGCGACAGGGCCAGCATCAGGCCCGTCCAGAGCATGAGCTTCGTCCGCAGGCCCAGCGGCCGGTATCGCCCCCGAGCAACCGGGGAGGGCGAGCCTCCGTGCGAGCCGGCATCAGGGCTCTTCGGGAGGGCGGGCCTCCCGAAGAGCCACGTCCGCCATCCGGCCCTCTCCGGGGAGGCGAGCCTCCGCGCGAGCTGGATGTGGAAATCGGCTCGGACGGAGCCTGGCTCTCCCGGGTGATCTGGCTCTCCCGGGGATCCTTCGTTCTTCGCGGAGGACATAACCCACCCCGTGCAGCGTATGAGTGAGCGGTCGGTCGAATCCGCGGTCCACCTTGTTCCTCAGCCGGTTGATATGCACGTCCACCACATCCGGTCGAGGATGAGCCGGTCGTAGACCCCGGTCGATGCGTACTCCAGGCCTCGGCCGCCGTCGGTCACCAGGTTGACGGCGAACGCTTGCTCCCGGAGCCCTTGCTCCAGGTAGCGCCTCATGGCCGGGTTGTCCTCGACCACCGGCACCCGCATCGGCAAGCCCCGCCCTGGTCCCGGTCCGCGACCGGAGAAGCACCACATCATGATAATGAAGCACCCGGACGCCGGCGCCACAGATTACCGCTCTGTCATCTTCGAGCCACGATCCCGACACGATCGGGGGCTATGCGATCGCGGGTTCCGAATCACCCCGTTCCCATGAGGCCGCCCGATGGACCGGTCGCATCGCGGCCATCGACCCGGCGCCGGATTCACCCCGATCGAGCTCCTGGTGGTCATCGGCATCATCGCCGTTCTGATCGCGCTGCTCTTGCCCGCGGTGCAGTCGGCGCGCGAGGCGGCGCGGCGGGCCCGATGCGTCAGTCAACCACGATCCGACCGATGGCGACAACATCGGCCGCTTCGACCGCGCGTACACGATCGACGTCAACGGCAAGGACGCCGACGAGATCCGCGGCAAGGAAAGTCGGGGCAAGATCCGCGAGGGCGAGGTGTCGCAGGATGGTAAGTTCATCGAGGTCGAGTAAACTGGATTCGGAGCCGCCTGCCATCCCCTCATCCGCCCTACGAGCACCTTCTCGCCGGCGGGGAGGAGGGGATGGTCGTCGCCTCCGAGTCGGGAGGTCGGCGTGGCGGGGAGGCTGGTCGCCCTCGCCCCGACGCGGAGAAGGATGGCGCGAGCGGGTCGGCGCCTTGGCCGATTCGATCCACCAGGGAGGTCCGATGACGGGTATCCCGGCGGTGATGGAATCGTACATCAAGGGCCTCGAGACCCACGACGTTGACCGGATCGCCGCGACGGTCTCCGACGGCCTGGCGTTCGTCACTCCGGCGCGGACCCTGAACAAGGAGCAATTCCTCCAGATGCTCCGCGCCCTGTACGCCGGCTTCCCGGACTGGCATTACGACCACGACGAACCCGAGCTGCGCGGGGACGTCATCGTGATCAAGTGGCGGCAGGGCGGCACGCACACGGGGACCTTCGCCTGGCCGGGCCTCGAGCCGATCCCGGCCACCGGCCGGGCGGTGACGATCCCGGAGCATTTCTTCTTCTACCGCGTGCGGGGCAGCCTATTGGTCGAGATCCGGCCCGAGCCCGTGCCCGGCGGGGCACCGCTGGGCATTGTGGAGCAGATCGGCGCCGAGGCAGGCCGGCAGACCGAATCTTAACCACGAATCAGCACGAATGACACGAAACAGACCGGGCCGGTGGTCGGGGCCACCGGATGATCTCCCTCCAAGGACAAGAAACGAGGTCTCCGGACTGACCGCCTGTCCGGTCCTATTCGTGTCATTCGTGCTGATTCGTGGTAAAAAACATGTCTATCCGTCAAGCCGCAGGACTGATTGGTGGTCCTACTCGATACCCGGATGGTCCGCCGGCCGGGGGCCTGGCGCGGGCCAGAAGAACTTGCGGTCGGCCTCGGCGATCGGGCGGTCGTTGATGCTCGCCTCCCGCCGGCGCATCAGGCCCCGGTCGTCGAATTCCCACAGCTCGTTGCCGTAGCTGCGGAACCAGTGGCCGTCGCGGTCGTGCCACTCGTATTCGAACTTCACCGCGATCCGGTCGGCCGTGAACGCCCACAGCGCCTTGGTCAGGCGGTAGTCGAGCTCGCGCTCCCACTTGCCGGTCAGGAATCGGCGGATCTGCTCGCGGCCCACCGGGAACTCGATCCGGTTCCGCCAGACGGAGTCCTCGGTGTACGCGAGCACCACGCGGTCCGGATCGCGGGAGTTCCAGGCGTCCTCGGCCGCGCGGACCTTGCGGATCGCCGACTCGAGGTTGAACGGCGGGGCGATCACGGCGGCCGGCGCGGCCGTCAAGGGCGTGGTCATGGGATGGCTCCTCACCAGGCGGCCGGGTGCAGTACCTCGGCCGTCGGGAAATCGATGTCCGTCTCGATCACGATAGGGAAATCGTCGGTGAACCGCCACCCTGACGTGCCGGATGAGCCGCCGCGCCGCCTCGTCGGCACCGACGTCCGCGAATCATCCGGAGTAGATCGGAGACGCGGTGCGGCCGACGTCCGCCCGACCGAGCTCGTCGGCGGATCGACCCTTGCCGAGCACCTCGAATGCCAGGGGGATGGTGCTGATGGCGCCGACCACCAGCAGCGTCCAGCCGACGGCCTTGCGCCGGTCCTCGGGCAGGCGGTCCGCCAGCAGCAGGCCCAGCCCAGCGCCGAGCATCGCGCGCGTGCCGGCGATCAGGGCGAGTTCCGGCAAAGTGATACGGGTCCCTCTCATGACAATGACCTCCGCGATCGATGACCGGCGATCCCGTTAATCCTCGCTGATATCGACGCTGGGCTCCCTGGCCGGCCGCTTGATGCGTCCGGCCGTGACATGTTCTCTCATCCTGGAGGCGATCCGACGTCTCGTGAGCGGACTGCGCAAGACCGCCCTCCGTTGTCATCCATCACGCACGTCTCGTGCCGCGCGGACCGGCTGGCTCGGAGGGATTCCGACGAGAAGCGTGCGGGCCAGCCAGCGTGTCAACCCGTCCGCACGTCCGCACGCCGCTTCACCATATCTGCCTCGAGAATTTCATGGATAATACACTATGCCAAGGCGAGTCGTCGTGCTCTGCTAGGTTCCGCGCGTCCGCTTCCAGAAAGATCACCGCCCTGCCCTCGCCGGATCGACCGATGCACCGACTCCTCGCGGCCCTTGCTCTCGCGCTCGCACCGATCGCCCTGGCCCTGGCGGCACAGGTCCCGGCGACCGACATTGTCACGGTCACACCAGCGGCCAAGGTCCAGACCGAGCCCGTCCCCAGCGCCGGCGATGCGGCCGACGACCCGGCAATCTGGATCCACCCCGAGGATCCGGCTAGGAGCCTCGTCCTCGGCACCGACAAGAAGGGGGGCCTGCACGCCTATTCCCTCGACGGCCGCGATCGACAGCTCGTCTCTCCGGGGTCACGTCCGAACAACGTCGATATCCTCTACGGCTTCCGGCTCGCCGGCCGGCCGGTTGACCTGGCCATCGCCAGCGTCGGCAAGGGGGGAAAGTCGTCCGGGGTGAAGGTCTGGACGATCGACCCGGTCGACGGCACGCTCGCCGAGCTCGGCGCCGGCCCGACCTTCAAGACTTTCGACGGCGGGGATCCTTACGGCCTTTGCACCTACCGCAGCCCGCGCGACGGCGCCGCCTATGTCTTCGTCACGGACCGCGACGGGGCGGTCGAACAATACCGCCTCGATCCCGCGGCCGGTGAGACCCCGGCACTGACAGCGACCCGCGTCCGGGCTTTCCGGGTCGGTTCGCAGGCCGAGGGGCTCGTCGCCGACCGGGAGCGGGCCAGGCTCTACGTGGCCGAGGAAAAGGTCGCCATCTGGGAGTACGGGGCCGAACCGGGCGACGGCAGCGACCGCCGGGCCGCGGCGCGCGTCGGCGAGCACGGCCTGACGGCCGACATCGAGGGCCTGACCATCTATTACGTACCCGCGGGCAAGGGCTATCTGCTGGCCTCGAGCCAGGGGAGCAGCACGATCAACGTCTACGAACGATCCGGCGATCACGCCTACGTCCTGACCATCGACCCCAAAGCCGCCGGCTCGATCGACGACATCGCCGACTCCGATGGCCTCGACGTGACCAACCAGCGCACCGTCGTCCCTCTTCCCCCGCGGCTTGCTCGTCGTCCAGGACGGCAAGAACGAAGGCCATCAGAACTTCAAGCTCTTCGCCTGGGAGGACGTCGCGGGCGACCGGCTCGTCGTCGACACGACGTTGTCAGCTCGGTAGGGGCGTTACGCCGCGGACTCATCTCGCGGCCCACCGGCCCTCAGAGTACAATCATCAAGTCGAGGAGAGCGACGATGATGACCCTCAGTCCCGAACAGCGGCGCGCGATCGGTCAGGCCGGCGACCAACCCGTCCCGATCATCGACCCCGAGACCCATCAGACGTATCTGATCATCAAAGCCGAGGTCTACGATCGCCTACGAGCCGTGCGTGAAGAGGAAGAGATCGACCCCTCCTTCTTTGAGATCGATGATTTCGAGCCGGCCCGTGACGATCCTCGATAGACTGCCCATCGGAGAAGAGCCAACTTCCCTCTTCGTGGGGACCGAACTGGTCACGATCAAGCGTTATCAGATCGCCGTCTGGATCAGCATCAACGATGAGCAGCGGCCGTTCCCGGCCGTGCTGGATACGGGGCACAGCCACAACCTCTCGATCACCGAGTCGCAGCTCAAGTCATTTGCGGGCATCTCACCGGCCCAGCTTCAGTTCATCGGTACAACTCGACTCAAAGGAGAGCGGCTCCGCCAGTATCGGGCCGATGTCAAGATCCATCGGAACCGGCCGGGTACGATGAAACTGAGAGAAGGCTCCTACCGATTGACGATCGACGAGGGCATTTCCCTGGCACCGGAAGGATCGTCTCGACTGCCGCTCCTCGGGCTGCGATCGCTGGTCAGGAGTGGGCTGGTGATGAGCATCCGTGGAAAGCAGCGGGTGGTCTCTCTCAAGACACCCGGTTGGTTTGGAAGAGCCTGAGCGATCCGTCGTCGGAGCGTTCGAGTATCCGCCCTGGCCGGGCGGGTGATATCAGCTTGTTGACGGCTTGGCGAAGAACTCGGGGGCGAGTCGGCCCGTGGTGGGCATGTCGTCCACGTGGTGAGCGCCGTGAGCCCAGAGGACGACGCCGGTCTCAATGTTCCACAGGGCCGAGATGCCGCAGGTGGACCAGTCCTCGTCCGTCCAATCGGCGAACGGCTTGCTCCAGAGGTCGAGGCGCGGCAACAGGGCGAAGATTCGCGGCACTTGGAAGGTCTCCCGGAGATATTCGGCGTGCTTCCGCCAGATGCCCTGCAGTTCGGGGAAGAGGAACGGGGCGACTCCCAACGGTTGGTAGCGGCGATCTGTACGCCACGCGGTGAAGTTCCGACGCAGGTTCCCGAGAGGGATCGCGGGCACCGGGAAAGTCAAGTCATAACCCCGCGCGACCAGGGATGCCGGCTCGCTCCCACTCGGGTCGCTGAAGTGAACCGTGCACCCGTCCTCCTCCACGTCGAAGACGATGATGCCCGGGCCCGTAAGCGTTGCGGCCCCGATCTGACCCATTAGCGATCGACACCCGAAGAGCGGCCAACTGGATGAGAGGTCGGGGCGAAACCCTTCTTGGAGGAGCGAAGAGTAAACGTGTTCTACGAGCATGGACACCAACACGGGAGGGATGGACCCGGGGTCGAAATCACGGTCCAGGTCGGCAGCGGGGGCACGACGACGGGTGAGCGAGCGGGCATGGTCTTTGGGGAACTCAGGATCGAGGGCCAGAATCAACTCGGGATTGTTGGCGAGAACGTCGTTGTAGACGACGCTTCTGGATAGCATGCGTGCACAGCGAAGATCCCGCTCATAGTCATTGGGGATGTCGTGGAATAGGTCGAAGCCGAGGTTTCGAAGGAGGCCGGGGTCGCGAGCTAATGAGATGGGGAATTGATCCCGGAGTACGGATTCAAAAAACATAAAAACTGTTAAATTAAGATTGTTTATAGAATCGATAGTCTTGTCGAAAGATTTATTTGTTTTGTGCTTAAAGTCTGTTGTCACGAATCCGCGGCCAATCGAATGGGCCTGTTCGTTACTCCGAAGGTATCCGTATGCCACATTATCGCGGACGCCTAGAGCCGCGCGTGCCATGCCGTGATCTAGGGCCTGCCCAGCGCGCTCGAACGTGCCGTCGATCGCGGCACACCACTCGCCGCCTTCTTCGGTGGCCAGCATCGTCCTGCGATCGGCAGTCAGTCGCGGTGCCGCATCCCCTCGCAGGTCGATCCAGACACGGGTTCCTACGGACGGGGCGATCCCGATCCGTTCAAGGGCTAACTCCCCTCCGGGAACGAACATGCTACGCACGAGGATCTGTGTCCGGCCAGACTCTATCTGTGTCCGGCCAGACTCTTCGAGCTGTGGTTCGACGAAGGAAGCCAGTTCATGCTGGCGGCACAATCCGCGTTCTTCGGGTGGGTTCACCGGCAAGTCCGGGCAGTTGGGCGAAGTGTGATTACGCGGGAACCAGAGGCGGATCCGGCTGCCGGTGGCTTGGGCGTCGTGCCACTCCCAGACGCCCCACTCCGGCTCCCCGATGAATGAGGCCGGGCAATCCCAATCTACCGCCCTCGCAACTACGGCATCGCGATCAATCCTGGCCAGCCGATCGAGGTGGAGCCGGTCATCGATGCGGACCGTCTGCCCACCGGGGATATCGACATCGATCGGATGGCGCGGCCAGACGACGTGGCAGGCCGCGATGAACAGAGGGTCGATCGCGCCGTCGCCCGGCTTGTATTCTCTCCCCCTCGGGTAGCCAAAGTGCTTCCGCAACCCCGGCTCGAATGCCTTTGAATCATGCTCGAGGCGGAACCGGGGCTTGAGATAGAGCGTGACCTCGGTCCCCTGATGCTCGAGCGTCCCCTGGCGCAGCCAGAAGAGGCTCCCGGGGCCGGAGATGGTGATGTCGCGAGGGGCACGGTCGGTATCGTTGGCGTGGCCGGGCCGGGTGCGGACCTGGAGGCGATCGGCGATCATGAAGCAGGAGAGGATGCCGATGCCGAAGATCGAGATGGGGGACGAGATCAGCCCGGCGGCCCGGAGCGCGGCCCGCTCCTGATGGAATTCGGGACTGCGATAGTAGCTCTTGCCGATCTGCGTGAAATACTCCGTGATCACCCGCTCGGTCATCCCGACGCCGTTGTCGGTCACGCGGAGGAAGTCCTGCCCCGACGAGTCGTCGTGCCCCCAGGTGACGATGACGCGCAGCTCCTCGGGCCGTCCGCCCACCCTCCGGAGCGGATCCACCGGCTCGTGGGGCTGTCCGCCGTCATCGGCGATCTTCAGCCGGAGCTCGCGCAGCTCCAGCGCGTCGAGGGCGTTCTGGAGCAGCTCGCGGATGCAGAGCCCCGGGTCGCCGTAAAGCGACTCGCCCATCAGCAACTGCTGGATCTCGTCCTGGTCCAGGCGAAACTGGAGGTCGCGGTAGGTGTAGATCGGTGTCTGCGGCGAGCCGGCGGGCCTGATGTCGAGCGTGATAGCGTGGGGAAGGTGTATGCCATAGCGCTCGCCCCGGTCGCCCAGGAGGCGGCGCTGCCACTGCAGCTCTTCGCGCACCGAGCGGATCTCCGCGTCGATCCACGAGCCGAAGTCACGGATGCTCTTCTCGAAGACCGGGTGTTCGCATCGGTGGGCGGAGTAAGTCAGCCGGGGCTCACCGCCCTCGGGCGTCTCCAGGCTCCACCCGGTGATGCTCAGGTGCTTGTTCCACTCCGCGAGGCTGACTGCGTCGTCGATGCCGACGTGCCGGAAGAGGATCCGCGGGGTGCGGCTGGCGTCGAAGTCCATGATGTCGGCCAGCCGGAGCAGCAGGCCCGGGAACGCGAGGTTGACCCACTCCCCGCCGACGAGGACGAGGAAGGCGTCCGGCTTGCCCGGCGGGCGGGTCCATTGCTCGCGCAGCCAGCTCACATCGCGGCCGTGGCTGGCGCCGATGAGCACGAGCCATTGCTGGAAGTCGGTCCCCTGGTACGTGAACAGCGACGGATTGTTCGCCACCTCGCGGGCCCTGATCGCTTCCAGCCAGCCGTTGACGCGGCTCCGAGCGGCATCCCCATCGGCATGGGTTGTCCGGATGTACTCGGCAAGGATGTAAGCCTCGATGTGGCCCGCCCGCTGCCTGTCCCCTGCATCGCCGGTCTTCCTCAACCGGTCGACTTGCCGGACCTCCTCGCCGTAGCGGTCGCGGAATCGCAGGAAACGCTGACGTTCCGGCGACTCCCCCCTCTCATCGGTGATCGCCCGATATTCCTCGGCCCGAAGGGCCATGCCGAGGTCGTGGGTGTACGCGGACAGGATGCACAGGGCGCACTCGAGCGGCTCGAGCCGGTCCATCACCTCGTCGGGCGTCAGGGTATCCATCAGGCCGAGGACGTTGAGGATGTGGGTTTCATTGTGCAGGGTGTACTGGGGCAGGTATCGGCCGATCTGGTCCAGGATGAACTTCGAGTTTTTGACGACCTCACCGACGTTGGCCCGCAGCCTGACCACCTCGTCCTTGTCGCCCCGAAAGCCCGGCCCGTCGCCGAAGGCCTTGAGTCGCTGCCCGAACCGGGAGTCCTCGAAGGTATTCAGCTTGCGAACCCTCGCACTCTCCGGGCTCTTCGAGCGTTTGCGTCCCATGGATTCCGTCCGGACCGCTGACACTTCGACTCTTTTTTCGAGGGCCGTCTCTGCTCGGAAAGTGCAGGTCGATATCGACAATTGCTATTAGACCGGAAGGTGGTCATACATACAACAGGAGGACCACGATCGGCGAACTGGTTGGCAGAACGAACATCGTGCCGCGACCGACCCACCCGAAGCCGCCCGGCATACGCCCTGGTCCCTGAAGGGAGCTCCAGATCGCAGAGGCCATAACGAGAAATTCCCCGAATTGTGAATCAGCCTGCGGGTTCGGACGTCTATAATAAGAATCCCCAGATCCGCCCCCGACGATGAGGACAGCGATCGATGATGAGCCCGCAACGAGCCGGTATCAACGCCGATACGGCCGAAGTTAAGTCGGACATCGGAACCAACAGGCAACGACCGGCGCGTCTGGTCCATCCGGACTTCCGTGGACAATCCCTATCTTCCGTATCTTGTGACGCCCACGCGCGACGTGGCACGCCAGCATCGAATTGTGGTGACAAGCATTATGTGACGCAAGCTCTCGTTCTTGCGGTGGAGTCCTCGGGCGTCCGATTCCATGTTAACATCCATGGAAGCTCTTGGGTTCGACGGGTGCTGAGCGCCGTCTACGAAACGAACCCAATGGTATTCTGGGCAAAATCTGCCGATTTTTTGGTTGTCCCGATCGGCTGGTATGCGACACTGCCAAACAACGAAACGAACCCAACGGTATTCTGGGTAGAATTCACCGATTTTTATGGCGTCACCCGGTGCCGCGCCCGAATTCCGGTAGCGGAGCGACGAAACGAACCCAATGGTATTCTGGGTAATGCTTGCCGGTTGTGTGGGCGAGGTTTGGGCCTTGGACTGACTCAAGAAAAACGCGAAACGAAGCCATTTCGGTTATTGCGAATAAGCAGGGCTGTTCGTTCTGTGTGCATCTGTGCACGTCAAAGGAGGATGTCGGGTCTGAGGAGCCGATGGATCGGTCATCCGGACCGACGTCTCGACCCGGGCCCTTGGTCGATGCCGACCAGACCGATCCGATCGGGTTGGGGTATGGCATCAGACGGCGGCCTTGGGAGGGCGCCGCGACGGCCGTTGGCCCGTTTGACCCGACCGTTGGCACCGATTACGATGAGTGCTCGGGCCGGAACGAGCCCGGCTGAGCCTGCCCCGCTACGCCCACCTCCGATCGATCCGATGCACGAGAGAGAGGGGTCGCACCATGTTCCGAGTCGACGCCAAGAAGCCGGTCCACTTCTGTGATGGTCTGACGCGTCGCGACTTCCTGCACGCCGGGTCGTTGACGGCCCTGGGATTCGGGTTGCCGGCCATGCAGGCGATGGCGGCCTCGGGGGCGGTCGCGCGCGATCGCGATTTGAACTGCATCCTGCTGTTCCTGGTCGGCGGGCCGTCGCAGCTCGACACCTGGGACATGAAGCCCGAGGCGCCCGAGGAGATCCGCGGGCCATTCCGCCCGATCGCGACGAAGGTGCCGGGCGTCCAGGTCTCGGAGGTCTTCCCGCGGCTGGCGGCGATGATGGACAAGGTGTCGCTGGTCCGCACCGTGTATCACACGGCGGCGGCCGTCCACGACACCGGGCACCAGATGATGCAGACCGGCCGCCTGTTCACCGGCGGGACCGAGCACCCGCCCTATGGCTCGGTGATGGCCAAGCTCAAGGGCTCGCGGCACGATACGCCGCCGTACGTCGTGCTGCCCAAGCCGATCGGCCCGACCGGCGGCAAC
Organism: uncultured Planctomycetota bacterium; assembly: GCA_963815795.1. Taxonomy (GTDB): domain Bacteria; phylum Planctomycetota; class Planctomycetia; order Isosphaerales; family Isosphaeraceae; genus JAKAUH01. Next base: position 6,209,200 of record CAWFIC010000003.1, on the reverse strand, counting down.
CTGCCGCACGGGCACGCCGCCGGCTATCTGGGCAAGACCTTCGACCCGTTCATCCTCAATGCCGACCCCAATGACAAGGCGTTCAAGGTCCCCGACCTGCTGCCGCCGGATTACGTCACGGCGGTGCGCGAGTCGCGCCGGCGGTCGCTCCGCGCGGCGATCGACGGGGCCGTCGGCGCCTTCGAATCGTCGGCCGACGCCCGGCTGCTCGACGCCAACTTCGAGGGCGCCTTCCGGCTCATGTCGAGCCCGCAGGCGCGCGAAGCCTTCGACATCGCCGCCGAGCCGGCCCCGATCCGCGACCGTTATGGGCGCACCCGGTTCGGCCAGAGCTGCCTCCTGGCCCGACGCCTGATCGAGCGCGGCGTCCGGTTCGTCACCGTGAACATGTTCGAGACCGTGTTCAACGAGATCACCTGGGACATCCACGGCTCGGCGCCGTTCAGCCCGATCGAGTGCTACAAGAACGAGGTCGGCCCGAACTTCGACAACGCCTACACCGCCCTCCTGGAGGACCTCGATCGCCGCGGCATGCTCGAGAACACCGTGGTGCTGGCCTTCGGCGAGTTCGGCCGGACGCCCAAGATCAACCCGGCCGGCGGCCGCGACCATCACCCGGCCTGCTGGACGGTGCTCTTTTCCGGCGGACCGATCCAGGGCGGTCGCGTGGTCGGCGCCTCGGATGAGATCGGCTACGCGCCCAAGGACCGGCCGGTGACCACCGCCGAGATCGCCGCGACCGTCTACCAGGCCATCGGCATCAACCCGGCAACCGAGCTGCCCGGGCCCCAGAGCCGGCCGCTTCGCCTGGTCGACCACGGCGTCGAACCGATCGAGGAACTCTTTTGAATCCGTCGAGACCGCGAAATCCGAATCGGTTCGGTCCGGGAGGGTCATGATGCGGAAGAGAAGAAGGAACCACGAATCACACGAATTCACACGAATAAAGGACCAAGCGAGTCGATCGGCGACTCTTGATCCTCTTCGCCGCTGCCTCCCGGTCCGGCGCACGGGTCTGTGCCCCGGACGCCCCCTGTCTTTATTCGTGTTATTCGTGTTATTCGTGGTTCCCCCTTCGTTTTCCTCCGTTTCACCTTGCTATGCGGCTCCCGCGGAATCCGGCGATGAGCTCGTGTTGCTTCCCGCCTCGGCCCGGCTGGTCGGTCCGCATGCCCGGCAGCGGTTCGTGGTCGAGCGGAGTGAGAAGGGGATCGGGGTCGGCGACCTGACCGGCCGGGCCACATTCGCGGTCGACAATCCCCGCGTGGCGGTGGTCGATCGCGACGGGTTCGTGCAGCCGGTCGGCGACGGCCTGGCGACGATCACGGCGACGGTGGACGGCCGGGTGGCGCGGGGGTTCGTGTCGGTCGAAGGGGCCGACCGGGATGAGCCGTGGAGCTTCCGCAACCATGTCGAGGCGGTGCTGACCAGGCAAGGGTGTAACGCGGGAGCGTGCCACGGCGCGGCGGCGGGCAAGAACGGGTTCCGCCTGACCCTCCGCGGCTACGGGCCCGAGATCGATTATGCGACGCTCACCCGCCAGTCGCTGGGCCGCCGGGTCGTCAAGACCGCGCCGCAGGAGAGCCTGGTCCTGCTCAAGCCGACCGGCGCCATCGAGCACGGAGGCGGGGTGCGATTCCAGCCCGGGTCGCTCGAGTACCGCGTGATCGCCGAATGGATCGCGGGAGGGATGCCGGGGCCCTCGCCGACGGATCCCGAGATCCGCGGGCTGAGCATCCATCCCGGGGCCGTCCGCCTGGCGCCGGGGCAGTTCCAGCAGGTCGTGGTGCAGGCGACGTACTCGGACGGACGGGTCGAGGACGTGACCCACTGGGCCAAGTTCGCCAGCACCGATGACGCGGTCGCCTCGGTGGACGATCACGGCCGGCTCAAGGTCACCGGCCGGGGCGAGGGGTATGTCTCGGTCTGGTTCGCCAGCCGCGTGGCCCGGGTCACCGTGACGTCGCCGTTCGAGGCGAAGCTCGATCCCAGGGTGCTGGCCTCGGCGCCGCGGAACAACGCGATCGACGAGAAGAACCTCGCCAAGCTGGCCGCGCTCTCGATCCCGCCGTCGCCCGATGCCGGCGACGCCGCGTTCCTCCGCCGCGCCTGCCTCGATGCCACCGGCACGCTGCCGACCGTCCAGCAGGCCGAGGCCTTCCTGAACGATCGCGCCCCCGATCGCCGCGCCCGGCTGGTCAACCGGCTGCTCGAGAGCCCCGAATATGTCGATTACTGGGCCTACAAGTGGTCGGATATGCTCCTGGTCTCGTCCCGCAAGCTGGCCGCGCCGTCGATGTGGTCGTTCTACCGCTTCGTGCGGCAGAGCGTGGAGCAGGACGTGCCGTGGGACCGGTTCGCCCGCTCGATCCTGACGGCCCAGGGGAGCACGCTCTCCAACGGCGCGGCCGCGTTCTACGTGATGCACCGCGACCCGATCGAGTTGAGCGAGAGCGCCAGCATGACCTTCCTCGGCCTGTCGCTGACCTGCGCGGTGCCACAACCACCCGCTCGAGAAATGGACGCAGGACCAGTACTACAGCTTCGCCAGCCTGTTCGCCCGGGTCGCGCTCAAGGACGGGGACACGACCGGCGATGCGGTGGTGGCGAACTCGCGCGACGGGGAGATCCTGCACCCTCGGCGCGGGGTGGCGATGCCGCCGAGCCCGCTCGATGCCCGGCCGATGGCGTCCGACGACCCGCGCGACCGCCGCGCGGTGCTCGCCGACTGGCTGGCCCGGCCGGACAACCCGTATTTCGCCCGCGCGCTGGTCAACCGGGTCTGGAGCAACTTCTTCGGCCGCGGATTGGTGAACCCCGAGGACGACCTGCGGGTCTCGAACCCGCCCAGCGACGAGGCGCTCCTCGACGGGCTGGTCGCCGACTTCATCGCCCACCGTTACGACGTGAAGCACCTGGTCCGCACGATCATGAACTCGGCCGTGTATGCCCGGTCGAGCGTGCCGGTGCCCGGCAATGAGTCGGACGCCAAGTTCCTCAGCCACTACCGCGTCAAGCGCCTGCCCGCGGAGGTGCTGCTCGACGCGATCGCGCGGGTGACCGACGTGCCCACGCCGTTCGCCGGCTATCCGGCCGGCTGGAGGAGCCTCCAGTTGCCCGATAGCCAGGTGGCCAGCACGTTCCTCGACTCGTTCGGCCGGCCGGCGCGGATCTCCACCTGCTCGTGCGAACGCTCGGCGGAGCCCTCGATGTCGCAGGCGCTGCACCTGGCCAACGGCGAGACCATCAACGAGAAGCTCCGGTCGGAGTCGAGCGTCGTGGCGAAGGCCATCGCCGGCAAGGTCGATGATGCGGCCATCGTCGAGCGATTGTTCCTCTCGGCGCTGTCGCGCCGGCCGAACGCGGCCGAGCGCGATCGCATGATCAAGGCCCTGAAGGACGCGACGGGGGGCGTCGCCGATCCCAAGGCCGCCGCGACGGCGCGTCGCCAGGCGGTCGAGGACCTGTACTGGGCCGTCCTCACCAGCCGCGAGTTCCTGTTCAACCATTGAGGCCGGCGCGCCATGACATGGGCATCGAGACGGGTTCGCCTAGGACGCTTAACGCTTGGGTTGCAGCGACTCGAGAGAACCCCCCTGGCCCCCCCTTCTCAAGGGGGGGATTGCGGAGGCTGGGGCTCACTCAATTTCCCCCCCTTGAGAAGGGGGGGCCAGGGGGGTCGAGGCCCCAGCCCGGTCTCACCGCCCAGCCACTTCGGCCGCGCATTCGTTAACCGCTTCAGGCTCGCTGCTGGCGGGGCTGTGCGCCCTCGTCGCCGCGACCGCTCCGGCCCAGACCGCGCCGCGATCGGATCGCGTGAGCTTCAAGCGCCAGGTGGCGCCGATCCTGGTGCGGCGGTGCCTGGCCTGCCACGACGACCGCAAGGCGTCGGGCGGGCTGAAGATGACGACATTCGCCGCGCTGCGGCGCGGCGGCAAGGAGCTGGGCGACGCGATCCTCGAGCCGGGCGACCCGGAGTCCAGCGAGCTGATCGCGACGATCCGGCCGGGTGCGCCGGTGCGGATGCCGTACAAGCAGCCGCCCCTGAGCGGCGAGGAGATCGCCCTGCTCGCCCGATGGGTCAAGGAGGGTGCGGCGTTCGACGGCCCCTCCCCCACCGAGACGCCTTTGGCGTCGCTGGCCGACGTGCTGGCCGGACTGCCCAGGGTGGCGCTCAAGGTACCGGCGGCCGACCCGATCGCGTCGATCGCCTTCAGCCCCGACGGCCGGATGCTGGCCGCCGCGGCCGGTCGCAAGGTCATCGTCTACGATGTCGCGACCCGGAAAGAGGCCGCCACGCTGGCCGATCATCCGGGTCCGGTGACGGCGCTGCGGTTCACGCCCGACGGCGGCGCGCTGGTCGTCGCGGGCGGGCAGCCGGGGCTCTTCGGCTCGCTCGCGGTGTGGGACGTCGCGGGCTGGAAGAAGCGGCTCGACCTGCGGGGACACTCCGACGCGATCCTCGCCGCCGCGGTCGCGCCGGGGGGCAAGGCCCTGGCCACGGCCGGATATGACAAGCAGGTCCTCATCTGGGACCTCGCGGCTGGCAAGGTCGTCCGGCCGCTCAAGGATCACAGCGACGCGGTCTACGGCCTGGCCTTCTCGCCCGACGGCAAGACCCTGGCCTCATGTGCCGCGGACCGGACGGTCAAGCTGTGGGACTGGTCCACCGGCCGGCGCACGGCGACGCTCTCGGAATCGACCGCCGAGCTGTACGCGGTGGCGTTCACGCCCGACGGGTCGCGCGTGCTCGCCGGGGGCGTGGACCGATCGATCCGGATGTGGCGAGTCGATGCCCGGGGCGGGCCGGGCTCGGCCGCGGAGCCGAGGCTGGAGCGGTCGGCCTTCGCGCATGACGCGGCGATCCTGCGGCTGGCCGTCTCGGCGGACGGCCAGTGGCTCGCCTCCAGCGCCGAGGATCGGACAGTCCGGCTCTGGGACCTCGCCACGCTGTCGCCCCGCACCTCGCTGCCGGCGCAGGCCGACTGGGTCCAGGCATTGGCTTTCGCCCCGGACGGCAAGCGGCTGGTGCTGGGCCGTTACGACGGGTCGCTCGCGTTCTGGGATGTCTTGGCGCCATCATCCGCGGCGAGCCTGGTCCTCCGCGAGCCGCCGGCGCGTCCGGGATCGTCGTCGGCTCCGCCCGCGCCGACGTTGATGCGCAACGCCTCGCTCAACCCGCCCTCGCCGCGCGGCGGTCTGCGGGGCAGCAAGGTGATGGTTACTCTGACCGGCTTCGGCGTCGGCCGGGCGACCTCCGTCCTGTTGCCCGAGCCGGGCGTCTCCGCCGCGATCCTGCCGGCCAAACAGCCCGACCCCAACCGCCTCGATGTCGAGCTGACGATCGCCCCGGATGCGCGAGTCGGCCTGCGCTCGATCGGCGTCATCACGCCCCTGGGCGTTCCGAGCTTCAAGGAGTTCGCCGTCGTCGCCGACCCCGAGGCCGCCGAGCGCGAGCCGAACGACCGGCCGGATCAAATCAAAGGCCACTCGACCGCGCTCCCGGCGACGCTCCTCGGCACGATCGATCGTCCGGGGGACGTCGATCGGTTCCGGTTCGAGGCGAAGACGGGTCAGGAGCTGGTCTTCCAGGTCGTGGCGGCATCGATGGGTTCGAAGCTCCGGCCGGTGCTGATGCTCTCCGACTCGGGCGGTCGCATGGTGGCCCAGGCCGACGCGGGCGGCTCGGGTGTGAGCGGCGGGATGGAGCCGGTGCTGGCTTACACCGCTCGCGCCGACGGGCCGATGACGCTCGAAGTCGCCGACGCCGATCTAAGCGGCTCGGGCGCCCACTTCTACCGGATCACCGCCGGGGCGATCCCGTTCGTCCGATCGGTCTTCCCGATGGGCGTCGAGCGCGGCACGACGGCGCGGATCGAGGTGGACGGCTCGAACCTCGCCGGCGTGCGCGAGGTGCCGTTGCCGGTGGCGTCCGGCGTCGAACCCGGGACGATCGTGGGCGTCCCGGTCGTCCTCTCGGGCGGGAAGGGGCGGCAGCCCGCCGCGACGCGGAACGTGGTCGTCGCGGATGGGCGCCAGGCCGTCGAGCGCGAGACCGATGACGCGCCGCGCAGGCCCAGGAGCTGCCGGTCCCCGGCGGCGTCTCCGGTCGCATCGGCCACGATGGGGACGTCGACTTCTACCGGTTCCGGGCCAGGAAGGGAGAGACGGTCATCGTCGAGGTCTTCGGGCGCCGGCTGGGCTCGGCGGTCGACTCGATCGTCGAGGTGCTCGACGCCAGCGGCCGGCCGGTGCCCCGCGCGGTGTTGCGGCCCGTCGATCAGACCGAGGTCGCGTTCCGCGATCACCCGTCGACGACCCCGAACATCCGCCTGACGCACTGGGACAGCCTGGCCGTCAACGACTACCTCTGGTTCGGCCGCGAGCTGGTCCGGATCGAGGCGCTGCCGCGCAATCCCGACGACGATTGCGTCTTCTGGGGCCAGTCGGGCCAGCGCATCGGCTGGCTCGAGACCACGCCCGAGCAGCACCCGATGAGCCAGATCATGTACAAGGTGGAGATCCACCCGCCCGGGACGGCCTTCCCGCCCGGCGGGGTGCCGACCACCACGCTGACCTACCGCAACGACGACGGAGGCCCGACGTTCTCGAAGGACTCGCGGGTGACGTTCCGCGCCGGCCGACGGCGACTACCTGGTGCGGGTCGAGGACGTCCGCGGCCTGGGGGGCGAGGACTACGGATATCACCTGGTCTTACGCCGGCCCCGTCCGTCGTTCCGGGTATCCCTCAGCACCGAGAACCCGAACATCCCGCGCGGCGGGACGGCGCTTGTGGACCTCAACCTCTTGCGCCGCGACGGCTTCGACGGAGCCGTCGAGGTCACGGTGGAGGGCCTGCCGCCCGGCGTCACCGCCACGCGGGCCGTCATCGAGGGCGACGAGCTGGGCGGGATGCTGGCGCTCTCGGCCGACGAGTCCGCGCCGGCGTTCTCGCCGCCGACGTGGCGGGTCGTGGCGCGCGAGGTCGTGGAGCGCGCGTCTCCATCGGGCGCCGCCTCGCAACGGCAGGAGATCGACCCGGGCGGGCCGGCCGGGGGATGGATCACGGTCACGCCGGTGACCAACCTCGAGGTCGAGGCGCGGCCGGATCGCGTGGTGATCCGGCCCGGCGAGCGGGTCTCGATGACGCTGGCCGTCAAGCGCAGCCCGGCGTTCAAGGGCCGCGTGCCGATCGATGTGAAGAACCTGCCGCAGGGCGTCAGGGTGCTCAATATCGGCCTCAACGGCGTGCTCGTCACCGAGGCCCAGACCGAGCGCTCCGTGTTCCTGCTCGCCGAGCCCTGGGCCCGGCCGATGGTCCGCCCGTTCTACGCGGTGGGCAACGCCGAGTCGGCCGGCACCGGGGACAGCTCGCCGCCGATCGAGCTGATCGTCGCGCCGAAGGTGGATCCGCACCACGGGCGATGAGCGCCCATGCCGCATTCGGATTCAAGATTCCACATTACAGATTCCGAATGGAGCGAGGTGGCTCGTGCTCGATCCGAACGCCGGAGTTGCGTCCGCGATCCGGAATCTGGAATCCGGAATCTTGAATCCGAGACCCGGGATCGGCTCACTTGCCCTGCCCTTCGGCGAAGGCCGAGTCGAACAGCCGGCCGGCCGACTTGAAGCCCATCCGCTCCTTGACGAACCGCGCCGCCTCGGCCGCGCCATATTCGCGGTCCATGCCGCAGTCCTCCCACTCGACGGAGAGCGGTCCCTCGTAGCCGATGGCGTTGAGCGCCCGGGCGATCTCCTCGAAGTTGACCTGCCCGCGGCCCGGCGAGCGGAAGTCCCAGCCGCGGCGGGGGTCGCCGAAGTTGAGGTGCGAGGCCAGGATGCCCGAGCGGCCGTCGAGCGTCCGCGCCGCGTCCTTGACGTGCACGTGGTAGATCCGGTCGGGGAACGCCCGGATGAACTCGACGGGGTCGACCATCTGCCAGTGGAGGTGGCTGGGGTCGAAGTTGAAGCCGAACTCGGGCCGGTGGTTGATGGCCTTCAAGGCGCGCTCGGCCGTGTAGATGTCGAAGGCGATCTCGGTCGGGTGGACCTCCAGCGCGAACTTGACGCCGCACTCCTTGTAGACGTCGAGGATCGGGTTCCAGCGGTCGGCGAACAGCTTGAAGCCGTCCTCGATGGTGGAATCGGACACCGGGGGGAACGAGTAGAGCAGGTGCCAGATCGACGAGCCGGTGAAGCCGTTGACGACCTTGACGCCCAGCTTCTGCGCGGCGCGGGCGGTGTCCTTCATCTCCTGGATGGCCCACTCGGTCTTCTTCTTGGCGTCGCCCCGGACGTTGGGCGGCACCCAGTCATCGGTCCGCGCGTCGTTGTGGTCGAGCACGAGCTGGCCGGTCAGGTGGTTGGAGATCGCCCAGCACTTCAGCCCGTGCTTGCCGAGCAGGTCGTGACGCCCCTTGCAGTAGCCCGGGTCGCTGAGGGCCTTCTGCACGTTGAAATGGTCGCCCCAGCAGGGCAATTCGATGCCGTCATAGCCCCACTGGCTGGCCTTCTGGGCGATGACCTCGAGCGTCAGGTCGGCCCACTGGCCGGTGAAGAGGGTCACGGGTCGTGCCATGGTGCGGTCTCCCGGTCTGCGATGGGTGTCGTGTGGTGTCGTGTGGCGGCGGACGGAGGGTCGGCCCCCGGTCGGGCCCGTTTCGACCGACGCGGCTCGGTCCGGGCGGATGGACGGGGCGCCTTGCAAGGCAAGATAGCGCTGGCGGCGGCGCTTGTCAATCATTTGACGGTCGCCGCCACGATCGGGGATAATGACCGGTTCGGATTCCCGGTGCCGCTGGAGCGATTGCAGACGACCCATGGTCACCAAAGCCTTCCTGTTCGATTTCGACGGAGTGATCGCGGCGACCGAGAACCATCACGTCGCCGCGTGGCAGCGGAGCTTGAGCTTCATGGGTTTGCAGGTCCCCGACGAGGTCGCGGCGCGGTCGGTGGAGGTCGACGATCGCGAGTTCCTGACGGACCTGTTCAACGAGCGCGGCATCCCCGTCAACAAGGTCGACGAATGGGTCCGGCGCAAGCAGGACCTCACCGTGGAACTGCTCCGCCACGCGCCGCGGGTCTATCCGGGGGTCGCCGAGCTGGTCCGGGTCCTGCACCGCCGGGCGAAGCTGGCGGTGGTCTCGGGCACCTGGCGCGAGAATATCGAGGCGGTCCTGCAGGCCTCGGGGCTGGCCGACGCGTTCGACCTGATCGTCGCCAAGGAAGACGTGACGCGGCGCAAGCCCGACCCGGAGGCGTATCTGCTGGCCCTCAAGAAGCTCCGCCTGTCGCCGAAGTCCGTGCTGGTGCTCGAGGAGTCGCCTTCGGGGCTGGCGTCCGCCCGCGCCGCGGGCATCGACCGGATCGTCGCCGTCGGCCATCGCCGCCGATTCGGCGACTGGGTCGTGGGTGCGGAGTATCTCGATTCCATCGAGTCGATCGCGCGGCTGCTCCCGCAATTCCGGCTCTGAGGCCGGCGGACGTCGTCCGTCGCGTCCGTTCCTCAGGCGAAGACCCGGTCCACGGCGATCCGCCAGCCCGGGACCGCCGGCTCGGCGTCGGCCTCCTGGCCGGGGGTGAACACTTCAGGCTGGTCGGGGGCGTCGGCGCGGTACTTGAGGATGCGGCGGTTGACCGGATCCACGTCCCAGACGACGGGGGTGCCGGCCTCGAAGTAGTCGGCCCGCTTGGCGGCCATCGCCTCCTCGGCCGCATCGCCGTAATCGTTCTCGCTGCGGACCTCGACGGCGAAGGTCGGCGGCCCCTCCAGGAATCGCATGGGGTTGGCCGGGAAGGGACCGAGGAAGTAGGACGCGTCCGGCGAGAAGGACTCGCGACCCGAGGTGAGCGGGGGGACGACGAACCCGATGTTGTCGGTGTACGCCTCCCCGCGGCCGGTCGCCTCGGCGTAATCGTCGAGGCTGCGGCAGATCCGGAAAGCGACGCGGTTCGGCCGGCGCCCGGTGGCCATGTAGTGGACGATCCTCCCTCCGATCAGCTCAGCCTTGCCCTCGACGCGGTAGAGGTCATCGATCGTGGCCGCGGTCTGGGTCGCGGACGACATGCGGCACCTCGTTCGTATCCGGAGGAAGCGGGGACGGTCACGGTCTTTCCATCGGCCATTCTAACGGCCCCCGCGTCCTCGGCCAACCGCAGCTCAAAGACGCGGTTCCCCCTCGCTGGCCAGATTCGGGGTGCGAAGGCACCTCACCGCGTCTCCAGGACCTCGGCCCAGGAGTTGGCGGTGAGCATGCGCATCGCGATGCGTCGGAGTCGCGAGAGATCCTCCAAATCCTGGATTGCGGTCTTCACCTTCTTGGCCGGCGGGCCGAACTTGCTCGCCCCTTGGTCGAGCAGTATGGCCCGCGCCGCCTTGAGGCCACCCTGCTCGATGATGTACTGGTATGTCGTCGATTCTTCCACGGCTCGGATCCTCAGGGATCGATCGGGGCTGTCTGCCGGCGATCGGCTTGTGGCACAGCATCGTGAGGTCGGCTTACGGCGTCTCCACGACTTCGTTCCAGGAAGTCGCGGTGAGCACGTGCCTCACCATACGCTCGAGGCGCTGCAGATCCTCCGATTCCTGTATGGCGGCCCTCACCTTCTTGGTCGGTGCACCGAACTTGTCCGCGCCCAGTTGGATGAGCATCCTTCGCGCCTGCTTGAGCCCGCCCTGCTCGATGATGTACTGATACGTCGTCGATTCTTCCACGGCTCGAATCCTCCGGAACAGGTTGAGGGCCCTCTCGCGCTTCAGTCGCAGGCCGGAAAGGACGAAGGTCGAGGTGAGGACGTGGTTGGCCGTCTGGCGGTCGAGCGTCCGCTCGACGCGGCGGCACAGCCGGGCGACCACGTCGGCGATGCCGTCTTCCTCGGACATCCCCGGCGGCAGGGCGCCCAGCACGCTCAGCGGCAACACGCCCGGCCCGCGACGGAGCAGCCGCTCGGCCGGGATCTCCCAGATCCGGAACACCACGTCCGTCGCCGCCGAGATCACCGAGAGGTCCACGTTCAGGGCGTGGACGTCGGAGGGATTCCCGAGGCGGAACGTCGAGACGTAGTCCCTGGGATGGCGGCGCGCCAGGTCCTTCAACGTGGCATCGAAGGGCAGCGGCATCGGCGGCTTCCGCGAGTCGCGCTCAATCGCAGGACGATCACGAGACCCCGATCAGCGCGCCGAGGCCGACGCCGCCGCCCGGCGGCGGGTGCGGCCTTCCGCCGGGCGGTTGTCCTCCTGCGAAGGCGACGCCATCTCGCCGGGCGAGCGGGGCTTCTGCGGCTCGGACTTGGGGGTCAACAGCGTCCGGCGGATGAACTCGGTCTGGAGCCGGCTGTAATGCGCGCCGAAGATGCCGTGCCGCGACGACGGGTAGATCATCAGCTCGAAGTCCTTGTTGGCGAGCTGGAGCGCGTGGACCAGCCTCATGGTGTTCCGCAACGAGACGTTGTCGTCGATCGCGCCGTGGAGGATCAGCAGCCGGCCATGCAGCTTGCCGGCCGCGCGGACGACCGACGAGGCGTTGTAGCCGTCGGGGTTGTCCTGCGGCAGGCCCATGTAACGCTCGGTGTAGATCGAGTCGTAATCGCGCCAGTCGGTCACCGGTGCGCCGGCGATCCCCGCGGCGAACAGGTTCGTGTGGGTCATGGCGTACGACGTGATATACCCGCCGTAGCTGTGGCCGCTCATGCCGATCCGCTCGCCGTCCACATAGGGCTTCTGCTTGAGCCAGTTGATGGCGTCCTCGATGTCCCTGGTCTCCTGGACGCCCAGGTGCTTGTACGCCGTCCAGGTCGAGACGGCCCCCTTGCCGCTGGCGCTGCGCGGGTCCATGTGGAAGATGATCAGCCCCTCGTGCGCCATCGCGTGGTCCTGCATCCGGCCGCCGTTCCAGCCGTCGGAGACGACCGGCGCATGCGGGCCGCCGTAGGTCGTGAACCAGACCGGGTACTTCTTGCCCGGCTCCATGTCGGTCGGCAGGATCAGCTCGGCCTCGAGCGCGAAGCCGTCGCGGGCCCGGATCTGGAACCGCTCGTGCGGGCCGAACTTGTACCGCTTCATCTCGTGCGACGGGTTCGAGTCGATCGTGCGCACCAGCTTGCCGTTGACCGAGTAGAGCCCGATGCGATCCGGCGTCCGGATATCCGACCGGCTCGACAGGTAGAGCTTGCCGTCCGGGCTCACGTTCGCCGAGTGGGTGCCCGGCGACTGGGTGAGCCGCTCGATCGGCCCGCCCGGCTTGACGCGGTAGAGGTCGGTTGACATCGGGGCCTCGCGGCTGGCGGTGAAGGTGATCCAGCCGTCCTTGGTGTTGACGTGCTCGATGCGGCGGACCTCCCACGGACCGGACGTGACCCGGGCCTTGAGGGTGCCGTCCGCGGCGTACTGGTAGATGTGCTTCCAGCCGTCGCGCTCGCTGATCCAGAGGAAGGAGCCGTCCTTGTCCATGTGCAGCGAGCCGGGGCTGTCGATGTACCCCTTGGTGGCGTCGCGGAACAGCCGGCGGGTCGCGGCCTTCTCGCCGCCCGAGGAGGGAGTGACCTTCACCAGGTCGAGCCAGGTCTGGGCGCGGTCCTGGACGTAGCAATACGCCGAGCCATCGGGGAACCAGCCGACCTCGCTGATCAGCGACGAGTCGGGCGAGTAGTCGGAGAGGTCGGCCCACTGCACCGCGCCCCCTCGCCGCCGACGATCCCCAGCCGGACCTTGGGATTGGGCTCGCCCGCCCGGGGATAGTGGGTCCGCTCGACATTCCGCGCCGTGCCGCTGGAGGCGTCGTCGAGGACCGTGTGATAGGGCACGGCGGAGTTGTCGAACTCCATGAAGGCCAGCCGCTTCGAGTCGGCGCTCCACCAGAACGCCGGCCAGCGCCGGTTCCAGATCTCCTCGAAGTAGACCCAGTCGGAGTGGCCGTGGCGCAGGTCCTCGCGGCCGCCGGTGGTCAGCCGCCGCTCGGCCTGGGTGGCGATGTTGACCGCGTACAGGTCGTAGTCGCGGACGTAGGCGACGTGCTTGCCATCGGGGCTGAACGCGGGCCATTGCTCGCGGCCGGGCTGGCTGGTCAGCCGGACGGCCGTCTTGCCGTCGAACGTCGCGTAATAGAGATCCTCGTGGTGCTCGAACAGGAAGCCGCGCCGCGCCGGGTCCATGTCGAACTGGGTGCCGCGCGCGATCGCCTGGACGTCATCCCGCTCGAGCGTCGCCAGCCGGGAGAGCCCCTTGGTCAGCGCGTTGACGTCGAGGAACGGCCGCGACCGGCCGGTCCGGGCGTCGAAGACGAGCAGCCGGCCGTCGCGGGTCTGGAGCCAGTGCTCGCCATCGATCCAGCGTGCCTGGCCGCCAAAGCCGAAGCCGCCACGACCTCGGCCGCGACCGCGACCGCCGGCTCCGTCGAGCGTGATCGGCTGCAAGGCCCCGCGGTCCTCGGGCAGCGGCTCGGCGCCCGTGGTGTACAGCGACGCCGCCTTGGGCAGCCGCAGCACGGGGAAGTCGTCGCCGGACTTGAGCCCCGCGTCGAAGGCGTTCCAGAGCGCCAGGCCGTCCTCCGATCGCGGCTCGAGCAGGACGACCGCCAGGCGGCCCATGGGCTGCGCCGTCTTCACCACCAGGGTGCCGGCGGGCACCATCCTCGCCGTCTGACGCGGGGTCACTCGCAGCTCGATGGCCTGGTGTCCCTGATAACGCCGCGGCGCCTTGTCCACCGCGTCGAGCTTGTAGACCTCCAGGTCGAGCTCGACGTCCTCGCGCAGCTCCTCGACGTTCAGGCCGTGCCGCTGGAGTGTCGCCACCGCCTCGCGGAACGCCGGCGGGATCAGGTAGGCGAACGGCCGCGCGACCGACTCGGCCGGCTCGAACTCGTTGACGAGCTGGACCGTGTAGTCCCTGGTCGTGTCGCTCTTGATTCGACGGCCGTTTTCGTCCCGGCGCTCCTCATAGCCGAGGACCGTCACCGGCTCCCTGGCCGCCTTCACGCGCGACCGGATCGCCACCTGTTCCGGCTCCTTGGGTGCCGCGACCGGACCCCGCTGCGCCGCGTCGAGCAGCCGGACGATCTCCGCCTTGTGGCCGGCGGCCGTCTCGAGGCAGTCGAGGACGAAGTCGCGGGTCGCCTGGATTCGCGTCTTGTAGGGCGCGTAAGAATAGGCCTCCGACAGGATCGACAGGCGGTTCCGCAGGCCGACGTAGGTCGTGCCGTACCGCGCCTCGGCGGGGTAGGTCGACCACCTGGTGTGCTCGCGGTCGAAGTTCCCGTAATAGAACGCCTTCAATCCGGTCCGCTTCTCGAAGGCCTTGGTGACCTCGGGGAAGAACGACTGGCGCATGTAGGCGATGACCTTGGGGTCGCCGGCCGGGTTCTTGGGCCCGTCGTAGGTGATCGTGTAGCGGTGATACGAGCCGTTGGTCGTGTGGGTGTCGATGAACAGGTGAGGATTCCATTCGTCGAGGGACTTGACCAGGCTGCGAGTCTCGGGGGCCTCGAGCTTGATGAAGTCGCGGTTGAGGTCGAGGCCGCGGGCGTTCTCGCGCTGGCCCATGCCTTCCTCGGGCCCGACCTGGCCGGGGCGGTTGGTCTTGGAGACGCGCTCGTTGCCGTCGGCGTTGTAGATCGGGGCGACGGCGAGGACGATGTCCTTCAAGAGGGGCGGATGCGGCGCGGCGAAGGTGTCGCGGAGCAGCATGGGCAGCGCCTCCTTGCCGCAGACCTCGCCGGCGTGGATGTTGCCGATGATCAGGCAGACGAGCTTGCCGGAGCGCGCGGCCTCGGCGGCGGTCTTCACGGGCGGGTCGGCCACGATCAACAGCGGGATCGACCGGCCCTCGGCCGTGTGGCCCAGCTCGGTGAGGTGGGCATTGGGCGTCGCCTTGGCGAACGCGCGGCACCACGCCATCACGTCGTCGTAACGCGCCGTGGCCCGGTAGCCGCTCCGCTCGGCGACCGTCCGCAAGGCATCGGACTTCTCGGGGACCTGGCCCAACAAGGGCAGGACCATCGCGACCAGGCTGAAGATGGACGTCATCATCGGAGACCCTTCGCTCGATGGGATCACGGTTTATCGGTCCGGCGATCCGGACTCCCGACCTCGGCTCGGATAACAGGCTATCCGGCGCGGGCGCGTAAATCGAGCACCGACCTGCGGCGGGGTGCAGTCGCGTCCCTGCGTTGGCCCCGCCGGCTCGCACCCCCGGCACGAATGACACCCAATTCGGTCGGGCCTTCCACCCCGGTCTCCTGACCACCGGCCGGCACGCCGCGGCGCGCCGCCGAGATGGCCGCGCCGGGGACCTTCTCGGGTGGTCGGCGAGCGGGGCCCGAAGGGCGGATGACGGGGCCGATCGGCGGCGCATGGAGGCTCCGGCTGATGAGTTCCGGGCGCGGCCCGCGATCTGAGTCCGCGAATGGGCCTGGCCGGTCGCTGTCAACGTTCGCCGCGGCCGGGCCGGATCGCCCGGCGCGGGGGCGGTCCGGCCGACCGCCCGGGCCGGCGACCGGGCCCGCCGGCGCCGCGGACAGTCCGGCGGCCAGCAGGATCACCAGGCCCCAGACCAGGGCCGGGACACTCCAATCGGCGATCCGCCTCGACCCGGTCGGTTCGTCTGGCGCGATCGGATCGCCGCCGACCGGTGCGCAGGGTTCGTTTGGCGCGATCGGATCGCCGTCGGTCGCGGGGTCGGGTTCGTTTCGCGGGGTTTCATCGCCATGAGCCGGTGGGCCGGGCTCGTCTTGCGAGTTCCCCTCGGCGCCTCCACCACGGACAACGGCCGGGCTGGGTTGCTCCGAGAATTGAGCCGGAGAGGAGAATCCATGCGCCCATCCATTCGCATGGGGTCGGGTGTCCCCGGGGGGGCATGACAGTTCGTTTTGCGGAACGGGGTGGCTCTCCGGTTCGGCGGCGGCTCGGGCCGGCGCGGCGATCCCGGCCGGAGCCGGCTCGGCCACGTTGGGATTTTGGATTGGCGATTCTGGATTTTGGATGGGTAAAGAGGAATCCAAAATCCCCAATCCAAGATCGAAAATCGGGTTCGGCTGGATCTCGGCGTCGGCCTGGCCCTCTTGAGCGTCCGCCGCAGCGCCCTGGGATTTGACCGTCGCCAACGGCCCCGGCTCGGCCTCAGGGGCGCCATCGGGCGCCGGATCGCCAGCGACGCCGACGCCCCCGCGCCGGAGCTTCACCAGGTTGTTGATCGCACGGTCCAGCTTGCGATCGTTATCGAGCTGGTACCGCCGCATCAGCTCCCCTTCCGGCGAGGTGTCCACCGCCAGCCGGTCGGCCAGCTCGGCCAGGTCGGCCGCCTCGCGCCGCTGGTGCCCGGCCTGGCGCCGGAGCAGCCGCTCCGTCTCCTCGGCCACCAGCCGCCAGAGCGCCGCCCGCTGGCCGGCCGGGTCGTCGGGCAGGCCGGCGGCGAACTGCGAGAGCATCCGACGCCGCGCCTCGGCGATCGCCTCCGGGTTCTCGGTGGGCAGGATCGGCTCGACCAGGTCTTGCCACTCGATGGCATCCTTCGCCAACGGCCGCTGGCCGCGCAGTTGCAGGGCCGCGATCAGCTCGTTGGTCCGCCAGTCGGCGCCCTGGTCGAGCCACACCCGGAGCTTGGCCCACCGGTCGATCAGCCACTGGCAGCCGGCGGCACTGGCCTCCAGCCGCAGCACGATGTGCCGGGGCTCGCCCCGGCCGCGGCCGAAGGGGTCGTGCCGGTCCTTCGTCAAGAAGGGGAACAACGACTTGCCGGCTTCCTGCTTGGCCCGCAGGTCGGGGGCCAGCAGCCATTGGCCCAGGGCGGCGATCTCGTCGTGGTTGCCGAGGCCCGCGGCGGCCTCGGCGGTTCGAAGGGCCGTCCTGACCCTGGCGGCCGCCGCGCGCTCGCCCCTGGCGATTTTCCAGGTGGCCAGCGCCGCCTGCTCCGTGACGGCCAGCTCGATGGCGTTTCGGGGCTGGGCGGCGGCGATGAAATCCGCGACCCGGCGCCGGAACGCGTCCAGGTCCTCACCCGGCAACACCTGCACCGATGCAGTCATGCCGTGCTTCAGAGCGTTCATCCGCGATCGGGCCTTTCCCTCCGGGGTCTTAGGCCCCCCGCCCCGGCTCTTACGCCCGTTCTGGCGACTGGTCTCGGCGCGATCCGGGGCGGTCGTCTTGGCGGTCATCGGCGGGTGTCCTCTCTTCGGTGCCGGGCTTCGTCGCTTCGGAACGGCCCGCCCCATTGCGGGCCGTTGCATATTATTGTACCGGCGGTTTGCGAAGAATGGAATATGCGGGAGAAATTTTCCACGCACGTCTGGCGGGATTGTAGGGATTATGACGGGTCGATCGTGCCGGCGAGGGGCGGAATTCGGGGATCGGGCGCGGGTGCGGCGGCGTCGGCCGGTTGCGACCGCGATGGAACCCGTGGTCCGGACCGGCCCCGCTCGGGCCCGCGGCGGGGCCGGTCGGCCCAACCGACGGACTGGGGCAGGCGATCGCCACGGTCCGGCGGGGCGGGGAAAAGAGGAAACGACGCCGATTTCCGCCCGGTCCGGCGGGGCGAGGAAAGCGTGAAACGCCGCCGATTTCCGCGGGCTGTCGTCGCGGTCGAGCATCCAGCGCCAGCCGCTGCGGGCCGAGATCATCCCCAAGGCCGGCCGGTCCAGGGCGCCGGCGAGTGGATCGACGGCGGGAAGAGCCATCGGTCCGCGATGACGCGCAGCCGTGCAGCGCTCTGCCTTCGTCGGACATTGACACCGAACCATGGTGTTGTAGAATTCGTACAACAGCGGAGCGGAGTTGATCGCCCGTGTACCGGCTCGGGCGAGGATCTCGGGGAGGAGGCATTCATCGTGGCGGCGAAGACATTCGGCGAGTTCTTGAAACAGAAGCGGATCGCTTCGGGACAGACGCTCCGAGCATTCTGTGCCTCTCATGGGTTCGACGTGGGTAACTTCAGCAAGCTGGAGCGAGGCGTCTTGGCGCCCCCCCACGGGGATGATCGGCTCGGTACCTATGCCGAGGCTCTCGGGCTAGAGCGCGAGTCAAGCGAATGGTCCCAATTCTTCGATCTCGCCGCCGCGGTGCGCGGGGAGATCCCCTCGGACCTCCTCTCCGACGCCGAGGTCGTGGAGCGGTTGCCGGTCATGTTCCAGGCGATGCGCGACATGGACCCGGCCAAGCTGGACCGGTTCATCGATCTGGTCCGCCGGAGCTAATGCGATGGCGGGTGAGCCTCTTCGGATCCCAGATCGGAGCGATGACGAGCTCCGCCTCATCGGCCGGGAAGTGGAGGCGTTGGTCGAGGAGTTGCTGGGCTGAACGGAGTCGGGCCGAGACACGAGGGACGGACAGACCGGTCATCGGACGAGCAGGGATGAACAGCCGGCCGGGCCGCGGGTCCCGGGCGTTTGCCGGCCACGCGACGGCGTAGACTCTATCGTGCCAGAACCATGCGCTTTGACGACTATCACCGTACCATCGTCGGCTACCACGGCACCCGCCTGTCCGTTGCCCTGGATATCGTGAATCGTCGGCGGCCATTCAAGTTCAGCCGGAATCGAGACGATTGGCTCGGCCATGGGATCTACTTCTGGGAGTATGCTCCCCAGCAGGCTTTCTGGTGGGCCGAGCGGAGGAAGCGGCGGCAGAAATGGAACGAGCCGATAGCGATCCTGGGATCGATGATCCGCCTCGGCTTCTGCTTCGACCTCCTGGATCCGTACAGTATTAGATACTTGAAGGAGATCTACCGGGAATACCGCGCGACCGAGACCGCGGCGGGGCGGACCATCCCCGAGAACGCCAATCACTACAAGTACCTGGACTGCGCCGTATTCCAGTATGCGTATGCGGTTATCGAAGCGTCCGAGGAGCGACTTTCGGTCGATTCGGCCCGCGCCGTCTACGTCCCGACCGGCGATGAGAAGCGGATATGGACGCGGAGCTGGATCTCTAACGGGGCCCACATCCAGGTCTGCGTGAGGAATCCCGTCTGCATTCTGGGTACATGGCTTCACCACCCGACTGATCTGGAGGAATTCGATGCCACCCAAGCGACAGAAGCTGCCGAGGTCGTCTTCGAGCCTGAAGATCAAGGGAGCGGTCAGGAAGTTGAAGGCCATGCCGATGACGGACCGCGTTCAACTGCTGGTCAAAGCGAAGCTGATGAGCCAGGATGAAGCGGACCAGGCGAAGCGCAAGCTGGCCGAGTCCGACGGTGCAAATCGTTGATGGGATTGGGACGACCGAACGGGGAACCGAAAGGGGCTAGGCCGCGGCTCCCGCAAAGGCCAACGGGGACGCAGCTCGCCCTCGCGAACCCGCCCGCTCCCCTGGAGAGCGGTTGCGGCACGACCCGTCGGGTCCGCGGGCCGGCTTCGCCTCGGGTCCGCCCGGTTCGAGCGTCGCCGGCCGGGTCCGAGTCCCACCGCCCCGCTGGCGAAGTCGGCCGGCGGACCGGCCGGGAACCGACGCCGACGGCCGGACCGGTCCCGAAAAACTAATCGCGTCCCAGTTTCCGAGTCGCGTCCCAGTTTCCGAGTCGCGTCCCAGTTTCCGAGTCACGCGTCCCAGTTTCCGAGTCATCGCGTCCCAGTTTCCGAGTCGGTCCCGAAAAACTAATCGCGTCCCAGTTTCCGAGTCCCAGTTTCCGAGTCCAGTTTCCGAGTCGGTCCCGAAAAACTAATCGCGTCCCAGTTTCCGAGTCCATCGCGTCCCAGTTTCCGAGTCCCTAGAACCGTCGGCCGCCAAGCGACTGAGCTTGCTCCGTTCGCGGCTCGCCCGGCGGCTCAGGATCGCTCCGGACACACTCCCGCCTCGCGGTCGGCTTCCGGACCATCTCCACGCTTCGAGGGCCTGGCGGCCCGCTGGAGCAATCGTCGGGGAAGGGGCCGGACCCGGGGGTCCCGCGCCCACAGGCGGGTGGCCGCCATGGCGCCGCGCGACCGGCGCCGTGGGGCCCTGGCCGAGCTTGCGGAGGGCATGGCTCTCGAGTTGGCGGACGCGTTCCCGGGTCACACCCAGTCGGCGGCCGATCTCCTCGAGCGTCAGGGATTCCCCCTCCAGGCCGAAGCGGAGCGTCAGGATATCTCGCTCGCGGTCCGTGAGTCGTCCCATCAGCCGCCGAGTGGCGGCCCGATCCTCCTCCGCTTCGATTCCTTCCTCGGCCGGGCCATGCCGGTCCGCGATCCAGCCGGATAGGCCGCCGCCGGGCCGGAGCCGGCCGGCCTCGACGCCCGGGCCACCAAGGACCGCTTCGCCTCGCTCAGGCCCAGGTGCGACGCGATCTCGTCGAAGCTCGGGGCCTTCCCCAACTCGCGGCCGAGTGTCCAGTCCGCACGCCGCCATTTCATCAGCAGGCCCACCATCCGCTCGGGCAAGCGGATCGTGGAGGCCGTGTGCATCAGCGCACGACAGATCGCCTGCCTGATCCAGCAGACGGCGTAGGTGCTGAATCGTGCCCCGAAACGCGGATCAAACTCCTCGGCCGCGCGGATCAGGCCCAGGTTGCCCTCGCCGACGAGATCGTCCAAATCCAATCCCCCGTCCACGTACCGTCGAGCGATCGTGACAACCAGGCCGAGGTTGGCCTGCACCAGCCGGTTCCGCGCCCCGCGGTCCCCCGCGGCGATCCGTGCGGCCAGCGCGGACTCCTCGTCGCGCGAGAGCCCATCCCGCTTCGATCCGCATCGCGTCGGCGTGGGATCGGATCGGCAGCGATCGTATATCGGGGTCGTGATCATGATGTATCTCTCGGTCGATTCGATGGCGCGCACCCCGAACGGGGGCGACGGAACTCGATCTCCTGTCCATCAGGGAGCGTGCCCTCAGCGATAGCCTCGGGCACGCAGGGCCAAGGAAAGCTCCGGCTGTGCATGGGATGGCCCGGCGTGGCCATCATCAGCCCTCGTCTACCTGCCTACGACTCGAGTATCAGCTAAACTCAAGTGAATGTCAATAGATATTTTTTAAATAAAAGTATTTTTAGTCTTGTTCATTTAGGCGGCGGGCAGTGGCGCGTCGTAGGCCGGCAGATTGCCGCAGGTGGGCCGCCCGCGGGAGTGACGGGAACGGGTGACGGGAACGGGGACGCAGCTAGGACGGGAACGGGGACGCAGCTAGGGGACGCAGCTAGTATGCCCGGCCCCCATCACGGGGAGGACGCGTTCGCCGGAGCCGGTCGGCCGGCTCCAGGAGGGCCGACACGGCGACGGCCGGGACGTCGGTCGCTCCCGGAGAGGAGGATGGGGTCGTCGGGTCCCGGCGTCGTTCAGGGTCCGGTGATCACTCGCCGTTATCGTCCTCGGGCTCGACGCCGACCCAGAGTTCGGCGACCGTCCCCCGGAAGCCGGGCAGCAGCGCGCTGACGATCACCTCATCGCCGCGGAAGACCCGCTCCGACCACGAGGGACCCTCCGGCCCCTCCACGCGGATGCGCACGGTCACGGTCCGGTCGCGGGGGTCGATGATCCAGTACTCGTCGCTGCCCAGGACCAGGTATTCCTCGGACTTGGCCTCGTAATCCCGCTCGCGGGCCTTCTTGCCCGGCGAGACGACCTCGCTGACCCAGGCGGGGCTCGCGGCGCCTCGGAAGACGATGGCCAGGTCGGGATGGCGGCCGGACTCCAACCCGGGAATGATCAGGCGGACATCCCCGCTATGACCGATCAGGTCAATCCGGCCGGGATGCTCCCGCCGATAGAGGCTGATCGCCTCACGAAGATTATCCGTGACTCTCCAATGAACTCTGCCCGGGACTTCGCTCACCTCCAGGACTCCTCTGGCCAGCTCGTAGCGGTACCCCGGCTCCTCCTCGGCCTCGACGTACTCTTCGAGGGTCATGGGTCGCCCGTGATCGGCCGGGCCGATCCGCAGCTTCACGACGGACATGGCTGGAGCCCTCCTCCAAATCGCCGGGATGGATGCACACTCGGGGCCCGCCCACGTCGCGAGCCCCCGAGCGATTATACCGCAAGTCGCCCGCATGCACTCGACGAAGTTGGCGGGCTCAGCAGGACCCGGAACGGGGACGCAGCAACGGACCCGGAACGGGGACGCAGCTAGGTTTGCCGGACCCGTCCGATCCGGCCCGCCAGCCTCCTTCGCTCCGCTTCGCCCCGTTGACCGCCCGGTCCACCGCCGGCCGCGACCCGACCGACCTCACCCACCCGACCGCCGGCCGCCGGGCGGGCGGGTCCGGCTCGGGCGGGGGCCAGCAGGCGCCCCCGCCGGCCCTTCCAGACCGGCGTCCGTCACGAGCGAGAGCGATGCCGGGCACGACGCAAGGCATCACTCGGGGGGCAACGGGGCGTCGATCCTCATCGGGGGCGAGGCGAGTCGAGTCGAGCCGTGGGGCGCAGCGGGGTCTGGAGCCGACGGGACGCCGACGGTTAGAATGGTCGTGCAAGCCCATGCTCGGTTCGCCGGGGGGGAAAGTGGTGTCAGTTCTTTTTTCCGGGGGGGAAAGTGGTGTCAGTTCTGAATGCCATGAAGTTAGTCCTAAACCAAATCTCGGCAATAGGTTGCGTTCAACAATTGGGTCGGTTTCAGAATCAGTATACATATAAATCATAAATCAACCGTGCGTTTGGCCCCCGAAAATGAGCCAATTGGAGACAGCTAAATATCAATAGAAATAACGCGTGGCTCTAGGGTGGTCGCTCGTAACTCTTTTGTTTGCAGAGACTTAGTTCCTAAGTGGATGGCATTCGTGTCAGTTCTTTTTTCCGGGGTTCCGCCCGGCCGGCTTCGCCACCGGGCCGGTCGGGGCGATCGGCCGCCGGGGGACGGTCCGGCCGATCCGGGCGATGCGACGAGGTTCCGCGGACGGATCCGTCCCAGGGGGGAGCCATCATGAGCGACGCGAGCGGCGACGCGCGGGGTGACCCGAACATCGCGACGTACGTCTGCGATGCGGCCGGCCGCGTGACCCGGGTCGAGCCCTTGACCGAGGAGCAATGGCAGGAGCTGCGGGCGCAACTGGCCGCCTGCGAAGCCCGGTCGCGGTACGGCTTCGAGCACGATGCGGCGGCGCGGCTCTACCGGCTGACGGCGCCCGACGGCACAGTCGAACGGTTCCGCGATCACCCGACTCGCCATCTCTGCGTCGAGCCCGACGCCGAGACCGGACAGATGCGGCCGGTGATCCAGCGCGGCCGGCCGGTGTACCTGTGGCTCTGCCGCGAGGAGCGGGAGGCCCGCTGAGTCCGGCGGGCGTGAGCCGGAAGCTGAGGTCAACATGAATCGACCGACGAAGCGCGAGGACCGGCCGATCGTCAGCGGGGAGGCCTTGTTGAGGTTGGCCGATTGGCTTGATGGCTGGAAGCGGCGCAATCCCGAGGCCTGGGAGCGCATCCAGAGACAGCGAGCCGAAGGGGGCGCGGACGTGCCGGGTGATCCCCGGCCGCCAGGCGCTCCGTCTTCCGACGCGCAGCCCGGGGGCCGAGCTGGGGTCGGGCTTTGTTTTTTGTTCAAGTAAGCCGCTGCGCGGCAGGCAGACTCGGAGCTTCCACACCCAGCGCTTCGTTCCCCGCTCATTGACCGCGGTCGCGGCGCGCGGTAGCCTGCCTGGCGTCGCCGTCCCCCCGTCCCATGCTCTGCCATGCGTCACAACATCGGCCCCAGCCACCTCTGGGCCTCCTAATCAGGCAGCGAAGCGTTTCCCTTCCTTTCGCGCGCACGCGCGAGGTCCCGGCCTTGCTAAGCCCACGGGCTTCTTGAACCGGGGATTTGAGTTCGGCTTCGCGAACTCAAATCCTCAATAAGTTTTTTCGGACGGTCCCGCCCGGTGGCATCGGCAGCCGGTTCGGCCGGTCCGATCCGCCGGCCGGCTTCGTCAGCGGGACGGTCCGGTCGGACCGACCGACGTCGAGTCCCGCATCGGGGCGACTCGACCGGGTCTCGGGGCGCGGTCATGATCGGGGACGGAGCGCGACACGTGGGAAACGCGGCTCGACGGTCCGGTTCTCGCGCGAACCGGCAGCGACGCTGCCCGAGCTGTGATTCGTGCCCGTTGGCCGGACCCGAGGATCGTCGACGTGCGCTGTGACGCACCCGGCGCGGAGCACTCCTGACTTCGCGGCCGGGTTTACCCGGGCTTCCCATCCGTTCGACCCAGGTTCGATCCCTCCGCGTCGTGCTCGGATGCTGCATCCGTGTCCACGGCCAAGGGCTGCTGGAAACCGTCGCCTCCGCCCTTGCCCTGCACCTACAGAAACGCGACTGCACCCCCCGCGGCGATCCCGGCGCGGCGGCGGGTTGTGGTCCCCCGGGAGCCTCGGTTACCTTGGAGCGATCGATCAGCCGCCTCGGTTGGCGGGTGGCAGCCGAGGTCGGCTGCACTACGGATTCCGGCGCGGAGAGCGGTCGCGTGCGTCCTCAACCGTTTGCCGACAGCCCCGAGTTCCGGCGCCTGGCCGCGGGCGAACACCCGGTGGACCTGGCCCGGATCGCCCTGGAGATCGCCGGCGACGCCTATCCCGGGCTGGAGATCGAGGCCTACCTGGTCCGCATCGCCGCGCTGGCCGAGCGGGTCCGACCCCGTTGCCCCCGCGGGGCCGGCGTCAGGGACATCCTCGGCCAGATCAACTGGGTCCTCTACGTCGAGGAGGAGCTGCGCGGCAACAAAGAGGACTACTACGACCCGCGCAACAGCTATGTCAACGAGGTGCTCGACCGCCGGCTGGGGATCCCGATCAGCCTGTCCGTCGTGTACTGGGCCGTGGCCGAGCCGCTGGGCCTGTCGGTCGCGGGGGTCAACTTCCCGTCGCACTTCATGCTGCGGGTCGAGGACGGGGATCGGACGTGGTTCGTCGACCCGTTCCAGTCGGGGGCCGTGATGAGCCGCGAGATGTGCCGGCGGCGGCTCTCGGAGATCCTCCAGCAGCCGGTGGAGCTCGACGACGCCATGGCCGCGCCCTGCTCCGCCGCGACGGTCGTGACCCGGATGCTCCGCAACCTCAAGACGATCTACCTGCGCGCCGAAGACCTCCCCTCGGTGCTCCCGGTCCAGCGCCGGCTGGCGGCGCTCAACCCACTCGACGGCGACGAAGTGCGCGATCTCGGCGTGATCTGCCTCAAGGCCGAGCGGCCCGGCGAGGCGGTTGACCCGCTCCAGGCGTTTCTCTCGGCCTCGCCGTCGGACGCCCGCGCCGACGAGATCGCGACGCTGCTGAACGCCGCCCGGCGGCGGCTGGCGGAGTGGAATTGACATTCGGAAGGCAGAAGGCTGAATAAGATAAGACGTGAAGACCACGGTTCTTATTCAGCCTTAAGCCTTCAGCCTTCGAGAGCTCACGCCTTCCGTGCCACGTTGAGCCAGGTGTGGACGTGGGGCGAGCCGCGGAAGTACCAGGAGAACGCCGGGCCCTCGAGCGCCCACCGGTCCCAGACGCCATCGCCGCCGAGGTCGTCTTCCTTGAAGAAGGTCAGGCGGAGCTTGTTGACGCCGCCGTTGAGGTCGAGGCATTCACGGACCTCGGCGACATCGCAGACGCGGAAGGGCCGGAGCCCCATCTCGACGAGCTGGCGGACCATCGCCTTCTGCTGGCCGTCGAGGCCGCAGATGTCCAGGCCGGGGGTCGTCAGGTGGTCGCCCTTGAGCCGGATGGTCTGGGGGGCGTCGGGCACCGACTTCTCGACCAGGGCCTGGATCCGCTGCTTCTCATCGAGCGTCTGGAAGATCTTGTTGGCCTGCTCGCCCTGGTACCACCAGACGTTATGGGTGTGCTTGGCGTCCTCGGTGTCGTGGCCGTCGGCGGCGTGGCCGTAGAAGATCGGCCCGCCGAAGGCGGCGCCCTCGACGCTGTTGCCGTCGGCGCGGAGGGTGTCGTGCCGGCCGGTGAGGACCCACTCGAACGGCTTGTCGGTCCCCGGCTCGCCGAAGACGGCGACGTGGTAGCTCTCGAAGCCGCCCGAGTCATCGTCCATCTGCTTCATGAACCGCTCGTAGCCCTCCTCGCTGCAGAGGTTCTTCATGATCTCGCGGCAGAGGGCCTGCTGGTCGGGCTTCATGTCGTCGATCGTCGGCTTGACGATGGCCCAGTTGTTGTTGACCATCGACCGCTTGGGGTGGTCGAACGGGAAGCAGATGACCTTGCGCTGCTCGGGCGTGATGGTCTTGTAGAACCGGGCGACGGCGGTCTCGGCGGCCGCCGAGGGAGAGGGGCCGACCTTGGCCGGCCCATCCGCCGAGGCCGGTCTCCCCAGGATCGGTGCCGACGCCGCCAGGACGCCGGCGCCGACCGTCCTGACGAACTGGCGGCGCGAGATCGTCGCGCAGTCCGCGCATTCCGCCTGGTTCTCCGCCCGGCCGTTGACCTGTGCTTCTGCCATGGGAGCCAACCTCCTCGCCGTGGGTGTGATCTGCGGGGTCCTTGCGTGTGCACGACCGACCGATCGGGGGCCGAGCCCCGGGAATGGCCCGGGGGCGATGGAAGGACGGACTCCGGCCCCAGGCTCAGGCTAAACCGCCGGGATGCCTCGCGTCAACGGCCTGGAGGGGACTCCCGCCGGCGATGGCGCGGCCAGACGGCCCGGCCGGTGCCCCCGGCGCGCAAGGGAAAGGCCCGGGTCGGCCTCTCGAAGCGAAGGCCAACCCGGGCCCATCCGGACCCGCGGGTCACGCGTCGGCTTCACCGCACCGTCGGCGGGGACGCCGGGTTCACGTTCGCCGCGAGCTGCGCCGTGGCCGGTAGCTGGGCGATCGGCAGCATGCCGTCGATCAGGCCGTATGTCGAGGACGAGCTGCTGACTTGGAGCCCGTCCGCCTGGAGCTGCGAGAGGACCGTGTTGAAGTCGGCGCCCGACCCGACCTTGAGATCGACGCCGACGCTCGTGCCGCTGATCTCGAGGAGCTTGTCGCTGGGCTGGCTGGGCGTGAAGCTATCTCCGCCGCCCTGGCTCTCATACTCCTGGTACAAGGACTGGAGCGCCGCGGCCACGTTGGCCGGGAGCGAGCCGGACGATCCCGTGCCCGAAGTCGTGCCCGAGCCCGTCGTCGTGGAGCCGGATCCGCTGGTCGGGTTCATCGTCACGGGGACCTCTCCAGGCGCGGCGATGGTACCGGCGATTGTTCCGGAGGTGGACGCCGCGGACGTGGCCGCCGCCGGTGTCGGGGCCGAGGTCATGGCGGCGGCCGAGGCGGATGCAGACGCCGCCGATGTATGGGCCGAGGCCGACGTCGAGCCGCTGATCATCACCGGGCTCATCGAGGTCGGTGCCATCACGTGCGCGTCCATGCGGGCGAGCTTCGCCGCGTGTCGCGCCTCCATGCGATCGAGCTTCGCCTCATGCCTGGCGGCCCGGACTTCGTGCCGGTGCTCGAGGATCGCGGCCTTCGCGCCGGCGGCCTCGGCCACCGCGCCGCCGGACGCCACCGACAGCACCAGTCGATCGTCGAGGGATTCCAGGTTGAAGTTGGCCTGCCGGCGGGTCCGCCGATCGCGTCGAAGAGTGGTCAACATGGCTGTATCTCCCTTTCATGTCCGAGCCGCCCAGCGGCCGTCGTGGTGTCTCAGTTCGCCGGAATCGAGGCGCAGCCCTTTCCGGATGGTCACTCCCGTGAAGTCGATCCTGTATTCGCGTTGGGCTCCACTTACGACCAAAGCCGCCGGTGAGAAACCGGTTCACATGCTCCCTGGAAAGGACTCGGCCCCTCTCTGGGCCTGCGGGGCATGTCTCGGAGCCAGTTGGGATGTGGTTACTGCAAGCGTCGTGCCGAATGCGACGATTGCCGGGCCAAAATCCCCGAACGGCCGATCCGCCAGGGGCGGGAACCGGCTGGATTCGGGCGGATCGGGGCCATACGATGGGGCGCGTTCGACGCGGGCTGTCGGATGAGATTCGATGGCGAAGCTGGACCCGAGTGGGCCATCTCGGCCCACCGGTCGAACCTGGGGAGAGGCAGACCCAGTCGAGTGAGAGAAACACCCTATGCCGACGTTTACACTGACCGACGTGTCGCACGAAGTCTGGGTCGAGGACCTCACAGTGGACGCCGCCGAGCTGGGACTGGCCGCGACGGCCCCCTGGTCGTTAGCCAAGCGCCACCTGCGGGGCGGCCGGCGCGAGGGGGTCGATCTGATCACCGTGGACAACGGCGCGCTGCGGTTCTCCGTCGTGCCGACCCGCGGCATGGGGTTGTGGAAGGGGTTCTTCCAGGGGAGCTACCTGGGGTGGGAATCGCCGATCACCGACGGCCCGGTCCATCCCGCGCTGGTGAACCTGGCCGCGGCCGGCGGCCTGGGCTGGCTCGAGGGCTTCGACGAGCTGATGGCCCGCTGCGGGCTGGAGAACAACGGGGCGCCGTTCGAGTTGAAGAGCACCGGTGCCGACGGCTCGGAGAGCCGCGTCTCCTTCGGCCTGCACGGCCGGATCGCCAACATCCCCGCCTCGTTCGTGGCTGTGCACGTTGACCCCGAGCCGCCGCACGAGATCACCGTCGAGGGGCACGTTGACGAGACGCGACTCTTCGGCCCGCAGCTCCGCCTGGAGACCCGCTACACGACGGTCCCCGGCTCCAACCGGCTGACGGTCCACGACGAGATCGTCAACCTGAAGGACCAGCCCGGGGAATTCCAGCTCCTGTATCACTGGAACTTCGGCCCGCCGTTCCTCGACGACGGCGCCCGCTTCGCCGCCCCGATCCGCAGCATGGCCCCGCGCGACGCCCGCGCCCAGGAGGGCATCGACGGCCACGACCGCTACGGCGGCCCCCAGCCGGGCTACACCGAGCAGGTCTACTTCTACGATCTGGCCGTCGAGGCGGACGCCGGCCCGACGCTGGCCATGCTCCAGAGCGCGGCCGGCGACAAGGCCGTCGTGCTCCGGTTCCGTAAGGATCAGCTCCCGGCGTTCACCCTCTGGAAGAACACCGCCGGCCTGCGCGACGGGTACGTCACGGGCCTGGAGCCCGGCACCAACTATCCCAACCCCCGCCCCTTCGAGCAGGCCCGCGGCCGCGTCGTCACCCTGCCGCCCGGCGGCCGGTATGTCGCCGAGACCGTCCTCGAAGTCCTCTCCTCTCCCGGGGAAGTCGCCGGGGTCGAGGCCGAGATCCGGCGGATCCAGGCCCGCGTCAAGCCGACGATCCACCAGCAGCCCGTGGAGCCGTTCTCGCCGGCCTCATAGGTCGGGCCGGGCGCGGAGACGGGACCGGGCCGAGCCGCCTACGGGCCGCGGCCGAGGGGGTCGACCGTCGTCTGCTGCGCCAGGAGGCGCCAGGCGCCGGCCTCATCCATCCGTCCCATCCGCTCGCGCAGCCCGGCCATGCGTCGCGAGAGGTCCGCGGGGGGGACCCGACCTTCCCGGAGCGCGGCGTCGGCCGGCTCGAGCAGGCCTGCGCACCTGCTTATAGGCCTCGCGGTAGTCGAGGACGAGCCGATCGAAGCGCTCCGCCTCGGCGGCCTGTCCCGAGAGGACCATGGCTCGTCGCAGGCGATAGCCGACGGTGTTGTCGGGCCGGTATTCCCAGGCGCGGCGGTAGGCACGGGCCGCATCGGGCCAGCGCCGGGCCTCCTGCTCCACTCGGCCCTGATGCCTGGCGAAGCGAGGATCGGGCCGGAGGCACCCGGGCAGTTGTGCCAGGAGCTCCGCCAGCTCCGTCTCCTGCCCGGCCAGATCCAGGCCGGTGAGGAGCGCATCCCAGGCGGTCGGCTCGTCGGGGTACTGCTCGACGGCCCGACGCAACATCGGCAAGCCGTCCTGGCCCCGGCTGACCGAGGTCAGGGCCAACCCGCAAGCCAGGGTGGTCGGCAGGTCGGCTTCCTGGCCCCGCGCGGCCGACTCGAAGCGATGGATGATCATCCAGGGATCCGGCGGATCCACGTCCAGCCGCGCCAGCCTCAGGAGCAGCCGCGCGCGCTCGCGCGGATCCGGCTCGCGATCGAGCCGGTCCATCGCCAGGCCGCGGGCGTCGGCCGGCCGTCCTTGCAGCGTGAGCAAGTCGAGCAACCGTCGGCCCGCCTCCCATGCCGAGGGATCGCGACGCAGGGCCTCCCTCCAGCAGGCCTCGGCCCGGTCGTGGCGCCCCAGGAGGTCGTGGGCCTTGCCCTGATCGATGAGGACCCAGGCGGACAGCTCGGGGGAGTCGCCGGGGATCCGCCCGAGCCGCCGCAGCGCCCGATGCGGGTCGGGCGACGGCGATGCCAGCGCCAGCTCGGCCATCACCAGAAGCGCCCGGGCATCTTCGGGAAAGCGCCGGAGGTAGGCCTCACCGCGGGCTTCCGCCTCATCGAACCGCCGCGCGTCAGCCAGGGCGCACACCTCGTCCAGCGTCGGCCCGGGACGGAGCGACTCCCCGACGAGCGCGGCGATCGCGGCCGCCAGCAGGATGAGGGTCGCCAGCGCCAGGGATGTCCTCCGCGTGCCGTAACGCATCGGCATGGCCGATCCCGTTGGAGGATACTGGTCCGACTCCCCTCGGCGCCCTCGTCGGGCGCTGCCGCCATTCAGGTCCATTCCGCAGAGCCATCGAACCCCCGGATCCGACCTGAGATTACCCGCTCGATCCCGGGCTCCGCAACGTGACGGCCATTCGCCAAGGTCGGACCGATCGCGATCGGGTCCGGTGACGCGCCGGGATTCTCGCCGGAATAAGGACGTACCCCCTTCCCTGGCGCGCCTTAGGATGCTAACTTCCAGGGGCCGAAATCCAGGCGCCTCTCCCATCGGCATGCTCTCCGGATCCCGAATCGATCCGGACGTTCGCCCCCCTCTTCTCCCGTCGCGGGGGCCGGCCGGCCATCGATGCAGGACCCATCGAGGTTCTTGGCTCCTTCCTCAACTCGTGTTCGGGAGCTCCTCCATGCGCCGGCGAGGTTTCACGCTGATCGAGCTGCTGGTCGTCATCGCGATCATCGCCGTATTGATCGCCCTGTTGCTGCCGGCCGTGCAATCGGCCCGCGAGGCGGCGCGTCGCGCCCAGTGCGTCAACAACATCAAGCAGATCGTCCTGGCCTGCCACAACTACGAGAACCAGATCGGTACCTTCCCGCCCGACTCGATCGCCGCCGGCGATTGGACGGGGACCTGGTGGTCGTGGGCGTCGTTCGTCCTCCCGCAGATGGAGCAGGCGACGATCTACAACGGCATCAACTTCTCGTGGAGCTGCTGCAGCCCGCCCAACCGGACCGCCGACCTGGTCCTGATCGCCAGCTATCTCTGCCCGACCGACGACTCGGCGAAGATCTTCACGGATCGGGTTTACATCGACGCCAGCCTGTCGACCTTCAGCTCGCAGATCAGCGCTGCGCCGATCAACTACGTTGGCAGCCAGGGCGACATGATGAACAACACGATCTTCGACTACCTCTGCGTTGACCCGGCGCAGATCGCGTACAAGAACGCCAACGGCGGCGCGAGCAACGGCTGCACAGGCCCGCCCGTCTGGTGGACTGGCTCGGCCGCACCGTTCCGCGGCATCTTCGGCGATTGCTCCAACGCGGCCTCGATCAAGATCTCGGCGGTCACCGACGGCACCAGCAACACGATGATGATCGGCGAGAACTCGCCCAACCTCAACAGCGGGCTGGCCTGGGTCTCGGGCAACGACATCTACGCGACGACCATCCTGCCGATGAACTGGATGACGAGCCTGAAGAACGGCCAGGTCGACCCGGTGACCGGCGAGGTGTGCTCCCCGGCGGGGTGGAACCCCACCAGCCCGACGTCGCAGACCCACTGCTTCAACAACCAGTGGTATTACCAGGGATTCAAGAGCTACCATCCCGGCGGGTGCAACTTCGGCTTCTGCGACGGCTCGGTCAAGTTCCTCAAGCAGTCGATCAACGTGAAGACGTACATGGCCCTGAGCACCCGGGCCGGCGGCGAGGTCCTCTCGTCGGACTCCTACTGACCAAAGCGGAGGACACATCCAATGCCGATGCGAAACGGGATGGGCCCCGCGTCGCTGGCCGCCGGCCTGGCCTTCGCCCTGGCCCTGGCCTTGCCTGGCTGCGGGCCCGGCAACGGGCTGACGATGGGGCGGGTCTCCGGGGTGGTGACCTTCAAGGGCCAGCCGGTCGAGTTCGGCGAGGTCCTCTTCGTGCCCGACTCCGACAAGGGGAACAGCGGCGTCCCTTCCATGGGCCGGATCGAGAAGGATGGCCGGTACACCATGTCGACCCAGGACCCCGGCGACGGCGTGATCGCCGGTCACCACAAGGTCGGCATCCGCGCCCTCGATCCCGTGCCGGTCACCAAGGAGGAGATGGCGACGCCGGACCCCGAGACCGCGACCGGCAAGGAGCTGATGGAAGCCCGGCTGAAGCGGAGGAAGGCCCAGAGCCAGAGCCTCCGCAAGAACCGGGCGCGGGAGGATGCCCCGACAGTCAGCTTCAACGGCAAGGTCCATCGGTTCCTGACGTCGCAGGACCTGGCCAATCCCGAGAAGTCCGGGATTCGCGTCGAGATCCACAGGGGATCCAACCGGGTGAACTTCGACATCGCCGAGGATGGGAAAGTCAAGGTCTCCCAGTAATCCTCGGCCTCGTCGAACCGCCGGGGCTCTCCCTACCGGATGGCCCGATAGGATTCTCCCATCGCTTCCACCTTGTCCCATTGCGGGTACAAGGTACCCCAGACGAAGCCCATGACGCCGGTCGCCGGAGGTCGCGTGCCGTGGTCGAGGATTTCACGGACCTGCGACGCCGGGACCGGCTCGCCCCAGTCCGAGAGCTGCACGATCGGCCAGATCCGCAGCCGTTCCCCTGGCTCGCCCTTGATGCCGAGCGAACGTCCCAGAGCCTCCGTCTGGCGCGAGATCCAGGCCGGGTCGCTCGCATGGCCGAACCGGGCGTGGTAGGGCATGATGCTCAGGACGTCGAGGTACGGAGCCTGGGCCTTCAGGTCGATCGCCAGCTTCTCGCGCAGGGCGTGGCCGTACTCGGATTCCGACCACGGGCAATGGAAGGTCCCCAGCAGAGCACCGGGGCGTTCCCGGTCGAGGATCGCGCGGAAGTCGCGGACCCAGTCGGTGAACACGCCGCACCGCCAGCGGACCCAGGCCGCCCTGTCTGGGCCCAGCAGGCGACGGGCGCGCTCGGCGGTCGGGGCATCACCGAGCCCGACGCCGGTCTCCCGGACGAACCGCGACACGCAGCGGTCGCAGAAGCAGGTATCGGGCAGGTTCGGTCGGGCCTGCTCCCAGCTAGCCTGGGCATGGTGATAGTCGAGCCAGATGCCATCGATCGAGGCGGCGCGGAGGGTCCGCCGGAAGGCCTCCATGCGGGCTAGGCGATAGCCATCGTGCGTCGGACAGACGCCTTGCCAGCCGTCGGGCGGCGGTGCGACCCGGCCGTCGGGTCCGACCGGCCGGGCGTCGGGGTGATCCTTCAGATAACTCGCCTCGTGCATCGTGTTGAACTCGGCGAAGACCTTCAGGCCGGGCGACTTCGCCTTCAGGCCATCGACCAGATCGCGGCTCACCGAGCCCGACCCGATCCAGATGGCATTCACGCCGTAGTCGGCCAGGGTCCGGCCCCGGTCGAGGATCTGGGTGGGCACGCCGCCGTAGATCCCTCGGATCGCGATCGCCGGCCGTTTCCCGGGCGGGCTCGGCGGTCGGTCGGGCTCCGGGAGATTCGCTGTGGGTAACGCCAGCAGGGTCAGGATCATCCCCAGGTCGATCGGTCGGTGAGAGAGCATGGCGACAGGTCCCTTTCCGGATCATCGGCCGGTGCCATCCGGCGCCCTGGCGGTCATCCTCGACGGCTCCGGGCGCATGCGTCAAGAACAACTCAGCGTCTGTCGCTATCCCACCCGTTGATGTCGCGGCGACTTCTCGCGAGAATCCGAGGACTACCGTCAACATCCCGAGGGGGCTGCTCCCATGCGTCGAATCGCTTGTGCCGTCGCGCTCTTCGCCGGCCTGTTCGTGACCGTTCCGGCGTCCGCCGCTGAACCGCTGGTCGTCGACCTCTGGCCGGGAAAGGTGCCGGGAGACGTCGGCATCAACCGCCCGGAGACCAGCCGGATTCACCAGTCGCCCCTCGTGGGGCCGACCAAGCTGATTACCGGCGTCAGCAAGCCGACCCTCACAATCTACCGGCCCGACCAGGCGAAGAACACCGGGACGGCGATGGTGATCTGTCCGGGCGGCGGCTACTGGGACCTGTACTGGGAGCTCGAAGGCGAGGAAGTCGCGGCGTGGCTGAACTCGCAGGGCATGACCGGCATCATCCTCAAGTACCGCTGCCCGCGACGGCCCGGCGAGGTCAGCAGTGAGCCGCCACCGGGCCCGCAGCTCGACGCCCAGCGGGCCGTGCGCCTGGTGCGCAGCCAGGCGGCCGAGTGGCGGATCAACCCCGAGCGGATCGGCATCGTCGGCTTCTCGGCGGGCGGCCATCTTTCCCTGGCGACCGCCACCGGCTTCGCCAATCGGTTGTACGAGCCGATCGACGCCGTCGACGCGGTCAGCAGCCGGCCCGATTTCGCCATCGCGTGCTATCCGGGCTATCTGAAGGTCAAGGACAAGGACGCGATCCGAGCCGACCTCAAGATCCCGGCCGACACGCCCCCGATCTTCCTGGCGCATACCTCCGACGACAACGTGGCCTATGGGGGCTCCATCCCCGACAACAGCGTGCTCATGTACCTGGCCTTGAAGCGCGCCGGCATTCCCACCGAGCTGCACGTCTTTGCAACGGGTGACCACGACTTCGGCGTGCGGCAGAACGAGAAACTCCCTTCGAGCTGGACGCGGCTCTGCGTCAACTGGCTCCGCAACCAGCATCTGTTGACGGCAGGCTCGGACAAGTAGGGCGCCAGTCGCCGGGGCGGGACCCGGTCGAGGGCAGAGCCTCCTCCTACAGCGATGATGGTGGGCCTCGAAGACTCGACCCACCCTACCGGGATCGCTCCAACTCAGCCGATGGCGAAAGTCGTCTTGCCGTAGACCTCGGGGTCATCGGCCTGGGTGACCTGGAGCGTCTCGGCTCCGCCCTTGCCGAAGGTGACCGCGCCGACGAATGTGTGTGACCCATGATCGGCCGGGGTGAAGGTGTACGGCTGGGGTGCGAAAGTCGCCAGGATCGGGGAGTCGAGCGACGGCTCGGGGATGCCGAGCTTGGCATACTGCGACGCCGGGATCATCGACCAGGAATCGGTGGGGCTGCTGAACACGACCGTGCCGGTGTAGTCGGTCAAGGGTCGCCCCTGGGTGTCGAGGGCCGTCACCTCGAAGCTCATCGGCTCGTTGAGAACACCGTGGCTGACCACGGGCGTCACGCGGAACGAGGCCGCCGTGAGCGGGGTGACGTTCACGGTCACGGGGACCGATGTGCTCCCGGCAAAGCGATTTGTCCCGGGCATGTAGGCGGCCCGGATCTGATACGTACCAAGCGCCTGCAGCTTGTCGGTCGCGAAGGCGATCGGCTGATTGAAGACGCCCACCGAGATCTTCCCCAGGACGACGGGATGCGGTGAGACCGTGGTCAGCTTCACGACCCCGCCGGCGAGGCTGCTGCCGGAGTCCTGGACGGTCACGTCGAGCGGGACGGCCGCTCCCGTCTCGACGTCGCTCGCCGGTGCCTGAAGGCTGATGATGGTGGGCGCATCCTGCGTCCGCGGCGCGATCGTCACGGCCACGGGGGCCGAGGTGCTGGCCCGGTAATCCGCGTTGGCGGGCACGAACCTGGCCTCGATCCGGTAGGGGCCGATCGCCTTCAGCGCCTTCGTCCAGAGATAAGCGGTATCGTTCACGCTGGCGGAGTTCGGATGGCTCGCGATCCCGAAGGCCGAGTCGATGTTCGAGAGAAACGACGGCGTGGACGAGCTGCTCGAGTTGATCGCGACCTTGCCCAGGAGGATCGGGTGCGGCGAATCGGCGAGGAATTCGATCGTCCCCGCGATGGTTGAAGTGGACCCCAAATACTGGACCACTCGACCGGGGGGTATTTGTTAACGCCCTTCCCCATTTCAACCCAGGGTGTGGGAACGATTCCAGACCAAATGGGCCATCGTCGTCAGGAATCCGTCGGATGCGACGAGTGCGCATTCGTCTTCGCTGTCGGAGAACGAAACCGCTTCGTGGTAGGGTCCCGAAGCGAAGCTCCTCCTACGACCTCCGGTCTCCGCCCCGTCGCCGGCCCTCCTCTACGCTCGAGCCTCGGCTGGCCCTGATCGTCCCACTCTCTCGCCCGCCATCTCCACTCCCCGCTCCCGCTGAGACATCATCAGGCGCGTCTCCTTCTCTGCTTCGCCTCGCTTCAGCAAGGGGGCTCACTATGACTCCGCTCTGTCGCCGCATGATCCAGGACATGACCCTGCGCAACTTCGCCCCGCGCACCATCACCGTCTGCGTCGACTGCGTCGCGCGCTTCGCCAGGCATTTCGGCAAGTCCCCCGGACTCCTCGGAGCCGACGACGTCCGCGCCTACCTCCTCTACCTGATCGAGCAGCGGCAAGGTCCTGGGCCTACGGCGGGGCCTCCTCTGGCCCCTCAGTGTGCAGGCGATATATTCCAGAACAACACAAATAGGGTTTATAATTTGGACGGCCGCGGCCGGCTCTCATGGGGAGGCACGATCGGAGGTTCCGATGGACGAACTGTCCAAGGGGTGGCTGACCAGTGGGGCCAGTGGCCTGCGCGAGGGGGAAGGAGACGCGACGCGGGCGCACTGGGGACGTCACTTCCGCCGGCTCGTACGTCGGGCTGGCCGCTGGCTCCGCACCACCGGCCGGATCTCCGAGGCTGCGGAGATGGTTCGAACCTCGATCACCCTTGCTGGGTTTGCCCGGGCACAAGGTAACTACCGGGTGGCAGTGCACGACCTCCGGCAGACGCTCGAGAGCTGCCGCATGTTTTTGGGAGAGGACCATCCTGCCTACGCCGAGTGCCTGAGCGAGCTAGGCGGTCTGTACGGAGTGACGGGCCACTACGCGGCGGCCGAGCCGCTGCTGCGGCAGGCGGTGGAGGTCCAACGCGCGGCCCGGGGGGAACACCACCCTGACTTTGCAACGTGCCTGACCCATCTGGCTTGGTTGTACGGAGAGATGGGGGACTACGCGGCGGCCGAGCCGCTGCTGCGGCAGGCGGTGGAGGTCCAACGCGCGGCCCGGAGGAAACACCGCTCCAGGTTCGCCCATACTCTGTCGGAACTAGCCTGGTTGTATGGAGAGATGGGGGACTACGCGGCGGCCGAGCCCTTGTACCGGCAGGCGCTGGAGGTCTTGCGCATGTCTCCGGGAGAAGACGAGCGCGACTTCTTCGCCGAAACGCAGGCCGGCCTGTCCTGGCTATACCAGTTGGTAGGCGACTACACAGCGGCCGAACCGCTCTGCCGTCAAGCAGTCGAGGCCCTGCGTGTGCAAGGGCCGCGCCACCCGAAGTTCGCCGGATCCCTGGTTCGTCTCGCCAGTCTGTACCATGAGATGGGGGACTACGCGGCGGCCGAGCCCTTGTACCGGCAGGCGGTGGAGGCCCTGCGCACGGCACTGGGAGAGCGCCACCCTCGCTTCGCCGAGTGCCTGTTCGGCTTGGGTTCGCTCTTCATCTCGATGGGCAACTACGCGGCGGCCGAGCCCCTGTACCGGCGCGCCTGGAGGCCAGCCGAGCGGCTCTGGGGGAAGACCATCCGCAATTCGCCGAAGGTTTGGCCCGATTAGCCCGGCTGTACGAACGGACGGGCGACTACGCGGCGGCCGAGCCCTTGTACCGGCGGGCCCTGGAGGTCAGCCGAGCGGCCCTGGGGGAGGACCATTTCTTCCTCGCCGAGCGACTGAGCGACATGGCGAGGGTGTTCGTTGCGACGGGTCGTCCCCTCGAGGCGTTACCCCTGATGGAACGTGCGGCGGTTATAGACGACCAGATGATCGGCCAAATCTTTTCCATCAGCTCCGAACGGCGGCGGACGGCGTTCCTCGACCGGGTCCGGGGTCGTATGGATGCGTTTCTGTCCCTGGTCCTTCAACACCTGAGAGAGGCCCCCGCGGCCGTCCGCACCGCCTTCGACTTGGTGCTGCGCCGCAAGGCGATCGGCGCCGAAGCCCTGGCTGCCCAGCGCGACGCCGTCTTGGGCGGCAAGTACCCCGCCTTGAAGCCCCGTCTTCGGGAATGGACCGCGCTGCGGATGCAGATCGCCCGGAGGACGCTGGAAGGCCCCGGCCCCGAAGGGCTGGAGGCCCACCAGCAACTCCTGAACCGGTGGGGTATCCAGAAGGAACATCTCGAGACCGAACTGGCCCGGCAAATCCCGGAGATGAACCTGGAGCCGAAGTTGCGGGGGGCCGATTGCCGCGCCGTGGCCCACAGCCTCCTCGAGGGTGTCGCCCTGGTGGAGTTCATTCGCACCCATGCTGTTGACGGTCAGACTCTACGAGAGTCTGGCCGCTACTCGGCGTTCGTCGTACGCGCCGGCGACCCCGACGACGTGCGGTTGATCGATCTGGGCGGGGGCGGACCGATCGATCGCCTGATCGCCGACTTCCGCGCCTCCACTGTGAGCGGCTCCCACGGCCGAGACCTTCGAGACATGATCCAGCCCCGCGCCGGGCTTGACTCGGCCCACGACAGTTTCGCCGGCCTGGCCTTGCGGGCCGCGATCTTCGATGGGCTCGTCCCGGCGCTAGGCGGCTGCAAGAGGCTCTTGCTGGCACCTGACGGAGGCTTGTTCTTACTGCCTTTCGAGGTCCTGCCCACCCCGGACGGCCGCCATCTGTTCGACGATTACATCATCAGCTACTTGGATTGCGGCCGCGACGTGCTCCGCCTCGGCACATCCGCCACCGGTCGGCCTGGCGCACCCCTGGTGGTTGCCGACCCCGACTTCGACCTCACCGCTGGTGACGGGCTGTTCGCCGAGACCTCTCCTAGCCCCGGGAAACGACGGTACCGGGCGGGAGCCTGGTTCCCCTGGTTCGGCCGCAACAAGGCGGCCCCGACCCCGGCGACGGAACAGGACTCCGGACCCGCGTTCCCAACTTGGCCCACCGGGCGTAGGTCACGCGATCTGGATCGTGGCGGGTTCCACTTCGATCGCCTCGCGGAAACGAGGAACGAAGGCCGGTGGGTTTCCACCCGCCTGGGCGTGTCGCCCTGGCTCGGTGGCGACGCACGGGAAGGCCGGCTGAAGTCGGCCTGCCGCTCTCCGTGGATCCTGCACATGGCCACACACGGCTTCTTTCTCCCGGACCAGTGGTCCGACCCAACCGGGGAAGGACCCAGCCCGATGGTCGGGCTGCTGGGAGGCCCTGACCGGCTCTCGGGGCCGCTGCCCGAAAACCCGCTCTTACGTTCGGGCCTGGCCCTCGCCGGCGCCAACACCTGGCTGAAGGGGGGTTCGTTGCCCCATGACGCCGAGGACGGCCTGCTGACGGCCGAGGACGTCTCGGGGCTGGACCTGACGGCCACCGAGCTGGTGGTCCTGTCGGCCTGCGAGACCGGCCTGGGGGAGATCCGCACCGGCGAGGGGGTCTTCGGGCTGCGCAGGGCCTTCATCCTGGCCGGCGCCCGCACGCTGGTGATGAGCCTGTGGAAGGTGCCCGACGAGTTGACACGGCGTCTGATGGAGGAGTTCTACTGCCGCGTCTTGTCCCGGCAGGGCCGGGCCGCGGCCCTGCGCGAGGCGCAGCTGGCACTGCGGGCGGAGTACCCTGACCCCTACCACTGGGGCGCCTTCGTCTGCCTGGGGGATCCCGCCCCGCTCTGTGGCTCGTACGCACGGCGGGTGCTGGACTCCCCGGCGAGCCCGCAGTTGTATTCTTGAAATATTTATGA
Source organism: uncultured Planctomycetota bacterium (assembly GCA_963815795.1). Lineage (GTDB taxonomy): Bacteria > Planctomycetota > Planctomycetia > Isosphaerales > Isosphaeraceae > JAKAUH01. The sequence continues at coordinate 6,169,524 of CAWFIC010000003.1, read as the reverse complement.
ATTTTAGAATTAAATGCCCAAGTCGTGCGGGCGCCACACCGTGCCGGGCGCCGGCTGGTGACCGTAGAATTCCAACCAGGACGGGCTAGTGGGAAGGCGGAGCCTGTCGACCTCTTCCGGGCTCAGCAATCGCCAAAGGGCTGCTGCCGGATTCGGCAAGCGGATGGTGAGCGACGGGGCTTCGGCGAGCCTCGGGTCTTGCCGGTAGCTCCCTTTCGCCGATAGCTGCGGTCCCTCGACGTAGGTGTATCCGATGAACGAAGGGCACATACGGAACTTGATGCGGAGCCACTTTCCGACGGGTATCTCCGGGCTGTCTGTGAACTCGCTCTCAGGCTCCGAATCGTCCGGCGACGACTGGAGTCGCTCGATCAGTGTCGCCGCCCTTTGGTCCAGGTCATGGTCTAGCGCCTCCTCGGGCCGTAAGCGGGCGGAGTTTATCGACCGGAGCCAACGTGCCAACAACCGAGTGAACCACCCCATGGCGACCTCCCCTCATGGAGAAGAAGACTCTGATGAGCCGCGATGATGCGGGCGGAAGCACGGCGCCAAACCTCAAAGACTTGCCTGCTCGGCCTAAGGGCCTATTGCGTCGGGAACGTGACGCTTCGGACACCGCCGACACGGCCCGCGGTGGAACTGAGGCTGTGGCCCCGACCCGGGCCCGGTATTGGGACCGCCTAGCGGGCGAGTGCGTCTTTCGACGCGGCGGACTCTCCACCAGGGTCAGGCAGGGGGTCTCCAGGGCGCCCTGCTCAGCCGGGATCTCGGCCATCGGGCGGTCCCTGGCCTGGGTCCAGGCACGGAAGGCGGCCACGAGCTGGGCCTGAATGTTCAGCCCCGTCTGGAGCGCGAGCAGTCCGAAGAGAAGGTCACGCGAGGGGTCGAGAGGACGCCACATGATCGTCAGTTCCTCAGCCCATTGGCTCTGGCGAACCATCCTGGGCAGGTCTCACTCCGGCTCCCGAGAGAAGAAGTGGCGGCGCGTCGCTGCCATTATAAAGAGGTGCGGGCCGGATTGCTGGGGATTCCTCTTCCGAGGCTTATTCTCGGTCTGGGAGCCGATGGAACCACCACGCGCCGTTCGATGCAAGGGGAACTCCCCCGCGGTGTTCTTGGGAAGGATGTGTCATAGCGTCAGGTAAGCTCGAGAAGGGAGGAAGAGACTCGAACTCGGAGACCTTTCATCGCAACCCTGCGGGTGAACGAATCCCGCCTGGCAGAGCTTAGCCAGCAGCCGGAAGCGAGTCTTGCGTGGTGGCGGGTAACCTCCACTGCGAAGCGTAGTGGCTATAGAAATAGAAGTGGGGATGGCTCGATAGGCGGCCAAGGCGAAACTGTTGAGGTCTCGCAACCGCACGTGCAGGAGGTCATCCCCATGAGTAGCAAAGCATACCGTGCCACGCGCGTCAACGAGGTGAACTGGGAGCAGATCGCCCGCGGAAAGGAGGGTCTGGGTGCGACCGTAGGCATCGACGTCGGGAAGTTTGATCTGTTGGTGATTTGTCGCTGGGCCGATGGGCGGTTCGAGCGCCCGTGGCGGGTCAGGAATCCCTGGGAGATCCCGACGTTGGTGGGCGTCCTGAAGCAGGTCAAGGCGGACCGGGAGCTGGTGGTGGCGTTGGAGCCTTCGGGGACCTATGGAGAGGCCTTGAGACAGGCGCTGGGGGACACCGGGATCGACGTCCGGCGCGTCGGTACCAAGGCGTCCCATGATTATGCGGAGATCTTCGACGGCGTGCCCTCGCAACACGACGGCAAGGATGCCGCGGTGGTCGCCGAGCTGGCGGCGTTGGGGAAGGCCAGGCCCTGGGCGTACCAGGCCGCCGATCCCTGGGAGGAGGAACTGGCCTATTGGGCGGAAGAGATGGTGGCCCAGCGGCAGATGCTCACGCCCTGGCAGGGGCGCCTGGAGGGGCTCCTGGCGCGTCATTGGCCGGAAGCGTCCCAGGTCCTGAAGCTCTCCTCCGGGACGTTGCTGCGGATCTTGAAGCGTTATGGGACTCCCCAGGCGTTGGCCGCGGACGCGGACGCGGCGACGCAGTTGGCCCGCTGGGGTCGGTCGCTGTTGTCGGCGGCGAAGATCGAGGAGTTGTTGGCCGGTGCACGGTCCAGTGTGGGTGTTCGTGCCGGCCCCTGGCAGCGGCGTCAGATCCAGGAGTGCGCCGAACGGGTGCTGGCCGCCCGGCATCAGGCCAATCGCGCGCAACGGCGGTTGCGTCAATTGGCCGCGGGGCATCCGGTGCTCCAGGCGCAGGGCGAGGTGGTGGGTGTGCCGACGGCGTGTGTCTTGTGGGTGAGCACGGGTGACCCGCGCGACTTCGATTCGGCGGGCGCCTACCGCAAGGCGATGGGATTGAACCTGGCGGAGCGAAGCAGCGGGACCTACCAGGGGCGGTTGCGGATCAGCAAGCGGGGCAGTGCGCGGGCGCGGCAATGGCTCTATTTCGCGGCCATGCGGCTGGTGCAGAAGTGCGGCGTCCGTCCCTGGTACGAGGCCAAGAAGGCACGCCATGAAGGTGAGGCGCGGCGGGTCTTGGTGGCCGTGATGCGGAAGCTCGCCGTGGCGCTGTATCACGTCGGGGTGCGGAATGAGGCATTCCAACCGCGGCGGTTATTCGGCCGGATCGGCCGGTCGGCCCGGCGCTCCGGCGCGAACAAGCAGCGTGCGTGAGGATGGAGCAGCTCCCGAGGGGAGAAGACGTCACGTGGGCGGATGGCATGGGGGAGGCGGTGAGATCGCGGCCGTTGGAGGACTGTTTATGGATTTATCGCATTGAGGCCAATCCCGGGATGCCGAGGGGCGGCTTCCTGCGGCCCACCCCGGTCTTGGCCCCTGGGTCGGCGCTCGGGTCGCGTCCCCGCGTTGCCCTATCCTCCGCCCAGGCTCCTCCAGTGTATTCGGCACGACGGCCACCCGGCAATCCCGGGCCGGGTCGCCGGCTCGCCAGGCGGGGCCGAGGGATTCGCCCGGGATCGCGTGCCTGGGCCAGGAGCCTGTCCAAGGGTCCCTGTCCCCGGGAGGATTGGCGCCGTGGTGCGGGGTTCGGCGTATTGTATTTTCATATCTTCATGTTGTTGTCCTTTTGTAATAAGGAGGATTGTCCGCGAGCGGATCGCGGTCGTCTGAGGCCACCGATCTGTCCTGCCACCTTTCGCAAGTTGTCTTCGCGCCCCTGCGGGGAGCGCCCAGCGTAGTTACGAGGGGCACGGACAGAGGTGCTCGGTCCAATCTCCCATACGGCCAATTCGGCGATCGTGCTTCGGGCACGATACGCTCGAGGTGACAGACTTGAGTTACCCGATCGGCTCTGTCCCGGATCGGCCCTGAGAGACGCGCGATCCCCGAAGAGAAGCAGGTGTTAGAGGACAACAGATCAGACCAGCGGATGATATCCATATGGTCAGCGATCGTGTTGTCCAAAGAGGACGCGAGGATCCCTCAAAAAAGTCGAGAAAAGCCGCCCTTGACTTTCAAGGACAGACAGCGAGTCCCAATGCCGTGCGATCGAGCCCCGAAATCTCTACTCGCGGGAGCCACCGTTGTTGACACAAGCGGGGGCCGCGCCGAGGCGCCGCAATGGCTTGGTGTCCTTCGGTCCTACCGGGGTCCCAGAACAGGGCGCAGGGACATGAGGGTCGCTCGGGAACCTGAGAGACCCGGCCGTTTCCACCGACATGTCCGGCTCGGGAACCGGAATACCAACTCCCCGTGCCCCCGGCCGCGCGCCCCGGCTGGCTGTCACGCAGAGAACCGCCGCCTGTCCATCGTGAGAGTCTCATCGTTCAACGTCCTTGTCGATAGTTCGCAATGGGATGGTCACGTACCCGGGTTGAAGGTGAAAGTCAGCGTCCCCTCGGCGACCGACGGGTCCAGCGCGCCTTTGCTGACGGTGCCTTCGACCGACTGAGCCGCCAGGGTCAGCTTGACGTTAACGGTCCCACTCCCCTTGACGTCGCGGAATGCCCCCGTCCCGCCATGGACCTTGTAGGTCAGGGTGATGGACGACGACAGATCGTCGAACGGCAGCGCGGTATCGGCGGGGCCGTGCACGACGAGGTTGACGCGGCCCTGCGGCGTGTTGATGTCGAGCGTGCCCTCCGTGTTCCTGATCGACACGTTCGAGATCGCCGAGATGATGCCCCCCACCGTCGGGGTGGATGTTGCGCCGGAATGCCGCCTTGAGCCGCCTTCGCGAAGTCAAGCGCCCAGTTGTGCTGATCGTTGGCGCTCTGGCCCTCCGCCGCGCCGTTCTGCGGGTCGAAGGTGGTGGTCCCGCTCTCGGGGAGCAGGACGGACGCCTGCCCCGTGCCGCTGATCGACAGATGCCCTCCCGTCTGGGACACAACGAGACCCGCCCCCGCGGCGGGGACCGGCTGCACCGGTGTGAAGAGCCCGGAGGCCCCAGACCCCTGCACCGGCGTGATCTGCACGGAACGGACGGCGAAGCCCCCATTCATCGCGACGGTCAAACCGTTGCCGGCGCCGCCTTGTAGCACGGTCGTGCGCACGGTGACCGGGTGCGCCGGACCCGGGTCCGCGAAGAACGCCCCGGGTCCGCCCACCGTGTCGCCCGCGGCGAACGCCGTGACCTGGGAACCGGCCGCAAAGTACGGCGAGGCGACTGGGGTGACGGTTACGTCGTAGGTGCCCGTAGGCACGTCGACCTCGAAATCACCGCTCCGACCCGTGGCCACACCGCCCCGGATCTTGATCTTGCCTGGATCGGAGAGCCAGCCGTAGCCGAGGCCGGGGGAATACGACGCGTCCGGCATCACGACCGTCCCGGCCGGGCCCGCGGCCGGTGTGCCGAAATCGACCGTCAGCGTCGGCGACAGCCCCTGCTGGACCTGCTGCGCGAACGTGGACAGGGCCGCCTGGTTGCCCGTGGCTTCACCGGCGGACGCCACGGCCGCAGCCGCCGCGCCGGACCCGCTCAGGACGAACCGCCCTTCCAGGCCCGGGCACGCGGGCCGGAAGGCGCGAACATGTCTCATCGTCCCTGACTCCCCCCCTGTCATCCTTGACGGGGCGGTCGGTCACCCCGTCGGGGGTTCCGCCGCCCTCACAAGACCCGCCGTCAACACGGTCCCGACGACTCCATAGTCCCCGGCCAGAGTCCTGCCAATACATTTTTTCCCATACCGCCGGCCCCAGACTCTCCCGTGTCGGACCGGCAACGCCACCAGTCGTTGTCCCAACCCGATGGCAGGAAAGGAATTCCGAGCGGACCTTCGGTCCGGTACCGTCCTCGCGCCGAAGGATGCCATCCCGTCCGGAATTCTATACGAAGTTGGCCGCGAGATTGGTTCGAACGCTCATCGGAACGAAGTCCGACCGAAGAGCGGGGAGATCGGCTCAGGGCTTGCCCTCAACCGCCGCCATCGCCCGGCCGATGTAGGAACTGCTGGAGCCGCGCGACGTCGCCGGCCGGTGACCGGAGCCGGCCGAGGCGATCCGGCCGCTGGCGCGGTGACCGCGCCGCCTCGATCCGGCGCGAGGCCGCGCCGCTACCCCTGCCGTTCCCCGACGCCGACGTCGGGACGGTCCGCATGCCGGCCGGCCGGGAGGCATCGCGCGCCGGGGTCCCGGGGGCTCAAGACGGTGCTCTCGATGACCTCGATCAGGTCCTTGACCTCGACCGGCTTGGACAGGTAGGCGTCCATTCCCGAATCGAGGCATCGATCCCGGTCCTCGCGCAGGGCGAACGCCGTCATGGCGACGATCGGGACGTGATCGCCGGTGCCGCGTTCGCGGGCACGGATGGCGGCCGTCGCCTGCAGGCCGTCCATGCCGGGCATCTGGACGTCCATGAGCACGAGGTCGAACGGCTGGCGCGCCGACACCTCCAGGGCCTCGGCCCCGGTGCTCGCGATGACCACGGCATGCCCGAGATTCTCCACCATCCGCGACGTGACTCCCTGGTTGAACAGGTTGTCCTCGGCGAGCAGGACTCGCAAGGGCCGCCAGGTGGCCCGATGCGGCGGCGGGCCGAGCGCCGTGCCGGACCGGTCGGCGGGGCCTGTCGGCCTCCCGAGGGCGTTGAGGATGGCCGCCCGAAGGTCCGCCTCGCCGGCGGGCTTGGTCACCACGCCGAGGATCCCCGAGACCCGGTGCCGCTCGGGGTCGGCCTGGGCTCTGGCCGTGGTGCGTAACAGGATCAGGCCGGGGATCATCCCCGGGGCATGCCGGATCCGCTCGGCCAGTGCCAGGCCGTCGATGTCGGGCATCTGGTCGTCGATGAGCACCAGGTGAAACGGGATGCCGGCGAGGCGGGCGTGCTCCAGCGCCGCCATCGCCGCGCGACCGCCCTCGGCGGTCGTCGGCAGCGCATTCCACCGGGCGAGCGTCTCGGCCAGGATGCGCCGCTGCGTGGCATTGTCGTCGACGACGAGCACGCGGAGCGCTTTCATGGCCTGTGTTTCGCACGCGGGTTGGGCGGCGCTCGGCTCGGGGTCCGCCGCCAGCCGGGCGGTGAAGAGGACGGTGCTGCCCCGCCCCGGCTCGCTCTCCGCCCAGATTCGCCCGCCCATCGCCTCGACCAACCTGGCCGTGACTCCCAGGTCCAGCGCCGACTCCCCGCACTGACACCTCGTGTCGTCATCGTCGTCGGAGGACGTGAAGATCGCGCCCAGCTTCTCCCGCGGGATGCCAGCACCGGTGTCCTTCACAGCGACGCGCAAGAGGACCTCGCCCCCGGCCCGCGGCCCGGCCTCGGCCTCGATCTCGACGAAGACCTCGCCGCAGTCGGTGAACTTGGTCGCATTGTCGACCAGATTGATGAGGATCTGGCTGAGGGACAACGGGTGTCCGATGACCCGGTCGGGGACGATGGGATCGACGCGATAGGCGAGCTCCAACCCCTTGGAGTGGGCCCGCACGGCGAGCCGGCTCATCACTTCGGCCAGGCAGGCGCGGAGGCGGAACGCGACGGGTTGGCATGGGCGCATGCCGGCCCAGGACCTGGTGTCGTCGAGGAAGTCGCGGAGGACCGGCAGCAGCGACAGGGCTGCCGACTTGACGACGCGGAGGTGCTCCCGGGCCTCGACGGGGAGCTCAGCCTCCAGGGCCAGCTCGGTCATGCCCAGGATGGCGTTCAAGGGCGTGCGGATCTCATGGTTCATCCGGGCCAGGAACCGCCCCCGGGTGCGTTCGGCCGCCGCGGCTCGCTCCTCGGCCTGGCGCAGCCTGCCCTCGAGCTGCCCGCGCTCGATGGCGCAGCGGAGCGACCGCGCCAGCAGCGGGCCGGTGACCTGGCCCCGGATCAGGACGTCGTGCGCGCCCGCGCCCACGACCCCGAATGCCACGTCGGACCTCTCGCAGAGGACGACGGTGGGCACGCCGGGCGCCCGGGCCTGGATGGCGTGGAAGGTCTCCAGCCCGGCGCCGCCGGGGGACGATCGGTCCAGCAGGATGACGTCGGGCGGCTCGTCCGCCGGGTCCATCAGGCCGGTCGAGGGTCGTTCGTCGTGTCGCAGCGCGAACCGCGTGGGGACCAGGTCCGCGTCGGCGAGCAGCCCCTGCACCCACGGGAAGGTGCCGGGGCCGCCTCCGATCAACAGGACCCTGATTGTGGTATCGACCATGGCAGTGCTCGTTCGTCAGGATGATGCGGCAGTCCTGGTCGACGAGGAGCAGGAACAGGATCGTCGCGAGGGCGACTCGGTGGCCTCGCAGGCCGGTCCTCTCGTCGTTGCCGCCGGTGCGACCGGCGGGGTCGCGAGCCGGGCCAGGGCGGGCTCGAGCCGCTCGAGCTCGCGTTCGACGGCCCGCATCGCCGTCGCGGCCCCGGCCATGTCGCCGCCGCGGCCGAGATCCTCCAGCGCCCGCACCGCCTCGAAGGCGGGTGTCGCCACGAAGTTGCCGGTCCAGTTCTTCAGTTCGTGCGTCGCCTTGACCAGCCGGGCGGAGTCCCCCCCGGCGAGGGCCTCGCGCAACTCGCCTCTCAGCCCGGGGAGGCAGCCGAGGAACGTCCGGCTCATCTCGCCGAGGAACGCCCGGTCGCCGAGCACCCGGGCCGCTGCAGCCGCCTCGTCCAGGACGGACGCCTCGGGCGCCGCGGTGTCGCGCCGCTTCCGGTCCTCGTCGACGCCCGCGCGCCGGCCATCGGCTGCGGGAGCGCCGGCGGAGAGCGCCTCCTCGATGGCGCGGAAGAGGGCCTCCTCCCGCACCGGCTTGGAGACGTAGCCATCCATGCCCGCCGCAAAGCAGTGCCGGTGGTCCTCCGCCTGGGCGTGCGCGGTCATGGCGATGATCGGGATGTGCTCTCCGGACGCCCGCTCTCGGGCCCGGACCTGCGCCGTGGCCTCCAGGCCGTCCATCCCGGGCATCTGCACGTCCATCAGGACGATGTCGAAGCGGCGACGGCCCAGGGCCTCGAGCGCCTCGAGGCCGTCGGCGGCGAACTCGACCGCGTGCCCGCGCCGCTCCAGCATCAGCCGGGCGACCCGCTGGTTGAACGGGTTATCCTCGGCCACCAATACATTCAGCCGGGCGCCGTCGGTCGGGGACGGCCGGGATTCCGCGGGCGTCGGCGACTCGCCGTCGCGCCGCGGCAGGCGGAGGGCCGACCGGACGGCGCCCAGCAATTCCGCTTCGCGGATGGGCTTGGTCAGGGCGGTGATGCCCAGGGCATCGCAGCGCTGGAAATCATCCTTGCGGTGGGCCGTGGGGAGCATGATGATGATGGCCCCCGACCACCCCGGGAGCTGTTGGATGCGCTCGACCAGCGCGAGGCCGGGCATGTCCGACATGCGGGCGTCGAGGAGAACCAGCGGGAACGGCTCCGCCGAACGCCCGGCCCACTCCAAGGCGGCCAGCGCCGCGGCGCCGCCGGGGGCCAACGTCGGCAACATCTGCCAGGCGGCGAGCCGTTCGCCGAGCGCCTCCCGCTCGGGGGCCCACTCGACCACGACCAGCACGCGGGTGCCCTGCAAGCCCTCGGCCTCCGACGGGGGCTGGCTCGAGGGGACCTCGGGCGGCAGCGTCAGCGCGGCGGTGCAGTGGAAGGTGCTACCCCGTCCCGGCTCGCTCTCGACCCAGATCCGCCCGCCCATCATCCCCACCAGCCGGGCGGCGATGGCCAGCCCCAACCCGGTCCCGCCGTACCGCCGCGCCGTGGAGCTGTCGGCCTGGACGAACGGCGCGAAGATCCGCGCCTGATCCTCGCTCGAGATGCCGATGCCCGTGTCGGACACCGCGATGTGCAGCTCGACCCGGTCCCGGGCGCGGGCCTCGACGGCCACGTCGACGGCGACGCCGCCGCGCTCGGTGAACTTGATCGCGTTGGCGACGAGGTTCATCACGACCTGGCGCAGCCGGATCGAGTCGCCGACGACGACGCGGGGCACGTCGGGCCGGATGCGGCAGGACAGCGCCAGGCGCCTCGGCTCGCGCGCGGGGCCAGCATGCTCAGCACCGCACCGAGGGCGTCTCGCACGTCGAACGGGGCCGGGACCAGCTCCAGCTTGCCGGCCTCGATCTTCGAGAGGTCGAGCAGGTCGTCGATCACCGTCAAGAGCAGGTCGGCCGCGGCCCGGATCGTCCGGATCGACTCCCGCGGCTCGGCCGGCAGCTCGCCGTCGAGGACCAGGTTCGACAGGCCCAGTATCGCGTTCAGGGGCGTGCGGATCTCGTGGCTGATCTGGGCCAGGAACTGCCCCTTGGCCCGGCTGGCCGCCTCGGCCGCCTCCTTGGCCCGGCGCAGGTCCTCCTCGATCCGCTTGCGGTCGATCGCGTGCCGGATGGCGCGGGCGAGCAGGGTCGGGGTGACCTGCCCCTTGACCAGGTCGTCCTGCGCCCCTTCGTGCACCGCCTCGATGGCCGACTCCCGGTCATCGGTCCCGCTGAGGATCACGATCGGGACCCGGGGGAACCGATCATGGATGCCGCGGAAGGCGGCCAGCTCCCCGCTCCCGGGCAGCGAGAGGTCCAAGAGGATCGCCGCGAAGGAGCCGCCTCCTCGATCGAGCTCCGCCAACCCGGCCGCGAGCTGGTCGGCCTGGACCAGCTCGAACCGGCCGGGCTCGGCCTCATCCAGCGCCAGGCGGATCAGCAGGGCATCGCCGGGATTGTCCTCGATCAACAGGACGCGGATGGTCTCGGCACTCGTCACGTTTCACCTCATCCCGGCGGCGGCACGACGTGGGACAACCAGAAGACTTCGATCGCGCGGACGAGGCTCATGAACCGGGTCAGCTCGACGGGCTTGAGGAGGTCGCCATGGCGTGCGTATCGTCGCTCCGCCACACGTCGGCCTTCGCTCGGGAAGTGGTCAGGATCGCCACCGGGATGCGGCGGAGGTCGGGATCGGGCACGTGCTCTGGATCGAGCATCCTCCGCGGATCGGGATTCGAGGCGTCGATATCGACTCGGGAAGCGAGCGAGCACCCAGGGCCGTCGCGCCGTCGCACGTCGGAGTGTGCCCCGCGAGCGAGGAGGGGCCGCGGTCCCGCGATGAACGCAGGGCCGTGGCCTCTCATCGGCCCAGGTCGATCCGCCCGCCTTGAGCGGCCGACCCTCTAATTATTCCATAGGAGCGAATCCTTATCCTGTCAAAAGGATGTTTTTATCCATCAAACGCGTGACGCCGCGCACGGCCGCGATCCCCGGCCGCCGTCGCGGCCGATGACTCCGGCGGCGCCCCGGGGGCCCGCGCCGCGGGGAGAGGCCCGCACCGCCGGATTCGCGAGGCTCACGACCCGGCCCGGACCGCCGCGATCGCCGGGCCGATGTACTCCATGACGCCCCGGGGGTCGTACCGGCTGTCGTGCTGCGCGGCGATGGTGTCGCCTCGCTCCTTCCAGACCCGGCCCAGCGAGCGCCTCGATCCCCGGGTCGCCGCCGGTGAACGCGTTGACCAGGGCCATCCAGCGCCTCGCCAGCGCCAGGACCTCCGAGGCCGACGGGTCGGTCCCCTTGTCCATCTCGGCGCGGACCTCGGCGATCAGCTCGGCCCAGTCCTGGTGCGATTGCTGGATCCGCTCCTGGCCCAGCGCCTCGCCCCGCTTCTTGATGTCGTCCAACTGCTCGGGCGTGTAATAGCTCTCGATCATGGTCGTCTCCTCGATCATCTTGAAGAACTCATCGGCAGAGACTTCCTCCGCCGCCTGGAGCCGCGCGGCGACGGCCTCGAGCCGCTCGCAGAGCCTCTGCTCCATCGCGATCCGGTCCCGCAGCCGCTCGACGTGGAGGCGGATCACCTCCAGCGGCGAGAAGCCCCGGCGGTCCAGGCAGTCGCGGATCTGCTCCAGCGCGAAGCCGAGCTGCCGGAGCGAGAGGACCTGCTGGAGCCGCGCGACGTCGCCGGCCGTGTAGAGGCGATGCCCCGACTCGGTATGCCACGAGGGCCTCAAGAGTCCGATCTCGTCGTAGTGGTGCAGGGTCCGGACCGTCACGCCGGTCCGCTTCGACAGTTCGCCGACCTTCCACGCTTCCGACTTCATCGCCTCCCTCCGCCCATCGGTGACCTCGGAATCCGCGGCCGCGACGGTATGCTACGGCCTGACGTAACGTGAGGATCAAGGGGGGAATTCCCGAAAATCGCCCTTTTTCCGGATACCACGCGAGAACTCCAGACCTCATCCCGGGGGAGGATCCCCGGCTCCCGAGGCCTGATGGTTGCAAGCGACCCGAGACGGGGAGGCCCGGGTTTGACTAAGATAACAGAGCTACCGATGGACGATCATCCTCGGGACAGGAGAAGGGGACCACGCGGACGTGGCCTCGGTCGTGCGTGGTGGTTGGCACACCCAGAGGGAGAGACGAAGTGATGTCCCAGGGCCACACTGGTCCTCATTTTGAACCGTCGACGGGGGGGCCGATTCAGGCGTCGGATTCCGAGGCAGGTCGAGGCGATCGGCCGGCGATCGAGGGTTTGACGGCCCCGGAGGCCGCGGACTGGGCCGAGGCGCTGCGCCGGAGCGAGCGGGAGGCCCGCCAACTGGCCGACACCATGCCTCACATCGTCTGGACGGCCAACGGCGAGGGCGAGGTCGACTACTTCAACGGCCGATGGTACGAGTACACCGGCTTGTCGCTCGAGGCGACGCTCTCGGCGATGGGCTGGCGGTCCGCGGTCCACCCCGACGACATGGGTCGGCTGCTGGACCTGCGCAACCCGGCGGTCGCGGAGGGCCAGGGCTTCCAGGCCGACATCCGGCTGCGCGACCGGGAGGGGAATTACCGCTGGCACATGGTCCGCTCGGTGCCGGTGTGCGACAAATCGGGCCGGGTCGTCCGCCGGTTCGGGACGGCCAGCGACATCGACGACCGCAGGCGGGCCGAGGAGGCCTTGCGGGCCAGCGAGCAGCGATTCCGGTTCCTGGCCGAATCGATCCCGCACCTGGTCTGGACCTGCGGGCCCGACGGCATCGTGAACTATGCCAGCCCCCGGCTCCTGGAGTACCTGGGCATCGCCCCGGATCGCTCGCTGCTCCCCACCTGGACCGAATCGCTGCATCCCGAGGATCGCGCGCGGACCGTCGCGGCCTGGGAGCGCTGCCTGCGCGAGGGGTCCGAGTACCACATCCAACATCGCCTGCGCGGCGCCGACGGGGAATATCGCTGGTTCCTGGGACACGCCTTGCCGCAGCGCGACGACGCCGGCCGGCCGGCGGGCTGGTACGGCACCTGCACCGACATCGATTCGCGGTGGCGAGGCCAGCAGGAGATCGAGCGGCTCAACCGCAACCTCAAGGCACGGATCGACGAGCTGGAGACCCTCTTCGAGACGATCCCGATCGGCATCGCGATCGCCGAGGACAGCCGGTGCGCGCGGATCCGGGCCAACCCGGCGCTGGAGCGGCTGCTGGAGATGCCGTCCGGCACGAACGCCTCGGTGACCGCGCCGCCGGGCGAGCGACCCGAGCACTTCCGATTCCGCCGCGAAGAGCGGGAGATCCCGCCGGACGACCTGCCGATGCAGGTCGCGGCCCGGGAGGGACGCCCCGTCATCGGCGACACGCTGGAGATCATCTTCGCCGACCGGCGCACCAAGGTGATCCACGGCAACGCCGCGCCGCTGTTCGACGAGGACGGCCGGCCCCGCGGCGCCGTCGGCGCGTTCATGGACATCACCGAATGGCGGCGGGTGGAGACGGCCCTGGCCGACAGCGAGGGCCGGCTGCGCCTGGCCGTCGAGGCGACCGACCTGGGCCTCTTCGACCGCGACCTGCTGACCGGCGAGCTGCGCTGGTCGGCGCGCACCAAGGCCATCTTCGGGCTCTCGGCCGACCATCCGATCACCTTCGACCGGTTCCTGGCGATGATCCACCCGGAGGACCGCGAGCGGATCGGCGCCGCCATCGACGCGCGCAGGACCCCGCGATCGCCGGCGACTATGACGTCGAATTCCGATGCGTCCGCGACGACGGCACGACCCGCTGGCTGCACGCCAAGGGCCGGGCCGTCTTCGAGGGCAAGGGCGCCACCCGCCGCGCCATTCGGTTCGTCGGCACCGCCCAGGACATCACGGCGCGCAAGGATGCCGAGGCGCAGTTGAACGAGGCCAAGGAGGCCGCCGAGACCGCCAATCGCGCCAAGGACCGGTTCCTCGCCGTGCTCAGCCACGAGCTGCGGACCCCGCTGGCGCCGGTGGTCACGGCCGTGGCCCTGCTCGAGATGACCGCCGACCTGCCGCCCGAGGTGCGGGACTACCTGGGGATGATCCGCCGCAACATCGCGCTGGAGACTCGGCTGATCGACGACCTCCTCGACCTCAGCCGGGTCATCAGCGGCAAGCTGCGGCTCGATCGCCGGCCGACGCGGCTCAACGACCTGGTCGAGCACGTCATGGACATCGTCGGCGGCGAGGTCCACGACAAGGGCTTGACCATCGAGATCAGCCTGGGCGCCCGACCCGACCTGGTGGACGCCGACCCGGCGCGGCTCCAGCAGATGGTCTGGAACCTGGTGAAGAACGCGGCGAAGTTCACGCCCGCCGGCGGCACGATCCACGTCGCCACCCGGTCGGCCGGCGCGGGCCGGATCGAGGTGGAGGTCCGCGACACCGGCAAGGGGATCAGCCCCGAGGCGCTGCCGCACATCTTCGACCCCTTCGAGCAAGGCGACCCGGCGATCACCCGGCAGTTCGGCGGGCTGGGCCTGGGCCTTTCGATCTCCAAGGCGGTGGCGGACCGGCACGGCGGGACGATCCGGGCGGCCAGCGACGGGCCGGGCCGCGGCTCGTCGTTCGTGGTGACGCTCCCCCTGGCCCGCCCGTCCGCCGATCGGCCCGACGAGGCGGCCGCGCCGCCGGCCGACGGATCGGTCGGGCGGATACGCGTCCTTCTGGTCGAGGACCACGTCGACACCGCCCGGGCGACCGTCCGGCTGCTCGAGCGCTCCGACTACAAGGTCACCTGGGCCGACTGCGCGGCCGCGGCGCTGCGCCTGACCGCCTCGCAGCCCTTCGATGTCGTCGTCAGCGACCTGGGACTCCCCGACGGCGACGGCCACGCACTGATGCAGCAGATCAAGGAGCGGCACGGCCTCCCCGGCATCGCCCTGAGCGGGTTCGGCATGGAGGGCGACATCGCCCGCAGCCGCGAGGCCGGCTTCCTCGAGCACCTCGTCAAACCGATCGACGTCGCCACCCTCGATCAGGCCATCCGCCGCGTGGCGCGACTCGCCCGCCATGCCTCCCGTTAGCGGGAGGCCCACGACCGGTCCTCACATCCCCCTCCCGCACCCGTGCGTTCGATGGACAGCGCGGCCATGCCTCACGACGGATCCTCACATCCCCCTCTCGCGCCGGCGCCGGCGTCAAACCCCCCGGAACCCGCACAATCGGACGTCCATGGTTTGCATGTCTTGCATGTCTTGCATGTCTTGCATGTCTTGCGCGTCGTGATTAACTGCAAAGCATGGACACCCGACCGAAAGCTGGCGGCTGTCCGATGGGGCTGCCATGGTCCCCATGCTCCCCATGGACCCCATGGGCCCCACGAAACTGTGATGCGGAGAAGTGGGGAGCATGGACACCAGCAGCCGAATTGCGCCACCATTCCGTCAATTATAGCCGAAAAGAGTCATAGTTCCATGGCCGGATGAAAGCCAGCAAACACCATATTGGACAAACGGACGCCCGCAGCCGCTCACGAGTCGAGGGTAACAGTAGTACAGGAAGGCATGGAGCCGCGAAATGAGTCCCTGAGTGCGTCGGTCGATCCGACCGAAGCGCCCAACGTCGCTGGCTCCGGCCCCGACGATTCGGCCGTCCGCCGCGGCGGGAATCGCCCCGGCTCGGTCCCATTCCGGCCGGCCCGGTCGGCGTTGCACCCCGGTGGACCGACAACCCCGTTCCCGTCGAACCTGGGCTGCCTGAGCCCCTACCGCGACCGAGCCACCGACGGACGGACTCCCGCCTTCACGGCCGATGGTCCCATCGATCCGCCGACCGATTGGGACGCGGCGGACCGGCCGGGCCGGCGGAGCGATGCGGATCGCGGGGCGATATGCGCTACGTCCCGGTTTTGCCCCCCCGCTACGTCCCGGTTTTGCCCCCCCGTCGCACCGATCACCAGCACTTTCATGAGACACCTCGCTTCCGGGGCCGCTCGACCGGCTCGCTCCCGATTTTCTCGACGTCGATGCTCGAGTCGTCCACGGTTAAGAGGTCGGACTTCGGCCCCCAGCGGGGCGTTCGGTCGCTCCCGGGCCCGGCCGGCAACGCTTTCCCAATGATCCTCCCGTACTCCACGTTGTCCACGTAGGCCACGTAGACCACACGAGAAACGCGATGCGGGAAACCGTGGACTACGGCGCCGACGGCCGATTCGGGCCGGCGGGGCCACGCGTCAGTGGTCTCAGGCAGCCACAGGTGGCTGCACGCCGCGATCGACGGCCGGTAGCCGTCCGATGACCCCCATGGTTGGCATGGTTGGCATGTATGGCACGAACAACACACCCCAGTTTCGTGCCAAGCATGATCGCCGGCACCGCGTTGGAAAGTCTGGACCCTTCGCGGTGATACCGTGCAGACATTGGTGCTATCTCGGGCCCCGGCCCACCGGTGTAGCCCGTCCGTCGAATGGGCCGCCCATGCTCCACAGGCTCTACAGGCTCCACACGAGAATCTGTTGCAGAAAACCGTGGAGCACGCGCCCGACACCGAGATCGGGCGACGCGACGGCGACTCGTGGACAAGCATCCGTGGTGTGATGCGTCAATGCAGAAGCCCGATCGATGCGATCGCACGGCCGGGGCGACGCGAGCCGGCTCGACGGCCGACCGGGTGAATCCCACCGCTGGTCGCTCGGGCGCGAAGTGACTGACGTTGTCGAGCGACCGCCGGCGCCGATGGCCCGGGTCGTCGGGATCGCGTCGGACCGGGCGGTTCGTCCGGCCGGCGCCGATCGGGGCCTGCGGGCGGCCCGCGGGCTCCGGCGCCGGGCGGCTGCATCCTCCAGGGCTCGATTGTCTCCTTGTCGGAGGCCGTTTCGTGGACCGGCCCTGGGCCCACGGTCAGAGCGGCTACTATGTCCTCACCCTTCGGTTGACCGGTCGGTCGGCGCGGGAGCCCCTCTTCAGGGCGGCAGGTCGCGGTGAGGAGCCCGCCGGATCGGGGCGGGTCCGACTTCGCCGAGCCCTCGCACACCGCCGGTCGCGTCGACCACGGCTTCGGCTAGGGCGATCGTGGGCACCTCCGGAGAAAAGTGCCGGTCGATGCTTCGGTCGATCCGACCGGAGCCCGCAACTCAGGTGTCCGCGAACCGCGCAAAGTTTGGGGGGCTCGCCGTAACTCCCGGTCCCCCGAAGACTGGCTATTGATGAGACGGCTGGTCTATGACGTCAAGGTTCCGATACGAGTTCCGCCGTCGTCTCGAGAGACCAGAGTTCCGGCCACCTGCGACGGTTTAACTCTAGGACGCGTCCGTGCCACCGGCTGCTTGCGACCGCGAGGTCATTCTCCTTGCGGAACGTCCGGGTGAAGGGAATTGCATGTTCCGCGTTCCAGAGTATCTCCAAGATCCGACCGGAGAATGGGACTGAGCGGACGTTTTCTGGGGCACTATAGTCCCTCAATTTAAAGCTCCTGCCACCGCGCGTCCAAGACAGGTGCAAGTAGGTCGGCTTCGTGATATTCAGTCGGACCAGCAAGTCCGCGTTCGGTGCGATCAACTGGACACCTTCAGAGTCTAGCCCTATCCCATCCTCTTCTGTTGAATCAGGCGTTGCGATGTGGAGGGTGGTGTCCTACGCTGGCTGAACGGCCGGGCGAGTGAACCACTCGCGCCAGGTCCATACGTGGTCGGTCAACCCGGCGGCCAGGGCCGGCGTCCGCTCCTGCCACCGCCCCTCCTCGTCCTTGACCCGCAGCGTCCGGACACACCAGCAGAAGTTGTAGCCGTACAGCGTCAAGTAGGTCATCGCCTCGTGCACCTGCCAGTCCTTGCTGAACCGATACGTCTTCCGCCCCTTCCGCGCGTTGCGGTGCCGATCGGTCGCGTTCTGCCGTTCGACGAAGGATGTATTCACCACGCGACTGGCACACGACTCGCCCAGCGCCTCCTCCAGCTCGTCCTCCGACCCGAAGACTAACCGCGGCTCGACCGCGACGACCCGCCCCTTCTTGCGGCGCTTGTGCACCGTCGCGTAGACCACGCCCTCCGGCACCCGCCGCTGGGGCACGACCCGGGCCGGCCCGGCTTCCGCTCCGCCGGGACCGGCTCGCCGAAGGTGTTGTGGATCGCCGTCTCATACACCGGATACTCGTCGCTGGTCATCAGCTCCGGCGGCGTGCCGCCGAGCCGCTCCGCGACCTCGCCGACGATCGCACAGCCGTTCTCCTCCGTCCGCGCCCGGGGATCACCGCCAGGACCAGCTTATGCTCGGGGTCGTAGGCGACGTAGTCCCAGTAGTCCCCGCAGTGGTCATCGGCCGGGTCGTCGGGGTCGCAGTTCCTCTGCTTCTTGTGGACGAAGGACCATTTCTCGTCGAACTGGACCTCACGGGTATAGGGGGGAAAAGGCCACCAACTCGTCGTGGGCGGCCTGAGCATGAGCGCCGGCGAGCAGGGCCAGTCGGGTGACGGTGTCCTTGTTGACCCCCACCAACCGGGCGGTCTGGCGGGTGCCGCAGCCATCGGCGAGGTGCTGGAGGATCGCCAGCACCTTCTCGTGCGGCAGCTTGGAGTTGAAAAGCGGGGTGCCCTTGAACTCCGAGAAGCGGGCCTTGCAGGTGCGGCAGTACAACAGCCGGTGGTGGGCCTGGCCGTAGTGGCCGCAGACCGAGAGGTTGCCGGCACCGTGGCGGCCGTAGTCGGGGCAGTCGCGATTCTGGCAGCAGAAGCGGTCGAGGTCGTCCGTGGGCATGAGTCGTCCTGGGCGGATCCGGATCGGTGAGTCAGGTCCTGGACGTCTAGCTTACCCATCGGTAGAATCCCATTCAACGGCCACCGGACACCACCATGTGGAGCCGTGATCCGAAAAAGCGATAGTTGGTGATGAACAGCGAGTTCTGCCAACCCGAGGCTAAATTGGACAGTTGATCCCAGTTGCAGTGGAGAAGGCGGGGCAGGAATAACTCCCAGGCCCGTGAAACAATTGTCTCGCCGGAGCGTACAAGGATCACCGGGCGACGGTCCTCAACCAAGCTGGCGGCGGGATGCACGGCGTCGGTAGTGATGATGACGTGGTAGTAGGCATCCACCGGTAGGCCTGTCAGTTCGGCGGCCAGATTGACTGCGGTTTGGTCCTTCAGTGATCGAGGCATGCCGTTTGGCGTGATGTAGTCCGTCCCCACGACCCAGCCTGGCTCCACGAGTTGCGCTCCGCGTCCCACGGTGACTCGCTAGCGCCAGCGACAGCCTGTGGTTCAACTCGATCTGCCCGTTTAGTTTACTGTTGAACTGCTTCCACGTCCGGCGGTCGCTCGGCCACGATGCCTTGATGTAGGTCGTCAGCTTGGCTTCCATGAGAAGTACAACTTTTCGCGAGACTTTAGCACCATCGCCGGGGATTATCGCAGCCTGGCGAGGTGGAGTACCTTCATCGTTTCGGACGGGGCGGACCTTGGATCTCGCGGAACATGTCCAGGGCGATCCGGCCGCGGATCGTCGCTTGAGTTCGGACCCGGTAGACCGTCTTCTGCATCTTGCGATGCCGGCGGTTGCCCCGTTCCACCGCGTTGGAGGTCGAACCCAGCAGGCTGTCGTCGAGGAAGGTCAGGGCCTTCTCCAAGTCGGGGGACTCGAGCTTCTGGAAGATCGGTCTCATCCCTTTGAAGTGGTGGACCTGAGCCCGCAGCCGAGCCAGCTTCCTCAAGGCCGTCTCAGTGCGGCACCGGCGGTCGAACAACCGGTGGATCTCCTCCACCACTCGTCGGAGGGCCCCCAACTGAGGCAAACCCCGAGTGATGCGTCGGAGTATCTGGCGCTGACCCTCCGCGAGGTGCCGCTTCACGAACAGATGGCGATGCTCGAACAGGTCCCCGACCTTCCGTTGCAGATGCCGGCGTCGCCGGGCCTTCCGTCTCGCCTCCGGTGTGCCGGGCGCCGCGCGGCAGCTCCGGCTGCTGCGCGGCCAGGTGCTTGCGGACCCGAGCGATGGCGCGGAGGACGGCCTTGTTCAGCTCCGCCAGGATATGGAAGCGACAGACCTGATGCTCCACGGCTCCGAAGACCTCGGAGATCGGCCGTGGATACAGGTCCGAACCGTCGGTGGTGACTCCGCGGAGGGTCAACCCCCGGCCGGTCAGGGCCGCCCGGAAGCGGCGGAAGAACCTCCGGATATCCCGGTGAGTCGGGGCGTGGTCGAGGACCTCGTAACAGAGCCGCCTGAAGGCGCGGTTGTTGACGATCGACAGGACGCAGAAGGGGCCGTCATATAACTCATCAGCGGCGATGTATCCCGAGAAGCCGTCGAGGGCCCAATCGAGGTAGTCGGTCCCGATCCGGTCGGCCGCCTTTTTTCCCCCGGCCTCGACCCAGTTCTGGATGGTGGCGAAGGGGACGAAGACGCGGTGGTCGCGCCAGAGGTGCCAACTGGCGGCCTGATAGGGTAAGCCGTCCTCGAAGACCAGCCGGACGGCCAGGGCCACGACCCGATGGGTGTAGCGGGCCTTGGGTGCGGCCAGGCCGGATATGTCGGCGGTGAAGTAGTGCTGGCACCGGACGCAGTAGTGTTGCGAATAGGTGAGGTGAATGTCACGGGGCCGCCCCCCAACGGATCGCCGAGATCATGCAGGGTGCGGGTCCGGACCCGATCCCGAGGGCAAGACTTGCCGCACTTCGGACACGGCCGATGCGGGTAATTCCGACTGCGCGGGACGACCTTCGGGTCCGGGAGCATCTGGGGATCGGTGATGCCCAAGGTGGGGTCCGGCGGGTAGACTGCAGGGCAGAGCATGGCGTCGCCCTCCTGAGCAAGAGGCTCTTCCCCCTTAGTTTACGGCTCGGACCAAGCTCCGTCATCCTGAAATCCCCGGCGATGGTGCTAAAGTCTCCTTTTCGCCTGCCTTCAAAGGTCAGCTGAGTGACGACATCTTGGGTGGCCGAATCCCTTATTCCCAAAGTCTGGCTCGACGACCGACCGAACTCTCACTAGCGCCCCTTGCCGTTGGAATTCGATCAGGTCTAGGAATTGCTCCCACCTCTCGAAGGTCGAGACGGCGGACACGTCGAGAAAGAAAGCCGTGACTAGTCCGCCTCGCCCCACAGGTATACTTCCGGGGGCTGGGACTCATGCTCGGGCGTCGCGCCGTTGCTCATCGTCTCACCTACGAATAGCCCACCGACCAAACAAGTTCGTCCATACTCACCGCGACGCTGGTTCGGTTTACGCCGTGCCACCGTGGTGTTCTGTGAACACACAGTGGGAGTGCCTTGAATCGCGTCGGTCTGACACAACGGGCGATCAGGCCGATACTTGGCAATGCAATGGGGACCTCAGTGTCGTAAGGCCCAGTCTCAAAAACCCTTCTCCTCAAGACTAAACGCATCATCGATGAAGAACCCGTTCGCCGGGAATTCGTCCGATGTACCGTAGCCGATAAATGTCTCTGAGGGAGTCTGCATTTCCCTTATGATCTTCCTGACGGTATCCTCGGCGTCCAGACTCGCCTGCTGTCTCCATGCAGCCAACGCTTCATCGACCCGAGCAAGGGAGGCCGCGTACGAGCCTTTGTGGATCGCCTTGAACCGTTGGATGAACTCCACTCGCTCATCATCCGACAAACTTCCCCCAGGGGCTACTAGCGAGAGATATCCAGTCATTACGGTGCGCATATCTCCCTTGGATTCGTTCAGTAGTCGGTCATAATGCCGCCGCATCTCCTTTGCGAACTCGCCGTAAAACTTGCTTGCGTCGAAGCCAAGCTCAAGATACCGATGATACATGCGCTGGTGCTGCAACTCATTGTCGAGACAGGTGATCAAGTTGCCAAACCACTTACCATCCAGTGCGAAAGAGCAGGTGCCATCTCTCATCCGTCGGTAGTACTACTTTGTCAACTGAACCTTTGTTTGTAGAGAACGTAGAAAGGGCATGAGAACCAAGCGAATCCCTCAAGTCCCCAGGACTCCGCTGCCCGAATTGGCTGAGTTCCTCCTACCGTTCCGCGTGCATTTCCAGCGGAGCGAGGGCCGTCAGACCCTCGAACGCTACCTGTCGGGGTTGCTCACCGAGCATCCGAACAAGAACTGCGATACCATCGCCCAGATCGTCCCTGACACCTCCGAGCAGCGACTCCAGGGGCTGATGACCACCATCGACTGGGACGAAGACGACCTCAACCGCCAGCGGGTCGAGACGATGCTCCGACTCCCCAGCGAGGGGGACGGCGTGTTGATCTTCGACGATACCGGGTTCGCCAAGCAGGGCCGCTGCTCCGTCGGCGTCGCACGGCAATACTCCGGCACCCTGGGCAAGACCGGCAACTGTCAGGTCACCGTCAATTGCCACTACGCCGAACGGACGGTCGCTTGGCCGGTCGCCACCCGGCTCTATCTGCCCAAGTCTTGGGCCCAGGATGCGGACCGTCGCAAGAAGGCCAAGGTCCCCGAGGAGGTCGTGTTCCGGACCAAGCCACAGATCGCCTTGGATCTGCTGGACGAAGCGAGGTCCTGGGGCGTGCGTTGGGCGTGCGTGACCGCCGATGCCGACTACGGCGATAACCCGAACTTCCTGGCCGGCCTGGAGAAACGACGACAACCCTACGTGGTCGCCGTCCGCTGCGACTTCGCTGTCGGCTCGAGCCGACGCGGTGGGGAGGTCCAACGGGCCGACGAGCTGATCGGGGCTCAGCCGGCGCGATCGTGGCGCTCGGTGACGTGGCGGGAAGGGAGTCGGGGCTGGATGCGCGGCCAGTTCGTCGCCCTCCGCGCCTGGCGGGTGGACGCGTCGGGGCCAAGGCGAGCGGGCTGGCTGATCGGCGAGGATTCCTCCGATGGCAAGCGACGGTACTACTGGAGCAACTTCGGGGAGGACAGGCCGTTGGAACGGCTGGTGGAATACGCCCATCGGCGGCACTGGGTGGAGCAGTATCATGAGGAGGCCAAGGGGCTGCTGGGCTGGGACCAGTATCAAGGCCGACTGTGGCCGGGCTTCCACCGCCATGCGGTGACCGTGATGTTGGCGTACAGTTTCCTGGTGTGGCAGGAGTGGCAGCAACGACAGGAGCGAGCCCGCTCGGGCCGGCCCCGGCGCCCTTTTTCCCCACGTCCGGATCGACGTCGGACGTCACTGCCGGAGGTGCATCGGCAGATCACCGATTGGCTTCGCCTTGAGGCGGCCAAGGAGTTGCTCTCACGTGAGTTCATGACCGTGCCCGAACGCATTCCGGCGTAGTTGACAAAGTAGTAGTAAGCCGTCCTTCTGGACCGCGACGCGGAGTAGATCCTGGGCCAGGCTCGCGGGGGGTTCGGGGAGTCGGCGAAGGTGATTCGCGCGATGTTTCCTTCAATTCGGGACCCCCAATTCGGTCCCCGCCTGCAACGTACTCGATCTGATAGGTCGTGGATAGTGCAGCACGAAGCCCGGCCAGGGCGACGTTATTGTACAGTCGTCTATCTTCAGAGGCATCCCGTTCCTCCTCCTTGTCAGATTGGCGTTGATTCCGACAGGTGTCGAGACCCCACTGTAGATGGTCGTGCCGACTGTTGCCATACTTGCGCTGTCTAGTCGGCTCGATACAGTAGTTTCCCGGAGAAAATGCACAATCGTCGGCTGATGCGGACCGCCCGATCGCCACGGCGGCCCCACCTCGCCACCGGGCGTCTCTGGCTGCCGTACCGGCTGTGGGAGCACCTCGCGGCCCCCTGTCGACCCTTTTACACGCCGCTCATGCCACGGCCTCCTCGGTTTCCCCCTCATCTCCCAGCCACTCCGACAGAAGCCGCCGAATCTCCGCCGCATGCCGCCGCATCAGCCGCTCCGCGTCCAGCACGCTGGGACGGTCCTTATCCTTGTGCCACGGCGGTCGGAACCACCAATCCACTTCCCCGGCCGCCTCCAGCCGGAATTGGAACAGCCGAGCAGGCTCATCGTCACCCATTGCGCCTGGCTCGTCCGCTCGATCGGGTTCTTGGTCCACGCCCGGCACTCCTCCCACCCCAGGCGCTGCTTCAGGTCGCGGAACCCGTCCTCTTGCCGGAACCGCGCCGCGAACAGCTCCACCATCTGCAACCCCGTGAGCCCCATTGCCGAAGTCACCAAGGTGAACCGCTTCTTGTACCCCTCGACCTTCGCCATGACCGCCTTGACCGGGACCTCGGGCCCAGCACCCGCCACAGGCACACGACCTCCTTCCAGCGGACCGTCCGCTGGCGGCCGTAGATGAAGGCGCTGCCGGTTCGCCACCCCCGCTTCCACAGGCCACCCCGGCAGGGCGGGTCCAGCCGCCGACCCCACTTCGGCTTGGGCCCCCGCCTCCCCGCGGGGCGCTCGCCGGGGGCAAGGCGTACAGCCGGGCGTCGCGCCGCAACCGGGTCAGGACGTCGATCCGGGGTGAGCCGCCCTCGGGCAGGACCAGCGGCCGGACCACGCTCTCCACGCGAAGCCGCCGTTGACGACGCCCAGGTGCTTGTGGCCGGGGGCGATCCGCGCCTGCTCGCGGAGCAACTCCATGGCCAGCTCGCACTTGGTCCGGAACGCCACCATGCCCTCCGGCCCGGCCGGCAACTGTGACTTGCGGAAGTAGAGCCGGCCGGCGATCGGCAGGAACCACCCGGGCTTCTCGGCTCGTGGAGCACGGCGCCGAGGACCACCCAGTTATGGGCGCGGACGGTGGCGCGGTTGGGGCAGCGGGCGGTGTACTCATGGAAGGTGCAGGTCCCCCAGACGTGCGACCTGCAGCGATGGACCTTGGTGTCGTTTACGGCCGAGACCTAATAGCCATGCCAGACCCGACCTGGGGCGTCGGGACCAGGCGGGTCAGGTCGTAGGTGACGCGGCCCTCGTGCCAGCCGCCGTACTCGGCGAAGGTCTCCAGGGCCTTCCAGGCGGCGGGCTGGTCCAACGCCAGGACCGACTGGGTGATGGTGTGCTCCTCGACGTTGAGCGCCATGGCGGTGATCCACTCGGCGAACCGGCGGAAGCCGCGGCGGGTGAACGAGTGGGCGAAGGCCTGGAGCAGAGCTTGCCAGATGGACCAGGTGAGCGTAGCTTCGGTCATGGTGCGTCTCCTGTGTCGGGACCCGTCGGGGCTGTCACCACCCGGCAGATTCCGACCAGGACACGCGGCTTTCAATCCGGTACAGGGTGATCAGGCCTTGTGCCTTCTTACAGGGAAACTACTGTCTATAGCGATGGAGGTTTACCCGGCGTGCGCCACGTCTCGGCGGCTCAAGTTCTGTGTGTTCGAAGGTGACAGGCTGCCGTCTTGCGCGTCGGTCCGACGACACCGAAGCCGGTTGATCCGAGGTGGCTTCGGTCGATCAGACCGAAGCGGGCAATACTCCCTGTAGGTGAGCTAGCTCTCCTAGGCGCAGGTGGAAACATTAAGGACTCCTACTTCAGGCTGCGGGGCATCCGGTGACTTTCCCGCAATCTTGGCCCCCAGGACGTCCAGATGCTTCACCACCTGGCCGAAGTTAAGGAAAACACCCGCCTGGTGGGGATGTTCCCATCCCTTCGGCCTGGGCCTTTGGTATACCAACAGAAGGATTCCATGGTGCGCATCTTGGGCCCTGAGATACTGCCCGCATAGCTGGTCGGTGAGGGCCGCCTCCAATTCCTTGAGAGTCCAGCTCCCAGCGACCTTGATTTCGATGGGCACGCTGGCCTCGGAGGTTTTGGCGCGGAGCCGGATGTCCGGCTCCTTCTCGTCAGCCACGTGGGACTCCCGCTCCACCGAATAGGAACGCCCCTGCTTGCCCCGAAGGCGATCGGCGACCCAATTTTGAACATCGCGCTCCTTCGGCAGGAGTGCCACCGTCCTTCCCTGCGCAAGTCGTCATTCAGAAGCTCCTGCTGCATGTCTTCGATGCGCTGCAGCGCGACGAGTTGCAGGTCCCTTCGCCGTCCGCGGCGCCGTCTGGAAGCTCTGCTCGAAATCCAGCGGCTCGGCTGCTGGCCAGGGGGCTTCCTCCGAATCCTGGGCAGCCCGATTGCGTGCGATCGACCTCAACCTAGCCGGCCGGATCGGCTTTTCGGGATGCTGCCCTAGGCGGAGCACGGCATCCAATGTCGCCCGGCCGGGCATGCCGGCGAGCCAATTGAAGGCGAGGTTCCCGCGCCTCCCCAGCATTATCCCGCTCGTCTGGGGATAGCCCACGCCGGGCGGACGGTTATCATCTTTACGCGGATCGTGCTGAAGGCGATCCCGACCAGGCCCTCGATCGTGTCAAATGGCAGATTCTCCCGGTTCACGGCCGAGGACCCGAACCTGCCTCCGAACATGCGGGGCAGCAATCGCTCAACGAGCCCCTTCTGCCCGGCGAATGCCAGTGCGGAAGCTTCTCTGTCAGGGCGGCCATCGCCGCTCCGGCATCCATGTTAAATGCCGAGGCGAGGTAGAGAGCGCCGGTCTCGGGGTCCGTCGTCCTGCTGAATCGACCGAGTGCGATGTCCATGAATCCCCCTCGATTGCCCCGCGACCGCAACCGATGATGTCCAACATTGCCGCAAGGTCCACGTACGGTAACCGGGCCGTCGGTCGAGCTCGTCCAGCAACGCCGTGCCATCAACTCCTTCACCTTCGATCGGCACGCAGAGGTCCTCCAGCACGTCGTACCGCACCCAGGCACCGGGTCCCCCAATTCAGCCGCGATCTCTCGCGTGAGGACCCCCCGGACCTCTTGCGGCTTGGCAGCGGCAAGATCCGACAGCCACCATGGCAGCCCGCCGGTATTCAGAGTGGCATATCCAGCCGCGAGCGTCGCCTCCTCCGGATTCAGTCCTTCTGCCCATCGCTCGCGTGACCTCGCCTCCAAGGTGACGCCAGTGATCCCCATGCCGTCGAGATGGCGAATTTGATTCCGCTCCACGGGCCCCCTGGCTGCTCCTGCACGGCGGCGTCCAGGCACGCCAGTATCCGATCAGATGCACCGCGCAGGCCTTTGGTCACTTCCGCACCCAGCATGGCTCTAGCGTGGACACATCGTCGATGGCGAATCCCTTGATGGAATTGATCCGGCTGACGAGCAAGTGCCAAGGATAGTAGAGTCGACGATCGACTGCGTCCGCGCTTGGGGGACGAAGCTGGCCGAGTTGGCCTGGGTTCCCACGAAGTTCGCCAATAGGTCGAGCCAAGCCTGCTCCTCGGCCACCGCTCAGCGGCTGCCGCCCTGCATCTCCATGATCTGGCGCTCGTGTTCAGCTTCCAGCCCGGACCTCGGACTCGGCCTCATCGAAGTCCCAAATGCTTCTGACATCGCGGCTTCTTTTCGGGCAACCTCTTCGATGCGTGCAAGGATTGTCGCGGGCGAACCCGCCTCCGCGCCAGATCGCTATTGCCGCGTTGATGGCCAGCCGACGCTCGCTCTCGGACACTCGCCCGGGACCATCGGCAAGCAGCCAATCGAGATCCTCGCCTAGTAGCCCCGTGCGAATATCCCAAGGCATCTCATATGCCAAGGATAATCGAGTGTCCGGCCCCGCAGGAGCGGGTGGCCGCCCAGGCACTCGGCCGACCGCCAGAACGCCAGCCTGGCGCCTTGCCGCGGTCCGATGCAGCTCGCCGTTGACGTCCTTCACCTTGCGATAGGGATGGATGTGCCTGCGGACCCTACCCAGCCACAACGAGGCGTTGATCACCAGCATCGGCGCATCCTCAGTCGAGCATTGTTCAAGTAGCCGGCACGCCGCTGCGTTGATCGGCGGGAAAAGGGCCTCCTCCCCCTTCTCCGGGACGAACCGCCCGGAGTCGGTCTCCTGACCGACTTGCTCCATTAATCCCTCCAGCAACCGTTCCAGATCCGGCCTGGAATCCAGCCGGTTCACAAGGTCCGCGCTCTGCCACGCGAAGCCGACCGTCCAATCATGCCGGTAATATCGACCTTTGTAAAGAGGGCCACGGAGATCGTCGACATGGAGAGACTTCGGGGAAGAGGTCGTCGAAGGCGTTCCACACCAACGCATTAGGTAATGTGCGAGATTCGACTTGATCAATTCGGCGTATCGGCTTTTCGCTGCCTGATCGCCGACCGTGCAGCAGGCGCGGCCCGCGAGCATCCATGGTGTCTCGATCTTGGTACGCTCCAAATGCGGCTTCTGTGGCCAGATCGGCGCACTCCTTGAGTGGCCCGAGCCAGATCAGCTGTAGTAGCAGCAGGCGAATCTCCTCGTGGCCCTGATGCTCGCCCCAGAGTGTCCGCACTGTCCCGCGATATCCGGTTTCGAAAAGCGCTTCAGGCTGTCGGGGGAGAAGAAAGGCGGGACGGACTCCTGCGATGACCATCATGTTCAACAAACCGGGTCAGCACCGTCCGGCGCACCTCCGCTGATAGGCTTGCCGGATCGCCCGCATTTAGGAGCAAGCCTGGCTCGCGCCGCGCGATCTCGCGCGACATCCGGATCCCGGATGGCCAGCCAGGCTGCGGTCTCACGCATCGAGGGCTTGACCAGTTCGATCCCATAGCTCGTCGCGAATATCAGGTCGTAGAGGCTCCTTCAGGGACAGATTCGCCTTGCGCAGGCGGTCGAACCATCGCGCCGCCAGGTAGCCGCGGACCACGCCCTCGTTATCGTTATGCAGGCGGGCACGCCCGAAAGTGGCGGGGTCGAAGACCGGGCGGGTCAGACAGGCGCGCACGGTCATGGGCAGGCCAGTCAGGCAACACTTCGACGATATCGACGGACGAATCGTCGTCCGCTAAGGCCAACTCGGAATCCGGGATGGCGATGGTGGTCTTTCGCCCGAACACGAGCCGCGGCCCCGATCCGCTCCAGTGCGGCCAGGTGCCGGGTGCCTCCAGCCTGTCCTGCGCGCCAGCTCCGGATTGATCTCCTGGAAGCGCTCCGTCAGGCTGCTTTCTACCATCTCCGCGAGGGTCCCGAGTCGCCCGTGGCTCCGCCAGAACGCGACCAGCCAGTCGAGGTCAAGCGGTCGCCTGGCGAACTGCCAGAGGTTTCCGTCCTCGATCTTCGCCATGAACGAGTCGAGGATCGTCACGTGATGGGCCGCAGCGAACCGCCGTACACGCTCGGCATCTCGCGCGCCGCCACACCACGACCAAGGGCTCCTCCGCCAGTGGCGCCGATGGGATCGCCGCGCTCGCGACGAAGCGTGCTGACCACCAACTCATCGGGGGACGGTGCCGGTAACGCAACCGGCTCCCCTACGATAGGGAGGCGCATCCCTGCATCGCTGCAGATCCCGTCTGCACTCCCAGTCGGAGTGGCGACTCGACAGTACGACATGCGCCCACCCTCGGCCCCGGCGATCCCTTCCCCAAGCATCGAACCGCCCTGTCGAGGCTTACGTTGTTCAGCTTAGCCTCATCTACGGAATCGATGAAGAACCATGCGGTCTCGTCGGGAGTGCGCACGCTGCCAGTCGCTCATCCCCGCGTTGAGTCGCCTCCGAGGCCATCGCGGCCGACATTCTGGACCGTCGCAAGAAGGCCTGGCGTCCCTGCTGCCTTATGAGATGCGCCTGCTCTGCCATCTCCGCGGTCTTGCCGCTCCCCGCCTCGGCCAGGATGACCACCCGGCGCTTATCCAGGCAGGTGTTCCCAGCCGAGGGAGCCTGTGGACGGCGCCTGAGAGCGGCTCCGAAATCCTCACCGTGCGTTTCCTGCTCGCCCCATGGGAAGAACCGACGATTGAGAGCGATGATAGCCACAAGCAGCCATCCTGTCCGAAGGCTCGCGATGAGGTGTCGAAGGATGATCCGAACGGGTCGCGCCCGGTCCCTAGGAGTCTGTCCGAGAATTCGTCCACATCCCGCCATCGCCCGTGGGTTTTCGCGGGACTTCGGGCCTCTTCGGCCTCGGCCCCGCCCTCGGCGCGCACTATCCCCCTCGCACTCGCCCCGGCGACGCAGGAGCGACGCCAGATCTTCAGCACGTTGTGCGTCAGGCAGATCAGTTGCCACTCGGCGGCCACATTCTCCAGCCCGCGCAACAGGAACCCCCGGATGCCCCGCGCCCCTTCATCTGGCCGAACACCGGCTCGATGATCCGCTTCCGCGCCGCGTAGAGGACCTTGCCGGTCGCCGAGCCGAGCTTCGCCGCATCCTCTCCTTCTGACTCGCCTCCGCCCCCGCGGCCGTCGGCTCGGATACCACCGCCGCGCTCATGGTGCTTCTGACGCTCGACCGCGATGTAGGGGTCCAGGCCGATCCGCTCCAGACCCGCGACCGCTCCGTCGCTGAAGTAGCCGGTGTCCGCCGTATTCGGGATCGGCACCTCTGTCCCGTCGGCCGCCCGCGGCCGCTCGATCCCGGCCGCCTCCAGGTTCGCCAGGGCCGCTCGGCCCATCGGCACGGCCTGCTGCTTGTCATTCGCCGCCGCGGTCACCTCGGCCGCCACGATGATCTGGTCCGCGCCATCCGCCACCGCCTGGGCGTTGTACGAATAATCGAACCCCTTGTTGCTCTGCTTCATCATCTTGGCTTCGGGGTCGGTGAAGTTCGTCTGCGCCTTGTCCTCGGGGGACGGCTTGATCGGGCCGGCTCCTTGCCCCGCGGCGGCGGCCTTCCGCCTCCCGCCGGGCTTGGGCCTCGTCACGGCGGCGCTGCTCCTCCTCCGCCCGGGCTCGGGCCTCGTCCTCCAGCCGCGCCTTCGCCTCGCGGATCTTGGCCAATCGGTCCTCGCGCCGCTTCAATTCGGCGGGGAGTTCGTCGCCACGACGGCTGCCCAACGCCGCGTCCTGCTCGGCGTCGAGCCGCTCGGCGTCGGCGAGCAGGCGCTCGACCTCGTCCTCCAGCCGCGCAATCTCCTTATCCATGTAGCCGTAGCTCATGGCCTTGTGCCGCGAGGCGTTGGCGCGCATCTTGGTCCCGTCGGTGGAGAGGTTCCCCAGCCGGACCATCCCCAACTCGCCGGCCACGCGCAGCACCGCGAGGAACAGGGGCTTCATCGCCGCCGTGTGGATCTTGCGGAAGTCGCTGATGGTGCGGAAGTCGGGCCGATCGTCGCCGACGATGGCGCGGAAGGCCAGATTGCGCTCGCAGGCGGCGGCGATCTTGCGGCTGGAGCAGACGCCCACGGCATAGGCGTAGACCAGCAGGGTGACCATCATGGTCACGTCGAAGGGGGGTTGGCCGCGGAGTTCGCGGGCGTAATGCGCGTGGAAGGAGGCCAGGTCGAGTTGGGGGACCAGATCGATCAAGAAGAAGACCAGGTCGTCCTCGGGCAGGGCCTCGCGCGGCGAGACCGGGTCGGAGCCGTTCTGCTGGGCGTCCCAGGCACGGTAGTTCTTGCGTCGGCCCTCCATGATCGGGCTCCCCGATAAGATCTCAAAGTGGTGAAAACCTCGGCGACCCCGCGTTGTCCGAGCCGCTTCCTTCTGCCTATCTCCCTCGTCCGCTGTGACGCGGTTGCGATTCTCGGACACACTTCCTAGGTTTTGATCTTGCAGCGTCGGGTCGTAGCAAGCATGCTCCACTGCTCGATCCATTCTAGCGGATAGAGCGGCCTCCGACGACCACTAACCGTTTGCGCCCGTCCAGCGTTGGGGGAACGATTTGCCGAAAACCTTGCCTGCGCGGTTCAATGCATGAAACCTCGGCCGCCCTGCCGATCAAATCGCTTTTCTAGTGAGATTGGGCGACTGTTAACACTGGATTGTGCGCGCTCGGTCCGACGACACCGACGCGCCCTCCGGGTTGCCGCCGGCCCTCAGGCGGCTGGATCGGCTTCCAAGCCGTTGCACATCGTTCGCTGCTGAACGACCGTCACTCCGGGATTGTGAACGTGTAAGGACACCCCACACCCCGCAGGATCAGAGGCATCACGGTCGACCTACCCTCGGGCGGATCTCCAGCGTGGGAGGTCCGACTTTCTCGGGCCCTGCCTTGACTCCGGATTGACGACACGTATAGTCTGAGTTAGACGACACGTGTCGTCAGATGGTCCGGCGGTCGAGGAGGGGACGTGATGGCCCGCAGCCGCGAGTCGATCGGGCGCGAGGAGATGCAGGTCCTGCGGTACGTGGCCGATCGCCACCCGGTCTCGGTGCGCGAGGTGGCCGAGCACGTCGCGGCGACCTCGGGCAAGGCGCGGACGACGGTGCTCACGGTGATGGAGCGGCTCCGGGAGAAGGGGTACCTGGACCGTTGCAAGGAGGGCGGGGTGTATCTCTACAGCCCGAAGCGGTCCCAGGCGGACGTGCTCCGGAACCTCGTGGCCGACTTCGTCCATGAGGCGCTGGGGGGCTCCGTCACGCCGTTCGTGGCCTATCTGGCCGAGGAGGCCGACCTGAACAAGGACCAGGTGCGCGAGCTGTCGCGCCTGGTCGCCGAGTTGGAATCGCGACGCGCGGCAACCGGAGGTGACGATGGGACCGACGATCGTGATGATCGATGAGCTGGCGAGTTCCTGGTCCGGCTCCCTCCTGAGGGCGAGCGGACAGGGGGGCCTGTTGATCGCGTCGGCCTGGCTACTGGTCCGGTGCCGGCCGGGATTGCCGCCCCGGGTGGCCTGCTGGATCTGGCGGCTGGCCGACTTGAAGCTGATCGTCGCCCTCTTCTGGGCGGCCCCGCTGTTGCTGCCGTTGCTGCCCCCGCTCGCGGATCCGGGGCCGCTGCCGGAGGCGTCCACTCCGGCTCCCGAGCTTCCGCCGCACCTTGCCGGCGGATCGGGACCGATCCCGTCGCCGGCCGGCGAGCCCGCCGAGCCCCCCACGACACGTCGCCCGAGCTTCGCCGCCCTGACGCTGCTCTTCTGGCTGTCCGGGGTGATCGGCGCGATGATCCTGGCGGCAAGGGGGTGGCTCGCCGCCGCTCGTCTGCGGCGGTCCTCTTCGCCGATCGATCGTCACGACCTGTGGGACGCCGCCTCGGACCTTGCCCGCATCCTCGGCCTGCGGCGCGTCCCCGAGCTGCGGGCCGGCCCGGCCGTGGCCCGGCCGATGCTCGTCGGCGCGTTCCGCCCGGCGATCCTGCTGCCGCCGGCGATGCTCGGCGACCCACGGTCCCTCACGACGCTCCGGCCGATCCTGGCCCACGAGCTGGCACACGTCCGGCGCCGGGACCTGCTGTGGAGCGGCCTGGCGAGCCTGGTCCGGGCGCTGTTCTTCTTCCACCCGCTCGTCTGGCTGGCCCAACGCGAGGCGCTGCTGGCCCGCGAAGCCGCCTGCGACGCCCTGGCCTTGGGGGCCTCGGGCGTGCGGCCATCGGAGTACGGACGGATCCTCCTGGAGATCGCCGCCGGGGGCCCGGCGCGGCCCGCCCGATGGGCGGCGGCCCTCGGCATGGCCGGCCCGGCCGGCTCCCTCAAACGGAGGCTCATCGCGATGAAGACGACCCGTCAACCATCCCGCCGACGGCTCCTGTCGTGGGCTTTCGCCCTGCTGGCACTCGGCGTCGCCGGGATCATCCCCTGGCGACTCGTCCCCCGCGAGGCGATCGCGCAGGAGCCGCCCCTGATCCCGCCGGCCAAGGGACCCGTCCGCGACGGCCAGGACGGGCGGATTCCCACCACCCGGGTTGAGGATCACCTCAAGGTCGACGAGGCCCGCCTCGAGGTCGCCCGGGCCCAGCGGAAGGTCGCCGAGGCCGTCGCTGCGCAGGCCGAAGCCGAGGCCGCCGCGGCCGTCGCCCAGCGGGAATACCGCGAGAAGCAGCACAAACGCATGGCCCAGTTGGCCGAGAGGGGTGCCATCGAGCATCGGCTGGTCGACGAGGAGGTGGAACGATTGCGGGAAGCGCAGGCCGCCGAGCGCGCCGCGGAGGCGAAGATCGCCGTCGCGCGAGCCTCGCTGGACGACGCCAGGGCGGCAGTCCGCGAGGTCGAAGCCGAGCGCGACATCGCCCGTGCCGAGTCGCGCGGCGCCGAGGCCGAAACCGACCTGAAGGCGGCGCAGGCCCGCCTCCACGAGGCGCGGCTCGATCGCGTCCGGGCCGAGCGCAAGGCCGCCCTGGCCGAGGTCGACCGGGCGGAGGCCGCATCGAAGAAGGCCAAGGCGACCGTCGAGTATCGGACCAAGCAACTCGAGCGTATCAAGGAACTGGTCAACCGGTCTGCGGTGGAGCCGAGGCTGCTCGACGAGGAGGAACAACGCCTGACCGAGGCCCGCATCGCCTATCGGGAGGCCTCGACGACGGTCGAGCTCGCCCGTGCCCGCCTCAAAGCCGCCGAGGCCCGCGTCAGGGCCGTCGAGGCCGAGGCCAAGGCCGGCGCAACCAGGCCCGGCCCCAAGCCTCCGCCCGCGCCGCCACGCCCGTTCTGATCCGATCGACGGGGCGGCCCTGGAGGCCCGACTGGACCGGGCCGGCGCCCGACTGGCAGAACGTGACTTCGGCTCGGGAGGCGGCATCGTCGTCGCCCAGATAGAAACTGCACGCGGATCGCGAGTTAGAGAGACAGGGTTGCTGTTATCACACCGGGGGACACCGGATACGCGATCAGGAAAGGCAACGGCCGCGTCGCCGGTGGTGTCTTGGAATTCGCGGCCGACGTGTATAATTAAGATAGAGGCGTTGCTCGAGAGAGGCGGCGCCATCGGTCACGAGGGCTCGTGCTATTGGCGACCCGTCAATGGAATCGGGCCTTCTTTGTTTTTGGAGGCTACCGGGAACAGCAACGGCGACGCGCGGAACTGTGCGAAGAGGCACGCCGATCAAGCGGAGACGGGCTTCGGATCGGAAGCACATGGGATGGGCCGCGGGGCGATGATGCACCGCCGTAACGGAGCAATAGGATCCCGAGGCTCTCCATGCCCCGAGAGGCTCGATGTCGCCGTGCGCGCCGGCTCGATGTGCGGTGCGCCCGGCCGGTCGTCTATCTCCGGTCCCGATCAACGAGGGCCTTATCATGTTGAGTTCTCCGAGGAATCGTCAGGGCCTCGAGGGCGCCAGTGTACGGCGAAACAAGTTCGGGAAGCGGGTCGGGCAGAAACGGCGATTTCAGTTGGAATCGCTCGAGGACCGCACTCTGCTGACGCTGCCCTACGCGTTCTCTTACAGTTCCGGCGTCGCCACGGCCCTCGGGACTTCGGACTCGAGCCAATCGCACTCCTTGGTGATCGAACCTCTGGGCGGCTTCCTGTACTACGATGTTGACGACATGGGCTGGTCCGGGAACTGGGGTGGGTCCGCCGTGCCCCTCTCACCGACCCTGGAAGTTGACGTCAGCATCTCCGCGGGCGACGGATCGTCGCTCACCCTGGGTACCCCGTCCGGCCCCGCCGGCGCCCTCCTCGGCTCGATCGATGTGGAGGCCGCGAGCAACACCGGCGATACCCTGGTCGTCAACGACAGCGCCGGCACGACGGTCGCCAGCCCGGCCCAACCCTACTCGATCGATACCGATGTCGGTTCCAGGACCATCAGCGGACCGGGATTCCACGTCGCCGAAGGTTCGGCCGCCTTCGAGGGAGGGGTCACCCTCAAAGGCTCGGCCATGGACGGCGACACCAACAACGTGCTCTCGGTGGCCGCCAACGAGCCGTTCAACCTCATCATCGGGAGCGCCGGGAGCACCACGGTCGCCGTCGGTTCCGGCGGCACGCTGGACATCAACGCGGCGCTGGCGATCTCTTCCGCCGGCGGTCGCGCCAGCGTTGACATCAACGATCAGAACGACTCGGCGGCCTCGACGGGCACGCTCGACGATCTCTCCGGCAATACCGGTACCCCCTATGAAGTGACGGGCCTTTCGGCCGCCCCCATCGAGTACGGAGCCAGCATCGCGGCGTTGAGTATTGGGGGCGGAACGGATCAGGGCAGCGGCGTCATGTTCGACATCAATGACACCCAGGCCGGCACGACCACGACGATGTCCGGCGGACCAGACCCGAACATGTTCAATCTCAGCGACGCGTCGGAGGCCGGTGGCCTCGGCAACTTGCTCGGACCGGTGGTGGTCGCCGGAGGCGGCGCCGGCGACTCGATCGTACTGAACGACCAGGGTAACCACGGACACGACAGTTATATTCTGAGCGATACGGTCGTCCGGAGCAGCGGCGCCTTCGGTGGCTTGACCTACGGAGGCCTCGGGGCCGGCGTTCTCACCCTCAATGCCGATGCCCCCTCCAAGATTGCCCCCGCCCCCAACCAGGACCACGCCCTCGTCAACTCTGCCGCCGCCGTCGCCACGATCGACATCGACAACACGGCCGATTCCGTCACCACCGTCATCAACGCCCATGGCGGCTTCGACACCACCACCGTCCACGACACCGGCAGCTACCTGACGATCACCACGGGCACGAGCGACGGTAATACGGTCAATGTACTCGGCAACCGGGAGCCGGTGTCGATCGACCTGGGATACTCGGCGGATATCGACGCCGTCAATATCGGCTCGACCGGCGGCGCCGGCACGATGGCCGGCATCCTGGCCCCGATCGACATTGACGACGCGGCCGGGTCCTACGCCCTCGCCTTCCACGACGAGAACGACGCGATCTCTCAGACCTGGACGCTCAATGATGACGATGCGGGAGACGCGGCGATGGTCACCCGGTTGCTGAAAGAGAACCTTCCTGGCGAAGGCACGGTCACTATGGAAGTTGAAGTCAATTATACGCCCAGCCAGCTCCTCCCCCCGTTGACGATCGACGGCGGCAGCGGCGGCAACACCTTCATCGTGAACGACACCACCGGCTACGCAACGACCGACCTGAACACCGGTCCCGGCAACGATACGGTCGATGTGTACGCCAGCGGTGCCGCGGGGCTCGACATTGATGGCCAGGGCGGATCGGATGCCGTCACGCTCGGCGCCCTCGCGGGCGTCGGCATGCAGAACCTCTCCGGCGAGATCGATGTCACCAACTCCCTCGGTGTCACTGCCCTGACCCTCGACGACTCGGGGGAGACACTCGGCGAGACCGCCTCGCTGAGCGACGACGGCACGACAGGGACCGTGACCGGCCTGTCCCCGGCCACGGTCCAGTACAGCGACACGGCCATCAGCAGCCTGACCATCAAGGGTGGTTCCGGCCGCAACTTGCTGGATGACGACGCGCGGGGCGAGGCCCCGGTCGTCAACGCGGGCACGCTCCCCGGCGAGGTGCTCATCGCCACCCCCGGCACGGTCACCGCCGATGTCATCGATGAACAGCAGATCGACATCACGGATCCGGCTCCTCCGCCGCCGGTCTCGATCGATGCGACGCCACTCTCGATCGGCAGCATCGAGGGCTCCCCGCTCATCGGCGCGCCGGCCGGGGCGTTCACATTCCCGGTCACCAGCCTCTTGCCCGCGGCCAGTCCGCCGCTCGCCGACCTGCCGGCGGGTTGCTTCACGGCCACGATCGACTGGGGCGATCACACCGCGACGGCCGGCACGATCACCGGGGACGCGTCCAGCCCGAGACATTATGACGTGACGGGGAATCATATCTATGCCGACCCCGGGGAGTACACGGTCACCCTGACGCTCGCGGTCGATCCCGGCTCAATCGCGGGGACCGTCAACGGGACGTCGGTCACGATCGTCGAGCCGTCCACGACCGCGACGGCCATGTCGGCCGTCGCGACGGTCCACGACGCGGCCATCGCGGTCTCGGCGTATCCGATCGCAGGTGTCAAGGGCGGTCTGATCCCGTCCGCCCCGATCGCCGGCTTCGTTGACGAGGGCGGCGGATCGGGGAACCCGGACCCGGCCTCCGACTTCGGCGCGAACATCGCGGTCGTCAGCGGCGCGGGCATCACGGTGCTCTCGGTCCCGGCCGCGGGCATCACGCAAGAGGGGAGCAGCGACAGCTACACGGTCATCGCCCCGCCGTTACCCCTGGCGACGCTGGATGCGGGGACGTATTCGCTTCGGGTCACCGTGACGAAGACGGTTGACGCGACCGAGGTCTCGGGCAGTGGCGGTGCACTGCTCGTCGTCGCCGATGCCCGCCTGGCCGCCGGCGCCCGGGTGATCCTGTCGAAGCCCAAGAGCTTGCGCTCGACCACCGTTGTCGTGGGCACCTTCACCGACGGCGACGCCTCCGCCGCGGCCAAGGACTTCACCGCGGTCATCGGCTGGGGCGATGGGTCGCGGCACTCCCTCGGCACCGTGGTATCCGACGGCCCAGGTTGCTTCTCCGTCAAGGGGACTCATCGCTACGCCCATCCCGGCCGGTATGCGACCGTCATCAACGTGACCGACGACGGTGGATCGAAGGTCACGCTGGCGGGCACGGCCACCATGCGAAGAAAGCCCGTGCATCGGGCGGGTCGGCCGTCGACGGCCCAGCGAATTCATCCGTCCCGATCGAAATGACCAAACAACCGAGGGAGGAGTCAGAGGCGGCGCTCCGGCGAACACGGTGAATCACCCATCCCGAAGTTCGATGGGATGTCCTGCACATCCTTTCAATCCGTCGGGCGCACGTCCCAGATCACGATCGATGTATCCGACAGGCCGGCAACGATCCGCTTGCCGTCGGGCGTGAAGGACAGGGCCTCGATCCAGGGGCACGGCGCGTCGATCGTCTGGATCTCCTGCTTGTCCCGCAGCCGGAAGATGCGAATGATCCCCCGTGCCGGGTCCGACAACAAGATGCCGACGGCGATGACTTGCCCGTCCGGCGAGAACGCCAGGCATTTCACGAGGGACTCCGGGACGTCGATCTCGCGGCGCACGTGACCGGTCCGGCTGTCGAGCCAGGCGATCGTGCTGGTGCCGAATGAGGAGCCCCGCCAACGGCCCGCCTGGAACCTCTTGCCCGGGCCGTCTCTGACGGCCGCCAGGCTCCGGCCGTCGGGCGCGAGCTCGCACACTTTGGTCGCCTCGACCCTGAAGCGACGGCCGCCGCTGGCGACGTCCACGACCTGGGCCCAGCCCCGGCCGATCAACGCGACCGATTGGCCATCGCGCGAGAAGACGGCCCGATTGACGCCGTCCAGGCCGCCGGGCATTCCTCCCTGGGGTAACTCCTCCAGCTTCGGCTGGGGGATGGGCCCCTCCTTCCCGGTCGAGACATCCCAGCGCCGGAGAGAGCCATCGCTCAATGCGGCGATCACGGAGGAGCCGTCCTCACTGAGCGTCACACCCCGGAGGAGATGCGGTCCGACCTTCGCGGCCTCGGCCGACCAGTCGAGAAGCCGCCCGCCCGTCCGGAGATCCCACACTCGGACTTTCCCCCATTCGGGGTAGGCCGAGCCCGTGGCGAGGAGCGAGCCATCGGCGGAGACCGAGAGCGAGTCGACCCAGCTATCGTGGGGGAGCATCCTGGCCGGTCGCCCCGTCGCCAATTCCCAGATCCGGACGGTCCGGTCCCGGCTGCCGGAGACGAGGGTCTTGCCATCCGCGGGGCACGCCAGGGCTACGACATCACCCAGATGGGCTTCGGGAGTCGCCAATCGATCCTTGCCCGTGGACAGGTCCCAGAAGTGAAGGGCCTGTCGGTCTCCGGTGGTCGCGAGCGTCCTCCCATCGGGCGAGAAGGCGAGCGGGCCGTCCGCCAGGTGAACGCCCGGTATCAAGCCCAGCTCCTTGCCCGTCGCGGTGTCGAAGAACACCAGCGGGCCTCCGCTCCCGATCGCGGCCAGGACTTTCCCATCGGGCGAGAAGGCCAGGTGGTTGACATGGGTATCCTTCCGGCACTGGAAGCGTCGGAGCAACGTGCCGTCCCGGACGTCCCACAGCCGGATCTCCACCCCGCGCGAGGCCACGCCCGCGGCCAGGGCCGTCCCGTCGGGCGAGAACACGAGATCGTCCGGACGATAGGCGCGATCGATGGCGATCCTCCGGACGCGGCGGACATGCACAGCGTCCCAGAGGTCGAGCATTCGTTGCCCTGCGATCGCCAGCAGTTGATTGGTCGCGTCGGGCGAGAACGCGATGATCGATGAGCGATCCCCTTCATTGACCAGGCGCACCTTGCGCAGGACGGTTGCGGTGGCGACGTCCCAGACCCGGAGGGTCCCATCGAGGCCCACGGTCGCGACAGTCTTGCCATCGGGAGCGTAGGCGACCTTCAAGACGTTGTCCTGGTCGTCCCATTCGCCCCGGCGCAGCGGCCGGCCTGTGGCCGCGTCGGTGAAGATCAGGCGATTCACCACAACACTCCGCGGGGGCCCGAGCTGATATCCCACGGCGGCGATCGTCTTCCCATCGGGCGAGAAGTCGAAATCGCCGACCTCCTCGATTCCCAGGTCGAGCCGGCGCACCTCCCTACCATCATGCGCGTCCCAGACCAGGAGGCGACGTTGTCCACTGTGCGTCACGAGGAGTTGACCATCTGGCGAATAGACGATGCGCTCGAAGTGCGGGGCCTGGCGGAAGCGGACTGTGCCCAGGCGCATCGCCGCCTCGGGCGGCAAGGGATCGCCGTAGCGATCGACCTTGGGCGGCTGGGATGTCGGGGCGGCGGCGATGGGAGCGGCTTCGTTGCGTGGCTTCGCGGCCGGTCGGGCAGTCAACAGCGCCGGAGCGGCCCAGGCCAGGCTCCCGAGCGCCAACACGACCAGGGCCGCGGATCGAAGGCGCGTCATGAGCATGATCCTCAGGATCTCCCGCACCAGGCTGGCGATCGTTGCCGACGTCCCGGCCGCCGGGATCGACGAGTTGGCCAGGGAATCCCGGGCCGACTCGAGCGTCAGCCGCACGAGATCGGGTGCGATCGCGCTCGATGGCTCGCGGAGACTCAGCCCCGGCCGCAACATGGCCACCACGCCCGACGGGGCGAGGCCACGGCGGGATAGCCGGCGGATCAGGGTCCGGCGCGCCGCGACGATCCGGCTCTTGACGGTCCCCAGCGGCCAGCCCAGCTCGCGCGCGGCGGCCTCATGGGTGTAGCCTTCTCGGAAGCAGAGGATCATGGCGAGCTGCTGGTCCTCCGGCAGGCGGCGGATCTCCTCGTCCACGATCGCCAGGGCCTCGGCGGCGGCGCACTCCTCGGGGGATCGTGCTCGATCGGCCGGCTCTCCCGAGAGGAGCTGTTCGCGGATCGTTCGACGCCTGGCGTTCGAGCGGGCGCGGCGGGCCACACGAAGCGCGACGCCATAAATCCAGCTCGACAAGGCGTCTCGATCCCGGAGCGTGGCCCCTTTCCGGACGAGGATCAGGAAGGTCGCCTGGAAGGCGTCCTCGACGTCGCGGGGATCATCCAGCCATCGCCGGCAGATCCCCAGGACCACAGGGCCGTGGCGGGCCAGCAACTCCTCGAAGGCGACCTCGTCGCGCCGGGCGATGAATCGCTCCAGGAGCGGGCCGTCGCCCAGGCCGGACAGGGTGCCCGTGCCGAACAGGGCGCGGTAGTCCCGGGCCAGGTTGGCCGTCTTGAGTCTCATCATGCGCGTCGCCTCGCGAGGTCCTTGTCGGTGTTCCAACAAGAGTACTGCAACGAGGCGGAGTTCGGATCGAGGTTTTTCGGCTCAGCGGGCGGGATGGCCATGAGGGGTGGAGACGTCCCGGCGGCACGCCTCTGTCGTCGCGAGCCCGTTCCATCCTCGGGCGGATCGTCCTTGCTCAACTCGGCCTCCAGCTCCTTCGGGATCGGCGGGCTCCCTCTCAGCGCGGGGGACAGCGACTCGACCAGCCTGGTGAGGTAGCTCGGTACGCCGACGGGTTGGGTCCGTCAGGCCGACTCGCTCTCGACCCAACGCCGATAGACACTCATTTCACCAGCGCCAATACTGTCTGTGCATGAAAGCGATAGCCGCCGGCAGGTCCAACGTGTCCCTACCGGGCTCGATCCACATGGCCCAGACCCTCTTCGTCGGGACGACGAGGCCGCCGAACAGCCTCGGTGCGCCAGAAGCGGTGCCGGTCAAGTTCTGCCACCAGAAGAATGGCGTGTCGAACGTCCGTGAATCGCCATTGGACAGCTCCAAGGCGTGTCGCTTGCGAACAATAGACCGGACCGATAATATCCACACAATCTCATAATTTCGGCGCATTGCGTATCTTAAGCCGGGCACGAGTCCCTCAGAGTGAATGATGCCCTGCTCGCGCCCGCCGGCATCGAGCACCCGCACGCGCGGGGGCCAGTCCAACCGAGGCTCCAAACGCAGGCAGAGCGTTCCCGGCGACTCGCTGCTCATCTCGACCCTGCCGGACGCATCGAAGACGCTAACGGGGTCGGCCGACTCTCCTCCAATCTCGGAATAGTACCAGCGAGCGTCATCCAGCCAGGCCGGCATGCCTGACCCTTCCACGCCGTGGCTCTCCTCGGATGTGACCGGCCTGGCGGTGCCGCGCGAGGTAGAACCTCGCCAGCGGCGCGAGTTTCGCACCGCCACCACCAGTAACACCGCGATCCACGAGATCCACGGGACCTTTTCGCTCACGGCGGAGAAGCCGACAAAAAACACAACGAAAGCCACCATCAGGGTTTGTAAGCGGAGGCACCCCAGCAAATCCCACGCATCGCGGAACCCGAGCAATTTCAACGCAGAACGAATCATGATGCGGATCCTTGACGGATCTTGCTCGCGTCCCGCTTCATGGCCATGGATCGCTTCCCCGATCGGACGCGGCGGATGGCGTTGACGCCGCGGGTGCCGTTCCCGGTCGATGGTCCTCGTTATACCAGGATCGGATCGGATTTCCAGGCGGACGGATCGGGCCGGGAGCGTCGCCGGGACCCGGGAGCGGATACGCCCGCTCCGTCCGGGGCCCGCCCGGTGATCCGCACCCGCTGGACGCACATCGGCGGAAATCCCCAGAATCAATGAAACACTTTGCCCTGGTCCCTGCCTCTACAACAGTGGAGCCGGGTATCGGAGGAGAGCCGCCTCATGCGGGATCGAGCCGTCGGAGCGGTGCTGAAGGGCGTCCGGACGCTCCTCGACGTCGGGACATCGGTGGGGTTATCGGACGGTCAGCTCCTGGAGCGGTACCTGCTGCTCCGGGGCGATGACGCGGCCGAGGCCGCCTTCCGGGCCCTGGTCGAACGGCATGGTCCGATGGTGATGCGCGC
Organism: uncultured Planctomycetota bacterium; assembly: GCA_963815795.1. GTDB lineage: Bacteria > Planctomycetota > Planctomycetia > Isosphaerales > Isosphaeraceae > JAKAUH01. The sequence continues at coordinate 6,127,116 of CAWFIC010000003.1, read as the reverse complement.
CTGCCGGGGCGTGCTCCACGACCTCCATGCCGCCGAGGACGCCTTCCAGGCCACGTTCCTCATCCTGGCACGGAAGGCCCGGTCGATCCGCCGGCGGGAGTCGGTCGCGAGCTGGCTCTTCGGCGTCGCGCGTCGCATCGCGGTGAGGGCGGAGGCCCGGCGCAAACGCCGGGCGACGCACGAGCGCGAGGGGGGCGCGATGGCGGAGGCCGGAGCGAACGCCTGGAGGTCGGATCACGCGCCCGAGGCGATCTCGGAGGTCCAGGAGGAGATCGATCGGTTGCCGGAGCGTTACCGGGCGCCGATCGTCCTGTGCTACCTCGAGGGCCTGACGCAGGAAGAGGCCGCGATCCGGCTCCGCCTGCCGGCCAGCACGGTCCGGGTGCGGCTGATGCGGGCCCGATCGCGGCTGCGCGACCGCCTGACCCGCCGCGGGCTGGCCCCGGCCATGCTCGCGGGGACCTCGGCCGGTCGCGCCGAGGCGGCGATACCCGCTCCGCTCTTGGATGAGACGATCAAGGCCGCGGTCCGGATCGCGGTCGGCCGGGCGGCGGGGGTCTCGGCCCCGGTCGCCGCCCTCGTGGAAGGGGTGATTCAAGCCATGCTCCTCGCCAAGCTGAAGACGGCCGCGCCGTGGCTCGCGGCCCTGATGCTCGCGTCTCTCGCGATGATCTCGTCGCTCGCCGGGCCGGCGCCGCCGCGGCAGGATCCGCCCGCCGCCAAAGGACCGCCCGCCGCCGACAAGCCCGCACCCAAGGGCGAGGGCCCCGAAGTCACCGTCGCGACCGCCAGGCGCTCGCGCTGGGAGCGAACGACGAACCAGGCCGGGACCCTGGTCGCCTTCGATTCGGCCGACCTCTACGCCAGGACCACCGGTTATCTCAAGAGCCTCAATGTCGACATAGGCTCCCGCGTGAAGAGGGGTGACGTCCTGGCCGAGATCCACGAGCCCGAACTCGTGCCCGCCATTGAGAAGGCCCGCGCGGAGGTCGTTCGGGCCGAGACTCGCATCAGGAAAGTCCAGGCCGCTGTCCAGGTCGCACGAGCCGCCATGGATGTGGAGCAGGCCAAGGTCCAGGCCGCCACCGCCGCCCTGGAGGAGGCCGAGACTCGGGTACCGGCCCGGAAAAGAGAACTCGATCGCAACCGGAATCTCGCTCAGAGGAGCATGGTCTCACAAGATCAGGTCGCCGACGCAGCCGACCGGTATGCCTCGACCCTCGCCGGCTCGAAGATGGCGCGCTCCCAGCTCCTGGTCGCCAGGGCCGCCGAGGCCGAGGTTCGGGCGAAGATCATCGCGGCCGAGGCCGACGTTGACGAGGCGAAGAGCGATCTCCAGATCGCCAAGGCCGGACTGGAGCAGGCCCAGGTCATGCAGGCGTACACGAGCATCGTCTCTCCCTACGACGGTTTCGTGACCCGTCGCAACTACCATGTCGGCGCCCTCGTCGGCCCGGCGAGCGCGGCGCATGCCGATCCCATCGCCACGGTCGTTCGCTCGGATGTCATGCGGGTCGTGGTCCGCGTGCCGGAACAGGATGCTCCCCAGCTCGACCTGGGCGATCGAGCAACGGTCCGGATCGATGCCCTGGGGGCTCGGGGCGTGTTCCAGGGTGTGATCTCTCGCACGGCCTACGCCCTCGATCCCAAGGATCGCACCCTCGTGGCCGAGATCGATCTGGCCAACCGCGACGGGCGCCTCCGGCCCGGACAGTACGCGAGCGTCGAGATCGTCCTGGAGGCCAAGGAGAACGCCCTGACGATCCCGAGTTCGGCGTTCGTCGAGGTATATGCCGACAACGCGGCGGCTTGCTACCGTGTCGTGAATGACCATGCGGTTCGAACTCGGATCAAGTTCGGTCCCGATAATGGACTGAGCATCGAGATCCTCGAAGGTCTGAAGGAAGGGGATGTCGTCATCGACAACCCGGATCGTGAAATGCCCGACGGCCAGGCGGTCAGGATCCGGCGAGATGTTGATAAACCGGCGAACCGATGAACGCGGACCTCCGCGAGACGCGCCGGGTTGGCCGCGCCGTGATGGCAACGCCGAACGATGCGGCCCGACCGTCGGATTCCTGACCGCGAAAAACACGACAAAACACGAAAGCGGTCCTCAGTTCAGGCTTCGGGATCTCTCGGATGACCAACGGCTCCGGCCCGCCGAACCCCGCTCCGAGAATCGCACGCATGGCATGCCCTCTCGCAGCGGCAGCGTCTCAGTTTGAATCTGGCGCTGCGCTCAGCGCAGCGCCAAATCCGCCAGGAAGAGGCTGAACGCCGCAATGGCGGCCCAGATCCGTGCGGTATCGAGCCGCTCCCATCTGTTGATCATCGCTCGCCATCCCTCAGGCGGCGCTGCGGCCTCCCAGGTCAACGCGGCCTTCCTCGATCAGCATATCGTGTCTTTCTTCGCATAGGTACCGCGCTCGGCAACGGCAGCGGATTTCAAACTGAGACACGACTCCCGCAGCCGTGAACTCGCACGAGAGGGCGATCGGCATTTTGCGGTTTTCTGACTTGTGGTCCCATGCCGGCCATCCCAATATCGTACAGTGCGTCAATGTCGTTCGGGAATCGCCCATCGAGCTCCGGGAAGCCCCCCGATTCCTTGTCCAACGCCCGATAGATAGTGCCGTTGCTGAAAACCACGCCGGGGAGCAAGTCCACCAACCCCGGGGATTCAGCGAAGGGAGACGTCTCACATGTTACCGAAAGTCCTCGCCGGCCTCATCGCCGTCTCGCTCACATCGAGCCGCGGCTCATGCGGCGGACACCAGGCCCAACATCGTCTTCATCATGGCCGACGATCTCGGCAATGCCGACCTCGGCTACCGCGGCAGCGAGATCAGCACTCCCCATATCGACAAGCTGGCGACCCAAGGCGTGCGCTGCGAGTCCTTCTACGGCATGCCGGTCTGCACCCCGTCACGGGCCGCGCTGATGACGGGCCGTTATCCGATCCGTCACGGCCTTCAGACGCTGGTGATCTTCCCGAGCCACGGCTACGGCCTGCCGACCGACGAACGCACGCTCCCCCAGGCCCTCAGAGAGGCCGGCTACCAGACCTACATGGTGGGCAAGTGGCATCTCGGCCATGCCGACCGGAAGTACTGGCCGCAGGACCGCGGCTTCGACCACTTCTACGGCAACCTCGTCGGCGAGGTGGATTACTTCACCAAGGAGCGCGGGGGCCTCATCGACTGGCAGCGTAACGGCGAGTTCCTGAAAGAGGAGCAGTATTTCACGACCCTGATCGGGAATGAGGCGGTCAGGCTGATCGAGGCCCAGGACGCGAACAAGCCATTCTTCCTCTACTTCGCCTCGCTGGCACCCCACGCGCCCTATCAGGTGCCCAGGGAGTACAGCGACCGATACGCCTCCATCCGAGATGAGAAACGGCGGACCTATGCCGGCATGATCACGGCGCTGGATGATCAGGTCGGCCGCGTCGTCGCCGCACTCGAGAAGAAAGGTCTGCGCGAGAATACGATCATCCTGTTCGCGAGCGACAACGGCGGCGTGACCAACGCGCTGTTCGCCACGGGTGCGCGCTCCGATGCGGACCGCAAGGCCAGTGGCGGCGTGGGCCTGGGCGAGAAGCCGCCTGCGTCCAACGGCCGATTTCGCGCGGGGAAGGGCTCGCTCTACGAGGGCGGCGTCCGTGTCCCGGCCTTCGTCAACTGGCCGGGCCGGCTGCAGCCCGCCGTCATCAACGAACCGATCCACATGGTGGACATCATGCCGACGCTGCTGGCGCTCGCCGGCGGGAAGGGAGCCGTGGATCATCCCTTCGACGGCAAGGACATCTGGCCCGCGCTCTCTCGGGGCGCGGCCTCACCGCACGAGGAGATCCTCATCAACGTCGAGGCCATCCGGGGCGCGATCCGCAAGGGCGACTGGAAGCTCGTGCGAATGGCCACCTTCCCGGGCAAGACCGAACTGTACAACCTCGCCAGCGACCCGGAGGAAAAGACCAACGTTGCCGATCGGCATCCCGAGATCGTCCGCGAGTTGAACGTGCGCCTGGTCGCCTACGCCCGTGAGATGAAGCCGAGCGAGTGGATCAAGGCGCAGCCGGCCTTCCTGGCGCGCACAGCGCCACCCTTTTCGATCCCGACTTCGATGTCGACGACAGTGGGCAGCCGCACGAGAAGCCGCGCCTGCCCAACCCATGATCCCGACCGCTTCGCAACGCGATGGGAGGCTCTACCCGTGAAACCTCGTCCACTCCGACGCCTGTTGACCATTCTCGCCCTGGTCTGGATCGCGGTTCCTCCGAGGCCGGCAGAGACGCGTGGTCAGCAAAGCTCTACGCCGGCCGAAGCGGATGGTTCCGTCTTGCCGTTCCCGCCGACACCGTCGGCGAGCGTTGCGGGGCCGACCCTCCAGGAATCCACGCACAAGCGGCGCGTCGAACCGTCGCGGCTCAAAGAAGGAGCCCCGAACGTCCTCATCGTCCTGCTCGACGACGTCGGCTTCGGCTTGCCAGACACGTTCGGCGGCGAGATCCGCACTCCGACGCTCACCCGGCTGCGTGACAGGGGGATCAGCTACAACGCGTTCCATACGACGTCCATCTGTTCCCCCACGCGGGCCGCTCTCCTCACCGGGCGGAACCATCAGCGGGTCGGCAACGGGACCATCGCCGAACGCGCCGTCGACTGGGACGGCTACACCGGCGTGATCCCCAGGACATCGGCCACGCTCGCGGAGACGTTGCGCCACTACGGCTACAAGACCGCCGCGTTCGGCAAGTGGCACAACACGCCCACCAATCAGACCACGGCGATGGGACCGTTCGACCGCTGGCCGACCGGGCACGGTTTCGACTACTTCTATGGGTTCCTCGCGGGCGAGACCTCGCAGTACGAGCCCCGGTTATATGAGAATCTCAACCCGGTCGAACCCCCTCATCATCGAGCGCTATCACCTGACCGAGGACATGGCCGAGAAGGCCGCCATGTGGTTGCGTCGCCACCGGTCGTTCTCGCCGGACAGGCCGTTCCTCATGTACTGGGCCCCCGGGGGTGCGCATGGCCCGCACCACGTCTTCCCCGAATGGGCCGACAAGTACAAGGGTCGGTTCGACGACGGCTGGGACGCGATGCGCGAGCGCGTCTTCGAGCGGCAGCGGGCGATGGGCTGGATCCCGGCGAGTGCCAGGCTGACCCCGCGGCGCCGCGTCGTTGGCGTCGTGGGCGAGCATCCCGGAAGCCGAACGGCCCTTCCAGCGCCGGCTGATGGAGGTCTTCGCGGGGTACGTCGAGCATACCGACGCGCAGGTCGGCACGCTGATCGGCGAACTCGAGAGCCTCGGCCTCCGCGAGAATACCATCGTCCTTTACGTTTTCGGCGACAACGGCTCGAGCGCCGAAGGCCAGGCGGGCAGCATCAGTGAACTCCTCGCTCAGAACCAGATCCCCAACACGATTCAGCAGCAGATGCAGGCGCTCGACAAGATCGGGGGCCTCGCCGCCCTCGGCTCACCGAAGACCGACAACATGTACCACGCCGGCTGGGCCTGGGCCGGCGACACGCCGTTCCGCCACACCAAGCTCGTCGCGTCTCACTTCGGGGGCACGCGTAACCCACTCGTTATCTCCTGGCCCAAAGGGATCAAGCCCGATCCGTTGCCGCGTTCGCAGTTCCATCACGTCAACGACATCGTGCCGACGCTCTATGAGGTGATCGGCATCAAGGCCCCGCGGATGGTGGACGGATTCAGGCAGGACCCCATCGACGGCGTGAGCATGGCCTACACCTTCGGCGACCCGACCGCGCCCGGCCTGAAGAAGACGCAATACTTCGAGAACAACGGCAGCCGCGGCATCTACCACGACGGCTGGTACGCCTGCACGTTCGGGCCGTTGACGCCCTGGTTGACGGTGAGCCCGGGTCTGGCGAACTGGCACGCGAACCAGGACGTCTGGGAGCTCTACGACCTCAACAAGGACTACTCGCAGTTCGAAGACCTGGCCGCCAGGGAGCCGGAGCGGCTGGCGAGGATGAAAGAGATGTTCCTGGCCGAGGCGAGAGCGAACAAGGTCCTTCCCATCGGCGGCGGACTGTGGACCCGCCTCCACCCCGAAGACCGCATCGCGAGCCCCTACACGAGCTGGCATTTCGATGCGGCCACGACCCGGATGCCCGAGTTCACCGCGCCGGGGCTCGGCCGTCAGAGCAACCATGTCGCGATCGAGGTCGAGGTCGGCCGGGAAGCCTCGGGCGTGCTGTACGCGCTCGGCGGGGCCTCGGGCGGGCTTGCCCTTTACATGGATAAGGGGAAGCTCGTTTACGAATACAACATGATGATCATCGAACGCTATACCGCCCGGAGCGAAGGGAAGCTGGCGGCCGGCAAGCACAGGATCGAAGTGGACACCACGATTGCCAGACCCGGCGCCCCCGCCGAGGTCATCCTGAACGTCGACGGCGAGGCCGTCGCCCGCACGACCGTCAAGCGGACCGTCCCCGGAGCGTTCACGGCGAGCGAGACGTTCGATGTCGGCGTGGACCTCGGCTCGCCCGTCTCGCTCGACTACTTCGACCGTCGGCCGTTCACCTTCGGGGGAACAATCGAGCAGGTGTTCGTTGAATTGAGGCGGTAACCATCGGGACTCTCAGGAACGTCGCTTCGATCGGCGCGATCCTCTCGACCCGGCTGGTTTCGGCGGTTCATGGCGCCCGCCGCGCGAACTGCCTCTGGTATTCCTTCTCGGCGATCACGTCCCGCGTGGTCTCGAGCCGGTCGAGGAAGACGATCCCGCGGAGGTGGTCGTCCTCGTGCTGGAAGATCCGCGCCGCGAAGTCGAGGAACTCCCGCTCGACGACCTGCCCCTCGACCGTCTGATACCGCGCCCGGATGCGGCGATGGCGCGGGACCAGGCCGCGGACGCCCGGGATGCTGAGGCAACCCTCCCAGTCCTTGACCCGCTCGTCGGAGCGTTCGATGATCTCGGGGTTGATCACGACCTCGGGCTGCATCAGGGGAGCGGTTGGATAGCGCGGACTCGGCCGCGAGGCGACGATGAACAGCGCCGCCGGCACGTAGACCTGCGGCGCGGCGATCCCGACGCCGTCGGCGTCCTCGAGCGTCGCCAGCATGTCCGCGATCAAGGTCCGGACCGCATCCGCGGCGGGGAGAGTCACCGGCTCCGCGGGCGTCCGGACGACGGGATGCCCGAGCTGCGCGATCTGCCTGAGCAAAGCCACGGTGTCCGTCTCCTCCGAGGGTTCGATCCGAGCGGGCACACCACGACCGGTCGGGTCTCCCGCCTCATGAGGATCATCATAGCACGGCCCGGACCTTCTCACTTCGTCGCTCGACCGATCGGGACGACCTTCGAGCGTTCGCGGCTCCCGGCGGACGGCACCACTCTACTCTTGCGTCCGATCGGCTCTGGCATCGTCGATGTCGTCCAGGTCCCACACCCGGACATGGTTGTCGCTCCCCGCGGCCGCGAGCGTCCGGCCGTCGGCCGAGAAGGCGACATGAGACAGCCACGAGGACCGGCCACCCAGGCTGGTGAGCAACTCGCCGGTGGCCGCGCTCCAGATGCGGACCGTCCCATCACTGCCCGAGGTGGCCAGCCGGCCGCCATCCGGGGAGAAACAGACAGAATTGGTGCCGCCGACATGGCCCGCGACCGTAAGCCGCGATCGACCCGAGCCCGGGTCCCAGAGGCGGACGAGGCGATCGGTCGGCCCGGCCGCCGCCAGCAGGCTCCCATCAGGCGAGAAGGCGACCGACGTGATCGGGCCGCTCGGCTCATTCAAGATCGACCGACTCCGGCCGGTCTCGAGGTCCCAGATCGTGACCCTCTTCTCATCCCGCTCGCCCGCGGCGAGGGACCGGCCGTCGGGCGAGAACGCCAGGCTCAGGGCCGTGAAATGACCGCGCAGCCTCGTGTGTTCCCGGTCCGCGGCCAGATCCCACAGGAGGATCTCCCCATCCCGCTCGGTCGTCGCCGCCAGGGACCGGCCGTCGGGCGAGAACGCCAGGGTCTTGGTCCGGGAGAACGACGTGCTCAGGCGAGTCCAGGATCCACCGGGGGCGAGGTCGAGGATGAAGAGGCCCGGCTCGTCCCCTCCCAGCGCCAGGGACCGGCCGTCGGGCGAGAACGCCACGCCCCAGGTCGAGCCGCGATGATCGGAGAGCCGCTCGATGCCCCAGATGTCCCGGACGTCCCGGAGCGACCACCGGCCGTCGCTGCGCGTGGTCGCCATCGTCCTCCCGTCCGGTGAGAGCGCGAACCCGAGCGTCAGCACCCCGGGCTCGCCCGGGACCAGCCGCATCCGCGAGGACGCCAGGTCCGGATCATCACTCGAGAACCCGAGCAGACCGATGAGGACCAGCACGACGACGCCCATCAGTCCCCCCGACGGCAGCGGGAGCCCGGCAAGTCTCCGTCCGGTCCGCGCCGGGCCAAGTTCGCCCATTCCCGGGCTCGGGCGCAGGCCGAACCCGACGCGCCATCGATCGCGTCTCGTCGCATGGTTCACCCCGGTTCTTGGGGACAGCTCGGTCAAGGCACCGAAACCAACGTGGTGGTTTCGAGCCTCGACCCGGTTACACACAGCCCAGTCGAGGATCCTTCAGTCAGGGACCCGATGCGAACGCGGCGGTTGCGATCCCAACGGCTCTCGCCGCGAACCACCCGCGAATCGGCCGCAGCGCGGGCACGAAGCGTACCCCGTTGATGTCGCACCCTCCCCTCAAAATCCAGTGTCTACTCCTTAGAACGGGTCGAGCAGGGTCGGCGAGACCCGAACACGAAGGAATTCGTCCGTCTCGCGGAATCTTTTTCTCCCCGTCCCAATTGACGGTCACCGTCCGGTCTTTCGTCTCCGCAAGGGGTCGAGCGATCCACCCGTCAAGTCGGCGATGGAGGTGGTTTTCTTACGTCGATCCCACGGGAAGATCGCTCCATCCCACCTGGCCGTGGCTGCCAGGGTCCTGCCGTCGGGCGAGAGTGCCGTCGTTGCGCTCACGGCGTTCCCATCTCGAACAACCCGGAACTCGGCCACAGTGTGGCGCCGAGGAGAGTCCAGGCCGTCTCTCGCCCTCCTCTCGGCACTCAGTCCCTACTCTGTATAGAGAGGGTGGAACAGGGTTGTGCCGTCACAAATCCTCAGAGAATTCGAGACTTTAGCACCATCGCCGGGGATTTCAGGATGACGGAGCTTGGTCCGAGCCGTAAACTAAGGGGGAAGAGCCTCTTGCTCAGGAGGGCGACGCCATGCTCTGCCCTGCAGTCTACCCGCCGGACCCCACCTTGGGCATCACCGATCCCCAGATGCTCCCGGACCCGAAGGTCGTCCCGCGCAGTCGGAATTACCCGCATCGGCCGTGTCCGAAGTGCGGCAAGTCTTGCCCTCGGGATCGGGTCCGGACCCGCACCCTGCATGATCTCGGCGATCCGTTGGGGGGGCGGCCCCGTGACATTCACCTCACCTATTCGCAACACTACTGCGTCCGGTGCCAGCACTACTTCACCGCCGACATATCCGGCCTGGCCGCACCCAAGGCCCGCTACACCCATCGGGTCGTGGCCCTGGCCGTCCGGCTGGTCTTCGAGGACGGCTTACCCTATCAGGCCGCCAGTTGGCACCTCTGGCGCGACCACCGCGTCTTCGTCCCCTTCGCCACCATCCAGAACTGGGTCGAGGCCGGGGGGAAAAAAGGCGGCCGACCGGATCGGGACCGACTACCTCGATTGGGCCCTCGACGGCTTCTCGGGATACATCGCCGCTGATGAGTTATATGACGGCCCCTTCTGCGTCCTGTCGATCGTCGACAACCGCGCCTTCAGGCGGCTCTGTTACGAGGTCCTCGACCACGCCCCGACTCACCGGGATATCCGGAGGTTCTTCCGCCGCTTCCGGGCGGCCCTGACCGGCCGGGGGTTGACCCTCCGCGGAGTCACCACCGACGGTTCGGACCTGTATCCACGGCCGATCTCCGAGGTCTTCGGAGCCGTGGAGCATCAGGTCTGTCGCTTCCATATCCTGGCGGAGCTGAACAAGGCCGTCCTCCGCGCCATCGCTCGGGTCCGCAAGCACCTGGCCGCGCAGCAGCCGGAGCTGCCGCGCGGGCGCCCGGCACACCGGAGGCGAGACGGAAGGCCCGGCGACGCCGGCATCTGCAACGGAAGGTCGGGGACCTGTTCGAGCATCGCCATCTGTTCGTGAAGCGGCACCTCGCGGAGGGTGAGCGCCAGATACTCCGACGCATCACTCGGGGTTTGCCTCAGTTGGGGGCCCTCCGACGAGTGGTGGAGGAGATCCACCGGTTGTTCGACCGCCGGTGCCGCACTGAGACGGCCTTGAGGAAGCTGGCTCGGCTGCGGGCTCAGGTCCACCACTTCAAAGGGATGAGACCGATCTTCCAGAAGCTCGAGTCCCCCGACTTGGAGAAGGCCCTGACCTTCCTCGACGACAGCCTGCTGGGTTCGACCTCCAACGCGGTGGAACGGGGCAACCGCCGGCATCGCAAGATGCAGAAGACGGTCTACCGGGTCCGAACTCAAGCGACGATCCGCGGCCGGATCGCCCTGGACATGTTCCGCGAGATCCAAGGTCCGCCCCGCGCCGAAACGATGAAGGTACTCCACCGCGCCAGGCTGCGATAATCCCCGGCGATGGTGCTAAAGTCTCGAGAATTCGGCGTCTCACGACATCTCCGGCGCGGTCGGGACGATCACAGGTCGCCGACCGCCTCCCGGGCATCGCCGCAGGCGCGCGGACCGGGATCGTTACTCGGCCATCGCGGCGCCGGACGCTTGATGTAGTCCCTGATTACTGGGCGCTCGCGCCGGAAGGAGTCCAAGAATCTAAGGAATTCGGGCATCTCGCGCAAGTTCGGCGGCTGCAGGGACCCTCGACAGCCGCCGACCATCTCTTGGGGATCGCCTCAAGCGCACGGACCGGGATACCACCCCGGCACGGAAGACGGTCAGAGACTAGACCCTAACCAAGCGTGATTTATAGTGCGTTTGGCGCGCTTCGGGAGAAAAAGCTCGAAAACCCCGCATGGTCTTGGAATAATGGAGGTAGGTTCACATCCTCACCATTCCAAGACAAGGGGGCCTTCGAGTGAGCGCCACTCTCCGAAAAAAGCGAGCGGCACGCAAGAAGAGATTCTTCCAGGAGGGGCAACGGCGGATCAAGAAACGGCTCGACAACACGCCCGGCCCGGAGCGGCCGGTACCCATGATGACCGCCAGCAATATCCACTACGAACACGCCGGTCGGGGCCGCGGGCTCAGTGCCGGCGGCATCGGCGCCCTCTTCCTCCTGGCCCAGAAGATCGAGCTCATCCAGGACATCGACCGCAACCTCCACCTCCTCAAGCGGCACCTGCCCTACCACGAATCCGACCACGTCCTCAACATCGCCCTGAATCTCCTCGCCGGCGGCCGGCGCATCGAGCACCTCGAGCTGCGGCGCAACGACGAGGTCTACCTCGACGCCCTGGGGGCCAAACGGATCCCGGACCCGACCACCGCCGGGGACTTCTGCCGCCGCTTCGCCGAGGCCGATGTCCTCACCCTGATGGACACGATCAACGAGGCGCGGCTGCGGGTCTGGGCCCAGCAGCCCCCCGAGTTCTTCGCCGAGGCGATCCTCGAGGCCGATGGCAGCATCGTGCCCAGCGATGGGGAGTGCAAGCAGGGGATGGACTTCACCTACGACGGCCAGTACGGTTACCATCCGCTGGTGATCTCGCTGGCCAATACGGCGGAGCCGCTCTACCTGTTCAATCGCAGTGGCAACCGCCCCTCCGCGGAGCGGGCGGACGTCTTCATCGACATGGCCGTCGCCTTGGCCCGTCGGGCGGGCTTCCGCAAGATCCTCTTGCGGGGGGACACCAAGTTCGCCCAGACCGGGCACCTGGATCGCTGGGACGAAGCGGGCGACATCCGGTTCTTCTTCGGCTACGAGGCCTACGAGTCGCTCAAGGCCCGGGCCGATGCCTTGCCGGCCGACTCGTACCGCCTCCTGAAACGACCGCCACGGTACCCGATCAAGACCGCTCCACGCGAGAAGCCCGAGCACTTCCGGCCCGAGATCGTCCGCGAGCGCGGCTACAAGAATGTCGAGCTGCTCGAGGAGATGGTCGCGGAGTTCGCCTACCGACCGCTCGCTTGCCGCAAGAGTTATCGCCTGATCGTCCTCCGCAAGCGGGTGGGGGTCGAACCGGGGACAGATGCGGCTGTTCGAGGAGTATCGTTACTTCTTCTACATCACCAACGACCGTGAGATGACGGCCGAGGAGGTGGTGTTCTCGGCCAACGATCGCTGCGACCAGGAGAACTTGATCGCGCAACTCAAGAGCGGCGTTCGTGCCCTGACCACCCCCGTGGACGACCTGGTGAGCAACTGGGCGTACATGGTGATGGGCTCGTTGGCGTGGAGCCTGAAGGCCTGGAGTGCGTTGCTGGTGCCGGTGGCGCCGCGGCACCGGGCCCGCCATGAGGCGGAGCGGCGGACGTTGTTGCGGATGGAGTTCGCGACGTACTGCGCGGCGTTCATCCAGATGCCGTGCCAGATCGTCCGGGCGGGGGGGCGGCTGATCTACCGGTTGTTGTCGTGGAACCCGTGGCAAGGTGTGTTCCTCCGGCTGGTCGAGCGGTTGCACTCACGCCGGCTGTGTTGAGGGGTCGCTCACTGAAGTCGGGGTCCGGATGCCCCGATCCGTGTTGGCCTTCGAGAGAAGCAAATGGGGGTGGCGATGCCGAAGACAGAATTCGAGGCAGCAACGGGGCCCAAATCCCCCCGAGCTGTAGAAGGTACGTCTCAATCTAATGAACGTGATCACATAGGTTGAACACAACCGCTTTTTTTAATCACGCTTGTTTTGGGACTAGAGCGGTTAACGAATGGATGGCCGACGTGGTTCGGCCTCGAGGCGGGGCGGAAGCCTCGACCCCCCCCTGACCCCCCCTTCGTAAGGGGGGGACTGCGAGAGGTCCGCCCCTCTTGATCCCCCCCTGACGAGAGACTGCTGAAAAAGTGGTCGGGTTGTGGTATCAAGCATGAGGAGTCGATGTCCGGAGCGCGGCGAAGAAGGAGCCAGGCATGCTCAAGCCAATGGAGTATCTCGTCCTCACCGACCTCGACCGCGAGATCTTCGACGCCATCGTGCCCCCCGACCACTTCCTCTGCCGGGTCAAGCAAGGCATCGATTTCGCCTCGTTCCGCGCGATCCTCGCCCCCTACTACGACCCCGACATGGGGCGGCCCCCGCTTGAGCCGCTGCTGCTCCTGAAGCTGGAGTTCCTCCAGTATGAGTACGGCTTCTCCGACCGCAAGGTCGTCGCCCAGAGCCAGGTCAACATGGCCTTCCGCTTCTTCCTCGACCTCAACCTGAAAAGCGCCCTGCCGGACCCCAGCCTCTTGACCTACTTCCGTGCGCGGTTGGGGGCTGAGGCCCATCAGCGGATCTTCCAGGACCTGATCGCCCGGGTGCGGCGACTCGGGCTGGTCAAGGATCGGCTGCGGCTCAAGGATGCCACCCACGTCCTGGCCAACATCGCGGTCCCCTCGACCTTGACCTTGGTCGCAGAGGCGCGCGACCAACTCCTGGAGGCGGCCGACCGCTGGGACCCGGAACGGGTCGCCCAGGAACGCGCCGAGGCCCGACGCCTGCACACAGCCACCACCCACTGGCCGGACGCGGAGCGGTTGGTGCACCGCGTGACCCACCTGCGCACGGTGGTGGCCTGGGCCGACGAACTGCTCGCGACCGCACAGCGGGTCGTCCCCACGAACGACCCGGTGCTCCCGCGGCTGGGGCGGGCCCTGGACTTGGCCCACAAGATCCTCCGCGATCGTGACGATCCCGAGGCTAAGGACAAGGTGGTCAGCGTGCGGGATTCGGAGGCGCGCAAGGGCTGGCACCATCAGTGGTTCACCGGCTATCTGTTGGACGTGGCGATGGACGCGGACAGGGAATTCCTTACGGCCATCGATGTGTGGCCCGCCGGTGCCGACGAGGCGGCCAACGCGACGGGGTTGATCCGGCAGGAAGAACAGGCCCAGGGCCATGACATCGCGACGCTGTCGATCGATGGGATCGGCTTCCGCGGCGATCTGATCGAGCAGTGGAGTGATCCGGAGGGCCTGAATCTGGAAGTGATCGTGCCGCCGACGGAGCCGGCTCCCGCGGGGGGGTATCCGCCGGAGGCCTTCGCGCTGGACGCGGCGGGGCTGACCCTGACCTGCCCGGCGGGCCAGACGACGGCGTCGCGGGTGCGCAACGAGAAGGACACCGGCTGGGAATACCGGTTCCGTGCGAGCCAGTGTCGGAGCTGTCCGTTGCGCCCGCAGTGCCTGGCCGAGCCGGAGACGACGACCGGTGGCCGGACGGTGATCAAGAACGACCACGAGGCGACCTACCGGGCGGCGCGGGAGAAGGCCCAGACACCCCGGTATCAGGAGGTCCGCCGGCAGCACCCGCGAGTCGAGCGGAAGCTGGGGGAGTTGGTCCGCTGGCACGGGGCGCGGCGGGCGCGGTATCGGGGGACGGCCAAGGTTTTGATTCAAGGATTGCTGACGGGTTTAGTCGTGAATGTGAAACGGATGTTGAAGATGCTGGAAAGTGCCGGATCGGCCCCTGCAGGGACAGTGCGCCCGGCCTGACGGATGTGTGAGCCGGGGGCGGGAGTCCGTCCCCAGAGGGCCCGGCACGGCGGAAACGACGAAGGATAGTGAGGATAGGCGAATCGTCTCATCGGGATATCGGAGCCGGATCTCGAACCGAGGAAGCGAAGCTGAGTCACCCCCCTCGCTATGCGATCTCTCGAACGGACTTCTTCAGCAGTCTCGACGAAGGGGGGGATAGGGGGGGTTTCCTCGTGTCGCTGCCATGCAAGCGTTAAGCGCAATACCGTTTAACGGAGCATAACCACCGTCTCTGCAAAGGTTTTCTCCAAGGGCGGGAGGTGTCGATGCTCAGGTCGTTTCTTCTTGAATTTGGACATCTTTCGCTTGACCACCCGGGGATTGATCCGGTTACGGCGACCTCGTCGTCGGTCCGCTCCCGCTGCATCTCCCACAGCAGCCCCCGGTACCACCGCTCGAATCGCCCGGGCGTCGAGCTGTCGCATTCCGGCAGCCGGCACTTGAGGATCTGGAAACAGCCGGTGAACGACAACCGATCGGTGTCCAGCCCGGCCTCCGATGCCGCCTCGTACATCAGCGCCCGGACCACGAAGTGGCCCAGCGACAACGCGTAAATCTCCTGCATCACCCCCGCCGGCGTCCCGCTCCGCAGGTGCGCCGGCTTGGTCGCCCGCCGCGGGTCCTGGTGGGTCTTCTGCTCATCGTAGACCAGTTCCTGTTCCCATCGCTCATGATACAAGATGATCAATTCCTCGGCGGGGTACAGATCCTCATCGAACAGGTTCGTGATCAGGATATGGACCTCGCCGTGGCCGACCCGTCGCGGGTCGTCGAGCGTGTAGCGGATCACTCGCACGATGATCCCATCACGATCCTTGCGGCGATCCTCGGGCGTCGGATAGATCCGGGCCAGGTAGGAACCGTCGGCCAGATCACGGATCGGCTCGAGGATCAACCGGCTGGTCACCCGCGCCAGGATCTTCACTCGCCGCGCCGTCACCTCCTTCCAGAGGGCATAGCTGAAGAAGCCGCGATCCCACAGCAGGAGCATGTCGGGGCCGAGATGGCGGAGCAAGGCCCCGACCATCGACTGTTCGCCATGGGCGATCGATCGGGCCACGAAGGCGACCTCGACATGAGTCCCCAACTCGACCAGGCTGAGCTTGCGGACCTGGGGGAAGGCCCCATCGCCGCGCGGCCCGGCGGAGGGCCGGCCGAAGGCGGCGGCGTTGGCGTCCGAGTCGGGGACGTCGAGGACCGTGCCGTCGATCCCCATCAGGCGGAGGCCACGATAGAAGGCGCCGGGCGTCTCGGGCCGGGCCAGCGGGCGGACGACGTGCTCGAAGAGGTGCCGCATCGGGGCGATGCCCAGGCGGCGCCGGGCTACGCAGAGGCTGGAGCGATCCGGGGTCTCCTCGCCGACGCGGAGGCGGCGGGCATGCTTGAAGACCTGGCGGATCGGCAAGTCGGTCAACAGCCCCATGGCCAGGACGACCCAGCAGACGACCTGGTGGGTCAGCTTGCAGCTCCGGGGATTGATACGTCCGGTGTCCTGGAGGGCTTGGCGGACCGCCTCGGGCGGGATAACCTGTTCGAGTCCCGCCAGGCGATCCAGGATCCGGCCCGTGTCATCGGGCAACAGGGTGCAATGTCCTCGTGGCATGCGAGTCGCGGCCTCCTTGTGGCTTGGGTCCTGAGCAACCCCAAGTTAACAGGAGGCTGTGACTTGCGCCCATTTCAACGGTATTGGCGTTAAGCGCTCTAGCCCGACGGGCCAGCGAGGGTCTCGTGGTCTTCCCCTCGCTGGCCCGTCGGGCTCGTATGCACCAGCGTGCGAATCTCCCGTGCCGGCGTAATAACCCGGCGGCCGCCCGGGCGCCGGACGCGTCAAGCCTCTCCCGTCATTTCCTTGTGCCCTCATCCAGCGGGCCGATTCCCGATCAGCCCAGGACGAGGCATTTCCCCTCACGGAAGATCGAGATCGGCCGTCCGCCGGCGGAGCGCACCTCGTGGTGGGGGCCGAATCCCAGCCGCCGGAAGATCGTTGCGCCGAGGTCGTCGGGCGAGCAGGGGTCGTCGGCGGGGGCCATGCCGTGCGCGTCGGTCGAGCCGTACACGGACCCGCCGGGGAACCCCCCGCCGGCCAGGAGCGCGGCCATCGAGCGCGGCCAGTGATCGCGCCCGGCGCCGCCGTTGACTCGCGGCGTCCGGCCGAACTCGCCGGCGCAGACCACGATCGTCTCGTCCAGCAGGCCCCGTGAGCCCAGGTCGCGGATCAGGGCCGAGAGCGCCTTGTCCAGCTCCGGCAGCAGGCGGTTGCGGAGCATGTTGAAGTTCCCCGCGTGCGTGTCCCAGCCGCCGAACCCGAGGGTGACGAACCGCGCGCCGGCCTCGATCAGCCGGCGGGCGGCCAGGGCCCCCTGGCCCAGCGGGGTCCGGCCGTAATCGTCGCGCAGCCCGTCCGGCTCGCGGGCTAGGTCGAGCGCCAGGCGGACCCGGTCGGACCGGAGGACGTCGACGGCCTCGCGATGGAACTGGTCCAGGCCGGTCATCACGCCGGTGGCATCGAGCGCGCGCAGGCCGCGGTCGAGGCCGGCCCGCAGCGCGTCGCGGTCCTCCAGGCTGCGGAGCGGCATTCCCGCCGGCAGCGAGACGCCGCGCGCCTCGAGCACGCCCCGGACCGGCTCGCCCTCGATCTCGAACGGTCCGAACGCCGGGCCGAGATAGCCCACGCCGACCGTCGGCGCCCCGGCCCGCATCGCGGCGAACGTCACGTACGGCGGCACGCCGCGACGCGTCGGTAGCACCCGCGCCGCCAGCGCGCCCAGCGCCGGATACTCGAGCGCCGCGCTCGGCCGATTGCCGGTCGCCATGTACGTCGTCCCCGGCCCGTGCGCCGAGATCGTGTGGCCCAGCGACCTGACCAGGACGCAACGGTCCATCACCTTCGCCAGGCCCGGCAGGTGCTCGCCGATCGAGACCCCCGATGCGGCCGTGGCGATCGGGCGGAACTCGCCCCTGACTTCCTCGGGCGCGCCGGGCTTCAGGTCCCACATGTCGATGGTCGCCGGGCCGCCCGAGAGCCAGATCTGGATCACCCCGGCTGCCGGCTTCTTGCCGCCCTCGGAGCCCGCGGCCGACGCCTGCAGCCGCAGCGCGTCGGCCAGGCCCAGGCCGAGCATCCCGGCCGCGCCCAGGCGCAGGAAATCGCGGCGATGGAAGCCCTCGCAGTCGGTCGTCGTTCGAGCCATGACGGGGTTCCTCCGAGTCCGTGTGACCGATGTAGGGGGGGTGAAGCCCACCGACGACCGCCGAAGGCCACCCGGTGGGCTTTCACCCCCGCTACGAGCTCAATGATTCAGGATAAATTCACGCGTATTGATCAGCGCCCAGAGCACGTCCGTCATCGCGGCCTTGCGGTCGGCCCTGGCGCGGAGATGATCGAGGATCCGGTGCCGTTCGTCGGCGGTCGGGAACCGCGAGAGCGCGGCGAGGTAGAGCTCATCGATGATCTCGGCGTCGCAGAGGTCGGACTCGAGCAGCCCGCCGAGCCGGCCGCGCGCCAGCCGGTCCATGAGATCGGCGTCGGCGATGAGGAAGAGCGCCTGGGACAACGAGAGGCCGCCGGATCGGCCGGGTTCGCGGATGGCCCGCGCCCGGCCCCGGGCCGTGGCGCCCGCGACGGGCCCGGGGCGCCCAGCGTCGCGTCGATCGCGTCGACCAGGACCCCGGCCGTCAGCGTCCGCGGCATCGCGCGGGCGAAGTTCCCGCGATCGTCGAGGTTGCCGGCCTCCGGCGTCGACGAACGCTGGTAGGCCCGCGAGAGCAGGATGGTCCGCTCCAGGCGGCGGATGTCGTGGCCGTGCGCGACGAAATCCCTGGAGAGGGCATCGAGCAGCCTCTCGTTCGACGGCGGGTTGGCCACCGAGAAGTTGTCCACCGGCTCCACCAGCCCGATCCCGAAATACACCGCCCAGACGCGGTTGACGAAGCTGCGGGCGAAGTACGGGTTTTCCGGCCGCGTCATCCAGGCGAAGAGCCGCCGGCGGGGGTCGCCGTCGTCCGGGAGCTCGGGCCCGCCCAACGCCCGGGGCGGCAGCGCGCGGCCGGTCGCCGGATCGGTGAGACCGCGCGCGGATCCGTCGGCCAGATAGACCTCGCGCACCCGGGGCATCGGCGGCAGGGCGCCATCGGGCGCCGACCTCCGCCGCTCGTCCATGAACCGCGCCGTCGCCGCCAGTCCGTCGGGCGCGAGGCCGTAGCGGACCCTGGCGAAGATGTTGGCGTAGGCGCGATAATCGGCCTGGGTCCAGCGGTCGAACGGGTGCTTGTGGCACTGGGCGCACTCGATCCGCACTCCCAGGAGCGCGGCGGCCGTGCGCTCGGCCATGTCCTCGACCGACAAGGACCCGCCGTCGGAGGCGAACTGCGGCCAGAACAGGTCCAGGCTCGGCTTGGATGCGTAGTCGGTCTCGCACCCCCTTCGCGCCGCGTCCATCCGCGCGGTCTGGCGCCGAGCCAGCGGCCGACCTCCTCGCCGTCGCGGCTGGTCGCGCACAGGATGCCGCGCGCGATCTGGTCATACGGCATGTTCTCGGCGATGCGGCGGCGGAACCAGTCGTGAGCCATCCGGGTGCGTGCGGCCTCCATGGCGTCCTGGGCTGCCATCGAGGCGCCGCCCTGGCCCGTGATGCCGAGGAACCGCGTGGCCCAGAGCGCCGAGTGCTTCGGGTGCGCGAGCAATCGGTCGATCTCGCGGGCGCGCTTGTCCGGCGCCCGGTCGGCGAGGAACCGCCGGACGTCATCCGGCGAGGGGAGCGTGCCGATCGCGTCGAGCGAGACGCGGCGGAGGAACTCGGCGTCGGACGACGGTCCCGACGGCGTGATCCCCAGGGTCCGGAGTTTGGCATACACCTCGCGGTCGATGTAATCGGACTCGGGCACGTCGGGGACGGCGACGGTCCGGCCCGAGGCGACCGAGGCCCGCGCCGCGGCGAGCAGGCCGTGATACGAGGCGACCACCGCGGTGTCGCCCGGCCGCAGGCCGCGGATCGATCCGGCGGATCCCAGCGCCGCCACGGCGTCGTCCTTGACGTGGACGTCGCAGAACAGCGTCACGTCGGACTCGGTCCCGTCGGCGAAGATCGCGACGATTGCCAGCCGCGCCGACTGGCCCGGGCGGCCGATGCTCAGCGCGCGAGGCCGCGCCTCGATCCGCTCGGCCGCCGCGAGCGACGAGTCCCGCCGGGCCCCGCTGGCGATCCAGGCGCGGATGACGCGGTACTCCCACGAGTCGGGCAAGAACCGCCGGCCCCCCTCGTGCGGCACCCGGCCGGACGGCTTGAGCAGCACCAGGCTCCGGTCCGGGTCGAGGGTGTCCACCCGCCGGCCCATCCCCTGGCGGACGATCGCCTCGTAATCGCCGGCCGGGTCGTGCCCGAAGAGGCTCAGGCGCAGCCCGCCTCGACCCTGGAACGACCCGTGACACGAGCCGGCGTTGCAGCCCAGCCGGCCGAAGAGGGGCGCGACGTGGCGGTCGAAGTCGACCCGGTACAGCTCCGTGCCGTCGGGCAGCCGCAGCGGCACGCGGGCCGACGGCTCGGCCGCGCGGACCGAAGCCATACAGACCATCAGCGAGGCCAGGAGCTCGGTTGCTGTCCGGATGACAGGGTACATCTTGGATTCCGGATTGAGGATAATTGGGTTTGCACACCGACTCGCTGGACCGGGTGGCATGCCCACGTCCGCGTGGGCATGGGCATGCCGCATGATTCCCATGCCCACGCGGACGTGGGCATGCCGCCCGTCAACGGCTGCCGGAGCTACTCGGGCTCCAGCTCCAGCGTGACCTCCTCGATCTTCCCCTCGGGCACCTTGAGTGTGCGGCTGGCGGTGCGGAACCCGTCGGCGTAGGCGGTGACCTTCACCTCGCGGTCGGGCACGATCTGCCTCGAGCGGAGCCGGCCGTCGGGCTGCCGGTCGAACTCGATCTCGGTCCTGGCCCCGCTCTTGAGGCTGAAACCGAAGCCGGCCATG
This sequence comes from uncultured Planctomycetota bacterium, assembly GCA_963815795.1. Taxonomy (GTDB): domain Bacteria; phylum Planctomycetota; class Planctomycetia; order Isosphaerales; family Isosphaeraceae; genus JAKAUH01. The sequence goes on along the minus strand of CAWFIC010000003.1, from coordinate 6,106,452 downwards.
GCGGGCTCCGAGGTATAATCGCCACCCACCTCGATGCTCTTGAGCGGCTTGCCGTCCTTCGCGGTGGCCTTGACGATCACGCCCGTCGGGTCATAGCGGACGAGCTCGAGCCCCTTGATGTCGTGGTCGAGCGTGCCGAGCATGATGACCTGCCCGGCTTCGAGCTTCTCGCCCCGGCCGATGCGGTATCGCGTCGAGGTGAGCTGGCCGGGGAAGATGGTGATCTGGAAGTCATCCATCCCGTGCGGGACCCGCGTGGAGAACGTGCCATCGGCCGCCGGATCGACCATGGTGTGCCAGTTCTGCCCGTCGATATGGCCGATGACCCAGATCTGCGAGCCGCGTCGAGGCTTCCCCTTGCTGTCAACCCAGCCGCCCTCGATCACCACATGCGGCGCGGCGCGGATCTCAATCGGTTGGGGCGTCTCGCCGTCCCTGAGTGTCAGTTTCTGCGATGCGAAGACGCCAGGCAACGGCTGGCGGACCCATCCCTTGCCCGGGACGGTCTGCCCTTCCGCGGGCTTGACCACGTACTCGCCGGCCGGCAGCGGGTGGAACGCGAAGCGGCCCGCGGCGTCAGTCTCGGCGCCGCGGCCGACCAGGTCGCTGGCCGCCAGCGACTCGAGGATCTCGCGGTCGGGCGAGCGATCACGATCGCGGTCGATCTGCACGAACATCCCGGCGAGCGGCTTGCCCTGCGCGTCGAGGGCCCGGCCCTCGACCGCGATGCCCTTCTTCAGGGTGAACGTCCCCAGGTCTCCCCGCCGATCGCCCGGGATCGCGTGGGACTCCGGGGCGAAGCCATCGGGCAGGATCCAGAAGATCCCCAGGCCGGGGGTCTTCACCGGGACGCGGAATCGGCCGTCCCGATCGGTCTTGACGCGGGCGCTCAGGCCCTCCTCGCGCGGCCCCGTTTCCACCTTGCGGCGGAGCGAGTACGCCTCGATCTCGACCCCTTGCGCCGGTGCGCCGTCGGGCGTCTCGACCCGCCCGGATACCGCCGGGTCGGGGACGGGGGCCTGTCCCTTCGGTTCGGCCTTCGCCGCCGGCACCGGCTGCCGCCCCGCGTCCGCCTGGCCCGCGGGCTTCGGGGCCTCGGCGCGGAGTCCGGCGACGGCCAGGACGGTCAAGGTAGCCGCCGCGGCGGTGCCGAGGCTCCAGGTCCGGGGGCATCGGTGCTCGATCGGTCCGCGATCGCGGATCAAAATGCGGATCCGCCGTGAGAGGTTCGAAGGGCGATCAAAGAGGCCCATCGCCGGCAGCGCCGTCGCGAGCGCCCGGCCGGCGGGCCGTCCGCGGTGGCGGGCGAGGCGGAGCAGGCAGGCGGCGTAGTCCTCGGGCGAGCCGGACGACGCGGCGCGCTCATCGGCGAGGTAGTCCTGACACAGCCGGAGCTGACGCCGCAGCCACCAGAACAGCGGCTGGCAGAACAGCACGGCGCCGGCCAGCACCGTCAGGTTCCACGCCCACGCATCGCCGCGCTCCACGTGCGACCACTCGTGGGTCAGGGCGTATCCCAGGGCCTCGTCGTCGCGGTCGCAGAGCTCGGCCGGCAGGAGGATGACGGGGCGGTGCCAGGTGTAGGTGAAGGGCAGCGCGATGCGGTCGCTGACCAGGAGTCGCACTCGCTCGCCGGCCCGTCCGCTCAGCTCCAGGAATCGGTCGCGGACGGCCCGGGGCGCCGGCCGCGCATCCCGGGTGATGTGCCAGAGCAGCGCCTGGCCGAGCAGCCACCAGGCCAGCACGCCGGCCGAGGCCGTCGCGTAGGCGACCGGGACGACCTGCCGCCAGGACCATCCCGGGTCCCCGCCGACCGCGGCCCGTTGCGCGACGCGGGGAGATAGGGCCGCACCCGCGGCGAACGGCTCGGCCGCGCGGAGCGAGACCCTCAGGACACCGGCGGGGACGGGCGCCGGGACGTCCTCTGGCGCCGCGACGGCTGCCGGAGCCGGCGATCCCCCTACGGGCCAACGGACGGCGATCGGGAGCCCGAGCCCGATCGCGCCGAGGCAAGGCGCCGCGACGGCCCCGGCGATCGTCAGCACGATCAGCCGCGCCCGCCGCGCCGGCTGGCGGCAGAGCCGCACCGCCAACCCGCCCAGCGCCAGCACGACCAGGCCGCCCGCCGCCACCTGCACCAGCAAATCCCAGGACGATGCCGGCCACACCATGGTATCCTCCCCGGCGATTCGATCAGTGACAGTCGTCTTTCCGAGATCCCGGTTCGATCCTACTTCGGCTCCAACACCAGCGTGACCTCTTCGGTCTTCCCCTCGGGGAGTGAGAGCTTCCGGCTCGCCGTCGCGTAGCCGTCGGCCGAGACGGTGACACTCACCTCCTTGTCGGGCAGGAGCGTGGATGTGCGATAGCGCCCGTCGTACTGCTCGTCCTGGATGGCCTGCTTCCGCCCACCGCCGACGACGTGGACATTCTTCTCGCGTCCCTTGCCGGGCGCGGTGTACTCGACGGCCGCCGTGAAGCCCTTGATCGGCTTGCCGTCCTTCGTCGTGGCGTTGATGACGATGATCGGCGCCACGTACCGGACGATCTCGATGTCCTTGACGTCGTGATCGAGGGTGCCGAGCTTGACCGTACGGCCCTCGACCAGCGGCCCGTCCTTTCCAATCCTGTGCCGCGCCGAGGCGTGCTCGTTGGTCGAGATGTCGAGCTGGACCTGCTCCAGGCCGTGCGGGACCTTCAGGGAGAACCGGCCCTGAGCGTCGGGGTGGGCCTGGGCGGCTCCAGAACGAGCCGTCCATCCGGCCGAAGACGAAGCTGCTCCAGCCCCCTTTGGGCTGCCCCTTGCTGTCGACCCAGTGCCCTTCGACCACCACCGAGGGCAAGGCGCGGATCTCCAGCGGGGCGGGTGTCTCGCCCTCCTTGATCGTCAGCTTCGCGGGGGCGAAGACCTCGGGCAATGGCCGCCGGGTCCACTGTTTCTTCCGGTCGCCTTCGTAGTTGGTCTCGCTGGGCGTGACCTTGTATTCCCCCGGGGGCAACGGGTCGAAGGTGAACCGCCCGTCGGAGTCGGTCTCCGCCGCCCGTCGGATGACGTTGGAGATGAACGCCAGGTTTTGCGCCTCCAGATCCGGCCCGTTCCCGCGTTCCCGCTCGATCTCGACGAACACGCCCTTGATCGGCTTGCCCTGAACATCCAGGACCCGGCCGGCCACGGAGACGCCCTTCTTCAGGGTGATCGTCCCCATGTCGCCTCGCTTCCCCTTGGGGACCACGAACAGCTCGACGGCATAGTCCTTGGGCAGGACCCAGTACGCCGCCTGGCCGGGCGTGGTGATCGGCAACCGGAACCGGCCCTGGGCATCCGTCTCCGCCCTCGCGAACGAGCCGTACTCGAAGTCACCCCGCGAAACCTTGTCGGTGCGGGAGTACGCCAGCACCACCACCCCCGCGGCGGGCTTTCCCTCGGGCGTCTCGACCCGCCCGGTGATCGGCTGGGCCGGGCGCAGCTCGATGGTCTCGAAGAAGGGCCGCTCGTTGAGCTTCTCGTTCTTCCGGGTCATGCCCAGGGCGTAGCCGAACCGGTCCCGGGTGGCGTAATCGGGGTGCTCCACGTCCAGCTCGATATAGAGGTAGGGTGAGGAGTACTGCTCCGGGGGGATCGTGAAGGAGTACCTGCCGTCGATGCCGGTGGTGTGCCGGGTCTCCTGGAGCACCCGGTTCTCCGACGACCGAAGGATCGAGCGGCGGACGGTCACGATCGCTCCCGCGATCGGCTTGTCGGTGTCCTTGTCCTTCACCACGCCCGAGTAGTGGAGGGTCTCCCCCTTCGAATCGGACCCGGCCTGCGGCGGTGCCGCTTTCGGGGTCGCGGGCCCCGGGGCCGGCGTGGCGTCGGCGCGGAGCCCCGCGACGGCCAGGATAGCCAGCGCGGCGGCCGCGGCGGTGCCGACGCTCCACAATCGGGGGCAGCGGCGCTCGATGGGGCCGCGGTCGTTGATCAGCATGGCGACTCTCCGGGAAAGATTCGAGGGACGATCGAAGATACCCATTGCCGGCATCGCGATGGCGAGAGCGTGAACTCTCGGACGACCGCCGAGGCGGGCGAGCCGGACCAGGCAGGTCGCGTAGTCCTCGGGCGACCCGGCCGACGCCGCACGGTCGTCGGCCAGGTAGTCCTGACACAGCCGGAGCTGTCGCCGCAGCCACCAGAACATCGGCTGGTAGAACAGCATCGACCCGGCCAGGGCCGCGAGGTTCCACGCCCAGGCGTCGCGCCGCTCCACGTGCGACCACTCGTGCGCCAGGGCATACTGCAGGGCCTCATCGTCCGCGCCGGCGCAGAGGCCCTCCGGCAGCAGGATCACGGGGGTGAGCCACATATACGTGAAGGGCAGCGCGATGCGGCCGCTGGACAGGAGCCGGACGCGTTCGCCGGCGGGCCCGCTGATCTCGAGGAGCCTCTCGCGGACGGCCCGGGGCACGGACCGGGCCCCGCGCGTCACCCGCCAGAGCATCGCCTGACCGAGCAGCCACCAGGCCAGCACGCCGGCCGAGACCGTCGCGTACGCGGCCAGGGCGATCCGCCGCCAGGGGACGTCGGTGAGGATCGAGACGGCCGACGATGTCCAGGACCTCTGGCGGGGTCGCTCGGCGGCCCGGATGGCCTCAGGTCGGTGCGCGAGCCCCGGCGATTCGACACGGCCCGGGGCGAGTGAATGGGCCGTCGGGTCGGTTGTACCCAGGACCCCGATCGAGAAATCGGCGGGCCGCTGCGCCGAGATCGGCTCGGGAGAGACGATCGTGCCGATCGTGGGACGCGCCCCGATCAGAAGCTTCAGTCCAATCGGGAGCCCCAGCCCGATCGAGCTGAGGCAAGGCACGGCCAGGGCCCCGACGATCGTCAGCACGATCAACCGCGCCCGCCGCGCCGGCTGGCGGCAGAGCCGCACCGCCAGCGCACCGGCGGCCAGCACGACCAGGCTACCTGCCGCGGCATTCTCCAGCCATCGCCACGCGAGGATCTGCCACTCCATATCATTTCCCCCCCTCGTTCCCGGGCCGTGCCTTGCCCCGCGATCCCTTCCGCTTGCGGGCCTCGGCGATCAACCGTTCCAGGTCCTTGAGCTCGTCCTCGCTCGCGTCCTTGGCCTGGAGCAGGCTCATAACCACCTGGTCCAGTGCCCCGTCGAAGACCCGATGCAACATCCGCGACGTCACCCGATCGCGGCTGTAGACCGGCTCATAGATGAACGTCCGGCCCACGGCGCGATGCCGCACCAGTCCCTTCTCCTCCATGATCCGCAATAGCGTCTGCACCGTGTTGAATGCCAGCTCGCCGCCCGGGCACATCCGCTCGTGCACCTCCCGCACGCTCCCCGAGCCGATCGCCCAGAGCGCCTTGAGCACGTCCATCTCCCGCTCACTCGGCACGACGTCGGCCAATCGACACCCCCTCCCGCGATCCTTGAGTACCTAACTTATTAAGTTAGGTGAAGGATATCCCTGGGAGGCGGGACGGTCAAGGGGGTGGGATCGGATTTTTGTCGGAAAGGTCAAGGGTGGGAATTCGGCGCCTCGAATATTTCGACCCCGGCCGACGAATCTCCGGTGGTACAATCGGCGCGGCCGACCCGGGCCCATCGAGGTGCTCGCCGTCCGTCATGCTGCGTGAGTCGAGCGAGGAATCCCCCATGACCGAAATGATCCGTCGTGCGACGTGGCACCTGGTCCTACTCGCGCTGCTGCCCGCGGGAATGGCCCGCGCAGGGCGACGCCAAGGACTGGCCGATGTACAACCGCGACCTCGCCGGCTCGCGATACAACCCGGGCGAGACGGCGATCGGCCGGTCCAACGCCGGGCAACTCGTGGAGAAATGGCGGTTCCCGGCCAGGGGGTCGAACCAGAAGATCGGGGTCATCCACGCCACGCCGACGGTGGTGGGCGGCTACGTCTACTTCGGCACGGTGACCGATCCGACCTTCTACAAGCTGGCGCCCGACGGCAAGCTCTGCTGGGCCTATCACAAGCCGACCCGCGCGGGGCGGACGGCTCGAGTCGTCTCGGCGGCCACAGAAGGGCCGGCTCACGAATTCCGCGCACAGGCCGCGAGCGAGGGGATCATGACCTCGGCCCTGGTGACCGGGGACACCGTCTATTTCGGCGACATGGGCGGCTGGTTCTATGCCCTCGATCGGGAGACCGGCGCGGAGCGGTGGCGGATCGATGCGCGGGCCAGCGACTTCCCCGGCGCCCACCCCATCAACCTCTTCTTCGCCTCGCCGATCCTGGCCGACGGCAAGATCATCGCCGGCGGCGGCGCGCTGGAGCAGCTCGTGGCCGGCGGCTGATTCTATCGCGGCTCGACCGGCCGGGGGTTCCTGCTGGCCCTCGAGCCGAAGACCGGCAAGATCGCGTGGAAGTACGACCTCGGGCCCAAGCCCGAACGGCTCGACCCGCCGATCGCGATCGTGGATAGTTTCGGCACCCACACCTTCTACTACGGCCCGGCGACCAGCACGATCTGGAGCACGCCCTCCTACGACGCCGAGTCGGGCACGCTCTTCTTCGGCACCGACGTGAACACGGCACCGCGGCGGCCGACCGCCGACGACCCGCGGCTGCACACGCGCGAGTCGTGCGCCGTCGTCGCGCTCGACGTGCACACCGGCCAGTCGCGGTGGGTCACGCAGATCAAGCCGGGGGACGTCTGGACCAACGCCATGCGCGCCTACGACCCGAAGGAGGGCCGGCACAAGGACCAGTCGATCGGCGACACGCCCAAGCTCTATACGATCCCGGTCGAAGGGGAACCGACCCGGGTGGTGGGCGTCGGCTGCAAGGACGGCGGGTTCTACGTCCTGCGCGCCTCGGACGGAAAGGTGCTCGACCATACGCCGATCTACACCGGCCCGCCGACGTATCCGCTCTCGCCGGAGCCCGACCGCCGGATGCTCGCGCTGCCGAGCTGCATCGGCGGGTTGCAGACGGGCTGCGCCACCGACGGCAAGACGATCTTCACCAACGGCATCGACGCGATCCGGCTGATGACCTCGGAGAAGATGGCGGCCGGCGGCATGCCGCCGACGGGCGGGCGGGTGGTGGCCATCAGCATGGACACCCGGACCGAGCGCTGGCGGCACGAGCGGCCCCGCGTCGCCTCGCTCGGCGGTCCGCCGCCCAGGCCGGTGTTCACCGACGTCGGCGACCCGGTCGCCTCCGGCATCGCCGTGGCCAACGGCGTCGTGTACTTCACCGCCGTCGCCAGCGGCAAGCTGGTCGCCCTCGACGCCGCGACCGGCCAGGTCCTCAAGGAGATCGAGATCGGCCCCGTCTGGTCGGGGCCCTCCGTCTCTCGCGGCCGCGTCTACGTCGGGACCGGCAATACCCTGTTCTCCCCCACCCCCTACGAGGCCTTCTTCCCCAAGAAAGACACCGGCGAGCTGTACTCCTTCGGCCTGCCCGGCGAGGACGAGGTCGATCGGCTGGCCAGGTAGGGTGCTCTCTGAGCACCGGACTTGCCCCCGGGATCGGGGGATCGGTGCTCAGAGAGCACCCTACTGGACTGCCTGCCGAGTCTCCTCCCACGCCTCGTCAAAGCTCCTGGATCTCGATGTCCTTGTAGCGGACTTCCATCGGCTTCGGCCAGACGTGGATCTGGAGCGCGATGACTCCCTCCTTGTCGAACATCGGGTCATCGCGGTCGATGATCCGGGTGCCGTTGAGGTCGATCGTCACGTGCGAGCCCTTGGCGGTGATGACGAACTCGTTCCAGCCGTCGGGCTTGAGCAGGGCCCTGGCCTTCTCCAGCGGGTAGCGCTCGAGGATGCCTCGGCGCCTCTCCTCGTAGAGCAGGCCCCACTGGTCGTCGGCGACATCGGCCTGCGGGCCCGAGACCACGCCGTCGGGCGCGCGCTTGCTGCGGAACTGGATGCCCGAGTTGCCGTTGCGGATCTTCACCTTGGCCTTGAGCACGAAGTCGCCGTACGACTTATCGGTCACCAGGAACTCGTTCTTCTTGATCGGCGTCTCGCCCGTGCGGCCGACGATCTCGCCGTCCTCGACGGTGAAGAGCGACTTGTCGTCCGGCGTGACCCAGCCGGTCAGGTCCCTGCCGTTGAAGAGCGGACGGAAGCCCTTCGATTCCTGGGCCGACGCGCGCCAGGCGGCGAACGTGAGGGCCAGGGCGGCCGAAGAAGCCAGCAGCGCCGCGACCAGGCGCGGGGATCGTGGTCGAATCATCGGTGTTCCCTCAGATCGAGTCAAACCTGTTGAAGATCGTCCGTGGCGGCTCGATTGTGCCGGTGCCGTGGCGGTGCGTCAATCATGGGGCGGGTCGTGCTCCCTTACCTTTCCACCGGACGCCGAGTACAATCATCGCCTTCCCACCCGGGCGCGCCCGGAATACAATCCCTTGAGCTTGACGGACGGACGAGCATGGCCTTCGCGGACGACCTCAGCCGGTTCGGGCCCGGGTCCTCGGATCGCGTCACGCGCGACGAGGCGCTGGCCTACTGCGCCCGGCTGACGGCGACGCACTACGAGAATTTCAGCGTCGTCACCCGGCTGACGCCGCCCGAGCACCGGCCGGCGTTCCGCAGCATCTACGCCTTCTGCCGATGGTCCGACGACCTGGGCGATGAGCTCGGCGATCCTCAGCGGTCGCTCGAGCTGCTCGACTGGTGGCGGGGCGAGCTCCGCGCCCTCTACGACGGACGGGCCCATCACCCGGTGATGATCGCCCTGGGCGAGACCATCGAGCGGTACGGCATCCCGATCGGGCCGTTCGAGGCGCTGATCTCCGCGTTCGAACAGGACCAGTCGGTCGTCGAATACCTCACTCATGAGCAACTGCTCGATTATTGCACGCGGTCGGCCAACCCGGTGGGGCACCTGGTCCTTTACGTCGCCGGGGCGTTCGACCCGGAGAACGCGCGGCTCGCGGACGCGACCTGCACGGCGCTGCAACTGGCCAACTTCTGGCAGGACGTGGCCCGCGACCTGGCCATCGGTCGGATCTACCTGCCCCGCGAGGATCGGGACCGCTTCGGCGTCGCCGAGGCCGACCTCCGCGCCCTGCGGTTCACGCCCGGATTCGCCGCGCTCCTGAAGTTCGAGCTCGAGCGGACGCGCCGGCTCTTCGACGAAGGGCGGGCGCTGGTCGCGAGGATGCCGCGGGCCCTGGCCGTTGACGTGGACCTGTTCTCCCGCGGCGGCCTGGCGATCCTCGACGCGATCGAGGCCCGCGGCTTCGACGTGTTGACCGCCCGGCCGGCCCTGAGCCGCTGGACCAAGGCCCGCCTGCTGGCGCGCGCGGTAGCGGCCATGACGCTAGCCCGGTTCCGCGACGGATTCCCCGGCCCGGCGCGGGGGGCTCATGCGGCCGGCTCACGCCGCGGGATCGCGACCATGCCACCGGGCTCGGAGAGCCTCCCGTGAAGGTGGACGGCGACCGGGCGCTCCGGAGGAGTTATCGCTTCTGCGGCGCGGTGGCGCGACGCGAGGCACGGAATTTCTACTATGCGTTCCTGCTGCTACCCCGGGAGCGCAGGCGGTCGATGTGCGCGCTGTACGCCTTCCTGCGGCACACCGACGACCTGGCCGACGAGCCCGGCCCCGCCGAACAGAAGGCGCAGGCGCTCGAGTCGTGGCGGCACGCGCTGGATGCGGCGCTCGGCGGGGATCCCGGCGCCTGGCCGGGCCTCCCGGCCCTGGCGGACATCGTGGCCCGCCATGCGATCCCCCCGCACCTGCTCCACGAGGTCATCGAGGGGGTCTCGATGGACATCCAGCCCCGCGGGTTCGCGACCTTCGACGAACTGGCCGACTATTGTTACCACGTCGCCTCGGTCGTCGGCCTCTGCTGCCTGCACATCTGGGGCTATCGCTCGGATGGGGGCCAGGCCGAGCGGCTGGCCGAGCATTGCGGCCTGGCGCTGCAATTGACCAACATCCTCCGCGACGTCCGCGACGACGCGCGCGCCGGCCGGATCTACCTGCCCCGCGACGACCTGGCGCGGTTCGGCGTCGAGCCCGAGGAGTTCACGGTCGACGGCCGGCCCGGCGATCGCGTCCGGGAGCTGCTGGCCTTCGAAGCCCACCGCGCCTACGAATTCTACGAGGACGCCCGCCGACTCGTCCCGCTGGTCGACCCCGTCGGCCGGCCGGTGCTCCGGACCATCGTCGGCATCTATCGCGCCCTGCTCGACGAGATCGCCCGCCGCGATTACAACGTCCTCGACGGCCGGATCTCGCTGGCCCCCTGGCGCAAGATCGCCATCGCGCTGCGGGCGGTCGCTGGTAGAATGGATGACGACTAAACCTGACGGCGACGCGGACTGATCGCCCTCATGAAAGGAATGGGTCATGGCAACCAAGAAGAAAACGGCCCCGGCCACCAACGGCAAGCCGGCGCCTTCCCCGGCCGAGAAAGAGCCGAAGCCTTGCCGGATGACCAAGGCGCAGCGCGAGCGGCGCATCCAGGCCTTGCAGGAGCAGGTGGCCCGCCTGAAGGCCATGGCCGAGGAGATCCAGGGGCCGCAGGAGTGGCACAAGCTCATCGGGAGCCACGCCGACGCCCCCGAGGCCTTCGAAGAAGCCATGCGCCTCGGTCGGGAGTGGCGGGAATCGTTCCGGCCCAAGCCGAGGCGTCGGAAGCCGAGATCGAGTGATGATGATTCTTGATACCGATCATATCAGCCTCGTTCAGTTTCCCGAATCGGCCGTTGCGGCGAGGATCTTGGCTCGTCTCTTCTCGATGGGCATCGAGCAGATCACCGCAACGATTGTCACCTACGAGGAGCAGATGCGGGGGTGGTTGGGCGAGATCAGCGGGGCGAAGAACCTATCCAAAGAGATCGAGGCGTCTCGCCGACTCAACAGGAATCTCGACGACTTCCGCACCATCCGCGTCCTCGACTTCGACGAACCGGCCGCCGCGGAGCTGCAGAGACTCCGGCGGATGAAGATCCGCATCGGCACCCTGGATCTCAAGATCGCGGCAATCACCCTCGTCCAAGACGCGACGCTTCTCTCACGGAACCTCCGAGATTTCAAGAAAGTCCCGGGACTGAAGGTCGAGGATTGGAGCTCCTGAAACCCCGGCTTGAAGCACCGATCGAACCACGTACAACCAAGATGGCCACCGGCGCAAGCCCCCCCCTCCTCATATCGTGATCGTCGGCGGCGGGCTGGCGGGCCTGGCGGCCGCCTCGTGCCTGGTGGATCGCGGCATCAGGATCACGATCCTCGAAAGCCGGCCGCGGCTGGGGGGCCGGGCCAGCTCGTTCCCCGACCCGGCGACCGGCGAACTGGTCGACAACTGCCAGCACGTGAGCATGGCCTGCTGTACCAATCTCGCCGACTTCTGCCGCCGGGTCGGGATCGGCGAGATGCTCCGCCGCGAGCCCGAGCTGGTGTTCCTCGGCCCGGATGGCAAGGTCTCGCGGTTCCGGGCGGGCTTCGGGCCGGCGCCGTTCCACCTGGCCGGCAGCTTCCTGAAGGCGCGGTTCCTGAAGCTCCGCGACAAGCTGAGCGTGGCCCACGGATTGGCCCGCCTGGCCTGGGACCGCGGATCGACCCGGGGAGTCGTTCGCCGACTGGCTGCTTCGGTACCGCCAGACCCGCGGCGCCGTCGAGATGTTCTGGCGCCCGGTGCTCGTCTCGGCCCTGAATGAACGGCTCGACCGGATGGACGTCGGCCATGTGCGGAAGGTCTTCCTCGACGGCTTCCTCCGCAACCGGTCGGGGTTCCAGATCGAGCTACCCTTGTTCCCGCTGGGCGAGCTCTACGGCCGCCGGCTGGAGAACTGGCTGCGCATCAAGGAGGTCTCGGTCCGGCTCACGACCGGGGTGCGCTCGATCGAACCGGATGAGGATGGCGCGATCGGCGGCGTCGTGCTCCGCTCGGACGAGTGGATCGCCGCCGACTTCGTGGTCGTGACCGTCCCGTTCGACCGGGTCGACGCCCTGATGCCCGTGGGCCTGCGCGAGCGGATCCCGTCGCTGGCCCACCTGGGCGAGATGCAGGCGTCGCCGATCACCGGGGTCCACCTCTGGTTCGACCGGCCGGTCTGCCCGTTCGACCACGTCGTCACCCCGGGCCGATTGGTCCAGTGGGTGTTCAACCACACGGCGATCCAGGGCCGCGCCGCGCCGGCCGGCATGGAGCTGTCGCAAGGAGGCGGTGTGCCGGCTTCCTCGGGCCCGGCCGATCCGACCGCCAAGGGCCAGTACCTGCAGTTGGTGATCAGCGCCTCGTATGACCTGCTGGCGCTCGACAAGGTCGCGATCCGGGACCGGGTGCTCGCCGAGCTGGGCGAGATCTGGCCGGCGGCGCGGGAGGCTCGGCTCCTGAGATGGTGGGTCGTGACCGAGCACGGGGCGACGTTCGCGGTCCGGCCGGGGGTCGAGTCGCTGCGGCCCCGGCAACGGACGCCGGTCGACGGCCTGTTCCTGGCGGGCGACTGGACCGACACCGGCTGGCCGGCCACGATGGAGGGCGCGGTCCGCAGCGGCTACCTCGCCGCCCAGGAGATCCTCACCGACCTGGACCGGCCCACGCGGCTGATCCGCCCCGGGCTGCCTTCGGGCATGCTCGCCCGCTGGCTCTTCGGCTCGGCCGAATACCGGCCGGTCAAGGCGTCCGGATCGGATCGGATCGGCGAAGTCGGCCAGGCTTTCCAGCCTGACGCCAAGATCGGATCGGCGAAGTAGGTCAGGCTTTCCAGCCTGACGCCCGGTTCGGACGGATCGGACGGGGTCAGGCCGGGAAGCCTGAACTACACGGAAGTTGCGCCCTTTCGGCAAATCTTGCCGGAACGATGGACGCGCCGCGCCGGCGGCGGCCACTATATTCGGAACCCTGAGGGATCGGGGGCCGGGGAGGATCGTCATGCGCGGTGGATCGTCGCGAGAAGTCGTCAGGCACTTGCGGACCCTCTACCAGTTCGGCGTGGCCGGCTCGCTGGGCGACGAGCAGTTGCTCGACCGGTTCCTGGCGCGTCGGGACGAGGCGTCGGAGGAGGCGTTCGCGGAGCTGGTGCAGCGGCACGGGCCGATGGTGCTGGGCGTCTGCCGCCGCATCCTGGGCGACGCGCACGAGGCCGAGGACGCCTTCCAGGCGACGTTCCTGGTGCTGGCGCGGAAGGCGGCCTCGGTCGGCCGCCGCGAGAAGGTCGCGAGCTGGCTGTACGGCGTCGCCGTGCCGCACGGCCAAGGAGGCCCGCACCCGGGCGGCCCGCAGGAGGGCCAGGGAGGAACGCGTGAGTTCGCCCATCCACGTCGAGCCGCCCGACGACGGTTTCCCGGACGAGCTGCGCGACATCCTCGACGAGGAGCTCGCCCGACTGCCGGCGCGGCACCGGGGGCCCGTGGTCCTCTGCGAGCTCGAGGGACTGCCGCGCCCCGAGGCGGCCCGGCGGCTGGGCATCCCCGAGGGCACGCTGTCCAGTCGGCTGGCGCGGGCCAAGGCCCGGCTCCGCGACCGCCTGGCCGTCCCGCGGCGTCTCGCTGCCCATCGCGGCGATCTCAGCCATCCTGCTCCGCGAGGCCCGGGCTGCCACATTGCCACTGAACCTGCTCGAATCGACCGTGGAAGCCGCGACGCTCGTCGCGGCCGGTCCCACCGCGGCCGCGGCCCTCTCGGCCTCGGTCGCCTCGCTCTCCGAAGGAGTGCTCAAGACCATGCTCGTCGCAAAACTGAAGGGGATTGCCCTGGCGGTCGGGACCATGACCGCGGTCGTCTCGGGCGCCGTCGTGCTGGCACAGTCGGGACCCGGTAGCGGGGCCGGGGCCCGGCCGGCGGAACCCCGACTTTCCAAGCCGGCGGAGCCCAAAGGCGCTGGTGCCAACGACCAGGACGACCGCACCGCCGCGCTGGAGAAGAAGCTCGACCGCATCCTCGAGGCGCTGGAACGGCTCTCGAAGCCGGCACTCCCGACAGATCGGATGTGCCGCCTCCGCACGCGGCCACGCTCCTGACGATCTTTCATCACCCCAGCCCGAAAATTTGCAGCCTATCGCCAACGGTCCGGTCGTGGAGTCGACCGAGCCGGTTGCCCTGGCTTCATCCGCCGGGAGCAGGTCCCAGGACCCGGTCCCCCGCCACCCCCGGGTCCGGTCGTGGAGTCGACCGAGCCGGTTGCCCTGGCTTCGTCCGCCGTGGAGCAGGTCCCAGATCCACGGTCCCCCGCCACCCCCGGTACATCCCAACCAGACGCAAGCCGGCCCGCAACGCATGCAACCTCCTCCACCGCCAGCCACGCCGATTGGGCCGCTCGGGCCGAGGCAGGGTTCAGTGGTCGATCGGCTGGGGTCCCTGGAGCAGCAGATGCAACAGGTGCAGGAGCGACTCGAGCGGCTGGAAGGGCAACTGAAGTCGCTCGACGCACGAGTCGGCGGCGGGGAGCCGCACGCGGACGCGGAGCCGGACCACTTGCCGCCTCCGTCGCCCCGCCCGTCTTGATGCTGGGAGTTGCATGGGCGTGTCCTTCGCACTATCCTCGACATCCTCTGGCGGGATGGATGCCGTCCGGTTGGTAGGCGATGCCCGCCCCGCTAGGATTCGAGGAGGCGATCCTGATCATGACCCCAGCCCGACGCGCGATCCCGGCGTTCCTTGTCCTCGGCATGACGATCTGCCTGGCGATCGCCGCCGGCCCGCGGGCGGCCGGTCAGCAGGAACGGCGGCAAGACCCGAACCGGCCCCAGGCCAAGCGGTTGACGCCGTCCGAGCAGATCGAGACCGACGTCGTGACCCGCGAGGCGGTCTGCCGGTGGGCGGCCAGGCCGCCGGTGCTCGACGGCAAGCTCGACGACCGCTGCTGGCAGGATGCGGTGGCGATCACCCAGTTCGCCTCGTACTGGGACAGACAAGACGCCCCGGCCCGGCACCCGCGCCTACCTCGTCTGGGACGACGAGGCCCTCTACTACGGCGCCACGATGACCGACGCCGAGCTCCGCTCCTACGGCAAGCATCGCAACGACACCCTCTGGGACGGCGACGTCTTCGAGATGTTCTTCAAGCCCAGCGCCACCGGCCCGGAATACTACGAGTTCCAGGCCAACCCCCGCGAGCTGGTCTTCGAGTGCGCGTTCCGCAGGAGTGGGGACTTCCCCAAGGACTTCAGCCAGGCGCCGATCCTGGGCAACAAGGCCGTCGTCCGACTCGACGGCACGCTCGACCACCCCGGCGACCGCGACACGAGCTGGACCGTCGAGGGGCGGATCCCCTGGACGGCGTTCCGGCCCACCGGCGGCAAGCCGAAGCCGGGCGACGAGTGGCGATTCGCCATCTGCCGCTACGACTACGGCCCCGAGGGCACCAAGCCGATCCTCATGAGCTCCGCCCCGCTGACCAGGCCCAGCTTCCACCGCCACGAGGACTATGGCAAGCTCCGCTTCGAAGGTCCCCGCGTCAGGAAGGCGGTGAAGGCTGAATGAGACCCGCGCCTTCGTCGCCCACCCCGTCCTATTCAGCCTTCAGCCTCTCAGCCTTCAGCCTTTCGGAGGCTCCACCTCGTAGATGCTCACCGCAGGGCGATTGGTTTCGCGGCCCCAGACCTTGCGGGCCCGCTCGGGATATCGCGCGACGAACCGGGTCAGCGGGCTGGGCGGGGCGTTGGCGTAGCGCTCCTGGTCGATCAGCAGGTAGACGACGTGGTAGGCGGCGATCGTCCGGGCGATGGCGTCGGCGTCGGCATCGGCGTCGCCGGGTCGCTCGGACGTGGCGACCTCGAGCGCCGGGCGGCCGGTCCGCCAGAAGACTTCGCCCGGGTGGCGGGTCAGCACGGGACCGGGTCGGTCGGCCTGCGAGGCGAGCCAGGCACAGGCCGCGTCGAAGTCGCGTTGCGATGCCTCCGTCGCGCGAGCCTTGCCCGCGACCAGCGCATAGGCCGAATACGGCAGCGAGGCCCCGAGTACCACGCCCGCCGCGATTAGCCGGCGCCGCGATGACCGCGCCGCGTGGGGTGCTCTGCGAGCACCGATCCGACCACCGACGCGGCCGAGCCAGCCCAACACCTTGGCGATCCCCTCGACCATGCCGACCAGGATGCATGGGATCAGCGGGATCAGCAGCCGGCCGGCCTCGGTGTACGGCCAGACGAGCAGCACCAGCAGCGTGCCGAGCGCAACCAGGCCGGCCAGGCGGCGTCGCGGTCGGCGGAGTGTGCGGATCCACCCGAGGGCAATGACGGCCGTCGCCGTCACCGCCCACACATCGGCGGCCATCGCGACTTTCGCATTGTGCTGGAATGCGGTGCCGACCTCGACGAACGGGCCGGTGATCTGGTCGGGGATGCGCCGGACGTAGAAGACGAGCTGGCCGGCGATCCGCCCGAGCCCGGTGCCGTTCCCTTGGAGGACCAGGTCCGCCTGAGTTCGTCCGCCCGGACCGACCGTCGTCAGCCAGGCCAGCCAGGGAGACACGAGCAGTCCGGCAACCGTCGCGACGGCCAGCGCTTGCCACGATCGGCGGCGCAGGGCCAGGTCGATCAGCACGGCCATCGCCAGTCCGATGGCGACGTGGCGGGTCAACAGGCAGGCGGCCAGCAGCGTGCCCAGGATGGCTGTGTCGAGGCAGACCGCCCGGTTGGATTCCGATCGGCCCGCCCGCGCCGCGACGAGGATCGTCAACTGGCCCAGTAACATGTACAGCGGCTCGGACTGGATCGCGCCGCCGGTGCGCGCCCAGAGCCAGTTGGCCGAGAGTGCCAGGCCGAGGAGCAGCGCCGCGGCCGTTGACATCATCCGACGAAACCAGCACCAGGCCGCCAGTGATCCCCCGATCGCGCAGAGGACGGATGCCGCATGGGCAGCGAGCACCGACACGCCGGTCACTCGCCAGATCGCGGCCAGCAGCAGGGGATATCCGGGCGGGAAATGAGCGTGGCGGGGACGGTCGGGGTGGTTGATGGCGCGGTATCCCTGGCCTTCCAGCAGGGCCCGGGCGAGCACGGCATAGCCGGCGCCGTCGTATCGCGGCGGCGCCGACCAGGCCGCGTTGCCGGACGCCGCCAGGGCCGAGGCCGTCGCGATCAGGCAGGCGGAGGCCGCCGCGATCGCGGCGCGGCCCCGCCCCCGCTCTCGGCTCGATCGCGTCATCGGCCCCGCATCCCCTCCCCGCCCGCACGCGGTTCGGGGTCCGTCCGTCGGATCGCCGCCGCGCCGCTGATCCGATTGGAGCACCCGGACGCGCGGCAGTGCAAGGGGCGATCTCTCGCGCAGGGCGGCCATCGCCCAGCGGTCGAAGGTCCTGTCCGGTGGGCATTGCCCACCCTACCGCGCGGCGGCCATGGCGCGTTGGGGAAGCCGCCGGACGCCGCGGCGCGGCGCCTCGGGCTCGCGGTCGTCGAGCTTGCGGACGGCGCGGAGCTCGATCTTCCGCACCCATTCCCGCGTCA
Organism: uncultured Planctomycetota bacterium; assembly: GCA_963815795.1. Taxonomy (GTDB): domain Bacteria; phylum Planctomycetota; class Planctomycetia; order Isosphaerales; family Isosphaeraceae; genus JAKAUH01. The sequence continues at coordinate 6,089,090 of CAWFIC010000003.1, read as the reverse complement.
CCCCCAGGCGGCGGCCGATCTCCTTGAGCGTCAGCGGCGAGTCCCCGTCCAGGCCGTAGCGCCAGGACAGGATGGCCCGCTCGCGGTCGTCCAGGCGGTCCATGCGGCTCATCAGCCGCACGCGTTCGTCCTCCGCCTCCAGCGAGGACTCGGGCGCCTCGCACTGATCCATGGCTTCCTCGGGCGACCAGTGATTCGTCTCGCCGGCCAGGCCGTTCTCCAGCTTGAGCTGCCGCGCCTGCTGGGCCCGGGCCACCAGGGTCTTCTGGGTCTCGGTCAGTCCCATCTGCGACGCGATCTCCTCGAACGTCGGCGCCCGCCGAAGTTCGCGGCAAAGCGACCGCTCGGTCCGCCGCCATCGGGTCAACAGGCCCACCATGTGTGCCGGCAGGCGGATCGTCGCGGTCGTGTTGATCAGCGCGTGACGGATCGCCTGCTTGATCCAGTAGCTCGCATAGGTGCTGAACCGCGTCCCGAACCCCGGGTCGAACTCCTGGGTCGCCCGGATCAGCCCCAGGTTCCCCTCGCCGATCAGGTCGTCCAGGGCGATTCCGCGCCCCACGTAATCTCGGGCGATCTTGACCACCAGCCGCAGGTTCGCCTCGATCATCCGCTTCCGCGCGTCCTTGTCCCCGCGGGCGATGGCGGCGGCCAGTTCACGCTCCTCGGCCGCCGTCAGCAGCGCGTCGTTCTTGATCTCTTGCAGGTAGATCTGGATGCCGGTCCCGACGCCGTATTCCTTGGCCTGAATGCCGCTCATCGAAGTCACTCCCCGTTTCATCACCATCGATCGAAGGGGTCACATCATCTTCCGCTGATCATCCTGGGCTCCGCCGCTCGACCACGGCTCGCGGGGAGATGATCTCCCTATCTCAGACAGCACCACGCCGGGCTCCTCGAGGTGTCTCATTCCGCGTCCCACCACCCACTCCATTCCTCCGGCCTGGCCCATCCGCCTGATGCTCTAGTTGCGCTCCGCGCAGAACCGGCGGCCTTCTCCAAGAATTCTTGAAAAGCGTGCTATGTTGAGTTCCAGGGCGAAAGAAGACGTTGCGGCGGACTCTCGATACGGCCCCAAGTCGAGAGAACAGCCGCAGACTCGGCCCCGTCTCTCCCACCAGACCGGACCATCCCCTAAAGCCTTAATAAAACAAAAAATCTGGCGATCCGCGCGATTGTGGGCATAATAGACTGGCGTGATCGAGGGCGCGGATGTTCTAATGGAGGAGGTCGGACCGCCGGTCTCGGGGTCCGACCACAGATGGAGACGGGATGACGAATCTGCGCCGGACTCGATGCCGAGTGGACTTGAACCGAGCGAATTCAGGGCGGACGCCGGCTGGGGATGGGACGATCCAGATCGATCATCCGCGGTTGAGGTCCGGCGGATTCTCGAGGACCGAAGAAGCGGGATAGCAGGAGCGCAGAGGAGAGAGCCGGCGGCGTGGAGGGCCGGCCGTCAGGTCCAGGGAGTGTGCCGAGCCAATGCGGAGGCGCGAGGTGAGTAGTCATGGATCACGATGACGACTTCACCGATCTGATGGAGAGGGCCAGGTCTGGCGACCCGGCGGCGATCCACGACTTCCTGGCGCGTTTCGACCAGGAGGTCCTGGTGATGGTCCGGGCGCGGTTGCCCCGGAAGCTGCGCCCGAGGTTCGACTCGGGCGACTTCGTGCAGGCGGTGTGGCAGAGCTTCTTCAAGGACTCGGACGGGCCTCACCGCGAATTCGCGAACGAGGCCCACCTCCGCGGGTTCCTCGACGGAGTGGTGCGGAACAAGGTGCACGCGCAGCATCGCCGGCTGACCCGCACCGCCAAGCACAACATGGCGCGCGAGGAGCCGCTGTACGTCTCACGGGGGGATCGCGAGATCCTCGCGCGGTCGCCTCCCCGGACCCATCCCCCAGCGAGATGGCGCAGGCCGACGACCGGCTGGAGCAACTGACGGCCGGGTTCGGCCCGCGTGAGATCGAAGTCTTGACGCTCCGCCGCCAGGGGTTGACGTTCGCCGAGGTCGCGGAGCGGATCGGGATGAACGAGCGCTCGGTGCGCCGGATCATCGAGTTGTTCCGATCCCGCCTGGAGGGCCGCGCCATGATCCAGGATGCGCCGCCGGTGATCACGCCTGGTCGGTCTCGCCGCGTCGAGGCCGCCGATAGCGGCGGCCGGGGGACCACGGTGACGCGAGGCGTCGGTCCCCGCCGCGAGCGGAACCGCTCGCGGTCGTGGCGGCTCGGCGCGGAGCCGACCGCGTCGTTCGTCGGCCGCTCGTCGCCCGATTCGGGGCGGTTCTCGCTGCCGACGGTCGTCCACGAGTTCACCGCGGCCTGGGAGCGCGGCGAATCGCCGCTCGTCGAGGATTACCTGCGCCGCCTGGACCCGGCCGACTTCCAGGGGGCCGTCGACCTGATCTACCGCGAATACTGCCTGGCCGAGGCGGACGGCCGCGCCCCCGATGCCGACTCGTATGTCGCCCGCTTCCCTCGGTATGGCGAGGAACTGCGGCGGCTCTTCCACTTCCACGGCGCGTGCTCGCCCTCACTCCTGGGCCGTCTGCTCGGCCCGGCGCCGGCATCGGGGGCGGGGACGCCGGCCTTCGGGGAACCCGGGCAGGGCCTGCCGGAGGCGGGCGACTCGATCGGGCCCTACCTGCTCCGCCGCGAGCTCGGGCGCGGGAGCTTCGCCCGCGTGTTCCTCGCCGAGCAGGCGGACCTGGCCGACCGCCTGGTCGTGATCAAGATCGCGACCCGGTCGACCCGCGAGCCCTGGCTGCTGGCCCGGGCGCGGCACGCCCATATTGTCGAGATCCTCTCGCATTCCATGGTCGACGACGGCGCGTTCCAGTTGATCTGCATGCCGTTCTGGGGCGGCGCGACCCTGGCCGACGTGCTCGACGCGCCATCGAAGGCGACCCGACCGAGTGGGCCGGTCTCGGCATCGCCCTCGCCGTCGGCGACGGAGCGCGGCGACCGCAGGCGCGGGCGGCGCGGCCGGCTGCGCGCGGGAACGCGGCCCGGCGACCGGCGCCGACCTGCTGGCGGCCCTCGACGCCGTCGCGGCGCCCGAGTATCCGTCGGTCCACCCGACCCGGCCCGCGCGCGAGATCCTCGCGCCGCTGTCCTACGACCGGGCGATCGCCTGGGTGATCGCCCGGCTGGCGGAGGCCCTCGATCATGCCTCCAGCCGGGATGTAACCCACGGCGACGTCAAGCCGTCGAACATCCTGCTCTCCGCCGACGGCAACCCGATGCTGCTCGACTTCAACCTGGCCCGCGAGGGCGCGCCGGCCGTGGATCCGTCGGGTCGGCCGATCGACCCCGGCGGGACATTAGCCTACATGGCCCCCGAGCGGTTGCGGGCCCTGGCGCTGGCGTGTGGGGGAGCCGGCCCCGGCGGCGCGGAAGACAGTCGCGAGCGACCCGGTTCACTTGGCTGTGATTTGCCGACCGGTGACGACCGGCTCGCATTCGACGGATCGGCGGGCCAGGCGGCTCACATCGCCGACATCTACTCGCTGGGGACGGTGCTGCTGGAGGCGCTCACCGGCCGGCAGCCGTTCCAGGCGCCGACACCGGGGGACCGAAACGCCGATCCGGCCTCGCACCGGGCCCCGTTGTGGTCGACGGCTGGCGCCTACGCGGCGGCCCGCGAGCGTCCGGCGCGGGCGATCGTCCGCGACTACGAGGCGGCCTCGGGCCGGTCGATCGCGCCGGCCTTGCACGTGATCCTCGAGCGGTGCCTCGACCCCGACTCGTCCCGTCGATACCACCGCGCCCTCGAGCTGGCCGAGGACCTGGACCGGTGGCGGACCGACCGGCCGCTGGCCTACGCCGACGAGCCGTTCTGGCGGCAGGCCGTCCCCCGTTGGCTGCGCGCTCGGCGGCGGATGCTGACCGTCGCGGCCCTGTCGTTCCTGGGCTTCGGCCTGATCACGACCGCGCTGTTCATGGTCGGATCCGAACGCCTGCACCGCCGCGACCTCCAGGACCTGGCGGTGAACAAGCTGGCGCGCCAGTGGGACGACCCCGAATCCGGGACCTTCCGCAGCCAGCGGCTGAATGCCGGCCCCCGATCCTGGGAGCCCGACGACCTGGGAGCTTTCGAAGTCGCCCACCGCGCCCTGCTGGACTACGGGGTGCTCGGGCCCGGCGATGTCCCCGGCGCGGGCGACTGGCGGCTCGGCGACGGCATTCGCTACCTGCCCCCGGCCGACCGCGACGATCTCGAGGTCTGGCTCATGGAGCGCGCCTACCGGTACTGCCGGATGCTGGAGGACCGCCCCGGCTCGCCCGCGGATTGGCGTCGGGCGCTGCAGATCCTCGTTCGGGCCAGCGGGGATCGGTCGATCCGCGCCTTCGCATCGTTGCGGGGCCGGCTGGCCGCGAAGGTGGGGGCCCCGGCGATCGCCCACGACAGTGGCCCCGCGCCGGCCTGGCTCGACGAGCACCTGCTGGGGTGGGTGGCCGAGTGCGACTCCCGGTCCGGGTCGCCGGATGTCCGAGCATCCGATCGTCGGCGTGGCATCGAGCCGGCGCTGCGGCACTACGACCAGGAGTTGACAATCCGGCCCTGGTCCTTCTGGGGACATTACCGCGCCGCCGCGATCCGCGTCGGGCAAGGTGATTCGTCCGGGGCAGCCCATCATCTCACACAATGCCTGAAGCGCCGGCCCGGGAACGCCGTGATCCAGGCGCAGCTCTCCGGCTGCCTGATCGCGCTCAAACAGTATCCGCAGGCCCTGGAGCTCTGCGACCGGGCCCTGGAACGGGCTCCCAATTACGCCGAGCTCTACTTCACGCGTGCCTTCGCACGGGCGGCCTCGCAGCAGACCGGCGGCCTCATCGACGACCTGCGGCGCTTCGAGATGTTCCGCGGTATCCTGCCCCGATCATTCTGGGATGGTGCCGAGGCCGAGGATCCGGTGAAGGATGCCGGCTCGATCGCCACGGTGTCCCGGTTCCCGATGGCGACGGACGACCGGCCCAGCCTGGCGCGGCGCCTGGGCCGCGACGAGGCCGCCGGGATCGCCCCCGAGGAAGTCGAGGCCCGCGCCGCCCTCGCCGGGATCCTCCGCCAGGACGGCCTCTTCCCCCTCGCCGGCGCCGAGGCCGAGAAGATCCTGGTGATCCAGCCCGACCACATCCCCGCCCGGTTGTTGCGCGTGGAGCAGGCGATTGCGGCCCGTCGGTTCGACGCCGCGCGGTCCGACCTCGATGCCGTCCTCGGCCTCCCCGAGTTGGAAGATTACGTCCGCGACGACAACGGCTCGCTCAACCTCCTCATGGACATTACCCTGTTCTACCTGATGGCAGGCCGGGCCGACGACGCCCGGACGGTCGCCGAACGCACCCGGGACCTGGCGATCCAGTTCCGTCGCGATGTCGGATGGTCCCACTTCAACTTGGCCATGGTCTACGCGGCACTCGGCGAGTCCGACCCCCACCTCATCGACGAGGCGGCCAAGCAGCTCTTCAGGGCCTTCATCGCCCATCCCGACTTCCAGCAACTGTATCGCCGCGAGACTCGCTGGTTCGACCCGGTGCGGGCTCGCATCGACGCGGCGCTCGGGCGGATGGAAGACCCGGCGGTCGTGCGCCGCCGCCTGATGGCCAGGTCTTCGTCCAAGGCGATCGCACGGGTGGCGGAACGCTGAGTCTCGATCGAAGATCGTTCACCGCCGAGATACAGCGGCACAGAGACGATCCATCGCTTTGGCGGAGGGGCATTCCGTCGAGCTGAGGCGGCTCCGGCAGAGGTTCGGAACCGATTGTCCCCATGATTTCGGTCTTCTCTGTGTCTCCGTGTCTCTGTGGTGAGGAATCCGGATGGTCGTCCGATCATGCGAGGCTGGCGGCCGGCTTCGGGCGACGTGCGGCGGCCAGGCGGCTGAGCCCGCAGGAGGCGCAGCCGGCGTGAGCCGACGAGCCGCAGCCGGACCCGGCGACCGCGGTCTCCGGCCCGCTCGCGCACCCGCCGGCCGACCCGCACTCGCCCGATCCGCATCCGCCGCCGACCGACTCGCCTGCCTCCTCGAGGTCGGTCCCGATCGGCTCGAGCACAACGTCCAGGCCGCACGTCATGCGGAACTTCGCCCGGATCGCGGCAACGTCGAGGTGATGTGGCCCGAGGTACTGCAGGACCGTGGCGCCGTCATCCAGCAGGGGCTCGACGTCCACCAGGTCCCAGGGCCAGCCCTCTTGCTCGAGGACGCGCCGGCACATGTCGAAGCGATCGGGCCGGACGGCCTGGGCGCGTCGCGAGCGGTCCAGGTCGTCCGGGCCGGCCGGGCGGAGGACTCGCTGCGCGGTGGCCCCGGCCCTGGCCGCGCCGGCCTCGTCCAGGGGGATGAGCACCTCGCCCAGCTCGACCCCCCGATCGGTCTGGATCACGACGGGCTGGCCGCGATCGAGCGGGCCATCGCACTCCGGCGCCGCCCGGAACCGCCCCACATATCTCATCACGCCGTAGCGGATCAAGTACGCCGAATCGGCCACGGCCCACTCCTCCGTCCGCCCCGGATCGACCTGGCCCGGGATCGTGACACGTTCCGTCTTTCTCCACCGGGCTCCTATCAGATACCAAGAAGAGTGCCGGTACAAGACCTTCTCGCTCCAGGTACCGCGCCGCGGAGGAAAGGCCTGGGATACCCCCGGGAGGGCGAGCCTCCGTGCGAGCCGGTTTTAGCCAGCGGCTCGGACGGAGCCTCGGCGTCCCGAATAGATTCCGGGCCTTTCCTCTGTGGCACGGTACTCAGTTTTTGCGCGCCCCATCATCCGCGGGGTCGCCGGAAGGCCGGCGGGTACGGCGGAGTGAGGAACCGATCCGACGGTGTCAAGGTCCGGGCTGGCGAGCCTTTCTGGGTGTCAGACCGGGACGTTGACTGCCTCGACGGTGCGACCCCGGCCGCTCATCGCGTCGGCCGCCACGCATCGCAGCAGGTCGGGGGCATTGTCGCCGTCCCGGACCCAGCCCGCCAGGATGCCCAGCGCCCAGTCGGCAAGTTGATCGTCGCCGACGAGCAGCGTCAGCCAATTCCACGGGCCCGGGTCGTCGTGGAACGCCAGGGCGACGACCAATCGCGTGCCCTCGGCCGACGCGCCTTGGCGCTGACGGAGCAGCTCCGCAGGGATGGCGCCCCACCGCCAGTCGCAGAGCGCCTCCTCGAGGCGGGCACCGGTGAGGATCGTGCCGCGGAGGTCGGCACCGACCAAGCTCGTCCCGCGGAGGTCGGCACGAGAGAGGTCGGCCTCGCGGAGATCGGCCCCGCGGAGGTCGGCCCCCCCGATGAAGGCCTGGGCCAGCCGAGCCCCGCGGAGGTCGGCCCCGCGGAGGTCGGCCCTGCGGAGATAGCAGCCCGACAGGTCGGCGGCGGCCAACCCGGCGCCGCGGAGGTCGGCCCCGGCCAGGAAGGTGCCGCAGAGGTCCGTCCCGGCGAGATCGACATCGATCAGGTTCATCCCGCGCCGGGCGGCCCATTCCAGGGCCCGGGCATGAGTCGGGGCCTCGATGGCGGCGAGCTCGCGTCGCGTCCAACGGTGTCGAATCCCGTAGATCGCCATGTTGGTCCTCGACGTCAGCTTCATGCGGCGATCGTCTATGGTGAGCACCTCACCCCTCCCTGCTCGCTGCTGCGGAGAGGGAGGTAACGCCCGGCACGGGGCGGTTCGGGAAGGCGCCTCGGCCCCCCTCGACCGGAATCCCCGGCCGGGACGTACTCGTACTGGACGGGCCGACCTCGGGGCGCTGCGCGAGCGCAGCGCCCCGGTCGGCCGCGATCGGGTCAACGTGCGGAAGGGGTCAACGACCGTCTCCGGTCGCCGAGATCCCGATCCTTCTGGAAGCTCCCGGCCCGACACGTCGTCGTCGTCCCGCCTCGATCCGGCCCGGTCCCGGTCGGCGAGATGACAGGTGTCGCGGCGAGAGAGCGTGGGCCCGCGGCGATGTGAGGATCGATCCTCCATCGCCCGGCTCGCCGGCTACGATCGCGCGGGCCGGCGGGCGCGTACCCTCACCTCAAACCGAGCCGGGAACGATCGGGCCCGACTTCGGGGGAGGAGGGCCGGCGGGGTTATGTCCCGGCGCCGGCTCGGGATCCGGCAGCGGATCCTCCAGCACCGAGACGTGATGGCTGAAGACCGGGGGCGGAAGGGAAGCCGCCAGGGACAGTGAGGTCGGACTGAGCCGGAGATCCAGCATCTCCAGGGAGCTCAGGCCGTCGAACACCGTGCACCTACGCATGGCTGATGCCTTTCTGGGAATCGAGTGTTGCGGAAATGGTCAAGTTACCGAACCAACCAGAACAACCAACAAACGCCCGGGCTTACTGCGTCCTCCGTGTCGCGACTTCCTCAGGTACCTTACACCTAAATAATCATCAGAAAACCGGCTGCAGTTGCGCAAATTTTCCTTTATGTGACATTTTTCTCTGCCGGCGGCTTCCGGACGGCCCCACGGCCAGCGGAGCGAATATGCCTTCATGGCTGCCACCAAGCCGAGAGCCTCTACGACGGGTGGAGCATCGATGGATGGACGCGGTGTCCGGGCGGTGCCCATGGCCAACCGAAGGGGACCGGGTTACTCATCCGCGCCGCTGGTCGTCTTAAGACACAGGCGACTCCGGGCGCCCATACCACGCCGTGTTCGGGTATAATCGCGGGGAAGTGGCTCGCATCCCGAAAATGTAGGTCAGGCCTTCCAGCCTGACTCCGTCCGATCCGATCGGATCCGCGTCGGGCTGGAAGGCCTGACCTACCCCCCGATCCGGGTCAGCCTGACAGGTCGAAGCCGTCCGGCTGAAAAGCCTGACCTACGTCCTTGTCGGCCTGACGCTGCGCGACCGGCTACCGAGTCCCAAGCGATCTCCCGGAGGAGGACCTCGCATGTTCCGCATCGAAGGACACCCGCGGAGCGCCTGTGACGGGATCTCGCGCCGCACCTTGCTCGAGGCGGCCGGGGCCGGCCTGTTCGGCATGAGTCTCCCGGGTCTGCTCGCGGCCGAGGCTCGGGCGACGCCGGAGGCACCGAGGGCGCGGGCCCGATCCGTGATCTTCCTCTTCCTGTTCGGCGGCCCCAGCCAGCTCGAGACCTTCGACCTGAAGCCCGAGGCGCCCGAGCGGATCCGGGGGCCGTTCCGTCCCATCGCCTCGCGCACGCCGGGGCTCTTGATCGGGGAGCACCTGCCCCGGCTGGCGGCGATCTCCGATCGGTTCTGCGTCGTCCGGACCATGACGCACCCGTTCAACGACCACAGCGGCGCCGCCCACTACATCCAGACCGGCAAGATCTGGCACGTGCCGATCGGCGGCGGGTTCAACCCGACGCCCAAGGATTGGCCGGCCATGGGGTCGGTCGTCGAGTACCTGGCCCAGCACGGGCCCGGCGGGATGGAGCGGGAGCTGCCCGCCTACGCCGTCGTGCCCAATTCCCTGGGCCGGCTCCAGGAGACCGGACAGTATCTCCGGCCGGGTGAGCACGCCGGCTGGCTCGGCCGCCGTTATAATCCCCTGACGACCGCCGTTGACAAGAAGGACCTGAACGACAACCCCTACTGGCGCCCGTGCGGCGACGCGGAGCTGACCTTCGCGATCGAAGGTCTGGACCCCTCCGAGGGCGTGCGGCTGGACCGAACGAATCGGCGGGCGTCGCTCCTGGAGCAGTTCGACGCCCGGCGCCGGGTCCTGGATCGGATCGTGCGGGTGCGGGACTTCGACCAGTTCCGCCGGCGGGCCCTGGCGCTGGTCGCCTCCGAGACGACGCGGAGGGCGCTGGATCTCCGCCGCGAGCCGGAGCGGATCCGCGACCAGTACGGCCGTCACCTGTTCGGTCAGTTCGACTCTGGTGGCCCGGCGGCTGGTGGAAGCCGGCGCGCGGTTCGTCACCGTCCATTACGACGCGTGTGACGGCTACGGCTGGGATTCTCATGTGCACAGCGACGACGTGAAGGACCACCTCCTGCCCACGTTCGACCAGGCGCTGGCGGCGCTCTTGATCGACTTGAACGTGCGCGGCCTGCTCGAGGAGACGCTGGTCGTGGCGCTGGGAGAGATGGGCCGGACTCCCCAGCCGACGGTGCGCTGGGGCCGAGGGCACTGGAGCACGCTCTTCCCCGCCGTGCTGGCCGGCGCGGGCGTCCGCGGCGGGACGGTCTTCGGCACATCCGACAAGGACGCCGCTCACGTGATCGACCACCCGGTGAGCCCGGAATCCCTGGCCGCCACGATCTACCACGCGCTGGGCATCGACCACGAGCTGCGCGTGATGGATCCGCTCGGACGGCCCGTGCCGATTGTCGACGGCGGGCGACCCGTCCTGGACCTCTTCGGCTGAGCGACTCAGCGATGCTCGCGTTTCGGGCCCGCTGTCTGTGTCTCGGCTCCGCCGCCTGCCGGTCGAGAGGCGGTGATCTACGACGCGAGCGGACGGCCGATCTCCCAGTGATGGCCGAAGGGATCGACCACGCGGCCCAGACGCCATCCGTACGCTTCCTCCACCGCGACAACCTCTCGGGCTCCGGCCGCGAGCGCCTTCGCGAACATCGCATCCGGATCCGGCACGGTCAGGATCATCCGAGCCGTCCCGCCGCCGAGAGACTCGGGACTGAAGCTGCCATGCTCGGGGGACTCGTCGCTCAGCCAGAACTCCGCGCCATCGATGGAGAGCCGAGACACCACCGAACCGGCGGGATCCTCCACGCGGTAGACCTCGATCGCCCCGAATGCCGACTTGTAGAACTCCACTGCCCGCGCACCATGCCGGACCGACAGCATCGGCGTGACCGAACATACGACGGAAGTCCCCGTGCCCACGTCCGTTCCCATCGTTCCCTCCCCGATCATCGACGGCCATTCCGACGGCCGGAACATCGAGCGATCGTCGATTCGCGTCACGCCGAAGGTCGGCGAAGCAGCCCGCCAGCCGGACTCATTCTACGTCGGCGGTTGCCGCTCCGCCGCGCCGGTCGTATCATGGGCCGACACCTCGAGCGACCTCACGCACAAGTCCCGGCGAAAGGAGCGACCCATGAAGCCTCTGATCGCGATCTGGCTGCTGGCGTCGGTGGCCGCGACGGCCGGCGCCGGCGAGTGGAAACTCGTCTGGAGCGACGAGTTCGACCGGCCCGGCCTCCCGGATCCGGCCAGGTGGAGTTACGAGACGGGCTACCTCCGCAATCACGAGCGGCAGTTCTACACGCGGGCACGCCAGGAGAACGCGCGGGTCGAAGGCGGCATGCTGATCATCGAGGCGAGGAAGGAGAGATACGCAATCCCCGGCCCCGATCCCTCCGCCAAGCCCGATAGCCGGCGGCGCAAGGGACCGGCGCGTGAATTCGCCGATTACACCTCGGCGAGCCTGACGACGGACGGCAAGGCCGCCTGGATCTACGGCCGGATCGAGGTGTGCGCGCAAGCTCCCCTCCGGGCGCGGGACCTGGCCGGCGATCTGGACCCTGGGGACCGATATCGGCGAGGCCGGCTGGCCCCGCTGCGGCGAGATCGACATCATGGAGTTCGTCGGCTTCGAACCCGGGACGGTCCACGCAAACATCCACACGTCTAAGTATAACCATGTTAAGAAAACCGGTAAGGGCGACCGGATCGCCGTCGCCGACGCCTCGGAGGCGTTCCACGTCTACGCCATCGAGTGGGACGACCGGAAGATCGATTTCTTCGTGGATGATCGGAAGTACTTCACCTACACGAACGAGGGGACCGGTCGGGATGCCTGGCCCTATGACCGGGAGCAGTACCTGATCCTCAACCTCGCCATCGGCGGCGACTGGGGCGGTCAGAAGGGGATCGACGATCGCATCTTCCCGCAGCGTTACACCATCGACTATGTCCGGGTTTATCAGCGATCGCCTTCGGGGAAGTGAGCCGACGAATTCGCTGTCCGTTCCGGACACGCGATCGGTGCGGGAACCGATTCCGTTTCGGCCCCCACGCAGAGGGAAATCACGGTTGTTACCCCTGTTTCTTATTCCCCGGAGCCGACGTCCCCGGTTGGTTCCGGCCGTCTCCTTCGGGGGCTCGAAAGTCCCTCCCGGCCGGCCCCTGAATGGTCCCCCGACTCCGCAATCGTGACCCCGCAGGCCTTGAGGGCGAGCACCGCGAACGCGGTCCCGGCGTGTGCGATATAATGGTGTTTGTCGTTGTTGACGGATCGCGTGAACCAGCGGCCCGAGGCGCGCTGGTGCGAGAGGAGCCAGGCCACGCCGCCCCGGATGGCCGGGTCGGTCGCGGGGACTCCTGTCTCGCGGAGGACGAAGACGGCCAGGCCCGTGGCATAGCCGTCGCTGGGGGCCTCGGGATCGTTGTTCGTGCCGTCGCGCCGTTTCCAGGACCCCAGCGACGGCAGGTTCCAGCCGCCGTCGGTCCGCTGGAGTGCGCGGAGCCGGTCGATCGTAGCGCGCCGCTGGTCGGCGGTCATCAGGCCGTCCAGGCGCGCCGAGGCCCACAGCAACATCGTCGCGTGGTGAAGGTCGGGTGGCGGATTCGTCGCGAAGTAGGCGCGGAGCCGAGTCAACCCGGCCTGCCCGGCCGTTGAGTTCGCGTAGCCGTCGGGAGCATGACCGGCCCCGAGCGCCGCGACCACCGCGCCGAAGTAATCGTCGTGCTCGTAGGGGGGCCAACCGCACTTGAGCCAGTCGAAACCGCCCGCTGGTTTCTGGAGCGTCCAGGTCCGGTCGAGGGCCTTGCGCGTCAGGGGATGGAGCCGGCCGGTCGTCGCCGCGTCGTTGATCGCCAGCGCCGCGGCCGTCGCGACGACCTCGGCGTCCCACCTCGGCTTGGCCGCCTTCTCCGCGTCGTCCCAGTGAGCGACTCGCTCCTCGAAGAACCGGCGCACCTCGGCCATCGCCGGGGCATCGGCATCCTTCAGGGCCGGGCGAGCCATGAGGTAGGGATAGTTGGTATGGCACGTGCCGCACTCGTGCTCCCTCGTCCAGTTCAAGGCGACATCGTCGAGGAACGCCGCGGCCCGGGCCATCGAGGCGACCGGCGCGAGGGGCTCCGTCGCCGAGTTCGGCGCGGGTCGCGCAGCGGGCTTCACCTCCTGGGCCAGCACCGATCCCGAGCGGGCGACCATCGCGATCGCCAGGGTCGGCCCCAGGTACGCGACAACCGACGCCCAATTCGCTCGCACTCGTTGATTCATCGCGGCGGCCTCCATATGGAGCGGACAGCGCAGGGGACAGCTAACTGAGAGACCGATCATTCGAGCAGGATAAGGTATCTCGCCATCCGAGTCACTCCTGTTCACGCAAGTCCCGCCTGGATCTATAATTTCAGAGCGCCGCCCTGGCGATTCCGGTTCCGGGGATTCCAGGATCGGTGCGGCGTGATGGATGGAGCTGTACCGACAGGATGGATTGATGAGCCAAGCCCGTAGCATGATTCAGGTGAGGGGCCTTGATTGCCCCAATGAAGTTGAGGCGCTGTGCGCGGCACTCCGGGACCACGAAGGGATCACTGGCCTGGGGTTCGACCTGATCAACGGGATCATGAGCGTGGACCACGTCGCGGGCATGGTCGATCCCATCCGCCTGGCCCGGCTGATCACCGAGCGGACCGGGATGCAGGCGAGCGTGCAGGGAGAGCTCGAGGAATCGGGGGGATCGCCCGAAGCGACGGAATCCTGGTGGTCGCGATACGGGCCATGGGTGTGGACGATCGGCTCGGGGTGGCGCTGGCCGCGGGGATGGCCGTCTCCTGGCTGGGGCCGGCGATGGGGTTGGGCGAGTCGGTCGCCGGCCGGCTGGCGATGATCGGTTATGCCGCGGCGGTGGTGATCGGCGGCATCGACTTGTTCCCCAAGGCGGCGCGGAACCTGTTGCGCTTCCACCTGGATATCGACGTCCTGATGGGGCTGGCCGTGCTGGGCGCCATGGCCCTGGGGCAGTGGGACGAGGCGGCGACGGTGGCCTTCCTGTACGGTCTGTCGGAGGCCCTGGAGGGCTGGAGCCTGGAGCGTGCGCGGCTGTCGATCCGCGCGCATTGGACCTTTCGCCCCGGATGGCCGAGCGGATCAGTGCCGACGGGACGCTCGAGATCGTGCCGGCCGGCGGGGTGCGAGCGGGCGACCGCGTGCTGGTGCGCGCCGGCGACACGATCGCCGTTGACGGCGAGGTCGCCTCGGGCCGATCGAGCGTGGATCAGAAGACGATCACCGGCGAGTCGGTGCCGGTGGAGCGCGGGCCGGGCGACCCGGTGTACGCCGGGACGGTCAACGGCGAGGGGACGCTGGAAGTCAGGGCCTCGGGGCCGGTGGGGGATGCGCTGATCTCGCGGGTGGTGGCGCAGGTCCGGGCCAGCCAGGCCGGCCGGGCGCCGATCGAGCGGCGGATCTCGGCGTTCGCCGTCGTGTACACCCCGATCGTGGTCGGCCTGTCGCTCGTGGTCATGATCGGCCCGCCGCTCCTGGCCGCACTCGGCGGGCACGGGTGGGACTGGAACCTGTTCCGCGAATGGTTCGGTGCGGGCTGGTGGTGCTGGTGATCGCCTGCCCGTGTGCCCTGGTGATCGCAACGCCGGTGGCGGTGGTCAGCGGCCTGGCGGCGGCGGCGCGGGCAGGGATCCTGATCCGCGGGGGCGAGTACCTCGAGGAGGTCGGCCGGCTGCGGACCCTGGCCTTCGACAAGACGGGCACGCTCACCCAGGGCCGGCCGGACGTGGTCGAGGTCATCTGCGCCCCGGGCCACAAAGACGAGGACCGCGTGGTGCGGATCGCCGCGGCGCTGGGGGACCGCGGCGGCCACGTGCTGGGCAAGGCGATCGCCCGTTACGCCCGTGGCCGGAGCCTGGAAGTGCCGGTCGCCGATGATTACCGGGCGGTCCCCGGCCGGGCGCCCGCGGGCGGGTGGACGCCAAGGACTACCACATGGGCAGCCACCGTTACATCGACGAGGAGGGGCTCTGCCACCCCGAGTTCCACGACCAGCTCGACCAGGCGGAAGGCTCGGTCGGGACGGCGGTGGCCCTGACGGGAGACTCGGGCCCGCTGGGCTGGATCCGGCTGGCGGATCGGCCGCGTCCCGAGGCCGCCCGGGTGCTGGCCGAGCTGCACGACCTGGGCTTGCGGACCGTCATGCTGACCGGCGACAACCCCCAGACGGCCGCGGCCGTCGCGCGCGAGCTGGGCGTCGGCGAGCAGCGTGCCGGGCTCTTGCCCGCGGACAAGGTCTCGGCGATCGCCGAACTCGACGCCCGGCACGGGCCCGCGGGCATGGTCGGCGACGGCGTCAACGACGCGCCCGCCCTGGCCGCCGCCAAGGTCAGCATCGCACCGGGAGGAATTTCGAGCGGCGCCGCGCTCGAGACCGCCGACATCGTCCTCCTGGCCGACGACCTCGGCCGGCTCCCCTGGCTGATCCGCCACAGTCGCGCCACCTTGGCCATGATCCGCCAGAACATCGCGCTGGCCCTGCTCACCAAGGCGGTGGTCCTGATCCTGGCGGTCTTCGGGCTGGCCAACCTCTGGATGGCCATTGCGGCGGATGTCGGGACCAGCCTGCTGGTCATCGCCAATGCGCTGCGGCTGCTGCGCCGTCCGGCGGAATGAGATGGTCAGATGACCGGGTTGACTTCCCGGACCTCAGGGGGTGCCGGCTCCGCCCGGCAATCTTCCCCAGCGGGAACGGTACCGGTCCGGTCCCCGAGGCCCGACCGGCGGTCGGCACCCACCCGACGGACCTTCCCTACGCCTCATGCTCCGCATGTTTCGCATGTTTCAGACGTCCAACGCGCCGGTCCGAATCGCGGCGCATGGGCGCCGGCGCCGAAATCGGGAACTCGGGCCACTCGCCGACGCCCTCGTGCAAGCATCGATGTTGGCATGCCCTCCGGCCGAAAGGCGGCACCGGCCCCATCGGCCGCCTATGCGTCTCATGGATCTCATGGATCCGAGATGAAACGCGTCGGGGACATCTCGGATCCATGGGCGCCGGCGCCGAGACCGAAGCTCTTGGGCGGCTCGATGGCGGCTTCGTAATTGCATCGATAGTCGCATGCGCCTTGCGGGCCCGCCTCGAAGGCGTCGGGCCGCCGGGGTGAGGCAACCCGCTCAAGCCGACTCTCGGGGTCGTCGGAGTCGTGAGACTTTGACCAAGAGCAGGATCATCCCGGCCCGGTCGAGGTTCTCGTTGATGATCCCCTCCCACTCCGTGCCGGCCGCGATGCGGCGGTCGTGCCAGTCCTGAATGACCCCCTGGTCCCTCAGCAGGCTCAGGCGGGTCTCGAGCTTCTTCCTC
Organism: uncultured Planctomycetota bacterium; assembly: GCA_963815795.1. Lineage (GTDB taxonomy): Bacteria > Planctomycetota > Planctomycetia > Isosphaerales > Isosphaeraceae > JAKAUH01. The sequence continues at coordinate 6,072,847 of CAWFIC010000003.1, read as the reverse complement.
AGCGCCTCGTCCTTGTGCGAATACGAGTAGAAGAGACTGATCGGGGCGGCCATGGGACGCGGGTACTGCGGCTTCGTGGACGACTCGGTCCGCCGCGGAAACCGACCGGCAGCTCCCGAGGATCGACCTGGCGTTGATTGTAAGGGCTCGCGCATGATTAACTTTTCCGATTTTAGCCACGGATGAAACACGGATTGAACACGGATGAATCCTTGGATTGCAAGTTGGAAGATCCGGTTCACTGACGCTGGATCGCTCGGGTCAATCCGTGTTTCATCCGTGTTCCATCCGTGGCTAAAATCGGATTTGTAAACATTATTGATGCGCAAGCCCTAAGGGTTCTCGAAGGCCGGATTAAGGGGTGCGGTAATCTGGTGCCGGTCCGATTGAGTCCGCCAGAGCGCTTCGAGCGCCGAACGCTTTGGACTGGAGACGATCGGGGGGCGGTTCCTTCCAACGACGAGCGCCCGGTCCTGTGCGCCGCAGGAGCCGGCTCCGTCCGCCGATATCCGGACGATCGTTAACCGCTCGAGGATGACCGTGTTGACTTCCCAGACGTCTTCGTGGGCATGCCACCCGGGAAACGCGGACTTCCGCCCGAGGACGTACGCAACGCGTTGGCTAACCGCTCTGGCCCAGCCCATCGAGCAGCGCCTGTGCTCGGCGGGCTGTCCAAGGAAGGCCGTTCGCCCGAGCCAGTTCGCGGGCCGCATGCAGGAGCAGCCGGGCCTCGTCAATATGGTTGTTGTCGATCAGGGTCTCGGCGCCGTCGAGGGCCCTCGCGGCACCCTTGGCGTCCGACTGGATGAGGGCGCGATAAACCCGCAGCGCCTCGTCGGGCCGGCTGGCGCGGGCGAGGATCTCGGCGCGCCAGATATCCAGCATCTCCGCAGTCCGGGCGTCGGCCAGGATCCGGGCACGGTCGATCCACTCGATCGCCGCGTCGGGGTCGCCGGATTTCATCGCCCGGCGCACCAGCGGAGAGACCGCGCCGAGGAGGTGCACCCCGCCGATCGCGATGGACCGCCGCAAGAGCTCGATGCCCAGGGCGCGGTGACGACGTCGTCGAGCAGCCCGGAGGCCGAGGCGACTGCGTCGGCCAGCCGGTGGTCGTCGAGCGTCGCGGGGTCGAGCGCCGCCAGCTCCCAGGGGGCGGCGCACGACAGGTCCGCGGAGTCGACCGCGGCGGATTCCACCGGCGGGAGACCCAGCCGGCGACGGAGACGGTCGAACGGATAGCCCTGATAGAGCCGCTGCGTGCTCGGCCGCCGGCCGAGCTGCTCGCGGAAGTCGATCACGGCCGCGAGCTTCGCGCGGGCCACGGCGTCGCCTCGACGCGCCGCCTCGGCGGCGGCCAGCGGCGATCGGCCGCCGAGCCCCTGCCGGGGCCGGTGGATCCACAGGTCCTCGTAATAGTGCTCGACCCACTCGCGCCGCAGCTCCTCGGTCCGGGATGGCTCCAGCCCGGCCGGCATGCGGACCGTCCAGACGTCGGCATCGACGAATGGCAGCGGTAGCGGCGATGCCTCGCGCCGGATCGCTGCCGCCCGGGCCTCTCGCCCGCGGCCCTCGCCGATCGGCCGTCCCGCCTCGCCGATTCCCAGCCGGGAGAACAAGGACTCCTCGGCCGCCTGGAGCGTCTCGACCCGCGGGCTGGAGAGCCGCAGCGTTCGAGATGACGGGTTGACGATGACGCTCGCCAGGACGATCGGCAACCCGGCGGCCGTCGCCGGGCGGTCCGGTCCGGGCTCGGCGGCATCCGGCATCCGCTGGTCCAGCCATTCGAACACCTCGACCTCCGCCGCCGGGCCCCGCTCGGTGCCCGGGCCTCGGGGCGTCGGCACCCGCTGGATCTCGGGGAACTCGGCGAGCAAGGCGGAGGTGTCGGCCGGGTCCCAATCGATCGTGCAGGCGAACCGCAGGTCGTCGGCCAGGTCCTCGGCTCCTCCCCCCTGGCGCAGGACTTCGGCCAGCGTCCAGGCTTGAACCGCGCGATCGGGCGCCGAGTCCGCATCCAGCGTGATGGCGCGTTCCAGACAGGAGACGGCCTCGCGGTTGGAGCCCAGCCAGGCCAGGCAGAGGGCCCGGTTGTACCAGGCGGCCGGGTCCGGAGGCCCCTCCGTCGCCAGGCGACCGAACGCGTCGGCCATGACTGTGAGATCCGCGTTGCTGGGCCCGCCGCGGCCGTTTCCCTCGCCGGCGCCCGCATGTTCAAGCCCGCCGACATCTCCCTGGAGCCGCTCGTCCCAGGCCGCGCGGCGGGCCGCGTCGGATGGCGTCCGGAGCCGGTAGGCGGCCCGCGCCGCCGCGGGCAGGTCGGCGGCGGACTCCAGCGTCGCCATCGCCTGCGCGGCCGCGGGCGATCCGCCTTCCAGCCGCAGGGCCCGCCGCCAGCTCGCCCAGGCCGCCAGCGGGCGGCGTGCCTTCAGGTGATCCCAGCCCTCGTGGACCAGCGCCATCGATGATCCGCCCGACGACGCCGATGGCATCACGTTCCTCCTTTCGCCGCGACGCCGGGCGGGCACGGCGCAGGACGCGCCTATTCCCCGGGGAGGATGAGCCGGGACCGTTCCTGGCCGGTCCCCGCTGCGGGGGCGGCCTCGGAGCCGGGGGTCCAGATCGCCGCGCCGCCGCGGGCGGAATCGGGGGTCCAGATCTCACCGCGGCCGGCGGCCACGCCGAGATCGCCGGCGGCGGTGGTGATCCGCGGCCCATACTGGGCGATCAATTGATCGAGCATCCCCATGTCGACCATGACCTGGTCGGGCCGCTTCGGGTCCACGACGGGCTGGGCCAGCCCCATCCGCATCAGGCGGTAGAGGATGGCGGCCGAGGCATCCCGGTTGCCGCGATAGCGGTCCGTCAGGGCGACGATGGTGGGGACCCAGACCTCGGGGCCATCGAGGGCCGTGCTGACCTGGAACTCGGTCAGTTCCCATTCCAGGTTGCGCGGGGCGGCCTTGAGCGACTCGACCTGCCGGCCGCGGCGGACCCACTCCTGGGCGGCGGCGCGGTCGTCGTGCCCAGCCGCGTCGAGCGCCAGGCCGCCGAAGAGGCCGATCGGATCGATCCCCGAGCTGGCCGGCAGCGAGGGCCGATCGGCGATGGCGCGGGCGGCCGCCATGGCCACGCCGCCGAGCCCCCATTCCCGGGCGCGGCGGTACAGATCCACCAGCTTGTCGTCGTCCAGCTCGGCGGCCGGGATCATCGACCATCGCGAGAGGTGGAGCCGGTCGAGGTCCAGGTCGCGCGGGTCAACGGGCGGCTCGGGCGGGAGGTTCAGCCGCGTGCGGACTTCTCCCCAGTCGAGCAGTTCGTCGGGGGCTTCGGAGGTCTCCAGCAGCCGGACCGCGGCGCAGAGCGCCGTCTCGGCGCCGCCGGCGCGCGCCGCCTGGCTCGGCGTCCGGCCGCCCAGGGCCGGGTTCGGCGTCTCGGGCCAGACCTCCTCGATGATATGGGCCCGCTTCTCGCGGTTGAGCCGATCGACGTCCTCGTCCGAGAGTCCCTGCGGAAGGCTCCACTGCCAGCTCAGGGCCAGCAGGTGTCGGGACACCTTCTCGATCACCTTGGTCCGCGGATGCGCCGGGGGGATCGTCGCACCGGCCGCGGCCGTGAACCGGTCGATCAGGCGGTCGAGCCGGTTGTCGTCGTAGGTCTCCAGCACGACCGAGTTCTCGCCGACGATCACCTCGGCCTCAGAGATCGGGATGTCGCGGTGCGACAGCCCTGGCCTCGCCTCGATCCGCCGGCGATCGAGCAGGAAGAAGCGATCGGTCGGCGACGAATCCGGGTCGTCGCGGTGGATGGGCGCTCCGGCCCCCGCTCGAGGTACGGGCTGGCTTCGAGCGCCCGCAGCAGTCCCGCCCGGTCGCGGATCGGCCAGGTCAGGTGGATGAATTCGATGGTCTCACCGCCCTCGCCGCCCTGGAGGAGCTGGCAGAGGGCCTCGAGGTTGACCGCGTCGGTGCTCGGACCGGTGCGCGCGATGTACCGGCGCAGGGCCGCCACGGCGGCATCATGGTCGGCGATCCACAGGCAGCACAGGCCGCGGTTGCGATCGGCGGCGGCGCCGGCGGACGAGCCGGCGGAGAGCAGCTCGAACGCCGCGGCGGCCGACGCCCACAGGCCCTCCTCCGCCCAGCCCATCGCCCGTTTCGAAGGATCCCCGGAAGGCGTCGGTCACCCCCTCGGGCGCCGGCCGGAGCCGATACGGATTCTTCTCCCAGACCGAGGTCCGCGCATCGGCGCGCTGCGCGGCGATCGACCGGGAGAGCGACCGCTCCTTGTCCATGTCCCCGGCCCACTGCCAGGCCAGCTCGAGGTGTTTCATCGCGGCAATCGGCAGGCCCGCCCGGTTCAGGGAGACGCCCAGGAATTGGGCCAGTGGGGCCAGCTCGCGCCGCCGCTCCGGCGACATCGCCGAGAGCGCCTGCTGGAACTGCGCGACGGCGGCGTCAGGGCTCTCGGTATCGAGCAACAGCCGCGTCAGGAGGATCGTGCCGCCCGCGTGGCCGGGGTTCTTCTTGAGCAGGCGGCTCAGGGTCGCCTTCGCCGCGTCGAACCGCTTGAGATGCGCCTCGACCACGGCCTTCCGCGTGAGGAGCCAGGCATTGTCGGGGAACCGGGCCAGGCCTTCTTCAAGCGGCTTGAGCGACGATTCGATCTGGCCGCTGTCCACCATCCGCTGGTGCGCTCGGCGTAGGATTCGACCTTCTGGCAGCACCACTTGAACTTCTCGCCGCTGCCGCACGGGCAGGGCATATAGGGGTTGACCGACGCCATACTGAGCCTTTCTCGTCGAGGGAAAAGAGTCGCGGCCCGTCGAGGTCGAAGCGGCGGCGATCGGCCGCCCGGCCGGGCTCGCTCCCGAGTCGCCGCGGGATCGTCGCGGCCCGGGAGAGTGGGCCCGCGCACGCGGTCTTACTTGATGGTATCCTGTGTCGGGCCCGAAGGGGAGTCGAAGCCGCCGGCGATTGCGCGCGGCGTAACTCGCGGGCCCCGCCGCCTCCGTCGCTCCTCGCCGTGCGAGCCGATCGGGGGGCGCCGGCCGATCGACCAGGAGTCGCCGCGATGAACGCCGTCTTTGCGACAGGAGTCCCCGCGATCCGCCGCGCCGGTCCGGGCCGGACCGACCCGGGAACACGTCCCCCCTGCCCGACCGGCGGGGCGCGACGGCGCGGCCCCCGAATCCCGTCGGTGATGCTGATGATCGGGGCCCTGATCGCGGCTATGCCCGCCACGGCCGGGGCGTGGGGACGGCTCGGCCATCGGGCGTCGGCGCGGCTGGCCGAGTCGCGACTCTCGCCGCGGGCGCGGGCCGTCGTCCGGGAACTCCTCGAGCCGGGGGAATCGCTGGCCGACGCCGCGACCTGGGCCGACGAACACAGCCGCGAGATCCGCGGCTCCGCCGCATGGCATTACGTCAACGTGCCGATCTCCTCCCCCCATTACAATCCCCGCGAGCACGCGAGACAAGCCTGCGTCGTGACCAAAATCGCCGAGTTCCGGGTGGTGCTGGCCGACCGCAACGCCCCCCGGGCCCGCCGGCGCCAGGCGCTGCGCTTCTTCGTCCACCTGGTGCAGGACCTTCACCAGCCGATGCACGTCGCCGATAACGGCGACCGCGGCGGCAACGCCTTACAGCTCCGGTCCGGGCGATACGAGAACACCAACCTGCACCAGGTCTGGGACTCCGGCCTGTTCCGCTCGCGATATCGCGAGCACGCCGAGGCCGAGCTGGTCCGCGACCTGACGGCGCTGGCCGACCGGCCCGGCGCGCGAATTGGCTCCGCGGCCGGGTCGAGGACTGGGCCGACGAGAGCCTGCGAATCGGCCGGTTGGCGTACCGCATCCCCGGCACGGACCGGACCCTTCGCCCGGGCGACGAGATCGGCCGCGATTACATCGAGGCCAACCTCCCGCTGGCCGTCGAGCGGGTCGCGCAGTCGGGCGTCCGGCTCGCGGCGATGCTCAACGAGGTCCTCGACTGAGCCGGACCGGCTCAAGTCGCTTTCGATTCGCCCGGCCCGGATCCGTCCTTCTTCGGGGATGCCGGCTGCGGCTTCGACTCGGCCGGTCCCTTATCCTCGGGTCGGGCGTCCGCCGATTCCGGCTCATCGACGCCGTGCTCGATCGGGCGCTCGCCGAAGATCTTCTCGAAATTGGGGAAACCATAGCGGCGCACTATTGGCCCAGACATGAACATGTATCCTTGATATTTCGGTCCGTTCGTGTTCCGGCCCGGGGGCATCGGGCTCGATGTCCTGGAACTCCTCATCTCGCCAAGGATAACGGCCGCCGGCGGAGAGACGGTCTCCTGGATCACACAGCCCTGCTGTCAAACAGAGAATACCAGACTCGCATCGCCTGCGGAAAGGCGCCGCGACTCCCGGCCCGGATCACTGGCCCGCCGGACAAGTTCGGACGAAATGACTGGGTCGGATCGGATGGCGCCGGATCAACGGGCGCCCAGCTGCGAATCGCCTGGCGGTTCGGGGGCCGATCGCTCGGGGAAGAGGAAACGGCACGACGCTCGGCCCATCGGGAACCGGGCGTACCGGACTCGGGGTCCTCGTGCGTCATCCTCGACCCGATAGCCCCACAGCCCCGCGTCCAGAGCGGTGGCGTGCGACTCGGGATCGGATAACGCGACCGATCGCGATTCGCCCGCCGGCTCGCGCAGCGGAGCCCGGAGGTCCTCATGAATGATGAGACGCCACATCCCGCCGTACTTCTGGAGGAGGTTCTTGATCGCCAGACCCGCCGACAGATGATTGTTCAAGCTGCGCGAGTTGTAGATCGACACCGTCCCGTAAAGATGCCGCCGTCCCGATCGCAGCGCGTATGCCCTGCGAAGTTTGTTCAAAGTGACATGAAGCCGATTCCCACGAAATGTCGGGTGCGTTCCCGAGCCGTCGTAGATCGCGATTTCGTCCGTCCCGACGGTCATTCCAGGGAGATCAGCCCCGGGGTTCGGCTCGCTCGGCAGCGGGAACGCCAGGGCCGAATATGCGATCAACTCGGCCTCGCGGAACACGCCGAATGTCACCCCTCGAGCGCGGAGGTTCAAGCGCATGAACTCCGGGCTATCCGGGCGCAGGATGTGGGAATGCGGGAGCGACCGGAGCACGAGTTGATGAAGAGCCAACAGGGCAGGGAGATCGTCGTCACTCAGTAGACGGATTGAGACCGGGACTTCGGAAGCGGAGCCGCACCGGTTGCGAACGCTGCCGGTGCCCACCCAGTGCTCCGTATCGATCGAGAATGGGACGAGAGTCATATCGATGATCCGAGCCATGCGCGTTCCCCGGGAACTTCGGACAATGGGTTCCACCTCACGGAGCTGGACGCTGCCATGAGCCGTGATCTCGGGCGTTCTGCCGGAATCCGCTGCGTATGGCACCGCCCGGCATTGACTGGGCCGGCGGAACCATCGGTTCCGGCCCGGGTCAGTGTCAAGTGAAGGACGTCCAGTGCCGGAAGGCGCTGACAATCGCCCACCAGAACGAGATCGCCAGGACAATGTAGATGAGCGATCCCAGAAAGGCGCCGAGGTCGGCCTGGCCCAGCCCGACGCCCAACAATCCCAGCCCGGCGAACGCACTCCAGGCCGCGGGCACGCACAGGACGTAGACCGCCCACCGGCGGCCCTGCCACAGCCTCAGCCCGAACAGGAAGAACAGGCCGCTGACCAGCGTCAACAGGAGGGACGTCATGGCAAAATCCCAGCCACCGGGCTCGATCGCGAGCGTCAGCGTGCTGTAAAGCAGGCGGGACACATTCAGGGCGTTGATTCCCATGATCACCGCCCCGACCAGTTGGACGATGGCGGGGATTTGCCTCACGGGGGCCGTGAGCCTGAGGACCTCGTCTCCGAGCTGGACGCCCGGCAATCCCGTGTAAAGGCCGTTGACCGAACACGTCGGTGCAGCCTCCGGTGACAGAAGTCGTGTGCCCACGTCTTGCGTCGAGCAATCGGTCCATTCAAGCGTGTCCATGGGGTTCCTCCGAAATTGAGAGGCCGGGTCAGACATTCGTTCGATGGTTCATCAACCGATCAGGATCAACATCCGGCGGACGACCGTGACATGGCCCTGCTGCGCCCTCAGGACGAAGGCCGTCGAGTGGTCGGCGCCGATTTGGTGCGCGGTGACGTCGCCGGGCGAGTAACGTCCTCAGCGTGCCGTGCTGGGGAGGACGGCATTTCGAGCGTCCCTGTCGAGCTCGGCGAGGATCCGGGAGGCGACCTCCCGCACGTGGTCGTCTCGATCTTCCCGCGCCTTGACGATGTCCGGGCGAACCTCCCTGGCCGCTCGGCCGGCGGCCTTCAGGGCGTCGATCGCCGCCCTCCGGACCTCGACGAAGTCGTCGTTCAGGGCCATGCCTAGCATGGGGACCGCCGCGCGTCCGGCCTCGCCAAATTCGCTCAAGGCTGCGGCGGCCATCAGGCGGATCCAGGCATCAGGGTCGCGCAACGCCTCGATGAGCACGGCGGTCGAAGGGTCGGCCGCATGCTCGATCCTCCACAGGGCCAGGGCAGCCTGGACCCTGACCCGCGCCGCTCGATCCTCCATGGTCCTCCTCAGGGCCGGCACCGCCTGGAGGGAATCCCGGCCGATCTGGCCCAGGGCGGTCGCGGCCCAGTGGCGGACGGACGGACCGTGGTCCTCCAGCCTCCGAGTCAGCGCCGGGACGGCCGCCCCGGCCTTCGCCCCGTTCCGGCCGAGCGCATCGGCCGCCCATGCCCGGACCGACGAGAGGGGATCCCCCAGCGCCTCGATCAGCGCCGGGATGGCGGGCTCGGAATCCTTGCCGAGCTCGGCCAGGGCCTGTGCCGCCCCGAGCCGGGCCCTGTCGGACCAGGGGATTGAGCTCTTTTCGCCCGGAGGGTCGGCTTCGCCGGTCCGCAGTTCATCGGCCAGCACGGAGACGACCTCGACGACCTGGTGATCGATCCGCCAGAGGGCGAGGGCGGCCTGGACCCGGGCATCATACCGGCTCGTCCTCATCGTGAGCCGCAAGGTCGGCAGCGCCGCCCTGGCATCCGGCCCGATCTTCTCCAGGGTTTGGGCCATGAGCGCCTTCCAGGCATAAGCGGGCTCCTCCGTCAGCCGATCGGCGATGAACGCGACGGCGGACCGGGCTTCCGGGCCGATCTGTGCCATCGCGGAATAGCAGGCCGCATGCAGCGAGCCATCGTCGCTCGTATGACGTGCCTTCAGTTCTTGCAGGATCGCCGCCACAGCCCCGCCGGCACCCGGACCGATCGAGCCCAGGACATTGACGGTGCGAATGCAGGATTCCAGGCCCTTTTCGTGGTCGGGCTGCTCGATCAATAACGGGACGGCCGCCGCTGCCTCCGGGCCGATCTCGGAGAGGACTTGCAGGGCCTTCTGCCGCGGATCGCGCGAGCCTCCCGGAAGACCCGTTCGTTCGTCGGTCAAGTCCCAGGAGGAGGACGTGTCTCCCCGGAGCAGTCCGACCAAGGTGGGGAGAACGTCGGCGCCGCGTCGATCCACCGCCCAGAGGGCCGCGGCCACGTTGGCCCTCATCCAGGGCCACTCGTCTTTCAGGGCCGCGAGCAACGCAGGGATCGCCTCCCGGGCCCGGGGGCCGATGCCGCCCAGGGCTTGGGCGGCTCTCCAGCGGACCTCCGGGCTCGTGTCTCCCAGGGCCCGGATCAGGGCTCGCGTGGCGCAGGCGCCGTCCGGGCCGATCGCTCCCAGGGCGGACGCAGCCAGGCCGCGCACGCCGACATCCTCGTCTGCCAGGGCCGTGACGAGGGGCGCCGCCGCGGCGCCGCTCCCGTGCCGCTCCAACTCCATCGCCGCCCACCGCCGCGCCGGGATGCTCGGGTCGCCGAGACCCTTCAACAAGCGCGGGCGCATGGCCTCCGCCCGCTCCCTGGCGGCGATCTCGGCCCGCTCTCGGATCAGGGGACGCGTCAGGTCGCGGATCGCGTACTGGCGGATCATCGCCGTCCGCCCGCCGCAGGCGCGGATGAGCGCCGGCGAGGTGCCCGCCCCTCTCGGGTCGAACGCGACGACCGCCTGCCGGGCCCAGCTACGGACCAGCGGATCGTCATCACCGAGGGCCTTTTCCAGGGCCTTCGAGGCCGGTCTCGCCTCCGGGCCCAGGTAGCACAGAGTGCGTGCCGACGCCCGACGACGCCCGACATTCGGGCTTTGGAGGCCCTGCACCAGCAGCGGCAAGGAGTCGGGGCACAACCGGCACAGCGCCCAGACGCCCGCCTCCCGCACGCCTTCATCGGGATCTTCGAGGCCGGCCAGGACGGCAGGGGCGACGGCGGCCAGGTCGGACCCATGCAGGCCCAGGCGCGGACGGCCCGGGCTCGGACGACATCGTCGGGGTCGTGAATCGCGCGGACGAGGACCGGGACCTCCGCGCTGGTGGGAGCGACGAGGTAGCCCAGCGCCTCGGCGGCGTGGCGGCGGGGACCGACATTAGCGTTCCCGAGGGCCCCGAGCAGTTCCGGGATCGCCTCGGGGCCGATCCGGCCCAGGGCGATGGCCCCCAGGGTGCGGTGCCAGTAATCTCGAGACCGGGACAGTCGCATGAGCAGCGGGATGGCGGGACGGGCCTCGGGACCCACCGACATCAAGTTGGCGACGGCCAATTCCCGGATTTCAGCCTCGTCGTGCCGCAATTCCCTGACCCACCGTTCGACGGGAGGTGCTTCCGCAGGAAGGTTACCGACCAGCGCCCACCGGGCGGCCGCGCGGCTTTCCTCCGAGCGGTCCAGCGTCCCGGCCGTCAAGACCTTCCGAACCGCCGGGTCGTCGGGCGCGATCCGGCCCAGTGACACGATGGCCGCGGCTCGGTCGAGATGGCCCGCGGCACCGGCGATCTCGATCAACGGGGCGATCGCCAGCGTGGCGGAGCCTCCGATCCGGCCGAGTGCCTCGATCGCCCCGGAGCGGAGATCCGGGTCGCGGAGGGCCTCGACCAGCCGCGGGACCGCCCCCCGCGCGCCCGGGCCGATCTCGCCCAGCATCCGGATCACGACCGCGCGGGTCTCGGCGTCCCCATCATCCAGGGCCAGAGTCAGAGCGGCGGTTGCGGATACGCCGATCCGGATGAGAGCCCACGAAGCCAGCGAGCGAACTTCCGCCTCGTCGTCATTAAGGGCGGCCAGCAGCGATGCGACGGCCGGGCGGTGCCGGGACCGAGTTCCCCCAGGTCGTACACAGCCCTGCTGCGCACGAACGACTCCTCATCGCTCAGGTGATCGATGAGGATCGGGACGGAAGCGACACCCGCTTGGAGCACCTTGAGGGGATGGGCATCCATTGGACACCCCTTTCGGAACGGCTCCATGATCCACGGGATCGCCGCCGCACTCTCGGGCATGATCCTGATCAGGGCCTCGGCGGCTCCCTTGCGTACCGACTCATCTCGATCCGTCGCTGCGAGAATCAATGTCTGCCGGACCTCCGGGGCGCCGCGGCCCGATTCGTCCAGGATCTCGATGACCTTCTTTCGAATGTTTTCGTCGCTATCGCGACAGGCCCGGCAGACCTGTGATATGACCCCGGGATCATTGGGTGCAATCGCCCTCAAGGCCCAGAGGGCGGCACGCCGGACGCCCTGGACCGGATCCCGCAGTCCGTTGAAGAGGGAAGGTATCGCCTCCTTCGCCCCTTGGCCAATCTTCCCTAGCGCCCAGGCCGTGTTCTCCCTGACGTCACTATCGGGATCCCTCAACGAGACGCTCAGATTGGGGACGCTGGCGACGGCGCCGGAGCCGAAGTCTCCGAGGGCCGAGGCGACCCGTTCGACGAATCCTGGGCTCCGGATCGCCGAGCTCCTTGTTCAGCCTCAGGACCGCGGCATGGACGGCCTGCCGCGCCTTGATCCGGCCGATCAACTCGTCCGTGTCCCGAAAATCCGCGGCCCGGATTCCCTCGATCAGCTCGGTGATGGCCGTCCTGACCTCGGGGCCGAGCGGATCGCTCGCCCCGCCCGCGGGATCGGTGGCCGCCACCCTGCCGTCCCGGGGCGTCTGGCCCGGTGAGTTGGCGATGGACAGACCAGGCGGAGAGTTCTCGCCCGGACTCCCGAGCTCGGTCGACCCTTCCGTCTCGCTTCGCCACCCGGCCATTGCCAGCAGGAGCACCAGTCGCGCCATGGCACGCATCGCTTCTGACTCCGTCGGATAAAGGGGTTTGCGGCGGCAACGATCGGGCAGATCGACCGCCGTGGGCATCGCGGTTCGAGTCTTCGGTCTCGGTGCGATCACGGAACGCGGGGGGCCGCCGCCGATCGGCACTTCTTCAGGACGGCGACGACCTTGGCCTCGCTCACACCACGGCGCCGCATCAGCCTGACCAGGGATTTCTCGGCGTCCGAGAGGGGCGGCGGCCCGAGCCGTTCCTCGACTCGCTCGATGAACGCTCGATCGTCGTCGTCCTGGTCATTGCCCAGATCGACGCCACCCCGCTGGCTCGTCCTCGGGATCGCACGATCAGCGAATCCGACTCGACGCGTGTCGGCTGGACGATCGCGAACGACCGCCGCACGCCGCGGAAGTCGCGACACGCGACTTTCCAGTGCTCGACGACCCGCTCCCGGAAATTGGCGGCGACCTGCTCCAGGCGAGCCGACACCTTGGACGGATCCGCCGTCTCGCCCCGCTCCCCTTCGATCAGGCACGACCGGAGGCTCTCGACCAGGTTGGCATCTCTGGTCGCATCCCCGAGTTTGGTGAGACTCCGTTCGATCCCGCGAACGTCCCGGCCTCGGGATGCGAACGCGGCCCGGAGTTCATGGCAAGCCTGCAGGCCCTCCACGACCTTCCGCAGATCGGCCGGGAGGTACTGGGCGTCGACCTGCTTCAGCTCCCGTTCGGCCTCGATGGAACGCCCCAACCTCGACTTCCAGAGGAATAACTGCACGCCGTCCAGGGCATCGGACTCCTTGACCAGGCGATCGATCTCGTTGGGCAGCGAGGCCGAATCCCCACCGGGCGTCGTCTCCCGCCGCTCCTCCGAGCCGAGCTTGATCCATACCTGTGGTGGGCATTTTGCCTTGAAATCCGTCTTCTTCGTTTCCACCGTTCCCTGCGCCGCGGCCGGCAGTTCCGACGTCACGAAGACGACCAGGATCGCCGAAAAGCGGAGGAAGGGTCTCATTGGTCTGCTCCCTTATGAGGATGGCTCGTCGCTCGGCTCCCGTACTCCGCTCAGCGAGAGCCACGGCTTCGGGCAGACATCGAGATCGAAAAGAATGGCGGTACTGTGCAGCGCGGAATCCATCGCGATAGAATGGATGCGGCCCGGCGGCCGAGGTCGGCCCCGGCCGGCTGACGTAACGTCTTACCGAGCCAGAGACGTGAGCGACCACGACCGCTCGACCATCATTCAGGCGCACGTTCGACCGCCTCCGTGAGGGCGATGACTCCGCCCGGGCAGCCCTGCTCGACTGCGCCTGCGACCGGCTCACCAGGCTCGCCCGCAAGATGCTCAAGGGCTACCCGAGAGTCGGCCGGTGGGAGCAGACGGGCGACGTCCTTCAGAATGCCTTGATCCGTCTGGACCGGGCGCTCCGGACCACCGTGCCGTTGACGTCGGCGGACTTCTTCCGACTGGCTGCGGCCCAGATCCGCCGGGAACTGATCGACCTGGCACGCCATTATTCCGGCCCGGAAGGGCCCGGGGCTCACCATTCGACCTGTGCTGGACCCAGCGATCCAGTCGGTTGGATGGACCAGGCGACAGACAGGACTCATGAACCGGGAAGGCTTCTCGACTGGACGGAATTTCACCGCTCGATCGAGACGCTCGCGGATGAGGATCGGGAGATCTTCGACCTGCTCTGGTACCAAGGCCTGACGCAGGTCGAGGCGGCGCGCATCCTGGGCCTCTCCGAGCGGCAGGTCAATCGCCGCTGGATGGCGGCGCGCCTGAGGCTCGCTGACACCCTCGGTGGACAACTCCCGATCTGACGAACGACCGAAGGGAGCGCGACGACGATGCCCCCCTCCTCTCACTACGACCGCTTGCTCGACCTGCTCATCCGCTGGGAAGAATGCCGCCGGCTGGGCCAGGATCTCTCCGCAACGGAGTTGAGCCCGGACGACCCTGGGTTGGCCGAGGACCTGGCCAAGCGGATCGGCCAGTTGCGCGCCCTGGAGGAGCCGCTCCGAATCGCATGCGACGCGTCGCCGCTCTCCGATGCTCCGGCAGCCTCGGATCGCGAAAGGCCGAGCGGCCGGGAATCAGATCCCCTTGCGGATTCCGGGGCGCGATATCACTGCCTTCGACTTCACGCCCGAGGCGGATTGGGCGAGGTGTTCGTCGCCGACGATAGGGAGCTGGGACGCGAGGTCGCCCTCAAACAGATCCAGGACCAGTTCGCCCACGACCCGAAGAGCCGATCGCGGTTCCTGTTCGAGGCACGAATCACCGCGAGCCTGGAGCACCCGGGCGTCGTGCCGGTCCATGGCCTGGGGCAGTCGCCCGACGGGTGCCCCTATTACGCGATGCGACTCATCCGGGGCGAGAGCCTCAAGGAGGCCATCGCCGGGTTCCATGCCGCATATCCCGTGGGGTCCCTACCGGCGGCGCGCGCTCGCGCCCTGCAATCGCTGCTCCGAAGGTTCCTGGACGTCTGCAACACCATGGCCTACGCCCACAGCCGGGGCGTGATCCACCGCGATCTCAAGCCCGCGAACATCATGCTCGGCCCGTACGGCGAGACCCTGGTCGTCGACTGGGGGATCGCGAAGGTCCTCGGCACCGGCGAGGGCGGTCCGACGGAGACCATCTCGCTACGCCTTCCACCCGTCGATGAAGGCATCACCGAGGACCGGGCGGCGATCGGGACGCCCTCGTTCATGAGCCCTGAACAGGCGGAAGGTGCACTCGACAGGCTGGGCCAGGCCAGCGATATCTACAGCCTGGGTGCGACGCTTTATTGCCTGCTCGCAGGACGCCCTCCCCACGACGACGCGAACGCAGCCCACCTCATCCGGAACGTCCGGAACGGTGATTTCCGACCACCCCGCGCGATTCGACCGGACATCCCCCGTGCCCTGGAGGCGATTTGCCTCAAGGCCATGGCCCTCGACCCATCCGACCGTTATGGCTCGGCGCTGGCCCTGGCCGATGACATCGAGCGCTGGATGGCCGATGCCCCCATCTCGGCGATGAGCGAGCCTTGGCGGACCAAGTCGAGGCGATGGTTTCAGCGACACCAGACCTCGGCCGTCGCCATCGCATCGGCGCTGATGATCTCGGTCTTGGCCGGCGGAGTCCTCTTGTACGAGAGGCAGGCCCAGGCGCTGGAGCGCGAGGCGCGGCTCGGTGGGCTGGTCCTCGCCCTCGAGACCGCCGAAACGCGGGAGGTCCCACGGCTTCTCTCGGACCTGGCTCGAGAGCCGGTGCTGGAGCGGGTGCGCGCCGCGGCCCGCTCCGCCGAGGCCCGGAAAGACGAGCGCGGTCGCGTCCATGTCGCACTCGCGCTCCTGGGCCACGAGCCCTCGCAGGCGACCTACCTCGCCGGTCGGTTATCGCGCCCGGACATCTCCCCCGAGGAGGTCCTCGTGATCTCCCGCAGGCTCCGCGACGAGCGGCACTCCGGGGCGATCGCGCCGCGGCTCTGGGACGACCTGGGAGGAATAATCGGACCGGAGATCTCCGGCAAGCAGTTGCGTTCGGCGGCCGCCCTGGCCGTCCTGGATCCGGTCAACCGCCGCTGGCCCGAGATCGCTCCGGCGATCAGCGCCCGGCTGGTCCATGAGAATCCGCTGCTGATCGGTGCCTGGCGGGAGGCCTTTCAGCCGGTCAGTCGCGAGCTGCTCCCATCGTTGCGGGCGGCTTACTCTCGCGGGGCGACCCCGGAGGAGCGCCGCCCTGGCCTTCACGCTCCTGTTCGATTTCGCCGCCCGCCGCGGGAACGAAGACAGCCCCGAAGACCTGGCTGACCTGGTCCCCGACGCGGAACCGGGCCAGTTCCGAGCGATTCTGGATCGGCCCTCGGACCGAGCTCGAGTCTCCGCTCGCCTCTCGTCATTCCTCCGGACGATCGGCCGGAACGAGGATGATGCGACGGCCCGACAACGGAGCCGATCGATCATCGCTCTCGTGACCCTCGGGCGGCATGATCTCCTGTGGGATTCCCTCCGGTTCGCGGAGGCCCCGGGCCTGAGGTCCTACCTGATCCGGGACCTCGTCCGATACGGGGTGAATCCGACGATCCTGATCGGACGCCTGAGATCTCCGTGCGACGCGTCGCTCAAACGAGCGATCCTCCTGGCGCTCGGCGGTTACCCGCCGGGACTGATTCCACCTGAGGAGCTCCGCTCGCTCACCACACGGCTACTGGAGGATTATCAATCCGACCCCGACCCGGGGCTTCATGCGGCCATCGAATGGCTCCTCCGCCATCGTTGGGGGTGCGGGCCGGTCCACGATGGCTCGGTGAACGTGATCCCCGGCGGGATGGTTTCACCGGGTGGCCCTCGCTGGTTCGTGAACGGCCAAGGGCAGACCATGGTACTCGTCAGCGGCCCCGTCGAGTTCACGATGGGCTCGCCGCCCGATGAGGACGGACACGATCCGGACGAGGTGTGGCATCGTGTGCGGATCGGTCGTTCGTTCGCCGTCGCGAGTTGTGAGGTGACGGTCGGACAATACGGGCGCTTCCTCGACCGGACCCCGGACCTCAAGGCCCTGTTCCAGGGCCGGCGCGGCGGGCAATTGCGGCAATACAGTCCGAGTCCCGACTGCCCGATGGTGGCGGTCGACTGGTACGATGCGGCCCGCTACTGCAACTGGTTGAGTCAGCAAGAGGGCATTCCCGAGGACCAATGGTGCTACCCGAAAGAGATCGGCCCGGGGATGAGCATGCCGCCGGGCTATCTGAGTCGGTCGGGCTATCGATTGCCGACCGAGGCGGAGTGGGAGTATGCCTGCCGGGCCGGCACGGTTTCACCCCGCTGTTTCGGGGCCGCGGACGACGTGCTACCTGGCTACGCATGGACCCTCCCGAAGGCCGGGAGTCGGACCCATCCGGTCGGGCGATTGAAGCCGAATGATCTGGGTCTCTTCGACATGCTCGGCAATGCGCACGAGTGGGTGCAGGATCCGTTCCGCGAGTATCCTTCCAGCCCGGAGGACCGCGCCGTCGATGATGTCGAGATCGGTACCAAGTACGAAGATCGCTTCGATGGCGTCCTGCGAGGCGGTTCGTTCGAGCACCCCCTCGCTGACATCCGGTCGGCCCACCGCTATTCGGTTGCCCTCCGTTCGATGCGGCGTGCCATCACGACCTTCGGCTTTCGCGTGGCGAAGACCTGCCATTGACGCATCGGCCGGTTTCAGGATCGATACGAGCACCCGCGGGGGCCAGCTCATCGGACTCCGAACACCTCGTGGATTCAGTTGTAGCGGACGGATCGCCGCGGTACAGACGCGGATCGGACGATCGAGCTTTATGATCTCCTGGGAAGGCGACGGTGGGTACGATCCCTCCCCGATCCAGCGTCGATCTTTAGTTCCTGCGCTCGACGCCAACGGACGCCTTCGTGCCGTTGCGAGCCGCAGCCGTGGGGTTTACTCTGGGCTGTTCCGGGGATGAGCGAACGGGCCACCCTCGAGGCATGTTGCCAAACGGCAACGCAAGAGGTATCCGAATCACATAATTGGATTCAATAATTATATGCATAACTGAGTATCGCCAAAGTGTTTGCAGCAAGCGTTCCGATCTTATACTCCATCGGTTCGGTAAACCGTAGCGGCGCACAATGGGACCAGACATGAACATGAATCCTGTCAGTGAGATTTTCGATCTATTGTTCTTCCGGCTCGGGGACATCGGGCTCCATGTCCAGGACCTCCTCATAAGGCCGAGGATCATCGCCGCCGGCAGGTAGAGGGTTTCTTGGATCACTCGGCCCTCTCTCTAAACAGCGAATGTCAAACTCGTATCGCTTGCAGACACCCCACCAGTCGCGAAAGATGAACGCACTGAGAGAGCGGCTCACACCGCAACACGCCTCGACGGGAGCTCTCCCCAAGCAACCGTCGAGTTCATCCATGCAAGCAATTCGGGGCAGATCAAAGAACCGGAAGCAATCGAACCTACCCTTTTGATAATTGCGATTGCAGTGCTCCCTGAAGAGCCGTGGGTCGCGAAAGACCCTTCCGCGGTTCTCCTCTCTCCTTTCCCATCGGCGGACTTCCGAGTCCACCATCTGAAAGAAATGGGGATCGACTATCGCCAAGTCGAGGTCCGATGACGGACCGAATTTCATCCAGACTTTCCCAGCCCTCGGTGCGATACTGAATCCGATTTTCGTGCTCCCCTTGAAAAAAAGGCAGTTCGGATGGATACCCATACCATTAGAAAAGTGCAGCAGCAATTCGTAATGCGAAGCATGCGTCTGGATTGCGTGGGGGATCCCTGGGATCAGGATCGAGTTAATAAGCCTGTCCTTATCTGTGAGGACCAGTTCATGGACTTCTCTGGGGCTGACGATGACGTGCCCCTCGACATCGAAATGCACGGGATCAACCCTCCGCCCGCTCGACGACGACCAACGGTTGATTGTAGTGCCCCTTCGAATCGAACAGTGGATCGCTCATCTGGAGCCGGACTCGATGATCACACTCCGGGCATTTGAACAGATCGCCACTGACAGGGAGATAGCTTTGTCTAGGAACCTCCTGACGACAGCAGGGACAGGGGGAGATGTCTCTGAAGTCGCAGGTCGGACACACGGTTGGCAGAATGGGGCCCGCAATATTTCCGCAACTGGCGCACTCGGGGCCAGAGCTATCAGTTACGGTGGCCACACTTGCCCGCGCCGCATGCCCGAACTCCTTGATAACCCTCTGGACTTCATCGGGATAATCCGTGGCGAACTCGAAGTAGGCATTGCGATCCGCATCTCTGTGTGTCCCGTGTGTGGGACTGTCAGGGACAATCTCGACGCGCGAGCGGGCCCAAAGGTCGCGCCTCACTCGCGCAGCGATGCGTAGATCATCGGCAGCATCAATGGGATTGTGCTTGATGGTGATTCGGACTTTTGTCATGGTAGCCTCCGGAGCAAACCCAGCTCCAAAGTTCGATTATAACGACTCTGGTCAGGCCAACAGAAGGCACCTCGGAGCTCGATCAATCCGGGACCGACCCGGAAGGATGCCGAATGCGGAATCGCTCATACGATGGACGTCTGGCAGGGGGCGAGGGAGCACTTCTGGTAAACCCCATATGGGTTTCAGGTTAACCCCATATGGGTTTCAGGTTAAGGATTCCGGGCAGTTCTTGGATTCTGAGAGTTCGGTAAACCATGGCGGCGTACAATGGGTCCACTCATGTTAATTCTCAAGTTCGTCGATGATCCTGTGGATCGCCCGTTTGACGAGCTTGATGAAAGTGGGCCCTCCGCGGACGGTGATGAGACGTGAGGGATGAAACGTCCAATCCAGCGGAGAAATCACTCGGTCCCCGGCCTCCCAAGGGTATTCGTAATTAGCCTCGCGGAGGCCATCTCGCCGCACGGACGGGTTCAAGACCTCGATCTCTCCAGCCAGGTGACGAACCAGCGTCAATAGGCCCCGCATCCGATTGGGATCCTGCCCGGAATCGATGATCTCCTGCCTGATCACGACGGGCAGTGGATTCGCGATGTATGCATGACTCGCCTGGAGATCCCCGGGACGGGCTCCGGTCCTTATGACGGAAGCCTTGCACAGCTTCTCACACGCCATTTGAAGAAACAGTAACTTGTGGCACTCTGCCGCGACCGCTTCCGGCTGCTGCTCATACAGTTCCCAGGCCCTGAAGTCTGCGCCGGCTTGCTGGGCGTAAGCGAGTGCCCAGTCGGCGGGCTCGCTCATCGAACCACCTCGGCTGGAGGCCTCGGGATCGGTTCGCCAATCTTCCATCCATGCGGAAGTTCCAACTGCTGATCCTGGGTGGTGTCCTACGCTGGCTGAACGGCCGGGCGAGTGAACCACTCGCGCCCGGTCCATACGTGGTCGGTCAACCCGGCGGCCAGGGCCGGCGTCCGCTCCTGCCACCGCCCCTCCTCGTCCTTGACCCGCAGCGTCCGGACACACCAGCAGAAGTTGTAGCCGTACAGCGTCAAGTAGGTCATCGCCTCGTGCACCTGCCAGTCCTTGCTGAACCGATACGTCTTCCGCCCCTTCCGCGCGTTGCGGTGCCGATCGGTCGCGTTCTGCCGTTCGACGAAGGATGTATTCACCACGCGACTGGCACACGACTCGCCCAGCGCCTCCTCCAGCTCGTCCTCCGACCCGAAGACTAACCGCGGCTCGACCGCGACGACCCGCCCCTTCTTGCGGCGCTTGTGCACCGTCGCGTAGACCACGCCCTCCGGCACCCGCCGCTGGGGCACGACCCGGGGCCGGCCCGGCTTCCGCTCCGCCGGGACCGGCTCGCCGAAGGTGTTGTGGATCGCCGTCTCATACACCGGATACTCGTCGCTGGTCATCAGCTCCGGCGGCGTGCCGCCGAGCCGCTCCGCGACCTTGCCGACGATCGCACAGCCGTTCTCCTCCGTCCGCGCCCCGGGGATCACCGCCAGGACCAGCTTATGCTCGGGGTCGTAGGCGACGTAGTCCCAGTAGTCCCCGCAGTGGTCATCGGCCGGGTCGTCGGGGTCGCAGTTCCTCTGCTTCTTGTGGACGAAGGACCATTTCTCGTCGAACTGGACCTCACGGGTATAGGGGGGAAAAGGCCACCAACTCGTCGTGGGCGGCCTGAGCATGAGCGCCGGCGAGCAGGGCCAGTCGGGTGACGGTGTCCTTGTTGACCCCCACCAACCGGGCGGTCTGGCGGGTGCCGCAGCCATCGGCGAGGTGCTGGAGGATCGCCAGCACCTTCTCGTGCGGCAGCTTGGAGTTGAAAAGCGGGGTGCCCTTGAACTCCGAGAAGCGGGCCTTGCAGGTGCGGCAGTACAACAGCCGGTGGTGGGCCTGGCCGTAGTGGCCGCAGACCGAGAGGTTGCCGGCGCCGTGGCGGCCGTAGTCGGGGCAGTCGGGATTCTGGCAGCAGAAGCGGTCGAGGTCGTCCGTGGGCATGAGTCGTCCTGGGCGGATCCGGATCGGTGAGTCAGGTCCTGGACGTCTAGCTTACCCATCGGTAGAATCCCATTCAACGGCCACCGGACACCACCTGATCCTGGATCTTCTGGAATTCGTTCGGTGTGACCTCGATGATGATGGTCGGGAAAGTCCGGCCTGAAGCTGGAGAAGGCCCGAAGTGATTCGGCATGATACCTGATGGTACGGTATTCTCGTTCACCTCGAGCAACTTGATCGGCTCATTCGGTCTGAACTCGACGTCGGCAGAACCGGTGATGCGGAAGATCTGAGTCATCCCGGGCTCGATCTGGTAATGCGTCCTGGCGAGTTCCACGGCTTCTTCATCTTTCGTCGGCATGATGCAATCCCGTTGACCCTTGAGCTGGCGATCGGATGACGTGCCTTCGGTACACGACTCCTATTATCTCGCGTCGGCAGTAGATCGCAAGTCGATCCGCTGAATGGGCGATTCGCGATCTCAAGACCCGTACATGTGGGGTCTCCCGCGCCTTTCCCATTGAGCGCGGAGCCCCTATCATGGGCCGAAGTGGGGTCGTCGTGCGACCGACCGCCTCTCCGTGCATCTCGTCGCCGACCGGCGCGGGGAGATCCTGTTCCGCCTTGGGGCGCCTCGATCCGGGCGTGGCCGCGACGGGGCGCGTTCCTCACGTCTTGGGAGTCCTGGAGATGTTGGGATCCCTGGTGCTGGAGACCGCGATGGGGCTGGTCTTCGTCTATCTGATCTTCAGCCTGATCGCGTCGGCGATCGCCGAGTACATCTCCGCCCTGTTCGATCGCCGGGGCGAGCATCTCAAGCATATCTTGTTCAACCTCTTCGATAACGACGACCCCAAGGGGCGGGCGTTTCTCAACCTCTTCGTGACGCATCCGATGATCCAGTCGCTCAATACCACGACGTGGAAGCCCAAGTACCAGAGCGCGCTGGAGCGGTTCGAGGAAGAGAAGGGGCGGCTCGCACAGGCCCGGAGCCAGTGGCAGGCGGCGGCGGGGGGTGTGGCAGCAGCCGACGCGGCCCGAAACGCTGCCGCGGCAGCCGACGCGGCGGCGGCAAAGGTCACGGCGGCACTCAAGACGTTCGTGACCACGGACGCGGCCCAGGCGCTTGCCCTCCAGGGGATCGTCGCCGAAGCCGACGCGGCGGCGGACGCGGCCGAGCGCGCCGCCGCGGCGGCGACGGCTGCCGAACAGGCGGTCAAGAGGGCCCGGTCGAACGGCGCCGATGCCCTCGCGCCGGCTGCCGTGATGGGAACGCCCACGAGTCCCCCGGTGCCGGCGGCCGGCGACCCCGAGACGCTCGCGCGGCGGGCCGTTCGACCGCGCAACCCAGGCCGCCAAAGCCGCCAGGAAGGCCGCCGACGGGGCCGAGCGGGCCAAGCGCGGGCTCGGCAGTGAACTGATCGATCTCGTCGCCGTGCCCAAGTACATCCCGGACCGGGCTTTCGTTGACGTCCTGATGAACGTGCTCACGGCGGATGAGACCCACCGGCGCTGAACCCGGCCGAAGGCGCCGACGGCCAGGCGGAGACCGCGCCCGACGGCCCGTCGCCCCCGTTGTGGGATCGGTACGGCGCGGCGCTCAAGGTCGTCGGCGGTGTGGCGTCCCGCCTCGATGACGGCGAGGCCAAGACCGAGGTGCTGCGCTGCGTCGCGTCGATCGAGGGAGCCCTCCAGCTCGCCGCCGACGGCACCGTTGCGGCCGCCGCGGCCGTCGGCCAGTTGGAGAAAGGGACCAACGCGCTCCGCGCGGCGATCGCCGCCGTCCGCGATGATGCCCTCCGCGCAGCCCTGGATCGGGAGGTCGACACCGCGTTGCGGCCGTTGCATGCCCTGTCGCGGAACATCCTGTTGCTCCACCGCGCCGGCCGGACCATCGCCATGATGGCCGACAGCTCGATCAAGACGGCGCTCTCCGCGTTCCTCACCCAGGCCGGCGAGGATCTCGACGCCTTCCGGCAGGGCGTCGGCACCTGGTTCAACGACGTGATGGACCACACCTCGGGCTGGTACAAGAGGAACACGCAGCGCATCCTGCTGGCGATCGCCGTGGTCCTGTGCATGCTCAATAACGTTGACACCGTTTCCCTGGTCGGCCACCTCTCGACCGACTCCCAGGCCCGCGCCGCCTCCTCCAACGAGGCCATCGCGTTCCTGGAGGCGTCCGGGGCCGGCTCGGCCACGGCCGCCGAAGGACCGGTCGGGGCCCGGAAGCCCGCGGCGGACCAGCGCCAGCTCGCATTGCAGTACCGCTCCTCCCTCGACGCGCTGAAGATCCCCCTGTGGTGGACCAGGAGGGAATGGGACAATCTCTGGTATACGACTGATGGCTCAGGACCGAAAGGCGAGGCCTCCGGTGCGATCGCGCCGCCGGCCGAGCCGACCACGACCGGGCCGACGCCGGCACCCGCCTATCGCTTCTCTCCGAACTACACGTGGATCGTGGCGAAGTTCACCGGACTGCTCATCTCGATCCTGGCGGTCTCGATGGGCGCCCCATTCTGGTTCGACGTGCTCAACAAGCTGGTCAACGTCCGCCTCGTCGGCAAACGCCCCGACCCGACGGTCATCGAGCCGCCCCTTGCGACCAATCCGCCCCCGGCGACCACACCCGCGAACCCGACACCGGGAGCGGGCGCCTGACTCCGTCCGACCTGGATCCTTCCTTACCTCTTCGATACGCCATCCGGCATTTGCCGGCGGATTCGCGCGGCGAGGGCCTCGGTCGTGGGCAGCAGCCCATCGGGATCGTTCAGGCGGAGTGCGGCGATCTGCTCGTCCAGGAACCGGAGCAGGTCGCAGGCCACCTCGACGCGGCCCAGTCGCAATTGATGCGCGACGAACGACTCGGCGCAGGTGCTCCGACCTCGCGTGCCACAAGACTTGCTGTAGAGGATCTCTCCCTTGCGAGCGAGCCGGTGGCGTTCTTCGGATGTGAATTCGGACGGCATGAGGCCCATGGCGATCCCCGTCTTCGATCCTCGAATCCTCACGATCGCAGCCCGCCGACGCCCGTGGGACGGCGTGACCGGTGCTCAGGACCGGAACAGTGGCTCGACGTCTCCCGGGCTCGATTCCAGCCGCGATCGGATCTTGTCCAGAGCTTGGGCCGAGACCCGCGTGTTCTCCTCCAAGTGGATCATCAGCCGGAGGAAGGCCCCCAGGGCGATCGATTGCAGCCCCGAGAGCAGAAAAGCCAACGACCAGATCAGGGAGAACCCGCCGACCAGCGGCGACGGGATGGTGATGACCTGAGGGACGGACAGAGGCGCCGGGTTCGGTGGGGGCGCCGCCTCGACGCCGGTCGCGAGGCAATAGAGACCAAAGATCAGTAGCCCGCCACCGATGGCCAGCAGGACCGTCCCGAACAGGTTACAGAGGAACCCAAAGATCCGGAGGGTTGTGTAACGCTTTCGGGGCTCGCGAAACGACATGATCCGGTCCATCCTCGAGTCCTCCGCGGGTGTGGTCAACTGACATCCCCGCTCTACGATTCGGTCCCCGGACAACCCGGGTGGTCGTGCTGGACAGCGATCCGTTCACCCCACAGCGTGAGGATCAGGCATGATCCCGCGATGCCTCGATGAATTCGACGCGGTTCCCGAACGGATCGCGGAATTCGAAGCGATCGCAGCCCGGGATCGGGATACCTTCGAGCACCTCGATGCCGGCGGCGGCCAGTCGATTGCGCCAGCCCTCGATCCCGATGACCGCATAGGCGATATGGGCCTTGGTCATCCGGCGATTGATGCCCACCTCGACGCCTACGTGGACCTGACGATCACCGACCTGGAGCCAGAAACCGCCTCGCTCCTTCAGGCTATGGGGCTTCTCGATCTCTCGGAGCCCGAGCCATCCGCAATAGAAGGCCCGAGCCCGCTCCACGCCATCCGCGGGGACGGTGATCTGGATGTGGTCGATGCCGGTGATCATGGAAGTCATTCGTCGTGAGGCGATCGAGTATTTCCGGCTTGATCCAGTTGACGCCGCCCGAACAGGATCACCGTAGTCGCGACCTCCAGGATCGCCGCGGCGATCGAGATCGCGCCCCAGAGGGCGATCCGGGGGGTGCGGTAATGGAAGCTGACCTGATGGACGCCAGCCCCGTCGAGGCGTACGGCCAGGAACCCGGCGTCCACGGGCAGGACCGGCCGTTCCGGACCGTCATCGACCCGGGCGAGCCAGCCGGGGTCGAAAGTCCGCGCGATGACCAGGTCGCATGGCCCGTCATGCTCGACGGTCGCGGTGGTCCCATCCCACGATGCCAGCCGGGCCTGCCGCGCGTCGGGCCGGCCGGGAATCCGGTCCTCGGCCAGGAACCAGGCGACGTCGCGGTCGTCCGACCGCGAGAGCCGTTCGAGCAAGGCGGCGCGGGCGGGCGCCGTGCGCGCGCGGGCGCCACGCGGGCCTCGGGGAACGGGTCGTCCACACGGACGATCGACCACGATCGCGTCGCCGGCTCGCCCACCTCGTGGTGGATGATCCGGTCGAGCGCCGGGTCGCGCCAACGCCCCAGCTCCTCGCCGACCGCACCTGCCGCCGGATGAGAATCGACCAGATGAGTCACCCCGCAGCGCCGCAGCCATCGCTTGAGGATCATCGCCTCGGCCGAGTCCGGCGCCGGACGCGCCCGCGATCGGAGCAGGCGCTCCTGGGCCGAGACAAGGACCTTATTCGCATCGGGGTGCGCGAAGCCGATGTAGGGGAACGCGGTTGCCAGTCCCGCGCGGAGCGGCAGGTTCACGACGTCACCGCCGACCAGGCCAAGAGATTCTTGACGGGTCAACTCCGAGAGCACCGGGCTCTCCGCCGGGATCGCGATCGACCAGCCCCACTGTGTGGTGGCCGCGTAGTAGAGGATCCCCAGCTCGAGCGCAGCGGCGCCCAGCGGCGCCCAGCCGCCGATCCTTCCAGCTCGCCAGGCCAGGACGACGGCCGGGGCGATCGCCCAGGCGAGCAGTGCCCAGAGGAACCCGTCGGGGATTCCGAAGGTACTGCGCAGGTGGACGTCGGCCCGTGATGCCCAGAGGGCGGCGGCCGACGCGGCACACCCCCCGGAGACGATCGCCGCGGCCAGTCCCAGGCGGAAGCGGGCCGGGGAGATCGTCCGGTCGAGCCCCTCGCCCGCGACGAGGGCCACTCCCAGGGAAGTCAGCAAGGTGTACCGCGCCGAGACGCGGAAATACCCGACCCCTGGCACGGCAAGAAGATAAAGATAGCCCTGCGGCCACCATCGCGGCATCGTGGCCAGGGCGAAGGTGACCGGGATGAGGAGACGCCAGGGCATCGTGGCCCGGCCGGACGGCCGGGCGGCCAGGGCGACGAAGGCGAGGATCAGGGGGATCGTCCCCACGTAGAGCGCGGCCTCGAATCCGGTGGTCTGCTGGCCGTACCAGTAGGGATCCTCGGGGCCGAGGCGAAGCTCACGGACCAGCCGGGGCAAGGCCAGCTCGAACCAGTTCGCGGGGGGATACGAGTAGAAGAGCAGGTCGCTGACCGCACGCCGGGTTTGTCCGACCTGTTCGGCGAACTGCCAGCTCGGCCCGAGCTGGACGGCGGCCAGCGCGGCTCCCCAGACGACCGCTAAGATCAGGGCGATTACTCGCCTCCAGCGCCGACGACCGACGGCCGCGCGCCAGAGCCCGGTGAGGAGGACCAGCGCCGCGGTCCAGGTCTGGATCTGGAAATGGCCGAGGGTCCATTGCATGCCGAGGACGAGCGGTAAGATCATGAACCACGCCGGTCGTCCGCTGGCCATGAATCGTTCGGCGATGCCCAGCGCCAGCGGCAGATACGGCATCAGGCAATAGAACGGCTCATGGCTGGAGTGGATGGCCTGGAACCCGCAGAAGGTGAACGCCAACGCCGCCAGGGCGGCGCCCCAGGGAAGGATCTCCAGGCAACGCGCGTAGAAGTAAGTGGCGGCGGCGAGGGCCAGATAATGCAGCCACATCGAGAGCCGGTAAGCCGCCGGGACGCCGAGGAAGCGATAGAGGACCAGGTTCGGGGGATAGAACGCGGCGACGTGGCTCTCGGCGACCAGGGGCAATCCGACCCCGAGCCTGTCGCTCCAGAACGGCAGCCGGCCCTCTTCCAGCGCACGGGCCAGCTCGCTCTTGAGCGGACGATACATCCGGTCCGGGTCGCCGCCGACCGGTTCATACCCGACGAGCAGCCCGCCCAGGATCGTGCCGACCAGAGCCATGGCCAGGAACAACGGAGCATCGCGCCGGAATGACTCGGGAACCATGAAGCCCTCAACCTGACGCTGGAGATCGCCGCCGTGTGCTGCTGCGCCGGTCGCCCCCAGGCGACCGACTGACCCACGGGGGCGTCCGGCTACCATGGCGGAAGACGGACCGGGAAAACAAGGGCTTGGTGGCGGGAACGTTTGTTATAATCGAGTCCGATACTCGGCGACCCAGATCGTCGAGTCGATGGCCTCCAGCGAGTGCGTGACGACCTCGGACAGCCCCATTTGCTCAGCCGGCCGATGTGCTTACGGTGATCTTATGGAGTTTGAATAGGACCCCGAGAAGGCGTTAGGAAACCTCGCCAAGCATGGTGTCTCGTTCCAGGAGGCAGGCACCGTCTTCGGCGACCCGCTGGCCATCACGTACTCCGATCCCGATCATTCCGACGACGAGGATCGCTTCTTGACTTTCGGACATTCCAGCGAGGGCCACCTGCTCGTCGTGTCGCACACCGACCGGGGCAATAAGACCCGGCTCATCAGCGCCCGCCGAGCGACACGCAAGGAGAGGAAACTCTATGAAGAAGGATAACTCCGTCGCCGAGGACGATGACCTCCGCCCCGAATACGACGCCTCGGAGCTCAAGGGGGGCATCCGTGGCAAGTACCTGGTTCGTTACCGGTCCCGGACGAATCTCGCGCTGCTGGCGCCCGACGTCCGTGCGGCATTCCCGACCGATGAGGCCGTCAACCAGGCGCTTCGGTCGCTCATGCAGACCCAGCACCCGGGCTGAGCCCTTCAGATACGTTGTGGGCTCGGCGCCTCGATTTCGGCGAACACGATAGGACTCTGCAAGTAGAGCGGCCAAGCCGGTGGATGAAGGCAGCACGAGGAGTGGATTCGCTGACGACTTTCTCGGGGCGGCGTCACCATGGCTTCAAACATTGCAGTCGCACTGATAGGGGCTGCAGCCACGATGACCGCAGCCGTAGTTACATCCTACCGGTCAGCAAGGTCATGAGCTTCATCCCGACCCGCTCCAAAACCCGCATGTCATCATGAATACCGAGGAACTGAGGACATGGCTCGCCACGCATCCGTAGGCTGGGCGCGGCGAATCACTCGGTTTCGCAGCACATCGTCTCCGGACCGCCCCGGCGGCTCTGTGGTAGAATTCGGACGATGTCCCAGCGGGCCGGACCGCCGGGCTGATGCGTCGAGCACCCGTCCGAAGGAGGACCCCGTGGCCGCGCAGAAGACGAAGCCGACCCCCGTGAGCGTCGACGAATTCGTGAAAGCCATCGATGACGCGAAGCGCCGGGAGGACTGCCTCACCCTGATCGCGCTGATGAAGAAGATCACGAAGAGTGAGCCGAAGATGTGGGGCTCGAGTATCGTCGGCGTTGGCGACCACCACTACCGTTATGAAAGCGGCCGCGAGGGCGATACCTTCGTCCTCGGCTTCTCGCCTCGAAAGGACGCCCTCACGCTCTACCTGGGACCGGCCATCGAACGGTTCCAGGAGACCCTTGGTCAACTCGGCAAACACAAGACCGGCAAGGGTTGCCTCTATATCCGCACGCTGGAAGACGTGGACGAAACGGTCCTGGCGAAGCTCCTGAAGCAAGCCGCGACCCATCTCCTCAACGCCGCCGGATGAGGCGGCTCGACCGGGTTCGTAGGGTGGGCTACGCCCACCAATCCGAGGCCTCGACCGGTGGGCAAGACCCGCCGTACTCGGATGAGATGTTTCGCATCGTCAAGTCGTGATGGAGTTCCCCCGGATGACCGTGACGACGAGTTTCGCGGGAACATCGGCCGTCCGCGCCGGCTACGATCGTTGGGCCCTGGTCTACGACCACGACGCCAATCCCTTGCCGGCGCTGGAGGAGCCGATCGTGCATGAAGCGATCGGATCCGTCGCCGGCCTGACTGTCCTGGACCTCGGCTGCGGCACGGGCCGCCATGCGCTCCGGCTGGCCGCCGACGGGGCCGAGGTGACGGCCGTCGACTTCTCCGAGGGCATGCTGGCGGAGGCCCGCCGCAAGCCGGGGGCCGAGTTCGTCCGGTTCCTCGTGCATGACCTTCACGAGCCGCTTCCGCTGCCGGCCGGGTCGTTCGACCTGGTCGTCAGCGGGCTGGTGCTGGAGCATCTCCGCGACCTGGGCGGGTTCTTCCGCGAAGCCCGCCGGATGCTCGGGCCCGGCGGCCGGGCAGTGGTCTCGGCGATGCACCCGGCGATGTTCCTGCGGGGCAGCCAGGCCCGGTTCACGGATCCGGAATCCGGCCAGATCGTCCAGCCGGGCAGCCTGCCTCATTCGTTTGGCGATTCCGTCATGGCGGCGGTGCGGGCCGGGTTCCGGATCGATCAGATCGGCGAACACGCCCCCGACGCGGCGTTCGCCGCCCGGTATCCGCGGGCCGAGAAATACATCGGTTGGCCGATGCTCGTGGTGCTGGGACTCGTCGCGGAACACGCTGGGGGTCGATGAACTGCTGGAGGCATGATGTCCCGCGATTTCAGGGAATCCGACTGGAAGATCCTGCGCCAGCTCCATCCGATCGCGCTCGAGCGATTCTCTCAGCGCGTCGTCGATGAGATCCAAGCCATCACCTCCGATGCGAGCCGCAGCGCGCACGATCGCTGTGTGGATGTGTTCGACCTGGTTCGGCGGCGCAAGCGGGAGATGGCGGATGTGTTCGATGACATGCGACGATCAACGGCATTCTTGCGCCTCCTCAACATCCAGTCCCATCGGTTGCTGACCGAAGAAGAGCTGGGCGCTTCAGCCCCGAAGTCCGCGAGTCATTGCGGTCCTGGTTCGCTCAGATAGAGGAGACCGACGAGCCATGAACGAGATCGATCGCATCATCGACCAGATCCGCCGCGCCTACGACGGCGACGCCTGGCACGGACCTCCGCTTCGCGCGATCCTCGCCGACGTCTCGGCGGAGACCGCCTCCGCCGAGCCGATCCGCGGGGCTCACAGCATCCGGGAGATCGTGAGGCACATCACGTTCTGGTACGACGGCGTGAGGCGTCGCATCGGCGGCGAGGTGGTCGAGGCCGACGAAGTCGAGCAATGGCCCGGCGCGATCGATGGCGGCGAGGAAGGCTGGCAGCGGGAATTGGCGGACCTCGAGCGCGCTCACGCCGCGCTGTTGGAGACGGTCGGTCAACTCGGCGTCGAGGACCTCGAGCGGCCCGTTCCCGGCATGCCATACAATGTCTACATCCTGCTGCACGGCCTGGTGCAGCATAACCTCTATCACGCGGGGCAGATCGCGCTCTTGAAGAAGGCGTCGGCGGGGTGAGGAGGCGGCCATGACGTTCGAGGAGTCGATCGAGATCGACGCCGGACCGGCCGAGCTGTTCCGACTGTCGCAGGATTACGACCGACGGCTCGAATGGGACCCGTTCCTGCGATCGGCGAGCCTCGTCGGCGCCCGCGAGGCCGGAGTGGGCGTCCGTGCCCTCTGCGTGGCCCGGAGCGGATGGGCGATGGAAACCGAGTACGTGTCGTTCAACCCGCCCCGGGCCACCGCTGTCAAGATGACGCGCGGCCCGTGGTTCCTCTCCAGCTTCGCGGGCTCGTGGCGGTTCGAGGAGATCGGGCCGGGGCGGACCTGCGTTGGATTTCGCTATAGCCTCGAAGCGTGGCCCCGGGCACTGTCGTGGCTTCTCAACCCGATCCTGGCCCGGTCCTTCGAGCGGGACACGCGTGCCCGTCTCCGGGCGCTGAAGGAAGCCGTCTCGTAGCGCCGGCAATGCCACCGGTCGGGGGCCTCGATCGGTGGGCATAGCCCACCCTACGGAGACAACGCCTTCCGGCCGCGAAGGCTTGCGCTCGGAGAATGGAGCTGATGCGGCAGGCCGGAGTAGACGGCCAGGGTGCCGAGGTTGGTCAGCACGACCGCCGAGAGGCTGGTGAAGCCGAGGAAGAAGGCTCCGGCGACACAGGCCAGGTTGGGCAGCAGGATGAAACCGTGAAGCGATCGCACGCGCTCGACGTGCGAGCGGGCCCGGTCCCGCAGGCCGGCGGCCCAGTCGAGGTCCGGGCGCAGGACCAGGACCTGCGCGGGGTCGTGCGCGGGGTCGACGGCGTCGGCCAGCGAGATCGCCACATCCGCCTCGCGCGCCGCATCGGGCTCGCGCCGGCCATCGCCGACGTAGGCCACCCTGAGCCCGCGCCGGCGGCACGTTCGCACCGCTTCCACCTTGGCATCCGACGAGAGGCCGCCGAGGTGGAAGTCGAGGCCGAGCGCCGCGGCGAGCCGGGCGGCCTCCG
Source organism: uncultured Planctomycetota bacterium (assembly GCA_963815795.1). Classification (GTDB taxonomy): domain Bacteria; phylum Planctomycetota; class Planctomycetia; order Isosphaerales; family Isosphaeraceae; genus JAKAUH01. The sequence goes on along the minus strand of CAWFIC010000003.1, from coordinate 6,041,278 downwards.
CATCCGGCCGATCCGAGATCAAGCCGATCATCAGGGGACCATGCCGTCGCATTTGGCGGATGGCCTCGGCGGCCCGCGGCACGGCCGATCGCCCGAAGGTGATCCGGCCGAGGAGTCGCCCGTCGGCCGCGACCTCCAGGGCGAGCGGAAGACCCGTCGCCGGTTCGGGCCGGCGCAGGTCGCGAATGGTGATGCACCGGGCCCGGTCGCGGAGGGTGATTTCGGGGCCGCGGTAGTTCGGCCGCAAGTTGCGCCGGACGATGATCCGCCGCACCGCACACGCCGCCCGCAAGGCCTCGGAGCGCTGGTCGGCCAGGCCTTCGAACGCCGACGCGGCCAGCCGGAGGACGTCGTCCTCGGCGATGCCGTCGAGGGCTTGCACCTCGTGGACCTCCAGGCCGGTGCGCTCGAGGATCGGATGATGGTCGAAGAGGAACACGTCGGCTGAGGCGATCCGATGGAGCGCCAGGGCGTTGCGGATGACGATGCCCTCGAGCGCGCAGGCGGCGATATCCCGGAGCGATTCCATCGAGGCGCCCAAGCCGGGCCCGGTCGCATAGTCGGGCTGGAGGATGGCCGCGGCGGTGGCCAGGTCGCCGACGGCCAGTCCGAACCCGGCGGCCGCGAGCGTCGGGCCGACCGCCTGACGGGCGAACGCCTCGCCCTGGGCGGTCAGGGCGAACTCCGTCGGCGCCGATCTGGTCGCAGCGGAGAGTTCGCGGCCGAGCCGAGCCGCCCGGGTGGCGGTGCCTGGGCCGGAGACTTCCAGATACAGCCGCCCTTCGATGGCGAACGAGCCGGCATAGACCGGGTCGCCGGCCTCTTTCCTCGTCAACCCGGCGACACCACCGACTATCTGCTCGTTGACCACCGCGAAGCCGCCGGCCAGCCAACCGTCGGCCGGGACCATCTCGCCTTCTTCCACGATGATGCGGTCGCCCGGATGCAGCCGGTCGGTCGGCACCTCGACTTCCGCCCCGCCGACCCAGAGCCGGGCGAACCGGGGATGCTGGGTCAGCGACGGCAGCAGTCGCCGCAGCGCGTGCTGAGCCTCTCGATGCCGGTGCCGCCAGAACTGATACATCCAGCCCATCAGGGCTGCGACCACAAAATGCCCACTGATCATCGTCCCCACATGGATCGCCGTGAACAGGACGGGCAGACCGATCCGCCGCCTCCACAGGTCGCGCCACGCCTCGCGGACCTCTCGTACGCTCGAAGCCACGAGCAACACGGCACTGACGGGCAGGAGAGCCGGAACGGCCAGCTCGGCCGCCACGGATACCGCGAGCGAGACGTTGACCATGCCGAACTGGGCGGGCGGAAGATGACCGGCGGGCGCGGGGCGACTATCCGGCGCTGCCAGATCCTCGAGGATCCGGAGCAGTTGCCGCTGGGTGATCGCGGCCGGGTCGTAACGCACCAGGAGGCCCGAGGTGAGCGGCCGGGCGTGGGCCTGGATCACGCCGTGGGTCGCCGCCAGCTCCGCCTCGATCCGATGCGCGCGCCGCCGATCCCCGATCGCGTCGTGCCGCACCCGGATGCGGCCGGTGATCGCGCTGGCGACCTTCCAGGTCGAGGTGACCTCAGAGGTCGAGCTCATCGGCGATCTCCTCGATGAACAGGATCGCCCGTCGCCGATTCGAATCGGTGATGAGCATCCGCGTGGCCAGCGAGAGCTTCGCGTAGACGACGATCCGCCCCGGGGTGAATGCGGCGGCCAGCGGCAGGATGCTCGACTTGAAGTGGAGCACGGGGTCGACGGCGTGCCACTCGAAGTCGGCCTGGAACGGGAGCTGGTCGCTCCGGCTCACCGCGGCCTCCAGGATCGTCCGTTTCAGCTCCCCATCGAGCGCCTTCTTCAGCGGACGCTCGAAGAGGCAGTCGCCGAGGTGGTCGAAGGTCGGCTCGACGATGTCGATGGTGTCCTCATCGGCCAGGACATCGAACGCGGGGGCGGGCACGTCGATCACCACCTCCTCGACCGTCGCGCCGAGCGCGGATTCGGGGACCGGGACGTCGATCTCGATGTCGGCCTCGGGCGTGTTGACTTCCAGGACGGTCTCAGGCCGGACCTGGTGGGCCAGCCCTTCCGCCACCCGATTGTCCTGCTCGAGCTGGCTTTCGGCCTGGGCCTGCGCGATCCGCCGCAGGGGGAGCATGCCATTGGCCAGGGCCGCCAGGGCCGCGACGTTGTTGGTCAGCACCGACATCATCACGCCGAAGCCCATCGTGAACGCGCCGGCGATGCACAGGCCGTTGGGCGCGAGGATCAACTGCCAGCTCCGCTTGACGTTGCGATCCAGGTCGCGGGCGATGTCCCGCAGGTCGCAGAGCTTCGAGAGCCCCTCCTCCATGAAGACGATGTGCGCCGTGTCGGTGGCGATCGACGTCGCACCGCGGAGCGAGACAGAAACGTTGGCCTTCTTCAGCGCGATCGAGTCGTTGATGCCGTCGCCGACGAAGCAGACCTTGCAACCTTCCTTCTGGAGCTTCTCGACGTAATCCGCCTTGTCGGCGGGGAGCACCTGGGCGAAATAGCGGTCCATCCCCAACGATTCGGCTAGCTTGCGGGTCGGCGCGTCGTGGTCGCCGGAGATGATCGCGATGTGCTTGATCCCGCGCTTCCGCAATCCGTCGATGATCGAGCGCACCTCGGGCCGCACGGACGCCTGCAGCTCGATGGCGCCGCCCAGGGCGTCGTCGACGGCGACCATCACGAGGGTGTTCCCCTCGCGATGCGCCTCGTCGAGGGCCGCGTGGACCTCGGGCGGGATCGCGATGTTCTCGAGGTCCATGAACCGCGCCTGCCGACGCGGATGGCATGGCCCTCGACGTGGACCGTGATGCCGTAGCCGACGTGGTATCGCGAGTCGTCGATCGGCGGCAAGGCTCGGCCGGTGGCCTCGTAGGCGTGGAGGATCGCCTTGGCGATCGGGTGGGCGAACTTGGCCTCGGCGGCGGCGGCATAGCGGAGGATCGCCTCGGGGTCGCAGCCGCCGCAGGCGATGACCCGGCCGACCTCGGGCCGCTCGCGGGTCAGCGTGCCGGTCTTGTCGAACAGCACGGTGTCGATCTCGTTCATCAGCTCGAGCGCCCGGCCGTCCTTGACCAGGATGCCCTTGTGCGCGGCAAGCGCCAGCGACGAGAGCATCGCCAGTGGCGCCGCCATGCGGATGCCCGTGCCAAAATCGCTGTTGAGGATCGCCACAGCGCCGCCGGGCCCCAGGGTCGCCATCCCCAAGCTGGCCAGGGCCAGGGTGGGGATGACCGCCTTGTCGGCCAACCGTTCGCCCTTATGCTGCGAGGTGAGCTTGTAGCCGGCCGTGTCGTTCAAGATCTGGCTGATCTTCGCCGACGCGGTCTCGTTGCCCGCCTTCTCGACCTCGACGTAGATCTTGCCGGCGACCATCACGGTGGAGGCGAAGACGCGGTCGCCGATCCCCTTCTCGGCGGGCGTGGATTCGCCGGTCAGCGCGTGCTGATCGATCATGGCCAGGCCTTCCTTGATGAAGCCGTTGACCGGCACGACCTCGCCGGTGTTGACCACGATGACGTCGCCGGCCTGGAGCCGGTCCATCGCGATCTGGATCTCGACGCCGTCCTTGTAGAGCCAGACGTACCGGGGCTGCTTGCCGAAGGCGTTGAGGAGCAGCCGCTTGGAGTCGTCCTGCGTCTTCTGGACCAGGACGCGGCCGAACCCGAGGCACCAGCATAACACGGTGCCGGGGAAGACCTGCATCGTGCCGAGGCAGCCGACGACCACGATGGCGTCGAGCACGTTGACGCCCAACCGGCGCTCGACGAACAAGACCTCGCGGGCGTTTCGGAAGGTCGGGATCGATGTGTAGAGGAACAAGCCCGCGGCGACCGGGAGCAAGGGCGGCGCCAGGAACTGGGCCGCAGCGGCCAGCGGGAGCGACGCGGTGCACAAGGGCAGGTGCAAGTCGGGCTGGTCCTTGCCTTCGGGTACCTCGGCCTGGGCGATGGCCGAGTCGAGGATCTCGACAACCTGGGCCTGGTTGAGCTGCCTGGCGTCGTAGAGGATCAGTACCGAGCCGGTCAGGTCGCTGGTCTTGTAATTGTCGATGCCCAGGATGCTCATCAGCTCGCGCTCGATGGCCTGGCAGAGCTCCTTGCGGCGATGCAGCCGCTCGTTGTGCAAGCGGATGCGGCCGGGGCTCTCGTGGCGGACCTCCCACTCGGAGCCCTCGGCCGCCGGCCGGCGCGGGACGACGCGGCGCGTTCCCATCGGCAGCAGCGGAATCCGGAAGCCCAACCCCCGGCGCCGGCCATTTCGCACGGGGACCGTGGCCCGACCACCGGTCTCTGCGGTCGTCAGAGGGGCGTGGCCGTTGGCGTGACCGTTGTCACTGGCGTGATGGTTGTGAGTGTTGCCGTTGGTATGACCGTTGCCGTTGGCATGACCGTTCGCGTGATTCTCAGCCGGCCGGTCGCCGGCCAGCCGCTCGTAGATGGCCGCGATGGCCTCCTGCCGCGAGTAGGATCTGGGGCAGTACCTGATCTCGGCCACGTTGGCTCCGAAAAGATACCCATTCCCCCGGATCGTCACGCCGCTGACCTCGTCGGCGTCGAGGATTCGTTCCACGAATTGCCGGCAGTGGGGAGCTGTCGGGTCGCTGAAGAGGAAACGACTCTGCAACCGGATGCGGCCTTCGGACGGGAACGAGACCGAGATATCCATAAGAGATCGACCCTGGTGCTTCGACCTGGTGTTCTTGTCAATCCGCATCGAACCGATGGGGCCGGCCGCTCGGCCGTGGCTGGGGTGCGTTCATCGCTGAACATCAGATCGAATGGCCTCGGTGCCGTTCCGGGAATGAAAAATAAGTCGAAAATGCGGTGCGAGCACCGCCTCAGCGAATGATAGTGAGTCCTCGGCCCCGTGGGGCGGAAGGCCCACCGCCGATCGATTGAAATTCGTGCCCTCCGATTATACCCGGGGAGTCATGCAAAGGAGTGGCCCACTACAGGGAATTGGGGAAAATGCGGGCAATTTGCGGAAAATTCCGCGCGGGGGGTGCGGGAAATTATGGTCTGCTTCGGGGAATTCACTGACGATGGGAGTGGAAGGCCGGAGGGAGTCGTCAAATGGCCTGTCGGAACGGCGGCCGGTTCCTGCGATAGGGCGTGAGCAAGCCCTTGAACTGGTTCTGGACATCGCTCCCGACGTCGTAGGTGGTCCCACCATGCGGGCCGTAGATCTTGGCCTCGAAGCAGCCGAAGCAGATCAGCGCCTGATAGGTCCGGCCACCGGCCGACCACTCGACGGCGTAGTCGGGGTGGAATCCCCCGCACTTCTTCTCGCCGGCGTAGGGCGAGAAGGACCTCCGGTCGCTCAGCAGGGCCTTGAGCCGCTCGTCGTCGCCGGGCTTGAGGTCGAGAGTCTCGCGGTAGAACGGGAAGCCGTGCAGCGTTATGATCGGCTTCTCCTTCCTCTCCGCCTCGAGGGCCTGGGCCTCGTACATCTGGTGCGGCAGGCCCTCGTAGAGGACCAGCCGATCGGCGTTCTTGAGCGTCGTGGTCTCCGGCGGCGGGCCGGAACATCCCGAGAGGACCAGGCAGAGCGACGCAACAAGGATCGTCCCACGCATCAGACTCCCTCCTCATCTGAGCGGCTGGCTCGAGCACCGGCCTCGCCCGGGCGCGTTTTCGAAATCCAGCAAGGTGCAGAGCCGCTTGGGAGCGATGAGCCGGTACGAATCGCGGACGAACTCAGCCACGTCGTCCCACTCGACGACGCCATCGAGCCAGATCCCGATCCAACCCTTCGGGCCCACGTAGGGCGGCGCGAAGAAGCAATCGAGTGCGGCCGCCATCATCGCCTCCTGGTCGCCGGGCGCGGCCTTCAGCCAGACGGCCGGGCGGCCCCCTCCGTGGTGATTACCGGCGGCGGCGTACATGGCGAAGATCTTGTTCCGCACCCGGAACGTGGGCTCGCCCCAGGCCTCGACCTCGTGCGCCTCGGGAAGTGCCAGGCAGAGCTTGCGCAGTCGGGTCATGTCATCCATGGGACGTCTGCCCCGAGGGGGAAGTCACTTGGAATATCGCGGCTGGTAGAGCTGGACCTGGAAGCCGCCCGGCACGCGGAAGAAGGTGACCAGGCCGTAGCCTCGGTCTTCGACCGGCCCGGTGAAATCGACGCCGCGGGCCGTCAGCTCGGCGACGGTGTGCTCGATGTCATCGCAGTAGAAGGAGATGTCGGCGGTCCCCGAGGGCGGGCCTTCGGCCTCGCCCTTTTCGACCGGATGGCAGCCCATGTCGGCTTCTGGCAGGTCGAAGATCAGCCAGCCGCCGCCGACGTCGGTGGCCGGGAAGCCCAGCTTGTCGCGCACGAAGGCGCGGAACGCCTCGGGCTCGGAAGAGTAGAACATCGTGTGAACGCCGCGGATCATCGTCGCCTCCCGGGTCGGTCCAACGCTCCCGATCACCGCGCGCCGTGCCTCGCCGCCGGACGCCTCAGCCCGGCGGGCGCGATCGCCGAATGACCTGTCCTAATGTACCACAAATCGACGTGCCGTGCGTGAATGTATCATGAATCGACGCGGCGGACGGCGCAAAGGCCCGCGTCGGCGGACGGTGCCCACTCCACAGGATCGATCCACGACCGATATCACGGACTGAGCTTATCCAGCTCGGTGCGGACGGTCCGCATCAGCGACGCGATCAGCTCGTCGCCGAAGTCGAACCGGGTGCCGGCGGCGGCGAACAGGTCGGGCAAGGGCCGCGAGCCGCCCAGCGCCAGGGCCTTCTTGTAGGAGGCGACGGCGCCCGCGCGGTCGGTCAGCGAGCGCTGCCAGATCTGCAGGGCCCCCAGTTGCGCGATGCCGTACTCGATGTAGTAGAACGGGTACAGGAAGATATGGAGCTGGCGGTGCCAGGAGTGGTCGCGGGCCTCCTCGTAGCCCGACCAGTCCACCGCGCCGCCAAATCGGTCGAGCAGCAATCGCCAGGCCGCCCGGCGCTCGTCGCGGGTGTGGCCAGGGTGGGTGTAGATCCAGTGCTGGAAGGCGTCGACGGTGGCGATCCAGGGGAGGATCAGCACGATGCCCTCGAGCAGCTTGCGGGCCGATCGGTCGGCGTCGGAGTCGTTGTAGAACGGGCCGAGCCGGCGGGCGCCCAGGAGCTCCATGCTCATCGAGGCGACCTCGCAGAACTCGAGCGGGCTCTCGCGATAGGCCGAGAGCGGCTCGCCGCGCGAGGCCAGGGTGTGGAAGGCGTGACCTCCCTCGTGCAGCAACGTGCGTACGTCCGAATCCAGCCCGACGGCGTTCATGAAGATGAACGGCAGGCGCCGGTCCTCGAGCGTCGTCTGGTAGCCGCCGGGGGCCTTCCCTTTGCGGTTGGCCAGGTCGAGCAGATGACGGGCGCGCAGGAATGCGAACTGGGCGCCAAGCTCGGGGTTGACCTCGTGAAAGATGGTCTCCGAGCCGGCCGCGAGCTGCTCGATGTCGGCGAACGGCTGCAACGGCGGCCGGCCCAGCGGGTTGACCGCCAGGTCCCACGGGCGGAGCGATTCCACGCCCATCATCTCGCGATGCCGCTGGTGGATCTCTCTCATCAGCGGGACCACCACGCGCTCGACCGCCTGATGAAACCGGAGCGAGTCCTCGATGCCGTAATCGAACCGCTCGCGGTTGCGGAAGGCGTACTCGACATAATTCTCGAAGCCCGCCTCGCGCGCCACCTCGATGCGCAGGGCCATCATCCGGTCGAACAGGTCATCGAGGGTCTCGCGGTCGTGCAGCCGGCGGGCGGCGGATAGTTCCCACGCCTCCTGCCGCACGGCGCGGTCGGTCTCCTCCAGGAACGGAGCCATCTGGGCCAGGGTCCGCTCCTGGCCGCGGTAGGAGACGGTCATCGCCCCCATGATCTTCTGGTACTGCTGCTCCAGCTCGGCCAGCTCGGTCTCGCGCGGGATGTTGGCCTCCCGGAACAACGCGCGGCGGTTCTCCAGCGCCCGGTCGAAGACGAAATAGCGATCGCGCGGCAGGCCCGAGCGGTGCGGCGAGTCCAGGTACCGGCTCCGGATCGCGTTCTGGATCGGCTTGAGCTTCGGCTCGATGTCGCGGACGAACGCCAGGTACGCCGCCTCGCGCTCGGGGTCGTCGGTCTGGCAGGTCATCGCGATGTAACGCTCGACCCCCTCCTGCCCCACCACGGCGTTGAGCTCACCGGCCGCCATCACCCAGCGCTCCAGGTCGGCCGCCGAGTCGATCGGCTCATCCATCAGCTTGCTGTACCACGGCTCGATCTGCTCCCAGGTCTTCAGCTCGACCTCCTGCGGGAGCCATTCGTGGGGGTACGATTCGGGAACGTAGCCAGTCAATGCCTTCCTCCTTGGGATTCGCGGTCAATGGTCAGTTAGGCTCGTGGAGGATCTTCGCCTCCGAGGGTCGTCGTTAGCCAGTATTATAAGCGCCAGTGGGAGGGCTCCATCAGTCTTTTCTGACCACCGACCACTGACCGCTCCGAGCCGAAGGCGAGCCTCGTCAGGGCAGCGACGCCTGGACCAGCCATGCGCCAGCGAACAGCCAGGATGACATGATGGCCGTCGCCAGCACGAGCACCAGCGTGGTCGTGGCGACGGCCTCGGCGTGCGCGACCAGGCCCTTGGCCTCTCCCAGCGAGCCGATGGTCTGGAACAGGGCCATGACCGCCGTGGTCCCGATGATCACCTCACCCAGCGCCGTGACGAACACGATCAGGGCGACCCGGCCCACCGGATCGCGGCCGATCGCCAGGACCAGCCCCAGGCCCATGATGAAGACGACGATATGCCAGAGCCGCATGGAATGCCCGTTCCCCACTCGGCGAAGACCCCCGATCCGCCTCTTGAGCGCACGACGATCCATTGAAAAATATGACGCCGCCGGCCGTCGGATGTCAACGGCGTCAAGGAGATCGATGCACGCCCGAGACACTGGTAGGTTGAGGGGGCTCCTCGATTCGGGTATCTCTGGTGGGAGCCGGTCAGGGACATCGCCGCTTCGAGGAGATCGACGCATCATGAGCCCCGCCTCCAGCACCACGCCCACCACCTACCGCTTTTCCTTCGGCCCCTGGAACATCAGTACCGGTGCCGACCCGTTCGGACCGCCGGTCCGCAAGGAGATGGAGTACGCGCGCAAGCTCAAGGCTTACAAGCAACTGGGCTTCGACGCCGTCCAGTTCCACGACGACGACATCGTCCCGGCCGACCTGGACTGGCCGAGCACGCTCAAGGGGGTCGCCGAGGTCAAGAAGGTCCTCGACGGCGAGGGGCTGTTCGTCGAGATCATCGCGCCCCGGCTCTGGGAGGATCCCCGGACGATCGACGGCGCCTTCACCTCCAACAACCCGGCCGATCGGAAGTACGCCCTGGACCGCTCCAAGCGGTGCGCCGACATCGCCAGGGAGGTCGGCTGCAAGAATTACGTCCTCTGGCTGGCCCGCGAGGGCACGTACATCCGCGAGGCCAAGTGCGCCAAGACCGCCATCGCGCGGATCGTCGACGCCTGGAACGCGATCCTCGAGCACGACAAGGACATCCGCGTCCTCGGCGAGGCCAAGCCGAACGAGCCGATGGACCAGGCGTATCTGCCCACCGTCGGCCACATGATCGGCGTCACTTACAAGACCATCGACCCGAGCCGGTCGGGAGTCCTGATCGAGAGCGCGCACTCCATCCTCGCGGGTCTCGACCCGGCCGACGACATGGCCTATGCCCTGTATCACGACAAGCTCTGGAGCGTTCACCTCAACGACCAGAACGGCCTGAAATACGACCAGGACAAGGTCTTTGGCTCAGTGGACCTCCGCCGCGCCTTCGACACCGTGTGGACGCTCGAGAACAACGGTTACGGTCGCAACGGCGAGTGCGTCGGCCTGGACGTCAAGGCGATGCGGACCACCACGTTCGAGGAGTCGATGTTCCACCTCTCGCACTCCAAGACCGTGTTCCTTCGGCTCCTCGAGATCGTTCGCGGCATCGACCGCAAGAAGGTCGAAGAGTTCCGCGACCGTCGTCAGTACGAGCAGCTCGAGATGGTCATCCTCAACGCGCTTCTCGGATCGGGGAGCGCTCGCTGACGCTCCGCTCGGATCGGGGAGCGCTCGCCTTCGGCTCGCTGCGGGGCGCGGGAGGCGCTCGCCTTCGGCTCGCTGCGGGGCGCGGGAGCGCTCGCCTTCGGCTCGCTGCGGGGCGCGGGAGCGCTCGCCTTCGGCTCGTTGCGGGGCGCGGGAGCGCTCGCCTTCGGCTCGCTGCGGGGCGCGGGGAGCGCTCGCCTTCGGCTCGCTGCGGGGCGCGGGGAGCGCTCGCCTTCGGCTCGCTGCGGGGCGCGGGGGACGACGAGTTTTTCAGGTACTAGAGTCTTACAGGAGCGCGGCGGTGAAGCCGGGGCGTTCCCTTGGGCTGTCGACCTCGTCTCCTGGCCCCAGAGAGCGCGTGCCATGAGCATCCGGAGCTATCGGGATCTCGACGTATGGAATGTGGCGATGGATCTCGCGGCGTCGTGCTACAAAGTCACCCGGGAGTTCCCTCGCGAGGAGATGTTCGGACTGACGAGTCAGATTCGGCGTGCGGCGAGTTCGATTCCGGCTAATATCGCCGAAGGGCACGGACGGGACTCGACGCGCGAATTCCTGCGGCACTTGAGTATCGCGCGTGGATCGCTCATGGAACTGGAGACTCATGTGCTGCTCGCCGTGCGAGTCGAGCGGATGAAGTCACCGGACAGCAAACAATTGCTGGAGTTGGCCGACCGGGTCGCTCGAATGCTTTCCAACCTCAGGAGTTCCCTCGAGAAACGCCTCTGAAAAACCCGTTCTGCGTGGCTCCGGGATCTTCTCCCGAAGCCCGCGCCCCGCAGCGAGCCGAAGGCGAGCACTCCCCGCGCCCCGCAGCGAGCGTCAGCGAGCGCTCCCCGCGGCGAGCGGACGCGAGCCGGGCGGAGCGTCCCGCGGGATCAGGCACCAGCGGATCGTCTCGAGGTCGGAAAGCCCGGGCGGGATGGGCTCGAGGCCGTCGCGCGTCGTGGTCATGCGCCGGTACATCCGGCGCAGGAGGTCATCCTTTACGGTCCGGTGACGCGGATCGGCGGCGATGTCACGGTTCTCGCCCGGGTCGTTGACCAGGTCGAAGAGCCGCTGATAGGGGCCCGGCAGCGGCTTGCCGGTCTGGTATCCGTCCTCCCGGAGCCGTCGGCCGGTGCCGACGATCAGCTTGAACCGCGAATTGCGGACCATCGCCTCCTCGTTCTCGGGATACTCGCTGAAGACCGCGTCATGGCCCCGGGCGCCGGGCTTTCCCCGGATCAACGGCTCGAGGTCGAGCCCCTGCAAACCCGGCGGCGCGGGCAGCCGCAACAGGCCGTAGATCGTCGGCAGGACGTCGATCATCTCGACCAGCTCGTGGATCCGCCGGCCGCCGAGGATGGATCCCGTCCATCGCACGATCAGCGGGATCCGCACGGCCGGCTCGTAGAAGCAATGCTTCTCGAACCGCCCATGCTGGCCGAGCATGTAGCCGTTGTCCCCGACGTAGACGACCAGCGTCTTGCCCGAAAGCGTCAAGTCGTCGAGTCCCTGGATCAGCCGCCCGACCTGCGCGTCCACGAACGAGAGCGACGTGTAATAGGCCGCCTGGATGCCGCGAACCTCGTCGGGCGTCAGCGAGGCGAAGATCTCGGGCTGCTCCTGGCGGTCGCGCTCCGAAACGGGTGGGACCGGGAAATCCTCGGGCCGGAACCGCGGCTTCCAGTCATCCGGGAAGTGGAAAGGGCTGTGCGGGTCGTAGAAGCTGACGATCAGCGCGAACGGGCGATCGTCGGCCTGCTGGCGCTTGAGATACTCCAGGGCGCGGTTCGACAAGGTACGTTGACTGCATCGATTCGACAGGGAGCCCCGTCGAATGGCATTCGGCGTTGAGCCAGATCGCGGCGGGGTCCCGGAACGGACGCCAGGGCCGCCGGTGATCGCCGCCCCGAGGCGGATACTCCCGCAGATGCTCCAGCCAGTCCGCCGTGTCGAGCCGCAACGCGAAGCCGTGTGCCGACGGCCCGTTGAAGTGCATCTTGCCGATCGCCGCCGTCCGGTAATCCAGGTCGCGGAACCACTCGCCCATCGTGAGCACCTCGTCGGAGAGCCGGGTCGTGAGCTGCGTCACCCCGACGGCATGCGGGAGCTTCCCCGTGATCAGCGACTGCCGGCTCGGCGTGCAGAGGGGCGAGTTGCAATACGCCCGCCCGAAGAGGACCCCGTCCCGCGCCAGCGCGTCCAGGTTCGGCGTGGCGCGCCGCGGGTCGCCCTCGATCCCGAGGGTCCCCCCGCCGTGATCGTCGGCGATGATCAGCAACAGGTTGGCACGTTCGCCAGGCTTCCGGTCCGAGTCGGGCCCGGCGTGCGCTCGGTGCGGCAAGCATATCGCGATCAAGGCCGCGGCGATCGCCACGAGAACGAGCCGGAATCCGCCGGATTGTCGTCTTCGGGAAGCCAAGGTCGGGTTCATCAGGGTTACGCTCAAAGTGCGGGTGTGGCACCGACATCAGGTCGCGATGCGAAGGATCGTGACCCACGGGTCCGGATTCGTGCGTCGCGCCAGGAGGGTTATGGACCGTTAAGACATCGTATCAATGCCGATTCCGCGCGCGCAGCGCCAATCCCGTATGACTCTCGGGGGCGGCGGCGATGGCGTCGGGCGGCCCCATGGCGACTATCCGGCCGCCCGTCTCGCCGGCCTCGGGGCCCAGGTCGATGACCCAGTCCGCCGAGGCGATGACGTCGAGGTGATGTTCGATGACGACGACGGTATGGCCCAGGTTGACCAGGCGATGCAGGATGTGCAGCAGGCGGTCGATGTCGGCGAAATGCAGCCCGGTGGTCGGCTCATCGAGGATGTAGAGTGAGCGACCGCCGACGGGAGCGGGCCGACCGAGCTCGGCGGCGAGCTTGACGCGCTGGGCCTCGCCGCCGGAGAGCGTCGTACTCGACTGGCCGAGCGTCAGGTATCCCAGGCCGACGTCGTGCAGCGCCTCGAGGCCCTGGAGGACCCGGGGCACGGCGTCGAAGAACGCGCGGCTCTCGTCAACGCGCATCTCTAGCACGTCGCCGATCGACTTCTCCTTGAATCGCACCTCGAGCGTCTGGCGGTTGTATCGCTTGCCGCCGCATTCCTCGCAGGTGACGTACAGGTCGGGGAGATAGTGCATGGGGATGCGCCGCTGGCCCAGCCCCAGGCAGACTTCGCACCGTCCCCCCCTGGCGTTGAAGCTGAAGCGACTCGGCCCGTAGCCGCGGATCCTGGCCTCGCGGGTCTTGGCGAAGACCCGGCGAATCTCGTCGAACAGCCCCGTGGCCGTCGCGGGGGTCGAGCGGGGCGTCCGGCCGATCGGAGCCTGGTCGATCTCGAGCACCGCGGGGAGCGCTCGCTCCGCTCGCTGCGGGGTGCGGGGTGCGGGGTGCGGGGAAGACGAGTCCTCGGTCTCACTGACGATGCCCCGCTCCCCGATCGGGGCAGCCTGGCCTTCATCCGCTGCGACCACCGAGACGATCCCCCTGTCTTTTCCCGCACCCCGCACCCCGCACCCCGCAGCGAGCGCCGGCGAGCGCTCCCCGAGGCGAGCGCAGCGAGCCAGCACGTCGTGCACCAGCGAGCTCTTGCCCGACCCGCTGACCCCGGTGACGCAGGTCAAGGCCCTCAGGGGCATCCGGGTATCGACGTGCTGGAGGTTGTGGACGGCGGCGCCGCGGATCTCGATCCATCCCGGGCTGCCCGCCAGCCGGCCGCGGGCGTCGTCCTTCCCGAGGGGCGTGGGCGTTCGGTCGAGGTACCGCGCCGTGACCGATCCCACGGCGGCCGACAGCCGATCGGGCGGCGCGGCGGCCACGATCGCGCCGCCATCCGGCCCGGCCCCGGGCCCGAGGTTGACGACCCAGTCGGCCGCGCGGATCACCGACTCGTCGTGCTCGACCACCAGGACGCTATTGCCCAGCTCCTGGAGCCGCCGCAGGCTCGCGACCAGCCGCGCGGTGTCGCGCGGATGCAGCCCGGCCGTCGGCTCGTCCAGGATGTAGCAGACCCCCACCAGTCCCGAGCCGAGCTGCGCCGCCAGCCGCGCCCGCTGGAGCTCGCCGCCGGAGAGCGTGTCCGAGCCCCGGTCCAGCGACAGATACTCCAGGCCGACATCGACCAGGTACTGGAGTCGCCCGGCGATCTCGCCGAGCAGAGGCGCCGTGACCGCTTCCGATGCTGGATCGCTCCCTCCCGCTTCATTCGGGCCGTCTCCGTGGGCGAGCGGCATGATGCCCTTGACGAACGCCAGCAGGTCGCCGACGGGCGTCGCGGTCAGCTCGCGGATCGACTGCCCGCCGAACCGGACCGCGCGGGCCTCGGGCCGAAGGCGGGAGCCATCGCAGGCCGGGCAAACGACCTCCTCGCGATAGGCGTCAAGTGCCCGGCGGAGGCTCTCGCGGCGGGTGTCCTCGTAGGCCCGCTCCAGCAGCGCGCCGAGCCCCGCGAAGGGCCCGCCAGGCTCCCCGTGCCAGAACGATTGCCAGGCCGCCGCCGTCCACGTCTCCAGGGGTGCGGTGTCGTCGAGGCCGTGGCGGCCCACGAAGTCGCGAACCGGCGCGTCGAGCGCCCCGGGGTCCTTCTGTCCCTCGGTCAGCAGGGTCCACGGGATGACGGCTCCCTGGGACCAAGAGCGTGAGCGGTCGGGTATGGACAGCTCGGCCTGGAACGCTCCGCGCGAGCCGAGCCCATCGCAGCCCGGGCAGGCGCCGTGGGGACTGTTGAAGCTGAAGCTGCGAGGCTCGATCGCCGGGAGGCTGGTCCCGCAGGCCGGACACGCCAGGTGGACGCTCATGAGCCGCTCATCCCAGACCGGCGTCGATGACGAGGGAGAGGGAGACGAAGATTCGACCAGGGCCAGCATGCGACCGTCGGCGAGCTTCAGCGCAAGGTCGAGGCTCTCGGCCAGCCGGGGCCGGATGCCCTCGCGGATGACGAGGCGGTCGATCACGGCCTCGATGGTGTGAGGCTTGGTCTTGGGCAGCTTGGGCGGCGTGTCGGTGACTTCGACCATCTGGCCGTCGACCCGCGCGCGGATCAGCCCGGCGCTCCGGATCGCCTGGAACACGTCGAGGTGCTGCCCCTTGCGGTCGCGGATCAGCGGGGCCAGGAGCTGGACCTTCCGGCCCGCGGGCAGGGCCATCAACTGGTCGGCCATCTGCTCGGGGGTCTGGCGGCGGATCGGCGCGTCGCAGTCGGGGCAATGCGGCGTGCCGGCCCGGGCGAACAGGAGCCGGGCGTAATCGTAGATCTCGGTGATCGTGCCCAGGGTGCTCCGTGGGCTGGGCGTGCCGGCCTTCTGGTCGATCGCCACCGTCGGCGGCAGGCCCTCGATCGCGTTGACGTCCGGCCGCTCGAGCTGGTCGAGGAACTGGCGGGCGTAGGTTGACAGGCATTCGAGGTATCGGCGCTGGCCTTCGGCATAGATCGTGTCGAAGGCCAGCGAGCTCTTGCCCGACCCGCTGACCCCGGTCAGGACGACCAGCCGGTCGCGCGGCAGGTTGACGTTGACGTTCCGCAGGTTGTGCACCCGCGCCCCGCGGACCTGGATCGCCGCGTGCGATGGATCGCCCGGCTGTTCCGGGTGCGCTTTCTCGGTCTTCTTGGCTCGAGTCTTTCGCACGTGTCGCTTCATGCCGGTTTCGTGGGCGAGCGGCCGGCCATGCCCCGAGGATCGAATCCGAGTCCCATCCTAACCGAATCCCGACCGCCGCGGGATGGAGGTATGCCGTCGCGCCCGACGGGGCCCCCGGTGGGGGAGGGATCGTATTCCGCCCTGAGCCGGCTCGAGGTAGAATCTTCCTGGGGAGGAAGGAGGATCAGCGATGTCTTCGATGCCCAAGGCCGAGCCGACCTATCAGCACCTGGAGTACCGGCCCGGGTCGAATTACCGGGAGATGTGGCTCAAGGGCCGGCGGATCCGCGCCTCGGTAGTTGACGGGTGGATCCATGGCCCCGATCCGATGACCCCGGAAGAACTCGCCCAGGATTTCCAAGTCCCGCTCGAGGCGGTCCACGAGGCGCTCGACTACGTCGCCCGCAACCGGGATTTCATCGCGCAAGAGAGGGATCGCGAGGCCGCCAACATCCGGGCTCGTGGGCATGATCGGCCCCAGCGATCATGAGGATCCTGATCGACGCGAACCTGAGCATACGGCGGTTGGCCTCTCGCCTCCAGGCGGCGGGGCACGATGTCGTGCTGGCCAGCGATGCGGGCCTGATGGCCGCCCCGGATCCGCGCGTGCTCACCTGGGCTGTCGGCCAGGATCGGCTCGTGCTGACCCAGGACCACGACGATTTCGCCGACCTTCACGAGCTGATCCTGGCCTGTCGCGGCCATCATCCCGGCATCCTGACCGTCCGCTTCGACAACGACCCGCACCATAACTTGACGGAGCGGGGCATTGTGACCGCCGTGGGTAAGCTGGAATCCTCCGGGGTGCCGATCCCGGATCAGGTTCATGTGCTGAATCACTGGCGCTGATCGAAGCCGGCATGTTCCTCGGGCCAGTCATCGAGCGTCCTCAGTTTCACTGATCTTCACCTGTTCCCAGCATACCGGAAGCCCGCTTCTCGCGAGCGGTCCGCCCATGGGGTAGAATCAAGCGCATCGACACGTCCACTATGTCGTCCCTTCTCTCTCGCAATGGAAGGACGAACGCCATGAGTCGAACGACGCGATGGTTGGTACCGTCCCTCTTGCTCGCGTGGCCGGCCGTGGGATTCTCCCAGCCGCCGCCGGGCGGCCGGGATTCATCATCGTTGACGTTGCCGGAGAACGTCCGGGTCGAGAAAGACATCCCTTACGCGCGCGCACCGAGAACCCCGCCAGACGCTGGACCTGCTCCTGCCCAGGGCCCCCAAGGGCGGCAAGCCGCTTCCGCTGGTCGTCAACATCCACGGCGGGGCGTTCCGGGCAGGCGACAAATCGATGGGGGTGCGCGAGATCGCCGGCCTGGTGGACGACGGCGATTATGCCGCCGCCACGATCAACTACCGGCTCAGCGGCGAGGCGACCTGGCCGGCCCAGATCCACGACTGCAAGGCGGCGATCCGATGGCTCCGGGCCAATGCGCCGAAGTACGGGATCGACCCGGATCGGATCGGAGTGATCGGCGCGTCGGCCGGCGGGCACCTTGCCGCCTTGCTGGGCACCAGCGGCGGCATCGCGACCCTGGAGGGGGACCTCGGGACGCACGCAGGTGTCAGCAGCCGGGTGAAGTGCGTCGTGGACCAGTTCGGGCCCAGCGACCTGCTGGCGATGGGAGACTATCCCAGCCGGATCGATCACAACGCACCCGAATCGCCCGAGTCGAAGCTGATCGGCGGCGCGCTCCCGGAGCACAAGGACGTCGCGCGGGCGGCCTCGCCGATCACGTATGTCTCTCGCGACGACCCGCCGTTCCTGATCTTCCACGGGACCGAGGACCCGCTGGTCCCCTTCAACCAGTCGGAACGCCTGGCCGAGGCGCTCAAGGCCGCGGGTGTCTCGTGTACCTTCGTCAATGTCGTTGATGCCGGTCACGGCGACTTCCGCAGCCCGGAAGTCGGACGGCGCATCCGCCAGTTCCTGGACAAGCACCTGCGCGACCAGCCGGTCGGCGAGGTCTCCGATGCAGCGATCCTCCGCAATGTCGCCAAGGCCCAGCCGAAGCGCTGAAGACAGGCCGGGTCGAGCCGGCCGGATGATCCCCGCGGAATTCCTCGAAAAAAGTGGGAACCGTCGACGGCGGTCGTGACACTACCCGGCACGTTGCAGGCACGCCGTCGAGGGACCGGCATGGTATCGAGGCAACAGACCGGAGCGGTGCTCCGGGACGTCCGGACGCTCTTCGACTCGGGCACAACCGTCGGGCTGACCGACGGTGAGCTCCTGGGCCGGTTCGCGGACCTCCCGGATCGGGACCGAGACGACGCGGCCGGTCCGGCGTTCGCGGCCCTAGTGGAGCGGCACGGGCCGATGGTCTGGCGGGTCTGCCGCTCGATCCTGCGCGACGAGCACGATGCCCAGGACGCCTTCCAGGCGACGTTCCTCGTCCTGGTGCGGCGGGCGGGCGCCGTGCGCCGGCAGGAGTCGGTCGGGAGCTGGCTCCACGGCGTTGCCCTGCGGGTCTCGGCCCGGGCGCGGGCCGACCTGGCCCGCCGCCGCCGGCACGAGCGCCGCGCCGGCGAGTCGAGGGCCGCGGCCGATCGGTCGGCCGATGAAGGGATCGCGCCCGACCTGGCGGCGATCCTCCACGAGGAACTGGGCCGGCTGCCGGAACGCTATCGCGCGGCGGTCGTCCTGTGCTACCTGGAGGGCCACACCTGCGAGGCGGCGGCGCGACCGGCTGGGCTGGCCGGTGGGGACGGTCAAGAGCCGGCTGGCCCGGGGCCGGGAGCGGCTGCGGGGGCGGCTGATCCGCCGTGGCTGCGGCCCGGACGAGACGTCGTGCTGGTTCGTCGTGCCGGCCGGCGTCCTGCCCGTGGCTCTGGCACGGACCACTGTCGAGGCAATGCTCCGGTTCGCTGCCGGGGAGCCGACCGCCAGCGCCATCTCGTCCACGGCGCTCTCCTGGACGCTCCAGTCCTTGAGGACCATACGAATGACCCGGCTCGCCATGATCTGGATCCTGTTGATCGCCGGGCTCGCGGCGACCGGCTCGGCGATGGTGACTATCCGCGACCAGGAGCCGGATGGGACCCGGTCGGCAATACCCGCGGAGAAGACGGCCCAGAAGCCCGCGCCAGCCGAACCGGCGGCGACCGAGAAGAAGGTCGCGAGGTTCGGCGTGCGTGTGATCGACGCCAACGGCCGCGGCGTGCCGAACGTCGAAGTCAAGCTCGTCGAGGAGAACGCCATCCCCCGGGACGATCGGCCGGGATCTCGCACTGCCGCCTATCGCACCGGCGCCGACGGTCGCGTCCGGATCGCCGTCGACCCCCGCTTCCGGCAGCTCAATTTCGAGGCCCACCCCGACGATCGGACGCTGGGCTGGGCGAGCCTGGCATCGGGAAACGCATGGCTGAAGACCAGCGACGAGTCCCCCATCATGCTGACCCTGCTCCCCATCAATCATCACGTCGAGGGGACGATCGTGGATTCCCGGGGGAAGCCGATCGGCGGCGTGCGGGTCCGGGCGGTCCAGTTCCATCACGAGGCGAACGGATCTGTGACGGATCATCCCCGAGGTAATGAAGAGCCCTCACTGGCATCGGCCGTCACCGATGAGGCAGGGCGCTACCGGCTCTCGCTACCCCAAGCCACGTCGGCCCTATTCGGGGCCTATCACCCCCGGTATGTCGGACCTTGGTTCTCCTGCGATGAGGACGCCCCGCTCATCCCGCCGGTGACACTGGAAGATGCCGGCGCGATCGCGGGCACGGTGGTCGACGCGGCGACCGGCCGGCCCGTCGCGGGGGCGGTGGTCGGTGCCGGGCGCATCGAGATCACCGAGCGAATCGTCGGCGGCGGTGGGGGGAGGGCCGTTTCGGATGCCCAGGGGCATTTCGTGGTCGGCGGGCTGGCCCCGGGCGTGTACAACCTCGTGTTCAATTCGTCGCCGAAGGGTCGACGGTTCCTCGCGCGGGCGGTCGAGGGCGTGCGGGTCCAGGCCGGTCGGGAGGCCCGCGCCGACCTCAGGATCATCGAGGGGCGCCGGCTGCGCGGTACGGCCGTCTACGCGGTGGACGGTGAGCCGGTGGCCGGCGTGGTCATCGACTGCGAGAACACGTCCCACCCGCGTTCGAGGAGCCAGTTGACTTACACCGATGACCACGGCCGCTTCGAGCACTTCGTCCTGCCCGGCCCGGCCGTCGTTCGCATCATCAATGGCGACGGCCCCGGCTCGGCGTCCCACAAGACGTTGATCGTCCCCGACGACCGAGACCCCGATCCGGTCGTCCTCAAGCGAGGTGATGATCCGGAGGCCAAACCGGCTCCACGTCCACGCCCCAGCCGGCCCGTGGAATGCGAGGTCCGGGTCCGGGTGAAGACGGACCCCAGCGAACGGCCGGTGCCCGGAGACGGTCGTGCGCTGACCGGGCGGATCTTCGACAAGAGCGGCTCGCCAATCCCCGCCATCCGGATTGATGGCTTTCGCGGGCAGACGTACATATGTGCCGCGACGGATCGCCTGGGCGTCTTCCGGTTGAAGGGGCTGCCGCAGGAAGAGGCGCGGCTCGGCCTGCACAGGGACGACGATCACGCCGGAGTCACCATCCCGGCCGGGGCTGTCGAGGTCGACCTGATCTTCCCGTAGAGCGCCCGGACCGGTCCGCTGTAGGAGGCGGCTCTGTCCGCCGACCGGTCGGCCGGGGCGGATCGGGTCGGGGGACGGAGCCTGTCACGCGACGTTAGGTTTTGCCGGAAATCGCGACACGAAGTTTTGCCGCGACCTGTCGTTATGTCCTCTGGTCTCGGAGTGACACCCTCAGATTCATGATATCCTCACGGTTGATATGGGTCGCCGGCTGACGACTCAACTGGCGGCCCTCGTGATCCGCGACGACCCAGGCGTAGGTCTCCGGGTCGAACATTACATACACAGTCTTATGCCTATTAATCTTCCCAATATAATGACGCCTGTTGTACAACGAGATCGTCCCGGTCGCGTCGGCGCCGCCGCACGGCGTAACCGGCCAGGCCCGCCGCGACCCGCGCCAGCTCCCAGTGGCCCTCCTCCCACCCCGGCGTATAGGCCCGCCCGGAGTGGACCAACCCCGGGAAGGCCTCCCATCGGCTCCGGCCGCCGATGCTGGGATACTCCCGCCGCTGGATCTCGTCCAGGACCGCGAACCGCGCCTGCAACTCCTCCGGATCGTCGCAGGTCCAGGGCTCGCCCCACCGCTTGCCCGTCCCCTGCGACCGCTCCACCACCCCGTTGTCTTGGGGGCGCCGCGGCGGGTTGGGGACCACCCCCACTCCCACGCCCAGCAGCCACAATTCCAGGTCGGTCGGCAGGTCGCCGCGCGTCCCCCACGGCGCCCCGTTGTCCACCCGCAACCGCTGGGGCCGGCCCCAGCGGGAGAAGGCCAGCCGCAGTTGCCCCTGGGTCGCCGTGGGCGGGACCTGGGTCCAACGGCCCAGGGGGAAAACCGCGGTCCACAGGGCCGCGCCGCTGCATTCGTCCACGATCCGCAGCCAGGAGACGAGTTGACCGGATCGCAGCTTCACCAGCTCGGCCGCGTCCATCTGCCAGACCTCGTGAGGCCGCTGCGCCCGGCGCGAGTCGGCGGCGGGTCGGCGCCCCGCCGGCGCGGGGACAGGCCGGCGCGGTGGAACCAGCGCTGGAGCGTCCGGGTGGTCGGCAACGGATCCTCGGGGAGTCGGTGGCCCAGCATCACGCGGATCAGTCCGGCCCCCCAGGTCGGATGTTGCCGCCGCAGGTCGAGGGCCGCTCGCACGAGCGCCTCGTCGGGCTTGGGCGTCGCCGCCCCGCACCGGTCGTACGACGGGGCCAGGAGGGCCGGATCGCCACGGCCGAAGCGGTCGAGCAGGTGGCGGACCGTGCGCGGGGGCAGGTCGAGGGCCCGAGCGATGGTGGAGCCGTCCTGGCCATCCTGGTAGCGCCGCCAGATGGCTTGGCGTACGGGCAGAGGGATCGGGCGCGGCATGGGTCGTCCTCCATCGGGGATGTGAGCCGAGGCACCGGCCCTCACTGTACGCCTATCGAGGCCGCGGCAAAACTTCGTGTCGCGATTTCGGTGGTGTCCTACGCTGGCTGAACGGCCGGGCGAGTGAACCACTCGCGCCAGGTCCATACGTGGTCGGTCAACCCGGCGGCCAGGGCCGGCGTCCGCTCCTGCCACCGCCCCTCCTCGTCCTTGACCCGCAGCGTCCGGACACACCAGCAGAAGTTGTAGCCGTACAGCGTCAAGTAGGTCATCGCCTCGTGCACCTGCCAGTCCTTGCTGAACCGATACGTCTTCCGCCCCTTCCGCGCGTTGCGGTGCCGATCGGTCGCGTTCTGCCGTTCGACGAAGGATGTATTCACCACGCGACTGGCACACGACTCGCCCAGCGCCTCCTCCAGCTCGTCCTCCGACCCGAAGACTAACCGCGGCTCGACCGCGACGACCCGCCCCTTCTTGCGGCGCTTGTGCACCGTCGCGTAGACCACGCCCTCCGGCACCCGCCGCTGGGGCACGACCCGGGGCCGGCCCGGCTTCCGCTCCGCCGGGACCGGCTCGCCGAAGGTGTTGTGGATCGCCGTCTCATACACCGGATACTCGTCGCTGGTCATCAGCTCCGGCGGCGTGCCGCCGAGCCGCTCCGCGACCTTGCCGACGATCGCACAGCCGTTCTCCTCCGTCCGCGCCCCGGGGATCACCGCCAGGACCAGCTTATGCTCGGGGTCGTAGGCGACGTAGTCCCAGTAGTCCCCGCAGTGGTCATCGGCCGGGTCGTCGGGGTCGCAGTTCCTCTGCTTCTTGTGGACGAAGGACCATTTCTCGTCGAACTGGACCTCACGGGTATAGGGGGGAAAAGGCCACCAACTCGTCGTGGGCGGCCTGAGCATGAGCGCCGGCGAGCAGGGCCAGTCGGGTGACGGTGTCCTTGTTGACCCCCACCAACCGGGCGGTCTGGCGGGTGCCGCAGCCATCGGCGAGGTGCTGGAGGATCGCCAGCACCTTCTCGTGCGGCAGCTTGGAGTTGAAAAGCGGGGTGCCCTTGAACTCCGAGAAGCGGGCCTTGCAGGTGCGGCAGTACAACAGCCGGTGGTGGGCCTGGCCGTAGTGGCCGCAGACCGAGAGGTTGCCGGCGCCGTGGCGGCCGTAGTCGGGGCAGTCGGGATTCTGGCAGCAGAAGCGGTCGAGGTCGTCCGTGGGCATGAGTCGTCCTGGGCGGATCCGGATCGGTGAGTCAGGTCCTGGACGTCTAGCTTACCCATCGGTAGAATCCCATTCAACGGCCACCGGACACCACCGCGATTTCCGGCAAAACCTAACGTCGCGTGACAAGCCCCCTCCTACAACGGGATCAGATGGTGGCCTTGTCGGAGGCGGCTCCGCCCGCCGATCCGGACCTTCCCCATGGCGTGATCCGACCCGAGGCGCCCGGCCGGTCCGATGAAGCGCATCGGCCCCCTCGCGGAACGAAAGTCGTCGGCCGAGGCCGGTTGACGCGAGGATATCGCTTATTGAAATGAGAGGACCTGAGAGCGAAGCTCCATCGAGAAGGGGCCCGGTCGCGTGCGCTTCGAGCACCGATCTTCCCGGCTCTCCGGAACCCGCCGATCCGCGAAGGAGGTAAACGACCATGTCCGCCCGCTTGATGCACATCGGGGTCCTGGTTGGGCTTGCGGCCTTGCTGACCGTCACCATCGCCTCGGCCCAGCATCGGGCCGAGGAGCCGGCCGGGGCCGTCGCGGAGGGCCGGGGCCTCGCGGTCTTCAACCCGGTCGAGGGCCGCATCCGGGTCCTCTCGAACCGGCCCGACGGGACGCGGGTCGAGAAGGCCGAAGTCGTCTGCGAGCTCGACCCGGCCGAGTTGAAGGATCGGATCGCCAGCCAGGAGGTCGCCGTCCGGGGCCTCCGGGCCGGCGTCCAGGGCACGCGGCTCGGCCATGAGGCTGCCGTGATGGACCTCAACGAGTACAAAGAGGGCCGTTTTGTGCAGCAGGTGCAGGCCGTCGAGGCCGAGATCAAGCTGGCCGAGACGGGCCTGGTCAGCGGAGAGGACAAGCTCGAGTGGACCACGCGGATGTTCCAGAAGGGCTATGCGTCGAAGGCCGAGCTGGTCGCGGCGCAACTGGCGTTCGAGAAGGCCAAGTTCGCCCTCGAGCTGACCCACACCAAGAAGCAGGAGCTGTCCCAGCACATCAGGAACAGGACGACCCGCGAGCTGATGGCCGCCGTCGAGACGGCCCGGGAGCGCGAGCTGGGCAAGCAGGCCGCGCTGATGCGGGAGGAGGCGGCCCTCAAGAGGCTGCACGAGCAGATCAATCACTGCAAGGTGACGGCACCGATCGCCGGCCGGGTCCGGTATGATGCAGCAATCGGGCCGGGAGCGGTCACTTATGATGGACAGATCCTGTTCCGGATCGTCCCCGACGCCCCGCCGGCGGGCGCGGCCAAGTGATCGAAAAGGCGAACGAAGATGCGATGAGCTTGGAGATGGGAGGCACTCGCATGCGCAGCATCATCACCGGACTCTTGATCGGGGCCTCGGGTCTTGTCCTCATCGCGGTCCCGGCCGAGGTCCGGGCCCAGCAGGCTCCGCCGCCGCCCGCGCCGCCCGCCGCGCCGGCGGCCGTTGACGTCCAGAGGATCGGGCCCGCGGCGGGTCAGGCGGTAGGCCTCGAAGGTCTGCTAGTGCCGATGATCCCGCCGCCCCAGGAGACGATCATCGCCGGCCTGCCCAGGGGGGCTGCCGCAGAGCTCCTGACGTGGGAGCGAGTCTATGCGTTGGCCCTGGTTCGCGCCCGCTCCGGCGGCAAGTCGGCCGCGGAGACGCTCGACCCCCGGGCCCTCGACGAGCAGGCCCGGCGGTACGAGGTCGCGGACTTCGCCCGGTTCCGTACGGCGTTCCTGACCGGCCGCGACGGGGACGGCGGCGCGTTCCATGACCCGAGCCAGGCCTACTTCCGGGTCCTCCGCCGCCGCGAGTCGATCGATATCAAGAACCGGTATATCGCCAAGGTCGAGAATCTCCATAGGTTGGTGCGCGAGCTGATCCAGGGGGAGAATGCCGGTCTCAGCCAGCTCGACATCGATGTCCTCGCCGAGGCGCTGGTGCAGGGCCGCCAGAGGGCATCGCGAGAGCTCGCCGGCTATCGCAATGACCTCGATGAGCTGAAGGTCGCGCTGGGCCTGTCGCCGCACGCGCCCGTGCTGCCCGACCGCGGGCCCGTCGTCGCGTTCCTCCGGGTCTGGGATGCGGCGGATGCCTGGCAACGGCGCCCGGATCGGAACCTCGCCGAGCTGCCCCGGATCGTCGGGCAGCTACCGGAGCTGGGGGATGCGCTGGTGGGCGGCCAGCGCCTCCTCGCCGCGATCGATCCGCCTTCCATCCCAATAGAGTTCGTAATACGTGATACCACCTGGATGGATGACCAGCTACGGGCTGTCGCCCGCCTCGCGATCAGGAACCGGGCGGGCGCGGGCAACGACCGTGCCGCTGCCGATGGCGACGTCGCCCTCGAGCTGCGCGTCCGCCGCCGCATCCGGCACCTGCTGGACACGCGCCTGGGCTACGAGGGCGCGAAGCGTGGCTATGAGCTCGCCATCCGCCTGAGCGACCAAGCGTTCGAGCGGCTCGTCCACCCACCGAGCTCGCAGGCCATCTCCCTGCGCACGCCGGTCGTCCAGAACCTCGCCGACGACATGGAACGAATCCGGCAGGCCGAGGACCGGCTGGTCGCGCTCTGGACCGCGTTCCGCGCCGAGCGGCTGGAACTCTACCGCGACCTGGGCGCCATGCCCTATGGCAACTGGGACGTATTCTATGCCCATCTCTCGGCCGCGCACGCCGCCGCCCAGCCGGCCCCGGCCGCCGCCCAGCCGCCCCCGGAAACCGTGCCCGTCCCACCGGCCCCGCCCGCCGAGAGGCCAAATCCTCCCAACTGATCGCGCATCATCCGTGGTTTATCCTCTCTTATCCACCGGCGCACGGAATTACGAAAACCTTCGTTGACAACTACGAGACGCTTCGTATGATCGGCGGCCATGCGGGCAAGGACATGGAGGGAGCCCATCATGGCGAAGCGTGGTTCGCCGCGTCCGACGGACGCGGAGTTGGCGATCTTGCGAGTGCTCTGGCGACGCGGGCCGAGTACGGTGCGGCAGGTGCATGAGGCGCTCGGGGAGTCGCAGCCGACCGGCTACACGACGGCCCTGAAGCTGCTCCAGATCATGACGGCCAAGGGGCTGGTCGATCGCGACGAGTCGCAGCGGTCGCACGTGTATCGGGCGCGATCGGGCGAGGACGAGACGCAGAAGCGGCTGGTCTCCGACCTGATGGAACGGGCCTTCGGCGGCTCGGCGCAGCGGCTGGTGATGCAGGCGCTGGCTTCGAAGCGATCGACGCCGGAAGAGCTCGACGCGATCCGCCGCCTGATCGATGAGCTGGAAGGGGGCTGCTCATGATCGGCCCCGCGGGTTGGTCCGCTTCACCCTGGGTCGAAGCGATCGGCTGGATGCTGCTGCACTCGCTCTGGCAGGGCACCGGAGTCGCGATGGCGCTGGCCCTGGTACTGGGTCTCTTGCGCCGCGCACCATCGCCGGTGCGCTACCTGGCCGCCTGCGCCGCGATGATGTTCCTGGTCGCGCTGCCGGTGGTGACGTTGCTCCGATCGGGCGTTTCCCATCCGTCGCCGCAGGTCGATCGCGGGGCGACCGTCGGGCCGGCGGTTATCGCGAAGATGACGCCCGCCGTCATCGATCGCGCATCGACCCCCAGCCTGGCACGATTCCGGGTCGTCGACCGGCTCGAGCCGATGCTGCCCACGGTCGTGGCGATGTGGATGGCCGGGGTCGGCGGTTTCTCGATGCGGCTCCTGGGAGGCTGGATTCAGGCCCGCCGATGGGTGCGGCATCACACCCGGCCCCTCGTCGATCCCTGGCCCGATCGGGTCGAGCGGCTCAAGGAGCGGCTGGGCATCCGCCGCGCCGTGGCTTTGCTCGAATCGGCGCGGATCGAGGTCCCGATGGTCGTCGGCTGGGTCCGTCCGGCGATCCTCGTCCCGGTCGCGGCGCTCTCGGGCCTCGGCGTGTCCGAACTCGAGGCCATCCTGGCCCACGAACTGGCCCACATCCGCCGTCATGATTATCTGGTTAACATAATCCAGTGCATCGTCGAAGTGGTGATGTTCTACCACCCGGCGGCCTGGTGGATCTCGCGCGCGATCCGCCGCGAACGCGAGTCGTCCTGCGACGACCTGGCCGTGGCGGTCTGCCGCGACCGGGTCACCTATGCGCGGGCCCTGGCGGCCATGGAGGGACTGCGCGTCCCCGCGTCCTTCCCGTCAACGGCGGCCGGCGGCGGCGTCCTGCTCGCCCGCGTCCGCCGGATCCTCGAACCTCAGGAGGAGTCGATGAATCTCGTCCGCATCCTCGCCGGCCTGGCCGTCGTCCTGGCCGCCGCACCGCTCTGGCTCGCCCGCGGCGATTCCGATCAGCCGGCGTCGGACCGACCCGCCGAGGTGGGATCGCCTCGGCTCGATGACCCTGTTGCGAATGTCGTCACTCAGGTCGAGGCATCCCCGATCGGCCGATTCGCGGTCGGCCCCGGCGGCGACATCGACGTCTTCGGCCCGGCCACGCTCAAGTCGTCCGCGAACGGCCATGTCGTGATCAGCCTCGGCACGCAGCCGGCCGGTGCCCCGAGATCCTGGGATTCCCGAGGAGCGCACCGCGAGGCCAAGGCATGGAAAGACCTCGACGATAAGGCGGTCGCGCTCGTTCGACAGCACTCGGACCGCCAGCAGCAACCCGAGACGGATCGCGTGCCTGTGGCGGGGGCGGCCTCCG
This sequence comes from uncultured Planctomycetota bacterium, assembly GCA_963815795.1. Classification (GTDB taxonomy): domain Bacteria; phylum Planctomycetota; class Planctomycetia; order Isosphaerales; family Isosphaeraceae; genus JAKAUH01. Next base: position 6,013,758 of record CAWFIC010000003.1, on the reverse strand, counting down.
ATACCGAGCACACTTGCCTCGACCCGCCCGGCGAGGCCGAGGTCTTGGCCAAGCTCCCCAAGAAGTCCAACGGCGACCATCCCCCGTTCTACAAGACCCAGCGAAACAACGTCCGCATCGTCGTCGAGAAGATCGGCGACAAGGTCGACCCGGTGAAGGTCTACCCACTCGCCGGGCCCTGCCAGCTCGTTCACAAACACTACAAGTGCACGGCCTATTTCGATGAACTCACCTGGTCGGACGATTCCATTCCGTTCCATCACATCGATCACAAGGTTGAGGTCGTCTACGTCAGCAAGGACCATCTCCGCCGCGCCGGTCTGACACTTCCGGCGGTTCAAGACCCCGTCGAGGACCGGCTCGATCGCCTCTCCCGCGAGATCAGGCAACTGAAGCTGGCGCGCCGGCGCGGCCGCGGCGAGCAGGAGCGGATCCTCGACCGGCTGATCGGGGAATTCGAAGACCTGAAGCGCGACCTGCGCGACGATCCGAAAGACGCCGGCGGTGCGCCGCCGTTGAAGATCCGGTGAGCCGACGAGACGTCGAGTCCCAGGCAAACGAGTCCAGACTGCGACGTCGCTTCCTGGTCAGACCGGCCGACCAGGAAGACGAGATCGGAGGAACCACGAAAAACACGAAAAAAGCACGAAAGAAACTCGCGAGATTCGCCACAGCCGGCTCCCATCGGAAGTTCTTTTTTCGTGTGATTTCGTGTTTTTCGTGGATCCCATCCCTCTCCCGATCGGTGGCGCTCCATCGGGGTTTGATCTCTCGTCACCACGAGCCGACAGGACGACGAAGAGCTTCGGGGACAGCCGGGAAAGTGCACGACGATGTGCATCGGACAGGCTGAACCTCGAGAGACAAGACCGGATTTCAGCATCGATGATAACGGCCATGCATTCGTTCAGTGTTGGCCTGCATTACGTGGTCAAAAATCTACCAGGTGACGGCCTTTCTCACCATGCTTCAGACTTTCCCCCATGTGCGCCGAAGTCTGATTCGTGCGATACATGCGATACATGAGGAGCATGGGCGGGGCCCGACGACCTCCGGCGATACGCTGCCGAACCGGTCGGGCCGAGCCGACACGGGTGGTACGACCTCCTTGTCCATCGTCTCCGAAGTCCCTGGTGTGGTGCACGGCTGTGTGAGGATCCGAGGGAGGCGGACGGTGCGCCTCCCTCGCAAATGCGGGCAAGCGGCTCGGCCTCGACTCCCGGACCGGGTTCCCGAACCGATCCGGGATCGTTCGCAAATCGTCTTCTTCGGAAGGTACGTCGATGAGGGCGGGGCGCGTCAGGATCGCGCCGGGGATCATCTTGTTTGCCGCGATCGTTCCGGAAGGTGCGCACGCGCAAAGGGACGCCCTGGGAGGCAAGCCCGCGCCGATCCCGCAGACCGGACCGGCTCGTGTCAGACACCGGTGACCGCGTCGAGTGGCGCGACGGAGTCCGCGCCTTCGCGCAATGTTCACGGCCGGCGATCGAATCTCCCTTCGAGAAAACGAGAAGGACGAGATCAAGAGCGATCTTCTGTGGAGATCGGAGAAGTGCATGAACTGGTTCCTGCACAACACGGTTGCCGACCTGTATGGGCCGTATTTCCTGCTGTTCTATGCCGCGTCGATCGTCGTGTTGAGCGTGGCCGCTTACCGGTCGATCCGGGCGGTCGACCGGACGCGCGACCTCGAGCCGCCGGAGATCCCGGCCAAGCTCGACCCGTATGAGATCGCCTACCTGCGGGGCCGGGAGAACGAGGTCACCCGCGTGGCCATCGCCTCGCTGATCCAGCGCGGGCTGCTGCGGATCACCGAGGAGAAGAAATGGTTGACCACCATCAACAAGATCGACCGGGGTCGGGAGCCGAGGCGCGGCGAGCTGACTCCGATCGAAGTGGCGGTCTGGAAATGGTCCGGGTATCCCGCCGATCCCCGGGCGATCTTCCAGGCGGGGGGCATCCCTCCCCTGATCGCGGAGGCGTGTGCACCGTATGAGGCAGAGCTGACGGAGCAGGGCCTGCTGGCGCCCGCGGAGATGAAGGACCTTGCGCTGCGGCTGTGGTCCTTCGGGCTGGGAACGATCATCCTCCTCGGCCTGTACAAGCTCACCGTCGCCATGGCGAAGGGGCACACGAACGTGGCATTCCTGTGCGTGATGGGACTGGTCGGAGGGCTTGTCTTCTCGGGCGCTTGCTGGATGCTCCCGCGAGTCAGCCATCGGGGCAAGGCGTACCTGGAACGGCTGAAGCTGGCTTACGGAGGGCTTGGGAGTCGGCTCGACGCGGCCGGGGACTGGACGGTCTACGGGATGGAATTTGCCGGAAGCCAGGGCAAGACCCGGGCGGCTGCCGCCTGCTCCGACTGCCTGCTGCTGGTGGGAATCTTCGGGATCCCCGCCCTGGTGAATACACCCCTGTCCGACCTGAACTTGATGTTCACCAGGAGGGCGACGAGCAGCGGTGGTTGCGGCGGCGGCGGTTGCGGCGGCGGCGGCTGCGGGGGTGGCGGCTGCGGCGGCGGGTGCGGGGGTGGCTGCGGCGGGTGCGGAGGCTGAGCCATGGAACGCGACCTGCCGGTGCTCGGCGTGGGGCTCGGCTTCCGCGAGCCGCTCCTCGCCGAGCTGTTCCACCGCCGCGATGGGGTCGACTTCCTGGAAGTCACGGCCGACCACTACTTCGACGCCCCCGAAGAGAAGCGCGCCGAGCTGGACCTGCTCGCCGATCATTTCCCGATCATCCCGCACGGGCTCGACCTGTCGCTGGGCAGCGCCGAGGGGGTCGACGAGCCTTACCTCGATGCCATGGCCGAGCTGGTCGCGCGGCTCGAGCCGCCGTGGTGGAGCGAGCACATCGCATACACGCGGGCCGGTGGCATTCCGATCGGGCACCTGGCCCCCCTGCCCTGGACCCGCGAGGCGATCGGGGTCGTCGCCCGCAACGTCGAGCGAGTGCGGGAGCGGATCCGCACCCCGCTGATCCTCGAGAACATCACCGCGCCGGTGATCGTCCCGGGCGCCGAGATGGACGAGGCCGAGTTCGTCACGGCCGTGCTCGACCGGACCGGCTGCGGGCTGCTCTGCGACGTGACCAATCTCTACACCAACGCGATCAACCACGGCCTGGACCTGGATCGCCTGCTCGACCGATGGCCGTGGGACCGGGTGGTGCAGGTCCACTTCGCGGGCGGGCACTGGCACGACGGGTCGCTGATCGACAGCCATGGCCACCTGACGCCGCCGGAGGTCTGGAATGTGCTGGACGAAGCCATGATGCGGGCGCCGGTGCGCGGCATCATCCTGGAGCGGGACGAGAACCTGCCGCCGCTGGCCGAACTGCTGGACGAGCTGGACCGGGCGCGGGCGATCGGGAGGCGGCACGGGCGATGGGCCTAGCCGAAGTCCAGGGCGCGCTGGCGCGGTTATACATCGACCCGGCGCTGCGGGATCGGTTCTTCGCGGATCCGGCGGCCGTGGGCGCCGAGCTCGGGCTCGGCGCCGACGAGGCCCGCGGGCTGGCCGGCGTCTCGCGGCGGCAGGTCGAGCAGTTCGCCGACTCGCTCCGCCGCAAGCGGCGCGACCAGGTGCGGCGGGTCATCCCGATCGCCGCGCGGGCCCTCGGCGATCGGTTCGGCGGGCTCTTCGAGCGGTACTCGGCGGAGTCAAAGCCGCGCGGATCGAAGGCGGACCTGGACGACGCGGTCGGATTCGTCGAGGCGCTGGGCGATGGACCGATGGGGATCGACCCGCCTGGGTCGTCGACCTCGCCCGCTACGAGCTGGCCTGGCGCCAGGCCGCGCGAGCGGGGCTCAGGCCGGTCGTGCGGTCATTCCGGTTCCCCGTGGCCCGGCTCATGACGGGTCGCGGGGCGGCAGGGCCCGTCGCGCCCCGCGCGACCCTCGCCATCTGGTGGCGGCCGACGCCGCGGGGGCGAGTCCGGCACTTCGTCATCACCATGCCGGGGCCGGGATCCGGGCGATGAGAACGGCCCGTGATCGAGGCTCGGGTTGACAGCCCTCGAGGGGCGGCTATAACTCGGCCTCGGCGGGGATGCGGTTCGCTGCGCCGGGATGGGTCGGGCCGCCGCGGACGGAGCCGATGGGTCCGCGCCCGGATTGCGGAGAGGCGAGCCATGCGGCGACGACGGCACGCGCGGATCCTGTTCAGCCTCGGCTGGCTGGGAGCACTGGGCCTGGCCTTGCGGGTCGGCGCGACCGCTTACGGCGTCACACCCGAGCAACTGCTCGGGCTGCTGGTGGCCGGTTACCTGGGGATCTGGGGGCTGATCTTCTTCCTCTCGAGACAGAGCCGTACGGTGGATGCGGCGCGGTTCACGGCGGTCACCGGGTCGATCGTGCTGGCGGTCGCGGTGTTCGAAGTTCCGGCGGCGCTGGGACTGGTGAACTATCGCAGCGTCTTCATGATCCCGACAGCGACCTGGCGGCGACCCGGGTTTCGTCCCGACCCCGAGCTGGTCTACGCCCGGGAGGGGAACAGCGGCACCCGCTGGGCCTGCGTGGGCTCGGAGCGGCATTTACTCAGCGGGGCGACGCCCGCGACGATCTATCACTGCGACCTCCGGCTCGACCGCGACGGGTTTCGCAACCCGCCCGGGCTGGACGCGGCCGACGTCGCGATCGTCGGCGATTCCTTCATCGAGGGCGCCCACGTCGGCGAGTCCGAGTTGATCACCTCCCGGTTGGCCCGGCTGACCGGCCTGGCGGTCGCCAACCTGGCGTGCACCGGCTACGGGCCGCAGCAGGAGCTCGTCGTCCTGCGCCGGCATGCCCTGGGCCGCAAGGCGAAGACGTGCATCTGGGCCTTCTACGAGGGCAACGACCTCCAGGACATCCACGAGTTCGAGGAGCACCAGAAGGACCTGCCGTGGATCCTGCGCAGCGGCGGTGGCGAGTCGCCCTACGGGCGCGGATTCGTGCGGAATGCGTTGCAGTACGCGATCCAGTCGTGGCTGCGTCCCGAGCCGCGCCGGCCCGCCCGGCTGTTTACCGGGCGGTTCATCGACGACTCGGGCCGGGAGGTGCCCATCTACTTCCGCAGCGGCGTCCAGCACGGCGACGGCGTCCCTCGCCTGCCCCGAGAGGGCTCGCCCGAGCTCCAGTTGGTGCGCGCCTGGCTGGCCCAGGCGGACGCGATGTGCCGGCGGCAAGGGGCCGAGCTGATCGTGCTGTTCATCCCGTCGCGATTCCGCGTGTACCGCGACGTCTGCGCGTTCGAGCCCGATTCACCGTGCCGCTCCTGGCCGGTCGACGACCTGCCCGTGCGCTCGGCGAGGCGGTCGCCGCGATGTCGCCGAGCGTCCGGTTCCTCGACCTGACCCCGCGATTCCGCGCCGAGGCCGCCGCCGGCGGTCTGCCCTACCTGGCCGACGACTCGCACTGGTCGGCCCGCGGACATCAGGTCGCCGCCGAGGAGCTGGCCCACCTGCTTCGCCCGCCCGACAAGCTCGCGACGGGCCGCTAATCCCGAGGAGGCTGACGTCCGGCGTCATCCTGCCCCACGCCGTTCGTCGGTGGCCTCCTCGAGGCGCGGCGATCATCGGAGGAAACCGGTCCCTCCAGGTCTCGTCAAATGAAGGAGGTTGTATCCGGCAGGCCGGCATCGGCCTGGGGGAAGGCGATGGTGCGCGCCGGGCCGCCGGATACAACCTCCTTCAGTTCCCTTCCGCGTCCCCGTTTCCGCTACGTCGCCGCACCTGCCCGGGGCCGCTGCGCCTGTCGCCCGACCCGACGACCCGCGGCCCGGAAGCCCCCGCGGTCGGGCCGAGCGCGGCGGGACCGAGCGGATCGCCGCGCGGGCGTTCGATCCCGCCCGGTGCCCGCGAGCCGCGAAGGGCAAGAGCGATGTCCCCGTTCGGCACCGCGGTCGGTCATCGCGGGGACGGCGGCCGGACCGGGTGACGTCGGAGGCCCACCGGCGGGAGCGGTCCCGGACGGCCCGTCCCCGCACGCCCCGGCCCGGCACGGTGGCGACGCGGGCCGTCGGCCCGGCCGGACGGGGTGACAGCCGCCGTCGGGCCCGACCGAGCCGGCGCGTGAAATCGGCCTGCGTCCGCTTTTCCCCTCCCGCGTTCCTAGGACCTCGGCCGCGGACCCCGCGAATGACCCCCTGTGACTGCCGCGCGATAATCGGGCTGGCGACGACCACTGCCGAAGCCGCAGACAGAAGATGAGGAGGGGTGCAGCGTGTCTCTCGACCTCGGACGGAGAATCGAGCAGCAACCCGACACGCGGGCCGGTCTGGCCCGCCAACTCCTGGCCCGCGAGGACCGGCTCGCGACTCGCCTGGGCGACGTGTCGCTGGCCGCCGAGGTCCAGTTGCTGAAGCGGGAACTCGTCCGCGGGCGCGCGATCCTGTCGGCCCGCCCCGAGGACAACAATTTCCTCTCCGTCATCACGCTCGTCGAGGTGGCCCTGGCGTCCCTGACCTGAAAGGCGTACACACCTGGGGTGCTTGAGGGTCTACGGAGCGTTTTCTCCGCCGCAGGGCACGACGGGGAGTTCACTTTCGAGGAGTACGACGCCATCCGCCGGCACTTCAAGGCGTCGGGCATCCCGACCGGGCCGACCATCGACCTGTCCTCGCCCGACCGGGAAGAGGACGAGGATGGCCCGCAAGCGTAGCACCGCTCGCTTCCTGTTCGACACGTCGGCTGTCGTCCACCAGCTCCACGGACACACGCTTCAGCAGGCCGCCGTCCGCGAGGCCGTCGGCAGTGCCGAGGTGCTCGTGCCGGTCTTCTCCGCATGGAATACCTGCGCGGCGTGATCTTGAACCTGATCGAGATCGTGGTGCCTCATCCGCGAGTCGGTCACGGTGCAAGACGCCTTCATCGACTGGGCCTCTTGCCGGTCGCTACGACGCTCCCTTGGATTCGGCGAGCGATCACTCGCTGGGAGGCATCGAGGTGGGAAACGCGCCTGATCGGTTTGACGGCCCGCCGCCGCTATTGTATTATAATTCCACAATGGGCCGAGGCTGAGACCATGCCGATCGACGCAATCCTGTGGGACCTGGATGACGACCCGGACGGCAACGTGCAACATTGCGCCGAGCACGGCGTCACCAAGGATGAAGTCGAAGAGGTGCTTCAGAACGCGGAGGACGCGGATATCAGCCGATCCTCAGGACGACCTGTGGTTTTCGGGGACACGAGCGCGGGTCGGCACCTGATGGTCGTGTATGAAGAGATTGAACCCGACACGGTCTACCCGATCACCGCGTACGAGGTCCCCAGGAGGAGGCGCCGAACATGAAACGCATCACGCGCGATCGGCGGTTGACCCCCGAGGAAGCCGCGAGGTATCGCGAGGTCCGCGAGCAGATCGCCGGGGAGCTACCCGATCTGGTCGCCCGGCATCAAGAGCGTGTGGCGGTGCTCGATGAACTGGAAGAGCTGTTCCGCCAACTCAAGGTCGCGCGCGAGGAGCGGGGGCTGAGCCTTTCCGACCTGACCGAGTTGACGGGGATGGACCGTTCGGCCCTCTCCAAGCTCGAGACCGGGCAGCGCCCCAATCCCACGATCGAGACCCTGGTGCGCTACGCGGAAGCCGTCGGCAAGCGGCTGGTCGTCTCGCTGGCCGACGCTTGAACCGTCGCGACCCGGCGCGGGGGATCACTCCTGTCTCGCTGCGCCCGACGGCCCGCGGCCCGGAAGCCCCCGCGGCCGGGCCGGCCGGGACCGGACTGAGCGAGCCGTGTGGGCGTTTGAACTTGCCCGGTCCCCGCGATCCGCCGATGGCAGGAGCGATGTCCCCATTCGGCCCGGCGTTTTTCATTCGATGATCGGCCGCAACTCGGCCATAAAACCGCGGCGAGGGGACCCTCTCCTTCAGGAGAGGGGGGAATCGCCGCCCTCCGCTGTTGATAAAATGAAACGCATCTTTACGCCGGTGATGTTCCCCGGTACACTCGCCTCATCACCGGGAATCAAGCCTTCGCCGCGGGATGCCGCACCGTCAATCCGGTCGGAACCGCGGGTTGCCGGCCGATGAGCCGGTCTGCTCCCCGGATCGCAACGAGCCGTCGTGAGACGCCTCGAAGCGAACCCCCGGCCGCAAGGCCGGCCGGCCCGGACGGGGCCGGTGGGCGGTAACGCAGCGGGCTACCGCAGGCGTCGCCCAAGAAGCCCCCTCGTTCACGAGGGGGAGTCGTCACCGTATCGATAGCGGGTCTGCCGATTCGGGTCCCGAGCCCATTCCCGACTCCCGACCCCATTCGCGTCTCCCACGCCGAAGCGATTGGCAAACGGCTGGTCGTCGCGCCGGCCGACGCCTGGCTAGCAACCGGCCTCTACCGCTTCTCAACGATCAGCAGACCGTAGGGCGCACCCAACGACGGGGCTCCGTCGAATCCCAGTCGAATCTGGGCGATGACACCCGTCAATCCAAGCAGACTCGGGTCGAGTGTCGAGCGCGGATCATCGGGGTCGCCCAGGAAGTAGCAAGGGAACATGTATTCCGTCGCGTCCATGCCGACGATCCGGGCTCGCAGCAAGCCGGCCCTGACCGCTTGACCGCGCAGGGTCAAGCCCCTGACCGGCCGCTTGGGGATCGGCAGGCCCAATGCCTTGGCTCGCGACGCCGGCATCGTGGACATCTCGGTCCCGGTGTCGACCCGGAACAGCCAGTCCTCCCAGGTCGCCTGGATCGTCTTGAGGCTGAGCACCAACTCGGCGCGGAGTAAGACCTCACCGGTCGATTGTAAGGCTCGGCCCTTCAGCGGGATCTCGAGTTCGAACTCATCGTTCAAGGCTGCCCGATCAGCACGTCGCGCCGCCGGTCGTGCGGGGTCGTCCCGAGATAATCCTTGACTTCATCCCATCCCACGGCCAGCACCTCGACTCCCGCCGACGTCCTTCGGTACGCGACCTCCGACCCCTCGTAGTAATGCTGCAAGGTGAGATCGTCGCGAATCCGACGCTCGGCCTCATCCGTCATGTAGGGCGCCAGCCGGAGCTTCTCGCGAGCCACGATCTCCTCCACTGCAGGAGGCACCGGTAAGATGCCGCGGGGCTTGGGCGTCGCGGGATCGCGGGCGGGTGCATTCAGGTCGATGATCTCGCTGGCCACGGACCACCTCCTTCGAGACTGATCCCAATCTATCCCCATTCGACATGCGTGTCTGCGCGATCTGCCGGCCCGCCGCCCGGCGCGATGACCCGCGGCCCGGAAGCCCCCGCGGCCGGGCCGACCGTGCCCGGACCCCGATCCGGCACGGTGACGAATCCGGCCCGCAGCCCGGCCGGACCGGGCGATCGCCACCGCCGGACTGGACCGGGCGGGTGGGTGAACTCCAGTCGCGTCCCCGTTCTACGGCCCCGCGTCCCCGTTCTACGGCCTTAGCTGCGTCTCCGTGTCCCCTCGTCGCCCCGGATGTCGGCCTGACCGCTGATAGGAGACGCCCCGGCTGATGCCGTCTGCGGCAGTTCGACATATCGGCGAGGTCCGGATGACGCGATCAGGCCCTCACGAATCGGCGGTGGACGGCATCCCACTCGCACTCGACGAGCAGGCGGTTGATGTCCCAGGTGGCCTCCGAGTCGTCCGCGCGGTAATCGGTGTCGCTTCGTCTTTTCCGGGGCCGCACCGATGGGAGGGGTGGAAGGGGCTCAGCAGCGAGGGAACGGGGTCCGGACCAAGAGAATCGGGATCAGCCCTACCTCTTCGATCGACCCTGGTCCGAGACTGCCCGGCCCGGGTCCGTCCCGGTCATCGCCCGCCGGCCCGACCGAGGTCGCCGGCCGGACCGCATGGTCGGGGCCGACGAACGTCCCCAGCCCGCCGACATCGCCAGGCCCCCACCGGATAGGCGTTAACCGTTCGGTCTGGACCTCGTTGTCCTCGCGCGGCGCTCAGTCCAGCAGCTCCTGTTCCTCCATGAGCTCGAGGTGCTCCAGCTCGATCCGTCTCGACAACGCTGCGCCACGCCGGATTCGTTGGAGAAGGTCCGCGGAGACCGGCTCCTGCATTTCGATGTAGCCGGAATCCCTGAGCCGGTTCAGGTTCGCCAGGGAGGTCGCCCTCGCGGGTTTATAGCAGATGCAGGTCTTGTGCTTCACCTTGGGGTGCTCGCCCGCCTCGATGAGACAGACGTCCTCCTTGTTGACGTCGTAGGTCGTCATGCTGACGAGGAGGACGCGATCGGAATCCTTCGCGGGGTCCGAGATGACGATCCAGAGGTGCCCGTCGGCCGCCTTGTCCGGGAGGTAGAAGGTCTCACCGGCCTCCATGTGTCAGGCCCCGAATATGGTGTCCAGGTAGCGCTCGAGCCGGTCCTGCTTCTCCACAACCTCGATCCGGTCGGCCCGGCCTTGGGCCTCCAGGGCCTCTTCCCAGGGGATGGGCTTGGAGGTGTTCGGGACGAAGTTCTTCTTCCATTCGGGGAACTCGTGCGTCTTGGCGCAGATCTCCCACTCGGAATCGTCCTGGTAGCGCTCGGTGACTTCCTGGAGCTTCTCGATCTCGGCCTTGTTCAATTTGCCTCGACCGATCGGATGGCGCAGCGCGACCCAATGGTGCGTCGTCCGGATGGAGTGGGCCCACTCGCCAGCCCGCGCCGCCTGGCCCTTGACCAGGTCGTAGACGTGGCTGAGTACGGGACCGTGGTCCATGGCCACCGCCCGGTCGCCCGTGATCGGGGCCCCCGCCTCGGCCAGCATCTCCCGGTCGGCGATGTACAGGAGCTTGAGCAGGCGAACGTACTCCATGCAATCGCCGTGCAGCTCCAGCAAACACCCGGCCGCCTGCAATGACTTCTCGAAGTTAAATCGCAGATGCATGGCTTACTCCCGATCCCGCGCTCATTCGCTGATCGGCAATTCTATACCGCGACACGATTTGCGTCAATCGAGCAAGGACGATAGGGACGTCGCAGATTCGATGGAACGGGGTGAGCGACGGAACGAGGTCAGGAGCGAGGAGTCGGTATCGGACCCGCCCTCGTTGATCGACCCCGCCCGGTCCGGGTCCGTCCCGGCCGCCGCCCGCCGGGCCGACTGACTGTGCCTCACCCACCGTACCGCCATCGCCGATGGCCATCCTCATCGGGCCGGCCACCGGCGGGGAGACGGCCCCGGCCGCCTCTCGCACTCAGGGGTCTCTCCTGGGCGGCGGGCGGCGAGTCTCCGTCCATTGGCGGTGCGTCTCAGGATAGCTCGCGGCGAGCAGCGTCTCGACGCCATCTCGGAGGCCCGGGGCTTGGGCCGTGGCGATGTGCCAGACGATCGGCCATTGGAGCGCAAAATAGCCGTGGACGATCCGGTTGCGAAACCCGCGGATCTCCGGCCAAGGGACGTCGGGCAGCGCGGCCGTGATGTCCGCCGGCAGCTTGGTCGATGCCTCGCCGATGATCAACAGGTTCCAGAGGACCGCGTCACGCTTCTCGTCCTGGCCGAGGAACTCGTCGAACGAGACGCCGCCCAACGAGCGGGCGATCGCGTCGGCCGCGTCGAGCAAGTCCACGAGGTAGAGGTCAGCGGTCCTTTGCGACATAGATCGGCTGCGCCTCAGCGAGGACCCGGTCGCGGATGACCCACTTGAGTAAGGGCTTGGGGACGAGATCGACCTTTCGGCCCAGCAGGACGGACAACTCGGCCTCCAGTCCGCTCAACTTCCCCATCCATGGCCCGTAATCGTCATGGTCGAAGACGACCAGGAAATCGACGTCGCTTTCCGGGCCGAAGTCGTCCCGCAGGATCGAGCCGAAGACCGAGAGTTCCGTCACCCGGTATTTCTCGCACAGCTCGGCGATCCGGTCCTCCGGCAGCCCGATGTCGGCTTGAACGGCTCGGGTCGTGAGACTCATGGCGCGGCCTCCACCGGATCGGCCTGACGCAATCATCGCCGGGGTCAACTCCGTCTCATCATCTTACGAAATTAGCCCCTCCCCGGGAAACCCGGCGGGGACGGCGCCCGAATCGTCCGCGGCCGGGACCCGGGAATACTGTACAAATGTATAGAAACGCGAAGGGCTCGGAACGAAGTCGGAGGGTTCGAAACGGAACCAGGCGCGAGAATCGGGATCCACTCCGCCCTCGTTGATCGACCGCGGCCGGAGACCGGACGGTCCGGGTCCGTCCCGGCTGCCGCCGGCCGGTCCTCGCATTCCGGGCCGACGGCCGCCGAGGGATCGTCGGCCACGGTCGTTCGCCCCGCGGCCCACTCCCCGGCGGCCCGCCGATCCGGCCGGACTGGCCGACTCGACCCAAACGGCCCCGGGTGGGACGGGGAAGACCGCCGAGCGTGGATGGAATCCGCCGGCCGCTCAGGAAGTGAGGCTGAGGCTGACGCGGTAGAAAGCCGGGGATCGACTGATCGAAGCGATGATTTCGATCTCGTGGACTGTATCGGTCAGGGCGACTTTCCTGGCGAGCCCGGCACCATGTTCCGCACTTCCCTCTCATGCTTTGCAAGAGCACTGGTGCGCAAACCATGCAAACCATGCAAGGCATGGGCGGAACGTAGAGGGGGCACCGGTCGTCAATGGAGCTACGCTGCCATTGATGCGTGTGCGATGCCACGGACGAGTCGTGCGATGGCCGCGAAACAGTCGCCGGCGCCGATACTCCACAGTTTTCCGCATGACATTTTCGTGGGGACTATGGGGAGTATGGCGGACTATGGGGCGGGTGTCAGCGCCGGTCGGGCGTCCCATGGTTGGCAGATACTCGACGTGCCAGACATGCCAGACATGCCAGACATGGGCGGGCCATTGGGCGGGCATCGCCCATGGTGCCCCCTGCTTGCCCACGTCCGATCGGCGTTCGTTGCACCACGACCGATTCACTATATCCGGGAGGCAGGTCGGCACACGAGGGCGGAAACCCCGGTGCGCAGTCGGTAGGGTGTGGACATCGCCTACCGGGCCGGCCTTCGACCGGTGGGCGATGCCTACCCTACGAGATCACGAAGGACCGGAGGATTCGAGCGCCACTAGCGTTGATCCAGCGCGACGCCGCCCGCGGCCTTCTGGGCGCCGCCCAGGAGCTTCTCGATCTGGCGGCCGGCCTCGGCGGAGGTGCGGATGTTGCGGTTGACCACCTTGCCCTGGGCATCGGCGAGGAACATGGTCGGCACCGAGGTGATGCCGTATTCGATGGCCAGGCGTCCCTCCAGGCCCCCGCTCTCGACGATCTGCGGCCAGGTCAGCGGGTTCTCCTTCAGGAACGCGTCAACCTCGGCTCGTTCGTTGTCGAGGTTCACGCCGACGACCTCCAGCCCACGGTCGCGATACTTCTCGGCGATCTTCTTGAGCTCGGGCAGCTCGGTCTTGAACGGGGTGGCCCAGCTCGCCCAGAAGACGACCAGGACCGCCTTGCCGCGGTACTGCGCCATGTCGATGGACTCGTTCTGCAATCCCGAGCCCTTGATCGCCAGCGCCTTGCCGACCAGCTCGAGCCGTCGGAGCGAGCCGGCGGCCTTCCGGGCGGCCTCGGTCCCCGAGTGATTCTGGACGACCTTGGTGTATTGCTTGCTCGCCTCATCCTCCTCGCCGTTGAACTCGTTGGCGCTGGCGAGCTGGAGCAGGGCCTCAGGCGCCTCGGCGGCACCGGGGTTCTTGTTCAGGAAGTCCTGGAGGTCGGCCATCCAGGCCTTCTGGTGGGATAGGACGTTGGCGGGGTTCTCCTCGTTCTTCATGGCGAAGTCGGCGCCGATGAGGCTGTACGCCGCGTACGAGCTGAGCTTATCCCCGCGAGCGACGCTCTTCTCCAGCGACTCGCGGCCCTGCGGATAGACGCCGGTGCGCAGGGCCGCGACCAGGCAGTCGACCACCTGCTTGTCGTAGATGAGCCTGTCGTCGTCGGTCTTCGATGCCTTGACCACGGCCCGGAGGAAGGCGATGCGGTCGAGGTAGTACTTGGCCCGCTCGCGCGGCCCGCCCGCCTGGATGACGGCGGCGTTCTTGCCGTCGTAGTCGGCCAGGGCCTTGAGTGCGGCGTTGACCGCCTCGTCGCGCGGCTGGACGTTATTCGCGCGGTCGAAGAGCATGGCGCGGATGCCGCTGACCTGCGCGATCACGGGCTTCTCCGGGTCGATTGCGCGGGGCAAGTCGATGAATTTCCAGGTCTCGCCGAGCTTGATCATGTCGGGGATCTGGAGGAAGGCGACCTGCGCCGCAGGTGCGCCGGCGTTGGCCTGGCCGGCCGCCGTGCCCGGGAAGATCATCGCGTTCTCATAGACGATGATGTCCTTCTCGGGCCCGCCGGCCGCGTCGGCGGGGATCACGTGCGGATAAGTGCCGTCGAACCGGTTCCACACCGTCTGGCGGGTCCAGCCGGTCAGCGACTTGAGCAGAGCATTGACCTTCTCGCCGCGGGACGCAGCCGCCGCCGCGACCTTGTCGACCACGTCGCGAGGCAGGCCGGCGGACGCCAGTTCATCCGGCGTCGCCATGACCGTCTCCAGGAGCGACGCGGCCGCCGAGCGGTCCGCCTGGGACGAGGCGGCGATCGCCTGCACCAGCCCCTGCACGAAGACCTTGGAGGCCTCCTCGGCGGAGATCTGCTTCCAGCCGACGATCTTCGTCTTCTTGACCGTCGCGACCCGCATGCCGCCGGCGTTCATCCACCGCGCCTCGTCGGGGCGCTGGTCGCCGTCCAGGTCGCTCTCGCGGTAGACCTCGAACCCGTCCTGGTAGTAGCTCCACTGGTCCATATTGCGGCCCCGGGCGGCGACGAAACGGCGGAGCATCTTCCCCTGGCCGTCCCGCAGCGCGTAGCCGATGCTGCGGTTCTGCACGATCACCAGCTCGACCTTGCAGGCGTCGATGGCCTTCTGGTCCGCGGGCGTATCATAGTCGACGCCCGGCAGCGTCGGGCGGAATTCCAGCAGCTTCTCGGGAGGCGGCAGCTTCGACTGGGCCTGCGCCGCCATCGGAGCCAATCCCACGACCCCGAGCCAGCAGAAAACGGCCACGGAGCAGCGAATCCTCCGCATCGGTGTCTCCTTTCGCACCTTCCGGGTCCCCGTCGCTTCCACCGCATCCCCTCGGCCGGTCGGATTCCATCCCCCGGTCATCCCGCCGGAAAGGTCCGCCGATCGTGGCCGATCCGCTACGAGCATGTCAAGCCGCAAAACGCGGACGGGCGCCTCACCCGTTCTCATCGGCAATTCCGACCCGTTGGCTCAAATGACAGCGGCGATGGGTCAGCGGCGAGGGAAGATAGCTGGTGACTGGTGGTTGGGGGAGATGGGGAGGACAATCGGGGCCGGCTCATCGGCTCCGTGCATGCCGACCGAGTTCCAGACGATCCTTTGGAGTCCCGCTATGAATGTGTACAGATCCCTCCTGGGTGTCGGGAGTTTGGCGGTCTTCATCGGCGGGACGGCGGTTGCCGGCCGGGGAGACGGTCCATCGGAATCCGATCCGCGCCGGGCCCCGTCCTATCCCGATCACACCCGGTTGATGGTGGTCCGCGACGGCGAGGGGCATGAGCGGCCGGTGCGCGACCGCGGCGACTGGGACGTTCGCCACGCCCACATCCTGGCCCACTTCCAGGAAGTCGCCGGGCCGCTCCCCGGCGGCGAGCGCCGGGTCCCGCTCGACGTGCAGGTCCTTTCTTCGGATAAGGAGCCCGGCTTCGTCCGCAAGAAGATCACGTTCGCCGTCGAGCCGGGGGACCGGGTGCCGGCGTGGCTCCTGATCCCCATCGGGACCGCACCGGGGGGCGCGGGAGCGAATCCGCGACACCCGGCGGTGCTCTGCCTCCACCAGACGGTCTCGATCGGCAAGGATGAGCCCGTGGGGCTGGGCGGCAAACCCGACCTGCGCTATGCGACGGAACTGGCCCGGCGCGGCTACGTTGCGATCGCGCCCGATTATCCCGGGTTCGGCGAGTACAAGATCGACGTCTACAAGCTGGGCTACGCCAGCGCCACGATGAAGGCGATCTGGAACAACCTCCGGGCGGTCGACGTGCTCTGCGGCCTGGATGAGGTCAACGCCGGTCGCATCGGGGTCATCGGCCACTCGCTCGGCGGCCACAACGCCATCTTCACGGCGCTCTTCGAGCCGCGGATCCGGGCGGTCGTCTCGTCCTGCGGCTTCAATGCGTTCCCGTTCTATTACAAGGGGAACATCGCTGGCTGGTCGCACAAGGGGTACATGCCCCGGCTCCGCGAGCGTTATCAGCTCGACCTGGCGAAGGTCCCCTTCGACTTCCCCGAGCTGATCGGGGCGCTGGCCCCACGGGCGTTCCTCACCAACTCGCCTTTGCACGACGCCAACTTCGAGGTCGAGGGGGTCCGCGTCGCGCTCGATGCCGCCCGGCCGGTCTACCAGCTCCTCGGCGTCCCCGATCGCCTGGCCGCGGCCTACCCCGACGCCCAACACATGTTCCCGCAGGCGGTTCGGGAGCAGGCTTATGAGTTCCTCGACCGGCGATTGAGAGGAGATCGGTGAGTTTGGGGAAGACGAGTCGAGCATGCTCAACGAAATCGAGGGCGGTATAATCGGTCGAGGAGGTGAAGACCATGACGACGATCACCCTGACGCCCGAGCAGCTCCAGGTTGTTGAACAGGCCGGCGATCAGCCGGTGCGGGTCGAGAATCCAAGGAACCACCGCATCTACCGCCTGGTCGAGGAGGCCGCGCAGGATCGCGCACGCGCGCCGGATGAGGCCGAGCAAATTTCGGACTTCGACATCCCCGAGGGTATCCGCCGTTCGCAGGATGCGTTCTTCCGCGATCTCCCCGAGCTACTGAAGGATGAATCCCTGCGGGGCCAATGGGTCATCTACCACGGCGATGAACGGATCGGCTTCGCGCCGAAGAAGCAGCCCCTGATCGAGGAATGCTTGAGGCGCTGCCTGAAGGACGACGAGTACGATGTCTTCGTCGTCGAGCCGCAATCGAGAGAGCCGGAACAGATCGAGATTGTCACCCACTGCGTATGAGAATCTTCGACCGACTCCCCATCTCTGAAGCAGGCTGGATCGTACCCACGCCGGATGGCGTGGAGGAGGTCAAGCCTTACCAGATCGTCGTGCTGGTGAGCATTGCGGTCCGCAGCGCGGTCGTCCTTCCCGAGGGGGCGCCCGCTTCCCCGCCGTTCTCGACACGGGCAATAACCACAACTTCGCGATCCGCCAGGGACAGCTCGAGCGATGGGCACCCATGTTCCTGCGTCACACGGGGAAGGTCGAGGTCGGCGGCTTCTCCGTCCCGCTCCTTGGTGCGGACGTCTGGATTCACCCGAACCGAGCGGGCGCGATCGATCCCAGTGGACAAGCACCGTTCCGCCTGGAGCTCACCGGTGGCATCATCGTCTATCCGCCGGAGGTTCCCAATCCCGCCCGGCTGCCGATCCTGGGCCTGCGGGGGCTGATTCGCAACAAACTCAGGCTTACCATCGACGGCTCGAGCCGGGACGTGACGCTCGAAGCCCCTTCCGCTTGACGCGCTTCGGTTTGCCCGCCCCTCCGACGAACGTCACCTTTCGTTCCCAAATGAGAATGCTTGACAAACGGGTGATGGAACGTACGCTACAAATCTGGGACTGACTCGACCCGCGGGGCCGTCGACACCGTTTCCCGGTCAGGTGGACAGGCAGTCCGTGGTTCGAGGCAACAGGATAGCAGCCACCCACCTCAACCCTGGATGAGGGCGCCATGGACCGACGCATCCTCGTGGTGGACGACAGCCAGCTCGTTTGCCAGCAGCTTTCGCAGGTGCTGGCTTCGCCGGACCGCCAGGTCGCGGTGGCCCCGGACGGCACGGCGGCGATGGAATGGCTGGTGGAGAACCATTGCTCGCTGGTCTTGACCGACTTGCGGCTGCCGGGGATGAGCGGCCTGGACCTGATCCGGGCGATCCATGAGCGCGAGCTGCCGGTGACGGTCATCGTGATGACCGGGCATGCGACGGTGGAAGCGGCCGTCGAGGCGATGAAGCTGGGGGCCTATGACCTGATCCTCAAGCCGATCGACACGATGCGGCTGGAGGTCGTGGTGAATCAGGCGCTGGAAGATCGGCGCCTGATCGACGAAGTGGCCGACCTGAGGGGCCGGCTGCGGAAGAAGTACGCCTATCACAACCTGCTGGGGCGCAGCAGCCGGATGATGGACGTCTTCGATCGGGTGGCGCGAGTGGCCTCGTCGTCGTGCAACGTGCTGGTGACCGGCGAGACGGGCACCGGCAAGGAGCTGGTGGCCCAGGCGATCCATTTCAGTGACGTGACCCGACGGGGGACCTTGCTGGCGGTCAACTGCGCCGCCTTGCCCGAGCACCTCCTGGAGACCGAGCTCTTCGGTCACGAGCGCGGGGCGTTCACCGGGGCCGACCGCCAGAAGAAGGGGCGGTTCGAGCTGGCCAAGGGGGGGACGCTGTTCCTCGACGAGATCGGCGACATGCCGATGGGCATGCAGGCCAAGTTGTTGCGCGTGCTCCAGGACGGCCGATTCGAGCGGGTCGGCGGCACGGAGCCGATCCAGGCCGACTGCCGGGTCATCGCCGCGACCAACGCGAACCTCGCTGGGGCCGTCGCCGCCGGCCGGTTCCGCGAGGACCTGTACTACCGGCTCAACGTCGTCTCGATCGACCTGCCCCCGCTGCGCGAGCGATTGGAAGACGTCCCGATCCTGGTCAGTCACTTCCTCGAGAAGCTGGCCGAGCGCGGGTTCCCGGCCAGGACGGTCTCGCGGCTGGCCCTCTCGCGGCTGCTCTCCTACGACTGGCCGGGCAACGTGCGCGAGCTCGAGCACGTCATCGAGCAGGCGATGGTCACCACGCCGGGCGCGGCGATCGAGCCCGAGAACCTGCCGCCGCAGATCGTCGCCCGCCACGACGAGCCGTTCACGCTCGATTTCGACCACCGCCGCCCGCTGCCGGAGATCACCGCCGAGTTCACCCGACGGATCGAATGCGCCTACCTCCAGCGCGTGCTGGAGAAGTACCGCGGCCGCATCGAGCTGTGCGCCCGGCACTGCGGGCTCTCGCGGCGGAGCATCAGCGAGAAACTCCGCCGCTACCAGATCGACAAGCGCGACTACAAGCCCCATGTGGCCAGGCGCAAGCAATTCGCCCTGGCGGGCGAGTAGGCGATGAGTCTCACCCGACGGCCATCGCCGCCTCGATCAGCACCTCCGTCGTATGCCGGTGGCGATAACCTTCGATGCGGCGTCAACGCCCTCCCGGCGCCGCCTTGGTTGCAGGTCTCGCCGAGGTCGCAGCCGTCGCGGTCGATCGCCATGGGAGGTCCGTCGCCTGATGCACCACGCCGGTGCGCTTGTCCTGGACGAACACGGCGAGCCGGAGATTGTGCCGGTCCCAGGTCGGCTCGAGGTCGAAGGAGAATCGTCGCGTCGTCGGCGCCTTGCCTTCGAGCTCGATGAACTCGTGCTTCGTCTGACGCGCCGGGAATCGCGCGACGAGCGACTTGCCGGCATTCTCGCCCGAAGGGACGTGGGTGATGACACCGTCCTCACGAAGCACGGCGCACACCAGGAGCGGCGTCTTCTCGGCCCGAGCCGACCGACTGGCCACCGCGACGGCGGCCGTGCCCGCGGACCTGTCCGGCTTGAGGACGAGGTCAACGTCGATCGCCACGCCCGGCTTCCTGGCCATGGCCTGCCGGATCGCTGCCCGGGCCGCGGCGGCGTCACGGCCGTTCACGGATTGCTCGCCGTCGATCATCATCACGGCGTATAGTAGAGGCCGTATCCGGGATTCTTGGGCTTGGCATAGAGCTGGTTGTAGGCCATCTGCCGCCGGCTATAGAGCGGGTCGGAGAAGATGTCCTTCCAGGGATCATTGAAGTAATCGACATGGAAGGCGATCGGGACGATCCCGCGGTCCTGCTCGGCCAGCGCGCCGAGCAGTTTCTCGGCCGTCGGGCACATGTCGCAGCCCTGCGAGGTGTACAGTTCGACGAGGACCATCTTCTTTGGTCGCGATCTCGCGTCGCCGCCCGGCTCGGCCTGACCGAATGCCAGGGCGGCGTCGGCCGCCACGATGACCGCCAGCGCCAACCCGCCGATCCATGAGCCGCTCATCGCGATCCTCCTTTCGTGGGGACCCTCGCACCGGTATGGGGCGGGGCGATCAGGTCACGATCAATAGACGTATGTCATCGCGTCAAGGGACCGGTCCAGGTCGAAGAAGAACGTCTCGAGGGCGGCCCCGTCGGTGGCGTTCTTCGTCTTGACCTCGGGCAGGATCTTCCGCTCGAACGCCGAGAGCTTGTCCTTGGCGTCCACCACCGGCCGGATCGATGCGTGGCCGGTCAACTTCGACTCGCGGACCACGGACCGGACGGCCTCCTCGGCAGACCGGCGGAGCTCGACTGACGCCGGGTCAGACGGGATCGTGCTGGGCCAGAGGATCTTGCCGTCGCGGTCGAATGTCGGGGCTGGCGGGGCGCTCGTCCGGACATGATGGACGCGGCGAGGAGCCCGTCGCGTGCCTCCGCTCCATCCCGGGAGGGACGTGATGGCGCTGTAGAGCGGCTGGAGGGCGACGGTCGTCTGGGGTCTGGCCGCTCGGTAGGCCTGCTGATAGAGGCCGCTGACCGACTGATATCCCGTGCCGATGCCTCCATTACGGATGCCGTACCCCAGGGAGGCGTTGCCTCCGAGGCTCCCGAAGCCGTTCGCCCCGTAGCCCACTCCGGTCCCGAAACCCGCACCGAACTGGCCGGTCGAGGGATAGCCCGCCAACTGCCCGCGGGCACCGATCGGCGCGAGGCCAAGGCCCACGGCCGTGATCAACATGAGCCGCCACCGCGATGACATGATGGGATCTCCTCGGACAAAAGGCTTACTTGGCTCGTCGCCCGGCGCCATCCTCGATGGCGCCGACGACCGCTCGCTCCAGGGCCTCGCCGGACTGTTCCACCGCGACGACTTTGCCGTCCCCGCCGATGAGGAAGTTCGCCGGGATCTCTTCGACGCCGTAAGCCGCGGCGAGGTCGTTCGGCCCATGGCCATTGAGGATATTGGTCCACGTGACGCGGTGCTTGACCAGGAACCGTCGCACGGCGGCCGTGGCCACTTTCATCTCCTTGACATCCTCGTGCATCGCATCGACGTTGACGCCCAGGATGACGAAACCTCGATCATGATATTTCCGGGCCAGCTCGCTCAGGGTCGGGATCGACGCGACGCACGGCGGACACCAGGTCGCCCAGAACTCGACCAGGACGACCCGACCCTTGAGCTCGGCCAGCGAGACCGCCTTGCCGTTGACGTCCGTGGCGACGATCGGCGGCGCCGGCTTGCCGAGCAGGTTGAGCCGGGCCATCCTATCCTCGAAATGGTCTTTGAGCGTCGAGGGAGTTCCTTCCTCACAGGCCAGGCCGCACAGCTTGCGGGCGACGTCGTAGCGGCCGTCGCGGATGAGTCGTTGGAGCAGCGCCTCGCCGACTGCCAGCGTCAGATCGGCATCCGGCGCGGCCCCCTGCCCGCGGGCGGATTGCCGGAGGAGGTTCTTCCAGTCGTCGAGGGTCTGGTCGTGTTCGCCCTTTTCGGCGCGCGCCAGGACCTGGGCCAGGGCCGCGAGGGCGCGGACGTCCCGGCTCGCGGAGGTCGACGCCAGGCAGCGGCCAGCCGCCGATTGCGCCTCGCGGCACAGATCCCGCGCGATCGCCAGGCCGAACAACTGCCGGTAGGCGGCGTCCGCCTCGGGACCGGGGGCCTTCGCCGCCAGCGCGGCGAGGTCGGCGATCCGCCGGCATTCGAGATCGTGCAGTTGACGTTGATAAGACGCGTCGAGCTCGTCGAGCGCCGCGAATCGGCCCGATGGCCTGTCGGTCGCTCGCTCCGGGGCGGCCGCCGGGATCGGGACCCCGAGCCCGAGCGTCAACGCACCTAGCGCGAAAATCAGGGTCATACGTATCGACTGCATTGTGCCACAAGCTCCTTGATCGCAGAGGAGATCCGGGATCGTTCGGCCGTCAACATCGTCAACTGGTGCGATCCTCATCATGACCGATTTCCCAGTGCATCATCCACCCGATACCGTCGTCGTCCTCGGATATCGCGTCACTCGACCTCCTCGAGTGATGGAAGGGCTGTGCCGTCGGTCGGGGCGCGAGCCGGAGGGCGTTGGCCGTCGATCTCGGAATTGAGGATAGGCCCGACGACGGGGACGGTGAGCTGGAATTCCTCGAACCTGGCTTCCAAGGACTTCATGGACGAGCTGACCGACACGACGCCGACATCCACGCGATCCGGGAAGTTGACGACGAGAGGAGCGAGCGGCGTCCAGTGGTGGCCGTCTGGGCTGAAGGCCGCGTGGACCTCCTCGCCCAGTCGCCGGAGCCGGAGATAGCTCGAGTCGTCCTCGATCTTCTGGCCCCGGGAGGAGGCCAGGTGACCGTCCTGGCGGAGCTCGAAGTTCGCATAGCGGCGGACCTTGCCCTTGTGGAAGTCCGCGGCGATCTCCAGGCGGACGTAATTCCGTGGGTCTTTCCAGACGAGGATTCCGGCCCCATGGTAAGGGGCGTACTGGGTCGTCGACGCCCGGCTCCCTGGCTGGCCGGTCCCCACGACCTTGACGCGGACCTCGAAATCGCCACGGACCTCCTGGAGGATGCGCGGCGCATTCATCCGGTCGATCTCGGCGCTCAGGAGGTGGGCGACGCCGGGGACGAGCATCGAGGCTCGATCGGACTCCTTGTGCACGACGACCTCGCAATCGCCGTCGGGATCGATGATCCGGCTCCGATCGGAGAGCCCCTCGATTCGCGTCACCGGCTCCTGCACCTCGGGTTTCACCGGGTTGTCGTGATGCGGAGGACGGGGAGCGGGCATCGCCACCTGGGAAAGCTCGTCGACCTTCGGCTCCGCAGCGGCAGGCGGCTTGGCGGATGCGGGCGGAGCGATCGCGGCCGGCGGGCTCGGGGGTGGCTCGGACTCGGGAACAGCCCGACCCGGACCGGGCGCGGCGACGACTTCCGGCACCCGACGATCCACCACGATCGTCGGGGCGCCACGATGGTGCCGATCGATCGTCATCGCGATGACGGCAATCCCCAGGAGGACGGCGGCCATGGCGATCCCGAGCGTACGTCGAACGTCTCGACGCTTCGCGGCGGCGCCTGGCTTACCCGGTTCCCCGATGACGGCTTCCGGCGTCCGTTTTGCCGGGACCGCGACCGCGGGCACCGGCGTGGCCGAGGAGAGCTCGGCCCTCTGCCGCTCGGCCTGCAGGTCGCGCTCGATGGTCGCGATCGCCTCCACCACCGCCCGGGCCGACGCCGGCCGGTCCGACGGCCGCTTGGACAGCAGCCTCATGACGAGCTCATCCAGCGCCGGCGGGATGGCGGGATTGGTCTCGCGAGGAGCCGGCGGGGTGTCCGTCGCCAGGGACGTCAGGACCGCCACGATGCTCGTCCCCGGGAACGGCAGCCGCTGGGTGCAGAGCAGGTACAGCACGCTGCCCAGGCTGAACAGGTCGGATGATGCATCGCCCCTCGCGCCGCGTGCCAGCTCCGGGGCCATGTACGCCGGGGAGCCCACGGTCGTCCCCGGACTTGTGATCTGCACGTCGTGGCCCTCGGCGCGGGCCAGCCCGAAGTCGAGGATCTTGACCCTCCCCGAGGGTGCCTCCAGCCAGATGTTCGCCGGCTTGATGTCCCGATGGATCAGTCCCCGCTGGTGAGCTGCGGCGAGGCCGGCGGCGATCTCGCGGCCCAGCCGCAGCACCAGGTCCACCGCCGGCCTGTGGCCCCGGTCCAGCCAGCGGTACAGCGATATCCCCCGGAGGTATTCCATCGCCAGGAATGGGATGCCGCGACGCTGACCGACCTGATAGATCGTGACGATGTGGTCGTGCTTGAGCGCCGCCATGGCCCGGGCCTCGAGCAGGAACCGTTGTGCGGCCTGGGGAGAGCCGGCCAGCTCCGGGCGGATGACCTTCAAGGCCACCGGCCGGAGCAGGTCGGTGTCCTCGGCCTCGAAGACGAGGCCCATGCCGCCCTCGCCCAGCAGCCTGCGGACGCGATAGCGGGCCAGCCACCCGAGTTCGTCCGCCGCCCTTGGCGGCTCGAGGAAATCGTAGCGCCCCGACCCCGCTGACGATTCGCCCGACGAGGACGATGGCGGCGGCATCCTGTCCGCCGAGGTGTAATCGGCCGTCGCGTCCGGCCGCGCCATCCCGTCGTGCTCGCCCGGAACCTGCACCGGTCCAGCCCGATCCTCGGCCCGAGGGGCCGATGCCTGCCCGATTCCCCGAGCCCTGGAAGACCGGTCGGCGGCATTCATCCCTGGACGTCCTCCCTTCGCCGATTGTCCGGGCCAGACCTCGGAACCCCGTGGTCTCAATCTGTGAGTCGGACGGCGGCGTCTTTCCTGACAGGACGAATCCCGATGGACCGCGGGTTCGAGGGTCGCCCTCACTTCGCCACGTCGAGCTCGACCGTCAAGTCCTGACGGAGGAAGAGGCAACGTCCTCCCTCCTCCTCGCAGGTGTTGTACAGGGCGTAGGCCGCGAGGCGGGTCTTTCCCGCGGCGGTCGCGGGTGCCTTCACCTCGAAGTCGAGGCGGCGGACCTCAACCGTCTCGGGCCGGTCGCCCTGTGGCGCCTCGAGCGCCCGAGGGGCGATCGTCCACCCCTCGGCCCCGGCGATCCAGACCCGGAGCGGCGTCGATTCGTTGTTCCAGCGCGCCTTGTGGGCCGCGCTCGGGCGGAAGATGAGGTGGACCCGAGCGGCCCGGCCGGGGCGGACCCGCGCTGGCACGACGACCACCTCGGCCTCGATGAGCCGCTGCTCGTCCCGGTGGATCCGCCCCTCCGGATCGGGCTCGGATGGGGCCGACGCCTCGGCGAGGACGTCGCGGACGGGGCCCGCGAGCTCGGAGCCGTACGGCTCCACCGCGAGGGGGACGGGCGTCTCGCCGCGGCGGGAGATCTCCGCCCTGGCCTGCACGACCCAGTTGTAGAAGGCGTAGGGCTTGGCCAGGCGCGGGCCGTACTGTTCGATGCGGCGCCGCCAGATGTACTGGTTCGGGTCGAGCGCCAGGGCGCTGCCCCAGGCATCGATCGCGGCCTGGAAGTCGCCAGGCTTTCGCCCCGCCGACTCGTGGCGCATCCGGTGGGCGACCCCGAGCCGGAACAGGGCATTCTTGTCGGCGGGGTCGAGCGCCAGTGCGCGGGCGTAGGCATCGATCGCCTCGCCGAGCCGCTCGGCGCCGCCCCAGATCGTCAGGGCGTCGCCGACCGCCCGCCAGGCGGCGGCGTCGGGGTTCGCCTCGGCCTTGCGGCGCAACGAGGCCGGGTCGGGAGGACCGGCGGACCGCGGAGCACCGGGCCGCGCGTCGTCGGCGAATGTCTTGTCGAGGAACTCGGCCTCGAACGTCTCGAGGCGAGGGCGGACGGCGCGGACGATGCCGTGCTCGTCGATCGCGACGACGATCGGGACGGCCGGCGCCTCCAGGAGATTGATCGGGTCGTGGAGGATCGGCCAGTCGAACCGCTTCCACTGGGCGAACAGCCGGCAGCGGTCGGCGTGCTGCTCCTGGGTGACGCCCAGGAGGACCAGGCGTCCCTGCTTCACCCACTCGCGAGTCGCTTCGTGCCAGACCGGCACGTGCTGTCGGCAGCCGACTCACCACGAGGCGAACTGGATCAGCAGCACCTTCTTGCCGCGGAAATCCGACAGCGAGGTGGGCGCGCGATCACCGATCGTCGGCAGGGTGAAGTCGGGGTGCCTTTCCCCGACCTTCGGTGCATAGGTCGCGGCCGGGGCGCGCGAGGTCGCGCCGAGGATCAACCCGCAGGTCGCGAGGGCGAGTGCCAGCTTCTTCATCGTCGTTTGTCCTCGTCATTCGGGGTATGAGGGATCACTTGACGGCCTTCGCCGCCTCGATCAATGCGTCCGTCGTGTGCCGGTCGCGATACCCGTCGAGGAAGAGCTTCGCGCGGATCACACCCTGCTGATCCAGGATGAAGGTACCCGGATTGGGCACGCCCACCGCCTTGCCTCGGGCGGCCTCGTTGCGGATGTGATAGGCTTCGATCGTCTTGCTCTCGGGGTCCGACAGCAGCGGGAAGGCGATCTTCATCTGGTCGGAGACCCTCTTGAGCACGGCCGGCGAGTCATAGCTGATGCCGACGACCTGGACGCCGGCTTCCTCGATCGACTTGAGATCGCGTTGCAGTTGGACCAACTGCCTGCGGCAGAACGGTCACCAGTCGGCCGAGCGGTAGAACACCAGGGCGACCTTGCCCTTCCTGAGCAGCTCGTCGAGCGAGCGCTCCGCACCCTGCTGGTCCTTGAGGGTGAACCTCGGAGCCTTCTCGCCGACCTTCAGGCCCGTCTTCTCCTCGGGCGCGGGCTTCCCTGGGCTCTGGGACCAGGCGGTCGGCCCGGTCAGCGGCAGGAGCGCCGCCGCCAGGACCATCGATCGGATCGGGGACAACATTCGAGCTCCTTGCCAGATCAGGGTGGGGCCCTCCGGAGTCCCGCCGACGAGGCGGGGGGTGGGCCTACCGATGATATTCGACAGCGCTCCTGCCAGGCCTTGTAAAGAAGGTCGTTGTTCACGCAGTGATAACACCCGTTGGTCCAGAAGTGAACCAGTACCACCTTGCCGGGGAGCTCGGAAGTCGGGATCTCAATGCGCTGCGGCGCCGCCTTGGGCGTCGCGGACGGCACGGCGGACCGGGTCGATCGCCAGGGGAGGTCGGTCGCCTGGTGCACCGCGCCGGTGCGCTTGTCCTGGACGAACACGGCCAGCCGCAGGTTCCGGCGGTTCCATCCCGACTCGATCGCGAACGGGAACCGTCGCGTCGCCGGCGACTTGCCGTCGAGCTCGATGAACTCGTATTTCGTCCGTCGAGCCGGGAAGCGCGCCACCAGCGACTTGCCCGCGTTCTCGCCCGACGGAATGTCGGTGACGACGCCATCCTCGCGGAGCACGGCGCAGACCAGGAGCGGCGTCTTCTCGGCCCGGGCCGACCGGCTCGTCACCTTGATGGCGGCCGTCCCCGAGAGCCCGTCGCTCTCGAGGTCGAGGGCGACGTCGATCGCCACACCGGGCTTCCTGGCCCGGGCCTCGCGGATCGCCGCCTGGGCCGAGGCGGCGTCCCGGCCGTTCACCGACCGCTCGCCATCGATCATCATCATCGGCGTGTAGTAGAGCCCGTACTCGGCGTTCTTGGGCTTGGTGTAGAGCTGGTTGTAGGCCGCCTGCCGCTGGCTGTAGAGCGGGTCGGAGAACACGTCCTTCCACGGATCATTGAAGTAATCGACGTGGAAGGCGATCGGCACGATCCCGCGATCCCGCTCGGCCACCGCGCCGAGCATTTTCTCGGCCGCCGGGCACATGTCGCAGCCCTGCGAGGTGTAGAGCTCGACGAGGACCATGCGTCTGGGTGCGTCCCGGCCGGCATCCTGGCCGAAGGCGACCTCCCCGAGGAAAGCCAGCGGGACGATCGCGATCAGGAGGCGGATGAATAATCGCATGATTGTATACTCCTGTGTTCGTGTCGACTCCGGGTCACAGGCCATGGCCCGGAGCGACGTCCTTCGAGGAGGCGGCTCAAGGCTTCTTGTCCAGCCGGCGGAGCGCGCCGAGCACGTCGGACGGCTCGGCCCTCTTGCGGTAGTCCGCGTCGACGAACGCGTAGCGGATGACCCCCTCGCGGTCGATGACGTACGTGGCGCCGAGGGGCAGCGTGCCCGAGTCGTCGCCGTTGTGCCTGGCCAGGTCGAGGCGCCCCTTGAACTGCTCGGCGATGACGCGGGGGACCTTGTAGGCCACCCCGTAGGCGTGCGCGACCTTGTTCCCGCAGTCGCTCAGCACCTCGAAGTCGAGGTGGTTCTTCTGGGTGGTGCTCATGGTGTTGTCGGGCGTCTCCGGCGAGATGGCGACCAGGCTGGCGCCCGCGGCACAGATCTCCGGCAGGCTCTTGCGGAAGCCGCGGAGGGCGATGTTGCAGTAGGGGCACCAGCCTCCGCGATACCACGTCACGACGACGGGGCCGCGGGCGATCAGCTCCGAGAGCTTGACCTTCTTGCCGGTGGCACCCGGAAGTTCGAAGTCCGGCGCCCGGTCTCCGACCTTCAGGGCCTTGTCGGTCACGCCGGACTTGCGCACCTCCTCGATCCCCTGTTCATAGCTTCGCAGGCGTTCCGGCGGCGCGGTCTTCGACTTCTCGCGGAACTCCTCGAGCTCCTTGCGCACGGGGGCGTCCCCCGACTCCTTCGCCGGCTCCTGGCCGCGGACGGCCGCGGCGGTCGTGAGCGCGAAGAGGGACGCACCGAGGGTCAGTACGGGTATCGTACCTGGGCGAAGGCGACGGTTCACGGAGGTTCTCCTTCGGGAAAGGGACTGATCGGTCCGATCGCAACGTAACGGGTTCTTGCTCCAGTCCGACGTCCGCGGTGGCGGTGCGGGGCACGCGGGTCGGGCTCAGCGCCGGCGGCGGACGCGATGCGTCGGGCCGCTCCAGCCCGGCACCGAGGTGAGGACGTCGGAGACCGACTGATACGAAGCGGTCGTCTGCGGCCTTCGGCCGCCGGCAAAGCCATAGCCGCCGGAGGGGAATGCCTCGAACACCCCATAGCCGCCGCAGCCGGCGCATCCGTTCAAGCCGTAATTGAAAGGCGTGGCGCCATAGGCAACAGCGGCACCGTAGGCCGGGTCGAACGGGCCGACCGCGATGTTTCCCGGAATGCCCTGGAAGCCGTATTGCGCCCGGGCACTGCCGGCTGTGGCCAGCGTCAGGGAGAAGACGAGACCCGAAACGAGTGAGCCCCAACGTCGCGATGTCATGGCTGGCTCTCCTGGAAACGGCGGGCGCGGTCCCGAGGACCGATTACGGTACGACCTGCAAAGGGGCCGCAACGGCTCCCGGCCCGGGGATGTTTCACGACGCGGATCAATCCGATGGCGCGGTCCTCGAGGCAACGATGGTGTTCGTCGCTTCAATGACCGGCATACCAGTCATAGCCGCGTTCGGCCCAGTAGTCGGCCGGACGCGCGTCGGTAAAGCGTATGGTCCCGATCCGTTTGAGGCTCTTGATGCCGTACTTGAGCGGGGTGACCAGCCGCAACGGCGCACCGTGCTGCGGGGTCAGGGGCCGGCCGTTCATCTCGTAGCACAGGAGGGTCTGGGGATGGAGGGCGCTGGCCATGTCGAGCCCGACGTAGTAGTCGCCGTCGGGCGTCTCGAGCGCCGCGTAGTCGACGAGGCTGCCGGCATCGCCCGAGCCGCCGGCCTGGCCGCCGCGAGCTGCCAACCCCGTGGCCGAGGCGAGGTCCGCCAGCCGTGCGCCGGCCCAATGCACGACCTCGCTCCAGCCCTCGATGCAGCGCAGCTCGGTGGTCATCTCGACCCGGGGAAGGGCCCTGACTTGGTCGAGCGTGAACGAGCGAGTGGAACCCTCGCCGGCCGAGCCGACGACCCGGAGCCTCCAGTCCGCCGGGTCAAGGTCGGATTCGAGTCCGATCGAGCCGTTGACGCGGGGCATCCGCGCCATGGCACGGGGGAACTCGGGCGAGAGACGCGCATCTCGCGAGAACCCTCGCGCCACGCGCTCGTTCAGCTCGAGCACGCGGCGGAGCGGCCAAGGCAGTCCGCCCTCCTCGCTCCGCGTGACCAACCATCGCCAGCCAGCTAAACCGGCCATCGCCGCCACGCCGCCCCAGGCAAACCCCCGGCGCGTCATCCGGCGCAATCGACGTTCCAGGGCGTTGACAGGGGCCTGAGGAGTGACACCCGCGACGGCGCGGCCCCATCCCGTCCGCTGAGGCAGGCGGGATATCGGATCTGCCGCCGATCGCGCCGCCGTCACTGGTGCCGTTATGCTCGGGCAACCACTTCTCGTCCGCCGGCAGTTTCATGAATCGACTCCTGCTTGGCCACGACTTCGACTCCGATCACCATCGCGCGGAAATTGTTCCACCCGGCACGGATGACCTGGGTGATGTGGATGACGAAGAAGAGCACGTAGCCGATGGTCAGCGCGAAATGCTCGAGCCTCGCCAACGGGTATCCGCCCAGGAGCGCCGTGAGCCAGGCCACCTGGACCGGTTTGTAGATGGCCAGGCCCGTCAGCAGCGAGCCGGCCCCCATCGCGACCACCCCGGTGTAGGCCAGCCGCTGCGCCCCATTAAACTTGCGCGGAGGCAGCGGCTGCTTACGAATCCCCAGATCGTGGAGGACGACCTGCCACGCCTCGGCCAACGTATGACGGTTCGGCACCAGCTCACGCCACTCCCCGCTCCAGAATGTGTAGCCGACATACAGCAGGCCGTTGAGGGCGAAGAGCCACATGAAGGTGAAATGCCAGGCCATCCCCTCGGCCAGGCGATGGTCGAGGCGCATCGTCTCGTAAAACCAGTCGGGAAAGAACCGGACGAGCGTGATCCCGCCCAGGCGGATGGCATAGACAGCGTTGGCCCAGTAGATCAACAGCCCGCTGTAGATCATGACGGCCAGGATCGGCGCGTTCGCCCAGTGGAAGATCCTGGTCGCCAGCGAATGTTTCCGCTCGAGACGCGGCATCAGTCGGTCCTTTCCCGAACCCCTGGCGGCGACCACGAACCGCGATCGGCGTCGGCCGCCAGGGCTCGATGAGCCGAAGTCACTGCATCTTGCCCTTTTCCATCTTGTCCATGGCGCCGCCCGTCTTGCCGGTGTCCATCTTGTCCATGGCGCCGCCCATCTTGCCGGTATCCATCTTGTCCATGGCGCCGCCCGTCTTGCCGGTGTCCATCTTGTCCATGGCGCCGCCCATCTTGCCGGTGTCCATCTTGTCCATGGCGCCGCCCATCTTGCCGGTGTCCATCTTGCCCATGGCGCCGCCCATCTTGCCGGTGTCCATCTTGTCCATGGCGCCGCCCATCTTGCCGGTGTCCATCTTGCCGGACGGGCTCTCTGGTTCGCTGGAGCAACCCGAGATTCCCCCGCACGCGAGTAGGAGGGAACCGAAGAGGAGGGAGTAGCGAAGCAGCGATCTCATCGATCATCTCCAGATCGAAAACCTGCCGAACCGATGGCGCGGAACGTCCGCGCCAAGTTGCGTGCTCGATGGCTGCAGTCTCCTGGGCCGGCCCTTTCGGGCCGGGGGACGACGAATCATGGCCGAATGTCAGATTCTCGCTCGGCCGTTCAACTGCAAGCTTTGTATTGGCTCAACAGCTCCTCGATGAAGCCCGAGCATCCGGAGAGTGTCGCGCCCTGCCGGATGAGATCATGGATCAGTCCGAGCCCGGCCGAGTCGATGAAGGTCACGTCGGTAAGATCCAGGCAGAGGGCGTTAGTCGGGACGCGCAGCTCCTCGCAGGCGCGTCTCAATTCGATGACCCAGGGACCCAGGAGCCTGCCCTCGAGCTTGAGAGCCGGGGTCATCTGGCCGTCGCCGCCGTCGACTCGTGCGATCCTCAGCATGACCGACACCCCCGCGAATGATCCGCTCGATATCGACGTCGTACCCGGATATTGCACGGCCGGTGCCGTGGCGGCGATCCGCGAGAAGATAGGTCGTAAGACATGGCCGCTGAGCCAGTTGCGGAGATGGGCCCCGTTCGGGCGGTGGATGCCTCGCGTGGGGCACGCGGCGGGGCGCCACGGAATGTCGTGGCTCGCTACGAGGGATCGTGGGAGGAGCGCACGATGCCAAGCTTCTTCAGGCGACTGCGGAGCGTATTGGGATGCAGGCCGAGGAGACCGGCGGCGCCGCGCGAACCCTCGATGACCCAGTTGGTCTGTCCGAGGATGTCGAGGATATGGCGTCGCTCGACCTCTTCCAGCGAGGTAGGGGCCGGGCCCTCGGCCGCGGCGAGGGCGGGAGGGCGTTCGCCGTCGATCTCGAACTCCAGGACCGGCCCGGAGGCGAGGATGATGGCGCGCTCGAGGACATTCTCGAGCTCGCGGATATTCCCGGGCCACCGATACGAGGCCAGGCGACGCATGGTCTCCCGGCTCACTCCCTCGAGGCGCTTGCCGATGCGGGCGGCGAATCGTTCGACGAGGAAGCGCACGAGCATCGGGATGTCCTCGGCGCGCTCGCGGAGCGGGGGCAGCGCGACGGGGAAGACGCTGAGGCGATAATAGAGGTCTTCGCGGAACGTCTTCTCGCGGACGGACTTGATCAGGTCGCGATTGGTGGCGGCGATGATCCGGACATCGACGTGGATCGCCGCTCCGCCGCCGACGCGTTCGATCTCATGCTCCTGGAGGACGCGGAGCAGCTTGGCCTGGGTCTCCAGGGGCAGCTCGCCGATCTCGTCCAGGAAGAGGGTACCGCCGTCGGCCAGCTCGAAGCGGCCGATGCGCCGGGCGATGGCGCCGGTGAACGCCCCCTTCTCGTGGCCGAAGAGCTCGCTCTCGACGAGGCCCCCGGGGAGGGCGGCGCAGTTGACCTTGATCAGCGGCCTGGCGGCTCGCCGGCTGCGGGAGTGGATGGCCCGGGCGATCAGCTCCTTGCCGGTCCCCGTCTCGCCGGTGATGAGCACGGTCGCGTCGGTCGCCGCGACCCGGCTGACCTTGTCGAGCACGGCGAGCAGCGCGGGCGACCGGCCGACGATCTCCTCGAAGTTGTGGACCGACTTGATCTCCTCCTGGAGGTAGAGGTTCTGCTCCTGGAGCCGGGCCCGTTCGGCCTCGGCGAGCACCCGGTCGGTGATGTCGACCCAGATCGAATGCAAGGCGGAGATCCGGCCGTCGGGACCGCGCAGCGGCCTCATCCAGACGCTCACCCACAGCGGGCGGCCGTCGCGACGGCGCATCTCCAGCTCGCGGCCGGAGACCTCCTCGCCGGCGAAGCCGGCCCGGAGCGACTCCTCGGCGCGGGCGCGGCCGGCCGGGGTCTCGGCGAAGAGCTCGAGCACGGGGCGGCCCACCAGCTCCGACGCCGATACGCCGAGCAACTGAGTGGCTCGATGGTTGACGGTCAGGAGCCGTCGATCGGCGCCGATGGCGACATAGGCGTTGGGCGCCTCCTCGTAGAGGTCCCGGTAGCGCCGCTCGCTCTCGAGGAGCCGCTTCTCGACCCGGAGTCGCTCGAGTTCGACGGCCGCCCGCGTCGCGAAGATCCGGAAGATCGACAGCCGGCGGGGCTCGGGCGGGAGCGGACGCTCGTCGAAGACCGCCAGGTGGCCCAGCACCAGACCATCGACGTCGAGCAACGGGACGCCCAAGTAGCTCTCGATCCCCAGCTCGATGAGGTCCCGATCGTCCGGGAACTTGTCGCGGACGCCCCGAGGATGGTGGCAGAGCCCCGAGCGGATCACGTCCTCGCAGGGGGTCCCGGCGAGGTCGAATTCGATGTTGTCCAGGATCTCCCCCTTGCCCCAGTACGCGAGGGTCCGCGCCCGCATCGTCGGGCGGTCGAACTCGGCGACGAAGGCGTAGCTGACGTCCATGGCCGACGCCAGGTGCGTGACCAGCGACCGGAAGAACGCGTCGCCGATGCTCTGCGCCGTGCCCTCGACGATGGCCCGCAACGCGGCGATCTCATCGTGGTCGAGCGGTCCTGCTTGCTCGGCGGTGGGGCGCTCGGCTTCGCGGGACGGGACGTGGACGGGATTGACAGTGGCCATGGCGGGCTCTCCCTCGCTCGGACTGGGTCGGGTCGGGCCAGCACGTCGTTTTTGTCACAATAAAACCAATTCCGGTGAATCAAGGGTATGCGCGTAGGAGGTTGCGGAAGGCATCCCATTCGGGGAGGAGCGCGAGCGTCTGATCCGGGTTCATCTCGATCCAGTCTTGTACACGAGAACAGAGTTGGCTCGGGTGTAGCCGGTGCGTTGCCTGAAGCCACGGGATTAGTCCAGCGAGCAAGTCCTTGCCGCTGCACCAC
This sequence comes from uncultured Planctomycetota bacterium, assembly GCA_963815795.1. Lineage (GTDB taxonomy): Bacteria > Planctomycetota > Planctomycetia > Isosphaerales > Isosphaeraceae > JAKAUH01. The sequence continues at coordinate 5,979,996 of CAWFIC010000003.1, read as the reverse complement.
ACCAGCACGTGCGCCACATCGCCGAGGAACGCGTCGGTGAGTCGGGCTGAGTGGTCGGCCCACGCGATTGCAAGTGCGGCCAGATCAAGGGCCGTTTGAACGTTGGCCAGAAAGCCGGCTGCCTGTGTCTGGGCCCAGGCCGCTGACCCGGGTTCGGTCAGGTCCACCGGAAGTCGGAACTGATGGCCTGTGCATTCGGCCGGTCTCGTCGGGAACTCCTGGGCCGGTGGCAGGGTCTGACGCGCCAGCCCGATCACCCAGCGGGCCGCCTGGTAGTGCTTGATACTCCGGGCGGCGTCGACGAGCTGAGCCTCGAAAAGGGCCCGATTCCAGCCGAATGCCGCGTGGATGACGTCCGGGTCGATCAGATAGTTCTCGATCTCGTGACGGCACCATCGCCAACCAAGAGGCGATCCGGCATCGGTCTTGTCGATCGTCGGCTGGCTCAGGTCTGCCGGAGGCAAGAAATCGAAATCCCGGTCACGCACATAACAGGCGGTCTGGCCGGAATCCCGGCGCAGGTCCCTGGCTCGCGGCGCGAGACTGCCCTTCGACGTAGGGCGGGGACCAACGATCGGATTACCCGCGAAGAGGGGTGTAAGGACCTCCATGTCAAGCGTGCCTTCCACCAGGAGGTGGCTCACAGGCATAGGCGCCCCCCCGAATCCTCACCTTCCGATCCTGGGGGATGACACCCGTCAGGAACTCGGAATGTGTCGTGATGAAGAACTGGCAGTCAGGCCCGAGCTTCGGCAGGGCTGAGTAGAGCGCCTGCTGGGCCGGAGGATGGAGGTGCAACTCCAGCTCATCGATCAGCACCACGGAGCGCCTGATGTCGAGGAGTACGAAGTCGTAGAGCAGCGAGAAGACCGCCTGTTCGCCGGAAGACATTTCGGCGAGGTCGTAGAGCCGATCATCGCGTTCCAGCATGAAGTAAAAGTCCCTGGGGCCCGGCGCCGTGATCCCCTCTCGCGGCATGGTCCCGCGGAATCGTGTGCCGGGGAATAACTCCGCAAACCACCACTCCAGTTCCTTGACGTAGGTCTTCGGACCCCGCTTGAAATCCGAGAGGTAATAAGTCCACCATCCGAGGAGATACTCACGGATTTGCTCGACTCCCACTCCCCAGCTTTCCGCTTCCTTGGCCCGATCGGCGTCTTCGGGATTTCCCTCCGCGACCACGGTCCCCAGGTTGCGGTACTGGTCGAACCAGGACACGTCGCCGAGGCGGGAGAATAGCTCCTTCATCGCCGGTGTCGTCCGGGCGAGCTGCTTAATGTAGTAGCGTCCCAGAAACTGGTTCACGGCGGCGAAGCCTTCCGCGGAGGAGACGCGGCCATCCTGATACACGAGGCGAACTTCCCGGTGATCTGAAGGTTCGAGGACGCGGTGCGTCTGCTTCCAATCGCTGGGCTGCGCATTGTACCAATCCCGGAATAGATCCCGCGTGAGATCGACCTCGTCTTGCTCGAAAGTGACGGTCAGCTCCACGAAGGTCCGCCCTTGGCTCCCGACGCGTTCGGGAAGGAAACCATGCCAGCGGAATTCGCTGGGATGACGGGTCCGTCTCGTTGCCAGCGACAACGTCAGCGCGATCGCCTGCAAGGCCGTGGTCTTGCCGGACCCGTTGTCTCCGATGAGGCAAGTCAGCCGTCGCGGATCACCCCCAGGTTCGGTCACAAGGGGTATGTCAAGGGACTTTAGTCCCTTGAAATTCTCGATCCGAACATGCCTCAGCTTCATGGTGGGCTCCTCTCACAACCGGTTCGGCTCGGGATCGGTCAACGAGCTGCGGATGAATCCCGAGTCGGCCGGAGCCTGATAATCGATCTCAGCCAGTTCGGGCGTCTCGATCCGGCGGTGGCTGCGGATGCGGCTCTCGAGCGCCACGTCGAGGATGCCGCCGGTGAGCTGGGTGCGCTGCACCGGATACGGGGGCTTCCCGGTCCCGAAGAAGTCCTCGATCCGCAGCACCAGCGGGTTGAAGAAGCTGGCTCCCGGAGGCGCGGGGAGATACATGAGCGTCGAGACGATCGATTGCCCGCCGTTCGAGTCGTCGATCCGAGCGGCGACGGTCGTGTCGTCGACGTGGCCGTTCAGGATCATCGACCGTGGCGCGGAGGCCGTCGACGTATTCGACCAGGAAGGCGACCGGCCCGCTGAACTTGGTGGCGACATCGCCCTTCGGCGCGGCCGGGGCGCGGAAGTCGCGGGTGTTCTGGCGGATGTCGCCGGGGTTGACGGTGTGGCTGCGGCCCAGGGCGTGGTGGAGGAGGTCCCACGACCAGGCGCCCTTGTCGCCGGCCTCCCAGACGGCGTCGCCTTCGAGGTAGGTCACGGCGGCGACGCCCTGGGGCTTGCCGCCGCGGTCGCGACGCTCGGCCATGCACTGGAGCGTCTCCAGCGCGTGGAAGCCGAAGATCTCCAGGTCGCCCCGCGAGGCGACCAGCACCTCGTGGAACTTCCGTCCCAGGGGGATCTCCAGCGGTGGCAGCCGCCAGGTCACCGGCAGGCTCGAGCCGGCCATCAGCGGGACCTTCTGCGCCGCCGCGGCCTCGGATCATCCCGTCCGCCTCGACCCGGCTGTAGGAGAGGTGCTTGTCGATGAAGACCGGCACCGCGCGGCCCGAGGCGCGGAAGACCTCGAGCACCTCGCGGAAGTACCGGCCCCGCGGGTAGAGCTTCTGGAGCTTCTCGTTGTAGGGATACTCGCCGTGCTCGGCGATCAGTAGGACCGCGTCGACGGCCAGCGTGCCGGTGCCCAGGGTCAGGGCGTCGGCGATCGTCGGGCTGAGGCGGACCCGATGCTTCTGGGCCTTGGCCCGGCCCAGGTCGGTCGCCGGGGAGACCTGCTCGATGAAGAGGCTCGCGACGTCGAACGGCGGCCGGTGGAACGCCTGCGGGCCGGTCCGGCCGTCGTAGACCGGGAAGCCGTCGAGGAACCGGCCGACGATGTGGTAGGCGTGCGACAGGTAGGAGTACACCGAGGCCAGCGCCGCGACCCTCGGCCGCGCCCGGGGCCAACCCCGCCGCGGCGGTAGCTTGGGCCAGGCCCGATGCCGCGGCAGCGGTCGGCTCACCCCCTAGCCCGGCCATCCCGATCGCTGCCCCGGTCGTCTCCAGGAACCGCCGCCGTGTCGAACCCGATCTCATCCCGAACGTCTCCTCTGCGTTTGCGGAGAACACCGGACTCACTCGAATCGCGTCTGGCCCGGCACGGCGATCTGCGCGGACGGGGGCTGGCCGTCCCAGTCGTACCGGGACGGGGCGAGGTCTTCCTTCGAGTTCATCGCCATCTCCCAGGTGATTTCCTGGCCGGTGTAGGCGGCCATGCGGCCCATGATCGCCAGCAGGGTGCTCCGCGCCATGTACTCGCCGTTGTTGATCGGCTTGCCGTTGCGGATGCTGGCGAACAGCTCGTCGTGCTCGGTCTGGAACATGTTGTTCCGGGGGCCCTCGTAGATCCATTCTCCCCGGGTCGACCGGATCCGCATTCCCTTGCGACGCTCCACGAAATCGGCCTGCCCCTGGCTCCCCAGCACCTTGACGCTCATGTCGTTCTTGCATTGCGGCTGCTGCCGGCAGTTGCTCACGAGCCGGGCACCATTCGCATACTCGTACACCACGGAGAAGTGGTCGTAGATCTGGCCGTACTCCGGGCCGGTGAGGACCTGTCGGCCGCCCATGCCGACGGCCTTCTCGGGGTATTGCTCCCGCATCACCCAGGCGCAGACGTCGAGGAAGTGCACGTGCTGCTCGACGTTGAAGTCGCCCGAGAGCCAGGTGAAGTTGTACCAGTTGCGCATCTGGTAGGTCATCTCGGTCCAGTCGGACTGCCTCGGCTTGGCCCATCGGCCGCTGCGATAATCGTTGGCGAAGAGCGTCAGGACCTCGCCGATCGCCCCGTCGTGGATGCGCCGGACGGTCTCGCGGAAGTCGTTGCCGTAGCGGAGGCACAGCCCGGAGACGACGGAGAGTCCCTTCGAGGCGGCCAGCTTGCAGCTCTCGAGCACCGAGCGGACGCCGGGGGCATCCACGGCCACGGGCTTCTCGGCGAAGACGTGCTTGCCGGCCTCGACCGCGGCGCGGAGGTGGATCGGCCGGAAATGCGGCGGGGTGCAGAGCAGGACCACGTCGACCCCGCTGCCGAGTAGTTCGCGGTAGGCGTCGAACCCGACGAAGCGGCGCCCGGCGCGACGTCGAGCTTGGCCGCGATGGCGTCGTTCTTCCGCAAGGTCTCCAGGCTGCCCTCGAGCCGGTCCTCGAAGGCGTCGGCCATGGCGACGAGCCGGGCGCCCGAGTCGGCGGCGAGCGCCTGCGAAGCCGCGCCGGTGCCGCGATCGCCGCAGCCGACCAGGCCGACGCGAAGGATGTCGCTGCCGGCCGCATGGGCATCGGGCAGGACCGCCAGGGTCCCGACCGCTGCGGCCGCCTTGAAGAACTCGCGACGCGAGGCGTGTTCGACGGGCATGGCGGATCACTCCTCGACTCAGGGATTCGGCGGATTCCGCCCGGACCGGCGTCCGGTTTCATCGCCCTATCGTCCTACTCCCCTTCCGGCAGATCAACCCACTGCTTCCGGGTGAACGGCGAGGTCGCTCGGGAATCGGCGGGCAGGAAGGGGAACAACCGGGCGCGGGCCGCGGAATCCAGCGGTGCTCCGTACTCCGACACCTCGAACGCCTCGATGAGCCGGACGCGCCCGCCATGATCGGCGCCGTACGTCCGCACCAGCAGGTCGCGATAGCGGTCGGCCAGGGGCTCGAGCCGCTGGCGCATCCGCCCGGCCAGCCACGCGCGGCGGGCGTCGTCCCCCTGGGGGACCTGGTCCGGGTAGCCGGCGTTGTACGGGAGCCACTCGTAGAACTGCGACTCGTGACAGTGCAGCATCGCGATCAGGCGGTCGAATTGGTCGTCGATGTCGACGACGACGTGCGGCTCGAATCGGCAGGGCTTGGTGAAGGCGTCGGAGAACAGGAGGATCACCGGGCAGGCGGCGAGGTGGGGCACCTCGGGGCAGATGGCGGGAACCGTCAGCAGGTAGGAGGCATCCTGGACCAGCAGGCCGGCGAAGCGATGGTCGGGGTGATAGTCGGTTCGACCGATGCGCGACGATCAGGTCCGGCCGGAACGACCGGATCAGGCGGATCACCTCGCGGCGGTACTCCAGGCGGTCGTCGAGCTCGCCGTCGGGGTGGTCGAGGACGTCGTAGGTCGCGCCGATGACCGCGGCGGCGGCCTGCGCCTCGGCACTCCGGCGTCGCGCCAGTTCGGGGCCCGGCATCGCGTGATGCCCCGCCCGGCCGTCGGTGAGGCTCACCATGCGGCACGACATGGCCTGCGGCGCACCACCTCGCGGCCGTCCCGCCGGCCTTGATGTCGGCATCGTCCGGATGGGCGCCGATGAGCAGGATGCGTAGTGGTTCTTCAACCATGGAGGGGTACTCACTTGAATCCTTCGGGTTTTTTGGGCTGAGCCTTGACAAGCCCCGGTCGGACGGAAAGAATATGACCATCGCCGAATTGCTCGCGATGGGCAACGAGGCAACGGGTTATGAAGGCCCTGGCTTGTGGACACACCCTCCACTCGCCGGGGTCTTTTCATGCGCTCATCCTTGATAAATTACGAATGATGATGTGACCGATATTATTGCGGAGGTTGATGCACGCCGAACATCGCCGCGATGACGCCGGCCCCGATCAGGTGGAGGAGCACGATCAGCGTGGCGACGCCGTAGATCGTCTGCATCCCCTCGTCGGGGCGCTGGCGGGCCCGGACGATCTGGGTCGCGATCACCGAGCAGACCCAGTTCCAGTGCATCATCACGTGGAGCACGATCCCGGCGGCGAAGAGGCAGAGGATGGCGAACTGGACATCGTGCCATCGATCGTAGTCCAGGCCCCACAAGGACCAGCCGTCGGCGACCGTCGGCGCCGGGAACACGAACTGGAGCACGGCCGAGACCCAGCCGAGCAGCGAGAGGAGGACGAGCACGGAGACATCGATCCAGAAGTTCATGACGGAGACGGAGACCCGACGACGGCCTCGCGGTTGAGGGCCGGACTGCGGCGATGACGCCGGTCGGGTCGCCGATTCAACGCCGGATTCATCCTGAGTCGGTGAGGTCATGGTCGATTGGCCCTCGTGTTCCCCATCCTGTTGGCGGCAAGGCTCTTGCTATTCGAATATCCCGATTCTACTCTACGTCGAGATCGTGAGCGTTGCTGGAGGTCCGCCGGTCCCATTATACGTTAGCCGTCCCCAACCGACGCCGTTTCAATCAGGGAATTCACGTGAAACCATGGCATGCTGATCGTGGCCGTCGCCTGCGCGGGCGTGGCCGGCGGCTGCTCGCGTCAGCCCGATCTGACCGACTTACACCGCGAGCGAGCAGGTCGGGAAGCTCAAGCCCGAACTGCGGAAGCGGATCGACGTCGTCCTGACCGAGCGGTGCGGCACGCCGCGGTCGCCCAGGCTGCTCGGCCGCCCGGACGTCTCGCGGGCCCACCTGAAGCAAGGGGCGGCGGTCTACGCGCGGTACTGCGTCCAGTGCCACGGGGTCAGCGGCGACGGCAAGGGCGAGGCGGCGGCCTACCTGATCCCGAAGCCCCGCGATTATCGCCGGGGGATCTTCAAGTTCACCTCGACGACCTACGGCTCCAAGCCGCTCCGCGAGGACCTGCTCCGGACGATCCGGCGCGGCGTCCGGGGCACGTCGATGCCGTCGTTCAGCCTGCTGGACCCCAAGGACCTCGAGGCGGTGGTCGATTACGTGCTGGTGCTGACCCACCGCGGCGAGCTCGAGGCCGAGCTGGCCGGCGAGGCCGAGGTGGCCGACGAGGTCGATCCGGCGCGGGTCGACCGAGATCGTCAAGACCATCCTCAACAAGTGGGAGCAGGCCCGCGGCCACGTCGTCTACCCGACGAGGCCGATGCCGGAATTCACGCCGGCGGTCGTCGACCAGGGGAAGAAGGCGTTCCTGACGGTCGGCTGCGCCCAGTGCCACGGCGACGACGGGCGCGGGCAGATGGCGAGCAACGTCGGGACCGACGCCTGGGGCAACCCGACCAAGGCGGCCGACCTGACCTCGGGGATGCTCCGCGGCGGCACCGAGCCGCTGGACATCTACCGGCACATCGACGCGGGCATCAACGGCACGCCGATGCCGGCGTTCCACGACTCGCTCCAGAAGGAGCCCGACCGGGTCTGGCACCTGGTCGGCTACGTCCTGAGCGTGGCCGACACCCGCCGGCTCGGCAAGGTCCCCGAGTCGGGCCTGCTGCAGAACGGCATCCTCAAGCCGCTGCCCGGCGTGGCCCCGGCGACGGCCATCAAGGCCGCGGCGCGCTAGGCCGCGATCGGGCCCGGCTCATCGTGAAAGCCGGGTCATCCCCGAACCCGAGGTCCCAGAGTAGATCGGTGCCCCGATGGACGTGCAGACCAAGCGAAGCGAGCTCGAGCGGCTGCAGGCCGAGGCCCGGCGGCTCGAGGAGGAGATCGACCGCGAGGAGGCCATGGCCGGCTGGCAGCCCTCGGGGTATTACACGGCCTACTACGCCACGGCCGGGTTCCTGCTGGGCATCTTCGGCGCGATGGCCAGCCTGCTGTTCAACGTCGTCGGCGCCCCGGTCGCCGGCAAGAGCCCGCTCGAGCTGATCCGGATCTACCTGACGTTCCCCCTGGGCGCGCAGGCGCTGCGAGCTGACCGGCCAGGGGCCGGGCGTCTACGCCGTCGGCGACGGGCTGATCCTGGCGATCGGCTGCTGCCTCTACCTGGGGACCGGCATGCTGCTGGGTATCCCGGTCTACATGGCCCTGGCCCGGTTCGCCCCTCGGGGCGGACTGATCTGGCGGCTGATCGTCGCGGGGATCGTCTCGCTGGCGATCTGGGCGATCAACTTCTACGGCATCCTGTCGTGGCTCCAGCCGCTCGCTGATCGGCGGCGACCCCGGCAACTGGATCACCAACCCCGCTTACCTGCCGTGGTGGGTCGCCGCGGCGACCCACCTGGTCTTCGGCTGGACCATCGCCCTGCTCTACCCGCTGGGCGAGTTCACCCCCTACCGCAAGGCGATGGCGCCCGCCGCCTGAGCGAGGCGCGAGTTGACGAGAGGAAACGACCTTGAACCAAACCTCGGACCCGATCTCCCAGCAAGGACCATGTGCCGCCCCGCCACGAGGAGCTGGTCGAGGAGCGGCTGGTCCTCTGGTACTTCCTGGCCGCGCTGGGCTACATGCTCATCTCGATGATCGGCGGGCTGCTGATGGGCTTGCAGCTCCAGCGGCACTTATCCCTTCCGGGGGATCGAGCTGTTCTCGCCGGGGCGGTGGCGGATGATCCACACCAATGCGATCGCGTACGGCTTCATCGCCAACGCGTTCCTGGGCATGCTCCACTGGGCGGTCCCGCGGCTGACCCTGCGACCGGTTTACAGCCGGTGGCTGTCGTATGTCATCTTCGCCGCCTGGCAGGTCGTCGTGCTGGCGACGGCCGTCGGCATCCTGTTCGGCGAGGCCCAGGGGCTGGAGTGGGGCGAGACCCCGGTCTGGATCGACCCGGTCGCGCTGCTCGGCCTGCTCCTGGTCGCCATCAACTTCGTGGCGCCGATCGCCCGGACCAGCGGGCCGATGTACGTGACCCTCTGGTACTTCCTCGCCGCGTTCGTCTGGACGTTCCTCACCTACGCGATGGGCAACTTCATCCCGCAGTACTTCGTCTCGGGGACGAGTGCGGGGGCCGTCGGCGGCCTGTTCATCCACGACCTGGTCGGGCTGTTCGTCACGCCGCTCGGCTGGGGGATGGTGTACTACTTCGTGCCGATCCTGCTCAAGAAGCCGATCTGGAGCCACGGGCTGTCGCTGGTGGGGTTCTGGGGCCTGGCCTTCTTCTACCCCCTGACCGGGATCCACCACTTCCTCTACACGCCGATCCCCATGTTCCTCCAGTACGGGGCGGTGATCTCGACCATCGCCGTCGAGCTGGTGGTGACGACCGTGATCGTCAACTTCCACATGACGCTCCGCGGCTCGCCGGGGCGCTGACGAACAACATCCCGATCCGATGGCTTTACACCGGCATGGCCTTCTACTTCCTGACCTGCTTGCAGTGCTCGTTCCAGACGACGCTGACCTTCCAGGCGCTGATCCACTTCACCGACTGGGTGGTCGGACATGCACACATGGTCATGTTCGGCGTCTTCGCGATGTGGCTGCTCGGGGTCATGACGTACCTGATCCCCCGGCTGCTCAAGACGGCCTGGTACAGCCAACGGCTGCTGGAGTGGCACTACTGGCTCTCGACGGTGGGGATCGGGCTGATGGCGTTCGACCTGATCACGCTGGGGCTCTTCCAGGGCTGGTCGTGGTCGGCGCTGATGCCCTGGGACCACTCGATCGAGATCTCGATCCCGTTCTGGGCGGTCCGGCTGGTGGCGGGGCTGTTGATGTTCGCGGGGTTGCTGGTGTTCCTGTTCCACATCGCCGTGACGATGGCGACGGCGCGGGCCGGCCGCCGCAGCGAGGAAGCCACGGCAGTGGCCGCCGCGTAGGAATTCGCCGGGGACCGTAGGTGCCCGCGCCGTTCGATCCAATGCCCCTCCGATTTCGAGGATCCATCGCACATGCTGGAAACGAAAACAGGCGTGTTCTTCATCGCGGGGCTCGGCTTCTTCGCCCTGGCGTTCCTCTCCAACGCGCTGGTGCCAGCCCTGATGTATCGCCACCTCCCCGAGCAGACGGTCGAGCAGCTCGTCGCGAACAACGGCAACCTGCGGTTCCAGTTCGAGGACCTGGCGCGGCGGTATCCCGACAGTTTCACGGCCGCCTACGGCCGGCCGCCCGAGGACGCCGCGCAGCGGGAGAAGTGGCTCGACGAGAAGTGTCAGGAGGCCCTGCGGCTGGGCCGCAAGGTCTACGTCGGCGAGGGCTGCTGGCACTGCCACAGCCAGTTCGTCCGCCCGGTCTCGAACGAGGATCGGCGCTGGGGGCCGGTCTCGCAGACCAAGGAATACCAGAACGAGCTCCAGCGCCCGGTGATGTTCGGCACGCGCCGCGTCGGGCCCGACCTGAGCCGCGAGGGGGGCCGGCGGTCCAACGACTGGCACGCCGTCCATTTCTTCCGGCCGACGACGCTCTCCACGGGCTCGCCCATGCCCGAATACCCCTGGTTCTTCGACGGCTCCCCCGACAAGCCCAACGCCCGCGGCCTGGCCCTGATGACCTACGTCCAGTGGCTCGGCTCGTGGCTCGAGAGCTACCCCTACTACGAAGACTTCAAGCCGTCGGCCGAATTCGGCCTGGTGAAGGCGAAGAGTCAAGGAGTCCACGCGATGAACGACACCGACCGCCCGAAGAGAACGACGCCGCTCGCAGGTCATCACCACGATCGTCTTCGCCCTGGTGATCCTGATCCCCAGCCTGCTGGGGTTCGCCAACAAGTTCCGCGAGTTCATCCAGATCTTCCGCGGCGAGGTCGATGGCGTGTTCGCCATCTCCCCGATCATGAACTACCTGCTGGCGAGCCTCGGCTTCTTCTTCCTGTTCTGCTGGGCGATCGCGCACGGGATGTTCCGCGACCTCGAGCGGCCCAAGTACGCGATGCTCGAGAACGAGCGCAGGCTCGACGAGGAAGACGGAGAGGACGCGGACTGGTACCGGCGCGACTGAGGGGGTCTTCGTAGGTCAGGCTTTCCAGCCTGACGTTCCGAATCATGTCAGGCTGGAAAGCCTGACCTACTTCGTTGCTAGGGTAAGAGGTATGGCCCAGGTCGTCGAGAAGTCGAGCGCGGCGGAAGACGCCACCTTCCACGCTTACACCGGCAACGCCATCCCCTGGTATGTCCGGCTGATCTGGATCCTGTTCTGGTGCGGGGCCATCGCCTACGTGGTGACGTGGCTCCTGCCGGCCCTGCAAACCGAGCTGTTGTCTCCGCCATGACGACCGAGAACCGGCGAGCGTGCTGCGACTACTGCAAGCTGCCGCTGCCCATGGCCTGGCGGGGCCGCGCCGCCAAGCCACGGGACGAGGCTGGAGGCCGGAGTCCGCAGCCCGGGTCGGCGATGTTTTGCTGCCTCGGGTGCCGGATGGCGGCGGCGATCACCGAAGGGTCCGACGGTCGATCGGTTCCGCGGGCGATGCTGGCCCGGCTGGGACTATCGGTCTTCTTCACGATGAACGTCATGGCGTTCACCATGGCGCTCTGGACGACCGACGTCTACGGTCCCGACGAGGCACCTGGCGCGATGGCCACGGCGCTCGCCGGCCTCTTCCGGTACCTGGTCCTGCTCTTCTCGCTGCCGGTCCTGACCATGCTGGGCTGGCCGCTGTTCGAGCACGCCTGGGCCGGCCTGCGCCGCGGGGTCGTTTCGACCGACTGGCTGCTGGCCACGGGCGTTGGCGCGGCGTTCGCCGCCTCGTTCGCTCTCGGTGTTCCGGGGCGAAGGGCCGATCTACTTCGAGGTCGGCTGCGTGATCCTGCTGATGACCACGCTGGGCCGCTGGCTGGAGGCGACCGGCCGCCTGAAGGCCGGTGCGGCACTCGACGACCTGGCCCGACTGCTGCCGGACCGCGTGCGCCGGCTGGTGGACGGTCGAGAAGAATCCGTCCCGCGCGAGGACCTTCGGAAGGGCGATCGCATCCGCGTGCTGCCGGGCGAGCGATTCCCGGCGGACGGCCGCGTGGTCCAGAATGCGGGCCTGGTCGACGAGCAGGTGTTGACGGGCGAGAGCCGGCCGGTCTTCAAGGAGCTGGGCGACCGGATCCTGGGCGGCACGCTCGACCTCGACGGCGACCTCACGATCGAGGTGACCGAGGAGCGCGGCGAGGGGACGCTCGCCCGCGTGGTCGAGCTGGTCCGCCGCGCCCGCGAGTCGAAGGGGCGCTATCAGCGGCTGGCGGACCGAGCGGCCGGCGTGTTCGCCCCGGCGGTCGCGGGGATCGCCGTGGCGGCCTTCGCGGTCCACTGGGCCTGCGGCTCGCTGGAACGCGGGCTCTGGTCGGGCCTGGCGGTCGGCCTGATCGCCTGCCCGTGCGCCCTCGGGCTGGCCGCTCCCCTGGCCGTCTGGAGCGCGTTGGGCAACGCGGCGAGCCGTCGGGTCCTGTTCCGCGGCGGCGAGTCGCTCGAGCGGCTGGCGGAGGTCGCGGCGGTCCGGTTCGACAAGACCGGGACGCTCACGACTGGCATTGCGGCTGTCTCCCGCTTCGAGGTCGAGGCCCCTGATGAGGAGCCGGCGATCCTGGCACGCGCCGCGGCGCTGGCCTCCGCCTCGCCGCACGCCCTGTCGCGGGCGATCGCGGAATACGTCGAGGTGGACCGTGGGGCGGCGAGCGACGGCGTCGAGATCTCCGAGGTTCGGGTCGTGCCCGGGCTCGGCGCCGTCGGCCGCCTTGATCTGTCGGATTCGCCGATCGTGCTGGGGAGCCGCCGGTTCCTCGCCGAGCGCGGGCTCGCATTGGGTCCGCGGCTGGCGGAGGCGGTCGCGGACGCCGAGGCGCGGGGCGTGCCCGCTGGCGCTCGTCGGCTGGGATGGGCTCGCGCCGGGGCCTGTTCGTCTTCGACGAGCGGTGGCGGCCCGATGCCCCGGCGGTGATCCGCTGGCTGGACGGCAGCGGCTTCGACGTCGCCGTGCTCACCGGCGATCATGCCGCGCGGGGCCGGGCGATCGAGCAGGCGCTGGGCGTCCCCGTGGAGGCCGCCTTGCTGCCCGCCGACAAGGCCGCGGCGATCGGGCGCGCCCGCGAAGAGGTCGGGCCGGTCTGCATGATCGGCGACGGGATCAACGACGCCCCGGCGCTGGCGGCCAGCGACGTCGGGATCGCGATGGGCTGCGGCACCGACGTCTCGCGGGACTCGGCGGCCGTCTGCCTGATGGGCGACGACCTGGCCGCGATCCCCTGGAGCATCGAGCTGGCACGCCGGACGCGCCGCGCGATCCGGGGAACCTCGCCTGGGCCTTCGGCTACAACAGCCTGGGCGTCGCCTGCGCCGCGATGGGATGGCTCAACCCCGCGCTGGCCGCGGCGCTGATGGTCGCCAGCAGCACGCTGGTCATCGTCAACTCGCTGCGACTGGGTCGTCCCTTCGAAGTGCCGATGGATCGCGGCGAGAAGTCCCAGCCGGTCGCGACCTTCGTCGAGGTGAATGAACCCCGTCTGCTGGAGGCCGCCGCGCCATGATCGAGCTGCCGATGGTGTTCCTGGGCGGCCTGCTCGGCTCGGCGCATTGCGTCGGCATGTGCGGCGGCTTTGCGCTGGGGATCGGTCTGGGTGCGCCGAGTCTCGCCATCAACGTCGGCCGACAGGTGATTTACACGGCCGGGCGGATCTTCACCTATTCCTTCCTGGGCGTGGCCGCGGGCTATGCCGGGTCGCGCATCGCCGGGAGCGTCGGCGCCTGGATCAACGCGCAGGCGGCGCTCTGCCTGATCGCCGGCATCCTGCTCGTCGGCCAGGGGCTTCTGAGTCTTGGTCTCATCCCGCGCCGGTTCCGCGCGAAGCCGTCCGGCGGGCCGCTCTGCCTTGCCGGGACCTTCGTCGGGCCGTTCCTCCGCTCGCCGCGGTCGTCCGACGTCCTGCTGGCGGGGATCTTCACCGGCTTCCTGCCCTGCGGCCTGGTCTATGGCTTCCTGGCGCTGGCCAGCAGCTCGGCGAGTGTCCCGCAAGGACTGCTCACGATGGCCCTCTTCGGCGCGGGGACGGGGCCGCTGATGATCCTGGCCGGAGCCGGGGGCTCATTGCTCTCGCATATCGGCGCGTCGGAACGTGCTCCGCGTCTCGGCCGCCTGCGTGATGCTCACGGGCCTGATCTCGATCGTGCGCGGTCTGCTGTTCGTCCAGGTCGTCCAGGCGCCCGAGGTCGTCCGGTGCGCGCTGTGCGGGGCGTCGGGCGGCTGAGCGGTGATCGCGGCGCGGGTTCGCCTCACGGCTCGATGTCTGCCCAGTGGTGTGCGTCGACGTACCGCGACAGATGTCTCTCGTTGTAGGTGGCCACCGTCAACTCATCGCCGAGGCCGGTGAATAACATCGCCTGCGCAGCGAGGATGGCATCGGCGTCGATCTCCTTATCGTCGGCGGTCGCGACGCCTCTTCGTCGCGCGTCGGCCCAGAGTTCGGCGGCCCTTCGCATCGCGTCGGTCGAGATCGGGATGTAGAAACCCAAGTCTTCGCGCAGCTCGTCGAGCCGCCTGATGCCCTCGGTCGATCCGGCCCAGATCAGCCCGCGTCGGACCTCGTAATCAGCGATCTCGGGTATGGCGACGATCGTCCCGTTCGCCTTCGCCTGGATCAACCAGAATCTCAAGTCCTCGACATCCGGACTCCCTCGCCTCCGGCACGCGTCGCCTATCGGACCGGAGTCCAACACGATAATCCGCGCCACCCTCAGCCTCCTTGCTCGATCGCGGCGAGGGCCTCTTCAGCATCGCCGAGGGGTACGTCATCATCCTTGCAGAGGACTGCGATCATGCTGGGAGCGGTCTTTGCGAATCGCTCCCACGTGGCCTTGGAGAAGAGCCCGCCGAATCGCCTCCCCGTCGGGCGGAACCCTCTATTGCCGATGTCCTTGGTATGGTGGAACACCCGGTAGTATTTCGGGTTGGAGATCGAAACACCGAGGGTCTGGTGGGGTGGCTCCCGGTCGGGCGTGTAGGTCCCGAAGAGGGGGTAGATATCCAGCTCGACCCCCTCCTCGACGTCCCACGGGTTATCATCGGGTCGGTCGTACACGAAAGCGATGACGTTGAGCGGCTCGATGGTAATGGCATACAGCATGATCGGGCCTCCTGGGAGACGGCTCGGTGGCCTGCATTCTCGGACGCTCCATGATAGCGGATGTGCATCGGCCGGTCATCGCCTCTTGCGGATCGCGGCGGTTTGCGTCAGCCTGAAGAACATCGACCCCGGAGCGTTTCCCGGGCGGCCCTGTCAGGAGACGATCGATCCATGGAGACGACCAGCACGAGCCCGCGAGGTACGATCGCGGCCCTGTGGCGTTATCCCGTCAAGTCGATGCACGGCGAGGAGCTCGACTCGGCCGATGTCACCGAGCGCGGACTCTTGGGCGACCGGGCCTATGCCCTGGTCGACGTCGAGACCGGCAAGGTCGTCAGCGCCAAGAACCCGCGGAAGTGGAGCAATCTGCTCGATTTCGCGAGCCGGTTCGTCGAGCCGCCGCATCGCCCCGAGTCGATGCCCGCCGCCCGGATCACGACGCCCGACGGCGCGACCATCGACACCGACGACCCGAGCTTCGACGGCCGGTTCTCCGAACTCCTTGGCCGTCCCGTTCGGCTGACCGCATCGGCGGGCGATGCTCCTCGCATCGAGGGCTACTGGCCCGACTACGATTGGCTCGAGGCTCGCGACAAGACCTTCGAGGTCAAGCTGCCTCCCGGCACGTTCTTCGATGTGGCCGTCGTTCATCTCCTGACGACGACGACCCTCGACTCGCTCCGCGCGTCCAGACCGCAGAGTCGCTTCGAGCTCCCGCGCTTCCGGCCGAACATCGTCGTCGCGCTCTCCGACGGGTCCGAGGGCTTCCCCGAGAACGATTGGGCCGGCCACACGATCCGACTGGGGAATGAGGTGCGCCTGGCGATCTCCCAGCCCTGCGCGCGCTGCGTCATGACGACCGTGAGCCAGGGCGACCTGCCCAAGGACCCGGACGTCCTCCGCACGGTCGTCCAGCGGAACGCGGGCAACGTCGGCGTGCTGGCCTCGGTGCTCCGCGGCGGGCGGATCCGGCGCGGCGATGCGGTGGTCGTCGAGTGATCCGATTTCAGGAGGAGTTTGATCGGTCATGATTCGCGCGATGGAGATGTGGGCGTGCGTCGCCCTGGTGGCGTTCTCGGGTCCAGTCGGTGCGATGTCGGCGCGGTCGGTGGAGGTGCCGATCGGTGTGTCCGGCGACGTGCAGGTGGCGGAGATCGTCGCGCGGCTGGCCCGGGCGAGCGGCGTCCCGGTCGATCGGCCGCCGGCCGGCCTCACGTTGTCGACCAAGGGGCTCTCGCGCGCCTTGACCAGGGCCTTGCTGGCCGAGGCGCTCGGCCCCGAGGTGGAGATCGCCTTCCAGCCCGGCGCGATGATCTTGACGGTCGACGATCGCATCCTGGCCCCTGCGCGACAGGCCGAGTGGATCAAGCGGCTGCGCGACCTGGCCGACCGCGCCGCCGAGGCGGCCAGGCGCCGCGAGAGCTACGGGATGCGGGCCCTGGCGTCGTACCGGCCCAATGACCCGTCCCGTCCGACCGTCTGCCTCGTCCACGGCCTGAATTCCTCGTCCGGGGGGTTCGTCCACATGGTCCCCTGGCTGGAGGAGGCGGGCTACGGGATCGTGATCTATGATTATCCGTTCAATCGGAGAATCGAGGAATCGTGCGCCGCATTCGCGCGCGATTGGGCGGCCTTCCGTGAGAAGTCCGGGGACAAGCTCTCGTGGGCGATCCTGGCGCACTCGATGGGGGCGCTGCTGGCGCGCTCGCTCGTCGAGGATGACGCCTCCTGGAGAGGCGACGTCTCGTCGCTGATCCTGATCGCGCCGGTGAATCAAGGGTCGCACCTGGCCCGGGTGCAGACGGTGATCCAGCTCATGAACCACCTGCAATCGATCAACGAGAAGAAGACCTCGAAGGCGATGATGCACCTCTCCGACGGGATGGGCCAGGCCGCGCAGGACATGCTGCCGGGCAGCGCGCTCCTGGCGAAGCTGAACGGGCGGCCGCGTCGGCCGGGTATTGCCTACCACATCGCGGCGGGCGATAGCGGATTCCTGACCCGCGACGGCCGCGGGCAGATCGAGGGCCAGGTCGAACTGGTGAATCGCAACGCCGGCATCTTCGGCCGCTTCACCCAGGCGGCGACCACCGACCTGCCCGAGCTGCTCGACGAGCTGACCGACGGCACCGGAGACGGCTGCGTGGCCGTCGCGCGGACTGAAGCTTGACGGCGTGACCGATCACGTGATCCTCCACGCCAACCACGCCGAGCTGATCCGCGCCCCGCTGCTCTTCCCCGACCCCGGTCCGGTGGCCTGCATGCCCGAGGTGCTCCGGTGGCTCAAGGCCGATCGCGAGCGGAAAGGCGAGCGGGCGGGGAAGTAGCGAGGGTTTCCTGGAGCGCGCGTCGAATCCGCTCAGAAGAACCAGAATCGCCGCGCCGTCCGCAGCGTGACCGAGCATCGGAGGCAATCGATCGTTAGGTGGAGGCCCGCAAGCCGCAGAGCACGAAGTCCCAGCAAAGGCAATCGCGGTGCGCTGGACATGGACGGGGGGTAGACGGCGATGCCCGTATCCAAGGCCAATCGGAAGGGTTCGCCGCCGGCGGCCTGATTGCGCTTCCCCCGTACGTTCGGGTGAATCCAGACATCTGCCTGGTACAATGGGACGTTCTCCTCGCCGATCCGGATGTCTCCCCTTCGCCGAAGCCAGCGTGGGTCGAGACCGGCCCATCGGATCAGGTGCTCGTGCCGGATCGAGGAATTGTGAGAGTGACCCGTGTCGAGGATGGCCGGGAAGACGGGGCGGCGCGGATCGAATTCCGTTTGCTTCCCCTCGGTGATGCCTACCCACACCATGATCTGATCGGACTTGATGGAGATGTGACGTCCATCGAATTCCACGTCCTTCTCCTCATCGGGGAAGAAGGGGAGATCCCGCAAGATCGTGGGCATGAGGGCTTCCTTGCCGGCCCGAGGTCAGAAACCGTTGTAATCCGGCCAGGGGATGTCATCCAAGTGCGACGGGTCGATCCCTGTCACAACGAACTCATCGTCTTTCAGGCCTTCCTTGAACGCGAGTTCGAAGGCCTGTTGCTTGGTGCGCGTGATGCCCACCCGCCGATCGCCGCTGTAGACGGCCCACTGGCCTCGATGGCGCTTGATCAGCTCGCGAAGGTCGCGGAGGTACGCCTCCTCGCCGTGATAGATCAGCGGGGCCACTAACCCGTTGAGAAACGACGCGCGACGGGCTTCCTGAAGCTCCGCGTTCTCCTTGGCCGGATCGTCTCCTTCCCAGATGGGCTCATGACACTCCTTGGCCGGGTCGATCAGCCTCACGACATACTCGTACCAGATCAGCCCCTGCTTGGTGCAAAGGTCCATCAGCTTCCTTTCCGATCGGTCGATCGCGATCCGCCGGACGCCGTTATAGGCGACGTATTTCCCCTTGTGCTCCTTGAGCAACTCGGGCAAGTCGCGCTGGAACGCCCACTCGCCGCTCCGGAGCAGCGGGGGCACCCGCGGATCGGGCCACCACGAGGGAGGGGGGACATCCGGCCGGCCGGCGTCATCCGCGACCGGATGACCCGGAGTCGGCGGCGAGATCGAGGACATGAGACCGCTCCCGAAGAGGGTGGAAACGACGACGGGGATGTCTCCGTCCATTCTGTGCGATCGCCCGGAGTCGAGCAAGTCGAGTCCGCGCGCCCCGTCGGCCTAAGCTCGGCGGCCCAAGGGTCTTGGGATTTCGCGAAGGTTCGATTAATCTGAGGCAACGCCAGGGATGATTCCGCGCCCCCGATGCCGACGAGGAAGCTCCGATGTCGCAGACCGTCGTGACCGCGAGAGACGAGGTACCCGCGATCGATCGCGGGCCCGAGGGCCACCCGCCCGGACTCTACGTCCTCTTCACCACCGAGATGTGGGAACGGTTCAGCTATTATGGGATGCGGGCCCTGCTCGTTCTCTATCTGACCCAGGCGATCGGGCTCAACCGGCCCGACGCGTTGCGCATCTATGCCATCTACACGGGCTTGATCTATCTCACGCCCCTGATCGGCGGCCGGCTTGCGGACCGCTATCTCGGGCAGCGCAAGGCGATCTTCATCGGCGGCATCCTGATGGCCCTGGGCCAGTTCGCCCTGACCCAGCGGGAACTCCTCAACCTGGGTCTTGGCCTGCTCATCGTCGGCAATGGCTTCTTCAAGCCGAACATCTCGACGATGGTCGGTACGCTATATCCGCAGGGCGACCATCGGCGGGACGGGGCCTATACGATCTTCTACATGGGCATCAACCTGGGCGCGTTCCTCTCCCCCCTGGTGTGCGGATGGCTGGGCGAGAAGGTCGGCTGGGCGTATGGTTTCGCCTCCGCGGGCTTCGGCATGACTCTGGGCATCCTGACCTTCGTCTTCACGCAGAGATTGCTCCAGGGCACTGGGCTCCCGCCCGGCCGGGAAGCCGCGCCTGATGCACGACTCGGCGCTCGCGATTGGATCGAGATCGTCGCCATGGCGGCGGCGATCTCTGCCCTCGTGTACGGCGCCATCCAGTTCTGGGGATTCCTCGGCCCGCTCTGGTCCCCGTCCTGGTTGAGCAACACCGCCGTCACGGTCGCCTATCGGGGGGCCATCCTGGTCGGCATCCTGGCGCTATTCATCTATGCGACGGAGCCGAGGCGGAGCGCCGCGGCCGAGGAGCCCTTGACCGCCGTGGACTGGCAGCGGATCGGCGTGATCATGATCATCAGCCTCTTCTCGATCCTCTTCTGGATGGGGTTCGAGCAATCGGGCGGGACGCTCAACCTCTTCGCCAAGGAGCAGACGAATCGAACTGTCTTCGGCGTCGAGATCCCGGCGTCGTACTTCCAGGCCGTGAATCCCGTCTTCATCATCACGTTGGCCCCGGTCTTCGCCATCCTGTGGACTGAGCTGGCGCGCCGCCGATTCCCGTTGCCCTCGGTGACCAAGCAGGGGATCGGCCTCTCCCTGCTCGGGACGGCGTTCGTCGTCATGTACCTCGCCGAGAAGGAGGCGGCCTCGGGCCCGGTCTCGCCGCTCTGGCTGATCGCCGTCTACTTCATCTTCACCGTCGCCGAGCTGTGCGTCTCGCCGATCGGCCTGTCGCTGGTCAACAAGCTGGCCCACCCGCGAGTGGCCTCGCTGATGATGGCCAGTTGGTTCCTCTGCACGGCGGCGGCCAACTACCTGGCCGGCATCATGGAGGAGACCGTTCACGGATTCCACTGGAACCTCTGGGCCTTCCTGGGCGTCATGGCACTGGTGCCCGGCCTGCTGTTGCTGGCCCTGACCCCGGTGCTGGTCAGGATGTCGCATGGGCGCGTCTGAGGACGGTAATGATCGAGTCCGGCGGATCACAAGAGACGGGAGAGTGACAACGTGAAGGTCTGGTTGTTCGCGGCGCTGATTTTCCTCCAACTGGCGGCCCCGCTCTTCGCGGCCGGGCGCGCGATGACGATTGACGACCTGCTGGCAGTCAAAGGGGTCGCCGACCCCCAGCTCTCGCCCGACGGCTCGATGGTCGTCTACGTGGTCTCCGAGCTGGACCGCTCGACCGACAAGACCAATAGCAGCCTCTGGCTGGTGCCCGCTTCGGGCGGCGAGCCCAAGCGGCTGACGACCGCGCCGGGGACCAACAACCATCCCCGCTGGAGCCCCGACGGCAAGACCATCGCGTTCGTCTCGAGCCGCGGCGGCTCGGCGCAGGTCTGGCTCCTGCCGATCGATGGCGGCGAGCCGCATCAGTTGACCAAGCTGCCAGTCGACGTCTCCGGCCCGCTCTGGTCGCCCAACGGGGACAAGGTCGCCTTCACCGCCGAGGTCTATCCCCATCAGACCGCCGAGCAGACCGCCGCCAGGGATAAGGAGAAGGAGGCCGCCAAGAGCAAGGTCCGCGCCTACGATCGCCTGATGATCCGCCACTGGAACGCCTGGGACGAGGGGAAGCGCAGCCACCTCTTCGTCGCCGACGCCCACACCGGCGAGGCCAAAGACATCACACCCAGGCTGGAGGTCAACACCCCCCCTGCCCCGTTCGGCGGTTCGTCCGACTACGCCTGGTCGCCCGACGGCAAGGAGCTGGCCTTCACCGCCGAGCCGACCCACGAAGCCGCATGGTCGACCAACACGGATATCTGGGTCGTCCCCGCCGACGGCGGCGAGCCGAAGAACCTGACCGAGGCCAACAAAGGTGCCGACGGCCAGCCGGCCTACTCCGCCGATGGGACGTGCCTCGCGTACGTCAGCCAGGCCCGATCGGGGTTCGAGTCCGATCAGTGGGTGCTAAAGGTCGATCTTCGGGCGAGCGATTCCACCGTCACCACCGACCTGACGAAGTCACTGGACCGCCCCGTCCAAGCGTTCGCCTGGGGACCGAATGCCGGCGGGATTCGGGCGATCATCGATGACAGGGGGTCCGAACCCATCATCGCGCTGGACTTCGCGGTATGACCCGGCGACCAAGGTATTGACCATCGGCCCGTCGAACCATGTCCCCCGCGTCGTGCAGGGTGGGGTCCAATCGTCCCTGCACGTCAACCCGAAGACCGGCAAGATGGTCTTCACCCGACACAACGCCGCGACCCCGGCCGAGGTATACGTTGCGGATGCGGACGGCTCGGGCCTGACCCAGCTCACCCATCACAACGCGCCCCTGCTGGCGCAGCTCGACCTGCCCAAGCTGGAGGGCTTCACCTTCCCCGGCGCCGATGGCGAGGAGGTCCACGGCTGGTTGCTCCGCCCGC
Organism: uncultured Planctomycetota bacterium; assembly: GCA_963815795.1. Classification (GTDB taxonomy): domain Bacteria; phylum Planctomycetota; class Planctomycetia; order Isosphaerales; family Isosphaeraceae; genus JAKAUH01. Next base: position 5,958,521 of record CAWFIC010000003.1, on the reverse strand, counting down.
CAGGCTTCGACCCGAGCAAGAAGTACCCGGTCGTCTTCCTGATCCACGGGGGTCCGCAGGGCGCCTGGCACGACGAGTGGCACAACCGGTGGAATTACCAGATGTTCGCCGCGCCGGGATATGCCCTGGTGGCGATCAACCCGCGCGGGTCGACCGGCTACGGGCAGAAGTTCACCGATCAGATCAGCCAGGACTGGACCGGGCGGGTGTACGAGGACCTGATGAAAGGTCTGGACTACGCGATCAAGACCTATCCGTTCCTGGATGATTCCCGCATGGCGGCACTCGGGGGCTCTTATGGCGGCTTCATGGTCAACTGGTTGGCCGGGCACACCGACCGGTTCAGGGCGCTGATCAGCCACGCCGGCGTCTTCGACCTGACGAGCAAGTACGGGACGACCGAGGAGCTCTGGTTCCCCGAGTGGGAGTTCGGCGGTCCGCCGTGGGAGAAGCCCGAGCACTATCGCGAGCGGTCGCCCAGCGCGTTCGTGGCCCATTTCAAGACGCCGACCCTGGTGATCCACGGCGCCCAGGATTTCCGCGTGCCCGACGCCCAGGGGCTGGGCATGTTCACCTCGCTCCAGCGCCGCGGGGTGCCCAGCCGTTATGTCTGGTTTCCCGACGAGGGCCACTGGGTGCTCAAGCCCGCCAACCGCGTCGTGTGGTGGCACGAGGTGCACGCCTGGCTGGAGAAGTACCTGAAACATTGATGGGACGCGGACCTCTCCCGCGCGGGACCCCTCGGTGATCGAGCTCATCGACATCACGCAGCATTATGGAGTGCGGCCGGTGCTGCGCGGGATCACCCTCCGCATCGAGCGCGGCGAGGTCGTGGTGATCCTCGGCCCCAACGGCATGGGCAAGACGACGCTGCTGGGCGTGATGGCCGGCGTGCTGTCGCCGCAGAAGGGCGAAGTCTGGATCGACGGCCAAAAGCGCCGCGGCTCGGAAGACGAGGAGCTGGCTATCCGCAAGATGACCGTCTACCTGCCGGATCAGCCCTGGCTGCCCGCCCAGCGGACGGCCCGCGAGTTCCTCCTCGCGGTGGGCCGACTGTATGACGTCGATGTCGAGAGGCTGATGGTCCACGTCGATCAGCTCGTCCACCTCTTCGACCTCTCCGAGCAGGGCGACACGCCGATCCGCTCGCTCTCGGCGGGCCAGAAGAAGAAGGTCGCGCTGTGCTCGGCGCTCGTGTCCGAGGCGCCGATCCTGCTGCTCGATGAGCCCTTTTCCGGCGGCCTGGATCCCGCGGGCATCATGACCTTGAAGCGGATCATCCAGCATCACCAGTGCCGGAAGGAAGCGACCATCGTCCTGACCAGCCCGGTCCCTGAGCTGGTCGAGGACATCGCCACGCGGATCATCGTGCTCCACGACGGCGAGGTGCTGGCGTACGAGACGCTGGACGGTCTCCAGCGCCTGACGGGCCATCGAGGCCCGCTCGACCAGGTCCTCCAGCGCCTCATCTTCCCCGACACGACACAGAAGCTCGACGCCTATTTCCAGGAGTTCGGCCGATGATCCGCCGGGTACTGTCGAGGTTCCGGGTCGTGGCGCCGCCCGGCTGGCCGGTGATCCTGTTCCTGCTCATCTTCGCGGCCACCGAGGGGCCGATCCTCTACCTCGAACGGCAGGTCGGCCAGCCGCTGCCCATGCCGTTCCGACCCGGGCGCTGGTGCTTGATCGGGGGTGCGATCCTGCTCGCCCGGTACCGCGTGGTCGCATTTCACCCGTACTTCGGCGCCGATTATCTCCGCTGGCTCAAGGCCACGCCCTGGACCGTGGATAAGCCCCTGCCCGTCGGGCCCGTCGAGCTGGTCCCGCAGGATGTCCTGGCGGTCGGCGGCCTGATGCTGCTCAGTCTGGCCCAGCCCCAGACCGAATCGATCGAGATGCTCAATGTCTTCCTGTTCGCTCATCTCCTCTGGATCGTCGCGACGTTCTGGAAGACGGGGGTGCCGGGCTTCGGCTATGTCGGGCTCCTGTTGCTCGGCTTCGTCCCTCGCCTCTGGGCGAAGCCCTGGCTCGATCTCGCGGTCTTGACGGCCATCTATCTCGTCGTGCACGAGGGCCTCTGGCGCTCGCTGGCCCGCTTCCCCTGGGTGACCGAGGGTTCCTCGAACGAACGGAATCTGGCGCTGCGCCAGGAGCAGGAATTCGGCCCGGCCTGCGGCTGGCCGCACGACCGCTTCCTGCGCGACGTGAAGATGGCCAGATGGATCGATCGAGGCGACGCGTTGTTGATCAGTATGCTGGTCGGCTGGTGGGCTTACGCCCTGGAAGACTGGATCTTCACTCGGATCGAGTCGCCGGTCATGGCGTTCCTGTTTGTCCAGATCGTGATGATGCAGCGCGGCACCCTCTACTTCCGGGGATATGCGCCGCCGATCAGCCTCGGGGGGCGGATCGCCACCTTCCGCTGGATCATCCCGGGTTACGATCGAGCCTTCCTGGCCTTCCTGCTGGCACTGCTGTCCTTCCCGGCGGTGGTGTTGGTGGGGACATCCCTCGGGATGAACCCGCGCCAGTGCAATCCCGTGATCGCCGCGCTGGTGGTGTTCTTCACGCTGAGCACGCCCCCGACGCTGAGGAACTGGCGGTTGACCGGCCGGCATCGCCTCGCCGCCGCCATTCCCAAGGTGACTCAAGAATTCGTGCAGGTCGGATAGCCATGGGACCACTCGAAGAACCCGATCGCGGGCCGGAGAAGCCCGACGCCCTGGCGGGGGTCGCCGCGCGGGTCTGCCCGCGGTGCCGGCGCGGGCCGATCTTCGCCTCGATGTGGGTCATGTATGACGACTGCCCGGCCTGCGGGCTCGATTTCGACCGCGGCGACCCGGGCCATTTCACCGGCGCGATGTACGTCAGCTATGCCCTGGCGATCCCCCTGATCGCTCTGCTAACCTTGATCGAGCACCTGATCATCCCAGGGTGGTCGCTCTTCCGGCTGGTCGTCCTGGCTTCGCTGCTCTGCGTGCCGCTGATCCCCTGGCTCTGGCAATACTCCCGGGTGATCTGGATCTACTTCGATCGCTACTTCGACCCGGACGATGCGCCCGACGAGGCGGCGCCGGGACATCCCCCCGTCGATGAGGATCCCTCGAGACGGCTCGATGCGAGCGAGCCGCCAGGGAATCCGACGAATGGCCATCTTGATTGAGGAAGACCCGAGCATGTCGCATCACGAGGGAACCGCGCTGAGGCCGATCACCGAGGTGGCGGGCGACCTGAAGATCGACCCCGATCACCTCGAGCCGTATGGCCGCGACAAGGCCAAGGTGCGGCTCGAGGCCCTGCACCGGGCCGAAGCGTCGCGGCCGCGCGGCCGGCTCATCCTCGTCTCGGCGATCACCCCCACCCCGGCCGGCGAGGGGAAGACGACCACGTCGATCGGCCTGGCCCAGGGACTGCACCGGATCGGCCAGAACGCGGCCCTGGCGCTGAGGCAGCCCTCGATGGGCCCGGTCTTCGGCCGCAAGGGAGGAGCGACCGGCGGCGGCGCCAGCCGCGTCGAGCCGTCGAATACCATCAACCTCCAGTTCACCGGCGATTTCCACGCGATCACCGCCGCACACAACCTGCTGGCCGCCGCGATCGACAACCGGCTGCACTTCCGCGACATCGACCTCGACCCGACCCGCATCATGTGGAAGCGCGCCCTGGACATGAACGACCGGGCGCTGCGGGACATCGTCATCGGCCTGGGTGGCCACGCGGAGGGCGTGCCACGCGAGTCGGGGTTCGACATCACCGCCGCCAGCGAGATCATGGCCATCCTCTGCCTGGCCGACTCGCCGGCCGATCTGCGGTCTCGCATGGATCGCATCCTCGTGGGCTACACGAACAGCGGGCAGCCGGTGCGGGCCGGCGAGATCGGCGTGATCGGCTCCATGGCGGCGATCCTGAACGAGGCGATCCTGCCCAACCTCGTCCAGACGACCGAAGGGACCCCCGCGTTCATCCACGGCGGGCCGTTCGCCAACATCGCCCACGGCTGCAACTCGATCCTCGCCACCCGCATGGCGATGGCCATGGCCGACTACGCGGTGACCGAGGCCGGGTTCGCGTTCGACCTGGGCGGCGAGAAGTTCTTCGACCTGAAGTGCCGCGCGGCGTGTCTCAACCCGTCCGCGATCGTGCTCGTGGCCACGGTCCGTGCCCTCAAGATGCACGGCGGGGTCGAGCTCGACGCGCTCCAGGAATCGGACCCGGCCGCCATCGAGCGGGGGCTGGAGAACCTGGCCGCCCACCTCGACAGCGCGGCGCACTTCGGCAAGCCGACGGTCGTCGCCGTCAACCGGTTCGGAACGGATACGCCCGATGAGCTCGAGGTCGTCCACGCCTACTGCGCCGACCGCGGCGTGCCGTGCGCCACGGCGGATGTCTTCGGGGCGGGCGGCCGGGGGGCGATCGAGCTGGCCGAGAAGGTCGTCGCCGCGGCGGCGGGGCCGGAGACGCCGCTGCAGCCGCTCTATCCGCTCGACTGGGCCCCCGAGCGGAAGATCGAGCAGATCGCCCGGATCATGTACGGCGCCGACGGCGTCTCGATCCTGCCCGCGGCGGCGGCCAAGCTGCGCAAGGCCGCCCGGCTGGGTTACGGCGAGCTGCCGATCTGCATGGCCAAGACCCAGAACTCGCTCTCCGACAACCCCAAGCTCCGCGGCCGGCCCCGAGGCTTCACGCTGACGGTCCGCGACGTCGAGGTCGCCGCCGGCGCCGGGTTCCTCGTCGCCCTGACCGGCGATATCGTCCGGATGCCCGGCCTTCCACAGCGCCCCGCCGCCGAACGCATCGATGTCGATCCCGAGGGGCAGATCATCGGCCTGTCGTGAACGTCGTCGCTCGAGGGTGAGCGTCTTACGAGTGGGTAAACGGCTACGCGGCGACCCGGCGGTTGGCCCAGAACGCATCCCATTGTCCCTGCTCACTCAAGAGCAGGGCTCGCAGATGGCCGACCGCATCGGCCCCCTCGTGGCCCCACCGCATCCCCGAGCCCTTCATTCGCCGGCCGATGACCGTCTTACACGCCGCCTCCACCGGGCCCGAGCCGATCTGCCACCCCTTGGCCCGATAGCTCGGATAGTCCATCCGATGGCACTGGTTGCGGAAGTAGGTCACCACCCCCTCCCATGCCGGCCGCGCCGGGGATTCCCGGCGAGGTCCAGGCCCTCCAGCCAGGCCAGGATCGCCGGTCCGCCCTCGTGCTTCAGCCGGTGCGACCACGCCGCGTGGGCCGCCTCGGCCGCCGCCGCGTCACCCGGGTGCCAGGCCTTGGCGAAGTCCCCCAGGTGCTCACTGGCGTGGTAGAAGTCCAGGATCACCACATCGAGCCGGCCGAAGTGGAGCTGCAGCAGGTCCTCCAGCCCCGCGCCGCCGTCACACACGGCGATCCATCGCTGGGCGCCGCCCATCCCCACCCGGCCGGCCGTGTGGCGCAACGGCTCGGCCACGGCCTCTTGGCCCTCGAGGCTGGCCACATACCGCGCCTGCCAGGCGGGCCGCCGCCCCTCGGGATCGGCCCACTGGCGGCGCTCCGCGGGGACCGGGTTGTAGACCATCCCCACCGCGACCATCTCCCCTTCGGCGGCCGCCCCGCCCGGGCCCTGCTTGGCGAGGCCCGTCAGGTCGATCGAAACGTAGGCGCAGGTCATCCCCTCGGCGTCCTTGTGCCAGTCCCAGGCCCGGGTCTCACCGAAGGCGACCTTCGCCTCCACGGCCCGGCCCAGCTCGCCGCCGATCGCCTCGGTGGCCCGCTCCACGGTCGATTCGGCCAGCGACAACCCGCTCATCTTGGGCAGGATCACCTCGGCGGCCAGCGCGAAGCTGTCCAGGGTCCCGGCCAGGGTGGTCAACTCGGCGGCGCCGGCGGTCAGGTCGCTCTGATCCAGGCCGAAGGCGGCGTCGCCGGGACAGTGGCCGTGATGGCAGTGGGGGCAGTGGTAATAGCCCCGCTCGATGGTCAGGGGGCCCAACGCCGAGAGGAGGCCCTTTTTCCGATAACCCTTGAAGCGGGTGTCCTGGTGGCAGTGGGGGCAGGTCAGGCTGGAGCCTCGGTACCCCCTTTTTTCCGCTGCTCGGCAGCGGTCTGGAGGGCCTTGGCTCCCAGGCGATGGACCAGGTCGCGGACCTGGAACTCGGTGGCGCCGAAGAGTTGATGGTCGGGCTTGATGGCGAGCAACTCGGCGATCGCGCGAAGGTCGTGTTCGGAGGCGGCCTTGAGCGACTCGAACAACTGCTCGGCGCGGCGGGCCTGCTCCTCGGGGAGATGGGCGAACGACATGGTGGGGACCCTCCGTGAACAAAGGACTAGTGAATCGGGGATGACGCATCCAAGACCTCTGTTCTACGAGATTTTCCACCCACTTTCGAGACGCCCACCCGTCGCTCGAGGAGATTCGCCGAAGATGAGGGCATTCCCACCGAGGAGCGGATATGATGTCGTGGTCTCGCGACAACGGGGGCTTGCCGCCGGGTCCAGCCCTCGCAGAACGATCGAAGGATCACCGGACCCGAGGAGGTCAGCCATGATACGCGTATCGCGCGGGGCCATCATCGTCTCCGCATTGCTGGCGATGAGCCTCGCCCAGTGGGCACGGGCGGGGACCATCACGGTCTCCTTCGACGAGAAGCAACTGGTGAACAACGACCCGTTGTTGACCTTCTACGACGGCGGCAAGACGTACCGCGGGATCGACGGCGGTCCCAACTACGGGGTCTCGTTCACGATCAACGCCCGAGTCTTCACGAACACGTCCGGCCTGATCGGGACCTTCACGAAGCCCGGCATCGCGGAGCTCTATAGCGATACGGCGCGCGAAGGAGAAGGGATCGCGTTCACGATGGATGTTTATCCGGGGTTCTCGTCAAGCCTGACGTTCGACTACGCGGCCATCGACGCCGCCGGGGAGGTCAAGTTCTACAGCGGGCTGGACGGCACGGGGTCGCTCCTGGCTGACGTCGCGCTGCCGGTCACCTCGCCGATCACGGGCCCCGGCAAGTTCGAGTCCCATTCGGTGACCTTCTCCGGGACTGCCCATTCGGTTGTCTTCAGCGGCGGCAACAAGCAGTTGGCGATCGACGACCTGACGCTCACAACGATCCCCGAACCGTCATCCTGGCATCTGCTGGCCAGCAGTTGCCTGGTTTGGAGCCTGGTACTCCTCGCGCGCTGGATGCGCGTCGTGCGACGACGGCGCCTGTCGCTGACCTGAGCCCGGCGACGGCATCCCCAGTCACGGACATCGGCGGTCGCGAGTCGGCGTGCCCGAGGGTCGGGGTGCGCGCGGCCCGGCCGCGACACGGATAGCCCCCGGTGATCCCCACATGATCGCCGATGGTCTGCGTCCGCGCTCAGCCGGATGGAACGCAGCAGGCTGCATCCCCGGATCGCCGCCGGGATCGCCCGGCAACCGCTCGATCGACCGTTCCGTCTCATCCTTCGACGTTTTCAACAATCCGCTCATCGATCCCGGAGTTCGAGTCATGACGCATCTCTTCCGATTCCGAGACCACGCGACCCGAGACGCGATCGGAACCGCCCGACCCAGGAGGTCTCGGCCCGGCCGGCGGCGCCTCGACTGGGAGCCGCTCGAGGCTCGGACCCTGCTGGCGACGCTCAACATCGCCGGCGGTGCCCTGAGCTTCCTGTCCACGCCCGGCGTCGCGGACAACCTGACGATCCTGACGTCCGGCCCAACGGGGAAGTACACCTTCACCGACTTGACCACGCCGGCCACGACGATCACTCTCCAGGCCGGAGCGATCGCGGCGGGCTGGACCGGCAGCGGCACCACCACCGTGACCGGACCCGACCGCTCGGTCACCTCGATCGCGGTGGACACCAGGGACGGCAACGACACCGTCGCCGTCCAATCGGCCGACGCCTCTGTCGCCCTGACGTTCACGAACCTGGCCGGCAACGTCAACACGGTCACCATAGGCGGCGACGCAAAGAAGGGGACGCAGTCCATCAATGGCTCGGTGTCGATCAACAACATCAGCGGCACGACCGATCTGATCGTGGACGACACGCACAACGCGACCAAGCCTGTGACGGTCTCGATGTCCAGCACCAAGATCACCGGCCTGTTGCCCGGCGCCGCCGATCAAGACCAGCCCAATGCGATCGACTACTCGAAGACCAGCCTCGGCTCGTTCATCTACGACGAGGGCGGCGCGGGCACGACGCTGTCGATCTCGTCGATCCCGAAAAGCACCCAACAGCCGACGATCAACACCGGCCAAGGCCAGAGCGTCGTGAATGTCACGACCGTGCAGGCCATCTCCGGCCCGCTGACGATCGACGCCCGGGGGACTGATACGGTCACGCTGGGCACCTCGCCCTACGGCGTGCAGAACATCGCCGGTACGGTGACGCTCGAAACGTCCGCCGGCGGCTCGATCGCCACCCTTAACGTTCAACGACTCGGCCGACACCGTCGGCCGGCCCGCGACGATCTCCAGCACGACGATCACCGGCCTGGCCCCCGGTACGATCGATTACTCGGCCGCCGCGATGGTCAACCTGAATGTCAAGGGGGGGCCGGGCGGCAACACGTTCAACGTGGACAGTCTCCCCGATGCCATCGTGACGCTCAATACCGGGGCCAGCGCGACGATCGATCCCAACAGCCCCAGTCCCAATACGGTCAACGTCCAGGATACGTCCAACATCGCGAACCAGGACGCGCTGATCATCAACGGCCAGGGCCTCGACACGATCAACCTCGCCCCGTCGGTCGCGATCAACGTCATCGGCACGACCAAGCTCCTCAATGCCGGCGTCTCGATGATGATCAATGCGACGGGCCCCGGCGATCGGGTCACGCTGACCAACAGCGCGGCCAGTACCGGCAGTATCAACGGCGGTGTGATGGCGGCCGGCCCGGTGGCGCTCACGATCGACGATTCGGCCGATACCACGGCCCGGGTCGTGCTGGTCTCCGACGGCGTGATCTCGGGCCTCCTGCCCGCGCCGGTGGACTATTCGCCCGATGACGTCGCATCGCTGACCATCATCGGTGCCGGGCGGCTCGACACGCTCAACGTCAACGCCGGCAAACAGGGGCCGGTCTCGGTCGTCCCGGGCATCGGCGTCGGTGCGGGGACGATCACGATCGACTCGGGCCCGCCGCTGAATTATCAGAACATGGGGGCTGTGAACGTCACCAATGCGGCCGACCTGCCCCTGAGCGTCCAGAGCAGCACGGTCCAGACCACGACCAACGACGTCCCGACCGAGGGGAAGTCGTTCCCGTTCCTGGTCGCCTCCTTCCTCGATTCCGACCCGAACGCCCGGTCGAACAACTACACGGCCGTGATCGACTGGGGTGACGGCTCGTCAACGTCGCCCGGCTCGATCGCCGCGCAGGGGTTCGTCGGCGGCCTGCCCCTCTTCGACGTGACCGCCAATCACAACTACCACGATGCCGGCACGTATCAGGTCGTCGTCACGATCACCGACCTGGGCACCGCCGCAGTGCCTTCGCTCATCAACGGCATCCCGGTGACGGTCACCGACCTGGGCACCGGAGCGGTCCGGACCGGCGCGGTGGTCCAGGTTGACCTGGTCAGCAATGGCGCGATCCCCGCCGCGCACACCGACACCAACCTGGTCGACGCCTGGGGGATCGCCGCGTCGCCGACGGGCCCGTTCTGGGTCGGCGACCGCGGTACCGGCCTCGCCACCACCTACGACGGCTCGGGGAATCCCCAATCGACCACGGTGACGATCCCGCCGCCGACCGGCGGCTCGCCGCCGTCGTCGCCGACCGGCGTGGCGTTCAACCCCCACTCGGGGGCCGGCTCGAGCGTCTTCGATCTCGTCCCGGGCAATACCAACACGTCGGCCGTGTTCCTGTTCGACACCGAGGACGGGACGATCAGCGGCTGGAATCAGAATGTCTCCCCTTCGATGGCGACCCTCGTGGTGAACAACTCGGCCGCGGGCGCCCTCTACACCGGACTGGCCGTGGCCGACAACGGCGGGAGCACGTTCCTCTACGCGGCCAACTTCCACTCGGGCCAGGTCGAGGTGTACAGCCAGGTCTTCGCACCCGCCGGCTCGTTCACCGACTCCTCCCTGCCGGCGGACTACGCCCCGTACAACATCACCAACATCGGCGGCAACCTCTACGTCACGTACGCCCAGCAGGACGCCGCCAGGCAGAGCCCCGTCCCCGGCCTGGGCCGAGGGTTCGTCGACGTCTTCTCCCCGGCCGGCAAGCTGCTCTCGCGGCTGGCATCGAACGCTCCCCTGGACGAGCCCTGGGGCGTCGCGCTGGCCCCATCGGATTTCGGCCAGTACAGCGGCGACCTGCTCGTCGCCAACCACGGCGACGGGCAGATCGATGCCTTCGACCCGACGACCGGCGCGTTCGTCGGCCCGTTCCTGGATGTCAACGGGCAGGCGATCACGATCGATGGCCTGCGGGGCCTGAGCTTCGGCAACGGTGCGACGGCCGGCGCGTCGAATGTGCTGTTCTTCACCGCCGGGCCGGCCGGCGGGACCCAGGGGCTCGTGGGCAGCTTGACGCCGCAGGTGCTCGTCTCGCAGGGCCCCGATACGACCCAGGCGATGGGCACCGTGGCCATCCTCGAGGCCGCGCTGAAGGCCTCGGTCGTGAACGTCTCGGCCGTCGAGGGGAACCCGTTCGTCGGCGTGGTCGCCAACTTCACCGACGACAACCCGTTCTCCCAGCCCGGCGATTTCACGGCCACGATCAACTGGGGCGACGGCTCGACGCCGTCGGCCGGCCAGGTCATCGCGGGCAACGGCGTGGGCGCGTTCCTGGTGGTGGTCAATGGCAACCAGGCTCATACCTATACCGACGAGATCGGCTCGCCGGTCCATCCCCAGCCGTACAACATCTCGGTGACGATCTCGGAGACCGACGGCGCCGCCTCCGTGTCGGCCGCCGGGTTTGCCAGCGTGGCCGATGCCTCGCTCGTCTCGGCCACCGGCGTTGACCCGAGCGGGGCCGTATTCGAGGGTAACCCGCTGGCCGCCGCGCCGATCACGCTGGCCACCTTCGTGGACAACAATCCGCTGGCCACGCCGGCGGATTACATCGCCAACGGCGTCGCGGGCGCGGCCCTGATCAACTGGGGCGACGGTTCGACTAGCCTGGGCGCGGTCGTCGCCACCGGGGAGACTCCGCTGGGCGAGGGCTTCGCCGTCACCGGCAACCACACCTACCTCAAGGTCGGCCCCTCGTCCGTCCAGATCACGGTCAACGACATCGGCGGCAAGTTCGACCAGCATGGTCGCCAACGTCCTCGTCCTCGACGCCCCCCTGACGGCCGGTCCGGCGGTTGGCCTGGTGGGCGTCGAGGGTATCGCCTTGGCGAATGCCGCGGGCGGGTCGATCGTCACGCTGGCGACCTTCACCGACGGCAATCCCTTCGGACTGGCGACCGACTTCAAGGCCACCGTCGACTGGGGCGACGGCACGAACGGATCGGCCAATGTGATCGCGGCCGGCGCGGGATTCGCCGTCGTCGGCTCGCACAAGTACGTCGAAGCGGGGGCCTTCACCTTGACGGTCATCGTGGACGACAGCGGCGGCGACGTCGGCGGCGCCAGGGTGATCATCCCGGCGACCGCCGCCATCGCCGACGCGCCCCTGATCGCCGCGACGGGCAACCCGCTCACCGGGGTCGAAGGGACGTCCCTCTCGGGGGCCACAGTCGCCACCTTCACCGACGTTAACCCCGTGGCCACGGTCAGCGACTTCGCTGTGAGGATCAGTTGGGGCGACGGCACGCCCGTGGACCTCACCACGGGGGCGGTGGCGATCACCGGCGGCAGCGCCGCCGGGACCAACTTCAAGGTGACCGGCAACCACACCTATAAGGAAGAGGGCAGTTTCAAGATCGGGGTCACGGTCGTCAACAGCGACGGTGCGACCTTCGCCTTGACGACGACCGCCACCATCAGCGACGCGCCCCTCGCTTCGATCGGCGCGCCGAGCATCCCCGGCGTGGCCGGCGTCGCGCTGAGCGTCACGAATAAGGCCTTCCCGATCGTCGCCACCTTCACCGACTCCAACCCCGCGTCGCCCCTGAATGACTTCTCGGCGAAGACGATCATCATCTCCTGGGGAGACGGGACGCCCACCACCGCCGCCACGTCGATCACCCAGCAGAGCACCGGCCTGGGCTCGAGCTTCTTCGTCCAGGCCGATCACACCTATGCGGCGCCGGGGGACTACCAGATCTTGATCATCATCCCCGACGCCGGCGGCAGTCGCACCACTGCCACGTCCGAGGCCATAGTCACCGCCGGCCCGCCGGCTCCGGTCGCGCTGCCGCCGATCCCCATCGCGGCGGTGGAGGGCCAGCTCCTGAACAACGCGGTCGTGGCCTCGTTCCACGACAACAACCCGTTCGACACGGCCGCCGTCTTCTCGGCCCAGGTGACCTGGGGCGATGCCGCGACGCCCTATGCGGCCACGGTCCTCAAGACGGCCTTCAACGATTACGACGTCCTGGCCTCGCACACCTACGCCGAGGAGACCGCGGCCGGCGCAACGCTGCCGGTCACAGTGACGATCGGCAATACGGCGGGCATCCGGGTGGTGATCGCCAACACGGCCACGGTGTCCGATGCGCCTCTCACCTCGACCGGCGCGCCGAGCATCCCCGGTGTGGCCGGCGTGGCGCTGAGCGTGACGAACACAGGCGCACCGATCGTCGCCACCTTCACCGACTCCAACCCCGCGCCCGACGCGGGCGATTTCGCGGCGGCCACGGTCATCGTCAACTGGGGGGATGGGACCCCCTCCACCGCCGCCACGTCGATTACCCGGCACGGTTCCGCATCGGGCTTCACCTACTTCGTCCAGGCGGACCACACCTACGCGGCGCCGGGGGATTACCAGATCCTGGTCATCATCCCCGACGCGGGCGGCAGCCGCACCGTCGCCACGTCCGAGGCCATCGTCACCGCCGGGGCGCCGGCGCCGGTGGCGCTGCCGGCCATCCCCATCGCCGCGGTGGAGGGCCAGCTCCTGAACAACGCGGTTGTGGCCTCGTTCCACGACAACAACCCCTTCGACACCGCCGCCGTCTTCTCGGCCCAGGTGACCTGGGGCGATGCCGCGACGCCGTACGCGGCGACGGTCCTCAAGACGGCCTTCAACGACTACGATGTCCTGGCCTCGCACACCTACGCCGAGGAGACCGCGGCCGGCGCAACGCTGCCCGTCACGGTGACGATCGGCGACACGGCGGGCATCCGGGTGGTGATCGCCAACACGGCCACGGTATCCGACGCGCCCCTCACCTCGACCGGCGCGCCGAGCATCCCCGGGGTAGCCGGCGTGGCGCTGAGCGTGACGAACACCGGCGCACCGATCGTCGCCACCTTCACCGACTCCAACCCCGCGCCTGACGCGGGCGACTTCTCGGCGGCCACGGTCATCGTCAACTGGGGGGATGGGACTCCCTCCACCGCCGCCACGTCGATCACCCAGCATGGTGCCGCATCGGGCTTCACCTACTTCGTCCAGGCGGACCACACCTACGCGGCGCCGGGGGATTACCAGATCCTGGTCATCATCCCCGACGCGGGCGGCAGCCGCACCGTCGCCACGTCCGAGGCCATCGTCACCGCCGGGCCGCCGGCGCCGGTGGCGCTGCCGGCCATCCCCATCGCCGCGGTGGAGGGCCAGCTCCTGAACAACGCGGTCGTGGCCTCGTTCCACGACAACAACCCCTTCGACACCGCCGCCGTCTTCTCGGCCCAGGTGACCTGGGGCGACGCGGCGACGCCGTACGCGGCCACGGTCCTCAAGACGGGCTTCGACGACTACGACGTCCTGGCCTCGCACACCTACGCCGAGGAGACCGCGGCCGGCGCCTCGTTGCCGGTCACGGTGACGATCGGCGACACGGCGGGCATCCGGGTGGTGATCGCCAACACGGCCACGGTGTCCGACGCGCCCCTCGCTTCGATCGGCGCCCGAGCTTCCCCGGGGTGGTCGGCGTCCCGCTCAGCGTCACCAACTTCGGCGCCCCGATCGTCGCCACCTTCACCGACTCCAACCCCGCGCCCGATGCGGGCGACTTCTCGGCGGCCACGATCATCATCAACTGGGGGGATGGGACTGCCAACACCCCCGCCACGTCGATCACTCAGCACGGGTCGGCCACGGGCTTCACCTACTTCGTCCAGGGCGATCACACCTACGCGGCGCCGGGGGATTACCAGGTCCTGATCATCATCCCCGACGCCGGCGGGAGCCGCACCGTCGCCACGTCCGAGGCCATCGTCAAGCAGTACACGTTGTCCGTGGTGGGCGCGACGGCCAATATCCCCGAGGGTGAGATGGAGGCCGGCGAGGTCATCGGGTTCATCTACGACAACAACCCGGATGCCCAGCTCACCCCTCCTCAGATCACCTCGGAGAATCCCGATGTCACGGTGACGAACCCCACCATCTCCCCGGTCCTCGGATCGACGACCTCTTACACCTACGAGGTCACCGCCGGCATCCAGGGCGACGATTCCGAGAGCGGCGGAGCGGAGCGAGATGGTGGCGCCCTCCAAATCAAGGTCACCGACTCCAACGATGGCAACGTGGCGGTCGGGAACACCCAGGTGTATCTCTACGACCCGGTGCTCATCGACCCCGGCGTCGCCGTCCAGGCCGTCGCGGGTTCGCCGTTCCAGGGGAACGTCGCGACGTTCTCCACGACCGACCTGTCGGCCGGGGCCAGCGAGTTCACCGCCGTCATCAATTGGGGCGACGGCCAGTCCTCTCCAGGGACCATTGTCAGCACGGGCGTGGGGCAATTCCGCGTCGTCGGCGATCACACGTATGCCCAGCCCGGGAGCTTCACCGTGAGCTCGACGATCAGCGACGATGAGGGCCAGTCGGTCTCGGACACGAGCACCGCCGCGGTGTCTGCCCCGCCGATCGTCGGGCAAAGGCTGACGATCGCCGGGGGCCATCGGAAGTCGTTCTCCGGCAACGTGGCGACGTTCGCGAGTCCCGTCGCGGTCCCGGCCGGCAACTTCACCGCGCTGATCAACTGGGGCGACGGCACCTCGTCGTCCGGCGTCGTCACGTCCGACGGGACCTCGTCGGGCTCCACGGCCTTCACGGTCTCCGGCTCGCACCACTTCTCGCGGCGGAAGTCGTCCCCCGTCAGAGTCACGATCCTCGAGAACGGGGGCGGACAGACCGTGATCCCGTTCAGGACAGGCGTCGGCGTGAGCCGTCGCGGGGCCGGATCACCGCAGCAGCGGCACGGAGCCCGGTCCCTCGCTGCCACCAACGGCCTCGTCCTCGAGACGAGCCACCCCGCGGGGCCGCGGGCGCTCCTTCAGGCCCGGGGCCACTTGAAGCTCGGATCGTCAGGGGCCGCTCTACCGGCGAGCCGGACCGCGGAGCTCTTGGGACGGATCCAGTAGTCGTCTCGCCCCGACAGTGGGCGCGACCCTCACTCCACCCGGCCGTCGCCATCGCGGACCGCCCTGGCGATGGTGCGGTCGATCCGGCCCAGGGTGGTGTCGGTCGCGCCCTGCTCGAACTGGAGGATGCGTCCGTCGCGGTCGAGCAGGACCATCGACGGGTAGAACTGCACCTGGAGCGCCCGCTGGACCGGACAGGCCCCGTCCATGGAGGTGACCAGCACGGGATAGTTGATGCCGAGCTTCCCGGCGGCCGCGGCCGCCGCATCCCGGCGCGCCGCGAATGTCGATCCCTTCTCGCACGCGACGCCGATCACCTGGACCCTCCTCCCGCCGAGCTGCTCCTGGAGCTCGCGGTGGTGCTCGATCGACTTGCGACACTCGCGGCACCAGCTCCCCCAGAAGTCGAGGAGGATGACGTCGGCGTCGATGTCGCGGAGCGAGACCATGGTGCCGTCGAGGCCGGGTAGCTGCAGCTCGACGACGCGACGGCGGCCCGGATCGAGGCGGCAGACCGCGCCGGCGGGCTTCGGCCCCGCGGAGGACGCCGGCCTCTCCTTCGCCATCGGTGCGCGCGGCGGACGGGCGGCTCCGGCGCGGCCGGACCTCGTCGGCGACCCCGACCTTCTCGGACGCGGCGCTCGCACGCCGGCGCGGCCGGGCTTCCTCGATCGCACCCGCGTCCGCGGACTCGTCGTCGGAGCCGCCCCGGCTGGACTGGCGGCCTGCGCGCATCACGGCACCCTGGTCATCGGCCTCATCCTCGTCACCCGAGCTGCGGCGCAGGGCCTCGTCGACCGGCACGCGGTCCGGGGTGATCGATAGCTCGCGCCAGGTGGGCCGGCGAGTCGATCGGGGGCGAGGCGGGCCGGCCTCGGATGAGTCGTCCGGCCCCGAGTCGTCCGCGGGATCCGACCCGACAGCCACACGCGATCGGCTCGCCGCGGGCGGGAGGGCATCCTCGGGGATCGGCCGCGGCGCCGAGCCGTCCGAGCGAGCCGTCCGATCGATGGAGGAACCATCCTCGTCCGAGGAGGGCCCCGCCCGTCGGGCCCGCGTCGTTCGCTGGATCGAGGAAGTGCGGTCATCCGCCCGGCCGGGCGATGCGGACCTCACGCGGTCGGCCGGCCGCGACGGCGCCGAGTCCACGGGCTCGAGCGCCGGCGGCAGCGGATTCTCATCGTCGCCGTCGGGCCCCGGCGGTCCGTTTCGGGTGTCGTCGGCGTCCGCGATGTCGCGCGGTCGGGCCGCCGCGGCGGGTGTCGGCCGTTGGCGCACCGTCCAGCCCGCGCGGATCGGCGCCGACGGCGCGGCGGACGCCAACCTCGCGGCGGATGACCGGGTTGACCGCGACGAGTAGGACGCCGCCTCCTCGGCGGGCGGCTCGCGATCGAGCTGTTCATCGGCATCCGGCACCCGTGGCCTGGCCGTCGTCGGGAACCCGTCGGTCTCGTCGTCGGGGAACAAGCTGGACCGCATGCGGGCGGGAAGCATCTTGGAGCTGCGCGGCTGGGACGCTGGCTCGGGGTCGCGGGCCCCCAGTTCGATGCGGACGCCGGATTCGGGCGCCCGGGCCTGCACCCGCCCCGACATCATACCGTCTGATCCCTGATACTCGGCGACCAGGGTGTAATTCAACCCGGGCCGCAGCCCGTGGAGGGTGAAGGCCCCCGATCGATCGGTCGTGGCGAAGTTGACCCTGCCACCGGCCGATCCGCCGACGACCAGCCGCACCTTCGCATTGGGAACGGCACGGCCCTCGTCGTCGAAGACCCGTCCCGAGATCCGCGTGCCGGCCGCGCGCGGCGGTTCGAGATCGTCGACCTCCTCGCGCAGCGATGACCCCGAGCCCGGCTGGCCCGCGACCACGGACACCGGTTTGTCGTTGACGGAGGCGACCGTCTTCATGTCGGCCGCGCCGTTCGGCCGCAGAAACCCCGTCTGGCTGCACCCCACGAAGCCGCCACAGCCGACTCCGAGGAGGCAGACTCCCCATCTCGGGATGCGCATGTCGGGTCATCCTCCTCCTGCTCGGAATTCCGCGGCGCGGTGGTCGTGATCGCATTCAACCAGGGATTGATCGTCCTGATCGCTCCCCACATCGACCCAAAGATGCGGAACAGGTTGTGATCGGCGCCGCCGGCGCTCGCGGTCCGCGAGCGATAGCCGTCTCCTCATTCATCGGCCGCCGGCCATCGCCATCTTCAGTCCGGGCGGAGATTCCCGGACGATCGAACCCGATGGTCGAACCCACATCGCCGCGATCCCCTTCGGTGCGCCACCAAGGATGCATCATGCACGCGATGGGGTCCTCCGTCTCGTCGGCGAGCCACGGCTCGAACACGTCCGGAGATGATCGCGGTTCTGGAAGCAAGTCCTTTCGCAAACAGGTATTACACGGCGAATCTGGCCTGTTGGGTTCGTTTCGTCATTTTCCCTCGTGCTCGCTTTGCCCCTCCTTCACCCATCGCCGTTGGGTTTGTTTCGTTGCGTTCCCGATGCTCGATCCGGAGCCACCGACTGCCATTCTGGCAGCCCTGGGTTCGTTTCGCGGATTTTCTACATAGAAGAACGCGACCCCCGAGGAGCGATCGGCCCGAGATAGCTTTCATGCAATGGGACAGCGATTCATGGTCTTGAGATCGCTCGCAAATCGGTGTCCATTGGCATGGGTTTTTTGTATGGACTTTCATCCCGCCAAGGGTGGGTGAGTGACGCTTTGCTCTCTGCACGCACCCATTTTCCGGATCCGGGCCACCTACTGCCGGGCGCCATCTCGGGCACGATCACTCGGGGTATTCAGTTCGACCGAATTGCCAAAGATTCCTATGGAGGGACCCCTCCATTTTTAACTATAGCCTATATTTGTCAATTTGCAAATGAGAACCTGGAAATTTCTCGAAGTCATTTTCTTTCCCATGACTTCGCGACGATCGCTGCGGGACTTTGGCCGGTGACTGACGACGAATGTCCTGAAGAGCGACCGGAACGGGCGGGCCGGCGGGGGCCGACGCACTCCGCGCGAGCCCGCTACGGCCGCCGTTCGGCCTGGCCCGCGACTGATCGGCACCACGCCGCCGGTCGGCGGTCGGTCGCGGGCCGGGACGGATGAGCGATCGGGACGGGCCGGTAGCGGCCCGGGTGGCCAAGCCCCGTCGGAACGGGCCGGGTTGGCTCCTGCGGCTTATGGTAGAATCATTGACGTCGATCGAAGGGCGAGCCGAGGACGAGATCATCGGTCGGGGCCGACGGGTGATGAATCGACAGGAGGCTGACCGTGAAATTCCGCGTGATCATCCAGCAGGATGAGGACGGCGCCTTCGTGGTCGAAGTGCCGGCCCTACCAGGCTGCCTCTCTCAGGGGCGGACCCGGACTGAAGCGATCGAGAACATCAAGGAAGCGATCGCCGCTTACCTGGAGAGTCTGAATGCCCACTCCGAGGCGATCCCCTCACCGATCTCCGAGGAGATCGTGGAGGTCGCTCTTTGAGCTTCCTGCCGCGCATCTCGGGCCGTGATGTCGTCAAGGCGCTGGAGAAGGTCGGCTACGGGGTCGACCACCAACGAGGCAGCCACATCGTGCTTCGGCAGGTCGCCCCTCCTCATCGACGCCTCACCGTCCCCGATCATGATGAGGTGGCCAAAGGGACCCTGCGAGCGATCATCCGGCAGGCGGGCCTGACGGTTGATGAGTTCAAGGCATTGCTGTGACTCGACGGTCGTTCGCACCGGGTCGGGTCGAGAGCCGACGATCTCCCCTGCCCGGCCGGGATTGAGGGACGGTATCGGTAAGCGTTACGGTCTTTGGTGCCTGCCGTCTGTCTTCGCCCCCGGTGTCCCGCGTGAGGTCCGGTCCTCGCCATTCATCCCCGCTATCTCTGTCGGCCCGTCGCGCCCCGACCGACCTGACCCGCCTCCGGTCGGCGGGCGGGCGCGGGCCGGGCCCGCGGCCGGGACGGATGAGCGATCGGGTCGGGCCGGGCGGGGTGCCCGCGGGCCCAGGCCGGCGGATGCCCGGCGGGGCCGGCTCCGATACCGATGCGGGCGCAGGGGCGGAGCCATCGGCTTCGCTTCCTCGGGTGTGAACCCGACCTATCCCGTCGCGTCGTGCTACAATCGGGGCCGGTGCTCGAGCGGGCCGGTCCGCCGAGGGGTCCGGCCGACTGACGGAAAGGACGGAGAAAGAACCGTCGAGAGCGAGTCATGAAAGAACTGATACTCACCTATCCCGACGATCTCGCCGAGGCGGTCCGGCTGACCGGCGAGGAGTTCTCGGCCCAAGTGCGCCTGATGGCCGCCTTGAAGATGTTCGAGCTGGGCAAGCTCTCCTCCGGCAAGGCCGCGGAACTCGCGGGCCTGTCGCGCGGGGAGTTCTTCGAGGCCTGCGGCCGCTATCGGGTCTCCGTCTTCAACTATCCCGACGAGGAGATCGAGGACGAGCTTCGGGCCGACCTCCGAGCCGCCGGCGGGAGTGTCAGCCCATGACGGTGGTCAGCAATACCGGGCCGATCGTCGCGATGGCCAAGGCGGACCATCTTTCGTTGCTCCGGATTCTCTATGGAGAAGTCCTCATCCCACCGGCCGTCCACCGGGAACTGCTCGCGAAAGCCGGCCCCGAGGCGGAGCGGATCGACGACGGCCTGGCGGGGTTCCTGCGCATCAAGCCGATATCACGGCCTCCGGAGGAGGTCGATCGGCTCACATCCGGCCTGGCGCGGGAGAACAACAGGCCATCTGCCTGGCCCTGGAGACCGGGGGACTGCTCGTGATGGACGATCGAGCCGGTCGCAAGGCCGCCGGCCGACTGGGGATCGCCACCACGGGTGTCGTCGGTGTCTTGCTCAAGGCCAAGCAAGACGGCGAACTCCCGATGGTTGGCCCCGTCATCGAGATCATCCGCAGCCAGGGATACTGGTTGTCGGATACGGTCGTGGAAACGGCGATGCGACTGGCCGGCGAATCCTCATCGCACGCCTGAGGCACCGCCTCGGGGCTCTTGTCGGCCCGGACTTTCTCCCGCGAGGCTTCGCGGCCGACGGGATGAGGCCCCCGGGTCCGATCGGATCGGCCCGGCCGGCACCGGCCGGGGTGCCCGCGGGCCCGGATCGGCGGGACGGTGGGTGTGCGGCGGGGTCGGGCGGACCGCCGGCCGCCGCCCGGGCCGGCCCCCCGTCCGGGCCCGCCGCGGCCGTCGCCCGGCCGGGCCGACCGCGACCCGACCGACTCCACGCCGCCGCCGGTCGGCGGTCCGTCGCGGGCCGGGACCACGGCCGGGCCGGATGAGCGATCGGGACGGATCGGGCGGGCGAGTTTGGAGACGGATCAACACAGACGCGTGCCTCCGGCTCGGGCGGGCCCTCCGCGGCTGTCGCCCGACCCGCCCGGCCACGGGCCTGACGAGCCCCCGTCCGGGCCGAGCGGACCGCGACGCGGCGAACCGATGCGCCGGGGTTCGTCCCTCGCATTCCGGTCACCTGCCATCCAGCCCCAGGTCGGTTCCTCGCCCCCAGCCATCCGAACCCGATTGACTCTCCCAAGAACTTCCGGCGAGCCCACTGGAACTATGTTTTCGGTTCGGGCATAATCAGTGCGATTGGTTTGATGGGTGCAAAGGGAGGCTCGATGGCGAGCGGCGAGCTGAATCTACCGGTCGGAAAGCGGATCACGCTCGCGGGCCACTTCGAGGGCCCGGTGACCCTCGAGGCGGTACGCGCGCTCAGCCCCGATGCACGGGATGGTTTCGAGTGCCGCGTGCGGCTGGCCGATGGAAGGCTCGAAGAGACGATCCTCTCGTACGACGAGGCGCGCGCCATCGCGGGGGCTGCCCCCTCCGCAGCTCCCTCAGCCGCGCCCGTCAACGCCGAGCGGCTGCGCCTGCTCATCGAGTCGGCTCGTATCCATCTGGCATACATGCACGACCGGCAGTTTGCAGTCAGTCTTTCGGGAATCCGGACCCTGCCCCACCAGATCGAGGCCGTCTACCAGCGGATGCTGCCGCAGCCGCGACTCCGCTTCCTCCTGGCCGACGACCCCGGTGCGGGCAAGACGATCATGGCCGGCCTGTTGATCAAAGAGATGAAACTCCGCGAGGCCGTCGATCGGATCCTCATCCTCTGCCCGGCTCCCCTGACGATCCAGTGGCAAGATGAGCTGTCGCGGTGGTTCGGTGAGCCATTCGACATCATCAGCGCCGCCGTCGACCAGCAGCAGCTCATCAACCCCTGGCAGCGAAACACCCAGGTCATCGCGTCGATCGACTATGCCAAGCAGGACAGCGTCCGCGAGCGGGTCTGGCAACAGCGCTGGGACCTCATTATCATCGACGAGGCTCACAAGTGCTCGGCCCATACGTCATCCGGCGGCGTCGGCCGCGAGGCCAAGGTCGAACTCGACCCGGCGCTATGACCTCGCGTCGCGACTCACCGCCGACGCGGATCATGTCGTCCTCTTGACCGCCACGCCGCACCACGGCGACGAGGATCGCTTCGGCCATTTCCTCCGCCTGATCGACCCCGACCTGTTCCCCGAGCCGCATCGACTGGAGGGCCAGGCGGCCACCATCCGCAAGGACATCCTCCGGCTCGGCAAGGATTGCCCCTGGGCGCTCCGGCGGCTCAAGGAAGACCTGCGGGACCTCAACGGGAAGCGACTGTTCCCCGACCGCCACGCCATCACCGTGCCGTTCCGGCTCAGCCGCGAGGAATACGCCCTCTACGAAGCGGTGACGAGCTACATCAACCAGTTCCTCCCCCAGCAGACCGGGCAGCGGCGATCGAGCGCCGCGCTGGCCCGGACCGTCCTCCAGCGCCGGCTGGCCAGCTCGACCGCGGCCATCCACGAATCGCTCAAGCGCCGGCTGGACAAGCAAGCGAACCTCCTGGACGAGCTGGAAACCCTGCCGCCCGCCCAGCGGGCCAAGCGGCTGGCCATGCTCCGGGGCCGCCTGATCGACGCCGAGCAGGACGAAGACGACCTGGACGACGAGGATCGCGACACCCTGATCGACCAGTTCTCCGCGGCCGAGGAGCTCGACCAGATCCGCGCCGAGATCGTCGTGCTCAGAGACCTCGTCGAGCAGGCCAAGGTCGTCCGCGAGGCCGGCAAGGATTCCAAGCTCGCCGCGCTGCGCGAGTGCCTCCGTCATGCCCAGTTCGCCGAGCTGAAGGACGGCCGCGGCCGGCTGCTGATCTTCACCGAGCACCGCGACACGCTCGACGGCCTGCGCGAGCACCTCAGGCGCTGGGGTTACAGCACCTGCGAGATCCACGGCGGGATGGGCCCGCGCGAGCGGAAGCAGGTCCAGGAGGAGTTCCGCACCGCCGTCCAGGTCTGCCTGGCGACCGAGGCGGCCGGCGAGGGGATCAACCTCCAGTTCTGCCACCTGATGATCAACTACGACCTGCCCTGGAACCCGACCCGGCTCGAGCAGCGGCTGGGCCGGATCCACCGGATCGGCCAGACCCACGACGTCTACGCCTTCAACTTCGTGGCTACCGACTCCGAGGACGGCCAGCCGATCATCGAGGGGCAGATCCTCCACCGGCTCCTGCAGAAGCTCGACGAGATGCGCGAGGCGCTCGAAGGACGGGTCTTCGACGTCATCGGCGAAGTGCTCTCGCTCAACGACGTCAACCTCCCCGAGATGCTCCGCGAGGCCGCCTACGACCCCCGCCGGCTCGACCAGTACATCGACGCCATCGACCGCATCGATCCCGCGCGGCTCCGCCAGTACGAGCAAGCGACCGGCATCGCCCTGGCCCGCGCCAACGTGGATTTCTCCGGGTTCCAGTCGCGCAACCTCGAGATCGAGGAGCGCCGGCTGATGCCGAGCTACGTCGAAGCCTTCTTCCTGGCCGCCGCCAAGGAAGTCGGCCTACGGATCGAGCCGCGGGCCGACGGGCTCTGGCGGATCGAGCACGTCCTGGCCGACCTCCGCTCGGACCGGTTGCAGTCCATCCGGCGTTTCGGCAAATCGGAGGCGAGCTACCGCAAGGCGACCTTCCACAAGGAACACCTCGACCAGAACGCCCACGTCGACGCCGTGCTGATCGGACCCGGCCATCCGCTCTATGCGGCTGTCGACGAACGGCTCAACGAACGGCTCGCGCCGCTGAACGGCCGGGCCGCGTTCTACGTCGACCGCCACGCCGGCAGCCCCTACCGGCTCCACTTCTTCGAGATCGCCATCAAGGGGAAGAACACGCGCGGCGAAGACCAGGTCCTCTTCGGCGAGCTGGTGGCCGTGCGCGAGGAATCCGGGCAATACGAGACCGTCGCCAGCGACTTCCTGCTCAACCTCCCGGCCCATCCCGCGCCGCCGGACGCCATCGAGGCTGTCGATCCGCAGCCCGCCGCCGATTTCATCAAGCGGACCTATCAGCGCGACTGCCGCGACCGGACCCAGAAGGAGCGCGAGCACTTCGCGCAGGTCTGCCGCAACTACCTGACGGCATCGTTCGACGTCCGCATCCGCCGCGCCCGGGAGCGCACATGAAGCTCGGGGCGCAGATGTCGAAGAACCCCGAGTACAAGCTGGCCTTCGAGGAGGCCGGCAAGATCGTCGCCGACCTCCAGCGCGACCAGGCGGACCGCCTCGCCGGCCTCGATCGCCTATCGCTCGCCCGCCCCGGCCCGGTCCGCCACCTGGCCACGGCGATGGTGCTGACCGCGGACGCCGATGTCGAGGCCCAGCTCGGCGCGTTCGCTCGCGAGACCGACAACGACCTGCGTCTCCGCAAGGAGAAGCGGGCCGAGGAGCTGGCGGTTGCCTCGCTGATCGCCGAGGGCTTCTCGCCCGAGAACATCGTCCGCGTGGCGCACGAGAAGAAGCGCGGTTTCGACTATCGCGCCCATCGGGTCAAGGACCACGCGACCGGCGAGATCGAGGTGCGGCGGATCGAGGTCAAGGGTTACACCCGCGGCACGCCGATCCAGATGGAAGTCAGCGAGTGGTATGCGGCGCAACTGCTCCGCGAGACCTACTGGCTTTACGTCGCCTGGGACCCGCTGACGAATGATGCCGAGCCGATCCGCATCCAGCACCCGGCCGCGAGGCTGGAACATGCGGCCAAGGAGGTGGTCAAGACGCGCGTCTTCGTGATCCCGGCCGAGGCGATCAACCAGCAAGAAAGTAGGTCAGGCTTTCCAGCCTGACGCGGGCCGGGCCGGGCCGGGCCGGGCCGGATCGGATCCGACGGAGTCAGGCTGGAAAGCCTGACCTACTATGGACGAATATTCATGACCATCGATCGCCACTACGCCCGGCACCTTCCCCACCAGGTTCCGACGGGATTCCCCATCTTCTTGACGTGGAATCTCAAGGGGGCTATGCCCAGGCCGACGATCGAAGACTTGATCCGGGAGAGGAAACGCCTGGAGGATCAGGCACCTCGCCCGGGGGAGACCGCCGCCGAGAGGCGGATCCGTGAGAGCAAGATGATCTTCGCCAAGGCCGATCGATTCCTCGACCGGGCGATCGAAGGGCCCGTGCACCTGAAGGACCCCCGAGCCGCCAAGATCGTCGAAGAGTCGATCCTGTTCGGGGCGGGTGACCGCTACGACCTGTTCGCCTGGTGCGTCATGTCGAACCACGTGCACGTCCTGCTCGCGCCGCGCCGGGAGTTGAAGAAGGTGACGCAGGGAATCAAGGGATACACCGCCAACCAGATCAATCGCCTGGAGGATGCGCGGGGGCGGACGTTCTGGCAGGACGAGTCGTACGATCACTGGTCCCGCGATGAGGACGAGATGCTCCGCATCATTCACTACATCGAGAACAACCCCGTCGCGGCCGGGCTCTGCCGGCGCCCGGAGGACTGGCCCTGGGCATCGGCGCGGCTCCGAAGCGATTGGGCCGTGGGAGATGTGTATGTACCCGTAGGTCAGGCTTTCCAGCCTGACTCCGTCCGACCGTAGGTCAGGCTTTCCAGCCTGACTCCGTCCGACCGTAGGTCAGGCTTTCCAGCCTGACTCCGTCCGACCGTAGGTCAGGCTTTCCAGCCTGACTCCGTCCCGTCGGATCGGGCCAGGACCGTCGGGCCCCTCCATCTGATTCACCGGGCCGGGTCGGACGGACCGACCGAGTCAGGCTGGAAAGCCTGACCTACGACCGAGTCAGGCTGGAAAGCCTGACCTACGACCGAGTCAGGCTGGAAAGCCTGACCTACGACCGAGTCAGGCTGGAAAGCCTGACCTACGACCGAGTCAGGCTGGAAAGCCTGACCTACGACGATCGAGGAACCCGATGCCCGACGACCGACGACTCATCGAGGACTATCTGCCGATCCAGGCCATCAGCGCCGAGGCGTCGCGCGAGAAGTCGGTCCGGAAGGGGCACATCTCGACGCTGCATCTCTGGTGGGCGAGGCGTCCGCTGGTGGCGGCGCAGTGCGGCTGTTTACGGGGCACTCGTTCCGGCCTCGCGGTTCATCCCGGCGGAAGGCGATGAATCCGAGAAGGCTTTGGGCCGCGAGCAGTCCCGGCAGTTCGTCGAGTCGCTCTGCAAGTATCCCGGCAGCCCGACGGTGATCGCCCAGGCTCAGCAGCACATTCTCGAAGCCCATGCCGAGCGACTCTCGAAGGAGACCGGCCAGAAGATCACGGTCCGCGACATCGAGCTCGGCCACGCCCCTCGGCCAAAGGTACTCGACATGTTCGCCGGGGGAGGCTCGATCCCGCTCGAGGCTCTGCGGCTCGGATGCGAGGCTTATGCGCTCGATTTAAACCCGGTCGCCCATATCATCGAGCTTTGCACCCTGGTCTATCCGCAGAAGTACGGGAAGCCCGATCCGAACGCCAAGGGTTCGGCCGCGGATGGGACCTGGGCCGGACTGGCTCCGGAGGTCGAGCATTGGGGCAAATGGGTACTGGAGAAGGTCAAGGCGGAGATCGGCGATCTCTATCCGGCCATTCTCGATCCCGACGCGCCGGATGAGGAGATCGGTGGCGAAGATCAGGGCCGCTTCGACTTTGCCAAACTGGCGCAACAGCGACTGAAGTTGAGGGGGCGGTCTCTCATACCCATCGCGTACCTCTGGACCAGAACCGTCAACTGCAAGAATGCTCAGTGCGATGCGATTGTGCCTCTAGTCAAGCAGACTTGGCTATGCAAAAAGCCTGGCGACCCAAAGAAGGGCCGCCCGGGGAGATACGTCGCGTTGCAATTGATCAACACTGTCCACGCGAGTGTGAGCGGGAGAAAACGAGCCCACTTTCGGGTCGTAGAGAAGTCAAATGAGCATGATCTCGGATTTGATCCAGAGGGGTTCTCAAGACGAGGAAATGCCACTTGTGCCTATTGCGGGGCGGTTGCGGACACTGAGTACATCAAGACGCAGGGACGACTCGGGAAACTCGGTGATCAGCTCCTCGCGGTAGTTGCTGGCAGTCAAGGGTCGCGAGGATGGGTCTACAAGTCGGCTGATGAGCTACCCGGAGGAATCGTACCCTCTGAAGAAGAGATTGAGCGTCGTATCTCCCTCGTCGAATCTACGGTAGGCACGAACCGTCCAAACGAAAGAATTGCGGGCATTGACGGTTACGTCAACGCTTTGGGCGTCCGCGTTCGACCTTACGGCATTACATCGTTCTCGCAGTTGTTCAATAACAGGCAGCTACTTTTCCACCTACAGACTGTCGCCGCCATCAAGTCAGCCGCAGCAGAAATGGAGCGACGGATCGATAGTGATCGAAGGAAAGCACTTCTTTCTATCTTGGCGTGCATGTTGGACAGGGCTGTCGATTTTGGGTGTAAACTATGCGTCTGGAATTCCTACAAGGATAGCGGGACTGGTCATGCCTTTGGTAGGCAGATCATCACAATGGTCTGGGATTATTCAGAGGTCAATCCGTTTAACGACGGCAATGCAGGCTGGAGACTCGGGCTTGAGCGGGTAGCGAGCGCTTTGAGTGACGCGGAATTCTGGAATCCTGGTGCCGTCATAAGGGGATCTGCTACAAGCGTCCCCATTGATGCCAATACGATTGACGCTGTGATTACCGATCCACCTTACTATGACAATGTTCCATATGCTTCTATATCTGATTTTTTTTACGTTTGGCTAAAGAGAGCCATAGGCGAACATTATCCGGAGCACTTCTCGGGGGACGGCACCCCGAAGAAGAGCGAGGCGGTCGCCGATGCCACGCGACACGGGAACGACAAGAAGAAGGCGAATGCCGCCTACGAAAACATGATGTTCAAGGCGTTCGCCGAATCGCATCGTGTGCTCAAGCCCGGTGGCCAGTTGGTGATCGTCTATGCCCACAAGACCACTCTCGGCTGGACGACTCTCGTCGACGCTCTGCGACGCGCCCAGTTCACCGTGACGGAGGCTTGGCCACTCGATACCGAGAAGCCCGGCCGCCGGCGTGCTCAAGAATCGTCCGCACTCGCCTCGAGCATCTTCCTCGTTGCCCGGAAGCGGGACGGGTCCCGGACCGGCTCGTATGAGGTCGAAGTCCGCCCGGAGCTGGAGCAGATCGTCCGGGAGCGGGTCGGCGCCCTCTGGAACGAGGGCATCCTCGGCGCAGATCTGATCATCGCGGCCGTCGGAGCGGGACTGCGGGCGTTCACGCGGTTCGAGCGGGTCGAGTACGCCAACGGCGAGGAGGTCCCGGCCGAGCGGTTCCTGGCCGAGGTCGAGGGCGTCGTCCTCGAGACGATGCTGGAGCGGATCTTCGGCCTGCCCAGCTCGGGCGTCGCGGCCGTTAACGGTTCGAGCCGGTTCTATGTGCTCTGGCGGTATGCCTACCGCGCCGCCGAGCTCGAATCGGGCGAGGCGATCGTCTTCACCTACGGCCAGCCGGTCGAGCTGGACGGTCCCAGAGGACTGAGCGTGGGCAAGCGGGCGCTGGTCGAGAAGCTCAAGGGCAAGTACCGGCTCCGCGACTTCACCGAGCGCGGCGGCGACGACAAGCTGGGCTTGCCCGACGAGGAGGGGAACCCCGCGCCCCTGATCGACGTGCTGCACCGGGTCCTCTGGCTGGTCGAGAACCAGCCGCGTTCGCTGGCGGAGTACCTGGACCGGGCCGAGCCCAACCGCGAACAGCTCCGGCTGATCGCCCAGGCCCTCGCCGGCGCCGGCCTGAAGGGCAAGGGCACGGACACAACGAAACCCGCCATCACTACCACCCCCGCCGAGCAATCGGCCCTGGGCAAGCTCACGGCCAACTGGCGAACATTGATCGAAGAGCGCGGCTCTGGACAGATGAAGTTCTCGCTTCGCGACAATCCATGAGGCCCCCGCCGTCAGGTGCTTGCACGGAGCCATCTCCATGAAGATCGAATCGCTCACCCTCAAGGATTTCAAGCGATTTGACGACTTGAGGGTCGAGTTCAAAAACACGGTGACCAATGAGATCGCCAATACTTACGTGATCCTCGGCGATAACGGCTCCGGGAAGACGACCGTCCTCCAGGCGATCGCGCTGGGCCTCTCGATGGCCTCCGGGCGGATCCGCAAGATCGCCGACTTCGACTGGATCGGCTGGATGCCCGAGCGTTACTGGCGCCGGGGGACCCCCCGGATCGAGATGGTCATCCATTTCACAGACGACGAGATCGACGCGACCCGGGAGGCCGTGACGGAATGGCTCCGGGTCAAGGGGTACTCGTCCGGCGGAGGTCCGATCGAGCCGGCCGATCAGAAGGTCGTCGAGATCGTGCTCGAAGGCGATTCACTCCGGATCGACGGTCGGGCGACCTCGGATTCCCCGGAGCGAATTCATCCCGTCCGCGCCCGCCGCCTCGCCGCGGAGATCCTCGGGGACGACCCGGCCATCCGGGACCTCTTCAAGCGGCTTCCCGGCGTCTTCTGGTTCGACCAGCACCGCAACCTCGCGTTCGACCTCGGCGGCGCGCGAGGTCGCGTCCAACGGCCATCTCGAGCAGCAGCCCGCCGAAGCCGTCAGTTACGCCGCCGGGGTCGCTCGCTTGAAGTGGTCCCTCAACCTCTGGCAACTTCAGCACCTCCAGGCCACGCCGGGCGCCGGACAGGTGGACGACCTCATCGAGCTGGAGAACCTCTACAAGCGGACGTTCCTGGACCATTCCTTCGCCGATCCCGAGCCGATGTTCCGCGGTGGCGTCCCGGCCCCCACGGATTACTCGTTCATGCTCAGCGATGGGCACTCGACCTACGATCTCGAGGAGATGTCGGCCGGCGAGCAGGCCGCCTTCCCGATCCTCTATGAGTCCGTCCGGCAGCGGTTCTGGAGCTCGATCGTCCTGATCGACGAGATCGAGCTGAACCTTCACCCTCCGGTCGCACAGGGCCTGGTGGCGGACCTTCCCCACCTCGGCCCTCGATGCCAGTACATCTACACGACCCATTCCGACGCGGTGACCAGCGTCGTGAGCCCTTATGAAATCCATCGCCTGCCGGGAGGGCGACCATGCCTGTGACGGTCCTGTTCTGCGAGGGCGTCCGCGGCGGCGCCGACGCAGAGGTGCTGGACAAGCTCTTGAGGCCGAACTGCCGGATCGAGCCGGTCGGATCGAAGCATGCGATGGACACGTTAGTCCTGGCGCGCCGGGAAGTCTCGCCGCTGGTGACGGTGATGGGGCTGAAGGATGGCGATTTCGATCGGGACTGGCAGGCGCCCTCCGACCAGCCCCGGCCGTGGACCAAACGGGTCGGGGCGGGACGGACGGAACGCATCGGCTGGATCTGGGCCCGGAAGGAGATCCAGAACTACCTGATCGATCCCGAGGTCGTCGCCCGGGCGCTGGGACCGAAGGCCCCGCCGCCCGATCGGTACCGGGACGCCCTCGATCGCGCGGCGGCCGAGATCTCGGACTATACCGCGGCCCGGATCGCGCTGAGCCTCTTCCGACCGACGGTCCGGCCGCTCACGAACCAGTGGGGGAGGCGGCGGGGACGCGATCGCTATCATTTTCCCGATGACCTCTCGAGGATCGGCTGTCGCAAGAGCATTCGGAGTCTCGTGCGCCGACAGTCGCAAGGAACGCTGCCGGAGCCGAAGCGAGTGCTCGCGGCATTCTACTCGTTCATACCTCTCCACGAAACGGTCGGTCTCCGGCGAGCCCACTATCTCCACACCTATGCCGGCAAGGACCTCTTGATCCAGATGGACAGTGACTTGAGACAGCTCGGCTTCGGTGATTTTACGGACTTCCGCGAGCGGATCCTTGCCGGGATCCGCTTCACGACCGATGACATCGCAAATTGGCTGCCCGAGTGGGCTGCGTTGCGGACCGAAATCCAGACCTATACTCCTTGAGGACACGTTCCGGGAGCCTACGCCATGTCAGCGACTGCCCTTCGCCCCTGGATCGAACTGGTCCCGCTCCATCCCGATGTCGAGGAGGGACGGCTCGTCGAGGCCGTCTACGCGATCGACCTCGGCGCGATCGCCGAGAATGACCCGGACCAGCCGCTCGTCTGCCGGGATCCCGAGGCGTTCATCCGCACAACATACATCACGTCCGAATTGCGGAAGATGCTGGGCGAGGTGCTGGGTGCGCTGGCGGGCCAGGCCGGCTTCCATCGCGTGCTCAAGCTCCGCTCGCCGTTCGGGGGAGGCAAGTCGCACACCCTGGCGACGCTCCTGCACGCCGCGCGGAAACGGGAGGCGCTCGACGCGATCCCCGAGGGCAAGGGCCTGCCCGACCCCGGCCGGGTAGCCGACGCGGTGATGGATGGCGAGAAGTTCGGCGCCCGGGAGGGCAAGGCCATCCCCGGCGGCCCCCACATCCGGACCATGTGGGGTCTGCTCGCCTGGCAGATCGGCGCCGATGCTTATGCCCTGGTCGAGGGCAACGACCAGGATCGCGTCGCCCCGGGCGGCGAGCTGATCAAAGCCATGCTGACCAAGGGGGCCGGCGGCCGACCCGTACTCCTTCTGCTCGACGAGGTGCTCAAGTACATCGAACGTGCGGCCGCCACGCCGATCCCCATCCAGAATTCGACGCTCGACCGCCAGACCAAGGACTTCTTCCAGAACCTCACCGTCGAGGTCGCGAACAGCCGGAACGCCGTGCTGGTGTACTCGCTCCAGGCCAGCCGGAAGGAAGCCATGGGCAACCAGATGCTCCTCCAGGAGCTGGACATGATGGCCAACCGGGTGGACCAGCTCCGCGAGCCGGTCAGCGGCGACGAGGTGCTGCCGATCCTGCATCGGCGGCTCTTCGGCGGCGATCCCGATGCCTCGGCCGCGAGCCAGGTCGCCCAGGTCTATCAGGAGGTTGTCACCAAGATGCGCCGGGCCCATGCCCAGGACAAGGCCCAGCGCCAGGCGGCCGAGGAGGAGTCGCATCGCCTCTTCGAGCGGCTCCGCGCCGCGTATCCGTTCCACCCCGCGCTCATCGACCTGATGCGCGAGCGCTGGACCGCCGTCGAGGATTTCCAGCGGACCCGCGGCTCGCTCCGGCTCCTGGCCACGTGCCTCCACTCGCTCAAGAAGCACGGTGGCGCGCGCGTCCTGATCGGACCGGGCGATCTGCCGCTCAGGGATGTCGACGTCCGGATGGCCCTGCTCAAGGAGCTGGGCGCCCGCAATGACTTCGACGAAGCTCTCGCGTCCGACATCGTGGGCGACAATTCCAAGGCGGGCAAGATCGACCGCCGGCTCGCGAGCGAGTCGCCGGCGCTCTCGAACGTCCGCCCCGCGACCCGGCTGGCGACGGCGATCCTGATGTATTCCTTCGGCGGGCTGAAGCGCGAGACTCTGGGTGTCAAGGATCCGCTACCGCCCGGCGTGACGGAGGCCGAGCTTCTCGACGCCTGCGTTGGCCCCGACCTGGACAACATCACCGCGACGGCCGTCCTGAGCGATTTGCGACGGACTTGCCTTTACCTCCATTACGACGGCGTTCGCTACTGTTTCAAGAAGGACCCGAACGTCACCAAACTGGTCGACGATGTCATCGCGGAGATCGAACGCGATGAGGCCGGCCTGCGCAACGCCATCAAGGAGCGGCTGATCGCGCGACTGGCGGGACGCGCCGACGCCTTGGTCTGGCCGGAGAAGTCCTCCGCCATTCCGAATAAGGAGCCCCGGTTCCTGGTGGCCTATCTGCCCCCGGAATTCAGCTCGAAGCCGAAGGCCGAGCAGGAGCAGACGGCCATCAACCTGTTTTCCCGATACGGCGACCTGCCGCGGATCTACCGCAACGGACTGGCCCTGGCCATCCCCGAGCGGAACCAGGTCGCGGCGCTCCGCCGGGCCGTGGCGGCCTTGCTCGCGGTCGAGCGAGTCGAGAAGCAAAAGACCAAGCTCAAGCTGAGCTCGGACCAGATGGAGCAGTTGAAGGAACGACGAAGCACCGAGACCACCGCGGAGGAATCCGCCTTTCGCCTGCTCTACGACGCGGCGTGGCTGCCCAGGGTCGAGGGGGGCGCGTTACGGATCGAATCGGTCGAGATCGGCGGTCGACCGCTGAAGCAGGCCGGCGTCCACGAGCGCATGATGGAGCTGCTCACGATGATCAGTCCGCCCAAGGTCCACGGTTCCGTCACTCCCAGCAAGCTGAGGGATCGGGTGAAGCTTGGCGACTCAACCGCCGCCGGAGAGACCCCGAAGCTCGGTGTCTGCGTCTCCGAGATCCAGGACGCCTTTTATTCCTTCCTCAGTCCACCCCGCCTCCTGTCCGCCGAGGCCATCCGCAAGGCCATCGTCCAGGGTGTGTCCCAAGGCCTTTTCGCGTACATGAGCGGCACCCAGCCGACGCTCGGCCCCGATGGTCGATACCAGGTCGCTCCGGGCAAGATCTCATTCCATAAGCCGATCGCCGAGGATGAAGTCGATCTGGAAACCGGCTTCCTGATCGCACCGGTGGCCATCCCCGCGCCGCGCCGGTCGAGATCACTCGAGGCGGCGGAACCGGCCCGTTTAACGAGCCCGAGCCGGGAGGCGGTGGCGGAGTCATCGAGATCTCCGAGGATGAGTCGGACCGTGGTGGAGGCGGTGGCCCCCAGTCTAGCCCGACTACCTTCCAATTCCGCTTCTCCGCGACCAGCGCGCAGGTCTACGGCGCCTTTCAGGCGATCGCCAACCTCGCAGACAACGCCGATAACGCCAGGGTTGTCATCGAGATTCGCGCGACCAAGCAAGCGGGTTTCGATCCCAACTGGCTCCGTAACGCCGTTCAGGAACCGCTCGATGAGGCGAATGTCGAGCCCGTGTGAATCCGGGTGGGCCCAAGAATAACCGTCATGCACCCGAGACTCTTTCCGGTATTCCGGAGGGTTCAAGTACCAAGAACCGGGAACTAAACGGATATTGACCCCCTGATCCCTGCCTCTCCGACCGCCCGTCCGGTCCTCCCCACCCCGACCGGCGGTCGGATCGCCGGGACCGTCGGCGGTGAAGGCGGCAGGCCGTCCGCCGGTCGGGCGCGGGTCGGGTTCGGGCGACCCGGGTCCGACCGGACCGCGGAATGCTCGAAGGGGTCGGACCTTCTCAGGCCTGCGGTCCATCTCGGGTCGACTCGCCCCGAGTCGCGTGGGGCGCTGTTGTGGCGACGCTGCCCTTGTTGGAGCGGGCCGGGAGTCGGCCGATCCGGCCGAGCCACTCCGGCATCCGCTCGTCACGGCGCCGCACGCCTCCCCTCGAGCACATCGCGCAGGAAGGCCGGTAGGTCCTGGAAGGCAGCCTGGTAGGTCAACTCGAGCGGGACGTAGACATAGGTCTCGACATCCAGGAACAGGGGCATGTCGGGCAAGGGGTCTCCGAAGGCCATGTGCTCGATATAGGCCTCGACCGGCGCGACGGCCCGGTACGAGCAAACGGTCAAGGGCTGATCGGGAGGGACGACATACTCCTCCATGCCGTACCGGACCCAGACCGCCCCGTGAAGGCCCTGGGGATCGAACCGCCCGGGCGGGAACAAGTTGACGATCATCACGTGGATTCCCTGCATCAGGGCCGAGTCGACCTTGTTAACGAACTCCTGGACGCTCGTGGTGCGGTCCTTGTTGCCCGGCGAGATGACTTCCAGGAAGGCCACGATCCGGTTGCCGCTCGCGTGACGGATCGTCAAGGTGCGGCGCCGTGCGCGATACGCCGCATTCGGGTCCCCGATCAGCTTGCGACCGCTCCTCGGAGGGGCGTCGGCCAGCGCGATCCCCCCTCCGTGGGCAGTCGGGTCGGAGCTCGGACCGGCGTCGGGAAGGTTCAGCGTCAGGACATCCGGGATCAGGCCGGAGGAGCGTTGCTCCGAGAGCGCATAATAGCCGTCGGGTAGCACGCCGCCGTTCAGCTTCCCCATGAGGTGCGTGATCCATGCGCTATGGAACGAGTGGAAGGTCCCGACGTCCACCTTGGTCCAATCATGCGCCGGCATGGCGAGGGCTCCAGCAGTCAGTTTCGTTGCATTGTACCAGGCAGGGGGATCGGCCGGCAGCGCAGAGGACCGGCGACCCTCCGAAGACTCGGAGGTCCGGATCCAAGACCGGGACATAACGGACCAAGAACAAGGGACCAAGAGCCGGGACATCATGCATATCGACCCACTGATATCTGTCTCTCCGAAGGCCCGGCCCGACCGTTCCTCCTCGTCCCGACCGGCGGTCGGATCGCGGGGCCGGCCGTTTGCTCGTGGCTTCGCCGGGTCGCGGCCCGTCCCGCCGGCAGGATCGAGGTGGGTGGTTCAACGAGCCGGCCCCTACGGAGAGGCACCCGACCGGTCGGGCGTCGATGGATCGGCCCATGCGGGCCGGATGGACCGGAACCGAAACCGGGCGCATCGCCGCTCCCGATTTCCTTCATCGAGCCCGAGTCATTCGCCACGTCCCCTCTTGGCCACCCCGCACCGGCCTCCAAGGCGCCGCGCGACCGGCGGCGTTGGGGCCGTGCTAGCGAGCCCGGGACGGAGACGACTGAGCGACTTCCCGACCGGGGCCGCCGGCGGTGAACCGCTCGGACGCGATCAGGGGCCGGACCACCGCCTCGACCGCCCCCCGCACGAAGTGGCGCTGCACGAGATCCCCGTCCAACTCGTTGGCGACCGCGGCCAGGATCATCCCCTGGTCGATCGTGAGGACGGCGTCGGAGACCCGGCCGCACACGACGTCCACCGAGTTGACGAACCCGAACTCGCTGTAGGCGGCGGGCCGGCGAGCCAGCCAGCGGAGGTTGGCCAGGGCCTCCGAGCGGGCCAGCCGCAGCGCCAGGAACGAGGCGTACGGGGCGACGACCCCATGGACCGGTCCGGTCCGGCCGGTCGCCTCCTGCGCGTCGCCATGCGGGTAGCCGCCGGGCTTGACCGCAATCGGGCCGACCCCGTACTCGGCGTAGCGCCGACGGGGGCCCGCGCCGGGGAGAATCCCCACGACCCGCACCGCAGGTCGCTCATGCCATACTCGCGCTGCGCCTGGACGTAGAGCGGGTGGTTGACGCCCCAGCTCTCGGGCGCCCACTGCTCCTCGGGCACGAACAGCGGCACCATCAGCGCCTCGAACATACTGCCGCCCCAACTGGGCACCAGCCGCAGGCCGTGGTAGGTGTAATGCCCCTCGAAGACCGGCACTCCTCGGTAGGCGCGGATCTCGCCGCTGGGGGCCTGAGCCTGCCGTTTCCAATCCGGCGGCGGGGTCCGGTAGAGCCGGTAATAGTGCTCGGCCGGCAGTTGCCCCCGCGCGATGCCGAGGTAGGTGGCGATCCGGGCCTCGGAGTTGAGCATGCCGTAGAAGGCGGGAGTGAAGGTCCGCGTGTCGTCGAAGAAGCCGACGCGTAGCTGACCCGGGTGCGCCGCCACGTCGGCGGGGTCGTAAGGTTCGTAGAAGAACCGGAAGTCCATCGGGTCGAGCAGGTCCTCGACTCGGTCGTGGAAGTCGGGCTGGGCGTTGCCGACGACCGTCAGGGCCGCGGCCAGCCAGGCGTTGTTGACGGTGGAGAGGAACGGCCTGAGCGGCCTGCCCCCGGTCGGCCAGGCCCCGAGCCGTTGCCCGGTGCGCGCGTCGTACCAGTTGAAGAAGAACCCGTGCGAGCGGCCCAGCCGCCCCACCCCGTCGAGTGCCCGGCCGAGCCGGCGGGCCGCCTCGCCGCGGTCGAGGATCCGCAGGTCCTCGGCGGCGACGACACTCCAGAGGTACGCGGCGATGTCGGTCGGCGAGGTGTGGGTGGCGGGGACCCACCGCCCCGAGGCGTCGCGGAGCAGCCGGTCGGCCGGGAGCCCGCTATCGCCGGTCATCGCCGCCAGCGACCGCCAGGTGTCGGCGGCGTACCGGAGCAACTCGTCCCGCTCGTGCGCCCCCACGTCGGTCGCCGCGTCAGCGACCCCCGACCCGACCGACGCCGACACGACCAGCGCCCAGGCCGCTGCGATCAAAAGCCGATGCACCCACATGGTTTCCCTCTTCACCGGGGGACTCGATCGCGTCCAGGAGAAGTCGCTCGCGGGCGGCCGACGCCCGCCCCTTACCCCGCCCTACGTCGCGTGTGTCCGTATCGGGCACTTCTATTCTACGCCATCGCTCTCCGGCGGTCACGTCCGCGCCCCGCACCGGCGCCCGCGGCATCTCCGTCACGGGACGGCCTCCTGTCACCGCCGAAGCCGGCAAGCTCGCCCGGGAGAGGGTGAGGGGCCGCACGACGCGGGCGCCGCGGAGAAGTCCAGTCGGAGCCGAGTCTCAGCCCGGGTCCTCCCCGTAGGAGCCGGCTCCGTCCGGCGATCCTCGTCGTATGGTCAGCCGCTGAAGCAAGGCCTTGAGGATCGCCGTCGGACGTGTCCGCGCGGCGGCGTCAGGGCTCCTCGGAGGCCAGCAGCTCATCCCAGCTCGAGACGTCGAGGAGGCGATCGAGCAGGAGGTCGAGGCGATCGAGATCGCTCAGGGCGGCGATCCGGTCCTGCACCGACTCATCGGGCGGGCCCAGCCGCTTGCGGCCCTGGAGGAGCAGGATCCTCCTCGCCTCCTCGGCGCGGCCGCGGGCCTCGCCCTCGGCGCGGCCGTGGGCCTCGCCCTCGGCGCGGCCCTCGGCGCGGCCCTCGGCGCGGCCCTCGGCGCGGCCCTCGGCGCGGCCCTTGGCCTCGCCCTTGCCGAAGATATCCTGGTAGATGGACGACTCCTCGATCCCGTGGATCCCCAAGACCATGGTCGTGATCTCCTCGATCAGTTCCTTCACGCGCTCTTTTGGATGATTCAGCCCCAGCAGGATCTCCGTGGCTGCCCACAGCGACTCCTTCAGCCCGGGGGCGGCCTCGGCCCGCAGCCGACGGGCCACGGCCGCCAGGACCTCGGGCAGCCGCTCCCGGGGCACGGCCGAGACCGGCGCCAGCGGCAGCAGCGGTAACCCGGCGGTCAGCAGCCGCTCCGGCGGCAGTTCCCAGACCCGGACGACCTCGTAGCGGAACCAGAGGTTCACGCCCCGGCCGGGCACCTCCTGCACGTACTCGCCGGTCAACTCCGGCCCGTCGGCCGCCGGGCGGAGCAGGAACAGCACCGACCAGACCGGTACGCCATGCTTGTGGCCCGCCAGCGCATTATACCGATGCAACTGCCGGGGATAGGAGACGGTGCGGCCGGAGAGGAACTCGGTGTGGAGGATCAGCGGGTCCGGCCCGCCGCGGAAGATGAGCTTGTCGGAATCGGCGGTGACCGTCGAGAGGTTCGAGTCGATGACCGCGACCAGGCCGGGGTCCGGCACGGGGATGCCGAGGAATTCCATCCAGGCGGCCGGCTCGACCTCGTAGAGCTCGCGCATCGTGGCGTCTAACGGCTTGGTCATGGCCCTCTCATCCGGAAGCGGATCGGGTTCGGTCCCCGGGGATCGGTCGTCGTCGGCTTCCCATGATCATCGGCATCGCGCCGGCCCGGGGCTGAGTCCCGGGCCGGCTCGTGTTCGCGGAACGAGCCCCGGGCATTCGGTTTGTAACGGCGGATCGGCGCCGTATGGGAAGGGGTACGGGGACGAGGGAAGATCGAAAACGGTCGCAGGTGCAACCCTTTCCGTCCGTGGCCCGCGGACCGGGGCCGGCCGCCGGTCCGGTCCGGCCCGTCCGCGTCGCCCGAACCCGACCGATCCGCGATCGGCCGGACGGCAGACCGGGAGGTCGTCCGCCAACCGGTCGGTCGTGGGGCGGGATGGGGTGGCCCGGGTCCGACGGGACCGCGGACCTCGGTCCGCCGGGGTGCGACCGCGGCCGGGCCGGCCGCTCGTTCGCTCGATCCGATCGTTCGACCCGTCTTGGTGTCCCTCGCGTCTTTCGATTGTTCCATCGACGGGCCCGGCCGGTCCCGCGGTCCGTGGTCGTGCTCTCCGGTCGATCTCGGTGCGCGACGTACGGCTCGGCCCTCGAGGAGGGTCCTGACTGCGGCTCGATTACGGCCAGTCACTCCGCGGACCGACTGGTCGTTCCGGCCCGTCGTCGGGACGGGGTCCGGATCGGGAGCCTTCCGGGATTCGTCCGTCGAAACCCGTTCCCGGGCGTTCTCTCGCCAATAATTCCCGGCGGCGGGCGAAAGGTCCCTCGGTGCGTCCCGAGTTCGGGCCGCGCTCCACCAATCCACGGGGGTCCGGAATCATGAAGCCCTTGCCGAAGTGGGGCGTCATCCTCATGACGACGGTGAACGTCGCGCTCTACGTGGGGCTCGCGGTCTGGGGCTGGGGCGGCTGGTCCGCGTTCATGGCGCACCCCGCGCGGGCCGACGCCGTGATCGCGACCGTGATCATTTCGATCGCGGCGATGTTCACGAGCGGCAACCTGTCCAGCGGCCGGCGAGAGGACACCAAGAATCGTTGGATCTTCATTCCCTTCCTGATCCTCGGCTTGCTCATGGGGTGGCTGCCGGCGTACACCGACCGCCGCGATATCGGGACGATCGACGGCGACGCCGTGCGTTACTTCGGGCTGGCGCTGTTCGTGGTCGGGTGCATCCTCCGAGTGGCTCCCGTGTTCCTGCTGGGGCGCCGGTTCAGCGGCCTGGTGGCGATCCAGGAAGGCCACGAGCTCGTGACCGGCGGCCTCTATCGCGTGATCCGCCACCCCAGCTATCTCGGCCTGCTGCTGGGCCTCGTCGGTTGGGCCCTGGTATTCCGCAGCGCAATCGGCGTCCTGGTCTCGCTCCTGTTCCTCCCGCCGCTCGTCGCGCGCATGAACTCCGAAGAGGCCCTGCTCGAGTCGGAGTTCGGCGAGCGGTACTCCGACTATCGTCGCCGCACCTGGCGGCTGCTGCCGTTCCTCTACTGAGCCCATCCGTTCGAGTCCGCCGTCGCGTGACCTCGAATCTCCGGGCGACTCCGAGGAATCCTGCCTTTCCGGACGTCGCCACTTGAAATATTCCCATAAGGGTATATACTGCCCGCATGGCCAGAGCGCCGACGACTTCCGACGCCTTCAACGCGGTCGCGGAACCGCGGAGGCGGCAGATCCTCGACCTGCTCGCTCGGGGCGAGAGGCCGGTGGGCGATGTCGTCGCGTCGCTGGGCATGGCTCAGCCGCAGGTCTCCAAGCACCTGCGGGTCCTGAGAGAAGTGGGGCTAGTCAGCGTGCGCGGCTCGGGACAGCAGCGGTTCTACAAGCTGAACGCGGATCGCCTCAGGCCCATCCACGACTGGGTCCGGACCTTCGAGCCGTTCTGGGATCATCAGCTCGATCGCATCAAGGAGCGCGCCGAGCGCAAGGCGAACGAGCGATCCGCGGGGCGGAACAAGACCGACGGGGAGAAATGAGCATGTCGACGAGCGTTGTCGAGCAGGAGATCCAGACTCTCAGCGTCGTCAAGGAGATCGAGATCGCCGCGCCGATCGAGATCGCCTTCGAGGCGATGCTGGAGGAGATCGGCCCGGCCGGGCAGATGCCGGGAGGCAAGCCGTTCCCGATGGTGATCGAGCCATGGCCCGGCGGTCGTTGGTATCGCGACCTGGGCGACAATTCCGGGCATCTCTGGGGGCACGTCCAGGTGATCAAGCCGCCGACGCTGCTGGAGCTGTGCGGGCCGATGTTCATGTCGTTCCCGGGCGTCAATCACCTCCAGTACCGGCTGACGGCCGACGGCGACGGCACGCGGCTCAAGCTCGTGCACCAGGCGATGGGTCCGATCCCGGAGGAGGTCCGGAAGGGTGTCGGCCAGGGATGGGAACACCGCGTGAAACGGATCAGTGAAATCGCGGGGCGGCTGGCGGCCGAGCGACGAAAGGGGGAGGGGCGATGAAGGAGATCGATCTGATCGGCTGGGCGCTGCGGAAGACCGACGAGTGGGTGCTCGGCGCCGCTGAGGACATGCGCGACGCGCCGTTGACGCAGCCGACCTCCCGCGGCGGCAACCATCCGCTGTGGATCCTCGGGCATCTCGCCGTTGTTGAGGGAGACGTCCCGCGCTTCCTCTTCGGCGAGCCGAACCCGGTCGAGCACTGGAGGCCGCTGTTCGGACAGGGCACACGGCCGACGACCGACGCGGGGGCGTACCCTCCTTACGAGGAGGTCCTCGAGATGTATCGCAACCTCCGGGCGAAGAACCTCGCGCGGCTGGAGGAGATCGGCGAGGCGGGCCTCGACCTGCCGCCGGCGATTCCGCCGGGGTTCCAAGATGGGACGGTCACGAGGGGACAAATGCTCCTGGTGTTCGCCCTGCACCAGATGACCCATCTCGGCCAGATCGCCGACGCCCGCCGCGCCGCCGGGCGCGAGCCGCGCTTCTGATCGGGACGGCCTACCAGGCGATCGACGACTGAGGAGCCGGTGCTCACCCGGCGCGGCCCAGCCACAACTCGGCGGACCAGGAAAGGAAATGAGCCACGGATGAAACACGGATTGAACACGGATCAGGAAAGAGACCTCTGACTTGCTATCCGTGTTCAATCCGTGTTCAATCCGTGGCGAGGAACTCTTTCCCATTACGAGATCGGACGTCGATCGGACAAGCTCTCGATGCGAAGTCGTCCGCCGTGGCGAGAGGAGCGGGGAGGGACCATGCGCCTCGGACTGATCGGGTCCACGGGACACTGGCAGACGTACGCTCCGGCGCTGGGGCAGGTCGACGGCTTGATGCTCGCCGCGGTCGCCCCCTCCGGGCCGGAGGAGACGACCGGCGCGTTCGACCACGCTCCCGGCCTGACATTGGAGACGCGGCGCTACGAGGACGCGCGGAAGATGCTCGATGCCGAGCGGCTCGACGTGGTCCAGGTCTGCGGCCGCAACGACCGGATCCCGGTCTGGGCGCGCCTCGTCCTGGAGCGCGGGCTTCCCGTCATCACCGAGAAGCCGATGGCCATGGACTTGCCGACGCTCGAGGAGCTGTTCCGCACCGCGAAGAAGACGGGAGCGGCCCTGGTCCCGATGCACACCATGCGAGGCGTCGCGGAGCTGGCGGCCGTGCGCCAGGCGGTCCGCGCCGGCGAGATCGGCGACCCCCTCCTCAGCTTCAGCCAGAAGACTTACAAGTGGGGCCAGTCGCGCCGGGCTTCTATCGCGATCGGAAGACATTCCCCGGACTGGCGCCGTGGGTCGGCATCCACGCCTTCGACTGGCTGTACTGGATCCTCGGCGACGTGTTCACGGAGGTGATCGGGCGCGAAGGGACGACGGCGCGGCCGGACTTCCCGGCCTGTGGCAGTCACGCCGCCTTCGTGCTAACGATGCGCAACGGCGGGGTGGCCTCGGTCACGCTCGACTATTTGCGCCGGAGTCCGCCCCCACGCACGGCGATGAACGCCTGAGGATCGCCGGCACTCGCGGCGTCATCGAGACCGCGCTTGTCGAGCACAAGGTGACCCTCATCACCGCCGAC
The DNA here is from genome assembly GCA_963815795.1 of uncultured Planctomycetota bacterium. Lineage (GTDB taxonomy): Bacteria > Planctomycetota > Planctomycetia > Isosphaerales > Isosphaeraceae > JAKAUH01. The sequence goes on along the minus strand of CAWFIC010000003.1, from coordinate 5,916,410 downwards.
AAGCGGCCCCGCACGCTCCCCCTGAAACGGCCGGTCGACCTCTTCACACAGTTCGCCCGCTCGCTTCGCGGCGAATCCCCTGCCCCGCTCACGCTGCACGAAGCCTGCCGCATCACGGAGATCGCCCTCAAGGCGCAGCAGGCCGTCGATACCGGACAAGTCGTCTCGCTCCGCGATTCTCCGTATCGCCTCCCCGACGGCTAACGGCCCTGGCTCCGCGCCCGCGAGGGGTGGCGATACTCGCCGGGTGTCTGCCCCGTCCGCTTCTTGAAGGCCGCGCTCATCGTCGTTGCCACGGCGGAAACCCGCCCCTTAAGGGGTCGGGAGGAGCCGCAGCCTTCGATGAATCGGCTCGGGCTCCATGGGCCGTGTCCCCTCTGTCGCGCGTTTCCCGTTCCGGCCGTGATGATAAATGGATCGCGAAGCGGCAGGAATCCGCCGTCGTTCCGATGGGTAGACAACACGCACCGCAGCGTCCCCGGGGAGCCGGCACCGCAATGGGGTTCCCCCGATGCTTCGGCCCGTCTATGCTGGAGGGGTCCTCGGACATCCGTCGTTGGCGGCCCGGCCGGTGGGGCGGTCGGGTCGCTCTGATGGGATGCCTGGCCTTCCGGAGACTGGACCGGGCGATGGGCTCCAACCCGATCATCCGCTTCGAGCTGATCCGGGCCGTCCGCCGTCGTCGCCACTATGTGATGCGAGCGGCCTTCGGCCTGTTCCTCCTGTACGTCGCCTGGACGCTGTACGCGGCATGGGACCAGTGGGCCGCGATGGCGATGGGTCGAGAGAGGCTGCGGTTCCTCCGGAACCTGCCGAGGATCGCGGATCTCCTGGTCCTCGAACTCCTCTGGACGCAGGGGGTGGGGGTCCTCCTCGTGGTGCCGGGCCTGGTGGCCGGGTCGATCGCCGAGGAGGATCAGCGCGGGACGATGCTGGCGCTGCTGGCCAGCCCGCTGTCGAGCAGCTCGATCGTGCTGGGGAAGCTGGCGGCGCGACTGGCGCAGATCGGAGTGGCCCTGGCGATCGGGTCGCCGGTCGTCATCACGCTGGCGCTGCTGGGGACGCTCGACCTTCTGCTCGTCGCCCGCGCCTATGCGATGCTGCTGACATTGGCGCTCTTCGTGGGCTCGCTCGCGCTGATCGTCGCGGTGATCGTCCGACGGCCGCGCCCGGCGCTCTTGTGGGCCTATCTCGTGGTCGGCGGCTGGCTCCTGATGCCGGCCTGGCTCGCCCCGCTCGCCGGTCGAGCCGGCTGGCCCTTCTCGTGGCTCGGGGCACTCGCTGACGGCCTCCTCCAGAGCCACCCGCTCGAGGCCGCGAGGAACCTGTGGCTGATCTCGATCTACGAGTTGTTCCACCCGGCCGGCCTCGCGTGGGCGTGGTCGGGGTTCTCGAGGGCGTTCCCGCGCGTTGTCGGGACCCAACTGGCCGGCTCGGTGATCTTCCTCATCGCGGCTTCGCTGCTCCTGCGTCCCCGACGCCTGGAGGCATGGCGATGGGGAGGCCGCGAGCCGGCCGCTCCGGCGCTGCCCGCCGTCGACGAAGACGATCCGGTGCTCTGGAAGGAGCGGTACGCCCACGGGCGCCTGTCGCGTCGCGCGGCCCGGCTGGCGATTGGCGTGCTCGTCGCGCTCGTTCTCTGGCCGCTGATCGAGCCGGCGGCGGCCTCGTTTCACGAGTGGCTTGCGAACTGGCGGGATGACATGGGAAGCGACTGGCGGCGCGGGTCCATGAACCAGAGCCTGCGCCAGTTCAGTGCGGGGCTGTACCTCATCGGGCTGGTCGCCGTCGCCGCGATGGCGGCGACGAGCGTGACTGGCGAGCGGGAACGGGGGACCTGGACGAGCCTGGAGATGACCCTTGTCACCGGCCGGGAGATCGCGCGCGCCAAGGTTTCCGGCACGCTCCGGGCGATGCGCGGGCTGATGATCCCCTTCGTGATCCTATGGGGGATCGGCCTGGCGACCGGCTCCGCGCACCCGATGGGCGTGCTGGCCTCGGCGGCGGGGCTCCTCGTCTTCCTGCGGTACGGTGCGGCCCTCGGCGTCTTCTGTTCGATGATCTCCCCGTCATCGGGCCGAGCGATCGCGACGACCGCGGCGGCGCTCTTCGCCAGCAACGTCCTCCCGCTGCTCTTCGTGCCCCTGGACCTCATCGGCCCGCTCGCCGGGACGTGGCAGACCCTCTACCTGGCGGGGGTGTCGCCGTTCGTCGAATGGACCGCGCTGGTATCATCGGTGGAGATCCGCTGGTACCTGGCGGGCCAGACCTGGGACAGCGCCCTCGGGCTGCCGGGCGGGCTCTGGGGCACCCGGGTCCTCCTCGTTCCCGGCCTGATCCGGACGTATCTCGTCAGCCTGGTGCTTCACGCGCTGGTCACGAGCGGGGTGCTTCGGGCCGCCGCCTGGACGTTTGACGCGAAGCAGCGCGGACTGACGCTTTCGGTGCCGCTCCGGCGCGCGGCCGGGCAAGGCCGATCGGATCGGGCCTATCCGCGCGATGAGGCCGGAGTTTCCGGTCGAGCCATTTCGGCCGGATCGTCGAGAGGCGGCTGCTCCGGGGGGATCAATTCCACCCGCCGGGACGGTCGATAGACAAAGCTGGGTCGTCCGCCGCGATCGGGCGGGGGATGCACCATCAGGCGACCAGCCACGCATTCCCTTGACGGCCATCACCAAGACCGATTTCTGCGTGGTCCCGTTCGGGCGCGGTGTCTCGTCAACAATCACGTATTGGCGCCGCGATGGTTCATTTCAGGGCCTAGGGTTTAGCAGTGGGATTCGCGCGCCTGGGGACCGAGGGTATAACACGCCCCGGCCCGGGCGCGAAGCCGGCTCAAGGAGATGGACACCGGCACGGGTCCGATCGTGCAAGGCCGTAGGCGCGTCCTTCACCCCCAGATCGAAGCCATTCGATCGACACGATCGCCGACTCCCCGGCCCCGATCGCCTCGGGAGTCACTGAGACAGGCGGGCACTCCCACCGATCCGGCGCCGCCCTGGCGACTTCCGGCGGATCACCATGAGGGATGATCAACCATGGTCACTCAACTGAGGCGGCGATTCCCTGTCTCGCGGGCCCGGCGGCGGAGGGTCGACCGATCGCTCCAGGTCGAGGGTCTTGAGAGCCGGTCCCTGCTGTCGCTCACCGCGATCAATTTCGGCGCGACGGTGACCTCGACCCCGGTCGCCATGGGCAACGAGTTGCTCTTCGCCGCCCACGACGGTACCCACGGCACCCAGCTCTGGGAGTCCGACGGGACCAGCGCGGGCACCGTCCGCCTCACCGACGGCAACGACGTCCGCGGCGGCATCAACCCGGTGGACCTCACCGCCGTCGGCACCACCCTCTACTTCGCGGCCAACGACGGACCCGCCCTCTACGGCGGCCATAGCGCCCAGCTCTGGTCCGCCGTCCCCGGCAGTAGCGGCTACACCGCCGGCATGGTCACCGAAGTCTCCGGCGGCCTGTTCCCCAGCGACCTGGCCGCCGTCGGCAGCACCCTCTACTTCTCCGGCTTCAACTCGGCCGACGGCGAGCAGCTCTACAAGAGCAACGGGACGGCGAGCGGGACGACCATGGTGGACGACATCCCGGGGGCCAAGGGCTATCCCGGCTGCTATCCCACCGGCCTGACCGCCGCCGGCGGCCTGCTCTACTTCGCCGCCACCGACAGCAGCCACGGCCAGCAGCTCTGGGCGACCAACCCCTCCACCGGGGCGACGACCATGCTCACCTCGGCCAACGTGGCCTACGGCGGGATCTTCCCGCAGTCGCTGACGGCGGCGGGGAGCACGCTCTACTTCGCCGGGACCGACGCGACGAACAAGACGCAGCTCTGGGCCAGCGGCGGGACGGCGGCGACGACCGAGCGGCTCAGCGGCCAGAACGCGTCGGGGGCGGGCCTCAACCCGCAGTTCCTGACGGCGGTGGGGAGCACGCTCTTCTTCTCGGGCACCGACGGGTCGCACGGGTCGCAGCTCTGGTCGATGGTCGGGACGACGTACGGGTCGGCGACGATGCTGAGCTCGGCGAACGCCTCCAAGGGCGGGGTGGCCCCGACGGACCTGACGGCGGTGGGCGGCACGCTCTTCTTCTCGGGCAATGATGGGGTGCACGGCTCGCAGTTGTGGTCGAGCGACGGGACGAGCGGCGGGACGGCGCAGGTGGCCGATATCAACGGGACGGCGGGCGGCCTGCCGTCGAACCTGACGAACGTGTCGGGGATGCTCTACTTCTCGGCGTACACGGCGAGCAGCGGGTACCAGGTGTGGCAGAGCGACGGGACGAGCGGCGGGACGGTGCAGGACACCAGCCTGGCCACGGGCGGTGGCAACGTCCCGACCAACATGGTGGCGATGAGCGGCGCCCTCTACTTCACCGCCCCCGGCGCGGCGTTGTGGCAGTGGCAACCGGACACGAGCCCGACGCCGACCCCGACACCGAGCCCCACCCCGACGCCGACCCCGACACCGAGCCCCAGCCCCACGCCGACCCCGACACCGAGCCCCAGCCCCACGCCGACCCCGACACCGAGCCCCACCCCGACGCCGACCCCGACACCGAGCCCCAGCCCCACGCCGACCCCGACACCGAGCCCCAGCCCCACGCCGACCCCGACACCGAGCCCCACCCCGACGCCGACCCCGACACCGAGCCCCAGCCCCACGCCGACCCCGACACCGAGCCCCAGCCCCACGCCGACCCCGACACCGAGCCCCACCCCGACGCCGACCCCGACACCGAGCCCCAGCCCCACGCCGACCCCGACACCGAGCCCCAGCCCCACGCCGACGCCGAGCCCCACCCCGACGGCACCGACGATCACCTGGGTCAACCCGGCGAGCATCGTCTATGGCACGGTGCTGTCCTCGACGCAGCTTGACGCCACGGCGAGCGTGCCGGGCACCTTCACATACTCCCCTGCCGCCGGTACGATCCTGGCGCCGGTGCGCGGACGCTGTCGGTGACCTTCATGCCCAGCGACTCCATCGATTACACCTCGGCGACGGCGACGACCTCGATCGATGTCTCGAAAGTCGTCCCGAAGGTGGTCGTCAGCGTGGGCGGCGGGACCTACGACGGCACTCCCTTCGCCGCCGCGGCGGCGGTCGCGGGAATCGGCGGCTCCGGTCCGAGCCTTGAGGGGGCCAGTCCGACTTTGACCTACTACACGGGGGACTCGGCGACCGGCACGCCCCGCAACGGCCCCCCGACTGCGGCCGGGACCTACACCGTGGTGGCCGCCTTCCCCGGTAGTAGCGATTATGCGGGTGCCCTGAGCACGCCGGCCACCTTCACCATCACACCGGCCGCCGCCATCGTCACGCTGGAGTCGTCGAGCGGTTCAACGGCCTTCGGACAGCCCGTGACCCTGACGGCGTCCGTCTCTCTCGACGGCCCCGGCGCGGGGACTCCGACGGGTGTGGTGACATTCTACGATGGCAAGACGGCGCTGGCGGGCATCCCACTCGACCTCTCGGGCCGTGCCACGATGACCATCGGCAGCCTGAGCCTCGGAGGCCATTCGATCACGGCAGTCTACGGCGGCGATGTGGACTTCCTCGGCGGCCGGTCCGGCGCGGTCTCGGAGTCAGTCTCCCCGGCCGACACTCAGATCATCTTCCGGCCAGATGCGGTGTTCAAGGGGAATCAGATCGCGTCACTCCGCTTGACGGCGGAAGTCGAACCGCTGGTTCCCGACGGGGGCTTACCCACCGGCACGATCTCCTTCACGGCGAAGAAAAAGCGGCTGGGGACGGTCGCCTTGACCGGCGGCAAGGCGACACTGGCCGCCAAGGCCGGGAACGTCCTCAAGAAGCCTCTCACAATCGTCTACGACGGCGGGGCGGGATACCGATCCTCCACTTTCACGTTGCCCAGGCTGACGAAGTCGCTCGTACTCCTCGCCCGTGCCTCGCCGAAGCCCGTGGCTCGCCCCGCCGAGCCGACCCGGACTCATGGCCACCCCGCGGAACGGTCGCATCTCGCCATCAGGCCGACGGATCATCCGGCCGCCCCGTGATGCCCGGCGCCCAAATCGCCGAAGACGGCATCGGATTCGCAAGCATGACCTGCTTGGCGCCGTCCTCGATGGTGGGACGATCCGATACGAATGTCCTCACTCTCGCACGCGATTCCCTGCATGAGAGGAGACATCTCCATGGCTGACACCGGGGATCAGGGCATCCCAGGACGCGGCCCGATCGATCAGGGCCCCGAATTTCGTGGGCAGGATAGCTCGGGTCCGGGGCATGCACGGCCCACAAAGGTTGAGATGGGACAAGGGCCGCCCCCGGTTCGCGGACCGGCGCCGCGTTCCGGGGCCGCGAGCGGGGCGACGATCGTGATGTCCGTCCTGCTGGCGTCGGTCTGCGGCGGCGCCGTGGCCTGGGCTTATGAGCGGTACCTGAAGCCGCTGACGGCGGAGAAGCCGCCGGCCAACTCGGCGTCGCAGGGGCCGGAATCCGAGACCCAGAAGCATCTCGCTCGGTTGGAAGATCGCATCAATGGTCTTTACAAGGACGTTCAATCCCGGCTGGAGTCGATCCCCAAGCCGGCGCCCGCTCCCGATCTGGCACCGATCGAGCAGAAGGTCGCCCGGGTTGAACGCGCTGTCGCAGCAGGTGGAGGCGATCGGGAAGAAGCTCGACCCCCTGCCCGGGCAACTCGCTCAGTCCGAGCAAAAGCTCACAGAGCTCGATGGGAAGCTGGAGGAACTTCACAAGGAGATGTCGACAGCGGGGAATCGCCGGCCGGCGTCTCCGCACCGGGAAGACTCCGCGGGCCGGGCATCGGCCCCGTCATCGGGCGAAGGGACTCAGGGCGCGCCGTCAACTTCCGAGAAGGGCGAGTCGGGCGAATCGTCCTACGAATCCGGAGTGAGCCGGTTCCGCGACAAGCAATACCAGCAGGCCTATGACGTCTTCCGGAAGCTGCTCCAGTCACAGCCGGACGATGCCCGGGTCTGGTACTACGCCGCACTCTCCTATGGCCTGGCCACCCGCGACTGGAGCCGGGTGACCGAGGTCATGGCCGAAGAGGGCGTCGCCCGCGAGAAGGCGGGCAAGCCGCCGAAGGACAAGATCGACTCCGCCTTCGCCGGACTGACCAAGGAGACCGGCAAGGAGTGGCTCGATTTCTACCGTCACCGAGCCCAGTGACACCCCGGGCTGAGCGACGGATCAACCAGCGACCGTCGCCCCCGACCGCCGGACACCCGTCGGGATCGGCGGCGGACGGTCATCTTCATCGCCGAGGCGAGGAAGACGACGGCGAAGAGCGTGAGGGCCCCCGGCTCGGGGAGGTTCTGCGGCAGCACCTTGGGATCGACCTGACTCCCGATCCCATCGGTGTCGGGATTCGCGGCGATCAACTGGCTGATCGGTGTCACCGGCAGTGGAGTGGTTACGCTCAGAGGAGTCGGCGCGAGGGGAACACCCGACGCGCCGGGATTGGCCGAAACGTTCGTCGACGCACCAATGGCCGAGTCGAGCTGTTGACTCGAGGCGACCGGGAGGCCGGGATTGGTCGCGGTGCCCAGAGGGCTCGGGGCGATCGGAACGAGGCCCACGGCATTCACGGGACCGAGCTGAGCGGTCGTGCCGCCCGGACTGTCGGTACTGCTCGGTCCCTGGGACACGGTCACCACGCTCGGGGTGGCGCTGCCGGGGATCGCCGCGCCCGCGGTCGATGATCCGACACCGCTGAGACCCTGGGGATCGATGCCTCCTGCCGAGCTGGTAACGGGCGTGGTCGGCCCCTGGCTCGATGATCCCGCGCCGGGAATCGCGGAAGCCGCCGCAGCCAGCATCGCGGCGCTGGTGGCCGAGATGGGGCTCGCAGCACCGGCGGCCTGGGGTACGGTCGCCGCGGAGGCGGTCGAGGGCGTCGTCACATTGGCAGCGATCGGCATTGCCGGAGGGGTGCCGCCGGTGTTGAGCTGTGTTGTCGGGGCGGCGGTACCTTGAGCGATCGGAATCCCGCCACCGGAGGAGGAACTCGGTCCCGAGCTGGACGGGCCCGTGCTGGGGATCATGGCACCACCCGTGGCGAGAATCGCCGGACTCTGACTCGCGGGTACGGAGCTGATCGTCGCGCCCGTCGAGGGGTTCGCTCGGGAGTCGCCGAGGCCGGTGGACGAAGCCTGGTAGGAGGAGGTCCCGCTCGCTGATCCCGACGCAACGAGAACGCCCGAAGACGCCGGTGGCGAACCTCCGGCGACTCCTTGACCCGATGAGGGGGTCGGCCTCCCCGCGTTGCTCGAACCATCGACGGCCTGACCCGCGACGGCCGTGACGCGCGGAGCTGCAGCGTCGGGGACGAACGGGGTGCTCGGCTGACTCGAGCCCGATAGATTCCCGACGGATGGGGCGGGCGAGCTCGATGCCGGGGCCGCGATGGTGGTCCTGACCGCAATCGCATCGGTTCCTGCAGGCGCCGCGGCGGCTCCGGGAGGAATCCGGCCAGCGGTGTTTCCCGGAGCCTGCGCCCGACCTTGCCAAGGTGGAAATCCGCCGGGATCCGAGCCGAGAACGCTGCTGAGGCGGCCCGGCTGCACGTTAACCCATCGCGAGACTCCGGGGACGTGGCCGCTCAGCCCGGTCGCCGACCCGATCAGGGAGTCAATGCTGGTGGTTCCTTTGATCCAACTCCCCGTGCCGGCCGACTCGAATGGATGGGTGAAGATGGGCCCGGCCGCAGCCTCGGGGATGGGTAAGAACAGGATCAAGAGCATCAAGCCGGGGCGGTTGAGAAGCATCGTGCGCAGCATCACATGACCCTCCTGGTGTGATGGCAGACGGAGCGGAGTGGCTCGAGGCGAGCACGGCACCATCCGTGTGCCCTGTCTCATAGGTGTGTGAGTGGATCGCGAGGTGTCGATTCGAGGATGTGGCGGTGAGACTACGAAGTTCGGGGTTCGCTGTCAATCAAAGAATATCCAAGTAGCGACTTGCCGACTTGCCGACTTTTTTAGGCTGTCGGCATGGGGCCGGCCATCGCCGGCGTGATCATCGCTCGGATGGGGTCCGATGGGGCGGGCCGGGTCTCCTGAGGGAGACCGTGCCGGAGCCGGCTCCGTCGGGCGAATCGAAGGGCGAGCCGGCTCCGTCGGCGATCATCATCCGAGGGTCGCCCGCTTGAGTCAGGGGTCGGCGACCTTCGGCGTTGCCGGGGGACTCAACTCAAGACGACTGGCCTCCGTTGTGCCGATGTTGGTGCCCGACCTCGACGAGGAAGCCTCCCGGGGCGTTGAAGTAGAAGGTCCAGGCCCCGTGGAATTCCTTGGGCGGCTCCGCGTCGATCCCGTCGGACTTCAGGCGCCGGTAGATCTCGTCCACTCGCTCCTTGCTGTCCTGCATGAAGCCGATGTGGAACGCCCCCGGGTATTCCACTTTCTCGGCCTTGTCAAAATTGCTCAGGGTCAAGACGAACCCGGACTCGTCCGTCAGGACGGCGAGGGTATCGCGGCCCCGTTCGAAGACGCACCGGAAGTCGAAGTATTTCTCGAAGAACTCACGTGTCTGCGAGACGGCTGGGACGGTCAGGTTGAGGTGATTCAGACGCATGGCCGGGACTCCTTTCATTGAGTTGGGGTCGATGCCGAAGCCCGGAAGCCGAGAATCCGCCCTGGGGCGGCCCGGCCTTCGCAGGTCCACGAGCCGGACAAGAGGCCATCGCTCTGTCCGACTCCCGCGGCCGCCCCACAGGCCGCCGCGGCGAAAAGGAAGGGTCCGTATCCGACTTGCCGCAACCGGTCGAGGCTGGGACAATACTACGGTCGTGAATTGTTACAGTCAATAACGATTTTTGGGAGTAACGAATGGCCCGGTCTCGCGCGTCGAAGCCGTCCCCGGACTCGCTCGGCGGTCTCGCCTTCCTCCTGTCGCAGGTCGGGGCCCACGCCTCGGCCCGGTTCGCGGAGCGCCTGGAGCCGATCGGGCTCAAGCCGCCGCACGTGGGGATCCTGCGGGTCATCGAGCAAGCCGACGGCCTCAGCCAGCAGGCCTTGGGCGAGAAGCTCGGCATGTTCCCGAGCCGGCTCGTCGCGATCCTCGATGAGCTCGAGGAGCGCGGGCTGGTCGAGCGGCGGGATAGCCCCAACGACCGGCGTTCGTACGCACTCTATTTGACCGGGGCGGGACGGGAGGCGCTGGCGCAGATCATATGCATCGCCCGGGAGCACCAGGACGCGCTCTGCGCCGCGCTCGACGAGACGGAGCGGGCGCAGCTCGCGGGGCTCCTCGCGCGGATCGCGGCCGAACAGGGGCTCACGCCGGGCGTCCACCCGGGCTTTCGCAGGCTCGGTGGGGGGGAGTGCAAGTAGCCGGCCACTATCGCCCGAGAGCCCCTGGAAGCGTGAGGGAGATTCACGTCCCCTCGTCGCAACGACTCAGGGTCTGAATGCTCACTCGAAGGGCGTCGATGGCGGCCGTCGTCCGCGGATCACCAAGATAAGCCATGGCGTGACCGCCGACGATCAAGTGGCGCACGTCATGGGAATTTAACAATTCGATAAACTCTCTCGAGTCTTCCTGAAGTCTCATCGTCGCCGTTCTTTGGCCATCGGCTGTTCAGTTCCCAGAGGATCACGAGGCGCTGATGGGGGGTCAGGCTTTGATAGTAGGCGCTGTCCGCGCGGTCGCTCTCGTCGAAGGACTTTACGACTCCGACGACTTTCTCCATGGCGTGCCTTCCTCCCTCCTATGATTGGGTAGCGTCTCGTCTCCGGAGAGTACGCCGCGTCACAGCAGGTTCCGCACTCCATCGTAGCAGATGGAGGAAGCGTTGAAGGGGTCTTCAGGAGCCAACGAGATGAGAGGGTGGAACTGACCACCCTCTCAACTCGGACGCTTCAAGGACGTCACGAGCACCCCATGCTGTTACCGCAGTTGAAGCAGCGGTAGCAGGTGCCGCAGCGGACCGTGAGGGCCCCGCAGTTGTCGCAGGGGGGCGCGTCGCTCTGGAAGTGGGCGAACTGGCGGTCCTGCTCGCCGAGCGCTTCGTCCACGCTCAGCTCGCCGCCCGGGAGCGGCGGTTCGGCCGGTTCGTGGCGGTAGGCGCCCATGACCGCCTCGGCGTGTTCCAGGTCGGCGATCGTCGCGGACCGATGGCCGTTGACCTTGAGGACCGGCATCACCGGCGTCGATTCCGGCTCGGGCTCCGGCGCCGGACGCCTCGGCGCGTTCGCCTCGCGGTAGCCGGGGATGAACTCCATGCCCAGCCACCGGAAGATGTAGTCGGCGATGCTCTTGGCGATCGGGATGTCAGGGTTCTTGGTGAACCCCGCCGGCTCGAACCGGCTGTGCGCGAACTTGTTGACGAAGACCTCCAGCGGCACCCCGTATTGCAGGCCGATCGAGATCGCCGTCCCCAGGACGTCCATCAGCCCGCCGATCGTCGAACCCTCCTTGGCCATCGTGATGAACAGCTCGCCGGGCCGGCCGTCGGGGTAGAACCCCACGTTGATGTAGCCCTCGTGGCCCTGGATGTCGAACTTGTGCGTCAGGCTGCGCCGGGTGTGCGGCAGCCGCTCGCGGCGCGGCTGGACGGCGTGCGATGGCGCCGATGCCGGTGCCGATGCCGGTACGGGTACGGGCGCCGGCTCGGCCGGCGTCCGCGGGCCGTGGGCTCTGGTCACGACCGACTCATCCGATGACGCCGGAGCAGTCGCCGGTGCCGCCGGCACCGCCGCCATCGGCGCCGAGGACGCGGCCGGGCCGGCCGACTCCCTGGACGACTCCGACTTGGTGCTCACGGGTTGACTCCCCTTGGAACCGTCGCGGTAGATCGCCAGCGCCTTGAGCCCCAGCCTCCAGCCCTCGAGGTACGCCTCGCGGATCTCCGCCACGGTTGCCTCGTGGGGGACGTTGCAGGTCTTGGAGATCGCGCCGGAGAGGAACGGCTGCACCGCCGCCATCATCCTCAGGTGGCCCCGGAAGTGGATGCTCCGGCCCCCCTGCGGCGGGGCGAACGCGCAATCGAAGACCGGCAGGTCCTCCTCCTTCAGCCCCGGCGCCCCCTCGATCGTGTCGTGGGCGTCGACGTGGTCGAGGATCCCCCTGACATCCGGCTCGTCGTACCCGAGCTTGTGCAGCGCCATGGGCACCGTCCGGTTCACGATCTTGAGCATCCCGCCGCCGGCGAGCTGCTTGTACTTCACCAGCGCGATATCCGGCTCGATGCCCGTGGTGTCGCAGTCCATCATGAAGGCGATCGTGCCCGTCGGGGCCAGCACGGTCACCTGGCTGTTGCGATAGCCGTGCTCGCGGCCCATGTCGAGGCACTCGGACCAGACCGAGCGGGCCGCCTCGAGCAGGTCGGCTGGCGCCGAGGGGTCGATCGACTCGACCGCGTCGCGATGCATCTCCATCACGCGGAGCATCGGCTCGCGATTGACCGCGAACCCCTCGAACGCCCCCACGTGCGCCGCATGCTCGGCGCTGGTCAGGTACGCCTGGCCGTGCATGATCGCCGTGATCGCGCCGGCCAGCCCCCGCCCCTGGTTCGAATCATAAGGCAGGCCCGAGGCCATCAGCAGGCTCCCCAGGTTGGCATATCCCAATCCCAGCGGCCGGAACTTGTGGCTGTTGGCCGCGATCCGGTCCGTCGGGTAGCTCGCGTGGTCCACCAGGATCTCCTGCGCCGTGATGAAGACCCGCACCGCCGCCCGGAACCGCTCGACGTCGAACCCCCCGCCCTCCCGCGCGAACTTCATCAGGTTGATCGATGCTAAATTGCACGCAGAATCATCTATAAACATGTACTCACTGCAAGGATTGGACGAATTGATGGGTGCGGTATTGGGGCAGGTATGCCAGCGCTGGATGGTGTCCTCGTACTGGACGCCGGGGTCGCCGCAGAGCCAGGTGCCCTCGGCGATCTTGTCGAGGAGTATCTTGGCCTTGTAGGTGTGCATGGGGCGGCCGGTGGTGACGGCGCGGGTGGTCCAGTCGCTATCGGCCTCGGCGGCGCGGAGGAAGGCGTCGGAGCATCGGACGGAGAGGTTGGCGTTCTGGAACATGACGGAGCTATAGGCGGCGCCGTTGAAGTTGGCCTCGTAGCCGGCGCGGATGAGGGCCTGGGCCTTCTGTTCCTCGTTGGTCTTGCACTCGATGAACTCGAGGATGTCGGGGTGCCAGCATTTGAGGGTCTGCATCTTGGCGGCGCGTCGCGTTTTACCGCCCGACTTGACGACCGAGGCGATGGCGTCATACACCCGCATGAAGCTGACCGGGCCCGACGGCTTGCCGCCGCCGGAGAGCTTCTCCTGGCTGGAGCGGAGGGTGGAGAGATCCGTGCCGGTGCCCGAGCCGAACTTGAAGAGCATGGCCTCGCTGGTCGCCAGCCGCATGATCCCTTCCATGTCGTCGCTGACGCTCTGGATGAAGCACGCCGAGGCCTGCGGGTACTGGTAGGCGCCGCCGGCCCGCGCGATGGCGCGGGTCTCCTCGTCCCACCGATAATTGTTGGCCGGGCCGTTGATGCCGTAGCGATGGAACAGCCCGACGTTGAACCAGACCGGCGAGTTGAACGACCCGTACTGGTGCAGGCACAACGCCGTCAGCTCGTCGTAGAACCGCTCGGCGTCGTCGGCCGTGGCGAAGTAGCCGTCTTCCTTGCCCCAGTCGGCGATGGTCCGGGTCACCCGGTTGACCAACTGGCGGACCGAATGCTCGCGCTTCCCCTCCGCCGGGCTGCCGTTGCCGCTGGCGACGTCCCCGTAGTAATACTTGCTGGCCACCACGTTGGTCGCCAACTGGCTCCACGTCCGGGGGATCTCGCAGTCGAGCTGCTGGAAGATCGCGCGGCCGCGCTCGTCCTTGATCTCCGCGGCCCGCAACTCCCAGTTCGACCTCATCGAACGGGCTCGATCCCTCCCTGCTGAAGACACGAGGGACTTGCATCCCGGCCCGGCCCCGCACCCGCCCGGGGACCTTCCTCGCCTCCAAACCCTTGCCCGCCGAGATGCTCAACGCCCGTTCACCCACCGTCGCCATGTCCCGCCTCCGGATAATGCCAACACCCATCCCGCCCGGGAACGCTCGCCTGCGCCCGGATCTGGCCGTTGTGTATTAAAATCGAGTGGTGTACCGCTGTCCAGAAAAATCGAGTCTCAATTCGGGTATCGGTCCCCGGCCGAGAAATCTTGCGATCCTCCACGACCCGATTCTCAGGGCTGATCTTGCACGAGGTGAAATCGGCCCGTCCTCCGCTGCCGGCCCCGCCCGCTGCCGTGCCTTGATGCCTCGCCAAAACATCAGTCCAGTGTAACGCATGACCAAGGACCGCCGAGGCACCGCCGGGGATTTTCGCGATTCAAGTCTGGCGACTGTGAAGATTTCGCGGGCGAACCGAGAAGACCAGAACCGACCCTGCCTCGACCGTGCCCGAGACAGCCGCCGGGCCTTCGCCGCCCTTCCGGCGGCGGCTGGCGCCGCGCCTCACCTCTCGGCATGACCCGTCACGATACCCGCGCGACCACCGGCCATGCTACCGTAAAATGAAAAAACCGTGCCCCCGCCGGAAGTCTAGGCGAAATGGCACGGTAGTGGGGATCTGGGCGGAATTTCGTGGCGGCGGTCGAGATCAGATCGAGCCGCTCAGGCTGGTGATCTGGACGACGGTGTAAGGCTGACGGTGACCGTTGCGGCGGCGCATGTTCTTTCGGCGCCGGAACTTCTGGATGATGATCTTCTTGGACTTGAACTGGTTGACGATCTTGCCGACCACCCGGGCGCCTTCGATCGTCGGGGTGCCGATCGTCGGGCCGCCGTCCTCACCCCCGATGAACAGGACCTTGGGGAAGACCAATTCATCCCCGGCCTTCCCATCGCGTCGGTTGACCTGAATCCGATCGCCTTCGTGGACCCGGAACTGGTGGCTCCCGTCCTCAATAATGGCATACATCCTTCGCTGGCTCCTGCGCAAGACCGACGGCGGTGTCATGACACGACGGGGCCGGGCTCGTGCCGCCGACGCCTGTCCCGCAACGTCCGATCACGTTGTGCTTTGGGATTCTCGATCCGTATTCCGATCGGGGCGAGAAAAGTCTCATGATATCCACGCGAGCACAATGAGGGCAAGAGCCTGTGCGTCTTGACGACCGGCCGAATCCCGGTTATCAAGCGCAACCCCCTGGCTGGTGTCGCGGATCCGATGAGGAAGTGGCGACCAACCTTCCGGAGGACTTCACTCATCCCTCGCCTCTGCTGAGACCAATCCCGACCCAGGAAAGATGTCGAGCATGGTCGCATGTCTCTTGCGCCTCGGTCTGCTCTGGGGAATTTACCTGGCTGAAATTGGCCAGGTGCCGTCTCCGGGTGCCTCTCGATCCGGGTCGGGGAAGACGGGGCCGGAGGGTCGGCCGCGGGTCGAGGTCACGGAGGTGAGGGCCGATCGCCTGCCGGTGTATGACGGTCCGGATGAGAAGGGTTTCGGCACGGGGGTGTTGGAGCGCGGGGACCGGGTGCGGGTGCGACAGTGGCTGGCCAGGGGATGGGTGGCGATCGACCCGCCCGCGACGACGATCGGCTGGGTGGAACGGGCGTCGCTGGAGCTGGGCGACGAGGCCGACGAACGCGGCGGGCATCGACTCGACGCGGGAGAGCCGGGGTCCGGGCCGCCGATGCGGGCCTGGGTCGTGGTGCCGCGGGCGATCGTTCGATCGGGCCAACTGGGGGCGCGGATGCCGGGACCGCCGTGGGTCGAGTTATCGCGCGGGACCATGGTCCAGCTCGTCGACCGCCCGCCGCTGGAGATCGGACGGGGATCGGGCGCGACGCTCTGGTTCGCCGTGATACCGCCGGCCGAGGCCGCCTGCTACGTCCGTGCCGAGGGACTCGAGAACCCCCCGCGGCGCGAGGGGATCTCCGAGGTACTGGCAGCCTACCTTGTCCCCGAGGAGGGCGATCTGAAACGCACGGGCCCCGCGCCGGAATCGCTACCGCCGGCAGTTGCGGCCGAGATCGGTCGGGTCGATGCCATGCATCGCGCGATCCTGACCAATCAGCCGACCGAGCAATGGCGGTTCGAGACCGTCCGGGCCGAGTACCAGGCGATCTTGAAGCGGTCCGGCGACAATCCCGCTGTCGAGGAGGCTTTGCGGGCCCGCCTGGCGCGGGTCACCCGCCACGAGCAGGCCGCCGCGGCCGCGCGCGAGTTCCAGGAGGTCCTGGCCCGCAGCCGGCGTCGCGATGCCCAGGTCGCACAGTTGCGCGAGCGGCTCGCCGCCGTGGATCGCCACCGGTCGCTCACCTATCACGCCATCGGCAATGTCCAGCCGTCGTCCCGCCTCCTCGACGGCCGCAAGCTGCACGCGCTCATCGGTCCGGACGGCAAGACGGTCGCCTATCTCGACATTCCCCCCGGCCTCGACGTCGAGGCGCTCGGGCGCACAAGGTCGGCGTCCGCGGCACGGTCCACTACAACCAGGACCTCGGTACGCGACTGATCACCGTCCGCGACCTGGAACCGGTCGGCACGCGACGTTGATCCACCACGTAAATGCTCATTGAGGGGCTCGGACGGAGGGACGAACCACGAATCACACGAATTAACACGAATAAGAAATCCGGAAATGAGTCGGGGCGGGCCGCCTGCAACTCTCGACTCTCGTGATACAGGGAGTCCAATTCCGGTCGGTCCAATTCGTGTCAATTCGTGTGATTCGTGGTTAAGGACCCGTCCCCTTCGACCATCCGGTCCCTGTCTTTCGTGGTCGAAGATCGTCCCGGCGGCGATCCTTACTTCTTGCCCGGCTCTTTCGCACCTTTGTCTTTCTCGCCCGCGAGCGACTTGCCCGCGAGGAGTGCGTCGATCTCGGTGGCCAGCGACTTGTGCAGGGGTTCGGCGGCGTCGGGGTTGTAGCCGACGTGGGCCGACTGGATGATTCCCTTCGCGTCGAGGATCACCAGCGTGGGGAATCCCTCGACGTCGAACGCCTTGCCGACGGAGTTGCTCGGATCGAGGCCGATCCGGCCGGCGGTCCCGGCCGTCAGGTTGATCTTCTTGTCGGCCAGGGTCTTCTCGACGAGCTTGCGGATCTCGGAGATCTCCTGGGGCTCGCTGTCCTGGCTCAGCGCGACGATGACGACTTCCTTCTTCGCTCCATCGTAATGCTCGACGAGCTTCTGGATCTCGGGCAGCTCCATGAGGCACGGCCCGCACCAGGTCGCCCAGAAGTCGATGACGACGACCTTGCCGGCGAGTTCGGCCTTGGAGACGGTCCGGGTCTTGCCAGGTCCGTCGAAGAGCGTGAGGGAGAAGTCGGGGGCGGGCTTGCCGAGTTTCTCCTGCACGGCATATTGCGGGGCCGGGACGGCGCCCCCGGGCTGTTCCCTCACGCCTTCGATCGGGGTGAACCCCTTGGGGGCGACGAAGGCGAACGAGCGATCGGCGGCCAACTGCGTCGAGACGGTGCCCGACGTCCAGCCGAACTTGTCGATCGCGAGCGTCTGGCCGGGCGGCGCTGCTTGGCCAGTTGCGCCGGGTCGATCTTCAGCTCGATGGCCGAGAGCAGCTTCGTGGCCGGATCGACGCGGAGCAGCAAGTCCGGCCCCTCCTGCAGGTCGATCAGCAGGGTGGCGCCATCGGACTTGGCACCGTTGGCGGGGGCCGCGTGGAGCGTGCCGCCCATCTGGTCGAGCATGACGTCGGGGTTGGCGCCCGATGAGCAGGTTGAGCAGCACGAACATCGGCGAGGCGGTCGGGGCGGCGGTCTGGCTGCCGAAGAGCACCGCGCCGGTCGGGCCCTCGCGGAAGGTGTCGACGCTGATCGTCTCGGGGGCCGCGGCGCTCATGTACTTCTTCAGCGGCTCGATGGCGGTCGTGAGCGTCTTGCCGTCGCTGGTGAGCCGGACGGCGCCGGCGTCGAGATCCAGCTTGTTGGGCCGGACGAAGGTCAGCTTCAGCGGCCGGACCTGCCGGTGGGCCTTGCCCCCCAGCGTCATGGCGACGACGAACTCGCCCTGGTCGGAATAGGACGTCAGCGCCTTGTAAGCGTTGGCCACCTGCTCGAGCAGGGAGTGGGCGGCGGCATCATCGGCGCGCGGCGATGGCCCGCCGCCCGACTGGGCCGACGCCGGCCCGCCCAGCCCGATCGCTACGGCCACCAAGGCCACTCGCCACATCGTCCGATCGCTTCGCATGACATTTGCTCTCACAGAAGAAGAAGAGTTTCACGCAGAGACGCAAAGGGCCGCAGAGACGCAAAGAAGACCCAGAGTTTCACGCAGAGACGCAAAGAAGAGCAATGGTCAAGAAATCTGACATCTAAGACAACAGAGCATCGCTCTCTCGGCCAGGCGTCGCATCGTGCAAGCCTCTCTGCGTCTCTGCGTTTCTTTGCGTCTTTGCGTGAAACTCTCGGTCTTCTCTTCACTCACGTCGAGCCGGCGCCATTGTCGGCGCCGTGGTCGTGGCGGCTGGGCAGCAGGTGGCCCATCTTGTCGCGCTTGGCGTCGAGGTAACGGCGGCGCTCCTCGACCTCGGGCGCGATGATCGGGACCTGGTCGACGACCTGGAGGTCGTAGCCGTAATAGACGAAGGCGTCGGTCTTCTTGGGGTTGTTGGTGAGCAGGCGGACGCGCGAGAGGCCGAGGTCCTTGAGGATCTGCAGGCCGATCCCGTAGTCGCGCGGGTCGGCGCGGTAGCCCAGGGCGGTGTTGGCCTCCACGGTATCGAGCCCCTTGTCCTGGAGGTTGTACGCGCGGATCTTCTCGATCAGGCCGATGCCCCGGCCCTCCTGGGGCAGGTAGATCAGCGCACCGCGCCCTCGGCGCCGATCATGGCCAGGGCCATGCGGAGCTGGTCGCCGCAGTCGCATCGCAGCGAGTCGAGCAGGTCGCCGGTGAAGCAGGAGGAATGCAGCCGGACCAGAGGGGCCTCGGCCGATGCCAGGTCGCCCATGACGAACGCGACGGGCTCATTGCCGGGCTCGTACTGGACGCGGTAGCCGATGATCCGGCCGTTGCCGAAGCGGGTGGGCAGGTCGGCCTCGGCGGCCCGCACGACGAGCTTCTCCCGGAGGCGGCGGTACTTGATCAGGGCCTCGATCGAGACGATCGGCAGCCCGTGCTCGCGGCCGATCTCGTGGAGTTTCTCGCGGTCGGCCATCTTGGTGCCGTGGGTGATCTCGCAGAGGATGCCGGCGGGCGTCAGGCCGGCCAGGCGGGCGAGGTCGACCGTCGCCTCGGTATGCCCGGCGCGGCGGAGCACGCCGCCCTCCTTGGCCACCAGCGGGAACAGGTGGCCGGGCCGCACGAAGTCGCCGGGACGGGAGCCCGGTTCGACGATCGCCCGGACCGTCTGGGCCCGCTCCTCGGCGCTGATGCCCGTGCGGCACGACCGGTGGTCGACCGGTACCGTGTAGGGCGTCTGATGCGGCGCCGTGTTGCGATCCACCATCGGGCCGAGCTCCAGCCGGGACGCCACCTCGGGCAGGATCGGCATGCACAAGAGCCCCCGGCCGTGGGTGATCATGAACTCCACCGTCTCGGGCGTCACCCTGTCCGCCGCCGCGACGAAGTCCCCCTCGTTCTCCCGGTCCTCGTCGTCGACGACGATGATGATCCGCCCTTCCCTCAGGGCCTGGATCGCTTCCTCGATCTTTGAGAATTCGTCATGCATGCTCGCCTCCTGTGGCGCCATCATTGTCGATGCGGCGCGGTGCCCGCCGCTTGACATTGTATGCGAACGGTCCAGGATGGTGGATGACCGGGAGGCCCTCGGTCGGGCTGTGGGCGGGATCTGGAGGCCCGCGCCGGGGATCGCGCCGACTACCACGAGCGAGGAGGAACGCCGCGATGATGACGCCCGGTACCCGGTTGCGCGCGGCCTGGCAGGCCGGCCCGATCATGATCCCGGGCGCGTTCAACGCGTTGACGGCCAAGCTGGCCGAGCGGCTGGGCTTTCGGGCGGTGTATCTCTCGGGCGGGGCGCTCTCGGCGGGCTGGGCGGGGTTGCCCGATATCGGCCTGTTGACCCAGACCGAATTCGCCGAGCAGGCGGCGGTGCTGGCCCGCGCGACGGCGCTGCCGGTCCTCTGCGATGCCGACACCGGCTTCGGCGAGGCGATCAATGTCGAGCGGACCGTCCGGCTGTATGAGGAGGCCGGGGCCGCCGGCTTGCACCTGGAGGACCAGGTGCTGCCCAAGCGCTGCGGGCACCTTTCGGGCAAGGGTCTGGTGGATCCGGCGACGATGGCGGCCAAGGTCCGCGCGGCGGTGGCGGCCCGCCGCGACCCCGATTTCGTGATCGTCGCCCGCACCGACGCCCGCACGGTCGAGGGCTTCGACGCCGCCGTCCGGCGGGCGCAGGAATACCTCGCCGCCGGCGCCGACATGATCTTCCCCGAGGCGTTGGAATCCATCGACGAATTCGCCCGCTTCGCCCGCGAGGTGCCGGCGCCGCTCCTGGCCAACATGACCGAGTTCGGCCGCAGCCCGCTCGTCCCCTTCGACGAGCTGGCCGCGCTGGGCTTCCGGGCGGCGATCTATCCGCTGACAGCCTTCCGCGCCGCGATGCGAGCAGCCGAGGAGACGCTCAGGGCCTTACGAGAGCACGGCACCCAGCGCGGATCGATCGACCGCATGCAGAGCCGTGCCGAGCTCTACGAACTCCTCGGCTATTCCGACTGGGAGAAGCGCGACCAGGCGTATTTCACGGCCGGGGCGAAGCCGGCCGTCGATCGGCCGAGACCGGGCTCATAGGCTCCGATGAGAGGACGGACCTCGCCTCGGTGACACGGGACTGCAGGGACTCCTCAGACCAGGGCCATTTCGGCGGCTCGGTGGACGGGCGATCCAGGCCGGCCCTCTCCTGCTCGATCGGGTCGGGGATGGCGGCGGCGATCAGGTCGGCCAGGTCGGCGGGAATCGCTCGATGTTGAAGCTGCAACCGCTTGGCCGGGCCGGGGCCGTCCTGGTAATGGGCCTCATCGTAGATCCAGTGGCGGAGGAAAGATTCCTCGTCACGCGACAGTCTCATCAGGGGGCGATAGTTCCGCATATGGGTCATCTTCCTGGACGACTGTGCTCGCGATTCCAGACTCTTCTCACGCCTGACTCGATTGTACCTCCCCCCGGCTCGCCGAGCGTACCCATTGCAACGCCATCCCACCAAGCAGTCGCTCGGCCGCGTCAATTCTGCTCTCGCCTCTGCCGCTCGCGGGCCAGCTTGACCTGCTCGCTCAGGCGTGTCGTGGTCGTCGGCGGCAGTGCCGCGACCTCGGGGTCGTCGAGTTTGAACTCCGGACCCCGGACGGCCTCGCGGCTCCCGGGCTCGCGCCGACCGATCCCCCGGAATGCGAGGAACAGCGACAGGAACCCGACGGCCATCGCCACGAGTCCCGGCCAGAACATCTCCGAGGTGAAGACGAGCACGAGGCCGCCGAGGATCCCGGCTAGCGCGAGTCTCAGGTACAGTCGGACACCCATGGGCGACCTCCGCAGGCGTTTCGCGAACGGCGACGGCACTTCGAGAAATCCCGGACCGTCCGACCGATCCATGATAGCACGGAAATCGGCGGCGAAAGAGCCAACGGGCGGTTCGACGGGCGGGCCTCGACACCGTCGGGACCGAGTTGGGGCGTCGATCGCGCCGACGCCGGGCGATTGACCGGCCGTTCGCTTCTGATAGATTAGACGAGCATCCCCGCCCGGCGACGGTGCGGGGATTCCTGAGAGAGCGGCGGCGGGGACGGGGCGTCGAATCCCGGCGCGGGGTCTTTGTCGTCGCTCATGACTGATCGTGAACGATGCCAGGACTTTCGAACCGCGAGCCCCGCGGACTCCTCGGTGAGGCGGGCCGTTGCGGTGGCGAAGGCCGGGCGCCGACAACATTCCCGACGATTTGGAACGGCGAAAAAGGATCTCTCGCGTGGCGGCGAGCTGGCCCGGACCCATCTGGACACTGACCGTCCTCTGGGCGGCGGTGTCCCTGCGGATGAAGCTGGCCTGGCGGCGGCCGGTGGCGACGCACCTCGTGCGTCGGCCCGGTCGGTCGCTCGGGCCGGTCCCCGGCCGGCCGGATGGCCCGCCCGCGAGCTTGGCGGCGAACCGATCGCCGCGATGGAAAGCACTCGGATTCCGGTGTCCCTCGACTTGTCGGGGCGCAGTGCCGCGCACGAAGCCGGCCGGGCCGGGGTCCCGGAGCCCGATGTCGCGACGGTGATGATCCGAGAGGAAGACCCTTCCACCCGATCGAACCGCCTCGCGGCCAGCGGCGAGGCCGGGGAATGCTCGTTTGAGCCGTTGACGGTGTGCGCCGCCCGCCCAGCATGCGGAAGCGGTGAACAAGTCCGGGCGTCGGGGCCTGGCCGGGCCGATGGCCCGTGGGGGCTCCCCGCACGGGCCGGAAGGCCGTGCCGTGTGGCGGACGGTGCACGCGTGACCGAATTCCTCGGACTGCTCGCCGGTGCCGTGGGCGGGATCGTCGCCTCCTTCCTGGTGGCGCGATACCGGGCCGGTTCCGCGCGGGATCGCCGAGACGATCCTCGCCCAGGCGCGGCGCGAGGCCGAGACCATCGGCCGCCAGGCCGACCTCGCCGCCAAGGAGGAGGTGCTCCGCCGCCGCGAGGAGTTCGAGGCCGAGGCCGACGCGATGCGCCGCGAGATCCGCGAGCAGGAGAAGCGGCTGGAGAAGCGGGCCGACCTGCTCGACCAGAAGCTCGACCTGATCAACCGCAAGGAGCATGAGATCGAATCGCTCCAGCGGAGTCTGGGCGAGCAGCAGGAGGAGCTGCGGCGGCGCGATGCCGAGGTCCAGAAGGTGCTGGCCGATCAGCTCGAATCGCTGCGGCGCATCGCCACGCTCTCGCACGATGAGGCGCGTGACCTGCTCCTGAAGCGGGTCGAGGAGGAGCTCCGCGCCGAGGTCGGCGCCCTGATCCTCAAGCACCAGGCGGCGCTGCGCGAGGCGCGCCCAGCAGCGGGCCCGCGAGATCCTCACGACGGTCATCCAGCGCTACGCCGCGGCGCACACCGCCGAGGTGACCGTCAGCACCGTGGACATCCCCAGCGACGAGATGAAGGGCCGGATCATCGGCCGCGAGGGCCGGAACATCCGCGCCTTCGAGAAGGCCACCGGCGTCGACGTCATCGTCGACGACACGCCCGGCGTGGTGATCGTCACGGGGTTCGACAGCGTCCGCCGCGAGATCGCCAAGGTCGCGCTGGAGCGGCTGATCCAGGACGGCCGCATCCATCCCACCCGGATCGAGGAGGTCGTCAAGGAGACGCAGGAGGAGCTGGAGGACCACATCCGCCGGCTGGGCCAGCAGGCGGCGCTCGAGGCCAACATCGTCGGGCTGCACGAGAAGCTGATCGAGTACCTCGGCCGGCTCCACTTCCGCACCAGCTACTCGCAGAACGTCCTGCGGCACTCGCTGGAGGTCGCGTTCCTCACCGGGCTGATGGCCGAGGAGCTCGGCCTGGACGGGGCCCTGGGCCGACGGTGCGGGCTGCTTGCACGACATCGGCAAGGCGGCCGATCATGAGATGGAGGGCGGCCACCCGGCCGTCGGCGCCGAGCTGTCGCGGCGCTACGGCGAGCCCAAGGAGGTCGTGCACGCGGCCCTGGGCCACCACGACGACCTGCGGGTCGAGACGCCTTACACCGTGCTGGTCGCCGCCGCCGACGCCATCAGCGCCAGCCGGCCCGGCGCCGGCGCGAGACCCTGGAGAAATACGTGCGGCGGCTGGAGGAGCTCGAGACGCTGGCCCTGGGCTTCCCCGGCGTCGAGCAGGCCTACGCGATCCAGGCGGGCCGCGAGGTCCGCGTGATCGTCGACAGCCAGCAGCTCGACGACGCGGCCTCGGCCAAGGTCTGCCGCGACATCGCCCGCTCGATCCAGCGGCAGTTGACCTACCCCGGCGAGGTCAAGGTCACCGTGCTCCGCGAGACGCGTTCCGTCGAATTCGCCCGGTGAGATGATGAGCCCACAGAAGCCCCTGAAAGTCCTGTTCATCGGCGACGTCGTCGGGTCGCCGGGCCGCAAGATCGTCAGCCAGGTCCTGCCCCGGCTGATCCCCCGCTGGGGCCTGGGCCTGGTCGTCTGCAACGCCGAGAACGCCGCCGGCGGCTCGGGGCTGACCCTCCGCTGCTACGAGGAGCTGGTCGAGGCCGGCGTCGACGTCATCACCATGGGGGACCACGTCTACCGCAAGGACGAGATCTTCCAGATCTTCGAACGGGCCGGCGACGTGCTCCGGCCGGCCAATTATCCGCCCGATTCCCCCGGCCCGGAGCTCGCCTGCGTGACCGCCCGCGACGGCACACCGGTCGCCGTGTTCACCGTGCTGGGCCGGACCTACATGCGGCCGGTCGACGACCCGTTCCGCGCCGCCGATCGCATCCTCGGCCAGATCGGCGACCGGCACCCGGGTGATCCTGGTCGACGTCCACGCCGAGGCCACCAGCGACAAGCAGCTCCTGGGCCGCTACCTCGACGGCCGCGTCTCGGCCGTGCTGGGCACGCACACCCACGTCGCCACCGCCGACGAGCAGATCCTCAAGAACGGCACCGCGTACCAGACCGACGTCGGCATGACCGGCCCGCACGACTCGATCATCGGCCGGCGCTACGACCGCGTCCTCTCGGCCACGCTCACCTTCGTCCACGCCTACTTCGACGTCGCCACCGGCGACCCTCGCCTCAACGGCGCCCTGCTCTCCGTCGACCCCCAGACCGGCCAGGCGCTCTCGATCGCCCGGGTCAGCATCAACCAGGAAGAGGCCCGGCGCCTCCTGACCGACACCTCATCGAGCGAGGATCGCCGCGAGGCATAGCAACGCTCCCTCGCCGCCAGGGCAGCCGGGCCGCGAAATTGCCCCTTGACAATCGCTACACTTGTAGCCAGAATCTGGCTACAGTTGTGGCCAAAGAGGAGGCGCGTCGATGGGCCGCGAGATCCGGATCTCGGATGCCGAATGGGACGTCATGGAGGCGATCTGGGGGCGCGGCGGCGCGACGGCGGCGGAGGTGATCGGGGCCCTCGCCGATCGGCGCGACTGGAATCACAGCACCATCCGGACGATGCTCGCCCGGCTGGTGGAGAAGGGCGCGCTGCGCCACGAATCCGACGGCCCCCGCTACATCTACCGGCCGGCCGTGACCCGCAAGCGTTGCGTGCGCGACGAGAGCCGTTCGTTCCTCGAGCGCGTCTTCGGGGGGGACGTCGGCTCGCTCCTGGTGCATTACGTCCGCGAGTCGAAGCTCGAGCCGAAGGACCGGGAGCACTTGCGTCGCCTGCTCGACGAGAAGCTGGGCAAGGAGGAGTGAGGCCATGTTCCATGACGCGGTCATCCTGGATGCGATCGGGCAGGCGGTGTGGTGCGCGTCATGGCAGGCGTCGGCGCTGGCCGTCGCGGTGCTCGCGGCGGTCGCGCTGCTGCGCGGCCGGCTGTCGCCCGCCTGGCGATACGGCCTCTGGTCGCTCGTGCTGGTCCGCCTGCTCCTGCCGCTGGCGCCGCAGGCCCGGTGGAGCGTCTACACCCTCGTTGAAGCATGTGAGGGTCCGGATGCATCCGACGCTCTCGCACCGGTCGCGGTCTCGACGGACGGCTTCCCCCCATCGCCCGAAACGAGCGGGGTCGGATCCCCGTCGGTACGGTCGCCGGCGATCACCTTCCGGCGCCTTGCGGTCTCGGTGTGGCTGGCTGGTGTCGTGGCGATGGCGGTCGGTGTGGTCTGTCGCATTCGACGACTTCGATGCGCCGCGAACGCCTGGCCGGAGATCGCGGATCGCCGCGTGCTGGAACTCGCTGCCGAATGTCAGGGCCGGCTCGGCCTGCGACGGCGGGTGCGCCTCTGCGCCGCACCAGACGGCACCGGGCCGGCCGTCCTCGGCGTGTGGCGGCCGCGGATCGTGCTCCCCGAGGTGATCCTGGACGAATTCGAGCACGATCGGCTCGAAGCGATCCTGCTTCATGAGTTCGCCCACATCCGTCGTCGGGACGTCGCCGTCCACTGGCTCATCGTCGCCGCCCGCATCCTCCACTGGTTCAACCCGATCGCGCGGCTCGCCCTGTCGCGGATGGCGGCCGAGCGCGAACTGGCGTGCGATGACGCCGTGATCGACGTCCTCGGCCCGTCGGGGCGCCGGCTGTACGGCGAGACGATGCTCCACTTGCTCGGACGGCCGATCGTCCGCCCGGCCGTCCCCGGCGTGGTCCACTTCTTCGGTTCGCGGCGGCGGTTGCGGACGCGGCTCGAATCGTTGACGCGGCCGAGGGAGCTCGACCGCGGCCTGAAGCTGATCCCGATCGCGCTGTTACTCGGGCTCGCCGTCTTCGGGCTTCCCGACTCCGTCCGGCCGAAGGCGACGCCCCGGGGCGACGCTGCGATCGACAAGCCGCGAGGACCGGACCAGGCCCAGGCGAAGACCAGTGACCTGGAAGACAGGCTGTACAAGGTGCTCAAGACGGATCACGAGTTCAACAATCCGCGCTGTCCGTTCCTCATCAAGGTGCGCGACGTCCAGGACAGGACCTTGATCGACGCGACCTTCAAGCATCGGGTCAGCAGCAAGGACGACTTCGACCTGGTCATCCAGGCCAGGAAGGCGGAGCTGCGAATCGACCCGGGCGTGAAGGCCCTCCGCGTCTCCTTCGACGACGCCGAGATCCAGCATTACCGCCGCGACCCGGACGTCATACTGATCAACGATCGCATCCTCGAGATCCCCTTGCCCCCCGATCTCGGCATCGATGTCGGGAAGTGATCCCCGCAAGCGGCTCACCACGCTCGAGATCCGGTGCAGCTCGAGGCCGCGAGTCGCCCGAGCTGAGCCACGCCGCGAGCGATCCCCTGCGCGACGGCCGCCGGGTCGTCGAACCGCCGACCTTCGAGGTAGTGCCAGCGAATCCAGTGCTCGCCGATGAGCAGGGCCGACGACGAGGCGAAGGCGTCGATCAGGGCGGCCTCGGCGGCATCGAGGGGACGGATTCGCTCGTAGGCGGCCAGCGCAAGGCGCGGGCCGCTGAGTCTCCGTTGAGCCACTCGCCCATCAACCGGGCGAGGTCGCCGGCCACGCAATCGACCCCCATGGCGCCGAAGTCGACCAGGCCGCTGACGCGATCGTCCTCGAAGAGGAAGTGCTCGGGCCTGGCGTCGCGGAGGCACGGCTGGAGCGGGACCACGCGCCCGGCCGCCGTGCGGAGCGGGTCGATGAGCCGAGGCGCAACCACGCGGGCCAGCCCGAGCCAGCGCATGGCCATCGGGCGTGTCTCGTCCGGCGGGGAGGCGTCCGGCTGCCGGATGGCCCGCTCCAGCGCGTCGAACCCGCCCCGGAGCAGTTGTACGACCGCCGCATGACGCTGCCCGAGGCCCGCGGATGTCCCGGTTCGCCGCTCGCCGCCGAGGCGCTGGTGGAATGCGGCCAGGGCCGCGAACGCCGACCGGACGCGAGCCGATGCGGGCGGCCGGACGGCGTCCGCCGCACCGGGCATCCAGGGGGCCAGCTCCCAGAGTCCCCCCTCGTGCTCCTGGAGGGTATCCCCCGCGCGATCGGCGATCGGAGCCGGGATGAAGCCCAGGTCGTCGGCCAGCAGGAGCCAGCGATGGACCTGCTCGAGGTGGGCTCGGCCCGGGCCGTCGGGCGGCCAGCCGCGCAAGACGAGCGGCCCCCGCTCCGATCGATACCGCCAGAGCCGGGCCCCGCTGAGTCCGCCGGCCCCGCCCAGGGATTCGGGCTCGTCCAGCGGCTGCACGCGCCGAGGATACCGCGCCAGGAGGTCGTTGATCCCGCGTTCAAACGATGGATTCACCCTTGTCGTCCTCGGCCGCGAACGCCCGGGCCTGGAGCGCCAGGAGGGCCCGCTGGAACCGCAGGCTGACCTCGGCCTGCACGGCCTTGTCGCCGGCCCGATCCGGCGGGATGTCCGAGAGGTCGATCGGCTCGCCGAAGAAGACGCTCGCCCGCGACGGCGTCGCCAGCGATTCGAGGATCTCGTCGGTCGTCGGCGTGCCGATGATGTAGGCCGGCACGACCGGCACCCCGGCGCGGATCGCGATGTAAGCACCGCCCGACCTCATCTCGCCCAGCCGTCGCCCCGAGGCGGGCACGATCCGGCCCTCCGGGAAGATCGGCACGACGCGGCCCTCCCCCAGCGCCCGCAGCGCCGCGCGGATCGCGGCCACGTCGCGGCCGTCGCGATTGACCGGGATACAGCCGATGTGCGAGCAGATCCAGCGCAGCCATCTCGACTCGTAATACTCGCGCGCGACCATGAAGCCCAGGAGCCGCGCACTCGACGCCTGGAGCACCATGTGATCGATCCCACAGGTGTGGTTCGAGATCAGGATCGCCGGGCCGGACTCCGGCAGCGGAGCCCATCCCTCGCGCCGGAGCTGATGCCAGAGCGCGCAATAACCCCGGAAGCCCCAGTGCAAGACCCGCAGCGGCCCGCGGATCTCGGGCCTGGCATCGCCGCGCGGGGATCCGTCGGCCGCACGGACCAGGAACGCCGGGATCGCGAGGAGCAGCAGCGCCAGCAGGAGCAAGAACCAGGGGTTCATGGAGCGAGCGAGGCAAGGAGTAGGTCAGGCTTTCCGGCCCGACTCGGGAGGAACGTCAGGCCGGGAAGCCTGACCGACGAGCGGATCCTTCCTGCCGGGCCGATTCACGATCCGGGCATCCGTGCCACGGCGAGAGATCTGATTCTACGGGAGGCGCCGCTCTTGTTGAACGATCGCGATCAGGCCGCCCGCCGCGCCCGGCGTCGGGCCATCATCATGCCTCCCAGGGCGCCGAAGGTCCAGATCGCCACGGTGGCCGGCTCGGGAGCGGGCACGGCCAGCACCTCGTCGCCGTCGACCTTGGTTCCCTGGGGATTGAGGAGCTCGGCACCGACGCCCGATCCGGAACTGCTGCCGCCCAATGTCCCGTACTGGCTGGCCAGGAGCAACTGCGTCGCCGCCGGGCCGAACTGCGTGTTCGGGTCGATCAACGTCGACCAGGTCGCGCTGGCGGCGTCCACATCGTTGCCCCCGTCCGGATGATAGCCGATGCCGAAGGCGTGCATCAGCTCGTGCGAGACATTGTGCGCGATCGCCCAGGCCAGGTCGGTCGGATTGTTGGCGTAGTCCAGCTTGTCGATGAAGCTGAAGCCGTTGCCGCCGACATTCGTCAGCCCGATCGCGTTCGGGTTGGACGAGTCGGACAGGCCGGAGACCACGCTCAACGTGTGCAGCGCGGGCGTATTCGGATTGGTCGTCAGCGTGGGATTCATGCCGGAGATCTGGTAGGTATGCTCGACGTCCTGGAGCACGGTCTGGACGAAATTCGCCTGCTGCTGCGCGTTGGGCACGCCGCCAAAGGCCTGGATGACCGACGGGCTGTCAAACCAGGGCTGGGCTGTCCCGGTCGTCAACGCCCCAGCGCCCGGGTAGGGTCCGGCGGTCATGTTGATGAACGCGTCGACCGGGGCCGCCGTGGACGTGGGGCTTGCGATCGCCGGGCTCGCCGAAGGGGATGGGACGCTGATCACCGGCCCGACCGCGGCGTTCGTCACCGGGGCGGGTGCCACGACCGGAGAGGTCACGACTGGCGCCGGATCCCCGGCAGGACTCGGGTTCGCCGCGAAGATCGGGGTGACCGGCGCCGGCGCCGGGCTGGGGCTGACCGCGGGATTCGCGGGCGAGCTCGGCGCCGCGGAGGTGGCCCGATAGGAGTTGACCGTGCCGGCGGGCCAGAACAGCGTCCACGGCCATCCCGCTTTGTCCCGAGAGACCGAGTCGGCGTGGACTGGCACCATCCCCAAAGCGACCGACGCGACCACGCTCCAAGTCAGGGTCTTGACGGCCGACATCACGAACCTCCTGTTCGCCGCGGTCCGCGTGGCATTCCTTGCTCCCGCCGATCGCTCCCCCAATGTCAGCCACCGTGGAAACACGCTCGCCGGGCCAGACGCGCATCCATCCTCGTCGGCCGAGACTCATTCTGGGCCGCATCATCGATCGTCGCAGGGTCGGCGGTTAGCGCGGAGACGGGTGAAGGCAGGAAGGGGATAGAAACGTCCTTATCCTAGAGCAAAGCCCGTGCCAATAAGCGAGCCTATATCGCCTCGCGGCCGGCCATGAACGAACCTCGAGCCGGTACAAACGGCATAACCGCTTTCAAAGAAATAGGTTGCCGCAGATATCGACGACGGGACCGCGGCAGACTTCCGCTCCGGCTTTGCGGATTAGATCAGACGGGTCGACTGGGAAAAATCTACAGTGAGGATGGAAGGGTCTGCAAGAATGGGCGAAGGTGCCATGGAAATGCATGGGAGAAAGGATGGCAGGTCAGGGTGGTCTCAGGGGCTGTCAAACGATGGATTCCAGATTTCGGATTCCGAATTCCGAATGGATCTTAGTCCATGCCAGCGATTGATTTGCGAATTCGGAATCAGGAATTCGGAATCTTCGATTCGATTCTTTCACGCGCTCTCAGGCCGCGGAGCGGACCTGGCGATGCAAGCTGGCGGCGAGATCGCCCACGGTGCGTAGGGACGGGAGTTCATCGGGGTCGATCTCGATCTGGAACTGATCCTGGAGTTGGATGACGACCGCGACGAGGTCGAGGGAATCCAGGGCAAGGTCATCCAGCAAGAGCGAGTCGGCGGTGATCGTCGTTCCTCGTGCCTTGGCCGAGACGTCGCGGATAGCCTCGGCGATGGCGAACGTCATGTCGCCCGATGAGGGACCTGCGGGTTTGATCGTCGCGTTCATGGCATGCCTCGATTCAACAGGGGAAGTGGGAAAGCCGGGTGCTCGGCACCGTCGTCGAGACCTCCTGCCAAGGTCCTCGCATCGCCTCGGCGGGGCGAATGCTGGGCGGTTCCTCGGCGGATCCGGGGGATGCCGGGACCGATCGGATCCGCGCCAGGTCTGTCCGACTCTAGATCGAACCCGCCGGGGGAGGGACTTGACCGGCACCGCGGGTGCGCCCCGAAATCCGTTCGCGAGGAATCGACCGTGCGGATCAGGCCGGCGATGACACCAGGTCCGACGCCCTCCGCCGCGCTCCGGACGGCAGGACGAGGGGGGACGCGCGGGGTCACCGTCGGGTCAAGTCGCGCTAAGAATGCGTGTGAATGAAGCGGGGAAATCCGAAGTAATCCGTTGCGGCCGGTCGGCGCGTCCACTATAATCCGTCCCCGTTGATGGACCCATTTCCTCCCGGCCACGCCGTCGGGAGCGGATTGAGACGATTGGAACGATTGAAACAAGGAGCGCATCTGTGAGGATCAAGTTTGGAATCACGGCGTGGTCGACCCTGTCGGCCATGCTGCTCTCGCTCGTGATGATCTCCGGCTGCAACGAGGAGCCGGCCTCGACCACCACGCCGGGCGGCGGGGCAGCCCCTGGCGCCGGCAAGCCCGCCGAGGGCGGCAAGATGGCACCCGCGGCTCCGCCCGCACCGACGAAGCCCGAAGAAAAGAAGCCCTAAGTTGACGATCACCGACCTCGCGGACCGCGCGGGGCGGAATCGATCCGGGCTGCCCTCGAGTCGCCCGGTGTCCTCCGAACTGGCCGACTTCTCCCTCGAGGGGAAGCGGCCGTTCTCTTGCGCCGACCGATCGGGGACCGGACCACTCAGGACGATCCACCCCGGACCACGGGATTCGTCAACGTGCCGATGCCGTCGATGGTGATGGCGACCCGATCGCCGGCCTCGAGGCTGAAATCGTCCGGAGGGACGATGCCGGTGCCCGTCAGCAGGATGACCCCATCGGCGAAGCGATTCTCGCGGCCGAGCCAGTCGATCAGGTCCTCCAGGCCGCGAGCCATCCGCGCGACGCTGGTCTCGCCGTGATGGATCGACCGGCCGTCGCGCTCGATCTCCAGGCGGATGCCGATCGACGCGCGTGCCGGCATCGCCGAGACCAGGGTGATGCACGGACCCAGGGCGCAACACGCCTGGTAGACCTTGGCCTGGGGCAGATACAGCGGGTTCTCGCCCTCGATGTCGCGGCGCTGACGTCGTTGCCGATCGTGAAGCCGACGAGCTTCAGCGCGGGGCTCAGGACCATCGCCAGCTCGGGCTCGGGGACCGACCATCGGGAATCGCCCCGGACCCGGATCGCCTCGCCCGGCCCGACCACCCGGCTGGGCGTCGCCTTGAAGAAGAGCTCGGGCCGGCTCGCCGTGTACACCTGATCGTAGAAGGTTGCGCCGCGCTCGGATTCCTCCTGGCGCGCCACCTTGCTCCGCTCATAAGTTACGCCGGCGCCCCACACCTCCTGGGCATCCAGGGGCGCCAGGATCCGCACCGAGTTCACGGCCACGGGAGGGCGGGTCCGCTCCATGAGCCGGCGGACCTCCTCTTCGGGATCGTCCGCGTTCAAGAGGCCGCTCAGGCACCCGGGCCCCGACGCCAGTTCGATCACCTGATCGTCCTGGAGGAGCCCGACGCGAGGACTCGAACAGTCATCGGTGACGAACTTGATGAGCCGCATGATCTTGCTCCTTGGCGCGGGACTCGTCCCGAGCCGGATCGAGATTCACTTGGCGCGCTGGCGACCCGCCTGCTGGTTGCCTCGGCCGATCTCGACCATTCGATCTCGCGTCGAGGCCTCGGCATTCTTGGCCTGTTTACTCTCCCGAGCCTCGCGGACTTGCTCGGCGTCCAGACTCTTGGATGTCGCCTGGCCGGCCTTGCCCGGGGATTTCCCCTTGCCCTTGCGTTTTCCTTTGCCGGCCCGGCCCGTCGAGCCCGGCTGGCCCTGGTCATTCGACTGCGATGACTCCACCTTCGCCCGTTGGTCCGGCGGGAGCGCATCGGTCATCTTGAATCGTCCCAGTCCTGCCATCGTCATGAACTCCTGGTGGATCGCGGTTCGTGGCTGGCGGCCCGCAAATCGGAATCGCGTGCCGTTTTTCACGGGCGAATTCGCTCGGCACTCGGGGTCTATGGTAGACTGCCGGCCGGTCGCTTGTCTCGCGTCAGTCCCCCCATTCCGGCCGATTTGTGCTCACCCGCCCTTGTCCTGTGTCACCCCGGAGGCCTGTCATGCCCCAGGAATCGGGATCTCCCACCCGCCGTGAATTCGCCCGTGAGGCCCTGAAGTCGCTGACCGCGGTCGTCTTGATCGAGGGGCTCTGGTCGCGCCGGCTCCTCGGAGACGACGTCCGGCCCATCGTGGACGATTGGTTCAAGGACCTCAATACCATCAGCCGGGATGTCCACGAGCACCGGGTCAAGGACGTCGAGTTCCAGAAGTCGCTCGAGCGACTCTACGGGCGAGTGGACCTGGCTAGCCTGCTGAAGACGATCGACTTCGACCGGCTCGCGGCCGGGGCGAACTTCCCGGCCAGGGGAGCCAGGAGCCTGCCCGTCGATTTCTCGCACGTCGGGGGGCTACCGGTCCAGGCGGCTTTCGGCCGGCAGATCTTCGCGATGGCCCAAGGACGCTCGGTGGTCCCCCACGGCCACGACAACATGGCCACCGGCTTCCTGGTCCTCAAGGGCGACTTCCGCGGCCGGCACTACGACCGGGTCGAGGACCACTCCGACCATTACATCATCAGGCCGACGATCGACCGGAGGTTCCAACCCGGCGAGTTCTCGACCATCTCCGACCACAAGGACAACGTCCACTGGTTCACCGCCGAGGGCGAGGTCGGGTTCGTCTTCAACATCCATGTCGTGGAGACGAACCCCGAGAACCCCAAGCGTCCGGGTCGCGTCTACGTCGACCCCATGGGTGAGAAGCTCGCGGGCGGCCTCATCAAGGCGCCCAAGATCACCTACGGAAAGGTCAACCAGCTCTACGGCTGAATCGGACCACGCGACAGGGAAAGTCCGGATCGGAGGACGGAGCCACCTCCGATAAGACGGCCGCGGCCCGGTCGGGCTCGGGCCGCCCAAACCGCCGCCGCGCCCGACTCGCCGGCGGAGGGCCTCCCGCCGTCACCGTGGACGGTCCCGGTGCCGTTGACCGGAACGCGACCCGGCCGGATCGATCAATATGCGTCGGCGCTCACCACCTCGCCGCCGTTGATCGACCCCAGGGCCTGGTAGACGCCGGGCTTGAATTGCGTGGGGTCGGTCACCGACCAGACCCTGGTCGTCTGGCTCATCGCCGCGCCGGGGGGGGTCCCGGTCTTGTCGAGTGGCCAGGTCGAGATGGAGTCCTTGAGGAACCGGACCGAGCCGTCGCAGAAGGCGAAGTTGGCTCCGCCGGGGTGGAAGCTCGTCGCGGCGTTGAGGAACGCCCCGCCCTCGGTGTAACCGCCGCTGGCCACGCCGTCGTCCCAGTTCTGGGTCCGCTTCTGGACGTTGATCGGATAGAAGACGGTGAAGGCCGTGTCGCCGTAGTTGCCCGAGACCCACCAGTTCCACTTGTCGAATGATCGCTCCGGGTCGGTCGTGCTGAGCAGGCCGTGGGCGTGCTCGCTGAAGGCGATGGAATTGCTCGTGCCGTCGGTGATCGTCGCGATCTTGACCACGCCGCCGCGGGTGAACCCCGAGCCGAATCCGAAGACCGGGCTGATGCCGTTGGAGACGATCGCCCCGTTCTGCTGCTGCAGCGACGCCGACGGGTTCGAGATGATCGAGGCCCATTCGCCATAGCAGCCGGCGTAGCTGGTGAAGTAGAAGTTCTGCGGCAAGGTCTTGCCATGTGTCCCGGCCGGCTCGGTGTAGAAGACCCCCGCGATCTGGGTGTCGCTGGGGCACCACAGGACGTTCAGGCCCGTGCCCGAGACCGTCACGTTCGGGTCGCATCGGTAGGCGAAGCTGAGATTGTAGGCCGAGAAGAGCGGCGCCTGCTCCATGTAGGATAGGAGCGCCACGAAGCAGCTCATCGCCTGGTCGGGGCTGCCCGAGGGCAGATACTGGGCGAAGGCCGCCATCGGGTAGCAACCGTTGGCGCCCTCGTAATTGGCCAGCGCGAGGCCGAGCTGCTTGAGGTTGTTGGTGCACTGGGCGCGCCGCGCGGCCTCGCGCGCCGACTGCACGGCCGGGAGCAGCAGGGCGATCAGCACGGCGATGATCGCGATCACGACCAGCAGCTCGATCAGGGTGAAGCCTCGCCTTCGCATCCGGTCATCTCCAGGGTCGTTCGGGCCGGTGAATGGGGTGCCCGACGGCACGCTCTTCCGCGACGGAAGCCGACCGGCGGGATATCGGGGGACAGATACAAGTGCCCGGCCGGGCGTCATCGGTTGGGGAAGAATCGCGGAATCTCTCGCGAACGACCGTTCCGGGGCGCCGGACCTGCGAGGCCGGGTCCGTTCGGCGATCGTTCTCCGCGACGGGGCGGGGAGCGGCCGTATCGGCGGGGGATCAAGAGCCGTCGGGATGGCGGGTGGTTCTCAATTGCGGGTCGGGGACGTCTTCGCCTTTCCCGGGGGGACGCTCGGGGCGAGGTTGCCCTTGCGGGCGCCGACCGAGATCGAGCCCGGAGCGGGCTGCGTCGAGTCCTGGACGTCACAACCGCCGGCTGCGGCGACGACGAGGAGGAGGAATCCTGCCCACAGCTTCCGATGAGAACTCATCACGGTCGTCTGGCTCCGCGGTGCTCGTCGAACCAAGGCCGACGCATCGGCCGCGGTGAAACAATATGGCCATCGGTCGTGAAAGAACAACAGGCCATCTCATGAAGATTTCGTGAGCGCCCGATCGACGCGGCGACGCGGCCTGTCGCCCGGGTCCCGGAGGCGGCGGGACCGGCCGGCCGGCGGATCTCGGCGGACGCCTCGTCCCCCGGAATGCCGCCCGGGAGTGGGGTGGATACGCGGGTGCCGAGCTGCGTATACTTCTGAGCCCGCCCGTGCCGCCGGCTCGGCCTTCACCCAGCCCGAGACCTCGGTCGACGTCCTCGTCGGGGGCGTCGAGGTCCCGGAGATCGACGCCCGCGAAGAGGGCACCGCCCAGAGGTCCACGAACGCCATGATCACCCTCTCCAGCCTCCTCGTCCTCCTCGCGCAGACGCCGGCCCCATCGGCCGGCGGATTCCCGTTCTTCGAGCCGGTGCAACCCTCCCGGGCGGTCGCGGTCGTGGCGCACCGGGTCGGGTCGGGGCTGGCTCCCGAGGACACGGCCCGCGCCCTGGCGGCGTCGATCGCGGACGCGGTGGAGTGGGCCGAGGTCACCGTCCGCCGGACGCGCGACGGCCATCACGTCCTCTATCGCGACGACGAACTCGACGGCCGGACCGACAGGACCGGGCGCGTGCGCGACCGGACCCTCGCGGAAGTCCGCTCCGCCGACGCGGGCGCCAGGTTCGCCCGTCGGTTCGCCGGCGAACGGGTCCTGACCCTCGAAGAAGGGCTGCGGCTCGCCCGGGGACGGATCAACCTGCGCCTCGATTGCCAGGACGTCGATCCCGCCCTGCTCGCCCGCGAGGTGCTCGCGGCCGAGATGGGGCGACAGGTGGTCGTCTGTGCGAGTCCCGACGTGCTCCGCGCGGTCCGCGACGTCGCCGGCGAGACCATGGGCCTGATGGCGGAGTGGCGGCCCGCCTTCGGGATGACGCCCTGGGTCGAGGACGTCCGCCCGCAGGCGGTTGAGATCGACGCCACCGACGCGACCGCGGCGACCTGCGGCGCGTTCCACCGCCGCGGCATCAAGGTCCAGGCCCGGGCCCTCGGCGATGACGATCGGCCGGAGACCTGGGACCGCGTGGCTGCGGCCGGGGTCGATTGGATCGGGACCGATCGTCCCGAGGAGGTCCTGGCGCACCAATCCCTGAAGAGGATCACGCCCGACCGCGTCCGGGTGGCGCACCACCGCGGGGCCGGGCGCTACGCCCCCGAGAACACGCTCGAATCGCTCCGGAAGGCCCTGGCCCTCGGGGCCGATTACGTCGAGTTCGACGTGCGGCCCACGCGCGACGGGGCCTTCGTGCTGCTCCATGACGGGTCGCTCGATCGGACCACATCGGGCCGGGGAGCGGTCCGCGAGCGGACCGCCGCCGAGGTCGCGGCGCTCGATGCCGGCTCGTGGTTCGGCCGCCCGTTCGCAGGGACGAGGGTGCCCACCCTCGACGCCTTCCTCGGCGCCGCAGCACCTTCGGGCGTCGGGCTCTACGTGGACGCGAAGGACATTGCCCCCCAAGCCCTGGTCGAGGCGCTCTCGCGGCACGGGCTGACCGACCGGGCGGTCGTGTATCAGGGCGCCGCCTACCTGGAGAAGCTCAGATCGATCGCGCCGCCCTGCGCCGGATGCCGCCTCTCGGCGACCCCTCGCA
The DNA here is from genome assembly GCA_963815795.1 of uncultured Planctomycetota bacterium. Lineage (GTDB taxonomy): Bacteria > Planctomycetota > Planctomycetia > Isosphaerales > Isosphaeraceae > JAKAUH01. Next base: position 5,879,228 of record CAWFIC010000003.1, on the reverse strand, counting down.
ACTCGATGTCCTCGCCGAGCGGGTCCGGCCCTACGCGGTCAACGCGCGCTGGACGATCCTCTCCAAGCCCCTCATCGACCGCTGTCATGCCCTGGGGATCAAGGTCTTCAGCGACGCCATCGGCGCCAACGAGTCGATCGAGCGATATCAGACGGCGGTCCGGGAAGGGTTGGACCTGATCCAGACGGATCACCCGGTGCGGGTGCTTCGGGCCCTCGAGCTGCTCGAGCATCCGACCCCGGCAGGGCCGTGAGATCCCGCGACGGCTGACGCTTCGGCGCAAGGCTGCGGATCCCCCGATGGATCGGTGAGGGCGTGCAACTCCGCCTACGGGGGGTCATCGGCATCGTGGCCCGAGAGGTCAGAACGCTACGGAAAGGTCAATAGACCGGTGATCTCCCGATCTCCCCTCGTGCGTGACGCTCAGAGGATTCCGGATGTGCCCGTGCCGGACATTCCTCTCGCGGACGGAGTCCAGGGATGCCCGCTTGAGGGGAAAGGCCACCTCGATCGGTCGTACGTCGCTCGTACCCCGCATGTCCGGTCGCCGCGCGATCAGACCGTCCAACCTTGGCTGGCCTTCAACAACTTCTCGGCATAGGCCGCCATCGTCTCCGTGGGAATCCTCCCAGCCCGGGTCTCGCCGGAATCCTGGCCGCCTTGTCCGAGGAGGGACAGCCCCGCCGCCCTGCGGAGGGAATCGCGATAGGTATCCAGCCACGACAGGGGGTTGTCGGATCGAAACAGGTCGAGCAGATGGCCACATCCGCACTCGGCCAGCATGGCTCTTAACTCGGCATCCTCCCCGATGTCGGAGTACCCCAGCGTGAACAGGTTGTCCAGCTTGAATGCCGTGATGTCATTTCGATTCAGGCCGGCCTTGATCCGGAGCCGCTTGGCCTCGGGGGTCCCCTGCATCGTCAGGAAGAGGAAGGTCTTCACATAGACATAGTCCGGCATGACCGCGACGACGAAGTAGCCGACCTTCTTGCCCGGCTCGCCGGCCTCGACGAGGAATTCGCCCTCCCGGGAACTCGGGCGTACTTGCGGGAATTCCAGCGAGCCGCGGAGGATCCTGTGGTGGACCTCGAAATGTGGGGCGAGCGGTATCCTCTCGTAGAGCCTGGCGATGGCATGGTCGCTGATGTAGATCGGTATCTCTTTGCTGGAAATGCCGACGCCAAGCTCGGCCGGCTTCCAGGTCAACGGACAGAGTCCGGTCAGGGGATCCAGGACCTCGCACGGATAGCATTTCCTCCGCTGTCCGCCGAAGGGCAGATAATGGGGCGTCTGCGTCCTCTTGCCGACGACGATCCGATACGCCTCGCGGTCGGGATACCTCGGATTCTGCTCGATTTTGTACCATACAATATGTTTTTCATATCTCACGTGCGAGTCAACGACACGGTTCAGTCGATACAGCAGGCGTCCGAGGCTTTCGATCAGGTCGTGGGTCGCGAAATGCTGGACCCTCGCCCATGCCTCTCGAAAACCGGGTATGGCGGACGAAGGACGGGTTATGTTCGTCCGTTCGAGATACTTGTAGAGCCTCTCCATGTGATCCGAGATGGCGAAGTATCCTCGATAAAAATCGCCGAGGGCCAAGGTGGCGACGCGATCGCCCAGCGGGAACTGGATGGGTTCATCGACGATCGTCTCGATCTGGCGCCGGACGTCCTCGACGATCGCGTCGCCCCTGGATTTCTCCGAGGCGACAACATCGACACCGGGGCCGATCCTCTTGACGAACTGTTCGCGGAGATCCTCGAGGATCGGGGAGAGCGGGTCCTCGATATCGAGCATTTTCAGCAGGCGCCGACGATCGCGCCTTCGCGCCGCTGGGCCTCCTCCTTCCGGTCGAGTTTCCGTTGGAGCTTCTGCTTGCGGGACTTTTTCATCGCGGACAACCGGGAACAGATGATTCGGGGGCATCCGTCTTCAAGACGTCGATCATCTCACTCGACTCGACTCGGACCCGACGACCATTATATCGGACTTCGGGCGCCCGCGCGTCGATGAGCCCGGACCCATCGCGGGGGGCCGGTCCGGGCGGGATCAGCCACCACGACGGCCGGTCGAATATCCCGCCAGTCTCCGCCATCGACCGCATCCTCCGCACTTTGAACCGGAGCCAAGCCGGCGACGGTTTGTTGCCAATCCCGCGTGACGGTGTGCGGACATCGATGCTAGATCAAGGCAAGAGTCGGAAGATGAGCGAAGGGATTGGGGACAACGATCTCCTGGATAGAACGATTCAAGTGGCCGCATGGACTTTGCCGATTATCATGAGGCTCGGAGATTTTGCCGCGCGCCGATCGTGGACGTGATCGGCGGGGCCGGGGATCTGAGGGTGGGATTGGGAGGCCGGGATGGCGGATCGGATCTTCATCGTGGGCCACGCCGCGGTGACCTGCCTGGGTCGCGACATGGATGCGACCTGGCGCGGCCTGATCGAGGGCCGTTCGGGGATCCGTCGACATCCGGCGCTGGGGACCGAGTCGTTCCTCCAGGACCTGGGCGGGATGGTGGAGGACGTCGGGCCGGGCAGCGTGACGGAAGACCCGGCGATCGCCAAGCTCTCGGCGCGGTTCCTCCACCTGGGGATCGCGGCGGCGCGGGCGGCCTGGGCCGAGTCGGGGTTTGACCGGCCCGAGTCGGGTCTGGATCCTCACCGGGCGGCGGTGGTGATGGGCTCAGCGTTCGGCGGATTGGACCTGCTAGAGGCCGAGCAGGCGCGGATGATCCGGCGCAAGAGCCCGGCGATCAGCCCCTATCTCGTGCCGGCGATGATCATCAACCAGGGGGCCGGCCAGATCGCGCAACACCTTAACCTGTACGGCCCTAGTGCGTCGCCGGCCAATGCGTGTGCTTCCGGCGGTCACGCCGTGGTCTTAGGCGCGATGTTCCTGCGGTCGGGCGAAGCCGACGTCGCCCTCTGCGGCGCCGCCGAGAGTGCCTTCACCCCGCCGGTCGTCAACGGCTTCGCGACCATGAAGGCGCTACTGGGCAAGAAACCGGGCGACCGCTCGGAGCGCGACCCGGCGCAGGCCAGCCGGCCCTTCAGCGCCGACCGGGCCGGCTTCGTCCTGTCCGAGGGCGCCGGGGCCCTGGTCCTGGCCACCGAGGCGGCCGTGCGCCGGCTGGGGCTGGAGCCCCAGGCCGAGCTCATCGCCTGGGCCACCAACTCCGACGGCTATCACATGGCCATGCCCTGTCGCGATCGGATCGTCCGATGCCTGGCGGCGGCGCTGGAGCGCGGCGGCCTATCTCCCGCCTCCATCGACTATTACAACGCTCACGGCACCAGCACGGTGCTCAACGACCAGGTCGAGACCCGGGTCGTCAAGGACGTCTTCGGCGAGGCCGCGGGGCGGCTGCCGATCAGCTCGATCAAGGGCGCGCTGGGCCATAGCCTGGGCGCCGCCTCGGCCATCGAGGCGGCCGTCTCGGTCCGGGCCCTGTGCGAACAGCTCATCCCGCCGACCATCAATTATCAGCCCGACCCGGAGCTCGACCTGGATTACGTGCCCGACCAGGCCCGAGCCGCCCGGCTCGATCACGTGCTCACCGCGTCCTTCGGATTCGGCGGCACCAACAACGCCCTGGTCCTCAGGAGGATCTCCGCATGACACCGACCCTCTCCGAGCCATCCCAGTTCGCCGCAGTGGTCGACGTCATCCGCCAGGCCGCGAAGATCCCCGCGCGGGTGCCGATCACTCCCGACTCCCGGCTCGTCGAAGACCTGGCGATCGACTCGCTCGACCTGGTCGGCCTGATCCTCCAGATCCAGGACCATTTTGACGTTGTCATCGAGGAGGATGATGTGCCAAACTTGTGCCGCGTCGCCGACCTGGCGGCCTACCTGGCCGGACGAAGGGAACTCAGGTAGGTCAGGCTTTCCAGCCTGACTCGGTCCGATCCGATCCGACCGGACGTCAGGCTGGAAAGCCTGACCTACTTCGATGCCGGCGGTTCTTGCGTGATTGGGTGTGAGGGGGTCGTCGATGGAACGACGCGGGCTCAACATCCGCAAGGGGTTCCTGAGATTCTGGCTGCCGATGATCCGGGCGTTGCCGTTGCCGGTGGCGTCGCGGTTCGTCTCGGGCATCGGCCGGATGGAATACCGGTTCTCGCAACGGCTTCGTGGGGAGTTCCGGCAGGCGGTGCGGCGCGGCCAGTCGGTCCTGGGCTGCCGGTGGGACGTGCCGGGCGTGAGCCGGGAGCTGGCGGGCAACCACGTGCTCTGGCGGACCCGGGACCTGCTGCTCGACGGCGTCTCCGACGACCGCGCCCGGGCGATGTTCACCGTTTCCGGGCGGGAGAACCTGGACGCGGCGTTCGGGGAGGGACGCGGCTGCATCGTGCTGGCCAGCCATTTCGGCGCGCACCTGCTGCCGGCCCACTGGCTGTTCCGCGAGGGCTTCCCGGTGCGGTTCTACATGGAGCGGCCCCGGCACATCTCGCGGTTCCTGTCGCGGCATTTCGACACCGAGGGGCCGCTGGGCCAGGATAAGCTGTTCATCTCGCGGCAGGGCGTGCCGGCCGACTCGGCCAGCTCGATCCTCCGCGCCGCCCGCACGCTCAAGGCCGGGATGCTCCTCTACCTGGCCGGCGACGTCCGATGGACCGGGCAGCTCACCGAGTCGGCCTGGTTCCTGGGCCGGGAGATGCGGTTCTCGACCACCTGGCTCGTGCTGGCCGCGATGACCGAGACGCCCGTCGTGATGGTCTTCTGCCGGATGGAGCCCGACGGCCGCTACCACATCGAGTTCCGGCCCGCCTTCCACGTGCCCAGGGATGCCCCCGAGAAGGGAGAGTCCGGCCGATGGGTCCGGCATTTCCTCGAGGTCCTGGAGGACCAGGTCCGCCGATACCCCGAGAATAGCAACGACTACTTCTTCTGGGGCGAGCCGGACAGCCGGGTGGCGTAGGTGGCCGTGTGATTCGGTTGTCCTGAAATCCCGAAACCCTAGGGTGTGGGATTTCAGGACAAACGGAATCAGGGAAAGGGGTCGGTTCGCGTCCCCTGCGGGCCGTCGGCGGCGCCTCGGGATGGACGATCGAGGCCCGGTCGGTCATGACCTTATAGGGAATATATAGAAGATAGACCTCTCTATGGTGACAGTCCTCCTCCTCTGACGATCCCGCGGATGCCGCCGTATGGGGCTACCGCCGCGAACCGAGATCGATCCCTCCGGTGCCGAGATTTGTCCTGAAATCCCACACCCTAGGGTTTCAGGATTTCAGGACAACGGAACGAGCGAACGGGACTTGCTCATGACGACGGACACCTCGGCGAGGGCGTGGTGGAAGACGATGCTCCGCAGGCAATGGCCCTGGCTGGTGCTGGCGTCGCTCCTGATCCCGGCGGTCTGGCACGTCGTGGACTTCGAGGAGGACGTTGACCCCGAGTTCCCTCGGGTCGAACGACCGACGTTCAGCCGGCTGCCGCCCTCCGCGTACCGGCTGGCCGAGCCCGGCGATACGCTCGACCGGATCGAGCTCTACCTGGCCGCGGCGGGCGTCGTGCTGGCGGCCGGCGGACTGGCCGCCCGCCGCGAGCGTGGACTCTGGCCGGCGGGGCTGGCGATCGCCCTGGCGGGCCTCTGGTACAGCGCGACGCCCGGTCCCGCCGTCGACGGCTGGTACGGGCTGGGCTGGCGGACGATCCTCGATGGTCGCGCGCCGACGGTCCTGCGAGCGGAGCTGCTCGCCGCCGCGGTTGCCCTGGCCGCGATCGTCGCGAGGAGCGTGTTCGTCGGATCGCTTCTCGCTGGCTTCGGATCGAGGCGCGGGGCTCCCCCCTGCCCGCCCTGCGAGCCGGTCGAGCGAGAAACCCCCCCTGACCCCCCCTTCGTCAGGGGGGGATTGGAGACGGGCGAGCCAGCCGACGCGGAAACCCCCCCTGGCCCCCCCTTCGTAAGGGGGGGATCGGAGAGGCCGCCATTATCCCCCCCTTACGAAGGGGGGGCCAGGGGGGGTCGAGGCCCAACTCGCGCCGGCGGGTTCGAGGGGACTCGCGGCCCTGGCCCGGTCCCGACGCCCACAACCGCCGGCCGCCTATCCGTTCATCGCCCTTGGCGGCGAGGTCTCGGCGATGCCTGGAACGCCTCGCGGATACGGGGCTCCGGCCGGCTCTGGATCGCGGCCCTGGTCCTGGCCGTCGCCCGCCAGTTCGAGCTTCCCGGCGTCGAGCCGGCCGGCTACTGGCCGCGTTGGGCGATGATCGGTGCGCTGCTGGCCTTCGACCTGGGCCTGATGATCGAGCTGGTCCCGCGCTTGCCGTCGCGGTCATGGCGGTGGGCCGTGGGCGTGCTGGCGGTTCCCGTGTGGATCGGCCTGGTGGCCTTCGGGATCGCCGTGACCTGGTATCACCGGCCGCTGGCGCGGCTCAAGGTGGTCGTGCCCGATCGGATCTACATCAGCGCGATGCCCACGCCCCGGGGCCTCGAGATCGCCCAGGAGCGCCGGCACTTCCGCACGATCATCAACCTCTTCCCCGAGGATACCCCCTTCCGCAGCCCGTTCCACGAGGACGAGCTGAAGTTCGCCCGCGAGCACGGTATCCGCTACGTGGGCAGCCCGTCGGACCCCTCGCCGGAGGCATCCGACGCCTTCCTCACGCAGACGCTCGCCCTGGCGCGCGACCCCTCCGCCTGGCCGATCCTGGTCCACTGCCACGGCTGCATGGACCGCTCGCCCGCCTGGATGGGGATCTATCGCTTCGTGGTCGAGGGACGGCCGCTGCTGGAGGTCATGCAGGAGATCGAGCGGCATCGGGGCTACCGGCCCAAGGGGTCGGTGACGCTGCTCTACAACCGGGTGCTGGCTCCCCGGGCGCCCGAGCATTACCGGACTGATCCCACCGCCGCGATCCTGCGGAAGTGCGCCGAGGGGACCATCGATCCCATGCTCGGTCCGCCCGACCGCGCCGCCAGGAGGGCGAAGGCGGCGGCCGAGGCCCGTCAGCCCGACGGTGCCGTCGCTTCCGCGAGGCGACCGGAAGAACGAGGGACGGAGACCGCTTCTCAGAGGAGATGAACCCCCACGAGGATGACTCGCCATGACGCCGCGACCCTCCCGGAAAGTCACGATCCTGGACGGCATGATCCTGGTGGCCGCGGTGGCCTGCGGGTTCGCGTTGCGACGCGGGACGGAGGGCCCCTCCGAGGGGGTCATCGAGCCGACGAACTGGTTCGGCCGCAACACGCGCGAGCCGGTCCGGGCGGTGCTGCCCTTTCTGCTGACGCTGACGCCCGCCGTGCTGTTGATGAGGTTGCAGCGTCCTCGGCCCCGATGGCCGAAGCTCGCCCGGCAACCGGGGATGGCGGCGTGCTGCGCCGCGATCATGCCGATCGCGCTGACCTTGCTCGCACTGGCTCACGAGCGCTGGACGCGAGACCCGAGTTCCGATGAATTCGCCTGGGCCTGGGTCGTGAACAGCTATGTGCTGACCGAGGGCGGGGCCATCGCCGGCGTCTGGGTCCTGGGGGCCTGGCTGGCGCTGGGCCTGAGCGGGCGGCGTCGAGCCGAGCGGAGCGGGATCGACCGGCTCGGGAGGACCATCGGCGTCGGCTGGCTCCTCGTCCTGGCCGTCGAGATCCTGCGGCAGGCATAGCCGGGGCGATCATCCGGGAGGAGCTGGCGCGCCCGAGGCAGACAACAAGGAGGCACCGATGAACGCGAGGACCTTGCCGATCCGGAGGCTCGATCGCCGCGATGGGCTGATGCTGGCGGCATCGACGCTCGTCGCGATTCTCGTCATCTTCGTCGTGCCCGCCCCGGAACCGCTGACGCCCCTGTCGCCCGCCAGCGTCCCCCCGCCGCCGGTCGCCATCTCGCCGTCGCCGCCGGCGGCCATCGAGGATCCGGCCGTCGCGACGCCGGCGGGCGTCGCCGCGCCTTCGACGGTTGTCCTCGCGCCGACATGGACCGTTGCCCCGGCCGCTCCGCTCCCCGAGCCCGTAGCTGTTCCCGACCCTGGCGTCCTCTCGAAGGCGATGGAAATCGCGATGCCGTTCCTGACGGCCTGGACGGTGGCCCTGCTGCTCATCGGGTTGCGCCGGCCTCGGCCGCCTCGGCGGAGGCTGACCCGACAGCCGGGCCTGGCGGCGTGCGCCGTCGGGGTCATCGTCATGGTCGCGGTGCTGGTGGGGTATTTCCTCCGATGGGCCGCGACCTGGCTCTGGACGGCGATCGTCCCGACCTCAACGGCCGGCGCGGCGCCGGGCACCTGGTATGTCCCGCGGGCACCGCTCCAGGACCTCTGGTACGCGATTCACTCCGGATTCGGCGCCGGATCGGCGGCGATCGCGGAAGCGGTCGCGGCGGCCTGGCTGATCATGGCCCTGGGCGGCTGGTGGCGGCCCGAGAAGAGCGGGATCGACCGGCTCGGCAGGGCACTGGGCGTCGCCTGGATCGCCTTGATGGTGGTGGGATACATCGCCGGTTTCATGCCATAGCACCGGCACGTGCCGGCCGCTTCATCCCAGGCGGGCCTGCGACTCGCTCTCCGAGCGGATCCGCTCCCAGACCTCCTCGCGGTAGACGCCCAGTTCGGCCGGCGCCGTGAAGCCCAGGCGGACGACATTGCCCTCGATGGCCACCACGGTGACCGACAATCCGCACTGCGGCACCAGGACACGTTCACCAAGCTTCCGGCTGAGGACAAGCATCGCGGTCCCTCCTTGAGTGTGAGTCCCCTTCGCACCGAGAAACGAGCCAAGCCTTGTTCGTCGTTCGTGAAATCGAGCCGTCGAGCGCCACCGACGAGTCAACATCCAGAGACCCGAGCCCAGACCGAAAGGATTCGTCGGGTTTTTTTAACGTCGACCCGCCCGGGTGATTCCTCTGTCGTTGGATCGACTGCGCCGCGTGTTAGTTCGCACTTACTCACCGAGTATTCGAAAAAAACTCCGTCAGCCGGCCAGGATGGTGAGGGCTTCGGGGTTGTAGTACCGCTTGATCGCCTCGTCCTTGACGCCCATCCCGCGGAGCGAGAACCAGACAGCCTGCTCGATGAGCGGTTCACGAGGCATGCCGTAATCGACCACCGGCGTGGCGGGGATCAGGGAGAGCATCAGGGTCTTGGCCAGGTGGTGGGTGAAGATGCCGCCGAGGTTCGGGAGGACCGGCTCACAGATCGCGTCGCCCGAAGCGGTCGCCGCCCGGAGGCACTCCTGCACCTTGGTCAGCCAGCAGGAGACGCTCCGCTGGAAGAACAGCCGGGCGAATTCCCCGTCTTCCATCATGCTGCGCAACATCAGCCGGTGGTGGATCGAGGCCTCCTCGTCATCGCCGCATTCTCGTCGGACGATCCGCGCCACCATCATGTGGACGATCAGGACCAGGGTCGAAGTCGAAGGCTCCAGGGCCTTGACCCGCTCCAACCTCTCGGGGTCCCGCTCGCTGCTGCAGAACGCCTGCATCGCCGAGTACAGCGCTTCCTTGTTCGGGAAGTGCTTGAACAGGAGCGCCTCGGAGACCCCCGCCGCCTCGGCCAGGGCCCGGGTCGTCGTCCCGTGGAACCCCCGCTCCGCGAAAACCCGCCGGACCGCCCGGATGATCGCCTCGCGACGCTCGTCGCCCGACAGCTTCCCCGATGACTTCATGCAGCACGTCCCCTCCCTGATGTGCGGTGAGTTTATACTCACTCACTGGCGGGGTCAAGGGCGGAACCCTCTGCGAGGGACGCGCCCATCACCGATCCGGCCAAGTAGGTCAGGCTTTCCAGCCTGACGTCCGGTCGGATCGGTCGGAGTCAGGCTGGAGAGCCTGACCTACTGATCGTCCAGGAACCGCTGGGTGATCGGGGCATAGGCGTCGATGCGTCGGTCGCGGAGGAACGGCCAGTTGCGGCGGGTCTCCTCCTGGAGGCGCGGGTCGCAGGTGGCCACGATGACATCCTCGGCGTCGTGGCCGGCTCGGGCGAGGACGCGGCCGAAGGGGTCGGCCAGGAACGAGCCGCCCCAGAACTCCAGGCCGCCGCCGGAAGGTCCTTCGTGCCCGACGCGGTTGACGGCCGCGACGTACACGCCATTGGCGATGGCGTGCGCCCGCTGGATGGTCTCCCAGGCACTGTACTGGGCCGCGCCGAACTCCTCCTTCTCGGCCGGGTGCCAGCCGATCGCCGTGGGATAGAAGAGGACCTCGGCGCCGCGGAGCGTGGTCAGCCGGGCGGCCTCGGGATACCACTGGTCCCAGCAGACGAGGGTCCCGACCCGGGCGTGACGGGTCTCGAACGCCTGGAAGCCCAGATCGCCGGGCGTGAAGTAGTACTTCTCGAAATACAGCGGGTCGTCGGGGATGTGCATCTTGCGATAGCGGCCGACGAGCGTGCCGTCGGCGTCGAGGACGACCGCCGTGTTGTGATAGACCCCCGCCGCCCTCCGCTCGAAGACCGAGCCGACCACGACCATGGCGGTCTCGCGCGCGATCTGGGCCAGCATCTCGGTCGTCGGGCCGGGGATGGGCTCGGCCAGGTCGAACCGCGCGGCGTCCTCGGCCTGGCAGAAATACCGGGTGCGGAACAGCTCGGGCAGGCAGGCGACCTGCGCCCGCGGCCGGCCGCCTCCCGCAGGCGGTCGCACGCCCGGCGGAGGTTGTCGTCGGGTTCGTCCGAGCATCGCATCTGGATCAGGCCCACGGCGAACGGGCGCGGCGCACGGCTCATGACAGGCGGATCCCCCGGACGTTTCGAGGTCGGTCGGCCGCGAGTCGGCCGGCATGAGACATCGTATCGTCCCGGCCAAGCCCCCGCGACCGCCCGGACCAGCCCGGGTGCCGTCGCGTTTCTGCTCACTGCACCAGGGATATCCGGGAAGGGGAGAATCGACGCCGAATCCGGGCACCGATCACGAAGAGGGACGCCGATAGCCGAGGCGGCGATCACTTCTTCTTCGGCGCATTCTCGTCGAAGAACAGGGTCTCTCTCGGCTTGGTCCCAGCGTCGTCCTTGAACTCCTCCCAGTTCACGGGCACGAGCGACACCGGGTGTTTCCGATCGAGCGGGACGAAGAACGGCGCCTCCTTTCGCAGCGCGTAGGGCTTGCTGGCATACTCCACGACCTCGCAGGGGTTCAACGGCTGGCGGTCCTTGTTCCTGGCCTGGACGTGGAGATGGATCCCCATTCCGGCCAGGGGCTTCCCGGTGGCGGGATTGATGTTGCCCGTCCGCCCCAGGATCGTCTTCGGGGTGACCTTCGCACCCCGGACGATCCCGGGGGCCACCGACGAGTTGTGCAGGTACTCGACCCGGTTGCCCGCCTCGTCAACCCGGACCGCGATGAATCCCTTTCGAGGCGGGTCCGCGACGGTCCCGTAGACGCCGGCCCGGAATTCGAGGGGGGACGGTCGCTTGCGGAGGTCGTAGCTGGAATAGTCGACGCCCTCGTGCATCCGGACCTCCTCGTCGGCCGCCTTGGCGATGGGCCGGGTGGGGTCCGCGATTGTCTTCGGGTAGCCGGGCGGCTGCCGGCCGAACTTCTTATCGGCATCCACCTTGTAGATCCGGACGACGCCGGCCTCGGAATTGCGGACGTTCCCGGGGGGCAGGAAGGTCTCCGCGGATGGACAGGGCCGAGAGGTCTGGGGGACGGCGGTCCCGGTCGAAGCCGCTAGGACCGAGATCATTCCGACCTTGATCACATCGATGAGTCTCATGGAGGCTCCCCTGGGGAGAGGCGAGAGGCGGCCGCGCCCGGCTACTTCTTGTAGAGCAGATTTCCCTCCAGGCTCCAGACCCAGGCCTCACCGCGTTGCCGACGTGCGGCGCTCAAGGCTTCGTCCCAGGTCGCGTAACTTCCGACGTTGCCTCTCGTATTGGTGACGAAGTACTTGGCTTGCGAAGCGGCCTCCTTTCTCGTCCTCGGCGCGGGGGCCTCCTGACGAACACCCGCACGAGAGAGGCTTGTTGGAGGAGCGAACTTCGCCTGATGGGCATCCAGGTCCGTCTGAAGCTGCGCCACCAGTCCTTTGTAGTCCTTGAGATCGTTGAGATACTTGTCGAGCCTCTTCTTGTAGCCTTCTCCGCCGCCGGCCGCAGCTTGTTTGAGGAGGGCGGCGCTCCTTGTCGAGTCGCTGCTGCTCGGACTGGAGCACCTCGCTCTTGGCGCCGAGGATCTCCTCCTTGACCGGCCGCTCGTTCGCACCGAGGCTCTTCTTGGGAGAGGTCGTCTGCACTCCCGGCTTTTGCCCCTTCGGGGCATTCTCGTCGTAGACCAGTCGCTCACGTGCGGGTTGACCCCCGCTCGTGGGGGCGGCCGGCCGGGTGGTGGTCGCGCCGGAATCCGATGACGACGGCGGATCGGCTCGCCGGAGCGAGATGACCTGGGAGTCTCCACCGCCGCCGGCACTTCCGGGCACGCTGTAATTCCAGAGGTCGGTCACCGTGAACGCCCCCGTGCCGCGACCGGCGTAGGTATCGCGCACCAGCTTCCCCGAGATCCCGTCCGGGCTGAGCCGCACCGGCACGGTGATGACGCGCACGTCCTTGAAGGCGTGGAACGTCCGCAGTTCGTCAGCCACGGACTCCGCCATCGCGGGATCGCAGTAGAACCATTGCGATCGGTAATCTCTGTCGTTGTACCGCGATTTCCACACAACGAGGTACCGCGGCTGCGGCTCGCCCTCGGCCGTCTGGGAAAGCGCCGGGCCCGAGTCGGCGAAGACCACGGCGGCGAGCAGGCCCATCGCCAGGCCGCGCGCCCACCGACCCATCGTCGTCCTGTTATGGCGTCGAATCATGGTGCCCTCGATCTCGATGGAAATGTCCGGAGGCTCGTTGCGTCATCGGACTCCTCGATCAAGATGCAACCGGAGGCGCTGCATCCCAGCCTCCTCCGTTTCGGCCGCCGGATGAAGGCCTTCGCCGGCCTATCCGACGCTGGTCGTGCGCGCGGAGACCTGCTGATCCTGGACGACCTGATCCGTCTGCTCCCCGTCGTCCAGGACCGACACCTGGTGGAGCCGGAATTCCGAGATGATCCCGTTCGGGTCGGGCGTGATGTCATTGTCCAGGTCGTACTGGATCGCAAGCTGCTGATCCTGGAGGACCTGGTTGAAGTCGTTGATTGCACCCTGTGGGGTGTCGTAATCGCCCGTCGCATAGTTGAAGTCGGTATCGGGATAACGATAATCGATATAATAATACGTCTGCGAAACATTCGCCCCGGACCCGGAGGAGGAGCCGGAGCCGGTGGACTCGCTGCCTCCCGACGAGGGGCTGCTGGGAGGATAATAGACCGGATAGGTGGGCAGGGGCACGCCGTAGGACCCGTAGGCGGAAGAGCTCTGCGACGCCAGGACGACGACGTAGACCGAGACCGTCTTGGGCCCGTTGTCGGCGTTGGGGCTGGAGATCGTGACGGTCCCCAGTTGATAGGTACCGGGGCCCAGGCCGGACGTCTTCGCCGTCAACGAGACGGTCAGGACGTTCCCCTGCACGCTGAGCGAATCCTGGAGGTCGCCGAAGGCCCCGACGGTCACCTGGAGCGACCCGCCGCCGACGTTCTGCACCGTGAAGCTGCCGGAGACGCCCGGCGTGCCCTCGGGGATGGTGGCGAATAACTCGGTGGTGCTCACGCCGATGCTCGGCGGCGCCGAAGCGGCTTGGCCCGACGAGGCGATCGGCGCGGGGGAGACGGGCGCTGGGCCGCCGTGCCGCCCGACCCGGCGGCGAATTGCGATCCCAGCACGTCGGCGCCGACCGTGGCGACGGCGTCCTCGACCTCCTGGAGGCTCGGGCCGAGCTGGGCGATCGTCTTGGCGTCGTAGCCGATCCCCAGCGACACGACCTGCCCCAGCGCCGATTCCGCCGCCTCCTTCCCGAAGAACTTCCCGAGCAGCCCGTCGGTCGCCAGGTCGAACGCCAGGTCCAGCGAGGCCTTGGCGAAGTAGTCGTTGATCTGCTGCGCGCTGGCGGGGGCCGACTCGCCCGACAGGGTGTCGTTGAGCGCCGTCTCGGTCGCCGGGGCGGTCGAGAAAAACGGCTTCGCCAGCGCGTACAACGTTGCTCCCGTCGAGAACAGGAGGGCGGCCGGCGCCGCCTCGGGGAAGACGAGGACGACGAGGGCACCGGCGATCTTCGACTCGTATCCCAGCGTGGTCCCGTATTGCTCCGCCTGCTCGAGCTGGCCGGCGGTGGGGGTCTGGTAATGCAGGTTGGTCAGATCGGTGTAGAATTGCTGGATCGTGGAGAGCACATTCGTGAACGAGATTCCCAGGTCCGGGACCTGGGCCCCGCTCGCGATCGCCTCCGCGGCGGAGTGCCCGGGCGACACGTCGGTCACGATCGCCCCGGCATTCGAGAAGGCCTCGGCGATCATCCGGTCGACGGCCCTGAGCGTCTGCCGCGTGATCCGGACGGGCCGCCCGTGGAAGGAACCGACGTCGATCGCCTTCACCTGGCCGTTGATGAGGGGTTGGAGGAGCTGCTGCTCCTGCGCAGGATCCCACTCTCGGATTGCAGCGACGCGGCGAGCGAGGCCGTGGCGGTCTGTCCCGGGTCGAGCGTGTCGACGAGCTGAGCCTTGGCGATCTCGTCGCGGAGCACGTACTGCTCCCCTTCGAGCATCGCGTTGAGGACCGCGCCCGGCGCGAGGTCGGTCGCCGGCGGCTTCTTGATCTGGAGGTGATAGACCGCCGCGGTCCTCGTCTCATGGCCCCGGGAATCCGACTGCACGACCGCGACGGAGTAGCCGCGCGAATCGAGCCGCCCCGTCCTGGCGCTGAGGGCGAAGGGGACCGCGACGGTGACCTGCCCGGCCGAGAGGGAGTCGGGCGTCTCCCGGATCCGCGGGCCCGACAGCGGCGTGAAGATGACCGTCGTCCTGGCGCCGGGATCGAAGGAGCCCGCGATCGATAGCGTGGACAGCGGCGGCACGAAGCGATAACCGGCGTCGAACGCCGCCCCCCGAACGGACGCCCTGGAGACCATCCCTCGGCCGTCGGGGCGGGCGTGCACCGCCTCGCCCGGCGATGGCCCGCGATGAGCGGCCGGGATGCCGACGATCCCCCCGCCGCTCGGTCGATGATCGGCGCGCGGATCCGCCGTCACGACGCTCAACAGCAGTCGACGTTCGAGGCCCTCGAGGGTCGGAGGATAGGGACGGCGTCGCTTGGGCATGGTGCTGATCTCATCTCATGATGGACACGTGAATAACCGACACGAGGGACGGGGGACGTGGCTGCCCCGGGGCTCCCGCGAGGCGTTCGCGACCGGCGCCGGGCTCATCACCTCGTCGGGACGATCGCCCGGACCGGCCTAACGACGCTAGTGCCCGAACCGGCGCATTTCCCGACATGGCCCCCGTATTTTTCCCGAGGCGCGGTCGCGGCGGGTCCGGCGCGGGGCCATCCATGTCGTAAACGGCGATCGTGCAGGGATGTGCGGGTTGACTGACGCATGGAATTCGCCGATAATAGCCGGGGCCGTGAGGCGAGGAGGCTCTCAGACATGGCCGAGCCGGTTGACCGCGACCTGGTCCGTGGCTTGCGCGACGGCCGGAGCTGGGCGTTCCGGCTGATGAACAGCCTGTATACGCCCCGGCTCGTCGCCCGGGCGCGGGCGGCGCTGGGCCAGCGGCTCCGTCAGAAGGTTGACCCGGAGGACGTGGTCCAGTCGGTCTATTACTCCCTGCTCCGCGGCGGCGACCTCGTGCCGGACGATCGAGACGAGCTCTGGCGGCTGCTGCTGCATCGGACCCGCCGGAAGGTGGCGCGGAAGGTCCGGCTGTTCCGGCGGAAGCGGCGGGACGTCGCGCTGGAGGAGACCCTCGACGGCTCGCCGATCGGCGAAGGCGCCCGGGCCGGGGCGCCCGAGCCGTGGGACTACCGCGAGCCTTCGGTGGACGAGGCGGCGCGGGTCGGGGAGGCCACGGCGCGACTCCTGGCCGCCCTGACCGAGACGGAACGGGCGGTGATCGAGCGCTGCCTCCGGCACCAGACGACGGCCGAGATCGCCGAGGCCCTGGAATGCTCGACCCGGACCGTCGAGCGGGCGCGTCGCCGCGCCTGCGAGGTCCTGCGTCGCGAGATCGCCTCCGAGGCCGTGTGAGCCGTTGAACCACCGCCGACCGATGGTCCCGTCACCCCATGAGTCCCCATCACGAGACCTTCGATCGCTTCTTCCGCGCCCTCCGGTCGGGGGAATGCCCCGAGATCCGCGCTTACCTGGGCGGCGGACCCGAATCGGACCGCGCCGAGCTGCTCAGGGACCTGGCCTTCGAGGAGATGTGCTGGCGGATCCATCGCGGCGAGCCGGCCGGGGCCGACGACGTCCTGGCGCGGTTCCCGGAGCTGAAGGCCGCGGAAGCGGAGCTGCGCGAGGAGGAGGCGCGCTGCCGGCGACAGGCGGCCACGACCGACGGCCCTGCGCCGCGCCGCGCCGAGACCCCTTCCGAGGCCGGACCTGAGATCCCCGGCTACGGGCCCCTGGAGCGGTTGGGATGGGGCGGGATGGCGGTGGTCTACAAGGCACTGAACCTCCACCTTCACCGATACGAGGCGATCAAGATCCCGCACCGGCACCTCCTCTCGCTCGACCCGGGCCTGGCCCGGCGGTTCCGGGCGGAGGCCGAGGCCACCGCCCGGTTCTCGCACCGGAACGTCGCCCAGGTCTACCGGACCGGCGAATGCTCGGCCGGGCCGTACCTCGCGATGGAGCTCGTCGAGGGGACCCCGCCGGCGGAGTGGGCGGCGCGGGCCGGCCGCTCGATCGCCGAGGTGGTCGGCACCGTCGCCGACCTCGCCGAGGCGGTCCATCGCGTCCACGAGCGGGGCCTGGTCCACCGCGATATCAACCCCAAGAACATCCTGCTGCGGCGCGAAGGGGGACGGGACGTGCCGGTCCTGCTCGACTTCGGCCTGGCCAGGCGATCGCCCACGGGCGGGGACGGGCCGAGCGAGCTGACTGTCTCAGGGACCCCGGCGTTCATGGCGCCGGAACAGCTCGCCGGGCGCTGACGACGAGCGCACGGACCTGTACGGGCTGGGCGCGACGCTCTACTTCCTGCTCTGCGGCGAGCCGCCGATCGGGGCGAGCGGCCGGGTCGTCCCGTTGGCCGAGCGACGGCCGGGCGTGGACCCCGACCTCGAAGCCGTCTGCATGAAGGCGCTGGCCGCCGATCCCCGCGACCGTCAGGCCACGGCCCAGGCCCTGGCCGACGACCTGCGGGGCGTGCTCCGCCGCGGGTCGCGGCCCGGCGCGAGGCGCGGCGTCCGGGCGTGGCCGGCCCGGCGCGCCGTCCGGGACCGCCTGGCCCGATCGGGCTCCGCGGCGGCCGCGGTCTTGACGGCCATGGCCGTCGTCGCCGCGTCCTGGGCCCTCCGGCCCGATCCGCTCGGCGGGGCCGCCTCGGCCGGGCCGGGGACGCCATCCGACCCGGACCTCGCGCGGGCGGGCCCGCCGCCCGACCCCGGCGACTGGCGGACCATCGCCGAGTATCCGCCGATCGGAAGGCTCCCGGCCATGTTCCCGGAGGGCGGATCGGCGACGCCCGTGGGCGGGGAGATCGTCCGCCGCGAGCCAGCCGGCGGGCCGGTCGTCCCCCTCCGGGAGATCTCGGGGGCGAGTGTCGAGGCGCGCGCCGTCTTCGCGCCGTCCTGGACTCGTGCCGAGAGCGTGGGATTCGTCCTGGAGAGCGGCGGGCGTCCCGCGTATCGCCTGGTGCTGCGCGCCATGGCCGGCACCGGGAGGACCTTCCTGGACGCCCGCGGCCGGGGCTCGTTCGTGGCCGCCCAGATCGTTCGCGATGGCGTGGTCGTCCGCGAACACCGATGGCGGGCGTCGGCCCTGGCGGACGAGCGGCTCGAGCTGACGGCCTGGCGCGACGGCGATCGCTTCGGCATCCGCGCGGCGCGCTGCGGCCGGCCCTGGAGTGGGTGGACATCACGCCGGTCGTCCCGACGGGCCCTGGGCAGACCCCGGCGGTGTTGGGGCTCGAATGGCCGGCGGGCGTCGCGGTGTCCGCCCTGCGCCTCCGCGCGCGGCCGTCATCGCCGTCGCCGAGCCCCCTGGAGCCGGTCGACGCCCTGTTCAACGCCGGGCGTTACGGCGAGGCGGCCGAGGCCTATCGCCGCATGGGATCGGAATCCGTCGCCCCGATCCTGTCCGCGGAGGCGCGGTACAAGCGGGCGCTGAGCCTGACCCGCGTCGATCGGCCCGCGGAGGCGGCTGAGGCATTCGCCGCGATCGCCCGGTCGGCCAAGGCCCTGCCCCCTGACGACCCGCGGCGGGCCTGGTGCGCCCCGTCCGCCTTCCAGGCCCTCCTCCTGATCCGATCGAAGGGGCTCCGATTCCCCGGGGCCGAAGGACTCGAGGAGATCGTGATCGCGGCCCCGGAGGGCGGGCCGGACTGGGTCGGCGACGTCCTCTCCCGGATCGTGACCGAGGACGAGCTCCGCCAGTTCATTCAGCACGCGGCCCGCTACGCGTTCACGACGAGTCCGTATCACCTGCTCCGGATCGGTCCCGAGCAGATCGCGGCGCTGGAGAGGGCGGTGCGCGCGCTCGACCGGCTCGACCCGACCGGCGCCGCCTCGGTCGGGCCGCGGCAGGAGCTACTCCGGGTCCACCTCTCGGCCGGGCTGTACGGGCGGGCCCAGGCGGTCGCCGACGAGCTGCTCGACGATCGCCGACCGATCGACCCGCACTGGCGGCTCACGGTGACCCGCGACGCCGTCTGGCTCGCCATCGAACGGGCGCGCGAGCCCGATGCCCCGCCGGCGACCGTGCAGGAGAACCTGAACTGGGCCCACGAGCACGTGGAGCGCGGGCTGCGCGACCCGGCCATCCCCGGCGCGAGCCGCGCCGGTTGCCGGCCGCTCCTCGTGGAAAGGGCCAGGTTGTACGCGGCGCTCGAGCGGTGGGACGAGGCGGCCAGGGTCCTCGACGAATACCTCGCTGCTCCCGACCTCCTGGCGACGGACATCCCCAAGGAGTCATTCGGTTCGCGGTTCGCCCCGCCCCAGGACGTCCTGGCCCTCTACTACCTGGAGGCATGCCTGCTCCGGGGCTTCCTCGCCGAACGGCGAGGCGACGGCCGCGCGGCCCGGGAGGTCTGGAGTCGCGGGTTCGCCCGATTCCGCGGCAGTCGCGCCATCTCCTACTACGAAGCCGCGATGCTGGGGTCCCTCGCCGGGACGCTGGAGGGCCGCGACGCCGAGCTGATGATCTCCAACTCGGCCCTCGGCGCCGGCATCCTGGGCGCCGCGCCCTGGTCCTCTTCCTTTCCGACAAGGTCGGCTCGATCAAGGACCATGCCAAGGAGGTCCTCCTGCGCCCTGGCGAGCGGGTCGCGGCCATCGTCTCGCCTGCCAGATCGCGATGCGGTCGATGAGATTCCACGAGTCGCTCGGCGTGCAGATCAAGCTCTGGGCCTACGAGGCGTTCCGCCTCGGCGTGCTCGGGCCATCGCAGGCCTCGACCGGCCCGGCCCGGGAACTCTCGGCCGGCCAAGACGAAGTCCTCTGGCGGCTGGCCTCGGCCATGGTCGACGACTACCGGTCGAATCGGTTGAGTGAGCGTCACGTCGTTCGGCTCGTGCCCGTCTTGATGGGCGGCTCCACGGCCTGGGACACCTGGGTCGCCCTCAGCGAGTCATCTGCGCCCGGGCGGAATGGCGTGGTCTCCTCGCCTACGTGCTCGGCTGCCATTGCCGGAATAACCTGTCCGACCCGGTATTGGCGTCCCGATTCCTCCGCGATGCGGCGTCCCTCGCGACGCATGATCCGACTCTCCGTGCCCTCATCGAGGCTGAGCTCCGGGCCCATCGCGCCCCACCTGAGGCCGACGCCCTCTGACGAGACCTCCACGGTTCGTGACGCCCCCGTCGCGCCTGCAGATCCGAAAGGCCGGGACTCGCCGCGGGATGGCACGCCGGCCTGATCGACCGGCGCATCGTTGGGCGAGTCAACCCGCATCGACCCCGGTCGATTCCGCCGGGCGCCTCGACATCCAGTACGCAAGAGGGGTCGTTCAGGGGTCGCGTCCAGAAATGCGTCGGCGCCGGCTGGCCGGGGATCGTCCCCCAGGCGGATTTCGGGTTTCCTGGCCGGCCGTTGATATCAGATATGTGGGGGGCAACACGGCGACATGATCGGGTTGCTCCCGCATCCGTGAATGCGTCGGTGGGGGCCGTCCATCATGGGCCGTTCGACCTCGGAGACGCCCAATCTCCTGCCCGATCCGCGGCCCGCGCCGCGGGTGCCGCCGAAGCGACGACGGCCGGCGGCTTGCCTGGAGCGTCCGACGACATCCGGAACACCATGATCCCGGCCCCGGACTATCGCTCCCGGCGCGGATGCGACATGCTGGTCGAGGTTGGCCTGACGGTCGCCGGGCACAGCCCGACCCTCGACGGTCTCTATCCGAGCGAGGCGTTCCTCTACAATCGGCTTCCGCGTCGCCAGGAGCCTGCCATGATCGTCCCGGTCCCACGGCCCGCCCCCGACGACAAGCCCGTGCGATTCTCGCGTTCGAGTCCTCGGATCGAGCCTCCCAGTTCCTTCCCTTCGCCGCGCCGGCGAGGGCCCTGAGTTCCCCGAGACCCGGAGATCCCCCCCGTGGCCCGCGCAACCGGAGCTCCCCCGAAATCACCGCCCCGACGCCCATTCGGCGGCCGCGGGAACTGCACTTATGTCTACAATGCGACGGACGGATGCTATCACCGCCAGTCGTACGCTTGCTCGGCGAACTGCACCTGCTCGCCGCTGATCTGCGGCCTGGGTTCGCTGCTGATCCAGTTCCTGCGACCGGACTCGGTGACGAAGGCCGTCGGCGTCTCGTTGCCTTGCACGGTCTCAGGGTCGGACGACGAGGCGTGCGCCCGATCCCTGATCGAGGTGGTCCGCGGCCTCATGTCGGCGGCGACCTTCTGGCGGCGGGTCAGCATCGGGCTGGGGATTCTCTCCGGCCTGCTGGCCATCGGGCTGGTGGTCGCGATAGTCTATCGCTGAGGAGCATGCGGCGGAGAAGCGGTGCGGGATTCCCCCGGGAGCCGGCTTGATGACGATTCGGTTCGCCTGCCCTTCCTGTGCCGTCACCGGTTCCGTGGACGCCTCGGCCGTCGGCAAATCGGCGCGGTGCAAGTACTGCGGGCACCGGTTCAACATCCCCAGGCCCGGTGAAGTGCAGCCCCAGGTCTACGACCTGGAAGAGCCGGCCGAGGAGACCAAGACCGCCGGCGCCGGGTTCGGGGACATGGACCAGGACCCGTTTTCGGCGTTCGCCCCGACTCGCGGCGACGAACCGACCACCACCGCGCCGCGTCGGCCGAAGCAGTCCGCGTCGGGATCCACGACCCGGAAGGCCCGCAAGCATGCGTCGCGATCCGCCTGGCCGACCCGGCTGGCCTGGGTCGGGGCGCCCTGGCGATCGCCATCACCGCGACCGCCCTGCTCGCCCCGAAAGGCGTCCTGATCGCGGCCTGCGCGGTGATCGCCCTCGGCTGCATATTGATCCTGGTGGGATACGTCGTGGGAGCCTACGGCGCATTCTCCGAAGACTTCCTCTACGGCTTCCTCTACCTGGTGATCCCCCTGTACACCGCGTATTACATGATTACCCGCTGGGACGACCTGTGGGTCTGGTTCGTCTGCATGACGTCGGGCGTCGGGCTGATCCTGCTCGGGATCGAGATGGCCCGGTGGGGCGGGGTGGTCGCTTGATCGCGGAGCGGGCGATGACGAAAACAACGTGCGATTCCTTCGACCGCGGTGCGGGCACCAGGTCTCTCGGAATCTTATCGATCCTGGTCCTCCAGGCCACCGGCATGCTGATGGGCGGTCCTGTCGCGCGTGCGCAGGACCTCGGCCCCCGCGCGGTTCGCGAGATCGCGAGCGACTGGCGGTTCCAGGTCAACGTCCACGACGTGGGTGAGCGCGAGCGCTGGTACGACGTCGGTTTCGACCGGTCGAGCTCGCGCACGGCCCGGGTGCCCGGAGCGTGGGACCGCTTCGATGAGGCGATGCGCGGCTATGAGGGGATCGGTTGGTATACCGTGACGCTCGACGGCTCTTGGGCCCGCGCGGGCTGGGCCCAGCACCTGTCCTTCGGCCGGGTGATGTACCACGCCAAGGCCTGGCTCAACGGCGAGCCGCTGGGCGAGCACATCGGCGGCTATCTCCCCTTCGCCTTCGACGTGACGGGCAAGCTCAAGAGCAATGACAACCACCTCGTGCTGCGGGTCAACAATCGGCCTCGGATCGAGTGGCCCCCGGCGGCCCAGACGATCGAATGGGTGCAGTACGGGGGAATCCTCCAGCCCGTCCGCGTCGAGACCAAGGCGTTGGTCTCCATCTCGGACCTGGCGATCCGTGCCGTGCCGGACGGCGATGGAGCCTCGGTCGCGTGCACGGTCGAAGTCGCCGGCCGCGTGGACCCCGGGGATCTCGTCCTGCGGCTGGTGGTCGTGGGCGACGAGCCGGCGTCGCGGACGCTGGCCGTCGCGACTCGTGCGGTGACCGCCTCGCGCCACGAGTTGACGTTGAAGCTGGCGCAGGCCAGGACCTGGTCGCCCGAGACTCCCGCCTTGTACACGCTCGTCGCGACCCTCGAGCGCGGCACGACCGTGATCGATCGGATCTTCCTCTCGTTCGGGATCCGGACGATCGCCGCGCGCGGCCGCCAAATCCTCCTCAACGGCAGGCCCCTGAAGATCCACGGTGTCAATCGCTACGACGAGTTCGGCGGCTTCGGGCCGAATCCGCCCATGAACCGCGTCAAGGCCGAGCTGCGGTTGATGAAGAAGACCGGGATCAACCTGATCCGGGCCCACTACCCGCAATCGCCCGAATTCCTCGAGCTCTGCGACCGTGTGGGGATCCTGTTCCTCGAGGAACTGCCGATCAACTGGTGGGGGATCGAATGGTTCGGCAAGGAGGGCGTGGTACAGGACGAACACATCCTCGACCTGGCCCTGCCGATGCTCGAAGCGATGGTCCGCCGCGACAAGAACCATCCCTCGGTCGTCATCTGGAGCATGGCCAACGAGTCGAAGACCGAGAGCGCGGTGGGCATCAAGGTGATGCGCGCCCTGATCGGCAGGACGAAGGCACTCGACCCGACGCGCCTGGTCACGTTCGTGACGGCACCCGGCTCGGTCCGCGAGCACCGGGCCTATGAAGACGCCGACCTCGTGGCGACCAACATGTACTATGGCTCGCTCATGGGGACGATCGCCGTCCATCGCGATCAGCTCGAAGAGCGTGCGCGGAGGCCATCGGAGGCCCATCTGCGCCGTCAGATCACGGCTTTCCCGGACAAGCCGCTCGTGGTCACCGAATTCGGCGCCCTGGGGATTCCCGGGATGCACGGGGACGTCGCCGCGACCGAGGATTTCCAGGCCGCCTACATCCGCTCGGCCTGGGCGGCGATCTCCGCCGTGCCCGAGGTCTCGGGCGGCGTCTTGTGGTCGTGGGCCGATTATTATCATCGGAGGCATTTCCAGGCCAACGGCCCGTTCGGGGCCTTCGGCGCGGTCACCATCGACCGCCGGCCCAAGGAGGCGCTCCGGGCCCTCGCCGAGATGTACGGCGGCGAGTCGAAGGAGTGAGCCGGTGTGCGGGTGAGGCGGGCCATCGGGCCGGATCTGGACCGATGCGGGCGGCGCGGCGGCGAGCCGATCGGGACGATGCGGGAAGACGCGGTGGAGGATTGAGGAGATTGACCACCGCAGAGACCGCGGAGCCCGCAGAGACGAAGAAAACAAGAGCGGCAGAGGCGATTGATCGGCCAGATCACGGGCACCGATCTCCGGGCCGCCGAAGGGTCGTCGTCAGTCGGCAACCGGCGGTCTCCCCGGAAGTCGATGCCGACAGCCAGGTTACCGAATGATGCAGGCCGAACTGAATTCTCGAGGTGAGAAGTCCATCGAGGCCGGACGAGTCGGGAGTCGATGGACTGGTCCCTCGATTCCTCCGGGACTTCTTCGTCTCTGCGGGCTCAGCGATCTCTGCGGTGGTCAATCTTCTCGCAAGGCGCGGGATTCCGGCACTGGCCACTCGAATGGAGCCATCCGCGATGCCAGACCAAGGACCTTGGCGGGCTATGGCGTCGAGTGCATCCTGAAAGCCTTGATTCTGTCCGTTGCCTCCGCGGGGGATCGGGCGGCTATGCTCGAGTCTTTTCGAGGGAATCAGGCCCACAATTATGAATGGCTGAGATATCAATACCGCCTCCATGATGGGGGGCATTTCCCTCGGGCGGTCAATCGGGATTTCGCCCTGGTGAATGACTGGTTGACGAATCTGAGGTACCTGCCCCAAACGCTGAAAGAGGATGAGTCGAAGGCATTCCTGGCGGCGGCCGAAGCGATCATCCAATGGGCCGATGGGAGACTCTGACCAACATGGTAATCAACATTCCTCGCGGCGAATCGGACGCGGTGATCGAGCAGATCAAGTCGGTCCTTCATGCGTACCAGAAGGACCATCCGGCCGCCCGGATCGACCTGTATCGGCAGAACCCGGCATCGGTCCGGATCCGGATCATCGACCCGGATTTTGTCGGCCTGAGCCGGGTAGACCGGCATGACAGGGTCTGGAAATACCTGGAGCCCCTCTCCGAGGATGATGAGGGAGATATCAGCATGCTCGTCCTCTTGACCCCGGACGAGACCAACCGATCGACGGCCAATCTCGAATTCGAGGACCCGGTCCCGTCCGTGCCCTGACCGGACCAGGCCGCCGGCGGTCCGACCCGACGACTCGAGCGGGCCCGGGCCGGATCGGACTCGAATCCGCGGGGAGCGGATGGCTCCGCCGGGGCCGACGGCACTTCTTCCTGAACGCCATCACGGTCCGATTTCGGGGCCGCGATCCTGGACGGGTTTCTGGGCCCCGTTGTCATCGGCGGTCGGCTCGTCCGGCGGCGGGGGCAGGATATCGTCGACGGCGATCTGCCCGAGATGTTGCCCTCCGATGGTTACCGGGATGGCCTGCCCTTCCGTGAAGACTTCGCTCGTGCGGTAACCCTCCGGCCCCGGGTCGGTGTAGACCTCGACCCGGCGCAAGGGCAGGTGGACGATCCAGTAGACCGGGATGCCGGCGCGGGCATAGGCGGCGAATTTCTCGTTCCGGTCGCGGTGGTAGGTGGTATCGGAGACCTCGACGATCAGCGCGATCTCGGCCGGCTCGGGATGGCGCTTGAGGTAAGCCCTTCGATTCCCCCGGGCGACCACGTCGTCCGGCTCCGGCTCGTTCAAAGCGGGGATCTGCGCCGGGTTCTTCCCGGCGAACGCACCAGGCGCCCCCGAGAAAGGCTTCCAGAAGGTTCTCCACGGATTTGGCGGCCCAGACGTGCTCCGGTCCCTTGGGCATCTTGGTCACCACGATCCCGTTGATGAGCTCGACCCGATCATCTTCCGTCAGGATGCCGACCTCCGCCATGCGCTCATACTGGTTGACGGTGAATCGGTAGAGCTCTCCGGACGGCGACGGCGGGACCGGGTCCGTCGCCACGGTTGTCGGCGCCGCTGGCATCGTCGATACGATCGTGGACATGGAGTGGCTCCGTCTCCCGGGGCGGCCCGAACGACGACTCTCCTCCATCATCACCCAGGCGGGGCCATTCTTCAATTCGGACCCGGGACGGGTCATCCGATCCCGACGGTTTCCGGGGCCGCCCGTTTCCCCGATCCGCGTCCCGCTCCCCGCCGGTCCGGGCCGCCGGCCATCGAGCCCGACGACTCGCCCGGGCACGGATCGGATCGGCCTGGGATCCTCGGGAAGCGGATGGCTTCGCCGAGGCCACCGACGCCGATCGCAGCCGCCGATCCGTACGATCCCGCGGGGTGAAAGTGGGTTCGCACCCTTTCTGGAGTCGCACCCTTTCTGGGGGCGGCCCACACCGCGGGGCGACGCGATGGCGGAGAGACCGCGGAACCAGACCGAGCCCGACGTCGGTTGTCGACATGCGTTGCAACCTCGTCGTTCCATCGCTCGGACGATCCTCGTCGGACTCGCCTATTGGGAGGCGTCGGATTTCGGCTCGGTGGCGAGCCGTTTCGCCTTGGTATCTCGCCCCTCGCGGTGGACGACGATGTGAGTGACCTGGCCCTTGTCATCCTTGACGAAGGTCGTCGTGGCATCGGTGGACCGGTTGAGGAAGAAGACGGTTTCCGACTCGGGGAAGACCTCGGTCTTGCCCTCGTCGGCGACCTGGGCCATGAGGCGATCTCCCTCGCGGCTGAACGTCACGATGATCCCGGGACCGATCTCGTAGCGGCCGACATAGGCGTCGTACAACTTCGGGTTGACCTTGGCGACCTTGTGGAAAATGGGCTCGGCATCCTTCAAGCCGGATTTGCCGGCGATCAGATATGCATTCAAGACGTTGTCGATCTTACTGGCATCGTCGTTATTCACGAGGACGACGTACCCGATCCCCCGATCCTTGTACATCACGGACCGGCTGGTGAATCCGGGATTCCTCCCGCCGTGCCCGTAATTTGCGCCGAAGGGGGTCTCCTCGATGGCAATGCCCAGGCCCCACGAGCTGTTCCCGCTCGTGTCATCCGGGATCTTCACTTGAGGACGGAGCATCTCCTTGGCAGTCGGCCCGGAGAGACCTTGCCCTCGGAGGACGGCGATCAGGAAGCGGGCGTAGTTCCCGGCGTTGACGTGGAGGCTGGCGGCCGTGTTGGGCGCGCCGGGTTTGCCTTTGGCAAGCGGCCTGTACCCGCCGTGGCCCGTGGCGCTCGAGGCGCGCCATGTTCCCGTTCCAGATGAGGGAGGCGTTCTCGATCCCCAGGGGCTCGAATACCTCCTCGCGGCACAGGTTGACCAGTTTCTTGCCGGTGAGGCGCTCGACGACCTTGCCGAGGTAAACGAATCCCTCACCGGAGTAAGAGACCTTGGTGCCCGGTGTGAACTTGATGTCGAGCTTCCCCGTGCGCCAGTTCGGGAACCCGGTCCGGTGGGTCAGCACCATCCGGGCCGTGATGAGTTTGTAACGATCGTCATGGGTGATGTCTTCATAGGGGAGGTAGGTGTAGAGCGGCGTGTCGAGGTCCAGGACACCTCGGTCCACCAGTCGGAGGACCGTATAGGCGAATACGGGCTTCGTCATGGACGCGGCTTCGAACACGGTGTCATCGCCGACGGGCTCGCCGGTGGCCGCGTTCTTGACGCCGAAACCGCGGGAGTAAACGACCTGGAAATCCTTGATGACGGCGATCGAGATCCCCGGGATCTTGAAGTATTCCAGGTAGGCCTGAACGAAGCGGTCGAGGTCGCCGGGATTCACGGGCCCGGGGCTGCGGAGAACGCCCTCGGAGCCGATCAGCCCGGGCCAGGGTATGGACCTGATGCGGAGGAGGCCGGCCGTCGCCGGCCGATCGGCCTCGACCTGGACCTCGACGCTCGCGGTCGCATCGACGCGGAGGTCTGTCGAATCCACGGGACGGACGGAGTAAGGACCTGCGGGGAGGGTCGTGGCCCGGTAGGCCCCCGACGAATCCACCGGCACCGTGCGCCAGAGCGTTGCGATGCGCGACGACTCGATTCGCACCCGGGAGGGGAGGGCTGACCGGGACGGGTCTTTCCAGGCCACGAGGCCGGAGACCTCGCCGAACCGCGTCTGTGGGGTGACGAGGAGGAACTCCCCGCACCGATCGGGCATGTCGAGCTTCTGCGTCCCCGGGCCCCAGGCGGCCCACGAGAACGAGCCGTCCTTGTCCTTATCCGGCACCGAGACGTCGAACCCGATGGCCCGGTCAGGATCCAGCGGGGCGCCGACCTCGACGCGCCACTCGTAGACGATCCGATTCCCCGTCCGTGCGACGGCCGCCTTCACCTTGTTGTCGAGGCCCTCAACGGGGCCATAGACCTGGTTCCGGTCGCCATACCGGGCATACTGGATGACGGGAGATCCGCTCCCGGCATGGGCCGCATCGATGAAGAGCTCACAGCCATCCTGGGCGTTCCACGAGACGTCCCCGGGTCCGTCGAGGACGACGGAATCGTCCCGCACTTCGACGGCGACATAGAGGGCGCGTTCGCCCGGGTTGTAGGCGAGTCGGAAGTGGGCCTCCAGGTCGTCCTTGCCGCCGAGCTTGTCGCCGTACTCGATGCGTTCGATCGGGTAAGCTCGCAGACCATCGGGCCAGTCGCTCAGGTCGCCGTTGACGGCGATCCCTTTCGCCGGATGGGCGATGCCGACGGCGCCGTTCTGACCGTGCGCCTCGTGCGAGCCGATGAGGATCGCCACGGCGAAGAGGATGACGAGCCTCCGGTCGAGAGACGATGAAGTGCGACGAGCATTCATGAACGATGGCTCCTGATGAGCATGGCCAGTTGGGGCGCCACCCATCGAGACGAGATTCGTCCTGGGGTTGACGCCGTACCGAGGGTTCTCGCGGCGTCCCATGGGCGCCGGAAGCCTTCTCCGTCGATCCCGGGGGCCCTCGTGCCACGCCGGCCCGTCGAACCGGCGCGAATCCACGGGCCGGGGCGCGCCCTTCGCCGGCTCACGTGAAACGGACCCTACAGATGACACACAAGCCGCGTGCGGAACTTTGAACAAGAATTCCCGGAGAGCCCCGAAGGACTCCGCCATGGACCCGCGCTGTTGATTTGGCCGTGGTGAGCCGTTAGTTTCGGAGGCGTGGATCGGGACGCACGGAGATCCCGACCGACCGACTGGCGCGGAACCATCGAGGGACGATCGCCATGGGAGCCGAAGCCCGCATCGCCGAGTTGAAGCTGGAGTTGCCCCCTGCCCCCAAGCCGGTGGCCACCTACGTGACGGCCATCCGCCATGGGGACCTGCTCTACGTCTCCGGGCATGGCCCGTATCGCTCGGATGGGACGCTGATCACCGGCCGGCTGGGCGAGACCATGGACGTCGCCGGCGGCCAGGCCGCGGCGCGGCAGACGGGGCTGGCGATCCTGGCGACGATCCGGACCCACCTGGGCTCGCTCGACAAGGTCGCGCGGCTGATCAAGACGCTGGGCATGGTCAACTCGACCCCCGACTTCCACGACCAGCCCAAGGTCATCAACGGCTATTCCGACCTGATGAAGGATGTCTTCGGCGACGCGGGCGTCGGGCGCGCAGCGCCGTCGGCATGGGCGCGCTGCCCGGCGGCATCGCCGTCGAGATCGAGGCGATCTTCCAGGTCAAGGATTGAGCGAGGGCCGGCCCATCCCAGTCGGAGACCGCCCGTGCGACGACCCGGCCGGCTCGACGGCCGAACGTGCCTGATCGTGGGGGGGACCAGCGGCATCGGCCTGGCCTCGGCGCGCCGGTTCCTCGAGGAGGGTGCGCGCGTGGTCGTGGCCGGTCAATCGCCGGAGGTCGGCCGCTCGGCGATGGGCCAGCTCGCCCCGCTCGGCCCGGTCTGGGAAGTCACGTTCGAGCTCGCCTCGGGCGCGCCGAAGTCGCGCGTCTCTTCGGGTTCGCCCTCGATGCCCTGGGCGGCCGGCTCGACGTCCTGCTGCACGTCGCCGGGATCAGCGGGCGCCAGTTCGGCGACGGGCCGCTGCACGAGTGCTCCGACGGCGGCTGGGACCGCGTGATGCAGGTCAACGCCTCCGGCCTGTTCCTGTCCAACCGGGCGGCCGTGCGGTTCATGCTGCGTCAGCCGATCGACATGTTCGGGTTACGGGGTACGGTGGTGAACGTCGGCTCGGTGCTGGCCCTGGCGCCGGCGCCTCTCCACTTCGCGACCATCGCTTACGCGGCCAGCAAGGGGGCCATCCGTTCGCTGACCCTGGCCGCCGCCGCGATGTATGCTCCGGATCGGATCCGGTTCAACCTGCTGGCGCCGGGGCTGATCGACACGCCCATGGCCACCCGGGCCGTGAACGACCCGAGGATCCGTCCCTACGTCGCGGCCCGACAGCCGATCGCCGGCGGGCCGGGGTCCGCCGCGGACGTCGCGGAGGCCGCGCTCTACCTGTGCGAGCCGGCCGCCCGGTTCGTCACCGGCGCCGAACTGGTGGTCGACGGCGGCTGGTGCGTCTCGGAGGGCCGCCGACCGGCCGATATCCCGATCGAGGCCGGCCCATGACCGATCGCCCGGACGTCCTGACTCAGTATCTCTCCGCCGTGCGAGCGGCGATCGACGCGATCGAGTCGGCGCAACTGCCGGCGATCCGCGAGGCGGCCGCGCACTTCGCGGCGACGATCCTCGCGGGCCGGCTGGTACATGTCTTCGGCACGGGGCACTCGCGGATGGCCGTCGAGGAGATGTTCCCGCGCTACGGGTCATTCCCGGGCTTCCACCCGATCGTCGAGCTGTCGATGACCTATCACAACCCGGTCGTCGGGGCCAACGGCCAGCGGCAGGCGATGTTCCTGGAGAACGTGCAGGGCTTCGGGCCGGTCCTCTGGCGGAATTTCGCCACCGCGCCCGAGGACGCGCTCCTGGCCATCTCGACCAGCGGCTGCAACGCGGTGACGATCGACGTGGCACTCGAGGCGAAGCGGCTGGGGATGTGGGTCGCGGCCCTCACGTCGATGGCGCACGCCGCCGCCTCGACGTCGCGACACGAGTCGGGGAAGAAGCTGCATGAGGTCGCCGACCTGGTGCTCGACCAGCGGGCGCCGCGGGCGACTCGGCCGTCTGGATCGAGGGCCTGGAGACGCCGGTCGCGCCGATCTCGACCATCACCGGCTGCGCGATCATCAACCTGATCAAGGCCGAGGTCGCCCGATTATTGACCGAGGCCGGCGCGCCGCCGAAGGTCCTCACCGCCGCCTGCCACCTGGGGGCCGAGCGCGCCCGCCGGCTCTTCGAGGAGACCTACGACGATTACCGGCGGCGGATCGGAGTCCTGTACCGGTAGGCATCTCCGCCCGGCGATCGCGGCCCCGATGCGGACCGTCCCGGTCCCCGAGGCCCGGTCGGCGGGCGGCGCCGGTCGGTTTTCATTTCCATACTCCCCATACTCCCCATAGTCCCCACGAAAATGTGTTGCTGAAAAGTGGGGAGTATGGGCGCCAGCGACGGAATCGGGGCGACCACACCACTCATCAATGATCCCCGACAAGCACAGGTGGCGGCATGCCTGAATCGACGACCGATGGCCCCCAAGAGCCCCATACTTTGCATACTTTGCATACTTTGCGCGTCGAGTGTATGCAAAGTACGAGCGTTGACACCGAGTTCCGGGGACTCGAGCGGCTCGCCGGAGATATCATTCAAGCATGGTCGGTGTGGGCTTGCGCTGGCGGGGGATCGGCCATCCCGGCCCTGCCCCGACATCACTCGGTCGGTCTCGACGGGTCTGGGCGAAGTGGTCGGGCCGGGTCCGGACCGGCCGGCTTCGAGCCGATCGCGCTGGATGGGCCGAGTCGTTCGAGCGAGGCGATTCCACGGAATGCCGACCGTCAGGCGAGCCTCCCGGCGGCTTCGCGGCTGATCCTCACCGGCCGGCGCGGCGACAGGCGGACCACCGGCCGGCCCCCGACCCGCTCCTGCTCGCGCAGGTCGCGGACGATGGCTTCCAGGTCGTAACCGAACTGGCGGCAGTACTCCTCGCGGGCGGCCCGCACCTCGCGCACCACGTCATCCTCGATCATCATCGTTGCCCCCGAGTCATTCTTCCGGAGTGCAGATCGCCAGCGGTTCGTACCCCGCGGCGCGAGATCGCTCACGTCATGGTGACTTCATCACCGTCGGCGGTCGGGCGGACCGGGGAGGGATTCGAGGGAATCCCGGCTCATCACGACAGGACCAGGAAGGACGCCGTGGCATCCGCCTCGAACGCCAGCAAGTCGGTTTGCTTCGCCCGCAACAGATCCGCCACCGCCGCGGTGGTGCAGTTCCCCAGCCGCACCCAGACGACCTTTGGCGGGTGGCCTTTGAGGAGTGCCCGTTGCTGGAAGTCGGAATCCTTGGAGACGATCGCCATTCCCTGCTGAACGGCGAACTGCCAGACCGCCTGGTCGTCCGCCGCGTTCAGGCCGACATCCCGAACATGCAACGAGCCGGGGTATTCGCTCGCCAGCACGGCGACAAGTCGATACGAGAGGTTCTGGTCGAACAGCAGCTTCATCGCGGGGGAATCACGCACAGCCGCCGCTCGCGATCAGCGGCGAACGCCAGGCAGGCCCGGACATCCTCCGCCGTCAGATCGGGGAAGTCTTCGAGAACCTGATCGACGCTCATGCCGGCGGCCAGATACTCGAGGACGTCGGTGACCGTGATTCGCAGTCCACGGATGCAGGGCTTCCCGCTCCGTTTCCCGGGCTCGATGGTGATCAAATGATCGTAGTCCATTTCAGGAGCGTATCGCCGTCATGGCCTGGTGTCAACGCATGGGAAGCTGAGCCTCCGACGCCGGCCCTTCGGCGGGCCGATCCGCTCCGACCGGGTCCGTGCGAAGCGGTCGGGCCGGGTCCGGACCGGCGGGCTTCGAGCCTATCGCGCTGGATTGGCCGCGCAGTTCGAGCGCGGCGATTCCACCGAATGCCGACCGTCAGACGGGCTTTCCGGCGGCTTCGCGGCTGATCCTCACCGGCCGGCGCGGCGACAGGCGAACGACCTGCCGGCCCCCGACCCGCTCCTGCTCGCGCACGTCACGGACGATGGCCCCCAGGTCGTACTCGAATTGCCGGCAGTATTCGTCGCGGGCCGCCCGCACCTTGCGCACCACGTCATCCTCAATAATCATCGTTGCCCCCGAGCAGTTCCTCCGGAGTGCAGATCGCTGGCGGTTCGAACCCCGCATCCCGGCAGACGGCCTCGATCCGCCCGCCAGGATGAGCCGTTGCGGCTGGGCGGCCGCGGCATCGGCATTCACTCGCTACGCAAGACGGCGATCAACAACGCCATCCGCAACGGGGCAACGATGTACGGGATGCGGGAGTTTGCCGGCCACGCGGACAACAGGACGACCGAGGTCTACATCGTCCGCAAGGCGGAGGACACCCACGTGGCGGCCCGCCGCATCCAAATCCGGCGGACCGGCCTCCAGGGCCCGTGAGCCCGGAGGCGCTCGTCCCGAACCGAAGAGGCTCGCCGCCGAAGGGGCTGGAGGCGAACGAAACGGATGGACTCACCGTTCGATCCCATCGCCAGATCAGCGGTCTCCTCTAGAAGACGTGGTGGAAACCTCCTCGGGGTCGGGGAGGCGCAAGTTCGGCTTGCGATCGGGTTCGACGGGCGAGGCGTCCCAGACCCGTATGCCGTCGCCGCTGGTCGAGACCAATAGGTGGCCATCGGGGCGGAAGGCGATCCCGAAGATATATCCGGTGTGACCTGCCAGCGCCAGCATCTCCTGGCCGGAGTCCACGTCCCAGAGCCGCGTGACTCCGTCTTGGCCGCCGGACGCCACACGCCGGCCGTCAGGGCTGAACGCCACACGCTGGACGCCCCCGAACTGCCCGCGCATCCGATGCATTTGCCGGCCGGTGTCGATGTCCCAGAGGCGCACCGTGCCGTCAAAACTGCCGGTAACCAGTCGCCGGCCGTCGGGGCTGATGGCCAGGGATTCGATCCCGTCGTCGTGGCCCTTGAACGTCCGTACCAGGGACCACTCGCGGGTGTCCCAGAGTTTCGCGGCCCGATCGTAGCCGGCCGTCGCCATCAAGCGGCTGTCCGGGGTGAACCGCACCTCGCTGACCCATCCAGGGTGCCCCGTGATCGTCCGCACCAACCGACCACTGTGGGCGTCCCGGACCTGCGCGTACGACGTCTCGGTCCGTCGATCCCATGGGACACCGTTGGTCACGATCCACCGTCCGTCGGGGCTGTAGAACAGGGAGTGGCAGCCGCCGGGATCGATGGAGAAGCGGCGGAGCACGCGACCGGTCGAGGTCTCGCGGATCTCGATCGTGCCGCCCGCCGACTCCGTCGCGATCTCGCGGCCATCAGGCCGGATCATACCCGCGCCTCCCGGCCACGAGCGGATCAGCTTCCCCGCGGCCAGGTCCCAAAGTTGCTGCACGTCGTTGTCGTTTGTGACGAGGAGATATCGGCCATCGGGCGTGAAGCTCGGGTAGGCGGTGCTGCTGGTGGTGTCGGCCCGCAGCAGTCGATCTTGCGGCCTGGGCTCCGCGCTCCAGAGGCGTGCCGTGAGATCATTCGCCGCCGTGGCGATACTCTTCTCATCGGGGCTGAACACGGCCGACTGGACGAAGCTGCCGTGCCCGATGAGCGTCAGCTTCTCCCTGCCGCTGTCCACGTCCCATACGCGTGCCGTGCCGTCCCAGCCCGCCGTCAAGACGCGACGGCCATCCCGGCTCCAGACGACACTCTGGACCATACTGCTGGCCCCGGTCAGCACCCGCACGTTCGTCCCAGAAGAGACTTCCCAGATCTGCGCCGTAGAATCGTGGCTGGAACTCGCGAGCCGACTCCCGTCGGGGCTGAAGGCGACGCACGTCACGCCTTTTCGATGGCCGGTGAGCGTCTTCCGGAGCTGGCCCGTGGTCGCATCCCACAGGACGATCGCCCCCGACTCGTGGCCGGTGGCGAGCATGCGATCGTCGGGGCTGAACGCGACGCCCCACGCCGGGCCCTGGCGAGGAGCGAGGATGTGCCGGACCTCGTCCGACGCCACGTCCCAGATCCGCGCCGTGCCGTCGTACCCGGCCGTGGCCAGCCGTTGACCGTCATGGCTGAAGGCGACGCGATGGACCCCGCCAGTCTGGCCCTCCAGCCGCCGCACCTCCCGATTGGTCCTCCATTCCCAAACGATGACCACGCCCGAATCGTGGAGCTCGAGATACCCGGTTCCCTGGGCTGCGGCCAGGCGCGTCCCGTCCGGGCTGAAGGCGACCGAGGTGAATGACGAAGGACCCGGTCGCAGGATGTGCGCCGGACCGCCCGTCGCGACGTCCCAGATGCGGACCGTGCCGTCGAAGCTGGCCGTCGCCAGGTAGCGGCCGTCCGGAGTATAGGCCAGGTTGTGCACGACCCCCTCATGCCCCTCGAGTACCCGGTGCGAGGCGCCGAGGGGGATCAGTTGCCGTTTCCAGAAGTACCACTCGAAGCGACGGAGGTCGATCCCGCCGGTGCTATCCGGGTGATTCGCGGCCAGGAGGTCCTCCACGTTGAAGGACATCTTGCCCCACTGGGCCTGGACCTTCTGCATATCGGAGATGTAGACGCGTTCGAGCAGCTGCCGGCGCGACTCGTCGGCCGCCTGGGCGCTCGCCAGGGCCTGAAGATATCGCTTGTTTGCTTGCCACGCGAAGTACGACGACGCGATGGTCCCGCCCAGGAGCGACAGCACCGCGGCCGCCGTGAGCGTCGCGATTGCTGGATTGCGACGGCACCACCGCCAGGCCCGCTCGGCCCGACTCACCGGCCGCGCCCGGATCGGCTCGCCGCCTGAGAAACGCCGCAGGTCGGCGGCCAGGTCCGCCGCCGAGGCGTACCTCCTGGCGGGTTCCTTCTGGAGGCACTTCAGGCAGATGGTCTCCAGGTCCAGCGGCACCGACGCATTGAGCCGCCGCGGCGGCACCGGCTCGTCACTGAGGACCTGCAGGACGATGTCCATCGCCGTAGCCGCCTGGAACGGCGGTCGCCCGGTGACCAGGGCATAGAGCGTCGCCCCCAGCGCGTAGACGTCGGCGGGGGGACCGACCGCGCCGCGATCCCCTCTGGCCTGCTCCGGCGGCATGTAGCTGGGCGTCCCGATGATCTGGCCCGAGCCGGTCAACCCGCTGTCGGATTGCAGCCGCTTGGCCAGCCCGAAGTCGCTGACCCGCGGGTTGCCGTTCGGGTCCAGCAGGATGTTGCCCGGCTTGAGGTCGCGATGGATCACACGCCGCTGGTGAGCAAAGTCGATCGCATCGGCGACCCTCGCCATCAAGTCGGCCGCCTCGCGGGGCGGCAGCGGCCCCTCGGTCAGCCGCTGCGCCAGGCTCCGCCCCTCGATGAATCCCATCGAGAAGTAGTGCTGCCCCTCGTGCTGGCCCACCTCGAAGATCGGTACGATCCCGGGGTGATCGAGATTGGCCGCCGCCTCGGCCTCGGTATAGAACCGTTTGACGTCGGTCTCATCGGCAAGCTGGCCAGCCAGGATCATCTTGAGGGCGACGGGGCGGTTGAGGCTGATCTGCCGCGCCTGGAAGACGACGCCCATGCCGCCTCTGCCCAGCTCGCGCTCGATCTCGTAGTCGCCGAAATAGCGGGCGTGGGAGCCGGGTGGCGGCTCTCCGTTGGGTTCGGCGTGGCCATCGGTCGGGACGAATGCGGTCGTCGGGCCGGGTCGCTGGTCCTCGGCTCCGGTCCGGTCGGGCCCGGGGCCGAAGACGGCCTCGATCAGCGCGGCATGCTGGGAGAATCGGAGAGAATACTCCTCTGGCCCGGGATGTTCGCCCTCGCGGAGGCGCAGCTCGCGCTCGACGCGGAGCAACTCCTCGAGCAGGGCGGCCCGCAGGTCCGGATCGCCCTCGGCGAGGTAGTCCTCGATTTTCGGCCGCGGGCCTTGCTTCCAGGCGCGCTCGAAGCGGTCCGCGTCGTCGTTGATCCGCGACCAGTCGGAGGGGGAGATCGCAGCCATCGTTTTCCTCGCTCGGCCAAGCCAAGCCGCACCTGCCAGGGAGCGGGTGGGGGTCTCGGAGTCACCGCATGGACCACTCGATCACGGTCGTGGCTCGGCGATCACGGCTTCGCCCGAGTCGTATCGCGTTGCCCGATCTTGGCACGTCGTCCACTTGCTGCGGATGTCGCCGATGGCCCGGGCGCTGGAACTGGATCAGCCGCATGACCGATCGGTCGCGCACCATCATCGCATCTCCCCCGATCGGATGCGGCTGGCGGCCTTCGACGCGCGGATTCGCCCCCTCTCTGGGTTCCATCAGCGCCCCGCCCGACAGCCCGACAGCCGACGTCGATGTTTCGGGATCGGCCTGGCCGGAGTCGTGCCTGCAGCCACTCCCCTCGGACGGGTCAGCCAGGCGCCGATTATCTCACGGACCCGTCGGCCGCATAACCCCCCGGACATCTCCGGCCTGAAAGAACTCTCTCGGGTCCGACGGAGACGACTGTCCGCGCGGGTCGTCAGCCGCGGGGCGGCGACGCAGGATCGAGAGCGAGAGTAAAACTATAACGCGGTCGGAGGGTTCGGCTTCTACTCGCGTCCGGCTTTATGCCGCTAATTCGACGTAAGTCCTGCCGTGATGTTCCCGATTACTTTTGATGCAATCCGCGCCAATCCGTCTTTCGCATCAGTTTCGGACGCTCACGAGTGTCTCTCGCCCCCGACCGCGGAGGCGGTCCGCCGGCGACATCATCCGCCGCCGCTTCCACCCCTCCTCGGCCCTTGCCCGCGCCTCGACCCGCACCCGGCCGGCCGCCCGCGGCCGTTGCTCCGGACCGACTTCGGACGGGCCCGGCGGGTCGGTCGCCTCGTCCCGACCGGCCGGGCGGGCCGGATTCGGGGCCTCACGCCGGCCCCGAGCGTTCCCCCCTGAAGAGAGAAGACGAGAATGGCGAGCGGGTGTTACACCGCGTGATCGAAAATGAAGAAGAGTGGCCGATCCGGATTCCCAGGTGGCCTGGCTAGAGCAGGAAGTCGCCGATGGCGGAGGCGAGAAGGACGAGCGACGTGTCTGCCGGATCTCGAGTGCTACTCGCCGCGGCCCGGTGTCGTCCGCGGCTCGGCAACTGAACCCGAGAGGGCCGCGAACAGGTCCGCCATCTGCCGCTTGAGACTGGCGATCGCATCCTCCAGGGTCGCACAGGGACCCGTGTCGAGCAAGTTGGCATCTCCACAATCGGCGCTCGACCAGAAGTAGCACGGCTTCCCGATGCTGAGATGTCCCGCCCAGCTTGTCTCGCCGGTGTCGAACGTGACGAAAAAACTCTGGGGCATGGGCTCGTCCGGCTTGGGGATGTACTCTCCCCAGAGGGAGAATCCCGGGTAGGATTCATCGATCGCGTTATGATGATCCCAACCGGAAAAACGCGGGAAGGCCGCCCTCGCGCGCTCCAGAGATCCGCGAATCTCAGGCGGGGTAAGAATCACTGGCAACCTCCTGGGATCGAAGCCCAGTCGACACGGGAGATCCACCAGGCACGGCAGGGCCGCGCCGTCCGCGACCCAACTTTCATTGTGGAGTCGCGCGGAAGGATCGAAGGAGCTTCGTCGCGCCGCCCCGGATCCCCGGCTTACCCCCCCGGAACTCCGCATGCTCCGCGCCTCCGCGTGAAGCCCTCCGTCCGGGGGGATGCGTGGACGGCACAGTGGCCCTGCCGAGGCAGCTGCTATCGACTCCCCTCAGTCGACGGCACGAAGACCTTGACGTCCGGATGCATCGTGTACAACCGATCCTGACCTTGCGGCGTGCGGACGAGGATCGCGCTGGAGCAGTTGTTCCGGATGATGGGATTGCCGGGATACTTCTCCCAGTGCACGAGGTCGCGGGATCGGGCCACGCAGGTCGTCCAGTCTTTCCAGGGGCGCTCGCCGTTGGCGTGGTAGAAGGCGTAATAGTAGCCGTCGCGCTTGACGATCTGATTGACGGCCACGGCCGTCTTGTCATACGGCTCGGGCCCCATCGCGATCACCGGATCATCCTTGACGTTGGTCCACACCTTGCGGTCTTTCGAGGTGGCCAACCAAACACCCTGATCGCCCCGTTCGTAGAAAAGGTACCACCTGCCGTCCTCGAACCAGGCGGCCGGCGTGCCGTAAGGCCCGGGACTGATGGGGGATCCGTCGGACTTGCGGACGTCCAACGATCCGCGCTCGGTCCACGCGAGGCCGTCGGGGGAAGTCAGGAGGTGCGCGATGTCGTTCCTCCCCTCGGCGAACATGTAGAAGGTGCCGTCTTGCTTGACCACGCACATATCCTCGACCCAGTTGCCGGTGAAGATCGGGTTGGCCGGGTCGCGGACCCAGCGGATGCCGTCGCGCGAGGTGGCGTGTCCCAGGGACATCGTGGGCGGCCGGTCGCCGGCATAGCCGGTGTACCAGAGGTGATAGGTCCCGTCGTCCCCGACGAGGATGTAGCCACGCTCGCGGATCTTGCGGTCCCAGGTGTCGCGGCCGGTGCCGGAGAAGACCGGATTCTCGGGGATCGGCGTCCAGGCCGCCAGCGCCCACGGGGACTTGGCCGGCTCGGCGACAGCCTGCCCGGCGAATCCTCGCGGGAAGGCCCCGGCCAGGGCGGCCAGCCCGGCAACCGGGATCAGGACGATCAGCGGCAGGATGCGGCTGCGGATCATGGTCGCGTCCTAAGTTGAATCCGGGCCTGGCCTTCAGACTTCGGGCCGGCGACTTTCGGCCCGGGAGGGCGGAACCTCTCTGGCCCCGGTTTGTTCCCTGTTACAGAAGCTTGCTTTCGGAAGACCCGGTCGGTAACCTAAGACTTAAGTGGAACCACGATGGGGCGGTAGCTCAATTGGGAGAGCGCCGCGTTCGCAATGCGGAGGTTGAGGGTTCGATCCCCTTCCGCTCCACTGGTCGCCACCATACCCCCCCGGGCGCCCGACGGCAATCCTTCGTGCCAGCAAGATCCCCTCGCCGAATCTCGTTCCGGATCGAGTGACCGTCCATGGTACGCGCCCTCATCACGTGGAGCCTCCATAATCGGTTCATCGTCCTCCTGGGGACGCTGGGCCTGATCCTGATGGGGATCTACTCGGCCAGGAACCTCAACGTCGAGGCCTATCCGGACCCGACGCCGCCCCTGGTCGAGGTGATCACCCAGAATCCCGGGGCCAGCCCGGAGGAGATGGAGCGCCTGATCGGCATCCCGCTGGAGACGGCACTCAACGGGATGCCCGGGCTGAAGTACCTGCGGAGCATCTCGCTGGCGGGGCTCACCGACATCAAGTGCCAGTTCGAGTACGGCACCGACTACTGGGCGGCCCGGCAGGAAGTGATCAACCGCATCGGGATGGTCAATAACCTGCCGCAGGGGGTCTCCCCGGGCCTGTCGCCGTGGAGCCCGATCGGCGAGATCGTCCGCTATGTGCTGGAGGGGCCGAACTACACCCTGAGCCAGCGCAAGGCGGTGCAGGACTGGGTCCTGGCCCGCGCGTTCAAGACCGTCCCGGGCGTCATCGACGTGACCGGTTTCGGCGGCACGGTCAAGCAGTACCAGGTGCTGCTCGACAACCAGCTCATGCGCCGGTACGACGTGACGCTGCAGATGGTCAGCGATGCCATCGCCAAGGCGAACGCCAACGTCGGCGGCAACATCCTCTCGCTGGGCCCGCAGTCGCACAACGTCCGGGCCATCGGCCTGATCGGCGAGGGGATCGACTCGCTCGACCCGGCCGTGGCCGACCACGCCTATTCCATCGAGGTCGACAAGCTGGAGGACATCCGGGACGTCGAGGTGACCACCTACAACAACATGCCGGTCTACATCCGGCAGATCGCCAGGGTGGTCATCGGCTACCAGCCCCGGTTGGGGGTCGTCGGGCGCAACGACGAGAACGACGTCGTGCAGGGCATCGTCCTGATGCGCAAGTACGAGAAGTCGCTGCCGACCTCGGAGAAGGTTCAGGAGAAGATCGACGACCTCAACAACGGCAACCTCCTCCCCAAAGGGATGAAGATCGTCCCGTTCAACCGGCGCACCGAGCTGGTCAAGGTGACGACGCACAACGTGGTGCACAACCTCGTCGTCGGCATGCTGCTGGTGATCCTGATCCTCTTCATCTTCCTGGGCGACATCACCAGCGCCGGCATCGTGGCGCTGATGATCCCGCTGGCGCTCCTGTTCTCGGTGACGGTGCTCTACATCCAGGGCAAGTCGGCCAACCTGCTGTCGATCGGCGCGGTGGACTTCGGCATCATCGTCGATAGCTCGGTGATCATCGTCGAGAACGTGTTCCGGCACATCACGGCCAAGAACGCCGACCGATCGCGCCCGCTGATCGACCGGATCATCGAGGCCTCCTACGAGATCGAGCGCGCCCTGTTCTTCTCGACGCTGATCATCGTCTGCGCGTTCATCCCGCTGTTCTCGATGACGGGACCGGAAGGGGCGCTGTTCGGGCCGATGGCCAACACGTATGCCTTCGCCATCTGCGGCGCGCTGACGCTGGCGGTGACGCTGACGCCGGTCCTCTGCTCCTACCTGTTCCACAACAAGAAGGAGGAGAAGGAGACCTTCGTCAACCGGATCATGAAGCTGCGATACCTGATCATGCTCGACCGGGTGCTGCGGCATCGCTACCTGCTGCTGGCGGCGATGGGCTCGCTGTTCCTCTTCACCTGCACGCTGATCCCCAAGCTGGGGGGCGAGTTCATGCCGCCCCTGGAGGAGGGGAACCTATGGATCCGCGCCATCCTGCCCCGGACGGTGACGCTCGAGGAGGCGGCGCGGATCGCGCCGCGGCTCCGCAAGGTCATCGGCTCGATCCCCGAGATCAAGGGGGTGATGTCGCAGGTCGGCCGCCCCGACGACGGCACCGACGTGACCAGCTATTTCAATATCGAGTTCAACGCGCCCTTGACCCCGATGGAGCACTGGCGGACCAAACCGGTGGCGATCCTGGGCCACGAACTCTGGCGGCGCGCCATGACCCGCGAGGAGATCCAGGACGAGCTGATGGAGAAGTTCCGGGAGTTCCCCTCGATCAATTTCAACTTCTCGCAGCTCATCCGCGACAACGTCGAGGAGGCGCTCTCGGGAGTCAAGGGGGCGAACTCGATCAAGCTCTTCGGCAACGACCTGGATACGTTGGAGCGGTGCGGCCAGCGGGTGCTCAACATCCTCAATACGGTGCCGGGCATCTACAACGCGGGGCTGTTCCACATCGTCGGCCAGCCGAACCTGGAGATCCGGATCGACCGGCAGAAGTGCGCCCGCTACGGGATCAACGTCGCCGACGTGGAGGCGGTGGTCCAGGTGGCCATCGGGGGCGGGAGCTTCACGCAGATGGTGGAGGGGGAGAAGCGGTTCGACATCGTGCTCCGGCTGCCGGTCGCCCAGCGCGATGACCCGGAGGTCATCGGCCGCATCCCGGTCGAACGCGCCGCCCGGGCAAGACGGCAAGGCGGGGTTCCGCATCCCGCTCAAGCAACTGGCCGATATCCAGGAGCACAAGCCCGGCGCCACCTACATCTACCGCGAGAACAACCGGCGGTATATCCCGATCAAGTTCAGCGTGCAGGGCCGCGACCTGGCCTCGACGATCCACGAGGCCGAGGCGAAGGTGCGCGACCCCAAGAAGGGCGCCATGCTCTCCAAGGGGTACAACATCGACTGGGCCGGCGAGTTCCAGCAGATGGAGGAGGCCAACCGCCGGTTGATGTTCATCGTCCCGCTGTCGATCGGATTGATCATGGCGCTGTTGTACACGGCGTTCCACTCGATCAAGGATTCGCTGCTGGTGATGGTCAACGTGCTGGAGGCCTCGATGGGCGGCATCCTCGCCTTGTGGCTGACGGGGACGCCGTTCTCGATCTCGGCGGCCGTCGGCTTCGTGTCGGTCTTCGGCGTGGCCGTGCAGGACGGGGTGCTGTTGATCTCGTACTTCAACCAGTTGCGGGCCGCGGGGCTGCCGGTGCGCGAGGCGGTGATGCGGGCGCCGAGCTGCGGGTCCGCCCGGTGGTC
Organism: uncultured Planctomycetota bacterium; assembly: GCA_963815795.1. GTDB lineage: Bacteria > Planctomycetota > Planctomycetia > Isosphaerales > Isosphaeraceae > JAKAUH01. Next base: position 5,836,753 of record CAWFIC010000003.1, on the reverse strand, counting down.
ATGACCTCGTTGACCGCCGCGCTGGGGCTCTTGCCCGCCGCCCTGGCGACCTCGATCGGCTCGCAGGCGCAGAAGCCGCTGGCGATCGTCGTGGTCGGGGCGATGCTCTGCACGCTGTTCCTGACCCGCTACCTGATGCCCGTGCTCTATTCGTTCTTCCCGGCCCCGGCGGGCCATTCGCATTGCGACACGGAGCTGATCCTGGGCTCGCACTACACCGACCGGTTCCTCAACCCGTCCGCCGCCACCCAGCACGCCCTCGAGGACGGCGAGCACAACCATCACGGACAGGGCGGCCATGCCCCCGCCGGTGACAGCCCCGCGTCGGATACCAACGATTTCGGAGGCCCCCAGTCATGAGAATCAACTGGAAGCTGGTCGTGGCCATCGTGGTGATCGCCGCCGGCGCGACCGGGGTGACGCTCCACGCCAAGACGCGGGCCCAGGTCATCCACGTCTGGAAGCAGATCGCCCAGGCGTCGTCGCACGCCGAGGAGCCGCCGCCGGACAAGTACTGGGCCGAGAAGCCCGCGTCGAAGGGCCCCTGGGATCGGACGGTCGCGCTCACCCCGGAGGAGATCAAGGCGATCGGCCTGGAGACGGCCCCCGTGCTCAGCCAGACCGATCCCACGATCCTGTCGCTCTTCGGCGCCACCGACTACGATCCGGCGCACGTGACCACGGTCCGCTTGCAATTCGACAGCCGCGTCGAGAACGTGCTGGTCAACCTGGGCTCGGTCGTCAAGGCCGGCGATCCCCTGCTCGAGCTCTTCAGCACCGACCTGGCGGCGGCCAAGAGCGACTACGAGGCGGCCGTCGCCCAGTGGACGCGCGACAAGAAGGTCTACGATTACAAGAAACCGCTGGCGGATTCCGACACGCTCCCCCGCAAGGAGGCGATCGAGGTCGAGAACGACGAGGCCCAGAGCCGGCTGAAGATGAAGCTCGCCCGGGACAAGCTCCTGGTCTACGGCCTGACCGACGAGGAGATCAAGAAGGTGCCCAACGAGGACGGCAAGGAGAAGGCCAAGATGATCCTGCGCGCGCGCCGACGGCATCGTGGTCGAGCGTCACGTGGTCCGGGAGAACTACTACGACTCCAAGGACACCCTCCTGACCATCGCCCAGTTGGATCACCTCTGGGTGCGCGGCGGCGTCAGCGAGCTCGACGCCGACAAGGTCGAGGTCGGCCAGAAGCTCAAGGTCATCTTCCCCTTCTCCAACCGCGAGATCGAGAGCACGATCGCTTACATCGACAAGGCGATCGATCCCGACACGCGTTCGGCCAAGTTCCGCACCACCATCCCCAATCCCGATGGTCGAGTCAAGGCGGGCGCCTTCGTGAAGGTCCAGGTGCAGGTCCCGCCCAGGAAGGGGCAGACCGTCATCCCCCGTTCCGCCATGGTCTCGGTCGATCGCCACGACTACGTCTTCGTCCGCAAGCCGGGTAAGACCGCCTCGTTCGAGCGGCGGCCCATCATCCCGGCCAGGGAGAACAACGACATCGTGGTCATCGCCGAGCCCTCGCAAGGACATCCCGAGCTGACCACCGGCGAACGGATCGTGACGCTCGGAAGCCTCATCCTCGAGCAGATGTACGAGGACCGGCTGATGGTCGAGGGGGGTCTCCTGGTCTCCGAGTCGGGCCAGGGGAAACTCGATCGTTTCCGCCAGAACGTCGTCGTCCGGACGACCCCTTGATCGCTCCTCCCCGAGGCCCGAGATCCACGAGTGCGGCGCGGGCGTTGACGGGTCAATGGCCGTTGACGGGTCAATGGCCGTGCTGGCCGTCGCCGTGGGCTTCGCGGTCGAGGGGGCGGGAGTTGGGGATGGCCCCTTCTTCGTCGGGGAAGAAGTGCATGAAATAACGGCTGTAGTTGGTCCCCTCGACGAGGTGGTCGTCCTCGCCGGCGCCCGAGCCGAGCGGATTGGGGAAATAGCTGTAGAGGACCGGCATCATGTACCGGGTCAGGAACAGCGTGCAGAACATCGCCCCGACCACGACCACGGCCAGGGGCTTCTGGGCCTGAGAGCCGATCGAGACGGCGATGGCGGCCGGGAAGAGGCCCAGGGCGGCCGTCAGTGAGGTCATGACGACCGGCCGGACGCGGAGCTCCGGCCCGCGCATGCAGGTCTCCCAGACCGAGTAGCCCCGCTCGCGCAACTGATTGTGGTATGTGATCAGGAGCACCCCATCCTGCACGGCCACGCCGAAGACCGAGACGAAACCGATGGCCCCCGAGATGCTGAACGGCGTCCCCGTGATCCAGAGCGCGAAGACGCCTCCCATCGCCGCCTCGAGGACATTGACCATCACCAGCAGGCAGTCCTTCACCGATCCGAACATCGAGTAGAGGAGCATCATGATGAAGCCGAGCGACAGCGGGATGATGAACAGCAGGCGATAGTTGGCCTGCTGCATCTGCTCGAACTCGCCGGACCAGCGGATCTCGTAGCCCTCCGGGCGCTTGATCCCGGTCGCGGGGTCGTCCACCTTCCTCTGGGCCTCGGCGATGGCCGAGGCCAGGTCGCGGTCGCGCACGCTGAACTTGACCGGGAGGTACCGCCGGTTGTTCTCGCGGTAGATGTAGGCGGCCCCCGGATTGTGCGCCCTGATCTCGGCCAACTGCGACAGCGGGACGCGATAGCCCGGGCTATCGTCGCCGGTGCCGGGGACGTCGACTAAGATCCGGCCGATGATCTGGGGGTCGTTGCGCAGCTCGGGCGGGAGCCGGAGCACGATGTCGAACAGCTTTTCTCGCTCGACCATCTGCGAGAAGGCCTCGCCCCCGATGGCCACCTGCACGACCTTCTCGACTTCGGCCACGTTCACGCCGTGCCGGGCGCACAGGCCGCGATCGATCTCGATCTGGAGGTTGGGCTGGCCGACGACGTGGAACATGCCGACGTTCTCGATCCCCGGCACGGTCTTCAAGATCTCGGTCAACTTCTGGCCCAGCACCTCCAGTTGATCGAGGTCGGTCCCCTCGATCTTCACCGAGTTGGCCCCCTTGACGCCGGAGAGGGCCTCCTCGACGTTGTCGCGGATGTATTGCGAGAAGTTGAAGTTGATCCCGGGGAACTCCTTGAACTTCTCCATCAGCTCCTTCTCCATATCCTCCCGGGTGATCCGCTGGTCCCAGAGCCGGTGGCCGAACAGCGAGAACGGCTTCTTGCGCCACTGCTCCATCGGCTTCAAGGGTGCCCCGAACTCGATGTTGAAGAAGCCGGTCACGTCGGTGCCGTCGTCGGGCCGGCCGAGCTGCGAGATCACCCGGTCGACCTCGGGGACCGTGCCGATCACGTCGCGCAATTGCGGCGCCATCGAGGCCGCGAACTCCCTCGAGACCGTCCTGGGGACGACGGCCCGGATCCAGAGATAGCCCTCCTCCAGCGGGGGCATGAAGATGGCGCCAGGTGGGGGATCAGGTACAACGACCAGCAGAAGAGCGATCCCATCACCACGAGCGTCAGGATGCGATGCCTCAGGACCCAGGCCAGCATCCGGAGGTAGCGCAGCTTCATGATCTTGTCGAGGAAGGTGTCGTGCGCCTCCGCCTTGTTGACGAAGAGGTACGAGCAGAGCACCGGCGCCAGCGTCACCGCCAGGAGCAGGGCGCCGCAGATGGCGAAGGCATACGTGTTGGCCATCGGCCCGAACAGCGCCCCTTCCGGCCCCGACATCGAGAACAGCGGGATGAAGGCGCAGACGATGATCAAGGTCGAGAAGAACAGGGCGCGCTCGATCTCGGTGGAGGCGTCGATGATCCGGTCGATCAGCGGCCGCGACCGGTCGGCGTTGTGCGCCGTGATGTGCCGGTAGATGTTCTCGACGATGATCGTGGAGCTGTCGACGATGATGCCGAAGTCCACGGCGCCGATCGACAGCAGGTTGGCCGACTTGCCCTGCGCGTAGAGCACCACGACCGAGAACAGCAATGCCAACGGGATCATGATGGCCACGATGCCGGCGCTGGCCAGGTCGCCCAGGAAGATGAAGAGGATGCCGATCACCAGGAGCATGCCCACGATGAGGTTGTGCAGCACGTTCTCGGTGGTCACGTTGACGAGCTCGGAGGCGCTCGTTGAAGATCTTGACCGTCATCCCGGCGGGGAGGAGTTTCCTCCGCTCGACCTCCAGGATCTTGTCCTTGACTTTGTCGGTGACCGGCTTGGACTTCTCGTACTTCCGCATCAGGACGATGCCCTGGACCACGTCGTTATCCGTCCGGCCCGCCGCGTCGCGCCCCACGAACCCGAGCCGCGGCTGGTGCCCTTCCACCACCTTGGCGACGTGGCTGACGAGGATGGGGATCCCCTTGTACTGGGTGATGACGACGTTGCGGATGTCCTCGAGCTTCTGGTCGACGAGCTCGGCGCGGCGAGGCGCGTTCTGCGGGTCGAGGGGGTCGATGCCCTTGCCCAACAGGCCGATCCCGCGCACGTTGTGCGACTGGCTCCCCAGGGTGAGGATGTCGCCGCCGATGTTGGCGTTCGACCGGGAGATCGCGTCCTGGAGCTGCTGGAGGGTGATGTTGTAATGGGTCAGTTGCCAGGGGTCGACGAGCACCTGGTACTGCTTGACGGTGCCGCCGAAGCCGGACACATCGATCACGCCGGGCACGGTCCGGAGCTGCCGCTCGAGCACCCAGTCCTGCACCGCCTTGAGCTCGTTGAGGGTGTACCCCGGGCCCTCCAGTACATAGCGGACGATCTCGCCCGTGGGGCTCCAGGGCGAGAGGTTCGGGGTCACGCCCTGGGGCAGGTTGGTGATCATCGCGATCCGATTGATCACCTCCTGCCGCGCCCTCCAGTAGTCGGTGTCGTAGGTGAAGACGCACTTGATGTCGCTGAGCCCGGCCAGCGTCGTGCTGCGCAGGTGGACGAGTCCCGGCATCCCGTTGAGGGCGATCTCGAGCGGGATCGTGATCAACCGCTCGATCTCCTCGGGGCTGGCGCCCGGGTTCTGGGTGATCACCTCGACCAGCGGCGGCGTCGGGTCCGGATAGGCCTCGACGTTGAGGTGGTACGCGCAGTACAGGCCGACCGCGACCAGGAGGAACGTGCCCAGGAGGACGACCAGCCGGTTGTGCAGGCTCCAGGTGATGATCGCGCGGACCATGGCTTGGACACCTCATCGATCCGCGAACAGAACGGGGTCGATCCGTTGAATGGGGGTGAAGGACGGGAGGATCGCCCTCCGGCCGAACCGGGGGCGGTCATGAGAGGGCAGCCGTTGTACTGGAACCTGCTCGCCTCGCCCGGTATCCATCCTACAATCCCCCTGGGTCGACACAAAGGGGCGCCGCGAAAAAACCGGGGGCATGGTCGGAGATTGGTTTACGGATCGACCCTGCCCGCTCATAATCGAATGGAGGTCTCGCACACGTCCATCACCGACTCCGCGGGAAACAGCTCCCCCGGATGGGTAACGACGCTCTTGGGCGCCCAGTCGAATCTGCCTATGAACACCCTCGACACCGAAAATGCCCGATCCGAGGCGGCCTCGCTCGCCGCGCAGAATGGACCGTCGAGCCGCCCACCGGACGGGCCGCCTCCGCGTCGCCGCAAGTCGGCGTTCGGCAGGATCGTCGGGATCCTGGTCCTCGGCGGGTTGGCCGGCGTCGGGTATTACGCCTACAAGTCGAGCGAGTCGGTGCGCCACCGGGTCAACCGGACGATCTCCTACGTCCGGGAACACGTGCCGGAGACCCATGAATCGCCCCCGGTCGAGAAACCGACCGCGCCCCGGACCCGTCCGACCTGGGACGGCCTGGTCAGCGTCGTCGACGACGAGGCCAAGACGCTCAGGCTGGTCGTCGAGACGGTCAAGTCGCAGGACCAGCCGATCAAGCTGGAACTGCCGGGTCGCACCGACTACGACCCCAACACGCTCAGCAAGATCCGGCCGCGGTTCGACACGCTCGTCGAGCGGGTCCGCGCAGCTCGGCCAGCACGTGAAGAAGGGCGATCCCCTGGTCGACCTGTTCAGCACCGAGCTCGCCGCGGCCAAGAACGACTACCAGACCGCCTACGTCCAGTGGCAGCACGACTTCACCTTGCGCACGCTCCGCGAGGAGCTGATCAAGACCAACGCGATCTCGAAGCAGGTCCTGGTCGATACTCGCAACGATGAGAACAAGAGCCGGCTGGCCCTATCGACCGCGCGTCAGAAGCTGAAGGTCTTCGAGGTCCCCGATGACCAGATCGAACAGTTGGTCAAGAACCTGGACCCCACCAAGGTCCCCGTGTTCGATCAGATGGGCGACGTCACCGACAAGGCGAGGATGACGCGCGTCTCCCAGGTCGACGGCATCGTGATCGCCCGCGATGCCGTCCCGGGCAATCTCTACGACACCAACGACGTGCTGATGACCATCGCCCCGCTCGACCATCTCTGGGTCCTGGTGAACGTCTACGAGGCGGACCAGGTCAAGGTGAAGGTCGGGCAGGACATGGAGATCAGGTTCCCCTACCTGAACGAGACGGTCCTGGGCAAGGTGCAGTATGTCGCGCCGGAGGTCTCCAAGGATACCCGCGCCATCCAGATCCGGGCGACCGTCCCGAATATCGACGGCATGCTCAAGTCTAACATCCTGGTGCGGGCCAGGCTGGAGGTCCCCCCCGTCCCCGGTTGGACCGTGATCCCTCGCCTGGCCATGGTGGTCATGAACGGCCATGAGTACGCGTTCGTCCGGGACGAGAAGGCCAGCGCCGAGGCGTGGAGAAGTACGAGCGGCGCCAGCTCGAGGTCGCCGAGGAGCGCGAGGATCATGTCGTCGTCGCCAAGGGCCTGCGGCCCGGCGAGCAGGTTGCATCCTACGGGAGCTTGATCCTCGCCCAGATCTTCGAAGACCAGCAGATGGTCGCGACCGGACTGCCGCTGAAATGACGGACGCTCACGATGCGGGCCGGAGCGAAGCCGAGGGTCCATCCGATGATGCGCGGTCGGGTTTGCCGGTCATTCTGCCTGTCGCTTTCCCTGGTCGGGACGCTCGCGATCGGGGCCCGTGCTCAGATCGCGGATGGGGCCGCCGGCCATGGCCGCCGACTGCTGGGGCACGCCGATCAAGTTTACGGCGTCGCATTCTCGGGGGACGGACGCCGCCTCGTCTCCGGCGGGCTGGATCGCACGGTCCGCCTCTGGGACGTCGGGACGGGGCGCGAGCTGAAGCAGTTCCGCCACGATGATTGGGTGCGGTGCGTGGACCTGTCGACCGATGGTCGTTACGCCCTCTCCGGGGGCGATGATCGGACGGTGCGCCTCTGGGATATCGCGGCCGGGAGGGAATCGAACCAATTCGGGGATCGCACCTCGGAAGTCTATGGGGTGGCCTTCTCGGCCGACGGCCGGCGAGTCGCGGCCGGCGGCGTTCATTGGAACCTGCGCGTGTGGGACGCCGAGAGCGGGCGTGAGCTGAAGCGGATGAGGCACGAGAGCCCGATCAATTCGGTGGCCCTATCGCCCGACGGACGCCTCGCCGTCACCGGCTGCGATGACAAGACGATACGCCTCTGGGACGTGGAGGCCGGCCGCGAGCGGAAGCGGTTCCTCGGTCATAGCGACGAAGTCAACGACGTGGCGCTGTCGGCCGACGGCCGACGGCTCCTCTCCGGCGGTGACGACAACACCGTGCGGTTGTGGGACGTCGAGACCGGGCGGGAATCGAGGCGATTCTCGGGGCACACGTCCGAGGTCAACGGGGTGGCCTTCTTGCCCGACGGCCGCGCCGCCTCGGGCAGCCATGATCGGACCGTGCGAACGTGGGACATCGAGACCGGGCGGGAAGTGGGGCGTCTCACGAGCGAGAGTCCGGTCCAATGCCTGGCGGTCTCGCCCGACGGCCGCTTCGCCGCCGCCGGTTGCCACGACAATTCCATCTGGCTGTGGACTCTACCCAAGTGAGCGTTCCCGCTCGTCGGGCCCCCTTTGGAGTCTGTTCCAGGAGGCCGATTCGCATGTTGCAGGGTGGCATTGCCAACCGGTCGAGGCCTCGAATCGGTGGGCAATGCCCACTCTAGACTAAATGTCGAAGATAAAGCCCGATTGCGCGCGTCGGTCGGATCGACGCATGGCGCTAGCATAAGCCTTTGGGCTTGTGAGGGACCACGGGTGGGACGCCTCCGCGCGCTCCGCCGGGTCTGTCCGTCACTCGACGCGAACTTCGATGATTCGCCTGGCGGTGCGTGATCGTCTCGCGGGTACCGTCATCGGCCGCCGATGGACCCGCGATCCTTCGCTCGCAGGCCCAGCGCCTCGAATCCGCAGTGAACCTTAGTCCATGCGCCGACGTAGGATAGGGTATGATCACTTACCAACCCTTTCCCACCGAGGCGATCTCGATCGTCCCGCCCCGAGACGCCCGGACCGACCCCAGGACGAGCCTGGATCGGCTCCGCGCCCGCTTCGCGCAACGACGGCCTCCCGTTCGCCGACGTCCTGACCGAGGCCCGGATCCACGACGCCCTCAACGAGCATGGCGTCCGGTACCGGGACCGGCTGTTCAGCCCGGTCACGACCATCTGGGGCTTCCTCTCCCAGGTCCTCAGCGACGACCAGAGCTGCCGCGACGCCGTGACGCGCATCATCGCCCACCGCGCCGCCAACGGCCTGGAGATCTGCTCGCCCAACCCGGCCAGCTACTGCAACGCCCGGGGCCGCCTCCCCACCGGCGTCCTGTGCACCCTGGCGAAGCGGACCGCCCGGGAGCTGCAGGCCGGGACCGCGCGGGAGTGGAAGTGGAACGGGCGGGACGTGTTCATCGCCGACGGGTCGCACGTCTCGATGCCCGACACGCCGGAGAACCAGGCGGCCTACCCCCAGCCGCCGACGCAACAGCCGGGGCTGGGCTTCCCGCTGGCGCGGGTCGCCGTGCTGCTGTCGCTGGCGACCGGCGCCTGCCACGACCTGGCCATCGCGCCGTACGAGGGCAAGGGCACCGGCGAGACCACCTTGTTGCGGACGATGTACGGCGCCCTCAGGCCCGGCGATGTGCTCCTCGCGGACGCGCTGTTCGACAACTACTTCCTGGTGTGTGAATTGCGCCGCCGCGGGATCGATGTCGTCGTCCGCGCCCAATACGAGCGGGTGGGGAGCCAGGTGCTGCGAAACCGGCCCGACGGCGAGATCCTCCTCTGGCGGCGGCCCAACAAGCCGCGCGGGATGACCGGCGAGCAGTACCGCCACTACCCGGAGGTCCTGCTGATGCGCCAGGTGAGCGTCGATGCCCGCGACAAGGAGAACCGCGCCGAGCGGTTCAAAGTCATCACCACGATCCTGGACGCGGCGATCGACGGCGGGCAGATCGGTGACCTGTACGAGCGGAGGTGGGAGGGGGAAGTCGATATTCGCTCGATCAAGTCGGTGATGCAGATGGACGTCCTGCGGTGCAAGACGCCGGAGATGGTGCGCAAGGAGATCTGGGCCCACCTCCTGGCGTACAACCTGCTTCGCACGGTGATGGCGGTGGCCGCTGGCGAGAAGGGGCTGGAGCCGCGGCAGGTGAGCTTCAAGGGGGCGAAGCAGGCGGTGACGGCGTTCGCGCCGAAGCTCGAGGCGGCGCGGCCGAAGGACCGCCCGGCGTTGATCGACGCGATGCTGGAGGTGATCGCTTACCACCGCGTCGGCGACCGGCCGGGGCGGTGGGAGCCGCGGGCGCGGAAGCGGCGGCCGAAGCCGGGGGCCCGCCTGACACAACCCCGAGCCGAGGCCAGACTACCGGAGAATCGCTCGAAATGGTCTTAAGCTAGCGCCATGCGTCGGATCGACCGACGCACCGGGGGTCACTTCGCGGCTCGCTGCCTCTGCACGCTTGTCACCCTCGACCCGTGAACGGTTACGCCAATTCAAGGTCGCTTCAGAAGTTGCACACTATTTGTAGCGGACTGTGCACATCGGCGGTCGAAACGGCAAACAGGCATATTCGCCTGATCGGGTCATCTGCAAGCTCGTTGGTCCGGGCTCGCGAAGCCGGCTGCGCCGGAGCCCGCGGACCTGCGGGGCGGCGATTTCGAGCAGGTTCGCGAGGGCTTTCGGCCGCTGCCTCGGCAGGACACCGCCGGTCACTCAACTTTGAATCCTGGATTCCGCCCTCCCGGGACGTTGGGCACGACACGCCAATCTGGTAAAAAACCCCGACGGGGTTGATTCCGGATTCCTCTCTTACCGACGTCCACAGCAGCCCGATGGAGACATCCTCGAACCCATACCGCGAAAGCCGCCGCGCCACCTGCTGGGGGATCGGCGTGAACCTGGTGCTGGGCGGCGTCAAGCTCCTGGGCGGCCTTTTCGGCCATTCCCTGGCCCTGGTCGCCGACGCGGTACATTCGCTGGTCGATGCCGCGATCTCGGCCGCGTTGCTGGTGGCCCTGGTCGTCGCCCAGCGCCCCGCCGACAGGGAGCATCCCTACGGCCACGGTCGGCTCGAGGCGGTGGCCGGTGCTGGCGTCGCCCTGATCCTGATCGGCCTGGCCGCCGCCATCGCTTACGAATCGCTCTCGACGATCTCCGCCCAATCTGTCCGGCCGGCCGGCTTCGCCCTGCTGATCGCCGGCATCGCTGCGTTGTCACAGGAACTGCTCTACCGCTACGTCAGCCGGGTTGCCCGGCGCGCGGCTCGACGGCGCTACTCGCGACCGCGTGGGATTATCGCCTCGATGCCCTGGGCGGAATCGCCGTGCTGATCGGCCTCGCGATGGCGAAATGGCCCGGCTGGCAATGGGCCGATCATGTCGCGGCCATCCTGGTCGCCGGCACGGTGCTCTGGATCGGCGGCGGCCTGCTCTGGGAGAACGTCCAATCGCTGATCGATCGCCAGGCGGATCCCGAAATCCTCCAACAGGTTCGCGAGATCGCCCAGGTCGTGCCCGGCGTGCTCGCCGTCGAGAAGCTGAGAGTGCGACGGATGGGGATCGAATATATCGCCGAGATTCACATTCAGATCGATGGAAATAGCACTGTGCGTTATGGCCATGATCTTGCCCATGCCGTCAAGGATCGGATCATGCGTGGCATCCCTTCGGTGAGCGACGTGGTCGTACATGTCGAGCCCTTCGGCGGGACGACGGCCGCGGGCGAACGGGAGCCTTCGGGTTGACACCACGGGGCGCGTGACGTCGGCGATCTGGCCATGGACCGGTCTCCGCGCGGACGAGCTGAAGCGCCTGACGCTCGGGGTCACCGACAGTCTGGGGGAGACCCGTCACCCGACCGTTTGCGACGGAAGCGGTAACCGCGAGTGCTCGGCGGGAATACGTTCTCGCCGGTCTGGATGGTGGCATGCTACCACTGTCGCTTGCCTGATGCCGTCGGTGAGTCGCCCGACCGGCCCGATTTCGTCGCCGGCCCCGACAGGGGACCACCGGGGGGCGCGGCCATCCTCGACCGGATCTGATGAAGATACGGATGCACGCCTGCCGCGCCCTGACCGCGCGGCTGCAACGATCCGGTGAACCTTGACGGATCCGACGGTCATGTCGCGACTTCAGATTCGACCGCCGGCATGCCGAATCCCAGTGGCAACGAATGTTGCGGGACTGGGGAATCCAGCGAAACGAACGGTCAAGCGAGGGCATCACACATGAGTCCCGGTGAAGGTGCCATGTGGAAGACCCGTGGCGCCCTGCTTCGTGTCGATCCGCCGGAACCATTCGCGGTGATGAGGGGGATCCTGAGATGGCGGGGCCTCATCTTCGTACTGGCCTTCTGCGGGTCGTCCGGACGGGCCTTTGGGCAGGCCGCGACCGTTGACACGAGCGTGCCGGCGCTGCCGGGAGGATCGGGCTCGGTCCTGGGGCCGGCGCCCGGCGACAACTCCTCCCTGCTGGGCACTCCTCCCGGCGCAGGGGGAAGTGCTCCGTCGGCCAACTTGCCCGGCGCCGGGGTCCTGGGCGGTCGCCCCGGCCCTTACGCTCCCAAGGGTGTTCCCACCTCGGTCACGACGCCGGGCGCGGGGCCCAGCCCGACGGCGCTGCAAATGCCAGTCACGGCGCCCCAGCCGCAACCGGTCAGCCCGACCACGCCGCCGCTCTACGGCACGCTCGAGATGACCCCCGGCCCGGAGGAAGAACCGCCCAACGGCTTGACGCTCGAGCAGGCCATCGACGTGACGCTCCAGCGGAGCCTCGACCTCCGCTCCAAGTTCGCCGAGATCCCCATGGCGCGGGCCGATATCCTCCAGGCCAGCCTCCGGGCGAACCCCGTCTTCTACCAGGACGGCCAGCTCCTGCAATACCAGCGCGGCGAGTACAACCGGTCCCGACCCGGCGGCCCGCAGCAGTTCGATACCAATATCACTTATCCACTGGACGTCTCGTTCAAGCGCGTCGCTCGCACGCGGGTGGCGGCCCGCGCCGAGGGGGTGCTGGAGGCCCTTTACCAGGATGCGGTCCGGCGCCGGATCGATGACGTCTTTGGCGCCTACGTCGCGGTCCTGGGGGCGCGCCAGACGCTGCGGTACGCGCGGGCGAGCGTCAGTCAGGACAGAGGGCTGGGACGCCTGGCCGAATTGACGCGGCAGCTCCACGAGAAAGGCCAGGTCCCTCTGGCCGACCTGAACCTGGTCGAGAACAAGCTCCGGATCGCTCGCCTGGGCCTCCGCGATGCCCAGGCGTCATATCGCAAGGCCAAGCTGGATCTGGGGTCGCTCATGAACCTGACCGTCGCGGAGTCCTCGGCGATGGAGCTGCGGGGCCGGATCGACGTCCAGGCCCCCCCCCTGCCCCCACTCGAGGAGTTGCGGCGGATCGCCCTGGCCGATCGGCCCGATATCGCCGCGGCCCGCCTGGGCGTGTCGCGGGCCCGGGCCGACGTCCGGCTGGCCAAGGCCAACGCCTACAGCGATGTCTATCTCCTCTGGCAGCCCTATACCTTCCAGGACAATAGCCCCTACGGGGTGAAGAGTGCCACGTCGTGGGCCCTCGGCGTGACCGTCCCGCTGCCGATCTACAACCGCAACCAGGGCGGGATCTCTCGCGCCAAGCTGAACGTGACCCAGTCGGCGATGCAACTCGCGGATGCGGAACGGCAGATCCTTGTGGACATCGAGGAGGCCGTCCAGGAGTTCGAGACCTCTCGAGGGTTGGTGGCCGAGTTGCACGACCAGGTCGAACCCGACGCCCGACAGGTGCGCGATGCGGCTTTCCGACTGTGGCAGGGGGGCGAGACCAGCCTGCTCAACTTCCTCCAGGCCCAGCTCGATTACAACGACGTCGTCAAGCAGTATCTCGACACGGCGATCCGGCACCGGCAGAGCATGCTCTCGCTCAACACCACCATCGGCCGACGGATCATGCCTTGATCGGATCGTAGCGGAACCGAGAACCCAGGGAGGAGACGATGGGACGTCGAATTCGCCGCGGCCTCCGCCCCGACCTCGAACTCTTCGAGCGCCGGGAGCTACTCTCCGCGATCACGGACGTCATGGCCGCCGACGGTCTCCGCGCCGGGGCTCACGGCCTGAAGGCCGCGCCGGCACTCGGCGGAGCGAGCGGGGGCGGAGGATCGAGCAGCCCGTCCTTCGGCGCGTCCATCACGCTCGGCACCTCGACGCTCAATCAAGGCCCTGTCCTCAACTCCGACGGCTCGATTAACAACATGGCGCTGGCTCCCACCGGAACCCCGAAACCCGGAGAGCTCAAGCGGCAGCAGTACACGGCGCGGTTCGTCGGTCCGTACAGCGTCGTGCCCGGCCGGACCTCGACCCAGGCGAGTCAGACGTTGATCCAGGGCGCCGGGACCTCCAACACGATCCTGCACGCCGACATCCAGATCCGTCTGGTCAAGCCCATCGACCCCAGCCTCCCCTTCGGCGGCGTCGGCACGATCTTCGATCGGAACATCAACACCAACACAGCCCTGGGGTTCGACCTCTCCGCGCCCGGCAGGACGTCGACCGCGGCGGGCGGCCCAACCACATCCCGACCGTGACCATCGACGTCAACGAAAGCGCCGGCACCTATGTCGAGGCTTATGGTCAGGGAGTCATCAACATCCAATACATCCCCAACGGCCGGCACACCGCGGGCGTGCTCAGCCAGGGGACTGCGATCGTCACGATGCACATGCAGATCTACGCCCCCAACGCCAGCTTCATCCTCCGCAACGTGCACCTCAACCCGTGAAAATGGAACTGTTCGCTTCGACGCCCCGGACCCGGTAGAATCCGTTGGTCGGACGACGGCCCGCCGAGATCGCCGGTCAACCGAGGATTCTTACCATGATGGGGCGACGAGGGACGTTCGCGCTGGTGCTGAGCGTGATGGTGGGGGCGGCGGAGGGCGGTGCACGGGCTGCGGAGCCGCCCTCCGGTTCGGGGCCGGTCCTCCGCGCGTCGGCGTTCGAGCCCCTGCCCCTGGGCCGCATCAAGCCCGCCGGCTGGCTCGCGGAGCAGCTCCGCCTCCATGCCGACGGGCTCAGCGGGCACCTCGATGAGTTCTGGCCCGATATCAAGGACAGCGCCTGGTTCGGTGGCAAGGCCGAGGGTTGGGAGCGCGTCCCCTACTGGCTCGATGGCCTCGTCCCGCTGGCGTATCTCCTCGATGACGCCGCTCTCGAGGCCAAGGCCAAGAAGGCAATCGACTACATCCTCGATCATCATCAGCCCGACGGCTGGCTCGGCCCGGTGGGCGACAGCCTGAAGCACAAGCCGTACGACGTCTGGCCGCTGTTCCCTCTCTTCAAGGCACTCACCCAGTACCAGGAGGCCACCGGCGATCCCCGCGTCATCCCGGCGATGCTCAGGTGCTGCCGCAAGATCGACCAGGTGATCTCGCGGGAGCCCATGTATAGCTGGGCGCGGTTCCGCGTCGCCGATCTTGCCGTCAGCCTGTACTGGCTGCACGATCGGACCCGGGATCCCTGGCTGCTGGACCTGGCCCGCAAGGCGTTCGCCCAGAGCCACGACTGGCGCGCCCAGTTCGACGACTTCAAGTTCACCGGCAAGACGCAGGGTCGGTTCGAGCTCGACACGCACGGCGTCAACACGGCGATGGCGCTCAAGTACGGCGGCGTGCGGTACAGCCTCACCGGCGACGCGAAGGACAAGGACGCGGTCGTCCGGATGCTCGACCTGCTCGATCGTCATCACGGCCAGGCGACCGGGATCTTCACGTGCGACGAACATCTCGCGGGCCGCAGCCCGTCGCAGGGGACCGAGCTGTGCACGGTGGTCGAGGCCATGTACTCGCTCGAGGTCCTGGCGGGCGTCCTCGGCGATTCGCGGCTGGGCGACCGGCTGGAGAAGCTCGCCTTCAACGCCCTGCCGGCGACCTTCAAGAAGGACATGACGGCTCACCAATATGATCAGCAGTGCAACCAGGTCATCTGCTCGGCCGGGGGAGAGCACGTCTACGTCAACAACGGTCCCGACTCGAACCTCTACGGCCTGGAGCCGAACTTCGGCTGTTGCACGGCCAACCTGCACCAGGGCTGGCCCAAGTTCGCCTCGAGCCTCTGGATGAAGGCCCCCGACGACGGGCTCGCCGTGATCGCTTATGCGCCGTGCGTCGTCGAGACGACGATCCAGGGGAAGCGGGTCAAGGTCGTCGTCGAGACGGAGTATCCCTTCCGCGACGAGGTCACGATCAAGATCACGGTCGCCGAGCCGTTGGCGTTCCCGCTCCAACTCAGGGTCCCCGGCTGGGCGGAGAAGCTCACGATCCGGTCTCGGGATCTGAACATGATCCTCGGTGGCGCGAGCGTCCGCGCCGACGAGATCGAGATGGAGCTCGGCGGGCCGGATTCCCGCCGCTCTGGCTCGTATTTGCCGCTGAAGGCGACATGGACCGAGACCCAAACCCTGGGCCTCCGATTCTCGATGAAGTCGCGGCTGTACCGGGGATTCAACGACGCGGTCGCGATCGAGCGCGGCCCGCTGGTCTTCGCGCTGCCGATCGAGGCCGAGTGGAAGAAGATCAAGGACAATCCCCGGTTCGCCGACTGGGAGGTCTACCCGAAATCGCCCTGGAACTATGCACTCCAGCTCGACCGCGAGCACCCGGAGCGATCGATCTCGTTCGAAGAACGCGCGGTGGGGAAGAACCCGTTCTCGATGCCAGGCGCCCCGCTCGTCGCGAAGGTGAAGGGCCGCCGCATCCCGGCCTGGGGCCTGGAGCGCGGCGCCGCCGCTCCGCCGCCGAACAGCCCGGTCGCCACCACCGAACCCCTGGAAGACCTGACGCTCATCCCCTATGGATGCACCGACCTGCGGATCACCGAATTCCCTGTTCTTCGTCCTGACCGACCCGAGTAGGGTGGGCTATGCCCACCGATCCCCGGCCTCGACCGGTGGGCATAGCCCACCCTACGAAGATGACCAAGTCGATTGTCGGAAAGCTCACCCTCTTCGTCGGGGTGCTGGTCGGGCTGAACACGGCCTTGCTGATCGGCGCGGCCTACCTGACGACCAGCGCGATCCTCAGCGACCAGGTCCACGACCGACTGGTGACGATCGCCAGCGACCGGCAGGAAATGCTGTTCCTGGCGCTGCGGCAGCAACGAGAGCGTGCCGCGTCGATCGGCAGCCGCTCGCGGATCCGGATGTTGTTCACCGAGTACGCCGGGGGGACGCTATCGGCCGAGCGGTTCGTGGAGCAGGCCGGCAGTTTCCTGTCCAACGTCCAGGCCCATGCGGCGGACCTGCTGGCCCTCTGGATCGAAGACGGCTCGGGTCGCATCCTCGCCGCGAGTGATCCGCGCGGCGCGGTCGCCGAGCTTTCTCGCGCGGAGCGGCCGGCGGTGGATCCGGAAGCGGAGGGGTGGCTGGCCGTGCCCCCGAGGCGGACCGCCGGGACGTATGTGGTGGTCTTCTGCGGCCCGGTCCGTGACGCAGCCGGCCGGATGCTGGGGAGCGTCCTGCTGGCCGCGGACTTCGGGCCCGTCATGACCTTCCTCGGCGACACACGCGGCCTGGGCGAAAGCGGCGAGGTCCTGGTCGGCTGGAAGAGCGGGGACCGCATCCATCTGCCCTTCCCGCCCCGCGGCGATGTCAACCTGTCCGAGGTCTCGGGGGAGGAATTCCCCTCGCTCAACGCGGCGAGTTCGGGGGAATACGGCTTCCGGCGGACGACCGACTACCGCGGCCGCGAAGTGCTGGTGGCCTACCGGCCGCTGGGCGTCGGCTATCCCAACTGGGGCCTGATCGCCAAGGTCGATATCGAGGAAGCCTACAGGCCGGTCGCGCTGCTTCGCCGGCTGCTCCTCGCCCTGGGCGGGGTGGTACTCGTCCTCGGGCTAGGGGCATCCAACGCGATCGCCCGACGGTTCGCCCGTCCGATCAAGCGGCTGGCGCGGACCTCGGCCGCCGTGGCCGCGGGGGACCTCACGGTCCGCAGCGAGGTGGACTCCGCCGACGAGATCGGCGGCTTGAGCCTGGCCTTCAACCGCATGACCGAGGAACTGGAGCGGTCCTACGCGACCCTCGAGCGGCGGATCGCCGAGCGGACCCACGCCCTGGAGGTCGCCCGCGACTTGCTCGACGCCTTCTTCCGGATCTCGACCTCGCGGCTGGACCCGGACAACATCGACAAGACGTTCGACACCGTGCTGCGGTTCTGCTCCGACCTGGGTTATGACCTGGCAATGATCTCCCTGCTGGACCGCGAGGCCGGCATGATCCGGGCGGTGCGAGCCACCGGCAGCTTGGCCGACGTGGTCGGGATGACGGTCCGCTCGCTCGACGGCGGCGACATCCTGGCCGTCGCGGCCCGCGAAGGCCGCTCGATCGTCGTCCCCGACTCGACGATCGACGCGCGCTGCGACGCCGAGGCCGTCGCCCTGGCCGGCATCCGCGGCCAGGTCGTCTTGCCGATGGTCAGCGACGAGGTCCTCGGCACCCTCCAGGTGGCGAGGCGCTCTGCGCTGGACCCGGACCGCCTCGACCTGCGCCCGCTGGAGACCCTGGCCTCACACGCGGCGCGCGCCCTGGCCGGACTCCGCCAGCTCGAGGAGATCCGCCGGCTCAACCAGAGCCTGCAGGAGCATGCGCAGGAACTGGCGCGTTCCGAGCTGGCGCTGCGCGAGCAGACCCGCATCCTGCAGTCGGTCCTGGACTGCATGGGCGACGGAGTCGTCGTGGCCGACGCCCAGGGGCAGTTCCTGGTCTTCAACCCGGCGGCGAGGCGCATCCTGGGCCGTGACCGGATCGACACCCCGTACGGCGAGTGGTCGCGGCGATATGATCTCTATTCGTCCGATCGTCTGACCCCGTATCCCGCGACGGATCTGCCGCTGATGCGGGCCATCCGCGGCGAGTCGGTTGACCAGGCGGAGCTGTACATCGCCTATCCCAGCCGTGAAGACGGGACCTGGATCACGGTCACCGGCCGCCCGCTCGAGGACGAGCAGGGCACGATCGATGGCGGCGTGGTGGTCTTTCAGGACGTCACCCGGCGCAAGAAGGCCGAGCGTCGCCTGGCCGCGCAGTACGAGAGCACGCGAGTGCTGGCGGAGGCCGAGTCGCTCACTCAGGCCGGCCCCCGGATCCTCGAGACCATCGGCACGGGTCTGGACTGGGACATCGGAGTGCTCTGGCGGATGGACCTGCGCGCGCAGCGGTTGCGATGCAAGACGACCTGGACCCGGCCGGGCCTGGACCTGTCCGGTTTCGCCGAGGCGTCGCGGCAAATCGCCCTGGAACGAGGGGTTCGCCTGCCCGGCCGCGTCTGGGCCGACGCGGCACCCGAGTGGATCCCGGACATCGCCGGCGAGGGCGACTTCCTCCGCCGTTCGGCTGCCCTCGAGTCGGGCCTGCATGCGGGCTTCGCCGTGCCGATCCTGCTCCGGGGCGAGTGCCTGGGTGTCCTGGAGTTCTTCAGCGGCGAGGTCAGGCCGGTCGATCACGCCGCGCTCGACATGATGGCCAGCCTGTGCAGCCAGATCGGCCAGTTCATCGAGCGGCGACAGATGCGCGCCCGGGTTGTCCAGTCGGAGAAGCTTGCCTCGCTGGGCATGCTCTCCGCCGGCGTGGCCCACGAGATCAACAACCCCCTGGCCTACATCGCCAACAACCTCGCCGTCCTCGACCGCGACTCGCGCTTCCTGCTCGCCGTCCTGGGCCTCTACGAGCGGGGCCGGCCCGAGTTGGAGGCCGCCCGACCCGAGCTGGTCCATCGGGTCGACGAACTGGCCGACGATTTCGATCTGGCCTACGTCAAGGAGAACCTGGGCAACCTCCTGGATAGCACGCGTCAGGGGGTCAAGCGGGTCGCCGACATCGTGCAGAACCTCCGCGGCTTCGCCCGGCTCGATCGCGCCGCGGACCAGCAGGCCGACGTCCACGAGGCCATCCGCACGGCGCTCGAGATGATCCGGGGGCGGCTGGTCCGCCGCGGGATCGCGGTCGAGGAGCACCTCGGCGAGGTCCGCCCGGTGGCCGGCTCCCCCGCCCAGCTCAACCAGGTCTTCTTGAACCTGCTGATCAACGCGCTCCAGGCGATCGAGGAGACACACCGCGCCGACGGGCGGATCGCCATCACCACGGGCGCCGTCGACGGCGAGGTCATGGTCGAGGTGGCCGATAACGGCTGCGGCATCCCCGAGGACGTCCTCCCGCACATCTTCGACCCGTTCTTCACCACCAAGGGCGTCGGCGACGGCACCGGGTTGGGCCTGAGCATCACCCACGGGATGGTGCAAGACAACGGCGGCCGCCTGGAGGTCGACAGCACGTTCGGCCAGGGCACTCGCTTCCGCGTCATCCTGGCGGCGGCCCTCCCGCAGAATTGACCTCGCCTCACGTCAACTCATCTCATCGGCCACAAGAGAACGCTCCGGCATCCAGGTGTCTCGGCTGGACCGATTGGTTACGCATTTCAGTTGTAAATACGAAAACTCCGTTGTCCTGTAACTGGCCGAAGGAATTCGGGCACTCTACCCGGGACGGCAAGGCTCGTCAATGATCTCGGGGCGCCCCGATGGTCCGGCCGTGGGTCCGGATCGCCGGTCGGGGGATGCGATGGTCCCGGAGGGGACGCTCAACCCGAGCATTCGACGCGCGATCGAGCGGCCTGGACCCCGCGGCGCGGAGCCTCGGGGGCGGGTGGCCTACGTCCCATGATCGGCAACATTTCACCAGGAGGCCATTCCGATGCCCCGAAGTATCCCCCGACGATCCCGGCGTGTGCTGTGCCAGGGCCTCGATCAACTCGAAACAAGGCAGCTCCTCAGTGCGAGCTCCCTGCCGGTCCACGGGCCGGTGGTGCATCATCCCCATCGGCCGCATCCCATCGCCATGGTGGAGCGGATTCACCTCAAGAGCCCCGGAGTGATCCCGCTGGCGGCCCCACAACCGGGGAACGGCCCGGCAGCGTCGATCCCCGGCTTCAACATCGTCCCCAGCCCGGTCATCACGAGATCCAGCCTCGATGCGATCGCGAGGATCACCGACAACGACATCTGGGCGGTTGGCAACACGAGCCCGTTCAGCGGCGGCGATACGACATTGGCCGAGCATTTCAATGGCACGACCTGGACCGTGGTCGCCACGCCCAACCCGGGGCCGTTCGGCAGTGTGCTCAGCGGCGTGGCCGCCGCCGCCACCAACAATGTCTGGGCGGTCGGTTCCGGCGGATCGCTCAACAGCTCGGGTGCGTTCATCCCCACCACGCTGATCGAGCACTACAACGGGACGGCCTGGAGCGTCGTCGCGTCCCCGACGCCGACGGGCGGGGGCGTGCTCAGTGCCGTGACGGTCATCTCGGCCAATAACGTCTGGGCTGTGGGGCACGTGGGCGAGGGCCGCGGCGGCAACCTGATCGAGCACTACAACGGGACGGCCTGGAGCATCGTCGCGAGCCCGCAGGGCGCCGACTCATTCCTCACCGGCGTCTCGGGTACGTCGGCCACCGACGTGTGGGCCGTCGGAAGCGTCGGGCGCTTCGACTCCGTCGAGATCCTCCACTTCAATGGGACGGCCTGGAGCGTGGCTCCGGGGGTCCCCGAGGACTCGGCCCTGGAAGGCGTCGTGGCGCTGGCGCCCAACGACGTCTGGGCCGTCGGCGCCGATATCGAGCATTTCAACGGGACGACCTGGTCGGTCATCCCCAGCCCGGGCGACTTCGGCCTGACCGGGATCGCGGCGTCCTCGGCCGACAATATCTATGCCGTCGGTGGAGGCATCGAGCACTGGGATGGCACGAGCTGGACCAACGTGACCGCCGCGGTCCCGAGCAACACCGATGGTGCCCTTTTCGACGGGGTGACCACCCTGAGCAACGGGACCGCCATCACGGTCGGCTCCGCACAGCCGCTGACCGGCCCCAACAACTTCAATCAGGTGATCGAGCAGAATTGATCGCCGGATCCGGCCCGCGCCGGATCACGCGGCATCACCGAGGGGCTCGTCCCCATCCGGGGGCCGCTCGCATCCCGATCGATGCGAGCGGCCCCTGTCGTTTCCGAGGACGGGAACATCCGTTCCGGATCGACGACCTTTGGACTCTGCAAATGGCGGGTCAGGACGGCCGCCGTGGAGGATCGGCCATTCAGGGATCGGGTCCTTCTCCCGCTCGATCGCTCGAGGAGGCGGGTATCGTCGTCGGCGTGCCAGGCTGGGGCGGTTGCTTGTGGAATCGGACATCTCCGACGGATATCGTAGACCGTCAGCCATCGGCCGTCCCACGGCCGCTCGGGGATGCCTCGCGTGGGGGTGTGCCCGGCCAGACCCGACTCGCAACCACTTCAGAGAGAGCAGCCATGGAGCGAACGCGCGCCTCTTTCCCCCGGCGTCGCCGCCGGGCGTCGCCGGGCCGGCGGACTGGCCCTGGCCCTGATCGCGGCCCTGGCCGCCGAGCCGCCGGGGACCGCCCGGGGCCAGGAGCCTCCCGCCCAGGCGAAGGCGGGAGCCGCCCAGGCATCCCTCGCCCGCTACGTGCCGAAGCACGACAACCTCTTCTTCTACTTCGAATTCGACGGACTCGACGCCCACCAGGCGGCCTGGAAGAACTCGGCGGCGTACAAGCTGCTCAACGACACCAAGCTCGGCGCGCTGGTGGAGGACCTCGCCGCCCAGGTCATCGAGGCGATGCAGCAGTCGGCCCCGCCCAACAAGCCCGTCAAGCCGGCCGAGCTGATCGGGTTGTTCAAGCTCATCGCGAGGCAGGGATTCGCCGCCGCCAACTGGGGCGACAACCCCCAGGCGATCGAGTTCGTCATCGTCGCGCGCGGCGGCGATCGGCCCGCGGTCATGCGGCTCATGGAGATGATCCGGTCGGGTCGGCAGGAGCGGGAACCCGTCCAGAAATCCGGCCGCACGCTCCACTCCTACGACGACGAGGCCGCTTGGTGGGTCGAGAAGGGCGACCTGGTCTTCACGAGCAAGCCCGACCTGGTCATCGAGACGCTCGACGGCAAGGCGCCGAACATCGCCGATCATCCGGTACGGACCGCGCTGCTGAAGAGGTCGGACGGCTTCGAGCCGGTCGCCGTCGGGTTCCTCGACATCGCCGCGCTGCCGCCGCTTCCTCCGCAGGCCGCCCAGCTCGGGCTCGACGGCCTGAAGCGGATCGACATCCAGTGGGGCATCCAGGACGACGCGATGCTCGCCGTCGTCGGGCTGGTGGCACCGCAGCCCAGGAGGGGCATCCTCGCCCTGCTCGACCATCCGACTTTCACGGTCCAGTCCCTGCCGCCCCTGCCCGCCGGGTTGTCCACGTTCATGGTGCTGTCGCTCGACCCGGGCAAGCTGTACGACCAGGTCGTCGACCTCGTCAAGCAGACCAATCCTCAGGGCGGCGAGGGCTTCGCTCAGCTCGAACAAGCGCTGCGCCAGCGGTTTGGGTTTGACTTGCGCCAGGACGTGCTGGGGCAACTCGGTCCCAAGTTCGCCGTGTACTCTCAGGCTCCGGCCGGCGCCGGCGCGGGGAATCCGGCCGCGGCGATGATGGGTCAGTTCGCCGGGCTGACGATCACGGTGCAGGCCAAGGACGAGGCCCTCGCGCGGAACTTCGACAAGCTGATCCAGGCGATCAACCTGATCATGCAGTCGCAGCAGGCGGCCGCCCGGCGCGGCCAGCCCGACCCGAACGCCGGAACCATCGCGTTTCGCAAGCAGGATGCGAAGCGGCCCACTTATGTTCTGGACCTCCCCCAAGGCGGGCTTCCTCCGCAGATCCTGGCGATGTTCCGGCCGACGGTGGAGCTCGGCAACGGTAAGCTCGTCATCGCTGCCACCACCACGGCCGCCGATCAGGCCGTTGACGTGGCCGCCCGCCCGGCCGATCAGCTCTGGCGGCCCGCCGAGGCGTTCGTGCCGATGGCCCGTCGACTCCCGCGCGACCTGGTCTTCCTCACCGTCAGCGACCCCCGCGACACGTTGCCCGCCTTCGTCGAGAGCCTGCCGATGTTCATCCAGCAGATGAACATGATGTTCCCGGCGGTGCAGTCGGCGCGAGGCCGCCCGCCGGGCCCAGTGTACCAACAACCTGAAGATGATCGGCCTGGCGATGCACAACTACGTGTCCGTCAACAACGCCTTCCCCGCGCCGGCGATCATGGGCAAGGACGGCAAGCCCGCATTGAGCTGGCGAGTGGCGATCCTGCCTTTCCTCGAGCAGCAGCCGCTCTACGACAAGTTCCATCTGGACGAACCCTGGGACAGCCCGCACAACAAGGAGCTGATCAAGGAGATGCCGCAGGTCTTCGTCTGCCCCAGCCGGTCCGACGTGGCGCCGGGCACGACGACCTACCGGGTCTTCACGGGCCCGGGCGCCCTCTTCGAGGCCGGCCAGCAGAAGGGCCTGCAAGTCGTCACCGACGGGACCTCCAACACGATCCTGGCCGTCGAGGCCAAGGACGCGGTGCCCTGGACCAGGCCCGACTCCGACCTCCCCTTCGATCCGAATGCGGCCGCTTCGCTCTACGGCGCCGGCTCGCCGCACCCGGGCAGCTTCCAGATGCTGCTGGCCGACGGGTCGGTGCTCGCCGTCGCCGATACGATCGACCCGATCGTGTTCCGGACGTTGATCACCTGCAATGGCGGCGAGATCGTCAATCGGAACCAGATCCCCGGGCCGGCCCGGGAGCAGCCCGAGCGGCAAGGCGGCCCGCTGCACGTCGATCCCGACATGATCCCCCGGGCGGACGACCTGAAGCCCCTGCTCTTCCCCGCGTCGCTGGCGATCGTCTCGGACAAGGAAGGGGTCCGTCTCGTCTCGCGCGAGCCGATACCCAGCATCTCCTCGCCGGCGGCCAGCGGCGTGCTGGTCGCGCTCTTGCTCCCGGCGGTGCAGTCGGCGCGCGAGGCCGCCCGCCGCGCCCAGTGCGTCAACAACCTCAAGCAGATCGCCCTGGCGATGCACAACTATGCATCGGCCAATAACGTCTTCCCCAAGCCGGCGATCACCGACAAGGACGGCAAGCCGCTCTTGAGCTGGCGGGTGGCCATCTTGCCTTACATCGAGCAGATGGAGCTGTACAACAAGTTCAAGCTCGACGAGCCCTGGGACAGCCCGCACAACAAGGCGCTCATCAACGAGATGCCGCCGACCTTCGTGTGCCCCAGCCGGGCCAACGTCCAGCCCGGCACGACGAACTACCGGGTCTTCGTGGGCAATGGCGCGTTCTTCGAGAAGGACCAGGGGACGGCGATCGCCAATATTACCGACGGGACGTCGAATACGCTCATGGTCGTCGAGGCGACCGAGGCGGTGCCCTGGACCAGGCCCGACTCCGAGCTCCCCTTCGATCCCAACGCCAAGCCGTCGCTCTGTGGCGCCGGGTCGCCGCATCCGGGCGGCTTCAACGCCGCGATGGGAGACGGCTCGGTCCGGTTCATCAAGAACACCATTGCCGTGCAGGTTTTCAAGGCCCTGATCACCAGGGCCGGGGGCGAGGTCATCAACGCGGCCGCATTCTGAGCGACTGTCATCCGGATGCACATCGGAACCCCTCGCCCGCCCTTCGGCCACCAATCTCCCGGCGGGCGAGGGACGAGGTGAGCGATTCCGTCCAGTCGAATGAGGGGATTCCTGATTCTCCACCACATGAGGAGCTAGCGATGCGTCTGGAGGTTCCGATCCGTAAGGGTGACTCGTGGATGAATCGGGGGTTCGGTGGCCTGTTCCTTGGCGCGATCTTGATCCTGGCGTCCTCGCCGGGCTGGTCACGTGCCCAGGCGCCGGCCGAGGCTGCGTCCCTGGCGCGTATGTGCCGCGCCAGGGGCTGGCCGGCTACCTGGAGTTCGACGGACTCGACGCTCATCCTGCGGCGTGGAAGGGCTCGGCGGCCTACAAGCTGCTCAATGAGACCAAGCTGGGCGCACTGATCGAGGACATCGTCAGCCAGGTGGTCGTGCAGTCCCAATCGCAAATCCAACCGGCCGACGTCATCGGGGGATTCAAGGCGGCCGCGCGACAGGGCTTTGCGGTGGGGATCTGGGGCAAGGAGCCCGAGGATCTCCACCACGTGGTGGTGTTCCGCGGCGGCGGGCGTGGCGAGCTACGGCGGCTCTACGAAAGTTGGCCCGGCCATCTGGCGGTGCGGGAGCGGCGTGCGGCGGACGAGAAGCTCGCCGGCGATGCCGGCCAGAAGGCCGGCCGCATGATCGAGGGGCTCGACGGCTCCTTCTGGTGGTTCGAGGGGGACGACCTCGTCTTCACGAGCCAGCCCAATCCGATCATCGCCGTCCTCGACGGCAAGGAGCCGAACGCGGTCGACCATCGCCTCCGTGCAACGCTCTGGAAGGGCGAGCAGGGATTCCAGCCGGTCGCGATCGGCTTCGTTGATTTCGCCGGCCTGCCGAAGCTGTCGCCGCCGTCGGTGCAACTGGGCCTGGACGGCGTAAGGCGACTCGAATTCGTCCTGGGCTTCGAGAGGGACGCGACACGGACCGTGCTCCGCGCCATTGCGCCGGCGCCGCGACGCGGGGTGCTTGCGCTCCTGGACCAGCCTTCCTTCGACGCCAACTCCCTGCCGCCGATCCCCGCCGGCGTGCACGGGTTCATGGTGCTGTCGGTTGACCTCCCCACGACCTACGACCGGATCGTCGAGCTGTGGTCCAGGACGGCAGCGCCTGGCGGAGGCGGACCGGACGTGGCCGCAATGATCGAGGATCAGGTGCGCCAGCAGTTCGGGTTCGACCTCCGCAAGGACCTGATCGCGGGCCTCGGCCCCAGTTTCACATTCTCGATGCAGGACCCGGCCGGCGGGGCCAAGGGCAGTCGCGCCGCGGCGGTGATCAACCGGCTCGGCGGCGCGACCATCACGGCCCAGGTCCGGGACGAAGCGGCGTTGTCGCGGGCCATCGATCCGGTGATGAAGCACGCCAACCGCCTGCTCGAGGGGATGGCCGGACCGCCCGGCGGTGGTCCGGGCGGCGCCGGACTCGCGTTCCGCAAGGAGGGAAGCGGCCGCCCGACGTACGTCCTCGACTTTCCCCAGGGCATGCTGCCACCGCCGTTCTCGACGCTGTTCCGGCCGACGGTCATCCTCGGCAGAGAGCAACTCGTCGTGGGAGCTTCGACGGCCGCGGCCGGGCGCGCGCGGGGCTCTCTGTCGCGAAAACCGACGGCCGATGGCAGCCGGACGACGCCTTCGCCCCGGTGATGCGCCGGCTCCCCGGCAAGATGATCGCCCTGCGGATCAGCGACCCCCGCGAGACGTTGACGGCGGTCGTCGAAGCCCTGCCGGTGCTGGCCCGGACCATCAACGCGCAGGTCGCCGCCCGGCGCAGGCAGTTCCCCGGTGCCTTCCCGGGCGGGCCCACGGGCGACTTCCTGAAGATCGAACCAGACAGCCTCCCGCGGGCCGACGAATTGATCTCCCGACTGTTCCCGGCGTTCGACCGCGCTGGTGGTCGACGATCAGGGCGCCAGCCTGATCTCCCGCGAGCCGATCCCTGGGCTCGCTTCGCCGGTCGTCGCCAGCCTGTTCGGTGGGGTATTCCTGCCTGCGGGGATGGCATCAAGCGAGGCGGCCCGACGCGCGCAGTGCGTCAACAACCTCAAACAGATCGCCCTGGCCTATCACAATTTCCACTCGGCGACCAACGCCTTCCCGGCGCCGGCGATCGCCGACAAGGACGGCAAGCCGCTGTTGAGCTGGCGGGTGGCCATCTTGCCTTATGTCGAGCAGCAGGAGCTCTACAACAGGTTCAAGCTCGACGAGCCGTGGGACAGCCCGCACAACAAGGCGCTGATCAAGGAGATGCCGGCGGTGTATCTCTGCCCCAGCCGCAAGAAGCCCGAGCCGGGCACGACGGCCTACCGGGTCTTCGTGGGAGAGGGCGCGATGTTCCAGGCGGGCCAGGGCACCGAGATCGCGTCCATCACCGATGGCACGTCGAACACGATCATGGTCGTCGAGGCGAATGACGCGGTGCCCTGGACCAAGCCCGACGATCTGAAGTTCGACCCGAATGCGAAGCCTTCGCTCTACGGCGCCGGCTCGCCGCACCCGGGCGGCTTCAACGCGGCGTTCTCCGACGGGTCGGTCCGGTTCCTCAAGAACTCCATCAATCTCGTCGTCTGGAAGGCGCTGATCACCCGCGCCGGCGGCGAGGTCATCAACGCGGACGCGTTCTGACACCGTCCGGGAGAGGCCCCGAACCCCTGGGCCTCATCCCGTCGTGTCGCGGCTCAGTGACCGTTCGCGTCCGGGAACAGGTCGGCATGGGCCCGGCGGTAGGCCGACCACTGCGCCGAGGCCCACTCCTGGTCCTCTGGCGAGAGCGGGGGTTTGCACGGCTCGTCGTAGAGCACCTGGAGCTCGTAACCGCTGGCTTGATAAACGTGCGCCATTGCGCCCTGGAGCGCCAGTGCGGCATCCGGGTCGGGGTCGGCCAGTGGGATGCCGATCGTCGGGAGGGGATCGCGGAGGCTGCAAGGATAAAGCTCGAATCGATGGTGCGCGGGCCATCGATTGACACAGATCAAGTAGTCGAAGGGTTTCGCCGGCTTGATGCACGCTTCCGGAACGCTCATGACATGGCTGCCTTGGCGCAGGAGATCGATCTCGACGAGGTGGCATTCACTGTCCTGGATCTCTCGTCGCTTCGTCAGATAGGAATCACGGCCGGGCCCCGCCACTTTGTTGCTGGGGCTGACCAGCTCGATGATCGCTACGACACCGAGATCGCGGTATCGGTCCAGGATCGTGATGTAGTGCTCGCGGACCTCGAGTTGCGGAACCTCCACCACGAGCGGCGTTGCGATCGCCGTCCCGGCTTGGGGAGACGGTGCTCGACGCCCTGAACCTGCCTCCCGAACCAAGACATCGGGAATCCGAACTTGATCGGCGCTCTCGACGAAGACCCGAGCTTCCACGGATGCGACATAACGCGGCCTGATCTTCGGCCCGAGCTGGTCAGCCAGGGCCACGATCAGCCGCGCATGGAGGCTCGGCCAGAGCGCCGGATGCTCCAGATAGGGGTCCATGCCGGGAAAGGGTGTTTCCATGGATCTCAGCTCGAAAGGGACAAGGATCTCTTCCAAGGATCATACCGGATCCACCCTACCCTTCCGCTACATCATTTGGGAAAAGGGTCGGCGCCGATCAGTCGGCGATCTCATCGGCCGCCTCACAGCGGCGTGCTCGCTTGTCGTCCCTCGGATCGGTGCCGATCTACAAGGTCTTCATGTACTCGACGACGGCGTCCTTCTGGTCCTCCGGCAGGTCCGTGCCGTAGGTATGCCCGCCGTTGCCGTTGCCCTTGACCTGGGTGTCGAAGGCCGTGCCGAGCTTCCTGGCCTCATCGGAGGACGTGTCGAAGCCCACGGCTTGCGGGTCGTACCGATCGCTGCCTCTCCAGAATTTTTTCGGACGCGCGTCCGGGGGCTTGAGCAGGTCGCGGAGGGTCGGCACCGAGCCGTTGTGGAGGAAGGGACCGCGGAGCCAGATGCCGTCGAGCGGCACGGAGACATACCCGCCGTCGGGGCCATCGGTTCCGTGGAAACCGTC
The DNA here is from genome assembly GCA_963815795.1 of uncultured Planctomycetota bacterium. Classification (GTDB taxonomy): domain Bacteria; phylum Planctomycetota; class Planctomycetia; order Isosphaerales; family Isosphaeraceae; genus JAKAUH01. Next base: position 5,807,862 of record CAWFIC010000003.1, on the reverse strand, counting down.
GAATTTCCAGGGGTAGCCGGTGGCGAAGGCGTTGTAGCGGCGGGCCGCCTCGTCGGTCCAGAGGCGGTGCCGCTGGCCGTCGGTGCCGATCTCGTCGAGCCGGACGATCTTGCCGGTCCGCGCGCCCCCGAACGCATGACACTCGGCGCACTTCTGCTCATAGATCGGACGGCCCTTCTCCGCTTTCGCCGCGTCGATCGCGAAGGGGTATTTCGGCGCGGGGAGCGAAAGGAGGAAATCCTCGACCCGCTTCATGCCGGCCAGGTCGATCGAGTCGCGCGTCGAACCGTCGCCGATCGCCGAGCTCAGGACGATGTCGCGGAGGTTCGTGTTCATGCCGTCCCAGTGGAGCGCGTAGCCGGCGTGCGCCTTCAGGTTCCAGAGCGGCGGCATGTCGGCGTTGCCGATGGTGTCGTCGGGGGTCATCTTCAGCACGTTCACCTTCACCGGGTTGAACGGGTCGATCCGGCCGCGCCCCCAGTCGGGCTTGTTCGCCATCCAGGCGTAGCCCTTCTCGAGCTCGAAAAGGCCCTGGCGCGTCTGGGGGATGATCGCGTAGCGGTACAGGGCTTTCTCCACGGGCGAAAGCTTGACGTCGTAGCTCATCTCCTCGAGCAGGATGTCGGGCGTGAACCGCTCGTCGTGCGCGCAGGCGAACAGGAAGCGGAGATAAGCCTGCGGGTTGAGCTGCTGCGACGGACCGGCGGGGTAGACCCGGGGCGTGACCTCGCCGGGGCCGCGGACCGCGGTGGTGTGACAGAGCGCACAGTTCATCGCCACCCTGGGGAAGCCGATCGTCTTCTTCGAGAAGCCGATCGGCACCTCGCCGCCGATCCAGTGGTCGCCGTCCCACTTGCCCTGCTCGAAGATCATGCCCAGCGACGCGTATCCGCCGTCGCCCGGCAGGTGCTCCGGGAAGACGCGTGGCAGCGCCAGCCAGATCCAGTACGGGATACCTCCACCGGACTCGTTGCCAATCGAGCCGTACTTGTAATGATCCGTGTCGTCGGCGTAATGAACCGGGACCTCGCGGAAGAGTTCGTACCACACGAACACCCCGATGGCCGCGATCAGCGCGATCACGACGACGATCAACCCGATGATGCGCTTGCGGCGGGCCCGGCGCTCGACCACGGCCGCGGGAACGTACGGTGGCGGTGCGGCAGTCTGCGGCTGGCTCATCGGTACCTCACAGGTCGTTCGAGGACTGCTGGCGGAGCGCCAGGTAGATCAACGGGGCCTGGATGATAAGGAAGGTCAGGTCCAGGTACCCGAACGCCGGATAGAGCCCCGGCCAGAGCCCGAGGAAGAAGATGACCCCCGCCAATCGGGCCAGCAGCGAGAGGATCGCCGTCGCCTTGTAGCGCCGCAGGTCCACCGCGCCGGGGATGTAGAACAGCGAGAGCAGCACCAGCAGCAGCGAGGCGAACGCCGGCCAGACCGGATGTTCCAGGTCGGGCGTCTGGCCGACCAGACCGAGCGTTGCATTCGGCCAGAAGATTCCGGGGATCGCCAGCGGCAGTTGACCAGGATCCCCAGCCACATCGCCCGGCCGAACCAGGTCTCGAAGTCGATCGTCCCCGAATTCGTCTCCGCGATGACCTGCTGCGTCGCGGCCTCGCTCCTCGCATCGCGACGTTCGGCCGCCGCCGGTCTGCCGGTTGTGACACTCATGCGCCGCCGCTCCGATTAAAGGCCCTTCATGTATTCCACGAGGGCGTCCTTGTCCGACGGGGAGAGGTCGAGCCCATACTCGTGGCCCTGGTTGCTGTTGCCGCGGACGTTCACGTCGAATCGGGTGAATGACCGGCCGGCTTCGGAGCCGACGTCCGCGACGAAGCCGGCGCGGTCCTGGTCGTAGACGTCATAGCCGCGGAAGAATACCGGCGGCCGCCTCCCCATGGCCCGCGACCGCTCGACGATCGACTTCACCGCGCCATCGTTCAGCCGGCCTATCACTCCGGTCGCCCATCGCTCCCGCTCCCCGGCGCCGAGCTTCTCCCACCCGGCCGGCGGAGCCGGATAGCCGGCCTGCTCGAGCTCCTTGGCCGAGCACGGCGGATTGAGCAGGTCGCGGAGCGTCGGCACCGAGCCGTTGTGCAGGTAGGTGCGCGGGCCCAGATGCCGTCGATCGGCTGGTTGGCGTAGCCGTCGGTCTTGCGGAAGTTGTGGAACCGCCAGGACTGGCCGGCACCGAGGGTGTACTGGTTGTACGCGAGGTCGATCGTATATGAGTCGAGCCGCTCGGGATCGGTCTTGATCCGCGCGATCGGCTGGAGCGCGCCGACCTGCCGCCTCTGGAATTGCTCTTCCTTGAGCCCGTGGCAATCGGCACAGTGCTGGCGATACAGGGCCTCGCCGCGACGGCCGGCGGCCGCGTCTCGCTTCCACGCCGACGGGTAGGCCGGAGGCTTCAGGTCGAGCAGCCAGTCGGCGACCCGGTTCATCCGGGGCAGGTCGAGCGAGACGGGCGTCGCGCCGGTGCCGATGGCGGCGCTGATGTTCCGCTCGAACAGCGAGGGGTTGTTGCCGTCCCAGTGCAGCGGCATCCCCTCGCGGATCCGCTGGTTCCAGATCGAGGGGAAGTCGGCGTTGCCCACCGAGAAGTCCGAGGTATCGTGATAGCCGAAGTTCAGCGTCTTGTACGGCGTGAACGTGTCGATCCGGCCCCGCCCCGAGGGATGATCGATCATGAAGTGGGTCAGCGATCTGACCCGGAGCGTCTCCTGGCGCACCCGGGGGATCGCGATCGAGTAGATCAGCCGGTTGACAGGCCCGAGCTTCTGCTGCGCGTCCATCGCCGCCATGACGTTGTTGACCGTGAACTGGCCGTCGTTGGCGCAGTCGAAGAGGAACTTGAAATAGGCCAGCAGGTCGAGCTGGTGCGCGGGCATCCCCAGCTCGATCGTCGGCGGGTCGGCGGGCGAGCCGCGGTAGGTCGCCGTGTGGCAGACCGAGCAGTTGAGCCCGACGAAGTCGATGCCCTGCATCCGCCGCATCGAGAACCCGATCGGCCTGTCCCGCCTCTGACCGGTCGCCGGGTTGACCTCGTACACGAACCCGAGCGACGCATAGCCCGCCTTCGCGTCGGGGAGGTACTGCGGGAACATCTCGGGGAGGACCTTCCAGATCCGGTAGGGCATCCCCTTGCCCGCCTCGCTGCCGATCGAACCGTACTTGAAGTGCTCGCGGATGTCGGTGTAATCGACCGGCTTCTCGGGCACGAACATCCAGAAGATGATCGCTCCCAGGATCAGGAGGATGACCAGGAAGACCAGCTTGAACCGGGCCGCGCGGCGGCGGAACTCGGCCTCGGGCGGTGTGGGCGGGTCCTCGTGCCACGCCTTCCTCGGGTCGAAGCGCCGGGTCGTCGCGGCCGGCTTGCCGGGGGCTTGCGTCGTTCGCGTCGTCTCAACCGCCATGGCCGTTCCCCTCCGCGTACGCGCTGGCATAGGGGGATGGATAAAAGACCGACATGACCTGCCGGATCATCGCGTCGTAGTCGCCGTCGAACCGGTCGATCTCGTAGCAGCCCAGCGGATTCTCCAGGTCATTGACCAGGCACTTGTTGCAGAAGGTGCACGGCTTGGGCGGCAGGTCCAGGCCCTGCTCGTAATAACGGACGAGGTCGTTGTTGGCGACCAGGGGCCGGGCCATCGAGACGGCGTCGATCGCCGGTAGGCCGCCATCCGGGGCCAGTGCCGCGCGGATGAGCTCGGCGTCCTGGAAACCGCCCGTGCAGAGCACCGGCAGATCGCCCACGGCCTGCTTGATGACCCGCGCGTCGCGCAGATTGATCCCCTCGAGGCCCGGCCCGCGGCGATGCGTCCACCACCATCGGAACAGCGGCCGGGCGACCGGGTTGGTCAGCAGGAAGTACACCCATCGGGTGTAGATCCCCTGCGAGAGCATCGAGTCGTACCAGTGCGCCGCATGCTCCACCGGCCAGTCGCCCGGCGGGTTGGTCGGGTGCGGGAACGTGTTGCCCGAGGAGACGTGGATCGCGTCCACGCCGTCCTCCTTGGCCCACTGGCACAGTTGGACCGACTCGGCGAGCGTGTTGCCCTTCCCTTCCCAGGGATACAGCGCGTTGCCGTGATCCTCGGCGCTGATCTTGAGCTGGAGGTGGAACGAGGGCCCGACCTTGGCGCGGATCGCCTCGATGATCTCGTGCACGAACCGGTATCGGTTCCGAAGCGGACCGCCGTACTCGTCCTTGCGGTCGTTGATCCCCGAGCTGAGGAACTGCGTGATCAGGTAGCCGTTGGCTCCGTGCAGCTCCACGCCGTCGAGCCCGGCCTCGCGCGCCCGACGCGCGCCCTCGGCGAAGTGCCCGACCGTCTCCTTGATCTCGCGGTGGCTCATCGCCTTGCAGACGATCCCGTGGAACGTGTCGGGCTTGCTCGTCGAACTCTGGGCGTAGAGGTACTCGTTCTCGACGCCCCCCTGGTCCTGCTGCCGGCCCGAATGGCTGAGCTGCATGATGAACCGGCAGCCGTACTGATGGACGCGTTCGCCGACCTGCCTCCAGAAAGCGATCTTGTTGTCGTCGTCGATCATCGCGTAGTGCACCATGATCCGGCCGCGGACGTGCACCGGAGTGTATGACGAGATGATCCCCCCGACGCCGCCGCGGGCGAACTTCTCCTCCCAGTTGATCCGCGAATCCGCCCGAGCCGTCGTAGTTGTCGAACCGGCCCGAGATGTTGGAGCGGAAGATCCGATTCTTCACCTCGAGGCCGTCGGGGAACCTCAGCGGCCGGAAGATCGGCGCGTTGATGTTATCGACGGAGCCCGCCGTCTCGCGGCCATTGCCGACGCTCTGCATGGACGCGTCCTCGATCGATCTGACGGTTCATCGGCGTGATCAAGCCGGGGAGCGGCCGATGTTCGCGGCGGCTGCTCCCCGGCTACGGCTACAGCGACAGCTACAGCTTTCTGAGGTACTCGACCAGGGCCGCCTTGTCGTCGTCATTGAGGCTCGCGCCGTACTCGTGGCCGTGGTCCTCGATCAGGTCCGGGTAATCGCTGATTTTCAGCAGCTCGTCCATCGCCTCCTTGGCGAGTCGATCGGGGACCTTGGCCAGCTCGTCGCCGATCCCTGGCAGCTTCCGCACTTCGGCGGCAAAGTCGGTGAGCTTGACATATTTCACGTACCAGATCACCGCCTTGACCCGCTTGGCTGGGTCGGAGATGTTGATGTTCGCCAGCAGGTTGATCGGCGTGCCCTCGGGGACGGGGAACCGTAGCGTCTTGTTCTCGACGATCTCGAACGGGTTCGGCAGCTTGATCTCCGGGATGCCGGGCAGCTTGGGTAGCTCCGGCTTGAAGGAACGGAGTTCCTGGAGCGCGACATCGCCGATCGTGGCGATCCGGATGTTGAAGTAAGTGCGCGTTGAGACGCGCTTCATCGACTTGGGCCCGTCGCGCTGCGCGGGCCAGAGCAGCTTGCGGACCGCGTCGTTGAAAGCCGCGATCCGGCCCTTGACCGACGGGTCGCCGGTGAAGGTCCCGACAGAGTTGTTGTGCAGGAACGGGGCGGTCGCCCAGATGCTCACCAGCGAGGCGGTCCGGTAGTAGCCCCGGCCGTCCGCCGGCGGCTGCCAGGTGCGGTCGGACTTGCCGGTGACGGGGTTGTAGAGCGTCAGCGGGCGAGCAGCGGGCTGGGCCTTGTACTCCGGCGAGGAGAACTGCTCCCAGATGTGTCCCGCGATCGCGTTGCTCGCCAGCGCCCGGCCCGCGTGCTCCTTGAGCTCGCTGACCGGGTAGCGCACGTCGTCGGTGAGGGTGTTGTTCGCCAGGAAGTCGTCCTGCGCCACCGCCGTGCGGAAGTACGCCTTGACCTTCTCCCGGGCCTGCCGGACCGCGTCGTCCTCCTGGCCATTGCCCGAGACCAGGAACGTCTTCAAGGTATTGAGGGCCTTGAGGTCGTCGCCGTCCGAGGGCTGCTTGCTCGAGTGGCAGTAGGCGCAGTTCTCGGCGAAGACGACCTGGCCGCGCTCGACGACCTTCCACCGGGCCTTCTGCTCGTCGGTGCCGGCCTTGTAGGCGTCGGGGATGACCAGATCCCCCTTGTATTTGCCCCCCTCGGCATCCTCGAGGTGCATGGGCGTGTAGGTGGCGAGGTAGGACTCGAGGGCCGGCAGTCGCTTCAGGGTCGCGTCCCACTCGGGGAACTGCTGGGCCGCGACCGCCATTTCGAAGGGCTTCTGGGGGACGTCCGGCTGGAGCGGGTTCCAGAGCCGCTCGATCCAGTACGAGCCGCACATGCCGATGTTGACATAGACCCGGATCGAGGCGATCGGGATGCCCTGGGAATCGGCCCCGTCCTTGAGGACGTGGTGGATCGGCACCTTGTCCGGGTCGATGATCTTCGCGAGCTGCGTGCGCGACGCGGGCGTGAGCGACTCCTTGAACGAGGGGCGGTTCTCGAGGAAGAAGATCGAGTTGATCGCGTTCGGGTTGTTGATGAAGTCATAGGACAACCGGGAGGTCTCCGAGGTGCCGCGCTGCTGGGTCTCGCCCAGGTGGTGCAAAACGTCCTCGTCACCGAGCCCGCGGCCGCCGTTCTCGCCGCCGAAGACGATCTTGCCGGCCCCGAAGAAGACGCCGCCCTCGTGGAGGAACTGGTTGCCCAGGTTGGCGGCGAGGTTCTCCCACCGGGGGTGCTCGGGGTCGGCCGGCGGACGGAGCGGGTTGAACCCCATGTGGCAGAAGCCGCACGACATTCCGATCAGGTAGGGCGGCTCGAGTACAGCCGGGTTCCGATAGTACTCGTTGACGTTCCACTTGGCCCGGTCGAACTTGGGATTGGGGAACTTGCGCAGGCCCATGACGCCGGTCGGCTGGCCGTAGACGTTGGTGTCGGGATAGGTGTCATCGCCGAGCCATTCGTCGAGCCATAGGCCGAACTCATCGGGCTTGGTCGCCTCGCGGAAGTTCGGCTCATTGACCAGGCCGAGCCGCTGGAACCGCGTCGAGCGGCCGCGCGAGTCGAGCAGGCGGAAATACTCGATCGGGATGCCCAGATTGCCCGCCGTCACGGACCCGATCCGGAAGAACTTCTCGTTGCCGCCGGTCCACATGATCCACGTATCGCGGCCGAGCTTCTGGTCGGGCGTGTAGCCGTCGCCTTTCCCATAGTACGCATACTTGTCCTTCGGTCCGTCGGATGTTCCGGACGAAGGTGCACTCCCCGGGTTCACTGCCCCCGGGACGGGCGGCACTGCCGGGCTTCCGGGGTTCGCCGCCGGCTTGGCGCCGGAGTCGTTTGCGCCCTCTCCGCAACCCGCGAGGGGAACCAGCGGGAGGACAGTCGCCAGTACGGTCGCGGCCGTCCGAATCCGCAAGCGCAGCGTCATGATGTCATCTCCGACCTGAGATTTCCCGGTCCGACCCGCGGAGTGGAGGATCCACCCGGCGCGAGCGCGGAGAACCCGCGCCCTGGGTGAGCGATTTCGGGTCGACCGATCGCGAACGACCTAGCGTCTTCTCAATGAACCGTCCGCATCCTGGCTCGTCGTGCGATCAATACGCGGAGACAGCCGCATCCTCGGCGGCGGGATCGCGAATCAATCTGGATGAATGAAGGCCGCGACGCCGCTCCTCCCACGCCTTCGATAGCAACTGACTTGTTCGTCTGCCTAATGTATATAGTCAGTCAGGAGAAAACTCAAGAGACCGAAACGGTTTATAAGAAAAACCCGTTTTTCTGTTCCCGGAAGCGTTGTGGGTCGGGTCTCCGGGCGGGCACCGGAGTGTTGTTCAAAGTCCAGGCGGTACGGTGTTGCGGCGAAACGCCAGTTCCCTCCTGACTCCTTGGCCTGTCCGTCATCGCTCCGGATTTGGACTCTTGGATCGCCGGCATCCGGCCAAGATGCCGAGATCGGCCCCGCTTTACAGTACCGGTGAGTCCGCCTTCCTGTGACAATGACCTAACCGACCGCGGGGCTTCGGGCTCCATCTGTCAACGCGATTCCGTTCGGGAGGCAACCCACCTTATCCCCTTGCCGGCAGCACATACCCCAGCTTGCGGAGTCGAGCCCTCACCGTCGCGTCATCCGACTCGCGGAAGACCAGGTTGCGCTCGCCGGCCAACAGGCAGAGCGACTTGAGCTTCGAGTCGAGCACGAGCAATCGGGCGGTCTCGGCGTCGGCGCACTCGATCATGTGCACGGTCCCCTTGTCGCGCAACCGCCCCGCGCGATCCTTCAGGTCGGCCAGCAGCGTCGCGACGGTCGCGGGGATCGGCTCGGCGGTGCGGGCCTCGAGGAACTCGGAGACTTCTCCGACGTCGAGGCCGTCTTCGACCGCCGCCAGGATCTTCTCGCGGTCCAGCCGCCAGACGCGGTGGGAGGTCTGTTCCGCGACGCGGCCCAGGAACAGCGCGTCGCCCGGGTCCGGGTTCTCCTCGGTCGAGACGACCTCGTGGTTCGGCAGCACACGCCAGGTCTTGCGGGTGATCAGCGGCTCGGGCTCGTAATGCCGCGCCAGGCCCAGGACCCAGGCCCCCAGCGCGTTGATCCGGATGTACCCCAGGCCATCGTAGCGGCTCAAGCAGTCATAATCGTCGGTGCCCCAGTGACGGTGGTAATCCTGGCGGGCGCCCTGGGGTGCGATGTAGGCGACGTCGATGAGCCCCAGGGTCGCGGCATACTCGAAGAGCATGGCCAGCACGAACCGCCCCTGGAGCAGGAGCCAGTCACCGCCGCGATCGTACTCGAAGCTGCCATACTGCAACTCGGCGATGTAGAGCTTCCATACTTCCCGCGCCACGGCGAATTCAGCGCCGATGGCTCTGACGACCCGGAAGAACTCGTTGACGGCGACCCAGCGGCCCGGCGGGAGCTGGGCAAGGACGTCGTTGACAGCCGACCGCCGATTGGCCGCCGCCGTGAGCCGCGCGGACTTCTTCCCCTTGATCGTGTCGATCCGCTCGAACTCGTCGAACAAGCTCGTCTTGAGCCACTTGTCCCAGGCGGTGCGGATGACCTCGTGAGCCGGGCGAGCCAGCGCCTTGCGGCCGGCTGGCGACAGCCCGACCTTCCCGCCCGAGACCGACACCAGCCCCGCCGCCTGGATCAGGCACGGCCACGCGAAGGGGCGGATGGTCAGGTCCCAGCCGGGGTCGTCCTTGTACTGCGACCGATCGTCAGCATCGTAGAAGTCGCCGCCGACGAGCAGGGGCGCGATCGCCTGCACGGTCGCGTCCGCCGGCTTCCGCGTCTTGTCGCTGACCCGGAGCTTGCCCGACTCGGCCAGGCGGAGCATGGTCGTCAGCTCGCGCGCGGCCGCCGCCGCGGTCATCCGCCGCCGGAGCAGGATCGGTTCGGCCGTTTCTCCCTGCCGGGTTAACCACTCGGCGTCTGGGTTCGGCACGGTCTCCGGCAGCTCCTCGACGCTGGCGATGTCCAGCGGCCGCGGCTCGGGCACGAACGTCGCCAGGATCGGACGGAGGTCCTCCGGGATCGCCGATCCCACCGGCATGAGCAGGCCCAGGGCACTGGGCGACTTCGAACTGCCACCGCCCGGAACGAGGCCGTACTTGGCGTGGAACCGACGGGAATCCAGCCGGCCATCGGGGTCTTTCAGGGCTTCCTGCACCGCGGCCTTGCTCAGGTCGTTCAGAGACTCATAGAGCCGGCGGACGACGTCCTCGCGCGCCAGCTTCCTGGTCAGGAACGGGACGATGTCCTGCTTACGCGTGGGTGCGTCGGGATCGACCAGTTTCGCCAGGGGGCGGAGGGTGTCGAGCCGGAGTTGTTCGATGGCCTCCGCGGTGGTCAAGTCTTCGAACCGGTCTCGATACGCCATGGCTTCGTCTCGACTCCAGGCGGGCTTGCCGACCGATCCGGCCGGCCTGTAACGTGGTCGACGCGACCATGAGACAGCCGACCGGCCTTTGTGAGCAAGACCCTTGTCCGTCGACGATCCGAACCCCCCCGACGCGCGCGTGCCTGCCATCGACCCGGCGGTTTCCCGGCTGATCTTCCTGATGATGCTGGGCCTGATGGCGGGGGGATTCGTGGCCTTTCGCCTCCTCAGCCAGCCGCCGCCGCCACCGCCGCCCGAGGTGGCCAACGACCCTCTCCTCGCCCAGGGGCGCACGATCTTCCTCGGTCGATGCGCCACCTGCCACGGCAACGAGGGCCGCGGCGATGGCCCGATCGCCGGCAACCTGGCCGGCCCGCCGGTGGGGAACCTCACCGACGACCGGTGGAAGCACGGCGACCGGCCCGACCAGGTTCTCGATGTAATCGACAAGGGCGTCCCCGACACCCGGATGGAGGGCTGGAGCCGCGTCCTCGACCCGCCGGATCTGAAGGCCGTCGCGGCTTATGTGTACTACCTGGCGAAACGACCCGTCCCCGACGAATTGCGGAAGCCTTCGTCATGATCGGCCCGGCGCGTGACCCGATGGGGATCGGTCTGACCAGGTTGACCCCCAAGACCGATCGCATACGATGTGATATATGGGTCGAGACGATCCAGACACTCCATCACCACAAGATGACACGGTCCCGCGGCGGGATGGGGGGTACGATGAGACGGCGCAACAAGGCATTCGCCGCCAGCCTTTTCGAGCTATTGGAGGACCGGCTGACCCTGAGCCACCTGGGGGTTCATCCCGCTGCCGGGATCGGCCACCAACACGCAGCGGTGATCGGCCGTCACCATGCGGCCGTGACTGGGCATCACCACGCGGCCATAACCGGGCATCACCATGCGGCCCGGCTGAGGCATCACCATCATCATACGGGGACCGTTCCCCCGGTGACAGGCTCGGGCTCCACGGGAACGACGCCTGGTTCCGGGTCCACCACGACCGGGCCTGGTCCCACCTCGGGCGGCTCCGGGCCCACCGCGCAATCTGTGGTGCTCAGTGGCACAGTCGAAGGGCGGACGCCCCTGGTCGGATCGGGGACCATCGGCCCACTGGGAGCGGTGTCCAGCACGGGCACGCTGACGGGCCGCGATGCGGAGCCGGTGATCTACAGCGGGAGCATCACTCTTGTCGGCGCGACCGGCAGCATCACGGCCAGCCTCTCCGGACTGCACGGCGGTCCCGACTATCCCGGCGAGACGATCGATTTGACCTACACGATCACCGGCGGCACCGGGGCCTTCCAGGACGCCACCGGCAGCGGCCAGGCCGACTTCACCGGGGCGACTTCCAGCACGGGCGACACATTCGTTCTGACCTTCGGCAATGCCACGACCACGTCGGCCTGAGCCCGATGAAGGTTCGTCGTGGATCCCCCAACCCCGCCGGACCCATGGCCGAAGGTCTCCTGTGGTTCGCGCAAGACGGAACGGATAGACCGATCACCGGATACTCGAGGGCAGCGAGGATCGGTGCTCAATGAGCACCCCACGCACCCCTCCGCGGCGTCCTCATGCGAATCGCCCCTCGGGCTCGTGATGGATGATCGCGTCGGCCTCGATCTCGACGACGGCCTGTGGATCGATCAGCCGCGCGACCTGGACCATGGTCGTCGCCGGGCGGATCGATTCGAAGAATTCGCTGTGCACCTCGCCGATCTCTTTCCATTGATCGATGTCCGTCACGTAGATCCGCGTGCGAACGACGTCGGTGGGCTTGCCGCCGAGCGCCTCGATCGCGGCGACGACGATCTCCAGCGCCCGGCGGGTCTGCTCCCTGGCGGTCGGCCCGAACCGGCCGTCCGGTTCCAGGCCCACGGTCCCCGTCACGAAGATGAAATCTCCCGCGCACGGCCCGCGAGTAGCCGACCACGGGCTCCCAGGGCGATCCGGTCGACACGCACTTCCGCCCGTTCCGATCGGTCGCCGTCAGCTTCACGTGGGGCGTCATGGGGGTTTGCTCCGTTCGAGTGGAGAGGATTGCATCGAATCGGTGGAGACAGGATAGGTTAACACGAGGTGGCCCGGAGAAGGGGCTCCTACGGCAGCTCACGCCTGGCCCGGAGCGCCCCGACGGCGGCTCGAACGGACGGGAAGTACTCCAGCGAAACTACCGCGAACTCTACCTGGAGGTCGTTATGGATTCGGGGATTGGGCGATGGTGTGGAGTAGTCATTTGTGTTCGAACTGATGAACGCGGTGGCGCGGGTGAATCCGGCGTTTCTCAGCAAGGAGCATAGTTCCAGGCTCTGCTCCAGGTTCATGGAGTCCTTGATTTCCTTCTTGTGGGACGGGCGTCGCTTGGCAATCAAGCGCGCGACGGCCCGATCCAGAGAGGTCTGGTCGCGGTCCAGGACGACCGCTCGAGCCAGCAGATCGCTTGCGAGCCTCCTGAACCGGGCATGCAGCCCGAGGGCGCGGACCGCCGAGGGGCTCGGAAGCGCTGTGCCGACCCAGCGCGCGGCCTCAGCCAGCCAATCCTGATTCCGATCGTGGAACCGCAGCCACTCATCGAATTCTCCTTCGATCCGGTCGGCGTGGTCGGCGAATTCTCCGGGCACGAGCTCCGGCACGACCAGATGGACGGCATCGGGCTGGTCGATCGCCATTTGCAGGAGTTCTGATGCGAACTGAATCTCTTGCGGAGGGACCCTGGGTTGCTGGCGGGCCGTGTCGCGGCGGAACAGATCGAGGAAGTTGCAAGTATCGAGGATGAGGACCGGAGCGGGCTGCGCGATGATCCGGGCGACGGCGGCGGGGATGGTCGTCATGCAGCCGACACCTCGTCCACGTACCGCGAAAGCAGGAGCCACTGGTCGAGCAATTGTGAGCTCAAGTCGGCCGCCGATTCCATCGGCCAACCGGCCGCCGCGAGCCAGTCGATGAACGGTTGGGTATCGAGGACGGCCTTCGCCCGAAAGGCGGCGATGACGAAATCGCGCCAGAATTCCGCTTCCTCGCGGTTGAGCGGGAGCGACTTGCGGGCGGCATCCGAGAACGTCCGGAGGCGATCTCGTACGTCGATGGGCAGTTCAGAGAAGAACACTTCCTCGGGAGTGGGCACGTGCAGGCTCGCGCCGGCGGCCTTCACGGCGGGGACAACGCCTTCATCGAAGAATCGGCCCACGTCGTCCCATGTCGCCGGGGCGCCGGGCTCGCTGGCAGCGGACGCCGGTCTTGCGAACCACACCCAGCCGCCCCTCAGTTCGGACTCCCAGAGCCGTTCGATGCTGAGGGCGACCCCGGTGTCGGGCGGAGTCGCCTCGAGGCCATACCAGCCCGATCCCGGCTTGACCAGCCCGCTGTAGCGGAGAAGGTCGTCCCCCGTCAGGCGCCTCCAGCCGCTCGGTAGATTAGCGTCAAGGATCCGGAACACCTCCGAGATCGCGCTCTCGGAGCCCGTCGCTGTCCATCGCTTCCAGCGCCACGCGGTTTCGACCGGGTCCATGACATCCTCTGAGATCGGCTGCTCCCGGGGGCCGCCTTCCGGAGAAGCTGGCCGATGCCACGACCCCCGTGCGTTCGATTCTACCCGAACGCGACTTTCGCCCGCGATGGAACGTGACCCGATCTCCCCGCGCTCACCCCGTCCGGTAATAGCCATTCGGCTCGATCTGCGTCCAGATCAGCACTTCGAGGATGCGGACCGGGGTGAGGTCGAAGCCGGCGTTCGCCAAGTTGGTCCGGAGGGCGGCGATGTGGGGCATCGCGTGTCGAAGGTCTTCGCGAAAAGCCTTCGCGATCTCCACGGCCACCGCCGCGGCCGTCGCCTTGAATTGACTCTGCTCGATCCACGCCGGTTGCTTCATGGCCGTCGCGTAGTACTTGATCACGAAGCTGTCGATCATGGGGATGTAGTTGGGCCGCTTGCGGTGCAGCACCTTGGTCGCCACCGGGATCATGACCCCGGGCGATTGGATGGCCGCGTGAATCAAGTCCCGGAACTGGTTGAGCTGAGGATCGTACGTCGTCAGGTCGGCGTTGACAGGAATCCTGGGAAGTAACGAGTCGCACCGTCCGGCCAAGCCCCGATGGACCGAACGGACCGAGGCCGCATCCTTCACGCGGGAATTCATCGCTATGGTCGCGAGCACATCGATCGGCTCGACGCGAAACGGCACGAGGTCGGCAATGGCGTCGTAGTAAACGTATTCCTCGCGGGCAAATCGCTCGAGGCGAGATTCCGCCTCCTCGAGGGACAAGGACAGTCCGCTGGGTAGGGTGAACGATGACGAGACGAAGCGGAGAGTTTGACTGCCGGAGCGAGCACACGAGTCCCGGTCGGTCTCTGGGCTGTTCGCCTGTTGTGGCTCCCATGCCCCCTCCACCATGGATGGGTCGGCCGAGGGCGGCGCGAGATACCACCAGAGATAATCCAGAGTCCAGAGATCGATCTCGAGTCGTGATGCCAGCTCGAGGAAGATCGGGTTCACCGCCAGGAATGTGTCGGACAGCGAGTTCTGGGAGGCATGTCGCGGCCAGAGCCCGACCCTCGCCATGGCTGGCTTCAGCGTGTTATTCACCACGCCGTAACGATCCGGGTAGGCGACATGCAGGATTGCGGTGATCACGGCTCGACCGAGAAACGGGACCATCGCGGGACCGCCAGGCGGGCGGAGCCGATCCAAACGGTCCTTCAACGGGCGGCTCTCGTCAACCAGTATGGCCAAGGCCGCCCGGAGGCTGTTCATGTCCCTCGTTATCTTGGCCCCGGGACGTTCCAGCCCTCGCCAGTGGCGGTTGTTCTCGAATCGGAGGAATTCCAGGAACGTCTTCCGTGAGAGGTTGGCGACGTTCGGCGGCGAGAAGACGGGGCCGTAGCGCGGGATGACCTCGCGCCTTGAACGCCATGAGCTGACCGAGGTTCCATTCCTCGGGCCGGGCCGAGGGCGGCTTCGCCCTCAGCTCATCCAGCAGCTTCCTCAGCGTTTCCACGGCCTGCGGAGTGATCGAGACGGACGGATTGACGAAGGTGGTGCTCATGGAGGTGTCCCCAGGTTCGGTCGAGCAATGGAAAAACAGGACCCCACTCGGCATTTGCGTGACGCCGAACGTTGCCCTGCCTTTGAATGCCCGCGACCGGGTTCCGACATCGGGGGCGGCGACAAGTTGTCTATGTTCAGGATAAGAGAAACGCGCCCGCACTTCAAGATGCTGCTTTCGCGACGGCAACAAGTCCCCGACATCGGTGGAGCCGATTGATCCGCTGCCGTAGAATCGAGAGAGAGAGCCTCCCGGCGGAACGGGTTCGGACGGGAAAGGTTCTTCGAGGTGGAAATCAGCAACGCTGTGTCCATGGTCCCCGACTACTATACCAGGCTGGACGTCGATCCCAGGGCCGATCGGGCCGAGATCGAGGCTGCGCTCCAGCGCAAGCAGCCGGCGTGGTCGATGGGGACGCGGAACCCCAAGAACCGACACACGAATCAGCTCTATCTCGACGAGATCCCCGCGCTGCGGCGGGCGCTACTGAGCGACCTGGCGACCCGCGCGGCATACGACGCCGAGCTCGCCGTCGCGCAGCGGGCCGAGCGGGAGGGAAAGCTCGACGAGCTGCAACGTCGGGTCCGCCTCCGCGCTGCGAAAGGGGGACTCGCGGTGGCCGACCGCGAGCACCTGGTCGCCGAGGCGACGCGACTCGGGCTCGGCGAGGACGACTTACACCGGCTCATCCGGCCGATCCCAAATCTCGCCGAGGCGCCTGGCACCAATGGTGAGGCCGAACCCGATATCGAGCCGCCGGCCGATGTCCTCGACCCGTCCACCCGTCGACAGATCCGCGTGGCCCTGGAGCACCTGGGCTGCCGCGACCTGTACGACGCGATGGGTGTCACGCGCGATGCCCCGGCCTCCGACATCGCCGCACGCGCCGACGCCGAGCGCCAACGATGGATGAAGAAGGCCCAGGTCACCGCCGAGAAGACGGCCTGGCTCGAGGTGATCGCCCACGCGCAGTCGCACCTCGGCTCGCCCCGGTCGCGGGCGCGATACGACCGGACCCTCGCGCTGGAGGCCGAGGCAGCCTTCGACCATCTCGCGGAATTCGGCCTCAAGGGGCTCAGCCGGCTCGACCCGGGTACCCGTGCGGCCCTGATCGCCGAGGCCGCCGCGCTGGGCATCGCCCCCGACCGCGCCGATCGCCTGATCGGCCGCGCTTGCCGAAAGCTTGGAGTATCGCGCGAGGCCGGGTCGGTGCTCCCGCCCGGTTCGATGACCGTTACGCAGCCCGCGGGCACCATCGCAGGGTATCCTCCGTCGCCATCGACGGGGAACGGCGCGGCCCGATACACCTTGTTGCGATGCCGGAATTGCGGAGGCGTGACCGAGATCAGCCCGGTGGCGCGCAAGGCCGGTTCGGCCCGATGCCCGCATTGCGGGGCCTCGCTGCGCTGGGACTGCCCGGTCTGCCGCCGCACCCCGTGGGTTGACGAGCCGCAATGTCCGTGCGGGTTCCGCATGGCGTTGCGCGAGCCGGTGCTCCGGCGCTTCGAGGCGGCGCAGCACGCGTTTCGTAGCTTCGACTTCGCCGGCGCGATCGAACACCTCGAGCGCCTGCTGGAGCTGGCCCCGGACTACGCCGCGGCCCGGAACGGACTGGCCCGGGTCCGGCAGCGCCAGGCCGAGATCGCCCGGCTTCGGCTCGCCTATCAGTCGGCACGGGCCGGTGCCCGGCTGGCCGCCGCGCGGTCGGCCGTCGAGGCCTGGAGCCGCTTGACCGACCCGCAATCGCCCGAGATCCAGGCGGCCTGGGCCGAGCTGGCTGCCCCCCTCCGTCGCGCCGAGGCACTGAGCGCTCTCGCGCGGAAGGTCGAGCGGTCCGACCCTCCGGCAGCCCGCAACTTCTATCGCCAGAGCCTGGAGATCGCCGCCGACCTGCCGGACGCATTGGCGGGCCTGGCTCGCACGCCGCCCGACCCGCCCGCGGCGATGGACGCGCAGGTCATGGGCGACCGCATTCGCCTGCTCTGGACGCCCCCGCCCCCCGACGGATGCGGACCGCTCACGTTCGTCGTCGTCCGCAAACGCAACGGCGTGCTCGCGCACCCCGGCGACGGCACCCGCATCGCCGAGGTCAGCGCATCCGAGTTCGACGACCGGCATGTCACGCCCGGCGAGACGGTCGGCTATGCCGTGCTCAGCAAACGCGGGGCGGTCGAGTCGATCGCGGCGATCTCTCTCGGCCCGTTCATCTTCCTGGCCGACGTGAAGGACGTGCACGTCGCGGCCGGCGAGGACGAGGTCGCGCTGACGTGGCAGCCGCCGCCGGGCGTTGCCGAGATCCGCGTCATCCGCAAGCGGGGCGCCGCGCCGGCCGGCCCGCGCGACGGCGAGCGGCTCGCCGCCGCGGTCGATCACCTGCTGGACCGCGGGCTCGAGGCGAACCAAGTCTATTATTACGGGATCTACGTCGTCTACAAGATGCCCGACGGGCGGCTCTACCCGTCTCCGGGTGTCGTGGTCTCGGCGCGACCTGGAGCGCCGATCGCGATCCCCGCCGGTGCGCCGGTCCTCGAGACCGCCGGCACTGAGCTCCCGGCCGACCCGTCCGACCTCCGGGCGACCCGCGCCGGCGGCGGGCGCGGCTCCGGCGGTGTCCGCATGATGCTCCGATGGCAATGGGCGCCGGGGACGTCCGCCACGCTCGTCGTCGCCCGGCAGGGGACACCGCCCGCGGGACCGGACGACCCGCTGGCGATCGCCGTGATCGTCCCCCGCGCCGACTATCGAGCGCCAGGAGTCCTGGCCATTCACCCCGCCGGCCGACCCCCCGTCCCGTTCGGTCAACGGGGCCGGGACCAACGACTCGCCGGCATCCCCCGACGGCGGACCCTGGCACATCCGGGTCTTCGGCGTCGCGGAGTCGGATCGCGGCCGCGCCGTCTCGCCGGGGCTGGAGCCGTCGGCCGCGACGATCCTGCCCGTCCCGCGCGCCGAGGTCACCGTCTCGTACGTCCTGAAACGACCGTGGCTGCCGGGCACCCCGTGGTCGGTGACCTTCCGCACCGAGCCTCCCGACGCGATCACGCCGCCCCTGGTCGTCGTGGCGCATCCCCGCCGTGCCGCTCTCGGTGGACGACGGCCAGATCGTCGCCCGCCTGCCCGCGGCCCGCGACGGCACCCGCGTCCCGATCGCCGGCCGCTTCCGGTTGAGCGGCCACGGCGTCCGCGTCTTCCCCGACCCCAACGTCCCCCCCGATTCGCTCAGACCCATCCGATTCCGACACCCCGAGACCGGCCCGACGCGGGTGTAATACGCGCTTCTCCGAGATTCCATGAGCCAGTCGGCCGTACCTGTCGGATGGCTTTGACAGGATTCCTTCCGTGGAATATACTCCATGTGTCGGACAAGGAGGATCGTCGCATGGAATGGGAAGTCCTCTTCGAACAGGAGTTCGCCGCCTGGTTTGAGACCCTTGAGGAGGGCTTGCAGGATGAGATCTTCGCGCTGATCGAGCTCCTGAGGCGATTTGGCCCGAATCTGGGGCGACCGCGCGTTGATACCGTCAAGGGTTCGGCCTTCTCCAACATGAAGGAGCTGAGGGTCCAGTACCTGGGCGATCCGTGGCGCATCCTGTTCGCCTTCGATCCGCGACGCAATGCCATCCTCCTGGTCGGCGGCAACAAGCGGGGAGACAAGCGCTGGTACAAGGACCAGATCCGGATCGCCGACCGAAGATATCGGCGACATCTCGAAGCCCTCGAACAGGCCGAGCAAGAAGAGGAGGACTGACCCGTGGCGATCAACCCAAAGGACTATCTCGCGAAACTCCCGAAGAGCCGGCGAGACGCGATCCAGGCTCGCGCCAGGGAGCTGATCGCCGAGGAATTGACTCTCGCGGAACTTCGCGAGGTGCGCCGGCGCTCCCAGGCGGAACTGGCCAAGAAGCTCGGCGTTCAGCAGGCAGCGATCTCGAAGCTCGAGCGCCGAGCCGACATGTATCTGAGCACGTTACGAAACTTGATCGAAGCGATGGGCGGGACGCTCGAAATCATCGCCCAGTTTCCCGATCGCCCGCCGGTGCGCATCAACCAATTGAAGGCGTTGGACAGGGTGTCCTAGCGGCGATCAGCGAGAGCCCAGGCCAGATCGACTCTCGGTGGACGACGGCCAGGTCGTCGCCCGCCTGCCCGCGGCCCGCGACGGCACCCGCGTCCCGATCGCCGGCCGCTTCCGGTTGAGCGGCCACGGCGTCCGCGTCTTCCCCGACCCCAACGTCCCCCTCGATTCGCTCAGACCCATCCGATTCCGACACCCCGAGACCGGCCCGACGCGGGTCTGAGCATGCCCTTCGAGCTGCCTAGAGCGAATGCATGCACTCCGAGGATGGCGGATGCCCCGCCGGTCATCGAGGCGAGTGATCGGCTTAACTTCCGGCATTTGAAAGACTTGCAGCCTTCGGGTCCTCCGATGATCGCCGGAGGGAGGGCCCGACGGGCGGCTCCATCGCGTCGATTCGTTTCTCCGACCCGCCGGTTATGGTAGAATGGGTTTTTTGGACAACACGATCCACGACCGAGGCCGCGGGCCGCGACCGGCCCCCTTCCCTTCGCTTGTTCCGGGAGTCTGACATCATCTCGATCATTCCAGGACCACGCGGATGAATCGATATATTTGCGACGCGGATGACTTTTACGTCAACGTCAACCTGAATACCGAGATGGAGCTGCCCAACAATCGCGACACGGTCTTGCACTTCTTCGAACAGATGAAGAAGGGGTTCCCGGACCTGCGGAATTTCTACACGCGGGAGAACGGCGACCTGGTCCTGGAGGGGGACAAGGAGCAGGATTCCTACCGATGGCTGGCGATCGAGCCGCGCCGGCTCTGCACGGGCCACATGAACCCCGAGACGCTGGAAGACGCGTTCCGCCAGCACGAGATGGTCCTGGACCTGGCCCCGCCGCTGTTGACGATCAGCCTGCTCGACTGCGAGGCCCTGGACGTCATGTTCGGCTTCGACTTCAATTATGACGGCAACCACGACGAGGTCGTCGCCGAGGCGCTGGGGGTCGGCCACGGCCTGGAGGGACTCTTCGAGTTGCCCCAGGCGCAGGTGATCAATTTCGAACCCTCGCTGACCCTGGCCTTGAACGAGTCGTGCCAGCTCCAGTGCCGCCTGGCGGTCGAGACCCGGACCAACGCGTATCAGGTCCGGACCCGCGAGTACGGCGACGATCAGATCAGCGTCTATTTCACCGTGCGGCAATACTGGGGGAGCGGCCCGGACCAGAGCTTCCTCGACTCGCTGCGGCGCCAGCGGGAATTCGGCGAGGAGATCCTCCAGCAGGCCGTGGTCCCGCGGATTGTCCGGCCCCTGGCGCAGGTGATCGCGTCGCGGTGAAGCCCTGAGAGGCAACCCATGCCCCGCTTGAGCGCCCTGGTGCGGAACTTGACGGCCGAGACGGCGTTCAGCGTCCTGGCGATGGCGCGGGCGCTGAAGGCCCAGGGCAAGGACGTGGTCGAGCTGGAGATCGGCGACAGCCCCTTCCCGAGCACCCCGAACGCCAAGCGCGCCGGGATCCAGGCGATCGAGGAGAACGAGACGGGCTACTGCCCGAGCCTGGGACTCCCCGCATTTCGCCAGGCGGCGGCGCGGTTCGTCACGGCCGAGTTCGGCTATGCCGCGACGGCCGAGAACGTCGTGATCGGGTCGGGGGCCAAGCCGTTCGAGCAGTATTTCGCCGAGGCGGTGCTCGAGCCGGGCGACGGCGTGCTGGTATTCAGCCCGCAGTTCCCGACGTACGTCCCCAACCTGCAGCGCCGCGGTGCGCGGGCCGTGATGGTGCCCTTGCAAGTCGAGCGCGAGTTCCGACCATCGGCGGAGGACGTGCGGCACTTCCTGGCCACCGACCCGCAACCGAAAGCCATCCTGCTGAACTCGCCGCACAACCCCACCGGCGGCGTGGCGACCCGCGAGGACCTGGCGGCGATCGCCGACGTGGTGCGCGGCAGCGAGCTGTTCGTCTTCTCCGACGAGCCGTATTGCCACATGGTCTGGGGCGGCAAGCACGCGTCGATCCTGGCCGAGCCGGGGATGCTCGAGCGCACGGTGGCGGCCTATACCTTCAGCAAGTCCTACAGCATGAGCGGCTGGCGGATCGGCTTCGCGGTGACGTCACCCGAGTTGGTCGACGCGATCGGCAAGCTGATCAACACCAGCGCGTCGTGCAGTCCGCCGCTGGCCCAGCGCGCGGCGCAGGCGGCACTGGAGCTCGACGCGGTGACCCGCGACGAGTACATGGAGCGCTTCCGGCGCAAGGTCGTCCGGCTCTGCGACGGCCTGGAGCGCGTCGAGGGCTTCCGCGTGCTCCGGCCCGCCGGGACGTTCTACGTGTTCCCGGACGTCCGCGCCGCGTGCAATCGCCTGGGGATCACCTCGCACGGCCTGGCCCTCTACCTGCTCGAGAGCGCCGATGATGCCTTCGGCGTCGCCTGCCTGGGCGGCGAATGCTTCGGCGACGCCGGCCGCGGATTCCTCCGCTTCAGTTGCGCCGAGCCCGACGAGCGCATCGACCAGGCCATCGCGTTCCTGCCCGTCGCGCTGCGGCGGACCGACCGCGTCCGTCGCTACCTGGAGGCCAATCCCCAGTTCGTGCTGGGCGAGCCATACACGATGCAGTGAGATTCGCAGCTCCTGTCTGATCGGCGCCGACTCCGTCAAGTCGGGTGCTCTGCGAGCACCGGGTCGGCCGGGGCCTGGGAATCGGTGCTCGCAGAGCACCCGACAAGGGCCGCGGACCGCGCCGGCGGGCTCCGGCGTGGGCTCGCCGGATCTGGCACGCCGCTTGCGTGAGTGAACTCCGACCGGCGAAAGCCCGACCCTTCTTCCCATGTCGGACGGGGGTCACCCGACCGTCGGGGGCACGGAGAGTCTCGATCGGCCGGGCAGGAATACCCCATCCTCCGGATTCCCCACGGACGTCGCGGGCGGGTTTCCCCGGCGATCGGGGCGATCGTCCGCCGAGCGGACCCATGGAACCGATCATGACCAGCCCCCCGGGCACGCTGCTCATCGTGGACGATGACGAGGCGAATCGCGACATGCTCTCGCGGCGGCTGGAGCGGAAAGGCTTCGCGGTCACGGTCGCGGAGGACGGGATCCGCGCGATCGAGCTGGTGCGGGCCCGGTCGTTCGACCTGGTCCTGCTCGACGTCTTGATGCCGGGGCTGAGTGGGCTGGAGGTCCTGCGCGAGCTCCGCCGGGGGTTCCCGGCGACCGAGTTGCCCGTGATCATGGCGACGGCGCTGACCGACAGCGGCGACATCGTCGAGGCACTGCGCCTGGGCGCCAACGACTACGTCTCCAAGCCGCTGGACTTCCCGGTCGTGCTGGCGCGAATCCATACACAGTTGTCGCTGAAGCGCGCCATCGAGGAGGTGATCCGGCTGGAGCGGAGCCTGGAGCAGCGGAACCAGGAGCTCATCGGGGTCAACGGCCGGCTGGCGGAGGCGAACCGGCGGATGGAGCGCGACCTGCGGGCGGCGGCGCGCATCCAGGAGGCGTTCCTCCCCCGCGGCGAACCCAGGTTTCCGCAGGCGCGGTTCGCCTGGCACTACCGGCCGTGCGAGGAGCTGGCCGGCGACGGCCTGAACGTCTTCGCGCTCGACGACCGGCATGCCGGGCTGTATGTCTTCGACGTCAGCGGCCATGGGGTGGCCTCGGCGCTCTTGTCGGTCTCGCTCAGCCGGGTGCTGTCGCCCCCGTCGGACCCCTCGTCGGTGCTCCGGCCGGCCGTCAACGGCGGCGGGTCGGCCCCGGCCGGCCGCCCGACGCCCCCGGCCGAGGTCGCCGGCCGGTTGAACCGGATGTTCCCGTTCGACGAGGCGACCGAGCAGTACTTCACGATGGTCTACGGGATCATCGACCTGGCGACGGGCGAGTTCCGGTACGTCTCGGCCGGGCATCCGGGACTGGTGCAGGTCCCGGCCGCCGGACGGGGCCGCATCGTCGACAGTCGGAGCTTCCCGATCGGCCTGGCGGAGCGGCCCTACGAGGAATGCTCGCTGGCGATGAACCCCGGTGATCGGATCTATCTGTATTCCGACGGCATCCCCGAGGCGATGGACTCCGACGATCGGGTCTTCGGCGGCGATCGGCTGCTCGAGGCGCTCGAGCAGGCACGCGACGAGCCCCTGCACCGGACGGTCGAGTCCTTGATCGAGGAGCTCGGGCGATGGACCGGCTCGGCGGGCTTGCGCGATGACGTCTCGCTGATGGCGGTTGAGTTCCTCGGCCCGTCGAGTTGAGGGGCCGGGAACGGATCGATTCCGGATTACAAATTCCGGATTCCGGACTGGTCCCGCATTCAATATGGAAACCATTGAAAATTCGGTGGTGTCCTACGCTGGCTGAACGGCCGGGCGAGTGAACCACTCGCGCCCGGTCCATACGTGGTCGGTCAACCCGGCGGCCAGGGCCGGCGTCCGCTCCTGCCACCGCCCCTCCTCGTCCTTGACCCGCAGCGTCCGGACACACCAGCAGAAGTTGTAGCCGTACAGCGTCAAGTAGGTCATCGCCTCGTGCACCTGCCAGTCCTTGCTGAACCGATACGTCTTCCGCCCCTTCCGCGCGTTGCGGTGCCGATCGGTCGCGTTCTGCCGTTCGACGAAGGATGTATTCACCACGCGACTGGCACACGACTCGCCCAGCGCCTCCTCCAGCTCGTCCTCCGACCCGAAGACTAACCGCGGCTCGACCGCGACGACCCGCCCCTTCTTGCGGCGCTTGTGCACCGTCGCGTAGACCACGCCCTCCGGCACCCGCCGCTGGGGCACGACCCGGGGCCGGCCCGGCTTCCGCTCCGCCGGGACCGGCTCGCCGAAGGTGTTGTGGATCGCCGTCTCATACACCGGATACTCGTCGCTGGTCATCAGCTCCGGCGGCGTGCCGCCGAGCCGCTCCGCGACCTCGCCGACGATCGCACAGCCGTTCTCCTCCGTCCGGCGCCCGGGGATCACCGCCAGGACCAGCTTATGCTCGGGGTCGTAGGCGACGTAGTCCCAGTAGTCCCCGCAGTGGTCATCGGCCGGGTCGTCGGGGTCGCAGTTCCTCTGCTTCTTGTGGACGAAGGACCATTTCTCGTCGAACTGGACCTCACGGGTATAGGGGGGAAAAGGCCACCAACTCGTCGTGGGCGGCCTGAGCATGAGCGCCGGCGAGCAGGGCCAGTCGGGTGACGGTGTCCTTGTTGACCCCCACCAACCGGGCGGTCTGGCGGGTGCCGCAGCCATCGGCGAGGTGCTGGAGGATCGCCAGCACCTTCTCGTGCGGCAGCTTGGAGTTGAAAAGCGGGGTGCCCTTGAACTCCGAGAAGCGGGCCTTGCAGGTGCGGCAGTACAACAGCCGGTGGTGGGCCTGGCCGTAGTGGCCGCAGACCGAGAGGTTGCCGGCGCCGTGGCGGCCGTAGTCGGGGCAGTCGGGATTCTGGCAGCAGAAGCGGTCGAGGTCGTCCGTGGGCATGAGTCGTCCTGGGCGGATCCGGATCGGTGAGTCAGGTCCTGGACGTCTAGCTTACCCATCGGTAGAATCCCATTCAACGGCCACCGGACACCACCGAAAATTCAATAATCTTGAATCTGGAATCTTCAACCGGGGATTCGGAATCTCGAATCCGGAATCTGGAATCCGATTCATTCCCGACCTTCGAACCCCCCGGGGCCGGAGCGGCTCCTCGGACCGCCCGATCGATCTTCCTGGCTACTGGTGAGCCGTATGATCTGGTCCATGAAGCGTATCCTGACGATCGGCCTGGGGCTCGCGATCGGCGTGCTGGCCCTCAACGCCGCGGTCACCGTCTGGAACATCCGGAGCCTGATCGACAGCGGCCGGTGGGTCATCCACACCCGGGAGGCGCTCAATGCGATCGATGAGCTGGACGCCTCGGTGCGCGACGCCGAGAGCGAGCAGCGCGACTACCTGCTGACCGGCGATGAGGCCTATTTGCGCCGGGCCGAGCGCCTGGCGGCCGAGGCCGAGTCGCGGCTGCGGCGCGTCGGGGAGATGACGCGGGACAACGTCCGGCAGCAGTCCCGGCTCCCCGAGCTGACGCGCCGGCTCCGGGTCCGCCTCGAGTCCTTGGGGCAGACCGCGGCCTCGCGGCGCGAAGGGGGGCTCGTCGCGGCGCAGAAGGCCGTCGCCGATGGCCGGGACGAGCGGACCGACGCCGACATGCGCCGGCTGCTCTCCGAGATGAAGCGGGACGAGGAGGAGTTGCTCGCCCGGCGGACTAGTCGGGCCGAGTCGGGCGCCTGGTGGACCGTCGGCAGCTTCTCGCTCACCTCGCTGCTGGCGATCGCGCTCCTGGGCACGACGGCGTACCTGGTCTCGAGCCGGGCCGCGCAGCGGCGGCTGTCCGACCTGACGATCCGCCGGTTCGCGGCCCGCGAGGCCGCGATCCTCGAGTCGTCGCTGGACGCCGTCGTCGCGATGGACCACCTCGGCCGCGTCGTCGAGTACAATCCGGCCGCCGAGCGCATCTTCGGCTATCCGCGCGAGAGCGCCATCGGGGTCGAGCTCGCCGAGCTGATCATCCCGCCCGATCAGGGTGAGGCCCACCGCCGCGGCCTGGCGAGCTACCTGTCCACCGGCGATGGCCCCGTCCTGGGCCGGCGGCTCGAGCTGACCGCCCGGCGGTCCGACGGGACCGAGTTCCCCGTCGAGCTGGCCATCACGCGGGTGCAGCTCGACGGGCCGCCGCTGTTCACCGCGTTCATCCGCGACATCACCGACCGGGTGCGGTACGAGGCCGAGCTGCATCGCGCCAAGGAGGCCGCCGAATCCGCCAGCCGGTCCAAGAGCACCTTCCTCGCCAACATGAGCCACGAGCTCCGCACCCCCCTGAACGCCATCATCGGCTACAGCGAGATGCTGCTGGAGGACGCCGGCGATGCGGGCGACGACGGGATGGCCCCCGACCTCCGGAAGATCCTCGCCGCCGGCAAGAACCTGCTGGGCCTGATCAACGACGTCCTCGACCTGTCCAAGATCGAGGCCGGCAAGATGGACCTCTACTTCGAGACCTTCCTCATCCCCGAGATGATCGCCGGCGTGGTCGACACCATCCGCCCGCTGGTCGAGACGCATGGGAACGCGCTGAAGGTCTCCTGTCCGGTCGACGTCGGATCGATGCGGGCCGACGTGTCGAAAGTCCGTCAGACCCTGTTGAACCTGCTGTCGAACGCCTGCAAGTTCACGACCGAGGGCACGATCGAACTGGAGGCGTCGCGGCGGCCCGCCGGGTCCGACGGCGACGGCGATGGCCCCGGCGCGGTCGTCTTCCGCGTGCGCGACACGGGCATCGGCATGTCGCCCGAGCAGATCGGCCGGCTGTTCCAGCCGTTCTCGCAGGCCGGCGCCTCGACCACGCGCCGATACGGCGGCACGGGGCTGGGCCTGACGATCACCCGCCGGTTCTGTCAGATGATGGGCGGAGATGTCGTGGTCGAGAGCGAGCCGGGCCGAGGCACGACGTTCACGGTCCGCCTTCCGGACCGGGTCACCGAGGTCCGCGAGGGTCCGGCGACGCCGGTTGAAGCGCCCGCGGACGCGCCCGCCGCCCCGGGCGGGCTGGTGTTGGTCATCGACGATGACCCCAATGTGCGCGACCTGGTCCGGCACATCGTCGAGAAGGAAGGCTTGCGGATCCGATACGCCTCGGGCGGCGAGGAGGGCCTGCGGCTGCGCGCCGGCTCCGCCCCGACGCGATCACGCTGGACGTGATGATGCCCCGGATGGACGGCTGGTCGGTCCTCGCGGCGCTGAAGTCCGACCCCGAGCTGGCCGAGATCCCGGTGATCATGGTCACGATCGTCGACGACAAGAACCTCGCCTATTCGCTGGGTGCCTCCGATTACCTGACCAAGCCGATCCACCGCAAGCGGCTCGCCGCCGTCCTCGCCCGTTACCGTCCCGCCGGCCGCGCCCTGGTGGTCGACGACGATCGGGACAGCCGTCGCCTGGTCCGCCAGATCCTCGAGGCGGACGGCTGGTCGGTGACCGAGGCGCCAGATGGCCGCGAGGGCCTCGATCGCGTCACGGAGGCCCGCCCCGACCTGGTCGTCCTCGACCTGATGATGCCCGAGGTCGACGGCTTCCGCTTCGCCGAGGAGCTGAACCGGCACGAGTCGTGGCGGACGATCCCGATCCTGGTATTGACGGCCAAGGACCTGTCGGATCGCGAGCGGCGGTTGCTGCACGGCCACGCCTTCCGGGTCCTGGAGAAGGGCTCGGCCTCACGCCGCGAGCTACAGGACCTGATCCGTCTCGAGGTGGGCGCCCACGTTCGCCGGCGCGCCACCGAGTTCGACCGGCGACGGGGCCTCGGCGCCGATCGCCCCTGATGCGAACACTCCCGACGAGACCGACGCGCATGCCCAGGATCCTTCTGGTCGAAGATAACGAGATGAACCGCGACATGCTCTCGCGACGGCTATCCCGCAAGGGGTATGAGGTTTCCATCGCGATCGACGGGCACCAGGGGTTGGCCATGGCCCTCCGGGGCGATTTCGACCTGGTCCTGATGGACCTGAGTCTCCCCGAGATGGACGGCTGGGAAGCGACCCGGCGGATCCGGGCCGACCCGCGAGGCCGATCGCTGCCGATCATCGCCTTGACCGCCCATGCGATGCCCGGCGATCGCGAGAAGGCCCTCGAGGCCGGCTGCGACGAATACGACAGCAAGCCCGTCGATTTCCCCCGGCTGCTGGCGAAGATCGAGGCGATGCTGAATGGCTCTTCGCGAACGGGTGGGGACGAGGCGAGCCGTCGGGGCGAATGACCCCGAGCGTCCGAGGAACCGACCGCGCCGCTTTGACGTCGGCCCCTCGCGAAGCTGGCTCGGACGTTCCCTCGCCCGCCCGGGGCCATTCCGCTCCGTCTCCCTGCTGCATTGCACTCGCTCAGTCCTTGCTCATCGGCGCTTGAAAACAATCCGAGGAGCGCCGCGATGATGCAATTCCTTCAATCGGCATCATCCCTTCCACGCTGAGGTCTTCCGGGCCCGCGTCCCGCCGGTCGGCCGACGGAGCGACCGGAGCGGGCGGGCCGGGGGCCGCACCTCGACCGATCCGGCCACGCCGACGGCCGCCAGCCCGGCGACGACGGCCGATCGGCGGGCCCGGGCTCGCCGGCCGGTTCGGGCCGGTCGGGAGGGTGAAGGGCGGCGGATGGCGTGGTCCGGCCGAGTGGGCGGTGTTGGCCCCGAGAGACGGCGGGGCGGATCAGGGCCAGCCGCCGAGGGTCCGGGCGGCGGCCGCGGTCTTGGCGTGGATGACGGCCATGTTCCGCCGCGGCACGTAGCCCGAGTACCCGGCGATGGCCGCCGGGTTGACCCGCACCAGCCAGGTGGCGACGATCCCGGCCCGCCGGGTCAATCCGGTCGCCGGATGCCGGGTCCCCGGGGGATTGCGGAACGGCAGCAGCACGTGGTCGGGACCCGGGACGGGCGGGATCTGGCTGGTGACCGGTGCGGCGACGATGGGGAAGCCAGCGGCCAGGGCGTCGTCGGGGGTGAGGACGACGACGCGTCGGCCCTTGGGGTTGCCGCCGGCGGAGTCGAGGACGGCGTCGACGAAGAGGATGTCGGCGAACCGGACGACGGGGGTGGGGGGCGGAGGTGGGGTCGCGGCCGCGCCCGCGTCGCTACTCATCCTCGTGGGCCTCGGTCCACCATTCGGGTGGGCGGTAGTCGCGGCGAAGCGGGTAGGGCCCCTGCGGGATCGTGGCGGCGCCCTGGATGTCGGCGAGCCCGCGGGCGGTCTCCTCGCTCAGGAGACCGGGCTCGGCGAAGTAATCGCGGATCGCCTCTTGGATGGCCTCGGCGAGGCCTTCGAGGGTATCGGCCTGGGCTATGCAGCCCGGGAGCTGGCGGACTTCGCCCCAGAAGCCGCCGCCCTCGATCGGGTGGACGTCGACCGTCAAGAGGAACGGGACGGTGAGGGTGGAGGGCGCACTGGCCATCGACTTGCCTCCGGCAAATGCCTGTCTCGGGTCCCTTGTCATGATAGGGACAGTGGCTTGTCGGTGCAAAGCCGGATGCCGCATGGTGCCGACTTCAGGCCACGATATCGCCTTCGCGTATGACCTGCTGGGCAGCTTCCTTGATCCTTTCTCTCGCTTCCCGAATGGCCTTGTTGATCTTCGATCTGCTATTAGGATCGTCGTGCTGATCAGCTTGGATCACCATGTCGGGACCCATGACTTCGATGAGGCGCGTGACCGGATGGACTTTCGACCCATCCGCTCGCTGGATGGATGGTATTAGATCTCCATCGTGGTTGTTGACCCGGAGCATGTGACGGGCTGCGCGGAGGATGGTTTCGACGCGGGCAATTTTATCATCGTCGATGTGGATGGCAGCGTTTGAAAGGAGCTCTCTCGCCCATTGGACCGCGGCGAGCTTCAGGTAGCTTCCCGCGATCTCGATGGCCTTTGCGTCTCTCTCGTCTCGGCTCTTGTCCCGGGGCGGATGGAGATACGCTTGTATTGAATCAATATCATGCAAATTAATATCGTCATTGCCTTCACCGTCTTCGCGATTGCTTTCTGACATTTGGGCGCTCCTCGGTATCATCGAGTTAAATCCGGACCTCCCCATCGTATCAACCAACGGCTGGCAGTAACACAAACGCCCTGCTGGTTGGGCGATCCAGGCGAACTTGGGGACATTGGCCGGGCTGCGGGTCGTTTCAATAAACCCCGCGCTGGGCTACAACGATGGTCGGCAGCTATCCGCCTCTCCGGCTTTTTTCCGACGGCCACCAACATCCCGGCCCGACCGCCGGTCGGCCCGCCCGGATTGTCGTCGGCCCGCGGCCCGGGCGCCCGGCGCGCGGCGGCCGGCCTGGGGCGGGGGCATTTGCCGGACCGAACCGACCGGCCGGGGATCCCCATCCGGTCCATCGACGGCCACCCGGACCGAAGAACGAGGACAGAAACCAACGGCGTCCCTGTCCGCCCGGTCCGGCGGACTCTCAGCCTACCGGCGCGAGACTCTTCTTCGGATAAATGTACACTTCTTCAACCGGGACTCCGCCGAAGTCCTTCCCCCGAATCCGCGTCGGTATCGGTCCGGGATACTTGCGGTTGGCCTCGATCGCGGCCTTGGCGAGCGGATCATCGGTCCCGATGAGCCTGACCTGGAAAGGATCGATGTACGGCGTCTGCATCTCCCGCACGAGCCGCAGGATCTCAGTGAAGCCGAGACCGTAGCTGGCGACATCGATCTTGGGCGACGCGATGTAGAGGGCCCATCGACCCTCGTCGGCAGGATTGAGCCAGAATGCTGCCTCCACCGGCATGTGGTCCTGGAACCGCTGGATCAGCTCCGCCCCGGCATCGATTTCCTCGGTCACCAGCGGGTTTGTATCCATGGAAGCACCCCATTGACGTGATGAGTGACGGCGTCGTATAGCATCCTGGCCTCCGCTTCCGGCGTGAATTGGTAGCGCGTCTTCTCGCTCCACCTCTGGACGATCCCCCAGTTGACGCCGAGGGCCGGATTGGCGCTGGCGTCGGCGACACGGATGGCCTCAAGGCCGCTGGCGTCGACTAATGTGCCGATATCGTGCGTCCAGCACTTTTCGATGTATCGCTTTTCGCGGAAGACGATGTCGGGGTTCTTCTCGACATAGGCCAGCACGCAAGACTTCAGCCCGGATTCGATCGCGTATCCGGCCAGGTAATACGCCGCCGCCCACTGGCCGCCGTCGAGCAGCAGCTTGGCATCCGTCACCCTCTCCTGAGCCAGGTTCTGCCAATGTGCCCGATCCACCCCAGCGACTCCGTGGCATCCGAGACATCCAAGGGGCATTTTACCTTGGCGACCCCACGGGCAACCACCTTGTTAGCCGAAACGGGGCCATCCCTGCACGGCCGAACGGGGCTGTCCCTGAATCACGCCGCTGGTCGGGCGATCTGGGCGAGCTTGGGGATCCGAGCCGGGATGCAACCCGTTTCGATAAGCACCGCACTGGGCCATAACGATCATCGGGAATGATCCACCCCCTCCGGTCTCTTTCCGAGGGCCTCGACGGGCGCCGACATCACCCGCCCGACCGCCTGGCGGCCCGACCGGATCATCGCCGGAGGCCGGCCGTCGGAGCGGCCGGGCGCCCGGTGGCCGGCCCGGTGTGAGGTCGGTCGCCGGACCGACCCGATCGGGCCGGATCCGATGGCTGCGTCGCACGAGCCCGGACCCGGGATGGAGGAGAGCGGGCATCGCGGCCGGCTCCTCCCGCATGCCTGAATGGCCGGGCGTTGCACCTGCCATTCAGGCATCCCGGGTCAACACCGGACTGGCCCGCCCACCCGATATCCACACCTTTGAGGTCTTCGGTTCACCCCAAGCGCTCTGGATAAGTCGCCTTGTCACCCGCACCCCTTCGGCCGTAGCATGTACGCCCGTGAATTGCCGCCCGAAGACGCCGTGGTGCCGGGGTTGCTCATGGAGAATACGATCCGCCGCCGTCCGTCGCGAATCCGAAAGTCCGAGCCCGCGCCCGCCGCTCGTCGGCGATACCGGTGGGCGGCCGCCGTCCGGCATCTGCGCCGGGTGGATCCGCACCTGCGCGCGATCATCGACCGGATTGGCCCCTGCCGGCTGGAGCCGAAGCTCGACCGCTTCGGGACGCTGGTCCGCGCAATCATCGGCCAGCAGATCTCGTCGAAGGCCGCCGCGTCGATCCATCGCCGGCTGGTGGAGATCGGCGGCGAGCCGCATCTGCCCGAACGATTGATCGAGCTCGGCGAGCCGGCTCTGCGGGGCGTCGGGCTCTCGGGCGTCAAGGCGCGGTACGTGCTCAACCTCGCCGAGGCCGTCGCCTCGGGCGCGGTCCCGCTCGACGCGATCGACGACTCGTGGCCGGACGCGAAGATCACCGAGGCGCTGGTCTCCATCAAGGGGATCGGCGTCTGGACGGCCGAGATGTTCCTGATCTTCGCGCTGAACCGGCCCGACGTCCTGCCCGCCGGCGACCTGGGCGTGCGCGTCGGCCTGCGCGACCGCCACGGCCTGGCCGAGCTGCCCCGGCCCGGCGAGTGCCACGCGCTGGCCGAGCTCTGGCGTCCCTATCGCTCCATCGCGAGCTGGTACCTCTGGAGGGGTGCCGACACGCCCGAGGCGCCGGTCATCGTCGCGGTCGAGGAACCCGAACAGGCCCCGCCTCCGAAGCGCAAGCGGCGTTGATGCGGCCGTGCGTACCCCGAGCGATGGAGCAGAGGACCACTCGCGATGTTCGACCTCATCATCAAGGGCGGCTGGGTCATCGACGGCTCGGGCGGCCCGCCGTTCCGGGCCGACGTGGCGCTCCTGGAGTCGATGATCGCCGAGGTCGGCCGGCTCGACGGCGCCGAGGCGGCGCGCGTGCTCGACGCCACGGGCCGTTACGTCGTCCCCGGCTTCATCGACGCCCACGTCCACGGCGACCTCATGCTCCTGGCCGACCCGGTCCATCTCCCCGGCTTGCGGCAGGGCGTGACGACCTACATCATCGGCCAGGACGGCAGCGCGTTCGCCCCGGCTTCGCCGGAGACGCTCGCTTACATGCGCCGCTATACGGCCGGCTTCAACGGCAACCCGCCGGGGCTGGCCTACGACTGGCGGACCGTCGACGACTATCTGGCTCGCTTCGACCGCACGACGGCGATCAACGTCGCTTACCTGATCCCGAATGGCAACGTCCGGATGGAGGTCATGGGGCTGGACCCGCGGCCGGCGACCGACGACGAGCTGGCCGCGATGCAGAAGCTCGTCCGCGAGGGGATGGACGCCGGCGCGGTCGGGCTCTCGACCGGGCTGGACTACATCCCCAGCCTGTACGCCGACGCCCGCGAGATCGCCGCGCTCTGCGAGGCCATCGTCCCGGGGAACGGCGTCTACGTCACGCACATGCGGGGCTATGACGCGAATGCGCCGGTCGGCATGCGCGAGGTCTGCGAGATCGCGCGGGCGTCGGGCGTCGCCGCCCATGTCTCCCATTACAACGGCCCGGCCGACCTGCTGTTACCGCTGGTCGACCAGGCCTTTTCGCAGGGGCTCGACGTGACGTACGACACGTATCCCTACCTGGCCGGCAGCTCCATCCTGGGCATGATCGCGCTGCCGGGCTGGGTCCAGGAGGGCGGGATCGATGCGACGATCGAACGGCTGCGCGACCCGTCGGTCCGCGCCCGGCTGAAGGCCGAGTGGTTCCCCGAGCAGAAGCGATATCCGATGGACCGGGTCCATATCGGCATGGTCGCCAACCCCGACTGGCGATGGGCCGAGGGATTGAGCGTCGCGGCCGCGGCCGAGCGGGCGAACACGGATCCGGGCGACTTCATCTGCGAGATCCTGTCGGCCTCGGACATGGCGGTGGGCATTGTGGCGTTCCGCGCCGGCAGCCGGAATGAGTCCGACGTCCGGGCGATCCTGCGGCATCCGGCACACATGGCGGGCTCCGACGGCATCTTCCGCGGCGGCTTTCCCCACCCGCGGGGCTGGGGCGCCTTCGCCCGATACCTCGGCTACCACACCCGCCAGCTTGGTGATTACACCTGGCCCGAGGCCGTGACGCACCTGGCGACCCACGCCGCCCGCCGGTTCCGCCTGACCGACCGGGGCCTGATCCGCAGCGGCTACGTCGCGGATATCGCCGTCTTCGACCCCGCCACCGTGATCGACCGCTCGACTTATGCCGACGGCCGGGCACTCGCCGAGGGCGTCGACCACGTCGTCGTTAACGGCACGATCGTCCTCGAAGACGGCGAGCCGACCGGCGCCACGCCCGGCCGCGCGCTGCGGCGGGGGGTGTGACCTGGGATCGATCTGAAGTAACCCCCCGCTTTTCGATCTCACCGAGGCGCTTGCGGAGGCGGAGACGGCACCCTCTTCGCCCCCTCAGTGGTGGTTGTCCATCGCCCGGCCAGCAGGCCCCCGAGAATGCCGAACACGATCGCCGATATCGCCTGGAACAGCCGCCCGAGGTCTGGCTGGCCTACGACCCCGGGTTTGGATAACCATCCCGACACGAGAAGGAAAACGCCGCCGCTCGCGGCGAATCCCAGCCGAAAGGCGCGATCCTTGTCATGGCGTGAAAAGACGGCGAGGCCGAGAATTCCGACGGCCGCCATGTAGGCCGCCTCTCCCAATGCCTTTACGCCTGACGAGAGGGGGGCGATGGTCATCGCGACCACCACCAGGAAGCCTGCGAAGCCAGACAGCGTGAATCGGAAACCGGAGTGGAACACTCTAGCCAACTCCTCATGGGCCCGGGTTCGGAAACACCTTGAGACTTCAGCACAGGACGCCCGAACGCCCCGTTCTCGTCCGACGCGATTGTCGCTTTCGCGCTTCTCCTGCCACTATCCAAGACGCCGAGGCGACATCATTCTGAGGTCACGGCCTGCGGTGGGGATGACGTCGGCGGGTCCAAAAGGCGGCCAGGCCGATGCGAGAGGTCATCGACGGTCCGGATCGATGAAATCCCCCAGCTTCACCGGCTCGCCGTCCTTGATAATGTAGCCCACCCGCTCCACCTCGTCGACGATCAGATCGCCGTCGGCCAGGCCGAGGCCCGCGTGGTCGAACTGGTGCGGGTCGAGCGGCCGGTTCAGGATGCAGTCCGACAGCTTCGACTCGCGCTCCCGGGAAGGGGGTCCGCCGGGGACCTCGTAGCCCTCCTCCTTGATCCTCGAGGGCACATGGATGCCGTCGATCACCGTCCACTCCCACTCGACCCTCGTCGAGACTTTGCCATCGGGCTTCTCGTCCGCCGTGACGTAACCGACCGGGTTGAAGCCCGCCCGCGGGCTCCAGAACGCGGTCGCCCACATCGATGACCCCTTGCCGGCGCCGAACCACTGCTGATGGCAATACCAGCGGCCGTCGGGGCCGTCGGCCTGGGCGAGGCTGAACCGCTCCTCGGCCATCCTCCGGTTCTTCTCCCCGTTCTTGCCCCTCAAGGCCCCTGCGATCAGCTCGAGGTTCGCCCAGGTCTTGTTGCCCGTGTCGAACGTGAAGAAGGCGCGAGGGTCCATCATGTCGCCGAAGTGGCTGCCCATCCGCCGCATGTTGCCACGACGCGCCATGCGTTTGTTCCGGGCCTCCGGGAGATGGTCCAGGTAGGCGTAGGTCGCTTGCTGATCGGGCCAGAAGTAGATGTATCGATCCCTGGTGACGATCGAGCGGGTGTCGATCACGCCGACGTTCGGGATATCGACGACCTCGTTGGTGTCCGGCTTGTGGAAGGTCATCGAGCGATAGCGATTGTCGCGATAGACGCTGCCGGAGGCCATGTCGATGGCGAAGTCCATGCGGACGTCGAAGACCTGCATGAGCGGGCCCGGATTCTGGACCGGCAGGCCATTCTTGAAGTGGGGAGGCACCTGCGCACCGCTGAGGCGCTCTCCCGCCTTGTAGGAGTAGGTGCCCTTCCACGTCCGGATCCGCTCGTAGTTGGCCTTGGCTTGCGCCGCGAGGAAATCGAGCGTTTCCAGGCGCCGGTCGGGGCGGACATCGGTCCACGCGAGGCCGTCTGGCACGAGGCCGGGCGCCAGCAGCGCCCGAACCTTGTCGATGTTTGCGACCAGGGCCGATGGAGTGGAAGCGGGCCGCGAGGTCTCTTCGGCCGCCGCCTGGGTGTGGGCGGCCGGCCCCTGTTGCCACAGCGCCCCCGCGCCGGCGGCCAGGGCGGCGGCCGCCGCGACGGCGGCGGCGGTGATTCCCAGCTTGGTCAGGATCATGGTTCTGAGGACTCCTCGGGCGAGGCCGGCGACCGAGGCCGAGACGATGGTCGTCGCGGCGCCGCCGGCGGCGAGCCGCACGGCGGACTGGACCACGGAATGCGACAGTGCGGCCGGCACGATATCGGCGGAGGATCCCCCGGCGATGAGCCCTGCGGGAGCCGCCAGGCCGCGGCGAGTGAGCGGATCGCGCAGCCGGTCCCGAGCCCGAGACAGCCGCGAGAGGATCGTCCCCTGCGGGCAGCCGAGTCGCCGAGATGCCTCGTCGGTCGTCAGCCCTTCGAGGTAGCAGAGCACCAGCGGCTCGCGATACTTCTCGGGCAGCCGCGCCAGCTCCTCATGCAGTTCGGGCCAGCGTTCCGGCTCCTCCGCAGGTCGTGACTCGGTCCTGGCCGACATCTCCGCACTCCGCCGTTCGTACTCGAACCGTCGGGACCGATTGGATCGCGCCCGATGGGCCACGCGGCGGGCGATCCCGTGCAGCCAGCTCGCCACCGAGTCGCACTTGCGGACCGAGCCGGCCTTGCGCACCACGATCAGGAACGTCGCCTGAAAGGCGTCCTCGGCGTCGTGGGTCTCGCCGAGGATCTGCCGGCAGACGCGCAGCACCATCGGCCCGTGTCGGTCCACCAGGGCGGTGAACCCGGCCTCGGCCGCCTCGCCGGCCCCGCGTCCTTTCACGAACCCTTCCAGCAACTCACCGTCCGTCAGGTTCCCGACCGCCCCCAGTTGGTAGAGCGTCTCGAGGCCCTTCAGCGAACCGGCCTCCCCTGTCCTGCTGCTCGTCATCGGCTCGGTCCCCTCGCGCAGCCCTTACGACTGATGTAGGGTGGGCAATGCCCACCGGTCGAGGCCTCGGATCGGTGGGCATTGCCCACCCTACTCGTGCTCAACCCTGTAGTGCAGGAAGTGCCGCCGGCTATTCCAGGATTCTTCGGAACGGCCGACGCCGATGCGGTATCCTATGAGGGCCCGTGATCGGGGTGGATCGTCGAAACAGCGAGAGGAGCCGAGGTTGCCATGCTGATGCTCTTCACCTGCGAGCACTGCGGCAAGCGGATCCAGGTCGATGCGCGGATGCAGGGCCGGCGGGGGCGCTGCAGCCATTGCGGGCAAGAGATGAGGATCCCCCGCGTCGAGGCGACTCAGCCGCCGCCCCTGCCGGGCGCCGGGGCGGCCCCGTCGGACGACCGGGCGCGCCCGGCGGCCCGCGAGGCCGCGCGCGCCCGGACCCGTCCCGGCGCGCCGTCCGCTGAGGATGCCTTCCGGCTCAGCCCGCCGGAGCCTCGGCCCGAGGTGTCGCTCGCGCACTTCCAGCAGCCGCCGGTCCTGACCGAGCCCGAGCAATTGTATCGGTACGTCGGCACCGAGGCGCCCTCCGAGTTCGAGCTGCTGTCGGAGGACGGTCCGCCGGGAGCGGACGCACTGGCCTCGCCCGAAGTCCAGCGCGGCCTGCGCGAGCTCGAGGAGTTCC
This sequence comes from uncultured Planctomycetota bacterium, assembly GCA_963815795.1. Classification (GTDB taxonomy): domain Bacteria; phylum Planctomycetota; class Planctomycetia; order Isosphaerales; family Isosphaeraceae; genus JAKAUH01. Next base: position 5,770,785 of record CAWFIC010000003.1, on the reverse strand, counting down.
GCAAGGACCCGCGCGGCTACCAGTTGGCCGAGGAGCTCGACAGCCGCTTCTTCCATTGGTTCCGCGGCTCGCGGCCTGCGAGCTGGGTCTACACCCAGTGGCGGAGAGGCGTCGGGCTGATCCTGAGGGCCCTCCGCTTCATCACCGACTGGGCTTACTTGATCTCGGTCCCGTTCCTCATGCTCATGGTCTTCGGCATCGCGGTCGGGCATCGCGGGCTGATCCACACCGGCGCGGTCGTCGTCGTGCTGGTCAACTTCGGGCGGTTCTGGACCGACCTCCTGGCCGTGTTCGTCCGTCCGTTCAAGGACGGCCCGATCCACGGCCTGATCTTCCTGTTCCCGCCGTACGGGATCTACTACGTCGCGAGCCGGTGGGACAAGTTCAAGCCGACCTTTCAGCGGCTGCTGACCTCGTGCATCCCGATCGTGCTGGTCTTGCTGGCCTACGCCTTCATCCCCCTGGTGAATCCCGAGATCCGGTCGGCGCGATCGATCCCGGAGAAGATCCGCAGCGCCGAGCGGGGGGTCGTCAAGGACGTGCGGGAGGGCATTGATGAAGCCAGGCAGGAGATTCGGGCGCTCAAGAAGAGGGCCTTGACGCGCCCCGAGGCCGATCGTTGAACCGCCGTTGCCGGCCGGCCCGGGGGCGGGTATGGTGAACGCGGCTCGGGCGCCGGGCGGCGCCGGGGCGGAGACGTAGGGACGCGGAGGCTCACGATGCCCGTGGGCGGGACGATGACGGATGCCGGGCCGCAGCCGGGGACCGCCGCGAAACGGCGGACGGAGGGCCGACGGCTCGCATGGATCGCGATGGGCGTCATCGCTCTGACCGGCGCGGCGATCGGCGGATTCGTGCTCATTCCGCAGGTCTGGCGTTCGGTCGCGAGCCGCGGGCCGAACATGCTGGTGCTCCCCGGGGTGGTCGAGGCGCAGGAGGTCCGACTGGGCTCGAAGGTCGGCGGGCGGGTGCGCGAGGTCCACATCCTGGAGGGGGATCGCGTCGAGCCGGAGGCGCCGCTGGTGACGCTGGACGTGCCCGAGCTGGAAGCCCAGCAGGCGCAGTGGCGGGCGAAGCTGCGGTCGGACCTCGCCGCGCTGGAGAAGGCCAGGAACGGCCCGAGGCGCGAGGAGATCGCCGCCGCGGCGGCCGAGGTCGCCGCCGCCGCGGCGCGGCACGACCGGCTGAAGCAGGGCTTCCGCGAGGAGGAAATCCGCCAGGCCAAGAGCGACTGGGCCAGCGCCGAGGCCGACCTCAAGCTCGCCGAGGAGAACTTCGGCCGCTACGAGGCGCTCCTGCGCCGCAATAGCACCACGCAGGCCCAGGTCGACATGGCGCGGGCCGACTTCGACCGCGGCCGGGGCCGCGCGGCAGCCGCGCGGGCGCACTACGACCTCGTCACGCGGGGCAACCGCCCCGAGGAGGTGGCCGAGGCCGCCGCACAGCTCGACCAGGCGCGGGCCAACCTCGATCTCCTCAAGGCCGGCACCCGGGCCGAGGACATCGACGCGCTGGAGGCCCAGGTCGAGCAGACCCGCGCCCGACTCCGCGAGGTCGAGGCCAACCTCGCCGAGGCGGTCGTCCACGCACCGGGCAGGGCACTGGTCGACGTCGTCTCGGTGCGCAAAGGGGACCTGGTCTCCCCCGGCCAGGCGGTCGTCCGCATCCTCCGGGCCGACGACCTGTGGGTCAAGATCTTCGTCCCCGAGACCGACCTGGGGCGCGTCGTCGTCGGCCAGGTCGTGGAGGTGACGGTCGACTCGCACCCGGGCGTGCGCTTCGCCGGGCGCGTCGTCCAGATCGCGCACGAGAGCGAGTTCACCCCGCGGAACATCCAGAGCATCGACGAGCGCCGGCATCAAGTCTTCTCCGCCAAGGTGCGCGTGGACGACCCGCGCGGCGTGTTCAAGTCGGGCATGTCCGCGGAGGTGACAATTCCCATCGACGGGCAGCCGGCGCCGCGGGAACCGGGGAGGGCCGCATGAGCGGGACTCCGCAGCCGATGACGGCGCCGGTCGTTGATGCCCGCGAGGTGACCATCCGGTTCGGCCGGCTGACCGCGGTCGACGGCGTGAGCCTGGCCGTGAGCCACGGCGAGGTCTTCGGCCTGCTCGGGCCCAACGGGTCGGGCAAGACGACCTTGATCCGAGCCCTCTGCGGGCTGATCCCGCTGGCTTCGGGCTCGGCGCGAGTGCTCGGCCGCGACGCGATGCGCGAGTCGGAGGCCGTGCGCTCGGCGATCGGGTACATGTCGCAGAAGTTCGCCATCTACGAGGACCTGACGGCGCAGGAGAACCTGGACTTCTACTCGGGCATCTATGGCCTGTCGGCGGCCCGGGCGCGACGCCGGCAGGGGGAGTTGATCGATCGGTTGGGGTTGGCGCCACTCCTGCGGAAGCGCGGGGGCCGGCTCTCCGGCGGGTGGAAGCAGCGGCTGGCGCTGGCCTGCGCCCTGCTGCACGAGCCCCGGCTGGTCTTCCTCGACGAGCCGACGGCCGGGATCGACCCGGTGGCGCGGCGCGACCTGTGGGACCTGTTGTTCCGGCTCGCCTCCGAGGACGTGACGCTGTTCGTCACCACGCACTACATGGACGAGGCCGAGCGGTGCGGGCGGGTCGGCTACCTGTACCTGGGCCGTCTGCTGGCGCTCGGGACCCCCGACGAGCTGACCCGATCGCCGGGCGTGACCCCACCCGGCGCGCGCCGGGTCGAGGTGATCGGCGACGATCCGGCCGCGCTCTTGATGCGGCTGCGCGATCATGCGGGCGTCCTCCAGGCCACGATCTTCGGGCGGTCGGTGCGGGCCGTCGTGGACGCCCGGCTCTCCGACCGGGCGCTCTCCGCCGAGCTGGGCGGCGCCGAGGTCCGGCCGACGCTCCCCAGCGTGGAGGACGTGTTCGTCGCGCTGACCCGCGCCCAGGAGAACGATACCGAACCCGCGGGAGGTCGGCCGTGAGCCCCGGCGGCGGCTGGCAGCGGCTCGGCGCCGTGGCGCAAGGAGATGCTGCACATCGTCCGCGATCCGACCACGTTGTTCTTCGCGGTGTTCCTGCCGGTGCTCGAGTTGTTCCTGCTGGGCTACGCGATCGACACCAACGTGCGGCACGTCCGCACGGTCGTCCTGGACGAGGCGCGGACCCAGGAGAGCCGCACGCTCCTGCTGCGGTTCACCAACTCCGAGGACTTCCGCATCATCGGCGAGGTCTTCACCGACCGCGAGCTGGCCGAGGCCCTGGTCTCGGGCCGGGCGCGGGTCGGCATCAAGATCCCCGAGGCCTACTCGCGGCGGGTGCAGTCGGGCCGGACCGGGCAGGTGTTGATCCTGGTCGACGGCTCCGAGTCGAGCGTGGCGGCCGAGGCGATCAACGTCGGCAACTCGATCGCGCTGTCCGAGTCGCTCGACAGGCTGCTCGAGGGGCGGCACATGCCCGTCGAGGCCCGGCCGCGCGTGCTGTTCAACCCCGACACCCGCTCGGCCAACTTCTTCATCCCGGGCCTGATGGTCGTCCTGTGTCAGATGATGGCGACCATGCTCTCGGCCAATGCGATCGTCCGCGAAAAGGAGCGAGGCACACTCGAGCAGTTGTTCATGACACCCGTGCGTCGCGGCGAGCTGGTCATCGGCAAGATGCTGCCGTACCTGGGGCTGGTGCTGGCGGAGTTCTCGATGATCGGCTTCCTGATGACCGCGGGATTCGCGGTGCCGGTACATGGGAGTTTCCTCACGCTGCTGGCGATCTCGCTGCCGTTCTTCCTGGCGATGCTCGGCCTGGGCCTGGCGATCTCGACGAGGGCGGCGACCAGCGACGCCGCGATGCAGATGTCGATCGCGACCGTGCTGCCGTCGGTGTTCCTCTCGGGCTACGTGTTCCCGCTCGATTCGATGCCCCGGCCGTTCTGGTATCTCTCGCAGGTCATGCCCACGACCTGGATGATCGACGTGTCCCGCGGCGTGATCCTCCGCGGCGCCGGCTGGGCCGAACTCTGGCCGCACGCCCTGGTGCTCGGGGCCATGGCGGTCGTCTCGCTCTCGATCAGCGCCGTGCTGTTCCGCAAGCGGCTGGGCTGACCGCTGAGAAATCCGGTGCAGGGTTGTTACAATGCGGGGGACGGCCACGCCGCATGCTCCCGCCGCCGGGCGGGGAGGTCGCGTGCGGCCGGCGCGGGCCCGGGCCGCGCCCGACGGGTAACGGATCGAATCGTGAAGATCTACTTGCTCTCGATCGATAGGCGGCGCTGCTTCTTCTACGCGGACGAGTCGGAGCCCCCCGACGTCGAGGACGGCGCCGGGCCGTCCGCGTCCGGGGCGGGCCACGCGGGCTGGCACGACTGGCTCGTCGAACGATGGAACCGGCTGCGAGCGGTCTGGGAACATTCCGAGGCCAAGGCCGTGCGATGGACGCGCCGGGCCTGGGACTGGATGCATTCCTGGGTCCACCCCGATGAGGCGATGCTGGTGCGGCTGCGCTCCGCCCGCCGGATCGAGCTGCACCACCCCGTCTCGCGGCCCCGACGAGGTCCGGAAGCTGTGGGTCGACTACCTGAAACACCGATGGTGGCGGCACCTGCTGTGGATGAGCGCCAACGCTGTCGTCGCCCCCCCGGCCCTGGCGTTGCTTTGGCCGCTGCCGGGCCCGAACGTCATCGGCTACTGGTTTGCCTACCGGGCGATCCACCACGCGCTGATCGTCCTGGGAATCCGCCGCCTGTGTCGCGACGAGGTCGCGATCGAGCTGTGCCCGCGGGACGAGCTCGACCGGCCGATCGAGCGCGATGAGAACGGCAAGGCCAGGCACGTCGCGCTCGATGGAGAAGCGACGCACCTGGACGAACACGTGGCCTGGACCGAGAGCGAGTCGCCCATCCCGGAGCCGGCCGAGGCCGCGGGTCAGCCGCCCGACAAACCCGCGGATACAGGGCTCGAGGAGCTGTGAAGACATCCGACCATGAGAATCCTCAGCTACAACATCCACAAGGGGATCGGCGGCCGCGATCGCCGCTACCGGCTCGAGCGGATCGTCCGCGTCATCGAGGACCACAACCCGGACCTCATCTGCCTGCAGGAGGTGGACCGGAACGTGGCGCGGTCGCACCACCATGACCAGCCGAGGGAGCTGGCCAACGCGTTCCGCGCGGTGGAGCACCTCTATCAGCAGAACGTGTGGGTCAAGGACGGCGGGTACGGCAACCTGGTGCTCTCGCGCTGGCGGTTCCGCAGCCATCATCAGGTCTCGCTGCGTCGGAAGCGGCGCAAGCCGCGAGGTGCGCAGATGGCGGTCGTGGAGACGCCCGAGGGGCCGTTCCACCTGGTGCACTGGCACCTCGGCCTGGCCGAGCGCGAGCGGCACTGGCAGGTGCGGCACCTGCTCGATCACGCGCTCTTTCGCGAGTCGGAGCACCTGCCGACGTTGATCGTCGGCGACTTCAACGACTGGCTCAACACGCTGGCGAGGGGCCCGTTCGCGCGGCACGGCTTCGTGCAGGTGACGGCGCCGCGGTGGCGGTTCCGCTCGTTCCCGGCGTACTGGCCGGTGGCCTCGCTCGACAAGGCGTTCGTGCGCGGACCCGTCACGATCCGCCAAGCGCACATCGCCCACTCGCGGCTGGCCCGGGATGCCTCCGACCATCTGCCGCTCATCGTCGATTTCCACCTGGATCATCGCGGCGCGCGTTAAGCAGAGGATCGCCGGACGGTCGCTCATGTAGGGTGGGCACTGCCCACCGGTGCTCGCCAGCGACGGCGGAACCCCGGTGGGCATTGCCCACCCTACGAAGTAGCCAAGCTCGGCGACTTCTAGCATTCTTCGCCTCATTTCGCCTTCGCCCGCACGAGGCTATCCACCAGCCCGTGCAGCTCGGCGTCGGTCAGGGTCCCGTTGACGGCGAGGGCCGGGAAGGTCCCCTCGGGCGTCTCCAGCAAGTAGCAGGTGCGATCCTTGGCCGGCGGGCCCGCGAAGAGACCGGTGGAGCCCATGCTCGACAGCAGGATCTCCGCCATCTGCCGGTCGTGATTGTTGCTCCACACCTTGGTGCCGGCGGGCGATGTGTACAGCAGCTTACCCGAGTGGACCAGAGGCCCCAGGTTCGCGTTGAAGGAATGCGCCTGCGCGAACACGACGTGTCGCTTGTCCTTCGCGGGATACACCGCGGCGAACATCCGATGCGGCGGGCTGGGCAGGTCGAGGATGTTGACGATCTGTCGCCGGGCCGACCAGCTCGGATCGCTGCCGAAGATGTAGACCGGGTAGTCCGCCCGCTTCGCCATCTCCTCGACCGTGACGCTGGGCCGGATCATGTCGGCGAGGGTCTTCACGGGCGACTTCGCGTCTCCCTTGTCCTTCTCGATGGCGGGCTTCAGCCCGGCCAGGTCCCAGCCGAACTCCGGATCGGGACGCGCGGGGGCCTCGGAGTGGCGGATCGTGAAGAGCGTGTGCCCCCGGTTGACCTCCGAGATCGACTCGACCCTGTGGTTGTCGTCGCGGATCGTCACCAGGAAATCCACCTGGAGCAGCTTGTTGGCCTCGTCCTGGGTGAAGCCCAGGCGCAGGACGTGCGCCGGGGTCCCGTCCGCGAGCTTCGTCGGGCCCTCGTCGCGGACGAAGTGGCGCCGGCCCGGATCGTCCTTCGAGCTCTTCACGTACGCGAAGATCCCCAGGAAATCGGCGGGGGATTTCGGCGGCTGGAAGTCGCGGGTGACCGGCTCTTCCTTCATCCGGGGCCGCCCCTGCTCGTCGAGCTCGAGCAGGTGGACGGAGCGACCGTCATAGGCGTTGGCGAACAGCGCCCGGCCCTTGAGGCTCAGGACGTGCGCGAAGCGATGGGTCGCGGGGTCGTACCACGACTCGTCGCGGACGACGTACCGCTCCTTGGGATCGCCTCCGAGCTTCAACTGGTCGAGTCTCTCCTTGCCGTCGGCCCCGATCGAGACCAGGGGCAGCCAGCGGGCCTCGATCAGCGCGGCGTCCTCGATCGGCTCGACGATGATCTCGCTGCTCAGGCCGACGACCGCATCGGCGGCGAAGAGCCGCGCCTCGGCGGCCTCGGCTCGCGCCAGAAGATCGAACGCGCTGCCATTCGGCGACCGCGTCCCACCCCAGAACGGGAAGAGGGTGACTGCCAGCAGCACGGCGGCCGCCAAGGCGATGGCGAGCCTCATCCGGGCGGCGCGCGGTTTCCGGCGGTGGATGAATCGTACGGGCTCGTCGACCGTCTCGATCGCGGTGTCATCGAGGATCGCGGCGGGAAGCGCGGCCATGATGCGCTCCTTGAGCCGCGGCGACGCGACGGCGACCGTCCTCGGCGTGATGGCCTCGAGCGTCTCCAGGGCCAGCGCGTGCTCGCGGGCGCACTCGCCGCATGAGTCCAGGTGCTGCGCGACGTCGGCCGGCGGGGCCTCGTCCGGATCTCGCAGCAGCAGGTCATCGATCCACTGTCGGCATTCGCGGCAATTCATCGGTCTCCTCCTTCCCGTCCGACCGCCTCGCGCAGCTTCTGGAAGCCGTAGCGCAGGCGGGAGCTGACGGTGTTGATCGGGCAATCGAGGACCTCGGCGATCTCGTCCAGCCGCAACCCGTCGAAGACGCGAAGCCGGATCGACTCGGCCTGCTCGCGCGGAAGCCGTGCGAGCAGGGCCTCGATCCGGGCGGATTCCTCGACGGCCTGCGCGGCCTCGGGCGGGCCGTCGGCGCCGGTGGCGAGCCGATCGATGTTGACCGGCTCGCGGCGCCGGGCCGATCGCGTCCGCGAGCGCAGGAGGTCGGTGCAGGCGTTGCCGACCGCGCGATACAGGTACGCCCGGATCGAGGCGACCTCCTCGCGCGGGTCGGTCGCGAACATCCTGACGAAGACGTCCTGGACGACGTCCTCGGCGTCCGGCATGCTCCCCAGCAGGCGGAACGCGTGCCAGACGAGCAGGTCCGCGTAGTCCACGACCAGGGAAGCGAGCTCGGATCGCGCCTTCGGCCAGGCACGTTGCCCGGTCTCCGGCGGACGGGATCGGTCGGCGGATTCCGCGGCGGTCGCCGGCGGAATCCGCCGTGATGTCGAAGAAGGTAAAGGGCTCATCGTTTGACCTCCTTACCTTCATGACGATCCCGGTCGCCGTTTTCGTCTACGAATCGGCGAGCCGGCGCCTCGCCGGTCAGCGGGCCGTGTAACCGGCGTTGACCATCAGCGGCGCCCCGGTAATGAACGAGGCTTCGTCGGAGGCGAGGAAGAGGATGGCATAGGCGATCTCGCGCGGATCGGCGCACCGCTGGATCAACTGGGCGCCGGCCCATTGCGCATGGATGTCGGCGGCGGCGCGGTCGAGCCCCATGGCGATCGCCTGCTTCTCGACGATCTGGGTCCACACCACGCCCGGGCAGACCGCGTTGACCCGGATGTTGTCGGGCGCCAGGTCCATCGCCATGCAGCGGGTCATGCCGATGATGGCGGCCTTGGTCGTGTTGTAGGTGACGTAATTCGGCTGGGCGATGAACGACGAGATCGAACCGAGGTTGACGATGGCGCCGCCGCCCGCCTTGCGGATCGCCGGCACCACGTGCTTGGCGACCAGCGACGGACCCATCACGTTGACGTCGAGCGTCTGCCGCCACTCGTTGACGGTCGCGTCGATGCCGCGGAGGACGAAGACCGCCGCGTTGTTGACGAGGATGTGGATCGCGCCGAAGGTCGCGACCGCCTCGGCCGCCATCCGCGCGACGCTCGGTTCGTCGGAGACGTCCGTCCGGACGAACAGCGCCCGGCCTCCGGCCTTCTGGATGGCCTCGGCGGCGCCCTTGCCGGTGGACTCGTCGCGCTCGGCGATCACCACCGCCGCCCCCTCCTCGGCGAACAGCTCGGCCGTCGCCCGGCCGATCCCCGCGCCCGCACCCGTGATCACCGCGACCTTCTCCGCGAGTCGATTCATGGCAAGATCCTCGCCCACCCTGGAGATGATGTGGTAAGTCGACGACAACCTGCTCTGGTCCCGTCGCAACGGACCGATTATCACTCAAGGACGGAGGGGTTGCACGATGAGTGATCCGGAACGGGAATCGAGCGAGGAACGAACCGCTGCGGAGGGGCGCCTGGCCCCGCTCCTGGCGATCCTGATCGTCGCCGCGGGACTGCGGCTCTGGAGCCTGGACGCCGCCAGCCTCTGGTACGACGAGGTCGTGACGATGCAGGTCGCGCGGGCCGAGGGACCCTCCGCGATGATCGAACGCCTCGACCGGATCGACGGCACCCGCGCGCCGTTGCATCCCCTGGTCCTGCACGGCTGGCTCCGCCTCTTCGGTGGGTCCGACCTCGCCGGCCGGGCCTTCAGCGCGCTCTGCGGACTGGCCACGGTGGCGGTGGTCTACGTCATCGGCCGCCGTGCCTACGACGATCGCACCGGCCTCTGGTCGGCCTGGCTGACGGCCGTTTGCCCGCCCCTGGTTTACTACTCGCAAGAGGCGCGGATGTACGCCTGGCTGGTGCTGCTGACAGCCGTGTCGTGGCTGATGCTGCTCTCGTTCCGCCAGGCCGCCGGGACGGCCCGATGTATCGGGTATGGGTTGCTCCTGATCGCGCTGGCGTACAGCCACCCGCTGGGGTTGTTCATGATCGCCGCGCATGGGCTGGGTTATCTCGTGGCGAGGCCCGCCCTCCGGCTGACGCTCTCGCGATGGCTGGTGACTCAGGTCGGCGTGGTGCTGGCGATCGCGCCGTGGCTCCGGCGCTACCTCGACCACGGGACCGACTACCCGATGCCGCGCTATGCCATCCGGTACCTGTTGGCGGTTCCCATCGAGTACATCGGCGGCAACAGCCTGGTGCTGCTCGTCTGCCTGGCGATCGTCGCCGTGGGACTCGTGATTCCTGACCGCGAGCCGAGCGGAGACCGCCGGCGCCTCCGCATCGACCACCCCGTCGAGAGCCTGATCCTGATCGTCTGGGCGGCGGTGCCGCCGGTGTTGATGTATGTGTATTCGTCCATCGGCCAGCCGATTTTCGGGCCGTCGCGGTATCACCTCTATAGTGCTCCGGCCTACCTGATCCTGGTGGCGCACGGGCTGACGCGACTGCCCCCCCTGCTCCGCTGGCCCCTGGCCGCCGCGGGGCTGGCGCTCTCGATGTCGCTGTTGCACCACTACAGCCCAACCCTCAAGGCCGACTGGCGCGGGCTGGCCGGATGGCTGGAGCGGCAGCATCCGCGGGGAACCACGGATCGTGTCACGGTCGTCGTCCATCCCAGCGACCCTCGCTTTCCCCGCGAGCAGCTCGAAGCCGCCCGCTATTACCTCGAACCCCGGTTCCGCGTCATTGCGGCCGGCTCGACCCCTGAGACTGGACAGTCCGCGACTTACGACGTCTACTGCCTCACGCAACCGCACGCGACCCGCGATGAAGGATCTGTACGAGGGGAGTTCTACGGACTGACCGTGAAGTAGGGTGGGCTCTGCCCACCGGTCGAGGCCATCGCCGGTGGGCAGAGCCCGCCCTACGAACCTCTGCGTAGGAACGCGATCAGGTCGGCCATCTCCTGGGGGTTGATGTTCTGCTCGAGGCCCTCGGGCATGAGGGACTGGCCCGTCGAGCGGAGCTCGTCGATCTCGGAGCGGGGGAGGACGTCTTCGACCGCCTCGGCGCGGCGGAGCTTCACGTTGGTCGCGGTCTCCTCGGCGAGGAGTCCGGAGTAGACCTGGCCGCGGCGAGTCGCGGCGGCGAGGACGATGTAATCGGGCTCGACGTTCTTGTTGGGGTCGAGGATGTCGGACAGGAGCGCGTCGGGCGCCCGGCCCGCGACGCCCGAGAGATCCGGCCCGACGCGATGCCCCTGCCCCTGGTGCTGGTGGCAGGTCTGGCAGTTCTTCTCGAAGACGGCCCGCCCGCGGGTCGGGTCGCCGGCCAGCTTCAGTGCGGGCTGATAGCGGTCGATCACGGCCGCGCGCTGCGGCGGCGCGAACTTGGCCAGCACGGCCGCGGCGCGGTTCCGCAAGGCGGGATCGGCCAGGCGCTCGAGGCCCTCGCGAGTCGCGGCATCCAGCTCGCGCGGCGCGATGGCCTGGCGTTCCATCGCCCGGATGAGCGGCTCGGCCAGCGCGGGCGAGCCGGCCAGGGCCGAGAGCAGCTCGCGGCGCGTGGCCAGCGCCAGCGATTCCCAGCGGTCGAGCGCCTTGTCCGCCAATGAGGGCCGGCCGACCCGGGCGACGGCCCGCGCGGCGGCGACCTGGATCTCACGCGGCTGGTCGGGCGCCAGCAGACCGGGGACGATCCCCTCGGCCAGGTCGGGTCGGCCCCGAGCCAGCACGTCGAGGGCCGCGAGGCGCTCGGCGACGGGACGATTCGCGGTGGCCGTTGTGGATGCGATCGTCCAGAGCGGCGCCAGGCGCGAGAGGGCTCCCGTGATGCCCGGTCGCGAACCGCCGAGCAGGGCCTGCAGCGGATTGCCCGCTCGCTCCAGGCCGTCGGCCAGGCCCGCGAGCAACTTCAACGCGTCGGTCGCCTCGTCGCGACTCTTGTCGGCGATGGTGGCGATCAATCCGGCCAGTTCGGGTTCCTGTTCGCGCGCGCCGATGATCGCGGCGCATTGCCTCAGCAGATCGGAGCGGCCCTCCGACGGCGGGATCTTGTCGCACAGGGGGATGAAGGCCGGCGCCGACTCGGCCAGCCCGCTGAGGATCGCCAGCCGCATCCAGGGGTCGGACGCGTCGCGGGCGGCGGCCCGGCCGAGGGCTTCCAGGGCGGCCGGTTCCTGCTGGCAGCGATCGCCGAGGGCCAGCGCGGCCTGGAAGCGGACGCGGATCGCGGGATCGGCCGCGAGGCCGATCAAGGGGGCCGTGGGTAGAGCGAACGGGTGGTTATAGGCGTCGGCTCGGATCGCGTGCTCACGAAGCCTGGGGTCCGGGTCGACGATCACGCGGTCGATGTCCGGCGGCACTGGATTCGGATGGATCCCGGCCAGAGTCCAGAGCGCATGGAGGCGCGCCAGGGGATTCGGCGACGTCGTCAGCACCGCGCGGAGCAAGGGCTCGCTCGACAGGAACTGCTGGTTCAGGGCGATCCGCTCATACCAGCCACGCTCGAACAGCAGTCGCTGCGCCGTCATGCGCCACCAGGCGTTGCGATTGCCGAGCATCGCCACGAGCGTCCGATTGTCGGCCTTGCCCAGGTTCGGCCGCCGGTTCATCAAGCCAGTCGCCGCCTTCGGCCGGATCCGCCAGATCCGCCCACGATCGTGCCAGCGGCGGAAGTTGACGCTCCCTCTCGCCGGCTCGGGCACGAACTGGGGATGCTCGACCAGCTCGCGGTACATGTCCACGACGTAGAGCGCCCCGTCGGGACCATTCGCCAGGTTGACCGGCCGGAAGGCCGGGTCGGACGACGCCAGGAACTCGCGGCCCTGCTCGACCCGACGGGCGATGAACGTCACGCCGGACGGCTCGAGGACGCGACGGTGCACCAGATTGGTGAGCGGCTCGCAGACAAACGCGTTACCGTGGTAGCGGTCCGGCAGGAGGCCGCCGCGCTCGATCAAGGGCCCGCAACTGGCGTTGAAGAACGCGACCGATTCGCGGTTGAACCGCGGCTGCGGGAGGCTGATCGGGAAGATCCGGCCGCCGTCGGACATGTCGAGGATCGAGGCCACCGACGAGGTCTCCGCCAGGTAGGGATTGCGGTCGAGCATCTGCTGTTCGAGCACGACGTGGCGGATCGGGATCGTGTTCCAGGACGGGAAGCGGTTGCCCCAGTCGTCCTGCGGCAGGCCGAACTGGCTGAAGCCGGCGATGGCCTCGCGCTCGAAGACCTCGGGCGTGCGAGCCCCCAGCCCGGCCCGCGACCCGGGATCGCCGATGGCATAGATCGGCGTGAGGATGAAGCGGAAGTCGCGGCGGCGAATCGAGACGGCCTGACCGGGCCGTTCTTTCGGCTCCCGCACGTCCCCATCGCTCCGGCCGTTGGCGACGTAGATCATGTTATCCAGGCCCCACGTGAGCCCGTTGACCCGGAGCTGCGTGTTCCCCTGCGCCAAAGCCGGTGAGCACGACCTCCTTCTGCTCGGCGCGGCCGTCGCCATCGCGGTCCCGCAGGAACCAGATGTTGGGCGCCGCGGTCACCAGCACGCCGCCGTAGCACGGCAAGACCCCGTTCGGGAACGGCAGGCCGTCGGCGAAAACCGTGGCATGCTCGTAGCGGCCGTCGCCGTCGCGATCCTCCAGCATCCGGATCCGGCCCGAGGTCGTCGCGGTCGGATAGTCGAGCATCTCGGCCACGAACAGCCGGCCCTCCTCGTCCCAGGCGATCGCCACCGGGCTGGCCACCTCGGGCTCCGAGGCGACCAGTTCGATCATCAGCTCGGGGTCGGCCAGCACGAACGACGCCTGCTCCTCGCGCGGCGGGCGCGGCGGAGCACCCGGTCCCTGCGCCCGCAATGGAAGCGGAAGGACCAGGACCAGTGCCGCCAGTAACCATCGCCCGTTGCGGATCATGGGGCGTCTCACGAAGGGGATCACGATGCAGCCTGATGCTTCTTGTCGTCCCAAAGTAGCAGCATGGCCAGCAGCCCGAGCGAGGGCAGCAGCCCGGCCACGAACGTGACCGCCGAGTACGAATGAGTGCGGTTGACCCATCGGCCGATCAGCTCGTTGATGAGCCCCGTCGCGGTCCAGGTCAGGAAGCTCAGCGCGCCGGTGAGCCGCCCGAGGCGTCGCGTCGCCAGCTCCTGGCTGAAGGCGTAGTACATCGGGAACTGGCCGAGCGAGCCGAAGCCGAGCACGAGCAGCATGGCCAGCAGCATCCACGACGCCGGCAGGATGGCGACCAGCGTGCTCATCGCGGTGAGCAGCGTGCAGAAGGCGAACACCGACACCCGCGCCCCGTGGACCGTAAGCCCCCGTCCCACCAGCCACGGCGCCACGAACCCCGCCGAAAGACAGCCGATGTCCGCGGCGACGTAGTAGGCGATGGAGAAATACTGGACCTCCTCTCGCCCATAACCGTATTGCTCGCGGAGCATCCCGGGCATCCAGGCGCGGAGGTACTGCCAGAACCAGTTGATCACGATCACGACAACCCCCAGCGCCAGGAACCGTCGAATGAGCAGAGATGAATCGGCTGAGGGGGCGGCTGCGGCCTCCTCGTCGGAGGTCGGTGCCGGCACGGCGGACGGCATCAACTCCAGGTCAGCCTTGCGGATCGTCGAGAGCCAGCCGATGACCCAGAAGATCCCCAGGGCGCCGATGACCCGGAACGGGATCCGCCAGCTCTCCGGCTCGGGGCCGGCCAGGAGCAGGACGACGAACGGGGTCAAGATCGCGCCGAGCGCCGCGCCGCTCTGGAGGATGCCGTTGCCCATCGTGCGGTCGTGTCGCGAGAGCAGGCGCTGCGCCGTCATCAGCGCGCAGGGCCAGTGTCCCGCCTCGAAGAATCCCAGGAACACCCGACAGGTGAAGAGTTGCCAGTAGCTAGTGACCCAGCCGGTCGCGAAGCCGACCGATGACCAGCCCATCAGGACCACCGGGTAGAACCATCGCGGGCTGATCCGATCGGCCAGGAACCCCGTGACGATCCCCCCCACCGCGAACGCTAGTCCGAAACCCAGCTCCAGCCGGCCATAATCTGTGTTGTTGAGGCTCAGCGCGGCGGTGATCTCGGTCTTCTGCTGCGACAGGGCCAAACGATCCATGTACATGATCATCGTTGCCAGCAGCAGCAGGCCGCAGATGCCCCAGGTGCGCAAGGTGATTTTCTGTGCCCCAACGGCCGCGATCGTCGTGGATGCGGTATTCGGGTCCATGTCATCCTCCCCAGGAACGGCCGTCCCAGTCGATCACCCGCTCCAGGAAGGCGACGACGTCGCGCGCGAAGGTCCGGAAGAGGACTTCACCCTTCTCGGCGGTGGCGCTGCGGGGGTCGCCGATGTGGCCGGCCTCGGTCCGCTCGCGGGTGATCCAGCCCCGCGAAGCCGGCGCGAACGACGGCGTTTGCGACACCGGTTCGAGCGCCTCCCGCTCGCCGACCAGGTGAGGTGCCAGGCGCAGGATCATCGACGTCTCCCACTCGCAGGCGTGACCCATGTCGGACTGCACCAGCGACGGTTCGAGCTGATCGGGCTTGCTGCCCAGCAACCAGTAGGTCGCCGACAACAGCAGCAAGTCGTCCCGATCGCGGTGGCGCTGCCGCGCCTCGAAGACCGCTTGCTGCCCCGGCACGATGTTGCCGCCATGCCCGTTCAGGAGGACGATCCGGTGGAAGCCGTGCGTCACGAGGTTGTCGATCAGGTCGCCGAGCACGTCGAGGTACGTCCGGGCGCCGCCGAGAGCGTGCCGGGGAAATCCATGTGATGGTGCGAGTTGCCCAGCCATAACAAGGGCGTCCAGATGACGCGGTCGCCCAGCGGCTCGGCGGCGCGTCGGATCACCTCGCCCAGGAGCATGCTATCCGTGAAAACCGGCAAATGCCTCCCATGCTGCTCGACCGCCGCGATCGGCACAACCACCGGCCTGTCCTTGGCCGCCGCCGCCACCGCCGGCCAGCTCATCTCCCGAAGTTGCACGTTCCCCTCCCCTTCCTCCGCGATGCACCCATGATCGACTTCGGCCGTTGATTGCTCGGGTCGCCACCCAGTGTAGTCGGTCCCTGCGCCGGCTCCAGTGGTTAGTGGGCTGAGACCCATCGTCGGAGCATCGGCGGCTGCGGCGTTGGGTTCGTTTCGTACCTTTGCGTAGCTTCTTGCCGCCGTTGAAGTTGGGGAGACTCTTCTGGTGCAAACCTCGCGCGAATTCGAGACTTCAAGGCGGGTGGAACCGGCCGATGGCCGGTCGCAACCCCCATTCGGATGCATCCAAACTCCCATCGACCGATTTTCGGACCTCAACACCGGCCGCCAATTCGCGTTGGGTTCGTTCCGTATCTTTTCGCAGACGATTGCCGATTCCCGGGTTGCGGCCAGATTCTCGAACGCATTCGTGCGCAGAATGAAATCGTTAAGACATCGCGGGCTCCGCATCCAGGACGTGTTCGCCCGATCCGTCTCAGGGGCGATGCTCGTCCGGACGTTCCGGCGGTCGAGCCGGATGGGCTTGGCGGAAATCATCGCCGAGTTCCCCACGCGTCGTCGGGTTCAGGGTCGGTGTCGGGCGAATCGGTCGGCAGAAGTGGCGCCCGTCGTCGGGCCAGGGACAGGGGAGATCTTCACTATCATACGATGCGTGTTTCGTCTTTTCAAGCGAATTCTTGCCTACTTTACGAAATTCGGGAGGACACTAACATGGGTTCAGATATGGCCCCGGCAAGGAAGGAGGTCACTTACGAGCCCGACGCGCCAGCGAGTGAATCGATGGTTGGCCCGGGAATTCACTCGCTGGCGCGTCGGGCTCGTATCGGGTTGATGCGGATCTTCGTTGCCGGCGTCATATCGGGCCGCGATGGCATCCGGCTCAGGGCTGCTGCAGCGCCTGGGAGACGGCACCGGCGATCGAGTCTCCCCTCAGACCCTGGGCCTTCAGGGTGCCGTCGGGACCGATGAGGAAGACCGCGGGGATGGTCTCGACGTGGTAGGCGTCCGTCGGGCCTCCTTCGACCCCCTGGCCGAGGAATCCTTGGGCCCAGGAGAGAGCTTTCTCCGCCACGAACTTCCGAGGGGCGTCCTTCTCGGCATCCAGGCTGAGGCTGAGCATGGCGAATCGCGGGTCCTTGCCGAAGCGGTCGTGCACGGCCTTCAGCTCGGGGATCTCGGCGAGGCATGGCCCGCACCAGGTCGCCCAGAAGTCGAGGAGGAGGAATTTGCCGCGGAAGTCGGCGAGTTTGACCCGGCGGCCGTCGAGCGTCTCGAGATCGAACGCCGGCGCCGGCTGGCCGACCTGGAGCGTCTGCTTCGGCCTGGCCCGGAGGACGCCCAGGTCGAACGGCTCGTCGCTCCGCCCGTCCGGGATCGGGGGGATCGTGAACTGTTTCGTCGCGAAGGCGATCCGATCGGACGACGCGGGGATACCCCGGAACGGGTCGGTCGTGTACATGAGGTTCAGGCGGTACTCGCCGGGCGGTACGTCATCGACGAGGATCGTCCCGTCGGACTGGAGCTTCGCCGGGCCGAAGCGGAACCAGTTACGGCGATACTCGTGCCCTTCGGCCGAGGCCCACCAGCGCCTGGCCCAGTCGATCATCGAGCGATCCCGTCTGGCCAGCAGCTCAGTGGGATAAGGGATGTTGGGCCGGTCGCTGACGACCTCGACCCGGGAGTTGACGGTGTAATCGCCGTTCGGGTCGAACCCGGCGGGCGGCGCGATCCTTGCAATCACCGGCCGTCCCAGGCCGCCGAGCTCGGCCCGGGCGGTCTCGCCGTGCTTGACCTGTACGAGGATGCTCGTCGCATCGCCGGATCCCCGCACCACGCGCACGTCGCCAGGGACGACCCGCTCGAGGACGAAGCGGCCCTGGTCGTCGGTCGTCGACTCTGCATTGTCGAACAGAGAGGGCACATCGTCAGTGCCGAGCCTGTCGCTGTTGGACCGCACCACCGCCCCGGCGGCCGGCTGGCTCCCGGCGCGGGCCACGCCCTCGATGCGGCCCCAGGGGTTCGCCCGGATCGTCGGATCGGCCTCGAACGCAGCCCGGTCGGCTTCCGCGTAGTATTCGGGGTGGACCACCACCACGGCGAAGTACCGGCCCGCCGGATCGGGCTCGCGCGTCAGGCGGAACCGGCCTGAGGCGTCCGTCCTGGTCGATTTGATGCCCCGGATGACTTCGAGCGTGCCGTTCCGGATGTGGACCGGGGGGGACTGGTTGCGTTGGTCCGTCAGCGGATAGGTGATCGCGACCGCCGCCCCAGCCAGCGGCGTACCGTCCGGACGGCGCACGGTCCCCGAGACGACGACACCTTGTGGTTTATCATCCTTCTCCAGGTCGGCGTTGTATTCCACCTGCCCCTCGCTGCCTCGGAACGTCCGCGACTCGAACGGCTCGTAGCCCTTGGCACGGATTTGGAGCCGGAATTCCGGCGTCTTCTCGATGTCGATCGTGGCGGTGAGGTCGCCCTGGGAGACGAATCCCCACGGGTTCGGACTCCACCGAACCTCGCCCGTCTTCGGATCCGTAACCCCGAGATCGATCTCCGCCTCTTTGATCGGCTTGCCCGTCCTGGTGTCGCGGACCTTGCCCGAGATCGACATCGACCGCTTGAAAGTGATGATGATCTCTTCGTCCGGGGAGACGCGCTGCGGTGAGATGCCGGCGAATCCGGCACGGCTGCCGAAGATCTCGACCGGGTCCGGCGGGGCGTCCGCCCAGCGAAACCGCCCGTCGGCGTCGGACTCGAGGAATACTTCGAGCCCGGTAGGTGCGCCAGTAGGCGACCCCGAGGAAGGCGCCGGCGATCGGATGCCCCTGCGAGTCCACGACGCGGCCCATCAGGGTATGGGCCGGCCCGAGCCGGATGGCGACCGGCCCGACTCCCTCCTTGGCGACGACCGACTTCAGGTCCGGCGCGTGCCCCTTCGCCTTGACCTGGAGCACCAACCGGCCGCGCCGGACGTGCGGGAACCGGAAGCGGCCGCTGGCATCCGTCGTCGTCGTGGGCATCTCCTCGTGGAACGTGTCATGTTGGTCCTCCTCGAGCCAGCCGACCTCGGCGTCCTGGATCGGGTTCCCCTGTTCGCCTCGGACTTCGCCGGCGATCTCGACTCCGCGCGTCATGACCTGCACGTCGGAGAAGTCGCGGAGACCTTCCATCGGCATCTCGCCCTTCTGTGGCGAGTCCGTCGGGGTGGGCTGGCCGTGCATGCGTGGATGCCGCTCGCCGTCGGCTAGGTGATCCGGGTGCGAGAGGTAGAGATAGATGAACTGCATGTTGCGGAAGCACCGACAGCGCCAATGGCCCCGCTCGTCGGTGGTGGCGTCGACCATGTAACACAGCTCCTCCTTCCGCTTCTTCTCGCCCGGGTAGCCCCAGATCACGACCTTCACCCCCTTGATCGGCCGGCCCTGTTCGTCGACCACCGTACCGCCGAGCGTCTGCTCGCCGGGCAGCAGCTCGATGATCGCCTGGGCCGGGATCTTGGGATACAGGGTGTTGTTCTGCGCGAAGTAGTGCCGCTGCTGGACGTAACCCTCGGCCCAGACATCGATGTTGACGCTGTCGAGGGAACCGTGCCGGAAGAGGATGATTCGCACCTGGCCATCGCGATCGGTCTTCTGGACGCGCTCCTCCATGTTGATCGTGGCCCGGACGGTCGCGCCCTCGATCGGCTTGCCGGTATCCTTGGCCCGGACGGCGACCTCGATCGCGAGTGGCGCAGGCGGGGCGGGATCGGACTGCGGCCGCTCGGCGGGCTTCGCCGTCTGGTTGACCGCTTTCGCCGTGGCGCGGGCCAGCTCGACCGAGCCGATCACTCCGGCCGCCGCCACGACCGCGACCGCCAGCGCCAGGCGAGCGGGCCAGCGGAGCAGGCAGTGGGACGCGCCGCGGGTCCGGTCGATCCACGCCAGGCGTCGGCCCAGCTTCGGCGACCGCGCCATGGCCAGGCCCAGCGCGGGCTCGGGTCGGCGGATCAATCCGGAGGCGACCTCGAGCAGCGAGGCGCGATAGGCGTCCGACCCGCCGAGGCCGTGGACGCAAAGGTCGTCGCACGCCTGCTCGCGCACCGCGCCGACGATCCGGCCGACCAGCCAGGCCAGTGGGTGTGGCCAGTACACGACCTGTACCAGCTTCCGCACGATGTTCCAGGCGAAGTCGCCCCGGCGGATATGTCCCAGCTCGTGCAAGAGCACCGCGTCGATCAGGCCGGGAGTCGTCGCGTCAACCAGTGACTCCGGCAGGATGATCGCCGGACGGAGCCAGCCGACGGCGATCGGGACCGAGACCCGTCCCGTTGCCAGCAGCGGTATGCGCCGAGTCACCCCCAATCGCGTCCGCCATCGGTCCAGGGCCTCAGCCCATCGCGGATCCTCGATCGGCCGGCCGCACCGCCGGAGCCGGCCGACCGCCAACAGCGCGGCGGCCAGTCGCATTCCCAGGAGAGCGGCGACGATCAGATAGAGTCCAAAGGCGATCCCCGCACCACCGAGCCGGGTGGCCGGCTCGATTGCACCATGATCGGGTCGCGGCCACGCGACCGCGACTGGGCCGAACGGTCGCATCGCAGGCGCGTCGAGCGGAACAGGATCGAGCGACGAGTCCGGCTCCGCGGCGACGTTCGACGGCGGCGGGACGTCTCGGACCAGGGTCGTTGGTTCGAGCTGCGCTGTACGAGCCGCCGGCAAGACGATGCGCAGCCGGGGGAACGCCAGGCTGGCCGCCGGTAAGAGCAACAGGCCCACGAGGCACGCGTTCCAGAGCGCGGAGCGGATCAGGGCACGTTGACGGCCCAGGGCGGCGTGGCATGCGAAAGCCAGGGCCATCAAGACCGTCGCCTTGAGGGCCACATCGAGCGCGACGAGCGCCGCCCGCGTCCCCACGATCGTCGAGCCGAAGGAGTCGATCATGGTCATGCTCCCGTCTCTTTGCCCCCGGGCCGGCGACGTGCCGCACCCGGCCCCCGCCGCGCGGGGGCTTTGTGGCGCAGCGCATCGAGTTGCTCGGGGGTGATCCGCTCGTCCTCGATCAGCCGCAGGACCAGGTCCTCGGCCGACCCGCCGAAGAACCTCGCCAGAACACTCCGCAGGGCATGCCGCTGGGCCTTCTTCCGTTCGACCGCGGCGCGGTAGACGTACGCCTTGCCCCGGACCTCGTGGCCCAGGTAGCCCTTGGACTCGAGCACCCGCAGCAGCGTCCGGACCGTCGAGTCGTGCAAGGGCTCCGGCAGCGCCTCCCGCACCTGCTCCGCGGTCGCCTCGCCGAGCCGCCAGACCGCGTCCATGATCTGGGCCTCCCGGCCCGTCAACGTCTCCGTCGGTGGTCGGGGCATGGTCGTCGGCCTCCCGTTAGTTATCTAACACATCGCCGCGAGGATACACACCGCGAGCGGCCCGGGTCAAGCCCGCCCTGCGAATTTCATAACGGTGGGGCGTCCCTGAGTGGTGTTCTCGGGCGGTGCATCGGGCCGACCGGGCCCTGGATGATGGCCGGGCGGCGAGACCTTATAATACCGGTCCTGGAGCCTGGACCATCCCGCTCGAAAGGTGACCTGCGATGACGACACTCTGGCTGACCGTCGGCCTTCTCCTCGCCTTTCCCGGCCCTGCGCCGGAGCCGCAGCCGACTCCGCCGGGGCGTCACGTTCAACCTGGGCATCGAGGGCGCGACGCTCTTCGTGCCCGAAGCCTATCGCCCCGCGCCGGGCGGCGCGGTGGACGTGGTCCTGCACCTGCACGGTGCCCGCTCGGTGGTCGAGCCGGCGCTGATCGACGCCCGATGGCCGGCCGTGCTCATCACGTTCAACCGCAAGGGGCTCTCACGCGTCTATGCCGAACCGTTCTCGGATCCGGCGCTGTTCCCCCGCCTGCTCGACGCGGCCCGCTCGGCCCTCAAGGACCTGCACGTGGCCGACGACCCCCGGATCGGCCGCGTGGTCGTCAGCTCCTTCAGCGCGGGGTTCGGAGGCGTCCGCGCGATGTTGCGCGTGCCCGAGCACTTCGCCCGGATCGACGGCCTAGTCATGGCCGACTCGATCTATTGCGGATACACCGGCGACCCGAAGGACCACCGGCTCGACCCGGCGCTGATGGACGGATTCCGCCGCTTCGCCATCGAGGCCGCCGCCGGCCGCAAGTCGTTCCTCCTGACGCATTCGGCCCTGGTGCCGGATGGCTATGCGAGCACGGCCGAGGCCGCCGATTTCCTGATCCGTGCCCTGGGCGGAGCGGCGGAACCGGCCCGTGTCGATTGGGCCGAAGGCTGGACCCAGACAGGTGCCTTCACCCGCGGCCGGTTCGTCGTCCTCGGGTTCGCCGGGACCCAGGGGGCCGACCACATGAATCACCTGCGCCGGATCAACCGGCTCTGGACCCGGTACCTGGCGATCCCGTCCGATCTGTTCCGCGACGACTTCTCGTCGTTCCCGCCCGGCTGGCTCACCCGGCCGATCGGTCAGCTCAACGCCGCGATCCAGGAATACCACTACCTGCCGCATCGGGGCGTGCCGCTCGGGCCGTGGGCCAACGCCATCTGCCACCTCGACGCTTGGGCCGTCGGCGACGAGGAGGGCATCCCCTACCTCGAGCAACACACCGTCAATCCTCAGCCCGAACTGCTCAACCCGCTCTTCATCACCGGAGATCCCGAGTGGGGGGATTACACGGTCGAGGTCTCGGTGAAACCCCTCTCCCTCGACGAGATGGCCGGCGTCGTCTTCCGCTATCACACCAATCGGCATTATTACCTCTTCGCGCTGACCGGCGGGAAGACGGCCCGGCTGGCGGTTCGACTCCCCCTCGACAAGACATTCCGCGTCGCCGATTGGCGCGAGCTCGGCAGCCGCCCCTTCCCGTACGACACGACGCGCTATCACCGGCTGACCGTCGAGAACCAGGGGCCGGCCATCAGGGCTTATGTCGACGGCCAGCTCATCCTGACGGCCGAGGACGGCGAACTCGTGCGAGGAAAGGCCGGCGTCACCGCCAATATCCCGGCGCGGTTCCAGGACTTCCGAGTCGACGCCCTCGAGGAGGTGAAGAAGCGCATCGCCGATCGCATCGGGCGGCGCGAGGCGGAGCTGGCCGCGCTCCGCGCCGACAATCCGACGCCCAAGCTCTGGAAGCGCTTCTCCACCCCACGGTTCGGAGCGGGGCGGAACGCCCGGTTCGGCGATCTCGACGGCGACGGCGTGCCCGAGATGCTCATCGCCCAGAACATCCCCCGCATCGGCGACAACTTCATCCAGATCAGTTGCCTGACCGCCGTCACCTTCGACGGCAAGGTCCTCTGGCAACTGGGCCGCCCCGACCCGCGCAACGGGCTCCTGACCGCGGATTGCCCATTCCAGATCCACGACATCGACGGCGACGGCCGCAACGAGGTCGTTATGGTCAAGGACTTCCAGCTCCAGATCCGGGACGGCTCGACGGGCCAGTTGCGGCGATCGATCGGGATGCCGCCGGCGCTGCCCGACAATCGCCTCAAGCCGTATGCGCTCACCAATGGCGACTCGATCGCCTTCCTGGACCTCTCGGGGCGAGGCCAGCGCCGGGAGGTCCTGGTCAAGGACCGGTACTCACATTTCTGGGTCTTCAACGACCGCCTGGAACAATTGTGGAAGGGACAGGGCCAGACCGGTCATTATCCCTATCCGGTGGACATCGACGGCGACGGCCGCGAGGAGATCGCGATCGGCTATGCGCTGTGGGACCATACCGGCCGCCGGCTCTGGAGCAAGGACGATGAGCTGCGCGACCACGCCGACGGCCTCGCGGTCGGCCGCTTCGGCGCCGACCCGAATGCCGAGCCTCGGGTCTATGCGTGGGGCAGCGACGAGGGATTCCTCGCGTTCGACCGCCGCGGGACGATCCTCGAGCACGTGCGGATCGGCCACGCTCAGAGTGCCGGCGTCGGCAAGTTCTGCCTCGACCGGCCGGGCCTCCAGCTCATGGGCATCAACTTCTGGAAGAACCCCGGGATCATCTCGCTGTTCGACGCCGATGGCCATCTGCTCGCGCAGGAGGAGCCGATCCATTCGGGCAGCCCGATGCTGCCGGTCAACTGGCGCGGCGATGGCCAGGAATTCGTCCTGCTTTCCGGCAACGCCCGAGAGGGCGGCATGATCGACGGCCGGCTGCGCCGCGCCGTGATGTTCCCCGACGACGGTCATCCCGATCTGGCCGCTTACGTCGCCAGCGTGACCGGCGACGCCCGCGACGAGGTGATCCTCTGGGACCAGGAGCGCGTCTGGATCTACACCCAGGATCGGCCCTTCGCCGGAAAGAAGCTCTACGCGCCGATCCGCAACCCGGATTGCAACGAGTCGAACTACCGCACGGTCGTCTCGCGGCCCCGCTGGATCGAGCCGGGTGGCGTCCGTTAAGAGTTCCTAAGAGAGGGCCCCTCACCCCATCCCTGTCCCCGTCGGGGCGAGGGCGACCGGTCGTCCCTCCGCCGCGCGTGATTCGCTCGGCGGAGGCGAACACCGTCCCCTTCTGCCCACCGGGGAGAAGGTGCCCGAAGGGCGGATGAGGGGGTCCGAGGGCCTGTTCTTTTAGGGCTTCTAAGGCGACTCGCTCGACGTCGAGGACGGAGATTCTCCGATCGTCGGATTCCCTCGAAGCGGGAGTGACTCGGCCAGCCGCGTCGGGGCCGGACTCCGGGGACTGATCAGCCGCCGAACGGGATCGTGTACTCGATCCAGCCATCCCGGACCGCGACGCGGTCCTGGAAGGCCTTCCATTGCGCTCGGGCACTTGATCGGGCCGATCGCCGAGCCCTTCGTCGATGCGCAGGATTCGCCCGGACGCCTTCTCCTCGAGCCGCGCCAGCAGGGCGGGGAACGGCATGTTCCAGCGCTTCTTCACGGCCATCGCTTGATGGACGGGGATCATCGCGACCAGCTCCGGGCTCTCCATCAACTCGAGGCCCTTGGCGCGGAGGGTCGCGTTGTGGCTGGCGTGGTGGCCGACCTTGTACAGGACGGTGCGCCGGAGCAGGTCCGCGGCCGTGACCCGCCCCGCTCCGCCGGGGAGGTCCCAGGCCAGCGCCTCCCATGAGAGCCAGTTGCCCACCTGGGCGTCGCCCGGGAAGAGGAGGACCTTGCCGGTGCCGACCAGCTCGATGGCCAGGGCGAGGCTCGTGTTGTTCGTGTCACTATCGAGCTGGAGGGCCAGCGGGCCGGCGGCCCCCAGCCAATCGCCATCGATCCGCCGCCACGACGCATGGTTGTCGTCCCCGTTGCAGCTCGGGCCACCATCGTTGTCCTGGCCGTCGAACCCGTAGTGCTCCCGGAAGAACGGGATTCCACGGGCCTCGGCGGTGGGGATTTGAAGGCATGGGTCGAACGGCCAACCCGACAGACAGGTTAGCTCGTCCTCCGGACCTTCGCCCTCCTGAACCGCCGCGAGGAAGGCTGTTTCGGAGGGGGCCAGCCCGAAGGCCATCTCGTAGACCTCCCGGCCGGTCTTGGTCGGGTCGCTCCGCTTGATCAGCTCGTTCTCCGGCGGCCCGAGGACGTAGATCCGCACCCCCTCGACCCCGGGCAGCGGGATCGGGGCCTCGCCCGGGCGGCGGAACCGGACCGACCGGGCGTGCTTGCGGACGATCGCCAGCGCCTCGCCGGTGCTGGCGCCGCCGGCCGCGCCGAAGAAACCGAGGACGCCCTCGATCCGCTCGGCGGTCGCCATGGTCCGCTGGGCAACCTTCCGATCCATCGGGCTGTCCCCGGCAAGCTTCATCTGGTCCTCGCAGACCGCCCGCAGCCGGGCGACGGCCTTGCGCAAGGCCTCGACCTTGCGGCGGCGGTTCGCCCGCAGCGCCTCGGCAAACTTGTTGGTGGGGTCCTCGGTCCAGGCGAGCCAGAGCTGGTTGACGTTGAGCTGCTGGAAGACCTTCTCCGCCTGGACGAAGCCCGAGAGGTGATCCCAGTGCTCGTGGGTGGCGACGAGCAGGTCGATGCGGCCGCCGGTCGTCTGCTTGATGTCCTCGAGGACCGCGCGCATCTTCTCCGCAGCGTCCTCGGTCCCGAGGATCACCCCGCAGTCGATCATCATGAAGAAGGGCCGATCCTTCGCGGAAGTCGGGAACGACAGCAGGAAGCAGTCGCCCAGCCCTTGACGGTACATCCGGACCGTGATGACGGCTCGATCCGCCGCCCTGGGAGTGGCCCGCTTAGCCCGGTCCTTTGCCGTCTCGCCCTTCGGCGTCCGGCCCGTCGGCGTCTCGGCGGTCTTGGGGCGGCTCATGGCTGTCCTCCTCCGGGGTTGCGGTGCATCATGGCGAACGGCTCGGCCGACTCCTCGGTGCGCAAGTCGCCGAAGTAGGTGGCCCAGAGCGATTGGTCCGAGGAATCCTTGCGGTAGTCGCGCTGGAAGGTGAGCCGGGTGTCGCTGAGGATGTCCTTGACGATGCATCGTCGCACCCGCGCGTTGGGCAGGTCGATCACGAGCGTGCAGCCGCCGCGGAACGTGAAGTCGGCATCCGGCACGTCATGACCGTCGTCGGCCTTCGCCTGGATGTCGGAGTTCGTATAGCCTCGCCGCTTCTGAGTGATCTGGATGACGAGGTCCGTCACCGGGCGGCCGTCGGCACCCTGGCGGCGGGCGGGACGGACCGAGTGGACCTCGAACCGCTGCGTGCCGCGCCGGCTCGTGATCGTCTGATGCAGCCTGGCCCCTCCCAGCTCCAACCCCAGGACCCGGCCGAACCCCAGGTTCTCGGCGTTCTCCGCGATCCAGTCGTGGACCAGCCTGGCGTCGGCATGCATCCGATGGTAGGCCTTCTTCCGATCGGACATGATCGCCCAGGTCACGAACTCCTTGTCGAGATTATCGGGTTCGATCCCCACCGCGGGGCGATCATCCTCCTCGCACGGCTTGTCGGAGACCCGCCTCATGTAGATGGCCTGGATGAAATCCCCCACATCGAACGAGTCCTCGATCCCATCGGGTACCGGCCAGAGCAGCGCGTCGATGGAGAGCGTCCGCACGTCGCGCGGGTAGATCCCCCGGCGCGGAAGGCCTCCACCAAGGCCGTGCTGTCGCGCATGGACTCGTCGGCGTCGAAGTCCAGGTCGGCGGTGATCATGGCGCGGAGATAGTCGCCGAAGGTGATGTCCACCGGCGGGCAGTAGTCGAGGGCGCGGATGCAGTTCCGGAGGAAGTGATTGGCCGTCCGGGCGGCCTCCTGCGCGAGGCGGTTGACCAGGTCGGGGTGGATCTCGCCCTCGACGAGCCGGCCGGTGCCCCCAGTGGCGATCCGCAGCAGGTCAGCGATCCGCGCCTTGTAGACCGACAGGAACGCGTCGAAAACCGCGGCGACCAGGATGGCGCCGCGGGTGTGGGGCTCCATGTTGTTGGCGTAATCGGCCGGGTCGGGCCTCTGGCCGATGGCGCTGCGCAGGGCGCCGCGGTTGCCGATGGCCTGGCCGAACTGCCGCGCCAGCTCGCCCAGCAGGTTCTGCTGCGCCAGGTCGCCGCGCGTCCGGGCGATCTGGTCGCGCAGGGCCGCGGGCTGCGTGAAGTGCTGGAACATCGCCACGATGTCGGCGAACGCCTCGTGGAAGGCCGTCACGTCGGGGTTCGACGGCTCGATGAAGTAGCGCTGCATGCCGTCGAGCAGCGCGTGGGTCGTCTCGTGCGCCACGACGTCGTGCGAGAGGCACGTGAAGATCACGCCCCCCGGCAGGTTCTGGCCCGGCGTGGAGTGCGAGGCCGGGAAGTAGCCGAACAAGAGCGCCTTCTTCTCCGGGCTGTAGTAGGCGTTCGCCTCGCGCAAGGCGTGGGGGTAGATGCGCAGGCGTCGGATATACTCGACCTTGATCACCTTGCCCTTGTCGTCGCGCACTAGCCGGGCGCCGAGAGCGCCAGCCGGCCGAGGGCCCGCTCGAAGTGCTGGATCGTCGTCATCGCGACGGCGTAGACCATCTGCTGGTGGAACTGGGGATTCCCCTCCGAGGGCGCCAGGCCGTCCTGCGCCAGCAGGAGGGGATGGTTCAGGTCGACCGGTGCGTAGAAGCATCGGCTCGACGGGTCGTAGTTGACGATCTCCAGGTATTCGCCGACGGGGCCCAGGAACTTCTCGTCGCCCACCTTGGGGTCCACTTCCCACGCCACGCGGAGGATCGTCTCGTTCAGGTTCAGGGTGTCGGGCTGGAAGCCCAGGCTCGGGTCGAACGCATAGGTGCGAAGCCTCCGGAACGGCGGGCTCTGGATCGGGATGGCGTGCGTCGTCTGGTCGGGCATGGGAGCACATTTCCTTTCTCATCCGTCATCGTCGGGCGGGCCCGCGCCCCGCCGATCGTCGCCGCGGCGAGCATGCGGACCCGCGCCCGCCCAGCGGGCCGGAGACGCTACTTCTCGATGACCCGGAGCAGCGGCCCGAAATAGGTGTAGAGGAAGTCGGAGACGTCGGGATGTTGTGTGATGAGCACGCCGATCAGGGGGATGACGTACTTGGCGATCGTCGGCGCCGACGCCCAGTCGAAGTACGCCGGGCGTGACTTGGCGATGCGGCTGAGCAACTCGTCGCGGTCCAGGGTCACCAGGCACCCCAGGACCACCAGCAGCGTGACCAGCGACAGGGTCCAGAAGAACAGCGCGAGCAGCCGATGGGGCTGGAACGGGTAGGAATTGACCGCCAAGAGCATGAGCAGCGGGCAGGCGGTCAGGAACATGACGTTGTTGCGCAGGTGGAGAGCAAATTGGCTGACATAGGTCATCGTCACCAGCGCGACGAACTCCTCGGAGCGGCCGAGCCAGGCCGTCAGCCACTCGGGCCGGTCCGGATCGGGCACCGCCGTCGCCGCGGCGCCGGGCGTACCGCGCCGTGCCGCCGCGGGCTCCTTGTCGCTGTCGCTTTCCATCACGGTGGTCGGAGAATCGTCGGAGACATGCGCTTCCGCGCGCATTTCCCGGATGCGTCGGCGCCGACCCCTCCACCCGATGTCGAGCGGACGGCCGTCGCCATTGCGCGGGCCCGTCGTTGCTCGGCCTCTCGACGACCCGCGAGGCGGTGTCGGGCGGACCGTCGCGGCCGTCGCCCTCACGACGGCCCTCGCGGGGCGCATCGGGGTCCGGCCGCCCACCGAGGTGCTTGGCGTCCACGAAGCCCTCCGCGGCCGTCCGGCGCTGCCAGTACGGCATGAGCAACGCCACGCACCGCCGGGCCGCCTTGACCAGCCCGCGGGCGGCCTTGGAGTGGCGGACGATCACCTCGTACGGGGCATGGTGGCGGGTTTGACTGGCGATTGATGTCACCTCGGCGATAACCTGGGCCTTTTCGGCAGCGGTCAGCACGTGCGGGGGCAACAAGCCCGGAAGTTGCTGCTTCAGGGTCGCGATCGCCCCGGCCTGTTTACTGGGTAGCTTCGTCTCATCCGTGTCCGTTACGCGGTTGCCGCTGTCGTCGAAGATCCGGATGTGTAGCAGGCCGTTGTTGTTGTTGACGCCGACGATGATGAGGCTGTTGCACGAAGTCGGCACTCCGGAGCCATCTCCCCAGGACATCAATCGCAGGTCAAACCCGGCCGTCAAGCGGCGCGGGTCGTCCTCATCCCGCAGTTCCTTATCGAATTTCTCCTGGATCTTCAAGTCCTCGAGCGACTGGCGCAGGTCTATGGCGCGGCGCACCTGCGGATCGGCGTGCTCGGCGGCCTTCGGGACGTCGGGGTCGTTGACCAAGGCGTCGTACTGCTGCACGGCCACGCGGAGGTTCGAGACCCGGGGCGTGAAGATGCTGAGGAATCGCCCGTATGTGAACGAGGCTTTCAGCGGGAGCCGCTCGTAGGCCCCGGACATCGGTGCCATGGCGAGCTGGCGAAGGATCTCGCTGTACTGGACGAACAGGCGGTAGTTATGCAGCAGGACGAAAAGGTAGAGGAATGATCCGACGATCATCGCGGCGCACGCGGCCAGGGTGAACATCGGCCCCTCGACGGTCGGGATGATCCGGTAGGCCACGAACGAGAGGAGCACCACGAACGCGAGGACGACGGCCATCGGCAACGGCTTATAGATCGCTTCCTTCCACGGGCGTGCGACGGTCGAAACGATCTTCCGATCGAGGTCGATCAAGCGGCTTCGGTGCGCGTCGCCTGGGTCACCCTCCGGCGGCGCGAACGGGCTCTTGACGCGAAATGTGTTGTTCAGATGGAGTCGGCGGAGGTGATAGAGCGGCCAGCACATCATCGCGGCGCCGAGCATCAGGGTCGCCCCGGAGGGGGAGATGCTGCTCCCAAGGTGGACCGTCCTCTGGAACGCGAAATAGTCTATCCAGCTATCGGAGATCGTCGACCAGGGGACGGCCACGTACAGCAACACGCCCGCCAGTAGCAAAGTGGCCAGCCAGAACGACCGATGGACCACGACCGCGTCATCGGTCGCCGCGCCGGCGGTCGGCGGCAAGGGCTTCCAGAACCAGAATGGGTCCTCCTTCAACCGCGGGAGCTTCTGCGCGTTCAACACGAGGACGAGGAGCATGAACCCCATCGTGACTGTCGCGATCAGCGGGACGGCAACCGCCAGCAGGTCGTGGTAGAGCCACAAGGCACCACGGGCCAGCGCGAGCAGGATAACCGCGTACGCGACGCGAGCCCACATACCGCGCCGAGGCCACCCCGACCACCAGTACCGGGCCGAGGCCACGGCGAGCAGGGCGGGGAAGAAGATCAGCGGGAGGACCACCTTCCGCACGTCGGGGCGGAGCCACAGGGGGACGCAGGCCAGCGCGACCAGGATGACCGCATACACGACCCGGTCCCACAGGCCACGCTGCTCCCAGCCCGGCCACCCGAATCGGGCCAAGGCCACGGGCACCACAACGAAGAAGTAAGCCACCACCGCCGGAAGAGTTCCGGACGCGGCGAACAGCCCGCACATCAGCGGGACGAACCCCGGCCGGGCGGCCAGCGCGTAGGCGATCAACATCGTGAGAAACAGCCAGGCGTTGTACCGCTTCTGCGACGCTTCGGCCTGCGGGTAGGGTATCGGGTGGAAGTCGTCGCCGACGGCGCGGGATGTCGTCCCACTTCGGGGCCGTGCGGTGGGGGTCTTTCTTCCGCGGGAACGCCCGGACGTAGCTGTGGCAGAACATCAGGCCGATGAGGCTGGCCGCGACGAACACCAGGAACCAGGGGAGCGTGAACGTCGCGCGGGCGTCATCCGACCCGGGAGGCGAGCCGCTCAACCCAGTCGCGGGCTGGGCGGAGACGGCCGGCACCGACAGAATCGGGTCCCAGGAGTCGGGACAGTCGGGCGCCTTGTATCTCGCGACCGGCCAGGGGCCGTGCTTCCCGATGATGCTAACCCAGACCGGGGGCCTGACGAGGTCCCCACCCCCGGGCGAGTCGCACAGGGACGACGGGGGCTCATGAGGCTGCGTCGCCACCTGCTGCGCGTACCGCAGCAGCGGGTCGGGCGGCCCGTAATCGATCAGGTTGTTGAGGATCCCGGGCACCTCGCGGCCGGCGGCCTTGTGGATCAGCAGGATCGCGGCGTTGAAATAGCCCTGATCGTGCTCGCTCGAGAAGGTGAGCCGCTCGACGTGACCCCCGTACGGGTAGTCCCACACCTGGCTCGGGCTGAACATCGGGTAGGTCGACGCCACCAGGGCCCCTTCCAGGTAGGCCCCGTACTTCGGGAAGGTCAGCATCATGTCATTGGAGGTGAAGAAGACCTGCACGTCGGGGCAGAACTTGGCGATGAGCTGGGTCAGGAAGATCTTGTCGCGGGCGTCGGAGGAGACGATGCCCACGTAGCGGATGTCCTCGCGCGAGATCATCGCCAGGGCCTTGGCGAGCAGCAGCAACTCGCCCGGCCCGGTGACGTCGGGAGCGGCGGAGAGGAGCGGCACCATGTCGCCGGTGCCGTCGCGGGCGCCGAACGGGAGCGCCTGCCGCACGGCCGTCCCCGAGAGTGTCGCCCCCTCGAGCACCCGGTTCGGGTCGCCGGGGCGCTGCGAATCCCACGCGTGCGACAGGTGCGGCGGCAGCGGCAGGAAGATGACGTGCTTCTTCGAAGGGCCGGTCTTCATCACCTCCCGGATCATTTTCTCGACGTTCTGCCCATGCGCGGTCTCCAGGTGCGCGAGCACCGCGATCCGCTGCGGCGTCGGCATCAAGCGGCTCTGGTAGTCCAGGAAATCCAGGAGCTGTTTCAGGAGAACTCGGTCGCTATGAACCGTGGTCCCGAATTCCACTCGGGGCCACCTGTCCGAGGTCTCTCCGAGCCCATCGAACTCCTTGGCGTCGAGGCCGGTGGTGCTCCCCGAATAGACGAGGAACCGCTCGTCTCGCGTCGCGGCCCCGAGGCCGAAGCGGATCAGACCGCAGAGGGGCTGTAGCATGGCGGCCAGCGGCGCGCCTGGCGAGCGTGCGATGGCCGCCAGCACGCCCTCCAGCTTTCGAAGATCACGGGGGACCTCCGCGGCCTCGTCCTCCACCCAGCGCTGGATGGACATCCGCAACGAAGAGGCCGAGCCGCTGAAGTACGTGCCGAGCACGTACACCGGCTCGGCCGCGCGCGGCCGCCGGGCGTACAGTTTCTTTCGGAAGTTCAATGCCTCGAGGAAGGCCCCTTTGTGGATTCCCCAGGTCGACGTCTCACCGACGAGTAGCAATACCAAGACGCGCTGCTTCTCCGGGGATCGCGGCTCGGGCGCATCCGCTAGCGGAGGCGTGAGCGGGGGCCTCTGGCGGAAGACGACGAGGCCCGGCCATCGCTGCTGGAGGTGCGCGGCGGCGTCCGGGCGACCGCCGGCGACCTGTCCGTCGAGCTGTAATGTGAGCCAGGGCAGCCGGAGGTACGTGGCGGTCGTCGCGCGGGCCTGGCCTGGCCCGTCGCGGGCCCCCTCCGCGCGGCCCCGGGCATCGTCCCCGTCCGGAGAGTGCGAGTCCGCCGCCTGGACCTTCCAGGGAAGCACGAACCGGTCCGGCGAGAAGCCGGCCCTCTCAATCGCGGTCTGGATCGCGCCGTAGATGAAGTCGAAGCGATAGCCATGCACCGAGTCGATCGGGTCCGGGACCGCGGCGATCAGGACGAACGGGTCGTGCGACGCGAGCCGGCCGGCGATCTCGCGGGTCAGCCGGCCGTCGGCAGGGGCCGGCACGTCGGAGGCGCCCAGATATTCGCGCAGCGGCTTTTCCAGGTCAAACTCGGGCCCAGATCGCCTGTCGTCACGGACGATCGGCGATGCGCCGGCCACCGGGCGTTCGACGGCGGCCGGCCGGGCGATCGGCCGGTCCTGCGTCGGAACGGACCCCGGGGCCACGAAGAGCATCGGCAAGACTTGGGCCACGCCGGGGACGGCAAGCAAGAGGATGATCAGATTGAAGGGCCAGGTGGTGCGCATCACGGCTTCCTCCCCTCGGACAGCGCGGCCATTTCGGCCGCCACGTCTTCCATAGGCGCAGCAGGGCACCCTCGTCGGCGCCCGGCCGAACATCCATCGAGAGCCTCACCGTTCCTGGAGGCCCGAAATCGCGCTTTCGCCGTCGTCCCGGGCTAGACGTGCTTCGACCAGCCCTATGACCCGAGGCGTTCGGAGTCAGCTTCACTCGAAGGCTGATACCAGACCTGAAACAACCAGAAATCAAATTAGAGACGGACCATCGACGCGAATCAAGAAGATTTTGGAGACTTTAGCACCATCGCCGGGGATTTCAGGATGACGGAGCTTGGTCCGAGCCGTAAACTAAGGGGGAAGAGCCTCTTGCTCAGGAGGGCGACGCCATGCTCTGCCCTGCAGTCTACCCGCCGGACCCCACCTTGGGCATCACCGATCCCCAGATGCTCCCGGACCCGAAGGTCGTCCCGCGCAGTCGGAATTACCCGCATCGGCCGTGTCCGAAGTGCGGCAAGTCTTGCCCTCGGGATCGGGTCCGGACCCGCACCCTGCATGATCTCGGCGATCCGTTGGGGGGGCGGCCCCGTGACATTCACCTCACCTATTCGCAACACTACTGCGTCCGGTGCCAGCACTACTTCACCGCCGACATATCCGGCCTGGCCGCACCCAAGGCCCGCTACACCCATCGGGTCGTGGCCCTGGCCGTCCGGCTGGTCTTCGAGGACGGCTTACCCTATCAGGCCGCCAGTTGGCACCTCTGGCGCGACCACCGCGTCTTCGTCCCCTTCGCCACCATCCAGAACTGGGTCGAGGCCGGGGGAAAAAAGGCGGCCGACCGGATCGGGACCGACTACCTCGATTGGGCCCTCGACGGCTTCTCGGGATACATCGCCGCTGATGAGTTATATGACGGCCCCTTCTGCGTCCTGTCGATCGTCAACAACCGCGCCTTCAGGCGGCTCTGTTACGAGGTCCTCGACCACGCCCCGACTCACCGGGATATCCGGAGGTTCTTCCGCCGCTTCCGGGCGGCCCTGACCGGCCGGGGGTTGACCCTCCGCGGAGTCACCACCGACGGTTCGGACCTGTATCCACGGCCGATCTCCGAGGTCTTCGGAGCCGTGGAGCATCAGGTCTGTCGCTTCCATATCCTGGCGGAGCTGAACAAGGCCGTCCTCCGCGCCATCGCTCGGGTCCGCAAGCACCTGGCCGCGCAGCAGCCGGAGCTGCCGCGCAGGCGCCCCGGCACACCGGAGGCGAGACGGAAGGCCCGGCGACGCCGGCATCTGCAACGGAAGGTCGGGGACCTGTTCGAGCATCGCCATCTGTTCGTGAAGCGGCACCTCGCGGAGGGTGAGCGCCAGATACTCCGACGCATCACTCGGGGTTTGCCTCAGTTGGGGGCCCTCCGACGAGTGGTGGAGGAGATCCACCGGTTGTTCGACCGCCGGTGCCGCACTGAGACGGCCTTGAGGAAGCTGGCTCGGCTGCGGGCTCAGGTCCACCACTTCAAAGGGATGAGACCGATCTTCCAGAAGCTCGAGTCCCCCGACTTGGAGAAGGCCCTGACCTTCCTCGACGACAGCCTGCTGGGTTCGACCTCCAACGCGGTGGAACGGGGCAACCGCCGGCATCGCAAGATGCAGAAGACGGTCTACCGGGTCCGAACTCAAGCGACGATCCGCGGCCGGATCGCCCTGGACATGTTCCGCGAGATCCAAGGTCCGCCCCGCGCCGAAACGATGAAGGTACTCCACCGCGCCAGGCTGCGATAATCCCCGGCGATGGTGCTAAAGTCTCAGATTTTGGCCGATTTTTTTGGACGCTTCGTTTCGGATCAATTAAGGTGTCTCTAGCGGCCTGAGCTGTCCCATGTCCCGTCCCGACCTGATATTCCCGGACACGCGTTTGGCGGCGCCCAGTGGGATGGCCCAAGAGTGCGCCAGGATGGTCTGAACGCCGTTTTGAAAGGCCTTTCTCTCGGTTTACGACCGATGTCGGAGTCGATACTCCGGTGAGATCCCCCATCATGCGGTCCCTCCCCTCCGGGTGGATCCCTAATCAGGAAAAGGCCGGGAAGATCCGAAACGGGCCGCAGCCATGGACGAGCCGCCGTGCTTTCCCGCCCCCGACCGCCGCACCGAGATCCAGCCCGTCGACAACTCGGGGCCCGATGGCGACGAGCGATTCCCTCATGATCCGAATGACCACGTCACTCGTGTTCGCCCTGTCGCTCGCGGCGGCTGATGCGCGGGGTCAAGAGCTCCAACGCGAGATCGCCTCCCTGCGGCCGCGGGACACCTCCGCGCAGGAGGCGGCGGTGCTGGACAACCTCGAGGAGCGAGCGACCCGCGCCCTGGCCGCGATCCCGCGGGCGCGCGACCGCCAGGGCGCCGATCGGGCGCGGCCGGAGCTTCGCCGACGGCTGCTCCATTCGCTGGGGATGCCGCATCTGCCCTGGCCACCGGACTTGAAGCCTCGGCTCGTCGGCACCCTTCGCCGGACCGGCTACCGCATCGAGAAGATCGTCTATCAGACGTTGCCCGACATGCAGGTCCCGGCGCACTTCTACATCCCCGACGGCTTGAATCGCCCCGCGCCGGCCGTGCTGTTCTATCCCGGCCACTGGTGGGCCGACAGCAAGACGCGTCCCGATTTCCAGGCGTTCTGCATCAACATGGCGCGCCTGGGCTTCGTGGTGCTGACCTTCGACCCGTTCGGCCAGGGCGAGCGCGGCGTCTCGTCGCGCGACCATCGCCGCACCGAGGCGCTGCTGGTGGGCATCGCTCAGCCGGGGATCGCCGAGTATGAGACGCGATGTGCTCTCGAGTACCTCCTGTCGCGGAGGGAGGTGGACCACCATCGGATCGGGATGACCGGGGCCTCGGGCGGCGGCTACAACACCTGGATCACCGCGGCCCTCGAGGACCGGATCGCGGTGGCGGTTCCCGTCGTGGGGACGAGCGACTTCGCCGAGCAGATCCGCGTTTGCCGGCCGCTCGACTGGTATCAGGCGGCCGAACACTGCCACTTCGTCCCCGGCCTCATCCGGTACGCCAACAACCACGAGCTGCTGGCGATGGCCGCACCGAAGCCGATCCTGATCATCGCCTCCGGTCGCGATGAGAGCTTCCCGATCGCCGGTGTGCGGGCCGTCGCCGATTACGGGCGAGCGCTCTATGACTCCTACAGCGCCGGCGATCGGATCGGCCTGATGGTGGACGAATCGGAGGGCCACGGCTACCAGCGGAAGAAGCGCGAGGCGGCCTACGGGTGGTTCCTCCGCTGGCTGATGGACCGTGGCGACGGCGGCGCGTTCCCCGAGCCGCCGACCGAAACGCTCGCGTTCGATGCGCCGGAGCTCCGCTGTTTCCCGCCGGTCCGGAATCAGCCCGCCGGTCCGGCCATCATCGCGATGGTCGAGCGGCTGGCTCGCGACCTCCCTCCAGCGTCGCCCCGCCTCGAGCTCGAATCGGTCCTGGGATCCCGACCCGAGCCGCGACCTGTCTCTCTCCGTATCCGGCCGGTCCGGCTCCAGCGGTTGCTGATCCCGATCGAACCGGGGATCTCGATCCCGGCGTTCCTGCTCCGGCCGCCCGGCGAGCCCCGGGGCGTCATCGTGGCCATCGACGACCGCGGCAAGGAATCGCTGGGCTCCGATCCGTTGGTCGTGGAGGCGTTCGAGAAGAACTGGGCCGTCTGCGGCATCGACCCGCGCGGCATCGGCGAACTGGCGACCACCAAGCCCGGCTGGGTCTTCGCCGTCAGCCTCCTGCTGGGCGAGAACTTCGTCGGTCGCCAGGCCGCCGACTTGAGTCGCGTGATCGGCACTCTCGGCTCAGCCGGCGCGTTCCCCGGCAAGCCGGTCGGCCTCTACGCTCGCGGCCCCAATGCGTCGCTCATGGCGATCTACGCCATCGCCCGCGAGGCGCGGAGCGAGCCCGGTCCGGAACGACTCCATTGGTATATCCTGCGCGACGGCTTCCTCAGCTATCGCGCCTTCTTCGAGCGGCCGATGGCGCTGCGCGAATCGTTCCGGCTCATGCCCGCCGACGGCCATCGGACGACGTCGTTCGACCGTGAGATTCCCGCGTCATTCTTCGTCTTCGACGTCCTGCGATCGTGGGACTTGCCCCAGCTCCTGGACCTGCACCATGTCGAGGGCGTGGTCGTCAATCCGATCGACGGTGACGGCAACCGGCTACCCGAACAGGAGGCCAGGAAGCTCCTGCCGCGCCGGCTTCACGTCGTCTCCGCCCCGGAGCCCGATCCAGCGGTGAATCGCTTCCTCCGGGAGCGGCTCGCCTTTTGACCGCGGCCGGACGCCCGATTATCCTCGGGGAGATTCGAGCGCGCGATCGGGCCGATGAGGGCCGAAAACGGCGTTCCGGGGAAAGCTCGGCGAAAGGGGAGCGCACCATGGTGTCGACTCGGTCGAAATGGATCGGCGTGCTGGCGGTGATGGCAATGGCGCTCGCGGGGCCGACGGGTGTGGTCAGGTGCGCCACCGACGGCGCCGCCTTCCAGGTCGGGGCGGCCGACCGGGACATCACGCCGCCGCCGGGGATTCCGATGTGGGGCTATGGCGCGCGGCACGACAAGCCCAGCGAGGGCACCCTCGACCCGTTAATGGCCAAGGCGATCGTCGTCGCGGCGGGCGACGACAAGGTCGCGATCGTCGGCACCGACCTGGGCCGCGGGCCGACCGAGGCCATGATGGCGATCATCCGCCAGGAGCTCGCCGAGAAGGCCGGTATCCGTCACGTGCTCATCTCCGGCAGCCACTCGCACCACGGGCCCGTCATCGAGCTGCTCGACGAGCCCGGGCTGGGCCGGGGGAAGTTCGACGCCGCGGTGAAGTATGCTCAGGAATTGCCCCACCGGCTCGTCCAGGTGATCCTCGAGGCCGACAAGGTCCTCCGGCCGGCCAGGATCGGAGTCGCCGTCGAGTCGGTGACGCTGAACCGCAACCGGCACACCAAGCGCGAGCCCAAGGCCACCGATCCGATGCTGGCGGTCATGCGCTTCGACGACCAGGAAGGCAAGCCGATCGCCGTGCTGGTCAACTTCGCCGCGCACCCGGTGATGACCGAGGCGAAGCTGCTCGAGTACTCGGCCGATTACCCCGGCTTCCTCAAGAACAAGGTCGAGGCGGAGCTGGCGACGAAGTGCGTCTTCATGCAGGGCGCGGCCGGCGACATGAGCCCCAATCCGGGCACCGGCCCGTGGGAGCCGAGGAGCTTCGGCCAGACGGTCGCCGACCACGTGATCGCGCTGGCCCGATCGATCCAGACCCAGGTCCCGGCACGCCCCTCGGTCAAGGGTGTGGTGGACACGTTCCACTTCAAGACGCGCGTCAACCTCAAGGACCCCCGGGTCTCCGGTCTCTTCGAACGGAGCTTCTTCCCCGAGATCACTCGCGCCTACGTCAAGCTTTACGGAGATTCCCTCGCGGCCGAGCTGAACACGGTGCTCCTGAATGACGAGATCGCGCTGGTGGGCGGCTCGGGCGAGTTCTTCTGCGATCACGCGAACCGGCTCAAGGCGCGGTCGTACGTCAAGCACACGTTGTTCTTCGGTTACTGCAACGGCCACGGTATGTATTTCCCGACCATCGAGGCCGCCTCGGAAGGGGGCTACGGCGCCGACCCCGGCGTCTCGCTGGCCGAGCTGGGGGCCGGCGAGCGGATGATGGACCGGGCCCTGATCAACATCTACCGGCTCCGGGGAAAGTTCGCCGGGGAACCGTGAGAGCACGGCTGTTTCCATGGTGCGTTCTCGCGAGGGATCCGTGCGGTTATCATCGAGCTGGTCTCGGATGCGGGTGATCCCCGATGGAGGGCCAGGCATCATGAGCAGTGGATGTGGCCGTGAGCCGCCAGCCGAGACGCGCCAGGCCGGGGCCAGCCGCCGGAAGGCCCGGCGCCTCCAGACCGGCGTGCGGGGGTTGATCGTGGTCGTTGCCTGCTGCGCCGTCATTTCGTGGTCAACGCGGAGCCTGTGGGAGAGCCAGCATCCGTCGGCCGCGGCGGCCCGCGGGCTCCGATCCGAAGACCCGGCCCGGCGCACCCAGGCGACGCGCGAGCTGATGTCCATCGGGGCGGCCGACCCCGCTCGGGCGATCCCTCCGTTGATCGACGCCCTGGGCGATCCGAATGTCGAGGTCCGCATCGGTACGATCGACGCCCTGGGCGTGATCGGTTCGGATGGGGTGACCAGCGGTGCCGCCGCCGACGCGATCCGGGCCGCGTCGAACGCACTGACGCGGGTGCTCGAGGATCGAGAGCCGTCCGTGCGGATCGCGGCGATCGTCGCCCTGGAGCGCATCGTCGCCGCGAGGAAGGCGAGCGGACCGATCGATCCCAAGGCGGCGATCGACGCCATCGCCAAGGCGTTGAGCGATGGCGATGAGGCCGTCGCAAGGCGCGCCGTCCAGGCGCTCACGATCTGCGGTCCGAGCTACCCCGCCGACCTGCCGGCGTCGCTCGTCGCGGACCTGGAGCGACCATCGGCCACGCATCGAGCGAGGGCCATCTGGGCCCTGGTCAGCTTCCGTTGCAGCCTGGATCCGTGGCTGCCGCTCCTCCTGCGAGGACTGGAGCGCGGCGAGCCCGACGTTCGCGCCGCCTGCTGGATGGTCTTCGGCCGGGACCGGTCCCCGGCGTTTTCGGCGGCGGCGATCCCCGCGCTGGTGGCGGCCCTGGATAGCCGCGACCAGGTGGTTCGAGCCCGCGCCGCCCGGGCACTCGAGCCCCATGCGCGCGATCCTCGCGCGGTCGTCGCCGTCCCGGGCCTCCTGGACCTCCTGGAGGAACCGATCCACCGCGATCCGATCTTGCGGAATGTGTCGATTCCCGACCCCCGCAACCTCCAACCCTCGCTCGTCCATCTCGTCGATGACGACCCGGCCATGCCGGCCATCCGATTCTTCG
Organism: uncultured Planctomycetota bacterium; assembly: GCA_963815795.1. GTDB lineage: Bacteria > Planctomycetota > Planctomycetia > Isosphaerales > Isosphaeraceae > JAKAUH01. The sequence goes on along the minus strand of CAWFIC010000003.1, from coordinate 5,730,969 downwards.
CGGGGCGGGCGCCTCTGATGAAGCCGGCGGGTGAGGTCGTCGCGGCGCTGGCCGAGGTCGTGCGCTCCGGCGACAGCTTCCGCCGGAGGGCGGCGGTTGACGCGCTGAGCGAGTTCGGCCCGGCGGCCGAGGCGGCCATTCCCGCTCTTCTCCGGGCCTTGCGCGAGGATCCCGCCGACAGGAAGCCTCAATCCTCCTTTGAACGAGAGCGGATCGCCGAGGTCCTGCCGAAGATCGCTCGGGGTACGAAGTCGGCGGGCGAGGTCGTCGCGGCGCTGACCGAGATCGCGCGGTCCGGTCCCACCGATCGGTGGAGATGGGCATCCAATGCCCTGGGTGCGTTCGGCCCGGCGGCGGAGCCGGCCGTCCCCGCGCTCGTCCAGGCCTTGAGACAGGCCCTCGCCGCGAAAGAGGAGCCCGCCTATTATGGGTCCAACGTCGCCCGGGCATGGGTGGGATCGCTCCGGGCACCCGATCGGCCGACGTCGCCTTCGCGGCCGTGAACGAGGCGCTCCATTCCCAATCCAATGCCCGTATCGGTGCGGTCAGGGTGCTGCCGGCATTCGGGCCGCGGGCCGCCGCCGCCATCCCGCAGCTTCGTGAGTGGCAGAACGGCTCGGATGAATGGCTCAAGGCCGCCGCGACCTCCGCACTGACGGCGATCGAGGGCGCCCGGTCAGGGGGCGAAAAGTCGGCGAAGTGAATCCCCGATCGAGGAAAAAGGACCATGCTCGGCGAAAGCCCCAGCGAGCCCGGACCCGAGATGACTCAGGTCGGGCGCGGGAAAGTCCGGCGGTTCCAGACCGGCGTTCGTGGCTTGATCGTGGTCGTCGCGTGTTGCGCCTTCATCGCGTGGTCGGCGCGGAGCCTGTGGGAGAGCCAGCACCCGGCGGTGGCCGCGGCCCACGGGCTCCAGTCGGCGGACCCGGCCCGGCGCGCCCGGGCGACTCGCGAGCTGACGTCGGCGGGAGAGACCGATCCCGTCCGGGCGATCCCTCCGCTGATCGACGCGCTGAGAGACCCGGAGGCCGAGGTCCGCGTCGCGACGATCGTAGCTCTGGGCGCGATTGGCGGCGAGGCGGCCCGGGGCGGCTCCGCCTGGGACGCGGTTGCCGCGGCGGTCGCGGGATTGATGCGGTCACTGAAGGATCCGGTGCCGGCCGTCCGGATCGCGGCGATGAACGCGCTGGTGCGAATCGCTTACGGCCGAGGGCCGGCCGGGCCGATCGATCCGAAGGTGATCGTTCGACGCCCTCGCCACGATGCTGCGCGACCGGGACGATGGAGTCCGCACGGCGGCTCTGGACGCGCTGGCGATCTGCGGTCCGGTCGGCCCAGCCGACCCGCCGGCGCCGCTAGTCGCGGCCCTGGGGCATCCATCGGCCAGCGATCGGGCGAAGGCCGTCAAGGCCGTCGCCAGCTTCCGCTGCAGCCTGGATCCGTGGCTTCCTTTCCTCCTCCGAAGCGTCGAGCACGACGAGGCCGAGGTCCGCAATGCCTGCTGGGCGGCTTTCTCCAGGAATCGGCCCCCGGCGTTCTCGACGGCGGCGATCCCCGCGCTGGTGACGGCGCTCGGGAGTCGAGCCCGGGTCGTTCGAGCCGGCGCCGCCTGGCGCTCGAGCCGCATGCTCGCGACCCTCAGGCCGCCGTCGCCATCCCCGGCCTCTTGACGCTCCTGAAGGAATCGATCGACCGCGATCGGAGGCTACCGGATGCTTGGGATTCCAACTTGCCGATCGGATTCAACGACCTGGACGCGGCCATGCTCGCTACCCGAATACTGGCCCGAATGGCGCCTGGTACGAAGTCGGCGCGCGAGGTGGTGGCGGCGCTGGCCAGTCTCGTGCGGTCAGACGACCCCATGCTTCGGGAAGCGGCGGTCTCGGCCCTGGGCGAGTTCGGCCCGGCGGCCGAGCCGGCCGTCCCCGCGCTGGTCCAGATCCTGCGCGGGGCTGTCGGCAAGAAGGACGACGCTGACGCCTTCGAGGGACAGTCGGCCGCCAGGGTGCTGGCGAAGATCGCTCCGGGCACGAAGTCGGCCAGCGAGGTGATCGCGGCGCTGACCGAGGTCGTGCGATCCGATCATCCCGTTCGGTGGGGATGGGCGGCCGAAGCCCTGGGCGAGTTCGGCCCGGCCGCCGAACCGGCCGTCCCCGCGATCATCCTGCGCCTTGCGGGCGGTGCTTGCCGGAACGGACAGGGATCCCCTCTACGACGGATCATCGGCGGCCAGGTCGCTGGGCCGGATCGCCCCGGGGACGAAGTCGGCCGAGGATGCCCTGGCGGTCCTGATCGAAGCCCTCAACTCCCCGCCGGAGGCACATCCCAGGGCGAGTTATGCGGCCATCGGGGCGCTGCGGGCGTTCGGGTCGAGGGCCGCGAGCACCCTTCCCCGACTCCGCGTCTTGCAGAATGACCGGATCGTGGGCAGGGCCGCGAGCGAGGCCCTCACCGCGATCGAGCGCGCCCGGCATGGGACGCCAACCGGGAGCGAGAGCCCATGAGGCAGCCGGCCCCTTGGCGGCCCTCCGCGGTCTATCGGTCCGCTCGCCCGGTCGTCGCGGCGAGATCCGCCCCGTCCTCCGTCCGTTATGCGCTCGGAGGTGGCTCGTGGAACACTCGTTCCTGATCTTCGCCGGAATCGTCGCCGTGGTCGCGGTCCTGATCGTGTCGGTCCTCGGGCGGGCGGGCAAGGATGCGAAGCCATCGCCGGCCAAGGATCGCTTGCGGCGCGGGATCGGGCACGCCCTGCTCGGCTTGCAGCAGTTCATCGAGCCTTCGGTCGAGCACGTCTTCGAGGCGCAGAACGTCGAACAAAAAGACGACGAAGACGAAGGCGGCCTCGGTGAGGGCGAGGAGGCGATCCGCTCCGACCTGGCCGAGGCGCTGGGGCGGTCGCCCGTTGACATCGAGGAAGTCCGGCGGCACCTCTCGGCCGCCGCCCGCGCAGGGCTCGATTGGAAGGCCCTCTACGATCAGGCCGTCAGCGACGAGTTGCGGGACCGGCCGTACCGGGCACCCTCGATTCCGCCGGTGGGGCGAGTCCGACCAAGGGAGTGAAGGCGAGCCCGTGAGCCGTGAGCCCATCAGCCCTTAGCCGCCACTTCTCCGAGGCGTCTCGTCCTCCGCCGGAGTACAATGGCGACGTCCCGAGCACGTTGCCCGGAGATCGATCGGATCCGCCTGGGAGAGCACACCATGATCGTCTGGAAGCGTTGGGGATTCGCCGGCCTGGCGTTGGTCCTGGCCGCGGGTTGGTCGTACCGCGAGATCGCGTTCGCCCGCGAACGGGCCGGGGAGGTCAAGTCCACGACGATCAACCTCGAGCAGGTCGAGATGGCCGGCTTCGCCGACAAGGGGGAACCGGTCGGCCAGAACGGCGTGTATCTCTCGGGAGATACGCCGGCCTCGACGAAGTTCGTCACCGGTCGGTTCGTCCTCCAGCCGGGCAAGTCGCCGCATGCCCCGCACACCCACGCCGAGGAGGAAGTCATGATCATCGAGCGCGGGCACGGCGAGATCTTCTGCGACGGCAAGACGACCAAGATCGGGCCCGGCTCGGTGATGTACACGACACCCAACGCCCCGCACGGGATCACCAACACCGGCGACGAGCCGATCGTGTTCTACTACGTGAAATGGGAAGGGCGGAAGTGAGAGCCTCTGGCGTCACCGCGCGACAGAAACGTCCGGGTCGAGTGCCCGCGTCCTTGTCAGGCGACGTCGTCACGCGACGTCATGTCAAGACGCGGGCAGGCCACCCGCGGGGTCGATGGGCCGCGATCGGACGGCCTGGTCCGGCCTCTCGCGATAGGGGAGGCGTCGCTCGTATCGGTAGAGGCGATGACTCATCTGGGCGTCTTGACGCCGCCTGGCGACGAGACGCCGTTGGAACCTGTCGCCACTCTCCGTGAAGACCTCGAGCGCGCGGGTCTGCCACTTGACAGCGGCGTCGAAGTCGCCGACCTCGGCGCAGGCGGCGGCCAGCGCCTCGAGGCAGACGGGATCCGCCCACTTCGTCAGCTCGCACGCAGTGGTCGCCTCCTGCAGGGCACGCCGACCGTCGCGGTTGGCGTCCCGGTCGCAGGTGGCGAGCAGCCACGCCACCTCGCGGTGCCCGAGAGGATCGTCGGGCACCATGCGGGCGAGCTCGGCGAAGTTGGCGACGACCTTCTCATATTCCCCACTGTGCCTCCAGATCCGCCCGCGGCCGTCGTAGGCCAGGATCGCCCTGGGGTCCAGCGCGATCGCCTTCTGGTAGTCGGCCATGCCCGGCCCGGCTTCAGATCCTTCTCCCATTCGATCGCGCGGGAGATGTACGCGTCGGCGTCGTCGGGCGCGAGGCGGATCGCCTCGTTGAAATCGGCGATGGCCGATTCGTGATCGCCCTGGCGCGACCAGACGAGACCGCGCAAGCGGAAATACCGCGATTTCCCGGGCTCGAGCTTGATCGCCGCGGAGTAGTCCGCGATCGCCTTGCGGGGCTCGAATTGCTTCAGCCACGACCACGCTCGCTTCGCGTACAGGTCAGCACTCTTCGAGTCGAGTCGGATCGCTTCGTCATAGTCGGCGATGGCCTCGTCGGGCTCGTCCTTCGCCGCCCGCGCGTCGGCCCGCTTCGTGTAGGTCGCCGCGTCCTTCAAGCCGAGCTCGATGGCCTTGGTCGAGTCGGCGATGACCTTATCGACATCGCCCTTCTTCTCCCACGCCGATGCACGCTGCCCGTAAGTCCAGGCCATGTTCGGGTCGAGGCGGATCGCATCGGAGAAGTCGGCGATGGCTCCGTCCAGGTCCCTCGTCTGCACCCGATCCAGGCCGCGAAGCTGGTACCAACCGGCGTACGTGGGGTCGAGCCGGATGATCCGATCGATGTCTTTCAGCGCCTCCTCCGTGTTCCCCTCGAGTGCCCAGTAGGTATGTCGGAAGGACAAGAGATACGGGTCGTTCGGGTCGAGCTGGACGGCGATGTCCAGGTCGGACTTCATTCGCGGCATCTCCTTCTTCGCCCACCAGACCATCGCACGTTCCTGGCGCGCCTGCGCCAGCTTGGGGACGAGCTCGATGGCCTTGTCGAAGTCGGCCAGGGCCCGGTCGGCCTGATTCCTCCCCAAGAAGACCCGGCCGCGATCGACGTAAGACCGCGCCCGATCGGGTGCAAGTCCGATGGCCTTGTCGAAGTCGGCCAGGGCCCGGTCGTACTCCCGGCGAGCCGCCCACAACCGGCCGCGCATCCGGAGAGCGTCCGCATCTTCGGGGTTCCGTGCGATCTCTCGATCGAAGTCGTCCATCGCGGACTCGAGTGGGATCACCTGGTCGACACCGATCCAGCCGCGGTGCGACCCTTCGGGCCAGGCGATCCGCACCTGATCCCCGTTCAACTCGCTCCACGTGGAGCCTGACGCCATCCCCGGGCGAGACGGGACGGCCGCCGTCGCCGCGGAGCAGGAGATCGGGCGCCTTGAGGACGACGGCCGTCCCGACCGCGATCCCGCCCGCCGGTGCCGGGTCGGCCGGCGGGCGGGCCTTCTCATCCTGGCCGTGCGCAGCCGGGCACACGTTCATGAATAGGAAGATGGCGAACAGCACCGACCGGTTCCGGCCGATCTGATCGATGCGAAGGAACCGTCCCACTTCGGGGCCCTCCCGCGAGTCCAGGGTCGGTGATGGAGACGCGACCGCCACGACTCCGCGAGGGGGCTCTCGGCGATCCGATCACGATGCAAGTCATCCTAAACCCTCGGCGTCGATGGCTCAATCGCCCACTCGCTCCTGGTTCCCGTGCCCGTGCAGCTCGCCGCCGTGCAGGCGCTCGACGATGGCGTCGGCCGAGGCGATCTCGATGCCCGGCCGCCGGTGGTCCTTCCGCTCGCGGACGGCGCAAGTCGTGCCGTCGCCGTGGAGCGGTTCGACCACGATACAGGCCCAGTCGCGTCGCTTCCCGAACACGCTTTCAAGAGGGCCGCTCGACCGATTCCAGGGAAGTCAGCCAATCGGCCGAGCGGTTCGGCACGAGGATGAACGACCCATCATAGTTGCGGACGACCGATCCCCAGTGGCGGGGCTGGATGCCCGTCTCGTGGATGTCGTAGCGCCCGACGCCGGTACTCTCGGCGAAGCGGAGCACGCCGAGGATCGATTCCGACTGGCCGAGCGCGACCTGGCCGAAATCGCGATAGATCGTGAACATGGTGGACCCCCTCCTGATGCTTCCGGCGGCCGAGGCCGCGGATTCGACGACGTGCCGAGGATGGATACCCCGGCAGACGGATGTGTTCGTCGCCATGCGAGAGGCAGGCGGGAGAGGTACGAACTCGGGCCATCGCCCCCCGCTTCGCGAGGGGTCGAGTTAGAACAAGTTTATCACACGAAATCACCGACACGCCAGTGGGTGCTGACCGCAAACCGCGGTGGCGGCGATCCTGTCCCGCCACGAACGATCACGCCTCGATTGGATCAATCGTCCACGCGGTCCTGATTCCGGTGGCCGTGCAGCTCGCCGCCGGAAAGGCGCTCGATGATCGCGTCGGTCGAGGCGATCTCGATGCCCAGCCAGCGGCGGTCCTTCCGCTGGCAGACCGCGTAGGTCGTACCACTGCCTCCGAACGGGTCGAGCACGAGCTCGCCCTCGCGAGTGGTCATCTCCACCACGCGGTCGAGGATCTTGGTTGACACCGCGTTGGCCTTGCGCCGCGAGGACTTGAACTTGCCGTGCCGCACCGGCGGGACGTCGGTCCACACGTCCATCAGGTTCACGCCCCGCTCGTTCATCGCGTCGCGGTGGCCGCCGTAATCCTTCAGCTCGCCCCCGCAGTGGCGGCAGGTCTCGATCGGCGTGCGAATCCGCCGGAACGTCTTCGGCTTTCCCTTGGTGTAGTAGAGCAGGCTGTAATGCGCCGGGTAGAGACGGCCGGGGATCGGCAGACCGAACTTGAGGCTCACCGCGATCCAATGCCGGAATTGCATGCCCAGGGAATTGAGATGATGGCCCAGCTCGATATTCCAGCGCGGGAGGTTGTAGACGAAGATCGCTCCGCCCGGTTTGATGATCCGGCAGCATTCGCCCAGCCATCGGCGACACCAGTCGAGGTACTCGCTCTCGGCCCGGCGGTCGTCGACGCTCGTGCCGTACTCCTTCCCCAGGTTGAACGGCGGATCGGCGAAGATCGTGTCGACACAGTCGGCCGGGAACCGCGGCAGGAGCTCGACGCAGTCTCCACGAAAGAGCGAGCCCAATTCAGTGGAGAAGACGGGCCGCTCGCCGATGAGGTCCACCAAAGACACGATTCACCCGAGGGAGAACGAACTTGCCTGGCTGTTGGAGAGAAGAGATTCTGAACACGAAATACACGAAATACACGAAAGAAGACAAGACCTTCGTGCAGGAAAATGGGGTCCGGTCGGGAGACCAGTTCGGTCGCGAGCCCGGGCTTCCCTGAACAACGCATTCAGTCGGCTGGTCTCCCTTTCGTGTATTTCGTGTATTTCGTGTTCAGAATCTCTTCCTCCGTCTGGTGTCCGTTGGGCGAGCGGAGCGGCTATTGATGTTGTCTCAGGTTCTGTGTGTTGGCGTGAGATAGCGGTGGAACCACTCGCGGGCGAGCCGGGAGACTTCTTCCAGCGCGCCTGGTTCGGGGAACAGGTGGGTGGCGCCGGGGACGATCTCGAGCTGGCTGGTGCCGCTGAGCCGGTCGAACGCCTCGCGGTTAAGCTCCAGGACGATCTCGTCGTTGCCGCCGACGATCAGGAGGGTCGGCGCCGTGACGTATTCGAGCGCATCGCGGGCGAGGTCGGGCCGGCCGCCTCGCGAGACGACCGCGCCGACCGATGCGGGCGCCCGGCCGGCGGCGAGCAGCGCGGCGCCGGCGCCCGTGCTGGCGCCGAAGTAGCCCAGACGCAGATTCGCCGTCTCCGGCCGGCCTTTCAGCCAGTCGGCGGCGGCCTGGAGTCGGTCGGCCAGGAGCTCGATGTCGAAGACCTTCGAGCGGTCGTTGGCCTCATCGTCTTCCAGCAGGTCGAGCAGGAGCGTCGCGAGGCCGGCATCCTGCAAGACCTGGGCGACGTACTGATTGCGCGGGCTGAAACGGCCGCTGCCGCTGCCATGCGCGAAGACCACCACGGCCGTGGCACCCTCGGGACGGCGTAAGGTCCCGCGGATCGTGCGCCTGCCGGCGGCGATCGCCACCTCCTGCTCGGAGACACTCGCGGAGCCGGGATCGTTCATGAGAGATCCTCCTGGCGTTGGTCGGGTGCGGACGGCGAGGGACCGGACGAGTCCGGCGCGCGATGCTTGCGGCGGCTCCTGTCCGCGGCCGCCCGGAAGCGGGCGAGCAGCTCGGCGACTTCATCGTCCTCGGTCTGGGAGAAGTCCTCATACCAGAGGCCGACGGCGCGGAAGGGCTCGGGTGTGATCGCGCAGACGCATTCGTCGGCGATGGAGTGGAACTCGGCGCAAGTGGACGTGGCGCCGATCGGCACGGCGACGACGATCCGCGCGGGGCCTGGCGGCGCAGGCGCGGTTACCGCCGCGCGCATCGTCGAGCCGGTGGCGAGCCCGTCGTCGATCAGGATGACGGTCTTGCCGCGGACCTCGGCCGGCGGCCGGCCGACGCGATAGGCCTCCTCGCGCCGGGCCAGCTCGCGGCGCTCGTCGGCGATCGCGCCCTGGATCTCGTCGGCCTGGACGTCCATCGCCTTGACGACCTCGTCGTTCATCACGACGACATCGCCCGAGGCGATCGCACCCATGGCCAGCTCCTCGTGTCCGGGGGCGCCGAGCTTGCGCACCAGGAAGACGTCGAGCGGCGCGCCGAGGGCCTGGGCCACCTCGTAGGCGACCGGCACGCCGCCGCGCGGCAAGGCCAGCACGATCACATCGTCGCGGCCGGAGTAGTCGGCGAGTAGCCCGGCGAGCACTCGCCCGGCCTCCGACCGATCCCGGAATGGCCTACGCATGACCGCTCCTCGCCGACATCCCCGTCCGGTCCGGCCCGATTCGATCCGATCGGTCCGATCCGTCGCCGCCCCGGCCCGCTAACGAAAACGCCCCGCCCGTGCCGCCGTTCGTCGACGCCGCACGGGGGGGCTGCCATAGCCGCCGATCCGCGCCGCCCCGTCGTGCGAGCGGCCCTCTTATTCCAGGTTAGTTCGGCCCGGAGGCAGGCGTCAAGGATCGTGTCGCGTTACCTAGCAATCAGAGATAGCAGTTTCAGCGTTCCGCGAGTTCCGGCCGACGGCGGGCCGCTGTTCCTCGACGTCGGACACCGCATGGTCGTCGTCCCGGAAGTTGACCATCGGCGAGGGTCCCAATTCGGGCTGAGATCGGCGGCGCAGTCGGCGGATGGCCGATTCGCCAAGGCGTACGCCGCTGTGCGCGATCGCGATATCGCGACCGCGTAAGGAGTTGGATGCAAGACTGAAATCTCATCAACCGCCATGGCGGGGTCGAATCCACCTCGGGTCGGCCCGCGACGTCACTTGTGGGCGTGGTCGGTATCCTTGTGAGCGACCAGATGCCTCCGGAAGAATGGTAGGACATCGGAGTAGACGCGGCCATCCCGGTCCCAGGTTCGGCCCCCCCACGACCCATTGTATTCTTCGGATTCGTGGACAATCCCGAATTCATTTAGTTTATGTGTCAAAGCCTGATTGGAATAAACATGATCGTGATTCGAATCACTGCGCGCCCAATCGAACTTGAACCCCCTGAGGGATTTGAGGTTCTCCGCATATTGCGGGATCATCGATTCCAGGAAGAAGCTGTTGCGCAAGCGTTCGGTGAGCTTGGCATCGATGATGAGCCGACCGTCAACTCGGCATGCCGGCAGATCGATGAAGAGGGGCGGCTTATCGGGATTGGGCAAGTGTGCCTGGAAGATCGTGGTGAAGATCCGTGAATATCCGTCTCGCTTCACGTCATCCGAGGATTTGGCCTTGGCTAGGAGGTCCCAATCGGGCAGGGAGTCCATGATCCGGACACCCGACCCGCTCCCCACCGGATGCAGCGCGTAGATGGAGGCGAAAACGTCCGCATGCCGCATGCCGAGACGGATTGCGCCATATCCCCCCATGAATTCCCCGGCTATCCCGGCGAGTCCCGATGGGGCAGGGTCTTGAAACTCGCATCGATGTCGGGCACCAGTTCCTCGACGATGAAGTCTTCCCAGTTGCCGGTCACCGGGGAATTGACGTACCAGGAGCTCCCGAGTGGCGTGTTCATATCGACGAAGACGAGAATGACCTTATCGATCACGCCTCCCGCGATCGCTCGATCGAGGAGTGCTTGGGCGCCCTTGTAACTGCCCTCGAAAGCGGTGGGGAGGAAGTAGATCACCGGATGGCGCATCGATGATCCGTCGTAGCCGGCGGGGAGGTAGACGGCCATCTTCCGCACGGGGCCGATGCCGAGCTTGTTGTGTGCGAAGTTCTTCGACCGCAGCTCCCGATCGACGATCCGGCTTTCTCCAGGGCCGGCGTATGACCGGACCGCGCTCAAAGAGACGAACGCAAGGGCGATCGACAGACATGTTGCCATGCGCATTCGCGTCGAGATCACGGGCGTTGTCCTCGATTTCACGGAAAGTCAGCGGGGGACGACCGCGGCGCGAAGGGATTATGATGCGGCCCCGGGCTGCTCGTCAAGCGACCGATCGTTCGACAGGCAATTCGATGGCGGCTCGGAGGGGCCCGAGAGGCCGGCTAGCCGCGGCCGGCTCGGGTCGGAGTCCGTGTCGCGCGGCCCGGCGTCTTATTCCCCCGCCCGAGTCTCCGTGGCAACATGGATTCCGAGGTCATCGGTGGAACTCGGTCCGACGACATGGAGGGTCAGTAAGGTCATGCACACGATTTGCCGAAGAGCCGCGGGCTACCGCATCGTCAGAGCCGGGAAGTCCGCGCCGAAGCTCCTCATTGCCATCGCCGTGCTCATGGCGGCTTCGTCAACCGGCCGGCTGCGGGCCGAGGATGACCAGGGAGGTCCCCTGCCCCCGCGCGCCCTCGTCAAGATCGGCACGGACGACCTGCGGATGACCAACTTCCTCACCGCGATCGCGTTCGCGCCCGACGGACGGCTGATCGCCGCGGCGGACGCCAACGCCCCGAGTCCGCGGGTCGCGATCTTCGACGTCCGTACCGGCCGGCGAGCCAAGCGGCTCGTCGCGCCGGGCGGGCCGATGGGCTCGGTCCAGTGCGTCGCGTTCTCGCCCGACGGCACGAGGCTGCTCTGGGGCGAGATGAGCGGAGAGGTCGCCCTGTGGGACCTGACCGGCGACCGGCTCCTGTTCCGCGAGAAGCTCCATCCGGGGCAGGTCCAGAACGTGGCGTTCTCGCCTGACGGCGGCCTGATGGCCAGCGCGGGCGGCGACGTCGTCCGCTTGCGGCAGGTCGCGAAGTCCGCGGAGGTCGTGCACGACCTCACGACGCGGCCGGGCCAGGCGCCGGGCAATGTCCTGGTGCCGAAGGCTGCCGGGCCCGTCATCGGCGGCGAGGAAGGGTTCGGATGCCTGGCCTTCACGCCCGATGGGACGCGGCTCGTGGCGGGGACGTCGCACTCGGCGGCGATCCTCGTCTGGCGCATCAAGGACGGCCGGCTCCTGCGCAAGATCCCGGACGCCCACGGCAAGTCTGGGAGCGGAGATTCAGTGAATCCCCGATTGAATGTCGTGGCAGTGACGCCGGACAGGCGACGGATCATGTCGGTCGGGCAGACCACCGAGCTGATCGAGCGGACCAAGCTCAAGTACGGCTCCAAGAACGTGACGATGAGCGAGGTCCGGTTCTGGGACATCGAGACCGGAGCACTCCTCGCGGACTACCGCGGCGACGAGGACGAAGGTTTCGGCTACGGGGCGCTGTCGCGCGACGGCCGCCGCATCGCGGTGGGTGACTTCGGCCGGCTCCGCATCCTCGACGCCGCCACGGGTCGGCCGGAACGGACGATCGAACTGCCCGGCTCGTGGGGGCAGAAGCCGGCGTTCTCGCCCGATGGCACGCTCGTCGCCATGCCGATCGGTAACGCGGTCGGACTCTTCGAAGTCTCGACGGGCCGGCGGCTGCACCACGACGCGAGCACGCCCGTCTGGTACCTGGATTCCGCCGCATGGTCTCCGTCGGGCGATCGGATCGTCACGGGCCACCACGACGGATTCGTGCGGGTCTGGGACGCCGCGACCGGCAAACTGATCTGGCACAAGGTGCTGGCACCCGTCATCAGCCGGAGCGGCTGGAGCGCCAGTCCGGCCTTCGTGAGCTACTCTCGCGACGGCCAGCTCGTCGTCGCGGCCGGCCGCCGGGACGACCCGGTCAAGTATGAGAACGGCATCGTCGCGGTCTACGAGGCCGACAGTGGCAAGACCGTGCGCGAGGTCGTTCAGAAGGAGATCCGCTGGGCGGCGCTGGCGCCGGACGGCCGGATGGCCGTCGTCGCCACCTCGCACGGCAGCTACGGCGACACGCACTTCATCGGCGTCGAGCTCGGCACGGGCCGGACGCGATGGATCAACCCGCCCGCGGACCAGCGAGTCGCTTTCTACCCCGTGGCCGGCATGCAATTCGAGGCAAATTCGCCCTGGTTCCTGGCCGCGCTCCGGGGCGGCGAGGTGATCCGCTTCAACGCGCTTACCGGCCATGAACAGCGCCGATTCCTGGCCGATTGGCGAACCCCCGAGCAGCAGAAGGCCAAACGGCCGCGCGAGCCCGATATGTGGGAGGCCGCCTTCAGCCCGGATGGCCGCACTCTGGTCTCGTCCCAGATGGAATGGATCTACGTCTGGGACATCGAATCCGGCACGATGCGGCGAAAGATCCGGCATCCGCACCAGCACGGCTGCAACCTGACCCTCGCCCCCGACGGCCGCACGCTGGCGACCGCGGACCTCCGCTACGCCGGCGACCTCGGCGAGGACACGATCCGCCTGTACGACGTCGAGAGTGGCGAGCAGGTGCTCACGCTCGACCCGCGCGACGACCGCGCCAACGTGTTGGCCTTCTCGCCGGACGGGACGCGGCTCTTCACCGGGTTCGGCCGTGGCTCGGCGATCGTCTGGGACGTCCGGCGACCGGAGACGTCGCCGGGGCCGCGGCGGTGAACGGAGGGCGGTGTGTCGCGGGCCGCCTGGCCGTTGGCATTCAAGAATCAAAGATTCAAAATTCCGGATTCCGGACAGCGGATCCTGGACGGCGGATGCAAAGATCGCGAGTCGCCGGGGTCCCGATGGATCAACGGGTGAGCGGGTAGATCCCCAGGTGTTCCATCGCGTCGAGGATCCAGGGGTGGCTCCAGGGGTTGCGCAGGGCGTAGCCGACCGAGATCGCCGAGATCGCCAGCGCCGCGAGTGCCAGGCGGCGGGCCCGGCCGCGCGACTGGCCGGACTCCACGCCCTTGGGCAACAGCAGCAGCCAGAACGGGATCAGCCACATCACCCAGCGCAGTCCCTGCGCCGAGCCGCCGTAGTTGCGCGCCTTGGGGCTCCAGGCGTAGAAGGCCACGACCACCACGGTCAGCACGGCCGTCATCCAGGCCAGCGCCGCCATCGGCGGCTCCCGACGGCGTAAGATCGGGATCGCCGCGAACAGCGCCAGCAGGGCCAGAAGCGCCGGGATCGACGCGAGCGCCCAGACGTATTTGTGAAACCGGCCGTCGCTCGCCCAGGCAGACGGGTCGTAGAGGGCGAACCCGCCCAGGCCGGCGACCACCAGCGCGGTCAGCCAGGCGAAGGCGGCCAGCCATCGGCCGCGGCCCAGGAGCTTCATCCCGCCCCAGATCGAGAACAGGAAGATCGGCGTCAGTGAGAGGATCCCGTGGTGGCCGAGCGTCATGTGGAACAGGTAAACCCAGCGCGGCTCGGGCGTCTTATTGAACGCGTCCAGCTCCAGCGGCGTCTCCCAGATGCTCCCCTCGTACTTGTACTCGTCGGAGCCGAACGACTCGTAGGGCAGGAAGAACTCGCCGAACTCGAGGTACTGGAGGCCCGCGAACGCCGCCAGCGGGACGAGAACCGCCGGGACGAAAAAGAGGAGCGTTTGGCGAGGATGGCGGACCAGCAGCATCGGACCCAGCAGGGCGGGGAAGGACAGCGCGGGCAGCTCGGTTGACGCCGTCAGGCCCGCGAAGAACCCGGCCGCCGCGAACCGCCCGCCCGAGAGATCGCCCTCGTCCCAGATCCGCAGGAAGTGATACAGGGCGAAGAACGCGCTGAAGGCGCCGATCGTGTGGTTGTTCAGGGTCTGGGTGTATGGCAGCAGGTACGTCCCGAACGCCGCGGCGATCAGGCCGAAGAACCAGGCCCAATCGTTGGCCGCGTATCGGTCAAGCACACGGGCGAAGAAGACCAGGAAGAGGCCATATGGGATGACGTTCATCACGATCAGGACCGGGTCGAAGTACAGGACATGGGCCGGCCACTTCGCGGGTTCCTTGGGCTTCTCGAGCACCCCTATGAGCTGGCCCGGGTGGTCGGGATCAGGCTTCTGGGTCTGGCGCTCGGCCCGCTCCTGGAGCACGACCCGGTCGAGCGGGACGCCGGTGATCCGCCGGGCCGGGTAGAGCATCCCCGCGATGATGGTCGAGATCAGCGCGGGCTTGCTCGAGTAGTAATGCCCGGTCTTCGGTGGCCGCTGGATCTTGTCCTGGGTGTCGACTTGCCAGGGGCACTCGTCGATGGCGTAGGTGCCGCGTTCGAGCAGGCTCCAGACGGTGCACCATCTTGAGATATCATTGGCGGTCATGAACGACGGCTGGCGCAGGGCGTGCCCCGCCGCGATGAACGTCGCCGCGGTGATGATGAGAATCGCCGTGAATCGCCGTGCGTCCGGGCGGCGAGGGATCAATTCATCGTCTTCGGTCATGCCTGGTCCTCGGTGGGGCCGTGCTCCGCGATGATCGCGGCGGGGCGGGCGTCGTCCCGGGCGGGGAGCCGTTCGACGACGCTGTACGTGTCCTCGGGCCGGATATTGTAGGCCGTGACCAGCTCGGCGAGGATACCCAGGCTCAGGAGCTGGATGCCGATGGTCGCGAAGACACCGGCATAGAACAAGAGCGGGCGTTCGCCGATCGGCCGGTTGGCCGGGTTGAGCCAGATGATGGCCAGGTAGAGCAGCACCAGGCCGCCAATCGACAGCATCACCAGGCCGATGCCGCCCAGCACGTGGAGCGGCCGCTGGCTGAAGCGGGTGAGGAAGCGGACGGTCAAGAGGTCGAGGAAGCCCTTGAGCATCCGCATCACGCCGTACTTGGACTTCCCATGCTGGCGCGGCCGGTGGCGGACCACGACCTCGCCGACCCGGAATCCGCGGGCGTGCGCCAGCACCGGGATGAAGCGGTGCAGCTCGCCGTAGATGCCGACTTCCTCGAGCACCGCCCGGCGATAGAGCTTGAATCCGCAGTTGTGGTCGTGGAGGTGGCAGCCGGTCATCGCGCTGACCATCCCGTTGAAGATGCGGCTGGGGTAGACCTTGTGCCAGGGGTCATATCGGACCTTCTTCCAGCCGCTGATCACGTCGAAGCCTCTCTCGATCTCGGCGACGAAGCGGGGGATCTCGGCGGGGTCGTCCTGGAGGTCGCCGTCCATCGTGAAGACGAAGTCGCCGCGCGCGGCCTGAAAGCCGGCCACCAGCGCGGCCGCCTTGCCGAAGTTGCGGCGGAACCGGATGGCGCCGACTCGGGGGTCGGTGCGGGCCAGGTCGGCGAGCACCTGCCAGGAGCCG
This sequence comes from uncultured Planctomycetota bacterium, assembly GCA_963815795.1. GTDB lineage: Bacteria > Planctomycetota > Planctomycetia > Isosphaerales > Isosphaeraceae > JAKAUH01. Next base: position 5,715,270 of record CAWFIC010000003.1, on the reverse strand, counting down.
TCGCGGCTGCCGTCGTCGACGAAGAGGAACTCGGCCGGCCCATGGGCGCCGTCGGCGAACACAACCGCGAGCTCGGCATGCAGCGCGGCCAGGCTGTCCTTCTCATTGTGCACGGGGATGACGATGCTGATCTGGATCATGACGGGCTCGGGCCTGCCTCGACTTCCAGGGACGGGTCGGACGCGGCCCGCGCGGGCCGGAGCATCGGCACCAGGACCGCCGCGGCGGCCAGCTCGGCGGCCACCCAGACCAGCCGCAGCGCGACCGCCGCGACGACCGACCGGTCCGGTCCCAGCGCGGGGGCCAGGGCCGACATCAAGACCCCTTCGCGCACTCCCAGGCCTCCCGGCAGGACCGCGACCACGAAACCGGCGATCGTCGCCAGCGCCACGGCGGCGATCACCACGGGCACCAGGTCGAATGCCGGGATCCGCTCCATCGCCGAGGCATCCATCGCCCGGACCAGCGCGAGCTGGCTCAGTCCCAGCAGGATCCAGCCGAGCGACGACCACGAGAGACCTCGCATCAGCAACCTCCCCGAGAGCCGCGGCAGCGCCTCCGGCCCGACGCCCGGGATCGGCAGGCTGACCAGGCCCGCGAGCCGCGTGAACACCGGCGGCGCAACCACCACCAGGAACGCCAGACCCAGACCCAGGCCCGAAAGCGCCGCCAGGCGGTACAACGGCAGCTCGACCGGGCCCCAGCCCGGCATGGCGAAGGAGACATGGCCGGAATCGCCCGCCACGGCGAACCCCGCCGCCGCGACGAATCCGCCGGCCGCCATCATCACCAGGGTCTCGTAAAACGTCGCGATCGCGGCCGTCGAGGCCCGCGCGCCGAACGGGACGGCCATCCCCGCCCTCATCACCACCACCATCGCCTTGCCCGGCACATACTTGCCCAGGTGGCTCACCAGGTACGCCCGCAGCGCCGGGACGAGCCGGATCGGCGTCGCGCTCGCCCGGAGGATCCGCTCGTAGAAGACGCCGCAGGCCGACAGTCCGGCCAGGTACAGCAGACCCGATACCACAACCCACGCCGGTTCGAACCGCAAGGTCAGCCGATGATCGGCCAGGTCGTTCCAGGTGCGGCGCACGTGCCGCCCGACCGCCCAGAGGACCACGACCGCCACGACCGCCTTGACGGCCGCGATCGTCGTGCGTTTCCAGCGCGGCCGGGCCATGCGGCGGATCTCCGGTTCGACCTCGCAAGCGGCGGGAATTCACGAGGGAGCGGCATCGGGGAGGGCGAGGTTCCGCCCGAGCCGCGCTTCCAGGCTCGGCGGGAGCCTCGCCCTCCCATTCGAATGCCTAAGCGTCATCATTCCAGCAGGATGCGTCCCAAAGTAACGCCACGGCCGGGGGCAGGCAAGAGAGAGCAAGGCCGCCGGAGTCGGCGCGACGACATCTTTTACGATTGTCGTTGACCCGTTCGGGTGGTGGCATTACGCTGAAGCGAACGATCACGAGGCGGAGGACCGATCCGAATAGGAGTGAGGGAGATGGCGTCCACTTCCAGCGTGAGCCGAAGCTTCCCAACGCTGAGATACCTGACCACACCGTTCCGGTGGCTCTTCGGGAATCGGCGGCGGGCGTTGACGGCGGCGGCCGTGCTCCTCGCGATGATCGTGGCGCCGCCTCTGTGGTGGTCCATCCAACTGATCGGCCTGCCCGACGTCGGCGACCCGTTCGACGCGGAGTCATTCCGGTCGATGACGATCCCCGAGGATCGCAACGCCTTCGTGCTCTACCGGCAGGCGGCCGATCGGCTCAGGCCGTTGGATCTGGCGCTCGAGTCGTCGGGGACGCGGTTCGTCGGCGTGCTGCCGATGGTCTCCGGCACGCTCACGACAGAGACGCCGGGCCGGTCGCGCGACGAGAAGATCGACCTGCTGGCCGACTGGTCGAAGGCCGATCCGAGGGTCCGTCGCTGGGCCGAGGCGAATCGCGAGGCGATGGCCCTCTACCGTCAGGGTGCCGAAAGGCCCGACGCGCTCGATGCAGGCCGGGCGGGGCGAGAGGATCGCCGATCCGGCGACGCGATGAGGGCCCTGCGGTCGCTGCACTTGCTGGCCCTGCTGGAGGCATCGCGGCTGGAGGAGCGGGGGGACTTGGCGGAGGCCTGGAGTTGCTATCGCACGGCGCCGTGCGCCTCCTATCACTTCGGCCTGCACGGCGATCTGACCCATCGATTCATCGGCGAACGCTGGCGAGGCGACCTCCTGATCCGACTGACCGCCTGGTCCGCCGACCGCCGGACGACGCCGGCGATGCTGCGACGTGCGCTCGATGAACTGATCGCGTGCGGGGCGCTCGCTCCGTCGGATGCGTACACGATCAAGGCGGAGTACCCCTACATACTCAAGCTGCTCGACAGCCCGCAGAACCTGGGCCCAAATCTGCCGATGAACTGGTTGCACGACATCTTCGGCTCCCCGGAGTATCAATTGAGTCCCGAGCAGATGCAGGCGATCGTCGCCGCCTGGCGATTCTGGAGAGGAGAGCCGGAGCGAAGTCGTCGGGTGATCCGGCTGGCAGTGGCCAACTGGCTGGCCTACTATGATCTGCCGCCGGATCGACGGCCGCCGCCCGATCCTGACGTGCCGGGCCCCCTCCAGTTCTATGCGTTCGGCCCCGAGGCGCCGGCGAACGCTCGCGCCCTGTCGCCCGAGGCCCTGGATGGATGGCTCGCCACGACCGTCGACGCCAGGCCGATCCTCAGAGAGTGGAACCCCTCGTCGATCCGAGTCAAGGAGGCGCGCGGCTACCACGCGCTGGTGGTCCTGCTGGCGAGCCAGCTCTACCGCCGCGACCACGGGACCGACCCGCCCTCCGACGAGGCGCTGGTCGGGCCGTATCTCAAGGAATTCCCCGACGACGGTTTGGGCGACGGGGTCGCACGCACCGGGACCGCGGCCGTGAAGGCGTCGGGAGCGAAGGGATCGACCGGGCGGGAGTGAGGCCATGACGACGATTGGCGCGAGCCGAAGCTTCCCGACGTTGAAATACGTCTTCGCACCGTTCCGGTGGCTCTTCGGGAGTCGGCGGCGGGTGCTGACCGCGGCGGCCGTGCTGGTGGCGATGATCGCCGCGCCGGTGGTCTGGTGGTTCATCCAACTGTTCGGGCTGCCCGACATCGGGGATCCGTTCGACGTGCAGGAATTCCGCTCGTTCACGATCCCCGAGGACCGCAACGCCTTCGTGCTCTACCGGCAGGCGGCCGATCGGCTCAAGCCGCAGGTGATGCCGAGCGAGGCGCAGGAACAGAAGATCGACCTGCGGGCCGCCTGGTCGCAGGCGGATCCGCTGGTCCGCCGCTGGGTCGAAGCGAATCGCGAGGCGATGGAGCTGTACCGCCGGGGGACGGAGCGGCCCGATGCGCTCGAACCGGAACTGCCATCGAATCCCGACTCCTACAGGATGATGGAGGCCCTCCGGTCCTTCCAGTCACTGGCCCTGCTGGAGGCATCGCGGCTGGAGGAACCGGGCGACATGGCGGGGGCTTGGAGCTGGTATCGGGCCGCTCTCCGCGCGGCTGACCACATCAGCCTGCGCGGGACGGTATTCCGGCGGATGATTGCCGACCGTTGGAAAAGTGAGATTCGCCAGCGGATCGCGACCTGGACCATCGATCCGCGGACGACCCCCGAGATGATCCGCCGGGCGCTCGATGATGCGCTCGCGTGCGGGGCCTTCACCCCCTCGGACTCCTACTCGCTCAAGCTCCAGTATCCGCTGGATGAGATCATGCTCAACAGGCCGGAAAACCCGGGACGCCAGCTCCTCATCTTGACGTTGACCGCGAAACTCAGTTCACAGGCGTACCAGCCCGACTCGGACCAGACCAGGGCGCTCGCCGACGGCTGGAGATTCTGGCGACGGGAGCCGGAGCGGAGCCGTCGGGTGTTGCGGCTCGCCTTCGCCAACTGGATCGCCTACTACGATCTGCCGCGCGACCGACGGCCCGAGCCGGATCCCGGCGTCTCGGGCCCGATCACATTCTACGCGCTCGGATCCAAGGCGCCGGCCAGGGCCGGCGCCCTGGCGCCCGAGTCCCTCGACCGCTGGCTGAGCACGGCCGACGACGCTCGCGAGCTTCTCCGATTCTGGCAGGTCTACGGCCGGCCGCTCGGCGCGGGAACGGGCCAGTCACCGGGCGCTGGTGCTCCTGCTGGCGGGCGAACTCTACCGCCGCGATCGCGGGACCTATCCCCCCTCCGACGAGGCGCTGGTCGGGACGTACCTCCAGAGCCTGCCTGATGACGCCGCGGACGAGGCAACAGCCCGGAACCCGACCGGACGGGAGTGACCGCGATGACGTTGAGCTCGACTTTGAGTCGCAACTTCCCGACGTTGAGGTACGTCGCCGCGCCGTTCCGCTGGCTATTCGGGGACCGGCGGCGCAGGCGAACCGCGGCGGCGATCCTCCTGGCCATGATCGCCGCACCTGTGGTGTGGTGGAACGTCCAACTGATGGGCCTCCCCGATATCGGCGACCCGTTCGACACGCAGGCGTTCCGGTCCTTGAGGATCCCCGATGAGAGCAACGCCTATGTGCTCTACGCCGAGGCGGCGCGGCGGCTCAAGCCGCTGGATCCGAAGTTCAAGTGGTCCCCCCACAGTTTCTACCAGGACATTCCCCGGCCGAAGAGCGTCGCGGAGGCCCGCCGCTGGGTCGAGGCGAATCGCGAGGCGATGGAGCTGTATCGCCGCGGGACGGAGCGGCCCGACGCGCTGGACCTCGTCTCGCCGACCGACACCGGATGGTGGAAGATGGTCGAGGCCCTCCAGGCGTTCCACATGCTGTCCGAGTTCGAGGCGGTGCGGCTCCGGGAGCAGGGGGACATGGCGGGGGCCTGGGGCTGGTATCGCGCGGCGCTGCGGGCGACCTACCACATGCGCCTGCGGGGGACGGCCACCGCCCGGATGAACGCCCAGCGCTGGCACGACGAGCTGCGCCAGGCCGTGGCCGCGTGGGCCGACGACACGCGGACGACCCCCGCCCTGCTCCGCCAGGCCCTCGACGACGTGGTCGCGTGCGGGGCCTTCACGCCGTCGGAGACCTACACGCTCGAGGCGGAATACCTCCAACTGGAGCAGTGGCTCGAAGGCCCGCTCAACCCGGGCCGCTACGAACCGCTCAGGCGGTTCCACGCCATGTTCAAGGGTTCGCAGTATTTGCCGGGCCAGGGGCTGATTGACGCGATCGCCGACGGCTGGCGGTTTTGGCGTCGCGAGCCGGAGCGGAGCCGTCGGGTGCTCCGGCTGGCCTTCGCCAACTGGATTGCCTATGAAGAGCTCCCCGCCGACCGGCGGCCGAGCCGCGACGACACCGCGCTGATCCCCTTCGCCTTCCACGCCCTCGACCCCGAGGCGCCGGCCAAGGCCCGCGCCCTCTCGCCCGAGGAGCTCGAGCTCTGGCTGAGCACGTGCTTCGATGCGCCGGCCGTGCTCGACTGGTGGAAGATGCTGCGGGCGTTCGGTTTCAACGGATACTGGCCCAGGACGCTCGGCCTCAAGCATCGGGCCGGCCACCGGGAACTCCTGATCGCCCTGGCAGCCGGCTCTATCGCCGCGATCATGGGAGCGATCCCCCGTCGGACCAGGCCCTCGTCGGGCCTTATCTCAAGGAACTCCCCGACGACGAGTTGGGCGATGCGGATCAGGAGCCGGGGGCCCGCGGATCGACCGGGCGGGAGTGAGGCTGATGACGACGAGTTCGACCTTGAGCCGCAGCTTCCCGACGTTCAAGTACGCCGCCGCGCCGATCCGGTGGCTCCTCGCGAGCCGGCGACGGGTGTGGCTGGCCGCGGGGACGCTGCTGGCGATCTTGGCGGCACCCGTGGCATGGTGGAGCCTGCAACTGGCCGGCCTGCCGGATATCGGCGAGCCGTTCGAGAAGACGGGATCGCGGCCGGTCGCGGCCCCCGACGATCGCAACCCGTTCGTGCTCTACCTCGAGGCGGCGGCACGCCTCAAGACGTTGAAAGCGTTGCGCGATCCATCGGGCGAACCGATCGACCCTCACGCTCGATGGGCCGAGGCCGACCCGCGGCTCCGTCGCTGGGTCGAGGAAAACCGCGAGGTGCTGGCCATCTACCGCGCGGCGGCCGAGCGGTCCGAACCGGCGCCGATTTCCGACGAGGATGAATTCAAGCTCTGGCAGGCGCTCAACGACTTCGACCATCTGGCCATGCTGGAGGGGTCGCGGCTGGAGGATCAGGGCGACATGGCCGGCGCCTGGAGCTGGTACCGCGCGGTGCTGCGCTCGTCCCATCACGAGGGCGCTTACGGGGGGATCATCAAGCGTTCGATGGCCCAGCAGTGGCGCTTCTGGCTCTCGTTCCGCCTGACCGCATGGGCCGGCGACCGTCGGACGACCTCGGCGATGCTCCGCCGGGCCCTCGACGACGCGCTGGCGTGCGGCTTGATCCGACCTTCGGAGTCGTACACGCTCGAGTTCCAGTACCGCCTCCTGCGGCGGCAGCTCGACAATCAAGGGAGTCCAGCTCGAGAGGTGAACGCCCGGCGGTGGAAGGCGACCTTCGGGATTCCGGATTACTACCTCAGCCCCGACCAGATGCAGGCCGTCTACGATGCCTGGCGTTTCTCGCGACGGGAGCCGGAGCGGAGCCGTCGGGTGTTGCGGCTGGCGGTCGCCAACTGGCGGGCGTATTACGAGCGGCCTCCCGACCGTCGGCCGGAACCCGAAGCCAAGGTCTCCGGCAAGTATGACTTCTACACCTTCGGCCCCGAGGCCCCGGCCTCCGCCCGCGCCCTGGTCCCCGAGGCCCTGGACCGGTGGCTGGCGACGACCATCGACGCGCAGGAATGGCTCATTGGCCTAGACTGGAGGCAGCTCCGGAACCAGGAGCGGGCCCAGCATCGCGCGATCGTGATCCTGCTGGCGAGCCAGCTCTACCGCCGCGACCACAGGACCGATCCGCCCTCGGAGGAGGCGCTGGTGGGACCTTATCTCAAGAGCCTCCCCGACGACGGTTCGACCGATGCGGCGGATCGGCCCGTCCGGCGGGCTGATGGTGCGGTACAATGAGAAGAAGGAGACGGTTTCCGATCGATCGGTGACGACCGATCACGATCCGGGGCGAAGGAGGGCGCGATGGATGAGCATCGACCGGGTGAAATCCCGGATGGATCCGACGAGCCCTCGCCCGCCAGGTTCCAGCGTTTCGAGAAGGTCCTGGTCGCCGACCGGTCGGGCCAGCCGCATCGGGGCACGATCCTCTGGCGCGACCTCGTCCAGTACAGCCCGTATGCTTCTCCCGGTTTCATGGGCACTCCCCGGCGGTGGTCGCAGTGGGAGTATATCGTCGATCTGCCCGACTTCGCCTGCTGCCCCACATTCGACGAATCCCGGCTCGAAAAGACGGGTGAATTCGATCCCGAAGAGGCCCATCTGGGTCGGCGATTCGAGATCAGCTTCGATACCGGGCTGGAGGCCGATAACAGCATCGTCGAAGGAAGCTATCGCCTCCCCGGACAATTCTGGCAGGTGTTCCTCTTCCGGAAGGAGGCGACGCCGGGCGAGTCCGTGCCCGAGCTCCGCCACCACTTCGGCACGTGGCAGAGCGGGATCACGGGGATCGAGTTCGACGTCCCGAGAGAGGCTGTCCTCGATCGCGGGTATATGCTCCGGGCCTTCGCGAGCGTCTTCGGGACCGACGACTGGGTCGAGGTGCGCGGTCCGGATTCCCTGCTCATGAAGTGACGGATCGACGCGAGTGAGGCGATCAGTTCCATGGTCGATTCGGAATTCCAGCGCGATCCGGCGAAGCGGCCGCTCCACCCGGCCGCGATGGATCCCGACGCGCTATCCTCCGAATGCGAATTCCGCGCGACGCGGCGCTCCGGACCCGGCGGACAGAACCGGAACAAGGTGGAGACGGCGGTCGTGCTGACGCACCGTCCGACGGGCCTTCGGGCGGAAGCGTCGGAGCGGCGCACGCAGGGCGAGAATCGCCGCGCGGCGCTGGGCCGATTGCGGATCGAGCTGGCGCTAGCGGTCCGCCGGCCGATCGAGCGGGCGGATGGTGAGTCGTTCGTCCCCAGCGCGCTCTGGCGCTCGCGGTGCCGGGGCGGGCGGATCGCCGTCAATCCGGAGCACGCGGATTTCCCCGCGCTTCTGGCGGAGGCGCTGGACGTCTTGCAGGCGATGGACGATGATCCGCGTGCCGCATCCGAGGCCCTGGGCTGCTCGGCGACGCAACTGGTGAAGCTGCTCAAGGAAGAGCCGAGGTCGCTGGCCCTGGTGAATGGACGGCGGCGGCAGGCCGGGCGGCACCCCCTCCACTGAATCGAAGGGCGCCGCGGGAGCGGGTTGGCCCCTGTGAGGGGACCTCCCGCGACGCCTCTCGCCGTATGGATGGGGTACGCCCCGGCCGGCCGCCGCGCCTTGGATTCGATGGACGGGATCCGGCGGAGTCGAGCCGCCGATCGAATCCCGTCGGGTGGGTGAAACCCACCGATGCCAGGCCGGGTGGACTGCTGGGTTTCGCCGAAGGGTGCTCGACTCCGCCCGACCGGGGACTCACCTCACCGGCTCGTTGCCGGACGGGGCGGACAGCGCGGTCAGCTCCTCGGCGGTGAGCTCCTCGAAGGCGCGACCGTCGCGCTCGAGCCCGGCCTGGAGCCGCAGGGCGATCTCGCGGAGCTCGGGGGAATCGATCATCGCGGCCAGTTCGGCGAGCTGGGACGGGTCGAGATCGCCCAGTTGCCGCCCCTGGCGATCGAGCTCGAGCTCCATCCGCATCGCGGTCTCGCGGAGCTCGGCGTGGGTCTCGGCGGAGCCGCCGAAGATCAGGCTCTGATCGCCGCGGGTCACGCGGTTCTGGTCGTCGGCGTTGTCCAGGCCAAGGCCGATGAGTGCGGCTCGGAGTCGGCGGGGCCGTGGGCTGGAGTGCTGCATCAGCGTCATCGCGCAGAGGGCCTTTCTCATGGGGAGGTGCCGGGTTCGACTGGCGGGCGGGCCGCCGATGGTCCCGGGTCCCGGGCTCGGCCGGCTCGCCTCGCGATTGTCTTATCGGATTCTCCCCGGATCGCGTACAGCGCCGGCCGCGAGAATCGCCCGTCCAGGACGGCGGCGACCGGCAACGGTCTTACGATCCACCCAGGCATTCCCTCGCGACCGTGCGGGCGACGCGATAGGCCGCACGGATGGTCATGCCGCGCGCCTCGATCTGCTCCTCGCTGAATAACCGGCCCTCACTGGTCGGCAGGCCGGCCAGCGTGACGGTCAGCGGCAGCAAGTCGAGGAACTGTCGATACTTCTGCTGGAGGTCGTTGGCGTTCGGTTGATCCACGGCCATGGCTCCTCTTTCCATCAGGGTCCTACCGACGGGTCGTGTGCCAGGGGTCCCGGCCCCGCCCGCTCACCGCGATTCCAGCGGGACACGCGGTGCCGTCGACCGGGTTCTCAGTGCCTGTGGGGCGGCACAGGCGCGGTCGTCGCCAAAGCCGGCAACCCCCGTCACCCACGTCGACACTAGCGCGCCGGCCGGCATCGGAGCAAGGTATTAGGCGTTTTTGGGGCGAGGTCGCCGCACGGGGCCGCCGCCCTCCGCTCGCCTCGTGGCGCGGCGGGTCCCCCACGACACCCATCGAACCGTCGGAGAGATCCGATCGTATTGCCTTTGACGAGATCGGGTTAAACGGATATGATAGCTCAAGTCGATACCGTCGCCGCCGAAATGAGTGAAGACAAGCCGGCGGGACGCCACTCGCTTCAGGACGGGGATCCTGGAAGTCCCATACCTCCGCGATCCCGGCCAGGTGGATCGAATCGCCGACGGCGGTTCTCCCAGGGGGCAACTTTGGCTCCGGCCGGCGAAGGCGGAAGCTCGAGGGACTCGGACCCGTTCCCATTATCGGCCCATGCCAGATTGGCCCGCGCCCGCGAGTCTCTCGGTCGGCCTGATGGATCTCTAGACAATCGTAAATTCGGAGGATTGATTGATTCGACGCTCCCCAGAGGAGCCCGCGACAGGGTTCCTGTCCATGGACCTGAGCCCCGCGATGCTGAGGGCTCTGAAACACGCCCGTTATACCCAGCCCACCCCCATCCAGGCGGCCTTCATCCCCAAGGCGCTCGACGGCCGGGACGTCATCGGCCAGGCGAAGACGGGCACGGGCAAGACCGCCGCATTCGGCATCCCGCTGATCGAGATGCTCGAGGCCCGCAGCCGCGGGCCCCAGGCCATCATCCTGGCGCCGACCCGAGAACTGGTCCAGCAGATCGTCGTCGAGCTGCAGAAGCTCGCCGTCGGGCAGCCGGTCTCGGTCTGCGGCACATTCGGCGGCGAGCCGATCGAGCGGCAGATCCGCGCCCTGCAGAAGGGCGTCGACCTGGTCGTCGGCACGCCCGGCCGCGTTCTCGACCACATCCAGCGCCACACGCTGTATCTCGGGGACATCGTCCACGTCGTGCTCGATGAGGCCGACCGGATGCTCGATATCGGGTTCCGTCCCGACATCGAGCGGATCCTCCGCAAGCTGCCCGAGCCGCGGCAGACGATGCTCCTCTCGGCCACCATCAACGCCGACGTGCGGAAGCTGGCCCAGCGCTACATGTTCGACCCCGTCGAGGTCAACCTGTCCCGCGACGAGCCGTCGGTCGAGACGATCAAGCAGTTCTGCATCTCGGTGGACGGGGATCGGAAATTCGACCTATTGGTCCACTTGCTGCGGCGCGACCGGCCGCGGCAGTGCATCGTCTTCACGCGCACCAAGCGCGGTGCCGACCGGGTGGCCGACCGATTGCGACGGGCCATCCAGGGGGTGTCCGCCATCCACGGCGATTTGCCCCAGACCACCCGCGACCGCGTGATGCGCGGGTTCCGCAGCAGCGAGATCACCGTGCTGGTCGCCACCGATGTCGTCGGCCGCGGCATCGATGTCGAAGACATCAGCCACGTGATCAACTACGATATCCCCGACGACCCGGAGAACTACATCCACCGGATCGGCCGGACCGGACGCATGGGCAAGGACGGCATCGCGTATCTCTTCGTCTGCCCCGACCAGGGCGAACCCCTCACCGCCATCGAGAACCTCACCAACAAGATCGTCACACCGATGCGCGTCGAGGGGTTCGAGCCGAACCGGCCCAGGACGCAGCCGAAGGCCCGCGAGCTGTTCAACAATACCGGGGCCGCGCAAGAGGCCGAACTGGCGACGTGGTGAGCTCTGCATCGGGTGGGTCGAACGGCGCGAGGCGTCGAGAGGCCCACCATCTGATCGTCAACCTCCCGGTGAGCCTCGCCTCGATGGATCGAGGCGCGACGCACCCTACCGGCCGCCCAGGCGGTCGAAGAGTTCGCGGGCATCTTCCCGGAAACGCTCGGGATCTTCCGGCGCTCCGGGCGCGTCGCGATAGAGCAGTCCGTCGCACCGGGCGACGATCCGGGCGGACTGTACGCCGATCTCCTCCGAGCCGGTACAGTGTGCGATGCCCTCCCGCGCCTCGTCGGGCGTCAGCGCGCCAGGGGGCCGGCCCATGCCGAGCTGCAGGTAGCGGATCAGCGCCGAGCCGATCTGGAGCGCGAGCTCCTGGGGTTGACCCCGCGAGCCGCCGGCGAGTCGGTGCGCCATCCGCCCGGCGAATCGCCGCGCCGCGCTCGGACCGCCGATCCGGCCGGCGAGCCGGGCCTGGCGTCGGACCCAGGCGATCACGGCAGCCGCGCCGAGCAGCAGGGTCGCCGAGCCGGGGAGGGCCACCCACCTCAACACGGCCGTCCGGTACGCGTCTTGGTCGCCCGTCGAGCCGAGGTCCGGGATCATGGCGGAGTCGAAGGCGGGGACCGCAACCACGCGGATGGGGACGCTCGGTGTGACGTGCGTGATGTATCGCTGAGTCGCCGGGTCGAATGCGGCGATCGCCACCGGCGGCAGCACCTCGTCGCGCGGTCGGGTCGGCCGCAACCGGTAGACGAACGTCCGGGACGGCGGCTCGTTGAGTCCCTCGATCGGCTTCGGCTCGATGCGCAGGCCGGCCGGCAGGCGGTCGAACCGCTTCAATTCGGGCCGGCCGATCATACCCCACGCCGCCGGCCCGGTGACCGTGATGCGATAGTCCAGCTCCTGCCCGACCCGGACGGAGCGCGGGCTCGCTTCGGCGCTCAGCGTGAACCGACCGACGCCGCCCAGGAACTCTGCCGGCCGTCCCTCCGCCGGCACCGGACGCACCGTCACCCGCGTCGGGCGGCTCCGTCCGGTCCGGTCCTTGAGATGCGCCCGGATCGATGGGACCTCCAGCGTCCCCGCCCGGCGGGGAACCACCCGGAACCGGCTCACGAAGACGTTCGACTCGCCCACCACCGAACCGATCGAGCTGACGCTGATCGGCTTCAGCTCGTTCCGGATCAGCCAGACGTCGGCGCCGGCGATCGTCGGCGGGTCGACCTCGGGGCGCTGCCCCGCCCCCACCACCCCCACTCCCAGCTCGAACCCTTGCCCGACGTAGTGGACGCCGCCGGCCACCTCGACCTTGACCCGTAGCGCGTCGGAGTCGGGATTCGGATCGGCCCCCTGCCCCCGCGCCGTGCGCCGCCCAGCAAGATGCATCCCAGGGCCAGGCTGAGCGCGAACCGCACGCACCGTGCCGACATGGCACTTGCAGTCGTCACGACCGATAGAATCGCTGTCTTCGTCAGGGCCTGATGGGGGTTCATGCGAATGTGTATGGTTTTTCTGATCCTGGGGATTACAAAGCCCGTGCGGCTCGGCATGATGGTCTTGGACCGAAGAGGCCGTGTACGCGCCGCGTACCATCAGGTTCTCCAGGGCGAGGCTCGGCCGCCGAGTCGAACCCATCAGGTGCCAGCAACATGAGACGATTCCGACCCGAGGTGGAGCCGTGCGAGTCGCGGGTCTACCCCACACTGGTGTTCATCTTCCCCGGCAACGCCCTGGCGGCGGCCAGCCCCAACTTCGTCACGCAGACCGCCGCCGACCGGCTCATCCGGAACGGTGACCAGGCGATCCAGGTGAGCACCCCAGCTCTGGACGGGCCGGGCGCCTTCTACCGGATCGCGCAGTTCGTCCGCACGGTCAGTCAGGGCCAGCCGATCGGCCTGATGGGATTCAGCGCCGGCGGTGCTCTGGCCCTGCGCCTGGCCGGCCAGCCCGGCCTGAACGTCCAGTCGGTGATGGATTACTACGGGCCTCCGGATCTGGATGCCTGGCTCGCCAGCCACGGGCACGACTCCTATTATCAGTACGTCACCAGCCATGTCCATCTTACCGGCGCCGTCGACCAACTGCTGAGCGGGCCCAGCACGTCGAAGGCCTACTTCGTGGCCGCGTTCGGGCTGGCGGACCGGAACGTGCAGGCCGCGGTGAGCACCGCGAGCTTCCACCAGGACTTCGCGAACGGCCAGGTCTACGATTATCCCGGTCCGCACGGCGTGACCCTCTATGCCGACTACGCCGCGTTCCAGGATTTCCTCGATCACCTGTGAGCGGCCGGCCGATCTGGCGCCCGACAGCCGCCGACGCATGGAACAACGGGAGCGACTTGACGGCCGTCTGATACACACCCCACGCCAGAGGGGTCGCGACCACGATCCACGCGGCGGCGAGCAACAGCGGCGATGTCCTCGTCTCCTCGGGGCGGCTCATGATTGCGGGCTCCTCTCGCCATGATGGTGCCGCTCGTGTACGGGGCTCACCATCAAGTTGCAGATGAACCCCGCCAGCAGGAGGCCGCACATCACGTACATGGTCGCGTTATAGGCCTCGGCGCGGGGCACGCCGCGCTGGATCCGGGCGTCCGAGAGGTAATTGACCAGTTGCGGGCCGAGCACGGCCGCCATCGACCACGAGGTGATCAGCCGGCCGTGGATGGCGCCCAGGTGCATCGTGCCGAAGAGGTCGCGGAGATACGCGGGGATCGTCGCGAAGCCGCCTCCGTACATCGAGATGATGATCGCGGTGACCAGGACGAACAGCGTCACGCCATGCTGCTGCTGAGTGAACGGGACCAGCCAGTAGAGGGCCGCGCCCAGCAGGAAGAAGACCCCATAGATCGCCTTGCGGCCGGTCAAGTCGGAGAGCGACGCCCAGAAGAAGCGTCCGCCCATGTTGAAGAGGCTCAGCAGGCCGGCATACCCGGCTCCGACGGCCGGCGTGACGCCGAACATGTCCTGGCACATCAGCGAGGCCTGGCCCAGGATGCCGATGCCGGCGGTGACGTTGAGACACAGGACCGCCCAGAGCAGCCAGAACTGGGGCGTCATCCAGGCGGCGTCGACCGAGACGTGGGCGTGCGTGACGAGCCGCTTCGGTTGCGCGGGCGGCGCATAGCCCTCGGGACGCCAGGACCGTTCCGGCACCCGAACGATCGCGGCGCCGAACATCATCAGCGCGAAGTACGCGCAGGCCATCGCCTCGAACGCTTCGGAGGCCCCCACCGACGTTGACGATCGGAAGCGGCCCATCAACTCGACGCCCAGCGGGGCACCGACGAGCGCGCCGCCGCCGAATCCCATGATCGCCATTCCGGTCGCCATCCCCGGCCGGTCGGGGAACCACCTCACCAGCGTCGAGACCGGCGCGATGTAGCCGAGACCCAGCCCGATCCCGCCGATCAGCCCATAACCCAGGTAGACGATCCAGAGGTTGTGCAGCCGGACCCCCAGCGCGGCGATCAGCAGGCCGCCGCAGAAGCAGCAGGCGCTCGCGGCCATCGTCTTTCGCGGCCCGACCCGCTCGACCCAGCGGCCGAACATCGCCGCCGAGAGGCCGAGCATGATCAGCGCGATCGAGTAGATCCAGCCAACTTGCGGGATCGTCCAGTCCTCGCCGGCGATCGATCGGGTGATGCCGACGACGCGGGTCAGCGGCTGATTGAACACGCTGAATCCGTACACCTCGCCGATGCACAGGTGGACCGCCAGCGCGGCGGGCGGGATCAGCCATCGGTTGAAGCCGGGACCAGCGATCGTCCGGTCGCGGTCGAGCAGGCGAGAGAGATTTCCGATCAAGTGGACATCCTTGTATTCGTGTAGGGTGGGCATTGCCCACCGGGGCTGGCCGGGGCATCGGGCCCGGTGGGCGGTGCCCAACTCATGTGCCCCCGACCGTTCAGGCCAGCAGGCGATCGGCGAACTCTCGATCCCCGCCGACGTCGGTGAGGCGCTGCTCGCGGCCTTCGAACAGGTAGGTCAGCTCGCGGTGATCCAGGCCGAGCAGCTTGAGGATCGTGGCGTGCAGGTCGTTGACGTGCACGGGATCCTCGACGGCGCGGAGGCCGAACTCGTCGGTGGCTCCGATGACCCTGCCGCCCTGGATCCCGCCGCCTGCCAGCCAGACGGTAAATCCATAAGGGTTGTGGTCGCGGCCGGCCGGCTTGTCGGGGTATCGGCCGTCGGCCACGGGCGTGCGGCCGAACTCGCCGCCCCAGACGATCAGGGTCTCCTCGAGCAAGCCACGCGCCTTGAGGTCGGTCAAGAGCGCGGCGATCGGCCGGTCTGTCATCCGGGCCATGTAGCGATGGGTCTTGTCGTTCTCGGCGTGGGCCGCGTCCCAGTCGTCGGCCCCGGCGCTGCCGGTGAAGACCTGCACGAACCGGACCCCGCGCTCGACCAGGCGGCGGGCGATCAGGCAGTCGGCGGCGAACTTCCCGGCCACCGGGTCATCCAGCCCGTAGAGCACCCGGGTCGCGGCGGTCTCGCGAGCCAGGTCCACCGCCTCGGGCACCGCGGCCTGCATGCGGAACGCCAGTTCGTACGAGGCAATCCGCGAGGAGAGCTCGTCGGTCGAGCCGCCCCGCGCCGCCAGGTGCTCGCGGTTGAGCCACTGGGCCATGTCGAGGACCCGTGCGCGTCGGGGCCGGAGCGGCCCTCACCCGTCGATCCGCCCTCGCTCGCGGGGGGCTCGAGATAGAGTACGGGTGAGCCGGTGCTACGCAGCACGGTCGGCTGGTAGGTGCCCGGCAGGAAGCCCCGGCCGTAGACCGGCGGGCCGCCCTTGGTGTCGCCGGTGGTCGCCATGACCACGAACGCCGGCAGGTCTTCCGACTCGCTGCCCAGGCCGTAGGTCACCCACGAACCCAGGCAGGGCCGTCCCATCCGCGCGAACCCGGTGTTGAGCATGTACTGCGCCGGCGCGTGGTTGAAGGAATCGTGGTGGCACGAGCGGACGATCGCCAGATCGTCGGCACATTTCTGGAGGTGCGGATACGTATCGGCGATCTCGAGGCCCGACCGGCCGCAGCGCGTGAACGACTGGGGCGAGCCGAGGACGGCGGCGTCCATCTTGGTGAATTGCAATTGCAGGCCGCGCGTGACGCTCGGCGGCAGCGGTCGGCCATGCTGGCGGCGGAGTATCGGCTTGGGGTCGAAGGTATCGATGTGGCTGGGCCCGCCCTGCATGAACAGCGAGATGGCCCGCTTCGCCCGGGCCGGGAAATGCGGCGGCTTGGGGGCCAGCGGGTTGTCCGCGCCGGCGGCCGCGGCCCGGACGCCGTCGCGGCCGAGCAGGTCGAGCAAGGCCCAGGCGCCGAAGCCGGCCCCGGCGCGCAGGAGCATCTCGCGGCGAGAGAGGACGGGCTCGCCCCCGCCCGGTGCGTCGTGATGGTGTCGGCAAGCGCGGGACATCGCGGTCGGCTCCTCCCCGATCAATCCAGGTAGACGAATTCGTTTGCGTTGAAGATGGCCAGGGCGAGCTCGGTGAGCGCCGGCTCGGAGGCCGCGCCGGCGGGATGCGCCCGGAGGAATTCGACGGCGCGTCGGGCCTCAGGGTCGGTGATTCGCCGGCCGAAGGCCACCAGCCAGGCGCGGGCCGCGGCGCGATCCGGATCGCCGCTCGATTCGCGGGCCAGCCGCGCGCGAAGGCGGCGGCTTGCTGGCGCGCCACCGGACTGTTCAGCAGGGCCAGGGCCTGCGTCGGCACGATCGTCTCCAGCCGGCGCGGGCAACTGGTCATCACCTCGGGCGGGTCGAACGCCGCGAGCAACGGGTACGCGAACGTGCGACGAACCAGCAGGTAGATACTCCGCCGGGAGTGCTCGGCCGGGTCGCGAGTGACCGGCCACTTCTCCCTGGCGTCGAACAGTCCGGTCAGCTCGTCCTTGCCCAGCGGCGGGACCACCGGGCGGCCGTACGGTCGCAGTTCGAGCGTCCCCGAGCAGGCGAGCATGGCGTCGCGGAGTGCCTCTCCCTCCAGCCGGCGCCGGGGGAATCGCCCGAGCAGCCGGTCCTCGGGATCCTTCTGCACGCCCGGGCCGCCGGCCGTGCTGGCCATCCGGTAGGCGGCCGACAGCACGATCCGGCGGTGCAAGTGCTTGAGGCTCCAGCCGTGCCCCACGAAGTCACGGGCCAGCCAGTCGAGCAACTCGGGATGCGTGGGCTCCTCGCCCATCGCCCCGAAGTCGTTGGGGGTCGCGACGATCGCCCGCCCGAAATGCCAGCCCCAGACGCGGTTGACCAGCACCCGCGCGACCATCGGGTTGCTGGGGGACGTCAGCCATCGGGCCAGCTCGGCCCGGCGGCGGTCCGGCCGGGTCGCACCGGGTCCGGGCCCAGGTCGATGGTCCGAGGACACCAGAGCGGCCGGGAGTGCCGGCTCGATCGCCTCGCGCTCCTTGCCCAGCTCGCCGCGATGAAGACGGTGGACGACCATCGGCTCGCCGCGGTGGAACAGGCGGAACCCGGTCGCGTTTTCGGTGCGGACCGTGCAGCGCGGGTCGGTCAGCAACTCGATCGGCACCGGGGCATCAGAGAGCAGGCTGTTGAGCGCCTTGATCCGTCCGACGCGGATTTTGTCGGGATAGGGCCGGTCGCTGGCGGCGAAGATGGCCTGCATCGCGTAGTAATCGCGCTGGGTGATCGGGTCGAACTTGTGATCGTGGCATCGGGCGCAGCCGAAGGTCAGGCCGAGGAAGGCCGAGCCGGTCGTGTCGGCGGCGTCGGTCAGCCACTCGTACTCCAACTGCCTACCGATCATCGCCGACTCGCCCAGCACCGGGCCGATGCAGTAGAGCGCCGTGGCGGTGACGGCGTCCGGGTCGTCGGGCCAGAACTCATCGCCAGCGACCTGCTCGCGGATGAAGCGGTCGAACGGCTTGTCGGCGTTGAACGAGCGGATGACATAATCGCGGTAGCGCCAGGCGTTGGGATAGGAGTAGTCGGCCTCGAAGCCGCCCGTGTCGGCGTAGCGGACGACGTCCAGCCAGTGGCGGCCCCATCGCTCTCCGTAATGCGGCGAGGCGAGCAGGCGGTTGACCAGACGCTCGTAGGCGTCGGGGCGGTCGTCGCGGAGCAACCGCTCGACCTCCTCGGGCGGTGGCGGTAGGCCGACCAGGTCGAAGTGGAGCCGTCGCAGCAGGGCCAGCCGGCCGGAGGGCGCCGCGGGCCCGAGGCCGTTCTTCTCCAGGGTGAAGCGGATGAAGGCATCCACCGGGGTCCGCATCCAGGCGGCATCATGGGGCGTCGGCGGAGCGATCGACCGTGGCGGACGGAACGCCCAGGCGGAGGCCGCGCTCACGGCGTCGCCGGGGCCATTGCCAGCGAGGGCCAACTCGGGACCGACGCACGCCCCGGCCAGGATGACCAGGCTTGCCAGCACGGGGACCCCTGCAGGCGACCTGGGTTGCGTCGATGTCACCCGATGGCTCGGCTGCATGCGGTGGCTCTCCCCCCGGAGACCCCCGATCGTCCGAAGGAACGCTTCGAAGGCGGCTGGTAGGGTGCTCTGCGAGCACCGCGCGGTCGCCTCGGGACTTCCGGTGAGCAGGCGGGATCGGGGGGACCGTCCCCACCCGACACAGCTCGCATTATACGGCAAGGGGCGGGTGTCTACCGCGTTGCCCTGAGATTCCCGCGGCTTTCTCCTGCCCTCTCCCTCCCGATCTCGCGGAGGAGTTGGGCTTGTGTCTCCTGAGACCACCCACCAGATGGATCGGGGGACTCCCGGCTCGGCCGAACCCGACGTTGCCACCCGAGTACGACAAGACTCCTCCAATCGGCATAACCCCTTCATCCCCGATGACCGTGGCTTCGTTCGCGCGGTCTTGGCGCCATCACGCTGAACCCGTGGGTTCGTTCGCGCAATTCCGGGTCCTCTGGGCCGACCCGTGGGTTCGTTCGCGCGTTTCATCGCCGTTGTGATCGGCCGAATGACTGCCATTCTGGCAGGCGTGGGTTCGTTTCGTACCTTTTCACAATTCGCGACCTCTCCTGGTTTTGCGGCGACCGCTTTGGCCAAGCAGGCGGCTCCGCAGGCGCAGCCGCCGCCGCCCAGCGGGGCTGGGGTCGAACGCCAGCCGGTCCATCGCCAGCGCCGCCTGCTCCCGCTCCGAATGCATGGCTGCTCGCACCTGCTATCCCATCATCACGCCATCCATCATTGCCAGCGGCCATTTGCGCGTCGCCTCTCGGTTGGGCGGCGTGCGGCCGGTCAGACCCCGACCGGCCATCCGCTCGACGAAGTACTCGAACTCGCGGTCGGCCATCTCCCGCACCTGGTTGGCGAAAACCTGCGCGTCCTTCCCGCCCAGGATCACGCAAATGAATATAGATCGTCCGCACCATCGGATCGTTGACGGCGACGGCCGGCAGCCCCACGGCGCGGAGGCGCTCATCCGGTTGCCAACAGGCGTTGTCCCGCAGAGTCGTCCGCAACTCGGCCCATAGGCCCACAAGCCAGGCGCAGCCGGCGGCGGTGGCCTGGAGCCGCAGGAGCAGTCGCTCGGGATATGCCGGGTCGTCGGGCGGGATCGGCATGCGGACCTGCTCTTGAGCCAGTTTGGCCTGGGCGGTAGGCAGGTCGAAGATCGGCGTGTCGGGGGCGCGATCGCCTTGCCTGAGCCGCACGAGCCGGGCGTGGATCTTGGCCAGGTTGTACTTTTCCGGATGCTTCGCCGCATCCTCGATTCTGGGACAACCCTCCGTTCACCCGCCGTCAACTCCCGCCAGACATTCTTATTATAACAAGCAGGGTCGCCCGAGTCTCGCCGAATCTTGGAGTTCTTTTGAATTCCGAATATCGGTTCTGTCGATCACTGCAGGATTTGCCGTGCCGCCGATCGCCGATCCACCCCTCGTTGACCGGTCCGGCGCGACGGGAGATACTTGTTAATGAGGAGAGGACACGTCATCTGTCGGAAGAACGCTCGTCGTGGAGATGATGTCATGGCCGTCAAGCCGGAAGTGAAGGGACCTGCGAGCGAGGACGCTTCGGGTCGTTCCCAGGGTGTCGAGGTGCCGATGTCCAATGGTATGGAGACCCAGGTGCCCGGGTTGGTCCACCGCGACGGGGTGGCGTACGTGGAGGGGTGCGACGTCGCGATCTGGCGGCTGGAAATGAACCGCCGCGCCGGCTCTCCCGCGGCCGCGCAGCTCAAGGTCGCACCGGGCCTGACGCCGCAGGGGCTCGATCTGGCCTTCGCTTATGCCGCGCAGCATCCCGAGGAGATGGACGCGCCGATCCGCGAATTGGGCCTCGACGATGTGCCGCTCGAGGAGGAAGAGGACGACGAGGATGAAATCCAGGCGGATCTCGAAGAGATCTTTGAGACCTACGGCGAAGTCTTCCGCCGGCTCGCCCAATGAAGTACTTGACTCTCGAGACGGTGCTGGCGATCCACGAGCATTCGCTCGAGGAGTACGGCGGGGATCCCGGCGTCCGGGATCACGGCCTGCTCGACTCGGCGGTCGCGCAGCCGCGCGCCGGTTTCGGCGGCAAGGATCTCTATCCAACCATCGCTGAGAAGGCCGCGGCCTTGGCGTTCTCGCTGGTGATGAATCATCCCTTCTTCGACGGCAACAAACGGACGGGCTACGGGGCCATGTTGATGTTCTTGAGCCGCAA
This sequence comes from uncultured Planctomycetota bacterium, assembly GCA_963815795.1. Lineage (GTDB taxonomy): Bacteria > Planctomycetota > Planctomycetia > Isosphaerales > Isosphaeraceae > JAKAUH01. The sequence continues at coordinate 5,694,445 of CAWFIC010000003.1, read as the reverse complement.
CGGCTACGCAATCGACGCTCCGCTGGACGAGCACCAGTTGACGTTCCTCAGCCTGGCGGCCGGAGACCTGGAACGCGAGCAATTCCTGGATTGGATCCGCGACCGGATCGTCCGGAAAGGCCCCGGTAAGTCGCGGGGCAAGTCTCGCCGGCCCGATCGTCCACCCGGCGGAGCCATCTGAACGATAGCCGCCGATCTCTCTCGGCCGCTTTCTCGTTCGCTACAAACCTCCCAAATCTCGTAAATCGCTCATTTGATGATCTCGCACGCTCGACGAGGAGCGTTCCGATCGCGCAGATCGGGATTCGGACCGGAATTTGAGGGCCGGAGCCGGATTTTTGTCGACACGACCGGCGGCGCCGATTAGCCTTCCGGGAGCCCGGGATCCCGCCGGGGTACCGCCATTCTGACGTCGCATCATCATGTCGTGAGTCAGCGAGGAGGAGCGAGATGAGCGGTGAATCCGCAGACCGGACCGGCCGGATGGATCGTCGGGACTTTCTGGGTAAGGGCGTCGGGGCGTTCGCCGCGGCCGGGGCGCTCGGCGATGACGGCGCGGCGCAGCGCCCGCGCGCCATCCGCCAGCGCAAGGCACGGGCCCGCATCGCCTCACCGGCCGCCGAGATCGGGGGAGTGGCCGGCCCGGATGGCGTCGGGGCCGCGAACGGGGCGAATCCGAACCCGGGCCCGGCGGTCGAGTTGCCCACTCGCAAGCTCGGCCGCACGGGGGTCGGTGTGACCATCCTCACCCAGGGCACCTGGCTGATCCCGGGCGGCGAGCGGCTGCTCCGGTTCGGCTGGGCCAACGGCGTCCGCTACGTCGACACGGCCGACAACTACGGTTCCGAGCCGATGATCGCCCGCTGGATGCAGGCGGCGGCCGTGCCCCGCAACGAGCTGTTCCTGGTCACGAAGACCCGCCCGCAGTCGCCCCAGCAGCTCCTCGGGATGCTGGACCAGCGGCTCCAGGCGCTCCAGACCGATTACGTTGACGCGATCCTGATCCACGCCCTGGGCGACCTGAACTTCAACGCCGAGCTGGCCTGGCCGCAAAGCCAGGAGTTCAAGCAGACCGCCGACGCGATCCGCAAGTCGGGCAAGGCGAAGTTCGTCGGCTTCTCGACCCATCATCCCTACCGGGCGGCGCTGGTCCAGTCGGCCGCGGCCGGCGGATTCGTCGACCTGATCATGCTGCAGAACAACCCCTGGAGCGCCCAGGACGACGCGATGAACCGGGCGCTGGACGCCGCGTCCAAGGCCGGCATCGGCTTGATCTCGATGAAGCAGGTGGCCGGCAACGTCAATCTCGACGCGATCGGCCAGGCGTTGCCCGACCTGGCGGCGCAGGGGCTCTCGCCGTACCAGGCGCTGTTGCACGCGATCTGGAGCGACGAGCGGTTCGCGTCGGTCTGCGTCTCGATGCGGAACACGGACCAGATCCGCGAGAACACCGCGGCGGCCCAGGTCTTCAAGAAGCCGATGACGCGGGCGGCGATCGACCGGCTGCGGGACGCCTGCATCGCCGCCGGGCCGACGATGTGCGCCTCGTGCGACGGCCGATGCAGCCAGGCCGCCGGCACGACGGCCGAGCTGTGCAACCTGACCCGGTTCCTGACGTACCACGACCACCACGGCCACCGCGCCGAGGCCAGGCGGCTCTACGCCGGCTTGAGTGAGGCGGCCCGGGACTGGAAGGGCGCCGACCTCGAGGCCGCCCGCCGCGCCTGCCCCAACCGGCTCGACTTCGCCAGGCTCCTGCCGCGGGCCGAGGAGGTCCTCGGTTGACCCGTTTGGCTGCCCGATCATCGGGATGCGCCAGAGAAGGCCGGTCCATCGCGATCCTCGCGATCCGGGCCGGCCGACTTTTCCAGGCCCGTCGTGAGCTGAGCGCCGACGGGATCCGAGGCCATCCCGCAGTTATTGAGGCGTTAGCCGTGGTTGTAACTTCTCGAGAGGCAGATCGACCTGGCTGATGGACTGCGCGCTCGCGATCAGAAGTCGATTCGGCGCGAGTACGGCGATGCTGTACGGTGCGGGCGGCGTGGGGCCGGCGACGGGCGTCGCGACCGACCCCGGGGGCGATGGAAGCCGGCCAGGACCTGACGACGGGGTGAGATCCACTTTGAGCACTGTGCCGCTGGGGTTGGGTTGCGGAAACACGATGACGTGCTCATCTGCATCCAACCACGTCAGGTGACGAGGGCCGTCCAGGCCATCGGCGACGACGCTGCTGTTGCTGGTCCCGAGCTCGAACCGGGTGATGGTTCCCGCGTCGCTGCTGACAAACGCGAACCGACCGTCGCTCGTCACCAGAACGCCGCGGGGGGCGAATATCGTCGCCTCCGACCTCATCAGGTGCCAGCCGGCGGGTTCGGGAGCCAGGCGGATTTGCAATAGACGGCCCGCCGTGAACTCCGCCACATAGGCGAATCCTGCGCACCTCATCCAGGGCAATCTGGTCGATGCCGTCCAGTCCGGAGACGATGACGGTTGTCGTGGGAGCGTCCCGGTTCAGGTTGCTCAGGCTGACCTTGAGCAGGGTGCCGGGTTTCTCGGCGACATAGGCCGTCTGGCCATCCACGCTGAGGGCGACGTCGGAGGGCGCGTTGTAGCCGGTTCCGAGGACGCTCGGCGCGCGCGACTGGCGATGTTCACCGCGCTGATGGTGCCGGCGCCGGCATCCGTGACCAACAGCTCCGTGGTGGTTCGCCGGTAGGCGATTCCGACCGCATCATCGAATCCCTCGACGATGATCGTCGGGACAGGTAGAGACATCACGGGCTCCTTTGCTCGGGGTGGTTTCGGTGGCCGCTCCGGAATGTTGTCACGCAGCTCGAGCGAGTCCGCCTTGAACCATGGTCCCGTTCCACGTTCACCTGGCGCGGCATTCCTCCGGAATCAACGGGGTTCGCCCGGATTCAGCGAGTCGGCTCGACTCGGACCCACGCGAGCTCGGCCTTGAACGCCGCATGCTCGGCGGTGTCCAGTCCGCGCTGGAGGACTTTCAGCAACGTGTCGCAATCGTCGCGCAACAGCGCGGCCGGATCGAGCCACAGGCCCGGGAAGACCGTGCTGCGGAGGATGCCGTCGTCCCCCGGAGTGAGCTTCTCGAAGCCGGCCTCGCGGAGGACGAACCAGTCGATCTGACTCTCGAGGACGCGCCAGATGATGTATTCGCGAACGCCTTCGCGCCGGTAGGCCTGCAGCTTCCCGTTCTGGTCGTAGCTTGCGCTACTGGCGGCGATTTCGGCGACGAGATCCGGGCCACCGTTGACATAATCGTCCTCGTCGATCCGCACCCGACCCCCGCAGTCGGGGGAGATGATCAGCACGCAGTCGGGTTGAGGCATGTTCCCCAGGTCCAGGCGTATGCTGGCATGATCGGCGAGCCTCACACCGCGGGTTCTCGCCCGGTAGACGAAGAGCCACCCCCCCAGGGTGGAGTGGGGCTCGCCATGACGTTCCCATCGGACCGGTGATGGCACGGAGACGACTCCTTCGATCAATTCCGCCTTCCGGAGCTGCGGCATCGCATCGTAACGCCGTTCGAACTCGTCGCGGCCCAGCCGGTCGCCGTCCCGCAGCGGAGGGATGGCCCCGTCGCCATCGATTGGCTCGGTCGGCGCGGTCGGATCGGACCGGGTGATTGAGACGGACATGGCATCGGCCTCCGGAACGCCGGGTTGTCGGCGGATCACAACATCCATTGTAGCCAGTTCGGGCGCCGAACACAGCGCGGCGAGCCCTGTCACTCGCATCAATGACTGGTACGACGCCTACCACGCCCGAACTGGCAGCCTGGCGGCCTCGAAAGTGTGAGCCGAGACCCGGACCGGGGGCTTCGGCCTCGGGCCGTCATCACTGACGGCTCAAACCTCGGCCCGGCGCGGCGATCGACCGATTGCGGGACGCCTGTATCGCCGCCGGGCCGACGATGTGCACCTCGTGCGACGGCCGATGCAGCCAGGCCGCCGGCACGTCGGCCGAGCTGTGCAACCTGACCCGGTTCCTGACCTACCACGACCACCACGGCCACCGCGCCGAGGCCCGGCGGCTCTACGCCAACCTGAGCGATGCGGCGCGCGACTGGAAGGGCGCCGACCTCGAGGCCGCCCGCCGCGCCTGCCCCAACCGGCTCGACTTCGCCAGGCTGCTACCGCGGGCCGAGGAGGTCCTCGGCTGAACGAGCACCACCGCGCGGAGCGCGCGAACCAACCCCGCGATCGATCGACTGCCTCACGCCCAGGCAAGCTCCAACGCCTTGAGGATCACGTAGTCGAGGGTCGCGGTGCGCGGGGATGATCCGCATGACGGGTTGGGGAAGGTCCCGTCCTGGAACTTCGAGGGGCGTTGGCTCATGATCACGTCATTGTTGACGTCCCGACAGATCGTCGCATCCTTGAAGGATTCGACGCTTGGGTTGACCGGCATCGCGCCGGAGGCGATCTGGAACGCGGGGCCACCCCCCTGGTCGGCCAGGTGGTGGAAGCCCTCGCGCCACTTCTTCACGTCCTGGTCTCCGGGGCCCCAGGCCAGTGCCTGGAGGGTCACCAGGGCGATCGCGTTAAAGAACGAGAATTCGTCCTGGCCGAGGTCCGTCCCGATCGCCTGGGCCGTCAGGCCGACGGAGAAAGCCTCCTTGTACGCGGCTCGCCTGTTCTTGCGGGCGCACTCGATGTTCCCGAAGCAGGGGACGAGGAACACCGGCAGATCGGTCGTGTGATAGGTGAGGCCGAACCGTTCCTGGTCGCAGAGCACGTCGATGACGTAGCCCAGATTGGGCCGGATCTTCCCGCTCGGCGAGTCCGACAGGGGCGTACCTACTCGCTCCAAGTCGAGGAGGCTCTGGAGGATGGTCGTGGCCGCCGCCAGGTCGTCCGAGGTCCCGAAGACCCTCGCGCACTCCAAGAGGTAAAGAAGCGGGGCGAGCTGATCGGTCGAGAACTTCTGCGTCGAGCCGATCACGGTCCAGCCGCCGGTGCCGGTCCCGTGCGCCGCGAAGGATCTCAGGAAGAGCGTCGCCGACGCGATGTCAAGTCCGTGATCATGTGCGATGTCGGCATAGACGGCGGGCGCCTTGCCCTTGATGATCATCAACGAGCTGTACAGCCACGACGACCGCCAGACGGAGTCACCGAACGGGTTCTCGAAAGGGTTTCTGACGACGCCCGTGGCGGGCTCGATATAATCCCCGATCTTTGTCGATACCGCCATCGAGATCCCTCCACCCCCCATCGGGGCCCCCTGACCGAATGGGCAAACGGCCTTTTTCTTCGTGGGCCTGACGCCCCCGTTGATTGGCCCCCTTAGCTGTGTCCCGGTTTCCGGTCCTCAGTTAGACTATCCGTACACCCACTCAGCAATTCTCCTAATCAGGACGGGATACGAAGATTGTTCATTAGAATCAGCCTCGAATTTAAGATTCCCATAGGCGACATTAAGAAAGGTGTGTACCGTACTCTCAAATTCGACTTCGTTCGGCCCAAGCCCCTGTAATTTCCATTGCTCCAGTAACGGTACGAGCTCGAACAATCTGGAATCCGGACAGATAGCTGTCCAATCAGTACCAGGTCCTATGGGACCATATTGTTCAAAATGCATCGTCCCATCAGTCTGTACACTACAACGCACCAAAGCGTGACCGGGCGAGCTCAGAGCATTCTCCTGGGAAGAAAAAGAGAATTGAAAGTCAAGTTTGCTAGCAGACATGATTGAATGGACTCTTCGATGCAAGCATTATTGGTCGTGGCTACCCGTCAACCCCAATGAACCGTCGAGACTACCGGTGCCTAATATGCTTTGCAAGCAGAAGACGCCTGGGTGGGTACCGGCAACCCTCTTCCCCAAGATCGTGAACGATGGAGGTCGTGAGCCATGACTGATTTCTTCTCCGACGAGATGCGCCGCGACCCGTTCCCCGTGTATGACCGGATGCGGCGCCACTCTCCCCTTCTTCACATTCCGCCGCCGTTCGACGCCTGGTTGATCTTCGACTACGAGGGCGTGAAGCGGGCGCTGAGCGATCACGAGACATTCAGCTCTCGCGTGCCGGCTCCCGAGAATTGGTTCATCTTCTTCGACCCGCCGAGCCACACGAAGCTGCGTGCCCTGATCTCGCGGGCATTCACTCCGCGGGTCGTCGCCAACCTCGAGCCGCGCATCCGGGAGCTGTCGCGCGACCTGTTGGACCAGACGATCGAGCGGGGCGAGATGGATCTGGCCGCCGACTACGCGGTCCCCCTGCCGATGATGGTCATCGCGGAGATGATCGGCATGCCCCTGGTCGACTGGCCGCGTTTCAAACGTTGGAGCGACGCCATCCTGAGGCTCAGCTACGCACGCTCGGACCGCGAAGCGGCGGCCCGGGCCTACGGCGAGTTCGTCGTGGTGACGGCCGAGATGAGCACCTACCTCGCGGACATGATCGAGCAGAGGCGGGCGGTGCCTCAGGACGATCTGTTGACGCGCCTCATCGAGGCCGAGGTTGACGGCCAACGGCTGACGCACGAGGAGATGCTGGGATTCTTCCAGCTCCTCGTCGTGGCCGGCCAGGAGGCGACCGCCAACCTGATCAACAATGCCGTCCTCTGCCTCGCCGACAACCCGGATCAGCTCGCGCGACTCCGCGCGGAGCCCGGCCTCCTGCCCTCGGCCATCGAGGAGGTCCTGCGTTTCCGCTCGCCGCTGCAATGGTTGATGCGAACACCGACGCGCGACGTTCGGGTGCACGGTCAGATGATCCCGGCCGGTCGGCTCGTGCTGGCGATGATCGGCTCGGCGAACCGCGACCCGAGCCAGTTCCCCGACGCCGATCGGTTCGACATCGCGCGGGATCCGAACCCGCACGTCGCCTTCGGGCACGGCATCCACTTCTGCCTGGGGGCCCCGCTCTCCCGCCTCGAGGCCCGGATCGCGCTGGCCGACATCCTGGGTTCGACTGGAGCGCCTCGAGCTCGCGAGCGACGAGCCGTGGGAACCGCGCCAGGCGCTGCAGGTACACAGCCCGGTGCGCCTACCGGTCCGCTTCGAGCCGGGCCGACGATCTGCGACCAATCCGACCTGACATCGGCGGCGCAGACCGTTGCGTCGTCGAGTGTCCGCACGTCTGTTCCTGTAAGTCCGCCTGCGAAACCCGGACGGAATCCCCGCTATATCCTCGAGGAACCTACTTTGCAACCGGTCGAGGTCCTCGCCACGGAAGGCTCACGCCTTGGGAAAAAGCCCGGCAGACATCACCTCCACACAGAGGTGGCATTCATTTATAATCTTCTTACCTTTGACTAATTCGAAAACAACGTCTTTCGCGTCCTCGACGAGCGATCCGAGGAATCCCTGCGCGGAGATCCTCCTGAACATCGAGTCGTCTTGCATCACGGTGAACGACCCGAATTCGAGCGGGGAATCCGGCACACCGGCCGACCAGCAACACGCATGCACATTACAGTCGATACTAACAAGAGCATTGCCGATCGTACACGAGCGTTCGATCGCGTCGATGTCATCCTTCGTCTCGATCGTCAAGGCGCCACTGTACACATCAGAAAGCGTGGACGCGTTGCCGACCGGCATGATCCTCTGATAAGACACCAACCTCACCGCATGGAGGGAATCTCCCAGGCCGTTGACAATCCCGAAATCCTCGCTGCATGAGAAACTCACATGGACGTTGACGTCGATATCCATCGCACCGCATGCTGCAATAGCATGCTTATAGAATTGTAAATCGAGATGATTGAGATGAAATCGATCGAGGCTCAGGATGACCGAGTCGATTCGCCTGATCTTCTCGAGGAACCGCGTCGCGGCCGCCGGCGACTTCGCCCACACCGGGGCCGTCGTGACCGCCACCTGCAGGCCGAAGTCGTGGCATGCGTCGATGACCGCCTCGAGTAGGTCCGGCGACCGGGATGGCTCTCCTCCAGCAAGTATGATCCGGCTGTACACATTCGTATCAATCGACCCCAGCGTTTCCTTCAGCCTCGAAACATCGACCTGCTTCGAGCTTCCGCTGAAACGACTGCTGTAGCCGACCGAGCAATGCTCACAACGCAAAGGGCAAACGTCGTTGACGATGAGAATCAGACTCTTGTGATCCGGCATTTCACGCACGCCCGTTCAGACCCGGAGGATGGACGTAGTTGCCGCGAACGACACATGAAACTCGCAATCCTGCCAAGAAGTCCGGCCCGCAAGTCGAGTCGGCCCGGCGATGCGCCTCCGCAGCCTGACGTCCGCGGGGGTGATTGCCGCGAATCCCCCGCCTCGACCCGACTTTCCCCGGACGACGAGACCACGTCGTGAACCACCCGTCCCGGCGACCGGGCGTGCCGTCTGGACGCCTCGAGGGGCCGTCGCCAACCCCTTCGCCATCGGCTCGGATCAAGGCGGGGCGGTGTCGATTTCCGTCGCCTTGCTGACTTTCGGACTCAGGGCATCCAGGAGATCTTTGCTCGAGAGGGTCGCCTTGGGCGCCCCGCCACCGGACGAGCCCGCCTGTGGCTTGAGGCCCAACTCCGTGGGATTCAAGGGAATCATCTGATCCGCGTGCCCATCGAGGTCCTTCAACCAGAGGACCTGGGCGTACATCCCGGGCACGCGGAAGAGACGAGGTTCATACCGGCCAGCCTTTATGGTGGGGTCGTTGTCCGCATTCACCACCGCTTGTCGGGTCGCCTCGACGAACGGCCCCAGGTTGAAGCTGCTGAATTTCACATTCTCGCCATCCTCATCGCAAGAGAGCTCGACGGCGGCGACGGCCTGTTCGCCGTGGAGCAGCATGAACCGCCAGGCGATGAGCTTCGCATTCCCCAGGTTCTTCGCCGCCATGTCGGCCAGGCTAACCAAGTAGACCTTCAGGGGCATCGTGGCGACGACCCCGAGAGCTGCGGCGCCCTGGAGTGCCGGGGGCACCGTCGCGCCCGATGTCGCGAAAGACGCCAGTGCGTTGCTGATCACGGTCTTGGCCGAGGAGGGAGGCGGGCTTGGAATCAGGCCCATGGGTAGAACTCCGTGCAAGGGGCCCCCGCCGAGTAAAGCCGGGGAGCCGAGTAAAGCCGGGGAGCCGACTAAGGCCGGGGAGCCGCCACCCGCGGGTATAGTTGCCTGAGCATGCGCAACCTTGTAGGTATGCGTCCATACACCCGCCTCCTGGTAAGAGTTACATAGATTATCATAGCTAACCCAGTTTTGTCCAGTGTGTGGGTCCTGTACGTCCAGCATCTGATTTTCGGTGTATCCGTTGATGAAAACGAAATGGCCGCCATTGCCCAACACCCACCCGATCCTCACGCCAACCGGTCGCCGTGCATTGATCTCAACCTGGATGTCGCTGAAAGATAGGACGCCGGCGAAAGGGTTCTGCCCGCCGGCCGGAACGGACGCGAGATTACCGGTTATCGACAGGGCGTTTTCGAGGTTGTCGGGCTGGTTGCAGACGTCGGATAGCCCATTGATGCAGCACTGAGGGTTGACGGCACTCCGAAACTTGACCTTGACCGCGGTGGCCACGTTGCACATCGTCCAGGGACTGCTCCTATCGAAGAATATAGAAATGCTCGATGAAACAGCCGCCCAACACCAGTAGGTGTGCGGCGATTGGGGCTGAATCGTGATGCCGCATGTATCGGAATCCGGCGGTCCGCCCCCGGCCGCGCCCGCAGCCGGAACCGCCGGGAGAGTCAAGCTCAGGGAAAAGGCGCTCGATTTGAGGATCGACTCGGCCATGTCTCACCATCTAATGAGGTTTCGCGGCGACTCGACGAGTATCTCGAGGCGATATACCTGTCGAAGCGAATCAACTTCAATTCGGTCAAACAAGACTATGCTCAAGACTCATTCTCTCCGACCGAAGGACCAGCGTCAAGACCGATCGTTGACCACCTGTGGCGGACGCGAAGTCAGGATGTCGGTCCAAGCCGGGCCAGGTGCGCATGCCGTGCCGAGCTCTATCCAATCGAAGCCCTCGCATGCACGAACCAACGCGGTGATTGAGGCCGGTGGAAAAGACCCTCGCCCCGCATTCCGCTTGCCTTTCTCGGTTGCGACCGCCGCGCCCCGCCTGCCCCGACCGGCTCGCGGTTCGCGCCACCACCGCACGAGCGAGCCGGATGACAACCTCCGCTGCCCGATTCCGATCCCGCGGGACGACACCGCTCGGTCGAAACCCGGGAGTTCGACAAGGAATCCGCCGCTCATGCCCGGCCAGTTGCGGCGACCGCGATTCTCCGATCTAGCGGTTGACGAGATCCAATATCCGGTCCCCGATGTTGTACAGGCCAGTGCCGTTCCAGAGGGCGATACGCATGGGCCGACGAACTCCGACTACTCGGCCGCCGACAGACTCGCCCGCGCCTCCGGGCCGGCGATCGGCGCGAATTCGTGCCATCCGTGGAACTGGACGTACTCGGGGTAGGCCCCCCCGCATCGTTCCCTGACGGTGCAACGCTCGCACGGCTCCCCGAACACCCTGCAAGCATTATTCATAAATTGATCATAGTTATTTATAACATTACTTCGCATCAGCATCTTGATATCACGATACATGTTATTTAGATGTAGTTCCGATTTTTCCCTCACGACGCAGTAGGGGAATCCCTCGAGCGTCACGGCCCGCCCGAGCGCCAACGCGGCGTCCACGGCGTCGTACATGTTCTCCCGCACCGTGCGGAAGTTGACGCTGAGGCGGTTGATCCCGAAGTAGGCGCTCCCAGTCGGGTGGAGATTGGAGAGATTGATATGGTTGACCCCGAGATCGCAGGCCAGGCCGACGATCGCCGAGAGCCGCGCCACGTTCTGCCGCGTGATGACGGTGTTCGTGCGCACCTTGGCGTCCAGTTGCTTGGCGTTCCTGATCCCCTGGATCGTCTTGTCGAAACCGCCGGGGGTATCGGTCAACTCGTCCTGGAGTGCGGCGGAATCGCCGTGCAACGACACGATGAACAGCGTGACGCCCAGGGAGACGAGCCGGCGGGCGAACTCCATCGCGGCGATGGTGATCCCGTTGGTCTGCAGGTGCACCTCCCCATAGCCGAGGTCTCGGATGGCTTCCAGCGTTTCCAGGAACCTCGGGTGGACGGTCGCCTCGCCGCCGTGGATGTTCACCACATCGTAGGATTGGCCGGCGTTGGCCCTCAGGAAGTTGAGCACCTCCTCGTGGCGGATGCTGTCCTTGGCGTACAGCGGCGAGCCGACGACGCAGAAACTGCACTTGCTGTTGCACAAATCCGTGAGGTGGATACTCAGGCACTTCATCGCTTGCTCCCCGATGGCTCCGTCAGGCGCCGAGATACCCGGCGATGATATCGGCACCCCGCGGCAGGCTCTTCACGCTCCGGACATAGCCGGCCTGGCGGTCGAGGCGGTCATGTCGGCCCTGTTCGTCGAAGAGTAATCTGTTGGTGACTTCCACGAATCTCGTCTCGTTCAGCAGTTCGACGACCTCCAGGGCCGCGTTGTAGCTGTTGGACGCGAGGAGCGGGTCCAAGAACGCGTACAGTCCGAGCGGCCACAGCCGAAACGGATAAATCGGGGCAGCCTCCTTCAGCCAGTCCGTCACGAGCGGGGAAGGGTCATGACCGAACCAGCCGGGGGCCTCGGCGAGCGAATCCAGGGCGATCGAGTTTTCGACGACGACGGTCGGGATGTCGGACACGAGCGCCTTGGCGATCGTCGTCGCGGAAATGTTCGCCGACAGCAGGAGGTCGGAGCTTCCGAGCATGAGCGCAAATCGCTCGGCGTTCAGGGGCGGGAACCAATGGTACCGCCCCCCGAGGGTCGCGTCCAGGTCGTACGACGACGGCCCGACATGGATGAGATGGACTGCTTCACCCAATCGGTCGAGGTAGGCGGCGAGCAGCCGCGGGACCTTCGCGGCGATCCGCTCACCATGCTCGTCACCGTAAGATGTCTGCTGCCAAGCCGCGGTGCAAAAGAACACGGCCCGGTCTTGCGCCGAGATCCCGAGGTTGGCGCGCACGTGGTTGCGGACCTTGCGCGTCAGGTGCAAGGGTTCCGGCAGGTTCGCGTAGGCCCCTTCCCGTCGATCAGGTCGAGCGATCGGGACGGGGATCATCCGTTTCGAGAGCGTCTCGGTCCACGCGGACATCGACTTCTTCTTGCCGCAAAACATATCCGCAGTTCGCCCCGTGCATTCGGAATCCCATGTATCGATGGCAATAACGACGGGCCCAAGCTCGTGGAGGAAGCGGGGATCCATGCCCATGCCGCGGAGGACGCCGTCGCAAGTCATGAAATCGGACAAGATCAGGGAGTTGACGTGATTCGTTTCCAGGTAGTCGGCCAGAAGGATCTTGAACAGAGGACCGAGATGCTCGGGGACCGACTCGAAGGGGATCGGGCCGCCGGAGAACAGTGTATTCATCGATTCGTGACCGAAGAAAGCGACCCGATCACCCCTCTCGATGAGCTCGCTCGCGACGCGGACGCCGAGGGTGGCCTCTCCCCAACCCTTGCGGCTGAGGGCCAGGAATAGATGGCTTTTCTCGCTCATCTCATCCACTCCGAGCCCTCGAGGACGATAGCGCCAATCCCCTCCGGCTTTCCGACATCGAGATATCGGCCGCCGGCAAAATGGACGCAGCGGACCCCGAGGCCGCCGCGGACCGCCGCGTCGAAGACCTTGCCGAGGGTCTGCTCCTTTCCCTCGTGGCCTTCGATTCCCCACTTCTGCGTCTGATCGTGCAGCAAGGCGGTGAATCGCGGGCTCCAGATGGCGATTCCCCAGGTATTGCGCAGGTCCGTCTGGGCCGGTTTATCCTGGACTTGGAGCACCCTGCCGTCCTCCGCGAACCGCACCGGGCCCAGGTTCTCGGGCTCCGAAGTCGGGAACACTCCCAGGACCAGGTCCGCCTCGGAAGAACGGATGACGCCGAGAATCTCCCCCACGGCCCCCTTCGGACTGAACACGGTATCGGGCAAGGCCAGGCAAACATGGTCCCCGCCGACCCATTCCCGGGCGGACATGATCGCGTGCGGGAGCCCGCTGGGCCTCGACTGGACGACATAGGCCAGCTTCATCCCCAGGTCCGACCCGTCGCCGAAATACTTGAATATTTCTGTTTTATTCTCATTAATAATAATTATACATTTGTAAATTCCAGCGTTTCGCATCGCGGAGAGCGAGTACTCCGCTGCGAGGATAGGGCGCGGATGCGCCGATGATCCGTCCAGCGCGAACAGCACGGGCAACAATTCCTTCGGATATCGGAGCGGCCGCAGGCGCGAGGCCAGCCCCGCGGCGGGTAGTACTCCAACGACGCCCTTCATGTACACACCTGTTTGCTGGTATCAGGGCCGGGCGCGGAGTCCATAATGACATCCGCGCCCGGCGTCTCTCCTGGGGTGTCGCGTGGCCGTCTCGCTGACGGTCACACCGATTCGATGCAGCGGCGCGTTGAGTGACCGGGATCAATAGAAACCGCCGCCGCCGGCGGCGCCACCACCCGCGGCGGGGGCCGGATCGGGAATCGTACCGAGAATTGTATTCAGGCTCGCGGCCTTGATGGCCGTCACTTGGGCGTCGGTCAACCCGAACGCCGTTTTCAGAGACTCTGGGTCCGTAAGGAGTTGCTTCGCAAAGACTGGGTCGTCCTTAGCCAGCCGCAAAGCATCCTGGACAGTCATCGCCATTGGTATCTCTCCTCGAGGGCCAGGGCAGTTTCCGCGATGCCCAATGCAACGCGGTAGAGTCAATGGGAGAGTCGTCCCGTGACGGGCTTTCTGGCCTTCGTCAACTCAAGGAACTACTTGAGCTTACATGCGGATTGCAGGCCCAGATGCCCAGGGCTGGGAATACTTCTCTTCGAACCTCGTCTTGGCGACAGCGACCCGTGTCATACGGGACTCTTGCGCTGCTTGTACCAGTCACGGTGAATAGCGCGGACATTGTGGACGGTTGACTTGGTCATCCGCATCGCCCGGCGTATCCAAGAGTTTGAATGAAAGTCACCAGCTATGCGGTCCAGCCAATTGATCATATTGGTCAACCAAACTCAAGGAGGTTCCTAGGCATTTCGCCGATTCTCTCTTAACTCCTGATTGGGAAAAGGCTTATACGCTCTAGCAAGACCGAAGAACCGGCGGTTTTCGTGGCGACCGGGGGTCAAACCAATTGATCGCTTCTCTCGGCTGGTCGTCGCGTAGCCGTGCCCGTCCGCCGGTCTCGCGTGGAAGGCCTCTTCCCTCCCCTTTATCGGTGCTTATTTGCCTGCAACGCGATCCGATCCGGCTGGGTCGGACTAATGTCGGACCGGCGTCCGCGCCAGGCTGCAATCAGTGTCTATTATCCGATCATAAACGGGGCCGGAATCGGTGTCGGTCTCGGCCGGCACGACGATGGGCGAATTCAAACTGTCCGATGACCGGCTATCGCTCCGCGGACCGGTCCTTAGGGCGTGTCGATACATCTGTTGAAGCCGAAGTCGGTGTCTGTCCTTCTCGAGACCGAAATCAAACCTAGGATTGCCGGGGCAGCCCGCCTCAGCCGGAGGGCCTGGCTCCGAGTCGCGGGCGGTACGCATCACCGGTCCGGCGATGTCTGGGGAGTCGGCTCTCGGCGGGGAACATGGTTCAACTCGTGGCGCATGTCCGAGAGAGCCAGGTAGACTACTTTCCGGACTCGATTGATACCTCCCAGGGGCTTGTGGTCGGGAAGGGAGTGCCATGGGTTAAAGGACAGGTTCTGGCAGAACTCCATTTGTTCCGGGCTGTCGAAGGTCTGCCGTGGAATATGGATCGTTGCAACCTTCTCGAAAGGAGCATCCCGCTCATTCCACTCGTGCGTCGGGTCTTCGATCGGAGTCTTGTCGGGGTCGACCTGGCGTTGGACGAAGAACTGGAAGTCCGCGTCCCGCGTCTGGAGGTTGAGTTTCATGGCCTCGCGGAGTTGATCGGGTGACGGCGCGGGAGCAGAGATGGGAGGGCCGCTGATCACGGGCTTCGCGAAATACTTTACGGCCCCGGCGCCGAGTTTGTAGGCCGTCGTGCTCCAATACCGGGTTTCGAGAGGGTTGGAGGAAACATTGTTCTCGATCGACTTCAAGATCCGAAGCTCGTCGAGATGCGTCAAGAAGTATGCGGCCATCGAGAATTTACCGAACATCGACTCCGTGCTCTCCATCTTGACGCGGGCGGCTTCAAACGCCGCGTATTCGACGGCGTTCTTGATGAAGAAGACCGGGCTATCCAGCAGCAGGAAGTCTTGGGTCTGTTCGTGCTCCTCGCCTTCCAGGAGCTTTTCGCCCGCGACGCCCATGAGCTTGATCGCCATCCCGTGGCCACCCGAATGCCGGTCGTCCTCCACCCGTGCGTTGGAGACGCGAATCCAGGCGGCGAAGCGCTTGCCGGGCTCCTGAAAAACGCCGAAACGCAACTCATCGGAAAGGTCGTCCACGACAACGAATTCCGCCATCACGCAACCATGATGCTTTGGATGCTGTCCACGGGGGACGGGCTTTCCGGAAGTGGGAAGACGTTCGTGATCGATCCGGATCTGGAGCAGCCGGCGCTCCGACTCCTTGATCTTTTCGATGGCCTTGTCCTCCCCGTTGGGGATTTGTTCGACACCGAGTTGGATCCCGCGGACGGACGTGTTCATCGTGTCGCTCCTCGTCGAAGTCATGTTCTTGGACGCTCCGGCCAGGTGAATGCGAGAGAGATGGCTCCGGGCGACGAATGGAGGCCGAGCGTCGTCGGCTTCAGGGTGAGCGCCCCGAAGCTTCCTGCGATGATGACGCAACAGAGGAAGGACGACCGAATGGCGCAGGTCTTGCCGGCGGGATACCTGGCCGAGTCGAACGAGCCCGATTGTCGGCTCCCGCTCCGTGGATGGGTCCTTCGGGGCTCACCGCTGACGTGTGAGCCTCGACTCATCTCCTGGCCTGATCGATTCGCCATTCTTCACACATTTTTTCTCTTGACTCGGGTCCTCGCGTTCCTTAAGCCTAAGGATGCGGTGCGCCCTTAAATAACCGGTGTGGCCCGTCGTCGCTATCAGTCTGGGCGCATTTCCTTTCGCGACCGGACGGACATTTTGAACGTCTGGCCCCATGAATCGCGTGGACGAACCTCCGGCGGGAAGATCCGTTCGGTGTGGATCTCGGTCCGACCTCGACGAACTGGAAGGAGGTTGGTGTGGAGCAAGGAGATGCGACGGGGCAGAGTCCGTTTTCGTCGATCTTCGAAACCCGGTTGATGGACGCGCGGGGTCGGAATACCCAGGCCCTTGGAGTGATCCTCCAGTCGTTCCAGCCCTACCTCCTGTCGATCGCGAGGCGTGATCTGCCGGGCGATCTGCGCGGCAAGTACGACCCCGCCGACCTGGTCCAGGAGACACTGCTCGAGGCCCATCGGGGCCTTGCGAGCTTCGACGGGCCCGACTCCGATGCTTTCCGGGTCTGGCTGTGCGGGATCTTGCGACACAACCTGCTGGATCTGATCCGCCGGTACCGCGACTCCGCCAAGCGTTCGGTCGGTCGGGAGCGGCCGGTGGCGGCCGGCTCGGACTCGGGCGATCGGGCCGTCGAGGAGGTCGATCCGTATCCGACCCCATGTACCCAGTCGATCGCCCGAGAGGACGTCGCGGCCCTCAAGCAGGCCTTGTCGCAACTGCCTGCGAACGAGCGGTCCGTGATCGGCCTGCGTTATTTCGACCTCCTGCCCTTCGAGGAAATCGGCCGGCGCCTGGGCTGCTCTTCCGAGGCGGCTCGAAAGCTCTGCTCTCGGGCGATGACACGGCTCCAGGGAACGCTCAAAGTCATCCGCGGCCCCGAAAGGTAGTTCAGGGACCGAGATTCGCCCGGATCCGGCGGGTACCTCGAACTGACCGCGGCCTCGACCCCGTGGCCGCCCGCCGCATTTCGCGGAGACTCGCTGCCGCGTCGGGTTGGTGACGGGGGCTGGCCGGCTCTGACATGCATAACGAATAAACAATTATTAATGATTTTTTGGTGTCGGTAAAACGGCGGTTCCAGGACAGTGACGATCGAGCAGCGTCAGTTTCATGCGAGCGTGATTGCGGATAATGCAGGTTTGGCGAGATTAGCGCTTGCAACTCCACAGGTGCCGTCTAGAATCTTGTTCATGCGTCCGAGGCGCATCCTCGGCCTCTTCCATAGGTGGCACCGGACATGAGCAACACGGAGATTCCATCTGAGAAGAGATTGGAACCCGAGGCGACCGGGCGGAGGCCCGGCGACTTCGATCCCGTGGAAGCCGCGACGCGCGCGCAAGCGTTGAGCTTGCGCGACAGAATTGCCAGGACGATCGAGCAGGTGTTCCTGCCGCTGTTGATCCTGACCATCGCCTGCGTCCTGCTCCTCGGCTGGATCATCGTCGGCGGGACACAAGGGCGAGACACCACCGCGACGATGGCCCTCGCGTCGAACCGTACAAGTCGCTTTTGGCATGCTTATTGGTTATATTTGTGTGTATATCGGCCTGATGATGACATGGTTTGGGATCGAGGCGTCGTACACGTTCGAAGGGAACCTGTCGGCCGCGGAGACGAGGGGAGGCGTGGTCTTGAAGAGCGCCAGCCCTGGCCTCTTCTTCGCCCTGGGCGGGATGCTGCTCATCGCCGTATCCCTCTACAAGCCCCTCTATTACAAGGAATCGGGGTCTAGGCTCGCGGGCGAGAGTGACACCGGCCAGCCGCCGATTTCGCAAGACGTACGCCCTGCGCCCAAACAACCCCCGCCTCCGTAGCCGGGTCCATCACCTCGACGCCATGGGTGAGCGACGATGAACAGGGCAACGCTCGTCATATTCTCATTGTCTTGGTTCGCTGTCCTCTCGAGCGGCATTCATGGGCAGCTCATGCCCTCATCGCAGCCCGAGCAGTTTTATACGAACGGCGAGAAGGTTGAACGCCTGGACGCCCGACCCGGCGAACCACCGACGGGCGACCTTCTGGTTCGCAAGACACTCCGGCGGGGACTGGTCGTACCGACAACAACTCGTCATCGTCTACGACAATCAGCCCGACAAGGCTTACTATTACGACCCCTACACCAGGGAGTTCCGGGGCCGCTTCGACATGAAGGCCAGAGCGTATTCGTTGCTCCCGCCGGACTCCCGACGAGGGGATGTGAACGACATCGATCCGGCCGCCTTTCCCCCTCCCGGCGTCATGCCCACCATCGAGCAGATGACGCGCCGTCCCGACGACAGGGCCCCCGGCAGCGGGAGTCGGATCCTCGCACCGCCTTCGACCGCGGAATTCCCGCCTCGACTCGGGATCGCGATGGAAGACGCCGTCTACGAGGAGAACGGGGTCGGGCAGTTTCGCGGCGTACGGATCACCGGCATCGAGCGGGGCAGCCCCGCCGAGGAGGCCGACCTCAACGTCGGTGATATCATCCTCAGAGTCGACGGCATCCGAACCTACAATTACAACGACGTACAAGTCCTGATTTCCCGGGCTGGCCGGGCCGTCACGCTGACGCTCAGGCGTTCCGCCACGGGACAGTATGTCACGACGTCGAGGATCCGCATGGATGCCGTCGCGGGGCCCGGTCCGGCGCCGCCGACCGCACCGCCGGCACCGCCGACGTAAGCGGCCCGGGGACGGGCGCCGGCGATGGATCCCATCGGACCGGATCGATCGACGACGCCATCGCCGTTCGGCGCGTCGCCCGGGCGCTGCCGCGGGGTCGGGCATGGGCGGTGCGTCACCTCGAGCTCGAGGACGGCGAATCGGCATCGAGCGCGGCCAGGATCGAGGCACGCCATTCCCGGGCGATTTCCGATGCCCGGATGAGGTCGGCCAGCGCCTTCTCGGTGTCGCCTTTCTTGAGCCAGGCCAGCCCGCGCTGGACGTGGGCTTCGTCGTTCTTCGGTTCCCGGCCGATGACCTCGCCGAGGTCGGAGATGGCCCGGTCGAATTGCCCTCTCTTGAGCAGGGCGGCGGCGCGCTGCTCGTAGTCGAACGCCGGCCCGGAGCCCAGTTTGATGGCCTGGGTCAAGTCGGCGATCGCCTTGTCGAATTCGCCGAGTCGATTCCAGGCCAGGCCGCGGAAGGCCAGCGCGAAGTCATCGTAGGGGTTGAGCTGGATCGCGCGGTCGAGGTCGGCGAGGCCCTCGCTGTTGAGGCCCTTGCGGAGCCTGCAGGCCCCGCGCTGGGCATAGGCCCCGGCCAGGTTCGGCGATAGCCGGATCGCCTCGTTCAGGTCGGCGATCGCCTTGTCATGCTGGCCGAGTCGCCTCCGGGCCAGGCCGCGCTGGGCGAGCGCGAGGGCATAGGAGCCGTCGAGGCCGATCGCCCGGCTGAGGTCGTCCACCGCCTTCTCCGGCCGACCGAGGGCGAGCCAGATCTCACCCCGGACGCGGTAGGGAACGGCGTACTTGGGGTCCACGTTGAGCGCACTTCCCAGGTCGGCGACCGCCCCGTTGATGTCGCCGAGACGCTGACGCGCGACGCCCCTCTGGGCGAAGGCGACGGCGTAGAGCGGATCGAGCTTGATCGCGGCGGTGAAGTCATCGGCGGTGCGCTGATAGTCGCGGAGCTCGTTCCAGGAGATCCCCCGTTGAGCCAACACCAGGGCATTGCCCGGTTCGGCCTCGATCGCGCGAGAGGACCTCGACGGCCTTCCGGTGATGGCCGCCGCGCTGCAAGACGATAACCTCCTCGAGGAGGGATCGCGATGAGGCCTCAGGACCCCGGGTCTGCGGGGGCCCCGTCGCCGCGGCACCGAGGGCGAGGAGGATCACGAACAAACAGGCATGGTAGGCCCTCAGGGTCATTGCCGCGTCCCCCTCGATAGGTACCGTATCGTGATGACGGTACGCACCTCGCCGACCTTCTTCTTCACGAGCTTGACATTGTCGGATATCTCCTTTCCCGCCGCCATGCCGATCTCCTCGCTGGCGACGTGCGCCCGCTCCTCGTAGAGCGGGGGCCTCTGATTCCCCATCCACGCTGCGGCGAAGGAGACGGTGATGGTCCCGACGTCGAGCGAATCCGGCCGGAGCTTAGCCGCCACACTATCTGGATATCTTCCCACCACGAATTGGTTCGAGTTGCTCGAGGTCAGATAATAACCGAAGAACCGACGGACCGACCGTTCACGCACGAAGTTGACATACCCGCGATGGGCGACGTCCCTGGCCAATGCGAAACGAGTGACGCCGTCGATGAGGATCTCGGCGGCCGCCTCGTAGTTGGTGTCGTTGGAGAGCTCGACCGCGACGATGTCTCCCTTTTCCAGGTAGATATACTGATTCTTGCCGTCGGAGGAAGACATCACGGGGCATGGCTCGAACTCGCCTTCGTCGGACTTCTTGGACAGGATCCGGACCCCGTAGGGGTTGCCCTCATGTGCCTGGACTTTCCACTCCACTCTCCTCACGACCGGCACCGTCTTATCGAGCCCGGGGGCGGGTCCGGGATTGGGGATGGGAGGGGGTTTATCCACGACCGTGACACCCATCCTCTGCAAGGCCTCTTCCTTGTTCTCGACCCGGGCCGAGGTCGCCACCTTGCCCTGCTGATCGACTTCGACGACCGCGTTCAGGTCGTAACCCGCCAGGACATTCCCCTTGGTGTAAGGCTTCATTTCGCCGTTGACCTCGGTCGCGTTGGCCGCCGCCGTGCCGGCCTTGACGACGCGATAGTCCAAGGTCTCCAACTCCTTGCCCAATGCGGCGACGATCCCGATGTCCGACAGGCCACCCTTCCTGGTGAACGAGACCACGACTTCGCGATCCTTCGGCGCGATCTGGGACACGCGCTCGGCCAGCTTCTTCGCCCCCTCTTGCAAGGCATGCGCGTCGGGAGACTGCGCCGCCGCCTCCGGACCGGCCCCTAAAGCCGCCAGGAGGACGAGCAGACTCGAGTAGGGATGGACTCTCAACATGACGGCCTCCTGACGCGAACTCTGGAAGTGGGAAACGAAACGGTAGGCCCTCTCGGGGGAATGGCCCCACCCGCGCGGATTAGGGCTTCGGAGGCAGGATCGGGAAACCGAGTCCGATCTTTCTGGCGACGAGCTGAAAATCGGAAAGAGGGTGGAGGTCCGCCCAGGCGTTACGCGGCTTGCTGCCGCCGTTGACCAGCACGCCGAGGCTGAAGTCATCGAACTGCGGCAGGGCCAGCTTGGCCTTCAGCACCTCGATCTTCTCCTGGGGATAATCGAGCTCCGCCGCGACGTCGTGGAGATCGATGGCGCGGACGTAGTGCTTGACGACCGCTCCGATCGGCTCGATGTGACGCGGGTTGGGCCCGTCCGGGCCGTCGACCGGCTGGAATCGTCCGACGGTCTTCCTCAATCCGACCAGGAAAAGGTCCTTGTCGCTGGCGAAATAGCGGTCGAGTTCGTCCTGCCGCGCGTAGAGCGCCTGGACCTTGGCCCGCACCTCCGGCTTGCCGGTCGGAGTGGTACGGACGGCGTCGGTGAACGACTGAATTCCCCAGCGGTGGCAGACGATGCACGAGATGCCATTGATCACCGCCGAAGTGCCGAGCGGCTGGTTCTTTCCGGCGCTCTCCACGATCTCGAGGGGGGCCACGGGGATCTGCTTCCCCTCGGAATTCACGATCATGTAGCCTTGCAGGCCGTTGGGCAGGCTGAAGAGGATCTCCCCGCCGTCGTGCCGGAAAGCGGACGACGGTTGCGGCTGGTTGCCGGGTTGCTTGGGGAATTCGGGCCCAAGGGGATACTTCAGGATGTCGCGCCGGCCCAAGCTGTCCGAGAAGTCGAAGCTCTTCCAGTAGTACGCCACGTCTCTGGAGGAGTGGCGGTCGAGCACGCGATTGGCCTTGGAGATCTCGCTGAGCACGATCCCGCCGCGCCGGAGTCGATTCCTGTTGAAATTGTCGCGTTCATTGACGCCGAGCCGCGCCTCCAACTCCGCGATCGTGAAAGGGAGGCGGAGCATAGTGTGGTACAGCGGCGGCATCGACGCTTTTGCGATGAACCAGTCGGCCCGGACAATCGGCACCGTGGCTCCCGTCCAATCGCTCACCTGCTGGGCCATTTCGCCCAACTGCGTATCGGCGTAGTTCAGGCCGTAAGGATAGAGGGCCAGGACCTGCAACCAGAGGTCGCCGGCCTCCCAGCCGAGACCCCCCAGGTCCACGCGGAACACCGTCTTGTATTCGTTGACCGGCTGGGGGACGACGACCTCGCGTTCCCAGCTCAGGCTGTTGATGAGCTTCGCCAGCGCGGCCTGCACGAGCAGCAGGTCGCCCTCCGACACGGTGCTGTTGTTCCACATGTTCGCGATCGTGAAGTACCGGAGCGAACGCCGCTCATCCTCCCCGAACTTGAGGAGGTCGTCGGAGACCGCCTTGTACGTGTCCTTCAGCCCGACGAACTTGCGCGAGGACTCGCCGGGCTGCAGGAAGGCGGGGCTTCCCTGTTCGATCCAATCCTTGATGCGGGCGATATCCGCTTCCGCGAGCTCGCCGTCCTCCGGCATCCGCCTCGACTGGACCTCGATCCAGAGCTTGGACTCCTCGAGCTTCCCGGGCACGACGTAGCGGCGCTTGATCAGATCGTCGTAATCGAGGACGTTCAGTCGTTGCTTCTGCTGGATCTTCCCGTGGCAGTATCCGCAGTTTCTCTTGAGGATATCGAAGACCTGTCGATTCTCCTTCTCCGGCGTCTGGGCGGAAGCGGGCTGCGCGATCGTCAGGACCCAGGTCGCCAGGAGCCAGGTCGCCGGCCGAACTCGATGATTGTCGCTCACTCCCATGGCTCCCTCCGATGCCATGCCATCGTCCCCCTATGCGAGCGTCTGCCGAAGATAAATCGTGGCCGAGCGCCGGCGATGGGCGGCTCGACTCTTGCGAGTTGCGGGCGGGCCCGCCGCCGGTCAGCGGAGGACAAGGACGGGGCCCGAGACGTAGCGAACCGGGGCCTGTGGCAGAGACGGCACCCGCGCCATCAGGACGGGCGGGAGCGGAGAGATACGCCACTGCTGGACCGGCCAGGCGGCGAGGAAATCGAAGTCGGGAGGGAGCGTGCCTTTCTCCAGGTAGGCCTTGCGGGCCCGCTCCAGGGCGACGCGATTCGCGCCCTGGATCCGCACCATCTGCCGTCCGTAATCCGGCATCGTGTACAGCTTCTCGAGCTTGAGGGCCGTGCGGAGGTGCCGGCTGGCCCGCTCGAAGTCGCCGCGATTCGCCTCGGTGAACGCCAGGAAGTAGGGATAGAGGGGCCGCTCGGGATCCAGCGCGGCGGCGCCGCGAAGCGACCGGGCCGCGAGTTCGTAGCGCCCCGCCCAGAACTCCTCGACCCCCCTGTTGAACTCGACCTCCGCCTTGGTTCGAACGGCGGGCGGGACGGAGGTCTCTCGGTGGTGGTGGGCCGGCTTGGGGGCCGCGGCCACGGGGGTCGGGATCAGGAACGCGAGGTCGAGCACACCGCCCGAACGGCACTTGCCCGCCAGCGATTCCTTGGGCACCCGGGCCTTCTGGATCAGCACCTGCTTGATGTTGACGGCCGACAAAGAGTGATAGTTCGGATGCGACCAGATGAGCGCCGCGGCCGCCGCCACGATCGGGGCGGCCTGCGAGGTCCCGTGCAGCGCGGCGTACTTGGCCCGGGGCGAACGCCGGGGCCATTTCGAGCTGTCCCACCCCGTGGTTTCTACGATCTCCGGGATCGTGCTGAAGATGTCCTCGGCGATCACCGCGTCGTCGACGCACTCGGGGGCGAGGTCGCCCTTGCGTCTCCCGGTTCCGCCCGGGGCGGCCACGTCCACATTCTTCGCGCCGAAGCAACTGAAGTCCGAGAGCCCGCCTCCCGGCGCGACCGACGCGACCGCGATGACGCTGTCCTTCCGCAGCGCGGGAGGGTGATCGGTCCCGAATGGGTAGATCCCCTTGGGCAATGCGGGCGAGCCTTCCGTGATCTCGATGCGTTGTGCATCGTCGGCGGGGCCGTCGGCCCCGTAGAAGCAGGCCGGATAAGTGAAGTTGTCGGGCTCGTTCAACCTGTTTCTTCGCCGCGTCTTCGCCCGAATTCCCCACGGCACAGACGACCAGGACACCCTGCTCGGTGGCATCGCGAATCGCCTCGAAGAGAGCGTCGGTCCGCGGCCGCAGGCCGGGCCCCGGATAGGCCGTGCTGATGTTGATGATCTTCGCTCGCGCCTTGTTGACCGCGAATCGGATCGCGGAGACGAGGTCGTCCTCCGACGCGTACTTGATGGGGAGGATCTCAACCGTCGTCCACTCCGTGACATCTCCCAGGCGACGGTTGGCCGTCGCGGCGATGATCCCGGCGACGTGCGTGCCGTGCGCCAGATGCGTCTGGGGGTGCTCGGCGGGGGTGAGGGGCTTGATGTCATCGAGCTCGGGGCGCAACGCGGCCGTTGGGAACCGACGAATAGTTGAACGAAACGCCGTGGCGAAACGCGGGTCCCATGCTCTCGGGCGGCAGGTAGAGGTGCGGCTTGAGATCCTCGTGCTCATAGTCCAGGCCCGTGTCGATCACGGCCACGAGGTACGGTTCGAACTCGGCCCGGCTGGGAGTGCCGACGACCGCCCACGCCTCGGGGGCATGGATGCTCCGGAGCCACCACAGGCGGTCCATCGGCATCTGATCGCCGGCGGAGCGACGGCCGCCCGACGGGGATCCATCGGCGGTCGCGGATGAGGTCGAACCGGGAGGATTCGAGGGCGCCGGGGGGACACCCGGCTCGGTGGCGGACGGTTGCGGGGGAAGGGCCGTTCCGCCCGCGTCACGGCCTTCCTGGGATGGACGCTCCGGCGCCACTTCCGTGCGTGAGCGGGGTTGGGGCGGGATCGACGGACCTTGCGACGTCGGTCGCGCCCTCCGGTTGGGCTGAATGTATCGGACGATGGTGGTGGCGGCCTTCAGGACATTCAGCGACTCGACCGTCATGGGGCCGCTGAACTGACAGAGCAAGCGGTTGCCATTCTCGTCGCCGTCGTTCACGTTGAGCACCTTGAAGCCGAGCGCCTGACAGAGGAACTGGGCTTCATTGCCCTTGCCCGATATGAACCCGACGATCATCGTATTGGTATTCTCGTAAGCCTTCGCATCGGAAACCACCGATGGATTGGGGCCGAGCTGAGCGAGCCTCGTCTTGAGTTTCCTGGTTTCATCGTTCAGCTTGGTGATGGCCTGGAGATTCTCCTCCTTCTCCTTCTTGAGCTGCTCGCTCGCCTTGACCTGGGCCGCCGTGGCTTCGGTGAGCGAAGCCTTCTGCTTCTCCACTTCCTGGGTCAGGGCCTTGACGGCCTCCTTCTGCTTCTTGAGTTCCTCGTCCATCTCGGAGGTTCGACGCCCCGCCTGCTCGACCAGCGTTCGCAGCCGTTCGTTCTCCGTCTGCCGATCGTTGGCCAGCGTTTCGGCGTCCTTCTTGGCCTTGTTCAACGCCTCGACGTCCTTGTCGGTCCGATCTCCCTTGCTGTCGGCAGGACCGACTTTCTTGAGGGCCTGGTCCTTCTTGGCCTCCTGGAGCTGCTGTGTCAGATCCGCCCGCTCCTGTTCGTATTTCGTGATCAGGGCCTTCTGTTCCTCCTTGATCTTCTCCGAGTCATTGCCACAACCCGCGACCAGTACGACGAGGGCCACCGAAGGAAGGACGAGGATCCTGCGCATGTCAAGCTCCCGTTGTCGATGTCCGCAAGAAGGGGATCCGGCGATGCCTCGTGGAAACGTCAGCGTCGATACCAAGTCGTGCCCACGCGGTCCCGCGAGGACCGAACTCGGGCTTGCGTCTTGTCTCCCGACCGGACCGGGACCGGCGTCGGGTCGGAGTCGGTCCCGATGTCGGGTCGGGGGCGATCAGCAGGGACGAATGGCGCGATCGCCGGCTCCCGGTCCGTGGCGCGGCCCTTCGAAGCCGAAAGTCTGCGCCCGGAAACAAAACCTCTCCTCAGGGCGAGCCGGCTGCTTTGACCGCGCCAGCCCTCAACGCCGCCCGGGACTCGGCGTCACCCAGCGGGTGGCCGCCTTGGTCGGGGCGCGAAACCCTCGTCGGACTCTCACGACAACGGCGCTTTAAGTTCCGGTTGCTGGTTCGAGTCGGAGACCTCGACTCATGGGACGTAGGTGCGGACCGCCCCGCAACAAAAAGAGTGGCGACATCCCATCAGACATGCTACCACGCGCAGCCCGGATTCCCGGCATGGACTCGCGCTATCTAACGACAAGTCAATTTTTTGTTTGACTAGCGAATAGCGTGCCTTTATACCATGGAGTGGCCTTACGTGAGCGGGGGGATGCCAATTCTCTTTTTCCCTATCGGTCTGTGCGCATTTTCTTTCGCGACCGGACAAACATTTCGGAGATTTGACCGGTTTTTTTCCGAGAGCGACGTTCGACGGGATGATCCGTTCGATATCGTTTCGAGTCCGACCTCGATGTCGCGGCAGGAGGTTGGTATGGAGCAAGAGGATTCGGTGGGACGAGATCCGTTCGCGCCGGTCTTCGTCACGGTGTTGGCGGCCGCGCGGGGCGGAGATGCGCGGCGCTGGGGGTCCTTCTCCAGTCGTTCCAGCCTTACTTGCTGTCGATCGCCGGGCGCGGGCTGCCGAGCAATCTCCGTGCGAAGTACGACGGCACCGACCTGGTCCAGGAGACCCTGCTCGAGGCGCATCGGGGCTTCGCGGGCTTCAGCGGGACCGACGCCGACGACCTCCGGGTCTGGCTCCGCGGGATCCTCAAGCACAACCTGATGGACCTGATGCGGCGGTACCGCGACACCTCGAAGCGATCGATGGGTCGCGAGCGGTCTCTGGAAGCCGGCCTGGAGGAGGGCGAGCCGGCCTTCGGGGAGATCGATCCGTACCCCACCCCGTGCACTCAGTCGATCGCCCGGGAGGACGTCGCGGCCCTCAAGGCGGCCTTGTCGCGCCTGCCCGCGCAGGAGCGGTCGGCGATCGCCCTTCGTTATTTCGATTTCCTGTCCTTCGAGGAAATCGGCCGGCGCCTGGGGAGCTCTCCCGAAGCCGCTCGCAAGGTCTGCTCTCGGGCGATGGCGAGGCTCCAAGGGATGCTCAAAGTCGCCCGCGGTCATGGGACGTAGATCGAGGACAGGGATTCGGACGGGTCCGTGAGGCAATTCGTTTCGACCCCCGCACTCGAGGAGCTAGGAGAACGAGACCTCATAGCATTCGCCCTTGGTGTCCAGGCGAGCGTCCTTCTCGTTCGATGACGCATGGACTCGGACGCCCTTGAGACCCGTCGGGATCTGCTCCATGACGAACGTCGCGACCACGGGCAAGACCACGTCGCCCGCGATTCCGCCCGGCGGGGTGGCGACGAGGTCGAAGTCGTAGATCCCGTCCGAAGGCGGGACGGTGTAGAGATATGGGACCAGTTGGGGGTCGGTGTATCCGGTCGTCGGGACCGAGCCGGTGGCCGTGATCGCCAATTGGGGGGGCTTGCTCTGGAGCAACGCCAGGGACACGGATTTGACCTCGAGAACCTTGTGGGTCATGGGATTCTGCCTCTCCGATGAACGCATCATTTGAGCCGTTCTGAGGGATGATCGTCGGCTCGTGCATGACCCGACCTCCGCCACCTGGCCGGCCAAGGCCAAGGGCGTCAAGGGAGCACGTCGTAGGTGTAGATGGTGCTGACATCAAGGACCTGGCGCGGGGTGAGCGTCCCTCCGCCGATGGGAGATGCGATCGGATCGTCGATCCGATGCCCGGCGAGACTCGCGGGAGCTGTCGCGTCGGGCAGGTAGGTCCGACCGTGGGTGGTCAGCCACTTCTCCCAGATGCGGTCGATGTTGCAGTGGTTGAGATAGAACACGGGATCATTGGGCGATGTGGACGGCGACATGTCGCCGCTGATCCAGACGTGCACGAGGTTGTGGAGCCACGGCGCCTGCGATCCCGGGTCGGCGGACCACCCCTCCAGTCGATTGCGGAATCCTGCCGAGTCCGCGCTCCATGGCGCCGAGTCGTACGGCGATAGGCCGAGCGCATTGGTCACGTGCGCGGATGTCGGCAGCAGGGGCGTGTCATCGGCGAAATCGCGGTTCAGGCCGCGATCGGTCGCCGTGACGGCCAGGTTCATGGTCCCCTCGATCTTGACCCTCCACGAGTCCGGGTCGGTCGCATCGAACTGGAACGGGCCGGTGGTGACCGGAGAACCATCTCCTCCCATGCACTCCGGTCCCCAGATCTTCGAGGCCAGTTGCTGCGCCTGCGATGCGTCACCGTCGGCTCCCCAGTCCCAGTAGGGCAGGCCGAATGTGGGATCGGACAGGACGCGCTGGAAGTTCTTCTCGAGCACCATGAGCATCGCACGGTGCCAGGGGCAGAAGACCGGCCCGCGGTGCGCCGCATTGCGTCCGCTCGGGTTGCCGGGTGGCGTCGGCGTCATCATCGCGCGGTGGTGCCAGATCACGAAGAGGTCGTAGGTGCTGACGGCCAGGCTCGGCCCCGGCACCCCGAAGTCGGACGTGAACGAACCGGAGTCCTCGGCCTTGAGCAGCTTCACACCCTTGATGAACTGGTCACGAATCCCGTCATCGCTCAAGATGTTCCGCCGGATGACTGCCATCGTCAACGACCTCCTTCGACCCGGGGGCGGTCCGGGCCGTGCTCATCGTGCGAACCCGCGGCCGGCTTGCGGAATTCGTTCGGGAACGTGTCGATCAACTGGCGGACCAGGCCGACCGCAGAGTCGAACCGGTAATTCGGCAGCGAGTGACAGTGGAGATTCCCGTCGTTGTCGATCATGAGCGGTACGTCGAGGCTGCGACCGTTGACCTCGATGCGGTAGGTCGTGGTGATGCCGATATGGTGGCCCCGGTAGTCGTCTTCCCGCAACGTCTCGATCGTGCCGCCCGCCCCGTGGCCGTGGCCCATGGCATCCTCGACGGGCAGCCCCGCGAGATAGGCGGCGATCTTCTTGGGATGGGAAGCCTCTTCGAGCGCCTTGGGATCGATCGGGTCCATGGCATCTCCCTCGGGACGTTTTCACGGTCGGTGGATGTCCCCTCCACACGGGGGCCGCCGAACGGCGACGTCAGAACGGGATCGCGGAAGCCGTCCCGCGCAGGTTCGTGATGGTGTATGTCTCTCGCTGACCGACGTTGAAGGCCGGGACCGGCGAGAAGCGGTGGACCGTGGTGATCCCGATGGTCTCGACCGGGACCGTCTGTCCTTCGGGCACCAGCACTGTGGGGACGATGAGCGTGAACGTGGTCGACCCCGTGTCCACGGTCATTCGGATGGTCACCGTGACGAGTTCGCCGAACTCGGTCGGGACCCTCCGCAGTTGCTGCTCGTTGAATTGCAGCGTCTGGAACGCGTCCTGGTAGACGAGTCCCGCCTTGGAGCCCAGGGCTCCCGTCGCGAATGAGACGTTGAGCTGGGCGTTGCTGAGGACGTAGATGTTGGCTTCGGACGGCATGCTGACCTCCTACCGGTTCGACCGGCTCGCGCGCCGACCGCGTACTCGGGCCGGCACTTGCCGTCGGTCATCGCTCCGGGAATCGGTGCCACGAGCATTGACGGGAAGAGCCAGCGGGGTCAAAGGCCCCGTTTGCCGGCTCCCGCTGCGCGAGCGGGTACTTCGTGGCGGGCCTGGATGGTGAGGACTCGAACCCATCGCTCGATGCGATCGAATCGGCATCCCTCACGCATTTTCTCTGCTCGACTCGGCCCCTCGCGACGCCTGAGCATGGATGTGCAGTACGTTTCCAGGCGAGCCGCAGAACGCGTCTTCCCTACCAGTCTGTGCGCATTTTCTCCGGCGGCCGGACGAACAATTCGACCTTCGGCCTCATTTCTCGAAAGGAAACGTATCGCCGCATCCGGTCGGGTCAGCCCTCTTACGACCGCGTGGTCGGCGAAGGGAAAGACCGCAAGCTCATGGCCGCGACCGTCGTCTCCGTCGTCATGCCGAAGTACGTCGTGTATTTCGTGTTCAATGATCCGTGTTCAATGATCCGTTCCGGCCGCCGGCCCATCGGTCGCTCCCGTGCTCTTCGTGGTCGAGCGATCGATTCGCGTTCAACCGTGTGCCAGTTGGTCCGCCGCGACGGCCATGGCCAGCGAGTCGCGGCCGTTGGCCTCGGTGATCTTCCGCCGGTGCGAGCGGTCGCGGATCCAGGCGACCTGGTCGGCCATGAGGGCGCGGAGCAGCTCGCCATAGCGGTGCGACTTGTTCACGCCGTCGCCCCAGGAGAGCTCGATCATCTGGTAGGCGTCGATCGTCTTGTGGCGGCCGTGGCAGGTCCGGTCCCTGGGCGAGTAGCTCACCGAGACATCCAGCCGGGCGCCGGGGAAGAGGTCGCAGAGGGTCCGGGTCTGCGCCTCGTCGGCGATCGCGTGGACGCGGACGCGGGTCGGGACCCAATCGTACAGCGTGACGTCGCCGCGCTCGAAGACCAGCCGCAATTCCTGGCGGTCCATCCGCCCGGTCTGGTGGAAACCATGGTAGAAGTTGACCAGGACGTCGGGTGAATAGCGAGCGGCGCACTGGACGTGCTCCTCGATCGGCGGCGACGAACCGGGCCGGATGCCGATCTGCGCGGCGGCGACGGTGCCCGGCCCGAGCCAGCCGGCGAACAGGTCGAAGAAGTGCACGCCGTGCTCGATGAAGATGCCGCCGCTCCTGGAACGGTCCCAGAACCAGTGCTGCGGCGGCAGGTTCTCGTCCGACGCGTAGTTCTCGAACGTGCCGTGCAGGACCTCGCCGAGCGCGCCGGATTCGACCACGCGGGCGACGGCGTCATAGACCGGGTTATATCGCTGCATGAGATTCGCGACGACCAGGCGGTCGCGCTTGCGGGCTGTCGCGATCAAGGCGTCGGCCTGCTCGAGCGTCATCGCCAGCGGCTTCTCGCAGATGACGTGCTTGCCGGCCTCGAGCGCGGCGGTCGCCTGGGGGTGATGCAGGAACGGCGGCGTCGCGATGTACACCAGGTTGACGTCGTCGCGGGCCAGGAGCTTGTCGACCTCCTCGATATCGGGGATGCCGAACCGCCGCGCGGCGGCGTGGGCGGCCTCGCGGTGCGTCCCCGCCATGCCGGTCAGCTTCACCCCGGGCACCTGGGCGAACTGCTGGAGCGCATAGAGCCCGAACCCGCCGCAGCCGATGACACCGATCCGGATCTCGCCGTCGTTCATCGCTTCATCGACTCCCTTCCGGCTCGGCCGGCTTGAGGATCGACTCGATCCACCGCGCCTGCTCGGGCCGCAGGGCCGGTTTGATCGGGTCCTCGCCGTAGTGGATGGCCTTGCGGTACGGTCCAGCATCGTAGGCGCGGTTGAAGGGCGCCTGCAAGTCCAGCAGCACGTCCGGATCCTCCGGTAAGAGGGGAACGGCGATCACCGGCAGCCGCTCCTCCAGCCGGATCGGATAGACGAAATAGTCCGCGAGCCGGTCGAAGCGGTGGACCGAAACATGATCGTCGTACGGCCCGGCCGCGGCGCGTGAGCGGGCCCGTGGGACGGCCGTGACGTGCGTCCCTCGGCGCAGCAGGTCGATCTCGATGAGATGGGACCGGCCCGCGAGGATCTCGCGCTGCTTGGCCCGGTACTTCCTGAAGCCCGGGTGGCTGGGAGTCTTGTTGGCCGGGCTGACGACCTCGATCGTGGCCACCAGCCGATGCTGGCCGCTCCGCAACTCGCGGATCTCGAGGAAGATCTCGGTGCGCTCCTCGGGTTCGCCGTATTCCACGGTGATGAGGACCGGCCGAGCCGCGTCCAGCTCGGTTTGCACCACCGGCTCGGCCCTGGCGAGTCCGCACGCCTCACGATGTGGGCGCGGCACCTCACGCTCACGCATCACGTGCACGTCCGGCTCGACATGGCGCCGCGCCCGCTCCAGCCACACGCGCCGGCCGATCTTCGCGTAATAGGCCTCCGGCAGCCGAGGTTGCAGATATTCCTGGACCAACACAATGAGATTGTTGTGAAGCCCGCGGAACCAGCGCGGGTGCTCCAGGTACGGGTCCATCCCGGGAAACGGCGAAGGCATGTGGTGGCTCCGGACTGGCGATTCGACGGGAGATCCATCGTCGTCAGCGATCCCATTGTCACGCCTCGTCGCCGGCGGGTCAATTCGGCCCGCTCAAGTCGGATCGTCCCACCCGCGGGTTTGAGGTAGAATGAATCCGACGCGTGACCGATGAGTTCCGATGTTCCCTCGCGCGAGGCCCTGGCATGTCGATCGCCCCAGCGAAAGTCGGCCGGCTCCGGCTCGGCCCCCGATCGGCCGGGCTCCTTCTCACCCCGACGGAGTTCGACCGCGCCCGCTTCGAGGAAGGCTGGCGCTACGAGCTGATCAATGGAGTGCTTGTCGTGTCTCCCATCCTCTCCCGTCAGGAGCGTGGCCCCAACGAGCAGTTGGGGCACTGGCTCTGGCAATATAAAGAGAACCATCCCCAGGGCTCATCCCTCGATGCAACCTTCCCCGAGGAGGAGATCGAGACTGGGGCCAACCGCCGGCAGGCGGATCGCGTCATCTGGGCGGGGCTCGGGCGCGATCCCGAGGAGGGGGAGACCCCGACGATCGTCGCCGAGTTCGTCTCCGAGGGTAAGGTCAACCAGGAGCGGGATTACGTTGTCAAGCGGGCCGAGTACCGCGAGGCCGGCGTGCGGCAATACTGGGTCATCGACCGCTTCCAGCGGACCCTGACCTGCTATGACTTCGGCGGCGAGAAGGACGAGGTGCGGGTCATCCCAGAGGGGCAGACGTTCGAATCACCCCTGCTCCCGGGCTTCGTGCTCGACCTGAAGAAGCTGCTGGCCTTCGCCGACCGCTGGGCGAAGAAGAAGCGGCGGGACGAGTAGTCGATCCACCCGAGTCGGCCGGGACAACGATTCCTCTGCTTCCGATTCAAAGGTGACATGGCGACCGAGAACCCGCGAGCACCGATCGTCGGCGTGGTGATGGGCAGCAAGTCGGATTGGGAGACGATGCGCCACGCCTGCGAGGTCCTGGCCGAGCTGGGCATCCCGTACGAGGCGAAGGTCGTCTCGGCGCACCGGACGCCGGAGCGGCTGTTCCGCTACGCCCGCGAGGCCGAGGGGCGCGGGCTCGAGGTGCTGATCGCCGGCGCCGGCGGGGCGGCGCACCTGCCGGGGATGCTGGCGTCGATCACGCTCCTGCCGGTGCTGGGCGTGCCGGTGGAGAGCCGGGTGCTGCGGGGGGTCGATTCGCTGCTGTCGATCGTGCAGATGCCGCGAGGCGTGCCGGTCGGCACGCTGGCCATCGGCAGCTCGGGCGCGGCCAACGCGGGGATCCTGGCCGCGGCGATCCTGGCCCGCAAGGACCCCGCCATCCGCGAGGCCCTGGGGCGGCTCCGCCAGGCGCAGACCGACGCCGTGGGGGAGTCGCCCGAATGAACGTGAGCCCCGATCGTTCGGACGCCGCGCCCGCACCGGGGCGACCGCTGCTTCCCCCCGCGTCGCTGGGCGTCATCGGCAGCGGCCAGCTCGGCCGGATGTTCATCCAGGCGGCGCAGCGGATGGGATACCGCGCCGGGGTGCTCAGCGAGACCGAGGACACGCCCGCCGCGCAGGTGGCCCACTGGACCGTGATGGGCCGCGACGACCGCCTGCCGGCGCTGCGGGCGTTCTGCCAGCGAGCCGAGGCCGTGACCGTGGAGTTCGAGAACGTCTCCGCGCCGGCGCTCCGATGGCTGGCCCGGCATCGGCCGGTGCGTCCCGGCTGGCGGACGCTCTGGGTCGCGCAGAACCGGCTGCGCGAGAAGACCTTCCTGGCCCGGCACGGCATCCCTCACGCGCCCTGGCGGCCGGTGCGGACCGCGGCCGAGCTCGACGCCGCGGTCGAGGCCCTCGGCCTGCCGCTGATCCTCAAGACCGCGGCCTCGGGCTACGACGGCAAGGGGCAAATCCGGGTCGACGCCGCCGATCGGATGGCCCGCGCCTGGTCCGACCTGGCCCGGGCGCCCTGCGTCGCCGAGGGGTGGGTCGACTTCGCCGCCGAGGTCTCGGTCGTGGTCGCCCGCGGCCGCGACGGATCGCGCCGTCTGCTACCCGGTCGGGCTCAACCGCCACGACCGGCACATCCTGGACAGCACGGTCATGCCGGCCCCGGTCGGCCCGATCGTCTCCCAGGAAGCGCGCGACCTCGCCCTCGGTGTGGCCCAGGCGCTGGAGACCGTCGGCGTCCTCTGCGTCGAGTTCTTCCTCACCGCCGACGGCCGGCTGCTGGTCAACGAGATCGCGCCCGGCCGCACAACTCGGGCCACCTGACCATCGAGGCGGCCACCGCCAGCCAGTTCGAGCAACAGGTCCGCGCGCTCTGCGGCCTGCCGCTGGGCGGCACCGACCTGATCGTGCCCGCGGCGATGGTCAACCTGCTCGGCGACCTGTGGACCCGGGCCGGCGGCCAGCCCCGATGGGACGTCGCCCTCCGCGCCGATCCCGGCGTCTCGCTCCACCTCTATGGCAAGCGCACGCCGGCCCCCGGCCGCAAGATGGGCCACCTGACCGTCCTCGACCCCGACCCGGAATCGGCGCTCCTCCGCGCCCTGGCGGCTCGTCAGTTAGTCATTAGTCATTAGTCGAACGCTGGGCCTACCGCGATGATCTCTTGTCCGGGTCCGCCTCCGGCTTGCTCGGCCCGTGCTGAGCCGGATAGAGTTGACTAATGACTAAGGACTAGGGACCAATGACTGACTGGCAATTCGCACATCCCGGCTGGTTCTGGTTGATGGTCCTGGTGCCGCTGCCATGGTTGCTGGAGCGCTGGCGGCCGAGGATCGGCTGGCCGAGCTTCGAGGGGTTCGCCCCGCGGAGACGGCCCGGGTGGGTCTGGCTGCGGTGGTTGCCGCCGGCGTTGCGCGGGCTGGCGATCGCGTGTCTGGCCGTGGCGCTGGCGCGGCCGCAGACGGTCGGGGGCCGGACACGGATCGCCGGGAAGGGTGTGGCGATCGTGGTGGCGCTGGACCATAGCTCGAGCATGAAGACGGTGGACTTCCCGGCCGATCGGGGCACGCGGACGATCTCGCGGCTGGAGGCGGCCAAGGAGACGTTCCGGCGGTTCGTCGAGGGGCGGCCGGACGACCTGATCGGCCTGATCGCCTTCGCCAACTATACCGACGTACTCTGGCAGCCGGACGTCAACCATGCCATCGTGGCGGGGCAGGCCGGCGCGATCCGTCCGGCGCGAGCCGGCGAGGACGGGACGAATATCGGCGACGCGATCGTCAAGGGGATCGATGCGCTGGTCTGGTCATCGCCCGGCAAGAAGGTCCTGGTCCTCCTGACCGACGGCCACAACCAGCCGGCCGTGCCCAGGCCCATGGATCCTGAGCGGGCGGCGCTCCTGGCCCGCGACTGGGGCATCACCCTGCACACGATCGCCATCGGCGGCCCCGGCGGCATCGTCCGGGGCGTCGATCGCCAGACGCGGCAGCCGTCGATGACCGAGGTCGCCGGCCCCAACCTCGAGCTGCTCGAAACCCTGGCCAGGACCACCGGCGGCATCTTCCGGCTCGCGGCCGACGCCGACTCCCTGGCCGGCGTCTTCCGCGAGATCGACCAGCTCGAGAAGAGCGAGATCCGCGGCCAGAGACTCATCCGTTATGATGAGCACTATGCAGCCTGGGCCGGGGTGGCGTTGGGCCTTCTCATCCTCGACCGGCTACTGGCCCAGGGACGGCTCAGGCGACTGCCGTAGCTGAATCCCGACGATTTATTTTATGATTTATTTTCTATTGAAGATTCAATATTGAATGATCTGCGTCGGGACCAATCGGTCGGCCTCGATTCGAACAGGAAGACCATGGCCTTCGTCCATCCCGAGAGACTCTGGCTGTTGATCGCGTGGGGGCTGCTGGTCCTGTGGGCCATCCGGGGCCGTTGGCGGCGTCGGCGGAGTTGGGAGGCAGCGGCCCAGCGGGGCCGGCCGCTGCGCGAGGGCGGCGTGTGGTGGCTCTGGGCGACAGCCTGCCTGATCGTGGCCCTGGCCCAACCGAAGTGGGGCCGAATGGGACCGGCGCCTGCGCCGGGCCACGACGTGGTCCTGCTGATCGACGTCAGCCGGAGCATGGGGGCCGAGGACGCGGTGCCCACGCGGCTGGCCGTGGCGGTCGAGTACGCCGAGAAGCTGGTCGACGCCCTCGGATCCGGCCCGGACAACCGCGCGGCCGTCGTCGCCTTCGCCGGTCGCGGCGTGCAACAATGCCCGTTGACGGAGAACTTCGGGGCGGTCGTCGAGGTCCTGCGCCACCTGCAGCCTGGATCCGTGCAACCCGGCGGGACCGACCTGGGCGCCGGGCTGGACGCAGCCGTCGAGGCCCTGGGTACCGAGGAGCACGCCGAGGGCCAGTCCATCGTGGTGCTCTCCGACGGCGAGGACCTCGCCGAGCGCTGGAAGTCCCGGCTCGATCGGCTCATCCAGCGCGAGGTGACCGTCTACGGCGTCACGATCGGCGATGCCGAACACGGCCACCCGGTCCCATCCGGCCAGGAGCACAGCGAGCCGATGGTGTACCGGGGAAAGAGGGTCGAATCCCATCGATCCGACACGGCCCTCCGGGAGATCGCCGGACAGACCGGAGGACTGGTCATCCCCCTGGGGCTCTCCCCGGGCGACCCGGCCGTGCTGTACCGGAACCAGATCGAGCCATCCGCACGTCGACGCGCCCGGGCCCCCAAGATCTCCGAGATGGCCGAGCGGTTCGACCTGTTCCTGGTCGCCGCGCTGTCGTGCCTCACGGCCGCCTGCTGGCCGCCGGGGCGCGGCTGGTCCTGGCCGTGGCCCTGGCGCATGGGCTGGGGCTGGGGCTGGAGCTGGTCGTGGGCGTGGCGAACCGGCCGGCGACGACGGGCCGAGGCGATCGCGCGCGCCGGCCTGGTCGCCGCCGCCATCGGGCTCTTCGTCGGGGCCGGCCAGCCCCCGGACTCCGCCTCCGATGCGCCGAGGGTCAAGGCGTCGCTCCGGCAGCCCGCCTCGGCACGATCGGTCTCGGCGCGGGAGGCCGTGACGAACGGACGGGCCGACTACGAGAAGCGCCGGTACGAGGAGGCCCTGGCCGCCTTCGAAGGGGCAGTGCTCGCCGCGCCCGCGGCGGCGGTGCCGCGCTACGACGCGGCCGCCGCGCTGTTCCAGCTCGGTCGTTACGAGGAGGCGCGAGATCACTATACGGAGGCCAGGGTTCGCGCCGACGATGCCCTGCGGACGAAGATCGATTACGCGATGGGCAACACCGCGCTGGCGCTGGGCGACGTCCCCGGGGCGATCGCGGCCTATGACCTCTGCATCAACTCGACGGCCCGTGGCGCCGAGCTGGACGCGGTCCGCCGGGACGCCGCGATCAACCGAGACTTCGCCTACCAGCAGGCGCAAACCCCGTCGATCCCGCAGGGCCAGGGCCCCGAGGACGCGTCGTCGTCGCGGCGACCGGACGGCCGGCGCTCTCCGGACCGCCCACCGGGCGGCGAGGGGCCGTCGGCCGAGGGAGACGACGAAGCCGGCCCGTCGCCCGGCGGCCCCAACGCGCAGGACGAAGCCGACAAGGACGGGCGCAATCGACGGCGACGGCGACGGGCTGGCGGCGCCGGCGGCAGCCGCACGACGCCGCCCGGCGCCTCGGGCGAGTCGCGAGAGGACCAGCTCGACGCCGCCCTCGACAACATCCGCGCCGCCGAGTCCTCCCGACGCCTCCCCGACGAGCCGCCGCCCTCATCACCCGGCAGCGACGGGCGCGATTGGTAGGGAGACCCTCCGACGCCATCCCGGCGGCCTGGTGCCGCGGGGTCGCCTCGCAGGGCCGGCCCTTCCACGCGCGGCTCGGTGACCGCTGATGTGCCGGGATGAAATCCGCGACCGGCTTCGCGTCCTTCGCGATGATTGGGTCGTGTCCGTGGTGGCTGCGGCCAGCAGCTTGCCATCCGGCGACACTGCGAGGTTCCAGAGTCGCGCCCACTCCCCGGTGAGCCGGCGGCGACGCTCGGTGGGAGCGGCCGGATCCCGCAGGTCGATGAACGACTCGGACGTGTTGGTCGTCTCATCGAACCGCTGGACGCTCACGGCCACCGTCCGGCCGTCGGGCGAGAAGGCCGGGTGCTGTTATTCCTCGCCCTTCGCAGGGTGCCATTGCCGGCGCCGTCGGCCCGTGGCGATATCCCAGAGTCCGAGTCGTCAGGGCGGTTCGATCTCGATCATCGCCAGCGGCTTGCCGTCAGGCGACAGCGCGATCTCTCGAGGCGGCGAGACCATCCACGGCTCGGCCCTGTTGTCGCCGATTTCCGCGACGATCTGTGCTGTGGCCGCGTCCCAGACTCGGACGATGCCGGCATTGTCGATCGCGACCGGGGACTTGCCGTCGGGGGCGTAGCTGAGGAAAGAACACGATCCGACCTGTCGCGTCATGGCACTCCCTGCCGTCCCGAGCCTCGAATGCGGACCCGATGATCGTTGACGATCCAGATGCATCCTTCCAAGGGCTCGACACCGATCAAGGCAGCGCAAGGCTCATCAACCGCAGCAGGGACGAGACTGTCTGGATGCCCGGTCGCAAGACGATGATCCCGTGATAATCCTCGGGCGGATAGGTTCGGATGTCGGCGAAATGCAGATCGCAGGTCACCAGCGCCCGGTCTTCCGCCTGACAGACTTGGGCAACCAGGGGATCGGCCTGACCGCCCATCTGTTGGTCCTGCACGCTGACCCCGTCGTGCTGATGCTGGCGCAGCAGATCAGTCAGCTCGATCGGCAGGTTCTCATCCGTCTTGAACCGCATCAGACGGCCCCCGGCAGGTCGACAACCCACTCGCGGGCGAGTTCCGCGGCATACTGGAGCGAGGCCTGAACGTCCTCGGCCGTGAGTGTCGGATAGCTCCGCAGGATCCTGTTGACCCCATCACCCGCGGCCAGGTTATCGAGCACGATCGAGACCATGACCCGTGTGCCCTTGATGCAGGGCTTTCCATGGCAGATTCTGGGGTTGACGCTGATTCGCTCTCGCCAGTCCATCGGGACCTCCTCTCACGAAGACGTCAGCCAGGATACCACGGCGGCCGACGGCCCGGCGAGTTTCCTCCGGACGCCTCGATACGACGGGCCGTCCCCCCCTACGCCGCGATGGCCTCCTGAAAGCCGTCCCCTGGCCATCCGATCCGCGTGGTACGATAATGAGGAAAGGCCCGCCGTAACGAGGCCATCCCCGGCCTGGAACCATCCGACCATGCAAGGCTCCGGCGAATCCGACATCCCCGACGACCCGGCCGTCGCGACGGTGCTGGTGCGGTGCGTCGCCGGTGCCCACACGACCGTGCAGCCGGACGAGCTGGCGGTGGAGGAGCCGCTCGAGATCCGCCTGGCCTGCGATCAGGACGGTCGGCGCGTCCGCCGCGGGATCTCGGTGACGATGCGCACTCCCGGCCACGACGATGAGCTGGCCGTCGGGTTCCTGTTTACCGAGGGAATCCTCGACGCC
Organism: uncultured Planctomycetota bacterium; assembly: GCA_963815795.1. Taxonomy (GTDB): domain Bacteria; phylum Planctomycetota; class Planctomycetia; order Isosphaerales; family Isosphaeraceae; genus JAKAUH01. Next base: position 5,655,073 of record CAWFIC010000003.1, on the reverse strand, counting down.
CCCGAACAGGTGGCGACGGTCGAAGACTGGGGCGCGGGCAACGTGGTCCGCGTGGAGCTCAAGCCGGGCGTCGCGGTTGACCTGGCTCGGCTGGAGCGGCACTTCTACACCGCCTCGAGCTGCGGCGTCTGCGGCAAGGCGTCGCTCGAAGCGGTGCGGGTCAACCCGCGCACGGTCCCGATCGCGGGCCGGCCGATGGTCGAAGCCGCGGTCATCCACCGGCTCCCGGAGACACTTCGCGCGGTCCAGGGCGTCTTCGATCGGACCGGCGGCCTGCATGCCGCGGCCCTCTTCGAACCCGACGGCCGGCTGCTCGATCTCCGCGAGGACGTCGGCCGGCACAACGCCGTGGACAAGCTCATCGGCTCGGCGTTCCTGGCCGGGCGCACGCCCATCCACGACGGCATCCTGCTCGTCAGTGGCCGGGCGAGCTTCGAGCTGGTGCAGAAGGCGGCCGTCGCCGGCATCCCGGTGCTGGCGGCCGTCGGCGCCCCGTCGAGCCTGGCCGTCGAGCTGGCCTGCCAGCACGGCATGACCCTGCTCGGCTTCGTCCGATCGGACCGGTTCAATATCTATTCCGGGCCCGAACGGATCGTGGGCCGGGTCGAGGCCTCCCCGGGGAGTTGAAAGTCGCCGGTTCCCCGTCGGCCGTGAGGACCGGACACACCTCGCACCAACCGGCAACGGACAACTCGTGACTCCCACGGGGTAGGTGGCCTGAGCGGGGGGTTCGCGGAGACTTCTCGAAAATAATCGCCGGTTCGTGTCCGTTCGGGGCGGCTCGCGACCATTTACCGTTGTACCGAGGCCCGACCCATCGGGGGGCACGACCCCCGATACCGATCACCCACCTTACCACGGCCTCGCAAGACAACATCGCGGATCCCCGGTCATCGAGCGGGACAAAGGCGTCGGTCGCCTTCACCCGTGACGATCGCCGTCCGCGCCGACAGAGGACTCCCGCCATGATCAAGCCCTGGTTCTCGCCGATGCGTTCCTCCCGCCCGAGCACGCCCTCCCGTCGCCGCGTCGCCCGCCGCCGCCGGCCCGCGATCGAGAACCTGGAGGGCCGCGAGCTCCTCTCGACCTTCTCGGTCGGCAGCGAAGCGGACAGCGGGGCCGCCAGCCTCCGCCAGGCCATCATCAACTCGGACAACACCGCCGCCACCCCGAGCAACCCCAACATCATCAATTTCCAGGGCCTCTCCAACGTCGCGCAGATCCAGCTCCAGTCGGCGCTGCCGGCGATCACTCAGCCGGTGATCATCGACGGGACCACCGAGCTGAGCTATAACGGCAACCACCCGTTCGTCCAGCTCATCGGCAATTACGCGGGCGGCTCGGCGCTCGGCCTGGACATCACCGCGTCGGGCACGCAGGTCAAGGCCCTGGCCATCGACGGGTTCAACGCCGGCGGCGTGCTCATCAACGACGCTTCGAACGTCACACTCGACCACGACTGGATCGGCATCGACACCGCCGCCAACGCGACCGGCGCCGACGTGAACGGGAATGCGATCTACGAGGGCAATGGCACCTACGGCGTGACGATCAATAGCGACGTCTTCGGCGCGTCCACTGGGGATGTCCTCTCCAACGACATCGTCTCGGCCAACTCCTACAACGGCATCATCCTCTCGGGCGTGAGCACCACCCAGAACGTGGTCAGCGGGACGATCATCGGGTCGGACAATACCGGCGCGGCCGTCGTGGACGACCCGGGCAATGCGCTGGGCAACGGCCAGCACGGCGGCGGCGGCAGCGGCGTTGTGATCAACCAGGAGGCGTCGTACAACACCATCGGCGGGACCACGGCCGCCGCCCGGGATGTCATCCTCGGCAACAAGAGCTACGGCGTCTACATTACCGACTCCGGCACCAACCACAACGTCGTCGAAGGGGACGTCATCGGCACGGACATCACCGGGCTGCACGCCGTGGACGGCGCCGGCCGCTCCTACGGCAACGACTCGAGTGGCGTGGCCATCGTCTTCGGGGCGGAGTACAACGTCGTCAGCGGCACCCCGACGGCCCCCGAGGTCATCTCGAACAACGCGGGCGACGGCGTCCTGATCTCGGGTAGCATGACCGACTCCAACAAGGTCTTCGGCGTCCACATCGGCACCGACCAGACCGGGGAGGCCGCCTTCCCGAACGCCGGCGACGGCGTGGCCGTCAACTCCGCCGCGAGCGACAACTTCATCGGCCTGGGGGGAACTCGTACAACGTCATCTCGGGGAACGCGGGCAACGGCGTGAGCCTCACTGGCTTCGACACCGATCAGAACTTCGTCGAGAACAACCTCATCGGGATCGACGCCAGTGGCGTCGTCGCGCTGGGCAATGGTCTGGACGGTGTGCTGGTCTCCGGCCAGGCCTCCGGCAACCTGATCGGCTACGCGGCCGCCGGCGACAACAACGTGATCTCGGGCGACAAGACCTGGGGCGTCTACATCTCCGACTCCGGCACCAACTACAACTCGGTCGCGAACGACTTCATCGGGACCAATGTCACGGGGACCTACCCCGTGCCCAATACGGACAACGGCCTGGATGTCGTCTTCGGGGCCCAGTACAACACCGTCGGCGGGACGACGAGCGCCGCCCGCAACCTCATCTCGGGCAACCTCCACGAGGGCGTCCTGATCGGCTTCGCCGGCACGGCGAACAACGTGGTCGAGGGCAACTTTATCGGCACCGATGTCACCGGCAAGAACTTCCTGGTCAGCTCGCAGCAGCTCGACGGCGTCTACGACGGCCTGGGGGCGGGCAGCAACACCATCGGCGGGCAGAACCCCGTCGGCGCCTTCAACACCGCCGCCTGGAACGTCATCTCGGGCAACGCGGTCAACGGCATCCTGGTCACCGACAGCGGCACGACCGGCCCGGTGATCTCGGGCAACTTCATCGGGACCGACCTCACCGGCACGGTCGCCGTGCCCAACGGCGGCAACGGCATCACAATCGCCGCCGGGACCTCCGGGACCACCGTCGGCGCCGAGACATCCGGCATCGCGAACCTCAACGTCATCTCGGGCAACCTGGGCGACGGCATCTCGATCACGTCCTCCTCGGGCAATAACGTCTCCTTCAACTACCTTGGCGTCGATCTCAACAACCAGAACTCGGTACCCAACCGCGGCAACGGCGTCTCCATCCACGCGGCGTCCGGCAATCGCGTGAACCTGGACGTGATCCGCAACAACGGCGGCTACGGCATCTTGACCGACACCGGGTCGAGCCACAACGCGTGGTACTATGACTCGATCTACAACAACACCGCGGGCGGCATCGCCCAGCCGACCAACGCCACCCCCCAGCCGGCTCCGGTCCTGTCCTCGGCGACCGTCAACAGCGGGCAGACCACGATCTCCGGGACGATCACCGGCTCGCCCTACTTGAACGCAGGGCTGACCATCCAGTTCTACGCCAGCCCGGCTGCGACCACCCCCGCCGGCGTCCAGGGCCTGACCTACATCGGCTCGGTGACGGCGACGACCAACGCCAGCGGCAATGCCTCGTTCACGACCACCTTGTCCAAGGTGATCGGCGCCGGACAGATCATCACCGCGACGGCCGACTTCAACGTGTCGTCCACCTCGAACTTCAGCAACGCGGCGACCGTCGTCGAGATCGCCAGCGCCTCGTTCATCGCCACGAACACGACGACCCAGGGCAACTGGCGCGGGGCCTTCGGGGCCGACGGCTTCGACATCGCCGCCGACACCAGCGCCGGCAACCCCAAGATCCCCTCCTACGCCACCCTGGGGATCACCGGCGCCAACCCCTACACCTGGGCCGCCAGCACCACCGACCCCCGCGCCCTTCAGAACGCCGCCAACACCGGCCGGATCGCCGCCGCCTGGTACTCCAGCTCCTCGTTGAGCTTCAACCTCAACCTCACCGACGGCCAGGCGCATGAGGTCTCCCTCTACTTCCTGGACTGGGACAACAAGGGTCGGAGCGAGCAGGTGCAGATCATCGACCCGACGACGGGGAAGGTCCTCGATACCGAGGCGATCGGCCACTTCCAGGGCGGCGCGTACCTCTCATGGAACCTCTCGGGCAACGTGGTGATCAAGGTCACCAACCTCAGCGGTCCCAACGCGGTCGTCAGCGGCCTCTTCTTCGGTGCCAGGCCGGCTGCCACCGCGGCGTTCCTCTCCGCGAACACGACGACCCAGGGCAACTGGCACGGGGTCTACGGGGCCGACGGCTACGACATCGCCGCCGACACCAGCGCCGGCAACCCCAAGATCCCCTCCTACGCCACCCTGGGGACCACCGGCGCCAACCCCTACACCTGGTCCGCCAGCACCACCGACCCCCGCGCCCTTCAGAACGCCGCCAACACCGGCCGGATCGCTTCCACCTGGTACACCAGCAGTTCGATGAGTTTCAACCTCAACCTCACCGACGGCCAGGTGCACAAGGTCTCGCTCTACGCCGTGGACTGGGACAGCACGGTCCGCAGCGAGCAGGTCCAGATCATCGACGCGGCGACGGGGAACGTCCTCGACACCGAGACGCTCGGCTCCTTCCACGGCGGCGAGTACCTATCGTGGAACCTCTCGGGCAACGTGGTGATCAAGGTCACCAACCTCAACCCCAAGAGCAACGCCGTCGTCAGCGGACTGTTCTTCGGCTGATCGATCCGCTCGCGACCGACGATGCATCCAGGCGGGGCCCCCCGGGGGTCCCGCCTATCGTCGTCATGGGGGCGATCGCCCGTGCGCCCACCGCCCCGATGGTCGCCCGTCATCATCACCGCGTTCGCTACCACCCCCACCGGATGCCGGCGAGAGCTGTCACGAACTTCATGATCGGGTCGGGATTCTCCCGGCTGGACACCCCCACGATGCCCGGGAAGGGGGCGCCGGACCGGCAGCCGACTTGAGTCCCGTCCTCCGCCGCGTACAATGAACTCATCATGGCCAGGCCCCACCAACCTCTCCAACCACCAGCCGCGAACCATGAAGACCAAGACCAAAGCCGGGCGATATGTCCGATTGCGGGAGCCGCTCGTCCGCGACGGCGGCAAGCTGCGCACCGCGACATGGGACGAGGCGCTCGATCGCGCCGCCCGCGGCCTGCGCGAGACGATCGAGCGGCATGGCCCGCACGCCTCGGGGATGTTCAGTTGCTCCAAGAGCACCAACGAGATGAACTTCATCGCGCAGAAGTTCGCGCGTGGTCCTCGGGAGCAACAACATCGACAGTTGTAACCGTACGTGACACGCGCCGAGTGTCGCCGGTCTGGCGACGGTGTTCGGGGCGGGTGGGGGGACGAACTCCTACCGCGAGATCGAGGAAACGGACGTCATTCTCCTCTGGGGATCGAACGCGAGAGAAACGCACCCGATCATCTTCCACCACCTGCTCAAGGGGATTCACCACGGCGCCCGTCTTTACGCGATCGACCCGCGGCGGACGAGTTCCGTGCGCTGGGCCGACGCCTGGCTGGGACTCGAGGTGGGTTCCGACATCGCGCTGGCCAATGCCGTGGCCCGGGAGATCATCGCCGCCGGACTCGAGAATCGGGAGTTCATCGCGCACGCCACGACGGGCTTCGAGGCGTACCGGCAAGCCGTCGAGCCCTACACGCTCGCTTACGCCGAGCGCGAAACGGGCGTCCCGGCGCGCACGATCCGGGAGATGGCGCACGCCTACGCCAGGGCGGGACGGGCGATGATCTGCTGGACCCTGGGGATCACGGAGCACCACAACGCGGTCGATAATGTCTTCGCACTGATCAACCTGGCGCTCGTGACCGGCCACGTCGGTCGCTACGGCTCCGGCCTCAACCCGCTCCGCGGCCAGAACAATGTCCAGGGCGGCGGCGATATGGGCGCCCTCCCTGATCGATTCCCCGGCTTCCAGCACGTCGAGGTCCCCGATGTCAGGAGGAAGTTCGAACGGCGATGGGGCGTCACCCTCCCGCCGGAGCGCGGCTGGCACCTCTCGGAGATGTTCGAGGCGATGGAACGGGGTGAATTCCGGGCCCTCTACGTGATCGGCGAGAACCCGCTCCAGTCGGAGGCGGACCAGGCCCAGACCCGGCATCGACTCGAGAGCCTCGACTTCCTGGTCGTCCAGGACATCTTCCACACCGCGACCGCCGAGATGGCCGACGTCGTGTTCCCGGCCGCGGCCGGCTGGTGCGAATCCGAGGGGACGGTGACCAACAGCGAGCGCCGGGTCCAGCGCGTGCGTAAAGCCGTGGACCCCCCTGCCGGAGCCCGGGACGACGTCCGCATCCTCTTCGACCTCGCACGCCGGATGGGACACGACTGGGGTGAGCCGAATGCCGAGGAAATCTGGAACGAGGTGCGCGCGCTCAGTCCGGCCTACGCCGGGATGAGCTACGCACGACTCGAGGCCGCCCACGGGCTGCAATGGCCCTGCTACGACGAGGAACATCCGGGCGAACTCTTCCTCCACAGCCGGCTCTGGGAACGGCCGCTCACGGGCCCGAGGGTCGAGTTCCAGCCCGTCGAGCACGACCCGCCGGTCGAGCGATTGAACGACGAGTTTCCGCTCAGGCTCACCACGGGTTGACGGCTCGACGAGTACAACACGGGCGTCCAGACCTCGGGCTATGCCTCGCCGTTGCGTCGGGGCGAGAGCCTGGACATCTCGCCCGAGGACGCCGACCGGCTCGGTGTCCGGGACGGCGAGGTGGTTCGCGTCTCCTCGCGACGGGGCGCGATCCAGATGCCGGTGCGCATCGACCGGGGCCTGCGTCCCGGCCTCACGTTCGTGACGCCCCACTTCCAGGACGACGTCGCGACCAATATCCTGACAATTGACGCGACGGACCCCGGGTCGGGGACCGCGGAATTCAAGGCCGCCGCGATCCGGGTCGAGCGGCTGGGAGCCCCTTGAGACGATGGATCTTCGCTTCCATGGACCCGAGCCCACCGAGGCCGAGCGGACCGCCGTCGATTCCGTGCTGGGACCACCGGCCTCCGCCTGGGCGGGGGGACCGCGGGACGTGGAAGCGGAAGGCCATGGCTCCCTGGTGGGCGGCCATGCGGCCCGATCCCGCCGCGACCTGCTCTTGCCCGCGCTCCACGCCGTCCAGTCCCGTTTCGGATGGGTGACGCCAGGCGCGCTGGACTACATCTGCCGGCGTCTCACCGTACCACCCGCCGAGGCACACGGCGTCGTCACGTTCTACCACCTCTTCTCGCTCTCGCCGCAGCCCCTGGCCGTCGCGCATGTCTGCGACGACATCGCCTGTCGGATCCAGGGGGCCGAGCTGCTTTGCGCCGAACTGAATCGTCGGCTCGGCCCGGAGAGCGCCGGCGCCTGGAGGCGCAGCCCGTGCCTGGGCCTCTGCGAGCGGGCTCCGGCCGCGCTCGTGCTGAATGGGGGCGAGTCGCCGGCCGCGCTCACGCTCGCCCCCGCGGGCGCCGCCGACATCGTGACGGCGCGGGAGCCGACCAGCCCTGTAGGGTGGGTGAAACCCACCGGCGGAAGGCCCCCATCGGTGGGTTCCACCCACCCTACGAAATCCGTGCCGCAAGCCGGCAGCCCGGCGCTTCGCCTGCTCCGGAGGATCGGACAAATCGACCCCGAAAGCCTCGACGCCTACCTCGCCACGGGCGGCTATGCCGCGCTCGCCAGGGCGATCGAGATCGGCCCCGCCGGGGTCATTCGCGAGGTCCTGGCCTCGAAGCTCATGGGCCGCGGCGGTGCGGCGTTCCCCACCGGTCGCAAGTGGGACGCCGTGGCTAAAGCGCCCGACCGGCCCCACTACGTGGTCTGCAATGCCGACGAGTCGGAGCCCGGGACCTTCAAGGACCGCGTCCTGATGGAGGGGGATCCGTTTGCCGTGCTGGAGGGGATGACGATCGCGGGGTTCGCGACCGGGAGCGAGCGGGGGTATCTCTATATTCGCGGGGAGTATCCGCTCGCGACCCGCCGGATGGATGAGGCGATCGTCGCGGCCCGGGCCGCCGGCTGGCTCGGCGAGAATGTCGGAAACGCGGGATTCTCGTTCGACGTCGAGCAGCGTCGCGGCGCGGGGGCCTATATCTGCGGCGAGGAGACGGCGCTGTTCAACTCGATCGAAGGCAAGCGCGGCGAGCCGCGCAACAAGCCCCCGTTCCCGGTCCAATCCGGACTGTTCGGCAAGCCGACGGTCATCAACAACGTGGAGACGCTGGTGAATATCCCGCCGATCCTCCTGCAGGGCGGCGAGGCTTACGCCGGCATCGGGACCTCGGGCTCGACCGGGCCGAAGCTCTTCTGCGTCTCCGGGCACGTCGCGCGGCCGGGCGTCTACGAGGTCGATTTCGGCATCACCCTCGGCGATCTGATCGCGATGGCCGGCGGGGTCCCGGGCGGGAAGGCGATTGGCGCGGTGCTGCTCGGCGGTGCCGCGGGCGTGTTCGTCGGGCCCGACAAGCTGGAGATGCCGCTGACCTTCGAGGGCACTCGCGCGGCGGCGGCGACGCTCGGCTCGGGCGTGGTGATGGTCTTCGACGAATCGGTGGACCTCGGCGACATCCTGCTGCGGATCGCGGCCTTCTTCCGCGACGAGTCGTGCGGCCAGTGCGTCCCCTGCCGTGTGGGGACCGTGCGGCAGGAGGAACTCTTGCAGCGTCTACGGTCGGGCCGGCCGATCGGCGATCGGGCCGAGGAGATGGCCCTGCTCGCGGAGATCGGCCAGGCGATGCGCGATGCCTCGATCTGCGGACTGGGACAGACAGCCTCCAATGCCATCGAATCGGCACTGGCGAGGCTCGACCCCTTTCCCGAGCCGGAAACTCCATCATGATCGACGATTCCCTCTGGTTCCGCCCGCCGCCGCGTCCTAGCAGCCCTCCGTCGGCACCTGATCGTCCGGAGCCCGCGGAGATCGACATCGTCATCGATGGCCGGCCGGTCAAGGTGCCATCGTCATGGACGATCCTGGAGGCGTGCCGGTCGCAGGGGATCGACACGCCCACGCTCTGTTATCTCGAGAACCTCACCCCGGTGAATGTCTGCCGCGTCTGCGTGGTGGAGGTCGCGGGCTCGCGGACCTTGGTCCCGGCCTGTTCCCGGCGCGTCGAGCCGGGGATGGATGTCAGGACCGACTCGCCGCGAGTCCGCCTGTCGCGGAAGATGGTGCTCGAGTTCCTCGGCTCGTCCGTGGACCTCTCGACGGCTCCCCAGGCTCAAGAGTACGCGGCGCGCTATGGCGCCCGGGCCGAGCGCTATGGTCCGCCGATGCCGCCGGCGCCCGCTGGCCAGCGCGACGCCAGTGAGCCGGGTCATCATCATCCGCCCGACGGGACGGCCGCCGAGACCGTCGGCCAGCCGGTCAAGATCGATAATGACCTCTACGTCCGCGACTACGCGAAATGCATCCTCTGCTACAAGTGCGTCGAGGCGTGCGGCACGGACGCCCAGAACACCTTCGCGATCGCGGTGGCGGGCCGGGGCTTCGACGCCCGGATCTCGACCGAAGGCGACGTCCCGCTGCTCGATTCCGCGTGCGTCTACTGCGGCAACTGCATCGGCGTCTGTCCGACCGGGGCCTTGATGTTCCGCAGCGAGTACGAGATGCGCCGGGCCGGTAGCTGGGACGAATCGCGGCAGACGAAGACCGACACGATCTGCCCCTATTGTGGCGTCGGCTGCACGCTCTCGCTCCACGTCCAGGACAACCGGATCGTCAAGGTGACCTCGCCGATGGATGTCGAGGTCACGCACGGCCACCTCTGCATCAAAGGCCGGTTCGGCTTCGAGTTCGTGCACGGCGGCGACCCGGATGCCGAGCCACATGGAGCGGAATGAGCTCGACGACACGGCCCCCATTCGCGGACTCTGGTCGGAAGGGATCAGGCCGTGAGGTGGACCGGGTCCCAGGGCTTCAGATACCCGCCCGCGCCGTGCGCCACGCGAAGCGGCTCTCCATCGAGCCGCCGGGTGCGTCCGTCGGGGCTGACCCGGTAGTCCCCGGGCCCAAGGCTGCAGAGGCAGTAATTCCAGCCGCTGGAGATCTCCAGCCACGCGTCGGGGTTCGAGCGGCAGTACAGGTTCATCGCGGTCTGATCGCCCCAATCGCTCGTGCCGCGGAGCGCCGGTGAATTCAGGAGCAGGTCGGCCTCCTTCAAGTAGCGGAGCATTGCACGAACGGTCCCGGCGGCAAACCCGGAGTTGAGCGTGTGGCAGCCCTTCAAGAGCGTCATCGCGCGGGCCCGCGCCCGGCATCCTGGATCGTCTCGATCCACCGCCAGTTGACTTCGCCCTCGCGGTACGGGATGGCCTCGGTGACAGCGAGCAGTCGGTCGGGGTTTGCCCTGACCAGGTCCCAGAGCGGGGCGATCCGGTCCTGGAAGACGACGTCTCCGGCATCCCAGTAGGCGACCGGCGTATCCGCGGGCCAGCTCGCCATGGCCTGCTGAAAGTCGCGGAGCCGCCGCCGCGCCGGGTGGCCGTCGTTGGAGGCGACGAAGACCTCGACGCCGGGCATCCGGGCCAGCCTCCTCCGCTCGCTGGGGAAGAGTCCCGAGGTGACGGCGGTGACCGTCTCGAAATTCCCCTCGAGGCGCAAGGTCCTGAGGAACCTCCCGATGAACAGGCGCAAATGCTTGCGGTCGAAGGCGGCCAGGATCCGCCCCGGAAGCGAAGCCATTGCGGGTGCCGGGGCCGCCTCGGCCGCTCTCGGGTCCTGCCGAGGCGGCTCGGCGTGAGGCGAGATCTCGATGCCGGTCGGCGAGGCGGGAGCCGGCGGGGGCCTGTGCCAGGCTTCCGCCCCGGGCAGGTAGCCGATGGCGTAGCCGGCGTGGTGGAGATCGTCGCAGCAGCACCGGCATTCGCACTTCGAGGGCTCCCAGCGGAAGGTCAGCGCCTCGAGTCGTTCACGCCGAAACAGGACCGCGGCCATCCCGACGTGCCGGGGATAATCCCAGTGGTCCCAGCCCTGTTCCATCGAGCCGGTGGTGTCGGCCGCCAGCGCCGCAAACTCGGGACGACGGGCGAGCCCCTCGGCCAGTCGCGCCACGCAACCGGAGCCGAGGACCACGTCATCGTCCAGCAGCATGACGAACGGGGTGGACGCCGACCGCTTCGCCGAATTCCGCGCGCGGGCGATCGTCTCGAAGCGATTGCGGTCACTCGGGCGAGGGGGGCCCGTGATCCGGATGACGCGGAGCGTCACCCCCTGTTGCGTCCGGATCGACTCCCAGACATCCCGGCGCGGGGGCGACAGGTCACGGCTCAGGAAGAGCAGGTCGATCGTCACGGTCCAGCCCTTCGGGCCGTCACATCCGATGCGAATCGGGGGAAGGCATCGTTCCATCGGTGGGGCACGGGCAATGGTGCGACCCCTCACGCTTCATGATCTCAATGACATCCTCGCCCGCCTCCGCCGCGGTGACCCCGGACTCCCATTCGTACTGGATCCGGACGACGACCGGGGCCGATTCGGGGACATGGATGACCGCGTCCTCGAAGAGACGCACCTCGTGCACCCCGGGCTTCTTGGCCTGGGCCTTGGTCAACTTGTCGATGGCGCTTCGGATGTCATCGTTGATGGCGTTCACCGCGCGGAACTCGCGCGCGGGCCGTCCCTCCGTCGTCGATGAAGCGGGCAAACTGATCCCGCGTAGCTCGTTCAGGCCCACGATCCGGGTGATGACCTGTTTCGGGCTCACGGTCTGGACCAGGCGGAGGAAGTACTTCGGGGCCGCCGAGGGCAAGTCCGGGGTGTAAGCGGGGTTGATGCCCAGGTACAACGGACCCGAGGCCGGGGGCGGGTACGGCAACGCGACCGTCCCGATCTTCGCGTGAGCCTCCTGCACGGCCGGGCCGAATTCGTTCGACGGAAACGGTGTTGTTTCGTCCACGGGCTCTTTCCTTTCGCAGTTGGCCGGGTCCGTTCACCGGGCCGGCTCGGGTAACCGTCCGTACGACCTGAGAATATCTCATGATGCAACAAAGATCCACAGGGTGGGTGTCTCGAGTCGAGATCGGACGGACGCAGACCTCACTCGGTCGGCTCCTGATCGGGCATGACCGTGCGTACCACGCGAAAGCCGAAGGGGGGATCAAAGCCCGGTGCGTCGTAGATGTCTCGGTGCGCCGAGCGTGCCACCGAAGGGGCCGCTTTGAAGCACCCGCCGCGCGACGATGCGCCAGCTCTTCTCGTTGACGGCGACGTCGTGGAAGACATCGAGCGCGGGGCGGTCTTTCGTCCCTTTCGGGTATTCGGGGAAGTTGTTGGATCCGGAGGGGCCGTCCAGGCACATCTCCCACACGCTCCCCAGCGTGTCGAAGAGTCCGAACTCGTTGGGCAGGAGCTGGCCGACCGGCGACAGGTTCTCCCGCGAGTTGAACAAGGTCCATGCGTATCGGTCGAGGAACTGGTCCGACTCACCGAACGGGCGACAGGTCTCGGTCCCTGCCCGGCAGATGTACTCCCACTCCGCCTCGGTCGGCAGTCGGAATCCCCCGCGGTCACGGCCCCCACTCGGGAGTTTCGTGCCCGGCTCGACATGGTCCGGGAAGAACGGTTCGAGCCCGGCTTTCCGGCTGAGCCGGTTGCAGTAGTCGATAGCCTGGTACCACGTGACGTCTCCGACGGGGCAGTCGGGATGGCGGGAGTACCGTTCGTCGGGTTTGTGCTCGGGTCTGAACGCCTGGAACTGCTTGACGGTGGTCTCGGTCGTGGCGACCAGCAGCGAGCGTTCGATCCGGCGGACGTGCGGCGTTTCACGTTCGATTCGTTTATCTTCACTCGGGGGCGAACCCATGCGGAACTCGAGGGGACCGCGGAGGTAAACCAGCGTGTGCCCGTTCGGTCCCATCATCCAGCCCCGGTCCCCGGAGCCGGGCCCGGGGAGCCGGCGAGTCCCCTCGGGTATCACCGGAAGGGAGGCAGCATCCCAGCGGCGGATGAGCAGCTCGGCGGACGAGTGGACGCCGGGGTCGCGGTCATCGCGGAAGCTCCGACGGGCGTCCTGCAGCACACCGGCGCGGATCGCTGGAAGAATCTCGTCACGGGGCGTCTCGGCCCAGGCGAGCAGGACGGCCTGGCGCTCGGCGGGTTCGAGCTCGGCCCAGGGCAACCGCTCGTGGAGCACCCGGGGCGCGATTCTCAGTCTCACGATCTTCTGGATCGTCTGCGTTCGCAGGCGCGGGTCCGCCTGGCGCCGGAAGGCCAGCCGAAGCGCGTCGGGCCGTCCCAGGGACGCCAGCGCGATGGCCGCCATCGCCCCGTGATCGACGGCCCGGTCGTCGCCCGGCGCACCCGAAGAACTGGCGAGCGTCTCGAGGTGCTTCAGACCGCCCTGCTTGTCGCTCATTCGCTGGAGCTCGCGGAATAGGATCAGCGACGCCTCGGACTGGGCTCTCGTCATGGCGTCCGCGAGCCCGACCGAGTCTCGCCTGGTCGAGAGGGCCCAGGCCAGCGCCTCCGCGGCGGTGGATCGCGTGGCCGGGTCATTCGCCTCGTCGGCGCAGACGTTACTGAGCGCATCGACGATGGCACGCGGCGGCCCGAGGATGGCCAGCCATTGCGGATGCGTACGGCGGTCCTCCCCGGAGAGGAGGCCGCGGACCAGGGCGCCGGCGGCCGTTTTCCAGACCTTGTCCTCCACCGGTGCGACACCCGCCAGCGCGCAGGCGACGTGGAGCCGGTCCCTATCCGAGGCCGAGTCGTCGCGGAGTCGGCTCAAGAGCAGATCGCTGCGGGCCGTGGCGGGGTCGGTGGCGAGCGTGTCGCGAATCAGTGCGACCTCCTCCGGACCGGCCTCCGGCAACCGGCCGCGTAGGATTGCGGTGCGCTCGGCGGTCGGCCACCCGCGATGAAGCAGCAGGACGGCGTTCAGACGACGGCGGTCCTTGATCGAGGCGTCGCCCTCGACCTGTTCGAGATCCGAACGAAGCCGGCCGCGCTGCGCGGCGATCTCGGGCAGGAGTCGCCGCAGATTCTCCGGCTCGGCGGCGATGGCGCTTTCGAAGACGATGTGGACTCGATCGCGCTCGAGGAGACTTTTAATAACCAGGGCCCCGACCAACAGCACGGCCAGCGCCGCGCGCGCATCAAGTAGTGGCGGGTCGTGGCGTGCATCAACCGCCGCTCGTCGGTTGACCATTCCCGGGGAGGGATGTAACGCAGGATGCCGACCCACTCCAGCAGCAAGGGAAGTTGGCGCGGGCCGGGCCGCTGTTGCCACGAGGCCGTGACGAGCTTCAGGCGTAACCGGGCCCGGCCCCTGGGGGTCGAGCCCAGCTCGCGCTCCAGCCAGTGGCGGATCGGCCGCACCAGGAAGTCGTGCGCGAGCTGGAAGTGCGCCTCGCCCGGCGGCGCCGCCCCGTCCGGGCCGGGCGTCGAGCCGTCGGTCTCGACCGTCGTGATCAGCCGCAGCTCGCCCGCGAGCACACGGACCAGCTCGGCGAACTCGCTCGACGGCTCCTTGCAGCCCGCCGCCTCCCGGAGCTCGCCGGCGCCACACGGTCTCCCCCGGATCGCAGACGTCGGGGGCGGCAGCAGATGCTCGAGCACCATCTGCGCCGCTTCGCGGTAGTTCTTGTACTCGGGCTTCGCGAAGCAATCATCCAGGAACTTGACGCCGATGCCGTTGACGCCCCCCATGGCATCCAGGGTCTCGGGAGTCCACGGGCGGTGCCGCACCACCTCGGTGAACAGGCTCAGCCGCATCGGGATCACCCGGCCCTCCGCGTCGGCCAGCCCGTCGGAGACCTCGTCGAGGAAGCGCGCCGCCTCCGCCGTGGCCGCTCCCCCGGTTTCGGGGAGCTGGCCCAGGCGGCGCCCGAACCCCTCCAGCACCGTGCGGGTATGCCGGGCGTCGAAGAGCTCGACGGCCGCGGCATTGACCCCCTGCACCAGGGGGACATCCACCGCCCGCAGGAACCGCGTCAGCGCCATCCAGAAGTCGTCGCGCACCAGCACCAGGGCCCCGACCCGCCGGCCATCGCACTGTCTTAGCGCCCGCACGAGCTCGGCGTTGGGCTCGTCGGGATGGGCCTGGAGCCACTGCTCGAACTGGTCGAGCACCAAGAAGAGCTTCGGCCTCCCCGCCGTCTCCCGCTCGTGGTCCTCTCGCACCAGCGCGACGGCGTCGGCCAGGCTGACCTCGGGCGACAGGGACGGGAATTCGCGGCGCAGCGCGGCCAGGAGCCGCGCCTCGGTCGCGCCGGGGGTCGCCTCGATGTAGATCGGCTGGACGCGGCCGCGGTCGAGTTTCGGCATCAGGCCCGCCTTGACGAAGGACGACTTGCCGCCGCCGGAAGGCCCGTAGAGGACGCCGACACTGAACGCCTTCGCCCCATCGACCGCCTCGATCCGGTCCTTCCAGAACCGGACCGACTCCGGCAGGCCGTCGCCACGCCGCGGCCCCGGCAAGAGCGCCAGGAAGAAGGGGGCGTCCTCGACGTCGAACGCCCTGAGGCCCTTGTACACGATCGAATCGATCGGAGGCGACGGTGGCGGCAGCTCGTCGATCGCGCGTCTCAGGTCCTCGGCCAGGTCGGAGGCCGTCAGGTACCGCTCGGCCATCGGCTTCGACAGGCAGCGGAGGCAGATCCGCTCCAGCTCCGGCTCGATGTTGGGGTTGTACATACGAAGCGGCCTGGGATCGCGGTGGAGGATCTCGTCGAAGATCTGGCGCTGATCGGGGCCGGGGAATGGGAGCCGGCCGGTGAGCCCCTGGTAGAGGATGACGCCCAGGGCCCAGATGTCGGTGCGGCCGTCGAGGCGATGGGTCTCCCCGCGGACCTGCTCGGGCGCCATGTAGGGAGGAGTCCCCGCGATCTCGCCTCGATGCAGCCGCTGGATCTCCTCGTTGATGGCCAGGCCGAAATCGCAGACGCGCGGCTCGCCCTGCAGGTCGAGCAGGATGTTCGAGGGCTTCAGGTCGCGGTGGACCAGGTGGTTGCGGTGGGTGTGGGCATAATGCAGCGTCTCGGCGACGATGGCCGCGATCCGGATCAGGCGCAGGACCGGCGCGGCGCCGGGCGCGAAGAGCTCCGCCAGGGTCCTCTCCCCATCCCGCCCGTTGACGTACTCGAGCACGATATAGCCGTCGGCCCCGGGCCCCGGCTCCCCCGGCGGGACGTACTCGTAG
This sequence comes from uncultured Planctomycetota bacterium, assembly GCA_963815795.1. Taxonomy (GTDB): domain Bacteria; phylum Planctomycetota; class Planctomycetia; order Isosphaerales; family Isosphaeraceae; genus JAKAUH01. Next base: position 5,638,989 of record CAWFIC010000003.1, on the reverse strand, counting down.
AGCTTGACGATCCGCGGGTGCTCGAGCGCCCGGATCTTATCGGCCTCGTCGGCCAGCGACATCATCCGTTGCCGTCCGGAGGGGTCGTCCGGGCGGGCGACCTTGATCGCGACGTCGCGGCCGTCGCGGTCATCGCGTGCCAGATAAACCTGGAAGTTGCCCCGTCCCAGGGGCCGGATCAACCGGTATCGGCCGATCCTTTCCGGCATGGCCGGGCCCGCTGCGTCGGCCGATTGGCCGGGCGTATCGGACAGCACCGGGTGCGTTGTCGCCATGGGGACCGGCGGTCCGAAGTCCGGCCTCAGTTCGCTCGTCGCGGGCCACGCCGCCTCGATTTCCTCGCCGGACCCCACGTCCGCGAACGCGGTGAGGATCACCTCGGTGTACGATTCGAATCGTTGGAGGTACTCGCGGTAATCCAGTTCATCGCCGGCGTTGCGGCGCAGCTCGACCTCGATCTCGAGGAGGATCTGGAACAGCACCGTCCGTTCCGGATCCGTCCGCGTTCCGACATAGTCCTCGATCCGGGGGTGACGGCCCGCCCTCCATGCGTCTTCGAACGCGTCGCAGACCTCGGCAATCTCGTTCCTGGCCATGGTCGAGAGGGATTCAAAGCTCATGTGGTGTCACTCCGCCGTCGGTCCCTCGGACAACAGCCCGAGCCAGGTCGCCCGGATATTCCGGAGCTTATACTCGACATTCTTCGTGCAACAGCCGAGATTCGCGGCGATCTCTTCGTTGGTGTAGCTCTCGAGCTTCTGCAGGGCGATCGTGCGGTAGCTGTCGTTGGGCAGCGACTCGAGGAGGTATCGCACCTCATCAGCGACCATCGCCGCAAGCTCGGGGGTCGGCTCCGTGCCGATGATCCGGTCCAGGACGCCGTCGTCTTGCGTCCCGGGAGTCGGGCGCCGGAACACTCCGGCGGCCTTGCGTGCCGCGATCGTCATGAGGATCCGCCAGAGGTCCTGGCGGTCGTCAAGTCGAGGGAATCGCCCGTCGGCGGCGCGCCGGCAGAAGCTGTTGATGGCGCTCAAGGCCACGTCCTCCGCGTCGATCATCGAGCCAGGTGCCTGCCTCAGCCGAGCCCTGGCCAGTCGGACTAACCGATCGAAGTACCGCTCCCAGAGGACCCTCACGGCGTCGTCCACCACGGCACGATCGTCCGATCCCGTGATGATGATCAGCAATCGGGAGATTGATCCCGGGTCTTCGGACGACATGGAAGACCTCAACCTCAGGACGAAGAAATGACATCCTCACATTAGGGGCGGAGCCCGGCGAATGCAATATCGATGTTAGAGGGGACCGACCTCCACGCGCACGAGGCAACCCGTCGGGCGAGGATTCGGGCAGGCCACTCACTCCCGCCGGGTGAGTGGTCCGGCTCGCGTCACGATCGGCTCGACCGCGTCGCGCGGTACGCTGCGTCGGTCAGCTCGCGAGAAACCGGAAGCTGACACGTTCCGGCGCCATCGACGCGCGGCGGCGCATCCGCCAGTCCTCCGACGATCACTCGCCAGGCTCGATCAGCGTCCTCCACCGCGGAGCTGCCATCTTCTCGCGCCACCGCGGAAGAAGCGACAGAGCGCGGCACGACCTTCACAAACCTTCAAGCTTCAAGTGACCCCAAGGACTCGGCGGACTCGCCGACCTCCCGCCGGATCGGGGCCGCTCCGCGCCCGTGCCCGCCCCCATCTGGACCGGACGAATGCGCGCGGATCGGCTCGAACGAACCTTGCTGAGGATCCCCATGCGAATTCAAATCGCCTACCTGACCACGGACGAAGTGAACGACACGCTGGCGCTGCGGATGGCGCGGAAGTGCTGCGTCTCCCTGGTCTGCAATCCGCCCGGCCGTGTCCCGACGGATGGCCCGCTCATCGCCAGGCTCCACGACCTGGATCACCTGGCGTGCCAGCAGAAGGAGGCGATCCTGACGGATCTCCTCTCCCGGCCAGCCGCGGTCCCCGTCGCTGTGCACAGTTACAACCTGGAGGAGGACCAGGTGGCCTGTTTGAGCGCCAACGGCGTGATCGTCGCCCGGTCGCTGGAACCGGCCCTGGTCCGCCGCCTGTGCCGGTCGTCCGAACGCGATCGAGAGCCGGTCCCGATCGAGGAAGATCGCGACGACGGCGAAAGCGTGGTCGAACCCGCGGCGCTCTGCGCCCTGGTGAGGGCGCTGGCGTCTCGAGCCCACAGGACGCTGACCGGGACGCCGTGCGCCCCGATCGAGGAGCTCGACGAGCTTTGAGAGCAAGTCGCCGAGCTGCAACTCCAGATCGACCGGCTCCGACGATTGCACGCGCAGCGATTCGACGAACTCAAGGCTTGGCTGGAGAGCCTCATGAATCGAGTCCAGGACCGGCAACTCGAGGCATCAGGATGAGACCAGATCGCCCGTCGCGCCGTTGCCAGATACGCTGCTGTCGGGTAGCGTATCCGGCTGGGCCGGACGATTGGGACAAGGGGGTTCGACGCGGGGGATCCGATGGTTCGTCTCTGGGTTGCACTTGCCCTCTACCTCCTGGCCTGCGGTCCCGAAGCCGGCGCGGCCGAGCCCAAGCCACCGGTGCGAGGCGTCTTCGTGAGGCCGGAGCGGCTCACGCCCGAGTTCCTCGCCGGCTGGAAAGGCAAGGGAGCGACCGCGGTCGTCGTCGCCCTCGACGAGGAGACGAAGGGGCGATGGCGGGCGATCGCCGACCGGGTCGAGCGGGCCGGGATGACCTTCTGGCCCTGGATCGAAGTGGCCCGGAACCCGGCCCTGGCCGACGCCCATCCCGAGTGGATGGCCGCGACCGGCGGCCATCATCACGACTGGCGAAGGCGGTTCCCGGACGCTCCGACGGCGAAGGAGGGGGAGGTCATCAAGGCATGGCCCTGGGTCCCGATCGGCTACGCCGCGGCCTTCGCTGCACATCGCGAGCGACTCAAGCGCCTCCTCACCGACCTGCCCGGAGCCTGGGCGGGTGCCTTCCTGAACGACCTCCAGGCCGGCCCATCGTCGTGCGGCTGCGGGAACGACCAGTGCCGCTGGGCACTCGATTACGGCACGCCCCCGACGGCCGAGCGGACGGCCGGCGATGACGCGGCGGCGCGGCTCGTCGCCGATCTCATCGCACGCCACCCCGGGAAGGCCGTCATCCCGGTCTGGGTGACGGAGTGCGAGACGGCCGACTTGCCCGGTGCCAAAGACGGGACCGGCCTCTGCGGCGGCGTCGCGTGCGCCAAGGCCGATTGCTGGCCCCGCTATGCGCGCTCCTGGAATCCGCTCCTGAAGGCCACGGACGGGCCGCTCGCCCTGGCCCTCTGGCCCGGGGCCTTCCGCCGCGACCCGGCACGCTGGATGGAGTCCGCCCTGCCCCTGTTCCAGAAGCCTCCCAGGGGCGGAACCCCCCTCACTCCGGAGCGGACGATCGCGGTGATCCAGGCGTGGAGCAAGCCGGAGCCGGCCACGGCCTCCCTCCTCGAACGGGTCGAGCCGTGGTCTGCCGGATGGGTCCTGATGCTCGACCCCATCGAGCAATCGTGGGAGCCGCGGGCGACGGCCATCCCGAAAGCGCGGCGATGACTCGATCGCCATGGGCGAGACTTCCACGGCATCGGCTCTTCCGCGGTCACTGACGTCAACCCCGACGACCCGAAGCGAGGACGATCATCATGCTCGTAGCAGGCGTGTTCCTGGCGGCCCTGGCGGCCGGACCCGCCGATGAGACGGGGCCGAAGACGCTCTACCGGCCCGAGATGTTCGAGACGCTGGTCAACCCCGACTGTTCGCACTGCGTCGACGAGGCCCGCAGGAAGGCCGGGGTCCTCCGGGATGACGACCGGGTGCTCGCCTGGATTCGCGGCGAGTACAACGGCGGTGCCATCCCCTACCGCTGGTTCCTCGTGCCCTACCGGGTCGTCAGTGACAGCTACGGCGTCTTCGTCTACGACGCCGACGCCGACTTCGTCCGCGGCTGGCCCGCCTCCTACGACTACCGGTTCCACGGCTGGCGGAACGGCGTGATGGTGATGCGGCACAAGGACGGGACGCTCTTCGATTGCCTGACCGGGCTGGCCTTCGACGGCCCGCGCAAGGGCGAGCGGCTGACGCCCCTGCCGACCATCGAGAGCGACTGGGGGCCTTGGCTGAGGGCCAACCCCGGCACCGTGGCCTACCAGATGGTCTCGAAGTTCCAGCCGCAATCGCTCCCGAGGTCCGTCCTCCCCGAGTCGCGACAGACGCGGCCCGAGCCGGACTCGCGCCTCGACGCGGAGGAGCGGGTCTTCGGCCTGGCCCAGGGCCGTGAGAGCCGGGCCTGGCCGCTCCGGTCCTTCGGCGAGCGGCCGGGGCTCCAGAAGGCGAGCGTCGGGGGCCGGGAGGCCCTCATCCTCTGGGACCACCGGACGCGGACGGCGGCGGCCTACGCACCGGAAGTCGAAGGCAATGTGCGCGGGTCTGCCACTCTCGTCCTCGACGCGAGCGATCCCGCCTCCCCTTGGGTCGACAAGGAGACCGGTTCGCGTTGGTCGGTACTGGGCCGGGCCGTCTCCGGCCCCCGGAAGGGGCAGGCGCTCCGCTGGCTGCCGGGGGTGATGGTCAAGTGGTACGCCTGGGCGGCCGAGTACCCGACGACATCCATCGAGAAGGCCGAGGGCGATCCGAAGTAGCCGCCGGAGCCGCGGCCTTTTCTCGTGCCCCGAGGCTCACATGGTCGACCCTTCGCCCGCGTCCGGGACCAGAGAGCTCCCGCACCTCCCGACGTTCGTTCGAGCGGCGGAGCGAGGGAGCTTCACGATCGCGGCGGCCGAGCTGGGCATCACGCAATCGGCGGTCAGCCAGCGAATCGCCGCCCTCGAGAAGGAGCTTCGCGTCTCGCTCTTCGATCGCCGGGCCGGGCGAATCGCCCTCACCGAAGCCGGCCGGCGTCTCTATGATTTCGCCCGGCGGATCCTCGACCTGCACCAGGAGGCCAGGGAGGGCCTCAGCGGCGTCCATCCGACCATCTCCGGCGACCTGCCGATCGCGGCCAGCTCCGTCCCCGGCGAGTGCTACCTGCCCGCCCTGCTCTCCGCCTTCCGCGAGAGATTCCCCGACGTCCACGTGCGGGCCACGGTGGGTGACAGCAGCTCGGTCATGAAGGATGTCGCCAGGGGGGTGGCGACGCTCGGCCTTGTGGGGCAGAAGGCGGAGACGCCGAGCCTCGAATTCGAACCCGTCGGGACCGATACGCTCGTCCTCATCCTGGCTCCTGGCCACCCCCTGGCCGGCCGAAAGAGCATCACGCTCGGGACGCTCGCCCGACAGCCGCTCATCATCCGCGAGCCCGGTTCCGGCTCGCGCTGTGCCCTCAAGAAGGGACTCGAACGGGCCGGGTCGTCGCTCGACGCGATGACGATCACGCTGGAGATGGGGAGCAACGCGGCCATCAAGGATGCCGTCCGACGCGGCCTCGGGGCCTCGTTCGTCTCCCGCTCGGCGGTGGAGCGCGAGCTCGCCTCGGGCGAGCTGGAGTCCGTCCCGGTGCGGGGCCTCGTCCTCACGCGGTACCTGTACGCGGTCCATCACCGCCGTCGGCCGCTCTCGCCCGCGGTGTCGGTGTTCCTCCACTTCCTGAAGGCCCACCCCTTGAAGCCCGATCGACGGTGAGCGGGCATAAGTAGGGCGTATAACCATCGCACCGCGTATCAGGAGGAGCTCGGTGGCCTCATCCTCAAGGCTCCTTCAAGATGGGCCTCATGATTGAGGCCAGGCGAAAAGAGCATTGGGAAGCCGTCTATCGGGCGAAGGGCGAGGCCGGCGTGAGTTGGTTCCAGGAACAGCCCCGGCTCTCCCTGGCGCTGATCCTGTCGGTCGCCCCGGCGCGGCGGGCGGATCATCGACGTGGGCGGCGGGGCCTCGGTCCTCGTCGATCGGCTCCTCGACCGCCCATTCGAGGAGATCGCCGTCCTCGATATCTCCCAGACGGCTCTCGGCCAGGCGAAGGCTCGGCTGGGCGAGTATGCCGGGCGGGTCCGGTGGATGGTGGCTGATGTGACCGAGGCCGCTGGGCTCGGGACCTTCGAGATCTGGCACGACCGGGCCGTGTTCCACTTCCTGACCGACCCGGCGGACCGAAGGAGCTACGTCGAGCTCGCCCGGCGGACGGTGCACGAAGGGGGGCATCTCATCATCGCCACCTTCGCCGATGACGGCCCGAGGCGTTGTAGCGGCCTCGATGTCTGCCGCTACAACGCCCGCTCGTTGGCCTCCGAGTTCGGCGAGGGCTTCTCGCTCGTCCGAGAGGCCGAGGAGACGCACACGACGCCTTGGGGCTCCTCGCAGGCGTTCTTCTACGGGGTTTTCAGGCGGCAATGAGCCGGACTCTGGCCCTGGCTTACGGTGTTGCGAGCTACCGAGCAGCCTCACCCTCGCCCTGCTCTCCTGGCGGTGGCGGCCGATCCCGCGCCTCGTCTGGGACGTCACCGGCCCGGTCGGCCGATGGGTCCTGGTCGCGGTCTTCTGGAGCGGCTAACGCTTGCGTTGCACCGACACGAGAGAACCCCCCTGACCCCCCCTTCGTAAGGGGGGGATTCGGAGGGGCGGGCCTCCCTCAATTTCCCCCCCTTACGAAGGGGGGTCAGGGGGGTCGAGGCCCCAGCCCGATCTTGAGGCTGAGCCGCGTAGGCAAGCCATTCGTTAGCCGCTCTGGCTCGGGTGGGCCGTGGTCTTTCTCTCGACGTTCCTGATCGACCACCTCGACCTGTTCGGGCTCCGCCAGGTCTACCTCTACGCGACGGGGCGAGAGTACACGCCGCCCGTGTTCACAACCGCCGGCCTCTATCGCTATGTCCGCCACCCCATCATGCTCGGCTTTCTGCTCGCCTTCTGGGCCACGCCGGTGATGACCCTCGGGCACCTCCTGTTCGCCGCCGCGACGACCGCGTACATCCTCATCGCCCTGCGACTCGAAGAGCGGGATTTGGTCGGCTTCCACGGCGAACGGTACCGGGCTTATCGGAAGCAGGCCGGTATGCTGCTCCCGCTCCCGAGGTTTCCGAAATCATCACCAACCCAACCGCCCTCTGAATAAAAATATCAACTAATATTAATATAATGAATGCCACGGGTGCGTCATTTGGCGTGGATCCGCATTCGAGGGCTCCTCTCGGGACGCATGGGCGCGGTTGAGTCCTCGGCACAGTCCTTGGAAATGGTTATGCTGAAGCAACTTGCAAGAAATATGGAAGGCCGAGGGTCGCGGGGCGCATAACCAGGGTGGCACGGTTGGCGTCGGGGGGAGCCGAGCGAGGTGAGGATGAGGATCTCGACTCCGGTTGGGAATGACCTGGAGACGCTGTTCGGCGTCGGCGTCGTTGGCCGGCTGTCGGATGCCGAACTGCTGGCGCGGTTCCTCCGCAGGGAGGATGTCGCCTCGTCCGAGGCGGCGTTCGCGACCCTGGTGGAGCGGCACGGCCCGATGGTCCTGGGCGTTTGCCGCCGGATGCTGGGCGATGACCACGCCGCGGCGGACGCGTTCCAGGCGGTGTTCCTCGTGCTCGCTCGCAAGGCCCCGCGGGTCCGCGTGGAGGATACGCTCGGGCGATGGCTCCACGGGGTCAGCGTCCGGGTGTCGCTGCGGGCGAGGGCCGTCGCCCGGGCGGAACGGGCCCGCGTCCGGAGTCTCGATGGGCTCGATCCCGCCGACGAATCCGCGTCGGCCGACCCCGAGGACCGGCACGAATTGCGGGCGGCGATCGATGAGGAGATCGCCCGGCTGCCCGGCCGGTATCGGGCGGCGGTGGTGCTCTGCTACCTCGAAGGCCTGACCCAGGAGCAGGCGGCGCGCCGGCTCCGCTGCCCGGTCGGCACGGTCCAGAGCCGGCTCCATCGGGCGCGCGAACGACTGCGGCCGGCCCTGACGCGGCGCGGGCTGGCGCCGGCGGCCTGGGGCCCGGCGGCGCTGGCCGCGATGACCGCCCGGGCGGACGTGCCGCCGGCGCTGGCCGCGCTGGCCGGCCGGGTTGTCGGGGCGTCGGCCGGGACCGTCCCGGCGGCCGTCGCCCTGCTGGCGAGATCGACGATGAGGAGCCTGTCCATGTCCCGAGCCTTGCGAATCGGATGGCTGCTACTGGCGCTGGGCGCGTCGGCGTCGGGTGCCGCGATCCTCGCGGGCGTCGGCGACGATCAGGGGGCGAACCGTTCGGCCGCCGGCCGACCGACGGCGAAGGCCGGCCCGCCAGGGGAGCGGCTGGACTCCGCGCCCGCCGCCGACGGACGCCTCGAGCTCCGGGCCGTCGCCGCCGCGACCGTCAAGCCGCTCGAGGGCGCATCAGTGTCCTGGCGGCTTGCCATCAATCGTGGCAAACACCAGGACACGAAATCGACGACGAACGGCGACGGCCGGGCGGTCCTGGAATGGCCCCGCGGGGCGACCGTCAGTATGCTCGAGGTGACGGTGCGCAAGGCCGGTGTCGTCGCCTACTTCATCAACTGGAACGACAAGGCCCACCCGCTCCGACTCCCCGCCTTCAAGGAAGTCCGACTGGTGACCGGGATCGCGATCGGCGGCGTGGTGAAGGACGAGGCTGGCGCGCCGGTCGCCGGGGCCAGGGTCTATGTGCTCGCCCCGCCGAACGAGACGGAGGGGTTGAACTACGGCTTCACCCTCGCCGAGGCCACGACCGACGCCGCGGGCCGATGGCGGGTCGACCAGGCACCCGCCAACCTGGTCGGCGTGCACGTGCAGATACGGGCAACCGGGTTCATCGGGACGGGCGAGACGCCGTCGCGCACCCTGAACGCCGTGACCCTCCTCAAGCGGGGCCTCACCATCAAGGGGCGCGTACTCGATGCCCGCCGTCGGCCGATCGCCGGCGCGAACGTCCGGGGCGGGGACGAATGGTACTTCGTGAAGGCGAAGACCGATGCCGCCGGCGCGTTCGTGCTGGAGAACTGCAAGCCCGGGGCGTCGGCTGTCACCGTGCAGGCCGAGGGCTTCGCGCCGATCTGCGAGAGATCCACCCCGAGGACGGGCCCGCGCCGGAGTTCGTCCTCGGGCCGGGGCACACCATGCGCGGCAAGGTCGTCGACCGGAGCGGCAAGCCTCTCGCGGGTGCGGCCATCGCTCCCGACACCTGGCGCTCCTACCGCAACCTCCTCGAGTTTCGCACCGACACCGGCCCGGACGGCCGGTTCGAATGGCGGAGCGCGCCGGGCGACGTCGTCCTCTACCGCATCTCCAGGGCCGGCTACATCTCCCGCTGGCCCGTCGCGCTCCACTCGACGGGCGCGGACCAGGTCGTCACACTCGACCCCGAGCTGATCATCTCCGGACGGGTGACCGATGCCGCGACCGGCCGACCGGTGCCCGCGTTCCGCCTCGTCCGGGGCACGGTGTTCGCGGACAGGCCGCAACCGGCCGGGGAGGGGATCAAGGCCAACGTGAGCGCCCTCATCCGGGGCGTGGTGGCCGCAAGTAACCCGCGGCCCCACTGGACGCCGCAGGAGGCCGCGGCGTTCGCCGGCGGGCGCTACACCGTCAAGTTCGATGGTCCTTACGCCGGCTACGCCGTCCGCGTCGAGGCCGAAGGCTACAAACCGGCCGACTCCCGCGTCTTCCGGCCCGGCGAGGTCGCGCCGACGTTCGACTTCGCCCTGAACCGCGCCGGGGCCGCCGACCTCCTCACCGGGGTCGTCCTCCGCCCCGACGGCCGGCCTGCGGCCGGGGCCGACGTTGCGCTCGTGACGCCCGAGCATCCCCTGCTCTTCGAGGCAGAGCTCCGCGCATTCAGCCGCGGCAATGGCATGTCCGTCGCGAAGACAGATCCTGACGGCCGCTTCTCATTCGACAAGCCCGGCGGCGCGTACCTGCTCGCCGCGATGAGCGATGAAGGCTACGCCGAAGCCACGCCCGATGGGCCGGGCAAACCCGATGCGCTCGCCTTGCAACCCTGGGGCAAGATCAAGGGCCGGGCACGGTTCGGCCATCAACCGGCCGCGCACCAGACCGTCTCTTTCGAGCGCCGCGGCGTTACTCCCGGCGGGCCACGCGGGGTGTTTGGCTTCTACCAGCGTGAGACACGGACCGACGCAGAGGGCAGCTTCTTCTTCGACCGGGTGATCCCCGGCGCTGGCGAGGTGTCGCGCGTGGTCATCACCGAGTTCGGCGACGGCAGTGGGCAGCACATGGGATGCTGGCAGGAGCCGGTTGAACGTTGCGCCGGGCCAGACGGTGCTCGTCCACATCGGCGCCCGAGGCCGGCCGGTGGTCGGCCGGATCGTGCTGCGGGCCGCGCCCGGGGTCCACGTCAACTGGCGGCAGAACCGGCCGGCGACACTCGAGAAAGCCCGCGGCTCCAACCCGGTTCCGGACCCCAATCCGTTCGTCCGATATGCCGCCAACCTCGACAGGGACGGCCGGTTCCGGATCGACGACGTCCCGCCCGGGCGCTACGAGCTGACCGTCACGATCGACGCCCCCCCCGTGCCGGATCGGGCCGCGCCGCCCGAGGAGCTCGGCCAGGTCAAGGTCCCCGTCGAGGTACCACCGGGCAACGACGATGCGCCGGTCGATCTCGGCGAGATCAAGGCCGAGGTCGAAGGTCGTTGAGTCCATGTTGCATGAGGCACCTCGGGAGTCCCGATTCCGCGATGCGGCGGCGAGCGCTCCCCACGGGGCCCGACCTCCCGATGCCCACGGAGATCTTGCAGACCTCGAGACGCAGTCCCGCATGGCGCGCGATGGCGGCCACCCGTGATATTTGGTGACTGATCGAGCAAATATCACGGCGAGCCCGGCAAATGTCACGGTCCCGAACCGATATCTGGCCGCCCCAACGGCGGGGAAACGCGGAAATCGCCGGGATCCGGCACCGCGGTCAGCCCTGGCATGGTATCTGCGAATGACCCCGCGACTGTCGGCGGTCGAGCGACGCCCCTCGCTCCCTCGGCCCCGCGGCCAAGACGACGGGCCGGGGAGTCGCGGCGTCATCGTAAAGCGATCCATTGACCGGTCGGAGACCGAACCACCCACCCGATTTCTGCACCCGGCTGCCGGCGGGCCGACGGGCGGCGCGAGGCGAACCGCGCGCCCCCGAACCGATCCCCGTTCCTCAGTGCACCGACTCGACATCGAGAGGTCCTGAACCGACCTTCGCAGACCGCTGACTGGACCGACCAGAGGCGCGCGCAGACCAAGGAAGTCTAGCATGTCGAGGTCTCGTCCTGCGGTCTTTGGCTTCTCGTATGCGCCGGCCGGTGCCCGGAACATTGGGTACGCGGGCGAACGGCACGCCGTCGCATCTCGGGCGCGGCGCTCGAGCGGCGGGTTCACGCTGATCGAGCTCCTGGTGGTGATCGCGATCATCGCGGTCCTGATCGCCCTGCTGCTGCCGGCCGTGCAGGCGGCGCGCGAGGCGGCGCGGCGGGTCCAGTGCACCAACAACCTCAAGCAGATCGGCGTCGCGCTGCACAACTACCATACCGCCAATGACAGCTTCCCGATGGGTTCGTCGAAGAACATGGTCGACCTGGGTGTCTACATGGCCGAGCATGGCATCAGCGCCCACGGCCAGATACTCGGCTACCTCGGGGAGACGGCCATCTACAACGCGATCAACTTCAACTGGGGGATGTTTACCAGCCACACGTGCGGCCCCATTCAGAGCACCGTGTACCTCACCCGGATCAATGAGTTCCTCTGCCCCTCCGATCCCGATGCGGGCCCCGACAACCTCAACAGTTACAACGACAGCATCGGCACCACGACAATCACGCCCGTGACCCAGACGACGACGTGGAGCAATGGGCTGTTCAGCTTCTGGCGGTCCTATCGGATCCAGGACTGCATCGACGGCACGTCGAACACGATCGCCTTCTCCGAGGCGCTGGTCGGCGATGGTTCCTCCAACTACACGCGGGCCGCGGGGCTCGTGTCGCTGAAGTCCTTGCCGGCCACCATTCAGGTTCCTGACACCGCGTCGAATTGGGCCGCGGTCCAGGCGGGGCTGCAGGTCTGCAACACGGCCTGGAACGATCAATCGGGCACGCTCAACACCGGTCGCGGCAATTTCTGGTTCCATGGCACGATGGCCCAGACGATGTTCAACACGGTCGTCACGCCCAATTCCAAGACCTATCCCTGGGCCTTCTGCTCGAACGCGGCCATCGGCGACGCGGAGATCGCGACGGCCAACAGCAATCACCCCGGAGGCGTGAATGCCCTGATGGGGGACGGCAGCGTCCGGTTCGTCAAGGACACGATCAATCAGGCGACCTGGTGGGCGCTGGGTACCCGTGGCAATGGTGAGGTCATCAGCTCGGATAGCTACTGATGGCGTCGAAAGGCATCGTCGGCTGAGCCCATCCGACGGGTCCGCTGGCGGTGGAGACCGAGGGGAAGCCATGACACGGATGCCCGGAGGGGCCAGGACACCGGCAGCGGGGCGCGCGCCGCGACCGCGCGCCCTGCTGATCATCATCGGGACGGCCCTGCTCGGGGCCTCGCTCGTCGCCTCGGCGGGGAGCCTCCGCGGTCGATCGCCGGAGGGTCACGCGGGCGCGGGGCCGGAGGTCGGATCCACCGCGAGGTCAACCGAGGTGACACCGGCTCCCGGCGACCGGCCGGAGGGCATGGTCTGGATTCCCGGCGGCACTTTCCGGCGGGGATCGGAGGACGAGTCGGATGCCCGTCCCGTCCGGACGATCGCGGTCAACGGCTTCTGGATGGACCGCACGGAGGTGACCAACGCCCAGTTCGCCGCCTTCGTCCGTGCCACCGGGTACGTGACCATCGCCGAGCGGCCGCCCGATCCGGCGCTCTTCCCCGGCGCCCCCCGCGAGGTGCTGGTACCCGGCTCGATCGTGTTCAATCCGCCGTCGGGGATCGTCAACCTCGGGCGACCGCTCTCCTGGTGGCGCTACCAGCCCGGGGCCGACTGGCGGCATCCCCAAGGCCCGGGCCGCTCGATCGACGGCCGGGAGGATCACCCGGTGGTGCACGTCTGCTGGGAGGATGCCGACGCTTACGCGCGCTGGGCCGGCAAGCGGCTCCCGACCGAGGCCGAATGGGAGTACGCCGCTCGCGGCGCACTCGACGGGAAGCCTTACGTATGGGGGAACGAGAGCCGCCCGGCAACGGAGTCGCCGGCCAACATCTGGCAGGGCCGTTTTCCCACCCGGAATACGGCGGAGGACGGCTACCGGACGACGGCCCCCGTCGGTTCGTTCCCGCCCAACGGCTTCGGGCTCCACGACATGGCGGGCAACGTCTGGGAGTGGTGCGCCGACTGGTACCGGCCCGACGCTTACGCCTCCGCGCCCTCGTGCAACCCTCGAGGGCCCGATTCGAGCTTCGACCCGGACGAGCCGGGAGTGCCGAAACGCGTCATGCGCGGCGGCTCCTTCATGTGCAGCGAGGAATATTGCTCCCGCTATCGCCCGGGTAGCCGCGGAAAGGGGTCGCCCGATAGCGGGGCCTGCCACATCGGCTTCCGTTGCGTCCGTCCGACCCCGGCCGGATCATGACCCTCACGGACGGCCCCGGTGCCTTCTCCCGCTGGGACCAGGTGAAGCACGACCTGTCCCGCTAGCGCGGTTAACGAATGGATGGCCCACGTGGTTCGGCCTCGAGGCCGGGCCGAAGCCTCGACCCCCCCTGACCCCCCCTTCGTTAAGGGGGGGACTGCGAGAGGTCCGCCCCTCTTGATCCCCCCCTTACGAAGGGGGGGATAGGGGGGGGTTCCTCGTGTCGCCGCGATGCCAGCGTTAAGCGCGCTAGCTCCCGGATCGGAACGCACCCGATGCACTGCGTCAGAAGGCCGGCGGCAACCGGGACGGAGACCACCGGCCGTCCGAAACCACGAAATCCGAAGGAGGGATTCAGGAATGAGACCGGCGTTTTCTCACTGGCTAGCGATCACCGGCTGCGCCATCACGTGGCTGGCGGCGGCCCCCGCGGCCGGCCTGGCCGCCGACCCGGCGAAACCGAACATCGTCATCATCCTGGCCGACGACCTGGGCCATGCGGACCTGGGTTTCCAGGGATGTCGCGACATCCCGACGCCTCATGTCGACTCCCTGGCGCAGGGCGGAGTCCGTTGCAGCAACGGCTACGTATCCGGGCCGTATTGCAGCCCCACCCGAGCGGGACTCCTGACGGGGCGGTATCAGCAGCGTTTCGGCCACGAGTTCAACCCGGGCGGCAACAGGAACGCGAACTTCGGCCTCCCCCTGAGCGAGACGACGCTGGCGGATCGGTTGAAGTCGGCCGGCTACGTCACCGGGCTGGTCGGCAAGTGGCACCTCGGCGAGGAGCCGCGCTTCCGGCCGGGTCGGCGGGGCTTCGACGAGTTCTTCGGGTTCCTCGGCGGCGGACACGCTTACTTCCCGGGGAAGGGCGCGCCCATCTATCGAGGAGACGAGGTCGTCCAGGAGAAGGCGTATCTCACCGACGCGTTCGGGCGCGAGGCCGTCGGGTTCATCGAGCGCCATCGGGATCGTCCGTTCTTCCTCTATCTGGCCTTCAATGCCGTGCACACCCCGATGGACGCGACCGACGAGCGCCTGGCGCGGTTCGCCGCCATCGGCGACACATCGCGGCGCACCTACGCGGCGATGCTCACCGCGATGGACGAAGCCGTCGGCAAGGTACTCGACGCCCTCCGCGCCGCCCGGCTCGAGGAGAACACGCTCATCTTCTTCTTGAGCGACAACGGCGGGCCGACCATGCTCGGCACGACGATCAATGCGTCGCGCAACGATCCGTTCCGGGGCTCCAAGCGGACCACGCTGGAAGGGGGCATCCACGTCCCCTTCGTGGTGCAATGGAAGGGGAAACTCCCGGCGGGCAGCGTCTACGACCGGCCGGTGATCCAGCTCGACATCCTCCCGACGGCACTGGCCGCAGCCGGGGTCGAGGCCAGGCCGGACTCGCGTCTCGACGGCGTGAATCTCCTGCCGTACCTGGCGGGCGAGACGGGCGCCGCGCCGCATGAGGACCTCTACTGGCGGATGGGCGAGCAGATGGCGCTACGCCGCGGCGATTGGAAGCTCGTCCGGTATGACCAGGCGGCTGATCGCTCGGACACGCGCTCGGTCGCTTCGGAGGTGAAAGTGACCCCGCTCCGGCTGTACGACCTGGCGAAAGACCCCGGCGAGCGCCACGACCTGGCGGCCGAGCATCGCGAGAAGCTCGAAGAGTTGCGGAGTGCCTGGCAGGCGTGGGACGGCCAGCTCGCCAGGCCGCTCTGGGGGCCGGGGAGTGCGCCGACAGCATCGAAGGCCCCGGGGCCGCGGCCGGTAGGGGCGGCGGAATCCCGGCGATCCGGCGGCGCGAGGTCCTCCGGCTGATCCACGCCCGCCCGCGATCCGCTCGACGACAGGCCCCGTGAGGGGATGGCTCGATCACTTTCTCTGGCGACGGGACCGATCCAAGATGAGCATTCCGATCCTCGGCGACGGGCGTTTCGCGGGCCTCTTCCTCCGGGCTTTCATCGTGCTGGGCGCGATCGGTGTGGCCCGATCGAGGGCCGCGGAGGCGGGTCCGCCACCCGCCACCCGGCCTCACATCGTCTACATCCTGGCCGACGACCTGGGCTGGGGCGACGTCGGCTGGCATGGCGACGACATCAAGACGCCGCATCTGGACCGGCTGGCCGCGGCCGGGGCCCGGCTCGAGCAGTTCTACGTACAGCCCGTCTGCTCCCCGACACGTGCCGCACTCCTGACCGGCCGGTATCCCATCCGGTACGGCCTGCAGATCGGGGTGGTTCGGCCCTGGGCGCAGTACGGTCTGCCGCTGGAGGAGCGGACGCTCGCCCAGGCCCTCAAGGAGGCCGGCTATGAGACCGCGATCTGCGGCAAGTGGCACCTCGGGCACGTCCGGCGCGATTATCTGCCGACGCGCCGCGGCTTCGATCATCAATATGGCCTCTACAACGGGGCCATCGACTACTTCACGCACAAGCGCGACGGCGGCCTCGATTGGCACCGGGACGATCGGGCATCCTCCGACGCGGGTTACACCACTCATCTGCTGGCCGACGAGGCGACTCGGCTGATCGCCGAACATGACATCGCACGACCCTTGTTCCTCTACGTGGGCTTCAACGCCGTCCACGCACCCCATCAGGTCCCCGCGCGGTATAAGGAGGCCTATGCCCACCTCCCCGAGCCGCGTCGGACGTACGCGGGGATGGTCGCCGCGATGGACGAGGCGGTCGGCCGGATCGTCGATGCGGTCGGGAAGAAGGGGATCGCGTCGAATACACTCTTCCTCTTCTCCAGCGACAACGGCGGGCCGGACCCGGGCTGCGTGACCAGCAACGGCCCGCTTCGTGATGCGAAGGCGAGCGTGTATGAAGGCGGCGTGCGCGTGCCGGCGTTCGCGACGTGGTCCGGGCACATCACGCCGGGCAAGGTCGTGAATGCCCCCCTGCACGTGGTCAACTGGTATCCCACCTTGCTCAAGCTGGCGGGCGCATCGCTCGCACAGCCCCTGCCGCTGGATGGACGCGACGCCTGGCCGACGATCGTCGAGGATAAGCCCTCCCCTCATGGCGAGATCCTCCTGAATGCGACCCCGGGCGGCGGAGCGATCCGCGCGGGCGACTGGAAGCTCGTGATCAACGGCCCAATGAGGTCGGGCTTGCTCGACGAGGACGCGGATGCGCCGGCTCGCCGGGGTCGGGCCGCGCGCGAGACGATCGAGCTGTTCCACATCGCGAGCGATCCCTTCGAGAAGCACGACCTGGCGGGTTCGAATCCCCAGAAGGTGGCCGAATTGCAGGCGCGCTTCAACGCGATCGCCAGCCAGGCGGTGCCACCACGGAGCGCCTGAAAGCCGTCGGCTTCAGGTCACCTCGCATATGGGGCGAGACGGACTAAGCGGGTGGCCATGGTTATTCGGCACTTGGTCGTAGGCGAGCGGGGGGCGTCAGCCCCCTGTCCGATCCACCCGACAGGGGGCTGACGCCCCCCGCTCGCCCCTCCGAACCGCCTCCGAAGCCCGAAAAGTGCAAGGAAACCCAGGCCGGCCGCTTAGAGCTGATCACGTCGCGGTCGCGCACACCAGCCGCCCGGCACTCGAGCCGGTCGACTGCCGCCTTCCCGAGGCTCCTGAATCGGATCGAGAGAGGGGCCAGACCGGAGGCAGGCCGATCCCTCCATCGACAGCAGCAACGGGGCCAAATCACCGCGCCGACCGCCGCCGAAGAAGGCGGCGTGTTCGACGATGGCGGCACGCACGCGCACCCTATCGGGCGACGGCCCGGCGACGAGCAGGCGGACCCGGTCGGCGCCGATCATCGAAGACTGGAAACGAGGAGCAGCCCGTTGTCGCCCACGCGGCCGGCCCACTGGCGGCGATCGGCCGGCCGATCGGACTGGGCGTCCGGCCGGAGAGCCCGACCGCCGGGCGGGTCGGGCCGCTCCGGTCCGGTCAGTCGCGGCGGGCGAACGGATCGGCCGGGGACTCGCGATGGCGCTCATGCCGTTGAGCCGGTCAGCCTCGAACGCACATTCCGCTCATGGGTCCAGGTGCCCGGCCACCGCGCTGAGCTCGGGCTCGGCGAGATCGCCCACCCAGGAGGCAGAGAGCTTGTCCGATCCCGGGCCTGTTGCACGGATCATCACGTTGCCCCGTTCGGTGTCGGGATGGTCACGGGTCTCGGGCAAGAACGGGTCCGAGGGCCATGCACTGGGATCGTGTCGGGTGAGCGATGTCCAGCGATCGAGGTTCTGGACCGGCTGACGACGCCCACCCTCCACGAGCCGGGAGTCTTGACCTCAACGTCCCGGGCTCAACTGAACGAGCCCGAGACGTTGTTGTCGCTGGTGGAGGCCGAGTTGCCCTTGATCTTCGTCGCTAGCATCGTCGACCCGGTGCCGGCCAGGAAAACGCCGCCGCCCACGCCAGTGCCGTCGGGCCCGTCGATCACACCCATGCCGCCGGTCCCGCCTTTCGCCGCGTTGGCGGTGATCGAGCCGCTGGTCAGTGCGACCTTCGAGCTGCCATCGACGAACAGGCCGCCGCCCGAGGCGTTGCCGCCGGCCCCGCCATCGCCGCCGACCCCGCCGGCCCCGCCCGCACCGCCCTGGGCCGTGTTGCGCGAGATGACCCCGCCGACGATCGTCGCGCTGGTGCCCTCGAACACCGCGATGCCGCCGCCGATGACGGACCCACCGACGCCGCCGTTGCCGCCCGAACCGCCTGCGCCGCCGGCTCCCCCGATCGCCGTGACGCCGATGATCGCCGATCCCAGGATCCGGTCGCCGACGGGGCTGGGGAAGCTCTCGAGCAGCAAGCCGCCGCCGAAGACATTGCCGCCGCTCCCGCCGCTGCCGCCGCCATCGCCGCCCGCGCCGCCGGCACCTCCGACGGCCATCGAGCCGCTGAAGCTGCTGGCCGTGATGGTCGTTGGGCCCTGGACCCAGAGCCCGCCGCCCCAGATGTCGCCGCTATCCCCGCCGTTGGCCCCGGAACCGCCGGCACCGCCGGCGCCCGCGAACGACTCGTTGCCGCTGAACGTGCTCGACGTGATCGTCGTGGGCGCGGGAGAGAACAAGCTCTCGGATTTGATGACTCCGCCGAAGATGGAGCCGCCGGGGCCGCCGGGCGCCCCCGCGCCGCCGGCGCCGGCGGGGTCAACCATGGCGACGTTGTCCGAGAAGCTGCTGGCCGTCACCGACAAGCTGCTCGTGACGAAGACCGTCCCGCCGTAGATCGTGCCACCGGAACCGCCGCCGCCGCCGGTGCCTCCCTGGCCGCCCGAAAGCACGATCGCCTGGTTGCCCGTGAAGGTCGAACCGCTGACGGTCAGGTTGCTGGCCGCCGCGATCGCCGCACCCCAGGCGAAGGTGGCCGAGCCACCCACTCCGCCGGGTGCGGCGTTGCCGCCGGCGCCGCCCTGGGCGAGGTTGCTGTCGAAGACGTTCCCCTTGACGATCAGCGGGGGC
Organism: uncultured Planctomycetota bacterium; assembly: GCA_963815795.1. Lineage (GTDB taxonomy): Bacteria > Planctomycetota > Planctomycetia > Isosphaerales > Isosphaeraceae > JAKAUH01. Next base: position 5,620,070 of record CAWFIC010000003.1, on the reverse strand, counting down.
ACGGCGCTGGTGGCGGGCCCGTTGATGGCCCCGCCGATCGCCGAGCCGCCCGTGCCGTTGCCGGAGCCGTCGATCGTCGCTCCGCCCTCGCCATCGGCGCCGTTGCCGCCCTTGGCCGCGTTGCCCGTGAACGTGTCGCCCACAAAGGAGACCGCGCCGGTTGAGTTAAACAAGTTGCTCAAGTCGACCGCGCCGCCCCAGCCGAAGCCGGCGGAGCCGTTGTCTGAGAGCGGGCCGCCGAGGCCCAGCCCGCCGTTACCCCCCTGCGCCACGTTCCCGGTGAACGTGCTGCCGCTGATCGACAGGGCCCCGGTCTGCACGTAGACGCCACCGCCGCCGGCGTCGCCTCCCGCGCCGTTGGCGGCCATTGTATGGTACATGAACCCGCCGGACGTCGTGAAAACCGCGCCCGTCCCCGCGCCACCCGAGCCTCCATTGCCGGCCAGCGCCTGGTCGCTCAGGAAGGTGTCGCCGGCGAGCTGCATGCTGTTGCTCAAGCCGAAGATCGCCCCGCCCTTCGCTTCACCGCCCTGGCCGTTGACGGGGCCATTGCCCCCGTTGGCACCGGCGGCGGCCTGTGCCACGTCGCCCTCGAAGGTCGTCCCCGTCGCCTTCAGCACCCCGCCGCCGAACACGGCCACGCCGCCGCCCACTGCCCCGCTGCCGGGGTTCTGGCCCACGGCGTGGTCGTTCGACACGACATCGCCGGAGAGCGTCAGCGTCCCGCCCTGGACCAGCAGGCCGCCGCCCAGCGTCGCCTGGCCGCCGCTGATCGTCAGGCCCGAGATCGTCACGTTCGCCGAGCCCGAAGTGATGTCGAAGACCCGGCTCAGTCCCCCGGCGTCCACGTCGAGCAGACCGGCGCCGGGGCCCTGGATGGTGAGGTTCTCGCCGATGGGCAACTCGCCGCTGGTCAGCGAGATGGTCTGGCCGTCGAGGCTGGAGGCGAAGTTGATCGTGTCGCCGCTGCTGGCTCCGCCGATCAAGGCGCGGAGCGTGCCGGTTCCGCCGTCGGCCGGGCTGGTGACCGTCCAGGTGGTCAGCACGACCCGGTCCTCCAGAGACTCGAGCCGCGGGGCCAACCGTCGGCGCCGACGGAGCGACGGCCGGGCCTGCAAACGAAGTCCTCGGGGCGTCATCGCCGGCTGGAAGCGCGTCATCAGAGGTCTCCTCCGGAGTTGAGGGCAGCAACCGAGTTGTCAGTACCGAGGTGCGGACGCCGGACATGGACGCGTCGGCGTCCGGACCAATCATCCCGGCGTTCTCGTCCAGCGCCGGCGGCTCACCTCGCACGGGAGAGCCGCCGCACACTCCGATCGACCCGGCCAGGATGGGACTCGGTCGGTCGGCGGGGCGCGCTGCTCACTATACTGAGTTCAACGCCGTATGACACGTTTTTTCAGGGCGTGCTCAGGGAGGCGGGTCACGGGAGGACACCAGCGATGGAGAGGAAAAAAGGGCGGATACCTAATTAATGCAGGTAGCTGTTCACACCCCGAACAATTTGTACAGTCGGTTCGTACTACTACATATGAGTCAACAGCTTCCACTCCTTGAGCCACTCTGGAGCCGCGTGCCCGCGGACCTTCAGGTCACCCTCTTGGACGGCTGGAAGTCCCTGCACGATCGGATCGCCGAATTGGAAGCCACCGTCCGCGACCTCCAGGCCCGGCTCCAACTCAACTCCACCAACTCCTCCAAGCCGCCCTCCTCCGACCCGATCGGCCTGAAGCGCAAGCCGCCCACACCGCCGTCGCGGCGGAGGCGCGGCGGTCAACCCGGCCATCGCAAGGCGTTCCGCGCCCTGGTCCCTCCCGAGAAGCTCCGCTCGTCCACCGACTGCAAGCCCGATGCGTGCCGGCGGTGTGGCCATGCGCTGTCGGGGGAGGACCCCGACCCCCTGATCCATCAGGTCGCCGAGTTGCCCCGGATCGAGCCGATCGTCAACGAATACCGCCTGCATCGCCTGGCCTGCCCCGACTGCGGTCAGACCACCTGCGGTCCGTTGCCCGAGGGCGTCCCCACGGTCCGCTTCGGCCCTTACTTGCAGGCCACACTGGCCACTTTGGCCGGCGCCTACCGGTTGAGCAAGCGGCCGATCCAGCAACTGGCCGGCGACCTCTTCGGGCTGTCGATCTCCACCGGGATGATCAGCAAGCTGGAGCGGCTGTCGGCCGAGGCGCTCCAGGCCCCATACAACGAACTGGCCACGGCGGTCCACACGGCGGGGGTGATCGGTGCCGACGAGACCGGCTGGCGAGAGGACCGGCACAAGGCCTGGCTGTGGGCGGCGGTGACCGCGATGTTCACCGTCTTCACGATCGCCCGCAACCGCACCGCCAAGGTGGCCCAAGCGGTCCTGGGGACGCACGACAGCTCGATCGCGGTGACCGACCGCTGGAGCGCCTACGACGGGATCGGCGCGGCCGGCCGGCCGGTCTGCTGGAGCCATCTCCGCCGCGATTTCCAGGCGATGATCGATCGAGGCGGGGCGGCCGAACCGATCGGCCGACGACTGTTGAGGCTGTCGGATCGGTTGTACCACCGGTGGCATCGCCTCGAGGCCGCGCGAGTGGATCGGGGGCGATTTCGCACGGCGATGACGCGGCTGAGGCGCGAGGTCAAAGCGGCGCTGGACGACGGTGCGCGGTGCGGATGCCCGCGGCGCGCGGGATGTGCGCCGAGATCCTCGGCGTGGAGGGGAGCTTGTGGACTTTCGCGCGGGTCAAGGGTGTGCCTCCCGACAACAATGCGGCGGGGCGCGCCGAGCGGCACGCCGTGATCTGGCGGCGGATCAGCGGGGGGACCGACAGGCGCGGGGGAGCCGGTTCGTCGAGCGGATGTTGACCGTGGTGGCCACGTGCCGGCAGCAGGGACGAGACGTGCCGGGCTACCTGACATCGTGCTTCGACGCGGCCCGGAGCAACCAAGTGATCCCCTCCCTCGTCCCGGCGACTCCACCAAAGATCGAGGCCGCCTAATTCCAGCTATCACGCCCTATGAACGGTTCCCATTGCTCGGCCCTCATCGACTCAATCGCAGTTCCAGATCGGGCGGCCTGGCCATCTCATGCGGACTTCGGGATGCGCCGTCCTCCGGATCGTCTCGCGGGTGAAATCGGCCGATCGTGACGCGCCAGTTGCAGACGTCCTCATCGCCCCTTCCAGCCCGGCCCGCGGAGGACGCGCCCTGGCTTCGCGCCGGTGTGCTCGCCGCCGTCGAGGACGAGCGTCCCGTTGACCAGCACGGCCTCGACACCCGTCGCGTATCCGTGTGGGCGGTCATAGGTCGCCTCGTCGGCGACGCGGGATGGGTCGAAGACCACGACGTCGGCGAAATAGCCATCCTTCAACCGGCCGCGGCGGTCGAGCTTCAAGTTCTCGGCGGGCAGCGAGGTCAGGCGGCGGACGGCCTCCTCCAGCGGGATGACCTTCTGCTCGCGGACGTAGCGCCCGAGCACCCGCGCGAATGAGCCGTAAGCACGGGGGTGCGGGTTGGACCTGAGGAAGACCCCCTCGGGGGCATACGAGCCCTCGTCGGAGCCGACGCTCACCCAGGGCTGCTTCAGCTCCTTGCGCAGGTTCGCCTCGTCCATCAGGAAGTAGATCGTGCCGACCCGGCTGCCGTCCTCGATGACCAGGTTGACGATGGTCTCCTCGGGCGACTTGCCCCGGAGCCTGGCGACTTCTTCCAGCGTCTTGCCCGTCATCGGCTTGAGCTTGTCGTTCTTGAAGGCGACCAGCAGGACGTTCTCGGCCGAGCCGGCGGCGCGATAGAGGCTCTCCCAGTCTCCGCCGGGCTGGGCGATCTCGCGGACGACCCGGGCGCGGGTGGCCGGGTCCTTCAGCCGGGCGATCCAGGCCTCGAGGCCGCCGGCCTGGACCCAGGTGGGCATCGCCGCGTCGAGGCCGGTGGCGCCGGCGGTGTACGGGTAGATGTCCGCCGTGATCCGCAGGCCCGAGTCGCGGGCCGCCTCGATCTTCCGCAACGCCTCGTCGAGCTTGCCCCAGTTCGCCCGGCCGGCCGCCTTGAGGTGGTAAATCTCCGCGGGGATCTTCGCCCGACGGGCGATCGCGATCAGCTCGTCCACCCCCTCCAGCAGCCGGTCCCCCTCGCTGCGGATGTGGCTGATGTACATCCCGCCGTGCCGCGCGGCGACCTCGCAGAGCGCGACCAGCTCGTCGGTCCGGGCGTACGAGCCGGGGGCATAGATCAACGCCGAGCCGACCCCCATGGCCCCCTCGCTCATGGCGCGGTTGACCAGGCGCGCATCCGGTCCAGCTCCTCGGGCGTGGGCGCGCGGTCGTCGAACCCGACGACGCACTCGCGCACCGTGGCCGCCCCGACGAACGACGCGACGTTGCACGAGACGCCCCGCCGCTGGAGCGTCTCGAGGAACCCGGCGAGCGAGTCCCAGGTGATCTCGTAGCGGATATCCCCCTGTCGCCGGATCATCTCGGCCTTCAGGGAGTCGGTATATGGCCCATAAGACTCTCCCTCGCCGAACACCTCGAGCGTCACCCCCTGGCGGATATCCCCCTGCGACCGGCCGTCGGCGAGCAGCGAGTCGGGGGCCCAGCTCAGCATGTTGATGAACCCGGGGGCGACCGCCCGGCCGCGGGCGTCGATCTCGCGGCGCCCCTTCGCCCCGCCGAGGTCGCCGACGGCCGCGATCGTGTCGCCGCGGACCGCCACGTCGCCGACGACCGGCGGCCGTCCCGATCCGTCGTAGACGGTCCCCCCGCGGAGGACGACGTCGTACTCCTGGGCCCGCGCGACGGGACACGCCAGCAGGATGGCGAGGACGGCGACGGTCAGCAATGACACGGAACGGCGGCTCATCGGCGGGCTCCTCATCGGGCGGGCGGTGCGGCGAGTGGGTTTCCTATCGGGCCGGACGGGTCACGTCTTCGGACGCCCCTCCATGATCGCCGGACGGCCCCCGCTCCGCCACGCCCCGCCGATGGGTCAGACCGTCCGCGCGCGCCGGGAGAGCATCCGGGAATCGGTCCATCCGGGGCCACCCCGGATGCGCAGGATCAAGTCGAATCCTCGCCGGCACTTACGAACATTCTCGGAAAAAGTCGCTGGGCCTGTCGATCGCCCTGAATTTCGTTCGACGTCAAGGTAGAGCACAGGTTGAACCGGTCGAGACGGTCGGGAACCCTCACACCAAACCCGAGACACTCAAGGAGATACGGCGATGCGATTCATGATGCTGATGATCCCCAAGGGGTACGAGACGGCCGCTCCGGGCACGATGCCCGACGACACCAAGGCGATTGCCGCGATGATGAAATACAATGAATCCCTGCAGAAGGCGGGCGTCTTGCTCGCGCTCGACGGGCTGCATCCGCCCTCGATGGGCGCGCGCGTCTCGTTCTCGGGGGGCAAGCCGACGGTCACCGACGGCCCGTTCACCGAGGCCAAGGAGGTCATCGGCGGCTACTGGATCATCCAGGTCAAGTCGAGGGAAGAGGCGATCGAGTGGGCGTCCCGGTGCCCGGTTTCCGACAACGACGTGGTCGAGGTCCGCCAGGTGATGGAATTCTCGGAGTTCCCCGATGACATGAAGGCGCTCGCGAGGGAGTTCCCCGAGATGCCGGCGCAGGCCGGCAAGGAGAGGAAAGGCGTGACGACCTCGTGACGGAGGCCCCCGACCTATCGTGGAGCCGCGGTCCGGCCGGACGGTCGCGTCCGGGACCCGGCTCCGAACTCGCCGCGAGAGGAGAATTTATGTCAATCCGCAACATGCCAGCGTTCGTCGTGCTCGCCGCGGTCCTCATCGCCGGATTCGAGGTACGCGAGACCTCGGCCGGACGCCGGACGGGCGAGGTCGGCCGGAGTGAAGCGTCCCCACCGGTGAGCAAGGGAGAGGAAACCAAGATGGACGGCAAGGGCCAGTACGCCGACGTGAACGGCCTCAAGATGTATTATGAAGTCCACGGCACCGGCCGGCCGCTGGTCTTGCTGCACGGTGCTTTCGGATTTGCGGACGTATATCCGATCCTGGCGAAGGATCGACGGGTGATCGCCGTGGAGCTGCAAGGGCACGGACACACGGCGGACATCGATCGCCCCTTGTCCATGGAGCAGATGGCCGACGACGTCGCCGCGCTCCTCCAGCAACTGAAGATCGAGCAGGCCGACATCTTCGGCTACAGCATGGGAGGCACGGTCGCCCTGGCGATCGCCATCCGTCATCCGCAGGTTGTTCGCAAGGTGGCTATCAACGGGTCCCTTTACGGCAAGCTGGAGGAAGCCTACGAGCCGGAGTCGTTCAAGCAGTTTCAGGGCATGTCGCCCGACTTCCCGCCGGAGGTGAAGGCCGCTTACGAGAAGGTCGCGCCCGACCCGAAGCAATTGCCCACGCTCTTCGCCAAGGTCAAGAAGATGGCGCTGGAGTTCAAGGGCTTCGCTCGCGAGGACATGAAATCGATCAAGGCACCCGTCCTGATCACGATCGGCGATCGAGACGGCTTGCGCCCCGAGCACGCGGTGGCGATGTACCGGCTCATCCCCGATGCGCAGCTCGCCGTGTTCCCGGGCGCCGACCATTTCCTGATCCACCAGGCCCCCGAGAAGCTCCTCCCCACGATCGCGGCGTTCCTCGATGCACCCGTGCCGCAACCGAAGAATCCCGAGGGGAAGTAGCCGCGGCGCGAGTCGGCTTGCACGGGCCGATCGAAGATGGTCTGATCGGTCGTCATGACGGCTCCCGAGACTCATCGCGCGATCGACGCGGTCTGGCGGATCGAGTCGGCGAAGCTCATCGCCGGCCTTGCCCGGATCGTGCGCGACGTCGGTATCGCCGAAGACCTGGCACAGGATGCCCTGGTCGCCGCGCTCGAACAGTGGCCGGAGTCGGGCGTCCCGCGCAACCCGGGCGCCTGGCTCATGGCCACGGCGAAGCATCGGGCGATCGACCACTTGCGCAGGAGGACGCTCGTCGATCGCAAGCACGAGGAGCTCGCTCGCGAGCTCGAGGCCGGGCGGGCGGGGGCCGCGACGGATCCCGACGCTGCCCTCGATGACGAGATCGGCGACGACCTGCTGCGGCTGGTCTTCACCGCGTGCCATCCGGTCCTCTCGGCCGAGGCGCGCGTTGCGCTGACGCTCCGCTTGCTCGGCGGCCTGACGACCGACGAGATCGCGCGGGCCTTCCTCGTCCCGGAGCCGACGGTCGCCCAGCGCATCGTCCGGGCCAAGCGCACCCTGGCCGAGGCGCAGGTCCCCTTCGAGGTCCCTCGCGGGGCCGAGCTGGCCGACCGCCTGTCGTCGGTGCTCGAGGTCATTTACCTCATCTTCAACGAGGGCTACACGGCGACCGCGGGCGACGACTGGATGCGCCCGGCGCTCTGTGAAGATGCCTTGCGACTCGGGCGGATCCTGGCCGAGCTCGTCCCGCGGGAGCCCGAAGTCCATGGCCTCGTGGCACTCATGGAGATCCAGGCATCGCGATCGAGGGCGCGCGTCGGCCCGTCGGGAGAACCGATCCGGCTCCTCGATCAGAACCGTGCACTGTGGGATCACCTCCTGATCGGCCGCGGACTCGCCGCGCTCCGGCGTGCCGAGGACCTGGGCGGCGCAAGGGGCCCGTACTCGCTCCAGGCGGCGATCGCTGCCTGCCACGCCCGGGCGCCCAGCCCCGCGGAGACGGACTGGGCGCGCATCGCGGGGCTCTACCTGGAGCTCGCCAAGGTCGCCCTATCACCGGTCGTCGAGCTGAACCGCGCGGTGGCGGTCGGCATGGCCTTCGGCCCCCTGGCTGGCCTCGAGCTGGTCGATGCGCTGACCTCGGAGCCCTCGCTCCGGAACTACCACCTGTTGCCGAGCGTGCGGGGCGATCTCCTGGCCAGGCTCGGGCGGCTGGACGAGGCACGCGCGGAATTCGAGCGCGCCGCCTCGATCACGCGCAATGCCCGCGAGCGCGGGCTGCTACTCGACCGCGCCAGGGCGTGTGCGGGGGATCGACGACGCCCGGGCTCTCCCTGACGTCGCGCGCTCCGGTCGTCGACGCCGACGCTCACGCCGGGATCGCTTCCGGTGCGGCCTGTGAACGCTTACCCGGAAAAGCCAAAGATCCAAGGATTCTTGCGCAACTGCGGCCGGTTTTCCGGCGATTATCTAGGTGAAGGGGCAGGCGGGTCGAAGCGGATTCCGGAGGCGAGGTTTCGGCGGTCGGTATCAGCGGACACTCAACCAAGCGAGGAGCCAGACCATGATCCGGCGGCAAAGTCCTTCTCGAGTCCTCGACCCCACAGGCGATCCATGCAATTTCTCGCCCCGTCATGCATGGGTGGATGTAGTATCTGCACCCGGTGCCCCCACACCGGCCATGTCACATGGGTCCGCCCCCGAAACTGACGGAACGAAGTGGCCATGTGGGAATTTAGCGGGGGAGGTTTTCCAGATATGGACGGACGTTCCCTATGTCCGCGGTGTGACGCGGATGCGAGTCGGCATCAGTCCCGGCATGGGTCGGTGGACCAAGAGCCTTCTCTGCCTTTTGGGATCACGTCTCGCCTGGCTGGTATCAGGGGAGGTCCCCAAGGGGCCGTATCCGACGTGGGTGATCCGACAGAGCGCCTGACTTCGTTAACGGCTTTGCGCCGACCCAATGTGACGACGTTGTACGGCTCCCGGCCCGATCCGATCCCACTCAGGGAGTCTCCCCTGACTCGGTCGATTCTAGCAGCCGCGCGGCTTCACCTCCTAGCCACCGCTCCAGGACGGCCGGAAGGATCGCGCTCAACGGCGTGGGGCCGCGTCCCCGCCGCGAGCGATCCACGGGCCCCCGCGCCGTACCCGGGGCGGGGGTGGTTCGCGTCGTTCGCTCATGATTATAATCATCATGAGATGACGTATGATTTGTGATAGCGATGCCCTCCCCATCCCCCTCGGGCGGGGACGATCCGCTGATATCATCATCATGAGATGACGTATGATTTGTGATAGCGATGCCCTCCCCATCCCCCCGAGGCGTAGCCTCCCCGGATGGCGACGATCCGCTTCCCCCGGATCCGTCGGCCTCGGGCGGTCGGAGCACCGCGGAGGCGATGGCGTCGAAGCGGCGGATCTTGCGGCCCCGGCGCGGGTGCGGCTCCCGGACCCGGGCGGCCAACTCCGCCCGCTCCCGCTGGCACTCGGCGGCGGGGAGCTGCGCGGCGGCCTGCCGGAGGTTGTTCCGAGTCATTTCAATATCGATCTCATGATCATCATGGAATTCGATCAGCTTCGACAGCACGGCGGGCGGGCCCTGGCAGGCGGGATGACGGAACCCCGCCTTCGTGGTCACCATCTGGAAGGCGATCCGGGCGTACCGCCCGGCGACCTGCACCCAGACGGCGCGGGGGTCCCGCCCCTGGTCGCTCCACTTGGCCGCCGGCATCCGGAAGTGGTCGTTGCACCGGATCAGGGTGTCGGCGCCCCAGAGCAGCGCCTGGCGGAGCCGGCGGTTGCCGCGGCGGGCCAGGCCCCCCGAACAATCCACCCGATCGCTCTGATAGCGCCGGGGGTACAAGCCGGCCCGGCCGGTGATGATCCGCGCCGTCGCGTAGTGCGCCATCGGCCCGGCCTCGGCGGCATTGACCACATTGATCCCCGCCAGGGCCAGCAGCCGCACATACGGGGTCTGCACCAGCAGGCCGACCAGCTGGCGCTCGACGGCCCGGATCTGCTTGAGCTCGGCGGCCCGATCGCCGTCGAGGGCGACGAACCATTCCTGATGCAAGGCCGCGTCGGGGTCGGGGGCCGGGGCATTCTGGGCCCAGCCCAGGATGCGGTCCAGAGTGCGCCGCTGGACCCGGGCCCGCGCCAGGCGGGCCAGTTGAGTCAACCCCTCCAACCCCGCCTCGACCACGGCCGCCGGGGTCGCATAACGTGTCGGAATAACCAATCCGATGTTCACATTAAAAATATCATCGAAGCAAGCCGCGTATCCGGGCAGGCCGGCCTGGAGGTGCTCGAGGATCTGGTTGCGGAGCAGGGACTCCTTCCGGACCAGGTCGCGGCGCCGGCGGACGCGGAGTTGCAAGGCGGCGTAGAGCGGGTCGCGGGCGGGCTCCTGGAGGCCGAAGCCATTGACCGCGGCGCGGAAGATGCCCGCGTTGACATCGATCGGGTCGGTCTTGGTGTCGTAGGAGCCGGCCTGGCGGAAATGGCAGGAGATGTTGGGGTGGACGATCCGGGTCTCCAGCCCGGCGGCGGCGAAGGCGCGGAGGATCGGCAGGTGATAGCGCCCGGTGCGTTCCACGGCGACGATCAGATCGCGGATGTCCTGGTCCGCGGTCACCTGGCGGAGCTGCGGCGATGGCTTGATCGAAGGCGTCGCGGCGGTGCGCGACGACAGTGGGGGGGATCAGGACGCGGCCGTAGAAGTCGGCGAGCATCCAGCAGGAGCGGTGCTTGGCGGGGTTGACCGCGACGATGCCGAAGTGCTCGGGACCGACGGCCTGGACGCGAGCCGAGAGCAGGCCGCGGGGCTGGCCGAGGTGGTGGAGTGGGACCGGCTGGGCCGGGCGGCGGCGCTGGCGAGCGTGCATGGGTGGGTCCTCCGGAATGGGGCCGAGGGTGAGCTCAACGCCCAGCATGGAAGTCCCACTGGATCAGGCAGAAGAGTTTTTTCTCTCTCTCTCCAAATTTGCCAGATACCACCCAAAGATGCGCAAACTCTTTGGAAAATGCGGATTATCCGGCCGCGCCGTCGCGAGAGCCAGCGAGAGGAGAGCAATCTGACGAAACGAACCCAATGGCAATCTGGTGAAAATATTGCCGATGAGTCAATTGTGGCGACCTTGGCGATAATGCGGAATAGTCGGCATCTCGTCGGCGTCGATACCCGGTGGACCAAAAATGCGAAACGAACCCAATGGTAATCTGGTGAAAATGCTTGTTTTGAAGCGATGGCGGCGTTTGTATCGATTTTATGGATTGTTCTACCGTGGGGCCGCGATGTGGCCTGGCCAGAACGAAGAGACGAAACGAAGCCACGTCGATCCGGGGACTGGGCTCGGACCCGCGCGATCGGGGGCCATCCGAAGCACGATGGAGAGCGAACCTCCGGTTGGGGTGGCACAACCCGCCGGATGCCAGGGTTTCCCCGCCGTGAATGGCACCGTCCTGACGACCACGGGAACGGTCCGGGAGCGGGCCCAAGATGTCGCCGCAAGTCCAACGGCGACAATGAGCTGCGAAAAGATGCGGGACGAAGCCAACGCCCATTCTCAGTCTGCGGCCGGAGCTCTGGTGGGGTGGGTGCAACCCAACGGGTGCGAGGCCCGACCTACAATGGGGTGCACCCAGCCTACGAGGTCGAGAAATGTCGCCGCAACCCAGGATGGCTCAACGAGCTGCGAAGAGATATGGAACGAAGCCAACGCTGAAGGTGAGCCGGAGGCCCGAGAGGCGCGGCCACTTTCGACACGCGGTGAGCCGGAGCAGACCGCCGGCCGGAATGGCGCGGATCGGCCGATCGATGCGGGGCCACGGGACTCCCTCGCAATTGACCCACGACCGATGTCGGGGCTCGCATTGACGTCCGTCCGAGGATAGAATCGAGCCCTCGTTCTTTAGGAGTCGTGAACGGGGCGGACCGGGATCAACGACCTGCGAGGCTGAACACCGTGTCGATCGTGATCGAATTGCCCACGCTCGAGTCCCTCCGCGACGAGCAGCGGGTGCTGCGCGCCGAGCTCGCGCGACTGAGGAAGCGGTTGTGGCTCCAGCTCGTCCTGGAGTTCGCGGTCGACGCGGCGGCCGTGCTGGTCGCGACCGCCGCGGTCCTGGTGTTCCTGGACTGGTGGTTCCGCTTCAGCGTGCCGGTGCGGGTGACTCTGCTGGTGCTGTGCCTGCTGGGAATCCTGGGGTTCCTGGGCGTTCGGATGGTCCGGCGCTGGCGGTCGGCGGGGCTGGACGAACTGTCGCTGGCGATGCACCTGGACCGATACCGGCCGGGGATCGGCCAGCAGATCGCCGACGTCTTGCAGCTCCCCGGGCTGCTGGACGAGCCGGGAACGTGGGCATCGCCGGCCATGGTGCGGCTCGCCGTCCGCCAGGCGTGCGACGCCTTGGCCGCCTCGGACTGGCGGATGCTGTGGAACCGCAAGCGGACCTCGCTTCACGCCGCGGCGCTGGTCGTGGCGCTGCTCTTGCCCGTGTGGTTCGACGTCGCCGCCCCCGACGCCGCCCGGCTGAGCCTCGCCCGCTGGCTCCGCGGGTCGAACGAGCGCTGGCCGCAGAAGACGTATCTCACCGTGATGGGCCTCGACGCCCGCGGCCGGTTCGTCGTGCCCCGCGATGAACGATCGGTGCTGGAGGTCCGCGCCGATCTGCCGATGATCGAGCACAAGGGGGATCGCTGGGTCGTCGGCGGCCGGGGCGAGCCGCTGGTGCTGCGGCACAAGCCCAGGCAGCCGATGAATCCCCGGTCGGTCGTCGTCCGCGAGCGGACGGTCGAGGGGACCACGCGGGAGTCGGTGATGGTCGAGACCGAGCCCGGCCACTTCCGCTACGAGTTCCCGCCGGGGTCGGACTCCTCGACGTTCGAGCTGACCGGCGGCGACGACTGGATCGATCCGCTGGCGCTCGAGCGGGTGGACCGTCCGGCGCTGGCCGAGACCAAGGTCCGCGTCCGGGAGCCCGGGGCCACCTACAGCGGATTCCGCACCGTGGACGACCCGCGCCAGCACCTGGTGTTCCTGCCGGATACCGAGGTCGAGATGACCCTGATCGGCAGCGAGCCGATTGCCGACGCCCGGGTCAGGATCCAGTCGGGCAGTTCGCCGGGGCTGCGTCGCATCGACGACAAGACGTTCACGACCAACTGGACCCTGCGCGAGGCCACGACCCTGGAGGTCGCGCTCAAGTCGAGCCGGACCGGGCTGGACTCGCGCCCGGCGTTCCTGTCGGTCGGGTTGCTGCGGGACCGCGAGCCGCGGGTCACCCTGCGGGCCGTCGGCGTCAGCACCCACGTCACGCCGATCGCCACGATCCCGCTCTCCGTCGGCGCGACCGACGACTTCGGCCTGGCGGCGCTGCGGCTCCAGCTCGACCGGACGACGGTGGCCGGCGACAAGGACAAACCCGAGACGAAGACGAAGCGCGAGACGGTCAAGGTCCCGCTGCCCGGCGGCGAGGGCGGCCGCCCGATCCTCGATCACCAGGCGCATCATGAGGTGCCGCTCCTGGCCGATCCGCCCCCGCCGGGGACGATCCTGCGGTTCATGGGCGAGGCCGACGACCGTTGTGCCCGCGGCGCCCAGACCGGCCGGTCGACCCCCCTGCAATTCCAGGTCGTCCCGCCCGAGGAGCTCTTCTACGAGATCCTGCTCCGCCAGCGTTCCGAGCGGGTCAAGTTCGTGGCCGCGCTCGAGACCGTCGAGAAGCAGGCGCCGGTCCTGGCCGGCCGGCCGACGTCCGAGGACTTCCTCAAGGTGATGCGCGCCGTCCACTCGGGCTCGCGGCAGCTCGACCAGATCGGAGGCCGGATCGCCGACACGCTCCAGGAGATGAAGCTCAACCAGGTGGGCTCGCCCAAGTCGCACCGGCTGCTCCAGCAGGGCATCATCGACCCGATGAAGGCCCTCAACTCCGGGCCGATGACCGAGCTGCGCGGGCTGCTCCAGTCCCTCTCAGGCGGCGGCACGCAGGCCGGCGCCAGCGAGGACGCCGCTCGACGCCTCCACCACGAGATCGTCGTCAAGATGAAGGACATCCTCGACCAGATGTCTCAGTGGGAGAGCTTCGTTGACGTCGTCAACCAGGTCGCGGAAGTCATCCGCATGCAGAACCAGATCCTCAAGGCCACCGAGAAGGCGCAGGAAACGCGGACGGAAGGGGTCTTCGACAAGTAGGTCAGGCTTTCCAGCCTGACGGGGCCGGAGCGTCAGGCTGGAAAGCCTGACCTACGCGAGCGGGAGACGATGCGATGCACGGACTGGCGGCGATTCTGATCGGTCTGGTGGGTTTCGCGGGCGAGGGCGAGTACGCGCGTTCGCTGGGCACCAAGGCCCTCGACCAGGCGGCGCTCGACGCCGAGGGCTACGGCGAGAAGGCCGCGCTGAAGCGGGAAGACGGCGGCCTGCACATCACCCTGGGCTCGCGGCTCAAGGAGACCGGCTGGAAGACGCCCCAGCAATTGCGTTTCGGCGGCGATTTCACGATCACCGCCGAGCTGATCGTCCGCAAGCTGCCCAAGCCGGCCCAGGAGGACGGCGCGGCGGTCGGCATGGCGATCGCGTTCCAGGACATCAATCAGCCCGACCTGACGCTGGTGCGCCTCCGCGAGCCGAACAACTCGGAGGTCTACCGGCCCATCGAGAAAGAGGGGCCGAACAACCCCATGCAGATGCAAATGCAGATGCAAATGCAAATGCAGATGCAGATGATGGGCATGGGGATGGGGCCGGCCGCCAAGCCCCCGAAGCCGCCGCGCCGGACGTTCCCCGCGACCGGCGAGTCCTTCCGCCTGGAATTTCGCCGCGAGGGGAATACCATCACGTACCAGGTGCTCGACAACAAGACGGGGAAGCCGCGCTACCTCGGCCAGGCCCAGTTCCAGCAGCCGCAGGACGTCGCCGCGGTCAAGCTGTTCGTCACCAACCGCAACGGCATCGAGCCGATCGACGTCATCGTGCGCGACATCACCATCCGCGCCGATCGGATCAACGGGCTGGGGACGATCGTCCGCACGGTTTTCGACAATGTCGTCTATGCCGACCCGAGTGCGATCGAGAAGGACATCCTGATCGTTGGCGGTCCGCCCAAGGCACCCCCGGGAGCCGCGCCGAATGCCCAGCCGGGCACGCCCGCACCGGGTGCTCAGCCGGGCACGCCGGCGCCCGCCGCCGCGCCGGCCCCGCCCGCGGTCGCCGTCGCCGCGCCGGCCCCGGTACAGGCCGTGGTGGTCGTCGCGGCGGGGGGCAGACGCGTTCGTCGAGTCGTCGCTGCCGCCCCGGTCGCGGCGGCTCCCAACGTCGCCGCACAGCCGGGCGGCCCGGCCGCGAACGCCCCCCCGAAGACACTCGCCGAACCCAAGAAGATCCCGCTCGACGAGGTCGACAGCATCCACTACGAACGCTCGCCCGGCATGACCGCCCGCTTCGTGGATCAGCCCAACCTCGATTACACCATGCCCGGCCGCAGTTACAAGCCGGAGAAGAAGGTCATTTTCCCGGACGACGTCTTCGCCCCGGACCCGAAGGATCCGAAGTACCTGGCCAGCCAGAAGGCCGAGGAGAAGAAGGCCGAGGAGAAGAAGGCCGAGGAGAAGAAGGCCGAGGAGAAGAAGGCGGCCGCCAAGAAGGCCGAGGAGAAGAAGGCCGAGGAGGAGGACGACGTCAACGCGCCGCCGCCCGGCACGACGGCTCCGACGAAGATCGCCAAGGTCAATCCGAAGAAGAACGGCATCCGCGACTTGCACCTGGCTCTCTTCAACCTGCGGCCGTCGCCGATCAAGCAGGTGACGGTGAACTGCCAGACGGAGAAGGGCCAGACGAGCTGGCGGCTGGATACGTCGGACTCGGAGGACTGGCCGATCGTGGTCCGCCGCGCGGCGACCGAGTCGTCGGCCGACCTGTTCCTCGAACCGCCGCCCGGCGACTGCTTCCAGAAGGACTTCCAGATCAACGTGATGTACGAGGACAACCAGAACGGCAACGCGACCGCCAAGGCCGAGGCCCATACCAATTCCGACCTGGCGGTCGACCCCAAGGCCCCGTCTGTCCCACCTCTGGGTGCCCGGGTCCACCTGACGGGCGATGAAGTGCTCGCGGGGACGTTCGAGGGGATCGCCAAGGACGCGCTGAGAATCACCACGCCCTGGAATGACAAGCTGGACATCCCGCTGACGCGGGTCGTCGGCGTGCATTTCGCCCCGATCGACCGCAAGGAGTCGCCCGAGTCGTTCGCCCGCCGGCTCAAGTCGCGGGGATCGGAGGACCTGCTCCTGGCGCGGACCAAGAGCGGCGAGGTCGTGGGCATCCCGGGCGTCGTGGAGGGCACCGAGGGCGACCGGATGCACTTCGCCTACCGGGGGAAGAGCCGGACGCTGCCGCTCGAGCAGGTCGAGGGCGTGATCCTGGCCGCGCGGACGGAGTCCGAGTCGACCGACCAGTTGCAGGCGCGGTTCCAGCTCCCGGCCGGGGTCGTCATCTCGGGCCGGTGGAAGGACCTCGATGCCAGCGTGTGGAAGGTCGAGGCGCCGTGGGGGCAGGAGATGAAGCTGCCGGCCGCGGAGGTCACCGAGGCGCGGTTCCGCGGCGGGCGGATGACGTATCTCTCCGACCTCCAGCCCAGCAAGGTCGAGGAGGTCCCCTACTTCGGCCGCAAGCTGGCCTGGCGGCGCGACGTCAACCTGCTGGGCGAGCCGCTGAAGATGAGCGGCCGCGCCTATCAGCGCGGCGTTGCGGTCCATTCGCGCTCGGTCCTGACCTACGACCTCAACCGCCGATACGCCACCTTCGAAGCCCTGGTCGGGTTCGACGACGCGTCGAAGGGCCAGGGCCGGGTCGACTGCCGAGTCTTCGCCGACAACAAACAGATCTACGCCAACCCCGACCTCAAGGCCACCGACCCGCCGGTCAAACTGTCGCTCTCGGTCGCGGGCGCCGAGCAGCTCCGCCTGGTGGTCGACTACGGCAAGGGGCAAGACACCGGCGACCGCGTGGTCTGGGCCAACGCCCGGCTCTATCGGCCCGAGCCGCCCAAGCCGAAGGCGGAGGCCAAGCCGGCGGCGGAAACGAAGCCGGCGGCGGAGGCCAAGCCGGCCCCGAACACCAAGCCGGCCGCCGACACCAAGGCCAAGAAGCCGTGATCGACGGGAAGAACCGGGGATGTCGCGAGATCACAACGGACAACGGACAACGGACAACGGACCAATGCGACGCTTCTTCGTGAGATCGTTCGGGCTGTCAATCGGCCTGGTGGTACTTCTGGGTGTCGCGCTCCGCACGTCGGGGTTCGACGACAAGGACAACCCGCAGACGCCGATCGAGGTCTACGAGTGGTCGATCTGGGTGGGAAACCCGGCGCAGGTGACGATCAACACCGCGCGCATCTACAAGACCGGGATGCCCAGCTCCGTCGGCACGAGCCGGCCGAACATCGAGGAGAAGGACCGGACGATCAAGTTCCCGATCGCCCCGATCTCGGTCGTGCAGTTCTTCGGTGAGCCGTGCAAGGACGTGGACGTTGACCTTCGGGTCAAGAAGGGGACATTCCTCTCGCACTGGCCGGCGAGCACCGAGCACGCCGGGCGGCTCCAGTGGTTCAAGTCCGACCTGTCCGCGACGCCGCCCGCGGGCCTCCCGCAGAACTACCTCGCGGAGAATCACTGGCTCCACAAGCTGCGCGACAAGGACAAGGCCCTGTACTTGAAGCACGAGTCGCACTTCGAGCGCTTCATCGCCTATGACCCCGAGCTGGCGGTGCCGGTCCCGATCAAGATCCGCGGCGGGCCCGACGAATACACCCTCCAGAACCTGACCAACCGGAAACTGGTGGACGTCGCCGTCATCGTGCCGACCGATACGGGCTACCGCGTCGGCTGGCTCGACGAGCTGCCGACCGCCGCCCCGGAGACGACGGACGAATCCGCCGATAGCGACAAGAAAGATGCCGCCGCCACCAAGAAGGGCGACGCCAAGGCGAAGAAGGACGACCCCAAGGCGAAGGGCGAGGACAAGAAGGGCGACGCCAAGGCGAAGAAGGACGCCGAGGCGAAGAAGACGCCCGAGCAGAAGGCCGAGGCGGTCTTCGCGGACGCGGATGCCGCGGCGAAGGAGAAGAAGAAGGCCGAGGAGGAGCTGCCGCCGCTGCCGGCCGAGGGGGACGCGAACATCAAGGCCCGGGTCGACCAGGTCCTGAACCGGCAGATCCAGGTGACGGTCAACAATGCCCCGCGCCGCGAGGTACTCGGCCTGATCGGGAGCCAGGCCCGGATCCGCTATGAGCTGGACGACAAGGCGATCGCCAAGGAGCAGATCGACCTGGGCCAGCCGATGACCTTGCAGGCGCCGCAAATCGCCGCCCGCGACGCGCTGGCCGAGGTGCTGGGCGGGATCGGCCTGAGCTACCGCGTCACCGAGGAAGGGAAGCTGTTCATCACGACGGCGGCCCGGCTGGCCGAGGATGACAAGAAGAAGGAGAAGGTGATCGAGGGGCCGCCGGTGAAGCTGGTGATGTCCCAGCCGCGTCAGGCGTCCGACCCGACCTACCGCGACATGACCCGCGCCGCGATGACCCGGCGGCTGGTCGGCCAGGGCCTGCGCGAGGACCTGGTGAACTTCCAGATGGACCAGTACGGCCCCTTGCTCTTCGAGCCCAAGGAACTGATCGTGCTGGTGCACCTGTCCCGGCCGGCGACCGACGAGGCGGTGCTCCTGGACGTCTTCCCGCCGCCGAAGAAGCTGGTCCGCACGGCGACGGTGGTCGTGCACGGCATTGACCCGCGGCTCCAGGACCGCGCCCGCGGCCTGGTGCAGCAGCTCGGCGACCGATCCCCCCAGTCGCGCGAATCGGCCGAGACGCGGCTCTTCGAGATGGGCCCCGCCGCCGTCCCGGTACTCGAGGATGCCCTGTCCAACAAAGACGTCGAGATCGTCTACCGCGCCGAGCGGCTCTTGCTCAAGCTCGGCCGGTCCGTGCCGTGACCATTGTTGGGTGAGCTTCGGGGGGTGCGACTGTCATGAGAGAGTTGGCGAGCCTTGCCTCACGTTGACACCGGCACGAGCTGGTTGACCAACCGATAGACTCGGGTTCCAAGCTGGGGCGGCCATCGGGAGTCCGGTTCAGTGTCAAGGGCTTCAGCCCGAGCGATAGCCTTCTCGAGATGCGGAATGAAGTTGTCGATGTAGGGACAACTCGCCGAGCAATGACGTGCAACCTCCGATTTCAACAGGCCATCCGCGTTCCCGGCGAGGTCCAGCTTCCGCTGGTCTCCCTGATTGGGCACGTCCTCGAAATGCAGGAGCAGCCAGATCTCGAAGCAAGGATTGCTCACCGCGAGGAAGTATCCCTTGCTCAGGCATTCCTGAGCGACAGCGGAAATCATCGCGGGTTTCCAGGACTGGACGTCGCGGTCAATGAGGAGCCAGAGCTGATCCCCTTCGCGAAGGGTGTATTGGCTGCGGAAGAGATCGAGCTGTCCGAGGACATGTTCCGGCGAGCTGAGGCTCGGATCATCACGCGGGAGGGGGTGAATGTAAACGCCCGGATGATGACAGCGAACCCTGAGGCCCTCGAAGTACCTCGGCTCGGTCACGGCTCCCTCCGAGGCGATGACGAAGAGGATCGCATCCCGGAATCCACCGCGGCGGACGAAGTCCCTACGTTGTCTCCCCATGCTCCTCTCCGAGCCACGAGAAATCCCGGATCACCGGGACGCCGCCGAAACGACCGAGGAGATAGTCTTGCTGCAAGTCCTCGCTCCGTTCGACATCCTTGTATTCCTCCAGGGCGATCAGCCGAGAGGACTGGTCGTCCCCCTTCTCCACGAACCACACCTCGTCGCGCCGCAGGAAGTGCTGCCTCAGCAAGGTCGTGTCATGAGTGGTGACGATGAGTTGGCTGCTTCGGTCCACCGAGTATTTCAGGAAATTCGCCAGGTATGAATGGAGGACATCGGCGTGAAGACTTCGATCGAGCTCGTCGATGATGAAGACACCGTCGCCCGTCATCATCGAGATCATCGCCGGTACTAGCTGCATGAGGCGGCGCGTCCCGTCGGATTCCTCGCTCATGTCGAAGGTCGCACTTGGCTCCATCCCGCCTGCCCTCGATGTCGGGAAACCAGTTTCCACAACTTGAAAGTTCCTGGTTCGTCGCGAGTGACGAAGAGCAGTGAACTGATGACCGCGTCGTGGCCAGCTATCCTTTTTAGAACCTCCAGGGTTTCCAAGTATGACTTTACAGGCCCGTTCAACGGCATTTCGTGGATGATCGTCGGCTCTACGTCGATTTCTTCCAAGCCCGTATCGAAACAACGGAGATACCTTGTTAGTTGCTGCTTGAAGGATTCATCAGTGTGGACTCTGGAGGCGATATTCTGAGATAGCCCGTCGGGGAGAGCGATGATCAGCCCGGACTCGACCCATTGAAGCGTGTTGGCGATGGCTTCGGCTGCCGGGACGTTTTCTCGAACGTTCCGCTCGCGGCACTCGCTTAAGAAGAGGCGGTTCGGGAGGGTCCCCTTCGCCGTGAATTCGAGAAAGGCCTTTTCGTCTGGTTTGGAGAACTTGAGCTGGCCCCACTCGAAATCACTGCCGGTTCGCTCGAAGATCCTGTGCTCCAGAGCCCGACCGACCTCGAAGAGCCACTCGTCCTCCACTCGCTCGGAGGATACGGAGAAGCCGTACGCGAAGTAGCGATCGCCAAGCTTGATCTCGAACTCGAAGCGCGTGGGACGGTCGCGGCAAGCGGGATCCAGCTTGAACGGCACTCGGTCGATCCGTTGATGGGCTCCCGCGGGGTTCAAGATCAGATTCCTGGCCATCAACACCGCCTTGACCAGGTTCGACTTGCCCGAGGCGTTGGCGCCGTAGAGGACACCCAGCTTGAGGACGGGAAGGCCATTCTCACCGCGGCCGCGAACGACGTGCTCGGGATGGTCGAGAACCTCCTCGGACGCGATCATCGACAGCTCGACGCGGTCGCGGAAGGAGAGGCAGTTCTCGACGGTGAAGCGAACTAGCATGGTCGTTCCTGCATCAGACACAGAGGGCTTGACAGCCACCACGATAACCGGTTTGCCTGGAAAACGCACGTGCGACTCGGGGAGGCCCGTCCCTATGATCCGCCCGGCGTGCCTGGGCCGCAATGTGCCTTAACGCGATATCCGGGAGATCGTTCGGTCAACCATCGAGGGTGTAAGACGCGGTTTGTGATTCAGAAGTGCTACGCCACTTTCCTAGTTTCCCTGGTTTTGTAGTTGCGGAAGGGGCTGCAGGGCGTCTCCTTCAAGTGCCGGTCCAGGCGGCCGTCCTCGGAGAGGAACGCCGCCCGGAGCTGGAGGATCGCCTCGGCCCCGGCCTCGCCCCAGAACTTCTCCGAGCCCTTGACCCGGCGGTTGAAGATCTTCACCGTCAACTCCACGTGACTGGTCGTCCACGGCAATCCCTCGCGACGATAGCGCGGGTAGTCCATCCGCTGCCGATTGTGTTCCAGATAGCCGAGCTCGCGGGCGATGATCCCCCGAGGGTCATCGTCGGCCAGGCGTCCGACATCGGCCACCGACAGGCACGCCTGCACGTCCCGCAAGGTGCGAAGTTCCTCGATCACCTGGCTGGCGCGCCCCTTCCAGCAGGCCTCCGCCCAGCCCTGGAACAACTCCCAGCGCCCCTCGGCATCGGTCGCCGCGGCCTTGGCCGCCGCGAACACGTGGCCCAGAGCATGGAGGAAGTCAACGACGGGCACGAAGGTCGGGAAGAGCGACGCCTGCAAGCCCCAGATCCAGGCCGAGCCGTCCCCCAGGAACGCCCGGGCGGCCGCCTCCGTGAAGTTGCGCCGTCGGGCCTCGGCGGCGACCATCGGCCCGAACTGATCGCTGGGGCAGGTACTGGCCACGTAGGTGCGCACCGAGAGTTCCGGCCCCCTGGGTGGAGCGGGAGGCTCGAGGGACAGCGGGAGAGGCGGATCGAGGAAGCACTCCGGCGCCGCGGCCGGCAGGCCCATCGAGCCGTCCCCGCCGATGGCGCCGATGACCTTCTCGACGAATCCCCGGTCGCGGAAGCAGTCGGGTAGCTCCGGCTCCGGGTCGGAGGCGGAGACGACCCGGGTCATCGTGGCCAGGACCGCGATCTTGTCCTCGCGCCAGGACGCCTCATGGGCCCCGGGGCCCTCGCCCTCGCCCCGGATCTGGAGCCGGCCGCCGTCAACCTCGATCACCGCCAACGCCGGTCGCGTCGCGACCCGAGGCTCCAACGCGTCAGCCTGGAATCGGCTCACGTGATGATCCCGGGAGGCTTGCAATTGCTGGCCGACCTCCCGGGCGATGCGGCCGAGTTGCCGGCCGCTGAGGGTCACCTCGGCCAGGTCGGCCATCGCCTCGGCCGCCTCGCGGAAGGAGGGCTCTCGGGCGGCACTGCGGACGACCTTGCCCAGGACCGAGGGGCTGTAGTCATGTGCCGTCAGCCGCAAGCTCGGCCGCTGAGGGAAAAAAATCCCGGCGGCAAGCCGGGCAGTGGCACTTGGGCTCGGCGTAGGCGACCTCGCCGCCCCAGAAGTCGATCGCTCGTGGCTCGCGTCGCACGACACAGGGCCGCTGGCACGTCGGGCAGGGCTGCTCGGCACCGAGGAGGGAAGCCTTCCGCTCCAGGAGTTCCTCGATGGTCCCCCTGGCCACGGCGCGGGCCGCGGTCGCGGCCATCTGCTCGATGTCGTCGGCATCGAGGTCCAGGTCCGCCCCGACGTCCTCATGGACCCGTCGGGCCACGATTCTCCCCCACCCCTCGGCCATCCGCTCGACCCCGGTGCGATCCATCGATGGCGACTTACGAAAAGGCATGGGTTGTCCCTCCTTGGACTTCGGGAGATTGACAATCTGGGAAACTCGGCTTGACATGCTACCAGGTAACCGGGGCGGCGCGAACCGCGTCTTACACCCAACCATCGAGGTGGTCGGCACTTGCGATTGACCCCCTGGGCCGGGTGACTACAATTTGGCCGGGACATGCCCGAAGTGACGAATCGAGAACGAGTAAGGGGAACGATGCCGGACGAGTCGCGGGAGAGCCTGGAAGACGTACGCCTGGAGAAGCTCCGTCAGATCGCGGAGCTCGGCCTGGATCCCTGGGGTCATCGGTTCGATGGCCACCGGGCGATCGGGGACGTGCGCGCGATGGCGCCGCCCAGGCCCAGCGAGGGCGAAAAGGAGGCGGCCCCCGGCCCGATGGTTCGCGTCGCCGGGCGGATCATGCTCCGACGCGGGCAGGGGAAGGTGAACTTCCTCCAGATCGGAGATTGGTCCGGACGGATCCAGGTCATGGTCGGCCAGAAGCAGGTCGGCGAACTGGGCTGGAAGCTGGCCGAGTTGCTCGATTTGGGCGACGTCATCGGCGTCGACGGCCGCCTGGGATACACCCGCACCGGCGAGCTGACCGTGTTCGCCGAGGCGCTCGACCTTCCTGACCAAGAGCCTGCTGCCGCCTCCCGAGAAGTGGCACGGCCTGACCGATCAGGAACAGCGCTACCGGCAGCGGTATGTTGATCTGTTCAGCAACCCCGACTCGCTGGCCGTGTTCCTGGGCCGGTCGAAGCTGATCGCCTCGTTCCGCAAGACCATGGCCGAGCAGGGGTTCGTCGAGGTCGAGACGCCCACCATGCAGGCGATCGCCGGCGGGGCCGCGGCCCGGCCGTTCGTCACCCATCACAATGCCCTCGACATCGACCTGTTCCTGCGGATCGCGCCCGAGCTGTATCTGAAGCGACTCCTGGTCGGCGGCATGGAGCGGGTCTTCGAGATCGGCCGGGTCTATCGCAACGAGGGGCTCAGCCCGCGGCATAACCCCGAGTTCACGATGTTCGAGGCGTACCAGTCCTACGGCGACTACCACTCCATGATGGACCTGACCGAGTCCTTGATCTGCGGCGCGATCGAGGCGCTCGGCGGCGGCTACGTCCGCAATTGGGGCGAAGCGTCGATCGATTTCACTCGGCCCTGGCCGCGGCGGACCTACGCCGAGCTGCTGGCCGAGCACGCCGGGGTCGACCCGTCCGATCGGGCCTCCGTGAACGCCCGCGCCGAGGCCGCCGGCATCGCCACCGCCGGCAAGGATCCCGATGTCGTCAAGAGCGAGCTGTTCGAAGCGGTCGTCGAGGACCGCCTGGACGGACCGATCTTCGTCATCGACTACCCCGCGGCCATCTGCCCTCTGACCAAGCGCAAGGCGTCCGACTCGTCCGTCGCCGAACGCTTCGAGCTGTACATCCGAGGCGTCGAGCTGGCCAACGCCTATACCGAGCTCAACGACCCGAGTCTCCAGGAGGAGCTGTTCCGCAAACAGCTCGCCGGCCTGCCGGAAGAGGAGTCCATGGCCAAGATGGACGAGGACTTCGTCCGCGCGCTCAAGCACGGCATGCCCCCGGCCGGCGGGCTGGGCATCGGCATCGACCGGCTCTGCATGGTCCTCCTGGACCGTACGACGATCCGTGACGTCATCCTGTTTCCGCTGATGCGGCCCCAGACGGGGGGATGACGCAACGCCTTCATTTCGCGTCTCCGGGCGGTTCCTGGCCCGGGACACCACCTTTCCGGAAGGAACCGTAGCGGTGTACAAATACCTGCTGTGCTGGCGGTATCTCAGGACGCGGTACATCGCGCTGGCGAGCGTCGTCAGCGTGATGCTCGGCGTGGCCACGATGATCGTGGTCAACTCGGTCATGGCCGGGTTCGCGGACAAGATGAAGGATCGCCTGCACGGCGTCCTCGCCGACGTCGACATCGAGTCGTTCCGGCTCAACGGCTTCTACGACTGGAAGGAGGTCATGGCGCGGGTCCAGCAGGTGGCCGGCGAGGACATCGTCGCCATGGCTCCGACCATGGAGTGCCCGGGCATCCTCCACTTCCGCGTCCAGGGCGAGGTCTGGACCAAGCCCGTCCAGATCATCGGCATCACCCCCGAGGAGCGGGCCAAGACCGGCGACTTCGCCGAGTTCCTCGTCGACACCAGGGGCCGGCGGATCGCCCCATCGCTCGTCGTGCCCGAGGCGTTCAAGGAACAGACCCCGGCCGGGGAGATGCTCAAGGAGTTCCAGGGGGATCCCAAGGACCCGTTCGACAACCTCGTGCAAGACGAACTGAAGAAGTCGGCGGAGCTGCAGGCCCCCGACGCGGGCGCGATCCTGGGCTACGCACTGGCGACCTTCCACCGCAAAGGGCAGGAGGACATCTTCATCGCGCCGCCGGGCACCCAGGTCATGCTGGTCTTCCCCAAGTTCGGCGAGACGCGTTCCGAGGCGGGCTCCGAGACGCTCACCACCGTCGGCTACTTCAAGAGCGGGATGAGCGAGTACGACTCGACCCACGTCTACGTGCCGCTGGAGACCCTGCAGCGGGCCCGCAAGCTCTATGACTTCGAGCGGAACATCGGCGCGGTCAACCAGATCCAGATCAAGGTCCGGCCGGGCGTTGATCTGAGCGACCTGGCCGGCCGGCTCCAGCATGCCCTCGACCGGATGAAGCCGATGTTCTACCAGGTCCAGACCTGGGAGCAGAAGCAGGGCCCGCTCCTGGGCGCCGTGGCCGTCGAGCAGAGCATCCTGAACATCCTCCTGTTCTTCATCATCGCCGTGGCCGGGTTCGGCATCCTGGCGATCTTCTCGATGATCGTGGTCGAGAAGACCCGGGACATCGGCATCCTCAAGGCCCTGGGGGCCTCGACCTCTGGCATCCGGGGCATCTTCCTGGGCTACGGGTTGCTCTTGGGGGCGGTCGGCAGCGGGGTCGGCATGGTCGGCGGCCTCTTGTTCGTCCACTACATCAACGAGATCGAGCAGGTCCTCAGCCAATTGACCGGGCGCAAGGTGTTCGACGACTCGATCTACTACTTCAACCGGATCCCGACCATCATCGAGCCGTTCACCGTCGGCTGGATCGTCTTCGGCGCCCTGCTGATCGCCGTGCTGGCCAGCATCTGGCCGGCCGAGCGGGCGGCGCGGCTGCATCCGGTCAAGGCGCTGCGGTTCGAGTGAGAAGCGGCGGGGCGTGTCGGGTCGGTCCTCGATCTCCAATCCAATCCACGGAAGGCGATGGTGACGACGATGACGATGATGGCGGAGAGCCCCGGACACCTCTCGGCCCGGGGGGTGGTCAAGAGCTACTGGAAAGGCCGCAACGAGGTCCCCGTGCTGCGCGGGGCCGACCTGGACGTCGAGCGCGGCGAGATGCTGGCGATCGTCGGCGCCAGCGGCTCGGGCAAGAGCACGCTACTGCACATCCTGGGCCTGCTCGACGCGCCCGACGCGGGCGAGGTGTGGCTGGCCGGCGAGCGGATCGACGCGCACGGCGATCGGAAGCGGGACGAGCTGCGCAATCGCACGTTCGGGTTCATCTTCCAGTTCTATCACCTGCTCCCCGAGCTCTCGGCGCTGGAGAACGTGCTGCTGCCGCAGTGGATCGGCCAGGGCGTCTGGTCGTACCTGGGGCATCGCCGCCGGCTGCGGCGCGAGGCCGAGTCGCTGCTGGAGCGGGTCGGGCTGGGGCATCGCCTCACCCACCGGCCGGCCGAGCTCTCCGGCGGCGAGATGCAGCGAACCGCGATCGCGCGGGCGCTGGCCGGGAATCCGGCCGTGCTCCTGGCCGACGAGCCGACCGGCAACCTCGACGCCGGCAGCGGCCACGGCGTGCTGGAGCTGCTCCGCGACTTGAACCGGGAGCGCGGCCTCACTATGATCGTGGTGACGCATGATCCGCAGATTGCGCAGCAGGCCGACCGGGTCGTTCGGCTCGCCGAAGGACGCGTCGAGGAGTGGTCGCCCGCCCTGGCCTGACGCGGCGAGGCCCGGGAGCGCGGCGGCGCCCGAGGTCGCGGGATCGGGACGGATCGGCTTCGCTGTCGCCACGCCAACCCCAGGGGGAAGGACCGAGCCGATGGACCCCAAGGTCTACATGAACGGGAAGCTCTTCGACAAGTCCGAGGCCAAGGTCAGCGTCTTCGATCACGGCCTGCTCTACGGCGACGGCGTTTTCGAGGGCATCCGCGCCTACGCCGGCCGGGTCTTCCGGCTCCAGCAGCACGTTCGACCGGCTCTATGACTCGGCCAAGGCGATCCACCTGGAGATCCCGATCTCCCGCGCGGCGATGGCCGACGCCATCCGCCAGACGCTCGCGACCAACAACCTGTCGGATGCCTACATCCGCGTCGTGGTCACCCGCGGCGCCGGCAGCCTGGGCCTCGACCCGCGCAAGACGACGGACCCCCAGATCATCATCATCACCGACAAGATCGCCCTGTACCCGCCGGAGCTGTACGAGCACGGGCTGAAGATCGTCACCGCGGCGACGACGCGGAACCACCCCAACGCCGTCAACCCGCGAATCAAGTCGCTCAACTACCTCAACAACATCCTGGCCAAGATCGAGGCGACGCAGTCCGGCTGCCTGGAAGCCCTGATGCTCAACCACAAGGGCGAAGTGGCCGAATGCACCGGCGACAACGTGTTCGTGGTCCAGCGCGGGCGGATCCATACGCCCAGCAGCGACTCGGGCATCCTCGAGGGCATCACCCGCGCCGCGGTGATCGAGCTGGCGCGGGCGGCCGGGTACGACGTGATCGAGCGAACCATGGACCGCCTCGATGTCTTCAAGGCCGAGGAGTGCTTCCTGACCGGCACGGCCGCCGAGCTCATCCCCGTGGTCGAGTGCGACGGCCGCGTCATCGGCGACGGCCGGCCCGGCCCGATCACCCGCGACCTGCGCGAGCGGTTCCAGGCCCTGGTCCGCGAGGAGCGCCGAGCCGATCAGCGAAGCCACGTGATCGAGATCCGCTCGATTCTCGCACCGACCGACTTCAGCGCCCATTCGGAGCACTCCGTGCGCTACGCCTGTGGGCTGGCGGCGCGGATCAGCGCCGAGCTGCACCTGGTGCACATCCTTTCCGAGATCCTGCCCGCCGGCCCCGACCCCCTGCTGATGCCGGTCATGCCGCCGGAATACTACGAGGAGAACGAACAGCGAGCCCGCGAGACCCTCGGCCGGCTGCTCGACCCCGCCTGGGGCTCGCCCCGATCGGTCGTCACCGCCGTCCGCTGGGGCAGCCCGGTTGAGGCCATCGTCGTCCATGCCGTTGACCTCAAGGTTGACCTGATCGTCATCGCCACACATGGCCGTACCGGGCTCTCCCATGCCCTGCTGGGATCGGTCGCCGAGCGGATCGTCCGCGAGGCCCCCTGCCCCGTACTGACGATTCGCTCTCGTCATTAGTCCGTTGTCCGTTGTCCGTTGTTGGACGAGTCGAAGTGCAACACCAGCAACTCCGGTCAAGGGCAAGCCCGACGCTGTTTCCGGGCGCTCGGAGGAGGTTCGTGTGGACGTCGAACAACGGACAACCGACAGCGAACAACGGACAACCACGCGTCGCATCATCTTCCGCGGCCGCAAGATCGATCTCGCCCTCCAGGAGGTGGCACTCCGCGACGGGACGACTGCCGAGCGGGAGGTCGTCCTGCACCGCGGCGCGGTCGCGCTGGTCCCCATGGTCGATGACGGGCATGTCGGCCTCGTCCGCAACCGGCGATACACCGTTGACCGGACGCTGCTGGAGGTCCCGGCCGGCACGATCGATCCCGGCGAGTCGCCCGACCGGACCGCCGAGCGGGAGCTGCTGGAAGAGACGGGCTATCAGGCGGGCCGAATCCGCCGCATCCGGGAGTGGTACGTCAGCCCGGGGGTGATGAACGAGCGGATGTATCTGTACCTTTGTGAGGATCTCCGGCCCGGTCCGGTCCGCACCGAGCTCGACGAGGACCTCGAGACGGTGATCGTCCCGTGGGAGGAGGCCCTGGCCATGGCTGACGATGGCCGGATCGAGGATGCCAAGACGCTGCTGGCGCTGTTGATCTGCGAGCGGATTCGTAGGTCAGGCTTTCCAGCCTGACTCCCGTCGGACCGGATCGGGCCGGGTCAGGCTGGAAAGCCTGACCTACTTCCCTGACCGCCCGGGTCTCACCAGCCGTGGAACGGCGTGTGGCTGGGGACCAGCACCGAGTCTTCCTCGCGGAGGCCCGGTCTTGGCTGATGCTTCTCGTTGAGGTAGAGGTCCGTGTCGCGTGAGCTGACGCGGCGGGTCCGGAACCACCGCACGGTGCCGTCACCGAAGAGCACATTCTGCCCGCGGCCGCCGTGGTTCGGGCTGTTGCCCTCCTTGATCCGCAGGCCGTCGTGGCTGGGCTGGTCGGCCAGCACGGGGATCTGCGATGAGTGCGCGAAATCCAGCGGGCCGGCATGCTGCAACGTGTGGTGATAGCCGATGTTGTAGGCGTAGTCGAACGAGACCATGCGCTGGAACCTGCGCCGGGTCGGTGCGGCGGATGTGCTCGAGCTGGTCGAAGCCGACCAGCTCATGGCTGGAGTGCGGGCACGGGCCGTTGCACGGGCAGTCCAGTAGCTTGGCGTCGTCGAGCACACCGGCGTCATGCAACATGGACGCGAACGACCCGGCGGGGGCATCGGACCGCGAGGACGGCGGATACGGCATCAACTGGTTCACGGTGGCATACTGCCCGAAGCTATTGCCCAGCTGCTGGAGGTTGAACACGCATCCGGCCTGATTCATCCGCTCGCGCGACCGCTGGACGGCGGGCAGCAGCGTCAGCACGCCGGCGACGAAGATGCCGGCGGCCACGGCGAAATCGGCCCATCGAAAAGGGACCCGGATCGGCACGTAATCCGACATCGTCCGCGTCCGCCGCCGATGGGCGACGAAGGCCACGGTCCGATGCGCCAGGTCCGGGGGGCGTTCGAAGGGCGTCCCGTCATCGAGTAGTTGGTAGATCGCCAGCCTGAGGCGTCCGACCTGGGCCGGATCTTCGCCGTCATCGCGGAGGGCGTGCTCGAGCCGCTCGCGTTCGGCGCCGTCCACCTGGCCCAGGACATAATCGAGCATCTCATCGGCTTTCATGGCGTCACTCATCCCCGCCGAGCCTGGCCGACCGCGCCATCTGCTGGAGCTTCTCGAGCGCGGCATGCAGGCGTGATTTCACGGTCCCCACCGGGATCTTCTGGATCTCGGCGATCTCACGATACTTCAAGTCTTGGTGATACGCGAGGATCAAGGTCTGACGGAGCGTGTCGGGTAGGCGGGCGATGCTGTCGCGGACCCACTGCTGTCGCTCGGAGTCCTGGAGCTGGGAGAGTGGCCCATCCTCATCTCCCACCAGCAGGTCGATCAGGTTGCCGGCCTCCGCCTCGTGCGAGCCGCCGCCGACCCGTTGATCCAGGCTGACCGCCGGATGCCTCCCGGCCTTCCGCAGCGCGTCCACCGCCTGGTGGGTCGCGATGGCGTACAGCCAGGGGCGGAACGGCCGCCCGTCCTCGAACAGGCCTCGCTTCAGATGGACCTGCAGGAACGTATTCTGGAAGACATCCTCCGCCAGGCTCGGGTCGCCCAGGTAACGGGCCAGATAGCGGTAGAGCTCGCGCTCGTACCGATGGACCAGCTCGGTGAAGAAATCGGCGCGCCCTTGCTCGCGGTATCGGACCATCAACTCCTCGTCGGAGAGCTGGCCGAGGCCTTCCGCCGAATCCGATCCTATGGCCTTAACCATCTTACGTACCGCCGCGGCCGAAGGTTCAGGACGTCCGCCGGTTTCCGGCGCCGCCCCACGACCGGGCCGGAGTGGGGATCCGTGCGCCACTCCGGAGACCGGTTGTATGCGTAACAACAAGTCTAAAAAGATCTTCCGACGAGTCAATCCCCTGGTCGGAGTGGCAAGGGGCCATGGCCGGAGTGGCCGGCGGCAAGAAAAAAACCCGCCCCGACGAGCCACGAGCCATTCGTCATTCCATCACTACCGAATCCATCGCATGCGACGTATGTACGGGAGAGCAGGTATGCGCACGTCTTCGCTCATCCGGAGGTTGGGCCAGACGGGCTTGAGATGGGGCCAGTACACGCAGAAGGCCTTGCCGATCAGGAGCCGTTCGGGCACCTCCCAACTGGCCCGGCCCGAGTCGTCCCAGCCGCGGCCCGGCCGGGCGGGGTCGACCTGGTCGACGCGGCCCCAGGCGCGGCCGTCGCGGCTCCAGGGGCTGTTGTCCCCCAGCATCAGGTAGTGGTCCGGTGCGATCGGGTAGTCGCGGGGCTCGCGCGGTACCAGCCGGGCGAATCGTTCGGGGTCGGACAAGAGGTCGAAGAACGCCGAGGGATCGATGCGCGCAGCCCATCCAGGTTGTCGTAATCGACCTTCGAGGGCTCGAGGGTGTAGTACACGTCGCGCTTCAGGACCAGGCCGGAGACGGTGATCTCGGCCTCGGCGGCGGCGATCCGCACCGGCTCGAGGTCGTCGCGAGTGGGCGGCCCGGGCTCGGCGACGGCCGGATCGCTCACGCCCGCGCCGAACGGGAGGTCCCCGTTCGACCCAGAGCGTCAAGCGGTCGTCGACGTTGGCGAAGGTGAGGTCGTACGTCCCGGCCCGGGCGATCCTCGTGGGCGCGGCGGGACCCAGGGGCGAGCCGCCGCGCGGCGAGCTGCGCCAGCCCGGTGGCCAGGTCGATCTCGCAGCGGTGGGGCCGGCCCTCCTTGATGAGGTCCAGCCGCAGCCGGCCGGCGGGCCGGCGCACGGTCAGGCGCATGGAGACGGTCAGGTCGCCGACCCAGTGCGCCTGCCGCCACCGTCGCGCGGCCCGCTCCGGATTCCGGGAGTCGCGATCCTCGTCCGCGGCGTCGGTGTTGTACGAGGAGAAGTCGGTGATCAGGCTCGCCCGGGGGGGCCCCGTCGCGTCGCTCTGCCTGATCGCGGCCCACTGCTCGGGAGCGGGGACGAGGTGGCGATATCGCAGCTCGGCCCGGTCCGTGGCCGACGGGCCGGATTCGTAGGTGCCCGGCTCGGGCTCCGACCAGGCGCCGGGCTCCGTGGACGACCACCTCCGCCAGGCCGGATCGTCGCGCAGGGAGGCCGGCCGATGGCGGTCGTCGTAGACCATCACCTGCATGGCCTGCTGATGCTCGAGCGGCCGGAGCGGCCGCTCGAACGGCCCGTCGCCCCGCGGCCGGACCCAGACATCCCCCCCTCGGATGCGCAGGATCTCGTCGGGCATCCCCACCAACCGCTTGATGTAGCGGACCTCGGGCTCCTCCGGCAGCTTGAAGACCGCCACGTCCCACCGCCGCAGCCGGACGCGGCCGGCGGCCTCCAGGAAGGGGAGCGACACGCCCTCCTTCATCACGTAGATCCGGTCCCCGGAGAAGCTCGGCGCGTCGGTCAACGGCGCCTCGTACCGGCAATTCTCGCACGTGCCCCAGGCGATCCGCGGGCCCTTGCCGCTGCCGCCGTGGTCGGGCTCGGCCTCGCGGTCGGCGTTGACGGTGTACTCGTAACCGCATTCCTTGCAGGGGACTTCCTTATGCCGCCCCATCAACGTGGGCGCCATCGAGCCGGTGGGGATCACGAAACCCTCGGCTTCGAGGCTCCAGACCAGGAAGGCCAGGAGCACCACCACGAACGACTCGATCGATTCGCGACCGCCGCCGTGCGATCGCGCCCGCGGATCGCCGGCCGGTCCGCCCGCAGGTCCCGCCGCCGTCGAATCGCGGCGCATCTGGCCTTGCGGTATCCCCCGATCCCGAAGCTTCATCGTCAACCCCCGGACCCGCGCCTCTAGACTCCGAACCGGCTCGTTCTAAGATAACAACGCAACGATGCCCGGAACAGGACCAGCGGCCGGCGGCGCATCGTCCGATACTAAAGCTGAGTGCCCCGCCCGGACCGCGCGGATCTATGCCAATGCAATTTTTTCGAGCGGACCTTGTGATCATCCGGCCGTCGGTGCTACAATGATTTCATTCGTTTTCCGTCCGTGATCTTTCTCGCCGTCCGGCCGCCGTCGGATCGGTGGCCGCCGACCGGGCCACCACCGCCTCTCTCCACCTGGCCGGCTGGTGGCTGAGCTCCCACCTCAGGGGGCAAGCGGTCCGTCGACCGCGATGCAAGCCGTCCAACGGCCTCGAACGGCCTCGAACGGCCGGAAGGGATAGCCCGGTGCGATCCGGGGCTGTTTGGTTTTCGCACTCAATCCGTTCTTAAGTCCGGAGGAACCTGAATGTCGACCTGTCCTGCCCCTTCGAATCGTCGGCGACGATCCGGCTTCACGCTGATCGAGCTGCTGGTAGTGATCGCCATCATCGCCGTGCTGATCGCGCTGTTGCTGCCGGCGGTGCAGTCGGCCCGCGAGGCCGCTCGGCGCATCCAGTGCACGAACAACATGAAGCAACTGGCGCTGGCCTGCATGAACTACGAGAGCACCAACTCGTGCTTCCCGTTGCAGTCGCAGAACATCAGCCCGTCGAAGGTGGCATCCGCGGCCGAAGTGGGCCCAAGCTGGATTTGCGGGCTGCTCCAGTTCACCGAGGCCCAGCCGATGTACAATGCTCTCAATTTCAGCCTCGACATGATCTCGTCCGGGGCGGCCGGCGGGTGGGCGAACTCGACGGTCACTTGCTCCAACCTCGCCATCCTGACGTGCCCGTCGGAGAACCGGAATACGCCGCAACGTCAATTCGCCAATGGCGTCTTTTACGGGATGACCAACTACGCGGGGAACTACGGCGGCCCGGGGCCGATCTCGCTGATGAGCGGGACAATCATCCCGGCCAACAATTGCATGATCGGCACGGCGATGAATCCTCAGACCGGTGCAGCGGGACTGAACCTCTACCCGGGAGCGACGTGGGGGCCCGTCCGGATGGCATCGATCACCGATGGCACGTCCAACACCGGCCTGGTCAGCGAGCGACTGATCGGGATCCCCTACCCGTATCCGGGGAACATCACCGCCGTCGGCACCTCCAATTTGAACCGGTGCTCCATCCATAGCCCCACCGGGGCGGCGCAGGGATCGGGGCCGGTGGGTGCCCTGACGATGTATCAGGCGTGCTCCGGCGCGGCGGGAACCACCGGTATCCGTTACTGCGGCAGTGAGGAACAGTGGGCCGCGAGCTTTGCCGACTACCTGATGTGGCAGTCGTACAACCACTTCGGCACGCCCAACCAGATCAACTGCACGAATACCGCGGACCCTACGGATCACAACGCGATCTGGGCGGGCTACTACGTCACCGCGATCGGCAGCGCCCCGCCTGGCAGCAACCATCCCGGTGGCGTGAACGTCGCCTTCGCTGATGGCTCGGTCCACTTCATCAAGAGCACCGTCGCGCCGAATACGTGGTGGGCCCTCGGCAGCCGCAACGTCGGTGAAGTCGTCAGCTCGGATCAGTATTGAACATTCGACGGGCCGGCACCGGCCTCGCCAGAAGCGAGGCCGGGCGGGCTGCGGTTCGCTGGCTTTTCGGCGCAGGAGCATTCGAAGAAGGAGTTCTGATGAAGCGGTTCGCTGTACTATTGGTCGCGTGCATGGTCACGATTCAGGTTGCCGGCTGCGGCAGCGGCGGCAGTGCCCCGGCGACGGGTTCGGGCGGTGCGGATACCCATGTACCCGGTGAGGCGAAGGCGTACAAAGCCCGGGAGGCCGCGGGAAAGGTCGGATTCCAGTCGGACGTTAAAATCAAGCCTCAAACCGGCAAATCGCCCCGGAGTCGCTAACTGGCATCTCGCGATCCCGCCGACAACGCGCGACAGGGACGTCATCGAAGGGGAGCGCGGCGATCTGCCTCGGCTGCTGACGGCGGCACGTCCTTGCCGCAGTCCGTCGGGAGCCTGTCGAACAAGCTTTGCGCCGAGTCGCCCGGCTCCTGTTCGTGGGCGGCCTCCACGAGGCGACGGCGTGCCTCGCGCAGGTCGGCGCGGTCCGGCTCATCGGCCAGCGCGGCGGTCAGGAAGATGACGGCTTCGAAGGGATGGCCCAGGAGTTCGGCCAGGCGGGCCATCTCCTCGGCATCGTGCGCCGGCTGATTGCGATGATACAGCTCGCGATACCGCGCCTGGTCGCGTTCGATCTCCGCCCTCCCGCGCCCCCGATCGGTCGCGGCGCCCTTTGCGTCCCCCCCTTCCAGCCTCTCGAGACGCTCCATCGCCTCGAGATCCTCGGGGGACTCCGCGACCAGCGAGCGGAGCGCACGCTGCTCTCGCTCGAGGTCGCCACACGCCGACGCGAACCAGGCCGATAACCGATGGACCTCCGCTGGAGTCGCCGGCGCGGCGGGCAGGTGCTTCAGTGCCGCTCGCGCATCGGCGGGCCGGTTCGTTCGGAGCGCCCAGTCCAGCCGCGCCTTCCAGACGGCGCGATCGTCGGGGCGGAGCCGGAGGCAGGCGTCGATCAACCGCCTCGCCTCGTCGTAGGAGGCGGTCCGGATCGCGAGGTTCGCTCGCCCCAGCCAGATCCGGTCGTCGTCGGCAACCAGCCGGCCGACTTGGTCGAGGTAGGCACGGACCGAGTCCACGGGCGGGACGTTCCAGCGCAGCTCCATGTGGAGTCGCGCCAGGTTGATGGCCTGCTCCGACGCCCCTTCGCCCTTGGCCTCCAGGCTCCGCCACCGCGCCTCGATCAGCCGCTCGGCCTCGGTCCCCCGGCCTTCCTGGATGAAGATCGGGATGATCAGGACGCGCAACGCCGATCCCTCGGCGCCGCGGGCCTCGGCGGCGGTCTCGATCAGTTTCTCGGCCTCGGCCAGCCGCCCCTGTTCGACGAGCAGGTCCATCCGGGCCGCGACCGCCCGCCCGTCGGAGGGGGAGTCCGGAGGGATCCGGGCCCAGACGGCGTCCGCCTCCGGCATCCGTCCCCGCGCCTTCTCGCAGACGCCCAGCAAGTAGGCGGCCCGGTCCGAGTCGGGCCTGCGGGCCAGGAGCGCCGATAGATCGCGAGCGGCGACGGCGTACCGGCCGTCCTGCATGGCGCGTTCGATCTGCGCCATGGCGTCGCGGTATCGCCGCACGTCCCACCAGCGCCAACCGCACCAGGACAGTCCTCCAATGACGATCGCCGGCAAGATCACCGCCGCCCATCGGCCCCAGCGCCGTCCCATCAGCCGTCCCTTTCATGCCGGTCCTTTGCTTGATCGGGCCGCGGGCCGGCCACTATGATATGACACGCGTAAGGAAGTAGGTCAGGCTTTCCAGCCTGACGCTTCAGCCTCGTCAGGCTGGAAAGCCTGACCTACGTCGGATCGATCCGACAAGGTCCGCCTGCGATCCGCGTCAACACCAGCCGCCCCGATTCGCGAAGCCTGCCCCCGATGATCCTCGCTTCATTATTATCCCGGCGTGCAAGTGCGGGCGAGCCCGGGCGTCCAGGTCGCCACCCGGAGCGGATCGGCCCCGTCGCGCTGCTGGGCCTGTCGGCGTGGTGCGGGACGGTCGCGGGCCTGCTCGAGGTCGTGACGGTGATCGTGCGCAAGCGGTTCTTCGATACGAACCAACTGCTGGGGATGAGCCGTCATTTCATCTGGCTCGTCCCGCTCACCGACCTGCTTGTTTTCGTGCTCGTCGGCTTGGTGGGATCTCTGGTCGTGATCCTCCGGCCCGCGGGTGGTCGCTGGGCGGTCGTGCGAGCGCTCGGCGCGCTGACCGTGCTGCCCGTGCTCCTCGTGGCCTTCCCGCAGGTCTACGGCCCGGCCTGGCTCCTCGTCGCCCTGGGACTATCGGCCCGTCTGGTCCCGATTCTGGAGCGGCGCGGGGCCGCCTTCCGGCGCGTTGCGCTCTGGAGTTCGCCGGTCCTCGCCGGCACGCTGGCGCTCCTCGCCGCCCTGCCCTGGGCGGCCGATTCGATCCAGCAATGGCGCGAGCAGGCGCGGCCGATCCCGCCCGAGGCTCCCAACATCGTCCTGATCGTGATGGACACCGTCGCCGCCGATCACCTCGATCTCTACGGGTACACCCGCCCGACCAGCCCCGCGCTCGACGAGCTGGCCCGGCGCGGCAGCCGGTTCGACGCCGCGCAACCGTCCTCCTCGTGGACCCTCGCCTCGCACGCGAGCCTGTTCACCGGGCGATGGCCTCACGAGCTGTCGGTCGGCTGGCGGACCCCGCTCGACGCGACCTGGCCGACGGTGGCCGAGTTCCTGCGTTCGCGGGGGTATGCCACGGCGGGCTTCATCGCCAACACGACGTATTGCGCCGCCGACTCGGGGCTGGGCCGTGGCTTCACCGTCTATCGCGACTTCATCTTCCACGAGCTCTCGCCGTTCCGAGTGGCGGTGATGGTCCAGCGGTCCCTCGAGGGGTTGCAGACGTTCGGGCAAGTCGTCGGCGACGCCCTCGATCTGGACTGGCTGAAGGCGGCCGTGACGCGCGTCCGGGAGCGGTTCGAGTCCGAACGCAAGGAGGCCTCGGGGGTCAACCGGGAGTTCCTCGACTGGCTGGCGCATCGCCCCCAACCGCAGAAGCCGTTCTTCGCCTTCCTGAATTACTTCGACGCGCACTCCCCTTACCAGCTCTCCCCGCGGCGGGTCCACCGCTTCGGCGTCAAGCCGAGTGAGGAGCGCGACTACCGGCTGATCCAGGACTGGTGGACCATGGACAAGAAGCGGGTTTCGTCCGAGGAGCTCGCGTTCGTCTTCAACGCCTATGACGATTGCGTGGCGTCGATCGACGAGCAGCTCGGCCGGCTCTTCGACGACCTCGAGCGCCGCAAGGCCCTGGATCGGACCTGGGTCATCCTCGTCTCGGACCACGGCGAGAGCTTCGGAGAGCATGCCGGAGTGTTCCTCCACGGGTCGAGTTTGTACCAGACAGAGCTGCACGTGCCGCTGGTGGTCATCCCTCCCCCGGGGATCCGAATCAAGCCGGTCGTCGGGGAGACGGCCAGCCTGCGCAACCTGGCGTTGACCATCGTCGATCTCGCGGGTTGGGGCGCCGAATCGCCCTTTCCCGGCGGGTCGCTGGCCCGGCTGTGGCGCCCGTCGTCGGGCGCGCCCGGCTCCGCAGGACCCGGAGAGAGTGCGCTGGCCGAGGTCATCCCGAACGAGACGCTCGGTCCCGGCGCGCCGGACCAGTCCCGCCGGCCCTGGCCGCTGGCCGCGCTGACGGAGGATGGCTGGAGCTTCATCCGCCGCGAAGGCGAGGTGCGCGAGGAGCTCTATCACCTGCGCGAGGACCCGCGGGAACAGAACGATGTTGCCGCCTCCGCCGGCTTGCGTCCCCGGCTGGAGCGAATGCGCGACGCCGTGTCGCGGCTCACGCTCGGCCCGCTGACGCCCGAGCGATTCAACCCCTGAGGGGGCGCGCACTCGGTCGCCTCGGTGAGCCGCAGTCGGGATGGCCGGATTCGAACCGGCGCTCTCCTGCTCCCAAGGCCAAAGGCTTCTGACGAACGGAAACGACGCAACATCGTCCATAATAATGGGTTGCGGTGTTCCCTTTTGGCTTATGCGGTCTCCGGGGATTCTCGATGATTGCCGAGTTTTTCGAGGGTTTCTCAGCGTTTTGGTTACGGGGAACTGAAACTCCCGGCCTCACCGCCCGGGCTTTTTGTTACGCCCATCTTACTGGCGTTTCACCGTGGTTGCGGGGATGGTAGACTGGCGTTTCCGTGGGCGCAACCGGCACTCTGATCATGCCGAGGCTCCGATGGACATTCTCACGCGTCCATGTGTCGCATGCCGCAATCTGTTTAATCCAGATGAAATGGTTGACCAATATGTCGTGGTCATCCACGGCTTCAACTTGACCGAGCGCAGACTCCTCTGCCCGGAGTGCGCCAAGGCGGAGGAGAGCCGCCGGACGCGCGGAGGTGTGGATGATTACGTGATGGAGAACATCGTCCGTCAGGTCGAGCACGTCTACGGCAAGGGCGCGGCGGTGAAATGGCTTCAAGGCGATGAACTCAAGGCGCTCATCCACGTCTATAAGGCCGTAAGGATTAAAGGGGACATTAAGGACTAAAGGGGACATTCCAGAATATCGATCATCTTCGCAGCGACTGCCCCAGCGAGGAGGAGGCCCATGGGCACACTGACCCCCGAATTGAAGCGGGCCATCGAGCAGGCGGGAGATTCCCCGCTTCGATTGACGGACCCGGAGACGCACCGCAACTACGTCCTGGTCAGCGCCGACATCTACGATCGGCTACTCGAACAGGAAGAACGGCGTGAAGAGGAGGCATTCCTCCGGGTGGCGAAGAAGAACGCCAAGGCCCGGTTGATGGAGGATGCATGATCCGGCCCGGTGAGATCTATCGAGCCGACTTCGAAGAGATGGAGCCGCATCCGATCGTCGTTGTCTCCCGCGACGAGTTGAACAGGGGCAACTGGGTCGCCGCGGTCCTGATCACCTCGAAGAGGTTCGAGGAACGCTCGAGACAGCCGAATTGCGTCCCGTTCCGGGCCGGGGAATTCGGGCTTGATGTGGATTGCGTCGCCCAGGCTGAGTCCCTCTTCTCCATCCGGCGCGAAGAGTTGGGCGAGCATCTCGGGACGCTCGACGAAGATCGCTGGCGCGAGCTGGTTAAGGCCGTCGGGAATATGATGGGCTCAGACTGCGAGCCGGGTTGACCCATCCGGGTCCAACGAGGACGAGTCGGGATGGCCGGATTCGAACCGGTGTTCTCCTGCTCCCACGGCCAAAGAGTCACGGTGGATTGAGTCGCCGTAACCACCTATTCAGAAAAGAGTAACAACTCGTGTCTGTGGCGTAATCGGACCTGGTTCAAAGTCGGGTAACACTAGCGTGACCAGTGGGAGCTTCTCTGAAATGCCTGCTTCCTCCATGCTGGCGATGGGGTTCCAAGCCAACGCCATCACACGGAGGAAGCAGACATGCTCGCTCAGACTATGCCTCTGGTTGCCGCCATGCAAGCCGATCCGCTCCCGGCCGCCGTCTCGATCCCTTGCCCCGCTCAGCAACTCCCGCCCCAAAAGCGGCAGGAGTTGGCCCTCCAGGTCCTCGACGGCTCGCAGCCGGTCGCCCAACTGGCCCGCCAACATCAGGTCAGCCGCCAGTTCCTCTACCGACAGGCCGACACCGCCCAACTCGCCCTGGACCACGCCTTCGACCCGCCTCCAGCGGCCCAGGAGGTCCTCTTCCACCTGCCGGTCACCACGTCCTGGCTCCGTCAATTGATCCTCACCCTGGTCCTGGCCTGTCACAGCCCTTACCGCGGCGTCATCGCGCTGTTGCGTGACCTCTTCGACACCGAGACCTCCCTGGGCACCGTCCATAACGTCGTCCAGGCCGCCGTCGCCCGGGCCCGCGCGATCAACGACTCGTACGACCTGGCCGCCGTCCGCGTCGGAGCCCATGACGAGATCTTCCAGGCCGGCCACCCGGTCCTGGTGGGTGTCGACACCGCCTCCACGTTCTGCTACCTCTTGAGCCAGGAGGAGCACCGCGATGCCGACACCTGGGCGGTGCGGCTGCTGGAATTGGCCGAGCACGGCTTCGCCCCCGACGCCATCGTCGCCGACTTCGGCACCGGCCTCCGCGCCGGCCAGGCCCTGGCGCTGCCCCAGGTCCCCTGTCGCGGCGATGTCTTCCATCTATTGCGCGATCTCGAGCAGGCCGTCTCCTACCTGGAGAACCGGGCCTACGACGCGCTGGAGGCCTGCGCGCGCCTGGAGCGGGAGCAGGCCCGAGTGCGCCAGCAGGGCCGGCCGGCGCAGGGCGCGGCCCAGCGACTGCGGCGGGCCCGCGTCGCGTGCGACCCGGCCATCGCCTTGGCGGACGATGTCCGACTGCTGGGAGACTGGCTCCGCTACGACGTGCTCGCACTGGCCGGGCCGTGCCACGCCGACCGCCTGGTGTTGTACGACTTCATCTTGGCCGAACTGCAAGCGCGGGTCCCGGCCTGCGCCACCGCCTGGGGCCGATCTACCGGCTGCTGAAGAACCGTCGCGACGACCTGCTGGCCTTCGCCCGGGCGCTGGACGAGGAGCTGGGGCAGATGGCGGTGGCGTGGGGGGTGGCGGCCGATGGCCTGCGTGGCCTGCTGAACGCCCGGTGCCGCGACGAGAGCGACCCGGTGCGCTGGGCCGAAGAGTCGGCAGTGCGGCCCCAGCTTCGCGGGTGGTCGCACGCGGCCTGCCGGGCGGTCGATGCGCTGGCCGCGGGGACGGTGCGCGCCAGTTCGCTGGTGGAGAACCTCAACAGTCGGCT
The DNA here is from genome assembly GCA_963815795.1 of uncultured Planctomycetota bacterium. Taxonomy (GTDB): domain Bacteria; phylum Planctomycetota; class Planctomycetia; order Isosphaerales; family Isosphaeraceae; genus JAKAUH01. Next base: position 5,579,374 of record CAWFIC010000003.1, on the reverse strand, counting down.
ACGGACGTACTTCAGCTTGCGCCGTCATCTCGGGGCCGATTACTTGGACCTGCTACGGTTCTACCTGAACCACCGCGTGCTGGAGCGGAGCGAACGGCCGGAGCGGCAGGGCCGGACGCCGGCGGAACTGCTGACCGGTGCGGTGCACGGGCACTGGCTGGAACTGCTGGGATTCCGTCGCTTTGCCCGCCCCGCGTGATCCGCCGGCTCATTGCGGTCGCCCCGAGCGCCTGGCTGGCCCAGGCACGGGGATCGTCCGCGCCGTGACTGCGGGAGAGTCAAACTGTTACCCTGGAAAGGCGGATTTTGAACCAGGCCCGTAATCGCTTTCCAGGAACATGAGAATTACGGGCTTTTCGGGCTGAGCTGGCGACGGTCCTGCCGTCTCCTCCATTCGCCGCGAGCGCGTCGTTGAGCACCGCTGCTAGCCTGACGCCCGCCTGCGGCACGACGGCGCCGTGCACGATCAGCCGCCACGGCGCCAGGCCGTCCTCATGCTGTCTGACTTCCTGCCACACGGACAAGATGATCACGGGCCGCCCAGAGAACTCTGGACCGAGCTGAACGTGCCGCTGATGCTCGCACCCACGATCGTGATCATGTTGACGCAGACCACGAGGATCAGGGCGAGCATCACCGCATACTCGACTGCCGCGGGGCCGTCCTCACTGACGAGGAAGTGTCGCACTTTCGAGAAGACGCCGTTCATTTCCGGATCCTTTCCAGCAATGTGATAGAGCGAGACTCGTCGGTCTCCGGCCCCAGAATTGTTCGAGTGGGCCGGGCGACATCGCATCGGTGGGCCGACCTCTCCACTGATTCGTACCTTGCTCACAGTCATGCTGTGACATGACGGCTAGCGAAGGTCGCCTTTCGGCCACCGGGTGATGCGGCCAGGCAGCGTCCTCGGGTCACCCATCGAGGCAACGGGGGCACTCGAATCGTCGGCCGGAATGGCAGTGCACGCTTGAACCCGACCCGTGGCGGGACGGCTGACGGGAGCGATTGGTGGAGCGGTCACCTCTTTCCTCATCCGGCTCTGCCTGCTTATACTGATCGAAATTACACCATGACTCCGGTCAGGAGACAGCCGCCGCGACGCAGCTTGAAGGAGGGTCATCATGGAGACGCGTCTCACAATGAGCCAGGCGGGTGCGTTCTGCCAGAGAGTCAGGCCGATGCTCCGCTTCCTCTTCCTGTGCCGGAAGCGACTCGACGCCCGCGGGTTCGATCCCAAGAGCAAGCTGTACGCGGCCGTGGCGAACGCCTATGATGCCATGCACGGTCTACACATCGAATTGCATTATGAATCCATCGCCCATGGCGTAGCGCGACCTCCCAACGAGGAGGGTCCGATCGCGGATCAGGTCCCGCCCCGCCCAGGTGCGGCTTCACGCCGAACGGTGTCGTGATCGGAGTGTTGCCGCCCGTGTGTCGGCATGGCACACTGGAGGCGACCCGGCCCCGCGACGAGCCGGGAGTGTCCGGCCAGGCGGGTCAGTGAGCGGAACAGTCTCGGCGAACGACCGCGCCGCTCTGCCGCGTAACCCCGTCAGCCGGGGCGGCCGAGTCTCAGTACGGCCGGCCTCGGCGTGCCTCACCAAGGGGACCTGCCATGTTCCGGGTCAGCCGCCGGGCCGCATCGTCTTCGAGATCGATCTCGCCGACTATGAGGCCGAGAGGGCACGGCTGGAAGGGCTCGGGCTGCGGGTCACCACCGCGAAGCACGCCCGGGTCCACTGGAGGTCGCTGCACGTCAACGATCCGGAGGCAAGCGAGGTTGAGTGGGTCTGCTACGACTTGTGCGGCTTAGGAACGCTGCTTAGAATTATCTCCTGGTCCTGATGAACCGGACGAACCCCGACGTTGGAGGTAGACCATGAAGCTTGTCAAGTTGGTGTGCGCACTCGCCCTGACGGCGACCCTTTGGACATTCGGTCCTCTTCCCGAGCCGATGGTGCGGGCCGACGAAGTCGTCGCCTTGGTCCCGGCGTATTTCTATCCGTCGTACCTAGGTTCCCCCTGGGACGACCTGAACACCGCCGCCGCCCGTATCCCCATCGAGGCGATCATGAACCCGGACAGCGGACCCGGACCCGGCGTCAACAGCGATTATGTCGCCGCCGTCCACAATCTCCAGGCCGCTGGCGGCAAGGTCATCGGCTACGTCGCAACCGGCTATGGTGCGCGGGATGCGGGAGACATCCTCAACGACATATCCAATTATGTGGGCTGGTACGGCGTCGATGGAATCTTCCTCGACGAGATGGGCAACGAGGATGGCTCGCTGGACTACGTGGGGCTCTACCAGTCCATCAAAGCGTTAGCTGCCGAAGCGGGCATCGACTTGCACGTCGTCGGCAACCCCGGGGAACCCTTTTCCGAGGCGTTCATCACCGCGGCGGATACGCTGGTCATCTTCGAGGGGCCATATGCCAATTCCGACCCGACCGGCGCCAGCTACGAGGACTTTCCCAATCAAGGCCCCTATACCGGTCTGACGCCTTGGTGGCAAAGCTACAGTCCGTCTCAGATCGCTAATATCGTCTACGCCGATCCGGCCGGAGTTGACGCCCTCAAGTCGGTGGCCAAGGCGCTCCGGCAGAATGCGGGCTACATCTACATCACGGATGCCACGCTGCCCAATCCGTACGGCGCACTCCCGACTTACTGGGATAACGAGGTGATTCTGATCGAGATCCTCAACGACATCCTCTAGAGCGCCGAACGGTTGGATGGCCTACGTGACTCGGCCTCGAGACGGGGCCAAGGCCTTGACCCCCCCGTTCCCCCCCTTCGTAAGGGGGGGATTCTTGGGGAGGCCCGCCCCTCGGAATCCCCCCCTTACGAAGGGGGGGTCAAGGGGGGGTTCTCTCGCGTAGATGCAACGCAAACGTTAAGCGCTCGAGCCGGTGGCCATCCTCGCTCGACAAACGCAAGTGGGCTGATCCAGACAAGGGCCAGATGTCTCTTGCCGTCTCCCGCGTCGGGGTTGAGGAGGGCCGCGCGGGGGCCTGCCGGTGAATCGTAGTGAACGATGCGGTACAGGTCGGGGGGAGGGGTCGGCACGGGGGTGCCCGCGGACTCGTTCCGGACGAGCCATCTCCTGAAACCGCGGCGAGCCGCCGCGAGGAAGGCCGGCTCCCTCGCAGAAGGCGGTTGCTCATTGGTCGGGGGCGACTGCTGCGTGTGACATCCGCAGACCAGGACCAACGAAACGAGGCCGGGATGCGCACGCCTCATGGTCATCATCGATGAGCTTCCCCGGATATTCCGGCTCAGCAGCCCGGCCCGCCGAGCAGGGCCTCGATGTTGCCGAGAAGAGTCGCGGCCGGCGGCGTCCGTCCGAGCCAGCGTCGTTCGTCGGCCGGCCCTAATCACATGAGTATCCGGCGAAGTAGATCTCGTCCGGCTGATCATCCCTGTAAAGGACGATGTAGATGCCCTGGCCTCGCTCCAGGTCCTCCCAGAGATCGTAGTTCGTCTCGACCATCTCCCGGGTCGGCCGGGTCGTGCCGAACAGGGCCTGCAGGGCGTCGTCTCCCGGCGCCGTGACCGCCCCGAAATCGGGCTCGTCTGCGACACGATCGAGATCGATGATGGAGCGAGTGCCGTCCGCGCCGGAGGCCCGGAGGGCGTCGGCCATCGTCGGGTGCTGCGCGCCCGGCGCGGGGAGCGCGGGCCGATCGGGAACCCGGGGAACGGGATGACCGGGTTGTAGCGACCGGCCCGGAACTCCTGCTCCCTCAGCTCCTGGAGGGCCCCGTTGACGTCGGGCCTGTACTTGACCGTGTACCAGTAGGGATGAGCGCCCATCGCGGTTTCTCCGCCGTCCAGCCACAATGCTCGACGGCCCGGTCCGCCGAGAAGAGCCTCGATCTTACCACAAGCCGCCGCGGCCTGCCGGCTTCAATTCAGTCTGGACATACGACATACGACCCGCTCTGAAGGAAGTGCCAGACGCCGACTCGGAGTCCACCTCGTTGGAACCGGTGCTTCTCGGCCGGAGCGTACCTAGAGCGGCTCACATTTGCATGGCCTCGCCGCGAGAGAACCCCCCTGACCCCCCTTCGTAAGGGGGGAGAAGAAGAGGGCCGAGCCTCCCTTAAAATCCCCCCCTTAACGAAGGGGGGGTCAGGGGGGGTCGAGGCCCCGGCCGGCTCTCGAGGCCGAAATCACGTGGGCCAACCAACCGTTCGGCGCTCTAGTCCTCCTCGACGACGCGCGGATTGACGGCCCCACGTTCCTGGATCCGATTCCCCTCACCGAGGCCGGTGATCCAGGCACGCAGCATGGCGAGTGCCTCCAGGTCCACCACCGAAGAGGCGACGTGTGGCATGCGCCCCAGGCCTTCCATTTTCATTCGTTGATAGACGAGCGAGCGTCCGGGTTCGCCGGGAACCAGGATGCGCGGGTCGGCCAACCCGAAGGCTCCCTGTCCGGGCCGCGTGTTCACGGCCTTCGTGGCGCCGAGCGGGATCGAGGCTTGCAGATCGAAATCGGCATTGCCTCCCCCCCACTTGCGATGGCAGTGGGCGCAGTTGGCGTGCAGGTAGGCGCGCGCACGCAGGTTCAAGTCCTCACGCGGGTCCTGGTAATCGACGAGCCTGGGCAGGCGCCCTGGGTGTTGGGGCAGTTTCTCCTTGAAGACGCCCAGTCGTTCCAGGACCGCGAGCTGGTTCTGCTTGACCTCGCCGTAGTCGTGATCCTTGTTCATCTGGAGCGTCGTGACGCCGAGGATGTATTTCGAGGCCATCGTGTGGCAGAGGGTGCATTCCGTCCGGCTGGGGAAGCGCCACGTCTGCGCACGCGTGCCGCCGGGCGCCGCGGGATCGCGGATCGTGTACGAGCGACTCAGCCCCTCAGCGGGGAGCAAGTCCGCATCGGTCTGCTCATCATTCCAGAGATACGTGTATCCGAACCAGAATTGGGCGCCGTATTCGTCGTCGTTCCCCGGCATCTTGCGATGCTGCAAGAGGCGTGTTTCCAGCCGCTTGCTGCTCGCGGGGTTCCCCTTCTCCATTTCAAGGGAGAAAGTCTTCACCAGGATGGTGCCGTCGGGGAATCGCCAGCCCCGATCGGCGTAGTTGGGTCCGTGGGGATAGATGACGGCGTCGAACTCGATCTGGGAGTTCCCCGGCAGCGCCAGGAAGCGTTCCTTCTGGGCCCCGTCGGACCAGAGCGGCGCGTTCACCGAATAGGGGATGAGCCCCGGGGCCGGCCGGACATCCCTGGTCGACTCGAAGAGGCCCGTCTCGCTGAGTTTGTGCGGGAATGGCTTCGTCGCCGCCCGAGGAGGTGCTTCGATCAGCCGGTGGAACCCGCCGCCGGCGAAGTCCACGAGGTAGACTTCGCCCGCCTCGTCCTGGGCGAATTCCACGATCCGGATCTGGGTGTCGGCCAACTGATGGTGGTCGATCACCTTGCCCCCATCGACCCTCAGCGACCAGACCTTGCCCGCGTCGTAGTCGCCGTAGATGTAGGCACCCTTGAGTTTCGGCAGGCGGTCGGATCCATAGACGTAGCCGCCGGTGATGGATCGGAAGTCGCTGTGGGGATGCTCGACCAGTGGCGTCGCGAACGTCCCCGGCCCCTTCGTCCGGTCGGGCCGGAATGGGTGTCTCCCCTCATTGACGCTCCAGCCGTGATTGCCGCCCCGCTCGACGAGATAGATCATCTCCCACAGGTCTTGCCCCACTTCGCCGGCCCAGAGCCGTCGTTGTCTGTCGAAGCCAAACTTCCAGACTTGTCGATGTCCGAACGACCAGATCTCTCCCCGGGCGCCGGGAGTCCCGACGAAGGGGTTGTCCTTGGGGATCGTGTAGGGGCGGTCCCCCTCGAGATGATCCACGTCGATGCGAAGGATCGCGCCGAGCAGGTCGCCGAGGTCCTGGCCAGTCGCGAACTCATCCGCGATGCCGCTGCCGTCCCCGGTCGAGAGATAGAGATCGCCCTCGGGACCGAATCGCAGGCAGCCGCCGTTGTGGCCACCCGACGGCCATTCCAGGATGATCCTCTCGGTCGTCGGCTCCGCCACCGGGGGATCGGTCTTCCTCGCCTCGAATCGCGAGAGACGACTCCCTTTCGGCTCGGTCTTCACGGCATCAAGAACGTACGTGACGTAGAAATAGCGGTTCTCCGCGAAGCGCGGATGGAAGACGACCCCGTAGGTCGTCTTGCCGATGTCGATCAAGAGGTCCGCCTTCGCAACGTCCGGGCGATTCTCGAACGTGTAGATCTTGCCGGGTCGCGTCGCCACGCCGAACCGGCCCGAGCCCGGAATCGTGCCGACGGAGAGCGGTTCGAAGAACTTGATCCGGGGGAAGGCATCCTCGGTCGTGTACGGATCGGGCGGTTCGGGAGTGCCGCGGAGATTCTCCGAGGTCCACGGCTGGCGCTGCCGGACGTTGAATGGCGCCTTCGCCGTCGCGTCGCGGGCCGGATCGGGCTCGGCGCCGAGGCCCGCCGCGGCGGATCCGCCGATGAGCACCACGCACAGGGCCGCCGTTTGCCGACCGTTCATAGGACTCCTCGATTCAAGCCAGGATCGCCTCGATCCGATCGCCGTGGACGTCGGTCAGCCGCATGTCACGGCCGCCCCAGCGGTAGGTCAGACGCTTGTGATCCACGCCCAGCAGGTCGAGCATCGTCGCGTGCAGGTCGTGGATCTGGCACCGGCCCTCGACCACCTTGTAGCCGTACTCGTCCGTGGCCCCGTAGGTTATCCCGCCCTTGACGCCCCCACCGGCCAGCCAGACGCTGAATCCGTACGGATTGTGGTCACGTCCGTCGGCCCCCTGCGCGAACGGCGTCCGTCCGAACTCGCCGGCGAAGACCACCAGCGTCGTCTCCAGTAATCCGCGTCCCTTCAGGTCGCACAGGAGTGCCGCGATCGGTCCATCGACGGCGCGGGCGTTGGCCTCATGGTTCTTCTTCAGGTTCCCGTGCGCGTCCCAGGAGTCCGGGTCGCCGGGATACACGGGCATCGTCACCTCGACGAACCGCACGCCGCGCTCCACCAACCTCCGTGCCTTCAGGCAACTCTCGGCGAATTGCGACGTCATCGCGTCGGATGAATCGAGACCGTAGAGGCGCCGGGTCGCGGCCGACTCGCTCTCCAGGTCGAGAAAGTCCGGCACGGCCGACTGCATCCGGAAGGCCATCTCGTAGTTCGCGACGGCCGACTCCAGTGCATCGGCATGCGCGAACCGCGCGGTCACCTCCCGGTCCAGTTCGCGCATCGCCGCGAACTTGCTCCGCTGAACGCGCGGCGCCGGCTCGAGAGGCTTGATGTAGGCGACCGGGTCGGCGCCGGCCCGGAAGACAGAACCCTGATAGGTGGCCGGCAGGAAACCGCTGTTGAAACTGTCCGGCCCGCCGATCGGCATCTTGCCGCTGTTCAGGACGACGAAACCCGGCAGGTCGTGACACTCGCTGCCGAGCCCGTAGGAGACCCACGAGCCCATGCTCGGCCGGCCCTGCTGACCCGCCCCGGTGTGGAGGAAGTAGTTCGCGGCCGCGTGCTCCGAGAACGCCGAGGTCATCGAGCGGATCACGGCGATGTCGTCCATGCGAAGCCGAACGCGCGGGAACAGGTCGCTGACCGGAGTGCCGCAGGAGCCGCCGGGCCGGAACTTCCACGGCGAGCCGAGGGTCTTGCCGTTGTTGTTGAACTGGGTCGGCTCCGCCTTCATCTTGAAGGGCTGGCCGTCTTCCCGATCGAGCCGCGGCTTGGGATCGAAGGTGTCCACCTGCGAGGGCCCGCCCTCCATGAACAGGAAGATGACGCTCCGGGCCCTCGGCCGGTGGTGCGGCGGTCGGTCGGCGCCGGCGCCGGCGGTCGGAGGCGCCGGGGCGTCGGCACCGTACGCCCGGTCGGCCAGGAGAGCCGCCAGGGCCACCGCGCCGAATCCGCCGGCGCAATGGCGGAGCATCTCGCGGCGGGTCGTCGGGACTGGGGCGAATCGTCCGCAGTGGTCCATGTCCGGTTCCGTGCTCGGGCCGCGGGGTCAGTTCAAGAAGATGAATTCCTTGACGTTGATGAGGACATGGGCGAAGTCCGCCCAGACCCGCTCGTCGGTACCCCATCGCCCGGGCGGGGTGCGTAGCTCGTCGGCGTGGCTCCGGAGGAACCGAAGGGCCGTTCTCAACTCGGCCTCCGATGGCGGCCGCGCGAAGGCCTCCCGGTACATCCGACGGACCCTGCCGGGCGCGTCGAGACCCTCGATGGCCCGTACGCGCACGGCCCAGCGCCGCGCCTCCTGGGCGACGAACGGGTCGTTCATCAGGATCAACGCCTGGGCGGGCACGTTCGACACGTCGCGTCGTCCGGCCGTGACCAGCGGCGGGGGCATGTCGAACGCGACCAGGATCGGCGTCAGGAAGTTCCGCCGAACGTTGAGGTAAACACTGCGGCGCCCGTCGCCGTCGAGCGGGCCGCTGGCCTTGGGGCGGCCGTAGCTGTCGGCGTAGTTGTCCATGAACCGCGTCAGATGGACCTCGATGCCGGGGCCGCCCATCTGTCCCTCGAGCCGACCGGAGACGGCCAGGATCGCGTCGCGGATGGCCTCGGCCTCCAGCCGACGGACGAACGTCCGGTGCAAGAGCCGGTTGTCGGGGTCGGCGGCCTCCGCACCGGGCGACGACGTGCTGGCCATTCGGAACGTGTTGCTGAGGACCAGCTCGCGCACCACCCTCTTGATCGACCAGCCATCGCGAACGAAACGATCGGCGAGGTCGTCGAGCAGCTCCGGATGAGAGGGTCGATCGCCGAGCGCCCCGAAATTGTTGAACGGAACGGACGAGGCCCCGGCCGAAGAGATGATGCCAGATGCGATTCACCGCGACTCGCGCCGTCAGCGGGTTGGCCGGGTCGGCGATCCTCCGGGCGAGATCCAGGCGCCCGCTGCCGACCGCCCGGGCCCGCGACATGTGGTCGCTCGCGAGGGCCGAGAGCATCCGGCGGGGTACGACCGGGCCGACGGTCTTCGGGTTGCCCCGAAGGAAGACCTGCTCGTCCTCGGGCGTCCCCTCGGCCATGGCCGGGGCGCGCCGGGGCTCCGGGAGTCGGGCCTCGATCTCCCGGAACGATGCGACCAGCGCGCCGATTCGTCGTGTCGCCGGCTCGTCGAGCTCCAGCAATCCGCGCTCGACGAGCCACGCGAGCACGACGGACCGGGCCTCGGCGTCGCACCGGTCGGGCAATGAGCCATCGGCCAGCGCCGCGAGCGATTCGGACACGGCGCGCCCATAACGCTCGGCGAGGTCACGCTGCGAATCGACCGGCACGTCTCCGAGCAGGCCGATCGCCGCCATTGTCGCGGGCAATGCCGGCGGCCGTTGATCAGAGAGTACGACGTTTCCGACGGCGACGTACCCATCGGGACCGCAACCGGCCGGCGGGCCCATGTCGTGGAGGTCTTGCGTCGTGCTGTCCGCGAATTCGAGGTAGGCGCGGCGGCCCCTCCACATCTCCAGGTCGAACGTGTGCCAGCGAGGGCCGTCGTCGTTCAGGATCGACCGCAGTCGGCCGTAGAGCGGGTCCTGGATCATCACGAACTGTTCGATGACCACGTTCACCCGCGACGCCCTCCCCGCCGCCAGGACGTGGAGGAATCGCCGTTCGATGGGGAATGACGGCGAGCGGAGCGTCCCTTGCAACCGTCGCGAGAGATGCCCGCTGTTCGCCCACGCCCCGCCACGCGTTAGGGTGGCGACCGGCCGGGCGGCCTTGTCCCCGAGGAGGACCTCGCCCGCCCGCAACGGCGCCGGGCCGAACGCCTGGTCCTCAACGAACCAGCCCCGGAAGCCCGATCGGCCGAAGTCGGCCAGGACGATGTCCTCATCGCGACGCATCGAGGTGGATCTTGCCGCCCGCGTCTCCGCCTGGATCTCGCGCCAGCGGGCCGCGACGGACCCGGAGGTCGGCTCGGAACCGAGGTCCGCGACGCGACGCCAGGCGAACATCGGATGGCCCGGATCCGGGGCGGATTCCTTCGCCGCTTTTATCCACGATCGTAGCCGATCCGGATCGAGGCCCGCGGACTTGCTGACCCGCGTGACGTCCGCATCCGATCGGACGCGGAGGGTTGCGATCAGGTAGCGGGGAATCATCGCGGCGCGCGTCGCCCACGCCGCCCCGGTTGCCCGGCCGATCTCGAACCGCAGTGCAGCCATGCGGGCGGCCGCCGCGTCGAGCTCGTCACGGTTCAGCAGCGCCTGGGTATATCGTGAACTCTTCAGATAGCCATAGAGGCCGTAATAGTCCTCCTGGGTGATCGGGTCAAACTTGTGGTCGTGGCAGCGGGCGCATGCGACGGTCAGGCCCAGGAAGGTCTTGCCCAGCACGTCGAGGCGGTTGTCGAAGGAGTCGGCCTGGGCCTGCCTCAGGTTGACGGGCGACCGCTTGCCCTCGCTCATCCAGAAGAAGGCGGTGCCGAGGACCGATTCGTTGTCGCTCCCGTCAGGGAGGCGCCGAGGCTCGTCGAGAAGGTCACCGCCGATGTGTTCGAGGATGAGACGATCGTAGGGAAGGTCGGCGTTGAAGGCGCGGACGAGGTAATCGCGATACCGCCAGGCGTTGGGGATGGGCATGTCGGCCTCGTTGCCGAGCGTGTCGCTGTAGCGGACGAGGTCCATCCAGTGCCGCGCCCATCGCTCGCCGAAGCGCGGCGAGGCCAGCAGCCGGTCGACCACCCGCTCCAGGGCATCGGGCGACCGGTCCTCGACGAAGTCCTCGACCTCCTCCGGCGTCGGGGGCAACCCGAGCAGCGCGAAGTGGATCCGCCGGAGCAACGAACGACGGTCCGTGGGCGGCGCCGGCCGCAGGCCGGCGGCTTCGAGCCGGGCGAGGATGAATCGGTTAACGCGGCTCCGCACCCATCCCTCATCGTCGACAGCCGGTGGTGCCGATGCGCGCACGGGCCGCCAGGCCCAGTGTGTGGCCCGCCGCTGCCGCATGTCGGTTCGGCCCGCCGGCGCGGCCGCCTGCGCACCGCCGCGCGACCAGGGGACGCCCAGCTCGACCCACCGTACCAGGGCGGCCACCTGCTCGTCCGATAACCGTCCCCGAGGCGGCATCTGGAGTTCAGGGTTCGAGTACTTGATGGCCTCGATGAGCCGACTCTGCTCCGGTTTCCCCGCGACGACGGCCGGACCGCTTTCGCCACCCTTGAGGAGGCCCTCGCGACTATCCACCAGGAGCCCCGCCTTGATCTTCGCGGCCTTCGTCGAATGGCACCCGTAGCAGCGTTCCGCGAGCAGCGGCCGCACCCGGCTCTCGAAGAACTCGGCCCCCGCCTCATCCGCCCCGACGGCCGCGTCCTGGGTCGCGCAGACGAGAAGGGAGGCGACCAGGCACAAGCGACCGATCGCCCCATGACCGCGACGACGCGACATTCGGAGGGATGCACTCCGTCCGGCTGGCGCATCCTCCGGTCGGCCCGGAAGCACTTGACGTCGGAGATCGGGGGCTGGATCTTGGGGCATCGTCGGGCGTCTCGGCGAGCCTGAGCGATCGGCTGGAATCATCCGTGCGGTCGTTCCAAGTCTATCCTCGAGAGGGCGCCGACGGAATCACCGCCCTGAGATTCCCGATCAGCGCGGCGCCTCCCGGCCGCCGCCCGCGAGTCAGGTCGGTTCGATTGACCGAGGGTCGTTTCCGAGCGAAGGAGATCGCCATGAGTCGACAACTCTTTGATCTGACGGGACGCGTGGCCCTCGTGACCGGGGGCAGCAAGGGGCTCGGACGCGCGATGGCCCGAGGTTTCGCGGAGGCCGGCGCCGACGTCGTCATCTCCAGCCGACACGGGGACGAGCTCGAGTCCGCGGCGGCCGAGATCCGCTCGGCCACGGGCGTGAGGGTGGTCCATTTCGTCGCCGACATGACGCGTCGCGACGACGTTCGGCGACTCGCCGACTCGGCGCTCGCGGAGATGGGCCATGTCAACATCCTGGTGAACAACGCCGGTAGCAATACCCCGCAGCCGATCGACGAGATCCGGGACGAGGACTGGGACCGGCTCGTCGAGCTGAACCTGAACTCGTGCATGGCCCTGATGCGTGCGCTGGTCGGGCCGATGAAGGAACGCCGATGGGGGCGGATCATCCACATCTCCTCGATCATGGGATTCACCTCGGCGCCGGGACGAAGCGCGTACTCGGCCACCAAGAGCGCCCTGACCGGCCTGGCCCGCGGCGGCGCCAACGACCTCGGCGGTTTCGGCATCACGGTCAACTGCCTGGCCCCCGGACCGTTCTTGACGGACCTCCCCGCCAGCCTCCTGACCGAAGAGCAGCGATCGGCCTTCGCCAAGCGAACGGTCCTGGGCCGGTGGGGACGACCCGAGGAGCTCGTGGGCCCGGCCCTGTTGCTCGCGAGCGAGGCGGGAAGCTACATCACCGGCACCACGATCATCGTGGACGGCGGCGCCCTGATCAAAGCCTTCTGACCGGCGGTTCGCGCGGCTTTACCTCGACGGACGAATCTGGGATCATCACACGTTGCCGACCTCGAGGTCAGGCTCTCCGGGACGCGGCCGGGTCGCCGGCGTCGTCGCTGAACTCGGCCTCCCCCAACCTTCAGGAGACGCTCATGCGCCGGTTCGCTCCCTCCGCGACCGTGGTACTCGTCCTCGGCGCCGTCGTGCCCGCGACGGTTGCGGCCGACGACCTCGTGCCGCCGGGGGCCAAGCTGGAGCTGCTCTACACCCGGACCGCCCCAATCCGAGGGGGCCTGACGGAAGGCGTCGCCGCCGCCCCGGACGGCACGATGTACTTCTCGGAGATCCCCTTCGGCGAAGACAAAGGGATGATCATGCGGTTCGATCCGAGGACGAGGACGACGACGGTCTTCGCCCGCGACAGCCACAAGTCGAACGGCCTGGTGTTCGACGCCAAGGGGTTCCTCATCGCCTGCGAGGGCTCCGACGGCGGCGGCCGCTGCGTGGCGCGTTGGGACGTGAAGACCGGCGAGCGACGGGTCATCGCCGACCGTTTCGAGGGCAAGCGATTCAACGCCTGCAACGACCTCTGCATCGACGAGAAAGGGCGGATCTACTTCACCGACCCGCGCTACCTGGGCACGGAGCCTCGCGAGTTGAAGTATCACGCCGTCTACCGGATCAACACCGACGGGACCGTCGTCGAGGTCACTCATGACGTCGAGAAGCCCAACGGCATCGCGATCAGTCCCGACCAGAAGACGCTCTACGTCGCCGATCACAACAACGGCACCGACCAGATCGACCCCACCGCCCCGAAGCCCAAGCTCGGGGCGATGAAGGTCTACGCGTTCCCCCTCGGCCCGGACGGGCTCGTGAACGCACCGCGGAGAACGCTCATCGACTTCGGCGACGAAGAAGGGAGCGACGGGATGACCGTCGACACCGAGGGTCGAATCTACCTCGCCTCCCGCAGGCCCAGCCGACCCGGCGTCCTCGTGATCGACCCGACCGGCAAGGAGGTGGCCTTCATCAAGACCGGCGAGCCCCAGCATGGCACTCGTGAGCCGGTCGGCAACCCGAGCAACGCCGATTTCGGCACCGGCGACGAGAAGAATGTGCTCTACATCACCGTGGATAAGAGCCTCTACCGGATCCGGCTGAACGCGACCGGCTACCACATCCCCTGGGCCGGTTGAGGTCCATGGCGCGGGAGTTCAAGTATGGAATCCGCGATGATCGTCAGTGACGAGCCGCGCTTCGAGGTTTGTGAAGGCTGGGGGGTGTTGCCCGAGGGATGGCGTCTCGTCGAGGTCGCCGGCGTGGCGACCGACTCGCACGACCGGGTCTTCGTCTTCAACCGGGGCGACCATCCCGTCATCATCTTCGACCGCGAGGGCCGATTCATCGGCTCGTGGGGAGAGAAGCTCTTCGCGCGACCGCACGGGATCACGATCGGTCCTGACGACACGGTGTACTGCACCGACGATCTCGACCACACCGTGAAGAGGTTCACCCCCGAGGGGAAACTGGTGGCGATACTCGGCAAGAGCGGATGTCCCTCGGACACCGGCGCCACCAGCATGGACTTCCGGACGATCTGCCGCGCCGGCCCGCCGTTCCATTACCCGACCAACCTGGCATTGGCCGCGGACGGATCGTTGTACATCGCCGACGGATATGGCAATGCTCGTGTCCATCGCTATTCGCCCGATGGCGTTCACCTCGCTTCGTGGGGCGAGCCCGGGGGAGCGCCCGGTGAGTTCCGGGTGCCGCACGGGATCGCCGTGCGTCCGGATGGCACGGTCATCGTTGCCGACCGCGAGAACAGTCGCCTTCAGTTCTTCAGCCCCGAGGGCTCTTTCCTCGAGGAATGGACCGACGTCGCGCGGCCCTGCCAGGTCTTCGTCGACGCCGTCGGGCGGGTGTACGTCGCGGAGCTGGGCTTCCGCGCGGGAATGTGGCCGGGGACCACCGCGCCGAGCCCGGACGCGACCGGGGGACGGATCAGCGTCTTCGACCATGACGGCCGGCTGATCGCCCGCTGGGGCGGTGGGTCCAACTCGTGTGCACCCTGCGACTTCTACGCGCCCCACGATCTCTGCCTCGATTCGCGGGGCGACCTCTACGTCGGCGAGGTGACCTGGTCGGCGGGCGGCAATCGAGGCGCCGTCCCCGCCGATTGCCACTCGCTCCAGAAATTCGGCCGCGTGGGTTAGGAGTCGATCGTGAAAGCCTGGCGATTCCACGGTTTCGGCGACATGCGGCTCGACGAGGTCCCGGAGCCGGTTTGCCGGCCGGGCCACGTGATCGCCGAACCGCTCTGCGTCCAGCCCAGCGTCACCGAGGCCCAGCTCGCCTTCGGCATCCCGACCCTCGCCTACGAGGCCATCAAGCGGCGGCTCGAGACCGAGGCCCCCGTACAGCTCTTCGGCCATGAATTCTGCGCCCGGGTCGTCGAGGTGGGAGAGGGCGTCACGCGGGTCCGACCGGGCGATCGCGTGGCGGCGCGGGCGAAGCTACCCTGCGGCTCCTGCGCCTTCTGCCTCGAGGGCAAGAACTACCTCTGCCGCAAGGGACCGATCATCGGCTTTCAGCTCCCCGGCTGTTTCGCCGAGCGGGCCCTCCTCCCCGAGATCGCGCTGGTGCGCGTTGACGATCGGATCTCGGACAGCGAGGCCGCCTGCTTACAATCCCTCAGCGACAGCGTCGCGGCCGTGGAGACTGCCGGCATCGCCATCGGCGACTCCGTCGCGATCTATGGACAAGGAAGCATGGGACTGGAGTGCCTCCAGATCGCCCGCTCCAGCGGTGCGGGATTGATCATCACCGTGGACGTGCGTGAGGAGTCCTGCCGCGTCTCCCGAGAGCTCGGGGCGGACGCCGCCGTGAATGCCCGGGCCGAGGATCCCGTCGCCGCCATCCAGCGGCTGACCGGCGGCAACGGCGCCGACATCGTCTTCGAATGCGCCGGCGGGAGCCCGAAACAGGGCCTCGCGGGCACCCGGTCGTTGATGCAGGCGATCGAGTCGGTCCGCTCCGGGGGCAAGCTCGTCGGCGTCTCCTGGTTCGGCACCCCGCTGCAACTCGACGTCGACCTCCTGCGCGAGCGGAGCCTCCGATTCCTCTTCCCGGACATCAGCACGCTGGCCCACCTGGAACACACGGTCCGGCTGGTGGCCTCGGGTCGCGTGCGACTGAAACCGACGATCACGCACGTCCTGTCCGGCCTCGAAGCGGTCCCGCAAGCCTTCGAGATCACGGCGAACAAGGGGAAGTATCAGGCGATCAACCCCGCGCAGGTGGCTCTATGTCAATAAGCGACTCGGACGCACCCTCGCGCCGCGAGATCCAGAGCTTGCGCGACCTGTCGCCCTACCAGTGGAAGTCGGGGCTTGCCGCCTGGCTCGGATGGCTGTTCGACGGCCTGGATATGCATCTTTACGTCCTGGTCGCCGCCCCGTTCGTCGCCGAGCTGATCGGCGTCACCGACACGCGGAACGAAGTCGTCGGCTGGTACAGCTCCTGGATCCAGGCCGCGTTCCTGGTCGGCTGGGCCCTCGGCGGCGGTTTCTTCGGTCGCGTCGGCGACCTGATCGGCCGCAGCCGCACGCTCTGCCTGACGATCCTCACCTACGCGCTCTTCACCGGCCTGGCCTTCTTCGTACAGACATGGTGGCAATTGCTCATTATACGATTCCTGGCCGCCCTCGGCATCGGCGGCGAGTGGGCGGTCGGCGCCTCGTTGCTGTCGGAGACGTGGCCGCGCCGCTGGCGTCCCTGGATCGCGGCCGTGCTCCAGAGCGGCGTCAACATCGGAATCCTGCTGGCGTCGTGTGCGACGCTCCTCCTGGCGAGCCAGAGCCCCCGCGTGGTGTTTCTGGTCGGCGTGCTGCCGGCCTTGCTCGTCTTATGGGTCCGCCGTGAGGTCCCCGAGACCGAGGAATGGCGAGCGGCCAAGCACGAGGCAACCGACGCGAGTCCGGGGATCGTCAACCTGTTCCGCGGCGAGGTCCGCAGTACGACCATCCTCACGATTCTCGTTTGCTCCGTGAGCCTGTCGGCCCACTGGGCCTTCATCTTCTGGTACCAGCAACATCTGCGGAACCTCCCGGACGTGATCGACCTCTCCCCCGCCCGCAAGAACGAACTGGCAAGCATCGCCAACCTCCTGGTGATGGCGGCCTCCATCCTCGGCAACTTCCTCGCGGCGATACTGGCTCTCGTGATCGGCTACCGGCGATCGATCGCGCTGCTTTGTCTGGCATATGGGCTGGCCATGGTCGCCGTCTACAGCGTGCCGCGCAGCCACGCCACCTTGCTGGCCCTCCTTCCCGTCATCGGCGCAAGCAGCGGACTTTTCGCCCTCTTCACGATGTATCTGCCGCCGCTGTTCCCGGTCCTGCTGCGGACGACCGGGGCCGGCTTCTGCTACAACATCGGTCGCATCGCGGCGGCGGCCGGGACCGTCGTCTTCGGCCTGTTCTCGAAAGTCGGCGACTATCGAATCGCCCTTTTCTGCGCCGGGTTGCTGTTCCTGCCGGCCACGCTGCTGGCCTTGTGGCTACCCGAACTCCCCGATCGTGAAATTGACGCGGTATCGATCGGCCTTGAGGGCACTCCCATCGTCGATTGAAAGCCCGCACCCGTCCCGTGCCGCCTCATCCAGAGGCTCGGTCGGCGGTCGCCCGGGTACAGTGGATTGCGACCCGTCGATACGACGGATACGCTATCAGGAGTCTCTCAAAGAAGGCGGGAAAGGTCGGGGCCACCGTTGTACGGACTCGACGATCGGCCGAACCTACCATACGGGACGGGTCATGCAAGCTCCGCGGGTGCGCTCGGGATCTCCTGCCCGCCCGCCGGGGGAGCGATCGCGGCGGCACGGATCCTGGCCAGGAGCAGCATCGCGGCGATGAAGAAGCCGAGCACCTCGACTGTGAGCAGGATGCCCTGGAGGGCGGGCCAGATGGCCGCGGACAGGGTGACCGCCAGAATCGCCGTCGCCGGCAGGAGAACGCCGCCAAGCGCCAGCCACACCCCCATGAGGGTGACCGCGAGGACCCCGATGACGGTCAGGGCGAACCCGGCCGAGATCAGCACCGCCGGACCCAGCGCGATATACTCCTGGGCGAAGAACATCAGCGGGTAGGACCCGGCAAAGGTCCCCACGGTCAACAGCAGCATCCACAGATCGAACCGGGGGACCGACGCGGTGCGGACGACCAGCCCGACCATCAGGCCGAAGACGAGCACGCTCAGCGGGCCAAGCCACGTCAATTCGCCGAGCCGATCGATCGGTGCGATCCCCAGGACATCGAGGCGGACGGGCTGGCCGAACAGCAGCCGCCGGTAGGCCCACGTGTACGTGGTCGAGCCGGCCTGGCGGGCCAGTTTCGTCGGCTGGAGGGACAGCTCCAGCAGCCGCACGTCCGACCCCTTCGCCTCCATCGACACGTCGAACTGGTCGAGGATCCCGCCGGGGGGGACCGACAGCTCGTACAACCCCTTGCCGACAGCCGTGTAGGCGACCTCCAGCAGGTTCGGCTCGGCGGCCAGGGCGCCGCGCCAGACGAGCTTGCCGTCCCTCAGGGCGACCATCTCGCTGGGCTTGCCGCCGGCCGTAATCGTCAAATCCGCCAGGGAGATGACCTGCGGTGGCAAGGGCAACTCGAGCTCGCACTCGCCGGCCTCCGGGCGCGGGCTCACTGCCCGGATCTTGCCGGTGAACCGCGCCTCGTAGATGGACTCCGGCGAGGCCGTGCCGACGCTCAGACGCGGGGTGAGCACCACGGTAGCGATGAAGGTCTGGACCCGCGCCAGGGGGAGCTTGTCCGCTGGCCGTCCCTCCGCCTCGGCCTTCGCGGCCCGCGCCAGGTTCTGCTGGGCCATGGTCGGTCCAAACCCGTATTGCGCCTGGTTGGTCAGCTTGGATTGGATGCTCGCCTGACGCACCTTCTGCACCGCGGGCAACAGGAGCGCGATCAGGACCGCCAGGATGAAAACGACGACCAGCAGCTCGATGAGGGTAAAGGCACGGCGGGATGCGTGGGACATCGGAGGGGCGGGGTGTGAAGACAGCTCAAGCATCGGATTCGATACCCCAAGCCACGTTGACGATCAGCGGCTCGGTGGGGACCGGCCCACAAGCCGGTCGGGAACACTCACGGCATGCCACGGGCATACCGGTCTCGAGCGCCGGTCGTGATGGTCGGCATACCGGGATCTTACCCCGCGCGTGAACGAATGGCGAGGAATGGGGTAGATGCCGGCATCCAGGGACCTCGTCCGGCGCGACGGCTCGTCGAAGCACGGCCTCGTCCCGATACCGAACCCCCTGGATTCTCGTCGGGCCAGGTCGACGGCCGCCCCGGGGCGTTATCGGGGACGCGCCAAGGAAGGGGCTCCTGCGTGCGGAGCCCCGGCAAGTCGGCGACGGTTCAATCCGCGGGCCTCGTCAGCAGCTTGTTGACCCCGAGCCACTCCTCCAGCCGGCCCATGAAGTCGTCGGCGCCGCCGCCCTTGTTGACGAAGCCGTGCGCGCCCATCTGGAAGACATGCAGCTCGGCCGGGCCCTTGGCCTGGCGCCAGGCTGTGAACAGATCGACCGATCGGCCAGCCGCCATCGGGTCATCGGCCGCGACCGCGAGGAACAGGGGCGGCGCGGGGCTCGGCACCTTCCCGATCTCCCCGACCCCGTAGATGATCGCCGCGAAGTCCGGCCGTGTAGGGTGAGGGCCGAAGACGGCCGCCGACGTGACGACACCGCCCGCCGAGAACCCGATCATGCCGACACGGTCGCGACGCACCCCGAACTCGCCGGCCCGTTCGCGCACCAGCCGCAGGGCCTGCCGGCCGTCGTCGGCTGCCAGCGCGATCAGGTCCTGTCCGGCTTGGGCCTTGTAGGCCCCGGTCACGGTGAACCTCCGGGGGCGCGCCTCCGGGACAGGCGCGCCCCCGGCCATCCCGCGATCGCGCGGCTCGGCCGGAGTCGCCTCCTCAGTGGTGCGCCGGCGGGCCGGCCCTCCGGGGGCGCCGGGGCCGCTGTAGAGAAGCCGGTACTTCAGGACGAAGGCGTCGACTCCCATCGCGTTCAGCCGCCGGCCGATGTCCGTACCCTCGTAGCTCATCATCAGCGTCCGGAACCCGCCGCCCGGCGCCACGATCATGGCCGTGCCCACCTTGTCCCGATCGGCCGGGTAGTGCAGCAGCGTGGGGCGGACGACGTCCTGCACCATCGGCAGGCCCGTCGGAGTGGTGACGGACCGCTCCGGCCAGTCCCACGCCTCCGAGCCCGGGGCCGCGCCAGGGTAGAGCGGGATCTCGCGCGCGGCCGTCGGCGTCGGGCGCGACGGGGCCGCGCTCGGGACCGGCTCGGCGCGAACCTTACCCGCCTGGCCGGGCGGATCGGCTGGCCGGCCGGCCGGCGGTTGGGCGAAAGCCGAGCCAGTCCACAGGAAGAGAAGAGTCGCCAGCGGCCAGCGGGTCGGCCTGTCCATCATCGGCTCCTCAAGCGGCGGGGAGTGAGAAGTGGCGGCTCCTCCCGATCCCGACCGGGTCGGGATTCGATCCGTGCCAGCTCTTGAAGAAAGCAAGCAGTAAGGAGGGCGCCTAAGACACGCGCCGCGCCAGTCGCCATGGTGCCGGCGCCAGCCCGTCGAGTCAACGAGTCGGGACGGCCGGATTCGAACCGGCGTTCTCCTGCTCCCAAGGCAGGCGGATTGCCAGGCTTACCTACATCCCGGAGGGTTCGATCGGCCGAGCACCCCGTGAGGGAATCGAACCCTCCTCTCCGCCTTGAAAGGGCGGTATCCTGAGCCGATAGACGAACGGGGCAAACGCGGCGATCCGTCGATCGGTCGCGGGATCGCCGCGGGCGCAGTGGGCCGGGTGGCGCTCGAATCCACGTCTCCGCCTTTTCAGAGCGGTGCTAGACCATCTCAGCTACCGACCCGTCGTGAGGTCGTCGCGTCGTCAGATGACTCGGGGCCGACGGCTCCTCATCGATCGGTCATACCCTCAAGACGCGGGACGGTCCGGCCGGGTTCGCGCCGGCCCGGATCGATCGCCGGCCGAGTCCACCGCCCGGGTCCGCTCCGGACCCCGCCGCGGTCCGTACCGACCTCGCCAGGCGGGGCGTTGAGCGGTTACCATGGGGACCGGTCTCGATCCGTCGCTTCGCGTTGTCCCCAGGAGGCTTGCGCCGGTGGATTCCCTCTCGACGGTCCAGGATCAAAATGAGGTCAACGCGCCACCCGCACCCTCGCGGGCCAGGTCGGCCTTGACGGCCTTCCGCTTCGCGATGGCCGTCCTGTGGACGCTGGTGATCTGTTTCTTATGCTGGATGCCCCAGCGGTGGGTCCACGAGGTCGAGCGGGAAACGCCCTGGTTCGAGATCCCCAACCTGGACAAGGTCGTGCACTGGGGGATCTTCGTCCTCTTCACGGTACTCTGGCTCCGGACCGGCACCTCGCGGTGGCGATATGCCTGGGTCGCCCTGGGGGGCCTGGCCATGGCGTCGATCACGGAGCTGGTGCAGAATCTGCCGGCGATCGGCCGCGATGCGGAGGTGGCCGACGCCATCACGGACATGATCGGCGTCTCGATCGGCCTGGCCGTCGCCCGATGGATCGAGCCTCTGTTGCGCCGGGCGGAGTCTCTCTTGTTTCGCCTGCCGGTCAACTGACGGAGTCCAGTCTTCCCCGAATCTCGGATTCCGGATTCCAGTTTCCGGACTCCGAATTCCGCTTCCGAGGTCGATGACCGAAAAGGAATCCGGCGATGATGCGGCGACCGGGCCATATTTGCGGGATCGGGACGGCGATCGGGATCGTTGTCGGGTTGACGGCCTCGGCGGGGGCCGACGATGACGGACGGGGGCTGACCCTGGCCTGGCAGAAGGAGATCCTCACCATCCGGGGCGCGCACCTGCCCGGCGGCGCGGTGGAGGTCCTTTACATCGAGGCATTCTGCCGGCCCGGCTCGACGAGGCGGGAGTGGAAGCAGACGGTGATCCCCCACAAGACCGAACTGGTCGAGTTGACCGGCGATGGCCGGCGGATCCGGCTGCGGTCGCGCCTGGAGGATGGCGTCGTCGTCGACCACGATGTCAGGGCGGGCCGGGATGAGGTCTCCTTCCGCGTGGTCGCGACCAATCCGACCGGGGTCGAATCACAGGCGCATTGGGCCCAGCCCTGCATCCGGGTCGATCGCTACGCGGGCGTGAAGATGGAGCATGCTTCGGAGGCCTACCTCCCGCGCTGTTTCCTCTACGTTGACGGCCGGCCGGTCCGGATGCCGACAACGCCTTGGGCCCGCGCCGCGGTCTATACTCCCGGGCAGGTCTGGTGCCCCGAAGGGGTGAGCCGCGATGACGTCAATCCCCGCCCGTTGAGCCCGATCGTGCCGTCCAACGGGCTGATCGGCTGCATCTCGGCCGACGGCCAGGAACTGCTCGCCACCGCCTGGGAGCCCTACCAGGAGCTGTTCCAGGGCGTCATCGTCTGCGTGCACTCCGACTTCCGCATCGGCGGGCTCAAGCCCGGGCAGTCGAAGACCATCCGCGGCAAGATCTACCTCATGCCGGCCGATCTCCCGGGCCTCCTGGCCCGCTATCGCCGCGACTTCCCCGAGCACAAGGCGGCGGCACCCGACTCGGCCGGCGAGCCGGCGCGGAAGCTCGTCGAATTCGGCTGGGACGAGCCGAACACCGGCTTTCTGGTGAAGCATCTCGCCGAGCTGGAGCGCACGCCGTTCGACGGCTGCGTCTTCCACGTCGACGCACGGCCTGCGCAGGGAACGCCGGCGAGCTTCACCTGGCTCGGCTGGGGCCGCAGGACGTTCACGGCCGATGACCTGAAGGGGGCACGTGCCGACCTCGAGACGCTCGCGGCGACCCAGTCGCGGTTCCGGCACAACTTCCTCCGCTTCAACACGACGCCCGCCAATCTCGATTGGTTCGACGACCACTCGGCGGTGATCGCCAATGCCCGGCTGGCCGCGAGCCTGGCCCGCGCCGGCCGCTGCCCGGGGATCCTGCTGGACACCGAGCAATATGAGGGGAAGCTGTTCGACTACCGCCAGCAGCGCGACGCGAAGCAGCACTCCTGGGCCGAATACGCCGCCCAGGCACACCGGCGCGGCCGGCAGGTCATGACGGCCCTCCAGGAAGGGTATCCCGAGCTGACCGTCTTCCTGACCTTCGGCCACAGCCTGCTCTGGAAGCAGGGCGAGCAGGGGAGGAAGCCGCTGGCCGAGTGCTCCTACGGCCTGCTCGTGCCGTTCCTGGACGGGATGATCGAGGCGGCCCGGGGGCGGACGCGGATCGTCGACGGCCACGAGCTGTCCTATGGATATCGCGACGCGCGGGCCTTCATCGACGCCCGCCGGGCCATCGCTCGCGACGCCGCCACGCTGGCCGCGGACCGGAGGGCTTACGAGCGCGTCGTCTCCGCCGGGTTCGGACTCTGGCTCGATTACGACTGGAGGAAGAAGGGGTGGGACACCCGGGATCCCGGGAAGAACTACTTCTCGCCCTCCGGCTTCGAGACCAGCCTTCGCGCGGCGCTCGAGCAGTCCGACGAGTACGTCTGGATCTACACCGAGACGCCCCACTGGTGGTCCGAGAAGGCGGAATCCGTCGCCCTGCCGCCGGAGTATGCCGACGCGGTCCGGCGCGCCCGCAGGGCGCTGACCGGCGATTGAACGAAGCTCGGTCGATGCGTCACGTCGGCTCGATGCTGCGTGGATTCAACAAGTCGGTAGAGCGCCTCGCCGCGAGCTATGAGACTCATAGAAGGCATCGGTCGCAGAACCCAGCAAACGTGCCCGGGGGAGCGGCCGGATCGAGCACGTCCCCCTTGTGGCGGCGGTCAATCGGATCTGAGCAAGAACCGACCGGCGTTGTCAGCCGACGCTCACGGGGCCAGGACGGGCCATTGCGCCTTCGCCGATCAACGGTCTCATATCTGGCTTTGGAGACTTCGTTTGGCCATTTGGGCTAGTTCGAAGTGCGATCTGGAGACGGAATACCATGGTCTCGCTTAAACGGTGGTTGCGCAGGAGTCGCGGTCCGCGTCCCGACCGGAGTCGGAACAAACTCCGTCCGGACTTGGAAGGATTGGAGACGCGCGTCGTCCTGTACTCTGCCACGGGGAACGCCTGGCCCAACCCCGGGCTCATCACGATCAGCTTCATGCCCGACGGCACCAACCTTGGCGGAGGCAAGGCCAGCAACCTGTTCGCGACCTTCAACGGCAACAGCCAGCTATCCGGCAAGTGGCAGAACATCATCCTCCAGGCGGCGCAGGTCTGGGCCCAGCAGACCAACATCAACTTCGCCGTCGTGACCGACAACGGGACGGCCGAGGGCTCGGGGGCCAACGAGCAGGGGGACCCGGGGTTCGGCGACATCCGGATCGGCGGGTACAACTTCAACTGCTCGACTTTGGCGCTGACGAGCCTGCCGCCGCCGGGGAACAACTACTCGGCGCCGGGGACGTGATGTTCAACACGGGCCAGGGTTTCCACATCAACACGACGTACGACCTGTTCTCGGTGGCGATGCACGAGATCGGACATTCGCTGGGGCTGGGGGAGAGCAGCGTCGCCGGCGCGGTGGAGTACGGGACGTACAACGGGGTGATGAAGGGCCTGGCCAGCGACGACATCGCGGGAATCCGGTCCATCTACAGCAGCAACGCCGCGCGGACGCCGGACGCCTACAACGTCGGCGGCGGCAACAACGGCAGCGTAAACATGGCGACGTGGATCAACGGAATGATCAACTCCACGACCTTGACGGCGCTGGTGCCGAACCTGGACATCACCACGGCCGGCCAGTCGGAGTACTTCGCGTTCACGCCACCCTATGGCGGGACGGGCACGCTGGACCTCGACGTGCAGAGCAGCGGTCTGAGCCTGCTGGCGCCCAAGGTGACGGTGTACGCGTCGAACGGCTCGACGGTGCTGGCCAGTGCCAACGGCGCGGGACAGTACGGCACGACGCTGAACGTGACCGTGCCGAACATGGTCGTGGGCCAGACCTATTACGTCCTGGTCCAGGGGGCGGACACCACGCAGATGGGCACGGGCCGCTATGCCCTGGGCGTCAACTTCAACGGAAAGACGCCGCCGACCGAGGCGTCGCCGATCGTGACGGTGCCCGACGGTAATCCCCTGCACACCTGCCCCGGGCAGGCCGACGGTACCAACGGCAAGGGACCGTACGTCGCCGCCAACCCGGTGATCACCGGGATCAGCCCCGATAACGGCGTCAGCAGCCAGGACGGGGTGACCAACAACCCGCAGATCTCGATCCAGGGGACGGCGCCGGCGTTGAACACGGTCACGGTCTACCTCAACGGCCAGGCGATCGGCCAGACGATCGCGACGGCGTTCAACACCTGGTCGTACAACAACGCGGCGGACCCGCTGAGCGATGGCAGCTACGCGTTCACGGCGATGGCGACCGACTGGGCCGGCTTCTCCACGGCGATGTCCTACGCCTACGGAGTGACCATCGATACCCACACGCCGCAGCCGCCCCAGATCAACGGGATCTCCCCGGACACCGGCCCGAGCGGCACCAATGGCGTCACGAACTTCAATCGCCCCACGTTCTCGGGCGCGACCGAGCCCTTCGCCGTCGTCAATCTCTACCTCAACGGGAGCAACAAGGCGTTCGGGACGACCGAGGCCGACGCTTACGGCAACTGGTCGTACACGGTCGGTCAGCCGGGGCAGATGACCTATCCGGGCGGGGCCCAGGGCTCCGTCGCGTTGACGGTGAACTCGCTGCTCGGCGGGACCATCGGCGAGAGCCAGACGGGGGGATCCGGCCAGTCGCTCGCCGACGGGACGTACAGCGTCACGGCCACCGCCATGGACGTCGCCGGCACGGTGAGCCAGGCCTCGGTCCCCATGACGATCGTGATCGACACCAAGAGCCCGTCCGCGCCCAAGGTCACCGGCATCAGTCCCGACACGGGCAGTAGCAGCACCGACGGCATCACCACCGCGCAAAACCTGATGATCTCCGGGACCGCCCAGGCGGGCAACCTGGTCGTCGTCCTGCTCAATGGGACGGCGGTGGGCTCGGTCGTGGCGGGGAGCAACGGCGCCTGGACGTTCGACGATACTGCGACGACCTTGCCCGACGGGACCTATGCGATCACCGCGGTGACCGTGGACGTGGCCGGGAACATCAGTAACGTCTCGGGCACGTTCAACGCGACGATCGAGACGGTCGCTCAGCCCGCCATCGCCGGGGTCAGCCTGGTCACGCAGACGCATGCCCACACCAGCCAGCAAGAGCTTTCGGCCAGCGGGACAGCCGCGCCCAACGACCAGGTCCAGGTCACCCTCGGCGGCCAACTGCTGGGCACGGTCAACGCCAACGGCCAGGGGGCCTGGAGTTACACCTACGTCCCCGCATCGACGACCGTTGCTGACGGGACCTACGACTTCTCGGCCGCCGCCGTGGACCAATCGGGCAACATCAGCGCGGCCTCGCCGATGTTCCGATTGCAGGTCGGCAGCGGTCCGACGGCCGGCACGCCGCAGTACGTTTCGGGCGTACTCTCGGGCCAGGCGACGCCGGGCAGCCAGGTCACGATCGTTGACGGCGACATCGTTCTCGGTATCGTGACGGCCGACGCCTCGGGCAACTGGCAGTTCGGGCACACGCTGGCGAAGGGCCAGCACACGATCATGGCGGACGCCGCCAACAGTTCCGGCGATACGAGCCTCCTGTCAGGGGCGCTCTCCGTGAAGATCTGAGATGGTGTCCCGACGGCCTTCGAAGGCATCCTCGGACGCCCGCTGAACACCGGATCGGCCAGGGCCCGCGGGTCGGTCCCCAGGGCGCGATCTTCGACCGAAATCCAGACCGAGCCGCGAGCGTGAGCGGGCGATGCGCAGGGCCGTGGAGGTGCCACTGCTGCCCCACGGTCGCGGCTCTCTTCGTCCAACGTCCTCCTCGAGTAACGAGACCAGATTGATGTGCGACCGCGACTCCACGTTGCGTGACTCCGACAAGCCTCCGGCGAGTCTCGCCGCGAGCTATGAGTCTTTCAGTGCCATCGGCCGCCGAACCGGGCAAACGCGCCCGGAGGAGCGGCCGGGGCGATCGCATGCTCGCGGCGGCCGAGGCGAACGAGGTCGCGATGGCGCATCGGACGACACCCAGGTGATCGTCCCGGGGGCCTTCGCCCTGTCTTCGATCCGGGAACTCATGTCGGTTTCCGGGCAATGCGATCGGCGATTCGCATGTCCTGGGCTGATGGAAAGACTGGAGAATTCATCGCATGGTCTCGCTCAACCGATGGTTCCGCGGCGATCGCGACCCGCGCCCGGTCCGGCGGAGCAGCGGGAGGTCGGCGGCGACCCGACGGCGGGCACGCCGCACGCCGCCTCGGGTGTGCTCTCGGGCCGGGCGACGCCGGGCGGCCTGATCTCGATCATCGACGCCGGCCTCGTCATCGGCGCGGTGACGGCCGGCGCCTGGGGTAGCTGGCAGTTCGCGCCGGCGCTCGCGGCGGGCAAGCACACCATCATGGCGGACTTCACCAGCAGTTCCGGTGATACGAGCCTCCTGTCGGGGGCGGCCGCAGTGAGCATTTGAAAAGCGCATCGAGAATGGTTTCGAACGCACCTTCGTGGGGGGCTCCACGTGCACCGGATCGGCCAGGGCCTGTAAGTCGGCCGTCACAGGGCACCCCACGAAGGGCCTTCCATCGAGCACCGGTGGTAGCGGGAACCGAGGGTATCATGTCGAGTTCGTCGATCATCCTGGAGCGGCCACGGCGAGTCAGTGTCAGGCGGCCGCGACCGTGGAGCCGGCGTCGCATCCCGGGGCGGCTGTCCTTCGAGCCCCTGGAGGTGCGCTCGCTCTTGAGCACCGCGACGCCGGCCATCGCCCTGCCGGCCTTCACGCCCAACGAGACGATCGACCAGGCCTGGGAACTGGGCACGCCGAGCCAGCCGGAGTCGACGGTGGGATCGGTCGGCACCGGCTCCCAAGGGGCGGCGGACGTCACCTGGTATCATTTCCAGCTCCAGGACGCCTCCCACGTCGACCTGACGGTGGGCACGCCGGCGGGCGATCGGCCGTCCGCGAGCGTGCTGAGCCTGTTCAACAGCGATCTCCAGGAATCCCTGTTTTACGGGGACGGGGACGTGTACGATCCCTACGACCTCTACGGCTACCGCCTGCTGGCCCAGGTCCAGACGGACGGCACGGATGGGCTGGCGACCTATTCCCAGGACCTCGGGCCGGGCGACTATTACATGGCCGTCAGCGGCGGGGGAAACACCGCGTTCTCTCCCGTCATCGCGGGCAGCGGGTTCCCGGGGGCGATGGGCGTCTATGAGCTGACGATTTCCGCGACCGATCTCGGACTCTCCGGCGACGGGCCGACCATGCTCTGGTCGGACCCGGCGGCTGGCGCGGTCCTCAACAGCTCCCCGCTGGCGATCCGGGTGGAGCTGAGCGGCCCGCTCGATCTCAGCAAAATCAGCTTCAACTCCATCGACAGCGTCCCGCCGGACCAGACAGTCCAACTCTGCCCGGAATCCGGCGGCCAGCTCGGGACTTCGATCACGCTGGCGTCGGTCAATTTCTCGAGTGCGGCCAACGAGCTCCAGATCTTCCCGCTGACGCCCCTGGCGCCGGGTCAATACGTGGTACAGCTCTCCGGCGATTCGAGCGGCGGGCAGGCCGCACTCACCGATCCGACGGATACCATGTGCTTCGGCGAGGACGCGCAGCACTCCGCCGGCGCCGACGAGTCCTTCACCTTCCAGGTCGCCGGGACCGACGGCGTCGCGAACGCCACCGCGTCGGACGACACGCCGAAGACGGCCCACGAGCTGGGCAACCTGGTCGGCGCCGGGATCGTGCAGGTGGACGGGGCCATCGGCGTGGACCCGAACGAACTGGCCAACCAGGTGGACCTGTATCACTTCCAGATCAGCGGGCCGGGGCGATACGCGGTGCTCGCCGAGGTGTTCGCCGGCCGGATCGATTCGCTGCTGGACCCCGGGATCAGCCTCTTCGAGCTGGATCCGACCGACGGCCTCCTCGACTTCGTCGCCGGCAACAACAACACGCTCGACCCCACCCCGGGCCCCGATCTGACCTACCCGCTGTCCACGGACTCGGCCCTGACAGCCGGCCTGACGGCCGGCAATTACTACCTGGCCGTCGCCGATGGCTCGAATACGCCCTCGCCCATCGAGGGCCAGATGCCCGGCAGCCCCGGGATCTTCGATCCCAACCAGCCGGGCAGCGCCAGAGCGGCGGCGGGATCACGGGCACGGGCCCATATCAGCTCAACGTGATCGTCCAGCCGATGCCGGATCCGCCCCAGGTCGTGAGCTCCTCGCCGTCGCCGGGCCAGGTCCTCGGGCAGGCTCCGACCCAGATCACCGTGCAATTCTCGGAGCCGGTCAACATCCGGCAGCTCGCGTACCAGGCGTACGAGGTGACGTATCTGCCGTCGCTCCCGCAGGTCTTCGTCGAGGGAGCCGACGGGACGATTTACTATCCGCGGTTCCTGAACTACGACAGCTTGACCAACACCGCCACGTTCCAGATGCTCGATGGCCTGCCGAATGGCTCGTACGCCCTGCACTTCTCGGGACAAGGCGGCCTGACCGACCTCGGCGGCGACCCGTTGCCGGGCAACGACCCGAGCGGTGACTATGTCATCCCCTTCGCGGTCCAGGGGCCGGACCGCGGCGTGTCCGGCAGCATGTCCGCCGGCTTCCGCATCCTCTCGCAGGCGGGTCAGGGTGTCCCACAGGACATCGGCATGCTGTTCCCCGACGAGCTCCAGGGCGGCGTGGACATCTTGCGCTACCCCGAAGCGAGCACCGACCCCGGAGCCGGATCGCTTCAGGACGACTACGTGATCCAGGTCCTTCAGCACCAGCAGTATTCGTTCCAGTTGCTGGGCAGCGATTTGCCGGCGGATGCACAGGTGACCCTGACGGACGCCTCGGGTCAGTCGATCCCCCTCGCTTCCGCAGGGGACGGCGGTCAGTCGATCCCCCTCGCTCCCGCAGCGGGCGGCCTGCTCTACACCGCGCCGCTGGACCCGGGGACCTACACGGTCTCTGTCAGCGGGTGGTCGGCCGGCGAATCGGCGGACATCGCCTACCAGCTCGTGCTGTATCTGACGCAGATTGAGGACAACGCCCCGCCGCTGGTGGATGGACCGTCGCCCGCGCTCCAGGTCTCATTCGATACGTCAGTGGACTTCTCGGGATCGACATCATCGGGCGGCTCGACCAACGCTGGCGGGCCGGGGGCCTTCGGGCCGATCTCAGGAATCACGGGCGGGTCGATCTCAGGAATCACGGGCGGGCCGAGCTCCGGAGTGACCGGGCCAGTCGGGTCGATCGCTAGTAGTGGTCCTGTGTCGAGCGTGTCAACCGGTGGAGCGGGGTCCGCCAGCCCGGCGAACTCGGCCGCCCTGAGCCTCTCGCAGGCCGATGCCGCGGGCGGACTGGCCGGCCTGGGCATGGGCCCGCTCGGCGGCTCAGGCGGCCAGTCCGGTCTCCTGGCATCGCCGACTGTCCAGGTGGCGCTGAATGTGCCGTCTCCCCTCGCCCCGGCCTCGAACTCGCTCGCCGTGAGCCTGGTCACGCTGACTCAGGTCTTCTCGTGGAACGGCGAAGCGGAAGGCAAAGGCGAGCGGACCGAGGCGGCTAACGCCGCGGATCCGCAGGGCGTTCCGCCGAGCGATCCGTCGGGCGAATCCGCGGGCGCCTTGACTGCGGTTCAAGCTGACGCGGCCGCCGGCCCGCACGGGTATGCCCCGTCCGACGAACCCGGGCCGGCGATGGAAACCGCGCCCGCTCAGGGACTTGCGATCCTGGCCGATCCGCCGGCATTGGCCACTCCGGAGGTGCCGATCGCGGTCGGCGACGCACGTTCTTCCGGGGAACACGCCCTGGCGGTCGTGGTCCCGACGCCGCCGGAGCCCACGGTCGCCGTCGCGCCACGATTCGGGGCGGATACGTGGGCGGCGCGCTGGGCGATCACCGCGGCCACTCTCATCGCCGTTTATCGGGCCCGCACCGTCGTTCGCGGCCTAGAATGGAGGAAGAGAACGGGCGTCGCCGGTGCGCGACCGGACGGGCGGATCGCGCCGCGAGCGCCAGATACTCCTACAACGATCGCCCTTCAGGCGAGCGAGTCGTACTCGGTGCCGGCCGCGAGTCCGCGATCCGGTCGCGGGGTTCAGGCCGCACTGCCGTGCCGATGAGTACGGACAATAGGAGGCCCATGGGCATCCGATTCGACGACGATAGCCTGGACGGCCACGATGCCCTGAAATCCGCGGCGGCGAACTTCTCGATGTTGAGGGCTCGCAAGCGGGAGCTGCTCGAGGAACAGCGCTCGGGGTGGGCGGAAGGTCGGCCGACCCCACCGGAGGCATTACTGGGCCGATGGCCCACCAACCCGAGCACCGACCCCGACGCCGCCAGCCTGCTCCTGGAGGATTACCTCCAGAGGCGGCGCCGGGGCGACGAAGGCAGCTTGGCGGAATACCAGGAACGGTTCCCCGAGCAAGGTCGGGCGCTCGAGGGCCTCCTGGCGCAGGCCACGGTCTACCGCTCGGTGTGCCGGGAGAGCGAGGGGGCGGCCGTTCCCCTCCGGCTACCCGAGGTCGGCGACGAGGTGTTCGGGTTCACCCTGCGGCGGCCCCTCGGCGAAGGCGCGTTCGCCCGGGTGTTCCAGGCGGAGCAGGCCGACCTGGCGGGCCGGCCCGTCGTCCTGAAGATCAGTGACATGGAGGGGAGCGAGCCGCAGGCCCTCGCCCAGCTCCTGCACACCAACATCGTCCCGATCTATTCGCTCCACCAGGACCCCCGCGCCGGCCTGCGGGCCGTCTGCATGCCCTACCTCGGCGGGGCCAGCCTCTCGGCGGTCCTGACCCGGCTCTGGACCGATTCGCCGTGGCCGACCTCCGGCGAGCAGTTCGCTCAAGCCCTGGAGGTCGTCGAGGCGCCGCGGCCCGACTCGCTCCGGAAGGAGGAGGCCGCCAAGGGGCCGGAGTCGGTCTCGGATGGGTCCGCCGCGCTCGAGCGTGCGACTCCCCTGGCGGCTCTGCGTGCGATGAGCTATGAGCACGCGGTCACCTGGATCGTGGCGCGGATCGCCGAAGGGTTGCACCACGCCGCACCAGCGCGGCATCCTCCACCGCGACATCAAGCCGTCGAACATCCTCATCAGCGCCGAGGGACAGCCGCTGCTGCTGGACTTCAACCTGGCGCAGGGCGGCGAAGAGGACCCGGCGCAAGCGACGATCGGCGGGACCGTGGCGTACATGGCGCCCGAGCACCTCCGCGCGCTGGTCGGCCGCACGCCCGCGCTGATCCGCCAGGTCGACGGCCGGTCGGATCTCTACTCGCTCGGGATGGTCCTGGCCGAGATGCTCACGGGCCACCGCCCGTTCGACCAGAGCGGCAGTTACTCCGCGCTTCCGTTGCAGATCGAGGCGATGGCGCTGGATCGGAGCAAGACGGTCGCCTCGGTCCGCCGGGACCGGCCGGACCTCTCGTGGGGCCTGGAGAGCATCGTCCGCAAGTGTCTGACGGCCGACCCGGCCCAGCGGTATCAGCGGGCCGACCATCTGGCCGACGACCTGCACCGGCTGCTGGAGGATCGCCCGCTGAAGTACGCCCCCGAGCTGAGCCGCGTGGAGCAGGCGCAGAAGTTCGCGCGCCGGCATCCGCGACTGGCCTCCTCGGCGACGGTCGCCGGGGCCGCCGCGCTGGTCCTTCTGGCGGTCGGCTCGGCACTGATGGCGGCCCGCTCCCAGCTCGCCGACACCCAGGCGCGCGACATGGTCCGCGCCCACGACGCGGGGATGCAGGAGGCCCTCTGCCTGGTCAACACCCGGCTGGACCTCCAGGATCACCTGCGCGACGGCATCGCGGCCTGCGAGCGGACGCTGGCCCTCCTCGGTGCCCCCGATGATCGGGAATGGACGAAGCACCCGGCGTGGGCTCGGCTGTCTCCGGAGGACCGTCGCCGGCTGGCCGAGGATCGCCGCGAGCTGCTGCTCCTCCTGGCCGACGCCCGCATCCGGCTGGCCGCGGGTTCGAAGGATGCCGCGGACCAGGCCCTGAGATGGCTGGACGTGGCCGAGTCGATCCCCGGGCTCCCGCCGTCCCGCGCCCTCTGGCTCGACCGGGCGCGGTACTCGGCGATCCGGGGCGATGCCGCACGCGCCGCGGACGCCCGGCGGCGCGCCGAGCGGATCCCCGCCACGACCGCCCGGGATCACTACCTGATCGCCGCCTCGCTCGCCCGGCAGGGCGGGCCGGACGGGCTCCGCGCGGCCATCACCGAGCTCGACGAAGCCCTGAAGCTCAACCCGCGTCATTTCTGGTCGCTGGTCCAGCGGGGGATCTGCTACCTGGAGCGGGGGGAACTCGTGGAGGCCGCGGGCGACTTCGGCCAGTGCACGGGCCTCTGGCCCGAGTTCGCCTGGGGTTACTTCAACCGCGGTTGCGTGCTCGACCGGGCCGGGGTCAAGGCCGCGGCGATCCTCGATTACACGGCCGCCCTGGAGCGTGACCCCGGCCTCGTCGCGGCGTACGTCAACCGCGGGCTGGCCCGGCTGGAATTGAAGCAGGACGCCCCGGCCCTGGCGGACTTCGACCGGGCCATCGCCCTGGGGGCGCGGGGATCGGCCGTCTCGGCCGGGCGCGGCGTCGCCCTGGAGCGCCTGGGCCGGCATGCGGAGGCCGATTCCGCATTCGCCGAGAGCTCCGCGCAGACCGCCGGGCTCAGCGCGGCGGCTCGCGCCCGGTTGGCCCGGGCCCAGGGCTTCGCCGTTGCCGCCCGCGACCCCGCGCGGGCTCGCGCGGCTTTCGAAGCCGCATTGCGGAACAATCCGCGTGATGCGAAGGCCCTCTACGGGCTCGGCATGATCGCCATGGACCGGGGGGAGGACGCGACGGCGCTGCGGCATTTCGACCGCGCGCTGGCGGCCGACCCCAACGGACTCGAGGCCAGGCGCTACCGCGCCATCCTGCTGGCCCGCCGGGGCCAGTGGGACGCGGCGACCGGCGAGATCAACCGCTGCCTGGAGCGGGAGCCCCGGTCGGCGGCGAGCCTCCACGCGGCCGCGTGCGTCGTGGCCCGGGCATATGGCTCGCTCGGCTCCGAGGCGACCGCCGCGCAGGCGCTCGATCTGCTCGAGCGCGCCGTGGCCGAGGGCTTCGACCCGTCGCGGGCCGCCGAGGATCCCGACCTCGCCGCGATCCGCCGGCTGCCGCGATTCCAGCGCCTGGTAGACCACCATCGACGGACCTCGGCTGCCCATTCATCCGAACCGCGCTCGCCGGCATCCTGAGGGGCCGTGAAAGGACGGATCGCGGATTCCGACCGGCGGTCATCCCCGATGATTCAGGCGTCTGCCGTCTCAGAATCCGGAATCGAGGATCTTCCATCCGTCTGTCTTGCTAGCTCTGAGGGGAAGAACAACCCGCAATGGGAGCCCGAAAACCGATGCCCTCCACCGTCACGCGCGCCTCGAAGTCGTCGGAGTCATCCGGGTCGCTCCCCCATGAAGTGAAGGCCCTGTCGATCGTCCTGCGCGACGAATTCGATGCGCCGTTCCGCTTCTATGACCCGATGACGGGCGGCATGATCGTGGTTCCCGGCCAGGAGGAGGCCACGGACACGATCGCCCCGCGAGAGCGCAACGCGGCCCTCGAGATGGCCGGCCAGGAGGAGCCGAAGGTCATGTTCCTGGCGGGCGGACGCTACCTCATCGGGTTCCCACTGGCTCCGTTCGGGACAACCAACCTGGTCGCCCTCGGCGTGGTGCCGGCCCTGGCCAGGACGCAGGCCGAGGCCGCGCGGGAGATGGCCCGGATCGCGAAGTGGAGCCGATCGGTCCACGATCGGCTCGTCGGGGCCCGGGGCGTCCGCGACCGTCAGCGGGACCAGGTCGAGCAGGACCGCCAGGCGATGATCGTGTGGGAGGCGATGATGTCCCTCGAGCGGCTGCACCGGAGGGCCAAGATCCACAAGGAGTCGGCGCGAGAGCGTCGGCGGATCCTCCGCACCGCCGGCGAGTTGCTGGGGGTGCAGTCGATGGCGTGGGTCCCGGTCCAGCGGGAGGACGAGGTGGTCTTCCACGGCGAGCAGATCCTCTCCCCGTGGGACTGCGGCCAGCTAGCCAACGTCCTGGCCGGCCAGGCCCACTGCGAAGAAGCGGGCTACATGATCATCAATGAGACGCGGGAAACGAGCTGGGGGACGCGGTTCCCCAAGGTCGTCAACCTGCTGGCGATCCCGATCGAGGAGCGGAAGCTGACGGGATGGGTCCTGGCGTTCAACAAGCGACGAAGCCTCGCCCGCGTCCCGGGTGGTCGCGAGCCGCGGAGGTTGCCGACGCTCGGCCCGGACGAGCACGGCGCCGTCGCCGCGCCGGTCCTTCCGTTCCGCCGCGCGGACGCGGCCTTGCTCCTGCCATTCGCCTCGCTCGTCGGCCTCCACGTGCGCGCCAGTCGTCGATACCTGCACATCAAGGACCTCCTGGTGGGACTGACCCGATCGCTCACCGCGGCGATCGACGCCAAGGACGCCTACACCTACGGCCACAGCGAGCGGGTGGCGCGGGTGGCCGTCGAACTGGGGCGCGAGCTGGGCCTGCGCGAGGACGAGCTGAGCGACATCTACCTCGCCGGCTTGCTGCACGACATCGGCAAGATCGGCATCCGCGACGACGTGCTCACCAAGCGCGGGCCCCTGACCGGCGAGGAGTTCAAGCACATCCAGCAGCACCCGGTCATCGGTCACCGCATCCTGGCCGGCCTCCACGCGATCGAGCATCTCCTCCCCGGTGTGCTCTATCACCACGAGCGCTACGACGGCGGCGGCTACCCGGAGGGGCTCAAGGCCGACGCCATCCCGCTCCTGGCCCGCATCCTCGCGGTCGCCGACAGCTTCGACGCGATGAACACCTCGCGGCCCTATCGCACCGCGATGCCGCCCGAGCGCGTTCGACGAGATCCTTCGCCAGGGCTCCGGGACCCAGTGGGATCCGCTGGTGATCGACGCCTTCGCCCGCTGCCGCGATCGACTTCACGCCATCCGCCAGCACGGCCTCGGCGAATCGCTCCGCGACGCGATCGACGGCGCCCTGCGCCACGGGCCGGGCACCAACGAGTTCGCCAGCATGGAAGTCTCCTGCATCGACGAGCCGCGGCGAGCCGTCAGCGGCCTGGGCGGCTGAGGGTCGCCGCCGCCGATCGCGGCGGGCGCTCATACCCATCGGCTATCGGGACCGTCCGACTCCGCGGACTCACGGGAGCCCACGCAGGAAACACGAGTATGGCAATCGCGTCGCCCTGATCGACCGATCCGGGGTCGTGGAGTCGCGAGTCGCCGGACGGCGGAATCGTGACAGGAGGTGTTGCACTGCATTATACTGGATAGCATCGAGCCGTGTCTCGCTCGCCCGGATTGGATGAGGACAGCTACCATGTCCAAGGTCAGGGTCCTCTTCCTGGTCTCCAACCCTCTCGGCGAGAACTGGTTAGCCGTCGACGAGGAGAGCCGCGCGATCGCGGCCAAAATCCGGTTGACGGAGCTTCGGGATGCGATCGAAATCATCCCGGCCTGGGCGGTACGGCCCCACGACCTCCAGCAATTCTTGTTGCAGCACAAGCCTCGCATCGTACACTTCAGCGGTCATGGCACCCAAAGGGCGCCGACAGAGAGCGCGCCAGCCGGCGCCCTCTCGTCCGTCCGGGACATGAAGGTGCGACATCCTGGCCAAGTCGAGCACCTCTTGATGACGGGTGAGGGTGGACAGGTCCAGCCGATGAGCAAGGCGGTCTTGGTCCATCTCTTCGGCGCGCTCAAGAACGATGTCCAGCTTGTCCTGCTCAGCGCGTGCCACTCCGAGCGGATCGCCGAGGCGCTCGCCCAGGTGATCCCGTACGCGATTGGCATGCGCGAGACGATCAGCGACGATGCGGCGATCGTATTCGCCGCGGCCTTCTACCAGGCATTGGGGTATGGCCGCACGATTCGCGAGGCCTTCGACCTGGGTAAGAACGCCCTCATGAATCTTCCGATGCCGGAAGATCATGTCCCCCAGTTGTTCTGGCGCGACGACCGCGGCGACCCCGCCGAGGTCGTGCTGGTGCGATCCCCGAGCGCACGATCGCGGCCGGGGGGCAGGGCGCCGTCACGGGTTGCGACCGATCGCCCATCGGATAGCCAGGGTCACGGAAACCTGCTCCATGCGATGTGGGATTGCCTCGACGAGAGCCTGCAGGACGCATTCTCTCTCGCTTACAACAAGAAGCGGAGGCAAGGTGGTACGAGGATCAGCACCAAGGATTTCTTCCAGGCCTTGGTTCGCCTCCAGGACGACTCGGTGAGGGCGTTGATCGACTCATTGCCGGCCGGAGCCCTGCCAGACCCGATCGATCCCAAGATCCCGAAGGAACGGCGCCTTGTACTCGAGGAAGAGCCCTTGTTATCCGACTGCGTCGCTGATTCGCTCGAGCACTTCCGAGAACTCCGGCCCCTCCCGCGAAGGATCTCGTCGGCGGACGTATTCATCGACATCGCCAAGCACGGACACGGGGAGTCCGTTTCGAGGCTGCGCCGGCACGGCATCGGGAAGAGAGAAATCGAGGAGATCGTCGAAAACCTCGGCATAGAGAACATCGATAGGGAACTTGAGTGATGAATGATGCCGTGCGATGCCCCTCGGAGCTCGTTGCGGCGGAAGGGCGGGGCGAGTGATGGACGACGACACCCCCCGGCCGGGACCATGAGGGGACCGGACCCGAGCGAACGGTCTCCGAAGGCAGCGCTCGCACGATCGTGTCGCGGAGGCAGGGCATGTCGGTCAATATCCGATTCGATGGCGACGTCGTGGTCCTGAGCAATTTCGCCAGGCTGATGAACGACCCGCGTTACGTGGACGCCCCCAGGGATCTCGGCGACCTGCTCGACCGGGGGGCGAGGCATTTCGTCATCGACCTGACCGGGGTCCGGGAGAC
Organism: uncultured Planctomycetota bacterium; assembly: GCA_963815795.1. Taxonomy (GTDB): domain Bacteria; phylum Planctomycetota; class Planctomycetia; order Isosphaerales; family Isosphaeraceae; genus JAKAUH01. The sequence goes on along the minus strand of CAWFIC010000003.1, from coordinate 5,541,884 downwards.
GGGGGCGAGCTTCCTCGGCCTGCTGATGACGATCACGCGGCGGATCCGCCAGGAGCGCGGCGAGGCCGTCCTGGCGCACCCGAGCCGCGAGATGGAGGCGTTCCTCCTCGAGGAGATGCAGATGGAGGAATACTGGGACATCCTCCCGAGCGTCAAGGAGGCGGTCGAGTTCTTCCGGCATCAGTCGCGCTGAGAGCCGATTGGCAAGCCGATGGCGCGCCGTCCGCGACGAGGCGTCGATCCCGACCGAGGAGGGAGGAGGAGAGATGGGAGTCGGGCTCTTGTTGACGGGACGATACGGAGCCACGCCGGGCGACGCGGAGGGATGGCTGGACCGGTTGCAATCGTGGTTCGAGCAGCACGCCGGCGAGCCGCTGGTGAGGGTCGGTCTCGGCCGAGACAGCGAGGACAATCCCGTCGTCCTCGCCAACCTGCATCCCAGCGCGGAGGACGTCGAGATCGCCGTGCCCGAACCCGGCCGGCTCGTCGTGTCGGCCAAGACGTTGACCGTGGGGCCCGGCTATCACGCGTTCCTCTGCGACCTATTGCACCGGCTCGGCGACGCGATGGCGATCGACTGGGAGAGGGCGGCTGACGAGCCGGGCTCGGGCGACGAGACCGGGTATTTCCACACCGGCGATCGGCAGGCGCTCGAGGACGAGTTCCTGCGCTGGCTGCGCGGGGTCGTGACGATCATCGCCGACGGACGCGAGGAGAATTATCAATGGCTGATGATCTCGATGGCGATCGGGCATCATTACCATCATCACGGGCCGCTGGTCACGCCGATGGGCCCGCGCGACCTGCATTGGCTCGAGGCCGTCGCCTCCGACCCCCGCCTGGGAATCGACCTTTTCCCCTGGTGGCCAGCCGGCGTCGGTGCCCCGTTCCACCTGGGCCGGGCGCTGACTCGCATGTGGCGGGATGTGCGCTGCGCGAGCCGATGACTGACGACGAGGGCCGCCTGCTGATGGACGTCCACCTCGACCTGGCCCGCGCCTATCGGCTCGATCCGTCGCTCGGTTATCCCTGGCGCGAGTGGAGCGAGCTGATGGACTACATCGAGGCCCACTTCGGCTACCTCGAGATCGGGAGCGACGACGGTGACGTCGAGGCGGAAGTCCGGAGACGCGCGGCGGTGATCGATGCGGAGACGTCCGTGCCCCTGATCGGCTACCGGCGCCGGCCGGTCCGCGTTGACGTGATGGAGGGCTGGTCGATCAAGATCCCCGGCGAGATGATCGAGGAATGGGAGGAAGAGGGCATGTGGACCGCGCGCGACCACGAGCGGGCGATCATCTTCAAGTCCTACGGCCTCAGCATGGACGACGGCTACCAGCCAGATGCCCGCGAGATCATCGAAAGTGTCAGTCTTCCCCAGGGCCGGCACGTCGAAGCACGGGAGGAGCACCCGATTGGCCGGGCGGTCCTGCTGGGACCGGAGCCGGCCGATCGCCCCGAGTGGCGATTGACGGCTCATAACGCCATCGACGGCGTTCTGGCCGTGTGCAACATCCTCTTCGATGACCCTGGCCAGTGCGACTGGGCGATCGCGACCTGGCGGACGCTGCAGCACTCGTGACGCCACCCGCTCTGGGCGGACCGACATCCCCGCGCGTCCCAAGACCCGATGGAGGTCAAGAGCCGTTTTCGCCTTCCTCGACGGGGCGATCGCGTGCCTCTTCCTCTAGCCCGAGCTCTCGGCGGATGTCGTCCAGACCGATACCGCCCTTCTCGCGATGCAAGCGGCGCGACTCTTCGATCAGGGCCATGAATTGAGGGTTCGAGGCCAGGGAAATCGACTCCCAATCGGAGCCCGATGCGTCCTTGACCGTCATCCACGGCTGACCATTGCGCGTCAAGATGACCGGACCCTCTTTCACCAATTCGGCTAGATCAGGCACGGTCAGAGTCGTCTCTTCCAGGGGCAAGACTTTCAAAGCTCGATCTCCTCATCACCGATCCAAAGGCGGTCGTGGACCTTTTGTCCGATCGCCACGACGATCACAGTCTCAACCTCTTGATCCACATCATAAAAAACTCGAAAGTCTCCGACTCGTAATTCCCAGGGCGCAAGCGAATTCTCCTCGAGCCTCTTGCGATGGCGGGCCGGCTCATCCGGCTGGTGAGTCAGGTGGACGGCGATGGCGTTGACGATGATCCGTTGGTCCCTCTTTCGGAATTGCCCGAGATGCTCATGGGCGTCGGGTGACAACTCAATTGTGAACGCCATGAACATCCCTTCCATGACATCCCAAGTGACCACCGGACTTGCAATGCCCGTGCGCTCCATTGTCTCAGAGTTGTCGAACAAGGACAATCTCGGCGACGCACATTGCTGACGCGGGTGAGCGATAACCGGCCGTGGACCCGCCCGGTCGGTTCGGAGCCGATCCGCCCCGGCAACTCGATCTCTACATGCATCAGGTACACCTCCCGAGCGTCCAGGAGGCGGTCGCGTTCTACCGGAATCGCTCGCGCTGAGGGCCGGGAGAAACCCCGCGAGGAGACCGAGCCATTCGCCCGAGCCGCTTCGGGGTGATTCGGATCGACCCCACTCCGTCGGACAGGCCGACCGGACGGACGCCGGGTCCGGACCGTCCGGACCGGGGTTCGGGGTAACGGCCCTCGCGGGGACCGAGCCGGTCGGGTCGGGGCCGGGACGGCCGGGACCGCGGGATCGGGGGCCGATCCGAACCGATTGCCTCAAGACCAGGGAAGAGACGACAACGAGTTGCGTCCCTGTTCGGCCCCCCGTCCCAGTTTGGCCCCCCCTGTCCCCTTTGTCTCTACCCCGCCCCAGTCAAACGACAGTTCCGTCGAGACGTTGCTTTCTCGCCTTCCAGTCGGGCATGACCCGGGTGAGAAGTCGATAAAACTCGGGGCTGTGGCCGTGTATCACCAGGTGGCAAAGCTCGTGCGTGACCACGTAGTCGATGCAATGGACGGGGACTCGCACCAGTTCCGTGTTAAGCAGGATCGTGCCGTTCTTGGTGCAGCTACCCCAGCGTTTGGTCATGCGGCGGATAATCAGCGGTGGCGGTGAGAGGCCGAGCGATCGCGCGGATCTGAGGCAAAGCCTCAAGCGGACAGGGAAGACAGCCTCGGCGCGCCTTCGATACCACTCCAAAACGTGTCCTTCGACCACGGCCGAGTCGTGTGGTTCGGGAACGGTCACGACGAGAAAACGGCCGAGGAGCTTCGCCGCGGACCGGCTCCCAGGGACAAGCTTGAGGCGATACTGGCGCCCGAGGTAGAGGAGGGTTTCGCCGCTGACGTAGCGCGGTGCCGGAAGCCTTGGCTGGTGCTGCTCGAAGAAGCGACGTTGCTTGACAATCCAGGGGGCCCGGCGTGTCGCCCGCTCCAGGACCCGGTCGAGGTCGGCCCCGGTCGGGGCCACGATCTCGACGCGACGGTCTGGGTGCACGCTGATCGCGAGATCCTTTCGGTCGCGGAACGACACCTCGACGGGGATCTGCTCACCGTCATAGTGGATGAGGAGCGCGTCGGGTCGTCTCCGCGTTGCACGACTCATGACGGGACCTTCACGCGGGCGATGTCCAGGCACTTCTCCAGAACGGCGTCGATGACTTCGAATGAGAGGTTGACGTGACGTTCGGCCTTCAGCTCGTGGAGGTAGTCCTCGATCTCATTCTTCATCCGGTTCTGGACGTCGGTGTTCTGAACCCAGTTCACGATCCGATTATTGCCGATAATCTCATCAATGTGGACGGCCGCCTCGGCACTCGTGTTCGCCACGTCCTGTTCGTCGCCCAAGCGCCCTGCAAGCGTTTCCCGGATCACCCCGTAGTAGGCCCGAGCGACGTCGCGGTCTCGCAGGATCGGGGGCAGGCCGTCCGCCCGCCGGTCCCGAACGGCATCGCGGATGGCGCTTACCTGCTTGAGGTACTCCGCGTCCGAGAGCCGCTTCTCGCGGAACGCTCGGATTGCATCCTCGAGCATTTCGGAGAACTTGCGGTAGAACGCCGGATCCTCCTGGTAACGCTCAATGATCGTTCGCTTGGTGCGGAAGGCGATCGTGTCGGCCTTGGATGCATCCCCCTCAAGCTTCGCGACCTCGGCGGCGAACGCCTCTTTGTCGAAGATGTTGACCAGGTCGGTGATCGCCTCGACCTCACCGGTACCAACGTGGGTGTCGAGCAGCTTCTGGATCTTGACCTCGTAATCCTTGAAATCGACTACTTCAGCATACCGTAGCCTCACCGCGGAGCGGAGCTTCATGAAGAACTCGAGATCGGCCTTGTACTTCTCGCGCTTGGCCTCGGGGGTCTCCTCAAGGAATCGGACCGAGGAGAGCGCGATGGCCAACGTCCGGGCGTACGCCGAGAGCCGCTCGTAGAACTGGTCCCGCACGGCCTTCTCGGCCAGGTGCCGCTCGTAGGCCTCCTCGTCCTTCTTGTTCCGGACCCCCTTGAAGACCTCCCAAAGGTCGGAATAGCGCTGGGGGAGCTTGCGGACTTCCTCGCTCACGTCGGTGAGCGTCCCCTCCAGGTCAGCCCGGTCGTAGTCGGCGAGCTGGCCGTAGAGATCCAAAGCCTCGCTCAAGCCCTGAAGCACTCCTTGGTAGTCGATGATGTAGCCGAAGTCCTTGCCCTCGTACAGCCGGTTGACGCGGGCGATGGCCTGCAAGAGCGTGTGGTCCTTGAGCGCCCGCGTCAGGTACAGCACGGTGTTACGGGGTGCGTCGAAGCCGGTAAGGAGCTTGTCGACGACGATGATGATCTCCGGCTCGCCGGCGTGCTTGAAGGCGTTGATGACGTTGACGTTGTAGGCCCGTTCGCTGCCGTGCTTGTCCATCATCTTCTTCCAGAAGACGGCGACGGCGTCCAGGTTCGCCTCGAAAACGTCGTCGTTGCCCTCGCGGTCATCGGGGCCAGAGATGAGCACTTCGGAGCTGACCAGGTCAAACTCGTCCAGGTACTTCTTGTAAAGCAACGCCGTGGACTTGTCGGGCGTGACGAGTTGGGCCTTGTAGGGCGTGCCCTGCCAGTTGTCGCGGTAGTGGGCGCTGATATCCCAGGCGATCCGCATCACCCGCGAATCGGTCTTGCTAAGCTGGTTGGCGGTCGCAAACTTCTTCTTGAGGTCGGCCTTCTGCTCGGTGGTAAGACGCGACGTCAGCCTCTCGAACCAGCTATCGATCGCCGCGCGGTCGACGTGTTGCTCGACGTCGCGGCCTTCGTAGAGCAACGGGACAACGGCCTTGTCTTCGACGGCCTGGGTGATCGTGTAAGTGTCGATAAGGCCGCCGAAGCGCCGGATCGTGTTCTTCTCCCGCTTGACCACGGGCGTGCCCGTGAAGGCGATGAAGCAGGCGTTGGGCAGGGCCTTCCGCATGCGGGCATTCATCTCGCCGTAGTGGCCGCGGTGGGCCTCGTCCACCAGGACGAAGACGTTGGGGCTCTCGTTGCGGACGCGGACCTTGTCGACGGCCGTCTCGAACTTGTCGACGACCGTGGTGATGATCCGAGCCTTGATGTCGAGGATGTGCGCGGCGAGGTCGCGGCCGGATCGGGCGCGGACGGGCTCCGTGCCGCAGTGGCGGAAGGTCTTGTAGATCTGGTCGTCGAGGTCGACGCGGTCGGTCACCAGCACGATCTTCGCGTCGTCGAGGCCCGGCTCGAGGGCAATCGCCTGGGCGAGCATGACCATGGTGAGGGACTTGCCGCTGCCTTGCGTGTGCCAGACCACTCCGCCGGTCCGCTTCCCTTCCTGGTCGCGGGTCCGGATCCGTTCGAGGATTCGTTCGACGCAGAAGAACTGCTGGTAGCGGGCGATCTTCTTCTCGCCCGCGTCGAAGAGGGTGTAGCGAAACATCATTCGGAGCAGGCGCTCGGGCCGGCACAGAGCGTCAATCGCCCGGTCCTGGTCGGTGACGGCCCGGCCCCCTTGCCGTCCGAGGTCCTCGAAGTGGGCGCGGACGGAACCCGACCGATCGGCGAAGAGCCGGTCAGCCTCCTCGCGGGGAAGCGGGTGGTTGACGAGCCGGGCCAACTCGGCGTCGGCATTGACCTTCTCCTTCCAGACCGACCAGAACCGCGATGCCGTGCCGGCGGTGGCGTACTTGGCCTCGTTCTTCGAGACGGCCAGGAGGACCTGGGCATAGACGAAAAGCCTGGGGATCTCGTCCTCGCGCTGGTTGCGGATGTGCTGCGAGACGGCCTGCTCAAGGGCCTTGTCGATGTCCGGGCGCTTGCACTCGATGACGGCGAGCGGGATGCCGTTGACGAACAGGACGATGTCGGGCCGTCGGGTCTCGTGGCTGCCGGTGCGTTCGACGGCGAACTCCTCGGCGACGTGGAACACGTTGTTTCGCGGCTCGTCCCAGTCGATATAGCGAAGCGGGAAGCTCTTGGTGTCGCCCTGGATCGACTGGGGGAGGCTCTTGCCCAGCGTGAGCAGGTCGTAGATTTTCTCGTTGGTCCGGATGAGCCCGTCCTGGAGCGGGACCTTGAGCGCCTCGACGGCCGCGAGGATGTTCCCCTCGGTGAACTCGTGCTCGGCGCCTTTGAAGCGGACCTTGTTGAGCCGGCGGAGCTGGGACCGGAGGATGCCCTCGAGGAGGACGTTCGACCGACGTCCGCCCCGCTCGGCGTCCACCTCGGCCGGGGTTAGGTACCGGTACCCGAGGTTCTGCAGGAGAAGCAGCGCCGGGACCTGGGAGATATCGTCCTCGAGGAACGACGGGAGGTCGTGACTCATGGGACCACCTTCACCCGGACCTCGCCGGTCAGGAGTTTCCGCATCAGCCCTTTCTTCTGCATCTTGAGGGCCGCGAGTTGTTGCGTGAGCAGGTTGATTTCCGAGTCGAGATGATCGACCACCTGCACGAATTGCCGTTGAAAGCGAATACTGGGTAGCGGGAGTTTCAGCTTCAAGAACGCCGATTGGCTCATCGTGCGATTTCGCCCCGCCCCGCCGGGTGATGCCAACTGCAATGCTTCAGAGCCTTCTTGGGACAGAAAGTAGCGGAGGAGATACTTCGCTTCTGCCCGTGATGAGTCGGGCTTGAACATCGGGAACCGGTGCGAGGCGATGAACCCGACCTCGTCCGTTGTGGTTACCGCGACGGCTTGTTCCCAGGCAAAAACGATGTTGACCGTGAGGCATCCCGGCACCACTCGGTAAACTCGCTTGTCCCCCAATACGGATCCAAGAACAGGCTCTTTATGAAAGATGCCTTTGCCGTGACTCCGTATCCCGATCTCGCGGTATTTTGTGGCCGCGTCGACCTCGACTGCCGAGGCAACCTTTTCGACGATCTCTCCGACCGTGACCTGCTGGAATGCTGGGTCTTCCTCGCCAAGACGCAGCTTTCCCGAGAGCAACAGTTGGATTAGCCCTTGCTTGAAGCGGCGTTTGGCGGTGATCAGGTCGATCGTCTGTCGGATGCCCCGATCCAGCGACGACAACACCGCCGCAATCGCCCGCTGCTCGGAGAGGGGAGGAAGGAGAATAGGAACCGAACGAAGGCTCTGCATTGATAGTTTTTTCATACTCCCGCTTGTACCAACTGCGCGGCGGGCAAGTTCAACTCTCCCCATCGGCGAAACAAGATACTGATACAGCCAAGACAGGTCGCACTTCGACGACCTCATTTCCCAAATCAGATCAGAAAGGTGCAAGTCGGGGAAATCGCGATCCACCAGGGCGCAGGCCCCGACAAGTTCGTCCGTGTTTGACCGTGAAATGAGTATCGTATTCGCAGAAACTGATGGCCCGAGGAAAGGTCTCTGCGAGGCGGCAATAGCCTTGTGGTGCCTTGGTTGAAAGTGGCCGTTGGAGATGGCCGTGAGCGTCAGGATGCCAGGTTCGTCATTGATGCGTTCACGATCCTCCCCGATGAGGCTCAATCCCCGCATAACGAATCGAGAAGCGAATCGAGAGTAGTCATTCGCCATCCTTCGGGCAATCGCGGTTTCATATCATTTGATCTCACGACTCATCGGCCCAGTTCTCGACGCTCAGGCCGGGGACGGCCGCGAGGTCGCTATCGCCACTCACCACCGTGCAGTTGCCAAGCGTGAACGCGATCGCGGCGATCTGGATATCGACCTGCTGCATCGGTCTCCCGATCCGCCTCAGCTCGGCGATGATCCGACCGAACTCGTAGGCGGCCGGTTTCTCGTAGGGCCAGCAGATGAGCTTCCCCAGCCGTCGGCGGGCGATCTCCCACGCCGCTCCGCGGCTGTCGCTGCCTTCCAGGCCGCCGATGACCTCGCCGAGGACCGGAGTGCAAATCCCGATCTTCGCACCGCCGCGTCGAGCCGCCGCGACGCGATCCTGAATGCCCCGACGCTGGAACAGGAAGTCCTGGGCCGGTCCCGTGTCGAGGAGGTCGCGGCGTGTCATGGCGTGCCTTTCTCGAACTGCTTGCGCACGGCCTCGATGTTGAATTGGCGCATCTTCTCGTCCCAGGCCCGCCACTCAGCTTCCTTCTCCGGGTTCTCGGGCACAGGCGGGATCGACCGGAGGTCATCGACCCACTGCTCGACCACCTCGGGATCGTCGCTCTGCTCGTCCTCGGTCAAGAAGTCGATCGCGGCCATCTCGTGCGCGGCGCGCGGAAGGCCGTTGTCCTCGCCGCCGAAGATGGTGACTTCCGATCCGTCGGGCAGATCAATCGGTTGCGCGACGACGACCTGAATGCCGAGGATGATACCTTTCCGCAGGATGGTGCTCATGCGTCTGCTCCTCTCGTCAACGCGGCATTCACTGACCAGACCGAACTGCCTTTGACGGATCGCCGCGCGTGGGACGGTCTCCGATGGAACTCGGTGCTTCACACCGCCTCCGCCCAGTTCTCAACGGTCAGGCCGGGGATGCGGAACAAGTCGGCATCCGACGTGACGACGGTCGTGTTGCTCAGTGACAGAGCGATCGCGGCGAGCATCATGTCTACGACCTGAATCTTCATTCCTCGGCGCTTGAGGCCCGCGGCGACACGAGCGAATTCCCGGGCGGCGGCCCGGTCGAATGGCCAGCTTCGCAGGTTGGACAGGCCCCGCTCCAGGCGAACGAGATTCGCGTCGCGGCTGGCACTGAATTCGAGACCAAAATACAGCTCGGCGATGACAGGTTCACACGTACCAACGACGTGGCCGTGCTGGCGTGCCTCTCGCACATGAATGTTTACGTCAACATCACGATTGATGAACGCCGTGACGGCGTTCGAGTCGAAGAGATAGCGTTTCATGGCCACATCCGCGTGAGCGAGTCGGTGTACTCATCGAAGTGGTCTTCTTCCCACTTCTTGCGGGCTCGTCGATCGGCCTCCCAGGCCGCTTTCTCCTCCTCAGTGAAAATGAGTGGTTCGAGTGATTCGCTCCACGCCAACCAGGCCGCGATGCCTTCCGGGCTGTTGTCCCAGCCGGGCTCGTCGTCGCCGGAACGATCCGGGATCGGGATCAGGAGTTCGGTCCCCTCGGGCAGGTCGAGCGGTTCCTCGGTCTCGATGCGGCCGTTGCGGACGACAGCTTTGATGGTGCTCATGGTCGTGCTCCTTTCGGATGGGCGTCCATCACGATGAGCCTCTGGAGTTGAGGATTCCACTCGAATCAGACCGTCTCCGCCCAGTTCTCAACGGTCAGGCCGGGGACGGCCGCCAGGTCGGTATCCATCGTGACGACGGTGGTATTCCCCAGGGACAGGGCAATGGCGGCGATCATGATGTCGTTCTGCCCCATCGGGCGGCCGATCGTCTTCAGCTCGAAAGCGAGCCGGCCGTACTCGAACGCGGCGGCGGTGTCCACCAGCCAGAGCTTCCACACGTCCAGCGCCTGGCGGAGGCGCAGGATATTCCGGTCCCGCTGCGGGCTTCCTTCGGCGCGAAATGCAAGCTCGGCCAGCACCGGCGCGGCGATGCCGACCCGGTTCCCCCTGGCAACTTCAGCCGCGGCCCGCTCGAACACGCCACGCCTGCGGTCGAGATGCAACGCGGCAATGCCGGTATCGAGGATGAACCGTTTCATTGGAACGCGTCCTCGACGCCGTTGTCGGCGTGATCGATGCCGTGCTGGTTCAGCTTCCTTTCCCAGGCATCAAGGTCCGCCGCCACATCGTCGGGGATCTCCAGCGGTTGCATCCGCCCCATCGCCGCCAGGACGCGGGCGATCTCCTCGGGCGACATGGGGCCGTCGGCGTCGGCGACATCGGTGCCGATGCTGAGGATGACCTCCGTGCCATCGGGGAGGTCTTCGGGCGCGGGCACTTCGATTCGACGGTCGTGGATCACGGTACGAACGGTCGTCACGGCTGTTGCTCCTTCCGTTCCGGGAGGATGCGAGCGGCAAGAGCGGCGAAGTCGGCTCAGGTCACGGCGTCCGATCGAGCGGTCAAGGTGGTTTTCGCATCGGGAGTTCCTTCATCTTACCAGCCCGAGTGCCCGCAGGTGCTCGTCGATCTCGGCCCGCGTCTTCTTCAACTCGGCTTCCAGCCCGTCGATTTCGCCTTGTACGGCGGCGATGTCGATTTCCTGCTCGGCCTCGCTGGTGTCCACGTAGCGGGGGATGTTCAGGTTGAAGTCGTTCTCGCGGATCTCCTCGATCGTGGCCCGGTGGGCGTACCTGGGCTTCGACTCGAAGGCCTGGAAGGCGGCGACGATGTCGGCGATGTTCCGGTCGCCCAGCCGGTTCTGCTTCTTATCGTCCACGAAGTCGCGGCTGGCGTCGATGAACAGGACGTCGGTCGTCGACTTCCCCTTGTTGAAGAGCAGGATGGCGGCCGGGATGCCGGTGCCGTAGAAGAGGTTCGGCGGCAGGCCGATGACGGCCTCGAGCAGGCCCTCTTCGATCAAGGACTTGCGAATGGTCCCCTCGGTGCCGCCTCGGAAGAGGACGCCGTGGGGGACGATCACGCCCACCTTGCCTTCGGCCTCCACCGCTGTCTCGATCATGTGGGTGATGAACGCGAAGTCCCCCTTGCTCCTGGGGGGCACCCCGCGCCAGAACCGCTTGAACTTGTCGTGCTCGGCGGTCTCGGCCCCCCACTTGTCGAGCGAGAACGGCGGATTGGCGACCACGACGTCGAACCGCATGAGCCGGTCGTCCTCGACGAGCTGGGGGTTGCCGATCGTGTCGCACCACTCGATGCGGGCGCTGTCCATCTCGTGCAGGAACATGTTCATCTTGCAGAGTGCCCAGGTGCTGCCGTTCGACTCCTGGCCGTAGAGCGAGAAATCGGGACTGCCGACTTCCTTGCCCACGTGGATCAGGAGCGACCCCGAACCACAGGCCGGGTCGCCGATACGGTCGCCCGGCTTGGGGCGGACGAGTTTGGCCAGCAGGATCGAGACCTCGGGCGGCGTGTAGAACTCGCCGGCCTTCTTGCCGGCCCCGGCGGCGAACCGGGCGATGAGGTATTCGTAGACATCGCCGATGACGTCGCGGTTGCCGAGAAACGACGGCCGAAGGTCGAGTTTGGCGAAGTCGTCGAGCAGGTTCTTGAGCCGGCGGTTGCGGTCTTTGGTCTGTCCGAGGGCGGGCTCGGAGTTGAAGTCGATGTTGCGGAAGACGTTCTCGAGTTTCGCCTTATTGGCGTCCTCGATGTTCTCGAGGGCGACGTTGATCAACTCCCCGAGGTTGGCGGCGTCGCGCCTCGAGCAGATGAAGTCGAAGTCGCTCTCGGGCGGCACGACGAACCGCTCGCGGGCCATGGCCCGATTCACCCGCTCCTCGTCGCCCTTGTAGCGCTCCCGATAGGTGGCCAGCCGGTCCTTCCAGAGATCGCCCAGGTATTTCAGGAAGAGCATGGTCAGGATGTAGTTCTTGTACTCGGACGGGTCGACAGCGCCACGGAACGTATCGCAAGCCTTCCATACGACGTTGTTGATCTCGTCACGAGTGTGCGGCTTGGTGACGTTGAAGAGCTCGTTCTGGATGCCGCTCATGGCTTGGCGACCTTTCGGGTAGGGATTGTTCCGGCCGTCGGCGGTGCTAACCGTCCTGACGCGATTCCGTGGGTGACCGCCCCGAGCAGTTGATCGCGGGCCTGCTGGATCCGGTCGACGAGGTCTTGCTCGCGTTCCCAGAGCGCCTGGAGGCGGACGACGAGTCGCTGGGTTTCCAGGGGTGGAAGGGCGATTTCGAGTTGCTCGAAGTCCGCGCGGGAGACCTGGGGCATGTGGGAGCCCTTCACGAGCGGGGCCAGCCGAGCCTGGAAGCCCGGCTCGTTGATCGACCAGGCGAGGTACTCGGGGAGGACGACGTCCCGGTCCGGGCGGACGATGAAGAAGTAGCCGGTGACGATCGCGTCTTCGGGCGTGTCGTCGAGCGCGGTGGCGAAGAGGCGATGGCCACGGGACAGGAACAGCACGTCGCCGGGCCGGGCCTGGAACGGTCCGATGGGCCGGCGGAAGTGGATGGTGGCGATGTCGTCGGGCAGTAGGCGGTGTTTCTCGTCGAAGTCCTTGATCTGGATGAACGCGACGTTGCCCGCCGGGTCGGGTTCGACCCGGCCGCGGAACTGGTAGCCGGGCCGAACGCGGGCAACGTCTTTGATGGGCTTCTTCATGACGGTCGGGCCCTCAACGGGCGGGGCAGAAGGAGAGGGCCGGGGGGCCAGCAAAGTATACCGCGCCGGCCCCCAGCCGGGTCGTTCAGCGGCGTGACGGTCGACGGCCGGCGTCGGCCAACGGGCTTTCGGGTTCAGACATTGGCGAGTGCGGCGCCTCGGCCGTTTCGAGGAGTCGCTCCGCGTAGGCCTCGGCGGCAATCCGGACCCAGTCGGGTGTGAACCGGAAGGTCCAGAGCACGAGCAACGCGACGTTGAAGGTCGTCGCGACGATCGGCGCCGCCATCGCCCCGGTCGGGGCTTTGGCGTTGGCTACGATCGCGCCGACGCTGGCCAGCACGCCGAGCACTGCAAGTGTGAGCCCGGCCGGCCTCATCCCCCAGACGTTGCGACGGAAGCCGTAGTTGACGTTCTCGGCGAAAACGAGCCGGTGCTTTTTCGTGTCCCGTGTCGCATTTCGCAGGTGCCGGGTGAAAGCCTCATACAGCGCGTCCGCCGTTGCCGGGTCCGCCTGCTCTTCGTTCGCCGACGGGGCCGGCAATCCTAGGGCCTTCTCCAAGGCGGTGTGGCAGCGGGCCAGACTGATCCAGTCGAGCGTCGTGTGACGGTGGCGGAGCCGCCGCGTCGAGGGCGAGCCGCCCCAGCGCTCGAACAGCCTGGGCTCCTTGCGCTTGCCCTCATCGCGGGCGACCTGGGCCACCAGAGCGGTAAGTCCGCAGGTCGTCGCGACCGAGACGATCAGGCCCCAACCGAGGAACTTGTCGGGAAACCAAGCGACCAGTGCCGGGCCCACGGGCAAGACCACGAGGAGGCCCGGCCGTAGCCGGGCCTGGAAGGTGTAACTGTCCCACTGCATGGGTTAGTCCTCCACCTCGTGGTAGAACGGGATCGGGTTGGCGGGGCCCCAGCCAGCGCGGGGCACGGCATTGTCGCTGACGCGAACGGCGCCGCCCTGAGTGGCAAGCACCGTGGCACCGCGGCGGATGTAGGCGTTCGTCACCTTCCTCGCCGGGTGCTTCGGCGCACCCCTCGGCCGCGGCAGAGACGACCACCGTCTTGGTCGTCAGGCCGGTTCGGGCCGGCAGAATGGGCCCAACAATACGGTCGAGGATCGTCGGCCCGACATTCCGCTTGCTGCCGTGGTGCGGGATCTGCGCCAGGCTGCAGGATCTCAGGTCGATGCCGCCGGATTCAGCACAGTATGCGGCCCGCTCAAGGGCCGGAACGCCGGCATCTCCGGTGAAGAGCAAGTTGCGGCCGCCGACGTGGAACAACAGGATCGCCGACGAGTTGTTCTCGGCGCTTGTCGCGTCGTCGTCGGGATCGGCGAGGGTCTCGACGCCCCAAGCCTCGGCCACCATCACGATCTTCTCGGTGATCGTCCTGGCGGCCCGGAGCAGGGTGGCCAGCATCCCGCCGCCGCCATAGGAGGCGACCATGTCACGCATCTCGGGCATGTCGCGGAAACCCGGCAAGAGGCTCTCGTAATAGCCCCTGGTCGGCCCGAGGATTCGGATGTGGGGATACTGGAAGATCGCCTCGCCGTCCGCGAACGGCTCAGTGATGGGGATGCGCTTGCGTCGGGCGATGTCCTCGAGGTCGGCGGCGTCTTCGAGCGCCTTCTGCATCTTCTGGCTGAGGCCGTCATTGGTGAGCCGTCCATCGCGGAACATGCCGCGGATATCGGACGAATGCTCCCAAGGCAGGTGCATCCAGAGGCGGAGCACCCGGAGCTTTTCCAAGACGACCTCCAGGCCGCTCGCGTGGTCACCGTCGGGGTGGGTGTTGACCACCAGGTCGACGACGCCCGTCCGGTAGTGGCCGTAGACGTGCTCGACCAGGGCCTCGCCCGAATCGAGCGTCCCACCGTCGATGATCACAACCGTCTGACGGTCGCGGGGACCGTCCAGTTCGCCGTACTGCAGCGCGATCGCGTCGCCGCTCCTCTCCCCCGAACCGACGGGGAGGAAATCCACTTCAAAGCCCACGACAAGGGCCTCCAGGAAGGACAGACGGTCCGGTGCTGGCCCCGCACGCGCGGGACCGAGGACTACACCGACACCGGGATGGCTTTCTCGGCACGACCGTACGGAAGGGCCCCAGACTGTCCTTGACCATCGGAGGACTAGCGCGCACCATAAACTTGCCGTGAATGATGCCGTCGCGTCAGGTCATGGAACCTGCGTGATGGCCCCGCCCGGTTCGACGCTCCAACGCCGAGCCGGGTGTTCCACGCGGGTTACTTGTGATTGCTGCATGACTTATGCAGTAAGAAAGTCAATTCGTGGCAAGTATACCGGTGTCGCTCGGCGTCTTCAAGGTCCTCTTCTGCATTTTTCATGCAGAAAACAAACTCGTGCAGTTCGCACCTCCCGGGCGTGGTCGTTTCAGCCTCGCTTGATTCACAAGTCTTGTTTTAGTAATTCGTTGCGCAATCAGGAATCCCGCCCGGCCGCGGTCCCGGCCCGCGCCCGACCGCCGGCCGGGCCGGGCGGCGGCCGTGGCGGGCCCGCCTGACCGGAAGTCCCGCGTCCGGGTCGGTCCGCCTTCAAACCCGCGCGGCCAATCCGGACCGAGCGTTCATCCGGACCCGTCGGGTCGCGGTCGCGGCCGGTCGGTCCCACCAGCGGCGCCGTCGAGGATCCTCCGGCATCGCACGCTCCTCGCCGGTCCCCGTCGGACCAAGGCCTCGCCCTGGCCGGACCGACCTCGCCGGGTTCATCGTCATCATAGACCCACGCCTGGTCAGGTGCCGTCCAACGTGACGTCTGTCGGAGGCTGATCGCGGCGGGAGCCGGGGCGGCCGGCGGGGCGAGAGCCGGTCCCATCGGGGTGGGTGCAACCCACCGGAAGCGCCCTGGCCGGCTCTTGAAGTCGGTCCGGCGGCTCCCCCGGACCCGGCCGGCGTGTCGGGCCGGGCTGGCCGGCCGGATCCGATCGGGCGTCAGGCTGGAGAGCCTGACCTACCTCGGTCCCGCCCGCCCCAGACCGGACGATCCCTACAATCGACTCCGGTTAAGAGAAAAAAAACTCGCGAGCGACTTGCTTTCCGCGAATCCTGCGTTATAGTTTACAATGGAGGGTTGTTGTCTCCGACGATCTCTGGCAATTTGGCCGATTGGATATCCCGGCCATGCCATCGGCACGGCATCCGGCTCCGGGGTGGGGCCATCCGGCACGAGGGCGCGGCGGATCCGGCCGGTTCACCTGGAGGGATTGTGCCGGAGAATCGGCGGGCGAGGGGCCGAGCACTTCGCAAAATTGACGGTGAGGCGCTGTGAGGCGCCGAATCGCGGCCCCGGGGCCGGCAGATCGGAGCCGGGCGGCCAGCCCCAGCCAGCACGGCGTCCGGTCCACCTGGAGGGATTGTGCGGAAAGGGCGGGCGCGAGCCGTCGAATACCTGCCGCTTGGTGCCAATCAGCCGGCCGTGAACCGCCGGTTCGCGGTGCGAGCGTCGCGCCTTCACCTCCGGAGGTCCACCCGTCCTGGGGCAGGACTTTCAGCGTGCGATCTCCAAGTCCATCAGGTAGATCTCGGACTGCCCGGAGCGATCGGAGACGAAGGCGATTCGCCGGCCGCCGGGGTGCCAGGTCGGGTCGGTATCGCGGCCGGGGTGACGAGTGAGGTTCCGCGGGTTCGAGCCGTCGGCTTCGATGAGGTAGATCTCTTCGTTGCCGTCGCGGACGCTGGTGAACGCGATCCGCTTGCCGTCGGGCGACCAGGCCGGTCGCAGGTCGCGGCCGGGGCTCCGAGTGAGCCGCTCCACCCGACCGCCACTGGCGTCCATCGCGTAGAGCTCGAGGTCGCCGTCGCGGCTGGACGAGAAAGCGATCCGCCGCCCTTCGGGCGAGTACGCCGGCCAGCCGTTGATTCCGGCCGACCCGGCCAGGATGGTGAGACCCTGGCCGGTCCGGTCCACCGCGGCGATTCGCTGGCCTCCGATGTCCGAGAGGCTGAAGGCGACCCGCGAGCCGTCCGGCGCGAAGCTCGGATACCGCGCCGTCGCGCGAATCGCCGGGCTTGAACACCCACTCGCGCTGGTCCCGGCGGTCCCGGATCACCAGCACGCTCTGCGGGCTGGTCGCCGTCCGGGAGTAGGCGAGATAACGCCCGTCCGTCGTGAAGGCCGGGTCGAACTGGTGGTTGACGACGCTCGGCAAGACGCGCTCGCGCCGCGTTCCATCCGGGCACGACACCTGGACCAACGCGACGAGATTGGGCCGCTCGTGCGAGGCATAGACGATGGCTGCGCCGGCTTCGACGAACGTCGGCGCCATCTTCCGGGCCCCGTCGCGCGTCAGCCGCACCGGCTCGCTCGCCGCGGCCGGTACGACGGCCAGGGCGATATGGATGAGAATCGCCGCGATCGCGGTTCGGCGCGCCGAGGCGGACGGCGATGATGGGACGGCGATATTCCAACTTTCAGAACAGTTCATCGATGACCCTGGCTCCCTGGAGCACCTGGAGCTCGGCGCGTTCGGCCGAGCTGATGCCCACGCGGTCGAGGATCGTGGCGCCGACCATCGCCGGCGTGACGGGATCGGTGACCGGGTGCTCGCCGCGGGCATCGCTCTCGCCGACGACCCGGCCGGCCTGCACGCCGGCGCCGGCCCAGATCGAGAAGTAGCACTGGGGCCAGTGGTCGCGCGAGCCGATCGCGTTGATCCGCGGCGTGCGGCCGAACTCGCCCATGCAGACCAGGAGGGTCGACTCCAGGAGCCCGCGACGACCCAGGTCGTCCAGCAGGACGGACAGGACCCGGTCGAGCAACGGGCCGTGCCAGTCGGCGATCAGCCCGAAGTTGTCGGCATGGGTATCCCAGCCGTAGTCCGAGAACGGATAGAACACCTCGACATACTGGCTCCAGTTCACCTGGACATAGGGCACGCCCGCCTCGACGAGCCGCCGGCCCAGCAGGCAGCTCTGGCCGAAGGCGGTGCGGCCGTACGCCTCGCGAACCGACTCGGGCTCGCGTGATAAGTCAAGAGCGGCGTGAGTGGTCGGCGACGACAGCAGGGCGTGTGCTCGTTGTTGCAGTTCGTCCCAGGTCTTGCCCGAGCCGGAATCGGCGTCGGGCCGGGCGTCGGCCGCGCGGCGGGCGCTGTCGAGCTCCTGGAGGACGGCCCTGCGGTCGGCCAGCCGCGACGGCGTCAAACCTTCGGCCAGTCGCAGGCTAGGGATGTTCAGCTCGCCGGCGTCGGAGCAGCCGATGAGAAACGGGTGATAGGCCTGGCCCCAGGTCCCGCCGCCGGCGCCGTAGAGCACGCCGTCGCCGTCGCGGACGGGTCCCCTGGTCAGCGAGATGAACGGCGGCAGGTCGCCGGTGCCGCGACGGCGGGCGACGATCGAGCCGAAATTCGGCGGATAGACCTTCGACGGCGCGGCGCCGGACGCGCCGGTCAGCGCGATCGATCCCGCCTCGCGGTGGCCGGGATCGAAGTTCACGTTCGAGCGGACCAGCGCGAACCGATCGCTCCGCGCCGCGAGTTGTGGGATCAGTTCCGTGAACCGGAGGCCCGACGTCCTGGTCGCGATCGTCGCGAACGGCCCGCGGTACTCGGCCGGCGCTCGTGGCTTGGGATCGAAGAGGTCCAGGTGACTCGGCCCGCCCCAGAGCCAGACCAGCAGGATCGATCGCGCCCGGCCCGTTGCTTGTGATCTGCCCGGCTCCGCCGCAGCCGCGGCGCTCAGCCCCAGGGCCAGCGGTGTCGCAGCGCCGAAGCGGAGGAACTCACGTCGCGACACGCCCTGGCAGTTCCGCGTCGGGAAGCGACCGATCGAGATCATCGCGAATACTCCTTTGCGCCGCCGGCTATCGGCCGCCGGCCTTCGCGCACGCCGCGAACTCGTCGTGCATTTGCTGCCAGCGCGCCGCGAGTTCGCGAACCCGCCCCGGTTGCTGACCGGCCAGATTGCGGGTCTCGGTGCGATCCACGGCCAGATCGTATAATTCCCAGGGCATGTCCTTCGCCGCCACGAGCTTCCAGTCGCCTACGCGGATCGCTCGGTTCCCTTCGTGCTCCCACCAGAGCGAATCGTGAGTCACGGACCCGTCGCGGGAGAAGGCCGGTAAGACGCTCTTGCCGGGGAGTGGGGGGATCGACACGTTCGACCCATCGACCTTCACCGGTTCGGCCCGGGACACGCCTGCGGCTTCGAGGAGAGTCGGCACGAAGTCGATGACGTGGCCGGGGTCATGGCGCAACTCGCCGCGCGCGGCGATGCCCCGCGGCCAGTGCGCGATCAGCGGCGTCGAGATGCCCCCCTCGTGGACCCAGGTCTTGTGGCGGCGAAACGGCGTGTTGGCCATCGTGGACCAGCCCGGCCCAAGGCACAGGTGCGACGCCGCCGAGCCGCCCGGCGCCGCCGGGTCGTGGCCGTCGTCTCGCACCATGATCTCGGCGCTGGCGCCATTGTCTGAGAGGAACAGGATCAAGGTATCGTCCCAGGCACCCATGCCGCGAATCTGATCGAGCACCCGGCCGATCTCGCGGTCCATCCGGTTGACCATCGCGGCGTGGATCTCCATCTTCGCCGCCTGGAACGCGCGCTGCTCGTCGGTCAGCGCACGCCACGGCTCAGGGCGGTTCACCTCGCCTGTACCCAGAATCTTGAGCGCCTCGGGGAAGTGATGAGGCGGACCGATGTCGCGCTCGACTTCGGACAGCCGGCCGCGGACCAGGCCCAGCTCCTGGATCCGCTTCCAACGGTCGGTGCGCACGGCGTCCCAGCCCACCGCGTAACGGCCCCGGTATCGGGCGATGTCCTCGGGAGGAGCCTGCAAGGGGAAGTGCGGCGCGTTGAAGGCGAGGTACAGGAAGAAGGGTCGATCGCGATGGTTGTCCGCATGGTCGGCGAGGTAGGCGACGGCATGATCGGCGATCGCGGCCGTATTGTAGTATCGACTCCCCGGCCCGATCGGCGGGAGTCTGCGATCATCCTCGAAGAGGACGCGCGGATGGAAGTAGCGCCCCAGGTCTTCCAGGTAATACGAGCGGTCGAACCCGTCGGCCAGCGGCATGCCGTTGACATGCCACTTGCCCGAATGGTACGACCGATAGCCGAGCGGCCGGAGCCGATCGGGCAGGAGCTTCGCCCACGGCGGACGCGTCCCGTTGCTGCCGCTCTTGACACCAGGCACCACGTCGCGGCGGACTTGCTGGGCGTAGTAGCCCGTGAGGATCGCCGCCCGCGACGGCCAGCAACGCGCCGTATTATAGAACTGCGTGAACCGTACTCCGCCGGCGGCGAGCCCGTCGAGCCGGGGCGTGCGGATCTCGCCGCCATAGCATCCCAGATCCGAGTACCCCAGATCGTCGGCCAGGATGAGCACGATGTTCGGCCGCGCGGCATCCGCGTGGACCGGTCCGGCAACGACGAGGATGGCGGCCATCAAGGTCATCGTGGCGCGGTTTGTCATCACTCGTCTCGACCGCCGAAGGATTGGGAACCCTCCCGTCAGACTTGATCCTGGCCGGCGGGTACGCCAGTATCGATGATACATGATTTCGACGGGAGGTGCGCGATGCCGGGGTTGAACGACTCGAATCGGGAGCCGACCCGCGAGGAGATCGACCGGATGGAGGGCCCGGTGCTGCTGGAGTTCGGCGCGAGCTGGTGTCCTTTCTGCCGGGCGCTGGCCCCGAAGCTAGCCGGCCTGCTGCGAGAGTATCCGGGGATCCACCACATCCAGGTCGAGGACGGGCCGGGGCTGCCGCTGGGCCGGTCGTTCCGCGTCAAGCTGTGGCCGAACCTGGTCTTCCTGCGCGACGGACAAGTCATCGAGCAACTGGGCCGCCCTGGCGTGGATGAGGTCCGTGAAGGGCTGGCGGCGATCGCGGGCGGTTGACGCTCGAGGTCGAGGAAATCGCCCGCCGCCACGGCAGGCGATCCGTCTGTTCGCCGGGTCGGTCAAGGGCCCACGGGATTCCCCGTCGGCGGCATTCTCCCTTGCCACATCCTCTCGAGTCGCCCCAGGTGGTCGTGAATCAGCTCTTCGATCCGTGGCCTCCTCTCGGCCAGAGGCCATCGCTCGGGCGCCTCGACCACGACGTCCACCAGCCTGGGCTCGCGGACCGGCCGCCCGATCTGGCTGACCAGGACGCAACGGGCCGCCGCGATCTCCGGGAATCGCTCGACGATCGCCGTCGAGATGGACGACGCGGTGACGTTGTAGAGTTTGCCCACGTGAGTGACCGGGTTCTTCCCCGCCACCGCCTCGAGCGACATGGGCCGGTAGGGAGTGATCAGGCCGTTCGCCCGGTTCCCCCGCCCGACCTGACCATCATCACCGGCCTCGGCCGACGTTCCGGTCACGGTCAAGTAGAGGTTGCCCGATCCCGGGTCATCGGCGGTGTTCACCTCCACGCCGACCTCCCGGCCGAGGATTCGCCGGGCGGCGTCCCCGGCCAGGGCCGCCAGCCGACTGCGCTGATCCAGGTAGTCGTCGACGTCGCTCACGTAACGGTCGACGAACGCGCAGGCCAGGGTCAAGGTGACGGCCTCGCCGCACCGGATCCCCATGATCTTGATGTCCTCGCCGAGTTCGGGATACGCCCGCTTGGTCCGCGGTTCGTTGAGCTCCGCCTCGACACCGGCGACGACGTTCTCCAGGTCGCTCAAGGGGGCGTAGCCGACGCCGCAGGAGGTGTCGTTGGCCAGGCGGATGCCCGTACGCTGCTGGCGGAGATAGAGGTTGACCAGGTCCGAGGATGCGGGCCGTACCAGGCAGCGGATGCGGACGTGCCGATCGGGATCGAGCGCGTGGAGGTGCTCGCGGAGCCAGTCTCTACAGCACGCCTCGGCCAGATCCGCGACGGGGATCGCGGTCCCCTGGAACTCCTGGGTGGCGCGGCCGGCCAGGAAGATCTCGATCGGCTGGAGTACCTCGCCGCCGCCGAAGGCGGGACGCGAGGCGCCGGCCCAGAGCAGCGCCTTGTTGACGTTGTGGTGGAGGACGAGTCCGAAGCGGTCCAGAGTGAACTGGCAGAGGGCGTGACTGAATTGCT
Organism: uncultured Planctomycetota bacterium; assembly: GCA_963815795.1. Classification (GTDB taxonomy): domain Bacteria; phylum Planctomycetota; class Planctomycetia; order Isosphaerales; family Isosphaeraceae; genus JAKAUH01. Next base: position 5,520,344 of record CAWFIC010000003.1, on the reverse strand, counting down.
CGGCCAGCGCATCGCACAGGGAATCGGGGTGGCCCAGCCCCTTGCGCTCAACCACCTCGACCTCCTGACCGGCGATCTCGAGCCCCTCCGACTGGCGGATGATGAGTTCCATGCTCCATCCCTCGTGCCGTTGTCGCCCGGTCCTCGCCGACCCAGGGCAGGCTGTAGCGATTCTCCACTCCACGGCCCATCGCGGCAAGGTGTTGATCCAGGACGCGAACGGGGGTGCAGTCGCGTGCCTGCGTCGGGCCCACCGGGTCGTGCACCCGGCATGAACGACACCCACCTCGGTCGGGCCTTCCAGCCCGGTCTTCTGGCCACCGACCGGCAGGCAGGCCGCGGCGCGCGCCGAGATGGCCGCGCCGGGTGGTCGCCGAGCACCGGCGGGGCGACCGTGGCTGGCGCCTGGCGGCGCGGGGAGCCCCCGGCGAAGGCCGTGCCCGGCCCCTCGCTCACCCCCGCCGGGGATAGGGTGCCCCAAGGGCGGGTGGGATGACGGGGGCCGATCGGCGGCGGCGTGAATCCTGCGGACGATGAGTTCCGGGCGCCGCCTTCGATCGGCGGATTCGAATTGGCGCGGCCTGTCGCTGTCAGCTTTCGCCGCGGCCGGGCCGGATCGCCCGTCCGCGGGGATACACGGCTTGCCGATCGGGCCGGCGACCGGGCCCGCGACCGCCGCGGACAGTCGGGCGATCAGCAGGATCAGCAGGGCCAAGATCAGCGCCGGGACACCCAGACGGGCGATCCGCCCCGACCCGGTGGGTTCGTTTTGTGAGCTGGGATCGCCGCCGGCCGGTGGGCTGGGTTCGTTTTGCGGCATTTGATCGCCGGCAGCCGGGGTTGTGAGTTCGTTTTGCGGGGTTTCATCGCCATACGCCCGTGGGCCGGGTTCGTTTTGCGAGATGCCCTCGCCGCCCCGACGACGGACAACGGACGACGGACAACGGACGACTGCCGGGCTGAGTTCGTCCTGCGGAATGGGGTGGCCCTCCGGTTCGGCGGCGGCTCGGGCCGGCGCGGCGATCCCGGCCGGAGCCGGCTCGCCCGCCGCGACGGCAGCGGCCGGGGCGACCAATTCAGGACCCGGGATGGATGAAGGATCCAGGGCGAAGGAGGAAGGAAGACCGCCGGCCCCCAGGTCTTCATCCTCCACGCTGTCGCCTCCGGCCTTCGGCTGGACCTCGGTGTCGGCCTCGTCCGCCGGGCTGCTCCGGGCTTCGAGTCTGTTCCGAAAGGGCGAGCGGGGGGCGTCAGCCCCCTGTCCGCTGAGCGACGGCCCTCGAAGACAGGGGGCTGACGCCACCCGCTCGCCCGCTCCTCTCTCTTCTGGAACAGACTCTTCGACCGTCCCCACCGGCTCCGGCTCGGGCTCTATGGGTGTACCAGCCGCCGACGACCGAGGGGTCGTAGGGTGCTCACCGAGCACCGGCAGCAGGCCGAGGCCGGCGCCTCGGTGCTCACCGAGCCCCCGACCAGCCGATCCCGCAGGCTCCTCGTCCATCCTTTCCGGAGGGCCCTCGGCCGCCGGATCGCCGGCGACGCCGACGCCCGCGCCGGAGCTTCACCAGGTTGTTGATCGCACGGTCCAGCTTGCGATCGTTATCGAGCTGGTACCGCCGCATCAGCTCGCCTTCCGGCGAGGTGTCCACCGCCAGCCGGTCGGCCAGCTCGGCCCGGTCGGCCGCCTCGCGCCGCTGGTGCCCGGCCTGGCGCCGGAGCAGCCGCTCCGTCTCCTCGTCCACCAGCCGCCAGAGCGCCGCCCGCTGGCCGGCCGGGTCGTCGGGCCGGCCGGCGGCGAACTGCGACAGCATCCGACGCCGCGCCTCGGCGAGCGCCTCCGGGTTCTCGGTGGGCCGGATCGGCTCGACCAGGTCTTGCCACTCGATGGCATCCTTCCCCAACGGCCGCTGGCCGCGCAGTTGCAGGGCCGCGATCAGCTCGTTGGTCCGCCAGTCGGCGCCCCGGTCGAGCCACACCCGGAGCTTGGCCCACCGGTCGATCAGCCACTGGCAGCCGGCGGCACTGGCCTCCAGCCGCAGCACGATGTGCCGGGGCTCGCCCCGGCCGCGGCCGATGGGGTCGTGCCGGTCCTTCGTCAAGAAGGGGAACAAGGCCTTGCCGGCTTCCTGCTTGGCCCGCAGGTCGGGGGCCAGCAGCCAGTGGCCCAGGGCGGCGATCTCGTCGTGGTTCCCGAGGCCCGCGGTGGCCTCGGCGGTGCGAAGGGCCGTCCTGACCCTGGCGGCCGCCGCACGCTCGCCCCTGGCGATTTTCCAGGTGGCCAGCGCCGCCTGCTCCGTGACGGCCAGCTCGATGGCGTTTCGGGGCTGGGCGGCGTCGAAGAAATCCTCGACCCGGCGCCGGAACGCGTCCTGGTCCTCTCCCGGCAACACATTTATGGATGCAGTCATGCCGTGCTTCAGTGCGTTCATCCGCGATCGGGCCTTCCCCTCCGGGGTCTTAGGCCCGCCTCCCCGGCTCTTACGCCCGTTCTGGCGACTGATCTCGGCTCGATCCGGCGTGGTCGTGCGGGCGGTCATCGGCGGGTGTCCTCTCATCGGTGCCGGGCGTCGTCGCTTCGCAGGGGCCCGCCACACCGCGGGCCTCTCGCCATCATTGTACCCACCGTCTGCCATGAATGGAAGAGGCGGGCGCGGATTTCCGCGCTTGTTTGGCGACATTGTCGGGATGACGAGGGTTCGATCGTGCCGGCGGGGGCAGGAATTCGGCGGTCGGACCCGGGCTCGCCGTCGCCGCGAGCGAGGAGTCGGGTGGCATCCAGGGGGGCCGCGGACGCCGACGGGGCCGGCTTTCTCTTTCCTTCTCGATCCGTGAAATCCGTGTGATCCGTGGTTCGATCCGTCTCCTCCCCATCCGGCGTCGCTCGATTTGCAGGACGTGGTTGGTTCGCCCCCGAGACCGGACGGATTCGACCACGGATCACACGGATTTCACGGATCACGCGCGACTGTGCGGGACGGCATCATGGGATCGCCGCTTGCCAGTCGAGGGGCCGGCCGACATGGGCGGCGTGCTCGGCCGGACCGGCGCGGCCAGGGATGCCGAGCGGGATGCCGACGGGCCTGCGGACGTCATGGCGGATGCGTCGGGACGGGTCCATCCGGCGCCGATCGCACGGACGTCCGGTGAGGGCGAGCGCCATGGCGCCTCCGGCTTCCGTCGCCGGACGGCTCGGCTCCCGGGTCACCGGTGAGCTGGTGGCGTCATCGGCCGGTTGCGATCCCGATGGTAGCGGTGTCCGGACCGGCCCGCTCGGGCCCGCGGCGGAGCCGGCCGACCGATCCGACGGGGCGGGACGGATGGCCGTCGGCGGTGGGCAAGGCAATCTAGCCCCTAACCAAGCGTGATTTATAGTGCGTTTGGCGCGCTTCGGGAGAAAAAGCTCGAAAACCCCGCATGGTCTTGGAATAATGGAGGTAGGTTCACATCCTCACCATTCCAAGACAAGGGGGCCTTCGAGTCGAGCGCCACTCTCCGAAAAAAGCGAGCGGCACGCAAGAAGAGATTCTTCCAGGAGGGGCAACGGCGGATCAAGAAACGGCTCGACAACACGCCCGGCCCGGAGCGGCCGGTACCCATGATGACCGCCAGCAATATCCACTACGAACACGCCGGTCGGGGCCGCGGGCTCAGTGCCGGCGGCATCGGCGCCCTCTTCCTCCTGGCCCAGAAGATCGAGCTCATCCAGGACATCGACCGCAACCTCCACCTCCTCAAGCGGCACCTGCCCTACCACGAATCCGACCACGTCCTCAACATCGCCCTGAATCTCCTCGCCGGCGGCCGGCGCATCGAGCACCTCGAGCTGCGGCGCAACGACGAGGTCTACCTCGACGCCCTGGGGGCCAAACGGATCCCGGACCCGACCACCGCCGGGGACTTCTGCCGCCGCTTCGCCGAGGCCGATGTCCTCACCCTGATGGACACGATCAACGAGGCGCGGCTGCGGGTCTGGGCCCAGCAGCCCCCCGAGTTCTTCGCCGAGGCGATCCTCGAGGCCGATGGCAGCATCGTGCCCAGCGATGGGGAGTGCAAGCAGGGGATGGACTTCACCTACGACGGCCAGTACGGTTACCATCCGCTGGTGATCTCGCTGGCCAATACGGCGGAGCCGCTCTACCTGTTCAATCGCAGTGGCAACCGCCCCTCCGCGGAGCGGGCGGACGTCTTCATCGACATGGCCGTCGCCTTGGCCCGTCGGGCGGGCTTCCGCAAGATCCTCTTGCGGGGGGACACCAAGTTCGCCCAGACCGGGCACCTGGATCGCTGGGACGAAGCGGGCGACATCCGGTTCTTCTTCGGCTACGAGGCCTACGAGTCGCTCAAGGCCCGGGCCGATGCCTTGCCGGCCGACTCGTACCGCCTCCTGAAACGACCGCCACGGTACCCGATCAAGACCGCTCCACGCGAGAAGCCCGAGCACTTCCGGCCCGAGATCGTCCGCGAGCGCGGCTACAAGAATGTCGAGCTGCTCGAGGAGATGGTCGCGGAGTTCGCCTACCGACCGCTCGCTTGCCGCAAGAGTTATCGCCTGATCGTCCTCCGCAAGCGGGTGGGGGTCGACCGGGGACAGATGCGGCTGTTCGAGGAGTATCGTTACTTCTTCTACATCACCAACGACCGTGAGATGACGGCCGAGGAGGTGGTGTTCTCGGCCAACGATCGCTGCGACCAGGAGAACTTGATCGCGCAACTCAAGAGCGGCGTTCGTGCCCTGACCACCCCCGTGGACGACCTGGTGAGCAACTGGGCGTACATGGTGATGGGCTCGTTGGCGTGGAGCCTGAAGGCCTGGAGTGCGTTGCTGGTGCCGGTGGCGCCGCGGCACCGGGCCCGCCATGAGGCGGAGCGGCGGACGTTGTTGCGGATGGAGTTCGCGACGTACTGCGCGGCGTTCATCCAGATGCCGTGCCAGATCGTCCGGGCGGGGGGGCGGCTGATCTACCGGTTGTTGTCGTGGAACCCGTGGCAAGGTGTGTTCCTCCGGCTGGTCGAGCGGTTGCACTCACGCCGGCTGTGTTGAGGGGTCGCTCACTGAAGTCGGGGTCCGGATGCCCCGATCCGTGTTGGCCTTCGAGAGAAGCAAATGGGGGTGGCGATGCCGAAGACAGAATTCGAGGCAGCAACGGGGCCCAAATCCCCCCGAGCTGTAGAAGGTACGTCTCAATCTAATGAACGTGATCACATAGGTTGAACACAACCGCTTTTTTTAATCACGCTTGTTTTGGGTCTAGCTGCGTCCCAGTTTCTGCGTACTGCAACGTGACGAGCCGGATGCGTCTTCGACGCGCACGTCCGGATCTGTGGGAGCCCTGGGGGAGCAATCCCCCAGGGCGACCCGGCCCAATTTCGTCCCAACCTTCGCCCTCACGACCGGAACGGGGAATAGTGCCACCCGACCCGTGTCCAGGCTGGGAGGTTTTGCAAGCTTGCACGGCTCCACGTTAACACAACTGTCGACGGGGTGGCACTATTCCCCCTTTTCTTCCCCCTCTTTTCTTCCCCTTTCTGCCACCCGTCACAGCCGGTTCCATGACCCGGAATCGTGACGGGCGGTCTGGAATCAGCTCTCAGTTTCTTCGGAGTCGGGCAGGCGAAACACTGGAATGGTCAAGGGCTGAAGCCCCATCCTCGCGACGGTGTTCTGAACGAACTCTCGCCAGTACGGCCAGGCATTGTAAACCCCATTGGTCCCAGCAAAAGCCTTAACGTTTTCCGGCTTGAGATCGTCGATCCTGTCAAGCGAGTAGGAGATGACAAATCTTGCTTGGATTGAAAGTGTCGGGGCTTCCTGGCCCTCCTTGCGAACCTCCAGGGTGAATCTTGGCGTAACCACGATCCTTTTTTCATCGGGGTCGATTGCGTATCCGATCTCATCGGTCCTGAGCTCGACTCGAGAGTCCTTTCCTCCAACTCCGGCGCTTGGTGCCCGTTTGGCTGAAGACTCGGCGATGATCAAGGACCTGATCTGGACACGGCTAGAAACGATGGCGGCCAGATCCATCAGATGGGACTGATCCTGGGCCTTCGACTTCTTCGCTCTGGGAGTTCGAGACTTCTTCTTCACCATTATGCAGCCCACCTCTTGCCAGAAGGCGGCGATGTGACAGAATTCGTGATCTCGATCTTGCCGAAATCTGGCTCTTCGACCTGAAAGAGAAAATCCTCGACCGGCAAAGGGGTGGGAGACGAGGACACTGACAGAGGTCTGTCGTTCACACTCAAGGCACGCCCGAGTGCGAACAGGACATCAGCCATCGTGCGAAGCGTCATGTTCGTGCGGCCATCGAGCAATTGTGTGATGTACCCCTTGGTCGTGCCAAGCTTCTCGGCGAGACGCGCCTTGCTCACCCCCTGTTGCTTCATGAGGCGCTCAATCAGTTCTGTGACCTCCAGGATGAGGCGCTCCTGCTGGAATGCCTTCATCCGCTCAGGATCTTCGGTCCGTTTTTCGACCCACGTCTGAGCCATCGCTGTCCTCCCCGTACTTTTTCTTCAATTCCACGTATTCGGCTCGAATGGTCTGCGCCCTCGCGATCTGCGCTTTGGGCGTCTTCTGCCCGCTTTTCTTGAACCCGTGTGTCAACACCCAACTCCGGCCGTCTTGAAAGCAGAGCAGACGATGTGCGCCACTCCGGAATTCCCAGATCCCACCAGAGGCCTCCAAGTTCTTGAATTTGTTCTCGCTCAGCACACCAGAATTTGCCATCCCTTGAAAGAGAGCCGCCAACCGGTCCTGCTCCTTCTCGGGGACACGCCCGATATAGCTCATGCCTTCAGAAACCCCATTTTGGCGACGAGCGCCGACAACTCTTCGTTTCGGCCCATCAGCTAATGGGACGAGGTACTTGGATTCATCCATAGGATCCCCTTGGCTGACGCAGGACTTAGCATGACAACGTTAATAGATTTACAATAGTTGCGAATTCTTGGCTCGCCTCTTGGAGGGCAAGCGCGTGTGCTCATTAGTATACTATGTGTACAATCGTCCCAAGATCGCAATTCGCCGGATGTCTAGCCCACTAGTCTCGGCACTAAATCAGTCGCTTCAACCAGCCTGCAAAGATAGTTTAGCTAAAGGTAAACCGAAGTCAAGAGGGGCTGGTTGACTTTTGTCTGCGGCTGCAGCCGAGGTAAGTTGAACTTGTCTCCCGGTCCAATGGAGTCCGCTGTTCAAGATAACGATCGTCCCGGCAGCATGCGGGGAGGTCGGGGGGGAGGTCGGGGTCCGACCAGGTTTCGGCTTTTTTCGGTCCGGTCCCGCCCGCGGGCGTCTCGGGTCGGTTCGGTCCGGCCCGGTCCGTCCGCCGGCCGGCTTCGCCCCGGGGCACGGCCGGGGCTGGGCGGGCCGACGGCGTCGGGCTGAAAAGCCCGACCGACTCCGATCCGATCCGGGTCAGGCTGTCCGGAATCAAAGGGGGCAGGAACCTTACACTCGAATCGGCTCCCGACCCCTTTGGTGCACCCCGACCCCTTTGGTGCAACGGGGGCTTGGCAAATCGGGGGATCTGGTATAGACTGGTTTTCAACCAGTTGAAGTCAGATAAGGAGATAGCCGTGGAAACCGTCGGCTCGTTCGAGGCCAAGACCCACCTGCCCCAGCTCCTGGAACGGGTGGCCAGGGGGGAAGAATTCACGATCACCAAGCACGGCAAGCCGGTGGCCCGGCTCCTGCCCGCCGTTTCCGCCACGCCCAGGCCCGATGTGCGGGCGGCCGTCGAGGCCATGAAGCAATTCCGCAAGGGCCGGTCGCTCGGCGGTTCGAGCATCCGCGAGATGATTGAGGAAGGACGCCGTTTCTAAGGAGAATCTTGCATGGATGCCACCAATGCGTTTATCCTCGATGGCTCGGTAACGATGGTGTGGGGCTTCGACGACGAAGCCGACACATACGCCGAGGCGATCCTGGACAAGATGCCTGATCTACAGGCCCACGTCCCCTCTCTCTGGCCGCTCGAAGTGGCCAACGTCCTGATCGTCGGCGAACGCCGCAAGCGAATCACATCGGCCGACGCGGCGCGGTTCCTGGCGATCCTGAGCAGCTTTCCCATTACGGTCGATGACCAGACGGTCGCCCATGCCTGGTCCGATACGATGCACCTGGCCCGTGCTCATAACCTCTCCGCCTACGATGCCGCTTACCTAGAGCTGGCGATCCGACTCGGTCTGCCGCTGGCAGCCCTGGACGGCAAGCTCAAAACAGCCGCCCAGGCGATGGGTGTGCCGCTCTTTGATCCGGGAGCATGAGGCTTTACGCCGCCCTCTGATGGATCGCGAGCAAAGGGGTCACGCGAGCAAAGGGGTCAGAACGACTTCTTGACTCTCACCGCCACCTCGGCGCCGATACGACCGACCCGCTGATCGACGCGCTTCACCGCACCGGTCCGGGTCCGATCGGGTCTCGGGCTTTTTCGGGCCGGGCCGGCCCGCGGGCGTCTGGGGTCGGTTCGGCCCGCTCCGCCCGCCGGCCGGCTTCGCCCCGGGGCCGGTCGGGCCGAGGGCGTCGAGCTGGAAAGCCCGACCGACTCCGATCCGATCCGGGTCAGGCCGGAAAGCCCGACCTACCCGGATCCGTTGACGCTCGGGCGCCAGAGCCCGACCGACACGGGCCAATGGGCCCTGGCCGCCTCGGCGCCTGATCGTTGCGAGCGTCCGGGCCGGTCGCGGGCTGCGGGAACGCCCCGAACCGCGGCTCCCGGCCTGGCCCCTGACAGGAGACCTCTCGGTCCCGCCGGCCAAGCCGCGGAAACGCGACTGTGCCCCGCGAACGGTCGTGCCTTGACAATCGATCGGCCAATTCATTATCTTTAAGAGAGTCGTTGCTCTTGACGGGCGACGGCCATGCGGCTAAGGCGGCCCCACCATGCGGATCGACGCATGGGCGGGGCTCTTTTGTTGCGCCGCATGGACCCCTCTCACCGCTCGCGTCGGGCGATCGCGCTTCGCGGTTATGGGCGCCGCACCATCGCAACAAGCCGATGACAGGCCAGCCTCGCCCGGGCGGGATGATTCTTCCACCGGGTGCGCCGACGAGCTGGCTGAGGTCGGAGGGGCCGGTCTGAAGCCGGATGCCGGCGCAATCGAGCGGCGCGCCAGCGGTACCTGGGCGCGCCGGGCGTCGGGGATAGAACGAGGCGATTCCAATCCCGGGACGGTCGAGGCGATCGCCCCACCCGTCCCCATCGAGAGCGAGTGCGAACCATGAGACTCCCTATCCAGGTCGCATTTCACAACCTCCCGCCCTCCGAGGAGATCGAATCGAAACTCCGCATCGAGGCGGCGCGGCTGGACGAGTTCTTCGACCGCATCATGAGCTGCCGCGTGGTTGTCGATATCCCGCACCGGCACCATCGCGACGGGAATTTCTATCAGGTCCGCATCGACCTGAAGGTCCCCGGCCGCGAGATCGTCATCAATCGCGAGCCGAGCCAACGCAGCGACTACCGCGACATCGACATCGTGATCCGCGATGCCTTCGACGAGGCTCGCCGGCAACTGGAGGAGTTCGTCCGGGTCCAGCGGCGCGACGTCAAGGCGCACAATGCGGCCGCTCATGGCCGAGTCATCCGGCTCGTTCCCGAAGAGGGATACGGCTTCCTCGGGACGCCCGACGGTCGGGAGATCTACTTCCACAGGAACAGTATCCCGAGCGGCGGGTTCGGGCGGCTCGAAGTCGGCACGGAAGTGGCATTCACCGAGCAGGAGGGCGACAAGGGCCCGCAAGCCTCCACCGTCCGTCCGGTGGGCCGGCACGGCCATCTGTGACGCTCGATAGGGGAACTCCACCCGAAAGGGGACAGCCATGTCTGTGGGACGGATCTGCACGCGTTATGTGGACCTTGCCGACGCGGACGAGACGAGTCAGGCCGCCGCACGGCGGATGGCCGAGCGGAAAGTCGGCACCCTGGTCATCCTCAATCGCGCCAATGAGCCGGTCGGTCTACTGACCGATCGGGACCTGGTCGTCCGCGTTCTGGCGCAGGGCAAGGACCCTTGCCAGACCCACGTTGACGAGGTCATGACCCGGAATCCGGAGACGGTCTCGGAGGCGACGCCGATCGAGCATGCCCTCGCCCTGATGCGGGCCGGCGGCTTCCGGCGGCTACCAGTGACCGGCAGCGATGGGACCCTCGCGGGCCTGGTCAGCCTCGATGACATCCTCAGCCTCCTGGCCGAGGAGTTCTTCCATGTCGGGACCTTGGTCGAGAAGGAGATGCCGTCGGGCACCGATGCCACCCGGCTCCGGGGGCGGGTCGCCGGATGAACGCAGCGGGACTGTTCCAGATGGAACGTCGGAGGGAGAGAGGTCGAGGCGCCGGGGGATCGAGACCGTTCCACTCGAACGCGCTGTCCGCCTCTCTGGAGGGCGGAGCGATGAATCGGCAGATCTCCATGGTCATGACCGGCGACGTGATGCTCGGCCGGGGAGTCGATGAGTCATTGGGCGCTCCGGCCCTGCTCATCCCTGGGGGGATCTCCTGCCCTTGCTGAACGAGGCGGACCTCACGGTCGTCAATCTCGAGTGCGTCATCGCCAATGGGGGGGAGCCATGGTCCCGATGGCGCAAGGTCTTTCACTTCCGGGCCGATCCGGCCGCGGTCGGGGCACTCCGGCGAGCGGGCATCGATTGCGTGACCCTGGCCAACAACCACGTCCTTGATTATGGAGAGGAGGCGCTGCTCGAGATGCTCGACCTCCTCCGGCAAGGCGGAATCGCCTTTACAGGAGCCGGACGCGATCTTGAGGAGGCGAGACGGCCCGCACTGCTGGAAGCGCCTGGCCTGCGCGTTGGCGTCGTCGCGTTCACCGACAATGAACCGGGATGGGCGGCACGACCCGATGCAACGGGGACCAACTACATCCCGATCGCGCTCGAGGAACGGTGCTGGGCCCGGTCCGGGAGAGCATCGCCGAGGCCAGAGCGGCAGAAGCCGAGCTGGTGGTCTTCACGATCCACTGGGGGCCGAACATGGTCCAACGCCCCAGGCCATTGTTCCGCGATTTCGCTCATGCCGTCATCGATCTGGGGGCTGACGTCTTCTTCGGGCACAGCGCCCACGTCTTCCAGGGGATCGAGCTTTATAGGGGGCGGCCGATCATCTACGACGCCGGCGACTTCGTGGATGACTACGTGGTGGATCCCGAGCTGCGCAACGACTGGGGCCTGTTGTTTCGCCTGGAGGCGGACGGCGCCGGCGTCGAGCGAATCGGCTTGATCCCGGCGGTCATCCGCCATCGCCAGGTGAACCGCGCCGTCGGATCGGAGCGAGAGGCGATCGCCGAGCGGATGGAATCGCTCTCCGCGGAGCTGGGGACGACGATCCGCCGCGACGGGGACCGCCTTTCCATCCACGCGCGAGGGCCGAGGACCGCGGCATCCGGGCCCGAGTCGCATCGCGGCCATGACACATCCCCACGACAAGAGTCCGATGGCGAAGACCCTGATCGACGCGAAGCACGTCCGCGTGAGCGGGCTCGACAGGAAGGAGGGTGACGTGATGAGTCGGGATTTCGTCATGTTCTCCGGCACGTCCAATCCCGCCCTGGCCGGCGGCATCGCCGCGGAACTCGGAGTGCATCCGGGGAGCCGCACCGTGACCCGCTTCCCTGACGGCGAGGTCGAGGTCCGGCTCGATGAGACGGTGCGCGGCCGCGAGGTCCTGTTGATCCAGTTGACCGCACCGCCGGTGAACGATAACCTGATCGAGCTGTTGACTCTCGCCGACGCATGCCGGCGCTCGGCCGCGGCACGGATCACGGCCGTCGTGCCATACTATGGCTATGCCCGGGCCGATCGGCGCCGCGGCCGTCGCGAGCCGATCACCGCCAGCCTGGTGGCCCAGTTGATCCAGGCGGCGGGGATCGATCATCTCATCACGATCGATCTCCATGCGTCGCAGATCGAGGGGTTCTTCCAGATCCCGGTGGACAGCCTGACGGCCGTACCGACGCTGGGGGAGGCCGTGCGCAGTTGGCTGCCACCGGGCGTCGTGATCGTGTCGCCCGATACCGGCCGGGTTGCGATGGCCGCCGATTACGCCCACCGGCTCGGCGGCGCGGTCGCCATCCTGCACAAGCGGCGCTCGAGCGGGACCGAGACCGCCGTGACGCGCGTCATCGGCGATGTGCGCGACCGGCCCTGCCTGATCATCGACGACATGATCTCGACCGGCGGGACGATCGCCCGCGCCGTCGAAGCCCTGCTGCGGGCGGGCGCCCGTCCCGAGATCGTCGTCGCCGCCAGCCACGGATTGTTCGTGGGCGCGGCCTGGGCCGCGCTCGGCCACGAGGCGATCCGGGAAGTCTTCGTCACCGACTCGGTGGCGACCGCTGCGGTTGACCGACGGCTGCGGATCGTCAGCATCGCTCCGCTCATCGCGGCGGCGATCCGCGCGATCCTGGCCGGCGGCTCGCTCAGCGAGCTCTATCACGAAGTACCGAGGGGTCGAACCGGCGATCCGGTTTGATCATGATGCCCCCGCGCACCGGCAGACACTCGACCCGCGAGCCCGATTCGGGCTCGATCGAAGGAGGCGAAGGCATGTTCCGAAACCGAGCAGAGGCCGCCCGCGTGCTGGCGCGGCGATTCGAGGGCCGGCCGTTGCGCGACCCGCTGGTCCTGGCGATCCCGCGCGGCGGGGTGGTCACCGGCGCCGTGCTGGCGCGGGAGCTGGGCGCCGAACTCGACGTCGTCCTATCTCGCAAGCTCCGCGCCCCATTCCAGCCCGAGCTGGCCCTCGGCGCCATCGGTGAGAATGGCCGGATCTACCTCAATCCATCGGCCAGGGAATTCCCCGACGTGGACGATTCGTACATCGCCGGAGAGAGCAAGCACCAACTCGGCGAGATCGTGCGCCGCAAGGCCCTCTTCCGCGCCGTCAGGCCGCAGGCGACGATCGACGGCCGGTCGGTGATCGTCACCGACGACGGGATCGCGACCGGCGCCACGATGATCGCGGCCCTCGATCTGGCCCGAGCGAGCCGCCCATTCGAGCTGATCGTCGCCGTCCCCGTTGCGTCCCCCGACCCGCTTCGCGAGGTCCGCCGGCACTGCGACGAGTTGATCTGCCTCCTCGCGCCATCGCCCTTCTGGGCCATCGGCCAGTTCTATGCGGACTTCACGCAGGTCGAGGACGAGCAGGCGGTGGAACTGATCCGCGCCGCCATGCCTGTCCATGAGTCCTCCTGACCCATCTCAAGGCCCGCGGATCGGCGGACCTCGTGGATGGATCATCCGCTATTACATCCATCCTCAAGTTCTCGATTCTAGAGAAAGTTGTCTTAACTCTTGAGATAATGCGATCGAGCTGATAAGCTGGATGTTGTTAGTTGCTCGCGATGGGCAACACGATCGTCGGCTAGGGTGGCCCCGCCATGCAGTTCCGCATGTGTGGGGTTTTTTTACGACCCGATCCGTCTGATGGCCGGTCGCTCGGGACCGATCCACGGCGGATGATCGCGCTCCCGCGGGAACTCACGCCGACGGAAAGCCGCATCGTCCGATCGATCAGGATCCTCCGGCGATTCCCGAACGAACGGCCCGAGTCCCTGGCAACTCGAGTTGGAGGACACCATGAAGAACGACCTGGAATTGCGGCGCGATCTCCTCGACGAGCTCGACTGGGAGCCGAGCATCGATCCGGCCGAGATCGGCGTCATGACCCATGAAGGCATCGTGACGCTCACCGGGCCCGTCAGGAGCTACACCGAGAAACTGGCGGCCGAGCGGGTGGTCAGGCGGGTCAAGGGCGTCAAGGCGATCGCCAACGACCTCGAGGTCCGACTGCCCGGTTCCGCCGCGCGGTCCGATGCCGACATCGCCCGGGCGGCCGTCGATGCGCTGGAGTGGAAGACGTCGGTGCCCGAGGGCCGCATCGGGGTCTCCGTGAGCAAGGGCTGGATCACCCTCGAAGGCGAGGTCGAATGGCAGTACCAGCGGGATGCCGCCTTCGAGGCCGTCCATCACCTGTTCGGCGTGACGGGGGTGAACAACCTGATCACCGTGAAGCCGCGCGTCTCGGCGTCCGACGTCAAGTCCCGGATCGAGACCGCCTTCCTCCGCAGCGCCGAACTGGATGCGCAGCGAGTCCGCGTGGAGACCCGCGACGGCAAGGTGACCCTCCGCGGCGACGTCTGTTCCTGGTCGGAGCGGCAGGAGGCTGAACGGTCGGCCTGGGCGGCGCCGGGGGTCACCCAGGTCGAGAACCTCATCGCGATCGCGCCTTGAGGGGATCGGAGAAGGCCTCCGGTGGCTGTCCCCTTGCCACGGGGGCCGCGAGCGATCAGGGGCAGCGGCGATGAATTGAACGAAGGCCTGGGATCCGTCACGCGACCTCCCGAGTCCCTTGAAATGAGGCAGAACATGGCCAACTACATCTCGGGCCTGGCGTTCGTGGTGATGCTCCTGGTCGGGGCCGCGATCGTCGGACCGTTCGCGCAAGCTTATCCCGTCATCGCGGCGGTCGTCGGGACCGCCTGGTTCGTCGGAGACCTGGTCCTCGCCTCGGCGATCCAGCTCGCCGCCCAGTGGCAACGGGCCGTGGTCTTTCGCCTGGGCAAGTTCAAGGAGATCAAGGGTCCTGGCCTGTTCATGATCATCCCCTTGATCGATCAGATCCGGATGGTCGACACGCGAGTCCAGGCGATCAACATCCCCAAGCAGCAAGTGATCACCCGGGACAATGTCCCGGTGGTCATCGACGGGGTCCTGTTCTTCCGCGTCGTCAATCCGGACGAGGCGATCATCATGGTCCAGGACTTTCGCTATCTGATCGCCCAGTATGCCCAGACCTCCCTCCGCGACGTCCTCGGCCAGATGACCCTCGACCAGCTCCTGGTCGAGCGGGAGCAGATCGCCAGGGCGATCGAGGTCCAGGTCGAGAAGGACACCAAGGGCTGGGGCCTGGATGTGACGGGACTGCGGATCCAGGACGTATCCATGCCCGAGGAATTGAAGAAGATGATGTCGCGCCAGGCCTCCGCCGAGCGCGAGAAGCGGGCGACGATCACCAAGGCCGAAGGCGACCGGGAGGCGGCGGTCAACCTGGCGGCCGCGGCCCGAACGATGGGCGAAAGCCCCGGCGCGATGCAACTTCGGACGTTGCAGACCATCGACGGCTTGGGACCGGCGGCGTCG
The DNA here is from genome assembly GCA_963815795.1 of uncultured Planctomycetota bacterium. Lineage (GTDB taxonomy): Bacteria > Planctomycetota > Planctomycetia > Isosphaerales > Isosphaeraceae > JAKAUH01. The sequence goes on along the minus strand of CAWFIC010000003.1, from coordinate 5,505,190 downwards.
AACACGGTCGTGATCGCCGTGCCGGTCGAACTGATGCAGGTCATCAAGGGCCTCGAGGACTCGTTGAAGTCGGGCTCCCAGGGCCGTGCGGCATCCGCGGCCTGACCTCCAGTAGGTCAGAGGGCGAGGTACGATGTTGACGTGAATCGGCGTCGGATGGCGCGAGGGAGCCGCACCTACCGCCGGCGTGTGACCGCGATCAAACGCCGTATCCGGAGGCTCGGACGATGGACGATCATCCTCGTGAGTTGGAAACCCATGCAGGCCCTACGGCGGAACCACTCACGGGGCTGGCGCTCCGGTGCGCCGCGATCGCTCGCGAGCGGATCGCCGAGGGGAGCGAGCGTGTCAAGGCTTATGTGGCCCGGGAGCCCGCTCGGGCCCTGGGCATCGCACTCGGCGTCGGAGTGCTCATCGGATGGTTGACCAAGCGTCGCTGAGCGGCGCCGAGGTGCAGGAGGAGGTCCTCTGGATGGGCGAGGCGGCCCATGTCCCGGTGATCGGGGTCTGCTCGAACGTCCGTCCCGCAAGTGATGGAGAAGCCGACGAAGTCGGGTCAGCCCTCGCGGGCCGAGATCATCGACGCGACGCTGCGCCGGCGGAGTGCGTCATGTTCCACGAAGGGCCTCATATCCTCGAGGCGCTCGACGACGTCCTGCCGAGGATGTGGGCCCATCAGACCAAGACGCGTTCCGTGCTGCGGCAGCTCAGGCTCGCGGACTTGTCCCGTTGAGTGGAGTTGTCGGACATGTGCATTGGGTGACTTCCTGCTGAATTGAGCGACTCGCCCTTGACTTGACCGAAGCCATCTCGCTATTCTATCAGGCAGTGATTGCTCGCGACGGGCAATCCCGTCCCGGCTAAGGCGGCCCCGACATGCGGATCACGCATGGACGGGGTTTTTTTGTTGCGCCGCCGGCCGACGGGCCCAATCACGTCGCTCCCGCCAGGCGATCTCGTCTCGCGGCCACGATCGTGGTCCGTCCACTAGTTGATACCGCGACACCATGCTCGCACGAGGGATTGGTAACATGATCAAGCCAGACGGCTGGAGGCCGGCGACCGTCAACGCGTCCCATAGCCGTTGCGGTCATCAGGTGTCGGTCGAGCAGCGGCTCGGGACCAGCGGATACCTGGCCCTTCGAGGGATCCGCTGCGAGTACGAGGGTGGCGTACTGTTGTTGCGGGGTTGCGTCCCGTCCCAATACCTCAAGCAGGTCGCGCAGGCGATCGCCGACGCGGTCGATGGAGTCCACCGGGTGGACAATCAGATTGAGGTGGTCACGGCCAAGTCGGCGGCGAGCTGACGGGTGGATCCCGGGGTTTCGTGTGGGGCGAGGAGCAGGCGGGGGACGTGGCTCGATGACGCAGGCCGGCGTCGATGTGGGCGACCGAGGTGGCATCGAAACGACGGATCAATGAAATGCTGAAACATCGGAGCGTGGATTACGACGAGTTGGAGGGGCGCGTCATCCTCGGCGAGGGTCGGGGTGGCGACGGGCGCGGGTGCACGGCGAGGCTGGTCGTCGCGGTGGTCGACGGCCGCCCGGTCGCGCTGATCTTCCCCGCCAGCCGGCGCGTCGTGCTCGATCGCCTGGGAAAGCTGCTCGGGGCCGATGAGGTTCGGCTGGCCCCCAGCGATGAGGTCGATCGGATCTTCGGCGATCGAAGGGTCGGGTCGCACCGCTTGCTTCCGGACCTGCGAAGCATCTCCCTGCTCATGGACGCATCCCTCCTCAGCGCGCGGGCGCTGGAGATCCAATCGTGCGGGGCGGGACGGTCTGTCCGGTTGACCCTCGAGGATTGGCTCGCGACGGCGAATCCGGGCCTGGCCTTCTTCACCGAACCGGGCCGCGGGCACAACCAGGCCGGCCCCGAGCTGTCGTCTGATGGGCTCGATGAGTCTCCGGACCGGATTCCCGATTGATTGTCTCAACCTCGAAAGGCACGCCCCGGTGATCGAGTGAGCGGTGCCCCGCGTCGCCGCCCGGATGCGAATCGAACGAGGATCAACGCCGATGCAACCCGCTCACACGACCCTCTTCGCGGCCGACTTCTCGGAGGATTCCGTGGAGGCCTTCGGCGTGACGTGCTCGATCACCGTCGGGCTCGCGACCCGGCTGATCGTGCTACACGTCATCGACCCCGATCGCGACGAGGCAGGGACCACACCGGGAGCCGAGGCGCTGCGTGCCGCCCTGAAGCGGCGCTTGCGCGGGGTCTATCTTCCGGATCGTCCCTTCGACGTGGAATACCGCTTGTGCCCGGGATCGGCCCCGGACGGGATCCTCCGGACCGCCTCGGAGGTCGACGCCGACCTGATCGCGATGGGCACCCACGGCCGCACGGGCCTGCGCCGGCTGATCGCCGGCAGCGTGGCCACGCACGTCCTGCGCGAGGCCCCTTGCTCCGTGCTAGCCCTCCGCGGGCACGACGGTGCCCCCGGGACCCGGGAGGTCCGCGTCATCCTGAATCCCATCGACTTCTCGAAGGCATCCGAGGCCGCATCGGACGCGGTGCGCGAGCTCGCGCGGGACGTGGGGGCCCGGCTGATCGTCATGCACGTCACCCCGCTGGAGCTTCACCTGGACGGCGGCTCGGCGGGAGAGATCGATTCTCGCGATGATCAACGATCTCTGGATGCGATTTGCGAGCGGCTCGATGGCCCCGATCTCAAGTACCCCGTGGAGATGTGGTTCGGCCGCGGCCGCGTAGCCCACGAGATCCTTCGCACCGCGAAGCGCGTCGCCTGCGACCTGATCGTGATGGGGACGCACGGCCGGACCGGGCTGGGTCGGTTGCTTCTGGGGAACGTGGCCGAATCGGTCATTCCGAGGGCCGACTGTGGCGTGCTGATCGTCAAGGCGCCCGACATGCGCCGACGCCCGGCGACGAGGAGGTCGTGGTCGAGGCGGAGACGGTCCGGTGATCTCCGGCGCGTCCCGAATGTTCCCTCTGCTTCTTCCGAAAAAGAGCTCTTGACAGGAGAGTGTGCGGCTCCTATAGTGATCACGATGGCTCGCTCGTGAGGGGTGAGTTTCAATCCAGGCTATGTCGGCCCCGCCATGCGACCACGCATCGGTGGGGTTTTTTGTTAGCCCGCCTGTCCGATGGTCGGACACCGATCATCCCTTGGAGGATGATCAGCCTTCCGCGGTAACGGCCGCCGCACTCGAGGGTCTCATGAGGGGTTCAGTGCCCCTCAGGCTTCCCGGACACGGCGTCTTGTCACGACCGCGTGTCACGCCGATGACCTGAGCCGGCGCGGCCTCGCGCCGCTCCCGCTCCATCGGCTCGATCCCCGCCGATCGCGATCCAGTTCGCGATGACGGACTGCGGACGCGGCACCGCGCGCCGATCTCGGGCGTGGCCTCGAGCCGGCCTCGGAGCAAGGATGTTCGAAGGAAGAAGCTTACATCCGTTTCATAGCAACCCGCGCCCCTCATTGACGTACACCAGACACCAGGAGGTCGCCCATGACCGCCAGCAATTCCTTGCTCAGATTGACGTCGCGGTTGATGTCCCAGCGCAATGCCTTGCGGAAAGTGCTCGAGGAAGACGTGAGCCGTCTCCGGGAGCCGTCGGAAGTCGTCGGGTTCGGCGACACCGTGGATGCGGCGGTCGATTCCGCCAACGACGAGGTCTGCTCTCGCCTGGCGGAGATCGAGAGTCGCGAGCTTGCCGGGATCGAGCAGGCCCTGCGGCGGATCGCCGAGGGCCGGTACGGCCGTTGTGAGACCTGCGGCGGCAGGATCCCCGCGGCACGCCTGGTCGCCCTTCCCTGCACGACCCGGTGCATCGAATGCCAGAGAAGGGACGAGAAGCACAGCCACCCCATGGCGACCACTCCCGGCGCGCGGAAGTGGGAACGCGTCCAGGACGAGCCGGAGACCGGCGGTGCCTGCGAGCCGTTGGACTGGGGGGCGTGGAGAGCGCGGGGGTTCACTCAGGAGGAACTCGCCGGCATGAGCCCGGTGCGCGACACCGGGACGGCCTGACGTCCCCGTCGGGGAGTCGGCCGAGTTGTTCGTGCCCGCCGAGTGCGTCCGCGACCACTCCGACGAACCGGGGTGCCAGGCCGCGGTCGAGATCCGCGGGGCACCCGACGATTGAGGGCCCGACTCGATGAAGCCGCGCCTGACGTTCCGACCGGATCTGGGTCATTGCGTCCTGGAGGACCGCCTCCTACCGGTCATACCCAACCTGGGTGTGATCGCGCTGACCACCTGGGGATACATGTTGCTCGTCCCCTTCCCCGGCGCGTTCGTCTCCCCCTCCGGCTCGGCGATCGGACCCGGGCCGGCCTCGGCCCCGAGCGTGAGCGGGACTCCGATCAACATGCCGTACTTCATCCTGGGCAGCGGGGGGATCTCCAGCGCGCTACCGGGCAACATCACCGGGGTCCCGAGCCTCGGGGTCGGCGGTCCGGCCGGCTCGGCGGCTGCGGCCAACGCCGCCATCAGCGTGGGCTCGGGCGCCAATGACGCGACAGCCCCCGTCATCCCGCCGGTCACCCGCAACACGGTCGCCAACGATCTCCTCAATCCGCTTCCACTCATCGGCGGCCAGCCGTCCGGGACGACGACGTCGCTGCTGCCCGCCGGTCAGGGCGGTGCCGGCGCCACTCCGGCGCCAGCGGCACCGACCGCGCCCGCGCCTCCGACGAGCGGAGCGCCCGGCGGACCGACGATGCCGCCGCCGGGCAGCGGCGTGAACGGCCCGTACTTGCGATTCCCTTCGATGTTTCCAGGCAGCTTCCCGCTCGGATTCCCCGCGGGATCGCAGACAGGAGCCACGTCGGGCGTTCCGACGCCCACGGCTCCTCCGGCGCCGGGCTATGGACAGGCCGGGTCGACCGCGCGGGGTCCAGTAGAGTGGGCGGCATGGACCGCGACAAGACCGCGCGGGTCGTCCGGGAAAGTTCGCCTCAGCCTCGGCTGGCTTTGCCCGTCGGCCTGGCCGCGCCATCCTCGAACGGCCTCTTCACGGCCGTGGGGTCCACGTCCAGCACGACGCCGCCGGGAGGCTTCGTCGCCTCGATGTAGACGTCCATCTGCTGGCCGATATAGAGCGGGATGGCGGTCTTCTCGGGCAGCGCATAGAGGATCTGCAAGACGCGCGTGTCCACCCGTTCGGTGTTCGAGCCGGTGAGGCTCTGCTTGGGGATCACGTAGGGCTCGGTGTCGTAGTAGGTGAGCGGGAAAGGCACCTGCGGGCGCCCTTTCAGCGTGGCCACCGCCTTCGCGCTGCTGCTGAAGTAGGGGAGGTCCTGCTCGTCGATGTCCACGCGCACGTGGAGCTCGCGGATATTGCCCAGGACGATCAGCGGCTCGTTCCAGACCAGGCCGGCGTACTGGCCGAGCCGGACGTGCACCTGGAGGACCTCGCCGTCGGCCAGGGCGCGCACGATCAACCGGTCGAGATTGATCTTGATGCTCTCGACCTGGCTGCGACCCTGCATGACCGCCGCGCGGTACATCTCCTTGTCCTTGTCCCAGGTGACCTTGAGCCGCTGGAGGTCGGCCTCCATCCGCGCGAGGGTGGCCTTGTTGGCCAGGTAGGCGTACCGGTCGTGGTCTCGATCCTGGGCCGCCTCGGCGTGGCGTTCGTAGAGGGCCTCCGACCGGCGATAGGCGATCTCGGCGTCGACGAAGTGGGCCCTCGCCTCTTCGACGGAGGCCTCGGAGGTCGGGATATCTCCTTGCTGCGGGGCGGCGAGGATCCGCTGGTACTGAGCATCCGCGGCCTGGAGATTGGCCTCGGCGACCAGCAACTGCGCCTGCAGGTCGCGATCGTCGAGCCGGAAGAGCCGGTCGCCCTTCTTCACCATGTCGCCGCGCTTGACGTTCACTTCGGTGACGACGCCCGCCACCAGGGTGCCGATCGGGATGTTCTCCCACTTGGCCTCGATCAGCCCGGCGCCGGCGATCGCGCGGAAGCCGAGGGGAACGGTGGGCGGCGAGATCACCGGCTCGGCCGCGGGCGGGATGCGCCGGGCCATCATCACGTTGATGATCTCGAAGGCCAAGAAGGCGACGGCGATCATCGGCAAGAGGTACTTGCCCAGCTTCTTCATCGGCCGAGTCTCCTTTCCCCGCGCCCATCGCGGCGAGTCGTCGGGCGTGCGCTCAACTGCGGAAGACGATCGCGGGCTCGAGGCGCACGACCCGCATCAGGCAGAGGACGCTCGCCAGCATGCAGATCAGGACGACCGCCACGGCCGTGATCGGGAGGAGCTGCCACGGCGTGAAGAAGGCCAGCTCCGTGCCGTGGGCGAGCAGGCCGAAGGCGCCCGCCAGCCCGACACCCAGGCAATAGCCGAGCATGCCGACCGAACCCGCTTGCACCAGGATCATCGCGACGAGCCGTTCGTTGGTCAGGCCCATGGCCTTGAGCGTCCCGAATTGACGGAGGTTCTCGATCGTGAAGTTATAGAACGTCTGGCCGGCGATGGCCGTCCCGACGATGAAGCCCAGCAGGGTGGTGGCTCCCAGGTTGATCGGGATGCCCGTATTGAGCAGGTAGTATTGCATCGTCATCCACTTGAACTCGTCGCTCGTCTTGGCCTTGAGCCCGGTCCGGACGTGAACCCGATCGGCGACGGCCGTCGGGTCCTCGCCCGGCTTGGCCTTGGCGAGGATGTAGGTCAGGGGCATCCGCGGCTGGGGCGCGAAGGTCAAGGCGCGCGAGTAGGTCGTGTAGACCACGGGGTTGGACTGGAAGGTCCGCGTCGTCTCGCAGATGCCGACGATCACGGCGCGGCGATCGTTCATCTCGAGCTGGCGGCCGAGGAACCAGCGCAGCTCGGCATCGGTCCGCGCCGCTTCGCCCCCCTGTTCCGGGAAGAGCTTGCGCAGCCCGATCTTGTCGACGATGATGCCATCGGGCTGCCACAGGTCCACGGTGCGGCCGACGTAGAGGTGTCTCGGCGCACCGACCAGCGAGACATCATCCAGGCCGAGCAGGATCACCGATTCGATCACGTCGACCCGACCGCCGCTGGCCCGGTCGTTGAAGGACACCTTGGCCTGGCCCATCCCCTTGTACAGCGGTACGGCCCAGAGGACGCCGTCGACGCCGCGAACTCGGTAGAGGTTGTCGGCGATCATCGGCTTGACGTCGTCGATGTAGCGGACGTTGCCGTCCATGATCCAGAGATCGGCGCCGCTGATGTCGGTGATCTGCGCGGCCGTCCGGAGCATCAGCCCGCAGAAGATCGACCCCTGCTGCGTGATCAGAAGCGCCGCGAAGGTCAGGCCGAGGACGATGCCGGCGAACTTGGCCCGGTCACCCGTCAACATCTTGATCGCGACCCAAGCCATCGTGGTGAATCCTGTCCGAGAATGACCCCGGCGCAAGCCGGCCGGGGCATACGAGACCGGGATCAGGCTGAGTTGCCGCCTTGCGGCGGCGCCATGGCCGCGGGCAAGAGCCGTCGGAGTCGATTGGCTCGTGATCCCAGCACCGGGGAATTCGGCGCATGAAAAAACCCCGGCCGTGCACGGAGTCGCACGACAGGGGCCGTCATAGCCGTCGCCTCGCCCATCATGAGCGAGGCTATACGCATCTTATCGGAATCCTGCCCAAAGTTCAATGAGGGCAAGTGTGAAATCGAAAGTCCCGGCGGACTTCAGAGTCTGTTCGGGAAGGCCGATTCCGGTGTTGTCGGGTTGGCGATGTATTGCCCACCCGACAACACAGATGCGCGGATCAGATCCGGAGGAAGAATCCCCGGCGATACATCCACAGCAGGATCAACCACAGGACGACCAGGATCGTGCCCCGCTCGAGCATCGTCGTATAGTCCGGCCCCAGGACCTCGAAGACATGCCGGCCGAGATGGCGCCGGACGTTGTCCTTGATGAATCCCCCCATCAACTGCCACAGGCAGTACAGCGCGATCGAGTTCATCCCGGCGACGACGAGCGGGAAGCTCCAGCGCCTTTGGCCCCGCCAGTCGATGATCGCGTAGAAGGCGGCCAGGACCACCGCCACGACCCCGGCACTGAAGATCGCCCAGGAGGGCGTCCAGATCCGCTTCACGATCGGGCAGAGGCCGGCCGCCGCGATCGAGGCCCCGAGGGCGATCCCGGCGAGGCCGAAGCTCACGAGTCGCACCACCTTCGACTCGGGGGCCAGCTCGCTGCGCAGGGTCCGCCCGGCCTGCATCCCGAAGATCATCGTCGCCAGGGACGGGATGAAGTTGAGCGTCTGGTAGCCGCCCTCGTTGAAGACGAACGGGGCCGGCCTCGGGAAGAGGTTCAGCAGCCAGCGGTCGAAGGCGGCGGCGACATTGGCGCCCTTCTCCCAGTGGGCGGCGAAGCCCGCCAGGTGCGGCCAGTCGCCGGGCACGCCGACGGCCTTCCAGTCGAAGTCCGACGCCGGGAGCGGATGGAGCGCGAAGGCGAGCCAGTACGCGACCAGGATGCCGGAGGCGGCGAGCCATTGAGTCCGGGGCCGGGTGAACGCCAGGAGGAACAGGAACGGGTACCCGAGGCCGATCTGAGCCAGGACGTTGGTGAAGACCCAATCGGTCTGCGGGCTCCAGGCGGAGCTGAGGAAGACCGCCAGCAGGACCAGCACGAGCGACCGCCAGAGCGCGTGAGCGAGCAGGACGCCGAGATGCTGCCCGCGTGCCATGCGGCTCGCGAGCGACCACGGCAGGGCCACGCCCACCATGAACATGAACGCCGGCTGGATGAAGTCCCAGAGCGTGGCGCCGGCCCACTCGGTATGTTCGACCTGCTGGGCGATCCACTTCCAGGGCGAGCCGGGATCGAGATCGCGCGTCGCCCGCGCCAGGCCGAGGCCGCCCGAGGCCATCAGGAGCATGATGGCCCCCCGGTACGCGTCGAGCGAGACCAACCGTGCAGCCTGCGGGCCGGGAGTTTTCATGGCGATCTCGTGGTCAGACGTGTGCGGGCCTGGTCCCGCGGGTTGTCCCGGCGGTCCAGGCGTCGCATCACTCACTCCTTGGTGATCGTCTCGTCGAGGTTCAGCAGCACCCGGGAAACGACCGTATACGCCGCGAGTTGTGCCGTCGAGCCGCTCGGGGACGAGTCGGGCTCGGCGCCGCGCCGGCGGCCAGCTCGCGTGCGTCCACCCGGCCCTCGGCGATTCGCTTCCACTGCGTCTCCAGCAGGCCGAGGAGGACCTTTCGCTCGTCGTCGGTGGGCGCCCGGCCGAGGACCCGGCGGAAGGCATAGGCGACCCGCTCTTGATCGGTCCGGCCACCATGCTCGAGGACCGTCCGCGCCAGGGCCCGCGCCACTCGACGAAGACCGTCTCGTTGAGGGTCGTCAGGGCCTGCAAGGGAGTATTCGAGCGCGCACGGCGGACGCACGAGGCGTCGCCGTTGGGAGCGTCGAACGTCGCGAGCATCGGGTAGGGCGTCGACCGCCTGCGGAAGGTGTAAACGGCCCGGCGGTAACGGTCCGGCCCGGTCTCTTCCTTCCACGGGAAGGGGGCATAGCTGGTGGGGGGGAGGAACAGGAAGCCGGGCGCGGGGGCGTAGATGCTGGCCCCGCCCAGCTTGGGGTTGAGCAACCCGCTGGATGCCAGCGCGATGTCGCGGACCGCCTCCGCCTCGACCCGGAACCGAGGGCCCCGGGCGAGCAGGCGGTTATCGGGGTCTCGGGCGTGGAGCCCGGGCGTGACCCGGCTGCTCTGGCGGTAGGCCGCCGAGCCGACGATCAGCCGGTGCAACGCCTTCATGCTCCAGCCGCGGTCCATGAACTCGCAGGCGAGCCAGTCCAGCAGCTCGGGGTGCGACGGCGCCTCGCCCTGGGTGCCCAGGTCCTCGCTCGTGCTCACCAGGCCCGTGCCGAAGTCGGTCTGCCAGACCCGGTTCACGAACACCCGGGCCGTCGTCGGCGACCTCCGGTCCACCAGCCATCGCGCGAAGGCCAGCCGCGACGGCTCGCAACCGTCCGGGAGCGGGTGCAGGATGGCGGGCACGCCGGGGGTGACCTCCTTGCCGGGCTTGAGCCAGTCGCCTCGCTTGAGCATGGCGGTCGTGCGGCCCTTCTCGCGGGCCGTCAGGGTCAGCGCCGTGGTCCCCTCTGGCCACTGCCCGCGGAGGGCCTCGATCCGCTCGTTGACGGCCTTGAACTCGGGGACGGTCGTCCGCCAGTAGGAGAACACGACGGCCTCCTGAGCCGGCGACCGCCGGGCCGGCGGGACGGCCAGGATCTCGCGCACTCGCCTGGGGAGCGGGTCGGCGATCGCGTTCCTGGCCGCCGTCACGCTCAGGCGGAACCGGCCGAGGTTCGCCTGCTGGTGGTCGTTGTTGTTCCAGCCGCCGTGTTTGCTCACGAAGTGGAACGTGAGCGTTGTGCCGGCGGGGAACGCGACGGTGTCCCTGGCGACGAAGACCGCCTTGCGATCGGTGTTGCGGCGGCCGGGGCCGGCGTCGATGCCCCAGGCGGTGTCGCCCTTGCCGTCGATGGCGAACTCCACCCGGCCGGTCACCCGCTTGCGGCCCGACCTGTCGTCGAAATTCGGCTCCAGGTCGCGGTCCTCGTTGGCGTAGTCGGCCGTCGCCTTGATCAGCTTGACGCGAGTCTTTTTCTCCGGCTCCCTGGCGTCGGCCGCCTCGACCTCGAACTCGGACAGGGTGCACGTGCCCTTGAAGGACCGCCCGGGGCCATTGGCGGGCAGGTTCGGGTCGGTGAGCAGCTCGAGACGGAAGCCGTGGATCTCGGGGAGGTCGGACGTCGCCTCGAAGACGTAGGTGAACTTCGCCGGGGCATAGCCCTGGGCCAGCAGCGAGCCGTCTTCCTGGGCGATGAAGCGGGTGTCGGCCTCGCTCACCTGGGTGGGCGAGAGGACGACCCAGCGCGGCTGGTCGCCCTCGACTGACTCCTCCCACTTCGCCATCCGAGTCCGCCAGTCGGGTGTGGTGTGCCGCAGGCGGGTCTCGATCTCCCGGACCTCTCGCGAGATGTCGGCGACCTTCCTCAACTGCTCGGGTGCGTAGACGACGGGCTGGGCCTCGTGGTCGTTGTTCAGGAAGGCAAAGAGCCGGTAGTACTCCTCCTGGCTGATCGGGTCGTACTTATGCGAGTGGCATTGGGCGCACTGGATGGTCAGGCCGAGGATGCTCTTGCCGATGGCGTCCATGCGGTCGAACATGGCCTCCATCCGGAACTGCTCGGGGTCGATGCCCCCTTCCTCGTTGATCATCGAGTTCCGCAGGAAGCCCGTGGCGACGACCTGATCCTGCGAGGCGCCCGACAACTGGTCGCCGGCGATCTGCTCGATGATGAATCGATCATAAGGCAGGTCGCGGTTCAGGGCGTTGACCACCCAGTCGCGGTAGAACCAGACGAAGCGCGATTTATCCTTCTCATAGCCGTCGGAATCGGCGTAACGGGCGGCGTCGAGCCAGAACCGGCCCCGGCGCTCGCCGTAGTGCGGCGAGGCCAGCAGGCGTTCGACGACCCGCTCGTAGGCGTCGGCTCGCGTGTCGGACACGAACGCATCCACCTCCTCGACCGAAGGCGGCAGGCCGATGAGGTCGAGGCTGAGTCGGCGGAGGAGGGTGGCCCGATCGGCTTCGGGTGAGGGCGAGAGGGCCTCGGCCTCGAGGCGCGCGAGGATGAAGCGGTCGATCGGGGTCCGCGCCGAATCTTGGGTCCGCACCGCGGGCACGGCCGGGCGGCCGGGCGGCCGGAACGCCCAATGCCCCCGGGCCTTGGCCGACGTCCCGGACAACTCCTCCGGCCACTTCGCGCCCTGATCGATCCAGGCTCGGAGGATGCCGACCTGATCGGGAGTCAACCGATCTCCCTCCGGGGGCATCCTGTCTTCCGGCTCGAGGCTCCCGACGCGACGGCTGAGCTCGCTCTCGGCGGCGTGGCCGGGCCGGATGGCCACGACGCCGTCACTGCCGCCCCGGGAGGCCGCCGCCTTCTCGTCGAGGCGCAGGCCGGCCTTCTGCTTCTTCGGCCCGTGACAGGCATAGCAGCGCGTCTCGAGGATCGGTCGGACGTCCCGCGCGTAGTCGATGGGCGCGACGCTCCCGGCGGCCGATCGGGCGCATCTCGCGGGGCCGCGGGCGCGCGTGCCGCGCCGGCCCAGATCAGGCCGAGGGCGCAGGCCGAAAGCAGTGAGCGGCGTGTCTGGGGAGTTCGCATGATCGTGACCGCCTCCCCGTCGGCGCGGCGCCTTCCGGGAGGGCGAAGGAGGGATCGATCGTCGGGCTGAGAATCCCCCTATCATGCTCGCAGGGCTGCCACGCTTGCAAGTCGCGACGGGGAGAAGAAGTTCCGGCGAAGAAACGCGCAATCTCGGATCGATGGATTGACTAGGATCGGCCTCTTCTCATAGACTCCTCTGCGAATTCATCAATGGGCCGTACGGGTCGTGCGGCCGCGAGCGGAGTCGGCTCCGGTCCCAAGGTAGGGTAGGCCGCGACCTCGCTCGCCGTGCGCGCCGCGGCTTCGCGTCGATCACCGGATGGGTTCACGTTGCCGATCATGACTACGCAGCAAGGAGTCAACGATGTCGATCTCGAATTCCCGCCCGTCCTCGGCTCGTCCACCGGTCTCGTCGTCGCCCGCCGGCGGCAAGGTGCGCCGGCGGCCCCGCCAGACGTTCCGGCCCGACCTGCTGGCCCTCGAGACCCGCGCCCTGTTGAGCACGCTGACGGTCACCAATGACAACGACAGCGGCACCGGGTCGCTCCGCGCCCAGCTCGCCGCCGCGCATGCGGGCGACACCATCAACTTCGCGGCGAGTGCCTACGGGACCATCGACCTGACCAGCGGGCCACTCCAGGTCGCCACCAGCGTCAACATCAAGGGCCCGGGGGCCAAGAAGGTCACCGTCAGCGGCAGCGGCCAGTCGACCGTCTTCGACGTCCAGAACGGCGTGACGGCCACCATCTCGGGCCTGACCGTCACCGATGGCGTGTCCACGACCGGCAACGGCGGCGGCGGGATCGCCAACTACGGCACCCTGACGCTCTCCGGCGACACGATCACGGGCAACACGGCGGTACCCCATTCCGCCCCCCCCGTCGGCGACGGCGGCGGCGTCCTGACCGAGGGCCCGCTGACGGTCGCCAACTCGACGATCTCGGGCAACACGGCGTTCTCCGGCGGCGGCATCGCCAGCCTCGGGGCCCCAGTGACGATCACCGGCTCGACCATCTCGGGCAACTCGGCCAGCTCCTACGGGGGCGGCATCGACACCTCCTCGGGCACGCTGACGATCACCGGCTCGACCATCTCGGGCAACACGGCCCACGGCGACGGCGGCGGCATCGATGCCGGCACGTTCACCCAGTCCGCTCCAGGCACGCTGACGATCACCGGCTCGACCATCTCGGGCAACTCGGGGTATTCCGGCGGCGGGATCCAGGACTTCGGCGGCCCCGTGACGATCGCCGGTTCGATCATCTCGAGCAACGCGACCGGCAAGTTCGGACAGGGCGGCGGCATCGACGGCAACAGCAGCCCGGTGACGATCACCGGCTCGACGATCTCGAACAACTCGGCCGGCATCAGGGGCGGGATCGACAGCAACGGCGGCAGCGTGAGCCTGACCAACTGCACGGTCAGCGGCAACACCGGCGGCGCCATCGGGATCTATGGGACCGCTTACGCGACCCCGATCCCGACCTTGACCGTCACCGGTAGCACCATCTCGGGCAACTCCGCCGCGTACTACGGCGGCGGCATCCTCGCCTCCACGGCCAACGTGACCATCAGCAGCAGCGTGATCGCCAACAACACGGCGCAATCTGCGACGGGCTTCTCGACCCTCGGCGGCGGCATCGACATGCTGGGCTCGTTCTATGCCCCCACGTCGCAGGTCAACGCCCTGACGATCACCGGCTCGACCTTCACGGGCAACCAGGCTGGCGGCGGCGGAGCGATCGCCACCGGGCCGTATGCCTCGCTGTCGGTGACCGGCAGCTCGTTCGTCGGCAACACGGCCAACGGCGTCGGCTCCGCCGACGGCGGCGCGATGGACCTCTCGGGGTTATTGCAAGGCACCATCACCAAGAGCCAGTTCACCGGCAACCAGGCGGTCGGCAGCGCCTCGGAGGGCAATGCATCCGGCGGGGCGATCGAGTTCAACAGCCAGGGTGGCTTCGTGCCCGGGACGCTGACGATCCAGGGGAGTACGTTCACGGGGAACGCGGCCCTGGGCGGCCTGGGCGGGGGCAGCGGCTTCGGCGGCGCGATCGACAGCGAGGCGGATACCCTCACGGTCACCGGAAGTACCATTTCCGGCAACACCGCCAGCGGCGGCGCCGCCTCCAACGGTTCCACGGCCGGCAATGCCCTCGGCGGCGGCATCCGGAGCACCGGCCCGAGCTTGACCGTGGACGACACCACCGTCACCGATAACCAGGCGATCGGGGGCGCCGGCGGCGGCAACGCCCAGGGCGGCGGCGTGGCGGTCTCCAGCGGCTCGGCCAGCTTCGCCAGCGACCTGATCTCGCTCAACGCGGCGACCGGCGGCTCGGGCGGCGGGTCGGGCTACGGCGGCGGCCTCTACATCGCCTCCGGCGCCATTACGACCCTCAAGAACACCCAGGTCGTCGGCAACACCGCTTCGACCGCCGGTAACAACATCTATGGGCCCTACACCGTCGACTGATGCGACAGCGGGGGAGCGCTCCGCCGGGGGCGGGGGAGACCGACGGTCTCCCCCGCCCCCCGCGGCGTTGTGTCGTGCGTTTCCCCTCTCGCGACTCGCCCTTTCTCACCAAGGGATCTCATCATGCTGTCATATCATGCCGGGCTCGAGGCGATTCAGCCCGCCGAGGGTCCGCTGTACTTCGGGTTGTCGAGGCCCTCGAGCGGACCGGTGCTGTCGGCGAATCGCTCCACCGGCACGCCGGCGCGGTCGAGCATCGATACGTACAGATTGCAGAGCGGCGTATCCTTGCCGTAGACCAGGTGGCGTCCCGGGGCCAATCGGCCGCCGGCCCGACCTGCCAGCACGGTCGGCAAGTCGTGCGGATCGTGCTCGTTGCCGTCGCGCAAGGCCGAGCCGAACAAGACCATCGAGTGGTCCAGCAGCGTCCCATCCCCCTCCCGGATCTGCTTCATCCGGTCGAGCAACTGGGCGCACTGTTCGATGTGCCAGGTCGTGATGATCCGGTACTGCTCCAGCTTCGCCGGGCTGTTCTCGTGGTGCGAGAGCTGGTGATGGCCCCCCTTCACGCCCTCCACGAACGAGAAGCTCTTGTTGCTGACCGAGTTGCCGAACATGAACGTGGCGATCCGCGTCGAGTCGGTCTGGAGGGCCAGCAGGAGGATGTCGAGCATCAGCCGGACGTGTTCGGCATGGTTCATCGATCGCTGGCGGAGCCGTCCGGGGTCGTGCGTGTAGAGATCGACCCGGCCGCCGAGGGCCTCGATGTCCTTACGGGCCCGAGCGTCGTCGACGTAACGAGCGCGGCGATCGCTGGCCTCGAAGGCGATCCGCTTCTCCACGGCGCGGACCGAGTCGAGGAACTCGTCGAGCTTGCGGCGGTCGTCCTGGCCGATCCGATCGCGGAGGGCGCGCGCATCGTCGGCCACGAGGTCGAGGACGCTGCGATCGTCGTCGCGGCCGGCCCGCTGGCCGGCGCCGGCCCCCGAGCGGAACAGGCGGTCGAAGGCGAGCTTGGGGTTGATCTCGCGGGCGACCGGGGTCGTCGGGCTCGACCAGGAGATGTGCGAGCCGTACAGCCGGGTGTAGCCCACGTTGGTGTCCACCCCGGTCGTCACCGGCTCGACGCCCAGCTCCAGCGACGGGATCGGGGTCAGCACGCCGATCCGCTTGGCGGCGAGCTGGTCCATCGAGATGCCGCCCGCGTTCAGGTCGGAGCCGGTGGTGCGGTGGATCGTGGTGCCGGTCAGCCAGGCGGCGTCCTTGACGTAATGGCCGTCGCCGGTGAACGTGCCCCGATTGCTCAGGTGGGTCAGGATCAGGACGTCGTCCTTGTGCCGGGCCAGCGGCTTGAGGATGGGAGAGAATTCGAAGTCCCGGTCCCGACCCTTGGGCGTCCAGGTGTGGGGATTGCACCCATTGGGCCAGAACAGGCAGGCCATCCGCACCGGTGGCCGATCGTCGGCCGTCCCGCCGCCGGCGCCGGCCAGGACACCTATCGAAGGGCGCATCGCCTCCAGGAGCGGCAGGCCGACCGTCGCGCCCAGCCCCCGTAACACCGTCCTGCGAGTCATCGGTCGATTCGTTCGGCTCATCGCCCGCCCCCCGTCGCCTCGTCGCGCCGATACTGGAAAGGGAAACTCTCGACCACCGCGGTCACCAGGGCGGCCGCGCGGTAATCCTTGGCATCCAGATCGGCCGTAATCTGCCTGACCGCCGGAGCATCGTAGTATTCTACTCCCCTCCGCAGGGCGTAGGCGAGCATCCGCTCCACCAGGTTGCGGACGAACTGCGCGCGCTTCGTCTCCACCAGGATCGTCTTGAGTGCCACCGGTCCGACGAACTCCTCGCCGGTGGTCAGCTTGCCCGAGGCATCGACCGGCTTCTGCTGGATCTGGTCGCGCCATCGGCCCAGGACATCGAAGTTCTCCAGCCCGAATCCCAGCGGGTCGAGCCGGGAGTGGCAGGTGGCGCAGTCGGCCCGCTTGCGGTGCATCTCGAGTCGCTGACGGAACGTCAGGCCATTGCGGATCCGGTCGTCGGTCGGCAGCGACTTGACCATCGCCGGCGGCGGTGGCGGTGGCGTGCCCAGCAGCTCCTCGAGCACCCATTTGCCGCGGAGCACCGGGCTGGTCCGCCTCGGGTATGAGGTCAAGGTCAGCACGGCCGCCATGCCGAGCACGCCGCCGCGCCGGCGATCCTTCAGCTCGACCCGGCGGAATGCCGGGCCGGTCACCCCGTCGATGCCATAGTGCTGCGCCAGCCGGTCATTGAGGTAGGTGTAGTGGGACTCGAGCAGTTCGAGGACAGGCCGGTCTTCGCGGAGGATGGCATGGAAGTACGCGACGGCCTCCTCGATCATCGCGTCGCGCAGCTCGGGGGTGTACTCGGGGAAGAGCCGCTTGTCGGGCTCGGCCAGGTCGGCCAGGCTGCCGACGCGGAGCCACTGGCCGGCGAAGTCCTCGGCCATCGCCCGCGACTTGGGGTCGGCGAGCATCCGGCGGACCTGGAGCTCGAGGACCGCGGACTCGTGGAGGCGGCCGGCGTCGGCGAGGTCCGACAGCTCCCGGTCGGGCATCGACGACCAGAGGAAGTACGACAGCCGGCAGGCCAGCTCGTGGTCCGAGACGCGATGGGCGCCCCCGGAGTCGGTCCGATCGCCCTCCAGGAGGTATAAGAAGCTGGGCGAGACGAGCACGGCCCGCAACGACAGCCGGACGGCGGCCTCGAATCCGTCGCCCCGGGCCGCGGCGCGGCGGAAGAGCCGCATCAGGCGCTCGACCTCGGCATCGGCGACCGGCCGGCGGAACGCCCGGCGGGCGAAGGCCGCGATGGAGCGACGAGCTGCCTCCTCGACGGGGAGGTCCGCGCCAGGCCGTGTCACGAATAACCGCGCCGGCTCGGCCTTCGCCAGCACGTCCGCCGCCGCGGCCAGGTACTTCTCCATCAGGATCGGCGGGACAAACAGGGTCGACGCATTGTTGTCGAATCCGGCGCCACCGCCACCGTCGGCGGGGAAGGCGTCGGCCGGATCGGAGTCGACGCCGAGCAGGTCTCGGATCGTGTTGTTGTACTGCCGCCGCGTGAGCCGCTGGATCAGGCCGGGGCCGGGATCGCGGACCCCGTCGCGCGTCTCGAGGATCGCCCGGATCGAGGCCGCCGCCCGCTCGCGGTCGGCCTCGTTCGGCCCGGCCCTGTTCCCCGGAGGCGGCATCGTCCTCTCGACCATGGCATCCACGACCCGGAGCCACAGGTCGGGATCGCCGCGCAGGGATTCCTCGTCCCCGAACTTCCTCAGGTCGACTCCCCCCTTGGGCTTCTCGCCGCCGTGGCAACGCAGACAATGCTTCTGGAGCAGCGGACTGACGTTCCGGTCGAAGCCGTCGGCCCGGGCCGCAACCGGGATGCTCACGCTCAGCAGCGCCACGGCCAGGGCCGGCAAAAAAGGGGCGGTCGCGGTCCGTTGGTACACAGGCGGCGTCTCCGTCATGGCGGGGTCGGGCGTGCCGGCGCGGCGGGACGGCCGGAGGGGACCGCACATTATCTCAGCGACATCTCCCCCGCGATTGTACCCGCGGCCGATCGCTGATGATCCAGGAACCCACCCATTCGTCGATCCCCCGACCGCTCGGGAGGGAGAAGGCCCGTGCGAGCCCACACCAATAGGAACGTGTGCGGGTACACCGGGGTCGGAGACGCTCAGGTTGTTCGCCGGCTCTCGCATCCCGCTGCTGCGCAACGATCGGGAGGAGACCGCCGCGGTCGAGTGGAACGGCGAGCAACGGCGGATCGTGGGACGAAACAGAGTCGCGCGAGACCGCCCGCCTAGAATGGCCGGCCGAAGACGACGCACTCGTTGAACCGGCGGAGATCGTCGGGGAAGAGGCAGACCTCGAGGCTGCACTGCCCGAGCGGCCGGACGCTGGGATGCGACTCGGTGATGACGGAGCCCCGGCGGGCGATCAGCTCGACGGCGAAGGCGTGGCTCGGCCAAACACCAGGGCCCTCGGCGAATTGCACGAGGGCCCTGGCGACACCCGCACAGGGATCGAGGATGTTGACATCCTCGTTTTTAAAGCGACAATCGGGAGATCGATCGAGGATCTTCAGAGGCCGGATGATCCCGCCGACGGCCTCGGGCGGCGCGGGGAAGTGCCCCTGCTTGACGACGGATGCGAGACGAGCCATCAGGCGGCTTTTTTCGGCTCAGGGGCCCTACCCATACCAGCCCGAAGCGGAAGCGAGGGTCTTTTGCGATGTGCTGCAAGGGTTTATGGCGACCCTCTTGCGCCTCGGACTGGTAGGGCCACGATCGTGGGCATCGAGAGAAGGAGCCGGACCGATTCCTCGGTTCCTTCGCGCACGAGGCCATGCCGTGCTTCGGTGCTTCACGATGAACTGCGACATCTCGAGGCCGCACGCCGGATTTGCGAGGGCAATTCATGATCAAGGTCGTGTTTCTGGCGGCCAACCCGGGGGGCACGACCCCGCCGGCGATTGCCGATGAGGTGCGGGCGATCGACGCCAAGATCCGCGGCGCCACGCGCCGTGAACGACTCCAGCTTGTCTCGCATTGGGCGGTCGACCTCGACGACCTGTCCGGCCTCCTGATGCGCGAACGGCCGGACATCGTCCACTTCAGCGGGCACGGCTCGAAGTCGGGTCAGATCATCTTGATCGGGGACGACGGTACACCCAAGCCGGTCCCCCCCGCGTCCCTCGCCGAGCGATTCCGGATCCTGCGCGACAACATCCGGGCCGTGGTCCTCGACGCCTGCTATACCGAGCCCCAGGCCCGGGCGATTGTCAGGTCCATCGATTGCGCGGTGGGGATGACCGACGCGATCGGTGATCGTCGAGCGATCGACTTCGCCGCGGCATTCTACGAGGGGCTGGCCTATGGCCGGTCGGTCCAGGAGTCCTTCGACCTGGGGGTCGCGCGGCTATCGGACGCGGGCGTGGCCCAGGGGTCGGCCAGGCTCCACAGGCGTCGGGGCGTGGATCCGTCGAGCCTCGTACTGATCGGGGACGACGTCGAGGCGAAGCTCGCGACTCACGACGACGGGGGGCCGCCGCATTTGTCCTCTCCGACTGCGACAGGTCCGGTCCAGGCGACGGGCGACCGGCGGCCGCCGCTGGTCTTCATCAGCTACAGCCATGCGGACCGCACCTGGCTGGACCGCTTTCGAATCCACCTCACCCCCCTGGAGCGGCAGGGCTCGATCGAGTGCTGGGACGATACGAGGCTGAGGACGGGCATGCGCTGGCACAACCAGATCAAGTCCGCCCTCGCCACCGCCAAGGCGGCCGTCCTGCTCGTCAGCGCCGACTTCCTGGCCTCGGATTTCATCGTCAATGACGAGCTGCCGCCGCTTCTGGCGGCCGAACAAGCCCGCGGCCTGGTCGTCATGCCGGTGATCATCAGCCCGAGCCGGTTCCTGAAGACGCCCAGCCTCGCCCAGTTCCAGGCGGTGAACCCCGACTTGAAGCCCCTGAAGGACATGACCGAGGGGGAGCAGGATGCCCTGTGGGATCGGCTGGTCGACGACATCGAGGAAGCCCTCGTCCGGGACCCTCGCTGAGCCCCCCGGGCCCTGGCGGGCCCCCGGGGGGCTGGTGGAATGTCCCGCCAAAGAATCCCCAGTTCATCGGCCGGGAGGACGCCCTCGAGCAGGTCCGCGCCATCTTCACTCGCCGGCATGCTGCGGCCCTCTTCGGCATGCCCGGCGTCGGCAAGACGCAGACGGCCATCGAGTTCGCCCACCGCCACCGCCGGGGCTACCGCGCCGTGCTCTGGGTCCAGGCCAGCTCTCCCGAGGCATTGATCTCCGGCTATCTCGCCCTGGCCCAGCTTCTCGGGCTGCCGCAGCGCAACGAGCGAATCCAGGCGGACGTCGTCGCCGCCGTGCTGAACTGGTTGCGCCGGACTCCCGGCTGGCTCCTGATCCTCGACCGCGCCGATGATCTCGGGGCGGTGCAAGACCTGCTGCCGACAGGCGGTCCGGGTCATCTGCTGCTGACGACGCTCGATCGTGCCGTCGTGGCCCTGGCCGAGCCCGTGGAGGTGACCAAGATGGTCCCCGAGGAAGGGGCGCGGCTGCTGTTGCAGCGAGCGGGGCGACTCGCCACCGTGGCGGCGCTGGAGCAGGCCGAAGAGGACGATCGCCAGGACGCGCTGGCCATCAGCGAGGCGGTGGACGGACTGCCCCTGGCGCTCGGCCAGGCCGGGGGCTACATGGTCGAGTGCGGGGTCACCCCGGGCGAATACCGGATCCTCTACGAGGCCGAGGGGACGCGATTGAGGGCCCAGGGGCCCGTCATCGGAACGACTGCCCAAGCCTCCGTGACCACCACCCTCTCCGTCACATTCGCCAAGGTGGAGAAGACCAGCCCCGCGACGGCGGACCTGCTCCGCCTCTGCGCCTTCATGGCGCCGGCGCCGATCCCCGAGGAGATCTTCCTCGACGGGGCACCCGCCCTGGGCGAGCCGCTCGGCCCGGCCTGCGGCGCGCGGCCGTCGCTCCTCGCGACGATCGGCGTCGCTTATCGTCTCTCCCTGTTGCGTCGGTCCCCGGGCTCCCGGACGGTGACTCTCCACCGGTTGGTACGCGAAGTGATCCGGGACAAGCTGGCCGATGACGAGCGATCGGACTGGTCAGAGCGAGCGACGCGAGCCGTGGGCCTGGCGTTCCCCGAGGTGAAGCCGGCCGCCTGGGCCGCTTGCGAACGGTTCTTGCCCCATGCCCTGTCCTGCTTCGCCGAGATCGAGCGATGGGACACGACGCGAATGGGTGCCGAACGACTCCTGGAGGTCGGACACCTGCTCAACCGGACGGCTTACTATCTGATCGAACGCGCGAGGTATGAGGAGGCCAAGCCGCTGTTCCGCCGCGCCCTGGAGATCAGCGAGCAGATCCTGGGCAACGCTCATCCCAATACGCTGAGGACGCTCTACAGCATCGCCCGCTGGACCGCGGAAGTGGGGGACGTGCGCCAGGCGTTACTGTTGTTCCGCAAGCTGTTGGCATCGCAACGACGGGTGCAGGGCCCCCTCCACCCCGACACGCTGAGGACGCTCCACAGCATCGCCTACTGGACCGGCGAGGCGGGCGACCTGCGCAAGGCGCTGCGGCTCTGCCGCGAGTTGCTGGCGTCCCAGCGGCGGGCGCTGGGCCCCGACCACCCCGACACGCTGCGGACCCGCCGCGACATCGCCCGTTGGACCGGCGAGGCGGGGGACGCGCGCGGGCGCTGCGGCTGTTCCGCAGGCTGCAGGCGTCCCAGGAACGGGTCCAGGGGCTCCACCACCCCGATACGCTCCTGACTCGACACGACATCGGCCACTGGACCGGCGAGGCGGGGGACGCGCGCGAAGCGAAGCGGCTCTGCCTCGAGTTGCTGCCCGTTCGGGAGCACGTCCACGGAGCCGACCACCCCGCGACGCAGGGCACGCGCCATAGCATCGCCTACTGGACCGGCGAGGCGGGGGACGTGCGCCAGGCGTTGGAGCAGTGCGTCGAGTTGCTGCCCCACCGGCTGCACGTCCAGGGGCCGGACCACCCCGATACGCTGATCACGCGCCGCGACATCGCCCGCTGGACCGGCGAGGCGGGGGACGCGCGCGAGGCGCTGCGGCTGTTCCGTGAGCTGCTGCCCACCCAGGAGCGTGTCCAAGGTCCCGATCACCCCGACACCCTGGGCACGCTCCACAGCATCGCCTGCTGGACCGGTGAAGGGGGGGACCCGCACAAGGCGCTGTCGCTCTTCCGCAGGTTGAAACGGGCCCAGAAGCATGCACAGGGCCCCACCCACCCCGATACGCTGAGGACGCGACACAGCATCGCCCGCTGGACCGGCGAACTCGGAGACGCGCGTGAGGCGCTGAATCTATGCCGCAAGCTGCTGCCGTCCCAGCGGCGGGTGCAGGGCCCCCTCCACCCCGATACGCTGCGGACGCGCCATAGCATCGCCTACTGGACCGGCGAGGCGGGGGACCCGCGCGAGGCGCTGCGGCTCTGTCGCGAGTTGCTGCCGTCCCAGCGGCGGGTGCAGGGCCCCCTCCACCCCGATACGCTGCGGACGATGCGCGACATCGCCCGCTGGACCGGTGAGGCGGGGGACGCGCGCCGGGCGCTGCGGCTACTCCGCAAGCTGTTGGCGTCCCAGGAGCGGGTCCACGGGCCCGATCACCCCGAAACGCTGGAGACACAGAGGATCATCCTGCGGCCTGAGCCTGTGGCATAGATCGCTACTTTCCGGATCGACACGGCCGCAGTTCGCGCCTCATCGGCGGCCATGCCCGACAGAAAGAGCTGAGGCAACCCCGTGGTCCTTGCTGAGCCGATCAGGGCGTTCGCGTCTCGGCCTCGTTGTCGAGGTCAGATGGCCTCGAAGCCGCCTCGTGGTTGCAGAAGAGGACGGCCTTCGCCGCTCGACTTGATCACCGTGTTTCGCGTTGACTTGTCGCGCGAGCCGAAGGGGTTGCCTTGGCTAGAGCGCCAAACGCGTGCGTTGCAACGACACGGGAGGACCCCCCCTGACCCCCCCTTCGTAAGGGGGGATTCGGAGGGGCGGGCCTCCCTCCCCTTTCGGCCATGCCGCGATCGTAACATGGGCCGCAAGAAGGGGTTCACCGGACGCACACCAATTTCCCCCCCTTACGAAGGGGGGGTCAGGGGGGTCGAGGCCCCAGCCGGATCTGGAGACCGAGCCGCGTCGGCCAGCCATTCGTTATTACGCCGGCAACGAAGATCCGCATCAACCCGATACGAGCCCGAAGCGCCAGCGAGTGAATTCCCGGGCCAACCATCGATTCACTCGCTGGCGCGTCGGGCTCGTATGTGACGTCCTTCCTTGCCAGGGTAATAACGGCTCTAGAGAATGGCACGATCGCGATCAAGCATCGAGATTCCGAAAGGAAGGTCTCGGGGTAGCGATTGCTGTTTGTCGCGAACGTACACGTTTCTTTCCCCCGATTTGGCGAAGCCATTCCAGAGCAATGCCGCGTGCAGGCTCGGAGTGGTAGCATAACATGTGACATCGTCCGCAGAAAGGGCGCGGAGGCGATCGATGAGCGCCGCGACCGCGGCACGCCAACAGGACGGATCCTCGGTATCAAGCCAACAATCCACGATTTTTCCAAGCTGGATTCGTCCGTGCGGAGTGATCTTCAAGACGGCGAAGCCGATCATTCGCTGAGATGAGTGAATCGTCCAGCCAGAAAAGCCCGCCAGTGGACACCGAAGAAAGTAATTGAGCAGCAAGTGATCACGCTGGCACGTCACGATGCGCAGTGAAGACTGTCGTTGTAAGCAATCAATTTCCTCGGTGAACGTAGGTGCCGAGCGCAGTTCGACGGTCTGCGGCACCGGCGGTGTGAGCGCTCGCCAAACGGACACCGCGTCCTTAGCTGTTCCTGCCCATTTGCGGAATAATCCCTGACCCGTTGTACGCAAGCGATGGAATGGTGCGAGCACCTTGCGAAAGATGGCGAGCTCGGGCTTCCGCTCGAAGCCCAACCTTGGCAAGACGGCCTCCGCCTCTTCGGTTCCGCCGATGGCGTACTGCGTCTTGCTCGTCGCAAAGGCTCGCAGCATCAAGAGGGCCCCCAAGCCGGGATGCGCATCCGAGCCCCGCCAGTCGATGGCGTGCATCGTCGACACCGGCGTCGCTCCGTCTCCCGATACGATGAACTGGCGGGGACACATTCCAATGTGTCCGGTGATCCTGCCCGCCGAGCGCGCGATGAGGCTGCAGACCGAGTCTCCCGAAGGACCGCTTGGCCCATCAAAATACTTCCATAAGAGGACCTCGTGAGAGAAACGATGAGAGGTTGCGGGATTGCTGATGAGAAACTGGCTCAATTCTGGAATATCAGCGCGTCGCAATGGGGTGATTTGCGTTCCGGAGATCATGCCATTGTTCCTACAAGAGGGACGCCTTTCGTGGTCACCCAGCCTTCTGGCAGTTCTGTCCAAGATGGCAGTTGGATTTGTTGGCCAGCCAACTCGGCTGTGCTCACAGTTTTCCTCCATTTTCGAGGAGCGTGAGCACCGCAGTCAACTCCTCCACTGCGGACGGTCTACGTTTTCGAGCGGTTTGCGAAAGTGGATTTGATTCATCGGGCTTGGCCGTCCAGGCTTCGCGGCACGCTGGACTCCCTTTTGTAGGGGATCAGCGGGGCCTCTGGCGAGCGTGGGCGTGAGAACTCCGATGCTTAAGAGGGAATAATCTCGGGAGTCATGATGAAATCGTGCTTATTCCGTAAATTTACGCCGGCCTCGAGTTCAATCGACTGGTCGCTGACGCTGCGCAGACGCAGGTGTTTCGCGATCGTCATCAGATGGATTTGCATCTCGATTCGCGCGAAGAATTCCCCGATGCATTTTCGCGGGCCCGCCGAGAACGGGATCATCGTCATCGGATGCCGGACGCGCGATTCATCGGGCCCGAAGCGATCTGGATTGAAGCGATCCGGGGCCTCCCAGAAAGCGGGGTGTCGTTGGATCAAGTATGGCGAAATGTAAATCTCCGTTCCGGCGGGAACGAAATAGTCGCCGAGCCGATCGTTCTTTATCGCCGCGCGCGTCATCAGCCAACCGGCCGGATAGAGCCGGAGGGTTTCTTCAATGACCTGGCGCGTGTAGACGAATTTTGCCAGGTCGCCGATCTCCGGGTTACCACTCCCAGGGACAGCGTTGAGTTCGCTCGCCAGCTTTTCCTCGACCTCCGCGCTCCTGGAGAGCAGGTACCAGGTCCAATTCAAGGTGCTGGCGGTGGTTTCGTGTCCGGCGACGATGAGCGTCATGATCTCGCTGACCAACTGGCGATCCGGCATGGCCTGGCTTTTCCGGTCGCGCGCCTCCATGAGCATGCCGAGCATGTCGGCAGCCGTTCTGCCCTGTTTCCGCCTTTGACCGGCGACCTCGGCGACGATCTTCCGCAAAGGCCTAAACCGTTCTGCGAACTGTAAATTACGTGCCGATTCATCGGAGAGGATATTGAAATGCGGTGCAACCTGTTCATAATCGTCGCCGAAAATGGAAATGAGCACAATCTTCAGGACCATATGACTGATGTCGCTCGTGATATTGACGCTTTCTCTCTCTTGCGCTGCGTCCTTCCATTTCTTGAGCAACGCAATGTTGGCCGCCGAAATGACATTTAGCAACGCGCCGATCGCTTTATCGTGGAAAGCAGGTTGAATCATGCGCCGCTGACTCTTCCAAAACGCTCCTTCACTCACCATCAGGCCATTGCCGAGGAGGAAGCCGATACGTTTGATCGCTTGACCTTTTTTGTAGTTTTGCCAGTTGATCCGGAGGACATGATCGACGTGCTCGGGGTCGCTGACGACATAGACGTCCGTACCATAAATCGAGGCCCGGTAGATGCTTCCGAATCGATCGAACTGATCGTTCATCCAGCGCAGCAGATCCTCGGATGTGTCGTACTTCTCGGCCGGCCCTGGCGGTATCCGCCCTTGCTCGAAGGTCATTCCGATAGACTCCTGGTCCTCTTTTCCCGGGAACTTGACGTCGTTTCGAGCCCTACAAGGGGCATCTTCTAAACGGCCACGCCAGACACCCGGTTGGCGCCGTGGCGCTTTGCGTGCGCAGGTGCTGGAGCCAATTACGGTAGATGAGGACGGCTGTGTTGCGCCAGGTGTTGTGGATCCGGACGCTGTTGAGCAAGGCCGAGACTTCGCCGAGGAGCTTCTCCTGGCGCGATGCCCGTGCCCTGGCTTCAATCTCCCGCAGAGACCGCTCGGTCTCTTCCTCGAAGTAGTCGAGCGGCAGCAACGGGTAAGTTTCCATCTCGTTCCTGAGATACCGACCGACGTCCCGCCGGTACTCGCCCATCAGCGTCTCGGACTCGTACTCCGGATGGCCCTGGAAGAACAGGAACAGCCCCGCATCCTGCTTGACGAAGGTGTCGACGCCACCGTCGCTGGTGCGAGTGAGCACCTGGTATCCATTCGCGGTTAATTGGCCCGCGGAGACGCCGTTCCAGCGCGAGTGGGGAAGGCGCAGGCTTGCGGGCGCGCCGGCGAGCAGTGCGTGCGGCGCGGCCTGCTCGCAGGTGAAGATCCCGAAGTGCTTGTGCTGACTGCGCACGCGCTCAATGCCGTCGAGCGCCAGCACGGTCGCGTGAGCCGCGAGGCACGACCACACTGCCGAACGCGCGTGCTCCTGCGTCCAAGCCAGAAGGCGTTGAAAGCTGGGCCAGTAGGCCTCGTGGCGCAGATCGGCGGTGCGCGGCTCGCGGCCGGTGACGATCAACCCGTCCGGACATCGCTCCGGCGGCTGCTCCCAAAGCTGCTCAATGCCGAAGTAAAAGCGGTCCACGCGGCTCTGGCCAGCGGGCTCCCGCTCCACCTCGGGCAGAGCATAGAGCGTGAAGTAGACCAGCATGTCCCCCGCAGCCGCCTCGAGCAGCCTGAGATACTGATGCTCGGTTGCGCACATGGCCGCATCGGCCATGTTGTTGACCAAGCCGATGTGCAGGACAGTGCGGCGCGGCCTTTCGAGCGCGCCCGGCGGCACGTGCGGCCAGTTGAGGCCTGACCGCCGCTCGGGATCGGGATGCTTCGGGTTCAAGAAGACTGGCATGGCACACTCGTTGTTGCGCGCCGCGGCGAGCGGCATTCTCGGTTACGTTGTCGCGTTCAGGGCCTGATCGAGGTCGGCCAGGATGTCGTCGATATGTTCGATCCCGATGCTCAGGCGGATCATCTCCGGCAGAACGCCGGCGTTGCGCTGTTCCTCGGGCGACATCTGCCGGTGGGTGGTCGAAGCCGGGTGGCAGGCCAGCGACTTGGCGTCGCCCAGGTTCACCAGGCGGGTGATGAGCTTCAGCGTATCGTAGAAGCGGATGGCGGCTTGGTAGCCGCCCTTGACGCCCAGCGTCAGCAATGAGCAGCCCTGCCCGTCGAGGTACTTCCGCGCAGCGCGTAGTAGGGACTGTCGGGAAAGCCGGCGTAGTTGACCCAGTTCACCCGTGGGTCGCTGCGCAGAAACTCGGCCACCTTGCGGCCGTTCTCGACGTGGCGCTCGACGCGCAGCGCCGCGGTCTCGACTCCCTGCAGCAGCAGGAAGGCGCTGAGCGGCGCGAGCACGGCTCCGGTGGCGCGCAGATACCGGCTGCGGCAGCGGGCGATGTAGGCCGCCGGACCGAAGCGATCGGTGTAGACCAGGCCGTGATAGGAGTGATCGGGCTCGCAGAACATGGGAAAGCGCGCGGCGTGCTGCGCCCACGGGAAGTTGCCACTATCGACGATGACGCCGCCGAGCGTCGTCCCGTGCCCGCCCATAAACTTGGTGAGCGAGTGCACCACGATATCGGCGCCGTACTCGATCGGACGCAGCAGCATCGGCGTGGCCACGGTGTTATCCACCACGAGTGGGATGCCGTGCCGGTGCGCCGCCTGCGCCAGCGCCCCGATATCGCAGATGTTACCGGCCGGATTGCCCACGCTCTCGCAATAGATGGCGCGCGTCTCGGCGTCGATGAGGCGCTCGATAGCCTCAGGACGGTCGGACTCGGCAAAGCGCACCGACACGCCCTGCCCCGGCAGAATATGCGCGAGCAGCGTGTGCGTCGTGCCGTAGAGCTGCGGCGGCGAGACGATGTTACTGCCCATGCCGGCGAGGTTGAGCAACGCGTAGTTCACCGCGGCCTGGCCGGTGGCCACGCACATCGCCTCCAGTCCGCCTTCGAGCGCGGCCATGCGCCGCTCCAGCACGGCAGTGGTGGGATTGCTGATGCGCGTGTAGCGGTAGCCCTCGGCTTCCAGGTTGAAGAGCGCCGCGGCGTGTTCGGCGCTGTCGAAAGCGTAGGCCACGGTCTGGTAGATGGGTACCGCAACCGAGCGTACAGCGGCGTCGGGCTCGTAACCGGCGTGAATGGCGATTGTTTCGCGTTTCATCGAGACTCCAACGTTGGCGAGTGCCTCTGTGCGGCCGTTGTCCGGCCTGCGGGCGCGATTGTCCTCATCGCAACTGCGGCTCAGGCTTGAGCGCACCCACCCCTTGCCGAAACAGTTGATTCATCTCTTCCACGATCTGATGGATATTGGCTTCCGTGGTGCGGAAGTTGGTGATGCAGGCGCACAGCACCGGAGCCCCGTCGATGCGGGCCTCGGACATCCACGCGATCTGCCGCCGGTGCAGCGCGGCGAGAAAGGCAGCCGGGT
Source organism: uncultured Planctomycetota bacterium (assembly GCA_963815795.1). Classification (GTDB taxonomy): domain Bacteria; phylum Planctomycetota; class Planctomycetia; order Isosphaerales; family Isosphaeraceae; genus JAKAUH01. The sequence goes on along the minus strand of CAWFIC010000003.1, from coordinate 5,476,383 downwards.
CGAGATGCTCACGCGTGAAGCAGACCAGCGGCAGTGGCGTTTCGTTGACCAGCTCCCAGCCGGAGGCCGTCAGCGCCGGCGCAGGACATTGCCCAGGCGCGCCTGGTGCTCGATCATCGCCGCATATCCGGATTCGCCCAGGTTGGCCAGGGCCAGAAACAGCTTCAGTCCGATGAACCGCCGCGACCACTGCATCGAGTTGGTGAGTGGATCGAAGACCGGCCCGGATTGCTTGCCGGACATGTAGGTCACGTCGGCGTGAAACGCGCAGCGCCACGCTCTCACGGTGACGGCAGAAGAACATGCCGCAGGCCATGGGCACGGAAAGCCACTTGTGCGCATCGCAGGTGATTGAGTCGGCTTGCTCGATGCCGGCGAGATTCTTCTTGAGCGCAGGCGAGAGGATCGCCGCGCCGCCCCACGCGGCATCGGCGTGGAACCATAAACTCTCTTCGCGGCAGAACTGCGCGATATCGGCCAGCGGATCGATGACCCCAGCCGCGGTGGTGCCCGCGGTGCCGACGACCAGAAACGGCGCCCAGCCGTCTTCGCGGTCCTGGCGCACCTGGCGGCGCAGGCTATCCAAGTCGAGCTTCAGCCGGCGGTCGGTCTCGACGAGGCGAATCGCACGGCGCCCGATCCCGGTCATGTGCGCGATCTTGTTGTACCCGTGATGCGCCTCGCCCGTGAGATAGAGAGACGGAGGCGCCGACAAGCTGCGTAGACCGTGTTCGCCGTACTCCGGAAACGCATGACTCAGCGCCACCGCCACGGCGGAGAGATTGGCTTCCGTGCCTCCGCTGGTAAAGGTCGCCATGGTCTCTACGGGCAGGCCAAACTTCGCCGCCAGCCAGCCCAGCGTATGCCGCTCGATCTCGTTGCCGGCGGGCGACGTGCGCCAGTTGGCTAGCTGGGGGTTATACATAGCCACCAGAGTCTCGGCGATCACCGAAGGCAGCGTCACGGCGGGGTTGAAAAGCCCGAGATAGCGCGGATGAGTTACCTGAACCTGCCAGGTACGAAGCATCCGCTCGGCGTCCTGGACGACTTCATCGAGAGGAAGCTCTTTCTCGAAGTGATACTGGCTGGCTAGATAACGGCGAATCTCTTCCACCGTGACCGAGGGAAGGATGGGGCCATCCGCGAGATCGGCCTGCACCCGCTCGTATTCGTGCCGTAGCTGCTCGATCTGCATCGGCTCTCACCTTCCGCGGTAAGTTGCGTCAAGGCTGCGTGGCGATCAACTGAGTTGGTGCTCCGCGGGGGAGGGTGCGAACCGCTACCCGGGACGGAGAATGGGAGACCTCAGTCCTGTATAGCTGCGCCTGAGCTAAGATGCCCTCCGATAGCATGTCTGTCTTGCGTGGGCTTGCGGGCGCAGAGTCGCATCCCTGTCTGGGCGGTGTCGCTGTCCCAACTCATAAACCGATGCCTCCTGCGAGGATCCTGTCGTACAGCGGCGCGTCGAGGGCGGCGTAGGCGCGCAGCTCGGGATGTTTGAAGTACAGCGGGTCGGCGCATTGGCTAGGGTCGAATCCCTGCCGGACGAGATCGGACTTCGCATATTTGAAGGTGCCGGTTAACTCGGCCTGCGGACAGAGCCGAAGGAAAAGCGGACGCGCGTAGGCGGGCAGCCGCTCGGCGAGATGCCGGTGCAGCGCGGCGAGATCGAGCGCGCCTTCGCGGACGATGGCCGCCATCCCGGCGCGGCCTTCGGTCCCCGGAATCGCGACTCCGTAGACGCTGGCATGCAGTATGCCTTCGAAATCGCAGAGCGACTGCGCCACCTCGGAGGTAGCCACGTTCTCGCCCTTCCAGCGAAAGGTGTCGCCGATCCGGTCAACGAAGTAGAAGTAGCCCTTCTCGTCCTGGCGCATCAGGTCGCCGGTCCGTACCCAGGCGTCGCCCGCTGCGAAGACATGGCGCAGGATTCTCTTCTCGGTCTCGGCCGCATTGGTGTAGCCCTCGAACCGGCTGCCGGCGCTCGCCGGATCGTCTTGCACCTTGCCGATCGCCTCGCCGGGTTCGTTGACGCCGCAGCGAATACAGAAACCGTTCTCGTCGCGAATAGGCTCGCCTTTGTCGAAGTCGAAGGCGACCAGTGCAGGCGCGAAACGGTGCGCCAGATACGGGGGGATGTGGCCGATGGCTCCGGGCTTGCCCTGCACGTTGAACAGCGAGATGCCTCCCTCCGTGGCGGCGTAAAACTCGAGGATCTGCGGGATGCGGAAGCGCCGCTGGAACGCCTCCCAGACGCCGGCCGAGAGGCCGTTGCCGCAGGCGAGCCGAAGGCGATGCGCGGTCTCGTTCTCCGCATAGGGGTGGTGCAGCAGGTAGCGGCAAAGCTCGCCGATGTACTGAAACGCGGTGCACTCCCAGCGGATGATGTCGCTCCAGAACTGGCTCGCCGAGAACCTCTCGCGCACGACCAGCGAGCCGCCGGCAGCCAGCATCGCGCCCGGAGCCAGCACTCCACCAACGCTGTGATACATGGGCAGGCAGTTGTACAACCGATCGCTCTGCTGAGCGTCCATCATGCCCGCGAACCACAGCCCCCACTGCATCACGCGCGCGTGGCTCACGTTGACGGCCTTGGGCATTCCCGTGCTGCCCGACGTGAAGATGTAGAGCGCGCGGTCGTCGAACGGTGATCTCGCGCAACTCCCCGGATTCGAGCGGCGCGGCCGCGAGGCGTTCGATCTGCTCGTCGATGCCGCACCGTCCGCCGTGAATCCACACCTGCGGCGGCGCGGCGAGGTGCGGCAGGGCCGAGTCGAGCGCATCGGCGAGCTGCGCGGCGACGATGAGGTGCGTAGCCGAAGAAGCTTGAATGCAGTGCGCGAGGGACTGCCCTGCGAGGTTGGTGTTGAGCAGTGCGACGACTCCGCCAACGCGGGTGACACCCAGCCAGATCGCCAGATACTCGGGGCGGTTGGGCATCAACAGGCCGACCACATCGCCCTTCGACACGCCCTGTGCGAGCGCCCAGCGGGCGTACTGCCGCGCGCGCCCGGCGAGTTCGAGGTAGGTGAAGCACTCGCGGTCGGACAGCAGCGCGGGCTTGTCACCCAGCCGGCGGCCCAACTCGTCGACGACCGCGGGCAGCACGCGCTCGCGCTGGCGGGGTATCGGCGCCGTCAACTCGAGCGCCCGCAGCCAAGCCCGGGATACGGACGCGCCCGGCCTGGCCGCTGTCTGAACGGTTTCGCTGGGTGCTGCGCTCATGCCGTATTCCCCGCGTCGACAGTGATGACCGTGCCGGTGATGTTCCTGGCGCCGTCGCTGAGCAGATACTCGACAGCGGCGGCGACGTCATCCACCTCCACCAGCCGGCGTAATGCGCTGCGCCGCGCGATCTGCTCGCGATGCTCCTCGTTCAGTCCCTTGGTCATCTCGGTGTCCACAAAGCCCGGCGCGACCGCGTTCACGGTGACGCCGGTCCGGCCGACTTCGCGGGCCAGCGAGCGGGTAAAGCCGATCATCGACGCTTTGGTGGCGCCGTAAACGGAGAGCCCGCTGTATCCGGTAAAGGCAACGATCGACGCCAGATTGACGATGCGGCCGCCGGCGCCGTCGGCCATCATCGAACGCAAGACATATTTGCTCAACAGGATCGGCGAAACCACGTTGAGCCGCACCACCTGCTCGATCTGCGTGGCGCTGGTGAGCGCCAGCGTGCCGTCGATGCTCATGCCCGCGTTGTTCACCAGCGCGTAGATGGGCCCGAGGTCTTTACGGAGTTGCTTGACGAGCGCAGCCATGCCGTCGGTCTCAGCCAGATCGCATGCAGCGAAGCCAATGGAGCCGGTGCCGCTACCGGCGGCCTCATCGATGGCCTCGCGCAACTCGGGGCTCTCTTTCGCGCGAGAGCCATCACACGGTAGCCGCTCTTAGCTAAGCGGCGAACGATGCCCAGTCCGATGCCTCGGCTTCCGCCGGTCACGATGACGTTACCCATGACGGCGTACCAGCTTTCCTGTCTCCGAGATGGCTAACGCGGGAACAAAGCTGATCGCCGCCGGCACCTTATGCGGCGCCAGCGACTCACGGCAGAACTGCTTGATGGTCTGTTGCAATTCGCGCGACTGTTCGCCCTCGGGAGCAGACGGGTCCTTGAGAAGCACATCGGCTACCACGAGCGCGCCGGTAATCGGATTCTTCTTCGTCTTGACCAGTGACAGCCGCACCTGAGGATGGCGGTTGAGCACCGCTTCGACTTCCTCGGGATGTACTTTGAGCCCGCCAACGTTGATCACGCCGTCGCGCCGGCCCTGGAAGTGATAGCGGCCGTCGCGCAGCTCGAGCACGTCGCCGGTGTCGACAAAGCCCTCCGGGTCTTTCAGTACGGGCGGATTCTCGCCGAGATAGCGCTCGGCGGTGCGGCTGGAACGCACGCGCAGAGTTGCGTCCACCACCTTCAAGTCGACATCCGATGTGCCGGTCAGCATACCGGCTGGGAACCCTGACAGCGCGTCGCGGACATCGAAGGCCACGCCGGCTTCCGTGGTGGCGAAGGCGTGGCTGATCTCGGCGTCCGGATAGAAGGAGCGCAGGCTGTTGAGGATGGCCTGATCGGCGATCTCGCCCGACAGCCGGATGTAACGTGGCGCGATGCGGTCGGCTTCGGGGCTCATCAGCGCCCGCCGCCAGTGTGATGGAGTGCCGGAGATGTGCGTTACGCCGGCTTCTCCGGCACGCTGCAGGAAGTTCGCCACCGGCTCCTGCGGCCCAGTAAGCAACAGCGACGAACGCGCCAGCACGGCGCGAAGGTAGATTTGCAAGCCGCCGTAGCGGCGAATGTCGTAAAACGTGCCCCAGATCACTTCGGCCTGCGACTCGCTGGCGCCGATGGCTCCCGCCAAGCTGGCCAGCGTGTGCAGCACCATCTTGGGCCGGCCGGTGGTGCCCGAGGTGAGCAGAATCCACTCGGTGGGCAGACGCTCTTGGCTGGCATGAACGCGCGGGACCAGCCCCGGCGAACATAGGGCATGTTGCGCCGCGCCGATGGAGGCGCCGCTGAGAAAGCTCCCGTCGGAGACCACCGCATCCACCTCGGCGTAACGCATCACGTAGGGCAGATGCTCGAGAGCGAGGTCGGGCGGATAGAGAGTGATGCGCCGCGCCAGTCCATCGAACTCGACCAGCGCGAGCGCCACGAGGAATGGATCAGCCGAGGCGATCAGCACCGAGCGTCCGCGCAGATTCTCTACGCCGGACGCAATCGCCGACCCGTGGAGCAGATCGCCAAGGGCGGTGCGATGTTCGGCGCCGATCAGATAGCCAGGCGGCGGCGTCCCGCCAACATCGATCGCATCCCGCAGGCTAGGGAAGCGATTCCACGGCGTTCTCATAGAAGCGTATAAACTCCCCAAGTTTCACCGGGAAGGGAGCGTCTTCGTTCTCGCTGAATGGGTCCACGCCCAGCTCGGTTTCCAGGCGGCTCACGATGATGGCGAAACTCAGCGAGTCCAAGCCCAAGTCCAGCAGCGGCAATTCATCGGACAGCGGCCCGAGCCGCTTGCCCTGCTCATGCCCGACCTGCTTGAACTGGTCGAGAATCTCCGATCGAACGCTCATGCACGAGTTCTCCGCTGGCAGTGTTCTTGGCTCGCTTAGCACGCGACTTTCCTCGCCCGGCGATTCAGGGCGGTAGGCGATTCCGCTTGCGGCCGGATAATCCGCTCGATCAGGGTGCGAAGACGGGTGACTCCCTCGAAGAGATCCGCATCCGGCGCGGGCGGCTTCAGCGCGATCTCAGCAGCCAGTACCCTGAAGAGCCCTGCGGTGTGCTCGATGTCGCAGACACCATGGACATCGGTGTACTCCCGCTCCGTCGAGCCCTGTCCTGCGGCCAAGTCGGCCAGGTAAGACATGAACTTTTGAATGAATCCCTCGAAGAAACCCATCATCAACACCGACTCGACCGGCGAGAGCTCGCCCATGAACAGGCGCACCTTGGTCAGGTCGTCGTGCACTGCCAAGGCGTCTTGATCGGTGGGGAAGGCGTCGGCTGCGATCGCGAACTTGCGCAGCATCTGTGGATGGCAGTCGTGCACTTCCTCGTACAGGTTTTCCAGCAGGATCGGCCGCGATTGCTCCGCCTTGGCGGCGATGACCGCGGCCGTCATCCAGTAGATGAAATTGCCCTCAAGCACCGCGGTGTATCTTGCAATGATCCCACGACGCTCTTCGCTGGTCAGCTGATTCGGGTCGGGCAGCGACTCGATGAGATCATCGATGATTGCGGTCACCCTGTTTTCAATCGATGCAACAGTGTGTGCGAGCAGACATCCGGGCGATGACAGCACGGTACGTCCTCCGTAAGAGGGTGGGAAGATGCGTCTGACTGAGTCTAACAGCGACAATGCTGGTGGATCGCTTCGAGATCACCCTGTAGGGTGCACTCGCAGGACATTATGTGCGATCGCGAGCAGACATGCTAGAGGGTGCTGAAAAAAAACAGCGCTCCGGGTGCATTCGGGCGCATTCGACGCTGGGCGGGGGTGGTGAGGTCAGGGGGGAAAGCCGGTAGCAGGTAGTGTTCAGAACGTACGTAATAGTCAACGCTTTAGAACTTTTCAGGTCAGAAAAATACGTGTTTGTCGCTATTAGAAATGTCCTCCGTCGAGGACATGTTCGCAACCGGTCACAGCGCTCTTCTCCACGGATGATTCTTCGTGGGACGGAACGATCGGGGGGAGCCCGGCCGACTGATTCGGGTCAAGTTTCGGCGCATCGGCTTGTTCCGGGGAGCCCGGTACATCGAAGCGTTCTCGGACGACTGGACCGTCTATCCCTCGATGGCAGCGATCCGTTCCGGCGTGCCGTTGATCGTCTGCGAGGGGGAGCTTGACGCCGTCTTGCTTGGCCAAGAGCTGGCCGACCTGGCAAGCGTCGTTACCCTCGGGAGCGCGTCGAGCCGACCCGAGGGAGCGACCTGGCTGGCGATGCTCAGACGCCCCGCATGGTACATCGCCCTCGATGCCGACCCGGCCGGGGACGATGCCGCCGCGGAGTGACCGCCCCGAGCGGGCCGCGTGCGGCCGCCGGCCCCGGACAACGATTGGACCGAGGCTCATCAATCCGGCGTCGATCCTCGCCGCTGGTGGAGCGACCGCCTCGGAGGCATCGAGGCCCCCGAGCGCTCCAACTGGGATGCGCTGGCGGCCCGGCGCTGGGGACCGGGACTGATCGATTCGGCCCCGGGGATCGTGGCCGACCGGCCCGCCCGCCCGTCCGGCGGCACGGACCGGTCCGGCCGATGACCTCGACCGCCAGGAACGGGCCGCGATCTTGGAGCATGACGGCGGGTGGAGCCGGGAGGCCGCCGAGCGCGCGGCAGGCTTGCGGCCCGCTGCCTGACCCGATCACCGCCGCCCGCGCGGCCGAGTCGAGACTACTGCCGCCGAATCGCTCCGGGATGGAGTCGAAGGGGAACGACCCGAAGCATGTTCGATCGACCCGGACCCACCTGGAGCGCATCGTCAAGCCGGCCGGGATCGAGCGAATTGCCGAGCGGACCCCGTCGGCGGTCATGCAGGCGGTGGCCGCCATCAACGCCGACGGACCGCCGGCCGATCGTCCAATACGTTCCGAGGCTGCCGGCGATCAAACCGCTGCCAAGAAAAAGGCCGATGGACTGTCGGCCCGCGCCGTGAATGCCCACCTGACCGCGGCCAAGTCGCTTTCCCCATGGCTCAAGAGGGACGGGCGGGCCGCCGACTATGCCCTCGAGACCCTGACCAAACAGAATGAGCAAGCCGACCGCCGCCGCGTTCGCCGCGCCCTGACCCCCGCGGAAGCCGGCCGAGTCGTCCGGGCAGCCGCATCCGGCCCCGAGGCCGGGGGATTGTCCGGCCCGGACCGCGCGATGCTGTACGATCTGGCCCTCGGGACCGGGTTCCGGGCCGAAGAGCTGGCGACCCTGACCCCCGAGCGGTTCGCCCTCGATGCCGACCCGCCGACCGTGACGGTTCAAGCTGCCTACGCAAAGAACGGCCGGGAAGCCTTCCAGCCGATCGCCGTGGCGCTGGCCGATCGGCTCCGCCCCTGGCTGGCCCGTAGAGCCCCGGGGAGCCCCGTGTTCGATGGGATGACCGATCGCACGGCGGAGATGCTCCGCGTCGACCTGGAAGCCGCTGGCGTGCCCTATCAGACCCCCTCGGGAGTGGCCGACTTCCACGCCCTCAGAGCGGCCTATGTCTCGAACCTGGTCGCGTCCGGCGCATCGGTGAAGGTCTGCCAGACCTTGGCCCGGCATTCGACCCCGAGTTTGACCATCGGCGTCTATGCCAAGGCATCGCTGCATGATATCAGGGGAGCGGTCGAAAACCTGCCGGACCTGACCCCGAGGGAATCGACCCCCGCCAAGCCCTTGGCGATGACGGGAACCGACCCGGTTGTGACACCCATAAGCGAACGCTTTGCCGCGCACTTGCCCACGCGCAGGGGACGTTTCCGGGCGGGATGAGTCGCTTCCTGGCGTGATGACGCAATCGGATGCTCTGGCGTGCATCAACGAAAACCCCCCTGTTTTCAGGGGGTTAGACGCTTCCAGTCGGCTTGAGTCGTCTTCTGACGTGAATGCCCCCCGTAGGACTCGAACCTACAACCCGCTGATTAAGAGTCAGCTGCTCTGCCAATTGAGCTAGGAGGGCCGGAAGGACGTCGAGGCGAGGAAAATCATCATGACAGAGGGCCCGGGGGATTGCAAGACGTGTCGAGTCGTGGCCGTCCGGCGACGGAGCCGTGGATGGGCGCGGTGGTCAGTGGTCGCGAGTCGGACGCGAGGACTATAATCAATTCATGAAGGTGCCGGGCTGCGCCGGCCATCTCAGACCGCCTTTCCGATCGGTTCATGATGGGGTGAGGGCCAGCGATGCGACGGGACTTGGATGACGTGATCCAGGGTTGGCCGTACGACCCCGAGCCCGGGGAGGTCCTGGCCCGCGAGATCCGGGCTCGTGACGGCCGGACGGTCCTCCAAGTCCGGGTCGAACTGGGAGTGCTCCAGCTCGAAGTCGGCGGCCGGCCCGATGGCCTGCGGCCCCACGGATTCACCACCTACCTCGACTACCTGCGACATTGCGCCGCCGGGCGCGGACAGACGCCTGGCGGCAAGTCCCCGCCGTGGGTGATGACGGCCCAACACTGCGGCGAGGCCGATCGCGAATTCGTCCAGTTCAACCACCGGCGCGTCGCCTGGCTGGCCCTCCGCCGCTACGACAAGGCCATCCAGGATGCCGATCATACGCTGGCCCTGATGGATTTCATCCAGCGCCATGGCAACGAGGACGACTTCATCGCCTCTCACGAGCAACTCCGCGGGCCCGTGCTGTTCCACCGGACCCAGGCCGCCACGATCCTCGCCCTGGAGCGGCGACGGTACGAAGACGCCATCGACGCCCTGCGCGATGGCGTCGACCGCCTCAATGCCCACCAACGCTCCTGGTGGGACCAGCGCGACCCGGACGAATCCCCCAACCCCGCCCTGATCGATCACCTCCGCAACTTCGAGCAGGAGATCCGCAGCAACTATCGCGTCGAGAAGACCTTGCGCGAACAGCTCGACGAGGCCGTGGCCCGCGAGGACTACGAACAGGCCGCCCGGCTTCGCGACAAGATCAAGGCTCAGGCCCGGGCGGGGCGCTGAGGGTTCGGTAGACTGGGTGATGTGCGTCCCATGCCGCGGTCGCAAGTCGCCTGGGTGTCGCGCCGCTCGAAGCACCTACCAGGCCACGTCCCTCGCGGAGAAGACCGGCCCCTCGATACAGACTCGCCTCAGGTCGGTCGAGCCGTCGGCCTGGCGGACGGGCGCGACGCAACTGAAGCAGGCGCCGAAGCCGCAGGCCATGTGGTTCTCCAGCGAGACGTCGCAATCGACGCCGTGGCGGGCCGCCAGCCGGGCGAGGGCGGCCAGCATGGCGGGCGGGCCACAGCCGACGGCCCTGGCCGGCCGCTCGCTGCGTTCCAGGCGGCGGGACAGCAGCTCGGTGACGAACCCGTGGTGCCCCGCCGACCCGTCGTCGGTCGCGATCTCGACGGCAACCCCCGCCGCGCGGAAGTCGTCCACGCCGGCCAGCAGAGCGGCCGTCCGTACACCGTAGAGCAGCGTGGCCGACGTGCAGTTCCCGCGACCGGTCCCCAGCCAATCGCGGCCCAGGGCCAGGAACGGCGTCTGGCCGATGCCGCCGGCCACGAAGAGGACCGGCCCATCCGGCGCGGGGCCGAAGCCGTTGCCCAGCGGGCCCCAGACCGAGAGATGGTCCCCCGCCCGGCGTCGAGCCAGTGCGGCGGTCCCCCGCCCGATGACGAGATACACCACGTCGAACCCGGTCGGTGTGCCCGATGAATCGCGCACCACGTCGTACAAGGCCAGCGGGCGGCCGAGCAACGGGTCGCTAGAGCCCTCCGCGCCCGGTCGGATCATGACGAATTGACCGGGCCGGATCGACGCCGCGATCCTCGCATCGGCCAGCCGGAGCCGGTAGGTGTCCCGGGCGATCGGGACATTCTCCACGATCGGCACCCGCCGATGGACGGGACCCCCTGCTCCGGTTCCGTGCATGTCGGCTTACCTCGTACGATCTTCGGGGCGAGGCCCTGTCCGGGCCGCTTGCGATGCCAGCTCATCATGGAGGCCCACGCTGACGAACGGGACCGGGACCGCCTGACGGCGGGACTCCAGCGCGGCGTTTGTTGGAGTACCGGCTTCAGCCAGGATCTCCCATCGGACCGCCTGAAGGCGGGACTCCAACTGAGGCTGGGGGAAACCCGTTACTGCTCGTCGTCTTGATCATCCTTCGGCCGTGGGGGGCGCAACCGGCCGGGCCGCGGAGCCAGGGCCGATCGCGGTGGCCGTGGCTTGCGGGCCGTGGGACGTTTCCGGCCGGCGGACGGCCCGCCGAGCTCGGAGGCCGCCGGGCCGCCCAACCCGATGATCCGCCGTCGCGGCGTGGGCTCCTCGTCCCGCTTCGGGCTCGGGGCCTCGACCGGCCGCGCCGGCGGCCGCTTGGCCGGCGGTGCGGGACCGGCCGGTCGCCTCGGCCCGCGGGCGGCCGGTTGCGGGCCGTGTGATCCCGGCTGCACGACGCCGGCACCCTGCTGGTGCCCGCGGGGACCACGCTTGGGACCGCCGGCGGAAGGCGGTCCCGCGGGGCCCGGGGCGGGCGGTGCGACATCGGCATCGACTGGGCGGCGGCGGGGTGGACCGCCCGCGGGACGCGGCGGGCCGCCGGGGCGGCCGGTACCCGGTTGACGATCCGGCCCATGCGCCTGGCCCTGTCGATGCCCGGGGCCGCGGTGCGGTCGCTCCCCCTGATGGTCGCCGTGCCGGCCCCTCGGCGCCTCGTCGTCGCCGTGCCGGGCCCTGGCCGGTCGTTCGCCGTGCCGGCCCCTCCCCGGGCCGCGGTCGGTCCGGGCCGCCCGGTCATCGGTGAAGCCGGGGACGGACACCGAGACGCCCGAGGCCACCTTGCGGAGCAAGTCAACTTCGTGCCTCGTCAGCGGACGGCATTCGCCGACGGGGAGCCCTTTGAGCGTGATCGGGCCGATCGCGATGCGACTGAGCGACATGACCTTGTGCCCGAGCTTGGCGAGCATCCGGCGGATCTCGCGCTTCTTGCCCTCGGCGAGGACCAGCTCCAGCACGGTCGCCTGGCCCTGCCGGCCCGCGATCCGCGCGCGCTTGGCCCGAACCTTGCCGTCGGACAGCCAGACGCCTTCGGTCAGCTTGGACAGCGTTTCGGGGGCGGGCGAGCCCGCGACCAGCGCCCGGTAGAGCTTCTCGACGCCGAACCGCGGATGCGCCAGCCGGTTGGCGAGGTCGCCGTCGTTGGTCAGGATCATCAGACCGGTGCTGTCCTCGTCGAGCCGCCCGACGCTGTAGACCCGTTGCGGGATCTCGGGGACGAGGTCGATGACCCGGGGGCGTCCCGAGGGATCGGAGTTCGTGGAGACGTATCCCTCGGGCTTGTTGACGGCGTAATACACGACGCGTTCGAGCCGGATCGGCTCGCCATCGACGGCGATCTTCGCCGCGGGGTCGACCTTCGTGCCCAGCTCGCGGACCACCTGGCCGTTGACCGTGACCCGTCCCTGGAGGATCAGCTCCTCGCAGCCGCGCCGCGATCCCAGCCCGGCGTGCGCCAGGATCTTCTGGAGCCGCTCCGGCTTACCCGGCTCGATGGTCGCGCGGGAGCGAGGTTCGGCGGCCTCGGCCCGATCCCGATGATCCGGTCCGGACCGGGTCCCGGGCCTGGATCCCGGCCGAGGAGGTTTCGGCCCGTGCGGGCCTCCCGCCGAATGACGACGCGGTCCGGGCCCGCTCCCGCTCCCGCTCCCGCCGCCGGGACGCGGGCGAGGCCCCGATCCGCCCGGCCGGGCGCCGGACAGCGAACGCTGACCCGACTTCGGGCGGCCCGATGAATGCCCCTTCGGCCCGTGGGGGCGGTGCTTGGCCATGACTCGGTGTCCTTTCAAGGTGTTCTCGCGTTAGAGCGCGTAACGCATGGGTGGCCTACAGCTTGGCGGCGACATCTCCATACCAGCCCGACGCGCCAGCGAGAGAGACAGCCCCCGGGCTCGGACCCTCGCTGGCGCGTCGGGCTGGTATCCGTCGCGCGCGGCCCAAACGTGCAGCGCTCTGGAGGCGAGGTTCCATTGTAGGGTGCTCTCCGAGCACCGACCAGCCCGACGCCGATCGTGCCGTCGTCCCATCGGAGATGACTGGTGGATTCCCGGGCGCCGGCGAGTTATGTTGACGGGGAGTCCGTGGCACTCCTCTCCGTTCGCCGATCCCGCCGAGAGTCGTGTTTGTCTGCGAGGTAGGGGACCATCATGAAGAGAGCGATGACATCCTTGCACATCGTCTTGGGCCTGGCGGCCCTGGCCGCCCCGGCGTGGGGGCAGGCCGGCCGCGACGCCTCGCCCGCGACGAAGACGGCACCCGGCCCGCTGGCGGCGCGACCGGGCGACGCCGCGGCGCGGGCCGAGCTGTCCGAGGCGGAATGCCGCGCCTACGCGCAAGCCGTCGTCAAGGCCCTCACGGCGGGGAACACGGCCGAATTGAACGACCTGGTCGATTGGGAGGCCATCTTCAAGACGACCGCCGACGGCCTGGCGATCCCCGATGCGACGCGACAGGGGGTACTCGCCGGCATGAAACGAATGATCGTCAACGGGGAGCATGGGCTCCCCGGGCAACTCGCCCGGAACGTGGCCGGCGGCGGGGGTTTCCGATTCCTCCGTGCGAGGCGTCGAGACGGGAGGCAGGTGGTCCTCTTCCGGCTCGTCGCCCCGATGGGACAGGGAGGGGTCAAATACCTCGAGTTCGCCCCACGGCGCTATCCGGGGAGCAAGGTCCGCGCCACCGACATCTACTTCTACGTGACCGGGGAATTCTACACGGAGACGATGCGCCGGCTCATCCTGCCCGTGCTCGCCGACCAGTCGCGGTCGTTCCTCGATAAGCTGCTCGCTGGCGAGAAGGATTATGTCCACGATTTCCCCGAAGTGGGGCGGGCCGGCCGACTCCTGAGCGAGGGCAAGGCCGCGGAAGCCCTGGCGATCTACAAGTCATTGCGCCCCGAGACTCGGAAGCAGAAGGCGGTCTTGCTGGGACGCATCGGGGCGGCCCAGGCCGCGGACGATGATCGCGAATACGCGACGGGGCTCGACGAGTACCGGAAGTTATTCCCCGACGACCCCAGCCTCGAGCTGCTCGAGGTCGACGCCTTCTTCATGCTGAAGGACTTCCCCGGGGCGATGAAGGCCATCGACCGGCTCGATCGGTCGGTGGAGGGGGACCCCTACCTGGATCTGCTCCGCGCGGGCCTCTGCGAGACGAAAGGCGATCGGGAGGGGAGCCGGCGCTTTGCCCGCCGGGCCGTCAACCGCGAGCCCTCGCTGCTCCAGGCCCATTGGGCGCTCGTGGCCTACTCCATGGAAGACAGGAAATACGACGAGACCCTGGCGCGGCTGAAGGAAATCGATCAAAAATTCCCCATGAAATTCAATGATATGAGCCAGGTGCCGCAATATGCCGGATTCGTCAAGTCGCCACAGTATGCCCTGTGGCTCGACTACCTCAAGGCGAAGAACGCGGCTCGGAAGTCGGCACCGGCCGACGATCGCGAAGACCCGACACCGGAGCCCGGCCGTCCCAGCACGCAGAAGCCCGAAGCGAACCACTGAGCCGAGAAACGGCCTGCCGCGGTCCGAGGATCGGTCCGCGAGGTCGCCGCGCGGACGCCGCGTCGATCCCCGTCCGGCCCTCCGCCGCCCGGACGATCAATCCTTCTTGCGATCGGGCGGCGATAGGTCGGGAGTCGGCTCTCCCGTGAGCTGGCGATCCTCCCTGATGATCTCGACTCCTTGAGGGGCCTCGATCACGATCTTCGCGAGGTGATAGTCGTGATGGATATAGAGAATCTCACTCACCGATGAGACGACGAGCGTGGGGCCGTAGCGCCTGGCCGCGAAGTCGAGCCCCCATTGAGACGCGGGGATCTCCCTCCAGTTGGGGTCGGCGGGGTGGTAGCCCGCGGCGTCCCCCTCCGGGACACCCGACACGGTGACGACCTGACGACCGGGGATCGTCCTGACCTCGGCTTGCTTCGCGGCTCCGGCCCGCAGGACGACGGTCTTGATCCCCTGCGCCGGGAAGGATCGGCCCACGCGGCCCGCGCCCGGATGGCCGGCAGGGACTTGCCGGGCACCGGTGGGGTCGGCGGCGCCTTCGTCGGGAGCCGGGCAAGCGCCGGCGTCAACCAGGTCCCCGAGATGAGGGCGGCGCCGAGGATCATCATGCGATGGCGGACCATGTCGCCTCCTCGTGGATCAAAGCGTCGAGGGAAGAACGGTCGTGACCACCTGGCGGCCAGCTTCACCGGCTCGCCCTCAATCGGATCGGCAGGCGTCGGGGCGAGCGGGGTCTTCGCGGAGCGGGATCGAGCCGGCCGTTCGCCCTCACTTCGCCCCCGGGCCGAGGTTCTCTCCGTCAGGGGCGATCTCCAGGGCACCGGGCCGATCTCGCTCGACGACGAGGGTCGTGAACTTGTGCCAGACGTTATCCTCGTCGCCGTTCTTGATCCGCTTGTAGCACCAGCGGACCGGGAAGCTCTCGCTCCGATCCGCATAGACGATGGGCGTGCTGCCCTCGCCGCCGGCCGCCGAATTCAGCGCCCAGCGGCATGGGCGGACTCCCCGGCTCACCTCGCCGACGTAGGCGCCCCACCTCATCGATTCCTTGACCAGCTCGGAATCCGGAAGTGGCGCCTGCCGGTGCCGATCGTGGATCTTGCCGAGGATCTCCTCGACCGTCTCGACGGATTCCGGCCGGAAATCCAGGATCACCCCGAAATCCCGAGCGGCGATGTTAACGGCCTGGCTGGCCCGCCGTCGCATCTCCTCGGCGACGTCGCGATCCGAGAAGGTCGTCCGCGCGTCGGCACGTTGATAGCGGCGCGAGACCGCCCGCCCGATGCCGACGATCATCCCGATCGCCAGGCAGACGACGACGACCCGTGTACGCTGCGAAGTCGCGTTCAGCATGAAGTGGATCTCGGAGGATGGGCGGATGATGTCGTCTGAGCTGGCCCCTCGACGGTCGCGTCAGCCGCGGCGCTCGGTTAAAGCGGCTCACATTTGCATGGCCTCGCCGCGAGAGGACCCCCCTTCGTAAGGGGGGGAGAAGAAGAGGGCTGAGCCTCCCTTAGAATCCCCCCCTTACGAAGGGGGGGTCAGGGGGGTTCTCCCGTGTCGGTGCAACGCACGCGTTTGGCGTCTAGACCGATGACATCGCCGACAATCCGCGGATGACCTCCGGGATGTTCGAGCTCTGCCAGCCCTCGATCATCTTGCCGCCTCGGACGTGAATCCAGGTGATGCCTCGGAATGAGGCCGTCGCCCGGGTCGCCCGGAATCCCAGGCCGTCTCCGCTGTGGGTCCCGGCGGCGCTCCAGCGGACCACGACCACATCATCCTGGCCGATGATCGCGTCGACCTCGATGCGAAGGTCGGGAAACGCCGAGGTCAAGGGATCATACTGCCGTTCCTTGAACTCCTCCGGACCTCGTATCGGACCGTCGTCGGCATGGCAGACGCTTTCTGCCGTCAACAGCTCGTCGATCACCTGCGCGCGGCGTTGGTTCCAGATCTCCTCGAACCAGCGCCGGACGAGAGCGATGTTGTCGTCTGACATCTCGACACTCCACGAGAGCCCTTTGCATTCCCATGAATCGGCTCGGCGGCGCAGCCCGCCGCACACCCGCGATGATCGTAGCATGTGGCTGCGGTGAACCGGCTGCGCCGCAGCATCGAGTCAGGCCTCTCCGACCTCGAAGTAGTCGTCATCCGCGATATCCGGGATGCCGACGACCAGGACGCGCATCCGGCCCCGGGCGCCGTGGACGACCCCCGGCGGGATGTGGACCAGGGAACCTCTGGTGACCTCATGGCCCACCCCGTCGAGCATCACGGTGCCGCCGCCGTCGAGGACGTAGTAGAGCTCGGTCGAGCGCTTGTGGTAGTGGAGCCTGGCGCCGTCGATATCCACGGCGTGCGCCCAGGCGGCCGGGGACGAGGGCGCGTCTTCGTGGCTGATGAGGCGGTCGCGCCAACCGCAGGTGCTGCGCTCGCGGGCCGTATGCCCTTCGTGGCGGACGAGGACGGGCCCGGGATGCACGGGAGGAGTGGAGTCGGCGGAAGTCATGATTCTCCTCACTCGGGTCGATGCGGAGCACCCGGCGGACAAGGTCGGCAGACCTGACCGCCGAGAGTGGCCTCGATGATACCAGAAAGCGCCGCGGTGGGTCGGGTCCCCCAGGGCGAGGCATCAGCCCGTCTCCTCGAACACCACCAGGGTGAAGTCGTCCGGGAATCGGCCACTCCTCGGCAGACGGGCGAGACCCCGCAGCGCTTCCACGAGGGCCTCGCCGTGACTGCTCACCACGGCCCGCACCAGCCGATCCCAGCCGACGTACTTCCAGACCCCGTCGGACATGGCGAGGACGGACCAGGGCGCGGTCAGCGGAGCCGAGAAGAACGTGAACCTCGCCTCGCCCGATCCGACCGGCGGGTTCTTGAGCTGTCCCTTCGTGGCGTCCCGGGCGGGGTCACCCGCCGAGAGCGTCAACACGGCGCTATCCCCGCTCGATGCCCCGGCCAGGGACCCGTCGGCGATGAAGAAGCCCAGCAAGGTGGTGAACCCCGCCGCTGGGTCGTCGGCGACGACCCGGTCGGCCTGCCGCAGGATCGATTGCCACACCTCCGGATCGGCCAGCGCGGGGCTCCTGGCGAAGAGCCGCCTCCGCCGCCGTCTGGCAGGCGAGCCGGGCCGCGTCCGCCCCGCCGGTGCGTCCTCCCTGCCCGTCCGCGAGGAAGCAGAGCCAGCGATCGGAACCGGAGGGGTGGCGCCGGACGATAAAGGCATCCTCGTTGATGGGATGTCCGCCGGCCTCGGAGAAGGATGTGACGTCGATCATCATGATGCCTGACGAGAGAGGGCGGCGGCCCGGACGGCCGAGCACACGCCGCAATTCGACCGGGAGCCGCCGTGGCGGCACGGGTCCGGCACGCTACGGCGCGGGGTCAGGTCCTGCGGGGTCGGTTCGAGTTCCAGGTCGGTCACGAGCGGCAGGTTGACGATGTTGATCGTATCGTGGGGCTGGGCAACGAACACGGTCCGTCCGCTCGGGACCGACATGATGAACTCGCGGTGGTTGACCGGAACCGAGCGGCCATCGGCCAGATGAATGACAAAGGGACGAAACGGCTGGGCGTTATACAGGTTGCGAAGTTGCTCGATCGTCATCGGGTGTTCTCGACGAATGCTGGTGAGAATGATGTCAGCTCTCTGTGATCCGACCCCCTCGGTCGCCCGACATGTGAGCCGAGCCGACCGACGAGGTGGCGTCCGCTTGACCGCGAGTTCCGCCGACTCAGGGCATCACGATGACCCGGACCGCCGAGTGTAAGCTCCGATCGGCATCCCGGCTGCGGATCAGCTTGCGCAGGAGGTCGAGCACGATGGGTCTCTTCTCATTCACATGGCCGGCCGCCGCACCAATGGAATCGGGGGCCGGGCGTCTCGCGATGGCGGTCAAGTCGAAGGCTTCCTCGCCCGGAAACAGATGAACCCCGGTTGTCGCATGAGTTTGGCGTAATCGCGCGGGTCGTCCTGGCGGAACCGCTCCTGCGGCACCGGTTCCAGCACCCGCTCCAGCAGGAAACCGGCCTCGAGGAGCGGGCCGATCATGGCACCCAGCGGTCGCCGATAAGACGGCACACGCACCGGGAAACCGAAGCCGCGCCACTCGTACTCGACCTTCTCGACCTGGAAGTAATTGCTCGTGGGGTGACGATCGTAGAATTCGTCGAACGGATGAGCCGACGAGAAGACCAGGTGTCCGGCGGGCCGCAACACGCGAAAGAACTCCTTGAACACCGAGGTCCAGTCCCGGACATAATCCAGCACCAGGGCGCTCAACACGAGTTCAAAGGAGCGGTCCGCCAGGAAATCCAGGTCTCGACCGAGATCGGCCCGGACGAGTCGGGCCCGGCCGCGAAGACGTTGCTGCGCCAGGCGGATCATCGTCGGGCTCGCGTCGAGGCCGACGACCTCGGCGCCTCGCTCGACCAGCCATTCGGCGTAGACGCCCGGTCCGCATCCGGCATCCAGGACGCACCGGCCGTCGACGGGCGGCAGCAGCGACAGGGTCGCCGGCCGCTCGTAGTAGGCGTTGTGGGCCTTCGTCTCGACGCGGGCGGCGTATGACTCCGCCAGCCGCTCATAGGCTTCCAGCGCGATCGGGTCTTCGATCATGAACGACCTCTGGCATCCCTACGGCGAGGCGAACACGGGTGGTCGGCCCGAGCCAATGGTCAGGCGCTGGTGGCAAAGCTGCCGAGCTCAGCGAGGCCGAGCCGGTTGCCCGCGGGGTCCAGGAACAGGGCGAACGTGACGACACCGGGGACGACCGTGCGCGGGACGACGACCTGGCCGCCGGCGGCCTCGATCTGCTTCAAGGCTTCGGCGATATCCGGCACCCCGAGATAGAAGACCTTCTCGGCGGGATCCTGCCGGATCCCGCCCTTGAGGCCCCCGGTGCCAGCGGCGTCGATCCGATCGGCCTCGTCGATGCTCCATCCGAACACCGACGTATAGAACGCACGCAGCTTCTCGCCTTCGGGACCGGCGATCTCGAAATAAACGATGGGCGCTCCCATTCTCGTTGGCTCCGTATGTGTCAACATCTCACGATCATGCGGAACGGTCCAGCCCGACCGCCACGCGTGTCGATTCTACCAGAAATCGGCGCGGCCAGATGGGCCCGCCGGGGCGCGGTTGAGGTGGACGCCTCTCATCTCGGCCCAAGTTGCCGCGCCCACGGGGTCGGCTCGTAGGATTGATCGCGGATCACGACCGTCTGCGGGATGATGCGGACCATCTCCAGCCCCAGTTCTCCCGTGAATACATCGTCGAATCGCCGATCCCAGTCGTCCTCGTGCGGGCCGAAATACCGGCGAAAGATGGTCCTGGCCATCGCGGCGTCGAACGGAAGGACCTCGGCCCTCCCCCGCAGGCCGACGTGATGGCTGAGCCCTGAGCCCAGGTCCCAATCAACGATGCCGAGGGCACACCGCGGGTCCCGCTTCAGGTTGGCGGGAAAGGACGTGCCACCGATGATCCAGATGGCTCGGCCGTCCCAGTGGAACCAGACGGGCGACTCGCATGGGCCGTCCTTGCCGTTGTGGGCCAGATGGGCGTACAACGGGCGGGCCAGGAACCCCTCCAGGTCGAAGATCGTGCGGTCCCCGGCGGAGACCGTTTCCTCGACGATCCGCATAGCGTCTTCTCCCGAACTCCGTCACGGGGCATCCCGATCGGCCGCATCACGATCGCTCGGCTCCCACAATTCGATGGGATTGCCTTCCGCATCGTGGAGCCGGGCGAAGCGGCCGATGGGAAACACCTTCGATTTCCACCCGAGACACCGGCCGGCCATCAAGCAATTGCTTGCATGCGAAGTGAGCTTTACCGGCCCCTACTCCCCTTTTTTTCCTCGGGACGGTGACTTCCTCTACTAACAGGATGCTGCGGGTTTGCACTTTCTTAAATGCACCTATAGCGAAAATGAGCCGTTGTCTTAACTCAAGTCCTTCTGGCACTTTGGTTTAAAATCTCCCATAAAACTTTACTTCGGTAAGATTTCTCCCTGTGAAAATGTAGCGGTTAGGGTGATTGTAACGAGTACTAGGAGTGAGGCGCGGTCGTCCGGCGAAGCGCCGGACCCATCAAACGCCTTCGCTTCTCCGAGGGCTGATCGGTTGTTGCTGCGAAAGGCAATGGAGGGTGCCGAGTCCCAGGACGAGGTCGCCGCAGTGGACGCCGACGACCTCGCGGCCGGGGAAGACCTGGGCCAGGGTGTCGAGGGCGATGCGGTCGGCCGGGTCGTTGAAGGTGGGGACCAGCACGGTGCCGTTGGCGATGTAGAAGTTCGCGTAGCTGGCGGGCAGCCGCAGGCCGTCGAAGGCGACCGGCCGCGGCATCGGCAGCTCGACGACCCGGAGCGGCTCGCCGTCCTGATCGCGGGCGGCCCACAGGCGCTTGAGGTTCTCTCGCAATGGCTCATGGTTCGGGTCGTCGGCATTGGGCTCGACGACGGTGACGACCGTGCGAGGATTGACGAACCGCGCCAGGTCGTCCACGTGGCCGTGGGTATCGTCGCCGGCGATGCCGCGGCCCAGCCAGATGACGTGATGGGCCGCCAGGTAATCGGCGAGGACGCGTTCCACCTCCGCGCGGCCGAGCCCGGGGTTGCGGGCCTGGACCTCGCCGAGCAGGCATTCCTCGGTAGTCAGGACGCTGCCGCGGCCGTTGACGTCGATCGCGCCGCCTTCCATCACGACCCGGACCCGACGGCCCCCCTGCTCCACCCGCGGAACCCACCGCGGCAGCCCGAGCCATTTCGACAACCTGCGCGGGAGGCGCCGGTCGTCGCGGTAATTCTCGTACTTGGCCCAGGCGTTGAACTTCCATTCGATCAGGCCGATGTGGTCGGTCGGGCCGGCTTCTCCTTCCGCTTCACCGGGCTCGGCCGCGGGTGTCCCATGGTCCCTCACCACGAACGTCGGGCCCGAGTCGCGGAGCCAGACGCGATCGGTGGCCGCCTTGAAGAACCGCACCCGGTCGAGGTCGATCCCGGCGGAGTCCAGCCGGTCCGACGCCCGTCGCTTCATGGCGCCGTCGCGGACCACGACGTGCACCGGCTCGAACCGGGCGAGCAGGCGGACGATCTCGACGTACACCCACGGGACGGGGGCGAACTTGCCCGGCCAGTCCTCGCGGTTGTGCGGCCAGGCGATCCAGGTCGCCGCGTGCGGCTCCCACTCGGCGGGCATCCGAAAACCAAGCTGGGAGGGGGTTTGTTCCATATCGGGCTCGCCTCCTCCCCTGATTGTAAAGGCTGAAGGCTGAAGGCTGAAGGCTGAAAAAGGCCGGTGTCCGAACCTTTCAGCCTTGAATCCCACTGTAACTCTGTACGTGAGGAAGGAATGGGATGCCCGAACGATTCCGCCTTCAGCCTTCAGCCTTCAGCCTTCCAGAGGAAGCCCGCTTGACACCCGGGCCGGCCTCGCTAGAGTTTGACCGGGCACGCATGGTCCCGCTGAACCCTCGAATCGGCCGCTCGCAACGATGACACTCCGGATTCCCCTCAGCACGTCGGCACGGCGAACGCCACCCCCTTCGATCAGCCACCTGATGCAGACGGCCCTGGAGAACCCGGAGATCGTCTCCCTGGCGGCCGGCTTCGTGGATCAGCAGTCGCTGCCGGTCGAGATCGCGGGCGTGGCGGCCGCCGAGCTGCTGGCCGATCCGATCGCCGGCCGGCGCTCCCTCCAGTACGGGACGACCATCGGCGACCACGGGTTGCGGGCCCGGCTGGTCGGCGAGCTGGAGCGCGAGGACGGATGCCCGGAAGGATCCTACAAGGAGGTGATCCCGAGGACGGTCGTCACCACCGGCTCGGCGCAGTTGATCTATCTGATCTGCGAGGCGCTCCTGGACCCCGGCGACATCGTCCTGGTGGAGTCGCCGACCTACTTCGTCTTCCTGGGACCGGTCGAGACCCGCGGCGCGCGAGCCATCCGAATCCCGATCGATGAGGGCGGTTTGCAGCTCGACGAGTTGGAGACCACCCTGGAGCGGCTCGAGGCCGACGGCCAGCTTGAGCGGGTCAAGTTGATCTACACGATCCCCGAGCACGCCAACCCCAGCGGGATCAGCCTGGCGGCCGATCGCCGCGGTCCCCTGGTCGAGCTGGCGCGCCGGTGGTCCCGAAAACACCGGATCTTCGTGCTGGAGGACGCCGCCTATCGCGGGCTGTCGTTCGGGGCGAGCGAGCCGCCCAGCGTCTGGAGGCACGATCGCGACGGCGATACGGTGATCCTGGCCCGCACGTTCAGCAAGACCTTCAGCCCCGGGCTGAAGATCGGCTACGGAGTCTTACCCGAAGGATTGATCGATCCGATCCTCTATCTGAAGGGGAACCACGATTTCGGCTCGGCGAACTTCAATCAGCGCCTGCTGGAGCGGGTCCTGGCCGACGGCAGCTACCACCGCCACGTGGCGCGGCTCAGGGCGCTCTATCGCCGGAAATGCGCGGTGTTCCTCTCGGCACTGGATGCGTCGATCGGGAACCTGGATGCCGGAGTCCACTGGACTCATCCCGAAGGGGGGCTGTTCGTCTGGATGACCGTTCCCGAGGAGCTGGATACCGGGTTCGACGGCCCGCTGTTCCCGCGCTGCGTGCGGGAAGGGGTGATCTACGTGCCGGGCGAGTACGCCTTCGCCGCCGAGCCGGCACCCCGGCCCAGGAACACGATCCGCCTGACGTTCGGAGTACCCAGCGAAGCCGAGTTGGTCGAGGGAGCACGCCGCCTGGGGGCGGCCCTGACTGCATGCCTGGTCCCGGTCGGCTGAGAGGCTGTGAGAGAATCGATCCAAAATGATAAATTGAAGATTGAAAATGGATGAAAAAGCCAGGCGGTGTCTAGGATCGGGCTCATTCCATCTTCGATCTTGAATCTTCCATCCGATTCATTCACCACCCCGGACGCCCGCCCTTCAATACAGGGCCAAGCGTCGCGACCCAGACGATCGGATCCCGGCAGCAGCTCGGGGGCAAGGACGCGGACGCGGACACGGAGGTCGTCGTTTTGAATATCCTCCAGCGCTACGTGATCTTCGAGGTGGTCCGCGCCTTCTCGCTGGCGCTGTTGACCATGACCGCGATCTTCGTCCTCTTCATGGTCGCGGCCCAGGCGCGGGACATCGGCCTCTCGCCCCAGGACATCGTCGAGCTGGTCCCTTATGTCATCCCCAGCACGCTGCCCTACACCATCCCGGTCTCGCTGCTGTTCGCCGTGACGGTCGTCTACGGCCGCCTGGCCGGCGACAATGAGATCATCGCCATCAAGACGGCCGGCGTCAGCGTCATGCGGATCCTCTGGCCGACCTTCCACGTGGCCATCGTCCTGAGTGTCGCGCTCTTGGTCCTGAGCGGGACCTGGATCCCCCGGTGCACCCACCTCGCCAAGATGGTCCTCTTCAAGGACCTGGAAGAGACCTTCTATAAGTGGCTGAAGAAGGACCACGAGTTCAACAATCCGCGCTGGCCGTTCCTGATCAAGGTGCGCGACGTCCAGGGCAAGGACATGATCGACGCGACCTTCAAGCACCGGGTCAGCGGGAAGGAGGACTTCGACCTGGTCATCCAGGCCAAGAAGGCGGTCCTGCACATCGACCTGGACAAGAAGCTCGTCCGCGTCTACTTCGACGACGCCGAGGTCCAGCATTACCGCCGCGACGCGGACGTCGTGCTGATCAGCGACCGCATCCTGGAGATCCCGATCCCCCAGGACAGCAAGTTCAACGTCGAGCAGAAGATCCAGGAATTCACCAACGTCCAGTTGATGCAGGCGCTGCGCGACGAGCGGCGGAAGATGGCCACGCAGCGGCTGCGAGAGGCGATCACCGCCGCGTTCCACTTCGGCACGGGGCGCGTCGAGCGGCTCAACTGGGTGGACATCCGGGACGCCTTCGTCGACCACGGGTACTCCGTCCGCCAGTGCAACGAGATCGAGACGGAATGGTGGCTCCGGCTGTCGATGGCCTGCGGCAGCCTGCTGTTCGTGGTCTTCGGCGCGCCGGTCGGCATCCGGTTCGCGCGGCGGGACTTCCTCAGTGCCTTCATCACCTGCTTCCTGCCGATCATCACCTTGTACTATCCGCTCATGCTCTTCGGGGTGAACATGAGCAAGGAAGGCATGTCCTTGCCCTTGATGTCGGCGCCCTGGGTGTCGCTCTGGATCGGGAACGTGATCATGGCGGTCCTGGCCGGGCTGGTGCTGCCGCCGGTGATCCGGCATTGAGGACTCGGGCGATCGAGGGGCATCGGGCCGATCGCGTGGCAGGGGGAGGACGATCGTGCGGACCTTCGACGGAGGCGCTGATCATCGTGGCCGCGGTCCTCGCCGCGGTCGCGGCCTGGCGGCTGATCGCGATGCTCGGGACCCTCGACCGGCAGCGGTACTGGGCCTTCTTGAAGGCCTACCTGATCTGCTACGTCTCGCTGGTCGGGCTCTATATCGTCATCGACGCCTTCTCCAACCTCGACGAGTTCACCAAGCGCGCCGACGGCGCCGCCGAGACCTTCCAGATCATGAGCCGGTTCTACCTGGTCCACCAGAGCGAGTTCTTCGACCGGCTCTGCGGCGTGATCGGCATGATGGCGGCGATCTTCACGGTCACCTGGATGCAGCGGAACAACGAGCACCTCGCCATGCTGGCCGCCGGCATCAGCACCCATCGCGCGATCGTGCCCGTGCTGGTGTCGTCGGTGATCGTCAGCCTGATCGCGGTCGCCAACCAGGAAGTCGTGATGCCCTACCTCGGCGAGGAGCTGGCCCGCCGGCACGACGACGACGGCATGCAGCGGGTCAACCTCGTCTCGACCCGCTACGATGCGCAAGGGATCATGATGCACGGCAAGTCCGCGGATCGGGCCAGCAGGACGATCATGAAGTTCTACGTGACGATCCCCCTGCGGGTCTTCGGCAGGATCCGCGAGATCGACGGGGAGCAGGCCTGCTACATCCCACCGAATCATCCCACGGCGCCGATGAAGGGGGGTTGGCTGATCCGCGAGGCCCGGATCGATCCGCCGCTCGACGACGAGTCGCTCCAGAACGGCGGCGGGATCCTCACGCGCCTCGACGACGACGAAGGATTCCCGCCCGCCGTGGTCCGGTCGGACAAGGACGATAAGTCGGATGGGCCCGATGGGGAGCTGCCGAACGCGCCGATCGCCAGCGTCCTCAACCCGCATTCGGAGATCGCCTATCTCTCCTCGATCTCCGTCCTGCCCATACCCGTCGATCTGGGTCTCTGGAGGGCCCGCGTCCTGCTGGACCGCAAGCTGGACTTCGGCCGGGGCACGTATTTCCTCAAGAGCGGCCTGACCTTCCAGGCGCTGACCCGCAAATCGAACTGGTACCAGTTCGCCACGACCCCCGACCTGCTCCAGAGCCTGACCGATCCCTCGATGGAGGGGACCCAGGCGCTGGAGGTCGCGGTCTTCCTGCACTCGCGGCTCCTGCGGCCGGTCCTGAGCATGGCCCTGTTGTTCATGAGCCTGCCCTTGGTCCTGGGCGGCTACGGGCGCAACATGTTCATCAACCTCGGCTTCGCGCTGGGCAACTCGGCGATCTTCTACGGCACCCTGATCTTCACCCAGTACCTCGGCAGCTTCGAGATCATGTCGCCGCCGCTGACGGCCTGGGCTCCGCTGATGGGATTCGGCATGATCGCCACGATTCGCTGGGGGCAGATCCGGACCTAGAGCGGCTAGCACATGGGTGGCCTTCGCGGTCGGGCCAGGCGGCCGAGCTGTAGCCTCGACCCCCCCAACCCCCCCTTCCTAAGGGGGGGATCAAAGGAGGCCCGCGCTGTCCTTTCCCCCCCTTAAGAAGGGGGGGTTGGGGGGGGTCGAGTGGGTGCAACGCAAGCGCGAGCCGCCTTGACTCATGGCGTTCGCCCCCGCCCTTCGGGATAATCGGGGCGCCCGACCGGTGCCGGTCGGCTGCCGAACCGTGATCTCGAGGGCTGAGTCATCATGCGCACCAGGAAGTCGCCGTTTTCGGGTCTGATTTGGGTGATCATCGCCGGGGCGGCCTGGCTGGCGCTGCGCGCACGCGGCCCCGGGGCCGCGTCGTGGCAACTCTACGGGTCCCTGGTGGTCCTGGGCCTGGTGGCGACCATCGCGTTCTGGTTCATCCTCGTGCCTCAGATCTCGCTGAATCTCGCCGGGGGCGACCGCGACCGCCAGCGGCGCATCCTGCGATGGGTGGTCAACACGCCCGCGCCGGGGGGATTGAAGGTCCTGGCGCGCTTCCAGCTCGGGCTGAATAACCAGGTCGCCGGGCGTTACGACGAGGCCGAGGCGACCTACCGATCGATCCTCAGCGATGGCGAGGGCGGGCTCGATCCGGGCTTCGAATCCACGGTGCGTCAGCACCTGGCCGACACGATCGAGGCCCTGGGGCGTGGCAAGGAGGCCGTCGCCGAGCGCAATCAGGCCGCGCAGGCGGTCAAGGGCACCGAGGAGACCTCGCTGAGCCTGCAGGCGCAGGCGAACCTTCTGGAGCGGCAACATCGCTACGACGAGGCGATCGCGGTCTACGAGCGGGCGCTCGAGTTGGCCCCCGCTCGTCCCACGCAGGTCCGGGCCGAGATCATGATGCACCTGGTGCTGAGCTCTTACAACGCCGGCCGTCCGGCCGACACCGTGCGATGGGCCGAGGCGGTGATCGAGCTCGCCCCGGACTTCGCGGCGCACCTCGGCGCGCGGCGGATGGCCGCGATCGGTTGTAACGGCCTGGGGCGGCTGGACGAGGCCGAGCGCCATGCGCGCCTCGCCGCCGAGACGGCGCCCTCGCCCGACCAGCGGGCCGAGTCGCTGTCGATCCTGGCCGATTACGTGATGCGGCGGGGCGACCTCGCGGAGGCCGAGCGGATCGCCCGGGAGGCCGAGTCGACCCTGCCGGGGCAGAAGCGGACGCCCTGGACGGTCGTCGAGGCGATCGAGAAGCTCCGCGGGAACTACGAAGCCGCGATCCGGGCGCTCGAGCACGCCAAGACGATCGCGATGGGACACATCCCGGCCTTGTGCCGGAGGGCGGACGCGGCGATCGACATGGAGCTGGCGACTCTCTACGCCGAGCTCGGCCGCTTCGACGAGGCGTTCGCCGCGATCGACCGGGCCGGGGTGGAGCTGGCACGCGACCCCAAGCTGTCGGTCATCCTGCACTCATCGGCGGCCCTGGTCTATGCCCTCGCGGGCCGGCGCGACGATGCGATGACCGGGATCGAAGTGGCCGAGGAGGGACGCGGCGCGGTCCCGGACGACGGCGGCACCCAGCGAGGGGCCCTCTACCTGCTGGGCCGGGCCGCGCTGCGGATCGACGAGCCGGAGTGGGCCGAGGCCCTGCTCGCCGAGTATCTCGATCGCGGGCCGAATCCGGTCTATCACCCCTACGCCTGGTATCACCTGGGCGAATGCCGGCGGCGGCTGGGCGATGAGTCGGGCGGACGTGAGCACGAACGGAGGGCGGCGTCGACTCGATTCGGCACCGTCTGGGAGCGTCTCGCCCGCGAGCGGCTCGCCGCCGACGGAGTCGCGGTATGATCCGTCGCCCGCGGGCGGCGCGAGCTGCTTGCGCCTGACACGGCCAGGAAGTCGGGCTGACCCGAGAGGACAACGATGACGGATTCCACGGGCACCGACGGGACGTGCCGGGACCCGGGCTGCGGCTGCGGCCCGACGTCTCGCCGCGACTTCATCAAGGTGGTCGGGCTCGCCGCGTCATCGGTCGAGGCCGGCGGCCGGATGCCGGCGATGGCCGGGCCAATCGAGGACGACAACGAATACCTGCAAACGATCCCCCGGGATGAACCCCGTGGTCTCACGGAAACGCGCCGGGACTTCCCTGCCCGATCGACATCTCTGGTATGATCGAGACAGGTGAACGGGAGGCCGTCCCCGGTCTCATTCCGATCACGGCCTGTTCTCATCTCTCAGTCTTCGCGGAGACTCACTCCATGGCCGCACATCGTGGCCGCGTTGCGTCACGGCTCGCCGGGATGCGAGCCCTGGGACTGATGGGATTCTTCCTCATCCTGGCCGGCTGCGAGGCGGTGCGGGAGGACCGCACGATCGAGTTCTCCGCCGACGCCGGCTCGGTCGGCTTCCAGCACGGGGAGCAGGGCGTCTTCATCGCGGACAAGGACGGCGGCGGACTCAAGAAGGTCTACCAGCCCGGCGCCGACGTCCTCGCCACCAGCACGCCCTTGTGGTCGCCCACGGCTCGGCGGCTGATCTTCACGACGGCCCGGGCCGTCGACGGCGATGCAGCCGCTTCCAGGCAGCTACAGGCCCAGTTCCGAGGCGTCCTGGGCAGCGGGGCCGATCCCGATCCGGCGGGCGAGCTCTTCTTCGAGGTCCCCGTCATCTATACCTGCTGGCTGAAGGACGAGGCGGATGGCCAGCCCCCGGTGAAGCTGTTCGAGGCGAGATGCGACCACGTCGGCTACGTGGCCGCGAACCTCGCCGTGCGCTGGCATCCGCGGGGAGATCGGGTCCTTTATCTCGACCGCGGAACGGGCGGAGGGCATGCTCTCCTGGCCTATGACTTGAAGACGAAGTCGTCGCGGAGGATCTTCCCCCATGAGTCCCCGGCGCTCGTCTTCGACTGGTCGCCGGACGGCGAGCATCTCGCCTGCGTACTGGGCGCCCCGGGTGCGGCGAAGAGCACCGGCCCGGCCCTCGGCGGCCTGTGGATCGGGCGGCCGGATGCCGATCCCTCCGCGTGGTGGCAGGTCCCGAACTCGCACGTGCCGGCATCGGCGGGTGAGTCGCTGCTGGAGCAGCTCCGCGCCGCTCGCCCGGCATGGACGGCCGACGGCCGGTCGTTCGCGTTCGTCACCCATCGACGGGGATCGTCCCAGGGTGATCCTGGCGAGTCGCGGCTCTGGGTCGGTCGAGTGGCGGATCGCCGCGTCGAATCGGTCGCGCGAGACGCGGCACGGCTGCGGGACCTCCACTGGTCGCGCCGCGGCGACCGGCTCGGGCTGGTGCGCACCGCGGGAGAACCGGGACCCTTCGCGTCGGCAACGCCGATCCCGAACGCGCCTCGGGCCTCGACGCTTCATATCTGGGATCGAGCCGGCGGGCTTTCCGGTCCGCTCAATGATCGGCCGGTGCGCCAGTTCGCGGGCTGGTGTGCCGCCGGAGATCACCTCGCCTACGTGATCCCGGATGATGTCCTCGGGGCGCGGGGCCCGCTCTGGTCGTTCTTGCTGGTCCCGATCGCGCTGCGCGCGACGCCGTCGTGATCGACGACGGCGAGCGCCCGGGCTGGCCGGACAGCGAGCCGGCCTTCTCCGGGTTGCGCGTCACGTTCCCCCACTGGTCGCCTTCGTCGAGCGACGAGGTGCTTTCGCTCTGGTGTACGTTCAGCCCATCGCACGTGTTGACGCTCGCCCGAATCCTGGGGGGACAATTGCGGTCGGGCGACCCGGCGGCGCTGCTGGACGCGCGGACCGGCACGCTCGCCTGGATGGCCGTCAGCCCCGTGGAAGAAGCCCAGATCGGGCATTACGAGCAGATCAAGCACAACTACGCCGAGGCGTGGCGGCGCTACGAACGCGCCGAGGCGGCCGGCCTGGGTACCGGCACGACGACCGAGACGGAATCGGGGTCCCCGGCGGGCTGGCTCAATCGATTGTTCTCGCCCCGCGGGATCGCCGTGTTCCAGTTCGCTTGCCTGACGAAACTGGGGCGGCACGATGAGGCGCGAGCCAGGCTCGAGTCGTTCCGGCAAGCGTATCCTCCCCGGCTACCCGCGGGGGGAATGTCCCAGGGCCAGGGGATCGCGGACGGCTTCGGGTTCCCGCTCGACCAGCCCTGGTTCCGAGAGGCCATGCAACCCGGCGGGATCAGCCCGAGGCTGCTCCAGGATCTTTATATCGCCCAGGTCTTGCTCAGCCTGGACGCGAGCGATCTCGCCCGCGAGTCTTTTCGCTCGATCACCGCTCCCGGATCGGCGGCGACGGACACCGCGAAGCTCAGCGCGGCGGTGGTGCTCTCCCAGGTGCTGCTACTCGAGGGCAAGCACGACGAGTACTCGGAGCTGGCGACCGAGACCTTGGCCCCGTTGCTCTTGAAACGGCGCCGCTCCCTGCCCGCGGGTCCGGCGTCCGACGCGCTCGATCTGAGCCGCCAGGTGCCCGATCTCGCGGGCGGCCTGGCCTTGTTGCCGCTCTCTTCCAGGACATTCCTCTCGGGGTTCTCACAAGCCCGCCTGAAGTCGATGGTGTCGCGGTGGGAGCTGCTGCGGAACCAGGCGAATGACGACCTCGCCCGTCTGGCGGTCGACCTGGTGCTGGAAGCGTCCTACCGACAGCTCGGCCGCCAGGACGAGCGGCGGAAGGCCGTCGAACGCATCGAGCACAATCCCGCGCTCGGTGGCATCGGCGCGACGGCGCGCGCGGACCTGACTCGCGGCGTCACCGACGAGACGATCGACCTCCTGCGCGGACTCCTCACCGGTGCGGTCCCGGGGCTTCAGCCTGTAGCCATGGGCCATTGACTGTGAAAAGGCCGCGGCGATGTGTCTGCCCCCCGTTCGACTGCGACTCTGGAAGCTGATGGTCGCCATCATCATCGTCGTCGGCCTGATGGCGGAGATTTGCCATCGGCCGGCGCGATTCGGTCGGCTCAGTATGATGCACCATGATCGGGCCAACGCCTGTCTCGATCGCGCCGGCCGTGTGTGCAAACTCGGGCAGACGCCAACCTCGATCGAGAACTTCTATCATCGGCAGGGACCGGTGGCCTGGCAGGACTGGAAGACGGCGCAGTACCACTTTCGGCTCGCCGCGAAATACGCGGACGCTTGCAATGGACCGTGGCTTCCTGTACTGCCCGATGGCCTCCCTCCCGGCAATCCCAGGGACGTGGGAGCAACCGCGGACTGGGCGAAGGAGACGCTCTCGGCGGTTACGACGTTCATCGGAATCCTCGTGGTCCTCCTGATTCACACCTCGACCCCGCGCCAGGAACCAGACGCGTCAGTGCGTTCCCGTGCAGCCGTCAGACGGTCAGCGGTTCCACCGCCAGGGTGACCTGCGAGCCGATCGCCTCCGCATACCGCCAGAGGGTCGCCATCGTCGGGTTGAGGACCTTGCCGTTCTCCAGCCGGGAGATCAGAGCACGGTCCAGGCCAGAGCGCTCCGATACGTCGGTGAGGCTCAAACCCTGCTCATCGCGGCGGCGCTTGAGTTCGGCGATCGCCGAGAGCAGGGCCATGATGTTGCCCTGGCGGTAGGGACCCTCATGATCGCCCTGGGCGAGCAACTCTTCGGCATCAGGACGCTCGCGGGAATAATGCTCTCGCTCCGCCCTCAGCTCGGCCAGCTCCTCGGGAGTCCGTTCGACCTTGAGCGTGATCCGTTTGCGATCGGTCATGATCTCCTCCGTTTCGGTTGTACCTCGTAAGAAGTACGGACGCGGATCATCTTGGGGTCGTCGCAGGCGATTTCCCAGATGACCGCGATATGCCGGCCGGTGAATGTCCAGCCGAATGTGATCGGCCGGCCACTGGTCCGGCTGATGATCGTCTCATTCTCGGGATTGAGCAATACGTCTTCAACCTCATCGACCGTCAGGTCATTCTCGGCGATGTGCTGGACGTTCCCATCGGGGTCGTCGTCGGGATCCCAGACAATTTGCGCATCATCCATCGCGCCGCAGCCTCCTATGGATCAATCCTCCCCTATTGTATCTTGAAGCAACAGCCGTAATCTGTCAATCCCACTGGGCGTTGCGAGGAACCTCCGAGTTGTATTGGTAGGCGGCGTCATGAAGTCGCCGATCTTGAGCCACGCTTCCGACCCAATCTCGGCTCGTCGTTCGATCACCGTTCGGAAGAGTCCTGAGGCGCGATCCGAATCCTGTGATCCGACAGGAAGGAATGCGTCGGCTCCCTCCAGACCCGCGGCATGTGGCACTCGACGCATCCCCTGGCCGGGTTGACCGGACAGGCCGTCTTTCCGGGGCCGTGGCAGGTCAGGCATTTGGCCTCGTAGGGCGCGGCCGTGGTCTCGACGGTCCGGTGCGGATCGTGGCAGGTCACGCAGTGGAGCCGCCCGCCGCTGGCGGTGTAACAGCGGCTCTTCTCCAGCCGCGCGGCCTGGAACCGGAACCAGCCCGGGTCGTCCGGCTCGCCGGAGAACCCATGGGGCTCGGTGTAGCCGTGGCAGTAGCCGCAGAGGCGATTGACCGTCTCCGTGGGGGCTCGACCCGGGTTCCTGATCGCCGGGTCGGAGAACTCGGCCTCGGCCGCCAGGACATGGTGGCCGCCCGGACCGTGACACCGCTCGCAACCGATCGCATGGTCGGCCGATTCCGGGCCCACGCGTTCCTCGATGGCGCGGAAGTTCGTCGTGTGGCAATCCAGGCACCGCCGCTCCCCGTCCCCCTCATCGGCCAGCGGGCCGAGGTACCGGTCGAGTGGCGACGGGTGGGTTGGCAACCCGGTGGAGATGTCCCACCCCTTGCCCTTCGGCGAATCGTAGTACGAGACGCGCATCATCCGCGATTGTCCTCGCTCATCCGGGCCGGTCAGGCTCACAAAATGATCGCGAGAGCCGAAGGCATAGCGGGCCACCGCCCGGAAGACCTGGTCGCCGACGGTCGTCTCGACGTGGACGCCGTCCTCACGGCGCTCGTAACGGTGCGACACCTTGGGGTCGCCCGGGTCGGGAAAGGGGCCATCGGGCAAGGGGAGCGATCGAGGCTCATTGGCCCGTGCGAAGGTCCTGCTGTGGCGGCTGGTGAGCAGGGCCTCGTAGATCGGACGATGACACTCGGCGCACCGCGCCTCGCCGACATACCGGGCCGGCTCCGGCTCGAGGGGATAATCGCGATGGTAGGAACCGGACGCCTTGAGCGCCTCGGCGGCCTTGTCCCAGGCCCGTTCCTGGATGAAGCACCGGCTCAACAGCCACGCTGACTCGGGATCCGACGCGGACCCGGGGATCGACTGGAGCACTCGCCGCGCGTCGGCCGGCCGCTCCGACTCGAGCAACGCGCGGACGAGGAGCATGCGGAGAGGGCCCGCCGGATGGGGCGAGGCGGACTTGCCGTCGGGATCGAGCTCGAACGCCCGTTGCAGGGCCTGCGCGGCGCCGGCCGGATCGTGCTGTGCCGAGCGGAACGTACCCAGCATCAACTGGGTCCGGGCTTCCCGACCCGGCTCCCGGAGGAGTCGCCGGGCCAGCACCTCAGCCGCCGCCGGCCGGTCCTTCCGGAAGTAGACCTGCGCGAGCTCGTCGAGCGTCTCTAACCGGTCGGGATCGGCGTCCCTCGCCGCTTCCAGGGACTTCAGGGCCAGGTCGTCCTGGCCGGTTCGGCTCAGGGCCCGGCCCAGGAGGAAATAATCTTCGCCCGTCATCCGCTTCAACTCGAGGCGTGAGTAGATCGTGATGGCCGCCGGATGCCGCTCCTGCCGGGCCGTTGTCCTGGCGGCCAGTTGTAAGGCCTCCTGGTCGTCGGGGGCCTTGTTCAACCGCCGGCGGGCCAGCAGTGCCGACTGTTCCCAATCGCCCCGAGCATAGGCCGAGTAGCCTTCCGAGACGGGCCCAGCCACAGCCCGGCTCATCCTCCAGCGGATCCCCGTGGCGGCGATCGCGACCAGGACCGCGACGACCGCCGCGATCCACCAGGCGAGTCGGCTTCGCTTCGAGGACCCTGCCATGACGCATCCCGTTTCTCTTGGTGAAGCGTGGGCATCGCCCACCGTTCATCCGCTTCGATTGATGGGTGGTGCCCGGCCTATGAAATCCGGGCGCGCCTGGCAGTGGCCAGGCCGGCGAGCAGCCCGATGCAGACCGCCACGCAGAGGTACATCACCAGGCGGGGAGTCCGCTCCGACGCGATCGGCTCGAAGGTGCGCATCAGGGGGAACGCCAGGGAATTCACCGTCTCCAGGGCGATGGTCCCGATGAAGCCCCCCAGCAGCCCGCCGAACAGGGCTCTCGCGATCGACGACGCGCCGCCCAGGCCCAGGCCGAGCCCCAGTCCCGATGCCCCACCGATCCCGATGAAGATCGCCGCATGCGTCATGGCCAGGACCATCAGTCCCGTCTCGGGGTCCTGGTAGCGGAAGAACAGGGGGACGGCGGCCCAGGACAGTCCGGCTCCGGCCGCCGCCCCGGCCAGGCCGCCGCCCACGGCGCCGAGGCCGGCCCTGACCGGAGAGCCCGCGACCCAGCCGCCGATCAGGCCCAGGCCCGCCCCGAGGACCAGCCCGAGCAGGCCGAAGCTGGCCGCCGCCTTCTTCCGTTCGGCGATGCGGCTCGCCTCGCCCTCGATCTCGGACATCATTGCTTGCTTCTGGTAACCGCCGATCTTGTTGAAATCCGCGGGATAGATCACTTCGCGTTCGAGCCGGAACCGGGTGAACGCCATCTCACCGTGCGCCCAGCCGATCAGGCCGGCCGCCAGGCCGACGCCGAGCGCCAGGAGCCAGATCGGGGGCCGCCGGGCCGCCGTCGTCGAGCGGGCCCCGGAAAAATCGGGATCGACGGGTTGATCCGCGGCCTTGGCGGCGGAGCCCGCCTCCGGAGTCGATGGGTTCGGTTCGGCGCTCATGATGTCACCCGGGCAGAGAGATCCAGCGTGAAACCAGTAGGACGATGGAGGTGCCGGAGTGTACGATATCCGGTCGGCCCGGCCCCGGTAAAGTCGATCCCATGACGCTCGAGCGCTTAACGGTATGGATGGCGTACCCAGTTCGACCACAAGGCCGAGCGGTACCCTCAACCCCCCCTGACCCCCCCTTCTCAAGGGGGGGATCAAGAGGGGCGTGCCTCCATCCGTTTCCCCCCCCTTGAGAAGGAGGGGTCAGGGGGGGTCGGGCGGATGCAACGCAAGCGTTGAGCGCTCTCGTTGGGCGGCAAGATCGGCGCGGGGGGGAAGGCGGACGATGGGCCAGAGTCCTGCGGACAGCGAGCCGGCGAAGGCCCGGGCGCCCCGGCTCGGTGCGTTCGATGTGCTGATCGTGGCGGCCTGGTGCGGCCTGGCCGCCGGGGAGCTGGAGGTCGCGGTCAGGGTGGCGCAGCGGTTCCTCAGCTCGAAGGACCGGCTCTACCTGATGACTCGCCATTTCATCTGGCTCGTGCCCGTCGTCAATTCGCTGCTGTTCCTCGCCTTCGGCGTCGTGTGCTCCCTCGCGACCCGGCGATGGCCCCGACGAGGGGCATGGCTCAGCCTGCGGCTGATCCTCATCTGGGCCATCCTGCCGACCGTGCTCCTGGTCGGACGAGCGATCTACGCCGAAGCCAAGATGGTCCTCGCGATCGGCCTGGCGGTCTGGCTCGGTCCGATGCTGGAGCGTGCCCTGGCCGGTCGTCGGCGCCGGCTCCTCTGGTCGTCCGGCGCGCTGGCGGGCGCGGTCCTGATCCAGGCGGGCTGGCTCTTCGGAGGAGAGGCGCTGAAGCGCCGGCGCGAGGATGCTCGTCCCCTGCCGCCGCCGGGCTCGCCCAACGTCCTGCTCATCGTTTTGGACACGGTGCGGGCCGATCACCTGAGCGTCTACGGCTATGGCCGGCCGACCAGCCCCAACCTGGAGGCCATGGCCCGGCGGTCGGTCCGGTTCGACCAGGCGCGGGCGTCGGCACCCTGGACGCTCGCCTCCCACGCCACCCTCTTCACGGGGCGATGGCCGCATGAGCTCGGCTCGCGATGGATGTTCCCGATGCGCGGCGGCGTGCCCACCCTCGCCGAGTCCCTCGGATCGTCCGGTTATGCCACGGCCGGCTTCATCGGGAACACCTTCTATTGCGCCTACGACAGCGGGCTGGATCGCGGGTTCACGGAGTACCAAGACTATCGACTCGACTGGCTCTCGGCCTTGCGCACCGTGCACCTGGTTGATCTCAACTTCAAGACGTTCAACTCGCTGACGCCCACCCTGGGAGGGATGATCGCCGGCGGTCCGGGGAGCGCCCGGCAAGAGCTGGCACTCCGGCAGTTCACCCTCCTCGAGCGCAAGGACGCGAGGGTCGTCAACCGGGAGTTCCTCGACTGGCTGTCGCGAGATCGCCGCTCCGGCCGGCCGTTCTTCGCGTTCTTGAACTATGTCGACGCGCATGCGCCGTACCTGGCGCCGCCCGGGTCGTCGTACCGGTTCGGCAAGGCGCCGTCGACGGATGCGGACTTCCTGCTGCTCTCCGCGGCCTGGAAGCGCGTGGACAAGTCGAAGCTGCCCCCGTCGGCGCGGGCGATGGCGATGGACGCCTACGATAGCTGCCTCGCCTCGATCGACGACCGGCTGGGCGAGCTCTTCGGCGAGCTCGAGCGCCGCGGGCTGTTCGATCGGACCATCGTGATCGTCACGGCCGACCACGGGGAAGCATTCGGCGAACATGACCTGTTCGAGCACGGCGAGAGCCTGTATCGGCCCGAGATCCGCGTGCCGCTGTTGATCTCCGTACCGTCCGGCGGCGCCCCGGGTCGGGTCGTCGACCGGTTCGTCAGCCTGCGCGACGTCCCGGCCACGATCGCCGATCTCGTCGGCTCGACGGGCCAGCCGCCGTTCCCCGGACGGTCGCTCGCCCGCCTCTGGCGGACTCCGCCATCATCGGAGCGAACAACCGCCGACGTCGACGACCCGGTGCTGTCCGAACTGTCGGCGCCCAGCCCGAGCGATCCCAGCCACGGCCGATCCCCCGCGAAGCGCGGGCCGCTGGTCTCCCTCGCGGAGGGGGACTTCGTCTACATCCGCAACCAGGGGGATGGCCAGGAACAACTCTTCGATGAGCGCGACGACCCGCGCGAGCTGATCGATCGTGCACCAAGCGACTCGGCCCGCGCCATCATGCAGCGATTTCGTGATGTCTCGAGGCGGCTGGTCGGTCCACCGACAAAGGACCCCGGTTGAACGAGGCGGATCGATCGAAACGTCGGTCGGTCGCAACCGCCCGGCCGTGTCGCGGCACTCTGTCTTGATACCCCGGACCGGCGCCCCGCCCGGCGGGTAAAACGAATTCATTCGTTGTGAGTAGGCCGATGCGTGGGGCACTGTGGAATCGCCTTGAGGAGAATGTTAAAAAAATATTTGCAACGTCTGGACGTCGTGTTATCATCTTCCCGATCGGGAAGGGTCGCCCATCTCACCGTCGCGCCGGTGCGCTCTCGGATTCCTCTCGTGGACCCTCGGACTCCTGGATTCGGGCTGCTGGCGGAGCGCCGTTCGGGGAGAGAGGCCGATCGGGACCTGACAAGACCTCATCTTCATGTTTGTTCTCATCATGACGAGGCCAGTCCGTTCCATGAAAAAGCAGACCTGGGCCTTCCGGGCCGCTCTCGTGATCTCGACGGCGTTGTGGGGTGGTCTCTCCGGCTGCAGTCAGCCGGATAACCCCACACCGGTGACGGCCCCGCCTGCTCCGCCTCCCAAGCCCGAGGAGCTGGTCGTGCCGAAGGAGAAGGCCAGCGGCAAGGAGTACGGGGCCAATGCCAAGTATCAGAAGGCCATGCAGCGGGTGCACAAAGGCGGACAATAAGATCTGGGAGATTGTCCGCGGGATCTCGTCGCCTCGGTGTCACGCTCGTTGAGCAGGAGCCTGTCCATGAGGATCAACAAGTCTCTGTTCGGAAGGCGGCCGATCGGCTTCACGCTGATCGAGCTGCTGGTTGTCATCGCGATCATCGCCGTTCTCATCGCTCTGTTGCTCCCCGCGGTCCAATCGGCCCGCGAGGCGGCCCGTCGCGCCCAGTGCACCAACAACCTGAAGCAGTTGGGCCTGGCCGTGGCGAATTATGAATCATCCACCGGTGCCTATCCGCAGTGCTACGCGCAGGTGGCCTACTGGGACCCGAAGGACTCTTCGGGTACGGGCGGCGACTCGGGCTGGGGGAACTTCAGCGTCCACATGCTGGTCCTGCCCTACATGGATGGCGGCCCCATCTACAACTCCATCAACTTCAGCACGTCCGCCGCGGATAACCTGGATGGGAAGTTCTTCCAGGCGACCGCGATCGGTACTCGCGTCGCCTCGTTCCTCTGCCCGTCCTCGACGCTGCCGATCGGCACGCTGTATTGCTGCTTCACCGTGGCGCCTTACAATCAGATCCGATTTCCGGGCAATAATTACTGGGGATCGGTCGGCCCGACGGTTCTGCCGTGGTCGTCCGCCTCGCCAACACAGGGACTCTTTTCGATCGTCGGTCCCGGGGACCCCGGTTTCTTCGGCGTTCGCGACGTCTCGGACGGGACGAGCAACACCATCGCCTTCGGCGAGTGGAGGATGGGCGACTTCAATAATAGCAAGCTCTCGCTCCAGGATGTCATCGACATCCTGCAGAACTCGGTGAGTGCACCGGGTACGCCGAACGGCCAAGCCTTCGGAGCCTGGAACAGCCAGCCGTCGAGCAGCATGCCGTCCGCGGGACTGCAGGCGTTCAATGCGTTCCTCAATATCTGCCAGGCGCAGTGCCCGCCTCGATCGTGGGCGGCAGCAACTGGAAGACCAACAAGAGTAACCTGGGTCGCGACTGGAACCAGGGGATGTTCGGACATACGCTGGGCACGACGCTCCTGCCGCCCAACTCGGCGTATTACAACTGCAACATGGAGTCGTGGGGTGGAGACTTCGATGCCCCGGGCATGTACAACCTGAGCAGCTACCATCCCGGCGGCGCCAACGCGGCCTTCGCCGATGGGTCGGTCCGGTTCATCAAGTCGAGCACGTCCATGAATATCATCTGGTACATCGGCTCGAAGGCGGGCAACGAGGTCGTCTCGTCGGACTCGTATTGAATGAACGGGGCCAAACCCCCCTGATCGAGCACCTCGAGCGGACGAGCCGGCGCTGGCCCGGCTCGTCCGCTCTCTTGTCGGTCGAGCCGCCTCGTTTCGCGCGAGGCGCCGATGTCTGCGAGGCCCTGATGTCGCGTCGGTCGATCGGGCTGCGCCGGGCGCGGCTGATCCTGGTCGTCGGGGTGGTGGCGGCGGTCGCCGGCGTCGCTCTGGCCGACCGATTCCTCGGCGATCGCAGCCCATGGCGTGCCCTGTTGCGAGATCGCCGGGATGTCGAAGCTCTGTCGCACGGCCATGCTTTTCTGGAACAGGGGCGTTTTCGCCGCGCGATCCTGGCCGTGGCGAAGGTCCGCGAGGGAAGCCCTTCCGAGGCCGAGGCCCTGACGATTCGCGGGCTGGCCGAGGCCGAACTCGAGGAGGTCGTCCCGGCGCGCCGCGACCTGGAACGAGCCTGGCAGCTCCAGCCCAACGCCGCGGCGGCCCGGGTCCTGGCCGCGATTTATCTCAGCGCCATGGAGACCGAGCGCGGCTTGCAGATGCTCCTGAGCGCGTCCCGGATCGATCCCCAGGACTTCCGGCCCTGGTATGCGATGGGCGAGCTGGTTTACCTGCGGCTCCGCCGTTACGAGCAGGCCATCGGAGCGTTCGGGGAGGCCCTCAAGCGCCTCCCCGGCCACGTCGAATCCCGCATCGGTCTGGTCGAGGCCCTGATCAAACTCCACCGCCCCGAGGAGGCCGAACCGATCCTCAAGGGCGTGCTGGAGACGCGTCCCGATGATCCGCGGGTCGCGACGCTCGCCGCCGAGATCGCCCTGGAACTCGGCCATGACCAGGATGCCGAACGCTTCCTCGCGCGGTCGCTCACGATCGATCCCGACCGCCGCGAGGCGCTGATCCTCCAGGCCAGGCTCAAGGTCCGCCAGGGCCGTCCCCGCGACGCGCTCGCCGTGGCCGAACGCGTCTGCACGCTCGAACCGAACGACCCGGCGGCCCTGGGGCTGCTCGCCTCGATCCAGGCCACCGTCGGCCTGAAGGACGAGGCCGCCCGGACGCAACAGCGGCGCCGCCAGGTGGAGGAGTGGAACCGGCAGATCGAGGCTCTCCTGCACATGATCCTGGAGAGGCCCGACGACCCGGAACTCCGCTGCCGCCTCGGCCAGACGGCCGCCAGGGCGGGCCAGAAGACACTGGCCATCCAGAGCTATCGGGCGGCCCTCGCGCTCGCCCCCGATAGTCAACCGGCTCGCCAGGGGCTGGTCGATCTCGGGGTTTCCGGTCCGCAGGCGCCTCCGGCGAGACGTTGACGGGGGTTAACGCTTGAGATGCTCTGAACGACCAGAACCCCCCCTGACCCCCCCTTCGTAAGGGGGGGATTCGGAGGGGTGGGCCTCCCTCAATTTCCCCCCCTTACGAAGGGGGGGTCAGGGGGGGTTGATGATCATGCCAGTTCTCCGCGCTCTTCGTTCCCCCCCTTACGAAGGGGGGGTCAGGGGGGTTGATGATCATGCCAGCTCTCGGTTCCGAACCCGGTACGCCGCCCATTCGTCAAGGCGCGAGTCAGTCCAACCTGGCCCGGGAAAGAATGAACTTCGCAACATCGATGTTTTCGTCGATCACTCGTTGCCATTCGCGGCCGTAGAGATTGGCGTTCTGGCCATCGACCGGAGTCGCCGGTAGCCAGAGATCCGGCTTGATGCCGCGGATGTCCGACAGGGACGCCACGTAGTCACGCCAGTCGGTCCTCGACTCGCCGACGTCGGCGGCCAGCTCCGCCACGGTCCGCGGCGTGATCTTGAGCGGCAATCGTCCGGAAAACAGGACCGATTTCCCGGCCCACTCCACCCGATAGGCCATCGGGGCGACGCCTCGCCTCCCGAGGGGGATCGGCGTGACCGTGAACCATCCCCGGCCCGGCAGCTCCGCCGCCGAGAGCAGAACCGTGCCGGCGGGACAGGAGTCCTTGAGGCTGTCGAGCGCCGCCGGGGCGGCGACCACCTGGGCCCGGCATTGCTCGACGATCTCCTTGAGTCCGGGCCGTACGTCCGGTCCGCCGGAGGTGAGCAAGACCGCCGTGGGATCCACCGGCTCCCGGCCGAGCTGGCGGAGGCGGGTCTTCACGAATTCGACGAGTCCGGGTTGACCCCCGGCGCCCACGAGGAAGAACCGCGACGCGGCGAAGACGCCGTAAACGGCCGTGCCCCCGAAGTCACCCAGGTAATAGAGGTCGGGCAAGAGCTGTTTGGGAACCCCATCCAGGAAGTCGGGCCCGTCGGTCTGATATCGACTCACCAGAGTTTCCATCTCGCGGATACCGTCGTCGAGCATCGTATTCCAGCGTTGCTGCGACAGGCCGGGGCTCTGAGGCGTCGGGTCGTCACTCGGGTGGCCGGGAAGCACGAGGTCGGGGACCGGCAGGGCGCGCAGCCGCTGCAGCGACTTCAGGTAGTCATTCGCGTTTCCCCGGTAGCGTGGCGCCAGGTAGGTCGAATAGGTGCCCAGC
Organism: uncultured Planctomycetota bacterium; assembly: GCA_963815795.1. Taxonomy (GTDB): domain Bacteria; phylum Planctomycetota; class Planctomycetia; order Isosphaerales; family Isosphaeraceae; genus JAKAUH01. Next base: position 5,434,937 of record CAWFIC010000003.1, on the reverse strand, counting down.
GGCGAGCCCGCCTCGCCGCGCGAATCGCGGCGATCGAAGAGGTGGCTGATGACATCGCCGGCGAAGAGCGCGCGGAGGCCCGCTTTCTCCATCAGGTAACAGATGCTGCCGGGAGTATGCCCCGGCGCGGCGAGCGCCCGGAACGTGACGGCGCCGAACGCGAGGGATTCACCTCCTCGCAGCTCGACATCCACCGTGGTCGGGTGCGGCGTGTCGTCAGGCATGTGGAAGATGCTGAAGAAGGCCTCGCGCGGCCCGCCGGCCCTCAGGACGGCCGCGTCACCCGCGCCGGCGTAGACTTTCGCCCCCGTCATCTCCCGCAGGTGCTGGGCCCCTCCAACATGGTCCCCGTGGGCGTGCGTGAGCAGGATGGCACGAACGCCGTGCCAATCGAGCCCGAGCTCGGCCATCTGCGACTTCAGGCGACTCGCATCGGCCTGGAGGCCGGAATCGACGAGGACCAGACCTTCCGAGGTCCGGACCACGTAGGCCGCGGAGGGGCTCAGGCCGCCGAGGATGTCAACCCCCGGCGCGAGCGTGCTCGCGGCGGAGACCAGGAGCGGCTTGCGGTCGCGAAGGCGAGGCGCGTCCTCGCTCGGGAGGACGAGGCAATAGCCGGCGAGCAGCAGCAGGGCCCCCAGCAGGAGGCTCAGACTCACGACGAGCCACCACGGCCGTTGTCTCGGTTGCGTAGCGGTTTCGCGCATGATCCGTCCGCTGTCATCGGGAAGGCGGGCCGCCGGGCCGAGCCGACTCCTCGCGGCTCGGCCGCGCCGCGGCGCGCCGATTGAGGCTCCGGTAGCGATCCGTGCCCTCGGTGATCACGAGCTCCTGGTCGGCGGCCACGTCCGGGAAGGTCTGGCTGGTTCGACTCGTCGGCCAGGTCACGGTCAATCGGGCGATCGACGTCGCGCCGCCCAGTCCGATGGTCTCGACCAGGGTATTGCCGCCGAAGCTGCCGTTATTGCCGATGACCCGATGTATCGAGCGGGACGCGCCGTCCGGCCCGGTCACGTCGGCCTGAATCCGGGCACCCAACGCCGAGCGGTTGGTCCTGGTGCCGACGAGCTTGACCTTCAACCAATGATAGCCGCGGTGCCCGGGGTTCTGAAACAGGGCGTTGTAGGACCGGTCGCCGGGGTACGCGCCACCGAGCTCGACGAAGAGGTCGAGATCGCCGTCGCCGTCGTAATCGGCGAAGGAGACGCCGTGCCCTTTCTGCAAGTGGCCGGTCCCGGTGGCGTCGGTGACGTCCTCGAAGCGCCGTCCCTCGACGTTCTTGAGCATCACGTTGGGGACCAGCCCCGAGTAGGACATCCAGCCCGTCCCGAAGTAGGCGTCGAGATACCCGTCGTTGTCGATGTCCCCGAAGTTGGCCCCCATCGCCGCGATCGGCCGGTCGAGGCCGACGTCCCGGCTCACCTCGCGGAATCCCTGTTCTCCCATGTTCCGGTAGAGGTGGGGATGGCCGGGGTCCGCGCCCTTCAGGCCGATGGAATCGGCCACGACGTCGGCCAGTTGGGCGTGGTAGTCGTTGACGAAGAGGTCGAGCCGTCCGTCGTTGTCGTAGTCCCAGAACCAACAGGCGAACGAGCGGCCATGCCGTGGCCCGGCGACGCCCATCTCGCGGGCGACGTCGCGGAACGTCCCGTTGCCCTCGTTATGGTAGAGACGGCAGGGCGCGTCCAGGTTCGAGACGAAGAGGTCGAGCCGGCCGTCGCCGTCGTAGTCGCCCCAGGCCGACCCCTTGGCCACGCGTTCGTTGATGACGCCGGCCTGGCCGGCGACGTTCCTGAAGGTTCCGTCGCCCTGGTTGTGATAGAGCCGGCAGCCGTTGGCGGCGTCGGGCGCGTCGCCGTGGTACTCGCCGCAGACGAAGAGGTCGAGGCGGCCGTCGTCGTCGTAATCGCCCCAGGCGGCCGACTCGGTCGAGAGCGGCTCGCCCAGGCCGCTGGGCATGGTGACGTCCTCGAAGACCCCCTCCCCCTTGTTCCGCAGGAGCGAGAGCCGGGCCGAGGTTTCCCAGGCCCCGCGCAGGAGCAGGACATCGGGCTTGCCGTCGTTGTCGTAGTCGGCGCGGGCGACGTTGAGGGCATAGACCTGCTCGCCGAGGCCGGCCGCGGCGGAACGGTCCTCGAACGTGCCGTCCCCTCGGTTGATGAACAGCGAGGCCCCGCGATCGGCGTCGATCGAGGTCATGAACAGGTCGGGCCGGTCGTCGCCGTTGAAGTCGTCGAAGATGCTCCCGCCCGCCAGGTTCGGGCCCCTCGCCGCCAGGCCGACCCGCGTGGCGACGTTCTCGAATCGTTGCATCGCGAGCTTCGAGCGGAATCGATCGAGCGAGATCAGGTACGCCGGGGGGACCTGCTCGGGGTACTCGCCCAGCGTCATGGCGGCGAGGTTGAGCAGCCAGCGCACCCGCAAGTCGCCGGGCGCGTGCTCCAGGTAGGCGGTGAACTGTTCGATGGCCTCGCGCGAACCCGCTGGCTGTGCGTGGAATGCCTCGCGGGCGATCGGGAAGATGCAGCTCGACGGGCCGATGCATTCCAGGCAATTCTCGATCTCGCCCTTCCTCAGCGCCGCGATGCCCAGCCGCACGTGGACCTCGGCCCGGAGATCGGGCGAGACCTCCGATCCGCGGCCGGGTTCGAGGATCCGCCCCAGCCACGACGCGGCCTCGGCGAACTGGCCCTCGTACATGTAAAGGGACGCGATCGCCTTCTCGAGGCGGATGGCCTCGCGGACCTGCTGGGGCGTCGCGGCGGAGTCGAGGCGGAGCCGGTCGTATTGCTCGCGCAGCGCGGCGAGTCCCCGGCGGGCGCGTCCTCGGACCGCCTCCCGAACTTCGTCCAGCGAGCCAGCGTCCCGTATCGGACCCAGGAACAGGAGGGCCGTGTCGAAGATGTCCTGGTCGAAGCTATCCCGATCGATGAAGACGCGGGCCGAAGTCCCCGGTGCATTCGGGTCGGGGAAGGACTCGAGGCCGGCCCGGGTCGTGGATTTCGAGACATCCGCTTTGCTGCGGGTGGCACCGGCAGTTTTCCCCGAGGAAGGCTTCCTCGTGCTCCAGACGGTCACGCCCAGCACAATCGCTGCGCAGCAGGTCACCGCGAGGACGGTGCCAGGCACCAGACGTGCGGTCTGGCTCATGTTCGGGCTCCTCGAGCAGTTAACGGATGGATCGCCATCGTGGTTTGGCCTGGAGGCGAGGCTGAAGCCTCAACCCCCCTGCCCCCCCCACGTCCCGGGCTGAAGCCTCGACCCCCCCTGACCCCCCCTTCGTAAGGGGGGGATTGAAGAGGGGCGGGCCTCCGGTTTCTCCCCTTACGAAGGGGGGGATTGAAGAGGGGCGGGCCTCCGGTTTCCCCCCCTTACGAAGGGGGGGTCAGGGGGGGTTCTGTCGTGTTGAACACGATGCAATCGTCAAGCCCTCTAGGGATCGGGGGTGTCGAGGAGCTTCAGGTTCGGGGCCGGCACGCGGATGGACTGCGCGGATTCGCCCGGGCGACGGACCCGGATCCAGTGGTCGGCGAACAGGACGTGCTGGCCGGAATCGACGCGCGGCATGTGGCAGCCGACGCAATCGCCGCGCGGCGCGACGGGGCACGGTGTTCCCGCGGCTCCCGGCGGACCGACACTCGGCCCGCCCGAGTGGCAGGAGAGGCAGACCGCGAGGTAAGTCCCGCGGTCGGAGGAGGCCCGCGCGTGGGGATCGTGGCAGGTGACGCAACTGAAGGCGCCCCGGCTCTCACGGAAGCAACGCGACGCGATGATCCCGACCGGCTGGAAGCGGGCCAGTTGGGGATCGTCGGGCCGGATCTGGTCGGGGCGAGCCTTGGACGGATGACGGTGGCAGGTCCCGCACAACGTCAGGAGGCCCTCGGCCGTGTACCGGCCCGAGCCGAAGGGGAGCTCGAGCTCCGAGGCGGCCGCGCCCGCCGCGCGGCCTCGACGTGCGCCCGCGCCGGGCCGTGACGGCGCTCGCACGAGACGTTGGGGATCATCGTCAACTCGTCGATCTTCTCGCCGCCGAGCGAGACCTGGGTCACGTGACACCCGAAGCACTTGCGGGCCTCGCGCGACTCGAGCACGGAGCCGATCGGGGTCCGTCGGGGAGAGTCGAGCTCCGCAACCTGCCCGGGAGTCACGCCGAGCGCGTGCTGCCGCGTGAAGTAGGTGATCCGATGCTCGAGGATCGCGGGGACCTTCGGGTCGATCACATTCACGAACGTCATGGCGTGATGGCCCGAGCCGAACGCGTATTCGGCGACGCATTCCTCGACCTGACCCGACGCCTTGCGGACGATGGAGAGCTGGCCGTCGCGATAGCGGTAGCTCCAGGACACGTCGGAGAGCTCCGGATCGGCGATCGTCTTCCCGTCCAGGCCGAGCGCGACGGCCCGACGGCCGGCCGGGCGGAGGGTCTGCGCATGGCCGGATCGGACATGGAGGGCGGACTCGCCGGGGTGGCATTCCCCACAGACGCGGGGTCCGATGTAGGGGTCCGCCGGATAGCGTCCTCCTGCCGGGAACGGCCGGTCCAGCGTGAGCAATCGCACGCCTCTCGTCCGTCCGGCCGTGGTCCCCGAAGGCGATGCGGTGAGCATCAGCCAGACGGCGCACACCACGACCGCCGCCAGGATGAGGATCGTGATCCGCCTCGCTCGGCGCACGGAGGCCGACAGCCCCGCGGGGGGCGCCGGGCTGTCGGGTTGGTCGCGGGCCACCATCTCAGCCATGAGTGACCCTCACGGAACCATCGAGGAACCCCTGCGCCGCGGCCGAAAGGCCGAGGCGGCGCCGTCCCGGCTCAGCTCGGGATGAGCGGCTTTCAGTGCCGCCAGGCTCTCGCGGGCCGGCTGATAATCCGGGTCGAGGGCCAGGGCGGCTTCGAAGCAGCGTTGGGCGTACAGGAAGGAACCGGCCTCGACGGCGACCTGTCCCATCTTCCACCGGGTACCCGGATCATCGGGATGGGCTTTGAGCTGCTCGGTGAGCTCATCCATCAGCTTGGCGCGCTTCTGGACCCGATCGCGACGAGCCAAAGTCGCGGCGGCGCGCTCGGTCAGCCCCAGGCGAGACTCGGCGATCCAGAGGAGCTGGAGCGGACCCGAGTCGTTCGGGGCCTCGGCGACGGCGCGTTCGGCGGCGGCCAGGGCCTCCCGCCATCGCGATCGGGCGACCAGGCTGAGCGCCCGCGCCAGCGAGGCATCCGGGTTCCGGGGATCGCGCACGAGCGCCCGGTCGGAGAGGGCCAGGGCCTCATCGATCCGATGCGCGTCGAACGCGCCCCGCGCCGCCTGGCCCAGGATCACGGGGTCGTCGGGATGCTGCCGGACAGCCTGGTCGATCCAGGGATCGGCGGCATTCGGTTGGCCGGTGCCGAGCGAGAGTGCGATCAGCTCGATCACGGTCTCGCGATCCATGGGCCTCAATTCGAGTGCCTTTCGATAAGCCTCCACGGCGCCGGCGTAATCGTTGGAGTCGCCTCGGGCGCGGCCCAGGAGGCGCCAGACGCCGAACTCGCGAGGCCGGAGCCGGGCGGCCACGCCGAGCCATTCGGCCCCGCGATGGGCATTGCCGAGGTCGAGATTCAACTCGCCGAGCGTGACGGCCGCCTCGAATTGATCCGGTTTCAGCTTGAGGGCACGCTCCAGCGCCATGCGGGCGACGCGATGTTGACCCAGGCGGATCAGGGCCAGCCCGGCGACCGTCATCGCCTCGCCCGCCTCGGGCGAGTCGTCGCGCACCTGGCTGACGGCCTGGAACGCCAGGTCGGGCCGACCGTTGCGGAGATCGCTCCGCCCGCGCGCGGCCGCGGCGCGGGCCTGGTCGGCCGCGGTGGGACGCGATGCCCACCACCCCAGCCCGCCCATCAGACAGATCGCCACCAGGCCCACGGCCGGGGCGATGATCCCCCGGATCGATCGCTCGGGCCGAGACGTCCTTTGATCGGGCTGAGTCACGGCTTCCGCGAGGTCCACCGGCCGATCTCCTGAGAGTGTGCGAAAGACTCGAATCGGAGATTCTGGATTCCAAATTCCGAATTCACAAATCATTCTGTGGCATCAATGTAAAGTGATTCGGAATTCGGAATCCGAGATCTGGAATGGATTGTTTCACAGCCTCTGAGCCGAGGTGGTCCCGATCGGGAACGCCTCCCGGCCGGGTCACCGACGGGTAACAAGCGCGGCGGCCGGGCCGCTCGCCGCGCCCGATCTCGATGATAAGACCTGGCGCGATCGGCGGCCAGACCTCGGGCGAATCGCTGCCGCGGGGCGGGCGGTGCCGCCCTGCCGGCCCGCTGCCGCGCGCGATCACCGCGGAGTCGTCCTCGTGTTCGGTATGAGAGCGCCGAACGCTTGGGTGGCTACGGTCGTGGGTCGGGCCCGCGTCCCCCGGCGGGATCGGGCGGCGTCGCGGCCGGCTCGCGGGAGGACCGAACCCTCCGGCGGCATTGGCCAGGGGTCCGGCTTCCTCCCCTTCCCCTACATCGCCGCGCCGCGAGACCCGGTCGAGTCGGCCCCTCGCGGGATTCGGCGTCGGCCGCCTCGCCCCGCCCGCCCGGCGGCGAACCCGGCCGGCGGACCGGCCTGGCCTGGCGGGGTGGACGCTGCCGACGGGCCAGGCCAGGCCGCGAAGAAACTCGGGCATCCCCGTTTCGGTCCCTCGCGGGGTCAGGATCTCAGGTCGCTGGAGTCTTCCTGCCTTCCTGGACGATAGTCTCTGCGGTGGACATCGTCGACCGTCCCGGCGTCGCGGGCGGCGGGTATCAGGCGGCATAGACGATCCTGGCGGTCCTCATGGCCAAACGGAAACCCAGTCGAAGGGCGAGCGGCCGACGCCGGGCGCAGCCGGCGCCCAGGGCCGACTCGGACAGTCCGTGGAAGGAGGCGCTCGACCGCTTCTTCGAGCGATGCATCGCCTTCTTCTTCCCCAAGATCCACGCCGACATCGACTGGTCCCGCGGCTACGAGATGCTGGACAAGGAGCTGCAACCGATCGTCCGCCCGGCGAAGCACGGCCGCCGCTACGTCGACAAGCTGGTCAAGGTCTGGCTCGAGACCGGCGAGGAGCGCTGGATCCTCATCCACATCGAGGTCCAGGGCTGGAAGGAGGGCGACTTCCCCGAGCGGATCTACATCTACAACCATCGGCTCTTCGACCGCTACGGCCGCGAGGTGATCAGTCTGGCGATCCTGACCGACGACGACCCGGCTTGGAGGCCGAATCGGTACGAGTATGCCCGCTGGGACTTCTGCGCCAGCATCCAGTTCCCGGTTGTCAAGCTGCTGGACTTCGCGCAAGATACAAGGAGCTGGAGTCGGATCTGAACCCGTTCGCCGTCGTGGTCATGGCCCATCTCAAGGCGCTGGAGACGCGGCGGTCGCCGGAGCAGCGGTACACGTGGAAGGTCCGACTGATCAAGGGGTTGTACGAGCGGGGGATGGACCCGGAAGACGTCCGCCAACTGTTCCGGTTCATCGACTGGATCATGGAGCTGCCGGAGCCGGCGGAACGGGCCTTCCGGGAAGAGGCCGATGCATTCCAGCAGGAGAAGCACATGCCTTTCATGGACATTTTCGAGCGGATGGGCATGGAGAAGGGGCTGCTTCGAGGCATCGAGGTCGCCCTGAAGGTGAAGTTCGGCGCCGCCGGCCTGGAGCTGATGCCGGAGCTCCGCCAGATTCAAGACCATGTCTTGCTCGAGAAGATCGCCGACCGGATCGAGACGGCGGCCAGCCCGGACGACCTCCGCCGGGTCTGGGCCCGGAAGCGCCGGTCCAAGGCGGCGAAGTCGGAGTGATCCGGGCAGGCCAACGAAGGGAGTCCGAGGGGCAATGAGGTGAGCACCGAACGTGAGGCGCTCGCTGCGCCGCCGTCCCCGTCGCCCGTCCGCACCCCGCCCCGACCCGCCCGGCGGCGCAGTCGGTCGGCGGGCCTGACCGACTCGCCCAGACGGCCCTCAGCGGCCCGGACGGGATGCCGGTCGGTCCCCGCCCGTCGAGGCCGATGCATCGAGGACGGCCGTAGGCTCCGCGGGGCCGTGCGGGAGCCGCCGGCCGGTCCGCCGGTCGCCGGCCGGGACGGTCCCGGTGTGGCCGGTCGCCGGGCGTGCGAAGGAACGAGAAACTCGGTCTGCCCCTCGGCCGCCTGCGGCCCGACCGCCCGAGGCCCGGCCGGTTGACCGATCCGAATCGTGAAGACCCGGTTTGAGGACCGCGCGGATAGACCGGCGGATCGCCCCGTCCGGCGATCCGCATCCCGACGGGGTTCGCTCGCCGGGCCGCACGATGGCCGCGGCCGTTCCGGTTGAGCCGGCACCTCTCACCGCTGAAACCCGGGCGATTGAGGTCGCGCCGATGGCCGTCGTTCTTGGCCGTCACCAGCCCGATCACGCATACTGTCGAGCCGCTCGATCATGTTCGCCTCGGCCCTTTGAGTCGTCTAATCCCGACCGTGGCTTGTCCTCCCGCGGCGGCGAAATCAAGATATTGAAGTGGCTGTGATTAGACGACAGTCCTGTCGTGTCTTTCCACGACGTTTCGGTCGTTAACCTACAATGTTAGGCGGCGGACGTGGGAGGCTCGACGCGCAATGGCACTGACTGCGTTCTGGCTCGTGCCGCCCGGTCGTCATGGGCCGCTCGGCTTCGGTGTCACCGCGCACTCACTTGCCGACGCGCTGGCCCTAATCTGCGCCTCCGGCTATGGCGACTTCTTGCCCGAGGACGTCGGCTCACTGAGAATCACGGAAGGCGTCCGCCTCGCTGACTTGGAGCATCCGTACGTCCGAGAGCACATGGGTCTGATCGTCGTGCGGGGGCTTTGGTATCCGTTCGTGAGAGTCGGTACCTGACGCCTAACAAGTCGATCCAGCGGACCCGCTGGCGCGGGCCGCTGATCTTTGGCGTTAGACGACGAGACCATCTGCGTGGGAGGATCTTTCTTCATTAGCACGGACCGCCCGGTCGGCGGCACGGAACGTTACGGCTGGGGCGGCATCGGCATCTTCGGGGTCGGAGAAACTCTGACCCGCTGCCTCCCCGTCGGGGCCAAGGAACGCCCTGGACGGGCACCGATGTGGTACCTGGAGGCCCTGGCCCGAGAGGCCGGCGTCCGGCCACTCATGGATTTCCTCAGTGAGGACCAGTGGTTCACGGCCGCGGAGGGGCTCGCGACCGTCCGGGGGTTGCTGGATTATCTGACGACGCACACCGAGAGAGTCGCCGAGGTGAGGCGAGTGATCGGGGATCTGCGGGCACTCGAGCAGTTGCTGCGTCGGCTGGAGCGAGAGGGGATCAGGTGGCATTTGGTGGACGGCTCTCAGTGGTAGCCCTTGAGCCCGCCTAACGATCGGTTGTAGCGGACCCGCTCCGCGGGTCGCTCGGCTATGGCATCGGGCGGGGCCGTGTCGGAGTCGGATTGTGGCTCGCTGCCAGGCGCTGTAACCTGGGTGCATGAGCCAGCCGATCCGAGAGGTCGATCCGGGCGAGTTGCGGCTCCCGCCGAGTCGGGCCAGCGGCGCCGACCCGTGGAAGCTGCACCAACAGATCCGGCAGCACGGGTCATCGAGGAGCGGGATGCCTCCGATCCTCGTGTACGAGGATCCGGACGGGTCCTGGAGATCTCCGACGGGGTCACTCGCGCCACCCGGATTGCCAAGCTGGCGCCCGGCCAGACGGTCCCAGTCGTGGTCATCGGGCAGTATCGACACAGTCGGGCCGGTTCCCCTCGCGTGAGAGATCGGATATGAGCCAGAGCGACACCGGGTCGGAATTGTTCGCTGCCCTCCAAGAACTGTCCGAGGTCATCCCCGAGATGCGGTCCGGTCAGCTCATGGCCGCGGTCGGAGAGCTGTGCTCCGACCTCCACGGGCGCGGCCTCTGGGATGCCGAGAACGACGAGCTACTTGAGGCGGTCTGGCAGTTCCGCCGCAACTACGAGGCGGCCGTCACGGCGAGCCGGGCGGGCGCCTAACATGGCGATGCAGCGGACACGCTGCGCGGCCCGCTGATCGATGGCGTTAGGCGGCGGGAGGCGACCCGATGGCAGCGTTCCGCGGGAAAGCGCGAGATCGCGTTCCCGGCCCCCGGGAATGCGCCTGGTGCGGTTGGAAGCAAGGGTCCCTTCACCGCGCCCACATCATCGACGAGTTGACCCGACCCGAGGTTATTACTCCGGCAAGGAAGATCCGCACTAATGGTGCATACAAGCCCGAAGCGCCAGCGAGTGAATCGATGGACGTCCCCGGAATCCACTCGCTGGCGCTTCGGGCTCGTATCGAATCGGTGCGGATCTTTGTTGCCGGCGTAAGAGTAGTGGGCCGCATCCGGGCCCATTACCTCGCCGCCGCCGTGCCCGAGCCGAGCAGCCTAGGGTCGGTCGGTCTGGGCATGGTCGGTCTGGCCGGGTATGCTGAGTGGAGGCGGGAACGCCTTCGTTCGCGTCCCTGGTCGATCCGGTTACTGAGATCGTTCGATGCCCGGGCCTCGCGCATACGTCGAGACGACGATCCCCAGCTTCTACCACGAGGTGCGTACGGCGCCGGACGTGGTCGCGCGCCGGGAGTGGACCCGGCGATGGTGGGCCACCGCCCACGAGCGATGCGAGCTGGTGACCAGCTGGCCGTACTGGACGAGCTGAGCGGCGGCGACCCGTCCCGCGTCGCGGAGCGACTCGCATTGGTTGGGCAGTTGCCACTCCTGGCCATCGACCCGTCCGTCGCCGAGATCGTCGAGACCTACATCCGTCACAAGGTGATGCCCGCAGACCCAGGCGGCGACGCGCTGCACCTGGCGCTGGCCTCGTACCACAAGTGCGACTTCCTGGTGACCTGGAATTGCCTACATCTGGCCAACGCGAACAAGTTCGGTCACATCCGCCGCGTCAACGCCATGCTGGGGCTGTTTGTGCCCGCGCTGGTCACCCCGCTTGAGCTGCTCGGAGGGAGCGATGGACCAGGGAGCGAGTGATCCTGTCATCGAGGAAGTCCGGGAGGTTCGCCGCCGGATCTCGGCGCGAGTCGGCCATGATCCGACGCGCCTGGTGGCCTACTACATCGAGTTGCAGCGGCAATATCAGGGGCGGCTGATCGCCGCACCCGAGGCCGATTGGTTTGGGGCGCTGTCAGGGGACGATTCGGGCCTAACAGTCGGTTGCAGCGGACCCGCTGCGCGGGCCGCTGAACCTGGTCGTTAGCTGATGTCGAGGCCGTGCGAGCGCCACGCGCTTTAGATCAGCCGGAAGATCTTCCGGAGGATCCACTCGGCCGTCAGCGCGAGGACGATCGTCGCGAAGATCAGCGGGGCATCCCAGAGTTCATCGCGGGTCTCGATCGTGCGGGTGACCTCGCGCATGGGGATGGCGGCGTCGAGCTGGCTGGCCTGCGAGAGCTCGAAGACGCGGCCGCCGGTGACGCGGGCCAGGTCGGCCAGCAGCGGGCGGTTGAGCGACGGCTCGTCGACCTCGCGCCGCGGGGGCTCGACGCGGAACGTCGTGGTCGACACCCGGATGCCCGAACCGAGGTCGACCGCGGTCGCCGGCACGACCCGCAGCGTGTAGGCGCCGGCTTGCTCGGCGGTGAACGCGGCCGTCAGGAGCGTGGGGTCATCGGGCACCCGATCGAACCGGAGCGGGTCCGGCGGCTGGCCGGCGATCTCCAGTTCGGCGGCCAGCTCCGACGCCTCGGCCGTCGCCGCCGGGTCGGTGTATCGGATCGAGACCGACACCCGGTCGCCGACCCGGTAGACGCTCTTGCCCAGGTTCACCTGGAACGGGAACCGGCCGCCCAGCGCCTTGTTCCGGCCGACGCGGTCGACCAGCCGCGCCCAGAAGCCGTCGAAGTAGTCCTCGGCCAGGTACCGCCAGCGATACGTGCTGTCGAAGCCGATGAAGACCGTCCGCCCCGGCCCGTAGAGCTGCGAGGCCAAGAGCACGTGCCGCCCGTACTGGTTCTGCATCCGCGGGTCGCCGTGCCGGGCCAGCACCACCGCGCCGGGACGCGCCCGCGTCACCGGGAAGCTCCAGTACATCCCCGGCAGGCTGGTCAGGATCGCCCGGTTGCGGATGGGATCGGCGTTGAACTCGAAGATGGGATCGCCGCGGCCTTCGGGCGTCAACTCCAACGCATACGTGTCCCGGCTGCTGAGCCGCACCTCGGCCTCGGTGCGGAACAGCCCCGGCTCGCGGACGATCGGCAGGATCCGCGTCCACTCGCCGCCTTGCGACCGGGGGTCGGCCGAGTCGTAGAGCTGCTGCGAATACAGCTCGCCGGCCACATAGATCAGGCCGCCGCCCTCCTGGCCGACGAAGTGCGACAGCATCTCGGCCCACTGGGGGCCGAGGGCCCGCATGTCGGGGTTGACCAGCAGGACCGCGTCGTACCGCCGCAGCTCGGAGATGTCGTGGGGCAGCCGCGCGATCGGATGGTCGCCGGGCTGGCGGAATCCGGGGTCGACGTTCTGCATCCAGCAGGCGAAATCGACGTGCTGATCGCGCTGGAGCGCGTTGCGGAGGAACTGGACCTCCGGCGACGGCTCGCCGGCGATGAGCAGCAGGCGGATCTGCTGGCGGACGACCCGCACGGCGGCGGTGGCGACGTTGTCGTCCTGGGTCAGCTCGGGGCCGGCGTCCTCGACCTTGGCGCGGTACTCGTACTGGCCGACCGCCTTGGGCGTGAGCCGGAAGTTCGCGCGCTTGAGGATGCCGTCCTCGCCCAGGACGATCCGCTGGCTGCCGACGGGTTCCCAGGCGCCGTCGTTGATCCGCTGCTCCAGGTTGACGGTCGCCTCGGCGTCCTTGAGGCCGCGGGCCTCGACCACGACGCCCAGGGTCATCGGGTCGCGGGCGAACACCACCGGGCTGACCTCGATGTCGGCGAGCCGGATATTCCGCGGGCCCTCGTCGGCCCCGGCGGCGATCGCGTAGATCGGGATGTTCTGCCGGATCGCGGCCTCGGCGGCGCGGAGCGGGTCCTCGCCGGTGTTGGAGCGGCCGTCGGTCGCCAGGACGATCCCCGCGACCGGCTGGCCGCGGTGCGACGCCAGCACGCCCTTGATCGCGTCGCCCAAGGGCGAGATCGGCCGCTTCGGCTGTACGTCGTCGAGCGTGCGCGCCTTGGCCGCGTTGGCCGAGCCCTCCTTGGCCGCCGAGTCCAGGTCGTAGACATACAGCGTCCGGCCCCGCGACAGGTCCTTGATCCCGGGACGGAGCACCTCCTGGACCAGCCCCAGCCGCGAGGTCTCGCGCAGCCGATCGACCGGCGACTTGCCGCCGGCGGACTCGAGCTTCATGTCGGCGGCCAGCGCCACGGCCTTCGAGTCGTCGGTGTAGGGGTCGGAGAACCGCATGCTCTCGGAGTCGTCCAGCACGATCGCCAGGTGCGACGGCACCGTCTCGCGCTGCGACGAGACCCACACCGGCTCCAGCAGCATCGCCGCGACCACCAGCAAGAGGAGCCCGCGCAGGCCGGCCATCGCCGCCCGCTTGCCCCGCGACAACTCGCGGCCCTCCCAGCGGTAGAGCCGCCAGAGCAGGTACCCGATCGCGATCGCCCCGACGATCAGCACGATCGTGCCGGTACCCCGCGGCCAGGCGGCGAACTCGAGCCGCGACTCGCCACCGGGTGTGACGCCGGGCGAGCGATCGATCCCCAGGAGGATTTGCCAGATTCTATTCATCGGCTCTCAACCCGCATTTCTCACCACGCGATCGGAGGATACGGAAGAAGATTCTTCACCACAGAGGCACAGAGATCACAGAGAAAGACAAGAACCAGTTCACCGCCTGAGAGACCGCACCGCCCTGCGCCAACAGGATCGCCGCCCGAAGAAGTCCATCACGCCTCTCTCCTGTTCTGCTTCTTCTCTGTGATCTCTGTGCCTCTGTGGTGAAGAATCTGAATGGAAAAGCGTTTCACTCAACGGGAGCGCCCGGCCCAGGTGGCGAAGATCGACTCGGCGATCAGGAGGACGAATAGACCACAAGCCAGGTCGCGCCAGATCTCGCGGCCGGTGGCGGAGAACAGCGCGGCGTTGGCGGCCTTCGCCGAGGCGATCTCGACGTCGAGCGGCTCGAGGAGCCTCTTCACGTCGGTCGGCGCGATCCGCTCGAGGACGCTCTCGCGCGGGTCGGGGTTGGCCGCGTAACCATCCTGCTGGTTGCCCAGCGGTCCCTCGTCCCACGAGATGCGGTACAGACCGGGCTGTCGCGTGTCGGGGACCTCGATCGCGACGGCCGGGGCGCGATCGCCGGGGTCCTCGGCCAGCGGGGTGGCCGTCAGCGCCCGCGGCTCGCCGCCGCCGGGCGGATTGAGCCGGACGTTCGAGATCGGCTGGCTGGACCGGAAGACCCGCCGCATCCGCTCGCCGGCCGTCACCGTGTTGGCCATCGACGTCGGCCTGCGCGGTGCCGCGCACCGCCTCGCGGACCGCCAGGACGAAGCTCGGCTCGATCGGCCAGTCGTTGCTGCCGCGGTCGGCGGTGGTCGTCCAGAGCAGGACACGGCCGTCGCCGACCACTCGCTCGACGATCGCCGGCGACCGGGCCGGGTCGTTCCACCGGGCCAGCACGCGGACCTGTTCCTTGTCGCTCGGCTCCTCCACCGTCATGATCTGCCGGACCGCGACCCGCTCGAGCGCCGAGGCCTTGAGCTCGAGCAGCTTCTCCAGGGGCGACGGCCGCACGGGCTCGACGATCAGCCCGCGGATGTTCTCATCCAGCAGGCCCTTCATCGCCGAGGGCAAGAGCCGGGTCCCCTGCCGGTAGAGGAGGTCGTTGTACAGCCCGGCATCCACCTTGGCCCCGGTGAAGATCATCAGGCCCATGCCCTCGCGGACCAACTGGCCGAGGCGTTCGGCCTGCTCGGCGGTCGGGGCGCCGACGTTGGCCAGTACCATCACGTCGGGCGTCTCGCGGCGCGGGGAGAGGAAGTCGCCCTCGAGCGCGACCTCGACCCGCCACGCTTCGGCGGCGCCGACACCGACCGACAGCGGCGCCGCCAGGTAATCGACCTCCGAGCCGAACGGTTCGGACGACGGCTCGCCGTTGACCAGGCGGATCAAGAGCGAGTCCTTCACCGGAACGGCCGCCCATCGGCGGTTGTCGCCCGGCAGCTCGTCGTCGGGGAGCTGGAACGAGATGTCGTGCAGCCCGGCGCCCGGGAAGTGCGCCGACAGCGGCACCCGGACCGAGTCGCGCGGCGGGATGTCCGGCAGCACCACCTCGGTCGGCTTGTCGTTCACCCGCAGGATCGCCTTGGCGCCGCTCAAGCTGCGCGGGGAGTCGTTCTTGACCAGCGCCTCCCATCGGCTCTCGGCCCCGGCGAGCACGGTCCGATCCACCGGCAGCAGCGACTCGAGCGAGAGGTTCCGGGTCTCCTCATCGCCGACGTCCACCAGCCGCACGCGGACCCCCTGCTCGGCCCATCGCCGCGCGATCGGCGTGACGCCGGCCTCCCAGCCCGACCGCCGCAGGTCGGTCAGGATCGTGACTTGCCGCGTGGGATAGGTACACGAGCGCAGCAGCTCGTCGACGCCCTCGAGGACGGCCGGCCACGCGGCGTGCGTGGCGGTTGACGGCAGGCCGAGCGCCGCGGCCGTGAGCTCCTCGCGGCGGGCGCCCTCGATGTCGTGCAGCACCGGCACGCGCGGCGCCGAGGTCGTCGCGATCGTGCAGCGGTCCTGCGGCCGGGCGGCGGCGAGCAAGGCGGCCGCCGTCTCCCGGGCGCGCTGGAACGCCGACGCGTCCCCCGCGGCATATCCCATGCTCATCGAGTCGTTGACCACCACGACCTGGCTCGATCGCCCGCCGCTGCCCAGCCAGCGCTCCAGGCCCGTCGGATTGAGCACCGGCCGCGCCAGGTAGAAGAACAGGAGCACCAGCGCCGCGATCCGCATCAGCAGGAGGATCAGCTCCTCGATCTGGATCTTCCGCCGGTTCTTCTGGATCGTCAGCTTGAGATAGCGCATCGGCGCCCATTCCACCCGGCGGAACCGGCGGCGGTTCAGCAGGTGGATGATGATGGGGATGGCGCCGAGCAGCATCCCCCAGGCCAGGAGCGGGCTCAGGAAAGTCATGGCTGGTGGCTAGTGGCTAAAGCCGTTAACGAATGCTTGGCCCACGAGTTTCGGCCTCGAGACTGCGCCGGGGCCTCGACCCGCTGATCCCCCCTTCGTGCTGCTGGGGCCTCGACCCCCCCTGACCCCCCCTTCGTAAGGGGGGGATTGGAGAGGGGCAGGCCGCCGTTCTCCCCCCCTTACGAAGGGGGGGTCAGGGGGGGTTCTTTCGCGTCGGTGCAATGCAAGTGTTCAGCGCTCTAGTGGCTAGTGGCTAGTGGCTAGTGACTGCTGGCAATGGGCGGGAGGCTGGTGGCTTGATGAGATCGTGTCTTGTCTCCACTCGCCACTCGCTACTCGCCACTAGCCACTATTGATCCGTGCCGCCTCCTCGCGACTGTGGAGGAACAGCGAGAGCGAGGAGCCGAGCGACTCGTCGGTCAGGAATCGCACGTGGTCGTAGCCGCGATTGCCGCACTCCTTGCGGACCTCCTCGAGGAAGTCGGCCATCGCCTTCTGGTACGAGCGCCGGAACGCCCAGGGCTCGGCGAACAGCTCTTCGTCGCCCTCGATGTCGCGGAAGATGGTGGGTCCGTCGAAGGGGAGCTCGAGCTCGTCGCGGTCGAGCACCTGCATGACCAGGACCTCGTGCCCGTGGAACCGCAGGCGGTTGAGTCCGTCGTAGACCGCGTCCAGGTCGGTGAACAGGTCCGAGACGATCACCAGCAGGCTGCGGCGGCGCAACTGGCCGGTCACCGAGCGGAGCAACCCGCCCAGCTCGGTCTTCCGCGCCGGCGCGCAGCGCTCGAGCAGCCCGGCGATCACCGCGACCTGCGCCTGGGTGGCATACGGCGGCAGGACGGTCGTGGCCGCCTCGTCGAAGAGGACCAGCCCGACCGGGTCCTGCTGGCGGGTCAGGAGCATCGACAGGGCGACGACCAGGGTCGAGGCGTAGTCGAACTTCGAGAGCGCCGCCCGGCGCCCTTGTATTTCATCGACGCGCTGGCATCCATGACGAACGTGACCCGGACGTTGCTCTCCTCCTCGTATTGCCTGATGTAATGGCGCTCGGTCCGGGCGAAGACGCGCCAATCCAGCCGGCGGAGGTCGTCGCCCGGCGTATAGTCGCGGTACGAGGCGAACTCGACGTTGAAGCCGTGGAAGGGGCTGCGGTGCATGCCGCTGATGGCCCCCTCGACCAGCCGCCGCGACCGCAAGGTCAGGTCGGAGATCCGCGCGATGGCGTCAGGATCGGAATACTTGCGCGACGGCGGCATCGGCGGCCCCCTTCCGGACTGGGACGTCGTTCAAGAGCCTCTTGATGATCGAGTCGCTGGTCTCGCCGGCCGCCTGGGCGTTGTAGTTGACGACGATCCGGTGGCGGAGCACCGGCGGCGTGATCGCGCGGATGTCGTCGACCGAGACGCTCGGCCGGCCGGCGAGCGCCGCCCGCGCCTTGGCCGCCAGGATCAGCGACTGGCCCGCCCGCGGCCCGGCGCCCCAGGTGACATATTCGCCGATGTACGACGGCCCGCCGTGCGCCGGCCCGCGGGTCGCGCGGACCAGCTCCATCGCGTAGTCGATGCAATGGTCCGACACCGGCACCCGCCGCACCAGCCGCTGCAGCTCCGCGATCCGGTCGCCGCTCAGGGTCGGCGTGATCTCGCGCTGATCGGCCCCCGTGGTCAGCCGGTAGATCCGCCGCTCCTCATCGGGCGTCGGATACGTGATGAAGATCTTGAACAAGAATCGGTCGAGCTGGGCCTCGGGCAGCGGATAGGTGCCCTCCTGCTCGATCGGGTTCTGCGTCGCCAGGACGAAGAACGGGTCGGGCAGCGGGTGCCGCCGGCCGCCGGCGGTCACCTGCCGCTCCTGCATCGCCTCGAGCAGCGCGGCCTGGGTCTTGGGCGGCGTCCGGTTGATCTCGTCGGCCAGGATCAGGTTGGCGAAGATCGGCCCGCGGACGAATCGCAACTCGCGCACGCCGGAGTTGCGGTCCTCGTAGAGCACCTCGGTGCCGGTGATGTCGCTGGGCATCAGGTCGGGCGTGAACTGGATGCGGTTGAACTCCAGCGACAGCGACTCGGCCAGCGAGTGCACCATCAGCGTCTTGGCCAGCCCGGGCACCCCCTCGAGGATGCAGTGCCCCCGGGCGAAGACGGCCATCAGCAGTTGCTCGACGACGTCGTCCTGGCCCACGATCTGGCTGGAGATCTGCTGGCGGATCCGGTCGTGCGCCGAGCGCAACTGCTCGAGCTCGGAGATGTCGATCTCGTCGGTCGTGGTCGTGCTCAAGGTCCGGTCCTCGTATCTGGACGTTCTGTCATGGGATGATTCAATATTCAAGATTGTGGATCAGGATCCGCGAGTCGCCCCGTCCTGGTCTCCCGAACGTCGGATCCGGAATCAAGAATCTTGAATATTAAATATTGAATATTAAATCCAACTTGAATCGTGAATCCGAATCGGCCATTCCGGCCGGAACGCCGGGGAAATCCGGCCCCTATCGCTGGAAGACCGGCAGGTACTTGTACGGCAGTTGCAGGATGGTCGTCGCGATGGCGGTGCCGTAGACCTGGCCGATGCCGTCGCCCTGCCACGACCCGTCCGGCTGCTGCATCGCGAGCAACTGGTCGCGGGCCTTGGGGAAGTAGGCGTCCCAGTACTGGTCGCCGGCCATGTAGAAGCCCTGCGAGGCATAAAGGTGGGTATAGAACGCGTGGCCGCCCCCCTTCTCGAAGCCCTCGTTGGCGCGGAACTGGTCCCAGACGTACTTGAGGCAGTCGGTGGCGATGGTGCTGTCGAACTGGCCGGCGTTGTAGAGGGTGGCGACGGCGGCGGCCGAGATGGGCAGCCGCGGCCCTCCGCCGGATCGGAGCGAGTACTCGATCCCGCCCTCGGGGGTGCGGCAGCGCTCGAGGTACTTCACGGCCTCGTCGATGACGGCCTTGGGGACGAGGAAGCCCGCGTTGTGCGCGGCCCGCAGCGCCTGCACCTGGGTGACGGTCACCGAGCCTTCATCGCCGGTGCCCGGCACGTACGACCAGCCTCCCGCCGCGCTCTGCCCCTGGGCGGTCAGCGTCACGGCCTTGCGGATCGCGGTCCGCACCTGGAGGCGGAGCGACTCCTTGGTGATCATGCCGTAGACGCAGGCGAGGAACATCAGCGCGAAGCCGTGGCCGTGCATCGGCATGCCGGCGTCCTGCGTCGGGCCGGTGATCAGCCCGGTGGTCGTGGCGCATCGCACCAGGAACTCGACGGCCCCTTGCAGGTTCTTGGAATAATGGCCGCGGGTCGGCGAGCAGCCGTGGGCCAGCAAGGCCGTGCCGGCCATCCCCGTCATCGCCACCGGGTACGCCTCGCCCCCGCCGACGTTCCACGCCCCGTCCTCCGCCTGCTGGGCGGAGAGGTAATCCAGGCCCTTGGTCACGGCGCGGATCGTCTCGGGTGTCAGGTGCTTGGGCAGGACCCCCTTCTCATCCGCGCGGGCGAGCCGGGGGCAGAAGCCGTTCAGGCTCAGGCCGGAGAGGCCGCAGACACCCGCGATCGCGGCGGCGGCCGAGCGGGATCGGTCCAGGAACGCCCGGCGATTCAGCCGCGCCGGGTTGCGGCCTCGAGTGAGATGAATGGGGTTCGTCATCGTTCCGCCGTTCCCCCCTTCTTCCCTTCGGCCTTGGATCGGATGTTGAAGCGCACCAGCAATTCCACGCGGACCGGGATCTCCTGGAACCGGGACGTCACGAGCCGCTTGCGCGGCCGCTCGTCGTCCGTCTGCGGCGGCCGGTAGTAGTAGGGGAAGTCCTGGTTCGAGCCGCCTTCGCCCGGCACCACGAGCTCCTGGACCGCCACGATCGGGCCGAGCTCGACCTTGCTCAGCCGCGCCAGCCGTTCGGCCCGCGCCCGGGCGTCGGCGATCGCCTTCTCGTAGGCCTCCTCCTGGAGCTTGTCGAAGTCCTCGACCACGAACCGCACCAGGCTGCTCGACGTCTGGTCGTAGCGCCAGTAATAATAGTTGGTTTCCTCCTGCGAGGGCCCCACGTGGCCGCCGGCGTCCTGGGCGACGTCGAGCAGCTTGGCGACGAGCTGGAGCACGGCATCCTCGTCCATCTTGCGGAGGTTCGAGCCGCGGACGACCAGCTTGCGCGCGAGCTTGACCTCGGTCTTGCTCTGCTGGTTGGGCATGCCGCCAAAGAAATACGGGCTGTAGTCCTGACCCTTCTGCGCCACACTGAGGCCGCGCTCCTCGATGTTGACGTTGCCGAGCTTCAGCGCGGCGAAGGCCTCGCGGAGCTTGCGGCGGGCGTCGCGATATTTGACGATCGCGTCGGCGGACAGCTCGGATGAGGCCGAGACCGACAGGTCGATCTCGACCAGGTCGGGCCGGGCCATCAGGATGGACTTGCCGGCGACCGTGAAGCCTTCGAACTTCTCCGGCGAGCCCATCGCGCCGAAGGACTGGGCCCGGGCCGACCCGGCCAGTGCCAGCGCCAGGGCGAGTGCCGAGATTCCCGTCTTGCTCATGGGGAAGCCTTCTCTTTCGTGTTGGCGGGTTCGACGCGGGCGGTCGCCTCGGCCCGGGCCGCCCGGCGCGGGTAGGCCGAGATGGAGCGATTGGAGATCGCCAGCAGCCATTTGTCGGTCAGGACCAGGTCGCCCCCGGCGGAGCCCAGGTCCTTGCCGCGGAAGATCCGCCGCACGTCGCCCGAGCCGGGGTCGACCTCGTAGATCCCTCGGGACGTCAACTGCCAGAGGCCCTCGGGCCGCACGATGACGCGAGCCTCATTGCTGCCGCCCGGCAGATGGGTCGCCCAGAGCAGCGCCCGGGTCTTCAGGTCCAGCGCGCTCAGCTCGGCGCCGCCGAGGAACAGGGCGCGGCCGTCGGTGCCCAGCAGCCGGATGGCCTTGGCGATCGGCCGCTCCCACAGGACCTTCAGGCGGTCGGGGTCGATGGCGTAGAGCCGGTCGGACTGCATCCCCTTGACCAGCAGGGCCTCGCCGTTCGGTAGCGGCGGGGCGGGCGCGACCGTCGGTTCCTGGGGCCGGTAATAGTAGAAGAACCGGTGCGCCGACTGGTAGTTTTCGGTCTTGTAGCCGTAGCCCCATTCGAGCGACCCGGAGTCGGGATCGAGCCGCCCCAGCACCCCGACGTGCGTATCGGCGTAGACCGCCCCCGACCGGTACAACAGCCGGGGCTGCGGCGAGTCGTCCCGGCTGTACATGAAGAAGGAGAACCGATTGCCCTGGCGGAATGTCCCGACCTCGGTCTTCCACAGGATCTTGCCGTCGTGGGGCTGGATCGCCAGCACCCTCTGCTGCTGCGGCCCTTGCGGCTGCTGGGGGTTCTGCGGGACCTTGACGGTCATGAAGAGCTTGCCGTCGGCCAGGATCGGCATCCCGACCAGGTCGACGCCGGCGTAATCGGCCAGGTCGGTCGACTTCCAGACGACCTCGCCATTGTCGGCGCGGCGGCAGATCAACTGGAAGGGGGCCTGCATGTTCTGGTCCTTGACGTCGCGGGCGAGGCTCCAGACGTGGTCGCCCGAGGCGACGATCGCGAACCGGCTGGGGTCGAGCATCTGGCCGACCGGCTGCATGGCCAGCATCTCGAGGTTGTGGAACGAGCCGGTGCGCCAGAGCAGCTTGCCGTCGGCCAGGTCCAGGGCCAGGACGTGGCTCAGGTAATTGACGTACAGATGATTCCCGACGACGGTCACGGCCGGCAGGGCGTTGCTCAGGGTGTTGGCGCGCCACTGGCTGAGCTCGAGCGGCGTCATGCCGGCCTCGATCGAGTCGGAGATGCGCAACTGCCAGACCGGGTTGACCTCGCGAGTGAGATCCGGTCCGGGCGGGTCCGACTGCGCGGCCGAGCTCGAGGCCGCGGCCGTCTCCTCGTCGCCGAGCAACTGTCGGAGCACCTCGCCGGCCGGCCCCGAGCGGCCGGCGATGCGGATTTTCTCGTCGCGGTAGCGGTCGGCCAGCTCGGAGCGGACCTGGTCGAGCTCGAACCGCCGCCCCGCCCGGTGGAGGGCCACGCCGGCCTTCACCGCCAGCAGGGCCTGCGAGAGGTCCGTATCGGGCCGCTCGCGCAGCACCGCGAGCCAGCAGTCGGCCGCGCGGTCGAACCGACCCTGCTCGAAGTACAGGTCGCCCAGCCGATCGGCGGCGTTGTCGCCGACCGAGGTGATGAAGTACGCCGAATAGATCCGCTCGAGGTTCTTCAGCTCGTTGGCGCCCTCGGCCTCGTCGAGCAGCTTCTTGGCGTCGGAGTCGTAGAACAGCCGGCAGGCCGCCTGGCCGGCCGCCGGCAGCGCGGCGAGGATCGCGCGCCGCCTCTGCTCGACCGGGATGATGAACCCCTTGTCGCCGTTGACGAACCGTTTGGCCTGGTCGTCGGGGATCGTATAGAGCGACTTGAACGCCCGCTCCCAGGCCCCGCGCCGCTGGAACCGGTCGAAGTCCTCGAGCGCCTCCTTGGTCTCGGTGGACGCCGGCGGCATCTGGAGCGGCCGGCCGGGGTCGTCGTTGGTGACCTTGTCCTTGTCCTTCTCGTCCTTGGTGCCGGACTGACCGAAGGCCAGCGCCGGCAGAAGCAGGAGCAAGAAGGTCGCGATCGCCAGGCGCATCGGGATCATCCTAACCTCGTCGAGAGGTCGAGTCGATCGTTCCATATCGGCCGATCCCGCCGGCAATCGACGGCGGGAGGGACGTCGAGTGAACGTCCCGCCGCGGCCCCGGGACGAGTCCAGTGACCACCGGGCGCACCGGGTTAAGACACTTGTAGTCGATCGCGATCCCCGGTTGCAAGCGAATTTATTAAGACGGCGCCGGATTCGCCGAGTTCTCGCAGGAGTGGGCCGGCTCCTCCGGGTGTCAGGTTCGCGACATGAACCCGAGAGTGTTCTGCCGTTCTCCTCGCCCTCACCCGCCTGTGGAGTCGTGGAAGTCGAGTCGCCCGCCGGGTCGAGGCACTTCAGTTCTTGGCCTTGGCATCCCCGATCTCGGGCCCCAACACGATGCGGAAGCCGAGGAATCCATTGCGGTTGTTGTGATTCGGATGGCGCCAGTGGCTGGTACAAGCTCCCGGATCCGACCACCAGGCGCCGCCGCGGACAACGAACGTCGTATCCTTGTCGGGCCGGCCGATCGTGACGGGATCGATCGTCGCGTCTTTCTTGCCCCTGGGATATTCGTACCACGCGTCGAGGCACCACTCCATGGCATTCCCATGCATGTCATACAAGCCCAAGGCGTTTGGCTGGGACTCGGCGACCTCGTGCGGCCGGTACTCACTGCGCTCCCTCGACCACACCCACTCTTCCTCCACGCTGAAATCCCGTTCGGAGCCGGCGCGACAGGCATATTCCCACTCCGCTTCGGTCGGGAGGCGGTATTCGTACCCGGCCAGTAGGCGATTTGCTTCGCGCTCCAGGTCGGTGAGCCGCCGGCAGTACACCGCCGCCTCATCCCATGCCACCCAGTCCACCGGCAGATAGGGCGAGCCCGTGACCCGGCTAGGGTTGGCACCGGTGACCTTCCAGTATGCACCCTGAGTGACCTCGATCTGGGCCATCCAGTACCCTCTCGTCAGGCGTACGCGATGCCGCCCGTCGTCCTTCGGGTCCCCCATCACGAAGGTTCTGGGCGGGATCCAAGCCATCGGGATGCCGGTGGTCTTCACGGCGAAGGGCCTCCCCTCCTTCGGCTTCACGGGATAGCCCGCGGAGATCCGCCGAATTCGCGCCGCGGCGTCGCGGGCATCGAGGGCCAGGTGGGTCGGCGGGATCATCCGCCCGCATGCGGCCACGTCCTGCGCTGTCAAGCGCCGCACTGAACAGCGGTGGATCACGGCCGAAGCCGAGTGGAACACCCCGATTCGCAGACAGCAGTCGGACGGCCAGCAATTGGCCGCCAGAATCGCGGTGTTCTCGTGGAACAACGTTTGCCAGCAGTCCCCGACCACCAGCGTCAGGTTGAGACGCGACCCCGGGGCGAAGTCCCGATTCCCGCTCCAGGCCACCATGCCGTGACCCGAGGACTCCAGCCTACATTCGATCTTCTCCCGTTCAGGTACCCAGTTGAATGAAAGAACGCATACGTTCGACGGATCGCCGAGCCAGAAACCCAAACTGCAGAGCTTGTTGACGGTGAGATCGACTTCAAAGACATACCGGGACTCCGGCAAGGCAGGGTAGTCGAGCCACCCGTTCGTTGTGAGCTGGGCGAAGGCGTCCTTGCTGGCCCAGATCGCTGTGCGAACCGACGCTCCGTCGGAACCCGGCACCTCGGGACGGAAGCTGATGGGATCGATGAATCGCCGGCCCCCCAACCCGTTGGTCGCGACCCGGAACAGGTGGGGCGACTCGGCTTCGGCGGCCGCGCCGTCTCGACGGCCGATGGCGTGTTTCTTGCCCGGGTCATCGTTCCTTCTGGCTCCATCGGCAGGAGCTGGTGAAGGCGTCTGTGGCTGTGTGGCGATCGTGGGCCCATCCGCCCGCCCGGGCGCGGAGTTGGGGCAAGGAGGTCCGCCGGGGTCGGTCAAGCGATAGATTCTCGCGACCCCGTCGCCGCGCCCCCAGACGGCGTGGAGACCGTCGGATGAAAACGAACCCTTTCTCGTGGATTCGTCCGAACCGAGGGTGCGGACCAGCGTGCGGGTGCCGATGTCCCAGAGGTGCAATTTCCAGGGATAATCCAGCGGGGCGGACAGCATCCGGCGGCCATCCGGAGAGACGGACAACCAGTAGGTCTGGGGCAGCCGCTCGCCGAATCGTCCGATCTCCGTGCCGGCGTCGACGTCCCAGAGCCGGATCGTGCCGTCCGCACTGCTGGAGACGGCGCGTCGCCCATCGGGCAGGAGCGCGACACACCGGATCATCTCCGCGTGACCTGGAAGGCGCCGGATCTCCTGGAAGGTCCGCGCGTCCCAGAGGATCAGGGTCTTGTCGCCGCCGGTGAGGAACCGGGCTCCGTCATGAGCGACGGAAAGGCCGAAGACCCGGCCAGTATGGCCCGCGAGTCTGCGGACTTCCCTGGCCTCCTTCACGTCCCAGACCCGGATGGCGGAGTCGGGGCCATCCTCCCAATAGGTGCCGCCGCCGGTCGAATAGGCCACGCTCCCATCCGGCGAGAAGGCCACATTGAGGACCCACCCCTCATGCTTTTCCAGCTTGTGGGTCAGCCTCCTCGTGCGCGTGTTGCAACCCTAGCGCCGCTTGCTGGACGAAGTAGCAGGCGTGGCCGATGGGCATTGGTCCCTTGGCCTTAACCATCCGGCGCAGGTCCAGACCCTCGACGTACTCCATGGCGAAGACCAGACTGGTGCCGCACCGGAACGCCGTGTAAGCACTCACGATATTGGGATGCCGCAACCGAGCGACGGCGCGCATCTCCCTCAAGAAGCGGTCGAACACGCCGGGTTGCTCGACGATGTGCTGGCCGATGACCTTGAGGACTTCCTGGCGGTCCAGCAGGCGGCTGTGGGCGAGGTAGACCACCCCCATCCCGCCGACGCCCAGCTCGCGGACGATCTCGTAATCGGCGTGGTTGGCCAGCTCGGGCGGTGGGGAGCCGGCCGACGGATCAGACGCGGATCTGGCGCGAGTCGCCCCGATGGGCTGAGCCCGTTCCGACGTGGTGGTCGCAGCCAGGGCCGATTCGAAGACGGCGGTGATGACGTTCTCATGCTCCGGGAATCGTCGGCGATACTCCTCGGCACTCGGCTCCTCGCCCGCGCGCCGCCGCAACTCGCCCTCGACCCGTATGAGCTCCTGGAGCAGCGCCGGCCATTGCGGCTCCGGAACCTTGATGAGGAACTCCTCGATCCGCGGCTGTTGCCCGTCCTTCCAGGCGCGCTCGAACCGCTCGGCTGCCGCGTTGATCCAGCTCCAGTCCTCCGTCGGGATGTCCGCCATGGCCAGCTCCCGAATCGCGAATGATTGAGGCCGGCCTTTGACGTACCTTGCTCACGGCCGACCGTCATCCGGCGACATTCACCTCGGTCCCTGGTGGTCTTCCGCGAGCCGGCGAGCGAGGGCTGCGAGCGTCGCCGGATGTCTCCGCTCGATCGGTCGATCAAGATCCCGGCCGGCTACCCGACACCGCCGCCGGCTCCTCCGCCGCTATCACGGGAATCCCGCTAGCCCCCGAATGGGGACCCTGCCGGCGATGTCTCCGCAGGCTCGACGCCAGGATAGCAACCAGTCATCTTGAACGCAAAAGAATACTGTTGGCTCTGCGCAACCGTGCCCCTTGCCGGTGGCCGCCGGCCCCGTCAGCTCAGCGCGCCTTCGGCCGGATCGATGCTGTAAACGGACCGCAGCAACTGGGAGTACTTCTGGTAGAACCGCTCGATGGCCCGGAGGTGGCCGGGGTCCTCCGGCACCGTGATCTGGACCTGCCCGGCCGTCAGGCCCTGCTGGCTCGACCGGATCTGCTTGCACGCCTCCAGCACGACCGCCCGGACGAAGCGCAGGAACCGGAATTCCAGGGTCAAGTACCGGGGGTAGACGAGCATCCCGCCGAAGCGGGCGCCGGGCAGGCTGAAGGTCATCCGCGCCTTGAGTTCCCGGGCATGAGTCCAGCCGATCATGCACAGGCTGACTCCCGGCATCCACATCGGCGAGCGGCTGACGAAGCACTGATCGAGCCGCTCGTGGAGGATGCGGTCGGCCTCGGCGGGGTCGATCCTCGACTGGCCCGGCACGTCGCCCTTGACCATCCAGCCCTTGAGGAGGGACCGGAAGGCCGCGATCTCGGCCAGGGCGTGCTCCTGGTACACCAACTGGCCGTAACCCCACGTGTCCCGATAGTACGACACCCCCTCCTCGTTCGGCCGGATGTACAGGCAGAGGGTCCCCTTGCAGAGGGCCGCGGCCAGCGCCAGCGCGATCTCGTGGCCCTCCGGCGTGTTCTCGAATTCGTAGGGCGTATTCGTCGGCGCCGAGAAGGCATAGCAGCAGTTGTCGCCGAGGGTCTGGAGCACGCGCACCGTCTGGCCGGCGAAGCGGCGGAAGACCTTCTCCGCGATCCGGTATTCGCGATTGACCCGGCGGAGCGCCTCCTCGGTCGGATGGGCCTCGGCCTTCGCCGGGACCCGCCCCTCGATGAGCTCGACGCCGCGTTGCACCGCGGACTCCTCGTCGAGCCCTTCCCAGTGCAGCGACTCGGCGAGTTGTTGCAAGCAGGAGCGGCGGAACTGGTTGCGCTGCTTCCACGAGGAGAGCGTCTGCAATGGCACCCCCAGCCGACGCGCCAGCCACGACTCGTTCTTGTGCATCGCCTGGAGATGGCCGATCAGCTCCGTCCAGAAGGACGATGGTTGGTGGTGCCTGGTCACGGCCGAGTCCCCGCCGGGTCCTTGCGTAGATCCTTGAGTTGTACGCGTACGTCCGCATAGTAGCAACAGCGTCTTTCGATCGGAAGGCGGCGGCGACCGGTGGGTCCGGTCGCGAGCGATCTGTTAGAGTCGGGTATCGACGGCGGCATCCGCGTCGTCGCGCCGACGTCGCGGGTCGTGCGACCCCACGGAATGCGACAGCGCAGGGAGAGTCCGAAATGCGATCGATCAGGGCGTCATGCGCTCTGCTGGGGGCGGCGCTGGCCCTCGGTCCGGCGGCCGGCTGCGGCGGCGAAGAGGATGGAAAGACCGAGCTGGCCGACCTGAAACCGCCGGCGGCGGTCTCCGGCAAGGCCGCGGCGAAACTGCCGCCGCCGCCCCGGTTCGGATCGCCTCCGAAGTCGAAGGCCCCTCAGCCATGAGGGCCTGCCTGTCCCGCGCCCCGTCTTGGCGGGACGCCCCGTTTCCTCTCCTCCGGTCCTGAAGTCAGGTCATCCCGGAGGAGGACTCGTCGCCACAGGACGTTCATTTCCTCGATGGGATCGATGAGCCCGCGTGATCGCCGGGACGGCGATTGTCCTGGGATCGGTTCGCGAACTTGATGGAGGCCGCCATGTCTGATCGTCTCGCGATACGCCGTCGCCGGCCGGCGACGGGATTTACCCTGATCGAGTTACTGGTCGTGATCGCCATCATCGCCGTCTTGATCGCGCTCTTGCTGCCGGCCGTGCAGTCGGCGCGCGAGGCCGCTCGCCGCGCCCAGTGCACCAACAACATGAAGCAGCTCGGCCTGGCGATGCACAATTACCACGCCGCGAACAATTGCTTCCCGCCGGGCGGCACCAACGCCAGCAACCTCAAGGGCCAGGTCGCCCAGGGGTGGGGCTGCTGGAGCGCCCATGCGATGATGCTGCCCTACCTGGAACAGGGGACCATCTACAACGCGATCAACTTCAGCATCGCCAGCGAGTATCTCGGCAACGGCGAAGACCAGCTCCAGGTGACGGCCACGACGCGGGCGATCAACGTGTTCCTCTGCCCCTCGAACGAGACACACCAATACTCCCAGTACTCCAGCATCCCGTATTTCTTCCCGGGCAACACCTATTTCGCCTCGATCGGGTCGTGCATGAGTCAGTACGGCAACAGCCCCTATGCCGAGATACCGGTCGGCTCGGCCGCGCCGAACGGGCTGTTCCAGGTCTTCGGCCCGGCGATCGGCATCCAGTGGGTCATCGACGGGACCTCGAACACGATCGCCATGGGCGAGTGGATCACGGGCTCCACTCTCGGCACCCTGACCCTGCCGATGGACGCCGTCCCGGTGGGCACGACGCTCCCCGCCGGCGCGAGCCCCGGCTCGCCCCTGCTGCTGATGCCCGCGGGCGGCTATGGCTTCAACGCCTGGCTCAAGCAGCAGTGTGTCCAGCAGATCCCGGCGGCCAACGCCATGGGCAACCCCTATAACGAGCTCGGTCAGGACTGGTGCGTGGGGCTCTTCTTCCATACCATCGGCAACATCCTGGTCGGCCCCAACCCGCCCTACCCGAACTGCGCGGCCGACATCTACGGCCTCGGCGACACCGACGACGACATCGGCTACTTCGGGCTGAGCAGCCGCCATCCCGGCGGCTGCAACGTGCTGATGGGGGACGGCTCGGTCCGGTTCCTGAAGAATTCGGTGAATCAGTTGACGCTCTGGGGCCTCGGCTCGCGCGCCAGGGCGAGGTGATCAGCGCCGACGCGTACTGATCGGCGCCGGCGGAGCGGGATGGCCGCTCGCCGGCGGCGGCCGTCCCGCCCTCGTCCGGATCGACCGGCCCTCCCGGAGAGCGATCGACGTCATGGGATCCCCGACCCGACGGAAGTGGCTGGCGGGAGCGAGCGGCCTGGGCGGCGCGTGGGCGATCGCACCGACGCGGGCCGCCGGCGCGGCGCCCGACGGGCCTCCGGGGCCCAGGCGCCGGCCCAAGGTCATCGTCACCGGCGGGCATCCCGGCGATCCCGAGTACGGCTGCGGCGGCACGGTCGCCCGCTACGCCGACCTCGGTCACGAGGTCGTCCTGCTGTATCTCAACCGGGGCGAGTGGCCCCCGAGCACCGATCCCGGCGCCGGCGCCTCCCGGATCGCCGAGGCCGCCACGGCCTGCGAGATCCTCAAGGCGCGCCCGCTGTACGCCGGGCACGCCAACAGCAAGGCGGTCGTCAACGCCGAGCACTACGCGGCCTTCCGCAAGATCCTCGAGGCCGAACGGCCCGACGTGGTCTTCACTCACTGGCCGATCGACAACCATGCCGATCACCGCGCCATCTCGATGCTGGTCTACGACGCCTGGCTGCGGCTCGACAAGGCGTTCGCGCTCTACTACTACGAGGTCTCCAGCGGCGAGGACACCGTGCAGTTCTCGCCGACCCACTACGTCGACATCACCGGGACCGAGCCGCGAAAGCGCCGGGCCTGTTACGCCCACGCCAGCCAGACCCCGGACAGATACTACGCGCTCCAGCAGCAGGTCACGCGGATGCGCGGGATCGAGAGCGGTCATGGCCAGGCCGAGGCCTACATCCGGTACGTCCAGAGCCCGGACTTCTTGCTCCCGCTCGTGCCGCGATCGTAGGGCCTGTTCTCGAAGGGGCTGGTCCGGGCGAGCGGGGGGCGTCAGCCCCCTGTCCGGTGAGCGACGGCCCTCGAAGACAGGGGGCTGACGCCCCACGCTCGCCCTTCCGGAACAGACTCGTAGAGCCGACCGGTCGCCCGACCCCCATCCGATGCCCCGCACGTCGGTGCCGGGTCCGAACCCTCCCGATGGTGTCCCGGATATCCAAAGAGAAAAATCAGAAAAAATGCTTGAACCAGCGAGTTTCCGCAGTATAATAAGGAAAGCGTGCGACTAAGATAAACATCACAGTGCCGTGATATCCGCCTCCTTCTTCGTTCGCGATGACGCGAATCCCACAGACCCGATCCCGCGCCACGGAGCCGCCCCCATGATCGCCGCCCCCGACACCGTCGAGCCCGTTGCCACCCAGACCGCCGACACCGTCTCGAAACGCGTCGAGGCCAATCGGCGCAATGCGCAGA
Organism: uncultured Planctomycetota bacterium; assembly: GCA_963815795.1. Lineage (GTDB taxonomy): Bacteria > Planctomycetota > Planctomycetia > Isosphaerales > Isosphaeraceae > JAKAUH01. Next base: position 5,404,463 of record CAWFIC010000003.1, on the reverse strand, counting down.
ACTCCACAGGTCCACGCACCGCCGAAGGCAAGAGCCGGACTCGGCTCAATTCCATGAAGCATGGCATGACCGCCAAGGTCATCGTACTACTTGACGGGGAGGATGGCGAACTGTTTCACGCGAAAATCGCGGCCTGGAAGGACGAATTCCAGCCCCGGTCGGAGTTCGAGGATGAACTCGTCGAGCGGGCGGTCGCCTGCTCGTGGCAGTCGGATCGGATCGACCGGGCCATCACCGCGAAGCTCACCGAGCTGGTCCGCTTCGGCCGGCTCGACCGCGACGAGGCCGAGGCCGACGAGGTCGAGGACCAGACCCGACGCCTCTTCTGGGACCCCCGCGGGCCCATCGCGCTGTATCCCCACTGGCGCGGCTTCCGGGTCACTCCCCGGGTGTCGGGGCCGAATTCCCTGGACGACCCGATCAACCCGGCCCGCATCGTCAACCGGCTGGAGAACCTGGCCGCCGGCTGCCGATGGCTGCTGGATCGCTGGGCCGACCTGCGGGGGCTGCTGGAGCAGGGCCTCAACTGGCAGGCGCCCGACCGGCTGCGGGCGATCCGGCTTTTGGGCCGGCAGCCGATGGACGTGCTGTCCGACGAGCGGGTGCTCTCGATCTACCTGGCCTGCGACGCCATGGACCCGAGTGCGCCGACGAGCCTCGACGACATGATGACGGAGACGGAGGATGATGAGTTGGAGCGGATCAAGGAGCGGGTGCGGGGTCGGGGAGCGGACTGGAAGAAGCCGGCGAGCCCGGAGGCGGGCAAGGCGGCGCTTCTGGCGCTGATCGAGGAGATGGCGAGGCGGCTGGAGGTCAAGCTGAGCCGGCATCGCGAGCGTCAGGAGTTCGAGGAGTCGATGCAGACGGACCTGCTGGCGTTCGACGACAGTCACGAGGGCGAGCTGGCGCGGCGGTATCAGCTCGCCAAGGATCGGGAGATGCACCGAGCGATCAACGCGTTGCTCAAGGTGCGGAAGGAGGCCCGGGCCGCGGCCGAGGCCGGGTGGCCGCTCGCCGGTTGCATCGATGGAGGCGCCGACGCGGCACCGGCGGGCGTCGAGGCGGCGATGGGCTTCGGGAACGAAACGAACCCAAGTTCGCCGGGTCCGGTGCTGGAGTCCCGCCTTGAGGCGGCCGATCCGGCGGGGATCCCGGCTGAGGCCGGGGCTCCAACCATCCAGGCGCCGGAGTCGGCCCTTCAGGCGGAGGAGGTGATCGGGTCAGGCGGCGAAACGAAGCCAACTTCGCCGGAGCGGCCCGCGGACGAAACGAAGCCAAATCCGCCGGAGCCGGCCGCGGCGATTGGAGCCGGGCCCGCGATCCGGAAGGCCGGTCAGCCGACGCTTGAGGAGTACATGGCGGGGCTGGCGGCGCGGCTGGACCCGTCCCACCCGCAGTCGGCGATGTACATGGAGGCCTTGAGAGAGCTGGAGCGGGAGTCGAAGGGGGACTGAGATGGACTCACCATCCTCTCGCGGCGCCGTCGCCGACCTGTCAAAATGGGGCCAGCCATCCGGGCCCATACCGAGCTTCAGAACCCAGGCGACCCGAATGACCGATCCCGTCGATCCCGTGCCGTTCGCGGTCCCCGAGCCGCCGCGTATCGACCTGTTCATGACCGTGATCCGGGTCACGCGCTGGCAGACGACCGTCCGCTGGTACATCGATGCCCTGGGCCTGGCCCCGCTCCTGCTGGACGCGGCCCACGAGTTCGCGCTCCTGTCCGCCGGTAGCGGGCGGGTGGGACTACAAGGGGTCAAGGACGCCCTGGCACCGACGAGGAATCGGGTGCGGCTGGTCTTCCAGGTCGCCGACCTGGACCGCGAGCGTCAACGGCTGATCGACCACGGCGTCAACGTCGGCGAGCCGATCGAGAACCGGGACGAAGGCTATCGCGAGATCCGGTTCCAGGATCCGGAAGGTTACAGCCTGCGGTTCTTCGCCTGGAACGATCCCGGCCGGGCCGGTTCGTTCGAGGCCCGTTGAGACCAATCCGTCGGCAGTCGTGCGGCCTGTTGAATTCGGAGGAGAGCAGTGATGCGCGGAGTCCGCGTCGTTGGAATCCCGGTGCTCTTGTCGTTCCTGCTGTCGACCCAGGGCGATCCGAGCCGGGCTCAGAGCCCGGCGCCGGTCGAGAACGTCTCGTCGTTCCCGCCCCGCACGCCCGAGGAGGAACGCAAGGCGCTGCACCTGCCGCCCGGGTTCGAGATCCAGCTCGTGGCGTCGGAGCCCGACATCCACAAGCCGCTCAACCTGGCCTTCGACGACCTCGGCCGGCTCTGGGTGACCGACACGCTCGAATACCCGTTCCCCAGGCCGGCGGGGACACCGGGCCGCGACACGGTCAAGATCCTCTCCGACTTCCGGCCCGACGGGCGCGCGGGCAAGATCCGGACGTTCGCCGACGGGCTGAACATCCCGATCGGCCTGCTGCCCTACCCCTCGGGCCGCGAGGCCATCGTGCACAACATCCCCAATATCTACCTGATGCGCGACACCGACGGCGACGGCCGCGCCGACCGCCGCGAGGTGCTTTACGGCGTCTTCGGCCACCGCGACACCCACGGCATGACCAATGCCTTCTCCTGGGGCTTCGACGGCTGGATCTACGCCTGTCACGGGTACTCCAACACGTCGAGCGTCCAGGGGAAGGACCACCGCCCGATCGTGATGAATTCGGGCAATACCTACCGGATGCGGCCCGATGGCTCGCACGCCGAGTATGTCACCCACGGCCAGGTCAACCCGTTCGGACTGGCGTTCGACCCGCTCGGTAACATGTACTCCTGCGACTGCCACAGCCGGCCGGTTTATCAGCTCCTCCGAGGCGCCTGGTACCCGAGCTTCGGCAAGCCCGACGACGGCCTGGGGTTCGGCCCCGACATGGTGACTCACGACCACGGCTCGACCGGGATCGCCGGCATCAGCTACTACGCCGCCGAACAGTTCCCGCCGGCCTATCGCGGCACGGTCTTCATCGGCAACGTGGTCACCAACCGGATCAATCACGACCGGATCGAGTGGCACGGCACGTCCCCCAGGGGGATCGAGCAGCCGGACTTCGTCTGGAGCGAGGACAACTGGTTCCGGCCGGTGGACATCGAGCTCGGACCCGACGGTGCGCTCTACGTCGCCGACTTCTACAACCGGATCATCGGTCATTACGAGGTGCCGCTGACCCACCCGGGCCGCGATCGGTCGAGCGGGCGGATCTGGCGGATCGTCTACCGCGGCGACGTCGGCAAGCAGCCGCCCGCCCCGTCGGCCGTCGACCGCACCAGGTCGTCGATCGGCGACCTGATCGCCGACATGGGCCATGCGAACCTCGCGGTGCGGATCTCGGCGGCCGACCAGCTCGTCGAGCGCGGCGACAGGGAAGTGGAAGCGGCGGTCCGCAAGGTCATGACGAGCGGCGAGCCCGCCCGGCGGCGGGTGCACGGCCTCTGGGTGCTGCATCGGCGCGGGGCCCTCGACGACGAGATCCTGCTGGCCTGCGCCCGCGACGCCGATCGCGAGCTGCGCGTGCACGGCCTCAAGGTCCTCTTCGAGCGGGCGGAGCTGTCTCAACCGATGCTCCGGCTCGCGCTGGATGGCACGCGCGACAGTGACCCCTTCGTGCGCCGGGCCGCCGCCGAGGCGATGGGCGCGCATCCGCAACTGGCCCATATCCGACCGTTGCTGTCGCTCCGCCAGTCGACGCCGCCCGACGACACGCACCTCATCCACGTCGCCCGGATCGCGCTGCGGGACCAGTTGAAGACGGCCGATGCCTGGCACGGGCTGGAGACGCTCGGGCTCTCGGCCGCCGACCGCCGCGATCTCGCCGACGTCGCGACCGGCGTCCACTCTCCGGAATCCGCGGCCTTCCTGATCGGGTACCTGCGGACCCATCAGGAGCGCCCCGAGAACTGGCTCCGCTACGCTCACCACATCGCGCGATACGCGGCGCCCGACCGGATCGACGGGCTGACCGAACTGGTCAAGGCCGCCGGGGCGCACGGGCGCGGCCTGCAGGCGCACCTCGTCAAGGCGATCCACCAGGGCTTGCAGGAGCGGGGCATGCCACCGAGGGCGGCGATGCACGCGATGGCCGTCGAGCAGGCCCGGTCGGCGCTGGGTTCGACGGATGCCGGAGAGATCGATGCGGGGATCGAGCTGGCCGGCTCGATGCGGCTGCTGGAGACCCAGGGGAAGCTGCGGGAGCTCTCGCTCGGGTCCGCGGCGCCTTCGCGGCGGTCGGCCGCCCTGACGGCGCTGTGGTCGACCGACCAGGCGGGGACCGAGGCGTTGTTGACGGACGTGCTCCGGGATGCGGCCGCGCCGATCGAGTTGCGCGAGACGGCCGCCGGGCTGCTCGCCGTGGAGGGCCGGCCGGCGGCACGGCAAGCGCTCGTCGATTCGTTGCCGGTGGCGCCCGGACGGCTTCAGGCGGCGATCGCGGCGGGGCTGGCCCGACGCCGGGATGGCGCCGAGGCGCTGCTCGATGCGATCGCCGCGGGCAAGGCATCGGCGCGGCTGCTCCAGGAGCAGCCAGTGGCCGTGGCGCTGGGCCAGTCGAACCCGCCGCGGCTGGCGGAGCGGCTCACCGCGCTCCTCGCCGGATTGCCTCCGGCCGACCAGAAGCTCGCCGCGCTCATGGACCGGCGCCGGGCCGGGTTCCGGGCGTCGACGAAGCTGCATCGGCCGGAAGAGGGTGTCGCGGTCTTCGAGAAGAGCTGCGGGATCTGCCACCAGGTCGGCGGCAAGGGCGCGCGCATCGGCCCGCAGCTCGACGGCATCGGCAGCCGCGGGGTCAACCGCCTCGTCGAGGACATCCTCGACCCGAACCGCAACGTCGACCAGTCGTTCCGCGTCACCACCCTCGCCCTGGAGAACGGCCAGATCGTCTCGGGCCTGCTGCTCCGCGAGGAAGGGGAGATCCTCGTCATGGCCGACGCCCAGGGCAAGGAGGTTCGCGTGCCCAGGTCGTCGGTCGTCGAGCGCAAGACCTCGCCGCTCTCGCCGATGCCGGCCAACCTCTACGATCAGATCCCCGACGACGACTTCAACCGTCTGCTCGATTACCTGCTCTCGAAGCGCGAGCCGTCCGACCGGCCGCCGGGGACGACCGGGGTGAAGTAGGCCGGCTCGCCGCGTCGATCCGCGTGTTCCTGGTGTTGGCGGTACGGGCGTATAGTACTGAGGACGGAGATCATCTCCGTGAACGGAGGACGAGAGCCATGATCGAACCGAAGATCATCAACCGCGGCCGCGGGCCCGAGATCGAAGGCACGCGGATCACGGTCTATGACGTCCTGGACTATCACCTGGATGGCTGGCACCGCGACATGATCGCGGACAATTTCGATCTCGGCTCGGACGAGGTCGAGGCCGCAATTCGCTACATCGACGAGCATCGAGAGGAAGTGATGGCGGCCTACCAGAAGATGCTGGAGCGCGATGCGCGGGGGAATCCCCCGGAGCTCCAGGCCAAGCTTGACGCCCTTCGTGGGACCGCCCGCGCGAAGGCGCAGGAACTCCGCGCAGCCAAGGAACGGGAGGCACGGGATGCGGGACATTCTGGCGGACACTAATGTCGTCGGGCACGTCGAGGCGATGGTGGTCATCTGGACCTCCGCGACTTGGCGGGATCTCTGGGATGCGCTCGGATTGCAGGTCTTTGACTTCGGCGCGCTGGGTCTGTCCGATCGTTCCCCCGATTTGCTGATCTGGAGGACATGCCAACGGGAACAGCTCGTCCCGATCACTGTGAACCGCAATGAGGAGGGCCCCGACTCTTTGCGGTCTTCGAGCACCCAAGTGTTTTGAAGCATCGGGCCTTACATCGAATCTGAATGGGGAGTCCTTTCTCATGACCACGAGCACCGTCCGTTCCGCCGAGCGCGGCCGTGGTGCGAGCCTGGCCGCGGCCGTCGCGGCGGCCTTTTGCGTCGGGATCTCCGCGGGGGTCCCGGCGGCGCACGCGGCCGATCCGCCGTTCCGCTACGTGCGGGCCAAGGCGTTCCACATCCCGCCCGAGACGACCACAGAGGAGTCCGGCTACTTCTCGCTCTGCGAGGGGCGCAACGGCAAGATCTACATCGGCGCCGCGGCGTATGGTCGCAACTCCTACCTCGTGGAGTTCGACCCGAGCACCGAGAAGATGCGAATCGTCCTGGACACGCACAAGCTGGTCGGCCTGCCGCTGACGCCCACCGGGTACGCCGCCCAGGCCAAGATCCACACCCGCAACTTCGTCGGCCCGTCGGGCAAGATCTACATCGGCTCCAAGCAGGGCTACCCCACCGAGGCGGAGCGCGAGGCGCAGAAGCGCGGCGAGACGATCCCCGTCTATCGGGGCGGGTACGTCATGGTGTACGACCCGGCCACCGACACGGCCGAGAACCTCGGCATGCCCATGCCGCTGGACGATAAGATGCGCGCGGCCGGCAAGACGGAGGGCCAGGGGGTGATCGACGTGACCGCCGACGAGGCGCGGGGCCTGATCTACGTCATCACCTGCGAGGAGCAGCACTGGATGCTGTACGACATCCGGACCCGGACCTATCGCGAGTTGGGCCCGATCCTGCGCGACCAGTCCAACACGCTGATCGACGTCCGGGGCCGCGGCACCGCGATCACGGCGGACTACCACGTCGCCCGCTACGACCCGGCGACGGACAAGGTGACGATCGACCCGCTGCTGGTCGAGGGCAAGCCCTTCGCCGAGTACCTCGGCGCCAATCGGGTGAATCCGGACTGGAGGATCACGCCGGACGGCAAGGCCGCCTACCTCCAGCTCTTCGACGACCTGCGGATGTTCCGCGTCGATCTCTCGAGCCCCTCGGGGCAGCCGGTGACGGCCAGGGACCTGGGCGACCGCATCAAGGGGAAGAACCCGGACTCGCGCGGCTCGATCAGCATCGGGCCCGACGGCCGCGTCTACTCGTCGGTCCGCGTGGACAACGAGACCGGGTTCGGCTCCGGCTTCCTGCACCACCTGATCCGTCACGACCCGGCGACCGGGGCGATGGACGACCTCGGCGTCTATGCGGTGACCAACCCCGGCTTCTTCGACTTCACCCCCGGCCGGCACAAGAACCCCGACGGCTCGGAGCGGCCGGTGCACGGCTTCCACACCCTGCCCGACGGCGCCCTCGACACCACTGCATGTCATCCTGGCTTTGATCGTCGCCCACGACGGGACGATCTACGCCACGACGATCTACCCCTTCACCCTCCTGAAGGTCGAATCGGTCCAGGCGTCCGGACGGGCGTCGTCAGGGCCGGGAGGCGCAGGTGCCGGCGTGGGTCGAGGACCGGCACCGGGCCGTGGAGGGGAGAAAACCGCCGCAGGCCGCGTGTCGAGTCGCCATGGAGGACAATCCGCCCCATAGAGGACAGTTACACCGAGCAAAAAAACTGTCTTCTATGTCCTCGATATCTTCTATGGGTACGACCGGCCCTGAGCGACGAGAGACCGACTCGGCCCGTCGGCCCGCCGCGGTGAAGCCCGGCGCCGGGCGGGTCGCGCCGGTCCGCGATGAGGGAACGGGCCGTGATCGTGGGCGCCAGTCCGAGCTTCTCCCGCCTGACGTTGTCCAGCGCCCACACTCAGTTAGTCGGCGGGGGAGGAGGGCGAACGACGGGATCGCCCCGGCCTCCGGGCATCGGGCCGGTGGGATGCGTCCCGCGGGGTCACCACCTCGGCCGACCGAACCGACGACGGACAGTCCGACCTAAGAGAGGAGAGGGAACCATGTTGACGACGACCCGCGACCGGACGACCATCGACCGCTGGACGAGGGCGGCGCAGTACTTCGAGTACGGCAAGGCGGCCAACCCGGTCGGCCACCAGACCACCAGGGTGCCGTATCAACGAGAACCAGCCGAACAGTCTGCCGGTCGTCACCATCGCGGATGCCGATCGCTTTCTCTTCGATCGCGCCTACGCTGAGCGCGCTGCCGAGAGTCTCCTGGACTATCTGATGCGGATCGATGAAGTCCGCGGCACGGGGCGGCTCTACGTGCCATGAGTCCCTTCGTGAGTTGAACCGGGCGCCTACGACACAGGGAACCGATCACCGTTATCATCAGAGCCCCCGCCCCGGCGGCGCAGCGGGTGGCTCGATCCAGTTCCAGTCGGAGGTGTAAGAGACGTCGAGCCAGGGAGTCTCGAGGCGACGGCCGCCGTCGCGCTTCGAGCGCAAGGCGGCATCGAGGATACCGCTGGAGAGCAAGGTCCGCTCGACCGGCCAGGTGGGCCGGCCGGTCTGCATCATCCGCTCGATGCCCATGAGCAGCAGGTTGAAATGGGCGAAAGGACGGGCTTCTTGCGTCCAGAACAGCGTCGATTCGATCGAATGCTCCCCCGCGTATCGCCACGCAGCGGCCCACTCGCCCACGGCGCCGTTGAGCGTGAACACGAACCCGCGCAGGCCGTCCTTGTAATCGACGACGAAGAGTACCGGCTCGCGGGCGAGGTCCTCGACCCGCTTGCCCTTCGGCAAGGGAGCCTCCTTCAACCTCGAGAGGGCGGCGTCGAGCAGAGCCCGATCGAAGACGCCCTCAGTTCCGGCCCGCCACACCGCCGGGCCCGTGAGGCATCGCACCGAGCGGACCCCCGTCTCGCCGCCCTTGCGACGCTCGGCCAGGCACTGGAGCGCCTCGACGGCGTGGAACCCGTAGCCGTCGAGCGTGTGGTACGAGATCACGACGATCTGATCGAGCTCGGCCCCGCGGCGCACGTCGGCCGGCGGATAGCGCCAGAGCCCCGGCAGCGACGAGCCCGCCATCATCGGGACCTTGCGCCGCCGGGCCTCATCGTAGATCCACTTCGCGTCGTCCCAGTTATCGGCGAGGTGCTTGTCGATGAACACCGGCACGACTCGCCCGCCGCGGTCGAAGACGTCGAGCACCTCGCCGAAGAGCCGGCGCTTGGGGTACACCGTCTGACCCGTCTCGGACCGGGGATAGTCGCCGTGCTCGGCCACGAGCAGGACGCCGTCGACCGCCAGCCGGCCGGTGCCGAGCGTCAACGCATCCTCCACCCGGTTGCAGACCGGGACGCCTCGCCGGAGCGCCAGGGTCCGGCCGATGTCGGTCTCGGGCACCTGGTCGGTGTAGAGCGAGGCCAATTCGATCGAGGGCCATCGCCCCTTGTCGTCGAGCGTATCGGACTGGAGCAGGCGTCCGATGATCACATCGGCGTGCGAGTTGCGGGAGTAGGTCGTCGCGATCCCGGCGACCTTCGGCACGCGGATGGCGTGAACGGTGAAAGGGCAGAGCGTCGTGAGGTAGACGGTTCCGTCGCTCGCGGCGCAGATGCCCATGATCACGTAGCGCGGGACGAGCGTCCCGTCCTTCAGCCGGAAGACGCCGTGGTGGTAGGGCTTCTCCTTTCCCCCGGCGTCAACGAACGTCGTGTAATCGGCGTTGCCGATGGCGACCGGGCCGAGGTTGACGGGTGCCGGATCTCCCGGCCGGTATCGGACGACATGCAACAACTGACCGCCCTTGGCGGTGGTCACGGCAACGCCAGCCCAGACGGTGCCATCCGGTCCGACGCACATCGCGCGGCAATCCGTCGCCTGCGCCCCGGAAGACAGCGGGCCGAGCCGGCGGCCGGGCAGGACATCGCCCTCGGCCGTCAGGTCGTACGCGTAGAGCTGGTTGCCGCTCATCGCGACGGCGTAGAGCGTCCTGCGGTCCGGCGAGATCTCCCAGTTGATGGGGTGGCCCTCGGGCAGGGCCAGGAACGAACCCGCCGCCGGCGGACGGCCGTCGATCGTCTGCTTCAGCCGCGTGAGGGTGCTTGCCCTCGGATCATACCGGGCGATCTCGCCGCCGAGGATCGGGTGATACGCCCGACCGAGATGATCGATGACGATGAACGCGAACATATGACGGGCGTCCATCAGGTCGCGGTACTTGCCGGTCGCCAGGTCGAGGATGAGGAAGTGATCGCTCTCGGCCGGCCTGCCGTCCGAGCAGGTGGAGACGTACGCGATGCCGCGCGATTCGTCGGGCGTGACGCTGATGATCCCCTGATGGGGGACGGGGATCGAGTAGACGCGCGTGCGCCCGGTGGCCGGGTCGTAGACCATGGGATAGCCGCCGGGATAGTCGGCCGCCTTCTCTCCCTCCTTGGGATAGCCTTGCTTCGTGCCGAAGTAGATCCGACCGCTGGCGCCGACGTTGTTGCGGGTGTGGATCTTGGACTGGGCCGCGAAGCCGGTCGCGGTCGTGCCGATCTCCTTCTGGGCATCGACCACGACCTTCATCTTGTGCGTGGCGGGGTCGAAGTCGACGAGATAGGCGTTGGAGCGATACTTGGCCGTGCCGATGTAGAGGTGCTTGTCCTTGCCTTCGACGATCGAGAAGTAGCCGCTCTGCTCGCTGGTGGTCTCGGCCGGCACGGCGTACGCGGTCGACCAGAGCCAGTGGCGATCGGCGGCCTTCTCGGGCGGGCCGTCGTCGGATCGAGCCCAGGCGCTCAGCGTGTGGCACGCGAGGCAAGCGGCGATGACTGTCAGTCTGCTCATGCGCATGGAACGTCTCCCCGGCTTGGCCCGGATCGAACGGGGATCGGCCACCGGGGGACGACCGCGAGCGGCCTCAGGCGAGGGTCAGCCCTGGTTACAGCGGACGTGGCCCATCCCCCGGCGAGGGATCGACGTCGATTTAACCTCGACGCGGAGGATGGGTCCAGGGGGGAGAGGTCGTGGTCGGCGCTCGGTCGATCAGTTCTCGACGACCAGGACGACGAACGATCCGGGTACCATGCGGCGCCGGCCGCCGCCCTTGGTGGGGGCCGTCTGGGCCTTTTGCTGGCCCTCGGCCGCGGGAGCCGCGGTCGCGGCCGAGAGGTAGATCCGGTGGGCCTTGGGGTCGAGCGTCATGGTGCGCGCGCTCGCTTGCGTGGGGATGGTCGCCGCCACGGCGAACCGGCCCGGTGCTTCCTCGCGCACGGCCGTCAACGTCCCGTCACCGCCATTGGAGCTGTAGGCGATCCCCCGCTCCGGGTCGAAGACGCAGCCGTCCGAGCCGCGGCCGATCGGCAGCCGGGCGAGGACCTTGCCGCTGTCGGCATCGAGCACGACCATCGACTGGCTCCCACTGCAGACGCTGAACAACCGCCGATGCTCCCGGTCCAGCGCCAGTCCGGTCGGGCGTACGCCGGGTGCGAGCGACCATCGGTTCAGGACCCGGAAGTCGCGGGCGTCGAACTCCACGACCTCGTTCTTATCCATGAGGTTCACGAAGACGTGGCCCCGGCCGTCGGCGACGGCCGCCTCGGGGACGCCCTCGAGCTTGACCGTGCCCGCGACGCTCATGGCCGACGGGTCGACCGCCGTGGCATCCTTGCTGCCGTGGTTGAAGGTGAAGACATGGTGGCTGGACGGGTCGAACATGATGGCGTCGGGCCCGCCGCCGACCTTGACCTTGCCGATGGCCTTGAGCGTCTTCAAGTCGAACGCCGTGACGGTGGCGTCGCGCCCATTGCTGGTGAACCCCCGGCCGAGGTCCGGGACCAGGGCGACTCCATGCACTCCGGGCGTGTCGGTCAGTTCACCGACGGCCTTCTCCGCCTCGGTGTCAACGATCACGATGCGGTCGCCGCGCGACACATAGAGCCGATGTGCGTCGGGATCGACGCTGAGATAATCCCACCCCCCCTCGCCGCCGATGGGGATCTTGTGGACTCTTGCCGCGGGGGCCGCAGGATTCTGGGCTCCGGCGAGCGTCGTCGTGACGGCCAAGCAGAGAGCGGACAGGATCAGAGCGTCGCGTCTCATCGCAGGGACTCCTGGGTGAAGGGAGATGCATCAAGCCAGATCCAGTCATCTAGGCGTCAACCCGAGACCGGTTGGCCGCCCCGATCGAGACGGCGGCCCGGAAAGATCGTCGGGCCGGGCGGCGCCACGGCCTGCCATCGATCGACGTCAGTCCACCGGCCTGGCCGCGAGGAGGTCGACGGCGAACGAGCCCGACTGGGGCCCGCCGATATCCATCGACCTTCGCGATCAGCCGGGCGGGAGGAGGATCGGGCCCGGCTGGCTCTCGATGGGCCGCCCCTCGGCGTCGAGGATCGCCGTGGCATTGATCGTGATCTGCATGGTCGCGTTCGGGACTGGGCGGGCGGGAGTCAAGGTCACGCAGTTGGTCGCGGGGTTGTACTTCGCCGAGCGCAGGGCTATGGTCTGGGCGTGACCCGCCCCCGTCTTCTTGCCGCGGGCCGCCGGGGTCGCCGCGACACCGGACAGCGCGGTGGCACGACCCGGATCAATCGCCCCGCTGAAGCTCACCACCAGCACCGTGGTTGGCTTGTGACGCCCGAGCTTCACGGTCTGCCATCCCACCCCCGTGATCGAGACGAGCGGCGGGGCGACGTCGAGTGTGCCGCTGGTGTATATGATCGTATAATTCGCCGACGACAGGCCGCCCGGGATGATCGGATAGGAGCCGGCCGGACTGGAAGCATCCGCCGTCGTGCTGAACGAGAGCGTGCCGCTCAACGCGGCGGGCCCCTGGCCGAGGACGAAGCCCGAGTACATCGCCGAGTCGGCGGGATCGGGCTGGCCCGCGATCTTGCTCGCGTCGGCCGCCCGGATCGTCAGCGGGGCGGGCAGGACGTTGATCCGGACCGTGGCGGAGGCCTCGTTGTAATCGGTCGTGTCGCCGGGGGTGAAGGTGACCGCGATCGCCTGGCCACGTCCGGCGTCGAGGATCGTACCTGCGGGCGCCGAGTACGTGAACGCACCCGGGACGGGACTGGCCGCGTCGAGCTCGAGGCCGCCGATCGCCGTACCGTAGACGATATCGGCCGGGGCAGCCCAGGAGATCGCCGGCGTCGCCCTGGTGATGGTGAAGGTCACGGGGGCGCTCGTCGCCGCGGTGTAGTCGGCGCTGGCGGCGAAGTCGGCGACGGCCGTATACGTGCCGACTCTCGCGGGGGGCACCGTCGAGCCCGCGCCGACCGCGACGCTCCCGACGTAGTAGGTGAGCGTCGGGGCGACGCTTTCGAGCGTCGCGCGGGGCGTCGCGTCGGCCCCCGCCACGATGCCGGAGACGAGGGCCGTGGCGGCGAAGGGCGAGCCCTCGTACGTGCCGCCCGCATCGCTCAGGGAGACGGTCGGCGTCGCCTTGGTGATGGTGAAGGTCAGGGGGCGCTCGTCGCCGCGGCATAGTCGGCGCTGCCGCGGAAGGCGGCGACGACCGTGTAGGTGCCGGCGGCCGAAGGCGAAGTGGTTGACCCATCGCCGCTCGGGGTGCCGCCGACGTAGTAGGTGAAGATCGGGGCGACGCCCCCGAGCTCGACAGCCGGGGCCGAATCGATCCCCGCGATCACCCCCGAGACTCTCGCGGAGCCGGCGAAGGGCGAGCCGTCGTACACACCGCCGGCATGGCTCACGAAGACCGTCGGCGTCGCCCTGGCGATGGTCAAGGTCAGGGGGCGCTCGTCGCCGAGGTGTAGTTGGCGCTGCCGGGGAAGGTCACGATGACGGCGTAAGTGCCAGCGACCGTGGGCGGCGTGCTCGATCCGTCGCCGTCGGCGACGCTCCCGACGTAGTACGTACACGTCAGGCCGACCCCTTGGAGCGTGGCCGACGGTTCCGCGTCAACGCCCTCGACCACGCCCGAAATGAGCGGCGTGGCGGGGAATGGCGAGCCGTCGTACGTGCCGCCGCCCTCGATGACGCGGAGTATCGGCGCGGCCCGGCTGATCGTGAACGTCGCCTCGCTGCTGGCCATCGCGTAATCGGCGGAGCCCGGGAACATGGCGACGACCATGTACGTACCGGGGCCGATCGGCGGGGTCGCCGACCCGTCGCCACCGTTGACACCTCCGGTATAGTACATGAGGGTCAGTTCGGTGCTCTCGAGCGTCGCCCCGGGGGTCGTGTTGACGCCCGCGACGACGCCGGAGACGAGTGCGTAGGCGGCGAAGAGCGAGCCGTCGTACGCGCCGCCCGCGTCGCTCACCGAGGTCGTCGGCGCCGCCCGGGTGATGGTGAAGGTCACCGGCGTGCTCGTGGCCGCGGCGTAGTCGGCGCTGCCGGCGAAGCAGGCGACGACCGTGTAAGTGCCCGCCGACACGGGGGTGCCGCCGAGTCCGCCCCGCCCCCGATGTAGTAGGTGAGCGTCGATGCGATGCCCTCGAGCGTCGCCCCCGGAGTCGTGCGACCTCCGGTGGCAACGCCGGAGAGGAGGGCGGTGGCGGCGAAGGGCGAGCCGTCGTACGCGCCGCCCGCGTCGCTCAGCGAGATCGTCGGTGCGGCCCGGGTGATGGTGAAGGTCACCGGCGTGCTCGTGGCCGCGGCGTAGTCGGCGCTGCCGGGGAATGCGGCGACGACCGTGTAAGTGCCGGCGGCCGTCGGCGGCGTGGTCGACCCGCCGCCGCCCGCGCCGCCGCCGATGTAGTAAGTGAGCGCGGGCGCGACGCCCTCGAGCGTCGAATGGGGTGTCGTGTTCGACTCCCGCCACGACGCCGGAGACGAGCGCGGAGGCCGCGAAGGGCGAGCCGTCATAGGCGCCGCCGGCGTCGCTCAGGGAGACCGCCGGCGTCGCCGTTGTGATGGTGAAGGTCACGGTGGCGCTCGTGGCCGTGGCGTAGTCGGCGCTGCCGGGGAAGGAGGCGACGACCGTGTAGGTGCCCGCCGACACGGGGGGCGCGGCCGAGCCCGCGCCGCCCCCCGCGTAGTAGGTGAGCGTCGGGGCGACGCCCTCGAGCGTCGCAAGGGGTGTCGTGTTGACCCCCGCCACCACGCCGCAGACGAGGGCTGTCGCGGTGAAGGACGAGCCGTCATAGACGCCGCCGGCGTCGCTCGGGGAGACCGCCGGCGTCGCCCGGCTGACGGTGAAGGTCACGGTGGCGCTCGTCGCCGCGGCGTAGTCGGCGCTGCCGCCGAAGGAGGCGACGACCGTGTAGATGCCGGCGGCCGTCGGCGGCGTGGTCGACCCGCCGCCGCCCGCGCCGACACCGACGTAGTAGGCGAGCGCGGGGGCGACGCCCTCGAGCGTCGGCCCGGGGGTCGCGTTGACCCCCGCCACGACGCCGGAGACGAGGGCCGTGGCGGCGAAGGGCGAGCCATCGTACGCGCCGCCCGCGTCGCTCAGGGAGAGGGTCGGCGTCGCCCGAGTGATGGTGAAGGTGACGGAGGTGCTCGTCGCCGCGGTATAGTCGGAGCTGCCCGCGAAGGAGGCGACGACCGTGTAGGTGCCCGCCGACGCGGGGGGCGCGGCCAGGACCGCGCCGCCCGTGCTGCTCCCGGCGTAATAGGTGAGCGTCGGGGCGACGCCCTCGAGCGACGCGCGGGGCGTCGTGTTCGACCCCCGCCACCACGCCGGAGACGAGGGCGGCGGCGGCGAGGGGCGAGCCGTCGTACGCGCCGCCGATGTCGCTCAACGAGATCGTCGGCCCCACCTTGGCGATGGTGAAGGTCAGGGTGGCGCTCGTGGCCGCGGCGTAGTCGGCGCTGCCGGGGAAGGAGGCGACCACAGTATAGGTGCCGGCGGCTGTCGGCGGTGTGGTCGACCCCGCGCCGTTCGCGCCGACACCGACGTAGTAGGTGAGCGTCGGGGCGACGCCTTCGAGCGACGCGCGAGGCGTCGTATCGACCCCCGCCACCACACCGCGGACGAGTGCGGTTGCGGCGAAGGGCGAGCCGTCATAGGCGCCGCCCGCGTCGCTCGGGGTGACCGTCGGCGTCGCCCGGGTGATGGTGAACGTGACGGGGGCGCTCGTGGCCGCGGCGTAGTCGGCGCTGCCGGGGAAGGAGGCGACGACCGTGTAGGTGCCGGCCGCCGTCGGCGGTGTGGTCGAGCCGATGCCGCCGGCCGTGCCCCCGACATAATAGGTGAAGGTCGGGGCGGTGCCCTCGAGCTCGGCCGCCGGGGTCGAGTCGACGCCGGAGATCACGCCCGCGACGCTGGCGGAGGCGGCGAAGGCCGAGCCGCGATACACGCCGCCGGGTGCACTGACGCTCAGCGTCGGGGCCGCCGGATTGACCGTCACCGACAGGGTCGCGTGCGCCACCTCGCGGACGGAGGGACCCCAGTAGTCGGCGATGAACAGGTCGCCATGGGAATCCAGGGCGAGGGAGCACGGGATCTCCATCTGCGCGGATCCGGCCGGCCCACCGTCTCCGCCGGTACCGAAGCCCGCGTTCCCCACCACGGTTCGGATCACGCCGGTGGCGTGGTCGACCTCCCGCACCGACCCGCCCCCGGGGCTAAAGAGGCCGTCGGCGCCGAGGTACACGTTGCCGGCGGCGTCCACGGTCATGGCCTCCGCGCCACCCAGGTAGGCCTCGGTGGCCGGCCCGCCGTCGCCGCTCGGGATCGGGCTCATCGACGGTGCGCCGGCGATCGTGTGGATGACGCCGGTGGTATGGTCCACCTCGCGCACGTCGGTATACGAACCGTCGCCGAAATCGAGGATGAACAGATCGCCGGCGCCGTCCAATCCGATGGAGATCGGCAGGTTCAGGACGGCCGAAGTGGCCGGGCCGCCGTCCCCGCTGTCGATCCAGAAGGCGCTGCCGGCGACGGTGGTGATCACTCCGGTGGCGTGGTTGACCTCGCGGATCCGGCCGTTGCAGGAATCGGCGATGAACAGGTCGCCGGTCGCGTCGAGGGCCAGGCCGGAGGGGATGTCCAGCTCGGCGGAAGTGGCCGGCCTGCCATCGCCGCTAAAACCCGCGATTCCGTCGCCGGCGACGGTGGTGATCACGCCGGTGGTGTGATTGACCTCGCGCACCACCTGATTGTAGCCCTCGGCGATGAACAGGTCGCCGGCGGCGTCGACGGCCAGGCCGCTGTCGCTGTCGAGCCACAGCTCGGCGGAGGTGGCCGGGCCACCGTTGCCGGTGAATCCTCGGACCCCGTCGCCGGCGACGGTGGTGATCACGCCGGTGGCGTGATTGACCTCGCGGACCACGTTGTCGTAGAAATCGCCGATGAAGAGGTCGCCGGCGGCGTCCACCGCGATCTCTGCCAGGCTCCCCAGGCCGGCCGAGGTGGCCGGCCCGCCGTCGCCGGAGTCGGAATAGCTGCCGTTTCCCGCGACCTTCGTGATGATCGCTGCCGGCCCGATCGTGTCCGAGCGACCGCCGATGAAGTCCTTGCCGTCGCCGCTGTAGACCGCCGTCACGACATCCGTGCCGGCCGGGAGTATCGCGGTGGTGCATCGGGCGACTCCGCCCACCAGCAGCGCTGTGCCCACGACCGTGCCGCCCACCTCGAATGTCACCGTGCCGGTGGGCGTCGGGGAGAACGGCGCGGCGGTGACGGTCGCCGTCAACGTCAACGACTGGCCGAAGCTCGACTGGCCCGCCGAGGCGGTCACCGTCGTCGTGGTCGCGTCCGGGTTGACGTCGTCCGCGACGAGGGCGGAGGCCGCCGGGAAGTTGCCGTACCCCCCGTACGCAGCCGTGATCGTGTCCTCGCCCACGGCCGGGGCCGACGTGGTGAGACTGGCCACTCCGCCGACACCCAGCGGGCAGGTCCCCAGGATCGTGCTCCCATCGCGGAAGCTGATCGTGCCGGTCGGCGTGCCGGAACCCGGCGGGGCGATGACCGTGGCCGTGATGGTGACCGACTGGCCGAAGCTCGTCTGATTGGCGGTGGCGACGGCCGTGACGAGGTCCGAGCTCGCGGTGAACGACGCCAGGTCGGGGACCAGCAGGTTGGCGACGGGCGTGCCGATCCCGGTGCACATGTCGTAGCCGGGACCCGCCGGATATCCGTTGTTGCCGGTGGTGATGTCGTGGAAGTCCGCGGCGGGCAGCCCGTAGAGCGCGGGCAGGGTCTGGGTGGGACCGTCCAGCGAAGGCAGGCTCCGCGACGCGCGCAACTGGTTGGCGACGGCGATCAGCCCGGCCCAGCAGGGCGCCGCCAGGCTGGTGCCGCCGACCGACATCCATGGGGTCGCCTGCCCGAAGTCGTACGAGTCGTAGATCGCCACGCCGGACCCGGCATCGAAGGCCACGTCGGGCATCTCCCGCCAGCCCGATTGTTGCACCGCGGCCTGGTAGCTCGGTTCGGACTCGAAGGGACTCTGACCGCCGCCGGTGCCCCAGCCGTCCTCGAGGCTCCACGCCGTCTCGCCGGCATACGTATTCCCCGAGACCGACAGGATGGTGCCGCCCACGGACACGACGTCGGGCGAGAACGCCGGATAGCCGCCAGGTGCCCCCGAATCCCCCGCCGCCGCCACGAAGGTCACACCCTGGTGCCCGCTCGGCGTGGTGAACGTCGAATTCTCGGAGATCTCGGACAAACTCGGAGAACACCCCCAGCTCATCGAGACCACCGAGACGCCGGGCAGGTTCGCGGCGGTCGACACGCCCCGCAAGAGATCCGATACATCCGGCCCCGTCTCCACCAGGACGATGTTGGCCCCGGGAGCGATCGCATGTGCCCATTCGACGTCGAGCGACTCCTCGACCGCCCAGCTATTCCCCGGGCCGGTCGGGTCCGTGCCGGGGTAATTGGTGCCGCCGTACTCGTCGAGCTTGCGGAAGCTGGGAGGATCGGCAAGCCCGAACTGGACGTCGAACTGGTGCAGGTCGCTGGCGAGGAAGTTCGAGGCCGTGCTGCTCACCAGCGCCGGATCGTCATAGCAGTTGACGATCGCGATGGTCTGGCCGGTCCCATTGCCGACGACGGAGCCGGAATGGATCGCGCCGATCCCGTAGGCCCCACAGATCTGATGCGGTTGATACCCGGCCGGACTCGACCAACCAGCGAGTGGCGAGATCACCGCGGCCGGTACGCTCGTCTTCGGACTCAGCAACACATGGTCGAACTGCGCGCCGGCATCGAGCAGGAGGCGGCCCTCGAGGTGCTCGACCGCGATGGAACGGGCGAGACGCCCCCCGACTCGGCGCCGCCGCGCACGCGGCCGGCGTCGCCATGCCTTTGTCCACCCCTGGGTCGTAGAACGATCCAGGTGACTGCTTCGCTCCACGGACAGGCTCCGGAATCGAGATGATGTGATCGCGCGGCGCCGTCGTTCACGGTTTCGAGACTTGCTCCGAAGCAATCCTAGGTCCCGGCATGGAACTCGGCGAGCGGCGTGGGCTTACGGCAACGATCGGTGTGGCGGGGGGCTCGGGACGCGTGATCGACCGGCGGAAATGGTCGCGGTGATCGGAGAGTGAACGGTTGGCCGATTCGTCAATCGACCGGCTTCATGGTGAGCAGATAGACGGCGAACGAGGCCAGCCAGTGCTCGCCGGCGTAGTCGCCGCTCGCCACGTGTCCGAGCGCCGACTCGGCGTGGCGGGCCGACGACGCTGTCAGGGCGTCCCGGGCGGGATCGCCGGCCGGGAGGGCCGTCGCGATGCCCCGCATGCACCACGCCCGGCTCAGGTTCAGCCCGTCCAGGTGGACCAGTTGCGGATCGGTCCGATCGGTCACGGTGGCGGGCGTGAACAGCGTCCCGGGCTCGCCCCGCGCGGCCCCCGGCAGGAACCGCGCGAACCAGGCCCGGAACTCGCTCGATGGCAGGACGCGGCGCATCAGGTCGGCCTCGATCAGGCTCGGCGAGAAGAAGTCCGCCCCGGACGGCTCCCATCGGGCCGGGGCGTCGTCGTCCGCGGCGAAGTAGGCCCGCGCCCGCTCCTCGACCAGCGCCCGGAGTGGCGTATGGCCCACCGCACGGGCATAGTCGTGGGCGAACGCCAGTCCGAAGGCGGTGTTGGGGTGCACGCCGGTCCGGATCGGGTAGGTCTGCTTGGGGAAGAAGTCGAGGTATTGCGCGGCGATCGCGTCCGCGAGCGGCCGGAGGTTCTTCGACCATTCGCGGGCATCCGGATCATCCCAGCCGTGGAGCTCCTCCGCGAGCTTGAGCAGCCAGGCCCAGCCATACGGCCGCTCGAACGACTTGCTGTCCGTGCGGGCGAAGTAATCGGCCTCGGCCTGGAGCTTCTCGGCCGTCAGGTGCTCCTTGAGTGTGGAGCGGATCCGTGCGGCCTCGGGCAGGTCTGGGAAGACCCGGAGCAGCCGCGCGAGCATCCAGTGCCCGTGCACGCACGAGTGCCAGTCATAGGACCCGTAGAACGCCGGGTGGAGGGCCTTCGGACTCTTCACGTCGCCGGGTCCGCCCATGACGTGCTCGGGCTTGTTGGGGTACTCCTGGTCGATCCCCTTGAGGGCCAGCCGCGCGAACCCCGACGCCTGTTCCCGGGTGAGCATCGGAAGCGGCTCCTTCGCATGGCCCGCGGGCGACACGATGAACACGATGAGGAAGAGTGCCGGGATGAGCCGCATATCGAGCCTGTCCTTGGTCGTGGGGAGGATCCGCGCGTTGCGCGATGCGCTTGTCGGCTGTCCGATTCTACAGCAAAGCCGGCCTCTCGGTCGCAAGGCGAGCCCGCGCGGCTCGCGGATATCCACAGTCCTCGGCGGTTTCGCCTCGGGCCGGTTCTTCCTATCATGGGCGTGCAGCGGCTCACACGGAGGGTCGCCCTCCCGAGGCAAGGATCGAAGAGAAAGGAGTCAGCACCACGATGCTCTTGAAGAGGCACTTCGAACGGTTGTTGCTGCGGCCAGAGGACCTGGAGCCGTCGCGCGAGGACTTCGAGGTCGTGGGGGTGTTCAACCCCGGTGCGGTCCGGGCGGGCGATGAGGTGATCCTCCTGGTCCGCGTGGCGGAGCGTCCGCGCGAACGCCGGCCGGGGTTCACGGCCTCGCCTCGGTGGGTGCCCGGCGACGGATTGACGATCGACTGGCTCTCGAACGACAGCATCGAAGTGCTGGACCCGCGCGTCGTGAAGCGCAAGACCGATGGCCTGGTGCGACTGACGTTCATCTCGCACTTGCGGGTCGTCCGCTGCGGCGATGGTCGATCGGTCGAGGAAGTGACTGGCGTGCGGTTCCTGCCCGAGTCGGAGATGGAGGAGTTCGGCGTCGAGGACCCGCGGATCACGGCGCTGGACGGTCGGTACTATTTCACATATGTAGCCGTCTCGCGCCATGGCGCGGCGACCGCGCTGGCCTCGACGACCGACTTCCGCCGGTTCGAGCGGCAGGGGATCATCTTCTGCCCCGAGAACAAGGACGTCGTGCTCTTCCCGCAGCGGGTCGGCGGAGAGTTCGTGGCGCTCCACCGCCCGAACGCGGCCACGCCGTTCTGCCGGCCCGAGATGTGGGTCGCGCGCTCAGCGGACCTGGTCCGCTGGGGCCGGCACGACTGCCTGCACGGCGGCGACGCCGCGTGGGAGACCGGCCGCGTCGGTGCGGGTACTCCGCCGGTGCCGGTCGAAGGCGGCTGGCTGGAGATCTACCACGGCAACCGCCAGCCGACCCGTCCCGGCGAGGTCGGCCGGTACTCGACCGGGCTGCTGCTGCTCGATCGGGAGAACCCTTCGCGAATCCTCCGCCGCACGGTCGAATCGGTCTTTGAGCCGACGGCCGACTTCGAGCGTCATGGCTTCGTGCCGGACGTGGTGTTCCCCACGGGGATCGTCGAGGACTGGGGCTCGTACCTGGTCTACTATGGTGCGGCCGATTCGTGCACGGCGGTGGTTGAATTCTCAAGCGACGAGGTCTTGAGAATCCTGGCGGACTGAAATCCCCGGCGCGAGTTCGGCTTGCTGGCGTCGTGGTGCGCCGACTTGAAAGCCGGTGCTGGACATGGTCACTCCCTGACCATCGCCTCCAGCACCTCGTCGAGCGACACGGTGGCGAAGGTGCTGGCGTAGTCGGACATGGCGTACGGGATGATCAGCTCGCGGTTGTGCAGGAGGCCGCCGCAACTGTAGACGACGTTCGGCACGTAGCCCTCGCGCTCGTTGGCGTCGGGCTGCAGGAGCGGCACATCGAGCCGGCCGATCACGCGCGACGGGTCGTCCAGTTCGAGCAGGAACGCACCCAGGGCATACTTGCGCATCGGGCCGACGCCGTGCGTCAGCACCAGCCAGCCGGCGTCGGTTTCGATCGGCGAGCCGCAGTTGCCGAGCTGCACGTACTCCCAGGCATACGTCGGTTTGGCGATCAGCTCCTTGGTGTACCAGAAGTGCAGCAGGTCCGAGTACATCAGGTAGATGTTCTCGTTGTCCTGGCGCGAGAGCATCGCGTACAGCCCGCGCACCTTGCGCGGGAACAGCGCGAAGCCCTTGTTCCGCACCTCGGGACCGTTCAGCGTGCTGATCCGGAACCGGAGGAAGTCGTCGGTCTGGAGGATCTGCGGCAGGATCACCTTGCCGTCGAAGGCGGTGTAGGTCGCGTAGTAGCGGACCGAGCCGTCGTCCTCGACGAACTGCACGAACCGGGCGTCCTCGATGCCGTTGGCCTCGGTCGGCGACGAGGGGAAGATGATCCGCTCGGAGACGTGCTGCTCGGGCGAGTAAGAGATCTCGTAGTTGGCCGTGGCGAGGCTCAGCATCCCCTGGACGATCGGCTCGAGGTCGCGGTGCCGCGGCCGGTTCTGGAGCAGCGCCCGGCGGAGGGCTTGCTGGAGCTCCTCGATCGTGAACTGGTCGCCGACCGTCCCCAGGACTTGCTCGGTTGACGGGGCGTCAATCCCGAGCTCGATCAGCTTGCGATGGAACAGCTTCTTGTCGTAGAGCGTGTTCGGCACCATCTCCGGCGCCGTGACGAATCGGGTCGGCTCATCCATGCGGATGCGGCAATCGGCGTCGACCGTCCCGCTGCGGAACGTGATCGACGAGATGTGCCCCTCGCCGGTGGCCCGCAGGCTGACGATGAACCGCCGCGAGCCCGGCTCCAGGCCCGACTGATCGGGATGCCAGACCATCGACGGGTTGAACAGCGCGGCCGATTCCAGCGCATACTCCTGGGTGAAGTAGGCGCCGATGAGCATCCGCCGGTTCTCGCTCAGGTGCCGATCGGTCAGGAGGTGGCGGCGGACTTGCTCGAAGCGGTACAGGAAGAAATGTCGGGTCCTGTGGTGGCGGTTGTAGAACTCGCGCATCACGTCGCCGATCATCGCGTTAACCTCGGGCTCGGAGAGCGACATGACGCGCGCGACGATCCGCTCGACCCGGCTCTCGCTGGTCGGCTCGAACGGGCGAATCACGACCCGGCTATTGTTCGGCTTCATCACGATCCCGGTGCGCCGCACGCGCGGCGGCCGACGGAACGCGACGGCCGGCTCCCCGTCGGCCGCGGGTTCGGCCGATGACGAGGCGACGTCCATGCCGTCCGCCCGGTCGAAAAGAGCGGGACGGACGGCGACGGCATCGGGCTCGATCGTTGACTTCAGTCCATTCGCTTCCATGAGGGGGTGGCTCCTGACCTCGGTGTCAGAAGAATCATAGGATGCGGGTCCGCGATGGGCCAGCCGAGGGATGAATCATCGTCTCTCCGCCTGTCTCCGGTCGCCGCTCGCGAGGAACACGGATTGAAGATCCCGGATTCCGGAAGCCCAGGCACCCGAGCCGAGCGGGTTCGTGTCCATTGGGAATCCGTGATCTGGAATGCACGGCTTCACGGCCCTTCAAGTCACCTGCGCCTGGCGGAGCGCCGCCGGCGTGCTCTCCACCAGCTTCATCTCGCCGAGCGACAGGAGGAACCCGAGGGTGGACTCGGCCCCCTGGTTGAGGTTGACGCGGTCCTCCTGGAGGCCGTCGCAGCAACCGCCGGTTTTGGCATCGTAGAGGTCCAGGCCCAGGTCGTTGCCGCCCAGGAACCACTCGAAGGCCAGTCGGGCCTCCTGGAGCCACGCCGGGTCCTCGCTGGCGTGGTAGGCCTCGAGGCACGCCGAGACCGTGGCATGCGCCTCGATCGGCTGCTGGTCGAACTGGGCCCGCTCCTTGCCGCGGCGATAGAAGCCGTTGCTGCCGACGGGGCGGAAGCACCCGGACGGCGCCCTCTGCTGCTCGACCAGCCAGCGCAGGGATTGAAGCCCGACTTCGGTCGCCCGCGGGCTCCCTCCCGATCGGCCGGCGGCGATCAGGGCGTGCGGCAGCTTGGCGTTCTCGTAGGCCAGGATGTCCTCGAACCAGAGCCAGTCGTCGTCCGCGTCCTTGTCGAACAGCTCGATCAGCCGGTCGGCCAGGGCATCGCGCATCTGGCTGGCCGGCCGCGCCCCGCCGAAGCGCTGGAGGTACAGGCAGACCCCGATCAACCCGTTGGCCCAGCCGCGGGGCGAGGGCACCTCGCCGATCGCCGGCAGCGCCTGGTCGAAGAGCCGCGAGGCCCAGAATTGCAGGTCCCGCCGCCGCGATCGGCTCACGCACGCCCCCAGGGCCAGCAGCGACCGGCCGTGGCTGTCGTCGGAGCCGACGTCCTCGAGCCATCGGCGGTCGTAGCCCAGGAAGTTGCGGAACCGGCCCCGCGCCGGATCGAACGCGTAGTTCAGGAACGCGGCATAGATCGTCGCCAGGCGGTGCACCGGCCCCGAGCCCTGACCGAGCTGCTCCAACAGGATGGTCAACAACAGCGCCCGGGCGTTGTCGTCGGTGCAATAGCCCTCGACGAAATGCGGGATCGTCGAGCGGGCGTGCTGGAGCAACCCGGTGGAGTCGGTCATCCGCGCCAGGTGGTCGAGCCGCCAGCCGGGCAGGTCCATCGGCCGCTCGGCCAGCGTGCGGACCGCCTGCGGCTTGTAGGGCACGTCCTGAAGGCTCCGCCGCGCCCGGCCGAACGACTCCATGTAGAGGTGCGCCACATGGCTCCAGATCATCTCCCGGCCCAGCATATAGGCCCGCTTGCGCATCGCATGCCGCCGCGGCTCGTCGCGCAACAGCTCGACGACCTCGCGCGCCAGGGCCGCCGAGTCGCCGAACGGGACCATCACCCCGCGTCCCTCGGCCAGCAACTCCTCGGCGTACCAGTACGGCGTCGAGATCACCGCCTTGCCGCAGCCGAAGGAATACGCCAGGGTCCCCGAGACGATCTGCCCCTGGTTCAGGTAGGGCGTGATGTAGATGTCCGCCATCCCGATGAACTCGATCAGCTCATCGATCTCCACGAACCGGTTGTAGAAGCTCACCTTGGGCTTGATGCCCAGGTCCTTGGCCAGCCGCTCCAGGCTGATCCGGTACCGCTCCCCCTGCTCGCGCACGAGGCTCGGGTGCGTCGCCCCCACCACGATGTAGACGAAGTCGGGGAACTCCTTGAGGATCGCGGGCATCGCCCGCAGCATCACCTCGATCCCCTTGTTGGGCGAGAGCAAGCCGAAGGTCAACGCCACGTACTTCCCCTCGACGCCGAACTGGTCCTTGTAGAAGTTGGGGTCAACGAAGGGCATGTCGGGGATGCCGTGGGCGATCAGGTCGATCTTCCCCTCGGGCACGTCGTAAGCCTCGCGGAGGAAGCGAGCGGCGCGCTCCGACATCACCACCAACCGGGCCGAGAGGTCGGCGACCTGGCAGAGCACGCGGCGCTGGTCCTCGTTCGGCTCGCGGAGCACGGTGTGCAGCGTCGTGACGATCGGCATCCGCAGGTCGCGCATCAGCCGGACGACGTGGCTGCCCGTCGGGCCGCCGAAGATCCCGTACTCGTGCTGGAGGCTGACGATGTCGGTGTTGGCGAAGTTGAGGAAGTCGGCGGCGCACAGGTAGGAATCGACCTCCTGCTCCTCGATCTCGAAACGCACCTCGCCCGGGTATTCGTAGCCCTGGGGGATGTCGTTGATCGGCACCACGAAGCAATCGGACCCGGGATACTGGGTCGCGACCGAAGTGCAGAGGTCATACGTGAACGTGGCAATGCCGCACTTCCTGGGCAGGTAGTCGCCCACGAAGGCGATCTTCTGGATCTCGGTGTTTCGTTTCATTATTCCTTCAATGGGGCCGCGCAAATGCCGCGCAGAAGAACTCAGATGACCCGCTAAAGCAGGCCGGCGACAGCAAACTCCGTCTTCCTTCCCTGGGGCCGCGCAGGTGGGGCGCGGAAGAACTTAGGTGGCCCATCATAGCAGGAGGTCGCCAGAACAGCAAACTTGCTGGACGCCTCTTCGCGTCACAGACGCTGGATTCCTCCCGGCGCACCGCGCGATGAATTCGTCGCCGCCGTTGCCTACCGGCCTCGCGCCGCTCCGCCGGCCGTCGCACCGGCCCGGGCGGGCGTGGACTGCCGGGCACCCATGCCCATGCCCCCCATGCCCGTACCCATGCCCATGCCTCCCACGCCCGCGGATTGGCGGCGCGGCGGCGCCGCGCTGGCGTTGGGATGCCGGCTGATGCGCATGCCAGGGTAAAAGCTGCGCGAGGACTGGATCGTCTGCCGCGGAGCCGTGGCGCGCGGCTGCGGCCGGGACGTGCCAGTCGCCGCCTGGAGCCTGGCGTCGCGGACCTGGGACGAGTAGGGGCGAAGCGGATCGTCCTGGCGCATCGCCTCCGGGGCGACCGGGCGCGCCGCCGCGGGCAAGCCGCGCGTCATCGGGGAGACCGTACTCCGCCGCGTCGTCACCACGCGCTGGAAAGACGAGCTGGCCGGCCGAGGCGGCCGGGTCGTGACCGTGGCACCCCCGGCCGGCGCGGCCTCCGGCGTCGAGGGCAATGCCGGCCGATCCGTGGCACCGGCTCCGGGTCGGGCCTGGACGCCGGCCGCCGCCTGGTCGTCGGCCGCGGTCTGGGCGTCGGATACGGTCTGGCTCCCGAGGATGGCCAGGCCAACGAAGAGGCCGATTCGCATTTCAATCCTTGTCGTCATGAATCGGAAGCACGAGCCCACCATCTCAGGAGTCCTGTCGGTCTGCTTCGATGTCATCCGGGATCTCCGATGCACAACCATCGATTATCGCACGATACGTGCCGAACTCAAGGAGGGAGTGGCGAAATCCACGGCATGGATTCACTGTCGGCGACCACGCGAGCGCGCTTGCAGGATATCGGTCGGGCGAACCTCGGAGATCGGCCGCCAGGTGCTCGCAATGGCCGGGTGGTTCGGCCAGAATAGGGCGGGGCAGCGGGTCGGCCATGGGGGCCCGGCCGCGGTCCCGCTCAGGCCGGGAGTCGAGTACGATGAGTTTCACCACGGACCGTCGGACGTTTCTCTTCGGGGCTTCGGTGGCGGGCTTCGGCATCCTGGCCCCGGGGCGGCGGGGCTGGGCGGGGGGCGTCGGGCCGAACGAGACGCTGAACATCGCCTGCATCGGCGTGGGGGGCAAGGGGGACAGCGATACGGACCAGGCGGGCCACCACGGCCGGATCGTCGCCATCTGCGACATCGACCGGAGGCGGCTGGATGCCAAGGGCGAGCGGCACAAGGAGGCGAAGAAGTACGACGACTTCCGCGAGCTGCTCCACGAGCTGGGCCCGCGGCTGGATGCCGTGGTGGTCTCGACGCCCGACCACACGCACGCCGCGGCGGCCGTCATGGCCATGAAGATGGGCAAGCACGTCTACTGCCAGAAGCCGCTGGCGCACTCGGTCTGGGAGGCCCGGCTGATGCGCGAGACGGCCCGGCAGCAGAAGGTCTGCAGCCAGATGGGCAACCAGGGGACGGCCACGTCCGGTTTCCGCCGCGGGGTCGAGATCGTCCGCGCCGGGCAGATCGGCCGCGTGCAGGAGGTCCATGTCTGGACCAATCGCCCGTTCAAGTACTGGAAGCAGGCCCCGGACATCGTCGCCCGGCCCCGGCCGGAGCCGATCCCCGCGCATGTCCACTGGGACCTGTTCCTCGGGCCCATCCCCGAGCGGCCGTACAACCACGTCTATCATCCCCACAACTGGCGAGGCTGGTGGGACTTCGGCACCGGCTCGCTCGGCGACATGGCCTGCCACACGGCCAATCTCCCCTTCATGGCCTTGCAGCTCGGCCTGCCGAACCGGGTCTCCGCCAGGAGCGGCGAGATCAACCCCGAGACGTATCCCGCCTGGGCGACTATCACCTACGAGTTCGGCGGTTACGGCAGCCGTGCGCCGGTCACGCTCACCTGGTATGAGGGAGCGAAGGATGGCAAGCGCAATCTCCCGCCCGAGAGCCTCTTCCCCAAGGGCTTCAAGCCGTCGGACAGCGGCTCGCTGATCGTCGGCGACCGCGGCAAGATGTACTCGCCCAGCGACTACGGCGAAGAGCAGAAGCTCTGGCCCGAGGAGTCGTTCAAGGGCTTCAAGGACCCCGAGCGGATGCTGCCCCGCATCGAGGGGAGCGAGAACGAGGACGACAACCAGAAGCGCGAGTGGGTCGCGGCCATCCGGGCCGGCAAGCCCGAGGTCGCGCTCTCGAACTTCGACTATGCCGCGACCTTGACCGAGTGCATGCTGCTGGGCAACGTCGCCGTCCGATCGGGCGAGGCCTTCCACTACGACGGCGCCTCCGGCCAGATCACCGATAGCCCCAAGGCGGCCAGGTACCTCAAGCCTCACTTCCGCAGGGGGTGGGAGCTCTGATCGATGTCCATCGACCCGTTCGTGATGCCGAAAAGCCTCGAACCGGGAGGCGATCCGGACGTCGAAGCCGCGTATTTCCGAGCCTGGGGGAAGGTCGGCGGGGCCGGGAGGCTCCGCCGCACCTTCTCGCTCCATGCCGACATCCGGCGCATGGTCGCGTTCCAGATTCGGAAGAGGCACCCGGAGTTCGGCGACCGCGAGGTCCGGCGGCGATCCGCCCCAGGCGGTGCTCGAGCCGGCCGTTGAGGTCGAAGATCTCGCGCTCGGCGGCGCGGCGCTCCGTGATGTCGATGCAGGACCCGATATAGCCGACGAACTCGCCGCCGACCGGAGGCAGCGGAGTGCCCCGATCCAGCAGCCAGCGGTAGACGCCGTCGTGACGCCGCAGCCGGTACTCCAGCTCGAAGGGTCGGCGGGCCACGAACGCGGCTCGGTAGCTCTCCAGGCATTCCGGGAGGTCATCGGGGTGGACGTCGTCAACCCATCCGTCGCCCAACTCCCGGTCCAGGTCCCGGCCGGTGAACGCCAGCCACCCCCGGTTGAAGTACCAGGCGAAGCGGTCCGGTCCGGCCATCCAGATCAGCACCGGCGCGGCGTCGGCCAGGGTGCGGAACCGCGCCTCGCTGGCCCGCAGCTCCTCCTCGGCCCGCTTCCGCTCGGTGATGTCCTGGATCACGGCGGCGGTATGCCGTGGCCGCCCCTCCTCATCGCGGATCACTGTCGCGTTGACGTACACCCAGATGATCTGGCCGTCGTTGCGGACGTACCGCTTCTCGAGCAGGATTTCACTCGTCTGGCCCGCGACCATCCGCCCTCGCGCGATACGGCTCTCTTCGCGGTCCGCCGGGTGGGTCAGCTCTTCGAAGGTCATCCCGAGGAGCTCGTCGGCCGAGTATCCGGTGATCTCGGTCAGCTTACGGTTGACCCTGACGAATCGACCCCGCACGTCACACTGGGCCATGCCCACAGCCGAGACCTCGAAGGCTACCCGCAATTCCGCCTCGCTGGCTCGCAGGTCCTGCTCAGCCTTCTTGCATCCGGTGATGTCCTCGATGATGGCAACGCAGGACGCCGGCCGATTCGCCCGGTCGCGGAGCAGAATGGCGTTGGACCGCACCCAGATCGTCGCGCCGTCCTTGCGGATGTACCGCTTCTCGGTGAGGACGTCGCGGGCCCGGCCGGCGATCATCTGCCGGTAAGCGGCCATGGTCCGCTCCCGGTCTTGGGGATGTTGGAGCTGGGTGATGGTCATGCCGACCAGTTCCGCGGCCGAATAGCCCGTGATCTCGGCCAGCTTCGGGTTGGCCCGCAGGATTCTCCCGTCCAGATCGTTCACTCCGACGCCGAAGGCCGAGAACTCGAAGGCCGCCCGGAAGACGTCCTTCCCCCGAGGCCAGCCCAGGGCTTCGGTCCGCTCCCACACCGCGGCCGTGCCCGCCGCGAGGCGGCGCCCGAGCCGGGCCAGGGCGGTCGCGGGCCGGGCAATGGCCACGTTGAAAATGCGGCGGACGAGCGCAGGGATCGGAATTGGCACTGTCGACGGCCCGATGAGCGGACGGCGCGGACGGACCCCCCCGGGCTCCCGACAGCCGAGTCCGCAGGTCAAGGGGTCCTCTGCCATTGAGAAGTCTAAATAGATCCACGCAAGAGGGAAAGTAGGGTGGGCTCTGCCCACCGATGAGGGCCTCTCGTCGGTGGGCAGAGCCCACCCTACATCCCGCTCGTCGCTACTTTCCCCATTGGGTGGATCTATTTGGGTCGCTGTTGAGAATCCGCCGACGGGGCTGTGTCAGCGGCGTTTTTCTTCGCTTCCTCGATATCCCAAGCGGTCCATCCCGCCTACTTAACGAAGAAGGTTGTCTCCGACAGGTCTCGCCCTCGGGGACAGTGGTCGTGCGCATGGGCCGCGCGGGAGACGACCTTCTTCATTTGCCCCTCCTGGCGGCGTCCCCGTTTGCCCCGAGCTGCGTACCCGTCTGGCCTCCCGGAGAAGAGCGAGTGGGAACCGAGGGGCGAATCGCCGCTTTCGGGGAGCCGGATGGCTTCGGCAGGCGGTCCCTGGACAGGCAAAGGGCCATCGAACCGGCGACGGTGACGACGTCGTAGCGCCCCTTGTAGCCGATCAACAGGTGCGCGGCCCAGGGTTCCATCCCGTAGTCCTTGGCGAGCCAGTCGGCCATGTCGCTGGTGGCCATCTTGAGGCCGTTGTCCAGGGCGCTGGCGAACTCGGGCTGCGAGCCGATGGAGATGATCTCGCCGGCCGTCTCGACCCGCGGCCCGGTCAGCTTCGCCCCCTTCTTTAACTCGACGTTGAACTCGACGTCCATCGAGGGAGCGGTCGGGGTCAGGCCCCGTGAATGCCCGCGAACCATCCGAGCACTGACGTCATCGCCGAGTCGGGCGCCTACGACGGACTTCTCTGGCATGCGACGGTTTCCATCGGCCCCTACAGCTTGCTGATTTTTTCGCAATGAGCCCGCCACGTGTTCTGATGCCGTGGTGGCGAGCGCCGAAGCAACAATGACCCAGAGACTCATCCTGATGGATTATGTGCAGAGATTGCGAGTTTCACCATATAGGGCCAGGGAAAAGCGTGAAATGCTCAACATAACCGCACGATCCTCGCCCCGAACGCCTGCACTTCAATCGCCGCATCGCTTCCGGCAGGTTTGGTGACCCCGCCACCGATCAAGTCGTCAAGCCGGTAGGAACGCCAGGCACGATCGCCGATCGGCATTGCGAACGTCTTCGGCTTGTCCGAGCCGTTGAGCACCACCAAGATGCGGTCGTCGCCCAAAGTGCGCAGGAACACATACATCGCATCACGTGAGAAAACCTCGGCGAAGTTCCCCTGTCGCAGTGCGGACTCGCGCTTGCGGAGCGCAATCGAGCGCCTTGACGTCCTTCAGGAACGAAGAGTCTCGCCGATTGGCCGGGAACGCCGCGCCCACGTCGTGGGAGGCGATTCCCAGCTCATTTCCGGCGTAGAGCAGCGGGACGCGGTCTAGCATGAGTTGGTATGTCAGCGCAAGCTTGGTTCGCTCTGCCTTCGGCTCCTTCGCGATCGAGGCGAACGCGCTTTCGTAATTGTCGATCGGTGCCATCATCGTTCGCGGAGAGGGATAGAACAGCTTCGCTTGGTCGGCGATAAATGAGAGATTACAGATGTCTTCATCTTTGCCGAAGACGTCGCGGACCCTCATGGCGCTGAAGTCGTAGGCGCCGTCAAAACCGGCTTCGGTCACGAACTTGCCGATCTTTCTAGGCATGATCGTCAGCTCGGGCAAGAGCAAGAAGTCCTTTCGTGGTGGTGCCGACTTCAGCTCGGCAACGAAGCGTTTCCAGAAGGAAACGGGTTGAAGATGGGCGGAATCGAGGCGGAAACCGTCGCAGTCCGATCGCTCCTTCCAGCGTTTGGCGACACCGATCAAGTAGTCCGCAACTTCGGGATTCTCGACCTTCCAGCGGCGGGCCCCGTACTCGGTCGGCGCGGCGAACCAATCGCGCTTCGCGGGATCGACCAGGAACGGGTGCTCGAACCCGGGCATCGCGAGAGGCATGTCGAGAATGACATGCATCCTGCGCGAATGGGCCGCGTCGACGAGCGCACGCAGAGTCGCGTTGTCGCCAAAGTTCTTATCGACGCGCTCATAGTCTTTCGGGCGATAGCCGGTTGTCAGGAACTTGCCGACCGGATTCTCGTCGTTTTGCATGACGGGGTAGAGCAAGAGCGTAGTGACGCCCAAGTCCGTCAGGTCATCGAGCTTGGCGATCACGCCCTTCAAGTCGCCTCCCCAAAAACCCCCCGCGTAGCGTTCGCGTTCCTTGAAAAAACGGGCGCGCATGATGTCATTCGCGTGGTCTCTATCGAAAAACTTCTCGATGATGACGACATAGACGATCTCGTCCTCCCAGCGACGTGCGTCGCCGCTGGCAGGAGGTAAGGCTAGAGGGGTGAACAGTGCGGCGGACATAACAAGTCCCCCCGTCCCGACCTTAAATCGACTCATTGCGTTCTCGGGAGGACATGTGGAGGCTCGGGGGCCTCGGCGGCGGGTTAGCCCCGGTCTCATGCGACCGAGACCTCGACCGCCAGGATGGAGATGTCGTCTTGAGCACTCGCAGCGCTTCGCCACCGCTCGACCTCCCCTCCAGTGCAGCGACAATCTCTTGCCGTGGCAACGACCAGCCCCGGCCGATCGCCTCCAGGAGCCGGGCATCGCCGAACAGCTCGCAGGCGGGGTCCGCCAACTCGCGCCGCATCGGGGAAGTCGTCATGCGGGTCCTTCGATTCGGGAGGAGTGCGAGATCGTGGTTCAGGCCGGTCGATTCCGTCGTGGAGGTCGAAGGTGACAGTCCACGAACGGGGGCCGACTTCCGCCCCTCCCTTGGGTGTTCGTTCATCACCATGTGCCCCATGAGGAGCCCGATCCCCGCGTCACTTGTTGAGGGCCTTGTCGAGGCTCCGCCCCGCCTTCTCCCCAGGCCCGGGCGGATTGATCGCGTCCTTCGCGTTCTGGATGCCCTTGTCGATGTTCTCGCCCGCCCGCTGGGCAGGCCCCTTGGACTCACACCCGGCGAAGGTCCCGACCGCCCCGCACAGCAGTGCGGCGAGGAGCGAGAGCCGATACTTCCCCTTCTTGGTCATTCGAAGCTCCCTTCGAAGTTTCCATCGGACTCCGTGCCGCCGAGAGGCACGCGGAGTCGCACGGCGTGATTCATCAACCACATTGGCGAGCGTCGCTTACCTCATCCGCCATCTTGTCTGTCGACCGCTGACGACCCGCACCAGGACGATCAGGACGCAGGCTCCGATGAAGGCGACGACGATGCTGCCCCAGAACCCATACGCCCCCCCGCCGAAGATGCCCATCAGCATCCCGCCGAGGAACGAGCCGATCAGGCCCACGACGATATCACCGATGATGCCGTAGCCGCCGCCCTTCATGACCACGCCCGCCAGCCAGCCCGCGATCAGGCCGACGACCAGCCAGGCGATGATCCCGCCCGGTTCGAGCACGATCGCCGCGTAGATGAAACCCATCGCCGTCCTCCTTCTTGCCCCCGAAGGGGCTGGGACCACTGCTGTCATCGCCCGGCATGGGCGACCCGTGCCTGGAAAGTCTTCACATTCTCAGCCCCGGTCCGTTCCTTGGGGCTGCTGGGCAGCCTCCGAAACGAACTGGCCGACCGTCTGATCGGGAAGGTGAGGGGCGAAACTGGACGAGGCGATGATCCCCCGCAGGATCTCGCGGGAGGCGACGACCAGAAGGCGGAGGAGCCCCTGGGCGCCGAACTTCGTCGCCACGGATTCGAGCGAATCGCCCGGCTCGACCGACACCACGTCCTTGGTCATGAATTCCCCCACCTCTCGGGCGGCCAAGTTGTCGCTCTCGGCGACGGCCAAGGCCACGTCACGGTCGGTCAGGAATCTGACCGGCTTCCCCCCTCGACCACGGGGACGACGCCCCGGTTGGCGTCGCGGAGGATGAGGGCGGCCTCGAGGACTGAGCGATAACCCGAACACGTCCGGGGGTCCGCGACTTCTTGGCCACGGTGATTCTCAAGTGGTCTGTGGCGTCGGCACCTTTCGACGGGTGCCCCGTCACCTTGATTGTGATGTCACCCAGCGAGGCGTCGTCCCGAGCCTTGAGCGTGACCTGGGCCTCCGTGTCCCCGTGCTTGATGACGGGGTTCGCGGAATTGAGGGTCACTCCCTGGGGCCCGTCGACCTCACCCCCAAGGAGGTACCCACCGATCCGACAAAGCGAATCATCGAACCATTTGAAGCGCGGTCCGTCCGAACCGCCGGGTCAGGATGGGTGCGTCCGCCACGACCAGACCGGATCCAGCTCCTCTCAGATGCGCCCAACAGCACGAGGATCAGTACGATCACCAGCACCAACCCCAAGCCGCCACTCGGGCCGTAGCCCCAACCCCGGCTATAGCCCCAGCGCGGGAAGGCGCCGACAAGGAGCAGGATCAAGACGATCAGCAGGATCATACCGAGACTCATTGATTAGCCCTTTCGATGGCCTGAGACCTCGTGGAGGCCGCGGCCTGGAGCGCCTCGCCAAGCGAGGCTCTTGCTCCAGGATAGGCCCGCGGATTGATAGACTGGTTGGGTGTCCACTCGGTGTCCCCTCGACTCTTCGAAGCGAGGGCGTTCAGCGGCCTGCGTCCTTGATCTTCTTGCCGACGTCGTGCACGACATCCTTGGTCTTCTCGGCAACCTTGTGCGCAGCGTCCCCGACCTTCTCGCCGACGTCGTGCATGACATCCTTGGTCTTCTCGGCGACGTCGTGGGCGGCGTCCTTGACCTTCACAGCGGCGTCGTGAATCTCGCCCTTCACCTTCTCACTTGTGGTCGCCATGGTCTGGCTCCTACTTCGATGGTGGGCAACAAAAAAAGCCCTCCCGCGCGAATCCTCGCGCAGCAGGGCCAACTTGACCTTCAAATCCCCAACCCAACGTGAGCGGGGGAATTCAGATTTCATTAGAAATCAGACGACTCTAGATGTCAATAGACTAATCTCGATCGCTGGTGATCTTCTCGAGCCCCGGATGGTGGTGATCCAGGAACGCCTCGGCCTTAATCAGTGCGGTTTCAGGACCGCCGTCATTCACGAAGATCTGTGCGACGGCCCGTGGATGATGACTTGCGCCCTCGCCTGGGACAGCGTGATGCTCGAAGCCACGCCCGGACCGGCCCTCGGTCCGGGGCTGGCGATGACGAGGTAGTGGTACCCGTGCGGTGTAAGGCCATCCTTCACCTCAGGGCCGGGGAGGTCGGTTCTCGTCAGGTCTGGTCATCGGTTCTTCTGCATCCGCAGGGAAGCAACATGACCCCTTGAGGGCCACGACGGCCTCGGCCAAGAGCTCAGGCTCGTCGGTGTCTTGATCCACCGGCACTCGCAAGACGCACAGGGCAGCGTCATCGTCCTTCTTGGAGATTCGCTTCAGTTCGCTCACGCCATAGAACAGGCCGCACTCCTGGCCGGTGCGTCGGTCAACGCCCAGGATGACATCGGCCTTCCTGAGCTCTTCCCGGAACTCCGGATCGGCGACCATATCTCGCACTCTGGACAGACGGTTCCACATCGCAGTAGCTCCGTTGGAGGTACCCCGATCGCTTGTCCGGACCCGGGCCTGAGATTCATGATACCACGGTGAACATGCGGTGGTGTCAGCTCGGGGAAGTTGACCTCGTGCTGGCTGTGGCATCCGGGACACAGATTACTTCGAATGGGGGGGAGTCGTGCGTTGCATGCGGACGTCGGGACCGTTCCAATACTCGTCGGCACGACCCGGATGAGCACCCGAGACCGAGTAGTCACGTCTCGTCTGGGAAATCGCGGGTCACGGGTGAAGATCCGGCCCGCATCGCCCTACCTGGACAAGAATCCATGAGGCTTACGTCGAGGCGTGGGCATCGCGCCGAGATGCTATATGACTGAAGTTGTCAGAGTGGAGTACGAGTTACACCCATGGCTGATCCACTCCGAGTCGTGATCCTCAAACCCAGCAAGTATACGGCGGACGGCTACGTGGAGCGCTTTCGGTGGGGATTCATGCCCAACAGCACGGTGCCGTACGTGCGGAGCATGACGCCGGACAGGCTGGGCGGCACGCCGACGGAAGTCCACACGATCGACGAATACGTCTATACCGACCTGGGGTACATGTCGCTGCTCGGGCGGCCGCGCGTTGGCCGGACGTTGCTGGCCCTGGTGGGTGTGCAGAGCCACCAGTTCCATCGGCGCTGGACCTCGCGGCGCATGCCCGGCGGGGCGGTTGCATGGCGGTCATCGGCGGCCCCCACGTGATGACCTGCGACACGTCGATGCTGCACGGCTGCGGGGTGAGCTTTGCGCTGGCTGAGGCGGAGCTGGTCTGGCGGGAGATCCTGGAGGACGCCGCCGGCGGGGAGTTGCGGCCGGTCTATGGAGCGGAGCGGCGGTGGCAGCCGGAGCTGGAGGCGCCGGTCGTCGTGCCTCCCGGCCGGAGAGACCTGGGCCGGCACGTCATCCCGATGCTCGGGCTGTACCCGGCCCGCGGGTGTCCGTTCACGTGCAACTTCTGCTCCGTGATCAAGATCGCCGGGCGACGGATCCGCAGCCAGGGCATCGATACCACCCTGGCCAGCCTCCGCGCCGCCAAGGCGGCCGGCGTTAGATTTATCATGTTTACATCAGATAACTTCAACAAGTACCACGAGGCCGAAGGGCTGCTGGAGGCCATGGCGGCGGAGAGGCTCGGGCTCCAGTTCTTCGTCCAGTGCGACACGCAGATCGCGAGACAGGGGGACATGGTGGCACTGCTGGCCAAGGCGGGCTGCTTCCAGATGTTCGTCGGTGTCGAGTCCTTCAGCCGCGCCACACTCCTGGCGGCCAAGAAGGGACAGAACCGCCCTGAGACTTACCGAGACATTGTGCGACTGTGCCGCGAGCATGGGATCAACTCACACTTTTCGAACATCATCGGCTTCCCGCAGGACACGGAGCGGGATGTGGATCGGCACCTGGAGATGCTGCGAGAGCTGGGCCCGACGTTCGCTTCCTTCTACATCCTCTGCCCGATCCCGGGCACCGAGCAGTACGACGAGTTCGCGGCCGCGGGGCTGATCACGGAGGTCAACCTCGACCGGTTCGACACGACGTGCTTGACCTGGCGCCATCCCCACTTCTCCCGCGAGCAGTTGGCCGGGTTGCTGTTTCGATGTTACCGGCAGTTCTTCTCGTCGGGCCACTCGATGCGCAACTTGATGCACCTGAGCTGGCTCAGGAGTGGTGTGCTGGCGGAGTCGGCGGGGATCACGGCCATGTCGCTGTTCACTCGGTATTGTGCGTGGAGGCGGACCCATCCCATGTCCGGCGGGGTCATGCGCGTGCGGCGAGACCGCGTGGACGATTACCTGGCGCTGCGCAAGGAAGCGTTCGGCTTCGAGCTCGTTCCGCTGCCGCGCAGCCTGCAATTGTCGGCGGCGGACAGCTTGCTGAACCGGGTCCTCAATCCGCAAGTGGAGGCGAGTTTGCCACGCGCTGCCGGCCCCTCCTCCCATCACTGATCCGGTCGCTATCGGGGGATCCCATCGGTCGAGTGCCAGGTAGGGATCCTCAATCGACGGCCGGCCATGGCCACGCGACGACTAATCTCCCAGGGCCCGCCGCGCGGGCCGCTCCGGCGTGGGGCCAGTCCGCACGGCGGACCGTTCAAGGAACCCTCGCCCTTCAGAGCCGCTCGCGAGTCATTCGATTTCACGCGGCTCGCCAGTGGACTATGAATGAGTTTCAGGACCGTCTTGGCGCACACGTCCTTGGATTCTTGGACGTTCTTCTATTTTTTCCTTGACATGGGATGTCTCTCCTGATACGTTGAGAAGATATGAGGACTATCGCCTCGTGAAGGGTCGATGGTAGTTGGCTAAGCTGGCCCCGCTGTGCGTCTCATCGCACAGGCGGGTTTTTTTTCTAGGCTGGCAAACTTAGCTGAGACCGGGAACGTAGAAAGGGGGTAGCCACAAAAGGAGGCCCTCCATGCGCAAGCGACGACGACCGCGCCCCAAACCCGATCGCGCCCTCAGCTTGGTCCCCGTCACGCGCGATTGCCCGGAATGTCAGCAACCGCTCCGGGCCCGCTACAACAACTTCCGCACCATCACCACGCTCGACGGCGTCCTGCATCTGACGCTGGCCATCCGACGCTGCCACAATCCCGATTGCCCCCGGTTCCGTCTGCCCTACCGGCCCGAGGCCGAACCCCACTTCGCCTTGCCCTATCACGAGTTCGGCCTCGATGTCATGGCCACTGTCGGACGGCTCCGATATGCCGAGCACCGCAGCATCCCCGAGATCCACCAGGGGCTGACCCGCCGCGGCCTGGTCGTTTCGCAACGCACGGTCACCAACCTCCTGGACCGCTACGACGAACTCAGGGCGCTGGCCACAGCCGACCCCAAGCGGCTGGGACCCCTGTTGCGCCAGCAGCGTCGCGTCATCCTGGCCATCGATGGACTGCAACCCCACGTCGGTCACGAGGTCCTCTGGGTCTTGCGTGACTGCCTCTCCGGGGAGATCCTTCGGGCCAGGAGCCTCTTGTCGTCCACCGCCAAGGACCTGGCCGGCCTGATTACCGAGGTGCGCCAGGCGCTGCCCGTGCCGATCACTGGTGTGATCTCCGACGGCCAGGAGAGCATTCGCAACGCCGTCAGGCAGGCGCTGAAGGGCGTGCCGCACCAACTCTGTCACTTCCACTATCTTCGCGAGGCGGCCAAGCCGATCTCCGAGGCCGATCGTCATGCCAAGAAGGAATTGAAGAAGCGAGTCCGGGGAATCCGTCGGATCGAACGCCAGGCGGAGGCGGATCCGGAGGACGAGGAGGCGGACATTGTACGGAGCTACTGCGCCGCGGTGCGTGCCGCCTTGACCGACGACGGCTTGCCGCCGCTGGCCGCTGCGGGGCTGAAGCTGCAGGACCGACTGAGCCGGATCGCCGCCAGCTTGGACCAGGTGGCGGCTTTGGCGGGGAGTTTGCCCTCTGGTCTGAAGCGTCTGCAGCAGTTGCTGCGGCGTGGGCTGGAGGAGACAGCCGCCCTGTTCCCGCCGGTGCGGGAGGCCTACAAGTGGGTCAAGCGCGTGGCCCGGATCCTCAAGAACCGGGAGCAGTTGCCGGCCTCGAAGGTCCGGCGTCGGCTGGTGCAATTGCTGGTGCGGATGCGGCAGGCAGCGGCCACGACCGATGAGCCCTCGGTCCAGAAGGGCCTGCGGCACTTCCTGAAAGTGACAAAGAGCTACCGGCCAGGCTTGTTCAAGTGCTACGAATCGTCGGACCTGCCGCGGACGAATAACGATCTGGAGCACGCCTTTGGGAGCCATCGTTATCATGAGCGCCGCGCCAGTGGCCGGCGTCGGGCCTCGCCCGGATTGGTGGTGATGGGCTCGGCACGGGTGATCTCGAGTCTGGCGACCCGGCTGCGCCCGACGAAG
Organism: uncultured Planctomycetota bacterium; assembly: GCA_963815795.1. GTDB lineage: Bacteria > Planctomycetota > Planctomycetia > Isosphaerales > Isosphaeraceae > JAKAUH01. The sequence goes on along the minus strand of CAWFIC010000003.1, from coordinate 5,365,189 downwards.
GCTTGGTCTTACGTCCGGGTTATGTGTCGCGCTGGCAAGAGCTGCGTGCGGACTTGGACGCGCGGCGCGAGTCGCGACGAAAGCAGCGCCGCTTCCGCCACGACCCGGGCAGCTATCTCAGGGCGTTGGAGCAGCGGTGCCTCCAGCTACTTTTGCCACCCTAGTTTTTTTTGGCCTCGCGAGCCGTAAGAGCCGGGCCGGGGGGCCATCAGCCGTGGCGTCTGGAGGAGATCCGCGATGACGATCGAACGATGGGGACCCTTCCGCGAGATGATCAGCCTGAGCGACGCGATGAATTCCCTGCTCGCGGAGAGCCTTGTCCGACCGGGAGGCCCCCCGGCGCCCGGCGGGGCCGCGACGCTCCCCCTGGACGTCGCCGAGACGGAGGGAGAGTTCGTAATCAAGGCGTCGCTGCCGGGCATCAAGCCCGAGGACGTGAAGATCACCGTCCAGGGAGACGCGCTCACGATCCGCGGCGAGAGCCAGGCCGAGGAGGAGGAGAGGGGCACGCATTGGCACGTGCGCGAACGTCGCGTCAGTTCGCTGGCGCGTTCCTTGAGCCTCACAGGGTGTACGAAAAGCCAGTTTGGGCCTATAATTCCGCATGAAACCCAAACGCTACCCGTCCGATCTGACTCGGACCCAGTGGAAACGCCTCAAGCGGTTGCTGCCGCCGGCCAAGCCCGGCGGACGACCTCGCTCCGTGAATCTGCGGGAGGTCCTCAACGGCATCTTCTACATCCTCCGCGGCGGCTGTGCCTGGCGGATGATGCCCACGGATCTGCCCCCGTGGAGTACCTGCTACGACTACTTCCGTAAGTGGCGCGACGCCGGCACCTGGGCAAAGATCAACGACGCGCTGCGGACCCAGGTCCGCCGACGCGCCGGGCGGAAGAAGAGCCCCAGCATGGGTATCATCGATAGTCAGAGCGTCAAGACCACCGAGCGCGGCGGCCCGCACGGCAAGGACCCGTTCAAGAAGGTCAACGGGCGGAAGCGTCACCTGGTCGTCGATACGCTGGGGATGGTCGTGGCCGCGGCGGTCCACTCGGCGGGCATCCAGGATCGGGACGGCGCCAAGCGGGTCCTGGGGAAGATGGTCGGCCGCTTCCCGCGGCTGGAGAAGATCCTGACCGACGGGATCTACAACGGCGGGATCGCTGAGTGGGCCCGCGCGGTCGGTGGTTGGCTCCTGGAGATGGTAGTCCGTCCCGAGGGGGAGACGGAGTTCAAGGTCCTGAAGTGGCGGTGGATCGTGGAGCGGACATTCGCCTGGCTGGGCCGCTACCGGCGCTTGAGCAAGGATTACGAGGGGAGCGAGGAGTCGAGCGAATCTTGGATCTATGTGGCTATGACTCATTTCATGCTCCGGCGCCTCGATCCAGCTTGATCGAGGCTTTTCGTACACCCTTTCAGAGTTCCGATCAACGCCGACGCGGCAATCGCCCACTTCGACCACGGCGTCCTGACTCTGACCTTGCCCAAGACGGCCGCGGCCAGGCCGAAGCAGATCGCGGTGGCGAGCGCCCCGACGCCGCCCGCATCGAACGATCGGCCGGATCGTCCCGCTCCGAAGCGAGATGCGCCAGGCACCGGCAAGAGCTCCCCCGCCGATCGGCCGTCGAAGCCGGGCGGGAAGCCGGAGCCGACCTACGACGTCACGGCCGAGCAAGCCCGCGAGGCGCACGAGGCCGCGACGGCTCGCAACGCCGTGGCGTCGAGCCGGGAGCGGATGGTGGACATCGGCCGGGGCAACCAGCAGGCGGGACGACAGGGTCAATGAGGTCGCTTGATGGAGGTGCGTCATGAACTGGGATCAAATCGCAGGCGACTGGAAGCAGTTCACGGGCAAGGTGAAGGAGAGGTGGGGCAAGCTGACCGACAACGACCTCACGACCATCGCCGGGAAGCGCGACCAACTTGCCGGCCTCTTGCAGCAACGGTACGGCTACGCCAAGGAGCAGGCGGAGAAAGAACTCGACGAGTTCTCGCGGGCGCTGAAGCCGTGAGCTGTCCTCGGCTGCGGCGCACGGCCGCTCCCGATCAGGTCGCACCCGAGCACCGCGCACCAGCACTCGCGCAGATGAGACTGGCGCGTCAAGGACCCGCGTTCCACCCGCTCTGCCGGAAGACGTTCTTGGGGGACTGTCGATCGCTGGCGGAGCGAGCACCAGCGGGCTCGTTGTCGAGAAAGGCGATGACCCATGAAGAGCGCATTGACTGGTTTACTGGCGACCGCGCTGGTTGCCCTGACCGGCTGCAATCAGGGCACTCCCGGGGGGCAGGGAGTCACCACCAACCCGCCGCACAAGCCACCCGCCTACGGGGAAGCCGACAACACGTTCAATCTGAGCATGCCTCGGATGTCGACCACCCTCCACCAGGGGGAGACGAAAGACGTCTCGATCGGCATCGAGCGAGGCACGAACTTCGACGGGGACGTCACGCTCGCGTTCGCCGACGGGCCCCAGGGAGTGACCCTCAATTCCGCGAACCCCGTCATCAAGCACGGGGACACGCAGGCGAAGGTCACGCTCAAGGCCCGGGACGACGCCTCCCTGGGTGACTTCACAATCAAGGTGACGGGGCACCCGTCGAAAGGTGCCGACGCCACGAACCTGTTGAAAATCACCGTGGCCAAGAAGTAGCGGGAGGGGAGGGACAGAGACGCGCCAGCTCTTGTCACCGACACGATCGGCACATCCCCGTTTCCTCCTCGTTGTCGTCGCGATGCGGGGGGTGTGGCCCCCGCTCGCGGTGCCGTGATCTCTACCTGTTCAGCAAAGGAAGCAGTCCCATGCTGTACTACGCCATCGTGTTCGCGGTCCTCGCCCTGGTCGCCGGCCTCCTCGGCTTCATGGCGCTCAGCGGTACACTCGCCTGGATCGCCAAGGTCCTGCTGCTCGTCTTCGTGGTCATGTTCGTGCTCTCGCTGGTCCTTGGCCGGGGGAGGAGGCCAGCTCTTTGATCTTCGTTGAGGTGGGCAACAGCTCATCGTGAGGCTCCCCGGACACCAATGATTCGCTGCTTCATGGGAGAGGAATTCATGAAACGGACCCTGTCGTCAGCCCTGATTCTCGGCCTCCTCTTGTTCCCCGCCGTCGGCCTGGTGGGCTGCGGTGGAGAGTCGAAGACGGGGAGGACGGAAACGATCACGACGCCGGGTGGGACGACCACCACGAGCACCGAGACCAAGGTCAAGTCAACCGGCGATAACCCGCCGCCGAATTCCGCGGGCCAGACCGGCAAGACCAGCAGGTGAGAACGTCACACCGACCGCCCTTCCCGTACAGGAGGGCGGTTTCACCGGCCATGCCCGATCTCAAACAACGCCATGATGGCCATGCGAGCCCCTGGGCTGCATCGGCGGCCGGGCGAGCAGCCGGTCTTATCGCCGGCCGATCCAGCAACACAGGAACATTGAGACGTCTTTAATGTTCTGGCGGCGAATAGCCCCGTCCTTCGCGACAAGGTCGGGGCAGAATCAGGGATGCCGCAGGGGGCGAACCGTGGTCACGGGATCGAATGACGTCGATGAGATCTATCAGCGGATGGCGGTGATCCGCCGCGATCTTCATACGAACGTGAGCGAATCCGTCGCCGGCGCCGAAGCGGTCATTGACTGGGGACGGTACACGTGGACGTATCCCTGGATCGCCCTGGGCGCGGCGGCCGCGGCCGGTTACGTGATCTACACAAGCGGTCATCAGAAGGTCACGGCCGACACCGCAAGCCTGGCCGATGGTGCCAAGGCTGGTGAACCGGTCGCGGGAGCCCGGGCCACGGGTCAGGAACGATCGAGGATCGGCAAGAATCTCCTGCTCGCCGCCGGGGAGTTCTTGTTTCCCGTGGCCGTCCGTGCGGGCCAGAATTACCTGGTGCATTGGCTCGAACAACAATACCCGACGAGGAATGTGGACCGGACCGCTCTCTCGCCGTCGGCCGGGGAGCGGGGCGGCTGGATGGGCCGGGCGGAGCGGTAGGACATTGAGGCGGAGCAGCGGCTTCGATCGAAACCAAGTTTCTGGAGGTCAGGACAATGAGTGACCGCGTTCAAGGCATAAGGGCGGAGTTCACTCCGCAACTGGATGAAATCAAGGCGATGGCGCGCCAGGACGTGGCGGTCGCCCGTGAGCGGCTGGCCGAGGGGGGTACAATCGTGAGGGACTACTTGGTCCGAGAACCCGTGAAGGCCCTGGGTATCGCACTTTGCGCGGGAGTCGTCCTGGGATGGTTGATCGGGCGTCGGTGAACGGTCGCGGGACAGATCGAGTGGCCGGTTCCCCTTCGGCGGAATACGAGGGTGTCGCCGAGTTCGTCGACGACCTCACGTCCCTGGCCGAACTCCAGGCCAGGCTCGCGGCCGTCAACTTCAGGGATGCCGCCGGCAAGTCGGCGATCCCGATCGTGCTGACCGTGGTGGGCCTCACCGTGGTGGTGGCCAGCGTCCCGGTGGCCCTCCTCGGCGCCGGCTGGCTGCTCGCCTCCGCACTGGAGATCCACCAGGGTTGGGCGATGCTCCTGACGGCCGGAGCGGCGATCGCCTTCAGGGGACTGGCGGCGGGGTTGGGCGGGATGCGGCTCAGACACAGCTTCGACAGCTTCCGCCGCTCGCGCAAGCAACTCTGGCTCAACCTGGTATGGCTCCGGACCGTCCTGGTCACCAGCGCCAGCGCGCGCTCGCACCCGCGGCGTCGTTCATGAGCGATCCGCCTGACGAGCGTCGCCGGGAAGCGCGAACAACGCGGCGGCCTCCTCCGGCAATCGCCGGGCTTTGGTGGGGAGCAGGCAGAAAGCGGACTCGACAAGCTCTCGGAAGAGCCGAAGCCCTGAGCTTTCCTCTCCGACTCGTGAGATCCAGGTGACCCGCACAGGAACACCACCGTGGCCGGTCAACGCAAGTCCCCGATGGACCATCCGGTCGTCGTGACCTTCCTCATCCTGGCGGTCATCGCCGCGATGTCGCTGGCGGCCGAGGTGCTCAAGCCCCTGGCCCTGGCGGTGCTCCTCAGCTTCGCCCTGGCGCCGCTGGCGGGATTCCTGGAGCGGCGTCGGCTGCCGAGGGCCACCGCGGTCATCCTCACGGTCGCCCTCGCACTCGGGTCCCTGGGCGGGATCGGCTACGTCGTCGTGCGGCAGCTCTCCACGCTGGCCTACCGACTGCCGGACTATCAGAAGGAAATCCAGAAGAAGGTGAACTTCCTGAAGCCCTCGGACGACACGGCGTTCCGTCGGGCGGAAAACGTCGCCAGCGACTTGTCCAAGTCGCTCGACGCGCCGGTCGTCAAGGGGCACGAAGCGACGGACGTGCGGGTCGTCGAGGAGCCCACGTTCCGGCAGCGCCTGCAGGGAGCCGTCGGGCCCTACCTGGAGTTCGTCGGCGTCGGGATTTTCGTGCTCATCCTGGTCCTGTTTATTCTCCTGAGCCGCGAGGTCCTGGGAGACCGCATCGTCCAGCTCTTCGGCCAGCGCCAGATCAACCTCACGACCCGGACCATGGGCGAGATCGGCCAGCGGATCAGCCGCTACCTGGCGATGATCACGCTGGTCAACTCGGGGTATGGGCTGGTCGTCGGCCTGGGTCTCTGGGCGATCGGCGTGCCGTACGCGGTGCTCTGGGGATGCCTGGCGGCGATGATGCGGTTCATCCCCTACGTCGGGGCGGCGGTGGCGTTCCTCCTGCCGCTGGTACTGGCGGTTGCGGCATTCCCCGGCTGGAGGCAGCCGCTGGAAGTCCTTGCATTCTTCGGGGCGATCGAGGTGGCGCTGAGCTATCTGGAGCCGGTCGTCTACGGCAAGGCCACGGGGGTGTCGGCCCTTGGACTCCTGGTCGCGGCGGCGTTCTGGACGTGGCTCTGGGGGCTGCTCGGCACCCTGCTGTCGACACCCCTGACCCTCTGCCTGGCGGTTCTCGGCAAGTACGTTCCGAGCCTGGGCTTCTTCGCGACGCTCCTGGGCAAGGAGGCCGATCTGGACCAGAATCTCAGGTTTTACCAGCGGCTCGTCTCGCTCGACCAGGACGGGGCCACCGCGATCGTCGAAGCGGCCCTGAAGGGACGCCCGCGTGTCGAGGTCTTCGATCGGATCCTGGTCCCGGCCCTCTCGCAGGCCGGACGCGACGCGGCGCGGGGGGAGCTGGATGAGAGCGACATGGCGTTCATCCGGCGGGTCGTCGGTGAGATCCTCGACGACCTGGAAGGGACCGAAGACATCAGCTTGAAGAGCCCTGCCCCGGCGGGCGAAGCAGAGCCGGGCCGGGCCGATGGGACACCGGCGTCGCCACCGTTCGAGGTCGCGGGCGTGGCGGCGAGCGGCACCTCCGACGCCCTGACGCTGCGGATGCTGGGACAGATCCTCGTCAATTCTAATTGCACATGTCTGAATATTGATGGCGCCGGCTCGCCGATGCTGCTTGCCGATCGCGTGGCGGAAGTGTCCCCTGCGATGGTCATCCTGTCGCACCTCCCTCCGGAGGCCCTGGCGCAGGCCCGCTACCAGGTCCGGCGGCTCCGGTCGCGATTCGCCGGGCTGCCGATTGTGGTGGGGCGCTGGGGGGAGGCCGGCAGCGATGCGGCGTCCGAGGGGCTCGCCGGAGTCGGGGCCACGCACGTGGCCTTCACGCTGGCCGATGCCCGCGACCAGATCCTAGCCAGGGCCGCTTCCGCGTTCCCGGTGACGACTGCCACGGCGATGGCTGCGACGGCGATGACGGCGACGACGAGGGGCTGAGCCGGACGGCGATCCTGGGGACTTGCCGGCGATCGTGACGCCGCGAACCTCGGCCGCAGACCGATGTCCGTTCTCGTATTCCTGAGCCTCGACCCCGCACACGGGGCACTCGGTCGGGGCGATCATCTGGTCGGGGACCTGCCGATCGGGGAGCCGGCCTCGATCGCCCGATCCATTTCGGCCGCGCCCAGGAGCACCAAGGCCACGACCCAGAACCAGAACAACAGCACCATGACCCCTCCGAGCGCCCCCAACGACTGGTTGTAGCTGCCGAAGTTCTGGACGTAGAGGCGGAACAGAATGCAGAAGACCAGAAAGGCGATGGTTCCCGCCAGGCTCCCCGGCGTGACCCAGGACCAGTGGCACCGGACGTCGGGGCCGACATGGAATGTGAGTGCGAAACTCAGGAGTACCATCAGGAAGACGGCCGACCATCGGACAGCCGTCGCCACCCATGCCACCGCACCACCGGGGTCCAGGCCGAGTACCCGGAGGATCTGCGGCCAGGCGACGATCGCCACGAGCGACCCGAGCAGGCAGGCCGCCTGGAGGAGCGTCATGGCCATCGCCGTGAGCCGGAGCTTCACGAACGATCGCGTCTCCTTGGCCCCGTAGGTCCGATTCAGCGCGTCGATGACGACCAGGAACAGGTTCGACGCACTCCAGAGCGCGATCACCGCGCCCAGGGAGAGCAGCGCCAGGGGAGGCTCACCCTGGATGCGCGCGATCTGGTCCCTGACCAGGACGTAGGCTTCGTTCGGGAAGAGCGACCTCAAGGTCGCGTCGAGTTGATCGGCCGTCAGGTGACCGAGGCCGATCGTCCGGCGGCCTGCGCCGGAGAGGTCGGGCAGTCGCAAGACCACGACGACCAGGACGAGGGCCAGGAACGGGACGGTGGCGAGCATCGCGTAGAAGGCCACGGCCGCCGCCCAGGTCATAGCATCGTGCTCCTCCATCCGTTTCCACATCCCCACGGCGAGCTGCCGCAGGGATAGGCCGCCAAGACTCATGGGCGTGCGCGGGCGTAGGCGGTCGGGCATGAGCGGCTCCTACGGGATCGACGGAGACGAGGAAGCGACTAGGGTCCCGGTTCGGGACGCTCTCATCCTGCCCCTGTGGGCTCGTTCTATGGCTTTGAACACGGCGGTGGCTAGCCTGACTCTCGCGGGAAAGAATGAAGAATAAGCGATTTCCGGCCTATCCGCCCCCCGGAGGCCCCTGTTTTCCGGGTTGGTCCCGTTCGGCGGTTTCGGATCAGCCGGGCCTTGATCTCCGCGACCCGCTCTGTTGAGCTCATGGTTCGGGTCAGGGCGGCGCACCGTGAGAAGTCGCGTTCCCGCATACGCGGAGTTCAAGAGACGTGAACAAGTTGGTCTTGATCCTGCTCGCCATTTTCCTGCCGCCGGTCGCCGAGCTACATACCAGGGGACAACATACCAGGGGACATCCCTAAATCACCCTGACGGTTGGGCAGTTTGGGCAGGCGCCCGGCCCGCCGGCCGGCTTCGCCACCGGGCCGGGCGAGCCGGAATGCGGCGAGCGACATGTGTCACGGGGACGGAGAGGGTCGGGCGGGGACCGAGGGGGTCAAGGCCGCTCTCGGGGACCGGATTTCTTCGGCAGTCGGTCCTTGGACAGGCAAAGCGCCATCGAACCGGCGACGGTGACGACGTCGTACCGCCCCTGGTAGCCGATCAGGAGGTGCGCGGCCCAGGGTTCCATCCCGTAGTCCTTGGCGAGCCAGTCGGCCATGTCGCTGGTGGCCATCTTGAGGCCGTTGTCCAGGGCGCTGGCGAACTCGGGCTGCGAACCGATGCTGATGATCTCGCCGGCCGTCTCGACCCGCGGCCCGGTCAGCTTCGCCCCCTTCTTCAGCTCGACGCTGAACTCGACGTCCATCGATGTCTCGATGCCGGTCCCAGTCGGCTCGCCGTCGGCTTGCAGGGCGTGGCCGTCGCCCAGGAAGAGCAGCCCGCCGGCGTGATAGACCGGCAGGGACACCGCCGCTCCCTCGCCGATCTTGTTGTAATCGAGGTTGCCGCCGTAGGACCCGGACGGCCCCGAGGTCGGCGCGAAATCGCCCGCGGGCGCCACGCCGATACAGCCGAGCATCGGCCGCGCGGGGAACTCGAGCGGATGAGCCTGGCTCTTCGGAGTCCGGAGCCGGACCGTGTTGGCCTTGCGGTCGAGGTCCCAGGGCACGATCGTCTTGCGCCCCTTGATGACGAGGTCGGGGTGGACGTCATTCGGATAGATGTGCTCGACCACCTCAGGCGTCAGCGAGAAGAGGCCGAGCCGGTAGGCGGACCATCCCCAGTCGCGGTTGAGCCGGACCTTCCTCAGGCGGACGACCAGCGCGTCCCCCGGCTCGGCCCCCTCGACGAAGAACGGACCGGTCAACGGGTTGAACGGCTCCGACCGCTTCACGTCCTTCTCATCGAGCCCCGCCGAGTCGATCGTCCTGGTCGCCACGACCTCGCCGGGCTGGATCGTCTTCAACACCGGGTGGGAATGGGAGAAGGTGCGGTAGTACGTCGTCGCGACGACACTCGTCGGCTCGTCGGCCGGGGCCGGGGTGCTCATAGCGAGGAGGGACACGGCGAGGGCGATTCGATACATCAGCGGCTCCTTCATGGCTGCGCCTGGGGGACTCGGCCGCCAGTATAGACGAGGACCGTTGAACTCAACAGGTCCGAAGGCGCCTCCAGTCGCATCCCGCCCGGGGTCAGGGCCGACGCCGTCACTTCAGCACCCGGAGCACTGGCGACGCCCCGCCTTCGCGGCGTCGCGTCGCGTCGGTGTGTCGGCGTGTCTCGAGTCCAGGTTGAGCTTGCCCGATTCGCGGACTTGGGGTAAATCCACGGAACATTCCTCTCGGCGGGGCACGTTCGTCCGTCCCGCGGGTCAGTCAGCGCGTCAACCGAATCGGGGCGCGGATCGGACTCCCGGGCTCATCTCAATCAGGATCGCTCGATGCCGCACGATCGCCGGACCCGGAGGGTCCCCCTGGCCCTGATGGCGCTGGCCGGCGTGGCCATGTCGGTCGGCTGCATGCGGTCGTCGAACCTGCGATCGTCGGCCGGCCCACTGCCCGAGCTCTCCCCGGCCGGTGAGTTGCATCCCGACCCGGGCGGGACGACCCCCGGGACAAGTTCCCCGACGGCGGCAGCCGCGACGGGCCCATCGAACCGCGAGGCGATCGCGCCGCCGCCTCGGCCGGCCGTCGATCCCGGTCCCGACAGCGGTGGACCGGCCGCGACCTCCTCGACGGGAGTACCGGCCACGAGCCTCGCGCCGAGCCCGACTTCGAATCCCGCCGCCCCGGGCGGCGCCTCTCCCCCGCCCGCCGGCAATGCGGCGGCGAGCGGGACCGTGCCAGACACCGACGCATCGGCGTCGCCCGCACCATCCGGCGACACGCCCGGCCTGCCCGCGACTTCGCCCACTCCGCTGCTCGATGCCGAGATCCGCCGCGCTCAAACGGTCACCCGGCAACACTTCGAATCGATCGAATCCGCCGCGCCGTCCCGGGTCGTCGACCCGGCCCCGACATCTCATTCCCGGCCCGCGCCGTCGGAGGCCGCCGAGCCGATCGCCCTCGATCGTGACGTGGACCTCGACCCGCCGCTCCCGCCGCTGGCCGCCTCGGCCCGAGTCGATGTCGAGCCGGCACCTCCAGCGTCAGCCGCGAAGCTCACGCTCCCGCCCTTGATGCCCGTCGATCCGGTCGACGCCGGATCGGCCGACCCCGCTCCGGCGCCTCCGCAACAGGCTGCCGCGGAAGAGAGCAAGGTCGCACCAGGACAGGCCGCCACCATCGCAACCGCCGAAGTCGATCGCCATACCGCCAGGCCGGCGGAGAAGAAATCGGGCGAGGCGGAAGGATCTGCCGACGATCCCTCGCGGGCCGACGAGGTCCCGTCAACGTCCGCCGCTCCCACCGCCGAGGTCCAACGCACGGGACGGCCGCCCCTGGAGATCGCCGCGCTGCGGCTCTGCTCGCGGGTCAAGGGATTCGGCTGGTTCGAGCCCACGGATCCGGACGCGCTCAAGCCCGGCCGACGTATCCTGGTCTACTGGGAGATGACCGGCCTGGAGTACCGGGCCCGGGGCGATCTGTTCGTCTCGCGCCTGGCCGCCCACCTCGAGCTCCGCTCGGAGTCGGATGGATCGGTCGTCTGGGAGCAGTCGCCGCCCACCGCCGAGGACGTCTGCCCCCGCCGTCGCCGCGATTACTACGCCAGTTCCGTCGTCGAATTTCCGGGGACCCTGGAGCCCGGCCCCTACCGCCTGCGGCTGATCCAGACCGACCTGGTCGGCAATCGCGCGGCATCGCGCGAGATCCCCGTCACGATCGTGCGCTGAGCCTTGGCTCGCCGGGGCGCGTTTTCGTATGGGGGACCGAAGCGTTTCAGGCAGAGACGCAAAGTAACGCAGAGACGCAGAAGGGAAAAGGGATCGGAGAAGAGTTTCAAAGCGGCGACGCGAAGCACAGCAGAGCGGCCACGACGATCGAGTGCAAGGTCATGCATGCTTTCTCTTCTCTGCGTCTCTGCGTTACTTCGCGTCTCTGCGTGAAATCTGGAATCCGTTGCATTGAGTATTAATGTTAATCTTCGCGGCGGCCGAGAGGGCGTGGAGCACGGCGGCGTTGGCCCTGCGGTTGCGGCACGCGGCGTCGACCGGGTCGAGGTCGGGGCTCGGGTGATCCACGCGTGAGCAAAGTCGGTTGAGCCGGTGGCCCAGCCGGACGGGCGACCAGTCGCCCAGGACGTCGCCACCGACCAGTCGGCCCTCGGCCGCGGCCAGGAAGGTCTCGAGGATGTCCAGCGCCTGATCGAGCGTCAGCAGGCCCGGGTCCCAGTTCACCGCCGCGTCCTGCGCGGTCAGCACGTCCTTGTCGACCGAGACATACAGCGGATGCCGTCGCAGCTCGTCGATGTGGGGTTGCAGGGCGGATCGAACCGCCTCGGCCGGACGGATGCCGTCGGCCAGGAGCGGGTGAACCGCGATGCGGCTCCATCGGCCGACGGCGAACCGTCGGCGGGCCGGGAAGATCACGACGCGGCCGGCCGCGATCTCCGACCAGGGGGCGAGCCATCGATAGGCGTTGTCGAAATCGGCCTCACCGCCGCAAAGGAACGCGCGCCGGAGATTAGGCAGCCGCAACGCGTGCCAAAGCCAGGTCCCGCAATGGAGGAAGGGGATGCCGCGCATCCAGTCGGGGTGCTTGTCCAGCACCAGCAGGTTGAACGGCTCGCGGATCCGACCCAGCAGGGCGAGGGTCACGTGATGGAAGTCGCCGGATCCGTAAAAGGTCACGCACGGGTCCCCCGGCGCCAGCGCGCCGCCCAGCCAGCCGCGAAATCGGTCGAACGCGGCGAAGTCGCAGGCCAGGCGAATCCGCGGTCCCCAGTCTCCGGCCGGCACCCACTCCGCCGGCGCGGCCGCGAACAGGTCGGCCTGCGGCGTCAGGCTGCCGTCCAGGTCAACGATCCGGATCCGCAACATCAGGATAGCCCCCCCAGCCGGAATAACCCGATCGGCCGGTGCGACCCGGCGACGGCTGCGTCGCGCGATTGTGCATTCAAGAGCGGCGCCAAAGGCGTCGAAGAACTTAGTCGAATAACTTATCGGACGTCTGCCGCCCCCGGACCGGATTATTTGGATGAGCCTGACCCTGCTGACGATCGTCGTCCCGTGCCTCGTCGGCGTCGGCCCCGCACCCGAGTCCTCGATCGGCCGGCCGGCCTATTGCCTGGACGACCTCATCCGCGGGCCGATGGAATCCTATGTGCCGCAGCCCGGGGATATCTTCCTGGCGACCGATGAGTCCTTCTGGCTTCGGCTCGGCCACGCGGCCGTGGGCGGCGCGGGCGTCCACCACTCGGGCCTGATCTTCGCCCGGCCGGACGGGAGCCTCGGGCTCATCGAAGCCGGCCCATTCAACGAGCTGGTCACGCGAGTGCTCGACCCTTACCAGCACATGTACAATCACTTCGCGGCCGACACGCGCGTCTGGGTGCGGCGCCGCCGCATCCCGCTCTCGCCCGAGCAATCGGCCCGGCTGACGGCCTTCGCTTGCCGACACGAGGGGAAGCCATTCGCCCTGGCGCGTGGCCTGAGCTTCATGACACCGTTCTCCCGCCGCGGCAGGCTCCGTACGCCGTTCGTGGGCCGCGTCCACGGCGATCGACCGCGCTACTTCTGCTCGGAGCTCGTCGTCGAATGCCTGGTGGCCGCCGGCCTGATGGACGGCGACACCGCCCGACCGGCGGCGACCTTGCCGCGCGACCTCTTCTTCGGGCGCTCGGGCAATCCCTATCTCGACCGCCACCTCGACATGGAGCCGGGATGGTACCCCCCGGCGCGTTGGCTCCCCGGGCCCCCGGCCTCCTGAGCGGCCGATTCAGGGCCCGAGTCGCGGCCCTCCCCGGCGGGCGGGCGGGCGGCACAAGCATCGGCCAGCGACGACTCGAGCATTCGTTCGCGTGCGCTGATATTAACGAACGTCCCGGAAGTGTGCGGGGCGATGAGGAGTGATCGGTGGGCCGGCCGCCCCGGACTCCGCGTATTGCGAGACTCCGCTGGAGTCGTCGAAGTCGGGTCAGGATTGACCGGCCTGGTAGAGCAGGCGACGGGTCCGCCTGAGGCTATCTTCGATGTTCTCCATGCCGCCCAGGCTCATCACGCGGAAGAGCAGCCGGTCGATGTCCGCCTCGATCTGCGATAGCTGGGCGGGCCGGGCGCCGGCCTTCACCTTGGTCCCGTCGAACGACCTCCCGTTGCCGGCCGCGGCCTGGACGTCGAGACCGGCCGACTTGGGCTTCCGACCTCGCTTCTTCCCGGTGTAGGCGGGCTTCGGCGCAACGGGCGCATCCGATCGCTTGGGGCGCCCGCCCTTGATGTTCCCGGCGAGGCCCATCACCGCCCTCTGCTTGTTGATCAACGTCTGGCTGATGCTGTCACTGTGTCCGGCCGCCGCCCACTCGTCCCTCACGATCCGGGCATTGGCGTAGGGATTGTTCCCGAGAACGGACCTGACAAATTCCGTCTTCCCCTGGTTCCGTTTCACAGTTGCCGGCATGGTTGCATCTCCTGGGGGAAAGGTGTGTTGTTCACTTCCCGTAGTATAACGAGAGAATGAATACAGAATACACCATCTACCAGAGAAGCGCGGAGAATTGCATTCGGCGTGCGAAAGCGGCGCATATCTCGCAGTGAGTGGAATATTGTCCAGATGTGCGCCAGGAGCCGGCTTGCGTCGCCCTCGATCCGGCTGGAAGATGGGTCCGGCCGTCGTCCATCTCCCGGTCATGGAGCGATTCGAATTCCCATGAGTCGTCGTCGTGCCGCGATGTTGCTCCTGCTCGCGATTTACGTGCTGTTCTTGCTCGACCTGGCCCTGATCCAGTTCCCCTCCCGCAATCCGCCGCCGAATGTGGTTCCCTTGCGTTCGATCATCGGCGACTGGAAGTCCGGTGGGCGTGAGTTCGTCGTGAATTTCCTGGGGAACATCGTGGCCTTCGTGCCGATCGGCATGATGCCACAATTGGCGCGGCCGCGGCGGGCGGGCGCCTGGCATGCCGCCCTGTTCAGCCTCTCCTTGAGCGTGCTGATCGAGGCGGTGCAGTATGCGACCGGACGGCGCGTTGCCGATGTGGACGACCTCATCCTCAACACCGCGGGGGGCGTACTCGGTCACTGCACGCTGTCGTTATTCCTGTCATGGCGCCGCGGACCGATCGACTTCGAAACGGAACGACCCGCCGGGGGAATATCGAAGAAACCCGGCGGGCCGTCCTGAGCGTCTTATCGACTCCCGCGCGAGGTGCGCCGCCCCGGGAGTGAAGCGATCGGCGATTCACTTCGAAGGCGACACGATCGCCGTGGCGATGGAGGGAATCGGGCCGTTGGTGCACTCGACGCCGGCCTGGCGGTCGACGAATCGGGGCGCCCGGCGCGATGCTACTTGGTTCCCTGCTTGCCGCGGGATGATGGCTTGGGGGGGGCGGCCGGGGTCTCCTGGGCGGCGCGGGCCGGGGCGGCCTTCTTGGGGGAGGCGGGCGCCGCGGACTCGGTCGGCCTGGCACGTGCGGCCTTGACGGCCTCCGCTTTCTTGTCCTTCGCGGCCCGCGACTTGGAGGACCGCGCCGCCGCCGAGTCGGAGGCGTCCTGCTGCTTGCGGGCCAGGGCGTGGGGGCAGATCTTGCGCAGCTCGCAGCGCGGGCAGTCCGGCTGGCCCGCGACGCACGTGTCGTTGGCGAGGTCCTCGATCAGGTCGAGGAACTCGGCGCCGCGGTTCTTGGGGACTGCTCGTTCCAGGACGGCGCGGAGTTCCGTGACGCTCGCCTCGGCGATCCCCAGCCGCTCGAGCGCGCGGTGCGTGTCCTTGTCGATGGGGATGGCGTGGCCGCCGAGGGCCTGCTGGATGACGGTGGCCGTCACGTAGTCCGATGAGAACGCCTCGTAGGTCTGCAGGACCTTGAGGGCGTCCTTCAGCGGCTTCTTGGTCAGGGCGTCCAGGTTGAAGCCATAGGTCCGGTTGAAGAGCTGGCGGAGGAACCTGCGGATGCGCCGCGCCCGCTCCTGGGCCTCCGGGATGCCGGCCAGGTTCTCGCGGATCTCCTCCACGCCGCTGACCCGCACCTCGTTCCAGTCGAAGAACCCGTCCTTGAAGCGCGAGAGGGCCTGGTTGGCGTTCTCGCGGGTGGTGTCCTCGTGGCAGATCCCATAGACGACCGCCTTGAGGACCGAGAGCCGCGAGGCGTTGCGATCGGCCTTGAGCTTGTAGCGGCGCTTCAGCAGGGTGTAGACGTCGTTGAGGAACTGTGCCTTACTTTGTGTTGCCATGGGGCTAATCGATTCGCTCGTTGGTGTTGGAACCGTCTCTCGGCGGATTAGGGGAACCTGCGCGGGCCGCCCGCCGGCGTCGGCGTGTGGGCCGGTCGGGTGCGGCCGGGCCGGGCATGCCGATGCGGCCCGACGTGGCTCGGTCCACCCGGAGCAGCCCGCGGCCCCCGGGGTCTCAGGTCTCCTCCGCGTCGGACTCGCCGCCGCCGGTCTCGACCTGGGCGCCGGGTGCGGCGAGGAGATCGTCCGGGGGGGACGACGCATCCCCCTTCCGGTCGGAGGCGACGGCCTCGTCGATCAGGCGCTCCAGCTCGACCGCTTTCTTCACGCTGTCGTCGAGCCGGAAGCTCAGGACCGGCGTGAATCGCGTCTGGAGACGTGCCGCGACCCGCGCCTGGAGGAAGCCCGCCGCATGGTTGAGGCCCTCCAGGGTACGCCGCCGCTCGGGCTCGGTCCCCATGATCGAGACGAAGACCCGGGCCTGTCGCAGGTCGCCGCTGACCTCGGCACGCAGCACGGTGACCGAGCGCACGCGGGGGTCGGCCACCTCGAAGAGGATCGCGGTGGCCACCACCTCGCGGATCGCCTCGGCCATGCGCAGGCTGCGGTGAGAGGGCATCGAATCGGTTCCAGCGGGGTCAAGAGCCATGGGCACGATCGCGGGAGGGCGAGCCTTCCGGCGAGCCGGGCCTCGATCCGGCCCGGACGGAGCCTCGCCCATCCGAGACCGGGTCAGAGCGTCCTCCGGATGATATCGACGCGGTAGGCCTCGATGACGTCCCCGACCTTGGTGTCGTCGAAGTTGCCGATCTTGATACCGCATTCGAAGTTCTGGGGGACTTCCTTGACATCGTCCTTGAACCGCTTGAGGGCCTCGATGGCACCCTTGTAGATCTCGCGACCCTCGCGGATGATGCGGACCTTGGCCGAGCGCTCGATGGTGCCCTGGGTGACGAAGCAGCCGGCGACGGCCCCGACCTTGGAGATCTTGAAGACCTGGCGGACGACGGCGCGGCCGAGGTGCACCTCCTTGACCTCGGGCACGAGCATGCCCTCGATCGCCTTCTTCACGTCGTCGGTGACCTGGTAGATGATGTCGTACCGGCGGATCTCGATCTTCTTCTCGTCGGCCATGGTGATGGCCCGGTCCTCGGGCGCGACGCGGAAGCCGATGACGATCGCCTGCGAGGCGTCGGCCAGCACGATGTCGCTCTCGGTGATCCCGCCGACCCCCTTGAGCAGGATGCGGACGGGCACCTCGTCGTTCTGGAGCTTCTCGAACTCCTTGATCAGGGCCTCGATCGAGCCCTGGACGTCGGCCTTGAGGATCAGGTTGAGGCTCTTGACCTTCCGCTCGGCCATCTTGTCGTAGAGGTTTTCGAGCGTGATGGCCTGGCGGTCGGCGTGCGCGGCGTCGCGGGCGCTGGCGGCGATCCTCGGCGACCTCGCGGGCCTGGGAGATGTCGTTGACCACCACGAAGTTCTCGCCCGCGGTGGGGACGATGTCGAGCCCGGAGACCTCCACGGGGGTCGAGGGCCCGGCCTGGTCGATGAGGCGGCCCTTGTCGTCGAACACGGCGCGGACGCGGCCGTAGCCGTCGCCGCAGACGAGCACGTCGCCGACCTTGAGGGTCCCCTGCTGGACCAGCACGCTGGCCACCACGCCCCGGCCCTCCGACAGCGAGGCCTCCAGGCAGGTCCCGGTCGCCGGCCGGGTCGGATCGGCCGTGAGTTCGTGCAGCTCGGCGATCGTCTCCAGGGTCGTCAGCAGGTCGGGGATGCCCTGGCCGGTCGTCGCCGAGGTCTTCACGACCTCGACGTCGCCGCCCCACTCGACCGGGTGCAGGCCCTGCTGCGACAGCTCGCCGTAGATCTTGTTGACGTTCGCGGCCGAGTTGACGTTGGGCATGTCGATCTTGTTGAGCGCCACGACGATCGGCACCTCGGCCGCCTTGGCGTGCGCGATGGCCTCGACCGTCTGGGGCATCACGCCGTCGTCGGCGGCGACGACCAGCACGACGATGTCCGTGACGTTGGCCCCGCGGGCCCGCATGGCGGTGAACGCCTCGTGGCCGGGCGTGTTGACGAACGTGATCTTGCCGCGCTCGGACTCGACCTGGTAGGCGCCGATGTGCTGGGTGATGCCGCCGCTCTCCGAATCCACCACGTTGGACTTGCGGATGCGGTCCAGCAGCGAGGTCTTGCCGTGGTCGACATGGCCGAGGATGGTGATCACCGGCGGCCGGGGCCGCAGGTTCTCGGGCACGCTCTCGGCATTGTAGACGTCGTAGAAATCCTCCTCGGTCGAGCGCTCGTGCATCACGCGGAGCTCGATGCCGAACTCCATGGCCAGCATGACGGCCATCTCCTCGTCGAGGGTGGCGTTGATGTTGACCATCTGGTTGAGGTTCATCAGCTTGCGGAGCAGGTCGGTGGCCTTCACGCCGATGGCCTCGGACAGGGCGCGGACGGTGATGGGCGGCTCGATCTCGGCTTGCGACTTGCGTGTGGGAGCCAGGGCGGCGCGATGGGCGCCGCGGTGCTTGCGGGCGCTCCGGGCCCGCCGCGACTCCTCCTCGTCGGAGAGCAGGACGGCGGCGGAGACGGGCGATGTGACTCGGCGATCGACGGCCCGCTCGCTCCGGCGGGCGCGCCGGCCGGCGCGATCGGCGGCCGAGCCGAGTCGGCTGCCGGCCTTCTTGCGTTCGTCTTCCTCCTCGACCGGCGGCAGCGGCCCGGGCGCGGCCAATCCCGGCCCGGCCCCGGGGCGCCTCATCGCGGGGCCGCTCGGCGCCGCGCCGGGCGCGGCGGCAGGCCGCTCTGGGCGCCACCACGCGGGGCGTGGCCGCCGCGGCCGCCCGGCGCGGACCGCGGTCCCACCTCGGTGGCCTGGAGCGCGCTCAAGCCGCCGGACTTGATCAGCGCCATCATCTCGTCGCGGGTCATCGACTTCTGGGGGCGCTGCGCCTCGGGCGCCTGGGGCGACGGCCCGGAGCGGGCCGGCCCGCTCGGGCGCTGAGTCGGCGCGGTCGCCGCGGCCACCGTGGGCAGCGGGCGGCTGGACCCGCGCTGGCCCTCGCGATCGCGATCACGGCGACCGGCGTCGCCGCCGGTCTCCTCGACGGGCCGCCGGGGCGGCGCCTGGGCCGGGCCGGCGGAGGGTGTCATCCCGGGCCTCCCGGCCATCGTCGTGGGACGGATCCCCCCGGGCGACATGTACTGGTCGCGGCTGAAGGGCTGGCTGACGCCCGACGAGCCCTGGCCCGACTGCTGATCCGGCCGCGCGTGCTGTCCACCCCCGCCCGGCCGCAGTCCGGCGGCACCATGCCGCGTATGTCCCGAGAGCGGCCCGCCGGACGCACGTCCCCCCGGCGGGGGGCCGGCGCCTGGCCGTCCGGCGCCCGAAGGGCCCATCGGCCGCGCGATCCCGGGCGTCGGCGACGAGCCGGGCATGAGTCGCTGGGGCGCCGGCGCGCCCGGGATCGCCGCACCGCCCGGCGCGGTCGTGCTCGGCGGCGCGGTCGCCGGCCGAGCCGGCAGCTCGCGCGGGGCCGTTGCCGGCCGGCCCGGGCCCGGACCGACCCCCCCGACCGGGCTCACGCCGGCCGACGGCGCGGCTGGAGCCGGAGCCGGCGACGGCGGCAGACCCGCCGCGCGCGGACCCGCCGGCCGCGACGGTTCGCCGCCACCGCGCACCGGCGACGTCACGCCGGGCGCGACCGCGGTCGCCGCCATCCCTCCGCCTGGCACGGGCCTCGAGGGCGGGGCCGCCGCGGCCATCGCAGGACCCCGGGACTCCCTCCCCGCGCCCGGCTGCGTCATCAACGACCTGATCCGCTCGACCATGGCAGGGTCCAGGCTCGCCAAGGCACTGACCTTGACGTCCAGGCCCTCCTTCTGAATCCGATCCAGCAGCTCGTGGCTCTTCAGGCCCAGCTCTTTCGCCAGCTCGTGCACGCGCATCGACAAAGGCAACTCCTCCCGGACGCGACTCCGGTCCACCGGGCTGGACTCGACCCGGTTTAGTGCATGGGTGTTCGCAAGGCTTCGATTCGATTCGATGACGGATGGATCCACTCGGTTCGGAACGTGTTCGGCCGATCGCGGTCGACCCCCGACTTCACTTCATTCTACCAAGAGATCGCGTCCCTGTCCCGTCGTCCCGGAGTCCGGGGCGCGGAAAATGGCGCGGGACCGGGCCCGATCGGATCGACCCGGGGGATTGGCTAGACGGCGATGTCCGGGCCGGAAGGCCCGCGTTTCTTCGTCGCCGGGGGCCGGGGACCCGTCGGATTCGGCGTCGGCGGGGACCCGCATCGAGTCCCGGGCGGTGGTTGCGTCCCCGTTCGAATCGAACCGGGTCGGGTCGGTGGGTGTCAGGGGGCGTCGCCGGTCGGTTCCTTGGGTTGGTCGGCGGATCGCCTGGGGCGAGGGGGCGAGGCGGCCGGCCGCTCCGGGCCGCCGTCCTCGTCGGGAGACGCCGAGTCCGGTTCCTCGCCGTCGCCGAGCTCGACGGCGTCGGTCACGATCCGGAACGTCTCGCCCTGATCGTCGTCGGGGGGTCGGAATGTCACCTCATGGGTGTGGGTCGAGCGGCCGGACCGCTCGGCCGCGAGGGCCACGTCGTGGATGTCGTCGTCTTCGGCCTCCTCCTCATGCTCCGTTTCCGTGGCGTCGTCGGGGGACGACTCGCCTTCGGCCGGTTGGGACGGCTCGGCGGGCGAGGCCGAACCGGTCTCCGCGGCCGATGCATGGCCGCCTTCGTCGAGCGCGGCCTCCCCACCCTCTTCGTCCTCCGGCCCTTGGTCGTCGGCCGCGTCCACGAAGTCGCCATCGCGGGCGGCGGCAAGGTCCTCCGCCTCCCCGTGGCCGTCGGCCTCCAGGTCGGCACCGGCCTCTTCGGGCGGGCCCGCGACGATGACCTCCTCCGGCTGGGATCGGGCCCCCTTGCGCCGCGGGAGCTCCTCGGACTGCTCCTCGGCCAGGGTCTCGGCCCGGGACACGATCTCGATCGCTTGTTCTTCGGTCAAGCCCTCAATTGTGTTCACCAGGTCGGCGATTTCCATCACCGACAGGTCGTCGTAGCTGAGGATCCCCTGCTCCACCAGCCGCTCGGCCAGCTCGGTGTCCACGACGTCGATCTTCTCGAAGGCCTTGACGGCCTTCTCGATCACCTCATCGAGCTCCTCGGCGGTCATGATCTCGATGTCCCAGCCCACCAGCTTCGAGGCCAGCCGGACGTTCTGGCCCCGGCGGCCGATCGCCAGCGAGAGCTGGTCGTCGCGGACCAGCACGATCGCGCGGCCCAGCAGGTGACAGAGCATCACCTCGTCGATCTCGGCCGGCTGCAGCGCGTTGGGGATGAGCACCTGGAGCGACTCGTTCCAGCGGACGATGTCGATCCGCTCGCCCCCCAGTTCGTCGACGATGTTCTTGATCCGGGTGCCCCGCACGCCGACGCAGGCGCCGACCGCGTTGACCTTGGTGTCGATCGAGGTCACCGCCACCTTCGAGCGGTAGCCCGCCTCGCGGGCCAGCGCCCGGATCGCGATGATCTGGTCGGCGATCTCGGGGATCTCCAGCTCGAAGAGCCGCCGGACGAAGTCGGGGTGGGTCCGGCTCAGGATGATCTTGACCCGCTGCCCGACCTTGCGGACGTCCAGGATGATCGCGCGGATCCGCTCGTTGGGATGGTAACTCTCCCCGGGGATCTGCTCGCTCCTCGGCAGGATGGCGTCGGTCTTGCCGAGGTTGACGATGACCGCCCCGCCCTCGAACCGCTGCACGGTCCCGGTCACCAGGTCGCCGCGCTGGTCCTCGAACTCGTCGTAGAGGCTGTCGCGCTCGGCCTCGCGGATCTTCTGGATGATCACCTGCTTGGCCGTCTGGGCGGCGATCCGGCCCAGCTCGGCCGGATCCATCTTGACGCCGTCCTTGGTGGCATCGATGGCGCCCGAGTCGGGATCGATGCGGACCTCGATCTCGGCCGCCTCGGGATAATGCTTGCGGGCCGCGGTGGTGAGTGCCGATTGGATGCCTTCGAACAGAATATCCTTGGAGATATTCTTATCGCGGTGGATGCTATCGACGATGCGGACCAGATCGACGCTCATTCAACTCCTCCGAGGCATGCTCCAGCGGGAGACGGCCGTCCGCCGGGGCGGGATGCCGTCCGCACGATCGAGGCACAACCGCCGGGGCGCCGAGCCCCGCCGGTCGGTGGGGCTTTGGGTGCCAGGCTGCGTTGCACGAGGAAGAGCATCGCCTCCGTGAGGGCTCGCGGCGGCCCAGGCCGCACGGGATACTGGTGCAGGGAGCGAACCAAGCCCCGGAAGGGCCGAGCCCGATGTGAATCCTCCGACCCCGGCCCAAGCAGCCATTTTAACCCGCAGTTGACAGGGCTGTCAAGCCGCCGAACAATGGAAAGGCGAATGCGCGAAGGGATTGCGGCCGGAGCTCCCGGCGTCGGAGTGCGGGGGCCGGCCGATCCCGCCGCGGGCCGACCCGGTGGGTCGCATCCGGAGCGAGGGCCCGAGACCAGCGATGCGCACCGTCCCGCTTGATCATGAGTCGCTCCGGACGATCCTCGAGGGCGCCGGACTGCGCTGCACGCCCCAGCGGCTGGCGGTCTACGACCACCTGACCCGGGCCGAGCATCATCCCACCGCCGAGGACGTCTATCAGGCCGTCCGCACCGTCCTCCCCCGGATCAGCCTGGCCACCGTCTACAAGGCGCTGGAGGCGCTGGTGGAGACCGAGGTGGCGGCCAAACTCCCGGCGGCGGGCGGCGATGCCAAGGCACGCTACGACGCCCGACGCGACCCGCATTATCACTTCCGTTGCCTGCGCACCGGCGCGGTCCACGACCTGCCCACCCACTTCGACCCTGACCTGGTCGCCAGGCTCGATCCCCGGCTCGCCGATTACCTCAACCGCCAGGGCTTCCACGTGACCGGATACCGACTCGAGCTGGTGGGGTATCAGGAATCGGTGCGCGGGCGCGGTGCGCGGGCGCGGGCGCGGAATATGGGGCTCACCAGTGGAGAAGGCCCGTGCTCGGCGTGACGGACGAAGGTCTTCCTCCCCGCGCCCCGCAGCGAGCGGAGCGAGCGCCTCCCCGCGCCCCGCAGCGAGCGGAGCGAGCGCTCCCCGCTCTTCGCGCCCCTGGTCGATACGCATGCGCACCTGGACGACCCCCGGCTGCGCGGCGACTGGGAGGGCGTCCTGGGTCGGGCCCGGGACGCGGGCGTCGTCCAGCTCGTGGCGATCGGCACGACGGCGGTCAACAGCGCATCGGTCGTGGAGCTGTCGCGGGCGCATCGCGGGATCTTCGCCGCGGTGGGCGTCCATCCCAATGAAGCCGCCGAGGCGACCGAGGCCGACTGGCCGGCGATCGTCGACCTCGCCGCGCGTCCCGAGGTCGTCGCGATCGGCGAGACCGGCCTGGATCGATACTGGGACCGGACCCCCTTCGGCGTGCAGCAAGAGTGGTTCGGCCGCCACCTGGACCTGGCACATCGGCTCGACCGGCCGGTGGTGATCCACAGCCGCGACTGCACCTGCGAGCTGATCGACCAGATGCGGGCCCTGGGCCGGCCGGTCCTCGGGGTGCAGCATTCCTTCACCGGCACCTGGGAGGACGCCCGGGCGTTCCTCGACCTGGGCCTGCACCTATCGTTCGCCGGCATGCTCACCTACACCAACAAGTCCCTGGACGCCCTGCGCGACGTCGCCGCCCGGGTCCCACTCGACCGCATCCTGGTCGAGACCGACAGCCCGTACCTGAGCCCTCACCCCTTCCGCGGCAAGACCAACGAGCCGGCGCGAGTCGCCGTCACCGCCCGCCGCCTGGCCGAGGTCCGCGGGCTCCCTCCCGAAGAGGTTGCGCGGATCACCACCGACAACGCGCGCGGACTCTTCCGGCTGCCCGCCGATCAGCTCCTCTGAGGGCCTGTGAAAGAAATCGGATTGAAGATTCCGAATTCCGAATTCGCAACTCCCTCAATGGCATGGATTTAAACCCATTCGAAATTCGGAATCTGAAATGTGGAATCCGTTGTGTCACAAACTCTGAGGCCAACCCCTCCAACCGTTTCGCACGGCACCGCCCGCAAGCTTTACGTGGCCGGCGGATTTTCACACCTGCAAACTTGACATCTTTGAAAAAAGTGGATTCTACCCCCTCGACGGGCGCCGTGGGCTACTCTTAAAGGGTGTACGAAAAGCCTCGATCAAGCTGGATCGAGGCGCCGGAGCATGAAATGAGTCATAGCCACATAGATCCAAGATTCGCTCGACTCCTCGCTCCCCTCGTAATCCTTGCTCAAGCGCCGGTAGCGGCCCAGCCAGGCGAATGTCCGCTCCACGATCCACCGCCACTTCAGGACCTTGAACTCCGTCTCCCCCTCGGGACGGACTACCATCTCCAGGAGCCAACCACCGACCGCGCGGGCCCACTCAGCGATCCCGCCGTTGTAGATCCCGTCGGTCAGGATCTTCTCCAGCCGCGGGAAGCGGCCGACCATCTTCCCCAGGACCCGCTTGGCGCCGTCCCGATCCTGGATGCCCGCCGAGTGGACCGCCGCGGCCACGACCATCCCCAGCGTATCGACGACCAGGTGACGCTTCCGCCCGTTGACCTTCTTGAACGGGTCCTTGCCGTGCGGGCCGCCGCGCTCGGTGGTCTTGACGCTCTGACTATCGATGATACCCATGCTGGGGCTCTTCTTCCGCCCGGCGCGTCGGCGGACCTGGGTCCGCAGCGCGTCGTTGATCTTTGCCCAGGTGCCGGCGTCGCGCCACTTACGGAAGTAGTCGTAGCAGGTACTCCACGGGGGCAGATCCGTGGGCATCATCCGCCAGGCACAGCCGCCGCGGAGGATGTAGAAGATGCCGTTGAGGACCTCCCGCAGATTCACGGAGCGAGGTCGTCCGCCGGGCTTGGCCGGCGGCAGCAACCGCTTGAGGCGTTTCCACTGGGTCCGAGTCAGATCGGACGGGTAGCGTTTGGGTTTCATGCGGAATTATAGGCCCAAACTGGCTTTTCGTACACCCTGTTAGAGTGAAGAGGAGGGTACGAAAAACCGACACTGCGGGTCGGCGCGTTGTTTGCTGTTCCTGGTATCCTCGCCGCATGAGTGATCGGTTCGTCTTTCACGTCGCACGTCCGGGAGGCCGTCGGGGATCATGGTTACGAGGAATCTGATTCGAGAGGCCTGGGAGCTGGTGCCGATCCTGCTGCTCTTGCTGGTCGGCGCGTCGATTGCCATCCGGAGCGGCGTGCACCGGCTCACGTTGCGCCAGGACTTCCGCCAGGTCATGGGCAACCTATCGCAGATCGTGCTGCGGGTGCTGGGCTACGTCGCCGCGTTGCTGCTGGTCCACCAGTGGATCGGGATTCGGCCCGGATTGGGCTGGTGAAGGCGGGCTCTGGTCACGAGTCTCCCGATCCGCCCGCGGCCGGACCGGGTTTCCCGGGCTGACTCCCCCGGTCACCTCGGTCGAAGTCACCAACGGGCCCAGCCCCAGCACGGTCAACGTCGGCACGGGGACCTTCACGCTCAATGTCAGCGGCTGGGATACCGGCGGCAGTGGCCTGGTCTACTTCGAGGTCTTCGCGGCCAGGCGGCAGGGAGCAACAGCACGACGGCGGCTGACGGCGACGACGAGCTCGATGTCATCCTGCCCAACGGCCAGACCGCGACCCATGATTCCTACCGGCTTCTGGGCGACGTCACGGGTGACGGTGTCGTGGACAGCAACGATCTGAGCGCCATCGCGGCGGAGATCAACCGGTCGTCGCCAGTGGGGTGGACACCGCTGGGCGCGGACGTGAACGGGGACGGAACGGTGTCCGCGCTCGATTCGATGCTGGCCGCGCGGTCCAAGGGACACAAGCTGGGAGCGGGTCTTCCCCTGGGATGAGCCGCGGTTGCGGGGAGGACACGAAGCAGACCGACGTCGGGGCGGTCCAGGCTGACCGATCTCGGCGCGATCAGACACCACGGGCCGCGGGATCCCAGAGGATCTTGTGCTGCTGGAGCTGGAGGCGCACCGGCAGTCGAGATTCCAGGATCCAGGCGGCGAGCTCGGTCGGATTGACCTGGCCGAAGGTGGCGCTGAAGAGGATCGGGCAGCGTCCGAACAGCCGGTGCCGGCGCACGACCTCGACGGCCCAATCGAAATCGGCGCGGTCGCAGACGACCACCTTGACCTCGTCGGTGGGTCGGAGCCGGTCGAGGTTGCTCCAGATGTTGGCCTCGGCCTCGCCGGATCCCGGCGTCTTGATGTCGAGGATGATCCTCACGCGGGGATCCACCGCGGCGGTGTTGACGGCCCCGCTGGTCTCGAGCAACACCGTCTTGCCGGCGTCGGCCAGCCGGGTCATGAGCGGATAGACCTCCGGCTGGAGCAAGGGCTCCCCGCCGGTGAGCTCGACCAGGTCATCGCCCAGGTCCAGGGTCCTGGACAGGATCTCGTCCAGGTGGAGGGCTTCTCCCTCGGAGAAGGCGTGCGGCGTGTCGCAGTAGACGCAACGCAGGTGGCAGGCCGTCAGCCGGATGAAGACGCACGGCAGCCCGGCGAATGTGCTCTCGCCCTGGAGGCTGCGGTAGATCTCGTGGATGACCAGCGTCCCGGGCGGCTTGCCCTCCAGCGGACGGAGCCGGTGGCGATGGCTCGCGGCGATGGGCAAGGCCGGCAGGCGCGGCCGGTCCGGTCCGACCGCCTCGGGGATGGAATCGCTCGCGCTCTCTTGAACCAAGAATCCGGAAGACATGGCCCTGCCCGGGATGGAGTGGATCTTCATCAACTCGATCCATCATACGGACGAGAGCCCCATTCGCC
Organism: uncultured Planctomycetota bacterium; assembly: GCA_963815795.1. GTDB lineage: Bacteria > Planctomycetota > Planctomycetia > Isosphaerales > Isosphaeraceae > JAKAUH01. Next base: position 5,338,762 of record CAWFIC010000003.1, on the reverse strand, counting down.
CAGAGCAGGGCCGTGCTTTGGGAGTCCGCTACGGCCGGGCCAGCACCTTCTCGATGACGTGGTCGAGGAACGCTTCGCTCAACTGGTTCATCTGCTCCGGGGTCGGCTGCGCGGTTGCGCCGATTCCCAATCGCTGGGCGATGGCCGCCATGACGCCCTGGTTGGCCGGGTCGATGGAGTTGAACGCGACCTTGCCGGCTCGATCGATCGCGATGATCCAGGGGAAACCGCGGACCCCATACAGACGAGCCGTCGTCCCTTCGCCGGCCCGGTCCGGTGGCCCCGCGTCGATCGCCGAGACGAGCGAAACCTGGTTGAGCTGATAGAGCTTGCGGATTTGGTCGGGATCCCCATCGGGCGTGTGGATCGACAGGAACACGACCCCGCGGGGCTCGAATTTCTGGCGGAGCCGGTCGAGGGCGGGGAGCAACCTCCCACCGGCTTGGAGGTTCCAGAAATCGAGGAAGACGACCCGGCCTCGCAGTTCGCCGGTCGATCGCTCCTTGCCGTCGGTCCAGCCGCGGACGACCCAGTTGGGAGCGATTTCGCCGTTCTGCAACGCCCGCGGCGGCACCGGCCGCGCCGCGGCGGCCGCCGGCGGTTGCGGCGCCGGGCGGAGCGGGACGGTGACCGGCTCCGATTTGCCATCGACGACGTAGCCTCCGCCACCCTGGAGCGCGCGAAAGGTGCACCAGACGCGGGCGACGCCCCGGCCCAGGTCCGGGATGGTGAACCGGCCCTCCGGCCCCGAGCGGTGGGTATTCGCCGCCTCCGCCCAGCTTCCCGTGACCCGGATCTGCGCTCCCACCACAGGCCGGCCCTCCGGGTCGACGACCCTTCCGGTGAGCGAGAGACCCGGACCCAGGCGGATCGGATCGAGGGCGTGGTTCCCGTCGTTGCCGGGCCGGAACTCGAACGTCTGGGTCTCGACGCCCGCGTATCCGTCCTTGTACACGATGACCGAGAGCTTCGCCGGCTCGCCTTCGTATGACCTCCTCGCGACCGAGCGGAGGAGATACCGGCCCTGGGCGTCGGTCCGGACCTTGTGCTCGTCCCGGCCCGAGATCGCGCCCCCTGACGGTACTCACAATAGATGGTCACAGTGGCCCCATCGATCGGACGGCCATCCCGCTCGAGGACCGTGCCGCTGACGCTGCCGAACTGGCCCGGATCGAGGTCCGGCAAGGTCGCGGAGACGGTGAGCTGGCCGTCCTTCGCGTCCACCTCGACCGGTCCCCCGACGGTCGCCGTCGCTCCCGCCTCGTCGGTGAGCTGGAAACGGGGCTCGCCGGGTTCGTCCAGCCGCTTCACCGCCCGGATCGCCCCGGAACGGAAGCCGTGGCTCAGGTCCAGCTTGACCAGTGCCATCCCTTCATTTCGGTCCTTGGGCGAGAGGCTGAGAGTGACTTTGGCCGCCTCGTCGGGCAGGGTCGCTGTCGCATAACCGTTCGGGTCGGTCGTCTCGCGGACGGTGACGCTGAAATCGCCGGGGAGCGCGTAGGTGGACAGGAAGCCCGGGACGACCGGCTCGCGCCTCGGGCCTCGGGTCAGCCGAAAACGCCAGGTCGATCCCCGACGGACCTCATAATCCTCGCGGTGGACCGGCTCCCGCGGCGTCACCGCGAAGAACCGCCAGTGCTTCGAGGGTTCGGGTAGCCAGTAGCCGCGGGGGGGCGTGAAGAACAAGGGACGGGCGTTGCCTTCGGGCAGGGAGATCAGATAGCGGCCGTCCTTGTCCGTGAGGCCCTCGACGAAGTCGCCGCTCAGGTCCCTGGATCCGAGTTCGACTTGCACCCGGGCGCCCGCGACCGGCTCGCCGGTCCCTTCGACCCGCACGGTCCCGGTCATCCGGAAGGGGCCTTCATCCTTCTTTGCCGCCGGAGCCTCTTGAGCAGCGACCGCGCCTGGCCCGACGGCGCCAGCCGGCGCCGAGCGCGGGGCGGCGAAGTGGTCGTCCCGAATCCGGCCGGCCACCCACTCGCACCGATGGCTCCCAGCAGGAACACGAGTTTTGCGATGGTATTCAATGTGCCGAAGTACATGGCGCGCAGGACCTCCCGGGCGAGGGCGGCGGCCGGGCCCTCACCGGCGGCCGTTCCTTCGCCGCTCATGAACCGAAGCGCGGCCGCGGCCGTCGCTCCCCTCAAGGAAACCGGGACGATCACCTTCCCCTTGTCGAAGGAGAAGGCCGAAGCGAAGATCGCGGCCGACGGTGCCAGTCCGCGGCGCTCGAGCCGCCCTTTCAGCCGCTCGCGTCCGCGCGCAACCGGCTCTGGATGGTCCGGACCGGGCATCGCAGATGCGCCGCGGCCTGCTCATAGGTGAGCCCTTCCAGGTAGCAGAGGATCAGCGGAACCCGGTATTTCTGCGGCAGCCGATCAACTTCTTCATGGAGCTCGGTCCACGGCTCGGGCTGTTTATCCTCGATCGCCAGATCCGGAGTGATCCCGACTGTCCGCTCGGATTGCACCCGCCGCCGATCGGCGGCCCGCGCCTTCGCCGAGACCCGGCCGGCGACCCCGAAGAGCCAGCCGGCCACCGCCTCAGACTGGCGGATCGACCGCGCCTTGCGGGCCAGGACCAGGAACGTCGCCTGGAAGGCGTCCTCGGCGTCGTGGCGGTCGCCCAGCCGGTTGCGACAGACGCGCAGGACCATCGGGCCGTGCCGCTCGACCAGCGCCGCGAAGGCCGCCTCGTCGCGCCGCTGCACGAACCGGTCCAGTAATTGCCCGTCGGTCAGCCCTCCGACCGTGCCGCCTTGAAACAGCGCCCGAAGCTGATTCGCGACGGCGGCCGATGGTCCGCTCGCCATGCGTCCGCTCCCCGATCCTCGGTGCCTCTATAGAAGGAAGTACCGCGGCCGAGGGCGGGATGCCCCAATTTTTTGCCCCGTCGAGCGATTTTTTCTCATGTAGGTCAGGCTTTCCAGCCTGACGGTATGGGTTCGTCAGGCTGGAAAGCCTGACCTACTGTCTTCCCGGCGCGAGGGCGAGCACACGGGTCGGCTCACGGCGAACGCTCCAGCGTCACGACGACATTCTCATTGCCGGCCCAGATCGCTTCCAGTTCCCAAACCTTGTAGCCGGCCGCCTTGACCTCGATGACATAGCGGCCCTCTTGCAGTCGGCCGAGTCGGAATCGGCCTGCGCCGTCGGTCGTCACGCCGTTGCCCTCGACGCCCGTGGTGTACTGGAATTCGTCGTTCACGTAATGTTGTCGCTCGGTGGGCATGACGGTGGCATTGGCGATCGGTTTGCCCTCCGGGTCGCGGATCTGCCCCGAGATGGCGTCCCCCTGATCCAGGACGAACTCGACCGACGCCGGCTTGAGATCGGGCGCGAGGAATGCCTTGCGCTCTTTCCAGGCCCGGCCGGGCGCCTCCACCTTCACTGCATACTCCCCCTTGCAGAGGCCCGAGAGCTCGAAGCGGCCGTCCTTCCCGGTCGTGGCGCGGAATCGCTCGTCGGCTGCGCGATACGGGACGAGGTAGTTGATACCCGGGCTGGTCAACTCCAGCATGCTGAACTGGAGCGTGGCCAGGACGTTCACGCCGGCAACCGGCTGGTGGCGATCATCGACGATCCGACCCACGATCTTGCCGGGAGGATTGGCGTCGAGGGCCGCCCTGACCCCGGCCCGATACAGGACTTTCGCGTCGTTGATGGCCTGATCCGGGAGTCGAGGCGTGTCGAGCGAGACCGCCTTCACGTCGCGGGCGCCGGCTTTCTTCAGGAGCGAGACGATCGTCTCGACGACCCGGCCGCCGCCGATGGTCGGCTCGCCGGCCGAGTGCACCTTCCCTTCCTGGTCGATCAGGAAGGCGCAGACCCGGCCCCGGATGGCGAACGCCTCGGCCGTGACACCCTGCGAGCCGGGCTTGCCCTCGTCGATGACGACGGGATACGGCAGCCGATAATCCCGCGCGAACCGCCGGACCGCGTCCATATCCTCGGTCGGTGCGTGAATCGAGAGGATCTCCAGCCCGGCCGGATGATACACCGAGTACAGCTCCCGCAGGGCCGGGGCGTACTGAGGCTCATAGAAATCCAGGATGTTCCCGAACTCGACCAGGACGACCTTACCGCGGAGGGCGGCGAGATCCATCGGCTCCGAGTTCAGCCAGCTCGCGATGCGAAGCGGCGGGGCCGGCTGGCCGTCGAGTTTCCGCTGAGAGGCGCTGCTGAAATTCTTGAGTGCAGTGAAGTCGGGCGGGGGCCAGTGATATTTCTCCCGGAGCATCGCCCCGACCTCGGGCCACCAGGGATCCTTGGTGTACGACCAGCCCAGCCGGCGGTCGGTGACATCGACCCCGTAAGGGATCTCGAGCTGGAATGCGGCTGCCGGCGGGACCTGCCGCGGACGATACTCCACGATCTGCATGCGCCGGCGAGAGAAGAGGCGAGAGGCCCCGTCTTCGCGAACCGAGATCGATTCGTCTTCGATCCGGTCGGGGGCCCAGATCCCGGCCGCGACCTCGTGGGCGCCTTGCAGGGTGTACGAGGAATAGACCTGGCCGCGGACGGTCCATTTCCGGCTGATCGGCAGGTACCCTTGCCTCGGGGAGATGATGGTCTCGCCTCCCCACTTGCGATCCGAGCTCTGGCTCTCGACGACGTAGCATCTCGCTCCGTCGACGACCCGTTGCACGATCGCGATCGCCGTCTTGCGACCATCAGGCTCCTCGAGCATCCGGACGAGCTGCTCGCTGTTCTCCCAGATGACCTGTCGGGGGCCCCAGTGCTCGGCGTTTGGAGCCGACGCGCCGAGGATGAATTCATTCTGCGACACCCGCCAGTGATACGCCTGGACGCCGTCGAACCCGGTCGACCATCGGTCGGGCCACATCCGCTTCGAGCCGGAACTCGGCGACATCCCTTCGTACTCGGCGCGCCATCGGATCCCGTCGCTCTCATAACGGGCCCGGCCGCGATAGAAGACCAGGATCGGCTTCTGCTCCTCCGGTTTTCCCTGGTTGGTCTCGAGATTCCAGTTCATGTCCTGGGTATTGGTGAAGACGACCCGGAAGGAGCCCTTGTCGTCGTAGCGCTTCATCGCCTCGCGGATCTTCGCGGCCAGTTGCGCGGGGGTGATATCCGGCAGCGGGGCATCGGCCGGTTCCGCGGCCGCCGCCCGCCCCGCGAACCCGACCAGTCGGACCGAGCCGGCCGTCCCGAGCATCAAGAATGCCGCGAGGCCCAGGATGATCCGGGCCCGGCGGCCCAGCGGCTTGGCCCAGCGCACCTCGCCGCGGACGATCCGCCGAACCCTGTCCGCCAGGCTCGTGCCACCCAAAAGCGACGCGGCCAGGAATGGAGCCGGCGGGCCGACCCGGACCGGCGCCAGGTCCAGGAGCCATTGCGCATATTGCTCGGGCGATTCCAGCTTCCCCGCCGCCAGGTCGTCGCAACGATACTCGCGCTCCCTCCGGAGCTGAGTCGCCGTCAGATGGACGGGCGGGTAGAACCACGTCAACGCCCGCCAGACCTCGGCCAGCAGCGCCACGACGTCATCCCCATGATGGAGGTGCGCCAGCTCATGGGTGAGGCTCGCCAGCCGCTCGCGCGGGCTCATCGAGCAGTTCTCGGGCGTCGGCCAGAGGACGACCGGTCGGACCAATCCCACGCACATCGGCGCGGCGATCTCGGGATGGACGGCGATCCGCACGCGGCGACGGATTCCCAGCTCTCGCCGCGACGCTTCGAGCTCGCACTGGAGTTCCGCCGGTACGATCGGCTCGACCCCGGCCAGCAGGGATCGGATGCGCCGGGCGGACCAAACGAGGCGTGCGGCGAAGAGCAAGAAGCCCGCGCCCCAGATGCCCGCCGCGAGGGACAGCCAGCGATCCGATTGTGCCGGAGGATCCGCCTGGGCTTGCGGCAAGTCCGGCGGACGAACCGGACCGGAAGTCGGCCCCGAGCCGACCGGGTCGACCGCGTCCGATGCCCGGTTCGCGACCAACTCCGGGCGGACGGAACCTGATGGCCCGTCGAACCAGGATCGGAAGGCGGCCGGTGACTCCGAAGTCGCCGCGACCGGCGGCCGGGATGAAAGGACGCGGACGAACTCACGCCAGGAGGCGAGCGGTCCCACGGCGATGATGATCGGCGCCAGCGCCGCCCCGCCGAAGGTCGCCAGCAGCCAGCCCCCATAACGGACGGCGGCCCGGCGCGGTCGCAAGACGCCAATCCAGAGTGAAACAGCCGCGACCACCAGCGTCCACGCCAGGACCCAATGGCCCAGCGCCTCGACGACCAGCACCATGCGCTCATTCATCGCTCGCCTCCCGTCGACGCTTGATCGCCGATCTGAGCTTCTCCCACGCCTCGGGCGAGACGTCCGGACTCTCGGCCAGTCCCATCAGCAGGGCCTCGGTCGACCCGTCGAAGAACCGGCTCACGAAATCGCGGATGACCAGCCGGGTCGTCCGGGCTCGGGGCACTTTCGCCTGGTAGCGGTACGTCTTCCCCTCCGCCTGGTGGACGACGTATCCCTTCTTCTCCATGAGCTGCAACAGGCTCAAGACCGTCGTGTAGGGGATCTCTTCGTCTCCGTCATCGCGGGCGGAAGCCAGCTCGTCCCGCACCGCGCGGACTGTCAAAGCACCGCGCTCCCAGAGCAGTTTCAGGATCGCGTATTCGCGGCCGCTCAGGGCCGCCGGACTCTTGCCTGCCATGTCGTCGCTTCCTACGGGCTCTTAGTACGCATCGATGAGTATTTTGAGCCGGCCGCGGCCGCGCGTCAAGTGGGTCGAGGGCGGACGCGACGAGATGGCGTCGATACGCCGTCGTCCCTCAAGTCAGCCGGCGGCGCTGCCAGGCGAAGGTGTAGGTCGAACTCGAGGTCGATGGGGAGGACGATCTCGGCGTTCAGGGCCAGCGGGAAGACGGGCAAGGGCCCACTGATTTCCAGAGGGGAAGGCCAGGTCTCGATCGGAAAGGGTGCGCGAGGAGGGGCCGTAGGGTGGGTCGAACGCCGCGAAGCGGCGTGAAGGCCCACCGAGATCGTCGGCCGATCCGGTGGGCCTCGCCTCGATGAGTCGAGGCTCGACCCACCCTACTTTCGGGGTCATTTCCTGTTCACGATCCGCTTCACCCGCACCGCCTCGGCCTTGATGAACTCGACGTCGAGGAACGGGTCCGCCGAGATCCGTTGGAAGCGGACGTTGCCCTGCGCGTCGATCAGGAACGTGCCGTGGAGCGGCTGGCCTTCGAAGTCGTCGTAGGCCCGATAGCGCCGGAACGAGTCGAGCTTCGGATCGGCGATCATCGGCATGGGGAACTTGATGCCGTCCTGGTTGTTCTTGAGCGCCTTGCTGGCCTCGGCGTCGTCGGTGCTGATGGCGATCGTGTCCACTTCGAGCGTCTTGAGGGCGTCGTATTCCTTGCCGAAGACCTGGAGCTGCTGCATGCAGTGGGCGCACTTGCCGCCCAGGAAGAAGAGGACCAGGACGTTGCGGCCCTTGTGGGTCGCCAGCGACCAGGGCTTGCCGGTCGTGTCGGTGCCGGCGAGCGGCTCGGCGGGGAACGGGCTCCAGCCGAGCGGCCCGAGCGTGGTCAGGTCGATCCGGTTGATGGCCGCCTCGTCGGAGCCGCCCGATGGGGCCGGGGACGTCTCGGGAGGCGTCCAGGTCTTGTCGGCCTTCCAGCGGGCGACCAGGGCGCCCAACCGGCGGAAGATCGGCAGGTCGCGGTCGGCGCATCGCGCCATCGGCACGAGCTTGGCGTAGGTCTCGCGCGCCTCCTTCTCCTTGCCGACCGCCTGGAGGATCTCGACGTACGCCGCCAGCGGCGGGACCTGGTCCGGGTTCTGCTGGACGGCCTTCTTCGCCACGCTCTCGGCGAAGCCGTAGTTTCGAGCGGTCAGATGCGCCCGCGCCGTCGCATCGGGCCGCATCGAACTCGCCTTGGCGAACTCGTCGAACGCCGGCCCGACCTCGCCCCGCGCGAGGAGCTGGTAGCCCTCCAGCTCCGCCAGCGCGGGTTTCGCCGCCGCGTCCTTGAGCTTCCTGAGCGCCTCGACCTGCTCGGCCAGCCGCTTGGCGTCGCCCTTGGCGGCGTAGGCTTGGCCGAGCGTATAGGCCCGCTGCACCTGCTCGTGCGGGATATTGGTCCAGTCGAGTACGCCGGAGGTCGTCGCCTCGATCAGGTCGTCCCACAGCTCGTAGCGGACCAGCAGCTCGGACCAGCGAAGCCGCCCGTACCGCTGCGGCGAGCCGCCGTCGTTGGGCCCGTTCTTCTGGGGGTCGCGCGGCTGCTCCACCAGGTTCCGCGCCACGGTGATCGCGTCATGCACCCGGCCGATGTGGCTGTAGCTGGTGCAGAGCCACTGGTTGTTGTGCGCGTAGTTGTGGATCTCGAAGGGCATCACCCGGTCGCGGAACATGTAGGCGTGGTCGACCCGTGCCGAGCCCTCCTGCTGGTACGCCGCGTCGGCGTAGCGCTTCAGCCCGGTGTAGGTGTGGCCGGGCATGTGCCAGGCGTGGGCGATCCCCGGCGCCGCACGCGCGAACAGCGCCGCCGACTTCTCGGCCCGGATCGGCTTGACGCCGTCCCAGAGGTGGATGCGGTAGTGATGCGCACCGGGGTGCATCGGCTCGGCCTGGAGCACCGTGTCGAGCACGATGTCGAGCGCCTGCCGGCTCCCGTTGCCTCCGGCCTGCCACGCGACCATCGCCATCCAGGCGCGGGCGTCGATGTCGTCGGGGAACTCCTGGACGATCGTCTCGAGCCCGCGGAGCAGGTCCTGCTGGTGGCCCCTGGCGTTGCCCCCGTCCTTGTGGAACGCCTCGATGGCCTCGAGGTAGAGCTGCTCCCGCCGCGAGGTCGCCCCCGCGCCGGCCCGCTTGCGGGCCTCCTTGAGGAACTCCTTGGCGCGTCGCGGATTATTCACGTTCGCCATCGCCATGCCCCAGTAGGCCATGACGCAGCCCGGGTCGAGCTTGGCGGCCTGGCGGAAGGACCGCTCCGCCTCGAAGTAAAAGAAGGAGTGGAGCTGCGCGACGCCCTGATCGATGAAGGCCTGGGCCTCGGGCTTCTTGGTGGTGACCGGGAAGTGGGACTTGCCCATGCCGCTCATCAGGTAGGCGGAGTGTCGCGGCCCGTCGTTGAACGGCTCCCCGTGCACCGAATGCCCCGGAGCGGGGACTGCTGGGTTGGCCTCGGACGCCGACGCCGTCGGCTTCACCGGCTCGTCGCCCCGAACGTGCGGAAATCCCCAGAGTGAGCCCAACACGACCACGGTCATCACCAACCGGCTTGAGCGGACGGACATCAGGCGTTCTCCTGCCCGCGCACCGGCGAGCGTCGTGGGATGGATCGAGGACGAACGGACCGGGCGAGGACGGGTGACTCCGCTCCCGGCCGGATCGGAAATCAGGCCCGGTTCGGGGGGGACCGGGTCGCTCATCGCGATTGTCGCCGAAGTGGCCGGCGATTTCGAGATGCTACCCGGCCGGCCCGCGATTTGCATGGTCAGCGAAACGCCCGCGACGCGGGCATGGGGTCCGGCTGCGCGCTCGGACGAGCACACGTGACCCGACGTATGGGCAGGGTATTGACTCGGTCGGCGCCGGCGGCTAAGTTCCGGCGTCTTCCCGTGACTTTCGCTCTGGTCTACGAAGAGCCACATGGCGCAGGCCCCGACCGTTCGCCGGTCGCGGGGCCATCGTGCCGCGTTCGGGTGCGGTGCCGGGCCGGAAAGCCGGATCCGACGAACGCGATCGATCTCGCGCTGTATCGAGCAGCAGGCTTCCTCCTGTCATCGCCCGGGAATCGCCGCGGTCTCATCGCGGCGTGATGTGGTTGATGCCGGCGGAGGCCGAAACGACATCAGCCGCGGCGCCATCGGCCGCCGGCGCCGGGCTTGACGGGAGGATTCGTGGAGCGCGACCGGGAACTGGAAGGGACTGCCGAACGGCCGTCGGCCGACGACGATGAATCCTATCGACTCCTGGTCAACGGGGTGGAGGTTTTCGGCCTCATCCTGCTCGACCCGGCCGGCCGCATCCTCACCTGGAACACCGGGGCGGAGCGGCTCACCGGATACGGCGCCGCCGAGGTCCTCGGCCGGCCCGTCGCGGTGCTGCGAGCGCCGGACTCCGATGCGGGCGACGCGCCGCCGCGCGAACTGGCCGCCGCGACGTCGCAGGGAAGCTCGAGCGAGCAGGCGTGGTGGGTTCGCAAGGATGGCTCGCGGTTCTGTGCCGAATCGAGCGTGACGGCCCGGCGCGGACCCGGCGGCGAACTTCGCGGCTTCGCCCTGGTCATCCGCGACCTGACCGAGCCGTTGCGTCGCGAGGGCGAACTCCGGGACCAGACCCGGCGGCTGGCCGATGCGTCGCGCCTGAAGGACGAGCTGCTCGGCCTGCTCGGCCACGATCTGCGCAACCCCCTGGGACCGATCCGGAACAGCCTGCATCTCCTGCGGCGCGGGTCGGGCGATCCCCGCTTCGCCGCCGAGCTCTACGAGGTGGTGGACCGCCAGGTCGATCGCCTCGCGCGGATCGTCGAGGACGTGCTCGAGATCTCCCGGCTGAACCGCGGGCTGATGGTGCTGGACCCGGGACACCTGGACCTCCGCCAGGTCGGCCGCCAGGCGGTCGAGAGCCGTCTCGCGGACGCCGACGAGGACGGATTGACCCTGACCGTCGCCATGCCGGCCGATCCGGTCTGGGTTCGGGCGGACAGCGGACGGCTCGGGCGCGTCGTGGATGTGTTGCTGAGCAACGCCCTGAAGTTCACCGCCAGCGGCGGTTCGGTGACGCTCGAAGTCTCCATCGACGGCGAGCGCGATCGGGCGTTGCTCGTGGTCCGGGACACGGGCATCGGCATCGCCCCCGACGTCCTGCAGACGATGCACGAGGCGCTCGCACGACCGGACGGGAGCCTCGATCGCGGCCAGGGCGGCCTGGGCCTGGGCCTGGCCCTGGCGAGAGGGATGATCGAGCTGCACGGCGGCACGATCCGGGCCGAGAGCCAGGGCACCGGCCGTGGGGCCGAGTTCACCCTGGCGTTGCCCCTGGCCCAGCCGGCGGCCGCTACAACGCCGACGGTGCAAGGGCCCGCCGCCGCCTCCGCGATCGGCTCACATCTCCGCGTCCTGGTTGTCGAGGACAACGCCGACGCCGCCGAGAGCCTGCGCCGGCTCCTGCGGATGCACGGCCACGAGGTGAGCGTCGCCGTCAACGGGCTCGACGGGGTCGCCGAGGCGAAGCGCTCGCGCCCCGACGCGGTCGTCTGCGACATCGGCCTGCCCGGCATGGACGGCTACGCGGTGGCCTCGGCCATCCGCGGCGACCCGGAGACCGCCCGGGCCCGGCTCATCGCCGTCACCGGCTACGGCCGGGCCGAGGACCGCGCGCGGGCCCTGTCCTCGGGCTTCGACGACCACATCGTCAAGCCCGCCGACCCCGAATTGCTCCTGAGCAAGCTCGCCGTCACGGCCGGCCGGTAGGATCTCAACGCGCCGGATCTGGTGGCGTCGCAGGGTGATTGAACGAACATCATCTGGCGCTTGCAAGGCGCGGAGATCCGCGATCGAGGCCAGGTCGTCTGAACCCCGTGACCTTGCTGGGGTTGCGCCAGCCATTCGGTGACCCTGAGACTCCACCCGATCGCCAGTGACCGATCAAATGCATTCTTGAGAAAAGCATGAAAATCACCAGTTGCTGACCTGGGGTGCCCACGGTCGCCGCCAGACGCCGAGCACCGATTTGCCCACGTTGTATCCCAACAGGGGATCGACGACCTCGGACGCTCGAACCAGGAATTTGTCCCATAAGGCGATCTGGCTCGGACTCGGTTGCTCGCTCCGCAGGATCAGGCGATTGCCGAGCGATGCGAGCAGCCCGACCGAGTCGAGGTAGATCAGCCGCGCCAACTCCAGGCCGGATGGGGCGAGGGCCTTCAGACTCTCTCGCGTATACCGCCGATAATGGCCGATCGCCCGGTCGAACGGACTATACAGGAAAGGATGAGCGGGCGAGAGCACCACGATATGGCCGCCCGGCTTGAGCAGCCGCGCCGCCCGCTCAAGTTCCCCACGATCATCTTCGATGTGTTCCAGGACGTCGATGTACACGGCCGCATCGTACGGCCCGTCGACCGCGTCCAGTGTGCCGATTGCCACCTCGCAGCAGCCCGGCAGCGCCCCCTCTTCGACCCTGGCGGTGAGGTGAGCGGCCAATTCGGCGTCGGGTTCGAGGCAGGTCCACCGCGACCGCGAGGCGTCGCAGATGACCTGGGTCGTTCCTCCCAGGCCCGCACCGACCTCGAGGACCTCCGCACCGAGGTACGGCGCGATCCACCGCCTCAAGTAGGCCTTCCACCGAGTCGCGGCGGAGAAAAGTTCCAGCTCCGATCCAACATATTGATATACGCTCATAAATTCTGGGGGTTGGCTTGGGGTTGCGACAGTTTGTCCGCCACGTGCGGGCCGGCGAGAGTCCGGGCGGTCGCGCGATGAGAATCGGGTTGCCACGAACCGGAGCGGACCTGATCGGCCCGGTCGGCCTTCGCGCGATCGCCGCCGGCCTGACCGAACGGATGGAAGTCCGCCACGAAGTAGCGATAATCCCGGCTGGGCAAGAAGAACGTGCCCTGTTCGACCGCCCAGGACCAGGAAGCTGAACACCAGCGTGAGCATCACGGCCTGCAACAGCAGGACCAAGAGGACGCCGCCCGCGGTAGTCGCCCAACCCGGGATTGCCAGATGAGTCGTCAGGCGAACGGCCAATGTCGCGAGGAGTCCGGCCAGGATCAGGACGATGGTCACCAGTGAGACCAGCAGGAGCCGGACCCCGATCGTCTCGCTGTCCACCGACAGGGCGCTCAGCCCATGCGTCACGAGTCCGACGAAGTTCATCCGCGACTCGCCGTAAAGCCGCTTGGCCCGCCTGGTCGGCACCAGTTGGTAGGGCAGCCGGGACTTGATCACCGCCGCCGGGTAGTGGTTCCAGAGCTCCGAGACCACCGCCAAGCTCTCCAGGGCAGGGCGTGGGATGGCGCTGAAGTTCCCGAACCGGATGGACCGACCCGTCAAGAGGCGGTTCGCGATCCGATACAGGCTGTAGCAGAATCGGAAGAGCCGCGACTCCGAGCGCCGCGTCCGTTCGGCGAAAATGATGTTTCGGCCCCTTGCGGCGGAGCAAGCCGCCAGCAGCCTGGGGACATCCGCCGGATCGTCCTCACCGTCGCTGTCCATGACCACCACTGTCCCGCATTCCCGCTCGTGCTCCAGGTGCGCCAGGCCCACCGCGATCGCGCGCTGATGTCCCAGGTTCCTCCGCAACCGCATGACCTCCACCCGCCCCAAAGCGACGCACCGCGGCGCTTCCAGATCGGGATCCGGCAGCGTCGTCGATCCGTCGTCCACGATCAGGATGTTCGCCGTCAAGCCGTTGATCCTCAAAGCGCGGTCCAATCGCGGCACGAGGCGCCCAGCGCCTCCCAGTCGTTGTAGACAGGTATCATTATCTCTATCAAGCCAGAATCACACATCCCATGACTCCAGGCGGGGGCGAGCCGGGAAGGGAAGAGCGGGTCCTGCTTTCGCAGGGCGACGATCCGTTCTCGACAGGGATCGGACTGGGGCGCGGACTGGGTTCCGTTGGCCGGCGTCAGGAGGAAGGAGCGGCGAGGATTCCGGCGGAAGTGATGGACCAGGACGAGAAGGCTGTCGAGCGGTGTGACCGAAACGGCGGGCGATATCGGCGCCGCAAAGGTGGTCCTCGACGAAGGCACGGAGGGACTCGTACCGGCGGCCGGAGGAGTTGGCGGATTCGAGGAAGTCCCACGAGGTCCCTCGGTTCTTTTGGTTGACTGGTAAACATGGTGCCCAAATGTCAGATCGGGGTGATCTCGTCAAGTCCAAGGTGGTTGAATCGAAGAAACCGGCGGGAAATGGGACGAAGCGAGAGGATCAGCGGAGTTCGACGACTGGACCGACGAGGTGGGACCCGGTGTATGGGTCAACCCAAGAACCAGGCCGGGCAGGCAGACATAGCCGAAAGAGTGCGAAGAATCAGCAGTTCTGATGGGCTCTTCTTCCTCCGCAGGGATCCCGGCCATGAGGGTCCGGTCGTCGTGGACCAGGATCAATCTCTCGGCCTCCTCGCGGGGCGGAGGGCGGCGTCCCGAATCATCGCACCAACTCACGATGCGAGATGCCGGCGGCCGCGCCCGATACGACCGGCGGCCGCATCAACAGCTCGAACTCGCCGCGACGTCCAACCGGCTTCATGGATTCGATGTAGCGAACCAGCGGTGACGCGGAGATCGGCCGGCCGTGCATCCAGAAGTTGACGAGCTGGGGATCTTTCACGGCCATGACACGCGCCCGGCGATCCAGCGCGGCGATGATCTCGAGCTGCTGGGCGTCAGAGAGCAGGGTCATCCAGGTCGTCGTGTTCAGCGCGGTCGGGGGCTCCTTCCGGGCCCAGAAATACAGGCTGTTGAGGCCGGGGAGGGTGACAAAGGTCTCGCAATCGGCGTTGAGCCGCCCGGCGAGCCAGCGATAGGTCGCGGCGTCCTCGGCCGTCAGTCGAACGCGGGAGGCGCCGGGGAGCCCAAGCGGTTCACTCGCCCGGTAAATCCTGATTGTGCGATAGGCTGCGACGCCCATGACGGCCAGGACGAGCGCACAGACTCCGACTGTCCCCAGCCGCATCGGCCAACTTCGCGGGTTCAACGTCCGCATCACATCGGCCCCGCAGACCGAAACGCCGATCAGGAAACTGAGCGCCGCGTAGGAGATCTGACTGCCCGCCACGGGGTAGGCCATCAGGAAGATGAACGGCGTCGCGAGGCCGAGGACCGCCCGGGACATCGGCATCGAAGCCGGCAAGCCCTCTCCATCGGCACCCGGCTCGATGGCGAGAACAAGCCAGGACCACGGCAGGCCATAGAGGAGCAAGTAGCTCAGGATCCTCCCACCCTTCCATAGGAGCCAGGATCCCAGCAGCACGGAGCTCACGACGTAGACGACTTTGAGCACCCGGATCAGCGTACTCGACCGGAGGAGCCCGGACGCGTAGGCCATCCCGGCGAGCATCCCGATCAAGGCGGGGGCCAGCGGCGAACGTGTCAGGCCCAGAGGCGGCACGTTGAAGGCCCGCGCGAAATGGATATGCTGCGTGACCAGACCGTGCCAGAGTCCTCCCGGCGTCGTGCCCAGGCCCAGGGTCATCGCGACCAGGATGCCGGCACACGCCGCGAGCGATCCGAGAAACCAGGGGATCGATCCGGCGCCGGCCTGGATACGGACCGGGCCGCCCAGCGTCAGCGCGACCACCGGTACCATCGCCGCCTCGACGATCAGGCAATAGGGGAGGCCCCAGGTCGCGAGACTACCCCGCATCAAGATGGGGGGTAAGGCGAAGACCACGGCCGCCACGAGGTAGGCGGCGGCCCGAGCCGGCCGATTCTCCCGCTCGCTGCAGAGGAGGGCCAGCAGCATGGCCGCCGCCACGAACAACGCGATGTTGATCTTTGTCATGGCCAGGGCCGCCACCATCGCCCCGAGCATCACTGCCGCCGCGCGCCGACCCGAGCCGAGGCGCGTGGTCGCCAGCAGTGCGAGGATCGTCAAGAGGCCGCACAGGCCCTGCGGGTGGCCCGGCTGATTCGCGGAAGTCCTCAGGGCGAGCATGGTCAGTGCGAAGGCCGCCGCCCCCGCGGTCTCGCCCCCCATGCGTCGCGCCAGCAGGGCGCATGCCACTCCCGTCGCCACCCAGAGCACGACCGTCTCGAGACGGACCGAGTCATGCGAAGGGCCGGCGGTCGCCCGATGATAGAACGGGGCGTGGATCAGGTAGTAGAACGGTCCATATTGCGAGAAGACATCGTCGTAGAGCCGCTTCCCGTCGAGGAACTGGCGCAACGACATCATCACATAGCCTTCATCGTCGTATTTCTGGAAGCCGACATGTCCGTGAAACCAGGCCAATGCGGAGCCCAAGATCAAGAGACCGACGGCCATGGACCGGCCATAGACCTTCGAGCCCATCGGCATCGACATGCGCCGGTTCGGATCGACAGGTGAGATTACCGCCGAAGATTCTCGACTCAAACGACGATGGCCTCCGACGACCGACGGCAGCACCGAAACCTCCCGTGTCGTGAGTCTGTCTTCGGAATGGTGATGCGCACGACCGCAATCGGTGGCGCCGATCGCACCGCGGCAGCGTCTGGCCTCTTGCCATGCAATTCGCGGAGCATTTGAGCCGAGCGAAGCATGCGCGTCAATAGAGCTAAACAGCGTCGCGCTTGATCGTCGCCGTCGGCGAAAGGTGGGGGGAAAGCCGGCGTCGGGTCTCAAGAATCCTGCGCCGCGGTCGCGACCCGTCTCAGCAGCGCCTTGCGTGCTAGACGCCTGTCATTATCTGCACGGCGGGCTTCGTCGAGAGTGACGCTGCGGAACCGTATCTCGTCGCCCGGTCGGAGCTGGCCGAGGCGGTCGAGATCGGCCGAGATCACGTGGGCGATATGCGGATAGCCGCCCATCGTCCCGCCCGCCACGCCCAGCACGATCAGTTGTCCGCCGGCGACCTGGACGGCGCCGGGAGCCACGGGGGCCGACAACCGCCCGGCTGTCGAAGTGATGGCGACGGGCTCCCCTTCCAGGCGCAGGCCCATTCGGTCGCTCCGCGACCCAACGCGGAACCGTCGATCCGCCCAGAACGACGGCCGGTCGAACGCGGGATCCTCCGAAAGGGTATCGGGTCCGTCGATGATGCGGAACGGCTCGGCGGTGGGGGGCGTCCAGACGGGGCCGGCGGGGTGTCGTGTCGGGATGGAGCCCGGCCCGGCCGGCAGGACCTCGCCAGCGCGGAGCCGCTCCTCCGACGACCGGCTGCCCAGGCGGATCCGCGTTTGCCATCCTCCACGGACCGCCAGGTATGTCCTCGCCCCTCCGATCGCCCGGCCCAGGATCAGCCGCTCTCCGCAATGCAACGACCAGCTCAAGGGCATGCGCAAGACGCGCTCGGAGCCATCCGGCGCAACGACCCTGGCCTCCATCGGCACGCCGGCCATCGCCAGTGCGAGAGGGCCTTGGGCCTCGTAGGTCCCCCCCACGAGCGTCAGCTCCAGGACGGCGCAATCGGCGTCGTCGTTGCCGACCAGCGCATTGGCCAGTCCGGCCGCTCCCCGGTCGAAGGCGCCGCCCGGCGGCACGCCCCACTCGCGGAAGCCGGTGCGCCCGGCGTCCTGGACGGTCGTGCTCAGGCCGGGGTCGATGACGATCTGGCCCATCCTGCCCTCGGACTTGATGAGGAGTTTCACGCAGAGACGCAAAGGATCGCAGAGACGCAGAGAAGACATCAGGCCAGGATTCCGAGTGATGCATTCTTACCTTTTTCTCCTTTGCGTCTCTGCGGTCCCTTGCGTCTCTGCGTGAAGTCCGGCTTGGAGGAGGGTTGCGGCTCCTCGAGCAGATCAGATCTCATCGGCCGTGGTGGCGAAGCTCCGGACTTTGATCTTCAGCACCTCGAGGGACTCGCGGACGAGCCGGGCGTTGTCGACGGCGCGAGGATCGTCGCCGTGGATGCAGAGGGTCGCCACGCGGTCGCCGGCGACCAGCCGCAAGAGCTGATCCTCCATCTCGGCGGGGTCGTGCAGGATGGCGTCGGGCTCGCTGCGGGAGACGAGCGAGCCGTCGTCGCGGTAACGGCGGTCGGGGAAGCCCTCGGCGATGTAGCGGACGCCGCGCCCGGAGGACAGTCGCTCCAACAGGGTGTCCGGCTGCCCCAGCAGCGGGAGGCCCAGCTCCGCCGCCGCGTCGAGCACCCCGCGGGCGATCTCGTCCTGCCGTTGGGCCTGGTTGTAGAGCGCCCCGTGAGGCTTGAGGAAGCGGATCGCGATACCCACTTCGGCCGCCAGCTCGACGAGGAACGCCACCTGCTCCAGGATCATCGTCGTGACGGCGTCTGAAGTGATCGTGTGCTCGCGGCGGCCGAAATGCTCGCGGTCCGGGTAGCCGGGATGGGCACCGACCGCGACGCCGCGATCTCTCGCATCAACGAGCGTCTGGCGGATCACTTCGGGATCGCCGGCATGGGCGCCGCAGGCGATGCTTGCCGAGGTGACCAGGCCCAGCAGCATCCGGTCGTTGGGACAACCCTCGCCGAGATCGGCGTTCAGGTCGATCGTCCGGGGGACGGTCCGATGGCTCGTGTCAGAGGCGTTCATGGCGTCGGGCCTCGAATTCCTCGGCCGCGATCGGCCGGAACTGGATCCGGTCGCCGGCGCGGATCGGGAAGTACCCTTGGTCCAGGTCGACGATGCATAGGGGGGTCCGGCCGAGCAGGTGCCAGCCGCCGGGCGACTCGGCGGGATAGATCCCCGTCTGTCGGCCGGCGATCGCGACCGAGCCGGCCGGGACGCGCAGTCGCGGCGTATCGCGCCGGGCCAGGCCGGAGAGGGCCGGGGGCAGCTCTCCAGCATACGGAAACCCCGGCTGGAAGCCGATCGCGAAGACGTCGTACTCGGCGCCGCTATGCAGCGCGATCACCTCGGCGACGTTCAAGCCCAGCCGCACGGCGACGTCCTCCAGATCCTCGCCGTCGTAAAGGACCGGGATCACCAGGCGTTTTCCGCCAGGAGTGGGCGAAACGCCGGCGTCGCCTTGGCACGAGAGACCCTCCCCTTCCCAAGGGGGGGGCGTCAAGGGCAGCTCTCGTCCCCCCCTTAAGAAGGGGGGGTCAGGGGGGGTCGAGGCCCCACCCCGGCCGCTAGGGCAAAACACGTCAGCCGCCGCTTCATCGAGCGCCCCAACGGACCGTCCGGAGTGCGACGATCCAGACGGCTCGATCGTCACCGTCCGAAGGCTGGATTCCAATGCCGACAGCTCGACCCGATCCGGGTCGGCGTAGACGCCGACGGTGCGATAGGCGAGGACCACGTCCGTCACGCCCGGCCATTGCCGGTCGCGCACCATCTCGGCCCAGCAGGCCGCGGCGCGCTCGCTGGCGAAGCGGGCCAGGAAGGCGCGATCGCCGAGTGGTTCGAGCGTGATCGGGTCCATGGGCTTTCGGGTGCCCCTTCGGTTATGATGGGCGGAGCCGATTCGGTGAGGGGCGAGGTTCCGTCCGGACCGGTCTCTCGCCGGCTCCTACCAGTGTAACGACACCAGCCGTGAGGCCGCCGCAGCCATGACCAGGAAGCTGCTGTTCCTCGTGCTCCTGCTCCTCGGTGCGGCCCCGGCGCGCGGCGCGGCGGACGAGGCCGCGGCCGACCGGATCACGTTGCGCGACGGTTCGGTCGTACTGGGGCTGGTGACGTCGGCCACGTCCGGGCATCGCGGCGCGGTCGAATTCCTGGTCCGGCGGGACTGGGCCGAGCGGAACGCCGGGACTCATCTGGCGGAATGGGACCGCGCGGCCGCGGAGACGGCGCGGCGGGCGATCGGGCAGCGGCGGGAGCGGCTGGCGAGCTGGCGTCGGGAGCGGGAGCAGGCGCCGGGCGTCGGACCGGACGACCGCATCATCCGCTGGATCGACCGCGAGCAGAAGCGGCTGACCGACCCGGACGCCGCGGCCCGGACCGCCCTGATCCACGTGCGGCTGCCGCGAGGCGAGGTCCGCGAGCTCGATCGCCGGCCGTCCGCCGCCGGCCGGCTGCTCCGCCTGGCGTGGCTCATCGGGCTTCGAGAGCCCGAGGCCCTGAGCGTGGCCGACCTGACCGGCGCGGTGGAGTCGCGCGGATTCGCCTTCGATGCGAAGGGTCCCGGCCAATCCGCCCCGCTCGATCGACTGCTGCCGCTCGCGGCCGAGACGGAGGCCATCTGGCTCGCCCGCCGCGCCGCCACCGAGATCGCGCTGGATCCGGGCCTCCGCTTCCTCCGATACCAGGACACGGTGATGCCCGACCTGGGCCCCGGGCAGCAGGCCCCGAACCTCAACCCCGCGATGGCGTTCTCGGAGTTGAAGCGTCTGCTCGACCCCGACGGGGCCCAGGGCCGGCCCGATCCGATGGCCGAGAAGCTCCAGGCGGTCGCCGGCCGCGGACGCAACGGCGCCGTCGTGACCCGGCTGACGATCGCGCCCGATCTCGGCGGCGTCACGGTCGAGACGACCTTCTGGGTCCGCGGCCCGGGAGGGCCATGGGTCGTCTACGGCTCGCGGGCCGCGACCGTCCGGGCCGCTGAGATCAAGCCCGACGAGGGCGGCGATCTGGCCGAGGATCCCCAGGTCAAGGGGGCTTTCGCCATGGTCGAGGGCCTGGGATTCGGCTCGATCCCCCCCGAGCTCAAGCAGCGGAGCCTCCGCATCGGAGCCGCCACCCAGAAGGCCCTCGGCGCCGCCCGGTCGGACTTCAATCGGGACCTCGACGGCCTGATGTTGCCGGTGCTCGAGCCCGTCGGAGACGGCGACCAGGCCGGCCGCGCGGCCCAGACTCCCGCGCCCGCCCACGATCCTCGAGGTCGAACTGCCCCGGACCCCAAGCCCGCCGCGCGCCGGTCGATGCTCGGCCCGCAAGGTCGTTAGTCCCCAATAGCCCCGATCCGGGCGGAACGTGTGCGGCCCGATCCGCTCGGGCGGACGGACGGCGGGAACACCTCCCCGCGAGCCGACGGCCAGGTAAACCTCGACGGCCCCGGCGCGGGCCAGTCGCTCGGGCGTCGCTTCGTCCAGTGCGATCGCCTCGCAGCCGTCGGGGAGGTAATACCGGGCCGTCTCGACCTCCACATTGCGCCCCTCGCTCGATGGGGCCACGATCACCAGCGTCGAGACGGCCGGCTGTGCGGCCAGAGTGGTCGCGAAACCTCGCCAGTCGGCCTTGAGCTCCGGGTCGTAGACCTTCGGCCCCAGTTCCGACGCCGCCAGGATCGAGAGCCCGATCGCCACGGGATATCGCAGGACAGCCGCCAATCGAGTGAGCCCCAGGGCGACCAGGACCAGGTACGCCGGGGCCACGTAAACCGTGTACCGTTGAGGGCCGAAGACCGGTTGGAAGAGCCGCGAGTAGACGTACAACATCAGAGGAGGGACGATCAGCCAGAGGAGCAGGAAAGCTGCTGCTAGGGCGGCCAGCGAATCAGTGGCCTTCGCGATTTGGCAACGGGGCGAGGCTGGCTCCTCGACACCCTCAACTCCGCCATCGCGGGGTTCTCGACCCCCCCTGACCCCCCCTTCGCAAGGGGGGGAAGGCGTCGGCCCCTCTCGGTCTCCCCCCCTTGCGAAGGGGGGGTCAGGGGGGGTTCTCTTCTGTCGATGAAATGCGAGCATTAGCCACTCTCGCCATCGCCATGGGAGGCCATCGGCCCTCGCCAGCGTGGTCAGGGCCTCGCTACCACGAAGACGTGCCACTCCCCAGGCGATCAGCAAGGCCAGGCCGCCCAGGACCGCGAAGTTCCCTCCGGTGAAACCGATCGGCGTGCCGAGGAGGAACCGGAGCGACTGCGGTCCGCTCAAGAACTCGGGCGGATGATCGAGGTAACGGGGAATCCAGGGCGCGACGATCGCCGCGGCGGCGAGGTGGACCCCCAACCATCGCCACCACGTGCCGAAACAGGCGCGAAGGCCGATGACACCGGCCGTCGCCAGCGTCGCCAGCATGGGCAATCCGAGCGGGTGCGAGTACCCCAGCGCGGCCAGGCCGAGGACATAGGCCACCGCCTTGCTCGCCGTGAACGATCGCCGCATGCCCAGCAGCAGCCGCCAGCAAACGCAGGTCGCCAGGACGAGCCAGGCATACATCCGGGCCTCGCGCGAATAGACGATCAGCGCGGGGGAGAGGGCGGTCAGCCAGGCCGCCCAGAGGCCCGTCCGGGTGTCGAAGGCGGCCCGGCCGATGTCGAAGGCCAGCAGGACCGTCAGGAGGCCGCAGAGCACGCTCGACGCCCGCGCGGCGGCCTCCGACGTCCCGAAGACCCCGATCCAACCGGCGAGCAGTAGGGGGTGCAACGGCGCCCGGGTCGCGTCGATGCGCGAGAGCTGGTCGATCAGTGCGGCCGGACTCCCGGCCCGTGCCAACCGCATCGTCACGACCTCGTCGTACCAGAAGCTCAGCCGGCCGAGCTGGTATCCCCGCAGCCCCGCGGCGACCGCGACGATCCCCGCCAGGATCCACCCGGTGTACCACGCGCCAAGGCCGCCGTGGCGATGGTCCGTTCCGGTCGGGCGGCTCATGGTTTCGGTCGTCCCGCCCCGTTCCGCTCGAGGACATCGAGCAGGTCGGGACGCAGGTCGCCGTGGGAGTCGTACGAGGCATGACTGAGCGGTTGAATGAACTGGTACCAGAGCGCAGTCGCAGGTCGGTTGGTAGAGGAGGAAGGCGCCAGGGCCGCCGCGAGCCACCAGCCGCCCGGTCGCGCCAGCACCGCCGCCCCTTGACTCACCAGCATGTGCACCGAAGGGACCAGGAAGATCAGCAACCGCCCATGGAACGGATACTGGTGCAGCGCCGAGGCCGCCAGCGCGAAGGCCACGGGGGCCGTCACGAGATACAGGCCGCCCGGCCACCGGCGCAAGAGCGACGCGAAGCCAGCGATCGCCAGCACCGACGCGAGCAACGCCGTCGGGATCGGGCCCATCGGGGTCTTCACGTCCGCCGGGCTGTCGAAGACGTTGACGATGTGCCGGATGACGTACTCCAGCTCGGCCATCGAGCGCGGGGGCAGCGGCAGGAAGGAGAAATCCCACCAGTCCCAGATGAACCGCTCCTTGCTGAGGATCCCATGCGAAACCACGTAGCAGGCGGCGAAACTGGCCGCCCAGACCACGCCCATCGCCGCCAATCGGAGGACGCCCCGCGCGTCCCGGCGGATCATCGTCACTCCGAGCAGGTAGGTGCCGACTCCCGCGAGCACCAGCGCCAGCGGATAGGAGAACCAGACGCCGATCGCACCGAAGGCCCCCAGGGCCAGGAGCCGTCTTGGCGTCGGCTCGTAGGGTACCGGCCCGGCGGCCAGCAAGAGGGCGACCAGCGTCAGCGCCAGGTCACACGAGTATTGCTTGATCTCCGTGGAGTAGTAGATCAGCCAGTCGGACATCGCGAAGAGGCCCACGGCGATCGGCACGGCCTGAGGCAGCAGGAACCGCCGGGCCGCGGATCGGAACAGGAACAGCGCAGCGATCCCGCACGCCAGCGGGAACAACCGGGCGGCCATCACATCGTTGCCCGGGAGCCGCACGGCCAACCGCTCGATCACCAGGAAGCCCGGCGGCGCCAGTTGGTATTCGGTCAGTATGGTGTGGAAGTCGAGGACCGGCAGTCTCACCAGGTTCCAGAGCAGCGATCGCTCGTCCATGTAGAGCGGCCGGTCCTGGGCGTAGCTCAGCACCCGCAGCGCCGCACCGATCGCGACCGCCGCCCAGGTCAGCACCTCGCGGCTCGTGCCCAGCGGCAGCGGCGCCGTCAGCCACGCCCGGGGCCCCTGCCCTGTCGTCGTCGCCTCGCTGGCTCGAGCCATCCCAACACCTCGCTCCGGAAGTGCGATTAACCCAACGCACCACGCCGATGCCGACGACGCCCAGGATACACCAGAGGACCGCCCCGGTGCTGCATCCCTTGACGGTCCGGCGACCTGCGGAGCCGGAACTCGCTGTTGAGCCGGCATGCGGCTCCGGGTATGGTACACGAGGGGCCTTCCGGATGGATCGCCCGGGGTCGATCTCCCATCGCGATCGACCCGGCCGTGGTGGACGAGGACGGGCCGGATCTGAGTCGAAAGGGGCGGGCGGATGGGATTGTTCACGGGGAAGAAAGGGCTGATCCTGGGCGTCGCCAACGATTTCAGCATCGCCTGGGCGATCACCCAGAAGCTCCACGAGGAGGGCGCGGAGCTCGGCTTCACCCACCTGCCCGGCGACAAGATGGAGCGTCGCGTCCGCAAGCTGGCCGAGCCGATCGGGGCCAAACTCATCACCCCCTGCGACGTGCAGAAGGACGAGGACGTCGCCCGGGTCTTCGCGCAGGCGCGCGAGACCTTCGGCGCGCTCGACTTCGTGCTGCACTCGATCGCGTTCGCCCCGGTCGATGACCTGAAGTGCCCGTTCGTCGGCGCCAGCCGCGAGGGCTTCAAGACGGCGATGGACATCAGCGTCTACTCGCTGGCGATCGTGGCGCGGCAAGCCGCCGAGGCGATGCCCGACGGCGGGGCGATCGTCACCCTGACGTATTTCGGCGGCGAGCGGGTCGTCCCCGGCTACAACCTCATGGGGGTCTGCAAGGCCGCGCTCGACGCCGCGGTCAAGTACCTGGCCTTCGACCTCGGGCCGCGGAGGATCCGGGTCAACGCCGTCTCGGCCGGGCCGGTCAAGACCCTGGCCGCCTCGGCCGTCGGCGACTTCGACAAGCTCGCCGGGCTCTACGAGATGTCGGCGCCGATGGACCGCAACATCACCCGCGAGGAGGTCGGCGCGGCCGGCATGTTCCTGCTCTCGGAGTACGCCAGCGGCATCACCGGCGAAGTCATGCACGTCGACGCCGGGTACAACGTGATGGGCTCCCCCGGCCGGGCGATCGAGAAGGTCAAGCAGCTCATCCTCTCGAAGGTCCAGGCGGCCAACCCCGACCTGGCCGCGGCGCTCCGGAACGACGACGAGCTGAAGCGATTATGAGCCGGCCCCCCGAGCAGGAGCGGCCCGATCCGCCGCGGCCCGACGCCATCCCGATCCTCGCAGGTATCGGCCTGATCCGCCGCGGCGACGCCTTCCTGATCCGGCAACGACCGGCCGGGACCGTCTACGCCGGCTACTGGGAATTCCCGGGCGGCAAGTGCGAGCCGGGCGAGAGCCCCGCCCAGGCGACTGCGCGCGAATGCCTCGAGGAGACCGGCCTGCGCATCGTCGTCGGGCCGCTCCGGCGGACCGTGACCTACCCATATCCCCACGGCCTGGTCGAGCTGTCCTTCCACGACTGCACCACCGAGGATCCCGACGCCGAGCCCGACCCGGCAACCGGCTTCCGCTGGGTCGCCGTCGAGCCGCTCGTGACGCTCCGGTTCCCCGAGGCCAACGAGGTCGTCCTCGAAGAGCTGGCCAGGGAATGCGGCGTGCGGCATCGCGCGGATTGATGCGGCGACTGGATTGGCGATTCGTCAGTCGAGCGCCATTTTGCCCGCCCGCCGATCGACGGCATTCGACCTCCGATCTGGTCCGGGCCGGGGCTTCCGTCCGACGTGCCGGCGGCACCCATGCCCGAGCGGATGGGTGCGATCCAAGCCGATCGGATTCGCCGGCGGGCCGCGGAGCGATGCCCCCGGATTCTCTCGTCGCCCTCGAGTTCCGCCCCCCCGGCGAGTCCTCTCGTCCCCCCGAGTCGAAAAAAGGAAACGTGGTTGTTTCCCTCAGCCAGCGCCGCGATGCCAGGTCCGCTCAAAAACAGACATGCTAAATTAATAAATGTTTTGAAAGAAATGGGTTGTCCGATAATCCGCTCTTGCGCAGCCGTTTGTTCGGTCAGATCGGACCTTTGGATGCATGCAATCGCCTCATTTAGATTTTCTATTTAAATTTTTTGCTTGCAATGCGTCAGCGATGAAATTAAATTCCTAGTGATCTCGTCGAGTGTCATTGAGGGATGCTGACACGAACAGATATTGGTATTAAGGGACTGCGAGAACTGCCGCGCCATGGAGGCGCGTCGGGGATCCTGGCTCCCTGGCAGGGCGTGTGTTCAGGCACCAGTGAACGGGCCGCGGGAACGCCCCTTCGGTCGGTGAGAGTCGCCGCGCGGATCCGGAGGCCATCGGGTTCGCCGGATCGGGTCGTCACAAGGTCACAGGGATCGACGTCTCGACCCGAGCTGATGCGGGTCATGGCGAGGCGCCGCATCGGTATGCGCCTGCGCCCGAAGCGAACGGAGGAGTTCACGACGGGACAGGATCCCTCGGATTCGAGGCGTGCCGTCGTTCATGTTCGAGACGGCGCGGGCATGTCCGTTCTGGCGACATCGCAGGCACGGACGGTCGAGGGAAATGCCGACATTCGCGGCGATGTCGAATCCGCGTGAGTATGAGACACAAATCTTATCTAACACGTTGACGCCGAACCCCCAGGCTTGTAAATTCTACCTATTTGACCGAATCGCCATCGTTTTCGCATTTAGCCCAGCTTGCGCAATCGAAGTCGTCATTGCAAACATCGTCGTGCCAGAGATCGAACACCCAGAGAGGGGACTACGTTATGCGCACCGGATCGTCGAGGATCCTTTCCCGCGGACGCGGCGGTCGGAATCGCCCGGACGCCCGGCTTAGGGATGGCCGGAAGGCCCGTTTCCGCTGGTTGGAACTGGAGGGGCTGGAGTGTCGCAGGCTGCTGGCCACCATCCCGGCCGTCGCCGCGACCGCCGGCGCGGTGAATCTGACGAACCTGTCCAGCGTGACCACCGGCGGCAACGCCAACAGCCCGGCGGTCGTGATCGACCCTTATAATCCCGAGAAGGTCTTCGCGGTCTGGAGTGTCGACCTGCAAAGCATCACGCCGACGCCTCCCCACACGACCTCGGTCGTGGAGGGAGCTTACTCGGACGACGGCGGGGCGAGCTGGAACTCCCTCGGCACGAGCGTCGCCCCCATACAGCTCGACATCGCCACGATCAACTCCAACCCTTCGACGGCCTACACGCAAGTGACCGATCCGACCGTCGGATTCGATGGCGGGGACAATGTCTACGTCCTCAGCCTGGAGTCCACCGGGGCCAACGACGGCGAGCTCTACCTGACCAAGTTCAATTTCTCCGGCGCCTCGCCCGCCCAGGTCTTCAGCGGCGCCGTCTATCAATGGGTCAGCGGCTCGGACGCGGCGACCACGCCGGTCCTGGCCGTCGACACGGCCCCGCCGTCCGGCACCGCGACCCCGGACCCTCACGCCAACAACGTCTACATCGCCTGGGCCAGCATCGACACCGAGCCCGCCAATCCCAACCCGTATTCCGGGGTCGGCTTCGACCCGAACCGGGCCGAGCTGATCGTCGGGACGCCCGTCAAGAATGGGTCGGGCAACTCGGAATCGCTGGCATTCAGCGGTGTCAAGACCATGAATGTGGGAGGGAACTTCGGCCCGGAGGACAACTCGCACCCGCAGCTCGTGATCAACCAGAACGATGGCGGCCAGATCACCGTCGCCTGGGACGACTTCGGCTCCGGTTCCAAGGCCTCGCCGCCGTTCGACGAGCTGATGTCGAACCTCGTCCAGCCCGGCGATACGTACGGTTTCGTCGGCTCGACCGGGGCGATCGCACCGGCCACGTCCGCCAACAACGTGACCACGCCGGTGTCGACCTCGTTCGGCGATTCGGTCTCCATCCCCCAGTCGGCCATCGGCGCGCTCGACAACCTGACCGTGACCGTCAACGTGGTCGACCAGGAGAGCGTCCAGAACCTGAACCTCACCCTGGTCGCCCCCGGCGGCCAGCAGCTCACCCTGGTCGCCAACCAGAACAACGCCGCAGGCCAGGCCAACCAGAACCAGGGTCTCCAGGGCGGCAACGCCATCGGGGTGTTCGGTTTCGGCACGGGCCAGACGGGCACCCACGGGATCAACGTCGGGACGATCTTCGACGACAACGCCACCCGGGACATCTTCGACCCGACCACCACCGGGACCAACGGGAATTCCGCGACGAACTACATCGGGTTCTTCCGGCCCGAGTTCGGCAGCCTGTCGGGTTTCGTGAAGTCGCTCGGCGGCGACGTCAACGGCCCGTGGTCGCTGGTCGTCACCAATTATACCGCCACGCTCGCCACCAACGTCCCCGACCAGGGCGAGGTCCGGGGCTTCAGCCTCCAGTTCAGCACGGGGATGAACGTCGGCTCGCCGTCGACGATCGACACGACCCTCGTCACGGGCGCGATCGGCAACACCTACGCGCTCAAGCCCCCGTCGGCGCCGGGCACCGGCGTCGGCCCGGGCCTGGTCATGGCCATCGACAACACGCTGGGGGCCGGCAGCACGTTCCAGGGGCGGATCTACGCCGCGTATGTCGTCTACTTCAAGATCACCGACCCGAACACGCACGTGAATCCGACGACCAACACCGAGATCTACCTGAGCTACTCCGATAACGGCGGCCGGTCGTGGATCCCCGACGGCGTGGTCAACGACGACGCCGCGGACGCCGACGGGTTCTCGGGATCGGCCGCCGATAACCCGGTCGCCGCGGACACCGCCGGACGGACCCAGTTCCAGCCGGAGATCGCGGTCGATCAGGCGACCGGGACCCTGGTCGTCTCGTGGCGCGACGCCCGCGACGACGCCGCCAATGCCCGGGTGGCGACCTACCTCACGACCAGCATCGACGGCGGCAACAGCTTCAGCGCCCAGACCTACGCCAACCCCGCCGAGACCGCGGTCGATGCCATCACCGGACAGGCGGTCGTCCTGGGACCGGAGGCCGACAACGAGTCCGGGGGCAATCCCCAGGCGGACGGGACCTTCGGCTACGGCAACCAGATGGGGCTGGCCGTCTTCGACGGGCAGGTCTATCCGATCTGGGCGGGCAACCTCAATCAGAGCTTCGACAACAACGGCACCGTCAACGCCTACCCGCTGAACATCTGGTACCGGCCGATGGTGATCGCCGCGGGCCCGCGGATCATCAGCAGCTCCATGGGGCCGATCTCGCTCGCCGAGGCGATGAGCGGCCAGGTCACGATCTCCGTCACATTCGACCGTCCGGTGTCGGCCTCCACGTTCGTGCGCGGCGACGTCCAGGTGTTCTTCCACAACACCAGCGACAGCTCCCCGTCCGTGTCGCTCTCGGTGATCGGCGTCACCCCGGTAAGTGGGACGAATACGGGGATCGATCCCAACGCCTACACCGATTTCATGATCACGTTCAACCCCACGCCGGCCGGCGCGAACGCGGCGACCTACAACTACACCGGGACCTATAGCTACCTGATCGCACCGGACAACGGCCACGGGCTGGCCATCGGCGCGCCGGTCGAGTCCTACGTCGGCAGGACGCTCCGCACGTCCGACCCGATGGATCAGAATGCCGACGGAACCTCCGACGAGAACGCCCTGACGATGCCGGGCGGCTTCACGGGCACGACCCCCGGCGATGTCTACGCCGTGCCGTCGCCCGTCCGGACGGCGGCGAGCGAGACCTTCAACGGCTTCATCTTCGACGGATCGTCGCTCGTCGAGGTCCTGGCCCCCGTCCCGCCGGGCGTGGCCGATGGACTGGCCGTGGGCCAGCTGGTCACGGGCACCGCCATCCCCCAGGGGACCACGATCACATCGATATTCTCTGATTTGGCTGGGGACCTGTTCCTCTTCCTCTCGGCCGGCGCCACCTTCAGCGAGCAGGAGGACCTGGTCGCGAGCTCGCCGTCGGTCTTCTTCAAGTCGGCCGCCTACACCGGCGGGCCGAATGTGGGCGATTACATCCTGAGCGCGCCGTTCGACCAGAACGGCCTGCCGCTGATCGTGCCCGGCCCGCAGGTTGTGAGCACCTCGGTGCCCGGCGGCAACGGCGCCGCCGGCAACCTGCTCACCAACGGCACGACGCACACACTCAACGTGCAGTTCGACCGGCCCATGCAGGCGAGCAGCTTCACGCCCGCTGACGTGGACCAGATCATGGGGCCGTCCGGCTCGATCTCGGGCCCGCAGTATTTCCCGGCGAGCACCAGCACGGGCCAGATCATCCCGGCCGCGACCGGCGCCACCAGCCCCGGCACGCTCGACTCGACGCTGACCATCCCCAGCTACGACGGCACGTTCACGATCGCCAAGATCACCGTCCAGATGAGCGCCGCGTTCTCGCCCGATTCGGACCTCACGGCCGTCCTGATCGCGCCGGACGGGACCCAGGTCACGTTGTTCTCGGGCGTGGGCGGCAGCGGCTCGAACTTCATCAACACGGTCTTCGACGACTCGGCGGAAGGCTCGATCACCGCGGGCACGGCGCCGTTCACGGGGAGCTATCAGCCCGCCTCGTCGCTGTCGGCGCTGATCGGCAAGACGGTCGACATGAAGAACCCCGCCGCCGCGTCCCTGTGGCTGGGCGGCGTCTGGACGCTCCAGATCACCAACTCGGCGACCGGCACGACCGGCATGCTCGACAACTGGTCGCTGAGCATCACGCCGCAGATCACGGTCACGCCGATCACCCCAGTGAACGGGGCCACGACCACATTCCGGATCGGCTTCCCGCTCCAGCAGCTCAGCGGCACCTACACGATCCAGCTCGGCCCGAACATCCTCGACACGTTCGGCGACGCCATGGACACCAACCAGAACGCGGGCGTGGCGGTGCTGCGGGGACAGGATCAGAACGGCCCGACGACCACCGTCCAGTACGCCGCCAGCGACACGCCCAAGACGATCCCGGCGCAGACCGGCACGCCGCCGAACGTGACGCCGGGGCAGGCCACCTCGACGATCACGGTGCCCGATAGCTTCATCATCCAGGGCGACCGGACGGCGGCCGGGGCGAGCGTCATGCAGGTCCAGATCAACCTGACGTTCCCCTTCGACTCGGCCCTGACCGGAACGCTGACCCATTTCGGCCCCGGCGGCAACGAGCTGGGCGAGGTGACGCTCTTCAGCGACGTGGGGGCCGGCAGCACGAGCGCCAATTTCCAGAACACGATCTTCGACGACAACGCGGCGACGCCGATCCAGGAAGGCGGCGCCCCGTTCTTCTCGACGTTCAACCCGCAGGAGTCGCTGGCCCTCAAGTTCGCCCCGCCCGGCGGCGCGAACGTGCAGGGGACGTGGGTCCTGACCGTCACCAACACCCTGACCGGGAGCACGGGCACGATCAATAGCTGGTCGCTGACGTTCCAGAAGCCGGTGCCCACCTCGGGCCTGGGCGAGCCGGGCAGCGACATCTTCACGGCCGGTTTCCGCATCTTCACGCTCGGCCAGGGCGACTCCCTGTCGAGCGGGCAGTGGACGGCGGTGGGCCCGGCGTCGATCGGCACGGGATCCTCCGGCAATCGCGCCGACCCCTCGGGCCGGGTGAGCGGCCTGGCGATCGACCCCTCGGATCCCTCGGGCAACACGGTGTACGCGGCCGGCGCCAGCGGCGGGATCTGGAAGACGACCGACTTCCTCACGACCAGCCCCGCGGGCCCGACCTGGATCCCGCTGACCGACTTCGGCCCGACCTCGGGCGTCAACATCGGCGGGATCGCCGTGTTCCCCCGCAACCACGACCCCAACCAGTCGATCATCATCGCCGCGACCGGCGAGGGCGACACCGGCTCGCCGGGGGTCGGCTTCCTGATCTCGCAGGACGGCGGGGCGACCTGGACCCTGGCGGACAGCACCAACAACGTCGACTCCAGCGGGAACATCCTGCCGATCGCCTCCAGCGCCCGAGACCGGAAGTTCGTCGGCACCACGTCCTTCCAGGTCGTCGTCGACCCCAAGCTCACGCCCACCGGCGGCGTGATCATCTACGCGGCCCTGAGCGGCACCAACGGCGGGATCTGGCGGAGCGAGGACACCGGCCAGACCTGGACGCAGGTACTCGCCGGCCAGGCGACCTCGGTGGCCCTCGACCAGGACAGCGGGATCGTCCTCGACCCCGACACCCACACCCTGGTCCCGGGCAACCTCCAGATCGTCTATGCCGCGATCCGCGGCCAGGGCGTCTACATGAGCCCCAACCAGGGCCAGGTCTGGAACCAGATGCTCGGCGGGATCGGCAACCCCCTGATCTTCAACGACCGCATTGCTCCCTTCCCCAACGTCAATCCCGCCAACGGCCCGACCCCCAACGGCGCCGAGGGCCGGATCGTCCTGGCCACGCCGTCGCCCACGGGCAATGCCGCCGAGGACGCCATCTATTCGGGCTGGCTCTACGCCATCGTCGCCAGCCCCGCCGGCCTCCTCGACGGGATCTTCGTCACCAAGGACTTCGGCCAGAACTGGACCGAGGTCAATATCCCGACCGAGCCCAACCAGGGCTACCTGAACACCCCGGCCATCCCGGCCAACGACGTCACGCTGGGGAACTACTCCGTCATCGGCTCCGCCCAGTTCCCCCAGGGCAACTACAACATCGCCATGGCCGTCGACCCGACCAACCCCAATGTCATCTACGTGGGAGGGACCGCCGACGGCAACCAGAGCGGACTCATCCGCATCAACACTGACGGACATCTGGGATGCCCACGCGCTGGTCTCCACCTCCTCCGACGCCAATGACGGCGGCAAGCTGACCCTGTCCTCCACCGGGCCGGCCGGCATCGACAACATCAAGTACGTGGTCTCCGCCCCGTACCTGAACTTCATTCGGAGCCCGCAGGAGCCGTTCGTGGCCAACAGCACGCTGTACGTCTTCAACTACTCGAATTTCACCAACAACGGCGCCGGGGTGGAGTGGATCCCGTTCGATGTGGGCGGGACCGATTACCACCGCATGGCGACGATGATCGACCCGACCACGGGGCTGCCGCGGCTGATCTTCGGCAATGACCAGGGGATCTGGAGCGTGCTGGACAACAACGGGAGTGTCGAGACCTCTATCGGGTCCTCGGATGCCCTGCCCAGCACCGAGCGCAACGGCAATCTCCAGATCACCCAGTTCTACTACGGGGCGGCGCAGCCCAGCACCGCCGCCGCCCTGATCGCCGGCGCCATGTTCTACGGCAGCGCCCAGGACAACGGCGGTCCCTTCTCGGCCCCCGACATCCTCAACAGCGGCAACATCGTGTGGGGCGGGCCCGGAGGCGATGCCGCCGGCGTGGCCACCGATTCACAGGGCAACGGCACCGTCTACCAGTACTTCTGGCCCTGCTGCGGCGGCAACTACACCGATTTCTTCAAGGTCAACGGCGTCGGCCGGACCTTCGGCCTGCTCCAGGCCAGCGGCGGCGATCCGACCCCCGACCCGCAGTGGCCGTTCGGCGGCGGCCCGATCTTCGCCGTCAACCCGGTCAACGGCCAGGACATCGTCATCAGCTCGGCCTACGGCCGGATCTTCGCCACGACCAACGAGGGCCTGAACTGGTTCGACATCGGCGACCCGAGCGTCTTCGGCCTCCCGGCCACCGGCGCCGGCTTCAGCGACGCCCTGGCGTATGGCGCGCCCGACCCGACGGCTCCCGAGGGCATCGGCAACCTGGGCAACTTCATCTACGTCGGCACCCAGGCCGGGACGGTCTATGTCACCCAGGACGGCGGCGGCAGCGGCACCAGCAACAACTGGATCAACATCTCGACCGGGCTGGACGGCTCGGCCATCAAGCAGATCGTCACCGACCCGGTCCGCGGCAGCCACGACGCCTACGCCGTCACCGCCGCCGGCGTGTACTACATGCCCAACTCGATCCCGTCGGCCAGCAACGCGACCCCGACCTGGATCAACATCACCTCGAACATCAAGGACCTGGCCTACACCATCTTCGGCCAGGCCTACAACCCGACGACCGACCCGAACAGCAGCAAGTACGTCCAGCCCGTGACGCTCAACGCGATCGCGGCCGACTGGCGATACGTCATCCCCAACTCCGGTTCCCTGCCGGCAGGCGGGTATCACCCGGCCCTGTACGTCGGCACCAATTCCGGGGTGTACCAGTCGCTCGACGGCGGCCAGACGTGGACCCTTTTCCCCGACACGACCTACGGCGCCCTTCTGGAGGGCGGCAATCTGCCCCACGTCTCGGTCAGTTCGCTCAGCCTGTCGCTGGGCGACATCACGCCCAGCACGGGCTATCCGACCTTGAACGGGCCCGACGCCCCGAACGCGGCCAATCAGACCTCGGCGACGGCGGCCGATCCGGACGTCCTCATGGCCGCGACGTACGGCCAGGGTTCGTTCGCCATCAACCTGCCGCCCTTGATCGTCGGCAACTCGGTCCAGGTGAAGGGCACCAGCCCACCGACCGGCTTCAGCAACCTGCCGCTCGTGGCCGGCCCGATCACCATCAACGGCACCAGCGAGATCAGCGGCTTCGGCAACGCCACCTGGATCACCGTCGAGGACGTGACCAACCCGGCCCACCCGTTCGTGGTCGGCGGCTTCAATCCGGCCGATCCGGTCCCGACCCCGGGCCCGGACAACTCCACCGACGGCCTGGGCCGCTTCGCGATCACCTTCAACCCGGAGACCGTGTATACGACGAACGGCCCCAAGACGATCGAGATCTTCGCCACCGACAACGCCGGGTCGGTGGGCAACGCGGTGACCTACAGCTTCTACCTCAACCCGCCCACGCAGCTGGTCTTCGCCACCAAGGGCGAGCCGCCCGCGACGGCGGTCGCGGGCGCGAACTTCGCGGCTCCCTCGCCCGTGGTCGTTGACGTCGAGGACGCGGCGGGCGGCATCGCCAACCAGTTCAATGGCCCGGTGACGATCGCGCTGGCGAACGGCGCGACCGGCACATTCCTCGGCACCCTGACGGTCAACGCGGTCAATGGCGTGGCGACCTTCACGAACATGGAAATCGACACGGCCGGGACCTACCAGCTCGAGGCCTCGAGCCCCGGCCTGACCCCGGGCGACTCGACGTCCATCACGATCACCGCCGCCACGCCGGAGCAGATGGTCTGGACGACCGAGCCCCCGAGCCAGGCCACCGAGGGCATCCCCTTCGGGGCCACGGTCCAGATCGAGGACCAGTATGGAAACGTCGAGACGACCGACAACCAGAACGTCTCCCTCGCGCTGGACTTGAACGGCTCGCCCGACAACGCCGACCGGGGCGGCACGACCACGGTCGCGGCCTCGGGCGGCGTGGCCACGTTCACGAACATCATCATCAACACGATCGGCAATCCCTTCACGCTCATCGCCAGCACGGGTAGCGTCACGCCGATCACCTCGACCGCGATCGACGTGGTCGCGCCGAAACTCGTGCCGGGCAACCAGTCCGGCAGCGGCAATTCCTCCAATCCCACCACGGCCACCGCCGGCACCGACTTCGCGGTGAGCTTCACGGCCGAGACGACGACGGGCGCCGTGGACACCGCCTTCGACGGCAGCGTGATCCTGGCGATCCTGAGCGGCCCGTCGGGGGCCAAGATCCAGGGGACGACGACCGCCACCGCGTCGAACGGCGTCGTGACGTTCAGCAACCTGATCCTCGACACCGCCGGCTCCTATGTCCTGCAGGCGACGAGCGGCAACCTGACGCCGGGGGACACGAGCCTCACCGTGGTCGCCGGCGCCACCACCGGACTGCTGTTCGTGGCGGAGCCGCCCTCCAGCGTGCAGGCCGGGGCCAGCTTCGGCTTCCAGGTCGCGGCCGAGGACCAGTTCGGCAACCAGACCCCGCTGACGGGGACCGCCTCGGTCGCGATCGGGGCCAACCCGGGCGGCTCGACCCTGGGCGGGTCCACCAACGCGACGGTGAAGAACGGCGTGGCGGCCTTCAGCGGCCTGACGCTGAACAAGGTCGGCAGCGGCTACACGCTCATCGTGACCAGCAGCGCGCTGGGCACCGCGACGACCACCGCGATCGCCGTGACCCCGGGCCCGGAGGCCCAGTTGACGATCCTCGCCAGCGGCGAACCCCCGGCCGGCGTGACGGCCGGCCAGTCGTTCACCATGGTCATCGAGGCCGAGGACCTGTTCGGCAACCTCGCCACCGGCTTCAACGGCCCGGTGACGATCACGGCGCCGAGCATCGTCAAGGGGACGACGACGGTGAACGCGGTCAGCGGCGTGGCGACCTTCACCGGCCTGTCGATCGACACGGCCGGGACTTACCAGCTCACGGCCGCCGACACCTCCCAGAACTCGGTCACCTCGACCTCCGTGGCGGTCACCGCCAATCCGCAGGCGGCCCAACTGGCGTGGGCCAGCGAGCCGCCGGCCCAGGTCCTCCATGGCATCGGCTTCGCCGCCACGGTCGACGTGGAGGATCAATATGGGAACGTCGAGACGGCCTATAATGGGAGCGTCACCCTCGCCCTCGACAACAATCCCAGCAATGCGACCCTGGGTGGCACCACGACGGTGACGGCCGTCGCCGGAGTGGCCGCCTTCTCCGGGGTGACGATCAGCAACGTCGGCAACAACGAGACGCTCGTGGCGACGGGTGACGGCCTCACCTCGCCGGCCTCGACCCCGATCGATGTCTCGCCGATCCCGCCGGTCGGGCTGAAGCTCACCACCGCACCGCCGACGTCGGTCCAGGTCGGTTCGACCTTTGGCCTGACCGTCACGGTCTACGGCCAGAACGGCGTCGCGGATCCGGACTTCAACGGCAACGTGACCGTGGCCATCGCCGGCACGCCGGGGGGCAACACGCTGGGCGGGATCACGACCGTCGCCGCGAGCGCCGGCGTGGCGACCTTCTCGGGCCTGACCCTCTCGCAGATCGGCACCGTCACGCTCCAGATTTCGAGCAGCGGCCTCAGCTCGATCACGACCGGCAACATCAACGTCGCGGCCGCGGCGGCCTCTCAACTGATGTTGTTGAGCCAGCCGCCCAGCAGTTTCACGGCCGGTACGACGTTCTCGCTCCAAGTCGAGGCCGAGGATCAGTTCGGCAACCCGGCTACGGCCTATACCGGCACGCTGACCGCGACCCTCTCGCCCAACTCCGCGGGCGCCTCGCTGTTCGGCACGCAGACGGCGACGACCAGCGCCGGCATCGCGACGTTCTCCGGCCTGACGGTCCACACCGTCGGAACCGGCTACACCATCCAGGTCACCGCCACCGGCGTATCGTCGGGCGTGACGACGACCAGCTTCAGCGTGACGATCGGCGCGGCCTCGCAGGTCGAGATCACGACCTCGACGCCGGCCAGCGTCACGGCGGGTACCCCGTTCGGTCTTTCGGTCGCCGTCACCGATCCTTACGGGAACGTGGAGACCACCTTCAGCGGCCCGATCTCGATCGGGTTGTTGAGCGACCCGGCCAACGGCGTTCTCAGCGGGCCGCAGACGGCGACGGCGAAGAACGGCGTGGCCTCGTTCTCGGGCCTGTCGATCGTCACCGCGGCCTCCGGCTACACGATCCAGGTGAAGAGCGGGACCCTGAACGTGGCGACGACCAGCCCGATCAACGTGACGCCTGCGGCCCCGGCCCAATTGGCGGTGTTCATCCCCCCGCCCAGCAGCATGGTAGCCGGCTCCCACTTCGGCCTGAGCATCGTCGCCGAGGACGCGTACGGTAATCCCGCGACCCAGTTCACGGGCAACATCGCGATCGCCCTGTCGAGTAATCCCGAGGGTGCGACCTTGACCGGCGGATCGCTCGTGGAGGCGGCGACCGATGGCGTCGCGAGTTTCGGCTCGTCCTTGACCATCGAGAAGGCGGGTTCGGGCTACACGATCCAGGCGACCGGCGCCGGACTGACGTCCGTGACCACGGCGAGCATCAACGTCGCGGCGGGCGCGGCCTCGCAGCTCGTCGTGCAGTCGCAGCCGCCGTCTTCCCTGGCCGCGGGCAGCGGCTTCGGCCTGACCGTGGTCGCCGAGGACGCGTTCGGCAACATCAATACCAGCTTCACCGGCCCGGTGTCGGTCGGACTGCCGACGGGCACGGGAGACACCCTCGCCGGCAGCACCACCACGGCGGCGGTCGGCGGAAAAGCGTCGTTCCAGGGACTGACCCTGAGCGGGTCGGGTACCCCGGTCTCGCTCCAGGTCAACAGCACCGGGCTGACCGGCGCGACGACGGCGCCCATCGCCCTCGCGAGCACGCAAACCCCGACCGGCACGCCGAGTCCCACCCCGACCGGCACGCCGAGTCCCACCCCGACCGGCACAACGCCCCCGGTCAGGCTGGAGGGCATCCAGGTCGTCAAGAACAAGAAGCACCAGGTGATCGACATCCTCCTCAGCTTCAACGGCGCGCTCAATCCGACGGAGGCGTCGAACGCCGCCGAGTATTCGCTGGTCATGGCGGGCAAGCACGGCTCGTTCACGGCCAAGAATGCCAAGTCGATCAAGCTGCGGTCCGCCACCTATAACGGGACCTCCGATACGGTGACGCTGGTCCCCAAGAAACGCCTCATTCTCCGCAAGCCGGTGCAGCTCACGGTGAATGGAACGGCACCCTCGGGGCTGGAGGATAGCTCGGGCCGACTGATCGACGGCAACGACGACGGGCAACCGGGCGGGAACGCCGTGGGCGTCCTCACGGCCAAGCGAGTGACCATCACCGCGGTCGCCGGCGGCCCCGCCGCAATCGATCGGCTCGTCGAGCTCGGCGAGCTGACGGCACCGGCCAAGGCTCCCAAGAGGTCACTCGAGAGCCAGACGTGATGGCCGGGCGTCGCGTGACGTTCTCGAGAAGCCCTCGCTTGATCGGAGTTGGCCCCGAGGCCGGGCTGAAGCCTCGACCCCCCCGAACCCCCCCTTCTCAAGGGGGGGATCAGGGTAGGCCCAGCGTCCGCTTTCCCCCCCTTACGAAGGGGGGCAAGGGGGGTCGGGCGGTCGCAACGCCCGTGTCAGCCGCTCTAATAAGAATCGCCGCTGATCACCTCGCCGCCGCGGATCGTGCCGAGGGCGCGCCAGGTGTTGCCGTCGATCGTGCTCTTGATGAAGCGGACGCTGCCGTCGCCGAAGAGGGCGTTCACGCCGGCGGGGTGGTAGCTCCGCGCGGTGATCGCCCCGTACAGCGGCTGGTCCTTGCTGATCAGCAGAGTCAGGATGTCGAGATCGGCGTGGTTCGTCGGGTTGATGGCGGCGTTGTTGGGGGTGAACGCCGTCGTCATGCCCGTCTCCTGCGAGTTGCCGTCGACCCAGGCGGTGTGGCCCGTCCCGACGGGGATGGCATTGCAGGCGGCGACCGTGGTGTATTCCGACGCGACCGAGAGGGGGTTGACGCCGGCGGGCGGGAGTGAAGCCGTCGGCGAGCTGAGGTTCGGCTCGGAGAACTGGCCGCCGACCTGGCAGAAGGGGTTGAGGGCCTTGACGTCGGTGGCGAGCAGGGTCTGGCTCGTGCCGTCGGTGAACTCGGCGAGCCGGCGGCTCACGTTGGGGCCGAAGACGCCCCGGGTGAGCGGCTGGTTATTGGTGCCGCTGGCGCCGAGAGCGTTCCAGAGGAACCAGTCCCCCTCGTTGAAGCCGTAGCAAGGCACCCGGGCGCTGACGCCGGACGGGAATGGCGTCAGCCCATCGATGTTCGGGTCGCTCGGGCAGAGGAAGCAGGTCAGGGCCAGGCCCACGACCGTAGAGTTCTGCGCCGTCCGGTGCGTGAAGGAGAAGTTGATCGAGTTGAACGCCACCCCCTGCTCCATCAAGGGCAAGATGCGGGCGTGGACGCTGAAGCCATTGTAGCTGAAAGTCCCGCCGACGATCGCGGCGATGTTCGAGGGGGGGAACGCCCCGGTGAGGCCCTCATAGTTGTGCAGCCCCAGGCCGATCTGCTTGAGGTTGTTCGTGCACTGGATGCGGCGCGCGGCCTCGCGGGCCGACTGCACCGCCGGGAGCAACAGGGCGATCAGCACGGCGATGATGGCGATGACGACCAGCAGCTCGATCAGCGTGAAACCGGAACGGCGGCGAACGGCGGCCATAGGGACCTCGGGTCATTGAGGGTCGGGATTCACTCCGTCTCCAGGATCTGGCCGGAGACGGAAACTCGGACTTCGCGGATCTTGCCGTCGGCCGGGTTGCGGCCCCTGACTTCGTAGGAGTGGAGCTTGCCTTCGCGGTCCAGGTTCTTCCATGCCTCGTCGAGCTTGACGCCGGGAACCGCCTTGCGGGCGGCGTCTCGCACCGGGGCGGGGACGTCGTCGAAGGCCACGGCCTGCTTGGACAGGCCCGGGGGCTCGTCGTGCTCGCCGCAGCCGCCGAACGCCGCCGCGGCGCACCAGGCGAGCAGGGCGCCCACGAACCGACGGGATCGGCGAGGGGGCCGCGACGGGCCGGTGCCCGGCCGGGTCGTCGCGGCGGGACCGACCTCAATAATCATCGGAGACCACCTCGCCCCAGTTGCGGGTGCTGAGCGCCGTGTAGACCTTGTAATTCATCTCTTTGCGCAAGTCGCGCACGTGTCCGTCGCAGTAGAGGAAGAAGCAACCCCGGCCGTGGCGGCTGCAGAACTGGTTGACGTCGCCCATGGGGTCGCCGGGACCGTGTCCCTCGCCGGTATGGCCGAGGATCATCCCCGATCCGTCCTCCTGGACGCAGGTCCCGCCATCCGTGTCGTAAGGATTAGGGGCGCAGGACCAGAGGTTCGCGCCGGGGACCGCGCCGACCCAGGTGGCCATCCCCCGGTTCAGGTTCAGGTTCTCGGATCGCTCGCCCACGCAGAGCGTCTGGCTCAGCCCGTCGGTGATCGCCGACATCGGCATGAAGCTCCCGCGGTAGAAGATCCCCTCGCCGTTCACCCCCGGCTCGGCGATCCCGAAGACCCCCACGTAGTTGGACCCGCCGACGTTGCAGATCGGGATCGAAGTGGAATAGACGACCCCCATGTATAACCAGGTCTCGCCGTTCGTCGCCGTCCAGGAACGGGGCATGTTGTCCGACGGGCAGAAGAAGACGTTGAGGGTCGCGAGGCGGGCGGTCGACATCGAGGGGTCGGGCAGCGCCGTCTCGAAGCGAATGGTGCTGGTCAGCGGCTGCTGCTCCAGGTCCGGGAGGATCATGCTGGCCCAGCCCCAGCCCGGCCCGATCTCGCGCTGGAAGAGCGAGCTGTAAATCGACTGATACCCGGGGGGAAACGTGCCGTGGCGGTCGGCGTAATTGGCCAGGGCGACGCCGATCTGCTTGAGGTTGTTGGTGCACGCGGCCCGCCGGGCCTGCTCGCGCGTGGCCTGGACCGCCGGGAGCAGCAGCGCGATCAGGATCGCGATGATGGCGATGACCACCAGGAGTTCGATCAGGGTGAAGCCCGCCTGCCGAACCGCCGGCAGCTCGCGTCGTCGCCAGACGCTGCACATGGTCTTCTCTCCGCGAGCTCGCTCCGGCAGGCCGACCCCGAGTCCCGGACGGGCCGGAACGATCGCGACCGGGATTCAACCGGCAACCGATCGCGACGCCCTCGTCCGCGCTCGCTGGGTCAGGATTTGATGACCCGAATCCGATCCTCATGCCGCCGCACGTCACATCCTACTGCTGAATCATCCTTGGACGCAAGTAGGACGCCCGTTGCGCTCCTGGCTTGCTCATGGCATCGGTTTCTGGGCCTGGTTCAAAATCCGCCTTTCCAGGGTAACAGTTTGACTCTCCCGCAGTCACGGCGCGGACGATCCCCGTGCCTGGGCCAGCCAGGCGCTCGGGGCGACCGCAATGAGCCGGCGGATCACGCGGGGCGGGCAAAGCGACGGAATCCCAGCAGTTCCAGCCAGTGCCCGTGCACCGCACCGGTCAGCAGTTCCGCCGGCGTCCGGCCCTGCCGCTCCGGCCGTTCGCTCCGCTCCAGCACGCGGTGGTTCAGGTAGAACCGTAGCAGGTCCAAGTAATCGGCCCCGAGATGACGGCGCAAGCTGAAGTACGTCCGTAGCCGACTGTTGAGGTTCTCCACCAGCGAACTGGCGCGCGCACCGTCCCCGCGGCCAGCGCATCGACCGCCCGGCAGGCCGCGTGCGACCACCCGCGAAGCTGGGGCCGCACCGCCGACTCTTCGGCCCAGCGCACCGGGTCGCTCTCGTCGCGGCACCGGGCGTTCAGCAGGCCACGCAGGCCATCGGCCGCCACCCCCCACGCCACCGCCATCTGCCCCAGCTCCTCGTCCAGCGCCCGGGCGAAGGCCAGCAGGTCGTCGCGACGGTTCTTCAGCAGCCGGTAGATCGGCCCCAGGCGGTGCGCGCAGGCCGGGACCCGCGCTTGCAGTTCGGCCAAGATGAAGTCGTACAACACCAGGCGGTCGGCGTGGCACGGCCCGGCCAGTGCGAGCACGTCGTAGCGGAGCCAGTCTCCCAGCAGTCGGACATCGTCCGCCAAGGCGATGGCCGGGTCGCACGCGACGCGGGCCCGCCGCAGTCGCTGGGCCGCGCCCTGCGCCGGCCGGCCCTGCTGGCGCACTGGGCCTGCTCCCGCTCCAGGCGCGCGCAGGCCTCCAGCGCGTCGTAGGCCCGGTTCTCCAGGTAGGAGACGGCCTGCTCGAGATCGCGCAATAGATGGAAGACATCGCCGCGACAGGGGACCTGGGGCAGCGCCAGGGCCTGGCCGGCGCGGAGGCCGGTGCCGAAGTCGGCGACGATGGCGTCGGGGGCGAAGCCGTGCTCGGCCAATTCCAGCAGCCGCACCGCCCAGGTGTCGGCATCGCGGTGCTCCTCCTGGCTCAAGAGGTAGCAGAACGTGGAGGCGGTGTCGACACCCACCAGGACCGGGTGGCCGGCCTGGAAGATCTCGTCATGGGCTCCGACGCGGACGGCGGCCAGGTCGTACGAGTCGTTGATCGCGCGGGCCCGGGCGACGGCGGCCTGGACGACGTTATGGACGGTGCCCAGGGAGGTCTCGGTGTCGAAGAGGTCACGCAACAGCGCGATGACGCCGCGGTAAGGGCTGTGACAGGCCAGGACCAGGGTGAGGATCAATTGACGGAGCCAGGACGTGGTGACCGGCAGGTGGAAGAGGACCTCCTGGGCCGCTGGAGGCGGGTCGAAGGCGTGGTCCAGGGCGAGTTGGGCGGTGTCGGCCTGTCGGTAGAGGAACTGGCGGCTGACCTGATGTTGGCGGGCCAGTTGGGCGACCGGCTGCGAGCCGTCGAGGACCTGGAGGGCCAACTCCTGCCGCTTTTGGGGCGGGAGTTGCTGAGCGGGGCAAGGGATCGAGACGGCGGCCGGGAGCGGATCGGCTTGCATGGCGGCAACCAGAGGCATAGTCTGAGCGAGCATGTCTGCTTCCTCCGTGTGATGGCGTTGGCTTGGAACCCCA
Organism: uncultured Planctomycetota bacterium; assembly: GCA_963815795.1. GTDB lineage: Bacteria > Planctomycetota > Planctomycetia > Isosphaerales > Isosphaeraceae > JAKAUH01. The sequence goes on along the minus strand of CAWFIC010000003.1, from coordinate 5,296,076 downwards.
TCGCCAGCATGGAGGAAGCAGGCATTTCAGAGAAGCTCCCACTGGTCACGCTAGTGTTACCCGACTTTGAACCAGGTCGGTTTCTGCCCCCGATATCGGCGCCGGGCGGTGATCGCGGCGGTGGGTGGCGGGAGGCCGGCCGATGACAGGCCCGTTCCGGACTTTCAATCCGGGTGAGGTATCTTGCTCTCCGTCGAGGACCCGGCCATCATCGACCTGGTATCCCTTTCAAGGGCATCCGGTCGCCCGATGCCGGGGGTGAGATCGGCCCCGACCCCGGCACGTTCGCCCGTCGGCCCGATCGCTGTGCCCTTCGCCCAGATCACCGGCCGCACCTACCGGGAAAGACGACAATGTTCGGTTGGTTCGCGCCCAGATGCCCCCTTGAGACCGCCGAGAAGATGTGGACCGAGTGGCGCATGCGATGGCTGGCAGGGAAGCTCGGCTTCCACCGGCTCACCGGTTCCGAAGTCATCCTCCCCGAGGAGCGGTACTTCCCCGAACGCTACTCCCGCGACCCCGACGGTGCGCGGACGATCTTCAAGCGGGTCTGCGGCTACATGAAGCTCGATCCCGATCGGTACGACCTCGACATCCTCCCGGACGGGTCCATCCGAGGCGCTGTCGGGCTCTACGATCAATCCGACCAGCCCCGGATCCTGCTGGCCGAATCGCAGCTCGCCGACCCCGAGCGGCTGGTGGCGACGATCGCCCACGAACTGGCTCACGACATCCTCCTCGGAGGGGGTCTGATCACTCGGGATGAGGAGGACCACGAGCCGATCACCGACCTGGTCCCGGTCTTCCTCGGCCTGGGGGTGTTCGGGGCGAACGCCACGGTCCGCGACCGGAACTTCACCGAAGGCAACATGCATTATTTCCAGATCCACAGACAGGGCTACCTGTCCTCGCGCATGCTCGGCTATGCCCTGGCCCTGTACGCATACGCCCGCGGAGAGGCCGGCCCCGCATGGGCCCGCCACCTCCGGCCCGACGCCGCCGAGCCCCTCAAGTTGGGGCTCCGCTACCTGATCAGGACGGGCGACACCCTGTTCCACCCGGAGACGGCGGATCAGCCCGTCGTCCCGCCGACCGAGGCCGAGGTGATGGAGCGGCTGGCGACGGGCTCGCCCACGGTCCGCATGAGGACCCTCCGCGACGTCGCCCGAGTCGATCCGCCGCCGCTCGCGGCCGTTGACGCGGTCATGCGCTGCCTCCGCGACCGGGACGCCGACGTCCGGATCGAGGCAGCCCGGGCCCTGCCGATCTTCGGCGAGGCCGCACGCGATTCCGTGCCCCATCTGCTCCGTTGCCTGTCGTCCCCCTCCCACTCGCTCCGTGCCGAGGCAGCCGCCGCGCTCCCCGCCGTGGGGGCACCGGCCGACCGGGTCGTGATCGAGCTGTCGGCCCTGCTGGGGGACTCCTTCCCGGCCGTCGGCGACGCGGCCGCCGCCGGACTCCGCCGACTCGCCTCATCCGCGACCAGGGCGGTCCCGGCGCTGATCGAGGCGATCCGGACCCGAGAGACGAATTGCGAATCGTACGAGGCCCTCGCCGACGCACTCCTCGCCATCGAACCCCGTCCCGAGTTCCTGGAGAAGCGGCTCGAGACGATCGACCCCGAGATCCGCAAGAGGATCCGACTCTCGTTGCGAGCCGCCAGGTTCCGGAGCGGAATCAGCGATGCCAAGACCAGCTAGAGCGTCTCATGCGACCGAACTGTTCGATCGCCTCGCGAGGGCGCGGTCCGGCGCCGGACCCGCCGCCGCTCGATCGCAGCCCGCGACCTCGGTCAGTCAGGCATCGGCTCGCCCCCAAGCGCCCGGAGCCGCTCGATCGGGTCCCCATACTGGGAGGACCTCGCCGGTGAAGGCAATGCGTCAGCGGAGGGCCGGGTCGAGGCCGGTGAGGGGGGCACCGAAACGCGGACGCCGCGCGATGGCCCGGCCCGCCGCTGGCTGCCGTCCGTCCGTCCGCGTCGGCTCGGGCGGCCGGCCTGGCCTCGGGCCCGGGCCGGCCGGACCGGGGATCAGGGTGGCGGCGGTCGCGGGGGGTCGGGCTCGGTACGCTCGTGACGTGGGCGGACGGGAACAAGACCCTTTACATTCACCGATAAGACCGGCAAGTCTGGTCTATAGTTGGCGCGGACAGGCGGGCGCGGGACGATGCGGGGATAGGGGAGGGGATTCACGGTGTGGATATCCCATGCGAGGGAGACCTAATGCCCTCGCCTGCGGCCCCGAGACACCGTATCCGTCTCCAGGCCCGGATAGGGTGGATGGTCACCGTTGGCTCGTTCATCCGGAACCGCCCCGACTCCGGAAAGCTCCGGGGGGCCCCATGTTCAGGTCCATCACGAGTTTGATCGGCTCCCTGGTCGTCACGGCCGCCGCGGCCTTCTGCGCGGGCCGATTGTCCGCACAGGAGGTTATCCGGCTGGAGGGCCGGGCCCTCTCGACGGCTCCCGAGATGGTCGAGGAGAACCGGCCGCAGGGCCCCGTGGACAAGCGCGTCGCGGCCATGACGACGATCGGCGGCGATACGGTCGTCACCTGCGTGGCGTACTCGCCCGACGGGAAGACGCTGGCGGTCGGCGACGGGCCGAATCGGCCGATCTGCACCCTGGGAGGGCCGCCGCCGCTCAATCCCAATGGCGGGCTGATCCGGTTGATCGACACCAAAACCCGGCGCGTCCGGGACGTGCTCGGGCCGAACAAGCGCAAGGATCATGAATACCAGGTGGATGAGCTTCGGTTCACGCCGGATGGCGCGAGGCTCATTTCTCATGAATACGAATACATCCGTGAGGGGGATCGCAACGACTCGAAGGAGCGCTTCGCCGTCTGGAACCTCTCGCGGCGGGGAGGGACGCGGGTCGTCGCGGGACGAGACGGGACCTGGGACGGATACGACGTGGCTCCCGACGGACTGACCATCGCCGTGATCGATCGGGACGGCACAGCCCAGATCTGTGACGCCGCGACCGGCACGAAGCGAATGGCGTTTCACGTCGCGGATGATCCCCGGTGCACGGTGGCCCGTATGCGTTTCTCGCCCGACGGTGGCTCCCTGGCGTTCGGGTGCGGGAGCGGCGAGGTCATCCTCAAGGATGCTGCCTGGGGGCGCACGCTCGCCTCCTTCTCTCGCCACTCACGCGAGGGGTATGAATTCTCGCTGGACACGCTGGTCTTCTCGCCCGACGGCCGGAGCCTGGCCGCATTGGGGACGTTCCGGGCGGAGGACAAGGAGCAGCGAATCCCCGTACCGACTGCGGTGGCACCGGCCGTCGGGGCACCGGCCGTCGGGGCGCCGGCGGCAACCTCGGAGGTCCGACTGTTCGACGTCACCGCGGGCCGAGAGGTGACTCGCCCGCGGATCCGCGACGGCGAGGCGTTCGACGAGATGCAGTTCACTCCGGACGGCAAGGCCCTCTTCGCGGTGGGTCCCGAAACCGTCCGAGTCTGGGACGTGGCCACGGGCGAGGAGCGCGTGTCGTCCCGGCGGGAGACTGTTTGGGCGTATAGCCTCGCCCTCTCCCCCGACGGGAAGGTCGCCGCCGTCGGGGAGAACAATGCGGTCCGCCTGTTCGACGTCGACACCGGGCGGGATAGGGGCCTGCTCCGCGTTTTCGGCGGGCCCGCGCGACACCTTGCCTTCGACCCCGACGGCCAGACGCTGGCCTCCACGGGTCTCCTCCTGAGGCTCTGGGACCTGCGGGCCGCCCTCGCCCCCCGGTTCGACGAGGGCCATACCTACGACGTGACGTCATTGGCCTACTCGCCCGACGGGAAGGCCCTCGCGTCGGGCAGCGAGGATCGGACGGTCAAGATCTGGGACCTCGACCGTCGCAAGCCCCGCGCCACCCTCCGCGGCCACGAGGATGAGGCCACCTCGGTCGCCTATGCCCCGGACGGCCGGACGCTGATCTCGGGCGGCCGGGATCGGACGGTCCGGCTCTGGGACCCGCGCCAGGGGACGGAGCGGGCCCGGCTGATCGGGCACTCCGCGCCGGTTACCTCGGTGGCCGTCTCTGCCGACGGCCGGATGATCGCCTCCGGCGGCGGGGCCTACGATCGCTCCGGCGAGGTGAAGCTCTGGGATCTCGCCAGCGGCCGGCTCGTGGCCGCCCCACTGACGAAGAGCAGCCCCGTCAATGCGGTCGCCTTCTCTCCCGACGGGGCCAACCTGGCGATCGGCAAGGACGACGGTACGGTCGATCTGTGGGATCTCGCCGCGAGCAAGGTCAGGTCCCTCCCATCCGCCGATCCCAAGGATTACTCCTCGCGTGGCGTCCTCTGCCTGGCGTACTCGCCCGATGGCCGGAGGTTGGCCGCGGGGCGACGGGATGACACGATCCGCTCGTGGGAGGTGGCCCAGGGTCGCGAGACCCCATCGGCCACGATGACGCACGAGCATTTCGTCGTGGCCCTGGCGTTCTCTCCAGACGGGAAATACCTCGCCGCGAGCGATTGGAACGATACGATCATCCTCTGGGGCGCGGACACGGGGCGGGAAATGGGTCGTTTCAAGAGCCCCACCGGCTGGTTCACGTCGCTGGCCTTCTCGCCCGACGGCCGGAGCCTGGCCGGCGGCAATCGCGACGCCACTATCTCGGTCTTCGCTTTCGAGAGAGTATTCCGTCTGGCCCGATGAGGTGGTCCCGTCGCGACGGCTCCACCTGCGGCTCTGGATCGTCATGCCCACAGCTTCTCTCGGGATCGCGGCTCCCGAGTGAGCCACCTAGGTGAGCGAGGCGGCGACGACGTCAGATGGCCGGCGGCTGTAAAGGATGATCCATAGTTGACCCGGACATTCGGGCTGATGGAGCCCCACGTATGCGACTGCCCCGGATGACGACGCGGCGGTGGATGATTGTCGTAGCGGTCGTAGCGGTGGGCTGTGCGGCGGTGGCCTCCCTCGTGGAGAGGCGGCGCGAACGGTTTGCCCGGATTGCGGAGCGGCACGTCTCCGTATTCTTGACGCCCATCACCCGTTTCCCCGACCCGGAGAGGCGGTCGGCCAAACGACTCGATTGGCACAGCAAGATGGCGGACAAATACTTGCATGCCACCCGCTACCCCTGGCTCCCCCTTGCGCCCGACCCGCCCAAGCCAGGGCTGTAACGGACGAATCATCGTTGGCGCGGAAATCCTGGCACGCGTCGATGCGGGGGCGGGATTCGCCAGCGCTCGTGATCCGACTCGGGGGAGACGAGTCCCCTCTCCCCCGGCCCCCTCGACCCTCATCTCTGTTCCGTCCGTCCAGACCCGAACTGCCGACTGCCTTGGCGACGGCTCCCGCTGGTCGCCGACCTGCAAGAGGACGATCGCTGCGAAACAAGCCGCAGAGTCGAACTTGATCCGCCGCTCTTGGCCTCCGTTCCGGTGTGCAGCCAGCGAGTCGCCGACGCGATCCCGCCCCGGGACGACCGGCGCCCCGTGCTGGCCGCTCGGTCCGAGGTTCGCCCCGACGTCTAGAGCGCCGTACGGTTGTGTAGCGCATACGAGCCCGAAGCGCCAGCGAGTGTGTCGCTGGCTCCCGCCGGGATTCACTCGCTGGCGCTTCGGGATCGTCCTGGCAAACAGCTACTCTTGTCACACCATCGGCACGGCCGGTAGTCTCCGTGGAGGCCCTCTTGGCACTGGCACGCTGGTGCCAGCAACAACCGACTCCCACGGAGGATGGCAACCCATGCGGCCACCCAGATTCCGACCCCCAGCACCCCCCCTTTCTCGTCCCCGACCCCCGCGCTCGACCCCTCGGAGATCCCCGACTGGAATCGGTTAGATCCCGACCTCCAACAGGCTCTCGTCGTCCTCCTGACCCAGATGATCGGCAACCACCTCCCCAGGTCGTGCGCCCGCGACGGAAGGGGGGTCGCCGATGATCCCCATTAATCCCTCCGCCGCGAGTCGGCCCGCCAAGATCCAAGGCCACCATCTGGAACGCTGGGCGATCGACTATGTCCGGCAGTCGCATCCCCAGCAGGTCCGACGCCACCGCGAATCGGCCCAGGTCCAGGCTCAACTCCAAGAGCGGGCCCTCGCCTGGGGCTGGCCCGCCGAGCGCATCCGCGTCCTCGACGGGGATCAGGGCCGCTCCGGCACCACGACCGCGGGCCGCGACGATTTCGCCTGGCTGCTCTCGGAGATCGCCCTGGGCCACGTCGGCCTGGTCCTCTGCTTCCAGATCAACCGCCTGGCCCGCGAAGACGAGGACTGTTGCCGTTTGATCAAGGTGTGCGCCGCCTTCGATACCTTGCTCGCCGACCAGGACGGCCTGTATCATCCACATGATTTCAATGATCGGATGATCCTGACGATCAAGGGCTTCATGGGGGGTTTCGAGTTGCACCAGCTCCAGCAGCGCATGCAGGCCGGTCGGTTGAATCGGTGCCGTCGCGGGGAATGGCTGGGGCAACCCCCCCCGGGCTATGTCGTCGGGCCCGACGGCAAATTGCAGCTCGATCCCGACGAGCAGGTCCAGCAGGTCCTGCGGCTGGTCCTGGGGCGATTCGCGGTCCTGGGGAGCCTCAGCGGGCTGGCGCGTTACCTGCGGCAGCAGGGGATCGAGTTGCCATGGCGCCCCCTCAGCGGGCCGCACCGCGGACAACTGCGATGGCGGCCGCCACACCGCGAGACGTTGCGGCAGTTGGTGCGCAACCCGGCTTATGCCGGCGTCTATACCTGGGGTCGCTATGCCACGGATCCGCGGCGCGTCCGACCGGGTCGCCGCGGCAGCGGTCGCGTCCGGCGCGAACCCGAGGACTGCGCCGTGTTCCTGCGCGACAACCACCCCGCGTACCTGACCTGGGAGCAGTACCAGACCAATCTCCGCCGCCTCCGGCAGCACCGCCGGCGCGGGCCCGTCCCCGGCCCGACGCGCACCACCGTGGCGATCCTGGCCGGGTCGGTGGTGTGTGGCGAATGCGGGAGCCGCATGCACACGCATTACACGAAATCCCTGCGTTATGTGTGCCAACGGCGGGCGCTGGATTACGCGGCGCCGACCTGCCAGAGCTTGGCCGGTGCGGCGCTGGAGCAGTTGGTGCGCGACCAGGTGCTGGAGGTGGTCACACCCGCGGGATTGGAACTGAGCCGGCGCCGCCGAGGAGTGCCAGCGGGGTGAGCGTCTTACGAGTGGGTAAACGGCTACGCGGCGACCCGGCGGTTGGCCCAGAACGCATCCCATTGTCCCTGCTCACTCAAGAGCAGGGCTCGCAGATGGCCGACCGCATCGGCCCCCTCGTGGCCCCACCGCATCCCCGAGCCCTTCATTCGCCGGCCGATGACCGTCTTACACGCCGCCTCCACCGGGCCCGAGCCGATCTGCCACCCCTTGGCCCGATAGCTCGGATAGTCCATCCGATGGCACTGGTTGCGGAAGTAGGTCACCACCCCCTCCCATGCCGGCCGCGCCGGGGATTCCCGGCGAGGTCCAGGCCCTCCAGCCAGGCCAGGATCGCCGGTCCGCCCTCGTGCTTCAGCCGGTGCGACCACGCCGCGTGGGCCGCCTCGGCCGCCGCCGCGTCACCCGGGTGCCAGGCCTTGGCGAAGTCCCCCAGGTGCTCACTGGCGTGGTAGAAGTCCAGGATCACCACATCGAGCCGGCCGAAGTGGAGCTGCAGCAGGTCCTCCAGCCCCGCGCCGCCGTCACACACGGCGATCCATCGCTGGGCGCCGCCCATCCCCACCCGGCCGGCCGTGTGGCGCAACGGCTCGGCCACGGCCTCTTGGCCCTCGAGGCTGGCCACATACCGCGCCTGCCAGGCGGGCCGCCGCCCCTCGGGATCGGCCCACTGGCGGCGCTCCGCGGGGACCGGGTTGTAGACCATCCCCACCGCGACCATCTCCCCTTCGGCGGCCGCCCCGCCCGGGCCCTGCTTGGCGAGGCCCGTCAGGTCGATCGAAACGTAGGCGCAGGTCATCCCCTCGGCGTCCTTGTGCCAGTCCCAGGCCCGGGTCTCACCGAAGGCGACCTTCGCCTCCACGGCCCGGCCCAGCTCGCCGCCGATCGCCTCGGTGGCCCGCTCCACGGTCGATTCGGCCAGCGACAACCCGCTCATCTTGGGCAGGATCACCTCGGCGGCCAGCGCGAAGCTGTCCAGGGTCCCGGCCAGGGTGGTCAACTCGGCGGCGCCGGCGGTCAGGTCGCTCTGATCCAGGCCGAAGGCGGCGTCGCCGGGACAGTGGCCGTGATGGCAGTGGGGGCAGTGGTAATAGCCCCGCTCGATGGTCAGGGGGCCCAACGCCGAGAGGAGGCCCTTTTTCCGATAACCCTTGAAGCGGGTGTCCTGGTGGCAGTGGGGGCAGGTCAGGCTGGAGCCTCGGTACCCCCTTTTTTCCGCTGCTCGGCAGCGGTCTGGAGGGCCTTGGCTCCCAGGCGATGGACCAGGTCGCGGACCTGGAACTCGGTGGCGCCGAAGAGTTGATGGTCGGGCTTGATGGCGAGCAACTCGGCGATCGCGCGAAGGTCGTGTTCGGAGGCGGCCTTGAGCGACTCGAACAACTGCTCGGCGCGGCGGGCCTGCTCCTCGGGGAGATGGGCGAACGACATGGTGGGGACCCTCCGTGAACAAAGGACTAGTGAATCGGGGATGACGCATCCAAGACCTCTGTTCTACGAGATTTTCCACCCACTTTCGAGACGCCCACCCGTGCCAGCGGGAGCGAGCCGCCCTGGATGGCCAATGGCGGCTGCGGTTGGAGCGAGCCGCTCAGGACGCCGATCGCGCGTTCCGACAGTACAATGCCGTCGAGCCGGAGGACCGCCTGGTGGCGCGGACGCTGGAACGGGCCTGGGAAGCCGCCCTGGTGGCGCAGCGGGACTTGGAGGAGGACTACCGTCGGTTCCAGCAGGAGCAGCCGGTGCGGTTGAGCGCGGCGGAACGAGCCGAGATCGAGGCCCTGGCGCGGGACCTGCCGGCTTTGTGGCAAGCGTCCACGACCACGGTGATGCAGAGGCGTCAAGTCGTGCAGTTGCTGTTGCAGCGGGTGGTGGTCTGGGCACCGTCGTTAACCGCGGAGGTGCGGGTGCAATTGCATTGGACCGGCGGCACGGTGACGGAGCATCAGATCCGTCGCGGCGTGCGGAGGTGGGAGCAGATGACCGACGCGGCGGCGATCGGGGAGCGGCTGCAGAGCTGGCAAGCCGCGGGATGGACCTCGCGGCGGATGGCGGAGGCGTTGAATGCCGCGGGTCATCGCACCCCCCACGGTCGGCCGTTCTCCGCAGCGAGTGTGCGCCAGTTGCTGGCGCGGGGCGGCCCGAGTGCGGCCTCGACCGCCGCGCGGGCCGACCGCCGCAAACCGCGGTCCTCCGCTGGGGTGTCGAGCCGATGAGCCGATGGCACCACGGAAGGCCGCGCTGGCGAACCGCCACTGGCCTCGGCGAGACCTCGCCGGGGCTGTGGCATTGAGAGGCCAGCCGTTCGTCAAGTACGCTGGCGAAGACACGGAAAACCTACTCAGGTGCTTGTGACAAAGGAGGCAGTATGACCCTACGATCGGGCTTGTATGCACCATTAGTGCGGATCTTCCTTGCCGGAGTAATAAGGAGCCGTAAAGAAATAACTTGATCATTCTCGCCTTGGCAAGATGGTGTAGTTCCATCGGGGGAGTACCTTGTAGGGCCAGGGCTTACGCACCAGCCTGGGATAGCTGGGTGCTCTGGGGATGAGCGGCTCGACGCTGTTGTGTAGTCCGGCTGGCTGGGGATCGGGCGCCTCTTGTACCATCGATCGCCAGGACCCGTCGACACCTTCAGGGACGTCCACACCATGACCACCATCTCCGAGCCGCTCTCCACTCCCCCGGCCCATGACCCGGCCTCGATCCTCGAGCATTTCGCCGACCTCCCCGACCCTCGCCGCGAGCAGGGGCTGATCCATCGGCTCGACGAGATCGTCTTCATGGCCACCTGCGCCATGTTCTGCGGCGCCGAGTCCTGGGAGCAGATCGCCGGCTACGCCCATTCCAAGATCGACTGGCTCCAGACCATCCTCACCTTGCCCGGCGGCATCCCCTCGCACGATACCTTCCGCCGCGTCTTCTGCCTGCTCGACCCGCTCGCCTTCCAGAAATGCTTCTACGCCTGGATGACGGCGCTGATGAAGCGGCGAGGATTGATCCCGCTCGCCGCGGATCCGCCCGCATTGAGACCGATCGCCATCGACGGCAAGGCCCAGCGCGGCAAGGCGCGGCGCACCGTCGGCCGCTCGGCCCTGCATGTCGTCAGCGCCTGGGCGGTCGAGAATCGCCTGACCTTGGGCCAGGTGGCCACCGACGCCAAGTCCGACGAGATCACGGCCATCCCCGAGTTGCTCGAACTCCTGGACCTCAAGGGGGCGGTGGTGACCATCGACGCCATGGGATGTCAGAAGGAGATCGCCGCCGACATCGTCAACGGGGGGGCGAGTACCTGCTGGCCGTCAAGGAGAACCAGCCGCATCTCTACGAGGATATCGGTCGGTCGTTCGACGAGGTGCTGGAGCACGGCGAGCCCGGGGCGGATTTCACCGAGTGCCAGACCGAGGAGATCCGGGGCGGTCGCCGTGAGACCCGCACGTGCTGCGTGATCACCCACCCGCGGGGGATCCGGGACGCGCGGCTGTGGGCCGGGCTGACGGCGATCGTCATGGTGATCAGCCATCGGGAGATCGATGGGGTGGCCAGCGACGAGATCCGCTACTTCATCGGCAGCGCGGCCGGTACGGCGGAGGACTGCCTGCGGTGGGCGCGAGGCCATTGGGGCATCGAGAACTCACTGCACTGGGTCTTGGACGTCTGTTTCCGCGAGGATGAGCAGAGGCACTGGGCCGGCAACAGCGCTCAGAATCTGGCCTGGCTGCGGAAGATGGCGTTGTGCCTGCTCAAGGCGGAGAAGCCTAAATACTCACGTTCCGCACCCCTCCGGGCAGGTTTTGAGCCGGGGGGATAGCCTCGCCGTCGCTGCCCTGGCCAATCTGGGGGGATCCCAGTTCCCAGGAGGCAGCACCATGGATGCTCCGATCCAGTACCAGACCCAGATCGTCGGCGGCTTGCCGGCGATCACCGCCTACTTCGACAAGCTCGACTTGGCCGCCACCATCGACCGAATCGTCCCGTGGGAGGGAGAGATCCCCTTGGGCACCCTCGTCGAAGTCTTGATCACCAACCGGCTCCTCCGCCCCAAGGCCCTCTTCCGCATCGGCGAGTGGGCCCAGGCCGCCGCCCTGACCGATTACTTCGACCTGACCGCCGCCGAGCTCAATGACGATCGGCTCGGTCGCGCCTTGGAGCGGCTCCCCCGCTACGCCGAGACGATCCAGGCCGCCTTGACCCTCGAGGCCATCGAGCACTTCCAGCTCGACGTCCATCAGATCCACTACGACATCTCCAACGTCGAGCTCTACGGGGCCTACGAGGATTTCCGGCGGGCCGAGGGCCAGGAGGCCACGGTCCCCTGGCCCGCCTACGGCCGCACCAAGAGCGGGCGCAAGAACGTCAAGCAGATCCAATTCGGCCTGGACGTCACCGGCGATGGGGGCGTGCCGGTCGGCCATCTCCCCCTGGACGGCAACGCCGCGGAGGTCAATTCGCACCTGGAGAACCTCAAGCGGCTCGGCCACATCCTGCCCAAGGGGAGATTGCTCTCCATCGCCGACACCAAGCTCGATGCCCCGGAGAACTTGCTGGCGATCGCCGCGCGCGGCGGGCAGTTCCTCAGCGGCGGGGTCCTCTCGCCTCAACTCCAGGAGAGGTATCTCCGTGTGCGCGACCGCCTGCATCGCATCGATTATTTCCCCCAGAGCCAGGCCAAGCTCCCGCCCGAGAAGCGCGACGAGTACAGGGCCTTGGCGGTCACCGAGCACCTGGAGGGGACGGTGGATGGGCAGCGGGTGCGGCTGGACTACCGACTGATCTTCGTCTGGAGTGAGGCGAAAGCCCGCCAGGAGGCCGCCACCCGCGAGCGGCACGTCGCCAAGATCCGCGGCGAGTTCGAGGCGGTGGAGCGCAACCTGGGCCGCTACAGCCTCAAGACGACCGAGGCGATCGTCCGCCGGCTGGAGGCGGCCAAGGGGAAGTCCAGCGAAGGCGGGCTGTTCGAATACCACCTGGAGCAGGACGCGCAGGGCTCGTTCCACCTCGACTGGGGCCTGGACGCCGCGGCGCTGAAGCGATGGGGTTCGCTGGAAGGCGTCTCTGTCCTGAAGACGAGCTGGCCGCGGTCGACGTACCGGCTGACGAAGGTGCTGCGGCTGTACAAGGGTCAGTCGCAGGCGGAGCGGCGGTTCCACCACATCAAGGGGCCGCTGGCGGTGGCGCCGATGTTCCTGAAGGACCCGGAGCGGATCGCGGGGTTGCTGTGCATCGTGGTCTGGGCGCTGATGGTGCTGGCGCTGATGGAGCGGCCGGTGCGGCGAGAGTTGAAGGGCCGGCCGCTGTACGGCCTTTACCCGGAGGGTCGGCCGAGCGTGGCGCCGACGGGCCCGGCGCTGCTGGAGTGCCTGAGCGGCTGGTGCATCGTGATCATCCAGCGGCAGGGGACGATCGACCGCCAACTGGCTCAGCCGACGCCGGTTCAGCATCTGATCCTCAAATTACTTGGTATACATGGGAACCGCCTCCGAACCTTCCGACGGAGGTGCGGAACGTGAGTAAATAGATCCACCCAATGGGGAAAGTGGCGACGCGCAGAATGTAGGGTGGGCTCTGCCAGCCCTCTTGGAGGCATTACTTTGTACATGTATAACGCGCTTCCAGAATCTTCGCGGTGGCCACATGTTTGATCTTGGCCCCGCTCTGTTTCTTGGGCTTCGGCTTCTTCGGGCCGCGCGGGTGCTTGCGCAGCTTGGGAAGGGAGACCGACCGCGCCAAGCGGACCAACACGTCGGCCAACTCCATGGGGGTCAGATCGTGGAAGACGACCCATTCATCTTCAGGGATGGCGATCATCATCCCGCGGTGGGTCATCCGGATCTCGTCGGCCACGTAATAGCCCGAGACCTCTTCCGCGACTACGGCCTCGCCATGCACCGCCCGCAACGCCGCCTTGAGCGTGCTCAGCACGTTGTACGACACCAGCGCCACGCAGAAGGCGAACAGTGCGGCCTTGGGATAACCCAAGGTGTTGATCTCGCTGTGGAGCGTCGCCTCCAACTCCTGGAACGCGGTCTCGATCGTCCAGCGGCGACGGTACAGATCGGCGATGACCTTGGCGCGGGCGTCCTGGGCCGGCACGTTGGTCACCAGGTGGAGCTCCGTGTCCCCGTCCCGCGTCGGCTGGTCCAGGACCACCGTGACCCGCCGCAAGAAGAGGATCTCACCCGCGTCGTCGGTGGCCCGGATCGTCTGCTCATAGACCTTGCCGGTCTCGATCCGGCCGCACGCCCGCCGCTTGCCGACGCACTCCCAGTGGAGTGTCGAGGCGTGTTGTCGGATCACGAAGAAACCGCCGCGCCGCGCGATCCCGAAGAGGAAATCGGTCGTGCAGAAGTTGCGGTCGGCGATGAAGAGGTCCTGGGCCGCGACGATCGCCAGGATCCGGTCCAGCAGCGATCGCTCCTGGGCATGACCGTCTTCGCACAGGACGACGTCGGTGGCCAACATCAGCCGGGGGTCGAGGACGACCAGCGCCTGGCCGGGCAAGGCCCCGGCGCGGATCGTCCGCAACTCCTTGAGCCGGTGCTCGGAGCCGGGGAGATGGTTGCCGTCGAGGATCCGGACGCGATAGCCGGGCAGCCACTCCGCCCGGCCGCCGCCCATCGCGTCGATGACCGGAGCCAACCGCGCGGCCACCGCAGGGACCAGCGCCGCCGACACGGCGGTCTCGGTGCCGTCGAGCTTGTCGTAGACGGCGTCGATCGAGGCCCCGACGGTCTCGGCCCGCGCCTGGAAGGCCGCGTGGATCGAGGGCCGGATGCGGCAGACGACCACGCTCATCAGGTCGACGATCGTGGAGAAAAGGAGCTTGTGGGTGAATTGCTTCTCCGCGACGTCCTCGAAGAGTTGATCGAGGACCTGGGGGTTCAGGGCGTTCTCGATGATCCCTCGCGCCATGACGGACAAGGGGGCATCCTGGGAGAATCGCTCAAAGACGTCGCTGAGGATCATCGCTGCCGCCTCCGCGGGGAATTGGTAACTCCGTATCTGGCGGCAGCTTAGCAGATTCATGCAGCCGACTCCAAAGGGCTGGCAGAGCCCACCCTACTTTCCCTCTTGCGTGGACCTATTTAGCAAGGGCAAGAGTCTCGCCACCCGCCGCCTCTTGGCCGGCTGGAAGAACGACTATCTATTGAGTGTATTGGCCCAAATCCCCGAGAATTCTGGTGCGTAAGCCCTGGGGATTCGATGACCACTTCGATGGACCATGGCGGTGGCCCTTCCTCTCCAAACTCGCGTTCCGCGGGGTGCACGATGGCTTTAAACCGGCACCTTTTCAATTCCTAGGCCCGCGCGGGGATCTCTTCCCACGTCCCCTCGAGCTTTGATAAAAACATATGAATATTTTTTAACATCATCAGTCCCAAGAATTCGCCTTGCTCATTATACGACGGGGCGCGACGGGCACACCCCGAGAATATCGGAGGCGCTTCACCGCATGCGGGTCATCGGGTCATCGCCGCGATCCACTCGCGGACCAGCGCCACCCCTTCCTCATGCACCAGCCGCTTGCCCAGCTCGGGCATCATGACGCCCGGGTGGGTCGAGGCGATCCGGTAGACCAGGATCGACTCGTCCGGCCGGCCCGGGACGATGTCGGACATGCGGCCGCCCGAGCCGATCCCCGCGGCCACCGGCGGCTTGTTCACGCCGAACGCGGCCGGGTTGCGCTGCGCGGTCATCAGGTCCAGTCCGGAGCTCCGCGCCGGACCGGCGGGATTGTGGCAGTGGGCGCAATTGATCTCCAGCCAGGCGCAGGCGCGATCGTCGAGCGTGCCACTCTTCGGATCATCCCAGGCGGCCAATCGCGGTGCCTGGTTGGGGACCGGCGCCCCGTCCAGCGCCCCGAGCCGGGTCCAGTGGGCGAGCTGGTTCTCTGTCCCCTCGCGATAGGCGAAGTCGCGGTTCAGGTGCCGCGCCTTCGGGCCGATCGGTGCCATCTCTTCGCTCGACTTGTGGCACCCCTTGCACTGGTTGACGTTGGGGATGATGTAGTTGTTGGTCCGCTTCCGGCCGTCGGTGTGAATCCAGCTCACGTCGACCGTATCGCCGGCGACGTCGAGCGTGGCCTCCGTCTGGGCCGCGTTCCAGACATAGGGCAGCCCGACCCAGCCGTCGGGCTCGCGCTTGAGGATCCTCGTCTCGATCAGCCGCCGGCCCTTCGACGGGTCGCGCACGTCCCGCGGATAGGCGAACGTCTTGGCGATCACCGTGCCGACGGGGAACTCGAAGGTGCCGGCCTCGCGATAGGCCGCGTGCGTACCCGGGGGCAGCTTCACGAACCGGAACTTCTCGGCGTAGTCGCTGAACAGCGCCGAATTCAGGTCGTACGGGATCACCCCCTCGGCCGGGACCTGCTCCGCCGGGTTGCCTTCGAAGAGCCGGTATTGCGAGAGCGTCTCGAACGGACCGGGTGACGCGAGTACAGGAGCCGGCGGTATCACCTCCTCCCGCGCGGACCGCGAGCCGCACCCCGAGGCGACGAGGAGCACCCCGGCCCAGGCGATGAGCGACCTGGAACGATGACCGCTGGCATCGCATCGACGGCCCAGAACCCCCCCTGACCCCCTCATAGGGGTAGGTTTCTTGAGCATTATCGACACAACTCCATGGCTCGCAAAACATTGGCGCGACAGGCTGTCTCCGTTCTCATGAGAGGTAGATCCTCTTTGGAACGAAAGGAGTACCGCCATGTCGCGCCGCAATCCCCTCGACGATTGGACTCAAGCTCTGGCCACCCTGTTCCCCCACTTGAGCAAGCCCCAGGTCGCCGTCCTGGCCCTTTGGAGCTTCGGCATGGTCCTGGCTCGCTCCTGTTGTTTGACGGCGGTGGTCAACGTCTTGGTCCCCCGGCTCCACGGCTCGTTCCATACCCTCCGCGAACGACTGCGCGACTGGTACAAGGGGGCCGACGACAAATCGGGGGCGCACCGCCGCGACCTCGACGTGACGACCTGTTTCGCCCCGTCGCTGCGGTGGATCCTCAAGGATTGGCCCTGTCCCCGCTTGGCCGTGGCGTTGGACGCCACCAGCCTGTTCGACCGCCTGGTCGTGCTGTCGATCAGCATCGTCTACCGCGGGACGGCCATCCCGGTGGCCTGGAAGGTCGTCCGCGCCACCTGAAACATCCCTGGGAGCCCGAATGGGAGGCGCTGTTGCAGTGGTTCCACGGCCAAGTGGACCCGACTTGGACCGTGGTGGTCTTGACCGATCGCGGGCTGTACGCGCGGTGGCTGTTTCAGGCGATCGTGGCCTTGGGCTGGCATCCGATGATGCGGATCACGCATCGCAATCGGTCCTTGCCCGAGGGCTGGGTCCATCACCAGCCGGTGTGGTGGTTCGCTCCCCGGGTGGGCCGCCGGTGGCCAGGCCGCGGCGTGGCGTTTCCCACCACGGCCGAGTCGCGGCTGGCTCGCACGTTGTTGGCGTGTTGGTCGGAGGGACACGACGACGGCTGGTACATCATCACCGACCTGCCGCCGGAAGTGGCCGAGGCGGCCTGGTATGGGTTGCGGATGTGGATCGAGCACGGTTTCGAGCAGTTCAAGTCGGGCGGCTGGCAGTGGCAGAAGTCGCGGATGACGGATCCGGATCGAGCCGGCCGGATGTGGTTGGCGATCGCGGTGGCGACGCACTGGGTGGTCGCGGTGGGAGGAGCGGAGGACGCCGGTCACGGCCCAGTCGAGACGATGCCCGCCCTGAAGCTGGGTGCGCGGGGCGATCGGCCGGAGTCGGGCGCCGCGGCGTCCGAGCCGAAACACCATTGGGAGAGCCCGGGTTCGCCGCGCCTGGTCAGCGTGCTCCGCAAGGGCTTGGCGACCGTGCTGGCGGCGCTGATCATGGGACGTGCGGTGGTGCTGAGTTCCGGGTATCCGGAACCCTGGCCTGAGATCCCCCCAGGTATTCAAGTGGAACATCATGAGCAAAACCCATACACCATGGAAAAAAACCTACCCTTATGAGGGGGGTCAGGGGGGGTCGGGCGGAAGCAACGCATGCGTTAAAGCGCTCTGGAGCTGGTTTCCACGAACGCGGCCGGGTGCGGTCGGGTCGAGCCCGCCGCACCCTTGCGGTAGCGCTTTCGGGACCGACGGAGTCAGACGATTGCCGCTGAACGGCGATCATCCCAGCCCGGTCACTCAGGGAGTCCCGACTTTCGGGTTCCCGATCCGCTCGACGAGCGACGGGTCGGTAGCCACCTCTGGTTGAACCGGTTTGACCCGCCGAACACGAGATGGTAGCCGCCCGAGGCGACAGCGGCCGTGCCCACCATGGTCGCGAGGCTGTACGTCGGATAGTCCTCGTGGGCCGTGATCTCTGTTCCCGGAGTCACGACCGGCACGGCCGGCGCCTTGGCCCACTGGGTCAGTTGGATCGGCTCGAGCACGATGGATTCCACCGGCTCGGCATCCCGAGCGGCCTTCGGCTGGGCGGCTGGAGTCGCCGGCTCGGCCGGCTCGCCCGGCATCGGATTCTCAGGGGGCGCCTCGTAGGGCTCGACGTAGTCCGTGCCCGGTTCCTGCGGTTGGATGGGAAGCGGGAGGACGGGACCGCGGAACAACGTCTCGGGCGCGGGCGTCCCCCCCTGCGTCTGGCCGGACTCGAATCCCTGGCCGAGGACCGGAGGCTGGATCGGCTGTTCCTCCAGCACGGCCGTCGCCAGGATCGCCTGGGTCGTCACGGGAGTCGTGCTCGGCGCCAGGTTGATCAGGGTCTGCGGCATGATGATCACGATGACCGGGGCCCGGTTGGCCGCCGCCGGACCGGCGAGGATGGTG
The DNA here is from genome assembly GCA_963815795.1 of uncultured Planctomycetota bacterium. GTDB lineage: Bacteria > Planctomycetota > Planctomycetia > Isosphaerales > Isosphaeraceae > JAKAUH01. Next base: position 5,278,156 of record CAWFIC010000003.1, on the reverse strand, counting down.
GCGGTCAATGGCGTGATCGATGTGTTCGAACCCGTGTTTGCGCTGAATTTGCGCCCGACGCGGGATTGCCGGCCGCCGTAGCGCCCGATGGTGAAGGCGTCGAGACCGGCCCCGGAGACGGCGAATTGATCCCGCTCGAGAACAGCCCTTCGACGAGGAACAGGTCCTCCGTCACGCTGGTCCCGTTCCCGAAGTTGATGGTGAGCTGGCCCAGCTCGAGCACGACAGGAATCTGGAGCGTCGGTGCGATCGTCGATCCCGTGGCCCCGCCGTTCGTGATGGGCGACGCGACGGCCGGGCCGATGAGGGCAGGGACGCTCGGCATGGGGGCGATCGCCGGATGCATCGCCGCGACCGACAGGAGCTGACGCGATTCCAGCGACTCGGCGAGGAAGAAAACTCGACGGCGCGCCCGCTCGGGCCGGGAACGCGTCGGCAGCAGCGAAGACATGCGGCGCATGAGAACACCCCATGGGGTCGTGTGAGCGAATTGTCGGTGTCCGATCGACCGGAGAGGCAAAACCGATCTACTCTAAACGACTCATTCGTCGTTTCGAAGGGCCACCCGACGATTTTCCTGTTTCAGCCCGGAACATGCGGGTCCAGGAAATACTTGGTCGGCCCTCGGCGCATCGGTCAACGGCGATGCCCGGCGACATCGAAACGTCGAGCGGTGAGGTTCGTCTCGGCTCAGATCTCTCCCAGGCGATAGAATAGAGATAAGTGCGGAGAGTCGTACGAACCACCGTTGCGCAATGCGCGTTCTAACCGAGCTGGAGCTCCGGCTGAAACGAAATGATCCATCCCTGGCATGATGTGACGCCCGGCGAGCACCTCCCGACCGAGTTCAACGCCCTGGTCGAGATCCCGATGGGCTCGAGCGTCAAGTACGAGCTGGACAAGAAGACGGGCTTGCTCCGGCTCGACCGGGTGCTCTATTCGGCTGTCTACTACCCGGCCAATTACGGGTTCATCCCCCAGACGTTCGCCGAGGATGACGACCCCCTCGACGTCCTGGTGCTTTGCCAGGAGCCGCTGGCGCCGCTGACCCTCGTGACCTCGCGCGTCATCGGGCTGATGACGATGGTGGACGGCGGCAAGAAGGACCACAAGGTCCTGGCCGTGGCGGTGGACGATCCCGAATTCAACAGTTTTCGCGAAGCGTCCGAGCTGCCCCCACACCGGTTGATGATGCTCCGCCGCTTCTTCCAGGACTACAAGATGCTCGAAGGCAAGTCGGTGGAGGTTGACGAGTTTCAAGCCTCCTCCACGGCATTGCCCATCATCGAGGAGTCACTCCAGCGGTACAGCCACCTCCGCAGACGCGGCTTCCATTGAGGCCGAGGATCCGGGTCGCCAGAGCCGGCGGGTACGGAGGCCCGCACCACTCGGTGAGCTTCTCCTCCCTGGGCGCACCGCCGTGCCCCCTTTTTTCACCCGGCTGCACCCTCAGTTGCTGAGGGCCATCGCCGGCGCCTCGACGGGTGTGACATCGTCTTCGAACCGGAAACACCGCCAGCCGTTGGCCTGCTCGATGAGGAGGATCACCGGCTGCCGACGCTCGGAGATCCGCTGAACCACCTTGCCTCGACCCTCCTGCCCGGTGTTGAGGCTGAACCGGACCAGCTCCCCGACGGGAATCAGTCGTTTCATGATTGGTACCTTCCATGGAGACTCGTGAGGGTGTGGGGCCCTGCTCCGGCCGCCAGAAAGTTATAGACTTTTACGGAAAATGTCAGGGGCAGTTTCGACGAGGCGGACCGGAGAGCAAGGACGTGCCCGAGCAGGAAGGCGGGCGTGGCGAGCCGTCGATTCGTCCTGACCGGGAGTAGACCGTAACCATGAGCGGGCCGTCCAGTTCACCGTTGGAGATCGGCAGCCAGCCGATCAATCTCACGCAGGTGCTCAAGCTCGCGGGCTGGGTGATGAGCGGCGGCGAAGCCAAGGCGCTGATCGCCGCGGGGCAGGTCCGCGTCAACGGCGAGGTCGAGCTGCGGAAGCGGCGGCAGATGAGAGTCGGGGACCTGGTCGGCCTCGAGGACGGCCCGACCGTGGAACTCCGCGGCGACGCCTGACCGGATTCAGTCGATCCGGGCATCGCCCGACCGGACGCATTCCAGGTCCGCAAGGGCCTGGCAGCCGGTGGGGAGCTCGGCGTGCTCCATCAGCATGTCCGGGATGTCGTCCTTGATCGAGAAACGCGGCCCGCACCGCGTGCACACGAGCGTCTCCCCCTCGAGCCGCAGCGGGGCCTTGCCGATCGGGCAGACGATCAACGCCAGCAACTCCTCATTGATCATCGGGCGATCTCCTCCGACGAGTGACGATCCGACGCGACCCGCCTATTATGGGATCGCACGACCTGGAGTTGAAGGGAGGTCCGCGGCCGGCGGTCGCGTGGGAGGGTCCTGTCGGGAGAATCGATCGACGCGAAGCGAGCTGCTCTTCCCGAAATCGTCGTTTGAAGGAATAATACCACTTGGCGTATCGAGCGAAGCACGCCCTCTCCCCCCGATTCACCCGCTCGGTGCGAACGACTCGCGAACGCCGCGCGGAAAGACCAGGATGGCCCAAGAGTACGTGGTACGGTATGGGCGGATGCGCTTCCTCGGTGAGTTCGCCGGCCTGAGCGGCCAGGACCACCCGAGAGGGCAGGCGGTCGTCGTCCGTAGCGATCGCGGCACCGAGCTGGGCGAGGTCCTCTGTCCGTCGTCGGAACGGACGAGCCGGTTCCTCTCCAACCCGACTCGGGGCGAGATCGTTCGCCTGCCGACGCCCGACGATCATTCGGAGGACGAGCGCCACGCGAAGGCCTGGGACGAGTACTTCGCCACCTGCAGCGAGCTGGTCGCCAAGCGCCGGCTCCAGATGAACCTGGTCAACCTCGAGATTGTTCACGGGCGCGAGCGCGTGGTGTTCTATTATTTGGCCGAGAAGCGGGTCGACTTCCGCGAGCTGGTCAAGGACCTGGCCCGGGCGCTGCGGACTCGGATCGAGATGCGGCAAATCGGCGTCCGCGACGAGGCGAAGCTGCTCGCCGACTACGGGGATTGCGGCAAGCCGGTCTGCTGCAACACCCATCTGACCCACATGCCGCCGGTCTCGATGAAGATGGCGAAGATCCAGAAGACCACGTTGGACCCCTCCAAGATCTCCGGCCGCTGCGGACGGCTGAAGTGCTGTCTGCGTTACGAGTTTGACACCTACCGCGAGCTGGAAGCGATGCTGCCGGCGACGGGGTCGATCGTGACGACGGCCGGCGGCCGGGGGCGGATCGTGGCCCACGAGATCCTGGCGCAGAAGCTCGTGGTGGAATTCGAGGATCATCGACGTGTGATCGTCGGAACGGACGACCTGCTCCACGTCGAGCCGCCCACCGGGCGAGCCTCGGGACCTACCGCGCGGGCGGAGAACAGGACCGGCATGGCCGGCCTGGAAGCGGAAGACCTGGAGGAAGATGACGATCCCACCGACTTTTTACGACCGACTGACCACCGTTTCTGACCCCTCATCCTCGCTCAGCCCGCTCGGTGCCGAGCCGGTTCGACGACCACAGGATGGCCTGTACCATGAGCCTTCGCGACCAACTCCCGCGGATCATCGCTTGTGACCCCCGGTTCACCATCGACGCGTACGCCTTCGTGCTGGAGGCGCTCGACCACGCGCGGATCCAGAAGCTCAACGCTCTCCGATCGCGCCCGGAAGCGTCGAGGACGGCCCGATCGGGCCGGACGGCCAGGACGCGAGGCAAGGTCCCGCGTGCCGCCGGCCACGTGACGGGCCAGGAGCTCTGCCACTCGGTGCGGACGCTGGCCCTCCGCCAGTACGGCCTGCTCGCCGCGACTGTGCTGGGTCATTGGGGCATCCGGTCCACTTCCCACGTCGGCGACATCGTCTACAATATGATCGCCACCGGCGACCTGGAGAAGACGCCCACCGATTCCCGATCGGACTTCGATAACGTCTTCGACTTCGCCACGGCCCTCCGACCGAAACTGGCACTCGCTCGCGACGATGTCGCCTGAGCGGGATCCGTCCGTCACGTTCACCTCGTCCCGACGCCGGCCTCGGCCTCGTCGAAAGGGGAATCGGATGAAGCCGACTTCCGCCCGCCATCGATTCGTCGCGGCGCTGGCCCTGTATCTGATCTGGGTCGGCTCCCTGGTCGCGATGGCCGTCACGTCGTCCGAACGGCCGCCCGCGAAGCCTCTGCCTTCCCCGGCCGGCGTTGAGAAGCCTGCGGCCAGTCCCTCGATGCCCTGAAGGCCCGTTCGGATCGCTCGTGACGCGCCGATCCTGGATCGACGGGTGGCAGTCCCGGCTTCAGCCGGTCTTTTCCGCCTGAGGGCGGAACTCCGACCCACCAGTCGAAGGATGACTCAGAGTCTGTTCCGGAAGGGCGAGCGGGTGCGTCAGCCCCCTGTCTTCGAGAGGGCCGTCGCTCACCGGACAGGGGGCTGACGCCCCCCGCTCGCCCGGACCGGCCCCTTCGGGAACAGACTCTAAACACCAGGATCCTGCGGCTGAGGGGACAAAGCTGGTCCCATCAGACCGGGACGGCGCCGGCATGCCGCCCACGGCCGCGGAAGGGGTCGGCGAGCTGACGCTCGCGCTTCAACTCCTGAAAGGCCTCGAGGCGCGGCCGCAGTCGATCCATCACCTCGTCGAGCGACCAGACCTGGTAATCGTGCCCGTCGAAACCGACGTCCAGGGCCGCCCACGCCATGGCATCCCGCACGGGGCAAGCCGCCGGCTCCCGGTCGTAGAGCGCGTGGACGTGGCCGTAGAGGTGGATATTGGGCGACTCGACGCAGCCGTGATGTTGACCGTTCCAGGTCAACATCGGGTAATGGTTGAGCGTGATCTTCACGCCTTCGACCTGGATCTCGGCCTGATCATAGGTGGCCGTGAACAGGTCGCGGATCCGGCGATCGTCGTGGTTGCCCCAGATGAAGAAGATCGTGCGGCAACGGATCTGGTCGCGAAACCAGCGGGCGTGCCGGAGATAATCCCGCCCGCCGAAGACCCAGTCGCCCAGGCACCACAGCAAGTCGCTCGGCCCCACGCGCGCGTTGATATTCGCGGCGAGGCCGCGGTTCATCCGATCGACCGACTCTTCGCTGATGCGCAGTGAGCGCAAGTCGCCCCCGGTGGCCTCCACCGCCAGCAAGGCCTCCCGATCGGCGGGCGTCATGAAGGCCAGGCGGCGGCAATACTTCATGATATTGCCGTGGAATGCGTGGGGATCGCTGCAGAAAAACGTCGCCATCGGTCCCTTCTTCCGGCCCGATTGCCGGATTCTCCGATCCTCATCGTCTCTGGAAGTTTAGACGATCGATTCGGCCTGGCGGTTCGTTTGTTGCCGACGACCTTTCGTCTCCACCACTTTCCTGGAGCGCTAAACGCTAGCATTGCAGCGACACGAGGAAACCCCCCCTATCCCCCCCTTCGTAAGGGGGGGATCAAGAGGGGCTATCCCCCCTTTCATAAGGGGGGGATCAAGAGGTGCGGACCTTTCTCCGTCCCCCCCTTAGGAAGGGGGGGTCAGGGGGGGTCGAGGCGTCAGCCCGGCCTCCAGGCCGAACCACGTCGGCCATCCATTCGTTAACCGCTCTATAGAACGCGACCGGCCGGCGCGACGAAATGGCCTGGATCGGGGCCGCGGTGGCACCAGGATCCAGGCCGTCATTCGCATCGCCTTCGTTTCGGCACCGGCCGCGGTCGCGCCTCAATACGGGTAGGAGCTCATGGAGAACCCGCCCATCGGGCTGCCGACCGAGATGTTCGTGCCGTAGACGCCCGGATAGCCGCCATAGCCGAACGCGGGGTACCCGCCGCCGAACACGCCGAGCGCGGGGGAGTTGATTCCATATCCGGTGTAACCGTAGCCATAGCCCGGATAGCCCCACCCGTAACCGTAGGGGCGAGCGACGCCGTATCCCCCCCAACCGTAGGGGCGGTAGGCGCCATATCCCCAGCCGTAGGGACGATAGGCACGATATCCCCATCCAGGACCATAGACCCGGCCCCAACCCCCGCGGCGGATGGGACCTCGGCCGAACGGACCCGCCTCGGAAGACGGGGAGCACAGCGCCAGGCCGCCGGCCAGGATGCCGACCACCAGCAGGGTGCGCAGGATGCGTTTCATGGTGAACTCCATTCGATGGAGTGACGTTGTCCGTGCTCCATGGCGTCGGCCGGGACAACGAGGACCGGCCGCGTCGATATCAGCACTCTGTTGCAATCGGTACGCCAACGGCCGCGGATTCGTGACGCGACGCCGACGACGCCCGATGAATCCGGATCCATCGTCGCCGACGGACCCAGTAGAAGAGGATGGGGAGGAACAGGTCGATGACCTCGTCGGCGACGAGGATGCCTCCGAGGACCGGGGCGGCCATCGGCCGGATCACTTCCGAGGCGACGCCGGTCGACCAGAGCATGGGTGCCAGGCCGAGGACGACCGTGCCCTCGGTCAGCAGTTTGGGCCTCAGCCGGTGGACGGCGCCATCGAGGACAGCCTGCCGCAGATCGGCCTGGCTCATCGCGCCCAGGCCGCCGGAGCGCGCCACGGCCTCGCGGAGATAAACCAGCATGATGATCCCGGTGGACGTCGCCATGCCGAAGCAGGCGATGTAGCCGACCCAGACGGTGACCGAGAGCTTCAGTCCCATCAACCACTGAAAAAAGAGGCCGCCCGCGATCGCGCCGGGCACCGCGAGCATCATCAGCGCGGCGTCCGCCAGGTCGTGATAGGTCCAGTAGAGGATCGCGAAGATCAGGACGATGACCATCGGAATGACCACCGCCAGGGTCCGCCGCGCGTGCAGCTCGTGCTCGAACTGGCCGATGAACTCGGCGAAGACACCCACCGGTAGCCGGGCGTCGCGTGCGACCGCGGAGCGCGCGTCCTCCACGACCAAGACGGAATCGCGCCCTGCGCGCTCAGGCGGACGTAGCTGCGCAGCAGCCCGTTCTCGCCCTTGATCGTCGCCGGGCCTTCCACCACCCGGACCTCGGCCACCTCGGAGAGCGGCACCGAGTGTCGCCGAGGGGCGGGCGATCCGGGGCCGCGCCACACGCCGTGCGCCGGGACGAGAAGGTTCCGGATCGACTCCTCGTCTTCCCGCAGGGCGCGAGGATACCGCACGACCACCGGGTGCCGCTCGCGACCCTCCTCGGTCCGGGTGACGACCCGGCCGGCCAGCGCCGTCTCGATCAGCTCGTTGACGTCGGCGGTCACGACACCCAGCCGCGCCGCTCGTTCGCGATCGAGCCGGATCTCGATGTAGGGCTTGCCCCGGATCGGGTCGGCGAGGACATCCACGGCTCCCGGCACACCCTTCACGACCCGGGCGACCTCGTCGGCGCCCGGACCACGTCGTCGAGATTCCGGCCCAGCACGCGGATGCCGATCGGCGTGTTGACGCCGGTCGAGAGCATGTCCACCCGGTTCTGGATCGGCATCGTCCAGACGTTGGTCCAGCCCGGCATCTGCACGGCGGAGTCGAGCTCGCCGCCGAACCCGACCAGCTCGTCGCGGCCGACCTGCCAGAGGATCACCGACGAACCGAACCGCCGCGCCAGCTCGGCCCGGATTCCCTCGAGGATCGGCTGCGGTTCGAATGTCGTCGCGGTTGACGAGTGATGCATGTGATGGCCTCCGCCGGCCGCCGGCCGGTGCGGACGCAACAGCTCGGCGATCGCCGCATCGCGGATCTTCGACGCCGCGGCCCGATGCGCGGCGACGGATGCGTCGATGACGGTCGAGCGCTCGAGGAGCTGGTCCAGTGCCAGCCTGGTGAAGACGGGCGCCGCGCGGGCCAGGAGCTCCGAATCAAGCTGCTCGACGTGACGCCGCCATCGAGGCACCAGGCGGGCCTCGGCGGGGTCGGAGGGATGGAGCGACGTCGGAGAAATCCCGCTCCCCTCCCGCACGACCTCCTGGTTTCTCTGGTAAGCGAACTCGCGGCTCACGGCGTCGAATTGCGCCAGGGCCGCCGTCGTCGCCTCGTCCACGATCTTCGTCCGCGTCTGGGCATCGGGCGGCGGCGCGATGACGCGACGGATGACGAGGGCATCGAGCACCTCGGAAGTTTGGCGCCGGGCGTCCTCGACGCGCAGCTTTCGACGGGGCCAGAACGCGCGCGGGCGGAAGTTGACCATGGTCTCGATCATGTCCATCGGCGCGGGGTCGGTCGGCGTCTCGGCCCGGCCCGCCTTGCCCACGACCATGTCCACTTCGGGGAACCGGCAGAGCACCATGTCGCGGGCCTTCAGGTCGTCCACGGATTCCGCGACCGACGCGCGCGGGACCGTGATCGGCATGTCCATGACCATGCCTTCGTCCAGCGGCGTCAGATACTCGCGACCCAGCGGGGTCATGAACCGATCGGCCGCGAGCGCGATCACGACCAGGCTGGCCGGTGCGAGCCAGGCGGTCCAGCGGGTGCCCGCCAGCATCGCCGTGGCGACCATGCCCAGGCCGAGGACGCCGAGGAAGATCGGTCGAACTCCCCAGCGGCGCGAATCCCAGCAGGAAGGTGATTCCGAGGATCCACGCCAGCACGACCGGCCGGTCGAGGAGGAAGGAAAGGACCGGCCGGTACACCTCGATCACGCCGCGGACCAGCGGATTCTCGGTCTCGGACCGGAGCCGGCCGCGGATGAAGACCGTGCAGAGCGCGGGGACCAGCGTGATCGATAGCAGCGCCACCGAGGCGAGGGCGAACGTCTTGGTATACGCCAGGGGATGGAACATCCGGCCCTCCATGCCCCCCAGCGCGAAGACCGGCAGGAACGACAGCAGCATGATCGCGACGGAGAACACCATCGGGCGGCCGACCGCCAGACAGGCCGGCAGCACGATGTCGCGGACGTCGCCCCTGACCGGGGCGCCGCCGGAATGCTCGCGCAGGCGGTGCATGACGTTCTCCGCCATGACGACCGACGAGTCGACCAGCACGCCGATCGAGATCGCGATCCCCGCCAGCGACATGGCGTTGGCCGGGATGTCGAGGATGCCGCTCCGGCGCAGGATCGCCAGCACGAGGAACGACGAGAGCGCCGCCAGGGGCAGGATGCCCGCGATCACCAGCGACGTCCTCACGTGGAGCAGGATGACCAGCACGCAGAGCGAGGCCGAGATCATCCCCTCGACGACCGTGCCGGTGACCGTGCCGATGGCCCCCTCGATCAGCGGGGTGCGATCGTAGACCGGCACGATCCGGACGCCCGGCGGCAGGCCGGCTTGCAGCTCGCGGATCTTCGCCTTGATCCGCCGCGTCAGCTCGAGCGGGTTCTCGCCGCGGGCCATCAGGACGACGCCGCCGGTGACCTCGTTGCCGTCCTTCTCCATCACGCCGCGCCGGAAGCCCGGAGCGAGCGAGACCCGCGCGACCTCCGCCAGCCGGATCGTCCCGCCCACGGGCGCGGCCAGCAGGACGTTCTCCAGGTCCGAGATGGCGCGACGCGCGTCAAATGACTCGTCGCCGGGCTTTGTCGAGGCCCCGAGCCAGTTCACGCCGCGGACGACGTACTCGGCGTTCCCCTTGACGACGACGTGGCCGGCCGCCGCCGCGTTCGCCGCCGCGATCGCCTCGCCGATGCCCTTCAAGGTCACGCCGAAGAGCCTCATGCGCTCCGGGTCCGGTGCCACTTCGTATTCCATCGGGAAGCCGCCGACGCTGGAGACCTCCGCGACGCCCGGCACCGATCCGAGCTGAGGCCGAACGTACCAATCCTGGATCGTCCGGAGCCGGCCCAGATCCAGCCCGCCCCCTTCCAGCGTGTACCAGAAGATCTGGCCCGTCGCCGGTGAATCGGGGCCGAGGACGGGCATCGCCCCGCGCGGCAGGCCCGCCTGGATGCCGGCCAATCGCTCGGCGACCAGCCGCCGCGCGTTTGCGGGTGAGACCTCGTCGCCGAAGATCACGCTGATCGTCGAGAAACCCACGTCGCTCGACGATCGGACCACGCGGACGCCCTGCAAGCCCCGCAGGCCGAGCGTCACGGGATAGGTCACCTGGTCCTCGATCTCCCGCGGGCCGTGACCGCTCCACTCCGTGAAGACGATGACCTGGTTCTCCGACAGGTCGGGGATCGCGTCAACTGGAGTGTCCCACGCCGCCCACAGGCCCAGCGCCGCCAGGATCGCCCCCGCGACGATGACGGCCTCTCGATGGCGAACGGAATACGTGATGATCGCGTCGATCATGAGCGGGAGCCAGCCTGTGACGATTCGTGAATCCGGCTCAGGGAGCGGGGAGCTTGGCCAGGTACCTGGCCGGATCGGCCAGCAGCTTCGATCGGCAGCTGCCGCAGCACAGGAAGACGACGCGGCCCGAGACGACCTGGCGGTCGGGCGTCCCCATCGAGCCCAGGCGCAAGCCCGTCACGGGGCAAGTCTTCTGTCGCTCGGCCCGTGCCCGATCCTCGGGACCGAGCGCGTCCATCGCGTCGGCGGGCGCCGGCTCCGAGCCTGCCGCGGCCGATCCGGACGTTAACGTCGCGGCCGTGCGCCGGCCCCCGCTCGCCCCGAAGTAGCCGGCGGCCAGGCTCGGGTTGAGCCGGGTCTCGGCGTCGAGCAGGAACGCCCCGGCGACCGCGATCCGCTGCCCGGGCTCCAGGCCTCGCACGACCGGGTAGAAATCGCCGCATCGGGGTCCGAGTACGACCTCGATCCCGTCGAACATCCCCGGCATGCCCTCGACGAAGACGACCTTCCGCTCGCCGGTGTCGACGACGGCCGACTGCGGCACGGCGAGCACCTCCCCGCGGGGAGCGAACACGATCGCGCGAGGCCGCAGTTCCATCCCGCCGCACTCGCGACACGAGGCGCCGGGCTTGTCGGCCGTGACGGCCGGATGCATCGGGCACCACCATCCCACCCGCTCGAGCACGCCGAGGCGGCGGGCCTCTCGATTCTTATTGTCCAGCGGACAGCGACCCGCCACCATTGCGGTCGAGTCGGCATGATCGGCGCAGACATACAACAGGCGCGGCTCCCCGGGTGCCAGGGGCGGTGGATTGCGGGGCATCGAATGGAATGGCTCGAACGTCGCGATCGGGATCGCCGAGCGGACCGTCGCGATCATCCCGCTGCGAAGCTCGCCGGGGCTCCCCTTGATGAGGATGGTCGCCGTTCGGCAACCGCCGTCCCGGTCATCGCTCGCGAGCGACTCGACGCGACCGGCGAGCGGCAAGCGCGCGGGCAGGTCGGAGCAGGTCACCTCGACCTCGCTGCCCCCCTCGATCCACGGGGCCTGTCGAGGCGGGATCTCCACCTCGACACGCGCCGCGTCCCCATGGCGGGACACGAAGCCCGAGGCCGACCAGTCGCGGGACAGGGGGCGGAACTCCGCCGCCTCGGTCCGGATGCCGGCGAGCTGGACCCGGTACGGCGAGAGTTGCATCCGTGCGATCACGCCGTCGGGGAGCATCGCGGCCTCCCCCTTCTTGCGGCGGACGAGCGCCATGTTGCACACCCCGCACCGGCCGGGCCAGTCGGAGAGCACGCCCGGATCCATCGGGCAGAAATACTCGGTGTCCGTCGACACGGGATGCCCCGCGGTCGACTCGGACGGCGTGCGTTGCGTCAGACGATCCCAGTGATTGCGCAGGAGATCCCAGCGCCCGATGACGATGGCCGCGACCACCAGCACCATCGGCAGCCTCAGACGCACCTCGGCCAGCCGGATGGCCGACCAGAGGCGTCGGCGTACCGTCCCGATCGCCCCTGGGCCGCCACCGTCCCGAATCGTCGATGGTCTTCCGTTATCGCTGTCCATTCGCCCGCGGAAGGAACACGCCTTGAGCTCGAACGGCCTCGCAAACCCACCTCGAGGCGAGCCGATCTCCGGGGGCCATCTGGCGGCGGACGTCGATCCTCATCGCCGGGATCAGTCGCTGATCCTTCGAATGTATCCCCGCGGCGCAAGTCTCGCAAGCTGACGTCCCTTCGGCATGGATTCGTCCTCCTGTTCCGGAATGAACGCGGACATCGGATCACGCACAGACCTGGCCGCGACCGCCGAGCTTCCGGATCGCGACCGAGAACAACTTCGAGATGGCCGCCTTGGTGATCCCCAGCCGGTCGCGAATCTGCGCCAGGCTCAAGGGCGGTTCACCTCCCAGTCCGTAGTGGAGCACGATCACGGTGCGTTCCACCCGTTCCAGCCGCTCCAGCCGCCGGGAGATGGATTCGTACTCCTCCTCGGCGACGACTGAGTCCTCGGCCGGCGTACCGGCGTCGACCGTGATCCATTCCAACCAGTGCGCGCCTCGGGAATCGGGCCGCTGCCCTCGGACCCGGGCGACGCGATGCGCCTGGTCAACCAATCGCCGAGTGGGCCGATCCAATCCCATCGCCGTGGCCACCTCGTCGAAGCTGGGCTGATGGCCATGAACGTACCAGAGCTTTCGCTCGGTCCGATTCCATCGATCCAGCAGCTTGCACACATTCGCCGGCACACGGATCGTCTTCGCCGTGTTGGCCAGGGCCGACTGGATCGCCTCCCTGATGTGGAACACCGCGTAGGTGCTGAATCTCGTCCCAAAACTGGGATCGTACGACTCGGCCGCGCGGATGAGGCCCAGGTTCCCTTCAGCGATCAGGTCGTCGATCGTCAGGCCACGATTGACGTACCGATGAGCCACCGGAGACACCAGTCGCAGGTTGGCCTCCACGACCCGATTCCGCGACTCGATTCCGCTATCAGCGACGAGAGCGGCCTCTCGATCGCGTCCCTTCGACGGTCCTCCGGCTTGCTCTCCGCTGTGACGGCCCCGCAGCCTGCTGGGTCCCCCAGTCTGGGGCCGGCACTCAAATCTCGGATTCATGGAATTCCACTCTGGATGATGAACATCATATTCCAATCCTCCAATGGGGCCGCCATGACCGCCATAACTCGCGCATTCGCGAGCTCCGTAAAATAAGCCGGCGTGCGCCACGATCGCGGAATCCCACGCCCGGCGCAGCCGCCCGACCACCTTGATCGGACGCATCGGTCGTCTCGGATCACCTCGCATCTCCCTCCTTTCAATCGTGCTCCGATGCCCTCAGCGACTGTTCGTTGCATCATTACAACCACAGTTAAAAACTATCTTAAGCTCAGCACCCGCCCTTTGTCAAAGAGATCATTGCGTTTTAAGGCTGACAAACGATTTCAATGGCCTGGCTAGGATAATTGGGGTGACTTTATGGGTTCGGGAAACTGTAGGGGCTGCGCGATCGTTGGCGAAAGCGAGTCGCTGGCTCGTGGATCCGGCCGTAGAAAACCGCTCGAGGGGGCGACGCGATTCCGCGGTCGAGGAGTCGCATCTGCCAAACATGGGTCGAGGAGGGTACAGGGTCCCTCGTTCGTGAATAGGGAGTCGAGGGATGTTCAAGGCGGTGGGGAGGTTGAGTCGCGCAACCCTTATCGTGACGCTCGGCGTCGGGTTCGGTGTCGTGCGGGTTCTCGATGCCGCGGAGACCCCGAACGGGCCAGCCGATGTCATTCGCCCTCTCGGGCTTCCTGGCGCCCGACGAGTGCGCGGGTTACATCAGCCCCTGGATCGGCTCGCCGTGGTAGACCTGATGGGGCCGGTCGAGTTCGTCGTGCCAGGCGGCGAGGGCCGGGATTCCCAGCGCGCGGTAGATCGTCGCGGCGAGGTTCTCGGGTGTCTGAGGCTCCGTGGCCGGGTGGCCGCCGATCCGGTCCGAGGAGCCGATGACGCGTCCTCCGACGACACCGCCGCCGGCGAGGAACACCGTCTGAACCCGCCCCCAGTGGTCGCGCCCGGGGAGCTTGTACGCTTCTTTCAAGAGGGAGATCCGCGGCGTCCGGCCGAACTCGCCGGCCATGACGATCAGCGTCGAATCCAGCAGGCCGCTGGCATGCAGGTCGTCCAGGAGTGCGGAGACGGCCCGGTCGGTCGGCGGGAGGAGGTGGTCCTTGAGGTGAGGAAAGGCATTGCCGTGGGTGTCCCACGTCTCGTTGTTGCCGAGGTTGACCTGCACCAGTCGGACCCCGGTCTCCACCAGACGAGCGGCCATCAAGAGGGACCAGCCGAACGCATTGCGGCCGTACCGCTCGATCAGGTCCGGCCTGTCCTCCTCGACGTGGAACGCCCTCCGCACCCGCGGGTTGACGAGGAGTGACACAGCCGCCTGGCGATAGGAGTCGAACTGGCCGAGCCCGCCCGCCCGATCGAGCCCCGCCCGCTGCCGGTCGAGGTGGCCCAGCAGGTCGAGCCGGCCGGTCAGGCGCGCGGCCGCGAATCCCTCGGGCAAGGAAAGCTCCGGGACCTGGAATCGCTTGCGCCGGCCCGCTCGCGGCCGTTCCTGGTGATCGAACTCGTACTCCGGGTACGCACCATACGCCGTCGGATCGAACGGCGAAGCCTCGATGAACCAGGGGTCGCGATGCGGCCCCATCTGGCCGGCGAACTGCCCGGGAATGACCCGCCCCGTGTTGTGGACCAGCCGCTCGGGCAAAACCACGGCCGGCGGCAGGTTATTGCGGGGCGCCGCCATCGCGCCGGCGACCGCGGCGATCGACGGCCAATCACCGGGCAGCGGTCGCGTGGAGTTGAAGCCGGGAGGAAGCTCCGACCGCCCACTCAGCATGATCATGTGGCCGGCCGAATGCTCGTTCGACGAGTGGGTCAGCGAGCGTACCATCGACCAGAGGTGGCTCCGCCGCGCGAGCATCGGCAGGTGCTCGCAGATGTGGACGCCCGGTGTGGCCGTCGCGATGGGCCGGAACTCGCCGCGAATCCCTTCCGGCGCATCGGGCTTGGGGTCGAAGCTCTCGTGCTGCGCCAGGCCGCCCGAGAGGAAGATATAGATCACCGACCGTGCCCGCGGTCCGCCCGGTGCGGTCCGCTCGATGGCGTCCGCCCGCGATAATGGCTCGAGATGCTCCATCCCGAGCCCGAGCAAGCCGATCGCCCCCGCCTGCAGCGCGATCCGCCGCGAGACGATCGGATGCTTCGGTCCGCCCGGATCGGTTGATGGATGAGGCCGCCGCATCGGGGTTCCTCCGCTCGAACGGAGCGGCGCACGATCAACCCTTCCCGGCCGCCAGGCGGGTGATTCGCACGTATCCGTCGTGGTCCGCCGTCGCGACCCGGAGTCCGTCGGGGTGGAGGTCCATGTCGCGAGGTAGACCGGGCAGTGTCGCCTTGTGTTCGACCTTATCCGACCCGGGCTTCCAGAACAGCAGGAATCCCCCGCTGTTGCCGCCGCAGGCACCCATGAGACTGCCATCGGCCAGGAAGCGGAGCCTCCAGATCACGCCGGAGGTGATGCCTTCGGCCAGCAGGGTCCGGGTGAGCTTGCGGCTGTGGCCGTCGAACACCAGGGCGAGCGGCTCGTGGATATTCCCCAGGGGATTCGTAGCCTTGTGCAAGCCCCCTCCGGCGACGGAGCCGCCATCCGGCGAGACCGCCAGCCCGCGCACCCCGCCGAATTCCACCATCTGCCCCGCATCATGGTGGTGAAGCGGCTTGGCGTCGAAGCTGCCGAGGGCCTTACCCGTGGCGAGGTCCCACTGCCGGATCGAGCCGAGGAGGTCGCCGCTCAGCAGGGTCTTGCCATCGGGATGGAACTCGAGAGAGTAGACGTGGTTCCCGTGGCCGGTCAGCTCGCGGACGAGCCGGCCGCTGGAACTCTCCCAGAGCCGGACGGACCGGTCGTTGCCGCCGCTGGCGATGATCTTTCCATCATGGCTGACGCCCAGCGCCCGGACCCAGCCTCGGTGCGCGTCGATCATCCGGACGGGTTTGGGATTGGCCGGGTCGGTGGGCCAGGCCACCACGCGCCCGTCGCCGCCGCCGCTGTAGACGGACTGACCGTCTGGCGAGCAAGCCAGGGAGAAGACCCAGGAATCATGCCCGCCCGCGAACGGGGTTCGCTTGCCGTCGGCCAGCGACACGCGCTGAACCGTCGAGCTCTCGAGCCCGCAGAAGACGAACCGCCCGCGAGGATCGAACCGGCAACAGACGACCGGCCGCTCGACCGACCACTGGGCCACCACGTGCGCTTGCTTGGGATCGAATCCGGCCGGTATTCCCATTCGCGTCCCCCTCATTCGGGCCTGGGAGTTCCACCCTTCGCAGACTTACGTCAAGATGGGTTTAATCGCCTTGGAGGCCGGATCGGCGATCGGCATCTCGCGGCCCTGGACATCGAATGAGTCGGTCGAATCCACTCCGACGGCCTGGAGATACGTGTGGAACAGGTTGGCGTGGTTGACCTGCCCGTCGACGACCTCGGTCCCCTTGGCGTTGGTCTTGCCGTAGGCGACGCCTCTCTGGACCCGGGCGCCGGCCAGCACGACCGTCCAGGCGTGCGACCAGTGGTCGCGGCCGTAGAGGTAGTTGACGTTGGGCGTCCGGCCGAACTCGGAGAGGACCACGATCAAGGTGCTGTCGAGCATGCCGCGGTCGGCCAGGTCGGCGACGAACGTGGCGAACGGCCGGTCGAACTCGCCGAGCTGCTCGATGTGGAAGTTGAAGTTCTCGTTGTGGGTGTCGTAGTTCGAGTGCCAGACTTGCACGAAGGTCGCGCCTTTCTCCAGCAGCCGGCGAGCCAGCAGGCAATGCCGGCCCAGGTCGTGGTGGCCGTAGCGCTCGAAGTCCTTCGCCGGCTCCTTGGTGACGTCGAAGACGTCCTTCTGCTTCATGAGCTGGAGCCCCTGCTCGTACGAGTACGTGTAGGCCTCGGTGACGGCGGTGCGGCGACGGCTGAGGAACCGCTCGTTGACCCGACGGCGGAAGTCGTGGCGGGCGGCGTCCATCGGCTCGCTGACCTGGCCGGGCCGCGCGGTGTAGCGGGGAGGCTTGCCGTTGCCCAGGTTGACGCTCGAGTACTTGGGACCGAGGTAGGCCGAATCGCTGCCGCGTCCGCCGCCGCCCCACGGCGTGATGACGATGTGACCCGGCAGCGCGTCGCCCTCGGGGGCCATCGTCTTGGAGCAGACGGCCCCGAGGTAGGGGTAATCGGCTGCCGCCGTCTGCCGGCGGCCGGTCATCATCAGGTAGGCGCCCTTGCCGTGATCGTCCTCGCTGGTATTCACCCCGCGCACCAGGCAGAGGTGGTGCATCTGCCGCGCGACGTTGGGAAGCAGCTCGGAGATCCGGATGCCGGGGACCGAGGTCTCGATCGAGCGGAACGGTCCGCCGGTCTCCGTGCCCGGCTTGGGGTCCCAGCTCTCGAGCTGGCTCAGCCCGCCGTGCATGTTGAAGACCACGATCCGCTTCTGATCCTTCTGGAGCTGCCGAGCGGCGGCCGGCCGCGTGAACAGGCCGAGCCCCTCGACCATCGACCCCGCCGCCGTCGCGGCCATCCCGGCCAGGAATCGCCGCCGCGCCATGGCGTGCTCGGGCGAATCGCAGGCGTATGAGCACCTCATCACATCACCGTCCTTTCGGGCGAAGGGGCCGGATTCAATGGTTGAATCGAAACTCCGCCGATGCCAGGAGCCCCCAGACCAGCTCCTGGACGACCGCCGGTTTCTCCTTGTCGGGCACGGAAAGCAGCCGGGCGACGTCGGCCGATTCGTCGTCGGTCGGCGGCCGGCAGAGGATCGTCAGGTAGAGGTCCAGCGCGGCCTTGCGGCCGTCCTTCTCGCCGATCATCCGCTGCGAGACATTGCCAGCCGCCGGAGCGATCCAGCCGTTGATCGCGCCGCCATTGGCGGCGAACAGGGCCTGGTCGGCGGTCGCGAAGAAGTCGTGTTGCGCTTGGCCCGCGCCGGCCGCATAGATGGCGATGAACGTGGGCAGGTTGCCCTTCAGCTTGTCGAAGGTGCGTTGCTCGATCTCGACCGCGCGGGCGCGGCGGGCCGCGGGGTCGTCGGCGGCCGGACCCTTGAGCGGCTTCGCCTTGGCCAGCTCCGCCTCTTCGGCCGCCCGGTAACGCTCGTAAACGCCCGTGACCTTCAAGAGACTCCAGCACATTTGCTCGGGCGTCAGCGGCTTGAGCTGGCCCAGCGCGAAGCGGTTGCCCAGGGCGCCCGTCAGGTCTTCCGTCGCCTCGGCGAGTTCCTTTTCCAGAGCCCGGCCACGCGATTCCGTGGCGGCGAGCCTGGCCTGCGCCGCGGCGACCGCGTCGATGCGCCGCCGATGCTCGTCATTCGCCGCCTTGAGGACCTCGTTCGCCGCACTGGCCGCCTCGGCCGCCTTCCGAAGGGCCGACCTGGCATCCTCAACCCGGCCATTCAGACCGAGCAGGCCGGACTTCAACCCGTCGGACTTCGCCCGAAGCTTCTGTGCCGCCTCGGAAAGCTCCGCATCCTCCGGCAGGAGCTTCTGTGCGGCCTGGGTCGCCGCCAGCGCGGCATCCACGCTGGACCTGGCCTTCTGATGACGCTCGAGGGCGGATTCGGCATCCGCGCGGACCTTGTCGGCGGCGATGCGCGGCCCGTCGGCCGCCTTCGCTTCATCCTGGCGGGTCTTGACGACCGTCGCCTGCTCGCCGGAACGCTGCCTTGCCAGTTCGACCGCGCGGCGGAGAGCGTCGATCTCGCGGTGATTCCCGGCGATTCGATCCCGGACTGCGTGCCACCGCGAGGACGCCTCCAGCGCGGCGATGCGCCTCTGGTGATTCTCCAGCGTGATGCGGCTCCCGGCCAGCTTCGCCGGGCCGCCAGCACGAGCGACTCCTCCTTCCTCACGGACTCGCGGATCGGCCGGGCCTTGGCCCGGGCCGCCTCGACGGACCTGGCGACGCCGGCGCGCTCTTCACCGATTTTCTTGAGAGCGGCGCCCTTAGCGATACTCGCCTTCTCCAGGGCCGCCAGCTCGGTCGCGGCGGCCGTGGAGCGATTGGCGAAGACACGCGCCGCGTCGGCCAGTTCTTTCTCCTTGGGGAGTTTCTTGACGACGTCCTGGGCCCGGCCGGCGGCCTCCGCCAGCGACTTGGCGGTGTCGCGGCGCGCGGCGACCGCCGCATCCGCGGCGGCCAGCGCCGTCCGCGCTTCCTCCTCCTTCTTCGTGGCCTCGGCGTGCTTGGCGACAGCCTTGCCCTGCTCGGCGGCCAGCGGGATCAGCGCGCCCTCGGCTCGGTGCCAGGTCTTTTCCGCCTTCCTGTAGGCGACCTCCGAGCGTTCGACCTCCGCTTCCAGCTCCGCCGATCGCGCCCTGAGCGCCCGCAGCTCGGCCTCGAACGATGACGGCATGGGAGGAACACCACCCGGCAGGTCGATCGCGCGCTGATAGGCCCGCGTCAAGGCCAGCTCGCGCAAGAACGGCTTGACGTCGAACTTCAGGGCGGCGATCTCCTGGCCGAGTGTGGCCAGCAGCTCGGGGTGGCTCGGAGGATTGGCCGGGTGGCCGAGGTCCACGGGGTGCACGAGGCCTCGACCCATCATCATCGCCCAGAGCCGGTTGGCGAAGTTCTCGTTGAACGCCCGATTGGCCCCGCCGGTCGCGAGCGAGGCCAGCATCGCCCTGCGACTATGGCGGGGCACCGGCATGACGAATCCGGCCGGTTTCACCTTGTACTCATCGCCGGGCGGGAAGGCGGGCTCATCCAGCTCGATGCCGCCGGGCAGGCGGGGGCCGGTCAGATGATGATCGTCCTTGACGAACACCGAGTCGAACGCGAGGTCGGTCCCCGCCGTCTCGGGGAAGAACGTGGTCTTGGTCTTCCCCTCCATCTTGATTAACTCCGATCCGGGACTGAAGAAGGCGAGCAGCCCCTGATAGTCGGACTGCCGGTAGTCCTGCACCAGCGGATGGTTGTGGCACTGGGCGCACTGGAGGTCGCGGCCGAAGAAGATCCGCCCGACGTCCCGCGCGATCCCGTTGGGGTCCGACTCGCGGTCGAGGTAGAACCGCGCCGGCGCCCGGCGCTTCAAGTCGCCGCCGTCGGCGCGCAGCAGCTCACTGACCAGTTCGTTGAACGGTCGGTTCCGCCGCGCCGCGTCCAGGAGGTACGCCTGCCATTCCTCGGACGCGACGTTCTGGGCGGGCCGTCGCTCCATCAGCATGATGTCGAGGGTCGTCGCCCAGTGCCTCGCGAACAGGGGGCTATCGAGGAGTCGGTCGATCGCCCGGGCCCGTTTGTCGGCTGCCTGGTCGGCGAGGAAGGCCTGGAGCTCCTCGACCGAAGGCGGCATGCCGGTGAAGTCGAGCGAGACCCGGCGGAGGAACTCGCCGTCGCTCGCCGTTGCGACCGGTGGCCCGATCCGATCGGCATCGATGAGCCGGTCGATCCGCACATGCATCGGCTCGGCCGGACCATCCGCGGCGGGCGCCGCGTCCAACAGGAAAGCCGGCGCAACCAGCAGGACGCAGGCACACGCCGCGGCGCGTGGGCGATGATCATTCATGGTGAGAACCTCGAGCGATGTCCGAACCTCGAGAAGGATGAATCGGCGATCGCTTGATGATCGGGACCCTCGGTCCCGGCGGGTTTCCGTACCTTGTCCAACAATCGTATAACAAATAGCGAACAGCAAGTAAATCCCGTGGACGGATGCTACCTCGTGCACCCCGGGCTCCTCGCCGGTCTCGTGAAGGGCCGATCACGGTAGGGTGGGTCGAGTCTTCGAGGCCCACCGCGATCGCTGTCGATGGTGGGCCTCGCTGCGTTCGACCCACCCTACAGCCCGACCGACCGCGATCGGCTCCGGAGACGCATCAGTGTGGTCGGCTCGAGCACCAGGCTTGCCAGGCGATGCGGAGGGCCTGGAGCAGGTTCCGCGCGAAGCGGTCGCCGTCGCACAAGGGGGAGATTGCCATCCGCGGCCGCAGTCCCGCCCGCAGCGCCGCCAAGCGAGGCAGGTCCGTGGCCAGGCCGATCGCGATTTCCTGGTATTCTGCGAGATCTCGGGCGACGGTGCCGGTCACTCCCGCGGCGGACAGGTGGCTGAGGGAATGGCGTCCCGCGAAGGTTTGGCCGGGCCAGGTGACGACGGGCACACCCATCCAGAGCGCCTCGCACGTGGTGGTACACCCCGAGTAGGGGAATGGGTCGAGGGCGATGTTGACTCGCCGGTAGGCCGCGAGGAACTCGGCGTGCGGTGACCATCCTTCGAGCAGCACGCGGCCCGGCTCGATCCCCCGGGCCGAGAAGAGGTTGACCAATCGCCGGCGCACGACCTCGTCGTCCAGCCCCTTGTACTTCAGGAGCAATCGTGAGGTCGGCAGCTTCGCCAGGATCTCCGCCCAGAGCGCGACCACGTCCGGGTTGATCTTGGAGGGGCTGTTGAAGCAGCCGAAGGTCACGTGGCCGCACTCGGAGGCTGGCAGGGGGCCGACCTCGGGTGCATAGGCCGGCGGGTCGTAGCAGACGTAGCCGTCCGGGAGGCGGATGACCTGCTCGCGATAGTGCTGTTCCGTACCCTCGAGCACCTGGTGCCGATCGGCGATCAGGTAGTCCATGGCGGCCAGGCCGGTGGTGCCGACGTATCCCAGCCAGGTGAGCTGGATCGGGGCGGCCTTGCGGGCGAAGAGCAAGAGCCGGTTGCCGGAGGTGTGGCCGGCCAGGTCGAAGAGCAAGTCCACCCGATCGTCCCGGATCCGATCGGCGAGCTCCACGTCCGAGAGGCCGCGGCAGGGTCGCCAGACGGTGGACGCGGCGGCGAAACGATCGGTGAGCTCGTCCCGAATCAAACCGGTATCATAGCAATAAGTCTCGCAATCGAGGCCGCGTAATCCCTCGACGGCGCGCAGGATGAAGTAGCCGACGGGATGGTGCCGGAAGTCGCGACAGACGAAGCCGAGTCGGAGGGGACGCCGGGGATCGGGGTCGTTCGCGAACGGCCGCCAGGTGGATCGCAACGGCCGGGCATGCGACCGTTCCCATTGCTCGTGGGCTTCGGCGAGGTTCGCGGTGTTGACCCCGGGTAAGCACTGGCGGCTGAACAACCAGTTGCTATGAGCCGCGGCGTAGTCGGGCTTCACTTCCAGCGCCCGCCGGTAATGGGCCTGCGCTTCGGCCGCGCGCCCTTGCAGCATCAGCAAGTTGGCGAGGTTCGCGTGCAGCTCCGGATGGTCCGGCTCGAGCCGCAGGCCCTCGCGGTACGATTCCTCGGACTCGCTCAGGCGCCCGACCTGCTGGAGGACCAGTCCCAAGTTGTTGTGCGCCGACGGGTTTTCGGGCTCGATCCCCGCGGCCTTCCGCGCGGCCGACTCGGCCTCGGCCAGGCGGTTGAGCGCGATCAGCGTCGTGGCCAGATTCAGGTGCGCCCGGGCGTGGCGCGGGTCGGCGGCGATGGCCTTGCGGAGATAGGACGTGCCCTCCTCCTGACGTGACTGCAAGACCAGCGCCTTGCCCAGGTCGTTCAGCAGGTCGGCCGACTCGGGACGCAGTTGCAATGCCTGGTGGAACCAGGGCTCGGCTTCGGCGAATCGACTCTGCTCGCACAACGCATAGGCTCGTCCGCGGCATGTATCGAACGACCATGCCGGCTCCTCGCGGGACGATTCCTTTCTCGATGGCTCGCCCGTGTCGATGCCACCTCCGGCTTGTTCCCGCCGGGCCCGTTCGAGGTTTCGCGCGGCCTCCGCATGTCCGGGCTGGAGCTGCAATGCGCGGCGGAAACACGCCTCGGCGTCCGCCGGCCGGCCCTGTTTGCCCCTGGCGACTCCCAGCAGGTTCCAGGTGCCCGCGTGCTCGGGCCGGTACCGGATCGCCTCGCGGAAGCACGAGATCGCCTCATCGGATCGCCCGGTCGCCTGGCGAACCGCGCCCAGCAAGTACCATGCAGCCGCGCTGGTCGGATCCGACCTGAGCGCCGCACGATACGCCTCCTCGGCCCGAACCAGATCGCCAGCCCTGTGAAAGGACTCGCCCCGGGACAGGATCTCCTGGAAGTCCATCGGATCGTCCCTCGAACGGTCATCCATCACATGGGGAGTGTCCCCGGAGTGGTGCCCTGGTCTGACACGATGATACCATCGATCCCTGACGAGTCCGAAGCGCCAGCGAGTGAATTCCGGCCGGGACCATTCATTCACTGGCTGGCGCTTCGGGCTCGTAGGCACCACTCAGCGTCCTTTACGAGCCCGAAGCGCCAGCGAGTGGATTGAGCCGAGGACAGAGCGAGCGCTCCCGAACCTCCGAAGGAGCGCTCCCTCCGCCGGACCGTCGATCGAGGGTATCAGGACCCGTAGACGTTGTTGCCCGCGGTCGAGGCGGTGTTGCCGACGACCTGGGTGTTCTTGAGGGTGGTGATGGCGCCGGTGGCGATGTAGAGGCCGCCGCCGTAGCCCGAGCCGCCGCCCGACCCGCCCGTCGCCGCGTTGAGCGAGATCAGGTCGCTGGCGAAGCTGCCCGAGCCCGACACCGCCACGCCGCCGCCCTGGGCGTTGCCGCCGCCGGCGCCGCCGACGGCCTGGTTGCCGACGACCAGACTGCCCGTCACCGTGAGGGTGTCCGCCTCGCTGTCGATCGCGCCGCCGATGGCGCCGCCACCGCCGGAGCCGCCCAGGGCCGCGTTCCCCGCGAAGATGCTCCCCTGGATCGTCAGCGTCCCCGGCACGTAGCCGCCCTGGCTGTTGAACTCGATCGCCCCGCCGGAAGCGTTGCCCCCCGAGACGCTGCCGACGGCCTGGTTGCCGGCGAACAGGCAGCCGGTGATCGTGCCCCCCAGCACGGCCGAGAGGTCCATCGCGCCGCCCTGGGCGGATCCGGCGCCGTTGGCGATGTTGCCGATGAACGAGCTGCCGGTCACCGAGATCGACGCATACGGCCCGGCGGCGATCGCTCCGCCGCCGCCGGCCTGGTTGCCCACGAAGGTCGAGCCGGTGATGGTCAGGAGGTTGGCCGGCGACGTGGGGGCATAGAACGAGCCCATCATGTCGATGCCGCCACCCACGGACGGGTAGCCCGCCGGCGCTGCGCCGTGTTGTTGGCGATCACGCTGCCGGTGACCGTCACGTTGGCCGCGAAGGCGAGGATGCCGCCGCCGTAGGTGGCGCCGGAGTTGCCCGAGATGGTGCTGCCCGTGACCGTCAAGGTCGGGACCACCACGTACGGCGCCCCGTAGATCCCGATGCCGCCGCCGGTGTTGCCGCTGACCGTGCAATTGGTCAGGCTCACGTTGCCGCCGCTGCTATCGATCCCGCCCCGGATCAAGGCCGAGTTGTTCGAGATCATCGAGCCGGTGAGCGCCACCGGGCCGCCGAAGCTGAGGATGCCGCCGCCCTCGCCGAACGAGCCGCCCGAGTTGCCCGTGATCGTCGAGCCGGCGATCGTCACCGGGCCGCCGAAGGCCTCGATCCCGCCGCCGTTATACGCCGTATTGCCGGAGATCGTCGAGCCGGTGATCGTCACCGCGCCCGGGGTACTACCGGGGCCGCCGAAGAACGAGCCGGCCGCGATGCCGCCACCCCCGCCGCTGGTCGAGTTGCCCGAGATCGTCGAGTTGGTGACCGTCAGCGAGCCCGTGGACGTGGCGATGCCGCCGCCGCCGCTGGCCGAGTTGGCCGAGATGGTCGAGCCGGTGACCGTCACCGGCGCCCCGACGCTGTTGATGCCGCCGCCGGAGAACGCCGAGTTGCCCGAGATCGTCGAGTTGACGACCGTCAGCGGGCCCTCGGTCAGGACGCCGCCGCCGTCGCCGACGGGGGGGGCGGAATGGGGTACCGCCGAGTTGCCGGTGATCGTGTCGCCGGAGAGCGTCAGGTTGCCGAGGTTGACGATCCCGCCGCCGCCGCTGCCGGTCGTGGACACGCCATCGGTGACCGTCAGGCCCGAGATGGTGGCCGTCACGCCGTTCTGGACGTCGAAGACGGTCGACTGGCCGCCGCCGCTGACGGTGAGCTTCTTGGCCCCCGGCCCCTTGATATTCACGCTCGTGGCGACCTGGAGCGGACCGCCGGTCAGGTCGATGGTCCCGTAGGCGCCGGCGGCGAAGTTGATGGTATCGCCCGCATGGGCGGCGGCGAGCTGGGCGCGGAGCGACCCGGTGCCGCTGTCGCCGTCACTGGTGACCGTCAGAGTGCTCAAGAGGCGCGGGTCTCGAGGGCCAGCAGGTCGGGCCGGAACTTCTGGCGAGGCCGCCGGCGCCCTTTGCCGCCCGAGATCGACGACGAGACGGACGGACGAACCGAGTGCATGCGGGAATTCGAGATCGACATCGATGACTCCTTGCTGCCTGGTCATGGTCGGGAACGTGAACCCATCCCGTGATCGACGCGAAGTCCCGGCGCGCACGACGAACGAGGTCGCGGCCTGCCGGACCTTAAAACCGGCGCGGACTCCGCTCACGGCCGCACGACGCCGTGCAGCCCATTCATGGATTCGCAGCGCAGTGTATGATAAGAATCCGATGTCGGTCAATTCATCGATCCGAGATTGCGCGGTATCCCTTGCCGTGATGATTGCCGTCATCACATGTGGCCCGGATGGGATGGGCCGCCCGGCGCAGCGGCGCGGAGGCGGCGCGACACGCCCGGGCGCCCGGCCCGTCAGCGGTCGGCCCGAACACACTCATGCTTCCACGCTGCCTGCCGACGGCCCATCCACTATTCACTTCGAATGGTCCAACGCCATCTTCTACAACACAAGTCCTTGGCAGTTCCCGTTTTCGAGCGCAGGTCCCGCCGGAAGTGTTCCCAACCCTCGGCGCGCGATTCCCAGAATTCCAAAGTTTTTTCCCGAATAGTGCGTCCACCGGGCAAAAAGTTTCCCATACTGTAGGGCGAGAGGAACGACGACGTGAAACAAGGCCAGGAGGGCCGCCTCGATCCCGACTCGCGACGACGCGAAGCCATCCATCCACCAACATCCCGCGCCGGGGAGCATCCGCCATGAACGCCACCACCGAGACCATGCCGACCGTCCAGACCGCGGAGACCGTGCCGACCGTATCGAAACGCGGCGAGGCCAGTCGGGCCAATGGGCGAAAGTCGAAAGGGCCCAAGACCGCCGAGGGTAAGGCCCGCGTCAGTCTAAATGCACTCAAGCATGGACTGACTGCCACGACGGTTCTCTTGCCGGGTGAGTCGGCGGAGCTCCTGAGAGAGCAGGTCCAGGCGTGGAAGGCCGACCTCAAGCCCCAGTCCGACGTCGAGGAGCACTTCGTCGAGCGGGCCGCCTTCGCCTCGTGGCAACTCGATCGCGCCGAACGCACGATCGCGGCCAGGCTGACCGAGCTGGTCAAATACGGCACACTCGACCGCGACGAGGCCGAGGCCGACGCGGTCCAGGACGACGTCCGGCGCCTCTTGTGGGACCCCCGCGGACCGATTGCGCTGTACCCGCACTGGCGGGGATTCCGCGCCACGCCCAGGATCAGTTGGCCCGATTCCGTCGAGGATCCGCTGAATCCCGCTCGGATCGTCAACCGGCTGGAGGGTACGCTGACCGGCTGCCGATGGCTGCTGGACACCTGGGCTGAACTGCGGCGGATCCTGGAGGAAGACCTGAAGTGGCAGGCGCCCGACCGGCTGCGGGCGATCCGGATGCTGGGCCGGCAGCCGATGGACCTGCTGGCCGACGAGCGGGTGCTGACGATCTACCTGGCCTGCGACGCCATGGACCCGACGGCGCCGACGAGCCTCGACGACATGATGACGGAGACGGACGAAGAGGACCTGGAGCGGATCAAGGAGGGGGTGCGGGGTCGAGGAGCGGATCGAAAGAAGCCGGCGAGCCCGGAGCTGGGCAAGGCGGCGCTGCTGGCTTTGATCCAGCGGGCGGCCACCCCGCTGGAGATCAAGCTGAGCCTCCACCGCGAGCGGCGGGAGTTCGAGAAGGCGGTGCAGTGGGACCTGCTGGCGTTCGACGACAGCAAGGAAGGGGAGCTGTTGCGTCGGTATCAGCTCGCCAAGGATCGGGAGATGCACCGGGCGCTCAACGCCCTGTTCAAGGTGCGGAAGGAGGCCCGGGCCGCGGCCGATGCGGAGTGGCCGCTGGCCGGTTGCATCGATGGAGGCACCGACGCGCCTCCGGCGGCCGTCGATCTGTTGATCGCCCTGACTGACGAAACGAACCCAACTCCGCCGGGACCGGAGCTGGAGTCCCGCCTTCAGGCGGCGGGCCCGGTGGCGATTCCGGCGGAAGCCGGGACTCCAACCATCCAACCGCCGGAGGCTTCCCTCCAGGAGGGAGGCAGGATCGGGCTGGGTGACGAAACGAACCCAGATCCCGCGGTGGACGCGGGCGACGAAACGAACCCAGATCCGCCGGATCCGACCTCGGCGATCGACGCCGAGCCCCCGATCCCGGCCCGCCAGCCGACCATGTCGGAGTACGTGGCGGCCGCGATGGCGCGCCAGGACCCATCTCGACGGTTCCCGCCGATCGACATCGAGGCCTTGAGAGAGCTGGAGAGGCGGTCGATGTCGTGATCGGTCCTTCTGTCCGTCGCCGGTCGTTTGTCGTCCGTCGTCCCCGACGCGGGCTTGGTCTTCGACCAGCTACCGGTTACCGAGTCTCACGCCGGGTCACGCGGGATCGGAAGTGGGAGGGCGAGGATCCGACCGAGCTGCTTTCCCATTCCGGCTCGCACGGAGGCTCGCCCTCCCGAAGCGGCTCGCACGGAGGACCGCCCTGGCGCGGCGAAGAGTTGGGCTGGAAAGGGCTGGGCGCTCATCCCAGTCCCGTTGCGCCTCTTCGTCCCCCCCTTACGAAGCGGGGGTTCGGGGGGTCGATTCCGATCGTCCCGCCGCGCTCCACGGGCCGGTGGCCCCGGAACCCCCCCTGAACCCCCCCTTCGCAAGGGGGGGACGATTCGGCACGAGCGGGCGCCACAAGACACCCGTCGGCCGGGCCCTCGAACGGATCGGCCCATCAGGCCACGCCGTGCTTCTTGAACCAGGCGAGCATCCGCTTCCAGCCGTCCTCCGCCTGCTCCTTCCGGTAGCTTTGGCGATAGTCCGCGAAGAAGGCGTGGGGCGTGTCGGGATAGACGACGATCTCGGCAGTCTTGCCGGCCGCTTGAAGCGCGTCCCTCATCTTGTTCACGCTCGCGACGGGGATGCCCTGGTCGGCGGCCCCATACAGGCCGAGGACGGGGGCCGAGATCGAGGCGACGACGTCGATCGGGTGCTTGGGATGCAGCTCGTCGGCGGGACTGGACAGCCGGCCGTACCAGGCCACGCCCGCCTTGAGGCCGGGGTTGTGCTCCGCGTACAGCCAGACGATCCGCCCGCCCCAGCAATAGCCGGTGATCCCCAGCCGGGACGTGTCCGCCTTGCCGCTCGCCTTGGCCCAGGCCACGGTCGCGTCCAGGTCCGACATGACCTGTGCGTCCGGGACCTTGGAGACGATCTTGAGGATGTCCTGGAAGTCCTTGAGGTTGGAGACGTCCCCCTGCCGCGCGTACAGCTCGGTCGCGACCGCGAAATAGCCCAGCTTGGCGAGCCGGCGGCAGATGTCCTTGATGTGCTCGTGGACCCCGAAGATCTCCTGGACGACCAGGATCACGGGGAGGTTCTTGCCCTCGGCCGGCATCGCGCGGTAGGCCGGGACCGTGCCATCGGACACGGGGATCTTCACCTTGCCGGCTTCCAGGCCGTTGGTGTCGGTGGTGATCGTGGTGGGCGCGACCGGCTGCGCCGCCATCGCGAACCCGGCGGCGAGCGACGTGACCACGAACTCGCGTCGCGAGAAGTCGGACCTGGGCTGCAGGCGGGTCAGGTCGTCAGGCATCGCGGTGGTTCCTCCTGGTTGGGGTGGGTGCGGACGCCGGAGATCAATCGGCCGCCGCCCATGATAGCCGCGCGACCGTCGCGCTTCGAGGGTTCGCCGATCCGGCGGGCTCACCGACTTGCCGCCACCCGGTCGGTGCGGCAAGATAGTAGGGTCGGCGGGATCGGTGGGGTCGGGTCGCCTGGGATGAGAGTGCCCCCGCTCCGCATTTGCCGCCGGCTCTCCGACGATCGTACGACCTGCACCGATCCCGCACCGTCGATGGGAGTTGACCCGGCTGTCCGGATCGCCGCCACCTCGAGGAGCACCTCATGACTCGCCTCAACGCCCTGGCCGGCCTCGCAGCCATCGCCGCGGCCCTCGGCGCCGCCGACCTGGCCGCGCAAGAGCCCAGACACGTCGGTGAGATCGACTTCGAGGGCGTGATCGCCGGCGCCCGCGCCGGCGGCCGGCAGGGCAATCCCATGCAGGCCTTCAACGCGCTCATCGCGGGCGCCGACAAGGTCGAGGGACTCTTCACCCTCTACAAGAAGGGCGATCACCTCTACGCCGAGCTGCCGATGCATCAGCTCAACCAGCCCCTGCTGGTGCCCGTCACGGTCGCCCGAGGCATGGGGATGACCGGCTTCCCCGTCACCCGCTCCGACGAGATGGTGCTGATCTTCCGCCGCGTCGGCGACCGCATCCAGGTCGTCCGTCGGAACATCCACTACAAGGCGACCCCGGGCACGCCGCTCGACAAGGCCGTCAAGCAGAACTACACCGACTCGATCCTCATCGCCCTGCCGATCCTCGCCACCAACCCGATGCGCGGCGCCGCGGCGCTCGTCGATTTCTCCGACATCTTCTTCACCGATTTCGCCCAGCTCGGCCTCGGACCGATCGACCGCACCCGCACCAGTTGGGCCAAGGCCAAGGGATTTCCCAACAACATGGAGCTGGAGGTCGAGGCGACGTTCGCCGGAAGCGGCCCGCGAGGGTCGATGGACGCCCGCAGCGACGGCGTGGCCGACCGGCGCGGGATCACCGTCGTCTTGCACTACAGCCTGATGAGGGCCCCCGGCGGCGGCTATCGGCCCCGGCTGGCCGACGACCGCGTCGGCCACTTCCTGAGCGCGAACAAGGACTTCGCCGTCACCGATCCCGATTCCAGCTTCGTCCGGATGATCAACCGATGGCGGCTGGAGAAGGCCGTCCATGGCGCCAAGCTGTCTCCGCCCCGGAAGCAGATCGTCTGGTACATCGAGGACACGGTGCCGATCGAGTATCGGCCGTACGTCGAGGAGGGGATCCGCGAGTGGAATAAGGCCTTCGAGAAGATCGGGTTCAAGGACGCCATCGCCGTGCGGTGGGAGGAGCCCGGCCGCGACGAGTTCGACCCCGAGGACACGAATTACTGCACGTTCCGCTGGGTCGCCGGCGATTCGGGCGGCGCCATGTCCTGCATGCGGGCCAACCCGATGACCGGCGAGCTGATCGACGGCGACGTCATCTTCGACGCCGGGTTCATCCGGGCCTGGAAGCAGGAATATGCCCTGCTGATCGGCAGCAAGACCACCGCCGACGGCCACGAGCAGCCGGCCGCGCTGGCGCTGGGCGAGATCGTCAGCCCGATCCTGGCCTCCAAGATGGGATTCGGCCAGCCCGCCACGGGCCAGCTCCTCGGGCTGGAGGCCCTCGACCGCAATCCCGACCGGCTGGTGCCCGAAGTGATCCCGGCCGATCAGAACCCGCTCGCGTGGGAGCTCGCCCGCCGGGCCTCGCGGAGCAACTGGGGCCTCTGCGAGCTCCAGTCCGGGATGCAGCGCGATCTGGCGATGGTGGCGATGTCACTGGCCGACGGCGAGGTCGCGGCCCAGCTTCCGGTGCCGCCGCCTCCCACCGCGCCATCCGGCGGCCCGTTCGACGACAAGAAGCCCGAGAAGCTGGTCGTCCTGAAGGGGGACTCCTTCGACCTCGAAGTTTCGCCTGCGGATAAGGCGCTGGAAGCCCAGAGGCCCGGGCGGCCGGGCGGCCCGAGGGGTCCCCAGATGCCCCCCGCCGTCAGGCCCCAGCCCAAGGACGAGCTGCCCGAGGAGTTCGTCGGCCAGGCGATCAAGCACATCGTGATGCACGAGGTCGGCCACTCGCTGGGCCTCCGCCACAACTTCAAGGCGAGCACCATGCTGAGCGCCGACCAGCTCCACGACACGGCGATCACGCACAGCAAGGGGCTGGTCGGCAGCGTGATGGACTACAGCCCGATCAACATCGCTCCCAAGGGGAAGAAGCAGGGTGACTACTACTCGACCACGATCGGCCCCTACGATTACTGGGCGATCGAGTACGCCTACAAGCCCATCGACGGCGACGAGGCATCCGAGCTGAAGAAGATCGCCTCGAGGGCCCCGGAGCACGACCTGGTCTACAGTACGGACGAGGACGCCCTGCTCAACGACGACCCGTACGTCAACCGCTGGGACCTCGGCTCCGACCCGTGCGACTACGGCAAGAGCCGCATCGAGCTCGCCGAGCAGCTCCTCAAGGACCTGGACGCCCGCGTGGTCAAGGACGGCGACTCCTGGAGTCGGACCCGCCGCGGGTTCCAGATCCTGCTCCAGCAGTGGGGCGACGGCGCGACGCTCGCCTCGCAGTTTATCGGCGGTCACTCGGTCTCGCGCGACCACAAGGCCGACAAGGATGCGCGCGACCCGATCGTGCCGGTCGCTGGCGCGAAGCAGCGCGAGTGCCTGAAGTTCCTGGTCAACTCGATCCTCAGCGACCAGGCCTTCCAGTTCTCGCCCGCCTTGCTCCGCCGGCTGGGTGCCGAGCGGTGGATGCACTGGGGCTCGTCCGCGATGAGCGGACCCAGCGTGGACATCTCGGTGCTGGAACGGATCCTCGCCATCCAGAAGATCGTGCTGAGCCACTGCCTCGCGCCCGGCACCCTGGCCCGGCTCCAGAACCAGCAGCTCCAGGCGAACCCCGGCGCCGACCCGCTCCGCATGGAGGAGGTCTTCCGGTCGCTCACCGACGGCGTCTGGTCGGACCTCGATCGCCTGGGTGTGCCGCACGACGAGAAGGCCCCGAAGCCCGCGCTGTCGATCATCCGCCGCAACCTCCAGCGCGAGTACCTCAAGCGGTTGAGTGGCATGGTGCTGGGCAACGGCGTCGGGTCAACCGGCGACCGGTTCGTGTACGTGCTCTTCGTCCGGGGCGGCGAGACCGCGGCCCCGGCCGATGCCCGGGCGCTGGCCCGACTCCACCTCAAGGAGATCTCGGGCCGCATCACCAGGATCCTGGAGACCGGCAACCTGGTCATCGACGACACGACCCGGGCCCATCTCGAGGAATGCCGCCACCGGATCGCCAAGGTCCTCGAGGCCCATCTCGACGCGCGTGAGCCGTGAGAACACTGTACCGAACGAGTCTGGTAGGGTGGGCTATGCCCACCGATGAGAAGCCTCGACCGGTGGGCATTGCCCACCCTACCCATTCATCCGGAGGCGCCCATGAATGCCCGTGTCCGACCGCTCCCGATGCTGCTCGGCATGGCGGGGCTGGCGGCGTCCCTCGCGGTGGCCCAGGATCAGGCGCAGCGCCCCCGTCGCAACGGCCGCGGCCCGGCCTCACGGCCGAGCAGACCAAGCAGGCCGTCGAGCTCGCCCGCGGCGCCATGCAAGAGCTACGGAAGAAGACCGAGGGCGCGACCGAGCCCGAGGCCGACCGCCGCGAGTACATCGTCAACGTCGAGCTGCTCAATACGAAGGAGGATGAGCCGAAGGCCAACAAGGCGGCCAAGGCGGAGGTCAAGAAGAAGCCCGGTCCGCGCACCGTCGTGACGTCCTACCGCTACTTCGACGACCTCACGGTGTTCTCGACCATCGACTTGACGAGCGGGAAGGTCGTCGACGTCCAGGCGGCCGAGCACATCCCGACTCCGCTCTCCGACGGCGAATACGAGGAAGCCATCGCGCTGGCACGCGAGAAGGCCGACGAGGTCAAGCCGCTCTACGAGCGGTTCGGCAGGCAGCTCACGGTGTATCCGCAGTTCAGCCAGTTCGCCGTGAAGGACGACCCGCGGCGGCATCGGGTCGTTCATCTGAACTATCGCGTCGGCAAGCGCGACCTGAGCTATCCCCGGCCCCAGGTCGACCTGACCACGCGCGAAGTGGTCGTCCCGGCCCCGGAGGCCGAGCCCAAGGCGCCCGTCCGTCGACGTCGCGACACCAACTGAACAGGAGAAACCGGGCATGGCTCGCTCCCGATCTCTGGCGCGCAACGCTGGCATCGCATCGACGCGAGAGAACCCCCCCTGCCCCCCCTTCGTAAGGGGGGGATATGAGGATGGCGGACCTCCCTCGCTTTCCCCCCCTTACGAAGGGGGGGTTCGGGGGGGTCGAGGCCCCGGCCCGATCTCGAGGCCGAAACACGTTGACCGCCCATTCGTTCGCCGATCTCGAATCGCGCCGCTCCTGGCGCTCGGACTCCTGTCGCTCTTGCCCCCGTCGGCCAAGGCACAGCGTTTCTTTCGTCCCCAGGCCCTGCCGGATCCACCATCGCAGGAGGTGGTCGCCGAGTTCCCGCTCAGCGAATCGGGCGGGACCGAGCCGCGGAAGGGGACCGCGTGGAAAGTGCACTTCGCGCGCGGCCTGCACCGGGGCCTCTACATCACCGGCGCGTGGTTCAAGCGCGATCTGGGCGAGGACTGGATCAAGATCCTCAACGACGCTCGCATCTCCGAGCTGTTCGTGCCCTATCACCAGCACAGCTTCGTCCGTTACTACGACCTGACCGGCTTCTCGTTCCCGCTCGCCGAGGTCAAGGCCGAGGACGCCGGCCCGTTCGGTACCGTGATGCCCCCCTTCCAGGGCGACGTCTATCCCACCGTCATCAAGGAGATGCGCGACCGGGGCATCGTCTGGAAGGACTCCGTGCACGGGGTCCGGCGCGGCCGCGAGCTGGTGCTCTGGGCGGGGCTGCAGGCCGGCAATTATATGTATGTGATGTCTTATTCGTTCCACGATGACGGGACGATCGCGCTTCGGCTCGGCGCGACCGGCCAGAACCTCCCGGGCCAGCGCCAGGAGGCCCACGTTCACAGCGCGCACTGGCGGATCGACATGGACCTGGTTGACGCCGGCCACAACTCGGCCATGCTGATGCGGCACGTCGAGGACCCCGCCAGCCTGGGCGCCGAGGACATCAAGGAGCCGTTCAACGGCGGGATGGAGGGGGGCGTCGACTGGGACCCCAAGGAATTCACGATGATCCGCGTCGAATCGGAGAAGAAGAACGCGCGCGGCGAGACGATCGCCTACGACCTGATGCCGCTGCGATATGGCACGCCCCGGCACAACGAGCGGTTCACGCATCACGACCTGTGGGTCAGCCGATCGCACTCGGACCGGCCGCTCGAGTACCTGTTCATCAACCTGCCGAACATCGTCAGGGACGAGGAGCCCGTCGAGCGGGCGGACATCGTGCTCTGGTGCAACTCGGCGGTGCACCACGAGCCGAGGAACGAGGACGGCATGCCGGGCGGGCGGCCGCGGATCTGGCCGGGCGACGACGCCTGGGAAGGGTCGGCGCTGGTGATGTGGAGCGGCCTGGACCTCCGCCCCCGCAACCTCTTCGATCGCACGCCGTTCTACCCGTACACGCCCCCGCCGCCGCCCCAGCAGGCGAACCGGCGGAACCGGGCGGCCGACGGCGAGGACTCGCCGGTGACGGCGCCGGCCGCCGCGGAACGGCCCGAGGAGCGGAATGTCCCGGATCAGCGCAAATAGGTCCCCGTCGTGGACCGATCGTGCTGGACCTCAGCCGGCTGCGACGTCGCAGCATGGGGGCCCTGGAAATGCCGAGTCGACGTTGTCGGTCGAGGTGTGTTTGTCGGACTGCGACGGTGTCGCAGGAGCGCCCGGAAGCCCAGGCCGGCCAGGAGCAGCACGACGCTGATGTTCTGCGACCACGACATGCCCAGGAACACGCTGGGCTCGTCGCTCCGCAGGGCCTCGATCGGCCATCGCGTCAGCGGGTAGAGGATCATCAGCAAGGCCATGACCTCGCCCGGGCGTCGCGAGGCTCGGTGTGCATGCCGCAGCAGGACTCCGAGGACGAGCAGCGCGGCGGCGGCCGAATAGAGCTGGGTGGGATGGACCGGCAACGAATACGCATCGCCGGGCTGCACGAGTCCGGCGTTGAGCTGGCGGACCCAGGCGTGGCTGCCGGCCGGGAAGCGGATCGCCCAGGGGAGGTCGCACAACCCGCCATGGCAGCAGCCGTTCAGGAAACAGCCGATGCGGCCCACCGCGGCGCCGATGGCGACCGCCGGCGCGGCGACGTCGCACATCCGGAGGAACGGGAACGGCCGGCGAAACCAGTAGAGGATCGAGCCGGACAGCCCGCCAAGGATGCAACCGTAGAAGACGTTGCCGCCTTCCCAGGTCCGGAACAGGTCGCCGGCGTGATGGAAGGCTTCCCGGTGCTGGATGAAGTAGAAGAGCCTCGCCCCGATGACGCCGCCGAGGAACAACCACGTCGCCAGCTCGTAGACGGCGTCGGATTCGACCTCCTCGCGCCGGCTCCGCCACACGGCCATCGCCAGCGCCGACATGCACGCGCAGAAGATCATCACGCCATAGCTGTGGATCTGCAAGCCCAGGCCCGGGACCACGAACAGGATCGGCCGCATGCTTTCCTCCCCTCCCGCGCCGGGATACGGGGGGACTGCTCCGCGGGCCGCCTCGGCAGCGGCGCGGAGAATCGCCCGGGTCTCCGACTCGCGCGGCCGGAGGATGACAGGGAACCGGCTTTTCATCAAGATCGATTGCCCGACCATGAATCGGTAGACTGGGAGGATCGTGGTCCGAGATCAGGCTGTGTGCGAGTCCAGGAGGTGCGACATGAGTCTCGTCCTGCGCAGCCCCGCTTTTGCGGACGGTCATCCGATCCCTCGACGATACACCGGAGATGGCGAGGATCTCTCGCCGCCGCTCTCCTGGTTGGGGCTGCCGCCCCAGGCGAGGGCGCTGGCGCTGATCGTGGACGATCCCGACGCGCCCTCGAGCGAGCCATGGGTCCACTGGGTGATCTACAAATTGCCGGCCGACGAGCAGGGACTGGTGGAAGGGATCCCGCCGGTCGCGAAGCCGGAATCCCCCGCGGGTTGTCTCCAGGGGAAGAACTCGTGGGGGACCGTCGGCTATCGGGGGCCGGCTCCTCCCAGGGGCCATGGCACGCATCATTACATCTTCCGACTCTTCGCGTTGAAGGACGCGCTCGACCTTCCCGAGGGGCTCGACAAGGATGGGCTCCTCTCCGCGATCGAGGGTCATGTGATCGCCGAGGCGCAGACGACGGGGACCTATCGCCGATAGCCCTGGACCGAGGCCAGACCAAGGTGCCTGATTCGCGCGGCCATCGCGGCGCCGACCCTCGAGATGCCGAGGCCTTCGGGGTCGCGAGCCGTCCGGCGCTCCGGGCTGCCGTATCGGACCTCTCGTGGCTCCTGGGGCACGGCTATGCGCCGACGTCGTCGTTGAAGCTCGTGGGCGACCGATGGAACCTGACCGAACGGCAGCGGATGGCGGTGCGGCGATCGGCCTGTTCCGACGAGGACCGCACCCGCCGGGAGGCCGCTCGGTTGTCGGCGTCCGAGGTCGCCGGGATGGAGCTCTGGATCGACGGCTTCAACGTGCTGACGACGATCGAATCGCATCTCGGCGGGGGGATCGTGATCCATTGTCGGGACGGGACCTTCCGCGACCTGGCCGGCGTGCACGGCACCTATCGCAGGGTCGTCGAGACGACGCCCGCGCTCGGGCTGCTGGCGTCGCACATCGAGCGGCTCCGCGTGCGGCCCGTCCGGTGGCTGTTCGATCGCCCCGTCTCGAACAGCGGGCGGATCCGCTCCCTGGTGCTGGAGATCGCTCGCGAGCGGGGCAGTGACTGGACGGTCGAGCTCGTCGACAATCCCGACCCGCTGCTCAAGCGCGCGACCGCCGCGATCGCGACGGCCGACAGCGCGATCCTCGACGCCGGGCCCGCCTGGTTCAACCTGGCGCGAGACGTCATCGAGTTCGAACCGGAGAGACCGGCCGGCTCCTCGATCTATCCTCGGATGAATGAGAGGTGCTCTTCCGATGCTTCGGTCGCGTTCAGGAAGTCGCCGGCATGTGCTTGCGCTGGAAGAACCACGCGATGGATTCGCGCGTCCCGGCGGACATGGCGAGCTCGGCGAAGGCCTTGACGGCCGCTTCCTGCGCCGCGGCGTGACCGCGCTCGATGTCGATCTCGACGATGGAGAGGATCCGCTGCTGGACCTCGGGATGGGCTCCCGGCTGATCGGCCATGCCGTCGCGCGCACGCTCGAAGACGTCCTCCCACGATTCCTGGAGGGGCTCCCGATCCTCGACGGGCCCGGGAGGGCCCGGATCCAGGACCTCGGCCGGGTCGAACTCCGAGACCAGTCGATCGACGAGGCCGAGGGACCGCGCCCGCAGGTAGCCGATCGACCGGCCCGTCAGCATCAGGTCGAGCGCGTCGTGGCGGTGGATGATCCGCGGCAGCCGCGTGATGCCGCCCCACGCCGGGACCAGGCCGAGGTGGATCTCCGGCAGGCCGGCTTGCAAGGGAACGGCCGAGGCCAGGGCCACGCGACGGCGGCAAGCCAGGGCCAGCTCCAGGCCGCCGCCCAGGCAGGCGCCGTGGATCACCGCGACGGTCGGGACCGCGAGAGAGGCCAGGCGGTTGATCACCGTGAGCCCTCGCCGGATCAGGTGCTCGACCTCGCCCTCGTTCTCGCACCGCGTGACCGACTTGAGGTCGAGCCCGGCGCAGAAGCCGCCGGGCTTGCCGCTGCGGATGATGCACCCGGGGACCGAAGCATCGGCCTCGAGGTCCGCGAGGTGCGATTCCAGCTCGTCGATCGCCGGGCGGTCCAGCAGGTTGAACGAACGACCGGGCTGGTCGAACCAGAGGGTGCGGATCCCGCGCTCGTCGCACTCGCGCCGCCAGGAAGCTTGAGCGGCCGGGGAAGACATGGCGATCACCTCCATCCAGGGGTTATGATCGGGGAGCCGGAACCATCGGTCGGGACGGTCAAAGGAGTCTCAAGATGAAGCGTCAGTTGATCAGCAATCTCCTGGGGCTCGTGGGCGCGGCCGTCGGCGGCGTGGTGGGATTCTACACATTCGGATGGCTGGAACACTACGGCTTTTACGGATTGGCGATTCCCGGGTCCTTCCTCGGGCTGGGATGCGGCCTGCTCGCCCAGCACCGGTCGTGGGAGCGCGGTGTGCTCTGCGGCGTCGCGGCGCTGGCGTTGTCGCTGTTCACGGAGTGGAAGTACCACGCGTTCGTGGACGATCCTAGTTTCACTTATATGCTTCGACATGTGCAAGATCTCAGCCCCGTGACCCTGCTGATGATGGCCATCGCGACCATGATCGCGTTCTGGGTCGGGCAGGACGCCGGATTCGGTATGCTCCCGTGGAGTCGCTCGTCGCGACCCCCCGAGGCGAAGGCCGAGAGTCCCGGCCAGGGCATCCGATGAGTTCGCCCGCTTCTCTATTGTGGAGGGTCCTGCGATGGCCACGACGACCACGGCGCCAGAGCGTCCGACGTCTCCCGAGAGCCACGAGGCTCTGCGGGCCAGGCAGATGCGCGAGGCCCAGGAGCTGCTGGGCCCGAGCGCGGCCGCGGGGTTCGCCAAGGCACTTTTCCGGGGCGAATTCCACGGAGAGGCGCTATTCCCCTACCCCGAGCTATCGCCGGCCGAGCGGCCGCAGATCGAGGCCTCGGTCGCGGCGGTCCGCGCCTTCGCGGAGACGCACATCGACGCCGCCGCGATCGACCGCGAGGCCGACATCCCGCCGCCGGTGATCCGGGGCCTGGCCGATCTGGGCGTGCTGGGGATGGCGGCCCCGGTCGAATGGGGCGGACGCGGCATCTCGCAGATGGGCTACTGCAAGATCCTTGAAGTGATTGGCGCCCACTGCGCGGCCACGGCCGTCTTCGTCAACGCGCACCATTCGATCGGCCTGCGGGCCCTGGTCCTCTTCGGCACGCCCGAGCAGCAGGCGACGTGGCTGCCGCCCCTGGTCCGGGGCGAGAAGCTGGCGGCCTTCGCCCTCACCGAGGAGCAGGCCGGCTCCGACGCCAGCAACGTGCAGACCTTCGCGCGACCTTCGGAAGACGGCCAGACCTATATCCTCAACGGGAGCAAGCGCTACATCACCAACGGGGCGATCGCCGGCGTGCTGACGGTCATGGCCCGCACGCCCGACCCGAAGGGCGGGGAGTCGAAGGTCACGGCGTTCCTGGTCACGCCCGACATGCCCGGCTTCGAGGTGGTCGAAGCCCGGATGCCCAAGTGCGGCATTCGCGGCACCGCGACGGCCCGCCTGGCGTTCCACGACATGCCCGTGCCCGCGGCCAACATCCTCGGCCCGCCGGGCAAGGGCCTCAAGGTCGCTCTCACGGTGCTCGACTTCGGCCGGACGACTTTCGGCGCCAGTTGCACGGGACTCGCCAAGGTCTGCCTGGGGGCGGCCGCGCGCGACGCCTCGCGGCGCGTCCAGTTCGGCGCCCCGCTGGCGGACCTCGAGTTGATCAAGAAGAAGATCGCCTATCTCGCCGCGACGGCCTACGCCATGGAGGCGACGACCTATCAGACGGCGGCGCTGATCGATCGCGGGGCCGAGGACTACATGCTCGAGACGGCCATCCTCAAGGTCTTCTCGACCGAGGCCCTCTGGCAGGGCGTCTACGAGACGCTCCAGGTCCACGGCGGCCAGGGCTACTTCTCCGACGAGCCGTACGAGCGGATGATGCGCGACGCGCGGATCAACACCATCGGCGAGGGGGCCAACGAGGTCCTCAAGGCCTTCATCGCGCTGGTCGGCATGCGCGAGATCGGCGAGGGGCTTCAGTCGACGCTCAATGGCCTGAAACGGCCCAGCACCTTCCTGCCGACGGTCTGGAACTTCACCCGCGACTACTTCGGCAAGCAGGTGAACGTGCCGACCGTGCCCGTGGCGACGCCCATGCTCCGTCCCATGGGACAGGCGCTATCGCGCCGCGTCGCGCGCTTCGGCCGCACGGTCGAACGCCTGCTGATCGCCAATCGCGAGGCCGTGCTGGATCGACAGTACATCCAGGAGCGGGTCGCCGATGCCGTCATCGCGCTGGTGACCTCCGCCTGCACGCTCTCCCGGTGGGATCGCTCCGAATCGTCGGGCGGGGCGACTCCCGCCGAGCGGTCAGCGGCCGAGCTCTACCTGCGCATGGCCAACCGCAAGTTCGACGAGTCGCTCCGCGCCCTGAGTTCCAACGACGACCGCTTGACGACCGAGGCCGCGGAAGCGGCGCTGCGGATCTGGGGCGATCGGCCGGCCCAGGGCTGAGGATTCATGGCGAATGACTGCCACTCGATGTCGAGAACAGCGACCACGGGCCAGCCTTCATGTCCTTCAGGAGCCCTTCCATCCACTTGTATTCGGGGTGGTGTTCGAGGAATGGCCCGGCGAGGAAATCGGACCCATGATGGCCCACCTGGCCCCAGAAGGCCATCCGATCGACCAGCGACGCGTCGGTGACCTTCGACTGGACGGTGCCCCCGGGATAGAACGGCCCCCAGTCCCACTCCGGTACCCCATGGGGCGAGACCTCCACGCGGCCGCACAGCGTCCGCTCGTTGGCCTCGCGCCGGGTGGAGATGACATCGACGTCGTCGGTCTCGAACCGCTTGCCCAGCTCGAGGTCGATCTTCCCCTTGTGCTCGGCGATGAGTCGCTCCCATCGGACCTTGCGGGCGTTCGGCGACGAGGTCGTCTTTCCGGGGTCGAACTTGGTCTCTTCGCGCAGGAGCTTCGGCGAGTCGGGGAAGTTGGCCCCGAAGTAACAGCCGTCCTTGCTGCGCCGGACCGAGTGATTCTTGAGGCCCAGCTCGAAGAGGGCGATCTCCCCCGTCTTGTTGTCGCCGACCAGCCAGTCGTTGGCATAGCCGCCGTTGTTGCCGTCGAGCATGATCCGGACGAAGTCGTCGATCGACCGGCTGTACTGGATGGCCTTGCGGGCCCGCATGAACTCGGGCTTGCCGTCCGGATCCCACCCCTCGAACTGCGTGATGGTGGTCTCGGTGATCATCATGCCGGCGGACGTGATCGCGAAGTCATCGTCGCTGACGATGACGCCCGGCAAGCCGTCCATCAGGATGCGAGCGCCGGCCTCCGGCTTGATGTCGAAGACGATGTTCCAGCGACTGCCGACGACGTAGTTGGTCCAGGCGTTGTGGCCCATGACGATGCGGCCGTCGCGGGTGTAGCTGCCGGTTGCGACGAAGGCACTGCAGTTTCCGGGTGCGTGGGTCGTGGGGGTCTTCCGTTCCTTGCGGTCGAGCCAGGGCACATAATAGTAGGGCAGTTCCTCGTTGGCGTTGAGGGCGACGAGGTCCCAGCGGTCGGCCGCGACCCCCTTGCTGGCCAGTCCCGCGACGATGGCGTCGATCTCGCGGCGATACTCCTCATCGATCCGGGGCCAGAGCATCTTCTCGGAGGCTTGCCGGTAGAAGTCCCAATCGCGCCCGGTGGACTTGTGGAAATAGGGCTTGGCGACCCGCAGGAAATCGGCGATCTCGGCTGCCAGCAGAGAACCATGCTGGAAGCCGATCTGCTCGGGCGATCCCTCGAGATGGACGTAGATCCACCCATCCTTATCGGAGCGGTAGGCGCCCCGGAGCCTTACGTCGTTGGCGGGCGACGAAGGCGGGTCGCCCGGCGCGATTGGGGGCGGCCACGCCGAAACCGCGGCGATCAGGGCGATGGAAAAGCGACGGCGAAGGTTCATCGTCGGGACCTCCTGCGGTGGCCGGCGAGGGTGACGGTTCTCCCCGGCAAGGAACCCAGATTACTGGGCGTCGCATGGAAAAGTAAACGCCGGGAGGCAAGCAGGGACGATCGTGCCGCGATCCGGCCCGATCATTGCCCCGCCGGGCGGACCTCCTCGCCCGCCGATCTTGGCCCCGCGGCCCCGAGGGAATTTCGGGCGAATCACTTGCCCGGACGCAAGGCCGTTCTATGGTACTCGGGGAGAGTGGAGAAATGGATGGATCGATCGGGCACGGATCCCTCCAAATCCGCTGGCCCCCCATGCGTCGGGGGAAGGTGCGCGATGAATTCTCCGGTGCGCGTCGTGTGCGAGGGGTGCTTGCGCAGTA
Source organism: uncultured Planctomycetota bacterium (assembly GCA_963815795.1). Lineage (GTDB taxonomy): Bacteria > Planctomycetota > Planctomycetia > Isosphaerales > Isosphaeraceae > JAKAUH01. The sequence continues at coordinate 5,236,364 of CAWFIC010000003.1, read as the reverse complement.
TCGAGGTGAACTCCAAGATATCGCCGGAAGACGAGTTCGCTTGTCCGTATTGCGGCTGCCGGGTGGAGAGCCGGACGGGCGAGAACGCTCGGAGCGAGGCCAAGACGCACGTCCCGCGGACTCCGGCGGAGTCGCACGGCAGTGACGACCCCGAGACGATTGACTGGACGACGACATGGACCCGCGGCTCGCTGGGGTCCCTGGGACGCTTCCAGCTACGGGAGCGGCTGGGCGACGGCGGATTCGGCCAGGTCTACCTGGCCTACGACCCCCGGCTCGATCGCGACGTCGCGATCAAGGTCCTGCGGCAGCCCGAGCCGACCGACCGCGTGATGGAGCGCTTCTTCCGCGAGGCCAGGGCCGTGGCCCGGCTGGACCACCCCAACATCGTGGCGGTACACGACGCCGGATTCGACGACGGGCGGTGCTGGGTGGCGTATCAGTTCGTGAGCGGGCGGTCCTTGTGGTGGTATCGCGACCGCCAGCGGATGGACCCGGCGACCGTGGCGCGGATCATCCGCGACCTGGCCGACGCGCTCTCGCATGCGCATAGTATGGGTGTCGTGCATCGGGACATCAAGCCGGGCAACATCATCATCGACGACCGCGGCCGCCCGCGCCTGATCGATTTCGGCCTGGCGAGTCTGATGGACGTCGATTCCGACCTGACTCGCGACGGAGTCATCGTGGGCACTCCGGCGTACATGAGCCCCGAGCAGGCCGGAGGGAAGAGCAAGCTGGCCGACGAAAGGAGCGACGTCTACAGCCTGGGAGTCATCTTCTACGAGCTGCTGTGCGGCCGTCGTCCCAATGAAGCGCGGATGGGCGCCGCCGAGCAAGGAGGCGAGCCCGTCGAGAAGCCGCCGAAGATCCCGCGCACACGGTCTCGCAATGCCGCCCTACCGGCGGCGCTCGACGCGATCTGCAGGAAGGCGATGTCGCCGCGGCCCGACGACCGGTTTCCGTCGGCACGAGCGCTGGCCGATGCCATCGACGAGTGGCTGGCGCGGCGGCAATCCCGCGGCCGTCGTCATGTCCTCGGCGCCATCGCCGTCCTCCTGCTCCTCGTGACCGGGATCGCCATCGCATTGGTCCCCCGACCGGTTGGCAAGGATCGGCCAGGCGCGCCATCGCAGCCTTCTCCAACGTCGACACCCGAGCGCTCGACCCTTCCCCGCGAGCCGGCCGCCAAGACTCAGCCCCCGGTGATTCGTCCCGAAGCGATCCAACTCATCGGCAATCGCAACTCGATGCGATATCATCGGTCGACCTGCCCGTCTGTTGCCAGCATGTCCGACAGGAATCGAATCCTGCTAGCCAGTCCCGAGGACGCCTACGCGCGGGGACTGAAGGAATGCGAGCACTGCAAGCCCCCCAAGCCGAAGCTCGGTCCCGTGCCGGCCGCGGAGAAACCAGGAGTCAGCCCGGCCGGCGCAACACCGGGCGGTTGACCCGACGTGCCCTCATGCCGATACTGAAGCGGATCATGCCGTGTCCCGATGGCGCGTGCCGCGAGTGGTGGCGCGGCCGTCCGGACGGCGAGCGGACTTCATGCAGACCGTCATCATCGGCCTGACGGCGATCATGATGGCGGCCACGGTCCTGGCCTGGCGCTGGTTGCGGCTCTCCGCCGAGATCTCCAGCGGACTGGAGGCGCTGCGGCGGGGGAGCAAACCGCACCTGGTGCGCGCTTCCGGATCGGGTCCGCTGGGCCGGCTCGTGCGCGCGTTCAACGCGGCAGCGTCCGATGTGCACGCGCGCATCACCCGGCTGGAGCGGGACCGGCAGCAATTGATCGTCGTGCTGGAGGCGATGGCCGAGGCCGTCATCGCCGTCGATTCGCGCCACCGGTTGCTCTTCGCCAACGCCGGCGCCAACCAGCTCTTCGGACTCGACCACACCTCCGTCAGCCGACTGGTGCCGGAGCTCATCCGCAGCCCGCAGGTCCAGGACGCGGTCGAGGCGACCCTCCGCCTGACCGCGCCGGAAGCCTACAGGGCCGAGGTCGTGCTGCCCAGTCGCGACGGCTCGACGCGGGGCCAGGGGCAGGTGCGTCATCTCTCCGTGCGCGGCACGCCCCTGCCCGGCGTCCCATCGCCGGGCGTCGTGCTCGTCTTCCACGACGTGACCGACCTGCGCCGCCTCGAACGGATGAGGCAGGATTTCGTCGCCAACGCGTCCCACGAGCTCAAGACGCCCCTGGCCTCGATCAAGGCGTACACCGAGACCCTCCTGGACTGGGCGCTCCGCGACGACTCGGTCAATGTCCGATTCCTCGAGCACATCGACGAGCAGGCGGAGCGCCTCAATCAGTTGATCCTCGACCTGCTGAGCCTCGCCCGCCTCGAGAGCGGACAGGAGATCTTCGACCATCAGCCGCTCGACATCGTGTCCGTGATCGAGGCCAGCGTCGAGGCCCACCGCGGCCGGGCCGGGGCCAAGAACCTCCTGCTCGCCTTCGACCCCGACGGCGACGACGAAGACATGATCATCGTGGCCGATGAGGAGGCCATTCGCCAGATCGCCGACAACCTCATCGATAACGCCATCAAGTACACGCCCGAGAACGGCTCCGTCCACGTCCGCTGCTCGATCCGCGACGACGCGGTCGCGCTGGAGGTCGTCGACACCGGCATCGGCATCCCTCGCGAAGACCTCCCTCGCATCTTCGAGCGATTCTACCGGGTTGACAAGGCCCGCAGCCGGGAGCTCGGCGGGACCGGGCTGGGACTCTCCATCGTCAAGCACCTGGTCCAATCCATCGGTGGATGGGTCGATGTCGCCAGTCGGCTCGGCTCCGGGACACGATTCACCGTGCGCTTCCCCCGCTTTCATGGAACGGATCAGGTTCCCGAGAGCAGCGCAAGTTCCGCCGAGGAGCGGAGTGCCGCATCTTGACCGGCACCATGCCGATCGGTCATCGAGCGAATCTCATGCGGCGTTCACACAATCTTCATCTTGGTCGGGTAAACTGATTATTCTTTTGCTGGTCCAACCATCGCTTGCCCTCTCGCGATCGGCGCAGTCGTGGCCGACGTAGGTTCCCGAGGTGCCCGGAAGGGTCCTCGAGCCGAGGCGACACCGCCGGGGCGGGCAGGCGGTCCATGCGAGACACGGGAACACATCGGATGAGCGACGTTCAAGGGATGACGGCGAGGATCGGCCTGGCCCTGCTGCTGGGTTCGATCGCGGGATGCGGCGGGGGCGGGGGAGGTGCGGGAGCAGGTCTGACGCCCGCCGCGACGATCGTCGTGGACGGCTCGAGCACCGTCGTCCGGATCAGCGAGGCGGCGCAGAAGGCGTTCAAGGCGGTCAGCCCCGAGATCACCGTCACGGTCGACGAGCACGGTACCGGGGGCGGGTTCGCCAAGTGCTTGCAGAACGAGGTTGACATCGTCGATGCCTCGCGGCTCGCCACGCCCGACGAGGAGAAGAAGGCCAAGGAGCAGGGGATCGATTGGACGCGTTTCGTGGTCGGGTACGACGGAATCACGCTGGTCGTTAACGTCAAGAACGACTTCGTGAAGGAACTGTCGGTGGACCAGTTGAAGGCGATCTGGTCGCCGGGGAGCAAGGTGAAGACCTGGAAGGACGTCGATCCGTCCTGGCCCGATCGCCCGATCGTGCTCTATTCGCCCGACAACGACTCGGGGACGTTCGACTTCTTCACCGAGGCGATCGTCGGCAAGGCCAAGAGTCAGCGCGACGACGTGCAGCAGAACTCGTCGGATAATTCGCTCGTGCAGGGAGTCGCCGGCGACGTGGACGCGCTGGGTTATTTCGGTTATGCGTACTACGCGTCGAACACCGACAAGCTGCGTGCGGTGGCCGTCCGCAACGGCAAGGATGCCAAACCCGTGCTGCCCAGCCCCGAGACGATCAAGGACAAGAGCTATGCGCCGCTGTCGCGGCCGCTGTATATCTACGTGAAGCACGCCGCGGCGAAGCGGCCGGAAGTGGCGCAGTTCGTCCGGTTCTACCTGGAGAACGTGGACAAGTTCGCGGTGGAGGGCGGGTATGACGCCCCCATGCCGCAGGACAAGGCGGCGAACCAGGAGGCCCTGTCCCACCTGCTCGGCGGCGAGTCGAAGTCACCCGCCGACGCCAAGAAATAGAGGCCGGGACGTTGTCTTCCCTTTCCATGACCAGCGGAAATCCGTCGTCCGGTCCCGTGGAGGTGGACCAGTGGGCCGGGCATTCCCGATTCCTCGTGGTGTGGGAAGCGGCCGTCACCGTGGGACTGGTGCTCTGCGCGCTGATCACGGTCCTCACCACCGTGGGGATCATCCTGGTGCTCAGCGTCCAGAGCTACGAGTTCTTCGCGAACGCGCACGTCTCGATCTCGGAATTCCTGTTGGGGACGCAGCTCAAGCCGGACGCCGAGCCGCCCCGCTTCGGCATCGTGCCCCTGATCTGGGGTACGTTCCTCGTGGCCGCCGGGGCCTCGGCGATCGCCTTGCCCATCGGGCTCTTCAGCGCGATCTACCTGAGCGAGTACGCCCCGCGCGGCGTGCGGTCGGTGCTCAAGCCGACGCTCGAGCTGCTCGCCGGCATCCCCACGATCGTCTACGGCTACATCGCGCTGTTGCTCGTGACCCCCGTGCTCAAGCAGGTGTTCGAGCCGCTCGGGCTGCACGTCGAGACGTACAACGCCCTGAGCGCCTGCATCGTCGTCGGCGTCATGATCATCCCCCTGGTCTCCTCGCTCAGCGAGGACGTCCTCTCGTCCGTGCCTCGGGGCCTGCGTGAAGCCGCCTACGGCCTGGGTGCGACCAAGTTCGAGGTCTCGACGCGGGTGGTGCTGCCGGCGGCGCTCTCGGGGGTCTTCGCGTCGTTCATCCTGGCGATGAGCCGGGCCATCGGCGAGACGATGGCGGTGGTCCTCGCCGCCGGCCAGCGTCCCCAGCTCACGCTCAACCCATTGACTTCGATCGAGACGATGACGACCTACATCGTGCAGATCATCGGGGGCGATGCCTCTTACGGCGAGCCGAAGTACCTCTCGTTGTTCGCCGTGGGCCTGACGCTCTTCGCCATCACCCTGACCTTGAACGTCATTTCGGGACTCGTGCTGCGGCGGTTCCGGGAGGTCTATCAATGACCTCCGCGACTCGGACGGGATTCCGCCCGAACCGATGGTACCGCCGATGGCTGGGGCCGATCTTCGGCGCGGCGTGCTTCGCCGCGACCGGCACCGGGGTCATCGTGCTGGCGCTGCTCTTGGGCTCGATCCTGGCCGCCGCGCTCAAGGGACCCCCGCTGAACCCGTGGTACGCGGTCGGCGCCAATCTCTCGGAACTCATCGCGCTGGTGCGCAGGCTGGCGACCCAGACGCAGTCGAGCAGCGATCCGACGATCGCAGGGTTCCAGGTCGGCATCGCCGGCAGCCTCTGGCTGCTCGGCCTGGTCGCCGTGATCGGCATCCCGGTGGGCGTGGGTGCCGGCGTCTACCTCGAGGAGTATGCCCGCCCCGGCCGCTTCCGTGCCATCGTCCAGACCAACATCGCCAACCTGGCCGGCGTCCCGTCGATCGTCTACGGCATCCTCGGTCTGGCGTTGTTCGTGCGCGCCTTCGGGATCAAGGCCCTGGCCCTCGGCCCCACGCTCCTGGCCGGCGTGTTGACCCTGAGCCTGCTCATCCTGCCGATCATCGTCCTGACGACCCAGGAGGCGCTGCGCGCCGTCCCGCAATCGCTGCGCCAGGCCGCCGTGGCGCTGGGTGCAACGCGCTGGCAGGTCGTGCGCGATCACGTGTTACCCTCGGCACTCCCGGGCATCATGACCGGCACGATCCTCGGGCTGTCTCGCGCCATCGGCGAGACCGCGCCCTTGCTGATGGTCGGCGCTGCCGGATCGATCCTGCGCCTCCCGCGGGGCCCACTCGACCGCTACACGGCCCTCCCGGTCGAGATCTACAAGTATGCCCGCTTGCCCAAGACGGAATTCCAGACGGTCGCCGCGGGCGGAATCCTGATCCTTGTGGCGCTGCTGCTGTCGATGAACGCCCTGGCGATCGTGATCCGCAATCGCTTCCGACGTTACTACTGAAGGGCTCCAGGCGGGCGTGATGTCCTCCAACCCGACGAGATCACCGATGAGCGTCTCCTCGACCCGTGCCGAGCCCAGGCCGGCCCATCCGACCGCTCCGTGCCCCGCGACCGACCCCGCCCCTGCGGCCGGTCCCGTCGTGCTCTGTTCGCGGGGCCTGAACGTCTGGTACGGCTCATCGCTGGCGCTCAAGGATTTCACGATCGAGATCCCGCGGAACAAGATCACCGCACTGATCGGCCCCTCCGGCTGCGGCAAGAGCACCCTGCTCCGCTGCTTCAATCGCATGAACGACCTGATCAACGGCGCGCGGATGGAGGGCGAGATCCGGTTCGACGGCGAGTTGATCTCGGGCCCCGACATCGACACCGTCGCGCTCCGGCGCCGGATCGGCATGGTGTTCCAGAAGCCCAACCCGTTCCCGAAGAGTATCTACAACAACGTCGCGTGGGGCGCGCGGATCAACGGCTATCGCGGCGACATGAACGAGCTGGTCGAGCGTTCCCTCCGCCGGGCGGCGCTATGGGAAGAGGTCAAGAACAAGCTCGATCGCTCGGGACTGGAGCTCTCCGGCGGCCAGCAGCAGCGGCTCTGCATCGCGCGCACGCTGGCTGTCGAGCCCGAGGTCATCCTGATGGACGAACCCTGCTCGGCGCTCGACCCGATCTCCACGGCGCGCGTCGAGGACCTGATGGACGACCTCAAGAAGGACTACACCATCGTCATCGTCACCCACAACATGCAGCAGGCCCGCCGCGTCAGCGACTTGACCGCCTGCCTGATGCTCGACGAGGCGTCGACCGAGGGCCACCGCACCGGCATCCTCGCCGAGTTCAGCCCGACCGACCTCCTCTTCACCAACCCCAAGGACAAGCGGACCGAGGCGTACATCACCGGGCGCATCGGGTGATGCCCCGCTGCAACCAGACTCTTGCCCGAGCCATCACTTCCCCTTACGCTCGACCGACGCGGTCTCCCCGTTGCGACATCGCGCACGATCCGGGAGGGCGAGCCTCCGTGCGAGCCGGCACCGGAAAGCGGCTCGGACGGAGGCTCGCCCTCCCGAGTCTGGAATCCATCTCGAAGGGCGATACTCACCCATGGCTCATCCACGATCCCCCGTCTTCCTGGCCCGGCTCGCGGGCTTGGTCGCACTCATCCTGCTCGGCTCGACTGCCCGCGACGGAAGGGCGGCGGAGCCTCGCTACCCCGAGCGCTGGATCTATTGCAGTGCCAACCTGCAAGTCGACCAGTCGGCCGCGGAAGTCATCACGCTCATCGACCGAGCCCAGAAGGACGGCTACACGGCGATGCTGCTCGCCGATTACAAGCTCCAGGTGCTCCACCGAGTCACCGACAACTACTTCCGCAACGCCGAGAAGGTGAAAGCGGCCGCCGCGAGGGCCGGCATCGAGCTCGTCCCGGCCGTCTTCTCGATCGGATACAGCAACGGCCACCTCTCGCACGATCCCAACCTCGCCGAAGGGCTGCCGGTGGTCGATCAGCCGTTCGTGGTACGACTCCAGGATGATCGGCGCACCGAGCAGAGGCGCCGCGGGACGGCCGGCCGCGGGCGGCTCGCGACACCTGGAGGCTGTCGTCGACACCCGATCCTCGGCCCGCTTGCGCAACGGCGATCTCGAGCAAGTGCAAGGCGACCGGTTCACGGGTTTCAGCTTCCAGGATGATCCCGGCGTCACGACCTTCGCCGATCGCCGGGTCGTCCATGGCGGTGGGGTTTCGTGCCGGTTCGAGCCGGGGACGAAGAGCCCGAAGCGCGAGTCCCCCAACGTGCGGCTGGTGCAGCGCGTCGCGCTGCGGCCCATGACCGCGTACCGATTCTCGTTCTGGGCCCGGACCAAGGACCTCGGGCCGGTCCGCGAATTCCGGATGCTGGCGCTGGGAGCCGGCCAGCCGGGCCGGCAGCTTACTTTCCAGGAGGGGCTCATCGAGGCCAACCAGGACTGGAAGCGGATCGACGTCGTCTTCAACAGCCTCGACCAGAAGGAAGCCAACCTCTACGTCGGGATCTGGGGCGAGGGGCCCGGCACGCTCTGGGTGGACGATCTCCAGCTCGAGGAGCTGCCCCTGGTCAACGTCCTGCGTCGTCCGGGCTGCCCGTTCGCGGTGAAGTCCGCCGACCGCCACATCGTCTTCGAAGAGGACCGGGATTTCGAGCGCGTGGTGGATCCGCAGCTCGGCGCGGTGCCCTGGGGCGGAGAGTATGAATTCGCCCACCCGGGGGCCAGGATCCGGATTCGTGCCGGCTCGCGGATCCGGAATGGCGAGCGACTGCTCGTGAGCTGGTACCACCCGATGATCACCGTCAGCGGCCAGGTCATGTGCTGCCTGAGCGAGCCCAAACTCGAGCCCATCCTCCGCGACCAGGCCCGGCGCGTCAACGAGCTCTTCCGTCCCCGCACGTTCTTCATGTCCCATGACGAGATCCGCGTGGCGAACTGGTGCAAGGCGTGTCGCGACCGGAAGCTGACACCCGGCCAGATGCTGGCCGACAACGTCCGGAAGTGCACGGCGATCCTCAAGGCAGTCAACCCCCGCGCCCGACTCGTCATCTGGTCCGACATGTTCGACCCCAACCACAACGCCGTGGACTCCTATTACCTGGTCAACGGCTCGCTGAAGGGCTCGTGGGAGGGATTGTCGCGCGACGTGATCGTCGCCAACTGGAACAGCGGCAAGGCGCGGGCGAGCCTCGAGTTCTTCGCCGGCCGGGGCCACCGCCAGCTCATCGCCGGCTACTACGACGCCGACGACCTCTCGAACTTCCAGGCCTGGGACTCGGCGGCCCGCGGTGTCAAGGGAGTCGTCGGCTTCATGTACACCACGTGGGAGCACAAGTACAACCTGCTCGAGGCGTACGGCAACGCGCTCAAGTAGGGTGGCTCGATCGCCGCACCGCGGCGTGAGGCCCACCGAGCGCCGCGCCTCGCATAGAGATTCGCGAAGGGGGGCTGTAGAATCGATGAGGAGAAAGCCGCACGAGTCGAAACCATGTTGGAAAGAACGATGGAAGCGTGGCAGGAAGCGATCGACTCCTACATCGACCAGCGGGCCGAGCGCTGGATCTCCATTCGCCGGCATCTTCACGCGCACCCGGAGCCGAGCCGCGAGGAATTCGGGACCACGGAATACCTGGCTCAGCATCTCGATGAAATGGGGCTCCGGGTGCGGATCGCTCCCAGCGGGCGCGGCCTGATCGCGGAGCCCGAGGGACTGGACACGCGTCCCAGGGCGGCCTTCCGGGCCGATATCGATGCCCTCCGCATCCCGGACGCCAAGAGCGCTCCGTATCGCTCCTGCCGTGACGGCGTGATGCACGCGTGCGGCCACGATGCGCATGCCACCATGGCGCTCGCCGCCGCGCTGGCCCTGTGGGAGTCGCGCGAGGACTTGTCCTCGGCCATCGCCTGGCGCGCGATCTTCCAGCCGGCCGAGGAAGTCAGCGAGGGCGCGGTCGAGATGATCGAGGCGGGTGCCCTGGAGGATGTCCGCTCGATCGTGGCCTTGCACGTCGATCCCGAGCTGAGCGTCGGCCGGATCGGCCAGAAGGTGGGAGTCCTGACCGCGGCCTGCCAGGAACTGCGGATCCTGGTCCGAGGGGTCGGCGGTCATGCCGTGCGCCCGCATCTGGCCGTCGATCCGATCGCCGTCGCCGCGCAACTGGTCAGCAGCCTCTACCAGGTCTTGCCCCGGTCGGTCGACGCGCGCGATCCGAGCGTGGTGACCTTCGGCAGTATCCGGGGCGGCACCGGCCCCAACATCATCCCGGAAGAGGTCGAGCTGCTGGGCACGATCCGTACGCTCAGCGTCCGGGCCGCGGCCCAGGTGGAGGAGCGGATCACCCAGGTCGCGCGCGGCCTGTCGGCGGCCAGCCGGTGCACGATCGACGTCGCCTTCAACGGCGGCACCGATGCGGTCGTCAACGATCCGGAGGTCACATCGGTCTGTGTCCAGGCCGCCCGCCAGGTCGTGGGACCGGCCAACGTCGAGGAGATCCGGCTGCCCAGCATGGGGGGCGAGGACTTCTCCGGCTACCTCAAGCAGGCCCGCGGCTGCCTCCTCCGACTGGGCGTGGCGGCACTGGACCGCCCCAGGCACCCGCTTCACTCGCCCCACTTCGACATCGACGAGGGCGCGCTAGCCGTCGGGGCGAAGCTGCTGGCGCACAGCGTCGTCCTGCTCTCCGGAGACCACGGGAGTCGCAGCGCGTGAGCCTCTACAAGTTCGTCATGAACGAGCGGCCGACCCTCGGCGTCGAGATCGAACTCAACCTCGTCGATGCCCACACCATGGCCTTGCGCAGCGCGATCTCGGACGTGCTGGCCGCCCTGCCCCGCGAGCTCGAGGACTCGATCAAGCCCGAACTGTTGCAGTGCTACCTCGAGATCAACACCGGCATCTGCGCCGACGTGGACGAAGTCCGCCAGGACCTGGAGCGCAAGATCGCGGCCGTCCGCCAGGCAGTCGCGCGTCAGAATCTCCGGCTCTACTGGGGCGCGACTCACGCCTTCTCGCGGTGGCAGGACCAGGAGGTCACCCCCAACGACCGCTACCTGGGCCTCATCGACCTGCTCCAGGAGACGGCCCGCCGGCTGGTCACGTTCGGCCTGCACGTGCACGTCGGGGTCGACAGCGGCGACAAGGCCATCATGATCTGCGATCGGATCATGCAGCACCTGCCGATGCTGTTGTCTCTCTCGGTGAATAGTCCCTTCTGGCAAGCACGCCGGACGGGCTTGCACTCGCAACGCGTCAAGGTCATGGAGACCTTGCCCACCGCGGGACTGCCGCCGGTCATGCGGAACTGGTCGGAATACACCTGGCTGCTCAATCACATGGTCACCACGGGATTCATCAAGACGATCCGCGAGATCTGGTGGGACGTCCGCCCGCACCACAATTTCGGCACGGTGGAAGTGCGGATCTGCGACATGCCCCCGACCCTTCGTCACGTACTCGGCCTGACCGCGCTCATCCAGTGCCTGGTCCATGACCTGTCCGAGGAGGTCGACCGCGGGAGTTACGGACACGTCTGCCATCCCTTCATGGTGCGGCAGAACAAGTGGCGAGCCTGCCGCTTCGGGATGGACGCCAGGCTCGTCGAGCCCACGACTTTCCGGTCTCGGCCCGCACGCGAGGTCGTGCATTCGCTGGTGGACCAACTCGCGGATCGAGCCGAAGAACTCGGGTGCGCGCGCCATCTCCTGGACGTCCACGAACTCGCCGAAGAGCCCACCGGCGCCGAACGGCAGATGCAGACCTTCGATGAGACCCATGACCTGGCCGAAGTCGTCCGGCGCGGCCTGGCGCTCACCGAACCCGCGGCCCACCGGGCCTGAAGAACCGCCCTTCCGGCCGGCAGATTCACCAATCATTCACGATCCCTTCACGCTCGGGACACCTGCCCGACATTCCGTCTGGTAGAATTGATGCTGAAGTCTTGAGGGTGAGATCGAGTCCACGAGGCTGGCGTCGCATCATGCCGAAACCCAAGATCCTGGTCATCGAAGATGAGCGTTCGCTGGTGGAAGTGCTCTCCTGCAACCTGGAGCGCGAGGGCTTCGAGGTCCTCGCGGCCTACGACGGGCAAGAGGGCCTGAGACAGGCCCAGTTGAAACTGCCCGACCTGATCGTGCTGGATTTGATGCTGCCGAACAAGCCGGGCCTGGAGGTCTGCAACGAGCTGCGCATGGGGCAGCGCACTCGGGAGATCCCGATCATCATGGTCACGGCCAAGGCGGAGGAGAGCGACGAGCTGGTGGGCTTCGCGACCGGCGCGGACGATTATGTCACGAAGCCCTACAGTCTGAAAGTGCTGATCCAACGTATCAAGAAGGAGCTGAGGCGCCGGCAATTGAAGGAGGAACCGTCGGTCGGCAAGGTGATCGAAAGCCAGGGCATCGTGATCGACCGGCACAGCCACCGGGCCACCTACCAGGGTCAGGAAGTCCTCCTGACCCCGACCGAGTTCCGGTTGCTCGAGGTCCTGGTCCGTCAGGCCGGTCGTGCTTTCACGCGATATGAGTTGATGGATGCGGCGATCGGCGAGGATGCCATCGTCCTGGAGCGAACCATCGACGTACACATCAAGAGCCTGAGGAAAAAGCTGGGCGAAGCCGGCGAGCTCATCGAGACCGTCCGCGGAGTCGGTTACCGGTTCCATGAGCCCCGTATGGTGAATGCTTGACTGGCGCCCTCATCGGCGAGGCGTGGATGTTCCCGACGCTGTGAGGAAGGGGCGCCTCGCGTTCCGGGACGAGCTCCGCGCGGACGACGGGCACTTCGCGCGGGGCGTCGATGCCGAGGCGCACCTGGCCGGCCTCCAGGCGGACCACCGTCACGCAGATATCGTCGCCGATAAAAATCCTCTCCATGAGTTTCCGGGTCAGTACCAGCATCGCTCGGTTACTCCTCGTGGCCGCCGCTTGATCCTGTCAATGCTCTACGGGAGCTAACGTCTCGTCATCGTGACCGGAACCACGCCTCAATTAGACTCTAGATCACATCCGAGTCGTCGACATCTGGCGAATGCTCGGCGCGGTCGCTTGCCTTCGACCTGGTAGACGAGGACCAGGCGGTCCCAAGTCGGTCGGTCGGGGCGGTCTACGACGGGAGGGAGGGCGCGGCCCTGGACTCGGCGCTGTATGATGGCGACGACGCATCCACAGGATCGGTGAGCGGGTGGTCCGCGGCCTCGTTCGTGTGCCCCGAGGTGGGGAGACGGCCGCCTGGCCCGCTCCGATGGCGCCGGAGAGGAACGATGTCCAAGACGCACGCCGCGGTGATCATCATCGGCTCGGGCTCAGCCGGCTTGACCGCCGCCCTCTATGCCGCACGGGCCAACCTGGAACCGCTGGTTTTCGAGGGGAAGGAACCCGGAGGCCAGTTGACATTGACGACCGCGGTCGACAATTTCCCGGGTTTCCCCGACGGCATCAACGGCCCCGAACTCATGGACCTGATGCGCAAGCAGGCCCAGCGATTCGGGGCCGATTGCCGATGGCAGACCGTCTACGAGGTCGACCTCTCCCGGCGACCCTTCACGGTCCGCACGACCGATGACCCCAGCGGCGACCCCTCCAGCGGCACCCTGACCGACTACACCTGCGACGGCCTCATCGTGGCCACGGGCGCATCGGCCCGCTGGCTGGGCATGGAAGGACCTTACCGAGGCAACGGGGTGAGCACCTGCGCCACCTGCGACGGCCATTTCTACCGCGGCAAGGAGATCGCCGTTGTCGGCGGAGGCGACTCCGCCGTCGAGGAGGCCACTTTTCTCACTCGATTCGCTAACAAGGTCACACTCATCCACCGTCGAGATTCCCTGCGTGCATCCAAGATCATGCAAGACCGCCTTCGCAGCAATCCCAAGATGGCTTACGCCTGGGATTCGGTCGTCGAGGCGGTCGAAGGCGAGAAACAGGGTGGACACCAGGTACTCACGAACGTCAAGCTCCGTTCGACGAAGGATGATACGCTCCGCGACCTGAGGATCGACGGTCTGTTCCTCGCCATCGGTCATGTGCCCAACACCGCGATTTTCCAGGGCCAGCTCGCCACCACGCCCGAGGGCTACCTCCTGACCCGGACCGCTCTGGCCTGGAAGGGCGTGGAAGCACCCGCCGGCCTGCTCGAGCGGATGCCGAACTACGGGACGGCCACAAGTATTGAGGGCGTATTCGGTTGCGGCGATGTGGTCGACACTCATTATCGACAGGCGATCACGGCCGCGGGCTCTGGGTGCGCAGCGGCGATGGATTGCGAGAAGTGGCTCGAAGCGGTCGGCGGCGGATCGCATCATGCGTAGCGTGACGCGTTGCCGCCGGGCTCGGGATACGGGGTACAGGGGTCGAGTTCGCACCGTGTTCCGCGTCCTCACGCCGAACCCGATCGGCGTTCCCCGCACAATCCCCCTGAATTTTCGGAGAACCTTCGCTACAATTCCATTACGGCGGTCGTCCGTTGGCGAGAGCCGTTCGCGTCGCGCCATCGGGACGACGCCCCATCCCACTCGAAGCAGCGTATTGGTGAGATCGTATGGAGAATCGACCGCCGCAACAGGAGACCCCGCGCCGGCCTCCGGGCAGCGTGCCGCCGACCGAACGGGTCCGGCGGCCCACCCACCCCACCCTGGCTCTGGCTGATCGTCATCGGGCTCCTGGCCCTGATCTTCTATCACTTCGTACCCAAGACCGAAGAGGAGGTCCCCTATTATCCCTGGTTCATGGCCCAGGTCGAGAAGGGGAATATCAAGTCGGTCACCTTCCAGGGGAGCGAGGTCCGCGGGGAGCTCGTCCAGCCCGAGAACTACAGTCCACCCTCCGGCACGACCAAGCCGGTGACCCGGTTCTATACGTACATTCCGTCCGAAGACCTGATCAAGCCCATCGTGGACGCCCTCAGGGCCAAGGGCGTCGTTCCGGGCGGCGACCAGGCCTCGCCGGGTGCGGCGGCGCCGGCGCCGGCGGCGCCGGCTCCGTCGGCCGAGAGCAAGAAGAAGGACGAGGGCGTTCGCATCACGGCATCGCCGCCGAATCAGGCCGGCGGTCTGGCCTGGGTCGTGTTGCTCCTTCCGACCATCTTCCTCGTCGTCCTCCTCTGGCTGATGATGCGGCGGGCGCGCGACCAGTTCGATGGCGGCATCCTGGGGAGCTTCGTGAAGAGCCCGGCGAAGCGCCACGATAAATCGAAGCAGCGCACGACGTTCGACGAAGTGGCCGGCCTGGAGAACGCCAAGGCCGAGCTCCAGGAGATCGTCGAGTTCCTCAAGACACCCGAGAAGTTCCAGCGGCTGGGCGGGCGGATTCCCAAGGGGGTCTTGCTCGTCGGTCCGCCCGGATCGGGCAAGACCCTGCTGGCGCGGGCCGTGGCCGGCGAGGCGGGCGTGCCGTTCTACTCCATCTCGGGCTCCGAGTTCATCCAGATGTTCGTCGGCGTCGGCGCCAGCCGCGTCCGCGATATGTTCAAGACCGCCAAGGACAACAGCCCCTGCATCCTTTTCATCGATGAGATCGACGCGGTCGGTCGCATCCGGGGGGCCGGCCTCGGCGGCGGCCACGACGAGCGCGAGCAGACCCTCAACCAGATCCTCACCGAGATGGACGGTTTCTCGCCCAGCGAGAGCGTCATCGTGCTGGCGGCCACCAATCGTCCCGACGTCCTCGACCCGGCGTTGCTCCGCCCGGGCCGATTCGACCGCCACGTGACCGTCGACCGGCCGACCAGGCGAGGCCGCCTCGAGATCCTCAAGGTGCACATCCGCAACGTGCCGCTGTCCGACGACGTCGATCTCGACAAGATCGCCCGGAGCACGGTCGGCATGAGCGGCGCCGACCTGGCCAACCTGGTCAATGAGGCCGCGCTCCTGGCGACCCGCGAGAACAAGTCGGCGGTGGACTCCCGGGACCTCGATTCCGCGCTCGACAAGGTCATCCTCGGGGCCAAGCGGGAGGACGTGATCACGGCCAAGGACAAGCGCGTGACCGCCTTCCACGAGGCCGGGCATGCCCTGGTCGGCTGGCAGACCGCGAAGTCCGACCCGGTGCACAAGGTGACGATCATCCCCCGCGGCCGGGCGCTGGGCGTGACCCAGTATCTCCCCGAGGAAGACCGGTTCAACTACAACCAGAGCCAGATCCTGGCGAAGCTCGACTCGGTCATGGGCGGTCGGGCCGCGGAGCGGCTGGTCTTCGGCGAGTTGAGCGTGGGCGCGGCCGAGGACCTCAAGCAAGCCACCCGGCTCGCCCGGTTGATGGTAACCCAGTTCGGCATGAGCGAGCGCGTCGGGCCGGTGTTCTTCCGAGCCTCCGAGGAGCATCCCTTCCTCGGCCGCGAGATGTCCGAGCTGCGAGATCACTCCGAGCACACCGCCCAGGTGATCGACGAGGAGGTGGCCCGGATCCTCCGCGAATCCGACGATCGGGCCTATCGGCTCCTGGAGAAGAACCGGGACGATCTCGAGCGGATCGCCGAGGCCCTGATCGAACGCGAGGTCCTCACGGAGTCCGAGCTCGAGGAGCTGGTGGGCAAACGCGTGATCGACGAGGAGGACATCGTGGAAAGGCCGTACACGAAGGATGCTGTCGTCGCCTCGATCGATAATCCGTCATGAGTCGCAGCCCCCTCCCGGAGGCCAATCGCCGTGTCCGCTCCGACCGTGACCAGCCAGACCTCGCCGCCCGTCGTCTGCGCCGGTCTGGTCGTGGCTGACCATGTCTCGCCGCCGCTCGACCACCTCCCTCGTCCGGGTGAGCTGATCGCGGTCGACGACCTGGTCCTGAACATCGGCGGCGGGGCGGCGAACACGGCCGTCGATCTTTCCAGGCTGGGGGTGCGTGCGGCGATCTGCGCCCGGGTCGGCGAGGACATCTTCGGACGATTCGCCACCGAGACCCTGCGTGGCCGGGGCATCGATTGCTCGGCCCTCAAGACGGATCCGGCGCAGCCGACCAGCCAGACGTTGATCATCAACGTCCGGGGCCAGGATCGGCGGTTCATCCACACCGTCGGGGCCAACCGCGGTTTCGTGGCCGAAGACCTCGATGCCGTCCTGGCTCTGGCCCCGCGGGTCCTCCATATCGGTTACTTCCTCATCCTGCCCAACCTCGACGCCGACGGCCTCGCCGAGCGGTTCCGCCGGGCGCGCGCCGGGGGGACGATGACCCTCCTCGACGTGGCGACACCGGGACCGGGCGAGTATCTCGATCGGCTGCGGGTGGTCCTGCCGGAGACCGATATCTTCGTCCCGAATACCGACGAAGCCGAGCTGATCCTGGGCGAGTCGGATCCGGTCCGGCAGGCCCGGGCGTTCCGCGAGATGGGCGCCCGCCGGGTCGTGATCACGCTCGGGGAGAACGGTGTGGTCTCGCTCTCGGACGAGCTGGAGGTTCGGCTGGGAGTCTATCCGACAACCTATATTGACGGCTCCGGCGGCGGCGATGCCTTCAACGCGGGTTATATCGTCGGCCTCCTGGAAGGCCGGCCCGAGCTCGAATGTCTGAAGCTGGCGAGCGCGGTGGGCGGGAGCTGCGTGCGAGCCGTGGGCACGACTGAAGGCGTCTTCACGCGCCAGGAAGCGGATACCTTCATCGGCGGCCACGACCTGGTCGTCGAGCGGCTCGCCTGAGAGGATGTCGGTAGCGGGCGAATCGCCTGCCGTCGATCATTGTCGGTGAGGTTGTAGGGTGGGTCGAGCGCAGCGAGGCCCACCATCGGCCTCACCCAGCAAGACCAGTCTCGTCGAGCGAGGATGGTGGGCCTCGAAGACTCGACCCACCCTACTCGGATGGCTCTCATTTCTCGCCCAGCAAGACCAATCTGGCCCAGTTGAGCGCCGCCTTGGCGGAGAAGAGCTGGATGAAGTCGCGTGGACGTTCGGCGCCCATATCCAGGCGCCGGGTCTGGGTGCCGGCGGAGGTGGACAGTCCGAGGTAGACCAGTCCGACGGGCTTCTCGGGCGTGCCGCCGCCCGGGCCGGCGACGCCCGTGGTGCTGATGCCGATCGTGGCGCCGAGCCTGGTCCGAACGCCCTCGGCCATCGCCGCGGCCACCTCGGGGCTGACCGCGCCGTGCGTCGCGATCAGATCGGCCGGGACCCCCAGGATCACCGTCTTCGACTCGTTCGAGTACGTCACGGCCCCACCCAGGTAATAGGAGCTGATCCCGGGGATCGCCGTGACGAGATGAGCGATCAGGCCGCCGGTGCAAGACTCGGCGGTGGCCAGCGTGGAATGCGTGCGCAAGCTGGGCGGCCAGGGCCTCGGCGACGTCGTCGGAGCCCTCGCCCAGCACGAGGCTGCCGAATCGCTCATGGATCAGCTCGGCGGTCGGCTCGATCTGCCGCAGGGCCTCCTCCTCGCTCGCTCCCACGCCCGTGATCCGGAAGCTGATCGTGGCATCGCTCGCCGTGATGCCGACCTCGGGGATTCGCCCGCGGGCCGTCAGGTCCATCGCCTGGGCCTCGATGTCCGACTCCCCCTTGCCGAAGAGGTTGATCTTGCGGTGGACGATGAACCGGTCGGCGTAACCGAGCCGCCTGAGCCGGGGCACGACTTCGTCCTGGAACATGCGCTTCATCTCGGAGGGCACCCCCGGCAGGGCGGCGATCGTGGCGCGGCCGATGGTCATCCAGATGCCGGGCGCCGTGCCGATCGGGTTTGCCAGGGGCTCGGCGCCCTGGGGGAACAACGCCTGGACGCGATTCCGTCCGGCCATCGGGCGGTTTCGGCGCGCGAACATCGCCTCGATCGCCGCCAGCGAAGCGGCGTCCTCGACCAGGGGCACGGCGGCGCATTGCGCCAGGGCCTCGCGCGTCAGGTCGTCCTGCGTCGGGCCGAGGCCCCCGGTCATGATGACCACATCGGCCCGGTCAAACGCCGCCCGGAAGGCGGCCAGGTGGTCCTCGAACTCGTCGCCTAAGGTCGTGTGGAAGGCGACCGGAATCCCCATCGAGCCGAGCTGCTGGCTGAGCCATCGGCTGTTGGTATCCAGGCTCTGACCGCTGACCAGCTCGCTGCCGATGGAAAGGATCTCGGCCCGCATCGGTGGGTTCCCTTCTTTGGGGTCCAGAGTCCCGCAGATCCGGCCCGCGTCAACGCCGCGTTGCCGCCGGCCAGGAGCCCAATGTAGCAGTTCGAAAGCAAGCTGGCACCATCCCATTACCATCGGGTAAGATGATGTGCCATCGAACTCTGACCGCGCGCCGGCCAGGGAGCGCGCACCGGGAATCCACCACCCGATCGTGCCGAGAGGTTGCAACTCATGAGTGGCTGTGTGCTGCAACGACCGACTCTCGTCTTGAACCGGCACTGGCAGCCGGTGCACGTCGCGCCCGTGCAGCGTGCGCTTGTCATGCTGTGGAACGAGGCTGCCTGCGTGATCGATCCGGATGACTTCCGGCTCTACGACTGGGCGGACTGGTCCAAGCTTGCCCCCAAGGAGGGGGAACCGTTCATCCGCACGGTCCGCGTCCGGCTGCGCGTGCCGGAAGTCCTGGCGCTGACGCGTCACGACCGGGCGCGCCACCAGACGGTGACGTTCAGCCGTCGCAATCTCTTCAAGAGGGACCATTCCACCTGCCAGTACTGCGGCAGCCAGCCGGGTACGGAGGAGCTGACGATCGACCACGTCATGCCCCGGTCGCAGGGCGGCCAGACGACCTGGGAGAATTGCGTGCTGGCCTGCGTCGCCTGCAACGCCCACAAGGCGAACCGGACCCCGGACCAGGCCCATATGAAGCTGCGCCGCGCCCCGGTCCGTCCCTCCTGGAAACCCCTGTACGACGCCATCGGCGTCCGCATCGCCAGTTGGTCCCGCTTCCTCAGTGACGCGTACTGGAACGTCCCGCTGGAAGCGTAGGTGTGAGGGTCGAGCCGATTTCCATCGCATCGCCAACCTTGCGCCCGCGAACGATTGTCGCCGGCCTGATCGCCGCTTCGGGGCTCGTCGCCTGCCTGGCCTCGGACGGAGATCGTGCCCCGGCGCCGGCCGCCCGCTGGCGGCAGCACGATATCCGCCGGCCCAGGCCGCCAGTCGTCGAGCCGGCCGAGTCCGGGATCGCGACGCGACCGCCCAGGGACGCGATCGTCCTGTTCGATGGCACGAGCCTCGACGCCTGGAAGTCGCGCTACGGCGGGCCGGCGAAGTGGAAAGTCGCCGGCGGAGTCATGGAGACCGTGCCGGGCGCGGGGATGATCGAGACGAAGTCATCCTTCGGCGACGTCCAACTCCACGTCGAGTGGGCCACGCCGAAGCCACCCGTCGGGGTGGGCCAGGATCGCGGCAACAGCGGCCTCTTCCTGATGGGGCAGTTCGAGATCCAGGTGCTCGACTCCTTCCGCGCCGACACCTATGCCGACGGCCAAGCCGGGGCGATCTACGGCGAGTATCCGCCGCTATTCAACGCCTCGCGCCCGCCCGGCGAGTGGCAGTCGTACGATATCGCCTTCCGCCGCCCGCGGTTCGACCGCTCGGGCAAATTGCTCGAGGCCGCCCGGGTCACGCTGTTCCACAACGGCATCCTCGTCCAGAACAACGAGGAACCGTTCGGGCCGACCTCCTGGCTCGAGTGGGAGCCGTATGACCGCTCCCAGGGCGAACGGGGGCCGATCGCCCTTCAGGATCACGACCATCCCGTTCGCTACCGCAACATCTGGCTCCGCGAGCTGCCCGAACGTCCCGCTCCGACGGCCGCGGACCTCGCCCGGCCAAACACCGTGACGCTCGCGCCGGAAATCCTGGACCGGTACGCCGGGCGGTACCTGCTCAACGACAAGCCGGACTCTCCGAGGGCCACGATCGCGCGCGAGGGCGATCACCTGACGCTCTCGCTGCCGTTCCGGCCCCGGCCGATCCGGCTGGAGCCGATCTCCGAGACGCGATTCGACATGCCGTTGACCGATGGCCAGTTCACCTTCCTCAAGGATGAGGCGGGGCGAGTGACGGGAGTCCATTTCCGGATCGCCGACGGCGAGCGGGACTGGAAGCGGGTCGGGCCCTGATGCGGGCTGGAGCGTTGTCTTCGCCCGACGAGCCAGCCATTGCCCTTCCGACTCCGATCAGGTTATCCTGAAGCCCTTGCCTGTTAACACTCCTTAACCGCGGGAGGCCCCACGATGTGGCGTACCGCCCCAGCCCTCGCCGTACTGTTCACGACGTCCCTGGTCTACGCCCAGGGCACCTCGTCGTGGGTCGGCAAGCGGGTCGTCATCAAGTACAAGCAGCCGTTGCGCTTCGGCCCGGTGTCCGTGGAGCCGAAGGAGTACCGCGCCTATACGGTCGCGCAAGTCGAGGGCGAACAGCTCCTGTTGACCGCCGGGGGTATCTCAGGCTGGATCCGGACCGACGACGTCATACCCCTCGATCAGGCGGTCAACTTCTACACCCAGGAGATCGTCAAGAATCCGTCGTCGTGGAACGCTTATCTGTACCGCGGCTTCGTCCGGGATGTGGAGCACGACTTCGACCAGGCCATCGCCGACTACACCGAGTCCATCCGGCTCTACCCGTCGTGGGCGAACACCTTCAACAACCGCGGCTGGACCTGGCACCGCAAGAAGGCGTACGACAAGGCGATCGCCGACTACAGCGCGGCGATCCGACTCGACCCGAAGTGCGTCCTGGCGATCGCCAACCGGGGGTTGGCCTGGCAGGACAAGGGGGACTACTACAAGGCCCTGGCCGACTATAACCGCTCCGTCAAGGTCGACCCCAAGTATGGCCGGGGCTACACCGCCCGCGCCTGGCTGTATGCTACCTGTCCCGATAAGAGGTTCCGCGACGGCAAGCTGGCCGTCGAGTCGGCGACCCGGGCCTGCGACCTGACCGGATGGAAGGAGCCCGACAAGCTCGCCGTGCTCGCCGCCGCCTACGCGGAGAGGGGCGACTTCCAGAAGGCCGTCAAGTGGCAGGAGAAGGTCGCCAGCCGCTTCAATGACCCGGAGGACCGGAAGAAGGCCCTCGAGCGGCTCGCGCTCTACAAGGACCACAAGCCGTGCCGGATCGCCAAGGACGCCACCTCAACGGTGCAGCAGCCGGAGGAGATCCGGAGGGCCTTGCCGCCGAAAGAGACGTGGGCCGAATTCCCCGATCCCGAGCTCGCCGGGCGCGTCTTCGGCGAGCTCCATGAACGGATCGGTAACCTGCCCGATGGCAGCAACATCCACGATCGCCGCGTGAGGGCGAGACGACTGGGCGCCATCCACGAGGACGTCGCCAGGAAGAATCACTTGAAGCTGCGCGAGGTCGAGGACATCTGGCGTGCCGGAAACGCCGAGGATCGGCCGGATTCGCCCTGATGGGCCGAACTGCGAGCCGCCTTCTGGGATCCCGTCCTGGTTCGTCGGAGGCGAACCGCCGGAGGGACGGCGCGAATCACCGTACGGCCTCCGGCGACGACCCCCGGGGATCTCCCTGGCGGTCACTGCTTCATGTCGTGTCCGAGCATCGCGGCCAGCTTGATGGCGAGGAGGTTGACCGCCATGCGGAGCCGAATCCCATCCCCTTCGCCCTTCATCCCGATCACGATGCGATCGTGCTTGACGCCCTCACCTTTGAAGACTTCGCCCGTGGCGCGGCGGATCGCCTCCTGGTTCTTGTCGCCGAATTCCGCCAGTGCGGCCACTCGGGCGTCTACGGCAACCGGCCCTTCCGACCTGGACGCGGTAGGGGTCGAGGCGGCATCGAGGTGGCGCCGCAGGGCATCGGTGCTGTCCTCGCCGAACGCGTAGTAGAAGACGTCCCCGCGAAACGCGCAGGAGATCGAGGGTTTGCCGAACTGTCGCGCGACCTTCGCGTTCTTCTCGTCGAACGGGCCGGTCATCCGGTGAATCGGGGTGCCGTCCCCCGCCTTGGCGACGTCGAACGAGAGCTCGACGCCTTTCCCGCGCGGGATCTGTGCGGCCGAATCACGGATCAAGCGTTCGGCCTCCCGAGCATCCCGCAGGCTCATGCCGCCCAGGATCACGTAATGGCGATCCCCCGCGCCCGCCGGCGAGGACGGCCGGATCGCCATGCCGAGGTCAACCTCGGGTGCGTCCAGATTGGACTTCACCAGCTCACCCAGGCGCTTCAGGAGCTCCTTCTGTTCCGGAGACGTCGCCGAGGAGACACCCTGCTCGATACCCCGGTCGGAGACCTTCACCATCATCTCCCGGAACTCCTTGGCGACCGGGACGCGCGCCCAGGCCGCCAGGGCGGCATCGCGGTCAAGGACCTCGAAGCGGCTTCGCTTCTCGCCGAACGCTCGCAGGTCCTTCGCCATCGCGGTGCCGGGTCGCGCCGTCATCGCGAGCTCCACCGAGAGCTCCGAAGACTTGCGGTCCAGGCCGAGATCCAGCGTGAAGGCGTCCCCCTCGGTGACGACGGCCTTGATGGCCTTGTGCCCCAGATCCTGTCCCGCGAGCCGTCCCTGATATGTGGAGTCATTTTCGCCAGGTTTTCGCTCGCGCTGCTGTTCGAGCTGCGCGTCCAACTGATTCAGGAAGTGCTCCTTGAGGCCTTCGGGAATCTCCGAGACCTGGACCCTCACGCTCATGGCGGTCCCGGGCCGGGCCTTCTTGGACCAGGACGACGGATCCACCTCGCGGAGCTTATCGGCCCCGTCCGACAGCAGGGAGAAGAGGGCGTACCCCTTGGATTGGAGGACGAAGAGAGACATGTTGGCGTTCGGCACCGACACCTTGTGCGAGAAGCCTTCAACACCGGGTTTGTCGTCGACCTCCAAGCCCAGGGCCTTCAGAGAGTCGAGGAGCTGGCCGAGGTCGGAGACAGGCACGGCGGCCACAATCGAGGGGGGGCCGCCCTGGGGGAAGTCACGGGGCAAGGTCACGGTGAGGCCGAATCCGCGGCGGCGGTCCAGGCCCTTGATCAGTTCCCCCGACTTGACCTTCTCCAGGTTGTCGAGCGCGACCTGGACCATCGGGTCGCCGGGGGGTGCCACCGTCTTGATCACGTACTCCAGGTCGTCGGCCAGGTCGTTCACGGACTTGGCCGTCACGACGATCGTCTGCCCCTGCACCGTCGCCGCCGGGGCCAGGAGGCCGAAGACAGCGATCAGGAGCCCTGGAAATCGCCACTTGTGATCCGTCATCCCGATCGCTCCGATCTCCGCTGGACGGAGAGCCGCGCTTTGCCGAGCCGGACTCTCCGATAGTCGTTGGGGTCGATTCGCGAGGGTGGGGCGACCCATTTCGGCCCACCTCGCATCATTGGACCGGAAGACTCGCGCGAATACAATGAGGGGAGAATTGCAAATCAGGCAAAGAGACCTCCGCAGTCTCCCATCGGCCCGAGACCTCGTACCATGCGACAATCCGAAACGTCCTTCGCGAGCGGCGACACGCCCCTGACCGACCTGCGGTCACTCCTGAGTTCGGTGTTGATCCACGGGCTCCTCCTGGTCCTGGCGTCTGTCGCGGCGTTCAAGGTGGCGATGCCCTCGACCGAGACGGCCGCGAAACCGATCCGCGCCGAGATCGGACCCGTCGACAATCGCGCCGATCCGACAGCCGTTGCGGGTGAAGGAGGCGGTAGCCCGGGAGAGATGGGTGGACTGAGCAAGGTCCCGATCACATCCCCGGATGATCGAAACCGCGTGGCGGCGACGAGCCGGAACCCCGCCGATGCCTTGCTGGCGGAGATCCTGCCCAGCTCGCAGCCGCTGGGTCCGGAGATGCTCCAGAAGGCCCTCCCGGGTCCCCAGACGATCGGCCAGGGGCTGATCCCGGGCTCGGGACCGGGCGGCGGCGGCGGTTCGGGGGGCGGTTCGGGCGGCGGCGTGGGGCGCGGGATCGGGCCCGGCACGCAGTTCTTCGGCGCCCGCGACCACGCCCATTCCTTCTCCTACGTGATCGACTGTTCCGGGAGCATGGCCACGCGCAACTCGCTCGAGATCGCCAAGCACGAACTGCTCGCCAGCTTGAACCAGCTCCCGCCCGACGCCGAGGTCTCCGTGATCTTCTACAACCTGACGCCCAAGCTGCTCACCGACTCGCAGGGCCGCAAGGGCCTCATGACCGCGACGGCCGCCAACAAGGCACGGATCAGCGCCCAGCTCGCCACGATCCTCCCCGACGGCGGGACCGATCACATGTCGGCCCTGCGCACCGCGCTGGCCCTGAAGCCCGAGGTGATCTTCTTCCTGACCGACGCCGACCTGATGACCAACGGCGACGTCAACGAGATCCTGTCGGAGGCCGGCGCGACCCGGATCCAGGCCGTCGAGTTCGGTCGCGGCATCAACCTGGGCGAGCGGACGCCGCTCCGTCGGCTGGCCACCACGACCGGTGGTTCCTATCTGTACATCGATGTCAGCCAGTTCCCCAGGTCGGCCGAGGGATATTGAGCGAGTCCCCCACGCCGGCCCGTGGCCCGACGACGACGCTCAGCCCAGGGAGTGAGCCCCTTCGGGCGAGGGTGATCCCCTTCGAGTCACGGGCGCAGGCCACGCTCAGTCGTGGGTGGCCGGGTAGTAACCCCTAGCCACCCGACGAGCGGTCGTGTTTAATCTGTGGAACAAACGCGGAGCGCGTCCGATTGGCTTCTCCGGCCGCGCCGGAATCGGCGGGGACGGGGCCCGGGCGGACCAGCGGCGAGGGCGAGGGTGATGGCGCCTATGCCCGACCTCGTGACGGGGTCGCCGCACCCGACCCGATGGCCTGGCGCGGGGTTGTGGACGTCCTGGACCGCGAGGCTGTCCGATCCGGCAGATCTCGGCTCCAAGACGAAATCAGCGTCGTGGTTGCGGCGAAAGGACCGCGCGGTTGGGTCGGTCTGAACCCGACGAAGCCGGGCGTGATCTTCGTTGCGACGGCCTCGAGCCTGAATCGGACCGATCCGTTCTCTCGTTCACCATCCCCAAACACGAAGAGCGGTCTGCAGGATCCTCGCCGGCCACGCGACAACGATCGCGGTGGTCGACGACGACCGGACAGCCGCCATCGACCGTGACCGAGTAACCCCATGAACCTGGAGACGAGGATCATGAAACGTTGGCGATACATGGCATTTGCGGTGGTTGCGCTGGCGGGGATGTTGGCGCCCGGATTTGTGGCGGCTCAGGATGCCGCTAAGAAGGCTGCCGCGCCGGCCGTGGCGGCAGCCCCCGCCCCGCCGGCCGATGCGGCGTCGCGGACCGAATTCCATTTCTTCTCGTTCATGAGCGATCCGGCCTACGACGTCTACGAGCAGATCGCCCTCTGGCTCGTGCTGGCCGTCGCGGTCGCGGGCCTGGTGTACGCGGGTTGGCTGATGACCCAGATCATAGGAGCCGATGAGGGAACGCCCCGGATGCGCGAGATCGGCGCCGCCATCCGGCAAGGGGCCAACGCCTATCTGGCGCGGCAGTTCCGGGCGATCATCCTGCTGGTGTTCATCCTCACGGGGCTGATCTGGGCGACGACCGAGACGACCGAGGGGGGCCAGCACGTGGCGGTCGGCCGGGCCGCGGCGTTCTTCGCCGGGGCGACGTTCTCGTGGCTGGTCGGCTTCGTCGGCATGAGCCTGGCGGTGCGGGGCAACCTGCGGGTCGCCGCCGCGGCGCGGACGAGCTACGGCACCGCGCTGCAGATCGGCTATCGAACCGGCACGATCACCGGCATGCTCACCGACGGCCTGGGCCTGCTCGGCGGCACGATCATCTTCATGATGTTCGGCGAGCACGCCTACGAAGTGCTGCTGGGATTCGGCTTCGGCGGCACCCTGCTGGCGTTGTTCATGCGGGTCGGCGGCGGCATCTACACCAAGGCGGCGGACGTCGGCGCCGACCTCGTGGGCAAGGTCGAGGCCGGCATCCCCGAGGACGACCCGCGCAACGCCGCGACCATCGCCGACAATGTCGGCGACAACGTCGGCGACTGCGCCGGAATGGCCGCCGACATCTTCGAGAGCTACGAGGTGACGATCGTCGCGGCCATGATCCTGGGCTATGCCAGTTTCGGCCATAAGGGCGTCATCTTCCCGCTCCTGGTCCGGGCCATCGGCGTCCTGGGCTCGATCTTTAGCACTTACACGGTCAAGGCCGGGCCCAATAGCACCAGCGACGAGGCGCTGCACTCGGTCCACCATGGCTTCGTGCTGGGTTCGATCTTCAGCGTGGTGGGGTTCGTCATCCTGGGCCTCGGCTACCTGCACTTCGACGCGGGGTATTACGCCCGATATCCCCAGGCCCTGGGCAACCGCGAGCTGGCTTCGGGGTTCGCGGGTGCCAAGTCGGTCTACGACCAGAACAACGACGCCCTCCGCAAGGGGAACGCCGAGGAGCGACAGAGGTACCGCGATGGCCTCAAGCAGCTCATCGAGTCCCAGAGCGACCGGATCTTCGAGCGCGATCTGCCGATCTGGGCGACGTTCGGCATGAAGAACCTTGACATGCGACCGGCCTGGACTTGCTTGATCGGCATCATCCTGGCCATCGCGCTCAACAAGGTGACGAGTTACTATACGCACACCCAGTACCAGCCGGTGAAATCGCTGGCGAAGGCCTGTACGACGGGCCACGCGACCAACATCATCCAGGGTTTCGCGGTCGGGTATGAATCGGCGGTGGTGGCCACGTCGGTCATCGCCATCGCGATCCTGCTGTCGGTGTTGATCTACCAGGGGGCCAGCCCGATCTTCGTCGCCTTCGGCGTGGCGATGTGCGGCATCGGCATGCTGACCCTGACCGGCAACACGATCAGCATGGACGTCTTCGGGCCCGTGGCCGACAACGCCAACGGCATCGGCGAGATGGGCTACGACCGCGACGAGATGGGCGAGGAGAACTACAAGCGCGCCCGCCAGATCCTCGCCGACCTCGACGCCGTGGGCAATACCACCAAGGCCGAGACGAAGGGGATCGCCATCGGCAGCGCCGTGATTGCCGCGGTCAGCCTCTTCGCCAGCTTCATCGCGGTGCTGGCGGTCGGCAGCGAGGACAAGATCGGCGACATGACGACCGCCGAATACTTCAGGGCGCGGGCCAACTGTCGATTGCCTTTCCCCAGGTGTTCGTGGGCGCCCTGATCGGCGGCGTGGTGCCATTCCTGTTCAGCTCGATGCTGATTCGCGCCGTGGGCCGGGCGGCGTTCCTGATCGTCAAGGAGTGCCGCGTCCAGTTCCGCGACAAGGAGATCTGGGCGGGGACCAAGTTACCCGACTACGGCCGCGTGGTGAATATCTGCACAGCCACCGCGCAGGGCGAGCTGATCGGCCCGGCGCTGCTGGCGATCCTGATGCCGATCCTGGTCGGGATCTTCCTGGGGCCACAATCGCTGGGCGGCTACCTGGCGGGCATGATCGTCGTGGGCCAGCTCCTGGCGGTGTTCATGGCCAACGCCGGCGGCGCCTGGGACAACGCCAAGAAGCTGATCGAGGACGGCATCTACGGCGGCAAGGGCTCCGAGGCCCACAAGGCGGCCGTCACCGGCGACACCGTCGGCGACCCGCTCAAGGACACCGCCGGCCCGGCGCTCAACCCGCTGATCAAGGTCATGAACATGGTCTCGCTGCTGGCCATCGTGCCGATCATCGACGCCCCCAACCGGGGTTATCAGTGGCTCGCCTACCTGGTCGGCCTGGTTTGCATCGCCGGAGTGGCCTGGGCCGTCTGGCGGAGCAAGACCGAGAGCAAGGAGCTGCGCGAGATGGAGGCCGAGCTCGCCGGATCCGCTGAGGCCAGCAAGAGCCTCGAGACCGTCGGGGCCAAGTAGTCGGCGAAGTCGGTCGTAGGTAGCCGAAAAAGGTGGGCATCGCTTACCGGGCGCCGGCCGGCGCTGTCTGATAAGGGGTGTCCACCCTATCATTTGCGCGCGTCCCGGGCGGCCGATCGGCGCGATGCCGAAGCGATCATCTCCGCAGCGCCTCGATCGCGTCGTCGACACGGCGGCGGAAGTCTGTCCAATCCTCGGGCGGGAACAAGGCGTCGTGGTCGCGCTGGCCGAGGCGGAACGCGGCCAGGCGCGTGTCGATGAGGGCGCCGGCGGCCCGGGCGGCGGGCTCGCCCGGACGCTCGGCGGCGAGGCGAGCAAGCGTCAGCAGGCGTCGATAATCATCCAGGCCCTCCCGCAGTCGCTCGAACTCGACCGATGGGATGAGACGGCCGTCAGGCGCGGCGCTGCACCACGCGAAATCGTCCTCGCGGCAGTCGAGCGCGTAGTAGGGATCGCCCGCGGCGGCGTTCCAGTGCCACGACAGCCGGAACTTCATCCCCTGCTGCTTCGCCGCCTTGTACATGTAGGTGCCAAAAGTCCAGCGGTTGCCGCCGTTGTAGAACGCCCAGTCGCCGCCGGCCTGGTGGATCAGGTTGACGGCCGCTTCGTCGTGATCGTTCCACTCGACGACGTGTAGGGCTCGTGAGAGTCGGAAGTGGGGGTTCCGGCGGTCGCTGCCCGTGAACGAGCTGGCGGCGGTGAAGAAGGGCGGCCCCTTGGGGAACGCTGCCCGGTAGGCCTCCGCGTTCTCCGCCGAACGGATCAGCTCGTCGCCGAGCGGTTCGTCGCCGATGTTGTAATAGACCGGGATCCAACCGTTGCGCCGGGCGTGGTTCTGAATCTCGGAATACAGGGCCCTGAGGAAACCGGGATAGTCCTTGAATCCGGCGGCGGCCATCTGGCTGACGTCCTGGTGATAGGCATCGATTCCCGAGAGGCCGGCGCCGTAGGTCACGACAGCCAGGAATCCCAGCTCCTTGGCCAGCTTCATCTGGGCGTCCGCGTTCCGAAAGTCGAGGACCGGCTTGCCGCCGCGGAATCCCCCGTAGGCGATCGACGGCATTCCGCTGAAGGCCGTGAACCCATATTCGCGGAGCTTGCGGAGGGCCCGCTCGTTCAGACCCCGGTTGAAGTCCGCGGCGCGGGGATCGTCGTCGTACCAGGGAATGCCAATCTGATATCCGAACGGGCCGGCGGGGATATCGACCGGATCGAGCGTTCCGGACCGGACGCGGAATTCGAACGGAATCCTGGCGATGCCGCCCGTGTCGGAGCTGACCGTGATCGTCCCCTTGTAGGTTCCAGGCCGCGCGGCGGCCGGCGTGCGAACGGTCAGCCAGAACCGCCTGGTCAGGCCCTCGGGCACGTCGGCGATCGCGCCGGGCATGATCAATCGGGGGCTGATCGTGTACACGCTCCCTTCCATCGTCACGCGGCTGATTCGGTTGGAGACGAAGCCCCGGCCGATCGCGGCAGCCGGGATCGTTCCGCCCGGCCCCGTCAAATCGGAAACGCCGACCGTAACCTTGCCGAGATCGCGGAGCGGATAGACAGCCAGGGTGACCGGCTCGTATTCGCCCGCGAACGCCTCGCCGCGCAGCGCCTCGACCTGCTCGCTCGGCGCGGGGATATCGTTGGCGAAGACGTCCTGCATCGCATCGCGGTGGAAGACGACGAAGCCCCGGCGGCGGTCGTCGTCGGTCGGGCGCAGGGACGCACCTGTCGGCCGGTGCAGCACGCGCTTGAAATAGTTATCGAAATAGAAGCGACGCCGCGATGCGACGAAATCGAGGAACGCCGTGCCGCGTGCCTCCTCCTTCAACGGGAAGATCACCACGGCCGAGACGCAGCAGGCCCAGTCCTGGCCGCGGAACTCGAGGTTCAACTGGCCGTCGGCGACCTGGACGTCGAAGACCTTCTCGCGGAAGTAGGGACGTTGATACTTGTCGAAGGTGACGTCTCCAGGGCGGTCCTCGACGTCCCAGAACCGGAAGTACTTCGCCTTGAAGGCGTCGAAGTCCATGGTCTCGTCCACGACGGGGCGGCCCTCGGCCAGCACGGTGCGGCGGCGGTATCGCTGGTACTCGCCCCAGAAACCCGATGGGCTGTCGATGTTGACGAAGACGCGGTACCGTCCATCGGGGAGATCGACGGCCAGCCCGCCGTCCTCGATGCAGAGGAAGTCCTGGTAGAGCGGGTCGGGCTGCAGTGCGTCGAAGGCCCGCCAGATCCGGGCGTCCTTGAGGCCATAGCCTCGGCCCTTGCTGTAGAGCGTCGCCGGGGTGATCGCGGTGAAGCCGTCCATCACGGGGCCGGTGCTGGGTCCGAGGTCGAACGCGTGCAGACCGGGAAAGCTCACCCGCGCGACCGAGTCGTCGCGCTCCACCCGGACGCGATCCAGCAGGAGAGCCCCGGCCGGTCGATCGCCGATGCCGAAGACCAGCCGGGTGACATGCGCCAGGTCGAGCATCCGTCCCGGCCGCGACTTCTCGCCGACGTAGAGTTGCTTGACGGGGACGATCAGCGTACTGCGGCCCGGAGGGACGACGGTCTCGTAGTTGACCCGGGTCCAGTAGTCGCGGGTGGCCGCGTCCCAGATCTCGATCGCGAGTCTCATCGGGCCCGGGGCGGAGGAGTCGGCCTCGGCCTTGAGGAAATCGTATCCCTCCCAGTCCTGGGGCTGGTCCAGGCTCACGTACGATCGGTCGATGCGCAGCGCCTCGCGCCCTTCGAGAGCCCGGGAGTCGACCACCACACCCCCGGAGAACGGGTTTCTCCCCTCGAAATCGGCGATCAGCTTGACCGTCGGAGCGCTCTGTCTGCTCGCCACACGGGCCGAGCCTAGCGTCGCGCCGCAGGCGTAGCAGACCCTCCAGGCCCCATTACGGTAACCGCACTCGGGGCAGCGGACGGCGGCGGCTGGGATCTCCCCGGGCGGCTCGATCGGCGACTCCTCGGGGCCCAGCAGCGGGTTGTCGGTCAACGGCACGTCCTGTCCGACCCGCTCGAGCGTCACGTCGTCGACCCAGAGGTGACCGGGGGCCATCAAGCCGAAAGAGGGACCGGCTTGCTTCTTCTCCCCGATCTCGCCGACATAGGTGAGCTTGGTCCATCCGAATGTGCCGTTCTTGCGAAGCGGGAGATACCGGCCGTCGAACATGAACTCGGTGCTTGTCCCATAGGTCCCGGTGCCGACATCGAGGCCGCGCAGGTACGCGGTGACGCGATATCGCCCCGGCAGGAGCTCGACGTTCTGCGCGACCCGGATCTTGGGCGCCGCCCCGCCGAAGAGGAGGCACGAGTGCCGGCCGGTGTGCGCCACCCGCCCGACCCGGAATTCGCAGTCACCCTCGTAGATCCACCCGCCCCATTTCTGGAAGACGAATCCGAACTGGTCCTTGTCCTTGACCATTTCGAACGACGGGTCCGCAACCAAGCCCCCCCGCTCCTGTCCGGAGACCGCGACGAGGGGCATCAGCACGAAAAACGCCGTCAACGCGAGGCGGATCGAGACTCGCATCGTTGGTTCTCCCGGTAGTCCGTCCCGGCGCGTCATCCGAGGCAAAGCGCCGTGCCGCAACCGAGCTATCTTATCCGCATCCGGTGTCCGAGTATCAAGTTTGCATGAAGAATCGTCGTAGGGGATGGTCTGACGTCGAAGCGGGCGTTACCTTGGTGAGACGGACCGGGTGCCGGCGTCGGGGATCGCCGCGGCGCCGAGGCGTGTTGAAGGCAAGAATTCCGGATTACGAATTCAAAATTCCGGATAACTTGCTCATGATACGATTTGTTTGTATATGATTTCGCGATTCGGAATCTGGAATCTGGAATCTTCAATCCCTTTCTTTTACAGGCTCCGAGGGGGTTCATTCATGGTGCGGCCGAGCTGGGGGATCGCGTTGACGCTGGCCGGGGCGATGGGCATGGGATTGGCCGCGCAGTCGGCGGCGCAGGCGCAGCAGGAGCCGCGCGACAAGGCCGCGGATCACGCGACGGCCGAGGGCAATCGCGGTCGCGCCGGAGCGACGACACCCGAAGGAAAGGAGCTCATCACCTGGCCCGGCATGACTCGGGACGGCACCGTCTTGCTGCCGAATGGCTGGTCGCTCAAGCCGGCCGGCCGCCAGGCGAAGCTGGGGGACCTGCCGGTGCAGATCGCCCGCCACCCGAACCAGCCCATCCTGGCGATCCTCCACGCGGGGTACGGCGAGCATGAGGTCGTGACGGTCGACAGCGGGGCCGGGCGCGAAGGCGGCCGCGTCATCGGCCGCGCCGCCGTCCCAGGTACGTTCGCCGGCCTGGCCTGGTCGGCGGATGGCAAGCAGCTCTTCGTCGGCGGCGGGTTCGACGACTTGATCTACCGGTTCGACCACGCCGGCGGTCTGCTGTCGAACAAGACCGCATTCGAATACCCAGATCGCAAGGAATTCCTGGCCGAATCCCGGCGGAGGGGCGAGGATCGGATCGGGAAACACCAGCGGACGCCGGCCGGCCTGGCGATCACGGCGGACGGCAAGACGCTCTATGTCTCCGCGGCTTTCGGCCACTCGGTCGGACGGTTCGACGCCCGGTCGGGGGCCTTCCAGGGCGAGATCCCGCTGGGACCGGAGACCTTCCCATATAGCCTGGCACTCGACGAGTCGCGCGGGCGGCTGTACGTCAGCCTCTGGAGCAAGGCCGCGGTCGCCGTCGTCGACACCACGTCGTTTCACGTCATCGCGACCTGGCCGACGCAGGAGCACCCCAACGAGATGCTGCTGGCGCGGGGCGGGAAGATCCTGTACGTGGCCAACGCCAACCGCAACACGGTCACGGTGATCGACGCCGAGGCGGGCAAGGCCGTCGAGACGATCGGCACCGCCATCAACCCGAGGGCCCCCGCGGGCAGCACACCCAATTCGCTGGCGCTCTCGCCCGACGAGTCGATGCTGTTCGTCGCCAACGCCAACACCAACAACCTGGCCGTGATCAACGTGAAGGAGCCGGGCGCCAGCGCGCCGTTGGGCTTCATCCCGGTCGGTTGGTATCCGACCTCGGTGCGGCTGGCTCGTGACGGCAAGACGATTTATGTGGCCAATAGCAAGGGCTCGACGTCGCGGGCCAATCGCGACGGCCCGCGCCGGGATTCGCCCGCGCCGGGGGACCGACGATCGAATACATCGGCGGCCTCTTCCAGGGGACGCTCTCCATCATCCCGATGCCCGATGCCCGGCGCATGGCCGGCTACTCGCAGACCGTCTACGAGTGCAGCCCCTTGCATCGCGGCGATCCGACCGGAGTCCGCGGTACCCCCCCTGCCCCGGGCCATCCGATCCCCGCCAGGGTCGGCGATCCCTCGCCGATCAAGTACGTCGTGTACGTGATCAAGGAGAACCGGACGTACGACCAGGTCTTCGGCGACATCCCCGAAGGCAACGGCGAGCCGAACATCTGCCTGTTCCCCGATGCGATCACGCCCAACCATCACGCCCTGGCCCGCGAGTTCGTGCTGCTGGACAACTTCTACGTCGATGGCGAGGTCAGCGCCGATGGCCACGAGTGGTCGATGGGGGCGTATGCCAGCGACTTCGTCGAGCGGATCTGGCCGGTCGGCTATCGGGGCGATCGACGGGTCCCCTACCCCTCCGAGGCGGTCCTCCTCGATGCCGCCAAGCCGGCCGGTGGCTACATCTGGGATAAGGCGGCCGAGAAGGGGGTCTCCTATCGCAGCTACGGCGAGTTCATCGAGAACGCGCCGACGCCCGACCAGCCCGCGAAGACGAAGGTCAAGACGCTCGAGGGCCACTTCGACCCGATGTTCCGCAGCTTCGACATGGATTATCCCGACGCCAAGCGCGCCGACCGTTTCCTCGAGGAGCTGGCCGGCTTCGAGAAGTCCGGCGAGATGCCGCGGCTGGTGATCCTCAAGCTGCCGAACGACCACACCTCGGGGACCTCACCCGGCAAGTGGACGGTGACGGCCTGCGTCGGCGACAACGACCTGGCGCTCGGGCGGGTCGTCGAGGGCCTGAGCAAGAGCCGGTTCTGGAAGCAGATGGCCATCTTCGTGGTCGAGGACGACGCGCAGAACGGCTCGGACCACGTTGACGCCCACCGGACGGTCGCCCTGGCGATCAGCCCGTACATCAAGAAGCACTCGGTGGATTCCACGATGTACAGCACCTCGTCGATGCTCCGCACCATGGAGCTGATCCTCGGCCTGGAGCCGATGAGCCAGTTCGACGCCGCCGCGCGGCCGATGTACGCGTCGTTCGCGACCCGGCCCGATTTTGTCCCGTACACGCATCGTCCGGCCGGGGTCGACATCAAGGCGCGCAATCAGCGCGACGCCCCCATGGCCGAGGCCTCGCGGAAGCTCGACCTGGAGATCGAGGATCGCAACGACGACCTGCTGTTCAATGAGATCATCTGGAAGGCTGTCAAGGGGAAGGATGCCGTCATGCCCCCGCCGGTGCGGGCGGCGTTTGTCGTGCCAAGGTGATCTCGAACCGCCGCGGCCGTTTCGTCGCCTGCCTGGTCGCCATCGATCGATGCGGCTGGAATGTGCTCCTGCCGGCCCATTTCGGGAGCCGTAGGGTGGGCACTGCCCACCGGTGGAGGCCTTCAATCGGTGGGCAGAGTGAAGTGCGCCCTGGGATTGGACCAGTACCATAGTCAATACTGTCCTCCCAGGAGCCTCCTCCCATGCCGAAACGCCGACGCCGGTCCTTCACACCTCAGTTCAAGGCCCAGGTCGTCCTCGAAGTCCTCTCGGGCCAGAGGAGCGCGGCCGAATCCGCCCGGCAGCACAAGCTGAAACCCGAACTCATCACCCGCTGGAAGGACATCGCCCTGGAAGGTTTGGAGGGCCTGTTCGAAGGCGACGATCACAGGAGCCGGGACCGGGACCGCATTGCCGAACTGGAGCGGATGGTCGGTCGCCTGACCATGGAGCTGGAAGTCGCAAAAAAAGCCTCGGCCTGGCTCCCCTCGGCCCTGAGGCGCGACGGCAGGTCGTCATGACGCTGGCGGCCGAGTACCCGGTCCGGCTGATCTGCCGGGCGACCGGCTGGCCCCGCAGCAGCGTTTACCACGACGACGCCCCGGCCGTCGATGAGGGGCGGCTCCGCCGTGCGCTCGGACGGCTGGCCGCCCGATGGCCGACCGATGGCTATCGACGATTGACGGCCATGCTCCGACGCGAGGGCTGGTCGGTCAACGGGAAGCGAGTCCGACGGCTGATGGCCGAGATGGGCCTCCAGGGCAAGGCCCCGGCTCGGCGGCGGCGGACGACCGACAGCCGCCACGACTTCCCCCGCTACCCCAACCTGGTCGAGGGCCTGGAGGTGACCCGCCCCGATCACGTCTGGGTCGCCGACATCACCTATGTCCGGCTCCGGGAGGAGTTCGTCTACCTGGCGGTCCTCATGGACGTCTTCACTCGCCGCGTCCGGGGCTGGGAGCTGGGCCGCAGCCTCGACCAGGGGCTCACCCTGGCGGCCCTGAAGCGGGCGCTACGCGGGGGCCGCCGGCCCGAGATCCACCACTCCGACCAGGGGGTGCAGTACGCCGCCACGGCGTACACCGACCTGCTGGCCGGTCGGGGCGCGGCGATCAGCATGGCGGCCGTCGGCAAGCCGGAGGAGAACGGGTACGCGGAGCGACTGATGCGGACCATCAGGGAAGAGGAGATCGACCTGTCGGAGTACCGCGACTTCGCCGACGCATACAGCCAGCTGGGTCGGTTCCTGGATGACGTGTATAACCGGAAGCGGATCCACTCGTCGCTGGGCTACCTGACCCCGGCCGAGTTCGAGCAGCAATGGCTGCGGGGGCAGAGAGTCACGGCCCTATCCTGAACGGGTCCAATACCGACAGCCTCCGGTGTCCTCCCTTCCCGGAGTGCGCGCCCTGCCCGGGAGGACGCAGTCGCCAAAATGACCGGGGCCGATTCGATGTTACATCGACGAACGATGCGCCGGTCGATCCGACCCGACGTGCGCTGTGCCAACTTGAAGGGGGACATCTGCGTTCGGCCCCCCGCCGCTCGAGCGGGGCCGAATGCCGGTCCGCCTATTGGCCAGCTCGGAACCGGGACGGGGCGAGCGGCGGTGGCGGCGACCTCGTCCAGCGCGGCGGCCGGATCGTCATCGAGGACTAGAGGGGCTGGGGGATGGTCGAGGCCACCGAGGGGTGTCCTCCCGGCGACGATTTCGCCCAAGAGCGTGACCCGGTCCTGCCCGGTCACCAGAGGAGCTCGCCACGGCCCGTCGCGGTCAAACGGCGGTCACCCCATCCCGGCAACCGGCAGGAGGATCGTCGTTCCATCCGAATTATTGTTCTTGACGAGAACTATTCACACCGATAAGATTGGCCGTCGGCTCGACCGGGAGCCGTCGTGACGGGTCAGTTCTCTTGCTCCCGATCGTCAGACCGGGCGATTCAGCGGGCGATCGAGTCCGGGGCGTGGCGCCCTGGGGGGCCGGAAGCCCTCGATTCCTCGCGCGCCCACCGCGCTCGTCGTCGCTTAGGAGTCCTTGCCATGCGGCTGAATCATCTCGATCTCACCGTCCCCGACGTCGCCCAGTCCCGGGCATTCTTCGAGAAGTATTTCGGACTGCGCTGCATCGTGGACGTCGCCCAGGATGGCGATAATGTGGTCGTGCTGACCGATGATCAGGGCTTCGCCCTGACCCTGAACAATCTCGACAAGAGGACCTTCGTTCAGGTTTCGCACTCTTGAGGGTCGGCACCTGATCAGAAAGATACGTCGGTCTCCTTACCATCTCTTGGCTACTTGTCTGGGTTACCACGCCTCGACAAGGCACCAAAGCAAGGAGACCGACCCATGGAACTTACCTCCTCGTTCGTTGACCTGCTACAGCACTTCGCACCGGTGTTCACCGCACCCACCCACAAGACCTTCCTCGTGATCGTCGCCGGCTGGGTCCTCTCCCAGCGCCACCGCTTCATCACCGAACTCATCTTCTCCGGCGGCCACGTCGGCAAGGGGCACTGGTCGCGGTTCCATCGCTTCTTCAGCCATGCCGCCTGGGACATCGATTCCTTCTCCATGGCTCTGGCCAAGCTGGTCGTGACGATCCTCGCCCCGGGCGCCCAA
The DNA here is from genome assembly GCA_963815795.1 of uncultured Planctomycetota bacterium. Lineage (GTDB taxonomy): Bacteria > Planctomycetota > Planctomycetia > Isosphaerales > Isosphaeraceae > JAKAUH01. The sequence goes on along the minus strand of CAWFIC010000003.1, from coordinate 5,199,008 downwards.
CTCCTCTGGGCCGTTGACGACACCCTCTGTCGCAAGCGCGGGCTGACCCTCTACGGCGCCGGCATGCACTACGACCCGCTCATCTCCAGCCGATCCAAGGCCCTCGTCAGTTGGGGACACGACTGGGTCGTGCTCTGCCTGATCGTCGTCCATCCCTTCTGGGCGCCCGGCAAGGTCTTCGCCTTGCCCATCGCCGCTCGGCTCTACATCAACCGCCAGGGGCTCACCAAGGGGAAGAAGGGCAAGGGGAAGTCGTCGGGGACCGGCAGCGGGGTCGAGGCCAAGACCGAGCTCGATCATCGCACGCGGCCGGAATTGGCCCTGGAACTCATCGAACTGGTAGCCCGGTGGTTCCCCGACGACGAGATCCTCATGCTCGGCGACAGCACCTATGGTGGTCGAAGTGTCCTGTCTCATCTGCCCGCCAACGTTCATCTCATCAGCCGGGTCGCCGCCAACGCCGCGCTGTACCGCGCGGCCCCGCCGCGGCGACCGGGTCAGAGGGGGCCATCCCGCAAGAAGGGGGACCGCCTGCCGGGCATGACCGAGTGGGCCGCCGACCCGGAGGCGCCTGGACGCGACTGGACTTCGACCAGTTCGGGCTGCATGCCACCCTGGAGGTCAAGACGATCCGGGCGCTGTACTACAAGGCGGGGCGGGACCGGCTCTTGACCATCGTCCTGGTGCACGATGTCGAGGGGAAGCGCCCCGATCAGATGTTCTACTGCACCAAGCTCGACTGGGCGGCGCGTCAGGTGCTCTCGGCGTACTCCTGTCGCTGGGCGATCGAATGCACATTCGAATATTGCAAGCAATTCCTGGGATTGGAGGACCCGGCCAATCGCCTCCCCAAGGCGGTCGAGCGGACGGCACCCATGGCGATGTTCATCTACACCATGGTGGTCGTGTGGTTCCACCGCGAGGGTCATCGCTCGGTGCAGTTCCCCTTCCGGCCGTGGTATCAGAAGAAGGCCGAGCCGTCGTTCGCGGATCTGCTGACGACCCTGAGGCGACTGAGCTACGATGAGAAGACCGAGGGGCTGCTCCCGAAGCACTCTCGACTGAGAACCTGGGTCGCCCAGCTCACCGAGCTTCTCAGCCGGACCGGGTGAGCGGCCTCTTGGCCGAGGATTCCTGGGCGGTACGCGACTTCACGACCGATCCGACGGGATGGATTTCACCCGACGGGCTACTCGCGGTACGCCCTCATCCGTGCGAAACTCGAACTTCGAGTACCCCGGCGGGTTCCACGTCGGCTTCATGCAGGACAGTCGGGAGCGCGTGAACGAGATCCACGATCGCCTCGACTCCGACGGCTTCGAGGTCGAGTCGCCGAGGGAGTATCACGGGGCCTGGACGTTCTTCTTCCGCGCCGGGCGGCTTCGACATCGAAGTCTTGCGTCAATTCCGGCGCGGGGACGCACGGGAAGAGGTCCGCACGAGGCCGGAGTGGGTCAGGATGAGCGGGCAACCGGCCGCGGATAACGCTTGAACCCTTCCCGGGGGGGAGCGGGTCATCCGAACCGGTCATCAGTCACCATAGCGATCCCAAGCCGAGGGGAGGGTTCAATGAACACACAGTTCATCGTCCATGCGAAGCTCCAGCACTACGGGCTGACCACGGCCAACCTCGATGCCATGGTCGACTGGTACCGCAACGTGCTGGGGATGTCGATCTACCATTGCGCGGCGGTTCCGGCCATCGCACGGGGCCGCGCCCCGTTCGCGGGCGCCGCGTTCACCAGCAACGACGAGGTCCACCACCGCGTGGTGTTCTTCGAGGTGCCCGGCGTCGTCCCCGACCCCGACCGGGGCAAGCACGCGCGGATGCAGCACATCGCCTACGAGGTCAAGAACTACGACGAGCTGCTGGGCACCTACGCCCGGCTCAAGGGCCTGGGCATCCTGCCGGTCTGGGCCGCCGACCACGGTATGATCACGGCGTTCTACTACCAGGACCCCGACGGGAACATCGTTGAGATCAACGTCAACGTCTACGGGGACGAGTGGACGGCGACCGAGCACATCCGGAACGGGCGCGGCTTCGCGAGGGTGTTCGTCGATCCCGAGAAGATGCTCGAGGCCCGCAAGAAGGGAGCGTCGCCCTGGGAGTTGCACGAGCGGGCCGTCGCCGGCGAGTTCAACCCCTCGAAGCCGTACGATCCCCGCAACTTCTGAGAGGACCAAGACGCCGAGGAGGTTCGTTCCCGCGCCGCCCCTGACTCAAATCAACCGCGGCGGGACCCGGGTCATCCTCGGGGGCCAGGTTCACGAAATGTCAACGGATCGGAGGCACGCCTATGGATCGCAGAACATTCCTCGGCACCCTGGGGGCCGCGGGGGCGGCAACGCTTCGGGCAGCATACCAGGCGCCAGCCGACGACCGGTGCGCGGGCGGAGGATTGATGCCCGCCTTCTTCATCGGGCACGGCAGCCCGCTCAACGCGATCGAGGACAACCGCTTCACCCGCGGCTGGACGGAGGCGATGAAGGACGTCCCGCCGCCTGCGGCCATCTTGTGCGTCTCGGCCCACTGGCTGACGCGCGGGACCTACATCACGGCGACGAGTCGGCCACGGACCGTCCACGACCACCGCGTCGACTCGCGCGAGCTGAAGTCCGTGCGATATCCCGCCCCCGGCAGCCCCGGGCTGGCGGCCGAGGTCGCCGGCGCGATCCGGACGACCTCGGTCGTGCCGGACGTCGCCCGGGGGCTGGACCAGGGGACGTGGCCCATCTTGAGGCACGCCTTCCCGGGCGCCGACGTCCCGGTGCTCCAGATGAGCATCGATCCCCGGCGGCCGGGGCCCTGGCACTACGACCTCGGGCGCGAGTTGCTCGACCTCCGCCGCCGCGGCGTGCTCGTCATCGGCAGCGGCAACATCGTCCACAACGTGCGCGAGGCCGACCTGGAGCTGGCCTGCGACGGGTTCGAATGGGCCATCGAGGCCGACGAGGTCATCAAGGCCAAGGTCCGGGCCGGCGACCACGGCGCCCTGTGTGAGCCCGCGACGCTCGGCCGGGCCGTCGGCCTGGCGGTCCCCGCGCCCGACCATTATTACCCGCTGCTGTACCTGCTGGGCATGCAGACGCCGGACGACAAGGTCACCATCTTCAACGATGCCCTCGCTTACGGCTCGGTCACCATGACGTCCGTGAGGCTGGGAGCGTAGACTCTCCGCCCCTCGGCGGCCGTGGGGGAGCCGGATGCGCGAGCAGGTGCTCGCGGGCGATGCTTGAGCCCCCGCGGAAGCACATCGTATCACCGCACTTGTTCGTCAGACGGCATTGAAACGCTGGCTCAAGAGTATCGTCTTCAGTCGATCGACCGTTTCACGTTCGTACCAAGGAGTCAGTACCATGCGACCGGAATTCGCCGAACAGATCGTCGAGCAGTTCGAGAGGGGGCACCTCTCTCGCCGCCAGCTCGTCGCCCGGCTGATGGGCCTGGGGGCGGCGATGGCCGTCCTCCCGGACGTCGCGCGGGCGAGCCAGGACGGGAAAACGACCCTCCAGGCGACGGGCCTGAATCACATCGCCCTGAACGTCCGCGACCTGGAGCGATCCGCCGACTTCTACCGGACCCATCTCGGCCTCAAGGTCGTCCATAAGCAGGGGGATTTCCTCTGGGTCCTGGGGCGGAGCGACGACAACCGCTTCCTCGCCCTTTTTCGCAATGACAGCCCCGGTCTGAGCCACTACGCCTACACCATTGAGAAACTCGACGCCGACGAGGTCGTCCGCAAACTCAACGCCGCCGGGATCAAGCACCGCCGTGAGCGGCACGGTATCTACTTCAGCGATCCCGACGGCCTCACGGTGCAGGTCTCCGGCCCCAACCCCGAGGGCTGAGAAGGCTGAGAGAGGGGCCAACCCGACCGCCCTCTCTCCGTCCACTCGGGCACCTGGCTTGACCGATCCCTCGGCCTGAACGATATCCGCCTACGAGCCGGGTTACGTGGTCGCCCCGAGATTCCTGGAGTAGCGGGAGATCATCCCGCGGATCGCCATGAGCATGAATCAGGCCATCGTCGAAGTGTCGGGACTCGGCAAGGACTTCGGCTCGTTCCGGGCCGTTGACTCCATCGACCTCCAGGTCCACGAGGGTGAGGTCTTCGGCTTCCTCGGCCCCAACGGCGCCGGCAAGAGCACGACCATCCACATGCTCTCGACCCTGCTCCGGCCGACCCGGGGCCGGGCCAAGCTCGCCGGCTGCGACGTCGCCGCCCAGCCCGACGGGGTGCGGCAGTCGATCGGCATGGTGTTCCAGGACCCCTCGCTCGATGACCGGCTCACGGCCGACGAGAACTTGCGGTTCCACGCCATGCTCTACAACGTCCCGCGCCGCGTTCGAGAGGGGCGCACCGAGCAGGTGCTCCAGGTCGTCGGGCTGGCCGACCGGCGTCATGCGCTCGTGCGCACCTTCTCCGGCGGCATGAAGCGCCGGCTGGAGATCGCCCGGGGCCTGATGCACCACCCCAGGGTACTCTTCCTCGACGAGCCGACCGTCGGGTTGGACCCGCAGACCCGCAACGCGATCTGGGAGCACGTCCGCGCGCTGCGCGAGGAGGTCGGCGTGACCGTCTTCATGACGACCCACTACATGGACGAGGCCGAGAACTGCGACCGCATCGCCATCATTGACCACGGCACGATCCAGGCCCTGGACACGCCCGCGGCGCTCAAGCGCCTCGTCGGTGGCGATAAGCTCATCGTCTCTGGCGACCGGGCCTTGCAGCAGGATATCGCGACGCAATACGGGGTCGCGGTCCATCAGGTTGACCAGGAGTTGCACTTCCAGGTGGCGCACGGCCCGGAGTTCGTACCGCGCGTGGTCGCCGACTTCAACGGCCGCATCCGTTCGATCCAGGTCAAGCCGCCGAGCCTGGACGACGTCTTCTTGCAGATGACGGGGCGGGTCATCCGCGAGGAGGAAGGGACCGCCCTCGACCGGATGCGGCAGGCCCGCAAGATGTGGAACGGGAGGCGCTGAACGGTGAAAGACGTGCGCGTCGTGTACACGATCTGGCTGCGGGAGCTCAAGGCGTTCCTGCGCGACGGCCGGATGATCGGCACGATCGGGCAGCCGCTGATCTACCTGCTGATCCTGGGCCAGGGGATCGCCGGCGCCATGACGATCACCCGGGCGCCGGGCGTCGGCTACCTGCAGTTCATGTTCCCGGGCATCCTGGGGATGAGCGTGCTGTTCACGTCGATGTTCTCGGCCATCTCGATCATCTGGGACCGGGAGTTCGGCTTCCTGAAGGAGGTGCTGGTGGCCCCGGTGCCGCGCCGCGCGGTGGCCCTGGGCAAGGTCCTTGGCGGGGCGACCATCGCCGTCTTCCAGTCGATGATCCTGGTGGCGGTGGCGCCGTTCGCGGGGATCTACCCCTCGCCGAGGATGGTCGTGGAGCTGCTGCTGCTCTGCTTCCTGATCGGCGTCGCAGTGACGAGCCTGGGCACGGCGATCGCGGCACGGATGCGCTCGATGCAGAGCTTCCAGATGATCATGAACTTCCTGGTGATGCCGCTCTACTTCCTCAGCGGGGCGATGTTCCCTCTGGACTCGGCGCCGAACTGGATGCAGGCGCTCATGGTGCTCGACCCGCTGACCTACGGCGTCGATGCGCTGCGCAACGTCGTCTTCACGGGGTTGGAGCGGCCGGTGGGGAGTGCATCACTGGCGGGGCTGGTGCGCTGGGACATGCTGACGGACGTGTCGATCCTGGGGCTGGTGGCGGTGCTGCTTGTGGGCGTGGCAACGGTCCGGTTCAACCGGGCGATCTGATTGGCAGACGATCGGAACACTTTGCGTCGCGGAGAAAATCCGTTACCGAACCCGATCGCGGAGAGATCAGATGTCCATCCAGGTCATCGGCGCCGGCCTCGGCCGGACGGGGACACTCTCGCTCAAGGCCGCCCTGGAGGAGCTGGGGTTCGCCAAGTGCTACCACATGGTCGAGGTGTTCGCGCGCAGGGACGACGCGCGGATCTGGGATGCCGCGGTGCGCGGCGAGCCGGTCGACTGGGACAGGCTCTTCGCCGGCTACCGAGCGACCGTCGATGTCCCCGGCTGCTTGTTCTTCCGCGAGCTGATGGTGAAGTACCCGGAGGCGAAGGTCATCCTCACGGTACGCGACCCCGAGCGCTGGTATGACAGCACGCACCAGACCATCTACTACGCCCGCGACGCGTTCCCGAGGTGGGCCGCCGCGCTCAACCCCCGGATGCGCGCCTTCCGGCGGATGATCGACGGGCTCTGGGACCGGATGTTCCGAGATCTATTCGGGGACCGGGCGTTCGCCATCGAGGTCTTCAACCGGCACAACGAGCAGGTGCGGCGGGACGTGCCCGCGGACCGCCTGCTGGTCTACGAGGTCAGCCAGGGCTGGGGCCCGCTCTGCGCGTTCCTCGGGGTGCCGGTCCCCGCAGGGAAGCCGTTCCCGCACCTCAACGACACCGCCGAGTTCCGCGCCGGATCGAGCGGGGCGCCCGCATCGTGCGGACCATCGGTTATGTCGCCCTCGGCGCGGCCGCGCTGGTACTCATCCTCATCGCGGCGGCGGCGATCCGGCTCGCGTCCTGAGGCCCACGGAGCCGTTTCGGCGATCGGACGGTGTTGAGTGGGCATCCCCGGCAGGAGCTGCGGGCGGAGGAGGAGGCGGGTTCAACGATTCCCGGACGGGCCGTCACTCAGTAGCTTCCATCCTGGATGCATTCCGGGAGCGAGGCACTGCTGCTCGGCGATCCGCCGGAGATACCCCGCGAGCTGCTCCCGCTCCGATTCGTCGAGGGCGGCGCAGAGATCCTCCTGATGCTGCCGTGCGATGCGAACCATCTGCTTCCACGCCTCGCGCCCCGCGTCGGTCAGGTGTAGCGCGTGCGAGCGTCGGTCGCCCGGCCTGGCTCGGCGCTCGACCAGCCCGCGCCCTTCCAGCTCGTCGAGCAGGACGACGAGCCGGCTCGGGACGACGCCGAGCTTGTCGACGAGCGCTTGCTGGCTGAGGCCATCGGCCCGGTCGATCGCCCGGAGGATGCCGGCGTGCGGCGGCTTGAGCCCCAGCGTCGCCAGTCGGTCCGCAAAGCGGCCTGCGGCGTGCGCGCCGACCTGCGACAGGAGGAAAGCGAGCCAGGTCGAGGGCTCCGGGGATTCCGGCGAGGGGCTCTTGGCGCGGGGGCGGGCCATTCGTTCCTCAGGAGCATGGTTCTTGACGATAACTATTCTCCACTATAGTATTATCGCAGCATCGCGCGGCCCCGGCAAGCCGCTTCGCGATCGGCCTGGTTCGCTCGGCGCACGCCGGGCGAGAGGGTTTCGGCGGGTCCCGCGTGAAGGGTCGGAGTCCAGGAGTCCTGCGATGCGATTCCACTGGTCGATCAGTCGCGGTGCGGTCGCCGTCGGCCTCGGCGTCGTGACCGGGGCGGCCTTGCCGGGCCCCGCGGGTCCGACCCCGCCTCCGGCCGTCGGCTATCCGGAGAGTTGCGCGGGGGCCATGGCCCCGGCCCTGGGCCTCAGGCCCGAGGGGCCGGCCGCGGATGACGGCCCCTTGCGAAGGCTGATGAAGCTCCGCTATGCCTCGGCATTCCGGCGCCTGGAGCTCGCGACGGAGCGGGTCAAGGACCATCAGGACCCGCCCGAGAAGCTCCGCGCGATCCTCGAGGACGTCGGCGAGTCGCGGCTCGAGCTGTACAACGACCCATCGGAGCTCATCCTCGTGCAGGAGGCGCGACTGGGGCTCGCCAGGCTCATCCAAGAGTTCAGGGAGGCTGAGATAGGGGCCGGGAGGGCGGGCGAGTACGAGCTGGAGGGCGCGCGCTATGTCCGGTTGGACGCCGAAGTGCGACTCGCTCGGGCGAGGGCCGCGCCCAGGGTCCCGCGGCGAGACCGATAGATTGATTCTGGAGCGCCGACGGTGTGAACCCCGGCTTTCTCTTCAGCGTGGGCGCCTTCGCAAAGATCGATGTGCCGAGAGCAGTCACGGCTCAATCGAGAGCTGGTCAAGGTCGGGATCATCGGCCCGGACGGGACCGAGATGAAGACCAACGACCCGGGGTAGAGGGCGGAGACCCGGCGGATTGCCTTCCTTTCCTCTTGCGCACGCCGGTCCGACGACACCGGCGCATTCCCTGGCTCTGCCAGACCGGTTCGGGAATCCGGCCTCGGCTGCAGCGTGATAGGCCCCCCGATCGCGCACGGTTTTCGGTCTAGGAAGCCGAGATCCAGCTGGTTGGCTGTCGTCACGCCGACCCTGCCTCTGTACCATAAAGACGGCACACCGTTGGTCCAATCCGAGGGGCGCACTTCAGAGCCCACCCTACGCAGCAGACCTCGGCGCTTTCGCAACGCACTCAAAGGAGCCATTCTCGCGGCGGTCGAACACGACCTCGCCGAGGCTGGGGAGGCGCATGCCTCGACCGCGCCACAGAGACCGCGGCTCGATCGCGAATCCGAGGCCCTACAAACTATCGACCCCAGGGCCCCACCTGTTCCGGCTCCGCGCCGCGCGAGCGGCCCCCGACTCGGACGACTCGATCGCGAGGTCCTGCGGCTGGGGCGGGTTCGGGCGTGCCCTAGGATCAGTTTGAAAGCGGATCCGACCCAGGATCGGGCTACTCTCGCTCCCCGCGAAATCCGACCAGCTCGCCATGTCGGTGACGCCCAGCGACTCCGCGGGGGTCATCGTTCGAGCCGATTTCATGATCCAGGATCGCCCCTCCGGGATCTGGAAGTGATTCCCCAGGCCTTCCCACTTCACGTCGGTCTGGAAGCGAACGTCGGGCTTGAGGGGCTCCCAGGCCACGAGGGCTTCGGCCCGCACGGCGCAGTGCATGACCTCCACGGGAAGCGGACATCGGCCCGCGTCGCCGGCGATGTCCAGGAAGCCCGTGCCTTCGATCGTGCAATGATCGAGGGTCAGCCGGCGTTTCGCGTGCTCCGGCGTCGCCGCGCCGGGCATGAGCTGGATGCCCAGCGCCCAACCGCGCAGCTCGGGCATCGGTGACGGAGCCGGCTGCGTCCCCGGCCCTGGCACGATCATCGTCTGTTCGACGCGGGCGGTGGTGTCGCCGTATGCCTGCATCTGGATCGCCCGGTCGAACCCGCTGAGCCAGCAGCGTTTCAGGGTGACGCCGGACCCCTCGGCGACGAGGACACGGCAGCCATCCGGCCGCGGGCCGACGACCTCGAAGGCGCAGCGCTCGACCTGGACGCGGCCGGCGGCCTGGATCACCGGCGGCGGTACGACCGTCGGGGTTCCGGCCGCCGTCGGGTAGCGGACTAGAATCGTCAACCCGGAGAGCACCAGGGTGACGGACGACCCCGTCGCCAGGAACGGCCGGCTGGGGTCCATCGTCAGCTCGATGATCGGTTGAGTCCCGGCCGCGGCGCGGATGTCCAGCGTCCCCCTGGCCGAGATGACGTTGAAGACGTCCTTGGGGCCGAGCTTCAAGGGCTCGCGATTCCGCAGCTCGATGAAGCCATCGTGTCCCCGACCCATCGCGGCGTTCACGGCTTCCATCAAGGTACCGGCCGGGACCTCAACTTCCTCGGTCGCTTCTGCCCCATGGGTACGGACCAGGATATCCGGTCGGGCCTTCGTTGCCGGGCGGGTTCGACGGGACTGATCGAACGGCCTCGTGTTCGTTCGAGGCTTGGGAGGCGCGACGGGTGACCGAGGGTTCTCTCTGGGCAGGCCGAGCCTCAACGCGAACACCAGCAGGACGATCACGGCCGATGTCAAGGCGACCGCTCCGATCGCCGCCCGGCCCCAGGTGGGAAAGTTCGACCAGGCGGAGCGCAGAGCGCCAGACGGGTGCTCGCGGCGATCCGAGCCGCCGTCGGGGAATCCGGCCCGGTCGCACCGGGGAGGATGGCGGAGAGCATCTCCCGGGATCGAGACCGCGGCGGGGGCGGGCGCAGCGGGGCGTCCAGGCCGAGATCGACCTGGATCGGCAGCCCGAACCCATCGGACGCGACGTCGTCCACGGGGGTGAGTAAGGAGATTTTCGGTTCATCGAGGTCGGCGCTGGACGGCGTGGGCGTGCCGGCGACGGTCGTCGCATTGACATGGCTCGGGAGGCCGGCCACCGCGGCCAGGGCGATTGCGCCCGCGGAAGGTGAGGCGGCCGCCGTCGCCGCCAGCACGCGCTGGTGGTCAGGTTGCGGAGCCATCGGAGCCGACGTCGCGCCCGGCACGTGCGTCGCGCTCGACGGGGCCGGCGAGGGCGTCGGCAGCCGGCCGGAGTCCGGCACGAGCGGCGGTTCCGAGGGCGATCGCACCGGCTCGACGCGGTCGCCGGCCGGCCCTTCCTCGATGTAGGGCTCGAGCGCCTGCATGACCTGCGTCGGCGTGGGATAGCGCTCGTCGGGCTGCTTCCGCATCATCGTCCGGACGACGTCGGCCAGGCCCGCCGGCAGGTCGGGAACCAGCTGCTCCAGCGGGGTCGGTTCCACCGCCTGGTGGGCGAACAACTTCTCCGGCAGGCTGGCGCTGGGGAACGGCACCTGGCCGCTGATCATGTGATAGAGCGTGCAGCCCAGGGAGTAGATGTCGCTGCGGATATCGGCCGAGTGCGAGTGCCGCGCCTGTTCGGGAGCGACGTAGTCGAACGTGCCCACCGTGGCCCCCTCACGGGTGACGCGATCCTCCTCCGCGAGGTCGATCGCCAGCCCGAGGTCGGCGAGCTTGGCCACCCCCTCGTGCGTCACCAGGATGTTATAGGGATTCACGTCGCGGTGGATCAGCCCCTTGCGATGCGCGTGCGCCAGGCCCTGGGCCACCTGCCGGGCCAGCCGCGCCGCCGTCGCCGGGGGCATCGGACCCTGCTCGGAGAGGAGGTGGCCGATCGTCCTGCCCTCGATGAACTCCATCACGAGGAAGTGTCGGCCGCCGGACTCTCCGAAGTCGTAGACCCGCACCAGGTTCTCGTGCTGCAACTGCGCACCGACCCGCGCCTCGCGCTGGAACCGCGCCATCGCCCGCGGATTGTTGATCCGCTCCGGTGCCAGGATCTTCAGCGCCACCCGCCGGTTGAGCCGAGTGTCGCGGGCCAGGTAAACACGCCCCATTCCCCCCTGGCCGATCAATTCCAGGAGCACGTAGCGATCGACCTTGAACCCGGCCGTCCGGCCCGCCAGGATCTGCTGCGCCTGCCACAGCGTCAGGGCCCGGGTCTGAACGGCTTGCCGCGCCAACCGACGGTCGATGTGCTCCGCATCCTCCCGTTTTTTCGGAGGGATCGCGTTCCAGCAGGCCATCAGGGCGTCGGCGTCCATCAACCCGCTGAGGATGGCCGCCTGCCCGAATCGCGACGCCTGAGGATCAAGCATGAGGTTCCCCAAACTGCCACTTCATCGTCGGACGATCCTCCACACGCCTCAAACGAAAAGCCCCCCGATTTTACCATCCCGAGCGGCGTCCCTCAAATAGTTCGTAACTTTAAGTGTTACAACAGCCAGCGGCGATTACCCGAAGAATCCCGGTAACGCCGCATGTCACAAGCGGTGTTCGCCATACGTATATTCAAGTTTCGGTTCGCCGACAGCATATTGAGAGCAGGCGTTGATGCACACAACATTGGCTGACATCAGGATTTGGGCGTTTTCCGTGCGATCCCCGCACGAGCGCCGCTGATAGACATTGAGCTGAACCGATCAATTTAATGAGTATTACAATGCTATAATAATCAGCCTCGACGGGGCGTGCGGCGGGGCCGGGCGATCGAGGGGGTGTCCCGGCCGCGATCGAGGAGTCGGATCGATGATTCGAGTGGTCTGCGGCTGCGGCCGGGTCTTCAAGGCGGAGGTCCGTCATTCGGGCAAGCGGACTCGCTGCCCGGCGTGCGGCGCGAACCTGGTCATCGGGCCGACGCCCGCGTCCAGCGTCAGCGAGGGCGACCGCGAGAAGGCCCCAACGTGGTGGTATCCGAGCGCGCCGGCGGGGGGCGAGGGGGCGCCGCGCCGGGTCAGCACGACCCCGAGTCAGTGCCGACGGCCGTCCTCGAGCCCGGCGTGATGACGCGGCGGGGCGATACGGTCGGACCGCAGGAGGTCGGCCAGGGGACACCGACTGGTTCGACCGGGTCGGGCGGGCGGCTCTGGACCCTGACGGGGACCTTGGTGGCGGTGGTGGTGCTGGCCATCGGGGTGCTCTACTGGATGCAGCTGACCGCCACCAGGCGGGGCAACGCGATGGCGGCCCGGGTCCGTCGGGGGGGACGGTGCCGCCCGACGCCGGTCCAGGCGCGGGAATCGGGGCGGCCCAGGATCGAGGTGCATTCCCGGACGGGCGCACGGGCCCACCGGCCCCCAGGCTGCGACTGCTCGTGCCCGCCTACATCTACCCGTCCGGCGACGGCCGCGATCAGTGGCGACGGTTGATCGAAGCATCGGCCAAGGTGGAACTCGTCGTCGTCGTCAACCCCAATAGCGGTCCGGGCGCCGAGCGCAACCCCGATTATGTGAGCGTCATCGCCGAGGCGGCCGGCCGCGGTGTCAAGCTGGTGGGCTACGTCAATACGAAGTACGGCGAACGTCCTGCGGCCGAGATCAAGGACGACATCGATGCCTGGGTCCGCTTCTATCCTGAGATCGGTGGCTTTTTCCTGGACCAACAGCCGGCGGATGCCGGACTCGTGGATTCGTTCGCCGGGATCGGGGCCTACGCGCGGGCGCGGCGGCGCGACGCGTTGGTGATCAGCAATCCGGGAGTCCCCTGCGACGCGTCCTATTTAGCCCGGGGTACGGCGGATCTCGTCTGCATCTTCGCCAACCCCGAGGGATTCGACCGGTTCGAACTGCCGGCCACACTCAAGGGATACGACTCATCCCGCCTCGCCGCCCTGGCCTACCAGACCGCCGACGTCGCGACCATGCGCGGCCTGCTCAGAGAGGCGATCATCAAGCGTATCGGCTACTTCTACGTCACCGACGGCAGGCTGCCCAATCCGTGGGCCCAGCTCCCGGCCTACTGGGACGCCGAGGTCGAAGCGGTCATGCAACTCCAGTAACGACTCGCTCCGGCCGACGGCGTTGAACGCATCGTTCGACTCCCGTGTTGCCCGGTCGCATCACGCGAGGTTTCTGCGCCAACCTCCGTCACTTTCGGTCCGGTGGCCAGTTTAAACTTATGTCGGGCCTGTGGTCTCCTTCGGGAGTCCGGAGCACCGACAACCCTTCTTCGATCAACCGTGTACTCGATGGCAAGACGCTGCAGGAGCCTCGGCGGCGTAGGCCGCGGCGTTCGGTACGTTCCCTTCTCCGTCCCGGGCGATGGGGTCGTCCGTCCACCTGGCGGCTCGCCAGACGAGGTGAGAGGGCTGAATCGAGATGCTGAGACATCACTTGATCCTCCCCCAGGCCGATCCGGCGTGCGGCAAGATCTTCTTCCCCGATCGTCGCACGGCCGATGGCCATCGGATCGCCATGGAGGTCTGGAACCGCGCGACAGGCCGGGTCCGCGAAGGCTATCGGCTGGCGGTCCACGGATGCAGGCGGTGCGGCGGGTACCATGTCAGCCTGCGGCCCGTCGATCGCATCCCGGCGCACCCGCTACCGGTTCTTCCGCCGGATGCCGAGTGCGACGAGCAGCAGCCGACCGACGAGTGGGGATACGAGGTCCCCCGCGTCCACAGAGTCTCTCTCTCGTCCTCGGCCTGGTAGGACGCCGTGCGGGCTGGTCGGCCCTCGGCCCCGGCATTTCGCCTGGGCCGCCGGGGTGTTTTGTGCTCAAATCAAGGGAGTGGCCGCGAGCATGATCTCCTCATGTGGCCTGGCTTCGAGTATCGATTGCATCCACGCCTCGCATGAGCGACCAGACCCGCATCGAGTGGACCGACGCGACCTGGAATCCGATCCGGGGTTGCACCAAGATCAGCCCGGGCTGCGCGCATTGCTACGCCGAGACGTTCGCCGAGCGATTCCGGGGCGTCCCCGGCCATCCTTACGAGCAGGGTTTCGATCTCCGGACGGTGCCCGGCAAGCTGGCCGAACCGCTGCGATGGCGCGCCTCGCGGATGGTCTTCGTCAACTCGATGAGCGACCTGTTCCACCGCGACGTGGCCGAGGACTACATCCGCGAAGTCGTGCGGATCATGCTCCTGGCCGACTGGCACACCTACCAGGTGCTCACCAAGCGATCGGACCGGATGCGCGACCTGCTGGCTGGCCCGCTCGGCGACGCGGCCGAGGCGCCCCAGATCTGGTGGGGGGTGAGCGTCGAGAACCGCCGCGACGGCCTGCCGCGGATCGACGACCTGCGGGCCGCGCCGGCGCGCACCCGATTCCTGTCGATCGAGCCCTTGCTCGAGGACCTGGGTGAGCTGGACCTCTCCGGCATCCACTGGGTCATCGCCGGAGGCGAGAGCGGCCCCGGGGCCCGGCCGATGCAACCGGAGTGGATCATCGCGATCCGTGACCAATGCCAGGCCGCCGGCGTGCCGTTCTTCTTCAAGCAATGGGGCGGCACGCGAAAGAGCAAGGCCGGCCGCGTCCTCGACGGACGCACCCACGACGAGAAGCCGCCGAGGGCCGTGCGTCCCGCCCCCGACGAGGAGCGGCGGAAGGCGATCCTGGCGGAGGTCGCCTCGCTGGGCGTGGGAAAACCCCCGAACGCCCAGCGGTGACTCGTCACCTGTCGTTCTGTAGGAGTCCCCAAGGGGCGGGCTCCTACAACTACAAAGGAGAGATCCCACCGGGTCCGTCGCTTGTAGGAATGTAGGAATCCCATAGGGGGCGGGGATCTCCTACAAGCTACAAAGAGGACGAGAGAGAGATTCCCCTGGAGTTTGTAGATTGTAGCGGTGTAGGAAACCCCCTGGGGCGCCGGATCTCGTACAACCTACCGTTGAGTCGGCGCCTTCCCCGCCGGCCCGGCGCTCACGCGGCGGCCTCTTCCTTGTCGGCTCCGCCGTTCTTGAGGGCTTCCCACTCCTCCCAGGTGTAGAGGACTTCGCGGGCCGAGCCGCTCTTGAACTCGCCGACGATGCCGTCCTCGGCCATGAAGTCGATCAGCCGGGCGGCGCGGCCGTAGCCGATGCCCAGGGCGCGCTGGAGCAGCGAGCACGAGCCGCGCCCCTCGCGGATCACGATCTCGATGGCCGGCTCGTACAGGTCGTCGCGCTCCTTCAGCGCGGCGCCGCGGTCCTTGCCGCCGGGACCGCCGCCCACCTGGAGCTGCAACAGCTCCTTGCTGAACTCGGGCGGGTAACGCTCCAGATACTGGCAGATCCGCGTGACCTCGATGTCCGAGACGTACGTCCCCTGCGCGCGGATGATGTTCGACGTGCCGGGGATGAGGAACAGCATGTCGCCGTTGCCCAGGAGCCGGTCGGCGCCCATCTCGTCGAGCACGACACGCGAGTCGCTCCGGCTGGCCACCTGGAATGCGATCCGCGCCGGCAGGTTGCCCTTGATCAGCCCCGTGACCACGTCCACGGTCGGCTTCTGGGTCGCCAGGATCAGGTGGATGCCGACCGCGCGGGCGAGCTGGGCCAGCCGGACGATGTGCTGCTCGGCCTCCTTCTCCGCGGTCATCATCATCTCGGCCAGCTCGTCCACCACGATGACGATGTACGGCATGTGAGTCGGGATGCGCTGCCGCTCGGCGTCGTCCTCGGGCGCCAGGCGAGCGTAGATCACGTCGGCCCCGAGCTTGTTGTACGATTGGATGTTCCGCACCTCGGCCCGCCGCAGGAACTCGTACCGCTCGTCCATCTTCTCGCAGGCCCAGGCCAGGAGCGACTCCGCCTTCTTCATGTCCACCACGACCGGGTGCATCAGGTGGGGGATCCGCTTGTACTGCGAGAGCTCGACCTTCTTGGGGTCGATGAGGATCACCTTGACCTCATCCGGCCGCCGGGTCATCAGGATCGAGAGGATCATCGCGTTCAAGCAGACCGACTTGCCCGTGCCGGTGCGGCCGGCCATCAGCAGGTGCGGCATGTCCGCCAGGTCGAAGACCAACGGGATGCCCTTGGCGTCCTTCCCCAGGAACAACGGGATGCGACACTCCTGGAATCGGTCGCCGACCCCGGCGATCACGTCGCCCAGCCGGACCGTGTTGCGATAGTCGTTGGGGACCTCGATGCCCACCGTCGTCTTGCCCGGGATCGGCGCGACGATCCGGACGCTCGGCACCGCCAGCGCGATGGCCAGGTCGTCGGCTAGGCCGATCACCTTCGACACGCGCAGCCCGGCCTCGAGCTCGATCTCGAACTGGGTGATGACCGGCCCGGTGTCGATCTGGACGACGTGGACCTGGTAGCCGAAGTCCAGCAAGGTCCGTTCCAGCAGCATGGCACGGCCCTGGATCTTGGCCTCGTGCTCCTGGACCGGGAAGGCGGCGGGCGGCTCGAGCAGTTCCATCGGCGGCAGCGCGAACTGGGAGCCGGGCGGTGCCGCGAATGACGACAGGATCGGAATGCCTGATGTCGCGCGCGGGCCCGCGATGGCGTGGGGTGGCACGCCAGGCGCCGCGAGTGGTCCGGCCGAGCCGAGGACCGGGATCGGGGGATGGGCTCGCAGGTCCGCCGGTCCCGCCGGATCCGTCAGGAGCAGCGGATCGTCCCAGTCGCCCGTCGCGACCCGGGCCAGTCCACCCGATGCGCCGGGAGTCGCAACCGGCCCGCCGAATCCGCCCCGACTCAACCGAACGCGCAGCCAGTCGCGGGCCTCCTGCAACGGCCAGCCGATCAGGACCTCGTGGCAAAGCGCCAATCCGAACAAGCCGGCCCCCGCCAGGATCAGGACCAGCCCGGCGCCGCCGAAATGCCGCTCCAGGAAGACGGACACCAGGGCACCGGCATATCCTCCACTACCGACCGGCGGGCTCGGCCAGAGCGTCGGGGCGAGCTTGTGGACGGTCGCGGCGACGACGACCAGCCCCATGGCGAATCCGATCGCGAGGCTGGCCCGGTCCGGCACCGCGCGTCGGCGGACCAGGAGCAGATTGACCACGACCAGGGCCGGCGGCACCAGCCAGCTCGACCAGCCGATCGTCGTGAACATCGCATGCGCCAGCGTCGCGCCCACGGGTCCGCACGGGTTGGTCGGCTGGGTGTTGAGCGGCTCGGCGCCCCACCCCGGCGGATCGGCCGGGTCGTAACCGTACAGGCTCAGGACCAGGAAGACGGTGGCGAGGCCGAAGCCAATGAGCGGTGCCGATCGCAAGACTCGATGGCGCAGCGACATGCAACCGCCTCTGGACGGGGCCGGTGAGGACTCCGCAGGGTGGGTTATGCCCACCGGGATGGTTCCGGCTCGCACCGGTGGGCAGAGCCCACCCTACGGATACACCGAAGTCCGCGCCGGACATCTCATGATCGGCCAGCAAGCCCGAATTCTTGCGGATAGCCGGCGAAGACGCGCGCGGACCGGGCGGCGCCTGTTCATTCTCGCGGTTGCGTAAGATCGATCGTCTCGCCTCCCAGATCCACCAGCTCTTCGGTCGGTTCCACGGTCTGGAGCTTGCCCGACATGTCCAGGTAGATCTTCTCCTGCATGATCTCCTGGATCACGATCGACATCTTGTCCGCGCCGCGCATGTCGACCAGCGGGCGCGCACCCTGGTCGAGCGCGATCATGCGCTTCTGGATCAGGGTGGAGAGCTTGAAGCGCCCTCCGACCTTGTTGACGATCTCTTCTTCCTTCAGTTCATCGATCATGGTCGTTTGAAGCTCCACAACCGTTCTGGGTCAGGATGGCGGCGAGTTTTTCGACGGCGCGATCCAGGTCATCGTTGACGACCTGGACGTCGTAATGTGAGGCCAGTTCCAGTTCGCGGCGGGCGGTGGCCAGCCGCCTCTCGATGGTCGCCGGGCTGTCGGTACCGCGGGCCCGCAATCGGGCCTCGAGCACGTCGAGGCTAGGGACCTGGATGAACACGAGCAGCGCGTCGGGGACCTTCCGTCGGACCTGGAAGCCCCCCTGGACGTCGATGACCAGGGCGACGCAAAGTCCCTGCTCGATGGCCCGGCGGACCGGGCCGGCGGGAGTGCCATAATGATGGTCGTGAACGACCGCGGACTCGAGCAATTCGTCGCGGATCGCCTCGAACTCGTGGGGTGAGAGGAAGAGATAGTCGCGTCCGTGGACCTTGCCGGCCCGCGGGGCTCGCGTGGTCGCCGACACCGAGACGGTCAGGCGCAGGTCGGGGCGGGTCAAGAGTCGCTTGACCAGCGTGCTCTTGCCCGAGCCCGACGGACCGCTGATCACCACCAGCCGCCCGGGGCGCCCCGGCCGTTCCGACCCGGTCTTCCCATCCCCCCGCTCATTCCACATTTTGGACCAGCTCGCGGATCTTTTCCAGGAGGGCCTTGACCTCGACGACGGCGCGACTGATCTCCACGTCGCCGGCCTTGGCGCCGATGGTGTTGATCTCGCGCCCCATTTCCTGCACGAGGAATTCGAGACGCCGGCCGGAGCTTTCCGGCTCCTCGATGATAGCCGCGTACTGCGCCAGGTGGGCACGGAGCCGCACGACCTCCTCACTGATGTCGCACCGATCGGCCAGGATCGCCACTTCCCTGACCAGGTTCTCCGGCTCGACCGTCACGCCCTGCTCGGCCACCAGGGCCTGGACCCGCTCGGTGATCCGCCTGTGGTAGGACTGGACGACCGAGGGCGCGCGCTCGGCGACCCGGCCGAGATGCTCGGCGATCGACCGGCCGAGTGCGGTCAGCTCGTCGGCCATCGCGCGGCCTTCCTGCGCCCGCGACGCCTCGAGGGCCTCGAGCGCTCGTACGATCACCCGGCTCACCGCCGGCCAGTCCTCGGCGGGAGATTGGCCGTTGGAACGGACCTCCTCCACCACGCCCGGCAAGACCAGGAGCTGCGCCAGCTCGACCGCCGGACCCCGGTCACCCCCGCCTCCCTGCAACTCCATGAGCTGGTCGCGGTAGCTGGCCAACGCCACGAGGTTCAGGCGGTAGTCCTCCGGTCGTCGCGGCCGCTCGACCCGCAGGCTGACCTGTACCGTTCCCCGCCTCACCCGCTCCCGGACCAGTTGCTCCAGGGCGCCCTCCATCGGCGAGAACTCCTCGCTGATCCTGGCGTTGAGCTTGAAGTGGCGGTTGTTGACGGTCCGCATCTCCACCTGGATCGCCCACTGCGGATCCTGGTGCCGGGCCTCTCCGAATCCGGTCATACTCAGTAGCAAGGCAGCCTCTTTGATTGCGTGGCGATGGCCAACGACGACGTCGCGGGATGGGGAAGCCCCTCGATTCCTCGCGGGCCCGAACTTGACGACCACCCTGGCCGACCCTTGATCGACGTGGATGGACTACTTGGGCGGAGTGGCTGTCTTGCCCGGTGTCGGGGAAGGCGACGACGCGGGCGCGGCCTTCGGACCCGACGACGGCGCCGGGCTCTGGGCGGGCTGGTCGGCGATCGCCGGGATATCGACCGGTGAAGGCGGTGGCGGCGGCGCACCGGCGCCGCCATCAGTGGACGGTGAAGGGACCGAGATCGGCAGGTCTCCGATGTCGATACCCTTGCCGCCGGCGGGAGACTTGGCTTTCGACTTGGACGACGGGGACAACTCCTTGCTCGCCGAGGTCGAGTCGTTGCCCCAGCCGGAGCTGGCCGAGGCGGCGTGGCGATTCATTAAGACGACCAGCAGCATCGCCGTCAGCATCCAGCCGACCGCCACGCCGATCGTGATCTTGGTGAACACGTCGCCAGCCTTGGTCCCGAAGGCGCTCGAGCCCCCGACGCCGCCGAAGGCCCCGGCCAGGCCGCCTCCCTTGCCGCGCTGGATCAAGATGACGCACACCAGGAACAACGACCCCAGCACGATCAGGACATTCAGGATACCGATGAGGAAATCCACGGGTAGTTTCCTTCTGTAGGAGGGGGCTCTGTCCCCCGATCATGAGGAGGGGGCTC
The DNA here is from genome assembly GCA_963815795.1 of uncultured Planctomycetota bacterium. Classification (GTDB taxonomy): domain Bacteria; phylum Planctomycetota; class Planctomycetia; order Isosphaerales; family Isosphaeraceae; genus JAKAUH01. The sequence continues at coordinate 5,179,126 of CAWFIC010000003.1, read as the reverse complement.
TGTCCCCCGATTTTGTTCCTTGGATGGGTCGATGTGTCCTCGAGCGGGTCGGCTCGAACTCGAGGTCGCCGGATGGAGCCGGCCCCTACAATGACGCCTTGCCCCGTGCCGTGACATCGCGTCCCGCGCGGACGATGGCCAGGAAGTCGCCGCTCTTGAGGCTGGCGCCGCCGACCAGGGCACCGTCGATGTCGGGGCACGCGAGCAGCTCGGCGGCGTTGTCGGGTTTGACGCTCCCTCCGTACTGGACAACGACTCGGGCGGCCGTCGCCTCGCCGAATGACTCGGCCAGGCGGGCGCGAATGAAGGCATGGGCCGACTGCGCCTGCTCGGGACTGGCGGTCAGCCCCGTGCCGATGGCCCAGACCGGTTCGTAAGCCAGCACGATCCCGGCCATCTCCTCGGGCGTGAGGCCGGCGAGCGAGCCGGTCAACTGGGCGGAGAGGACGGCCTCCGTCCGATCGCCGAGCCGCTCGTCCTTGGTCTCGCCCAGGCAGACGATCGGGATCAGCCGGACGGCCAGCGCGGCCCGCAGCTTGGCGTTGACCTGCGCGTCGGTCTCGCCCATCCCGTGACGCCGTTCGCTGTGCCCCAGGATCACGTGGGTGCAACCGGCGTCGACCAGCATCGCGCCCGAGATCTCGCCCGTGTACGCGCCGCCGGGCTCCCAGTGGATGTTCTGACCGCCGAGGCCGATGGGCGACCCTTCCAGGACCGAATCCACCGCCTGGAGGTACACCGCCGGCGGGCAGACGACCACGTAGACATCGGTAGACGATCCGACGCCGGCCTTGACCTCCTGCGCCAGCGCCACCGCCTCCGCCCGGGAGGAGGGGTTCATCTTCCAGTTCCCGGCGATCAGCAGGGTGCGCATTCAGCCGCCTCCTTCGTGCAGACGTCGATCGACCGGCCGAGCAGTTCCGCCAGCGGCCGGATCTCGTCCATCAGTCGATCGAACTGGTCGGGGACGAGTGCCTGAGGGCCGTCGGACAGCGCCTTCTCCGGGCAGCTATGCACCTCGACGTGGATGCCGTCGGCGCCCGCCGCCACGGCCGCCCGCGCCATCGCCGGGATCAAGTCGGGCCGGCCGGTGGCGTGGCTGGGGTCGGCGATGATCGGCAGGTGGCTCTGGCCCTGGATATTCGGCACGACCGACAGGTCCAGCGTGTTCCGCGTCGAGTCCTCGAAGGTCCGGATGCCGCGCTCGCAGAGGATCACCTGCCGGTTCCCCTCCGACAGAACGTACTCGGCGGACATCAACAGGTCCTTGACCGTGGCGCTCAGCCCCCGCTTCAGGAGCACCGGCATGCGGGTCCGGCCGCATTCCTTCAAGAGGTCGAAGTTCTGCATATTCCGCGCCCCGATCTGGAGGATGTCGGCGTATCGCTCGACAAGCTCCACCTGGCGCGGGTCCATGACCTCGGTCACGACCGGCATGCCGAAGTGCTCGCCGGCCGCGCTGAGGAGCTCGAGCCCGTCCTTGCCCAGGCCCTGGAAGCTGTACGGGCTGGTGCGCGGCTTGAACGCCCCGCCCCGGAGGATGTTGGCCCCGGCACGCCGCACCCGGGCGGCAACTTCGAAAAGCAGCGACTCGCTCTCGATCGCGCACGGTCCGGCGATCACCGCCAGGTGCCCGCCGCCGATCTGCACCCCCTTGACCGTGAAGACCGAATCCTCCGCGTGGAACTCGCGGCTGGCCAGCTTGAACGCCTTGAGGATCGGCACGACCTGCTCGACCCCGGGGATCGCCTGCAACGGCTCGACCTGCAACTTATCCTCGTCGCCGATCACGCCGATGATCGTCCGCGAGACCCCCTGGCTCAGATGCGGCGTCAGGCCCAGGGCCGCGATCCGCTCGAGCACGTGCTCGACGACCTCGGGCGCCGGATGCGGCTTCAATACGATGATCATGGCTCAGTAGCGGGCAGTAGGTCGTAGGTAGGGTCGGGATCCGGCCGCGACGGTCCGGCGGCAGCACGCACACGACGTCCTCTGGGCATCCGGCGGATGCGGCCAACTCCCCGATCGTCACTCGCGTCATGGAGCGAACCTGCTTCGAGGATGAACATCCCAGTTTAGCGTCGAGCCCTCCCCCGGGGAAGTGTAACTGTCGTGAGAGTCGATATGCACGTGCGCACGATGGGCAAACCCCGGCCGACAGCCGGGCGAGCCCGATGAAAGCCGGGCGTTTCGATCATGCTTGCACCCTCGCATTCAGGAACCGCTCTTGGTGGCGTCGTTACCGGTTCTCGGTTGCAAGTGCACCACCCAATCGCGTTGCCAGAACGCCGGGTTAACTCATCAAAACCGCTCGACCCATTCGGGATTGGCGTATCTCTCGGCCAGGAGCGAGGGCAGAAGCGCCATCGGTCCTTCGAGGGACTCGCCGGCGTCGAGGCCTGGGCACGGAGCCAGACCAGGCCGGAGGGCATCGACGAGGGCCTGCCGGGGTAGATCCAGGTTGCAGAGGAACTCGTGGTGGGCGCGGCCGCGTCGATAGTCGGGCTGCCGCTGGGGGGCCGTGAGATACCGGCCGATCCGATCGATTGCAAACTTGTAGAGGATCGAGCAGTGGACCAGGAACCAGCTCTTGAGCCGCCGCTGGGCGCTGCCCGCGCATTTGCGATCACCGAGCACGACGTCCCCGTGGGCCAGGACATCAACCGGCGGGCCCAGGGCGCGAATCGCCTCGGCCAAGCGTCCCACGACGTGCCGCTGCGCGGCGTCCACGGCCGAGAGTCCCGGCCCGGCCGTATCGGGCAGGATCACGCTGACATTCAGCGTGCCGGGGCCGATCAGGACGGTCCCGCCGCCGCTGGCCCGGCGGAAGATCGACACGCCGTCCGCCCGGCAGGCGTCGACGTGGACCTCATCGCGGAGCCGCCGCGATGCGCCGAGCACCACGGCGTATTCGCCCGGCTCCCAGAAGCGCACCAGGGGCGGGCCGCGTCCCGTGTCGGCCTCGATGAGCATCGCCTCGTCGAGTGCGAGGTTCTCCGCCACTCCCGGCAGGGTCACGTCGTAACAGGCCATCTCGGCCGCCGCGATCGCGTCCGACCACCGCGAGGCCCGCGACAGGTCGGGGCCGCACCCGGAGCCGCGCTCAGAAGTTGGTCTCGTCAACGCGGAAGACCTGGTGGCACTCGGTGCAGGCCTTGGACACGGCACTGAACGCGTTCTTGGTGTTGGTGTAGTCCGGCTCGGACTTGCCGGCAACCTCGTGCATCTTCTCGGCCTTCTCGATGAACACATCCATCAGTTCATTCCACTTCTTCTGCGGATTGGGCTCGTTCTTGGCCTTACCGAGCGCGTCCTTGAGCGGCTTGGCCTCCTTGGCCAGCTTGACCAGTTCCTTGGATGCCTTGGCGACGTCCTTATGCTGCTTCTTGTAGGTGACCGGGTTACGCGTCCCCTTCTTGATCGCGTTGCTCTGCTTGTTGACCTTCTCCATGACCTTGCCCAGCTCGGTTTCCTCGTCGTCGTCGGCGCTGAAGGTGGCGCCGGCGATCGCGAGGAGGAGTCCCGCGCTCAGGGCGAAAACCATCCACTTGCGGAGCATGATGCGAATCTCCCGGTGTCTGAGGGACATCGTCGGACGTCGAAAATCGGCCGGCAGGTTGAAGTTGGCGGGTCGGCCCCACGCGATCGGAGCCGCGACTGAACATCGAGTCCGCTTCAGGATAATCGCGATCGGTGGTATGATCAAGGATCCCGGCGCATCGTCGAAGAGAGCCACATGTGATTCGAGGAGTGATGCCCCAGGTCGTCCGGGCGGCCCGCTTCCCTCAATCATCTGCTCCCGGAGAATGATCAGGCCATGGACTACCGCTCGGCCGGGGTGGACCTCGAGGTCTACGAACAGACGATCTCCCGGCTCCCGCCTCTGCTCCGCCGCACCTTCACGCCGCGCGTCATCGAATGGAATGACGGTTTCGCCGGGTTATTCCGCCTCAACGACCAGATCGGCCTGCTCTCACGCACCTACCGCGACCCCGTGCTCGTCGCCTCCACCGACGGCGTCGGCACCAAACTCAAGCTGGCCTTCGCCACCGGCCGGCATGACACCGTCGGCATCGACCTGGTCGCCATGTCGGTCAACGACTGCCTTTGCGCGGCGCGGAACCCCTGCTCTTCCTCGATTATGTGGCCATGAGCCGCGACGATCCCGAACTCACCCGCCAGATCGTCAAGGGCGTCAGCGATGGCTGCGTGGAGGCGGAGTGTGCCCTGCTCGGTGGAGAGACCGCCATCCTGCCCGATTTCTATCAGCCGAGCGAGTATGACCTGGCGGGCTTCTGCCTGGGCGTGGTCGAGCGGAGGCGGATCCTCGATGGCCGGGACATCCGCCCGGGCGACAAGGTGGTGGGTCTGGCCAGCTCGGGCCTTCATTCGAATGGATATAGCCTGGCGCGGAAGATCGTCTTCGACGGCGCGGGCTTGACCCCGGACACGTTCGTGCCCGAACTGGGCCGGACGGTGGCCGACGAACTGCTCGAGCCGACCCGGATCTACGTGTCGGCCGTGAAGACGGTGGCCCGGCACTATCGGGTCAAGCGGACCGTACATGGTATCGCACATATCACCGGGGGTGGCCTGGTGGACAATCCGCCACGCATCCTGCCCGAGGGCTGCGCCATCCGACTGAGGCGCGGGTCCTGGCCGGTGCCCAAGGTCTTCCCCTGGTTGATGCGGCTCGGCGCGGTCGAGCGCGTCGAGATGGACCGGGTCTTCAACATGGGCATCGGCCTGGTGCTGGTCGTGGCCGAATATTATGCCGAGGCGATCGTTCGCCACCTGAATGAGGAGGCGCGGACTCCGGCCTGGATCATCGGCGAGGTCGTCCCCGGCGATCGGAATGTGGTGTGGGAGGAACGCGATTGCCCCGCCTCCCAGCCCGCCTCAGAAATCTGAGCCAATTCCTTGCCGACGGTGGGAAAGCTTGGTAACCTCAAGTGTCCTCATCGATTCGTTCATTCCTGTCATCCTCGATCTGTCGGTGCGGCCGGGTCGTCCGGATGGTCGTCACGGAAGCGATCGTATCGTCGTATCCAACAAGATCTCGCTAACACTCTCGCAATCCTTGTGTCATCGGACAAGCGTCGGTGACGCCGCCGTTGCGTCGTGCGCCGGTGGCGATCGCCCGATCGGCTTTTCCGACCAGCCGTTGTTCACCCGCGGAGTCGATGAGTCATGGCCAAGAGTCGGGACTGGACCGAAATTCTCGTCCGGCGCGGGGTGATCGGCCCCGATCAGCTCAGGGAAGCCAGCAGCTCCCCCGGTGGGACGGTGGAAGAGGCACTCGTCCGCCTGGGCTACGCGGACGCCGACGACATCATGAAGGCGAAGGCCGAACAGCACGGCCTCCCCTTCGTCGAGCTCCATGAGATCGAGATCCCCGCCTCGGTCATCGAGCTCGTGCCCGAGTCGCTCGCCCGCGAAAATATCGTGATGCCCCTCGCCCAGGAGGGTGGCTCCATCCGCGTGATCATGCACGATCCGTTGGATTTCGAGACGATCGATAAGTTGCGGTTCGTCCTCAACCGGGAAATCGAAGTCTCGCTGGCACCCAAAGAAGCGATCGTCGAGGCGATCAACAAGTATTACGGCAACGCCTCGTCGGAGACCGAGTCGGTTGACTCGATGCTCCAGGAGTTCACCGATACCGCCATCGACTTCGCCGAGGACGGCGGGACCGGCACCAAGCTCGGCACCACGAACACCCTGGAAGAGGGCGACGCGCCCGTCATCCGGCTGGTGCACCTGGTCATCCAAGAGGCCGTGCAGCAACGCGCCAGCGATATCCACATCGAACCGTTCGCCGACCGCGTGCGCATCCGATACCGGATCGACGGCGTCCTCATGGAGCGCGATAATGCCCCACGCCGGCTCTTGGGCGCGATCGTCAGCCGCCTCAAGATCATGGGCTCGATCGACATCGCCGAGAAACGCCGGCCCCAGGACGGCCGGATCAAGATCCTGGTCGCCGGCAAGGATATCGACATGCGTGTCAGCATCATTCCAACCACGCATGGTCAGTCCGTGGTGATGCGGATCCTCGATCGGGACAACATCAAGGTCGGGCTCCAGGACCTGGGGTTCGGCGAAGAGGACCACAACCGGTTCAAGCAAATGATCAAGCGGCCCAATGGGATCTTGCTGGTGACGGGCCCCACGGGATCGGGCAAGACCACCACGCTCTACGCCGCGCTCAACGAGCTGAACCGGCCGGACGTGAAGATCATCACGGCCGAGGACCCGGTCGAGTACTACTTGCCGGGCGTGAACCAATGTGAGGTAAAAGCCAAGATCGGCATGACCTTCGCGCGAATCATCCGCGCCATGTTGCGGCAGAACCCCAACATCCTCCTCGTCGGCGAAATCCGCGATCTGGAGACGGCGGAGACCGCAATCCAGGCCAGTCTGACAGGACACTTGGTTTTCAGTACATTGCACACGAACGATGCGCCCAGTGCCATTACACGTCTGGTCGACATTGGCATCCAACCGTTCTTGGTTGCTAGCTCGGTCATGGCGATCATGGCGCAGCGCCTGGTGCGAAAGGTCTGCCCCAAGTGCAAGCTGCGATATGAACCGCCCGCGCACCTCCTCAACGGCCTGGGTCTGCGGCCGGAGATCGCCAAGAAGGCCAACTTCATGAGAGGCAAGGGGTGCTCCAACTGCAACAAGACAGGCTATCGGGGGCGAATGGGGATCTATGAGCTGATGACAATGACGAGCCAGGTTCGCGAGATGGCGTTCAAGGGCGAATCGACGCTGAATGTGCGCAAGATGGCTCGTAAGCAGGGGATGCACACGCTGTTCGAGGACGGCATGATCAAGGCGCTGAAGGGCCAGACGACGATCGATGAGGTGTTACGCATCACGCAGAAGGACGTCTTCTCCGAGGCCGTCAAGAAATGAGCGGTCCTCGCCGGCCCGGTGGGATGCGTGGACTCAAGCGCCTCGGCGCGGGGCGGGCTTCTCACCGCGCCACCGCCTCGCAGCAAGCCAGGGCGTTGGGCGGTCCCCTCGCTGGATCGATCCATGCAAGGTATCCTACCATGAAGAATGAGGAGCCATTCGGCATCCTGATTCGGTCGCCTGCTTGATCCTCTGGGGTTCCAACGAAATAATGCGGATGCACGGGGGCACCGGCCCTAGCCCTAACCTCATGGCGCATTGCAAGGATTCGTTGGACACCTGGCTGTCAAGAAAAAGTCAAGCCGTCCGAGGGCGGCTCTCCTTTCCTTCCTAACCGACAGGTTCCATCGATTTCGCGGAGGGATTCCAGGGCAATGGGTACGCTGCTGATCGACAAGCTCCTCCAGACGGTTTGCACCCAGAAGGCCAGCGACCTGCACTTGACCGTGGGTAGCCAGCCGATGCTGCGCCTGCACGGTCACATGCGCCCGCTGGCGACCAAGGTGCTCGAGCCGTCGGACACGGTCGCCTTGATGAAGAGCATCACGCCCGAACGGTGCCAGCAAGAACTGCAGGAGGTGGGGGGGACGGACTTCGGCTTCGCCTTCGGCGACATGGCTCGGTTCCGGGTGGCGATCTACAAGCAGCGCGGCAACGTCGGGCTGGTGCTGCGGCGGATCCCCAACGAGTTCCTCACCTTCGAGCAGATCGGCCTGCCGGCGGTGATTGAGCAGTTGATCACGCGCCGCGCGGGTTGATCCTGGTGACTGGCCCCACCGGCTCGGGCAAGACGACGAGCCTGGCGTCCATGATCAACTTCATCAACAACTCGATGGACCGCCACATCATCACCATCGAGGACCCGATCGAGTACTTCCACAAGCACAACAAGTGCTTGATCAACCAGCGGGAGATCGGGGTCGACGTGCCCGACTTCCCCGAGGCGATCCGCCGTGCTCTGCGGATGGACCCCGACATCATCCTGGTCGGTGAGATGCGGGACCTGGCCACGATCTCCGCGGCGATCACCGCGGCCGAGACCGGCCACATCGTCTTCGCGACCTTGCACACCAACTCGGCCGAGGGCACGGTCAACCGGATCATCGACGTCTTCCCCAAGGATCAGCAGGACCAGATCCGCACCCAGTTGTCGGTCGCGATCATCGGCATCCTGGCCCAGGCGCTCCTGCCGCGCAAGCCCAAGGGGCTGGTGGCGGCCTACGAGATGCTGGTGGTCACCCCGGCCATCGCCAACCTGATCCGCGAGAACAAGACGTACCGCATCGACTCGTCGATCCAGACGGGCCGGAAGCACGGCATGATCCTCCTGGACGACAGCCTCTTCAATCTCTGGAAGCAGGGGCTGGTCGAGGAGCACGAGATCATGGCCAAGGCCCGCAAGGCCACCGAGCTGCGCGAACGCATCGAGAACGCCAAGAAGGGGATCTTCGAGGACGAGGAGTCGGAAGGCGAAGGCGAGGAGGAGTGAGGCCGGCGTCCTGCCGGATTCGTCCCGGCCGCGTGCCGCCCGCTGACCCGATGCCTCGATCGCCGACTCCTATCGACCGGACCGGCCCGGGCGGGATTCCCGGGGGCTCCGCCGGCTCCCGGCCCGCGGCGGAGCACTCGAGGCGAGCACGAAGGGCCGCCCCGCGGGAAAGACCGGGGATCGCCCACAAGACCAGGGACCCCGCCCGCCGGGAAACCATTCACGATCTCGATCATCTAAATCTCTGACGGTTCCTAGAGACAGCTCATCAACACGCGATCGACGGGGGACGGGGGTCACCGCGGGGCCCCTCCCGCTCGCCGGTCCCGGTCCAGGATGTTCCCATGGCGCGACGACTCGGCACGATCATGATCGACATGGGTTACCTCGACGAGGAGACCCTCTGGAAGGTGCTGGAGGAGCAGAAGCGCACCGGCACCGAGCTATTGGGCAAGGTGGCGGCCCGCCTGGGGCTGGTGAAGGAGGACCAGGTCCTCAAGGCGCTGGGCGAGCAGCTCGGGATGAAGGTGGTCAAGCTGGCCGACGTGACGATCCCGGCCGAGCTGGCCGAGGTGGTCAACGAGAGCATGGCGACGGCCTACAAGATCGTGCCGGTCTCGCAGAACAAGAAGGACAAGAGCCTCACGGTGGCGATGGCCGAGCCGCAGAATCCCTCGACGCTCGACAGCCTGCGGATGTTCCTCAGCACCGAGGTCAAGGGGGCGATCGCCTCCGAGGCCGACGTGATGGCCAAGATCGAGCAGTTCTACGCCGGCCACCACGAGAGCATCCAGGACGTGGTCAAGCAGATCGAGCAGGACAAGGGCCTCTCGAAGATGGCCGGCCGCAACGAGAACACGATCGACCTTGAGGCCATCGAGGAGATGGCCGAGGCGGCGCCGGTGCGCAAGCTGCTCAACATGGTGCTGCTCCTGGCGATCAAGGACAAGGCCTCGGACATCCACTTCGAGCCGTTCGAGGAAGAGTACAAGATGCGGTACCGGGTTCAACGGGATCCTCTACGAGCTGGTCCCGCCGCCGCGGCACCTGGCCCCGGCGATCGCCAGCCGGATCAAGGTCATGTCCAACCTGGACATCGCCGAGCGTCGGCTGCCGCAGGACGGGCGGATCCAGCTCGCCCTGGGCGGCAACAACGTGGACATCCGCGTCTCGACCCTGCCGACGATGTTCGGCGAGAGCGTGGTGCTGCGGATCCTGGACCGGACGGTCGTCCAGCTCGACCTGAAGCGGCTGGGGATGCCCGACGACACGCTGGCCACCTGGTGCGAGATCGTCGAGAAGCCCAACGGCATCATCCTGGTGACCGGCCCGACCTCCTCGGGCAAGACGACGACGCTGTATGCCACGCTCAACCGGCTGAACCGGATCGAGGACAAGATCATCACGACCGAGGAGCCGGTCGAGTACGAGATCGAGGGCCTGATCCAGATCCCGGTCAACCCCGACATCGGCGTGACCTTCGCCAACTGCCTCCGCTCGATCCTGCGGCAGGACCCCGACAAGATCCTGGTGGGGGAGACCCGCGACCTGGAGACCGCGGAGATCTCGATCCAGGCGTCGCTCACCGGCCACATCGTCTTCACCACCCTGCACACCAACGACGCCCCCTCGGCCGTCACCCGGCTCCGCGACATGGGGCTGCCCACGTTCCTCATCACCGCGACCGTCGAGGCCGTGCTCGCCCAGCGGCTGGTGCGCGAAGATCTGCAACTTCTGCCGCACCGAGTTCACCCCGGCCGCCGAGGTCTGCATGGAGCTGGGCATGACCCCCGAGGAGGCCGCCACCAAGAAGTTCTACTACGGCAAGGGCTGCGAGAAGTGCAATAACACCGGCTACAAGGGCCGCCAGGGCCTCTACGAACTGTTGGTCATGAACGACACCCTCCGCGACATGATCATCGCCGAGGTCTCGCTCGACGAGTTCCGCAATAGCTGCCGCAAGTTCGGCATGAAGACCCTCCGCGAGGTCGGCATGGAGTCGATCCACGCCGGGTTGACGACCATCGAGGAAGTCATGCGGGAGACACTGATGGACGAGGCGTAGCGGGATCGGTCCCCGGCTTGGGAGGGCGAGGTTCCTGCCGAGCCGCCTCCCCACCGGACCGGACCGGCAGGAGCCTCGCCGTCCCAAGTCAACGTGCCACCAGCTACCGGCCACCAGCCCCTGGAGCAATCGAGATGCCTACTTATCAATACGAGGCGATGGACCACACGGGTCGCGAGGTCAAGGACACGATCGACGCGGCGACGCAGGAGGAGGCGCAGCAGCTCATCCGCCAGAAGGGCTTCTTCGTCACGAAGATCGCCGAGAAGGCGAAGAAGCAGAAGACGCGGGCGACGGCCAAGGGGGGCCGGCGTCGGAAGAAGAAGGCGTTCACGATCGGCCGGATCTCGACCAAGCAGCTCTGCACGTTCACGCGGCAGTTGTCCACCTTGCAGGACGCGGGCCTGCCGATCTTGCGGAGCCTGAAGATCCTCGAGGGTCAGTGCCGGCCGGGGGTGCTGAAGAACTCGCTGCAGGACATCGTCGAGGACATCGAGAGCGGCCAGACGCTCTCCGAGGCCTGCGCCAAGCATCCCAAGGCGTTCGACCGGCTGTATTGCAACATGATCAAGGCCGGCGAGGCGGGCGGTGCGCTCGAGGCGATCCTCCAGCGCCTGGCCGACTTCAAGGAGAAGGCCCAGTCGCTCAAGCGGCGGATCAAGTCGGCCATGGTCTACCCGGTCGTGGTCATCTTCGTGGCCTGCGTGATCGTGGGCTTCATCCTGTATTTCATCATCCCCAAGTTCGAGGCGATCTTCAACGACTTCGGCGTGCCGCTGCCCGGCATGACGAAGTTCCTGATCAAGGCCAGCCACTTCATCATCCACTATTTCTACGTCGTCTTCCTGTCGCCGCTGTTCTTCTGGATCTTCGTCAAGCTGTTGTATCGCAACAAGACGGGGGCATACATCTGCGACCGGATCAAGCTGATGATCCCGGTGATGGGGACGATCGTCGAGAAATCGACGGTGGCGCGGACCACGCGGACGCTGGGCACGCTGGTGACCTCGGGCGTGCCGATCCTCGAGTCGCTCAACATCGTGCGCGACACCGCGGGCAACGCCGTCTTCGAGCGCGCCTTCACCCGGATCTACGAGAGCATCCGCGAGGGCGAGACGATCGCCCAGCCGCTGAAGGAGTCCCGGATCGTCGACGACATCGTGGTCAACATGATCGACGTCGGCGAGGAGACCGGCGAGCTGGACACCATGCTCAACAAGATCGCCGACAACTACGATGAAGAGGTCGAGACGGCCGTCGAGAGCCTGGTCAGCCTGCTCGAGCCGATCATGATCGTGGTCTTAGGCGGCATCATCGGCTTCATCGTCATCGCGCTGTTCCTGCCCCTGATCACGCTGATCTCGAAGCTGTCCGGCTGAGAATGGGCCGGATCGATGGAGATGTAGGGTGGGTCGACCCTCGATTCATCGAGGCGAGGCCCACCGGAACCGCCCGGGATTTCGGTGGGCCTCACGCCGCGGCGCGGCGTTCAGCCCACCCTACGAAAGGGAAAGACCGATGATCCGCCCGACAACGACACGGACAATGACGGCCCGGCCGGAGACGGCCAATCGGTCGGCCACGCGCCCGGCGGTGCCGCGACCGGCCACGGACCACGGACCACGGACCACGGACCACGGACGATGAAGTGGGGCTTCACCCTGGTGGAGCTCCTGGTCGTCATCGTCGTGATCGCGATCCTGCTGGCTCTTTTGCTGCCGGCGATCAACGGTGCCTTGCGGACGGCCCGGAACGCTGCGGTCGCGGCCGAGATCAGCCAGATGGCGCAGGCGCTGGCTGACTTCAAGTCGAAGTACGGGGATTACCCGCCCAGCCGCATCCTGCTGGTGGAGAACGGGAACTACACGACCTACATCGGCAACGGGACCCCGGTCAGCTCGATCGATCCGAATCGGACGCCGAACGCCGGCACCGGCGACATCACCGTCGGGCAGCTGGCGACCCGCTCGCTCACCGCGCTCCGCAAGTTCTGGCCGAAGGTCCAGCTCAGCACCAACGGGACCCTTCCGCCCAACGTGGCCAGCGGGAACGGGAACTACTGGTACGACTTCAACGGCAACGGCATCTTCGACCAGGCGCCGTACGTCCTCCAGGGCCACGAATGCCTGGTGTTCTTCCTGGGCGGGATCCCCCTGCCCAACCCGATTCCCACCGCGAACGGCTTTCCGGACCCGAGCACGGTGACGTTCGGCATCACGGGCTTCGGCAACGATCCGACCAACCCGTTCACCAACAGTATCATCGGCAGCCCGATGTACAACGCCAACCGGCAGCCGTCGTTCTTCCAGTTCAATCCCGGCCGTCTCTTCGCCGATCCCACGAATTTCAGCATGAACGGCAACCCGCCGCTCATGCCCGGCTATTACGACACGCTCAATAGCGGGCCGCCGAACGCCGGGTCGGGCACGGGACAGTGGGTCCACACCATCGCGGGCGGACAGGGTCCCGTGGGGTTCTACGCCTACTTCAGCTCCTACGGGAACGGCAACTACGACCCGAACGACGTCAATATCTTCGAGCTCGACCAGAACCTCTCGGGGCCGATCGGCCTGCAATACGCGGTGAATTTCCCGACCTACCAGAACACCACCAATCCACCGACAGCGATCTCCCTTTCGCCGAATCCCTATACGACCACCGTGACGATCGGCACGGCCAGCGGGACGGTCACGTACCAGAACCCGCAGACGTTCCAGATCTTCTCGCCGGGGGTCGACGGCGAGTATGGCGTCGGCGGCCAGTACGTGTCGTTCAACATCGTCGTCGTCCGTCAGCCTGCCGGTTCGACTCCGTTCACACGATCAACACCACGGATGCCAACATCCGCCGGCGTGAAAGCGACAATGTGACCAATATCAAGTCGGGGACCCTGCAATAGCGCGATTCGCCCGGCCGCCGGTCGGTGGCCAGTGTCGGTCCGCGGCGGACGGCCCGATGGCCCTGATCGCGAGGGAGACGGTCCGCAGCGACATTCCAGCAACGCCAGGCGAGTGGGGCATCATCCGGTTCCTGGTCCAAGTCCGAGGGGTAGTCATGAGTCCGCGAATCCGAAAGACGCGACCCGGCGACTTGGGAGGCGGTCCCGCCTCCTCGCCCCTCGCCCCTCGCCGCGAGCGCGACGCACCCGGCCTTCACCCTCGTCGAGCTCCTGGTGGTGATGGTCATCATCTCGATCCTGCTCGGCTTCATCTTGAATGCCGCGATGGACTCGGTGAAGCGCGCCCAGGAGCGCGCGACCCAGTCGCTCATCACCAAGCTCAACGCGGGCCTCAACGACCGCATCGACGCCCTGCTGCAGTCCCGGCCCGAGCCGGTCCAGGCCCATAAGGTGCTCGGGGCGATCTACAACGGCAACGTCATCATGCCTCCGCTGAGCGGCACCGCCTGGCCGACGACTCAGCGTTCTCAGGTGATCGCCTGGTATGATTTCCTCAAGAGTGAACTGCCCGACACCTTTTACGTCCAGAAAAATGAACCCAACTACCCGCTGAACTTCGCGGGTAACCCCTACCCCATTACGGGCGCGAGCCCGGTAGCGACGGGTAACTTCATCGGGAACGAGCTGGCCTACGTCCTCCCGATGGGCAATTCGATGGTGTATCCCCAGCAGGGGGATGGCAACAGCTTCAACCTGGCCGGCACCGGCATCTACGGGGCCTCGTATACGGCCGCGGCCGGCATCTACAAGAACTTGGGATACCTGCCGCAGGGGTACGACGGGGCCGATAACAACGGCAACGGCCTGATCGACGAGATGGCGGAGGGGGCGCCGAACGGTAGCGCCAACTTGACCACGGTGCAGGCGAACCTCACCAATCACAAGCACATCACCGCCCGGGCCGAGATGCTCTACGCCATCCTGGTCGAGGGCCGCGGGCCGCTGGGTGCGGTCTTCAACCGCGACGAGTTCACCGACAAGGAGGTGCAGGACACCGATGGCGACGGCCTGCCCGAGTTCGTCGACGGCTGGGGTAACCCTCTCCAGTTCTTCCGCTGGCCGCTGCTCTTCCATTCCGAGCTCCAGCGCGGCCAGGTGATCCAGACCACCAGCGAGAACTCCTGGACGCTCATCGCGCCTTACACGGCCGTCCAGCAGCAGCGCGAGCAGGACCCGCTGGACCTCAATCAGCAGCTCGTCGGGCCGGCGTGGTGGTCGTCGTCGTATAATAACAACAGCCCCTTCCCGGCGGGCTCCTACTCGGGTAGCTCCACCAGCCTGGGAACCAGCGGCGTGGCCCAGGGGTTCGAGTACTACTTCCATCGCCTGACCGAGCCTTACCCTCAAACGGGCGGGCCGGTGCCGGTGTTCTGGGATCGCGGCTCCACCTACAGCACCCGGCGGGCCTTCTACTCGAAGTTCCTGATCGTCTCCGGCGGCCTCGACGGCCAGCTCGGCGTCTTCATCTACTCCGACGCCAACCTGGCCCAGCAGACGAATATCGCCTGGGCCCTGATCGCCAATGAGAACAACGCCCTGCCGTTCTCCCCGACGGATCCGACGCCGGGCGTGTCACATATCGCCGATTTCACCGCCAACGCCCAGTACCAGAACCTGACGGTCCAGTACAACTCCAACGACTTGCTGGACTCCACCAATCCCTCGAGCTACACCCTGTTCCAGGGGGCCCAGGACGACATCAACAACCACAACCTCCAATCCTCGGCGGGGATCGGAGGGGGCGGATGACGTCTCGTGCCACGTACTGCCATCGTCGGTGCTCAACTTCGGCCCGTACCGTGGTCTCTCGCCGCCGCCTGAAAGTCTGTTCCAGAAGGGCGAGCGGGGGACGTCAGTCCCCTGTCTTCGAGGACCGTCGTTCACCCGACAGGGGGCTGACGCCCCTCGCTCGCCGGGACGATCGGCGCTTGCGTGCGTGCAAAAACAAGGTCATGCCCCTGTTCTATGATCTAGTTGCTAGCAGTACGGTTCGGACTGGGACCGTGGTCGTCCTCGCTCTCACGACCCGGATCCAGGACGAGGTTAGCAGCCAGAGCATTCAGACGACCATCCGGGTCGGAGGGGCGTGGATCATGATTTCGGTTGAGAGGAGAATGCGGCGGGTCGAGGTGCGCGTGGCGGGCGATTCCCCGTTGTTATCGGCGAATGCGCGATCCAGGATGCCATCCGCCAGGGGTTACACGCTGGTCGAGATCCTGGTGGTGATCCTGATCATCCTGATCGTCAGCGCCGTTGCGCTGCCGACGATCTTGCCGGCCCTCGCTCAACGCCAGGTCAGCGAGGGGGCCCGGTTGCTCCAGGCGGCCCTGGTCGGTGCCCGCGACAGGGCGATCCACGAGAGCCAGCCCTGCGGCATCCGGCTGCTCGCCGATCCCGCATTCCCGATCAACTGGACGATGAGCGGGTGCATCGACCCGACCGGGATCCTGGCCTACAACCGGTGGGTTCCGCTGGAGTCGGCGCCGGAGTATACGGACGGTCTCTGCACGCCCGTTCCCCCCGCCGCCGTGGCCCGGAATGACGGCTGGCCGTACCCGATCACCAATCAAGTCGTCTTCTCATGGACGCACGCGATCTTGCCCCAGCTCGTCCTGGCACAGAGCCCGGCCAACCCCGGCAACGGGATGCCGAACGCTCCCACCTCGTGGTTCTGGAACGTGCGGGTCGGCGATAAGGTCCAGCTCAACGGCACGGGGCCGTGGTACACCGTCGTCGGGCCGATGCTGATCGCCCCCGCACAGGGCAACTCGGATCTGTTCGTCAACGCCGGGCTGCCGGCACCGCTGTCCAGGCTTCCCGTGCCGACGATCAACGGACAGCCCGTCGAGTACCTGACCCTCGTCAACGCTCTGGACGACAACCTCAATGGCTGGGTGGACGAGTCGTTCGACGGGGTGGATAACGACGGGAACGGCCTGATCGATGACGTCCTGGAATGGGAGTTCGAATCCTGGGCCGGCGCCGTCGCCTCGCAGACCCTCGTCAACGTCCCTTATACGATCCGGCGGCGTCCTTTCCCGGCGCCGAATGGCCACGAGGTCTCTTTGCCAACCTCGGTCGTGATCGATGCGACGACCGCCCTGCTCACTCAGGAGCGGTCGAGGCTGCCGGTCAACCGTTATACGGGCCAGGTCAACATTGTGCTGAACCCCGACGGGACGGTGGTGCCGACCGTCATCTACAGCGCACCGTCCTCGTTCGCGATGGGCGACGCGTTCTACCACTTCTGGCTGGCGGACCGTTCGGACCTGGCCCAGCGCCAACCGGCACGACGGGGACGACGCCTGCACCGTTGCTGCCGGTCGCCACGCAGAACGGAGTCACCGCGGGCCAGTATTCGGGTCCCAGGCTCCTGGGAGGCTATGGTCTCTTGACGCTCTTTACCCGTACGGGGGGGATCGTCTCGAACGAAGCCATGCCCTTCGATAACCCGGTCGTAGCCGCATCCGAGAATCGACCATTCAACGTGAACGTGCCGTTTACTGCCTCTCAGGCGGGGGCAGCCGGTTCCTAGAATCGGGACTTTACGATCCACCAGATCATGGTCTCCGCTGAGAGCAATCGCCGCAGCCCGCTCATCCGGGCTGAGGGCGTGCCGAGGAGGAAGAGTCGATGGTAAAGCTCGTCACGACGAAGCCCCATTGGCCAGATCGAGTGTTGTGTAGCGCCGTCTACCACGAAACACGCAGGAGTCTCCTCATCGCGCGCCGCAGGGCCGGTTTCACCCTGATCGAGCTCCTGGTGGTCATCCTGATCATCCTCCTCGTCAGCGCCGTGGCCCTGCCGACCGTGCTGCCGGCCCTGAACCACCGCCAGGTAAGCGAGGCCGGGCGCATCTTGCAATCGGCTCTGGTCGGCGCCCGCGACAAGGCGATCCACGAGGGTCAGCCCAGCGGCATCCGGCTCCTCCCGGATCCGACTTACCCGATCGGCTGGTTGTCCTCCACTCAGGCCCTGACCCCCGGGCAGATCTACCCGTATTCGATCCTGGCCTACAACCGGATCGTCCCCATCGATCCGGCGCCGCAATACACCGAGGGATTCTGCACCGCGATCCCGGCCTCGGCCTTCCAGTTCTTCCCGGCTCAGGGCATGAACCTGGCCGCCCCAACCAAGGCGGTCACGCCCCAGATCACGTTCTCGTGGCCCAACATGCCGTTCATGCCCCCGTGCCTGATCCTGTGCGAGAACCCGTTCAACACGCATCCCGGTACGCTCGGGCAGCCGAACGCCCCGACTTCGTGGTTCTGGAACATCCGGGTCGGCGACAAGGTGCAAATCAACAATTCCGGCCCGTGGTACACCGTGATCGGCCCGACCTACATCCCACCGCAGGGCTCGGCCGCCAGCGGTCTTGCGAATACCGAGCAATTCGTCAATGCGGGTCCCCCGACCGCGGTCGGCCAGAGCGCCAGTCCCCTACCCGTCCTGTCGCTCAACGGGGCCACCTATCCCGTCGAGTACCTGATGCTGGTCAACGGCCAGGACGACAACAATAACGGGTGGGTCGACGAGCAATTCGACGGCGTCGACAACAACGGCAATTTCAAGATCGACGCTCTGGACTTCACGGAATGGACCGAGACGGAGCAGTGGCAGGGCTCGGCCGCGACGAACACGAATGCCAACGTCCCCTACACGATCCAGCGCCGACCTGCCCCGTCGCCGAGCGCACGCGAGGTCGCCCTGCCCACCTCCATGGTCATCGACGCGACGAGCTGGTTCAGCACTCTGGAGCGGTCGCGGCTGCCGGTGGACGGCTACACGGGCTTCGTCAACATCGTCATCAATCCTGACGGCACGGTGTTGCCGACCGTGCAGTACAGCACGCCCGCGTCGTTCAGCATCGGCGCCTCGTTCTTCCACTTCTGGCTGGCCGAGCGGCAGGACCTGGCCGACATGCAGACCGGCGGCTCGACCGAGCAAGTCACCTACTCGAACGGCCAGACTGCCACGCTCGGTTCGGCCCCCGTCTCGCTGGGCGCCGGCGGGCAGGTCTTCTACCTGCCGGTTCCCAAGCCGGGCGGGAACGACGCGAACGCCTACAGGGGTCCGACGCTCAAGGGCGAGTACAGCCTGCTGACCCTCTTCACCCGCACGGGGCAGGTCGTGGTCAACGAGACGCCGCCGATGGACGACCCGGTCGCCGCGGCTAGCCAGAATCGCGCGTTCAATGTCAACCTGCCGTTCTTCGCGGCCCAGCAAGGCGCCAACGGGGGGCCATGATCATGAAGCCGGTTATCGGTTATCGGTTTTCGGTTTTCAGTCGATGCCCGAGCAGCCGGATTACGGCACCGGTGCGACGGCGGTCGGGCATCACGCTGACCGAGATCCTGATCGCCATCATGATCCTCGGCATCGGCCTGGTCTCGCTGGCGACCTTGTTCCCGATCGGCCTCTTGCGGCTCCGCGACGCGGCGCGCTGGTCCCGCTCGGCGACCCTGCTCCAGACGGCGGCCTCCGACGCCGTCTCGCGCGGCCTGTTCAGCAGCCATTCGTTCCAGATCGCCGATCAGCTCAATTACCGGTACAACCTGCCCCCGTGGTACACCACGGCATCCCTCGAGCAATATAACCCGCTGGTCCAGGACACGCCCTTCTACGGCGGCGATTGGTTCACGACCGGACAGAACGGCACCACCGTCCTCGGTGCTCAGACCACGGTTGGGCCCGGGCTGCCCTTCGCCTACGATCCGCTCTGGCGGTACCAGACGATCGGCCCCAATGGCGCCAACGGCTACTACCTCGACCCCCTCAACCAGAGCACCTTCGAGGCCCGCTTCGGCTACGGGCTGACCACCGTCCGGCCCGATCCCACGGGCGGCTTCCCCAGCGCCCACGGCCTCCAGCGGATCACCAACTTCAACCGCGCGTTCGCCACGTTCGGCGGTGGGCAGGTCGCGGTCATGCCGGGCACCGTCTTCGTGCCCAACATCTTCGTGTCGCAGGAAGACGTCGTCTGGCAGGACCCGAATAACACCACCTACACGGTCAACGGAGCCAGCGGCGGGACCCCGGTCATCGGCCCGAGCCCGGTGGTGCCGGACCTGTCTCCCCCGGCTGGCTCCGTCAACGCCGCCAATGGCGGCTTCCCTTCGCTCGACTGGCGTTTCACCTGGATGTATACGGGCGAGCTCGTCAACGCCGGCAACAGCTCGATCTTCGACGGCAACATCGTGATCTTCGAGAACAGGCCGTTCGGCATCTCGACGCCGGCCAGCTTGCCCTTCCCCCAGGCCGGCGCTGAACTACCAGGTCGACGGCGAGACGGTCGTCGAGGCGGTCTTCGGATTCAGCAGCAATGTGGTGACGGCTCCCGGCTATCCGGCGGGGTACGGCTCGGCGGCCAACCGGACTGTGCTCCTGCGCTGGCCGATCAGCATGCCCGACCCGGTCGTTCACGCCGGCGACTGGATCGCCGACGTGACCTACGAGCGTCAGCAAACGGTCGCCGTGGCCCGCTTCTATAGCTACGGCAACCCCCTGGGAGGGATCCCGAACCCGGCCAACAAGCTCGAGTGGGACAACTCACCGGCGAAGCGGTGCTACTGGTACCAGGTCCAGAAGGTCGTGCCGGCGGGTCCCGCCGCCGCCTTCAACGCCGCCTTCAACGGCGAGACCAACTTTCGCTGCATGGTCGTGTCCGTCAACCGGGACCTGATCTCGCGGACCCCCTTGACGGCCGGCAACCCCGCCTCGCCGTTCTGCGTGAATGCGGCCCTGATCGCCCCCAACGTCGTCAACGTGATCCCCCAGACCATCTTCGTCCGTCAGTCGGTGGGTCCTTAATTCTCGTGCCCTCGGTGGGGCCCCGCTGCGATGGGGCGCGGCCGGGAGCCCAGGTCGAGCCGGCCGGAACGTGCTGGACGGTCTGGCGAGTGTCCAGGGGATCAAGGGCTGTTGATAGCCGAAGCCATTTCGGAGCCGAAGCATGATCGCCAACCGGTGTCAAGGGCTCGAGGACTCCAGGACCAGACGCGGTGTGACCCTGGTCGAGATGCTGGTCACCGTGGGTGTCCTGGTCATCCTGATGACGATCCTGGTGCAGATCTTCCAGGCGGCGACCGGCTCGATGTCGGCGGCGCAGGCGTACCAGCAGCTCGACGACCAGCTCCGCCGGCTCGATGGCATCATCCGCGCCGATCTCGAGGGAGTGACGGCCCGGTTCACGCCGCCGCTCGACCCGTCGCTCAACCTCGGTTATTTCGAGTACGGCGAGAACGAGTTCGCCGACAACCAGGGCGAGGACGGCGATGACTACATCCGTTTCACCGCCAAGGCCCCTGCGGGTCAGCCGTTCACCGGGCGATTCTGGCCCAATAACTGGCCGGCGCCGCCCAACAACCCGAACTTCTGGCCCAACACCAACACCGGTGCCAATGTCGCGAACTTCCCCATCACGATCACCAGCGACTATGCCGAGATCATCTACTTCGTCCGCAACGGCAACCTGTATCGCCGGGTTCTCTTGATCGCGCCCGAACTCCAGTCGTCTATCCTCGTCGGACAGGGGAATCAGGCGGTCACGCTCCAACCCCAGATCTTCGGCGGGTCCCCCAATGGACCGCTCGTGAGCTGGCAGGGCGCCAACGACCTGTCGGCCCGGCCGACGGGCAGCGGGTCGGTAGCCAACGGGACGGCGACCAACTCCATCACGTTGAATACCCTCGGCGACCTGACCAACCGCGAGAACCGCGCTTTCTATCCGCGGACGGCCACGGATTTCTTCACTGCCGGCACCAATGCCGGCCCGCCCGATGGGCTCTCCGACGACGTCAACAACGACAACATCCCCGACCTCTACACGTCGCTCTATCCGGGCGCTTTCAATCCGACGAACGCTGCCGGGCAATTGATCTTCGCTCCGCCTTACACCCCGGCGAACACCACCCAGGGGAACACGGTCATCCTGAACTCCGGCAATCCCGGGCTCGGTCTCCTGGCGTTCCCCTACGTCTTCCCGGGGGCCTACTCCAAGGCCCAGGCATTGTCCAGCGACGCCTACGGCTGGATTCACGCCCCGGCGCCGTATTCCGTCGATACGGCCGGTAACACGCATCAGTTCGACACGCAGCCCCTGCTATACCTCCAGTACCTCAATCACAACCCGGTGGACGTGGGCGACAACCTGCCGACGCCCCCCAACGCCATCCAGGGCGGAGGATCCGACTGGCAAACGTGGTGGGGGTTTCCCATCTGGCGCGAGACGCTCTCGCCCTCATGGGCCGACCCCGCCGCGCAGATCAACGTCCTACAACTGGCCACCAACTCCTTCACCCAGCCCCCGGGCCTGATCTACACGGGGGTGATGTCGATCGCGTCCGGGCAACTGGTCCCGACGAACCCGAACCTCCTGCCCCCCATGGCGGATCCGAGCAGTAATTTCGGGGCGAACTTCGCGATCTTCCGCCAGAATCAGCAGTCCTTCTGCGATGGGGCCGGCGGGAACAGCCTCTTCTGGGGGGGGGCGAATGTCGGCCAGGTATCGCTATGGACGGGGAGCTGGGAAGATGACCTGATCATGACGGGTGTCCGGAGCTTCGACATCAAGGCCTACGACAACGCCCTGGCGAACTACGCCGACCTGGGGTGGGCCGACGACATCCGGCAGTACCTACCGTACCAGGGCGCCTCGGGCGTCATCATCCCGACCACGCCCCCGGGCATCAACGGCACCCCGTCAACGCTCCTCTGGCCGCCGATCAGTCTCCAGACCAACCCGCTGACGCCGACCTATGGCACGCTCGGCACCATGGCCCACGAGGGGCGGATGCCCCCGCTCCAGGCCGACAACCGGCTCGATTACCAGAATCCGAATGCGAGCTACGTGAACCAGACCACGTATAATGCGCAGTATCCGCTGTTCCCCAACTATTCGAGCAACGTGGGCGACGACAGTAAAGGCATCGTCCGCCTGCGTCGGGTGTGGGACACGTGGTCAACCGACTATGCCCAGGCGCCGGCCACGTCCGTGAACGCGACCAATGGCGGCTACCCGGTCGGGCCGCCCTACGGCACGCCGCCGATCTATCCGTCGTATCCGCCGCCGTACCCGGCGGCGCTCCGCGGCATCCAGATCCAGATCCGCGTCGTGGACCCCACGAACCAGCGGATCAAGTCGCTCACGATCCGAGAGGATTTCACGGACAAGTTGTGATTGCTGTAGGAGGGGGCTCCGTCCCCCGACCGGGACCGGCCCGGCCCGACCGGCCGGTCGCCGGACAGAGCCGGCTCCTACAGAGAACCGACGAATCAGGAGAAGACTCTTTTCACCACAGAGCCACAGAGATCACAGAGGGGAATTCAAGGGTCGCCATGAAAGATCGTCACGTTCGGAGCGATTATTGGTCCCAACCGGCCGACCCGACCCCCTCTCGACCGGGTCCTTGTCTTCTCTGTGCTCTCCGTGCCTCTGTGGTGAATCATCCGGGCCGGTCGCCGGGACCCGTCACCCATAGAATAGGCCCGATCTCTCAGGAGAGATTCCCATGACCACCGCGACGACTCCGATGATCCCCGAGGGGCCGGCCCCGCTCGAGATCCCCGGCCCCGTCGCGCGCGTCCCGTCGCTCGACGAGGTCTATCGGTTGACGGAGGTTCCCGACCGTCGCGTCGTCTACCGCGGCGTCGATTGGTCCTTCTACGAGAGGCTGGTGGACTCGATCCCCGAGGGGGGCCACATCCACGTCGATTATGATGGGAGGGACCTGGAACTCATGTCGCTGGGGCCGAAGCACGAGAAGATCAACTCCCGGTTAGACCCGTTGATCGGCATCATCGCACGTGAGTGGAATGTGCCCTTCGCCCGGATGGGCCAGACCACCTGGAAGCGCCAGGAGGTCTCGCGCGGGCTGGAGTCCGATCGGTCCTATTACTTCCTGCCGGAGAAGCTTGCGCAGGACGAGGAGGCGTGGGGGCGCGGCTCGGACGACATCGCCGACTATCCGAACCCCGATCTGGCGGTCGAGGTCGATATCTCACCGCCCCAGGTGGACCGAGCAGGGATCTACGCCGCTCTGCGCGTCGCCGAGGTCTGGCGGTTCGTCAGCGGTCAGGTCGTCATCGAGCGGCTGACGCCGCAGGGGACGTATGCGGCCGCGGAGACCAGCGGCTTCCTACCGGTTCGGCCGGAGGAGATCCGGCGCTGGCTCTTCGAGGGCCCGCGCGGCGACTGGGATTGGGACGAATGGGTGCGGGCGGAGGTCCATCGGAAGCGCCAGGAGCGCACGTAGGCCCTTTGAATATGTCGTGATTGACCTGTAGGAGGGGGCTCCGTCCCCCGACCCGACCACCGATCGCCGGACTACAACGAGGACCGATCAGGAAAAGGCGTTTTTCACCACAGAGCCACAGAGATCACAGAGGGGAGAATCAGGGACACCATGAACGTTCGTCAGATTCGGAGCGATCATTGGTCCCGACCGGTGGCACCCGACCGGCTCTCGACCGGGTCCCTGTCTGCTCTTTGCCCTCTGTGCCTCTGTGGTGAATCATCCGGGCCGGTTCCCGGGGCCCCTCATGCATAGAAGAGTCCCAATCTCCCAGGAGCGATCCCCATGACCACCGCGACGACTCCGATGATCCCCGAGGGGCCGGCCCCGCTCGAGATCCCCGGCCCCGTCGCGCGCGTCCCGTCGCTCGACGAGGTCTATCGGCTGACCGAGGTCCCCGACCGTCGCGTCGTCTACCGCGGCGTGGATTGGGCCTTCTACGAGAGGCTGGTGGACTCGATCCCCGAGGGGGGCCACATCCACGTCGATTACGACGGGAGGGATGTCGAGATCATGACGAAGGGGTCAGACCATGAGGACTGGGGTCGCATGCTGGATTGGTTCATCGGCATCGTGGCCGAGGAATTCGAGATCCCCCTCAAGGGCCTGGCCGAGACGACCTGGAAGCGGCCCGCCCTCGCGCGAGGCATCGAGTCCGACCAATGCTATTACTTCCTCCCGGAGAAGATCGCCCAGTATGCTCGAGCCCGGAAGCCCCCTGCCACCGCCATCGCCGACTGCCCCAACCCGGATCTGGCGGTCGAGGTCGATGTCTCCCGACCCGAGACCGATCGCGCGGGCATCTACGCGGCGATGCGGGTAACCGAGGTCTGGCGGCTCGATGGCAGCCAGATCGTCATCGAACGGCTCACGCCCCAGGGGACGTACGAGTCGGTCAACTCCAGCGGCTTCCTGCCGGTGCGCACCGAGGACATTCGGCGATGGATCATCGAGGAGGATCTCTCCGACGAAGCAGCCTGGAAGCGCCGGCTCCGGGCGTGGATCCGCCGGAAGCGCGAAGAGGGCACGTAGGCCCGTTTCGGGTCTGCCGTGATTGACCTGTAGGAGGGGGGCTCCGTCCCCCGACCCGACCACCGATCGCCGGACGGAGCCGGCTCCTACAGAGATGACGGATCAGAAGAAGACGTTTTCACCACAGAGCCACAGAGATCACAGAGGGGGAAATCAGGGGACACCATGAACGTTCGTCAGATTCGGAGCGATCATTGGTCCCGACCGGTGGCACCCGACCGGCTCTCGACCGGGTCCCTGTCTGCTCTTTGCCCTCTGTGCCTCTGTGGTGAATCATCCGGGCCGGTTCCCGGGGCCCCTCATGCATAGAAGAGTCCCAATCTCCCAGGAGCGATCCCCATGACCACCGCGACGACTCCGATGATCCCCGAGGGGCCGGCCCCGCTCGAGATCCCCGGCCCCGTCGCGCGCGTCCCGTCGCTCGACGAGGTCTACCGGCTCACCGAGGTCCCCGACCGCCGCGTCGTCTACCGCGGCGTGGATTGGTCCTTTTATGAGAAGCTGGTGGACTCGATCCCCGAGGTGAGCAATATCCACGTCGATTACGACGGGAGGGATGTCGAGATCATGACGAAGGGGTCGGACCACGAGGACTTCGGCCGCATGCTGGATTGGTTCATCGGCATCGTCGCCGGGGAGTCGGGGATTCCCCGCAAAGGGCTGGGCGAGACCACCTGGAAGCGACGGGCCGTATCGCGTGGGCTCGAGTCGGATCAGTGCTATTACTTCCTTCCGGAGAAGATCGCCCAGTACGCGGCGGCGAAGAAACGCGGATCCACCAACCTCGATCATATTCCCAACCCGGACCTGGCGGTCGAGGTGGACATCTCGCGGCCAGAGACCGACCGCGCGGCGATCTACGCGGCGTTGCGGGTGGCGGAGGTCTGGCGGACTGATCACGATCGAATCGTCATCGAACGGCTGACGCCCCAGGGGACTTATGCGCCGGTGGAATCCAGCGGATTCCTGCCGGTGACGGCCGAGGAAGTTCGGCGATGGATCCTCGAAGAGGACACGACCGACGAATCGGCCTGGGAACAGAGGCTGCGTGCGGAGATCCGGCGGAAGCGCCAAGAGGGTTTGTAGGGTGGGCTCTGCCCACCGATCGCGGCCCTGCACCGGTGGGCAGAGCCCACCCTACGGCA
The DNA here is from genome assembly GCA_963815795.1 of uncultured Planctomycetota bacterium. Classification (GTDB taxonomy): domain Bacteria; phylum Planctomycetota; class Planctomycetia; order Isosphaerales; family Isosphaeraceae; genus JAKAUH01. Next base: position 5,153,223 of record CAWFIC010000003.1, on the reverse strand, counting down.
GAAACGGACAGATATCACGAGACAGTTGGCCGGGTCATTCGTACGAGGCGTAACGGGTTTGTCTGGATTCTTCGCGACCGCGCCCGCGTGGGGGCGGTCTCCTTCATGAGGCCATGGGCGGTGGCGGGCGGAGGGTGGAGGGTCGAGGGCAGCGGGAAAATCGGTGATCTTCAGTCGCCACCCGCCACCCTTCACCATTCACCCCGGCGAGCGAAGCGAAGAAAGAGAGGCTTGGGTCATGCTGGCGATCACACGACATCACACGCGGGCACGCCGGGGGATCGTCCTGGTCCTGGTCCTGGCGATGCTGGGCCTGCTGGCCCTCATCGGGGTCACGTTCGCCACCTTCAGCGGCCAGGCTCGGATCAACGCGAAGCGCTTTGCGCGGTCGGTCCTCAAGCCGCAGGACGACGAGCTGATGGACTTCGCCCTCCAGCAGTTGATCACCGACACCACCGACCCCCGCTCGGTGATCCGCGGCCATAGCCTGGCGCGCGACATGTTCGGCAACGACGCGGCCAACAACGGCGTCCTGCCCATCAACCCCACGACCGGCGCCCAGCCCACCATCCTGAAGATCGCGCCGTCCCAGATCGTCGCCGGCCAGTACGACGTGCTCACGGACATCCCCATCCCCACCGCCAACCCCGCGACGTACGGATACAACTTCACCCGCTGGATCATGCGGATCAACTACGTGGGTACGTTCACGAACAAGACCCTCTACCCGCCCAACAACAACAGCAACAATTACCTCTATCAGTATCCGGTCAGCCAGACCTGCGAGGTCCTGGTCAACGACTTCCTCCCCGGCGTCAGCAACACGCAATACACTGGCCAGACGAACGCCCGGGGCGAGGTTTGCCATGCCTTCCGCATCAGCCCGGTTAACGGCTCGGTCCTGAATAATCCCACGCTGGGCTGGTCAACTCAACAGGCGCTCTGGGCGGCGATCTTCAACGGCGCCAGCGTCTCCTTCACCCTCGACGGCCGCTGGCTGCACGCGTTCAACGGGCCGGGGATGTCCTCGATGAACGTGTCGTTGACGCTTCCGAACAACGTCAATATCACGGCCCCGCTGTCAACCTACGGCAATTTCCGGTACAACGCGCCGCTGTTCCAGTTGGCGATGACCCAGTACGACACCCAGCTCTCCAACCTGTACCCCAATCAGTACAACAACTGGTACAACAATTACATCCTGCCGAACCCACTTCGCGGGCCGAACTCGATCGGCATGGACGAGGACTACGACGCCTGCGACCTGGAGAACTGGTTCCTGGCGATCCAGAGCGCCGACGGCCACGTGATGATCCCCTCGTTCCACCGCCCCGGGATCGTGCGCTACCAGGACGCGGCGAACCCGTACGACTGGGACCGATCGCCCAACGGTTTCCGGGCCAACAATTTCGCCGATTCCGCGTCACGGATCCTCCGCCCGGTGGCGGCCGACGGCCACGACCCGACGACCTTCCCCGACCTGATCCCCGACCCGACGACCGGCAAAATCACCTATGACGTCGACAACGACGGCGACGGCGTCGCCGACTCGGTCTGGCTCGACCTGGGCTATCCCTCCCGTCCGGACGGCAACGGCAATTACTACAAGCCGATGTTCGCCTTCCTGGTCGTCGGCCTCAATGGGCGGATCCCGCTCAACACCGCCGGCAACCTCGGAACCGGCGGCGGCAGCCACGCCGCCCACCTGGGCAATTCGGTCAGCGAGATCGACCCGCAGTATGGCCTCCAGAACGCCTACGTTCCCTTCAACAGGGCGAATCAAACGGGGACGCTGGGGGACGCCGATCCATTCAATCAGTTCGGCAGCATCGCCAACAACCTCATCTTTAATGGACCGAACGGGAACAGCGCCTTCCACACCGAGAACACGCAGGTCAACAACTCGAGAAACGGGGACACGACAAACGTCAACACCGTCGGTCAGTATCAGTCGATCGACGTCCGGCTGACGCAGCTCCGCAACCTGCTGTCCGGCACGCGTCCCCAGAAGGACCCCTTCAACCCGAACACGAACATCAACGGCGAAGTCGACGTTGTATGGGGTTCCTGGCCAGGTAAGGGAGTTGGTCAGCCGTACACTTTACCCAACGGGATCGCGAACTTTAGCGACGTCTCCGTCGCCGTGGACGGCTTTAGCAACCCGCTCATCGCGCGCACCGGGCCTCCGGCCGGCGGCCGGTGGGGTGAGGCCTCATCCGTCCCCGGGGTGCCGTTCAGCACCGCCGCCGTGAACTGGCCCTTGAACCTGGTGCAGACGAGGTACACCAACCCGGTCCGGGCGGGATACTCGTTCGACGTCAGCGACATGATCAGCTACATCAACCTGGGCGGCGTCAGTTACGACTCGAACGGCAACCTCGTGCTGCCCTCCGACGTGGCCGACGACAATAACAACGTGTTCGACGTCTTTCCGAACCTCGGCCTGGCTCCCAACCGCCTCGGTGAGATCTACGACGCAGACAACTACGACACCGCCGGTGCGATCTTGCTGCCGGTCGAGCGGATGCGGCGGTTCGTGACGCCACCCGACATCAACGGCACCGGGTCGGTGCTTCAGTGGAACACCATCGGGAGCGGCGGGGCCTACAACTGGGACTACGGACCCGACAACTTCGGCCGCGTGCAGTTCAACAGCTACTTCCGCCCCGCCGGCACCCCGGGCCAGATTTACAACAACGCGGTCGGCTACGGGACCTACATCCTCAATACCGGCGCCTATACGGCCTGGAACTCCAACCCCAGCACCTACGCGCCCGACGTCACGAACAACCCCTTGCACGGCTACGAATTCTACAAGATGCCGAACCGGACGCAGATCCCGGGCGTCGGCAATAGCGGGACGTACAACAATCAAGTCAGTACGTCCACCGGCGGCATGCCGATCACGCCGCTCCCGAACCCGGCCCCGCCCACTCCGCCTACTGTTTTTTCTCCCACCACCTTCCCGACCTATGCCGTCAATACCAACTCGTCGCAGCGCCTGGACGGCGTCAACGAGGCCGACGAGTTGAACCTCTACGCATCGTTCCCGCTGCTCGATTCGCCCTATGGTCCGAGCGACCTGGAGTGGCTCTATCGCCAGCAGGACGTGGATGGGGCGACGATGACCAGCCGGCTGTCGCAGCTCGCGCCGATCAGCTTCACCAACACCATCGACGGCCAGCGCCGGCGGCGGCTCTTCGCGCTGGACACTTTCGAGTCCAACAGCTTCGTCTGGACCGGCGACAACCCCGGCAACGCGTTCGCCAACAATTCGCACTTCAACGGATTCCCGGCTCTGCCTCCGGGATATCCGGCACTGAAGGCGATGGATCCCTCGTATCCCCCGAACCAGACCCCGGTGTTCACCAACGTCGCCAACGGCGGTTACACCAGCCTGAGCGCGACCACCTTCGCGAACACGAACCTGAGCGCCGTCGCGGCCGCGGCCTCGCTGATCCCCACCCCGTCGCTGGCGCAGCGCGATAAGAAGATCAACCTCAATTACCCCCTGCCTGTCTCCAACGACCCCAACGAGCCGGTCCGGCAGAAGTGGATCCACGACACGTATTATCTCTTGAAGAACGTGCTGCCGCCAACGTCGGTCAACACGCCCGAAGAGCTGGCGCAGCTCAGCCAGTTCATCATCAACATCATCGACTTCCGCGATCCCGACGCCACGATGACCCACTGGCAGAATCAGGATGTCAGCATCGTCCCGGGTTCGATCACGCCTTCGGGCACGATGCTCCCACCAGCCCTGGTTCCCAACACCAACGCGCAGCCGCTCGACCAGTACGGCATGGAGTACAACCCGGCCGCGATCAACGAAGTGCTCGCTTATGGGTTCCAGACCCGGAAAGACGGGACGCTCGGCGGTGCCACGTACACCAACCGCGTCTTCATCGAGCTGGTCAACACCCTGACCGCCGCCTACAACCCGACCTACGATTCGACCGGCGCACCGACCACCGACCCGAACAACTGGTACGGGTACGGAGCGACCAATACCTACGGGAACATCGCCGGTAGCGCGGGTTCGCCCCAGCAGGCCAGCACCCTCGACCTGGGCGGGTTCACCTACATTACGCCATCCGGGTTGGGTGCGGGGGGTGTTACGATCGATCCCTACGGTGCGGGCACCTGGGACCTGGTGTTCACGGCCGACGACCCGTTGAGCCGTCCCGATCCCTTCCGCGGCGACTTGCTCTTCAACCCCAGTGCCGCGAACCTGGGCTTGATCACCACCTACGGCCTCATCCCATTGAACCGGGATGCCGTGACGGCGAGCTACCCGGCCGCGGGGCCCATCGCCGGGGGGAACCAGATCGGGGCTCCCAACGGCGGTGATGTCACCCTCATCCCGCTCAGTCCGTCCGCGACGAATCCGGCCTATGCGGCGGCGGGGGCCAGGGGCGCGGGAAATCCGGTGGTGACTCCGCCCACAACCCAGCCGGCGCCGCCGACCCCGCCGATCAATTACTTCACGGTCATCGGCAGCGGGTACAACTCGATACCGGGGACCGGCGGTGGCGCGACGACCTATACGGAGGCCGTCCCGTTCACGGTGTCGAACCTCACCACCCCGCCGAGCCCCATGTCGCAGTACCTGGCCGCCTACTGGGATCCGATGAACACGTCGGCCATTCCCGGTCTGCCCCTCGCCGGTACGCCGACCGTGTCGCTCAATTATCGCAACGGTATCCTGCCGGCGCCGGCCGGAGCGACCGAATTCGTCGGGCCGATGCCGTCGGGTGCAACAGCCGGCGGCATTCCCACGTTCGCATGGAAGTTCCCGACTTTCACGCCGGTCACGAGTCCCGCCAGGGTGCCCGGACCCGCCAACGTTCCCCAGTCGCTGGCCCCGGGCGGCGCCAAGTACTTCTGGGTCTGCCTGCGCCGGCCCGCCAATCCGTTCGCGGCGGTGTCGCAGACCAACCCGATGGTCGTGGTCAACTCCATGCGGTTCCCCTACATCGATGGGACAGCGAATCCGACGGGGACGACCTGGACCGTCTCGGGGAGTGGATACACGCCGGGCACCGGCGGGACGCCACCCAACACCATCTATTCGGCCCAGCGGCTCCAGCCCTATCGGGGCGGGCATGCGGTGCCGATGCCCAATGCCCTGTCGTCGACGGCAACGACGGGGTATGCCTACACCCTCATGCCGCCCGACCCGCGCTACGGCTACACCGAGCAGACCGCTGCCCCGTTCAACTACGGTCAGAACCTCACCCCCGCGCAATTGAATTTCGGGCTCGCCACCTACGCCGCGACGGGCGCGACGACGACCTATGCATCGACGAACTACATCTACAACACGCTGGGTTATAACAACGACAGCGCCGAGAACTGGGATCACTTCCCGTTCCTCGACCGGGACTTCACCAGCGTCGCCGAGCTGCTGCTGGTGCCCGGCTGCCCGCCGGGGCTGTTCACCAAGCAATTCGCCGAGCTCGCGCCGTCGCAGATGAACGCGGCGGATATCTTCGGCGCGGTCACTCCGATCATCACGCCGAGCTTCCAGACGGCTTTCACCGGGACGGCAACGGCGCCGACCGGGGCAGGTACCATTCCGACCGCGCCCGCCTCGGCAGGTGCGAGTTTCCTGTCGGTCTCGCAAGGCACGGATGCCAGCGGCCTGATCACGCTCCAGACCCCGCAGGGCAGCACGACCGCGTCGCTGCCGTTGACCGTGCCCGCCCTGACGCTGCCAACACCGGCCGTGAGCGCCAATACCATCGAGCCCCATACCTTCCCCTACCTGGTCAACAAGTTCTTCTACACCGGGGCGTCCACGTTCTATTACCCGCCGGCCCAGACCGCGCTGGACCCCGGACTCAACGGGACCAGCCTGTCAACGGCGGTCGTCGGCGGACCCGGCGGCGACGGCTGGTTCAAGATGATGGAGTTCTTCGAGGTCCCCAGCCAGATGATGGCCTCCATCGGGCCGGTCGCCCAGGGCACCAACTTCGACTGGGCGCGGCAGGACTCCAAGCCGGGCCTGATGAACCTCAACCTGATGATCGACGAGGAGGCGTTCTTCAGCGTCTTCGGCGACCAGGGCGGCAATTACAACCAGAACATCCTCAACGCGATTCAGCTACCGCTTCTGGCCACCCAGAACGCCAACGGCCAGCTCGTCTTGCCCTACTCGCTGCCCCTGGCCACCGCTGCGGGCAACAACGGCAACCCGCCGATCCCGCTGGGAGGGCCGCCCATACCCATGGTCGTCAGCGCGATCCAGCCCACCGGCGCGCCCAACTATGTTTACCCGATCACCGACCAGACCCAGTTCAGCCAGCACGGCTACCTGGCCGACGATCCGATCCAGATGGCGATCAACTCGGCCATCATTAGCAGTGGTGGGACCCCCCTCCCGCCGGTCGGCAATCGGATCAAGGCGGCGTTCGCGCAGTTCCTCTGGGCGCGGCACGGCGGGTCGGGCTACGTGTTCGGGTTCGGCAACGGCCAGACCGGGCAGAACAGCGCCGTGGCGACGACGAACCTCACCGCGAATTACAATTACAGCAATCCGATCCCGATGGAGCGCCCGTTCCGCTCCCTGTCCTACCCGGATATTAACTTCACGATCATGCGGCCCGCCGCGCTGCCGCCGTCGCTGCAGCAGAACACGACGCCGGGAAGCAATCCGTCGATGGTTGTCCCTCAGAATAATTCCAACGACGTGCGCATCGCCAACGCCCAGGCCGTGCAATACACCTACTACACGGGGCCGGCCGCGCCGACGACCCTACCACCGACACCGATTTCTACTCCTACAGGTACTAATGGTTGGGTCCTCATACCGTCAGCGCTGCCGGCGGGGAACGCGGTGAACTGCTACGCGCCGTTCGTCATGACCAACAACGTCACGGCCGTTGCCCCGCCGTACCCGAACACCGGCACCCCAGGGGTGAATTTCCCGACCAACTGGCCGATCGTCTATTCCGGCGACCCGGGAGTGAGGAACCCGTACTTGAACCAGGGGTACATCACCGGTGCCATCTCTCCGCCGCCGGTGCAGCCGCTGAATGGTGCTGGTACGCCCACGGTGCAGCCCACGATGCCCACCCCGCCCCCGTACCTGATCTATGTGCCGAACACCAGTAGTCCGCCCGCGGTCACAAACGTGGACCTCATTGCCACCGACGGCTACAATCTGATGATGGCCGGTATGCCGTTGCCCACCAATGTCGCGTTCCCGGGGGCGGTTACCATGCCGACCCCCACTTCGCCCACTTTGGACAGCGTCATGATGCCCCCGCCGATCCCGCCGGCCCGGCTCTTCCAGGTGCCGGATGCCTACGGCGCAGGGCGCCTGCAGAACCTGGGCTACCTGGGGATCAATAATCAGGGGGTTGGAAGCATTCCTCCGGCCGTGAGCAACGCGACCGACTCGGGCGATCCCTGGATCAACAACTTCGTCGCCAACCAGTTGCTTAATCCTTACCTCGGCAACCTGACAAACTTGCCGCCGATGTACACGCTGAACGATGGGTTCACCAGCCTGGTCTGGCCGCCGTTCGGCGGGACATGGACGCTGCCCCCGCCCCCCAGCTTCACCACCGGCGCCACGATCGCCCTGGGTACAACGCTCACGCAAGCGGGAGGGCTCTACTTCAACAACTCTCCCATCTACACGTTCCCGCCCTTGGTGACCTCGACGGGCACTTTGCCGGCAGTCTCACTCTACTCGCAGCAGGCGGGGGCCTACTGGCAGCCGTATGCGGCGAACCTGGCGAGCATGGGTAGCCCGCCGGCCCTGGGCACTCTGACGCTCGCCAACGGCACCCCCAACGGCCCCAACGGGCCCGCGTTGGGGAGCGGGAATAACCCATACCTGGGGACGCATTCCAACACCTACACACCGCCGAGCAATCCGCCGCCGACTCCACCCTCCGTCACGTATACCGACGACCGCCAGCATCCGTACTGGCGCACCGAGCTGATGCAGAAGGCGATGAATCTGACGACGGTGCGGACGCATCAGTACGCCGTCTGGATCACCGTCGCGTTCTTCGAGGTCATCCGGCAAGGGGACCCCGGCATGCTGCTCCAGAACCAGCCGCAGTTCGCCTTCGACATCATCGGACCGGAGATCGGGGCGCTCAACGGCACCAACGTCCGGTACCGCGGCTTCTTCCTGGTCGATCGCCTCAAGCTGAACGGGTTCAACCCCGGCGACGCGGGTTCCTGGAGCTCGGCGGTCCTCTATCGCAAGGTGATTCAGTAGTCGGGGATCGGGTTTCGGGGAGCGTTCGCCTTCGGCTCGCCGCGGGGATCGGGACGGACCGGTCCCCCGCCCCCGCAAGGATCGAGGAGGGATTGCTGATTCACGATTCCGCGTTCAAGATCCGGGAACCGGGGAGAACCGGTCGGGTCGCTCGTCCGGCCCCGATCTCCGAGTCCCGAACCCGAGGCGGGCGCCCGCGAGCGCCCGCCGGACCCCGCAGCGAAGCGAACCGGAGCGCTCCCCGAGGCGAGCGCGACGAGCGCCGATGAACCTTGTCGCAAGGTCGGCGGCGTGGTTACAATGACCCATCAGGCCACTCTCATTACTGCGAAAGGACCGATCATGAAATCCCGCCGTCGCCGTCGAGGCTTTACCCTGATCGAGCTGCTGGTGGTCATCAGCATCATCGGCATCCTGGTCGGGCTGCTCCTGCCCGCCGTCAACTCGGCCCGCGAGGCCGGCCGGCGCGTCCAGTGCCAGAGCAACATGCGCAACGTCGTCCTGGCCCTCCTGGCCTACGTCAACCGGCAGAACTCCTTCCCCCCCGCCGGCGAATACTGCGAGACCAACATCGCCGACCCGACCAACCCGTCGCTGTCGTGCATCAACTCCTACATGCCGACCCAGGCCGCCATCTCCGGGGGCACCCCCACGGGCGTCCCGATGTATAGCTGGGTCGTCCCGATCCTCCCCGACCTGGACAACCAGGAGTTGTATAATCAATGGTCGATGTGGGGGGGCACCGGGACCCCGTCGATTCCCATCCCCTATTACGACGGCTACAACCCGGCCAGCATCCAAGCCACCCTCTCGCCGTCCCAGGCCACGAACTGGAAGATCGGCTCGACCAATATCGGCGTGCTCCGCTGCCCCGACGACAATACGGTCCAGCCCAACCAGGGCAACCTCAGCTACGCCGTCAACGGCGGATTCACGCTCTTCCATGCGGTGCCCTACGGCTGGCTCGGGACCCAGGTCGACGGCGGGGCGTACGCGCTGGGCACGGCGACTCAGCACGGGCTCCAGTGGACCCAGACGGCCAACGCCAGCTCGATCATCACCATCGGCGTCACCCAGAAGCTGGGCGTCATGTTCATGGACTCGCAATTGCCCCAGGGCTTCACCCCGCCGCCGGGCACGCCGGGCCGGGTCACCTTCAACGTGAGGTCCACCCTCTCCGGCATCACCGATGGGGCGAGCAGCACCCTGCTGGTGAGCGAGAACACCCTGACCGGCTCGAGCACCGGGACGCCCTACTCCCTCGGCCTCGAGACGAACTGGGCCTGCCCGTTCCCGACCTTCGCCATGTTCATCGGCTCTTCCGGCGTCTGCGGCGTGCCGGCCACGAACAACTGCGCCGCCGGCCAGAGTTACCTCCAGCCGACCATCGACGTCGATGGACCGTACTGGGCCTACGCCAACAAGGTCGGCCCGCCGTACGAGAACATCAACGGCGGACAGAACCTGACGCTCGAGGGCAGCTACCCGTTCTCCAACTCGGCGCATCCCGGCGGCTGCAACATGGGCTTCTGCGACGGCGGCGTCCGGTTCATCTCGAACACGGTCGACGGCACCGTCTACTCCAAGATGATCACCCCGGCCGGCAGCAAGCTGCCCTACTACATCAAGCAGCAGCCGCTGTCCCAGGACGCCTTCTCGAACCAGTAAGAGCCTGTTCGTGATAGGCCGAAATCTGCTGCGTAGTCGACCGACGACTCCAAAGATGTGGGTCGGGATGCGACCCGGCCGGTGGTTCGTGTAGGTCAGGCTTTTCAGCCTGACGCGGGTCGGATCGGATCGGACGGACTCAGGCTGGAAAGCCTGACCTACTGACCGCCCCGCCCGATGCCCACATCTTTGCCGTAGTCGAGCCAGTGGAATGGGTGAAACCCACCGATTCCAGGCCTCGACCGGCGGGGTTCACCCGCCCTGCAACAGCAGCCGCTGTGCCGAGATGCCGTCTCGAATCAGCAAGCCCGCGAACACCAGAAAGGGACCGACCGGCTCCGTCCCAGCTTCGAGTCGCCGGTCCCCTCACGAGCGATCGATCCCGAGCGAATTGAGAGTCTGGCCGTGCCGGCATGAACCCTCCCGGATCGGACGGGGTCATGCCGGTTTTTCATTGAAAGGCTCTTAACACTTGCATCGTATCGACGTACGAGACCCCCCCTGACCCCCCCTTCGACAAGGGGGGATCAAGCGGGGCGGACCTCCCTCAGCTTGCCCCCCTTAGAGCCAATACCGTTGAAATGGGCGCAAGTCACAGCCTCCTGTTAACTTGGGGTTGCTCAGGACCCAAGCCACAAGGAGGCCGCGACTCGCATGCCACGAGGACATTGCACCCTGTTGCCCGATGACACGGGCCGGATCCTGGATCGCCTGGCGGGACTCGAACAGGTTATCCCGCCCGAGGCGGTCCGCCAAGCCCTCCAGGACACCGGACGTATCAATCCCCGGAGCTGCAAGCTGACCCACCAGGTCGTCTGCTGGGTCGTCCTGGCCATGGGGCTGTTGACCGACTTGCCGATCCGCCAGGTCTTCAAGCATGCCCGCCGCCTCCGCGTCGGCGAGGAGACCCCGGATCGCTCCAGCCTCTGCGTAGCCCGGCGCCGCCTGGGCATCGCCCCGATGCGGCACCTCTTCGAGCACGTCGTCCGCCCGCTGGCCCGGCCCGAGACGCCCGGCGCCTTCTATCGTGGCCTCCGCCTGATGGGGATCGACGGCACGGTCCTCGACGTCCCCGACTCGGACGCCAACGCCGCCGCCTTCGGCCGGCCCTCCGCCGGGCCGCGCGGCGATGGGGCCTTCCCCCAGGTCCGCAAGCTCAGCCTGGTCGAGTTGGGGACTCATGTCGAGGTCGCCTTCGTGGCCCGATCGATCGCCCATGGCGAACAGTCGATGGTCGGGGCCTTGCTCCGCCATCTCGGCCCCGACATGCTCCTGCTGTGGGATCGCGGCTTCTTCAGCTATGCCCTCTGGAAGGAGGTGACGGCGCGGCGAGTGAAGATCCTGGCGCGGGTGACCAGCCGGTTGATCCTCGAGCCGATCCGTGATCTGGCCGACGGTTCCTACCTGGCCCGGATCTATCCGACGCCCGAGGATCGCCGCAAGGATCGTGATGGGATCATCGTGCGAGTGATCCGCTACACGCTCGACGACCCGCGACGGGTCGGCCACGGCGAGGTCCATATCCTGATCACGAACCTGTTCGATGAGGATCTGTACCCCGCCGAGGAATTGATCATCTTGTATCATGAGCGATGGGAACAGGAACTGGTCTACGATGAGCAGAAGACCCACCAGGACCCGCGGCGGGCGACCAAGCCGGCGCACCTGCGGAGCGGGACGCCGGCGGGGGTGATGCAGGAGATTTACGCGTTGTCGCTGGGCCACTTCGTGGTCCGGGCGCTGATGTACGAGGCGGCATCGGAGGCCGGGCTGGACACCGATCGGTTGTCGTTCACCGGCTGTTTCCAGATCCTCAAGTGCCGGCTGCCGGAATGCGACAGCTCGACGCCCGGGCGATTCGAGCGGTGGTACCGGGGGCTGCTGTGGGAGATGCAGCGGGAGCGGACCGACGACGAGGTGCGCCGTAACCGGATCAATCCCCGGGTGGTCAAGCGAAAGATGTCCAAATTCAAGAAGAAACGACCTGAGCATCGACACCTCCCGCCCTTGGAGAAAACCTTTGCAGAGACGGTGGTTATGCTCCGTTAAACGGTATTGCCCTTAGAGCGGTTAACGAAGGGATGGAGTACATGGTTTGGCCTCAAGGCGCGGCTGGAGCCTCGACCCCCCCTGACCCCCCCTTCTTAAGGGGGGGATCAAGATCGGCGGGCCTTCTTCCGTTTTCCCCCCCTTAAGAAGGGGGGGTCAGGGGGGGTCGGGCGCACGCAACGCAAGTGTTAAGTGCTCTAGTACCGCGCCACCATAACGGGGATCGGAATTCGGGAGAGCGAGCCGCCGTCCGAGCCTCGTCTGGTTGCCGGCTCGCACGACGGCTCGCCCTCCCGAGGCAATTCCCGGCCTGCCTCCGGGCGCGGGACGCGGTCAGATCCCGAACCCCGTCACCGTGACGCGAGCCGAACCTATCCCATCCGAGACCGACGAGCGGGCGGCCACATGCTTGTTGGCACGCACGCTATCTTCCATCGAACCTGAATCGACCGCCCAAAACTGGCCGTGGGGCGCCGTGAGGCGCCGAAACCGGCCGCCGGGCGCCGATTCCCGCCGGTCAACCGGTCCCTCCGGCCCGGCCGGGGGATGCGCCGCTCGAACGGAGCGGCGCACGATCAACCCTTCCCGGTCGACCGGTCCCTCCGGCCCGGCCGGGGGATGCGCCAGGCGTCGGCCATCCCGGGGCGACTCGGCGGTGGCGGGCGTCAGACCGTCGGGCTGAGACCCGCGTCGCGGAGGATCGGCCCGCAATCCCTTGGGGAAGGCGAGCCGGCACCCGAAACCGGCTCGGCAGGAGCCTCGCCTTCCCGAATTCCGGTCCTCATTTCCGTGGTGCGGTACTTAGGAAGGGGGGGGGTCGAGGCTGTAGCCCGCCCTCGAGGGCCAACCACCTAGGCCATCCATTCGTTAACCGCTCGAGAATCGGGGGGCGTCGTCCTGCGAGTCGAGCCTCGGGCGATCTCGGGTTGCGACCCGGCCGCGAACCGGAAATGATGGAAGATGCGGGCCGCGGCCCGCTCCGCTCGCGACTATCTGGTGTCGCGGTGGGCCGATACGCCCACCGAAGGTCCTGCGCCGCGGCATTCGATCGCGAACCGAGGATGCTCCCATGACCCCGCTCGTCGCCTTGACTCTGTTGATTCTGGCCCAGGAACGCGCCGGATCGTCTGCGGAGCGCCCCTCGACCGCCCCGAATCCCGCCGATGTCGTCGCGTCGATCGAGTCGGTGATGGCCGACGCCATCGCCCGCGCCGAGCCCTCGGTGGTCGCCATCCACCGCGAAAAGGCCGAGGATCCGAACCGGACGCTCGCCGTCCGCGGTCGCAGGCTGTTTCGCGCCGACGTCGAACGAGATCGGCTCGAGATCCTGCAAAACCTGCCAGCCGAAGACGATTTCATCTCCTTCGATTACGGTTCGGGGGTCGTCATCGGCGACCGGGGGGAGATCCTGACCGCCTTCCACGTCGTGCGGGGCGCCAAGCGGTTGAGGGTCCGTGCCGCCGGGGGCCAATCGTTCGAGGCGGAGGTCATCGCCGCCGACCCGCGCAGCGACCTGGCCGTCATCGGCCCGATGCGCGGCCGGGACGCCGTCCGACCGGACCTCAAGCCGATCGCGATCGGCGACTCCACCAGGCTGCGCAAGGGCTCGTTCCTGATCGCGCTGGGCAATCCCTTCAACGCGGCGGAGGACGGCAGCCCATCGGCGAGCTGGGGCATCCTCTCCAACGTCGCCCGCCGAGTCGAAGCCGAGAGCGACGGCTTCAACTCCACCCGCAAGGTCAGGCTGCACCACTTCCCCACCCTGCTCCAGCTCGACGCCAAGCTGAACCTGGGCATGAGCGGCGGGGCGGTGATCAACATGAAAGGCGAGCTGGTCGGCATCACGACGACGGCATCGAGCCCCTCGGGCTTCGACGCGCAGGCCGGCTACGCGATCCCGATGGACCGCATGGGCCGTGCGCCGTCGAGGCCCTCAAGCAGGGGAAGGAGGTCGAGTACGGCCTCGTCGGCATCAAGGACGACGGACGCGGCACCAACCGGGTCAGCCAGGTCAGCCCGCACTCGCCGGCCGCGCTCGGGAACGTGCAGTTCAACGACGAGATCCTGGCGGTCAACGGCGTGCCGATCACCGACTTCGACTCGCTGATCGTGGCCGTCAACGCCTACGCCCCCGGCGACACGATCCGCCTGAAGATCCGACGTTCCGACGAGATCATCGAGCGGACGGTCGTGCTGGGCAAGCTCCCCGTCGAAGGCGAGATCATCGCCACCAACCGGCCCCGCCCCTGGAGGGGCCTGCGGGTCGACTATACGACCACCCTGCTCGGGCGGGGGATCATCATCCCCGACCGGCAGATGACGGCGGCCGGCGTGGTCGTCACCGAGGTCGAAGAGGGCTCGCCCGCGGCCGCCGCCGGCCTGAAGAGCGGCCTGCTGATCTTCCGCGTGGACGATCGTCCCATCCAGAACCCCCGGGCGTTCACCGAGGCCGTCGCGGGCCGCGATGGGCCGGTGGTCCTCGACACCGACATCGGCGTGATGACCATTAACACCACGCCATCTCCCGCCGCCAGGCAGGAGGGAAGCTCGCGCGGGAGACGATGAACTCGTGCGGCCCTCCGCCGTCGGCAGGACGGCGTCGCGTTGATATTGGTCCAGGCCGTTCCCAGCGGGCGTAGCCCGCCCCACCAAGCCGATGATCACGGTAACACCCTGTCCCAGTCGAAAACCCCATGAAAACCGACGAGCTGCGTGAAGCGTTCCTGGATTTCTTCGTCTCCAAGGGCTGCGTTCGGCGTCCCAGCGACGTGCTGGTGCCGAACGATCCCACCGTGCTGTTCACGCCGGCCGGCATGAACCAGTTCAAGCGGGAGTTCATGGGGCTGGGCGAGACCGGCTTCACGCGCGCGACGACCTGCCAGAAATGCCTGCGCACCGGGGATATCGAGAACGTCGGTAAGACCGCGTTCCACGAGACTTTCTTCGAGATGCTGGGGAACTTCAGCTTCGGCGATTACTTCAAGCGCGAGGCGATCCACTGGGCCTGGGAGTTCCTGAGGGGCACCCTGAAGATCCCCGCCGATCGCCTGACGATCACGGTTTATCTCGACGACGACGAGGCGTTCGACATCTGGCACGACGAGATCAAGGTCCCCGCCGACCGGATCACACGGATGGGCGAGGACGACAACTTCTGGCCGGCCGGGGCTCCGACACACGGACCCAATGGCGTCTGCGGACCGTGCTCGGAGGTCTTCTACCACGGCGCCGGGCCCAAGGAAGTCGAGATCTGGAACCTGGTCTTCACCCAGTTCAACCGCACCGGGCCGGGCGAGCTGATCCCGCTGCCCAAGAAGAACATCGACACCGGCATGGGCCTGGAGCGGGCGGCGGCGTGCCTCCAGGGGGTCTCCACCGTGTTCGAGACCGACAACTTCCGGCCGATCGTCGCCGCGGTGGCCGAGACCCTGGGCGTGAAATACGACCGCGAGCATCCCGACGGCGTCCGGATCCGCCGGATGGCCGACCACAGCCGGGCCCTGGCCTTCTGCATCCACGAGAACGTCCGTCCCGGGCCCGAGAAGCAGGGCTACGTCATCCGCCGGCTGCTCCGCCGCGCGGTGCTCGACGCCTACCAGATGGGGCGCCGCGAGCCGTTCCTGCACCAGGTCGTCCCGGTCGTGGCCGAGGTGATGGGACGACCCTACCCCGAACTGAAAGAGAGCGTCCGGCGCATCCAGACGACCATCAAGCAGGAGGAGGAGCAGTTCCTCCGCAACCTCGAGAACGGCCTGCGGCTGCTCAGCGACATCTTCCACAAGACGACCGCGGCGGGGTCGGACACGATCGCGGGGCGGGATGCCTTCGACCTGCACGCGACCTACGGCATCCCGGTCGAGGTCGTGGAGAGCCTGGCGACCGACCGGAACCTGCGGGTGGACCGAGCCGGGTTCGAGGAGGAGGTGAAGAAGCACGCCGCCGTCTCGCGCGGGACGAGCGAGGCGGCCGACGTCTTCTCCGCCGGCCCGCTCGATACCCTGAAGAAGGAATACCGCGCCGGCAGCCAGTTCGTCGGTTACGCGACGACGCACGACGAGGCCCGCGTCATCGGCATCCTGGAGCAGAACCGCCTGGCCGAGGCGGCCGAGGCCAATAGCGGCGGCTCCGTGGCCCTCGTCCTCGATCGGACCCCGTTCTACGGCGAGGCCGGCGGCCAGGTCGGCGACACGGGGACCATCCGGGGCGAGCGGTTCACCTTCGAGGTGCTCGACACCAAAAAGGACCATGACTTCGTCCTGCACATCGGCCAGGTCTCGGAGGGCCGGGTGACCGTGCAGGAGAAGGTCGAGGCGGAAGTCGACGCCGTGCGCCGGGAGGCGATCCGCCGCGCTCACACCGCGACTCACCTGCTGCATCACGCGCTGCGGATGATCCTGGGCCAGCATGCTCAGCAGGCCGGCAGCAAGGTCGAACCGGACCGATTGCGGTTCGACTTCGGCAATCCCGAGGCCGTGGGCCGCGAGCGGCTCCGTGCGATCGAGGACGCGGTCAACGAGCGGATCCTGACGGCCGCCTCGGTGAGCTGGACGCTGATGCCGATCGAGCAGGCGAGATCCCAGGGCGCCATGGCGCTCTTCGGCGAGAAGTATCCGGACATCGTTCGCGTGGTCCAGATGGGGGACTTCTCGCGCGAATTGTGCGGCGGGACCCATCTGGACAGCGTCGGGCAGGTCGGGCTCTTCAAGATCATCGGCGAGGAGTCGGTGGCGGCCGGCATCCGCCGGATCACCGCGCTGACGGGCAAGGCCGCATTGGAGTATGTGCGCCAGGAAGAGGAGATCCTCGCCGAGCTCGCCGGCACGCTCCGCGTGCCACCCGCTCAGGTCGGCCAGCGCGTGACCGCGCTGCTCGAGGAGATCAAGACCCTCAAGAAGCAGGCGAGCCAGCGGCCTCGCGAGGCCGGGGGCGGCGTCTCGGCCGAGGAGTTGCTCGCCGAAGCCCTCGATGTCGCCGGGGCCGCGGTGATCGTCCGGGCCGTCGGAGGGATCTCGCCCGACGAGATGCGCCAGCTCGTGGACGTGTTGCGGCGCAAGCGTCCGGAGAAACTGGCCGTGCTCATGGCCTCGACCGCCGACGGCAAGGTCCAGCTCGTCGCCGGGCTGTCGCGCGACCTGCTCGACGCCGGCCTGCACGCCGGCAACTGGCTGAAGGAAGTCGCCCCGATCGTCGGCGGCGGCGGGGGCGGACGGCCCGACCTGGCCCAGGCCGGCGGCAAGGTCCCCGACCAGATCCCGGCCGCACTGGCGAAGGCCGTCGACGTCATCCGGGCCCGACTCGAAGCGTGAATGCCCTTGACGCCGGATCGCGACTTGGTACGATCGTATTTTCGCCTCGATGGCGAACACGGGATACTATTGACTTCGTTTGCCAGGCAAGTTGCTCCATGAACTGTTATCAAGCCAAAGCGGGTGAGCTGGCCAAGCACTGGTACGTGATCGACGCCGAAGGCATGGTCGTCGGCCGTCTCGCCGCCCAGATCGCCCCGATCCTGATGGGGAAGCACCGGCCCACGTACACTGCCCACATCGACACGGGCGACTACGTGATCGTCACCAACGTCGAGAAGGTCGTGTTCACCGGCGAGAAGTGGCGGCAGAAGTCGTATCAGCGATACAGCGGTCATCCGGGCGGTCAGAAAGAAGAGGTGGCCTGGAAGCTGCTCCGGCGCCGGCCGGAGCGGATCCTCGAGCTGGCCATCTCTCGGATGATGCCGAAGAACAAGATCGGCCGGCACATGCTCGACAAGCTGAAGCTGTACGTCGGGCCGAACCATCCGCACCAGGCACAGCAGCCGATCCCGCTCGAGCCGCTCTCGGGCCGCCCGACACCCGCCGGGGCCGTCTTCGTGCCCGAGCGGACGCCGAAGACCAACGGAGAAGCCGCCAAGCCGGCCGCGGAGAAACCGTCCGCCCCGACCGCCGCCGCGGCGTTTGAGCCGACCAGCCCGGCCCTCCAGGCCCCGGTCCCCGAGCCGGCCCTCGAAGCCCCGGCCCCCGAGCCGGCCCTCGAGGCCCCAGCCCCCGAGCCGGCCCTCGAGGCCCCGGTCCCCGAGCCGGCCCTCGAGCCCCCGGCCGAACACCCTGCTCCCGAGACCTCAACCGAGCCGAGCGAGTCGTAGCCCGTTAAAGACCTTCGGCCGGCGCCGCACGGCCTCGTCCGGAGATGCGCCGACCCGCCGTGTGTCCTTTCCATTGAACTGCGTTCGGGAGGGCGAGGCTCCGTCCGAGTCGGTCCCTGATCTCGGCTCGCACGGAGGCTCGCCCTCCCGAGGAACTTCCTGGCCGTTTCTCCTTGTCGTGGTAGAGGCGTTCCTGATGGCGACGGCAGTCGAACAGTTCGTTTGGGGCACGGGGCGTCGCAAGACGTCGGTGGCCCGGGTCCGGATCCGGGAAGGGACCGGCAAGTTCATCGTCAACGACCTGGAAGCCCAGGTGTATTTCCCGCTGGAGGTGCAGCGCACGGACGTCCGGGCGCCGCTCTCCCTCACCGATATGGGCGGCCGGGTCGATGTCTTCGTCAACGTCCGGGGCGGCGGCAAGCACAGCCAGTCCGGGGCCGTCCAGCTCGGCCTGGCGCGGGCCCTCAAGGAGTTCCGCCCCGACCTCGATACGGCCCTGCGCGACTCCGGCTTCCTGACCCGCGACGCGCGAATGGTCGAACGCAAGAAGTTCGGCCACAAGAAGGCCCGCAAGAGCTTCCAGTTCTCCAAGCGGTGAGGCTGTAGGGTGGGTCGAACGCCGCAACGCGGCGCGAGGCCCACCAACATTCCTCGGCCGATCCGGTGGGCCTCGCCTCGATGAATCGAGGCTCGACCCACCCTACCCTTTCAGGAACTGCTGCCGGAAGCGGTCGAGGTTCTCCCTCCGCCCCAGGAAGACGACGCTATCGCCCGGCGCCAGGATCTCGTCGCCCGACGGGGGAAAGACGAGCTGGCCGTCGGATCGCTTGATGGCCACGACGATCACGCCCGTTCGCCGCTTGATGTCGGCGTCGCGGAGACTGTGCCCGGCCAGGGCGTGCGTCTCGAGGATCGGCAATTCGTCCATCTCGATGGCCAGGCTGGTCCGCTGGGTCACCAGCTCGGCGAATTGCACCGCGGCGGGGTTGGTCACCAGCGAGACGATCCGGTGCGCCCCGATGGCCGCGGGGAGCACGACGTGATTCGCCCCCGCGTGCTTCAGCTTCTTCACGGTGCTGGGCTGTTCGGCCCGCGCGATGATCAGCAGCCCGGGGCAGATCTGACGGCTCGTGAGGGTGATGAAGACGTTCTCGGCGTCGTGCGGCATCGCCGAGATCAACACCTTGGCACGGCCGATCCCCGCGTCGACGAGCACCTTCTCCTCGGTCGCGTCGCCCGTGACGCAGAAGTAGCCCTTCGCCTCGATCTCTTCGGCCTTGGCATGCGATGCGTCCACCACGACGAACGGCTGTCCTGCCGCGGCCAGCTCCTCGCAGACCAGGGAGCCGACTCGCCCGTAACCCGCGACGATCGTGTGCTGCGCCAGCGTCTCGATCTGTTTCATCCTTCGTTGCCGTCCGAAGTAGGCGAGTAGTTCGCTCTCGGTGAGCGACTGCACCAGCGCGGCCAGGGTAAAGGCCACCGAACTGATGCCGAGCGCGATCACGATGATCGTGTGCCCCCGAGCCAAGGTCGCGTCGAGCGGCTGCACGGATCCCAGTCCCACGCCCGAGATCAGGATGATGACCTGAAACAACGCATCGGAGAAGCTCCAGCCCATGACCCGATAGCCGGTCACGCCGTACACGATCACCAACAGGATCGTGGCGAGTCCGAGGGCGATCCTCCGGACGGCCCTCCTCCGCCAGAAGGGGGGTATCGGCGACTTGACGAGGGGTTCCGGATTCAAGGTTCGGGATTCCGGATTCACGATTCCAGATTCAAGGAAGGAAGACAGTGGGGCCTATTCCCGCCGTGCCCGGAATTGCTGGTTGAACGCGACGGCCACCAGCACGACCGTGCCCAGCACCAGGCCCTCGATCTGCGTGCTGTCGACCCATCGGACGACGATCCCGGTCCCCTTGATCACGATCTGGGTCAACAACAATCCGAGCACCGTCCCGCGGATCGAGCCGATGCCGCCCGAGAGGCTGCACCCGCCGACCACGGCAGCGGTGATCGCCGTCAACTCGTACGTAGCGCCCAGCCGGCTGTCGGCCTGGCCGCTCAGGCCAGTGAAGAGGATGCCGCCCAGCGCCGAGAGCATCCCCGAGAGGCCGTAGACGATCGCCTTGAGCCGCCGCGTGCGGAGCCCGCTCAACCGCGCCGCCGCCTCGTTGCCGCCGAGGGCGAAGATGTGCCGGCCCAGCACCGTGCAGCCCATCATGATGCTCAGGGTCACGGCCACGACGGCGAAGATCGAGAGCGACACGCGAAAACCGCTGCCGAGCAAGCGGTACGACTCCGAGGGGATCGTGATCGTACGGTTCTTCGAGACGACGGTCGCCAGGCTGCGCAAGCCGGCCATCGTCGCCAGCGTGGCGATGAATGGCGGCAGCCGGAGGTGATTGATCATCAGCGCGTGGAACAGCCCGATGGCCAGCCCCATGAGCAGAGTCAGGCCGATGACCGTCGCGACGAGCCCGACCGATGGCGGCGTCACGGTCGAGCCGGCCGGGCGGAGCCATTCGGTCAGGAGCTTGGCGCTGATGATCGACGAGATGGCGACGACGGCGCCGGTGGAAAGGTCGATCCCGCCGGCGATGATCACCAGCGCGGCTCCCACCGCCAGGACTCCGAAGAGGGCCACACGATGCACGAGCGTCTGGAGGCTGTAGCGCTGGAAGAACGCATGCTCGCGGTCGAAGAAGTAGATGACCAGGAGCACCGCCAGGATGCCAACAACAAGGCCCCATTCGGGCGCTCTCACAAAGGCTGAAGGCTGAAGGCTGAAGGCTGAATCATCCGCGTTCGCCGACTCGGTGCTCGGCCGCGTAGGCGGTAGCTGGTCCTTCTGCTCGTCTTTCATCTTCCGCCTTGAACCTTCCGAATGATGGTGTTTCCTATTCAGCCTTCAGCCTTCGGAAGAGCCCTTCAGCCTTCAGCCTTCAGACGGAGCAGGTGCTGAGCGATGATATTCCGCTGGATATCGTTGGTGCCCGAGAAGATCACGCTGCCGACGCCGTCGCGGAGATCGCGTTCCAGGCCGGACTCCTCGGCATAGCCGGCGGCCCCGAAGAGCCGGATGGCGTCGAGGCTATTCTGGACGAAGGTCTCCGAGACCTGCAACTTGGCCATCGACGCGGCCACGGTGGCGTCCTCGCCGCGCTCCTGCATCCAGGCGTAGCGATAGACCAGCAGTCGGCTCGTCTCCAGCCGGACGGTCATATCCACGATGCGGTTGGAGACCGACTGGAACTTGCCGATCGCCTGGCCGAATTGCTTGCGGGTCCGGGCGTGGTGGATGCACCGATCGAGCTGGCGGCGCATCGTCCCCAGCGCGAAGGCGAGGATCGCGCCGCGCTCGAGCTCCATCGCGGCGTTGAAGATCGCCGCGCCGCGGCCCTCGCGACCCAGCAGGGCGCTCCCGGGCAAGCGACAATCCTCGAAGGCGAGCTCGCCCATGGGGACCGTCTTCAATCCCAGCTTGGGGATCTCACGGACCAGGCGAAGTCCCGGGGCGTCGCGCTCGACGAGGAACGCCGAGATCCCCAGGATTCCCCTCGAGGGCTCGGTCGTGGCGAAGCAGAGGAACAACTCGGCCACCGGCCCGGCGGTAATCCAGGTCTTGCGACCATTCAGGACCCAGCCGTCCCCGCGCCGCTCGGCCCGGGTCTTCATGGCGAAGATGTCCGAGCCCGCGTCCGGCTCGCTGGCGCCGTTGGCTCCGAGCAGGCTCCCATCGCAGAGACCCGGCAGGTAGCGCCGCTTCTGATCGTCGCTGCCGAACCGGACGATCGGCATCGTCACCGTCCAGAGCCCGGCGTTCAAGGCGAAGATCAGCCCGGAATCGGTGCAGCCGTGGCCCAGTCCCTCCATGGCGGCGACGGTCGTGGGAAGGTCCTGACCGCGGCCGCCGTATTCCTCGGGCACCGGCAGGCCCGTCAGCCCGAACCGGGCACAGCGCTGGTAACCCTCGCGCCAGAACCCGGAAGACCCCGGGGCCCGCTGCCCCTCGGCGTCCGCCAGTTCCTCCCGGGCGAACCGGAGCGATGTGTCGTACCAATGTTGCTGCGAGGCGGAGAATGCGAAATCCATGCGGAGACCTTCCTGTTTGCCCGACCGTCCTCCTCGTAGGCTGGGTGAAACCCGCCGACGCGAAGCCCCGCGATCCGGTGGGTTTCACCCACCCTGCGGGAGTCAGGTGGACTTGAGCCCCTTGCTCGCCAGCCACGACCTCATCGCGTCGATGTCGATGACGTTGTCGCCCTTCACCGGCGAATCCTTGCGGGGTACGACCACGCGGACGCCGGTATCGATGGTGTCGGTGCCGCCCGGCAGCATCTCGTCGATGGTCTTCTGGTCCTTCTCGATCAGCGCCTTGAGCAGCCGGACGCCGCGATAGCCCATCTCATACGGGTTCTGGCAGACGGTGGCGTCGATCCGGCCCGCGTCGACGTCCTGGCCGGCCAGCTCCTCGAGGTCGAAGGTCAGAATGGTGAGCTTCTTGCGGAAGTCGGGGAACTTGGCGACCTCCTCGGCGATGCGATGGGCGTTGTAGGACCAGAGCCCCAGGAAGACGCCGGCGTCGGGGTACTTGCTGATCGCCGTCTCGACGTTCGCCTGGGCCCGGGCCAGGTCGGTCCCGTCTTCGAGGACCTCGGCGGCGTCGTGCTCCTTGTCCACGCGGAAGGCATCGCCCGCGCCGACGAAGAAGCCCTCGCGCCGCTCGTTGGCATTGGCCGCGGCCGCCGTGCCCACGAAGGCGACGACCTTGCCTCCCTGCGGGCGCAGCGCCTTGGCCACGCCGCCGGCCACCTCGCCGGCCTCGCGGTTGAGCGTGCCGATGTAGGCGCGTCGCGTGTCGGGCTGTCCGTCCGAGTCGATGGCGATCACGACCTTACCCGAGTTCTTCAGTTCGCGCATCTTGTCGGCGATCCCGGGCGAGTCCTTCTCCATGACGGAGATGGCGACGCCCTGCACGCCGGGCAGGCTCAGCACGTCCTCGAGCAGCTTGATCTGACCGGCCGGCGTGCCCTCGATATTCCGGCGCATCTCGACCAGGGCCTTGAATTCGGCCGCGCCGTCGGTCATCCCCTTCTCGACGGCGTTCCACCAGTCGGTGCTGCCGTTGGTGATGAACATCAACCGGGGGCCGGACCCGGACGTGGAGGCGCCCGCCGTCCCCGGGGAAGCAGACGCGTTCCCCGTACCGTCCGACGCGCCGTCTCCACACCCGGCGCAGGCGAGGATCGAGACGAGGAGGAGACTCGCCGGGTATCCTCGGGTTTTCTCGATGAGCACGACGGATTCTCCCAACCTGGACTGCCGAAATGCCGCGGACGATCTGCTATCATAAAGGACGAGGGGGAAAGGACCAAGGACTTACGACCGGGGACCGAGGGGATGCGCTGGGACGATCGGGTCTACGGCAACGTCGCGATCGAGGAGCCGGCGATCCTGGACCTGATCGAATGCCCCACATTCCAGCGCCTGAAGGGCGTCCGCCAGGCCGGGCCGTCGGCCCTGGCCTTCCCGTTCAAGAACGTCACCCGGTTCGAGCATAGCCTGGGGGTCTTCATCCTGCTCCGCCGCCTGGGCGCCGACCGCCGCGAGCAGGTCGCCGGACTGCTCCACGACATCTCGCACACCGCCTTCTCGCACGCGGTCGATTTCCTCGTCTCCTCGGTGGAGCAGGACCATCACGAGCGCCTCAAGCCGCTGATGCTCGACCGGCCCGACGTCGCCCGGGCCCTCGCGGGCGTGGGCTACGCACCGGCCGAGTTCTACGACGACTCCATCTACCCGCTGCTCGAGCAGCCGCTGCCCTGGCTGTGCGCCGACCGGCTCGACTACTTCCTCCGCGACGGCATGGCCTGCGGCGTGGTCTCGCACGAGGCCGCCGATCGGATCCTCGGGCATCTGGCGGTGCACGATCCACTCATCGTCATGACCGATCTGGACGTCGCCCGCGAGGCCGTCCGCCTCTTCGAGGTCATGAACCGCGACTGGTGGGCCAGCGACACCGAGGCCTTCATCTACAACGAGTTCGCCGACGCCATCCGCGAGGCCCTCAACCGCGGCGTCCTCCACCCCGACGACCTCATGACCGAGGATGACCTCGTGCTCGCCAAGCTCGATGCGGCCGATATCCCGGTCATCAACGGCAAGCTCGATTCGATCCGCCACTTCCGGCCCGAATCCCTCAGCGGATACGCGGCCCGCGTCGTGCCCAAGGAGCGATGGCTCGATCCGCCGGTCCTGGTCGATCATGGCGTGCGGCAACTCTCGGCGCTGCCGTCGTAGTCGATCTGTCCCGAAAGGGGCGAGCGGGGGCGTCAGCCCCCTGTCTTCTCGTCTTCGGACAGGGGGCTGACGCCCCCCGCTCGCCGGGAATCCCCCTTCCGGAACAGACTCTCAACTAGCGCCATGCGTAACGTGCGGTTCGCCGTCGAGACCCGATCGCCTATCCATGGTCCCACGACGTCCGGCGACGATCATCACGATCCCGAAGGCCAGCATCACCAGTCCCCACCAGAGATTGATGTTGATGCCCAGGGAGCGGTCATACAGTGCGCCGCTGGTGAAGCCGGTGACCAGCCCGAAGACTGCAAGCAGTCCGCCCAGGATGGCGAACAGGAGTCCGATCGGCAGGCGAATGTCGAGTCTCATGATCGGGATCGCCTCGCGCATCTCAGTAGAAGAGGAAGTTCAGGGCCAAGGTCATGAGCAGGACGATCACCCCCAGCGCCACCGGCCGCTGATACCAGGTCAGGTGCCCCTCGTGGGGCTTCTCGGTCAGGGCGTACACCAGGCCGACCAGCTCCTTGTCGGGCCGAGGACGGGTGACGAGGCTGACCAGGATCGTGACCACGAAGCAGACCGTCCAGGCGACGATGGCCATCCAGAAGTTCTGGGCCATCTCGGTGGGAAAGGTATATAGCGGTCCGCCACCGACCACGGCGGTCAACCAGCCCCCCTTGATCCCCCACTCGGCGCCCCGCGGGAGGTTCAGGCCGTGGAAGATCGCCGCGCCCCCGGTGCCGGCCAGCAGACCGGTGAACGCGCCGTGCCCCGTGGCCCGCTTCCAGAACATGCCCAGCAGGAAGGTCGCGAACAGGGGCGCGTTCACGAACCCGAACACCAGTTGGAGGGCGTCCATGATGTTGTTGAACCGCGACGCCAGGTACGCCGCCGCGATCGAGATCGCGGTCCCGAAGAACGTGGCGAACCGCCCCATCCAGAGATAATGCCGGTCGCTGCCGCCCGGGTGGATGTACGCCTTGTAGATGTCGTAGGTCCAGACCGTGTTGAACGCCGTGACATTGCCCGCCATGCCCGACATGAAGCTGGCCAGGAGGGCCGTCAGCCCCAGGCCCAGCATGCCGGTGGGGAAATAGCGCAGGAGCATCTGGGGGATGGCCATGTCGAAATCGGCGACCGGCTGCTCGTTCTTGTCGAGCTCGAGCTTGCCGGTCCAGTAGTCGACCTTGGCCGGGATGATGCCCTGGATCATCGGGATGGCGGCCGCCGCGCCGTCGGTGCCGGCGACGGCCGCCTCGGTCTTGGGGGTCGGCAACGCGATCGCGATCAGGCCCGGCAAGATCACCAGGAACGGGAAGAACATCTTGGGTACCGCGGCGATCAGCGGCGTGCGCCGGGCCGAGGTCATCGAGTCGGCCGCCATCGCCCGCTGCACGACCAGGAAGTCGGTACACCAGTAGCCGAACGAGAGCACGAATCCCAGGCCCATCACCAGCCCGAACCACTCGACGCCCAGCGGGTTGGTATCGGCATGCCCCATGCCGACCCAGGTGTGGGTGAACGCTCCTTTGTTCATACCGGCCAACGTCGTCCGGAGCCCCGACCAGCCCCCGACGTTTTTCAGGCCCAGCAAGACGAGGGGAAGGAAGCCCGCGACGATCAGGAAGAATTGCAGCACTTCGTTGTAGATCGCGCTCGTCAGGCCGCCGAGGTAGACGTACCCCAGGACGATCAAAGCCGACAGGATGATGCTGGCGTGGAAGATCCAGTCGCGCGACAGGCCCAGGCCGAGGACCGGCGCGTCGAACACGCGCAGCAGCATGATCAGCTTGGCCATGGCGAGCATCGAGATGCCGCTCGAGAAGATCGTCATCACCGCGAACGTCATGGCATTGAGCCCGCGGGTCTTCTCATCGAACCGCAGGCGGAGGTACTCGGGCACCGAGTGCGCCCGCGAGCCGTAGTAGAACGGCATCATGAACAGACCCACGAAGACCATCGCCGGGATCGCCCCCACCCAGTAGAAGTGGCTGGTGGCGATCCCGTACTTGGCCCCCGAGGCCGCCATGCCGATGACCTCCTGGGCCCCCAGGTTGGCCGAGATGAACGCCAGCCCGGCCACCCAGGCCGGGATCGACCGGCCCGACAGGAAGAAATCCTCGCTGGTCCGCATGAACCGCTTGAGGGCGAAGCCGATCCCCAGCACGAAGCCGAGGTAGATCAGCATGATCAGGTAGTCGATCCACTCCAGTGTGGTCTGCATGCTCGGTCCCTGTCGTCAGCCGCCGATCGCATCGTCGGCAGCCCCTCGGAAGACTCGATCCCTCGCACCGATCTGGGGAGATTGGGCCAGCATTATGACACCGATCCCCCGCGGCCTCAACACACCGGCATCCGCCATCGGCAAGATCCTCTTACCCCGGCACGGAAGAAGCTCACGTAGGTCAGGCTCTCAGCCTGACAGGATCAAGTCCGTCAGGCTGAGAGCCCGACCGACTTTCTCGCCGGGGTAATCCGTCGGCCCGTTCCGGCCGGTCCGACCGGCCCTACTTGACCGAGAACTTGTAGATCGTCGTCTGGGTGTACGTCTGGCCCGGCTCTAGGATCGTCGATGGGAAACCGGGGTGGTGGACCGAGTCGGGATAGTGCTGGGCTTCCAGGCAGAACCCGTGGTACTGGCGGTAGGAGATGCCGTCTTTGCCCCTGATCGTGCCGTCCAGGAAGTTGCCGGTGTAGAACTGGACGCCGGGCTCGGTGGTGAACATTTCCAGCAGACGCCCGCTCTTGGGCTCGTAGACCCGCGCCGCCAGCGCCAGCGATCGGCCGCCGCCGTTGAGCACGAAGTTGTGGTCGTATCCCCCAGGCTGGCCCTTGAGTTCGTGGATCGCGCGCCGATCTCCGTGGGCTTGGTGAAGTCGAGCGGGGTCCCCGCCACGGGGGCCGTTTCGCCGGTGGGGATCAGCTTGTCATCGACCGGGGTGTAGCGGTTGGCGGCGAGCATCACCTGGTGGCCCAGGATGGGTTCGGTCGTCCGCCCGGCCAGGTTGAAGTAGCTGTGGTTCGAGAGATTGATGGGCGTGGCCTTGTCGGTCGTGGCCGCATACTCGATCCTCAGCTCATCCTGGTCGGTCACCGTGAAGGTGACGCTGACGGACAGGTTCCCGGGATAGCCTTCTTCGCCGTCGCGGCTGCGGTAAGTGAGCTTGATTGACGCTCCCCCCTCCTGGCTGGTCGGTTCGGCTTTCCAGACGACCTTGTCGAACCCTCTCTTGCCCCCGTGCAGGCTATGGGGACCGTCGTTGGCGGCGACCTGATAGTCGACCCCCCCGAGGGTGAATCTCGCCCCAGCGATCCGGTTGGCGACCCGGCCGACCGTGGCGCCGAAGTAGGGATGAGTCCCCAGATAGCCCTCCAAGGTGTCGAAACCGAGGACGATATCCCCTTCCTTGCCCGTGCGGTCGGGCGCATCGATCTCGGTGATGATGGCGCCGTAGGTCATGACCTTGACCGTGAGCCGGCCGTTGTTCAGCGCGTACAGCTCGACCGGCTTGCCGTCCGGGGTCTTTCCGAATTCCCTCTTGGTCACGTTCCCGGATTCGCCCACCGCGCCGACGGCCGCCGGGGCCGCGGAGTAAACGGAGAGACACAGGCCGCCAACAAGAGGGACAACCCACCCCACCAGGTTCTTGCCCTTGTACATCAATGAACTCCCGTGCGTTGGCCGATCCGGTGGTCCGGATCGCGCGAGAAGAGGGATATGGCCCTGGCATGAGGGCCGGCCCGACCCAGGCCGTCCTCCTTCGGCTGGACATCGTCTCGTGCCCGGAGACCAGAATCAACTGAGCAGTACGCTGCGCCGGCACGTGACCGACTGCGCGACGCTCGCGCGTCTCGAAAAAACGGGCCCTTCACGTGACCATTGAGAGTCTGTTCCGAAAGGCGAGCGGGGGCGTCAGCCCCCTGTCCGGATCCGGAAGACAGGGAGCTGACGCCCCCCGCTCGCCCGGAAAGGCCCCTTTAGGCACAGACTCTGGGAGGAGGCAGGTCACCGGCCGGAGGGGCCGGTGCAGCGCGGGAGGTCGGCCGGCGGTCGGTCCGGCGGGGAATGGCCGCGGCGGGCGACCCGCGGGACGGACCCCGGTCCCGGTCTCGGCGAGTCGACGTCCACGGTCGCGTCGCACCCGGGTCGCCCGCCCCGGACCAGCGCCGCCCGACCGGCGGCCGGCCCTCTGCCGTCGCCGCCGGCGGCCCCGGCGATCCGACCGCCGGTCGGGGCAAGGCGGACCGGCCGGGCCGGGCCGTCGAGGTCCAAGAGACCGTCATCACGGGGCCGGTCTTGGGGTGAGGCTACCGAGGGCTCGTGACCCCCGCCCGGCCGCGAACCCGCGCCGGCCGCCACCCCGACCGCCGGTCCGGCCGGCCCGGGCCCGGTGCGACGCCGGACGGACGGTCCGGAGCCGGGGGCTGACTACGGCCAGCGGCCGGGATCGGAAAACGGCGGAACGACAACGGTTTCTCCACTTATCTATTTGTACATCCCCCTTCAACAATTTAGGAATGGCCCCATGGCCGCGCCTCCCATGGCCGCGCTCTGGCTCATACCCTTCGACAAGATCACCAAGGAAATGCAGCCGAGGCCGGGAGCGATGCTTTGAATGCTTTGCCCGGAACCCGAACCATCTCGACGTCCCCGGCCGGCATATGAGTCAATAGGTTGGGATCCTGGGTTCGAGCCGGTCTAACCGATGAGCTCGGATTGAGAGGTGCGAAGAGACCATGTCCACGGCGACAACACCCGGATCGGTCGCGGCCCGGCCGCGTTGGATTCCCTCGCCGCTCTACCGCATGACGGTGGAGAAATACGAGTCGCTGATCGCCTCGGGCTTCTTCGGCAAGCGGGACGACGTCCACCTCATCAACGGATACCTGGTGAACCGGATTGCCGAATCCCCATTGCATGGCGCCGTCCTCGATCTCGTCCGCCTGGCCATCGAAGCGATCCTGCTGGCCGGGTGGTACATCCGCAGCGAGAAGGGGTTGAGGATCCCCTCGCAGATCAGCGTGCCGCGCCCCGACCTCGTCATCGCCCGCGGCGCCCGCGGGACTACCTGGCCCGATACCCCGAGCCGGCCGACACCGCCCTGATCGTCGAGGTGTCCTACACGAGCGTGGACCAGGACCGGGCGATGGCCGACATCTATGCCGCCGGCGGCGTCGCGGTCTACTGGCTCGTCAACGTGGACGACGGCCGGGTCGAAGTCTACTCCGACCCGGGACCTGACGGCTATCGGACGCACGAGGTCCTCGCCCCCGGCCATGTGCTGCATGTGGTGGTCGATGGCGTCGAGATCGGCGAAATCGCGGTGGCGGACATCCTGCCCTGACGCGGCATAGCCGCAACCAAACAAGACGTTGATCGCGTCAGGAATCGGGCGCTGCGCGGACCCGCCCGGCCCTGATGCGCCTGGGATGATCACCGACGACGACGCGCGGAACCGGTCCGTGGAATCCAGATGCGTCCCCGTTTCGGGTTCCGTCCCCGTTTCGGGTTCCGTCCCCGTTTCGGGTTCCGTCGCCCGCCGGCCCGACCGACGTTGCCTCCCGCACCGGACCGTCACCACCGATGGGCATCCTCATCGCGCCGGCGACCGACGGGTGCGGCCCGATGGGCCTCGCCGTCCCGTCCGCCGGGCGCGACGGGCGAGGTAGGCGAATCGAGCGGCAGGGCGGGCATAGCGGTTGACTCCAACGTCGCGGCCTCGTCGCTCGGTCGCCTCCTTGCTCGCCGCGCGAGGCGTGCGGCCTTCGGGAGAGCTCTCGCCGTGCCCCAGGCCCCCGGATAAGATGAAAGGAGGATCCGGTTTGCTGGATGATGAGGGCGACCTTCGACCATGGATAAGACGATCGCCATCGAGCTTCCGGATGAGCTTGACGAGGTCTTCCGGCGCCAGGCGGCCGCGACGGGCCGGACCGCCGACGAACTGGCGGCCGAATGGGTGGCGCGCCACAGGCCAAGACCCCGGCGACGGCCGGACGATCCGACGCGCATCGCGGCCTTGGAGCGACTGAGGCGCCATGCGGGGGCAGTCAACAGCGGCAATCGTAGATCGGCCGATAATCCGGCGATCGACGCCGATCTGGCAGGGGAAGCGGCCGGCTCGCAAGGCCCATCCGAGGACGCGACTTGATGTTCCTCGACACCTCGGGCTCGCTCTGCTATTTCGACGGCGGGGAGTTCCGCCATCGGGATGCGGTGACGCTCTTCCACGCGGCCCCATTCCGATTCACGCGCAGCTATGTCCTTGCGGAATTCACACCCCTGTGCCAGGTCCGGAGGTTGAGTCGAGCCGAATCGCTGGCATTCGCCGCGGACCTGCTCGACAACCCCGAGGTCGATATCGTATGGGTGGACGAGTCCCTTCACCGCGCGGCGATCGCTTTCCTGCGGGCTCGCCCCGATAAATCCTACTCGCTTTGCGACGCCGTCAGCTTCCTGCTGATGAAGTCATGGGGCGTCGACGAGGCCCTCACGACCGATCATCACTTCCTGCAGGCGGGGTTCATTCGCCTCCTCCCGGAGTAGGCCCGCCAGCAGGGATCAACGGCGGTCAAAGTGAGCCGGCCCAAGGACGACGATCGGTCCGCCCCGTCCGATCGTCCCCAGCCGGGGACCGAGCGGATCGACCCCGGGCCGGCCGTCGCCCGCCGGCCCGACCGACAGGGGTCCGATGCTCGCGGCCGGGTCCGGAGCAGAGTAGCGGGCGGGTCGAAATGGGGAGCGCCGTAACCGGGGCATCCCTCGATCCCTCTCCCGGTCGGGTCATTCCGATCCCGCGGATCGTCCCGATCAGGGCGACTTTGTTCGCGGCCCAGGCACCCCGTTCCGCGCTTCCCTCTCGTGCTTTGCACGAGTCGGGGGGGTGCAAACCATGCAAAGTATGCAAAGTGATGGAGGCCCGCCCGGTCGCTGGCGACCGGATAAGCGGGAATTCGACGCCGCGCCTGCCCGCGCCGTCAAGGTCGGCAAGTCCGGTGCATCCAGCAAAGGCGGCAGTCGCTGCGCGCGGGGTCGAGCGGATACCTCACCGGGGACCCAGGCCAGCCACAGCATGCGACTGAGAGTCTGTCCCGGAAGGTGGGTCAGACGATTGTAGGGTGGGTGAAACCCACCGACGCAAGGCCTTGGCACACGGTGGGTTTCACCCACCCTACGGGATCGCTCTCGACCCTTCCGGGACAGACTCTGAGAGGCCCCGGCGGCGGTATCCCGCTGTTCGGTCCCCCGACGGGCTCGTGTCGCCCGACCCAGTAGACCGACTATTGGCATCCGGGTGGTCATGGACCCAGGAGATTCCCGACGTTGGACCACTTCTCCGGCTTCATCCTTGGCACACGCGCGACCTGACAAGTATGCCAAGTATGCCAAGTATGGGCGGGCCGCGGGCGGGTGCCGGCCGCCGATTGATGCGTGGTGCCATCGGCGATCGTCCGACGTCGACGCCGATGGGAAGAAGCCCGAGTTCCCGATCCCTGAGCGGGATCTACCGTCTGGCGCCTCGGGACTTGACAAGATCGCCGGGGACGGGGAGTTTAAACAAGGGTTCAACCTCGGATGGCCGGGAGAGGTGACGATGCTGAGCGTCTTCGGCGGGGGCGCCGGGACTGCGACGGGGTGACGAGGCGGAGCTTCCTGCAGGCGGGCGCGCTCGGCCTCGGCGGGCTGTTGCTGCCTGATCTGCTGCGGCTCCGTGCTCGCGGAGAGGGTGTCGGCCCGGACCGGGGGCGGAGCGTGATCCTCTTCTGGCTCAGCGGCGGTCCGGGTCACATGGAGACCTGGGACCCCAAGCCCGACGCTCCGGCCGCCTTTCGTGGCCCGTTCGGCTCGATCGCCACGAGTCTTGCCGGCGTTCGATTCGGCGAGCTGATGCCCGAGCAGGCGCGGCGGATGGACCGCCTCGCGATCCTGCGGACGGTCAACCACGGCACGGGCGACCACACCAAGGGCAATCACTGGATGCTCACCGGCTACGAGGGCCCGGCCTTCAACGCCCCGGACAACACGGTGCAGCGCCGGCCGTCGATCGGCTCCGCGGTGGCACGGTTGCGGGTGGCGAGCCGGCCCGGGATGCCGTCGTATGTCGCCGTGCCCCACCTCCGGGGCGGGACCGACAACCTGTTCCACTACGCGGCCTACCTCGGCGGCTCGGCCAACCCATTCGTCGTCGATTCCGATCCGAACGACCCGAAGTACCGGGTCAAGAATCTGGCGCTGCCCGGCGGCGTGACACTGGGCCGCCTGGAGGATCGCCGTCGCATGCGAGCAGCGCTGGACGGTCTCCGGCGCGATGCCGACCCGCGGCTCTGCGACCTCGATTCCTATTATGGGCGGGCCTTCGACATGCTCACCGGCAACGCGGTGGCGAAGGCCCTCGACATCGCCGCCGAGCCCCCAGCATCGCGGGATCGATATGGTCGACACACCTTCGGCCAGAGCGCGCTCCTCGGCCGCCGGCTGATCGAGGCAGGCACGCCGTTCGTGACGGTGAACTGCGTGCCGTGGGACCACCACGGGACCCCACCCCAGCTCAAGACCGAGGAGGGGGCCCGGAAGCTCATCCCGCCGCTCGACCGGGCCCTCGGCGCCCTGATCGACGACCTGATCCAGCGCGGGCTGTACGACTCGACGCTGGTGGTGGCGATGGGCGAGTTCGGGCGGACGCCGCGCATGAACAAGGACGCCGGCCGCGACCACTGGGGGAAGACCTTCAGCGTCCTGATGGGTTGCGGATCGATGCGGATGGGACAGGTGATCGGCCGCAGCAGCGCCCGCGGCGAATACGTCGTCGACCGCCCGATCAGCCCGCAGGACGTGGCGGCGACGGTCTACCATCACCTGGGGATCGATGCCCGCTCGATCACGTTCACGGACGGGTCCGGGCGGCCGACCTACCTCATCGACAATGGTGAGCCGATCCGGGAGTTGGTCGGATAATCAGCGATCCCATCGGACGGCATGGAATTCGAGCTGGCGGCTCGTTAGGCTCACGGAATCCGACAACCGTCAAGGGAGGCTTCCATGAGTCTCTTACCCCGCGTACGCCCCGCCCTGTCGTGGTTCCCGGGGGTCGCCACCATGGCCTATCGTTGGCTGAGCTGACGCCGAGCCCGGCGGCGCGGCGGCGGCGGACCCGGACTGCCATGACTCGTTGTGATAAAGTCCGCCAACAGTCGGCCGCGCCTTTCCGCTGCTCTTCATGAGCAGGGCCCGCGAAACCCGGTGTGGCGGCACGTTCCCAGACGCGTTCGGGCCCCTCGGCGAGGATCAACCGATGACGCAAACCATTGGCCAGGTGGCGCTCGTCGTTCGCGAGTACGACGAGGCCATCGACTTCTATGTCGGCAGACTCGGCTTCACCTTGATCGAAGACACGTACATCCCGGAGCAGGACAAGCGCTGGGTCGTCGTGGCGCCGCCGGGGTCCAGCGACACGCGACTGCTCCTCGCGCGAGCCGTCGGCGAGGAGCAATCCTCGCGGATCGGCAATCAAACCGGAGGTCGCGTGTTCCTGTTCCTCGACACCGACGACTTCTGGCGCGATTACCACAATTACCGGGCCAGGGGCATCGTCTTCATCCGCGAGCCGAAGGAGGAGAGCTACGGTACGGTGTCCGTGTTCAAGGACCTCTACGGCAACCTGTGGGACCTGGTGCAACGCAAGCGATGATGCGGCGGGAGGGAGCTCCGGCCCGACGGCCATCGGTTCAGTCGATCTCGCGGACGACGATCTCGTTGTGGGTGGGGTCGTCGGGCTCCGAGCCGCGGAGGACGACGATGCGGTCACCCGTCGCGATCAGGCCGCGGGCCTTGCACCATTCCTCGATCACGGCACGGCGCTGTTCGCGCTCGGGGAGGTCGGGCATGGGCAGCGGGGTCACGCCCCAGAACAACGCCATCGCGCGGGCGGTGTGGGCGTCGTGGGCCAGGGCCAGGGTCGGGGCCGGGTTGCGCTGCTTCGACAGCACCAGGGCCGTCCGGCCGGAATGGGTGGCGACGACCAGCAGCGCCACGTTCAGCCGCCGGGAGATCAGGCTGGCGGCCTCGACGACGCTCTCGGTGATCGGCCGCAACTGGCCGGCCCGCGCGATTTGCAGCGGCTCACCGGCCGCATACCAGTGGCCCAGGCGGACGACCGCCGAGGACGACGGCCCGGGCACCGGACTGGTCGATCCGGGCTGGGCGAACAGGAAGGCCTCGGCCTCGGCGGCGACCTGGCTCATGATCGCGACCGCCTCGACCGGATAGGCGCCGATCGCCGTCTCGCCCGAGAGCATCACGGCGTCGGTGCCGTCGAGCACGGCGTTGAACACGTCGCTGGCCTCGGCGCGGGTCGGGCGGCTGGAGGTCTCCATGCTGTTGAGCATCTGGGTCGCCGTGATGACCGGCACCCGCGCCTGGTGGCACGCGGCGATGATCCGCTTCTGCACGGCCGGCACCCGGGTCACGTCCAGGTCGACGCCCAGATCCCCCCGCGCCACCATCACCGCGTCGGCCTCGGCGATGATCGCGTCGAGGTTGGCCAGCCCCTCGCGCTTCTCGATCTTGGCCACGATCCGCGCGCGGCTGCCGCGGCGCTCCAGCTCGCGGCGCAAGGCGACGACGTCCCCGGCCTGCCGCACGAACGACAGCCCGACATAGGCGACGTCGTGCGTCGCCGTCCATTCCAGGTCGGCCAGGTCCTTCTCCGTCAATGCCGAGACGCTGAGGGCACCCCCGGGGACATTGATCCCCTGGTGCGATCGGATCAGGCCGGGCAGCGTGACCCTCAGCCGGGCCCGGCCGCGCTCGCGCGCGACGACCTCCATCGCGACGGTGCCGTCGGCGAACAGCACCGGCTGGCCCACCTCCAGCTCTCCGGGCAGAGCCGGATACGAGCAGGTCAGATGATGCGGATCGTTGCGCGGGCCGGGCTCGCCGACCAGGACAAACTCGGCGTCGTGGTCGCAGGACACCACGTCCCCCGGGATCGATCCCAGCCGGATCTTCGGCCCGCAGAGATCCTGGATCACCGCGAGCTGGATCCCCGATTCCTCGGAGATCCGCCGGATCGCCAGGAGCTGCTCGGTATGCTCCCGGTGCGTCCCGTGCGAGAAGTTGAGCCGGAAGACGTCGACGCCCGCCTCGACCATCTGGCGCAGGATCGCCGGGTCGCTCGACACCGGCCCGACCGTGGCCACGATCTTCGTCCGGACCTTCCCCAACTGCTCTTTGCGAAATGACCTCATCGAATCCCGTCCCTCGGCACCTCTGGCCTGACCCGCTCTCCCTGATCGGCCCGCACTCCTTGTACCGCCGGAGCATTCTAAGCGCCGGACCGGACCGGGCCAGTCGCGCAGAACCCTATCTCCGAATTCATTCATTCTTCACGCTGCACACCATCAACAATGCGCGGATGGATATTGTCGCCCGTTCTTGTTCATCTGCCCACGCCGGAGGGAATTGCCGGTTCTCCGTGCAAATCGGGCCCGGATTCTTCCCAATCAAAACGCGGGGCGGCCGATTCCTTCATTAGAATGGTAGAGAGAGAAGTCCGGCAGAGCGGGTGTCCGTTTGATGGGGCGGCCTGCGACGGGAGTATGGCGGCCGGCGGTGGAACGGGAAACGTGATGAAGCGAACGATCGCACTTGTGACGCTACTGGGTTCCCTGGGGGTCCTGATCAAACTGGCGGCCAAGCCGGCCGGGCCGGATCGGGGTGCCGACGGGGCGATCGAATCGCCGGTCGTTGCGGTCGGGCCGGTTGTTCCGTCATCCGGGCCGGCGACGAGCGCGAATGCGATGCTGGCGCGCTACCGAACCGCGTCGCCGCGGGTGCGGGAGATGGTGGCGCGGCTGTCTGAGCGATTCGGCCGGAACGCCGAGGCGATCGATCGGACCGACGGCGAGCGCGGGCTGGTCCTGCTCGACAAGCTCGACATGGAGGCCCTGTTCCTCTACGAGAAGTATCCCGTCGAGTTCCACCGGCTCCGCGACGTCCTGGGCGCCGACGCCGCGGCCGACGTCCTGTTGCACTGGCGCGAGTATTTCGGATTGAAGCGAGGCGACGAGACCGACCGGGGCATCCTGATCGCCGAGCTGACCGGCCTGTCACCGGCCCAACGGCGGGCCGCGGCGCGGTATCCGGCCGCGCTGCCCCTGATCCTCGCCGATCCGCCGGGCGTGACCGCCCTGATCGAGCACCTGGAGGACGACCGGGCGGCGCTCGGCGACGCGCTGACGGTCCTCGGCTTCATCAGCCTGGATCGAGGGGCGTCGGACCTGCGCTCCGCCCTGCGGACGTTCGAGCACTTCGGCCCGATGGCGCTCGAGGCGTTCCGGCGACAGGGCCTGGAAGGCTTCGCCCTGGTCAGCCTGTACGGGCCGGTCCTCGAGGCGATCGGGGATGCCCTGCCCCTCGATCAGGCTCTGATCCTCTTGTGGGTGAACGCCGATTATCTCGACGAGCTGCTGCGAACCCACCGGCCCGAGACGGTGG
This sequence comes from uncultured Planctomycetota bacterium, assembly GCA_963815795.1. Lineage (GTDB taxonomy): Bacteria > Planctomycetota > Planctomycetia > Isosphaerales > Isosphaeraceae > JAKAUH01. The sequence continues at coordinate 5,116,332 of CAWFIC010000003.1, read as the reverse complement.
CCGCGCACCTGCGACACGTGGCCGCGGCCGGCCTGGTCGAGGCGGTCGGCGGCAGCACGCAGGGCCTGCGGCTGGTCGTCGAGCAGGGCCAAGCCGGCGAGCGGGCCCTGAAAAAAGCCGGTCCCGACGCGGCCGACGTCGTCTTCGGCGATTTCGGCGACGCGACGCTCCGCCGCCAGGCGACGCTCGCCCTCGGGGCACACGGCGCGATGGCGCTGGCGATCCTCGACAAGTACGCGACCGACCCCGATTTCCGCGAGGTGCTCCGCACCCACGGCGCGGCGGCGATCCCCCCGATCGCGCAGGCCGACGCCGGGCCGCAGACCATCGCCTTCCTCCAGGCCAGGACGCGGCGGACGTTCCGTGAGGCGATGGCCCTATCGGCCCTGTCGCTGGCCGGCGAGAACGGCCAGGCGACGATCCGGACCATCCGCAACGACGGCCTGGAGCGGGTCGCCCAGCTCAGCGACAGCACGCTCCAGTTCTACCAGTTCCTCCCGCTGTATGACGTGATCCACCTGGGCAACGTGATGCGCAGGGGTTATGCGCCGACATCCGGAGAAATGACCTGGGCGCTGGTCGACGGCTGCTTCGTCGTGGCCGATGTCCTGAGCCTGTCCGCCCTTCAGCCCGAGGGAGCCGCAGCCGCAGAGGCGCTCCGCTCGGAGGTCAAAGGTGCCGTCCGCCAGGGGATGAAGTCGGCCGGCCGCGAGCTGGCTGAGACCGGAACTGAATCGGCCGGCGAGGCGATCGCCCGCCAGGAGACCGTCAAGGGCATCGAGCGGGTCGCTACCGAAAGTACATCGACCGCCACCGAGCGCCTGGCGCGTTGGTGGACCGTCCGATCGGCGGGCGGAATCTACCAGGTCCTCCGCCGGCTGCCCGAAGCCCTGCCCAGGCTCAGCCTCGCCCAGATCTCCGGGATGGCCGGGCCGTTGTGCGCGAAGGCGGGAATGAGGCTGACGGCGTGGCGGCCCGTGCGGTTCTTGAAGGACGGCGCGGAGGTCGTCATGAGGATTCCTCCCGAGCGCGGGTTGAAGTACCTGACGGCGCAGATGGTCCAGGCGGGCGTCGGGCTCGTGGGATTCCAGAAGATGGAAGAACATTTAAGTAGTCGCCGTCCTAAGTTCTTGCAAGAACACTAGTTACCCCGCCTGCTTTTTGAATGGAGCTCATCGAGGGCGTACGGTGAATCGTGCTGAACTCGTCTCCAGTATGAACCGAGCGTCGTCCAAGCTGCTCAGGGAGAGGGGGTTCATCAGCTTGGTCGACGTTCTGATTCAAATGGGCAGGCTGACCAAGGAAAACTACGAGTCGTGGCGCATGAGACGGATTCCTTATCTGGAACGAGCGATCGGGCTCAATCTCAGCCAGCTCAACCTCCTGCGTCGCACCCTCCGGCAAAATGCCCTCAACGGCCATCTCCAACCGCGGAAGACGGTGTACGTCTCCTGGGGGAAGGGTCCCAAACAACCGCTCCGGTTCAGCAGATCGGGACACCCAGGGATCGAAGAGGCTTACGCGACTCATTTCGTGAGACGCGAGCAGCACGTGAAAGACAAGCCATCAGATCCGTCCCCCTCCGATCGAGGAGCTGCCGAGGTCTGATACGGCACACGAATTCGAGCGCCGAGCGCATGATCGGGGATATCCAGGGACGCGGTGGGTGCGGGACGACGTCGATGGCTCGCGCTGCGCGACGGGCCCGTCCCTTCCTTGTCCATCAAGTCGATCGCTCCCGCCTCATGGCTCCTGCCCACGCCCCGGCCCTGGCGGAATCGCTCGCCGTCCGATACGCTATCGACTGACATCCCTGGAGGATCAGCACATCTGAACAACGGCGGAGCGATCTCGATGGACGACGGCGTTGACCGGGACGCTGCCGCGACGGCCTCGTTTCCCACGACTCACTGGAGTCTCGTCATCCAGGCCGGGTCGCCGGCCTCGCCGCAAGCCCGCGCGGCGCTGGAGGCGCTCTGCTCGGCCTACTGGTATCCCCTCTATGCCTTCATCCGCCGCAAGGGGAACGACCCCGATCGCGCCCTCGACCTGACCCAGGACTTCTTCGCACGGCTCTTCGAGAAGGACATCCTCGCCGCCGTCGAACACCGCAAGGGCCGCTTCCGCTCCTTTCTGCGAGTCGCCTGCAAGAACTTCCTCATCGACGCCTGGAGGCAAAAGCGCGACGTCGCGACCACTCCGATTTCCATCGACGCCCGCGACGCCGAGGGCCGCTACCTGGTCGAGCCGGCCGACTACCTGACGCCGGAACGCCTGTTCGACCGCACCTGGGCGTTGACGTTGCTCGACCGCGTGATGGCCATCCTGACCGCCGAGTACGCCGATTCCGGCCGGACCGAGCTCTTCGACCAGCTCAAGATCGTCCTGACCGAGGGCAAGGGGGCCGTGCGGTCGGCCGTGCTGGCCGAGCGGCTCGGCATGTCCGAGGACGCCATCAACACCGCCAGCCACCGGCTGCGCAAGCGCTACCGCGAGATCCTCCAGGAACAGATCGCCGCCACGCTCGACGATCCTGCCGAGCTCGACGACGAGATCCGCTCGCTGTTTGACGCCATCCGGCCCGAATCGGCCCATCGATGAAAGATTTTCCGGCGAAGCTCGTACATGAGACTGAGGCGGACTGATTCCTCCTCGGAGCACTCATCCATCGCCGATCCCGCACGCTGCCCGGAGTGTGGGCACGAGTTGCCCGTCAACGCCCCCGCGGGCCTCTGCCCCGTCTGCCTCCTCCGACGGGCACTGGACAGCGACCATGTGACCAGGTCGACGCATCTGAGAGAGGCCGCTTTGGCGACCACCGCGGGATAAACACACCATGACGAAACCCTACGAAGAACTCCGACAGGATGCGCTGGATACCATTCAACGGGGAGACCCAAAGTCAGCCTTCCACGACTTTCGCTGGGTGCTCCACTATCCCGACGAGCTCCGGTCAAAGGAACACTGGAGCGACGCATGGGAGGTATTCGCCAAGATCGCCACAGCGATCGGCGCGACCGAGATCGCAACACGCAGTCGCGCCATCTCGTGCGACCCCGAGGACATGGAGAGCCTCTACCAGCTTGGATACGATCTCATCGAGGAGGGGCTGCACTCCATCGCAGCGACCGTCCTCGCGCGGCGCATGAGCTCGCTCCGGCAAGCGAAGCGATACTGTTAGAACTGATCTGCGCCCTGCAAGGCGATGGCCAGCACGCCGAGGCGTGTCGGTACCTGCACGGCGCCCGGGACCTTCCGGGCGCAGACTGGTCAAGGGCCGATTTCTCTCCCCTTACTTCCTCGCCTACAACTCCCTGATGACCGGCGATCTGTCTACCCCGAGGAAGATCCTCCGGTCGCTCGACGCCGGCGCCAACCGCGACGACCTCTTGTTGAGGAGCCAGCTCGAAGGGATGGTGCGTCGTGCCGACACAATTACCGCAGCAACCCCCCTGGACACGAGCGACCTTCGCGGCTGGCATTTCGTGACAACCGGAACGCTACTCTTGCACCTATCCCCGTACGACGAGGGGGGCCGCTACGCGTGGACCCAGGATAGCGACGGGCTGTGCTGCGAGGCCATCATTCGTCTCAAGGACCTGCTCGACGCATGGTCCTTGAAGCCACCGAGGGTTTTTGCCCTGCCGGATCGGGCAAGCAGCATCCTCGCACATGCTGCTGCCAAGCTCCTCGGGCTGCCGGCGGAGCCGTGGCCGGAGCAAGGCAGCGGCGCCCCCGGCCTGATCGTCGCCTACGACCTAAGGACGGTGGATAGGGATCTCGTCGAGTCTCTACAGGAGCACCGCCCCGGCCAGCTTCTCTGGAGTCATGCCGCAAGCTGGACCGACGAGCCTCCGTTTGCCGCGGATATCGTCACCTACCTCTACCAGTTCAACGTGGCGCCGTGGGAGCCCCATCAGCGCTTCGACCCGGTACTCGGTCGGTTTAGCCCGACCGAGCCACGCGAGGGCAGCAATCACGAGCTGGCGGAGTCGATCGCCAACTCGGTGTTCGACCCGAAGTGTCTGACCGATCTTCCCGACCTTCTCAGGCTGGCCGCTGCCGCCCGCACCCTGACCGGTGAGCACGCGGCCGGCGTGTTTCGCACCGATGGCCGGCGCAGGCGACAACGGCTCGCCTCACCGGTGGTGGGCGCCCGGTTCGTATGAGCGAACGAGGACCCACCTCTCCGCTCGCCGCCTCGAAGCGCGGAGCCGATCTGGACGAGCCGGATGAGCGGAGGGCCATAATGCCCGGGTGGCGTGCCTTCTGGTCGGACGTTCAACGCGCTGCTGGACAGGTCCAAGAGCCGCGTCCCGGCCCGCCGACGAGGCCCGCTCCTCGGGGCGGGTCGCGACGAGGCCATGGCCCTGCGACCGTAGCGGCCTCCGCCGCGGGCAAGGAGACGAACAGTGTTGGGCAGCTCGGTCAGGTCACGCGACTCTACCGGAGGGGATCATCATGCGTCTGGGACTGTTCATCGCGACCGCATTCGCGGTGCTCGCTTCGGGGGCCGTTACGACCGCACAGTTGCCCGTCCCGCCGGACGGAATCCTCGGCAGCGGCCGGGTCCCGGTCCCCGTCCCCGGAGCGGTCGTTCCCGGCCTGGGGGAGAAGGAGGCCTTGGTGCTGGAATCTGGACTCATCCACCCGGGATGGCCGCTGGCGGAGAGTACCAAGGGCGTCTTCGGCATCGCCCTCGTCGCCGAAGTGGTCAAGGGCCGGTTCGGCCGGGGAACTCTGGTGCTCGAGCCGAACGTCCCCATCTTCGACGATTTCGGCTTCCGGACGACCGACAGCACTCGGCCGTTCATCCGGCTGGAATGCACGCTGAATCTGGTGAAGAGGCGCAGGATTCGGAGGCGGTCCGGCCAAGGCGTTGAAGTGGTCTCACACGAGGAGGAGTGGCTCCTCTACAAGGTTCAGGGCCCGAAGATCACCAGCCGGCTCTTCCTGGCGAAGAGGACGACGAGCCCGGCCGTCTCCGATCCGGCCTATCGTCTGCTGGTCCACGACAAGGAGGGGAAGGTCCAGTACGCCGTCGATATCTCCACTCCGCCCATACAACATTCTCATGTCTCAGTTCCGCTCATAGAACCTTGTCATCCGGGCTGTTTCCCGGCGAGCACGGCGATCGAACTCCCGGGCGGGGCGAAGCCGATCGAGCAGGTCCGCGAGGGTGACCTCGTGACAACCGTGGGCCCGGACGGCGTCGGCGCGCTGGGCCGGGTCGCGTCGGTCTTCGTCTCGAGGAACCGCCTCCTGGAGGTGCGGACGGACGCGGGGAGCGTGCTCACTACCGGGACACAGCCCTTCTCCCTCGCGGCCGGCGGGCTCCGGGCCGCCGGCGAGTTGAAGCCGGGCGATCGGATCTGGCGTTGGGACGGCGGCCGGCGCCGGGCGGTCGCGGTGCAGTCGGTCTCGGCCACCGGGCGGGAGCAGCCCGTATACAACCTCATCCTGGCGGATCCGGCGATCTTCGTCGCCGAGGGCTTCCTCGTCCGCAGCAAGCCGCCGGCACCCGTGGCGCCCGGCCCGACGCAGGACGTGGTTCCCTGATGGTTGGCGAGCATCGCTCGCCTCCTCACGCCATGATGCCGATCACCCCGCTGCCATGGCTCCCGGCCGCCCCGGTGCCTGGCGGAATCGCTCGCCATCCGCTATGCTGACGATGGAGATCCTCGTAGGATCAAGACATCTGGCGACGGCGGCTCGATCTCGATGGACCAGGGCGTGAACCGGGACGCTCCCGCGACGGCCTCGTTCCCCACGACGCACTGGAGTCTCGTGATCCAGGCCGGGTCGCCGGCCTCGCCGCAGGCCCGCGCGGCTATGGAGGCGCTCTGCTCGGCCTACTGGTATCCTCTCTATGCCTTCATCCGCCGCAAGGGGAACGACCCCGATCGCGCCCTCGACCTGACCCAGGACTTCTTCGCACGGCTCTTCGAGAACGACATCCTCGCCGCCGTCGAACACCGCAAGGGCCGCTTCCGCTCCTTTCTGCGAGTCGCCTGCCGGAACTTCCTCATCGACGCCTGGAGGCAAAAGCGCGACGTCGCGACCACTCCGATTTCGATCGACGCCCGCGGCGCCGAGGGCCGCTACCTGGTCGAGCCGGCCGACAACCTGACGGCGGAACGCCTGTTCGACCGCGCCTGGGCGCTCACGCTGCTCGACCGCGTGATGGCCATCCTGACCGCCGAGTACGCCGATTCCGGCCGGACCGAGCTTTTCGAACAGCTCAAGATCGTCCTGACCGAGGGCAAGGGCGCCGTGCGGTCCGCCGTGCTGGCCGAGCGGTTCCGCACGTCCGAGGAGGCCATCAATACCGCCAGAACCCGGCTGCGCAAGCGCTACCGCGCGATCCTCCAGGAACAGATCGCCGCCACGCTCGACGATCCGTCCGACCTCGACGACGAGATCCGCTCGCTGTTCGACGCCATCCGCCCCGAATCCGCCCATCGGTGAAAGATTTCCCGGCGAAGCTCGTACACGAGACTGAGGCGGAGCGATTCCTCCTCGGAGCATTCACGCATGGCCGATCGCGCAAGCTGCCCCAAGTGTGGGCACGAATTACCTGTCAATGCCCCCGCGGGCCTCTGCCCCGGCTGCCTTCTCCTGGGAGCCCTGGTCAGCGAGGAGACCGACCCTCCGCCATCCACCACGTTTGCGGGCTCCTCGCCACACCGCCCAAGCGGATCGGTCGCGGCGGAGGTCATCGCCGGCCGGTACACGCTGCTCGAAGTCCTCGGCGAAGGAGGGATGGGCACCGTTTACCGGGCCGGCCAGGCCGCACCGGTGAAGCGGCAGGTGGCGCTCAAGCTGATCAAGATCGGCATGGATTCGCGTGCGGTGCTGGCCCGGTTCAACGCCGAGCGGCAGGCGCTGGCGATGATGGACCACCCCAACATCGCCCGCATCTACGATGGCGGCGTCACGACGGCTGGCCAGCCGTTCTTCGTCATGGAGCTGGTGCGGGGAGTGCCGCTCACCGAGTATTGCGACGCACAGCGGCTCACGGTCCGGGCCCGGCTGGAGCTGTTCGTCTCGGTTTGCCAGGCGGTTCAGCACGCCCATCAGAAGGGGATCATCCACCGCGACCTGAAGCCGAGCAACGTGCTGGTCACGGAGGTGGACGGGCGTCCGACGCCGAAGGTGATCGACTTCGGCGTGGCCAAGGCGACTGAAGTGAAGCTGACCGACATGAGCTTCGTCGACACCGGGGCGATCGTCGGCACTCCGGCGTACATGTCGCCGGAACAGGCCGACCCGAGGTCAATGGACATCGACACGCGGACCGATGTCTATGCCCTCGGCGTGATGCTCTACGAGCTGCTCACCGGCTCGCCACCCATCGACCCCAAGCAGTTCAAGCGGGGGGCGATCCTGGAGATGCTGCGGATGGTGCGCGAGGTCGACCCGCCCCCGCCGAGCACCAAGCTGACGACGGCCGAGGACCTGCCCAACATCGCCGCGAACCGCAGCATCGACCCGGCCCAGTTGAGGCGCGTAGTGCGTGGGGATCTCGACTGGGTCGTGATGAAGGCCCTGGAGAAGGACCGTGCCCGCCGTTACGACGCGGCGAACGGCTTCGCGGCCGACATCCTGCGGCACCTGGCTCACGAGCCGGTGCTGGCCGCGCCACCGAGCCGGGCCTATCGCACGCGGAAGTTCTTGCGGAAGCACCGCGCCGGGGTGATTGCGGCGAGCCTGGTTCTGCTGGCCCTGCTGGGCGGCATCGTGGGAACGAGTATCGGAATGCTGCAGGCCCGAGAGGCCCGAGAGGCCGAAACGAAGCGAGCCGAAGGCGAAAAGCGGGCGAAGGAAAGCGAAACGGTGGAGCGGACCAAAGCGGAGAAAGCGCGAGAAAAGGCCCAAGAGCAGGAGCAGATCGCCCTCGACAAGGCCGAGCAACTCGAGCGTGAGGATTACGTTAGCCGTGTGAATCGCGCCTACCGCGAAGTGCAGGACGACAACGTGGCACTGGCCGAGGACCTCCTGCACGGCTGCGATCCCAAACGCCGCGGCTGGGAGTGGCACTTCGTCGAACGGCTGTGCAATTCGGAGCGCGGAATCCTTGATCTCGGGAATACTTGCGCAAACGGGCTGGCATTCAGCCCCGACGGAACCTGGGCCGTTGCCGGCGCAGGTTCCCAGAAATTCGGGTACCGCACTGAAGTGGAGCCGACGGTTGACGTCTGGAATGTCAACACCGGGCAAAGGTTGAAGACACTGCCTGGGGCGAAAGGGGTCGTCTCTGAGGTGGCCGTGAGCCCGGACGCCAAGAAAGCCGCCGCCGGTTGCTCGGCCGGCCTTGTCGTGGTCTGGGATGTCGCGACCGGCACGATCGCGTGGACCCGGTCTGAACCGGGACTGGACGCGATGAGTGTGGCCTTCAGCCCCGACGGCAAGTCGCTCGCCGTGGGGTACGGGGGGTTTAGCGGTCCCCAGGTCGGGCGGGTGAAGGTCTGGGACGTGGCGTCGGGAAAGGGGATCAAGGCGTTCCCAGGTCCCCGAGGCGGCGTGAACAAGGTCGCGTTCCATCCCGATGGCAAACGGCTCGCGATGGCGGGCTCCGAAGTGGTTGAGGTCTGGGATCTGGAGAATGTCCGCAGGCTGCAAGAGCTCAAAGGTCACAAGAGATGGGTCTACTGCCTGGCCTACAGCCCTGACGGGAAATGGCTGGCCACCGGCGGCTGGGACAGCACCGTCAAGCTCCGGGACGCCACAGCGGGCCTCGAAGCGCTCACGATCTTCGCCCACGAAGGTTTCGTCCTCAGTCTTGCGTTCAGCCCTGATAGCCGCAGCCTGGTCACGGCGAGCGATGACCATCGCGCCCGTTTGTGGGAGGTCCCTTCCGGCCGGCGGTTGGCAGCGTTTCACGGGCACACCGACTTCGTTGAGGCGGTCGCCTTCCGGCCGCAAAGCCGCGAGATAGGCACCGCGAGCGTCGATGGGTCCATCCGGTTCTGGGACCTCATGACGAGCCGACCCGTCGTGATCGAACACTCCGGCTGGGTGGAACGCATCGCCTTCCGGCGGGATGGACTTCGTGTCCTGTCGGAGGCGGTACACTATCGGACTGACACAATGGCCACGAAGGGCTGGAATCCGTTCACTGGTGAACTCGACGCCGCGCTGGCGGGGACCATGTTCGATGCCCTACCCGCCGAGTTCGTGCCGGGCTCGGGCTTCTTGCAGCACGCCGCCACGAGTCTCGACGGCAAGCTTGTCGCGCAGATCGATGAACAGGGCGGCTCCGGGGGAGCTTCGCGAAGCAAGGAATACTCGCTCAGCGCGGTGACCGTTCGCGAAACGACGAGCGGCCGGCTCATTCATACCCTGGTCGGGCACGCGATGGATGTCGTGTCCCTTGCTTTCAGCCCGGATGGTCGTCGGCTCGCGACGGCAAGCTTCGACCGGACGGTGAAGCTGTGGGACACGCAGACCGGCCAGGACGTTTTTACCCTGCGCGGACACACGACGGGAGTGGTCTCACTGGCTTTCAGCCCCGACGGGAAGCAGCTCTGCTCGGGTGGGATCGATAACACGGCCCGCGTCTGGAACGCGACGCCGCTCCCGTCGCAAGTGATCGCCGCGCACGACGCCCGATACCGGAAGAAGATCGACGCCCTCTCGTTACTGGAGAACAAGGCGTCCGCCAAATTTCTCGCTGCCAGCGGCCAGTGGGGCATGGCGGCAGAAGCACTCGCCCAAGCCGCGGCAAGGGATCCGGACAACCTCCAGCTCCGCTATCAGCAAATTGATGCGCTCGGGAAGGCGGGCAATACCGGCGCGATCGAGGCCGCTCGCAAGTCTATCCAGACATCGCTCGAAGCGAAACTCGCCAAAGACTCGAAGGACACGGCTGCAGCGGCGGCTCTGGCCCATTTGTACCACCTCCTCGGCGACCAGCCGGCGCTCGATCGGCTGCTCGAGCGTCACCCAGCAGCAGTAGCCGGCATCGGCGATCGGCACGCGGCGGACATGAATTGGGAACGGGCGATCGCCGAATACACCAAGGCGATCACACCGCAGACGAAGGACGTAAAACTGCTCGCCAAGCGGGCCGAAGCGTACGAGAAGCGGAAGCAATGGGACCTGGCCGTGGCCGATTGGACGCGGGCCAGCCAGCTACAACCAGACATCGCCTTCCAGCGTTTCAAGCCGGCTGGCCCTGGTTCCTGGGATCTCGTAACCCAACAGGGCGCAGCCGGTTCGATGGAGGAAGTCGATGGGACTCTGGTTCTAGCGACGACGGTCGCGACCGGAACCCCTTGGCACGTTCAGGCCAACCAGTACCAGTTGCAACTGGAGAACGGAGCCGAGTACGTCATCCGTTTCAAGATGAAATCACCAGATTCACACATCGTACATATAGGAGCAGGTATCAATGGGGGAGATTATCACTCAATTGGGCTGAACGCGCGGATCGTTCCGCCCTCCGAGTTCAAGGACTATGAGTTCAGATTCGTCGCGCACGATGTCGCTCCGGGAAACAACCGGATCGGGTTCGAACTGGGGATGAACCGAGGAACAGTCATGGTCAAGGAGATTGTGATCCTCAAACTGCTCGAGCGCCACCCGGCTGCCGCTGTCGGCGATCAGTACGCGGCGGAAAAGAACTGGGAACGGGCGATCGCCGAATACACCAAGGCGATCACACCGCAGACGAAGGACGCACAACTGCTCGCCAGGCGGGCCGAAGCTTACGAGAAGCGAAAGCAATGGGACCTGGCCGTGGCCGATTGGACGCGGGCCAGCCAGCTACAACCAGACATCGCCTTCCAGCGGTTCAAGCCGGCTGTCGCCGAGTCGTGGGAATTTACAGCCCGTTACGGCGCGGCCGGCTCGATGGAGGATGTCGATGGGACTCTGGTCCTAACGACGACGGCCGTGACCGGAACCCCTTGGGACGTCTCTGCCAACCAGAACCAGTTGCGACTGGAGAACGGAGCCGAGTACGTCATCCGTTTCAAGATGAAATCACCAGATTCACACATCGTACAAATAGCAGCAAACAGCAATGGGGGAGATTATCACTCAATTGGGCTGAACGAGCAGATTGTTCCGCCCCCCGAGTTCAAGGACTATGAGTTCAAATTCGTCGCGCACGATATCGTTGATCCGGGAAACAACAAGATCGGATTCGACCTGGGGACGAACCGAGGAACAGTCATGGTCAAGGAGATTGTGATCCTCAAGAAATCGGCGCTCGATAAACCGCTCGAGCGCCACCCCGCAGCCGCCGCCGGCGATCAGTACGCGGCGGAGAACAACTGGGAACGGGCGATAGCCGAATACACCAAGGCGATCACACCGCAGACGAAGGACGCAAGACTGCTCGCCAAGCGGGCCGAAGCGTACGAGAAGCGAAAGCAATGGGACCTGGCCGTGGCCGATTGGACGCGGGCCAGCCAGCTACAACCAGACATCGCCTTCCAGCGTTTCAAGCCGGCTGGCGCTGGGTCCTGGGGTCTCGTAACCCAACACGGCGCAGCCGGTTCGATGGAGGATGTCGATGGGACTCTGGTTCTAGCGACGACGGTCGCGACCGGAACCCCTTGGCACGTTCAGGCCAACCAGTACCAGTTGCGACTGGAGAACGGAGCCGAGTACGTCATCCGTTTCAAGATGAAATCGCCAGATTCACACATCGTACGATTAATAGGATGCATCATCGGGGGAGATTATCACTCAATTGGGCTGAACGAGCAGATCGTTCCACCCCCCGCGTTCAAGGACTATGAGTTCAAATTCGTCGCGCACGATGTCGCTCCGGGAAACAACATGATCGGGTTCAACCTGGGGATGAACCGAGGAAAAGTCATGGTCAAGGAGATTGTGATCCTCAAGAAATAACCCCGACACGTTCGCCCGGCCCATGAACCGGAGCGTCCCCGTCACGGCACAGCATCAGCTCCAGCACCCGGACGAATCCCGCCGTGCTCTTGAAGAGGCGTCGCAGCTCATCAACCGCCCGCAAGCAGACGACAAGAACAAAGGCCACCACGCCCGGCAGGTGGCATGCGACCATGCAGCCCGCGCTCTTTTCCGAGTAGGCCGCCGATCGACCGGGCCGGGCACTCTCGCGTGCCCAGGGCGCCCGACGTCCGCCGGACCTGGGCCTGACCCTTCACGCTGCGATCGCCCTGGATTGAGGACGATTCCGAGAGGCTGCGGGACCGACGTCGGCTTCCGCAACAAATTTCCTCCCCTCCTTGTAAGGAAAACCACGGGGGTTCGTTCTCATCGGCAGGGGGAGTCGGAGGGGCGAGACGACGCCCGAGGCCCCGGTCGGAATCGCCGTCCCAACGCCTCGAAGGGCCGAGCGAAGCCGGGCGATCCCGGTCAGATCCCTTCCTCCTCACCAGCGCCTCGTGAAGTGCCTCGTCCGTCGGCGCTGATGGTGCGCGCGGGGATCGCTCGAGCCCAACGAATCGCGGGAGACCTGCCATGTCCATCTCGGTCGTCTGCCCCAGGTGCCGGAAGAAGGGCTTCGTGTCCGACAAGCTGCACGGCCGGTCGATCCGTTGCCCGTACTGCCATCATCAGTTCGCGGCGCAGAATACCGGAACCAAGGCGGCGCCACCGGCCGGCCCGCTCACCGCACTCCCCGACGAGGATGATTCGGCGATTGCCGTGCTGCCCCGCTCGGTGAGATCGCCGCGCTCGGCTTCGAACTCGAATCCATCGCCGTCCTTGCACGCGTCCTACGTGGCCGGCGGGTTCGGGATCGCCTGCGGGCTCCTGCTCATGGTGGTGATGGCCCAGTTCCTGGCACCCCGCGGGGGTTGCACACCCGCGGAGAAGCCTCCGATTGAAGAGCCTCCGCCCGATCCATCGCCCAGACTCATCCAATCCGCTCCGCCGCCGCCACCTCCGGTGCCGGTGCCGGACGGGTCGACCTCACTCGCGTGGCTGGAGGACGCCACCGTCTTCCTCAAGCTGAAGATCGGCAAGGCCCTCGGCTCCGGGACCGGATTCGTGATCCGCATGCAGGGCGATACGGCCCTGATCGCGACCAACCGGCACGTCGTCACGCCGGACCTCGACGACGAGGAGGGCGCCAGGCTCGAGGTCACGGCGGTCTTCCGGAGCGGCAAGGGGCCGGATCACGAGGAGTCGTTGCCGGCCGAGATCGTGGCGGTCGACTCGGGCGAGGAGATCAACCACGACCTGGCCCTGGTCCGGGCCCGCGGACTGAAACGGCCGGTCACTCCCATCGACATCAACCGGATCGCCGGCCCGACGTTGCGGATGCGATACGCCGCCTACGGTTTCCCGCTGCCGATGATCAAGTTCAACCAGGGCAACCCCACGATCATGGTCACCGGCGGCCAGGTGTCGACGCTCCGGAACGACGATATGGGCCAGCTCTTCGCGATCCAGCTCGACGGCTCGCTCCAGCCGGGCAACAGCGGCGGGCCGATCGTGGATGATCGGGGGCGGTTGATCGGGGTCGCGGTCGCCAAGCTGGAGGGGGTCGACACGATCGGCCTGGCGATCCCGGCCGACGAGCTCCGCGAGCTGCTGGCCGGCCGGGTCGGTGCCATCGACCTGGACGTCCGGAGCAGCAAGTCCCCGCAGCCCGACCTCCGCGTGCGGGCCCAGGTCGTCGACCCGAACGGGCGGATCAAGGCGGTCAAGGTGCTGGTGGCGCCGGCCCAGAACGCCCCGCGGCTGGCCCGCCGCGGCGACGGGAGCTGGCCGCCGATGCCGGACACCAGCCCGGTCAACCTCAAGTTGGACCGTTCGGTCGCCACCGGCGAGGTCAAGGTCGCGCTCGGCAAGACCGGCCCCGACGCCCGCCGCGTCCTGATCCAGACGGCCCAACTCGACAGCTCGGGCAAGCTGCTCCACTCGCGCCCTCGCCCGTACGACCTCGGCGACCAGGACGGCAAGATCGTCGCGTCCCGCAAGATCGAGGGACTGCGGCGAAAACTCGCCAGGCAGAGCCTCCGCAGGCTCGGCCCCCTCGTCGAGGACGACGACCCCAAGGCGGCCGATGAGTGCCGGCTGGTCAAGGACGAGCGGGAGCGCAAGTCCTCGATCGCGCTGCCGCCCAAGCTGTTCAGCCTCTCGCCGAAGATCGTCAAGCTGCGGAAGCCGCTCCACAATGCGCCGCGCACCATGGCCGAGGTGGATGGGGATTTCCTGGCGTATGTGAGGGTCGATGGCGACATCGATCCCGGGCTCGACCCGCCCGCGGACCCGCGCGGCCGACGGCTGCCGCTCACCTTCCAGGGGGCCGGGCTGTTGCTCTACCAGGACAAGGAGAACTTCGTGCGGCTCGAACGGGCCTGCACGGCCGTGGGGCGTCGCTGGTCCGCGAGCTGCTCGTCGAGGTCGTGCGCGGCAGCCAGGAGATCGATTACTACTACATCGCCCTGCCCGGCGATCCGTCGGCGCCGCTGGACCTCTTCCTGATCCGCAGGAAAGGCCGGGTCCAGTGCCTGTTCAGCCATAACGGCCGGAGCTTGCTGGGGTTCCGCGAGTTCGCCCTGGACTATCCCGCGAAGGTCAAGATCGGCCTGACCGCCTCGAACCTCTCGAAGAAGCCGTTCACGGCCCGATTCTCCGACTTCTTCCTACTCGACGACAAGCTGAAGCTCGCGGAGGAGTTTGGCGAGTGATGATCTCCGCCGCCGAGTTGGGGATTTCAAGTCCGTTGGAAAAGCTCCAGCCGGACGGGCGGAGCGAGGCCGGTTGGCTGGCACGACCCACTCCAGGGGCCGAGGGTTCTCCCGCGTCGTTCTTCCGCCCCGATGCGGGGGATCAGATACAGCCTGATGAAATCGACAGCGAGACCAAACGGCAAACCAACCTAAATTGACTGGAACGATTTGCTTTTTTGCAGGAAGGCGTCATAATATAGGCTGGAGGAGCGCGTCCATCAGGAATCTTTGACAAGTCGGCTGACGGAATTCACCGGACGGTGCGGCCCAGGACGGAACCGCCTTCAATCGACTGATGTGGAACGGAGCAGCCCGCCAGCCATGATGCAATGCCTCGATTTCGGTTATTACACATACATCCAACCACAATGCCAATCACGCGATGAGTGTACCGTCTCGGGCCGACCGCGACTGACGGTGGGCTCGACCCGCGAACGTGAAACTGAGAAAACGAACCCAATCCTGCCATAATGGCAGTCAACTTCGCGTCTGGCGCGCTGGAAATCCGACAAAACGAACCCACCGCAGCCGGGCCGCCCCACAGAATCTGACGAACGAACCCATCGGGGCCCCGCCCGAAGCGGATCACATCTCCCGACAATCGACAGAATCGAAGAAATCCCCCTACTCGGAAGACTCGCGCGGGTCTTCATGAGGTCAAGTCATGCCCTCACTCGCTCACGTCGTTGAGTACAACAACTGGGTGATGGCGTGGAATCGCCTGGAGTCAACCTGCGCCGGCATTGCCGGGGAGAGCGGATGATCCGACTCAGCGCAAGAAGAGCGATGAATCGAGCGACAGGATCAGATCAGCAAGGAGGGTTCGCGGGGCGCGCACGACTGTACCTGATCCGCCGTCTCTGGCGATTTGGTGGTTCCGGGCCGATCCGGCAAGCTGTGACTGGCGGCGACGTCGGGGAGCCCGGTCAGCAATCGCACCTCGATCGAGCCGGAATAAGACCCTGCGACTCATGGTAGAATCAAGGTGGCCCGCCTCACCGGTTTTTCTCGGACTCACGCGGACCCCAGGTCCTCTCAGCAAGCGGTCAACATTCCCGATGGGTGCGAGCGACAAGGACCGATGCGACGGCTGTTTGAGAATAGCGATTGTCGATGAGAAGATGGAGGAGCATCTCGCCTCGCGCCATCTCCGCCAGCCCTGAGTCGACACCGTTCACCGAGCTGGAAAGGTGACGATCGCGACCGGACGGCCAACAATGCCCGGCGATGATCGAATATCCTGCATGCCAGGAATATCGAGAAGGCGAGTCTGCGATGGGTCTGGGGCGCTCATCATCGATGGGTCGATAGTGTACGTAGAATGGATCAGGTCAGCCACCAGCCACGAATTCAAGGGCCAGTAGTCATGAACGGGGATCTCCGGGGACTCGGCGGGTGCGGGACGACGTCGAGGGCTCGCGCGGCGCCGGGCCGGGGCGATCACATTGTCCCTGTTGATCCTCTCGGCCCTGGCCGGCCCCGCACGGGCGGGCAAGTTGTCGTGGCTCGACGACGTGGTCCAGGAGGTCATCGTCGAGGCCAAGGCCGGCGGCAAGGGCCTGGCGCGCGAGGTCGGCGGTGACGGAGCCAGGGCCGAAGTGCGCCGAGCCGGTCGGCTGTTCCTGTCCCGCGAGGCCGACGAGGGGCTGGAACACCTGGTGCGCCAGAGCGACGAGCTGGCGCGGGCCGGGCGGCGGGTGGAGCGGCCGGCCGAGGCGCTGCTCGAGTCGCGGTTCTCACGATTGATGCGGCAGGATCCTCAGACCTTGCGCACGTTTTCGGCCCTGCCGGCGGCCGAGAAGCGGCTGGTCGTCGAGCTGGGCGAGACGGCGCAGGTCCTGGCGCGACGGTATCCGGCCGAGGCCGAGACGATGGTCCGCCGACTCGGACCCGAGGGCCTCACCGCCGTCCGGGTCTACGGCGATGACGTGGCCGAGGTCCTGGCCCGCGAAGGGACCGAGAGCATCGGCGTCCTGCGGCGGGCCGGCCGAGCCGGCTGGTCGTTCTTCACCAAGTCCGTGCTGCCCCACAAGAAGAAGCTGCTCGCCGCCGGGGTTCTCGCCGCGTTCCTGGCCAACCCCGAGAAGTTCGTCGACTATGCCGGCCGGGCCACGGAGTTCGCCGTCCAGGAATTCGCCAAGGCCGGCATCCAGCTCGCCGCGTCCGTCGGCGGCGGCGCCGCTCGCGGACTCGACAACTCCATCGGACAGGCGCTCTCCGCCTATGGACTCAAGAGCCCCGTGCTCCGCTACCTCGGCATGGGACTGGCCGGGCTGGCCGTGTTGCTCTCGTTCCTGGTCATCGTCGGTCTGCCGATCCGGTGGCTGTTCCGGCCGATCCTGTGGCCTTTCCGCGCCGCACTGTCGTTCCGTCGCGCGCGTCGCATCGCTTGAATCGTTCACTGGGCTAGCGTTTATATCGACCCCCAGCCATTTCGTGACGATCTTACAAGACAAGTAGGATTGATCTCGGTCTCAAGGCAGCGACATCGGTCGAGACCGGGGAACTCGGGAATTCGAATGGAACGGATCGGGGCGACAGGATGAGCAATCGCCGGACGAACCATCTGGACGAGCTGGAAGCGCGGCTGGCGCGGCCGCTGAAGGTCGCGCTGTTCGGCCATCGCAACGTGGGCAAGACGACGCTCCTGGCGATGTTCTATCGCCAGGCGTCGAGCGGCCAGGTGCCGGGCCTGCGGATGGCGGCGGCCGATGCGCGGACCGCCGAGTACCTGGCCGAGAAGATCGCGCAGATCGAGTCCGGCCGGCCGATGGCCGGCTCGCTGGCCGAGACCGAGTTGAACCTGCGCCTCTACCACGGCCCCGCGCGATTCGACCTGATCGTCAAGGATTACCAGGGCGAGCACGTCACTCTGGGTTCGGAGGAGCCGATCCAGGAGTTCTTCGCCGGTTGCGACGCGGTCTTCCTCTGCCTCGACCCCGAGGGCTCAACGGAGCCGGCCGAGCGGCGTCGGCGGCAGCAGGAAATCGAGAACCTCCTGGAGCGGTACATCGAGCGTTCGGACGATGCCCGCGCCGATCGGCCGGTCGCGTTGCTCCTCACCAAGTTCGATCGCGTGATGGCCAGGGCGGTGGCGGCGAGTGAGGCTCAGCCGGGCGAGGACGGAACCGCCGCCGCGGCGCCGGCCATCCCCGAGGAATTGGTCGAGCAAGTGGTCAACGCCCAGTACGGGATGACGCGACACGCGCTGGCCGCCCACGCACCGGACGGGGCGATCTTCGCGGTCAGCTCGTTCGGTCCGGGGGCGGAGGGCTATCGTCCTCCGACGGAGCTGCGGCCGATGGGCCTGGAGGGTCCGCTCTCCTGGCTGGCGGAGCAGCTCGAGGCCCGCGACCGCGCCGCGATGACCGCGATGTGGGCGCGGGCCCCGCGCGACCGATCGAGGCTGGAGCGCGTGGTCGCGGCGTATGAGCGGCGGTACCCGCGTTCGAACCGGTCCTACGAATTCCGCGATCGGCTCGAGGCGATGGTGCGTCGGCGGCGCCGAGGGCGGTTGCTGCGGCTGGCCGGCTGCGTGCTGCTGGCCGTCGGCGCCCTGGCCGGCTACGACGCCCTGGGGTTCCGCCGCGCGGTGGCTTTCGAGCGCGAGGGCGACCGGGCGGCGCCGGCGATCGCGCGGCGGTGGGCCGACCTCCTGGAATGGCACCCGTCGCTGGGCCTCTTCTGGCCGTCGCTGGAGCGTCAGGCGCGGAACAAGAAAAGCGAGTGGCTGGTCAGGGCGGCCGGCGTCCAGGTCGCCAACGGCACGGCGGGCCCCGACCTGCCGCGGCGGCTCGGCGGGCTGAAGGACCAGTCGCCCCGGCTCGCCCCCGTGATCCGCGAGGTCGAGCAGGCGCAGGAACTGGTTCGGCACGATCGTCGCTGGAAGGAGGTCGAGGGCGAAGCCCGCTCGCTGGCCGCCATCGACGACCCGGCCACGTCGCTGGCCGCAATCGACGGCTTCCTCCGCGAGTTCCCCCATACACCTCGACGCGCCGACGCCTTGAAACTGGCCGACGGACTCAGGCATGAGCTGAACGCACGCCGGTTCGCCCAGGATCGGCAGTTCGTCGAGGACCTGGCCCGTTCCGAGTCGCTGCCCAACGTCTCGCTCGCCGATCTGATCGAGCGATCCCGCCAGTTCCTCGCCGAGCACGCCGACAGCCCGTCGCGCGCCGAGGTCCAGCGCCGGCTCGACGAGTATCTGAGGCGACTCGACGAGCAGGACATCGCCCGGGCGCGCGAATACTCGCGGCAGTATCCGTCGCACTTCGCGGCCCGCATCGAACGCTACCAGGAGTACATCAAGGCGCACCAATCCGGCGGCCGCTTCCTCAGCGAGGCCATCGAGGCCAAGGACCGGATCCTCGGCGAGTGGGACGTGTACGCGTACCGCCAGGGTTACGACCACATCGCCGCCCACCCCGACGACGTCGCGGAGGTCGCTCGCCGGTTCCGGGAATACGAGCGCGACCATCCCGACGGCCGCTATGCCGCCGACGCCAGGCGCTATCTCGAGTGGTGGGACAAGGTCTCGGTGCCCGGCCAGTACATGGTCACGCTCCGCCGCGGCGAGGTCGAGCCGACCGTGGGTAAGTACTTCGCGGGCTCCGGGCCCGACCTGGGCGTCGTGATCGAAGTGGCCGGCACCACGTATGGCCCCTCGTCCGTCATCCGCGACTCGCACCGGCCGATCTGGGATTACACCTTTCCGCAGCGGATCACCTGGAAGCTGGGCGACCCCATCACGATCCGGCTGATCGACTACGACTGGTCGGCCAGCGACGTCTACATCCTCAGCAGCCGGCAGGGCGACCCGCTGGCGATGCAGCTCCTCTCCGGCACCATCAAGCCGGCCAAGGGGGGCAAGACCACCCTCGTGTTTTCGTCCGACTTTGAGATGCCCCGGCTCACCGAGCCGGAGTGAGCCAGGATCCTCGGTCTTGTAGGGTGCTCTGCGAGCACCGGATTCAGCGACCGGATGGGGACCGGTGCTCATCGAGCACCCTACGAACGCCTTCCCGGACAACCCTGAGATTGCCAGGGCCCGCGCCATGATGCTGACTGCGGTCGACGCCCGATTCGAGCAGGCCGTCTACGGCAGCTTCCCTTTCTGGAACCGCGGCTACGGCGTGCTGGCCCGCTCGCTGGGTTGCCGGCCGGAATGGCTCGCCGCGCTCAAGTCGGCCTGCCAGCGCTACGGCGAGCGGCCGGCGGGGGTCGCCGACGCCACCGCCCTCTTCGCCAAGCGGATCGCTCGCGGACCATGGATGATCGTCGGCGTCTCGCCCCAGGGAGATGACGACGCGGGCCGACCGGGCGCGCTGGCATTCCACGCCCTGTTCGTCGGCCCCTGGACGTATGCGCGGGCCGGCGCCGACCCGTTCGCCTTCGCCGGCCCGTTGCGGAGCGATTGGACTCCGGCGGATCGGGATGCCATCCTGCCGCAAGGCCGCGTGCCCATCCGCCGGGCGATCGATCGCAATTCCACCGATTCCGCGATACCGGTTATCGACGATCGGCGCGGGACCATCGTCAACGCGCTGGCCCGGGGCCGGCGGGTCGTCGTGCAGTCGGCCGGACCGATCGATGCGCTGGCGCACGACGTCTGGCGAGCGTTGCCATTCCGCGTCCGGCTGCGGGCGTCGGTCGCCACATGGGCGTTCGACAACGCTAACCGCTTCGACCTGATCGCGTTGCCCAAGCTGGCGGGCCTCGCGCGCGAATCCTCCGACCTCGTCCTCGCTTCGTCGCACGACGAGACGCGGGGACGCGGACCGCAATCCGAAGGAAGATTCCGGATTCAAGATTCCGAATGCAAAATTCCATGAAACGGATTATTAATGAGACTTGATTTTGAATTCGGAATCTTGAATCTCGAATGGGAAATCCACCGGGCCCTCCAGCGAGCCCCGACCGCGATGTGGCCTGTTCATTCCGGGGCAATCCTGTCATCCTGAACTCAGGATGATTGTCCGGGTGGCATGCGGCCGGCTCGAACCGGCCCCTCTTGAGAGGCACCACGACAGATGATGGCCCCCGCGCCACGACTGCGGACGCGCCCATGCGCCAGGCTCGGTCTTCCCGTGCTCCTGCTCGCTGCGGTCGGTTGCGGCGGCGGCCGGGAGGTCACACCCGAGTCGGTCCAGGCGGCCAAGCAGCTCTGGGCCCGGACCGGCGTCCGGGATTACGACCTCGACTGGAGCGTCAGCGGGGCGAACAACGCCCACTATCTCGTGACCGTGCGGGATGGCGAGGTGCGCAAGATCGAATCGATCCAGCCCGATGGTAGGAAGGTCGCCCTCCGTTCCGCCGAGGCGGCGATGTTCGGCGTGGATGGTCTCTTCCGGACGATGGACCGGGAGCTGGCCGTCTGCAGCAAGGCCGAGCGGCCGTTCGACCAGCCGAAGGGGACGCGGGTCGTCATGCGGTTCAAGCCGGACGACAAGCTGGGCTATCCCCACTGGTACCACCGCGACGTGCTCGGCACCCCGGCGAGCATGGCGATCGACGTCCATGCGATCACTCGCGTCCCGCCGGCCACCCGGTGATCGGCCGGGCCCGGCCACCCGTCGGGTCGCACGGGGCGACGGCTTGCCACGGGGCCGAGGCAGGCTTCGCCGCGGTCCCGGGCCGGGGTGTGCGGCGACGGTCCGGCCGGGGCGGCTCTCGCCCGAGGGCCATCCCTTGGCTCAACTGGCCGGGGATTCCCCCATGTTCTATGCTTGAATGGGAACCGGACAATCCGATCCCGCTTCGTCCCCGTGCGGGACGATGGCTGTTTCCACCGTGCGCGCGAAGCTGGGCGGGACCTTGGCCAGGAGCGAGTTGCACAACCAGGACCGGCACTGGAGCCGGCACGCCGAGCGGTACGAGGAGCTCTTCCTCGACCCGTTCGCGCCGGGGGTCGAGAATCCGCTCTGGGCGGCGCTCGACGCCATCCCCGACGCTGCGCACAAGACCGTGGCCGATCTGGGATGCGGGACCGGGCCGCTGCTCCCCCTCCTGGCGGCGCGGTTCCGGAGAGTCATCGCGCTGGACTTCGCCCCCGGCATGATCGAGCGCGCCCGGGCACGCCTCGCGCCCGAGGCCGCCGAGCGGGTCGTGCTCCTGAAACGCCCGATGCACGAGCTCGACGAATTCGCCGGGCAATTCGACGTCGCCGTCGCGGTCAACTCGCTCGTCATGCCCGATGTCCGCCTGATCGACCGGACCCTCCGCGCCATCCGCGCCTCGCTCAAGCCGGGCGGGCAGTTCCTCGGCATCGTCCCGTCGATCGATGCGATCGTCTATCACACCATGCTCCTCGTGGATCGGGCACTCGAGCGCGGCCTGGGTCCGAGGGAAGCCGAGCGGCTCGCCGCGGCCCAGGCCGAACGCCGCTACTACGACTTCCTCTTGGGACGCTTCCGATTCCGGGGCCTGCACCAGAAATTCTGGCAGCCGTTCGAGGTCGAGCATCGTCTGACCAGGGCCGGGTTCACCTCGATCTCGCTCGCGAAGGTCCTTTACCCGTGGGACGACGCGCTCGCCAGCGCGGACGAGCTTGCCGGGTTCCCCCCGAGCTGGGACTGGTTCTTCCGGGCGAACTGATGCTCGCGGACGGGCCGTCGGCTAAGATGGAACGAACCGGAACACGCGAGGATCGCCGGGGCGGCCCGCGGGATGTCCGCGAGGCCGCCGCAGAAGCACCGCCGGATGGCGGCGGGGCGTCCGGCATCCGGATCGACATGCATGAGGAGAGAAGGTGTCATGCCCTCGCAACGGCGGAACATGCCCGAGCAGGAGCATTCGATCAAGGCGCGCTCGCACGAGCTGTTCGTCGAGGAGACGCCGATCGGGCCCGCGCGAGCGACCAGGCCGTTCCGGGACTATCTGCGCGAGACGCCCGCCCTACCCCTCTCCGGCGGCATCAAGGCGATCTTCTGGGTCGTCGGCATCATCGTCGGTGTGCTGTTCCTGCTGGCCATCTGGCGTGCGTCGAATCGCCTCGGCGGGAAACCCCCGGCCGCCAAGGCTCCCGCCCAGACGGTCATGCTCCGTGATCTGCGGCGATTCCGACCCCTCGGATTCTTCGAGACGTGACGGTCGGCGACATGATTCCCGTTCCGTCTTGGCGGCCGGCGATTCGCCCCGCCATCCCGCGACGATCGACGTTCGTCGCCGCCCAGGCCGGCGCCGGGCCCCCGATTCGGCGGAATTGCCCCGCCAATCCCTGGAAAGTAGAATGTCGGGCGATGCGAAGGAGGAAAGAGACCTGAGGCGACAGGGCCGCATCGGCGGGCGCGAGGGCCCGGCATGGCCACTAGGCCGCTGGCCGCGAGAAACCACTGGATCCATTCGAGGAAAGAACCGACGATGAGCCCAACCCGGATCGCCGCGGTCGTGATCGCGAGCCTGAGTCCTTGGTGGGGGAGTGTTTCGGCCCACCCTGACGCGGAAGGAGACTCGCCACCGGCGCAGGCCGGGCGGCCGGCGGACCAGGCGGGTGGTGTCGGCGACACGCTCCAGTCGATCAACGACGAATACAACCGCCAGCTCCTCCAGATCGAACGCCAGCGGCTCGACCGGCTTACCCAACTGGCCGCGCGCCAGTCGCCCAGGGAGGCCGCGGAGACCTACGAGACGCTCTTCCGGCTGGCGATCGCCAACAACCTGTTCGCCGCGGCCGATCCCGCCGCCGATCAGGTCTTGAAGTCACCGAGTCAGGCCGTCCCCACCGTCCGATTCCTGGCCGAGACGATCAATCTCATCGCCGCGGCCGATCGCGGTGCTTATGACGAGTCGCTCTCCGACCTCCGCCGGCTCATCGGCGCGAGGGCGAACCGCGACCAGGGCGTCGCACTGTCGGCCCAGCTCGACACCCCTTCGCTGCTGGCGCTCTGCGGCGCCTATTATCAACGGCTCGTCCAGGGCGAGCGGTTCGACGTGGCCCGCAAGGCGTTCCGACTGTTCGAGCAGGAGGCCGAGAACGCCGACGTCAAGGAGTACTCGCGACATCGGCTCCGCCAGCTCAACCTGATCGGTCAGCCCGCACCGCCCATCCAGGGCCTCGACGTCGACGGCAAGCCGGTCGACCTGGCCAGGTTCAAGGGCGACGTCGTCCTGGTGGTCTTCTGGGCGAGCTGGTGCCTCCCCAACGCGACCGAGATCGCCTGGCTGGATCAGGTTTACGAGGAGCATCACGGCCGCGGATTGCGGATCGTGGGGATCAACCTCGACACCCTCCAGAACGGCGGGACCAGGCCCGAAGTGATCATGCCCAACATCCGCCGCTTCCTCCTGGACCATAACGTCCGCTGGCCGAACGTGGTCAATGGCGACGGCGCACACGACTACGCGGCGGCCTACGGCGTCACCGAGATCCCCACCAACGTCCTGATCGGTCGCGACGGCAAGGTCATCCACATCGACCTGTCGCGAAAGAACCTGGCTCAGGTCGTTGCCCGGGCCGTGGGTCGCTAGAGCGCCGAAGGGTTGGTTGGCCTACGTGATTTCGGCCTCGAGAGCCGGCCGGGGCCTCGACCCCCCCTGACCCCCCCTTCGTAAGGGGGGGATTTTCAGGGAGGCTCAGCCCTCTTCTTCTCCCCCTTACGAAGGGGGGGTCAGGGGGGGTTCTCTCGCGGCGAAGCCACGCAAACGTGAGCCGCTCTAAAGCGGACGAGCCGGCTCCGTCCGGCGACCCGCAACCAAGCCGTGTCAGGTGCTCTGCGAGCATCGGTGCCGTTGCATCGACGAACGAGGAGAGGATCGGTGCTCAGAGAGCACCCTACGGCACGTCAAGGCCCATTCGCCGCCTGGGCGAGTGAATCGTAGAGCGACAGCAGGAAGACGTGGAAGCTGTCAGCGATGCGCGGGGTCTCATGCTCCCGCAGGTACTTCAGGGCCGGCCGGCCGTAGTCCAGCAGCTTCTGGCGAGATTCGGTCACCGAGGCGATCGAGGCCAACCCGTTCTTCTTCACCTCATCCAGGACCGTCTGATTCGCCTTCTCGAAGGCGTCGCGCTTCTCCTTGAAGGCGCCCGCCGTGGGGGCGTCGCCCGGCCAGACGAGTTGATTCTGGGCGTTGTAGAAGCTGATCAAGGGGACCATCGGCCGGGAGCGGGCGACGTCGGCCGCCGTCGGGGTCGTGCGCTGGGCCGGCGGCGCGCGCCGAATAGCCATAGTATGCCGGCTCGCGGCGATCCGGGTAGTAGCGGTCGACGAACCCGTTATCGCGAACATGGTTGATGTAGGAGTTGGGGTTGCCCGCATAGACGTTGCTGCCATTGCTCATCGGGTGCGACGACGGGCCGCGGGCGATCTGGGCGAGCGCGACCTGATTCAGGAACGTGTTCGGCTGCTGGACGTTGCCGAACATATTGCCGCCATAGAAACCGATACCCAGTCCGCCACCCCACTGGGCTTCGGCCCGGCCGGCGCCGAAGACGGACGCCGCCGCGATAAAGACGGCTGTCAGGAGGACCTTGCCCCGCTTCGCTGCTGAACTCATGGCGGGCCCCTCACCCGGGATCGAGGCCCCGGCATCGGGCCCGCCTCGATCATCGATCGGAAGTCACGGTGTCATCGATCTTAATTCTACACCGCTCCGCGTGCCGGGCCAGTGGGCACCCGCCGGAACGAGCGGCGGCAACCCGTAGAACCGCGTTCGTCGGGCCCACGACGTCGCCGGGCGGGCCGACCCCCGACGGGGACGCCCCGGCGGCGGGCCCCCTCGCCCGCCGCAGTTCCCGTCATGACTCACTCAGGTCCCGAATTCGGGCCGGCGCGAGGCGAGCTGCGACTGAAGCCGCTGGATGATCGATGAGTGCATCTGCGAGACCCGCGACTCGCTCAGGTCGAGCGTGGCGCCGATTTCCTTCATCGTCAACTCTTCATAATAATAGAGGATAATAATGAGGCGTTCGTTGCGGCTGAGCCCCTTGGTCACCATGCGCATCAGGTCCTTGCGCTGGAGCCGTCGGGTCGGGTCCTCGCCCTTCTTGTCCTCGAGGATGTCGATCTCGCGGACGTCCTTGTAGCTGTCGGTCTCGTACCACTTCTTGTTGAGGCTGATGAGCCCGACGGCGTTGGCGTCCATGGCCATCTTCTCGTACTCATCCATGGGCAGGCCCATGTGCCCGGCGAGCTCGGCATCGGTGGGTGGGCGGCCGTGCCGGGCCTCGAGCTCCTTGCGCGCCTCCTCCATCTTGGTGGCCTTGGAGCGCACCAGCCGGGGGACCCAGTCCATGGTGCGGAGCTCGTCGAGCATGGCGCCGCGGATGCGGGGGACGCAATAGGTCTCGAACTTCACGCCCCGGGTCAGGTCGAAGGCGTCGATCGCATCCATCAGGCCGAAGACCCCCGCGGAGATCAGGTCGTCGAGGTCGACCCCCTCGGGTAGGCGCTGCCAGATCCGTTCGGCGTTGTACTTGACCAGGGGCAAGTAGCGTTCGACCAGTTGATTGCGTAATTCCGTGGTGGGGTGTTCCTTGAACTCACGCCAGAGTTCGGTTACATCCACATCCACCTTGGTTGACATCCTGACCTCCGTGTCCGCTGCGCGAGGGAGCGCACATCCTGTGCTCCGGGCCGCGACGTCGCTCACTCATCGAATTGCGACCGCGAGCGACATGCCTCGCGTCGCCGACGTTCTCGGCGCGGCTCGACCCCCAGGATCCTGACGGTCACCGCAACCGGCCCTTCTCCCCTCGCCGTCCTAGGAACTCCCACCCCGACTAGTATCGACTCGACCGCCCATTCGGCTTGAGTGATACCATTTCAACAACCCGAAAAACCCCACCCGTCGGCTCCGGGCCGCGGGCCCCGCGACCGTCATCGATTTCGATCGTACGCGGGCTTCGACCCCCGCATCCGAGTGCTCGCTTGATTTAGCCTGGTCCGCCGAGGCCGCCCCGTGCCCCGGGAGGGCGAGCCTCCCGGCGAGCCGGAACGGAGATGGCTCGGACGGAGCCTCGCCCTCCCGGAAGCCGGGGACCGCATCAACCGGTGGCCACCAGCCCCAGGGCCCATCGTGCGGCCAGTCCGGCGAAGAAGCCGGAGCGCCGGCCGCGATGCTGCGACTGGAGGCGGTCCCGGGCCAGGGCTCGGGCCAACCGCCGGACGCCGCGGGACGCCGGCGCGCCCGGATATGCGGTCAGGAACGGCCGGCGACCTCGGACGGCCAGGCCGACGTGCGGGTCGGCTCGCACCGCGCCCGGGCCCAAGGGCGTGACCACCACGCCGAGGAACTGCCGGCTGGACGCGACCAGTCGGTCCAGGACCTCGGTCGCCTCCGCCGCCGTCCGGGCCTGGTTGACCACCACCCGCAGCCGCGGCGGGGCCGGCAGCCTCCGGAATCGGCCGATCGCGGCGTGCGCGTCGGCCAGCGAGGTCGGCTCCGGCGTGGTGACGATCACCGCGGAGTCGGTCGCCGCCGCCAGCCGGCCCGCGCCGGGGCCTAGGCCCGAGCCGGCGTCCACCAGCACGAAATCCGACTCCGACTCCAGCTCGGACAGCTCCTCCACCAGCCGTGCGGGGCCGTCTTCGAGGATCTCCGCGCCCGTCCGGATCGCGTGGGCGCCCGGCACGATCCGGATCGCGCCGGGGCCCGTCATCACGGCTTCACCCAGGGTGCAGCGGCCGCCCAGGACATCGCCCAGGTCGAATCGCGGCGCCAGCCCGCAGAGCAGGTCCAGGTTCGCCAGGCCGATGTCGGCGTCGATCACGAGGACCCTCTCTCCCAGCTCCCCCAGCGCGATCGCCAGGTTCAGGACGAGGTTCGATGTGCCAACCCCCCCCTTGCCGCTGGTGAACAGCAGGGATCGCGCGGTCCGGGGCGAACCGTGCGCCGCGCGGCCGGCTCGTCCTCGTCCTCGGCCGGGGCCGCGGGCGCCGCAACCGCCGTCGCGCCCCGGCTGGCCACCACGAGCTGCCTGAGCCTATCTGCCTGGTCGGACATAGGGATCTCCACGAGCTCGTTCGTTGCCCCTCGCTGGATGACCGATCCTCTGCTATGGACAACGGAAAACGGACAACGGACAACGAGATCACGCCAAGTCTTCCTGATTGAGGATCAGCCGCGCCAGTCGCATCCGGTCGGCGGGCTCGATATCGTCGGGGACGGCCTGTCCGGTGGTGAGGTAGCTCACCGGCCGGCTGGACATGCCGAGCACGCCGAGGATCCCGCCCAGGCTATCGGCCTCGTCGAGCTTGGTGAGGATCAGGCGGTCGACCTGCACCGTGGCGAACCGGTCGACGGCGGCCTTGAGGCTGCGCTGACCGGCGACGGCGCTGAGGACCAGGTGGATCTCGTCCGGGCGCGCCTGGCGGAGGAACTCGGCCAGCTCGCGGATCTTCACCTCGTCGCGCGGGCTGCGGCCGGCGGTGTCGATGAAGACCAGGTCGACGGCGCCCAGCTCGTCCAGGGCGCGGGCCATCTCTGAGGGATCATTGACCACGGCCAGCGGCAGGTCGATGATCTCGGCGTAGGTCTTGAGCTGTTCGACCGCCGCGATCCGGTAGGTGTCAACCGTGACCAGCCCGACCCGGGCGCCGTGGGCCAGCTTGAAGTTGGCGGCGAGCTTGGCGACGGTCGTGGTCTTGCCGACGCCGGTCGGCCCGACGAGGGCGACCACCCGTCGGGCTCCGACGACCGGCGAGATCGGCGGCGCGACCGGGATGCATTGCGCCACGGCCTGGCAGAGCGCCGCCCGGATCGCCTCGACGTCGTCGAACTGGTCGGGCTCGAGGTTCTCGGCGATGTGCCGGACCAGCCGGCGGGTCAGGACCTCGGGGATGTCCGCCTCGATCAACTGGGAATAGATCGGCACGAGCTCGGCGGGGAGATCGGGCAAGAGGTGATCGATGCGGCCGTGGCGGCTGAGCGTCTCGACCATGGTATGCAGCCGGCTCAGCTCCTCGCCGAACCGCGCCTGAAGGGCCGGCGAAGGACCCGGCGGAGCCGGCGCGCCGGCGGCCGCCGGCCTGACCGTAGCCGGCGTGCTCACGGCCAAGGCCTCCGACGGCATGTGATCCGTGGCCGTCACCTCGACCACCGAGCGGGCCCCCAGGCCGAAGAGCCGACGGCGCCGGACCTCTCGCGCCGCCAGGATCACGGCGTCGCCGCCGAGGTCCCGCCGCACCCGCGAGAGGGCCTCCTTCATCGTCCTGGCCCGGTAGGTTCTCGATCCCATCGACCCCTTCCTTGTCATTACTTCGTAGGGTGGGTGAAACCCACCGAACGTCCGGCCTCGACCACGGTGGGTTTCACCCACCCTACGGGCTCAGGACCAAGGACTGAGATGTCGTGTAGGTCGTCACGGCTTCGGCCTCCTCCTCGACGACGCTGCCGAGGACCTCGACCGGCGTATCGCGCGGGATCTCGCGCTGGCTCAGGACGACCAGGCGAGGCAGGTCGGCGCGAGTGAGATCCTTGAGGACCGCGCGAGCGGCGGGCGAGGTGAGGATCACGGGGGGATAGCCGTTCTCGATGAGCGTGCCGACGGCGGCGGCCGCGGCCTGGATGATGCTCCGCGCCGTGTCGTCGCCGAGGGCCTCGGCCGGCCGGGTCTCGTCCTGGCTGCCGGCGGCGGCCAGGCGGTCGTCCAGCTCGCGGGCCAGCGTGACGACGCGGAGCCGTCCGTCCGGGCCGCGATAGCTCTCGGTGATCTGCCGGGACAAGCTCCGGCGCGCCAGCTCGGTCAGTTGCTCGATGTCCCGGGTCCGGCCGGCATGCGTGGCGAGCGCCTCGAGGATCGTCTCGAGATCGCGGATGCTGACGCGTTCCCGCAGCAGGTTCTGGAGCACGCGCTGGAGTTCGCCGGCGCGGAGCAGCCCAGGCACGACTTCATTGACGAGCGTCGGCGCCGCGGATCGGACCCGCTCGAGGAGCCGCTCGACCTGCTCGCGGGTCAGCAGCTCGTCGGCATGGTCGGCGACGATCTCGCCGAAGTGGCCGGCGACGACCGTGGCGGCGTCGAGGACGCGGCAGTTGGCCAGCTCGGCCATCTCGCGGCCGTCCGGCGTGGATCCAGACGGCCGGCTGGCCGGTCACCGGATCGACCCCATCGCGGCCGTCGGGGCGGGTCAACATCCCGGCGGGCGGGCACGGCGAGCAGGCGCCCGGCGTAGGCGATCCCCTGGCCGACCTGCGTCCCGCGGATCTTCACGCGGTATTCGTTGGGCGGCAGGCCGATCGAGTCGTGGATCCGGACCTGGGGCACGATCAGCCCCATCTCACGGGCGACCCGCTGACGCACCGTCTTGAGGCGGGCGAGCAAGTCTCCGCCGCGCGACGGGTCGGCCAGGCCGATCAGCCGGAACCCGATCTCCAGCTCGAGCGGGTCGACGTGCAGCAGGTCTTCCATCCGCTCCGAGCCCGGCTCGGCCGGCTCGCCGTCGCCCCTGGAACCCGGCTCCACGGACTTGGCTCGCGCCGCGACGGCGGCGCCGGCCCGGGATTCGTCGGCCCGCGGCCGCGGCGGGCTCGCGGCACTACCCGAGCCGGGCCGGGCCGGCCGGCTCTCTCCGATTTCGTCGTCCCGGCGGGATCCCAGCAGTACCGCGCCGATCCCCAGTCCCGCGCCCATGGCCAGGAGCGGCAGCTTGGGCAGCGGTGTCAGCGCCATCAGGCCCAGGAAACCGGCGGCCGCGCCGAGCACCCCCGGCCGCGTGAAGAGCTGCTCGAGCACCTCGCGGTTCAGGTCCGTCGAGGCCGACGAGCGGGTGACGATGATCCCCGAGGCCAGCGAGATCAAGAACGCCGGGACCTGGCTCACCAGGCCGTCGCCGATGGTCAGCTTGGTGAAGACGTTGATCGCCTCGCCGACGCCCATGCCGTGGTTCACCACGCCGAGGAACAGCCCGCCGGCGATATTCACCATCAGGATCACCACGCCCGCGATCGCGTCGCCGCGGACGAACTTGCCCGCGCCGTCCATCGCGCCGAAGAAGTCCGCCTGGCGATAGACATCCTCGCGGCGGCGGTGTGCCTCGTGCTGGTCGATCAACCCGGCATGCAGGTCGGCATCGATCGCCATCTGGCGGCCCGGCAGGCCGTCGAGCATGAACCGCGCGGCGACCTCGCTGATGCGCGTCGCCCCCCGCGTGATCACCACGAACTGGATCACGACCAGGATCGAGAACAGGATCACGCCCACGAGGACCTGGTCGCCGGCGACGAACTCGCCGAAGGCCCGGATCACGCCGCCGGCCGCGTCGAGTCCTTCTTCGCCGCCGCGGGTCAGCACCAGCCGGGTCGTCGCCACGTTGAGCACCAGGCGCGTCAGCGTGGTCGTG
Source organism: uncultured Planctomycetota bacterium (assembly GCA_963815795.1). Classification (GTDB taxonomy): domain Bacteria; phylum Planctomycetota; class Planctomycetia; order Isosphaerales; family Isosphaeraceae; genus JAKAUH01. The sequence continues at coordinate 5,085,377 of CAWFIC010000003.1, read as the reverse complement.
AGCAGGATCGTCGGGAACGCGCTGAACTCCTGCGGCGCCCGGATCGAGAGCGTCGTCAGCAGGACGACCACCGCCACGGTCAGGTTGGCCGAGAGCAGGACGTCGAGCAACGCGGGGGGGATCGGCACCACGAAGATGAGGATCGCGCCGATGATGAGTGATCGGCAGGACCAGCCCCCGCAGGCCGTCGCCACCGGATCGCGCCGGGCTCATCGTCGTGGGAGGCATCCCTTCCCTCCACAAGACCTCAAAGAGTGTAACCGGCCCGAGCGAGCCGACTGCATTGTTCCCGGCCAGGCGGACCCGACGCTCCGGCCCGCCGGGCACCGAGTAGCCTGCGGGTGGGGCGGCCTCCATGCCAGACACCCACCCCGGCGCGCCGCCCCGACGGGCGGCGCATTTTCCCATGATCCCGGCGTCCATCCGGGTTTGGTGGCGTTTGAACGATCGCAACGAGCGAAAGGTGAAGGTTGTGACGTGCGGGGGGACGATACCGTCGATCGGACCGGGTGTCCAGAGCGAAACCGGGCCGCTGGAAGTCCGATCGAGAGGCACACGGGAGCTGCGAGGTTCGGCGAACGGACTCATCGGCCGGCGCCTTGTCACTCCCTCGTCGTGGCGGCTCGGTGAATCTCGAAGGCGCTCAGGCGACGGTCTGGCTCGGCCAGATCGCGGCGAGCTCGGCGATGAGTTCGGCGGGGATCGAGTGGCCCGCGGCGGATCGTTGTGCGAGCCGTCGGGCGAGCTCGGCGGCTTCGACGCGGGGGATCTTCGCCGCCTCGGCGGATCGGCGGAGTCGGAGACCGGCGGCGGTCCTGGCCGTCGCCCGGATCATCACCCGTCGCGGCGGCGGACCACCGGAGAGGATCACCGTCACCCCGCCGGGCCCGAGGAGCGCCAAGGTGGCCCCGACCAGCGGGTCGGGGGAGTCGCCGCGCCAGGTCCGAGCGATCCGCCGTCGCTGGCGCGGGCGGTCACGTCGCCTTCCATCACCCGCCGGTCCTCGCGCTGCTCCTCGGGCGTCGTTCGGAGCATCGACTCGAATCGCCAGTAAGCGAAGCCGTAGTCCGCCAGGCCCAGGACCGCCAGCACCCCCGCCAGCACCCCCGCCAGGCCGAGCACGGACCGGCTCGCCGCGTACGCCAGGCCGGCCCCCTCGAGCGAGCTGAGCCGGAGGACTTCCGTCCAGCCGGACCGGATCAACCAGGCCAGGGCGGCCACGAAGGCGACGGCCTTCACCGCCGACCAGCCGGCACGCCCGCACCGTGCAGCCAGCCCCGGGCCGCGCCCGCGCGTCCAGAGCCGGCCGGGGTCGGGCGCGATCAACCGGCTCGACCAGAGGCCCCGCACCTGCAACTGGTGCGCGGCCGTCGCGCCGGCCGCGAACGCCGCCAGGATCGCACCGAGCGGCCACGCCAGCGCCATCGCGACGCCTCGGAGTCGGTCCGCCAGCCCCGCGGCGTCGGTCGGCATCGCCCTCGGATCCCACTCCGACAGCGATCCGCGCATCATCCCGGCCAGCTCGCTCGCCAGGCCGCCGCCGCAGAACACGAGCGCGGCGACAGCGGCGAGCCAGCCAGCCGCCGCCGTCAGCTCCGGGCTGTGAGCCGCCTGGCCCTGCTCGCGCGCCAGTTGCCTGCGCCGCGTCGATGGCGGCTGGGTCCGGTCCTCGGACATGGAGACGCCTCAATTAACGAGACCGAGCAGCCCTTCCCAGGCTCCCGTGAAGGTCATCGCCAGGGCCGCGAGGCCGAGCAGCACCAGGACGATGCCGAGGACGACGCGGATCGGCAGGGCCAGGTCGAGGAACGGGAGCGTCGGGGCCGTCCGGCTCAACCAGGCCATCACGATCCCGGCCATGATCAGGGCGATCGCCGGCGGCGCGGCGGCCCGGAGTGCCAGTTGCAGGGCGCGGCCCACCTGGCCGAACGCGTCCGTCACGGTCTGCTGGGACAGGGGGAATCGGCCGGCCGGGATCGCCTCGTAGCTATCGGCCAGCGCACGGACCAGCGCCAGCGGGCCGCCCAGGCCCAGGAACGCGGCCAGGGCGACCCAGCCGTAGAGCCGCCCGAGCGGCGTCAGTTCCTCGCCCGACTCGGGATCGAACAGCGTCGTGGTCGACAGCCCCGCCTGCGCGGACGACGAGGTCCCCGGCCGCGCGCGCCCCGGCCACGATCAGGCCGGCCACCATCCCCAGCATGGCCCCGGTCAAGACCTCGCCCAGCGCCCGCCCAGGCCGCCCCGGCCCAGTCCGTCGGCGCCGCCACGCGTCTCGACATCACCGGGGCCAGGACGATTCCCAGCATCACCGCCAGCCCCAAACGGAACCGCCAGGACAGACCGGGCACCGCCAGGCCGGGGGCCGTCAGGCAAAGGCCCAGCACACGCGCCAGCACCAATGCCCAGGCGAGCACACGGCCGGCCGCCGCATCGCCTGCCCAGTCCCATCCTGCCGGAGCCTGCCAATCCATGAGACTTGATTTCCCTCATATCTCTTCGTATTGGAAATTGCGGATTCCGAGTTTCAGATTCCGGATCAGGAATTCGGAATCAGGAATCCGGAATCCTCCGCCGGTCTCCTTGAAGTCACCCTACAGCAGGTCGGGGATCGAGCCGATCAGGTCGACCGCGAACGAGACCCAGCGCGCCAGGATCCAGGGCAGGATCAGCAGCAGGACCAGGGCCACGGCCGCCAGCCGGGGGATCATGCCGACCACGGGCTCGTGCAACTGGGTCAGGGTCTGACCGATGTTGACGAGCAGACCGACCAGGAACGCCGCGATCAGCAAGCGGGCCGCCCAGCATCGAGGGCCATCCATAGCGCTTGCCGCGACCAGTTCGACCGCATGAGCCATGTCCATATCAACCTCGCATTTCCCCACGGGGGTGCGGGGACGTCGCACGACTTACAGGCCGCCGCCGGTCGTGCCGAAGCTCGAGAGCAGCATCGTGGCGACCAGCATCAAGCCGTCCGCCAGGACGAAGAGGATCAGCTTGACGGGAGTGGCGACCAGCACGGGCGGAAGCATGAACAACCCGGTGGCCGCGAGGACCGACGAGACGACCAGGTCCACCACGAGGAACGGCAGATAGATGTAGAAGCCCATCAAGATGCGCGGTCGTCAGCTCGCTGAGCAGGAAGGCCGGCGCCACGACCCGGAGCGGGAAATCCTCGGGGCGTGCCGGGGCCGGATTCGCCCGCCTCGGGGCTGCTCGGCGCCGCGTACTCGTTCAGGGCCTCCAGGTAGCCCTCGTGCCTGGTCTGCACGATCTGGCTCGACCATGAACGCCTTGATCGGTCGCGAGCCCACGTCCCAGGCCGAGCGGAGCGAGATCTGCCCCTCGGCGTACGGGGAGATGGCCTCGCGATAGACCTTCTCGCCACAGGGCCACATCACCAGGGCCGTCAGCAGCAGGGACAGCGCCGTGATGACCTGGTTTCCGGGCACCTGGGGGCTCCCCAGGGCCTGGCGGAGCAAGGTCAGGACGATGCTGATCCGGACGAAACCCGTGAGCATGAGCAAGCCCACCGGGGCCAGCGAGATCAGGGCGAAAAGGGCCACGGTCTGGAGCGAGCGCGAGGCGGCGATCCGGTCGAAGCCGAGGAACCGAGTCTCGCTGCCGTCCGGCTCCGATCCGGCCGGCTGGTTCGCCTGGACGACCGGGCCACCGCCCTGGCTCGCCGCGCCGGTGGCCTCCCTGGCGGCGGGCTGGCGATCGTCGGCATGGCCACCTGGAGGCGCACTCAGCAACGTGAGGAGGGCCGCCGCCCAGATCAGCAAATGCCGACATCGCGATGGAGAGATCATTCCGGCGCCGCATCCGCGGATCATGACTCGGCCTCCTGTCGGGGTGCAGGCGGTTCCTGCGGCACGTCGTCCAGCTCGGTGATCAGCGCGGGCGGTCCCTGGGGACCGGCTCCGAGGACCAGAACCCGCCGGCCGACCCGCAGCAGGTAGACCGAATGCTTGGGCGAAAGGCTCACGCGACCGACCACCTGGACGGCCCCGGCCGCGGCGCGGGGCGCCAGCCGTCGGGCCGCCAGCGCGATACCGCCGCAGATGGCCAGCACCAGCGCCAGGCAGAACTTCCCCACTCCCCAGTTGTCGGAGCCCGTCTCGCTCCGGAGCCAGGTCAACCCGCCGAGTCGAGGCGGCCTCGAGCGAGCGGGTTGCCGCGCGTTCGCGTCCGGTGCACCGGACCCGGAGCCCGCACGGACCGGCGAGCGAGCGGGCTCGCCGTTCGCGTCGGCGAGGGCCGGCCGCGCGGCCGCCATCCCGACGAAGAGGCCCGCCCCGGCCGCCAGGACGAGACGCGATAGGACGGAGGCTCGGCACCCCGGTCGGATCTCGTGCTGCGGTCGAAGCATCGGGAGTCCTTTCCCGGTCCCATCAGACGAGGACCTCGTCGCTCCCGTTCGGCTCCGGGAGGCTGATCGAACCGCGGTCATAGAGCCGGCGGAGCCGGTCGGCGATCTCGAGCTGGGCGGCCTCGGAATCGGAGAGCCGGAAGGGGCCGAGGTGTTCGAGCTGTCGCCCCAGCGCGGCGGCGGACGCGGACGACAGGGCCCCCAGCACCTTGGCCCGCACCGTGGCCGCCGCGCCGGCCAGCGCCAGCGCCCAGGTCTCGATGTCCTCGGCGTGGAAGGCCGCGCGGATATCGGCATCGCCCATCTTGACCAGGTCGTCGAAGACGAAGCAGAGCCGGCGCAGGCCCAGGCCGTAGAACTCCTCCAGGACGGCCGCGCGTTCCTCGGGGTCGACCCGGTCCAGCCGGGCGATCTCCCAGGTGACCATCTCGACGGCCGACCGATCGAGGTGCGACAGCAACTGCGAGGCCAGCGACTGCTCCAGGCTCACCAGCACGATCGCCGCCTTGCGCAGCGGCGATGGCTCGACCGGGGCGCCCGCGGACCAGGCGCCATGGGCGGACGGGTTCCCCGCGGGTTCGGCGCCCGCGTCGGCCTCGGATGGCCGGCCCGCCGCGAACGCGTCCGGATAGTAAGTGGATCGTGCGGAGGTCATGAGACCCGACCTCCCTGGGTCGCCCAGCGCTGGAGGACGCTGGCCGCGACCTCGGGGTCGCGGCGGACCAGCTCGCGGACCCGCTCCGAGGGCTCCGGCTCGTCGGCCGCGTCCTCGCGATACCGGCGCGCCGCCGGGGACGGATCGATCGACCGCAACGGCCGACGCGCCGCCTGGATCCACGAGCCCATCGCCAGGAGCAGCGCCACCGTCGCCGCGACCGCCCCGATGATCCCCCAATCCGTCGCGATCCGGCGGTGGTCCGCTGCGGCCGGCAGCGCGGCCGTCCGGGTCGATCGGCACGTCGTCGGGCATCGTGTCGACTTCCACGGTCCACGACTCGGGGATGACCGGCGGTCTCAGCATCCTCTCGACCCGTTCCCTGGTCTTGGCGGCGACCTGCTGCAATTCCTCGAGGGTCGGCTCGCGATGGTCGGGCCGGGGCATGGCGAGGTAGTAATAGCTGCGAGGCACGTACACGTAGACCCGCCCCCGCCCGACCTCCTCGACGGCCCCTCCATCGGCCGACGCTGGCGCGAACTCGCCGAGATCCGCCGGCCGATTGACGGCGATCGCGGGCGACGGCCGGTCCGGGGCCCCCGCGTTTCCATCGGCGTTGGCCCGCTCGACCTGGCCTGGTGTCGCCTGCGCGGACCGGCCATGGTCGCCGGGAACGAGCAGGATGCGAACGCCCTTGATCCAGCTCAGGAGATCCCCGATCTGGTCCCGCAGCTCCTGCTCGCGCACGCGGTCGCGAGTCTCCCGACCCAGGGTGGGATTGTGGGGATCGAGCAGGAGACGCCCACTCCGGTCCATCACCGTGATCGCGTCGGCGCTCAACTCGGGCTCGTTTCCCATGCCCGTCAGGATCGCGGGGATCGCCTGGATGGTCTGCAGCGGTAGCGATCGGCTCGGATCGCATTCCACGTAGACGAAGGCCTTGGGCTTGATTCGCGAGCTATGCACGAAGGTCGCCCTGGGATGCTGGATCGACACCACGGACCAGACGACTCCCTGGAGGGTGTTGATCAGCCGCTCGATCATCTTCTCGCTCCGAAGGCGGTCGCGCTGGCGTCGGTCCTCCGACGTGAGCAGGAGGTCGTTCAGCGACTCGGACCCTTCGCGGATCTCGCTGAAGGGGCGCGGGCCGACGTCGAGCTTGGCGAGGAGAGCGGCCGCCTGGTCGTACTGCTCGGCCGCGACCGCGATCTTCCGGTCGTCCGGTCGGTACGAGATCGCCTTGGCGTCGAGGGCCTTGAAGATGGTGATGAGGTCATCGGAGGAGAAGGATCGGCCCTGCGCCAGGTATCGCGGTCCCGAGGGCGTCAGCGTGCCGGCGATCCAGTAGCCGACCGCCGCCATTATCAGCATCGGGGCCAGGATGAGGGCCAGGCGAACCGCGGGGTGTCGCGCCATCATCGCGCGACGCATACGGCCGGCTCCGTCGCGCAGCCAGGAGACGGCCGCGATGGAAGACAGGCGATCGATCGTCCGCATCAAGCCCTCCGCACGAAAGGCCGCGACGGCCACGGACGCCCTCCCACGACGGCGTCCGGTCGCGACCACCGATTCACCCGCCTCGCCCGCCGGTGGGACACGCCCCGGGCGCGATCGCCCACGCCGCGGTCCGGGCCCCGGCGCGGCGTGAGTTATCCACAATCCCTCCGGTTTGTCAATCGCGGCCTGCCGCATCTCCAGGGCGGAAGGGCGGACAGCACGATCGTGGCGATGGCGGAGTGGGATCCCGCATTCCTTGCCTCCGTCCCGGCGAGCCGATCGAAGGTCGCGGCCGTCGCGGTCGAGCGTGCCGAACGACCACTTCGCGGCACATCGCCACCGTGCTCAGCCTTGGGTTCAAGACACCGAAGGAGGCGGACCCGGCCTGGCTAATGTCCGGATCGGGGATCGCTCTCGGGAGGGCCGGTCGGGGCCGCCCAGGCGTCCTGCACCTCTCGCCAGTCCGGCAGCCGGACGATGATCGCCTCAGTCACGTCGATCAACAGCCAGCCCCGACATCCATGGCACGCGGCGACCAATCGATCCGGCAATGCCTGATCGGGCTGGTGGAGCGAGAGGGTGCCCCGGCAGGTCGGGCATTCGACTGCCGAGAGGTGATCGGCGTCGGAATCCAAGCGGATGATATCGAAGGGCAGGTGGATGGAAGTCATTGCGGGCGCCTCATCGGAGCGGTGGCCCGGCCCGCCCGTGGATGTAGGTCGCGAATTCCCGCCTCCGGGCATGGTCAGAATCATCGGGAATGCCTCCATCCGAATGCGCCTCCGACAACTCGCTATGGATTGTACCGGGCAACGGCGTCGAGTGACGCGATCCGTCCGACGGGCAGATCAGCCATTGCCGGCCATCAGGGCATGAGCCTCGCGGCCTGTCAACTTCCAATTAACAGGTGAGCACGTGGAGACGCTCGGTCGGCCGGACGCCGGTGACCCGCACCCAGCAACTCATCAATCGGATGTTGACGCCACGCTGGCATCAATTGGAATCCGTAGAGCGTCGTCGCGAGATGGGCTCCAGACGGTTCGGGCCGTCGAAAGGCGCCCCCTAAAGAGAGTAGGGGATTTGTGGCGTCCGGCCCGCCAACAGAGCGCCGGCCATACGCCCCGGCGGCTCGCAATCGGCGTCTTCTTCTCTCGGGATACCCTACCCTGCGCAAGCTCAGGCTCACCGGTCGCCGTCAGTTACGATCGGGCGCGACGAGCGGGATCGGAGATCTCCCCTCAGTCCGTCGGCGAGAATTCATAAGGGGTGGTGGAATAGGTCCCGTTGGGGTAGCAGTAGCAATTGACCGACGGGTCGTCCGGGCATGGATACATCGGCTCGGTCGTCGGGTCCGACGGGGAAGCGCCGATCGGGTCGGAGAGACTCGCCCCGTCCAGGCTATAGGTAATCGACGGCACCGCGCCCCCGCCGGAGTTCACGACCGAGATCTGCACGCGGTACTGGCCCGGCGTCAAGAGGACGCTGGCCCCGCTGACGGTCTCGCCGACTGATCCGGCCAGGGTGAACACGAGCTGGCCGGTACTATCGTAGATCTGCAGGAGGACCTGGACACCCGCGGCCGCCCCGACTGCACTGGTGGACAACACGAACTGAAACAGTTGGGTCTGGGCGACATACAAGGCATACGCAGCCTGGGGGTCAGATGGCCCCAGTGTGCCACCGACGAAACTCTGAACCTGGGCGGGCACACCAGTGAAGTCGGCCACCAGGGCGTAATTGCCAGCGGCGGCGGCGGGCGGCGGAGCGGCCGAGACCCGGAGGTAGTAGGTCGCACCGGGATTCAGGCCGGTGGCCTGGACGAGATAGGTGCCGTTGCCGTTGAGCAGGACCTGGGCGGGCACGGGATTGGTGTTGGCATCATAGAACGAGACGACGGGCACGATCCCGTTGACCGGCATCGCGGTCAGGCTCACGGTCAAGACGTCAGTTCGACCGGCGGGAGCCTGCGGGGCCTGGATCCGGTAGAACTCCGAACCCAAGAGGCCGGTGAGGCTCGCCACCGTGTCATAGTGGGTGTTCGCCGCATAACCGGCCTGGGTCTGGAGCGGCTGGGCGGTCAGGAACGTGGCGTCGGTATGCAGGGTGCTGTTGAACAGCACACTCAACGGATTGATGAGGAGCCCCGCGATGTCCCCGGCGGCGAGGGAGTCGTACGGCCCGCGAAGGATGGTGGGCAAGGAGGCCGGGTTGATGAGGGACCGCCCGTCGAACGTGACCGACAGGGCGTAGCGACCCATCCCGAGGGCGTTCTGAGCGGTGCTGTCGACCTGGATGTAATACCGTGCGAACGGATTGACGTTCGCGAGCTGGACCGAGATGTCATCCCCGAAGCCGCTGGTTGACTGGACCTCACCCAGCAGATTGTGGTTCTGATCGTACACCTCCAGCCGAGGCTGCATGAAGCTGATCCCCGAGGTCTGGAGCTGGATGGTGACGGGTCCGCCGTAGAGGAGGGGCGGCTGCACGGAGAAGACGTTCGTATCCGAGAGCGAGGTGCGGTCGCCGTAGGCCACCAGGGGCGACAGCCCGATGTAGAGCGGTGGAGAACTGATCGGGGTCGCGGTGGCGAACGTGCCGTCGGAACCGTTCGGATCCGGGGCCGGGGTACCGTAGAGGGCCTGGATGTTCGCGATGTCGCCGGCCGACAGGGTGGCCTGCGGGTTGAGCTGCGGGTACATGACGGAATTGGGGTCTGTGCTCTCGCTCAGGCCGAGGGCGAGGCCCGCTTCGTGCAGCACCACGTCATACAGGTCGCTGGGGTTGAGATTTGCCGAGCTGTTGAGGATCATGTCGCCGGACAGCGTGCCCGAGTAGTAGGGGTCCGGCGGCACGGTGATGGACATCACGTCGTTGGACATCGGGCGTGCGCCGATCCGGATGTCGCCGAAGCGCGGGTCACCTTGCATCAGTCCGGCGACGCCGAAGGGTGCGCCGCTGTCGCTCACCAGGCCCACCGAGACGTTGGTCTCCGCCGCCCAGGTCTGGAAGGCCTGGACGATCACACTCTGCCAGCTGGCGGGGGTGGGGAACTGGCTGTCGAGGGTCTGGAAGAGGTTGCTGCTGTCGCTGGCGATCGGCGTGCCGTCGGGCGCGAAGCTCAGGCTCAGATGGGTGGGATCCCGCCAGGCCAGCCCGAGGACCGACCGGACGATGCGGTCTTCCAGAGACTCCACGGTGAGGACTCGTGATCGGGCCATGGCCTCCTCCTGGGAGATGGATCGTGTCGCTACGGGGAAAGCTGTGGATCAACTCGCGGATCCATCATGATCGTCGCAGGCACAAACCGCTCTCACCGGATCCCTGGCTCGAGGCCGATCCCGACAGGCGGAACGCCTCCCGGCGTTCATCGGGGTAACGAAGCGACCTCAGGCGCAGATCGCCCCGGCAGGGATACCAACAGTATGCCCCATAATAGAGTAACCGATTCCGGCTGTCCGACCCGCCAAGAAAAACTCCGGGACGGCGGACCGGGGACCCGGCGCGTGAACGGGGTTCATCTCGGGGCGGCGACCGGTCCTCCCTCGCTCCCGGCCTTCGGACGCTGCCCGCCGTTGGCCTGCGGTGCGGCCGGCTTAGGGATCTTTCGGCCAAGGCGAGCCCGCGCCGCTTCGACCAGTTCGCGGAACTCGGGCTCGTTTCGGATCGGGTCCAGATCACGATCCTTCGGGATCAGGTCCAGGCCGACTCCCTGGCTCAGGGCCGATCCGAGCAGTCGGAAGGCTTCCCTGCGATCGTCGGGTTCCTGACGCGACGTCTGGGCGTAGGCTCCGGCGACCTGGTAGACGGTGAACGGTTTCGAATCCATCCGAAGGGTCTGCCGGGCGTCGGCGTGGGCGGCCTCGCGACGGCCGAGTCGGGCGAGCAACACGCCCCTGGCGGCCCGCGCCGGCACGTAGTTCGGGTACAGAGTAGCGGCCTTGTCCAGCGACGCGATGGCTTCCTCGGTGCGGCCGAGGTCCTCGCCCAGGACATTGGCCTTGTCCATCAATGCCGCCAGATAGCGCGGGTTGAGTTCCAGGGCGCGTTCGTAATCCGCCAGGGCCGCCCGCGGGTCGCGCGGCTGTCGCGCCAGGCCCCGCGCCGTCCAGTCGCGTTCGTCGCGCGGTTCCGCTCGTATGCCCGCCTCCTGATCGCGCCGGGCCCCTTCGCGATCCCCTTCCCTCTCCCGGACTTTGGCTCGCAGGAGATAGGCACGGAGCGGCGGCTTCGGGCCTTCGAGGAGGTGGGTCAAATCCGCCCGCGCACCGGGGAGATCTCGCAGGTGGAACTTCGCGAGGGCTCGGTTGTAATACGCCTGGGGCAGGTCGGGCCGCAACCGGATGGCCTCGTCGAAGGCGGTACGGGCCCGCTGGTAATCCCCTAGCTGCAGGCAGGCCATGCCCCGGAACAGATGGGGCCAGTGCGACTCCGGCCAGAAGGCGCTGGCCCTGTCGTAACATTCGATGGCTTCCGTGCGCTTCCCGAGGTCGGCATAGCAATTCCCCAGGATCAGCTGCAACGAGAAGTTGTCGCCCTGCCGGCGGGTCGCTTCCTGCAACAGGGGCAAGGCTTCGGGGAGGCGTCCCTCCTGCCGGTATTCGGTGAGCAGGAGCAGGTAGATGTCGCGGGGCGTGCCGGCCGGGGTCTGCTCGGCCCGTTCGAGGCAGCGCCGGGCCTCTTCGGCATGACCGGTCGAACGGGCCAGATCGGCGCGCTGCCGCCAGAGCGCACGCGGGACGGCATCCGCGGGGTAGCACCCCTCGGCCAGCGCGCTGAGCGCAGGGCCAGATCGAGCTGGGCCTGCCGCGCCGACGCGCCGGCCATCAGCACGAGGAGTTCGCCCATCTCCTCGCGGAGCTGCTGCTTCTGCCCTGGCGCCAGGACGGCGACCAGGGGGGCCTGCTGCCAGTCGGCCGATTCCAGGACCCGGTACTGATCCAGCAGCCCTCGCGCCCGGGCCATCCCTTCGTCCTGTTGCTCGCGCTCCAGTTCCGCGATGTGGGAGCCCAGGAGGCCCTCGATCGCCTTGAGGTCGCCGTGCAGCCGCTGCAGCGCGGCAGCGGCCTCGAGCCGGGTCTGTTGGGCCTGTTGCTCGGCCCCCAACCGACTCAGGTGACGGACCCGTAGCAGCAAGCCGCCCGCCACGGCAAGGATCAGCAGGGCAGCGAGGACCCCGACGCCCGTGGATGAGCTGAGGCGAGGATGACGGCGGGTCCACTTGCTGAACCGTTCCCAGGGCGAGGGCTCGGGGGCATACTTGAGCGGACGATGCTCGAGCTGCCGCCGCAGGTCCTCGTGGAGGTCCCGCGCGGTCTGATAGCGCCGAGAAGGCTCCGGCTCGAGGCAATGACGGACGATCGATTCGACCGCGGGCGAAGCGGCCGGGTTCAGGTGCCGCACCCCCGGCAGCCGGCGACGGGCCGCGGCGAGGTACCCCAGCGCCGGCTCCTCCGGGCCGCGCGGCTTCCCGAACGGATATCGCCCGGTCAGCAGTTGATAGAGGATGATCCCGAAGCTGTAGAGGTCGCTCCGCTCATCGCCGAAGGGGAGCCCCGAATGGAGTGCTTGCAACTGCTCCGGGGCCAGATACGGCAACGTCCCTCCGATCCGGGCCACCGTTGCGCTGCGATGCAACTTCGTATCGTCGGAGAGGTTGAAATCCAGCAACATGGGCTGGCCTTCATCGGTCAGCAGGATGTTGGCGGGCTTCAGGTCCCTGTGGAGGATGCCCCGCCCGTGCGCATGGGCCAGCGCGTCCGAGAGCCGCACCGCCAACCAGAGGATCGCCTCGACATAGGTCAGGTTCGCCAGCGGGGCGCAGTGATCCGGGGGCAGGGAGCCGCCGGGCCCAGTCGGCGGACGTCCCCACGCACCCGCCCGCTCTCGTTTCCGGGCCTCGATCCGATCCAGCAGGTATCTCCCCGAGTCCGGCAACGCCGGCCGACCCCGCAGATCCTTGAGGAAGTCGGCGAGGGTCGTCGTGCCGAAGTACGGCATGCAGACGGTCTGGAAGGCCCCCGCCTGATGGACCGAGTAGACCGGCACGATGTGGGTGTGCTGGAGCTGGGCGAGCGTCCTCGATTCGCCGAACAGGTTGGGTACGGTCTTCAAGACCACGAGGCGATCCGCCAGCTCGCCCTGCTGGGCCAGGTAGACACGGCCGAAGGCGCCGCGCCCCAGCTCGGCGAGCAGACGGAAGCCGATCAGCTCGCCGCCGACCTGGGGCATCGTCGTCACGGCCCGGGCCAGACGCTCCGCGATGCCGGGGTCGGAGCGGTGCAGCTCGTCGAAGACCGCGGCGTGATCCGGGCTCCCCTCGAAGCCTTCCGAGAACGGTCGGCCGGCCGCCCCACCTTGACCGGCCTGGCCCCCATACCATTCCTGATAGGACAAGGCCGCTTCCGCCATCAGTGCGGAGACGAGGAGTGGGTCTGTCTCCTCCGAGCCTGCCTGCGGCCGGGCGGGAGCCGTGGGATCGCCGGCCGCACCGGGCGGGCGGAGGCACGGCCAGGAGGATGTGTCCACACCGAAACGGCGCTCGTACTCCGCGGGCGAGGGATTCTCACCCGCCAGGCAACGCAGGCGGAATTCCTCGAAGGTGATCGCATGGAGGCTCTCGGGGTCGCGGAAGAGTTCGGGGAACGAGCTCCGATAGTGCTCCAAGGGCTGGGGTTGGCCGCTGTCCCAGTTGTACTCGAGTTCGATGCGGACCAGTTCCCGCAGCACCGCACCGTAGAGGGGGTCGGAGGGCTCGGGCAAGCACGTCTCCAGGTCGAACTCGTTCGCCGCGGGCCCTCGCCGTTTCATAAGCCCGGATGAAGTCATCAAGCTCCATCCGTTGTGCGCTGATCCTCGACGGCCGCATTTCAGTCCCCTATTTGAAGGAGTTCTCCCAACCTCAGGCGGGCTTCCTGGAGGATGCGCTCGACGGTGCGCCTCGAGCGCCCCGTCTTCCGCGCGACCTCTGCGACCTCGTAACCCTCGACCCGAAGCTCTACCATGACCCGACACTGCGGGGACAGTCCCTCGAGGATTTCGCGGACGGCCAGTTCCAGGTGGTCATACCGGAACCGCTCGGCATCCGCTTGCGATTCCAACCGTTGCCGGGCCTCTTCACCGCCGAGGGTCCGGTGCACGTCGCGCTTCGCCGCATGATAGTAAGAGGACTTGTCGCGGATCTTGTGGAGAACGAGGACCAGGAGCAGCTTCCACAGCTCCTCCCCATCAGGCACGTCATAGTAGCCCTGGCGGACCCGCCGGAAGAAACTCCCGAACACGGACTGCAGGATATCTTCCGCATCCAACCAGCGTGTCAGCTCGGCCGAACATTGCTTCTCCACCAGGCTGTTCAGCCGCTTGGCGTAGCGGACGTACAGGCGCGTCGCGGCATCCTGGTCCCCCCCGCGAAATCGCCAGAGCAAGCAATGATCACTCGGCTCGCCCGTCGCCGACTGAGGGCTCTCCGCGGGCATTCCTTGAGCTGGCATCTTGGGGTCTTCCTCCGAGAGGCATCAGGGATTCCGATGTAGCGAACGGGGAGCCCCACTCCCGGGTCGCTCCGCCAGGGAATCCAGCCGGTTTCCTCATCCCAGGGCTCCGTGGAGTATCACTCTTGCCGGTCGTCCCGACGACGGCCTCTCCGCCCGCTGCAGGTCGCCGCGGGCTTGAGATTTCCGACCGGACGGAACGATCAGGAAGGTCTCTAATGACTGACTCGAATCGGGTGCGCCATCCTTGGCGGTCACCATTCTCGGCAATTCCCCGGTGCTGAGCAAGAGCGGGGGAACGTCGGTGTCGAGACCCGCGCGTACTGGCATTGGCCTGCGGGCCGCTCCGGAATCATCGACTGCACATGCTCAAATATGCCGACGGTCTTGAGATTTTTTTAACGGCCATCGATCTGTTCGGCCATGGCTGCACGGCGGATTCCCGCCACGAAAGGCAAACATCCGCCTTTCCTCTGCCGCGGCCCCCTTAATCCTACCGAGTCGCCCGTCCCCACGTCAGCGCCCTTTCGTGCGGAGCGGCTTGGCAGGTATCTGCCAGAGGAACGGACACCGTTAACACCCGCAGCATCTGCAGATGGTTGTCGAGCCTGGCATGGATACGTTCTAAATCGCCTAGATAACGACTGGTTGGTATGCGACCTGGAAGGCGATCCAAGTGAGGAGGTGACCCATGCCCGCCTCTTCCCAGGCGGGCCGGGGCCGGGAGATGCCGATCGCCCCAGCAAGAGATTCGGCCAGGCCGTCCGGCCCGACATGCCCGGGAGGTCGGGCTGGAGTAACGAAGAACCCGCACCCCGACCCCTCGGTCATCCCCGCGCGATCGATGATCGCGAGGGTGGCAAACAAACAACGACGGCCCGCGACCGCCGGTTGGCGATGCGAGGGCCGTCGTTGTCGTCGATCCGATCGGCCCGAGGCGTTCGGGCTCCGGATTCGTCGTTTCCGTGTGTCACGCGAGAGAGGGCTTCTCTCTGCGACCCGCCGGCTCGCCGCTCGAACAACGAGCCCGGGGTGATCGACCCGAGTCGCCTCGGGCCGATCGCTGCCGGTGCCGAGGGGCACCGAGGTGAGCCGTGTCGGGTCCGCGATCAGCACGGCACAGCCCGACGCGTATCGACCTCAGTTGCCCGAGGGGGTGGGCAGCAAGAGGCCGCCCTGGCTGCCGGTCGCCTTGACTTCGGGAGCGGGCGGGACTTCTTCGCCGCCGGTGACCGCCGGGGTCATCTCGGCGGGCATGGAGGCGATGTTGGTCGTGGACCGAGCGGGGATGAACGCACGCTGCCCGGCGCCGTAGACCTGCGGGGCCGCCTGGGGAGCGGCATACTGGCCCGACGGCGCGGCGTGGCCCTGGCCGGTCGCATAGACCGGGGCAGCCGTGGTGCACGTGCTGCAACCGCCGCCCCTGTGCCAGACGTGCTTCTTCTTCAGGACCCACTCGTACGTCACTTCATGGTGGAACATGTTCTTCAGCCCACCGAAGTTGAAGTGGTGCTTCGGCCCGCAGGCTGGCGCACCGCAGCTCGCATAGCTCCCCTGCGGGCTGGCCACGACGCCCTGCGGCGACGCCAGTCCACAAGTGGTGCAACCGTTATCGTGCAAGCCCGCCTTGCTCACGCTGCACAGACTCAGAGCGACGGCGAGGCTGAGGCTCAAAGTGAAGGGCTTCAACATGGAGAGAACTCTCCTTGAGTAACGCGATATCGAGGGCAGCGATTCCGGCCGGCCGTCTCGCTCGACCCTGATCTCTACATCGGTCGTCCATGGCGTCATTTCGTCGGCCAGGTCTTCCCGGGACCCGAGGCCTCGCGGCCCCTCGCCTCCCGATCGACGCCACCATTTCGATGCTCCCGTCTCCTCGCCGTGGCTTGACCTTGGCGAGCCATCGCATTTATCGTCATCACGCTCCCGACGCTTGAGGACGCACGACGTTTTGTATCAACCACTTAGGGCGAACAACCGTGATGGTCATCCCGGTCGGGCAAGCCTGACGTTCTACGCAAGGAAGGATGTCAACAGGACCCGCACAACCCGACGACTCAAGCCCGGGGAGTCACCGTCACCGGCAACTCCGCCATACGCGGCAGGTTGACGACATCCGGGCACGTTGACGCGTCCGGACGGGTCGGATCGGGCCGGTGCGGGATCCAGAGGGCGGGGTCACCGGCGGGTGGGCGGCTCGGACGCGGCAAGGGGAGCGCGGCCGAGGCTTCGAAGCAGGACCATCTCGTTGCGATTCAGCCCGGTCTCGCGGAGGACCGGGGTCGCGCGACCGGCCAGCTCGCGCGAGTAGCGATCGAAGAGGTTGGAACGGATCAAGATGAAGGCGGCGGCTGACTCGGGTTCATCGAGCCAGCGGAGCAGGGCCTGCTTCTCGACGGCCTCGCGCCGGGCGTCGAGGACCTCGACCGGGGACGCGTCACCGCGGGTGTGATAGGCCCGGGCGAGGTCATACGCTGTGTTGTAATGAGGTTGGGTACCGGGCACGGCCCGGAGCTCCGGCCCGCGGAGATAGAACCATAGCCCTTCGTCAACCTCGTTGAAGAAATGGATCGAGCGCACGTCCGGAGGGATCAGGCGGCCCAGGTTCTGGGCCAGCTCCCGGTGTCCGCGCCGCGGGTTATCGGCCGGAGCGAGGATGCCGTAGACGACCAGGACGCCCAGGGCCAGAGCGGCTGTGATCGGCGCCAGGGCCATCGCGTCGGCCCCGCGGCGCCAGGCGCGGACGCTGACGAAGACGGCGACGGCCAGGGCGGCGGTGGACGCGAGGAACAGCGGCCAGAGCGGCCGCGGTATCCACGGCCGGATCGCGATCGCGGCGATCATGCCGCCGACGAAGAACAAGACCCACTGCGCCTGGAGCACGACACGCGCCGCCAACCCGCCTCGCCCGGATGCCACCTCACGCGCCCGGCGCCAGGCGGACCCAGGCCGTCCCGGCCAGCAAGGCCATGCCGGGCACGCAGGGCAAGTAATAGTTGGGCTTGGCGACCGACCAGAAGCAGAAGATCACCATGTTGCCCACCGCCCACCACCACGCGAACCACGTCGGCGACGGCCCGCCGGCTCGTGCGACACCGCACGCCCGAGCGTCACCGCCATCGGCCTGCGACACCCGGGGCCAGAACGGCAGGACCACCCCGGCCATCGCCACGAGCGACCAGGGGAACATCATGCTCGGCCAGAGCATCGCCAGCGGCGTGTGCCTGCGGTGCGCCAACGTCCCGAGGACCCCGGTCTTCTCCGACATCTCCACCAGCCAGAGGCCCGGCGCGTTGGGGTCGTACCAGGCGACGGCCACCGGCCACGCCGCCGAGGTCGCAGCGAAGATCAGCAGGCCCGGGACATCGACCAGCCGGCGCAGGCCGGCTCCGAGCCGCCCTCCCTGGATCAGGAACGGGAAGATGGCGGCGGACGTCATCATCAAGATGATCGGGCCCTTCGACAGGAAGCCCGCCGCGAGTGCCGCGTAGAACATGAGCCGCCACGTCGATCGCGGAGGGCGCCGTCGCGCTTCGCCTGAGGCGCCGTCGTCTTCGAGCACTCGCCATGCCGCGTAGAGCGCCAGCGTGGTGAAGAAGGCGAGGGGTCCGTCATGACCCGCCTGGCGCATCTCGCCGACGAAGAGACCCGCGGAACCGAGGATCATCGCCGAGGCCAGGC
The DNA here is from genome assembly GCA_963815795.1 of uncultured Planctomycetota bacterium. Lineage (GTDB taxonomy): Bacteria > Planctomycetota > Planctomycetia > Isosphaerales > Isosphaeraceae > JAKAUH01. The sequence goes on along the minus strand of CAWFIC010000003.1, from coordinate 5,067,688 downwards.
CGACGGCCCGGCCGCCCATCCTCAGGCCCAGGGCGTAGATGAGGGCCACCGTCCCCAGGCCGCAGAACGCGGAGGGCAGCCGGATGATCCACTCGTCGCGCCGACCACTGACGAGCATGGACGCGGCGATCATCCACCGGGGCAGCGGCGGCTTCTCGAGCCGTGGTCGTCCCTGGATCTCCGCGACGAGCCAGTGATGGCGCTCGATCGTGTCGAGCGCCTCGGCCGATGCCCGCTGCTCGCGCTTGCCCCAGACGTCGACCGACCCGAGGCAGCCCAGGAGGATGATGGCGGCCATCAGACCGACCAGCGCCTCGGGCCAGCCGCGCAGCCAGCCGGAGCCGGCATTCGCCGGCATCGAGTCCGTCGGCATCCTTGCCCTCCTCGCCCGGTTCCGTCGTGTCCCGCGCGCGACGACATCCTATCCGCGCGGCGGCAGGCTAACCGAAACGGACCAGGAGGACAATCCGAGCTGGAATTCGTAGGGTGGGCTCTGCCCACCGATTCGGGGCCTCGACCGGTGGGCAGAGCCCACCCTACGCGACTTTCATTCCACCGTCTCGAGCGCGAAGGACATCGACAACCGCGGGGGCGCGGTCGTCCGGTCGTACATCAAGCCGAGGAACAGCCCCGGCGCGACCTGGCGGATCTCGTCGCGGTTGCGGGCGTAGACCCGCGAGGTCCGGCTATAGTCGAGGATCAGGGCCGGAGCGCCGTCGAGCCAGCTCGGCCCCTGCGAGAGCTCGCCGCGGATCATCCTCATGCCGAAGAAGCGGTTGACGGCCGTGGCCTGGTCGGGCTCGATGACCTTCCCCTGCCAGACGAGTCGAGCCCCTCGCGACAGGGGCCGCGCCCGCCGGGTCCCCGTCGCCAGCAGGGCCGTCCCGCGCACGCGGCCGGGCGGAATCGCCACGGCCACTCCTTGCCGATAGATCGCCTCGATCTCCGCCGGACTCATCCGCAACAGGCCGTCCAGCGTGACCCCGGCCCCTGGAGCGGGGGCCGGCTCCTGACCCCGCGATTCCCCCGCCGCCATCGAGCCGCACGCGACGGCCAGCATGAACCCCAGCCCCCGAACGGCGACGTCTCCGATCCTCCGCCCCAGCCGCAGCACCATGTTCCGACCCTCCGCCTCGTTGCGCCTCTCGACCCGGCGGGGCAAAGACGACCCCGCGCAAGGCCCCGTATCCTCAATGATCGTCCGGACCGAGACGTCAACTTGAGCGCGGATCACCGGACTCGCCAGATCCAAAGAGGTTGACAAATATCGATAGCCAGCCGAAGACCTGCGCCCGTCTCCGCCTTGCAAGGAAACCTGGCGACCTCGCGCATTTGATGCGCGTCTCATCGCGTGCATGGCCGGAACACCCGGAGGAGGGAACAAATGCCAAGTATCCCTCGATCGTTGCCGCGAGATAGACCGAGCGCGAGAATCTATCGGGGAGAAACTCATCGGGGAGGACTGCGTAGACCCACCGCCGGGCCGAACGCGATCGGTCGATCCGCGCTCCGAGGCCGGCCTCGAGACGTCGGCAGGTCGGCTGCGACGTGGGGCGCGATCGGCATCTCTGACGATTCCGAAAAATCTTCGGGCTGGAGAATTGACCCAAGCTCAAGTCCCTTCATCGAGTCCGCCGCGTCGTCCTCGTCGGGCGGGGGCTATCGGGTTGACAGCCTCGGGAGATCGCGGTTAAATCGCGGACGTCATCGGGAAGCCGAGCCCAGATCGAAGGCCCCGAGCCGGGTCCGAGGCGCACCGCAGGGGTGCGTCCGGCGCCCATCGGCCCCGGGTCCTCCGCCAGAGCGGCTCGGCGAGGCCCGCAAGAGGACAGCGCAGCGTAATTGACCGTGGTTGCAGGCGAATCAAGGATGGCGCGGCCGCAAGCGGGGAACTCACCGGTTCACGGAGGAACCGGCCCCCGCCGTATCCGAGCACCCCGAGCACCCCACCTCACGCGTTCCCGTCGTCCCTTACGCCCATCGCCTCGAGGACAGCGCTCAGCCCGGAGCGGAGTCGATCCGACCAGATAGGACCGCAAGGACCGCATCGTCGGCCGCGCCTGGCGGAGGGTTCGCGCGCGCGGCGCCGGACCCGCCCCGGGCGGCTCACGGAGGCGTTGCGGGACCAGACCGAGCGGAGCGGGCAGGACGTCCGTCGCATCGGAGGAGCCGAGAAGGGAACCGCAGCATGGGGCCAGGAATCGTGAGGACGGTCGCACCGAGGCGGGCACTGCACCGTCGCTTCCTGCCCGCGCCGGCTCGAGCCGAGCCACCTTCACCGCGACCGCGATGGTTCCGCGCCCTCTATCCGGGCGAGCCGGAGGCGTGCCGTCGCAGCCTCCGACCTTTCCTCACCAGCTTTGTCCACCTGGCCCTGCTGCTGGCCATCATCCGCCAGTACCGCATCGAGGAGCGCCCTTCCAGGGTCGGACGTTCGAGACGCTGGTGACCCTCGCCCTGCTGGCGATGCCGGCGCACTACCTCGCCCCATTCCGCTGGAAGAAGCCGCTGTTCGTCGCCGTCTCCATCGTCGGACTCTTCCTGGTCGCCGGTCCCTGGGCGTCGGCCATCGTGCTGGCCGTGGCCGCCGTCTTCATCGGCGCCTGTTATCTCCCTGTTCCCTGGGCCGCCCGCGCGGCCGCCTGCGCCGCGATGGCCGCCGCCATCGCCTGGTCGCGGCCGGCGCTGGCCGCCGCGGGAATCCCCGACGACGTCTGGACCATCGCGGCCTCGATGTTGATGTTTCGCATGATCGTGTTCCTCTACGAATTGAAACACGCCGGCGCCCCGAATCGCCGATCGACGCGATCTCCTATTTCTTCCTGCTGCCGAACTACTGCTTCCTCCATTTCCCGGTGGTCGAACTACCGGACCATGCAGCGCGGGTATTTCGCCGCCGACGTCCACGCGATCCAGCGCCGCGGCCTGACGATGATCTTCCGGGGCACGCTCCACATCCTGGCGTATCGCCTGGTCTACCAGAGGATGCTGATCTCGCCGGGCGACGTGCAGGGGATCGAGGACCTGATCTGCTTCGTCGTGTGCAACTATCTGCTATATCTCCACGTGTCGGGGCAGTTCCACCTGGCCTGCGGCATGCTGCACCTCTTCGGCTACCAGCTCCCGGAGACGCATCACCGCTACCTGCTGGCCACGGGCTTCACCGACTACTGGCGCCGGATCAACATCTACTGGAAGGATTTCATGGTCCGGATCTTCTTCAACCCGGTCGTCTTCCGGTTGAAGCGATGGCCGCAGCCGGCGGCGCTGACGGTGGCGACCGCCGTGGTGTTCCTGGCGACCTGGATCTTGCACAGCTACCAGTTGTACTGGCTGTGCGGTAGCTGGGGATTCACGGTCCCCGGCGCGTTGTTCTGGGGCACGCTCGGCGGCCTGGTCGCCCTCAACGTGCAGCTCGACGCCCGCCGGCATCCGACGCGGCGGGCGCAGGCGGCGGGCGTCCGCGCCGGAGCCGGGAAGCTCGCGGCACGCGACCTCGCGGTGCGCACCGCGAAGATCGCCGGCACGTTCACCACGATCGCGCTGTTGTGGTCGCTCTGGTCTAGCCCCAGCCTGGGTGCGTGGCTCGACATGCTCGGCCGGGGCGTGCGGGGAGCCTGGTCGTTCCCGAGGGTCGAGATGGTGCTCGAACTGATCCGTCGAGGGCCATATGGTGGATGACCGGATGACGCGCCGGCAATGGCTCGCGACCCTCGCGATCCTGGCGGGCGGGCTGGTCCCGGACCACCTCGCCGGGGCCGGGCCGGCGCGGCTGCGTGCCAGCCTCACCAGCGGGCTGTTCAATCGTATCGACGCCTCGCGGCTCGAGCGCGGTTATTACGAGCAGCTCCTCGACAACGGCCAGCGGCTCGACGACCTGGGCGACCTGCCGGCCCTGCGCGGCCGGCGACGCGCCGGGGTCACCTTCGGCGCCCCGGTCGACGCGGCCCCGCTGGTCGTCCGCGTCGAACGACCTCCGCGAGGTCGTGCTCAAGCCGTCGGACTCCGTCGAGCGCTCCGGCGTGCGCTGGAGCACCAACTCGCAGGGGATGCGCGACCGCGAGTACGCCGCCGACAAGCCCGCCGGGACGTTCCGCATTGCGCTGGTCGGCGACTCGATCGCCGCGGGCTGGGGCGTCAACGTCAACCATCGCTTCGAGTCGATCCTCGAGCGCGCCTGGAACGATCGGTCCCGGCGTTCGGGCGGGCCCGCGGTGGAACTCCTCGACTGCGCCGTGCCGGGACATGCGCCCGGCCAGCGATGGTTCCACTTCCAGCGGATCGGCTGGCCGATGCGGCCCGACCTGATCATCTACTCGGCGACCGAGGCCGACATCGGCTGGGACGAGCGCCGGCTCCGGTTCGTCCTGTCCCGCGGGATGGGCTTCGACTCGCCGCTCTATCGCGAGGCGCTCGACTCGGCCGGCGTCGCGTCGGGATGGAGCCCCGAGCAATACAAGCACGCGCTGCATCCTTATCGCCGCGAGATCCTGGAAGGCGCCTACCGCGCCATGGCGGCGGACGCCGGGACGCATGGCGTGCCAGTCATCTGGGTGTTGATCCCCCGGGTGGGCCAGCCGACCGACCGGAGTCACCGCGACGCCCTCCTCGCGATGGCACGGGCCGCCGGATTCGCCCGGGTCGTCAACATGTCCGACGCCTTCGACGGGATGGACCCGGCCCGGCTGGCCGTCGAGCCGGATGACTTCCACCCCAACGCCATCGGACACGAGCGGCTGGCACATCGGCTCGATGAGGTCCTCGGCGCAGCTGCCGGAACTGCGACGACTCTGGCCCCGGGGAGTCCCGCACCGATGATCCAGCAACCGACCTGCGCCGCGGCAGCCCGCGCCGCGCTGTTGCAGCCCCTGCTGCTGCTGGCCGCCGGCTTGATCGCCTGGCCGCCGGGATGGGATGGCGTCCGCGCGGTGATCGACTGCGCGCGCTCGCCCGATCCGGGACCCGTCGAGCGCGAGGCCCGGGCCTACAGGTATTACGAGGATCTGATCGAGGGTGCGAGCGGGTCGGGGACCCGCGTCGTCAACCGGCCCGGGGGCTGGGTCGGCTTCAAGGAGGCCGACGTCATCCGCTATCTCGACGACGACTTCCTCCTCTTCGAACTCAAGCCCGAAGTCCGCCGGCCGCTGTTCGGCCAGATCTTCCAGACCAACGCCTACGGCATGCACGACGACGCCGTGGCGCCGGAGAAGCCCGAGGGGACGTTCCGGATCGCCGTGCTGGGCGCATCGATGGACATGGGCTGGGGCGTCGGCTTTCAGGAGACCTACGTCAATCGGCTCCAGCAATGGCTCACCGCCAGCGCCGGCGCCGGTCGCCGGGCCGGCCGCGCCGGTACGAGGTGCTCAACTTCGCCGTCGCCGCCTACAGCCCGCTCCAGCGGCTCGAGACCCTGCGGCGCAAGGTGCTGGCGTTCCATCCCGATCTGGTGATCTATTCCGCGACCACGCTCGACGTCCGCCTGATGGAGATCCATCTCTGCGACCTGCTCCGCCAGGGGATCGACCTGAAGTATGACTTCGTTCGCGAAGCGGTCGCCCGGGCGGGCATCGACCGCGACGATGTGCGGATCGACCGCGACGGCCTGCTGATCCACAAGCAGCGGGTGAAGCAGAAGCTCAAGCCCTGCTACTGGCGGCTCTACGACCGGACGCTGTGCTCGATCGCGGCGGAGTGCCGGTCGGCGGGCGTGCCGCTGGCGATGGTGATCATCCCACGAGTCGGATCCGAGGACGCGCCCGAGATCCGGGCCGAGCCCGTGGCCCGGCTCAAGGCGCTGGCGGCCCATTACGCCATCACCTCCTTCGACCTCTCGGACGCCTTCGACCACGACGACCCCGCGACGATCGAGATCGCCGCCTGGGACGATCATCCCAACGCGACGGGCCACCTGCGGCTGTTCGAGGCGCTGTCGCGCGCGTTCGCCGTGGACCCGACCATCGCGCCGCTCCTGTTCCCCGGCGACCCATCGACGCTGGGCGGGACGAAACATGGCGAGCGGACCGAGAAGGCGGGAGGTAAGCAGTCTTCGTAGGTCAGGCTCTCCAGCCTGACGGTGCAGACTCGTCAGGCTGGAGAGCCTGACCGACTTTCTTGGCAGCGTCATACGCAAGTTTCCCGGGAGCCGGAGACGCCCATGGATGGACGTCACTTAACTCAATTTCTGGAGGGCGCCGCCAGCCGGCGACCGGATCATCCGGCCGTCGAGGACGAGCGCGGCGCGACGCTCACTTACGCCGGGCTGTTGCAAGGCGCCGATCGAATCGCGACCCGCCTGTCGCGCTGGGGCGCCGGCCGGGGCGACCGCGTGGGACTCTGGTTGCCGAAGTGCCTCGAGGCGGTGACGGCGATCCATGGGATCCTCCTCGCCGGCGCGTCCTATGTGCCCGCCGACCCGACCGGCCCACCCGCGCGGGCCGCCGCGATCCTGGCCGCCGCTGGCGTCAAGGCCGCCATCGTGTCGGCGGACCTCGCCCCGGCCCTCCGCGATGCGTGGCCCGGCGGAGGGCCCCTGCCCCGGCTGATCCTGGTCGGCGACGAATCGACGCACCGGCATGATGACGCAGACTGGGACGACGTCATGGCCGACGACGCGCCGTCTCCCCTGGCGCCGCCGCGTGCGGCGGATGACCTGGCCTATATCCTCTTCACGTCCGGGTCGACCGGCCAGCCCAAGGGCGTGATGCTCTCGCACGCCAACGCCCTGACGTTCCTGAATTGGTGCCACGAGGCGCTGAGGCCCTGGTCCGATGATGACCGATTCTCCTCGCATGCCCCGCTGCATTTCGACCTCTCCATCTTCGACCTGTTCGGCGCCTGCCAACACGCGGCGACCCTGGTCCTGATCGGCGAATCACTGGGCAAGGACCCTGGCCGGCTCGGCGGCTTCCTGGCCGATCGCAGGATCAGCGTCTGGTACTCGGCGCCGTCGATCCTGGCGCTGCGTGACGGAGCGCGGCGGCCTGGACCGACCGAGCTTCCCGGCGCCGCGGCTGGTGCTCTTCGCCGGCGAGGTCTTCCCGATCGCGCCGTTGCGACGGCTGCGGGCCGCCTGGCCGAGAGCCCGGATGTGGAACCTCTACGGCCCGACCGAGACCAACGTCTGCACGGCGTATCCGATCCCCGAGCAGATCCCCGCCGATCGCGACGAGCCCTTCCCGATCGGCCGGGCCTGCCCGCCGCACTGCGCCCGGGTGGTCGACCACGACGGCCGCTATCTGCCCGCCGGCTCGCTCGGCGAGCTGGTGATCGCCGGGCCGGGCGTGATGCGCGGCTATTTCGGCCGTCCCGACCTGGATGAAGCGGCGTTCCTCCACGATCCCGAAGGCACGCGATGGTATCGCACCGGCGACCTGGTTCGCGACGACGGCAGCGGCTGCTTCGAGTTCCACGGTCGGCGCGATCGCATGATCAAGCGCCGCGGCTACCGCATCGAGCTGGGCGAAATCGAGTCGAACCCTCTATCGTCACCGGGGCGTCGACCGGGTCGGGGTCGTCGCGCGACCGGGCGAATCCGGCATCGCGATCGAGGCGTTCGTCGCGCTCAAGCCGGGCCAGAAGAAGTCGATCATCGCCATGAAGCGGCACTGCTCGGTGTATCTTCCGAACTACATGGTCCCCGACACGATCACGTTCGTCGACGGCCTGCCGGCCACCTCGACCGACAAGGTCGACTACCAACGCCTCGCGGCCCTGGCCGCGGCGGGAGGATCACGCTCTTGAAGCGACGACTTCGGCATATCTGGAGCTGGAAGTTCGTCTTTTACGACGTGCTCCTGCCGGCCTTGCGCGCCCTCGGACCGGCGCGGGGCGACAGGATCCTGGGCCGGTTGGGCCGGCTGGCCCTCGCCTTGCAGCCGCGACGGCGGGCGCGGCTCCGCTCGGCCTTGCGCCGGGCCGGCGCGGCCCTCGACGCCGACTGGCCGATCGGTGCCATCTGGCCGGCGCTGGCGGGCAACACGGCGCGGTTCCTGGCGCGAGACTATCCGCTGGACTGTCAGACCGACGCGGCCGTCCTGTCGCGGTTCGACGTCCGGGGTTACGAGCGGCTGTGCGCCGCGATGGAGCGGGGCCGGGGGGCGATCCTCGTCGGCAGCCACCTGGGGGCGCACATCGCGGGGGTGCACTGGCTCTACCGTCGCGGCGTCCCGATGCGGCTCCTGGTCCAGCGGCCCCGGCACGTCTCGCGCGAGCTGAACCGCCGGTTCGACGCCGGCGGCCCGCATCCCCAGGCGGACCTGTTCCTCCGCCGCGACCTGTCGCCGGGCGTGGCCGTCGAACGCATCCTCCGCGCCCGCGCGGCCTTGCGCGACGGCCTGGCGATCTACATGAACGGCGACATCCCCTGGGCGGGCCCCAACACCTGCCCCGGCCGATTGCTGGGCCGGCCGCAGCGGATGCTGGCGATCTGGACCGAGCTGGCCGTCCTGACCCAGGCCCCGGTCTTCCTGGTCTTCTGCACTCACGCCTCCGCCGGCCGGTTCGCGCTGGAGATCGAGCCCCTCGGCTGGCTGCGGCCCGGCGAGGAGGCCGTGGCCGTCGCCGACTACTTGCGGCAGTTGGAGGCGCGGATCGCCAACTCGCCGGCCGACGCCGTGGCCCATCTCGTCTGGCCCTGCTACGAGCCGCGCCCCCACGCGTCCCCGAGTCCTCCCATGTCAACTCGCAGCCGCCGCCGCAAGGCGATCTCCACTCCCACCTGATTGCGACCCGACGAGGGGCGGACGACCGCCCTGGCCGTGCCGCCGGCGATCCCGCGCCTCGACGGATGGCGCGTCTCAGCCGATCTGACACAGGTCAGCAGGTCAGTCGCCGCTCAACGGGCCGGGTGCCGCGCCGGTCGACCACCACCGCGACGGAGCCGTGGACACCCTGGCCCGGCTGCTTGTTCGCCTTGTGCCGGCCACGCCTGATCTTATTCTTGCTTGACGATTTGCGGGCTCGCGCCCTGCGTGGCGACATCGGTGCACCGACCTCCAGGGTGTCCACGTCATAGAAACCCGGCGGCTGACACTCGACGATCCGCCGAGCCAGGCCGATACTGGCGACGAGCGCCACCGGCTCGCCGCTCTGGCTAATCTGATAGCACATCATGAACGGAGGCTCCATTCATACCGTGGGTGCCACCCGGCGGGCGCACCGTCTCACTACCGGGACTCGTCGAGTCTCGTGTCGCAGGACTGGCGATGCCACGGCTGTCTGGGTCGTCGATCGCATCGGAGCACAGGCCGATCTCGCACCGCGCACTCGGCCTCGAACCCGGTCGCCCGGGAACCGCTCGCGCGTGCCGCGAAATCGCTGCGTCTTCAGCACCTGAACCGGACTGGCGACGTGCCTCTCTCGCGTCCGACCGAACGTGCAGGCCAGCCCCCGCAGTCATGCGGACAGGCGTGGCGAGTTGAGATGACTTAAGGATGATAGCCAATGACACCCCTGCTCGATGCAGGCGGTGGGATATTGAGTCGCCTCCACGTTCGCTTAAGCAAAATTATATAACTCTTTCGTAGAGATCTCAAGCCCCCGGCCCCCAAAGGCCTCGATGAATGGTCGGAACGGGCGTCAACACTCATGTCTGAATCGAAACATCCCTGGATTCAATCGAGGCGACTTCCGGGGGACGGCGGGATCGGGTCGGGCCGTCGGAGGGGCGAGGGGCGGCGAACCGACCTTCGACAACCCGACAGGAGCATGCTGTGCTGTCCGCGCGGCGGGGGATGTGGATGGATCAGGCCGTCGCCGCGGGCGGTCTGGCGGCCGCGATGATCAAGCGGGACGATCGCCGGCCGCGGGGCGGCGCCGGCTCTTGCGGATCCCCATCAGGAACTTCTCCACCTCGCAGTGTAGCATCTGCGCCAGCCGGGCCAGCTCGGCGGAAGCGGCCCGGGTCTGATCGGCCCCCATGCTCGTCTCGCGGGCGGCCTCGACCACGGAGGAGATTCCCGCCGACATCTCCTTGGTATGTCCGGCCGCCTCCTGGATGCTCCGGTTGATCTCGGCCGTGGTGATGTGCTGCTCCATCACCGCATCCCGCATCGAAGCGGCGATGGACGTCGTGTGGTGGGCGGTATTCCCGATCTCGCCGATGACCCTGGCCACCTGCGTCGTGACCTGCTGGATGGCGTTGACCTGCTCGCCGATCTCCTCGGTCGCCTTGGCGGTCTGCGATGCCAACTCCTTGACTTCGTTCGCGACCACTGCGAAGCCCTTGCCGGCCTCGCCGGCACGGGCCGCCTCGATGGTCGCGTTCAGGGCCAGGAGGCGCGTCTGGCTGGCCACGTGCGTGATCAACTTGATCACCTGACCGATCTGATGCGACGCCTCGGTGAGCGATGCCATGGTCGCATTCGCGCGCCCTGCCTCACTCTCGGCGTCCTGAGCCGTCGTGGTCGCCTCCTGCGCTTGCCGTTCGATTTCGCGCAACGTGGCTGCGATCTCCTCGCTGGCCGAGGCGATGGTGGCCATGTTGCCGGCCGCCTGCTCGGACGCTTGCGAGGCGGATAGCGACTGTTTGGACGCTTGCTGGGCGGTCGCCACCAGGCTCTCGGCGGTGGCGTGCAACTGCGTCGAAGCCGCCGCGACCGTCTGGACCACTTCCTCGATGGCTTGTTCGAACTCGTCGGCCAGGGCCAGCCGTTCGCGTTCGGCCGCCTTCAGCGAGTCGGACTGGGTCGCCAACTGGGCCGAAGCGGCATTGATCAGGTGGGCACCGCTGCGGAAGCAACCGAGCATCCCGTGCGGCAGGATGCGCCGGTAGAACTTCTCCTCGCCTGCCGATTGAAGTGCGGCGCCGGCCTCACGCACGAAGGCATCGACCAGGTCGAGGAGCTGGTTGATGCTCAGGAGCAGTTCCCCGACTTTTCCCGCCTCGTGGATGTGGATGATGCGTTGCTCGAGGTTGCCTTTGGCCACTTCCCGGCAGACCTCGATGACCCGACTGAAGCCGGCCTTGTAGCTGTCCAGCTCGGTCTGGCAGGCGATGAACCGCTCGCGAAGGGCATCGACGCCTTCCCGAACAGGATGCTTCGCCGCGACATCCGCCCGTGCCGTTGCGATCATGCGCTTCCCTCGTGTGTCGCGATCAGCGACCAGATGAATTCGTCGTAGGTTTGCCCGTTTGCCTGCAATTCCTGCGTGAGCAAGGCGTATGCGGCCCCCATCCCGTCTTTCTTCCCGCGGCGGTTCTCCTCGGCTAACAGGAGGTCATACAGCGGCTTGATGGCGCCCACGGCTTCAGGCCGGGGCCTCCGGCGGTTCGAGTGATAGCCGATGATCCGACCTTCAGCATCGAAGGTCGGCGTGATGTGGGCCAGCACCCAGTAATGGTTGCCGTTCTTGGCCAGATTGACGACGTAGGCGAAGATCTCCTTGCCTGCCTCGATCGTGTCCCACAGCAGCTTGAAGACGCATCGGGGCATCTCGGGATGACGGATGATATTGTGCGGCTGTCCGAGGAGTTCTTCCTCCGAATAGACGGACACCCGCTGGAAGACGTCGTTGGCGTAGGTGATCAGCCCCTTCCGGTCCGTCTTGCTGACGATGACCTCGTCGTCGCCGAAATCGTTCTCGATGCCGGTCGGCTGGATACGTGGTGTGTTCATTGGTCTGTCTTCGTGGTCCAGGAGCCAGTCCCGTAGAACCCTAGGATATGCGTGGCCCGGGGTCAACGAGCCCGAGGGGTCAGGACGACGGATCGCCGCAATCGCCCGGTCAGAGGATTTGAGGGCCCCTTCGAGCTACTGAAGGACAAAGGACTTACGGACGGCGCTCCCGGTTCGTAGTGACCCACCGACCCTTGACAGCCCGGCCAGGGGATGGTGTGCTGTCCGCGCGGAGCACGATGGGGATGGCTCCGGCGTGAAGCGAGTCGGGTCGATGCGATCGTTGGGGACATGGGGGCCTTCGAGATGCCGGCCGCCTACCTGGCCCTGCTCCGCGGGATCAACGTCGGCGGCAAGAACAAGCTGCCGATGAAGGACCTGGTCGGGATCTTCGCCGAGTCCGGATGCGAGAACCCGCGGAGCTACATCCAGAGCGGGAACGTGGTCTTCGACGCGACTCCGGGCGTCGCGGCGGGGGCGGCGGGCCTGATCGCCGCGCGGATCGCCGAGCGCTTCGGATACCGGACGCCGGTGGTCCTGCGGACGGCCGAGGAACTGGCCGCGGTGCTCGCCAACAACCCGTTCGTCGATGCGGGGATCGCGGAAGAGGAGCTGCATGTCTACTTCCTGGCGAATCGGCCGGACCCGCGCCGGATCGAGCAGCTCGATCCCGACCGGTCGCCGCCCGACCGCTTCGCGGTGCATGGCCGGGAGGTCTACCTCCGGCTCCCCAGCGGCATGGCGCGCACCAAGCTGACCAACGCCTATTTCGATTCGAAACTCGCGACGACGAGCACGGCCCGGAACTGGCGGACGATCACCAAACTCCTCGAGCTGATGAGCGGCTAGAGAGGCCGACAGTCGGCTCGAGGTCGCCCCGGATCGAGCACCGGATCGGCCGGGGCCGCGGGTCGGCGATCACAGAGAGAAGCCCGTGGCGGCCCGAAGGCCGCGCGACGGGCGGCCTGGCGCGGTGGATTCGAGGGTGACGTTCGCCGGGTCGGAGACCATCCGGCTGCCGCGAGGCGGGCCGATCTGACGCACGGCTCCCCGTCGAGCCCGATCCGCCGGAGCCGGAACCGCGATGGATCGAACCAAACTTGATGCTTTGCCATCTTCTTTCGATGCCCCCAAACGGCTGTGACGGGCGATCCATCGTCGTGTCTTTTCCTCATCCGATAAATGTCGAGATATCGCTTCGGAGTCCTCATCGTGGAACAGACAACGCCGATCCGGATCATCGCGGTCAACGGCGGCGGCGTGGGCGGCGCCATCCCCGCCCGGATGATCGAACGCCTCGCCGAGGTCCATCCCGACCTGCTGGCCAGGGCCGACCTCTTCGCGGGCACCTCGACCGGCGGGCTGATCGCCCTGGGGCTGGCGAAGGGGCTGGCGCCGACTCAGGTGGTCAACCTGTACCGGCGCGATGCCAGGACGATCTTCGGTTCGAGCACGAGGCGGTGGCCCGTCCGGTGGTTAAACAGGGCGAAGTACCTCCCCGATGGCCTCCGGGATGTGGTCCACCGGCTGCTGGGCGATCAGACGCTCAACGACCTCGCCAAGCCGGTCTTCATCCCCGTCACCGCTCTCAAACGCCCCGACGGCCGCCACGTCCCGGCGGGCGTCTTCCTGTCCACGGTCGATCGCCTGTTCGACGCACCGGAGAAGCAGCGGTACCGTTCGGGCGAGTGGTCGTGCGTGGACGCCGCTCTGGCCACCAGCGCGGCGCCGACCTACTTCCCCGCGCACCGCGTGAACGATCAGAGGCTCGGCGGCGAGTGGCTGCTCTGGGACGGCGGCCTGGTGGCGAACAACCCGGCGCTGGCGGCGATCGCCGAGCTGGCGCGTTTCGTCCCGCGAGAGCGACTGTCGTTCCGGATCCTGAGCTTCGGGACCGGCTATCGCGACATCCCGATCGAGGCCGGCGATTGGGGCCGGCTCAACGCGGTCGAGCCGGTCATCAGCGCCCTGTTCGACGCGTCGGTCGGCTCGACCGCGTTCTACCTGAGGCAGCAGTACGGCGACCACGTGATGCGCGCCACGCCCGAACTCCAGCTCAATTACGGCCTCGACGACGCGGACGCCGCCGAGGGACTGATCCAGGTGGTGGACGCCTACTGCCAGGCGCGATTCCCATCGGCCGTCCAGCCGGACAAGACCAGGCCGTCGCTGCTCGACTGGCTGAAAACTCACTGGTGAGGGGAGACGACGCACGGTCCAGGCTCCGACGCCGGGAGCCATGCGGCTTGACTCCCGCATCCCGGGCCGGTACAAGCCAATGGTCGGCCGGTGTCCGGAAATCCGCCAGCGTTGCACCACGCCACCACCTCGAGTGTCGCCATCGCGACCGAAGGGACCGATCATGTCAGACCCGATCTCGCGCCGATCGTTCAGCTCCCTGACCGCCGGGGTCGTGGTCGGCTCCGCGGCCGCGAGCGCGGCCAACCTGCCGGCAGCCGACGACAAGCCGAAGCCCGCGTCGCCGCAGGTCGCCGCCGGCCCGATCGAGGCCCCGTTCGAACGCGACTACTCGCCGCCATCGTTCAAGCCGTCGTGGAAGAAACAACAGATCAACCGCGTCCTGGTGCAGGACTTCGTCATCTACGCCCACTCCGAGCTCGACATGGTGAAGAAGCTCCTCGAGAAGGAGCCCATGCTGCTCAACGCGACGATGGACTGGGGCGGCGGCGACTGGGAGACCGGGCTGGGCGGCGCCTCGCACATGGGCCGCCGCGACATCGTCGAGTACCTGCTGGAACGCGGCGCCCGGATCGACATCTTCTGCGCGGCGATGATGGGCCAGCTCGACGCCGTGAAGACGTTCCTCACCCTCCAGCCCCGGCTGATCGACGCCCGGGGACCACACGGGTTCACTCTCCACTTCCACGCCCAGGTCGGCGGCAAGGAAGCGGAACCCGTCCTCGACTACCTCCAGTCGATCAAGAAGCTGGAGCTCAAGCCGATCCCATTCCTCAAGAAGCCAGCCGCGCCGCCCAGCGGTCCCAGTCCGGCGAAGTGATTTGACCGGTCGAACGGCGATGAAAGGAAACCGACGCGCCGCGAGCCGATCGGCAGGCCGCGACGCGATTGCATGCAGTTCGCCTGATTCCTGCCCCTCTCCCCTTTTAAAACTTCTGGCCCTCTACTAACAGGATGCTGCGACTTTTCAATTTCATAAATGCACCTATTCGAAATCTCGGGCCATTCGTCGCCATAAGTCCAGGCCGGCACTCAGGTAAAAATTTTTCGGAAAAAAATATTCCGGTCAGATTTCTCGGCGTTTGGCCATAGCGATTACACCGACTTTATCGATTGAGTCGAATTTGAGGCCTGGCGGTAATCGCATCGTCCGGGCGTTTCCCGGAGCCTTTCGGGTCCGCGTTGGCCATCCGTTGAGCCGCCTATCGCGGCGATTGATCCGAGGTGGCGCGCGGCGTGGGCGGCGTGACCGGCGGAGTCCCCCAGCCGGGGATGCCGGCCTCGGCGGGACGTCAACCGGCCTTGATCGCCTCGCCGGCGCGGCGATAGTCGTCGGCCCGCGCCAGGCGGAAATCCGGGTCATATCGGATGTAGGCGGTGACGTCGAAGAACCACGCCTCGCGCCGGCAGATCTCCTCCCAACGGCCCGCGTCGATGCCGAAGTGGGCGGCGCAGGCGTCGGCATCGAGGGGCGGCGTCGCCACCCCTTCCGGCCAGCCGAAGGCGCGCAGGCGCGAAGCTGGTCGAGGAGGTCCCGCGCCAGCGCGGTATAGCCGCGGAGGTTCGGGTGCTGGGCGTCGTGGAACAGCCGGTCGTCGAGGATGCCGTGGGCGCTGGCTGCCTCCAGCACCTTGGGACCGTCGACCAGGAGGACGGCGGGGTGACGCGCGGCTGTCTCGCGGTAGGCGCGGCGGAAGTCCTCCGGAGCGCGCAAAGGCATGCGGTCGGACTCGCGGGCGAGGACGTACTGCTGCCGCGCCTCGTCCCACTTGCCGGCTCGCTCCAGCAGGACGGCCAGCCGGTGATGGGTCTCGGCGAACTCGGGGTGGCGCTCGACCAGCTCGCGGGTGAGCCGGAGCGCCAGGGCGGGGTCCGTCTCTTCCAGGCCGCGGCGCGCACGGACCTCGCCGGCGAAGGCGACCCGCTCGGCCCGGGGCGTCTCGGGACGCAGCACCGATCGGCTGGGGTCGTAGGCGCCGTCGTTCGACGCCGGGATGACGAAGATCGGCAGCGCGCCGATCCCCTCGCAGTACGCGGCGATCGCCTCGAGCCGATCGGCGAACTCGGCGAGGATCGACGCGTATTCGTCGGTCGTGCAGATGGGCTGGTCGACCAGCTCGCGCGTGGCCTTGCGCGGCGGGCGGAGGTCGATCCGCTGGCGGTCCCAGGTCTCCAGCACCAGCCGGCACAGCGGCGAGAACCGCAGCGCGGCCGTCAGCGCCGCGGGCGAGTACAGCGAGGGCATATCGTCGTGGTAATAGCCGCCGGGCTCCCGCATCCACGGGAACCGCGAGGCGAACTCGTTATGGCCGACGTAGAGGATCAGGGCGTCGGGGCGATAGGTCAGGCCGGCCAGGCGGTCGTGCATCTGCCGGATCGTGGCGCCCCCCCTGGCCCACATGTCGACGACGACCGGCCGGCCCCGGAAGACCGATTCGAGCTTCCAGGCGGCGATCTGGCCGACCGAGAGCCAGGGATGATAGGGCTCGCCTCGCGCGCTCGACTCGCCGATGACGAGGATGCGCAGGGCGCCGGGCGGCACCGACGAAGGCGGCTTCTCGGTCGCGGTGTCCGGCTCATCGTCGTCGGGCTCCAGCCGTTCCGGACCGCCCGGCTGGCCGGCGGCCGGGCGTTGCGGCAGCTCCGGGAGCCGAGGCGTCCGGCGCTGCCAGGCGCTCCAGGCCGCCGCGCCGGCGTCGAGGGCCAGCAGGCTCGCCAGGATCGCCACGCCCAGCGCCAGCAGCCGGACCTGGAGCCGCCGCCGCCCCGGCACGCCGGCTCGCGACAGCCTCCGCGTCGCGAGCACTCCGACGATCAGGCCGATCGAGGCGACCAGCGCGACGGCGTAGCCGATCAGCAGAACATCCAGGTAGAGGATGGCGGCTCGCCGCCTGGCGTCGCTGGGCAACGAGCTCCAGGCCAGGTCGATCAGGTCCCGCCCGAGCATCCAGGCCACCACGATCAGCACGCCCGCCGCGACCAGTGCGAGCCCGTAGACGATGCGCCGGAGCCTCGAGCGATTCGCGCCTTCCGTTCCCAACGTCGCCTCCGTCTGTCGCGGCCCCCCGCGGCGTGGCGAATGGCCATGCCCGATCGCTCGCGCTTCCCGCGCCCGGGCGGCCATTGTATCCTGCGGCCGATGGAAGTTCAGGCAAGCGACGGGCCGATGTCGAGGCCGGCGACCGGTGAGGAAAGCCCGAGCTACGTGATCTTCTTCCTTGCGTGGTCTTCTTCCTTGCCGGGGTCATAGGCCGCTCGACCTCGATTCTGCGGAGGAGCGAAGCCGCGGAGCGGGCGCGTCCGCTACGGGCGCGCACGGGGAGGGTGAAGTCGATGGCGGCCGGGCGGATCCTCCGGGCGGGGATGGAAGGGCCGGCGGCGGGCGGGGCCGGGCGGTGAACGGACGCCGGACCCGGGCCGGCCGGCCGGGCCGGCGGCGGACGGTCGGGTGATGCCGGTCGGCTCCCGGCCGGACGCGGACCGGGCCGCGGTACCTGACGCCGCGGCGGAGCGGGAGGCGAAGGATGTTCACGGGGCCTGAGGCCGGTTGATCCGCAGCAACTGGTCATCCGGGACCGGGCAACCCAAGATCATTTGATCGATCCGTCGTGCCAGGCCGAGTACGTCGTCGTCCCGCGTACAAACGATGATGCCGCGGTGGTGCGAGACCTGGCGGTGCAGATTGATGAAGTGGCGGTTGAAGGTCAACACGGCTCGGTCCCGGGCGATGGCGAAGGCGAGCACGGCGGAATCCGTGCTGCCGAGATTCCCCTTCCCGGCTTCCTGGGCCGTCAAGACGTCGTGACCCAGGCGCCGCAGCTCCTCGACAACCGGGTAGGAGAAATCCTCGTCGCGGTAGAGTTTGGCCGTCCGTCAAGCTTCCTCGTCCTGACGGATCGCCTGGTCGATCTCCTCGGCGTGCTGGCGGTAATAAGACCAGGCGGCCTCGAGGTCCACCTCGGTCAAGTCGGGATGATGCTCGAGGATTCTCGCGTCCGACAGCCCCGATCTTCGCCATTGGACCAGGCCAGCCACCGTGTGGCGCGTGTTCCTAGTCCGCGCCTCGCCGCCGCAGACGCCCGTGTCCTTCTGGATTCCACTCATGCTCGTGTCCATATTCGTCAGCATGGCCTGGTCAACTCCCCGCACCGAGCGGCGACGGACGATGCGCCGAGATTGACGCCGCATCCGCTTCTTCACGCTAACCCGATCGAGAGCCGAGAGTCAATTTCGCCCCGGATGCGGCCCCTCGCCGCGGCGGCGGGAGATCGGCCGGAGCGCATATCCGTCGCTCGTGCCTTGCCGACCTTGGTGACGTCGTCCGATGAGGCCGCTGTGCCGGACCGGACGACCCCGCCCGGCCGCGTCGCGGTCGCCGCCCGGGCCGACCGTCGGTCGGGCCGAGGATGCCCCGGCCGGTCGGGGCGGTCCGCGGGACGCCGGCGAGCGGGGCAGGTGCCGGGCGATGCCGAACAGGCCGCGGCCGTCGTCGGCCCGCACGGTCCGGACCCCCATTCGGCGACATTCGTCTGGCAGACGATGACCGTTCTCGGCGCGGCGTTCGGTTGAAGCCGTCGAGGCGGCGCGAGCGGCTGTAGCGACCCATCACCCGTTCGGGTCGTCGAGCAATTGCTGCAAGCGAGCACCGAGCGGGGCCGGCAAGCGGGCAGGCCAGGTGGCGTCCAGAAGGCCGACGCCGATCATGTCGCGAAGGTGAGTGCGGTCCTTGTCGCGCCAGGCGGTCAACTTCATCCGCACCAAGGCTTCAAGGGTGGCCACCTGGAATTCGATGGCTCGTTCCGATTCGTCGAGATCCGGCAAGGTGTGCTCGTCGTCCCGGCGAACTTTTTCGCCGGCGAAAATGATATGGATCCCGCCGCTCGGTTTGCCTTGCGGCCCGTCGATGAAGGTATCGATGTCGAGGAGGCGATGGTAGACGAAGCCGGCCGCTTCGAGCGCGGCTCGTGCGGCAGCCAAATCGGCCCGCCGGACCAGTAGATCGATGTCGCGTGTATTGCGGACGGCGTCCGCGTCGACCCGGCCGACCCACTCGGCGACGGCGTTGCCACCGGCGACGGCGTAAGGTATGCCGGCCGCGTCGAGCGCGCGGGTTGCCCTGCGCAGCCGCTCCCTGACCTTGTCCGCCGCCATGAGCGCCCTTTCCCAACCGATGGGTTCGATTGCCGCTTCTGCCATCACAAACGCTCCCTGTGACTTCTCCTATCGTAACCCAGAAGCGCGAGGTGCGGCGACTCGCAATCGACGGAGCGAAGCAGGAATCCTCTCGCGAGCCGGCAGGAAGCGGATCACGGGCCGAAGAAACGGGTCCCGGAGACAAGGGGAAAGCTCACGAGGAGATGCGACCGCGCCGGGCCTATCGATCAAGCAGGTGAGGGATCGCACTTACCGGGCCGTTGGTGGCCCGTGCGAGATCCTGACGAGGTGGAGTCAGAGATGGCCTGGAGACGGACACCGGTTCTCTGCTCGGGCCGACCGCCGGTCGGGCCGAGGATGCCCCGGCCGGGCGGGGCTGTCCGCGAGACGCCAGCCATCGCGGACCCGAAACGGGGACGCGGGACCCGAAACGGGGACGCAGCTAGCACCTGAAACGGGCACCTGAAACGGGGACGCAGCTAGGGCACCTGAAACGGGGGCACCTGAAACGGGGACGCAGCTAGGCACCTGAAACGGGGACGCAGCTCACCTGAAACGGGGACGCAGCTAGCACCTGAAACGGGAGCACCTGAAACGGAGCACCTGAAACGGGGACGCACCTAGGCACCTGAAACGGGGACGCACGTAGTTTGGACGGTCCGGACCCGCACCTGAAACGGGGACGCACCTAGTTTGGACGGTCCGGACCCGGCACCTGAAACGGGGACGCAGCTGGCACCTGAAACGGGGACGCAGCTGGCACCTGAAACGGGCACCTGAAACGGGGCACCTGAAACGGGGACGCAGCTAGGGCACCTGAAACGGGTACGCAGCTAGTTTGGACGGTCCGGACCCGGGGACCGGAACGGACCCGGAACCTGAAACGGGGGCACCTGAAACGGGGACGCAGCTAGCACCTGAAACGGGGACGCAGCTAGTTTGGACGGTCCGGACCCGGGGACCGGAACGGACCCGGAACCGGGGGCGCAGCTAGTTTGGACGGTCCGGCCCCTGCCGGCGTCGGTCGCCAGTTCGGTCCGGTCCGCCGGCCGGATTCGCCACCCGGCCGGTCGAGGAACCCGAACGAAGGCGTTCGCGACATCGCTGAATCCCCTTGACAGTTCGGGCCATCCGGGTAAGCCGTCCGCAAGGGAGAGAGGCACCCCGTGGCCCGCCACCGAGTGACTGGATCGCCGGGGACCGGTAGACTGGGGAGTCTGGGGATCCGTCTGGAGGTATACCATGCCTGCGATAGAGTCACGTTCCAGCCCGGAGGAACTCGCCCACCTCGGGGCCGAGGTCTACGATCGTCGGGTGCGGCCGGCGCTCCGGCCCGAGGACGACAATAAGAGTCTGTCCCAGAAGGTGGGTCAGACGATTGTAGGGTGGGTGAAACCCACCGACGCAAGGCCTTGGCAGACGGTGGGTTTCACCCACCCTACGGGATCGCTCTCGACCCTTCCGGGACAGACTCTGAGTTCGTCGCCATCGATGTCAGGACCGGCGACTACGAGATCGATGAGGACGATTATGCGGCCGTCTCGCGCCTGCGGGCCCGCCGTCCGTCGGCCGAGGTCTGGCTTGAGCGGGCCGGCCAGACAGCGGCATACCGGCTGGGGCGGGGCCGATGATCCAAGGAGTGGTCAACGCTCGACTCGAGCCGACTATCCGGCTCCGGGTGCGGGCGTCGGATGGATCCGAACTCGATGTCGAGGCCGTGGTCGACTCGGGTTTCACCGGGTCGACCACGCTGCCCGCAGCGGCGATCACCGCGCTCGACCTGGTCCACCAATCAGGCGGTCGTGCGGTGCTGGCTGACGGGTCGGTTCAGCAGGTTGATGTCTACGCCGCGGAGGTACACTGGGACGGGAGCTGGCGGTCGGTGTTGGTGATGGAGGTCGGCGGCGAGGCCTTGGTGGACATGCGGCTGCTGGTGGGGCATGAGCTGCGAATGGCGGTGATCCCGGGTGGTGCGGTGGAGATCACCCCGCTGCCCTGAGGGGCGCCTGACGGGCGCAGGAGTGGAAAGGGCACAAGGAGCGGAAAGGGAGGAGCGGAAAGGGGACATCCCTGGGCAAGCTGTCGGAAGGGAAGAGAGGCACCGCGTGCTATGAGCGGGGGATCGGCGCTGTCATTCGCGGTCTGCTCGTCCGACGACGCGACCCTGACGTCCAACCTGCTCGCCTCGCCCTGCCTGGCGGAGGGCCGGGGCCACGAGGTCGTCGCGATCCGCAATGGTTCCCTGAGGGTCGGTTCCCTGAGGGTCAAACCAGGTTTCTGATTTATAGAGGTCGGAGAGGTCGGGGCCCGACCTCCCACATGACCGATGCCCCGTCGCAGGGACCCGGGACAGGGTGGCGCGATCCGCTATGATCAGCGGTCGGTATCGACAGCGTGACTCAGAATCATCAACATGGCCCAGGCCCGACCATCACACCATGAGCCGCTCGGTCGCGTGCCGTGCGAGCCCCGATCCCCTCGGGGCCCGGGGCGGCCCCGGTGCTCACCCACCCGATAAGGATCGAAAGACGCCCGTCGAGACCCCCACCGATGTCGAGCATGCCCCGGATTCATGACGCGGACGACCCCTTCGGCCTGGTCTTCGAGTCGGTCTCCGAGCTGACCGCGCGGATCAAGGAGGCGCTGGCCTCGCGGTTCGGCGAGGTCGCGCTGCACGGCGAGGTCTCGAACGTCGCGCGGCCGAAGTCGGGGCACGTCTACTTCACGCTCAAGGACGACGCGGCGTCGATCCGGGCCGTGATCTGGAGGGCGGATGCCCGCCGGCTGCCGTTCGACCTCACCGACGGGCTGGCGGTCCGGGCCCTGGGCGGCGTGACCGTCTACGAGCCCAGGGGCGACTATCAGCTCGTCGTCCGGCTGCTCGAACCGGAAGGGGTCGGCCCGCTGGAACTGGCATTCCGGCAGCGGTTCGCGCGGCTGGCCGCCGAGGGCCTCTTCGAACCGGGCCGCAAGCGAGCGTTGCCCCGCTTCCCGCGTCGAATCGTGATCGTCGCCAGCCCGACCGGCGCCGCGGTCCGCGACGTGCTCCAGATCACCGGCCGGCGCTGGCGAATGGCCGAGGTCCTCATCGCTCCCACGCGGGTCCAGGGCGAGGGCGCCGACCGCGAGGTCGTCGCGGCTCTATCGCTGGCCAACCGCGTCGCCGGGGCCGACGTCATCATCGTCGCCCGCGGCGGCGGGAGCCTCGAGGACCTCTGGACCTTCAACGAGGAGATCGTGGCGCGGGCCATCGCCGGCTCCCGCATCCCGGTCGTCTCGGCCATCGGCCATGAGATCGACGTCACCCTCGCCGACCTTGCCGCCGACCGCCGCGCGCTGACGCCCAGCGAGGCCGGCGAGGTCTGCGTCCCCGATGGCCGCGAGATCGCGCTGCACCTCGACCGACTGGCCGATCGGCTCCGCTCCGCCGGCCAGGCGCAGCTCCACGGCGCCCGCGCCCGCCTCGACCGGCTGGCCGATCGGGGTCGCCAGGCGTTGCGACAACTCCATCTCGACCGCCGACTCCGCCTGACCCGCCTCGCCGCCAGCCTCGACGCCCTCAGCCCGCTCGCCGTCCTGGCCCGCGGCTACAGCCTCACGCTCGACCCTGAGAATGGATCCCTCATCCGCTCCGCCGCTCAAGTCCAACCCGGCCAGCGGATCGTCAGCCACCTCGCCGAAGGCCAGATCACCAGTCGGGTCGAATCCATCCCCTGAGCCCTCATTCGAGTCACGCCCGCCTCATGGTCCGCCCAGCCTCCGTCCCATCCTCGCGACGGCCCATCCTCCCTTGCGCTGATCCGGCTTCAATGATCCTGAAGTCTGGATCGCGAACCAAAATCGTGAGGAATTTTATTGACTGAGCAAATTGAGTAGGTTATGTAAATTAGGATGCCGGAGCGACGGATTGAAAAACAGGGAAGAGGCACAATGTCATCCATCGACACTCGAGCGCGGAGTGACTCGATTGTCAGCGGGAAGACATGCCTCGACTCACCCGGGTGCGAGTGATGACATTCAGGGCGTTGTCCGCTGCGTCGGGATTCGTGCGATTTCCTTGGGG
The DNA here is from genome assembly GCA_963815795.1 of uncultured Planctomycetota bacterium. Classification (GTDB taxonomy): domain Bacteria; phylum Planctomycetota; class Planctomycetia; order Isosphaerales; family Isosphaeraceae; genus JAKAUH01. The sequence goes on along the minus strand of CAWFIC010000003.1, from coordinate 5,044,657 downwards.
CGGATCGCCGCCACGGGCGGGCCGGGGTTCCCCGTTACGCGGATCGGTCGGTGGGTCGTCCGCGGGCCATCGCTGGCAAATTGACGTCCGCGTGTTGGTGCGCGGCTCGGACGGATGTTCAGAATCGCCCTTTATCGATATCTTGATCGCCTGGGAGCCTCTTCGATGAATCGCCCTGTTCGGCAGACAGAACGGCGTCGTGGGATCGATGTCGTGGGTCCCGATGGAGCACGCGTCCGGCGAAGGAGGGCCCGCGGGTCTCACCCCGATTTCCGGGTCGAGGTGCTGGAGGACCGGAGCCTGCTGGCGGCGACCCTCACTATCTCCAGTGTCGGCGGGGCGTTGACCTACACCGCCTCCGGGGGCGGGAGCCGCCCGACAATCTCGATCGATTCGAGCAACACAGCGGACGTCATCATCACCGACCTTGACCAGATCATCACCCTGTCGGGCGCCGGGACGGCCGGGTGGACGGGGAGCGGGACCTCCACGGTGATCGGCCCGACGAATTCGTATTCGTCGATGGCGATCAGCGGCTCGACGGCCCAGAGCCAGAGCCTGACGATCGATTACTCCGCCTCCTCCACCCTCGATCCCCTGCATGTCTCCGGTTTGGCTTTCAATCCGGCCGTGGCGGGCAGCGGGTTTTCCAATGCGCTGACGCTCATGTCCGGTACGGGCGGCATCAGGTTCACGGGCGAGAGCTATGCGCCCTCGGGCGCCGGGGCCGGCACGATCACTTACAGCGATTCCGCGAACAGCAACGTGCCCATCACCTTCACGAACCTCGCGCCGGTGACCGACACGGTCCCTTCGCCCTCATTCCTCTTCACCGCGCCCGGCGGGGCGACCACCGTCAACGTCGTTGATGGCCCCGCCAGCACGACCGAGATCAATGACGGCGGGACTGGCCAATTCGAGCTGATCGACTTCGCCAACAAGGCCGCGGCAACTGTCAACGTCAACAACGCGGGCGCCACGACCACCGTCGACACGACCACGGCGTCGGCCGGCCTGACGTCGTTGCACGTCTTCTCTCAAGCCGCTACCCGGACGATCGACGTCGAGGCGACCCCGAGCGGCGTGACCACGACCACCGATACCGGAAGCCCGTCGGGCGGCAACACCGATGTCGGGCTGAACGGCCTGCTCACATCCATCAAGGGCCCGCTCATCGTCCAGTCGACGGGCGGGACGAACACGCTGACGGTCAACGACTCGGCCGAGACGGTCCCGACGAGTTACACCATCGCCGGCTCGACGCTCGTGGCCACGTCGTTCCCGACGACCATCGCGCTCGGGACCGGCATCACGACCTTGAACCTCGACAGTTCGGGCGCCTCGACGGTGGACCTCTCCGGGCTCACCCAGGGGGCGGTCACCGCGTTCAGTTTCACCGGCGGGACCGCGCTGGGCGCCAATACCCTGAACGTCACCTCCGCCGTCGCGACCTTGAACGACGGCACTGCGGGGACCCTCACGTTCGGCGCGGGCCAACCGACGGTCAACTACACGAACTTCGCGACCGTCAACATCACCAAGCTCGCGACCGCCCCCGTCGGCACGGCCACGACCATCAAGGGCACCGAGGCGCAAGCCCTGAACAACGTCGTCGTCGCCACCTTCACCGAAAGCGACCTGGCGAACAAGAGCGCGAACTTCGTCGCGTCGATCGACTGGGGCGACATGACGACCTCGACGGGCACGATCGTGCCTAACGGCACCGGTGGTTTCAACGTCGCGGGCAGCCATACCTACTCCGCGAGCGGCACGTATACCGTCGACGTCACGCTGACCGACCAGAGTACATCGGGGACGACGACCGTCGGAGGTACCACGATCAACGTGACCTCCAACGGCCCGGTCGCCTCGACCCCCAGTCCGATCGTCTCGACGGCCGACATCGCCGCCGCGCCACTGACCGCCATCGGCGCGACGGTTCGGGGCATCGAAGGCAACGTGCTGGTCAACCCGGTCACGGGGACCGCCCCGGTGCTGGTCGCCACGTTCATGGACACGGGCACGCCCGGCGCCGCGTCGGCCTACACCGCCACGATCGACTGGGGCGATGGCACGACGGGGGCCGCGACGTCGATCACCTCGCAGGGTACGGCCAACGGGACGGTCTACAGCGTCTTCGGCAGCCATACCTATGCCGAGACCGGAACCTATGCCCTCAACGTCACCATCACCAACACGGCCTCCGGCTCCGTCGCGATCGCCTCGGGTCAGGCGGTGATCGCCGACGCCGCGCTGACCGCCTCCGCCACGCAGCCGACGGTGTCCACCACCGAGGACGTGACCTTCTCCGGGGCCATCGGCTCATTCGCCGACGGCAACCCCGCGGCGCCCACGACCGACTACACTTACGTCACGATCAACTGGGGCGACGGCACCCCCGCGACCGCCGGGACGATCTCGCAGCCGGGCGGCGTGGGCACGGTCTTCCTCGTCAGCGGCACGCACACCTACGCCGACGCCGGAGTCAACGGCGGCATCGGCCATTACCCGATCACGATCAACGTCCACGACGTCGACGGCTCGACGGTCGCGATCACCAACACGGCGAACGTCGCCGACGTGCCGCTGATCGTCACCGGCTACCTCAACCCGGCCAGCGATTCGGGCGTAACGCACACGCACGACATCACCGACGTCGTCCAGCCCAACTTCCTGGGCACGACCAACCAGCCGGGCGCGACGATCAAGCTCTATGCCACCGCCTCGGGGAGCACGACGCCGGTCCTGATCGGCCAGGGCGTCTCCAACGCTAGCGACGCCTGGAGCATCACCGCGAACCAGGACCTGGCCGACGGCGCTTACCTGATCACCGCCATCGCCACCGATTCCTCCGGCCACACGGTCAGCAGCACGACCACCATCGTGGCGAACCTGGTGATCGACAACGTCGGGCCCAAGGTGACGAGCGTCGCGTTCAACCGCCTGCAAGGGCAGATCGTGGTCACCTTCCAGGATTACGGCGGCCTGAACAACGCCGGCACGGGCCTCAACCTCTCGAGCGTGATCGACGCCAACAACTACCAGCTCGTCACCGTGCACCACCCGCGCGTCGGGCGGTTCCGGGTGGACAACATCACCGTCTCGCCGGGGACGACCACCGGGACCCAGACCGCGACCCTCACGATCAACGGCGGCCATTACATCAAGGGCGGCTGGTACTTCTTCACGATTTACTCCCTCAGCCCGTCCGATACCAGCGGCATCCGGGACATCGCCGGCAACGCGCTGGACGGCGAGTTCTACGGCTACTTCCCCTCGGGGAACAACGTCAACGGCGGCAATTTCGTCGCCCAGCTCACCGCGTTCCATCACACCATCTTCGCCCCCTCGACGGTCGTGGGTCGGGCGACGCCGGTCAGCCCTCCAGGTACGCGGCAGGGGACCGTCCACGATCCGCGCACGTTCAACCCGAGCAAGCTGCCTCACTTCAACGCGTTTCCGGACCCGCCGAAGGCGGATCGACGGGATCCCGCCAGGCTCGTCCACCACGCCGCCAAGCTCGTTCGTCACACTGCCGGGCTCGTCCACCACTCGGCCCCGGCCCTGTCGCATCCGATCCGACGGGCCGGCGGACCGATGATCGCGACCCCCGCCACCGCCACTCAAGGCCAGGCCACGGCCGTGGGAGCCCTCGGCGTCCTCGACCAGGCCCTGAACCAGGTCGATACATCCAGCGACAAGCATCGCAAGTCATGACTGGCACCGAACCTCGGGGGCCCTGCGCCCCCGGGGCCCGTTCATTGCCAGCGAATCCCTCCGTTCCCGCCATGATCTCTGGCCAAGATCACCCCTGAGCGTTAGGGTTTGGGACGGGCGACCCACCGCCAGTCCGGCGGGTGAAGTCATCGTCCCGACCTCGACGCGACCCGGAGTACCCATCGAGCCATGGCGGAGGATCCGGAACCGAATTTCGAAGACGCGCTGACCCGCATCGAGCGGATCGTGGCCGACCTGGAGCGCGGCGAGCCCTCGCTGAGCACCGCCCTGGCCAAGTATGAGGACGGCGTCAAGCTCCTTCGCTCCTGCTACGACCTCCTCGATCAGGCCGAGCGCTCCGTCGCGCTCCTGAACGGAGTCGACGAGCAAGGCCACCCCACCACCGCCCCCTTCGACGCCACGGCGACCCCGATGCGCGACCCCGACGCGGCCACCGCCGACCCCCCTGCCACCCAGACCTCGGCCCGCGACCGCAAACCCGCGCCGAAGCCCAGGACCCCCCGCAGCGACCCGGCCGCGATCCCCGATCTCCCCTTCTGACGAAGGCTGGGCAATGCCCACCGTTCGAGGCTTCTTATCAGCGGCCGACGCCCACCCCACGTCAATCGGCCCTCCCTCCGACCCTCCGAAATCTGTCAGAGGTGACACGATCCACCGGAACAATCCTATCCAAAGCGCCCAGACCAACTTTGCATCACAAAGTTTTCGTGGGTCTCGTGTGGACTTTCGCCGACCGAACGTCCACAATAACTTGGCCTTGTTGGTAAGACGGGGGCAGGAAGACCTGTTAAGGCGATCGTCCCGCAACGGTTCGGGGCGAGGCGTCTTGCCACCGGCACGCGGCTTTGGACGATGACGACGGGGACCATGACGAGTTCTGCGACGCGAGCGACCGAGCCCACGGGGTTGGACGAGTATCTGGGCCGGACCCGACGGCGGGTGGAGGAGGCGCTGGCGCTCTATCTCCCGGAGGTGGAGTCGGATTCGTCGTCGGAGTGCCCGGCCCGACTGGCGATGGCGATGCGGCACAGCGTGCTGGGAGGCGGGAAGCGGCTGCGGCCGGTCCTCTGCGTGATGGCGACGGAGGCGTGCGGCGCCGAGGCCGATGCGGCCTTGCCGGCGGCCTGCGCGCTGGAGATGGTGCACACCTACTCGCTGATCCACGACGACCTGCCGGCGATGGACGACGACGACCTGCGGCGCGGGCGGCCGACGTGCCACAAGGCGTTCGACGAGGCGACGGCGATCCTGGCCGGCGACGGTCTCTTGACGCTGGCCTTCGAGGTGGTGGCGCGCGAGGTGAAACCGCCGTCGGCGGCGCTGCGGTGCGTGCGGATCCTGGCCGAGGCGGCCGGTCCGCGCGGCATGGTGGCCGGGCAGATGGCCGACCTGGAGGCCGAGGGACGCACCGAGTCCGCGGCGCGACCGGCCGACGGCACGCTGGCGGAGCTGGAGGCGATCCACCGTCGCAAGACCGGGGCCCTGCTCCGCGCGCCGTTGCGGATGGGGGCCGCGATCGCCGAGGCGCCCGAGCCCTGTGCCTTGGCCCTCGACCGATACGGCAAGGCCGTCGGCCTGGCCTTCCAGATCGTGGACGACCTGCTCGACGTCCAGGGCGATGAGGCCAAGCTGGGCAAGCGCGTCGGCAAGGATTCCGGACTGGGCAAATGGACGTACCCCAGGTTCCTGGGCGTCGACGGCAGCCGCCGCCGCGCCCGGCAACTGGCCGAAGAGGCCATCGCGGCGCTGGAGCCATTCGGGCCGCGCGGCGACCGGCTCCGCGGCCTGGCGCTGGCACTTTTGGAAAGGGATCGTTGATGCAGCATCCGGACTCGGTACTCGGTCGCATCCACTCGCCGGCGGACCTGAAGGGTCTGTCGGACGCCGACCTCGCGCAGCTCGCGGGGGAGATGCGCTCCGAGCTGATCGACGTGGTCGGCCGCCGTTCGGCCCACTTCGCCAGCAATCTCGGCGTCGTCGAGCTGTGCCTCGCCCTGCACCTGACCTTCGACTTCACCCAGGACCGATTAATCTGGGACACCGGACACCAGATCTACCCGCACAAGCTGATCACCGGCCGGGCCGCGCAACTGCACACGATCCGGACCAGGGGCGGGCTGATGGGCTATCCCAACCCGGCCGAGAGCCCCTTCGACCTGTTCATGACCGGGCACGCCGGCTGCGCGCCCTCCACCGCGCTGGGGCTGAAGGTCGGCGACGACCTGGCCGGCGCCTCGCACCGCCACGCGGTCGCGGTCATCGGCGACGGGGCGCTGCCCTCCGGCATCGTCTTCGAGGCGTTCAACCACGCCAGCGGACTGAAGCGGAAGCTGCTGGTCATCCTCAACGACAACAAGATGTCGATCTGCCCCCGCGTCGGCGGCCTGGCCGACTACCTCGATCGGGCGAGGATGTCCAGCACCTACAACGATTGGAACAAGCGGGTCAAGTGGCTCCTGCCCAATATCCCCCTGGTCGGCGAGCACGCCGAGCGGCTGTTCCAGCAGTTCAAGGACGGGATCAAGGCCTCGCTCCACCACGGCATGCTCTTCGAGGAGCTGGGGTTCGTCTACCTGGGGCCGATCGACGGCCACGACCTCAAGACGCTGCGCAGCTACCTCGAGCGGGTCAAGGCGATGGAAGGCCCGGTGCTGCTGCACATCCTGACCAACAAGGGACACGGCTTCGAGCCGGCCGTGAAGGACCCGGTGAAGTTCCACGCCCCCGCGCCGTTCCAGCAGGCGGGCGACGGGATCATCCCGCTGAAGACCTCGTCGAGCCGCACGTACACCGACGCGGTCAGCGACACACTGTTCGCGGCCTGCCAGGGCAACCCCGCGGTTGCGGTGATCACCGCCGCGATGTGCGAGGGGAACAAGCTCCACCGGATCCGCGAGTCCTTCCCGGACCAGTTCTTCGACGTCGGCATCTGCGAGAGCCACGCCGTCGCGTTCGCCGCGGGGATGGCCAAGACCGGCGCGCGGCCGGTCGTCGACATCTACAGCACCTTCCTCCAGCGGTCCTACGACCAGATCTTCCAGGAAGTGGCCCTCCAGGGCCTGCCGGTCGTCTTCTGCCTCGACCGCGCCGGGCTGGTGGGAGCCGACGGGCCGACCCACCACGGCGCCTACGACCTGGCCTCTCTCCGCGTCTTCCCCAACATGGTTGTGATGGCCCCGGGCGACGAGAAGGACATCGGCCCGATGTTCGACTTCGCCCTGAAGCACGATGCGCCCGTGGCGATGCGCTACCCCCGCGCCAACCTCGACATCATCGAGCGGGACGTGCAGCCGGTCGAGCTGGGTCAGGCCGAGATCCTCGAGTGGGAGACCGACGGCATGCTGCTGGCCTGCGGCGCGATGGTCGGGACCTGCTTGCGGGTGGCCGAGCGGCTGCGCCACCTGTACGGCCTGCGGGTCGGCGTGATCAACGCCCGGTTCATCAAGCCGCTCGACCGCGAGGCGATCGCCAAGGCGATCGAGGAGTGCGGCTTCGTCCTGACGGTCGAGGAGGGCTGCCTGATGGGCGGCTTCGGCTCGGCCGTGCTCGAGGCGGCCAACGAGGCCGGGCTGCCCACCGCGCACGTCCGCCGGATCGGGCTGCCCGACCGCTACGTGCTCCACGCCGAGCGCGACGAGCAGCTCGCCGAGGTCGGCCTGGACGTCGAGGGCGTCACCCGGGCGGCGCTGGGGCTGGCTCGAGCCGTCGGGATGTCGATCCCCGAACTGGCCAAGGCGAAGGTCGGCAACGGGGCGGCTTCGTCCACCGGGGTGGAACGGGGCGTCCTGACGGCCAAGCCGGCGGCGAGCGCCTTGTGAGGATAGGGGCTCGTGCCCATGGAACGTGCGGAGGCCACGCCCGATACCGGTCTCGCGCCCGAGGCGCATTCGGACGGCACGTCGACGACCCAGGGCGCACCGGCACCCAGGCCGCTCCGGGTTGTCATCCTGGGCAATGGCACCAAGCCGGAAGTGCATGCCGAGGCCGATGCGCTGGGTCGGGCCGTCCTGGGGACGGGCGGGCTGGAGCTGGCCGGCGTGGACCTCTCGGCCGACTCGCGACTGGCCGACCTGCCGGCCGACGTGGCCGTCGTGCTGGGGGGCGACGGGACCGTGCTGCACACGGCGCGGCGGATGGAGGATCAGCCCACGCCGGTGCTGGGCGTGAACGTCGGGCGGCTGGGCTTCCTGGCCGACCTGACCCCGGCCGATTTTTGCGGCCGGTGTTCGGACCTGGCGGCGCGGCAGTACACCATCGAGAACCTGATGACGCTCGAGTGCACCCTGACGCCGCGCCAGGGGCCGACCCGCATCTTCCGCGGGCTCAACGACGCGGTGATCCGCGCGGCGCCGATCTTCCACCTGGTGGAGATCGGCCTGTCGATCGACGGCGAGAGCGTGATGACGTATCGGGGCGACGGGCTGATCGTCGCCACGCCGGTCGGCTCGACGGCGCACAGCCTCTCGGCCGGCGGGCCGATCCTGCCCCCCAACGCGCACATGTTCGTCGTCACGCCGATCTGCCCGCACACGATGACCCAGCGCCCGCTGGTCGACAGCGCCCACAAGGTCTTCGAGGCCACCCCGCTGGGCGACGGGATCTCCACGATGCTGGTGATCGACGGCCAGGTCCAGGTGCCGTTGCGGTGCGGCGACCGCGTGGCGATCCGCCGCGGCAGGACGCCCTTCCCCATGGTCCGTCTCCCGGGCCACAGCTTCTACCGGACGCTCCGCGCCAAGCTCGGCTGGGGCGCGCTGCCGCGGCCGGATGGTGGACTGTAGGGTGCTCTCTGCGCACCGAGGCGCCGGCCCCGGCTATCTCGGGGCTCGCGGAGCACGCGACCGCGTTTCCGTCACGGGCATCCCGGGATCGCCGGGATTCACGTCGTGCGATTCCGCTCGAGCCGCGCCACGAACTCGGCATGCTCGGGAGAGTCCAGGCCCTGCTGGAGGGCCGCCTGAACCGCCTTGCGATCGTGCCGGACCATGGCGGCCGCATCGAGCCAGAGGCCCGGAAACACCTCGCTGCGGAAGATCCCCTCGGCCGGCGGGGGAACCGGCTCGAATCGCCCACCGCGGTTCACATACCAATCGACCTGGCGATCGAGCACGCGCCAGACGACATACTCGCGCACGCCGTTGCGGCGGTAGACGTGGAACTTCTAGCCCGGGTCGATGCTGGCGCTGCTGGAGGACACCTCGGCGACGAGTTCCGGCGCCCCTTCGACGTAATCATCGTCGCTGATCCGGGCCTGTCCGCCCCGCTCCGGCAGGATGATCAAGAAACCATCCGGCTGGGGTTCGTTGTCCAGGTCCAGGCGGATGCTGCCATTATCCCCGGCCTCGACTCCCGGCGTGTCCGTCTCGTAGTTTCCCAACCACGTGACGAGTCGGGTGTGCGGGTGACCATGCCGCCGGTGGCGGACTGGTGAGGGCATATAGACAACTCCTTCGATCAGCTCGGCCTTCTTGAGGCCCGGCATCGCGTCGTAGCGCCGTTCGAACTCCTCGCGGGTCAGGCGGTCGCCGTTCTCCAGCGGCAGGAGCGCTCCGTTGTCGAACGGCTCGCTCGGCAGGGCGGGCTCGGTCGACGGGATGGTGGGAACGGCCATGGGACGGTCTCCCGGGACGACGTTGGCTCTCGGACGAGCGACGTTCTCCATCTTACGGTACGACCGGTTGACCGGCAACGCGGACCGAACCGGGGGCGCGATACTCCCGGCCGTTCAGAGCGCCGGCTTTCCGCTTCGACCAGGATCGGATGCGGCTTGATCCATCTCGTCCCCGGCCACGTGCCAGAGGAAAATCTCCGATATCCCATCCGGTCGGTCGGCACAGGAGGCCAGGGTCCGGCCGTCGGGCGAAAACTGGATCGAGTAGACTCTGCCGGCGCGCGGCTCGAGCGTCAGCAGTTCCTCTCCGGCGGCCACGTCCCAGAGCTTGACGACCCCGATTTCATCGCCGCTGGCGAGTGTCCTTCCATCGGGCGAGAAATCCAGGGTCTGGATCTCCGCCGTGTGTCCGTCCAGGAACGCGAGACGCTCGAGCGAATCCGAATTCCAAATAGATGCAACATGCCCGTCTGTCGTCACGAACCGCGTGCCATCCGGTGATAGGCGCGCACAACTCCATGGCGCCCAGGGAAAGCGATGCGTCTTCCACTGTCCGCCGGCCGGATCCCAGACGATCAAGTGCTTCCCCCAGTCGGCGCTACAGAAGATCCGCCCGCTCGGGCCGAACACCGCCCGGCCGATGTCGCCTTCGAGGACCGCCGATCGGCTCGCTCCCCGGACATCCCGGAGCGAGGCACCCTTGACGCCCTCAGCGACGACGATCGCATGGCCCCCCGGATCAAATGCCATGCGAGCGACCGGAACCGTGACAGGGCCGATCGTGTTCAGGCGTCGCCGAAGGATCAGGTCGTGGATCTCGATGAGACCACCCTTCCTGCGAATTGCTGCCACCGTGCCGTGTCGATCCAGGATGATGTCTTCGATCGAACGTGAATCCCCGAGCCGCCAGGTCTCCCGGAGCCCTCCGGTCCGTGGATGCCACCTCGAAATGAGTCCGCCGGCGCCAGCCGAGATCAGGGTCTGGCCGTCCGCGGAAAAGGCCAACGCCTTGAGCGGCTCCTCGGCCACCAGGCGGCTCGGGATCTCCGGAGGGCGGCTGTCCCAGAGTTTGACCGTCCCGTCGCCAGCGGCCGAGGCGATCGTCTGTCCATCGGGCGAGACCGACACGCCCCAGACTCGGTTCCCGTGACCCGAATGGACCCCGAGGGAGCGACGGGCGGCCACGTCCCAGAGCCGCACCGTCCGGTCGCCGCCGGCCGAGATCAGCGTCCGATCGTCGGGCGCGAACGCCACGGATTGAATGCCGTCGAGGTGACCGGCGAACTCGTGCATGGGCCGGCCGGTGCGGGCCTCCCAAAGGCGAACGATGCGATCCGAGCCCCCCGTGGCGACCCGGGTCCCGTCGTGCGAGAACGCCACACCGCTTACCGCGAGGTGAATTGGGCCCAACCTGGCGAGACATCGCTGGCTTGCGAGGTCCCAGAGAGTGGCGACCTCCGCATGACCGACGATCGCCAGGATCTTCCCATCGGGGGAGAGGGCCATGTTTTCCAGGAGCCGATCGTTGACGTGGAAGGAGCCGAGCCACCGCCCAGATGCGGCATCCCAGATCTTCACGTCGCCGTCCTCCCGGCCGCACGAGATCACCCGGCTGCCGTCCGGCGTGAACACCACGATGAGCGCGATCCCCCGGTGTGCGGCGATCACGAGCGGTTTGGAGTCGGCCTCCACACGCCAGAGCCTGACCGTGCCGTCATCGCTCGTGGTGGCGAGGGTGCGGCCGTCGGGTGAGAAACGGACCCAGTTCACCTCGGACGGATGAGCCTGGATCGTTCGGATCAACGATCCTGTCGTCGGGTCCCAGAGTCGAACGGTGCCGTCCTGGCCCGAGGACGCGAGGACCCGGCCGTCAGGCGAGAACTCGGCGTGGTAGACCTCGCCGCGATGTCCGACCAGGGTGAGGCGTTCGGTGTGGCATCGCCGCAGCAGGTGATACCAGGCGAACCCGCGCAGGTCGTCCGCCCCGGGCCCGGGGCGGTGTCGCTGGAGCAACTCCATCGCCCGGTCGGTCTGGAGGTTCCGCACGAACTGCGCCGCCTGGCGGACATCCGCCACGTACCGGGTGCGGCGCGCGGCCAGGTCACGGTTGCGCGCGTCCTGCTCCCGCTGCCGGGCGATGCGACGTGTCTCGTCGAGCCGGGTCTTGAACCAGTATCCACCGACCGAGAGGGCTCCACAGAAGACGGCGGTGAGGACCAGGACGATCGCGGCCACCGGATGCCGCTTGACCTTCCGCCGGATGTTCTCCCAGCGGCCGGGCGGGCGGGCCTTCGTCGGCTCGCCGGCCAGGAACCGATCGAGGTCTTCGGCCAGGTCGCGGGCGCCCTGATACCGCCGCGCCGGCTCTTTTTCCAGGCATTTGAGGACAATCGCCTCCAGGGCCGCGGGGAGGTCCTTCCGCGCGGCCCGGGGCGGGATCGGGTCTTCCTCGATGACGTGCCTCAAGGTCTCGAGTTGGCTCTCGCCGCGAAAGGGAAGATGCCCGGTCAAGAGCTCGTAGAGGATGCAGCCCAGCCCGTAGACATCGGTCGTCGGGCCGATCGCATCGAGACGTCCCTCGGCCTGCTCGGGGGCCATGTAGGGAGGGGAGCCGAGCGGGGCGCCGCTCCGGGTCTTCGGTCCCTCGCCATCGGCGAGCCAGGCCAGGCTGAAGTCGGTGATCCGGGGCTGGAAGTCGGCCAGGGAATCCTCCTCCGGAGCCCGGCCGTTCGCACCGGGGCGCTGGAGCAGGACATTACTCGGCTTCAGATCGCGGTGGAGGACGCGTCGCTCGTGGGCATGCTCGACGGCCCGGGCGAGCGTGGCGACCAGGGCCGCCGCATCGCGCACTGGTACTGGGCCGGCCTGCCCCCCCAACCACTCGGCCAGCGTCGGCCCGGGGCAATAGGCGGCGGCGATGTAGGCGACCGTGCCGACGCTCCCGCTCTCATACACCGGGATGATGTTGGGATGGTCGAGCCCCGCGGCGGCGTGCGCCTCGCGGAGGAAACGCTTCCGCGCCTCGGGCGTCACCAGGGCCTCGGGTTGCGGGACTTTGAGCGCCACCGGGCGACGCAGTGCCGGGTCCCAGGCGAGGAACACGATCCCGAAGCCGCCTTGACCGAGGGTCCGGAGGATTCGAAAGCGGCCGAACTCGCCGCCGGAATCAGCACCCGGAGAGGTCGGCTCCGCCCGCGGATCGAGGCGATCGACATCGCGGGGCCAAGCCTTCTCGACGAGCGTCAAGAAGGCCGTGAGCCGGTTCCACTCGGGCAGGAGCGGGGGATCGACGGCGCCGCTGAGAGCTTCCGGCGGGGGCTCGCCGCCGCCGGCCAGGAGATCGTCGTAGGCGGCCAGTGCGTCGGCGAGGGGATCGTCGGACTCCCGTCCCTCGTCTCCGGTCATGGGATCACTTCCGGAAAGGCCTCGTCGTCTCGTTCATGATCCGCACGCTACGAGCTCCCCTCCGCGCCCTCCGCAGCCCCGCGTGAGACGGCATTCGGACTTCTCACGCGGAGACGCGGAGACGCGGAGAAGGGACGGCCAAAGCCGTGGATAACCGTTCTCATCCTCCTCCCTCCGCGCCCTCCGCGGCTCCGCGTGAGATCGCATTCGGACCATTCACGCGGAGACGCGGAGACGCGGAGGGAGGGGGCGCGTAGCCGTTGGCGATGCGATGCACGTTTCCCTTGAGGGTCGCGCCCCCAAAGTTGATGAGGAGACCGACCGGAAGCTTCAGCAGCCTCAGATAGGTCAGCACCTGCTTCGGATGGACGGCGGCAAGTTTCTCGACGGATTTCAGCTCCACGATCACGGCGCCCTCGACCAGCAGGTTGACGCGGAAGCCCTCGTCGAAGTGCATCCCGTCGAAGTCGAAGGACGCATCAGCCTGACGCTCGACGCGCAGGCCGCGCCGCTCCAGCTCCCGCGCCAGGACGATCTCATAAACCGATTCGAGCAGCCCGGGCCCCAGGAGCCGATGCACCTTCAGCGCCGCATCCACGATCTCGCCCGTAATCTCGTCGATGTCCTTCGTCATGCCTTTCTTTCTCCGCGTCTCCGCGTCTCCGCGTGAGATCCGATCCGATCCGACCCGAACCGGCACTCCGACGCCGGCGTCCGCCGCGCTGCCATTCACGGCAGCGGTCCATACTCCGCGAGTTCCTCCCGCAGTTGCCGGATGGCCCGGCTCCAGACCTTGCGCACCGCATCGGCTGTGCAGCCCATCCGCTGGCCGATCTCATCCCAGGATAACTGCTCCTGATGCCGCCAGGCGACGGCTTGCTGGTAACGCTCGGGCAGGCAGACCAGGGCCTGAACGAGGGCCCGGGTCAGCTCGGACTGGATGGCATGGTTGCTCGGCGACGGCGCCCGGCTCGCCAATACCTCGCCATTCCCGTCCGACGCGGCCAGCATCGTCTCGATCGCCACTTCGCGGCCGACGGCGCGCTTCTCGGTCGCCAGGTACGAGCGGCGGAGGTTCGCCAGCCGGCATTCCAGGATCTTGCGCAGCCAGGCGTGCAGCTCGGCTTGGGTCCGTCCCCGGAACGCGGCCAGGTGCCGCTGGGCTTCCACGAACGTCTCCTGGACCAGGTCCGAGGCGCCGAGCTTGGCTTGGAGCCTCGACCCGATCACCTCGTTGGCGATCATCAAGAGATACTGCCGGCAGCCTTGAAGCAGCCCGCCCGGGTCTTCGATTTCGAGTCCCGGGTCAACCTCGCAGGCCCTTGGCGTCAAGCCAATCGGTTCAGCTCCCCCTGCGCCATCGCAGGTAGCGTCCGGCATGATCGGCATGATTCGAGACCTCCGCAAGCAAGACCCCTTGCATCGAATCCATCCCGAGAGTATCCGGCCCGCGGGCCCGAGACGCAAGCATGTTTCGCGGAGTAGAGTCGGAAGGGTGCGGCCTGGCCTCCCAACCCCCTCATGGCCAGCCGGCGAGGCCCGTTCCGAAGAATTCGGAAGCGCGGCGTCCGATTCGCGACGGCGTCGTGACTCAAGGGTTAGATGGCTCCGGATGCCTCACCGGCCCGTCCCAAACGGACTGCGCAGTGATAGTCCGGCCTCGGTGATTGGTCTCGTCAGTGAGGAGGTTCGCATGCGTGCTTCTTTGGTGGCTTCCGTCTTCGCGATCCTGCTCCTCTTCGGCACGACAGGCCGCGCTCAGACGGTGAACGAGAGATTCAAGAAGTTGGGGATGGACCACATCCAGATTGAGGACCATACACGCGATGCCTGTGATCGCGGCAACGACATCACCATCACGACAACTACAGATGGGAAGGTTGTTCTGAAGCCGGGCGAGACGAAGTTCTTCGAGATCAAGAAGGACGATCAGTATACTCGCTCGGGAGGGTGGGTATTCTACTGTGGGAATTCCGAGGAGCGGGCGCGCATTCGTGGATCGACGTACATCATGGCCGTGCGAAAGAACAACGGAGTGGTCGATTGGTTCTGGGTCACGATCAAGCTCTGAGGAGCCCGTGGTAGACCGAGGTTTGCCATGGGGGCCGAAATCAATATCGCTTCGTCGTTTCCCCAGGAGCCTGGTTCCGGAAACCGCCTCCAGACCGACACCTCTTGGTTTACGGCATGAGGTCGACCGCCCGGATCCGTCCGGCCCCGGTCTCCCCGGTGACGAGGGGACTCCCGGGCTGGGCCGATCGACCGCTCGATGGCGGTAGCCCACCCACCCCGATACATCGCTCGTGCCGGAAACGATCTACCTGGTCCGGGCCGCAAACAGGGACGTAACGAATGTGGAGCGGCCCTTTTTTGCCCTCCCCGCTTCTGAACCCTACACCGTAGAGACGACCACCGGACTCGATAAGGAGTTGCATCATGTGGCGGAAGAGGCGACGGGGGGACCTCGCGCCGAGGCGCGGCCTTCGGCTTCGGGCGGCCATGGAACCGTTGGAGTACCGGTTCTGTCCCAGCACGTACAACTATCAGATCATCGCCCAGACAGGTGTTAACGTGACCGGGCTGGGCAATGGGCCGTCGATCAACGATAGCGGTCAGGTCGCGTTCGTCGAACAGTTCGCCGATGGCAGCAACAGCATCTTCGTCGGAGATGGATCGTCCGCACCGGTCAACGTCAGCGCCAGCCTTCAGAACCCCGTTCGCACCTTCCAGAACGCTGTCCAGATCAATGACAGCGGCCAGATCGCGGCCGTCGATCGCGTCTCCGGATCACCGCCGTCCTACTACTTGCGCATCTGGAACAGCTCGAACGACAACTATCAGGTTTATGATCAAGCAGGACCCGGGACGAACTACGATTCCTTTTTCAACTCCGACAGTATCGACAACCAGGGCGACGTCACCTACATCGCCAAGCTAGCCGGCGCGGGCACCGTGGCTCTGATCAGTAATCAGAACTCGATCTCAACTCTGCCATCTCCACAGCCCTTCCTCAATCCGATGGCTGCGGATGGCGGCCTCGTGGTGGCGCGGGCGGATCACGACCCGAGCAATCCATCCCAGAATCCAATCGACCTCTTCCAGCCCGACGGGCCGGTGACGGTTATCGCGAGCACGCCGGACTTCATCGCACTCGGCGCCAGTCCCGGCATCAGCGCAGACGGCCAAGTCGTTGCCTTTTACGGTGACCTGACCCCCGCCGGGGCGGACGCTCTCAACTACGCCCAGGCCCAGGCCGGCGTTCCAAGTCTCAACCCTGGGCCGGGGATCTTCGCAAGCATCAACACAACCAGCCATGGTCGAGTGCTTCTCCGAATCGCCGGCCAGGACAGCCAACCGTTTCTGAATCCTGGAGAGACTTTCAAGAACCTCAATAACACCGGCAACCCCACAGGCAATCCAAAAGATATCGGCGTGAAGCAGTTCGATCAACCCGACGCACCGGTTGCGGTGAACAGTACACAGGCTACTGGCGGGGCCGTCACGATTGTCTACATGGCGCAAGGTGACGACGGCAGTGACGGCATCTACGCGAATCGCCTGGACTTCCTGCCCAATGCGAGCGGCATCCTCGATCCTAATAGTACAGCGCAAGAAACTTGATCTTTTCCCGCAGGAGCGGTTTGGGTAGGCTGGTCGGACCTCGAAGCCCGATGCGATCGGTGACTGGCCAGCATGGAGGCCCTCGATGACCCCCAAAGACCTGCGGCAGGCGTTGCCCCTTTTCGAGGAATTCGCGGACCGGTTCACCCCGCTGCTGGTGGATGACCAGCGAACGGAGAGCCGCAAAGAACGGGCCAAGGCGTATCTCCGCGGTTTGCTCTTGGATGCGGAAAGCACCAAGACGGCGGAATCGATCGCCCTGAAGGTCCACGGCGATCCTTCGCAAGTCCGGATGACTCAAGTTTTCCTGGGACAGTCGGCCTGGCCTGACGAACCGCTCCGTGAGGAACTGGTCGGCTGGGTGGACCAGGAACTGGGCAGCGAAGCGGGGACGCTGATCGTGGATGAGTCGGGCATCCCCAAGTGTGGCGACAAGAGCGTGGGCGTGGCCCGGCAGTACTGTGGGGCGACCGGCAAGATCGACAACTGCCAGGTGGCCGTCTACCTGGCCTACGCCAGTGCCGGGGGTCACACGCTGTTGGACGAACGGTTGTATCTGCCGCAAGAGGAATGGGCCAGCGATGCCGCGCGCCGACAAGAAGCCGGCGTGCCCGAGGACGTCGTCTTTCGCACCAAGCCGGAGTTGGCCCTGGAGCTGATCCGTACCGTCGGACCGAGGATCCGCCACGGCTGGGTGACGTTCGACGAGGGCTATGGCAAGGACCCCGAGTTCCTCAGTGGTTTGGAGGAACTGGGCGAACGCTATATCGGCGAGGTCCCCAAGACGTGCCGCGGCTGGTTGCGCCGCCCCAAGGTGGACGAGCCGCAAGGGCGGGGCCGGGGCCGACCCAGGAGCAAACCGCGGGTTGCACCGGGCCAACCGGACCCGCGAACGGTCGAGGAGATCGCGGCCGCGTTGCCGGCCGGCGCCTGGAAGCGGCTGCGTTTTCGCGAGGGGACCAAAGGGACACAAGTGGCGCACTTCGCCGCGATCCGTTTGGTGGCCGAGCGGGACGATCTGCCGGGGCCGGAGCTGTGGCTGGTGATCGAGCGTAGCTGTGATCAAGCATCCTACGTCAAGTACTACCTGAGCAACGCGAGGCCGGATTGCCCGCTGTTGGAGCTGGCGCAAGCGGGGCACAACCGCTGGCCCGTTGAGGACTGTTTTCTGCGGGGCAAGCAGGAAGTGGGGCTGGACGACTACGAGGTTCGTGGTTGGCGCGGCTTCCACCACCACATGACCTTGGTCATGTTGGCGCTTTGGTTCTTGGTGCTGCAAACGCGGCGGCTGGAAAAAAAAACGCGACCGGCATGACGTTGCCCGATGCCCGAAGACTGTTGCAAGTCATTTTCGCCCCACCCACGCCCAAGCAGCCCGAGCGGCGGGCGATCAAGCTCTCGGAATGGCGCCAGCGGCGGAACCGCATCGCCAGTGCGTGCCACGCCAAGGCCCGGAATCTAAGGTTGCGGGATACTGGATAGTTCCTTGCGCTGTACTACTAAAGACCCTGGGGGCTTCCGAGATAACATCGACACCTTGGTCTGCGAGGTGGGTGATGCCATTGTCGGTCTCGGACAGGTCCAGTCCCTGAGGATTTCTCATCCGATTAACAACCTGAACCAAATCGCCTTCGGCGCGCAGGCCATCGGCGGCGAGCAAGCCGTCGTGGTGGACAACACGTTCGTCCCCATCCTGTGCGTACCTCCCGAATCGCAGGGCAATACATCACTCCCTGCCTCCCCAACAGCGTGGTATCAGGTGGCGGCTGGGCCTCGGACCCATACGCTGGCGGGGGACCAATCCCCCCCGGTCAGCCGAATGCGGGCGATCCCTACACGATTAAGAACAATGGCTGTACGCTCACAGATTTGGCGATGGCGCTGAGCTATGCAGGAGATCCGGAGGATCCGCGCAGTCTTAACACACTCCTGACCCACGACGGCGGCTACAACGGGCACATGGTCAACATACCCACCGCGGTGCGGCTCGCCGCACGAGACCAGTCGCTCAACCTTTCGTTTGTCCCAATCACAACGTCGGACCCGAATCTGTTGACCACTTTGCTCGCAGACACACACGCCCCCTGCATCGTGAAGTTCTGGGTGCCGCCTACGCCTCAGGCGCCTGGTCATTGGCACTATGTGCTGGTAACGGGCAAGCTGGGAAACGTTTTTACGATCAATGACCCAGGAGACCACGGCGACATCAGGCTTGACCCTACCCGACAGACGTTCACAACGGTAGGTTATATTGCCGATCCAGTCGATCTGAGCGAGCTCGTGGTGTCGGTAGATGCGGGTGGGGACGGCGTTCGCATTTCCGTCACCAACGCCCAGGGACAAACCACGGGCATCGACCCCGTCAGCGGCCAGGAGGTGAATCAAATACCTGGGTCTGTCGAGTACACTGATGAACTGGAGAGCGACGAGGCGGACGATACGGGACCTGTAGAATCCAATGACATCGTTTTCATACCGACGCCACAAGCAGGCCAGTACAACATCCGGGTTTATGGTCAAGCTTCCGCCGAACCCTTCACGATGGTCGCCAGCTCAGCGGCGTCCGATGGCACGGTCGAGCCGGCGGTGGTCGAGACCGGGACTGCCAGCCCCGGCTCCACAACAGCATATCAGTACACGTTCGACCCCGTGAATACCCTGCCCGTCCTCTCCGTCTCCGACGTGACCGAACCCAAGGGGCATTCCGGCACGACTGCGTTCGATTTCGCCGTCAGTCTGTCGAGCCAGCCTGCCCAGCCGCTGACACTCAACTACACCACTGCTGACGATACGGCGAGCGTAGCCGCGAACGATTATCAGTCGGCGAGTGGAAGCCTCACGTTCGTCCCTAACGGTCCCCTGACGCAGACTATTCAAGTGCTGGTGAATGGCAACACCCAGGATAAGCCGGATGATACGTTTTTTGTCGAGCTGATCCCCTCCGCCGGTGTCGCGCTAGGGAAGAGCGTAGGCATCGGCACCATCCAGGACGATTCTACGCCCATCTCGATCAACGATGTGTCGGAAGTCGCGTCGAACAATGGCACCACGTCCTACGACTTCACGGTCAGCCTGGCCCACGCCAGCAGCCTGCCGGTGTCGGTCGATTACGCCACCGCGGACGGCACTGCAACGCTGGCCAACGGAGCCTACCAGGCCCAGGCGGGCACCGTTAGGTTCGACCCCGGTCAGACGACCCAGACGGTCACGATCGTCGTGAACGCCAATCCGCAGCCGCACGGGGACGAGACCTTCTTCGTCAACCTGGCGAACTCGGTTAACGGAATCGTCGCGGCCAACGGGCAGCAGGGAGTGGGGACGATCCTGGCCAATGATACGGGCGGGGTGAGCTACTACGTCAACGGTCCATCTACGGTCGGCGACGTGTTCTGCACGGCCCCCGGGAACGACTCGAACGACGGCAAGAGCCCGGCGACCCCAGTCGCGAGTTTGAACGGTCTGCTCTCGTTGTACACGTTCCATCCCGGCGACACCATTTACGTTCGACACCGGCGCCTATGACCTTGTCCGAAACGCTGTGCTCGGTCCGCAGTTCACCGGCGTGCGAATCGTGGGGGCTGGCCCGCGCGAGGTGACGCCGTCCCTGGACGGGAGCGCCGTGCTCGCCGACGGGCCCGTCGCCTTCTGGCGACTCGGCGATGCGGGCGGGTCCACCGCCGTTGACGCCACCGGCAACGGCTACAACGGGACCTACGTCGGCAACGTGACGCCGGATCCGAACGCCCCCTCGAAGGATGGGGCCGCCTACTTCGATGGCCAGGGGAGTTATGTCACTATCTCCGACGCAGCCGCACTGAATCCGTCGCAGTTTACCATCGAGGCGTGGGTTAACTCCCAGAATCGTCCAGCATCTTCGGGCCAATCCATCGTCAATATAGGGACCTACACACTCTATTTGGACGGAGCCGGGAACGTCGTCTTCTACGGCGGCAGCGTATATCCGCTGAAGGCACCTCTCCCGGCCGGCGTGTGGACCTATGTGGCAGCAACGCTCGACAGCACGAACACAGAGAGGCTGTATATCGATGGCGTGCTGGCGGGTAGCCCCATCCCTGGTGTCCCCTTCAGATCGAATGGTCAGCCGATCGAGATCGGTTCCGGCGCCTTCTCAGGTTCACCCACCTGGAAAGGGAGCATCGACGAGGTCGCACTGTATGACAAGGTCCTGACGCCGGCCCAGGTCCAGGCCCATTACGCCCAGGCGGTGTACACCGGCGCCGTCCTGGATCGTGGCAACATGTCTACCGGCAGTTACGCGATCGAGCTGGATGGCGCGGTGAACGTGAGCATCTCGGGTCTGAGCATCGCCGATGGTGCCGCCGGTATCTATGCGGATGCCGGGTCCGGCAGCCGCGGCCTGACGGTGCAGAACGTGGACCTGTACGGGAACGGCGAAGGCATCGACGTTGAGGCATCGAACGATGAGGCCCTTATCAGCGCCTCCACCGTGCATGGCTCGTCTCAGGACGGTATCTACATCGCGTCCGCGAACCCGACCATCAGCGGGAGCACCGCTTACGGCAATGGCTCGGACGGCATCCAGACCGCGGGAGCGTATGCCACCATCACCGGGAATGCGGTCCATGACAACGGGACGAACGGCGTCGAAACGGGAGTGGCGTTCACCGCGGGGGCCTATACCACGGTTGAGGACAATGCTGTGTTCGACAACCGCGGCAGTGGCATCTACACGAACTACGGCGTGGACGGTCTGATCAGCGGCAACGATGTCTATGGCAATGGATCGGGCGATTCGAACGAGAGCGGCATTTCGGCCTACGACTATAATGATGCAGCGTCCGGCAGCGACCAACTCGTCATTTCCGGGAATCGCGTTCATGACAATCTCGGGCTCGGCATCTCTACATATGCCGGCGACGGTGGCGAAATCCTGGTCGTGAACAACACTGTTTACGGCAATCAGATCGCGGGCATCGTCGATGGGGTGAGTACTGAGGTTCGTGACAATGTTGTCTACGGTAACAAGGACGGTATCGTTCAGTTGCTTCTCCTGGGCGGCTTCGGTGTTGTGGATAGCGAGACCTTCGAACCAATCGACGGCAACCGCGTTTTCGGCAACACGAATGCCGGGATCACGGCACTGGGCATCAGCACGGTCGTCGGAAACGTCGTGTATTCGAACAGTATCGGCATCGAAGGCGCTGATTATCTTTACATCAACCCTTTAACTGGAACGCAAAGTGACACGCATTTCAATGGTTCGATCCTGAATAACGTCGTGTACGCCAACTCGACGGCGGGCATCCTCATCCAGGGTGCCGATGGCGCACAGGTCACGAATAACACGGTCTATCAACCGCTCGGCGTTGGCGTTCGCGTCACGGAGTCCTCATCCGGGAATCCGACTCAGAACGTCGAACTTCGCAATAACATCATATGGACCCAGGTGGGCTACGACATCAACGTCTACAGCAACAGCCAGCAGGGCTTTGACAGCAATTACAACCTGTTGTACACGACGGGGACGGGCCAGGTCGGTTACTGGCAGGGGGATTTCGCGACCCTGCGCGATTGGCAGTTCGAGGTCGGACAGGATGCCCAGAGCATCACCGGCGATCCGGAATTCCTCGACCCTGCCGGTCCGGATGGGATCCTTGGCGAGGATCCCTCGACCGGTGTCGATGGGGGCCAGGACGATGACTTCCACCTGCAGACTGGCTCGCCGGGCGTGGCTGCGGGTGACCCGGCCTCCGATTACTCTGCCCAACCTTCGCCGAGCGGCGGTCGCATCAACCTGGGTGCCTACGGCGATACGCCGCAGGCCACGACCACAGCCGGCGCGGGCGTGATCATCGATCAGCCGGGCGGCTCGATCGACGTGGTCAACGGCGGTGCCGAGGATTCGTACACGATCGTTCTCACCAGCCAACCCACGGATGACGTGACGGTCACACTCAGCCCGGACAAACGGCTCAGCCTTTCCACGGCCACCGTGACGTTCACGCCAGCCGACTGGAACGTGGCGCAATCCGTCACCGTCAAGGCCGTATTCGACGCCGCGGAAACCGGCGATGATACCGCCACGATCACTCACGCCGTTTCCAGCTCGGACCCCAAGTACAACGGCATCGCCGTGCCAAGCGTCACGGTTCAGATCGTGCCGCAAGGTTCGACCCCCACGCCATCCCCGACGCCCACGGCTCCGACGATCACGTGGTCGGACCCGGCGGACATCTTCTATGGCACTCCCCTGGGCCCCACCCAATTGGATGCCAGCGCCTCCGCCGTGGTGAACGGAAGCATGATGAGCGTGCCCGGGACCTTCACCTACACACCGGCCGCAGGCACGGTCCTCCCCGTAGGCGACGGCCAGACGCTCTCGGTCACCTTCACGCCCACCGACACCGCCGATTTCACCAGTGTCACCGCCACGGCGACGATCAACGTTCTCCAAGCCACACCGACGATCACCTGGGCCAACCCGGCGGCCATTGCCTACGGCACGGCGCTGAGCTGCGGCCCAGTTGGATGCCACCGCGAACGTGCCCGGGACGTTCCGCTACACGCCGGCCGCCGGCGCGGTCCTGCCTGCGGGTAACAACCGGACGCTCTCGGTCACCTTCACGCCCACCGACACCGCCGATTTCACCAATGCATCTGCCACGGTTACCATCAATGTCCTCGCAGCGGGGACACCGATGATCACCTGGCCGAAGCCGGCGACCATCGTCTACGGCACGCCGCTGTCCTCGACGCAGCTCGACGCCACCGCCAGCGTGCCGGGGACCTTCGCCTATTCCCCGGCCTCCGGCACGGTCCTGGAGGCGGGCAGCACGACCCTCTCGGTCACCTTCACACCCACCGATACGGCCGACTACCGAACCGTCACGGCGACGACGACGATCGACGTCATCCCCGCACCGTTGACGATCATGGCCCTGGACGCCACCAAGGTCGCGGGCCAGCCGAATCCTGCGTTCAGCCTCCAGTACAGCGGGTTTGTCCTGGGCCAGGGACCGAGCAACTTGAGTGGTACACTCACGTTCAGTACGCCGGCCACTTCCGCAAGCCCGGCCGGGTCCTATCCGATCATCCCGGGCGGGCTGTCATCGCCGGACTACGCGGTCCGTTTCGTCAGCGGCACGCTCCTCGTCACCCCGTCCATTTCGCCGGGCGGTCGTTCCGGCTCAACGCCTGTCGCCGTGACGGGCCTCCAGTGGCAAACCGTGAGGCCGAAGCACGGGAAGGCTCTCAAGGAGCTGGTGATCGACTTCAGCGGCGCGCTCGATCCGGGATCGACGGATAACCTGGCCGCGTACGTGCTGGACGGGGCGAGGCGAGTCAAGAAGCACCGGCTGGTCTACGCCAAGCCGCTGCCGCTAGCCTCGGCGTCGTACAACCCCGCGAACCACACCGTGACACTCGACGCTCCGGCGCCAGGTGCCAAAGCAGGGGGCGCAACTCACCATCAACGCGGACCTAGTCCGGGACGCGGCGGGGCAACCGCTGGACGGCAATCACGACGGCCAGCCCGGCGGCAACTTCGTCGCCACGCTGAACGCTCGGGCTGTCCTCAGCATGGCCCGGACGATGGCCGAGCCCGCCGGCCGAGTTACCGACGCGGCGATCAATGTCTTGATGGCCGATGAGTCGTCGCCGACGATGATCCGTAAGAAGCATCGCCAACGGTATGGCGCCTTCTGAAAGGGTGTACGAAAAGCCTCGATCAAGCTGGATCGAGGCGCCGGAGCATGAAATGAGTCATAGCCACGTAGATCCAAGACTCGCTCGACTCCTCGCTCCCCTCGTAATCCTTGCTCAAGCGCCGGTAGCGGCCCAGCCAGGCGAACGTCCGCTCCACGATCCACCGCCACTTCAGGACCTTGAACTCCTCCTCCCCCTCGGGACGGACCACCATCTCCAGGATCCAACCGCCGACCTCCTTGGCCCACTCGGCGATCCCGCCGTTGTAGATCCCGTCGGTCAGGATCTTCTCCAGCCGCGGGAAGCGGCCGACCATCTTCCCCAGGACCAGCTTGGCCCCGTCCCGATCCTGGATGCCCGCCGAGTGGACCGCCGCCGCCACGACCATCCCCAGCGTGTCAACGACCAGGTGACGCTTCCTCCCGTTGACCTTCTTGAACGCATCCTTGCCGTGCGGGCCGCCCTGCTCGGTGGTCTTGACGCTCTGACTGTCGATGATGCCCATGCTGGGGCTCTTCTTCCGCCCGGCGCGTTGGCGGACCTGGGTGCGCAGGGCATCGTTGATCTTCGCCCAAGTGCCGTCGTCGCGCCACTTACGGAAGTAGTCGTAGCAGGTGCTCCAGGGGGGCAGATCGGTGGGCATCATCCGCCAGGCACAGCCGCCGCGGAGGATGTAGAAGATGCCGTTGAGGACCTCGCGGAGCTTGACGGAGCGCGGTCGTCCGCCGGGCTTGGCCGGCGGCAGCAGCCGCTTGAGGCGTTTCCACTGGGTCCGAGTCAGATCGGACGGGTAGCGTTTGGGTTTCATGCGGAATTATAGGCCCAAACTGGCTTTTCGTACACCCTGTGAGACGCGTACGCGAGAATCAGAGGGATCGGTCCCCGAATTCCCCAGGCGAACCAAAGCCGGTACCCGGCCGGCCCGCCGCCCATCTGACCTGCCCGCGTCGCCCGGACGCGGCTGGGCGGGGCTCACCGGTCGTGACCCGAGCGCCGTATGGGCCCGCTCCTCGGGCGTGATCGGGCGGGTCCGGCCGGTTGCGTCGCAGCACGGCGCAAAACGAGGATGTGTCGCGAGGGCATCATCTGGCGGTATGACGTCCTTCATCGATGTCGGATCCGATTCATCGGCGTGCATTCCGATGGCCTGTCCCTCCCCGATCGAGACGACACCTTGACGGTACGCCGTCCCGACCCGACCCGGAAGCTCGAGACGTGCGGGACGCCCGGCTGAGCGGCGGCGCCCCGAATCGACGGGAGCCGGCCGGCTCGGACGGGCCCGTCGGTGCGGACCGGTTCTCCGACCAGACGGCCCGAATGCCCGAATCTCCGGGCATCATCTGCTTTTACCCGAGCATGTGTCAACTTTCAATTTGGTGGACTATCGCCACCGAGCTCTTTGACAATCCGACCGAGGTCATTCGCCGGGCGATCGGGCCCGGGACAACAGATCGTCAACTACGACGTCACGCACCCAACATCGGCGGACATGGAAGACCGCGTCGTTCCTGCCCGATCGCCCGGTGTGGGAGTCGTGCGACACCGGCGATTTGATCGAACGAACCCATCCGCCCGATTGGCAAGGTCGCCGAGACTTGGCAGAGTCGCGCGAACGAACCCGGACCCGCCAGAATGGCAGTCCGGGGAGCCGGCCGGGGGGCCCGGAATCGCGCGAACGAACCCAGCTTGCCGATGAAGATACGTCGAAAGCGCGCGAACGAACCCAGCGAGGCGAGATCGAGCCCGCAAACCGCGCGAACGAAGCCACGGTCATGCGCGAGGAAGCGATCGCCAGTCCTGTCCAGGTCGTTCCGTCGAGCGAGGTCGTTGGAGTGAATCGCTTGTTATGGGAGATGACGCGACGACCAAATGACGGAGAAGACAGGGACGTAGGTCTTTTGCAACCCGCCGGGGCTATCTGTCATGCGCCGTATCTACTGGATCTGGTCCCAGGTCTGGGCGTCGATCCCGGGGAAGCGGCTCAAGTGCGCGAGGTTGGTCGTCGCGATGGTGACGGTGTCCCCGGGCTGGCCGGCGAGCGCCGCTCGTCCGGCGAGGATGGCATCGGCGTCGAGGGCATCGGGCGATGCCGTCGGGACGCCCGACTGCCGGACGAAGGCCCAGCACTCCGCGGCCTTGATGATGGCGTCGGTGGTCAGGGTCAGGTATCTGAAGCCGCTGCTCGGATCGAGGGCGTAGTCCAGCCGCCGCAGGTTCCCCACGGCGCGGATTCGGAGGAGCTCGCGACGGACCTCATAGCGGGCGATCTCGGGGATGATGATCGTCGCGCCGGTTGCCAAGAGGGCATTGAGCCACATGTTATAGCGAACGACTTGCGGTTTATTCGGGGCGCGGACCGTCAAGCCGAGCGGTCCGCTGTCCAGCAGGATCAACCGCGCCATGGTCAATAGAGCCCCTCGAAGAGCTTCCGGTGGGGGCGATGCGCATCGAGATCGCGCATCGCTTCTTCCCAAGCTCCAGGTGGGTCTTCATCGGGCATGGCCGACATCTCCTCGATGAAGGCCGCGATAGCCCTGGCATTCCGCGCCTGCTCCTCCGGCGTGATGGGTAGGACACGGCCCCTGGCGTCGTTACAGGGCACGGGACGAAGGGCCGTCTTGTATTCAGGATCTTGCGGCATCGCATCCCTCGCCGTGTTACGATCCAGGTCTTCGTCGTGCAAACCCATGGTCTGGCCCTCCTCATTCATTCAAGACTCAAGCAACCCTCTCATTGTATGCCGGCCGGCCTTGGCACGTCATCCCGGCCTGCCGCTCACTGGAGCCGGGCCGCCCGCGCCGCGCGGCGCTCGGCGCGCTCCGGGACGAGCTGCAGCGGCGGCAGCGGCTCGATCCTCGGGTCGGGATGCGCCAGCGTCCCGAGGATGCGCACCCGGACGATCGGGGCGCTGGCCCCGCGGGTCAGCTCGCTGAGGATCGGGATCGGGAAGCGGTCGCGGCCCAGGAGCACCGCCAGCTTCAGGTCCAGGTTGGACTGCGGGTCGAGCGTGCCGTGGCCCTGGAGGCTGAAGGCATTCCCGGTGAACTTGATCGGATCCAGGCTCCACAACCCGTGCGAGATCGTGAACGCCAGGTCGATCGAGTCGAACGCCGTCTTGGCCTTGACCCGCGGGACGTCGGAGAGGCTCAGCGTGCGGGTCACCAGGGCGATCGGGCGGAAGTAGACGGGGAGCTCGCCGAGGTCGCCGTCGGTGATGTGGGCCTCACCCTGCCCCTGGAGCGTATGGATGTCGCTGCCCATGCCGTTGCACTCGATCCGCGCGTCGATGTTGCCGCGGTACGACCGGCGCCCGCCGACCGTAAGGGCGTATTCCTCGAGCCGGGCCCCGTGCAACGACATCGTCGCCCAGTAGCTTGGCGTCACGTCGAGTGTGACCCGGCCCCGGCCCCAGAGCTCGCCCTCGAGGAACCGCCCGCGCATGTCCATCAGCTCCGCCATCCCGTCTCGCACCCGGAACGGCGACTCCACCCGGGTGATCTGCTGCCCGAGCAAGACCACGCTCGCCAGGTTCATGATCCCCTCGACCCTCAGCTCCGCGCCGTTCGACCAGCCGCTGACCCGATCGAGCTCCCCCTGGATATGCTCCAGCGGGATCCCCGTCTTGAGGGTGTTGTCGTTGAGCACCACCTTGACATTCTCCCAGCCGCACCAGGCCGGTTCGTTCGCGACGCCCGACCAGCCGATCTTCAGGTCGCCCCGCGCCGTGAAGGTCCGGCCGTCGTCCAGCTTCTTGGCGAACTGCGCCATCAGCGGCGGCATCTTCTTCCGCAGCTCGGAGTCGAGCCTCAGTCCCTTGACCCAGAGGTCGCTGACGGCCAGCTCGAACCGGCCGGTCTTCTCGACGCGGACCGTCCCGCGGTCGAACCGCACCGGCGTCCCGCGGAACTGGACGCTGACGTCGTTCATCGTCACCAGGCCGTCGTCGAAGACGAACCGGCCGCTGACGTCGTCCATGCGCAGGTCGATCTCCCCGCCCGGGTCCAGGTACCTCGGCTGGGGAGACCGCACGACCCGCAGCCCCACGGTCGATTCCGGGAGCGGATCGATCACGATGTGGGTGTGTTTCTTGGGGCGGCGCGGGTCGGGGTCGACGTCGACCGTGGCCGTGACGTCGCTGGAGCCCGACGGGTTGATCGTCTGCCAGGTCCGCTTGTATTCCTCGGGCAGCGCCGCGCAGCTCGGGGCTGAACGGGAGGTTCCTGGCCTCGAGCTCGACGTGGACTTGAAGCGGGTCCTCGCCGTTAGGCAGCCTGAAGCCGGAGAGCTTGTGCACCTCCCCGCTCGCCCGGATCTCCGCCTGGCCGTTCCGGCCGCGCATGTTGCGGAAGACCCAATGGTCGGGGTGCAGCTCCAGCCGGCCGGTGAGGTTGCGGACGGTGAACGGGAGCTTGGCCCAGGTGATCTCGCAGCGCTCGCTCAGGTCGATCTCCGCGTCGATGGCGATGAGTCCCTCGGGGCGGCCCGCCATCGGCACGCGCGAGACCTTGGCGTGGGCCTTGACCGTACCGCTGGGCTTGAACTGGTCGACGACCTTGCGCACATCGGGCTTGAGCGCCTCGAGCAGCGTCTGGTCGACCGGCACCGAGTCGGCCTTGATGTCCAGCTTGACCACAGCGTCGGGCCCGGGCGCCTCGATGGTCCCTGTCATGGACAGGGGACTGCCGCCGATGCTGATGGTCTGCACATCGACGGTCAACGTCCGTTTCTCCAGGGTGAGCGAGCCCCGGAGGTGGTCGAGGGGATAGGGGAAATGGCGGTAGTTGACCGCGACGTCGTGGCAGGTGACCTTGGCGCCGAGCTCGACCGGCCCGCCGGGTATGGCGCGACTCAGATCGATCTCCGCGCCGATGCGCCCGCTGGGCTGGAAGAGGTTCCAGAGCTCGAGGTACTCCCGCGGCGTCCGATCGCGGAGCCGCTGATCGAGCTCGAGGTCCTCGAGCTCGGCGTGCAGTTCCAGCGGCTCGACGCGCGGGTCGCCCAGCCGCATCCTCCCCCTGGCCCGCATCGCGGTCGCGCCGTTGTAGCCGTCGGCGCGATGGAGCGTGAGGATTCCGTCCTCGATGTCGCAATCCGCGGAGAGGTTGTTGACGGGATAGGGGAGCTTGGGGCAGTTCCAGACGCCTTCGCGGAGCCGGGCTTTCACGGCGTAATGCAGCCGGCTGCCGGCCGGCGCCTTCGCGTCGTAGCGGACCCGCACCCGATCCAGGTCCACCACCCCGCCGTTGAGCGCGACGGCCTTGAACGCCGGCCGGGCCTCCGGCGGGATCCGCTGGCGGATCGCCTCGGAGAGCGTCAGGCCGCTCAGGTCCCCGTCGAGCGTCACCTGGCCCGTGTCCAGGTCCACTGTCCCGTTCAGCCGCAGGCGATCGAGGACATCGCCCCTGGCCGAGCCGTCGAACCGGTACAGGAAGGCCCCGACGTGGTCCTGCTCGATCCGCACGCTCACGTCGCGGAGGATCGTCGCGATGCGGCCCGCTCCCCTGCCAGGGGTGCGGGGTGCGGCCGCCGCCTGGCCCGGGTCGGTCGGACCGTCGTCGCTGCAGACCAGCTCGATGGTCCCCTTCTCGATGAGGATCGGCGGGGTCTTGTCCAGCCAGGGGCCGGGCCACGGGGACGCGAGCAGGCCCTGGAGGTTCCAGGTGCCGTCCCGGCGCTGGCAGAGCCGCAGCGACGGCTGGACCACGTCGACCTCGCGCACGTCCAGCTCGCCCCGCAGCAGCTTCCGGGTATTCACCAGGACCTTCAGGTAGGGGATGCGCAGCGCCTGGAACATCACGCCGTCAACCTGCTGATTGATCCGGGTATCGTGGAGCGTCAGCTCGCCGAACCAGCGCGCCACGCGGACGCGGCCCGGATCGAGCTGCGAGCTGGGCAGGTATCGCACGGCATACTGCCGGATCCAGCGCGCCGCGTTGGCGCCGTCAGTCACGTAGGTATAGGCGAACCAGAGCCCGCCGCCGAGGATCGACAGGCAGAGCACCAGGCCCCAGAACATCACCTTCGCCACGCGTCGGCCGATCCGCATCGCGTCAAACCCCTTCCATGGGGAACCGAGGAGGAAGGACACGGGGCCATCCCGGCGACCGCTCAACCGGCTCGGACGGAGCCTCGCCCTCCCGAGAAGGACCGGACGGGACCTCGCCCCGCCGAACGGCATCCGATCGCCGCCAGGCCCAGCGCGGGCATCTCGCCGGGGATGCGGTAGCGCATCGAGCTGGCGAAGACCGCGTGCAGGGCGCAGAAGTAGAGGATCGGGCCGGCGAGGAGCACCCAGGCGCGGGGATCGCGGCGGCGGTCCCACAGGCCCAGCGCCATGAGCCCAAGGATCGGCAGCTCCACCGCCGCGCCCGCAACCGCCAGGCCCCACGAGCGGAACCCCTCGGCATTGGGCCAGGGGCTCCAGTATCGGCCCAGCTTGACGAACGCCAGCTCCAGGACTCGTCCGGGTTCGTCGCGGGCGAACCCGATCGCCCGGCGGATCAGCTCGGCGTCCTGGTCCTGCTCGTCGAGCGGCCAGAGCCCCGGATCGCGCAGGAACGGGATCATGTCGCTGGCGCCGGTCGCGCGGGGATTGAGGCCGTCGTAGAGGCTGGCCCCCAGCCAGAGGGCGGTCGGCACGAACCGGCCGTAGATCCGCGCGTTGCGGACCCACCACGGGGCCATCATCAAGATGAGTCCCATCGAGCAGAGGACCGCGCCGCGGACCGCGGCCCGGGCCTGGCCGGCGCGGAGGCCCGTGACGATCCAGGCGGCCAGCATCGCCGGGACGAACAGCGCCCACGACGGCCGGACCAGCACCGCCGCCCCGGCGGCCGCGCCGCTACCCAGTGCGATCGTTGCGAATCGCCATCCCGCGATCCGGCCCGAGACACGCGCGCGCCGGCTCGCGGGCCAGAGCACCGCCACGCCCAGCAGCGCGGCCAGCATCAGCGGCTCGAAGGCCGCCTCGGAGAGGAGCAGCGACGACATCACCAGGTAGTGCGGATTGACGGCCGCGATCGCGGCGGCGATCAGGGGGACGGTCCAGCACCGTCGGGGTGATGCTTCGCCGCCGCCATCGCCCGCGCGCGGGCCCGATGCCGCATCGTTCGCGCCTTGATCCCCGTCCGGCAGGACGAGCAGCCGCGCGAGGTGATAGACCAGGTAGACGCAGAGCGTCCCGAGCGCCGCCTGGACCAGTCGGACCGGGAGCGTCCGCTCGCCGAACGCGGCCTGGCAGGCCGCGAGCAGCAGCGGATAGCCCGGCGTCCGGATCGCGAAATGCGGGATGTCGCCCCACTCGACATATTCGTACGGCCCGCCCGCGCGGATGGCCCGCGCCAGCTCCCAGTAGATGTCGGTGTCGGGGAAAAGGTCCAGCCGGGCCCGCCCTCGGGTCCGGACGTACCACTCGATCGCGTCGGAGGCGGCTACCCGCAGGGCCAGCGCGATCTCGAGCACCAGGGCCAGCGAGGCCAGCCGGCCCAGGAGACGATGCGGGCGGTGCGTCCGCGCGAACCCGGAATCCGGCGGGATCGATTCGGCCATGGATCGTCCCCGGACTCGGGACCCGGGCCACACGATGTCGCCCGCTGAAGGGACTGGGAAGAAAGCGGGCCGATGGCCCGCGCGACCGTCGAGAATCCCCGCGTCCGACGGCCGATGACGAGTTGTGAACGAATGGTATGCCGGACCCCCCGGGTCGTCAACCGCAACCGGACACGCGGCTCGACGGATCGGCCCGCTTCCGGTAGGATCACGGATGTTCCCTCCCGACCCGATCCCCCGCGACGGAGGTGCGCCGATGAGCACCGTCTCCGACCGCCCGCCCCCGGAATCCCCTCGGGAGCCGGACCCGTTCCGTTTCGGCTGGCGGTACGTCCGCGTGACCCGGGCGGACGGGACCCAAGACCTCGATCGAGTGCCGCTGACCTTGGAGGACGTACTCCATCCCAACGTTGGGGACATCATCTTGCAGAGCGACCCGCACGACACTGACCGGGCTTACCTGAAGTCGGTCTTCGACACGCGGTTGATGGGCGATTCGACGGCGGTGGTGCTCTCGGACTGCCAGGTGGACTTCAACATCCCCGGCGTCAGGCCGCTCTGCCCGGACGATGTCGTGTTCCTCGGCGTGCGGCGACACATCGCCTGGTCGAGCTTCAACGTGGCCGAAGAACGGGCGCGGCCGGTGCTGGTCGCGGAAGTGACCTCGCCCGAGACCCGCTCGAACGACGTCGGGATCAAGATGGATTACTACCACAGGGCCCGAGTGCCCTGGTACGTCATCGCCGATGTCACATACGAGGCGGACAACGAGCGCCGGATCGAGCTGATCCTGTACCGTCGCACGGTGCGCGGATACCGGCGTGAGCCGCCCGACGAGCGCGGGCGGGTCTGGCTGGAACCGGTGGGCGTGTGGCTGGGCCTGACGCGCGATGCGCGAGGCGGTTTCATGCGGCTGGTGTGCTACGATCCCGAGACCGACCAGGAGATCGGCGACTACAGGGCGATCAGTCGGGCCCTGGAAGAGGAAGCAAGGGCCCGCCGCCGCGCCGAGCGCGCCGCCGCCGCGCCGAGCGGCAGGCGCTCGCGGAAACGCGCGCCCGCGAGGAGGCCGAGCGCGCCCGCGAGGAGGCCGAGCGCGCCCGCGAGGCCGAGGCCAGCGCCCGCGAGGAGGCCGAGGCGACGATCCACTCGCTCCGGGCCGAGCTCGAGCGAGCACGGCGACCGAAGCCGTGAGGCTCGAGCGGGCATGTCGTGCATTTAGGGAACCCGGACGGATCCTGTGAACGTTCGAGGGCGATCGTCCTGTGTATCACGGCCCCGCCCGCGCAGGTATAGCCGTATGGACGACAATCCGCCCGCACCACGCGATGACACCGACGAGCTGGTCCGACGAGCCACCAGCGGCGACGACGCGGCGCTCGCGAAGCTCTTCGGCCGCTACCGCAAGCGGCTCCGTCAGATGGTCCGGCTGCGGCTGGATCGCCGCCTCCAGGGGCGAGTCGACCCCTCCGATGTGCTCCAGGAAGCGTACATCGACCTGGCGCAACGGCTGCCGGGTTACGTCCGGGAGCGATCGGAGCTCCCGTTCTACCTCTGGCTGCGCCTGGTCGCCGGCGAACGATTGCTCCGGATCCACCGCCAGCACCTCGGGACCGCGATGCGCGACGCGGGACGCGAGGTCTCGCTCTATCGCGGCGCCCTGCCCCAGGCGAGCAGCGTCTCCCTGGCGGGGCAACTCCTGGGCCGGATCACTTCGCCCAGCCACGCGCTGATCCGCGCCGAGGTCCAGCTCCGGCTCCAGGAGGCGCTCAATGCGATGGACCCGATCGACCGCGAGGTCATCACCCTGCGGCACTTCGAGGAG
This sequence comes from uncultured Planctomycetota bacterium, assembly GCA_963815795.1. Lineage (GTDB taxonomy): Bacteria > Planctomycetota > Planctomycetia > Isosphaerales > Isosphaeraceae > JAKAUH01. The sequence goes on along the minus strand of CAWFIC010000003.1, from coordinate 5,011,223 downwards.
CTGTCGAACTCCGAGGCCGCGCGCGTCATGGGCGTCAGTCCGCAGGCGGCCAGCAACCGGTACCTCCGGGCCATGACGCGGTTGCACGAGGTCCTCAAGAGCATCCCCGGTCTGCTCGACCAGGCCCCGGGCCGCCCGGGTCCCGGCCGTCGCTCAACGTGAGGAGGGAGAGGACATGGCGGACATCAATCCTCAGGCCGATCAACACCTGGAGGCCGTCGCCGAGGAGTATCTCGAGCGGCTGCGACGGGGCGAGAGTCCGCCGATCTCGGAATACAGTCGCCGCCATCCCGAGCTGGCCGATCGCATCGAGGCGCTGCTGCCGACGCTGGGCCTGGTCGAGGCGTTCAAGCCGGGGTCGGGCGACTCCACCGGGAGCTTCGGCGCGGCCAGGCTGCCCGGTCCGGAGGTGGCCCTGGAGCGGCTGGGCGACTTCCGCATCCTCCGCGAGGTCGGGCGCGGCGGAATGGGGATCGTCTACGAAGCCGAGCAGGAATCCCTGGGCCGGCGCGTGGCCTTGAAGGTCCTGGTTGGCAGCCGCCTCCTCGACCCCCGGCTCAGCGCCCGCTTCGAACGCGAGGCCCGGGTCGCCGCCCGGCTGCATCATACGAACATCGTGCTGGTCTTCGGCGTCGGCGAGTCGGACGGAATCCGCTACTGCGTGATGCAGTTCATCCGGGGCCTGGGATTGGACCAGGTCCTCGACGAGGTCCGGCGCCTCCAGGCCGGGCCGGCCTCGAGCGAGTCCCCGGCCGGCGATCGGGATCGGACCGACGGCGTCCGGGGCGCCGAGATGGCCCGGTCCCTGATCGCCGGCCGGTTCGCCGCCACCGTCGACGCGAACATGGCGCCGGAGGTCGAGCCCGCGGAGGGCCCCGCCAACGTCGCCGCCTCGTCCGCCTCAAGCGTGGCGTCGGAAGCACCCGCCGGGTCCGACGTCTCGATGACGCGGGATTCGGGCCGCGCCTACATCCGCTCGGCGGCCCGGGTCGCTCAGCAGGTCGCCGAGGCGCTGGCCTACGCCGCACGAGCAGGGCATTCTGCACCGCGACATCAAGCCGTCGAACCTGCTGCTCGACGCGCACGGGACCGTCTGGGTCGCCGACTTCGGCCTGGCCAAGGCCGCCGCCGACAGCGACCTGACGCACACCGGCGACGTCGTCGGGACGATCCGCTACATGGCACCCGAGCGGTTCCAGGGGCGGTGCGACGCCCGATCCGACATCTACGCCCTGGGCCTGACCCTCTACGAATTGCTCGCCCGGCGGCCGGCGTTCGCCGCGGCCGATCGCAATGCCCTGTTGCGCGAGATCACCCAGGCCGAACCCCCCCGACTGCGGACGATCGACCGATCCATCCCGCGCGACCTCGAGACGATCGTCTCCAAGGCCATCGACAAGGACCCGGCTCATCGGTATGCCTCGGCCGCGGCGATGGCCGAAGACCTGCATCGCTTCCTGGAGGATCGGACGATCGCCGCGCGGCGGACGGGGCCGGTCGAGCGGCTGTTGCGATGGAGTCGGCGCAATCCCGTGCTCGCGGGACTGACGGCCACGGTCTTCCTGCTGCTCCTGACGCACGCGGAGGTGGCGTCCGTCATGGCCATCCAGATCGCCCGGCGGAACCGTGCCGAGCGCCAGGCGCGACTGGAAGCTGCTCGAGGCCAATGAGAGCCTGCGATCCACCCAGCAAGCGCTTCGGCACACCATCTATGCGGCCCGCTTGAATGCCGCCCAGTCGGCCTGGGAGGCCGATAACATCAACCACTGCCGCGAGATGCTCGAGGCGACCCGGCCCTCGCCGGGTGAGGCCGATCTCCGCGGCTTCGAGTGGCACTACTGGAGGAACCGCTTCCGTCCCGCCCTCTTCACGCTCCAGGGCCAGCAAACTCCGGTGATGTCGGTCGTCTTCAGCCGTGACGGACGTCGAATCGCCACGGCCGGCGGCGAGGTGCGCCTCTGGGACGCCACGACCGGCCAGTCCCTGCTCCCGCCGGTCGGCAAGGAGAACCTGACCGTCGCCCTCAACCCCGACGCGACGCGGATGGCCGCGGCGGGTACCGACGGGATCATCCGCGTCTGGAACACGGCCGACGGCCGCCTCGTCCAGGACCTCAAGGGCCAGGACAGTCCCGTCATCAGCCTGGCCTACAGTCCGGACGGTAAGCGGCTGGCCTCGGGCGGCCCGGCGACCGTACGCATCTGGGACGCCGCCTCCGGGGCCGAGCTCCACGTGTTCCGGCGCAAGAAATCAGCCGGTCTCAAGCAGATCACGCTCGCCGACATCTTCTCCGGTTCGGTTGACCCGTTCTATTTCTTGCGGTTCGGCACGCCCAACGTGGCCTTCAGCCCGGACGGTCGCCGCGTCGCGTCGGCCACGGATGACGCGACGGTGACCGTCTGGGACGCGAGCTCGGGTCAGGAGTGGTTCCGCTTCCGCTACGACCAGGTGCGAGCCGGGGACCGCCTCCTCGACACTCTGATCACGTTCGTTCAATTCAGCCCCGATGGCAAGGCCCTCCACGCCATCATCCCGGGAGTCGGCTGGATTGCCTGGGAGTGGAGCGATGCGTCCCCACCGAACTCGAAACAGGTCCGGATTCTCGACCGATTCAGCCGGAAGGTGACCCGGCTCGACCTCGGTGTTCGTGAACGGACGGCCGTCGCGCTCATCGACGGGACGGTGCGATTCCTGACTGACGACGACCAGTGGGACACTCTGACCCTCGATACGTCCCGCGGCATGTCCGCCGTGCGCGCCTCGTCGCCCGACGGCCCTCTGTTGGCAATCGCGCTCGCCATCATGCCGGACGGCACCCGGCTGGCGACCGCCGGCTGGGAGCAGGCCGTCACGGTCTGGGATATCCCGGCTCGCCCGCCCGTCCGCACGTTCGAGGTCTCCGCGAGCCCGAAGACCGATGATGGCACCGATCCCGCCCCGGGGTTCCGTATCGCGATCAGTCCCGACGGCCGGAGGATCGTCTCGGCCGGCGGCTCCATGCCCGTCCGGGTCCACGACGCCAAGGATGGCCGGGTCCTCCTCACGCTCGGCGGGCGAGCCCCCGTCCGCTCGCTGGCCTACAGCCCCGACGGCCGGACCATCGCCGCGGGAGGCTCCGACCGCGTCATCCACCTCTGGGACGCGGCGGACGGGAAGGAGCGACACACCCTCGTGGGCCGCGATGCGACGGTGAATATCCAGGGGCGACAAGGGGTCCACTCGCTCAGCTTCAGCCCCGACGGCCGACGTCTCGCCTCGGCGGAGGAGGGCGGACCGGTCCGGATCTGGGACGTCGCCACCGGCGCGGAGCGGCTGCGTCCCGGCGAGGAGAAGGGTTTCACCGAGCGGAGCCAGGACGGTGTCTTGATGATCCACCCCACGAAGCAGGTCCACGCCTCCGCCGTGGCCTTCAGCCCCGACGGTGCCCGGATCGCCTCGGACGGATTCGAGACCATCGGGCTGTGCGACAGTCGCGGCGGCCGGCGACTCGGGGTCATCTCGCTCCCCGACAGCGGGATCACCGGACTGGCCTTCAGCCCCGATGGCCGCGAGCTGGCCGCGGCGTGCCTCGACGCGACAATCCGGATCTGGGACACCGCGCAGCTCCGCCCTCGGCTCGTCCTCGCAGGTCACGGAAGTCGGGTCACGGGGGTAGCCTACAGCCCGGACGGCCGACGCATCGCCTCGGTCGGCGAAGACAGCACAATCCGCCTCTGGGATACCGCCGGAGGCGATGCCGTGCTCACCCTGAAGGGCCACGAGCACCCCGTCACCGGCGTGGTCTTCAGCCGCGATGGTCTCAGGATCGTCTCGGCCGACGACGCGGAGACGATCAAGGTGTGGGACGCCACGCCCGTCGATGCAGGTCGCAGGTAAGCCCCGTCGCAACGAGGTAACGGGGCGTGATCCGTCCAGGGAATATCCGGGCCATGGCACGGGCCCATGCGGAGTGCTACCATGGAAACGCGTTGACGGATACGGGCCGGGATGCCGGACCAGACTGGGGCCGTCGCCAAAGGCACTTCGTCCGATCCCGAACGACCCACAATGCCGAGCGAGGGCTGCCGCCGTGACGGGGGATCGCGCCGATCGCGAGCTGCTGTTCGAGGCCCTGGCCGTGCACCTGGGCTTCGTCTCGCGCCACGCCCTCGACGATCTGGAGAAGGTCCGGCGCGAGGGGGCGGCCGCGATCGCCGAACGCCCCCTGGGCCGCCTGCTGGTCGAGGCATCCGTGCTGGACGCGGAGCAGTCCGCCGTCCTGGAGATGCTGATCGACGGCCTGATGCACCGCCATGGCGACGTCCAGAAGAGCCTCGACGCGCTGGCCGCCTTCGGCCGGCTCCGGGTCGAGCTGGAGCGGCGCCGGGCCGCCGGACCCGGCGGCGGCGGGGTTCCGGGCCGAGTCGACAGCAACCCCAGCAATAATCCCACCCTGCCGTCGATCCCGGTCCACGGCGATCGTCGCGGGCCGGTGCCGGATGCGGGCGCCGTCGCGGACGAGGAGCCCGAGAACTCGTTCCTGCCCGGCGTGATCGACCTGCCGGATGATGAGCGGGGGCCGCTCGAACCGCGCCGAGTCGATCGGTCGCTGGGCCTGCCCACTTCGGTGGGGACCAGGTTCCGCATCCTCCGGCCCCACGCGCAGGGGGGGATCGGCAAGGTCTCGGTCGCCTTCGACGCCGAGCTCCAGCGCGAGGTGGCGCTCAAGCAGATCAAGCCCGAGCGCGCCGACGACACCGATAGCCGCGCGCGATTCCTGCGGGAAGCCGAGGTCACCGGCCAGCTCGAGCATCCGGGCATCGTCCCGGTCTACGGACTGGGAATAGACGACGAGGGGCGCCCGTTCTACGCGATGCGATTCGTCCGCGGCACCAGCTTCGAGGAGGCGATCAGCGGCTTCCACCACGCCGACGACGACCCCCGGCGCGATCCGGAGGAGCGGTCGCTGGCCTTGCGGTACCTGCTCGACCGGTTCATCGACGTCTGCCAGACCGTCGCCTACGCCCACAGCCGTGGCGTGCTCCACCGCGACCTGAAGCCGGCCAACATCCTGCTCGGCCCGTTCAACGAGTCGCTGGTGGTGGATTGGGGCCTCGCCAAGGTGTTCGCGCCCGTGCCGGGCGGGCCGACGGGAGAGCCGCAGGCGGATCCGACCCCGGCGGACGAGCCGCCATCCGAGCCGGCCGCGACCGCCGCGGTACGCCAGAACGGCGCCGGAGCCCGGACCGGCGACATCCCGGTGGCCGCCGGCTTCCCTCGGGCGGTCCCCGAGCCGATGTCCGGATCCAGCGAACCCCCGCTGGGATTCACGAGCTCAACCGAAACGGTGGCGGGGACGGCCTTCGGGACGCCGGCCTACATGAGCCCCGAACAGGCCCAGGGCCAGCTCGACCAGCTCGGCCCGCCCAGCGACGTCTACAGCCTGGGGGCGATGCTCTACACCCTGCTGGCCGGCCGCCCGCCGTTTGACTACGTGTGGTGCGATGTGACGGCGCTGCTGGACCGAGTCCGATTGAGCGAGTTCCCGCCGCCGAGGAAGGTCAATCCGCGCGTCCCCCGGGCGCTGGAGGCGGTCTCCCTCAAGGCGATGCAGAACCGGCCGGAGGACCGGTACGCCTCGGCGACGGAGCTGGCCGAGGACATCCGGCGATGGCAGGCCGACGAGCCGGTGCGCGCCGACCGCGAGCCCGCCCCGGAGCGGCTGGCCCGCTGGGGCCGCCGGCACCGGCCGATCGTCGCCGGCGCCGCCGCCCTGCTGCTGACCGCGGTGGCCGCCCTGTCCGCGGGAATCCTCCTGGTCGGCCGCGAGCAGCGGCGGACCGAGCAGCAGCGACTGGTCGCCGAGGAACAACGCCGACGCGCCGACCTCAAGTCGGACGAGGCCACCAGGCGGGCCGAGGCCCTCCGTCGCCGCGACGCCATCAGCCGGGTCAACCTGGCATATCGCGAGTACCTCGATGACAACGTGGCGCTGGCCGACGACCTGCTGGACGGCTGCCCGGAGGACCTCCGCGCCTGGGAGTGGTCCTACGCCCGCCGGCTGGGCCATGCGGAGCTGAAGAGCTGGAGAGCGGCCTCCAACGGCCTCGACGTCTGGTGTGTGGCGTTCGCGCCCGACGGGGCGCGAGTCGCGGCCGGCACGGGCCCATGGGGCGGCGTGGGCGAAGACCTGACCGGCGAGCTGGTCGTCCGCGATGTCCACGACGGCCGCGAGGCGTTCGCGATGCGGGGACTCGAAGGCGCGGTCCAGGCGGTGGCCTATTCGCCCGACGGACGCACTCTCGCGGCGGCGCACGGGTTCACGGGCAAGGACGAGGGGGCGGTCCTCTTACTGCTCGACGCCGACGACGGGCGGGAGATCTGGCGATCCGCCGAGCGGGGCGTGCAGATCCTCAGCCTGGCCTTCGCGCCCGATGGCCGCACCCTCGCGGCCGGCTGCGGGCACTTCAACGACTACGACAGGAGCGGCTATGTCCGGATCCGCGAGACGCAGACCGGCGGCGAGCTGGGGGCGCGATCCCCGGCAGCCCCGGGGGCGTGCTGGCCGTGGCCTTCGCGCCCGACGGCCGGACCCTCGCGCTGGCCAGCCGCGACGTCGTTGACCTCCGCGACCTCTCCCACGCCCGACGACCCATCGTCCATCGGCTGAGCGGGCACGTCAACTTCGTCTATACCGTCGCCTTCAGCCCGGACGGCCGCCGCGTGGCCTCGGGCGGCTGGGACAAGACCATCCGCCTCTGGGACCGCGACACCGGCTGGCCCGTGGACACGCTGGCCGGCCACCGGGGATTCGTCCGCGGGCTGGCCTTCTCGCCCGATGGTTGACAGCTCGTCTCCGGCAGCGAGGACAAGAGCGTCCGGCGCTGGGAGCTCGACGGCGGCGAGGGCGCCACCTTCCACGGCCACAGCGGGTACGTCCACTGCGTCGCCTTCGGGCCCGGCGGCGCCCTGGCCGCCTCGGGCAGCCTGGATGGGACCGTCAAGCTCTGGCCGGCCGCCGCGCCCGACTCGCAGGTGACCTTCCGCAACGGCGCCGGCTGGGTCGGCGCGCTGGCCTTCGCGCCCGACGGGCGACAGGTCGCCTCGGCCCACAACGGCGGCGTCCGGATCTGGGACCCGCGCACCGGCGAGGAGCTGCATCGGATCACGTCCCGCCAGGGGATGCTCGGCGACATCGCCCTGGCGTACTCGCCCGACGGCTCGACGCTGGCCGCCTCCGGGCCGGACGGCAACGTCATCCTCTGGGAGACCGGGCAATGGGCCCGTCGCGGCGTGCTCGCGGGGGCGCCGGATACCAAGGACGCTGCATTTGCGCCGGACGGCTTGACCCTGGCCACCTCCGGCAATGCCGGGACGCTCCGGCTGTGGGACGTCGCGCGGTGCACGATGATCCGGGCCTTCCCCGGCCACAACCCGGGCGACAACGCGGTGGCCTTCTCGCCCGACGGGCTGCATATCGCCGCGGCCGGCGAGGACAAGGTCGTCCGCGTCTGGGACGCGGCGACCGGCGAGTTGCGCGCTGCGCTCACCGGTCACGAGACCGGCGTGCGCGACGTCGCGTTCTCGCCCGACGGCCGGTCGCTGGCCTCGGTCGGCGGGGCCTATCACGGCCTGATCCCGGCCGAGGTCAAGGTCTGGGACTGGGCCAACGGCCGCGAGGCGGCGTCCTTCCACGGCCATACCGCCCTGGTCACCGGCGTGGGGTATCTCCCCGATGGCCGGCGCCTGGCCACCGCCAGCGACGACCGGACCGTCAAGCTCTGGGACTTGCGGACGGGCGAGGCCGTCCTGACGCTCCGCGGCCACACCAGCGGCGTCGCCAGCCTGGCCGTCAGCGGCGACGGCCGCCAGATCGCCTCGGGGAGCATCGACTATTCCGCCAGGATCTGGAGCATCGAGGCCCCCGACGGCGAGGCCGCCTTCGAGCTGTCGATCCGCCGCGCCGCCGTCGAGCGCGTCCAGGCCCTCTTCGCCCGCCACCTGCTCAAGGAGGACGTCCTGGCCGAGCTGCGGGCCGACAAGAGCCTCAGCCCACGGCTCCGAGCCGCGGCGATCGAAGTCGCCGAACGGCGCACCGGGAACGCCTCGCGGCTCTACGAGGCCGCGTGCCTGACGATCGCCCATGCCGGCAGCACCCCCGAGGCCAACCGCCTGGCCCTCCGCCGTCTCGAGGCCGCCTGTCGCACCGCCGCCGAGGATCCTGCGCGCCGCGTCGAGTACCGGCATGCCCTGGCCCTGGCGCTCTACCGCGTCGATCGGCCCGACCAGGCGCTGGAGACCCTCCGCGACCTGGCGAGAGAGAGGCCGGACCGACCGCCCACGCCGATGGACCTTGCCGTCACCGCCATGGCCAATCGCCGGCTCGGGCGCGATGCCGAGGCCCGCGAGGCGCTCGAGAAGCTGCGGGCGCTCGTCAATTCCGGCGCGTGGTCCAACAACCTGGATGCGGTCGGATTCCTGGAGGAGGCCGAGGCGGTCCTCGGGCCGCCGCCTGCGCACAACTCACCTTGAGGGTCTTGTACGGAATACAAGATCACGCCATCGCTGAACGAGTGAGAGTCTGTTCCAGAAGCCGGTTTTGATCGCTGGATGGCGGGCGCACCATGCCGACGTAAAGCCGTTGCTTTCAGCGGCTTGCGCCCATCCTCCGGAATCCGACCGGCACCGCGTCCGTCTAGTATGGCAAGGCCGGCCACGCCTGCCCCTGGCGATACAGGAGCGGATCATCGGTGTGCTGCTTCCAGACCCGCAGCAGCGTGGCATGCAAGGGGAGCAACTCGGCCGCCACCTTCTTGCTCGTGTCGACATCGATCAGCCGCCGGGACTCCAGGAAACGCAGCCAGGCGGGGATGGCCTGGAACAGGGCCGCCGCGGAGTAGTACCGCCCGCTCATCATGCCCATCAATCCAGCGAGGTGAACGTCGAGTGTGACCCGTTCCGGGCAAAGTGGGTGGGCCGGCCGGGGCGGTTTCGGCAGTTTCCGTTTGGGGTGCAGCGCCTGCTCCAGCATGCTCGGGCGGGGATCCAGGTCGCCCTTGTTCCGACGCAAGAAATAGCGATACAGTTCCTGCCTGACCAGTTCCCCCCGTGGGAAGGGCACGCCCACCTCGCGGCGCAGGTACCCCACGAATGTGCTGATCAGCCGGCCCAGATTGATCGCACCCTGGTCCGGGCTCGGTCTTTCCTCGTCCTCGTCACCCCACTCGTCGCGGCTGCTCTTCCGTGGCGGCCTCAGGGCGAAGTCGTCCGCCTGCCACTCCCGCACGGACGTTCCCGTCAGATCGCCGATGAATTCGCGCAGATAGTCCTCACGCGGCTTCTCGATAAAGAACTGGACGCGGTCGAGCAAAGCCGCATCGGCGGGATCGGGAGTGGCTGTGTGTTCGAGGTAGTCGTAGATTTCGTGGCTGACTCCTCTCTCAGCGAACTCCGCGATGCCCCAGGGAACGATGTTGTCGGAGGATTTCACGAATGGCCAGGCGATCCGCAGGGCCTCGACAAGAACGTCGAGCTGGCCGTGATACCCCAGGGCCTCGCTGGTGCGGTTGAAGGTGTCGATGTCGCGCCCGGCGCGGGCGGCCAGCTCCCGCGCCAGGGCGGGGACAACCTCCTGCCGGCTCTCCGCCAGGGCGTCCAGCAAGCACCAGGACAGATAGTAGTGAGCACCTTCTTGGTACACCTCGGGCCGGCGCTCGCGGAGTGCGCCGACGCACTCCGCGAAACGCGTGCGGCCGCCGCTCTCCACGGCGTCCGTGTGAAGGACGCGGAGCATCTCGAAGGCCAGGTCGTCCGTCATCACCTCGGTGTCGTCCAGGGTCTCGAGGAAGACGGCAATCCGTTCCTCGCCGTTCCGAGACTCGAACTCCCGCCAGCGGCTCTCTCCTCTCGCGGTGACTGGATCTACCGGCAGGGGAGGTGTCGGAGCTTCCGCGGCGCGTGCCGGTCGGGTTGGCCCGACCGGCTTCAGTTGCTGCTCTGTGAGGAAGGGGACCGGGCGAGGTGGTGCGACAGACGAAGGCGGAGGCGGAATCACAGCCGCTCGACTCAACGACGCCGCCTGGTCCTTGGCAAGGCAACACTTCTTGTACTTCTTGCCGCTGCCACACGGACAGGGATCATTGCGTCCGGCCTTCATGGATCACCCTCGGGCTAGAGCGCTTAACGTTTGCGTTGCATCTACGCGAGAGAACCCCCCCTTGACCCCCCCTTTGTAAGGGGGGGATTCCGAGGGGCGGGCCTCCCCAAGAATCCCCCCCTTACAAAGGGGGGGAACGGGAGGGTCAAGGCCTTGGCCCCGTCTCGAGGCCGAGTCACGTAGGCCATCCAACCGTTCGGCGCTCTAGGGTACCGCTCGATCCTCAGGATACCAGCCGTGCGCGAATGGGAATGTATCCGGCAGGCCCGCATAGGCCTGTGGGAAGGCCATCGCGCGCATCGGCCCGCCGGCGACATCCGTCTTCATTTTCGCTCATTCTTCCCAGGGCGACCAGCCCACGTGCAAGATCGGATCAATCGCGATCGGATGGGCCGGGCCCGACCGGGGGAGCGACTCGGGCCACGTCAATTCACGCTCGTCGGCGGGGCCGGTTCGAGGTAGGATGATTTTTATGGAATCCACATGGCCGGACGCGGAAGCGAGCGTGCGAAACCGGTTCGGGTGCGGGCAACAACATGGGAGGTGAAGGCGGATTGGCGGGACCCAGGACAGTCCGGATCGACCTGGGTGGGACCGGCTTCGGCAACGGCGCATTCATCGAGACCACGGGTGACACCGCCGTCGTTTACATCACGAGAATCGACTCGGCCGATGATATGGTCAAGATCTTCGCGGCTGTCCGACAGACGGGTGCCACGAAGGGAACCCTGTTCACCGGACCGGTCACGAGTCCCACGGACTTGATCCGCTATCGGCATTTCGCAAGAGTCGGCGGTAGCCGCTTCGGTGGGAAGGTCACCCAGCTCGGCGAGGATACCTTCCGACTCGATTTCGACGACTGGCCGATCTTTGGATGAAGAGGAGGCGCGTCCATGGAGCCCGATCATGCCTACGACCTGGAGCTGGGTTCGGAGCGATTCCTCTTCCTGTGCACGAAGCTGAATGCGACAGCGCAGCGAGAGGATGCGGCCTGGTCCGCGGATCTCCTTTCCGGCGGCTTCAAGTTCAATGACGAGATTCCGGATGGTCTGAACGAATCGCCCGATCTGTTCCTGCCGCTCATCACGTTGCTGCGGAGCCTGTGGGCGTATCGATCATCCCTGGTCGAAGGCAAGCGGCGCCCCGACCTGGCTTCCGCGTGGGAACGGACGAGACGTCTGGCCCCGCAGTGGGCCGGGTTTGCTCCCGATCGGTGTTCCGCGATGATGCGACCGGTTATCGCCCAGGTCAAGTCCCAGGACGTGCAGTTCGCGCGGGACATGGAGCGTCTGGAGGCGAGGATGCGGAGCAACGGGGACGGCGGGCACAACGGGGTGGACGACGGCGGCATCAGGCAGGTTGACCGCAGTCCGATCGAGACGAATTAAAGCGGATGGCGTCTGGCGGCCCGAGGCGGCTAGCGACGCGGTCGGGAACGGACATCGGGACGGTCGGCACCCGAGGCGGATCGCACGGGTCCGCCGGATGCGGTCGGATCGGCGGGCGACGGGCGGGATGGCCCCGGCCGGTCGTTCCGGGGCCGACGGAAGCAGCCGAAACCCGATCTAGCCTTCTGCCGCCGTCTGGTTCGCGGAGCCCGTTCCAGGTAAAATGAGGGACATGGGATCAAGCATCGTTCAGAGCCAGGCTGAGGCAAGGGCACCCAGGAGTGATCCTCCGCTCGATCGCGTGCGGATTGTGAGCACGCCCGGCACGTGCGGCGGCCGGCCTCGCATCGACGGTCACCGGATCACCGTCGAGGACGTGGTCACCTGGCACGAGCGAATGGGCATGAGCGCCGACGAGATCGTCTCCGCCTACCCGACCCTCACGCTCTCCGACGTGTATGCGGCCCTCGCGTACTATTTCGAGAATCGCGACCGGATCGACGCCGACATCGAGGAGGGCAAGAAGTTCGCGGAGGAGATGAGGGCCAAGGCCGGCCCATCCCGATTGCAAGAGATGCTCAAGGCACGGGAGGCCCATGGCCCGAACGATCCGCTTCCGTCTCGATGAGAATGGCCACCGAGCGATCGCCGAAGGCTTGAGACGCCGCGGCGTCGACGTCACGACCACGCCCGAAGTCGGGCTCTTGAACGCCGGTGACGACGAGCAACTCGGCTATGCCCTGCAGCAGGGGCGAGTGATCTTCACTCAAGACCGGGATTTCTTGAGACTCCACGCCGCCGGTGAGCCGCATCCCGGCATCGCCTACTGCGACAAGGACACCAAGACCATCGGCGAGATCATCACGATGCTCGTCCTCATCTGGGAGATCTATGAGCCGGATGAGATGGTGAATCGGGTCGAGTTCATTAGTGAAAGAAATCCTTCAGCCCGCGCGAGCGGGGATCTCGGCGCCTGGGTAACCGGATGAGGCTGTTCGGCGGTCGGGAGCTCGCCCGGGTCGGCCGGGGCCGGACGGGGTGTCCGCGGAACCGGCCCGGCGGGACGGCGGAAATCCGGCGGGCCGGAAAAAACCCGACACCCGGCCTGACCCCGACTCGCCTTGACCGGCCGGGTGGCGAATCCGGCCGGCGGACCGGACTGGACGGGCGACCGACGCCGGCCGGCTTCGGACCGTCAAGACTCGCTTCGTCCCCGTTCCGGTTCCCGGCGGTCGCGGTCGGTCCGGCGGGCGACGCGCGGGACGGCTCCGGACCGGGTCCGTCCGAGGCCCTTGATCCCGATCTCACCCTCGTTGTAGAATTCCACAATGGAGGGCCGGGGGCGATGTACGTGGACTTGATCGCCTGGGATGCCGAGGACGACCCGGACGGCAACTACCAGCACATCGTCGGTGCCGGAGAAGTGACGGCCGAGGAGGTGGAGGAAGTGCTCTCCGCCCGCCATGGCAACTATCCTGACGCGTACTCCGACACGAGCGGCAATCCGATCATCTTTGGCACGACGTCCACGGGCAAGCGGATCGCCGTCGTGTACAGCGATGAATCGGACGCCGACCTGGTCATCATCCGGCCCGTGACCGCTTACCCCGTCCCGGAATATGGGGGGTGATCCCGATGGACCCGAATCGACTCTCCGAGCGCACGCGTCGCGCGCTGGCCGCCCTCCCGCCCGAGAAGCGGGCGCGAGCGGAGGACGCGATCACCCGCATCCAGTCGCCCGAGTATCAGGAGCAGGAACGCCGGGACCGCGAGGCCCTCGACCGCGAGTATCGCGCGACCGGTACGATCGCGTGCACCCCGCTCTCGGAAGCCGACGTGCAGGACTTCGACGGGTTCATCCGATCGCTGCGCCGGGCGCGTGAAACCGCGGGCTTGAGCCTCGATGAGGTCGCATCGCGTTCGGGCATCGATAAGGCCCAGCTCAGCCGGTTGGAGAACGGCAAGGTCCCCGACCCCCGACCCAGCACGTTGTCGCGCTACGCCCGCGCGATCGGTAAGCGGCTGGCGTGGTCGCTGGAAGACCTCGAATCGCGGCCCTCGCGCTGAGTCCCTGAACCGGCGGACGATCGCCCGGAAGAGACCCCAGCCGCCACGGTCGCCGGCTGCGGAGGCTCGGCCGTCGCGTTCCGGCCCGGAGTGGTCGGCGGTCGCGGTCGGGCGGGCGACGGGCGGGACGGACCCGCCGGCTCGGTCCGCGGCCGCCGGAAAAACCCGAAACCAGGTCTGACACCCGGCCGCCCTGACCCCCGGCCGCCGTGACACCCGGCCGCCCGTGACACCCGGCCGCCCGGACCCTCGGCCGCCGCTCGGCCGCCGGGCTGACCCTCGGCCGCCACCTATTCGGCCGTTTCGCCGATGTCCTCGTTCCACAATTCCGGATGGTTGCGAATGAACTCTCTCATAAGCTGAATGCACTCGTCATTATCCAGGATTGTGAGATCAACGCCTCGCGAGCGCAAGTAGTCTTCCGGCCCCTGAAATGTCCGATTCTCCCCAATAATGATCCGAGGGATCTTGTATAGCAGCGCAGCGCCGCTGCACATATCGCATGGAGATAACGTCGAATAGAGAGTTGCCTTCTCGTACTCGAACGCAGAGCGTCGGCCTGCGTTCTCTATGCAATCCATCTCGGCATGGAGGATTGCGCTGCCCTTTTGGATGCGTCGATTCCGGCCCCGACCGACCACGACTCCATCAATCACAAGCACTGATCCAATCGGAATGCCGCCCTCGCTCAGTCCAATCTGAGCTTGTTCTATCGCTTGCTGAAAAAATGTTTTCATGTATTGGAGGGCTTTCCGTGTGTGTCACTCGAGAGCTCATCTCGCGACCATCCAAAGAGATTCCTCAGGTTCGCTGAATCCCTCAGTTTTATCAGCTCCTGGATGAGCAATCTACGATCTGAACTATTGGTCCCGCTTAAATCCCTTTTCAGTGCACAAGCGACCGCTTCGAAGCGAAGCATCCGAGAGAAGCGGGGCTTGGCTTCCTGAAGATCAAGAAAATACCCGCTCCGTACCTCCCATTTCTGGTTTGCTCGATCAAGACTAAGATGAATGCAGCCGAAGCCTTCATCTTTCTTTGTTTCCCCAACTCGTTGCGTCTCGTAAATGTATGACACCGTCCGATTTGTGTCGTCAATCCACAAAACAATCGACCACCATTTGTAATATACGCTCGCTTTGTTATCGTAGCTATCGCCCAAGAATTTCAACTCACCGTCGGACGGCGAAAAGAAGAACTCACAGACGGCGAAAGGGCGATCTTCTAGCAGGTTGTTGGCTTCAATCCATACTCCAGCGAGCGATCCATACATCGTTCTCCGAACCCGAGTCGTCCACCGTGCATAGAACATTGACGCAACAAAGCTCGCGGCAACTCCGAGCAAGAACCCAATACTTTGGGTGCCAATGAATGCGATGATCCTACTCATCATGTCCATGAGAATTCGGTCCCTGAGAAGGAGTCGTTAGATTGGAGCTATTATAATTATATAAATATTACGGTCAGAAATCGGTGTCAGTTCAGTTTTCCCTCAGCTTCCCCCCGACTCTGCTCCTGGGTCGTCTCGATCCGCCCGCCTCCCGCCGCCTCGCCGCCCGCCCGCGGTTCGGACCGGGCCAGGTTGTCCAGGACGGCGGTCCGGGTCCGCTGCCGCGCCCATTCGTTGATCGCGTTAGCCAAGGCCGGCGTCCGGTTCGCCGGCTCGACCGACCGGTTCGGCCCGAAATTGACCCGGTACTCGGGGATGCACTCCCGCGGGTCGGTCAGGTCGTAGCCCAGGATCGTGAACAGCGGCCCGACCGGGCTCGGCTTGGTGGCCTGCTCGTTCCCGCGGACGTGCTCGGCGGGCTCCCCGACGAGCTTGACGTACGCCTGCATCGCTTCGCGCGTGGCCCGACCCCAACGTTCTGAACGCCCGATCGCAACATCGATCGCCAGAGATTGCATTATGCCATCCAGGATCGCTCGATGCGAGGGGGCAGTGCCCGATTTTTCCGTTTTCGGATTGTGGCGGCCACGAAAGGCGATCGAGCGGAGGGCGAGGAAGATCCTTCCGTTGCGAGTTGCGGGTCGGCCGTGAATCCGGAAGACAGCCGGTCGGCAATCGGGCCGGGTCGGAGTGGCGCGCCCGTATCCGCGCACCTGCCACGGCTGGCACATCACCACGAAAGCACGAAAGGACGAAAGCACGACAAAGAGCGGGACGGGCTGCCGCCCTGGAGGCGGCCGAGACCCCGCGTCGCCGGGGTACCCTCCCGTTTCGTGTTTTCGTCCTTTCGTGCTTTCGTGAGAAAGGAACCGCCCAGGGGATCGGGGAACGAGATCCGTGTCGGCGACCCGGGACGACACCCGCAGGTCCGGGACCGACCCAGCCCCGTTCGGAGTGCTCACGGCGGGATCGATCCCATGGCCGCGGTGCGCCGCGCCGGGTCGGCCTCGAGAGCATCGAGCCGGGCGACGGCGACCTTCGCGTCGGCCAGCGCGGAAACGGCGATGCGTGCGGACCGGAACGGGCCGGACGGCGACAGTTGGTAGTCCGCCGCGTTGCGAAGTCGGCCGAGGGCTTCGAGCGTCAGGCCGATCCGCTTGAGGTCGGAATCGGTCGCATCGACGAGCTTGAGCCGGGCGAAGGTAGGCACCTGATCGCGGGGAGGCAGCGAGAAGCCCCAGGGTCGCAGTGCGCCGAGCGCCCGAGGTCGGCGTCCCGCCGAAGACGGGTCCGCTGCATCGCATCGTCAGGTGTCATTCATTCGCCAGCAGGCGCTCGTACTCATCGTGGGGTCCGATCCAGAACCAGACCAAGCCATCCGGCGCCTCGGCCGCCAGAGCCCGATACCCCGAACCCGCCCGCACCGACCACAGTCGCCCGACCTTCTTGAAGTGCAGTGACGGATGCCGCGGATCCGCTCGCAGCAGTTCATAATGGCGATCGGCCACTCGCTGCACCGCCTCGGGGAGCCGAGCGTAGCATTCCCAGAACTCGGCCGTCGTGTGGTGATTCACAGCGGGCGAGTCCGCCCGGCCTGGTGCTCCTCCAGCGCGCGGTCGATCAAGGCGTCGAGTCGGCCGGCCCGCTCGTCGCGCTCGATCTGCTCGTCCCAGAGCCGCTCGGCATACTCCGCCAGCCAGGCCCGGACACGGGCCACATCGCCGGCGGGGAGCCGTTCGATCGCGGCGGTGATCTCCTCGACTGTGCTCATCGGCGCCTCACGTCCGGTGGCTGAACGGCCATACGGCTATGGTATCACCCGTTTCCCGCCTCGGCAATCGGTCACATCGAGCGGAACCAACACCGAGTCGGGGTCAAACATTGTCTATTGTTTTTGCGTCGGGCCGATCCTGAAACCCCGTCCCGTCTCGCCCGACGGGAGTTCCCATCCTGTACTGATGTCACCGACGGCCGTGCGGGCCGACGACGGTGGCGGCCCGGCCGGTATCGCCCGGCACCTGCCCCGCTCGCCGGCATCCCGCGGACCGCCCCGCCCGTCCGGGGCATCCTCGGCCCGACCGACGGTCGGCCCGGGTCCGGCGTCCGTTCGCCGCCCGGCCCCGCCCGCCGCCGGCCCTTTCATCCCCGCCCGGAGGATCCGCCCGGCCGCCATCGACTTCACCCTCGCCGGCGCGCGCCCTAAGCGGACGCGCCCGCTCCGCGCCTTCGCCCCTCCCCGGAATCGAGGTCGAGCGGCCTATTACTTCAGCAAGGAAGCAGATGACGTCGGTCGGGATTTCCAGCCCGACCGACCAGTACCACCGGGCCGGAAAGCCCGACCGACTTCCGTGCCGGCGTAACACCCTCTCAAAAAAAACCGCGGTCATTTGCATTTCTAAAATGACGTGCCATACTTTACGATGGAGGAGTCTGATTATTAGGAATCTTTGACAATTCGGTTGACGGAATTCCATCGGGCGCTCCGACCCGAGACGGCCATTCTTTCAATGGATGGCCGTGGAATGCAAAGCCAGCCAGCGACCACGGGAACATTGATGGCTGCATATATGCTTTACACCATGGGTGCACGCGTCAGCGCTTCGTCGCAAGGATGTATTTTCCTCCTCCAGTCGTCGCACGTGCAGTCCACCACAACGCCAGACATGAATGCGTGTGCCGTCTCGATCCGGTCGCCAGGTCCGGAGGGCTCGACCAGCGCAGACGAAAGTGACAAAACGAACCCACCTGCCAGAATGGCAGTCGATCGTGCGAGTCGGGAGGAAAAAAACTGCGCGAACGAACCCACGACGTCGGCGCCGAAGCGCCGAAACCGCGCGAACGAACCCACCGAGGCTGCGAAGAGCGGCCGAAGGCGCGCGAACGAACCCATCAGGGCCCCTTCGGAGCCGACCTCATGCCGCGAGAATCGACAAAGACAGAGAATTCCCCCTCTTCGTTCAACTCGCCCAAGGTCCCGCGATTATGGAATCTCGCACGCACTCGCTCCGGTCAACGGACACAGCACCTGGGTGATGGCGTGCAATCGGCTGGATGCGAGCTGTGCCGGCTGTTCGACGGACAACGAATCCGCCGATTCACCGCGAGAGGCCCGAATCACACGGAAGGAGAGAGGAATCGGAAGGGAAGGTTCGAGCGTCTCGCGGGGCTGCATCGGGTTTTCCGGCTCAGGTGAGTTTGTCCTGCAAAGCCGATCCGGGGAGGTGAGACGGGACCGCAGGGTCGGTGCGAATGAACGACGCCGGCCAGGACGGCAATCGTCAAACTCAGCTTCTGGAGCCGACTAAGGGGTTGTCGATAGCGAGCCGCGACCGTCAAGGAGCGGTTACGCCTTCGCGCCGGGCGCACCGCTCGCGGCTCGGCTCGGTCGCGACCGGACACCCCGGCGGGAGCCTATCCTCGGGCTCTTCGCGGTGGGTCTCACCCACCCTACGAGTCCTGATGCCACTTCATTATCAGGCGTCGTCGGGTGTCGCCGGTCACCTTGACGCGGTCGGCGATCCGAAGGCCGACGACCCAGACGATGCCGAGCCGGTCGCAGACGAGCGGGATGCGTGGCCGCCGATTGCCGGGGACGCCCCGTCCGCGGAAGAAGTCGGCCAGGGGCATGCTGTTGCCGCCCATCCCCAGCGGCGCGAATCGATCCCCCGTCGCCGGGGCGCGGACCGATAACGGGAGGGCCAGCCGGTCGAGGTCGATCGACTCGTCACTCGGCTCGTCGGGATCGAACGTGGCCGCGACGCGTCCGCCGGCCCAGGGAACGGACGCGGAGCCGGGGATCTCCAGCGCGATCGGGTCGGCGGGTTCGGGGACGGGAGCGATGACCCGCGCGATAGGCGAGCGGCGCAGGACCACGAAAACGCGCTCGGTCGAAGCCGTGACGCCGGCACCGATCTCGGTCCGGGGGATCTCATCGTCTCGCACCAGCGCGGCCAACCGCCGCCAACGCCGCTCCGACATACTCGCCTCAGGCCAGCCGGCCTGCCGCCAGAGGTGGCGGAGGACCTCGGCTCGGAGGAAGGCGGGCAGCGAGCGCAGGTACCCGTGCTTGAGCACCAGGCACTCCGGCGCGCAGGTGATGATCGCCGCCGCCGTCATCCGGCGCACGTCGGCCTCGATCGCGCGCCGGACGCCGCGGCGAGCTTCCCGAGCCGGACCAGGGCCTCGGCGACCTTCGGGTTGTATTCGGCCGCCAGCCTGGGCAGGAGGTCGTGCCGGATGCGGGCGCGGGTGCGCGTGAGGTCGGCGTTGGAGGCGTCCTCGCGACAGGGCTGGCCCAGCCCTCGGAGATAGTCCCTGATCTCTCCGCGCGAGACCTCGAGCAGGGGGCGAACCAGGTGGACCTCGGAGTCAGTGACCAGGAGCCGCCGCGCCGGGATGCCCGCCAGCCCGAGTGGTCCCGTGCCGCGGAGGATGCGGTGCAGGATCGTCTCAGCCTGATCGTCCCGCGTGTGGCCGACGGCCACAACGCCCGCCTCGCGCGATCGGGCGACTCTGGCGAACCAGTCATATCGGGCGCGGTGCGCGTCCGCCTCGAAGTGGCCCGCACGGGCCGGCTCCCAATGCCCCAGGTCGAAGGGCAAGCCGAGCGACGCGGCCAGTTCGGCCACGAATGTGGCGTCTGCCCGCGCCGCCTCGCCCCGGACACCGTGGTCGAGGTGCGTCACGGACACCCGCAGACCGGCCGTCGGAGCGAGCTGGTGCAGCACTCGGAGCAACCCGACGCTGTCCCCGCCGCCCGAGACGGCGACGACCCATGTGCCGTGCAGGCCGCGCGACCGCCATCGCGCCAGTCGCCGCCCGATCCGGTCGATCCAGGATCTCGCCTCGGACATGGTGTCCTCACCGTGGCTGGTGGCTCGTGGCGGGTGGCGAGTAGAGTGGTAGCGTAACAGATTCCCGGTTCGACCCGGCACTCGTTTTCGGCCTCCACGAGAGCGATTAGCGCCTGCGTTGCCTCCGCCCGACCCCCCCTGCCCCCCCTTTGTAAGGGGGGGATCGCAAGGGGCGGGCCTTCCCCCCCTTACGAAGGGGGGGTCAGGGGGGGTCGAGGCCCAGCCCACTCCCGCAGGTCAGGGCGGGCCGAAGCCCAGCCCACTCCCGCGGATCAGGGCGGGCCGAGGCTCGAGGCCGAACCAGGTAGGCCATGCATCCGTCAACTGCCCTTGCCATTCATGAAACCTGAACTGATCTCGCTGCTGCAATGCCCTCGATGTCGGGGAAACCTGGAGGTCGAGGGAGACCCGCCGCTCGCCCTGGTCTGCCGATCGTGCGGCGGTTCCTACCCGATCGTCGGCGGCGTGCCGCGACTGGCCGGCGAGTCGTACGCCGCGAGCTTCGGCCGTCAGTGGAACCGATACGACGTGGCACGGCCCGAGGAGGACGAGGCGACCTTCCGGGTGAAGACGGGAGTCGCCCCGCGCGACCTCTCCGGCCGCTTGGTGCTCGACGCCGGCTGCGGCGGCGGCCGATATGCCCGGCTGCTCGGCCGCCACGGCGCCCGGGTCGTGGGTGTCAACCTGAGTTCCGCCGTGGATAAGGCCGCCGCGATCTGCGCCGAGTTCTCCAACGTCGCGATCGTCCAGGCGGACCTGCTCAACCTCCCGGTCGCCGAAGGGGCCTTCGACCTGGTGTATTCCATCGGGGTGTTGCACCACACGCCCGACCCGCGCCGCGCGTTCGCCCAGATCGCGCGGCGGGTCAGGCCCGGGGGACGCCTGGCCGTCTGGCTCTATCGCCGCAATACGGCCCCTCAAGAATGGCTCAATTCCGCGCTCCGCGCAGTCTCGACGCGGATGCCGGCCTCGGTGCTCGAGCCGCTCTGCGCCGGCCTGGGGGTCCTCGGGGGCGTCCCCGTGCTCAACCGCACCCTCAACAAGCTGGCCAACTTCTCGAGCCACCCCGACTGGAGCCTCCGCGTCTGCGACAACTTCGACTGGTACGCCCCCCGCTACCAGTCGCACCACTCCCCCGAGGAGCTGCGGCGATGGTTCGCCGAGGAGGGCTTCACCAAAATCACCGAGCTGCCCCCCGCCAAGAACGGCCGGCTGTACGACTGGGCCTATCACCACGACCTCATCATCGGCAGCGGGGTCAATGTCGCCGGGCGTCGCCCATGATCGCGGGCCCCATCCCGAATCAGTGCGGGCGGGCTCGGAGATTCCGGATTCAAGATCGACGATTCGGAATCTTGAATCCGGAATCTTGAATTCTTGAATGTCACACAAAAGAAAAGCGGGATCACTCCTACCTGGCGGGCGGCCAGAGCCGGAAGCCGGTCATGGTGGTCTTGATCCGGTAGAGGCTGCGGCCGGCGCAGATATACAGGGTCTTGCCGTCCTCGCCGCCGAACTCGACGTTGGCAGGGTCTTCGGGAGTCGGGATCACCTCGAGCAGCTTCCCCTCGGGGGAGAAGACGTGCGCGCCCGCCTTGTCGCCGGCGCCGGCGGCGGCGACGATCCGGCCGTCGGTCGTGACAGTCATGCCGTCGATGCCGCGCCGATCGCGGAACTCGTGGATCACCCTGGGATCGGTCGCCTTGCCCCGGTCGCCGATCCGTGCGGCGATCAGGGCGCGGCGGCGAGCGCTGTTGTCGGAGACGAAGAGTGTCTTGCCGTCGGGGCTGATCGCCAGGCCGTTGGGCTTGAAGACGGTCAGGTCCATCCGCGTGACGTAGCCCTCCAGCGAGATGAGGAACACGCCTTCGAAGTCCAGCTCGCGGGGCTCGTCCCCGACATAGCGAGGGTCGGACACATACACTCGCCCGTCGCGGTCGACGGCCACGTCGTTGGGGCTGTTGAATCGCCGATCCTCCCACCGATCGGCGAGGACCCGGACGGTCCCGTCGCGCTCGGTGATCGTCACCCGCCGGTTGCCGCCGGCGTTGGCGCCCTCGGCCACGACGAGCCGGCCGCGGCTATCGAACATCATGCCGTTGGCCCGGCCGCTCGGCTCGCGGAAGACGGTGGTCTTGCCGGTCTTCGGGTCGAACCGGAGGATCCGGTTGCCGATGTCCGAGAACAGGATCGAGCCGTCGGCGTCCATCGCGCCGCCTTCGGTGAATTCCCCTTCCCCGAAGACCTTCTCGAGCTTCGCCCCCGGCGCGACCACGCTGGAGGATTCTTTCGTCTCGGTGGGCTGCTGGAACCCGACCAGGACCGTCGCGATCAGCCATGACGTCCACATCAGCAAGTCTCCCCGTGCTCGAATCCCGGCTGGACCTCTATCGTGGGCGCCAAACCGCGACCGGTCAAGGACTTCGCGTCATCCTTCCGCCAACGGCGCAGGACCATCATCCCCGCGGCCGAGCCGATCAGCAGGATCGCGATCGGGCCGGTCCAATCGAGGTTGCCGGCTCTCCCGGCACTCACCAGGCCGAAGAGGAATTGCAGGCAGCAGAGCATCGTCCCCCCGATGACCGTCGCCTCCGCGACCCCCAGCGCCGTCCATCGCCGGGGGAGCCGCGGATCCGCGTCGCCCGTCCGCCTCCATCGGTTCACGGATCGAACCCAGGCCTGGAGGAACGCGAAGCCCAGGTAGAACGCCAGCAGGCCGTTCCAGATGCCGAAGGCGATGGGATTCGAGGCCACGACGTGGCCCGGCGCCGGGCCCGAGGCGTGTTCGATCCACGAGAGGAAGGCGTTGGAGACCGCGAAGGCGAGCACCAGCCCGATCAGCTCGCGCATCGTCAGGTTGGGCCGCGGGAACGGACCGCGAGACGGGCGGGACCTCGGCGTCATGACAGCACCTCGCGAATGACGCGGCCGTGGACGTCGGTGAGCCGCCGCGACGTGCCGTTGTTGTTATAGGTCAGCCGCTCGTGGTCCAGGCCGAGGACGTGCAGGATCGTGGCGTGGACGTCGTGGACGTCGACGACGTTCTCGACGGCCTGGTAGCCGAACTCGTCGGTCGCCCCGAAGCTGAAGCCGCGCTTGACCCCGGCGCCGGCCAGCCAGGCGGTGAACCCCTTGGGGTTGTGGTCGCGGCCCATCGTCCCCTTCTGGAAGGTGGGCATGCGGCCGAACTCGGTGGTCCAGACGACCAGGGTGTCGTCGAGCAGGCCGAGCGCCTTGAGGTCGACCAGCAGCCCGGCGGCCGGCTTGTCCAGGATCGGCCCGTGGCGGTTGTAGTCCGACTCGATCCGGCGGTGCCCGTCCCAGTTGAGCACGCCCTCGCCCATCGCGAAGGCGCCGTTGAACAGCGTGACGAACCGGACGCCGCGCTCGAGCAGCCGGCGGGCGAGCAGGGCATTCCGGCCGAACGCCGCGGTGAGCGGGTTCGGGTCGTCCAGGCCGTAGAGCTTCTGAGTAGTGGGGCTCTCCCGCGACAGGTCGCCGGCCTCCGGGGCGCTCGACTGCATCCTTCCGGCCAGCTCGTAGGCGGCGATCCGCGCCGAGAGCTCGGTGTCGCCCGGGTTGCGCCTGAGGTGCTCGTCGTTGATCAGGCGGAGGAAGTCGCGCGCCGCCGCGTCATCGCCGGGGCTGATCGACGCCGGACGCGCCAGGTGGCTGATCGGCCGCCCGGCGTTGAACGCCGTGCCCTGGTACACGGCCGGCAGGAAGCCATTGGTCCAGTTGGCCGGCCCTTGCTGCGGGTCGCCCCGCGGGTCGGGGATCGCCACATAGGCCGGCAGGTCCTGGTCCTCGGTCCCCAGCGCGTAGCTGACCCAGGCGCCCATGCTGGGGAACCCCTCGAGCGTGAACCCCGTGGACATGAACATCTCGCCAGGCCCGTGAGTATTCGTCTTCGAGGTCAGCGAGTGGATGAAGCACATGTCATCGGCGCAAGCGGCCAGGTGAGGCAACAGGTCCGAAAGAGACTTGCCGCTCTCGCCCCGGGGCCGGAACCTCCACGGGCTGCGTGCGAGGTTGCCGTTCTCGCCCTGGAAGGTGATCAGCTTCTCGACTCCCGGCATCGGCTGCCCGTGCCGCTTGATCAGCTCGGGCTTGTAATCCCAGGTGTCGAGGTGGCTGACCGCGCCGGTGCAGAAGATGTGCAGCACCCGCTTCGCCCGGCCGGGGAAGTGCGACGGCCGGGGCGCCATCGGGTCGGCCGGTCGAGCGGCCGCCTTCGACTCCCCTGCCCCGGCATCGGCCGCGAGCAGCCCCCGCTCGCCCAGCATCGCCGACAGCGCGATCCCGCTGACCCCGGAGGCCATGTGGCCCAGGAAGCCGCGGCGGTCGAGCAGATGGCGGCCGACGAGCATGGGCGATCGGTCAGACATGGCGGCTCTCCCCGCGTGCGCCGCGATCACCACACGATCTGCTCGAACAGTCGCGAGAGCTTGCGGCCCCGTTCGGGATTGAGCCGAGCGGCGTGCGCGACGCGGCCGGCAAGGTGCGCGCGGAAGTCGGGAACGCCCTCGCGGTTCTGCCCGTGCGGGCCGTGGCGGACG
The DNA here is from genome assembly GCA_963815795.1 of uncultured Planctomycetota bacterium. Taxonomy (GTDB): domain Bacteria; phylum Planctomycetota; class Planctomycetia; order Isosphaerales; family Isosphaeraceae; genus JAKAUH01. The sequence goes on along the minus strand of CAWFIC010000003.1, from coordinate 4,986,834 downwards.
CAGTTGCACAGGATCGCCTTGAGCCGATCATAATCGTCCCTCGGCATGTTGATCTTCTCATTGATCACGACCCCCGCCGCGCGCTGACGGCGCCCCCGACGCATCACCCGCGTCTTGCGGTGCTGGACGGCGAAGCCCTCTTCCAGCGCGATCGCCGCGACGTGGGTCGGGAACCGGCCGATCGACCGCGCGAAATCCTCTCCGCCCGAGAAGACCAGGTCGTCAGCATACCGAGTGTAGTTCGACCCGGCCGCGCGGGCCAGCCCGGACAGCCGCGCATCGAGTCGGAAGGCCGCCAGGTTGGCCAGGGCCGGCGACGTCGGCGCGCCCTGAGGCAGGTGCGGTCGACCGTAGAGCTGCCCCGCGGCCCAGATCGCGGCCCCGCGCGCCGCTCCACCTCGATCGCCGGCCCGGCCGCTCGTTCGAGGATCGGCGCGGGACCGTGTTGGTGCAGAGGCCGGCGAGCAGCCGGGCGACCGGCTCGGGATAGCCGGCGGTGACGAAGAGCGCGACCACCCGGGCCGCGGTGATCGTCGCGAAGAAGTCCCGGAGGTCCATCTTCAGCACGATCGGACGGCCGACGTGCGGCCGGACGAAGCTCGACACCGACCGGCCCGGCCGGAAGCCGTGCGCCGCCTCGTGCGGCGGGATGGGCGCCAGGATCGCGTCGAGCACCCGGCGCTGAAGCCGCTTGAGCCGCGGCTTCGGCGCCTCCAGCAACCGGAGTGAGCCCGACCGCTTGGTCACCCACTGGTATCGGTAATGGCGGAGCGGTTCGACGACCGCCGAGCGCTCGCGCCGCCGACAATCGGCGAACCAGTCGAGCTGGTTCGGCTCCAGATCCAGGAGCTGCCCCAATTCGGCCGGCGTCGCGATCGCTGGAACCGGCCACGTGGCCGGCGGGCCTGGGGCGGGCGCCATGACCGGATGCGGCATGCGGTCGAACCGCAAGCCCGACCGGCCGTTCCCCCTGACCTTGTCGAGCTTCTTGTCGCCGCGCAAGAACGCGGCCAGCCGAGCGGCCCGCGGTCGCGAGCCCTCCGGGAACGCGGCGATGACCCGCCCCACCAGCGGGCGGAGCCATCGGTATTCTCGACGCAGAATGCCGCCGCCCCGCTCGGCCAGGCCCTCGGCATCCCAGGGACCTGCCAAGAACGCCTCGACCAGCCCGTCGATGATCCAGGAATCCATAGGCCGAGGAATGTAGAGTGGTGGGGGGCTCCAACCCGTCTGGTCCGGCGTGAGGAGTCGTGCGCAGTCGAGCGCACTTTGCCTCACGCGCCGAGATGATGCACCACACCCGTGTCCCCGGGGTAACCCCGGAGCGTCGAGAACGACCGCCAGAGACGGCCTCTCCACTCGCTTGGAGCACGCCCGCCACCGGGGCCGATGCTAAAACCGTACCTATACTTCTGTCAAGATCGATCGACGCGCGACGCGGAATCCGATTGTTGAGCTTGACGCTTGACGCCGATATCCGTAGGACTTGCGTCCAGCCTCCCCTTTTGTGGGCGGGGCCGATCCGACCGGGCACGCTCCTTTTCGCGTGATGCATCGTAATAGGGTAGGTGATCCTCGGCCTGGCGCACCCGGACCGAGGGCCCACGTTCCGGCTCCGGCGGAAAACCGGGGTATCGACAGCACGAGGGAAGGGACAAGACGATGAAGACGATCGGTCGATCGACGTTGCTGGCCGGCGCGATGGCGGTGGGTTTGCTGGGGTTCGGGGCGACGCCGGCGCGTGCCCAGGGGTTCGGCTTCGGCTATGCCGGGCCGGGCATGTCGTTCGGATTCAACGCCGGCAACTACGGTTACGGCGGTTACGGCGGCTATGGCTACCCGGGAGCCTACGCGGGCGTCGTCGGCGCGCCGGTGATCGTCGGTGCACCGGTGGTGATGCCTCGGCCCGTGATCGTGCCGGGTCCGGTGGTCGTGCCCCGTGGCTACTACGGCGGCGGGTATTATCGCGGCGGCCCCTATTACCGGGGATATCCTTACCGGCACTGGCGTTGAGGTGAGCTGATCCTCTGAAGGGATGGCCCGATCCTCCGGGATCGGGCCGCACTTATCCCCCGTGGGAGCTGGACATGCTGGTCGTGATGCAGAGCCAGTCCACGCCGGATCAGATCGAGCGGGTGCTGGATGCGATCCGGGAGATGGGCCTCACTCCGCACCCGATGCCCGGCCCCACGCGCACGGCGATCGGGATCACCGGCAACACGGGGATGGTCGACTCGCGGCCCCTGGAAGTCCTGCCCGGGGTGATGGAGCTGCTCCGCGTCACCAAGCCCTACAAGCTCGCCAGCCGCGAGATGCACGCGCACGACACGGTCGTCCGAATGTCGCAGGGGACGTTCGGCGGCGGCCACTTCACGATGATCGCCGGGCCGTGCTCCGTCGAGGATGAGTCGCTGATCTTCCGCACGGCCGAGTGGCTGATGGCGCACGGCGTGCGGTTCCTCCGCGCCGGGGCGTTCAAGCCGCGGACCAGCCCCTACGCGTTCCAGGGGCTCGGCCTGGAGGGCCTGGAGATCCTCAGCCGCGTCCGCGAGAAGACGGGCATCGGCATCGTCACCGAGCTGATGGACACCGAGAACGCCGACGCGGTCGAGGAGGCGGCCGACATCATCCAGGTCGGCGCGCGGAACATGCAGAACTTCAGCCTGCTGAAGCGGCTCTCGCGGACGCGCAAGCCGGTGCTGCTGAAGCGCGGGCTGTCGGCGACGCTCGAGGAATGGCTGATGTCGGCCGAGTACCTCCTCTCCGGCGGCAACTACGAGGTGATCCTCTGCGAGCGCGGCGTGCGGACGTTCTCCGACCACAGCCGCAACACGCTGGACCTCTCCGTGATCCCGCCGGCCAGGGCGATGTCGCACCTGCCGATCCTGGTCGACCCGAGTCACGGCACCGGCCGGCGCGACTACGTGCCGCCGATGGCCTGCGCCGCACTGGCCGCCGGCGCCGACGGCCTGTTGATCGAGGTCCACCCCGACCCCGACCGCGCCCTCTCCGACGGCGCCCAGACGCTCGACTTCGTCCGCTTCGAGCGGCTCATCGCACAGCTCGAGGCGCTCGCCAGGCCGCTGGGCCGGATCGTCTCGACGGAGACCTCGTCGCCCGAGGGATGATCGGCCCCGAGGAGTCCATTCGCCGGCCGGCTTCAGGATGATGCCAGTCCGCAGGTCGAGTGCGCCAAAGCGGGCTTGTCGCCGGCGCAACCGGCCCGATAAGATTGGTGCTCCGGCGCCGTAGCCAAGTGGTAAGGCAACCGCCTGCAAAGCGGTCATTCCCCGGTTCGAATCCGGGCGGCGCCTCTGGACGTAAACCCCGCCGAAGGCTCGATTGAGCTCACCTCTCGCGACACGGCAGCGCGGCAGGTAGGACCTCGAGGCGAAACGGAGGGTTCGGCTCACCGGTCAAGGCATCAACCTGACGCGGAGATCCGATTGTCGGACCTGCGGAACGGGCGACGATCACTTTCCGAACAGCTCCAGGTCGACCGCTCCGGCCATGATCTTGTACCCTCCGGGGCCCGGGTGCAGGTGGTCGCCGCCATCCACCGCGGTCGAGAGTCGCGAGGGTTCTTGAGGGGCTCGGGTCGCCGCGTCGAAGTCGATCACCGCGTCGAAGCGGCCCGGCTCGCGGACCCACGCGTTGACCTCCCGACGTGCGGCCTCGAGTCCAGGGCTGAAATAGGCCGAGCCCTCGCAGGGCATGAGGGTCGCCCCATACACCTTGATGCCCCGGGCGTGCGCGCGCGGATGATCTGCTCGTAGGCGCCGATCAGGTCCCCGGCCGTCGCCGAGCGCGTCCCGAGGTCGTTGATCCCCTCCAGGACGATGAGCCAGCGCACGCCAGGCTGCGCGAGCACGTCGCGGTCGAGCCGAGCCAGGGCGTTCGGCCCCAGGCCGTCGTTGAGCACGCGGTTGCCGCCGAGCCCCTGGTTCAGGACGCCGATGCGGGCGGTCCCCTCGCCCTCCTGCAGGCGGCGTGCGAGGTGGTCCGTCCAGCGGCCGTTGCCGTCGGTCGGCGAACCCCGCCCGTCGGTGATCGAGTCGCCGAGCATGGCCACGGCGGAGACATCGGCATCGGCGGCCTCCACGTCGACACCGCAAAGGTAGTACCAGTGCGGGGTGCGGGCCGCCTGCGATAGAACCGGCTCGCGCACCACGTCTCCTCGTCGCAGATAGGATGTGCACCGGGCGCCCGGGTGGCCCGTGACCGCCCTGGTCGAGTCCTTGACGCGGATGGTCACCGCGAGGTCGGAAAGAGGAGCCAGGTCGAAGTCGACCGGGTCCGAGACCATCGGCGCCCCCTTGGGGATCGTCACCGAGGCCCGGCCGCCGAACGTGAGCGGCCGGTCGCCTTCGGGCTTGATGGCGGCGCCCCCGGCGGATGGGGCCAGGTGCGCCGCGAGGATGTTCAAGGGCTTCGCCCCGAAGGCGTTGGAGAACCGGACGCGCAGTCGCTTCCCGCCCAGCGAGACGTGGAGGACCTGGCGGAGCGTGCTGTCGGCGAGCCCCGGCTCGGGCGGCAGATTCGCCGGCTCGGTCAACTGCGGCGCGGCCGACCACGTCCCCACCCATCGGCCTTCGTCGCCCCCGGCGCCGGCCCCCGTCAGGACGACGAGGGCCAGGGCCAGGACGCCCGCCGGGCGAGGGCGAGGGATGTCGCTCATCAAGAGTCTCCTGCCGTCAATGCCCGCTTGTCAACGCGCCGGGCGAGAGCTTGATGTAGCGGTCGGCGAACGCCAGGAACGTCGGCCAGTTCGGGCCGGTGGCGTGGCCCCCCCGGTGCTGCCGGAAGGCGAGTTCGCCGTCGGTCAGCCCCGTCTCCAGCTCGGGGAACTCCGAGGTGCCCAGGTCCTTCTTGCCCAGCAGCCGGTAGACCGGCCCGGCCGCCACGGCCGCCATGAAGCTGCCCCGCTGGTCGACCCACTGCCCCTCGGCCCCCGGGCCCGTCGCCGCGCCGTAACTGATGAAGACGGGTCGCGGGGCGCACAGCGCGATCAACTCGTGGGCGTCCACCGGCAGGTCGCCCGGCGTCATCGGCCCGCCGTACTTGAGGAAGTTCCCCGCCATCCAGTGGTATCCGCCCGAGCCGGTGAGGTTCTCGACCAGCTCGCCGAAGCGGCGGCGGTGCAGTTTGGCCCCGCCCTCGCCCGAGGAGCCGATGAAGCCGATCGCAAAGCGCCGGTCATACGCCATCGCGACCAGCGCCGCCTTGCCGAAACGCGACAGGCCCTCGATCCCGACCTGCCTGGCGTCCACAGCCGGATCGGTCTCGAAGTAGTCGAGGGCGCGACTGGCCCCCCAGGCCCAGGCTCGGAGCGCACCCCAGTCGTCGGGCTTGCGGGGCTGGCCCTTGTTGCACAGGCCGATGATGCCCCGGGTCAGCCCGGCGCCGTTGTCGGCCTGGATGCTGTAGGGGACGATGATGGCATAGCCCCAGCCCTTGGCGAGGACCAGCGGTTGCCAACGCGGGCCGAAGGGCCCGAACCCGGCGGCCTTCGTCGCCGCCTTGGGCATCACCTTCTTGGCCGCCGTCCCGGGCCCGTCCGGTCGCGGGCCGAACGCGCCGAAGCCGAACTCCATCATCACGGGCACGGGCCCCTTCGCGTCGGCCGGCGTCGTCAGCGTGAGCTGGATGTCGACCTTGATCTGCGGGCAACTTGTGTGATCGACGTGACCCACCAGCCGCTTGGCGACGACCGCCACGTCGCCGACCTTCTCCCGGGTCGTGCCGGTCAGCTCCCAGGTCACCTTGGGCACGTCCTTGGGGACCCGCCCATAGACCTCATGGTCGAAGTCCTCGACGATCTCCGGGCGCCGCCTGGTCCACCACATCTCGGCGGTCGTGACCTTGTCTCCGTTCTTCAGGACGAGCGGGTCGGGCAGGTTCGGATACGGATTGGCCTTCGACTCGTCGTAGTTGGCGGCGTTGGCCGCCTTGGGGTTCATGCCGTTCGCGCCCGGCCGCAGGGAGCTGATCTTCAGCGCCTCCATCATCAGCTTGTGATCCTGCTGGGTGGTCAACGGGAGCGGAGCGGGGTCGGCCGGCTTCGTTTCCTGGGCGGCGGCCGAGGCGGCGAATGCGGAGAAGACGGCAGCGGCAACGACGGCCCTGGGCATGAGAGGGTATCCCTGGATCGAGGAGCGGTTTCGACGGGAAGACGGAGCCCTCAAGACCGTCGTGGAGACGCGACGGCGCGCTCGAGTTATAGCAGCCCGCGAGGGCCGAGGGAAGTCGGCCCGGCCGCTCCGCTCGCGCGGGCCCTCTCAAGGCGGCGGGGGCCGGGGGCGACATGGCCCGATCTTCGTCTGCCGAGATCCCGATGGGGAGGCGCAAGACCTCGCTGAGGCCGAAAGGTCTCGTGTCGGTCGCCTTCCCCTTCGCCTCGCCATCGTCCGCAATCCCGGCGGTGCGGCTCGTTGTGACCGAATGCCGGCCGTGGAGCAAAGCGACCCTCATGATGGCGAGCTTCCACGGAGGCGAGTTCAGTACGGTCGTTGATCGTTGCCCGGAATCCCCGTCGCATCCCAGGAGCGCCCGCGAGCGCATCGTCTCACATCCGACCTGCTGTGCTGCCCGAACATCGGCGACGACCCGTCTCCGGAGGCCGCGCGCCGCCGGACTGGCCCTCCGCGCGACCGTATTCCGAAGTCCGAAGAATGACGGAGCTCGTTGAAGGTCGCCCCCACCATCCGAGCCGATTCGTCATTTTGTTAATTTATTTTTCCAATTCCGCCGGTATCGCGGTGAGTATGAGTTAGATCACGTCTCGGCGAGGTTGTTCTGGTGACGATCAATGCTCGATTACCCATGGTATCGCCCACGGTCCCGGGAGAGGATCCCGAGCGCTTCGTCCGGCTGTTCGTCGAGGGGCAGCGCGAGATCCTGAGGTACATCCTGGCGCTGGTGCCCGACATCGACGACGCGCATGAGATCCTCCAGGAGACCGCGGTGGACCTGTGGAGGAAGTTCGACCGGTATGACCCGGGGTTTCCGTTCGCCCCATGGGCCTGCCGATTTGCGTTCCGCCGCGTGCTGAAACACCGTGAGCAGCAGTCGCGCCGAGTCAAGTACCTGAGTATCGAGTCACTCACCCAGATCGCCGCCGAGCGGTCCGAGAAGGACGGGATCCTGGAGGATCGCCGGCGGGCCCTGGAGACCTGCTTGCAGCAGATGTGCGAGGCCGACCGCCTCGTGGTCGAGCACCGTTATTCGCGCCAGATGTCCGTGGCGCAGATCGCCGGGATCACCGGTCGGAATACCTCGGCGCTCTACAAGGCGCTCGAGCGGATCCGCCGCCGGCTGTTCGATTGCGTCAATCGCCGCCTGCAGACGGGGAGCCACTACTGATGACAGGGCCATCCCCTGACCTCCAGCGCTTCCGGCTGCTCTCCGGCTGGTGCGACGGCTCGCTCGACGACGCCGCGCTGGAGCGGCTCGACGAATTGCTGCGCACCGACCCCGAGTTCCGCGACCTCTACTTGAAATACATGGATCAGCACGCCATCCTCGCCGCCACCCTGCTGCAGATCGGGGACGTTCGGCTGATGGTCCAGGGCCCGGGGTCGGCGGGGGACGAGCCGACCGGCGACGGTGCGGCCGTCCGGGCCGGGTCCGGGGCGGTCTCGCGGGATCGACGAGCCCGGCGACCCTCCCGCGTGCCCCGCGCCTGGCGACGGTGGGTCGCCGTGGCCGTGGGGTTCCTGCTGGTCGGCCTGATCGCGCGGCAATGGCCGACGGGCCGTCCCGCGGCGGCGATCGTCGCCGTCTCGCCCCTCGCGGGAGACCCCCCGAGGCTGGGACTGGCGCACGGATTCGCCGTCGTGATCCAGCTCGCCGGCGTCGAGTGGGAGCCCGGTGAAGGCCCGAGGCCATCGGAAGGGGACTTGCTGGCGGCCGGTCGTCTCGTCCTCCGCTCGGGTCGGATCACCTTGGCCCTGCTCAGCGGCGTGACGCTCACGCTGGAGGGGCCCGCGGACCTCGAACTCCTGTCGGTCGACCGGGTCCACTGCCGCCGTGGTAAGCTCAGGACGCGCGTCCCCCGCGGCGCGGAGGGGTTCATCGTCTCCACCCCGGGCTCGGCCGTGGTGGACCTCGGGACCGAGTTCGGACTGAATGTCGCCGCCGACGGCAAGGCGCATCTGATGGTCTTCAAGGGGGCGGCTGAGGCGGCCGTCCTCAACGCGGCCGGGGCGCCGGTCCGGAGCCAGCAGGTCGCGGAGCGCCACGCGTTCGAGATCGACCCGCGGAGCGGCCAGATCGAGGAGGCCGAGGCGCGCACGGTGGACTTCATCGCGCCCTCGATCCTGGCCCCGTCCCCGCTGCGGCTGGACGCCTCCTACCGCGAGGCGGTCCTGGCCGCCGGACCCTGGGCCTACTGGCGATTCGACGCGATCGACGCGGGCGCGGTCGCCGACGAGGTCGCGGGGGGCCCGACGCTCCGCGCGACCGGCCCCGTGAAGATCGTCGGCGCGGGCGACCACAACCGTTGCCTCCAGTTCGGTCCCGACGTGACCGAACAGAGCCTGGCGATGGACGGCCTCTGGGGGCCGCCGAGCGACCCGGGATACGCCGTCGAGCTCTGGGCGCTCCCCGGGCGGATCGGCCACGCCGCGCTGGCCAGCCTGATCGCGCCCGGCCCGCCCGCCGACGATTACAAGCATCTGTTCCTGGTCGAGTTGACGGCCAGCGATCGACAATCGCTGCTCTCCCCGGGCTTGTTCCGCTTCCTGCATCGGTGGCCCCCGGGGGACTCGGGCGGCGATAACCTCTTCTCGACGCGGCACTACGTCCCCAACCGATGGCACCACCTCGTCGCCCAGCGGAACGGCGGGCGGCTGGAACTCTACGTCAACGGCGTCCCGACCCAGCCGGTCTCGCCCCAATCCGCCAGCGCGAGCGAACCGTGCCGCCTGCTGCTGGGGCGACTCAAGCCGATACCCAGGCCCTCGGGTCGCGTGCACAGTCGCCCCTTCGTCGGGCTGATCGACGAGCTGGCGCTCTACAATCGCCCCCTGGCCGCCGAGGAAGTCCGACGTCATTACGAGCTGGGCGCCGCCGGCAAGCGGTCGTCGGAGCCCTGAACCCATCCGCCCCGTTCGCGCCCGCCGCGAGTGGGGGCCAATCCTTGATTCCCGGGTGGACGCTTCCCTCTCCCGATCCTCTTCAACGTCCCGGGCGCGAGCGCCCGGAAGGAGGAAGGCCATGCGGCGTCCCGGCTTCACGCCGGCAAGGACCGATCTCAATCCGATCCGATGCCGGCCCGGTCGGTCGCGGGCGTTGATTCGTCGATGCGTGCCCGGTCAGGCCGCGCGCCGGGGACGTGTCCGGGACGGGACGCGTCGGACCGGAATGTCCCCCGCCCGTCCGCTGAAACCACGATTGAGAGGTGCTCAATGCGCTCGAGGGCGACGTCGTTCGTGGTGGGAAGCCTGATCCTTCCGACCACGCTGGCATCCGTCTGTTTCGTGTGCGGATGCAGCGATGAGTCCCATACGACAGGGACCCTGGTGACCCGACCCCCGGGTGCGGAGGAGGCCCAGAAGAGGTCGATCGAGAACATGAAAGCGATCATGAAGAGCCTCCCGAAGAGATGATGCCTTGGAGCGAAATCAGCCGGGCCTCGGCGGACCCGGGGTTGGAGGCCCGGCCTCGATTCGTCGTCGAGGGGCGGCGTTCGCAGCCGCGAACGCTGGAATCGTGTTATGTAGGTATGATCATTTGATATCGTTCACCATCATTGGAGTGATCCATCATGAGACAATCAAGCTCTGGAGAGCGTCATCGTTCCTCATCGGCTCATCGCGGCTTCACGCTGATCGAGCTCCTGGTCGTCATCGCGATCATCGCCGTGTTGATCGCCCTGTTGCTCCCCGCCGTCCAGTCCGCGCGGGAGGCGGCGCGTCGGGCGCAGTGCACCAACAACCTCAAGCAGATCGGCCTCGCCCTGCACAATTACCACACGTCGAACAACAGCTTCCCGATGGGCTCCACCATGCAGCTCTACGACAACAAGGCTGCGACCGATATGTACTCGTGGAACGACTGGAGCATCCATGCCCAGATGCTCGGCTATATGGAGCAGAGTCCCATCTACAACGCGATCAATTTCAGCTACCCGCCGGTGGCCAGCACCCTGGGAGGTGCCGCGGCCAACACGGTCCTGCTCATGCGGATCAATTCGTTCCTGTGCCCGTCCGATCCCTACTCCGGGTTTTCCTGGACCAACAATTATGTCGGGAGCATGGGGACCTCGGTCGGCTACATCACCCAGACGCAGAGTTCCGGCCTGTTCGCCGAGACCGTCTGTCACAACATCGCCGCGATCACGGACGGCGCGTCGAATTCCGTGGCATTCTCGGAGCGGCTGGTCGGCAGTACCAGCAGGCCCGACCACTTCCCGGGAAATGGGATGGATGGTGTCGCCGCCAATGCGAATAACCCGGTGAATTACATCTACGATGCCCAGACGGACATGCCCGATACATTGCTCTATCTCCAGAACTGCAACGCGACGTGGCAGGCGAACGTGAACACGAGTTCGGCCTGGCAGAACGGCGGGGAGAACTGGGCGTGGGGGACTCCGGGGGTCACGATGTTCCAGACGATCGTCCCGCCGTCCTCGACGCAGTACCCCTGGAATACCTGTCGCTCCGACTGCGCCTCGGGCTGCGGCGTGGATAGTTCGCATCTCACCAACGCCACCAGCCGGCACCCGGGCGGGTGCAACGTGCTGTTCGCCGACGGGAGCGTCCGTTTCGTCAAGTCCTCGACCGACATGCGGACGTGGATGAAGCTGGGGACCATCTCGGGCAACGAGGTCATCAGCTCGGATTCTTATTGATCCGACGCGAGAGATCGGCCGGCGCCGGAGGCCGGGGACCCACCCGGGCTCCTCGGACCTCCGGTCCCCGGTTCCGATCGCCGCACCCGCGCCGGGCAGGCCGACTTCCGAGATCACGCCGCGGTCCGGAGAGGTCCCACACCGGAGGGGCGTCGACGGCCCGCTCGACGACGGCGGCGTCAGGCTCCTCGAGGACCGGGTCTCCCCGGGAATTCGGCGGGCGCCGGGCGCCAGGGCCAGTGGCAAGGGTTTTGTCGCTGACCCATTCGGGGTGAGGGCGCACCAGACCTGCCGCGACCACCCGGAGTCGAGCGGAGGCCTCATGCTGCATCGCCGAACGCGCGGGTTCCTCGTGTGCCTCGCGGCCGCGATCCGGCTGTCCGCCGGGATGGCCGCGAGGGCCGAGGACGGCTATCGCCTCTGGCTGCGCTACGACCCGCTCCCCGGGCACGTCATCGATGCCTACCGGTCCCGGATCAGCTCGGTGGTGGTGCCCGGCAGCTCGGCGACCCTCGATGCCATCCGCATGGAGCTCGCCGACGGCTGCTCGGGATTGCTCGGCCGGCCGGTCCCGATCGCGGGCGATGTCGACCGCGATGGCGCCGTGGTCGTGGGAACGCCGGCGAGTTCTCCGGTCATCGCCGGCCTCGATTGGGGCCGGCAACTGAATGACCTCGGGCCGGAAGGCTTCCGCATCCGCTCCGTCAAGGTCGGCCCGCACGCCGCGACCGTGATCGCCTCCGAGGGTGAGGTCGGGGCACTCTATGGTGCGTTCCACTTCCTCCGATTGTTGCAGACGCTCCGACCGATCGACGCGCTGGACGTCAGCCAGAGGCCCCGGCTGCGGCTGCGCCTGCTCGACCACTGGGATAACCTCGACGGCAGCGTCGAGCGCGGCTACGCCGGGCGGTCCCTGTGGCACTGGGAGTCTCCGCCGGGGACGCCGGATCCGCGGCTGCGCGACTACGCCCGTGCCGACGCATCCGTGGGGATCAACGGCTCGGTGCTCAACAATGTCAACGCCGACTCCCGGAGCCTCCGCGCCGACTACCTGCGCAAGGCGGCCGCCGTCGCGGACGTCCTCCGCCCCTACGGGGTGCGGGTCTATCTGTCCGCTCGCTTCTCGGCGCCCATGGAGCTGGGCGGCCTCAAGACCGCCGATCCGCTCGATCCGGGGGTGGTCGCGTGGTGGAAGAAGAAGGCGGACGAGATCCACGCACTCATCCCCGACTTCGGCGGCTTTCTCGTCAAGGCCAGCAGCGAGGGCCAGCCGGGGCCGCACGCCTACCATCGCAGCCATGTGGAGGGCGCCAACATGTTGGCCGCCGCCTTGGCTCCGCACGACGGCGTGGTCATGTGGCGCGCCTTCGTCTACAACCCGGCGCCCGGCTACGACCGGGCCGCGGCCGCCTACGACTCGCTCCAGAGCTCGGACGGCCGGTTCGCACCAAACGTGCTGCTCCAGGTGAAGAACGGGCCCATCGATTTCCAGCCGCGCGAGCCCTTCCACCCGCTGTTCGGCGCCATGCCGAAGACGCCGCTCATGCTCGAGGCCCAGATCACCCAGGAGTACCTCGGCTTCGCGAACCACCTCGTGTTCCTGGCCCCGTTGTGGCGCGAGTGCCTGGATTCGGACACCTGCGCCGAGGGCCCCCGCTCGACCGTGGCCCGTGTCCTCGATGGCAGCCTCTTCGGACGTCGCCCCGGCGGCATCGCCGGCGTGGCGAACACCGGCTCGGATCGGAACTGGACCGGCCATCACTTCGCGCAGGCCAACTGGTACGCGTTCGGCCGCCTGGCCTGGGACCCCGGCCTCGCCCCGAGGCCGATCACCGACGAGTGGATCGCCATGACCTTCACGCACGATCCCGCGGCGGCGGAGGTCGTCGCGCGCCTCATGCTCGAGTCGCGCGAGGCCGAGGTGGATTGCACGATGCCCCTGGGCCTGCACCACATCATGTGGCCGGGGCACCATTATGGACCGGCCCCCTGGTGGGACAAGGCCAGGCGCCCCGACTGGGACTCCGTCTACTACCATCGCGCCGACGAGCGCGGCCTGGGCTTCGACCGCACCGCGGCGGGGAGCAACGCCGTGCGCCAGTATCGGCCGCCGGTCCGCGACCGCTTCGCCGACCTGTCTACCTGCCCCGAGGAGGTCCTGCTCTGGTTCCATCACGTGCCGTGGGATCATCGGATGCACTCGGGCCGGATCCTCTGGGACGAGCTGGCCCTGCGCTATCAGCGCGGCGTGGATTGGGTCCGAGGCGCGCGGCGGCGATGGGACGCGCTGGCCGGCGTGATCGACGCCGAGCGGCATGCCGACGTCGCCAGGAAGCTGGCCATCCAGGAGCGGGACGCGGTCTGGTGGAGGGATGCCGTCCTGCTCTACTTCCAGACGTTCTCGCATCGCCCGCTGCCGGAGGGAGTCGAACGGCCCCGAGGGACGTTGGAGGATTACAGGTTGACGAGCCTGCTCCAGCAGGGCGGTCCCGGGGCGCGGGGCATTCACTGAGGGCGTGCGCGCGAAAGGAAAGATTCCAAATTCCAGATTATCGATCGTGGTGGTGTCCGGTGGCCGTTGAATGGGATTCTACCGATGGGTAAGCTAGACGTCCAGGACCTGACTCACCGATCCGGATCCGCCCAGGACGACTCATGCCCACGGACGACCTCGACCGCTTCTGCTGCCAGAATCCCGACTGCCCCGACTACGGCCGCCACGGCGCCGGCAACCTCTCGGTCTGCGGCCACTACGGCCAGGCCCACCACCGGCTGTTGTACTGCCGCACCTGCAAGGCCCGCTTCTCGGAGTTCAAGGGCACCCCGCTTTTCAACTCCAAGCTGCCGCACGAGAAGGTGCTGGCGATCCTCCAGCACCTCGCCGATGGCTGCGGCACCCGCCAGACCGCCCGGTTGGTGGGGGTCAACAAGGACACCGTCACCCGACTGGCCCTGCTCGCCGGCGCTCATGCTCAGGCCGCCCACGACGAGTTGGTGGCCTTTTCCCCCCTATACCCGTGAGGTCCAGTTCGACGAGAAATGGTCCTTCGTCCACAAGAAGCAGAGGAACTGCGACCCCGACGACCCGGCCGATGACCACTGCGGGGACTACTGGGACTACGTCGCCTACGACCCCGAGCATAAGCTGGTCCTGGCGGTGATCCCCGGGCGCGGACGGAGGAGAACGGCTGTGCGATCGTCGGCGAGGTCGCGGAGCGGCTCGGCGGCACGCCGCCGGAGCTGATGACCAGCGACGAGTATCCGGTGTATGAGACGGCGATCCACAACACCTTCGGCGAGCCGGTCCCGGCGGAGCGGAAGCCGGGCCGGCCCCGGGTCGTGCCCCAGCGGCGGGTGCCGGAGGGCGTGGTCTACGCGACGGTGCACAAGCGCCGCAAGAAGGGGCGGGTCGTCGCGGTCGAGCCGCGGTTAGTCTTCGGGTCGGAGGACGAGCTGGAGGAGGCGCTGGGCGAGTCGTGTGCCAGTCGCGTGGTGAATACATCCTTCGTCGAACGGCGGAACGCGACCGATCGGCACCGCAACGCGCGGAAGGGGCGGAAGACGTATCGGTTCAGCAAGGACTGGCAGGTGCACGAGGCGATGACCTACTTGACGCTGTACGGCTACAACTTCTGCTGGTGTGTCCGGACGCTGCGGGTCAAGGACGAGGAGGGGCGGTGGCAGGAGCGGACGCCGGCCCTGGCCGCCGGGTTGACCGACCACGTATGGACCTGGCGCGAGTGGTTCACTCGCCCGGCCGTTCAGCCAGCGTAGGACACCACCCGATCGTTGAATTATTAAATATTGCATAATTAAATGAATTCGGGATTTGGAATCCGGAATCCGGAATCCACGGCTTCACAGCCCCGGAGCCGCTCATGAAGATCTCCGACATCCGGGCCACGAGCGTAACGGTGCCGCTGGAGGCGCCGCTGCGGCATGCGAACGGCTGCCACTGGGGGCGGTTCGTGCGGACGGTCATCGAGGTCGAGACCGACGACGGCCTGGTCGGCCTGGGCGAGATGGGCGGGGGCGGGGAGTCGGCCGAGGCGACGTTCCGCGCGCTGAAGGCGTATCTCGTCGGCCACGACCCGGCGCGGCTCGAGCAGATGCGGTTCCTCATCGCCAACCCGACGGCTTCGCTGTACAACAACCGCACGCAGGTCCTGGCCGCGCTGGAGTTCGCCTGCCTGGACATCCTCGGCCAGAAGTGGGGCGTGCCGGTCTCCGAGATCCTGGGCGGCCGCCTGCAAGACCACGTCCCGTTCGCCTCGTACCTGTTCTTCCGCTACGCGAATCGAGACGGTAACGGCGAGGTGCGGACGCCCGAGCAGCTCGTCGGCCAGGCGCGCGCGTTGAAGGAGCGGCATGGCTTCACGTCGCACAAGCTGAAGGGGGGCGTCTTCCCGCCGGGGTACGAGCTGGACTGCTACCACCAGCTCGCCGCGGTGCTCGACGGCGACCGCTTCCGCTTCGATCCCAACGGCGTCTGGTTGACCGAGACGGCCATCTGGTTCGGCCAGCAGATCGAGTGCATACGCAACGACTACCTGGAGGACCCCGTCTTCGGCATGGCGGGGATGCGACGGGTGCGGGAGAAGGTGGCGCATGCCGCTGGCGACCAATACGATCGTGGTCAACTTCGAGCAGCTCGCGGCCAACGCGCTGGCCACGGCCGCGGACGTGATCTTGCTCGACACGACCTTCTGGGGCGGCATCCGCCCGTGCCTCCGCGCGGCGGGCGTCTGCGAGACGTTCCAGCTCGGCGTCGCGGTCCACTCCTCGGGCGAGCTGGGCATCCAGCTCGCGACGATGCTGCACCTCGGCGCCGTCCTCCCGAACCTGTCGTTCGCCGCCGACGCGCACTACCATCACCTGACCGACGACATCATCGCGGGGGGCAAGCTCGCGTACGAGGGGGGCTCGATCGCCGTGCCGACCGGCCCGGGGCTGGGCGTCCGGCTCGACCGGGAGAAGCTCGGCCTCTACAACGATCTCTACCGACGGCTCGGCTCGTACCCCTACGACCAGGACCCGCTCCGGCCGGGCTGGGCGCCCACGATCCCGAATCGGCGGTGGGCCGACCCCGCCGACGCGCGGCAGCCGGCGAACATCCCCACCTGATCCACACCCGGGGAACGAGAACGATGCCTGGACGTTCGGACGTTGTCGAGACGCCGCGGGCCGACGCCGAGGCAGTCGCCGATGCGAGGGCCGGCGTCGGCGGCTACCGCTGGATCATCTGTGCCCTGCTCTTCCTGGCGACGACGATCAACTACCTGGACCGCCAGGTGCTCGGCATCCTGGCGCCGCCGTTGCAGAAGGAGCTCGGCTGGTCGGAGTCCGACTACGGCTGGATCGCGACCGCGTTCACGGGGGCGTATGCGGCCGGCCAGCTCATCGTGGGCGGCCTGATGGATCTCCTGGGCACGCGGACGGGGTTCAGCCTCGCCGTGGTCTGCTGGAGTCTGGCGGCGATGGGGCATGCGCTGGCGCGATCGGCCCTGGGCTTCGGAGTCGCTCGGTTCGCGCTCGGGTTGAGCGAATCGGGCAATTTCCCCGCGGCGATTAAGACGGTGGCCGAGTGGTTTCCGAGGTCGGAGCGCGCCCTGGCCACGGGGATCTTCAACTCCGGCTCGAACGTCGGTGCGATCGTCGCGCCGCTGGTCGTACCCTGGATCGCGACCCGATACGGCTGGCGGTGGGCGTTCGTCATCACCGGCGCGACGGGCTTCGCCTGGCTCGCCGGCTGGCTGGCGATCTACCGCAGGCCCGAGGAGCATCCGCGCCTCTCACGCGGGGAACTGGCCCACATCCGCAGCGACCCCGTCGAGCCGACGTTCCGGATCCCGTGGGTCCGCCTGCTGCGCCACCGCCAGACGTGGGCCTTCGCCGCCGGCAAGTTCTTCACCGACCCGATCTGGTGGTTCTTCCTCTTCTGGCTGCCGAAGTTCCTCGACCAGACGTACGGCATCACCCTCCTCGGCCTCGGCCCGCCGCTGGTCGTCGTCTACCTCGCCGCGGACCTCGGCAGCATCGGCGGCGGGTGGATCTCATCGACCCTGATCCGCCGGGGCTGGTCGGTGAATGCCGGGCGCAAGACGGCGATGCTCGCCTGCGCGCTCGCCGTGGTCCCGATCGTGCTGGTGGCGCGGGCCTCGAGCCTCTGGGTCGCCGTCGGGCTCATCAGCCTGGCGACGGCGGCGCATCAGGGGTGGTCGGCCAACCTCTACACGCTCGTCTCGGACTCGTTCCCGCGTCGCGCCGTCGCCTCCGTGGTCGGCATCGGCGGCTTCACCGGGTCGGCCGGCGGCATGATGATCGCGACCGCGACGGGATACCTGCTGGAGTGGACGGGCAGCTACGTGCCGATCTTCTTCGTGGCTGCGTCGGCTTACTTGATCGCGCTCGCGGTCATCCACATCCTCGTCCCGGACCTCCGTGCGGCACGGTTGCAAGAGGCGCAGGAGTAAGGTCGTTGCGGAAGTGTCAGGCCGCGCCCCGATGTCGAGGCGGCGAGATGCCTTGTCCATGATACGTCCTGGAACGTGAAGGATCAGCTAAGCGGCCGGACCACTGCAATTCAACTCCCGGACGGAAGCACAAGATGACCGGTCTCGACCAAGGCCGACGTCGGACGGGTCTCGCCTCGGATACCGGGTCGAGATCACCGCGCGAACGGGTCGACCGGGAATGGGCGGTCGAGCAGTTCGGCGATGACCTGCCGGAACGCATCGAGGTGATGCAGCGGCACCAGATCGGGATCGCGGCTCATGCGGAGGGCGTCGCTCCAACCCGAGGCGGCCGCCAGGCGCAAGGCCCCGATCGCCTCGCCGGCCACGGCTTTCATTCGAGCCGGGTTGCCCATGATGGGCACGCACCGGGCCAGCTCGCGGGTCACTTCGTAGAGCTCCCCCGGCTCTTTAGCCCATAAGTTCTTGCGCAAGAGCGCGATCCGGATGGCGTCGTCTCCACGTCCCTGGATACGCAAGCTCTTGGCCAGGGCGGCGTAATGGTCCGACAAGGAGCCACGGAAATGGACGATCCCGGGTGAGCGCTCCAATGCGAACCGTTGATTCTCGATGGCACGTTCGAGGACCTGGTCGGCTTCAGAAAATCGGCGAAGTTCGACGAAGGCCGAACCCAGGGCTTCCAGGGCCACGCGCACCTCACTCTTGTAGTAGACCGCAGCCGGGAAGGAATGGAGCAGCTCGGTCAGGATCCCGATGGCGCGTCGCGCGGGCTCGATGGCGCCCTCGGGATCGCCGGCCGCGGTCCGCGCCGATGCGAGTGCGGCATAGCCTCCGGCCGGTCCCTCCTGATATTCCGGGACGTCGGGATGATCGGCGACCAGGGCGGACCGGATCGCGATCGCCTGACCCAGGGATTGAATCGCCCCGGCATGGTCGCCGGCGGCGGACTGAGCCCGGCCGCAATTGGTGTAGCTGAAGGCGAGGCCTTCGGAGTAGGTCGCGTTCCCCGGGACGGCCTTCGTCAAGCGCGACCGGATCGCGATGGCCTGGCGGTACGATTCCGTCGCCTTCGAGGGTTGTTCGCTGTTGGCGTACACGACGCCGAGATCCTGGAAGCTCAGCGCCAGTCGCTCCTGGTAGGTGGGTACTCCGGGATGAGACGCGATCAGCTTGGACTGCACGTCTATGGCCTTCTGGTAGAACTCGGCGGCAACCCGATGATCGCCGCCGTCCTCGGCGACGACCCCGAGGTTGTTGTAGCTGCCGGCCAGCTCGCTCCGGTAGTCGGGGACGTTGGGCCGAGAGGCCACCAGGGCCTCGCGGATGGCGGCTGCGTTCCGGTGGGATTCCGCGGCCGCGGCGAGGTCCCCGGACCGCCGGCGCACCGCGCCCAAGGACTGGTGGCTCTGGGCCAGCCGGAGCTGGTAGGCGGCGACGTCGGGATGGGCCGCGACCAGCTCCGTCCCGATGGCGACGGCCTGGCGGTAGGAACCGACGGCTCCGGGAAAATCGCGGTGCAACCGGCGCAAGTCGCCGAGCCTCCAGTAGTTCCAGGCCAGATCGTTCTTGACATCGGCGACGTCACCGTCGGCCGCGGCAAGCTTGATCAGCATCGCGATGGCACGTTCGAGCGAGTCGGTCGCGTCGCCGAGCTTCCCCAGGTGCTCCTGCGCCGCCGACAAGTTCGTGTACGCCCTGGCGAGCTCGCGTTGAATGGCGCGCGAATCGGGCTCTCCGGCTAACAGCGCCCTCCAAAGGGTGATCGACTTGTCCAACGACTGGCTCGCGGCCGTCTCGTCGCCGTCCTCGTCTTGCAGATATGCGAGATTCGCATAGCAAGAGGCCAGGCCTTTTTGATACTCGCCGGCACCGGGATTTCGCGCTGAGCTCGCCGAGGACGGCTATGTCCTTCTCGACCTCCCGTCGGGACTCGCCATACTTCCCGAGCCTCAACGAGATGCGACTCAATCCGAACCGCCCCTTGGCCAGCAGGAACTTCGTGCGGTCGTCGGGTGACAGGCTCGACTCCAGCTCGCGGGCCAGTCGCTCGTAGAACTGGCGCGGCTTCTCCAGCAGCCGCTGGCGCAGCGGGCGGAACTCCTTCTGGCCCAGCAGCACCTCCTCGCCGACGCCCGTGTAATAGTCTTCGATCGCCTGCATCGTCTCGTCGAGGCGCTTGTTCGCGGTGATGCTGGCCTGCTCGACATCCTTCAGGGCGGCGGCGAGCCGGGTGTTCGTCGCATTCAAGTCGCGGTTCAGTCCCGCCTCGCGATGGCGGGCCCGGTCGAGCAGGACCAATCAGACGGAGAGGCCGGCGACTGCCACGATCAGGGCCGCGGCCGAGGACGTGACCAGCGTCCGGCGCCGTCTGATCCATCGCCAGGCGCGATTCGTCCACGATTCGCGCCTGGCCGCCACCGGCTCGTCGGCCAGCCACTTCCCGAGGTCCTCCGCCAGGGCGCGAGCAGAGCCATAGCGGTCCTCGGGCCGCGCCGCCAACGCCATCAGGCAGATTGCCTCCAGCCCGCGGGGCAGGCTCGGGTCGCGCCGCCGCGGCGGCACGATCGCCGCCTCCCGCACCGCCTTCAGCGGGTCGACTCCCCGGAAGCTCGACTCCTCGAAGGCCGGCTTGCCGGTCGGGATTGCGTAGAGGACCAGGCCCAGGCTGAAGAGGTCGCTGGCCGGGCCGACCGGCTGGCCCTGGGCCTGCTCGGGGCTCATGTACTGGGGCGTGCCCAGGACCGCCCCGGTGGCCATCAGCGACTCGGGCCCAGCGCTGGGAGACGGTGACTCCCCATCGGAATCGGCGGTCGAGTCGTCTGCCTCGAAGGACTTGGCCAGGCCCCAGTCCAGTACCAGCGTTTCGCCGTAGGGGCCGAGCATGATGTTCGACGGCTTCAGGTCGCGGTGCACGATGCCCTGGTCGTGGGCATAGGCCACCGTGTTGCACGCGGTGATGAACTGCTGGAGCAGCCCGCGCAGCTTCAGGCTCCGCCGGCCCGGGTCGCGGCGCAGGGCATCGTCCGCGTGGAATTCCGCGATCACCTCCCGCAAGGTCCGCCCCCGAATGAAGGGCATGGTGTAGAAGGGGCCGTCCTGGTCCTGTCCCAGGCCGTAGATCGGCACGATCCCGGGGTGTTGCAGCCGCGCGGTGATGGCGGCCTCGCGGAGGAATCGCCGCCGCGCCGCCTCGTGGAGCTTATCGGGGCGAATCCGCTTCAGCGCGACTACCCGGTCCAGCTCCTCTTCGCGCGCGGTGAAGACCTCGCCTAGGCCGCCGCGGGCATGATGCCGCTGGGGCCGATAAGCCGCCGGGGCATTCAGGAGATCCGGAATACCGCGACTGGCAGCCGAGCGGCAGGTAGGCCCGTCCTCCGGCGTGGGGAGCGGTCGCGTGGGCTCCAGGTCGAGGACCGGCTCCAGGTCCTGCACCGCTTCGATCCGCCGCCGCAGCTCGGCGGCCAGCTCGGGACAATCGGTGCAAAGCGCCTCGGCGGGCCGCTCGCATCCCTGGCGGCGCAGCTCGTCCCAGCGCAACAGCAGCTCATCCCGGCGGTCCTCGGTCCGTGTGCTCGACATAGGCGTCGATTTCCAGGTTGGAACGGTCAGACGGGGAGCTGGCCGCCGAGAAGATCGCCGAGCCGGACCCGCGCCGCCAGCCACCGGCTGTTGACCGTCCGCTCGGTGACGCCCAGGATGGCAGCCGCCTCGGCCTGGGTCAGGCCCTGATACCAGAGCAGGTCGAACAGCTCGCGGTCCGCCTCGGCGAGGGCCCCGACAGCGTCGTGGAACTCGGCCCAGGCGGCCAGCCGGCCGGGGTCGTAGGTCGTCTCGGGTGCCGCCTCGGCCATCGGCGCCGCGTCGCCCGAGCCGTCGCGGCCCCCTTGGGTCGAGTGGTGGGCGCCGGCCCCCTGGGGGCCATAGTAATGCCGGGCCAGGTCGATCAGCTCACGGCGGATCTGGGCCGCGGCCAGGCGGAAGAAGTCCCGCGCCGACGGCGGGGCGACGGCTTTGAGGGCGCGGTCGAGTCGGATCAGGGCATTCTGGGCGACGTCGTCGGTCTGCTCCCAGCGGGCGACGCCGGGGTAATCGCGCAGCATCTTGCGGGCCAGGCGGGTCAGCCGCTCGCCGGCGCAGCCCAGCAACGCGCCGCGGGCGGACTCGTCGCCGAGCCGCAATCGCTCGATGCAGCCCTGGACCCCGGTCGTTTGATCGTCGCGCGCCATCACACGGCCCCTATCCCCGCGGCTGTCGGGGTCGAAGCCCCTTGATCATGAACCAGCCCTGCGGATGCGGCCCTGTTTTTTCCACGCTTGACTTCGGCGCCGCGACCGGGCTTCCGCTTAGCCGGGTAGCGTGTGTCGCGCCGAGACGAGGTCCTTCCACAAGGAGCGATTGTCATGGGCGTCTGGAACATCATCGGTTCACGTCGCAGCTCGAGATTCCCCCGCCGGAGCTCGCGGCGCATCCGGTCGGAAATCGAGGAAATTGAGAGAAGAGTCTTGTTGAGCACCGGGGCCATCCCGGTTGTCTTGCAGATGGTGGCGGTGAACGATGGCGTTGACACCCTCGTCGAGGGTGGCGAGGTTTACTTCGCGCCCGAGGGCCAGAGCGCCGGCAACAGTCCGACCCTCGCCTACACGGGCAGCCAGCGCGTCGTTCAAATCGTCCCGGTTGCCGGCGGAGTGGACACGCTCTTCAGCGGCGGCGATGTCTACTTCTCGCCCGACGGCCGGCAGCTCGGAGGTGGGGGCAATAGCGTCCCGCACCAGGACAATGTCGCATCCATCCTCGAGGCGCCTGAGGGCAACGCCGAGCTATTTCTCCTGCAGGAGAACGGCACACTCGAAGCGATGATGCCGACTGGCCCAGTCACCTTCGGCGTTGCGACCAACAGCAACGGGGATGTCAAGGTTTACCTCGCGTCGGTACCCGAACTGACAGGGGGCGCCGCTAGCCTAGTCGGTCGTCGATCTTCGATTGACGGGTTGCGCGGGTTCGCTTCTCTTGGGGAGAGGGTGGATGTCCGGCCTCAAGAATAGGAGCCCCGCCATGGATAAGTACCGGGTCACCTTGGATGCCGACGAACGGGCGATGCTCGAGCGGTTGGTCGCCGTGGGTAAGGGCGCGGCCCGCCGAGGGCGCGGCCCGCCGACTGACCCACGCCCGCATCCTCCTGCTGGCGGATACCGCCTCGGGGCAGGAGCGAGCCGACACGGACATCGTCGACGCCCTCGGCACCGGTGTGCGGACGGTCGAACGAGTGCGCCAGCGCCTGGTCACTGAGGGCCTCCAAGCCGCCCTCGACCCCGGGGCACAGCCGCCTCGGCCGGCCGAGGTCAAGATCAAGGGGGACGTCGAGCAGCAGTTGATCCGGCTGGCGTGTCGCGACCCGCCCGAAGGGCGCTGCCGCTGGACCTTGCAGCTACCGGCCGACGAGTTAGTCGTGCTCGGGCGGGCCGGGCGATCAGCACCGAGACGGTGCGCCAGGCGCTCAAAAAAACTAGGCTGGCAAACTTAGCTGAGACCGGGAACGTAGAAAGGGGGTAGCCACAAAAGGAGGCCCTCCATGCGCAAGCGACGACGACCGCGCCCCAAACCCGATCGCGCCCTCAGCTTGGTCCCCGTCACGCGCGATTGCCCGGAATGTCAGCAACCGCTCCGGGCCCGCTACAACAACTTCCGCACCATCACCACGCTCGACGGCGTCCTGCATCTGACGCTGGCCATCCGACGCTGCCACAATCCCGATTGCCCCCGGTTCCGTCTGCCCTACCGGCCCGAGGCCGAACCCCACTTCGCCTTGCCCTATCACGAGTTCGGCCTCGATGTCATGGCCACTGTCGGACGGCTCCGATATGCCGAGCACCGCAGCATCCCCGAGATCCACCAGGGGCTGACCCGCCGCGGCCTGGTCGTTTCGCAACGCACGGTCACCAACCTCCTGGACCGCTACGACGAACTCAGGGCGCTGGCCACAGCCGACCCCAAGCGGCTGGGACCCCTGTTGCGCCAGCAGCGTCGCGTCATCCTGGCCATCGATGGACTGCAACCCGACGTCGGTCACGAGGTCCTCTGGGTCTTGCGTGACTGCCTCTCCGGGGAGATCCTTCGGGCCAGGAGCCTCTTGTCGTCCACCGCCAAGGACCTGGCCGGCCTGATTACCGAGGTGCGCCAGGCGCTGCCCGTGCCGATCACTGGTGTGATCTCCGACGGCCAGGAGAGCATTCGCAACGCCGTCAGGCAGGCGCTGAAGGGCGTGCCGCACCAACTCTGTCACTTCCACTATCTTCGCGAGGCGGCCAAGCCGATCTCCGAGGCCGATCGTCATGCCAAGAAGGAATTGAAGAAGCGAGTCCGGGGAATCCGTCGGATCGACCGCCAGGCGGAGGCGGATCCGGAGGACGAGGAGGCGGACATTGTACGGAGCTACTGCGCCGCGGTGCGTGCCGCCTTGACCGACGACGGCTTGCCGCCGCTGGCCGCTGCGGGGCTGAAGCTGCAGGACCGACTGAGCCGGATCGCCGCCAGCTTGGACCAGGTGGCGGCTTTGGCGGGGAGTTTGCCCTCTGGTCTGAAGCGTCTGCAGCAGTTGCTGCGGCGTGGGCTGGAGGAGACAGCCGCCCTGTTCCCGCCGGTGCGGGAGGCCTACAAGTGGGTCAAGCGCGTGGCCCGGATCCTCAAGAACCGGGAGCAGTTGCCGGCCTCGAAGGTCCGGCGTCGGCTGGTGCAATTGCTGGTGCGGATGCGGCAGGCAGCGGCCACGACCGATGAGCCCTCGGTCCAGAAGGGCCTGCGGCACTTCCTGAAAGTGACAAAGAGCTACCGGCCAGGCTTGTTCAAGTGCTACGAATCGTCGGACCTGCCGCGGACGAATAACGATCTGGAGCACGCCTTTGGGAGCCATCGTTATCATGAGCGCCGCGCCAGTGGCCGGCGTCGGGCCTCGCCCGGATTGGTGGTGATGGGCTCGGCACGGGTGATCTCGAGTCTGGCGACCCGGCTGCGCCCCGACGAAGGCTTGGTCTTACGTCCGGGTTATGTGTCGCGCTGGCAAGAGCTGCGTGCGGACTTGGACGCGCGGCGCGAGTCGCGACGAAAGCAGCGCCGCTTCCGCCACGACCCGGGCAGCTATCTCAGGGCGTTGGAGCAGCGGTGCCTCCAGCTACTTTTGCCACCCTAGTAAAAAACGACATCCGGCCGTGGATCGTCGAGACCGGGTGCGTCCCACCGGAGGCCGACGCCGACGATGTCTGGCGGAGGGAGGACGTGATCCAGACCTACCGGCTGCCCTACGACCCGAAGTACCCCGTGGTCGGCTTCGATGAGGCCTGCAAGCAACTCTTCGGCGAGGTCCGGCCGCCGCAGCGGACCCGACCGGGTCGGGCCGCTCGTGTGGACTACGAGGACGAGCGGAAGGGCGTCTGCCATCAACTGGTGATGTGCGAGCCGTTGCGCGGCTGGCGGCACGTCAAGGTGACCGAGCGCCGGACGCGGCGCGACGACGCCGAGTGCATCCGGGATCTGGTCGATGTCTACTACCCCGAGGCGGTGAAGATCCGGCTGGTGCAGGACAACCTCAATACGCACGACGGGGCGAGCCTGTACGAGACCTTCCGTCCGGCGGGGGCGCGGCGGATCCTGGACCGGATCGAATTCCACTACACGCCCAAGCACGGCAGTTGGATGAACATGGCGGAGACGGAGATCAGCATCATGAACAGCCAATGCTCGGACCGCCGGCTGGAGGATCAGGCGCTGATCGCCCGCGAGGTGGCGGCGTGGGAGTCCAAGCGGAATGACCACAAAGCCTGCATCCATTGGACGTTCACCCTGGCCGCCGCTCGGCACAAACTCCGCAAACTGTACCCGTCAATCGAAGATTGACGACCGACTAGCAACCTTTTCCCATCCAAAGCCCCGGCGGCAATAGGATTGCAATAGCTTGAGGACAGCAATAGAAAAAGGCTTTGCAGCCAATCGCCACAAAGCCTTTGATTGACAGGACTTCTGAAGTATGCCCGGCAGGAGTTGAACCTGCAACCTTTAGCTCCGGAGGCTAACGCTCTATCCGGATTTCCCGCGGAAAACAGGGGTTTTCTCTTCCATTATCTCCACCGGTGCCTACAATTTCCATGAGTTCTATGCACGTTCTGAGCACCGGGCCTTTAGCCTGCGGACTAAAGGTGAGAGCGAGGAAACACCCATGGCGAGGCCGCCCAAACCCTGGTTCCGCGAGCAGACCGGCTGGTGGATGGTCTACCTGAACGGCGAGCCGGTGAAGCTCTCGAAGGACAAGGATGAAGCCCACCGCAAATTCCACGAGATGATGGCGACGGGCCATGAGGCGCCCGAATCACCGAAGGCCCGCGTCGCCGATATCATCGAGGCATTCCTGGCCTGGGCGAGCACGCACACGAAGCCCAGCACGTATGAGCAATACGAGTGGTACGGGCAGAAGCTCGCCGAGGCATGCGGCCGCCATGCGGCGCGCGACTTCAAGCCGATCCACATCACGCGCTGGATCGCGAAGAACGAGTGGAAATGCGCACATGAATACAACGCAAAGCGCTATGCCTTCCGTTATTTTTCGTGGGCCGTCGAGGAGGGCGTCCTGACGAAGAATCCGCTCGCCGGCAT
This sequence comes from uncultured Planctomycetota bacterium, assembly GCA_963815795.1. Classification (GTDB taxonomy): domain Bacteria; phylum Planctomycetota; class Planctomycetia; order Isosphaerales; family Isosphaeraceae; genus JAKAUH01. Next base: position 4,960,866 of record CAWFIC010000003.1, on the reverse strand, counting down.
GAAACGGCCGAAGCCCATGCCGAGACAGCGGGCGATCACCGACGGCGAATACCTCTCCATGCTGCGCACGACCGATGGCGACTTCCGCCCCCTGCTCTTCGCATTGCGGCAGACGGGCGCCCGGCCGCAGGAGCTGCGACAGCTCACCTGGGACGATGTGCGCGATGACCATCTTCTGCTCTGGGAGCACAAGACCGTCGGCAAGACCCGGAAGCCGCGCATCATCCATCTCTCTGCGTGCATGCAGCGATTCTTCGCGGTGAAGCGGAAACGCTCGGAGTCGCATCACGTATTCCTCAACCGCCAGGGCAAGCCCTGGACGATGAACGCCGTGCGGCTGCGGGTCATGCGGCTGAAAGAGAAGCTCGGCCTGGCGGATGACGTGTGCGCGTACCTCATCCGGCATGCGTTTGGCACCAACGCCATCGTGAACGGTGTCGATGTGGCGACGGTAGCCGAGCTCATGGGGCACGCTTCGACCGAGGTGACAACCGGCGTCTATGTCCACCTCGCCGAGCAGAAGAGTCATCTTCAGAATGCGGCTACCCTTGCCGCCAGGCTTCCCGCAGCTTCGCGGAATTCAGGTAGTGGAAAGTCCCGGTCCTAGTCTCGGCAGGACGTGGGGGGGGCGATGCCTCCTCCTGCGCCGCTAGGCCTGAACCAAGCGTGATTTATAGTCCGGCCGCCCCGATTTCACGGAAATAGCTCGAAAACCCCGCTTGTTTCTGGAATAATGGAGGTGGAAACACATCCTCACCATTCCGGAACAAGGGGGCTTTCGAGTGAGTGCTACTCTCCGAAAAAAACGCGCCGCACGCAAGAAGAGATCCTTCCAGCAGGGGCGGCGGCGGATCAAGAAACGACTCGACCCGACGCCCTGCCCCGAGCGGCCGACTCCCATGATGACCGCGACCAACATCCACTACGAATATGCTGATCGCGTCCACGGGCTCAGTGCCGGCGGTATCGGCGCCCTCTTCCTGCTGGCTCAACGGATCGAACTGGTCAAGGATATCGACCGCGATCTCCACCTGCTCAAGCGTCATCTGCCGTATCACGAATCCGACCATGTCCTGAACATCGCCCTCAATCTCCTCGCCGGCGGCCGGCACATCGAACATCTCGAATTGCGCCGCAACGATGAGGTCTACCTCGATGCGCTCGGGGCCGAGCGGATCCCCGACCCGACCACCGCCGGCGACTTCTGCCGCCGCTTCTCCGAGCCCGACGTCCTCACCTTGATGGACACCATCAATGGATCGCGGCTCCGGGTCTGGGCCCGGCAGCCGCCCGAGTTCTTCGAGGAAGCGATCCTCGAGGCCGATGGCAGCATCGTGCCCAGCGACGGAGAGTGCAAGCGGGGGATGGACTTCACCTACGACGGCCAGTTCGGCTACCACCCCCTCCTGGTCTCGCTGGCCAACACCGCCGAGCCGCTTTACCTGCTCAATCGCGGCGGCAACCGCCCCTCTCAGGAAGAGGCGGACGTCTTCCTGGACAAGGCCATGGCGCTTTGCCGTCGGGCCGGCTTCCGCAAGATCCTGATGCGGGGCGATACCAAATTCAGCCAGACCAGGCATCTGGATCGATGGGACGCCGCCGGCGACACCCGCTTCGTCTTCGGCTACGAGGCCTACGATTCGCTCAAGGCGCGGGCCGACGACCTGCCGGCCGCCGCCTACCGCCTCCTGAGACGACCATCGCGCCCGATCAAGACCTCGGAGCGGCAGAAGCCCGAGCGAGTCAAGCCGGAGGTCGTCCGCGAGCGCGGCTATGAGAACATCGAGCTCGTCGAGGAGATGGTCGCGGAGTTCGCCTATCGGCCGACGGCGTGCAAGAAGAGCTATCGGATGGTCGTGCTCCGCAAGCGGGTGGAGGTCGGCAAGGGACAACTGCGACTCTTCGAGGAATACCGCTACTTCTTCTACATCACCAACGACCGGACGATGACCGCCGAGGAGGTGGTCTTCTCGGCCAACGATCGCTGCGACCAGGAGAACCTGATCGCGCAGCTCAAGGGGGGCGTCCACGCGCTGGAGGCGCCGGTGGACGACCTGGTGAGTAACTGGGCGTACATGGTGATGGCGTCGTTGGCGTGGAGCCTGAAGGCCTGGAGCGCCCTGCTGGTCCCGATCGCCCCTCGGCACCGGGCCGAGCACACGGAGGAGAGACGGACGCTGTTGCGGATGGAGTTCGCGACGTACTGCGCGGCGTTCATCCAGATGCCGTGCCAGCTCGTGCGAGGTGGAGGCCGGTTGATCTATCGACTGCTGTCGTGGAACCCGTGGCAGGGAGTCTTCCTGCGGTTGGTCGAGCGACTGAACGGTTGCTGGCAGTGCTGAGTGATGGACGAGTGAAGTCGGGGTCCGGATGCCCCGATCCGTGTGGGCCGTCGAGACAGAAAGGCGGGTGAGCGATGACCGAGATGCAATCCGGGAAGTCAAGAGGGGGCGAAATCCCCCGAGCTGTGGAAGGTACGTCTGGACATAAAAGACTTGATCACGTAAATTGCACATAAGTCTCTTTTTTTATCACGCTTGTTTTGGGACTAGGTACTCCGCCAACTGCTCTTCACTGATCCTGATGACGCCACGGCCCAACCCGTGCCGCGCACAGGAAAGCTCGCCGGCGGCGATCAAGGCATAGACCAGTTGTGGCGACACCTCCAGTCTCTCAGCGGTCTGACGAACGGTCACGGTACTCCTCCAGTCCCTCCCGCGCGACGCGATACGCTTCCTGCAAAGCCAGCCCGCGCTCCTCGTCCCTGAGGACCGCCTGAATGATCCAGACAAACGCCCTTGCCATCTTCATCTCCTGCTGATGGATTTCAGGTTCAGCCGCCTGCGATTCCACGAACATCGATTGCACCCCTCAGCGCGCCGTCCCGCCCGGCCGATGCGCCGGTGCGGGACGCGGCCCTCCTCCACCAGGACATAGGCCAGCGACAGGCTAATCTCGGCCCGCCGGGCGAACTCCTTCACGTCCACGGAACGCCTCCAGTTCTTCCCGCGCCACGATGTAGAACTCCCTGGCCGCCTCGGGCTTCTCCTCCTGCCGGAGCAGCGGCTCGATGAGGCCGGCGCAGCGCCGCGCGATCCGGACCGCCGCCGCATGGGTCGCGGGGTCGGCGGCCTCTGATTCGATGATCACCGGCTCCTACCTCCCGCGGCCATCGCCGCGATCCAGCCCATGCCCCGCCGGTTCGGCCTCGTCCGGGCCGCGGGCGACGTTGACCGGGGAGGGGAGCGGTTCCCCGCCGCTTCGGCCGGCCATCCGCGTCGGCTTCTTGTTCTGGCGGCAGGTCATCCCAGTCGGTGCGGAACCGGATGTCGCGATGCGGATTGCTCCGGGCCGCACGCGCCGGCGCCGTCAGCGCCTCGCCTTGGCCCAAGGCGGCGTCAAGCTGCCCGGGCGTGATCTGGCCCTCGCGGACGCCGTAATAGAGCGACTCGTAATGCGCCTGCGTCCGGAGGCCGAAATCGACGATGCCGCCGTTGCGCGGCCACTCGTCGGCCCAGATCGCCTCAACCAGGTTCCGCGTCGTGTCGCGGAAGGGCCTTATCTCCGCCGGTCCCCGGTCATCTCGTGATTCCGCCATGGCTGCTCCCGCCTGACCTTGTTCCTCGAGATGTTCAAAGCACGATTCCTCCGGACATTCAAGCGCCGGCATCGCCGCCGCCCGGCGGCCACCGATCATCGGCGTTCCCTTCGCCGATGAAAATGTGTATAATCCCATTCATGAGCGAACCGACCGACGATCCCTTGCCCACGCCCGCCAACGACAACCGGAACCCATTTGATCGTGTTGACACGGCCTTCTTCGAGGTCCACCGCCTGCGGAGGCAACTGGTGGCCAAGGACAAGACGGGTTACTCGCCCGAGCAATGGCGCGGTTACCATGAGGTCCTCAAGCAGGTGGACGACGTGCTCCGCGATGCGTGGCCCTACGTGTAGAGGGCCCGTGCCGCCGGCCGCCTCCGTCAGTATTTGGGCCGGTGGCGCGGCGTCTCCGGCGACGGGAGGCGGCCGAGTTCCTCCCGGCCGACATCCACTCCGGGCCCCTTGATCTTGTCTTTCGACGCCTCCGCCGCGGCCTTCAGCCTGGCGAGCAGGTCGTCGGGCGGCTTCTCTTCGTCGCTCATGTGTCCTCCCTCGAAAGCAGGGGCCGCCCCCGGCACGCGCCGGGGTATGGCCGGTATCGGTCATGCCTTCACGCCGCGACTCTGGCCCCGACGGTGGCCCTGGTCCTGGAGCTGCTGCGGTTGCTGCTGCGTCCCCTTGCCGTTAAGCAGCTCGGCGGGCTGTCGGCCCTCTTTTCGTTCCGCCGCCGCGCCCTTACGCTCGGCCAGGTCGGCGGGCGAGGGGGGAGGCATCCTCGCCCCCTCCAGGTAGGCGCCGCCGAGATTGGCCTGCCGCATGTCCGCCCCGCGGAAGTCGGCCTCGAACGCCTCGACGCCCTGCAGCTTGGCGCCGTAAAGATTGGCGTTCTGGAACGTCGCGCCGACCAGCGTCGCGCCCCGCAGGTCGGCATAGCGCAGATTCGCCGCGGTGAAATTTGAGCCGGACAGGTCGCTGGCGCGGAGGTCGGCGCCCTCGAGCGAGACCCCGGCGAAGGACACGTTGCGGAGGTCCGCCCCCCGCCAATCGACGCGCGGCGGCTTGGCCGGCTGTTCGCCCATCGATCATGCTCCGTTACAGCTTGGGTTTGTGGTGATGCACGCCCGGCTGTTTCACGTGGTTCGACCCGGCCCGCCCGGCCAGGTCGGCCGGGGAGGGGGCCGGCCCCGCCGCCTCCGGCGGGGGCAGACTCACCAGCTTCTCGTAGGCGGGAGACAGGTCGCCGCCCTCGCCGGTGCGATTGCCGCCGAGGTACTCGGCGTCGGGCAGTTGCTCCGCCAGGCCACGCAGGACGCCCTTCCACTGGCCAGGGGTCAGGCTCCGGCCCGGCTCGGAGATCTCGACGTGGGTGACGCGGAATTCGCTGTCGGACCACGGGCCGCCCAGGTAGCCGGCCAGGTGGCCGATCTTGCCCTTGGCGTCGTGGATGTCGAAGCTGTCTTCGCCTCGGTACTGGGGATTGTCCTTCCCCGGCAGGACGCGGATATCCGCGTCACCGAGAGGCGGTGCGGGGCGATGGGTCGGTTCGGCCGTGGGGGCGGCGGCCCGCGCCGAGGGTTGGTACTCTTCCGGCGCCCCCTCCCGGTCGGCGGCGATCCGATCGACGGGCGCGATGGGCCTCAGGTGCAGGCCGTCGTCGGCTGCGATCTGGAGCGAGCGGCCGTCGGGGCCGATCAGCACGTCGCCGATGGTGGTCGAGCGGTGCTCCCCCGGCATCGCCGAGACGGCCGGGTTGTCCGGCCAGCGCCCGTAGCCCATGAAGCCGTGCGTCGTCATCACGATCGCGCCGAGAGCGTTGCTCTCGACGGTGGCAACGTGTTCATAATGCTTGCCCTGCTTATGCCAGACCTGAAAGCCGCGTGGCTCGTCGTCGGGGAACAGGCTGTCTTTCGGCATGATGCACCTCGCGGCCGGGCCTCGATCCCGGCCGCTTGCGGTTAGGGTTGACGAAAATCGTCCCCGGCCGTGGCGCCGGTCACAGCTTGGGCTTGTGGCCCTGCGCGCCCGACTGTTTCACGGGGGTCGGCCGGGCCCGCTCGACCAGGTCGGCCGGCGAGGGGGAGCGCTCATGACCGTCCCCCCGGTCCGGCCGCCGGTTCTGCCTGTACCAAACCCGGACGTCATCGACGCTCAATTCCCTCATGGGCTGGCCGTTGCGCACGCCCGCTGCCGCAAAGGAGGCGTCGGGCGGCCCGGGCCCGCGATCGGCGTCCATCGCCCGCGCCCAGGCATCGGCCATCCATCCCCGCTGCTCGGCCGTGGGCTCCGGCCAGCCGAGCGCACGGCCGGCCCGTCGCACGAAGACCTCCTGCTCCACTCCGTGATCCATCGCCAGGTCGGCGAGCAGGCCCAGGCGGCCTCGCTCCGAGGCGGCCCGCCAGGCGCGCGCCGACCCCGATTCCTCCCCCGGCCCACCTCGGGTCATCCCGGCCACTTCGGCGTCGTACGCCGCGATCGCCCGCCGCTCCGCGCCGAGCGACCCGAAACCGCCCCTGTCCGACCCGGCGTGCCGGGTGTCCGCATCGCCGGCCGCGGAAAAGTCCCCGTGCGCCCAGCGGAACTGCTGCCGCAGGTGGTGCAATTCCTCCGCCGTGAATTCCTGCCCGTCCTCCCGGCCCAGCGTGCGGCCCGCCGCCTCGACGAAGCGAAAGAAGGGAGCCTGATGCTCCGCGGCGTACCGGGCCAGGTAGCCGATCTTCTCGATGTCGGATTGCTCTTCCCACGTCTCCACGCCGTCTCCGTGCCCGTCCTCGCGCCACCGGCGGGGCAGGTCGGCAACCACGGGGTCGAAGGCGTCCCGTTCGCCCTCCGGCCGCGGCCCCGCCTCCGCGCGGGCCAACTCGACCTCCCGTCGATCGCGTGAATGCGTCATGTCCTTGCCTCCCGATCGGCTCGGATCGGCGGGCGAAGCGGCGCTTCGCCGACTCGTCGCTGGTTGTCGTGATGCTCCGATCCCGGCGTCCCGGTCTCATCGCCCCGGTTGTGAGGGGTGGGCTCACGGGCAGATCCGCCCGGCCAGGCCCATCAGCAGCACGATGATGAAACACACGAACACGCTCCCGTTGACGGCCGCCATGGGGTTGAGGCCGAGGGCCGGCATCCACCTGGTCCCGAACAGCATCAGGAGCACGATCATGGCCGCGATGTGGCGGGGCGAGCCAAGTTCCCGGTCATCCGCACCGGGCTCGCTCTCATGCAGCACGGCGAAAGCGACGCCGCATATCAGTATGATTAATAGCATCACCGGGTTGCTCCTGCTGACTCCTCGAAGAAATCACTCGAAAAGCGGCCGGGCGCGCGTGAAGCGCCCGGACCGCCCGCTCCCGGCCTACATGTTCAGGCCGTGGCTCTGCTCTTGCGACTGCTCCGGCTCCGGCTGCGGCCCGCCCCTGGCCTCGGTGAGGTCGGCGGGCGAGATGTCCGGCGGTTTCTGCGGCTGGCCCTGCACGGGCCCATCCTGCCTCGCCGCGACCAGGTCGGCGGGCGAGACCTCCTGCCGGCTCGGCTGCTGATGGCCCTGCATGGAGGCGTCCTGCTTCGCCTGGAGCAGGTCGGCGGGGGAACGGACGGACGATTGCGCTGGCATGGGTTCCTCGTTGAGTGCGGCGACGTGCTGCCGCGCCGAGGGCTGATCTTCCCGGCCGCGCGCCACCTCGCCTTGGGTCGGATTGCCCCACAGGCCCGGTTCCTCGACGATGTGCTGCCCCCGCGGGAATGCCGGCAGCAGCAGGTGCGTCAGTTCCTTGAACCCCTGCCGGAACCAGGCCGTGAAATGCCCGTCGCCGATCCGCAGGTCTTCCCACCACTTCTTGGCGGCGGCCAGCATCTCCTTCCCGCCCGGGACGTGGATCGTCCGGAGCAGGGCTTCCTGCAGCTCGCTCCCCGCCGCCATGATGATGCTCCTGTCCTGAAGCGAACGCCGACGCTGCCGCCCGGGACGTCGGGCCTACTGGATCTTGATGAGGAACCCGCTCGGGCCGGGACGGCGGCGCCGCTTCGGGCCATGGGCGGCCGGCCCGCCCCTGCCGGGGCGAATCCCCGGCTGCGCGGCGGCGGTCGCGGGCCCGGCCTTCGCCGACGCCGCTGGCATGGCCGAGGGCGGGATGATGCCGGCCAGCAGCGCCCGCCCGACGCCCGGCAGGGCGGAGGAGGGACGGGGGACGAACCCGGCCAGCAGCAGGCCCGTGGTCGTGACGAAAGCGCCGGCGGCCAGAGTGAAGGCCGCAAGGAAAGCGGCCGCCAGGCCGAGCCGCCGCGGCCTCGCGGTGCCCCGGGCCCCGAAGCCGAACCGGCGGCGGGCGAATTCCCCGGCCTCGAAGAACCGGACCAGCCGGCCCACGCAGACGGGCAGATTCTTGTGGAAGATCAGGCACAGGTTCTTATCGAGGGTCAAGATCTCCTCCGGCTTGAGCAGGCGGCGGGCGATCTCGGAATGGGTGAGGCTGGTCGAATTGCTGGCGCTGCCCGGCTGCGGCTCCTTGCTGGGGCCGGTCGGGCGCGATTGGCCCCTCGTCCTGTTGACCGAGGTGACGCCCAGGGTCATGTCGCCGATGCGTTTGCTCAATTCTTCGGATGTTTCATAAGAATTGATGCCGAAATACTGCTGGGTGCCGATGTTGCCGAGGATCGTGGCCGCCTTGTCGCCGAAGCAGGTCTTGAGCTGGTTGGTGTCCTGGAAGATGAACCATAGGCGAATGCCCCGGCCGCGCTTGAGCGTGACCGCCTCCTCGATGGCGGGCATCGAGCCGATGTGCGCGAATTCCTCGAGGAACCACAGGACCTTTCGCGACTCGTCCGGCGGCCCGCCCCGGGTCAGGCAGCCCATGACGGTCGTGATCCAGAGCCGCTGCAGGCGCTGGAGCGACACCAGCCGCTCCTCGGGCAGGATCAGCCAGAGGTCGGCGTTGCCCTGCTTGAGCGCCATCGGGTGGAAGGTGGAGCGGCTGACGTGGTCGATCACCGCCGGGCTGTCGAGGAACGCCGTCTGCCGCGTGAAGGTCGAGAGGATCGACGCCTGCTCCTCCCCGGCCGGGAAGGCGATCTGGCCGCCCAGCTTCCGGATGACGCCCCGGCAGGCGTCGGTCTCTTGCATCATCTTCACGGCCTGGGCGTAGACGTCGCGGTCCGAGGCGATGTCCCGCATCGTGCCCAGGTGCCGGCGCTCGCGGTCCTCCTGGCAGCCGCAAGTCAGGGCCGTCAGGGCGACCAGATTCAATTCCGCCATGTCGTTGAAATGGGGCTGCTTCTCGCCGCCGGGCTCGCGGATGATGACCGGGTTGGCGAAGTCCCGGCACTGGTCCAGGAAATCCCTGGCCTCGGGGTCGATGAAGTCGTAGGGATTCAGGCGATCGCCGCCGGGCCCGCAGACCTCGAAGGGGTCGAGCCGGATCGCCCGCTTGCCGAACTGCTTCTGCCGGTGCCCGGCGCACTCGCGGTGGAGCTCCCCCTTGGGATCGACGACGACGCAATTCCCCGGATAGGAGAGCAGGTTGGGGATCAGCACGCCCACGCCCTTGCCGCCGCCGGTCGGGCTGAAGCTGGCGATGTGCACGTGGTCCCTGGTCCGGATCAGCCGCTCGCTCCAGTCGCGGTCGCCGTACGTCGCCGCGAAGAACGACCGGACCGCGCGATCGCTGGGGACGGCGGGATCGAGCAAGCAGCCCACGCCCTCGGCCAGCGACGGCGGCCCGGGCAGGCAGCGGCCGAGGATGACGCCGTCATCCTGGAGGAGTCCGCCCCGTTGCATCTCCGCCCTCGAGGCGACCTTCGCCGACCCATAGGCATGGGTGCCGCCGCCCCGGTTGAGCCCCCGCCACAAGACCCAGAGGGGGAGGACGATCCCCACGAACGGATGGGCCAGCGCGATCAGGACGCCGCCGGCGGCGGCGGTGACGCAGGCCAGCACGAGGGCGAGACGGCACGCGGCGGCGATCAGCCTGGACATCGGGAAGCGCTCCTTCGGGAGTAGAGGCCCGGCCGCGGGAACGGCCGGGCGGATGACGATCGAGCGAGCCCGGCGATCACCGGTGATGGCCGCGGTGCCCGCCATGAGGATGCGCCGCCCCCGCGTGCCCGGCTCCGGGATGGCCGCCGCCCATCATGCGGTGGAAGTGCTGGTTGATGACGCTGTTGACCTGCCCCCATGCGATGTCCGCCTGGGCCCGTCGCGCCCAGGCCTGGGCGACCTGGCGGCCCGACCTGCGCGACGGGCCCTGGCCCGCCATGGTCCCCGGATGGCTACTGCCGGATCGCGTGGTACCGGCACCCGGCATCGCCGTCCGGCCGGGGGTCTGGGCCCGGTTGCCTTGACGCTTGGCCATCGCCAGGTTCTGCATCGGCTCCCCGGCGGGGTTCAGCCGCGGCGCCTTTCGGTCCGGCTGCGCGTTGGGGCCCGCCGGGTCCCGATTCTTCCCGGGAGGCGAGGAGGGCTTCCCGAGATCCTTGCCCGTCGGAGGCTTCGCCGCCGGAGGGTTATCCGCCGGGCCCGGCTTTGGCCCTGGTCCGGTAGCCGGCTTGTCGGCGGGCTGACTCTGCGCCCCCTGGCCCGCCTGGGCCAAGGCGGAACCCGGCTTCGTCGGAAGCCGGCCGGCGCCCGCCGCCGAATGTGCCCCCGGCGACATGGCGGGGGGATCGACCGGTGCCGGCGCCTGCGAGCTCCGGGCGACGGTGGCGGGGGCTGTGGCCGTCGGTCCGCCGGCCTGCGCCGCCGTTCCGGAAGCGGCCGCCTGCGACGCTGAAGGCGACGGGACCGCGATCGAGCCGAAGCCCATCGGCGGCGACGGGGCGGCGAGTCCCGCGCCCATCCCCGGGCGGGGCATCATCGCCGCCAGCGCCTTCGCGTTGGCCTGGTCGGCCGCGGCATTCATCTGCCTCCACCTGGCCGCCTCCGCCGCCCTGTTCCGGGCGGCCTGCTGCCCGCTGCCGGCCTGGCTGCTGCCACCGGGCATGAGCCAGATGAGGGCCAGGGCGGCGGCGAGCACTCCGGCGACGATCAGCATGCCCCGGGGGGTGCCGGCGAATCGCTTCATGCCGAAGAACAGGATGACCGCGGCCGCGACCGCGATGAGGCCGGGGACGCCGAACCGGCTGATGGCCCCCCAGGCGGCCGACCAGAGCCAGCCGAACACCATCAGGAGGATGATCGTCATCATGGGCGTTGATCCTTTCCGCGAAAGAAATCAAGGTGGGGACGCGAGGAATGTCGGGCCCGGCGCCCGGCCGCCGGGCCCCGTACGGGGTCTACTCCGGCAATTCGATGATCGAGACTTCGCGGTACAGCACGGCGGAATCGCCACGGCAGACCAGGGCGATCCCGCCGGTGGTGAACGCCCGCTTGCTGTCGGTGAATTCGTCGGCCTTGCGGCCATTGACATAGGTCGTGACCGTATTGCCGGTGACCTGGATTTCCAGCGTGTGCCAGCGGCCCGCCTCGGCCTTGATCGGTGTTGCCGCGCGGGCCTGCGGCTCGGCGGTCCCGTAGCGGTAGACCCGGCAGCGCAGGACATTGCCCGGCGGACGGACGCCACGCATGCGATTCGGATTGAGGTGGGCCGATACCCGATAGGAACTGGAGACCCCCTCGGCTGGAGAAGACCTCCGCACCTCGATCGTGCCGCCGTCTCCGGGCTGGCGGTAGCAGAATTGCGCCCGCAGCCGGAAATTCACATAATCCTGCCGGTCCGCCACCAGGACACCGGGCTGTCCCTGGCCGCCGCCGCGGCCTTCGATCACGCCGCCGGTGACCTGCCAGGAGCTGGCGTTGTCCATCACGTCGCCCCAGCCTGCGAGGTCCTGGCCGTTGAACAGCGGCGTCCATTGCTCAGTCGCGGCCGGGGTGGCGTCTTTAGCCGCCTCGCTGCTGGCATCCTTAGCCTCCTGCGCCTGCGCCGTCCCTGCCCCCGCGAAGGCGGGGGTCAAGGCCAACAGGAGCGTCATAACGATACGTCGCATAACGAACTGCCTTTCTGTTATGGGCTGCATCCGTTCCGCCCGGGAAGTTATCGAGGCATTAAATCGCCACTAATCCAGCTACGGCGAAAGCCAGGGGGCGGCAGGCGCGAAGTGGTGTTGCAGCCGCAACGCAAAGGGCATGAGGATTGAAGGTTGGTTCTCCTCGCGTGTCCCCTGCGCCCGCTGCTGCGCCATCATGTTCTGCATGACGCGCTGACGGTGCAGGTTGCCGTACTGCTGGCCGCAGCCATGAGGCGCGGCGCTGGCCATGGGCGAGCCGGGAGCCGGCCCTTTCTTCCTGAGATTGCCGTAGACCTGCCCGGAGGGGAGAGCGGGATTGCCGCTGGCCAGGCCCTTTTTCTTCAGATTGCCGTAGACCTGCTCGGCATGAGGCGCGGGAGCCGGTGCAGGTTTGGGCTTTGGAGCTGGGGCACGCTTGGGCTTAGCCGGAGCGGGCCGGGGCGCCCAGGCCGGGGCAGGCTTAGGTGTCGTTGCTGATGGCTTTGCCGCCAGGGCGGGATTCGCCTGCGCTGCCTTCGGCTTCGGTTTGGCGATGATCGGCGTTTTAGTGCCGCCGAGCATACTGGTGATCGTTCTGGCCGGTGCCTGAAGCGGCGTGGTGCTCTGCGCGGAAACCGTGCTGGCGGGTTCCTTGGCCTCCTTGCCCGCATCCCCGGGCTTCGCGGCATCCCGGGACTTGGCGCCTTCCTGCGCCCGGGCCGCCGGCAGCCCGCCCGCCGCGAGGAGGGCGAGCGCCGCGACGAAGGCGCTGCGTCGAGTGTTCATCAGTTTCTGGCTCCTTCTGCGTGAGGGTTTTTCCCGATCCGAACGTAGCGAAAAACGACATCAGGCCGAAAACGGGATCGCGGTCGCGGCGGCGGGCAGGCGCCCGCGCCCGCGGCCATGTCGAGCCCGGTCGCCAGGTCGAGGGGATCGACCCGGTCGGGGACGCCGCGGGTGGCCTCCACCGCGACGGCATTCCTATCCGTCACCGGCGGCACGGGCGGTGCGTCCAGCAGCCGGAACGCCTGCCGGAGATGGCCGACCGCCCAGTAGAGGAGGTAGCCGGCGACGATCCAGGACAGCGCCGGCGGCCCGGCGATCAGCAGGTCGGCCAGGCACACCCCGGCCGTGCACTTGCCCGCGTGGCTGAGCAGGAACGTCTTCAGGGACTTCATGCATTCACCTCGGTGGGGGATGGCGGCGCGGCCCGCCGCCTATTGCTGGAACAGGAACGGCCATCCGTCGGGCGGCACGTCGGCATGCTGCCGGAGCTTGCCGACGATGGCCTTCAGGTCCTCGGCCACGCCGCTGGCGGAATCGCGCTCGGCGTCCACGGTCACGGTCACCGTCCGGCCGTTCATCCGCAGCGTGACCGCCCTGGGCCTCTTGCCACTGGGCCGGCCGTCGCCCTGCTTGCGTAGCTGCCGGATGAACGCCGACACCTCATCGCGCGTCGGTCTCCTGCCGTCGGCCCCGGGCGCCAGAGCGAACTCAACGGCCTGGGACATCAGGGCCGCCGGCGCGGCGGCGACCAGAGAGCGGATCGACAGGCCGAGCAGGTCGGTCCTGGGCCTGAGCTCCGGCGGGATGCGCCGCTCGCCGAAGGCGCGGGAGAGCGTCGGCTGCGAGCAGCCGAGCACCCGGGCCGCCTCGGCGGCCGGGCAGCCGGTGATCTCGATGTAGCGCGCCGCCCGCTCGGCGATCTCCTCCCGGCCCATGCGGCGGCGGGTACCGTGGTGGTGGAACATCAGCCTGATCCGCTCCTCCTCGGGCACGAACCGCCCGAGGTCGAACGCCCAGAACGGCCGGCCGAGCTGACGCACCGCCGCCAGGCGGCCGTTGCCCTCGAGGCAGAGCCGGTGATCGGCGGTCGGCAGGTCCGGGGACGGGCAGATCCATCCCGGCACCAGTTGCCCCAGCTCGCGGATGCTCGCCACCAGGTCGGCGGTCCGCGCCGGGCCCTGGGCCGGGTTGTCGCCCGGCGTCACGACCCGCTCCGGGTCGATGTAGACCGGCACCATCTCCGCCGCCCTTGGCGGTGCGTCGATGGGTTTCGCTGCGGCCACGGACATTCGCGGTGCCCTCCTTTCCCGGGAAAGTCGCGCACGCCACCGACGGCCGCGACGGTCGCGCAGGACAAACGACGGATGAAAAGACAGGAATGCTTAGCATGCCAGGCCCGAAAGGCGGCCGGTCGCCGGCAAGCTCGGCGGAGTCGGCGCCCTCATCGGAAGAGGTGAGCCGGAGAGGCCCGTTCTGGCTGTCATTCCGTCTGCTGTCAGCACTAGGAGCGAGCGCCGAAGGGCCGGAAGGTCACGGGAAGCGGTCTTTTTGCCGGCGGCCGCGCCCATCTCGTTCGGAGCGATACGGACCGTGCGCCTTCTGACCCTTTATGATCCGCGGATCTTCTTCCTTGCGGGCGGGGCGTCGTCGCGTCATGGCCCGCCGGCTTTAGTGGGCTTTGAACCGCGATATCGGACCAGGACGCTATTGCTGGCGTGGCCGGCCCTGTAGAATATTTGCCGTGGTGCGATCCACACAACAGCCAACCGAGATGGCGGTGCCGGCCATGACCCGCGAGAGCCAGACCTTCATTCAGGGCCTGATCCACCGCCTCAAGGGGGGCGACCTCACCGCGCACGATGCGCTGCTCGCCTACACCCTCAAGCGCCTGACGCACATGGCTCAGGCGATGCTCCGCGGCTACCCCGCCGTGCATCGCTGGGACGACACCGACGACGTGGTGCAGGGCGCATCGCTGCGGTTGTACAGGGCCCTGGGCGAAGTGGTCCCGCCGACCCCGACCGATTACTTCCGCCTGGCGGCCGCGCAGATCCGCCGCGAGCTGAACGACCTGGCCCGGAGCCGAGGCGGGCCGCACGGCATCGGCCGGAATCACGAGTGCCACCATCCCGACCGGGGGCCCGGGCCGATCGGGATCGCGGCCGATGACACGAACGATCCGGCGCTGCTGGCCGAATGGTCAGAGCTGCACCGGCAGGCGGAAATGCTCCCGGACGAGTTAAGTTCGGTGTTCGACCTGATCTACTACCAGGGGCTCACCCAGGCCGAGGCGGCCGAGGTGCTGGGCGTCTCGGAAGCGACGATCAAGCGCTCGTGGCGCGAGGCGCGGCTGGCCCTCCACGACGCCCTGGGCGGCCGCCTGCCGGGTGCCTGACACTGAAAACAGCCCATGAGAGAGGCCGTGGCATGCTCTTCCCGCCGCCCGACCCGCGGATCGGCGACCTGCTCGCGCGCTGGGAGGAGCTGTGAGAGCAGGGGCGAATCCTCCCGGCCGCCGAGCTGTGCGGGGACTGCCCCGAGCTGGCGGCGGAATTGGAGCGCCGCATCCGGGCGCTCCTGGCGATGGATCGCCTGCTCGGGCGCAGCGCGGGGGAGACGCCCGGGGGGAATGGCCAGACGGCCCGATCCTCGGCCCGGTGCCAGGTCGAGTACGGCGGCCTGCGGTTCCTGGCCGGCGGCGGGCTGGGCGAGGTGTTTTCGGCCGAGGGCGGCGACCTGCATCGCGAAGTCGCGCTCAAATTCATCCGGCCGGCGCGCGCCGGCGATCCCGAGAGCCGCCAGCGATTCCTGTTCGAGGCGGAGGTGACCGGCCGCCTCGAGCATCCCGGCGTGGTGCCCGTCTACGGCCTCGGGACCGACGACCATGGCCACCCCTGCTACGCCATGCGGCTGATCCGCGGGCAGACGCTCGAGGATGCGATCCGGGACTACCACGCGCCGGACGGCGCCGACGAGACGCCGAGGGCCGGGCGCGCGAATTGCGCGGGCTGTTGCGGCGTTTCGTCTCCGTCTGCAACACGGTGGCCTACGCGCACAGCCGCGGCGTGATCCACCGCGACCTCAAGCCGAAGAACGTCATGATCGGGCCGTTCGACGAGACGCTGGTCGTCAACTGGGGCCTGGCCAGGCTGTTCGGCCGCGGAGGTGCGGAGGGATCGGCCCAGGACCGGCTGTTGCCGGTGCCGGGCGACGGGGAAGGCGACGCATCGTCCAGCTTCGGTCCGGTCGGGACCATTGGCTATCTGAGCCCCGAGCAGGCCCGCGGAGACCCGGAGCGGCCGGGCCCGCGGTCCGACGTCTACAGCCTGGGCGCCGCCCTCTATTGCCTGTTCTGCGGCCGGCCGCCGTTCGAGGGCGAGGATATCGGCGCCATCCTGGACGCCGTGCAGGCGGGGCAGTTCCCGCGGCCGTCGCGGCTCGACCCGGCGCTCGATCCGGCGCTCGGGGCGGTCTGCCTGAAGGCCATGGCCCTCCGGCCGGGGGAACGCTACGCCTCGGCGCGGCTGCTGGCCGAGGACGTCGAGCGGTGGATGGCCGACGAGCCGGTCTCCGCCTGGCGCGAGCCGCGGTCTCGGCGGCTGGCGCGGTGGCTGGGGCGGCACCGCACCGGCGTCGCCGGCGCCGTGGCGGCGGTCCTGGCCGGCGTGATGGGGCTGGCCTCCGTGCTCGCCGTGAAGTCGGGAGCCAATGCCCGGCTGTCCGAGTCGCTCCAGCGCGAGAGGGAGGCCAATGCGGCCTTGAACGCCGCCAACTCCGAGCTGAAGGCCTCGAAGGCAGCCGTGCAGGCCCGCTACGACCTGGCCCTCGCGGCGATCCAGTCGCTCCATTCCGGCGCGAGCGAAGACTTCCTCCTGAAAGAGGAGCGTTTCAAGGAGTTCCGCGATGGGCTCCTCAAGTCGGCCTCGGGTTTCTATGTCAAGCTCGTGGCCCTGCTGGACAAGGAGACGGATGCCGCATCGCGGCGGGAGCTGGCAGACTCGAAATTCGAGCTGGCCAAGCTGACCGACAAGGTCGGCCGCAGGGAGGATGCGCTGGAGGCCCACCAGGCGGTGCTGGTGGTGCGGGATGCGCTGGCGGCCGAGCCGGGGGCCGACACCGGCGTCAAGGTCGACGTCGGCCGGAGCCTCACCGAGGTGGCCCTCCTGCTCTATTCGACCGGGAAGACCGACGAGGCGCTGGAGGCCTATCGCCGATCGGAGTCGCTGCTGGCGGGCCTGGCGAGTTCCGACCCGGCGGCGCGGTCCGCGCTGGCGGCCTGCCGCAGGCGGATGGCGGCTCTCCTGGCGTACAAGGGCGAGACCGCCGAGGCGCTGGAGGCCTTTGAGCGGGCGCGGTCCGACCAGGAGGAGCTGGCCGCGGCCCGCGGGGCCTCGAACGACGCCCGCCGCGACCTGGCGGAGACTTTCAACAACATCGGCACGCTGCTGTGGTATAAGGGCAGGCTGTCGGGGGCGGAATCCGAGCACCGCACGGCTCTGGCGATCCAGCGGAAGCTGGCCGACGACGACCCCACGGTCACCTCATTCGGAAAAGATCTGGCAGTGACTCGTTACGCCCTCGGCCTACTCCTGTCCGCTACGGGAAGGCCGTCGGAGGCGGAGGCCGAGTTGCGCATGGCGATGGCGACCATGGAGAGGCTGGCGGACGAGAACCCCGCCGACATCGACTTCCGCATCGTCCTGGCGATGATCCGCGCGCAACTCGGCCTCCTGCTAATGCAGGTGGGTCACCCGGGGAAGGCGGAGGTCGAGTGCCGGGCGGCGGTGGCGAGCGAGCAGAAGCTGGTCGGCGAGAACCCCGCCGTCATCTTCTACCGCGACCGCCTCGTCGAGGCCCTCACGTGCCTCGGCGACGTGCTCCGCGCACGCGGCCGGGCGGCCGCCGCCAGGGACCTCTACCAGCGAGCGATCACCCTGGGGGGACCGCGGGTCGAGCAGGATCCCAGGGACACGCAGCAGGGCTACTACCTGGTCTGCGCGATGCGACGGCACGGGCTGGCCCTCGGCGACTTCGGTGACCGCGCCGGCGCCGCCGCCGAGGCCCGGCGGGCGCTGGAGATGTGCGCCGGGCTTCCGCTGCGGTCGATCTGGGACTTATTCGAGACGGCCTGCTGTCACGCCGCGCTGGCGGGACTGGCCGGGCGGGCCGGATCGGGCGTCTCGGCGTCCGAGGGGGAGGAACACGCCGCCCGGGCGATGGAACGGCTGGGCCGGGCGGTCACTGTGGGCTACCGCAATGCGAACGAACTGCGGATCGAGACGGCCCTGGACCCGCTCCGCTCGCGCGACGACTTCCGGCTGCTCTTGATGGACGTGGCCTTCCCCTCAGGGCCGTTCGCGCCGGCCGATCGTCGGGAGTGATTCAGTCGGCGAGTCCGTCTCGGGCGACTTGAGGCCGCGGATTCACCGTCCCGGCGCGCCTCATCTCGCCCGGCTTTCAGCCAGGTGACCGACGGCGAGAATACGCCGACAGGATCGAGAGGGTGGGAGAACCCCATCCCGCCCGGAACCGACGGCGAAATCGCTTGCCTGACCGGCCGACGCGTACTACCACTGTCGTCATCATCGACAGGTAGTCGTATCCGGCATGTCACCGCGGCGGCACACACCCACCCTCCTCGGGCTGGAGTTTGAGTCTGACTCCACCGATCCGGCGTCGCCGCCGGCTGCCGAAACCCATCGCCCGGGAGGAAATCATGGCTCGCTACAAGACGATCGTCCTGGAACTCCTTCAGGATCAGTATCCGGAGTACCACGCGCGGCTTTGCCGGGATCGGACACTGCTGGCGATTCTTGACCGGCTGGCGCTGGCGCTGAAGGACGCACACGTCGCCTGGATGAACGAGCTCCGCCGCGCGAGCCCGGGCTGCGACTTCGCTCAGATGGCGAGCGAGGCCCTGGAGCTGGCGATCGAGCACCTCCGGGGCGATTTGCCGCCCGAGTCGCCGCCGGCCGAAACGGAGTCGCCGTTCTCACTGGACGAGGCGATGGCGTCCGTCCGCAGGGCTACGCCGAGCGCGTCAGCGCCGTCCGCGCCAAAGTCGGCCAGCCCCTCCTGTCCTTCGTCATCCCGGACTGGCAGCGTGAATTGTCCGCACCCGCCGATCCTGTCGAGCCGCCGGACACCGCCGCCGTTGCCGCTCCCCCGGCCGATCTCCTCCCTACCTCAGCCCCGCCCGGGGCCGAGGGCGACGGCACGGTAATCAGCCCGCCGGTCCGGTCAAGCGGGAACAGGGGCCCCCACCCCATTGCCCGCTTGACCGGAACGCTCGCGGGCTCGCTCCGGGCTGGGGCTGATTCTTCTGCGTGCCGTCAGGCCCCGTTGGCGGGGCCGGTAACCCACGGAGGAGATCCCCACAAGGAACTGACATCGCGCCAAGAAGCTCGGGAAAGGAGAATCGCTACAACCGTGAAACCTTTCGCAGGAACCCTGCGGGTAACCAATCCCGCCCGGAAGAGCCGGGCCAGCAGCCGGAAGCGAGTCTTGCGGGTGGCGGGTAACTCCCACTGCGAAGCGTAGTGGCTATAGAAATAGAAGTGGGGATGCCTCGATAGGCGGCCAAGGCGAAACTGTTGAGGTCTCGCAACCGCACGTGCAGGAGGTCATCCCCATGAGTAGCAAAGCATACCGTGCCACGCGCGTCAACGAGGTGAACTGGGAGCAGATCGCCCGCGGAAAGGAGGGTCTGGGTGCGACCGTAGGCATCGACGTCGGGAAGTTTGATCTGTTGGTGATTTGTCGCTGGGCCGATGGGCGGTTCGAGCGCCCGTGGCGGGTCAGGAATCCCTGGGAGATCCCGACGTTGGTGGGCGTCCTGAAGCAGGTCAAGGCGGACCGGGAGCTGGTGGTGGCGTTGGAGCCTTCGGGGACCTATGGAGAGGCCTTGAGACAGGCGCTGGGGGACACCGGGATCGACGTCCGGCGCGTCGGTACCAAGGCGTCCCATGATTATGCGGAGATCTTCGACGGCGTGCCCTCGCAACACGACGGCAAGGATGCCGCGGTGGTCGCCGAGCTGGCGGCGTTGGGGAAGGCCAGGCCCTGGGCGTACCAGGCCGCCGATCCCTGGGAGGAGGAACTGGCCTATTGGGCGGAAGAGATGGTGGCCCAGCGGCAGATGCTCACGCCCTGGCAGGGGCGCCTGGAGGGGCTCCTGGCGCGTCATTGGCCGGAAGCGTCCCAGGTCCTGAAGCTCTCCTCCGGGACGTTGCTGCGGATCTTGAAGCGTTATGGGACTCCCCAGGCGTTGGCCGCGGACGCGGACGCGGCGACGCAGTTGGCCCGCTGGGGTCGGTCGCTGTTGTCGGCGGCGAAGATCGAGGAGTTGTTGGCCGGTGCACGGTCCAGTGTGGGTGTTCGTGCCGGCCCCTGGCAGCGGCGTCAGATCCAGGAGTGCGCCGAACGGGTGCTGGCCGCCCGGCATCAGGCCAATCGGCGCAACGGCGGTTGCGTCAATTGGCCGCGGGGCATCCGGTGCTCCAGGCGCAGGGCGAGGTGGTGGGTGTGCCGACGGCGTGTGTCTTGTGGGTGAGCACGGGTGACCCGCGCACTTCGATTCGGCGGGCGCCTACCGCAAGGCGATGGGATTGAACCTGGCGGAGCGAAGCAGCGGGACCTACCAGGGGCGGTTGCGGATCAGCGAGCGGGGCAGTGCGCGGGCGCGGCAATGGCTCTATTTCGCGGCCATGCGGCTGGTGCAGAAGTGCGGCGTCCGTCCCTGGTACGAGGCCAAGAAGGCACGCCATGAAGGTGAGGCGCGGCGGGTCTTGGTGGCCGTGATGCGGAAGCTCGCCGTGGCGCTGTATCACGTCGGGGTGCGGAATGAGGCATTCCAACCGCGGCGGTTATTCGGCCGGATCGGCTTTTAGCCGGTCGGCCCGGCGCTCCGGCGCGAACAAGCAGCGTGCGTGAGGATGGAGCAGCTCCCGAGGGGAGAAGACGTCACGTGGGCGGATGGCATGGGGGAGGCGGTGAGATCGCGGCCGTTGGAGGACTGTTTATGGATTTATCGCATTGAGGCCAATCCCGGGATGCCGAGGGGCGGCTTCCTGCGGCCCACCCCGGTCTTGGCCCCTGGGTCGGCGCTCGGGTCGCGTCCCCGCGTTGCCCTATCCTCCGCCCAGGCTCCTCCAGTGTATTCGGCACGACGGCCACCCGGCAATCCCGGGCCGGGTCGCCGGCTCGCCAGGCGGGGCCGAGGGATTCGCCCGGGATCGCGTGCCTGGGCCAGGAGCCTGTCCAAGGGTCCCTGTCCCCGGGAGGATTGGCGCCGTGGTGCGGGGTTCGGCGTATTGTCATTTTCATATCTTCATGTTGTTGTCCTTTTGTAAAAGGAGGATTGTCCGCGAGCGGATCGCGGTCGTCTGAGGCCACCGATCTGTCCTGCCACCTTTCGCAAGTTGTCTTCGCGCCCCTGCGGGGAGCGCCCCGCGTAGTTACGAGGGGCACGGACAGAGGTGCTCGGTCCAATCTCCCATACGGCCAATTCGGCGATCGTGCTTCGGGCACGATACGCTCGAGGTGACAGACTTGAGTTACCCGATCGGCTCTGTCCCGGATCGGCCCTGAGAGACGCGCGATCCCCGAAGAGAAGCAGGTGTTAGAGGACAACAGATCAGACCAGCGGATGATATCCATATGGTCAGCGATCGTGTTGTCCAAAGAGGACGCGAGGATCCCTCAAAAAAGTCGAGAAAAGCCGCCCTTGACTTTCAAGGACAGACAGCGAGATCAAACGCTGTGCGATTGAGCCCCGAAATCTCCTCGTGGTGAGCCCTCGTCCTTGTCAGACGCGGGGGCCGCGTCAGGCAACTAACCCATGGCCTACTCAGCCTGCCTGGTCCCACCGGGGTCGAAGAACATGGCGAATGATCACGAGGGTTCCCCGGGAACTTGGGAGACCCTGCCGTCTCCATCGCAATGCCGGTCGGAGATCCCGGCTTACCAACTCCAGGTTGATCCGCGGCCCCGTGTCCTGGGCCGTCGGGGACGAACCAGGGACGCAACGATGGTATCGCCAAGCGAAGGAAACGAAGTGCGGCGAGACGGACGTCAGGGAGTCGCAGCGCCTCATAGTACCGTCGAGTCGGGGGAACCATCCCGAGGGACCCCGGGGAGGGAAGGAGGCGTCGTCTCATGAACCGTTGGAGGGAAACATGCCAGGTACGCCGAGACCTGATCCCGTGTCCACGAAACGACAACGGATCGCGGAACTCGCCAGGAACGGCCCCGATATGGCCTTCACCAATCTGGCGCATCACATGGACATCGAATGGCTGCACACGGCCTATGACCTGACCCGCAAAGACGGAGCGGTCGGCGTGGACGGACAAACCGCGGAAGACTACGAGGCCAACTTGGAGGCCAACCTCCAAGACCTCCTCAACCGCGCCAAGTCCGGCACGTACGTGGCCCCGCCGGTGCGACGAGTGCATATCCCCAAGGCAGGCTCCCACGAGACCCGCCCGCTGGGGATCCCGATCTTTCGTTCATACTGCACCTCTTTGCAACGGGGTTGAGGATTGCGAGAATGGGTTCGGACCCTTCCCTGGGCTCCATCGCACTCATGAGGCCGAACGGCGGGTCCAGGAGCGACGCGTGGACTTGCGTAGGCGGGCGATGACCTCCGGCGTCAACCGGATCCACCAAGGGCCGTGAGGCACCGATTGGATGCCGTCCAGGAGACCCGACTGGCACCAATCGGCGATGGTGGAGACCGTCACATTGAGCATCTCCGCGGCGATCCTGGCGGTGCAGCGCCCGTCCGCCCGATGACCATCGGCACCCGCCGCGGGCCGGTCGGGACAGCCGCTCGGGATTAAATAGCTATATCTGAGCTGCTTGACGATGTTTGTCGTGAACGGGCGTCCGGTCCCGGATCGGAATCCCTCCTGGTCGAGGATCTCGGCGATGCGGCCGTCGGTGGTATCGGCCGCCAGGGCACGGAGGCGGGCGAGCACGGCGGAGTCGGTCCGCCGCGCGTCGCAGGAGCGCGGTGGACGAGGGATGCTCAGGATGGTACAGGCTTCCGTCTGCCAGCGGATCGACACCTCGATCATCGTCTCGCCCCGGTTGAGGCAGGCGTCTTTGATCAAGAACCCGAGCAGTTGTTTGCGCTCGACATTCGTTGTCGTCGCGGCGTGCCATAGCGCGGGTAGGTCCTGCGCCAACGTCAGGATCCGGGCACGCTCCACGGGGTCCACCAATCGCATCAAACGCTGCGGGCCGCGCGGTCGACTCCCGCTCGAGGCGCTCCACCTCCGCCAATCTCCTCCTCCCAATCCCGCTCCAGCGTTCGCCCGACCAGGCGGTTCTCGGGCTCGACCGCCAGGAATCGGCGCCGGGCCAGCTCCGCCTCGTAACGCACCCGCTCCACGATCATCTCCCACTGGCGGTCCACCCGCCGCGCCTGTTCCGCGATCCGATCGATGGCCGCCATCGACACCTCCAGCTCCGCCGGTTGCATGGCCTCCAGGAAGACCGCGGCCACCGCCGCATCGATCCGGTCACCGCGGAGCGATTGACAGACCTTCTCCCCGAACGTCGTTATGGAGCCGATTGCACTCGTACACGGGGATCTTGCCGTCCTCCATGTATCGAATCGTCATGCGTCGCCCGCACCGGCCGCACATGACGAGGCCCTGGAGCAGCGCCGCGCCTTCGCGGATCGCCCCGTGATGATCTTGGTGCTGTGATGTGCAGTTGTCGATGAGACGTTGCTGGTTCCGCTGGAATTGACCCCAGGTGATGTAGGCGGGATGGTGGTCATGGAGGACGTACGGCCAGTCCTCGGCGGCGACGCGGCGCGTCCGACCTTTGATGCGCGACTCCTCGCCGGGCATGACGACGTTGCGGGTCTTGGTCCGTCCATAGACGTAGGTGCCCGCGTACGCCGGATTATGGAGGATGGCCAGGACGCGCCCGTGGTCCAAGGGCCGCCAGGTCAGTTGGCCGCTACGGCGCCCCCGTAGTGCCGTGTGGGGGCGCTGAGATGGTTCTCGGCGAAATACTGGACCACGCCCAGCGCGGCCCCCACCTGCTCGAAGATGTCGAACACCAGGCGGAGCGCGTGCTGGACCTGCTCGTCGGGATCGAGGACGATCTGTCCGACGGGGTCGTGGACCAGCCCGGTGGGCGGTCGGAAGCGGAGCTGGCCAGACCGGGCCTTCTCTTGCTTGCCCCCGAGCAGCCGCGACCGGATCCAGTGCAGTTCGGCTTCGCTCATCGTGCCCTTGATCCCGAGGAGCAGGCGGTCGTTGTACTGAGTGGGATCGTAGACGCCATCCTCGTCGATGACGAGGGTATCCGTCAGGCTACAGATCTCGATGAGGCGGTACCAGTCGCTGCAGGAACGTGCCAGGCGTGACGCCTCGAGGCTGAGGACGGCGCCGGCATGGCCGAGACAGACTTCAGCCATCAGGTACTGGAAGCCGTCGCGACCGAGCGAGGAGGCCCCGGAGTGTCCCTGGTCCTGGTCGATCACCGTGACGTGTTGCTCGGGCCATCCGAAGCGGTCGGCGCAGCGTGCCAGGTCGTATTGGCGAGCGGTGCTGGCGGTATTGTCTCGCACTTGCATGGGGGTCGACTGCCGGATATAGATCAGGGCCTGTCGGTCGAGATGCTCGGGGCGGATCTTGGGGGAACTGAGTCGTGAAGACATGATGTGATCTCCGTATGTGTTCGAGTCGGATCCTTGGATGACGAGGTTGGAGGCCAGGTGCGCCATGAGTTGGATGGCGCCTGCCTGGGCCTCGAGGGTGAGCCCTTCCCAGACCTGGGCAGGCGCGACGACGGGATCGGCCGATGATCTTTGCAGTTTCATAAGAACACCTCACCAAACGAGACAAGCGTGTGTCGAAACTATCGGGGCGATCTTAACGCGGAATCGGACGGGGCCAATGGGGCGTGGTGGCTCTGGGCCAGGCACACGCCGACCGTCCCGAGTGATGCGATCGAGGAGCTGGAGGACTTGACGGAGGCCGTTGAGATCCAGGAGGTGATCTGGCGGCGGCGGGAGATCGCCCTCGGTGCGGAGCGAGGTAATCGGTGCCGCTCAGAGCAATGGTGGCATGCCGACCGTCCGGGAGTCGAATGATGAGATCCGGATCGAATCCCCGGCGGAGACGGACGATCTCGACCCGGTGGCCGCGGAGCGGATGATGGGGATGGGTGATGGTGACGAATCCCGAAGGCGGTTGGGACGCAGGGGTAGTGCGCTGCGGGCATCCCCACGTTCGAGGATAAGATCCTTCAGCGTGCGGTGCTGATGGTTCTGGAACCGGTGTACGAGACGGACTTTCTGGACGTCTCTCACGGCTTCCGACCCGGACGCGGTGCTCACGGGGCACTGGACTGCGCTGTGGAAACAAGCGATGAACCTGGGAGGCGGCTGGATGGTGGATGTCGATCTGCGAAAGTTCTTCGACACGATCGACCATGGCCACTTGCGGGAATTCCTCAAGCGTCGGGTGCGCGATGGTGTGATCCTGCACCTGATCGGCAAATGGCTCAACGCGGGCGTGCTGGAAGCCGGGGTTCTCACGACCCCCGAGACCGGCACCCCTCAAGGCGGTGTGATCAGTCCGCTCTTGGCCAACATCGTCCTGCACTACGCGCTGGACGAATGGTTCGAGAAGGACGTTCGCCCCCGCCTGAAAGGGGAGGCGTTCCTGATTCGCTATGCGGACGACTTCGTGATCGGGGTGGCCCGAGAAGACGACGCCCGGCGGATCATGGAAGTCTTGCCCAAGCGGATGAGCAAGTACGGCTTGACGGTCCACCCGGAGAAGACGCGACTGATCCGGTTTCAACCACCGGTGACCGTCGGCTTCGAGGCGAAGGGAGCGGAGACCTCCGCCCCCCAGACCTTCGACTTCCTGGGCTTCACCCATTACTGGGGACGAAGCCGACGAGGCGGATGGGTGGTCAGAGCAAGACGGCGAAAGGCCGACTCAAGCGAGCGCTGGACGCGCTGTCGGCGTGGTGCCGGGAGAACCTGCACCTGCCGATCGGCGATCAACACCAGAAGCTCACGCAGAAGCTGAAAGGCCATTACGGTTACTACGGGATCATCGGTAACTATGCCAGCCTCCAGAGTTTTCTGGGGGCAGCCCGCGGGATCTGGAAACGATGGCTGTCGCGGCGTGGCCGGGACAAGCCGCTGTCGTGGCCGGAGTTCGTGCGGCTGGAGCAGCATTACCGTCTTCCCCCGGCCCGTGTGGTCCACGGCCTGCTGAGCGGCGCAGCGAAGTCCTGAGATGAGGAACCGGATGCGCGACATGTGCAAGTCCGGATCTGTGGGGGGCCTGGGTGGGGAACCACCCAGGTCTACCCGGCCGGCGACACCGCCGCCCGTCGCAACCGGCGAGAAGGCCAAGGCCCGCGACATCCTCGCCGCCATCAAGATCCTGCAAACCATCGAGCGGGAGCACCGCCGGGCCACTACCGATGAACGGAGCATACTCGGCCGCTTCGGCGGCTTCGGCCCGCTCGCGCTGAGAATCTTCCCCGACCCGGTCACCGGTCGCTACAAGTACGCCGGCTGGCAGGCCCTGGGCGACGAGCTCAAATCCCTCCTCTCACCCGCCGAATACGACTCGGCCCGTCGCACCGTCTTCAGCCAGTTTTTCACCTCGCCGGTGGTCATGACGGCGATGCACGCCGCCCTGGCCCGCCTGGGCGTGCCCGAGACCGCGACCGTACTCGAACCTGGGTGTGGAGTCGGCAATTTCATGAGCCATGCTCCGGCCGGGCAACGCTTCATCGGTGTGGAGATGGACTCCATCTCCGGTCGCATCGCCCGTGCCCTGCACCCGGACGCCGACATCCACATCGAAAACTTCGCCCAGACCAGGCTGCCCGAGGGGTCGGTCGATGCCGTCCTCGGCAACCCGCCGTTTGCTGACGTCAAGCTGGACTACCGCGGCCGGAAGCTGGCCTTGCATGACTTCTTCATCGCCAAGTCCCTGGACAGCCTGAAGCCCGGCGGCATCCTGGCCGTGGTGACGTCGCATTTCTCGATGGACAAGATCAACGCCGCGACCCGCGAGATGCTCGCCGATCAGGCGGACTTCCTCGGGGCGATCCGCCTGCCGTCAGACGCCTTCAAGCGGGAGGGCACGTCGGTCGTCACCGACATCCTGCTGCTCCGCAAGCGCGCCGCCGGCGAGCCGGCCCGACACGCCGACCCGGACTGGCTGGCGACCGGGCCGCTGGCGATCGATGGCACCAACCTGCCGATCAACCAGTATTTCCTGAACCATCCTGAGCAGGTATTGGGCACCTGGAGCCGCCAGGACCGGCTGTACGACGCCACCTTCAGCGTCATCGCCAACGGCGACCTGGCCGAGCAGCTCAGGCAGGCCATCGAGCGGCTGCCGCGGGGCCAGGTCCTCCAGTCGGACGCGGAGCGACCGAACCCGCCGCCTGCACCCGCCTTCGTCCCGCCGCCCCCGGAGCGGCACATCGCCGAGGGCAGCTTCTTCGTCGGCGACGACAAGGTCATCCACCAGGTCGGGGGCGGCCGCGGCGTGCCCGTGGTCTATGGCGGCATCACGCTCAAGGCCGACGGCTCCATGACCGGCAAGCGGCTGGCTGCCCTGATCGGCCTTCGAGACATGGCCCGCCGCGTCCTGCAATCGCAGAACGAAGGCTGGCCGGAGCCGCACCGCCAGGACGCACGCCGCAAGCTGAATTTCGCGTATGACCGCTTCGCCGCCGCCTACGGGCCGATCAACAAGACGACCTTTTCCGAAACGGCCGACGGCTCGGTCATCCGCCGCATGCCGAACGTGGTCAAATTCAGGGAAGATCCCGATGCGATGCTCGTTTTTGCACTCGAGGATTACGACGAGGTCACCGGCAAGGCGGCCAAGGCCCCGATTTTGCTCAAGGACGTCGTCGGCCCGACCCCGCCCATCACGCACGTCACGTCGGCCGAGGAAGGGCTGCTGGTGTCGCTCGACCGCACCGGCGGCATCGACCTGCCCTACATCGCCAAACTCTACGGCAAGCCCGAGGAGGCGATCGTCGCCGAGCTGGGCGAGCTGATCTACCGCGACCCGCAGACACAGACCTGGCAGACCGCCGACGCGTACTTGTCCGGCAACGTGCGGGCAAAGCTGGCCGCGGCCGAGGCCGCCGGCCCGGCCTATGCCCGCAACGCCGAGGCCCTCAATGCGGTGCAGCCCGAGGACGTGCTGCCCGGCGACATCGACGCCGGCCTCGGAGCCCCGTGGATACCGGTTAAGGACGTGCAGGCGTTCGCCGCCGATCTCTTCTGCGTCAGCCCCTCGGCGATCACGATCGGCCATTTGCCGAAAGATGCGGTATGGAGTTTGGAGGCCGGCCATGCCGCCGAGGCGTCGGTGGCCGCGACCACGGAATACGGCACGCCCCGGGCCAACGGCACCTGGCTGCTGGAGCAGGCCCTCAACCTCAAGACCCCCGTCATCTACGACACGGTGCATACCGGCGACCGCGAGGAGCGGGTGGTCAATCAGGAGGCGACGCTCGCCGCCCGCGAGAAGCAGGCGGCGATCAAGGCGAGATTCAAGTCGTGGATCTTCGCCGAGCCCGAGCGGGCCGACCGGCTGGTGCGGCTCTACAACGACACCTACAACAACCTGCGGCCGCGGCTGTTCGACGGCAGCCATCTCGACTTCCCCGGCATGAGCCAGGGCATCCGGCTCAATCCCCACCAGGCGGATGCCGTCTGGCGGGGGATGAGCAGCGGCAACACGCTGCTCGCCCACGCCGTCGGGGCCGGCAAGACCTTCACCATGGCCGCCACCGGCATGAAAATGAAGCAGGCCGGGCTGGTGAAGAAGCCGATCTATGCCGTCCCCAACCACATGCTCGAGCAGTTCGCCCGCGAGTTCCAGCAGCTCTACCCCAACGCCCGGCTGCTGGTGGCGACCAAGGACGACCTGGCCCGCGACCGCCGCAAGCTTCTGGTTGCCAAGATCGCCGGCGGCGAGTGGGACGGCATCGTCATGACCCATTCGAGCTTCGAGCGGATCGGCATGTCGAAGGATTACCAGGAGCGGTTCCTCCGCGAACAGATCAAGGAATACGAGGAATTGCTCCGGGATTCCGCCGGCGGCGATCGCCCGCGCAACATCATCAAGACCATCGAGAAGCAGAAAGCCCGCCGCGAGGAGCGCCTCAAGGACCTGGCCGCCCTGGACAAGAAGGATGACGGGCTGGTGTTCGACGAGCTGGGCGTCGATCACGTCTTCATCGACGAGGCGCATTATTTCAAGAACCTGGAGACGCCGACCAAGATGGAACGCGTCGCCGGCATCCAGACCGGCGGCAGCGAGCGGGCGTTCGACCTGTTCATGAAAGCCCGCTACCTGGGCGAGAAGCACCCCGGCCACGGCGTCACCTTCGCCACCGGCACGCCGATCAGCAATACCATGGTGGAAATGTATACGATGCCGCGGTTCCTCGACCCCGAGGGCCTGAAAAGCCGCGGCATCGAGCATTTCGACGCCTGGGCGGCCACCTTCGGCGAGGCGGTCGATACCATGGAGATATCGCCGGATGGCGCTTCGCTCCGCCCGCGCAGCCGCTTCGCCCGGTTCACCAACCTGCCCGAACTGCAACACATGTTCCGGGCATTCTCGGACGTGCAGACCCCGGAGATGCTCGACCTGCCGCGTCCGGCGCTGGAAGGGGGCAAGCCGCAGACCGTCGCCTGCCCGACGTCGGAGGAGCAGGCCCGGCTTCAAGCCGAGCTGGTGGCCCGCTACGACCGCTTGAGGACCCAGAAAGTCGATCCCCGCGAGGACAACGCCCTCGCCATCACCACCGACGGCCGCAAGCTGGCCCTGGACGCCCGGCTGCTCTCGGCCGGAGCCGAGGATTTCCCCGGCTCCAAGATCAACGCCCTGGCCGATCGCGTCGCCGCGATCTGGGCGAAGACCGCCGCCACCCGCGGCACGCAGATGGTGTTTTGTGACATGGGCGTCCACCCGACGCTCTGGGGCTACGGCGTCTACGACGAGGTCGTGGGTAAGCTCACCGCCCGCGGCATCCCGCGGGAGCAGATCGCCGCCATCGGCGACGCCGATTCCGACGCCAAGAAGCAAGCCCTGTTCGGCCGCGTCCGCAGCGGCTCGGTCCGCGTGCTCCTGGGCAGCACGGCCAAGATGGGCACCGGCACCAACGTGCAGAAGCGGCTGGTCGCCCTGCACCACCTCGACGCCCCCTGGAAACCGGCCGAGGTCGAGCAGCGGGAAGGCCGCATCCTGCGGCAGGGCAACGAGAATCCGGAGGTGGCGATCTACCGCTACGTCACCGAAGGATCGTTCGACGCCTATATGTGGCAAGCCCTGGAGACCAAAGCGAGATTCATCTCGCAGGTCATCACGGGAGACAACGCCGCCCGCCGCGCCGAGGATATCGGCGGGAGTGAGCTCTCCTACGCCGAGGTCAAGGCGATCGCCTCCGGCAACCCGGCGGTGCTCACCCTGGCCGAGGCCGACGCCGAATTGCAGCGGCTGGCGATCCTGAAACGGAACCACGCCGACGAGCAATTCCTGGCCCGCCGCTCGGTCCGCGACCTGCCGGAGACCATCGCCCGCCTGACCAAACGTGCCGCCGATCTCACCGCCGACCGGGCGACGCTTTCGGCCCATGAGCACGACCCGCTCACCTTGGGCGGCCACGCTTACGCCGAGGAGGACGCCCTCAAGCCCCTGGCTAGGCATTTGAACACAATTCCCGATAGGACGCATGAGACCCGCCGCTTCCCTTTGGGCGTCTACCAGGGTTTGAAATTCGGGATCGTGGTGAATTCGCTCGGTGCCCCGGACGTGTACCTGGAAGGGGCGACGACGCGGCACGGCCAGCTCGCGCGTGACGCCGGGCCGCGGGCGGTCTTGAATGCCCTGGGCCGCCTGGCCGAGTCGTACCCGAGCCAGCTTGCCACGACCCGCCAGGACTTAGGCATCGCCGAGGGGCAGCTCCGCGACCACCAGGCCCGCCTCGGCCGGCCCTTCCCGCATGACGCGTATCTGAGTGAGCTGACTCAACTACGCGATCAGCTCAAGACCGGGCTGTCGCAGGCGACGCCCGAGCCGGGTACGCCCCCCGTCGCCGAGGTGGCCGGGCGGATCAAAGCCCTGAAATCTGCCCATACCATCGACGCCGCACCCGAGCGGACCGCGACCCGCCGTGTCGCCGCCGAGGAGCCGGTGACGGCCCGCATCCGTCGCCGCACCGCGGCGGAAACCGCCACCGAGCCGGCCGCCGAACCCGAGGCAACCCCGGTGCCGGCACCCGCCGAGCCGGTCGTCCCGGCGCCCGAGGAACCTCCGGTGATCCTCCCCCTGTCGCCGGCCGAACCCGCGTCTGCCCGGCCGCAGCCCGGCTACCGCCAGCACGTTGCACGCCGCCGCGACGCCCGCCAGCTCAGCTTGTTCTAAATACTCACGTTCCGCACCCCTCCGGGCAGGTTTTGAGCCGGGGGGATAGCCTCGCCGTCGCTGCCCTGGCCAATCTGGGGGGATCCCAGTTCCCAGGAGGCAGCACCATGGATGCTCCGATCCAGTACCAGACCCAGATCGTCGGCGGCTTGCCGGCGATCACCGCCTACTTCGACAAGCTCGACTTGGCCGCCACCATCGACCGAATCGTCCCGTGGGAGGGAGAGATCCCCTTGGGCACCCTCGTCGAAGTCTTGATCACCAACCGGCTCCTCCGCCCCAAGGCCCTCTTCCGCATCGGCGAGTGGGCCCAGGCCGCCGCCCTGACCGATTACTTCGACCTGACCGCCGCCGAGCTCAATGACGATCGGCTCGGTCGCGCCTTGGAGCGGCTCCCCCGCTACGCCGAGACGATCCAGGCCGCCTTGACCCTCGAGGCCATCGAGCACTTCCAGCTCGACGTCCATCAGATCCACTACGACATCTCCAACGTCGAGCTCTACGGGGCCTACGAGGATTTCCGGCGGGCCGAGGGCCAGGAGGCCACGGTCCCCTGACCCGCCTACGGCCGCACCAAGAGCGGGCGCAAGAACGTCAAGCAGATCCAATTCGGCCTGGACGTCACCGGCGATGGGGGCGTGCCGGTCGGCCATCTCCCCCTGGACGGCAACGCCGCGGAGGTCAATTCGCACCTGGAGAACCTCAAGCGGCTCGGCCACATCCTGCCCAAGGGGAGATTGCTCTCCATCGCCGACACCAAGCTCGATGCCCCGGAGAACTTGCTGGCGATCGCCGCGCGCGGCGGGCAGTTCCTCAGCGGCGGGGTCCTCTCGCCTCAACTCCAGGAGAGGTATCTCCGTGTGCGCGACCGCCTGCATCGCATCGATTATTTCCCCCAGAGCCAGGCCAAGCTCCCGCCCGAGAAGCGCGACGAGTACAGGGCCTTGGCGGTCACCGAGCACCTGGAGGGGACGGTGGATGGGCAGCGGGTGCGGCTGGACTACCGACTGATCTTCGTCTGGAGTGAGGCGAAAGCCCGCCAGGAGGCCGCCACCCGCGAGCGGCACGTCGCCAAGATCCGCGGCGAGTTCGAGGCGGTGGAGCGCAACCTGGGCCGCTACAGCCTCAAGACGACCGAGGCGATCGTCCGCCGGCTGGAGGCGGCCAAGGGGAAGTCCAGCGAAGGCGGGCTGTTCGAATACCACCTGGAGCAGGACGCGCAGGGCTCGTTCCACCTCGACTGGGGCCTGGACGCCGCGGCGCTGAAGCGATGGGGTTCGCTGGAAGGCGTCTCTGTCCTGAAGACGAGCTGGCCGCGGTCGACGTACCGGCTGACGAAGGTGCTGCGGCTGTACAAGGGTCAGTCGCAGGCGGAGCGGCGGTTCCACCACATCAAGGGGCCGCTGGCGGTGGCGCCGATGTTCCTGAAGGACCCGGAGCGGATCGCGGGGTTGCTGTGCATCGTGGTCTGGGCGCTGATGGTGCTGGCGCTGATGGAGCGGCCGGTGCGGCGAGAGTTGAAGGGCCGGCCGCTGTACGGCCTTTACCCGGAGGGTCGGCCGAGCGTGGCGCCGACGGGCCCGGCGCTGCTGGAGTGCCTGAGCGGCTGGTGCATCGTGATCATCCAGCGGCAGGGGACGATCGACCGCCAACTGGCTCAGCCGACGCCGGTTCAGCATCTGATCCTCAAATTACTTGGTATACATGGGAACCGCCTCCGAACCTTCCGACGGAGGTGCGGAACGTGAGTAAATAGGTCCACGCAAGAGGGAAAGTAGACGGGTCCTGTACAATCGAGTAGGGAGATCCCATCCTTTCTACGCGGCACCTGCATCCATGACCCGTAGCGTGACCCTCGACCCCCGGCAGCGCCAGGCGCTGCTCGACCGATATCGCAAGGATCCTCGGCCCGAGGTCCGATTCCGCGCCCACATCCTCCTGCTGCTGGCCGATGGCCGCACCTGGGAGGAGGTCGCCACCGTGCTGTTCCGCAGCTCCCGCACCATCGACCGCTGGGTCAAGCGGTTCCACGAGGGGGGCCCCGAGGCTATCGCCGGGCGCAAGCTCGGCCGCCCCTTTCGCCTCGACCCCGAATGCCTCGCCGTCGTGGTCCACTGGGTGACCACCATGCTCCCGACCGACTACGGCTTCCTCCGCAGCCGCTGGACCTGCGCGACGCTCGCATTGCTCCTGTGGGGCCGCCATCGGCTGGAGGTGAGCCCGGAGACGGTCCGCCGCTGGTTGCACCGCGGCGAGATGGTCTACCGCCGCCCGCGCCCGACCGTCGGGCCCCGCGACGAGCAGCGCGAGGCGAAGCGGGCGGCCCTGCGGAAGCTCCCGGCCGAGCTGCCGCCCGATGAGACGGTCGTCTGGGAGGACGAGGCCGACATCAACACCGACCCGGAGATCGGCCGGATGTGGATGCGGCGCG
The DNA here is from genome assembly GCA_963815795.1 of uncultured Planctomycetota bacterium. GTDB lineage: Bacteria > Planctomycetota > Planctomycetia > Isosphaerales > Isosphaeraceae > JAKAUH01. The sequence goes on along the minus strand of CAWFIC010000003.1, from coordinate 4,927,629 downwards.
GCCGGCAGGCCACCATCCCCACCCCGGGGACCAACGAGAAGCGATACATCGCCGGCTCGATCCACTGGCGGACCGGGATGATCTTCGCCACCGAGGGGCCGAAGCGGGATGCCAAGCTGTTCCTGGCCCACCTGGAGGACCTGCGGCATCGGCTGAGGCGCTATCGGAAGATCCACGTGATCTGCGACTGCGCCATGGTGTGACCGACGTTTGATGTTGAATTATATTGGATGCAACCCACGTATTACGCGGCCACCGGGAAGCCCCACCGGTCGATCTTCGCCCAGAACTGATCCCACCGCCCCGCCGTGTAGTTCAAGCACCGCAGGCTCAGCACCGCCGCCGCCCCCGACTCCTTCCACTTCATCCCCGAACCGCAGAGCCGTTGCTTGACGATGACCTTGCAAGCCGCCTCGGTGACCCCGCTGCCGATCGGTTCGTTCCTCGCCACCCGGGCCGGATAGTCCATCCCACCCGCCTTCGACTGATTCTCGAAATACGTGATCGCCCGCTGCACATCCTCGTGATCCTTGGCCCACGGTCGCACCTTCGCCAGCGACTTCAACTGCTTCAAGATCGCCGCCGCGCCCCCGGGTTCGTGCTTCAGCTCGTGGCAACGCGCGTTCAACCCACGACTTGCGCGTCGCAGGATCAGCCCGGTAGAGCACCGCCGCCGCCTTGCCCAGATACTCCGCCGCATGCCAGAAGTCCACCACCTGCGATTCGGTATGGCGCTCCAGGAATTCCCAATCCCCCTTCGCCCCATCGGCGATCCCCACCCAAGGCACGCCGGGATACGTCGCCTTCACGTGGGCCACCTCGGCCTCCAATCGACCCAGGAACGTCGCCTTGCCATACTCGGGCGTCGCGGCCAGGTAGATGGTGTGCTGGCGCTCGCCGTCGCCGTCATAGAAGCTGATCGTCCCGACCATCGTCTCACGCCAACCGTCCTCGCACATCAGCGCACAGGTCCCGTCCAAGCTGAACGCCACGGTCGCCGGCACCGTCTCCATCCGGGGGAGGTGGTAGCCCCAGGCTTCCTCCTTGGCCAATGCCACGGCGGCCACCGCATCGGCGATGTCCTGGACCAGGCAGCGGGAGACGACCCGGCCGTGGTTATCCCGGAGGTCGTGCCGGACCCGCGCCGAGCCGAATTCGGCGTACTTGCTCGAGACCATCTTGGCGAACTTGGGGGTGGAACTCACAATGATCCGGGCGTCACGGTCCAAGGGGCAGTAAGTGGCCCCGCCCTGAGGGCCCTGATAGACATGGCGTTCGACCGTGGCCGGGCCGTAAGGTGTCTGGTAATCCTTAGGGATCTGTCCCTTGCTGGTGAGGGTGATCGAGCCGACAGTAATCGGAGAGCCGTCGGTGTCGAACTGCCGCAGTCCTTCCTGGGTGGCCAGGATCCCGGCGGCGTTGAGTTGTTCCTGAAGGGTCTCCTCGAAGTCGAGCATCGAGTGGTTGTAGGGGATGGTGACCTGGACGGTGGAACCGGATTCGGTGCGGTCGATGATCTGAGCGGACATCGTTGGCTCCTCCGTGGGTGTGGCAGAAGAGCCGAATCTTACCACCGGGTGCCCCAATACGCTACATCAATCGTCGGTCACACCCCTGCGCCAAGTCCCATCACAGCGACGAGGTGCGGGTCTACTTGTGGGAGCACCGCGATCGGATCGAGCTGGAGATGCTGCCGGCGTACAGCCCGGATGCCAACCCGATGGAGCGGATCCGGTGGCTGGTGCGGGAGCACATCACGCGGAACCATCGGTGCCACGACTCCGGGGAATTGGTGGGGATGGTCATGCGGTACCTGGAGTCGGAAGCGCCGTTCCGGCTTGAGGATGAGGAATACCAGATCCCCAGGGCCGCGTGATTACTTTCCCTATTGCGTGGACCTATTTAGATCGGAAGGAAGTGCAAGCCGTGATCGTCGCGGCCCCCGACCACTGACACAAGCAAATGCTCATCGATGCGGTCGCCGCGGGAAAGGACGTCTACCTCGAGAAACCGGCGACCCACACCCTCGAGGAAGGTCCCGAGGCGATCCGGGCCGTGGAGAAGAGCGGCCGGATCGTGCAGACCGGTACCCAGCAACGCAGTTGGCCTCACTACGTCCGGGGCAAGGAAATCATCGCCTCGGGCACCCTGGGCGTCGTGCGGCTCGTGGACGCCTTCTGGTTCATGAATTATGGCGTGAGAGGAGTCCATAATCTTCCCAGGAATCAGGAGCCTCCGGCCGGTCTCGACTGGAAGGCCTGGCTGGGATCGGCGCCTACCCAGCCGTTCCATCCGATGAAGTTCCGGATCTGGCGGCAGTTCTGGGATTTCGGCGGCGGCAATCTCGCCGACCTGATGACCCATGCGATCGAGACCATTCACTGGTACATGGAGTACGACACGCCGGCGAGCGCCGTCGGCATCGGCCACGCCTAAGACTGGCCCTTCGAGTGTCCGGATAGCCTGAGCTGTACGCTGGAGTATCCCAAGGGGTTGCTGGTGACTTATACGGGCGGTCACTCCCTGGGGATGGATTTCGGCAGCATCATCTTCCGCGGCTCCAAGGCGACCCTGGAAATCAGTCGGGCCGCGCTGTCTCTGTACGAAGAGGATCGCGGCCGCGGCTGGCCGAAGTTCAACCGGGCCGAGCGGCGCTGGCGGCCCGAGCCCAGGTTGTACGTCGAATCCGAGCACGAGGGGACCTCCGACCATCTGCGCAACTGGCTGGATTGCATCCGCAGCCGGAAGGAGCCCAATGCCCCGATCCGCGTCGGCGTGGCCGCCGCGCGGGCCGCCCAGATCGGCAACGCGGCGCTGCGCAGCGGGAAGAAAGTGACGTGGGACGACCAGCAGCAGAAGCTGGCCTTCGCCGAATAGCACGACCGCGCACCAAAGGGGCCATTCCATGAATCGGGCCGGCACCGTCGCACTCTCACTGGCCATCGGGATCGCCGCGGGCGGTATCGGGCCGACCGCGCCCGGTCGCGCCGACGATCCGGAAGGTTTCCAGCCGCTCTTCAACGGCAAGGATCTCCAAGGCTGGGATGCGACCAGGCCGGAGTTGTGGAGCGTCAAGGACGGCATGATCGTCGGCAAACACGGCGGGGATCGACTCGAGAAGAATACCTTCCTGGCGGCCAGGGGGAAGTACACTGACTTCACCCTGAAGGTCTCCGTCCGGCTCGTCGGCGACCGAGGCAACAGCGGGATCCAGTTCCGGACCCGGATCCTTCCCGACGGCACGGCCCGGGGCTACCAGGCCGACGTCGCGAAGGGATTCTGGGGCCTGCTCCTGGAGGAAGGCAGCCCGAAGAGGCTCATCATCAAGCGGCCCGCCCCCGAGGCCGTCGGGAGGGTGAAGCCCGGCGAGTGGAACCATTATGAGACCACCGCCAGGGGGCACCACGTCCGGCTGGTCCTGAACGGCGTCGAATCCGTCGATGTGGAGGACCCGACGGGAGACCTCGGCGGCGTCATCGCGCTCCAGCCCCACACGGGAGCGGCGATGGAAGTGCAATTCAAGGACATCAAGATCAAGGAATGGAAAGAGTGAGCCCCGATGAACTGCGGTGCCTGGCGACCTCCCTGCTGGCCGGCTACGACGCCAGGACGCCGGGGACGCTCTCATGCCCCTCCTCGGGGCTGACCATCGCACAGGCCTACGCCGTCCAGGCGGAAGTGGGCCGGCTCCGCGAGCGCCGGGGCGAGCGGATCATCGGTTACAAGGTCGGCTGTACCAGCGGGCCCATCCAGGAGCAGTTGGGGGTGCACGAGCCGATCTTCGGCAGGGTCTTCGACACGGGATGTTTTCGCTCCGGCGCCTGCCTCTCCCACGCGGCCTTCGCCAATCTCGCCGTGGAGGGCGAGCTGGCGGTGCGTCTCGGCCGCGATCTGTCCGGGACGGCCGTCTCGGAGCGGGCGTGTCGGGAGGCGATCGAGGCCGCCTTTCCCGTGATCGAGTTGCACCACTATGTCGTACCCGAGGCCTGGCCCCCCGCGCGGTGGCTGATCGCGAGCGGGGGCATGCACGCGGGATTCGTGGTCGAGGAGGGGGGACCGGCCCGCCCCGGGCCGGCGAGCTTCGCGGACCGCCTGAGCCTCCGCATCAACGAGGTCACGGTCGGCGCCGTGGAAGGTCCCGAGGCGCTCATCGACCCGATCGAATCGTTGCGGTGGTTAGCCGGCCGGCTGGCGCGGTCCGGGCTCCAGCTCCGGAAGGGCCAGACGATCCTGACCGGTTCCCCCCTGAACTTGTATCCGGTCGCCCCCGGCAGCCGCATTGCGGTCGAGGCACCGCCCCTGGGAGCGAGTGGCGTCGAGATCGTCCCCTGACCTCACGAAGACGGGAGTTCCATGATGGGATACGATGGCGCATTGGTGCAGGACTATCTCAGTCAGGTTCATGAAAGCGCGTTGCTGACCGACCGGGAGAAGCACCTGGTCGGGCTGGTGGTCACCCTGACGCGGGGCTGCCAGGTCTGTACGCGGAATCGGATCGCCAGGGCCCGCGCGGCCGGCATCGGGGATGACGTCGTGAACGCCCTGGTCGATGTCGTCGCCGCGGTCAACGCCGGAGTCGCCGCGGCCACGGCGCGGGAAGGGTTCCGCCTCGCCGACGAGTCCGTGGCGGACGCGTGCGGCGCGCTGTGCTCCCCGGATGGCTCCGGCGGGCGCTGAAGAGCAGCCCGGGGGTGGTGAGATGAACGGCGGCCCCAAGGTCGGCACGATCGGCGAGCGGCGGTTCGTGGTCGAGCACGGCCACGCGATTGATTTCGCGGACGGCGCGATGCCGGCGGTGCTCTCGACCCCATGGCTGATCTGGTTCCTGGAGCACGCGGCGCGGGAGGCGGTCCTGCCCTTCCTGTCGCCGGGCGAGAGCACGGTGGGGACGTATGTCGAGGTTCGGCATACCGCTCCCACGCCGGTGGGGCAAGCGGTGATTTGCCGGGCCCGGGTCTTGCAGGCCGAGGGGACGACGATCTCCTTTCAGCTCGAGGCACACGACGGCCACGAGCTGATCGCCCGAGGCCTTCACAGGCTTCAAGTCATCCGCGTGGACCGATTCGCGCAGGCGCGTCCGGCGCAAATCAGGGCTGGCCGGTTGATACCGGCGCAAACCGTCACGAAGCGACCGGCCGCGGCAGGGAGATCGCCGGCGCGCGTCGCCGCAGCGAAGGCCCCGGCCCCGCTGCCCCCTCGGCGGAGCGGTGGTCGTTCGATCGGTTGCGTCGACGTGAGGAGCGGGAGGATGAGCCGCCATGGCTCGATGCGATCCGCGGCCGGTGCGCCCAGCGCTCCGCGGCGCCGGACCTCACCGACGAGATCGCGGCCTTGATCCGCCGGCACTCCGAGGGGACGCTGACCGACGGGCCGGCGAAGGCGGAGGCATGGTTGTGTCGGTCGATCCGCCGGTTCGCGGAGGGCATCTCCGAAGCCCCGACGTCCACCCGGTCGGGACGGGACCGACGGGGGGCCATCGTCGTGAGTGCCGGAGAGCCCAGAATCCATGCCGCCTGCTACCGGCCGGCATCCGGGCGCCGCTCGACAATCGGGCGGCCGAACGTAGTGGCTATAGAAATAGAAGTGGGGATGGCTCGATAGGCGGCCAAGGCGAAACTGTTGAGGTCTCGCAACCGCACGTGCAGGAGGTCATCCCCATGAGTAGCAAAGCATACCGTGCCACGCGCGTCAACGAGGTGAACTGGGAGCAGATCGCCCGCGGAAAGGAGGGTCTGGGTGCGACCGTAGGCATCGACGTCGGGAAGTTTGATCTGTTGGTGATTTGTCGCTGGGCCGATGGGCGGTTCGAGCGCCCGTGGCGGGTCAGGAATCCCTGGGAGATCCCGACGTTGGTGGGCGTCCTGAAGCAGGTCAAGGCGGACCGGGAGCTGGTGGTGGCGTTGGAGCCTTCGGGGACCTATGGAGAGGCCTTGAGACAGGCGCTGGGGGACACCGGGATCGACGTCCGGCGCGTCGGTACCAAGGCGTCCCATGATTATGCGGAGATCTTCGACGGCGTGCCCTCGCAACACGACGGCAAGGATGCCGCGGTGGTCGCCGAGCTGGCGGCGTTGGGGAAGGCCAGGCCCTGGGCGTACCAGGCCGCCGATCCCTGGGAGGAGGAACTGGCCTATTGGGCGGAAGAGATGGTGGCCCAGCGGCAGATGCTCACGCCCTGGCAGGGGCGCCTGGAGGGGCTCCTGGCGCGTCATTGGCCGGAAGCGTCCCAGGTCCTGAAGCTCTCCTCCGGGACGTTGCTGCGGATCTTGAAGCGTTATGGGACTCCCCAGGCGTTGGCCGCGGACGCGGACGCGGCGACGCAGTTGGCCCGCTGGGGTCGGTCGCTGTTGTCGGCGGCGAAGATCGAGGAGTTGTTGGCCGGTGCACGGTCCAGTGTGGGTGTTCGTGCCGGCCCCTGGCAGCGGCGTCAGATCCAGGAGTGCGCCGAACGGGTGCTGGCCGCCCGGCATCAGGCCAATCGCGCGCAACGGCGGTTGCGTCAATTGGCCGCGGGGCATCCGGTGCTCCAGGCGCAGGGCGAGGTGGTGGGTGTGCCGACGGCGTGTGTCTTGTGGGTGAGCACGGGTGACCCGCGCGACTTCGATTCGGCGGGCGCCTACCGCAAGGCGATGGGATTGAACCTGGCGGAGCGAAGCAGCGGGACCTACCAGGGGCGGTTGCGGATCAGCAAGCGGGGCAGTGCGCGGGCGCGGCAATGGCTCTATTTCGCGGCCATGCGGCTGGTGCAGAAGTGCGGCGTCCGTCCCTGGTACGAGGCCAAGAAGGCACGCCATGAAGGTGAGGCGCGGCGGGTCTTGGTGGCCGTGATGCGGAAGCTCGCCGTGGCGCTGTATCACGTCGGGGTGCGGAATGAGGCATTCCAACCGCGGCGGTTATTCGGCCGGATCGGCCGGTCGGCCCGGCGCTCCGGCGCGAACAAGCAGCGTGCGTGAGGATGGAGCAGCTCCCGAGGGGAGAAGACGTCACGTGGGCGGATGGCATGGGGGAGGCGGTGAGATCGCGGCCGTTGGAGGACTGTTTATGGATTTATCGCATTGAGGCCAATCCCGGGATGCCGAGGGGCGGCTTCCTGCGGCCCACCCCGGTCTTGGCCCCTGGGTCGGCGCTCGGGTCGCGTCCCCGCGTTGCCCTATCCTCCGCCCAGGCTCCTCCAGTGTATTCGGCACGACGGCCACCCGGCAATCCCGGGCCGGGTCGCCGGCTCGCCAGGCGGGGCCGAGGGATTCGCCCGGGATCGCGTGCCTGGGCCAGGAGCCTGTCCAAGGGTCCCTGTCCCCGGGAGGATTGGCGCCGTGGTGCGGGGTTCGGCGTATTGTATTTTCATATCTTCATGTTGTTGTCCTTTTGTAATAAGGAGGATTGTCCGCGAGCGGATCGCGGTCGTCTGAGGCCACCGATCTGTCCTGCCACCTTTCGCAAGTTGTCTTCGCGCCCCTGCGGGGAGCGCCCAGCGTAGTTACGAGGGGCACGGACAGAGGTGCTCGGTCCAATCTCCCATACGGCCAATTCGGCGATCGTGCTTCGGGCACGATACGCTCGAGGTGACAGACTTGAGTTACCCGATCGGCTCTGTCCCGGATCGGCCCTGAGAGACGCGCGATCCCCGAAGAGAAGCAGGTGTTAGAGGACAACAGATCAGACCAGCGGATGATATCCATATGGTCAGCGATCGTGTTGTCCAAAGAGGACGCGAGGATCCCTCAAAAAAGTCGAGAAAAGCCGCCCTTGACTTTCAAGGACAGACGATTCCCTCGCCTTCGGGACGGCGCGTGTCGGTCGGATCGACCGAAGCGTCGGAGGGCCGCCGAACCACGGACCACGCGGATCGACGACCTCCCGAACCCAGGCAGCAGCCGCCGGCGCTTCTGGGGTGAAGGACGACGACCCGGCGCTGGCCGCCCTGCGTCCGGTATTGGCGCTTATGTTCGGTGGCGCCGGCCCAGAACGGATATGGCGTCGGTGTCGAGCCTGCTTCGGTCGATCCCACCGAAGCCAGTTCGTCCCGGACGCATTGGGTCGATCACGCCTCAGTCAGGAACTTGTGCCCGCGTAGACTCCGATCGGATGGCGAATCCCCGAGTCGCCGAGTAGGTCCAGGGGTGCCCGTGGACCGGTCGGCCGGCGAGGCGCGGACGGCACTGTCACTTGCAGTCGCCGGCCCGGCGGTATCCGGCCGCCTCGGCCTCGGACGCCGATCGAAACTTGACGCGGTTGGCCTCGCTCATCCCGACCGCGCCGGGGCAGGCCGGGCGGTGATACACCGTGCTGCGGCGGTTGCCGATGACCTCGGCCGTCTGGGGCACGCCCTCGTCCCGGTGCCAGGCCCACGGCGGGACCGGATACGGCTGGCTCAGCAATCCTCTTTTCTGTGCCCGCGCCTCGGCTTCGAGCCGGGCGAGCCCGTTATCGTGCGCAGCGAACCGGCGAAACCACCAGGCCATCCCCTGCCGGACCATCTCGGGGTTCATCTACCGCCCATCGGGCAGGATGACTTCGGCCACCCTCCGCCCGCAGCGGTCGGTGTCCCGGGGGCGGATCGTGACGGTCTGGCCGAACGTCAGGCGCGATGCCGCCTGCTCGGCCCGATTGCCGAAGTCCTGGCCGGTCTCCGGGGCGTCGATGCCCCACAGCCCGATGGCTCCCCGGCCGCCAGCGGGGTGGGACGAACTCGACTGGAGTATCCTGCGGCAGCCGGCGCGGCCCGTGGGTTTTGAGGTCCCGGAGGATCTCGACGGCCTTGAGAATGGGGGGCACCCGCCCGGTTGGAGCGGAACGCCAATGCGTTTGAGGATCTCCGGCGCGAACTGGCGGAGGTAGCTGTCGCGGTCGACCAGGAAGTCGAAAATGGTGATCGTCGGCGGGTCGGGACAGCTCTGTTCCGCTCGCTCCTTGCAATCTGGTCGGGTCGCGACTATTCTTACATTTGTCGATTGCCGGCCAGGCATCTGATGATTCGCTCGGTAGTCGCCTGCGTTGTGCCCGATGCCGTCGCTAGTCCGACGGCCGGCAGCTCTCGGCGGAACGAGGCGTCACGAGACGATCGTGGGAGAGACCACATCATGAAACGGTTATGGGGCATGCTGTGCTGGATGGGGCTGCTGGCTGTGATCGGACCCGTCGGATACCGGGCAACCGGCTGGTTGTTGCGGTATGACGGGCGTCCGAAGACAGACGCCCTGGCGTCGGAGGCCGGACGCGATCTGTTTCTCCACGAGTGGACGCCCGGCGATCCGCTGGCCGCCCGAGGCGACGGTTTGGGCCCCGTCTTCAACGCGTCCTCTTGCGTTGCCTGCCATCAGCAAGGGGGAGCCGGAGGGAGCGGGTCGCTGGAACATAACGTCACCGTCTTCACCCGGGCGCCTAAAGCCGGCGCGGGGGCTAACCGCGGAGTAATCCATCAATTCGCGATCGACGAGGGATCTCAGGAGACGCTGCAAAACATCTCCGCGCAATTCCCGAAGAAGAGCCGGCCAACGCTTGCTGACCTGCAGGCGGTTTTACCGAAGCGCGACAATCCGCCGGCCGGCGTCCAAACCGTCCGGGCCGTCGCGATCCCCGATATCGATATCGGCCAGCGCAACACACCGGCCCTCTTCGGCGCAAGCGTCATCGACGCGATCCCCGACGCGGCGATCCTGGCCAACGAGCGCAATCAGCGCCCGAAGCTCGGCCTGGCGGTCCTCAATGGCGAGGCGTTTCCCGCCGGGCGCGCCGCGAAGTTGCCCCGCAAGCGAGTCGGAAAATTCGGATGGAAGGCGAACATCGGCAACCTGTCCGAGTTCGTGCGTGTCGCGTGCGCCAATGAGCTGGGGCTCGGCAATCCCCTGCAGGCTCAGCCGGCATCGCTGTCGCGACCTGCGTATCGTCCCCGCGGGCTCGATCTCACCGATCAGCAGTGCGATCAGATGACGGCCTATATCGCGTCGCTGCCGGCGCCTCGAGAAGTGATCCCCTCCTCCCCGGCCGAGGCCGCCCGCGCCGCCGCTGGCAAGAAGCACTTCAAGCAAATCGGCTGCAACAACTGCCACACTCCCGATCTGGCCGAGGCACAGGGGATCTACAGCGATCTGCTGCTGCACGAGATGGGGGAAGGGCTTGGCGGAGGTGGCGGCGGATTCTATGGAGAAGAGTCGTCTACGCCGGAGGACTTCGACGGCAGCTCGATCTCCCCGAGCGAATGGCGCACGCCGCCGCTGTGGGGTGTCGCAGATTCGGCCCCCTATCTTCACGACGGCCGGGCAGCGACTCTTGCCGATGCCATCAAGCTGCATGCCGGTCAGGCGTCGTCATCTGCGAACCACTTCGCGGGTCTCTCCGATGTCCAGCAAGAAGAGCTGATTGCGTTCCTCAACACGCTGCGAGCCCCAGGTGTCGGCGGCCAGAGCCGCGAATTGGCGAAAGGCCCGACGCCAAACCGCTCGGCCGCTCGCCTTGCCTTCGGGAACTCGCCAAAGCTCAACGTCGCACGCCTCGACGCGGGTACGCTTCCCGTCGCTTCGATTTCGATTGACTTCAATCGCTAATTCGGAGGGCGGAGTTCGATGGAGGCAGGTCCTCCGTCCTTCGGCCGGGCCGGCAGTCGTCGATCGATCCGGATCGATCGGCCGCTGGCGCCAGCCCGAACGACCGCGTGAGATGGTTCGCCCGACCCGTCGGTGCAGGAACCGGCGTCGGGCCGCTTGATTTGGGATGCATTCAATTGCCGGGCATGGTTTCGCCGCGGCCTGGAGACCGGCTGATGGGCAGATTGGGTTGGCGGATCTCGCTCGGCGGGGAGCGGGAGGTTTCTTCTTCTGCCTTTCGTCCGCCCTGCCCGTTCTTGTGGGTCCTTGTCGTTGTTGCCTTCATGCTGGCCACGCCTCTCGCGGCTTTCGCGTCCGGCGAGGAGCGAACGACCGTCGGGGATGACCTCGTGATTCGAACGGACACGCGCTGGGCGGGAGGCGCTGTCGGTGGCTATCTTCCCGTGCGAGTGGAGATCGCGAATCAGGCTCCGGCGCGGTCGCTGGTGCTCGAAGTCACTCCCTCCGACCGGGCGCACGGGGCGACGGTCAAGCGGGTCGTCGGCGTGGATGAGCACGCGACCGTCCGTTTCACGCTCCCCATTCCGCTCACGGCGTTCCGACAGGGGCTGCTTCGCGTCTACGACCAGCGAGGCGAGCTGTCATCGCACGTGCGTATCATCGGCGGCGCGGCGTCGTTTGGCGTCGAGTTGGCGCCTGCCATGCTCGTGGTCTCGTCCCGGCCGGTCGATTGCACGGGTTACGTCGCCGCGGCCGGCGGCCCGCACAACGCGAATCGCTTCGGCTCGGCGCCGGACGCGTCCGCACTTGCGGAAGTGGTCCCACCGGACAGCTTGCCCGATTCCTGGATTGATTTCAGCGGGCTCGATTTCGTCGCCATCTCGCGCGACGACCTTGCGGACCTCAAGCCGTCGGTGCGATCGGCGGTCTTGAAATGGGTCCATTGCGGCGGAAACCTGATTGTTCACGATGCGGGCGAGTCCACCGAGGATGTTGAGACGCTCGAGCGCCTGCTCGAATTGAACGAACACGCGGCGGTCGGCCCGAGATGGACGAAATCGGGTGGGCGCAATACGCCATCGCCCTTTGCGACACGCCAACTCATGCTCGGACTGGTCTGCGCATTTCCCGATCAATTGCCCGATTCGCCGATCGCCTGGTCCACATTCTTGAGCAGCGTCGGCGCAGCCTCGCTTTTCCTGGGTAAACCGGCATGGCATCGCGCCCGATTTCGGGACCGACGAATTCTTCAATTTCATGAATCCCGACATCCGCGGCGTTCCGGTCTACGGCTTCATGGTCTTGATCACCGCTTTCGCTGTCTTGATCGGGCCCGTGAACTATTTCTACCTCCGGCGCAAGAGGTTGTTATGGCTGCTCCTTGTTACGGTGCCAGCCACGGCTCTCGTGACGAGTGTGCTGCTCGTGGGATATTCGGTGGCCGCGCACGGGTTTAGCATCAGGTCGCGGATACGCAGCCTGACGGTGCTCGACCAGAAGAGCCATTCGGCGGTGACGGTCGCGCGTTTGGCTCTCTTTGCCGGGCTGGCGCCCGCGCGCGGCATGCAGTTCTCCCCGGAAACGGCCGTCTATCCGGTGTTCCCGCCGACGACCGAGCCGGGCGCGTTCACGGTCGACTGGACCGAGAACCAGTCGCTGACGTCGGGCTGGCTGTTGTCGCGGACACGAACGCAATTCCTGACCATTGGCCATGCCGAGCAGCAAGCTCGCGTCGACGTCAAGCCGGGACAGGACGGGGGCCTCGCAATCGTCAATGGATTGCCCTGGGAGCTGGAGGCCGTGCTCGTGGCCGATGCATCGGGCCGGCTCCTGTCGGCGCAGAATGTTCTGCCCAACGCGATCCGAGCCGCTCGCCGGCGTCTCGGAGGCGAATCGGTCGGACTTTGTCCGGCTCCTGGGCCGGAACCGTCCTGAGCTTCCCGACAATTTCACCTCGCCCGCCGTCAATCCGATGGTCGGTCGTCGCCTGCGACCATTCATCATGATGGCGAACCTGCCTCAGCCACATTTCGATTCGAACCTGATGGAGCGGCTGATTCAAACGTGGTCCCAGGACCTCTCGGCCCAAAAGACGTGCCTCTCGCCGCGCTCCTTCCTGGCGGTCCTCCGCCAGAATCCCGGGGTCGACACGGGAGTTGAAACAACAACCGAACAAGCCGGCTACCACCTGCTGCTCGGCTACTACTGATCTAGACTGCAGACGATCATGACCGCATCAAACGGCAACGGCGGCACGCCAGCGATTGAACTGTGCAACCTGCACCGGCACTTTGGCCGGCTACGGGCCGTCGATGGCGTCTCGTTCAAGGTCGTATCCGGGCCAGGTCATGGGGTTCATCGGCCCCAACGGCGCGGGCAAGACGACGGCGATGCGGATCCTGGCGACGCTCGACGTTCCGACGGACGGAGAGGTATTCATTAATGGCTATTCGGTCGTCGATGATCCGGACAAGGTCCGCCGCATTGTGGGCTTCATGCCGGACAGTTTCGGCAAGTACGCGAACATGGATGTCGTGGAATACGTCGACTTCTTCGCGAGGGCCTACGGACTTTCGGGGGACGTCCGGCGAGACGCCGTCGAGCGCGTCCTGGTCTTCACCGAGTTGCGGAAGCTGGCGGACAAATCGATCAAGACGCTCTCCAAAGGGATGTCGCAACGGCTGGCGCTGGGCCGAACGTTGATCCACGATCCCTCGGTGCTGGTGCTCGACGAACCGGCCGCCGGGCTGGACCCTCGGGCACGCATCGAGCTGCGGGGTCTGATCCACGTACTCGCGACCGAACTGCACAAGACGGTGCTCATCAGCTCGCACATCCTCACCGAGCTGGGCGAGATCTGCGACTCGGCCGCGATCATCGAGGCGGGACGCCTCCTGGCCAGCGGCACCATGACAGAGATCATTCAGGCACCGCGCGCCTCGGAAGGCCGCGCGGACGGATCGGCCATTTCGGTCCGCGTGCTGCGCGACGCCGAGAAGCTGGAGCACCTCCTTTGCCAGGAGCCCCTCGTGCGGAACGTCGAGCTCGCCGACCGGGTCGCCACGTTCGAGTTCACGGGCGACGAATCCGAGCTGGCAGCGATCCTCACGCGGCTCGTTCAGGCCAAGCTTGAGGTGGTCGAGTTCCGCGGCCGCGTCGATAGCCTGGAGGACGCGTTCATGGCCATCACCAAGGGGATCACGCAATGAGCGTTTCCTCAGCGATGGTCCGCCGGCTCGAGCGCCTGGGCGACCGGTTCAATCCCATCGTCGTGAAGGAGGTGCGCCAGGCGCTCAAGAGCCGCCAGTTCGTCGTCACTTTTCTGCTCCTGCTCCTGGCGGCGTGGGCCGGGTCGATCTTCGGCGTGTCGTATCTGGGCGAGTCGATCGACTACGGGTCTTCGGCAGTGACGTTCTATGCGGGATTTCTGTTCGCTCTATGCACGGCGACGCTGGTCATCGTTCCATTCTCGACGTTTCGCAGCATCATCGAAGAGCGGACCGAGACAACGCTTGAGCTGTTGCAAATCACGGCGCTTTCGCCCGCGCAGATCGTCCGCGGCAAGACCCTGAGCGCGATGGTGCAGGTGCTGGTTTACTACTGCGCGATCGCTCCCTTCATCGCATTCACGGCGCTCTTGCCGGGCTTCGACATCGTCCACGTGACCTTTTCGCTGGTCATGCTCTTGATCACCGCGCTGTGTTTCTCCGTGATCGCCCTGGCCATCGGCGCCCAGGCCCGCAATACGACGTACCAGTCCCTCTCGTCGCTCTTCGTGATCGCGACGGCCTTCGGAGGGATGCTGATCTTTTTCAGCTTCATGACGGCGGCCGGCAACAACATCCGATTCGACGAGTCGGATACGTGGTGGGCGCTCGCCCTGGTCGTGTTCCTCGGCCTTTCGACCGGATATGTCTGCGAGCAGGCGGCCATCGCACAGCTCACTTTCGATTCCGATAACCGCAGCACGGGCATCCGGTTGGCCACGGGCGCGCAGTGGCTCTTTTGCTGGATCGGTCTGCTGACATTTCTCATCGTGCGCCAGCGGCCGCCGATGAGTTCCGACGGTTTGACCGCCATTTTGACGGTGACCGCGATGCAAATCACGGCAGCGGGGCTGTTGTTCGTCAGCGCGCCCGATTCTCTGTCGCGGCGCGTCAGCCGCGGCCTGCCCCGCTCACGCGCAATGAGGGTGCTGTGGGCCCCCTTTCTGCCGGGTGCGGCGCGGGCTGCTCTATGCCCTCATGTCGCTGGTCGCTGCTCGCCTTTTTTGTGACGGTCCTACTCCCGCAGCTTACGATGAGCAGCATCTTGAACGATCGGCAAGCCACTCGATACGCGATCGCCCTGGCGGCCTATTCGGTGATTTATCTCGGAGCGGGCACGCTTTTTGGGCGACTGCTGCGGCGCGTGGCGCAACGAATCCATTCGTATCAGGTGCTTGCGATTCTGGTCCTGGTGAATCTGCTCTTGATCGTTGCGGCCGAAGTGATCCACTTCCTGTTCCGAGTGGACACGCCACAGCTCTTCGATGTGGTCAATCCGGTTTTGACGCTGCGAACGATCGCCGATGCCGATCGCGGCTCCGTCGATGCCGTCGCCTGCATCGTGGTCGCCGCGGTTGTCGCGATAGCGGCGAACATGAGTGCGCTTTGGTGCGGAGTTCGCGACATTGTGAACGACCCGGTCCGCGGCCAGATCGAAAGCCAGTCGCATCCCGCTGGGATCGTCGATTGACGGGCGTGAACCATGGCCTGGATTTTCTCGGTTGCCGCGATTTTTCGTTCGGAGAACCCTCGGGGTCGATCAGCCTGAGCACGACCGTTTCCGGATGTCCCGTGGTGCCGTCATGCAGTTCCTGACCGCCAGTGGCGAGGTCCTCTGGTGGGGGCTCAACGGCGACCCCGTCCTGCCGATCCGGCCGCAGCGGATGCCGCACAAGGTGCTGTCGCGCGGCGGCAGTTTCGGCGAGCCGACCGACCTGCCGTCCGTCCGCTGGGCATGGCTGGTGCGCAATCTCGAGCGGCTGGTCTACTACCGAGTGCTGACAGGCCGGGTCGCGGTATGGGTCGGGTACCGGGACGGGGATCCGGAACGAGGACGGGATCCGGAACGGGGACGGGATCCGGAACAGGGACGCACCTAGGATCCGGAACGGGGACGCACCTGAATGGCATAAAGGTCCCTAACCGCAAGGGGCCTTGAGACTTGAGATGACCGGGGCCTCCGCGCACCATGGTATTTTTCCCCGACACCATGGCACAGGAGGCCCCGCGATGCATCGCCGGATTTCTAGCATCCTCTGCGCCCTGAGGCAAGACCTGGCCGCCCAGCTCGGCGACGACGTCATCCTCGCCGCCTGCCGCGCCGCCGGACACACCTGGTGTGACTCCGCCCTCTTGACCCCCGCGGCGATCATCCACTGGTTCCTCATCCAGGTCCTTCACGGCAACACCGCCTTGACCCACGTCTCGCTCCTGGCCGGTCGCGCCTTCACGGCCAGCGCCTTCGGCCAGGCCCGGGCCCGCCTCCCCCTGGCCGTCTTCCGGGCCCTCCTCCGCAACATGGTCCGCGCCCTGATCCCCGACACCGAGGCGATCGGCCGCTGGCGCGGCCATCGCACCTTCCTGGTTGACGGCTCCTCGTTCTCCATGCCCGACACCCCGGCCTTGCAGTCCCACTTCGGCCAGCCCGGCAACCAGGCCAAGGGGTGCGGCTTCCCGGTGGCCCACCTGCTGGCGCAGTTCCACGCCGGCACCGGGCTGCTGTGGGAGGTCGCCGCGGCGCCGTTGCGGTCCCAGGACATCGCCGGCATCGCCGGCCTCCTCCCGCTGCTGGCCGCCGGCGACGTCCTGGTGGCCGACCGCGGCTTCTGCTCCTTCGCCCACCTGGCGATGCTGATCTCCCTCGGGGTCCATGCGGTGTTTCGCCTGCACCAGAAGCTGATCGTCAACTTCCTGAGCGTCGCGCAAAGAAGGCTAAACTTTTTGCTAGAATCGGGGGATGATCTCCAGCGATGTCGTACCCGCCAGTTGGCGCGAGTGGCGGAGGTTCCGGGCCGTGCAATTGAAGCGAGAAGGCTGGTATCAGCGCGACATCGCTGAGGCCCTCGGCGCCTCCGAAGTGACCGTGAGCCGGTGGCTGGCCCGCGCCCGTGCCGGCGGCCTCGAGGCCCTCCTGGCTCATCCGGGCCCCGGCCATCCCTCGGAGCTCTCGCCGGCGCAACGGCGGATGATCCCCGAATTCCTCTGGCACGGCCCGGTGGCCTATGGGTTCCGGGGCCAGGTCTGGACCTGTGCCCGGGTCGCCAAGGTGATCGAAGAGGAATGCGGGGTCGCCTATCACAAGGGCCATGTCGCCCGCCTGCTCAAGGAGCTGCATTGGACGCCCCAGGCGCCGATCCGCCGGGCCATCCAACGCGATGAGGCCGCGATCGAACGCTGGCGCCGTGAGGTCTGGCCGGAGTTGTTGAAGCGGGCCCGCAGGGAGCGCCGGGCCCTGGTGTTCGTGGATGAATCCGGGTTCTATCTCCTGCCCGGGGTGGTCAAGACCTACGCGCCGAGGCGCGAACGCCGATCATCAGCGAGAAAGTGACGCGAGACCACCTCTCGGTCATGGGCGGCATGACGCCGCAGGGCAGGGTCTATACGTTGGTGCGGCAGGAGTCGCTCAACGGACTGCACAGCATCGAGTTCCTCGTGCACCTGACGCACGTGGCGGGGAGGCGCCTGCTCGTGATCTGGGATGGCTCGCCGATCCACCGCCGTTCGGAAGTCACGGGATTCGTGTCCGCCATGAAGGGTCGCATCTGGGTGGAGGCCCTGCCGGGCTATGCCCCCGACCTCAACCCGTGGGATGAAGGGGGGTGGGATCATCTCAAGCACGTGGAGATGCGCAACCTCGTCTGTCGGGACTTGGAGGAGTTGCATGAGCAGTTCCACCTCGCCGTCGGGCGATTTCGACATAAACCGCAGCTGGTCCGATCGTGCTTCGCTCAGGCCGGGTTGGAGATCGGAGAAACTTAACCACCTTTGCGCGACGGCCAGTCACCCCGGGCCGGACCCATGCCCGGCCGGGGCAGAAGCGGGTCCCCAAGGGGATGCCGCGGAGCCGGTGGATCCGGGCCTGTGGGACGAAGGACCAGGTGGTCGAATATTTCAAGCCACAGGAGCGACCGGCGTGGATGAGCGAGTCGGAGTACGGGGCATTGCCCGAGTCGATCGTGGTGCGCGAGCTGCGCTATCGGATCGAGGTGCCGGGGTTCCGGACGCGCGAGGTGACGCTGGTGACCACCCTGATCGATGCCGAGACCTACCCGGCCGACGCGCTGGCGGATCTTTATGGGACCAGGTGGCGGGTGGAGGAGCATCTGAAGGCGCTCAAGCAGACGATGAAGATGGATGTGTTGAAGTGCCTGACGGTGGATGGGGTGCTCAAGGAGCTGACGATGTACGCGGTGGCGTACAACCTGGTGCGACTGGCGATGTGCCAGGCCGCGAGCCGTCAGGACGTGGTGCCGGACCGGGTGAGCTTCATCGACGCGTTGCGGTGGCTGCGCGGGGCCGAGGCGGGGGAGGAGATGCCGGAGTTGGTGGTCAACCCGCTACGACCCGGGCGGTATGAGCCGCGGTGTAAGAAGCGGCGTCCGAAGCAGTTCGACCTGATGCGGGTGCCGCGGGCCGAATTGCGCAAGCGGTTGCGGGAGAAGGACTTGGCGGCATGACCTGGTGAGATCTACGGATGTGGAAGGCCATTGTGTTTTGATGCAATGGGGAGGGGGGCGGACTCGCGGATTTATTGGTCGTTTGCTCATACCATAATGGGATATCGCCGGCCGGGCGGTCGGCGACGGTGGTGATCGGATGACTTGTTAGTATGAATGCAGCCCTCCGTTTTTAACTCGTTGTCGAGCGGTAACTTGCGGGGTCTTTACGCCATTCGGGACGCACCTCGTTGTCACAGGGCGGAGCCAGAGGGGATGGGGCGGAGCCAAAGGGAACGCGAATATCGACAACTGTCGGGCGCCCACCGGCCGGCTGGTCCGGTCCGCCGGGTTGAGGCCCGGTCGCCGACGGGCGGAGGCCGGAGGGACCGAGAAAGGTGACGCACACCAGGCCGGACCGGCTCGAGTCGCGATCGGCACGATCGCTCGGAGATTCCGGGGGATGCCGTCATCGCGTCGTTCCATCCTTCTTCGGTCCGAGCACACCGACGCGCGTTCGGGGCTCGTGGGTCTCGAATGGCTCCGGGCCCCCTTTCCGGGCTGCAGCTACGAGATCTGATAACGAAGAAGGTTTTATCCGGAGGGCCGGGAGATAGTCGCGCATCACCGAGCGGCTCCGACGGCCCTCCGGATAAAACCTCGTTGGACT
This sequence comes from uncultured Planctomycetota bacterium, assembly GCA_963815795.1. Lineage (GTDB taxonomy): Bacteria > Planctomycetota > Planctomycetia > Isosphaerales > Isosphaeraceae > JAKAUH01. The sequence continues at coordinate 4,908,713 of CAWFIC010000003.1, read as the reverse complement.
GAGCCGCTTCGCGGTGCGCCTCGCCCTATGGGGATTCAATCGTCGCGCGCCCCCCTCACTCCGCCTCGAACCATAGCCTATCCGCCCGCCTCACCCCGTTCCAGCCCCCGCCCCCCGGCCCTCCGGACCGACTCCCCGGCTCCTCGAGACCGCCGATCCCTCCTTCAGCGGCGCTTCCCGACGCCGCGGCGCAGGGACTCCCCCGGCCGCGTCGCGCGGCGCTCCCTTCCGGACCGCTACCGCCGCCTCACCTCCACCCCGGCTCACGACGTATCGAAGATCACTTCCCGTTCGGCCGGCCCCGCGCCGACCCGCGCCTCGTCCCTCGCCGGCAGCTCGGCGATCACCACCAGCCGGCCCGCACCACACACCGGGCAGGCGCGCGTCGGCGTCACCGCGTCGGAGCCCTCACGCCGCGGCTTCGGCTCTTCGTCCTCGACCTCGCTCGCGGCGCCGCCGCCCAGCAACTCCCGGCACAACGCCAGCTTCTCCCGCCGGTGCCGATTCGCCAGCAGCCCGTAGTGGCGGATCCGCACGAAGCCCGACGGCAGCACATGCATCAGGAACCGCCGCACGAACTCGATGGCCGAGAGCGTCATCGTCCGCCACCGGCCGCCATGCGCGTAATCCTTCCAGCGGAACCGCACCTGACCGCCCTCCAGCTCCAGCAGGCGATGGTTGCTGATCGCCGCCCGATGCGTGTACCGCGCCAGGTACTTCAACACCACCTCGGGTCCGCCGAACGGCGGCATTCCATACTCCCCATCATCACATCCAAGAGGTTGTCGTTGAATATCCGTATCACCCGTTGCACGGCCAGCGGGTGATGGTGTCCGCGCGGCAACAGCACCAAGGCGCTGCTCACTACCGGGTCGTGACCGAATCCGGTCGCCAGTGGCTTGTGCCTCGGTGGATGTGCGAACCGCATTCCTTCGACGCCTCGCCAGCCCATCACGTCCTCATCGACGCTCCCGCCCTGCTCGCTTTACAGCGACTGGTGGCCGAGGCACTTTCCTCCCAGGAGCATCCCCCATCAAGCTCACCTCGGGAGGGACGCAATGAGACGCCCCACGCTGTTTCCGCCACCGGGAACCGTCGAGACGCTGCCGGAGAACGTGCTGACTGAAGCCCGGCGGTTGCTGGCCAAGCTGGTCGTCGCTGTGCTCGTGAAATCGGCGGAGAATCCCTCGGACAACAAGGATCATGATCATGATAAAGATTAAGCAATCTCATCTGGATCGCGCGGCATACATCTACATTCGCCAATCCAAGCCCGAGCAGGTCCAGAACAACGTGGAGAGTCAGCGTCGCCAGTATGGCCTGACCGAACGAGCCGGGCAGTTGGGGTTCCGCGACGTGCAGGTGATCGACGACGATCTCGGGCGCTCGGGGGCCGGATACGTGGACCGTCAAGGGTTCGAAGAGTTGCTGGCCGCCGTCTGCCAGGGGCGGGTCGGCGCGGTGTTCGCTGTCGAGGCCTCGCGGCTGGCGCCAACGGCCACGAATGGCACCGACTGGTGGAGTTCTGCGGCATTGTCAACACGCTGATCGTCAACCATGATGGCGTCTATGATCCGAAACATCCCAACGACAGGCTCCTGTTGGGTCTGAAAGGCACGATGAGCGAGATGGAGACGGCGGCGTTCCGGCAGCGATCGCAGGAAGCGATCCGGCAGATGGCCGGCCGCGGCGAGTACTACACCCGGATCCCCGAGGGTTATGTGCTGCGCGATGCGCGACGCCTGGAGAAGGACCCGGATGAGCAGGTGCGGCGCACCATCGAGCTGGTGTTCTCCAAGTTCCGCGAGCTGGGCACTGCCCGCCAGGTCTCGTTGTGGTTTCGCCAGGAGCGGATCCCGGTGCCCAGGCGAAGGTCCCCCCTGGCGGATCCCGTCAACTTCGTCCCCGCGACCACCTGGAGGGTCACGGGGCTGCTCCAGAACCCGGCCTACGCGGGCGCCTATGCGTTCGGCCGCACGCGGCGACGCGTCGTCCTGATCGAGGGACGGAAACGACAGGTCAAGCAGAGGGAGCGGCGGCCGGATCAGTGGCAGGTGCTCCTTCAGGACCACCACGAGGGCTACATCACGTGGCCGGAATACCTGGCGAATCAGGAACGACTCGAGCAGAACCGCAGTGCCCTCGGCGAGGCCGTATCGGGGGCCGCCCGCCCGGGCAAGGGTCTGCTGGCCGGGCTGGTGCGCTGCGGCCATTGCGGACGAAAGATGCGCGTCCGGTACAGCGGTCGTCGCGGTCGTGACTCTCAGGTCGTGTATTACTATTGCCTCGCGGCAGAGTCCGAGGTTGTCGGCAAGCAGATCTGCCGCATCTTCGGCGGTGTGACGGTCGAGCAGGCGGTGGTGGAAGCGGTCCTCGACGCCCTGGCGCCGGCCCGCATGGAGGCCATGCTGGAGGCCGCCGCGGAACTCGCAGCGCGCCGGACGGAGAAGCAGCGGCAGGCCGAGATGGAGCTGGAGCGTGCCCGATACGAAGCCGACCGATGCGCGCGGCAATACGGTCAAGTGGAGCCCGAGAATCGGCTGGTGGCCCGCACGCTGGAGACCCGCTGGAACGAGGCGATGGACCGGGTCCGCGTCCTGGAGCAGCGGTGCGCCCAGCTCTCCGATGAGCTGGGGCTCAACTCGGCCAAAGAACAGGAGCCGCTGCGACGGCTGGCACTGGACCTGCCGCGCTTGTGGCACCATCCGTCGGCGCCATTTGATCTCAAGAAGCGGATCCTGCGGACCGTGATCAAAGAGGTCGTGGTCTACGTCGAGGAGTCCCAGCTGCGGGTGCTGATCCACTGGCAAGGCGGCCAACATACGGAGCTCTCGCTTCGGAAGCGACGCACGGGGCAACACCGCTGGACGACGTCAGTCGAGACCGTTGATTTGATCCGGCAACTGGCGCGGCGGATGTCGGACAAGCAGATCGCGGCTCAACTGAATCGGCTGGGCATCAAGACGGCGAAAGGGCACACCTGGACCCGCGTCCGGGTGGGGAACTTCCGGACCATTCATGAGATTCCCAACCATTCACCCGGTGAACGGGAGGCCCGGGGCGAACTCACCCTGGAAGAAGCCGCCGCGCGGCTCGGCGTGAGCTACTCGACGATGCAACGCCTGATCCGGCGCCAGCAAGTGCCTGCGCAGCAGGTCTGTCCGGGTGGACCGTGGACCCTCCGCACCGAGGACGTGGAAGCGTTCCGCACCCAGGACGGCTCGGGACGGCCTCCGAAGAAGCGGCCGTCATCACCCGATCGGGACCAGCGAACTCTCGAGTTTCCCGAGGATATTTGAGGTGCGCATTATGAAAGACCCCCGAAGGGCGGCTTGGCGTACACGACCCACTCGGTCTGGGCGCTGGAGGCGAGCAGGCGTTGAAATTCGCCGGCGTCCGCCAGCACTCTCAGCTTCCCATGGAAGCAGAGCTTTCCCTGATCGAAGGCGTTACGCAGCAGCGCGAGGAACTTCCCCCGGAAAACGGCGCTGAGCACGCGCACCGGGAGGAAGAACCCCGGCTGACAGGCGATCCAGCGTGAGCCGTCGGGTGAGAGCCCGCCTCCCGGCACCACGCAGTGCACATGGGGGTGATGTTCGAGGTTCTGGCCCCAGGTGTGCAGGATGGTCAGGAACCCGATCTCGGCCCCGAGGTGCTTCGGATCGGCGGCGATCTGCTGCAAGGTCTCGGCGGCGGCGCGGGACAGAATTCCGTAGACCTCACGCGGGTTCTGCAAGGCGATCGGTCCGAGCGCCGCCGGGAGCGTCAGCACCACATGAAAATATTCAACGGGCAATAACTCAGCTTCTCGCGCCTCCATCCACTGCGCCGCAGCGGTGGCCTGGCACTTGGGGCAGTGGCGGTTCCGGCACGAGTTGTACGCAATCCTCTGATGACCGCACTTGGTGCACTCCTCGACATGCCCACCCAGAGCCTCGGTCCGGCAGGCCGCGATGTCGCGCAGGGCGCGGCGTCGCTCAGGCGAGAGCGTGTCGCCGTAGCGATCGACGAAGGCATCAGCATGATCACGGAAGACATCGGCCACTTCGAGCCGATGTCGCGTCATGGCTGTGGTCGGCCCTCCGTCTGGACCTCGAGCCGATCGAGTGGGCTTTGCGTCGCCTCCAGGGTCGCCGTCGAGACATGGGTGTAGACTGCCGTCGTGCGGAGGCTGCGGTGCCCGAGCAGGATCTGGATGATCCGGATGTTGGTACCGGCCTCCAGCAGATGAGTGGCGAAGCTGTGGCGCAGGGTATGGACCCGCACGCGCTTGCCCAACCCCGCCGCCTCTTGTGCGTCCCGGCAAGCCTTCTGGACCGTGCGCGGGGTGATCGGTCGATCCGGCACGTTGCCCGGGAAAAGGAACTGGGTCGGGCGGGCCGCCCTCCAGTACTCGCGAAGGATCGCGAGCAAGCGGGGCGACAGCATGACGTAGCCGTCTTTTCGCCCCTTGGCCTGGCGGATGTGGATGACCATCCGCCGGCTGTCGATGTCGTCGACGCCCAAGGACACGACCTCGGAGACACGGAGCCCGGCGGCATAGGCGGTCATGAGGATGGCGCGGTGCTTGAGGCTGGTGACCGCCCCGAAGAACTGAGCGACCTCGTCGGGGCTCAAGACCACGGGGAGCTTCTTTTGCTTCTTGGGCGAGACGAGGTCATCCAGGACCCAATCCTTGCCCAAGGTGATGCGGTAGAGGAACCGCAGGGCGGCGAGGGCCTGGTCGTAATAACTCCAGGAGGCGTGCTTCTCCTGGACGAGGAAGAGGAGGTAGGCCCGGACATCGGCCGCCCCCAGGCGCTCGGGCGACTTGCCGAAGTGCTTGGCGAAGGTGGCGACGCGCTCGACGTAGACCTTGATGGTCGAGGGCGCGTAGTTGCGAAGTCTCATGTCCTCGATCATTCGCTGGCGCAGCGGTGTCATGACGCGCTCCGTTGCTGAGGGGAATGGGGCAGAGACCGCCCTCATCCTGGCTCAGCGGGAGGCACGGGTCAGCAATGTGAATGGATGATCGGGGAGCGAGGCGAGTGGCTGGTCAGGAGGAACTCGGACGGAAAGGAGGCCGTCAACTTGGGAGGAGACCGAGGCTTCGGGAATCTACCGCGGAGCGGTTTAGTTCAAACGTTTTTATGTTCGTCTGATCCAGTTTGGGAGGCGTTGCACGAACCGGCCTCCACGCCGCAACGCCTTTCGCATCCACCCTTTGAACTTCCAGTCCCGCCGGCCAGCGGGCCGCCGTCGGGAGACGCAACAGCCGGCACGGTCGATCGGTGCAACGAGCAGCAATCGTAGCGATCGAGGCAGCGGCGCCGCCGAGGCGTGGATCGCCGGGCACTCGACGCGATCGGCCGTCGCGCAACGGCCGGCGAAACTGGACGAACTGTTTGCCTGAGTCGAAACGGATAGAGTAGCGATGCCCCGCAGCGCATCAATCCGGAATTGGCCCCCTTGTCCGTGCGCTTGCCCTTCAGCGAATCCCCGTCCCTCGGTATGATGCTGTCGCCGCCGGGGAAGGCGGCTGATCGCACGGAGGATCGCCATGCCGGTTGTCGAATTGTCCCGAGCCGCCCGAGAGGTCCTCCGCCGCCGTGCCGCAGGCGAAGGTGTGGACGTCACCCCCGAAAGCCTGGAGGCTTATCGCGAGCTAGTACGGGCCGGGGTGATGTACCCGGTCTCCGGCTTCCTCAGAGGCCCGGAGGCCGCTTTCCGCTTCACCGAAGAGGGATGGGCGCGGAGGGACGAGCTTCAGCGACCGCCGCGGCGTCTGACGCCCTCGGCGATCCTGCGCAGAATCCGCCGCGCATTCTCGCCGATCGGCAGGTCGGTGTCCGCTGCCCGCTCAACCACCTCATCGTGAGGGATGCCCTGGGCCTCCAGGTGCTCATGCACGATCACGGCCTCGATTCGGTCGCGCAAGCGGGATTTCGCCCAGACCTTCGACGCCTCCGAGCCGATGACCTCGGCGTTCAGCTCCGGGTTGAGCACGCCGCTGTCCACGAATAACCGTCTCCCGGTGCCGTAGCTGCCCCCGATGGCTTCGTCGGCCAGGAAAACCCGTCGGACACCACCCCTCTGATAATCCGCCGCGCCGATTTGATGGTCGGGGATGCCGAGCTGGCGCATCCGCTCCTGGATGTAGGATTCCGCCACGTCTTCCCATTCGCGCGCCACTTCCTTCGCGTGCAATGCCGGGTCCGCCGGCCGGCCCGTCAAACCGCGCTGAGGGCGGCAGGCCGATCATGGCCGGCGGCTGCTCGCGCCGCGGCTTGCCGGCGATGCCTTTGAAGGCTTCGACGAGGCGGCCCAAGAATCGACCTGGGTGGCGTGGCATTTTTATGGGGAATCTCTACCACAGGATCACCCACCCCGCAAACGCGAATCCCGCCCCGCCGGAGACGACTCGGCGCAGCGGCGAAAGTTCGGGGGGTGTTCCCTCCTGGCCGTGTCCCTGGGCTCGGAGCCACGGTGTCGGCGATCAACCGGACACGGCCCGAGCACACCCACCGACCCACTCCCTCGCTCAGGCGCAGGAGGAATTGCGCCCCGCCCGACCCCGTGCTATGCACGGCGGATGGGTCGGGAAGGTGGGATCGCAACGTTCTTGAAGTACGGCCGGGAGCACATGACGGCGCTGGGCCGCAAGGGCCACATGGTCACCTGCGCCCGCTGGTTCCAGGGCGACGAGGGCGAGATGAATGCCTGGCTGCACAAGCGGGCCGCCGAGGCGCAGATCCACCGCCTGGCCGCCCAGAAGCTGGCCAGCGGCGAGGAGACCTGCATCGAGCTCCCCGTCATCCTGTCCCCCGACGACGACCCCACCTTCGACGAGACGCCCCGGCAATGGGCCGAGCGCGTCCTCACCCCGCGGACCGCCAAAGCCAGGTGCCGTTGACCCCTACCCCCTCGCCTGCCGGATTGCCGCCGCAGATCGGGCAGTCCCGACCCCGGGTGACATATAATCGCGCTTATGTCTAATATACCACGATTATGAATTCACAACTAGCCCAGAATGCGAAGTGTTAACCCTCCAGTTTGCCCTTGGTGACACGATTGTTGAGTCTGGGCTTCATGGGATCGAGAACAGACTTGCGTTGAGTGCCATAATACGTGATAATTCTTATTATGGAACAGCTAAAGCGGATTGTCGATCGGCTGGAGCTCGGCTTCCGTCTCGCGGTCCAGGACGGCACGCCTGAGCCGGTCCATCAGACCGACCTCGGCGCCCTCTTCCATGGGGACTGCCTGGAAATCCTTCCGTCCCTCAGCGATCAGTCGGTCAACACCATCTTCGCCGATCCTCCCTTCAACCTCGGCAAGACCTACGGCGCTCGCGTCAACGACAACCGGAACGACGTGGATTACCTCGGTTGGTGCCATCGCTGGATCGACGAATGCGTTCGCGTCCTCAAGCCGGGCGGCGACTTTCTTCCTCTACAATCTTCCCCGCTGGAACATCCCGCTGGGTGACCACCTCATGCAGCGAGGAATGACCTTTCGCCACTGGATCGCGATCAGCATGAAAGCGATCCTCCCGATCCCCGGCCGGCTCTACCCGGCCCACTACAGCCTCTTGTATTACTCCAAAGGGAGACCCAAGACCTTCCGCACCATCCGAACCCCGATCCAGACCTGCCGGCACTGCGGCGGCGAGGTCAAGGATTACGGCGGTCATCGCGGGGCCATGAACCCCAACGGCGTCAATCTCATGGATGTCTGGGACGACATCCCACCCGTGCGGCACCGGAAGTTCAAGAGCCCGAAACGCAGGACGAACCAGCTTTCGACGAAGCTCCTTCGGCGCGTGGTCGAGCTCACCACCCATCAGGGGGACATCGTCCTCGACCCGTTCGGAGGGAGCGGCACGACGTTCGACGTCTGCGAGCGGACGGGGCGCCGCTGGATCGGCATCGAGGTCGAGAACTGTGACGCGATCGTCGAGCGGCTCACGACGGGTCGGCTCCGGCCGCACGAATCGACCGACTGGGTTGATGGAGGCGCCTGACCGTCTGGTACCCGGCCGATACCGATCCGCCCCGACGAGATCGCCCATGTGTCTTGCGGGCGATTGGCGATTGTGCGCCGCGGACTGGACCGAGCGGCCTGACGGAGGGATTCGGACCGAGCAGCTTCCACGGCGCCCGAACGATGGAGAGGGCGAGGCGCCGAAACCCGCCTGGCCGACGGTCGTCGAGGCCGGTCGCCTCTTCCACGGCCTCGCCGACGCCATCCGCGCCGACAAGGGAATGCCACCCATCCGCCAGGAACAAGGAGTCGGGACTGGGCGCTGACTTCCCACGGGGGTGCGGTCGCGCCGATCTTGATGGACGCCTGCACGTCCGGTAAAGCGCATTATGTTTTGCACGAGTCATTTCTAGGGAATGTGACGCCTGCGCGGGCGCATTGCCGACCCAGGTATCCGGCGCCCGGGTATGGGGCTTATGTTCGGTGGCGTCGAGCCATAGGGGCTATGGCGTCTGTGCCGAACTGGCTTCGGTCGATCCGACCGAAGGGCGCAACAACCAGCCCCAGTGCTACTCCTCCGGGTTCAGCCCAGCCAGCGTGACGCACGTGCTCTGTTCGCAGATACGAGCTAGTAGTACAGCGCAAGGAACTATCCAGTATCCCGCAACCTTAGATTCCGGGCCTTGGCGTGGCACGCACTGGCGATGCGGTTCCGCCGCTGGCGCCATTCCGAGAGCTTGATCGCCCGCCGCTCGGGCTGCTTGGGCGTGGGTGGGGCGAAAATGACTTGCAACAGTCTTCGGGCATCGGGCAACGTCATGCCGGTCGCGTTTTTTTACTAGGGTGGCAAAAGTAGCTGGAGGCACCGCTGCTCCAACGCCCTGAGATAGCTGCCCGGGTCGTGGCGGAAGCGGCGCTGCTTTCGTCGCGACTCGCGCCGCGCGTCCAAGTCCGCACGCAGCTCTTGCCAGCGCGACACATAACCCGGACGTAAGACCAAGCCTTCGTCGGGGCGCAGCCGGGTCGCCAGACTCGAGATCACCCGTGCCGAGCCCATCACCACCAATCCGGGCGAGGCCCGACGCCGGCCACTGGCGCGGCGCTCATGATAACGATGGCTCCCAAAGGCGTGCTCCAGATCGTTATTCGTCCGCGGCAGGTCCGACGATTCGTAGCACTTGAACAAGCCTGGCCGGTAGCTCTTTGTCACTTTCAGGAAGTGCCGCAGGCCCTTCTGGACCGAGGGCTCATCGGTCGTGGCCGCTGCCTGCCGCATCCGCACCAGCAATTGCACCAGCCGACGCCGGACCTTCGAGGCCGGCAACTGCTCCCGGTTCTTGAGGATCCGGGCCACGCGCTTGACCCACTTGTAGGCCTCCCGCACCGGCGGGAACAGGGCGGCTGTCTCCTCCAGCCCACGCCGCAGCAACTGCTGCAGACGCTTCAGACCAGAGGGCAAACTCCCCGCCAAAGCCGCCACCTGGTCCAAGCTGGCGGCGATCTGGCTCAGAGCTTGTGAAGGAATCGCTCAAAAGACGTTTACACATGAGGATTCTGCCGCTATCCTATCACCATGAACACTCCCCTCGACCCCCCAGCGCCCCGGCCCGAACAGCCGTCGCTCTTCGGGACATCGGCTGACGATGATGGGCCACCCCGATCCACCGAGCCACCGGCCCCCTCCGGTCGCCCGCGACTGCGGATCGCCAACCGCGACCAGATCGTCTTCCGGACCGTCGCGCTCGACGAACTGATCCCCGACGATCATCTCGCGCGGGTCGTCTGGGATTATGTCGAGCGACTGGACCTCAGCCCCTTGTACAGCGCCATCAAGGCCGTCGAGGGCCACCCGGGGCATCCCCCCATCGATCCCAAGATCCTGATGGCGCTGTGGCTCTATGCGACGATCGACGGCGTCGGCAGTGCCCGACACCTCGACAAACTCTGTCACAAGCACGATGACTATCGCTGGATCCTCGGCGATGTCCGCATCAATTACCACACCTTGGCCGACTTCCGCACCGCCCATGGCGAACTGCTGGACCGCTGGCTCAGCCAAAGTGTGGCGGTGTTGATGGCCGAGGGTTTGGTCGATCTGAATCGGGTGGCGCAAGACGGGATGCGGGTGCGGGCCAGTGCCGGCGCCGCCTCGTTCCGCCGCCGTCCTACCTTGGAGGCGGCCCTGGCCGAGGCCGAGGCCCAAGTCCAGGCGTTGCGGGCGGAGTTGGAGGCCGATCCGGCGGCCGACGATCGCCGGCGACGGAAGGCCCGGGAGCGGGCCGCCCGCGAGCGGGCCGAGCGGATCAAGGGGGCGTTGGATCGGCTGCCTGAGCTGGAAGCCAGGAAGAAGCCGGAAGATCGCCAGAAGGCCCGCGGCTCGACCACCGACCCGGACGCGACGGTGATGAAGATGGCCGACGGCGGCTTCCGCCCGGCGTACAACGTGCAGTTCAGCACGGCCACCGACAGTCAGATCATCGTGGGGGTGGACGTGGTGACCGTCGGCAGCGATGCCGGCCAGATGGCGCCGATGGTCGAGCAGATCGACGCGCGGTACGACCGGAGGCTCGAGGACGTACTGGTTGACGGCGGCTTCGCGCAGCACGACCAGATCGATGCGGTCAGCGCCGAGGGGGTGGGCTGTACGGTGTACGCGCCGGTGCCGGCGCCCAAGGATTCGACGGTGGATCGCTACGCGCCGAAGCCCAGCGACTCTCCGGCGGTGGCGGCGTGGCGGCAGCGGATGGCCGGCGCGGAGGCCAAGGCGATCTACAAGGAGCGGGCCGCGACGGCGGAATGTGTCAACGCGCAGGCGCGGAACCGGGGCTTGATCCAGTTGCGGGTGCGGGGCCAACTGAAGGCCAAGGCGATCGCGTTGTGGCATGCGTTGGCTCATAATCTGATGCGAGCGGTGAGCCTGCGAGCGGCGGCGAAGGTGCGCGCGGCGGCGGCGGCCGGGGTCTGAGGAGGGGGCCGCACGGCCCCCACACCGCCTACGGAGGCGGCCAACTCGCCCCGTACGACGGTCCGTGGCGCTCGGTCGGCCCGGGCACCGAGGTTCCAGGGAGAGCTGGCGGAATTCCGAAGGCCCCATGTGGTTCACGAGGTCGCCGTCCTCCGAGGGCAATCGCTCGAATTCTTTCTCACGCTCTCAGTCGGTCCTGCAGCTTCAGCCCCGCAGCGGCCAGCGGCGGCAAGCCGTCGTCGGTCAAGGCGGCACGCACCGCGGCGCAGTAGCTCCGTACAATGTCCGCCTCCTCGTCCTCCGGATCCGCCTCCGCCTGGCGGTCGATCCGACGGATTCCCCGGACTCGCTTCTTCAATTCCTTCTTGGCATGACGATCGGCCTCGGAGATCGGCTTGGCCGCCTCGCGAAGATAGTGGAAGTGACAGAGTTGGTGCGGCACGCCCTTCAGCGCCTGCCTGACGGCGTTGCGAATGCTCTCCTGGCCGTCGGAGATCACACCAGTGATCGGCACGGGCAGCGCCTGGCGCACCTCGGTAATCAGGCCGGCCAGGTCCTTGGCGGTGGACGACAAGAGGCTCCTGGCCAGAAGGATCTCCCCGGAGAGGCAGTCACGCAAGACCCAGAGGACCTCGTGACCGACGTCGGGTTGCAGTCCATCGATGGCCAGGATGACGCGACGCTGCTGGCGCAACAGGGGTCCCAGCCGCTTGGGGTCGGCTGTGGCCAGCGCCCTGAGTTCGTCGTAGCGGTCCAGGAGGTTGGTGACCGTGCGTTGCGAAACGACCAGGCCGCGGCGGGTCAGCCCCTGGTGGATCTCGGGGATGCTGCGGTGCTCGGCATATCGGAGCCGTCCGACAGTGGCCATGACATCGAGGCCGAACTCGTGATAGGGCAAGGCGAAGTGGGGTTCGGCCTCGGGCCGGTAGGGCAGACGGAACCGGGGGCAATCGGGATTGTGGCAGCGTCGGATGGCCAGCGTCAGATGCAGGACGCCGTCGAGCGTGGTGATGGTGCGGAAGTTGTTGTAGCGGGCCCGGAGCGGTTGCTGACATTCCGGGCAATCGCGCGTGACGGGGACCAAGCTGAGGGCGCGATCGGGTTTGGGGCGCGGTCGTCGTCGCTTGCGCATGGAGGGCCTCCTTTTGTGGCTACCCCCTTTCTACGTTCCCGGTCTCAGCTAAGTTTGCCAGCCTAGTTTTTTTTCCAGCCGCCGCGTTTGCAGCACCAAGAACCAAAGCGCCAACATGACCAAGGTCATGTGGTGGTGGAAGCCGCGCCAACCACGAACCTCGTAGTCGTCCAGCCCCACTTCCTGCTTGCCCCGCAGAAAACAGTCCTCAACGGGCCAGCGGTTGTGCCCCGCTTGCGCCAGCTCCAACAGCGGGCAATCCGGCCTCGCGTTGCTCAGGTAGTACTTGACGTAGGATGCTTGATCACAGCTACGCTCGATCACCAGCCACAGCTCCGGCCCCGGCAGATCGTCCCGCTCGGCCACCAAACGGATCGCGGCGAAGTGCGCCACTTGTGTCCCTTTGGTCCCCTCGCGAAAACGCAGCCGCTTCCAGGCGCCGGCCGGCAACGCGGCCGCGATCTCCTCGACCGTTCGCGGGTCCGGTTGGCCCGGTGCAACCCGCGGTTTGCTCCTGGGTCGGCCCCGGCCCCGCCCTTGCGGCTCGTCCACCTTGGGGCGGCGCAACCAGCCGCGGCACGTCTTGGGGACCTCGCCGATAGAGCGTTCGCCCAGTTCCTCCAAACCACTGAGGAACTCGGGGTCCTTGCCATAGCCCTCGTCGAACGTCACCCAGCCGTGGCGGATCCTCGGTCCGACGGTACGGATCAGCTCCAAGGCCAACTCCGGCTTGGTGCGAAAGACGACGTCCTCGGGCACGCCGGCTTCTTGTCGGCGCGCGGCATCGCTGGCCCATTCCTCTTGCGGCAGATACAACCGTTCGTCCAACAGCGTGTGACCCCCGGCACTGGCGTAGGCCAGGTAGACGGCCACCTGGCAGTTGTCGATCTTGCCGGTCGCCCCACAGTACTGCCGGGCCACGCCCACGCTCTTGTCGCCACACTTGGGGATGCCCGACTCATCCACGATCAGCGTCCCCGCTTCGCTGCCCAGTTCCTGGTCCACCCAGCCGACCAGTTCCTCACGGAGCGGTTCGTCAGGCCAGGCCGACTGTCCCAGGAAAACTTGAGTCATCCGGACTTGCGAAGGATCGCCGTGGACCTTCAGGGCGATCGATTCCGCCGTCTTGGTGCTTTCCGCATCCAAGAGCAAACCGCGGAGATACGCCTTGGCCCGTTCTTTGCGGCTCTCCGTTCGCTGGTCATCCACCAGCAGCGGGGTGAACCGGTCCGCGAATTCCTCGAAAAGGGGCAACGCCTGCCGCAGGTCTTTGGGGGTCATCGAGGGCCTCCATGCTGGCCAGTCACCGATCGCATCGGGCTTCGAGGTCCGACCAGCCTACCCAAACCGCTCCTGCGGGAAAAGATCAAGTTTCTTGCGCTGTACTACTAGTTGGCCACCCGACTTAAACCAGGTTCAGTACCCCGGTCGGCCGAACCACGCCGAGGCTCTCGTCCGCGGCAGACCAAGGGCACAGCGCCAGCACACACCTGCGGATGAAAAGGAGCGTGATACGGTTCACGAGGCCTGATTTGGTTGCACTCTCAATTCAGGGACTTCGGTCCCGATTCGGGCGACTTGATCTGTCCGTGACGCGTCTGGGGAGGTAACCGCAGGCACATGGGCACCTTGCGGTCCGAGCAGCGCGACAAGGCCCTCATGTCATCACGAACCAGCTCGGAAAGATAAGCCATGGTTTCCCAGTAATTCCGGTCGAAGTCGGGACCCTTCCAGCGGCGCGCCACCGGTTCGGGAAGAGCGACTGCACTGCGAGCGGCCCAGCGCAAACCGGGGCTCGCGCCCGCGGCTCGCCGAAGCCGCGTGTGCGCGGGTCGCTCGTGGGGGCCTTGGCCCAGGACGCACTCTGTCCACCAGACAAGCACCGCCAGCACCAGCGGCATGATGCAGAGCAACGAAGGTAACAAAAGCTTGACCTGCATTGTCGCGTCTCCAACCCGGCAAGTAAACGCGGTGAAACGAGCTTGACCGGCAGTTTTCTGCACACGCACTTTGAGATCGGACAATCGTGCATAATAGGAGTGGATCAGCGGCGCACGAACGTGCAACCGATGAACAAGACGCCAGATCAGCAGCGAAGTGGCGGGTGGGGAAGCTCGAGGAGCTCGTCGCTTCGTGCGCCGGTCCGGTCTGAGCGGGTGTCGACAGCGACGTGACCAACGCGTTCCGGAGAATTGTGCGTGGGGCGGGGCGGCTCGATCATTGCGCGTTCTTGACGCACGAGCGAGGGGGCTAGCCGGGCCGAGGTACGCGACCGGCCCTTGCGGTGAGAGGTCGCTCGCTTCGAGATGCGTTGGCCCTCGTGAGCCCAAGCGGCAGAAGCAGACCGCAGGGCGGGAGCGCCCGTCACTGCTGCCGCAACTCAAAGGGTGTACGAAAAGCCTCGATCAAGCTGGATCGAGGCGCCGGAGCATGAAATGAGTCATAGCCACATAGATCCAAGATTCGCTCGACTCCTCGCTCCCCTCGTAATCCTTGCTCAAGCGCCGGTAGCGGCCCAGCCAGGCGAATGTCCGCTCCACGATCCACCGCCACTTCAGGACCTTGAACTCCGTCTCCCCCTCGGGACGGACTACCATCTCCAGGAGCCAACCACCGACCGCGCGGGCCCACTCAGCGATCCCGCCGTTGTAGATCCCGTCGGTCGGGATCTTCTCCAGCCGCGGGAAGCGGCCGACCATCTTCCCCAGGACCCGCTTGGCGCCGTCCCGATCCTGGATGCCCGCCGAGTGGACCGCCGCGGCCACGACCATCCCCAGCGTATCGACGACCAGGTGACGCTTCCGCCCGTTGACCTTCTTGAACGGGTCCTTGCCGTGCGGGCCGCCGCGCTCGGTGGTCTTGACGCTCTGACTATCGATGATACCCATGCTGGGGCTCTTCTTCCGCCCGGCGCGTCGGCGGACCTGGGTCCGCAGCGCGTCGTTGATCTTTGCCCAGGTGCCGGCGTCGCGCCACTTACGGAAGTAGTCGTAGCAGGTACTCCACGGGGGCAGATCCGTGGGCATCATCCGCCAGGCACAGCCGCCGCGGAGGATGTAGAAGATGCCGTTGAGGACCTCCCGCAGATTCACGGAGCGAGGTCGTCCGCCGGGCTTGGCCGGCGGCAGCAACCGCTTGAGGCGTTTCCACTGGGTCCGAGTCAGATCGGACGGGTAGCGTTTGGGTTTCATGCGGAATTATAGGCCCAAACTGGCTTTTCGTACACCCTGTAAGTTCGACTCTTTCCCATTTGAGGGCTGAATTTCCCCGGCGCAGCCCGTTCCGGCGGCCGCGCCTCGCGACCGCTTCGACCGCCTCGCGGCCTCTTGATCCCGGCCCGGCGGCCCGGCTCAGGCCGTCGGGGCCAACCCCTGCAGGAGGATCTGCCGCAACGGACCGCCGAGTTTTTCGAAGGCCTCGCGATGACCGCTCAGCGTGAAAACCCCCTCCACCCACAGGTAGCGCCGCACCGCCGTGATCGCATCCGAGAAGGTCACGTCGACCTTGCCGGACCAAGTCACCGCGCGCACCCGGCGGTACCGCATCGGCAGCTCCGCATACAGCCACGCCACCAGCGTGTACAGCGCCAACAGGCTCGGCTCGGCCCGCAGCACCGTGTTCCGGACCCGCCCCCGCGTCGTCTCCAACCCGAGGTAGGAGCGGGCTTCCTGGAAGGTCGTCTCGATATTCCAGCGGCCGGTGTAGGTCTCGATCACCGCCCGGGGGACCATCGTCACCTCGGTCGTGAAGAAGTATTCATCGCGGTGCGTCCCGCTCCGGTCCCGGACGAAGACCCACCGCACCGGGGCCAGCGGCCGTCCGCTGCGATACCACGACCCGGTGCCGGTCACCACCTCCACGCGGCGGCGCTCACCGCCGTACCAGGCGACGGTCAGCACCGGCCGCTTCGGGGTATCGCGGACCACCTGAGCCGGGGCCGGCAGCTCCTTCCCCTTCTTGCGGGGCCGATGCGGCGGCCGCTTGCCGTGGACCGGCGGCGGCGGCTCGAACAGGTTGGCCTCGGGGTAGAACTTGCTGACGAACGTCAGCCGCCCGGGATCCGCCGCGGCCACCTCGGCCAGCTCGTGCGCCGCGTAATTGCCGTCGGCACAGCAGACGAACTTGCGGTCAGGGGACCAGCGGATCAGGATGCGGAGCATCTGCCCCAGCAGGTCCACCGGGGTCTTGTGCGCCCGCTTCGAGACGCCATCGATCCCTTTCTCTTCGGGCCGATACAAGGCCACCATCAGCGGCAACGCCCAGCGCCGGCGACAGAAGGGGAAGCGGACCAGTACCGCCAGGACGACCCACTTGTGCCCCCAGCGATACGCCGTGAACGAGTGCGTCGAGCGGACCGGGTCGCGGTGACAGCCCTTGCCGTAGACCTGGTCGCCGGGGTGTTCGGTGACGGTGTCGTCGCCGGCCAGCTCGACGGGGCCTCGGGGGGCGAACCGAGCCAACACGGCGGCGATGTCGCGGCGCGCCAGCCGGCGGGTGGGCCAGCGGCGATGGGAGAGGGCGCGGTGATAGCTGCTGGGATGGCCCGGGGCCAGGGCGCCCAGGCAGCGGAGCAAGCCGGCGATGGTGCGGCCGCCTGTGGTGAGGATGGCGGCCAGCGCCAGCAGGACGAGGCGCTGATAGGTCGGTCGGGTCAGGGCCTTGGCCAGCGGCCCGAAGACGGTGTGGACCGGCTCGGGGAGCTGGCCGCAGGTCCGCTTGAGCTGGCGGCGGCTCAGGCCGGCCTTGCGGGCCGTTTGGCGGCGCTGCTCCCGCGCGAGCCGTCTCCTCTGGCGCCGGCTCGGGCGTGGCGGTCGGGCCTGTCGGCGGTGGGGGTCCCCGACGGCTCCTTGGCGTGGCCTCGAGGTCAACCGCTTGCGGGGTCGCTCGGTTATACTGGCCATGGCAGCCTCCCTGTGTGCGATGTGAAGGGTCGTTCCTACCCTCCATTGCACCGGGGAGGCTCACCTCCGCGGAACCCGAAAAAAGGGAAAGAGTCGAAGTAAGATCACGGCCCAGGTTCGAACGTGCTGCGGCATCCCCGGTTTCCTCGAACGGCACAAGATATCCCTATTGAAGGCGCCTGGTCGAGGATTGTCAATCCCGTGTTTGCTCCAGGTCATAGGACGACCGCGCGGAGGACTCGACGCACCAGTTCGTGTGGAATCCGGTGAACGCGACGGTTTCGATCTCGTCGGCTCGCAGCAGGTAGTTCAAGGACGTCGAGTGGAACGCGTCGAGCGTCATCTTTTCGAGGGCGGCGTGCGCCGTCATTGCGCGGGCGTTTCTCCGCGCCGTGGTGAACGAGTCTTTTCTTTCTTCCTGCGCGCTTCGGTCCGAGCACACCGACGCACGTTCGGGGCTCGCGAGGCTCGAAGAGCCCCAGGCCCTCTTTGCGGGCTGCGGCTGCAAGGTCTGGTAATTGGCTTTATGTTCGGTTGGATCAGGCAGTGGGTTCCCGAAAGGCTTCCGCCGTCTGCCCGACCATACCGCGCAGGCGCTGGCATGCAAATCCGGGGTTGGGCTTCCCCACGACTATCGGGGCCGACATCATGGGAGCGTCGCCGCCGAGCGGTCGTCGCTTTGGAACGCTTGTTGCCGGGGACAGCCTCTCGCGACGTGGAGTGGACCCATGTACCGCCAGAAACTCATCGTCGATACACGCGGGCGCGGCACTCACGAGATCACGCGGCAGGTCCAGCAGGCCGTGGAACGCTCGGGCGTCGAGGAGGGCCTCTGCCACGTGTTCATCCATCACACGAGTGCGTCGCTCATCGTCTGCGAGAACGCCGACCCGACCGTCCGGCGCGACCTGGAAAGCTACGCGGCCCGGCTGGCGCCTGACGGCGATCCCGCTTACGTCCACGACAGCGAGGGTCCCGATGATATGTCGGCGCACATCCGCTCGATCCTGACCCTCACCTCGCTGACGATCCCGGTCGAGTCGGGTCGGTGTGACCTCGGCACCTGGCAGGGCATCTTCTTGTGGGAGCATCGGACCAGCCCCCATCGGCGGCGAGTCACGATCACCGTCGTGGGCGACGAGACTGCCGACGCCTGAGCGGAGTCGGTCGCTCGCTCGCCGCCGCGGACAACCCCGTACCACAGCATGCAACCACCCCGCCGGCGGACCTCGCCACCGACGGGGTGGGACGTTAAGTCACGCGGGGCGCGCCGCGTCAGATCGTGAGCGGCTCAGTTCTTGGCGGTCCAGTTCGTCCAGTTCCAGTCGATCGGCGCGACGGCCGCGGGCGCCGGGACCGCCGCCGGCTGCTGCGCGATCTGGACGGTCATCGTCGGCGCCGCCGCCTGGGGCTGGGCTTCGGTGATGACGTCCGACAGCGTCCCGCCCTGCCACGAGCCCGACATGTTGAAGTCCTGCTCGATGTTCACATTGTTGATCGTGATGTTCCGCGAGCTGATCACCTGGTTATTCTGGCTCGCGATGAGCTTGTAGCTGCCGGGATCCAGGGCCAGCTCATAGCCGCCGGAGGCCCAGGTCTGGGTCGAGCTGACCTGTCCGGTCGCGAGATTGACGGCGCTGATCTGGACGTTGCCGACGCCCTCTCCGACCTGGTAAGAGCCGGTCCCCTGGGTGTCGTTGAAGGCGACCCCGACGACCTGGGCCTTCTCACCGGCCTGGGCACCGAAGTCCTGGGTCACGACCATCGGGCCGGTCGAGTTGCTGCCATTGGTCGTGACCAGCCCGATGCCCACGTCGCGATAGGCATTCTGGGCCGACACGTTCGGCTGCAGGATGTTGGCGCGATGGCCGGCGTCGGAAACGCCCCAATCGAGGAGGAACGCTTCCATGGCCTGGTCCACCGAGCTCGCATAGGCATAGACGTTCTCGCCGGTGCTGGTGGCATTGCTGTAGCCGGCGCCCTGCATCCGCTGCGTGGGGTTCGAGCCGTCGCTGCCGGTGTGCGATTGGAAGCCGTTGGTGGCCATGTCCTGGCTTTGGGCCGCCGCCGACTGGGCGAGTTGGGGGCTCCACGCCAGCGGCGGCTGGGCCTGCGACGAGGCGATCGTGTTCAAAGTCGCGTTGAGATTCACGCCGTAGTAATTGAGCGTCGCCTGGACGTCGGAGGTGATGTTCGACTTGATGTACTGGACGGCCGCCTGCGGGTTGGTCCGGGCCAGGTTGAGGATCTGGAGCATGTACTGGGCTTCGCCGGAGGGTGCCTGGCTCGCCGGCACAGTCGACAGCAACTCACGAGACTCCAGGTTCTCGAACCGCGGCGCTCGTCGGAACTTGGCCCGGGCCATCATGACCTCCGTGTCTATCGGGAACCGGCCGGGGAATCATTCGCCGGCCGCAATGAGGGCGATCACCTTCCACCTTGAAAGGAGATCGAGAAGGTGGGTCGTCAGGACTTCAGGAAAAAATCCCGTCGGAATGAGTTCGGCCCCGATCGGGGCACCGCTGTTGGGAGCAAGTGACGTGCCACACGGCTTCTCGAGACCGATCGAGGAAGACTCAGGCGACGCAACTGGCTGTTGCGGTAATGATTAACGTCGTGAGAACGGACGAGCAGGCGGCCCCACGCCGCCGAGGTGATCCGGGCGGCACCCCTAGCAAACTCGTGAAATCCGTCAAGTCGTCCTTACAAAAGGAACGTTCTTACAAGCGCGCGAGCGGAGGGAAGGGCAACGAAACTTTCATTAAAGTCAGGGGTTGCGCCGAACGAGCGAGGGCACGAATGACGTTCTTCGGCTGGTGCCGAGGAGCCGTCGTCGCATCGTCCGGCGCGGCGGCTCGGCTTGTTCACGGCGGCGGCTCGGGTTAATTTGCTGGTTGCGGACCGTGGTCGATAAATGAGCGAAGGACGAATACGTATGATCAGCGCGGAGGAAGCCTCGGCTCACCTGGCGCGGGCCGAGGCGGCCGGCCGGCTCTCCGGCACGGCGGCGACGAATATCCGGCGATGGCTCACCGAGGCCCCGTTCGCGAGGTACCGCGTCCGGTTGCTCGAGGACATCGAGCGGGGGTCGTGGCCCGAGCTCGACGACGCATTCTACACCGTGCTGGAATTCGGCACGGGCGGACGCCGGGGAAAGATGTACCCGGTCGGGACCAACGTCTTGAACGAGCGGACGATCGCCGAGAGCGCGCGGGGCCTTGCCGACTACGTCACGGCGAAGAAGGGGCCACACACCCCGCGCAGTTGCGTCGTCGCCCGCGACACGCGGCACCATTCGGCCGAGTTCGCCGAGTTGTGCGCCGGCGTCATGGCGGCGGCCGGCTTCCGGGTCTTCTTGTTTCGGGACTACCGCTCGACCCCCCTGCTCTCGTTCGCCGTTCGCCACCTCCATTGCGATGCCGGCATCATGATCACCGCCTCGCACAATCCGCCCTCGGATAATGGCTTCAAGTGCTACGCGGCCAACGGCGGCCAGGTGATCCCACCCGACGATCGTGGCATCATCCGGTGCGTCGAGGCCGCCTCCGATCGCGAGATCCCCCAGAAGTCGCTGGAGGAAGGCCTGGCGGACGGATCGATCGTGTGGGCCGGCCCCGAGCTCGACGACACCTATATCGCCTCCGTCATCAGCGAGTCGGTCAGCCACGCCCGCGACCTGTCGATCGTGTACACCCCCCTTCACGGCGTGGGCGAGACCTCGGTGGCCGCCGTGCTTCGGACAGCGGGCTTCACGCGCGTCCATGTCCTCGAATCCCAGCGCACTCCCGATGGTGATTTCCCCACGGTGCCGGGGAGGGTCGCTAATCCCGAGTATCCCAGGACGCTGGAGGCGGCCATCGAGGAGGCCCGGGCCCGCGGCGATGACCTCGTGATCGCCAGCGACCCCGACGCCGACCGCATCGGCGTCGCCGTCCCGGCCGAAGGCGACCCCCGCGGCGAGTGGACCACCCTCGACGGCAACCAGATCGGCGTTCTGCTGGCCGCGTTCGTGATGAAGGAACTCGAGGCGCTCGGCCGGCTTCGATCCGACCACTACCTCGTCACGACGCTGGTCTCGACCCAGATGGCGCGCGCCCTGGCCCTACGCGAGGGGATCCGCACCGAGGACGACCTGCTTGTGGGTTTCAAGTGGATCGCCAGCCGGATCGAGGAGGCGGGCCCGGCGAGCTTCCTGTTCGCCTTCGAGGAATCGCACGGTTACCTGAAGGGGATGGACGTCCGCGACAAGGACGCGTCCGTCGCCGCCTTGCTCTTCGCGGAACTGGCCGCCGCCGTCAAGGACCGGAAGCAGACGGTGCTGGAATACCTTGACGACCTCTACATCGATGTGGGCCATTACGCCGAGCGCCTCGTGACCAAGACCTGCGAAGGCCGCGAAGGGCACGCTCAGATCAAGGCGATCATGGAAGCCTTCCGCACCCGTCCCCCGCGCCAGATCGGCGGGATGACACTGACGGAGGTCTGCGACTACCAGCAGCACGAGATCCGGCCGCTCGATCGGCCGGGCTCGGCCACTCCCCTCCCCCAGCCGTCGGGCGATGTCTTGATCTTCCACGCCGACCGCCCGGGCTGCCGCTTCGCCGCGCGACCGTCGGGGACGGAGCCCAAGATCAAGTTCTACCTGTTCGCCCGCAGCGATGTCGATGGCCCGAACAGCCTGCCGGCCGCCAAGCAAGAGACCTGGCGCCTCCTCGACCACATGGAGGCCGACCTGTGGCACTATATCGACGAAGCACTGAAGCCGTCCGCGTGATGGATTGGCGAGCGGAATCTGTCAACCGGGCGGCGAACGTTTACCTCGGGCTGTCCTGGGAATGGTCGTCGGGAGCGGGGCCTGAGGTCCCCGCCCGCCGGCTCTCGATGTAATCGCGGAGGTATCGCAGGAAAGTCGGAAGGCCGGCCTCGTCCCACGACCGCTCGATCGTCTCCTTGAGCCGCTGGTTCTCGTCCTGCAGTTCCCGAAATGCCCGGGCGTCGCCCTCGCCGAGGTGGACGCCCGTGACCTGGTCGTGAGTATTGACGGACAGCATGAAACCGGCGTCGTTGGGCCAGGGCTGGATCTGGAGCTTCATGTGAGGGTAGCGATGGTTGCCCAGCCGCAGCGCATAAATCGGTGTCTGCCGCCCCGGAGCGGCGTCGGTTCGCTCGAAAGGAGGCCTGGCGAGTAATTCGCTCGTCGAGCAGTCCTCGTTCCAGGCGAGGCGACGCCGCACGACCTCGGGGATCACGCCGGCCGGATACGCCAGTTCGAGGTAAAGGGCAGCCGCTCGCCGTAACAAGTCCAGCCGCAGACCATGCAGTTCGTTCTGCCCCGCCGTCATCGTCGGCTCCATGGGCGATCCCCTCGAGAACACCGGTCGCCAAGCCCCTTTACCGTCCTCGAACAACGTCCCAGGGCGAACCAAAGTCCGGAACCTCGTCGGACCCATCGGCAGGCGAGGTTCCAATCGCTGCGGTCTCCTTACAATCATATTCGGGACCTCGCCTCCGGAACACGATGACTTCCTCCATGACCTTTGACAAGAACACAGGACCGCCGATCGAATCCCTATCTGTTGTCATCGTTTGCGGAAAGCAACCGGCGAGCCAGGATTGCCTGTTCGGCTCACTTGACTCGATTTCCGAGGCGCGCTCTCCGGTGATCGCGTCCTTCCGGCGCGACGGTGTTCTCTGACCAGCCATGGCAACAATCGGCCTAAAAGAGGGGATCGAGGCCATGTATCGCAGTATCCTCGCTCGGTGCAAGTGAATGATTGCGTAACGACCAGACGGCGATATGATGCCGTATTGCCGGGGGCGAGCGTGGCGGTCGTCGTGACTCGTGGGACGTTCGTGATGCCCGCAGGCGCGATCGCAGCCCGGTGAGACGGAGGTTGCTTGTGCCGACGTTCGTAGCCTCGGAATTGACGGGATTCGCCACCGAATTGCTGACGGCCGTCGGCGTGCCGCGTGACGAGGCGGCGATCGTCGCGACGAGCTTGGTCGGGGCCAACTTGCGGGGCCACGACTCGCATGGTGTGATGCGTCTGCCTCAGTACATCGGGTTCCTCGAGCAAGGTCATTATCGACATGGGGTGGAGTTGAAGGTGCTCCATCAGACGCCGGCGGCCATCGCGTGCGACGCGCAATGGGGTTTAGGCCCAATACCGTTTAACGGAGCATAACCACCGTCTCTGCAAAGGTTTTCTCCAAGGGCGGGAGGTGTCGATGCTCAGGTCGTTTCTTCTTGAATTTGGACATCTTTCGCTTGACCACCCGGGGATTGATCCGGTTACGGCGCACCTCGTCGTCGGTCCGCTCCCGCTGCATCTCCCACAGCAGCCCCCGGTACCACCGCTCGAATCGCCCGGGCGTCGAGCTGTCGCATTCCGGCAGCCGGCACTTGAGGATCTGGAAACAGCCGGTGAACGACAACCGATCGGTGTCCAGCCCGGCCTCCGATGCCGCCTCGTACATCAGCGCCCGGACCACGAAGTGGCCCAGCGACAACGCGTAAATCTCCTGCATCACCCCCGCCGGCGTCCCGCTCCGCAGGTGCGCCGGCTTGGTCGCCCGCCGCGGGTCCTGGTGGGTCTTCTGCTCATCGTAGACCAGTTCCTGTTCCCATCGCTCATGATACAAGATGATCAATTCCTCGGCGGGGTACAGATCCTCATCGAACAGGTTCGTGATCAGGATATGGACCTCGCCGTGGCCGACCCGTCGCGGGTCGTCGAGCGTGTAGCGGATCACTCGCACGATGATCCCATCACGATCCTTGCGGCGATCCTCGGGCGTCGGATAGATCCGGGCCAGGTAGGAACCGTCGGCCAGATCACGGATCGGCTCGAGGATCAACCGGCTGGTCACCCGCGCCAGGATCTTCACTCGCCGCGCCGTCACCTCCTTCCAGAGGGCATAGCTGAAGAAGCCGCGATCCCACAGCAGGAGCATGTCGGGGCCGAGATGGCGGAGCAAGGCCCCGACCATCGACTGTTCGCCATGGGCGATCGATCGGGCCACGAAGGCGACCTCGACATGAGTCCCCAACTCGACCAGGCTGAGCTTGCGGACCTGGGGGAAGGCCCCATCGCCGCGCGGCCCGGCGGAGGGCCGGCCGAAGGCGGCGGCGTTGGCGTCCGAGTCGGGGACGTCGAGGACCGTGCCGTCGATCCCCATCAGGCGGAGGCCACGATAGAAGGCGCCGGGCGTCTCGGGCCGGGCCAGCGGGCGGACGACGTGCTCGAAGAGGTGCCGCATCGGGGCGATGCCCAGGCGGCGCCGGGCTACGCAGAGGCTGGAGCGATCCGGGGTCTCCTCGCCGACGCGGAGGCGGCGGGCATGCTTGAAGACCTGGCGGATCGGCAAGTCGGTCAACAGCCCCATGGCCAGGACGACCCAGCAGACGACCTGGTGGGTCAGCTTGCAGCTCCGGGGATTGATACGTCCGGTGTCCTGGAGGGCTTGGCGGACCGCCTCGGGCGGGATAACCTGTTCGAGTCCCGCCAGGCGATCCAGGATCCGGCCCGTGTCATCGGGCAACAGGGTGCAATGTCCTCGTGGCATGCGAGTCGCGGCCTCCTTGTGGCTTGGGTCCTGAGCAACCCCAAGTTAACAGGAGGCTGTGACTTGCGCCCATTTCAACGGTATTGGGTTTAGGCCAGGTCCAGGCTCACCGGCTGCTGGACCTGATGGTGCCGAAGGCCCGGGCGCTGGGGGTCGCGGTCGCCACGGCCCGGGACTGCGGGCATATCGGACGCCTGGGAGAATACGCGGAGGAGGCCGCGAAACGGGGACTCCTGCTTCTGGCGACGGTGAATAACGGCGGGGCCGTGCAGCGGGTGGCGCCGCCGGGCGGACTTGAGCCCCGTCTCAGCACTAACCCGTTCTGCGCCGGCGTGCCGACCAGCGACCCCGACGCGCCGATCGTGGTGGACTTCGGCACCAGCGTGGTCGCCGAGGGAAAGGTGCGTGACTATTACATCAGCGGCCGTCCGGTCCCGGACGGCTGGCTGCTGGACCATCAAGGAGAGCCGACGACCGATCCATCAGTCCTCTACGAGCCGCCGATCGGCACGATCTTGCCCCTCGGCGGTCCGCAGTCGTACAAGGGATTCGGACTGGGACTCATCCTCGATATCTGGGCCGGGGCGCTCTCGGGGGGCGGATGTAGCCAGACCAGCCACCGTGGGGCGATCGGCAATCACGTTTTCTTCCTGGCGCTCGATCCGGCCGGATTGGCGGGAAGCGACATCCTCCGGAGCCAGGCGGCCGAGCTGACCGATTGGATCCGTGCTACGCCTCGATCTGCGGGGGCCGACGCGATCCTCCTGCCGGGCGACCCCGAGCGGCGGACGCTGGAACAACGCACGGAACGCGGCATCCCGCTGGACGACTCCCATTGGGCCAGGCTCGCCGATCTCGCCGCTCGGCTCGGGGTCGGTCTGCCGACCCAACCGGCCTCCCTCTGAGGCCGCCCGCAGATCCTCTCACTTTCCGCCATGCCTGGCCGAACGACTTCGCTTCAAAGTGTGATCGTGCTGCATCTCTTATTCCAAGTCTGCCTTCTTGGCGAGTGCTTGGCCACTGCTAGAATCCGCTTTTACTGGCCGTAACACGACGCTGCCGCTCTTTTCTAATCCCTCCCACCCGAAGTCGTCTCCGTCCATGAGGGCATCGTTGCTCCAGGAGATGGCGCGGTATTTGCGTCTTACTTTTTTGCGGACGAAGCTGCAACTGAGAAGTACCTTGCGACTTTCGAGAAGCACGACAGGCACCGGATCGGATCGAGAATGACACGGCAACATGCCTGCCATCTTGATCCTCTCGTGTCGGCTCGTCATACTGCGTCTCGATTTGTAAATAGACCGATCGAAAAGGGCTGGCTGTCCCCGAAGATCGGTTTCGCCGACGGCTCGGGTTTTTTGGGTAAATACCTCTTGACATTCGCCGCTTGGCTGCTAGGATGGATGTGATGGGACCACGAAGGGACGAGTTGACCATGCAGGCTCGATTGGAAGGTGATCCTGCTGTTCGAGTGGAGGGTGACCGGATGGAATCCGAGATGGTTATCACTGGTGCGATCGTGGATTCGTGGGTAGAGTCGACGCGTGCGGCGTCCGCTGGGGCGCGTCTCGTTCTTCAGGTGGCTCCCCGAGGGCGGCCGAAGGATCTGGTGATCGTGGAGGCGGAGCCTTCGCTGGTCCCCGACCGTTTCTGGCTCGAAGACCTGAGCGAGAATCTCTGCCACGGCAGCCCGGTGCAGGCGTTCGGGCGGCCCTCGTACAACGGATTTGTCGCGGCGACTCGCCTCCAACTCGCTCGATGAGTGAGACGGAGTCGGACCGTGTCTTGTAAGAATGGGGCAAGCTGATTCCATCGCGTTGCTTGAGCTGACTGCCGGCACTGGGCCGGTGCCCACCTTCCTTTCCTTCCCTTTCGTCTACCCCGGGCCGATCCTCTCTGCCGCGGCTCGGACCTTCGGAAACGGCTGATTCCGCGTTCGAAGGGAGTCCACGTTCGAATCGACTGGAGATGCGCTGGACCGGCCTCTCGCCGGGATGCGCTCCAGTTTTGTCGCGCTCCCCCCTTGATTCGCCACTTCATTGACCCTACAAAAGCTCAGGCGTGCCGAGCGGCGCATGGCCATGCCTCTTGCGGGCAGAGGACCGGGGTCGGCTGCACTGGAGATCCTGATCCGTCGAGCCGTACTTGATCGGCACGGGCGGTGGATCGCTCGGGGAATCACGCCCCGTGGTGTGCGGGCCGGATTCCGGTCTTGCCATCAGGACAGACCGATCCCGCTTGGCTGGGCGGTTTTTGGACTCAGACCGGTGTGGCGATCCGGGTTGCCGGGCATGGCATCGACCTCACGATCAAGCCCGACCCGAGGCATCGACCGGCCGGGCGTCGGAACGACTGGCCGGGCTTGACCGGCCGGTTCGCGATGGCGGCCGTTTCTGGGCACCGCGCGATCGACCCTCCTTGGACACTAGACTGCGAGAGCGATGTTGACATCACCCACACTCAGGACTCCGCGCGTCTACCGCCGCGGCGCATGGTCACGATTCACCGAAGGATTGCGCTACGGAGGCGGGGTCGGCCAGTGGTCGTGGTTGATCCACCGCGTCACCGGGCTCGGCATCCTCGCCTTCCTGGTCGTCCACATCATCGACACGTTCCTGGTCGTGGCGTTCCCGGCCGAGTACGACTTCACGGTCGACATCTACGGTGGGGTCTTCGCCGGCACTTACTACCCGTGGCTTCGCGTGGTCTTCCGGTTCGCGGAGCTGGCGCTGATCGCCTGCGTGCTCTTCCACGCGGTGAACGGCGTGAGGATCGTGCTGTTCGACTTCTGGCCCAAGTCGTCGGACTACCAGCGTCAAGCGTTCGGGGTCGCGCTCGGCGTCTTCGTCGTGGTCATGCTCCCGGTGACCTGGGTGGTCCTGCGGGCGTTGGCCGGGCCGGCGGGCCACGCGACACACTAGCCGAGACGTGAAGGTTTCGGGGCGCGGGGCCGACGAGACCGTGAGGTATCCCTGGAGGAAGCGGCCGAAAGGTTGACAACGATGGCAAGGCATCTCAAGCCGGTCGGCGGTTTCGAGCTGGGTGCGTGGTACTTCATGCGGATCTCGGGGTTGATCCTGGTGTTCCTGGCGCTGGGGCACCTGCTGATCACGCATATCCTCCACAACGTGGAGGACGTCAATTACAAGTTCGTCGCCGATCGCTGGGGCGACGCGAAGACCGGCGTGTTCTGGCGGCTCTGGGACCTGACCATGATCAACCTGGCCGTCATCCACGGCTTCAACGGGCTTCGCCAGGTGTTGGACGAATACGTGATCCGCCCGAATCGCCGCGTGCTGGTCCACACCCTGATCTGGTGCTCGGCGATCTTCCTCATGACGATCGGGACGTACGCGATCCTGCTGTTCACGACGGACACGACCTACCTCAACACGAAGTACGGCCGACGCGGGGTCCTCGTCGGACACCCTGCGGCCGCCGGCGCCGGATCGTCAACTCCCGCCGCCTCCCTGACGCGAGGCGGGCTGGCGTCCGCAGGCGCGACCTCGCCGTGAGGCACCAGTCGAGCGTTCGAGTCCGGTCCGGTCGTGCGGGCGGGTGGCGTCGCGCGATCCTTCCTCGAGTCGAAGCCAGGGCATCATGAACAACTATCATCGTTTCGATTGCGTGATCGTCGGGGCGGGTGGCGCGGGGCTGATGGCGGCCCTGGAGTCGAGCCGGCGGGTGGGCACGGCCGTGGTGAGCAAGCTCTATCCCACTCGGTCGCACACCGGCGCGGCGCAGGGCGGTATCGCCGCGGCCCTGTCCAACCTCGAGGACGACTCGTGGGAGAACCACGCCTACGACACGATCAAGGGGGGCGACTTCCTGGTCAACCAGACGGCCGCCGAGATCCTCTGCCGCGAGGCGGTCGAGTGCATCTACGACCTGGAGCACATGGGCCTGCCGTTCGACCGCACGGCCGCCGGCCGGATCTCGCAGCGCCGGTTCGGCGGCCATACCAAGCCCAATCCGGTCTATGACCCGTCCGCCCCGCCCGGCACCGACGCGGCCAAGCCGAGGATCCCGGTCATGCGGGCCTGCCACTCGGCCGACCGCACCGGGCACATGATCCTCCAGACCCTCTACCAGCAGTGCATCAAGCAGGGCGTGACCTTCTTCGACGAGTTCCACATGGTGGACCTCATCCTCGAGGACGGGGAGTGCCGCGGGATCGTCGCGCTGGAGATCGCCACCGGGGAACTCCACGTCTTCCACGCCAAGAGCGTGCTCCTGGCCACCGGCGGATTCGGCCGCATGTTCAAGGTCTCGTCGAACGCGTATGCCCTGACGGGCGACGGACCGGCGATCGCCTACCGCCGTGGTCTGCCGCTCGAGGACATGGAGTTCTACCAGTTCCACCCGACAGGAATCTACCGGCTGGGCATCCTGTTGAGCGAGGCGTGCCGCGGCGACGGCGGCATCATGTTCAACAACGACGGCGAGCGGTTCATGGAGCGGTACGCCCCCAACCTCAAGGATCTCGCGAGCCGCGACGTCTGCTCCCGCTCGATCTACCTGGAAGTGCGCGCCGGTCGAGGCGTCAACGGCAAGGACTACGTCTACCTGGACATCCGCGCCGAGACGATGAACCGGTACAAGTCGAGTCCGCTGCATCCGGGCCAGGATGTCGACAGCGCCTGGGTCGAGAGCCGTCTGCCGGACATCATCGAGTTCGCCAGGACCTACCTGGGTGTCGACCCGATCCACGAGCCGATGCCGATCCAGCCGACCGCCCATTATGCGATGGGCGGCGTGCCGACGGACCTCGACGGCCGGGTCCTCCGCGACGTCGCCGGGGCGGTCGTACCGGGGCTGTACTCGGCCGGCGAGAGCGCCTGCGTGAGCGTCCACGGCGCCAACCGGCTGGGCACCAACAGCCTCGTCGACCTGATCGTCTACGGCCGGCGGTCGGGGCGGGCGATGGCCGAATACGCCCGCGGCCGTGAGTTCGCTCACCTGCCGGCCCATCCCGAGGCCGCCGCCAAGGCGGAGATCGATGCCCTGCTCTCGCGGCCCCGGACCGAGCCCTGGGCCCGAATTCGCGACGAGATGCAAGTCACGATGATGGACAATTGCGGCGTCTTCCGGACCGCCGAGACGCTCACCCGCGCCCGCGACGACATCGCCGGGCTCAAGATCCGATACAAGAACCTCGGCGTGCAGGATCGCGGCTCGGTGTTCAACAGCAACCTGCTGGAAATCCTCGAGCTGGGCAATCTCCTCGACACGGCCGAGGCCACCGTGGCCGCCGCGCTGGCCCGGAGGGAAAGCCGCGGTGCGCACTTCCGCGAGGACTTCCCCGATCGCAACGACCACGAGTTCTTCGGACATTCTTTCGTCTATTCGGCCGGCGAGAACCAGACCAGCGTCGTGTACAAGGACGTCAACGTCATCATGGTGGAGAAGGACGGCCAGCGCGTCCCCAAGTATCCGCTTGAGATCAGGAAGTACTGATCGCACGGGGATGCGCGGGTCTCACCGGCCCACGGCAACGGAAACCCGCACGGACTGGACCCGCCGAGCAAACGGCAACAAAGGATATGCATTCACTCATGATCACAACAGCGACCGAGCATGGGCTGCGGCAATTGACGGTGCGGATCCGCCGGTACGACCCCCAGCGCGACGCCGAGCCGCGGTGGCAGGAGTTCCAGATCTCCGCCGACCCGATGGACCGCGTCCTCGACGTGCTCCTGGCGATCAAGTGGAACCAGGACGAGACGCTCGGCCTGCGGCGTTCGTGCGCCCACGGGGTCTGCGGCTCCGACGCGATGCGGATCAACAACGTGAATGCGCTGGCGTGCAAGATGCTCGTCAAGTCGCTGGCAGGCGACACGGTGACTGTCGAGCCGATCCTCGGCCTGCCGGTCATCAAGGACCTGATCGTCAACATGAAGCCGTTCTTCGATCATTACAAGTCGGTGATGCCCTACCTGGTCAACGACGATCCGCCGCCGACCACCGAGCGGCTCCAGTCCCCCGAGGAGCGCGCGCGATTCGACGACACCACCAAGTGCATCCTGTGCGCCTGCTGTACGACGGCCTGCCCGCCGTTCTGGGGCAATCAGCGCTACGTCGGGCCGGCCTCGATCGTCAATGCGCACCGCTTCATCTTCGACTCTCGCGACCACGCCGCCGCCGATCGGCTCGAGATCCTCAACGACGCCGAGGGCGTCTGGCGTTGCCGGACGGTGTTCAACTGTACCAGCGCCTGCCCGCGCGACATCCACGTCACCAGGGCGATCCAGGAGGTCAAGCACGCGATGCTCACCGGCAGCCTGGAATCCGATCGTCCGTCCGGGACCGGCAAGGGCGGTGATTGACCGGCGGATGGCGTCGGTGGGGCGCCGTGCTTCTCACCGCTTCTCGCCGCCGACCGATGCGGCCGACTGGTCCTTGAGGTACTCGTTGAGCCACTCGATCTCCATCTGCGTCGCCTTGGAACGGGCCTCGCGATAGACGCCGTAATGCGTGATGCCCGGCAACACGACGTACTTCTTGGGACCCTTGGCGCATTTCGAACGCGAGCCGGGCGTGGTCCTCGTTGCGGAAGAGCTCCTCCTTCTCGGCGACGAGGAAGAGCATGGCGCATTGCGAGGCCCGGGCCGCGTCGTCGACCGGGGCATAGTCGAGCAACTTGGACCGGATCGGCGCGCCGTGGAGGCCGCCGATCACGATGGCCCCCGGCTGGGGATAGCCGAGCTCGCCGCGGGCCATGCGCGTGGCCTCACGCAGCGTCATCCCGCGCTGGAGACCCGACCCGACCCAGCGCGAGTCGAGCGCGGGGACCTGAGCGACCAGGCACTTGATCCTGGGATCGCGAGCCGCCACGTAGACCACATGGCCTCCGGAATAGCTCGAACCCCAGAGCCCGATGCGCCCGGCGTCGACGCCCGGCTCGCCGGCCGCCCAGTGGACGACGTTCTGCAGGTCGGTCGTCTGCTCGATCGGGTCGACCACCTCGCGGATCTCTCGCACCTCGGCCTGGAAGACATGAGTCTTGCCGGCGGATTCGGGCTTGGTCTTGGCCAGGATCAACCGGCCATCGCTGGCCCCCCAACCGCGGTAGTCGAAGCTGATGGCCATGAATCCCGCGCGGGCGAAGGCGATGGCTTCGGGCCGCAGCATCGCGGCCGTCCCGCCCCAGCCGTGGCAGAGGATGATCGTGGGCAGCCTGTCGCTCTCGGCGCGGTCCCCGGGTCGGAACAGCTCGCCGGTCAGACGAACGCCCTCGCTGATGATATCCACCCGGCGGAATCGCACGCCGTCGGGGGGAGTGTACTCCTGGGCCCGCGCCGTGCCGGGCGGATCCTGGGCCCGAGCCAGCGGATCACTCATCGACAAGACGGTGGCCAGGAGGATCCACGCTCTACGACCGCCCCACATCGTCATGACGAGTCTCCTGCGATGAGCGTCCCACCGGCGCGCGGGAAGAACCAGATACGACCGGCGCTGGCTTCACCAGCGCCGGCGAACGAGTATCGCATGCGCCGATCGCGGGAGACAGGGCCTGGCGCGGGACCGGTCCCGTCTCCGAGGGTGTACAAGAAGCCTCGGAGGACGGCCGGGTAGGGTGCTCTGCGAGCACCGGGCTCGCCCCGGCGTCGGGGTCGGTGCTCGCAGAGCACCCTACAAGAGACCTTTCCATACACCCGTCAGGCCAGAAGCTCACGGATCGGCCGGCCGGCGCTGAGCTTGATCGGCCGGCCGGTCGCCGGCGCGGTGTTCTCCCTGGCGGGGTTGAGGCCGAGCGCGGTCAGCACGGTCGCGTGCACCTCCTCGATCGTGGTCGGCCGGACCGGGTCCTTGAGCGCTTCGGGATCGGTCTCGCCGATCGCCAGCCCGCCGCGGAGGCCGCCCCCGGCGAGGGCCAGGCTGAAACCGCCCGGCCAGTGATCGCGACCGCCCAGTGGGTTGACCTTCGGTGTCCGGCCGAACTCGCCGCAGCACAGGACGACCGTCCGCTCGAGCAGGTTCCGCCGCGACAGGTCCTTCAGCAGCGCGGCGAATGCCGGGTCGAGAACCTTGGCGCGCGCCTTGTGGATCTCGTGGTTGTTGACGTGAGCGTCCCACCCGCCGAGCGTGACCTCCACGCAGCGCACGCCGACCTGGATGAGCCGACGCGCGGCCAGGCAGCCGCGGCCGAACGGCGTGTCGCCGTACTCGGCGAGGACGGCGGCCGGCTCCTGCGAGACGTCGAACGCCTTGAGTTGTTCCGAGGTCATCATCGTGCGGGCCCGGGCCAACGTCTCGCGATGCAGGGTCGATTCGACGCGGCCCCGCCGCCCGTGGGCGAACGACCGTTCGGCGATCTCCAGGTCCCGGACGCGATCCAGCTCGCGCGCGGCGGGCACCGGCGAGGTCACGTCGGGCAGCTTCCCTCTGGGATCGCCGACCTGGAAGGCGTCAAACTCGCCGCCCAGGAATCCGCCACGGCTCGGCCAGTGCTCGGACAGGATCGAGATATGCCGGGGGATGTCGGTGCGGCCCGCCGGCAGCTCGTGGCAGCAGATCGCGCCGATCGAGGGATGCTCGACCGTCGGGTCGGGCCGGTAGCCCGTCTTCATGAAGTACGTCCCGCGCTCGTGGTCCCCCTCCTTGCTCACCATCGACCGGATCAATGCGACCGATCCCATCTGATCGGCCAGCCGCTCGTATCCCTCGGCGAGCTGGATCCCCTTCACCGCGGTCGCGATACCCTTCGTGCCACCGGCAATGCGGGTATCGGGGTGCGGGTCGAAGGTCTCGAGCTGGCTGGGGCCGCCGTCGAGCCAGAGGAGGATGACCGACTGCGCGGGCTGCCGGGTCCGCTCGGCCTGATCGGCCAGGAGCCGCCCGACGGGCGTGAGCCAGCTCAGCCCGGCCAGCGCGAGGAAGCCACGGCGGTCCAGGACGCGGAACGCGCGGACTGGATCCGGTCGGGGGACAGAGCCCCCTCCTACAACGGATCGAGAGGTGTGCCTGTAGGAGGCGGCTCCGTCCGCCGAACTTTGCCCCATCGTCAGTCGCTCGAGCCTCGCTACGCTGGGCGGTTGCATCACGATCCTCAATGATTCCAGGAGAACTCGGTGGTGTTGAGCAGCGTCCAGCAGAGGTCGCTGAGCCGTTGTTTCCGCTCGTCGCCCGAGGTACCGGCCAGGCGGCCGGCGAAATGGGCCGATTCCTCCGGGGTGGGGAGTCGGGTCAGGACGACCAGGTAGGCGGTTTCGACGGCCTTGCGGTCGTCGGGAGCCAGCCCGGCGATGTTCGATGAGGCCGAGAGCAGGCCCTCCTTGAGTTGCTGGCGGACGATCTCGCCGTTCATCAGCAAGAGGCGCTGGGGGATCGTCCCGGCGCGGGCGTCGAATTCGTCCTCGCCGGTATCGCCATAGCGGCGGACGAAGTCGTTGCGGCCGGTATAGACGACCAGCCGCGCGAACCAGTGCGATTGCGGGCCGAGGGTTGCCAGCGAGGCTGACTGGAACAACGCCCCGGCCACTTGCTCGGGCCGCAGGCGGGTCAAGGGGAAGATGGCCCAGGCCGCATCATGTTCCTCGCAGGCGCTTTCGGCTGCGCTATCGAGGCGGAATGCCTCGGTGGCGGCGATGACCCGAATCAGCCGGTGGAGGTCATAGCCGTGCGCCGCGAAGTCGTCGGCCAGGAGGAACAAGGCGGGATGAAGCTCGCCGGCGGCGGGCAGGTCGTCTACCGGTTCGGCCAGCGGTCGGCCGAAGAGCAGGGCCCAGACGCGGTTGACCGTGACGCGGGCGAGATTGGGGTTCCGCACGTCGGTGACCCAGGCGGCCAGGCGGTCGCGCGGGCCGCCGGACCCGGATGTCGGCAGCAGGTCGCCGAGGAACGGCACGCCCGGTTCGACAAGTTTCGACTCCTTCCCCTTGCGGTCGAGGGGGCGGTAGTCGTTCTCGGTATCGCGGATGCCGCGCAGGTCGCAATGGGCCCCGCCGAAGAAAGCGGCCAGGCCGCGGAACTGCTCCTGCTTCCAGGGCTGGAAGGGGTGATCGTGGCACTGGGCGCAATCCAGCCGGACGCCGAGGAACGCCCGCGACACCCGCGCCGAGAGCCGATCCGGCGCCGGCCGCTCGGTCTTCTCGTCGACGGTCACCGTCAGGAAGTTGGTCGCCGGATGGTCGGTCCAAAGGCCGTGGTCGGCGATCAGGTCGCGGACGATCGCATCATACCGCCGATTCTCGAGGATCGCGTCGCTGAGCCAGGCCACGAACCGTCGGCGCCGGAATTTGAGGAATGGGCCGTCCTCGGTACCGACGAACACCCGGGCGAAGCGCTCGGCCAGGTAGTCGGCACATCGGCGGTCGTGCAAAATGTCGTCGATCCAGCCCTCGATCCGCCGGCCGGCCGGCCGGGACTCAAACCGGCGGACCTCCTCCAGCGAGGGGATCGTGCCGCAGAGCGATAGCGCCAGGCGGCGCATCACGGCCAGCTCGGGCGCCGGTCGCGCCGGGGCGAGCTTCTGCTCGGCCAATCGTTTCCGGAACGATTCATCGACCCGGGCGAGGATCGGGCCGAGGTCCGTCCCGGCGACGGTGGGACGGGATGGAGTCGGCGACGCCGCGACCTTCCCCGCCGGCCGCAACAGCCCGCCGGCCAGGCCGACCGTCCCTGCCAAAACGACGACGACGAATGCGACATCCCGAATCGAAACTCGCATGACCACCCCCCTGCCCCGTCCGCATGTCGCACTCCTATACCGATCAGGGTGACTCAGGGTTTCAAGAAGCAGGTCCCGACCCCCGGGTGGCGCGGCCGGCGGCCGGTGCGGCTGAGGGAGCCCAGGAAACTCGGCCCGAAACCCGGGGCGAGCGCCAAGAGTTGTCTCGAGCGACCGGCCCGGTTCAAGGACGACGTCTGGACCTGCGACTTCATCCACGACCGGACGGCGGATGGTCGCCCGCTCAAGTGGCCGACGCTGGAGGACGAATCGACTCGGGAGTGCCTGGTGCTGCACACGGCTAGGTCGATGACGTGGGCGGATGTCCGGCGGATCGTCGCCCGGGTGATCGGGCGCCGCGGGGCACCGGGTCGCATCAGGAGCGATAACGGATCGGAATTCATTTGCGAGGCGTTGACGGGTTGGTTGAAGGGGGCGGGGACGGAGCCGATCCCGGTGGCGACGGGGCGGCCCTGGGAGAACGGTTATATCGAGTCATTTCACAGCCGCTTGTGCGACGAGTTCCTGGAACGGGAGGAGTTCGAGTCGGTGGCGGATGCGCGTGCGAAGGGGGCGTGGTATCGCCGGGAGTACAATACGGTGCGGCCGCACAGCTCGCTGGGCTACGCGACGCCCAGGGAGTTCAGAGTCTGTCCCGGAAGGGTCGAGAGCGATCCGGTAGGGTGGGTGAAACCCACCGTGTGCCAAGGCCTTGCGTCGGTGGGTTTCACCCACCCGACAATCGTCTGACCCACCTTCTGGGACAGACTCTCAGTGCGGCTGCGACAGGAAGGGGGATGTTAAAGGGACTTCTGCCGTAGTTCGCTGATAAATGTCCAATCCTTGTGACGTACCCCCATTTGACGTGGACCAAGAAACGGGGAGCAGCCCAGGAGGCCCTGCCTCCCGAATTCTGATCCGCATCTCCGAGGCGCGGTAACAAGCGGTCTACCGAGCTCTGGATCGGGGTGCCCTGTTTTGTTCATAGCTCCAACAGTGTCTGCCGGCCGTCTTTCGATAGCAGACCGGGGACCGCCGGTCGAGGATCCCGCCCGCCGGCGCGCGAAATCGCCCCGGAGGAGTCCGGGGCGTCGCGGCGGGATCAGTTCAGGGCGCGGTGCGCCGGCCTCAAGCGTACACGGACGTGTTCCGAGGCGATCCCGGCACGTACCAGGCGCCCTCCTTGCCCGCGGTCGGCATCTTCTTCGGAGGTGGGCCCATCTTCGTCTGGACATTGGACGGAATCGGCTGCGGTTTGGTATCTGTCGGCATGCCCGTCTCCACTCCACCGCCGCTGCATCCCGTTGCGCCGAGGGCCACAGCAGCCAGGCCGCTCAGTACGAGTCGTCTCATCAATCGTCCTCCCAGAATCTCAACAAGTGAATAGGAAATAGGCCTGGCGGGCGGGTAGGCACTCGTCCCGCGGAAGCCATGCCGAACCGCCGGACCATCCCGGATGGGATCACATGGATCAGTACGAGTCGGAGCTGATGGTCTCGCCCCCGTTGCGTGTGCCCAGGGCCCACCAGGAGATCGGCGAGACCGAGTCCTTGATGAAGTGGACCGAGCCGTCTCCGAAGCCCACGTTGACGCCGCCCGGATGGTTGCTCGTCGGCGGGGAGATGCCGGCATAACCCCCCCAGCCCTGGTTCTGCAGGTCGCTCGGGTTCAAGCAGGTCAGCAAGTTCGGGGTGTTGTAGTGGTTGTAAGCGTTGACCATCCAGTGCCACTGGTAACCCAGCGTCCACGTGAAGCCGAGCATCCAGCTATTCCCGCTAGCCTGCTGCGTCCCCGGAACTGACTTGCATCCTTGGATCCCCGACAGCGCCATGGCCTGGTTCAGGCTGTTAAAGGTGTAGGGGATATTGCTGGTCATGAAGATCCCCCGCTTGGCGTCGGCGGAGCTGTTGGCGTAGGGCAGCGGGCTGCCGTTGGCCGTACCGATCAACTTCTCGCTGAAGACCGCCGTGTTCGAGGTGCCGTCGGTGAAACCCTCGAAGCCGAAGAAGCCGAGATTGCTATCGGCGCCCCACCAGGCCGGCCCGCCCGCGACGGTGTTGTCTCCCGGGGGCCCTTTCGTCAAGAACGGCACGATCGCGCCCGACCACATCCGGATCACGTCCGGGCCGCCATAATTCCCGAAGTAGCTGGTCGGGGCGTACGGATTGAAGGGGCGCGTCTTCTGATTGTCCGAGGGACAGATGAAGGTGGGAATCGCGCGTGTAGGAGACCGTCGAGTTGACGGATTGTCCCGCGCCGGTGCTGATGTAAATATCAGCGTACGTCATGAAGTTGAAGGAATTGTACATCGGCTGCTGCTCCATGTTCGGCAGCAGGAAGACCTCCCAGGAGGCATCCCAGCCCCACCCCTGACCGGCGCCGGGCCCGAGGAACATGTTGGTCGCGGGCAGGCAGTTGTTCTGCTGGTGGTAATTCTGGATGGCCAGCCCGAGCTGCTTGAGATTGTTGGTGCACTGGGCGCACCGGGCCGCCTCGCGAGCCGCCTGAACGGCCGGGAGCAACAGAGCGATCAAGACCGCGATGATAGCGATGACTACGAGGAGCTCGATCAGCGTGAAGGCCCTCGAGCCCGAACGACGCGATGACATGGAAGCGTCTCCCCTTGACTGCGGATTCACCGCCGGGCGACACGCCGCGGCGGCCGTCGTCCTTTTCAACCGGCAAGAATCGCACCGAAATCGAGACAAGAACCACCGAATCAATTAGGACAACCTACCAGAGTCAAGCGTCAGTCAAGCGTGCACTGGACCCGGATCTCCTGCCCTATTGACGATTCTTTCGAACGATTGCGACCCGACCCGTTGCATCCGTTCGAAACACACGACCGGCGCCGGGACGATGAGTCGCGGCTTTGTTGAGGTAGACCGGCGACTTGAGGCACAGGCCGGCTGCAATCCTGTCAGAGGATTCGGGGAACCGGCTCGGAACCCCAGATCGCTCGATGCGACCGAGCCTGGTTCAGGGCGAACCGGGGCCGGTCTGCCGCAGAAGACGAATCACGGCCGGCTCTCTCGCTGGGCGGCCGGCACGTTGGGTGGGTGAGATCCGGGGGGCACGATGCGATCCGGCGATCCCTCAAGGCCCACGCGAGGAGCGCCAAACACACTCGTCCTGCCGCGTTGGGGCGGCGCGCTCTCGGCCCGGCAGCCTTGGATCGCATCTCGAAATACGCAGCTCCATCTACGACTATGTTAGGATTCATGTCAAGGGTTGAAGCCAATAAAGCGCGGGAGGTTGCCGCATCGGCCGGATTTCCGCGAAGATGGCGCGGGAGGGTGGCGGTGCGCCGACCCGCGCGTGACAGGCACCAGGTCGAGAGGGTGGGGAGCGGGAGGGAATGGCGAAGACTCGTGGTCGGCTCGCCTGGTGGGGCGTTGTCGGGCTGGTTGTCGTGGTCCTGGCGACGGCGGTGGCGGCCGGTGCGGCCTGGTATCGCGCGCGATCGCGGCGGATTGAACTCTCCGAGGCGCGTCAGGCCATGGCCGCGGGCCGGCTGGGGTTGGCGCGAGACCGGCTGACCCGCCTGGCCGATCGATGGCCCGACGATGGCGACGTCCTGCTGCTGCTGGGCCAATGCGAGCTTCAGCGCAGTCTCCGCGACGACGGCCCCGACCCTCGGGCACGCGAAGCGGCCCTGGCCGCGTGGGCGCGGGTCCCGACGGCCAGCCCCGACTTCCCGCTTGCCGCATTACTCCAGGCCCTCCAGTTCATCAAGATCGGCAGATACTCGACCGCGGAGCGGTTGCTCGATGCGGCGCTGGCGACTCGCCCCCCGGACGTGGGACTCCGGTACGACCTGGAGCGCGCCCTGAGCCGCGTTTACCGCTTCGAAGGGCGGATGGATGACGTCCGGGGCGTGCTGCGGATGTCCTGGTGCCGCGCCTTCGGGCGGACGCCGGACGCCGCCAGCGTGCTCAAGGAGCTCTGGCTTCTCGACCGTTCGCCGATGCCGGTCGAGGCGGTGCGGGGCGAATTCGAGAAGGCCGATGACCGGGACGAACGCGTCTGGCTCGGCCGGGCGAACTATGACATCCTCACCGGGCATTTCGCCGAGGCCGCTGGTTGGCTCGACCGCGCGCTCGAGCGGCGGCCCTCGGACTTGGCCGTCTGGCGTGCGAAGCTGGCACTGGCACAAGGCATCGGCGACGTGGCGGGAGTCCGCGCGGCCGCGGAGCACCTCCCCGCGGAGTCGTTCGAGGCCGGTGGGATCCAGTCGCTCCGCACCTGGCTGGCCGGACGCCTGGGCAACGCCGACGAGGAGCGACGCGAGCTGACGGCCTTGATCCGCGAGGACCCCGGCAACGCCCCGGCTGTTGAGAGGCTGGCCGTCCTGTCGTTCCAGGACGGGGAGCCTCGCATCTCCCAGGACTTCCGCCGCCGGAAGGCCGAGATCGACCGGGCCCAGGACCGGGCGCGGAAGCTCATGCTCGACGCTGACCTATCGTCGCATGCCGCGGAGCTGGCCCGACTCTGCGCGACCTTGGGCCGGGCATTTGACGCCCAGGCCTGGTCGCTCGTTGCGAAGGTCGGGCCCGGCGCGGCCGTTCCGCCCGCACTACTGGCCCGGGCGACCGCCCTCTCGGAGCCTTATGCGACCGGCTCATCGCCCGACCTCGGGCCGACCAGGCCGCGGCTCGCCGAACGATTGGCCGACATCGGCGGTCCATTCGCGAACGGCCGCCGTCCCGCTCCGACGCCGGGCAAACAGGCGACTGCCGGCGCCCCAGTCCGCTTCGTGGACGAGGCCGAGGCCGCCGGGCTCCGCTTCACCTTCGACAATGGCCAGACCTCCCAGCACCTGCTCCCTGAGACGATGTCGGGTGGCGTGGGCCTGCTCGATTACGACGGCGACGGCTGGCTCGACGTCTATTGCGTCCAGGGCGGCGCCTTGCTCGATCGGACAGGCGCTGACGTGGGACGATCTCCCGCGGCGGGCGACAGGCTCTTCCGCAACCGCGGAGACGGGACGTTCGAGGACGTGACGGAACGGTCGAGGATCGCGGCGATCGCCTGGGGGCGTGGCTACGGGATGGGCGTCGCCGTGGGCGATTACGACAACGACGGCGATCCCGACCTGTTCGTGACCCGCGTCGACGCCTATGCGCTCTACCGCAACCGCGGCGACGGAACCTTCGAGGATGCGACGACGGCGGCGGACCTGGCCGGCCGTCGCGACAACCCCACCTCGGCTGCGCTCGCCGACCTTGACGGTGACGGGGACCTGGACGTGTATGTCTGCCACTACATGATCTGGGACCCGGCCAACCCGCGGACCTGCCGGAACGATCGGGGTGAGTTCTTCTACTGCGATCCTAGCAAGGTCGAGCCGGCGCCGGATCATGCGTTCCGCAACGACGGCGGCCGGTTCGTGGACGTCACCGCCGAGTCGGGACTGGCGGAGTCGGGCGGGCGCGGCCTGGGGGTCGTCGCCGCCGATCTCGACGACGACGGCCGCGTCGACCTCTACGTCGCCAACGACGGGACGGCGAACTACCTCTTCTGCAACAAGGGGGGCTTTCGCTTCGAGGAGGTCGCCCTCGAGTCGGGCGTGGCCGGCAGCGCCTCGGGCGGCTACCAGGCCGGCATGGGCGTGGCCTGCGGCGACATCGACGGCGACGGCCGCCCCGACCTGCTCGTGACCAACTTCTACGGCGAGGGGACGACCTACTACCAGAACCTGGGCCAGGGACTCTTCGCCGACCGGAGCGGCGCCTCGGGCCTCGGGCTGGCGACCCGCTACTTGCTGGGATTCGGCATCGCGCTGGCGGACGTCGTCAACGCCGGCCGGCCCGACGTGCTGATCACCAACGGGCACGTCAACGACAACCGGCCGTATTTCCCGTATGCCATGCCCGCTCGCCTCTATGCCAATCGTCCCGATGGCCGCCTGGTCGACATCTCCAAGGGCGCCGGGGAGTGCTGGCAGGTTCCACGCGTCGGACGCGGCCTGGCCGCCGGCGACCTCGACAACGACGGCCTCCCCGACGCCTTGATCCTCGCCCAGAACGAACCCCTGGCCTACTTTCACAACCGGAGCGACGGGGTTGGCTCGTTCGTGACCCTCCGGCTGGAGGGCACGAAGTCCACTCGCGACGGCGTCGCGCGCGGGTCACCGTGACCGCCGGGGGCCGGCGACAGGTCGCCCAGCGGCTCGGCGGCGGCAGCTACCAGTCGGCCAACGAACCCCGCCTCCATTTCGGTCTGGGCGACGCCGAGCGAGTCGATCTGGTCGAGGTCCGCTGGCCGTCCGGTCAGGCGGACCGATATCAGGACCTGGCCGGGGGCACGGGCTACCTGTTGCGAGAGGGAGAAACGACCCCGCGGCCACTGGCGGGGTTCGGCCGGCGATCCGCCGTGAGAACCAGGGAGGCCGAGTAGGGTGCTCTCCGAGCACCGGATCGGCAGGGGCCGACGGATCGGCGAAGGCCGATGCTCGGTGCTCAATGAGCACACGACAACTCACGATCGATTTCGGGCTTCTCCGCTCGGACCGACGAGTTCCAGCGACGGCTGACCAGGCGCCCCGCGAACATCTCCGGCGAGACCCCCTTCGTCGAAGACGGCCTCGTGGGCGGCGACCGCGGGGTTGCGGCGATGCCGCAGGAGGTACTCCTGGATCGCGGCCATGCACAACCGGCCCGGTGGGACCTGGGCGGCGAAGCATTCCGCGAGTGATGCCAGCTCGGTCGGGCCGAGGCCGCAGCCCCGGTAGTACCAGAGGAACAGCCGGCGTGCCTGGTCGGGCGTGGCGTAATCCAGCTCGACCTTGAGGTCGACGCGACCCGGGCGGATCAGCGCGCGGTCGAGCCGTTCCGGGTGATTGGTGGTCATGAACAGCACGCGGCCATCGCGCGAGCTGACGCCGTCGAGCGCGTTGAGCAGCCCGCTGAGCGTGACACCGGTCTGGAGGTCCGTCGCACGATGTTCCTTGAAGACACAATCGACGTCCTCGATCAGGAGCAGCGTGGCGGCCGGCAGGGCGTCCACGAGCGCGCGGAGCCCATCATCGGACATCAGGCGACTGCTGAGGCTGAGCACCGAGACCGACAGCTTCAGCTCGCCCGCCAGGGCGACGACCAGCGTCGTCTTCCCGGTGCCGGGCGGGCCGTGTAGGAGGTAGCCCCGCCGATAGGGGATTCCGCGCTCGGCGTACCACGGGCCGGAGCGGTAGAATTCCCGGAGGTCGGCCAGCACCTCGTCGAGGAGGCCGTCGGCGAGCACCAGCGAGCCCAGGGGCCGCTTGTGCTGCCACGCCGTCGCCGACCAGCAGCCGTCGCGGGCGGTCAGGACGCTGACGCCAGGCGCCTTGGGCGCCGAGCCCGCGTAGGCCTCGCCCAGGAGGTCCTCGACCATCGCCCGGCTCCCGCCGATGAGCTGGAGGCTCAGCGCCTCCTGGAACGCCATCGGGCCGCCTTGCTGCAGCTCGCGGCGCGTCCGGTGCAGGATCAGGAGTCGGCCCCGGTAAGTCAGCAGATGCACGCCCGGAGCGGGGGACAGCAGGAACCGGGCCTCGGAGGCCTGCGCGGCCGCCTCGTCGTCCGAGTCAACTTCCTCGCTCGATTCGGCATCGCGGCTGACCCAGACGGTCGTGAGGGTCAGGTCGCGGGCACGTCGGGCATAGCGCTGCGCCGCCACCCAGGTCTGGACCCAGCGGAAGGCCGAGTCGCGGTCGGGGATCTCCACGGTGATCGACAGGCGACGCTCCAGGAACGCCCAGATGCGCCGCGGCAGCCGGCGCAACATCGCCGCGGCCGAGCCGATCACCATCAGGGTGAGTCCGCCCGAGAAGAACGGGTTCTGGTCGAGGGTCCTGAGGAGTTCGCTCATGGTTTTCCGGATCGAGCCGATCCGCCGGCGGTCCGCCGGACCCCGCGAAGGGACGGCGAGGTCCGCCATCCTCACCCGCCCGGCGATGTGGAGACCCGCGACAGAGGGTGAAGACACCTCCACACGTCCGTCGGTTCGGCCCGGCGGGGTCACGCCAGGGCCATGGCAGCCCGATCGGCACCCGTCCGGCGCGCCTTCATCCCGTTCCAAAGACGAATCCCCGGCTGATCGGGCACGATCCGGGGATGGCCTGGAAGGCCATTGTCCCCACGGTTGTCGGCTCAGCGCGAACCACCGGACAAGAACACACCCGGCGAGCCCATGGTGTGCATGGTTTGCATGTCTTGCGCGTTCGCGGACACGTCTGGAAGCGCAAACC
Source organism: uncultured Planctomycetota bacterium (assembly GCA_963815795.1). Taxonomy (GTDB): domain Bacteria; phylum Planctomycetota; class Planctomycetia; order Isosphaerales; family Isosphaeraceae; genus JAKAUH01. Next base: position 4,865,291 of record CAWFIC010000003.1, on the reverse strand, counting down.
ATGGTGAGAGCGGAGCCGAGTCGCTCCGAGTATTCGCCGTCTCCCCGAGAGTCTTTCTAGCCGTTCATCTCCACGCAGCCAACCCAATCTCTCGGAAGGGCACTGTACTCCATCAAACCAGCACTTGATGCTTCCGATTGGCAGGAATGCGTCAACTTCGTCGATTCCTCCGATCGCGAGTCTCTGCGAGTCCACTGTTGGGTGGTATCTGGCAAATGTTGGAGAGAGAAAAAAAACTAGGCTGGCAAACTTAGCTGAGACCGGGAACGTAGAAAGGGGGTAGCCACAAAAGGAGGCCCTCCATGCGCAAGCGACGACGACCGCGCCCCAAACCCGATCGCGCCCTCAGCTTGGTCCCCGTCACGCGCGATTGCCCGGAATGTCAGCAACCGCTCCGGGCCCGCTACAACAACTTCCGCACCATCACCACGCTCGACGGCGTCCTGCATCTGACGCTGGCCATCCGACGCTGCCACAATCCCGATTGCCCCCGGTTCCGTCTGCCCTACCGGCCCGAGGCCGAACCCCACTTCGCCTTGCCCTATCACGAGTTCGGCCTCGATGTCATGGCCACTGTCGGACGGCTCCGATATGCCGAGCACCGCAGCATCCCCGAGATCCACCAGGGGCTGACCCGCCGCGGCCTGGTCGTTTCGCAACGCACGGTCACCAACCTCCTGGACCGCTACGACGAACTCAGGGCGCTGGCCACAGCCGACCCCAAGCGGCTGGGACCCCTGTTGCGCCAGCAGCGTCGCGTCATCCTGGCCATCGATGGACTGCAACCCGACGTCGGTCACGAGGTCCTCTGGGTCTTGCGTGACTGCCTCTCCGGGGAGATCCTTCGGGCCAGGAGCCTCTTGTCGTCCACCGCCAAGGACCTGGCCGGCCTGATTACCGAGGTGCGCCAGGCGCTGCCCGTGCCGATCACTGGTGTGATCTCCGACGGCCAGGAGAGCATTCGCAACGCCGTCAGGCAGGCGCTGAAGGGCGTGCCGCACCAACTCTGTCACTTCCACTATCTTCGCGAGGCGGCCAAGCCGATCTCCGAGGCCGATCGTCATGCCAAGAAGGAATTGAAGAAGCGAGTCCGGGGAATCCGTCGGATCGACCGCCAGGCGGAGGCGGATCCGGAGGACGAGGAGGCGGACATTGTACGGAGCTACTGCGCCGCGGTGCGTGCCGCCTTGACCGACGACGGCTTGCCGCCGCTGGCCGCTGCGGGGCTGAAGCTGCAGGACCGACTGAGCCGGATCGCCGCCAGCTTGGACCAGGTGGCGGCTTTGGCGGGGAGTTTGCCCTCTGGTCTGAAGCGTCTGCAGCAGTTGCTGCGGCGTGGGCTGGAGGAGACAGCCGCCCTGTTCCCGCCGGTGCGGGAGGCCTACAAGTGGGTCAAGCGCGTGGCCCGGATCCTCAAGAACCGGGAGCAGTTGCCGGCCTCGAAGGTCCGGCGTCGGCTGGTGCAATTGCTGGTGCGGATGCGGCAGGCAGCGGCCACGACCGATGAGCCCTCGGTCCAGAAGGGCCTGCGGCACTTCCTGAAAGTGACAAAGAGCTACCGGCCAGGCTTGTTCAAGTGCTACGAATCGTCGGACCTGCCGCGGACGAATAACGATCTGGAGCACGCCTTTGGGAGCCATCGTTATCATGAGCGCCGCGCCAGTGGCCGGCGTCGGGCCTCGCCCGGATTGGTGGTGATGGGCTCGGCACGGGTGATCTCGAGTCTGGCGACCCGGCTGCGCCCCGACGAAGGCTTGGTCTTACGTCCGGGTTATGTGTCGCGCTGGCAAGAGCTGCGTGCGGACTTGGACGCGCGGCGCGAGTCGCGACGAAAGCAGCGCCGCTTCCGCCACGACCCGGGCAGCTATCTCAGGGCGTTGGAGCAGCGGTGCCTCCAGCTACTTTTGCCACCCTAGAAAAAAACAACGGCCCGACAGGTGGCTAGCCCGACTTCCGCACCTGACGCCATGATTCCCCCTGTTTTCCAGGGGCGGGCCAATTTTTCAGTCACTATGTCACCGTGAGGATCGTCACGACCATGTCTTGATTGGTTGCATGACCTCCGCGGGGATGTTCAACAAGCGGTACAGCTCCAACGGCTCCGGCTCCGGCGTCGTCCCCTTGCGAATGCTCAGCACCTTGTCCCCATCTGTCGGCAGCACCATCGTGGCCACGCTATGACTGGCCACCGTCTCCCGCACCGTGGCCCACGAGGTATGAACCCCTTGATTCAACAAGGTCGTCTCGATCGCCACCATGAGGTGATAGGCCAGCACACACAAGAAGATGTGGGTCTCCACCCGGTGTTCCAGGTGATGGAAGATCGGCCGCTCCGCTAACGGCGTCTTGATCGCCCGGAAGGCGCTCTCGGCGCGCGTCAGCGTCATGTACATCAGCCACGCCTCCGACGCCGTCAACTCGGTACGATCCGTCCGGAGCAGATAACCGCCATCGAGCTGCTCGGCCTGGGCCTTCTTCTCGGCGTCCGGCTCCGAACTCAGCGTCCCGCTGGCCGCATCGTAGCGGATCGTGTGGTACCGCGCCACCCGCGGGTACCGCTCTTTCAACCGCCCGATCGCCTCGCCGATCTTCAGCTCCCGCTTGAGCCGGCCGCCGGCGATCCGCCCTTGAAGCCGCCGGAGGTCCGCCAGCAACCGCCCCTCCTGCTTCTCGCGAATCGCCCGGTCTTTGGCCGTGCGACCCGAGCTGGTGCAGAGCACGACCTTCTCCTTCTCGTGCGCCACCGCCTTGACCCGGACCGACGACTTCTTCTGGGACCGGTTCTGCGGCGACGGCGGGCGCACCATCACCTCGAAGCCGTCCTCGTCCTCGAAGTCATCCAGCCACGAATCGCGCTCGGACTGTCGTGCGGCGACCACGTAATGCAGCTGGCGGTCGCGGATCTCCTGGAGGTTCTCGGGGTAGGCCATGCCGCGATCGACCACCACCGTGGACCCCTCCGCCAGCCCGACGCGGTCCTTCAAGAGATCGAGGATCCGGCCCAGGGTCTTCCGGTCCTGGGTATTGCCGGCGAAGATCTCATGGGCCAGGGGGAAGCCTTCCCGGCCGATGACCAGCCCGACGACCACTTGCTTGCAATCCGGGCGATGGTCGCGGGAATAGCCCCGCTGGGCCTTGGGATTGCGGGCCGCTTGTCCCTCGAAATAGGTGCTGGTCAGGTCGTAGAGATAGATCGTCGGATCCAGCTGAAACAGGTGTCGTTCCCGCTCGACCAGCTCGGATTCGATGGCGGCGCGGTTGGGATGGAGCCGGTCGAGGTTGCGATAGAGGGGGTCGTCGGCCAAGGCGGTGAGATCCGCGCCCAGGATGTCGGCCAGCGCCGTGGAGCGAATCCAGCGGGGCATGGCGTGTTCGCTATCGGGGTGGATCAGCCGGTTCAAGGTCATGGCACAGGTGAGCTGGACGGCGGGGGGGAGAAGCCGTGGCGGTGGAGGATGGCGTCGAGTCCCAGCCGCTTCCAGAACTGGAAGCCGACATGGACGGGGCCGGCGGATCGCACCTGGGTCATGGCGATGCGGTCGGCGTGGACAGCGATGAGGTCGCCATGGGTATCGGCCTGTGGTACCGGGGTGGGGTCCTGATGGGCGGCGCGGGCTTGGCGTTGTCGGACTTGGCGGACGATCTGTTCGACTTCGGGATCCGGCTGGGAGAAGAGGTGGGGCTGACCGACGAGGGCGTCTTCGACCTTGCGGGCCAGGCGCAGCCATTCCTCGGCGGGCCGGGGGCTGAGGTCACCGAGAGAGCAGATGACCTTCTGGCGGGGGCCTTTGGGGGTGTGGATGGACTCAACCAACAAGTAGTTGGTGTACGTCTTATCCTTGTAACGGCGGATGGTTTGTCGCACGTACATGGTCACTATGGTAACGCGCGACCGGGAGAAATCCAGGTCAGCTCGCGTTGAATTAGTCACTATAACGACCTTGGACGGGACAGAACCCGCAGAAAACAAGGGGTTCGGGTGCGCAAACGCCCCCAAAATCGTCTATCTCTTAATTCCTTCCTGCGAAAGTCGGGCTAGAAGGTGCCAGGATTCTCGCGGAACCTCTTGTCCTGGTTGCTCGGCCCGAGGCATTCACCAGGACCTGGAGGTCGGCACGATGCCCTACCGATGGCCTACGGATACCGATTTCGCGCCATGGGAGCTCGACGTCCTCGATCGCAACTGTTCGGTCTGTCGGGCGCAGGATGTACATCTGCGATCACCGGTATCGCCACTTCCACACCCTCGAAGGCCCGGCGGAACTGGTCTGCAAGCTCAATCATTGTCCCGATCCCCATTGCCTCGGGCATACCAAGACCAAGAGCCCCGAGATCGAAGCCTCGATCGCCCCACCCCATTGGGCCATCGGCTGGGACGTCTTTTGCTGGATCGGCCATCGACGGTGCTCTCGGCAATGGGCCATCCCCCAGATCCGAGCCGAGCTCCTGGACACCTACCGGATCATGCTGTCGGATGACGCCATCGGCCAGTACATCCATCGCTACCGGATCATGCTCGCCGCTCGCCAGCAAGACCCCGTAGCCCCGCTCCGGCAGTACCACGCGGTCGATGAGATCATCACCTCGATCGACGGCCTTCAGCCCGAGAAGGGGCACGAGACCCTCTACGTCGTCAGGGAGTTGACCCGGAAGCGAGTCTGGTTCGCCGAGGCCTTGATCTCCGCGACGGCCGATGAAGTACGTCGCCTGATCGCCAAGGCCAAGGGGTGGGCCGAAGCCCTGGGCAAGCCTGTAGGGCTGTGGTTGGCGGATCGGCAGGATGCGTTCGTGACGGGGATCGCGGCGGAATTCCCCGGCGTGCCGCACCGCTACTGCCAGAACCATTTCCTCCGCGATGTGGCCAAGCCGGTGTCGGAGATCGACAGCCATGCCAAGGTTCAGATGCGCAAGAAGGTGCGCGGTCTGCGGAAGATCGAACAGGCCGTGCTCAAGCGGCAGGGGGTCGAGGCCCCGGGGGACGCCGCCGGGACGGACATCGAAGCCACGTCGAGGGTGACCGGTGAGCCGGCGGACCCGGCCGCGCCGCAGGCCGACGCCGCGGGCGCCGTGGTGCTCGACTACTGCGCGGCGGTGCGCGGCATCCTCAACGACGATCAGGGTGGACCGCTCCACCCTCCCGGCTCGCGCATGGCCGAGGCCTTGGATGAGGTCCGCGAATCGATCCAACGGGACCTGGACGAGAAGAAAGGGGGTTCGCGGAGGAGCAACTCGGCCGCTTGGCCGGCTGTCTCGACCGGGGCCTCGACGAAGTCCGGGCCGAACAAGAAACAATCCGCGACTACGTCAAGGACATCGCGGAAGTCGCGGCGACCCTCGATCCGGGGAGGGGGACCTGCGCCGAGCGTCGGGGGGAGTTCGAGGAGTTGATCGATCGGTTCGAGCACGGCGAGGATCCGATCCGTCGGAAGATGGCCGGAGTGATGATCAGCTTCCTCGCCGGGCTCTTCGTCGGCGACGGGAAGTTCGAGGAGATCAAGGACGATCTCGATCTGGAGCGTTGGTTCCGCTTACCCAAGAGCCACGAGCGGCGGATCCACGGCCGCCGGCATGCGGGGATTCGGATCGTTCAAGAAGGGCCGACGTTGGTGCCGGCGTTAGATGCCGATGTCGCGCACCCGGGGCCATTCACCGTGGCCGACTTGCTGCCGTATCGGACGGCGAAAGAGCCGCTGAGCCAGAGACAGGCGATCGACCGACGTAAGATCATGAGGAAGGCTCGATCAAAGAAGAAACGGCCCTTACTCCTGGCCGACTTGGAGCGGCGCTATCGCGAATCGTCGGTGTTCTAGCTCTCTCGCGGACCGTTGCTTTTTTTCATCTCATAGCTCTTGGCGATGACGCAGGCGCCCTGGTTGCCCAGCACCCCGACCGGCATCCCGGCGAGGTGCGCGTACCGCACCCGCTCCGCGGAAACGTAATAGGCGTCGGCGTCGATATGTCCGACCGGCTCTTGGCGCATCATGTACAAAAGCATACTATGGGCAAGGGGACAGTCAAGGCCGGGAGGTGGAAGATCCGGCGCATGTGCCTCGGGATCGCCGTCGCAGGAAGCGAATTGCCTGAGGGGTTGATCGGGCGCTACGGGCTGGAACGCCGCCTCCACGTGCGCGGCGAACACCGGGAGTACCGATTTCTCTTCCGCGACCGGCGGCCGTGCCTGCCGATCTGGCGCGGCGGCCAGTTGCAGATCGCGCGCTGGGGGAACGGCAGGGGTCAAAGCCGCATCCTGCCCCGCACCTGCTGGACGTGGCAGGAGTCGATCCGCGCGGGCTACTGGCAAGGCACCGATGCGATCCCCGTGGACATCCCGGCGAATTATGGGCTCGAGCGGCGAGGGGTCTGGTTCCTGATCGAAACCGGTATCCGGGGCCTGCTCGTGCCCGACGAGAACGGCTGGGCGGTCTGCTACATGATCTGCGAGCCGAGCAGCCATTATTACAAGGTGATGACGGGATCGGACCGCATGCCGGTGTTGATCGACCAGCGCATTTGAGGGCCGGGCGCGCGGCGGGAATTCCGACTTGCTGATCGACCTGGAGAAGGCGGAACCCAGGCGGCGGATCGGCCCGCGTCCCGGGATTTCAATAAACTGAAGGCTCAGGCAGGCTGATCGCCACATACGGGCAGCATGGCCGTGGCGAGCTGATAGGAGCCTTTGGCTGAAAGAGAACGGCCCAATTTCGGGGCCGCTCCCTGCTGGCAAGGAGAGCTACGGACTCCGCCGTAGCGAGATCATCGTACCAATTGCCCTTCGCCCTCCGCTAGCCCATGTTTGGGGTGAAACCGTCGGAGGCCGACTTCCTCGTGCGCGAAAACTCCTTGTTTTCCGGGCTTTTGCGCGTGGGCGGCGCCCTCACGGCTCGAAAACCGTAGTGACAACCAATAGAGCACATCTACCGATATTCCCCGGAATTCCTCCTTGATTCCGCTTCAATTTGTCATGATAATGGTTGCCGTGGGTCTCCGGTCGCCCCCTCCCCACGTCGCCGGCAACCAACCATGTACCCAAGAACCGTCAAGGTCCGATCCTCCAGCGGCTCCATCCACGAATACATCCGCATCGTCGAAGCCTACCGCGAGGACGGTAAGGTCAAACAACGCGTGGTCGCCGACCTCGGCCGCAAGGACCTCCTCACCGAGATCCTCCCCAAGCTCCGACGCCTCCTCGCCGGTGACACCGACGAAGAGCCCGGCGATCCGGCCGCACTCCACGTCGGTGAGGCCGCCACCTGGGGGCCGGTCCTCGTCGTCCGCGCCCTGTTCGACCAACTCGGCCTCCGGGCGATCCTCGACCAGCACCTCGGCAAAGCCCAGGGCGTCCCGTTCGCCGACCGCGCCTTCGCCCTGGTCGCCAACCGGCTCATCGCCCCGGCCAGTGAGCATGGGCTGGCCGGCTGGCTCGAGACCGACTTCGTCTGCGACCGGAAGGGCCGACGCTTCCTCCCCCATTGGCACCGCCGGGGCCGCGTCCGCGTCCATCCCCGCCAGCTCGACGCCTGGTACCGCACCCTCGACCAGCTCCTCCGGGCCAAGGACCAAATCGAGGTGGCGCTGTATCACCGCCTCCGCGACCTCTTCCGCTTCAAGCCGGACCTGGTCCTCTACGATATCACCAGCACCTCTTTCGAGGGGGCCGGGCCGGCGGACTTCGCCGAGCACGGCTACAGCCGCGACGGCAAGCCGCACAACGTCCAGGTGATCGTCGGCGTGGTGATGGTCGCCGGCTGGCCGATCGCCCACCACGTCTGGGCCGGCAACCGCATCGACCATTCGACAGTTCAAGAGGTCATCCGGGATCTGCGCCAGCGGTTCGCCTTCGGCCGGCTGGTCTTCGTCGGCGACCGGGGCATGGTCACCGAGGCGAACCTCGAGGCGATCACCCGGGAGGAGCACGGCTTCCTCGTGGGGGTCAAGCGGCGGCGCAATCCTCAGATCGCCGGTTGGCTCGAGGCGGTGGATGACACCAAGTGGGTGACCTGCCCGGGAGGCATCAATACCCGGGAACGGAAGACCGACCCGCCGCGGACCCGCGCCAGGAGGTCCTGTCGGGAGACCCGGGACTGCGGGTCATTGTCATCGACTCCGACGAGCGGCGCACCTACGAGCGGGCCAAGCGGGAGCAGGCGATGGAGCGGGCCCGTCAGCGGCTGGAGGAGCTCCGGGGGCGAGTGGCCGCCGGCGAGGTGAGGCGGCCCGAGACGATCGGGGCGGCCGTGGAGCGGATCATGCAGAAGTATCACGGTTATCGCTATTTCGACTGGAAGCTGACGGCCGGGGGGCTGGAGTTCTCCGCGAGCGCGGAGCGGCTGGGTCGCGAGGAGAAGATCGAGGGCCAATATGTAGTGATGACAGGCGAGAAGGATCTGAGCATCCCCGAAGCCGTGGCGTTATACAAGGAACTGACCGAGGTCGAGAGCGGGTTCCGCCAGCTCGAGGACGTGCTGGGGATGCGGCCGATTTATCATCGGATCGAGCCGCGAGTGAAGGCTCATATTTTCGTGGCGGCCTTGGCGTTGCTGGTGCAACGGTTGCTGGGCCGCCGGCTCCAGGAGGCCGGGGTGGATCTATCGCCGGCGCGGGCCCTGCAAGCGTTGGCGACGGTGCGGCTGGTCACGTTCCACCTGGAGGGCCAACCGGAGCGGCGGGGGCTGACCGGGGGCTGCCCGGACGCCCGGCTGGTCCTGAAAGCGCTGAAGTTGGCCGATCAACGCCCGCCGGGGCCGCCGGCGGGGGAGGAGACGGTCCTGTAGTGACTAATGAAAAATCCGCCCCTTGCGCCGCAAGGACTTACGACGACCCACCCCAAACATGGGCTAGGGCGAAGGGACCGTGACGATGTCCGTCGCATCGCTCCAGGGGCCCCAGATCCACCTGTGCTCGCGAGGATTCCCTCGATTGAAGCGGGGGTTGAAGAGGACGACCCGGACTCGATAGCGGTAGGTCCGGCCGGGCTCGGCCGTGAAATCGAGGGAGCGGACCATCAGGACCGGCGGCCGGTCGCGCAGGCGACCCAGATCACGATACTCAACGGGAATGAACTCTTCGATATCCACACCGCCCCACTTACCGGACGCCAAGAACGGGAGCGGATCGACCAACGCCTCGACACGGTATTCCGGCGCCACCCGCTCCTCCTCGATCGCCGGCACGTTGTCCAGGATCTCGAGGTTCGACTGCATGTCGACCATCTCCCAGTCCGACCAGGACCCATCTTTACGGAGGGTCTGTCTCTCCAGCTCCACGCGAATATACAGCCGGTCGACCGGAGGGAGAGGTTGCCGATCGGCGACGATCAACGCCTTCTGAATCCTGTGATGATCGATCACGCCCGTGATCACGGCCCAGTGGACCTCCTTCTCAACCTCCCGGAACGGGCTGGCCGGATCCTTGGGACGGATCCGAATCCGCTTGTCCTCACCGTCGAGCGCGTAGAGCAGGGTCTTACCATGACCAGACGCGACACCGAGTTGGCGCGGGGCCGGGATCTCGATCCGCCCTTTGACTTGCCGCTCTGACTCGGCTTGCCGGGAGCCTCGCTGAGCCGCATCTCGCTCAGCCTGACCCGACCTGGCGTTGGCGTACAGGACTGTCCCGCCGACCAGCACCCCGGCGAGTGCAGTCGCCAGGACCCGCCGCACCTTGACGAACAACATGGATCGTAGCCCTCCGTTGATCAAAGCCTGGACCGAACCGGCTACGGTCGCCTTGAAGCTCATGGGGTCGGAAGCGATCAGTACGCCGAGCCGAGCGACCCGACCGATGAGCGACGAAGGAGGTCCAACCGCAGTCAACAATCCGAAGACCGCGGCACCGGACGGATCGCGATCCTCACAGACGTCGGACGGACCGATGCCTCTCAGAGTCAGGCTCCGGCGCAGACGGCGACGTGCCCGCGCCAGGCGGCTCTGCACTGTACCGAGGGGGATCTTCAGGTGCCCGGCGGCCTCGATGTAACTCAGGCCCTGGAGATCGCACAGCACGACCACCGCGCGGAAGGCCTCGGGCAGATTCCTGATCTCGGCGTGGATCGCCGCACGAACCTCGTTCGCGGGGATCGAGGACGCGTCGCCTTCGATCGGCTCGACGGCTTCGCGGACCGATGCGGCGGCGGAGCGCTCGACCTCACGGCGACGCGCTGTGGAAGCCCGCAGGCCCAGCGCCGTCCGGTAGGCCACGACGTGGAGCCAGGGGCCGAGCGCCTCGCCGACGCGGAGCGAGCCGGCCTTCCGCACCAGGATCAGGAACGTCGCCTGGAAGGCGTCCTCGGCATCGTGCCGATCGCGGATCAGCGACCGACACACATTCCAGACCATCGCCGAATGCCGCTCGACGAGCGCGGTCAATGCGGCTTCGGCGGCGTCCTGGTCGCCCGTGGGACTCGCTGACCGAAATCGGTCCAGGAGCTGAAGGTCCGTCAGGCCCACCAGCGAACCGACACGGTACAGGACCCTCAAGTCTCCGAGCACGACAAGCCGACTCCGCTCGGCCTCCGCGTCTCGTGGCTCCCGGAGCGCGACGATCCACGGCGGCTCTCATCCGCTCGACCCCCATGATCATAGAGGGTCGGCGCGGGGATTTGTTCCCCGGATCATCGGGCGAGAGTGGGAATCGTGGCCTTGTCGGTCGCATCGCTCCAGGGTCCGAAGATCAGGTGTTTGCGAGGGTATTCTCGTCTCCACCACTTCGGATCGAACACGGCGACGCGTGCACGGTAGCGGTAGGTGCGCCCCGGTTCGGCCTGGAAATCGAAGGTGCGCCACATCAAGCGGGGCGGAGCGGCCCGGTGGGGTGGTGGAGCCGGCCTGCGCACCGATCGCCGATCCTTCCGGTTCCGCTGCCCGGGAGGCAGGAAGTCCTCGACGTCGACGCCCTCCCAGACACCCTCAGTCAACCAGGGCAGAGGGTCAACGAGGGGACCCGCCAGGAACTCCTGGGATACTCGCTCGTCATCGTTGGCCGGGAGGTTGTCGAGGAGCGCCGATTTCAAATCATGGTTGACACGCTGCCAGACCGACCAGGACCCATCCTCCTGGAGGATCGATCGCTCCAGTTCGACCCGGTCGTACGTCATCACGAGAGAGGCTGCGTCCGGTTGCATTTCCAATGACGCCAAGACCTTGTGGTGATCGATCACGCCCGTGACGACGGCCCAACGGAGCTCGCACTCGGCCTCCTGGAATCTGGCGTGGTTCTTCGGGTCGGGGATTCGTTCCTGCTTCTTGTCGAGCAGGTAGACCAGGGCCTTTCCCCGACCGGCCGAGACCTTCAACTTGCGCGGGGCCGGCAGATCGATCCCCTTTTCGGAGTCCTTGTTGGGCCTGGAGCGCCGGCCTCCCTGGCGCGCCTCATCCGGACCGTTCTGCCCGGACCCGGCCTCGGCGTGAAGGAGGTTCCCGCCGATGAGTACGCCGCCCAGCGAAACAACCAGGATCCGCCTCAACTTGCAGTCCTTGTCGGGTGCTCTCCGAGCACCGGGTCGGCCTCGGCCCGCAGGACGGTACTCGGAGAGCACCCGACAATCGCTTCCTCGGCCTTCTCTCAGTCCTTCAGCTCGATGGTGGACCAGAGGCTCGGGTTCTCGCCGATGGGGAAGTCGCGGCCCACGCCCAGGAACTGGTCCTGGCGGACGTGATCGGAGACCTGGTAGGCGAAGCCGAGCCGGCGGTTGGTCTCGGGGTCGAAGCCGTTCAATGCCTGCGCCGGCAGGAAGACCTCGAGCGTCCAGCCGTCACGTAGGTTCTCGGCCCGGGATTCGATCAGGCCGTTCCGGGCCATCGGCGGGTCGGCAATCGCGCGGGCGATCGGTTTCTGGGCGACCTCGACGGCGAGCTTCCGCCCGGATTCGGCGCGCGGATCGCGGCCGCGAAGCGGTGGCAGAACCTCGTCGCCCGGCTCACGTCGCGGGTGTCGCGCGTGTCCACCCAGAGCTGGACGTCCGCGAAGCCCTCCGGCTGATCCGCGGCCAACTTCGGATCACCGAAGCCCTCGGCCCGCACGACGACCCCCAAACCCAGCAGGTTCCAGCCGACGCGGACCTCGGCCCAGGGCGTCCGCCCTTCCAGCCTGGCCCCTTCGGGCAGGATGCACGAGGCCGGCAACTCCAGCAGCCGTTTCCGCCTGTCCACGAGCGGCATCTCGTCCACCCGCGGGCACGCCGCCGCGATCCGGAACCAGAACGCTTGCGGCAACAACGCCTTGGTCATTGTGGTGCGCTCCCTCGCTCATTGCCGGGGATGGCGTCATTCCAAGCTCTGATCAACATACGGTTTCCGGAATGGACTCGGCTTGATCAGCGCGGCCACGATCACGTAGACGCCCAGGGCCACGAAGAAGACGGTCAAATTGAATCTCATCATCGCCCAGCAGGCGATCAACAGGATCAGCAATCCACCATGGATCGACTGCCACCTGGCGCCGCGGGCCGACCCCTCGACCAGCGCCGTCACTCCCACCAGGAAGAGGATCCCCGGCCACCAGTAGCCGGTCGCGAACAGGACCCCCAGCCCGATCAGCCAGACGCCGCCCGTGACGGCGTTGGCGCGCTCGACTGTCCACCACATGCGCACGTCCCCCACGCTCGACATCGATCGATCCGCTCCGATCCGCCCCGACCGGATGTTCATTCGGTCGTGACCGGCGAATCTTAACCGATTCTCGGCGCGAGCGGGGAGCCATCCCGTCCGGCCCCGCCGCTATCGCTCGAGCCGGGCGAGCAGGTTGACCATCTCGATGGCGGCCAGGGCGGCGTCGGCCCCCTTGTTGCCGGATTTGAGCCCGGCGCGATTGAGGGCCTGCTCGACCGTCTCCGTGGTCAGGATGCCGAAGATGACGGGTACGCCGGTCGCCAGGCCGGCCTGCATCACGCCGGCCGCCGCCTGGCCGGCGACGTGGTCGTAATGGGAGGTCTCGCCGCGGATCACGCAACCCAGGCAGATCACGGCCGAGTACCGGCCGCTCTCCGCCAGTTTCCGCGCCACCATCGGGATCTCGAACGAACCGGGCACCCAGGCCACGTCGACGAGGTCCTCCGCCACCCCGTGCCGCGCCAGCGCATCACGGCAGCCCGCCAGGAGCGCCTCGGTCACCATCGCGTTGAACCGCGAGGCGACGATCGCGAACCGGCCGGACGGGGGTGAGTAATCGCCGACGTATTGCATTTGTAGGGTGGGCTTCGCCCACCGGTAGCGGCCTGGGATATCCGGTCGAAGGCGAAGGCCCGGGACCGGCGGGCGAGGCCCACCCTACGCGATCACGACAGATTCATGCTCATCAAGAACTCGGCGTTGGTCTTGGCCTTCCTCATGCGGCCGGTGAGCAGCTCCATGGCCTCGACGGGGTTCATGTCGTTGAGGACGCGGCGGAGGATCCAGACGCGCCGCAGCTCCTCGGCGTCCATGAGCAGCTCCTCGCGGCGGGTGCCCGACTTGTTGACGTCGATGGCCGGCCAGACCCGCTTGTTGACCAGGCGGCGGTCGAGGTGCAGCTCCATGTTGCCGGTGCCCTTGAACTCCTCGAAGATGACGTCGTCCATCCGGCTGCCGGTGTCCACCAGCGCCGTGGCGAGGATCGTGAGGCTGCCGGCCTCCTCGATCTTGCGGGCGGAGCCGAAGAACCGCTTGGGCTTCTGCAGGCGCAGAGGCATCGATGCCGCCGGTGAGGATCTTGCCCGAGTGGGGCGCCTCGGTGTTGTAGGCGCGGGCCAGCCGGGTGATCGAGTCCAGCAGGATCACCACGTCCTTGCCGTACTCGACCATCCGCTTGGCCTTCTCGATGACCATCTCGGCGACCTGGATGTGCCGCGAGGCCGGCTCGTCGAACGTCGAGCTGATCACCTCGGCCGTCGGCCCCTTGACCGAGCGCTCCATGTCGGTGACCTCCTCGGGCCGCTCGTCGATCAGGAGGACCATGACGTAGGAGTCGGGGTGGTTGGTCAGGATGCTATTGGCGATCTTCTGCAGCAGGATCGTCTTGCCGGTGCGGGGCGGAGCGACGATCACCCCGCGCTGGCCGAAGCCGATGGGCGTGACCAGGTCGACGACCCGCATGTTGATCTCGTCGCTGGTGGTCTCCAGCCGGATGCGGCCCTGGGGATGCAGCGGGGTCAGGTCGTCGAAGCCGACCTTCTCGCTGAGCTTGTCGGGGTCCTCGAAGTTGATCGCCTCGACGCGGAGCAGGGCGAAATAGCGCTCGTTCTCCTTGGGCGGCCGGATCTGGCCCGAGACGATCGCCCCGGTCTTCAACCCGAAGCGGCGGATCTGGCTGGGCGAGACATAGATGTCGTCGGGGCACGGCAGGTAGTTGTAATCCGGGCTGCGGAGGAAGCCGAACCCGTCGGGGAGCACCTCGAGGGTCCCCTCGCCGTACATCAGGCCGTTCTGCTTGACCCGCTCCTTGAGGATCTTGAAGATCAGGTCCTGCTTCTTCAGGCCCATGTACTCGGCGATGCCCTCGGCCTTCGCCGTGCGGATGAGTTGCGGCATCGTCATCTTCTGCAGCTCGGTGAGGTGGATCTCGCCGCGCTTGATGTCCTCGTAGCGATCGTGCAGCGCGGCGTCGCCGAAGATGTCCTCGTCCTCGTCGGGGAACTCCGCGGGCAGGTCGCCGTACGCCGGCGTCGCGGCGCGATCGACCCGGACCGGCGGCCCGAACTCGCGGTCGCGATCACGATCCCGGTCGCGATCGCGCTGCAAGTAGGACGGCTCGCGCTCGGGGCGATCGCGGTCGCGGTCGCGATACGAGGGGATCGGCTCCAGGTCGCGGTTCCGCTCGCGGAGCAGCGGTCCCGGATTCGTCTCGCGATCGCGATCGCGGTCGCGGGCGATCGGGATACCCTCGTGGTGGACCGGGACGTTGTCCCGCTCGGCCCGGTCGCGGGCGAGGCGCTCGCGCACCGAGATCGCCGGCTCGCGCTCGGTGCGCTCGCGGATCGGCTCGCGCTCGGTGCGCGCTCGCGCAGGTAACGGATCGGCTCCCGATCGGCCGGGCCCTCCTCGCGGAAGGGCTCGCGGTCCTTCCGGTCGCGCGTCGGCTCGGGTGCGGCCGGCCCGGCCGGTTCCGACGAACCGGGGCCATAGGACAGCGGCGAGGCGGGATTGGCGGCCACCCCGTCGGCGTCCTCCGGCGGGGTGGAGGCCGCTGCCGTGCTGCTCGTCTTGCGAATCCGGGAACTGCCGGTCGTGTCCCGGCGGGGGCGCGTCTCGTTGGCCATCGGGTCCATTCTCCTCATCATTCAAGCAAACCGAAGTGTTGTTCTCTTCGAGTTCCGGGATGACGGCCGGGCCCCGGCGCGGCCGTTCCGTCAGGTGGGATTCGATTCACGCGATCTCACTCAGAGCGAGCGACGCGGCGGGCGACGGCTCGGGCGGCGTCCCCGCGTGCAACCAGTCCAGCAGGCGATCGACCTCGCGGCCCAGCGTATCCGGGCCGCCGTCGTTGGCGATGATCCAGTCGGCGCGTTCGAGCTTGTCCTCCAGCGGCGACTGCGATCGCTCCCGCGCCGCGAACGTCTCGTCCGACCAGCCCCGCGCTTCACTGACGCGACGAAGTCGCTCGGGTCGGGGCGCATCCACGAAGGCGATCCGGTCGCAGAGTTCGTCCCAGCCCGCCTCCAGCAGGACCGCGGCGTCCAGCACGATCAGCGGCCATCCGCCCTCCGCCACCAGGCGACCGATCGTCCGTCGGAATCGGTCGTGCATCGCCGGATGAAGCAGGGCTTCCAGGTCCCGGAGGGCCGAGGGATCGTTGAACACGATGGCGGCCAGGGCCCGCCGGCTGATCCGCCCCGCGACCGCTCGGCCTTCGCCGGTCGGCTCCAGCACGCCCGCCCCGAACCGCTCGACGACCCGGGCGCGGATCTCCGGGTCCTCCAGCAGTTCATGACCCACGGCGTCGGCGTCGATCACGGCCGCTCCGCGGTCCGCCAGTCGCCGCGCCACCGAACTCTTGCCGCCGCCGATGCCGCCGATCAGCCCGATCACCGGGATCGCTCCATGTTTCCATCGGCCGCGCGGGCGCGGCTCTTCTCGGCGCTGGCAAGGCATCATCGACGGGAGGCTCCCGGCATCCGGAGGCAGACCTTAACTGGCGCGGGCCGCGGGGGCAAACGCTCGGCTCGGACCGTGGCTCGACCCATCGGGCTCCATCGCAGAAGACGACTTCCATCCGGTCGCGAGGGGGTGGTCGCGTGGGGAATCGATGGGTCAACGACCCGGCGGCGATCCGGTGGAGTTTCTCGGGGTGGAAGAGGGTCCCGCTGGCACGGAACGGGATTCACACAACGAAGTCACTCGGTTTATAAGCGGGTGGGGTCCCTGAAGGTGTTCTTGCCGACATCGCTCGTCCAGGGCTTCTCGAAGCGGGGAGGCGCCGTGGGAGAGGGGGATCGGCGAGATGATCCGAAGGGTAATGTCATGTCGAGGCGGATCGGTGACGATCGTTATCACTCTTATACGCCATGCTGACGCCTAATGCAATGGGTGTCCTTTCAAAAGGCTGAAGGCTGAAGTCTGAATGAATGCATACCCCCAGCCCAAGCCCTTTCGCCCTGCCGCCGAGTTCCGCGGTCCCGCACCACCGGCGTCGTCCGGGGTCCTATTCAGCCTTCAGCCCTCAGCCTTCAGCCCTCCGAAGCGAGCGTTCGGGCCGAGCTGTTCCTCGATGCGCAGGAGCTGGTTGTACTTGGCGATCCGGTCGGAGCGGCTGGCGCTGCCGGTCTTGATCTGACCGCAGTTGGTGGCCACGGCGATGTCGGCGATCGTCGCGTCCTCGGTCTCGCCCGAGCGGTGGGAGATCACGTTCGTCCAGCCGGCGCGGTGGGCCATCTCGACGGCTTCCAGGGTCTCGGTCAACGTGCCGATCTGGTTGACCTTGATCAGGATGCTGTTCGTGCAGCCGCCGGCGATCCCCTTGGCCAGCCGCTCGGTGTTGGTCACGTAGAAGTCGTCGCCGACGATCTGGACCCGGCTTCCCAGGGCCTTGGTCATCGCGGCGTAGCCCGACCAGTCGTCCTGGTCCAGCGGGTCCTCGATCGACGCGATCATCGGGTACTTGTCCAGCCACAAGCCGAAGAGCTCGATCATCTGCTGGCTGCTGAGGACCTTGTCCGGGGCCGACTTCCAGAAGCGGTAGCCCTTCTTGCCCCCCTCCTCGAACAGCTCGGAGGAGGCCGAGTCCAGGGCGATGGCGATGTCCTTGTCGCGGCCCGCCTGGTAACCGGCCTTGTCGACGGCCTCGAGGATGAACTTGATCGCGTCCTCGTTGTCGAGGTTGGGCGCGAAGCCCCCCTCGTCGCCGACATTGGTGTTGTGCCCGGCCTTCTTCAGCACGGCCTTGAGGCTGTGGAAGACCTCGGCGACCATGCGGATGCCCTCGGCGAATGACCTGGCGCCGACGGGCATCACCATGAACTCCTGGAAGTCGATCTTGTTGTCGGCGTGCTTTCCGCCGTTGATGATGTTGGCCATCGGCACCGGCAGGACCCGGGCGTTGGTGCCGCCGATGTAGCGGTACAGCGGCATCCAGGACGCCTCGGCCGCCGCCTTGGCGACGGCCAGGCTGACGCCCAGGATCGCGTTGGCGCCCAGGTTCCCCTTGTTCGGCGTGCCATCGGCCGCGATCAGGGCGCGGTCCAGCCCGACCTGGTCGGTCGGGTCTCGCCCCACGGCGACCTGGGCCAGCACTCCATTGACGTTGGCCACCGCCCTGGTCACGCCCTTGCCGAGGTAGCGCGACTTGTCCCCGTCGCGCAGTTCGACCGCCTCATAGATCCCCGTGCTGGCCCCCGAGGGGACCGCCGCCCGGCCCACGGTGCCGTCCCTCAGGATCACGTCGACCTCGACCGTCGGATTGCCCCGGCTGTCGAGGATCTCGCGCCCGTGGACCTGCGCAATCGGAGCAAGGTGCTGACTCATGGTTCTTGGCGAAACTCCAGTGGGAACACGGCCCGCTCGTCCTCTATTCGGAGATTTATCCAGCAACACCGCCACACGGTCAAGGCCGCGGGAATTGGGCCGGGGCGGAAGACGGAGAAGGCGCTCGGCGTAAACCTCAGCGGGACATCTAGTTGCGTCCAAGGCCTCGCCATCGACCCGATGGTGTGTTGTTTCGTCAACATCCGATCGAGGGGTTGGAGTCCCGCCTTCAGGCGGAGAATCGGCTGAGGCCGGGACTCCAACTCGTCGATCCGCCAGATGCTCGCATCCGTATCGTGATGGCTCATGCGGCCCGGATCATTGTCCGGACCGGGGCGGAGGAAGGTCCAGTGCGAGGCGGTCCCGCCCCTCCGGTGCGTCGGGGTAGGGGGATTGTATTCCCTGGTGGAGAAGGCGGAGACCGCCACGCGGTGTGGGCTCGAGGTGCCGGTTCTCGCGGGTGCCCGGGTCGGACCTGATCCCGGGACCTGTCTCGATTGATCCTTGATTTCGAGCCGGTGCCGGCGCCTGGGCCGAAGAGCGACTCGCTGGGACCCGGCGATCGTTCGGGCCATGACGGCCTGCGACGCCCGGGCCATTAGGATATCGGCGGCTCCCGGAGTCGGCTTGACCTTGAACCGCGATTCAGCGGCCGGGCTGCCCGGTCCCATCCGTGCCACTGGAGGCATCGGTATCCGGCCCCCGATCGTCGGCGCGGAGCAGTGGGACAACGCACGCGCGGAGGAACCAGGGATGATCGGCACCGAAATGACCGCCCAGATGCCCGAGGCCCGCCATACGGGGGTTCCACCGCACCTGCCGGAGCTTGCCGTACTGATGCGGGCGCTCCTCGTCGGGTTCGTCGGGGCCGGGAACGGAGAAGCCCACCAGGCCCGCGCTGAACGACCGGACCCGATCGATCGTGCCGAACAACCAGGTGCCGGCGCCGAGGATGACCAGGTCGAGCGGCGACCAGAAGACGACGATCTCGCGGCGCACGCGCGCAGCGCCGCGGTCAGGTCGTAGCGGGGCGACAAGGCCGGCGACAGCAGCACCACCCGCTCCACGTCCTCGGCCTCGAGCCGCTCAAGGGCCTTGACCGCGATGCCGGCGCCGGCCGACCTGGCGACCAGGAAGACCGGCTCGCCGGGGTGATCGGCGCGGTATCGCCGGATCGCGACGGCGACCCGCCCCGCCTGGCGATCGCGGTTGGCGACGTCGGTCAGGTCGGCGTGCCACCGCCCGAACCCGTGGCCCCAGGAGATCACCTCGACGCGCGCACGGCAGCCGCCCGGCCCGCGCCAGGCACCGCATGTTGAACCCGCAAAGATCCAGCCCGCCCACGCCGCCCATGACGAGCACCAGGCCCCTCTTGAAGGCTGAAGGCTGAAGGCTGAAGGCTGAATCAGAAAGCAACGAGGTTCCTCGACTCCTCCCTCGGAACGCGTCTTGTTCGGAGGGCCGAAGGAGAATCGGAGGCTCCGAGGGTCGTCGCCTTTGCTTTCTCCTTTTCAGCCTTCAGCCTTCAGCCTTCAGCCTTCAACCGCTAGCCTTCCGCCGGCTCGATCTCGGTATCCTGCCACTTCATGGCGCGGGCGTGGCTCATGGGGGCGATGCGGAGGATGACTTCGCCGTACTGGAATAGCCGGACGGTGCCATTGGACTGGCTGACGACGACGGCCAGGGCCTTGGTGACGTCGGTGATGGCGGCGGCGGCCCAGTGGCGGGTGCCCAGGCCCTTGGGCAGGGTCAACCCGGTCATCGGGGCGTCGATGAGGCGGCAGGCGGCCTCGACGGTGCCGTCGCGGGCGACGACGAAGGCGCCGTCGAGCTGGGCGATCTCCTTGATGGCCTCGCGTACGCGGAGGTCGCGGACGTTCCGCTCCTTGCGGCGGTAGCCCCGGAATGGGTCGAAGCCGAGCGGGCGGGTCCGGGCCAGGACGTGCCGCGCGTCGCCCACGACGATCAGGCTGCCGACGGGCTTCCCTTCCCGCCCCTCCCGGCCGATCTCGACGGCCACGTCGACGACCGCCTTGAGCGTCTCGAACGGGACGGAGGTTTCCAGCGCCCGCAGGTCGCGCGCGGTCAGCCGCTCGAGGTGCTCGCCCAGCCGGATGACGCTCAGCGAGTCGAGCGCCTCGGCCTCGAACCCGGAGTAGACCACGACGACCCGCGTCGCCGGCCCGGAGCTGGTCGTTGGCGACCGCCTCGATCAGGGCCAGGCTGATCCGCTCGGCGATCGCCGCCTCGCTCGGCTC
This sequence comes from uncultured Planctomycetota bacterium, assembly GCA_963815795.1. Lineage (GTDB taxonomy): Bacteria > Planctomycetota > Planctomycetia > Isosphaerales > Isosphaeraceae > JAKAUH01. The sequence goes on along the minus strand of CAWFIC010000003.1, from coordinate 4,845,103 downwards.
GACCTCGACGGCGACCAGGCCCGCCTTGCGGATCGCCTCGAGCTGCCGCTGCGAGGCGCTGGCCACTAGGATCGGCATCCCGTCGTCGCCCTGTTCGCGCACGAGGTCCCAGTCCATCGGGCCCTCGGGCAGGATCAGGATGCCCGAGGCCCCCGAGCGGCGGGCAGCCTCCCACGCCAGCGGCAAGAATGGCAGCGGCGCGGCCGCCTTGGACACGACACTCGGCGTCACGTGGTTTGAATCCGCTCCCGGCCCCAGGGCCGTGAGAAAGAGTCGATCGGTTCACGATTCCCAACCGCTCCCGGCCCCAAGGCCGGGAGAACCCTCGGGCCGCGGATACCGCGGCGCCCCTACTTCTTCGGCTCCACTGACGACTTCTTGGTCTCGGGCGGCTTGGGCCCTTCCTTCGACGCGGCCGCCGGGGGCGTCTTCCTTCTTCTCGGCCGGTTTGGAGGTCGCCGACTGTCCCTTGGCCTTGCGGACCTCGGCGATCGCCTCCCTCATGATGGCGGCCCGCCGGTCGAAGTATTCCTTGAGCCCGGCGCTGGGGTGCATGATCCGGACGTCCTTGACGTAGTCGACGCTACTCGAATCCCGGGGCCGCGTAATTGGTGAACCAGGCGGCGAAGACCTCGGGGCTCAGGCCGTACGGCTTCTTCGCGGAGGCGTTCTTGAGCGTGCGCGCGTCGGTCGCTCGCCCGGAGAGCAGGATGTCGAGGATCGGCGGCGGGTCGATCGAGGTCTCCACCAACCCGGCGTCCTGCGCGGCGACGATCGCCTCGGCCACGGCCCGGCGAGCGGCGTCGATCTTGTCCTGGACCTCCTTGGGGATCGGCGGCAAGGGTGCCTCGGCGGGCGGCGAGGCCTCTTTCTCCTTAACCTTGTCTGTGGCCTTACCCGTGTCCTTGGCCGGCTCGGCGGTCTTCTGCGCGGCCGGCTTGGAGGTGTCACCCTTGCCCGTGTCCTTCGCGGCGGCATCCGACTTCGCCGGCGGGGTGTCCTTCTTCTGGTCCTGCCCGAAGCTGGGATGGATCTGCATGATCCCCAAACCGAGAACCACCCCCAACGACATGATCGACATCACGATGCGACGCACCACCAGGCTGTCTCCTTTCCGAATTCGTGTTCTCATCCACTCCCGGCGTCGAAGCCGGGAGGAAGCGCAAGACCCTCGCTCGCGGATGCTGCCGAGTTTACCGGTTGCAACGCCGGTGTGCCAGGGAGTTCGCCCCTCTTCTCAGACGCACGCCGGCCCCTCGTCACTCCATCCCGGCGACAATTCGCGGCCATCCGATCCGGCCGACCTGCAAGACCTACGGAACCCTCTCAGTGACCGCATGAATAGCGATCCTGGGATCACGACCCTTCCGGTTCCGCGGAATATGGGGAGTTTGACGGCGTGCGGGAGAATTGCGGGGAGACGGTTACACCGAGAGAGAGGTTTTGCCGAATGGAATAGGGGGATGGATCGGCGGGGCACCGCAGGACGTGGCGGCTCCCGGCCCCGTAGGAGTCGGCGACGGGAGGAGAGCGATGAGTCGCACGGAAGCGAAGACGCGAAGGAAAGGGACGCATCGGGCCCGTCCGGTGATCGAGAGCCTGGAAGGGCGTCAGCTCCTGAGCGCCGGCGGGTCGCACGGGGCGACGGACCAGGCGTCGTCGTCGTCGGGGGGCGTCCTGTCCGCCAAGGGCCAGGTGTTCCGCTATGTCACGCTCGCCGGCGGTGTCGCCACGATCCGGATCGTGGGCGTGGGCAGCCTTGCCGGCACGACAGTGGACAGCTCGGGGGCCCTGGACCTGGTCTACGGCGGGACCAATGTCTACAGCAAGATCGTCGGCCAGGTCAACGGCGGCAGTGGACTGGCTCCGCTGGGCTCGATCCACAACGCCCAGCTCATCGCCGCCGGACAGCCCGATAGCCTCAGCGGCGTCGGCGGCACGCCGCTGGCGGCGGTGCTGATGAAGAACTTCGACCTCGAGCCAGGCGGGACCATCATCCTGACCCCGGGCGTGACCTCGTTGGTGCTCCACTCGATCGGGGCCAATACCAACGTCCAGCTCCGCACGCTCCCCCCGGCCCCGTCCTACCGCATCCTGCCGGCCAACGCCGGCAACACGGCCGGCGGCGCGAGCGGGCTCTTCGGCCAGTTGGTCGCGTCCTCGACCAGCGTCACGACCCCGACGCCGACCCCCACTCCCACCCCGACCCCCACCGGCACAATCAGCGGCGTTCCGAGCGGCGGACTCAGCCCCACGACGACCATCATCGGCACCACCATCGTGCCGATCGTCACCGGAAATTCCTCGCTGTTCAGCTCCGGCTCGACGGGGGCGTCCTCGACGCTCGAGGCCGGCCAGTCGGCGTCGATCACCACGGCCCAGGGGGTCACGCTCTCCTACGCCAGCGACGGCGGGCGGGACCAGGTGCTCACGAATGTCTCGGGCAGTTTCACGGCCCAGCCCAATCTCCTCGAACCGCTGGCTTCCGGCCAGGCGCTGACCGAGCCCCCCGCACCGCCGGGCATCATCCTCAAGGCGAACTCCATCGGCGGGGCCCCCACCACGACCATCGACCCGCTGACCGACTCGAAGATCTTCGGCTACGACCACATCACCGGGCAATTGATCCGGTTCGACCTGAACCTCAGGAGCGACACCGGCAGCGTGGACCCGACCTTCGCCCCGATCAGTGTGCCCGGCGACCCGACGACCGCCGGAGTGAACATCGCCCACAACGGCAATCAGCTCGTCGTGCTCGTCACGTCGGGCACCACGGTCTACGCCTACGACGCCCAGACCGGCGCCCCGGCCGGTCGCTTCACGGTGTCGGTCCCCGTCAACGCGGTCGCGACGGCCGGCAACATCACCGTGCTGGGCAGCTCGCAGATTAACCAGCTCCACATGATCGACCTGGCGGCGAGCTTGCAGACCGGGAAGGCGGTGGGGCTCGACTCGACCTCGCCGTTCGTCCCGCAATCCGAGGTCTACCTGCTCGGCGGACTCACGGGGGTGGCCGGCTCGAACAATGTCTATGCCGGGGTCGGCGCCCACTTCAGCTCGCTTCAGCCCGACCAGTACCAGCTCGGCATCGAGGCGATCGGGACCACCTCCGTCAGTGCCGGCACGGGCGGCAGCCATGTCTTCGACCAGTTCTCCGTCATCTCGAGGAATGGCCTGGTCAGCAACGGCACTTACACCGCCATCACCGTCAATCCTGCCCCGGCCGGCCAGATCGGCGAGGCCCTCGGCGCCGTGGACCAGAACCTGGCGCTGGACACCGGCGTCGTCGGGGGCAAGAACGTCCTGAAGCTCCTCTCTCCCAGCTCGCTCGCGACCAGGGGGACGATCACGCTGGCGTATCCCGACGCCCTGGCCGGGATCAGCGAGAGCTTCCGCACCGACCTGGGCGGCGCGGCGGTCATCGACATCCAGGGCGACGTGCAGTCGATCCGGGGCCAGTCGGCCAGCGGCCTGTTCCTCAACGACACAGGCAACCTGGCCACGGTCAAGATCCAGCACGTGGACAATTCGACGATCGTCGGCCAGCCGATCAGCCATATCGTGACCGTGCAGCGGAACAACGCCACGTTCCTGACCTCGGCACGCGAGGCCGGCAACCGCAACGGCGCGATGCAGGTGCTGAACATCCAGCCGATCGGGCCGCTGTTGCCGGGCAATAACGGATGACCGTCAGCGGACTCGTAGAGTGGGAAAGGCCCACCCTACTCTCGCGAAATCGCGGCGGCCCGCGCCGCGAACTGCGCCGGGAATGACGAACCGGCCGGCCAGGCGAGGCGCGTGACTTCGTCCCGGAGGGCACTTACCCGGGCGAGTCGCCGCTCAGGACTCGGCTCCCGGGCGGCGCGCGCCAGCCGGAACATCGCCCCGGTCTCCAGCGCCGCCCAAACGCGAGGCCCGCACTCGGCCGGGGGAATCCGCGCCAACCGCGAGTGCAGCTCATCCCATTCCCCGGACCCGCTCAAGGCATCGATCAGCAGATCGTCGTAGGCCCGGCGGAGCCGCGGGTCGAGCTGGTCGCGGTACACGCGCTTCAAGGCCGATCGCCAGTCGGGGTCGGGCGGCCGATGGGCGGCCAGGGACGTCCCGGATAGCTCGGCGATCGCTGCCTCGTGGCACCATCGCAGCCGGCGATCCGCCGGGGGCTCGACGTCGCCGGTCGCCGGGACCTCCGCCGGCACGGCGACCTCAGCGGCCGGCCAGTTGGCATAGGCGGTCGCGAGTTTCCGCCACGCCTCCGGGCCAAGACGCCGCTCCATGCGCTTCGCGTCCGGGAGCCGGTAAAGGGGGTCTCCCAGGAAGATCAGTCGCCACGGACGCCCGAACGGCTCGGATTCGCCCTCGCGCAGGGCCGCGGAGAGAGGCACGCCCCGGATGGCGAGGTCCGCCACCAGCCCGGGCTTGCGGAACGCCAGGAGGTACGGCTCGGTGACCGCTCCGAAATAGACGAACGCCCCCTGCGCCAGCCATCGACCGGCGATCGTCCGGGGGTCGGCCGGGTCGGCGGCGGAGTTGCTCTGAACCATGACGACCGCCGCCGGAGAGCCCCATGGCACGTCCGCCGGCCGGCCCGGACCGCCGGCGATCGAGAAGTCGCTCGGCCCGCCCGTGGAATTGACCCAGATCAGTCCGAAGCGGTTCCACGGGTCCATGACCCGATGCCAGTTCGCCAGGTTGGCCTCACGGCCGGCGCCGTAGAGGATGACGCCCCGGATGAGCCGGGCCCGGCCGAGGAAGCTGACCGCCGGGGCCACGGTGTAGGCGGACCGAGGATCGCTGGCTTCGTAGGTGTCCCACAACAACGCGGCGTCCGGCGCCAGGAACAAGGCACCCATGGCACGGGCGACGCTCGCGGCCGGATCGCCCAGCAGCCGACCGGCGAACGCCCATCGCCGCCGGGATTCGTTGAGTCCCCGCGCGTCGGGCTCGCCCACGAGGGACCGGCCGATCAGGTCGTCCAGCGCGTGGATGCCCCGCGCCGGGGCCGCCTCCGCCTGGTCGTCATAGCGATACGGCCAGTCGCCGGCGATCGTGAGGAAGTCGCAATCGTCGCCGAGCCGGTCGTAGCGCGGCGCGACCGCCGCGACCTGGCCCTCGACACGCCGAGCGAACTGCCACGCCTGGGAAAGCGTCAGGACGTCCCCGTAACGCACGGGTCCCTCCCCGCCCGAGCCGTCCAACCCCCACAGGCCGGGCTCGAGCCGGACCAGCGGCTCGAATCGGCCGGCGGCCAGCGCCACGGCGCCGGCGAGCATCGGGCTGTCGGGCGAACTGAGGACCAGGCCCGGCGGCGTCGCGTCCAGTCCCCGGGGCGGTGCGCCGCCCGGGGGGAGCTCGTCATCCGGACGGGACGGAGGCGACCAGCCGCGCGCCACGGCTCCGAGTGCGGCCATCCACAGATTCAGCCGATCTGCGGGCGAACCAGGGCCGGCGCGGCCCGAGGCGGACAAAGCCCGTGCGTCCCCCCGAGCGGCATACCGCACCACCCGCGACGGGCGAAACGCGCGGAGGAACGGCAGGGTCCACGCCGGCTCGTCGATCAGGATCGGGAAGAAATGCCGGTCGTCCCAGGCGGCGATCGCCTCGAAGAAGGAGGGGACGTCCGGCACCAGGCACACCTGGTCGACCACAACGCGCCTCGGCCCGGATCGCCGCTCCCAGGACTCGGCGGCCCGCCGCAGCGGGCCCAATCGCGGGTCGATGGCGGCCGCCGGCACGGTGGGCAACGGCCGGGCCTCTTCCCTCGAGCGACCCCCCGCCGAGCGGTCCATCCGCTCGGCACGCGCCAGGAACGCCCGCGCCGACAGCCATATCAATCCCTCCGGCCCGGAGACGTACCATCGCAACACGCAGTTCGCCATACCGAGCGCGACCACGGCGCCCATCACCGCCAGGATCACCGCCGGCCGGCCAAGACGTCTACCGCGATGGACCATCGAATCTCCAGGACGGCAGGACAGCGTGCCTCAGCCGGGCTTGGGTGGAGCGGAGCCGCGTCAATCGTTATACTCCATAATGTCTCCGTACTCGCAACCCCGCGATCTCCATGGAGGGCGGCCCGGCGCGAAATCGGATCTGCTGCCGGCGCCGCCCGGGGCACTCGTGAAACGCGACGCCTTCCTCGCCGATCGCGTCGCCTGGCTCGTTAAGGGATTAAGTCCGATGAAAAAGGGCGGCATCCTCAACCCCGCGATCTGCTCTCTCCTGGCCGAACTCGGGCAATCCGACGAGTTGCTCATCGTCGACGCCGCTTACCCGCTGCCGACCGACGGCCACGTCATCGACTTGACCCTCACGCCCGGCATCCCCCGCCTGCTCGATATCCTCCGCGCCGTCAGCGAGGAGCTGGTCATCGACGCCATCGCCGTCCCCGCCGAGATCAAGGAGTACAGCCCGCGGATCTACCAGGAGATCCTCAAGATGGTGGGCGACACCGACGTCGATGAGATCCCGTTCCACGAGTTCAAGGAACAGGCGCTAGACGTCAAGGGGATCATCCGCTCCGCCGAGTTCAGCCCGTACGCCAGTGTGCGGATCGTCGCCGGCAGCGCGTTCTGACGGCGTTCGGCAGCTTATCCTCGCGTCGGCCGCGACTCGGGTGGCATGCCCACGTCCGCGTGGGCATGGAACAAGCAACGCCGTGGCCCCGGACACCGGGATACCACACGGCACCCGGTCCTGCCGGGCTCCACCGCGTTCGGGGGAAGGAAGAATTCGTGGCGGGCGGCGTAAGCCGGATTCTGTCGAGACCCGAATCGGATGCCTGCGCACCCGGCCCGAGTCTCGGATGATCATTTATCTGGGACGCCGGTTGCCCGACGCCTCGAGCGACCTACCCGGAAGTCGTGACGGATCGGGCCGATCCGTGAACGGGGCCCACGCATGATGGGGCGGCGAGCCGCACCGTCACGTCGGGCTGATCCGCTCTGCCCCCCTATTTGGTCTTGCTCCCGATGGGGTTTGCCGAGCCAGGCCGGTCACCCGGCCTGCTGGTGAGCTCTTACCTCACCGTTTCACCCTTACCTCGACCCGGTTGCCGCGAGGCACCCGGAACGAGGCGGTCTATTTTCTGTGGCACTTTCCCTATCCAGTTCCGCAAAACGGACCCGGACGGTGGGCGTTACCCACCATCGCGCCCTGTGGAGTCCGGACTTTCCTCCGCGGCATGCCCCTCGGCGGAAGCCTTCAGGCCGGTCGGTTTCCCTCCCGACCCTGGGGCTTCAGCCCAGGCGCCACGGTGATCATCGCGCCCGCCACGAACTCTGACATTATATACGAACCGGGGTTCGCGCGGACAGCTCGCGGTTACTCCGCAGTCGGGCCTCGGCGTTTCGATTTGGGGCCACCCTGCCCCTTCCTGGGCACCGCAGCCTTCTCCTTCTGGGGCGCCCCGGCCTTCTCCTTGAAGGGATCGATCACCGCGTTCCGCCGGGCCCGCTGGTCCTCGCTGAGCCAGCGCTCCGGCTCGAGGATCACCTGGTCTCCGGCCTTGAGCCCTTCCTTGATCTCGACGGTCTGGCCGTCGGAGGCGCCCAGGACCACGTCGCGCCACTCGATCTTGCCGTCGGGCCGCTTCACGGCCACATGGTCCTTCTCATCGTACTGGACCAGAGCCTTGACCGGCACGCCGATGGCGCCGTCGCGGTCGTAAACGAGGATTTCGGCCTGGGCTGTCATGCCCGGGCGGAGTCCCGCGGGACCCTTGGCGATCCGGATCCGGGTGGTGTAGACCTTCGGCCCCTGGTCGAACAAGTATAACGGATCCGGCAGGGGAGCGACTTCGAGCACCACGCCGGGCAGCGTCTCGTTCGGGAATGCATCGACCTGGACCCGGACACTCATCCTCAGGTCGACCTGCGCGATCACGGTCTCCGGCACCTTGGCGACGATCTGCATGGGAGCGCTGAAATCCACGATGCTGACGACCTTTTGGTGCTCACGGACCGTGGCACCCTCTTCAATCTGAGATGTCCGACCTGACCTGAGGCGCGTTGGATCATTGGCATAGATGGCGCAGCCGTCAACCGGGGCTATCAGGGTGCAATTCCTGATCTGCTTTTCGAGCTTGTCCTCCTTCTGCAGCTCCAGCTCGTACGTGGCTTCCCGGGCCAGCTCGTCGGAGCGCGCCTTCTTGATCGCGCCTTCCAACTCCTTGATGGTCTTCGGGCCGGTGATCTTCTCCAGCACCTCGAGCTTCCATTTCGCCTGCGACAAAGACCGTCGTTCGCGAGCCAGACTCAACTCGGCCTCCTCGAGGCGGTCCTGGATGTCGACCTCCGCGACGATGTCGGCCGGCGTCTTGGCCCCGCCGGCGGCGGCCAGCGCGTCGTTCAGGCGCCGCCGCGCCGCATGCGTCCGCTCGAGTCGTCCCTCGATCTTCTCGATGGCGTTTCGACCGCCGTTGATCTGCGTCTTCAAATCTTCCACTTCATGCTTGAAGATACCGTCGGTGTATTCGCCCAAGGCGATCTGGGCGACCTCGCGGGCGAGCTTGGCATTGAGGAAGTTCGCCTCGGCGGACTTGGTCCTGATCCGCTGGTTGACGAGCTGATCTTTCAACGCGGCGGAGTCCAGCTCGACGATGACCTCCCCTTTCTTGACCCTCGTGCCTTCCGGGACGATTTTGATGATCGTCGTGCCGCCCTCGACGTTGGCATAGACATCCTCGGTCCGGGCGGCCTCGACCATCCCTCGGCTGGCCACGACGAGGCGGAGCTTGCCCGGCTTCACCTCGCGAGTGGGTGCCTCGTCGGCACCGACGTTTCTACCTTGCTGGTTGGCAGGGGCTTGCGTTCCGGGGCCACTCCCCTGGCCGAGCCATTCCACCCCCGAAGCCGTCGCCCCGGCGACCAGCAGGACCGTGGCCACTTTCCACCATTGCGTGATCGGCATGGTTCGTAGCACTCCCTCGGCAAGTGAAACGGCCGAGCCGCGCACGGCCGGGCCGATCGAGGCGAATCGCACCGCGGCGGCCGTCGTCGCGTCCAGCAGGCCAGGTGGGATGGACAAGGTCGGGGCCTTGAAGACCCCGACGACGGCCAGCGGACTCGTCCCCGGCGCCAGGCCGCGGCGGATGAGCCGATCGCGCAGCCGTTCACGACCGCGGGAGAGCCGGCTCTTGACGGTGCCGACCGGCCAGCCCAGGTGCCGCGCGGCCTGTTCGTAGGTGCGGCCTTCGAGGTCGCAGAGCACCACCGGCGAGCGGTAACGCTCGGGGAGCCGGTCGATTTCCTCGTGGAGGAGCCGCTCGAGCTCGAGGTCGCGCTCGGCGCGGGCCTCGTGCTCGGTCATCGCGGCCTGTCGCTCGAGGCGGCGGTGACGGGCGGCGGTCATCCGGGCGCAGGAGGCGGTGCGATAGGCGACCTGGTGTAACCAGGGGCCGATCGAGTCGCGCACCCAGAGGCCGCGGGCTCGCTTCACCAACACCAGGAAGGTGGCCTGGAACGCGTCCTGGGCGTCGTGCGGGTCGGCCAGCACGCCGCGGCAAACCCGCAACACCATCGGGCCATGACGCTCGACCAGGACGGCGAAGGCCAGCTCGGCGGCCTCGCCGCGGTCGGTGGCGAACCGCTCGAGGAGCTGACCGTCGGTCAGCTCTCGGACTGTGCCGACATTGAAGAGCGTCCGGAGCTGCCTCCGGACCGCCCCGTCCTTGCCGATGGCCACCGCTGGAACCCTCCGCCCGCCCGTTCCGCACCATACACGGACATCAGTAATGTAACGGAGGCGGGCGATTGTTCCAGGATTCGGCGGGATCCAGCGGAACGGGGACGAGGACGCAGGTTCCGACGCAGCCCGGCAACGAGCTCGAGCGTCGTCGCTACGCCACGGGACCATCGCGGCCGGAATTCACAAATCCCGACCGATCGCGACACGGCCGGCCCCGGGGCGGGTCAAAGAGAGGGGAGAGGCGGGAGCCGGTCCGTTTTCAGCCTTCAGCCTTCAGCCTTCAAGATGGGGGATCACGGCAAGTCGATGCGGAAGTCATTCCAGTCCGAGGCCACGTCGAGCTCGATCCCCGAAGTCGCGGGATCGCGGTATTTCGAAGGGAGTTTGGGACCACTCGGATCGGTGAACAGATGCGCGCGATAACGCCCCGGCAGCACGCCGTCGTAAATCCAGTTCATGTTGAGGAGGTGGAACGTGCCGTCGGCTTGCAGCGGCGCATAAGCCGAGTGCTGGCCGTTCGAATCCAGGCAAATGATCATATTGCCGAGCGGGCGGCCCAGGTAGGTCACGCGACCGGTCACCGGAGAATAGCGGCCTTCCGGGGCAGCAGGAGACCCCAAGCACAGGGCGAACGGAGACAGAGCCACGGCGCCGAGCATCCAGCCCGTCCATTGACGCGCGCGGTGAAGGTGGACCGACATTCGAATCACTCCTCGGGCTTTCATAGCCGCGGTTCGGGGTCAATCCGGCTCGGAGAGAGCCTATTGTCGAGAAACGCGAGCAAGAGGTGCTCCGAGACTCGACGGATCGAGGACCGTGGAGAGAGTCGGTCCGCTTACAACAGAGAAGAGGACATTGCCATCGCGTTTCAGCCCGGAACGATTTGGGTTCGACGCTCCCTCTCTCCGTTCCAGTATAGTTTCTCTGCGCAGGATTTGCCAGTCGTTCCTTGCGTATTTCGGATGAAGCTTTTCGGAACGTGGAAATCTAGGCAAGTTCGGCATTGCTTCCGAGGAATGGGATAGGACCCGACCATGAGCTGGGCGGAGCGAGGGATCGCCGGAATGAGGGACCGGCACTGCCGATGGGGCTCGTCGAGATGCTACATCTGCAGGAACGGCACGGGCAGCAAGAAGGCGTGTTGGTCGTACAGGCTGGCGGCTCCGCCCCAGGAGGTGTACTGGGCCAGGAAGACGATGACGACGTAGAAGGCGGCGACGGGGATGATGGCAAGGCGGCCGAGGAGACGGAAGACCCAGTGGCTGGGGCGATCGCGGCGGCCCGAGCGGGCGTAGGCCCAGCCGGTCAAGAGCCGAGCCGGGGCGAGGAACGCCACGAACACCAGGCTGGGCAGCCAGGCCGCCTCGCGCGGGATCATCTCGATCTTCAGGAGATACAGGGGAATCGCCGCCAACAGCAGGATCATCAGCGAGAAGGCGAAGGCCCACGGGGCGCGACGGAACCGTTCGCGGATCGCACGCCGCGAGAACAAGGCCGAGACTTGGCCCTCCAGGGCATAACGGATCTGCAAGAATGGCAGGAACGGCACGACGATTGCCAGGAGCAGGGCGCCCAGGATGCCCAGCAGCGGCACGCGGCCGCCGGCCGAGATCAGGACGGCCGGCACCACCAGCCAGGTGAGGGTGCCGAGGAAGCCGATCAACCCGAGGCGGAAGAAATACGGCAGCCGCAGCGCGGCCAGGGACGCCCAGAACGCGTCGCGCGACGCGACGTACAGGCCGCCCTCGCGCAGCCGGCGGATAACCCAGAACGGGTGTCCGAACGGCCAGAGGAAGTGCCGCAGCCGGCCGCCGCGGGTGCAGGCCGCCAGCACGTGGAGCACGGTCAGCCCGACCGTCACGATCAGCAAGGCCCGCCAGCCCCGGGCCGCGCGACCCCCCGGGTCGATCAGCTCGGCCGATTGGGCGAGTGTGCCGACCAGCCAGGCGGGCAGAGTCGCCAGCCAGATTCCCGCCGCGATCCCCCCGATCCGCGCCGCTCGCCGGACGCCCACGAAGCCGTCGCGCAAGCGTCCGGTCCGCGCGACGCGGGCCGACGATTCCAGCAGGTAACCCAGACTGAGGAACTGGAAGATCGGGAGTGCCGCCAGCGTCGCGAGGCCCACCACCAGCGCGGCCAGCCCGAAATGCCATTCGGCCCCCGAGGCGACCGCCCGCGCGAGCCACACGATCGGCGACCACACCCGTCGGACCAGCCGCCGTCGCGGCGGGGCCTCGGGCGGCGGGGCCACCTCGGCCTCTTTCCAGACGCCTTCGAGTACGGCGATGTTCGTCATGCTCGATGCTACCCCTTCGGGTGGGAGCGGGTTTCATTCCGGGATTCGTGAGGGCTCCCTATAATGAATGCTGCTCGAACCTTGAAACTGGCAACGTCCTGTCGACGGCGTCGGCCCGCGACGCTCCGGTGGCCGGCGACCCACCACGAGAAAGGCGGCTGATCTCGCGCGATGCGTTCACGGAATCGTGTGATCGGGCTGCTGGCGCTGGTGGTCGTGCTGGCCGGGCTGGGCATGTGGGCGGCGACGGCGCCGGCCGAGCGGAGGTTCCAGGCGGATCTGGCCGCGGCCCGTGAGGATCTGGAATCGGGCCGGTTCGCCGCGGCGCGGAAGCGGCTGGCCCGCCTGTCCGCCGAGCGGCCGGATGACGCCGAGGTGGCCTATCAGCTCGGCCGGTGCGACGCGTCGCGGGGGCGATTCGAGGCCGCGCTGGACGCCTGGCGCCGCGTCCCGCCCGATGCCGCCCAGGCGGGGCCGGCGGCGATCGACTTCGCCCAGGTCGCGATCCAGCTCGGGCGCCTCGCCGAGGCCGAGGTGACCATCCGGGCGGCGCCGGCGCCGCCGCGCGGCCCCGAGGCCCCCGCCTTGCGGCACCTGCTCCTGATTCTGCTGGGACAACAGGGCCGCATCGTTGAGGCCCGCCGCCTCATCGAGTCGCTCTGGCGCGAGACCGCGGTCGATGCCGCCAGCGACCGGGCCGATCGACTCGCGATGGCCCGCGAGCACGTCGGGCTGGACCTGGAGACGTTCCCGTTGGAGTTCAACCTCAACCGCTTCGGCGGCGAGAATGGGCCGCTCGGGAACGACGACCGCCTCGCCCTGGTGTTGGCCCGGGCCTACCTGGCCACCCGATCGGGCGACTTCGATCGGGGCGTGGCCGAGTTGCGCGGCTGGATTCGCCGGCGGCCCGATGACCCGGCCGTCTGGAAGGCCCGGCTGGACTGGGCGGTCGCCGCGGAGCGGCCCGACGAGGCCCGCGAGGCCCTTGCACACGTTCCCACTCGCTTGCTCGATGAGGTGCAGGTCCTCGAGCTGCGCGCCTGGTTCGCGCGGCAGCATGGGGACGCGAAGACCGAGCGCCAGGCCCTGGAGGACGCCCTGACGATCGAGCCGGGACGGGCCGCGGCGCTCACCCGGCTGGTCGAGCTCTACCAGCAGGCGGGAGATGGCCGGGCCGCCGCCGAACTGCGGCGCCGCAAGGACGCTCTGGACGCGGCGCTGGACCGCTACCTCCGGCTTTACAGGGAGAATCGTTACGCCGAGCGTCTCCCGGAGCTGGCGTCCCTGGCGGAGCGGCTCGGCCGGCGATTCGAGGCCCGCGCCTTCCGTGAGCTGGCCGCGGCCCCGGACCTTTCGAACGCCCAGGCGATCGCCGCTGTGTCTCGTCCCGATCAGACCGGCACGGCCGCCTTGCCCACATCCGGCACCCTGGCCGAGGCGATCGGGCCCGCCTCGGGACCGTCCCCGAAGCTCGATCCGCGGGCATCGGCCCGCGGCGCCCCCGGCCGAGGCCGGCCACCGCAGTTCGAAGATCGGGCCGACAGCTCGGGGCTGGCCGATTTCATCCAGGACAACGGCGTCTCGCCGATCCATCAGCTTCCCGAGATGGCCAGCGGCGGCGTTGGCCTGCTCGACTACGACGGTGATGGGTCCCTCGACGTCTACTGCGTCCAGGGGGGGATTTTCCCGCCCGGCCCCGAAGTCGCCCGCTCCGGCGACCGGCTCTTCCGCAACCGTGGCGATGGGCGGTTCGTGGACGTCACTCACGAGGCGGGCATCGATCGGATGACGGGCGGCTATGGCCACGGCGTGGCCGTTGGGGATTACGACAACGACGGCCGGCCCGACCTGTTCGTGACCCGATGGCGGTCTTACGCCCTGTACCACAATCGGGGTGACGGGACATTCGAGGACGTCACCGCCCGGGCCGGACTGGGCGGGGACCACGACTGGCCGACGTCGGCCGCGTTCGCCGACCTGGACGACGACGGCGACCTGGACCTTTACGTCTGCCACTACGGCGCCTGGGACACCGCCAATCCACGGATCTGCAAGGACCCCTCGGGCGCGCGTCATCCTCTCCTGCGATCCGCGCCTGATCGCGGCGCTGCCCGACCACGCCTTCCGCAACGATGGCGGACGATTCGTGGACGTCACCGCCGAGGCGGGGATCGTCGACCCCGATGGGCGCGGGCTCGGCGTCGTCGCCGCCGATCTCGACGAGGACGGCCGAGTCAACCTCTTCGTGGCCAATGACAGCACGGCCAACTACCTGTTCCGCAACAAGGGCGGCTTCCGGTTCGAGGAGGTCGGCCACGAGGCGGGCGTCGCGGCCAACGCCGGCGGCGGCTACCAGGCCGGTATGGGCGTCGCCTGCGGCGATGTCGACGGCGACGGCCGCCTCGATCTGGCGGTCACGAATTTCTACGGCGAGTCCACCACCCTGTTCCACAACCTCGGGCAGGGGCTCTTCGCCGACCATACCGCCGCCGCCGGCCTGGCGGCCCCCAGCCGCCACCGCCTCGGTTTCGGCGCGGCTTTCCTCGACGCCGACAACGACGGCTGGCTCGATTTGATGACGGCCAACGGGCACCTCAGCGACCATCGGCCGCTCTTCCCCTATGCGATGCCGCCGCAGCTCTTGCTCGGAGGCCCGGGCGGGACGTTGGCCGACGTCACGGCCGGCGCCGGCCCGCCGTTCCAGCGGTCCTACGTGGGCCGCGGGCTGGCCGTCGGCGACCTGGACAACGACGGCTGGCTCGACGCGGTGATGGTCGCGCAGAATGAACCCCTGGTGCAATTCTCCAACCGGACCGAGCGCGGTGCGCGCCCATTTCATCGCATTCCGGCTCGAAGGGACGAGGTCGAATCGGGACGGAGTGGGAGCCCGGCTCGCGGTCAGTGCCGGCGGGCGGATCCGGGTCGCGGCCCGCCTCGGCGGCGGGAGTTACCAGTCGGCCGGCGACGGTCGGATCCACTTGGGACTGGGGTCGTTCGACCGGGTCGAATTCGTCGAAATCCGCTGGCCCTCGGGGCGAGTGGACCGCCATCGCGACCTCGCGGTCGATACGAACCATGTGTTGCGCGAGGGGGATACGTCCTTGAAACCGTCGATGGTCCTCCCGCATCATTGATCGGCCGCTCTGCTGGGAGGCTTCTTCTCCCAGGAATCCGCGGCGATTCCCGGTGGGCGATGCCTACCTCACTTGAGGCCGGATGGCCCGAGGCGATCGATGACCGAGGGGACGACGCTGCGATGGGGCATCCTGGGCTGCGCACGGATCACCCGGAGGGGCCTGGCGCCGGGCATCCGCGCCTCGGCCACGGGCGTGCCCCACGCACTCGCCAGCCGCGACGCGGCCACCGCGCGGGCCTGGGCCGACGAGCTCGGCTTCACCCGCGCCCACGATTCTTACGAGGCCCTGCTCGAGGACCCCGACGTCAACGCGGTCTATATCCCGCTGCCCAACGAGCTGCACCGCGCCTGGGTGACGGCCGCGGCCGACGCCGGCAAGCACGTCCTGTGCGAGAAGCCCCTGGCGCTCGACGCCAGCGAGGCCGAAGCCATGGTGCAGCACTGCCGGAGTCGCGGCGTCGTGCTGATGGAGGCGTTCATGTGGCGGCATCAGCCCAGGAGCCTGGAGCTCCGCCGGCTGATCCGCGACGGGGCGATCGGCGAGCTGCGGTTGATCCGGTCGTCATTCTCATTCCCGATCGCTCCGGGGGACTGGCGGCTGAATCCGGCGCGGGGCGGCGGCGCGCTGTGGGACGTCGGCTGCTACGGAGTCAACGCCGCACGGCTTTTCGCCGGGTCCGAGCCGGTCAGCCTCCGGTCGCTGGCCCGGCCCGGACCGACGGGCGTCAACCTGACTTTCACGGCCATCCTGGAATTCCCCGGCGGCGTGCTGGCGACGGTCGATTGCAGCTTCGAGCAGCCGTTCCGGTGCTCCTGCGAGCTCGTCGGGACCCGCGGCGTCGTCGAAATCCCCGACGCCTACCTCCCGCCCGCGTCGGGCCGGCCGATCGCGCGACTGAGGACGATCGGATCGCCGAACGACTCCGGCGCCGCATCGGATGACGCACGGATCCTGGAGTTCGAGCCGATCAACCAGTACGCGGCGATGGTCAACACCTTCGCAGCTTCGGTCGCGGCCGGCACGCTGGTCAACCCCGCCGAGGACGGACGCGCCAGATGATCGCGCTGGATCGGCTCAAGCAGATGGCCACGGCGCCGGTCGAGAACGGGATCTGATTCGCAGTTGATCGAGGGGTCCGTTGAGGGATGCCGCGACGTTGCAGTGCACCTGGAGTCGTTAGCGGAACATCTGCCAGCGGCCGACGGCTTCGAAGGCATTGGGAATATGCTCGATCTCGGGCGCGCCGTGTTCGTCGGGCCAGACGATCGCGACGACGTCGAACCGGCAGCGCACGTCGAGGAGCCCGTGCTTGCGGAGGAAGTGCAACGCGGCGAGCGAGATCCGTCGCTGCTTCTCGAGCGTGACCGCTTCGGCGGGCACGCCCTGGCGCCGCGACTTGACCTCGACGAAGACCAGTGTGTCGCCGTCGCGAGCGATCAGGTCGATCTCGCCGTACCGCGTGCGATAGCCGCGCGCGCAGCACGCGCAGTCCCCGGCGGCGGAGGAACCGCGCGGCGGCTCGCTCGCCGCGGTCCCCCAGCAGGCGATTCCAGAAATCCCGCACGAACAATCGCATTGCCGGCCGGGTCCGTCCCGATCCACTTAATTCGCGCCGAGGTGGCTCTCGATTTCCCGTGCCTCCGAACTCCAGGCCCCCGATCGCCGGTTATTCTGGAAGAACGAGCTGGAATCCTGGTCGTCGGGGCTGGCCCCGATCACCTTCTGGGAACCCGAGCCGCCCTTCGAATCGGCCGCGGCGGCCATCATGTCGTCGTCCTGCTTGGGACGGAGCCACGATCGGTGTGTCTCGCAGCCCGCCGGCAACAGGCAGAGCGCGGCCAGGAACAGCTTGCGCCAGGGAAATCGAACGATCATGATTGATCCACCTTGCCAGATAGGACGAGTCTTGTCCACGGCCGTCCGATCGAGAGGGGAGATGCGCGAGTGTTCCGGACGGCGAACGACGACGCGACGGCAAGAAGACGTGCGGTGCGAGATCCTGCCAGAAACTCAGCAGGCCGTCCAGCCCGATCCGGCGGGGATTCCGGTCGGGGTCCGCCCCTGAAGCGAATCCGTTCGCATGGTACCCGCCGGCGGATTTCGTCGTAGAATGTAAGGAGGGCCGCTTTTCTAGGGAGCCGTTTCCCATCAAGGACCACCGGCGATGGCGACCGCTTCGAAGATCGGGACGGATACGAGCCCCGATGGGGTTGCTCCCGACGAGGTCCACGGCCCTTCCGGCGATGGCCGGCCGGCGGCTGAGGACGGGATCGGCCGATCGGACGTTCTCGACCGCCGGACCCGCGAGATCGGCCGGGAGCTGTTCGACCGGATCGGCCGCGAGCGCCGACCGTGGCGCCGATCGTGGTGGGACGACCGCTTCATGGCCTTGACCCTGGACGACCCGCTGGTCCGGGTCCAGCTCTTCCGGTTCATCGACGCCTTGCCGGCGCTCAAGGATGCCGGATCGATCCGGCGGCACCTGGCCGAGTATCTCGACGAGGCGGGCGACGCGGTCCCCTGGTGGCTGGATCTGGCCTTGAACCTGGCGCCCGAAGGCGCGACGCGATCCGAATGGCTGGCGGCGGCGGCCCGGACGGCGGCCGGCGTGATGGCCAGGAAGTTCATCGCCGGGGCCACGCCCGATGAGGCGCTCCAGACGGTGCTGGGGCTGCGGCGGCGGAAGCTCGCCTTCACCGCCGACCTGCTCGGCGAGGCGATCATCAGCGAGGCCGAGGCCGACTGGTACCAGCGCACCTGCCTGGCGATGATCGACGAGCTCGCCGGTCCGCTGGCGAAGGCACCGGAAGTCCCGCTGATCGACCGCGATCAGAACGGGCCGATCCCCAGGGTGAACCTCTCGCTCAAGCTGTCCAGCCTGACGGCCCATTTCGAGCCGATCCATGCCGAGGCGTCGATCGACCGCGCCGCCGGCCGGCTGCGGCCAATCCTCCGCACCGCCCGCGATCGGGGCGCGTATGTTCACGTCGACCTGGAGCAGTACGACTATCGGGCGCTGACTTACGAGCTGTTCTGTCGGGTCCTCGCCGAGCCCGAGTTCCGCGACTGGTCCGACGTCGGCATCGTGGTCCAGGCCTACTACCCCGACGCTGAGGCCGAGCTGCGGATGCTGCGGGATTGGGTCGAGTCGCGCGGGCGCCGATCACGGTCCGGCTGGTCAAGGGGGCGTACTGGGATTACGAGGTCCTGACGCGCGGAGGCTGGGCTGGCCCGAGCCGGTCTACCTGGAGAAGTGGCAGAGCGACGCGTCGTACGAGCGGTGCGCACGGTTCCTGCTGCGGCATCACGAGCGGCTGCGGCCGGCGTTCGGCAGCCACAATGTCCGCAGCCTCGCCCACGTCATCGCCGTCGCCGAAACCAGCGGGCTGCCCCCGCCGGCCTATGAGCTCCAGACGCTCCATGGTATGGGCGACGCCATCCAGGCCGCGCTGGTGGACCGCGGGCATCGGGTGCGCGTCTATACCCCCTATGGGGCGCTGCTGCCGGGGATGGCCTACCTGGTGCGCCGGCTGCTGGAGAATACGTCGAACGAGTCGTTCCTCAAGCTGAGTTCGGCCGCGCATGCCCGGATCGACGACCTGCTGCGCGACCCCGAGGAGATGGGAGCCATGCTGACCCGGACGCGACGCCTCAGGGCAGTGGCCCCGCCGGATCCCGCGGAATTGCCGCCGTTTCGCAACGAGCCGCCGACCGACTTCGCGCGGGCGGAGTCGCGGGACGCGATGCGCCGGGCACTCGAGGATGTCCGCGGGCAACTGGGCCGCCACTACCCGTTGATCATCGGGGGCCACGAGGTCGACACCGATCCGCGGCGGTTGGCATCACTCGACCCCAGTCACAGCTCGCGGGCTGTCGGCGAGACGTCGATGGCCGAGCCGGAGCACGCCGATCGGGCAGTCGCCGCGGCGCGGGCGGCCCAGCCGGCTTGGGCGGCGCTGCCGGCCCGCGATCGCGCCGCGGTCCTGATCCGGACGGCCGCGATCTTCCGGGCCCGACGGTTCGAGCTGGCCGCGTGGGAAGCGTACGAGTGCGGCAAGCCCTGGGCCGAGGCCGATGGCGACGTCGCCGAGGCGATCGACTTCTGCGAGTTCTACGCCCGCGAGATCATCCGATTGTCGGAGCCGCGGCATCGCGACGTCCCCGGCGAAACCAATTTCACCGAGCACCTGCCGCGCGGCGTGGCCGTGATCATCCCCCCCTGGAACTTCCCGCTGGCGATCCCGACCGGCATGACCGTGGCGGCGCTGGCGGCGGGCAACGCCGCGATCCTCAAGCCGGCCGAGCAATCGCCCGTGATCGCCTGGCACCTGGCTCGGTGCCTGCTCGAGGCCGGGCTGCCGCCGGGCGTGCTGTCCTTCGTGCCGGGACTCGGCGAAGAGGTCGGCGAGGCACTGGTCAATCACCCCGGCGTGGACGTCATCGCCTTCACCGGCTCGCGCGACGTGGGGCTCTTGATCAACCGCCAGGGAGCGGAGGTCCGGCCGGGCCAGGATCACGTCAAGCGAGTGATCGCCGAGATGGGCGGCAAGAACGCGATCATCCTCGACGATGACGCCGACCTCGACGAGGCGGTCGTCGGCGTGATCCACAGCGCGTTCGGATACTCGGGACAGAAGTGCTCGGCGTGCCGCGCGTCATTGCGCTGGAGGGGATCCACGACACGTTCCTGGCTCGCCTGGTCGAGGCTGCGCGGGCGGTCACGGTCGGCCCGGCCGACGACCCCGAGACCCTGGTCGGCCCGGTGATCGACGCCGATGCCCGACGGCGGATCCTCGATTACCAGCGGATCGCCGCGGCCGAAGGTCGGATCGTCTACCAGGGCGATCCTGGCCCGATCGCCGATCAGGGCTACTTCCTCGGCCCGATGATCGTCGCGGACGTCGCGCCAGAGGCCCGGGTCGCGCAGGAGGAGATCTTCGGCCCGGTCCTGGCGGTCCTCAAGGCGAAGGACCTGGACGAAGCCCTGCGGATCGCCAACGGCACCCAGTACGCCCTCACCGGCGGCCTGTATTCCCGCAGCCCGGCGAATATCGAGAAGGTCCGCCGCGAGTTCCGCGTGGGCAACCTGTACATCAACCGCGGGATCACCGGAGCCCTGGTCGACCGCCAGCCATTCGGCGGGTTCAAGCTCTCCGGAATCGGCACCAAGGCCGGCGGGCCCGACTACCTGCTCGAGTTCCTGCTCACTCGCTGTGTCACCGAGAACACCATGCGGCGCGGCTTCGCGCCCGAGGATGCCGCTCTTTAATTCGCAAGGGACAGGTGACGAGTGGCTGGCAAGGACGGGCTGGTTTTCACCGGCCACTTGTCGCTTGCCACGAGCGAACTTACCCCGCGCGGCGATCGGCCATCGACGAAGTTGCCGGCGTCGATTCGACCCCGACAATCCGCACCGCGAACGAACCGATCAACGGCTCCTCGATCGCGACATAGTCGCTCGCCCGCATCCTCAGCCCTTCGTGGCGCATGTTGCCGACGAAGACCAGCTCGCCCACGTCCAGCAAGGTCACGTCGAAAACCGTGTCGAGGTTGTAGAGCTTGCCGAACGGCGGGACCACCCCCGGCTCGCAATCCGTGAAGATCCCCAGCAACTCGTCCGTCGTCGCCAGGCGAATCTCCGCGGCCGGTACGCCCAGCAAGGCCCCGAACTGACCAAGCTCCATCCGGCTGGTGCACGGCAACACGGCCAGCACGAACCGCTCGCCGGCCCGCACCAGCACCGTCTTGGCGACCATCCGCCCGGGGACGTGCATGTGGTGCGCGTGTTTCGTCGCCGATGACGCGGGCTGGTGCAGCAGTTCCTCGAACCAGACCCGGCGGCTCCGCAAGAACTCGACGGTGTACATCGATGGTTGCCTCCTCATCCCAGCGAAGTGGTCCTCTAGAGTTCATTATAGGATGTCTGGGGAAAATGAGACGTGGATAACGAGGAAATGGGGTCGATAAAGAAAGAAAAACCCAGGAAACCGGCACGAATTGTATGCATGGATTGAGTTGCCATGAGGCGTCGGCACAACGTGGTTGGAGTGTGAGGTGTCGGCCGGGCGGTGGCAGGGTGGGCAAACCCTTGAAACGGGGAGCGGAAGTCGATACGGTGCCAGAGGTTGATCTTCTGGAGCGTCGGGGAGGGCCGCCACGATGCCAGCCAATCTTCCCCCGCAGTATCTCAAGGCGGAAGAGGAGTTCCGCAAGGCGTTGACTCCCGAGGCGCGGCTGGAAGCGGTTCGCGAGATGTTCCGCCTCTTGCCCAAACACAAGGGGACGGAGAAGCTCCAGTCGGACCTCAAGCAAAAGATGAGCCAACTCCGCGACGACGTGGAGCGGGGCAAGGCGGGGGCCAAGAAAGCGGGCGTCAGCCACCGAGTTCCGAGGGAGGGCGCGGGCCAGGTGGTGCTCGTGGGGGCGCCGAACACGGGCAAGAGTTCGCTGCTGGCGGCCTTGACCAATGCGCGACCCGAGGTCGCGCCTTATCCCTTCACGACCCGGGCGCCGCAGCCGGGGATCATGATGTGGCAGGACGTCCCGGTGCAACTGGTCGATTTGCCGCCGATCGCGCCGGAGTTCTTCGAGACGTGGGTGCCCAGCGTGATCCGTTCGGCGGATGCCGCGCTGCTGGTGGTGGATCTGGGCGCCGACGACGTGGCGGAATCGGCCCTGGCGGTCCTGGACCGCTTGAGCGACGTGCATACCGAGCTCCTGGGCGAGCTGCCCTACGACGTGGAGGACGAGCGGATCCGCCACCTCAGGACGATCATGGTGGCCAATAAGCTGGACGCCGAGGGCGCCGGCGATCGACTGGAGATCGTACGCGAGTGGCTGGGGCCGCGGTTCTCGATCGTGGCGGTTTCGACCCGGACCGGTGAGGGGCTGGAAACGTTGCGGGCGACCGCATACGATCTATTGGGAGTCTTGCGAGTCTACACGAAAGCCCCCGGCAAGCCGGTCGATCGGACGAGGCCGTTCACTTTGCCCGTCGGAAGTACCGTCCTGGACCTGGCGAGGGAGATCCACAGGGACTTCGAGCACTCGCTGAAGTCGGCCCGCATCTGGGGAACGGGGGTCTTCGATGGCCAACCCGTCAAGCGCGATCACGAGCTGCACGACGCCGATGTCGTCGAGTTGCACGTCTCGTGAGCGGCCGGCTTCACGGTCCGGTGCGGGGACACGCCGGCCCAGGGCCACCGAGGCGGACCGGGCCGATGGGTGGAAATCGGGTCGAGCCAAGAAGGCCCCGAGGGATAGTTCGATGGGAACGGCTCTGATCGTCGAAGACCATCCCGAGCAGGCGGACCTGGTGTCCCGGCTCCTCCGGCTGCGCAACTATCAGCCGATCCTCGCCGAGGACGGCGAGTCGGGGCTGCGGCTGGCCCGCGAGCGGCACCCTGATGTGATGCTGCTGGACCTGATGCTGCCGGACATCAACGGCTTCGACGTCTGCCGCCGCCTCCGGACCGACCCGGACACCCGGCTCATCCCCGTGGTCATGCTCACGGCGCTCAACGACGTCCAGCACCGCGTCCATGGGTTCCGGGTGGGCGCCAACGCCTATGTCGCGAAACCCTATGGCGTAGAGGACCTCTTCGAGGCGATCGCCACGGCCCGGGCCTGGCGCGCCAGCATGGAGCAACGCGCCCTGCACGGCGAGATCCACGTCGAGCTCAACAGCGAGATCACACTGCTCAAGGACCTCAACGACTTCCTCATGCTGGTCTGCCAGTCGACGCCGCTGCAGCAGGAGCAGGTGATCCAGATCCGCCAGGCGGTCATGGAGATGGCCCACAACGCGATCGAGTGGGGCAACCTCCACCAGAATGATCGCCTGGTCAACATCACCTACCGCATCCACGAGGACCGGCTGGAGATCGTCGTGCAGGACCAGGGGCCGGGGTTCGATCGCAACGCCTTGCCCCACGCCGCAGTCCCCGACGACCCGTTCTCGCACCTGGACGTGCGCGAGAAGCTGGGGCTGCGCGCCGGCGGCTTCGGCCTCTTGATCTGCCAGGGGATGGTCGATGAAATGCGATATAATGACAGCGGCAACGAGGTGACGCTCATCAAGCGCTTCCCCGCCGCCTGAGCGACCATTCGCCGGCCACCGAACCGGACCGGGGCGCGACGCACGCGCCGATCTGCCACCCAGAAGGGAACGAACCGACGTTGGATCCCAAACTTTCGACCGCCCCCCGACCGCTCGACGTCGCTCTCTCCCCGCCCCCTCAGCCCTTCGAGGGTCGGACGGACGTCGTCCCGGCGCCGATGCACGGCGCCGGGACGCAACGACCGCGGCGGCCCGGCCCCACGCTGCTGGTCGTCGACGACGAGCCCGAGGTCTTGCGCTCCATCCACGACCTGCTGCGGCTCGAGTACACCGTCCTCGCCCGCGGGAGCGGCGCCGCGGCCCTGGAAGTGCTCCGCTCCGGGGAACACGTTCATGTGATCATGTCCGACCAGCGCATGCCGGGGATGTCCGGAGTGGACCTGCTGCGCGAGGCCAAGGCCATCCGGCCGGAGGCGACCCGGCTGCTCTTCACCGCTTATGCCGACATCCACACGGTGATCGACGCGATCAACCACGGGCACGTCTTCCGCTACCTCGCCAAGCCCTGGGATCCCGACGAGCTGCGCGCCGTGGTGCGGCAGGCCGTCGAGCACCATGACCTGCTGATCGAGAAGAATCGGCTGGTGGCCGAGCTCCAGGCCGCCAACGCCAAGCTGACGGAGGCCAACCGGCTCAAGGGCGCCTTCCTGGAAGTCGCCAGCCACGAGCTCAACACGCCGGTGAGCGTCATCCTGGGCTCGATCGAGTTGTGGAGGATGTCGCCGGGCGACGCCGCGTCGAACGACCGGCAGTGGGTCGACCGGATCGGCGCCGCGGCGCGACGGCTGGCCCGGACGGTCGAACGCATGCTCAAGCTGGTGCGCAGCGGCGATTTCGGCCGCTCGCTCGAGCGGCAGTCCGCGGCCATCGAGCCGCTCTTGCGCCGCGCCCTGGATGAGCTGAATCCCTACCTCGAGTTGCGCGGGCAGTCCGTGGCCGTCGCGATCGAGCCCGATCTGGGGCCCATCGATGTCGATCCGGACAAGATCGCCGACGTGTTGATCAACCTCCTGGCCAACGCGGTGAAGTTCACCCCCGACGGAGGCACGATCCGGGTCGCGGCGTCGGCCGAGCCCGGCGCGTCGGGATGGGTGCGCGTGAGCGTCAGCGATGACGGCCCGGGGGTCCCGGCCGACGATCAGCAATACCTCTTCGAGCCGTTCTTCACCGGCTTCGACACGCTCCGCCACTCGTCGGGCGATTACCAGTTCGGCAAGCGGGGGCTCGGCCTGGGGCTCTGGCTCGTCAGGACATTCGTCGAGATGCACGGCGGACGGGTCGAGGTCTCCAGCGGCCCGGGGCGGGGCTCGACGTTCTCGTTTCTCCTGCCGCCAGGCGGGGCACCCGGGGGAGGATCGCCAGCGGATCCCCTCGCCGCTTCCGGAGGTTAGTGTGAGTCGGCCGGCTCTTGCGTCAATCGCGCGGGGGGTGCCATCCGACAGAGACCCACTTCTGCCTGGCCTTGACCAGGCCTTCACGGTTCAGCTTGAGAGCGTGGACTGTGGCTCGCCCGATCGACGTCAAGCCCAGGATGACGTCCCCTTCATCCGACCACTTGAAATGGTCCTTCCACTTTTGGTGACGTGGATCGAACAATCGGACCGTCTCTCCCGAAGTCGGATCGGCGGCGGATATCCGACTTCCTTTCGTGTCGTTGCATGCGGAGCATGCCAGCCAGAGGTTGTCCTCCTCAGTGGGACCTCCCAGCACTTCGGGGATCAGGTGTTCGATCTCCATGGAAAAGCCTGCGACTGCTTCCTGTGTGAGGCAGTATCCGCAACGATGGGCCGCCTGAGCGGCAACTCGGTCTCGCAGGGCCTTGGAGACATACGCGTGACTCATCGCGAATTGAGGAACTCCGAGGGATCATGCCCACGTCGTTTCCAAATCACGGCGGCGTGAGCGCGGATCAGCATCGCTCGCTCCTGCTGTTCGAGGAGATTCGCAGCGGTCTCGGCCTCGACTCGCGTCAAGCTGCCTTCTCGCTGTCGCTTCCAATGCAGTTCTTCCAGTTGACGGGCGGCTTCCGGCGAGAGGCAGCTTTGCCCCGCAAGCCGTACGGTCTCGTCATCTGCCGCGTCGAGACGCGCGAACTCTTCCTCGATGTGAGCAGGAAGGCCGTCCCGGGCCGGTATCGCCGACGAGAGGACGTCGAGGACTTCCGCCTCGATGCTGCGGTTCGATTGGTCGGCGCGCTCCTTCAACTCCGAGTACAATCCTTCCGGAAGATGAACGGTCACTGCTTGCAGGTTCATCGTCTCGCCTCCCTTGACTAATCAACGGATTATACGTCGCGGCACGGGACCGGTCGAGCGGCCGCCGGCGCGGATGCCGCGGTCCCCGCGACTCGGCGGACCCGCGCCGACCCACATCGTCATCACGCGATCAACACGAGGTTATCGCGATGAACGACCTCGTCATAAAGGGCCGAGCCCAGCGCCTCGCGGGCCTGCTGGGTGCGGAGGCCGCGGATGCGGCGGGCGTCGGAGGCCGGGTAGTTGGTCAACCCGCGGGCGAACTCGCGACCGGCGAGGTCGCGGATGCCGACGACGTCCCCCTTGTCGAAATCGCCGGCGACCTCGACGATGCCGATGGCCAGCAGGCTGCCCGAGCTCGATTCGAGCGCGCGGCGCGCCCGTCGTCGACGACGTAATGCCCGCGCGGCCGCGCGGTCAGCCCGATCCATCGCTTGCGCGCCCGGTGGGTCGGGCCGTGCGCGAGGAACAGCGTGCCCACCGGCTCGCCGGCGAGGATGCGGGTCAGGGGCTCGGGCCGGGTGCCCGAGGCGATGATCACCGAGCCACCCGCCCGGGTCACCAGCCGGGCGGCGGCCAGCTTGCTCTGCATGCCCCCGGTCCCCAGCGAGCTGCGGCCGGCGCCGGCCAGGCCGAGGATCTCATCATCGATCTGCGGGACCAGCGGGACGACCTCCGGGGTCGCCCCCGCCGCCGGGTCCGCTCGGTACAGCCCGTCGACCACGCTCAGGATGACCAGCAGCGGCGCCTGGAGCAAGTTGGCGACCATCGCCGCCAGCCGGTCGTTGTCGCCGAACTTGATCTCGTCGACGCTGATCGTGTCGTTCTCGTTGATCACCGGGACGGCGTCGCACTCGAACAGCGCATGCAGCGTGTTCCGCATGTTCAGGTAACGCGGACGGCTGTCGAAGTCCTCGTGGGTCAGCAGGAGCTGGGCAGCGTGACGGCGGTGGCGGCGGAAACCCTCGTCATAGGCCCGGATCAGGTAAGACTGGCCCACGGCCGCGGCCGCCTGGAGTCGGGGCAGATCGTCGGGACGCCTGCGCCAGCCGAGCTGGCCCATCCCCGCGCCGACGGCGCCGGAGCTCACCAGCGCGACCTTGCGACCGCGATCCATCACCGAACTGATCTGCTCGGCAAGGTGGCCGATCCGGGCCGGGTCCAGCGTACCGTCCTCGCCGGTCAGTACGCTGGTCCCGACCTTGACCACCCAGATGTGGGCCGACAGCACGACATCGTCGCGCACCAGGTCGCGCAGGAGCGGACTCGTCGCCCCCCCTGCCCGATCCGCCGGATCGACCGATTCCACCGAGCCGGCCTCGGACATCGCAAGATCTTTGTGAGCTGACAAGTTACGACCTGCTCGCCTTCCGGCCGGTCGGCCGGATTGCGGCGCGGCGGCCTGCTGTGCCGGACCTGCCGATCTCCGCGGCCCGGGGGCCCCACCACCGGGAGCCAATCGTGAAGATTGTCGGTATGCACTCCCGACATTATAATACCTACTGGTGACCGGCCCAGAGGAACTCGGCACGGACCCTCTCCGGTCTCCTCTCCACGAACTCCCCGGCGCGAGCCGGTTCCGCTCAACGGGGTGGGCGCAACACATGGGCGAGCTTCTCCATGAATGTGGCGTGGCGGCCGTCTACCACGCCGCAGGGCGTTCGGTGTCCTCCTTGAGCCCGACGCCCGGGGACATCAACGGCGTCGCCCGGCTGATCCCCCGAATGCTGCTGGACATGCAGAACCGCGGGCAGCTCGCCGCGGGGATGACCAGCTATCGCCCGGACCGCAACGCCCTGCTGATGACCCACAAGGAAGTGGGGACCGTGGCGGAGGCCTTCCGGCTCAACCATCGCGACGAGTTCGAGGCGATCATGCGGGGGGTTGACGGCCCCGTGGCCATCGGGCACGTACGCTACGCCACTTGCGGCGGAAGCGACCGTTCCGATGCCCAGCCATTCGAGCGCGACCACGGGCGCAAGGCGAAGTGGTTCGCCTTCGCCTTCAACGGACAGCTCGCCAATTACCACGAGCTCAAGGAAGAGCTGCTCTCCAAGGGCGACTACCACCTGAAGCGCGACACCGACACCGAGATCATCATGCACTCGCTGGCCTACGAGCTGCAGGCCGAGGACCAGCAGGCCGACTGGGTCGGCGTGTTCGGCCGGATCGCGGAGCGGTTCGACGGCGCGTATAACCTCGTGCTGATCACCGGGCATGGTGAGCTGGTGGTCGTCCGCGACCCCCTGGGGTTCCGCCCGCTCTGCATCGCCGAACATGGGCCGCTCTTCGCCGCGGCCAGCGAGAGCGTGCCGCTGGCCAACCTGGGGTTCCGGAACATCCGGTCACTCGAGCCCGGGACGCTCGCCGTGGCCAACGCCAGGGGCGTGCGGATCGAGCGGTTCGCGCCGTCGCCCCGCCAGGCGCATTGCTTCTTCGAGTGGATCTACTTCGCCAACGTCGCCAGCACGCTCGACGACCGCTCGGTCTACCTGAGCCGTGCGGCTCTGGGCAAGGAACTGGCGCGGCTGGAGGACGTCCCGCGCGACGCCGACACGATCGTCGTGCCGGTGCCCGACACGGCCAAGGCCGCCGCCGACGCCATGGCCTTCTCGCTCGGCGTCCCTTCGGTCGAGGGCCTGATGCGCAACCGTTATGTCGGCCGCACCTTCATCGAGGGCACGGCCGACCGCGCCGCCAAGGCCCGGCTCAAGTACACCCCGCTGCCGGAGGTCCTGGCCGGCAAGCGCGTCCTCCTGGTCGAGGACAGCATCGTGCGATCCACGACGATGCGGGCGCTGGTCCACGAGATCCGCGACCGCGGCGGCGCGCGGGAGATCCACCTCCGCGTCGCCTGTCCTCCGATCATCGCACCGTGCTATTACGGCATCGACATGTCGCGCAAGAGCGAGCTGTTCGCCACGCCGTTCATCGACCAGCCCGGGGCCGTCTCGGCCGCCGCCCAGCAGAGGATGGCCCGCGAACTGGGCGCCGACAGCCTCCGCTATCTCCCCGTCGAGGCGATCGCGCGCTCCGTGAGCCTCTCCCCGGAGCGCCTCTGCCGCGCCTGTATCACGGGGCAATACCCCACCCCGACCGGCCAGGAGCTGTACCAGATCGAGGCCTCGAGCCCCCGCGACGGCCCGCGCCGCGCCTACGAGCTGGCCGCCGCCGGCCGATAGTCATACGACGCGCGATGGATCGGCCGTCCCTCGATGCGGTACTTCCGCTCGAAGTTGGTCAGGTAATCGAGTTCGTGCTCGGGGGCCTTGGCCTCGGCGGCCGGCCGCTCGCGGAATTGCGGACTCGCGGCGATGAGCCCTTGGATGAGCGTGAAATACTCCTCGACGTCGCTGGCGACGTGCAGCTCGCCGCCGGGCAACAAGATGCGCTCGACCCCGGCGACCAGGGCGTCGGTGAAGACGCGGCGCTTCTTGTGGCGCTTCTTCCACCACGGGTCGGGGAAGTAGACGTGCACCGCCCGGACGCTCCGATCCGCGACTCGCCGCGCCAGCACCTCGCGAACGTCGCCGGCCCAGACCTTCGCATTGGGAATCGCCTGCTTGGCCAGCCGCTCGGCCGCCAACTGGGCGTACTTCCGCGAGATCTCGACGCCCAGGAAATTGCGCCCGGGGTTCGCCCGGGCGGCGTTGGCCAGGAACAGCCCCTTGCCCGGGCCCACCTCGAGCTCGACCGGATGATCGTTGCCGAAGAGGGCGGTCCAGTCGATGCGCTCCGGTGTGGCCTCGGTGGACGGACGCCGTGCCTCATCCGGCGAGATCAGATGGGCGGAGACGTCGATCGTGGTTCGCGAGCGGGCCATCGTGGCAGGATGCGATGTGGGTCGTTCGTGCGGTCCGAGGGACATCCGGAGGGACTGCCGATCAGGGGACGCCGGGCGCCTCGTCCTGGCCGACGATGGGGACCCCGATAATCTTGCCGTGGAAGACCATGTTCGGACCGACGAACGCCTGGCACTCGAAGATCGTGTGCCGGCGATGCAGGCGTTGGCCCTTGCCCACCAGGATGAGCCGGTCCCCGGGTCGGACCTGGCCGCGGAACCGGACGTCCTCCATGCCGCCGAAAGCGATGAATCCCTCGGCATGCAAGCGGATCGCGCTGCAGAAGAAGCTGGAGAGCTGCGCGGCGGCCTCGCACATGAGCACGCCGGGCATCAGCGGGTAGTCGGGCATATGGCCCCGGACCCAGAACTCGTCGTCGGAGACGTCCTTGTAGCCGATGACCAGTTTGTTCTCGAGGTCCAGGTGCACGATGGCGGTGAGCTGCTCCATCTCGAACCGCTGGGGATTCGAACGCCGGATCCCCTCCTGGTTGACCAGGATCCGGGAGGTGTCGATGGAAGCGGGGTCGACCAGTGGCGCTGGCGGCATGCGCGCCGATCCTTTCTCGATGGCTGCACGGCAGTGGCGCGGCGACCGGGGCGCAGACCGTCGCGTCGAGCGATGGGCCGCCGAGGCGTCTCGGCCTGGCCTCGACCCGCGTCCCGGACGGGTCGGGGTGCGGTGCGGATCGGATCGGCTGGGTTCGGGGTGTACGCCGTTCCGGTTGGCGATGGCGTCCTCTCGCCGCGCTGCTATGATGACTTCCCACGGCGAGTTCCACAAGAGGATTCACGATCTTGGTCGAAGGATGCAACGACGATCACGGCGGCGATCGCTGGGGCAGCGTCTCGGGACGAACCCTCGGCACCATGATCACGTATGGCTACCCCGACATCGAGCTGGCCGATGAGCTGACGCTCGCCGCTCAACTGGGAGCCCTGGTGCTGGAGATCCTGCCGGAATGGAGCCGGTTCCCCGACCCGGTGCTGGTGCGCCGGCAGGTCGCCGATCGAGGTCTGTCGATCCACAGCGCCCACGGCTGTTGGGGCGGCCGGACCATCCGCGCGACACGGGTCAACCTGGCGCGACCGAGTCGGCGGCCCACCGAGAGGCGGTTAACGATCTGAGGCGATGCGTCAACTGGCTGGCCGAAGCCGGCGGGACGTGCCTGGTGGTCCATCCCGGTGGCCTGTCCGACCCGGCCGATCGGGCCGTACGGCGCTCGGCGCTGGCGCGGGGGCTCCTCGAACTGGGCGAGCATGCCCTGGCCGTCGGGTCGAGCGTCCGGGTCTGCGTCGAGAACATGCCGCCCGGCGTGCACCCCGGCAGCCGGATGACCGACCTCGCCGAGCTACTTCGCGAACTGGACCATCCCCGGCTGGCCTTGGCCCTGGACACCGGCCACGGCAACCTGACCACCGGCGCCGCCGAGGAGACCCTCGCGGCCGGCGCGCTCCTGGCGACGACCCACGTCCACGACAACAACGGCCGGCAGGACGCGCACGAGCCCCCCGGCCTGGGTACGATCGACTGGCCCGCCTGGGGTCGTGCCCTCGTCGCGATCGGTTACGCGGGCCCGATCATGCTGGAGTGTATTCGCGCCCTCCGCCACGGCTATTCCGGGTACCGGCCGGAAGTGCTGCGCGGGATTGCTCGGATGGCGTGAGGCCGCGAAGGGCTCGGCGCCGCCCCGTCCGATCACCAGCGCGGCCGGCGGCGCGGCCGGAGATCCTCGATCGTCATTTTGACACGATCGGGACGGATCCCAGGCTCAACACGCCGTTACACCTCGCGCGATCGCTTCGACCTCCTCGCCGATCCCCGCCGCGAAATCCCGCCCCCATCGGTGCTCGAAGCGCGCCATCTCGGCCAACCTGGCCGCCCCGCCAGAGGCGAGCCGTGACTCGAGATCCTGGTGCACATCATCCATCACAGCACCTCGAACCGGCCCGGGGGCGCATGACCCTATTCCACCCGCCTGAGCTTCTGTTCAAGATCGACCGAGGGAATGAAGATCCACGCCTTGCCGACTTTTCGCTTCTGCAACAAGCCCCGATCCACCAGATCCATCATGTCGCTTCGTGCCGTCTCGTAGACGACTTGATGACTACCGCGATGGGACTCGATCGTGTAATGCCGGCCCGGATGCCGCAACGCGTGGCCGATCAAGTCGCGTTGACGACCGTTGAGGAAATTCAAGCCGTGAAGCTCCTGCTGGAGGGCGGCGAGCTGATTCGTGCGTTGGCCAATAGACTGATGGAGTTCATCGATGGCCCTGCGGACGACATCGGCGTGATACAAGAGAAAGTACGTCAGGTCGTTGCCATCCGTCTCGGATTCCAGGAAAGCGCGGCCGTACCGAACCGGACTCTTCAAGATGATTCGGGAGATCGTGACGTACTCGAACAGCCAGTATCCTCGCTTCAGCATCGACCAGTAGAAGAGGGCCCTGGCGGTTCGACCATTGCCGTCGACGAACGGATGGTCGTACGCCAGCCAGAAGTGAAGGATCATCGACCGCACGAGGGGATGCACGAAGCCTCCGGGGGTCGGGTCACTGGCGAAGTCGCACATGGCTGCGATTCGCCGGTCGAGTTCCCGAGCTGGTGGGGGAACGTGGATGACCTCCCCGTACTCATCGCCGACGATGATGTTCTCTCGGGCGTCGCGGAAGCGCCCGACCGCCGACGGATCATCGAGAGTGCCATCGGTCACCATCCGATGGATTTCGACGATCAGCTCGCGGTCAAGCTCTCTGTTTTGAATCTCTATAATATGTTGCATTGTGCGAAAATTATTGAGGATCATCCGCTCGTTCCGATCCCGCGGGGTTCGCCCCATCCGAATCATCTCCTTCGCGACTTCTCTGGTCGTCGATGCGCCTTCCAGTTGGCTCGATGTGATCGATTCCTCGATGAGGGAGCGGACCAGGTAGCTATCCCGCGTCTGGGGATTGGTCACGGGCTCGGGCTGCTGGATCGTCCCCCGAGCCATGGAATCGACATGATGGAGGCACTCGAGCAGTGGATCGGGCAGATTGAAGCCGAATGGGCGACCCGATGGATCGACGAGCGGGATCCGCCTCGTCGTTTCGCGCCGAATCTTGAGGGCGAACCACCATGCGCGGTGAGTCAGACCCGGGGGCGGCTTCAGGTGACGGAGTTTGTCCCAGTGAACATACCTGCCCCCGAGCAGAGGCTCGAGGACCGCAGCAAGCAGTTCAGGAGCCTCTTCTCCAAACTCCCGCCATAGTTCATCTTGCGGGGGCGGTGAATCGGGTTTCCTCATCCGGCAATCCTCATCCTCTCGGCAATGTACTAATTTCATACTAACTGACACAGAATTAGTATATGCAGCGGAACTCCTGAAGCAAGAAAGACTTGCTGTGAGAATCGTCGGCCAGGCAGCCTCCGTGGACGCGAGGAGCGACGCCGCACAGGGTCCAGTTATGCTGGTCCTCCGGGCGGCGCCCGGTCTTGCCGTTCGAGGACGAGTCGCTGAGGCGAAGGCGGGGCCGGCCACGTACCGATATCCACTCGGCAGCGACGGATTCCGACGGCGCAGGAGGCTGATGCGCCGGTTTGCCAGGGGAGGGAGCGCCCCGTGTCATTGCCGCTGAACCGGCGTGAGGTCCTGAGTGCGTTCGGAGCCGTGGGAGCGGCCGCGACGGCGGCCGCCGCGCTGGGGCCGGCCGCGCCGGCCCGCGGCGATCACGTCGAGCTCGGCCGGTTCGTCCGCCGCGCCGGCGTGCAGGGGAAGATGACCGGCGCCCAGGCGGTCGCCGCCTCGCTGGCCTGCGAGGGCGTCCCCTGCCTCTTCGGCGTCCCGGGCGCCCAGAACAACGAGCTGTGGGACGCACTCAAGGCCCGTGGCGTCCCCTATCTGCTCGTCGCCAACGAGTTCTCGGCGAGCATCATGGCCGACGCCGCCTCGCGAGCGACGGGCGCCGTCGGGGCGTTCGCGGTCGTGCCGGGGCCGGGACTGACCAACGCGATGACCGGCATCGGCGAGGCGCTGTATGACAGCGTCCCGATCGTCGGGATCATCACCGACATCGACCGCTCGCCCCGCGCCGGTCGGGCAGGTGCACGGGCTGGCCAACGCCGCGATCGTCCGCCCGGTCGTCAAGGCGGCGATCGAGGTCCGCCACCAGGCCGAGATCCCCGGGGCGATCTTCCAGGCGTTCCGCGTGGCCGCCTCCGGCGAGCCGGGCCCGGCCGTCGTCATCATCCCGTTCCCGTTCTACCAGGAAGCCTGGGACTACGACCAGCCGGCGCCGCCCCCCTACCCCGTGCCCTTCGACGAGGCCGCTTACGGCCGCGCCCTGGTCCATCTGTCCGACCGCAGGCGGCGGGTCGGGATCTATGCCGGGCTGGGCTGCGTCGACGCCGCCCCGGCCCTGGCCGCCGTCGCCGAGTTGCTCCAGGCACCGGTCGCCACCTCGGTCAGCGGCAAGGGCTGCATCCCCGACACCCATCCCCTGGCCGTCGGCTGGGGTTATGGCAAGCAAGGCACGCGCGCCGCCGAGGCGGCCTTCAAGGACGTCGACCTCGTCCTGGCGATCGGCGTCCGGTACAGCGAGGTCTCGACCGCGAATTACGCGATCCCTCAACCGGGAGCCTTGATCCACGTCAACATCAACCCTCAGAACCTCGGCCGCAACGTCCCGACGCATGTCTGCGTCCACGCCGACGCTCGGGTGTTCCTCGACCGACTCGTGGCCGACGCCGCCGCGATCCGACGCCCTCCCTGCCCCGGACTCTGGCAGGATATCCGGAAATGGCGGCAGGTCGATCGCTGCGAGGCGCTGACGGTGCGCATCCAGCCGTGCGTCGATCCGATGTTCCTCCTGGCCCAGTTACGCGATGTCCTCGGCCCCGACGAGCTGGTTTTCGTCGATGTGACGGCGTCCACGCACTGGGCTTCGGAAGTAGTCGACGCCCAGGGGCCGCGGCGCTACTTCACCCCGGCCGACAACCAGGCCATGGGCTGGGCGATCCCGGCGGCCATCGGGGCCCAGCGGGTTCGGCCTGACCGCCGCGTTGCCTGCGTCACCGGCGACGGCTGCTTCCTGATGTCGGCCATCGAGATGTCCTCGGCCGCCCGCGCCGGCCTGCCCGTCAAGTTCTTCGTCTTCGACGACGGCGCCTATCACTACATGCAGATGCTCCAGGAACCGGTCTACCGCCGGACCACGGCCACGGAGATCGCCCGGATCGACTATGGAGCGTTTGCACAGTCCGTCGGACTGACATTTAACCAGATCGCCAGCAATGCCGATGTTCTCCCAGGTCTCCAGCGTGCCGTAGCGATGCCGGGCCCCGTGCTGACCGAGGTCATCGTGAGTTATGAGGGCCGCGACATCCGATGGCTCAATGCGTTGCGGTCACAGTACATCAAGAAGCTGCCCAACGGGCAGAAGGTGCGCCTGGCGACGCGGATCGGCGTGCGGACGTTGCCGCACCCGCCCGATAACGATTGACCTTCCGTCAACCTTGTCTTCTCCGTAAGATCCTCGCCGTCGCGGCTGGCGTCGGGTCGCAGCCCGATCGAAACCGGCGGCAGGGATGGGATCCTTCCAGACATGGATGTTTGTACGAGTGCCGGCGTCAAAGCCCCGCACGCGGAGTTCTTCCCGCCGCCGCCGTCGCCGCGCGGGCCGAGTGTCTGGCTGACGAGGATCGCCGAAGACCGCCGCGAACTCGTGAAGTTCTGGCCGGTCATCCAGAACATGGTCGTCCAGGAGTTGAAGGTCCGCTACCAGCGATCCTTCCTGGGGTTCGTCTGGACGCTGCTCAACCCCCTGTTGATGCTGGCCACGCTCGGCTTCGTCTTCTCCCACCTGCTGAAGAACGTCGAGAATTACACGCTGTTCCTCTTCGCGGGGATGGTGCCCTGGAGCTTCTTGAGCGTGAGCCTGAGTGAGGCCGCGATGTCGATCATCGCCAACGAGGGATTGATCCGGAAGATCTACCTGCCCAAGCTGATCTTCCCGATCGCGCGGGTTTTGATTGCGCTGGTGACCCTGGTGTTCTCGCTCTGTGCGATGTTCCTGCTGCTCTGGCCGATGGGGGCGCGGCCGTCGTGGTCGATGCTGCTCTTCCCCCTGGCACTCGGCCTGTTCGCGGTCTTCACCCTGGGTTTGAGCCTGATCGTCGCCACGGCCAACACCTTCTATCGCGATTGCGGCCACCTGATCTCAGTGTTCCTGCAGGCCTGGTATTTCGCCACGCCGATCCTGTACCCGGCGACGAATTTCCCGGGGCGGTCGCAGTGGATCTTCCGCCTGAATCCGGCTTTTTATTTTATCGAGCTGTTCCACGATATCCTGTTCTCGGGGCGGTGGCCTCATCTCGGCCTGTTGGCGGCGGCGGCCGTCATCGCGACGGCCAGCCTGGGAGTCGGTTATGCCATATTCAAGTCGCAAGAAGAAAAGATGGTCTTCCGACTCTGATCGGCCGGGGGCGGGCCGGAAGGTCTCATCCTCATGCTCGGCCCAGACCCCGCTGATCGAGCTGAACGACGTGTCGCTCCGATTCGTCAATTACTCGGACAAGCAGCGCTCGCTCAAGCGGGCCATGCTGGACCTGGTCCTGCGCCGCGAGTCGATGGTCCCGCGGTCCGAGTTCTGGGCGCTGCGGGAGGTCAACCTCAGGATCGAGCACGGCGAGCGCATCGGGATCGTGGGGGGCAACGGCGCGGGCAAGAGCACGCTCCTCCGCCTGCTGGCGCGAATCTATCCGCCGACGAGCGGGCGGGTCGCGATCCGCGGGAGCGTCGCCCCGCTGATCGAGATGGGCGCGGGCTTCAATCAGGAGCTGTCCGGGTCCGACAACATCGTCTTCAACGGCGCGATGCTCGGCTTCACCAAGAGCCAGATGCTGGAGAAGGTCGAGGGGATCTACGAGTTCACCGGCCTGCGCGAGTTCGCCGACCTGCCGTTGAAATATTACTCGAGCGGAATGTACATGCGGCTGGCCTTCGCGATCGCCACCGAGGTCCACCCCGACATCCTGCTGATCGACGAAGCCCTGGGCGTGGGCGACGCCGCCTTCCTCGAGCGGGCCAAGGCCCGGCTCCGCGGCCTGGTCGAGCGCTCCAAGGCCGTCGTGCTCGTCTCGCACAACCTGGAGTCGCTCCTCGAGCTTTGCACCCGCGGCCTCTGGGTGCAGCACGGTCGCGTCGTCGCCGACGGGCCGATGGACCGGGTCATCGACGAGTACCTGGCTTCGACGATGCCGCCGGCCGCCGCCTCCGCCTGAAGCCCGCGCCCATGAGAGGAGACCGGAATCCGCCTCGAGAGGGCGAACCTCCGTGCGAGCCGGCAATTCAGACAGCCGAGACTCGGTCGTTCCGCGTGTCGGACCCGCCGGCGATCAATGGTCGAACCCGGGACCGTCCCTCCCGACGAGATCGATGGTACGAAGGAGTCTCGCCACCTCCCGCTCGCTCCGGTCCGTGAGTCGGCCGGCTGCAAGAATCCGGGAGAGAAGCCAGCGAACTCGATCGAGTAACAGTAAGCACTCGATGCTTCGCCCGCGCTCCTCCGACCATGCTTCCAGAAGTCGGTTCATCTCGGTCGGGTCTGGCGTCGTATAGGAGCCGACCTTGACCGCGTCCCCATCCCCGCCCGACAACCTCAGAAGATCCTCGATGGATTCGAACATCTCACCGGCTCCTTCGCCCTTGGTCTGCAACGGACTATTTGGCGAGTCCCAATGCCTCCGAGCCTACCGATCGCGGCGACGCCAGGCTCATTCCTGGTCGCCATCTTCCGAATCGACGATCGCCATGGGAGAGACGCCAACCCGATCCCGATCAAGGAATGGCTGTCCTTCGCCCCTCAACAGCCAGCGAGGGTTCGCCCCACAGACCTCGATGAAGCGGAGGATGACCAGAGCGGGGATGATCACACCCCCCTCGTAGTTCATCCAGGTCCGGTAGGACAGGCCCAGGGCTTCGGACAACAGCGGCCCGCCGTTCTCGCCGAACAATTCCAGACGGATCTGACGCACCCTGCCGGCCAGGACTTCTGGCCGGACGCTCTGGCTCGGCATCATCGCCTCCCTTGATCGGTTGTGGTCGGTCTACTCCGATTCAACGACCAGTCTGATCATGCGGCCGGAACCGGCCGGTGAGCGGACATGAGCAACTGCATCCATGTGCAAAGTCGTCCTAGTTTATCCTTCGACGAACCGGGACGAAAGACCCAAGCGACGTCGGAGGCGGCGGAATCCCAGGCGCGCGTCCTGGCTCAGCCCGCCGGTCCGCACCACCTCCCAGGATCATCGCCACCCTCACAGAGTTCGTCAGGTTGCCTCGCTGCGCGATGCGACATGGGCCGGGCCGACCCCACGGGCCCGGTGGCGAAGCGGGTCGGCGGACCAGACCCGCCTGGCGACTGAGGCCGGCAGGGGCCGGAGCGTCAAGTCTCGCCGCGTCACCGTTCCGGTTCCCTGCGGGACATGGTCGGGCCGGCTGGCGGCCGGCGCCGACTGGGACCCGACCGGATCGCGAAGACGCGCTGCGTCCCCGTCCAGTGACCGGAGATCGCCCCGTGGGACGGATTGGCTTGGAGTCTGTTACGGAGGAGAGATCTTCGGGAGCGCGAGGCTCCATCCGAGCCGCTTCTCGGTGCCAGCTCGCACGGAGGCTCGCCCACCCGAGGGATTTCCAGGCCGACTCTCCATGGCGCGAGTCAGGCTCGTTCATCACTCCCCGCCGATTCTTCAGCACCCGGCAGCAGTTGGCTGATTTCGACCAGGTCGCTCGATGGGAGCGTGAGCAACTGCACGGCCAGGGTATCGATCGCCTTGAAGAAGCGGCGGAGCGATTCGATCCGCATCTTGATATCTTGCAGATCAGCGTGACCTTCGGCGAGTTTGGACGCACGATCCAAAACATGCAGGCTCGGATCCAGTTCTCGTCGCTTGCGTTCACGAAGGATCTTCCGGAAGAGGGTCCAGACATCGGTCTCGGCCCGAAAGAGTTCGCGGCGTTCTCCGGCTCGATGGACCTTGTGCACGACGCCCCAGGAAAGGAGCTCGCGGAGGTTCATGCTCACGTTGCCGCGCGACACGCCGAGCCAATGACGTAAATCCTCGGCTGTCCAGTCACTTCCGGTGATATACAGCAGGGCGAAGAGCTCTCCCATCGTCGAGTTGATGCCCCAGGCGCGGGCCATCAACCCCCAATGCTCGACGAACTGCTTGATAAGCGGCTCGGCATGGGGTAATGACGCAGGCGTGTCGCTTGGTGATGGGACTATCGATTTCTCCATAGAGGCTCCACGTCCTTGACGGTTCGATTATGAGGTCACTTGTCCCGATTGGCATGGGCCCCGAAGGCCTCCATCGATCGTTCACGCCGCAGTGGGAGCCGCTGTCTTTGTCCGACCACGTCGATCCTCGGAGCGGTTGAGACACCCATCGATGCTTACCTGGATCGGATCGTTTGTGGTAGGGCTCATGTACAAAAGGTCCCAAGGAACATCCCAACAAGCCGTATTATTTCAAAGAAAATGATGAAAAGAGACGGCTAACATCGGGTACAATTCCAATGCATGCCCCGATTCGCCGTGCATGCAGAATGTCGGCGTGCGGGGTTGGTACCCGACTGGTGACTTCCTGGGACGGGTCCCTCACACGAATTGAGGAGAGCTTCCATGCCTGAAACCGTCGTTCATTTCCAGATTCGCATGCCTCCCTTGCTGCACGAGCAATTGGCGAGTTGGGCGAAAGAGGACAAGGCATCGCTCAATGCGTTGATCGTCGGCATCCTCGAGAAGGCGATCGAGCAGCACGAGAAGGGCCACAAGGACTGAACGGACTCGTCGGTTGAGGACCGTCGACTGCCGGGCTCGCCGGGCGAGGGGCGCAACACCCGTGTTCCTTTCCGGACGACTCCGGCGCGGATCCCGATCCTGATACGATCCCCGCGTCATCGCCCGGCCGAACGAGTCTACTTGAGTTGGACCGTTCGTCCGAGTATGCTCGAGGGGTGGATTCCCCGATAGCTCAATCGGTAGAGCGAGCGGCTGTTAACCGCTAGGTTCAAGGTTCGAGTCCTTGTCGGGGAGCTTGCCTGTCACTCCGGCCTGCTCCATCCATGAGGGCGGGCCGAACGCACCGCGATCGCGGCTCAAGGGCCCGCGTCGGAAACGAGGATGATCATCGAGTACTCGCGGACCGGGTAGTCCTGCAGCACCGGGATGCGAGG
The DNA here is from genome assembly GCA_963815795.1 of uncultured Planctomycetota bacterium. GTDB lineage: Bacteria > Planctomycetota > Planctomycetia > Isosphaerales > Isosphaeraceae > JAKAUH01. Next base: position 4,805,549 of record CAWFIC010000003.1, on the reverse strand, counting down.
TCCCTGGTCGGCCTCGATGACATCCTCGGGAGCAGCGAGGGCCGTGTTGACCGCTCGACGCCACGGCCGGCCCGACGGTGCGGCGGGGATGCGGAATCCCAGCGGCTCGCGCCACGCGTTGAACGCCACGTAGATGTCGCGATCGATCGTGCTCGACCGATCGGTCCGCCGGCCATCGAGCGCGAAGGCCAGCGCATGACTGTCGGGGCCGAAGTCGGGCCGCGACGGCTCGACGCCGTGCCAGAGGATCTCCGGAGGCTGGCCGGCTCGCTCGCCCGAGAAGAAGGTCCGGCGCCTCAGGACGGGATGCGCCCGCCGCAGGGCGATCATCAGGCGGGTGAACCGGACGAAGTCCGCGTTGCGTTCCCGCAACGACCAGTCGACCCAGCCCAGCGGGTTGTCCTGGCACCATGCGTTGTTGTTGCCCTGCTGGGTGCGGAGGAATTCGTCGCCCGCGAGGATCATCGGGATCCCCTGACTGATCATCAGCGTGGCCATGAGGTTGCGCACCTGCTGCCGGCGGAGTTGGAGCACGGGCGGGTCGTCGGTCGGCCCCTCCACGCCGCAGTTCCAGCTCCAGTTGACGTCGCTGCCGTCGCGGTTCCCCTCGCCGTTGGCCTCGTTGTGCTTCTGGTTGTATGAGACCAGGTCGTTGAGCGTGAACCCGTCGTGGCAGCAGATGAAGTTGATCGAATGAAGCGGCCCGCGACCCGCGTAGAGATCGTCGCTGCCGCAGAGCCGGGTCGCCAGGGCCGAGGTCATGCCCGGATCGCCCCGCCAGAAGCGGCGGACGTCGTCGCGAAACCGCCCGTTCCAGTCCGACCATCGGCCTTCACCGGGGAAGGTGCCGACCTGGTAGAGGCCCGCGGCATCCCACGGCTCGGCGATCAGCTTGCTATCTCGCAGCAGCGAGTCCTCGGTGATCCGTTTGATCATCGGCGGCTCGACCAGCACGTTGCCGTGGCGGTCGCGCCCCAGGACTGAGGCGAGATCGAAGCGGAAGCCGTTGACGCCGCCCTCGGCGATCCAGCTCCGCAGGCAGTCCAGCAGGTAGTTGCGGACGACCGGGTGGTCGCTGCTGAGCGTGTTGCCGCACCCGCTGAAATTCAGGTAATTGCCCCGTTCATCGAGCATGTAATAGAGCGTGTTGTCCAGGCCGCGGAAGTTGTAAGTTGGCCCGTCGTAACCCTTTTCGGCGGTATGATTGAACACGACGTCGAGATAGACCTCCAGCCCGGCGGCGTGAAAGGCCTCGACCATCGCGCAGAACTCCCGCATCGGCGCCGCCTGTTCCGGGTTGTGCGCATACGCCGCCTTGGGGGCGCCGAAGGCGATCGGGTCGTAACCCCAGAAGTTGTGCAGCGGCTCGCCGGTCATCGGGTTGACGAATGGGCAATCGAGCTCGTCGAATTCGTCGATGGGCAGCAGCTCGACGGCGGTGACCCCCAGCTCCTTCAAGTACCCGATCTTCTCGGCCAGGCCTCGGTACGTCCCGGGAAAGCCGATGCCCGAGCCGGGTCCGACCGTGTAGCCTCGCACATGGAGCTCGTAGATGATCGTGTCCTCCAGCGCCGTGCGGGGATTGAGGAGGCGCTCGCGATCGATCATCGACTCGATCATCAGGCTGCGTCGGGGCAGGCCGAGGCCGGTCGCCCATGGCCGGCCGCAGGACAGGGCGCGTGTGTAAGGATCGTGCAGGATGATGCTCGGGTCGTACCAGTGGCCGCCGCCCTTCGGTCCGTCGACCCGGTAGCCGTAGCAGAATTCCTCGGGCAGGCCGTTGACGCGCGACGTGCCAGTGGTCCCCGGTCCGGTTGAACAGCCGATCGAGGGGGATCTCGGCATAGATCTCGCCGTTGCAGGGCTCGGAGAGCACCAGCCAGACCGCGGTCCCGTGCCGGCAGAGCAGGACGAAGTTGACCCCGCTGGGCGTGGGGGTCGCACCCGGCGGAAGGGGACTGCCGCGGCTGACCAGCAGCAAGCGGTCGCGGTACGTGTACTCGGTCGCCGACATCGGCTCCGGCCGCGCGATCGTGATCGGCATGACGGTCACCGTCCCCTCCGAGCAGTCCCCGGGCCCGGCTTGCATCGGGCCGTATCACGGGATTCTCGGTCGATCGGGCATTTGAAACAACTGGAGAATCTCGATATCCTGGTCTCAACTGGGCTCGACCCCTCCCGACCCGGCCGGCACTCGCGCACGCCCGATCGTGGGGCGTCCCGTCGGTACAGGAATCAAACATCCCAAGAGACCCCGCTCGCCTGCCTTCCCCCGGGGACGGCGGACAGACTGCCCTGCGACGCGGCCATCCCACGGAGCAGCAGCCGACCCGATGAAAACCGACCGACCGACATGCTCCCTGTTGGTGGCGATCGTCATGGCCTGGGCCTCCCCCAGCCGCGCCGTCGCCGATCCGCCCACCGTCGACTTCAATCGCGACATCCGGCCCATCCTCTCCGAATCGTGCTACCAGTGCCACGGCCCCGACGCCAAGAAGCGCAAGGCCGATCTGCGGCTCGATAACCGCGACGGATTGTTCCGCTCGGCCGACGGCTCGACGGTCGTCGTCCCCGGCAAGCCGGACGAGAGCGAGCTGTTGCTTCGGATCGCCTCGGACGACCCCGAGTCCCGCATGCCCCCGCCGAAGGCCGGCCAGCCGATGCCCGCCGCCCAGGTGGCGCTCATCCGCCGGTGGATCGAACAGGGAGCCGTCTGGAAGGGCCACTGGTCGTTCATCCCGGCCGCCCGGCCGGCCATGCCGGCGGCCGACGCCACCGGTGCGATCGACCGGTTCCTCCGCGCCCGGATGGCGGCCGTAGGGCTCGAGCCGTCCCCCGAGGCCGACCGCCCGACCCTGATCCGCCGCCTCTCACTGGATCTGACCGGCCTCCCTCCCCGTCCCGAGGAGGTCGATGCCTTCCTGCGGCACGACCGCGCCGATGCCTACGAGCGGCTGGTTAACGGGCTCCTGGCCTCGCCCCGTTACGGCGAGCGCATGGCCGTCTTCTGGCTCGACCTCGTCCGGTTCGCGGATACCCAGGGTTACCATAGCGATAATCATATAGATATATGGATGTTCCGGGACTACGCGATCCGCTCGTTCAACGCCAACAAGCCGTTCGACCGGTTCACGATCGAGCAGCTCGCCGGCGACCTCCTCCCGCAGCCGACCGACGAGACCCGCATCGGCTCGGGCTACAACCGGCTGCTCCAGACGACCCAGGAGGGCGGTGCGCAGGCCAAGGAATACATCGCCAAGTACGCCGCCGATCGGGTGCGCAACGTCTCGACGGTCTGGATGGGCGTGACGATGGGCTGCGCCGAGTGCCACGACCACAAGTACGACCCGTTCACCACCCGCGAGTTCTACAGCCTCTCCGCGTTCTTCGCCGACGTGGATGAGACGATCGTCGGCGCCCAGAAACCGACGCGGTTCCCGACCCCCGAGCAGGCCGCCTCGGTCCGCCGGCTCCAGGAGCGTCGCGCCGCGATCGCTTCGATCAAGAGCCCGACCCCCGACCAGAAGAAGGAGCTCGCCGAGCTGGACCGCCGCATCGCCGACCTGGACCGCGGGATCCCCAGCACCCTGGTCTCGACGTCGATCGCACCCCGGGTGGTGCGAGTGCTCGCGCGCGGCAACTGGATGGAAGACTCCGGTTCGATCGTGACGCCCGGCGTCCCGGCGTCGCTGCCGCCGCTGCGCCTCTCGGGCCGTCGGGCCTCGCGGCTCGACCTGGCCCGCTGGCTGGTCTCCGGCGAGAACCCGCTCGTCGCCCGGGCCATGGTCAACCGCCTCTGGAAGCTGGCCTTCGGTCAAGGGCTGGTCGCGACGCCCGATGACCTGGGCTCGCAAGGGGCCTGGCCGACGCACCCCGAGCTGCTCGACTGGCTGGCCATCGACTTCGTCGACAGCGGCTGGGACGTCAAGGCGATGCTCAAGCGAATCGTGATGTCCGCCGCGTATCGCCAGTCATCCCGGCCTCGCCCGGCCGACCGGCAGCTCGACCCGGCCAACCGCTGGCTCTCTCGCCAGAATGCCTTCCGCCTCGACGCCGAGTTCATCCGCGACGGCGCCCTGGCGATCAGCGGGCTGCTGTCCGACAAGGTCGGCGGACCGAGTGTGAAGCCCTACCAGCCGCCGGGCTACTGGGTCTTCCTCAACTTCCCCAAGCGCGAGTACGATCCCGACCACGGGGTGAACCAGTATCGCCGCGGCCTGTACACCTACTGGCAGCGGACGTTCCTGCATCCGAGCCTGCTGGCCTTCGACGCCTCGACGCGGGAAGAGTGCGTGGTCCAGCGCCCGCGGTCGAACACGCCGCTCCAGGCGTTGGTCCTGCTCGATGACCCGACGTACGTCGAGGCAGCCCGGGTGCTGGCCGCCCGGCTGATCGCCGAAGCCGGGCCCGACCCGTTGGCCCGGCTCGACCGCGCCTTCCGCCTGGCCCTCGCCCGACAGCCGAGGCGCGCCGAGGTCGAGGTCCTCACGGAACTGCTGGACAAGCACGTGCGGCAATATCGCCGGGATCCCTCCGCGGCCCGCGAGCTGCTGGGCATCGGCGATGCCCCCGCGCCCGAGGATTTCGACCCGGTCGAGCTGGCGGCCTGGACCTCCGTGACCCGCGTGATCCTCAACCTCCACGAGACCATCACCCGGAACTGATCGTCATGTGACGCCGGCGAGAGAGTAGGTCAGGCTTCCCAGCCTGACGGCATTCACGTGTCAGGCCGGCAAGCCTGACCTACGACAGACCCATGGATCTCCCGATGAACGACGAATTCCGCGCCCGCATCAATCGCCGGGCCTTCCTGGGCCGTTCGTCCGCCGGCGTCGGCTCCCTCGCGCTGGCCTCGCTGATCGACCCGTCCTTGCTGCGAGCGGGCGAGGTCTCGCCGTCGCGACAGCGCGACCGATGGACCGGCGCCGTGAGTCCGCTCCACTTCGCCCCCAAGGCCAAGCGGATCATCTATCTCTACATGGCCGGCGGGCCGTCGCACCTGGAGACGTTCGACTCCAAGCCCACCCTGGCCCGGATGCACGGCCAGCCGATGCCCGGGTCGTTCACCCAGGGGATGCCGATCGCGCAGCTCCAGGGCCACAAGCTCGTCTGCTTCGCGCCCCAGCATCCGTTCCGCCGGTACGGCGCGAGCGGCCAGGAGATCAGCGCGATCTTCCCGCACATCGCCACGATCGCCGACGACATCTGCATCGTCCGCTCGATGGTGACCGAGGCGATCAACCACGACCCCGCGCACACCTTCATGAACACCGGGACGACCATCTCCGGCCGGCCCGCGATGGGCTCGTGGGTGACTTACGGGCTGGGCAGCGAGAGCGAGGACCTGCCGGGCTTCGTCGTCCTCACCTCGACCGGCCGGTTCGGCCAGGCACAGCCGATCTCGACGCGGCAGTGGCACAGCGGCTTCCTGCCCAGCCGGTTCCAGGGCGTGCGGTTCTACTCCAAGGGCGACCCGGTCCTCTATCTGGGGAGTCCCCGGGGCACGACCGTCGAGCGCCAGCGCGACGTGGTCGACGCCGTTCAGCGGC
>CAWFIC010000002.1:0-393871 GCA_963815795.1 uncultured Planctomycetota bacterium | reverse complement strand
TTAGGCGTCTTGCCTCCCGATCTCCTGGAGGAGCTGAGAGAATTCGTCCGGGACTATCGGCCGGACATGCGGGTCTTTCGCGGAACCGCGCCTAGCCCCGAGGCCGTGACCATGGCCAGGGAAGTGCTCGCCGAGCCGGTGAAATCGGGCTCATAGCGAACCGCCCGCCGCACGCACCGCAACCGCCGCCGCCCGGCCCGATCGCACCGGTTCTGCCGAAGAAATCGGCGGCCGGGCCGGGCATTCATCCACGCCGATCGATCGCCGTCGGATATAATCTTTGCGGATGGCGTCCACTTTGACGCCCGAGTGACCCCATTGACGGCGAGGGGCGAGAGATGAGGTGGTTGCTGGCCGCATTGATCGGCCTGGCGATCGTGGGCGGCGTGGCGGCGTGGGCGGCTCCGCGGCTGGCCCGCCGGCTGACGCCGATCAAGGTCGGCCTGTTGCACTCGCGGTCCGGGTCGCTGCAGATCAGCGAAGAGTCGATGATCGAGGCCGAGCTCCTCGCGATCGAAGAGATCAACGCCAGCGGCGGGCTGCTGGGCGGCCGGCGGGTCGAGCCGGTGATCGCCGACGGCCGGTCGGACTTCCCCACCTTCGCCCGGGAGGCGGAGGGGCTGATCCAGGACAAGAAGGTCAGCGCGATCTTCGGCTGCTGGGCCTCGGCCAGCCGCAAGAGCGTCAAGCCGGTCGTCGAGCAACACCATCACCTGCTGTTCTACCCCAACGCTTACGAGGGGCTGGAGGAGTCGCCGAACATCGTCTACACCGGCGCGGCGCCCAACCAGCAGGTCATCCCGGCGATCAAGTGGTCGTACGACCGCCTCAAGGCCCGGAAGTACTTCCTCGCCGGCTCGGATTACGTCTGGCCACGTTGCGTCAACGCGATCGTCAAGGACCAACTGGAGGCGCTGGGGGCCGAGGTCGTAGGCGAGGAGTACATCCTGCTGGACAGCTCGACCGTTGACGGCCTGGTCGCGGCGATCAAGCGGGCCAAGCCCGATGTGGTGATCAGTACGATCGCCGGCAACACGAACCGGGAGTTCTACTCCAAGCTGGCGGCGACGGGCCTCGGCCCGCGAGAGGTGCCGGTGATCGCCTTCGGCATCGCCGAGGACGAGCTGCGGAAGCTGCCGGCGCGGGAGATGGTCGGCGACTATGCCGCGTGGAACTACTTCCAGAGCGTGGACACCGAAGCGAACCGGGAGTTCGTCCGCAAGTTCAAGGCCCGGTACGGCGGCGACCGCGTGACCAGCGACGTGATCGCGGCGGCGTACAACAGCGTGCGGCTCTGGGCGCAGGCCGTCGACGAGGCGGGGACCGACGAGGTCGCCGCGGTGCTCAAGGCCGTCCGCCGGCAGAGCATGGACGCGCCGGAGGGGATCATCTCGATCGATGGGCCGACCCAGCACACCTGGCGGCCGGTCTACATCGGTCAGGTCCGAGCCGACGGCCAGTTCGACATCGCCTGGAAGTCGGGGACGTCGGTCCGCCCGATCCCCTACCCGACCTCGCGGCCTCAGTCGAGCTGGGACGAGTTCCTCGGCGAGCTGTACCGGTCGTGGGGCGGCTGGGCCAATCCCGGACGGGCCCCGGCGACGGCGACGGGATCAGCCTCGCGGACCGAGCCGGCCGCCTCGGCGGCCCGGCTACCGTCCGAACCGGCCCCGGCACGCAAGGGCGTGCCGCCCAAGGCCGCCGCGCCAGGGCGCGACCGCGACGCGCGGGCCGTCGCGACCCGCCGGGGTCTTCCGTCGTCGAGATGAGCCACCCCTGGCAGGGTGGGTGAAACCCACCGGAGCGAGGCCGAGGCATTCGGTGGGTTGCACCCACCCTACGAGCGAGGTGCGACCCGTCATGACCCGGCCCCGGATCCTCCAAGCCTTCTGGCCTCGGACCAGCATCAGCACCCACCTGCTCCTCTGGTTCCTGTCCATCTCGCTGATCCCCTGCGGGTTGCTGACCGCGCTGACGCTGCTGAACTTCGGCCCGGTCGCCCGGGAATCGGTGCGGCAGAACCTGATGGCGATCTCCGACGCCAAGACGATCCAGCTCGAGACGTTCATCCGCGAGCGGCGGAGCGACCTGATCGTCCTGGGGCGGTCGCCGTCGATCGTGGAGGCGACCGCGCGCCTCGCCGAACTGCGCCGCCGCGAGCCTCCCGGTTCGCCGGCGCTGGCCGAGGCGGCGAACAAGGCCCGCCAGGCCGTCGCGGGCTTCGCCGAGACCTACGGCTACAAGAACGCGCTCCTGTTCGACCCCGACGGCAACACGCTGCTCCGGTTCGCGCCGACCTGGACCCCGGGGCGAACCTGCTGTCCGGCCCGCTGCGCGACAGCGAGCTGGCGGAGGTCTTCGACCGCACCCGGACGCTCCTCCAGGTGGACCTGTCCGACTACCAGGTCTATCCCGGCCGGAGCGAGCCGGCGGCGTTCATCGCCGGGCCGGTGTACGACCCCCGGGGCCGGATCGGCGGCTACCTGGCGCTGGAGCTGGGCAACGGCGAGGTCTTCCAGGCCCTCGCCAACTACAACGGACTGGGCGAGACGGGCGAGGCGGTGGTCGCCAGCCGCGACGGCGACCAGATGTGGTACGTCGCGCCGACGCGCCATCCGGAGGAGATGCCGGCGAACCGGCGGGTCCCGATGCGCGCCGGCACGGCCCTCTCCATGGAGCGGGCCGTGCAGGGCCGGCGCGGCTACGGCGAGACCACCGACTACCGCGGCGCCAGCGTGATGGCCGTGTGGTCGTACCTCCCGTCCTATCGCTGGGGCCTGGTGGTCAAGCAGGACGTCGACGAGGCCTTCGCGTTGACCCGGCGCCAGATCCTGATCGTCGCGGTGCTCCTGGTTGTGACGGCCGCGATCGTGACCGTCGTGGCGCTGGTGGTGGCGCGGACGCTGGCACGACCGATCCGCGAGGCCGCGCTGGTGGCCGAGCGCATCGCCGCCGGCGACCTGACCGCCACCACCGACGCGGAGGCGCCCGGCGAGGCCGGGCTGCTGCTCCGGGCGATCCGCAAGATGATCGAGGACCTCCGCTCGCTGATCGCCCGCATCCAGCGCTCGAGCATCTCGCTGTTGTCCACCGCGACGGAGATCGCGGCCACCAGCCGCCAGCAGGAGCAGGCCGTCTACGATTACAGCGCCTCGACCAACGAGGCCGCCGCCGCCGTCAACGAGATCTCGGCGACCAGCCAGGAGCTCTTGAAGACGATGAACGAGGTCAACCAGGTCGCCAACCAGGCGGCCCGCATGGCCTCCACCGGGCAGACGGCCCTCTCGGGCATGGACCAGACCATGCGGCAGCTCGCCGAGTTCGACCGACTCGATCGGCTCGAAGCTCTCGGTCATCAGCGAGCGCGCCGCCAACATCAACCTGGTCGTCACCACCATCACCAAGGTCGCCGATCAGACCAACCTGCTGTCGATCAACGCGGCCATCGAGGCCGAGAAGGCCGGCGAATACGGCCTGGGCTTCCTGGTCGTCGCCCGCGAGATCCGCCGCCTGGCCGACCAGACCGCCGTCGCCACGCTGGACATCGAGCGCATGGTCAAGGAGATGCAGTACAGCGTCTCGGCCGGCGTCATGGAGATGGACAAGTTCAGCGAACGGGTGCGCCAGGTGGTCGGCGAGGTCGGCCAGCTCGGCGGCCAGCTCGGGCAGATCATCAGCGGCGTCCAGGCCCTGCACCAGCGCTTCGACCAGGTGACCGAGGGCATGCGGGTGCAGTCGCAGGGCGCCGACCAGATCCGCGAGGCCATGACCCGCCTCAGCGAGGCCGCCGGCCAGACCTCGACCTCGATCCGCGAGTTCAACAAGGCCACCGAGCGCCTCCGCGAGGCCGTCGGCGGCCTCAAGGACGAAGTCTCCAGGTTCACGCTCGGGCCCGCCTCGCCGGAAGCCTAGGCGCGGGGAGGCGCTTCGCTGCGGGCGCGGGGAGCGCTTCGCTGCGGGGCGCGGGGTTCGGGGAAGACCGGTCTTTTCTCTTCCCGCGCCCCGCAGCGAGGCGCCAGCCGAGCGCTCCCCGCAGCGAACGGAGTGAGCGCTCCCCGCGCCCCGATCCGAGGACTGAGAAATGCTCCTCCTGACCTTCACAGCCGCCGGAGAGTCCTATGCCGTGGACGGGTCGGGGGTCGTCGAGCTGGTGCCGCGCGTCGGGCTCCGCGCCGTCCCGCACGCGCCGGCCGAGCTGGCCGGGCTGCTGGAGTATCGGGGCGGGGTCGTGCCCGTGATCGACCTGGGGGTCCTGCTGGGCTCGTCGCCGTGCGCGGATCGGCTCAGCACGCGGATCATCCTGGTCAAGGGGCCGCCCGGCGGGCAGAATCGAGGGGAGGAGCGGCGGCTCCTGGGCCTGATCGCCGAGCAGGTCATCGACCTGGTCGAGGTCGAACCCGAGCAGATCGCCCCGGCGCCGGTGCACCTCGCCCGGGCGCCTTACCTCGGCGCGATCGCCCGGACCGATCGCGGATTCGTGCCGCTGATCGAGGTCGCCGGATTGTCCCTGGTCCTCGAGCCCTCGAGCGGACCGGTTGAAGACCCTTTGTCGGGTGCTCTTCGAGCACCGAGCCGCGGGCTACCGACTCATGACGAATGACCAGCGCGAGATCGAGGAGCTGCTGACGCGCCGGATCGGCCTGGACCCGGTCTCGATGGGTCCGCACCTGATCGTCGGCGCGGCGCGGCGGCGCATGGCGGAGCTGGGCGAAGCCGACCTGGGCGATTACGCCGCGCACGTGCTCGGCTCGGAGGCCGAGCAGCAGGCGCTGATCGAGGAGGTCGTGGTCCCGGAGAGCTGGTTCTTCCGCGATGAGCGGCCGTTCCGATGGCTGACGGATCACGCCCGCGAGCGATGGACCGCCGCCCCGTGGCGATCCCCCTTGCGCGCCCTGAGCGTCCCGTGCGCCGGCGGACAGGAGCCCTACTCGATCGCGATCGCGCTGCTGGACGCCGGCCTGCCGAGCGGTCGGTTCCACATCGATGCGGTCAACATCAGCGCCCGGCTGCTCGAGGTCGCCCGCCGCGGGATCTATTCGGCCCACGCCCTCCGCGGCGCCGAGCAAGGCCGCTGGGCCCGGTATTTCCGCCGACGTCCCGAGGGCTCTGAGATCGACCCGGCGATCCGTTCGACGGTGCGGTTCTCCCGGGGGAACCTCCTGGACCCGGCGCTGTTGGCGGACTCGCCCGCCTATGACGTGGTCTTCTGCCGCAACCTCCTGATCTATCTGGGTACCTCGGCGCGAGACCGGGTGCTGGCGACGCTCGACCGGCTGCTGGCGGACGACGGGGTGCTCTTCATCGGCCACGCCGATCGGCTGGACGCGCCCGGCACGCCGGCGCGGTTCGCTCCGGCCGGCGAGCCGGGATGCTTCGCTTACCGCAAGGCGGCGCGGGCGGCCGCTCCCGGCTCGCCCTGGCCCGAGCTGACGATGATCCCGACGATCCCCATGCTGCCGGAGCCGGAGCCTCTGCTGATGCTGCCTCCGGCCGACCCGGCCGCAAGCCCCGCGCCGGGACCGGCCTTGCCCGAGCCGACGTTGCTGGAGCGGGCCGCCGAGCTGGCCAACCAGGGCCGGTATGACGAAGCCGTCGCCGCCTGCGAGCGGCACCTCCGGCTCAAGGGCCCGGGCGCCCCGGCGTATTATCTGATGGGGATGATTCACCAGGCGGCCGGCGACCGGCGCCGCGCCGAGGAGTGCTTCCACAAGACCATCTACCTCGACCCCGGCCACGACGAGGCGCTCCTGGCCCTGGCGCTGCTGGCCGAGCGCCGCGGCGACCGCGCCGCGGCGGCCGGCTTCCGTCGCCGCGCCCACCGCGCGGGCCGGCCGCCCTCCGCACGTCCGCTGTAGGAGGCGGCTCCGTCCGCCGATCGGGATCTGCAGGAGGCGGCTCCGTCCGCCGATCGGATCCTTTTCGGCGCCGGCCGCCCTCGTTCGGTCGGGTCCGTCTCACCGAGAGAATTTGAAGAGTCAATTGCCACGGAGCGTCTCCGCCTTCCACAGATAGACGTCGAACTCGCCCAACTCAGTATCAACCACGATCTGCTCGTCCGGCTTGACGTCGGCCATCCGGTGCGCGACCGAAATGACGCGCACGCCCGGCGGCAGCTTCCGGAGTTGCGGCAACAATTTGGCGTTGAGGCGCGGCAGCAGGTAGAGCGTGACGATCGTCGGCCCTTTGCTCAGGTCGAGCGTGAAGATATCGCGCCGTTCAATCGAGACCAGCCGCTCCACGCCGTGCTTGCGCACGTTGGCGAGGGAATCCTTGACGCGTTCGGGATCGATGTCGAAACCGCACGCCTTGCAGGCGTACTCCTTGGCCGCCGTCACCGGGATGCGGCCGTCGCCGCAGCCGAGGTCCCAGACCACGTCCTTGCTGGTGACCTTGGCCAGCCGCAGCAGCGCATCGACCACCTTCTGTGGCGTTGGCTCATATTCGACGTCGGTTATGGGCCGTTTGCCCGGCTCGCGCAGGTCGATCGATTCGAAGTCGCCCGGTCGAACGTCGATCCGGCATGTGACAGTTCGCGGCCCGTTTGCGCCGGGAATGATCGCCTTGATGGTGTAGGTATACTTGCCCGGCGGCAGCGGCGGCGACACGAAGCGGCGCATCGGCCCCTTGGACCTCGTGTCCTGACCCTCGATAAACAGCCGGGCGCCCTCCGGCAGATAGACCTCGACCGTGACGGTCTTCCGATACTGCTGCGCGAACGTGCCGGTCGGGATCAAGCACGCAAACAGGCCCGCCGCCAGAATCAAGTTGCGCCACATGGAAACACCTCCTCTGTTGGGAGTGTACGAAATCTGGCCTCGGCAAGTGTCTTCAAAACGACGGTGCCTGGTCTCCCAAAAGGCTGAAGTATCGTTACGCCGCCAGCTAAATGGATGCACACAATGGGGAAAGTGGCGACGCGCAGAATGTAGGGTGGGCTGTGCCAGCCCTTTGGAGTCGGCTGCATGAATCTGCTAAGCTGCCGCCAGATACGGAGTTACCAATTCCCCGCGGAGGCGGCAGCGATGATCCTCAGCGACGTCTTTGAGCGATTCTCCCAGGATGCCCCCTTGTCCGTCATGGCGCGAGGGATCATCGAGAACGCCCTGAACCCCCAGGTCCTCGATCAACTCTTCGAGGACGTCGCGGAGAAGCAATTCACCCACAAGCTCCTTTTCTCCACGATCGTCGACCTGATGAGCGTGGTCGTCTGCCGCATCCGGCCCTCGATCCACGCGGCCTTCCAGGCGCGGGCCGAGACCGTCGGGGCCTCGATCGACGCCGTCTACGACAAGCTCGACGGCACCGAGACCGCCGTGTCGGCGGCGCTGGTCCCTGCGGTGGCCGCGCGGTTGGCTCCGGTCATCGACGCGATGGGCGGCGGCCGGGCGGAGTGGCTGCCCGGCTATCGCGTCCGGATCCTCGACGGCAACCATCTCCCCGGCTCCGAGCACCGGCTCAAGGAGTTGCGGACGATCCGCGCCGGGGCCTTGCCCGGCCAGGCGCTGGTCGTCCTCGACCCCCGGCTGATGTTGGCCACCGACGTCGTCCTGTGCGAAGACGGTCATGCCCAGGAGCGATCGCTGCTGGACCGGATCCTGGCGATCGTCGCGGCCCAGGACCTCTTCATCGCCGACCGCAACTTCTGCACGACCGATTTCCTCTTCGGGATCGCGCGGCGCGGCGGTTTCTTCGTGATCCGACAACACGCCTCGACACTCCACTGGGAGTGCGTCGGCAAGCGGCGGGCGTGCGGCCGGATCGAGACCGGCAAGGTCTATGAGCAGACGATCCGGGCCACCGACGACGCGGGTGAGATCCTCTTCTTGCGGCGGGTCACGGTGGTCCTGGACCAGCCGACGCGGGACGGGGACACGGAGCTCCACCTGGTGACCAACGTGCCGGCCCAGGACGCCCGCGCCAAGGTCATCGCCGATCTGTACCGTCGCCGCTGGACGATCGAGACCGCGTTCCAGGAGTTGGAGGCGACGCTCCACAGCGAGATCAACACCTTGGGTTATCCCAAGGCCGCACTGTTCGCCTTCTGCGTGGCGCTGGTGTCGTACAACGTGCTGAGCACGCTCAAGGCGGCGTTGCGGGCGGTGCATGGCGAGGCCGTAGTCGCGGAAGAGGTCTCGGGCTATTACGTGGCCGACGAGATCCGGATAACCCACCGCGGGATGATGATCGCCATCCCTGAAGATGAATGGGTCGTCTTCCACGATCTGACCCCCATGGAGTTGGCCGACGTGTTGGTCCGCTTGGCGCGGTCGGTCTCCCTTCCCAAGCTGCGCAAGCACCGCGCGGCCCGAAGAAGCCGAAGCCCAAGAAACAGAGCGGGGCCAAGATCAAACATGTGGCCACCGCGAAGATTCTGGAAGCGCGTTATACATGTACAAAGTAATGCCTCCAAGAGGGCTGGGTGGGTGAAACCCACCGGTCGAGGCCTCCTCTCGGTGGGTTTCACCCACCCTACAAGACGGCTGCCGACCCTTCTGGCACTGGAACCTGGGCGATCTGACGATGAAGAGTTCTCCGATCACTCGCCGTCACGAGCGGCCCGCGCTCCGCACGGCGCTCGAGTCGGCCGGCTTCCTGGTGTTCGATGCGTCCGAGGGGGGCCGCGAGCGGGAACGGCTCCGGGAATTCTGGGCCGCCCTGATCCTCCTCGACCTGCCGATGCCTCGGATGGGCGGCCTGGAGGTCCTCCGGCGGCTCCGCGGCGCGGGCGGCCACGATCCCGAGGCGATCATCGTGACGCACGGGCCGATCCCCGACGCGATCGCGGCGGTGCGACTGGGGGCCATGGATGTCCTCGCCCGGCCGATGACCGCCGACGCCATCCGCGCCGCCGTCGAGGGGATCGTCGAGACCGCCAACGGACCGAGGCCGGATCCGACCCGGCCGCGGGTCCTGGTCGCCGTCGATCCACTCGCGTTCGAGCTGCTCCAGGCCAGGCGGGCCCTGGACCGCCGGCAGTTCGACGAGGCCGAGCGGCTGCTCCGCGTCGCGATCGAGCGGGACCCCGGCTCGGCCGTGGCGCACAACCTGATGGGCCTGCTCCACGAGGGCCTGGGCGAGCACCGCGCCTCGTATCACTCCTTCCGGGCGGCGCTCCGGGCCGATCCATCCTATGCGCCTGCGCTGGAGAACCTGAGGCGCCACTGCGACCGCTTCGGACTGAATCTCCAACCCATGTCCCATGCTGGGGCTCCGAGGATCGAGCCGGGCCTCGGAGCACCCGGGAAGCGAGGCCAATGAAAAGGGCATCCGGCGCCGGGTCAGCGTGCGCCACGGCCAGTTGAAGCTCTAATCCACCGTCACGCCCGCCAGGGCCCGGGCCATCTCGCCGTCGCCGTCGGCCGCGCGGGGGATGCGGCTGCCGCCGTCGAGGTCGCGCCGCTCCTCCCGATCCTGCGCGATCAGGCGGATGGTCAACGGGGCTCGGGCGCCGCCGGAGATCTCGCGCCAGTGCCCCGCGAGGCGGTCGAGCCGCGCGTCGGGGGACTCGCCATCGGCGGGGTCGATGAGCAGCTCCTCCGCCCCGATGTCCCGGACGGCGCGGAGCTGGGCCATCTCCGGGTCGTCGGCCAGGATGACGACGGGCTTGACCGGCTTGCCGGCCACCTCGCTCTTGTGCACCACGGCGGTCATCAACTCGAGGTCGGCGCGGCCCAGTGGCGGATCCGCCAAGTCCGGGGGACCCGCGTTCGCCACGACAACCGCGACCTGCTGGGGATCCCCGTAGGTCCCGGCCGCCGGCGGAGTGTGGGCGGCCGCGACGACGATGTCGGTGTTCGTCGGATCGGTCTCCACGAGGCAGGTCTCGAGCGCCTTCGTTCGGTCGGGTCGCTCGATCCGCACGACCTTGCGATAGGGCCGCTCCAGACCCAGGATCTCGGGGCTCAGCCCCTCGGCGGGGCGGACCTCGAACTCCTCGATGTGCTCGTCGCCCGGCCGTTCGGCGGTTCGACTCCTGGTTGGCCTTCCGCTTGTCATGACGCTCCGTCACGGTGAAGGCGATGAGGAACGTCGCGGCGAAGGCCGTCCCGGAGACCGTGGCGACGGTCTTGGTCAGCAGGTTCGCCAGCGCGGCGGCCAGCAGGACCAGGAAGATCAGCGACAGGCCGATGGGCAACTCGATCCGGCCGAGCCGGACGTTGAGCGGCACGCGGTAGCCCCGGTATCGATCCGGCTCCGTGAAGCGGAGCACCAGCATCGACAGGGTCTTGAAGACCAGGCTCCACACCACGCCGAAGGCATAGGCCTCGCCCAGCAGGATGACGTCGCCGCCGCTCAGGAGGATCGTGGCGACTTGCAGCCCCGCGATCAGCGTCAGGATCCGCCAGGTCGTCCCGAAGGTCCGCTGCGGCTTGCGGAACCAACGGGGCAGGACGCCGTCCTCCGCGACGCGGTTCAGCACGCCGTTGGCGCCGACGATCGACGTGTTGACCGCCCCGGCCAGGATCAGGGACCCGACGCCGACCACCAGGGTGTTGAGCGCCAGCTTGGCCCACCGCGGGCCCACGACGTGCATCGCCAGCCCGGAGATCAGGTTGTCCTGGAAGTCGGGCCGGGCCCGGTCGGGGATGATCATGACGGCGAAGAAGCTGATCAGACCGGTCAGGGCCATGCTGTAGAGGAAGACGATGAAGGCCGCGCGCTTGAAGTTCCTCAGCTTGGGCGCCTCCACTTCGCGGTAGACCTGGGCCAGCGTCTCCTCGCCGCTCATCGCCAGGATCGAGTGGCCGAAGGCGATCACGATGCCGAGGGCGCCGATCCAGCTCAGCCAGTGGACCCGGCCGGGCCTCAGCTCCTCGCCGACGGGCGTCGCGGCGACCCAGCCCAGCGGGTCCTCCTGCGCCCTGGTCACCTCGTTGATCTTCGGCTGGCCGTCGCGGTCGACCTTCTTGGACAGGTCGGGGGCCGGGGGCGGGAGCGTCCGGGGCTCGGGGCGCACGGCCAGGGTCGCCAGGCACCAGACGATCATGATCGCGGCCATCGCGGTCGTCGCCCACATGATCTTGAGGGCCTTGTCGCTCGACGCCGGGATGCCGCGGACGTTGATCTGGTAGAAGTAGAACACCACCGCCAGGGCGACACCGACGGCGCCCCAGCGTTCGTTGACGGTCGCGTGCACGTGGAAATGGGCGAGCAAGGCGTTGAAGAGCCGGACCAGGTAATGACCGGCCGAGACGGCGCTGATCGGCCCGGTCAGGACGTAGTCGAACATCAACGCCGAGACCGAGACCTTGGCCATGCCGTGGCCCATCGCCTCCTTGACGACGCGGTAGACCCCGCCGCGGACGAACATCGAGCAGCTCTCGATGTAGACGCTCCGCACCGCGTAGCTGAAGAGCATGACCGCCAGGATGAACCAGGGGGCCGCCTTGCCGATCTGCGCCTCGACGACGCCCCCGATGTAGTAGGCCGTACTGGCCAGGTCGCACAAAACGACGGCGGCCGTGGGCCAGGCCCCGATGAACGTGAGCATCACGCTCGAGAGGATCAGGAACCGCGTCGGCGTGGCGACGGCCGTCGTGGCGCAGCCATCGTCTCGAGTGGCGTGCTGGGGTATGCTGGCGGACCCCCACCGGAGCCGGTCCAGTGACATCGAAGTACCCCGTGGATCCGGCGCGGCCGCGGTGCGCGGACCGTCTCCGCCGGTCCGATTGAGATAGCACATCTCGTGCCGTGCCGATCGAGGAGCCGGCCGGGTCGTCGGGTCGTGCGCTCCAGGACCCGTCACCCGCGCCGAGCTGGCGTCCGCGGCCCGCTCGACGGCGGCGAGCCGCTCGTTCAACTCGTGGCGGTCGGCGTCGGGGAATCCCCGGCCGCAGGCGGCCGACAGCCGCCGCGCCTCGTTGCGGATCGCGATGGCGTACGGGGCATGGCGCGTCGCGCAGGCCAGCTCGGCCAGGACGCGCATCAGCCGCAGCGGCACGGCGACGTCCGCCTTGCCATAATGGCCGATCTGGCTGAACGCGACGTCCAGGAGCCGCGGGAACGACGTGCGAGGGAGCAGAACCCGGGCGCGGCCGTCGCGGTCGCGGAGCGTGGAGAGCGGCGGACGGCGCGTCGCCGCCCGCACCAGGATCCGCCCGAGCTGGTCGATGCAGGTCAAGGCGGTCGTCGGGTCGTTGACGGCCGGCGAGATCGCCTTCAGCGCGATGTCCACGATCTGCAGGACCCCGAACTCGACGTCCAGCGCCATCGTGCGCGACGGGCCGATGTCGAAGGCGTGGAGCGCGGCCGCTTGCAACGCGGCCGTCGCCCGATCCGCCGGCGAGACCTCGAAGAGGGGCGTCCCCTCCATGACAAACTGTCCCATGGTGCGGTCGACGCGCACCATGGCGTCAGCCGCCCGCGCGGCGGCCAGCAGGCCGGGTTCATCGACGGAGCGGATGTAGCCCGACCGCATCGCGAGCACCGGCACCCCGCACGGGATCGATCCGGTGACGTCGTCCGTCCCCGCCGGCGGACCGTCGAGGGGCCGGGGGAAGATCTCGTTGACGATGCGCTCGGTCTCGCGGGCGATCCGGTCCACGATGTGGCTGGCCTGGATCCGGGCGGCCATGTGGTGGATGAAGTACAGCAGGCAGGCCAAGCAGGCGATCGCCAGCACGATCGCGAAGATCACCGCGACCGAGGGGACGAACGGCTTCGGCTGGCTCCGGACCGCCGGCAGGGTCAGCAGGCAGTAGGTGAACGTGCCGACGAACAGGCCGAGCGTGGTCTGGCTCACCCGGTCCTCGACGAAGGCGACCAGGACGCGCGGCGAGAACTGGGTCGAGGCGAACGTCAGGACGACCAGCAGGATCGAGTAGACCACCGAGACGACCGTGATCATCGAGCCGGCGATCGTCCCCAGGACGATGTGGGCCGCCTGGGGCTCGGGCGGGAAGAGCCGATCGAGGAATTCGCTCCAGGCCGGGATCGGCGTGATTCGCTCCTCGATCGCCGACAGCCCGACAGCCAGCGCGGCCAGGGCCAGCGTGATCGCACCCGGCAGGAGGACGAACCCGCCGCGCAGCTCGCGGACGACATGCCGCAATCCGACTCGACCCGGTCCCGACACGATGTCCTCCCGCGGATTCCCGTCCCGAAACGCCATCCCTCCGGCCATCGGTCGATGGCGCCTGCCGCCGGTGCGCCAAGGACACACCGCGAGGTCTATGCTGGCCGGGATGCATCTCGTGAGACAAGCGGTTCGAGGCCGGTCACACAAGATGACCCCACCCACTCCCCGCGTGTTGGTCGCCCCTTGGCTTGCTTCGACCGTGGCCAAGCTGCATAAATGTTGGGGTGGATCGAGGGTCCATTGCGGGATCGCCGGAATTTGATTGACGGATGTCCATGTTGCCGATACAACAGGGTTGTTAAGAGATGCTGAAAGTCCGGCACGAAGTCCGCGATGGGATTCATGGCTTTGTGCGGTTCAACAACCTGGAGAAACGACTAATCGATTCGACGCCATTCCAGCGCCTGCGGTGCATCCATCAGCTCGCGATGTGCTACCAGGTCTATCCCGGCGCGACTCACAAGCGGCTCGAGTATTCCCTCGGCGTGATGGAGGTAGCCGATCGGATCTTCCGCGCGGTCTTCGACGTGACGGTCCCGGATTCGGTCCGGGAGCGAATCGCCGACGAGTTGGAACCCCGGCGGAAGGAGAACTGGCGGCAGGTCGTCCGGGTGGCCGCCCTGCTCCACGACATCGGCCATCTGCCGTTCTCACACGCGGCGGAAGACTGCGCTCTTGCCGGAGGGATGGAACCACGAACGGATCACCGCCGAGATGATCCGAGATTCGGAGATCGCCGCGATTCTCAAGGAGGATTCGATCCACCCGGAAGATGTCATCGACCTGTCCTGGGATGTGCGAAAGCGGCTGAAGATCGAACCGCAGGCGAACCTGTCGCCATGGAAGACCTTGCTCAACGAGATCGTCACGGGGAACACCTTTGGGGCTGACCGTGTTGATTATCTCCTGCGCGACTCATGGCACGTCGGCGTCAGCTACGGGCGGTTCGATGCCGAACGACTCATCGGCGGCTTGAGGGCGGTCGTTGACCCCACGAACCAGGAAATCGCGCTCGGCCTGGACGTGGGGAGCATCCATTCCGCCGAAGTCCTCCTGCTGGCGCGGTACTTCATGTATACTCAGGTGTACTTCCACGACGTACGGCGGATCTATGACCTCCATCTCCAGGATTTTCTCCAGGAATGGCTCGAAGAAGGTAAGTTTCCGGCCGATTGGAGGAAATTGATCGAATTTTCCGATCACGAGGTGATCGCCGCGATTCGGGCGAGCGCGGCGGACCCGTCCAATCGGCTCCATGGGCTCGCCTCACGGTTGATTTCCCGGCGGCACTTCAGGACGGTCTTCGAGTTGCTTGGTTCGTACAAGCAGCGGCGACCGACGGTTTTCGAGGAGATCCTGGATTTCACCCGGAAAACCTACGGCGCCGACCAGGTCCGGTCGGATCGGTACGGTCCCAAGTCGGAGACGAACGATTTCCCGGTCTTGACCGATAACGATACGGTGGTGAGCTCGCTGTCGGTCTCCCAGGTGATTGCTCGATTGCCCTCGATCGAATTCGGCCTGATCTTCGTGCCTCCCGAGCTCAAGGATCAGGCCAAGCGCAAGGTTGAGACCGAGTTGAAGCAGCTGGTACGTGGAACGGGCAAGCGTTCGCCGCGTCGATCGGGCCCAGCGGAAAGTCCGGGAAAGCCGAGATCGAGTTGAAGCGGCTGCTTAGCTGAGCGAATCGTCCGAAATGAGATGAAAGGCAGATTGCGATGCAATTCGACAAGCACGCCCTGATCCTGGCCGTTGTCGAAGGCCTCAAGCAGCAAGGGAGCTGGACCGGCAAGACGCACGTCCAGAAGGCACTCTTCTTGCTGGACGCCTCGGGCGCGTTGCAAATCCCTTTCCAGTTCGTTCTCTACAAGCATGGCCCGTATTCGTTCGACGCCGAGGCTGAGCTCGAGCAGATGAAGAGTTATGCGGCCCTCGATTCCAAGACGGTGGAAGGTTACGGGGTCGTGTTGAGTCCGGGGGCCAACGCCTCCTATGTCAAGCGGCTGCACCCTCTCCCTGGCGCCGATCAGGAAGCCGTTGACTTCGTCTGCCGATCGGTCGGACGCAAGACGGTGGCCGAGCTCGAGCCCCTAGCGACGGCGGCCTGGATCCGGACGCGTGAGGCGGTGGTCGAACCCGACGCGGTGGTCGAGCGGCTTCGCCAACTCAAGCCGCACGTCGGCATTCGCGAGGCTGAGGAGGCCGACCGCGAGGTCCGTCGCATCTTCGAGGTGGCGGCGAGCGTCGCCGGGGTCTGACGCCGAAGACAATCCCCCTCGTCGCGGCGTCGGCTCAGCCAATGCACGTCGATCGTCGAGAGCCGGCCGTCCCGGCGTTCCACGGCGGGCTTGCGGCCCCGCTTCCGGGGTCGAGGAGGCGGCCTCGCGTCCGACGGATCCCGGATGGCGACCTTCAAAGGAGCTCCATCACCGAGACGAACAGGAAGAACAGGAGGATGTGGAGCAAGGACAAGGCGATTCCCAGGGCCGAGAGCAACGAGACGGTCCCGTGACGGAACCTGGCCAGCAGGACGCCGGCCACGCCCAGGCAGTCGCCGGCCAGGGCCGCGATCGCGCAGTCCTTGCTCGGGATGTAGTAGAAGGCCGAAGAGCTGATCGCCTTCACGTTCCACCCCGTGATCGGGCGCCCGGCGATCCCCGCGGCCAGCGCGATCAGCAGGACGACGCCGATCGAGGTGGAGAGCGCGCCGAGGAGGAGCGTATCCAGGGACTCCCGGAAGCGCGGCTTCCGTCTGGCCTTGGGATCACCGGGCGGCTTCATCGTGAGCACTGCGCCGGCGATTCTCGACGTCCATGGACATAGCATCACCTGATGTGGGCGGTTCAACCGGTTCTCTCTACCGAGGACGCGATGCGGTGCGATGAGCGACCGCGCGTCTATCGGATCTTACCGGCGAACCCGCGAGGCGAGAAGGGGAGCCGGAGCCCTTGCCCGAGCGGCTGGGTCGGCTCCGATCATCGATCGGCCGTGCATGGCCCCGCGGTCCTTTGCGTCCCCGCGTGAGATCCGAGTATCCTGGAGGAGAGACTGGAGAGAGACACTGATGAGGATGATCCTGCTGCTCGCCTTGGGATGGGGACTGATCGGATCGGTGCCGGCGTTCGGCGACGATCGGGCGCGGCCCGCCGAGTTCTTCGAGGCGCGGATCCGGCCGATCCTGGTCGAGCACTGCACCAGGTGCCACGGTCCGAAGAAGCAGGAATCGGGCCTGCGGCTCGACTCGCGCGAGGGCCTGCTCAAGGGGAACGACGCCGGCCCGGTGGTGGCGCCCGGCCGTCCCGACGAGAGCCCGCTGGTCGAGGCCGTCCGGCACGGCGGGGCCGTCAAGATGCCGCCGGCGGGGAAACTGCCGGACCGGGCGATCGCCGATCTCGCCGCCTGGGTCGAGATGGGAGCCCCCTGGCCCGAGGCCGCAGCAGCTCGATCGACATCCTCGGGCGTGCCCGACGCCGCCGCGATCGCCGCGGCCGCGCGGAGGCACTGGGCGTTCCGGCCCGTCCGGGATGAGCCGCCCCCGCCCGTCCGGGACGCCGCCTGGCCGACCGACCCGCTCGACCGCTTCATCCTGGCCCGGCTCGAGGCCGCCGGGCTGTCGCCGTCTCCGCCGGCCGACCGGCGCACCCTGATCCGCCGCGTCACGTTCGACCTGCTCGGGCTGCCTCCGACCCCCGAGGAGGTCGCCGCGTTCGAGGCCGACACGTCCCCCGAGGCGTATGTCCGGCTGGTTGACCGCCTGCTGGCCTCCCCGCGCCATGGCGAGCGGTGGGGACGACACTGGCTCGACGTCGCCCGGTACGCGGACACCAAGGGGTACGTCTTCTTCCAGGACGCCGACTTCCACTGGGCCTATACCTATCGCGACTACGTCATCGCCTCATTCAACCGCGACAAGCCGTATGACCGGTTCATCGTCGAGCAACTCGCGGCGGACCGGTTGCCGGCGGGCGATTCCTCCGTCGACTCCGGACGGCCGCCGCTGGCGGCGCTGGGCTTCCTCTCGCTGGGCGGCCGGTTCATGGGGAATTTCCACGACGTGATCGACGACCGCATCGACGTGGTCTGCCGCGGGCTGATGAGCCTGACGGTCACCTGCGCCCGCTGCCACGACCACAAGTTCGACCCGATACCGACTCGAGATTATTACTCGCTCTACGGGGTGCTGGCCGGCGCCCGCGAGCCATTGATACCGCCCGAGGCCGCCGAGCCGGCGCGGACGCCCGCCTACGAGACGTTCGTCCGCGAGCTGGACGCCCGGCGGACCAGGCTGGCCGGGTTCGTCGCGGCCAAGCACCGCGAGCTGGTCGACGCGGCGAAACGGTGCGCGGGGGAATACCTCCTGGCCGCGCGGCAGTGCTCGACCAGCCGACCACCGAGGACTTCATGCTGATCGCCGACGAGACCGACCTCAACCCGGCGATGTTGATCCGCTGGCAATCCTACCTGGCGCGGACCCGCAAGGCGCGCGATCCGGTCTTCGCGCCTGGCACGCGCTGGCGGCCCTATCGCCGGCCGATTTCGCCGCGCGCTCGGCCCCGCTGCTCGCCTCATTCGCGAAGGCAGCCGAGGGCGTTCGCCGGTCGGTCAATCCGGTCATCGCGCGGGCACTGGCCGAGGGCCGCCCGAAGTCGATGGCCGACGTGGCGCGCATCTACGGGCGCGAGTTGAACCGGGTCGAGGCGCTCCGGCAAATGACCGCGCCGGAGCTCGAGGAGCTGCGCCGGGTGTTCCATGGCGCCGACAGTCCGGCGGATGTGCCGCTCGACCCCTTCGGCGAGCTGGCCTTGCTGCCCGACCGGCCGTCGCAGGCGAAGCTCAAGGAGCTGCGCGATGCGCTGCAGAAGTGGCTGACCGAGGGCTCCGGCGCGCCTGCGCGGGCGATGGCGCTGGAGGAGTCGGCGGCGCCGATCGAGCCGCGGGTCTTCATCCGGGGCAATCCGAATAACCCGGGCGACCAAGTACCGCGTCAGTTCCTGGCGGTGCTCTCCGGCGCCGATCGTGCGCCGTTCCGCGACGGCAGCGGACGGCTCGAGCTGGCGCGGGCGATCGCCGGCCGCGAGAATCCGCTGACGGCCCGCGCCCTGGTCAACCGCGTCTGGATGCACCACTTCGGCACGCCCCTGGTTGCCACGCCGGGCGACTTCGGCCTGCGGAGCGAGCCGCCCACTCATCCCGAGCTGCTCGACCACCTGGCCGCGCGGTTCATGGACGGCGGCTGGTCGATCAAGGCGCTGCATCGCCGGATCGTGCTCTCGGCGACGTATCGGCAGCAAAGCTCCGACCGTCCCGAGGCCCGCGCGTCGACCCCGAGAACTGCGCTCTACTGGCGGATGAACCGCCGCCGGCTCGATTTCGAGGCGACCCGGGATGCGCTGCTTGCGGTCTCGGGCCGGCTCGACGGCCGCCTGGGCGGTCCGCCGATGCCCGGCCTGACGGGCCTCGACGCGAACCGTCGCACGCTGTACGGCTTCATCGATCGCCTGAACCTCCCGGGCTTGTACCGCACCTTCGACTTCCCCGACCCGAACGCGACCAGCCCGAGGCGCGACCAGACGACCGTCGCGCCGCAGGCGCTGTTCCTCATGAACCACCCGTTCGCGATCGATGCGGCCCGCGCGATCCTGACGCGGCCGGATGTGGTCCATCTGCGCGACTCCGATGCCAGGGTCGCGCGGCTGTATCGCCTGATCGATGGCCGCGGGCCGGACGCCGATGAGGCCGCGATGGCACATGCGTTCCTCGCCGATCGTGCCGATGGCTCGGATCCCTGGCCCGCGCTGGCCCAGGCGCTGTTGATGGCCAATGAGTTCGCGTTCGTGGATTGAACGGGGCGAGCCTCGGCGTTTCGGCGTTCGGAAGTCGGGATCGATCCGCTATGATGGTGTTCGTAGGCCGGTTGTTCGCCCCAAGATCTCGCCACGATTCCTCTGATGATGGAGGGTCGCCCCCGTGACTGATGCCGATGCAGGAGCACTTATGCCCACCGCTTCCGACGACCTGCCCGGAAAGACCGAGCCCGCGCCTCCGGAGCGCCTGACCTCGATCGACGCCCTGCGGGGCTTCGACATGCTCTGGATCGCCGGCGGCGATGACGTCGCCAAGGTCCTCTGCAGTTGGTGGGGGACGCCGCAGGCCCGGCAATTCGCCGACCAGTTCGAGCACGTCGAATGGGAAGGCTTCCGATTCTACGACCTGATCTTCCCGCTGTTCCTGTTCCTCGTCGGCGTGGTGCTGCCGTTCTCGCTGCGGAAGTCCATGACGGGCGAACATCCCAAGAGCCATGCCCTGCAACGGACCGCGCGGCGGGTCGTGCTGCTGTTCCTGCTGGGGTTGATCTACAACGGCCTGCTGAATCTCCATCTCGACGCCCTGCGGGTCCCGGGGGTCTTGCAGCGGATCGCGGTGTGTTACGGGATCGCGTCGCTCATCTTCCTCTTCACCAGTGTACGGACCCAGGTGGTCCTGTTCGCCGCGATCCTGGTGGGCTACTGGGCGATCCTGACGTATGTGCCGTCACCCGAGTCGAAGACCGCCGCCGACCTTGCCCCGGCGACCAACCTGGCCGGCTACCTCGACCGGCATTATCTCCCCAACGTGAAGAAGCTGTGCTGCTACCACTATGGCGACAACGAGGGGCTGCTCTCGACGATCCCGGCGGCCGCCACGGCGCTCCTGGGCGTGCTGGCCGGTCACTGGCTGCTCTCGGATCGCAACCGATGGCTCAAGGCCCTCGGCCTGGCGACGGCCGGAGGGGCCTGCCTGGGCCTGGGCTATTACTGGGGCCAGTCGTTCCCGATCATCAAGAACCTCTGGACCAGCACGTTCGTCCTGGTCGCGGGCGGCTGGAGCCTGCTGCTCCTGGCGCTCTTCTACACGATCATCGACGTGCTGAAGCTCCGCGCCTGGGCGTTCTTCTTCGTCGTGATCGGCGTCAACGCAATCACGATCTACATGGCGAAAGACATCATCCCCTTCGACGAGATCTCGAGGTATTTCCTGGGGGGCGCGTCCCGGTATACAGGCTCGTTCCGCCCGGCGGTGGTGCCGATCGGCGTGCTGGCGATCGAGTGGCTGTTCCTGCTCCACCTGTATCGGAAGCGGATCTTCTTGAGGGTATGAGAGAGGAGGGTCGAGATCATGCCGTCGCCATTCTCGGGGATGGACCCGTATCTCGAGGGCTCGACCTGGATGAACTTCCACAATCAGTTTTGCGCCGAGATTGCGCGGCAGTTGGGCCCGAAGATCCGGCCGCGCTACCTGGCGCGATTGACGGAGCGATTCTTCACCGAGATCGCGCTGGAGGCGGACGAGGCCGAGCCGCTCTCATCTCCCGACGTGGGCGTCGTCGAATCGGCTCCCGGGCCGAGCCGAGGCGGCGCGGGGGCCGTCGGGATCGTGCAAGCCCCGGTCCGCGTGCCAACGGTCATGCCCGAGTCGATCCTGCACTTCGCCGTGGAGATCCGGGATCAGCAGGCGCGCCGGCTCGTCACGGCGATCGAGGTCCTCTCGCCGACCAACAAGCGCGGCGTCGGTCGCCGGCAGTACCTGAAGACGCGTCGTCGGATTCTCCGCAGTGATGCGCACCTCGTCGAGATCGACCTGCTCCACGCGGGGCTGCGCATCCCCATGGAGCGGGTCCTGCCGCCGGCCCCCTACTACGTCTATGTCGGCCGGCAGGAGCCGCGGCCCATGACGGACGTCTGGCCCGTCCGCCTCGACCGGCCGTTGCCGCAGGTCCCGATCCCGCTCCTCGCGGGAGATCGTGACGTGATGCTGGACCTGCAAGCGGCCCTGACGGCCGTGTACGACCTCAGCGACTACGGCCTGGAGATCGATTACTCCAAGCCTCCGCGAGTCCCTCTCACTCCCGAAGAGTCCGCCTGGGTCGCCCATCATCTGCACGCGGCGGGATTGCGGACCTGATCGAGGGCGATGTAGGGTGGGCGATGCCCACCGGGAGAGAGCCGACGAATCGAGGGTTTTCAGAAGCAAGGGGTGAAAATCATGCCGTCGCCATTCCCGGGGATGGATCCGTATCTCGAAGGTTCGTTGTGGATGAGCGTGCACGCGCAAATCGCCTCGGTCTTCGTCCGGCAGTTGAACCCGCAGCTCCTCCCGCGATATGTCGCCCTTCCGACCCGCCGCTTCGTGAAGGAGCGACCGGACGGTGAGGGGATCCTGATCGGGGAGAATTACCCCGATGTCTCGGTCCATCGGCAGCAGCCGGCTCGACCCAGCCCCCGAGCCATGGAAGTCCTCGTGCCGCCCCTTCGGATGATCACCGTGATGTGCGCCCCGGTGCCGCACGTCACGGTCGAGATCCGTGACGTCGAGCACCGCCACCTCGTGGCCGCGATCGAGGTCCTCTCGCCGACCAACAAGCGGGGGGAAGGGCGCCGCGAATACCTCCGCAGGCGCGATCGCTTCCTCGATAGCGCGGTCCACCTGCTGGAAATCGACCTGCTCCGCAAAGGTCGCCGAGTGCCCATGGAGGAAGCGCTCCCCCCCACTCCCTACTTCGTGTTTCTCAGCCGTGCCGACCAAACACCCCTCACCGACGTCTGGCCGATCCGCCTGGACCAGCCCCTGCCCGAGGTCCCCGTGCCTCTGCTCGAGGGTCACGCCGATGCGAGACTCGACTTGCAGCGGGCGTTGACGACGGCCTACGACGAATGTGGTCTCAATTACATGATTGATTACACCAGGCCCCCCGATATCCCGCTCACTCCCGAGCAAGCTGTCTGGGTCGATCAGCACCTCCGCGCCGCGGGATTGCGGCCGTGAGGTCGCGGTGACTCGGGCTCGACCGCCGTCGGAATGTCTCGGGGGACCTGAACGGTGTAAGGGAGCGTGAGAATATGCCGTCGCCATTCCCGGGGATGGACCCTTATCTCGAAGGTTCATTGTGGATGAGCGTGCATACGACCTGGCGGTCGCGATCGCCCACCAGTTGAACCGCCAACTCCTTCCTCGCTACATCGCCCTGACGGCTCGCCGGTACGTCCTGCAGCGACCGGACGAGGCCGAAGTGGCATCGGCGCGGTTTATCCCGATGTCGGTGTGCACAAGCCGGGGTCGATTGACGGGGGACGTGGCGGCACCGCGACGATTGTGCCACCTCTTCGGATGGCCACGCTGATCCGGGTGCCGGTGCCCCACGTCGGCGTGGAGATCCGCGATGTCATGAAGCGAGAGCTCGTCACGGTGATCGAAATCCTCTCGCCGACCACAAGCGGGGAGAGGGAATCATGAGTATCGCGACCGGCGGGAGACGATCTTGCGGAGCACGGCCCACCTGATCGAGATCGACCTGTTGCGCAAGGGCGCCGGTGCCCGATGCGAGGCAAGCTGCCCTCGGTCCCTACTTCATTTTTGTCTGCCGCCGCGAGCGGCGACTGGCGACCGATGTCTGGCCGATCGCTCTGAATCGATCCTTGCCCGTAATCCCTGTGCCATTGCGAACGGGCGACGACGACGCGAAGCTGGAGTTGCAGCAAGCGCGACGAGCGTTTACGACGAGGGTGGGTTGCGTTACATGATCGACTACACCAAGCCGCCCGAAATCCCGCTGACAACCAAACAATCCGCATGGGTCGAACCAGCACCTCCGCGCCGCGGGAATGCGACCCTGATCGAGCGAGGAAGACGCCCATGCCGCACGATCCGCGACCCATCCCGATCCCGCCCTCGGCCTGAGCCGCCGCGCGCTGCTCGGCGCGCTGCGGCATGGGGTTCGGGCTGATCGGCCTGGCGGGGGTCCTGGCCGACGACCGGGGATCGAGCTGGGCCCCCGCCGCTCGCGCAGGTCGCCCTCGTCATCGCAGGCCCTCGGCCCCCTGGCACCCAGGAAGCCGCACTTCCCCGGCAAGGCCAAGCAGGTCGTCCACCTGTTCATGAACGGCGGGCCGTCGCACGTCGACACCTTCGACCCCAAGCCGGCGCTGGCGCAGTACCACGGCAAGACCCTGCCGAGTCCCAACCTCCGCACCGAGCGCAAGACCGGCGCGGCCCTGGGCTCGCCGTTCGCGTTCCGGAAGTACGGGCAGAGCGGCATCGAGGTCAGCGAGCTGTTCGCGCGCACGGCCGAGCAGCACGTCGACGACCTGTGCGTCATCCGCTCGATGCACGCCGACGTGCCCAATCACGAGCCGTCGCTGATGCTGATGAACTGCGGCGACGGCCGATTGCAGCGCCCCAGCATGGGGGCCTGGATCACCTACGGCCTCGGCTCGGAGAACCAGAACCTGCCCGGCTTCATCGCGATGTGCCCGGGCGGCTATCCGATCGTGGCGACCCAGAACTGGCGGTCGGCGTTCCTCCCCGGCGCCTACCAGGGGACCTACATCGACACGCAGCACGCCGAGGTCGACAAGCTGATCGCGAATATCCGCAACGAGGCGATGAAGCCCGCGGAGCAGCGGCGACAGCTCGACCTGGTGCGCCGGCTCAACGAGCATCACGCCGCGAGCCGCCGCACGACCCGGCGCTCGAGGCGCGGATCCAGTCGTTCGAGCTGGCCTATCGCATGCAGGGCGAGGCGGCCGAAGCCTTCGACGTCACCCGCGAGCCCGAGTCGATCCGCGCGATGTACGGGCCGGGCATCCAGGCCCGGCAGCTCCTGATCACCCGTCGGCTGCTCGAGCGCGGCGTCCGGTTCATCCAGGTCTGGAGCGGGGCCAGCCAGCCGTGGGACGACCACGAGAACCTCGCCGCGCACCACCGCCAGCTCGCCGCCGAGTGGGACCGGGCCATCGCCGCGTTCCTGACCGACCTCAAGCGGCGCGGGCTGTTCGACCAGGTGCTGGTGATCTGGGGCGGCGAGTTCGGCCGGACGCCGGTCGCCGAATTGCCGGCGCTCTCGCGGCCGCGACCACAACCACTACGGCTTCTCGATGTGGCTGGCCGGCGGCGGCGTCGCGCGGCGGCTATGTCCACGGCGCCACCGACGAGCTCGGCTTCGCCGCCGCCGAGGACAAGGTCCACGTCCACGACCTGCACGCCACGATCCTGCACCTGCTGGGCCTCGATCACGAGCAGCTCACCTACCGCTACGCCGGCCGCGACTTCCGCCTGACCGACGTGTACGGCCGGGTCGTTAAGGAGCTCGTGGGCTGAGCGATTTGGGCCTGCATCCTTTTTGTGGTTAGTGCTCGATGTTACAATGGCATTGATGGAAGCACGGCCTACGTCGACCCTGCTGCCGCGCCTCGCTGAATGCAGCTCGGAAGGAGGTTTCGATGTCCCCACTTGCCGAGGCCATCTACCGAATACTCGCTGATCGAGCAAATCTCAGGCAGCCTCCGATGACTTACTCGGAGTTGGTCAAGACCCTCCGGCCTGTCGATGTTTCTCACGGCGACCTGACTCGTGATGACCCACGGCTGTTCGAGGCGCTGGGCGAGGTGGCGCAGCCTGTCACGATCGTGGCCTACCGACACTCACCGCTCTCGTTGTCCGAGGTGCCGACGGAGCCCCCGGTGCCGGCTATTACCATATGTTCCACCCGGAGGCCGGTAACGATCCGTCCCGGCGGCGCGAGGCCTGGGAGCGCGAACTTGAGAGGGTGACCACCGCCGATTTTCCCCCATCGCTTTTGCAAGAAACATCTGCCAGGCAGCCCGAGCCTACCCACGATCGTCATGGTTCCCGTCAACTCGGCGTGCTGCGCATTGCAGAAGGCTCACAGAAACCGGGGACGGTTTTCGTCGGCCTCTTCACGTGCTCGTCCTGCACGCAGTCCTTCGAGATTGAGGTCCAGAAGAATCCCAACGCCATGACGGAGAAGCAACCCACATTCTTGATTCTTCCGACGAAGGGAAGCCCCAGCAGCGGGCCATCGGGGCATCTTTTCATCGGCACGATCTTGAGTTCTCCCGTGCTCTATTATGGCTCTGTGAAGCACTGCAATCATGAGCAGAGGGTCAGCATCTTCTTCAACCGTGCGTTACGCGATAGGACGGATGCCCATCTGGTCATCATGCCGTCAACCACGAAAGCCGCAAGTCCTTGAGTCCGGTAGGACGGGCACCGCCCACCGGGTTGCCTCGACTTGCACCCGGTGGGCTGCGCCCGCCCGACAACTGTAGTTGCCGACGAGAGGGCGGTGCGCACGCTTTCCCATCACGACCGCCCGCCTGGTACAATGGTGGGTGGAAACTCACACCGCCAAGACCACCCCACCCCGCCCCACGCCGATGCTCACTCAACCCGCACGCCCCCGTTACTGGCCGGTCATCGCCCCGATCGCGGCGATCCTGCTCTTCGTCTTCCTCGCCACCCGGCTGGCGCACGCCGTTATGGACGATCAATCCAAACCGGCCGGGACTCTCCCCCCCGCGCGGCGAGGCCCGTCGATTACGACCGCGACATCGCGCCGATCTTCTCGAAGAACTGCTACCGATGCCACGGGGCGAAGAAGCAGCAGGGCGGCCTGGCCTTGCACGTCCAGGATCGCGCGATGGCCGGCGGCGACAGCGGGCCGGCGATCGCGCCCGGCAAGAGCGCCGAGAGCCGGCTGATCCGCTACGTCGCCGGGCTCGACGAGGATTACCACATGCCGCCCGAGGACGCCGGCAAGCCGCTGTCCTCCGAGCAGATCGGCCTGCTCCGCGCCTGGATCGACCAGGGGGCCAGGTGGTCCGGGGCCGGCTCGACGAGCGGCGCGAAGCCAGCCGCCGAGCACTGGTCGTTTCAGCCGCCCCGGCGGGTCGCGCCGCCGGTCGTGAAGAACCCCGGCTGGGTGAGGAACCCGATCGACGCGTTCGTGCTGGGCCACCTCGAGCGCGAGGGGATGTCACCCTCGCCCGAAGCCGACCGGGCTGCCTTGATCCGACGGATCAGCCTCGACCTGACGGGTCTGCCGCCCGCGATCGCCGAGGTCGACGCCTTCCTGGCCGATCATCGCCCTGACGCCTACGAGCGACTGGTCGACCGCCTGCTCGCCAGCCCGCACTTCGGCGAGTGCTGGGGCCGGCACTGGCTCGACAAGGCCCGATACGCCGACACCAACGGCTACGAGAAGGACCGCGACCGTTCGATCTGGCCCTATCGCGACTGGGTCATCCGGCGCCTGAACGAGGATATGCCTTTCGACCGGTTCACCATCGAGCAGATCGCCGGCGACCTGCTCCCGAATGCGACGACCAGCCAGAAGGTCGCCACCGGCTTCCACCGCAACACGATGATCAACGAAGAAGGCGGCATCGACATCGCGGAGTTCCGCTTCGCCTCGGTCGTCGATCGCGTCGCCACGACGAGCACCGTCTGGCTGGGACTGACGGTCGGCTGGCGCAGTGCCATTCGCACAAGTACGACCCGATCTCCCAGCGCGAGTATTACGGCGTCTTCGCCTTCCTCAACAACGCCGACGAGCCCGAGATCGACCTGCCCGACCCGGCGATCGCTGCGCATCGGGATTCGATCGAGCGCGAGATCGCGCGGCTCGAGGCCGGCCTCGAGGATCATTATCCCTCGGAGGGTCCCGACAGCCTGAAGGCCAGGGTCGCGGAGTGGGAGCAATCGATCAGGCCGGTGGCGCTGGACCGTGCTGAACCCGACGTCGCTGGCCTCGAAGAAGCATGCGACGCTGACCGTGCTGCCCGACGGCTCGGTGCTGGCCTCCGGCGACAAGCCGAACAACGACGTGTACACGGTCGAGCTGACCGCCGACCTCAAGGGGATCACGGCGATCCGGCTGGAGGTCCTCACCGACCCCAGTCTGCCCGAGGGCGGGCCGGGCCGCGCGCCGTTGTTCCAGGTCGGCGACTTCCTCCTGACCGAATTCCAGCTCGCGGCCGGCGGCCGGCCGGTGCGATGGTCCCGCGCGACTGAGGACTACGCGGCCAAGGGGCACCCGGCCGCGCAGGCGATCGACGGCGTGTCGGACACGGGGTGGAGCATCAACGGCGGGACCGGCCGGAATCACGCCGCCGTCTTCGAGCTGGCCGAGGACGTGGGCGATGGCGGCCGCACCCGGCTGGTCGTCACGATGCATCAGGAATACATCCACCAGATGACGATCGGCCGGTTCCGACTCTCGGCGACGACGGACCCGCGGCCGGTGCGGGCCTCGGGCGTGCCGGCGGACGTGGAGGCGATCCTGCTGTTGTCCCGCGCCGACCGGAAGGATTCGCAATCGCGTCGGCTGGAGCGATACTACCTGACAGTCGCCCCGGAGCTGGCCAAGGCGCGCGAGCCGATCGCGGCGCTCCGCCGGTCGATGCCCCGTTTCCCGACGACGATGGTGATGCAGGAGCGCCGGTCGGAGCACGCGCGGACCACGCACGTCCACCGCCGCGGCGAGTTCCTCAAGCCGGCCGAGCCGGTCGAGCCGGGCGTCCCGGCGGTGCTGCACCCCCTGCCCTCCGGCGCCTCGCAACCGGCTGACGCTGGCGCGCTGGCTGGTCGATCCCGCGAACCCGCTGGCCGGCCGGGTGGCGATGAACCAGCTCTGGCAGGCGTATTTCGGCCGGGGACTGGTCAGCACGCCCGAGGACTTCGGCACTCAGGGCTCGCGGCCGACGCACCCTGAGCTCCTCGACTGGATGGCCACCGAGTTCATCCGCCAGGGCTGGAGCACAAAGCCGATGCACCGGTTGATCGTCACCAGTGCGACTTACCGCCAGTCGGCGAGGGCGACGCCCGACCAACTGGCCCGGGACCCGCGGAACGAGCACCTGGGCCGAGGTCCGCGGTTCCGGGTCCCGGCCGAGGTCGTGCGCGACATCGCGCTGGCGTCCGCCGGCCTGCTCGCGGACAAGATCGGCGGGCCCAGCGTCTTCCCGCCCCAGCCCGAAGGTGCCACCGCGTTGGCCTACAGCCAGTCCGCCTGGCCGGTCAGCACCGGGGCCGACCGATACCGTCGCGGACTCTATACCTTCCTCAAGCGGACGGCGCCGTATGCCGCGTCGATCACGATGGACGCGCCGACGTCCGAGGCGACGTGCGTCCGTCGCGAACGCTCGAACACGCCGCTCCAGGCGTTGACGCTGCTCAATGACACCGTCTTCGTCGAGGCGGCTCGCGCCATGGCGCGTCGTGTCGCGGCCGAGTGCCCCGACCGTTCGCCCGACGCCCGTGCCCGGTTCATCTTCCGGCTCTGCCTGACGCGCTCACCTCGGCCCGAGGAGCTGGCACGGCTCGCGGCTTTCTACGACCATCAGCTCGTCCGCTTCCGTTCGGGAGAGCTCGACGCCGCCAGGGTCGCCGGGCTAGGCCTCAAGGATCCGCCGACCCCCCTGCTCTCCCCGTCGCCGCCTCCGGGTGCGGATGCCAACGAGCTGGCCGCCTGGATGACCGTCGCGCGCGTCTTGCTGAACCTCGACGAGACGGTGACCAAGGAGTGATGCCGAAAATCGGCATTGAAGATCAACGCCGCCAACAAGCGGTCGAAGCGGGCTCGGCGTCAACATGGGAGATGAACGCGACGGGAGGATCCGCCATGCTGCAACCAATCCTTGCATTGACTTTCTTGGTTCCTAGGTCATAATTGTAGTAGATAGAGTTCCGTCTCGCGACGGGACGGAATTCTTGACTCATGTGTGGCCACGCGGCGGCGAACTGATGCCTCTGCGTGGCTTTTTTTCTCATCGCATGTCGATTACCAGGGAATTCGTCAACAGCTCCAGAGGGAAGAGTCTCTCTCGAGATCCTCGGGCCGGCGCCTTCAGAATAGAGGACGCTAAGGCAGAGGTCGTGGACCGAGACCGACCACGGGAGCCGTACGACCAAGTCAACACCTGGAAACTCAGTGAAGTGAGAAGTCGAGGGAACCAGGATTCTCACCTTCGGGTGAGGGCTTCGATCAAACGCGGATGGACCCCCAGGTCAATCACCGAAGAGGCGCCTCGACGAGCGGAGGCGTGACCGTGAATCGGTCGACGGGTTGTGGCCCCGTCGCATGTCGCGCAGTGAAAACGACGGGGCCGATCCGATCCTGATATCGAGCACACGCGGTCGGCGGCGTACCTGCGGTCAGGATCGTCCGGGGTCGCGGTCCGCGCAGATCCAACCTCGGGCGCATCGGGCGGTATGAGCCGCCTGCGGTCGCCGTCCGTCATCGCGGGGTCTTCGGGCGTCCGGCAATTCCAAGCCGGGTGCGATCGTCGTCCGTAATCGCCTGATCTTCAGGGAGTCAGATGAAAAATCCTTTCTCCGGTCCTGTGGCGACATCAGCCGCTCTCCGGCGCGAACGCGATCGGGTTGTGTCTCGTTTCGGAGGTTGACATCCGTCGCCATCTCCATCGCGGAAAACAGGACGCTCGTGAATCAGTGAGGCGAAAAATCAACGTAAATCTGATGCGTCGCGGCGACGGCTGTGACCCCATGACACCGACGTCGAGACCGGGCTGT
Source organism: uncultured Planctomycetota bacterium (assembly GCA_963815795.1). GTDB lineage: Bacteria > Planctomycetota > Planctomycetia > Isosphaerales > Isosphaeraceae > JAKAUH01. The sequence continues at coordinate 364,425 of CAWFIC010000002.1, read as the reverse complement.
CTCCGCCGGTTCCCCGCATCCGCTCCGGGCGTATCTCAGCAGGCTGATCATCGATCCTGAGCATTGAGCATTCGGAGAGTTGAAGCGGGGGTTTGAATCATGAGTCTCGCCATATCAAAGATACTCTCTTCTCGCAGCCGCCGAAGCGGAGCGCGGAAGGCCGACCACCGCCGCCCCATTCTGGAATCACTCGAGGACCGCGTCGTCCTGAGCGACATCGTGCCACTCTGCGTCCCGATTCCGCAGCCAACGATTTGTACTACTCCCTGCCCGACGAGCATCACGCTGAGCAATAATTCGCCCCCGGTCCTGACCGACTCGGCCACCCTTTGTCAAGGGAACAATCCCACGGGGACGATCACCTTCAACTTGTACGCTCCCAACGGCACGACGGTGGTGGATACGGAGAAGGTGACCGTCAGCGGCGACGGGAAGTACACCACGCCCACCGGCTACACCCTGCCCACGACCGGCACGGTGAGCGGGACCTACCAGTGGGTCGCCAGCTACAGCGGCGACTGCAGGAATCAGCCCGCGAGCGGCAACAAAGGGGATGAACCGGTCGTCGTCAAGTCGGCTAGTCCCTCGATCAGCACGGCGGCCAGTCCCGCGAGCGTCACGCTGGGCGGCGGCGGTTCCCCGACGCTGAAGGACACGGCGACGCTGGCGGGCGGCTACCACGAGACGGGGACGATCAGCTTCAGCCTCTACGCGCCGAACGGCACGACGGTGGTGGACACCGAGATGGTGAGTATCAATGGCGACGGGACGTACACCACGCCCACCGGCTACACCCTGCCCGCCAGCGGAACGGTGGTCGGGACATACCAGTGGGTCGCCAGCTACTCGGGCGACTCGAACAACAAGTCCGTGGCCAGCGCCAAGGGGGACGAGCCGGTCCAGATCGGCCCGTCGGCACCCGCGATCAGCACGGCGAGCGATCCGACCCAGGTCGCGGTCGGCACCCTGCCGTTCAATGACTCGGCCACCCTTTCCAAGGGCTATCGTCCGACCGGCACGATCACGTTCACGCTCTATGCACCGGGCGGTACCACGGTGGTGTATACCGACCACGTCCCGGTCAACGGCGACGGTGTCTACAGTACGACCACCGGCGACCACCCCGGCGGCTATGTCCCGACCATCGCGGGCACGTATCAGTGGGTCGCCAGCTACACCGGCGACGGCAACAACAACGCGGCCGCCGGCAACCTCGGCGACGAGCCGGTCATCGCGACGCCGGAAATCGCGATCGTGACCACGACGGCCAATCCATCGAGCATCGCGCTGACGAACACCGCGTCACCGACGCTCCGGGACTCGGCCACGCTGTCGGGCGGCTTCAACCCGACCGGCGAGATCACCTTCGCCCTCTACGCGCCGGGGGGCACGACGGTGGTGGACACGGAGACCGTGAGCGTCAGCGGCAACGGGACGTACTCCACGCCCTCCGGATATACCCTGCCCACCGCCGTCGCGGTGACGGGGACCTATCAGTGGGTCGCCAGCTACAGCGGCGATTCCAACAATGACCCCGCGAGCAGCACCAAGGGGGACGAACCGGTCACGGTCGAGTCGGCCAATCCCACGATCGGCACGACGGCCAGTCCGTCGGGAGTCACGCTGGACGGCCACGGGTCGCCGACATTGGAAGACTCGGCCACGCTCTCGGGCGGCTACCACGAGACGGGGACGATCACCTTCACCCTCTACGCGCCGGCGGGCGGCGTGGTGGACACGGAGACGCTGAACGTCAACGGCGACGGGACGTACGCGACGCCCACCGGCTACACCCTGCCCGCCAGCGGCACGGTGGCCGGGACCTACCAGTGGGTCGCCAGCTACTCCGGCGACTCCAACAACGGCGCCACGACCAGCACCAAGGGGGACGAGCCGGTCGCGGTAGCGAAGGCTGGACCCGCGATCGGCACGACGGCCGATCCGAGCAGCGTCGCGCTGGATAACACCGGCTCACCACTGCTGAAGGACTCCACCACGCTCGCCGGCGGCTACCACGAGACGGGGGCGATCACGTTCACCCTCTACGCGCCGGGTGGCGGCGTGGTGGACACCGAGACGGTGAGCGTCAACGGCGACAGCACCTACGCCACGCCGCACGGTTACACCCTGCCCAGCACGGGCGCGGTGGCCGGGACCTACCAGTGGGTCGCCAGTTACTCGGGCGATGCCAATAACGGCGCCATGAGCAGCACCAAGGGGGACGAGCCGGTCGCGGTCACACAGGCCAGCACGAGCATCAGCACGACGGCCGATCCGAGTGGCGTCACGCTCGGCGCGAGTGGGCCGCCGACGCTGAAGGACACGGCGACGCTCGCCGGCGGCTACCACGAGGTGGGGACGCTCACCTTCAGGCTCTACGCGCCAGACGGCACGACGGTGGTGGACACCGAGACGGTGAACGTCAGCGGCAACGGCACGTACGCCACGCCACACGGTTACACCCTTCCCGCCATCGGCACGGTGACGGGGACCTACCAGTGGGTCGTCAGCTATGCGGGCGACTCCAACAACAACCGCGCCGTCACCAACATGGGGGATGAGCCGGTCGCGATCGCCTCGGCGAGACCGGCGATCAGCACAGCCGCGGCTCCGACTCAAGAAGTCGTAGGGGCCGCGGCGCTCCAGGACGGCGCGACCCTGTCCGGAGGCTACAATCCGACAGGCACCATCACCTTCACCCTGTACGCCTCGGACCACACGACGGCGCTCTACTCCGAGAAGGTCGCCGCCAAGGGCGATGGCACGTTCAGCACGGTCACGGGCTGGGTGCCGACGGCGGCGGGCACATACTACTGGGTGGCTAGCTACTCCGGCGATGGCAATAACATCAAGATTGCCAGCGGCGCGAGCGACGAGCCGGTGACCGTCAACCTCGGCACCTCGACCGTCACGACAGTGATCATGGACACCAACCACGTGGCGACGAGCTCCCCCTACGTACAGGTCGTGGAGGGCACCAGTGCCCGACTCGGCGCTTCTCGAGCCGTCAAGCGACGAGCGGCCCACCGGCAGCCCCAGGCCGCCGTCGGTCAGACGGCGGGCGTGATCGTGCTCGACACCGCCAAGTTGACCGTCACGCCGGCCGCCTTCACGCCCACCGGGACGGCGACTTACACGTTCACGGGGACGAACGGCACATCTCTCGCGGGGTTGACCGCCCCGGCGGGTTGGACGGTCTCGGCGGACAGGTTGACCTGGACGGAGACGGTGGCGGTGAGCGGCGGCGCCGTGCCCGATTCCGATCCCACGGCGGCGTTGCCGCCGGGCTTTTACCTGTTCGCGGCGCAGTATAGCGGCGACGCCCACTACCAGGGCTCGACCAGCATCCCCGAGCCGCTGGTGGTCCAGAGGCCGCCGGGGCCGGCGCAGGGGGCGGGCGGTGTCATCGAGCGGGCGCACCCGGCCTGTTCCAAGGTCCGGAGCGACCTCCAAACACGGTCGGGGGAGTCGCTGATCTCGGTCCGCGCCCCCGTATCGCGCGGGACGATCCAGCGGGGCGTCAGCCCGGTGCATCTCTCCTACTTCGTGCAAGTCTTCGCACCGAGCTCGAGCTTCCAGATCGACGTGAGCCAGACCCCGACGAGTCCGTTGCCGGCGCTCGCCGTCGCGAACTGGCCGATCACCTTCCATGACGCCAGCACGAACCGATTGACCATAATCCCGCGTCGCAGCGTGACGATCACGCCGACGGACGTAAAGATCAACGTCAGCGGGCTGACCCCGGGCGCCGACTACATCCTCGGGATCAAGTACAACACCAAGCCGCTGGTCGGCAAGTCCTGGCCGTTGGGCAGCAACGCAACCGTCTATGACACGTTCAAGACGACGACGTCGATGGGAGGCCTGGTGCCGATCTCGACCGTGAATCTGCCGATCCACGACTCGCCGGCCCGGGCGCCGCGGAATCCGTCGCTGATCGATCGCGCGATCAACCTGTTGAGATGACGGCTCGGAGGCCGATCCGGACCGAGTCGGGCAAGTCCCGCTAGGGTCCGGACTCGGCCATGAAGTGTCCGCCCGCGCGGGCTAGACCTGAACCAAGCGTGATTTATAGTCCGGCCGCCCCGATTTCACGGAAATAGCTCGAAAACCCCGCTTGTTTCTGGAATAATGGAGGTGGAAACACATCCTCACCATTCCGGAACAAGGGGGCTTTCGAGTGAGTGCTACTCTCCGAAAAAAACGCGCCGCACGCAAGAAGAGATCCTTCCAGCAGGGGCGGCGGCGGATCAAGAAACGACTCGACCCGACGCCCTGCCCCGAGCGGCCGACTCCCATGATGACCGCGACCAACATCCACTACGAATATGCTGATCGCGTCCACGGGCTCAGTGCCGGCGGTATCGGCGCCCTCTTCCTGCTGGCTCAACGGATCGAACTGGTCAAGGATATCGACCGCGATCTCCACCTGCTCAAGCGTCATCTGCCGTATCACGAATCCGACCATGTCCTGAACATCGCCCTCAATCTCCTCGCCGGCGGCCGGCACATCGAACATCTCGAATTGCGCCGCAACGATGAGGTCTACCTCGATGCGCTCGGGGCCGAGCGGATCCCCGACCCGACCACCGCCGGCGACTTCTGCCGCCGCTTCTCCGAGCCCGACGTCCTCACCTTGATGGACACCATCAATGGATCGCGGCTCCGGGTCTGGGCCCGGCAGCCGCCCGAGTTCTTCGAGGAAGCGATCCTCGAGGCCGATGGCAGCATCGTGCCCAGCGACGGAGAGTGCAAGCGGGGGATGGACTTCACCTACGACGGCCAGTTCGGCTACCACCCCCTCCTGGTCTCGCTGGCCAACACCGCCGAGCCGCTTTACCTGCTCAATCGCGGCGGCAACCGCCCCTCTCAGGAAGAGGCGGACGTCTTCCTGGACAAGGCCATGGCGCTTTGCCGTCGGGCCGGCTTCCGCAAGATCCTGATGCGGGGCGATACCAAATTCAGCCAGACCAGGCATCTGGATCGATGGGACGCCGCCGGCGACACCCGCTTCGTCTTCGGCTACGAGGCCTACGATTCGCTCAAGGCGCGGGCCGACGACCTGCCGGCCGCCGCCTACCGCCTCCTGAGACGACCATCGCGCCCGATCAAGACCTCGGAGCGGCAGAAGCCCGAGCGAGTCAAGCCGGAGGTCGTCCGCGAGCGCGGCTATGAGAACATCGAGCTCGTCGAGGAGATGGTCGCGGAGTTCGCCTATCGGCCGACGGCGTGCAAGAAGAGCTATCGGATGGTCGTGCTCCGCAAGCGGGTGGAGGTCGGCAAGGGACAACTGCGACTCTTCGAGGAATACCGCTACTTCTTCTACATCACCAACGACCGGACGATGACCGCCGAGGAGGTGGTCTTCTCGGCCAACGATCGCTGCGACCAGGAGAACCTGATCGCGCAGCTCAAGGGGGGCGTCCACGCGCTGGAGGCGCCGGTGGACGACCTGGTGAGTAACTGGGCGTACATGGTGATGGCGTCGTTGGCGTGGAGCCTGAAGGCCTGGAGCGCCCTGCTGGTCCCGATCGCCCCTCGGCACCGGGCCGAGCACACGGAGGAGAGACGGACGCTGTTGCGGATGGAGTTCGCGACGTACTGCGCGGCGTTCATCCAGATGCCGTGCCAGCTCGTGCGAGGTGGAGGCCGGTTGATCTATCGACTGCTGTCGTGGAACCCGTGGCAGGGAGTCTTCCTGCGGTTGGTCGAGCGACTGAACGGTTGCTGGCAGTGCTGAGTGATGGACGAGTGAAGTCGGGGTCCGGATGCCCCGATCCGTGTGGGCCGTCGAGACAGAAAGGCGGGTGAGCGATGACCGAGATGCAATCCGGGAAGTCAAGAGGGGGCGAAATCCCCCGAGCTGTGGAAGGTACGTCTGGACATAAAAGACTTGATCACGTAAATTGCACATAAGTCTCTTTTTTTATCACGCTTGTTTTGGGGCTAGAACAGGATCATCGATCGTCGCCCCGGTCGCCTCTCGGCAGGCGGCCGGGGTTTTGCCGTCGACGGTGCGCGGGCACTCACCCGCCGGGTATCGAGCCACCGGGGTGTGTGCCGGGATCGCGGTCAGTGCCGCGGGTCTCCGTCGGCAACGAGGTGAAAATCACCGCGCGCCTTTGTTATCCTGACCCGCGTGTTCGCCGGTGCCATGAAGCTGTCCGATCCGGGGAGATCGTTCGATGCAATCCAGGAGGCTGATCACCTGCCTGATGGTGTTGATTGCGCCGGGTGTCTTTGTGTTCCATTCGCCGACCGCCCGAGCCGGTACCAGCGAGGACCAGAATCCTTCCGGTGTGCGCCTGCTCGATGTTCCCAACGATGGTATCCAGCCGCAGGCGGCCGTGGATGACCGAGGCGGGATCCATCTGGTCTACTTCAAGGGGGAGCCGTCCGGCGGCGACCTTTTCTATTGCCGGCTCGAGCCGGGCTCGGAGCGGTTCTCACGGCCGATCCGGGTCAACAGCCAGCCGGGCTCGGCGATCGCGATCGGGACGATCCGCGGCGGGCAGATCGCCGTCGGCAAGGACGGCCGGATTCATATCGCCTGGAACGGCTCGAACGGCGCGCGGCCGCGGAACCCGGCCGGCAGCAATCCGATGCTCTACGCGCGGTCCGTCCCCGGCCCGGGCGGGAAAGAGATATCGTTCGAGCCGCAGCGAAACCTGATGCAGCAGACCTCGGCCCTGGACGGCGGCGGCACCGTCGCCGCCGATCGCGCGGGGGACGTCTATGTCGCCTGGCACGGCCGGACCGAGGACGCCGGCCCGGGCGAGGCGGCGCGGCGGATGTGGGTGGTGCGCTCGAAGGACGACGGGGCGAATTTCTCGGCCGAAGCGCCCGTGCTGGAGCGCCAGACCGGCGCCTGCGGCTGCTGCGGCACCCGGGCGCTCGCCGACCGGGATGGGACGCTCTATGTCCTCTATCGCGCCGCGACCGGGGGCGTCGATCGCGATATGTACTTGCTCCACTCCGAGGATCATGCCGGCCATTTCCGCGGCGCGTTGATCGCTCCCTGGCGGGCCGAGGTCTGCCCGATGAGCAGCGCCGCGATGGCCGATTCCGACCTCGGCGTGCTGGCGGCCTGGGAGACCCGGGGCCAGGTCTCTTTCGCTCGGGTGGATCCGCGGACGCATCTGGCATCACCGCCGATCGCGCCTTCGGGCGGCCGGGGCGATCGCAAGCATCCCGCCATCGCCGGCAACGCACGCGGGGAGACGATCCTCGTCTGGACCGAGGGCACCGGCTGGCAAGAAGGCGGCTCGCTGGCCTGGCAGGTGTTCGACCGATCCGGGCACCCGAGCGGGTCGTCCGGCCGCACCGAGGGAGTCATTCCCGTCTGGGGGCTGGCGACCGTCGTCGCCCGGCCGGATGGCGGGTTCACGATCATCGGGTCCGAGCGCCCCGACGCGCCGGCCGCTCAACAACCGCAGCAGGGTCGATTGCTTGGACCGGCGGCGGCCATCTTCCATCCCCGCGTCGCGCCGCTCGCGCGGCAACTCCTTGAGGCGCGGGATATCGACGGGCAGGTCGATGCCGCCTATGACCTCCTCCGCCTCGACTCCGAACACGCCCGGGACGTGGTCGCGGACTACGCCGCGCGCTCCCCCTGCGTGCCTTCGACCGCAAGTACCGCGTCCTCCTGGTTGTCGACGGCTCGACCGGCCGGATCCACGAGGTGGTGACGGCGAAGCCGGTGGGGGAGATCATCGTCGAGCCCGGGACGCCGCCGGACGTCGCCCGGGAGCTGAAAGAGGTGATGGAGAAGGTCCAGGAGCACAGCAAGACCAAGCAGAGCATCACCGTCGGGGACCCGCCGATCCTCTGGTCCGCGGTCTTTCGGCTCCCGGACGGGGCCGTCAACGCGGACGAAGCCGGAGGCCGGGACAGCGTCGGCTTCCTCCTCAGGCCCGAGGCCCAGGCGGGTTATATCCGCGTGGCCTTCGTGTTCCAGGGGGCGAGAATCGAGCGCATGACAGCCTACGACGTCACCGACGCCCAACTCCGCCGGTGGAAGGCGAGCGCCTGGTGGCCCAAGGAGTGGCGTTAAGGGCCTCGTCGGGTGGGCACCGCCCACCGGTCGAGGCCCTGAATCGGCGGGCGGTGCCCACGCGACGAGACATTTCGAGCCGGACCGACCTTGACTATAATGGTCTTCAGCAACGCCGTAGATGACGTTTCGACGGGATCGAGAATCGGGAGGTGGGCGATGTCAAAGGTAGGCTCCGAGGCCATCGTCCCGACGGCCGAGGAACGCGACCGGATGCACGCCCTCTACCGGCAGGGCGGCCGGGAGCGACAGATGGCACCTCATATCGTCTATCCCGAAGCGTCATGCCCCCACGACGATTGCGATCAGCCGATGCAGGCGATCGACTTCCGCCCGGAGGACCACGGGCGGGCGGTCCATGATCCCCTGGTTCGGGCGTGGTGGGATGATACCGGATTCGCCGGACGGTGCCCTCGATGTGGCGGCTGGATCCATTTCACCATCCGCGGCAAGCGAGCCATCACGCCGGAGGAAGCCGCCGAGTACCCCCAGTTGCCGGACGACTGGCACGCCAAGGCGACGATCCTTCGAGCCCGGTCATCCGAGGTCACTATCGTCAGCGTCCCGTAGGGTGGGCTGTGCCCACCGATCCAGGGCCTCGTCCGGTGGGCTACGGACTCACCCGAAATGCTTCCTCAGCAGCTCCAGGCTCCTGGGCACGCCGGTCTCGGCGTCTTCGTTCCCCTCGAATTCCAGGGAGATCCAGCCGCGATAATTGTGCTTGCGCAGGACCTCGGCGATGCGAGCATAATCCAGGTCGAGCGCGTACCAGCGGCCGCCGCCGAAATAGGTCTTGGCCTGGACCAGCGCGATCGGCACCCGGCTCGAGGCCATGCGTTCCATCTGCGCGTACGAGTCCTCGAGGAAGTTGCCGGTATCGAGCGTGATCTGGAGCCAGGGGCAGTTGATCGCCTCGACGATCTTGATCACGCCCTCGGCGGTGCGGCCGAGTCCCCAGTGGTTCTCCAGCCCCAGCACGACGCCACACTCCTCGGCGCGGCAGTAGCTTCTCGAGCGCGTCGATCACCCACTTGAACGCCTCTTCATCATTGTGGCCGGGCAGCGGGGGCTCGATCCCCTTGTGCGCCATCAGCTCGTCGAACGAGCGCGTCGTCCCCCATCGCCCGGTGTTGATCCGCATCGTGGGGATGCCGAGCCGGTAGGCCAGATCGATCTGGTAGAGCGTCTTCTGAATGTTGTCTTGTCGCTCCTGGCGATTGGGCGTGACGAACCCCTGATGTGTGGAGAACCCCATCAGCGCCAGCCCGTTCGCATGCGCCCGGCGTTTGATCTTCTGGAGCGCGGCGTTGGACTCATCGGCCATCTGGATGTGCAGCACCTCCACGCCGTCGAAGCCCATGGCGGCGGCCTTGTCGATGCACTCGGCGATGTCGATGCGACGGCCGCGGAACTGCCAGAACGAATAGGTCGAGACGCCGATCGGGTTCCGCCGCGTGGATGCGGATGACGGCGACGGCCGCGCGCCCTCGGCCGGCTTCGCCTCCTGGATCGAGCCGGCCCGGGCGGGAGTCCCAGGCCAGCCGGACAGGCCGACGGTCGCCCCGAGCCCCATCCCCTTGAGGAAACCCCGCCGATCCGCATCCAATCTCCGTCGTTCGCTGCGACGATCGCTCATGATTGCTGCTCCTCGAGATGTACCCGGAATCGACGCCGCCCTCCGCCGCATCATGCTATCTCGCCGTCGCGGTCATCGCTATCCACCGCCGTTCCTAGCGGCGAGTTCGGTTGATGGTTGTCGAGAAGCTGTTACGATGGAGCGACCATCGCGAGTCGCCGCGGTCGTGAGTGGCCTTCGCGCTCGCTTGACCCTGCCGCGAATCACACGGCGTCAGGGGAAAGGGATGGAGCCGCTGCCTGATGACGCCTTGGTCGTGCGAGGAGGTCAGAACCTGCCGGAGAGTTTCGTGAAGGGGTCGGGCGTCACGGTCGATGCCGAAGGGAGCCTCCAGGGGGTATCGGTGAATTCCACTCCTGGCGCGACGGTTGAAGAGTTGACTGCGGCCATCCCGCAAACCGGCTATTCGGGCATCCTGAATAATCAGGTCGGTGTGACCACAGTCGGAGCAGTTCGCGAATGCGGCGGAACGGTCGTGGCCGCTCCCACGCGAACGAACCCCTCTCACGCGACACTGAGCGGGCTGACCGCGGAGCAGGCGAGTCGTCTGTTTCGGCCCACAATCCTCAATCCCAGTCGGCGCAAGGACAAGTAGAGTCTTCCACCGTAGGATCCCTGCGCCGTGCGCGCATCTCATGGGATGAAGCGTTTCACGCAGAGACGCCAAGTCACGCAGAGACGCAAAGGAGAAAGAGACGGACTTGCGAGGGATCTTGACCTGTTGTCTTCTCTGCGTCTCTGCGGCGTTCTGCGTCTCTGCGTGAAATCCGGTCGCGAAGCCGAGGGTTGCGGCTCGGCCGCGTTAGGAGTTCGCCCATGTTCAAGTCCAAGGTCTATGCCGACTTCCAGAATCTCGATGATTCCAATCGGTTGAGATTGACGTGTGCCGGCACGAGGGAGGATCTGGAACGTCAGTGCATTGAGTTGCACGAGGGATTGGTCCTCACCTTCTACATGGATGACGCCGACGATCGAGGCGAACCCGACGAACTTCGCACGGAGGGCGTCGTTCATTATGACGAGCGAGCGTCCATCTGGGTCGCATCGGTCGATTGGTCCGCCGTCCGTCATGCCTCAGATGAGGAGAGCAGGAGTGGCCCCGGAGCCTCCGATTCCGACTCGATGAGCCAGAACGGCCCGACGGGACATTCCAGCGAATCGCGTTCGGCGGCCGAGCCCTCCCGGAATCAGACTTGACCCATTCGCGCCGCGCACGAATCTCTCACGAGTCTTCGATCCGGGCCTCGCCCGGGTTCTGGACATTTGATCAGACCGAGGCCTTCCCCCGGGCGGGGTCCCGCATTATGATCGGTGGGCGATCGGGGCGACCTTCCCGCGAGCGGGGCGGACCGGCCGATGCCGCCCGTGTCGCTTCGATCGATCCGGATCGGGAGCTTGCGTCATGGCTCAACACGCCGATGCCGATATCTCGCGGGATCTCCTGCTGGCCTTGCTGGCGCTTCGGCGCGGCTTGATCGACCAGAACAAGCTCCTCGCCGCGTTCGAGGCCTGGTCGGAGGCGCAAGGCCGCTCGATGGCCGAGGTCCTTGTGAGTCAGGGCCTCCTCACCGAGCGTGGGCGGATCGTGCTGGAAGGTCTCGTCGAGGAACATCGGCAACGCCGCGCCGATCGACTCCCGGAGGACGCGCCAAACCCGATCGTCGCGCGGCCGCTCTCCGAGACCGTCGCCTACCTCGGGCCGGCTTCGCTCGAACGAGCTGCCGACGGCCCCAATCGCACGACCGCTCACGCCGGCCGCCCGCCCGCCGCGACGTCGATCGACGAACGCTTTCGGATCGTGCGGCGGTTCGCGCGCGGGGGCCTGGGCGAGGTCTTCCTGGCGATCGACCCCGAACTCGACCGCCAGGTCGCGGTGAAGGAGCTGCGGGATTATCACGCCCACGACCCGACCAGCCAGGCGCGGTTCCTGCTCGAGGCCAGGTTGACCGGCCGGCTGGAGCATCCGGGCATCGTGCCGGTGTACGGACTGGGCCGATACGCCGACGGGCGGCCGTACTACGCGATGCGGTTGATCCAGGGCGAGACCCTCGGCCGCGCGATCGAACGGTTCCACTCGCAGGAGGAGGCGCCGCGCGAGCCGGCCCGGCGCGAGATCGCCTTCCGTCGCCTGCTGCGCAGCCTGATCGACGCCTGCAACGCGGTCGCCTATGCGCACAGCCGCGGCGTCGTGCACCGCGACCTCAAGCCCGACAACATCATGCTCGGCCGGTTCGGCGAGACGCTGGTGGTCGACTGGGGGCTGGCCAAGTCGATCGCGTCGTCCGATCTGGCGGCGACGACGGGTCCCGATTCCCCCGATCCCGCGGGTCGGGCCCTGGACGACTCATCGTCGCTGACCCGCCCCGGCTCGGCGCTGGGGACGCCGCAGTACATGAGCCCCGAGCAGGCCGCGGGCGACCTGGAACGGGTCGGCCCGGTCAGCGACGTGTATAGCCTGGGCGCGACGCTCTACTGCCTGCTCGTCGGGCACGGACCCTTCCACACCGGCGACGTCGCCGACGTGTTGCAGCGGGTGCGCCGGGGGATCTTCCCGTCGCCTCGTCGGCTGCGCCGGTCGATCGACCCGGCGCTCGAGGCGGCCTGTCTCAAGGCCATGTCGGTCAATCCGGAAGACCGCCACACCACGCCCACCGCCCTGGCCGAGGAGATCGAGGCCTGGCTGGCGGATGTCCGCTACCGCGCCGAGCAGGAACGGGCGCTGGGCGACGTCAAGCGGTCGCTGGCCCGGCTGGCGATCGAGCGCGCCGGCCGGCTCTTCGAGCGCGGGATGATCGGCGAGGGGATGCTCTGGCTGGCCCGCGCGCTGGAGAACGTCCCGCCCGATTCCCCGGAGCTCGACCGGGCCGTCCGCGCCGGCCTGGGCGGCTGGCACGCCGGGGCCAGGCTGGTCGAGCGGACCCTCACGCACCGCGACGCGGTCCACGCGCTGGCGTTCAGCCCCGACGGCCGGCGGATCGCGACGGCCTGTGCCGACCGGAGGGCGCGGCTCTGGGACGTCGCCACGGGTTCGATGCTGGCTTCCCCGATGAACCACGAAGGAGCCGTGCGCGCCGTGGCCTTCAGCCCCGCCGGGCGGCTGGCGGCGACCGCGGGCGATGACGGAGCGCTCCGGCTCTGGGATGCCATGACCGGGGCGTCCGTGGGTCAAGCCGGCCGCCACGGTGCCCCCGTCTCGGCCCTGTGCTTCAGCCCCGACGGCTCGCGGGTCGCGACGGCCAGCCGGGCGGGAATCTCCGGCCTCTGGGACGGCGCGACCGGCCGGCCGGTCGGGGAGGCGGCTTCCTGGCCGGGCGAATCGGGCGCGACGATCCTCACCGTCGCCTTCGATCCCGACGGTACCCGGCTCGCGGTCGCGGGCGACGACGGCACGGTCTGCGTGTGGGATGCCGCGGCCGGCACGCGAATCGGCGAATCGCTCCGTCACGAGTGCGCCGTGCATGCCCTGGCCTTCAGCCCCGACGGCCGGACGCTCCTCGGCGGCTGCCGCGATGGCCTGGCACGGCTCTGGGACGCCGGCGATGGGACGCTCCTGATGGAGCTGACCCACGGCGACGGGGCCGAGGTGGGCTGCGTCGCGTTCAGTCCGGATGGGCGGTCGATCGCGTCGGCCGGCTCCGACGGCACGGCCCGGCTCTGGGACGGCGCGACCGGCCGACCGATCGGCGAGCCGATGGCGCACCGGGGGCCCGTCGATCGCCTGGCGTTTCACCCCGAGGGGACGATCGTCGCGACCGCCGGCCGCGACGGGATGGCCCGCCTGTGGGATGCCGGCACCGCGCTGCCGATCGGCCCGCCCCTGGAGCATCGCGGCGCCGTTCATGCCCTGTCCTTCAGCCCCGATGGCCGCCGCCTGGCGACAGCCTCCGCCGACGCCATGGCGCGGTGCTGGCGCGTCCCCGCCCCCGTCGCGGGCGATTGCGAGCGGATCACCTGCTGGGTCCGGGTGACGACCGAGCGCGAGTTCGACGAGGGCGACGCCATCCGGCCGATCGACCAGATCGTCCTCTGGGAGCTGCGCCGCCGCCTCCAGGACCTGGGCGGACCGCCGGTGAGGTGAGGAGGAAGAAGAGTTTCCCGCAGAGACGCAAAGGGCCGCAGAGACGCAAAGGGGAAAAGGAATCCTCGAGTTCGGTCTCCTTGTCTCGGTTTTCTTGTCTTCTCTGCGTCTCTGCGTTCCTTTGCGTCTCTGCGTGAAATCCGGATGCATCCCATGCCCGAATCCTCCCCACCGCGGCGGTCCACGACCTGGTACCAGCCGCGGATCTGGCACCTGCTGCTGCTCGTCCTGTTCGTCGCGATCGCGATCGTCGACATGAAGGACCAGCGGGTGCACGAGCCATTCCTCATCGCGATGGCCGCCGGGGGCTTCCTGCTCTATGGGCTGATCGGCTGGCTCGGCTGGTGGGTAGCGCGCCGGCGGTTGGGATCGCGTTTCGGTCCGATCTGGCTGTTCGTCCTCTATGTGATCGCGATGGGGACGCTCTTCCTCGTCGCCACCGCGATCTATCTCGTCATCGAGTATGTCTATCGCAACGGCTGAAGGGATTCCGGTTGGAATGACCCGTTCACGCGACGAAATCTTCCGCCGACAAGCCGATGTCTCGGGCAATCTGCCGCAACAAGACCGGTGAAATATCCCGTCCTTTGTGGAAGGGCACGGTCGTGCCTCGGCCATCGGGATGGCGAAATTGCTTATGGGAACCCCGTTGTCGGACTTCGACGAATCCCAAGTCTTCGAGGCGGGCGACCACTTCGTGCGGCTTGAGCACCGGCAGCTTGGGCATGGTCAGTCAACCTGGACGGTCTGTGTACCGACGAACTCCGACTCGACTTCCGGCTCCCCATCCTCCAGGAGCATCTCGATCACTTCCGACAGGTTGCGATTGAGTTCGTCGAGCGTCTCGCCCTGGGAATGGGCCCCGGGAAAACCCGGCACGTATCCGACAAACACACCTGTGTCCGAACATCGTTCGACAATCGCGGTGAACGTCCGCATGATGACCCCCGAGCTCCACGTCAACACCCGATCTCGCGGACGATTCGACGAACGGAGACCGTCTCTTCGCTCATTCAGGATACGATGAATCGCCGAGAATATCGATTGAACTTGGGCAAATCGCCTACCTCCGCGACGGCCGTGTTGGCGCGCTCGATCCCGCCGCGCAGGCCGGGCAGACAAGTCGGCCTTGCCGGGTGACGGCGAACTCGAAGGTCGGGCGCCGGCAATCGGGGCAGACGGCGGCCTCGACGGCCTCCACCAGCGGGTCGTAGACCCACTCCACCCGGCCGACCTCCGACCCGGTCTTCGACGCGACCACGGCCGTATTCAGGAGCAGCTTGGGTTGGTGGATGACCAAGAGGTTGAGCAGCCGCAGGTGGACCTTCAACTGGCTCTTCCGCCGCAGCTCGCCGGCGCGGAGCTGCTCCTCGCGCTCGAGGCCTTCGATCCGCGCGGTGAACCGCGCGGTGTCCTCACCGCGGCCGCGGGCCTTCTGCGCCTGCTCCTCGACCTCGGCGCGCAGGTCGGCGTAATACCGGCCGATGCGCTCGAGCTGCCGGTCCAGTCGCTCGTGTAGCTCGCGATGATAGGTGTTGGCCAGCGCCGAGAGGGTGCGCACCACGCGATCCCGGGCGATCGGGTAGGCCGAGATCAGCCCCGGGTGCGGTGCCTCGGGGAGGGGCGTCCAGGGGCGTTCGGCCAGGTGAGTGTCGTCGAGCAAGTCCTCCAGGTGCCGCACCTGCCGGCCGTGATGCACGTCGATCGCCACCGTCAAGAGGTCCTGCTCCTTCTGGTCGCTCACGAACGTCGCCTCGAACCACAAGACCGCCTGGGGGAAGTTCAGGGGCCGCGTGCGCTCGATCTTCAGGGCGTATTCCGGCGGCAGCGTGACCGCCCGGCGCAGCCGGTCCTCCACGCCCTGCGGCGATGCGTTCAAGCCGACCCGGTAGACCTCGAGATGCCGGCCCCGGCTCACGGCGTCGGCCAGCAGGCGGTCGATCAGGGGCGTGCCGTAGCTGGCCAGTTGGCGCCGGGATGCTCCGGGAGCGCCTCGGGATCGAACACCAGGCGCACCATCTCGGGCTCGCGCGCGCCTTCGCCTTCCCCGCCCGGCAGCATCAGGTCGTAGACCTGCGGCTCGACTTCGTCCCAGACTCCGCCGGTGGTCTCCGCATAGTCGCGGAGGAAGTCCTCCAGGGGCGGACGGGATGACTCAGGGGTCTGGAGGTCGGTGCTCATGATCTCGGTCATCCCGGTGGGCCTCACCTCGATGAATCGAGGCTCGACCCACCCTACATGGGGGCAAATCGGTTGCCGAAGAGCTTGTCGTCGATGGCGCGTTGCTCGAAATAGACCCGCTTGGCTTCGAGCAGGCGGTCGCCCAGCTCGTCGACGCGGCGGGCGAAGTCATCCTGGTCGGCCGATTCGGCCCAGAGGTCGGCGACGACGTCGGGGAACTCGCGCTCGTCGTCCAGGTTGCCGAGGATCATGTTGACCTTGCCGATGACGAGCTCGAACATGTTGAGCTTGGCCTCGAGCAGGTGGAGCACGGCGGCCTCGACGGTGTCGGCGGCGACCAGGTTGAAGACGTGGACGTCGTGGGTCTGGCCGATCCGGCTGAGCCGGCCGATCCGCTGCTCGATCTTCATCGGGTTCCAGGGCAAGTCGAAGTTGCAGACGGCGTGGGCGAACTGCAGGTTGCGCCCCTCGCTGCCGGCCTCGGTGCAGAGCAGGAGCCGCGATCGGCCGCGGAAGCGCTCGATGGCCGCCTCCTTCTCCAGCCGCGACAGCCCGCCGTGGAACACCGCGACGTCGTGCCCGGCCCCCCTGAGCCGGCGCTCGAGCAGCTCCTGGGTGGCGCGGAACTGGGTGAAGATCACGATCTTGTCGCGGTATTCGTTGACCAGCCCGAGCAGCCGGGCGACCTTGGTGCTATCCTGCTGCGCGCGGGCGCGGCCGGCCAGGTCGACCAGACGGGCCCGGTCGGACGCGGCCAGCCTCGGCGTCTCGGCGACCTTGGCCAGCGTCCCGGCCGCCGCCTGGCTGGAGCTGCCCATCGCCATCTGAACGCTCAACAACGCCATGCGGTTGACCGATCCGCCCTCCTTGACCTCGTCGGCGTCCCGGTCCTTTTCGCGGCCTTTCGCCTTGTCCTTGGCCTTCTCTTTTCGCTCCTGCGCTGCGCGGAGGTGGTCGCGCACGAACGCGGTGACGTCGCGGTAGAGGTCCTGTTCGGGCCGCGAGAGCGGCAGGCTGATCGTCCGGGCCCACCGCCGGGTGAATTGCAATCCCACTGTGCTCCGCCGGTTGCGGATCATCACCTCCGATAGCAAGGCGTGCAGCTCGTTGACGTGGCGCGGGGTCAGCTTGTCGCGGCGGTCCATGAAGTGGCGCTGGAACTGCCGGGCCGTGCTCAGCAGGCCGGGCTCCAGCAGCGTCACGAGGTTGAACAGCTCCTCGAGGTTGTTCTGTACCGGGGTTGCGGTCAGCAGGAGGACGAACTGCTTCTGGATCTCGCTGGCGAACTTCCAGGCCTGGGTGTTCCGGTTGCGCAGGTGGTGAGCCTCATCCACGATGACGATATCCCACCGCCGGGCGAGGATGGCGGCCTTGTGCGGCTCGCGCTTGGCGGTGTGGATCGATGCGATGACCCGGTCGAACCCGCCCCAGGCCTCGGCGCCGCGGTCGCGGAAGGCCGGGTCGTCGTGGCTCACGAGCTCGATCGAGAACTTGCGGCGCATCTCGCCCTGCCACTGCTCGATCAGCGAGGGGGGCACGAGCACGAGCACCGAGCGGGCCAATCCGCGGATCATCAGCTCGGAGAGGACGAGGCCGGCCTCGATGGTCTTGCCCAGCCCGACCTCGTCGCAGAGCATGGCGCGGCCGCGGAACCGCCGCAGCACGGTCTTGGCCGTGCGGATCTGGTGCTCGAGCAGCTCGATGTCGCGGACCAGGGGCAGCGCGATGAGCCGGTCGAACCCGGCGTGGGTGGCCAGCCGGGCCGCCCGGATCGCCAGGTCGAGTTGATCGAGCTCCCGGCCGGCCGCCGCCGCGCTGGCGGTCTCGACCACCGGCCAGTCGCCGCGGTCGAACTCGATGGGGACACCCTGCTCGGTGACCACCGAGCCGTTCTCCGGATGTGCCGTGCCGGGCTCGACCACTAGCCGGAACCGTCCCGGGCGCGGTACTCCAGCCAGAGCGGCCCGGCGGCCGACCGCGCGAGGGCCTCGCCCAGCTTCGGCACGACGACCGAGCCGGCCGCCGCGTCGAGGGTCAGCGCGAGCGGCCGACCCGCGGGATCCTCGATCTGCTCGATCGGGAACCCGTCCGGGCCCAGGACCCGGGGCAGGCTCAGCCGGCCCGTCCCGGCGATCGGCGTCACCTCGAACCGGTCGCCCGGCTCGAGGCCGGGCGGTGTGAAGCGGGAACTGGAGGAAGTTGCCATATACGACGACTTTAGCGATGCGATCGGGTGCGCAACGAGGTCCTTCGCTCTCGACCTCCATTATACCCCGCCGAGGCCCACGACGACCGATCTTCTGGATCGCTCTGGATGCTACCTCCGATCCCTCCAGCCTTCGACCCGTCAGGCGTCGGGTTCCTGTGGCAGCATGGGAGCGAGAGCGGCGAGGAGGTCGGGCAGCGCACGCTCGATCGCCGACCAGACACGGTCGAACTCGACGCGGTCGTAGCCATGGATCAACACGTCTCTCATGCCGGCGATCCGGCTCCAGGGGACCTCGGGCCGGCTGGTGCGGAACCCAGGCGAGAGCCGCTTGACGGCCTCGCCCATGACAAGGAACTCATAGAGGACCGCCGCCCGGATCATCGCGTTCGATTCCACGGTGGCACGGTCCAGACCGGCAACATAATCGAGGATGCGATGCCCCGCCTGGACGATATCGATGAGGGATGATTCATCCGGCGGCATAAATCGCCTCCGCGGTGCCGAGGATCGACCGGCGCCGAATCCAGTTCTCACTCTTTTCGATCGACCTGCGATCAACGAGATCGACGGGCCGCCCGACGATCGCCGCGAGCTCCTCGTCCATCGCGACCAGATCGAACAGGGTCCAGTGCACGTCGTCGTCGAAAGTATAGAGGAAATCGAGATCGCTGTCGGGCCGGAAGTCGTCGCGGAGGAAGGAGCCGAAGACCGCCAGCTCGCGGATCTTCCATCGGCGGCAGAACTCGGCGACCTGCCCTGTCGGCAAGGTGATCCCGTGGCGCGAGATCGTGGTCGTGATGCTCATGGCATGGCCTCCCTCGGATCGGCCCGGCGCGCGATCGTTGCCCGGACGAACTCCCCCACATCATCTTACGGATCGCCAACCTCCAGGAAAGCCCGGCGCACTTATCGGGGGCGATCATGGCGCGAACGGCTGGGTGAGAAAGGCCAGATCCATAATCAAGAGCCGGAAGTCCGGCCGGGTGCGGAGCGGGGCGAGGTCGGGATCGGTCCGCAAGGTTTCGAGCGGAAGGAAACCAGCCGCGCTCATCCGTCGCGGCGCGGCCATGACACGGTCTGGTTGGGCCTAGACCTCGAACAAGGTGGGGACCGGGCCGGGCTTTCCCATCAGCTCGGCCGCCTCGGCCCAGATACTCCGCGTGTCCCACTGGAGCGGCGTCTGCTTCCCGGTGGCATCGACACCGCGCCGGAACGATCGCTCGGCTTCGTCCCTGTCGCCACGCCGCCAGTGGGCCATGCCCGTGAAGAAGAAGTCCGTCGGGTCCATCCCCTTGTTCATCTCGGTCGACTTATGGAGCGTGGCGATCGCCTGGTCCCACAGGCCGTTCCGATACTCGGCGATGCCCAGGGTGTTGAGGTTGTTGGCAAGGGGAGAGTCCTTGACCGCCCGGCGCGAGAGATCCAGGGCTTCCTCCGGCCGGCACTGACGGTGGTCCGGGGCGGTGAGCAGGAGCCAGGCCAGGCCGTTGAGGGGAGAATAGGAGTTGGGCCGCCTCTCGAGCGTCCTCCGGAAGTACGCCTCGGACTCCTTGAAACGGCCGAGTTCCACAAGCCGCCCCGGCCCGAACCGCACGACGACACGGATGGCGAATCGACTCGGAGTCGGACCGGATGAGGGTGCGCCCGGCGACGTCCGATCGCCCCTACCGGGGCTTTCCGGATCGCCTCGAGATGGGCAGGGGTCCGGGCATGGGGTCGCCTTCGCGGAGCCGGTGTCCTCTATCCACCGCGAGGTCGCGGAACTGGTCGACCCGCCCCGACGGCCAGCGGACCTCCACCCGGTCCACCCGGGTCGCGGCGCCCAGCCCGAAGTGGAGCCGCCCGTCGCTCGCCGAGAGGAAGCTGCCGCCGCCCATGCGCTGTACGACCCGGCGCGTCCCGCCGGCCTCGACGGTCACCCGCGCGCCGACGCCGTCGCGATTCGAGGTCGTTCCCTCCAGTGCGATCGTCAGGGAGTGTCCTCCGGCGGTCCGGTTGTGCAGGTAGACCATCGGCTCGTTGGCGGCGACCAGCAGGGCATCGAGGCGGCCGTCGTTGTCCAGGTCGCCGACGGCCAATCCCCGGCCGATGTGCGGGACGAGGAAGGCGGGACCGGCCCGCGCGGAGACGTCGGTCAAGCTGCCCCCCGGGCCGCCGAGCAGGAGCTGCGCGGGCATCGTGTACGGGATCTCGGGGCGGTCGTCGTTGACGTGCCCGTTGGCCGTCAGCAGGTCGAGCCGGCCGTCGTCGTCGACGTCGAGGAACGCGATGCCGAAGCCCAGCCGATCGCGGGTCGGCGCCGCCAGGCCGGCGGCCGCCGTGTGGTCGGCGAACAGGCCGTCGCCGAGGTTCGACGCAGCCCGCCGCGGCACGCATCCTCCCGGCGCCCTCCTGCCAGTACAGGCAAACCGGCGACCAAGGCCGGCAACGTCCTCATCACCAAACCCAACCGGCCCAGGAGCGATTGCCAGACTCACCCGGCGCGATGGTGCGATATTCTTAATTACATCATTCAAGCAAGAATCAGTTTGGCAAGAATATGAAAAATCCGGCGTGTGAACCATTGACACCGGGCCGGCCGATCACTAAAGTCAGCTCGTTCAATTCCAGATGGACCTGTCTCCGTTAATGGATTCTTCACCGACACGGAGCGCGATCCGAGCTCTCTGGGCCGATCGCCTGAGGTCATCGGGACCCGATCGAGGTCGTCCCGCCGTCTCGAGTCTCATCGCCCGCGATCGTTCGATCCCAATTCGGTGCTGCGCCACTCCCGCCTGGGCTGCCGGTGCGCCTCGGCGCCCCGCCCGGGCCGTCGGAGACGGTGCGCGCCCGCGCCGTTGAGTCCATCCGCCCGCAGGATTCGGCCACCAAGAGGATGACACCATGCGCCGCCGGAACCACATCGACCCGCGCCGGAACGTCCGCAAGCTGGAGATGGACAAGCTGGAGATCCGCTGGTTGCTGAGCCGGGGGCGGGACCTCGAGATCTGGCAGCGGGAACCGGGGCACCTCCTGGCTGAAGGTGGTCACCCGACCGAGGCGCCCGATCGGCCCGTCGCCGCGCAGTCCGCCCATCTGGCCGGACATCAGCCGGACCGCGCCGAGTCGGCCCGGGTGGCGCTCCTGACGCGCGAGAAGCTTGCGCTGGCGGAGGTCGACTCGCGCCCCTGGGGCCGGCTGCGGCTGCTCGATCGCATGGAGGGCCAGGGCGACCACCGCTTCGACGCCCTCTACCGGCGACTGGCCGCCCGGTTCGACCGCTGGGCGGCGACTCATCCGGCGTGCGCCCGGCTCAGCGGCGTCACAGCGGCCCCGCTCCCGGCCGACCCGGCCCCCGGCGCGAGTTCCGTCCCGTCTGCCCCATCGGCCTCGCAGGCCCCGGCCGGCGCCGGCGGGCCGGTCGCGGGCGGCGGCCCACCGGTCATCCACGAACCGCTCCCTCTCGCGGCGACGGGCGATGGATTCGCCTGGTACAGCATGTGCTGCGACACGACGGCCAATAACGCCTCGCCCCCGCCCCAGGGGCCATGCTGCGGCTCCCCGCCGTCCGCCCCCGTTCCCGCCGGCCCCACCGGCAGTTTCCCGCCATCATCGTCCACCCCCACTTTGATGGCCTCCGACGCCAGCCTGGTCGGCGGCCAGTTCTACCAGGACCACCAGATCGCCCCCTACCAGTCGCTGGGCCAGCTCAATAGCATCGACCTCCAATACTCCTCCCTCCAGGCCGACGATCAGCCCATCGTCGGCGGGGCGTTCAATCTCCAGACCGACTGGGGGATGTTCACATTCACCAGCATGAAGTTCTCGCTCCTCGTCAACAGCGCCTCGCAGGGGAACCCGGTGACGATCAACAACTTCATGCAGGGCAACGGCGTCTACCTGACGAACTTCCTGGCCGCGAACGCGTCGGGCCTCTCGACCGGGATGTATACCGAGCAGCTGACCGTCACCTTCAACCGCACGATGATCGCGAGCGAGACATTCACGAACCCGTTGCCGCTG
Organism: uncultured Planctomycetota bacterium; assembly: GCA_963815795.1. Taxonomy (GTDB): domain Bacteria; phylum Planctomycetota; class Planctomycetia; order Isosphaerales; family Isosphaeraceae; genus JAKAUH01. Next base: position 342,266 of record CAWFIC010000002.1, on the reverse strand, counting down.
CTGCTGGACAACAACAGTTCCTCCCCCTACGGCTCCGGCTGGACCATCGGCGGCCTGCAGACGATCTTCGGCTCGCCGGGCTCCTCGGTGATGATCACCGACGGCTCGGGCGCCCCCGAGCTGTTCACCACCGGCGACGGCAAGAACTACACCGGCTACGTGACCGACACCTCCAAGCTCGTCTACAACTCCGCCAACCAGAACCCCTGGACCCGCACCTATTCCGACGGCACGGTCGTCACCTACAACCCCAGTGGCCAGGAGGTGTCCCTGGCCGACCGCAACAACAACACCTACACGTATGCCTACGGGATCACCGGCCCGGCCGGGTCGCTCTCGACGATCACGGACCCGGTCGGCTTGATCACCACGCTGTCCTACTCCAGCGGCCGCCTCAGCACGATCAAGGACCCGGCCGGCCGCATCACGACGATCACGATGGACTCCAACGGCAACCTGACGAAGATCCTCGACCCCGATAACGCGCTGACCACGTACGGCTACAGCTCCAGCCACCAGATGACGTCCGAATACAACCCCGACAGCCACACCGCCTCGGTCGCCTACGACAGCAACGGCCGCGTCACCACCGAGACCCTGTTCGACGGCACGTTGACCGTGAAGACCTCGGCGGCGCAGGAGCAGGGCCTGCTCCCATGGGGGAGCAGCAACCTCACGTCGCTCGCCACCACCATGGTCTACACCGGCACGGCGAAGAATCCCGACAACGCCGTCACCTCGGTCACCTTCGACAGCCTGGGCGGCGTCGTCTCGATGACCGACGCCAACGGCGGCACCACGACGATCGTCAACAACGCCAACGACTGGCCGCAGCTCGTCACCGACCCGATGGGCCGCCAGACCTCGTATCAGTACGACGTCAACGGCAACATCACCCAGATCACGCGCCCCGACGGCAGCACCGAGACGATCGTCTACAACGACAACTTCGGCATCCCCACCCAGATCACCGACTATAACAAGCTGATCACGACCTACTCGCTCGACAGCCACGGCAACGTCCTGACGCGCACCGACCCGGACAATGTATCGGAGCATTATACGTACAATTCACATGGCGAGATCACTTCGGACACCAGCCCGAATGGGTTCACGACCACGTACGTCTACGACAGCCTCGGCCGCCTGGGCACGATCATCTACCCGGGAACCGGGACGCCCACCGTCACGATGACCTACGACGGCAACGCGGGCGATCTCAAGACCGTGACCGACGCGATGGGCAACATCACGACCTATACCTACGACAACGCCGGCCGCCTCAAGACCTCGCAGAACCCGATCCAGGCGGCGGCCGGCAAGGAGGTCTCCTACGGCTACGACCCCGCGGGCAACCTCACCAGCATCACCGACGCCAATGGGAACGTCACCAGCTACATCTACGACCCGCGGAATCGCCTCACCGGCGTCGTTGACCCGGCCAACCAGGGGACGGGCAAGCAGCTCAGCTACGGCTACGACTCCGAGGGGAACGTCAAGACCGTCACCACCCCGAACGGCTTCACGACGACCTATACATTCGATGGCGACAACAACATCAAGACAATGGCAGATCCCTATGGCGATACCACGAAATACTATTACGACGCGGACAACGAGCTGACGACCGAAGTTCAATGCGCGGGGCAACACGACCGTCTACGACTACAACAACCTGGGCGAGGTGACCGGGGTCCTGCTGCCGGGCGAGACGGCACCGACCACCTACGACTACGACCCCGACGGCAACGTCACGGAGGTGATCGACCCGCTGGGCCATACGGAGACCTATGCCTACGATTCGATGAACCGGCTGACGACGGTGACCGACGGCATGGGGGACCGCACCGTCTACGAGTACGACAACGACGGCAACGTGACGGGCGTCATCGACGGTAACGGGCACCTCACGAGCTACGCCTACGACCAGAGGGACAACCTGGTCGGGCAGACCGACCCCAGCGGCGGCGGGACGACCGTGTACAGCTACGACAAGGACAATCGCCTGGTCAGCGTCACCGATCCTACGAGTAACAGGACGACCTATCAATACGACAGCGCCGACCGCGTGACGACCGTGACCGACCCGCTGGGCCACACCACGTACACGTACGACAACATGTACAACGTGAAGGGCATGACCGACGCGGATGGCCGGATCTACCAGTACGCCTACGACGGCGACAACCGCCTGACGACCGAGACATGGCTCCCCGTCGGCGGCGGCAGCGCGTTCGCCACCTTCACCTACGGGTACGACCACGACGGCAACCTGACGTCGGTCAAGGAGTCCGTGGTGCAGGGCGGGGTCACTTTCGTGGCCAGCAACGCCTTCACCTACGACAAGGACGACCGCCTGCTGACCGCCGACGACGCGGGGACGACCGGCCTGCCCCAGGTGACGTTGACCTACGGCTACGACCCGAACAGCAACCGCGCCAGCCTCGACGATAGCAAGAGCGGCCTGACCTCGTACACCTATGACGTGCGCGACGAACTGGCCACGATCACGCTCTCGGGGACCGGCGTCACCGCCGAGCGGGTCGACTTCCAGTACGACGCCGCCGAGCGGATGACCACGTTGACCCGGTACTCCAACCTGATGGGGACGGCGGTGGTGATGACGTCGATCTACGCGTACGACCCCGCGAATCGAATGACCGGGATCACCGACAAGACCTCGGGCGGGACGACCGCGGTCTCCTACGGCTACACCTACGACCCAGCCAGCCGGGTGACGCAGGAGACGCGGGTCTGGAACTCCGGGACATCGGCAGACACGCTGACCTACGGCTACACAAACAACGATCAGCTCACCACAGTGACGCACAGCAACAGTTCGTTCGCCAACGAGAGCTTCGGCTACAACGCCAACGGCGTGCGCAACACGGGCGGCAGCACCCCGGGCACCGACAACGAGCTGACGACCGACGGGACCTACAACTACGCGTACGACGCCGAGGGCAACGAGATCTCCCGGACGCAGATCAGCAACGGCAACAAGACGCTGTATACCTATGACTACCACAACCGACTGACCGAGGTGCAGAGCGTGGTGGGCGGGGTGACAACGGTGCTGGCGACCTACACCTATGATGCGCTGGACCGCCGCATCGAGAGGAAGGAGGGCTCGACGACCACGGCGACGCTCTACGACGGGACGAACAACGACCCGCTCATGGATTTCGTCAACGGGGCGACGTCGCCGACGACCCGCTACCTCAACGGCCCGCAGGGAGGTCTTGTTGACACGGTGCTGGCGCGGCAGAATTCGGGTGGGGTGGCGTGGTACCTGCCCGACCGGCTGGGGACGGTGCGCGACCTGTCGAACAACTCGGGCTCGATCATCGACCATGTCGACTACGGGGCCTTCGGCAACCAGCTCGCCGAGTCGAGCCCGTCGAATGGCGATCGGTTCGTGGGCTTCGCGGAGTTGGAGCGGGATACGGCCACCGGGCTGAACCTGGGGATCTTCCGGGCCGAGGATCCGCGGACGGGGAGGTGGACGAGTCAGGGATCCGATCGGGCTTGCGGGTGGTGATGCGAACACTTACCGCTACGTGGGGAACTCGCCGACGATCGCAACCGACCGACTGGGGCTGTTGGACGACTTGTCAAAACTGCCGGAGCAGTTGTTCTGGAGGGGGAACTCGCCGAAAGGAAGGGCAGAAGGCTACTTCATCGGCCAAGCGATCCAAAATACATTTGATAATAATAATCCTTTCTATATGCCTAGGTTCAGAGATCAGCGCAGGAAGGGATACTACTGTTATGAATGGGCTTATGCTTTCGAGGATGCGTTCAACGCGGAGTCGTCCGGGAAATACTGGAAGGCAACGGTCCAGTCGGCGTCGTCGGGGGAATTGATACACTTCTGGATCAAGATCACATCGCTGGAGACGGGGCAGTCAATCTATGTTGATGATGGCTTCGTAGATGGGAACTATGTGCATTGTAAGCAGCCAATTCCCAAGGGTTGGCAAATCGGTAATCCGGGGGACATGCCGCGGAGCGAGTCGAACGTTCCACCTGCGTATAACAGGCATAATCAAAAGGTGAAATAGTAGAGTTCCACCTATAAAATATAGGCCATTGATCCGTAGTCGGCGAGATAGTGATGATGCCGGGGCCGAGGTTTTCACCCCGATTCAGGTCGGCCTGCGGTGACGGGGAGCGGCAGGAATGCGAAGACAAGCCGCTGGTCGTGCCGCACGATCGCCGTGTCAATAAAAGTAGTCTTTGTGGTGCACATGTGCTGAGATCCGACGGAAATGTGTCCTATGCCTCAATCGAGCCCAGATGGCTCGCACGGGGCGAGGTGGCCATAGCGAGCAAATCGGTGAGCCGACCACGGATGCTACTCCTGTGCGACGCCATGGCGTCCATAATCCGCGCATCATCGATAGCCGCTTTCGGAGCAGAGTTCCTGGCCCTCGCGGTGACCTTTGGGGGGCCTGATGTCGCGCCTTGGAGACGATTGAGTCTCGGTTGGCGATTTTGGGGAGGCATGGCAGAGTTGAGCGCTCTCTTGGCATGCGCATGTCTTGGTGCATGTGTCGTGTTGGTCGGTTGTCGGAGCCTGTCGGGCCGGGCAAGGCCCAGGAATTTTAATTTGAAATTATACATATTCATAAATATTTCTACGATTGCACAATTGTTCTTTGTGCCAGCAATCGCGGCGATCTGACTTCGGGCGGGAAACGGGGACGGGGAAACGGGGGGACCGAACGGGAACGCAGGGAGCCGAAACGCGGGCGCGGCTGGTGATTCGCGGTCCAGTCCGCCGGCGGGCTTCGCCACCGGGACCCCGAAACGTGACCCCGAAACGGGGACGCAGCTAGACCCCGAAACGGGGACGCGGACCCCGAAACGGGGACGCAGCTAGGGACCCCGAAACGGGGACCCCGAAACGGGGACGCAGCTAGGGGACCCCGAAACGGGGACGCAGCTAGTTATTCACGGTCCGGTCTGCCGGCCGGCTTCGCCACCGGGCCGGTCGGGCCGGCCAACGGGCATTTCCACCGGGGGCAGCCTCGGTGACAGGCCTAGTTCCGTGGCGGACATCGAAGAGGGCGAAGGGGACAAGACGAATGCTGAGGTGATCGCGTTGGAGCAGCCGTCGCATTACTACTTGGGTTGCAACCAAGCCCTACTGCGGGCCGTGCCAAGCGGTGCCCGGAGGATCCTCGACGTCGGCTGTGCCGGGGGCCGGCTCGGCGCCGCTCTCAAGCAAGGCCGGCCCGACCGGACGGTGTTCGGTATCGAGCGTCAGCCTGAAGCAGCCGCCCTCGCCGCACGGTGCCTCGATCAGGTCTTCACGCTCGATATCGCCCAGCAGGATCCGCCTCTCGAGTCGCGGAGCCTGGATTGCCTCCTCTTCGGCGACGTCCTCGAGCACCTCATCGACCCCGAGTCGGTCCTGCGGCGGTTCCGCCGGTTCCTGGTCCCCGGCGGCGTCGTGCTCGCCTCCATCCCCAACATTCAGCACCATACGATCCTGGCCGCCCTGCTCAGCGGCGACTTCCAGTACGTCCCGGCCGGACTGCTCGACGCCACCCACCTGCGTTTCTTCACCGGATCGACGATGCTCAAGCTGTTCCTCGACGCCGGCTATGAGGCGGAGTGCATCGACGCCATCCGGCTGCCTGCCCCGCCGGGCCTGGCCGGGGCGGCGAGGCCGCTGCTGGATTATCTCGGCCTGCACCCGGGCCGGACGCTGCCTCAACTGGACGTTTACCAACACATCGTCCAGGGGCGGCCGATCGAGAATTCCTCGATCCCCGAAGTCGGCGCGCCGGGCATCGGCGTCGAATCGGTCCCGACCGACGCGGTCCCGCTGTCGTTCGTGACCTGCGTCTCGGACGAGTCCATCCTTCAGGCCAACCTGCTGGCCTCGCCCTGCCTGCATCCGGGATCGCCGCACGACGTGGGCGCGATCCGAGGTGCCTCGAGCGCCGCGGCCGGCTTGAATCAGGGGCTGGAGTGGGCCGAGCACGAACTGGTCGTTTGCGTCCATCAAGACGTCTACTTGCCCCGAGGCTGGGATCGCCGCCTCGTGCGGCGATACCGACTGGCCGAAGCGCGATTCGGCCCCATCGGGGTCGCCGGAGTCTACGGGGTCGGCGAGGTGATCGAAGGCCCCGACCACCCGCCGGCCGCCGAACGGATCGGCTGGATCAACGATCGCGGCCGGCCGCTGCGTGACGGGCCCGAGCTGCCGGCACGCGTCGCGACATTGGACGAACTCCTCCTCATCGTACCACGAGGCACCCCCCTTCGTTTCGACCCGGCATTGGGGTTCCACCTGTATGGTGCCGACCTCTGCCTCCAGGCGCAGGAGCACGGGCTGGCTGTCGTTGCGCTGGATGTCCTCTGCTATCATAACTCGCGGAGTGTCGGGCTACCCCCGGCGTTCTTCGCCAGCGGCCGTATCTTCGCGCGCATGTGGGAACACCGGCTGCCGATCGCCACGCCCTGTGCGATCGTCGATCGCACGGGGAAGATCCTCGTCCTGGGCAATCCTGTCGCGGAGGGGCCGGCGACCCACTCCGTCCAGGGTCGGCCTCTGCTCCAAGGCGGATGATCGGGCACCCTGCATTCGGAAGCACGGATTCTTATCGATGATTCGCTGCGTCATCGACGGGCGACGTTGTTTGGGATTATCCGCGGAGATCGACCCGTGAATGCCGCCGTTCAGCCCGGCCTGACGTCCGTCATCATCCCGTGCTTCAACCAGGCGGAATTCACCCGGCTCTGCCTCCGGGCCGTCCTCCGGCACACCCGGCGCCCCTGCGAGCTGATCCTGGTCGACAACGGCTCGACCGACGACACCGCCGCCTACCTCCGCGGCGTGCAGGATGCCGCGCCCATGCCGGTCACCGTCATCCGCAACGGGCGCAACCTCGGCTTCCCGCGGGCGATCAACCAGGGCTTGCACGAGGCCCGCGGCGAATACCTCGTCCTGCTCAACAATGACGCGGTCGTCACCGACGGCTGGCTCGAACAGCTCATCGGGCTGGCGAAGATGCCGATCGACGGCGGCGCGACGGCCGCGAGCCGGGACTCGCAGCCTGACCTGGGGATCGGCCTGGTCGGGCCGATGTCGAATTACGCCACGCCGCCGCAACTGGTCGACGACGTCCCGTATCGCGACCTGGACGAGATGCACGCCTTCGCCCGGCGATGGCGCGACGAGCACCGGGGCCAATGGCTCACCGCGCCGAAGCTCTCGGGCTTCTGCGTGCTGATGAAGCGGGCGGTGTACGAGGCGATCGGGGGGCTGGATGAACGGTTCGGGCTGGGCCTGTTCGACGACGACGATCTGGCCGAACGGGCGCGCCGCGCCGGGTTCGAGCTGGCCGTGGCCCACGACCTGTTCGTCCACCACTTCGGCAGCCGGACGTTCATCGGCCAGGGCATCGACGCCGAGGGCCTGCTGGAGGAGAACGCACGGCGGTTCGCCGACAAGTGGGGGCGGGACACGCCCGCCGGCCGTCGGGTCGCCTTGAGTCCGTGGCAACCGCGCCCGGAGGGGGCGGAAGGGGAGCGGCGGCCCGATGTCTCGCGCCGGGGCGAGAAGTCCGCGAGGACGTCGCCGAGCCCCCACCGACCCGCGGGTGCGGCCGCGGAGGGTCCGGCCTTTCCCCCCGTGCGGCAACTCGCGCCGCTACGCCTCGGGGCGATGGCATCTCCCGGCTCGCCCCTCCTTCACCGCGAGGGCTCGGCCGCGCGCGCCGCCAGGGTCAGCCTGACCATGATCGTCCGCGACGAGGAAGACAACCTGCCGCATTGCCTCGAGTCGGCGCGGGGGCTCTTTGATGAGATCGTCGTCGTCGACACCGGCAGCACCGACCGGACCGCGGAGATCGCCCGGGACTTCGGCGCGCAGGTCTTCGAGTTCCCCTGGATCGACGACTTCGCGGCGGCGCGGAACGCCGCGCCTCGGTCATGCCACGGGCGACTATACCTTCTGGCTCGACGCCGACGACGTGCTCGACCCGCCCGAGCGGGAGAAGCTCATCGCCCTGCTGGATCGCCTCGGCCCTCGCGACCAACCGCCTGGGGGGGATGGACCGACCGCCTTCGTGGTGCGCTGTGCCTGCGATCAGGGGCGGGGCGCACCGGCGGCAAGACCGTGGTCGATCACATCCGGCTCTTCCCGCTCCGCGACGATGTCCGCTGGACGTATCGCGTGCACGAGCAGATCCTCCCGGCCTTGCGACGTGCCGGCATCCCGGTCCGCTGGACCGACCTGGTCGTGCGACATACCGGCTACGTCGATCCGGCCCTGCGGGCCCGGAAGCTGGATCGCGACGCCCGGATCCTCCACGAGGAGCTGGCGCTGAGGCCCGATGATCCGTTCGTGCTGTTCAACCTGGGGTCGATCGCCGTCGAGCGGGAGCAATGGTCGGAGGCGCTGAGATACCTCGAGCGCAGCCTGGCCGGCACCGGGCCGTACGATTCGATCCGGCGGAAACTGCACGCCCTGATCGCCCGGTCGCACCAGGTACTCGGCGATTTCCCCGCGGCGCTGCGGGCCTGCGCGGAGGGGCTGGCGCTCGACGCGGAGGACGCCGAGTTGCTCTTCCGCCAGGCGGTGCTCCACCGGCATCGCGGGGAGGCGACCGAGGCGGCCGCATGTTGGCGACGGATCCTGACCTTGCGGCGCCCCGAGCGGTTCTGCAGCGTCGACGAGGGGATTTACGGACACCTGACCCGGCGCAACCTGGCCGTGCTGGCGATGGAAAGCGGCGAGCACCAGGAAGCGGCCCGGCTCTGGGCGGAGGTGCTGGCCGAATGCCTCGGCGACCCCGAGGCGATCGCCCGACTCCGGGAGGTCGCCCCCGGGCATCCCGCGCTCGGGCACCACGTAGTCGGCAGCCGGTAAACCGGAGTCGAGGGTCGTCTACATCCGCCGCGAGGGGGAGGCCCGAGAGGAGCTCTACAACCTGCGCCAGGACCCCCAGCACGCCCGCACCCTGGCCGACGAGCCGGCGATGCGGACGGTACTCGAACATCTGCGAGAGGCCCTGACCCGGATGACGGCGGGACCGCTGACGCACGAGCGGTTCAATCCGTGACGGGCTCGGGCTCCGGGGACTCGGAGAACGCTCGCCTTCGGCTCCTCGCGGGGCCGGGGAGAGGAGGGACCGGTCTCCTCGGCACCCCGAGTCCCGAAGGGTGAGCGTCTTACGAGTGGGTAAACGGCTACGCGGCGACCCGGCGGTTGGCCCAGAACGCATCCCATTGTCCCTGCTCACTCAAGAGCAGGGCTCGCAGATGGCCGACCGCATCGGCCCCCTCGTGGCCCCACCGCATCCCCGAGCCCTTCATTCGCCGGCCGATGACCGTCTTACACGCCGCCTCCACCGGGCCCGAGCCGATCTGCCACCCCTTGGCCCGATAGCTCGGATAGTCCATCCGATGGCACTGGTTGCGGAAGTAGGTCACCACCCCCTCCCATGCCGGCCGCGCCCGGGGATTCCCGGCGAGGTCCAGGCCCTCCAGCCAGGCCAGGATCGCCGGTCCGCCCTCGTGCTTCAGCCGGTGCGACCACGCCGCGTGGGCCGCCTCGGCCGCCGCCGCGTCACCCGGGTGCCAGGCCTTGGCGAAGTCCCCCAGGTGCTCACTGGCGTGGTAGAAGTCCAGGATCACCACATCGAGCCGGCCGAAGTGGAGCTGCAGCAGGTCCTCCAGCCCCGCGCCGCCGTCACACACGGCGATCCATCGCTGGGCGCCGCCCATCCCCACCCGGCCGGCCGTGTGGCGCAACGGCTCGGCCACGGCCTCTTGGCCCTCGAGGCTGGCCACATACCGCGCCTGCCAGGCGGGCCGCCGCCCCTCGGGATCGGCCCACTGGCGGCGCTCCGCGGGGACCGGGTTGTAGACCATCCCCACCGCGACCATCTCCCCTTCGGCGGCCGCCCCGCCCGGGCCCTGCTTGGCGAGGCCCGTCAGGTCGATCGAAACGTAGGCGCAGGTCATCCCCTCGGCGTCCTTGTGCCAGTCCCAGGCCCGGGTCTCACCGAAGGCGACCTTCGCCTCCACGGCCCGGCCCAGCTCGCCGCCGATCGCCTCGGTGGCCCGCTCCACGGTCGATTCGGCCAGCGACAACCCGCTCATCTTGGGCAGGATCACCTCGGCGGCCAGCGCGAAGCTGTCCAGGGTCCCGGCCAGGGTGGTCAACTCGGCGGCGCCGGCGGTCAGGTCGCTCTGATCCAGGCCGAAGGCGGCGTCGCCGGGACAGTGGCCGTGATGGCAGTGGGGGCAGTGGTAATAGCCCCGCTCGATGGTCAGGGGGCCCAACGCCGAGAGGAGGCCCTTTTTCCGATAACCCTTGAAGCGGGTGTCCTGGTGGCAGTGGGGGCAGGTCAGGCTGGAGCCTCGGTACCCCCTTTTTTCCGCTGCTCGGCAGCGGTCTGGAGGGCCTTGGCTCCCAGGCGATGGACCAGGTCGCGGACCTGGAACTCGGTGGCGCCGAAGAGTTGATGGTCGGGCTTGATGGCGAGCAACTCGGCGATCGCGCGAAGGTCGTGTTCGGAGGCGGCCTTGAGCGACTCGAACAACTGCTCGGCGCGGCGGGCCTGCTCCTCGGGGAGATGGGCGAACGACATGGTGGGGACCCTCCGTGAACAAAGGACTAGTGAATCGGGGATGACGCATCCAAGACCTCTGTTCTACGAGATTTTCCACCCACTTTCGAGACGCCCACCCAGTCCCGAAGCCCGAACTTGATTCCCCGCCGCGCGCGGCTGCAGAATGACGAGATGTGGCGTCGTCTGCCGATGCGGCCATCTCTCCGGGCATCTGCGTGCAGAGGTCGTGAAATGTTGGAGATCTCGCTGATCCTCGCGATCCTCCTGGGTCAGGTCCCCGGTCCAGGGACGGAGAATCCGCCGGCGCGGATCGAGGTCGCGTCGAACGAACTGAGCCGGGCGTCGATGGTGCGGCTGGATTTCGCGGATCGGCCGCTGGACGAGGTGCTCCGCGAGTTCGGCTCGCCGGCGCCGAGCCGGCTGGCGTGGCATCCCGATACGCCCGAGGCCTATCGCCGTCAGAGGCTGACGATCCGCGAGGCCGGCCCGCTGCCGTTCTGGACGGCGATCGACCGGCTCTGCCGGGCCGGCGAGCTGAAATACGGGGCCGGCTCGCCGAACGGCCGCATGGACCTCGGGTTGCCCGTCTTCCGACTGTTCCTCGCGCCCGGGTCCGAGACCTGCCCCCGCGCGGATGATGGCCCGCTCCGGCTCGAAGCGTACTACCTCGCGCACTCGCGCCAGGTCAACCTGGTGCCGAACCGGCCGGATGAAAAGACCCCGCCGGCCTACGCCCCGCCGCTGTTCGGGGAGATGCGCGAGGAATTCCGCATCGACTTCCATCTCCTCGCCGAGCCCCGCCTGCTCATCAGCCGGGTCGGGAGCCCGCTGATCACCGAGGCGGTCGACGACCGCGGGCAGCCGCTGCTCCCCGCCGACCGCCGGGACTTCTGGCTTCCGCAAAGCTATCCCGGCTCGCTGGGGGCCGCGCAAGGATGCGTCGGTTGTGTCCTCCGTCTCAAACATCCGGAGCGGCCCGGCAAGGTGATCAAGCGGCTTCGGATGATCCTGCCCGTCGAGGTCGTGACGCTCGAGCCGGGCCGCCTGGTGATGCCGCTGGCCGGCGCGGGGGAAGACCTTCCGCCACGGAGAGACGACGATCCGGTCCCCCGAGGTCGGGCGGAACCCGTCGGGCCTCCGGAACGTCTCGTTGACGATCCAGTCCGCGGGCCGGATCCCCGAGCGCCTGGCCATCGGCCCGGACGGCGAGCTTGCACCGTCGCCCTACACGACCGCGCGGCCCGAGATCACCGCCAACGTCTTCCGGGTGCTCGATGAGCGGGGCCGGCAATTCCCGATCTACACCACGCTGAACGCGGCGGAGAGCAGCGAGGTGACGGCTCAGCTATTCCTCGGGCAGCGCGGACTCAGCTCGCTCGGCGAGCCGGCGGGCCGCGGCTCCCTCCCTTACGAGGAGACCGAGACCGCGGTCCCGGCGGCGCTCCACCACTCCAACCTCTCGCGGGGCGTGCTCAAGGCCACCTTCGAGTTGCACGATATCCCCTTACCCTGACCGGAGCCTCCCCATGTTGCGCACGATCGCGAGGCCGGCCGGCCTGCTGGCTTCGATGACGCCGCTCCTGTCTCTGATTCTGCTGGCTGCGGCCCGGGGCCAGCCGCCGGCCGAGGTCAAGGTCGAGAAGGCGTCGGAGACCAAGGGGTGCTCCGACCGATCGAGGTCCGGCTCGACTTCCGGGATCGGACGCTCGCCCAGGTCGTCGACGGGATCAACGCCCAGGGGCCGAAGATGCTGGCGATCGATGACGTTGCCGTGCAATACGCGGGGATCTCTCCCCTGCGCCGGTTCACCGTCCGCGCGCGGGGCCGCTCACCTTCTGGGAGGCCGTCGATCGCGTCGCGGCCGCGACGGAGACCCGGCCGGTCGGGGGCAGGGATTCCGCCGGCCGGCCTTGCATCAACCTGGTGCCGGCGTCGCGCGACCGCGGCTTCGCGTGCCATGACGGGGCCTTCCGCATCGCCGTGACCGGCACGTCTTATGAGCGGACGATCCAGCTCGCGCCCCTGAATCCGTCCGAACGCCCGGTCCCCGGCGTCTATCGCCCGCGCGACAAGACCTACCTGGCCGTCCATCTCGGCGTGCGGAGCGAGCCTCGGCTCATGATCCTCTTCTACCACGACCTGTTGATCCGAGAGGCGATCGACGAGCGGGGCCGCAGCCTGATCCCCGTCGTCCCGTGGCGGCTCTCCTTGAAGGACTCCTGGAATCATGCGCCGAAGGAACCGCGGCTGCCCGACGTGCGGTCCGTCCCCGATGGCACGGAGATCGCAATCCCCCTCGAGCTGCTGGATGGGCCGGCCAGGCGGATCAAGCGGCTCGAGGGGAGCCTCTCGATCGGGGTGGCCTCGGGGTATGGGCCCGAGGCAAGCCTCACGCCGGTCGAGTTGTCCTTCGACTTCGCCGACATCCCGCTGCCGTGAGGGCGGGCGATCGGACCGATCGCGCCCGGACGTCCCGGAGGATTGTTTCCCGCGGGGGCGCGCGTCAGAATGAGGCGCGGGGGCCGTTCCCCGCGGCCCCGGGTCGTGCCGATCGCGGGCCGGAGCCCGCTTCCGAGTCCGGGAATCATCCCGAGAACAGGAGCCGACATGAGCATGCGAACCGATCGACGGTATTTCCTGCGCCGGGCGCCGCGGGCGCCGCAATGGCGGGGCTGGGGGACCTGAGCTTCCTGTCGGGGCTCCGCCCGGTCTCGGCCGATGAGGCGAAGCTGGACCCGAAGGTCGTGCGGCTCCAGCCGGAGATCGAACCGTTGGTCCGGCTGCTGGAGGAGACCCCGCGCGAGCGACTGCTGGAAGAGGTGGCCGGGCGGATCAAGAAGGGGACGAGCTACCAGGAGGTGCTGGCGGCGCTGCTCCTGGCCGGCGTGCGCAACGTCCAGCCGAGGCCGCACGTCGGGTTCAAGTTCCACGCGGTGCTGGTGGTCAACTCGGCGCACCTGGCCAGCCTGGGCTCGCCCGACACCGACCGGTGGCTGCCGATCTTCTGGGCGCTCGACTACTTCAAGAGGCGCAGGCGCAGGACGTCAAGGAGGGGAACTGGACGATGGGCCCGGTTGACGAGAAGGCCGTGCCGCCGGCGGGCCGGGCGCCGAGGCGTTCATCGCGGCGATGGACCGCTGGGACGAGGCGGCGGCCGACGCCGCCATCGCCGGGCTGGCCCGCACCGCCGGGTCGAACGAGATCTACGAGCTGTTCATCCGTTATGGGTCCCGCGACTTCCGCGACATCGGCCACAAGGCGATCTACGTGGCCAATAGCTGGCGGACGCTCAACTGCATCGGCTGGCAGCACGCCGAGCCGATCCTCCGCTCGCTGGCTTACGCCCTGCTCCAGCACGAGGACGGCAATCCGGCCGACCGCGACGACCCGGCCGACCGGCCCGGTCGCCACAATCAGCTCTTGGCCACGCGGATCAAGGAGGGATGGTCCGCGGGCCGTTGCGATCCGCTGGCCGCGGCCGACCTGCTCTCGACGCTGCGGACCGGCTCCGACGGCGACGCCAGCCACCAGGTCGTCGAGATCCTCAATCGCGGGGTCTCGCCCCGGACGATCTGGGACGCCCTCTTCGACGGGGCCGGCGAGCTGCTGTTGCGCCAGCCGGGGATCGTCGCGCTGCACGCGGTGACGACCACCAACGCCATGCACTACGCCTACCAGGCCAGCGGCGACGACCTGACCCGCCGGCTGCTCCTGCTCCAGAACGCGGCGTTCCTCACGATGTTCCGCGGGGCCCTGGGCGGCCGCGGCAAGACGAGCGAGGCGCGGATCGATCGGCTCGAGCCGGCCGAGACCTCCCAGGCCAAGGACTTCGCCGGGGCGATCGAGGAGATCTTCGCCGGGTCCGGCCGCGACAAGATGGCCGCGGCGCGGCAGGCGCTGGGCTACCTCCAGGCCGGGCACGAGCCCGAGCCTTTGATCCACGCCGCCCGCCGGCTCGTCTTCCTCAAGGGAGATGATGCACATGACTACAAGTTCAGCTCGGCGGTGCTGGAGGACTACTACCATGCCTCGCCGTCGTTCCGCGAGCGCTACCTGGCCGCCAGCATGCTGCTCTTGCCCGGCGCGTCCGACCGCGACAACAACCTGGTGAAGCGGATCCGGGCGGCGATGGCATAGACCGGCGGTTGGCATGAACGACCGTGGCAGAATCATGTAGGGTGGGCATCGCCCCCGGTCGAGGCCATCGCCGGTGGGCATAGCCCACCCTACGTCGATCGACCTCGTGCGGTAGAATGTCATTGGGAGGGCAGCCACCATGAAGGCCATCGAATTCCAGTCGAGTCTGACTGCGGATCAAACATTATCGGTGCCCGCCTCGGCCCTTGGAGCGATTCCCGTCGGACAGGTGGTCCGGGTGTTGATCCTCCTCCCCGAGAGCGACGATGATCGGGAGTGGGAACGAAGAGCGGCCGAGGAATTCGGCCTGGGGTACGCCGACACCGATGCCATCTACGACCAACTATCAACCGGGTGATGTCGTCCTCGTGGATTTCCCCTTCACTGTGAGCGGTCCCGGCAAGCCGCGTCCCGCCCTGGTCATCCTCGATACCGGAGACGCGGATGTCGTGTTGGCTCGCGTCACCACCCAAGCTCCGAATACTCCTTTCGACGTGACGATATCCGGCTGGCCACAGGCTGGGCTGCTTGCCCCATCGACCGTGCGTCTCCATAAGCTGGCGACACTGGCCAAGACGGGAGTAAGGCGGCATCTGGGCTCCCTGGTCGTTAGCGATCGGCAACGAGTCGCCGCGGTGTTGCAGCAGATCGCGGCCTCCTGGTGAGCATGCGGTGTGAGCGGCCCCGACATCGGTGGGCAATGCACACCCTACGTGAATCCAACGGCCATGAGCGATGTGACGCCCATCCTCAACGCGATGACCCGTGGCGAGCCGCAGGCCGCCGGCGAGTTGTTGCCCCTGGTGTACGACGAATTGCGCCGCCTGGCCGCGCGGCGGCTGGCCGGCGAGGCGCCTGGGCAGACGCTCGACGCGACGGCCTTGGTACACGAGGCCTACTTGCGGCTGGTCGGCGACGATCCCGGCCGGCCCTGGCGGGGCCGCGCAGTTCTTCGCCGCGGCGGCCGAGTCGATGCGGCGGATCCTCGTCGAGAACGCCCGGCGCAAGCGGAGGATCCGACACGGCGGCGGCCGGGCCCGCGCCGGGGTCGAGCCCGACGAGATCGCCGCGCCCGAGGGACGGCCCCTCGACGAGCTTCTGGCGGTTGACTCGGCCCTCGATCGCCTCGCCGTCGCCGATCCCGCCGCCGCCGAGCTGGTCAAGCTCCGCTATTTCGCGGGGCTCTCGATCCCCCGGGCCGCCGAGGTTCTCGGCGTCTCGCCGCGCACGGCCGACCGGCTCTGGACCTACGCCCGCGCCTGGCTCCGCCGGGAGATCGAGCCCGGATAGCTCCCCCGCGGAATCCTCCCCGAGATTTCTTGGCGTGACCTCGCCCCGGACGTCGCATTGAGGATAGGGCCGTCGCCGATGTCGGCAGGACGGTCCCCGGCTCTGAGGGATTTCGCCATGACGGGTTCCGAACGCACGATCTTCCTCGAGGCCCTGGACAAGGACGAGGCGGCCGACCGCGCCGCCTATCTCGAACGGGCCTGCGCGGGAAACGCCGAGCTGCGCCGCCGGGTCGAGCGGCTGCTCGAGGCCCTCGACAAGGCCGGCAGCTTCATGGAATCGCCGGCCGTTCCGGAGGCGACCGCCGACGTTACCGGTTCGAACGGCAACGGCCTGTCGTCCCTCGCGGCCCGGGCCGGTCCGATCCTCGAGGGGCCGGGTACGCGCATCGGTCCCTACAAGTTGCTCGAGCAAATCGGCGAAGGGGGCATGGGCGTCGTCTACATGGCCGAGCAGGAACAGCTCGTCCGGCGCAGGGTGGCCGTCAAGATCATCAAGCCGGGGATGGACAGCGCCAGGTGATCGCCCGCTTCGAAGCCGAGCGGCAGGCGCTGGCGATGATGGACCATCCCAATATCGCCAAGGTCCTCGACGCCGGCACCACCGACACCGGCCGGCCCTACTTCGTCATGGAGCTGGTCAAAGGCATCTCCATCACCGAGTATTGCGACCGCAACCGGCTCTCGCTCAAGGAGCGGCTGGAGCTGTTCGCCCCCGTCTGCCGGGCCATCCAGCACGCGCACCAGAAGGGGATCATCCACCGCGACGTCAAGCCCTCCAACGTGCTGGTGACGCTCTACGACGGCCAGCCCGTGCCCAAGGTGATCGACTTCGGCGTGGCCAAGGCGATCGATCAGCAGCTCACCGAGCGGACGCTGTTCACCCGGTTCGGCGCGATCGTCGGCACGCTCGAATACATGAGCCCCGAGCAGGCCGAGCTCGGTGCGCTCGACGTGGATACGCGCAGCGATGTCTATTCGCTGGGCGTGCTGCTCTATGAATTGCTCACCGGCAGCACGCCGCTGGAGCGGGCCCGGCTGCGGGAGTCCGCGTACTCGGAGATCCTCCGGAAGATCCGCGAGGAGGACCCGCCCCGGCCCAGCGTCCGGCTCTCGGAGTCGCGGGAGCAACTGGCCTCGATCTCGGAACAGCGCCAGTCCGAGCCGGTCCGCTTGCCGAGGCTGGTGCGCGGCGAGCTCGACTGGATCGTCATGAAGGCGCTGGAGAAGGACCGCGGGCGGCGCTACGACTCGGCCAACGGACTGGCCCTGGACGTCGAGCGCCACCTGCGCAACGAAGCGGTCGCGGCCGGGCCGCCGTCGACCGCGTACCGCCTGCGCAAGCGAATGCGACGGCTGATCCGCTGGCCGACGGCATCGACCGCGGCCTTGATCCTGATCGTGCTCGCCGTGTTGTGGGGCGGCCTCGTCGCGGCCGCGCAGCGACAGCGGGCGTTGGCCGCGATGCGGGCGGCCGAGACGATGAGCCTGGCGGCGCAGCGGCGCAGGCCGTTAATGGGCGACAGCAGGCGGGCCAACCGAATGTCCCCGAGGCCCAAGCCGTCCTCGATTTCTTCCGGGAGAACCTGCTGGCCTCGCCCTCTTCGACCGGGTCGGGCGAGGAGCCGGCGGCGCACGCGGCGCTCGATCGGGCCGAGGCCGCCCTCGAATCGGCCCCCGTCGCGGACCCCGCGGTGGAGGCCTCGATCCGCATCGCGCTGGGCGAGACCTACCTGGGCCTCGGCGACGCGGCGAAGTCGATCCGTCAGCTCGACCGGGCGCTGGCGCTGCGGCGGACGGCCCCCGGCGGCGACGATCGCGCCCTGTTCCGGTCGATGAGCCGCCTCGCCGACGCCTACATGGCCAGTGGCAAGGTCGACCGCGCCCGGACGCTCTACGAGGAGGCCCTGTCGCGCGGCAAGGCCGCCCTGGGCGAACAGGACCTCGACGTGCTGACGTTCATGAACAACCTCGGCCGCGCCGATCTCGCCAGCGAGCCGGCCCTCGCCGAGCCGGTCCTGCGCGAGGCCCTGGCTGGCTGGATGCGTAAGGCCGTCGATGACTGGCACACCTACGAGGCCGCCAGCATGATGGGCGGCTTCCTGCTGATCCAGAAGAACTACGCCGGGGCGGAACCTTACTTGCTCCAGGGCTTCGAAGGGCTGAAGGCCCGCGAGGCCAGGATCCCGGAATTCTCCCGACAACGCATCGCCGAGGCCCGCGCGCGGGTCATCAAGCTCTACGAGGCCTGGGGCCAGCCCGCGAAGGCCGAGGAATGGCGGCGGAGGGCCCTGTAGAGTGGGCCATACCCACCGACTCGAGGCCCCGACCGGTGGGCAGGGCCCAACCGAGTCGAACCTTTTGGACATCAGCTCAGACCTCCTCCAGCCGCTCAGTCGCATCGCCGAAGCGGTCGAGGCGCACGCCGGTCTTGTCCATCATCGACAGGTACAGCCGGCACATCTGGCGGTTCGGCCGGCCCGAGTAATCGAGCGCGCGGCCCGTCCGGATGTTGCCGCCGCCCCGGCCGACCATCACCGCGGGCAACTGCGAGGCGTCGTGCGCACCGGTCAGCATGCTCGAGCAGAGCAGGATCATCGAGTTGTCCAGCGCCGTGCGGCCGCCCTCCTGGATGGCGTCGAGCTTCCGCGCGATGTAGGCGAGCTGCTGCACGAAGAACCGGTTGACCTTCAGCCAGTCGGCCGAGGTCAGCGAGTGCGAGAGCAGGTGGTGGATCATGTAGTCCACGCCCAGGTTCGGGAACCGCAGCGACGAGTGGTCGTTGTTCAGCTTGAGCGTGCAGACGCGGGTCGTGTCGGTCTGGAACGCCAGGACGAGGATGTCGCACATCAGCCGCATGTGCTCGGCGATGTCCTGCGGCAAGCCGTCGGCCGGGCGGGGGATGTTCGGCTTGTCCAGGGTCGGCCGCCAGCCCTGGAGCTGGCCCGTCTGGCCGGCCCGCTCGATCCGTTGCTCGACCTCGCGCACCGAGTCCAGGTACTCGTCGAGCTTGCGCCGGTCGGCCGTGCTGATCTGGCCCCGCAGGTCCTTCGCGTCCGAGAGCACCGCGTCCAGGACGCTCTCATCGCCCCGCCGCGCCTCGTCCTTGAACAGCCGGTCGAACGCCAGGGCCGGGTACAGCTCCAGCGGCGTCGGCGTGGTCGGCGAGCTCCACGAGATGTGCGAGCTATAAAGCATCGAGTAATTCCGATGCACCGACGCGATCGACTTCTCGCAGGCCAGCACCAGGCTCGGCACCTTGGTCGATCGCCCGTGACGCTGGGCGACCACCTGGTCCATGCTCGTCCCCGAGCGGATCTCGCCGCCGGAGGCCAGGGCGCGCCCGAGAGCAGGTTGCCCGTCTGCGAGCTGTGGATGTTCCCCTTCTGCGCCTCCTCGTTGTACAGGCCCTTGATGAAGAGCACCTTCTCGCGGAAGTCCGCCAGCGGCTCGAGCACCTTGCCGAGCTGAAGGCCCTTGCCCTCGCCCCTGGCCCGCCACTCGGTGCTGTGGAAGCCGTTGCCGGCGAAGAGCACAGCCAGGCGGACCGGCGGCTCGCTGGCGCGAGATCGACCCGAAGGCTCGTCGCCCCAGACCGGCAGCGACTCGAGCCACGGCAAGGCCATCGAAACGCCCAGGCCGCGGAGCATCGAACGTCGCGAGAGGCGGTAGTCGGTCATCGCTCGTCCCCTCTTGGTGCCGATCTTGAATCTTGAATCTTCAATCCGGATTCAAGATTCAGAATTCAAAATATAAAGATAAATAATAGGATTGAGCTCGCGAGGCCCTCAACCATCCCCCGCCTGCCCGCGGTGATCGCGGAACGGTTTGCTCCGGACGATGGTCTCGAGCGCGGCGGAGAAGCGATCGCCGTTCGCGCCCAGCCGCCGGAGCATCTCGTCGATCAGGGGTTCGTCGGAGAACTGGACCGCGCGGCCCAGCGCGTAGCCGAGGAGCTTGCGGCAGAACTGGCGGCGAAACTCCTCCTTGCGGCGGGCCAGCAGGTAGCCCTTCAGGCCGTCGAGCCCGTCGAACCGGGTGCCGTCCTTCAACTCGGCTCGGGTGTCCACCGGGCGGTCGCCCAGGTCCTTCTGCCGGCGGCGTCCGATCGGGTCATACGCTTCGAGGGCGAAGCCGAAGGGGTCGATGCGGCTGTGACACGCCGCGCACGAGGCGACGCTACGATGCTTCTCGACGAGCTGGCGGACCGTGAGGCCGTCGGTCGCCGCCTCGTCGTCGGGGAGCTGCGGGACGTTCTTGGGCGGCTTGGGCAGCCGCTCGCCCAGCAGGCTCTCGAGCAGCCAGTTGCCCCGCAGGATCGGGCTGGTCCGCGACGCGCCCGACTGCTTCGCCAGGATCGCGCCGAACGCCAGCACGCCGCCCCGGCCGTGGGCTTTCACCCCGTCCACTCGCCGCCACTCGGGGCCGGTCACACCCGGAATCCCGTAATGCTTCGCCAGCGATTCATTCAGGAACGTGTGGTCCGCATCGAGCAATTCGAGGATCGAGCCGTCCCGGGCGAACAGGTCGGCGAAGAACCGCACGGCTTCCTCGTACAGGTCGGGTCGGACCCGGGCGAACGTCGGGAAGTGGCGCTCGCTCTTCTCGTCGTGGGTGTCGAAGTCGCGAATCTCCAGCCACTGGCAGGCGAACTCGGTGGCCAGCCCGCGGGCCTTCTCGTCGCGGACCATCCGCCGCGCCTGGTCGGCCAGCACGTCGGGGTCCTCGAGCTGGCCGGCGGCGGCCAGCCGGGTCAGCTCGTCGTCGGGCATCGAGGCCCAGAGGAAATAACTCAGCCGCGAGGCGAGCTCCCAGTCCGAGACCGGCCGCGCCTCGTTCCCCGGACCGGGCCGCTCGACCCGGTACAGGAACGCCGGCGACACCAGCACGCGGGCCAGGACCAGTCGGAAGGCATCATCGTGACCCAGCTCCTCGCTCCGGAGCCTCCGGTAGAGCGCCGCCAGCTCGGCTCTCTCGCGATCCGACAGCGGCCGGCGATAGGCCCGCGCGGCGAAGGCCAGGAGCGCCTCGAGGTGCTTCGGCTCGGAGGCGGCCTGCACCTTCACGGCCTCCTCGTACGCGGCGGTGATCGGCTTGCGCCACGCCTCGACCTTATCGGTCTGGTTCTCCTGCGAGGCGAAGCCGAGCATCTGGTCGAACGTCTGGTACACGCGGATGCCGTCCTGGCTGACGTAGTGCAGCTCGTCCCAGAGCCGGTCGAGCCGCGCCCTGCCGGCGTCGTCGAGCATCAGCCGGGCGAAGGGCTCGTCGGAGCGGAAGAACTGGATCGCCGTGACCACCTCGTCCACCGGGATGATCTGGCGGAAGCATAACGCCGCGGGGAAGAGGCGGCGGAACTCCTCCATCGCGGCCGACAGCCGCTTTTCCGCACGGCTCGTGCGGTTGACGGCGATCGGCACCCCGGGCCGCAGGCGGCCCAGTGACTCGCGCGACCGCGGCCGATCGGTCAGCTCCAGTTGCACGCTCCCCTCGGCTCCGGCGCGGGGGTCGAGCACGCCGGAGACGACGAACTCGCGACCGGCGGCCAGCTCGGCCGGCAGGCGGACCTCCAGGACCGAGGGCGCGGCCACGCCGATGCTCTCCGCGTCAACCGGCTGCCCGCCGACAGGCTTGCCGAAGAGTCCGGGATCGGCGCCCCAATCCTTGCCGGAATCGGCCGGCCCGGCGTCGGGGCTCGAGCGCGCATCCCACGACGCGGCCAGCGGGCCGAAAAGCGGGCCGTCCAGCGAACGCGCCTGGTGGTACAGCAACACGTCGGAGTTGTTCCTGTCCTTGCCGGCGGGCGGGGCCGGGGAGGTCAACAGCCTCTGAACGTCCGCGGCGATCCGGGCCTTCTCAGTCTGGCTCGCCTCGAGCCATCGGGCGAGCACCGAGCCGGCGGGGACGACCGGCTGGAACCCTCGATCGCCGACCGGCTCGGCATAGAAGTGCCAGACGTCGCGATGGCCCTGGCGGTCGGCGTGGGGATTGCCGGCCAGAAGGTCGCCGGAGACGTCCGGGGCGAGGTGCCAGCGGCGGGCCGCGTCTCCCATCGGGGAGATATCCAGGTCGACCTCGGTGGTATCGCAGCCGTGGTTGCCGTCCCGAGGGCCGACGACCAGCGAGACCAGGTCGCCGGCCTGCACGCCCAGGCCGTCGATGGGCGCGATCGAGGCCTTCTGGCCGTCGCCGAAGGCGCCGGCCGCGAGCCGACGGCGCATCCCCCCCGGCGCAGCTCGATCGACCAGGTCACGCCGTTGCCGCAGCCGCCGTGCGCGTCGGCGACCGCGGCGGCGATCCGCACCCGGCCGGCGATCGGGCTCCGCCAGCCGATCGCCACCGACCGGCTCGGCGACGGATGCACGACGATGCCGTGCGGCCGGAGCCGGCCCGGGATATTCACCTCCCGGTCCGACGAGTTGGCGACCAGGGTGGGCAGGTCGCCGGAGTTCCACGCCTGGACGAATTCGTAGCCCCCGCCCCGGGTCCGCTTCTCGGTCAGGTAGCCGTCGATCCGCACCGGCGCCTCGCCCGCCAGGCCGAGATAGTCGAGCCACGCCGCCAGGGCATCGGCGGGGACGTCGTGCGCCTTTGCCAGGGCGGCGATCTTCGCCCGGTCGCAGCCCTCCGGCGCGCCGGCCGCGGCGGCGAGGTACTTGCCGGTCGCGCCAGGACATCGCGACGGCGCGCGACCAGGTACCGGGTCAGGCCGCGGACGTCGCGGAGCAAGAGCGGCGGCCGGCCCGGCTTCTCCAGCCGCGGCTTCCGCCAGACGACGAGATCGCCCTCATGTCCGTCGCCGGCATCGCCGGCCGACAGGTAGAGTACGATCTCGTCGGTCGGGAGGGTCTCCGGGAACGGCTTCCGCAAGGCGATCGCATTGACCAGTGGCGCGACGGGGACTTGCCAGGCCCCGTCGAAGGCATAGGCGACGCTGTTGAATCGCCACAAGGCGCCCTGCCACTTCCGGATCGCGCCGGCCAGGGCCGCGACGTCGCCCGACCCGGCGGCCTCCCAGCGCGCGCGGACATCGTCGAGCGGGCCACCGCCGGGATGTCGAGATCCGTGGCCGCCGAGCGCCTCCCAGAGCGAGCGAAGGTACTCGTGGCTCAGGCCGCGGCCGGCGGCCAGCATGCGGATATCGGCCTGTTCGACGGGTCCGGCCGCCGCGCGCCGACGCAGCTCGATCGTCGCCGCCAGGTACGCCTCCAGCGGCAGCTTGCCGTCCTTGTCGGCGAATCGGTCGTACAGCGCGCGGATATCGGCGACGAGCTCGTCGGTCCAGTCGCGGCGCGTGGTGGCGCGGGAGAAGCGGAATCCGTCGGGGAGCGTGACGGCGTGAGCGGCGACCTCCTTGGCGGCGTCGAGATACTTGCCCAGCAGGGCGGGCGACATGACCAGTGCGTCGCCGGTGTTGGTGAACCCCGCGCCGGCGGCGCCGTCCTGGGGGAACTCGCGCACGGGTCGAGCGGGACGCCGATCAGGTCGCGGATCGTGCGGGTGTACTCGACGTTGCTGAGCCGTCGCATGAGGACCCGACCCGGGTCGCCGGCGCTCTGCCTGGCCTCGAAGTCGAGGTAGCGGCCGACCCAGCCCCGCAGAGCCCGGCGATCCTCGGGCTTCGGCTGCCGGGCCTCTGGCGGCGGCATCTCGCCCTTGTCGAGCACCTCGGCCATCTTCCGCCAGGTCGACACGCCGCGCCGCGCCTCGGCCAGCGAGGTGAACCGCTGCAAGTCGATATCTCCTTCCGGTTCCTCGCTCGAGTGGCACTTGGCACAGTATCGATTGAGCAACGGACGAACCTGCTGGCGCAGCTCGCGATCGAGACTCGCCGACACCGCCGCGTCCCCGGCCTTCTCCTCCGCCGCACGGGCTCGCGACTCCGACCATCCCAGGGCCAGCAGCCAAGATGCCGCGATCACCAGGAACCGGCCCGCGCGATCGCCGCGGCGTAAGGTCGCCCACCGCCCGAAGTCCGTTCGCCGATCATGCATCTTGGGGGATTCCGTTGCGAGGTTGGTGGGGAGCAGGGAGTCCGTCCGGTTTGTTTAACAATTATCCACACCGTCGCCCGGACGAGCAACCGGGAAGCCTCCCTTGGGTGCAGTCGCGTCCCTGCGTTGGCCCCGCCGGCTCGCGCCCCCGGCACGAATGGCACCCAATTCGGTCGGGCCTTCCACCCCGGTCTCCTGACCACCGGCCGGCACGCCGCGGCGCGCCGCCGCGATGGCCGCGCCGGGGACCTTCTCGGGTGGTCGGCGAGCGGGGCCCGAACGGCGGATGACGGGGCCGCTCGGCGGCGCGTGGATCCTTCGGCCGCCGAGTTCCGGGACCGGCGTGAATGGAGATCCGGACGGCACACGAGGCCCGTCGCCGTCGTCGCGGACGAGATCACGAAAGCACGAAAGGACGAAAGCACGAAAAAGACCGGGACAGTCGATCGGGTTCGGTCCGGGCTCGGGCCCCCTCGTCCTTTCCATTTCGTGTTTTCGTCCTTTCGTGCTTTCGCGATGAAGGTCCAAGCCGTGGAGGCCGCGATCCCGGATCTTCGCCGCGGCCGGGCCGGATCGCCCGGCGCGGGGGCGGTCCGGCCGACCGACCGGTCCGGCGACCGAGCCCGCCAGCGCCGCGGACAATCCGGCGGCCAGCAGGATCACCAGGCCGCAGACCAGGGCCGGGACACTCCAATCGGCGATCCGCCTCGACCCGGTCGGTTCGTTGGGCGCGATCGGATCGCCGCCGACCGGCGCGCAGGGTTCGTTTCGCACGATCGGATCGCCGTCGGTCGCGGGGTCGGGTTCGTTTTGCGGGGTTTCATCGCCATGAGCCGGTGCGCCGGGCTCGCCTTGCGAGTTCCCCTCGGCGCCTCCACCACGGACAACGGCCGGGCCGGGTTCCTCCGAGAATTGAGCCGGAGAGGAGAATCCATGCGCCCATCCATTCTTATGGGGTCGGGTGCCCCCGGGGGGGCATGACCGTTCGTTTTGCGGAACGGGGTGGCTCTCCGGCTCGGCGGCAGCTCGGGCCGGCGCGGCGATCCCGGCCGGAGCCGGCTCGCCCGCCGCGACGGCCACGTTGGGATTTGGGAATGGCGATTCTGGATTGTGGATTGGTAAAGAGGAATCCAAAATCCCCACTCCAAGATCGAAAATCGGGTCTGGCTGGACCTCGGCGTCGGCCTGGCCCTCTTGAGCGTCCGCCGCAGCGCCCTGGGATTTGACCGTCCCCACCGGCCCCGGCTCGGGCTCCAGGGCGCCATCGGCCGCCGGATCGCCAGCGACGCCGATGCCCGCGCGCCGGAGCTTCACCAGGTTGTTGATCGCACGGTCCAGCTTGCGATCGTTATCGAGCTGGTACCGCCGCATCAGCTCCCCTTCCGGCGAGGTGTCCACCGCCAGCCGGTCGGCCAGGTCGGCCCGGTCGGCCGCCTCGCGCCGCTGGTGCCCGGCCTGGCGCCGGAGCAGCCGCTCCGTCTCCTCGTCCACCAGCCGCCAGAGCGCCGCCCGCTGGCCGGCCGGGTCGTCGGGCAGGCCGGCGGCGAACTGCGAGAGCATCCGACGCCGCGCCTCGGCGATCGCCTCCGGGTTCCCGGTGGGCCGGATCGGCTCGACCAGGTCTTGCCACTCGATGGCATCCTTCCCCAACGGCCGCTGGCCGCGCAGTTGCAGGGCCGCGATCAGCTCGTTGGTCCGCCAGTCGGCGCCCTGGTCGAGCCACACCCGGAGCTTGGCCCACTGGTCGATCAGCCACCGGCAGCCGGCGGCACTGGCCTCCAGCCGCAGCACGATGTGCCGGGGCTCGCCCCGGCCGCGGCCGAAGGGGTCGTGCCGGTCCTTCGTCAAGAAGGGGAACAAGGCCTTGCCGGCTTCCTGCTTGGCCCGCAGGTCGGGGGCCAGCAGCCAGTGGCCCAGGGCGGCGATCTCGTCGTGGTTCCCGAGGCCCGCGGTGGCCTCGGCGGTTCGAAGGGCCGTCCTGACCCTGGCGGCCGCCGCGCGCTCGCCCCTGGCGATTTTCCAGGTGGCCAGCGCCGCCTGCTCCGTGACGGCCAGCTCGATGGCGTTTCGGGGCTGGGCGGCGGCGATGAAATCCGCGACCCGGCGCCGGAACGCGTCCAGGTCCTCACCCGGCAACACCTGCAATGATGCAGTCATGCCGTGCTTCAGCGCGTTCATCCGCGATCGGGCCTTCCCCTCCGGGGTCTTAGGCCCGCCGCCCCGGCTCTTACGCCCGTTCTGGCGACTGATCTCGGCGCGATCCGGAGTGGTCGTGGTGGCGGTCATCGGCGGGTGTCCTCTCTTCGGTGCCGGGCTTCGTCGCTTCGGAGCGGCCCGCCCCATTGCGGGCCGTTGCATATTATTGTACCGGCGGTTTGCGAAGAATGGAATATGCGGGAGGAATTTTCCGCGCCGGTCTGGCGGGATTGTAGGGATTATTACGGCGGCAAGAAAGTCGGTCAGGCTCTCAGCCTGACGGAGGTAGCCTGTCAGGCTGAGAGCCTGACCTACATGAGAATCTTCCTTGCCGGGGTAATATGACGGGTCGATCGCGCCGGCGACGGGGGGAATTCGGCGATCGGGCGCGGGTGCGGCGTCGTCGGCCGGTGGCGACCGCGATGGAACCGGTGGTCCGGACCGGCCCCGCTCGGGCCCGCGGCGGAGCCGGCTGGCAGGACCGACGGGGTGGTCCGGACGGCAGCCGGCGGCGGTCCAGGCAAACTAGTTGCGTCCCCGTTGTGCGGTTTTGCGTCCCCGTTGTGCGGTTCCCGTTGTGCGGTTCTCTACCGGCCGTTTTGCAAGTTACACCTCTTCTTCGACCGCATCCTGAACGAAGAGGTTTACGCCTTCCCCCGGATTTTCCCGACCCCCGAGACCGAGCGGGAGAACCGGGTGATCGTCATCAGCGACATCGGCTACCGGGCCTTCAGCTTTGCCGTCCTGATGGCGAACTGCATCACCAACCTGCACCTGTGCGCCTCCAGCGACTCCCATCAGTGCTTCCCGTTCTTCGTCTACGACGAGCACGGCGGAAATCGCCGGGAGAACATCACCGACTGGGTCCTGGGGCGCTTCCGCGAGCGATACGACGATCCGGCCATCACGAAGTGGGACATCTTCCACTACGTGTACGGCGTGCTGCACCACCCCGCCTACCGGCAGAAGTTCGGCGACAACCTCAAGCGGGAGCTCCCCCGCATCCCCTTCATGGCCGACTTCCGGGCGATCTCCGAGGCGGGGCGCCGGCTCGCCGAGCTGCACGTCGGATACGAGACGGTCGAGCCCTGGCCGCTCCGCTGGGTCTACAGCGAGTCCACGCCGCTGCCCTACCGGGTCGAGAAGATGCGGCTGAACAAGGACAAGTCGGCACTCATGGTCAACGAGTCGCTCACCCTGGCCGACATCCCGCCCGAGGCGTTCGAGTACCGGCTCGGGAACCGATCCGCCCTGGGTGGGTCATCGACCAGCATCAGGTTACGACGGACAAGCGGAGCGGGATCACCTCCGACCCGAACCGTCCCGACGACCCGGAATACATCGTCCGACTTGTGGAGCGTGTCGTGCGCGTCAGCGTCGAGACGGTTTGCATCATCAAGGGGCTGCCTTCCGGCTGATTCCCTGGGCATTCGGGGGGGTCACGGAGCCCCGGAGTCGGCCGGGGGCTCGTTCTTTGCGTTCAGTGAAAGAGCCAGGTGCGAGTGTTGATAAAGCTCCCTGAACCCTTATCCTCGCCCCATCTCCAGGGCGTGAAAGGCGGAGCCGTGGAATCGATGACCACCTTCGACAGCACCAAGGAAAGCCTGCTCGACCTCCTTCAGAGCATCAAGCAAGCGAAGACCCAACTCCCGGACTTTCAACGCGGATGGGTCTGGGACGATGACCACATCCGTAGTCTGCTGGCGAGCGTTTCACTCTCGTTCCCGATCGGGGCAGTGATGATGCTCCAGACTGGAAACCCCGACGTTCGTTTCAAGCCGAGATTGGTTGAGGGCTTGACTCTCACGGACCCCCCGGAGCCGGAAAGGCTCGTCCTCGACGGTCAACAGCGACTCACATCCCTCTTCCTCGCCTTGCTGTCCGGGACCCCGGTTGACACGCGTGATCGAAGAGCCAAGCCGATCAAACGCTGGTATTACCTGGACATCGCCCAGGCGCTGAGTCCGAACGGCGACCGCGAGGACGCGATTGTCGCCATTCCCGAAGACAAGCAGATACGCAACTTCCGGAACGAGGTGGTTGCCGACTATTCGACGACGGAGAAGGAGTGCGCCGCGGAACTCTTGCCTTTGCCACTGGTCTTTGACACGGCGGGACTGACCAATTGGCAGATGAAATACCTTCAGCTCGACCCGGGGCATATTCAGGAGCGTCTCAGCCGCTGGAACCAGTTGGTGAGCACCGTGATCCAGCGGTTCCAGCAATATCAGATCCCCCTGATCCTCATGCGGAAGCAGACGCCCAAGGAGGCCGTGTGCCAGGTCTTCGAGAAGGTCAATACCGGCGGTGTTTCACTGACCGTATTCGAGTTGCTCACGGCGACATATGCCGCCGACGAGTACAACCTACGCGAGGACTGGGACACCAGGCTCAGGCGTCTCAAGAAGCATAAGGTCCTGGAGGGAATCGAGAGCACCGACTTCCTTCAGGGAGTGACTCTACTGGCGACCAGGGCCCGTCGCGTCCAGTCGCTCACGCAAGGGATCGCGCCGGAGAACGCTCCGGGGATTAGCTGCAAGCGCAAGGAGATCCTCCGCCTGACGCTGGACGACTACAGGACCTGGGCGGACCCTGTCACACAGGGCTTCGAAAAGGCATCCAAGCTCTTATTCAGCTTGAAAATCTTTTCATCGCGCGATTTGCCTTACCGGACTCAGGTCTCTCCTCTGGCCGCGATCCTGGGCGTTCTAGGTGAGAAGGCCGACACGGACGGCGTCCGCGCCAAACTCGCCCGATGGTACTGGTGCGGGGTTTTCGGAGAGCTCTATGGGAGCGCTGTCGAGACGCAGTTCGCCAAGGACTTACCCGAGTTCCTCGCCTGGCTTGAAGGCGGACCGGAGCCCTCCGCGGTTGCCGAGGCCAACTTCGCTCCGGAGCGCCTACTCACCCTGAAGACGCGAAACAGTGCCGCTTACAAGGGCCTCTATGCCTTGCTTCTCAACGAAGGAGGGCTGGATTTTCGGTCCGGCGAGACGATCGATCAGCAGTCGTATTTCGACGACAAGATCGATATTCATCATATCTTTCCACAGCACTGGTGCCGAAATAGCGGGATCGAGCCCAAGCGGTGCGACTGCATCGTGAACAAGACCCCGCTCTCGGCCAAGACGAATCGGATGATCGGAGGCAGTTCGCCGAACGCCTACCTCGGGCGGATTCAGAAAAACGCTGGTATCACCCCTACGCGAATGGACGAGATCCTGGAATCGCACCTGATTGACCCGGTGTTTCTCCGTGCTGATGACTTCCTCGCTTTCTTCAAGTCTCGGGAAAAAACCTTGCTCGACAGGGTCGAAGCCGTCATGGGCAAGTCCATCGCCCGCGACCTCGTTCAGCCTCAGGTCGACGAGCTGGGCGACTATGAGGAAGAGGAACAATCCGAAGACGAAGCGGGCGCATGATCGCCTCCGCAGAATGAGACGGGAATGGGGTCGGAAGTCGGGCATCGGAAAGGGGACGGGCATCGGAAAGGGGACGTCACGAATTCGGCAATGCCGTCCCTGCGACCGTCCGACCCGCCCGCATCGCCCGACCCCGGCCGGGACGGGATCGCCCGGACGACACAATACGGACATGGCGCTTGATTGACGGTTGTCGGAGGCTCCTTCGGCCACGCCGGACAGGATGAATTCAGCTTGTCTTGGTCTTGCGATGCTTCTTGGGTATGGGTTTCCTCGTGGTGGATACCGACGCAGTAATGACGTAGGTGTTGCCGCCTAATCGTTTGGCCTTCGGGATCACGGGTTGCTGCCCGTGAGGCGTCCCCTGGCCTGCCGTTCGAGTCCTGTCTTCGTCAGGTTTCTTCATCGTCTTGCGCCATTGTCTCCTCCCTCGTCCTGATAGGGAACCACGTGGAATGTCGAGCGAGCGATCTCCCGGTCGTCCGCGAATACGACCAGATCATGGGGTCCGAGCCCGGCAAACTCGAGGGGTGGGAAGCTCGCTGTCAAGATGAGGGCTGCATCCGCATTGCCGAACTCGATCAGGCTCTCCCCGGTCGCAGCTACGATCTCATTGGCGTTCAGGTCATGGATCTCGAACCGGATCGCATAACCCCCGATGCCCCCGATGAGTTGGACATAAGCCATCAGTGGGCCTACGGTGGCAGGCACGCCCGTCACATAGATCCAATCGAGGATTTCGATTACTGAGTTCCTCAGGGTTTCTGCGTTGAGGATGACCCGCTCGCACAGGAGGAGCGCCTGGCATCTCGGCAAGACTCCGGGGGTTCTTCTCCTCGCCACGGCCCGCTCTCCCCTCCTACGCACGTTCTGACATTGCCGGGCCCAGTCCATCCCCGGCCTGCCCAACCTCCCATGATACCGTGTGGGCGAACGAACCAAAAGGTCGAACGACCATGCCTCTTAATGAGCGACCGATCATGTCGGTAGCACTGGAATTTCCGGTCCCGGCCGCTGACGGGGGCCAACCGTCGGTTCCGGCCCGGTCCGTCCGGCGGCCGGCTTCGCCCCGCTCGGCCCCGCCGCCCGCCCGGCCCGCTGCCGGCCGCGACCCGACCGACCCCACCCACCCGACCGCCGGCAGCCAGGCGGGCGGGTCCGGCGGGGGCGGGGGCCAGCAGGCGCCCCGCCGGCCCTTCCAGACCGGCGTCCGTCACGAGCGAGAGCGATGCCGGGCACGACGCAAGGCATCACTCGGGGGGCAACGGGGCGTCGATCCTCATCGGGGGCGAGTCGAGTCGAGTCGAGCCGTGGGCGCAGCGGGGTCTGGAGCCGACGGGACGCCGACGGTTAGAATGGTCGTGCAAGCCCATGCTCGGTTCGCCGTGGTGATGGGAGAGGCGGCCGTCACTGCCGCAGCCGCCAGCGCCGTCACGGGCATGGCTGTCGGAGGGATCGGGCAGACCGTACACATGGCGTCGGGCGGTACATCTCCACCGGGCGGCGGCACTGCTCCTCAGGGCGGAATGCCCCAGATCGGTCACGAACTCGGGCGTGGCGCTGAGGGCGTCGTCTACGAGAACCTCGATCAACCGGGTTGGCTGGTCAAGGAGTTCCACAAACGTGGCACCTCCCCGCTCCAGGCCAGAAACGAGTTCCAGAATCTGGAGAGGGCTCGGGCGATCCGGCCCGACAACGTGGTCAAAGCCCAGGCCCCCGCTCATCCCCGGCAAGGGTTCCTCGTCAAGGAGCAGGTGATTCCTGATACTCCAAGGCCGGCAGACCGAGCCGCGCTCAGGCAGATCGAACAGGACCTCATCAATGGTGGAGTTCAAGAGGTTGGAGGAAACCTCATGTTTGGACACACAGCGGGCAATCCCACTCCTCGATGGATGCTCATTGAATGATTGTCCATTCTGCCTGTGAGAAGAGGAGGTCGGAGATGAACGATCTGGAGTCTCAAGAGGCAACCGCACACGAGTTGGTTACCTTCGCCAAGCAGCGAGGAGTCGATCTGAATTCGACGTGCCATGATTTTGCTTTCTTCAACGACGAGAGGTTCATTTTACTCTGGCGAAAAGCGGGCAAGGTGCATTACAACATGCAAGGAGCCATAAAGGCGTTGCCGGCAAGGTACAAGGATTCTGCCAGTGCTTTCCGCGGCATGTGGCACGAGGCAGGCACGCTTGCGGATTTGGCGCAGGCGTTCGAGCTTCTTAAGGCTTGGCTGATCGACATGAAAGGAATAGAGGACTTGCCTGAGAGAAGTATGACGCGAGAAGGAATCGGCTGAAGGGCCCCAAACGGGCGCGCAGGTCGTTTTTCCGGCTCAGCCCCGACCGCTCCGACCCGCCGTCCCGTCCGATCGTCCCACCCAACAGCGACTCACGTTCCGCCCCTCCAACGCCCACCGCCAACCTCGTCGGCCGGCCCGCCGCCGGCCGCGACCCGACCGACCTCACCCACCCGACCGCCGGCCGCCGGGCGGGCGGGGCGGGATCCGCCCGGGCGGCCGCGCGGGTCGGGGTCGGGCGGGTCGTGCGGTCGGATTCTTGAAGCACCGAGAATGTCCCCGTTCGGTCGCCCGCGTTCAATATCCTATCTCGGAATCGGCCAGCAGCGGCCGGAGCTTCTCGGGCCAACCGTCGCCCAGGTAACTCCTTACCTGCGCATCGCGCCGGCACAGATCGGCCCCGAGCGCCGGGAGCTTCAGTTTCTCCAACCGCTCTGCCCGACGATCCTGGTGCTTCAGGATCGCGCTGGCGAGGCGCAGCCCCAGTTCGGGCGTCAGCCCAATCATCTCATAATGACGCTCGTTCAAGTATGGGTCGAGATCCTCGTACGGACGATGTGCGATGATCAGCCCCAGGTCCTCGGCCAGCGCCGATGGGAAGACGACGTAGTCAACATGTTCGGGCCTCGCGTCGCGACAGGTCAGGGCGAACCGGAGGGCAACCTCCTGCTGCTCATCCTCGGTCTCGGCGCGAAAGACCGAGAGCCCCTGATGGCGAGGGCCCAGCTTCAGGTCCTTGGCGGCAGCCGCGACGTGCTCGACATCCTGGGCGTCCCGATCCCCTGTCCAGCGTCCCCGATTCCCGATCCTCAGGATGAGCATCGGCTCAGGTCCCTGCCGCGCCGTGGGAGACCAGTACATCCCGGATCGCCCGTTTGACATCCTCATTGGTCTCGACGCGCAGTCGGGGATTCAGCCAGCGGATGGCTCTCTCCGGCGGGAGCAACCGCATGGCGCCCGCGGCCGCTTCGCGCATGTCGGAATCATCGTCTTGCAGGCAATGCGCCAGGATCAATTCGGCCTGGGCGCCTTCCAGGGTCGGGTGGTCCCGGGATTCGCCGAGCCAGTCCAAGGCCTTGAGCAACGCGAGGCCCTGATCGACGACCAGACTGTCCCCCAACTCCTCGATGATCGGCCCGACCCCGATCTCTCCGAGATCGGCCAAGAGCGATCCCGCCGCATGCAACGTCTCCACGTCGGTCTCGGTGCGAAGGCGGCGAACGAGCCAGTCAGCGCCATCGACTCCTTGCGAGAGCCAATAGCGTCGGGCCGCACGTCGATCGGCCTTCGGTCCTTTCCAATCGCCGAGAGCCTGATAGTGAGACTCGGCTTCCTCCTCAGAGACTCGAGGCTGTTCTTCATCCTCGGCCACGATGCTGGAAGAGGTGTGGGATGGGGCGATCGGAGATGGCAGCACGTCCCGAGATGGCAGCACGTCCACGCGCGGACGGAACGTACGAGCCCGACTCCTCCCCCGGGAGTACGTCACGATTTTCGCCGCGATCTCCCCCCCCTCTGCATCCGGTCTCTCCCCGGCGAACTGACCAGGCTTCTCCTCGCTCAGCGTGTAGCTGAACGGATCAGGGACGTAGACGATCGTGGGCAAAGGTGAAGTCGATGATTCTAGAGTCGACTCGCTCATCATCTGCTCCTCCGGCCCCGTGCGCCCTTCTCTGGCGGCTCCCGGTTTCGCACCTGCTCTCAAGTATATCCGAGGGCTTGCGTCTCGTCGCGGGGGAAGTCGCGGTAGTCATCGCCCATCTCGAAGGGAGAATATGCAAAGCCGAGCCGGGGTCAGGCTTAGCCCAGCCGGGGTCAGGCTTTAGCCCAGCCGGGGTCGGGCTTTGTTTTTTCGGACGGTCGCGCCCGGTGGCATCGGCAGCCGGTTCGGCCGGTCCGATCCGCCGGCTGGCCTCGCCGCCGGGCCGGGCAACGGCCGGTGCGGCGGGACGGCGAAATAGCGGTGCGGCGGATCGGTCCCCTGCCCCGTCCCCGCCGCGAAATCCGGTCCGATGCCTTCGTGGGTCCACGCCGCGCGGATGATCCGCAGGGCCTCGGCGAACCGGGCGTGGCGCTCGGGCTCGCCGGTCTCCTCAAGCCCGAAGAGGCCGAACTCCTCGGGCGTGCTGCCGCTGCCGAAACCGACGGCCAGCCGGCCCTTCGTCAGAACGTCGGCGACGGCCACCTGCTCGGCGAACCAGGCGTAGCGCACGCCCAGCTCGTCGGCCAGCCGGACCAGGTCGGCGACCTCGTCGAAGATCTCCGCCGAAGGGCGGTCCCGCGGTCCTTCGAGGTGGTCGGTCAGGCCGATGTCGAAGAGCGCCACAAGGGAATTCCGCAACGTAGGTCAGGCTTTCCAGCCTGACGCGCCTTCTCCGTCAGGCTGGAAAGCCTGACCTACGTGAGCCTCTTCCTCGCCAGAGTCCTACTGTAGATGCGGGGACCGCGGCGTTCAAGGGGAGGCGGGCGCGCCGGCATCGCGCTCCGCGGCCGCGACCAGATCATCGATCGCGGTGTCCAGCTTGCCGGGGCCGGGGGTGCCGCGGAACTTGTGGCGGATGACGCCGCGGTGATCGATGAGATAGTACGTGGGACGGGTGTCGACGTTGAACTGGCGGGCGATCGGCCCGGGAGTGTTGGCGTTGCGGCCGCGGTCCCACCACGAAGGCCAGGTGATGTCTTCCTTCTTGATCAGCGCCCGGAGCGTCTCCTTGTCGTCGTCGTTGACGCCGAGCACGACGAACGGCCGGTCGTGCATCCGCGCCGCCACGGCCCGCTCGTAGGGGATCTGGCCGCGGACCGACCCCCAGTTCTTGCCCCAGAACGAGAGCAGGACGACCCGGCCGCGATGGTCGCTCAGCTTGATCGGCCGGCCGTCGACATCGGTGCCAGTCACCTCGGGCGCCGGCTTACTCGGGATCAGGTTGCGGATCTCGTTCAGCTCGAACTGGGCCTCCTGGCCCAGGGTCTGATCGTGGGGGCCGGGCACGTTGGCGAACTCCTTGACGACCCGCTCGAACGCCGCCTCGGCCTGCGTCATCAAGGCGTCCGGGTCCCTCCGGCTGAACCGCTCGAAGGCCGCCTTGTCGCCGCCCTCCTCGAGGAACATCGACTCCAGGAACGCGGCGTCCTGCTTGTCCGTCCGGACGCTCAGGACCGCCTCGGATTGAGAGCGGAGGTGTTGCCCCAGCCACAGGCAAGCGTACCCCCGCACGAACCGGTCCGGGTTCTTGTCGATGACCGCGCGGAAGAGCGTCTCGGTCGTCGGCGACAGCTTGTGGATCAGGCTGCTGCACGCCGGGAGGCCCACCTGCCGCTTCGCGGCGTGATCGCGCGCCAGCCGCTCGATCGCGCGGTCGAACTCGGGTCCGGCGTCGCCGCCCTGCACGATCCAGACCAGCGCATCGACGGCCGTCGGGTCCGACGGCGACGACTCGGCGAGCTGGAGGAACCGTCCGGCGTACGACCGAGCCCGAGGGAATTTCTCCCGGTAAGCCTTCTGTCGTTCTTCGTCGGTCTTGGCCGCCTTCAGGGCCTGCCCGTAGATCCGGTTCGCCTTCTCAACCTCCTCGATCAGGGACTGGTAGCGGCCCCGGAGTGTCTTGGCATCCGGGGGCGGGTCGGTGGCCTCGAGGCGGATCCCCGGATCGAGCGTCTGCCAGTCGCAGACCAGGAGGTTCCACCGCCCGGGAGGCAGGGGGAGCGTGCGGAAATGGAAGTTCGGGCCGTCGCGATCCACCAGGACGATCGAGCCCTCCTTGGTCTCGCTGCTGATGGGGTTCAGCGCCAGCCGTGAGCCGTCGGGCGACCAGTGGATGCTGACGGTCGTGCCCGGCTCGAAGTGAGTGGGAATCCTCCGCCGGTGCTGGCCGTCGATGTCCACGATGAACAGCTCGGCGTGCCGCTCCTTTCTGCCGAACACGGTCTTACCCTCGGCCCCGGGTCCGTCCGCGCTCGTGATCTCGGCATAGGCGACGCTCCGGCCGTCGGGCGCGATCTTGAAGATCGAGAAGTGATCGTTCTTCTCCGACCCTTCGGTCAGGTGCCGGGCGCCGGTGCCGTCCTGGTGGACCAGGGTCAGCCGGCCGCGGTGCTTCGGGTCGCCGCCCATGGTCCGGGTGGCGAGCCAGGTGCCGTCGCGGGAGGCATCGAGCACCAGGTCATCCTCGGAGATCGGCAGCCGGATCCCGCCCGAGCCGTCGGCGTTGACGCGCCAGGTCTCGAACCGGTCCGGGGTCGGTCCGGCCCACGCACCGATCACGAGCCGTCGGCCGTCGTTGACCCAGAAGGGCTGGCCCCTGAGTTGGAAGATCCGTCGGGGTGGAGTCCGGCCCGTCAGGTCGTGGACCCAGATGCCGGCTTCCTCCCCGAGTAGGCCTATACCGAGGCTCGCATACACGAAGGAGCGCCCGTCGGGTGATACACGCCCCGGTCCAAGCGTCATCCCCTTGTAGAGCGTCCGCCATCGGCCGGTCTCCGGGTCGATGGCCGCGATGCCCATGAACGGTTCGGCCCCGGGTTCGCGAGAGAGGTCGGCGGCCCGGACGATGATCTCCGCGACGGGGCCGTCCTTCTTCGGCGCAGGCGCGCCTCCCCGCGCGACCGGGCCTTGAGGACGGGCGCCGACGACTCGATGGGCGAGCACCCCGATCCCCATCGCGACCGCGACCAGCGCCGCGACGGCCCCGATGATCCCCTTGAGCCTGGAACGGAACATCATGCTCAGCACTCCTTCGGCAAGGCCGGCGACGGATGCCTGGAACGCCGCGGCCGGCGCCGCGCCCGCCGCAACCTTCAACGCGGCCGGGATGACCGATCGAGCCAGCTCGGCCGGGACCGCGGCCCTCGCGGCGCCCTGGGACAGCTCGGCCGCCAGGAGCCCGGCGGAGAGCGTCAGCCCCCGCGCGACGAGCCGCCGGCGCAGCCGATCGCGGGCCCGGGACAACCGGGCCAGGACCGTCCCCTGGGCGCAGCCCAGCCGTCGGGCGGCCGCGGCGGTCGTCAGGCCTTCCATGTAGCAGAGCACGACCGATTCCCGGTACGTCGCCGGCAGGCGGGCGAGCTCCTCGTGCAGTTCCGGCCAGCCGTCGGCGGTCTCGTCGATCGCTATGTGTCGGAATTCCTCGGGCTTCTCCGCGGCGCACTGGCGCTCGTGCCGTTGACGACGGGCGGCGTCGGCCCGGGCGTGCATCGCCACGCGCCGGGCGATCCCGTGGAGCCAGCTCGCCAGCGAGTCGCGCCGCCGCAACGTACCGGCGCTGCGGGCCAGGACGACGAACGTCGCCTGGAACGCGTCCTCGGCGTCGTGCGGATCGCCGAGGACCTGTCGGCAGACGCGCAGCACCATCGGCCCGTGCCGCTCGACCAGGGCCGCGAAGCCGGCCTCGGCCCCCTCATCGAGCCTGGCCAGGTACTGCTCCAGGAGCTGGGCGTCCGTCCGGTCGCCGAGCACCCCCACGCGGTAAAGGGTGTGGAGGTGCCTCAGGCCCGCCGCGTCCGCCGACCCGTTCGCCATCATTCCGGCCCTCATCGTCGTGTCACGTCTTGTAGTGCCGGGAGGGGGCCGGGCTATTGCACGACTTCCGACTGTCCCGGCCTCGACCCAGCGCTCGTGAAAGAATCGGATTGAAGATTCCAGATTCCGCATTCCAAAAA
This sequence comes from uncultured Planctomycetota bacterium, assembly GCA_963815795.1. Taxonomy (GTDB): domain Bacteria; phylum Planctomycetota; class Planctomycetia; order Isosphaerales; family Isosphaeraceae; genus JAKAUH01. The sequence continues at coordinate 304,685 of CAWFIC010000002.1, read as the reverse complement.
CGGAAAATACCTGATTTCGAGAGACTGTAGCATCGAAACCGGCATCATGGTCTGTCGCCCCGAAGGGGCAGCCACAATTCAGCCCAGGGCAACGCCCTGGGATCGGATCGGATGGCGATCCCTGAGCCCTGAAAGGGCGAAACATCACCGTCCCTGTGTCCCGCCCTTTCAGGGCTCGAGGTCGCTTGGACTTCCAGGTCCCAGGGCGTTGCCCTGGGCTGATCTGTTCGGCCCCTTCGGGGCAGAACCCTCATGCCCCGTATCCTTGCTATAGACTCGATTTCGAAGGATTTGCATCCATTCGGAATTCGGAATCTGTAATCCGGAATCGATCGTTTCAAAACCTCTCAGGCCAGCAGCGCCTTGACGACGTTCCCATGCACGTCGGTCAGCCGGAAGTCGCGACCCTGGGAGCGGTAGGTCAAGCGGGTGTGTTCGAGGCCCATGAGGTGGAGGATGGTGGCCTGGAGGTCGTGGACGTGCATCCGGTCCTCGACGGCGTGGTAGCCGAGGTCGTCGGTCGCGCCGTAGCTGATGCCCCGCTTGACGCCGCCCCCGGCCATCCAGATCGCGAAGGCATGCTGGTTGTGGTCGCGCCCCAGCCACTTCGAGCCGTCGCGCCCCTCGTTCATCGGGGTCCGGCCGAACTCGCCGCCCCAGACGATCAGCGTCTCATCCAGGAGCCCACGCTGTTTGAGGTCCTTGATCAAGGCGGCGATCGGCCGGTCCGTCTCCCGGCAGCGGTTCACCAGCCCGTAGCGGATATCGTTCGACTGGTCGTTGCCGTGCTGATCCCAGCCCCAGTGGTAGAGCTGGACGAAGCGGACGCCGCTCTCGACCAGCCGGCGCGCCAGCAGGCAGTTGTTGGCGAACGCCTTCTCGCCGGGCCGGGTACCGTACATCGCGTGGATCGACTCGGGCTCCCGGGCGATGTCCATCAGCTCGGGCACGCTGGCCTGCATCTTGTAGGCCATCTCGTACTGCGAGATCCGGGTGAGGATCTCGGGGTCGCCCACGTCGTCGAGCTGGAGCCGGTTCAGCGCCTGGATCGTGTCGATCGACCGCCGGCGTTGCCGGCGGCTCAGGCCGGCGGGGTCCGAGAGGAACAGCACCGGATCGCCCGAGGACCGCAGTTGCACCCCCTGGTGGATCGTCGGCAGGAAGGCGCTACCCCAGAGCGAGGCGCCCCCGTCCGGCGCGGCGCCGCCCGAGACCAGCACGACGAAGCTCGGCAGGTCGCGGTTCTCGGTCCCGAGCCCGTACGACAGCCACGAGCCCATGCCCGGCCGCCCCAGCCGCGCCGATCCGGTGTGGACGAACAACTGGGCCGGGGCGTGGTTGAACTGCTCGGTGTACATCGAGCGGACGACCGCGATGTCGTCGGCCACCGTCGCCAGGTGCGGCAGGAGGTCCGACATCACCTGGCCCGACTCGCCCCGCGGCGCGAACCGGTGGGGCGAGCCCAGCAGCATCGGCTTCCCCTTGAGGAACGCGAACTGCTGCCCCCGGATGTAGGAATCGGGGCAGACCTGGCCGTCGAGCCGGTTGAGCTTCGGCTTGTGGTCGAACAGGTCGATCGTCAACGGGGCGCCGGCCATGTGGAGATAGATGATGTTCCTGGCCCGCGGGGTGAAATGCGGCGCCTTGGGGCTCAGGGGATCGGCGGGCTCGGGCCGGGGCGCGGCGGAGAGGTCCTCGTTCAGGAGCGAGGCCAGCGCGATCGCACCCAGGCCGGTCACGGAGTCCTTGAAGAGCTGCCGTCGCGTCCGCAGTTTGAGCATCTCTTCCCGCAGTTCCATCGATCACCTCCGGGAATCGGGCCCGGCCATGCAGCACGCGAACTCAACCCTTGGTCACGGTCTCATCGAGATTCAACAGGACGTTGGCCACGACGGTCCAGGCGGCGAGCTCTGCGCCGTCGGCGACGCGGTCGATCGCGCCGGCATCCGCGTTCTTGGCCATGGCCGCCGTCGCGGCCGGGTCGCGGCGGTACTGCTCCAGGTTCTCGGCAAGCAGGGCGACCAGGTGGTCCAGCTCGGCCTTGCGGGGCTTGCGGGCCAGGACGAGCCGGAACGCGAAGGCGGCCCGGTCTTCGGCCGTTCCCCGCGACTCGGCGAGGATGCGGCGGGCCAGCGCCGCGGCCGGCTGGACGAAGGCCGGGTCGTTGAGCGTCGCCAGGGCCTGGAGGGGCGTGTCGGTCCGCGAGCGTCGCTCGCAGCAGACCTCGCGGCTCGGGGCGTCGAACGCAAGGAACGTGGGATAGGGGGCCGAGCGGCGCCAGAAGGTATAGAGGCCCCGGCGATACTGGTCGCCGCCGCGGCTCTCGTTCCATCGGTCGCCGCTGTACGGGACGAACCAGATCCCGTCGGGCTGGTGGGGGAAGACGCTCGGGCCGCCGATCGTCCGCTTCAGCAGCCCGCCCAGCGCCAGGGCCTGGTCGCGGACCATCTCGGCCTCCATGCGGAAGCGCGGGCCCCGGCTGAACAGGCGATTGAAGGGATCGCGCTCGAGCCGGTCGGGGGTGACCCGCGATGACTGGCGATAGGTCGCCGAGGTCACGATCAGCCGATGCATCGCCTTCTGGCTCCAGCCCTGCCGGACCAGCTCCTTCGCCAGCCAGGCGAGCAGCTCGGGATGGCTCGGCGGCTCCCCCTGCACGCCGAAGTCCTCGCTGGTCTCCACGATCCCCCGCCCGAAATACTGGGCCCAGATCCGGTTCATGATCACGCGGCCGACCAGCGGGTTCCTGGGGTCGACGAGCCAGCGCGCCAGGCCCAGGCGATCGGGCGGCTGGCCCACCCCGAGCGGGTGCAGCACCTCGGGCACGCCGGGGGTGACGCGCTGCCCCTTGACCTTGTGGCTGCCGCGGATCAGGACGTGCGTCTCGCGGGGCTGGGGGAGCTCCTGCATCACCATCGTCGTGACGGCGCGGATCGCTTTCTCCTGCTCCTTCAAGGCGGCGATCTTGTCCCGGATCGATTTCTCCCGGGATGCGTCAACCGGCCTGGCCCTGGTTGTCCGGTCGAGGTCGGCTTGCCAGCGTGCCAGCTCGGCGTGGATCGCGGCCTTTGCGGGCGTGGGGAGGGCGACCTCGGGCTCGGTGCTCCCGCCGCGGTCGGCGGTGTTGTTGAAGAACGCGAAGAGCCGGAAGTACTCCCGCTGCGAGTAGGGGTCGTACTTGTGGTCGTGGCACTGGGCACAGGCCATGGTCGTCCCCATCCAGACCTGCATCGTGGTGTTGACCCGGTCGACGATCGCCGCGACGCGGAACTCCTCGTCGTCGATCCCGCCTTCCGTATTGGCCATGGTGTTGCGATGGAAGCCGGTCGCGATGCGATGGTCGAGCGTCGCGCCCGGGAGCAGGTCGCCGGCGATCTGCTCGATCGTGAACCGGTCGAAGGGCATGTCGGCGTTGAAGGCCCGGATGACCCAGTCGCGATAGGGCCAGATCGATCGGCTTCCGTCCTTCTCGTAGCCATTGGTGTCGGCATAGCGCGCCTGGTCGAGCCACGGCCGCGCCTGGCGCTCGCCGTGATGGGGCGACGCGAGCAGCCGGTCCACCAGCCGCTCGTAGGCATCAGGACCCGGGTCGTGCTCGAAGGCATCGACCTGCGCGGGGGTCGGGGGCAGGCCGATCAGGTCGAGGCTGACGCGGCGGATCAGGGTGGCGCGATCGGCCTGGGCCGTCGGGCGCAATCCTTCGGCCTCCAGCCGGGCGAGCACGAAATGATCGATCGGGTTGCGCGGCCAGGATCGGTCGGCCACGGGCGGCGTCGGCACGCTCGCCGGCAGCGCGAGCGACCAGTGGCCCTCCCACCTGGCTCCCTCCGCGACCCATCGGCGCAGCCGCTCGATCTGCTTCGCGTCCAGCCGTTTCTTGAATTCCGGCGGCGGCATGATCTCATCGGGATCGCCGGAGGTGATGCGCGCGATCAGCTCGCTCTCCTCGACCTTGGCGGGAACGATCGGAGCATAGCCCCCGCGATCGCGGAACGCGTCCTCCTTGCGGTCGAGCCGCAGGTTGGCTTTCCTCGCCTTCTGATCGGGCCCGTGGCAGGCGTAGCAGTGTTCGGACAGGATCGGGCGGATCTCGCGGTCGAAATCCACGGGACGCTCGGCGCGGGCATGAGTCGCGCCCGCCGCGCCGAGCGTGCAGCTCCACCCGACGAGGGTGACGCAAAGCTGCGCGCGACGTTCGTTGAATGGCCGCACTTTCCGGGAGCCTCCGCGGGAGCGATCGATCCGGGGTTCTTTCCGACGGTCGATTATATCGACCCCGGGTCCGCGGTTCATCACGGGACCGACCCGAGAGTAGGAGCCAGAGAGGATGGGGGGATTCGGGTGGTCAATAGACGCGATAGATCTGCCCGGTCTGGATGCCCTCGACGCTCCGGCTGAAGGCGAGAGCCGCGCGGGCGGCGGGCACCGGCTCGAAACCGCGGAAGAACGCCCCGAAGGCCGCGACCGACTCGGCCAGGATGGTCGGGCTGACCAGGTTGATCCGGATGCCGCGGGGCAGCTCGACGGCGGCGGCGCGCACGAAGCCTTCGAGCGCGGCGTTGACCATGCTGGCCGAGGAGCCCAAGGCGATCGGCTGTTCGGACAGGATGCCCGAGGTGAGCGTGATCGAGCCGCCGTTGACCAGGTGCTCGCGCGCGGCCAGGGCCAGGTTCACCTGGCCCATCAGCTTGTTGGCCAGGCCGAGGGTGTAAGCGGACTCGCCGATCGGGGCCGGTTGGATCGTCGACATCGGGGCGAACGCGACCTCGCCGGCCGTGCAGACGACGGCGTCGAGCGGTGCGGTCCCGGCCAGCGCCTTGCGGATGCTCGCCGGGTCGGAGAGGTCCAGCCGGACATCCCCCGACTGGCGGCCGGCGGGGATGACGTGGTGCCGCGTGCCCAGCTCGGCCGCCACCGCGCGACCGAGCGTGCCCCCGCGCCGACCAGGAAGATCCGCATCCGGACCGATTGACCCGCCGACATGAGCCTGCCCTCCAACGGGAGCCGTGGGCAGCCCGTCGCCCACCGATCGGACTGATCCGGCCATTATCGGATGTCGGCGGGTGCGGGGCAATCGCCGGTCGGTTCGGACGGCCGATCACCGGGGTTCGATCATTGGCGGCACGATCTCAATTCCCAGGAGTTGAGCCAGGGCTTCACGCACGACGGCGCCGCGGCCGGGCAAGGAGTGCTTCATCGCGTAGTCATCGATGGCTTCGAGCACGCCGGTCTCCTGGTCGGTGAAGACCGTCCCGACAGCCACTCGTTCCCGGTGTCGGGCCGCGGTTTCTCGTGCCCATTGTTTCAGCTCGGGCAGCTCCTGTTCGATCTCTGCTCGGATGGTGCGATGCCGCTCTTTCTCTTCCGGCGTCGCCTCCCGGATGATGCGCCGGCGAATCTCACGGGTCATGAACGTCCTCCTCGGGCTCGGTGAAGACTTGGCCGTCATTCCTCGACTTCGTAGGCTGTCACGGGATAGACCGTAACATCATCGATCTGCTCGTAAACCACCAGGATGAGCCGGCCGTCTGGGGTGTAACCGGTCACCGCGGGTCGGCCCGAGGTAGCATCTCGAGACGATCGCGGAGATCCGGCTAAGAAAACCGCAGCTCCTGCGTCTATGAGGTAGGCCCGGCTCGCTGGCCGCGCGATCCGAGCCAACGCCGGTTGCGGGCCCGATCTTCTCGTGAGGATGCACCCGAGAGGAACCGCGAGGTCGGCGGAAGCGTCTAAGGGATCGGGGTCGGACGGAGTCTCCCAACACATCTCGAGGAGGCATTTCCATGAGGCATCGTCGGCAGTTCCTGGCGTTGGTCGTATCCCTATCGTGCCTGGTTGCCTGGGGAGTCTCCCGAGCCGGCCTCGCCCGGGTCGATGATCCGCCCGGCGGGAAGGAGAAGGCCGCCGGCGCCCGGGCCGAGTCGCGGGCCGACCCGGGCACGAAGGTCTGGACGACGGCCGTCGAGCCCAAGCCGCTCAGCAAGAACGTGAAGAAGGGCCTCGACTGGCTGGTGGAGCATCAGCTCCCCGGCGGCGGCTGGGGCGAGGGCGAGGAGTCGGCGCAGATGCGCGGGGGCGGCGAGCGTGCCTCGTTCCGCGACACCCCGAACGTCGCCGACACGTGCATCGCGCTATTGGCCTTGATCCGCTCGGGAAGCACGCCGCGCGAGGGGCCTTACCGCGGCGCGATCGCCAAGGGCGTCCGGTATGTCCGCGCGAGATCGAGGGATCCGATTCCGAATCGCTCGCCGTCTCGAAGGTGAGCGGGACGCGCGTCCAGATGAAGCTCGGGCCCAACATCGACACGTTCCTGGCCTCGATGCTCCTGGCCGAGGTGAAGGGACGCATGCCCGACGAGACGAGCGAGAAGGCCGTCGACCTCGCCCTGCACAAGGTGATCGGCAAGATCGAGCGACACCAGAAGCAGGACGGCGCGTTCGACGGCCACGGGTGGGCGCCGGTCCTGGCGCAGGCCATGTCCGGCAAGGGGATCAATCGCGCACGCCAGGCGGGGGCGCGCGTCTCCGACATGGCACTGGCCAAGGCGGAAACCGGCGCGCAGGCTGGCGTTCGAGGCGTCGAGCCTTCCGGCGCGGCCAACCACCACCAGTGACCCAACGGTCGTGACCTTTGCCGCCCGTTCGACACGTTCTTCGGGCATGGCCGCCGGGATGGGGGGGATGGGCGGGATGATGGCCGGCTCGGCGGGGGTCGAGCTCTACGGCCGGGCCGCCAACCTGGGCGTCCTGCAAGACTCGGTCAACACGAGCCGGGCGGAGGTCCCGCAGTTGCGCGACAAGGCGGCCCATTCCAAGGATCCGCAGGAGCGCGCCGATGCCGAGAAGAAGCTCGCCAGGATCGCTGATGCCGAGAAGGTCCACGAAGGCGCCCGGGCGGCCCTCGTCGGGCGGCTCGAGGACCCGCAGTTCATCGCCGGCTTCGGCTCCAATGGCGGCGAGGAGTTCCTCAGCTACATGAACCTCGCCGAGAGCCTGGTGGTCAAGGGCGGCGACGAGTGGAAGCAGCTGGGATTCGAAGATGACCGAGAACCTCAACCGCGTCCAGAATGACGACGGGAGCTGGTCCGGCCACCACTGCATCACCGGCCGGACGTTCTGCACCTCGACGGCGCTCCTGGTCCTGATGGCCGACCGCACGCCGGTCCCCGTCTCGGCCAAGGCGGAGGCGCCGGCGTCCGTCGCCAGGTGACGCCCTCGGCGGGCGCTCTCGGGGACCTTTCGTACACGATTTGTGTGTCCTGCCTGGACATCGATGCGGTCGTCCCGATCGGAGGCCGCCCGGCCTGGCCGGGCGACGATCCCGCGTCGAACTTCCGGGCCTTATTTCGTCTCCATCGAACCCCAGGACCGGCGGGTACGTCTTAAGGATAGGCTCGGATCAAAGCCCTCGACACGTCTCGGGGAGACAAGTCCATGAGACGACGCCGGCGAGTCCTCGTGCTGGTCGTGCCCCTGGCGTGCTTCGCCGCCTGGGCGGTCTACCGAGTCGGATCCGCCAGGGGCGAAGATGGCCCCGACCGGCGCGAGGTGTCCCCGGACGCCCACGTCGCCCGGGGCGCGAGGATCTGGACGACGGCCGTCGTGCCCAAGCCGCTGAGTGCGAACGTGAAGAAGGGCCTCGACTGGCTGGTCGAGCATCAGCTCCCCGGCGGCGGGTGGGGCGAGGGCGATTGGACGTTCGGGGTCTTCCCGGGCCTCAGGCGCACTTGGACCGACGAGCGGACCGCGGACGTGGCCGACACCTGCATCGCGGCGCTCGCCCTGATCCGCTCGGGGAGCACGCCGAGCCAGGGGCCGTATCGCCGCACGATCTCCGAGGGCGTCGGCTACGTCCGCACCGAGGTCGAGCAGTCCGATGCCAGGTCGCCCTACGTCACCAGCGTGCGCGGGACGCGCGTCCAGTTGAAGCTCGGGCCCAACATCGACACCTACCTGGCCTCCATGCTCCTGTCCGAGGTGAGGGGGACCATGCCCGACGAGGCGAGCGAGCGGGCCGTCGGCCTCGCCCTGGACAAAGTCATCGCCAAGATCGAGCGGCGGTACCGGGTGTACCACGGGCCATTCGAGGGGGTGGGCTGGGCGCCGATCCTGGCGCAAGCCATGTCCGGCAAGGGGCTCAATCGGGCGCGCCAGGCCGGGGCGCGCGTCTCCGACCTCGTCCTGGCGCAGGCGGAGCACGCCGCCCGGATCGCCTACCGGACCGGGTCCTGGCCCAGGACGATAAGCAGGGCGACGGCGATGGACTCGGCAGGGACCAGCCTCGGGGCCTCGAGCCGGCCCACGACGACCGGTGGCGTGCCGGTGGCGTCCGTGGGATCGAGCCTGTCGGCGGCGGGTGCCGGCGATGAGGCGGCCGTCCGTGGGAGCCCGGGGGCGGCCGTGGGAGCCGCTCGGGACGAGGAGGGTGCCGGCCGCCGGAGTATGCTGGGGGGCGCCCGCCGGCGCCGCGCCGTCCGCGGCCGGGGATGACGCCGGACGACCCACCGAGCGGTCGGCGGCCAGCTCGTTGTCCCCATCACACCGGCCCAGGAGGAGCGGGGGGGCAGTGGGGCACGACGGCCGCATGGGCCTGAACGCGGATATCGAGCTGTATAGCCGGGCTGCCTGCCTCGGCATCCTGCAAGACTCGCTCAATACGGGCCGGGCCGAGCTCCCGCGGCTCCGCGATCGGGCGGCCCATTCCAGCGATCCGGCTGAGCGCGCCGAGGCCGATCGCAACCTCGCCAGCATCGCCGAGGCGGAGAAGATACAACCGAGTGCCCGGGCGGCCGTCATCGCGCGGCTGAATATCCCGGGCTTCCTCGCCGGCGCCGGAGTCAAGGGCGGCGAGGAATTCCTCAGCTACATGACCATCGCCGAGGGCCTGGTCACCCAGGGCGGCGACGCATGGCGGCGCTGGGACGCCGGGATGACCGGGGACCTCAACCGGGAGCAGAACGACGACGGGAGCTGGTCCGGATACCACTGCATCGTCGGCCGCACCTTCTGCACGGCCGCGGCGCTCCTGACCCTGATGGCCGACCGTACCCCGGTCCCCGTCTCGAGCGGGGCGACGACCTCGTCTTCCGACTCCCGATGAACCCCCGATGGAGCCGCACGTGATCCGGACCGGTCGCACGATCCTGGTACTGATCGTGGTCGCGCCGGCGGCCTGGCTGGCCTCCTGCCGACCGCGGAGCGAGGCCCCCGGCGCCCGGGTGGATCGAGCTCTGGCCCTCGCGTTGCGCTCGATGATCGCCGCCCAGTCCCCCGACGGTGCGTGGCGGTCGTCGACCTATGGTGTGTTCAAGGACGGCCTCTCGCTGACGCCGACGGTGCTGAAGGCGGTCGCGTTCGGGCCGGATGTCGAGGGCTCCGCGACGGCCCGGCGCCGGGCGGCCGAATACCTGATCGCGCGCATCAAGGCCGACGGCTCGATCGACGGCGGCCGCTTCGGCATGGTCTATCCGGTCTACTCCGCCTCGGCCGCGGCGATCGCGCTGACGTTCCTGAACGTCCCCGAGGGCCACCGGGCGCGCGACGGTTGGCTCCGCGAGCTGCGCCGGCGGCAGTTGAACGAGGACCTCGGCTGGGGGCCGGATGATCCGGCTTATGGCGGCTGGGGCTATTCGGTCGAGCCGCCGTCCAAGGGCGATGTGGACCGATCGCCCGGACAGCACGTTGACGCCGACATCTCCTCGACGCTCTTCGCGGTCGGGGCCTTGCGGATCGCCGGGGCGTCGGCCGAGGACCCCGCGATCCGCAAGGCCCTGGCCTTGATCGAGCGGTGCCAGAACGTCGCGGAGGACGATCGGGCCGGCGATCCGCGATTCGATGACGGCGGCTTCTTCTTCACGACGACCGACCCGGTGCGCAACAAGGCGGGCGTCGCGGGCACCGATCAGCACGGCCGGACGCGCTACCATTCCTATGGCAGCGCGACGGCCGACGGACTGCGGGCCCTGCTGCGCTGCGGCCTCGACAAGGACCACCCGCGCGTCGTGGCCGCTCGGAGATGGCTGGAGACGCACTTCTCGGCCACATCCAACCCCGGCACGTTCGAGCCGGCCCGCGAGGTCGACCGCGACGCGACGTATTACTACTATGCGTGGTCGGTCGCCCATGCGTTCCGCGCTTTGGGTTTCGCCGAGAGCCCTTCGGACGGCCGGAGGATCGCCTGGGCCGAGGCGCTAGCCGGCGAGCTGATCCGCCGGCAGCGCGACGACGGGACCTGGTCCAACCGGTTCACCGCGTCCAAGGAGGATGATTCGCTCGTCGCGACGCCCTTCGCGGCCGGGGCACTGGCCATCTGTCGGACGGTCCTCGTGCGGTGATGGCGGCCGGAGTCGCTTCGCTCCGGTTCATTCAACTGGTCCAGAAGGCCCACGTGATGGAGGAAGATGATCGGCGAGGCGTTGACGACGCGCCTCAAGCTCGCGCTCCACCTCCTCCTTGAGTTCCTCGGCGCTCACCTGGATCGCATCGACCCCGGCACGACCGAGGGCCAGGATGAAACTCCGTCGATCCATCCCGGCGATCTCCGCCCCCCTGCCCTGTGAGATCAGGCCCCGGCTGTACCAATGGATCGCTGCCGACAGGCGCATCTCGCGGGCCAGGTCCTCATCATCCGGCAGCTCGATCGTGATGGTCAACACCGTAAGACCCTCCTCCCGCCCTGATTCTAATCTCCGGCTTATCCTGAGGGCCAGGCTTCTACCGGATTGGTTGGCCGAGGCCTATTCCGCGTCCATTCGGATCCCGTCGAACCCCCGGGTGTTCGCATCCAGCATCCCGAGAGATCGTTCGGCCGATCGATCGCATCTCTCATCGACCCCGCTCCCGGCGGATCGCGTGGATCAGCTCATCGAGCTTGCCGAGGAACCGCGAGCGGTCCGCCTTGGCGAACGGGGCGGGTCCGCCGCCGAACTCGCCCGATTGCCGGAGCATCTCGAGCAAGGCGCGGGTCGCCAGGGCATCGCCGATCGCGTCCTCGGTGAACTCTACTCCCTTGGGGCTCAGGACCCGCGCGCCGCGCGGATGCAACGGTCGGCGAGCGGGATGTCCGTGGTGATCACGATGTCGCCCGTCGCGACACTCTCCGCGATCCGATCGTCGGCGGCATCGAATCCGCCCCGCACCACGACCAGCTCGATGTTGTCATCGTTCGGCACCCGGATCGGCGCATTGGCCACGACGAAGACCTTGATCGCATACCGCCGCGCGACTCGGTAGACCTCGTCCTTGACCGGGCAGGCGTCGGCGTCGATGTAGATGGGCATGGGGGAGCCGCTTCACAATGACCTGATGAACGACCAGAGACCTTGGAATGCGTCCGAATCCCAGGGCCAGTACCCGGCCTGGGCGGCCTCGCCGACGCGCCTATCCGGCTCCGGTCGCGATGCCAGCCAGGCATGCGCCGCGCCTTGTGCAGATTGTTCGGGACGGCGCCGTGCCCCTGGAGGCACTGGAAATAGGCATCCACGCAGGGGAACTCGGGCAGCGTCGCCACGGACAGCATGCAGAGCGTTTCGAGCATGCCATCGTCGACTCCGTTCGGGATGATGAAGATGCCCACTGGTGGAGGACCGGCGGCGAATTGGCCGTGAGCGGTCGGACACGGCAGTTTGACGTGTCGCAACGAGCCGCAGATCGATTCGAACGCCTTGGTGGCCTCGCTCACGACCAATCCAGCAGCGGGTGGATCGCCGATTGGAGAATCGGCATCCCTGACGACTGCAAGAGAGGGAACAGCCGGGAAATGAGGGTCTTGCACCAGGATTTCGAGACTTCGTGTCAGCTTTTTCTTTCCGCCAATGGGCATGACTTCGATGTCGGTATGGCCGAGATGATCTCGGAAAGCGGCCTCAAAGAACAACTGCTCGTCGCGTCCCTCAACGATGAGGAGCTTGAGCCCCGGGCTGCTTGATTTGGATCGATGAGTTCATCCGCGCACCTCGAAGTGATCCTCGAGGATGCCTTTCATCGCCTCGTCGCTGTAGGAAGCCATGACATGTCTGTCGCCGCGCTGATCGATCCGGAACAGCCCGAGCGTCCCCTCTTTGTCCACGAAGGCTTCCAGTGCGGAGCGAATGATGTCGTCATTGTGAGTCGTGCCGAAGACCTGGACGTTATGTTTCCAGACGAGTTCTCCGAGGAGTTTCCAGAGTTTCGGCATCACCGAGTAGTGCAGGCCGTTATCGATCTCATCGATCAGAAGCACGCCGTCGCGCGATGCGACCAACTCCAGGATGATCGAGAATAGCCGGACCGTGCCTTCGCCGCAAACGGCGAGGGGCACCAACGTATCCAGGCCGATATCCAGATAGATCGACGGACCGCTGGGTTCGGACAGGACCTCGATACGTTTCACGCGAGGTTCGATGATCCGCAGGGCTTCGACGATATCCTCATCGTGCTTGTTCTTGAGGATTGAGCTGAATTGGTGAGCATCGCGTGCCTGGCTAGGATACGAGCGGGCCGCAAGGAGGCTCGTACGGACGTGCGCGGACCTGAAAGAACCGCTCGTCGTAATAGCTCCGGAGTCGGGATCGCTCGTTACCTCGGCTGAGACGGGATTACCGACGGGGTCTTTCGAAAGGAGGCGGAGCGCACCAACGACTGAGCTCTTCGTGGTGGCGGCAAGGATTCCAACGGATTCGATCGAAGAGCCCAGTAATTCGATGGAGTTCGGGGATTCCCGGCTCTCGATCCTCAACTCGAGCTCCCGATGTTGCTCTTCCCAATATCCACTGATCTCAATAGGGACTATCGGATCGAGGTCGTGGAACAACGGCCGCCATGTGGAGTCGGGGTGACCTTTGTCGAATCGCTGACCCCGCAATGGCCCCAGGGTCGTCGCGAATTGTGGGTTTGTCGCCCCGCCGAGCAGCAATAGGCTCTCGAGGAACGTCGTCTTGCCCGAATTGTTGCGGCCCATGATCAGGTTGATGCGGCGAAATCCGCTCGCGTCCAGCGTTTCGATCCCGCGGAAGTTCCTGATCGAGATTCTCGAATACATGGCGCGATCTTTCATGCGAGTCGGGCACGATTGGCCGTTCGGGCATCCGTTATTCCATTGTAGGGCAAATCGCCCTCCGGATCATGCCGAGAATCCTCCAGTAGGGTGGGCTCCGCCCACCGGGGCAGACCCCCGCCGGTGGGCAGGTGCCCACCCTACGTATCGCACGGACCGCGCGGAAGAGAATATCCTGAAAGATCCCCGCCCGAGCTGTGTGTAACCGCCTGGAGGGAAGGAGGTCCGATGGACGAGCCGACCGCGCCGGCGACGCGACATTCGCTGATCGTCAAGCTCCGCGACCCGGCCGACGCCGGGGCCTGGCGCGAGTTCGTCGCGATCTACGAGCCGCTGGTCTACCGGCTGGCCCGGCGCAAGGGGCTGCAAGACGCCGACGCGCACGACCTCTGCCAGGAGGTCTTCCGCACCGTGGCCCGGGCCATCGAGCGGTATGACCCGGACCCGGCCCGCGGGAGCTTCCGCGGCTGGCTCTCCCGGATCACCCGCAACCTCCTGATCAACGTCCTGACCCGCCGGCCGTACCGGCTCCGCGGCAGCGGGTCGACCAGCGTCCAGGAACTCCTCGAAGCGCAGCCGGCCGACGATCCGTCGGCCACCGCCGTGTTCGAGGCCGAGTACCGCCGGCAGGTGTTCCGCTGGGCCGCCGACGAGGTCCAGAGTGAGTTCGCCCCGTCCACCTGGCGGGCGTTCTGGCTGACCGCCGTCGATGGCCGCGCGCCGGCCGACGCGGCGGCCGAGCTGGGGCTCTCCGTCGGCGCCGTCTACATCGCACGCAGCCGGGTCCTCGCCCGATTGCGGGCGCGGATCCAGCAGCTCGGCGACGAGGCATCCGTCATCCTCAGCGAGGTCGATCATGGCCGTCCGGATCAATCCCTGTGACCCCCGCCGCCTCCGGCTGCTCGCCGAGGACCGCCTGCCGGCCGACGAGGTCTCGGGGCTGGAAGAGCACCTCCAGCACTGCCCGGAGTGCCGCGCGGCGCTCGACGACATGGCCGACAGCGAACCCTGGATGGACGCCGTCCGCCGATACCTGGGCCCCGATCCGACCGGGCCGTACGAGTCGGGGTCGAGCCCGTCCCTATCGTCGGGGATCGATGAGACTCTAGGTGCCCTCTCACCGTCGGACTGGCCCGACTCGCTGGGCCGGCTCGGGACGTACGAGGTCAAGGGTGTGATCGGCCGCGGCGGGATGGGCGTGGTCTTCAAGGCGTTCGACCCGGCGCTGAACCGCAACGTCGCGATCAAGGTGCTCTCGCCGCACCTGGCGAATTGCGGCGCGGCGCGGCGGCGGTTCCTCCGCGAGGCGCGGGCCACGGCGGCGGTCGTGCACGAGCATGTGGTCTCGGTCTTCGCCGTGGTCGAGACGGCCGGGTCGCCGTTCATCGTGATGGAATACGTCCCCGGGCCGTCGCTCCAGGACCGGCTGGATCAACAAGGGCCGCTGGCGCTGGCGGAAGTGCTGCGGATCGGCATGCAGACCGCCGCCGGGCTGGCCGCCGCGCATGCGCAGGGGCTGGTGCATCGCGACGTCAAGCCGGCCAATATCCTGCTGGAGAACGGCATCGAGCGGGTGAAGCTCACGGATTTCGGCCTGGCCCGCGCCGCGGCCGACGCGGGCATGACCCAGAGCGGCATCGTCGCCGGCACGCCGCACTACATGGCCCCCGAGCAGGCCCGCGCCGAGGCGACCGACCACCGCGCCGACCTGTTCAGCCTGGGCAGCACGCTTTATGCCATGTGCACCGGCATCCCTCCCTTCCGCGCCGAGACGCCAGTGGCCGTGCTCCGCCGCGTCTCCGACGACGAGCCCCGGCCGATCCGCCAGCTCAACCCCGAGACCCCCGCCTGGCTGGAGGCGATCGTCGAACGGCTCCACGCCAAGGACCCGGCCGATCGCTTCGCCTCGGCATCCGAGGTGGCCGACCTGCTGGGTCAGTGCCTGGCCCATGTCCAGGAGCCGCTGGCGACCTTGCCGCCCTCGGGGCTGATCGCGGCGAAGGCCAAGACGCGGCGGCGCGGCGGGCATGGACTCCGATGGATCGGGGCGGCCTCTCTCGGACTGATGGCGTTCCTGGCCATCGCGCTGATCCTCAAATCGCGCGGCGAGCTTCGGCCCAACAGTCGGGAACCGGCGCCCGCACAACCGGCCGCGGGAGGCTCCGCGGGAACCGGCGTCGCGCCGATCTTCCGATCCTCGTCGTCCAGCCGGGATGAGATCGAAGACCCGTTCCGCGAGATCTGGGACAAGGCCCGGACGATCGAGGCCGACCTCCGCCGGCCGGCCGATCGCGGGGGCGAGGATCGCGTCTCCGAACTGATCCGAAACCTGGCCGCCCGGGCCGCATCGCTCGAGGGCGAACTCGACCATGGCCGCGACGCGGCCCCGGGCTCGCAGTAGTCCGTTCGCTTTCCCCGCTTCCCGACCCCGATGACCCCGAGAGGAGATGACCGATGAAAGTGAAGCTCGCGCTCTTGCTCGTCGCCGCGTTGGCCTCGACGGCCCTGGTCGCGTCGGCTCAGCAGCCGGGAACCCCCCAGGGCCAGGGGCAGCCATCCTACGTGATCACGGGCAGGCCGCCCGGGCAAGACAACGCCGCCGGCCGCCTCGCCGTCATGCGAGCGGTCCCGCTCGCGCAGCCGGGTGCGCCGCAGGGTGGGTCAGCGCCGCAGTGGAACAAGTTCCAAACCTCGACGGTCTACAGCCAGAACATTCCGAACTTCTATGTCAACTTCTCGCCCGAGGAGAGCCAGCTCTCCCAGCAAGCCGAACAGTTGGGCCGGGAGCTCGCCGAGGCCAAGTCGGATGGCGACCGCGAGAAGATCAAGGGCCAGCTCTCCGAGGTCCTGGGGAAGCAGTTCGACCAGCGGCAGAAGCGGCACGAGGAGGAGATCAAGCAGCTCGAGGAGCAGATCAAGAAGCTCAAGAATCTGGTCGACAAGCGGCAGGAGAACCGCCGCGAGATCATCGGAGCCCGCCTCAGCCAGATCGTCAAGGAATCGCAGGGGCTGGGCTGGTAGCCTGACGTCCGGTCGGATCGTAGGTCAGGCTCTCCAGCCTGACGTCCGGTCGGCCCGGCCCGGTCGGAGTCAGGCTAGAGCGGTTAACGAATGGATGGCGTACATGGTTTGGCCTCAAGGCGCGGCTGGAGCCTCGACCCCCCCTGACCCCCCCTTCTTAAGGGGGGGATCAAGATGGGCGGGCCTTCTTGCGTTTTCCCCCCTTCTTAAGGGGGGGATCAAGATGGGTGGGCCTTCTTCCGTTTTCCCCCACCCTTAAGAAGGGGGGGTCAGGGGGGGTCGGGCGCACGCAACGCAAGTGTTAAGCGCTCTAGAAAGCCTGACCTACGTCAGACCAACAGCTCCGGCATGACCCGGGCCTTGGTGACTTCGGCGTCGGTGAGCGTGTCGAGCCGGCCCTCGTGGGGGTAGGCGAGCTTGCGGTGGTCGAGGCCGAGGGCGTGCAGCAGCGTCGCCTGGAGGTCGTAGACGGTCACGACCTTGTTCGACCGCCTTGTAGCCGAACTCGTCGGTGGCGCCGTGGGTGTATCCCGGCTTGAACCCGCCGCCGGCCAGCCAGAGCGAGAAGCCATGCCGGTTGTGGTCGCGGCCGTCCTTGCCTTGCGAGACCGGCAGCCGGCCGAACTCGCCCGTCCAGAGCACGATCGTCTCGTCCAAGAGCCCGCGCTGCCTCAGGTCGCGTACCAGCGCGGCGCTCGGCTTGTCCGTGCGGGCGCAGAGCGACTTGAGCGTCCTGGCGTTCTTGTCGTGTGTGTCCCACGGCTGGCTGCTCAGGAAGAGCTGGACGAACCGGACGCCCCGCTCGACCAGCCGGCGGGCCAGCAGGCATCGCGTGCCATATTCGCGGGTGACCGGGTCGTCCAGGCCATACATCCGCCGGGTCGCCTCCGACTCGCTCGCGAGGTCGAGCGCCTCGGGCACGGCCGTCTGCATCGCCGCGGCGACCTCGAAGTTCGCGATCCGTGCCTCGAGCTCGGTGTGGCCCGGGTGGCGTTCCAGGTGGATGCGGTTCAGCTCGCCGAGGAACCCGAGCTGGCCGGCGCGGGCGTCGGGCGTCACGCCGGTCGGCGTCTTGAGGTGGAGGACCGGCGCATCGCCCGGGCGGAACGGTGTCCCCTGGCAGGTCGCCGGCAGCCAGCCGCTCGACCAGTTGCGGACGCCGTCGACCGGCAGCCCGCCGGGATCGCTCAGGACCACGTAGGCCGGCAGGTTGCGGTTCTCGGTGCCCAGGCCATAGACCACCCACGAGCCCCACGTCGGCCGACCGGCCAGGATCTTCCCGGTGTGGATCAGCCGCAGCGCCGTCTCGTGATCGACCGAGTCGGTTGACATCGAGCGAATCAGCGTCAGCTCGTCCACCACGCCGGCCGTGTACGGCAGCAGCTCGCTGAGGACCGTCCCCGACGCGCCATTCGGCCGGAACCGGAACGGCGACTCGAGCAGGTTGCCCGCCTGCTTGTCGAAGTGGATCTCCAGCTTGCCCGGGTACGGCTTGCCGTGATACCTCGACAGCGCCGGCTTGGGGTCGAAGAGATCCATCTGGCTCGGCCCGCCGTGCTGGAACAGGCAGATGACGGACCTGGCTCGCGGCCGCTGCCGGGCCATCTCGCCGGCGCGGGCCTGGCTCTGCTCCTGCTCGAGCAAGTGCGCGAGGGCCAGCGACCCGATCGCCCCGGCATATTGCCCGAGGAACGCGCGTCGATTCATCGCGAAAGGTGTCATGAGGATCCGTTCCTGGAGGGGATTCTCAGCCCCGAAGGGGTGAAACAAACCAGCCCGGGGCAACGCCCCGGGAACTGAGGAACCCCCGCGGAAGGGGCCCTGAAAGGGCGGCACAAGGAAGGGTCCCCCGGCCGCCCGTGTGTCGCCCTTTCAGGGCTCGGCTCGGGATGGACGACCGAGTCCCGGGGCGTTGCCCCGGGCTCTCCTGTTTCGGCCCCTTCGGGGCAAAGATCCGCCCAGGCCGGGCCGGAGTCCGGTGGTGCTGGGCAAGGAGTCTCCTTTCATCGGTGGATCACTCGACATAGAGGAACGCGTCGCTGGCCAGGAGCATCTGGCAGAAGTCGATGAAGGCTCGGTGCTCCGCCTCGGGGGCGGAGAGGCTCGAATAACGGACCGGCTGTTCCCGCAGGAATCGGCCGGATGCGTTGCGTTCGGCCCCGGTCGGGGGCCGGCCGACGACCAGCAGGAAGGCCCGCTCGATCCGGGCATCGTCCTGGCTGCAATGGTCGCACGCGGGGCCGATCCGCTCGGCCAGCTTGCTGGCGCGGGCGGCGACGAAGTCCGAATTGAGCAGGCTCAGCGACTGGAGCGGCACGGTTGACGGCTGGCGGCGGGTGCAGGTGGTGACGATCGAGGGGGCATCGAAGATCTCGAGCAGGCTGGCGAGCTCGGTCCGGCGCTGCTGGAGATACACCGAGCGCCGGGCCGCGCCCGGGGTCGTCGGATCGACGGCGACCTCGCCCGAGCCGGTCCGATCGGTCGGGACGTACGGGCCGCCCGGTCGATCGTCGAGCTCGCCGGATGCGGCGAGCATCGCGTCGCGGATCGATTCGGCGTCGAGCCGGCGCATGGGATAGTGGGCCAGCAGGCGGTTGTCGGGATCGACCCGCGCGGCCTCCGGGCGCGGGCGCTCGATTGTCGGTACGCGGTCGAGCTCACGATCATCCGGTGCAACGCCTTGGCGCTCCAGCCCGATCGGGCCAGCTCGGCCGCCAGGAACTCGAGCAGCTCGGGATGGGTCGGCGGCGAGCCGGTGTATCCCAGGTTCTCGGGCGTGGCCGCCAGGCCGGTGCCGAAATGGTCCTGCCAGATCCGGTTGGCCAGCACCCGCGCCAGGAGTGCCGCCGGCCGCGAGCCGGGCCTCGTCAGCCAGCGCGCCAGGGCCAGCCTCCGGCCGGTCGAGCCCGGCCCTGCCGCGGCCGCATCCGGCTCATAGCGGTTGTCGGCATCGGCCAGGAATGCCGGGACGCCCGGCCCGATCTTTCTCCCCGGCGTGGCGTAACTGCCCCGGACCAGGATCGGGATCTCCGCCGGTGTCGCCCGAGACGTCGCCGACCCACGCGATCCGGCCGGGGTTCGGCCGCCGTCGCGATTCGAGCGCCTCGATCACCGACTTGAGCGCCTCTTCCTTGGCCTTCTGCTGCTCCTTCGAGCCGGTGACGAACGAGCGCCGCAGCGCGGCGAGTTCGGCGTCGATCGCCTTCTCGTTGGCCTCCCAGCGCAGCAGCTCGTCGCGCGGGCCGGCGACGACCGCGCGCTCGTTCGGCTTGACCCAGCGCTCGACGTCGAACGCCGGATACAGGATCGCCTGCAGCCGGTAATAGTCCTCCTGGGTGATCGGTTCGAACTTGTGGTCGTGGCATCGGGCGCACTGGATCGTGATCCCCAATAGCGACGAGGCGATCACCTGGGCGGTCCCCTCCAGCACGGCGTACTTGTCGGCGCGGACCTCGTCGGGGTTGCCGTCGCTCTCGCCGGTGCCGTCCTGGCTGTTGCGGAGGAAGTGGGTCGCGACCAGCAGGTTGACCACCTCGGGCGGCGTGCCCGGCCCGCGACGACCTCCGGCCAGCTCGTCGCCGGCCAGTTGCTCGCGCACGATCCGGTCGAGCGGCCGATCGGCGTTGAACGCCCGGATGACGTAGTCGCGATAGCGATAGGCCAGCGGCCGGTCGCTGTCGGCGCTGAAGTAGCCGTTGGAGTCGGCGTACCCCGAGGCGTCGAGCCAATGCTTGCCCCAGCGCTCGCCGTAATGAGGGCCGGCCAGCAGGCGATCGACGAGCCGCTCATAGGCGTCCGGGTCGGGATCGTCGACGAATGCCGCGACCTCGGCCGGCGACGGCGGCAGGCCGGTCAGGTCGAAGGAAAGCCGGCGGATCAGGGTGGCGCGATCGGCGTCGGGTCCGAGGGTCAGGTCTCGGGATTCGAGCGCCCGCTGGATGAAGCGATCGATCGGGCCGCGGACGCGACGGCCGTCGCGGACGTCGGGGGGCCGGAGATGCGCCGGCGGCGCAAACGCCCAGTGATCGGCGCCGGGGGGCGTCCGGGCGGCCTCGGCCGCGTCGGGCAGGCCCGCGGCCCCGTGTTCGATCCAGCGACGGAGCATGTCCTTCTCATCAGCCGACAGCGGCTCCTCGGGCTCCGGCGGCATCTCGTCGCTCGAGACCTGATCCCACAGCGGGCTCTCGTCGGGTTTGCCCGGGACGACCGCCGGACCGCTGGCGCCACCGCGGGCCGTCGCCCGCGGGCTGGCCAGGTTGAGCTTCCCCTTGGGCTTGTTCGGCCCGTGGCACTTAATGCAATGCGCCTTGAGGATCGGCGCGACGTCGCGGGCCAGGCTGGGGGGCGCGTCGGCCTCGGCGCCGTCCGCCGCCACGCCCATCATCAGCAGCGCAGCGGCGGCCACGACCCGCGAGGGCCTTCCTCTCCGTTCCCGTGTCGTCTCGATGCCGATCATCAGCTTCCCCGCGGCGCTTGGAACACACCGGGCACCTTCCGGCTATCATAGGGGGACGCCGAGTGTGTCGACAACCCGAGAGGATGCGCGACGACGGCCGTGCGTACACTCGGACCGTCATTAATTGACGCGGACGTTGCCGGACTCGTCGATGTCGAAGTTGACGGTCCGCGACCCTTCGATCTTGACGATGATGCCGGATTCGTCCGGCACCGAGTATTTCTTCGGGACGATGTAGCGGTATTTCTTGCCCCCCTTGTCGGTGAAGAACTCCTCGTCCTTCTTGGCGGCGCTCTGCGGGCCTGTGCGGCCTCTTTCGATTTGGCCTTCATGTAACCACCGGCGTCCTTCTCGGGGTCGTATTCCTCCTGGCTTGAGGCGGAGACCGGCTCGACGCCGGTGATCCCCACTTTATGATGGCCGACGATGACCCCGTCGCCGGCGGTGTCGGTGGACATGACGTAGCTGCCGTCGGAGGTGATACTGCCGACCGCCGGCGGGCCGACCGTGCCCTTGGCCTCATCGGGCATGAAGAAGACCGTCCCGTTCTTGACGGGCTGCCCCTTGTACATGACCTTGCCGGAGACCTTCGCCAGATTCAGGCCATGGCCTGGGCCGCAGCCCGACCAGGCGGTCAGCGCGGCCGCCAGGGACATCGCGAGCAGACGCACGGGGATCGAACGATTCATGATGACCTCGAACTCTCCGGAATCGGGAGCGGGCGGGAATCGTCGCCGCGACCCCCGGGCCGCGGCGACGACCGACACTCGGGGGTCTCAGTAGGAATCCGCCGAGAGGACTTCCCCACCGGCCCGGGATCCCAGCGCGTTGTAGGTGCGCGGGGAGATCGACTGCTTGATGAACCGCACCGACCCGTCGCAGAACGTGAAGTTCGCCCCGCCCGGATGGTAGCTCTTGAAGGCGTAGTTGACCGTCTGGTTCCGCCAGCAGTGCAGCGCCGAGGTGAAGGCGTTGAGATAAGTGAGGCTGCAGACCGTGCCGTCGGTCGGATCGACCTGGCCGTCCTTGAGGTCGGACCTCCAGTTCAGGGGTACCACGGTGGACGCCCAGACCCCGTCGCCATTGACCCACGCCAGGGCGCCGTTCATGTTGGGCGAGCACTCGCCCGCGAGGATGGTGTTGCTGGTGCCGTCCGTGATCTCACGCAGGGCCGTGGACTTGCCGTTGCTGCAATCGCTGAAGATGCCGCGATACGTGCCGCCACAGCCCCATCCCGGGCCGACGCCCGGGGGGCTCTCGCCCGAGTAGAGGTCGAACGTGGTGTTCCCGGTCTTCATGTCGCCCCAGTTGCCGACGTAGCAGGTGACGGCCGCCGTGAACTGGGTTCCGAGCAGGCCCCAGTTGGCACCCTGCGTGAGCCACGAGAGATTGTTGACGATCCCCGAATTGACCGTCGGGTCGGAGGGGCACAGGTAGCTGTTGATGACCGACCGGTAGACGGTCACTTGCGGATCGTTGATGGCGTTGGCGTTGGGCTGGTTCATGTTCGGCAAGGAGAAGTTGATCGCGTTGTAGATGGGCCCCTGCTCCATGTGCGGCAGGATGAATGCCATCCAGTCCCACCAGGTGCCGACCCAACCCGTGTCGCTGATACCGCCGGGGGGGAAGTTCCCCATCGTGTCCGAGTAGTTGTGGAGGGCGAGCCCGATCTGCTTGAGGTTGTTGATGCACTGAGCGCGCCGCGCCGCCTCCCGCGCCGACTGCACAGCGGGCAAGAGCAGCGCGATCAACACCGCAATGATTGCGATCACCACCAGCAGCTCGATCAACGTGAAGCCGCTTCGTCGCCTGCGCATCGGACGCCTCCTCCGCGATTGCGGAGATTGGAAGGAGGAAGACGAGAGATTGATGAGCGAGTTTTCGTCATGATAGGTCGGGCCAGACATCGTCGCTTCGCGGCGTCGCGCCCGATGTGGGCGCGTTTCGTCGCCGACAGGTTGAGATCCCTCCGGATCTTAGCGAGGCGGTGGGTTGAGTGGCAACAAGGAACTCAAGAAATCAGGGCGCATAAATTTAGTAGGAGTGGAGGGCCGGTCTCATGGCGCTGGCACACATCACGCTGGCGACCCGCGACGTGGCGCGGGCGTCTGCCTTCTTCGCCGAGGCTCTCGGCTGGCGGCCGATCGCGCGGCCGGGCAACATCGGCCGTCCCGCGGCGTGGCTTGCGATCGCACCCGGGGTCGAGCTGCACCTGGTCGAGGACCCCGAGTTCGAGCCGTCGCGGTTCGAGCGGGAGTTCGGCCGGCATGTCGCCGTGGCCTTCCCCCTGGCCGAGTTCCCCGCGCTCCAGGAGCGGCTGATCGCCCGGGGCGCCACGCTCATCGACCCGATCCGCGACACGCCCTTCCGGCGCTTCTTCTTCCGCGACCCGGACGGCTACGTCTTCGAGATCGTGGAGGAGGCCCGCGACGAGCCGAGGCCGGCCGGCTAGTGCATCCCCATTCCGCCCCATTGATTCAGAATCCGGAATGTGGAATCCGGAATCCCGCGAGGGTGCGGCCGCGCGGCACCGAGAGCGGCTACGACCGCCCGACCCCCAGCGCATCGGCGACACGGTTGATGTAGTTGAACCACGAGGCGATCAGCGTGATCTGGAGGATGGCGCGGTCATCGAAGCCGGCGTCGCGCAGCCGGTCGTGGTCCTCGGGCGCAACCTTGGTGGCGTCCCGGGTGAGCTTGACCACGTAGTTGACCATGACCCGCTCCGCATCGCTGATGGGAGCTTTCGTGTAATCCTCGCGAAGCGCCCGGATGAGCTCGTCGTCCAGGGTGACCCGACGCAGAAACTCTGCGTGCGAGACAATTCAGTAATGGCACTTGTTGGTCAGCGAGACCATCGTGGCGATCATCTCGTGCTGCCGCCGATTCAGCGGGAGATCGGGCGACATCAAGGCGCCGAAGGTCGCGAACGCGTGATACAGCGCCTGCGGTATCAAGGAGTGCGAGGCGACGATGCCCGGCACCCCCTGGTCGAGCTCCTGGACCGGCTGGGAGTACTCGACCGGATACAGGCCGCGCTGGTCGGCCATCGCCTTGTTGACCGCGTCTTCCTCCCCGTCCAGGGGGGTCGTCCGAATCCAGGCCATCGGGAAACACCTCACTTAGAAATCAAGGTTCGCTGACAGAATTTGATGACGATGCGGGGACCGGCGCCGGCTCGCCGCCCCGGCGTCGCGACGCCACGACCAGCCCCGAGATCGGTATTCCCGCCATGACGACCGCCAGCCCGATCCCGGCCCGCAAGGGGTCGCGCGCGGACTGAAGGACGATCACGATCAGCACCGGCACGAGCAACAAGAGCGGCGTGACCGGGTATCCCGGGATCTCGAGGCCGGGCTCGTTTCCGGCCCTCCCCCGGCGGCGCAGGACGAACCCCGCCGCGACGGCCAGGGCCAGGAAGGCCAACGTCGGGACCATGAAAAAGCCGAGGATCTGCTGGAACGAGCCGGACAGCGCCAGCGCGGCGGCGAGCGTCGCCTGGAGGGCGATGGCCCGCGCGGGGGTGCCCCGGCTCGCGTTGACCTCCGCGAAGCTCGGGAAGAACAGGCCGTCGCGCGCCATGGCGTAATACACACGGGGGAAGGCCATGAGCACCGCCGCCAGGCTGCCGGCGGCCGAGACCACGACCGCGGCCGCGAACGCGACCTCGCCCCCGCGGCCGAAGAGCGCCCGGCCGGCCAGGGCCGCGAACGCCGCATCACCCTGGTCCGAAGCCAGTTGCCCCGGTCCCACCAGGTAAAGGAACGCCACGCTGACGGCGATGTAGATGGCCGTGACGATCGACAGGCCCAGCCATAGCGCCCGCGGCATGGTGCGCCCGGGTCGCGGACCTCGCCCGCCAGCTTGCTGGCATCCCACCAGCCCGCGAGCGAGATGAATGCCAGGATCAATCCTCCGGCGATCGCCTGCGGGAGCGGCTGCGAGCCCGGCCGTTGCGCCCAGAACGGCTCGAGGTTCGACCAGTCGCCGCGGCCCGAGGCGAATCCCCAGGTCGCGATCAAGGCCAGGACGCCGATCTTCAGCCCCGCCAGGCCGCGGAGCACACCCGAGCCGATCGATGCGCCCAGCATGTTGACCCCGGCCAGCATGGCGATCGCCGCCACGGCCACCCCCTTTTGTCCCCAGTCCGAGAGCGGCACTAGGTGCGCGGCATACGTCGCCAGGCCGACGCCCAGGAAGGCCGTCAGGCCGGGGTCGGTCACCAGCATCGACAGCCAGCCGTAGAGGAAGCCGGCTCGCGGCCCGTAGGCCTCGCGCAGATAGACGTAGAGCCCGCCGGCCTCCGGGTACCGGGCCGCCAGGCCGCCGAAGGACAGGGCCCCGCCGATCGCGCTGGCCCCCATGATCAGCCAGACGGCGATCAACCACGCCGGCGAGCCGAGCGACCGGGCCATCTCGGCCGGGGAGAGGAAGATCCCCACCCCGATGACCTCGCCGATTACGATCGCCGTGGCCGTCGCCAGGCCCAGCCGGCGCGCCAGGCCCGGGCCAAGGGTCGGTCCGGCGTCGTCGCCCGTATCCTCCATGACGTCAATCCTCGCGAGGTTTCGGGGCGACTCGGGATAGGCCGGCGGTCCCCGCGGTCGTCGCGGGATGCTCCGCCCGCGCGGATGCGCCCGCGGACGCCGACTCGGAATCCTTGGGCTTGAGCTCGGGGAATTCGTCCTGGAGCAGCAGGACCAGGGAGTGCTCGAGCTCCGCCGGCTTGAAGCCGAACGGGCCGCGGCCGCTCTTGTAGGCGACGCGGCCGCGATGGTCGATCAGGTAGAGCCGGCTGGGCATCCCGCTGTACCGGGCGCCGACGGTGTCGCCGATCGGGTCCACCAGCATGGGCAGGCCCAGCTCGAGCCGCTTGCTGCACGCCTGGGCGACCTGAATGCGCTCGGCGTCGCTCCGGGGCTGGGCGATCGAGACCTCGACGCGGTCGTTGCTCTCCATCCGCCAGCCGTCGATCGGGTGGGCCTCGCGGACGTAGATCATCACGAACGTGGCGCGGTCCTTGTAGCGGCGACACAGCTTCTCAACGTTGCCGCCCTGGCTGCGGAACGGCCCGCAGGTGAAGTTGCCGAAGATGAGGACCACCGGCCTGGGCCCGACGAGCTTCGAGAGCGTGATCTCCCGCTGGCCGTCCACGGTCTTGAGCGTGAAATCTGGCGCGGGCGAACCCACCGCCGGTCCCGGCTGGAGCGAGCCGATCTCCTGGCGGAACAGCCCCTTGACCAGGGTGAGCCGGCTGGGGCCCGACGATCCCCGGCCCCGCGACGGCGGCGTCAGCGCCTCCTGGAGGTCGCCCAGCGACAGGAACCCCGTGCCGCCGGAATCGGCCGCGCGGAACAGGGCGTCGATCTCCTCGCGCGTCACCTTGCCGTTGCCGTCGCGATCGGCCGCATAGAAGACCATCATGCCCGGCGAGGGCGTCAGCGCGTGCGCCGAGAAGTCGAAGTCGCGCTCGCCCAGGACGCCGTCATGGTCGCGATCGAGCCGGGCGAAGTCGACGTCCGCGCCGGGGAACTCGGCCCGCTCGATCCGCCCGTCGCGGTCGCGATCGAGCCGGCCGCGGGCGTTGCCCCAGTCGTATCGCGTGTGCGCCACCGCCGTCTTGAACCAGCCCTCGCCCGGCCCGAGCTGGCTCCCCTTGAGGATGTCGATCAGCATCGCGACCCACTCGGGCGGGTTGGGCCATGTCGCCTGGACCCGGCCCAGCAGGTGATCGGTCACTCCCTCGACCAGGCCGCCGGCGCGCTCGGCGATGCGCCTGGCTGACGACGATGCGGGCGCGGCCGATGTCCCCGGAGCCGCCTTCTGGTCCCGAGGCGGCTGGGCCATCGCGGTCCCGGCGGGCGCGATCAGCAGCAGCCCCAGCGCCACGGCCGCGCGGGCTGAGGAGACGGCCGCCGCGCGGTGTTTGGATTGTCGATCGAACATGAGTCCATCTCCTCGCAGGGTTTTCCGCTCAGAAGCTGTCCGAGCTGATGACCTCGCCGCCGTTCCGGGTGGAGAGGCCGCGCCAGACGTTCAGCGCGACCGTTTCCTTGACGAACTTGACCGAGCCGTCGCCGAAGAGCAGGTTGACGCCCCCGGGGTGATAGCTCGACGGCGGGAGCTGCACGGACATGTTCGCCATCGACGCCCCCGGCATCATCATCATACCACCGGACATCCCTGCGCAGGTGCGAGTATTGGGCGTCGAGACGTGGTTGTAGGTCGAGCAGGTCATGTCGCCGATGGCCCAGGTGACGCCCATCCAGCTCGTCAGCGGCATGGCCATGGTCATGTCCATCAGGTTGCACATCTGCCAGGTCTGATCGATGGTCATGGCGCTGTTCATCATGTACATGTCATTCTTGATATCGGGCGAGCCCTGGCCGCGGCGCCGCTCGCCGAAGAAGGCCGTGTTGCTGGTGCCGTCGGTCATGCTGGCCAGGTTGATGCAGCTCCGGTTGTAGAGCGGCCCCTGGGGCAGATAGCCCGGTGCGACCGAGCTGGGCGTCTGCTGGCAGCAGTCGCAGAGCCACGAGCCCTCGTTGCCGTAATAATTGTTGCCGCCGTTCCAGCCGCTCGGGCCGGCCGAGCCCGCCGGGTCCGACGGGCAGACGAATGCCGAGATCACGATCCGGCAGACCGTGGCGTTCTCGCGGTTCGGGTCCTGGAACGCCGGATAGAAGCCCTGGTTGTACGAGTCCAATGAGGGCAGCTCGGGCGGCAGGTTGAAGTTGATGGCGTTGAACAGCGGCGTCTGCTCGAAGAACCCGAGGATCTGGCTGTGCGTCGACCACCGGGCATAGACCGGTGCGGTCATGATTTCGTCCATGTAGTTGTCGCCCTTGCCGAACGGCAGGCTGCCGAGCGAATCGATGTAGTTGTGCAGCGCCAGGCCGAACTGCTTGAGGTTGTTGACGCACTGGGTCCGCCGCGCCGCCTCCCGCGCCGACTGCACGGCCGGGAGCAACAGCGCGATCAACACGGCGATGATGGCGATGACGACCAGGAGTTCGATCAGCGTGAAGCCGGTACGTCTTGCGGGATGATGAGGGATCATGGTGGATGACTCCGTTGTCGTGAAGAAGTCAGCGACGGAATGCGTCGCGGAACACGGTGACCGACGGGCTGGTGCCGACGAGGTACCACACCGTCTTCTCGGCGGACTTGCCGGGCGTCTTGCCGAGGCCATCGAAGACGAGCTTGACCCGGACGGAGAGATTGGCGTCGAGGGCCTTGCCGTCGTCGAGGATCTGGTAGTCGATCAGCTTGGCGCCGCCGGCCCAGTCGAGGTCCTGGACGGTCATCGGCGTGGCGGATGACTTGAGCGACTGAGGGCTCTGCCCGCCCTTCCAGGTATCGAGCGCGGTCTCGAGCGCCTCGCGGCGCGGGGCGGGTCGACCGCATGCGCCACGCTCGAGCCCCGGCAACCGGCCAGCGGCAGCGCCGCCAGGGCGACCAGGGCGGCGAGCCAACCACGCCGCATTCTGTGTTCTATCTGCTCTTCATTCATATATAAGAAATTCCCATTTGTAGGGTGGGCTCTGCCCACCGATCGAGGCCTGCACCGGTGGGCGGGACCCACCCTACCGGGAGGGGTTGTCCACCGTCGGAGGCCCGCGTTCCGTCGTCGCGGCGGTTAGAAACTATCCGAGCTGATGACCTCGCCCCCCGAGCGCGTGCCCAGCGCACGCCAGCTTTGCAGGTTGACCGAGTCCTTGACGAACTTGACCGAGCCGTCGCCGAAGAGCACGTTGACCCCGCCCGGGTGGTGGCTGCTCGGCGGCATCACCGCGCGGAGGGCGATGAAGAACCCGCAGGAGCGCGAGTCGGGCGGCGTGACGTGCAGGAAGATGTGCTGGCCGCACAACCAGGGCGCGCCCATGAACAGCGGGAACTGGTTGGCCAGGTTGGTGATGTTCGACCGCCTGGCACATCTGCATGGCCTGGTCGGGCGTCGTGGGGAACGCGGGCGAGAAGAAGACGTCGGCGATCGGGCTGACGATCGCGTTGTTGCCGTCGGCGAGCACCCGCTCGCTGTAGAACGTCGTGTTGGACAGCCCGTCGGTGATCGCCGCGAACGTGGTGGCGCTGTCGCCGTAGAAGACGCCGTTCGGCGGCGGCAGGCTGGCATTCGGTCCGATCGCCGCCTGCCAGACGATGTTGCTGCCCATGTTGGCCATGTAATTGGTCTGGCCGCCCAGCGCCGGGAGCGGGTCGGACATGTCCGACGGGCAGATGAAGCCGCTGATGGTCGTCATCATCACCGTGGTGTTGTTCGGATCCTGATAGTTGAAGGCGAAGTTGATCGAGTTGTAGACGGGCGATTGCTCCAAGTACGGCAGCACCTGCGAGAGGGCCGAGAGCTCGGTGACGTTGAACACCATGTCGGCCCCCGGCAGGGCGCCGCGGGACTCGACGTAGTTGTGCATGGCCAGGCCGATCTGCTTGAGGTTGTTGACGCACTGGGCCCGCCGCGCCGCCTCGCGCGCCGCCTGCACGGCGGGCAGCAGCAGGGCGATCAGCACGGCGATGATGGCGATGACGACGAGTAGCTCGATCAATGTGAAGCCCGGTCGCGAACGATAATGACGTGGAATCATGGTCCTCGATCCTTGGATGCTCGAGTGGAATGAATGAGGGGGTCCGGGCACGCGCAGGGCCGAACGCTCCCACTCGACCGGCGGCGCAGCTCCGGCGAGGGACGGCTCGATGTCACGTGCCCGGTCAGGGCCCGATCAGCCCACGAAGAAGGCGGCGGCCAGCAGGATGAGGCAGCCGGCGAGGAAGCCGAGCGTGCCGTACCAGCTCGCGTCGCGACCGCCCTGCGCGGGCCGGGCATATTCGAACGTCGATGAATGGGTCGTACCGATCATCGTTCACCTCCCGAATGCGAATGACGGATGCGATATGGGTCTCGATCACCGAGCCGCGTCCGTGACGGGGCGAGAGGGCCTCGGCGGCCCGGCTCGCCATTCTCCGACTGACATGGCTCGGCTTCGGCGCGACCAGAGGTCCTGCCCTGGCGCGCGGTTCGACCGATGGGGTGAACGATCAAACGGGGGGAGGATGGAAGATCGAGGGCTTGTGCCCGGCGGGCCGTGCGGCCGGTTCATCGGGCAGATGGCGAGGTGGGGAAGAGATGGCCAGGTCCAGGACCGCTTCCAGCGCGACCCACTGGTCGGGGCCGCCGGAATTCGGAGAGGCGGTCGAGAGGGGCCACGGGACGCCGCTCGAGCAGCCGGGGCCCGAACACCGCCTGGAAGGCCGGGGACCGGGCTGGCCCGGTTCGTCCGCCGGCATCACGGTCGAGCCGCCGGTGATCAGGTCGTCGAGCCGGTTGAGGTCGAGCCGCCGATCGGACTGCGAGGTGACCAGGTGGTCGCAGCCGGCCCGGGCGGCTCCGGGCGCGCCAAGGCCGTGGGCCAGGAGCAGCACGAGTGCCCCGATCCCCCACCGCATCAGCCGCTCGAAACCGATGGCCTGCTTCACCGCCACTACCTCGCCGACAGGGCGGAGATTCTGCCTCCAGGACGTATCAACCAGAGCAACCGCGACCCGTGATTTGTCGATCCGACTCGGATGCTCGCTGGACATTGACAGCAATAACATACAGCGGCGCAGCGGGATCTTGCAAGACGACGGCCTCGAGAATCGAGATTTTGGGCTGCTCCCTCGGCCACGGAAGAGATGTGTTCATCGGCCGGGGCGACCTTCGGCCTCGCCTCGCGAGGGATCGTCGGTGAAGTGTCCGGCGGATTCGGTGGGCACGAGTTGCCCGCGCTCCCTGCGAGTGGCGACGTCCCAGATTCGGACCGTGCCGTCGTGGCCGGCGCCGGCCAGCAGGTGGCCATCCGGCGAGATGGCGACGGAATCCACCTGTTCCGCATGCCCGGACAGCTCCGCCTGCGGCGTCGACAGGATCTGGTGCCGCAGCCGCCGGCAGCGCAGTCGGACCTCGGCCGATTTCGCCTCCGTCATCGCGCGTCGGAGCGCCGGTTCGACCATCAAACCCATCTGGAGGATCTCGCGGGATGCGGTCTCGCGCACGGCATACGAGTCGTCGTCCAGCAGGGCGAGCAAGGTGTCGAGGCGCCGCCGCTGGGGCTCGTCGCACTCCCGGAACACCGGCGATACCAGCTCGATCCGCCGACTGTTGCCGCAGATGGCCAGGAGGTCCCTCGACCGGCAGTAGGCGAGTTCATTCACCCCGCCTCGGCTCTCCAGCCGCCAGCGCGGCTTTCCGGTCTGGGCGTCCCACAGCCGCACCGTCCCGTCCCAGCCGCCGGTTAGCGCGCCCCGGCCATCCGGCGAGAAGAGGCCGGCGTGGACGAGGAAACCGCCGTGCCCCAGCACGTGCTGCGCCTGTCCGGTACCCAGGTCCCAGACGCGGGCGGCATCGCCCCCGACCGAGAGCAGCCGCTGACCATCGGGCGAGAACACCACCGCGTAGATGCGACCGTTATGGCCGCGCAGCGTGCGCACCTCGGCTCCGCGCGTGAGGTCCCACAGCTTGATGGACCCTTCGTAGGTGCCGACGGCCAGCGTCTTGCCGTCCGGCGCGAATCCGACGGAGCGGGCGACCTTGCCGTGGCCGCCGTAGGTCGCCCGCAGTCGCCCCTCGACGCTGTCGAACACCTTGGCCTCGGCGGTGAAGCTGCCGATGGCCAGCGTCTTGCCGTCCGGCGCGAAGGCGACGGCGGGGATGCCCGGCCGATCGCGGACGACCCAGAGCCGGCGGAGAGTGGCCGCGTCCCAGACGGTCAGGGCGCACTTCGAATCCGGCTTCCCCGTGACGACGGCCAGGCGCCCGCCGTCCGGCGAGAACGTCACCATGTATGGGGCAGGCGGCGGCGCTTCCTCGGCGGCTCGGACGGAAACGACGTTCCAGAGGGCCACGACGATCAGCACGCTGCCCCGGCGAATCGGTACGCAAGACATGGGGATCACCGTCCTTTCGTGCCACTGACCGGCTGGCGCAGGAAGATCCAGACGAAGCCGTGGCTCTGATGGCCGGGTTGATAGCGCTCCTGGATCGACTGCACGGCGGCAATCTCCTCCTTGTAGCGCACCATCTCCCGGCGCAGCTCGTCGCGGCGGCTCTGGCGCCGCTGCCGGGCGGCGGACGTCTCGCCGGCCGGCGCCTCCGCCAGTTGGTTGTAGCCTCCGAACGCCGCCGCCCATTTGCGGCGCAGGTCCGGGAGGCGGTCGTTGGCCTGACGCTCCTCGCGCTTCTCTACGTCGCTCTGGACCGGCTTGGCCCGGAAGCCGCCGCAGCGGTCGCCCAGCAGGATGTCGAGCCGGCCGTCGCCGTCCCAGTCCACCACGCATGGCTTGACGCGCAACCCCCAGTCGCCGGGCCGGCGCCGCTCATCGTCACCCCATCCGACGGGACTGGGTCCGATCAGAGGCCGGGTCGCTCCGAGCTTCGGCGCCCGCGGCGTGCCGGCGTTGCGGTACCAGACGACGCTGCCATCCTCGGCGCCGACGAGCAGGTCGAGCACGCCATCGCCGTCCCAGTCGGCGGCCACCGGCGCGGCATCGCCCGCCACCTTGATGGGCCGTCCGTCCGCATCCATCGGCCGCGGTGAACCGAAGGCTGGCGCGCCGGCCCGCCCTTCATTCGGGATGAAGTGCACGTCGCCCAGCAGCGTGCCGACGAGCAGGTCGAGTCCGCCGTCGCCGTCCCAGTCGACGGCGAAGGCGGACGACGCGGAACCGACGTTGATGAGTTGACAGCGCCGATCTTTCATTTTCTCGGCGGCCGCGAAAGTGCCGTCCGTCTTGCGACGAAAGAGAGAGATCTCGCCCGGGAAAGAGCCCGAAAGGATATCCATTCGACCGTCACCGTCCCAGTCCACCAACTGTGGAGTGAAACCGATGCATCATCCTTCGGGGACGCGGCCCGGTTGGCCGTCGGCCTCGAACCAGGTGTAATCGTCGAATCGCGGCCGGTGGTCGTCGCCGCGGTTGCGGTAGACGCGCAGCCGGCCCTCGTGATACTGGCCGACGAGCAGGTCGCGGTGGCCGTCGCCATCGAAGTCTCCGACGAAGGGGGCCGAGTGCCCGTCGCGGCCGACGTCCAGGGGCTGGCCGGCCGCCAGCACCGGGACGGGCGGCTGCAGCTCGTTCGACTCGACGCCCGCGGGCGCCGACGGCATCAACAAGCTCCCCAGCAGTACGAGGATGTTCATCGCCCCTCCTTCCTCGCTTTCTTGGCGAGCACGTGCGCAAGGTCCCAGACCAGGCCCGAACCGCCGTTAAGGCCGGCGATCAGGTATTTCCCGTCCGTGGAGAAGGTCATGGCGTGCGGCGCGGAACCGAGGTCCGTCAGTTCGGCGACCGTCTCCTGCGTCGCCAGGTCCAGCAGGCGCACTTCGCCGCTGCCTCGCCCGAAGCCGATCGCGAGGAGCTTGCCGTCGGCCGAGAACGCGACCGGTCCGGCGTTGGACGTCGGCATCTCGAGCTCCCGAACGAGCTTGCCGGTCGCCAGCTCGACCAGGCAAACCGGGTGATGATCGGGCGTGGTGGATTGGGTTCGCCCGTCCGGGAGCTTCCTCTGGATGGGCCGGCCCCAGCCGCTGGTGGCGAAGTACCGGCCGTCCGGCGCGATGGCGATCGACGAGATGAGATGGCCCCCGGGATTCTTCACGCTGTGCTCGACCCGGCCGGTTGCCGTGTCGATGATTTGGAAGGATCCCCCGACCGCCGCGACGAGGTGCTGGCCGTCCGGGGCGAAGGCGCCCGGGCCCATCGACATCATGCGCATCTCGCGATTGCCTGGGTCGCCGTCCTCGTCCGGCACCGCGACACCGGGCGGCCGCACGGCGTTCTCGACCAGCGCCTTGCCCGTCTTGACGTCCCAGATGCGCAGGTAGAGATCGTCGCCCCAGGAGAGGAAGCGCTGGCCGTCCGGCGTGAAGCCGACCGTCCGCTGGCCGCCGAGCGCTCCGTGTCCGGGCAGCTTGTAGACCTCACTGCCAGTTTGGAGGTCCCAGAGGCGGACGGAATCGTCCAGGCTGGAGGAGACGACGAACCGGCCGTCGGGCGAGAGGGCGAGGGCGCGGACCCAGTGGCCATGCCGGAAGCGACGGCGCTCGGTGCCGGTGGCGGCATCCCAGACGCGCACCGTCTGATCGTCGCTCGCGGTGGCGATCAGCCCTCCGTGCGCCGTCGCGATCGGTCCGATCGCGCCCTGATGGCCCGCGGTGCCCGCGGCGACTTCCTCGCCGCTTTGCAGGGTCCAGACGTGAATGCCGCCGCCGCCGACAGCCGCCAGCCAGCGGCCATCGGGCGCGATGGCGACGTGGGTGGCCTGCACGCCGGGGGTCAGCAGCTCGCGCCGGATCTTCCCCGTGCCGCGGTCCAGGAGCAGGACGCCGCCGCTCCCGTGCTTGCTCCGCTGATTGGCCGAGTCGCTCACCGCGATCGTCTTGCCGTCGGGAGTGAAGGCCAGCCCGGCGGGCGTGACATCGTCGCGCAGGTCGATCTGATGCTGAAGGTGGCCCGTCGCCACGTCCCACTCGCAGACGAACGGTTCGAAGTCGCCCTCGGCGGCCAGGGTCTTGCCGTCGGGGTGGAAGGCCAGAGAACGGATTCGTCGCTCCCCCACCTTCACCTCGCGCGGCTCCTCGCCGCTCTGCCAATTCCACAGGTAGAGCTTCCGGGAGTTGGGGCCGGTCCAGATGGCCACGACCTTGCCGTCGGGCGATACGACCAGCGATGCCATGACGTCGCGGGGGAGCTTCTGCTGGAGGATCTCCGTGCCCGAGGCGATCTCCTCGATGCGCAGGACGCCGCTGCTCCCCTGCGAAATCAGGTATTTCCCGTCGGGCGTGAAGGCCAGAGCGTGGTCGCCGTCGCGGTCCGCCACGGGGAGGCGGCGCACCTCCTTCCCTGAAGTCGCGTCCACCAGGAGACGGACCGGGTCGTACCCGGGCGGATCGCCGTCGGTGCGCCGGCTCCCGAAGAGGGCGATCCGTCGGCCGTCGGGCGAGAGGGCGACGGCGTGGACGTAGATGGGGCCGGGGCCCGGGCGGACTTCGCGCAGCAGTCGGCCGGTGTTCGTCTCCCAGAGGCGCAGGGTGAATTCATCGCCAATCGTGAGGAGAGACTGGCCGTCGGCGGAAAAGTGCAGGGCCTTGACCGACCCGTCGCCGGCGCGGAACCGGACGCTGCCCAGGCGCGCCACCGCGCCCTCGGGCAACGAATCGCCATACAAGTCCTTCTCTGCGACCACGGCCACGCCGCCCGCGCCGGCGCCGTCCGCCGGGCCGCCGCGCGGGTCATCCGGGCCCGCCCGGGGCGGATCGACCTTCGGGGATTCCGCCGCCGTCGTGGGCAAGCCGAGCGCGACCGCCGTTAACGCTCCCGCGGCCGTCGTCACCAGGGCCGCGACGATCAGGGTCAGTCTCGCGAGGACCATCATCTTGATCACCCTTTCCGCCAGGGGAGCTTGACTGGGGGCCATGAGCGATGCGAGCTACGAAAAAACACGAGAAGATAAAAGGCAACCACGAATAACACGAATTTTCACGAATTGGATCGAATTTCGTGAGGTGCCGAGTCGCTACTGAGAGAGTCCTGAGCGAATGATCGTATTATTCGGAGTCTATAGCAAGGATACCGGGCATGAGGGTTCTGCCCCGAAGATCCGGACATATGTCTGACCGATAAGTCGGTGACATTATGAAATGTAAGATAGATTTATCGCTTTATGGCCAATCCCGGGATGCCGAGGGGCGGCATCGTGCCGCCCACCCCGGTCTTGGCCCCTGGGTCTGTGCTCGGGTCGCGTCCCCGCGTTGCCCTATCCTCCGCCCAGGTCGCTTCAGTGTATCCCGGACCACCTCCGGGGTGCGATCCCCTTCTGGCAGGCCGGGGGGTGACGATCGCTCGGGGAGCGATCCCCTCAACGGGCCCGCTTCTCCAGCAGGTCATCGATGGCGAGGTACTCCTTCACCAGCCGCACGCCGCACCCGAGGGCGTGGGCCGTTTGTTCCGGCGTGAGCCCCTGGAGGCGGCAGTGGCGCACCCGGTCGTATTGACCGAGATAACGGTTGACCGCCTCCAGGCTGTGGTAGGTCTCGCGGGCCACGACGTGCGGCTCCTTCCCTTCGGCGTAGCGCTTCCAGCAAATAATCCGCTTAGGAGTGAGTCCCGATCCCACGTCGTGCAGGGTGGCGCGGCGCGGGACGATCGTGTTGGTGGCCCGCTCGTGGTCGGCCAGCAGCACCGCGACCCGACTGTCCTGGGTGTGGAGCAGTTCGGCGAGGTCGCAGTTGGAGAGCAGTCCCCCCTGCTCATGGGCCTGCTGGCACAAGCGGAGGGCCTTGTGCAACATCCGCTGGGAAGGGGAGAGGCGCTCGATGCGCCGCTGCACATCCTCGGCGGTGGAGAGGTCGAGGAGGACGGGGACCAGATCGGTATCGACGAGGCGCTG
The DNA here is from genome assembly GCA_963815795.1 of uncultured Planctomycetota bacterium. Classification (GTDB taxonomy): domain Bacteria; phylum Planctomycetota; class Planctomycetia; order Isosphaerales; family Isosphaeraceae; genus JAKAUH01. The sequence continues at coordinate 268,734 of CAWFIC010000002.1, read as the reverse complement.
TCGCTGCCGTGGAGGATCCTTGACGCTGACGGCCATCCAAAGGACCTGCCCATGCTGGACGTGGTCGTGGGGACGCATGTGTCTGACGACGACTTCGAGGATCATATCAGCACACAACTGGCAGATGCGCGGGCCGCCGATGCGCGGGAAATCCTCGGCGATGCGGTGGGCCAGGGCATTTCGCAGGGTCTTGCCGCGGAGCGGGCCGAATTTCTTGCGGATGAAGTCGGGTCGGCTACTCATGGGCGGCCCTCCCACGAGCGATTTTTTTTTCGCCACCGCAGGAACCGATCCTGAGGAGCTCCTCGAGATGATAAGTCATGTTGCGATCGCGCCGGCACTCGTCCAGGATCTCGAGATAGGCCCGGACGAGGGAGGGCCCGCGACGGAGCAGGAAAGCGATCTGTCCGACCTGCATCTTCTGGCGAGCGAGCTGGGCGCAGCGGGTGAAGGTGGACAGGTAGTTGGCGACGGCCTCGGGCGAGTGGTGCATGATCTGACAGATCTGCGAGGTGGTCTTGCCCTGAAGCGCCAACCGGATGATCTGAGTGCGGTGGGTGAGGACCGGCCCCAGGTCATGGAGCGTGCTGCGCATCGGGATCAGGATGTCGGGGTGGGCCTGGCGGATCGCTTTGAGGTCGCGGGAGATGGTTCGGGGGGTGACGAAGAAGACGCGATAGGCCAGGTCTTCGGCGGTGAGCAGGGCGCCCTGACTGAGGGCCTGCTGGCAGAGATCCAGGAGCCGGGCTTGACGAAAGCCGGCCGGCCCGTGTTGCTGAAACAGCAAGTCGTCGACCTTGCCCCGATGGAGGGTGAGGCAGACAGCCTGCTTGTCGCAGAGGGCGACGGGCTTGCCGGCAGGCTCATCGGCCGCGACGGCGATGAGGGAGATCCGGCCTGGGGCCGGCTGGGTGGCCTCCGCGGCGAGGAAGGGGAAGTAGACCTCTTTGACGACGTCGAGGACCGCCTCGGCCTCGAAGGGAGAGCAATTGAGACCCTGCTGGATCTCGGTGGTGAAACGAGCATCGAGGGTCTTGGACTCCAGCCGCTCGATGACTTCGCGGTCGGGATTGCGAATGCCCATAGGCGAGACCTCCTAAACACATGTCGACCGAGTGTACCTGGTCAGACATATGTCTAGAAGGTAGGGGCCGAACAGATCAGCCCAGGGCAACGCCCTGGGACCTGGAAGTCCAAGCGACCTCGAGCCCTGAAAGGGCGGGACACAGGGACGGGTGATGTTTCGCCCTTTCAGGGCTCAAGGATCGCCATCCGATCCGATCCCAGGGCGTTGCCCTGGGCTGAATTGTGGCTGCCCCTTCGGGGCGACAGACCATGATGCCGGTATCGATGCTACAGTCTCATTATTCGTGAAGATTCGTGTTATTCGTGGTTCCTCTTCTCCCCATCCCGGACCCGTGGTTCTTCAGCCGATATAACCCAGTCCGCTGAGCCGGTCGCGAATGATCGTCTCGTCGTCGGGGGCGTAACCGCCGTCGCCAGGTGGGGCCGCGCCGGCGACCAGCGATCGTCCTTGCATGGCCTCGGGGATCTCATAGCCGGCCAGCTCCATCAGGGTCGGCGCGATGTCCAGCAGGCGGGCCCCGGTCACCTCGCCCTGGAGGGGGTTGTTCGACGCCGCCAGGATGAACGCGCCGAACTGGGCGTGGTTGCAGTCGTCCGGCCCGGTGTCGTTCTCGAGGACGTGGATCGTCGGATAGCCGACGCCGCCGATCGATCGCCAGTACAGCCCGCCGAAGTGCACGATCAGGTCGGGGGCGACATTCTTGATCCGGTGGTAGATCTGCTCGGGCTTGAAGACCAGGGTGCCCATCGGCTTGCCGTCGCGGTCGAAGGTCGCCTCGAACTTCGCCTTGATCTCGTCGCGGAAGGCTTCATAGTCGGCCGGCTCGATCGTCCCCTGCGGCTCGCGCCCCTTGACGTTGAAGAACACGCGGGCGTAGTAGCCCCCCTCGCTCCAGACCTTGGTCTTCTCCCAGTCCACCTCGAGCTTGGCCAGCGGGGTGACCTCCTTGGGATAGTCCTTCAGGACCAGGAGGCCCTGGCGGACCAGCCACTCGTTGACGCAGAAGCCCCCGTCCAGCCGCTGGGCGCCGTGGTCCGAGACCAGGAGCACGATCGTATCATCGGAGAGCAGCTCGAGCACCCGGCCGATCTCGGCGTCGAGGTGGCGGTAATAGTCGTGGACCGTCTCCTTGAACGGGGAATCCGGCTCGTGGAGCACGTGCTGCGGGTCGTGGTACTTCCAGAACCCGTGGTGGACGCGGTCGAGCCCGATGTTGACGAAGTGGAAGTAGTCCCACTCCTTGGTCTGGATCAGATGCCGGACGACCTGGAACTGCGTCCGGCTCATGGCGAAGATGGCGTCGCGGAGCCACGCCTTGTCCTCGGTGCGGAAGCCGGCGGCGTCCACCGGGTAGTGGCCCACCAGCTTGCGGATCTCGTCGGAGAGATCGGGCGGATGCGTGAAGACGTTCTTGTCGGTGTCGGGCGTGAGGAAGCAGCTCACGGCCAGCCCGTTGATCTTGCGCGGGGGATAACCGGGCGGCACGCCGACGATGATCGACCGCTTCCCCTCGCGGGCCAGGTAATCCCAGATGGCCGGCTCGGTGATCGACCGCGACGAGGCGATGCCCAGGCCCGAATACGAGTGGTCCGTGCGGTTGCGGAAGCCGTAGACGCCCAGCGAGCCGGGGTCCTGGCTGGTCGCCAGGCACATCCAGGCCGGCACGGTGATCGGCGGGATCACGCTCTCCAGCCGGCCGTAGCAGCCCACCTCCATCAGCCGGCGGATGTTGGGCAGGTCCTCGTAGCCGAGGAGCAATTCCGGCGCGGCGCAGTCGAGGCCCAGGACGAGGATCTTCATCTCAACGTCTTCCTTCAAGAGGTTTCACGCGGAGACGCAAAGGGCCGCAGAGACGCAGAGAAGACAATTTCAAGATTCACAATTCAAGATATCCAATGATATCGATCTGCCATCCGGTCCCGGCGCCGCGGTCGCTCCTCTTCTTTGCGTCTCTGCGGCCCTTTGCGTCTCCGCGTGAAACTCTTCGTCTTCTGCGTGGAATCCGGTCGCGACTCCGCGTTCAGATCGCTTCTCCCTCCATGGCCGGCCCCTTGGGGACCCCCAGCGCGGCCAGGATCGTCGGCGCCAGGTCGAGCAGCCGGGCGCCCTCGCGGAACGGGCGGTTCATGAACAGCACGCCGGGGACCCGGTCGGGATCGATGATATGATCGCCGCTCCACTTCTTCACGTTATCCTCGAACGCGGTTTCGGCGACCCCGCCCATCGACGACGACCACGAGACGCGGTAGCCCTCGGCGAAGTTGACCAGCAGGTCGGGCGCCTCGGCCAGGTAGGGCCCGCGGTACGCCTCCTCGCGCGGCACGACGCGGCGCACGGCCAGTGTGCCGGGACGGTCCGGATCGGTCAAGCCCGCCAGGCCTTTCGCCAGCTCGGCGCGGAGCGTGTCGGCCTCCTCGGTCGGCACGATCCCCTGCCCTTCGCGGCCCCGGAGATTGAGGTAGATCCCGCTCAGGCCCACGGCATAGGCCCGCGTCCGGTCCCAGTCGACCTGGCGGAGCAAATCGCCGGCCTCCTCGCCGGGTCGGACGCCCTCCTTGAGCGCCAGGAACCCGTGATCGTACAACCATTTATTCAGGTCAACCCCGCGGCGGAAGCTGTTGAACCCGTGGTCCGACAGGGCGATCACCAGCGTCCGGTCGTCGGCGTATTCGAGCGCCTCGCCGACGATGGCGTCGCAGCGGCGGTAGGCGTCGTCGATGACCGGGGCGAAAGTCGCGTCGGGGGCGGCTCCGCGATTGGCCGGATGGTCGGGCTCGGTGTACCGCCAGAACAGGTGCTGGATGCGGTCGGGGGTGTCGTAGAGCACGTAGAACAGCCCGTCGTCGAAGTACTGGAGCTCGGCGTGCATCATGGCCTGGCGCTCGCGCCAGGCGATCTCGCACTGATCGAGGAACGCGGCCTCTGGGATGCGCTCGTTGTTCAGTCCGGTGTGGTCCTCGACCATGCCGGTGGTGTAGTACAGCCCGATCTCGCGGGCGAGGTCGCCGGCGTACTCGAACGGCTCGCTGATCGGGAAGAACGGCGAATCCGGGTCGAAGTTGATCGGCGAGGCATAGACCGCCAGCTCGGGCTCGCAACTCACGAGGTAGAACCGCACCATGCCGCGGATCGACTGGAGCAGCCCGACCTTGAACTTGATCCGCAGCCAGTCACTCCAGGCGCCTTCGCGGACTTCCAGCTCCTTGGGGTTGCCTTCGGATCGCAGGATGACCCGCCGCGCCTGGCGATCGACCCGCAGGCTGATCTCGACGCGGAGGTCGCCCCCCTTGGGGTTGCGGGGACCGATCAGGTGGGCGGAATAGACGTCGTCTCCACCAGCCGGCTGGGGCCGGACGACGTTCTCGCTCTCGCGGGGCCTGGCTGCCGGGTCGGTGGTGTAGAACGTCGCGGTGCCCAGGCCGCCGCGGAGGTCGGGGACGCCCATGCCCGAGAGCAGCCGGCCGCGGATCGGGTCGGGCGGATACGTGCAAGGACAGCGCAACACGGTCGCGCCTCGGCCCGCTGCCTTGAGGAGCTCCCAGAGCGGCGTCCCGCCCCGGAGGTTCACCGCCTTGGGCGGCAGGAAGGCGTTCTTCTGCTCGTACCGGTTGAGGGCCAGGTCGGGCAGGTAGTTCTTGGGGTTGCGCCGGAGGAAGTCGAAGATGCCGTGGCCGCCGGGGTTGACCCCGGTGGCGAACGTTGACCAGGCCACCGGCGTCTGGGCGGGCCGCGTGGTGGCGACCCGGGAATATCCCCCCTGCTCCTTCAGGCGGGCCAGGTTGGGGAGCTGGCCGGCGTCGAGCAGCCGCGAGACGAGGGTCGGGCTCAGCCCGTCCAGGCCGATGACGATGACCTTCTTGAAGGCTCCGTCCACGGGGCGAGATCCTCAATTCGACGAAGGCGGCGGGGAATCCGGTCCCGCCGCGCCTTCTGGGCCGGGCTTCGCGACTTTCTTCCGCTCCGGACCGGGCCAGACGCGGCGGACCAGGCCGCGGCCGAAGCCGACGACGTTGCGACCGAACATCATGAACACGCCCGCGGTCGCGGCGATCACGGAGGCCACGGGCATCATCGTCTCGGGGCCGATGTAAGCGAAGAGCATTTCCAGAACCTCGGATGGTCTCGTGCGGCAGATTTTGTGAAGAAGGATTAAGACTCGAGCGGATCACGCCCTATTCTGACAGAAAGCCGCCCGCGAGTATAGCATGCCCAGCGCGAGAGAAATCGTCGGGAGGTGCAGGCCGATGCGATTTATGCGCGTGCAATTCACGATCCAGCGGCTGATGGTCCTGATCGCCCTGTTCGCGATGGTCGCGGCCCTCTTGCGGGTCCACCCCTCCCTGGCGGCGCTGGCGGCCGGCGTATCCGGCATGGCCCTGATCCGGACGTACCGGAAGGTCGACCACTTGCGGTCGGCGGGCCGATCCATGGGACCATCGGGATTCGTCGAGACCTGCCTCGACTCGTTGGTCGTCGCCTTCTCCATCCTCGGGGCCGCGCTCTTGCCCGCTGTTGTCATCCTGTTGACCTTCGGCCGGTGGTTGTGGCAACGGCCCCTGTTCGACGAGAGGGGGATCATTTTCATCATGCTCTCCGCCCTGCTCGGGATCCCGATCGCCGACTACCTGAGGCACAAGATGTGGTAATCACTCGGTCGGATCCCGGGCGGCATGCCCGCGTCCTCGACGGTCAACTGCTCGAGGAGCTCAGCGTGATGCTCTCGACGGTCGTATGTTTCGCGTTCATGTTCAAGTCGATGGAGCCGCTCTCCTTGGCCCCGGCGTAGGCGCCCGAGTCGCTGATGACATGCTGGGCGTGCTGGTAGTAGACGGTGTGGTGGCCGGTCGAGTGGGCGGGCCCGGAGGTCGCGTTGCTGAATGCGATGGTGAAGCTCCCCTGCGCGCCATGGAGCGTGATCGTGTCGGGCCCCAGGTAGTCTCCGTAGCTGTCCGTGCTCTCGTACCAGACGCCGCTGACCTGGCCCAGCCCGCTGAGCTGCCCGCTGACCGGCACCGAGTTGGTGTAGCCGCCGTCCAAGTTCTGGTTCGTGGTCGCCGCGCGATTATTCACGGTCAGCGTGCCGCTGAGCACCAGCGGTGCCCCGACCGCCGCGGGCCTGGCATGATCCTTGGCAGCATGGGCGATGGCGGGATGGGCTCGGGACAGGAGCTCCCTCGACTCGAGGGCTTCGAAACCGAGGGAATGGACGCGACTCATCCCGGGACCTCCCACGATCAGCGGCCGGTTCGATGCCCGTCCACGGCGGACCAACAGCCCATCGTAGAGATTCGGCCGGCCGTCTGTGCGGACTTGCGTGATTCTGCGGATCGGATCGGAATGGGCGGCGAACGGGACGGATATAGCACGATTGCATGCAGGATGGCGCTGTGCCGGTTCGGAGCCGGTGGCCACCGGCGGCCTCACTTCGGATGGATCTCGGGCGTTGTTCGCGGGGTCGATGCGGCCGTCCTGGCCGCGGTCATGGGGCCTTCGACGGCTTGCGCTTGGCGGTGAACACCCCGTCGTCGTTGCTGAGGGCCAGCTCGGTCACCTGGCCGTGGGCGTCGGTGACGAAGCGGATGCTCGTTCCCGCCCGCCTCTTGAGGTTGAACTCGTCGTTGCGATCGGGGATCAGTTCGACGGGGATCCTTCGGCCTGCTTGAAGGTCAGGACGTGTCCCTGGAGCCGCACGGTCGCGGCCTGACCGGCCAGCTCGTACTGCCCCTCGAAGCGCTTGAGGTACTCGGGGTCGGAGAGCTTCCGGTCGGGCCGCCTGGTGAAGACGATCGGCTTGACGGTCGGCTCGAGCGGCGCGCTCACGGCGTCGACGTCGCCCTTGACGTTGGTCTGGAACTGGAGCTTCCAGTTGAGGTCGTCGAGCGCCGGGTCGTTGTCGGCCTTGGGGGCGTTGAAGACCTCGTAGTGCCAGTGCTCGAGCGTGGCCCTGATATCGTTGATGACGGCGACGAGCTTGCCGTCCTTGACCTCGACCGTCAGCTCGCCGTAGCCGGGATGCTCGTACTCGCCGGCGTATTCCTCGAGCGGGTGGGCGGGATGCGTCCCCGGGCGCCGGACCGACTCCTTCTTCTTCTTGGCCTCTTTCTCGGCGCCCTGGGCCTTGGTCTGCTTCTCCAGGCCCTCGGCCAGCCAGTCGATGGGCTGGAGCGCCAGGAGCCGGTCGGAGGCGTGGCGGGAGATCAGCTCGGGCAACGGGGTGCCGTTCTTGTTGGTCAGGACGACCAGGCCCATGCCGTCGTCGGGGAACAGGCAGGTATTGGCCGTGAAGCCGTCGATCGCCCCGCCGTGGTGGACGCGGCGATGCCCGCGATAGGTGTCGACCATCCAGCCCATCGCGTAGGAGGCGGGCGAGATCTCCCTCTTGCTCGACGGCTGGCCGAGGGTCATCTGCGGCGTGTGCAGGTCGTTCAGGACCGCCGGGCTGATGATCGCCTTGCCGTCGAGCTGGCCGTCGTGGGTGTGCACGGCGACCCAGCGGGCCATGTCGGCGACGCTCGAGTTGATCGAGCCGGCCGGCCCGACGCTGGTGATGTCGCGGAACGGGATGGCGCGGACCTTGCCCTCCTGCTCGTCATAGGGGCGGGCGAAGTCGTCGGATTCCTGCGATCCGAGCACCGAGAAGTTGCTGGAATCCATGCCGAGCGGGCGGAGGATCCGCGCCCGCACGGCGTCTTCCCACGGGCGACTGTCGACCTTCTCGATCAGGTAGCCGGCGAGCATGAACATCATGTTGTTGTACTGGAATTTGCCGCGGAGCGGCTCGGTGTGCTCGAAGTGGGCCAGCCGGGCGAAGACGTCCTTGCCGGTGCGGTGGGTGTTGTACCAGAACAGGTCGTGGCGGGGCAGGCCGGAGCGGTGGGTCACCAGGTCGCGCGGGGTGATCGACTCGGTGGCGATCGGGTCGTCCATCCGCAGGCCGGGCAGATACGTCCGCACCGGGGTGTCCCACTCGAGCTTGCCCTCGTCGACCAGCGTGCCCATCACGAAGGTGGTGAACGCCTTGGTGCACGACCCGATGGCGAAGAGCGTCCTGGGCGTGGCCGGCAGCTTCTTCTCGACGTCGCGCAGGCCGAAGCCGCGGGCGTAGATGACCCGCCCGTCCTTGACAATCGCGATCGCCAGGCCGGGGACCTTGAAGTCACGGATCGCCTTGTCGACGACGGCATCGAAGCCTTCGAGCGACTTCTTCATCGCGGCGGCCGGGTCGGCATCGGCGGCCAAGGCCGGGTGCGCGACCAGCAGGATGAGGACGAACGCCGCCGTGGCGGAGAGGCGCTGCATGAGCATTCTCCAAAGGCTGAAGGCTGAATTCCGAGATCGATCCAAGGAATGATGAGCCAACTCCCACCTACTGCTCTGCCAGGGATGGTCCTCAGCCCTTCCCGGCCATCGCAAGGCGATTCCTGCGTTGGTCGATCCGAGGACCGACCTCGCCCTGATGAGGAAGGTCCCGAGCCCCGGACTGGGTTTCCAGATCCCGTCCCCTGCCAGTTGACCGTCCCCGGTCCTTGCCGCATCCTATAGCCGATCGGGACGACCGGGCGGGGATGGCGTAAGTCCGTGCCCGAACGAGACCTCCCCGGCCCACATGGGGATGTCGCGCTCGCGACAGGGATAACTTGGAGGGCCGTCTCTTGAAAAGTCAAGCCCGCCCCATCCGAACGGCCCTCCTCATCCTGTGCACCTCTTTTCTGTGTGCCTGCTCGCAAGCCCCATCCGGAGGCGTCCGGGTGGTCCCACAACGCTTACCCGTCGCTCCGGCTCAGGTCGCCTTCAACCCCCAGACCCAGGACGAGATCCTCGTCCGAGAAGCGACGGGCCTCACGTCCCTGTGGAACGTCAGCGATCCGAAGCAGCCCCTCAAGCTCCTGAACCTGCACACGACCGCCACGGCCTCTGAGTTCTCTGCAGATGGAAGGATCTTCACCGCAAACAAGGAAGGATACCTTTCCACGTGGAGTCGGGACGGGACCCGGCCGCCCCCCGAGAAGGTGAAGGACGGTCCCATCACACATCTCTGCCGACTCCCCAGGTTAACGATACTGGGTTTTGGGGACGGGGCGGTGCGCCTGAAGCATGACGACGGCCCGGTGAAAGACATTCCCCCGACCAGCAAGTCCCCCATCGAGGCCGTCCGCCCCTCACCCTCGACGGGCGAGTTCTGCGTGCTGAGGCACGACGGGGAGTTCATCCGCTACTCCCTGCCTGACGGAGCGATCATCGCCAAGGACAGTCTGGGGGGAAACCGCTCGCAGGGAGGCAGCACAATCGGCAGGGACTGTGCCTATTCTCCGGACGGCACTCGTCTCGTCATCGTGGGCCACCCGTCCCGCGATAACCGGGTCGGATCCCATCGAACCCCGAAGGTCAAGCTTCTTCGGCTCGATCCCAAGACCAGGGCGGTCGAGAGCGTCGTCGATCTACCTCCATCCGCATTCGGCGCGGCAACCGTCAGCTTCCCCCCCCAGCTCTCCTTGTTCGCGGCGGGTGGATTGAACGGGATCTACCTCTTCAATGCGCAGGACGGCACCCCTCGGGGGAAGCTCGAACTCGAACACTCCTACCAGACGAGATCGCTGTCCTTCTCCCCGAAGGGCGACCTCCTGGCCTCGGTCCACTCGACAACCTCGACCGGCTACGCGGGCCAACTGGCGTTCTGGGACCTGGATGCCTCCCTCTCAGCGCAAGTTGACCGCCCCCAGCGAGAGGAGAGCTCGGCGCGATCGCCGGCCATCCTTTCCCTCGACCTGTCGCCGGACGACGAAGTGGCGACGGTCGGCTGGGACGGATGGGTCAACCTTTGGACCATCGAGCACGGGACATTCGATGACAGGAAGCGGATCGAGCACACGAAGGAACTCCGGCACGGCGGTCACGCGAACTCGGTGAAATACTCGCCCTGGGGCGGTCACGCGAACTCGGTGAAATACTCGCCCTGGGGCGGTTATCTGGCCTCGGCATCACAGGACGAAGAGGTCGTCCTCTGGCGGAGAGACGGCCGGAGAGTTGCGACCCTGAAAGTCGACTCGCTCAGGGATGTCGGCTTCGATTCCAAGGGCGACCTGGTCTGCCTGAGCTCGGACGGCAAGATCTCCGTCTTCGACACGGCAGGCAAGCCAAAGCAAGCCCCCTTCGACCTGGGCGTATCCGGAGATCAGCTCGCCCTTTCCCCGGTCGACGACGCGGCGGTCGTGGCGAGCCGCGTCGAGGTCCATTTCGCTTCACTCTCCCGGAAAAAAGTCAATCGTAGCGTCGAAGCGGACCGTGACGTGCATTCCATCCGCTTCTCCCTCGATGGCCAACACGTGCTCACCGGCCACTTCGACGGCACGATCAGGTCCTGGAATCCCGACGGCACGATCAGGTCGTCAAATCCAGACGGGACGCCCTCCCGGTTCCCGCTGAGGCACGGTAAGAAGCCGGTCATCGCCATCGCGTTCTCGTCCCGGGAGAACCTCATCGCGACCTCCGACCGAGACCGAACCATCAGGCTCTGGTATGCGGACGGAACGCCCCGAGGGAAGCCCGTAGAACTCCCCGGTAACCGCGTCGGGGGCGAGGCCACGACCCTGGAATTCGCCCGGAAGACGGATCTCCTCGTCGCCGGGACCGGCCTGGGCCAGTTGCTGGTCTTGAGCCTGGACGGGTCCCTCCAGAGAACCCCCTGGCCCTCACCCGGTCCCGTAAAATGGGCCGACGTCTCGGAACGCCTGGGTCTGGTCGCGATGGCATGCAGCGACGATCGAATACGGCTGTTCGGGCTGGACGGGACGATTCGCCGGCACGCGCCTATGGTTCATCTCGACCTCGCCCGGGTCGCCATCTCCCCGCTCAGAGATCTGATCGCTTCCAGCGGGAGCGACGGGACGATCAAGCTCTGGGATCTGAACGGTAAGCCAACCGCAAGTCCGAGATCCTCCGGGTCGAGGCATTCGGTCGAACACGATTTTCCGATCGCGTTCTCGCCCCACGACGGATCGCTGATTGTCGCCGACCAAGATCTGAGCATCTTCAAGCCGGACGGCTCCCCCGTCTCCTCGGTACCGTTCACGAGTTCCGCCAACCCTATCTCCATCGCGGTCGTTCGCTCCGACGGACGAATCGCGATCGGATTCGCGGACGCAAGGGGCATCCTGGATCGGGATACGAAGACCCCCATCCAGTTCCAAGAGAAGACGGGATCCACCGTGGCCTCCGCGTACGACCACGCCCTGCAACTGATCGTAGGCGCTTCCCCAGGCGGCACCGAATGGACCTCCGCAAACGAGTCCGGTGTCATCCGCTTCTGGGATCCCAAGGGCACCGAGTTGGCCGAGAAGAGGATCCTCACCGGCGAGAGCATCCGTGCGGTCTGCTACGGTCCGCAAAGCGGCACCCTCATCACCGGCAGCGACGACGGACGCGTCTGCATCTGGGACACGAAGGCCAAGAAGAAGCGTCACGGACCCCTCGAGGTCGGAGTCCCCATCCGCTCGCTCATACCCCTGTCGGAGACGACGGCGGCGCTGGGGGCGGATGGAGTCCTCTACTTCTTCGATCAAGGTGCCAATCTGACGGCGGAGATGGTCGCCGACCAGGATGGCCTCGTCATCAGCACTCCTGAGGGATGGTATTCGGGAGAAGGGGACAACTATAAGCAGACCTTGCTATTCAGGGGCGGGTCCGACTTCCCCCTGAGTGCCGAGGAAAGCCTCGACGATTACTCGCGATCGAGGTCCCTGAGCGCGACCACGGGCAAGAAATCGCTCTTCCTGCGTGCCAGGGATACCATGGCGAGCGTGTACCAACATGGCCTCGACTTCTATTCGAGGCTGCATTCCGCCGCGAGAGCCGCGCTGGTCACGGGCGTCGGATATCTGGCCGTCCTGAGCCTCGTGATGACTCTTTGGCTCGTCAATCCGGCGGCGTTTGCCGCATTGCACATGACCCCGGGGAACCCGGAGCCCAAGCTGAGCTGGGCCTGGGTGACGAACACCCTTTTCTTCGCGAAGTGGCTCGGCCAACGGGAGAGGTCCACCGACGCCTGGCTCTCACGCCACAAATCAGACTTCTTCGACGTCTTCTTCACGAATCCAGGCGTTGCCCTCCGTCTCGAACGCTTCGTAGAGCTGGGGAATTCGGCGGACGTAGACGGGTGGGTTGCCTCGGTCGCGGAGAGGAGGGGCCGGCACGTCGTGATCACGGGTTCCGGGGGTGGAGCGGGTAAGAGTACGCTGGCCTACGAGATGGTTGCCGAGGCGATCCGAGTCCGGGAATCCCCGCCTCTGATCCCATTGCTCTTCGATTACGACTGGCGAGAAGAATCGTTGGAACCCGCGATGCAGAAGAAGCTGAGCGTCGGCAAGGAGGTACCTCCCCTCGACCTCGTGAGGCGATGGTGGGCCACCGGACGGATCCTGCTGATTCTGGATGGCCTGAGCGAGCGGCGTGTCCAGGGAGCTGAGGCAACCTTGATCTCCCTGGTCCACCTTCCCGGCAATCACTTCGTCCTGGTGACGACCCGATCCGCCTTGCGGGATGATCGATTCGAGAACGTGAGGACCAAGGACCTCCGCGAGGGGGAGACGTCATGGACGAGATTTATCGAGAAGTATTTAGGGACAGACCACAGCCGCCTGGACGAGGTGAGCGAGCAGCTCAAGGAATGGGGCAAGGGCCAGCCGATCCGGCCTCTTTTCGCCGACCTCGCGATCCGGGCAGCGGCGGGAAGGCGAGACCTGCCGCCAACGTTGGCTGCGGTCATCTCGACGTTTCTTCGGGACACCCGCCCTCGCGGCCCGAACGCCGTCAGAGAAGAGGACTTCATCCGAGCCGCCTGCATCGTCGCATTCGCCGGCGTCGAGAAGAATACGGCACCCAGCGAGGTGACCGAGCAGCTCTGCCTGGGTTACCTGGGCAACGCCGCCGCGGAGGTACCCTTCCAGTCCGAAGCGATGGGGGGTGACGAGGGCTCCGAGCGGGAGCCGCGACAGGTTCTCGATCAACTCGTAGGATGCGGGCTGCTGGAGAGGTTTGTCGTCTACTCTGTCGGATATGTGCGATTTACTCAGGATGTGATCGCCGAGTATTGTGCGGCCTTTTATCTCTTGAGCGACGGTCACACACGCGCCCTTTCCGGCTTCCGGAGGCGGGCGTCATTCCCGAACAGCGGTGTGGCAGAGGCCATCGAAGATATACGGCCATCGAGGTAAGCAGCACGGCTTCAGGTCTGCTCCGCAACTGGCGACCACACGTCGAGCTTGGACTCGGGGCTCCAGTCCCACTGGTTCGAGTTGATTCAGCCTGGAGCTTCCAGTCTTCAGCCTTCCGAAAGATGCCCGCCGATCCGGGTCGTTTCAGTTCGCGTGCTCTTTGCGACCATTCGTCGGATTCCGCCCCGGTGTGCAAGATTGTCAAACCGGGCGCATCGAAGGATTCTCCTCTGTGATCTCTGGATCTCTGCGGTGAATTCGTCTTGATCCGTCGCGGCCTGGCCGCGCCGTGAGCACCGACCCGCGTGCGCCGGCCGCTGCGGTGCTCACGGAGCACCCAAGAAGCTGAATCCAGGGTCGGCCCTCAGCTCTTCGAGGCCGTGCCCTGGTGACGGATCTCCTGGAGTTCCTTGAGGAGCTGGTTCATCTTGTCCTCGAGCTCCCGGAGGCGTCGCTCGTTGTTGTCGCGTCCGCGGGCGGGCGCGGGCTCCTCGGGCCGGGCCGGGGTCGCGGGCCGGGCCGGGGTCGCCGGGGTCGCGGGCCGGGCCGGGGTCTCGGGGCGGCGGGGTTGGGCGGGCCGGGCCGGGGTCGCCGGAGGCGCGGGTGGGGCGGGCGGCTCGGGTCGGCGCGCCTCGCGGGTCTGGAGCCGTTCGAGTTGTCGGGTCGCCCGCTCGAGTCGCGATCTCAGGTCGCGGATCTCCCGTCGCGCGGCGTCCAGCTCCTCGCGGCCGGCTTCGCGCCGATCGGCCTTCTCCTCGGCCTTGGGCCGCTCGGACTCGGCCCGGGATTCCTTCTTCTCCTCTTCCTGCCGACGGCCTCGGGCCCGCGCCGCTTCCTCCAGGCGCTCCTCGCGGCGCGTCGCCAGCCCTTTCAGCGCCTCCGCCGCCTTGCGACGCTGCTCGCGCGACACCTCGGCCTGCTTCCGCTGCTCCTCCATCATCTTGCGCTGCATCGCCGCCCGCTGTTCCATCTGCTGGCGCATCTGCTCGCGCATGCCTTCGGCTTGCTTCTTCTGCTGCTCGCGCGTCTCCTTCATCCGCGCCTGGATCTCCTCGCGGTAGCGATCGGCCTCCTTCATCTGGCGTTGCATCGCCTCCTGCATATCCTTGCGGGCGCGCTCCGCGGCCTCGCGCATCTGCTTCTCGACCGGGCCGCCGCGCCGGAGCGAGTCCTGCATGTCCTTGTGGGACTTCTCCACCGCCCGCCGCAGGTCCTCCGCCGTCATCCCTTCTTTCTTGAGCGCCTGCTGGATATCCTCCAGCGCCCGCTCCAGCGACTTGCGGACGGACTCGCCCACCGGGTCGAGGTCCTTGCCGAGCTTCTCCTTCAGCGCCTTCAATTCCTTCTCGATCCGCTCGGTGGCCTCGCGGCTTCCGGCCTGCTTGGGCTTGTCGTCGTCATCCTTGGCCTGCTTTGCCGCGGACCCGACTTGCTCGAGTTTCCGCCCCATGGTCTCTCGCAACTTCGTGAGGTACACGAGGTCCTGTTCGAGCAGCTTCGTGCTCAGGTCGTCGCTGGCCGTGCGATCGCCCTTGTGTGCCAACTCCTTCCGCTCGGCCTGCATCTCCTTGATGTGAGCACTCAGCCTGTCGAGTTCCGTCCTCAACTGCTCCCTCAGCGCCTTGTGTTCCGGTGCCGACCTCGGTGGCGAGGTGTCCTGGCCCGTATGACTCCTGACGCCGACCTCTGGCGCCTCCGCCTTCTTGACGTCTCCGTCATCCTTCTGTCCCCAGCTCGGCGCCAGGGGCAGGAGCAGGGCGGAGAGGCCAGCCACGGCGAGTCGGCCGGCCCAGGAGAGTCCCTTGGGGGTCTTGGCTCCGACGATCATGCGCAACCTCCTTTTCAGGCTGGAAACATGCCCGTTGCCGAGCGTGGCCGAAGCGGCCGCAGTCGGCGTGGTCCGGGCACCGGAGACGAACTCGAGGGCCGCCACGAGTGCGGCGGCATAGGTCCTGGCCCCTCGGGGCATCGCCCAGACGACCCAGGCGTCGCAGCACTGCTCTTCGGCCTCCCGCAAGGCGCGGCGGATCCACCAGACGGCCGGATGCCACCAGTAGAGCCCGGCGATCGCCAGCTCGGCCCAGCGCACCCAGTGATCGCGGCGCTTCAGGTGCGCCAGCTCGTGCAGGAGCAGCGATGTCCGCTGGTCCTGGTCGAGCGTCGCCCAGAGCCGCGCCGGCACCAGCAGCCGGACGCGACGACCCAGCGCCCAGAGCATCGGCGGCAGGTCCCCCGGCACCAGGCACGCCGACGGCGCGCGCCGGAGCCCCAGCCGCCCGGCCAGCTCGGCGGCCTCGGCCTGCCACTCCGCCGGCATCGGCTCGACGTCGCGGAGCACCCGATGGAACCGAGCGATCCGCACCGCCGCCAGCGCCCACCACGCCAGGGCGCCGGCCAGCACCGATCCCAGCGCGATGGCCTCCCAGTCCCAGGCCGCGGGCCCGGCCGGGGCCTCGGTGACGTCGTCCCCGGCCGGACCCTCCGACTGCCAATCCTCGTCGAAGTCTTCCGGGATCGGCAGCGTGTCGACGGCCTCCGCGACCGCCAGTTCGACGATGGGATCATCGGGCAAGACCGGCTCGGGCGGCGGAGCCAGCGAGGTCGCGACGACCGGCACCGGCAAGGGCAAGGGCACGACGGGCGGCGTCACGAGTTTGAGCATCGCCAGCAGGCAGAGGCTATGGATCAGGGCGGGGCGTCGGCAGACGCGCCCGGCGACCGCGACCAGCACCGCCAGGACGGCCACCGCCGCCGCGTTGCTCAACATGCCGTGCACCAGCGATTCCATGAGTGGACGCCTCCGCGCGGATGCCCTGGTTGTCTCTATCGCGACGGCCCGACCCGCCCGGCGGGAGGAGCCGGCCGCCGTCGGGGGCCGGCCGCTCTGGATCGATCGGGCTCGGGTTCGGGCGGAGCTTCCTCGGCCTCGTCGATGATCGTCCGGAGCGCCAGGCGGTCCTCGTCGCTGAGGTCCTTGGCCCGCGCCAGGTGGGTCAAGAGCGGCGTCAGCGAGCCGTCGCACAGCGCCTCGGCCAGCGAGCGCAGCCGCCGGCCGATCAGCTCGTCGCGGTCCAGGGCCGCCGCGAACACGTGCACATAAAGGCTCCGGTCGCGCTCTACGTAACCCTTGGCCTCCATCCGGTCCAGCAACTTCTGCACCGTCGCGTACTGCGCCGCACCACCCTGGGGATACAGCACGTCGGTCAACTGCCGGATCGTCGCCGGCCCCCGGTCCCAGAGGATCCGCAGGACCGACAGCTCCGATTCCGTGATGTCCTGCGCCGGTCTCGCCATCGGATTCCTCGGCCTTGGGGTTGGTCCCGCGAGGTCGATCCGAGGGTCGTAGGGTGGGTGAAACCCACCGGTCGAGGCCTCGAATCGGTGGGTTTCACCCACCCTGCCAGTCGGCCCTTAGTGGTTTTGTCTGAGCTTTCAGTCGTTCTGTCTGAGGTCAGGATAAGTCGCTTGGGTCCATCGTGTCAATGGGCAAGTTCACGCGATCCTCGTCGAGATGGTCCCGGCGGAGTGGGGGAATTGTGCTCGGATCGCCGCGGGGGTGGCCGAGAAGGCCCGGAGAACCGCGAGGAATCGCGAGAAATCTCGGTAGTCCGGTTGTCGGGCGGTCGTGCCCGGTGGGGCTCCCGACCCCGATTTCCGGGGCCCAGCGACGTCCGGCGAGCAGGCGGCGGAGCCAGCCGAGCATGACGGGACCTCCGGGCCGAGGATAAGAGGGGTCGTATACGCGCCAGCCTGCCCGCCCCAACTAACTTATAGATGAGACGATGCAACGGAGGCCGGCGATCTATCGTCCCGGCCAGTGTATGGCTGGGTAAGTTTGTTCATCTTTCCGATTCCGATCAGTAGACGCCGGTTCCGATACACCGTGCGGCGAAATAGAGGGATGTGGATCGGCGGGGGCCCAAGACACGTGCCGCAGGCCCAGGACCGTTTCCGCACGTAAAGCAGAGTGCGACCATCGGGAGTGGCTTCGAGATCGACGATGCCCGGGGTGCCGTTGGCACCCACCCTTGCTATCTCATCCTCCAAACCCGCAATGAGGCACTCCAAGTCGCCAGGCCGCCAAGGGACTGCCGGATAGTTGCTGTCCCTCCATGTGGTCGCTTCAACTTCGAGAAACCATCCACCTCGAAGATCAACTCGGTTCCCATGGAGGCCCGAGAATTCCGTCGGATTGGCGAGTGGCTCGTCGTCGGCCACTCGGTAGTCATAGAAGTCAAAGCGGAGACGTGATCGTCTCGCTTGTTCGATACCCCATGCCAAGAGGGCTGCCAGCAGCGCCAAGCCGATCATCATTCGTCGAATCGTGAATCGCATGCGGGGAAGTCGCATGGCTTGGTCCTCCTGGCGAGCCAGATCTGAAGTCCACCCGCTCCAGGTTCCCGCATCGTCCCGCGCCCCCTGTCCGCGCCAACTATGGTTCACCGTTTACGGCTCGGGCAATGGCGGGTCGGGCTCTACGGGAGGCCAGGGATATCTACGTTGTGCAAATCCTCAAGACTGAAGGGCTTCTCTGGCTCCGGCGGGTCGGGCCCGACGGGGAGCCAGGGGTAACGAGCGGCGCGCCAATACTTCTCCTTAAGACGGGCGTGCCGGTCGCGGATCGCGGCATTGGCTCGCACTTGGGCGGCCGCTTTGGGCCCCCTGGCGGCGAGGGCGTGTTCCCCGACCGTAGCCGTCGCCAGCTTCTCGATCTTCTCGTGATAAGCAGTAGTTTCCCAGTAGGAAGGCACAATAACTGATCGGATGTACCGCCTTGAAGGCGGCGTCTCCTGGTCGGAACCTGCCGGGTGGTAACCAACCCCGACCGGCCCCGACACAGGAGACGCACCATGACCGAAGCTACGCTCACCTGGACCACCTGGCAAGCTCTGCTGCAGGCCTTCGCCCATTCGTTTACCCGCCGCGGCTTCCGCCGCTTCGCCGAGTGGATCACCGCGATGGCCCTCAACGTCGAGGAGCACACCATCACCCAGTCCGTCCTGGCGCTGGAGCAGCCCGCCGCCTGGAAGGCCCTGGAGACCTTCGCCGAGTACGGCGGCTGGCACGAGGGCCGCGTCACCTACGACCTGACCCGCCTGGTCGAGGCCGCCCCGGGTCGAACCTGGCACGGCTACATCGCCTCGGCCGTCGACGACACCAAGGTCCATCGCTCCAGCCCCCACGTCTGGGGGACCTGCACCTTCCACGAGTACACCGCCCGCTGCCCCAATCGGGCCGGTACCGTCCGAGCCCACAACTGGGTCGTCCTCGGCGCCTGCTCCACGAGCCGGGAAAGCCGGGGTGGTTCCTGCCGATCTCCGGCCGGCTCTACTTCCGCGCGTCGCAGTTGCCCGCCGGCCCCGGCGGCCCGCTGACGTTCCGGACCAAGTGCGAGCTGGCCGTGGAGTTGCTCCGCGAGCAGGCGCGGATCACCGGTGGCAAGCACCTGGGCGTCTTCGACGGCGGCTACGCCCTGCGGAGCGTCGTGCGGCCGCTGGTCCTCCCCGAGGGGGGTGGCCGGCGCATCGACTTCCTGACCCGGTTGCGGCACGACGCCCGACTCTATGCCCTGCCGCCGGCCGATCGCCCCGCCGGGACCCGGGGGCCTTTGCCGAAGTGGGGCCGGCGGCTGGACCCGCCCCGCCGTGGCGGCCGGTGGGAGCGGGGTTGGCGGACCGGCGTCGCCTTCATCTACGGCCGACAGCGGAAGGTCCGCTGGAAGGAGGTGGTCTGCCTCTGGCGGGTGCTGGGCCACGAGGTGCCGGTCAAGGCGATCATCGCCCATGTCGAGGGGTACAGGAAGCGATTCGCGCTGGTGACCTCGGCCGTGGAACTGACCGGGCTGCAGATGGTCGAGCTGTTCGCGGCGCGGTTCCGGCAGGAGGACGGGTTCCGCGACCTCAAGCAGCGGCTGGGCTGGGAGGAGTGCCGGGCGTGGACCAAGAACCCGATCGAGCGGACCAGCCAGGCGCAGTGGGTGACGATGAGCCTGCTGCGATTGCTGCAATTCCGCCTGGAGGCGGCCGGGGAGGCGGATTGGTGGTTCCGGCCGCCGTGGCACAAGGACAAGGACCGGCCGAGCGTCCTGGACGCCGAGCGGCTGATGCGGCGGCACCGGGCGGAAATTCAGCAGCTCCTGTCGGAGTGGCTGGGAGATGGTGGAGAAACCGAGGAGGCCGTGGCATGAGCCGGCTGTAGGACGGTCAAGAGCGGGCATCGCGGGGCGCTCCCGCGTCCGGTGCAGCAGCCAGAAACGCTCGGCGGCGCCGGGGAGCCGCCGCGGCGACAGCGGCGGTACGCATCAGGCCGCGATTGTGCATTTCATCAGGGAAACTACTGGATAAGCCGCCCGCTGGCGCAGCGCGAGATGGCGACGGAAAAGGGCGGCGGCGATATCGGGAGCGAGCATAACTGCCACGACTGCCACCGCGATCATCCACCGCCGCGTCGTCATCCGGGGCAGTCGCATAGGTCGGCTCTTCACGGTGGCTGACTGGCAAGTCTCAACACTAATCCAGGCGTTACACCGCAGATTCGACGTAAGTCCTTACACAGAGCCTCGAATTCCGTCGATCCGACGGGGATATTCACCCTTGACACATCCGACGACCGTACGACAACCCGCCCCGCACGTCGTCGGATGCCCATCGCCCGGATAACGATCATCCCCGAGCATACCGCGGCGGACGGACCTGATGGAGCAACCGATCCCCAGTCCCGGCCGCCCTGCCCTCGGCCGAACCGGCCTCTCCTCGTGGAGTCGAGACCGGGCGGGAGCCGTCCGCCGGCCGGGAGCGGACCGGCCGGCGAGGTCGCCGGGCCGCCCTCCGCCGGCACTCGGACCGGCCGCCTGGTCGTGAATCGATCGGAGGATGGCGACTCACCAGTTCGGGGACCGGCGATCGACGTTCTCCGGCAGGCTGCATCGCGATTGATGGCCCCCGACGATTCGCCGCGGGCCTCATCCGGGACCACGGATCGCCAGGTTGAGGAAGTCCGACGGGCAGAGATCGACGAACTGGATGTGAGCGACCCTCTTGCCCGACGGGTCAAACGAGGACATGAGGACTCGCCCTTCGACCGCATTGATCCGAACGCCCTGCTGGTCGCCGGCCTCGAGCGCGAGCCAGATCGGGGTCCCCGATGGGGGCAGGACCTCACCGCGGAAGGCCGCGCCCCCGACGCAGATGTTCAGGAGATCTCCACAGATCGACTTCTCGGCCGCCCCCTCTCGCCAGGTCACGCGCGAGCGCGATTCGCGCACGGGGTAGCGCTCCCACAGGCGCCGATCGCGGTGCGCCTCGAGGAACGGGCCCAGCGGGACCCAGCGGGCGAACCGCACATGGACCAACCATCCCCCCGAGGGGTCGCACCTCGTCTCGATGACCTGGCCTTCGATGGGCTGCTGGTCCGGTTTGCTCGGCAGGGTCAGTCGGAGTGGCTGGCCGGCCCGCGGCGCCTCCTCGGCAAGGATCGCCGCGCCCCCGCCGCTGATGTTCACCACTTTCACCTTGAATTTGATATCACCCTCTTCCGCCCGCAAGATCATCGTCCCCTCGACGTCGCGGAGCAGGCTGCCGGGCGCACTCCGGCGCTCGGCGGGCGAAGAGTCCGTTTGACGGGGGGCCACGCGTCCGATCCGGGTATTGAGCTCAGTCATCGGCTCTCGGACCTCCTGAAATGGGCAGGGAATGGTGCGACCTCGTCGGTGGCATTCGAGTAGAGCGGCAGAGGCCAGATCCTCGGCGGCGACCTCGTGCCTGCGGGCCGACCAATGCGAGTCATGGGCCAGGTCGAGCAGGCCGCTGGCGGGCGCCTCGACGCGGGATCGCGGGGGTAGGTCGAGGGACCGCGCGGCCGGCGATATCCGCGAGGAATCGGCGACATTCGGGAGGAACCCGCGATCGCCGCCCATCGTGAGTGGTGTCTATCTAAAGGCTAGGGCACTCCAGTCTGGATTGCAGCCGTGAGTGGTTGACAGAGAACGTCGGCCTCCGATCTGTCGCTTTTGCGGCAACGCCCCCGTCCGCCCCCGTAGGGGAGTCCGATCGGGCGTCATGGAGTCGTTGGGCCACCGTCGGACACCGCCCTCGATCTGAGCATGATGGTCCCGGCACGGTGGGGGGATTGTGCCCAGATCGCCGCGAAGGTGGCGAGGGCCCCCAGGAGAACCGCGAGGAATCGGCCGTTTTTCGTGCCGGCATACATGTTGCTTTCACCTCGGTCGCTTCACCGGGGGGATTGCCGCAACGCGGCCGGATCGAGGGGGTTTTTCGACGATGGAAGGGATGACGCGATCGGCATCAGAAGTGAGCATGCGAGCGCTCGACGCCTTGAACATATTCCTTGCGGACGTCCGGGACGGCCTGGGCCCGTATCTGGCGATCTACCTGACGATGCGGCACTGGGACCCGAGCCAGATCGGGATCGCGATGTCGGCGATGGGGATCGCGGCGGTGGCGGCGCAGACGCCGGTCGGGGCGTTCATCGATCGGACGCGGCACAAGCGGCTGGCGATCGCGGCGGCGGCCGCCGCGGTCGGGGTCGGCGCGATCGCGATGGTGCTGCGGCCGACGTTCCCGACGATCCTGGCGGCGCAGGTGCTGATGGGCGCCTCGTCGGCGATCTTCGGGCCGGCGATCGCGGCGATCACCCTCGGCCTGGTCGGGCACGCCTGCCTGTCGCGCCGGACCGGGCGCAACGAGGCGTTCAACCACGCGGGGAACGTCGGCGCCGCCGTGCTGGCGATGGTCATCGGCGACTATGTCGCCTACGAGGGGATCTTCTACCTCCTGGCCGGCATGTGCGCCGCGACGATCGTCGCGGTGCGGTTCATCCGGCCCGGGGAGATCGACCACGACCTGGCGCGGGGCACCGCCGGCGCAGACGAGCCTCGGACGGCCCGGGATGGCTGCGAGCGCGACGGGTCGCGCACCGAGGCGCCGGACGGGCCGGCATCGGGGTCGCGCATCGCCGGGCTCGGCGAGCTCTTCGGCGACCGGCGCATCCTGGTGTTCTCGGCATCGGTGGTCTTGTTCCACTTCGCCAACGCGGCCATGCTCCCCCTGGCGGGGCAGAAGCTGTCGCACGGCCACGATCGCGGGGCGGCCGGGAATATGTCGGCCTGCATCATCGCCGCGCAGCTCGTGATGGTCCCGGTCGCGCTCCTGGCCAGCCGGCTGGCCGTCTCGTGGGGACGGCGGCCTGTCTTCCTCGCCGGGTTCGCCGTCCTGCCGGTTCGCGGCGTCCTCTACACGATGACGTCCAGCCCGTATGCGCTGGTCGCCATCCAGCTCCTCGACGGCATCGGCGCCGGGATCTTCGGCGTGGTCGGCACCCTGGTCATCGCCGACTTGACCCACGGCACCGGCCGGTTCAACCTGATGCAAGGGCGCTGGCCACAGCGACCGGCATCGGCGCCTCGCTGAGCAACCTGATGACCGGCTTCGTGGTCAAGGCCGGCGGCTACGATACCGGCTTCCTCGTGCTGGCCGCGATCGCCGCCGCGGCGCTGCTTTTCTACGGCCTGGCCATGCCCGAGACCCGGCTCGAGCCGCACCAGGCACCCGGATCCTCCGCCCGCTCGCGCCGGCCTGCCGCGCCGGCCATCGAGCAGGCGTCGTGATGCGGCCGAAGCGATCGATCAATGCCGCGGCTCCGACCGGG
Source organism: uncultured Planctomycetota bacterium (assembly GCA_963815795.1). Lineage (GTDB taxonomy): Bacteria > Planctomycetota > Planctomycetia > Isosphaerales > Isosphaeraceae > JAKAUH01. Next base: position 245,772 of record CAWFIC010000002.1, on the reverse strand, counting down.
GTACCGGGAGATCCCGGTACCGCGCCGGAGCCGCTTGCGAGTTCCGATCGACGGCAGCAGTCAGGCCGCTCACGCGATGATCGGCCCGACCGACCCGTTGGGCGGGGACGTGCCCGTGAAGGGGTTGACGACGCCCGGCGCCGCCGGCCCGCTCAGCGCGTTGGGTGGTGGCGTCTGGCTCGTGGCGGGCCGCGCGACCAGCGGCGCGATCGACCCGTCGTACGGCTCGAAGACCGGCTTGCCGCCGCCGTGCGAGTGGTGGTGATGGGGCAGGTTCGGGTACGCGATCGCGGCCGCATTTTCGCTGGAGTGGGCGATGATCGGCCCGACCGACCCGTTGGGCGGGGGCGACTGGTTCGCCAGCGGATGGGCCGCGGCATGTGCGGCCATCCCACTCATCCCGGAGAGCAGCGCCCGATCCTCGAGGGCCGATACGGCCCCGCCGATCGACGGGACGAAGTGATGCCGACGGCGACCCGAACTATGGTTGCCTGCCGATCGCACGGACTGGTTCAATGCGCGCAGCATGGTTGGACCTCCTGAAGGTTTGCACGGAGACTTGTGATCCCCTGGCGTCCGGGCGGACGCTTATCTCTGACGAGAGGGCCCCGGTCCTCACGGGGCGTCTTTACTGAAATGTGGATATCGCAAGTGATGTGCCAAGTTTGTCGGTAAAACCGCCGTCGCGGCCGCGACAGACCGTCCGCTCGCGACGGCCCGGCGAGCGTCCACCGACTGGCACGGACGCTGCTGCCGAAATGCTCTGCCGCCCTGGTCGCGGACCGGGCATGCCAACGTCTTGTAACCATTGAGGCAAGAATCGCCATGTCCGACGACCCGGTTGTCGTGGTGATCCCGGGCGACCTGCACTTGACCGAACCCGGGCTCGAGAACCACCGAGTGGCGCATCAGGTTGTGGATGAGATCAACCGCCTGGTCAGGCCCGATTTCGTGCAATTCATCGGCGACAACGTGCAGGACGCGACCGAAGCACAATTCCGGCTCTTCGACGAGCTGCGTGGACGGCTGTCGGTCCCGCATGACGCCCTGGTGGGTGATCACGACATCAAGGACGATCCCCAGGCGCGCGGGTTCCGCGCGCACGCCGGCGAGACCTACGGCTCGATGACAATCCGGGGTTTCCGCTTCATCCGGCTCGACACGCAGCAGGCCCGGCCGGTGGGGTTGGCGCGCGAGCAGGTGGATTGGTTCCGCACCGAGGTCGACACGGCGCTCGGCGCGAATCGGCGGGTGGTGATCTTTCAACATAACTATCCGTACCAGATCTGGGAGACGTTCGACGGGCCGGGGATCGACGAGTGGCGGGCGATCGTGCAGACGCGCCGGATCGCGGCGATCATCTCCGGGCACACCCATTACTGGCAGCTCGCCAACGACGGCCGCAACATCGCGATCGCCACACGGTCGATCGGCGATCCGGAGGGGGGCCCGCCCGGCTATCTGATCGCCTACTTCCACGGCGACGACCTGGCGGTGGCCTACCGATCGGTGGAGGACCGCGGCCCGATCGCGATGATCACCCACCCGCGCGAGGCCATCCTGGCGACCGGGCCGGCGCACGTTGTCCGCGGCCCCGCCCGGATCCGGGTCCGCACCTGGTCCGAGGCCACCGTCACCACCGTCCGCAGCCGCGTCGACAGCCAGGCCTGGATCAACCTCGAGGTGGACCAGCGGGTCAACTCCTTCTGGTCGGCCCCGCTGCATGTCGACCGGCTGTGCAAGGGGGAGCATAGCCTTGAGGTCGAGGTCTGCGACGAGGAGGATCGCGTGGGCCTCCGGTTCATCCGGTTCGTGGTGGATCCCACCGGCCGGTACACGGCCGTGCCGCGGGTCGAGCCCTGGGTCGAGGAGACGGCGTTCTGCTGAGGCTGCGGGCGGCGGGCACGGCGGGCCGCTCCACGGAATGCGCCGCGGCTCCGGAGCGGGCGCCGGGAGATCCCGGTGCCGCGCCGAAGCCGCTGATGAGACGATCGTCAGCACCGGTCAGAACAGCCCGCCGTTGAGGGGGACCGGCGAGGGGTTGGCCGGCGTGCCGGTGGACGGCAACACACCGTTGAGGGGGACCGGCGAGGGGTTGGCCGGCGTGCCGGTGGACGGCAACACGCCGTTGGTCGGGATCGGCGAGGGGTTGGCCGGGGTCATGGTCGTCGTCGTCGGCGTGAACGTCAGCGGGCTGAACGGCAGCGGACTGAACGTCAACGGGGTGGGCGTCCCGATCGTGGCCGAAGTGGTCATCGAAGTGGTCATGCCCATCATCGTACTTGTGCCGGTCATGGAGGCCGAGCTGCCGGTCATGGAAGTCGAGCCGGCTCCCATCCCGGTCGTGCCGGTGCCTGCGGAACTGGAGCCGGCGTCCACGACCGAGATGGAATGGTCCGACGTTCCGCCTGTGAAGCCCTGCGAGATCGTCATGCCGGCGGGCACTTGCCTGATCGTGCCCGTCGTGAGGATCATCGGCGCGACGGCCGTCCCGATCGGATTCGACAGGGTCGCGGCGGGAGCGGCCCCGCTCGCCGCGCCCGACATCAGGGCCGGGGCCGACGGATCGGGACTCATGGCGATGGCGTTTGTGGCGGCCGCGGACTGCGTGCTCTGCTGCGCCTTGGCGTCGGCGGTCAGATCCTTGCGCAGCGCCTTGGCGGTGGCGCCGCTCCGCAAGTCGCGCACTCCTTGCGTCAATTGCCGGCTGGTCGGCGCGGTGTGGAGGATCGATTCGAAGAGAGCGGTCACCCGCTGACCGGCGGCCGTCTCGGCCAGCGGCTTGGCGACCTCGGCGGTGTGGGCACTGTGGCCGACACCGGATAGTAGCACCCGATCCTCGAGGCCTGATGCGTCCACGGCGATCGACGGGACGAACCGGCGCCGACGATGATCCGGGTCATGATCGTCTGCCAGGGGCAGGATCAACTTGAACATGCCGAACATGGCGGAGCCTCCTCAGGGTCGCTGCGGGAACTCAGGTCATGTCTCCTCCGGGAGGACAATCCTCCGCCGCCCTACACCGCACCCACGTCGGAGGCGGACTTGCCGCGTTCGATCGGCTGGCCGGCGAAACATTCCGAGAGGTCCTTCGCCGAAAACTCAAGGGCGAATGCGGGCCCGCCTGAGCCCGTCTCCCAACAACGACCTGCGTCTAACGTCGGTGAGACCCTTCATTTTTCCGGGACGGCTCCCGTCGCGATCGGTTCGTCGATCGTGGACCTTTCATGATCCTGGGAAGCACCGCCGGCGCGGGGCGAAACGACTCTGGCTCGGCGTGGAGGCATTGAGCGAGGGCTCGGATGGAGGGCGGCGCTCGCGAAGGGCACCCTGCGCGTTCCGAAGTGCCGCGACTCCGGCGCGGCCGCCGGGAGGTACCCGGTGCCGCGCCGGAGTCGCGATGGAGTGATCTTCGGACCGGTCAGAACAGCCCGCCGTTGAGCGGGACGGGCGAGGGATTGACCGGCGTGCCGGTGGACGGCAACACACCGTTGAGCGGGACGGGCGAGGGATTGGCCGGCGTGCCGGTGGACGGCAACACACCGTTGAGGGGGACCGGCGAGGGGTTGGCCGGCGTGCCGGTGAACGGCAGATCCCCGTTGGTCGGGATCGGCGAGGGATTGGCCGGGGTCATGATCGTCGTCGTCGGCGTGAACGTCAGCGGGCTGAACGGCAGCGGGCTGAACGTCAGGGCCGTGGGCGTTCCGAGGGTGGACGAAGTCGTACTCGTCGTGGACGAAGTCGTACCCGTCGTGGACGAAGTCGTGGTGGCGGGTGTGGTGGTCGTCGTCCTCGTGGGCGCCGTGGGCTCGATGAAGGTCAAGGAATTGCTGCGCGTGGCGCCGGGCGTGAACGACCGCGAGATCAGGCCGCGGGGCGTCTGCCTGACGTTGGCGGTAAAGATGATCGGTCCGACGGCCGAATTGGGCGGATTGACCGAGCCCGACGGCGATGTCCCGGTCCCCGTGCCGGATCCCGAGGTGGATGAGTTGCCGCTGATGGTGACATTGACGGCGTGGAAGCCGGACGGCGCCTGCAAGTGGTGCCGCGCACCGGCCTTGGCGTGATGGGCCGCCGTCGCGTGATGGTGCTTGGCGGCTGCCGTGTGATGGCTGGCCACGGCCTTGCCGTGGGCCACCGCGGCGTGGTGGACGACACCGCTGCCCGCCCCCGAGAGCAGCGCGCGATCCTCGAGGCATGATGCCGCCGCGGAGATCGACGGGACGAACTGATGCCGACGGCGACGCGAGATCGAACCGCCCGTGACATCCAGGATCTTCAGGAACGCGCGCGCCATGGTTGCACCTCCTCAGGGCTGCGCAGGGAACAGATGATTCCGTTGCGTCCGGGAGGACGCTCGTCCGTAACGATGGGCCCCCGTTCCATTGGCAGGGGCGGACGTACTGAAATGAAAATAGAGGCAAGTCATGTGCCAATGGCTTGCCGTCGCCCCGCGTTGGTGTCGCGATCGTATGGACCGGCCGGCGGAGGTCGCTCCGGCGCCGCCTCGACCGGGTGCCATCCCGTCCGGATCGTTGCAATAATGTGGCTTGTCAACAGAAGATACGTCAAGGAGCCCGGGTTTCGCGTGCGGCGGCGCGGTCAACAGGGCGCGGGAAATCCGAAAAAGTGGGACGCGCCGGGCGTCCGCGTACAAGTAATTGGCAGGCCGTGGATGACGGGGCCGCGGGGGGGTCGGTGATGCCGGCAGGACCAGCGCGGGGCGTGTGGAAGCAGTTGGACGGGTTATTCCGCTTCGGTGCGTCGGGGCATCTCGGCGACGCCGAGCTGCTGGGCCGTTACGTCGCGGGGCGTCGGGACGAGGCGGCCGAGGCGGCGTTCGCGGCGCTGGTGGAGCGGCACGGGCCGATGGTTTTGGGCGTCTGCCGTCGCGTGCTGGGCAACCGCCACGAGGCGGAGGACGCCTTCCAGGCGACCTTCCTGGTCCTGGCGCAAGGCCGGCGCGATCGCGCGCCGCGAGCAACTGGCCAACTGGCTCCACGGCGTCGCCAGCCGCACGGCGCGCGACGCCCGGGCCCGGGCCGAACGCCGACGGTCGCTGGAGCGCAAGGCCTTCGCGACGGCGGCCGCGGAGACCGGCCCGGACGACGGGCCGGCCCGCGGCGAGCTGCGGACGATCCTCGACGAGGAGCTGGCTCGCCTGCCCGCCTCCTATCGTGGGCCCGTGATCCTCTGCGAGCTGGATGGCCTGTCCCGCCAGGTCGCCGCGCGGCAGCTCGGCATCCCCGAAGGCACCCTCTCCAGCCGGCTCGCCCGGGGCAAGGACCTGTTGCGACATCGGCTGACTCGCCGGGGGCTGGCCCCCGCGGCCGTCGCGATCGAGGTCCTGGCGCAGGAGTCCCAGGCCGTCATCCTCCCGCCGTCGCTGGCGGGTTCCACCATCGAGGCCGCGGCGCGGGTCGCGGCCGGCGCGTCCCTGGCCGAGGCCGTTTCCGCCTCGGTCGTGACCCTGACTCAAGGAGTACTCCACACCATGTTGCTCGCGAAAGTCAAAGGCGTCGCATTCGCGATGGCCGCGGCGGCCTTGGTCGTCGGCACAGGCGTCGGTGTCCTGGCACAGGCGCCGGGCCCCGGCACGGGGCCGCAGGAAGACCGCCTCGGCGCCGTCGAGCGGAAGCTCGACCGCATCCTCGAGGCCCTGGGCGACGGCCATCGCGACGTCGGGGTGGCCAAGGGGATGCCCGGGGGTTTCGGCGGCGCGGGGGGATTCGGCCCACCGGGTGGTTTCGGTGGCATGGGGGGATTCGGCCCGGGTTCCGGTGGCGTGGGGGGATTCGGCCCGGGTTTCGGCGGCGGGAGGGGATTCGGTTCGGGTTCCGGGGGAGCGTCGGCCAAGGTGGCCGATTCGGAGACCAAGACCTGGACCTCGAGTGACATGGCACCGACGAAAGGAGCCACGGGATTCGGGATGGCGCGCACCTCATCCCCGATCCAGGCCCGTGTCGCCGATCTGGAGCGGCGGCTTGGCGAGCTCGAGAGCCGCTTCGCCGCGATGGAGCGACGCCTTGGGGCCGTCGATCAGCCTAGCTCCGGGGCGGCGGTCAGCAGAAATCCCGGCGAGTTCATCCCGGCGAAAATGCCCTGACCCGCCGACCGCGGATTGGCCTTGTGCCATCTCAAGGGTGTGCCCACCATGAGGGAGTATGACCCGCGTCGAGCCGGTCCGATCGGAGGACGGCTCGCCGCGGGGTCCTTCTTTATCAGGGATTGGCACGCATGAGATCGCAGTTTGTCAAGGCGTCGTCCGCGGCGCTGCTGGCCGCGGGATTGATCGCGGTCTACTGGGTCGCCGGCCCGCGCACGGCGCGGCGGATCGGGCGCTCCGATCGGGCATCGTGAAGGCCGGCTTCGACGCCAAGGTCCGGCCGCAGGACGACTTCTTCCGCCACGTCAACGGGACCTGGATCGCCGAGACCCAGATCCCGGCGGAATACGGGTACTTCGGCACCATCATGGAGCTCCGCGACAAGTCGCTGACGGACCTCCGCGCGATCATCGAGGACGCCGCCAAGCAGGCGGACGCGACACCCGGCTCCGAGGCCCGCAAGATCGGCGACCTATATGCCTCGTTCATGGACGAGAAGAAGGCCGAGGAGCTCGGGCTGGAGCCGATCAAGGGCGACCTGGCCCGGATCGACGCCGTCAAGGACAAGGCGGGCTTCCTCCGCCTCATGGCCGAGCTGCAGCGCCAGGGGGCCGGCGGCCTGTTCCGGCTGTCCGTCGCCCCCGACGCCAAGCAGTCGGACCGCGAGATCGTCTATCTCTCGCAGGGCGGGATCAGCCTGCCGGATGAGTCGTTCTACCGCGACCCCAAGTTCCAGGCGATCCGCGAGGCCTTCGTCGCGCACGTGCAGAAGATGTTCGCGCTGGCCGGCCGGCCCGATCCCGCCGTGGCGGCCAGGCGGGTGATGGACCTGGAGACGCGGCTGGCCAGGAGCCACTGGGACCGCGTCAAGAGCCGCGACCAGACGCTCTCCTACAACAAGAAGGATCGCGCCGCGCTCGACACCCTCACCCCGGGATTCGACTGGTCAACCTACTTCGACGTCACGGGGGCCAAGGATCCGGCCGAGGTGATCGTCCGTCAGCCCGACTTCTTCGCCGCGATGGCCGCGGCCTGCAAGGACGTCCCCGTCGACCAGTGGAAGACCTGGCTGGCCTGGCACGTGATCGACTCGGCGGCGTCGTATCTCAACAAGGCGATGGTGGACGAGGACTTCGACTTCAGCCGAAAGCTCACCGGCGCCACCGAGCTGCCCCCGCGCTGGAAGCGGGGCGTCCAGACCGTCGAAGGGGCCCTCGGCGAGGCGGCCGGCAAGCTGTACGTCGCGCGCCACTTCCCCCCGCGGCCAAGGCGCGGATGCAGCAGCTCGTCCGGAACCTGATCGAAGCCTACCGCCAGGACATCCAGGACCTCGACTGGATGAGCCCCGAGACCAGGAAGAAAGCCCTGGAGAAGCTCGCCAGGTTCACGCCCAAGATCGGCTATCCCGACAAGTGGCGCGACTATTCCAAGCTGGATGTCAGCCGCGGCGACCTGCTGGGCAATGTGCGCCGCGCCGACGCCTTCGAGCTCGACCGCGACCTGGCCAAGCTGGGGAAGCCCGTGGACCGGACCGAATGGGGCATGACCCCCCAGACCGTCAACGCGTACTATAACCCGCTGTTCAACGAGATCGTGTTCCCGGCCGCGATCCTCCAGCCGCCGGTCTTCGACATGGAGGCGGACGACGCGGTGAACTACGGCGCCATCGGCGCCGTGATCGGCCACGAGATCGGCCACGGCTTCGACGACCAGGGTTCGAAGTACGACGGCGACGGCAACATGAAGAACTGGTGGACCGACGCCGACCGCAAGGAGTTCGAGAAGCGGGCCAGGATGCTGATCGAGCAATACAACGGCTTCTCCCCCGCGCAGCTCCCCGGCCACCACGTCAACGGGGCGCTGACGATCGGCGAGAACATCGGCGACCTGGGCGGGCTGACGATCGCCTACAAGGCGTATAAACTCTCGCTCCAGGGGACGGAGGCCCCGGTGCTCGACGGCCGGACCGGCGACCAGCGGTTCTTCATCGGCTGGGCCCAGGCCTGGCGCTCCAAGTACCGCGATGCCGAGCTGACCCGCCGCCTGGCCGTGGACCCCCACTCGCCGCCCGAGTTCCGCTGCAACGGCGTGGTGCGCAACCTCCCCGAGTTCTACGCCGCCTTCGGCGTCAAGGAGGGGGATAAGCTCTGGCTGCCGAGCAACCAGCGGGTGCGGATCTGGTAGGGTGGGCTTCGCCCACCGGCGATGGCCTCGGCCGGTGGGCGTTGTTCATGTAGGGTGGGCTTCGCCCACCGGCGATGGCCTCGGCCGGTGGGCGTTGTTCATGTAGACGATGGCCTCGGCCGGTGGGCGTTGTTCATGTAGGGTGACTCCGCCCACCGGCGATGGCCTGGGGCGGTGGGCGGAGCCCACCCTACAGGGGCAGCGGCGGATTCGGCGCGTGGGGGTAATCCGCCGGGGTATAGCGGATTTCCAGCTCGGGGGTCTCGATCGCCCGGCCGCCCTGGAACCGGGACGTCAAGGCCCGGTCGAGGATGCCCGAGGTGAGCAGCGTTCGCTCGACCGGATAGGAGGGCCGTCCGCTGTGGATCATCCGCTCCACCGCGTGGAGCAGGAACGCGAAGTGCGGATAGCGCGGCTCGATTCGTTCCTCGGCACGAGTGGCGAGCGGCTCGCGCCGGCCCTTGAGCTGGACCGCGACCCGGCAACCCGTCACGATGCCGGGCAGCATGAAAACGGCACCCGTCAGGTCATCGGCATACTCGAAGAGGAACAGCGCGGCCTGGTCTCCCGCGATCGTCCGGAGGTCGAACTTCCCGCGCGGCCGGCGGGACGCGGAGGGCGGCCTCGAGCAGGTCGCGGCGCACGCGGCCCTGCTCAACGGCCTCGGCGATCGCCCGGCCGCCCAGGCACCGGACGCGGCGGACCCCCCTCTCTCCCCCGCGCCGCCGTTCCACGATCGACTGATACAGCTCCAGCGCGTGGATGCCGTAGATGTCCAGGCCGGAGTATCCCACGCCGACCGCCGCCTCCAGCTCGCAGCCCATCGGCAGATTCAGCTCGGGCGATCGATAGCTCAGCGGTAGCGAGGACCCCGCCATCATCGGGATGTGCAGCCGTCGGGCAGTCTGATACATCCACGATGCGTCCTCCCAGGTTGGCCCCAGATGCTTGTCGCTGTAGACCGGCACCACCCGGCCGCAACGCTCGAAGGTCCGTGCGATCGCCTCGAAGAACCGCCGGCGCGGGTAGAGATGCTGCCCCTTCTCATTCCAGGGATAATCGCCGTGCTCGCCGATGCTGAGCACGCCGTCGACCGCGACCCGGTCGGTCCCCAGCGTGACGGCCTCCTCGATCGTCGGCACGATCGGGACCTTGTGCTTCGCCGCCATCTTCCGGCCCAGGTCCCCCTCGACCGACTGATCCAGGTACATGGCCTTCAGCGCGAGCGCGGGCCCGGGCCCGCCGTCGCACCGCCAACCCTCGAGGATGCGGGTGATCAGGACGTCGGCGTGCAGGCCGCGGTCGTACTTCGTGATCACGGCCGCGACCGCTCGGGGCGTCCTCTCATTCTCATCCGCCGGCCGGGCCGCACCCGATGTGCGGATGATCGGCCTCAGGCCCGCGCAGGCCGCGACGGACAGCGTGCGGCCGGCCTCCCGTCGCGTCATCGAACGATCCCGACTCATCGGCGCACCTCCCCGATCCGTCTGTTTCTTCACCCGTGGCCACCCGCGGCTCATCGAAGTCCTCATCATCGGCTTTTATTCCGCGGGCCGGGGAATGAGGCGATGTCGGTCGCCCAAATTGGCATCCCACCCCGGCGTCTCGCACCAACCATACTCGACCGGGAACCCTCGTTTCGCGCGGCCAGATATGAGGGGGAACGGGCCATGTCTTACCCTCCTCGTGGTCGCTGGCGATTCTCCTTCTTTTTTTTAGGCCGTTGCATTCTTGACACCGTGGAGTGAAGCGTTAACTTCAACATGGTGGCGCGTTGATCGGCACGTTTCCATTCGCCATGTCCGGCACTGCCGACGGGAGGACCCACCGAGTGGCCCGCTCAGACATCGGGCCATTCTACGCGCCAAGCTGACGACGAGGAGGGCGCCATGGGAATGGGTAAGAGGCTTTGCACGCCTTCGGAGCTGTTCGGGATCATCAAGAAGGCCAGAGACAACCGCGTGCCGGTCGTCCCGCTGATCGGCGCGGGGTTGTCGCTGGAGGCGGGCGTACCGACGACCACGTTGATGATCGACTACATGGTCAAGGTCAAGCTCCTGATCGACCTCGGGCACCGGAATGATCACGAGGACATGGATTACGCCCACCACCTGAAGGAGGGCGGTTGGCCGGATCCGAACGAGCTCAACGACCTGATCCTGGTCGGTCTGCACAAGCATCAGCGCAACCTCGAGGAGGCCCCGACGTGGCTCCGCGAGCTGGTGAATCCGGAGAGCCACCTGGTCCGGACGTCGGGGAGCCTGCTCGGCGCGGTCAGGCTTTTCACCCTGCACGAGTACCTGCAGCGGGCGCAGCCGAGCCTCCTGGGATTCATGCCCCGGTCGGGGAGCTGCCCCGTCATGGCGGCGATGACGGACAAGATGGCCCGGGTCTTCGCGCGGTGCGAGCACGCCGCGGCGCGGGCCGGGGCGGGGCGGATGGCCACGCCTCTCCCGATGGACACGGCCGCGGCGGCGACCCGGACGAATGGCTGGGGACGGTCGGTCGGGCGGTCTGGGAGAGCTTCGACGACGCCCTCTCGTTCGAGGAGCGGCGCGACCGGCTAGGCGGCGTCCTCAGGGCGCTACTCAAGGGCTTGGGCCTGCGGGATCGGGTCCTCCGCGACCTGGAGCTCGACTGGCGGGCGATGCTCCGGCTCCTGACCTCGGGCATCCCGTCGCTGGTCGATTCCTTCTTCGCGCGCGTGCTCCGGGGCCACAATCCGTTAACGGGGCACCAGCTCCTGGGCCTGATGGCCGAGGCCCTCGGCGCGAGGCTCTGGCTGACGACGAACTTCGACGACCTGATCGAGCGCGCGCTGCGGGATCAGTCGATCCACTTCGATGTCTACGAGCTGCCCGACCGCGGCCCGGCGCCCGACGCCAGCCTGTTCCGCAGCGGGCCGGCGGTCGTCAAGCTCCACGGCAGCGGGTTCGCGCTCCGCGTCGGCGAGAGCCTCGACACGCCGCTCGACGAGGCCAACCTCCAGCGATTCAAGGCCTACTTCCCCAACGACGCGATCGTCCTGGTGATCGGCTACGCGGGCGGCGACCGCCGGGTCATGAGCCTGATCGAACAGCTCGTCCTCGAGCATTCGTGGAACCCGAAGACCGGGTTGCCGAAGGTGATCTGGGTGCATCGTGGCGCCCGGCCTCCGGCGGTGGTCGAACGGGCCGCGAAGGGGACGGGCAAGGGCGAGGCGAAGCCGAGGCAGGAGTCGATCGTGACCGTCCGCTACCGGAGCGGCGGGCTGTTCCTCCGCGAGATGTACGAGCAACTGACCGAATGCCACCCGGCCAGCCGGGTGACCTACAACGCCCTGCCGATGCTCCCCCCTCTCCGGGCCGCCGAGGGCAGCCGGGACAGGACCGGCGCCCGCGGCCGGATCCTCCTCGGGGCTCCGGCCTCGCCCCCGGACCGCCCGAACGAGGTCCACGGCGCGTCGGTCGGCGCCGGCGATGCGGAACTCCTCGACTGCCCGGTGACCTTGATCTACGGGCCCGAGATGGGGTGCGGGACCTCGACGTTCCTGGTCGATCGGGTCAACGCGCGTGTCGCGCACCCATCAGGTCGTCTGGTGCGACCTCGCCGAGATCACGACCCTCGACGCGCTGGTCAACGTCCTGCTCGACGAGTTCCGTCGCCTCGACCCCGGCCTCGCGCCCTCCGGGGAGCTGCCGCCGGTCTGCGACAGCGAGGAGTCCTACCTGGAATCCCACGTCCCGTGGCTGGCACGTCGGGTCATCGCCGCGATGCGACGGGGGAAGTATGTGGTCGCGCTCGACTCGGTGGGCGAGTTCGGCCGGCACCCGCTGGCCCATCATGTCTGGGGGCCGCGTGCCATCGACATGTCCGTCTTCGACGGCGAAGGTGAGGGGAAGGTCGAGAACGCGAAGGAGAAGTCGGCGGAGCGGGACCCGGTTCGCGACTACGGCGTCCGCGGGCTCTACAGCCGGTACGCGAAGATCGCCGAGCCGCACGGCTCCGCCGCCGGGGGCGCCGATGACCTCAAGCTCCAGATCCTGGCCCTCTCCCAGGTGGACAACGCGCCGATCCTGGAGGCCAACCGGCTCTACCGCTTCCTCGACAAGCTCTGCAAGGCGGCAAAAGGGAACGGGACGGCCGAGGCGGACGAGGCGCGCGAGGGCCACCGCGAGAGGAATGGCAGGGGGAACGGGAAGTCCGGGGCGGGCAAGGCCCGTCAGGAAGACCGCGAGAGGAACGGCGGCCTCGGCGAATCGAAACTCTGCGTCGCGCTCACGTCGCTGGCGGTGCCCTTCCTCGTCCAGAAGGCCCTCGACGAGTCCGTCGGACTCGCCTCGCGATTCGAATCCGGCGCGGCCGCTTCCGGCGAGGATCCGGCCCAGTTCGTCAAGGATCTGAGGAAGTCGGTCCGGAAGGTCAAGGACGACCGGGACCGGGCGAAGGAGGCCTTGATCGACATGATCGGGGACAATAATGACTTGGTCCCGTCCGACGCGGGGGAGCGACCGGACGCGCGGCCCCGTGTCGTGGTGTTCACGCCGGAGAGGTCGAGCCCGGTCAATACCCGGCCGGATGAATTGATCCGCAGGTTTGATAAGTTCGAGCGCCACGAGGCGCCCGGCGACGCCACGAAAGCGACGCTCCTCCGGATGGCCTCGGCGTTCCGACGCCCTCGGCACGTCATCGGCCTGGATCGGCTGGCCGAGAAGTGCCGGTGGAACCGAGTCGAGGGCGATCCTCACGGGGCCCCGCAGGGCGATCCCCATGCGGCAAGGAATGGCCATCCGGGCGACGGCGACACGAAGCGCCATGGGGAGGAGCTCCTGAAACTGCTGCGGACGATCTCGGACGACGGCGACCGATCGTCGGGCGGGGAGGAACCACCGGGCATCTTCTTCTCCTACGAGGAGGGCGGCTTCTACCAGATGCATTCTCGGGTCCGGGACCACATCTATCTCCGGTTCACGCTCGATGCCATCACCCGGGCGAAGAGGCCGGCTCACTCCGGGCCTCACAAGGAGAACGCGGGGCTGCCGGCCAGCGAGGTCCACGATCTCGCCGCCGATTACTACGAAGGGCTGTTCGCGCGCTCGAACAGCCTGCCGCCCCTGTTCGAAGCGTTCTACCATCGGATCGCCGAGCACCGCATCCGGTCGCTCCGGTTCGCCGGCCAGGAAAGATCGCCCCACGACGCGAAATCCGTCAACGTGCTCCGGACGCTGCTGAGCAACCTCTACGCGCTGCTGGGCCGGGCCCGCACGGTCTTGCTCGACGGGCCGCCGGGGCGGGTGCTCGCCTGGCTGAAGGCCGTGCAGGACGAGGTCGAGGTGCTCCCCGACGATGACGTCCGGGCGCAGAAGAAGCCGTTGATTCACGAGCTGTGCGACCTGCGGGCGAGAGTCTACGCGGCCGCGTCCGACGACGATCGATGCTTCGAGACGCGGAAGCAGCAGATCCGGCTCCTGGTCAACGGCGATGGCGCCCACAAGGCGACGGATTACACCGACCTGGCCGACGTCAAGAAGCCGTTCCGGCGCCCACCCGACAAGCTCGATCCCGCCGCCAAGGAGAGGCTCTTGAAGATCGCCGAGGCGCTGAGGAGCGCGGGGGATTCCCTGGGAGCCATCGAGACTGGGCAGGGCGGCCGCGGTCCCGAGAAGGCTCACCCCCGCGAGTCCGCCGAGAAGTACCTGGAGCGGGCCCTGAAGATCGGCGAGACCCTCTCCAACGGGGACGCGGAGAGCCCCGGTCCGCTCGACTCGTTCGCGCAGCGCACCATGAAGCAGACCTTCCACTGCATGTTGAGCCTCGCCGACCTGGACCTCGGTCGAGCCGAGCGGCACCCGACGGGCCAGGAACGGGTGAAGTGGCTCGCGGACATCAAGAAACGGCTCGATGGCGCCGAGAAGATCCTGAAGGACTACTCGCATCGCTCTCCGGAGTATGTCCCCCGCGATCAGGCCGCCCTCTTCATCCGCCGAGCCCGGTGGTACTTCTTGTCGGCGAGCAGCAACGGCGACGGCGCGCACTATCTCGACGGGCTTCGCTGCCTGGAGGATGCCCGCGCCGAGGCCTACATCGGTCGCGGGGAAGAGGACCGCGAGCTCATGGTCGAGGTCCGCCTCCGGACCGCCGAGGGCCTCAGCGGCCAGGCCGAGGGCGTGCGCTCCGCGTTGACGCGGGCGATCGAGGGTGACACGAGCGTCGTGGACGTCGAGGCCCGCGTCGACGAGATTCAGGGCTTCCTCAATCGCGCCCGCGTCCAGCTCGAGCAGGCGCGGTCCGCCCTCGCGGACGGCCACTCCGACGTGAGGCGGTGGCACCGGTGGGAGCAGCTCCGCCGGGGTTGCGACGACCTCCAGCTCGAACTCATCGATGTCCTGCTGAATCACACGGGGAGGGTGCTCTCGGGGCTCGAGGGGTCGCGTTCGATCAACGACCCGCACACGCTCAAGCATATCGATACCCTCCTCGGCCAGGCGCATACCGCGCTGTCGATCAGCCCCCCCAGCTCCCGGGTCTGGGACAAGTGGCAGGGGCACCACGCGCTCTGGACGCGCCTCGAGCGGAGACGGAAGGTGCTCTCGAACGGCTTCGTGCCGGCGACGTAGCCCGGGGAGTCGGACTCGCGGCGAGCGGAGTCCCGGTCGTTCGCCCTGGATGTCGGGTCGCCGGGTGGGATGCTCCGATGGAGGAGAGACCGCTATGGCGGGCAAGCGTGGCAAGGCCGGAGGCGCCGGCACGTCGGGGACGCGATCCTCCGCGGCGGCTCATCCGGCGGGCGACCCGGCCGGGGGCGGGGCCGTCCCCGACGCGGCCGGCGGCGCACCCCCGGCGCTCCCCGGCCCCCCGGAGATCACGATCCGGGTCGTGAACGGCCTGATCGAGGACATACCGGAGCCCGACCCGGACCTCCCGATCGATGCGCTGGCCGTAGGGCATTATCTCGGTGTGGCGCCGGTCCGCACCGAGGGGCGCTGGACGACGCGATCAGCGAGAAGCTGAGGCTCCTCGAGGCGGAAGAGAAGGCCGCCCCGGGGGCGCCCGAGGCCACCGCGGCGGACGTGCCGGCCCCGGTCGGGGCGGCCTCCGAGGTCACGCGGCAGCGGAACATCCTGACCCAGCTCACCGAGCGCGGCATCCTGGTGGGCGAGTTGGCGCGGCCATTCTTCCTGGAGGATCCCCGACCCGGCGCCAAGGGCGTCCGCAGGATCATCGCGATCGCGGGCATGGGACTCCCCGGGCAGTTCGGCATCCCGCAGCTCACCGTACTGGCCCGCGAGCTCTGCTGGTCGCTCGGCCGGATGCAGAAGAAGCATCTGGCGACGGTCGTGATCGGATCGGGCGAGGGGAACCTGGACGTCGAAGACGCCGTCAGCGGGTTCCTCGAGGGGATGGCACAGGCGCTCGCCGGTTCGGCCGACGACACCTTCCGCCGCCTGAAGCGGATCACCTTCGTCGTCCGGGACCCCCTGAAGGTGGAACCGACCGAGTGGGCGATCCGCGAGGAGCAATCCCGGCTCGCCGGCCGGGTCCCGATCGACTTCGAAGCGACCCCCGAGGAGGAGATCCAGGCGCTCTGGGACGCCGGCGAGAAGCTCTGGATCGAGCGGAGGCGGGAGGATCGGGAACGGCGACGCGCGGCGCATCGGGCCGGGGCCTCGAGCCGGACGAATCGCTACCGGCGCGGAGACTGGGCGCGGATCTCGGTCGCGTCCGCGGGGGATGTCTACAAGATCGCCGCCATCACCGACACGGCCGCGGTCCCCGAGCGGTTGAAGAAGGTCGATCACGAACTCGTCCACCGGGTCAACGACCGGCTCGCCGCGACGACCGACCTCGACCACCAGCGCGAGTGGGGCCAGGTGCTCGGGCGCCTCCTCATGCCCGACGACCTGCGGTCCTGGTTGTTCGCCCACGATCGGGTCGTCATGATCCTCGACACGAACACGGCCCGTTTCCACTGGGAGCTGCTGGCGCCGTCGGACCTCGACATCGCCCGCAGCAACCCGGGATTCGGGCCGGGCCGGTCGCCAGGCCCCTTCCCTACCGACGATTTCCTGGGGACGGCCCGGGTCCTGAGCCGCCAGTTCTCCTCGACCTTCGGCGCGGCCCCCGAGCCGCCCCCGCCGCCGCGACGGACCCTCAAGGTGCTCGTCGTGGCCGACCCGTCCGAACACGACCCGCTCCCCGACGCCGAGGAGGAGGGGAAGGACCTCGTCGAGTTGTTCGATCTGTTCAACAAGTTCTCCGACGGCGATGTGTGCTCCGTCGACGTCCAGCACCTGATCGGCCCCGGTGAGGCGCGGCGAGAGGACGTCTTGCGCGAGGTCTTGCTCCGCCGGTACGACGTGCTCCACTATAGCGGTCACTGCTACTTCAATCCGGGCGACCCGGCGGCCTCCGGCTGGATCTTCGGCCGCAAGGAAGCCGCGAGCCTGGAAGTCCTCTCGGCCCAGGAGATCGGCCCGATCGACCGCGTCCCGAAATTCGTCTTCTCGAATGCGTGCGAGTCGGGCGTCACCCCCGAGCGGGTCGCCGACGAGGACCGGTTCGACCCCTCCTTCGCCGAGGCGTTCTTCCAGAAAGGGGTGGCCAATCTGGTCTGCACCGCCTGGCCGGTCGGAGACCGGGCCGCGCGACGGTTCGCCCTCGACGTATACGCCGCCCTGCTCGGGCTCGAACTGAGCTGGTCCCGGGACCGGCCGGGAGAGTGGGACGTGAAGGGTCCCGTGACGCCGCCAGCGGCGATCTCGAGCGCCATGCTGGACGCGCGGAAGGACCTGGCCAAGAACGGGATCGGCAAGAAGACCTGGGGGGCCTACCAGCATTACGGCAACCCCGATTTCCGGCTCCTCGACCGCACCCAGTGGAGGACCGTGCCGGGCCCGGGCTTTCGGACCGGTCGCGCCGCGGGCGGGAGGCGCGGCGGGTCCCGGCCGGCGGGAGCCGGATCGGACGGCCCGGCGGGGGCGAAGGCCAGCTCGCGGGCCGGGGCGGCGACCGAGGATCAGCTCCGGGAGGCCGGCACCCTCGAGGCGTTCCGGAAGATCGCACGGGCGATCGAGCAGCATCGCGACGCGATCCTCGGGCTGTCCGAGGACATCCTCGACGTCCGCCCGGGTTACCGGTTCGAGGACGGGTGGATCACCGGGAAGCCCGCCTTGATCCTGAGTGTCCGGGGGGGCCCGACCTGGCCGGGACTGATCGAGTCGGTGGAACGCCTGGGCCTGGGCGTCGCCGTCGACATCGAGCCGGCGACCCCGATGCAGCAGCTCACCTCGGTCGCCGGGACGCGGGGCCGCATGGCCGTCTCGTTGCGAGACCTGGCCGCGAAGGGCTCGGCCGCGATCGAGCTGGCCAGCGCGATCCCCGGGTGGGACCTCCTCGAGCCCGTCGAGGGGCCGATCGACTTCGAGGAAGACGTCTCGCGGGGGATCACCGAGGACTACGTCAAGCCGGCGGGGCCGGAGTATCGACTGGACGTCGTCGAGGGGGCGATGTCCATGATCTGCCACGCCAGCCCCGACGACGGCTGGCCGACGCTCAGGGCGTTCCTCGGCAGGATCCGTGGCCGGCTGACGGTGGGGATGTACGACTTCACCGCCCCCCACATCGCCGAGGCGCTCGAGGACCGGATGGGATCGCCGGCTGTGGCCGGGAAGCTCCGACTGAACCTCGACCCGGGCGGGCCGACCGGTGCCCGGGGCGGGGGGGATGGCCCCAGGGCCGACGACCTGACCGAGGACGAGATCCTGCGCCGGCTGCGGCGGGGCCTCGGCGCGGAGAAGCTCGAGTTCTGCTGGGCCGCCGTCAAGCACGAAGGGAGGACCAGCGGCGGCTTCTTCCCGACGGCCTATCACATCAAGGTCGCGGTCCGCGACGGCGAGGAGTTCTGGCTATCCAGCGGCAACTGGCAGTCCTCGAATCAGGCACCCGACGAGGCCCGCCCCGACGGTCGGGACGGCTGGCGCCGGCTGCGGTCTTTCTACGGCGCCTACAACCGCGAGTGGCACGTCATCATCCAGAACAAGGCGATGGCCGCGCTCTTCGAGAAGTACTTGTGCTACGACATCCAGGGGGCTCAACGGTTCCAGGACGAGACGCGCGGGCCGGCCCCCGAGCCGATGCCCGACGTATTCATCCCCGCCGACGAGGAGGAACTCGAGCGCGCCATCGAGCCGATCGAGCCCATCCCGCCAGGCGCCTTCCCGGCACGGAAAGTCTCCGTCCGGCCCTTGCTGACGCCCGACAACTATGCCGAGCACGTCCTCGCCCTGGTCCGCGGGGCGAGGCGCTCGATCTGCTTCCAGAATCAATATATCAGCCTCTCCACCAGGGAGAACGACGAGAAGTTCCTCGCGCTGGTCGACGCCCTGCGCGACAAGATCGGGAGAGTCAAAGTCAGGATCATCCTCAGGAGGCTCCCCGGCTCGCGGAAGGTCCTCGAGGCGCTCCAGGCGAGAGGGTTCCCCATGAAGGTCGGCGATGATCCGGTCATCAAGTTCCAGTCGAACTGCCACAACAAGGGGATCATCGTCAACTCGAGAGTGATCCTGCTGGGGAGCCATAACTGGTCCAGCCCCGGGACGACCGGGAATCGAGACGCGAGCCTCATCATCGACGACGCCGAAGTCGCCGGGTACTACGCGCGGATCTTCGACCAGGACTGGCGATTGCTGGCGCGAGAAAAGGTGATTGATGCAGGCACGATGCCCGTCGTCGGCGACTCGTCCCGCGGGTTTCGGGGCATGGGTATGGGAGTCGGTACGCAGGGTTCCGTCCGATCCATCGGCGATCTCTACGAGGACTGAAGAACGATCCGGTGATTTCCTTGTGGGAGGCGGCTCCGTGGGCCGACCCTCGTCCCATCGTTAATCGCTCCAGGTCCGGCATCCTGCCTCGACGCCGGGACGATCCAACGACTCGGCGAGGGGCGGAGGACCGTCGGGAATCGCGCCGGCCGCCTCGGGCAGTCGGAGCACGAATTGGCAACCGACTCCAGGCTCGCCCCGGACGCCGAGCGTCCCACCGAACGCGCCGGCGATTCGCTGCGCCGGCCAGTCCCAGGCCGACCCCCGCTTGCCCCTCGCGCCGCGACTGGTCGCCGCGGAAGAAGGGCTCGAAGACGCGGGACCGGTCCTGCGCCTCCAGCCCGCATCCGTGGTCCTCGACGGCCAGCGCCACCGACCCCCCGTCGGGCCATGCCTTGACGACGATCGGGGTGCCCGGCGCGCTGTACTTGCACGCGTTCTCGAGCAGGTTGTCGACGAGCTGGGCGAGCAGCGGCGGATGGGCCCGCACGATCAACGGCCCGCCGTCGGCGATCTCGGCGCGGATGTCCGCGGCCCGCGGGTGGGCGTCCCAGCGGCGGATGTGGTCGGGCAACCAGGCACTGAGGGCCATTGCCTCGGCCTCGGGCCGCACACCCTCCGGCTGGGCCAGCAGGAGCAACGACTCGACGATCTGCCGCAGCCGGCCGCCCTCGTCCCGGACGCGCTCCAGCACCCGCCGGTATTCCTCGGACGTGCGGTCGCGGCGGAGCGCGACCTGGACCTGGCCGAGCAGGGCGGCCAGGGGCGTGCGGAGCTGGTGCGAGGCGTCGCCGGCGAAGCGGCGCTGCCCATCGTAGGCGGCGTGCAGCCGGCCGAACGCCTCGTGCAACCGATCCAGCAGGTCGTTGAAGGCGCCTCCCAGCGCGTCCATCTCGTCGCCGATGCCGGGCATCGGCAGCCGATGCCCCAGGTCGGCCGCCGTCATCGCGGTCGCGGCCTTCGCCATGCGGGTCACCGGAGTCAGCGCCCGGAGGCAGAGCCACCGGCCGGCCCAGACCGAGACCGCCCAGACGCCCAGCGACAGCACCGACAGGGTCAACCCGAGCCGGCGCAGCGTCGCCTCCACGGGGATCGGTGAGAGGCCGGCGACCAGCACGAGCGCCCGGTACTGCATCTCGTAGCCGGGCTCGTCGTCCGGGTGCCCGCGGCCTTGCCTCAGCAGGTCCTCGAGCTGCAGCCGCCGCGCCGCGAGCCGCCAGCCGGGATTCGTGCCGAAGGCCGTCACGTCCGCTGGGTTCGAGGGCCACGCGGCCGGCATCCAGTCGGAGGGGAAGCCACCGGGACCGGAGTTGGCCGAGTGGTCCACCAGGGCGCCCCGACCGTCGCGGACCGCCCAGCGCACGGCGCTCGGGCCCGGCTCCACGCCGAGGGTCATCTGGCGGTCGGCCGGCTCCCATTCGAGCCCGCCTGGCTCGATATCCACCGAGGCCTCCAGGGTCTCCAGGGCATGTTGCAGCCGCTCGTCGAGCTGCCCGACCAGGTAGGTCCGTGCCAGGACGTACAAGGTCGCGGAGAACCCCGCCAGGACGACGGCCAGGGCGACCAGGAAGAAGGCAGAGAGGCGCGTGGCCAGGCTCATCGCAGGCCCTCCGGTCCCGCGACCGTCGGCCCACCGAAGACGTAGCCCCGCCCGCGGACGGTGTGGATCACCCGGCTGCCGAGGGCCTCGATCTTGTGCCGCAGCTCCATGATGTGCACCCCGAGGGTGTTGGACTCCGCGTCGTAAGGCTCCTTCCAGACCCGCTCATAAATCTCGGGGCGGGTGAGCAGGCGGCCGGGATGGCGGAGGAACAGGATCAGCAGGGCCAATTCCTTGCCGGCCAGGTCGAGGGGCTGGCCGGCCCGCTTGGCGCACGGCTCGGCCAGGTCCACGGAGATGTCGCCGTGGGACAGCACGACGTCAACCCGGTCATCGCCGCGGCGGATCAGGGCGCGGACCCGCGCCAGGAGCTCGTCGAAGTCGAACGGCTTGCAGAGGTAGTCGTCGGCCCCGCTGTCGAGGCCGAGCACGCGGTACGGGACCTGGTCGCGGGCCGTCAGCAGGAGCACGGGCGTCCGCCGGTCCCGCTCGCGGAATCGGCGGAGCAGCGTCAGGCCGTCTTGACCGGGGAGCCACCAGTCGAGCAGGACGAGGTCCCACGTCTTGCCCTGCAAGCGATCCCAGCCGGCGATCCCGTCGGCGGCGTGCTCGACCGCGTACCCCTCCTCGCGCAGGCCCCTCACCAGGTAGTCGGCGATGTTGGCCTCGTCCTCGATCACCAGGATGCGATTCATCCCGCGCCTCCCCGGCTCTGGGTGACCTACCCGTCCGTTTATTCTAGCCCGGCAAATCACAGCGGAGCATCCATAAGGCGATAGGTCGGTGGAAATCCACCCGAGACCAGCGACGGTACGGCGAGGGTTCTTACCAGCCCGACGCGCCAGCGAGGGTCGTTGGCGCGATCAGGCGGGGGCTGACGGCGACCCTCGCTGGCGCGTCGGGCTGGTATGGCGCGGTGATCGCTCGGGTCAGAGAATTCCCGCCGATCGCCTAAGGCCCAGATGGTCCTGAGGTCGGAGATCGCCCCGTTTCCCCGGTCGGCCGGGTCGTCGCCGCGGGGTCGGTGGATCCGGGCCGGTCCGGCCCCGGGTCCCGCCAACGCCCGGCGGATCTCCCCGACGGGCCGGCGCAACCCCTCCATCTTCACAATTCGGCGCCACACGGCGCCACACGGTCAGTTTTTGGCGGTCGAATGGGGGGCGCGGTTTGATGCATGTTTGCGATCTTGCATACATCCAATTGTTGGGCTGGATTGGGCTGGGATGACCCGAGGGACGGTGCAAGGTCGGCTGACCCGGCGGCGTCCGGCGCCTCGAGCGTCGCCAGCATGTCCGCGATGAGGGCCCGGACCGCATCCGAGGCGGGGAGGTCCGCCGGCCCTGCCGGTGCCCGGAGGAAGGGGTGCCCGAGCTGCGCGATCTGGCTGAGCATGGCGATGCGATCCGTCATCGCCGAGGGGCCCGTCCCCGCGGGACCAGCACGACCGATCGGGCGGCCGGCCACATGCCGATGATCGTTCCCCAATCGTGTCTCGGAGGCGGGTTTACGGCGTCCGCTCGCCTCGGCCGGGGCGGGGGTTGCGGAAATCCGTGAGATTTGAAAACTTCAATGCAATATCCAGCCCGTGAATTCAGTATTCTAACCATGGTGAATCCATGCCGGCATCTCCGTCCGATCCCGGCCCTGCTCGGGGGATGAGCCCATGACTGCCGCGCCCTGCCCTGACCCGGAAGAGCTCCAGCGCCTTATCGAGGAACGACTCGGACCGATCCGCGAGGCCGAGATCGAGGTCCACGTCGAGGCCTGCCCGCTCTGCCAGGACCAGCTTGAACGGCTGACAGCCCGACGAGCGTGGTGCCAGGCCGATCGGGCCACCCACGAGGCCAGCTCGTGGGACGGTCAGGCCCTCGACCCGGCGGAGACCGGGGCCTTCGGAGGGCCGGCCGATCTCATCCGCGAAATCCTCTGCACTCCGTCCGGTGCCACGACGGACGGTGGCGGGGGAGACGGGGCGACCGCCGATGACTCCACTCGCGAATCGCCGGGTTCCACTGACACAGACCCGGACGAGGCGCGTGCCGCGAATCGGACGGGCACTTTCGCCGACGGCGCGGGTGTGTCGGACGCATCCCCGGTCCCCGCGCCGGCCCGCAGGCACTCCGAGTGGCCCGCGATCCCCGCCTATGAGCTCCGTCAGAAGCTCGGCGAAGGTGGCATGGGCGTGGTCTACCTGGCGCGGCAGATCGGCCTGAACCGGCCGGTCGCGATCAAGATGATCCGCGGGGGGAGCCAGGCGCGCGCCGAGCATTTCACCCGCTTTCGGATCGAGGCCGAGGCGGTGGCCCGGCTCCGCCATCCCCACGTCATCCAGATCTACGACATCGGCGAGGCCGAGGGCCTCCCCTACGTCTCGCTGGAGCTGCTCGAGGGCGGCAGCCTCGACGACCGCCTCGGCGGCACGCCCCGGCCGGGCCGCGAGGCCGCCGAGCTGATCATCACGCTCGCCGAGGCCATCCAGGTCGCCCACGACGCCGGCATCGTGCACCGGGACCTCAAGCCGTCAAACGTCCTCTTCACCCGGGACGGCGTCCCCAAGGTCACCGACTTCGGCCTGGCCAAGCGGATGGAATCGGACAGCAAGCAGACCGAGAGCGGCGCCATCATGGGCTCGCCCAGCTACATGGCGCCGAGCAGGCGCGGGGGCATACGAAGGATGTCGGGCCGGCGGCCGACATCTACGCGCTGGGGGCCATCCTCTACGAGATGCTCACCGGCCGGCCCCCCTTCAAGGGGGAGACGCCGATCGAGACCATCCGCCAGGTCGTCGAGACCGAAGCGGTACCGCCCTCCCGGCTCGTGCCCAGGATCGCTCGCGACCTCGAGACCATCTGCCTGAAGTGCCTGAACAAGGAGCCCGCGAGGCGCTACGAGTCGGCGCAGGCCCTGGCCGACGACCTCGCCCGGTTCCTGGGTGGGCAGACGATCCACGCGCGTCGCACCCCGCTGCTGGAGCGCGGTGCCAAGTGGTCCCGCCGCCGGCCGGCCGCCGCCGTCCTGATGGCCTTGAGCGTGCTCGCCGTCCTGGGGCTCATCGTCTGGGGTGGCGTCTACGTCGAACGACGGAACCAGCGCCAGGTCGCGGGGATCCGGCGTGATCTCGAGCTCGTCCGCTCGGGGAACCCGCTCCGTGACCGCGCGCGAGAGGCGAAACCCGAAGACCTGAGCCAGGTCCAGCAAGACATCGCCAAGTTCCGCGGCGTCCTCGAGAATGAGGACACGTCGCGGATCCCGGAGCTCCCGGCCCAGATGGCGGCCGCCGCGAGCCTGGCTCAGGAGAGGCTCCGGGAGTGGACTGAGAGCAAGGCCCGGGAGGAGAGCCGACGCGCCGACCGGCGGCAGTTCGACCAGTTCGGCGGGCTCCGGACCCAGGCGCAGCTCAACGCGGCCGAGTATCTGCTGAACCCCGTCGAGGGCAAGACGAGATTCCGCGGATTGGTCCGCCAGGCGCTGGCGGTCTACGCCCAGGATCCGCGGGCGCCCGATGAGGACTGGATGCTGACCGATGGCCTGCCCGCGGTCCTGTCGACCGCCGAGAAGGCGACGGTCGTCGAGGGTTGTTACGACCTGCTCCTGCTCCTCACACAGACCGTCGACCCCGCCGCGGGGCTGAGGATCCTCGATCAGGCGGCGCGGCTGCGTCCCGAGCCGACGGCGGCCTACCACTTGCGCCGCGCCGAGTGCCTGGCCAGGCTCGGCGACGTGGCCGGCCGCAACCGCGAGCGAGAGCTGGCCGGCCGGCGGCCCATCGTCACCGCCCTGGACCACTTCCTCATCGGCCGCGAGCGGCTCATCGGCCGCCGCTGGGAGGAGGCCATCGAGTCGCTGGAGAAATCCCTCGAGCTCGACCCCCGCTTGACCGCGGCTCACCACCTGCTGGCGATCGGCTACTCCCAGGGGCAGCCGAGACGCCTGGAAGAGGCGCTCGGCAGCATCAATATCTGCCTGCGGATCCATCGCGACCAGGTGGGGCTCTACCTGCTGCGGGCCCTCATCCTCGGCGAGCAAGGGAACCGCCTGGTCGGGCTGGCCGCGGAGCGCCCGGCCGAGTCGGCGGCGCTCCGGAGGCGGGCCGCCGCGGCCTTCGAGGCGGCGGAGCGGGACTACCGCACCGCGCTGGACGCCCATCCCGACGACGATGTCCGCTACGTGCTGCTGGTGAACCGGGGCGGGATGTCCCTCCAGGCGGGCCGTCACGCGGACTCGCTCGAGGACCTCCAGGCGGCGATCCGGCTCAAGCCGGCGCCGTACGAGGCGTATGCCACCCTGGCCCAGTTGTACGAGAAGCAGGGACGGCTGGACGAGTCATCCCGGGCCTTCGCGCAGGCGATCGATCGGGCCCCGGATCCGGCCGTGCGGGTCGCGCTCCACCGCAGTCGCGCCCTGCTGCATTCCGCCCGTCGCGATGCGACGCCCGAGCAGCGGGCCGCGGCGTTGCGCGACCTGGAGGAGGCCATCCGGCTCGAGCGCGGCGACCGGTCCCAGACCGCGAGCGACCACGTCGAGCGCGCCCGGCTGCTCTTCGCGGGAGGCCAGCCGGAGGCGGCCCTGGAGGCGTGCGCCGCGGCGATCAAGCTGGTCCCCGCCCACGCCGGGGCCCACCAACTGAGAATTTCGGCGCTGATGGCCCTGAAGCGGTTCGACGAGGTCCTCGGCTCGTGCGACATCTACCTCGCCCGCGAGGCACCGACGGTCGAGGTCCTGGAGATCCGCGGGCTGGCGCGGGTCGCGCGGCGGGATCTCTCGGGCGCGATCGCCGATTACACCCGAGCGATCGAGCTGCGACCCGACCTCGAGCCGGCGGTCAAGGCCCGGCTGCTCAACCGGCGGGGCTGGGCGCATCATTTCGCCGACGCCACCCGCCTGGCCCTGGACGACTTCGAGGCGTCCTTGAAGCTGGTTGCCGACCAGGCCGAGGCCCACTCCGGTCGCGGATTCGCCCGGGTCCGCCTGGGCGACTGGAAGCCGGCCGTGGCCGACGCCGACGCCGCCGTCCGCCTGCTGGGCACGATGCCGACCGGCGAGGGCGCCGCGGAGGCCCGGCTCCAGGTCCGGTTCAACGCCGCCCGGATCTATGCCCAGGCGACCGAGTTCGCCGCGGCCGGGGTCGGCCGCCAGGGCGAGCGCGCCGTCGAGCTCTACCGCGCCTACCGCAGCCGCGCCCTCGACCTGCTCCGTCAGGCCCTCGACGACGTGCCGGCCCCCGAACGGGCCCGGCTCCTGTCCGACCCCGCGCTCCGGCCGCTCCGCCTCGGCCGTGCGGCGGGGGTGCCACAACCCGTCAGCCATTGATGGTGCATCAATCTTAGAAATCAGAATAGTTTCACCACATAGACACAGAGGACACAGAGAAGATCGACCCGGGGACGGTCGCGACTGACACCCGGGTGCTTGGCGTCGCCCAGATCGGCGACCCCAACGACGGATGTTGCCAGGTCTGATTTCTTCTCTGTACGACTCACCTCGAGAATCCTGTACGGCGTGCAAGAATCCATAACAGCCCGAGGAGCAAATGGTTGCATCTCCGAAACCGATCGAAGCACTCTTCTCTGTGTCCTCTGTGCCTCTGTGGTGAATCATTCTTGATTGGTTGCGGCTCGGCCGCGCTGTGTCCTCTGTGGTGAGAAATCCAGGGTAAAGATCCCGCCCGCCGCCGGGAGGATGCCATGAGCCTCGCGATCCCCACCCTGTCCCGACGCCCCCGCCATCACCGGCGTCGAACGCGCGTCTCACCGCCCCCACCGCCCGGCGGAGTCCGCCGGATCGTCCTCCGCTTCGAGTGGCTGGAGGATCGCACCGTGCTGTTGACCTTCGCCGTGACCAGCATCGCCGACTCCGGCCCCGGCTCGCTCCGCCAGGCCATCCTCGATTCCAACGCCGCGACCGGCGGCACGAACACGATCGATTTTGCCATCCCAGGCACCGGAATCCAAACGATTGCACCCCTTACTCCACTCCCTCCGATCACAGCCTCGTTGCTCATTGACGCCACCACCCAGCCCGGCTTTACCGGCACGCCGCTGATTGCTCTGAGCGGCGAGTCGTCGGGGAGCCCGGCTCCACTTGTGATCTCGAACGGGAATCTCACTGTTCTCAGCCTGGCTGTCGACAGTGTCGCGATCGCCACCTCCGCGGACGAGCGGCTGGTCGCCGTCGCTCACGCCCAAGGCGTCACAACCGAGCTTTCGTTGCTCGGCCCGCAGGGACGGGTGCTCGTCCAGAGCGACGGCGTCTCGGCAGGGGATCGGGATAATGTGATCGATCAGCACCTCGCGGAAGGGACGTACCTTCTCAAGGTGGCGAGCCTCTCCGGATCGGGGAATTACTCTCTTTCGACGTCATTGACTCCGGCGTCGCACCCCTATCAGACGATATCGCTCCCCTCCAACTTTCAAGAGGGGAGTTACGCGCCCTCGCCTTGGGCGACTTCAACAATGACGGCATCCCCGACCTGGTAGCCACGGACGGTGTCCACCTGGGCACCGGTGACGGGACCTTCCGGGCTCCGCCTTCCAACAGTGCTGTTGCCGACCCGACTCAGTTACCCTCTGCGATCGCCGTGGGCGACTTCAACGGCGACCACAACCTCGACGTGGCCGTCGCCTACGCCGCCACGGACAGCGTCGCGATCTCCTTGGGTAATGGCGACGGCACCTTCCAGTCTCCGACGACGATCGCACTGCCGGCCGGCAGCCAGCCCGAGGCGATCCTGGCGGGCGATTTCGCCGGCGACGGCCGCACCGACCTGGCCGTCGCCGACTCCGGCACGAACGACGTGACCGTGCTCCTGGGCAATGGCGACGGCACCTTCCAGGCCCTCCCGCCGATCCCGGTCGGGCAATCTCCCGCCTCAATCGCCGCGGGCGACTTCGAGCACGACGGCCGCACCGACCTGGCTGTGGCCGACTTCAACTCCGGAGACGTCACCGTCCTGTCCAACACGGGCAACGGGACGTATCGGACCTTGCCGCCGGTGGTGCTGCCGACGGGGAGCACTCCGATATCCCTTGTGGCAGGCGACTTAGGTACCGGCCACCTCGACCTGGCCGTCGCCGACTCGAGCTACAACGAGGTTTATCTCCTGCAGGGCCGGGGTGACGGCACGTTCCAGATCGCGTCGTCGGTCCCGGTCGGGGCGAATCCCTTCTCGATGGTGGCGGGCGACTTCGGCAACGGCCATCTCGGCCTGGCCGTCGCCGACCTCAACGAAAACGATGTCTCGGTGCTCCTGGGCAACGGGGACGGCACGTTCCAGGCCGCCATGCACACGGCCGTGGGGTCAGGCCCGATCGCTCTGGTCGCTGGCGACTTCAACGGAGACGGCCGCCTCGACCTGGCCACGGGAAATGTCTACTCCAACGACATCGCGGTGCTGCTAGGCACCGGCGACGGTAGCTTCCAGACACCGACCGCGAACCCCGTGGGCATGGCTCCGTCCGCCCTTACGACGGGCGACTTCACCGGCAACGGCAACCTCGGAATGGCCGTGGCCAATCAAGGCTCCGACAACGTGACCATCTTGCCTGGCAACGGCGACGGGACCTTTCAGCACCCATTGACTGTTCCCCTGCAGGCCGGAAGCGGGCCCTCAGCGGTCGTGGCAGCCGACTTCAATGGGGATGGCCGCACCGACCTCGCCATCGCCGAGCCGTCCCTCGAGGTGGGTAACAATCAGTTCGGTGCGGTCTCAATCCTTCTGGGCAACGGCGATGGGACGTTCCAGACCCTCCCGCCGATCCCGGTGGCGGGCGGCCCGCGAGCAATCGCTGAGGGCGACTTCAGAGGCAACGGACAGGTTGACCTTGCCGTTGCCGATAGCGGCTTCAGCACCGTGACCATTCTCCTGGGCAACGGCGACGGGACGTTCCAGAGGCTCCCGCCCATCGTGCTGGGGCGAGGGTTCAGCGACCCGGACGCGGTCGTGGCGGGCAACTTCACCAGCGGCGGCCAACTCGACCTGGCCGTCGCCGACTCCGGCAGCGACGATGTCACCGTGCTCCTGGGCAACGGCGACGGGACGTTCCGGGTCCTCCCGCCCATCTCGCTCGGGAATGGTACACCCTCTTCCCTGTCACTGGTGGCAGGAGACTTCCGACACGACGGGCGCACCGACCTGGCCGTTGCCAGCACAGATCCCTCCAATGGAGACTCCCTCGATCTCCTGCTGGGCAACGGCGACGGGACGTTCCAGGCCCTCCCGCCGATCTCGCTCGGTTACGGTGTGTATCCCGCCTCGATCGTGGCGGGCGACTTCACCGGCAGCGGCCACCTCGACCTCGCCACCGCCGATGCCAACGGGAGCGGAACGGACGACTACTCCGTGTACCTGGGCAACGGGGATGGCACGTTCCAGGGCCCAACGCCCTTCGCGCTGGGAGGGCTTGGGGCTTCTAGCGCACTGGTAACGGGCGATTTCGCCGGCAACGGCCGGACCGACCTGGCGATCGCCAAGTACAGTCCCGACGAGGTGCAGGTGCAGCTGAGCAACGGCGATGGCACCTTCTCGAACCCGGCGGCGACCGATCTCGTCCGTCGCCAGACGCCACTTGTGGCCGACGTCAATGGCGATGGGACCGATGATGTGCTGGTGATCAATTCGGCCGGGGACATCCTTTACCGCCAGGGGATTCCCGGACAGCCCGGCACCTTCGAGCCCCCGATCACGGTCAACCCCGGCTTCCCCTCACGCGACATCGCCTGGGTGCCCGACACGATGGGCGGCCCGCTACTAGCCAGCGTTGACGCCCGCGACAATGGCGTCTCTCTCTACGCCTGGCGCGACGGCGCCTTCGTTCGCGTCGGATCGCTCGCCACTGGCGCCCTGCCGGCGCAGGTCATCGCCGCCGACCTCGACGGCACCGGCTTCGATGACCTGGTCGTCCGCAACGCCGGCGACGGCACCCTCTTCGTCTACGTCAACGCCGAGGAGACGCTGAGCCGGGCTGCCGACGCCGTGTTCCTGACCCCGCTGTGCCTGACCGTCGGCGTGGGCGTCTCCGACGTCCAGGCGGTTGACACCACCGGCCGCGGCGTGCTCGACCTGGTGGTCACCAACAAGCTGACCGGCCAGGTGAGCATCCTGTCCAACTGGGGGTATGACGTCTTCGGCCCGATGGAGCCTTATCGCGCCGGCACCGGGCTGTCCGCAGTCGATCCCGCCGGCACGCCCGAGGTGACCGGAGCGGACGGGACGGCGGGCGTCGCCGTCGGGCCGCTGACGCCCGGCGGCCCGAACAGCCTGGTCACGATCAACCCCGGTACCAACACGCTCGACGTGCTGACGGGCCTCGGCTCAGGCCGCTTCGCCAATCCCGCGACCATCGACACGCCGAGCCCCGCCCTGGCGATCCGCGAGGCCGACTTCAACCACGACGGCAACGCCGACCTGGCCGTCCTCACCGCCGACGGCGTGAGCATCTACCTCGGCGACGGCCACGGCGGCTTCGACCCGCCCGTCACCTACAACGCCGGCACCGACCCCACCGGCCTGACCGTCGCCGACCTCAGCGGCGACGGCCAGCTCGACCTGCTCGTCGGCAACGCCTACGGCGACGTGCTGATCCTCGTCGGCAACGGCGACGGCACCTTCCGGCCCTTCGAGCCGGTCAAGGCCGCGGTCGCCCTGGCCGTCGCCGACCTCACCGGCAACGGGGTCCTCGACTTCGTCTACGCCAATCAGTCGCTCAACCAGGTCACGGTCGTCTACGGCTCGACCACCCAGGCCGCCAACAACTCCCAGGTCGTGGGTGACCAGGCCACCGGCGTGCTGGCGCCCGGCGCCGTGCTGCTGGCCGACCTCAGCGGCGACGGCATCCCCGACCTGGTCGTCGCCAACAGCGGCGGCAACAACGTGCTGGTCTACCCCGGGCTGGGCAACGGCCAGTTCGGCCCTCCGGTCGATGGCACCGCGGGCTTCCCCGTCGGCACGGATCCGACCGGGCTGACCGTCGCCGACCTTAACGGCCAGCCCGACCTGCTGGTCGCCGATACCGGCTCCAACGACGTCTCCGTGCTGCTGGGCCAGGGCAGCGGCTCGAGCTGGACGATGATCTCCGGCCCGCGGGTCCAGACCGACGCCGGCCCGGCCGCGGTGGCCGTCGGCAACATCCTCGGCGGCACGCAGCCCGACCTGGCGGTGGCCAACAGCGGCGCCGACAACGTCCAGGTCTTCCCGGGCGTCGGCGGCGGCTTCTTCAATGACCAGCCGCAGGCGGTGCGGACCTACCCTGCCGGCCAGGCCCCCAGCGGGCTGTTCCTGGGCGACTTTAACGGCTCGCTCGCCGGCATCGCGGCGCTGAACGCCGGGTCGAACTCGATCACGGTGATCGGCCCGACCGGGCAGGAGCAGACGATCCCCACCGGCGGAGCCGAGCCGACGACCGGGTTCGCGGGGGACTTCACCGGCAACGGCTTCACCGACCTGGTGGTCGGCAACACCGCCGACGGCCACCTGGCGCTGTTGATGGGCGGCCCGGACGGCCTGACCTTGAGCCAGACGATGACCAGCGCCGCGGTGCCCGCGCCGACCGGGTTGAGCCTCGCCGGGGTCTCCGACGGCGTCCTGAGCTTCTACGCGAGCACGGCCGGCCGCGAGGCCGCGACGGCGCTGGCATTCAACCTCAATCCGCAGGAGTCCGAGACCGGGACCACGGCCGGCTCGGGATCGGGCCCCGGGTTCGTGCCGGGACCGTTCCCCGGGTCGGATCTGGCCTTCGGGCCGGTCGCGTCGGCGGGCTCGGTGCTGGCCTCGGCGACCGCCGGGGCTTTCCAGCAAGTGGCGCAGCTCCTGGGGGCCAACGGCTCGACGCTCAGCCTGGTCGCCCCGCTGTTCACTGTCACGGTCCTCCCGGGCGAATTCGGGGCCGTCACGGCGAGCGAGGGCGGGGTGGCGCTGCTGGCCAACTTCCTGCCGGGGACCGGGCCGGGCGCGGCGGGCCAGGGATTGCGCGGAGGCGACGCGCGGTTCGCCGGAAGACGCGACCGATGAGCCCGCAGCGGCCGAGGAGAAGGCGACCGATGTGGCCGTGGCCCTGCCGGCACTGCCGGTATGGGACCGGGCGGCGATGGGCCTGCAACGCGCGTGGGAGCAGTTGCGATCCGAGGTGCTGGAGCGAGCGTGGCTCGGCGACGGCGGCGGAGCCAGACCGGACGCGGCTCCGGGTCGAGCCACATCGCCGGCGCCCGCGGCGGCCCGTCCGTCGGATCGAGCGCGATCCCGAACGCCGGCCTCGCCGCGCCCCGGGACGGTGCTGCCCTCCGAGAAGCCGAGCCGGCCGACGCCCGGCGGGGCGAGCCCGGGCGAGGCGGGATCCGCCGGGGCAACCGACGCGGCGATCGAGGCGCTGACGGCCGAGGGCGCCTCGGAGGTCGGGGCGTCGCGCGGGCGCCGCCGGGTGGGGCCTGCCGATCGCGGTCGGTCGAGGGCGCTCGCGCTCCCGATCGCGACGGCCGCCGCGATGGCCTCAGCGGCAGCGGTGGCCCGGGCCATCCATGCGGCCCGCAGTGGGCGCCGGGCGGCACGCGGCCCATCCCGGCCGATGGCTTCCGCGGACTAAACAGATCCACCCAATGGGGAAAGTGGCGAGGAGCGGGATGTAGGGTGGGCCCTGCCAGCCCTCTTGGAGGCATTACTTTGTACATGTATAACGCGCTTCCAGAATCTTCGCGGTGGCCACATGTTTGATCTTGGCCCCGCTCTGTTTCTTGGGCTTCGGCTTCTTCGGGCCGCGCGGGTGCTTGCGCAGCTTGGGAAGGGAGACCGACCGCGCCAAGCGGACCAACACGTCGGCCAACTCCATGGGGGTCAGATCGTGGAAGACGACCCATTCATCTTCAGGGATGGCGATCATCATCCCGCGGTGGGTCATCCGGATCTCGTCGGCCACGTAATAGCCCGAGACCTCTTCCGCGACTACGGCCTCGCCATGCACCGCCCGCAACGCCGCCTTGAGCGTGCTCAGCACGTTGTACGACACCAGCGCCACGCAGAAGGCGAACAGTGCGGCCTTGGGATAACCCAAGGTGTTGATCTCGCTGTGGAGCGTCGCCTCCAACTCCTGGAACGCGGTCTCGATCGTCCAGCGGCGACGGTACAGATCGGCGATGACCTTGGCGCGGGCGTCCTGGGCCGGCACGTTGGTCACCAGGTGGAGCTCCGTGTCCCCGTCCCGCGTCGGCTGGTCCAGGACCACCGTGACCCGCCGCAAGAAGAGGATCTCACCCGCGTCGTCGGTGGCCCGGATCGTCTGCTCATAGACCTTGCCGGTCTCGATCCGGCCGCACGCCCGCCGCTTGCCGACGCACTCCCAGTGGAGTGTCGAGGCGTGTTGTCGGATCACGAAGAAACCGCCGCGCCGCGCGATCCCGAAGAGGAAATCGGTCGTGCAGAAGTTGCGGTCGGCGATGAAGAGGTCCTGGGCCGCGACGATCGCCAGGATCCGGTCCAGCAGCGATCGCTCCTGGGCATGACCGTCTTCGCACAGGACGACGTCGGTGGCCAACATCAGCCGGGGGTCGAGGACGACCAGCGCCTGGCCGGGCAAGGCCCCGGCGCGGATCGTCCGCAACTCCTTGAGCCGGTGCTCGGAGCCGGGGAGATGGTTGCCGTCGAGGATCCGGACGCGATAGCCGGGCAGCCACTCCGCCCGGCCGCCGCCCATCGCGTCGATGACCGGAGCCAACCGCGCGGCCACCGCAGGGACCAGCGCCGCCGACACGGCGGTCTCGGTGCCGTCGAGCTTGTCGTAGACGGCGTCGATCGAGGCCCCGACGGTCTCGGCCCGCGCCTGGAAGGCCGCGTGGATCGAGGGCCGGATGCGGCAGACGACCACGCTCATCAGGTTGACGATCGTGGAGAAAAGGAGCTTGTGGGTGAATTGCTTCTCCGCGACGTCCTCGAAGAGTTGATCGAGGACCTGGGGGTTCAGGGCGTTCTCGATGATCCCTCGCGCCATGACGGACAAGGGGGCATCCTGGGAGAATCGCTCAAAGACGTCGCTGAGGATCATCGCTGCCGCCTCCGCGGGGAATTGGTAACTCCGTATCTGGCGGCAGCTTAGCAGATTCATGCAGCCGACTCCAAAGGGCTGGGTGGGCCCTGCCCACCGACGAGAGGCCCTCATCGGTGGGCAGGGCCCACCCTACTTTCCCTCTTGCGTGAATCTATTTAGAGCGCTCAACGCTTGCGCTGCATCGACCCGAGAGAACCCCCCCGTGCCCCCCCTTCGCAAGGGGGGGATGAAGCGGGGCGGGCCTCCAGAGATATCCTCCCCTTGCGAAGGGGGGGTCAGGGGGGTAAAGACCCTGGCCCCTCCTCGAGGCCGAATCACGTGGGCCAAACCAACCCTTCGGCGCTCCAACGTCCGATGCCCGCCGCCTCTCCCCATGGGATGAACGCCTTTCACGGCCCACCCCATCCTGATACAGTGGCCGGCATCCGCGGGTCCGGTCGCCGGATCGGGGATCCGACGATGGTCGACGACTCGAGGTCCCGGTCGACGAGGCGGCCCGCCTGGCCCCGAGGACGCGCCGATGCCGTCCGAGAAGCCGGACGTCGACACGTCGATCACCCTGATGATGCGGCTCCGGCAGGCCCCCGCCGACCCCCAGGCGTGGGAGGAGTTCGTCCGCCGCTACCAGCCGATGATCCGCGATTGGTGCCTGCGACGGGGCTCGAAGCCCGAAGACGCCGAGGACGTCGCCCAGGAGGTCCTGCTCAAGCTCCTCGCCGCGATGAAGACGTTCCAGTACGATCCCGCCCGCAGCTTCCGGGCCTGGCTCAAGACCGTCACCCACAACGCCTGGCACGACTTCGTCAAGTCGCACCGTCGCGAATCGACGGCGGATCCGGACCGATTCCAGGCCATCCTCGACTCGCGCGGGCCCTGGACGACCTCGGGAGCTGGATGGAGGACGCCTTCGAGCGCGAGCTGCTCGACCTGGCCATGCGCCGCGTCGAGAGGCGGGTCAAGCCGGCCAACTGGCGGGCGTTCCGGCTCACGGCCATCGACCAGCGCCCGGCGCCGAGGCCGCGCAGGAGCTGGGGATGACGGTGGCCCGGGTCTTCATGGCCAAGCACCGGGTGCAACGCATGCTCGAGGAGGAGATGCGGATCCTGAGCGGAGAGCCGGCCTGAGGGAAATGGCCTCACGGTCTCCGTCTTGGTGTTCGCTTCGCGCGCTTCGGTCCGAGCATCCCAGAGCCGATCGAGCCCAGGTTCATTCGGTCGATTCGACCGAAGCAGGCGGAGTCGCTGGCTTTGGCCCGGACCATTGCGTCGTCCGCCGCGGTGGGAATCGCGCACGGAAGTCGAGCAAAGTGCGCCCTGGGATCGGACCGCTGACGGTCGGCCAGGATGCACGTTAAGTTGATCGCTCTTGGGGGACCTTCAGCAGATCCCGGATCTCCGTCAGCAGCTCCTCCTGGCGGCTGAGAGCGGGTGCGGCTTCACCCGGCTTCTTGGGCCGCATCAGCCAGCCCAGGAACTTCACGAGGAAGAGGAATAGGATCGCCGAGATGAGCAGGAAGTGGGCGATGTCGCCCAGCAGCAGGCCGACGTGGATGGTGCTCCCCCGGACCGTGAGTTGCCAATGCGTGTAAGGCGCTCGCCGGGAACCAGGATGGCGATCAGGGGCATGATCAGATTCTTGACCAGCGAATCGATGAGGTTGTGGAACACGCCGCCGATGATGACTCCGATCGCCAGATCGACGACATTCCCCTTGAAGGCGAATGCCTTGAACTCGTCGAGGAGGGTCCAAGCTTTCACGGTGGTGTGGCTCAGAGCGGTCTTGGGGTCGGGCAGCATCTGTGATGGGGTCCCCTGGCTGAGGCGACTCGGTAGTGCACCGAGGCTCGGCAGTCTTGCTGTCTCGGGATAAGCCGTTAGGGCCACAACGCCCCGGGTGATTCCACTGTACCCGCACGGTCCGAGTTTTGCTTCGTCCAAACCCGAAGACACCGCGAAGACGCCTCCGCACCGACGCACCCACCGGGGTTGCCTCCGGCCCTTTCGGGGCTGGATCGGCCTTGATGCGACGGCCCTTTTCGCTGCGGAACGAATGTCACCATCGGCCCGTGAACGCGTACTCCTGGCGGGCCTGGTGACGACACTCTTCGTCGTGCCGTCGCTGTATTCGCTGGTCGTCCGCGATCCAGGCATCGGACTCGCGCCGACGGATTAGAACGGGGGCTCTCGTCGGGCGGATGCGGTCGGTTTCATCCTGGCGTTCAGTCCCGAGCGGCGCCCTGGTGTTCGGTCCCGTTCCGGCGGGTGGGGCTGCCGGCCGCGTCTCGCGCCGCCAGGACCCGTTTCCCGGCCTGGAAGCTGGCCCACCGATCGTAAACGCGCCGGTCGCCGCCCCGTCGCTCGCCGTGACGGGCCTCGGCGGCCGCGGCCGGCACGCCGGCCTGACAGCCGATGCGTCGCTCGCCGTCCCTCTGGTCCGGTTGCGGGAAGCCGACCGGGTTCGTTCCGATCGACCGGACCAACCGGGACCCGAGCCACCCCAGCCCGTCGATCCATTCGAGGGACCAGGGGGACGACCGACGCGCCTCCTCCTCGGTGGCGTAACGCCGCACTTCGACCAGGCGGTCGCCGAGGGCCATCAGCAAGGGAACCGGCCTCTCCGCAGGCTGCGACTCGGGGGTGGTTGCGCCGGATGGCGTGGCGTCGCCCAGGAACGCCAGGAGGTCCGCCACGGCCGACTCGATGAGGGACTGTCGGCCGCGGTCGTCGGCCTCGTGGATGGCCCGTTCCAGGCGGTCGAGCAGGTCGCTCGCCGAATCGAGTTGACAGTGCCCTACCCCGCGGATCTCCGGGAGGTCCTTGTGATAGACGCCGTATGTCGGGGCGGCGGTGGGGGGACTGCCGTCCGGGACCTCGATGATGTTGTTCGGGTCAGGGTGCATTGTTGTGAGCTCCGGGACGATGTTGCTCGGGTCAGGATGCATTGTGGAGAATTCCCGGGACGGCGCCCCGGGATCCGGCCGAGGCCAGGGCCCGCGAGTCGACCGTGACAGGTCCGTCCCGTCGATGATCGTCCGTGGTGGGTTCGTCCTGTTCGCGCCTTTCCCTGCCGAGGCTCCGGCGCCTGGCCGACGTCGCGATGGCGTCGGCGGCCCGGTCCCAGGCCGTTGTCACCTTGGCGGCCGGCGCCCCGGGACGCGGCGCGTCGAGGGTCCGGTGCAAGGCCGCCACCATCTCCGGGTCGAGCTGGTTCCCGGCCAACCCGTCGATGTAAGCCAGCGCCCGCTCCGCAGGCCACGCCTCGCGGTAAGGCCGGGCGTGCGTCAGCGCGTCGTAGATGTCCACCGCCGCGAACGCTCGCGCCGCGCGGGGGATCTGGTCGCCCTTGAGCCCGCGCGGGTAGCCGGTCCCGTCCCAGTGCTCGTGGTGGGCCAAGGGGATCTCCAGCGCCCTGCGGAGCGCAGGGATCGGCGCCAACATCTCGCAGGCGAAGGACGGGTGGCGACGCATCTCCCGCCATTCCTCCTCGGAGAGCGGCCCGGGCTTGAGCAGGATCCGGTCGGGGATGCCGATCTTGCCGATGTCGTGCAGCAGGGCGCCGCGGCGGATGTGGGGCAGGTCGTGCTTGCTGAAGCCGAGGGAGCCGGCCAACTTCATCATCAGCGCCGTCACCCGTCGACTGTGCCCCTCCGTCCCGTGGTCGCGCAGATCGATCGCCCGGGCCCAGCCCTTGATCATCGCGTCACAGAGGCGCTCCAGTTCGGCGCCCTGCTTCCGGAGGCGTGCCGCCGGAGGCCGGTCTGCCGCGTCCTGGCGGGTCGCCGGAGCGGCCTGGGAGTCGGACCGTTCGACGGGCGGCGAGGCCGGGGCGGCCTCGCCCGGTCCCGGCGGATCGTCGTGGTGGACGACGCAGTCGCGGCCCGCGCGCTTGGCGCGGTAGAGGGCGTCATCGGCCCGGGCCAGGAGGGCCTCGCCGTCTGACAGCCCCGCCTGGCTGGTCGCTACCCCGAGGCTGGCCGTCACCGGTCGCGACGCCAGGTGAATTCTCGCGATGGCGGTCCGCACCCGCTCGGCGAGCACCCGGGCCGCCTCGCTGTCGGTCGCCGGCAGCAGGATCACGAATTCCTCGCCGCCGTACCGTGCCGCCAGGTCGTGCGCACGGATCATGCGGCGAAGGACGGATCCGATCCGGCGGAGCACCTCGTCGCCGGCAGGATGACCGAAGCTGTCGTTGTAAGCCTTGAAGTGGTCGACATCGAGCATGATCACCGACAGCGGGCGGTCGGTGCGAGCCGCCATCGAGAAGGCGACCGGCAGGGCCTCATGGAGGTGGCGGGAGTTGCGCAGGCCGGTCAGCATGTCGGTGGTGGCCAGCCGGGCCAGCTTCGCGCTGGTCCGCCTCAGCATCACCTCGGCCCGCTTGCGCTCGGTGACGTCGCGGGCGATCTTCGAGGCCCCGACGATGGTGCCCGACGCGTCCAGGATCGGCGAGATGGTCAGCGAGACGTCGATCACCCGGCCGTCCTTCGTGCGCCGGCGGGTCCCGAAATCGTGGACCGGCTCGCCGCGCCGGATGTGATCGACGACGGCGGCGATGTCCCAGAGGCTATCAGACGGGGACAGGATGGAGATGGGGCGGCCGATGACCTCGTCGGCGGAGTAGCCGAAGACCCGCTCAGCGCCCCGGTTCCAACTCGTGATGACCCCGTCGAGCGACTCGCCGATGATCGCGTCGTCGGACGACTCGACGATCGCCGCCAGCCGGAGTCGCTCCGCCTCGGCCCGCTTGCGCCCGGTGACGTCGCGGGCGATCCTCGAGGCCCCGATGATGGCGCCCGACGCGTCGCGGACCGGGGAGATGGTCAGCGAGACGTCGATCATGCGGCCGTCCTTGGTGCGCCGGCGGGTCTCGTAATGATCGATCCGCTCGCCGTGCCGGACGCGCTCGAGGTCGGCGGCGATCCCCCCGGCATCGTCGGGTGGGGCCAGGGTGGAGACGGGGCGGCCGACGACCTCATCGGCGGCGTAGCCGAAGATCCGCTCGGCGCCGCAGTTCCAGCTCGTGACGATCCCGTCGAGCGTCTCGCCGATGACCGCGTCGTCGGACGAGTTGACGATGGCCGCCAGCCGGGCCTGCGCCACTTCGGCCCGCTTGCGCTCGGTGATGTCGGTGAAACTGATCACGCTGCCCAGGAGGGAGCCGTCCTTGAAGATTGGGGTGGCGCCATACTCCACGGATATTCCGTGGCCGTCCTTGCGCCAGAGGTATTCGTCCTCGATGCGCATCGCCTCGCCTCGCGTGTAGGAGGCAAACATCGGGCATTCTTCCACCGGATAAGGAGAGCCGTCGGCCCGGCTGTGATGGATCAGGGAGTGCGAGCGCTGGCCGATCAGCTCCTCGCGCGAGTATCCCAGGAGCCGGGTGGCGGCGGGATTGACGAAGGTGATGGTCCCGGTGAGGTCCACCCCGATGATCCCCTCGACGGTGGATTCGAGGATCAGGCGGTGGCGCTCCTCGCTCTCCTTCAGGGCTTCCTCGAGTCGCTTGCGCTCGGTGACGTCGCGGTCGACCTTCGAGGCCCCGATGATGGTGCCCGTCGCGTCGTGAATCGGGGAGACGGTCAGCGAGACGTCGATCACGCGGCCGTCCTTCGCGCGCCGGCGGGTCTCGTAATGATCGACCTTCTCGCCGCGCCGCACGCGGTCGAGGACGCTGGCCATCTCCCCGGGATCGTCGGGCGGGGCCAGGATGGAGATGGGGCGGCCGATGACCTCGTCGGCGGTGTAGCCGAAGATCCGCTCGGCGCCCCGGTTCCAACTCGTGATGACCCCGTCGAGCGTCTCGCCGATGATCGAGTCGTCCGATGACTCGACGATGGCCGCCAGCCGGACCCGCTCGGCCTCGGCCCGCTTCCGGTCGTCGATGTCGATGGCCACTCCCATCCAACTCGCGATCGTCCCCGCGTCGTCGCGGATGGGCAGGGCCCGCGCCATGTGCCAGTGGTACGCGCCGTCGCCGGCCCGACGCGCGAGGAACTCGGCGTGGTAGTCCTCCCCGGTATGAATCGTCCGCTGCCAGTTGTCCCGGACCCGCTCCCGTTGGTCGGGGTGGACCGCCTCCAGCCAGCCGTCGCCCAGGGCCTGTTGCATGTTCAGGCCACAGTAGTCGAGTGTGTGCTGGTTGAAGTAGACGGCGGCGCCGTCCGCGCCGGTCATCCAGATCATCTGCGGCGACACTTCGACCAGCGCCCGGTAGTGCTCCTCGCTCTCCTTCAGGGCCTCCTCGAGTCGCTTGCGCTCGGTGATGTCCGTGGCGATCCCGCCCAGCGCGTAGGGGGCGTCGCCATCGTTCGGGAGCGGGAACTTCACCGTGAGAAAGGTATGCCACCCGCCGTCCCCCGCCCGAACCACCTGCTCGAACTGCCGCGTCACCCCGGAGCCGATCACCTCCTGGTCATGCGCTTGCACGACCTCGGCCTGGTCGGGGGCAAGGAACTCGGAGGCGACCCGCCCGATGGCCCGATCCCGACCGATGCCGACAGCGTCCTCGAACCGGGAATTCACGAGGAGATAGCGGCCCTGGGCGTCCTTGATGAAGAGGATAGAAGGGGAGTGTTCGAAGAACTCCTGCAATCCTCGCTCGCTGCGGTGGAAGGCCGCCTCCAACCGCCCCGCTCCCTCTCGACGCGGTCGAGCGAGGCGGCATTCCACCAGATGAAGCCGAGGAGCAGATAACTGCCCACGAGGGCGTCCAGCGCCGCCTGGAACGAGACGTCGAAGAGCCCTGCTTGCCGGCCCAACTGGCAGACGATGCCCGCCAGGATGGGGAGCAACGCCACCGGGAGGAGCCGACGGGCCATCAGCCCGCCGGCCAGGTCACCCGTGAGGCAGGCCATGACACCCCGGTCCGGCCGCGCGAGGAGGACGCCCGCGGCCAGGACCAGCATCGCCAGGGCCGCGATCGGGGAGAAGAGGGTGTGGCCGGCCACGCCTATGATCGGTTGAACCCCGAAGGCGCAGCCCACCAGGGCCGCCATGGCGATCGCCGCCGCGGCCAGGGCCAGCGACTGTGCCGCCGGCACGGCGCGGCGGGCGGCGTTGACTCCGAGCGCCAGTCCCAACAACACGAGGCCCAGGGCCGCGTTGGGGGACATCCGATTCGGATGCACCGTCCCGATCGCACCCGGCAATTCGCGGAACAGGAGCTGGTCGATGCCGAAGTTGACGTGCAGGGCGTGCTCGACCAGGGTCAGACCACCGACGGCCGCGGCGAGTGACGCGCAGGCGATGGCCGACCGCCGCGGTCGCAGCAGCGCCAGCCCGCCCAGGACGAGGCACACGGCCGCGTTCGTCTTCGTCGAGACCTGGCCGGGGAATGGGTCCTTCAAGGACTCGACGCCGAGCCCCCAGCCCAGCAGCACCACGCCGCCCATCAGGATCGTGGCGACCGCTGCGGCGCGCACGATGGGCCGTGCCGGAGGAGATCCGGCCTGATCTGCCTGTCCCGTCATCTCAATCACCTCATGGACTCGGTCACGTCACGGTGTGCGTCGAGAGATCGGCCTCTTTGGTCCCCTCACCGCGGGGGTCTGATCTCGGCGGGATGGCGGCCATCAGGGCGAAGCGGCTGATCTGTCGGCGGTCGCATGTCCGCCGATCGAGCCGACTCCGCTCGCTCCGACCGGCTCCCGGCTCCTCTCCGCTCCGGCCCCGACGCCGCGTCGCGCAACGGCGGCCCACGGAGTAGACCAGGATGGTGGGAGCCCGCCCTTCATCGCCGGGCGTCTCGACGGATCCGGGCCGTCGATCGTCGCGATTCGCCGACCCCGCCGCGTCCGCGGTTGAGTAAAAGATTCGATCGTCATGTGTGCGGAGTCGGCTGCGTTCGGCGCCGGAGGTCATGGCATGATCTCCTTGGCTCAGGAGCCAGAGGATCGACTCCACGTCGAACATGGCCCTGGCGAGTTCGGTGCAGTGCCAGGTATCCGCGGCCCAGGCCGAGGACCGACTCAAGGCGGACTTCAGGGCCAGGATCGCCTCGCGCGGCGACTCACCCTCGGCTCGCGCCTCCGAGAAGGCACGGTGTCGAGCGATGAATCTCGGCCTGGACCAGTCGCCAGCTTCCGTCACGGTGATCACATTCCGGAGATCGGGTTTCATGGAACTCCTCCTCCCAGCGTCGGGATTCAGGCTCGTGCTCGAGGTGATACCCGAGAGCGTCCTGGAACGGATTTCACGTCCTGCGCGATCGGCAGGGTGATTCCGCCGGCGGCGGTCCGGGGCATCAGGAGTTGGATGGATCGGGGTTGTTCGCAGATGGCCATCACGCGAGTCGCTTCCCGGGCGAAAACCAAAAAACCCCATCCATGCGAGGTTTCGCACGGTGGGGCCTTCAAGACCAAGGACTTACACCTATCTCAAGTGAAGCCTCTATATCTTATTATAGCGGCCCGTCGTAGCCATTCAAGAGATTCTTGTTCGGTTTTTCCCCGCCGTCGCCGTAGTTACCCGCGGCCTCCCGGACAATTTATGCCGTCTGGGTCGAGTCCATCTGTTTAACCAGAACTTGCCACCGAAGATCGAGCCCGGTGGCACGCCAGGAACGGTTTTGCTCATAGAAGCGTGCCGGCTCGGCTCGGATGCCGGGCAGCAATCAAAGTTCCTCGCTCAGGGAAGGAGCGAATGATGATGGTTGTCTTGCGATGGGCGCTCGCCGCCGGCTTGTTGGCGTCCCTGGCCTTCTGCGTGCTGGGGTTCCTGGTCACCTTCGGATCGTCGGCGGACCGGTTCTGCCCGAGCGCGTACAGCATCCTGATCGTGCTCTACGGGATCGGCACCGTCCGGATGATGCGGCCGGTGCTCCAGCGGGCCTGAGAGGATCGCCCGGGACGAGCTGATGTCCGCGTGGTTGCATCAACCCGCGGTGTGCCCGTCCGCTTCGGCGACGAGAGGACGGCCGGCCTGGACCGGTGGACGGGCGGCCTTCGGGGCGCCTTCGGCCGGCATCCGGGCCGTATCCAGCAACTCCTCGCGGACTGCGTCACGAGGACACCTGGCCCTGGTAGATCGACAGGTGTGTGTAGGCCGCGGCCAGCAGTGGTGTCGGCACGTCGAGGCGACGCGCGTGGGCTA
This sequence comes from uncultured Planctomycetota bacterium, assembly GCA_963815795.1. Lineage (GTDB taxonomy): Bacteria > Planctomycetota > Planctomycetia > Isosphaerales > Isosphaeraceae > JAKAUH01. The sequence goes on along the minus strand of CAWFIC010000002.1, from coordinate 202,966 downwards.
GCAGGTCTCCGATGATCTGATCGGCCTCGATGGGGCGGCCCTGCTGGAGATCCCGGTACATCGACGACGTCTGGGCCGAGCCTTTCTCCGTCAGGATCGCCAGCGCGCGGGCCACGAACTCGTCGCTCGGCGGGTGTGCGGCCGCGGTGACTACCGAGACGACCTCCTGCAGGAACTGGAGCACGAAGGGAACTCCCCCCGCTTCCACGATCTCGCCGACGTTGCCGCGCATCAGGCAGGTGATCCCGCCCAGGGTGGCGAGGAGGACCCATTTCTCCCACATCTCGCGCTCGATCGTCCGCGAGAGCCTGGCGTCGAAGCCGGCGCCCTGCATGACGGCGTCGAGTTGCTCGGTGCGGTCGGACGGGGCGCCGCTCATCTCGCCGTAGACCAGCTCCTGGAACGGGGCGAGCTGCACGATGCGGCCCCGGTCGTCGAGGCTGGTCGCGACCTTGCAGACGCAGCCGACCACCGCCCGCTCGCCGAAGCGCACGGCCAGCTTGCCGACATGGCCCATGCCGTTCAACACGGGCAGGATCATCGTCTCGCGACCGACGGCGGGGGCGATATCCTCCATCGCCGCATCGAGCGAGTACGCCTTCACGGTCAGCAGCACGGCGTCGAACGGGCCGTCCAGATGGGCGGCGGTGACGAGTCGCGGCACCAGCGTGACGTCGCCATGCGGACTGAGGATCTGCAATCCATCGGCTCGCAAGAGCGCGGCCCGCTCGGGACGCACGAGGAAGGTGACGTCACGCCCCGCCTGCGCCAGTCGGCCTCCGAAATACCCGCCCGTCGAACCGGCCCCGACGACGAGGATGCGCATCGCTCTCTCCCTTCGTAAGAGTCAGGACCCCAGGCGGACCGGCTCGTCGGGATTCCAATCGTCGCTGAGGCCGCCGTAGAGCATATGGTACATCTCGTCTCCCGCGTGCGGCGTGAACTTCAGGTTGAGTAGGGCATCGGTGTCATGCTCCTCGTCAGACCGGAAAAGGGCCGAGTCGATGCCCGCCTGAGATGCGGGACGAACGTCGTGATTTCGTCCGCACCGCCCGGGAGACGGGCTCGTATCACATGTATATGCAGGAAAAGCCGCCCGGTCAAGTGGGCGTCTGGTGGCGCGGGGATCTCGACGATCCCGTCCCTTCGCGACCTCCCGGGCGGCATCGCGGGTTCGGTCCCTTGATTTCATAGACGGCCGGTCTAATACTTGACCGGCATGACCAGGCCGCCTCTCAAACGTGAGCCCCGTGCCGACACCCGCCGTCTCATCCTGGAGGCCGGGATCCGTTCCGTCCTCAGGAAGGGATACGACCAGTCCGGCCTGGCGGAGATCCTCCAGGAGGCCGGCGTCCCCAAGGGGTCCTTCTACTACTACTTCGCCAGCAAGGAAGATTTCGGCCTCCAGCTCATCGAGCACTGGCTGGAGAACTACAACGAAGCCGAGGCGAGCCTGCAGGACCAGAAACTCTCCCCCCTGATGCGGGTGCGCCGCTTCTTCGAGGCCCGTTGCCGGCTGTTCAAGCGGCTCAAGCGCGAATACGGAACCGTCGTCGGCATGCTCCTCCTGGAGATGGCCACCCACAACGAGACGTTCCGCTGCCGGGTGGATCGAGTCCTCGCCGACTGGCAGGCACAGCTCACCGGCTGCCTGGTCGAGGCCCAGCGGGCCGGCGAGATCGGCCCCGACCGCGATGCACGCACCCTCGCGGAGTTCTGCCTCATCAGTTGGGAGGGCGCCGTCCAGCGAGCCCGCACCACCCAGAACACCGCCCCCCTCGACCTGTTCTTCCGGGTCATCTTCGAGACGTTCCTCGTGAAATAGACCGCCGGCTCCGGCCCCACCGTTTTTCGCGGTGCCTACTAGACGACCGGTCTACTATTCAACGTCGGCCTGTCGTAGGGTGGGCTCTGCCCACCGGGCCGAGGCCTCGACCGGTGGGCAGAGCCCACCCTACTGAATGGTCCCTCCGCCGCCCCGAGGTGAAGGCCCATGTGGATCGTGCAACTGGCCTTGCGTCGCACGTATACCTTCGTGGTCATGGCGCTATTGATCGCGGCCGTGAGCGGGGTGGCGATCTACCGGATGTCCACCGACATCTTCCCGGAGATCAACATCCCGGTGGTGAGCGTGGTCTGGCAGTTCACCGGGATGCCGGCCGACGAGATCGAGCGGCGGATCATCCTGATCAATGAGCGGGTGCTGACGACGTCGGTCAACGACATCGAGCATATCGAGAGCCAGTCGATGTTCGGGGTGGGGGTGATCCGGCTCTACTTCTACCCCGGCGCGCGGATCGAGGCGGCCGTGGCGCAGGTGACCGCGACCAGCCAGGCGATCCTGAAGACGATGCCGCCGGGCATCAATCCGCCGTTCATCGTGCAATACAGCGCCACCAGCGTGCCCGTGGTGCAGATCGCCGTCAGCAGCGACACGCTGACCGAGCAGCAGATCTTCGACTACGCCGCCAACTTCATCATCCAGCGGCTGGGCACCGTGCAGGGCGCGCGGGTGCCGCAGCCCTGGGGCGGCAAGTGGCCGCAGGTCATGGTCGACCTCGACCTCGATGAACTCTATGCGCGCGGGCTCTCGCCCCAGGACATCCAGACCGCCATCAGCACCCAGAACCTGATCATCCCGGCCGGCACCGCCAAGATCGGCCCGACCGAGTATTACGTCAAGCTCAACAGCAGTCCCGACCTGGTCGCCGCGTTCAACGACATCCCGGTCAAGTCGGTCAATGGGGTCCCGGTCTTCCTCAAGGACGTGGCCCAGGTGCGCATGGGCTACATGGTGCAGACCAACGTCGTCCGCCGCGACGGCCGCCGGGCCGTGCTGATGACCATCCTCAAGGGCGAGGGCTCCTCGACGCTCAGCGTGGTCAACCGCGTCCGCGCCGCCCTGCCGAATATCCAGGCGCAGCTCCCGCCGGAGCTGAAGCTCGACCTGCTCTTCGACCAATCGGTCTTCGTCCGCGCCGCCGTCGAGGGCGTGCTCAAGGAGGCCGCCATCGCCGCCGGGCTGACGGCGCTGATGATCCTGCTGTTCCTCGGCTCCTGGCGGAGCACGCTGATCATCGCCGTCTCGATCCCGCTGTCGATCCTCACCGGGATCATCATCCTCTGGGCCATGGGCGAGTCGCTCAACACCATGACCTTGGGCGGCATGGCGCTGGCGGTCGGCATCCTGGTGGACGACGCCACCGTCGAGATCGAGAACGTCCACCGCAACCTCGGGATGAAGAAGCCGATCCGCCGCGCGATCCTCGACGGTGCCGCGCAGATCGCCGTGCCGGCGTTCGTGTCGACCCTGGCCATCTGCATCGTCTTCGTGCCGGTGATCTTCCTGACCGGACCGGCGGCATCGCTGTTCACGCCGCTGGCGCTGGCCGTGGTCTTCTCGATGATGACCTCGTATTTCCTGTCGCGCACGCTGGTGCCGACCATGGTCCTCTACCTGCTCCCGCCCGAGGTCGAGCTCTACGCCGCGGGGGAGCACGGCGACGGCCACGAGCACGGCGGCACCGGCGGCGGGCCGATCTGGCGGTTCCACCGGGCCTTCAACCGCCGGTTCGAACGGCTGCGGGCGTCGTACCAGCGGCTGCTGGGCTGGTGCTTGCGACACCGCGCGATCACGCTGACGTCCCTGCTGGGCTTCGCCCTGGGCTCGCTGGCCCTGGCGCCGTGGATCGGCCGCGACTTCTTCCCGGCCGTCGACGCCGGCCAGTTCCGGCTGCACGTCCGGGCGCCGTCGGGCACGCGCATCGAGGAGACCGAGCGGATCTTCGGCCAGATCGAGGACGTGATCCGCGAGGTCGTGCCCGCGCACGAGCGTGAGCTGATCCTCGACAACATGGGGATGTCGCCGTCGTTCACCGTGCGGGCCTACGTCGACAACGGCACCGTCAGCAACGCCGACGGCGAGATCCTGGTGGCCCTCAAGGAGGAGCATTCGCCGACGGCCGGGTACGTCGCCAGGTTGCGGCAGGAGCTGCCCCGCCGCTTCCCGGACTGCATCTTCTACTTCCAGCCGGCCGACATCACCAGCCAGATCCTCAACTTCGGCCTGCCGGCGCCGATCAACGTCCAGGTGGTGGGCGTCAGCCTCGCGGGCAACCTCGCCGCCGCCAAGGAGCTGCGGCGCGAGATCGCCCGGATCCCCGGCATCGCCGACGTACACATCCACCAGATCACCGACCAGCCGACGTTGCGGCTCGATGTCGAACCGAGTGATGGCCTCGGAGATGGGCCTGAGCCAGCAGAACGTCGCCAGCAGCGTTTTGGTCTCGCTCAGCTCGACCAGCCAGACCGCGCCCAACTACTGGGTCAACCCGACAAACCGGGTCAATTACGTCCTGGCCGTGCAGACCCCGCCGGACCGCATGGGTACCGTCGAGGCGATGATGAACACGCCGATCTTGAACAGCCAGGGCGGCGGGGCGTCGTCGCGGGGGCGCGCGACCCCCTGGTGGAGGATCAGCCGCAGCTCCTGAGCAACCTGGCCGACCTGCGCCGGACGGTCTCCGAGTCGCTCGTGAGCCACTACAACGTCCAGCCGGTCTTCGAGATCTACGCCAACGTCCAGGGCCGCGACCTGGGCTCCGTCTCGGCCGACGTGAACAAGGCGGTCGAGGCGATCCGGCCGAAGCTGCCCCGCGGCAGCACGATCGCGGTCCGCGGCCAGGTCGAGAGCATGAACAGCTCGTTCGCCGGGCTGGCCTTCGGCTTGGTGTTCGCGGTGCTCCTGGTCTACTTCCTGATCGTGGTGAACTTCCAGTCGTGGCTGGACCCGTTCATCATCCTGACGGCGTTGCCCGGCGCGCTGGCCGGCATCCTCTGGATGCTGTTCCTGACCCAGACGACCCTGAGCGTGCCGGCCCTGATGGGGGCGATCATGTGCATCGGGGTGGCGACGGCCAACAGCATCCTGATGATCACGTTCGCCAACGACCAGCGGCGCGAGGGGTTCGACGCCCGCTCCGCCGCCCTGGCCGCCGGCTCGACGCGGCTGCGGCCGGTGTTAATGACAGCCCTGGCGATGATCGTGGGCATGCTGCCGATGTCGCTGGGCCTGGGTGAGGGCGGCGAGCAGAACGCACCCCTGGGCCGGGCCGTCATCGGCGGCCTCCTGGTGGCCACGTTCTTCACCCTGGTCTTCGTGCCGGTCCTCTACACCGTGCTCCGCCGCAAGCCGCCCGCTGGCGACACGTCCGATGACGAGCACGAGTCCTGGACCGCGACCGACTCGTCCTTCGACCGGGCGGATGCGAGGGAGCGAGCGGGATCGGACGCGGAATCCTCGGACGATCGGATGCTCGTGGCGGTGAGCGAATCTCAGATTCCTCGGGAGGAGAGACGATGAGCGAACTGGTCACCACCAGCGAACGAGTGGCTGCGGAGCGGAATCATCCGCTCGCCGCGATCGAGGTACTCCGCGAGACGGTGCCGGCGCCGCGGGCGAACGGATCGTGGCGGCCGTTCCTGGCCGGCACCCTGGCCCTGGCCGCGCTGGCCGGAGGATTGGCCTATGGGGTCGTCCCGCGGCTGTGCCACGAGCGCGAGCTGGTCGCGGCGGCGGCCGAGGTCTCGGCGTCGAAGCCGCGGGTCACCGTGGTGGCGGGCCGCGCGGCGACCCCCACCGCCGAGCGGGTGCTGCCGGGCAGCTCCCAGCCCTTACTGGAGGCCGCGCTCTACGCCCGGACCACCGGCTATCTCAAGAGCCGGCGCGTCGACATCGGCGACCGCGTGCGGGAGGGCGACCTCCTGGCCGAGATCGCCGCCCCGGAGATCGACGCCCAGCTCGAGCAGGCCCGCGCGACGCTCACGCTCACCCGCGCCAACCTGGTCCGCGACCGGGCCAACGAGGAGCTGGCCCACACCGAGCTGAATCGGTCCCGCAACCTGCTGGCCCGTCAGGCGGTGCCCCAGCAGGAGTTCGATACCTCGCTGGCGACGGCCAAGGTCGCCGTCGCCATCGTCAAGGCCACCGAGTCGAGCCTCCGCGTCAACCAGGCGAACATCCAGCGCCTGGAGACCCTGCAATCCTTCCAGAAGGTGACCGCCCCGTTCTCAGGGGTCATCACGGCCCGGAACGTCGATCCCGGCGCATTGGTCTCGGCCGACAGCCCCAGCACCACGCGTGAGCTGTTCCACCTGGTCCAGATGGATACGCTCCGGGTGTTCGTCAACGTCCCGCAGGTATTCGCCACCGATGTGAAGGTCGGCCAGGAGGCCGTCGTCTTCCGCCGCGAGGACCCCCGGCGCACGTTCGCGGGCAAGGTCACGCGCACCGCCGACGCGCTCGATCCCAACACCCGCACGCTCGCGACCGAGGTGCAGGTCCCCAACCGCGACGGGGCGCTGCGGCCGGGCATGTACCTCCAGGTGAAGTTCGTCTTCCACCGTCAGGTCTCGACGGTCTTGATCCCCGCCGCGGCCCTGGCCACTCGCTCGGAAGGCCCCCGGCTGGCCGTGCTGGACCGCGAGCGTCGGGTCCACTACCGGAACGTCCAGCTCGGGCGCGATTTCGGCAGCGAGACCGAGGTCGTCGCGGGACTGGAGGCCGGCGACGACGTCGTCGTCCATCCCGGCGACGACCTGCCCGACGGGATCGAGATCGAGCCGGTCGATTTACCCGTGAAGTAGCTCGGTCGCGGCGCGGAGCCCTCAATTCCCGGACCGGACGGATCCGGCTCGGTCGAAGTGGGCCATGTCCCAGACGCGGACGTGGTCGTCGGAGCCGGCGGCGACGAGCGTCCGGCCGTCGGCGGAGAAGGCGGCCTGGGACAGCGACAACGACCGGCCGTCCAGGCTGGCGAGCCGCTCGCCGGTGGCCGCGCTCCAGATGCGGACCATCCCGTCGTTGCCCGCCGTGGCCAGCAAGCCCCCATCCGGCGAGAAGCTGACGGACCTGCTGCCCCACGGATGCCCCTCGATCTGCAGCCGCAATCGACCAGACTCCGGTTCCCAGATGCGGACAGTGCGATCGCAGGGCGAGGCGTCGGCCAGCAGGCCGCCGTCGGGCGAGAACGCGACCGACGTGATCGCGCCGGACGCCTCCCTCCGGATCGACCGGCCCCGGCCGGTGTCGAGGTCCCAGAGGGTGACCCGCTTCTCGTCGCGTTCTCCCGCCGCGAGGGTCCGGCCGTCGGGCGAGAACGCGAGGCTCAGCGCCGCGAACTCACCTCGCAGGGTTGCGCGAGCCCGGCCCGCGATGAGGTCCCACAGGAGGATCCCTCCATGCCGCCAGCTCGCCGCCGCCAGGGTCTGGCCGTCGGGCGAGAAGGCCAGGGCAGAGACCTGGAACAGCGGCGCGTCCAGGGAGGTCCGGAATCGGCCCGCGGCGAGGTCGAACAGCAGTATGCCGGGCTGATCCCGTCCCAGGGCCAGGGTCTGGCCGTCGGGCGAGAAGGCCAGGACGAGCGCCGTGCCGCGCTGATCCAGCAGCCGCCCGCTGCCTCCCTCGTCCCGGATATCCCGGAGCGACACCCGGCCGTCGCCGCGCGTCGTCGCGATCGACGTCCCGTCCGGCGACAGCGCGAGCCTGTTCGTGATCTTCCCGGGCTCTCCCGGTACCAATCGCATCCGGGGCGGCTCTCGCCCCGGCTCGTCGTTCGAGAGCCAGAGCGGCCCGATGACGCCCAGCACGACGAGGGCCGTCAGTCGCCGGGACGGCAGCGGCATCCCGGCGGGCCGCCGTGCCGACCGCGCCCGGTCAGGTCCGCCTCCTCCCCAGCTCGGCGCACGGTCCGAGCTCGGCGCGCAATCGATCGCGTGTCGTCGCATGGTTCACCCCGGATCTCGGTAAGGCCCTCTCAGGGAACCGACACGGGCGCGGAGGCTGAGACGACGACGGTCTCCACCTCGAACGACGCGCGGATCGGCCGCAACGCGGCACCCGGGTAGATGCCGGCCGTGGCGGGCCCCCCTCGGTATCCGGTCGCTACCCGTCACGGAGGGCCACTCTAGATGAGAGCATCAAAAACACCTCTTATCTAATTCGGTGATGCTCTCGGATTATTGAAGGGCGGGTGCGCCCCCGGGAAAATCGAGGAATCCCGGGAAGGGACCGTCGATGGGTCGGAGGCGACGTACGCTCCACGGGCCGAGGCCGCCGAGGATCGCCGCGCTCCCGGCGATCCGGCCTCCGCTCGACCTCACCCAACGCCGAGTCCCCGTCGATCGTCCGATCGCCATCCGCCCGCGCCGGTTGATTTCTCCTCACCGCGTCGGCCTCGGGCGGGGTCTATCTACAACTTGTAGTACGCAGCTTACTACAAGTTGTAGAAGGTGGCAAGGGGAGTCGGGCGGATGGGGAAAAGACTCTCGGAGATCGGGGGGAATCCGAGGACGTCGAGGCGGGAGCGGCGATTCGCGATCGAATCGGGGAGCCGTCGCCCATCCGGCGGAGATCGCCCGCCAGAGAGGCGGAGGTCGTCGCGGGACTGGAGCCCGGCGAAGTCGTCGTCATCCATCCCGGCGACGATCTGGCTGACGGGATCGAGGTCGAGCCGGTGGACCTGCCAGCCGGGTGAATCCGCCGCGACCGGTCGAGCGGGGTCATCGAACCCGTTCGGCCGTCATCGGCTTCTCGTCCTGCTCGAGGCTGAGACCCTTGACTTCGCCCTTGTCGTCCTTCTCGAACGTGACCTTGGCGTTGACGACCGTCGCGGAGAATTTCGTGTCGGACTCGGCGATCAGCTTGATCGGGGGCTGATCGGAGAACTTCAGCAAGAGGGCGCCGTCCGCGCGGGTGACGGCGATGGGCAACTTCGTCGTGGTCATATAGGAGCCGACGTATTTCTCGAGCGTCGCCGCGGCGACCGCTCGCGGCTTGTCATCCGGGAAGTAGCCGGGCCATCCATATTCCCGGGCGATGGCCCGCTCGATCTCCGCCATGAGGGGGAACCCTTCATTCGAGTTCAACATCACGACCGCCCCCAACATCCTGTCCTTGTAGAAGGTCATGTTGGCGTCGAACCCTTCGTCCACCCCGCCGTGGCCGAAGCGGACATTGTCGCCTTTGCCATTGAGGAAGAAGCCGACGCCGATCACCTCGGCGACTCCCGGCGTCACCATCGCGACGGCCTTGTCCGGATTGAGGAGATGATCGGACTGGCCCTTCAGGGCCGACTGGACGTCGATGCCGGCGCGGGCCAGGTCGGAGGCGGTCGTCCAGAGTCCGGCCGCCGCCATCTCGGGGTAGACGTGCCATTTCCCCTCGACCGGCCGGTATTTCGACGGGTGGGCCGTCGCCGCGTCCCCGGCCCGGTCATCCGGCAGCGGCTGTTGGTATGTGCTGTGCTTCATGCCGAGGGGGCGGAGCACCAGATCCTGCATGATCCGGGGGAAGGGCCGGCCCACGACGTTGACGACGAGCTGCTGGGCCACCGTGGTCCCGCCGCCCGCGTATCGGAACTGGCTGCCGGGCAGGATGTTCACGAAGACGCGTTCGGTGTTGGCGGGAGGGCGACCGTCGAGGATCTCGGCGACCGTCGGGATCTTCTCGGAGCGGGCGTACCCGGGGAACCCGTGGACGGTCAGGCCGGCGGTGTGGCTCAGGAGCTGGCGGAGCGTCACCCGCGGCTGCCATGACTCATTGGCCGGGACCTTCCACGACTTCAAGTATCGGTTGACGTCCCGATCGAGATCGAGCTTTCCGTCCTGCACGAGCCGCATGACGGCCATGGCGAAGATCGGCTTGCTGATGGAGCCGGCCTGGAAGATCGTCTCGTCGGTGACCGGGTCGGGTTTCCCCCATTCCTTCACGCCGAACCCGCGGGCCCATTCGACCCGGCCATCGTTGACGACGGCGATGCTGACGCCGGGTGTGTGGTAGTGCGCCATCCTCTCCTTCAGGGACGCCTTCGGGCCGTATCGGTTCGCGACGTCCGTCTCGGGCAGGAGGCCGTTGATGACGCGATCGATGCGCGCCTCGACCTCGGCGGATGGGCCGGCCGTCTGGGCCGACGACGGGAAGGCGAAGCCCAGGACGACGAGGAATGCCGCTCCCCTCATGGTCAACTCCTCCGGGTCGAGATCAAGCGGGGCAGGATCGGATCCTCCATGAATAGAGCCCCGATGCGGGCGCCCTGTCAACGCTCGTCGATCCTCCCGCCGTCATCGCCGATGAGAGACCGAGGATGCACCCGTCTGCTTGGCCTTCTTGATCGTCGGCTCGCCGCGATATTCCAGGTGGGACGCCGAGTCCACGTCGTAGTTCAACAGCTCCTTGACCCGGATCGCGGCGCTCGAGGCTCCGGTGAGGTCGATGTCGGCGGCATCAAGGGTCAGGTCGGCCAGCTTGAGATGGCTGGCGCCGAGGCCCTGAGCACGGCGGCCTTGGCCGAACCGCGGAGCCGCGCCGTGCTGGCTCCGTTCGCGTCGATCGATAGCTTCTCCCCGGTCACGACGAAATCGGCCAGCTCGAGCGTGCTGGCGCCGCTGGCCTCGAGTCGAGCCGCCCGCGCAGATCCGCCGAGCTTGACGGTGCTGGCGCCGCTGATCTCGAAGTCGGCGTCCCCGGCCTTGATCGATCCCTCGAGCGTGCTGGCACCGCTCGTCGTCGCGCGGAAGGGACGGTCCGATTCGAAGCCCCGGATCGTCGCCCGGGAGGCCCCGGTCAGCCCGATCTGCTCGAGGATCGGTAGAGTGATCGCCGCGCGCGGCCTCTCGCGGAACCGGTAGCTCCCGGGAGCCATGCTGATTCGCAGGGTCGAGCCGTCCCGCACGGCCTGGATCCGTTCGAGGATGTTGTCGTCGGCCGTCAGGGTGACGTGGAAGGAGTCGGCCCGGGTCACCTCCGCCTGAATCGAGTGATCGACCTGGATCGAGGTGAAGTCCCTGACGTCCACGGTCCTGGTCGCCGGCCGGCCCGAGCCCTCGATGAATCCGGTCGAACCGGTCGTCTGTCCGATCGTGATGCTGGTCCGGTCGACCGTGACGCTGTGGCCGCCGTTGCCCCAGGACCTCAGGCTGATGGTGATGACCTCGTCGCCGTCCCGCCCGGCCCGGGACGCCCGGCGCCGGTTTCGACCGGCTTCGAGGGCCTCGTCGGCCGCCCGTTGCGCCGCATCGTCCGATCGATCGTCGGGGTTGATCGCCCGGGCGGAGGAGCCATGCGATTTCGAGGACCTCCCGATAACGGGGCTGCCGTGGTATTTCAGACTCGACGAGAATCCGAGGTCGTAGTCCAGCTTCTTGGTGGCACGGACGGTTGCCGTCGATGAGTGGCCCAGATGGACGTCTGCCGTTTCGACGGCCAGCCCACCCAGCGAGAACTCGCTGGAGAAGCCTCCGGTGATCTTGGCCGTTCGGGCCGATCCCTTCAGGGCCGCGCGGGCCCCGTGCTCGGCCTCGAGGTCAACGGTCACCCCTCGGACGACTCCGGCCAGGTTGCTGCCGTGATGGATCTCGGCCTTCAGTCCCTTGTCGGATTCAGAATGGATCGACGCCGTGGCGCCGTGGGAGAGCTCGACCTCGGCGTCGCCGACGACCAGTCCGTCGAGCGGCAACTCGCTCCCGTGAGCCGCCGTGAGATGTGCGGTCTCGGCGGTCCCCTTCAGGTCCACCTCGCTGCCGTGCGCCGCGTCCACCACCAGGCGGCCCGCCGCGACGGTCCCCTCCAGGAGGCTGCCGTGCATGGCGTTCGCCGCGAGCGGCCGATGCGACTCGAACCCCCGGATCATGGCGTGGGCTCCATGAGTCAGGTCGATCGCATCCAGGGCCGGCATGGCGATCGCCACCTTCAGCGAGTTGCGCCGCAGCCGGTAGCTCCGGTTGTCCTCCAGGCCGATCCGCAGTCGCGTGCCCTCCTTGACGACCCGGATGTGATCGAGGATGTTGTCGTCGGCGGTGACCGACACGGCGAAGCGATCCGCCCTGGTCACCTCGGCGCGGAAGAGGTGCGCGATCTCGACCGATGAGAAGTCGGTCATGTTGAAGGACTTCGTCGCCGCCTTTCCCGAGCCGACGATCGTGGACGACCCGTCCTGATCTCGACCGATGACGACGACGTTCGCCGGCGCCTGTCCCCGGCCGCCCTGCGACGCGACGGCGGAATCGATCCACGGCGGTGCCTCGTCGCGGGATAACGGCCCGAAATGCATGGACATCGCGGCAGCCGCCAGGCCGAGGAGGCCGAGCAGGCCGATCGCGGCGAGGCTCGGCACGCGCGATCGCCGCTTGGTCCCGGGGACCTCCCAGTCCTCGGCAATTCCGGCGGGCTTCGCGGCCGGGCGGGTTGAATGGGCTGGGGCGCCGGCGCCAGCGGGTTGAGGCGACGGGCGCGTCGGGCGGGGGCCCGGCCGCTGCAGCTCGGCGAGCTGCCACCCCAGCACCTCGGCGACCTCCGCGGCCGACTGGTATCGACCGGCGGGATCCTTGGCGTGCAGCCGCCGGATCACGGCCTCGAGGGATTCGGGGACCTCGCGATTGATCTCGACCAGCGGGCGGGGCTCCTCGTCGCAGACGCGCCGGAGGACCCCCATGGTGGTCTTGGCGCGGAACGGCGAATGCCCGGCGCACATGGCATACAGGACGCTGCCCAGGCTGAAGAGGTCGGACCGATGGTCGACCGACTCGCCGTCCGCCTGCTCGGGCGACATGTACTGCGGCGTGCCGGCCACGACGCCGCTCTGCGACCGGCTGGCGTCGTCGATGGCGCGCGCCAGGCCGAAATCGGTGATCTTGACCCGCTCCACGCCGTTCTCCAGCAGGATGTTCGACGGCTTGATGTCGCGGTGGACCAGGCCCTGGGCGTGCGCGGCGGCCAGGCCGAGGGCGGTTTGCATGCCGATCCGCAAGACTTCCTCGATGCGCAGGGGGCCCTCGCGATCGATCCGATCCTGGAGCGATCGGCCGGCGACGTAGGGCATCACCAGGTACGGCAGGCCCGACTTGGGGTCGTCGTCAACGGCGTGGATGGCGACGACATGGTCATGGACGACCGCGGCAGCCGCTTTGGCCTCGCGGGAGAACCGCTTGCGGGCGGCGCCGCTGGCGGCCATCTGCGGGGCCAGCACCTTGATCGCCACCACGCGGGAGAGCGCCGGCTCGAACGCCTTGAGCACGACGCCCATGCCCCCCTGCCCCAGCACGCCGATGATCTCGTACGGGCCCAGGCGGCCCAAGGATTCCCGGTTCTCCGAGGGCGCGAGGAAATCGAGCTCGACCTTCCCATCGGCCCGGCGATCGGTCGGGAGGCCCGGCGTGCGCGGCTCGGCCGTCCGCCCGAGGCCGCGCAAGTCGTCCCAGAGCCGCGTTCCGGCGGCGAGCTTCTCGAGGGCCTCCTGACAGGCGGCACAGTGATCGAGGTGGCCGGCCAGCTCGGCCTGGTCGCCGGCGCTCAGCTCGTCGTCCAGGTAGGACCGCAGCCGGTTCGGGTCGCAGTCTTGCAGCCGCTTGACCATGGGGAAGCTCCTCAGTGGCAAGTGACAAGTGGCAAGTGGCAAGTCGGATTCGTCCCGCACTGGTAACCCGTGGCTCGTCATTCGCAAGCGTGCGAGGGACCGAAAGAGGCCCATCTTCACTTGCCAATTGCCACTTGGCACTTGCCACTCTCAAATCGGTCGATCTCCCGACGGATCCGGGCGACAACCCGGCTCTTGTACTGATACACGGTACCGACGGAGAGGCCCAGCGCCCGGGCCGCTTCCCCGGCGGGCTGGCCCTCGACGCCGGTCTTCCAGAAGGCCTGCCAGGTCGCCTCGGTGAACTCGTCGCGGACCCGCTCGGCGGCCCAGTCGACGACCCGGAGGCGGTACTCGGCGTCGAACAGGGCGGACTGCTGGGAATCGGGCGCCGGTTGTTCTTCGAGGAGCCGGCGCACCTCGGAGTCGCCGGTGCCGCGCGGGTGCCGGCGCTGGGCGTCCAGCAGGTTGACGATCAGGTTGCGGGCGATCGTCGAGAGCCAGCCGCGGAACGAGCCCTTGGCGGGGTCGGGGTCGTAGCGCTCGATGGCGCCGGCCACCGCGCGGAAGACCTCCTGGACCAGATCGGCGGCGTCGGCGTCCTGGAGCCCTCGCCGACGCGCGAGCCGATGGACCAGCGGGCCGTAGATCTCGACGAACTCGCCCCAGGCCCGCTCGTCCATCGGGTCGCGCAGTCGCAGCAGGAGGCTCGGTCGCGTGGTCGTCGGATCGCTCATCCTTCGCCCTCCACGAGATTACACAGCCGCGGGGCGAGGATTTGAATCGATCGGCCGGATTCTCGTCATCTGGTTGAGCCCGCCCCGTCCATCGGCTTGAGCTTCACGTTGCGAAACTCGATCCGGTAGCCCTCGGCCTCCAGGCCGACATAGCCGCGGGGGACCTGGCACTCGTGCCACCGGTTGGTGACGGCGCCGTTGACCCAGAGGGTCATGTCCTTACCCTTGCAGGTGATCTCGAAGGTGTTCCACTCGCCGGCCGGCTTCACGCGAGAGCCCTTCTGTTGCTTCGACAGGTTGATCCGCTTGAGCTGGCCGTTGACCTCCGTGTCGCCGAAGAGATAACCTCCCGAAGCGTCGCCGGTCTGCGCCTGGTGCCAGATCCGGGCGTCGGCCGAGTTGCGGGCGTAGATTCCCGAGTTGTACCGCTTCTTGTCGGTCACGGGCGTGAACCGCCACTCGACGTGGAAGATGCCGTCGCCGAGCTCCTGGTTCCAGCGGAGCCACTCGTGGCCGCCGTTGCCCTCGCAGACGAGATGGCCGGTCGCCGCGTCGAGCGACCACTGGGAGCGGGGCTCGAGCCGGCCCGTCGGCGGGATCGGCCCCCGGGTCCAGCCTTCGAGCTTCGGACCGGCGCGGGCCAGGAGGTCCGTCCAGCCGGTCGGGTCGGTGGCCAGGGCGCTGGGCGTCTCGGCCTCATCGGCCATCGCCGGTCGGGCCGCCGAGCCCATCAGGACGACCACCAGGACCATCAGATGCGATGAAGGCTTGCCGGGCATCGGTGGGACCTCCAGGAGGGAATGAGCGAGTCCATGTCGGCTCCCCCAGTGTAACCATCGCCTCGGTCCGCGGCGCCGGTTGACCGTCCGGGGCGGTGACGCGGTGACGGCTCACTCGTGCTGGGCTTGAGCGATGGTCCATTCCGTGCGAGACTGAAGCCCGTAGGCATCCGCACGACTTCGAGGCTCCGACGGCCATGAGCACGATCACGGCTCCTCCGCAGGCGATCATCTATCCCGACAGCGACGGAAAGCCCATGGCGGATAATACCCTCCAGTTCAAGTGGATCACGGTCATCAAGGAGGGGATCGATGCGCTGTTCCGCCACGATCCCGACGTGTTCGTCGCGGTCGACCTCCTCTGGTACCCCGTCGAGGGGAAGCCCAAGATCCGCATCGCTCCGGAGATCCTGGTCGTCTTCGGCCGGCTCAAGGGGGAGCGGGGCTCGTACAGGCAGTGGGAGGAGGGCGGGATCGCGCCACAAGTCGTCTTCGAGATTCGATCGCCCCGCGAAAGCTTCGGGGAATGGTTGCGCAAGTTTCACTTCTATCAGCGGCATGGTATCGAAGAATACTATGTCTACGACCCCGGCCGCGGTTTCCTGGACTGCTGGCTCAGATCAGGGCGCCGGCTCAGGGAAATTCGCAAGATGGCGGGCTTCGTTAGCCCGCGCTTGCGGATTCGATTCGAACCGGGCGAAGGTCCCGATCGCCTGGTGATCATTCGGCCGGATGGCAACCCCTTCTTGTCATACGCCCAGATCACGCAATTCGAGGCCGAGCGCCAGCGCGCCGACCGTTATCTCGCGAAGCTTCGCGAGCTGGGGATCGAGCCCGAGTGAGCCCTGCGGAGACATCCCTGATGAGGCGCGGATCCCTCACGTTCGTTGCCTGGTGCGCGGGCCTGGCGATAGCTTCCTGTCCTCCGATCGCGACGGCCGAGCCGGCGACGGGACGCACTCAGGCCGCGGTCTTCCGCGCCGGGGCCGCGGCGGTCGAGATCGCGCCCGAGCACTTCCCGGTCATCGTCAACGGCGGGTTCCTCGCGGCCCGCGCCACCAAGCTGAACGACCCGATCCGGGCGAAGGGCCTGGTCCTGGACGACGGCACGACCCGGCTGGCCATCGTCGTGGTCGATAGCTGCATGATGCCGCGCGAGCTGCTCGACCGCGCCAAGGCGATCGCCCGGGAGAAGACCGGGATCGCCATCGAACGGATCTTGATCTCGGCGACGCATACCCACTCGGCGCCTTCCGTGATGGGAGCCCTGGGCACGCCGCCCGACACCGGTTACGCCTCGACCCTCCCGGCCCGCATCGCCGCGGCGATCGAGCGCGCGGCCGCGAACCTCGAGCCGGCGCGTGTCGGCTGGGGCGCCATCGACGATCCCGAGCACACCTTCTGCCGGCGATGGATCCGCCGCCCCGATCGGATACTCGACGATCCCTTCGGCCGGCGGACCGTCCGGGCCAACATGCACCCCGGCTACCAGAACCCCGACGCGATCGCCCCCTCCGGCCCGGTCGACCCGGCGCTGACCGTGCTCTCGGTCCAGTCCCGCTCCGGCCGGCCGATCGCCGTGCTGGCCAACTACTCGATGCACTATTACGGCGCCGAGCCGATCTCGGCCGACTACTACGGCCGGTTCGCGAACGCCCTGGCCCGTCGGATCGGTGCCGAGGCCGCATCCCTCTCGCACCCGGTCGCGCCGTTCGTCGCGATCATGTCGCAGGGCACCAGCGGCGATCAGATGTGGATGGACTACGGCCGGCCCAAGAAGGATCCGGGCCTGGACGCCTATGCCGACGCCGTCGCCGCGACGGCCGAGCGGGCCTACCGGTCGATCGCTTACCGCGATCACGTCCCGCTGGCCATGGCCGAGACGACGCTCGTCCTCGGCCGCCGCCTGCCCGACGAGGCCCGGCTGGCCTGGGCCCGGGGCGTCATCGCCGCCATGAAGGACAGGGACCTCCCCCGCACCCTGCCCGAAGTGTACGCCAGGGAGGCCGTCTACCTGCACGACGAGCCCCGACGCGAGCTGAAGCTCCAGGCCATGCGCGTCGGCGAGCTGGGGATCACGGCGATCCCCGACGAGGTGTTTGCGATCACCGGTCTGAAGCTCAAGGCCCAGAACCCGTTCGACCTGACGATGAACATCGAGCTGGCCAACGGCTCCGAGGGCTACATCCCGCCCCCCGAGCAGCACGCCCTCGGAGGCTACACGACCTGGCCGGCCCGCACCGCCGGGCTGGAGGTCCAGGCCGAGCCGAAGATCGTCGCGGCGGTGTTGAAGCTCCTCGAGCAAGTCGCGGGCAAGCCCCGGCGTGCGCTCGAGGTCTCCAGGACGCCTTACGCCGACGCCGTGCTGGCATCGAAGCCGATGGCCTACTGGCGGCTTGACGACATCGAGGGGACCACCGCCATCGATTCCAGCGGCCACGGTCGAAATGCGACTTACGACGGTGGCTTCGCGCTGTTCCTGCCCGGCCCCGACACCCCGGGGCTCTCCGCCCGCGGCCGGATTGATCGCGCCGTCTATCTGGCCGGGGGCCGTCTCAAGACCGCGCTCGATCGCCTGCCCGAGACATACACCCTCGAGCTCTGGTTCTGGGACGGCTCGCCGCAAGAGATGCCTCGGACGTGGCAACACCTGGCCCTCGTGCGCGACGGCCAGAAGGTGCAGGTCTACGCCGACGGCGACCCGAAAGTCGATCCCTCCTCCTCTCGGCCTCTCGATGGGTTCGCGGAGCGATTCATCGGCACCCGGGACGACCACGGCCCTGGCATCGAGGGGAAGGTGGACGAGGTCGCGCTCTACGACCGGGCCCTCGATGCCTCGGAGATCGCCGCGCACTTCCGCGCGGCCCGGGGCCGTTGATTTCCGCGAGGCTCCTCCTCACCGAAGGTCGGCCCGACGGTCCGCCGACCGATCGCGCCCTCATCGGTGAATTCTCGCCTGAGGCGGGCGGGTGGGCCGGCTCGTCGGCCATCGGGGGATCCGGCCACCCATCCCCGACGGGGACCGGACCGGTCCGGTCCCCGCGACCCGACCGCCGATCGCCGCCCGCCCGATGCCTCCATGGTTGCCATACTTGCCATATTTGACACGAGCGACGCGCCTGTGTTTCGTGGCAACCATGGGCGCCCGTGCCGCGTCCGGGTGGCTCAGACCACGCGGCGACGGCCACATGCAAGCATCGATGTCGGCACGCAACCCGGCCGAACGGCGGGATGGCGAGGCCGGCGTCCGGGCGTTCACCGCGACCTGGCAGATCGCCGCCAACCTCGGGCAGCCGGCCCCGCCCCTGCCGGTACTCCGCCCCGGGATCCTGATCGACGAGCTCGAGCAGTTATCGCGCGACCTGTTGACGGCCGCCGACACCCTCGACCGGGATCACGCCGGCATGTCCTGGGCGATCGACCGCGTGGCGGCCAAACAGAAGCCCTCATCGGCGAAGGGGACGGTGAAAGGTCACATCCTCGGCCACGCCCCCCGGCTCAGCACGCTGCTGGCGGCCGCCGGATATCCCAACTCGCGGGTGCTGGTCAGCTCGAACCGGTCGGACTTCGCCACCCCGAACGCGATGGTGTTCCACCCGGACATCGTCCCCCATTCGGCCGCCGCCGGGCTGCGGTACGCCATCTCGCTGGAAGCGGCCGTCGCCGACCTCCGGGCGGCCGGTGAGATCCCCTGACCAGGAAGGCGTAGCCGCTGAAATAACCGGGGCCGATTCAATATCTCCTCGCCGAGCGATGCGTCGGTCGATCCGACGCATGGCACCAGCTTAAGCGCAACTTCCAATCGCACTTAGACTTGTGGACACTGGATTCCTGGTTCCTTGGGCCTGATTCCCAGCGGCTCCATCTGAACCCCTATGTTTCCCGGCTCGCCTTCCATCAACCAAATGAACACAACAGGATATTGTCCATGAAAAACCCGACCGCCACTAACACAAGTTCTTTAGCAATAAAGAGTTGCGCTTAAGTTAGTGCCATGCGTCGATCCGACCGAAGCGCGCTGCGCCAAACTGAAGGGGTCGTCTGCGTTCCGCCGCCCGCCTGTCGAGCGGGGCCAAATGCCGCCCCGCATGTTCTCGGGCGTATACCAGATCCGGAGCTTCTCCTGGACCATTCGGGAGTGGAGGCGATCGGCGAACGCTTGGCCCTTTGAGTTGTGGGTGATGGAGCACGAATAGAACTGGATCGGCTGCATCGAGCCGATGAGCGAGGGCAGTCGTGTGGAGATTCACCGAGCAGGACCTCGGTGCGCGCCGCCGTCCACCAAACCCCTTCGAGCGCGAGCGGTCGGAAGCGCAAGTGTTCTGAGGGTCGATCGCGCCCGGTCGGCTGGGGCAGCGGCCCAGCGGCGACATGGGGACAGGATCACGCACGCATCACTGCGCCATGGGCTGTCTGTCAGTTGCTGATCGCTCTGTCGTCGGCTGAGGTCGATCAGAGGTCACTCTTGCCCGACGTTTGGATTGCCGCGCATCGCGAACACTTCCTGCAATATCGTCGCGATGGGGCCGAGGCCACCGAGAGCGCGCGTCGTCGTCGTCGCGCCCGACCATTGGTTCTCCAATCCCCCCTTTCGCACGGCCTCCCCAGCATGTATGATTGAGCTATTCTCCAGTGATCCTGATCGCTCCGATCTGAAAATCCGCGACTCTCCCGGTTCCGAGCCTGAACCCTCGATCGGACGGCTCCCAGCGGAAAGCTGTGCGGAATCCCACTCGATGCGTCCGGCAACGCCTTGTCCTCATCCGGTGCACCTCAGGATGTTCGTGCGTGAGCCGGCTCGACTCCAAATCGAGGCGGAGACGCTTCGTGCGCATCTCGCAGAGTGCGAGAGCTGTCGAGTCACTGCGACCAGACTTGAAACCGACCCCAACCTCAAGAACACGCTTGCCGATCTCGATGTTGGGCCGACACGCCCGCCGCCAAGATTGTCTGACAGCAGCTATGAACCGGCGGATGCCGGTGGCGCGCAACCTACAGTCGAGTTGACCGTGGGGGCGCACCCGAAGGCCGACAGAAGCGAAGAGGCCCTCGATCTCGGGCAGACGATTCACCACGAGCCGCGTGTCGATGTCGTGGAGGTGCCCCGGAAGGCCGACGAAGGTCATCCCGCCCTCGATGTCGGCGAGACGATGCACGAGCGGTCGACCCTGGAAGCTGGCGAAAGCAAGAACGATTTCCCGCTCTCGGACTCTGCCCTGAAAACGAATCGCGAGGAGACGAGCAATCCCGCCCTGACGTACGACTTTCTGCCGGACAATGGCTCCACCAAGGAGGGGCTCGAGTATTCCGTCGTGATGCCCGGGTCGCGCGACTCCAGAGAAGGGTCGTTCAAGGTCCCGGCCGCCCTCGAGAATGTGAGGGTTCCCGGCTATGACATCCTGGCCGAGCTCGGGCGAGGCGGAATGGGGGTTGTCTACAAGGCCCGCGACCGTCGGCTGCAGCGATTGGTCGCGCTCAAGATGGTCTTGGCCGGGGCCCACGTGGGAGCCGTGGGGCTGGCCCGGTTTCGCGCCGAGGCCGAGGCGGTCGCCAAGCTGACACACGCCAATATCGTGCAGATCTACGAGACCGGCGAGCACGAAGGCCGGCCTTTCTTCTCGCTGGAATTCGTTGACGGCGGAAGCCTCGAGCAACGGATCGCCGGGAGCCCGACCAACCCCAAAGCGGCCGCGCAGCTCATCGAAACCCTGGCGCGCGCCATGCAGGTGGCACACGAGCGTGGGATCATTCATCGCGACCTCAAACCGGCGAACATCCTTCTGGCCAAGCTCGGCAATCAGTCGTCGATGATTCGCGCCCGGGAATCCGACTCTCAGTCGCTGCCGCCGGATCACTGGTCGAGGACCACCGCCCCCAAGATCGCCGACTTTGGATTGGCCAAGTTGGTTGACGACGATTCGAGCCAGACCAAGAGCGGCACGATCCTGGGCACTCCCAGCTACATGGCGCCCGAGCAGGCTGAGGGCAAGACCCGAGAAGTCGGGCCCGCCGCCGACATCTACGCGCTGGGCACCATTCTCTACGAGCTACTGGTCGGTCGGCCGCCGTTTCGGGCTGGCAATCCGATCGACACCATTCGACAGGTCGTGGAGCAAGAGCCCGTCCCGCCCCGCCACTTGGAACCACGGGTGCCACTCGACCTGGAGACGATTTGCCTCAAGTGCCTCGAGAAACAGCCCGAGCGCCGGTTTGCCACGGCCGGTGAGCTGGCCGACGATCTGCGCCGTTTCATCCACGGCGAGCCGGTTCAGGCCCGTCCGATACCGAGCTGGGAACGCGCCTGGAAATGGGCCAAGCGCCGGCCGGCCGTCGTGGCGCTGCTGGCGGTCAGCATGCTGGCCGGCATCTCGATGGTGCTCTTCATCGCCTGGCATAACTTCTCGCTGCGAGCCAAGCTGGATGTCGCGATCGCCGGAGAACGCCGCGCGCGGCAGCGAGAGAGGGACGCGCTGGCGAAAAACCGGTTGGCGATCTTGCAACAAGAGGGGCAGAAGCTCTACGACAGCGCCCGTGTCGCCGTCGCCGCTGGCGATTGGACCGCCGCACGACTCGACCTGGAGAAGGCGCTGCTGACCGTCGGCGGCGAGGCCGGCCTGGAATCCGTGAAACAGCCCTCCCAGGCGCTCTTGAACACGGTCAAGGAAGAGCTGAGCGTCGAAGCCGACCGACGGGCGTCGGGCCAGCGCTTCGCGTCGTATGTCAACCTGCGCGACCAGGCTCAGTTCCTGGGCACGCTGTACACCGGCATGGATCTCCTCGCCAACCTCGAGGCGGCGCGCACCAGCGTTGCGGCCGCGCTCCGCGTGTATGGGGTGGTAGCGGGGCAGGAAGCTCGGCCCAGGTTCGATCCGTACCTCAGCGATGTGCAGCAGGCCGAAATCCTCCAGGACTGTGCCGGGCTGCTGTTGATTCTTGCCGAGACGGAAGCCCAGTCCTCGTCCCAGGCGAGCCCAGCCGACAAGGAACAATACCTGCGCAAGGCCTTGACCTACCTGGAGCAGGGCCAGCGGTTGGGAGCGCCGCGCCGCGCTTTCGAGCTGCGGCGGGCACGCTACTTCAGACTTCTTTCGCGGGAGGACGAGGCGAAGAAAGCCGAGCAGGCCGCCCTGGCGACGCCTCTGCTCGATGTCGTCGATCACTTCCAGATCGCCGATGAACTCTATCGCCGCGAGCGATTCGCTGAGGCGATCACCGAGTTCGAGAGAGTGCTGGCGCAGAAGCCTGGACATTTCTGGGCGCAGTACCTCGACGCGCTCTGCCTCCTGCGGCTCCAACGGCCGGCTGAGGCGCGCACCCTCTTCGAGCGCCTGCATGGCACAGCGAACGGATTTTGTATGGCTCTATCTCTTGCGTGGGTTCGCCCACGGGGAGCTCCGGGCGTGGAGCGAGGCCGAGGCCGACTTCGACAGGGCCGCGGCCATCACCCGCGACGACAATGCTCGGTATGTTCTCAGCGTCAATCGCGCAGTGCTGCGCATCCGCACCGGCCGTATCGACGACGCGATCGACGATCTCAACGCGGCGGTCAAGCTCAAGCCCAAGGCCTACCAGGCTCTTGTCAATCTGGCTCAGGCGTACCGCGGGCAGGGCCAACTCGGCAAAGCGCTCGAGACGCTCCAGCGCGCCATCGAGGTCGAGCCGGGATTGGCGCACCTCTATCGCCTGCGGGCCAGCCTCCACCTCGAACGCAACGAGCCGGACCTGGCCCTCGAGGACTTTGACCGCACGATCGACCGCCAGGGCGCCGCCAGCCCCTATCAGGTCGACGACCTGATCGAACGCGGCCGGCTCCTCCTGAGCAAAGGCAAGCATGCGGAGGCACTGGCGTCATTCGACAGGGCCCTCGCACTTCAGAGCGACCACGCTTCCGGCCAGCGGCTCCGCGCCGAGGCGTTGTTCGGGCTGGGCCGCTTCCAGGAAGTGATCGCAGCGTTCGACCGCTATTTGAAGACGGGCAAGCCCCTCGAGTCCGTCTATCGGGGCCGCGGGCTCGCGCGGGCCGAACTGGGCCAATATCCGGGCGCGATCGAGGATTTCACCAAGGCACTCGAATTGCACCCGACTTCGGCCGTACAAGCCTTTCGGGGCTGGTTGCATCTGGTCGTGGACGCTCCCAAGCTGGCCCAGCGCGACTTCGAGCTGGCCATCGAACTCGATCCCCACAACGGCGATGCCTACAACGGCCGCGGCCTGGCGCGCGTACGGCTGGGCCGGCAGCGCGAGGCCGCGCTCGATGCCGCGGAAGCGCTCCGCCAGGGACCATCGTCGCCGCGGTTGTCTTACAACGCTGCGCGGATCTACGCGCAGTGCTCCAGCCGTTATTCCCGCCGCGCGCTGGAACTCGTCCACCAGGCGATCAACTTGCTGCCGGCCGAAGAACGTCGGACGTTCTGGTTGACGCACATCCAGAAGGACCAGGCCTTCTCGTCGTTGCGCCTTCATCCCGTGTTCATCGAGCTGGAAACCGAGCTGTCGCGAGGGAAATGATCGATGCGGGCGCGACGGCGACCTAACGGTTTGTCTGGGCAATCGCAGCGCCGGCAATCGTTCCGGCAGCCGGACGGCGACCGGCTCGAACCGCGCACCCTGCTTGCCGCCTCACCCCTGGATTCGGCTGTGCCTCTGCACTTCGGCGCCTTAAACGATGCGGAAGTGTCGCACTTCCTGTCCCTTCCTGACGAGGTCGATCTCTACTCCGTGACGCTGCAAAGCGGCGAAACGCTCGATGCCGGCATCGACGCGCAGCAGGCCGGCAGCGGCCTGACCAGCCTTCTGCGCGTCTTCAATGCGAGCGGCACGCCGCTCGCGCTCGACAACCAGCAGGGGGGCGACCCGCAACTGAGCTTCCAGGCGGCGGTCGCCGGTGTGTACTACGTCGGTGTCAGCAGCGCCCCCAACGACAACTACAATCCGACCGTCGTGGGCAGCGGGGTCCCCGGTGATACGACGGGGCTGTATACCCTGGACGCAAGGCTAACGACCGCGACGCCGCTGATGCCGGACTTGACAGGCAGCTCCTTCCGGACCGACGTGGATCTGGCTGCGGCAGGCGACACGATCCCGGTCCACTTCACGGTCCAGAACCGGGGCGGCGCCGACCCTGGCAACTTCCAGGTCCAGGTGCTCCTGGGCAACAGTAACGTGTTCGAAGGCTCCTCGCAGGTGCTGGCGACGTTGACGAGGGGGGACCTCGTTCCGGACGCGACGGGCCGGAGTTTTTCGTCGCCAGCCGGCTTGAGCGTGACGCTGCCGGCAGGCTGGCCGTCGGGGCCTGCGTACCTCGGCCTGCGCATCGTGGCGGACCCGACGGTGCCCGAGGCCGGCTTGTATGACAAGAGCGGCGTCCATCGCGGCTCCGACTGGGAGCCGCTCACGGTCGTGACCCACGCCGCTGCGGGCGTGACGAACCTGTCGGAAGTCGATCCCGGGCTGTTCACTGAGGACACAGGCGCGCTCGGCCCGGGACAGGTGAGCACCTGGTCGTTCACGGTCACGAACACGCTCGGCAACGGGGAGCTGAAAGCGGAGGTCGCCACCGCGAGCGGCACGCTCCAGCCCCGATTGACGCTCTCCGGACCGACGGGCCAGATGCTGATCCAGTCAGACAGCGGTCAGATCGTCCAGTCCCTACAACCGGGGACGTACTTTCTGGCCGTCTCGGTGCAAGCGGGCGCGGGTGCTTACCGGCTCACCACGGCGTTCACCCAGACCAGTCTGCCCTACGCCCCGCTCAGCTCCGGAGCCGGAACCGACTCCGTGGCGGTGGGGGACTTGAACGGCGACGGCATCCCGGACATCGTCACCGCCAACCGGGTCGACGACACCGTGAGCGTGTTCATGGGGAACGGCGACGGCACTTTTCAGCCTCCCAGGACTTATACCGTCGGACCTCGTGTGTGGCATATCACTCTGGCCGACGTGACCAACGACGGCCGGCTTGACATCCTGGCTGTGAACAAGGGCAACAACACGATCAGCATTCTGCTCAACAACGGTGATGGGACGTTTCAGCCGCAGATCCTCGTCCCCACCGGCACCCGCCCGAGCGATGTGGAGGTGGCCGACCTCACCGGCGACGGCATCCCCGACCTGATCTTCTCCAACTACGCCGACGACACCGTCTCCGTGGCTCTGGGCAACGGCAACGGCACATTCCAGACACCGACTGTCTACCCCGCCAACCAGGGCGCCGGCTTCGCCGGACCGGCCGGGATCGCGGTGGCGGACCTCACCGGCGACGGCATCCCCGACCTGATCTATGCCGACTATGTGAGCGGGAACGTGGCTGTGCGTCTGGGCAAGGGCGATGGCACCTTCGGCCCCGAGGAGACGTTCCCCACCGCAGCGGGCTCCCACGCGGTCTCGGTGGCGGACCTCACCGGCGACGGCATCCCCGACCTCGTCGTCGTCAACTCCGTCGCCGACGACGTGAGCGTGCTGCTGGGCAACGGCGACGGTACCTTCCAGCCCGAGGAGCTCTACAAGGTCGGCGTGAATCCGTACTCGATAGCACTGGCGGACTTCACCGGCGACGGCATTCCCGATGTCGTCACGTCCAACCGGGGCGACAACACGGTCAGCGTGCTGCTGGGCAACGGCGACGGTACCTTCGAGCCCGAGCAGACGTTCCCGACCGGAGAAACGCCTCGTTCCGTCGCCGTCGGGGACTTAAGCGGCGATGGCCAGGTCGACATTGTCACCGCCAATCTCGGCGACGATACAGCGAGCGTGCTTCTGGGCAACGGTGACGGAACCTTCACGCTCGGAACCCAGCAGTCCGCCCCCGCTCCACCTTCGTCCCCCTTCCAAGTCGTGGTGGCGGACTTAACCGGCGACGGCATCCCCGACATCATCACGGCCAACAGGCCCGCTAACAGCGTGAGCGTCCTGCTGGGCAACCCCGACGGCTCGTTTCAGACGAAGGAGACCTACGCCACCGGACAGGCGCCGTTTTCGGTGGCCGTCGCCGACCTCACCGGCGACGGCATCCCCGACATCGTCACCGCCAATTACGAAGGCGCCAGCGTGAGCGTGCTCCTGGGGAACGGCGACGGCACCTTCCGGCCCCACTTCGAGCTTCCCGCCGGCAGCGATCCCTACGACGTTAAAGTGGCCGACCTGACCGGCGACGGCAAGGAAGACATCATCGTCACGAACAAGAACGACAATGACGTGGGTGTTTTTCTGAACAACGGCAACGGTACCTTCCAGCCCATGAGAACCTACCCGGTCGCCTCCGGTCCCTTCGAGGTCGTGGTGGCCGACCTGACCGGCGACGGCATCCCCGACCTCGTCGTCAGCCACTTCAGTGCGACCGTGGTGGACGTGCTCATGGGCAACGGCGACGGCACCTTCCAGCCCACGCGCGAATTCCCCGTCGGCTCCCGGCCCTACGGACTCGCCGTGGCCGACCTCACCGGCGACGGCCTGCCCGACATCGTCACGTCCAATTACCGCAACGACGACATCAGCGTCCTCTTGAACCAGGGCAACGGCAATTTCGGGCCGCCGCGGACGTATCCGGTGGGAAAGGCCCCCAACGAGGTGCAGGTGGCGGACCTGACCGGCGATGGCATCCTCGATATCGTGACGGCCAACTACGGCAGCGACGACGTGAGTGTGCTCATGGGCAACGGCGACGGCACGTTCCAACCCGAGCGAACCTTCCCTGCGGGTACCGGCCCCGCTTCGCTGGCGGTGGCCGACCTCGATCGCGATGGCACGCTCGACCTGGTCGTCGGCAATCGTAATGCCAGCACCGTCAGCGTGCTCCGGGGCAACGGCGACGGTACCTTCCGCTCGCCAGTCACCCTGGGCACAGGTAAGAACAAGTACTCCGTGGCCGTGGCGGACCTGACCGGCGACGGGAAGCTCGACATCATCACCACGAATGAGCTTCAGGACACAGTGACCGTGCAACTAGGCAACGGCGATGGCACCTTTGAACCCGGGCAATCCGTGGCCGTCGGTCCTGCGCCCACGGCCGTCGCGGTGGCCGACCTCAACGGCGACGGCCGGCCTGACCTCGTCACCGCAGACTCCGGCGGCGACGACGTGAGCGTGCTGCTGGGCAATGGCGACGGCGCCTTCAGCGAGCAACAGACGTTTGCCGTGGGCCGTAGCCCGCGCGGTGGCGGTGGCCGACCTCACGGGCGACGGCATCCCCGACCTGGTCGTCGCCAACTACAACGACGACACCGTCAGCGTGCTCCTGGGCGAGGGGGACGGCACGTTCCTGCCGCAGGAGGTCTTCCCGGTCGGGGACAAGCCGTATTCGGTGGCTCTGGCCGACCTGACCGGCGACGGCCGCGACGACATCGTCGTCGCCAACTCGGCCAGCGACACTGTCAGCGTGCTCCTCAACCTGGGGGGAGGCAAGAATGACGTCAACTTCGCACCTCAAATCACGTTTGCCACAGGCAGGCAGCCGTTTTCTGTGGCGGTGGCGGATCTCACTGGCGACGGCATCCCCGACATCGTCACCGCCAACGCTTTCGACAACACGGTGAGCGTGCTGCTGGGCAACGGCGCCGGCACCTTTCAGCCCGCTCGGGCCTTCCCCGTCGGCTCCCGGCCCTACTCGGTGGCGGTGGCGGACTTGACAGGCGACGGCCGACCCGACCTCGTCACCACCAACTACGGCGGCAACAGCGTCAGCGTCCTGCTCAACGACGGGGGCGGTTCCTTCGGGGCGCCGCACACCTTCGACACCGACGCGTTGCCGGTCGAGACCGTGGTGGCGGACGTCAACGGCGACGGCCGCCCCGACCTCGTCACGGTGAACAACCACGATGGCGCGACCGGTGTGCTGCTGGGGAAGGGCGATGGCACATTCCAGCCGGCCCCGGCCGGCAGCGGCGTCGGTGTGAGCGATACGCCATTCCTGGTCGACCTGACTGGCAATGGCATCCTGGACAGCGTCATCCTGGACGACTCGGGCAACATCCTCTATCGGGCGGGACTGCCCGGCTCTTCCGGCGCATTCGCCCCGCCCGTGATCCTCAACCCCGGCCGCCCCGCGCGCGCCATCACGGTCCTGCGGATCGGGTCTCGGTTCGCCATCGCGGCCGCGGACGCCCACTTCGACCCTACGCTCTCGAACGGTCAATTCGTCTTCACCGTCTCGATTTACACGGCCAGCGCAGACGGCAATGTCTCCTTCCAGGGTCAATATGGACCGCCCCCCCAGATGAGCTCGACTGACACAGCCAGCGAAGGCGTTTTCTCCCGCTCTGACGCCTTCTCGACGACGGCCCTGCCCACCAGCCTAGTCGCCGCCGACCTGACGGGAAATGGGCTCGACGACCTGATCGTCGCCAACGCCCTGGATAACAGCGTCACCATCGCCCTGCAGGTCTCGCCGGGCCAGTTCGCGGCTCCGATCACGGTGCTCACCGGTATCGCGCCGTCGGACATCGCGGTGGCCGACGTGAGCGGTGACGGGCTACCGGACATCATCGTGACCGACCAGGCCTCGGGCGAATTGACCGTACTCCTCAACAATCCCCAGCACTCTTTCACCCAATCCCTGGTCTTCCCCGACAGCACGGGCCTGTATGGCCTGAATACGACCTCGGGTAGTCCGGCACTAAGCTCCTTCGCGGACCCCGTCAGCCTGGTCGTGGGCGACTTCACGGGGAATGGCCGCAACGATCTCGCTGTCCTCAATCAAGGGACGCATAGCTTCAGCATCCTGGTCGCCGACGGCGCCGGGGGCTTCGCCAGCCCGCAGGTTGGTCTGACCACATCAACCAGTGACGGTTTGAGCATCAACAACCGCCCCGTCGCGATCGTCGCGGGCGACTTCAACCGCGACGGCCACACGGACCTGGCCGTGCTGATGGAAGACACCGGCCAGCTGTGGATCGATTCCGGCAACGGCGATGGCACCTTCCGCCACACGTTCAGCATCCCGGTCGGCGCGGATGCCACAGGGCTCACCGTGGTTCCGGGCGGCGGAAACGGTCTCTTGAACTTACTGGTGGGGAACGGCTTCGGCGACGTGCTGACCCTGGTGGGCAAGGGCGACGGGACCTTCCAGATCCAGGGCAGTCGCGTTTCGCTGTCCGTCGTACCCAATCTGCTGGGTCCGGGCCAGGCCGGCGTGCTGGTCGGCGACCAGCAGAACAACCGCGTCACGGTCCAGGCTCCGTCGGCCGGCGGAAACCAGTATCGCCCCGTGGAGACGCTCGGCTCTGCGACCTCGTCGGACCAGATGGCGCCAGGCGACGTCCAGTGGGCTTTTCTGGACAGAGGGGCCACCTTGCCCGACGCCGTAGTCCTCAGCACGGGCAGCAACTCCGTGGTGGTGTATCGCACGACGTCCGTGAGCAACGGGGTTCCTTCCTTCGCTCCTGACCCGCGGACCTACTTCGTCGGCACTGCGCCGGCCAGCATCACCGTGGCGGACATCACCGGCGACGGCGTTCCGGACATGCTGGTCGCCAACCAAGGCAGCAACGACGTCTCCGTGATTTTCGGCTCCTACGACGCCAACGGCGATTGGGTGGGCCTTCCCGGGCCGCGTCTGAAGTCCGGCGGCGACGGCCCGATCGCGGTGGCCGTGCAAGATCTTAGCGGCGACGGCATACCAGACCTGGCCGTCTTCAACGGTGGCAGCGGCACGGTGACCGAGCTGCCCGGCGTGGGACGTGGGTTCTTCGACGACCGGCAGCCGCGGACGCTTCTCAACTTCGGCGGCGCGCTCTTGCAGCCCCCAACCTTCGTGGGAACAACCGGCCTGGGTTATGCCGTGACGGCCGGCGGAGATCTGGTGCGTTTCAACCTGTTTTCCCCGGGCCTGGGAGCCTCTGTGGTCTATTCCGAGCAGCAGGTGCAGGCCGCGCAGGCGCTGGCGAACGGCCAGGTCGTGGTGGCCTTGACCGATGGCGCTGTCGATCTCCTGCAGCCGCAAGGAAGCGGCTTGACGCTGGCCTCGGTCCTGCAGGCGCAGGGAGGCGTTCCCGCCTTGCCCAGCGCGATCGACGTGGTGAGCAAGCCCGGCGGGCAATTCAACGTCCTGGTGAGCAGCGAAGGATCCGACCAACTCTTTGTGTTTACCCAGGTCGAAAACAGCTTGGAAGGTGGCGGGGCCTTGCCCGGCGGCTCGTCGCCGCCGGCCTTTAACCTGGTCCAGACGCCGGCGCTCGCGAGCGCAAGCCAAAGCTTCAGTTTCACGGCCAGCGCGATCACGACGTCCGGCTCCGCCACGGCGACGAGCTCGAGTGCGAGTACGTCTTCATCGACGAGCTCGGCGACGGTCGCGGCCACCACGACAGTTGGGTTGTCGCTCGGGACGTTTTCGTCGCTGGGCAACCGCTTAGGGCCGGGAGACGCCGCAACGGTCCTGGTTCCGGTCGAAGGCAACACGTATCAAAGCGTCCCCATCCTCGAGTTCGGGTCGGGGGGCGACGCGGAAGAGGGCGGGGCCGAGGCGCGCAGGCCCTGGCTCTCGGGCAAGTACAACTTCGGCGACACGTCGGCATTGACCCGGTTCGTGACCGGTCTCGACGAGGCCCTCGAGGATTATCGCGGCCGGGACGATGCCTCGCCGTCGCGGGGCACGGACGCGGTTCGTGATCCGTGGAGCGAAGACCTGTTTATTCATCATCTCCCGGTCGGTCCGCAAGGCACCGGCGCGCGGCTGGACGAGCCGGACACCACGGGGCCTGGTCCGCGCGCGGACACGCGGGGGGTTCGCGTGCTCTTCGGCGAGCGAGGCCTCGACGCAGGACCTGTCGAACCCCCGGTTCCCTGGTCACGTCGCTTCGCGCGCGTCGCCTCCGTGGCTGGTCTGGTCTGCGCCGCGAGAGCCTTGTCGGTGACGCGGGCATTCGTCCCTCGGCAGACCAGATATCCCAGCGGTCCGGTGGCGGCGGGAGCGAAACGCCGCCACCAAAGACGGGCCGAGTTACCATCGCGCGAGCCGCATTCATGAGCGAGGCGTCCCTTCCGCGAACCGGCACCGGTAACGAGCCCTGGGTCGAAGTGACCGGCTCGCCGCGATTGTGGAGCTGGCTGGCCGAACAGCGGGTCAGCCTGGCGTTCACAACCTACCAGACAGGGAAGCTCTTCCTGCTGGGGCGTCACGCCGACGGCCGGCTCGCCGTGAACGAGCGCCACGTTCAACCGCGCCATGGGCTTGTGGTCCGATGGCCGGTCGCTCTGGCTGAGTACGCTCTATCAACTCTGGCGCTTCGAAAACCTGCTCAAGCCGGGCGAGCTCCACCAGGGATACGACCGGCTTTATGTGCCGAAGGTGGCCAACACCACCGGCGACCTCGATATTCACGACATCGCGGTAGACCACACCGGCCGCGTGCTCTTCGTCGCCACGGGCTTTGGCTGCATCGGCACGCTCGCCGAGCGGTCGAGCTTCACGCCGCTTTGGCGGCCGCCGTTCTTGAGCAAGCTGGCCGCGGAAGACCGCTGCCACCTGAACGGCCTGGCCCTGGATTGCGGTCGGCCACGGTTCGCCACAATGGTCAGCGCGAGCGACGTTGTCGATGGGTGGCGCGACCAGCGCCGCGATGGCGGCGTGGTGGTTGAGATCCCCGATGGCCGAGTGATCGCGCGGGCTGTCGATGCCGCACTCGCCCCGGCTGCATAGGGGCCGGCTGTGGCTGCACAATTCCGGCACCGGCCATTTCGGCAGCATCCACCCGTCCGGCGGCGAGTTCGAGCCGCTGACGTTCTGCCCGGGTTATCTGCGCGGGCTCGCATTGGTGGGCGACCACGCCATCGTGGGGCTGTCGCACCCGCGCCACGACAAGACGTTCAGTGGCCTGGCCCTGGATGAAGAGCTGGCCCGACGAAACGCCGAACCCCGCTGTGGCTTGCTGGTTATTGACTTAAACAGCGGCGATGTCGCGCACTGGCTGCGCGTCGAAGGCATGGTGCGTGAGCTCTACGACGTGGCTGTGCTGCCCGAGGTTGGCCTGCCGATGGCGCTCGGACTCAAGACCGACGAGATCCTGCGGACGATCGCGATCGGCGAGCCAGGAGTGCTTTGATACGCCGGTCAGAGCGCTTGGTCGTGAATGGGCTCTCCTGGATGCGGCATGGCGTACGGAGAGATTCGCCGGACCCAAGTATCGGCGCGAATGCTCCCTTCGACTGGATCGATCGCCGGCGGCACCATGGGTCTCCAGTTCCGTGCAGATGGCAAGTTGCTCGTCGTTCCGGCCTTCAACCAGCCGCTGTGCGGCCGGGGCGAGTTCGCTGGTGGATAGCGAAATGCGTCGTGCATCGGTCTGGCCGGCACCGGATCGACAGTGGTGGCCGGTTGCCCGAGCGGTCCGTCGGTCGGATAACTGTGTTTGGATGAGCACGCACGCATGGCTTAACCCAGGAGTTGTGCGGCCCCGCGAGTCACCTTTCTTTCCACTTGCGAGCGTCGGTCCGACGACACGCATGGCACCAGCTTAAGCGCAACTTCCAATCGCACTTAGACTTGTGGACACTGGATTCCTGGTTTCTTGGGCCTGATTCCCAGCGGCTCCATCTGAACCCCTATGTTTCCCGGCTCGCCTTCCATCAACCAAATGAACACAACAGGATATTGTCCATGAAAAACCCGACCGCCACTAACACAAGTTCTTTAGCAATAAAGAGTTGCGCTTAAGTTGGTGCCATGCGTCCGACGACACCGACGCACCTTCTGGGGTTG
The DNA here is from genome assembly GCA_963815795.1 of uncultured Planctomycetota bacterium. GTDB lineage: Bacteria > Planctomycetota > Planctomycetia > Isosphaerales > Isosphaeraceae > JAKAUH01. Next base: position 170,352 of record CAWFIC010000002.1, on the reverse strand, counting down.
CCTCTGGCCCTCTGTCGTCTGGATCGGTTTTGAAGCTACCGCACCTTGTTCGCTTCTGAACGACTGTCACCCTCGGCCCGTGAACGCGTACGGTTCGGGTCGATGACCAGAAAAACCTGCCCCTGGCCGCCCTCGTCGAGCTGGTCGACGACCAGATACTTGCCGATCGCGGCGGGCCGCTCGGGCCGGCTTTCAGCGCCGGCGCGGGCCGCGGCCGCCGCCTCCGGCCCGATCGGCTCCCGAGCCGCGTCCCCGGCCGTATCCGGCCGGCCAGGAGAGCGTCGTCCCGCCGCCCGTCGGCTCGCCGTCACGGTTCACCGCCGGGTCGGGCTCGGTCGAGGGGGGTTTCACCTCATCTCCGAGGTCGTGGCGCAGCGCCGTCAGCTCGGCCCGGAGCAGCTCCACGCGTCCGCGGCAGATCGGGCAGGCGTCGAGGTGCCGCTCGATCGCGTCGCCAGCCGGCTCGCCGGTGGCGACCGGCAAAAGCTCGGGCTCGTCAGGACAGGTCGAGATCGCAGTCATCGCCCATCTCCCCCTCGATCTCGGCGCAACGGCGCCGGACCTCTTGCAGCACCCGCGAGGCGTAGACATAAACGGCGTTCGCGTTGATTCCCAGCTTGGCGGCGAGTTCCGCGGCCGGCCGGCGGTGCACCAGCCGCCCCTCGAAGCACGCCCAGGCCGTCCGCGAGGTCGTCGCCCGGACCCGCGGCAGGACGACTTCGAGGATCCGCTTGCGGTGGCGCAAAGTCCACGCTTCCTCGAGCTTCCGACTCTCGGACTCGTCGGCCTCGCTGAACCGCCGCACCCACTCCTCCTCCGCCCGGTCGCGGACCTTCCGCCGTCGCGCCCGATCGACCAGCGTCGAGTAAGTGAGCTTCCACAGATAGGTGCGGAACCGGCCCTTCCGCGGATTCAGCTCGAACTTCGGCAGGATCGCCATCAGCCGGCAGAAGACTTCCTGCGTCACGTCGTTGGCGTCGTGCTCCTTCAGGCCCAGACTGCGCAGATAGCCGAAGATCAGCGGGCGGTAGATCGCATTGAACTCGCTCCAGCTCCGGGCGTCGCCGAGGTTGCGCACCCGGACCAGCAGCGAGTGCCGGGTCTCGGACATCGTGATCGTTCCTGCACTCATGAGATGTAGACCCTTTCCAGCGAACCGGGTGTCGAATTGGCCCGGGGTCCTGGACGATGTGCTCCACAGAGCTTACGCCGACCGTAACGTCAATTCCACAACAATCATCATCATCAATCCTGAGCGCCCAACCGACGGAGTCCTCCCCGTACCGCTGATACGCGTCCCGCGCCGGGACCTTACAGGAATCATCAGGGAAAAGGGGTTCATCCGGAAGAAGCGCGCGCGGGGCTTGAAAAACGTGGACATGCTGACTCCACTTGGAGTTGTGTCAACGGACTCCAAAACGGGAGGTCAGCATGTCCACCAGCCTGTTGTATCACGCATTCGGTATCCGCGGCGACGAGTATGTCCGCACCGACTATCAGGGCGGCGCGACGATCTTCACCATCCAGCAGGATCCCGACGACTGTCGCTGCTCGGCCTGCGGCTCCCGCGAGGTCATCTCCCGCGGTCACGCCGAGCGGCAATTCACCGCCCTGCCCATCGGCCGCCGCAAGACGACCGTGGTCCTGCCGATCCCGCGCGTCGAATGTCGAGCCTGTGGGGCGGTGCGTCAGGTCAAGGTCCCCTTCGCCGACCCCAGGCGGAGCTACACCAAGTCCTTCGAGCGGTACGTGCTGGAGCTGTCGCGCCGCATGACCATCCGCGACGTCGCCCATCACCTCGATGTCGGCTGGGATCCGGTCAAGGACATCCAGAAGCGCGACCTGTCGCGGCGCTATGCCAAGCCCAAACTCAAGCACCTCAACGCCCTCGCCATCGACGAGATCGCCGTGGCCAGCGGGCACCGCTACCTGACGGTGGTCCTGGACCTGGACAGCGGCGCCGTGGTCTTCGTCGGCGACGGCAAGGGCGCCGACGCGCTGAAGCCCTTCTGGAAGCGGTTGCGGCCCAGCAAGGCCCAGATCGAGGCGGTGGCCATGGACAGGTCGGGGGCCTACCAGGCGGCGGTGCGGGCCCATCTGCCCAAGGCCGTGATCGTCTTCGACCGCTTCCACGTGGTCAAGCTGTTCAACGACAAGCTCTCGGACCTGCGGCGGGCGCTGTACCGCGAGGCGACCGACGTGCAGCACAAGGACGTGCTCAAGGGGACGCGGTGGCTGCTGCTGAAGAACGCCGCCAACCTCGACCCGAAGACGGATGAGAAGAGCCGGCTGAAGGAGGCCTTGAAGCTCAACGAGCCGCTGGCGACGGCCTCCTACCTGAAGGAGGATCTGCGGCGGTTCTGGGAGCAGCCGGGGAAGCGATTCGCCACGACCTTCCTGGACGGTTGGATTCGCCGAGCGGAGGCGTCGGGGATCCGGATCCTCCAGCAGATGGCCAAGACGCTGGCGGCGCACCGCTCGGGCCTGCTGGCGTACTACGACGTGATGATCTCGAGCGGCCCGCTGGAGGGGACGAACAACAAGATCAAGACGATGAAGCGGCAGGCGTACGGGTTCCGGGATCGGGAATCCTTCAAATTGAAGATCCTGGCGATCCATGAGACGAAGTAGGCCCTGGTCGGGTGAAATCATCGGCGCGTGAGTACACAACGACTTGCGTCGGCGTCAAATTCGCGCATGCTACTTCCGGATGAACCGGAAAAGGTCCGGAGTCCGTGGCGATCGCCTTCTCGAAATCCTCCCGCGCCGCTTCCGACGCCTGGCCGCGCTCGACGCCTATGTCCAATCGTGCCATGTCCTTCGGTTGTTCTTCTTTTGATCTTGAAACCTGTACAAAATATTAGTAATCTACCTCGCGACGATTGCCGAAACCTTCACTGGGCGGGTCCGGCCTCTGCGGTCGGATCACGTCCTCGATTCTGTCCTGTGGGACTCGAACGAAAAGGGGGATTGTGATGGGGTGCAATCGGTGGCGTGCGAGTGGGGTGGTGACGGTCGCGGGGATGATCCTCGTCCTGGGCGGGGTGGGCATGGCCGGCGCCGGGGACGAGGCCCCGGCGAAGGGGGGCGTCAACGCCAAGGCGACGTTCGCCCGGCTGAAGAAGCTGGCGGGCACCTGGAAGGTTGAGTTCGACGCCAGCGGTGAGGCGGCCAAGGAGAAGAAGGCCCAGGAAGTCAAGGACGCGCATGGCGGCCCGCCATCGGTCGTCTTCAAGCTGACCGGCGCGGGCAGCGCGCTGGTCGAGAATCAGTTCCCCGGCCACCCGCACGAGATGGTGTCGGTCTACCATCTCGACGGCGACGAGTTGCGGATGACCCATTACTGCGCCGCGGGCAACCAGCCGCGGTTGAAGCTCGACCGGGCCAGGTCCCGGCCCGATCACCTGATCTTCGTCTTCGACGGCGGTAGCAACCTCGACCCCAAGAAAGATATGCACATCCACGGCGTGCAGATCACCTTCCACGAGGACGGCCGGGTCACCAGCGCTTGGGAAAGCTATATGGGCGGCAAGTCGATGGGGGTCCACTCGTTCAACTTGACGAAGCAGGTCGAGAAGGCCGCCGGGCATTGATGGCAATCCCCGACCGAGCCGCGAGTGTGAGCGAGCGGTCTTATCTTCACGCGACCCTCCGCTCCTCTCCTCGATGGTCGCGGCTCGTCCTCGTCCTCCGACGACTCCCTTCAACGGCGTCAGCGATCGGGGCCTCGCTCCGGCCGGTGACGCCCGCTCCCGCCTCGACCGCCACCAATCTGACATGGTCTCCTCCAGTCGCCTGACCCTCGCCGCCACACCACGTCAGCATAATGTTGCCCATCCATTTATTTTGTAGAGTGGCACGCCAATCGTATGTCAGCAAAATCGATCCGCCAGGTACAATCCCGGCCAGGAAGGAAATAGGGGGCTATCATCCGCGGTGACCCCTTGCCCGATGGGGATGTCCCCCTCACACTTCTGATGGTGGGTCGATCTTGCGATCAGGCGACAAAGAGGTTACAGGATGACTCTGATTCGTTAAATTAGCAGACTCCGCGACCATCTGTCAGACCATCGAGAGGAGATAAGCATGATCGAACTGGATTTCTGGGATGAGAAGCGTGGTGCCACGCTTGCACGGGTTCCGGCTCGAGACCCGGCGACGATTCCGACCTCCGGCGATGTTGTCTATATTCCGGATGGCGATCAATCGGGCGTCTATCTGCACGTCCGCGTCAATTCACGGCAACTCTACTACAGCCAGGATGGGGAGCTCGTCACGATCCGGGTCCTTTGCGATCCCCTCTAGGGCTCGACCCGCCGGCCGGAGAATCCGGCTGGCGCTGCCGACTCGAACCCCGGCCCGCACGAAGCGGCCGGGCTCCCTGCCGGACGAGCAACGATTTCTTTCGTTCACCGCGACCGGTGGCAGCCGGTGACCCATCATCGCCGGTCGCCGAGCGGATCGGTCTCGCTCCCCGCGCCCGGTGCGCACGACCTCGGGGCCGGTGTCACATCCATCGTGTCGGCGGTGTACTCGTTGACACGGGCCTGCGAGCCATGCGGCGCCGGTCCGGACGGGCTGCGCGGTCGGGCCACCGGCCGGATCGCGGCCGCGACTCTTGTCAAGGCGCGCAAGGCGAGAAAGAATAGAGGGATCGGATGGTGGATTTCCGGCCGGCCAACGGGGGTTAACATCATGGCACGCATCCTGCCGCGGCGTGGCCTGAGATGGGCGGGCGTGTTCTCGTTCGCCGTGCTGTGGCTCTTCCCGGTCGAGATCCCCTGGATCCTGCCGGAACTCGGCCTGATCCGCACGGCCGCCGCGCAATACGGCCAGGCCCAGGACCCCGGCGGGTTCGACCCATTCAACCCGTTCGGCCAGATACCGGACGACTCGGACATGGCGCACCCCGGGCGGACCCGGTCCAAGGCGGCCCGTAAGAAGACGCGCCTCGCCGAGAAGGGGGCGAGCAAGAAGGCCGACGTGAAGTCCAAGACCAAGGGCGAGGGCACCGCCGAGACGGCCAACACCGGCCCGCTCAAGTTCTCGCAGGACATCGCGCCGATCCTCGTCGCCAACTGCAGCGCCTGCCACAGCAAGAATGGGCAGGGCGTGCGGCGGGGCAAGCTCGATCTGAGCACCTTCGAGAAACTCCAGAAGGGCACGCCCGATCACCCGGTCCTCGTCGCGGGCAAGCCCGAGGAGAGCCACCTGATCTTGCGGATCAACGGCGATGAGGACCCGAAGATGCCGCAGGGGAACAACAACAACCTCTCCGCGGACGCGATCGCCAAGATCACCCGGTGGGTCAAGGAGGGCGCCAAGCTCGACACCGGCATCGACCCCAAGGCGGCCATGGACTCCTACGCGGCGTCCCCCGAGCAATTGCGCCGCAAGCAGATCGCCCAGACGCCGGCCAAGGAGCGCGACCAGAAAGTCATCGAGGTCGGGCAGGCGCGGTGGAAGCAGTCCAACGCGAAGCAGAAGCCCGAGGTCGTGCCGGGCACGCACTTCATCCTGTTCAGCAACCTGCCCAGCGACCGGGCGGCCAGCACCCTCAAGGCGATGGAGACGCCGTACAGCTCTCTCAAGCGCTGGCTCGGCTCGCAGGCGATGGATTGGCCGGAGAAGGTCAGTTTGTACGTGTTCAGCAGCAATAAAGAGTTCATCGAGTTCGTCCGCTCGGTGGAGGGCCGCGAGGTCGACAGCCAGGAGCCGCGGTTCAGCAGGCGATTCAATGTGCCCCAGCCGTATGTCGCGGCGGTGGACCCGGCGGAGGGCAAGCGGGAAGAGCCGCCGCGGCGACGGGCCAGGGGGAAGAAGTCCGAGGAATCCGAGGGCTCTGGCTCCGATCGGACGCTCCTGGGCCTGTTGACCGAGGGCGTGAGTTCGGGCTCGGTGGCCGCCGCCGGCGGGGGCAACGCGCCCGATGGCTCTCCGACGGGTTGGGCCTCTATTTTGCCCACGCCGCCGAGCCGCGCAGCCCGTATTACCGACACCTCCGCGCCACCGCCTTCCAGAACGTCGATCAGGGTTGGCCGACCAAGGCCACTCAGGCCCTCGGCGGCCAGCTCACGGCCGAGGACCAGCGCGCCGTCAGCTTCGCCCTGGTCGATTGTCTGATCCGGAGCGAGATGTTCAGCCCGAGGTTTCCGGCCTTCCTCCACGGCATGCTCGAAGGCGGCCAGGGGGCCCTCGACGACGTGATCAAGAACGTTTATAACGGCGGTCGCGAGGAGTTCCTCAACCTCACCGGCGAGTGGGTCGCCAGCGCCTATGGACAGGTCCAATGACCGATCCGCGACCGGGTGAAGAGCCCGCCCCCCTCCCCGACCCGGACGGCTACTTCCTCCCCGCCGGGAGCGGCTCGCGGCACACGATCTTCCCGGGCGTCGAGATCCGGACGACCGCAGGGCGGGGCCTGATGCTCTCGGTCGTCCACCTCGAGCCCGGGTCGGTGGTGGCCGAACACGCCCATCCGCACGAGCAGATGGGCATCCTCCTGGAAGGGCAGCTCGAGTTCACCGTCGGGGGCGTCACCCGCCGGCTCGGGCCGGGCGACCTGTGGCGTATCCCCGGCGGCGTGGCGCACAGCGTCCGAGCCCTGGACAGCCCCGCCGTCGCGCTCGATGTGTTCCACCCGATCCGCCAGGATTATCTCTAGGTTCGGGGCGGAATGGGTCGTCGCAAGTCCTTTAGCAGCAAGCATTTGACCCATAGAAATCTGGTTACAATTTCGGCGATGGTCGGTGGTTACAAATCGTGGGACAATTCGGGGAGCAAATCGGGGCGGCGACCCCTATCAAACCTGCCCGGACGCACCGAGAGTTCCGGTCCTACGGCGTCGCTAGCGTGGCATCTCAGTAGGTCGAGGGATCGTATCATCGCAGGAGGGCAACCGTCTTGTGTCTTACGAGACGGTCAAGGCGAAGCTACGCCGCTACGACCTGATCGGTCAGGCTTAAGACCAAGGTGCGCAAGCGGGCCGGAATCGCCAAGCCGATCAAGGTATTCCGCAAGACCTCGGCGCACATCCTCGACCGTCATCAAGTCTGCCGGGCCTCCTGCCCGTACTTCCTCGCCCACGCTCCCAAGCCCGTGACCGAGATCTCCTGCATGGGAACTCCTCGTGAGGAACTCTTCTTCGAGGCGATCGACTGGCTCACGAAGGGGCTTCTCCTGGGGAATAAAGATGGCACGTGCGACCCCCAACAGCGTCTTGGCCCAGAATTTCGACCGCCTCCTGGCGCTGAAGCGTCTTGGCCGCAAGGAGGCCGCCGAGACGATCGGCGTCCCCTACAAATGGCTACGCAGGGCCGTCTCCCACGGACTGGCGAAGCCCGATCGTCGAAACGCCGCCCACCTCCAGCGGGTGGCAACCTTCTTCGGATTGCGAGGAATCGACGACCTCTGGCGACCGTCCCTGGTCGAATTGCGGCTTGCTCCCGAACGGCTGAATGGGGAGGCGATCAGCAAGGGGCAGACTCGATGCTCAGCCACGCTCGACAAGCTCGATGACCTTCTCGCAACCGGGGAGCACGATTACCTCTATGACCTCATCGACGACCTTCATCGCAGGGCGATCCCCGAGAGACACCGGGACGAAGGGTCACCCGACCACGAGGTCCATCGAAGGACGAACCTGCACCACGTCCTGATCAAGTGGACCGGAAGCAAGCGGCGACAGGCCAAACAGATCGTCGCCCACTTCCCCCGCAAGATTGCCACCTACTACGAGCCGTTCCTCGGGGGAGGCTCGGTCCTCTACGAGTTACTCGGGACCGACATCGAGGTCGAACGGATCGAGTGCAGCGACACATGCGCCCCGCTCATGAAACTATGGGTGGTCGTCGCCGATGACCCGCACGGCCTGCTGCGCAAGTACAGAGAGATGTGGCGGAAGCTCCAGGAGAAAGGTGAAGGCTACTACTTCAAGGTCCGTGACGACTTCAATCGCCGCCAAGACCCATACCTGTTCTTCTTCCTCCTACGTACCTGCCGCACCGGGTTGGTCCGGTTCAACCAGGCGGGCGAGTTCAACAGCGGGTTCCACGGCGCCCGGCCCGGTATGTCACCAGAGCAGGTCGAGGCGCTGCTCGCTGAATGGCGCCGGAGACTGGACGGCAATCACGTTTGTTTCTGTACACGTGATTACCGAGAAGTGATCGCGAAGACCGGGGATCTTCTTTACCTGGACCCGCCCTACGAGAACGAAACCAACCGGTATTACTCGGGCAAGATTGACTTCGCCGGGTTCTTCCGGTGGCTCCGGGGACAGCGAGGAGACCACCTCCTGTCGCTGAACGGGTTCCTCGGCGGCGAGAACCGGACAATCCCAGTCCCGGAAGACCTGTACGACGAGCACGTCCAGATCGGTAACGGTGACAACCCGTATGACCGCCTCAACGGCAAGGCGACGAGAGCCGTGAGCAACAGCCTTTATGTCCGGGTCCGACGACGAGGCGACGTACTTTGACCATTTCACTTGCTTCTACCGAATTCAAACCGACACGTTCCAACTGCGCGGCGTGCTCCCGGAAAGCCCCCTCTGATTCGCCCCCTTCTCTACTTCGCCTAAACACGCCATTCGCTCCATTTTCTCGCTCTCTACCTTAAGGCGACGGGCGCTCGCCGTGAGCCGATCCCACATCCTGCCGAGGGAAACCGCCGAGTTTGTGTACGACGGGCGTCCCCGCCACAAGCCGCTTCTTTCGATCTGAACCTCCGCATAGATGAAAGCCCCTTGAGACAAAAGCCTATCGTCCGTGACACCCCCGAGGCGCTGAAGCCGGGACATGAGGCTTGGGCGGGACAATTAGCCATCTGAGTGACACCCCCGATCCCCTCAGACTCGAATCATGGCCGGTCATGTGAACAGACGACCATACAGCGACCGCCTTGGACCCAGGCTGAAGCACGAAGGTTCGACGGGACAGTTGCCCACCAGTCAGATGCTCGACACCCCCGGACAACCAGACGGAGATCACGAAGGGATGGGGCAGCGGTCAGCCCGAGGTGACACCCCCGCCTCACCAAAGGCAGATCAAACAAGGAAAGGGACAGCGGTCAGTTCGAGGTGACACCCCCGAGACGGCCAGCGGAGATCACGGGGCAATCGGACAGCGGTCAGCCGTGCTGACACCCCCAGATGGCCAAAGGCAGATCGAGGAGGTTAGGGACAGCGGTCCGCCCGGTTGACACCCCCGAGGGAGCCGAAGGCAGATCAGAGGAGGTTAGGGACAGTGGTCAGCCTGGTTGACACCCCCGAGTGAGCCGGAGGCAGATCGAGGAGGTTAGGAATAGCGGTCAGCGTCTACTGACACCCCCGTGATCAACACGCAACCCCAAGCTGGTGCCCCAGAACCGCCACCGCATCGAGGCGGAACTGCGAGGACTGATCGAGAGGTGGCGCTTGGCGTGGCATGGAGAAAATAACATGATTTACTTTGAACACTTTCAGACAACCGATACCAAAGCATCGAGCATCTTCAAGCCTGGTGACATCATCTTGAGTCCGATGCATTTTCATCACAACGGGTCCTTCCGGGCGGACACCGCCGGGATCTTCAAGCCGACGGAACGGAACTACAAGTGTCGCATCCTCCTCGGTTATAGCTTCCTCCCGACACCCCACCTGGCTCCCAGCATCGGGATCGTCGCCTTTGCCGACCTGCGACCCCAAAGTCATGACTTGTTTGTGAAAGTGAAGTGGGTGCGAGAAAACTGCGTGGGGGTCATGCCGGTCATGTCACAGGAACAGGAAGAATGCACCGTCCCGTTCGAGAGATGGGCACTTCACATGATGGACTCCCGGAATGATCTTCCGCACCAGTTCGCAGGCGCGGCGGAAGATCAGCACCATTACTTCAAGTACCTGGCGGGCAAGCCATCGGGGCTCCTCTGCATCACCCGCCGACCCGACCATGGGACCGGTTACCTGGTCAGCCGTTACGGAGTCTCCCCACCATGACTACGGTCAGGTTGGTAGAAACTGATTACGGTTACTGCGCCCGGGACACTGTTGACCCCCGGCGACGAGGGCGGCCTAGCCCGCCGGATCGGCCCGGCCAATCCGGTTCAAGGCCGTGTAGGCGACACGGGCGAAGGCGTCGGGTTCGTCCAGGGCCTCGATCAGGCCCGGCACACCCGCCGAGTCACCGATGCGACCGAGGGCGGTCGCCGCCCGGAACCGGACGCTGGCGTCCTGGTCCCGGAGTCGGGCCAAGACGACCTCGGTCGCCCCCCGACGCCTACTACCTCCAGAGGCTCGTCAGGCGTTACATCTCGTAGCGAATGAGCAGCTCCTCCCGTGCCCGAAAGTAGCGGAGTGGTGGGGAGACAAGCTGGTTCTCGGCGGAGGGAGCGTCCTCGATCGGGGCCGATCGCTTGGCGATCCGAAATCTGTCGGGCGATACGGCAACCAGGATGAAGGCAGGCGAATCCGGCCTGAAGGCTCGGAGCACTTGGGCGAGGCGATCGGCTGTGTCGAGTCTCAACGAACGCTCCTCCGTCATGAAGAGGCTTAGCTGCGAAGGGGCTACTTTTGCCCTCCGACCGATCTCCTGTAGCGAGAGCCCGGAATCCCGAATCGCTTGCCTGAGTTGCTCTGAGAGCACGGGACACCTCCCTTCAGAACCAGTCTATCAATGTCGTTTTCAATTGCCAACAGAGATTGCCCCAGTTGCTCCATAAGTCCTTTTCGCAGTTAGCTTTACGTCGGCACTTGCTCGTGCCAAGTTCGGAGAAATCCATAAGTCTACATTTGGCCTTTTCAAGACGCCAGGCGTCCGCCATAGTCGAGCCTCTGACGGGGCTGTCGTCAAGCTCCTGGAATGGATGGAATCGGCAACTATCGATATCGAAGAGCAATCCTGGCTAGTGGAGTATTGCCGCCGGGTTCTGAGGGTCGCCCACGAGAAGAATTTGACCAAGAAACGTCAACATCGTTGACCAGCTCGTCCTCCCCAACCCGGCGTGACCACCATGAGCGGTCGGCAAATGCCGCATCTTGGGCGCTGAACCGGTAGCGCTCTTTACCAAGACCTGTACGCGAACGGATCGGCGACCACCGCTCCGAGCGATCGCCGTCCGTCCCCAACAATCCACTTACCAACGAGCACCGATAGCGGAGGCAACCATGACGACCAACGTCCTGCCCGAATTGACGACCTGGGAATACGACGCCCTCAAGGACAGCATCCGACGCTGGCGGGTGATCCTGCCCGTTGTCATGGATGAGAAAGGCGACATCATCGACGGGTATCAGCGGGTGCGGGCATGCGCCGAACTCGGGATCACCGACTACCCAGTGCTGACTCTCGCCGGGCTCTCCGACGAGGAGAAGAGGGACCACGCCTACGTCCTCAACCTCGTCCGACGCCGCCTGAATCAGCAGCAAATGCGTGACCTCATCGCCGCCGAACTGAGGCGAACACCCGACCTGTCCGACAACTGGCTCGCCCAGATCCTGGGGACCACGGACAAGACGGTCAAAGGAGTGCGGGATCACCTGATATCAACTTCGGAGATTCCGAAGTTGGATGCACTCCGGGGCAAGGACGGGAAGTACCGCCGTGTGACCCGGATCGTCACCAGCACCGCCAAGGAGGCGGAACGGGCGCAACAGGCCCTCAAGATTCTCGGCGATAACACCCCCGATCGTTGTCTGGAGCTTCGCTTGGCCGAACGGCGGGTGAGACGTCGGCAGCGGGCGGAGGCGATCAGGGGGCGAGCGGTCAGGCCGCCCGGCGACGGCGCCATCCGGCTCCTCCACTGCCCATTCCAGGAGGTCGAAGAAGTTGCCGGGATCGCACTGGGGTCGGTGGATCTGATCCTGACCGACCCGCCCTACGGCCGGGACTTCCTGCCGCAGCTAGCGGACCTCGCCGAGTTGGCCGGGCGGATCCTCGCCCCCGGCGGCCTGTTCGTCTGCTACTACGGGCACTACTACCTCGACCGGGCGATGGCCACGCTCGGAGAGCGGCTGGTCTTCCGCTGGATGGCGGCGACGGTGTGGGAGACGGTCGCCAACGAGGTGTTCCCGCTCCAGGTGTTCAGCCGATGGAGACCGGTCCTGATCTACACCAAGGGGGAATGGGTCGAGAGGAAGTGGTGGTACGACATGTACGTGTGGAACTGCAAGGAGAAGGAGGTCCACGAATGGCAACAGCCGATCGTAGACGTGGAGAGGCTCCTCAGCGACTTCAGTCAGCCGGGCGACCTCGTGGTCGATCCGTGTGGCGGCGGCTTCACGACAGCCCTGGCTTGCGTTCGGCTGGGGCGGCGGTGCATCTCTTGCGACATCGAGGAGGCGGCCGTGATCCGGGGCCAGGATCGGATCGCCGAGGCGACCCAGGAGGAGGTCGGGAGCTGACTCGGTAGCCGCCCTTTCGCCCGCAACAACAGTGGCCAGACATGAACGTTCTCACTTTCTCAGCACCGAGGAAGTGAGAAAGTGAGAAAGCAGGCGGAGGAGACGGAATGGACCACTACGAAGAGCTTCAGCGGCAACTGTCCGTGATCCGAGACCGAGTGAGGGGAGTCTTCTATCAACAGACTAATGGACTCTACCTATTCGGACGCCCGGGTACATCCAAGACACACACGGTCAGGGTGACGCTCGAAACCCTGGCCGCTCCTTACGACTATCACAGGGGCCATATCACACCAATCGGCCTGTTCGACCTGATCGCCACGAATCGAGATCGTACGATCGTTCTCGACGATGTGGCTTCTATTTTCGGCTCTTCCGGGTTTCGTGTGGGTACCAATATCTGTACGCGGGTCCACAATCGGGGGCCGGCGCCCGCAAAACGAGGCGTTTTCGCGGCTTCAGTCGGGGTAGAGGTCCAGTCCTCCGCAATGAAAGAAGATGGCCGTCTTCAGATGGTCCCGATTGCGGAAGCCATAGGAGTTTTTTTAATCGTCTGAATCTTGGAATTGAACCCCTCGCAGGTGGCCGTGGTGATGCGATGGTCAAGATACGTCAATACGTTGTCCAGATGGCCCCGAATCATCCGGGCCACCTTGATCACCGGCGTCAACTGCGAGTGCGTCGCCCAGAAGTACCAGTGGCGCCAGTGCCGCAGCGCCCAGCCCCGGCGCCGGTACTCCCACAGATCACGCAACGACTCCTTGATCGCCCAGGCGCGCCCGGTCTTCAGGTGCAGCGCCCGCAGGGCCGCGAACCGCTCACGGCACGACTCCGGCAGGTTCTCCTCCGAGTACAGCCACAGGTATTTCGTCCTCTTCAGGGTGTCGTCCCCCTCCGCTTGCAGCCGGCGGTGCTCCCACTTCCGCACCGCATCGACCGCCTCCGTCATGTGCTTCATCACATGGAAGCGATCGAAGACGATCTTGGATCGGCCGTCGGGCACATGCTCGACCGTGGAGGCGACCAAGGGCTCCCACATGTCCATGGCGACGGCCTCGATCCCCGTCAATTGCTCCTGGGACAGGGACAGATAGAAGGCATCCAAACTGGTTTTCTTGCGGTCGTCGGCGATGTATTCGACCGTCGACCGATCCAGGTCGAAGACCAGCGTGACGTAGCGGTGCCCCTTGGCGGCCGCTTTCTCGTCCACGCCGAGCCGGGCCATGACGTGGCGCGGCTTGGCCTGCTGGCCCCGGGCCACCGCCCGCTCCATCAGGTGCCAGGCTTCGTCCCAACTGACCCGCAGCAGCCCGGCGCCGCCCAGGACATCGGCCTGGAGCAGGACGTCGATGGCGTGGCGTTCGAAGGGGATAGTGAACCGGCAGCCCGGCAGGGCCCAGGGGAGGCGGATCTGGTGGATGCCATGCACGGGGCAGTTGACCCGGGGCGGGCGGGCATGCAACCAGGTCACGCATTCGCCGTGATCGAGATGGCGCCACCTCCGGGACGGCAGGTGATCATGGAGAGGCGATCGAGTGCCACATTCCGGACAAGTGAAGATGGCATTGCGGCGATGCGCCAGCCAGAGATCGACCTGCTGTTCCTCGGGGTCGAAGCCGACGCGTTCGACCCTCCAGGGGTTGGAGAGAGCCAGGAGTCGAGCGAAGAGAGCGACGTCGGGCATGGCCGGGACCTCCTGGGAGGCGACGGTAACCAGGGACGGGATCGCTGCGCTGCATTGTGGGAAGGGACAGAGAAGAGGGGAAGGGGGTGGGGGGTCTTGGGGGGCGGGACCTGGGGGTCCTGCTGGTCCCGCCCCCCAAGGGCGCCGCGGCGGAGAAAACCCGGCCCAAACTCCCAAGCCTTGCACACGAATGGCTTTGACCGCCGGATTTCTACCCACACGAAACCCGGAAGAACCCTATTTTCAATCAACCCATCGGGCTTCAGATCCTCCTTGCTGCGCTTGGCTCTTCGCACGATGGGTCTCGGGTACGCATGGTGCGCTACAAGACGGCCAAGGAAGATTACTCCGTCCCCTTCAGCGGCGGGATCATCGTCATCACCAACTTGGCTCTCGATGGACACCATCACGAGATTCTGGCCGCCATCCGAGACCGAGTGAACATGATCAACTACGAGCCCACGGACGAGCAGATCGAAGCCCTCATCCACGAGATCGCTGACCAAGGCATCCGGGGCGTCTCACCGGAGAAATGCCGCATGGTGGCGCATTTTCTCCTAGAGGAGTGCAAGCGGCGTGAGATCCGCCCGTCCGTCCGGCTCTTCGTGGACAAGGCCCTCCCGGATTACACCCTCTGGGAGTCGGGCCGGACGGAGACGCACTGGCGTGACCTCGTCGTCTCCGAACTTGAGCAGCAACTCGTGGAGATCCGGCACCCGCAGCGTGACCTGAGACGGGCGGAACAGACGGATGCCGAGCGCCGGATCGCCCTGGATATTTTCATGAGTTACGAGAGTCGCAAGGAGCGAGTCGAGCAGTGGCAGCGGATCACGGCGAACCGCTTCGGACAGGCCAAGTCGCAGGCGGCATTCTATCGGCGTCTGAAGGAGTTGAAGGACGCTGGGAAGCTGCCGACATCCTGACAAGGGAGCCACGCCGATGACCGATGAGCCTACCTTCACCTTGCGGATGAGCGGCCCCGGGGACCTGGAGCGCCTCCAGTGGTTGCTCGCCGCCGTGGCGGAATACCAGGGCACCACCGAGGAACTGGCGCTGCTCGATGCCGAGCGATTGTCCTTCTGGGAGGCGGAGGGTGACATCGAGCGACCCATCGAGCGTGGCCGGCTCGCCGACGGGCCGGTCGGCTAATAACAGAGCCGTCCGACTTTTGTGATCGCCGATCACCCGTCCATTGACCGCCGGGTCGTCCTCCAGGACACGGCTCGCCCCGATCTTGCTCACGTAGTCGCCGGGGCGGATTCGCTGGCAGCGAGCCCCAGGTGCGGTACCGGTTCATGCTGCTCCACCAAGAGGATCTCCCGCTGGACGCCGAGGGCTGACGCCGACGCCGCCGGGGCGATCTGGGAAGTACAAAAAAATCGGACGCAAAGAGGACCGGCTTATGGGCTGGGCGATCGTCGTCCGTCCCCTCTGACCGAGGCGGAGACAACCATCATGAATTTCCGGTTCATCCGGAAGTACCGTGCGCGAATTTGACACCGACGCAAGTCCTTGTGTCCTCACGCGCCGGCGATTTCACCCCACCAGGGCATACTTCGTCTCATGGATCGCCAGGATCTTCAACTTGAAGAACTCCCGGTCCCGGAACCCATACGCCTGCCGCTTCATCGTCTTGATCTTGTTGTTCGTCCCCTCCAGCGGACCGCTGCTGATCATCACGTCGTAGTAGGCCAACAGCCCGCTCCGGTGCGCCGCCAGCGTCTTGGCCATCTGCTGGAGGATCCGGATCCCCGACGCCTCCGCCCGGCGGATCCAACCGTCGAGGAACGTCGTGGCGAACCGCTTCCCCGGCTGCTCCCAGAACCGCCGCAGGTCCTCCTTCATATAGTAGGCCGTCGCCAGCGGCTCGTTGAGCTTCAGCGCCTCCTTCAGCCGACTCTTCTCATCCGTCTCCGGGTTGAGGTTCGCGGCGTTCTTCAGCAGCAGCCACCGCGTCCCCTTGAGCACGTCCTTGTGCTGCACCTCGGTCGCCTCGCGGTACAGCGCCCGCCGCAGGTCCGAGAGCTTGTCGTTGAACAGCTTGACGACGTGGAAGCGGTCGAAGACGATCACGGCCTTGGGCAGATGGGCCCGGACCGCCGCCTGGTAGGCCCCCGACATGTCCATGGCCACCGCCTCGATCTGGGCCTTGCTGGGCCGCAACCGCTTCCAGAACGGCTTCAGCGCGTCGGCGCCCTTGCCGTCGCCGACGAAGACGACGGCGCCGCTGTCCAGGTCCAGGACCACCGTCAGATAGCGGTGCCCGCTGGCCACGGCGATCTCGTCGATGGCGAGGTGGCTGAGGTGCTTGAGCTTGGGCTTGGCGAACCGCCGCGACAGGTCGCGTTTCTGGATGTCCTTGATGAGGTCCCAGCCGACGTCGAGGTGATGGGCCACATCGAGGATGGTCATGCGGCGGGACAGCTCCAAGGCATAGCGCTCGAAGGACTTGGTGTAGCTCCGCCTGGGATCGGCGAAGGGGACCTTGACCTGGCGGACGGCACCGCAGGCGTGGCATTCGACGCGCGGGATGGGGAGGACGACGGCGGTGGGGTGACTGCCGATGGGCACGTTGCGGAAGCGGCGCTCGGCGTGACCGCGGGAGATGACCTCGCGGGAGCCGCAGGCCGAGCAACGGCAGTCGTCGGGATCCTGGGCGATGGTGAAGACCACCTCACCGCCGAGATAGTCGGTGCGGACGTAGTCGTAGCCGCGGATGCCGAAGGCATGGTACAACAGGCTGGTGGACATGCTGACCTCCCGGTTTGGAGACGATTGACACAACTCCAAGTGGAGTCAGCATGTCCACACTTTGCAAGCCCCGCGCACGCCAATTCCGGATGAACCACATTTGGCCTGTCTTGGCCCAGTCTTTCAGTTGGGGATACGGAGCTTCAGGGACGCATGGCTTCGGTGCAGTCTTGGTGAAGGACCGATTCCACGCTGGGGGGCATGGTCAGTACTTCAGGCCCGAGTTCGTCGAGAAGTACTGGGAGCCATTCATTAAGAGAGGCGAATACGCTCGTTCGGATTTCGAGACAAAGATGCCACCGACACCGTGGGGGGTTTCTATTCTTGGGATAGTTCCGTTGCGCTATGTCTTGGTGTTCTTGCTATTGTTTGTCCCTGTTTTGTCGTTGTGTTCTGTCCAAAATCGAAATTCTCCTGGCCCCAATGGTGGTGGTCCAGTCGATATGGGACCGAGCCACGTGACAGAGCCATCTGCCTCATGGAGACTTTCCCTCGACCCAATCCCGATTCGAGAGATGCATCTGCGATGCGAGTTTGTAAACACTCTGATAACCTCAGACTTTCAGAAGGACCATGCTCTGAACATCAAGTACAATCTTTGGCGATCGCATCAAGGTGAATTGGGCTTGGACGTTACTCCGAGATTCTTTGATCATCCCGCCGGTGTCCCGTATTCTCCGGAAGAGGTTGGCACCTTAGTGGTGGGGCAGGCAGGGGCGGCGGCACAGAATATCCCAATCACAGCGAGCGACCTCTCCCCACGTTTCCAGGACAAGGACAGAAAGCCTTACCTCCTCTATGTTGATTTTCCCATTAGTGAAACCAAGAAGATCTCCAGGAATTCTGAGAAGGCTGAGTGGCCCCTGCCGACTGTCGGGCAATTGCATCTCACCGAGAGCACCGTTGAAATCACGGGGCCGTTGAGCGATCGTGTTAAGTCCGCTGCAATCATGATCAACAGAGAAATAATGCTAGACATCCGCCTCCACAAGCGGACCGAGGGAGGTTGGTCAGGAAAGGTTGATGACAATTCGACAGTCTTACGGCAGAGGCGAAAGGATGAATGAGATAGTCGAATTATCCATTGCTATCTCGTGCAGTTGTATTTAGAAATAGGGGATTGGGGTCAAGTACCTGCTTCGTTGGGATAAAGGCACCTGGATGTCGCTCCTCCAGGACCAGGCCACTATGTTGGTGCCTACCAACCTCGTTCATCGATTGCTATGAGCGGCTGGCTCTCTCCGGAAGGGTGGTCGTCGGTTCGAGAGCTTCGGTCGCTATGAGGTGCGGCCCGATCCACGTCCTTCTTGAAGAACACGAGTCTGGCGGTCTCCTCATAGCCCAACGCCCCATGGGCCTGGTGGCTGATGGTGTTCCGAAGCTCGGCGTCCGAGGCCATCTGGCGGCATCCCCTCGCTCGTGCCCAGGCTTCCGCCGCCTCGACCGCGCCCGGCCTACTCCACGCCGCCGCACGTCCTCATCGACGTACCAGCCCTCGTTGTAGCCGACCGGAGTCGAGTCGCAACCATCGGCCCTGAAGCGAACGGCCGCCTCCAGAACTTCAACACCCTCGATGTCCCGGAAGGCAGTGGCGAGGGCACGGGCGACGTCGGGGTTACGGTCGCACAAGAACACCCGTACCAGGCCGTCGAGGTGCTTGCGACCGAAGGGCTTGATGACCTTCATCCTCATCCGCCTCAATGCCTTCGCCAGGGATGGAAGCATCGCCCGCTCCGTGAAGAGGATGTCCGTCTAGCCGATGGCTCGCTGCATGTCGGGTTCGTGCGGCTGCGGATCGCTCATCACTCGTCTGCTCGGGCTGATGCTCGTTCCGGGCTGTCCCCGACCGCCTTCAACATCGCTGCCGCCGCCTCCTTCCCGAACCGCTTCTGGACCCGCCGCAGGTACGGATATCCCAGGCGGGTGAGGAACTGGTGCGGCCGGGAGAACGCCAGGATATCGTACTGGACCTCCCCATTCGCACGGTCCCATTCCACCAGGAATCGCTCCTCGCCGGTCCCGGCATGATCCGGCAACGTCCCGTAGGCGAACCCATACCGGCTGACCGGACCCGGCTCGTCCACGACGTAGACGATCCGGCAAGCATTCAACCACCAGAGTCCAAGCTCGTGGGCGACGACCGCCACGATCCCGCCCGCCTCGATCGTGGCCTGGGACGGCCACGCCTCCACCCAGCCCAGGCGGAACTGCTCCCAGCGCCCCAGGGCGGCCTTCGCCTTCAGGAAGACCTCCTCGCCCTCCCCGAGCTCGATCCGGGTGTGATCCACCGCATACCCGTCCGGGGGCACCCTCGCCGTCGCACCGACCGCCTCGTAGGTGAAGCCCAGGTCCGATTGCGATGCCAGGAACGCCCGGATCGTCTCGCCCGAAGGCCGCCGCGGGGAAACCATCAGCCATCCCTCGGTCAGTCGTCGCCTGTCCCCCTCCCGCCCGCTGAGATATCATAGGCGGTCGCCGCCGCTCTCCGAACCGTGACGACCGGGATTACGCCACGATGCCGACCGCCGAGACCGCCGACCGGCCGATGATCCTGCTCACTGGCGGCAGCGGCTATGTCGGTGGTCGGCTGATCCCCATGCTGGAACAGCGGGGTGCGAAACTCCGCTGCCTGGCCCGCAACCCCGACACACTTCGAGCCCGAGTGAAGGAGGCGACGGAGGTCGTGCGTGGGGATGTCCTCGACCGACCCTCGCTGGACGTGGCCCTGCGGGACGTCCACACCGCCTACTACCTCGACCACCTGATGTCCGGGTCCGGGTCGAAGGACTTCGAGCGCGAAGACCGTCAGGCGGCGAGGAATTTCGCCGGGGCCGCCAGAGAGGCCGGGGTCCGACGCCTCATCTACCTTGGCGGCCTGGGCGACGACGCCGACCCGAAGCTCTCACCGCACCTCCGCAGCCGCCACGAGGTCGGCGAGATCCTGCGGCATTCCGGCGTCGAGACCGTCGAGTTCCGAGCGTCGATGGTGATCGGGGCGGGCAGCCTGTCCTTCGAGTTGATGAAGTCGCTGACCGACAGGCTGCCGGCGATGCTGTGCCCCCGCTGGCTCACGACGCCGACGCAGCCCATCGCCGTGGACGACGTGCTGAGCTACCTCCTGGCGGCGCCGGACTTGCCTCCGGGCGAGGGCCGGATCTTCGAGATCGGCGGCACGGACGTCTCGACCTATGGCGACCTGATCCGGGAGTACGCCCGCCAGAGGGGGCTACGACGATGGCTGATCTCGGTGCCGGTCCTGACGCCCTATCTGTCGGGACTGTGGCTGGCCCTGGTCACGCCCGCCAGCTTCGAGGTCGGACGGCACCTGATCGAGGGGCTGAAGAACCCCACGGTGGTCCGGGATCGATCCGCCCTGGACGTGTTTTCGATCCGCCCGATGGGGGTCCAGGAGGCCATCCGTAAGGCGATCGCTGGGGCCGGAAGCTCGGACCCTCGGTCACATTCTCGGGCATGACCCGGGGATTCACTCGAAGGAACGTCAGCGACCACGGATCGACGAACGGGTTGCCGTCATGGAACTGTACATCCCTCTGATCCTCCACGCCGTCCTCGAAGACTACTCCCTCCCCTGGGGCGGCGACCACGGCGTTGCCCACTGGGCGAGGGTCTACGAGAATGGGCTTCGACTGGTCGAGGAGACGGATGCCATTGTAGATGTCGTCCGCCTATTCGCCGTCCTGCACGACTCCCGGCGGCTTAATGAGGGCACCGACCCCGAGCACGGCCCCCGTGCCGCCGAATTCGCCCGGACGCTCAGGGGTCGGCTGTTTGACCTACCCGATCACGAGTTCGACCTGCTCCATCGGGCCTGTGCGGGGCATACTCACGAGCGAACGCATCTCGACGTCACGATCCAGACCTGCTGGGACGCCGACCGCCTGGACCTCGGTCGGGTCGGGATCACCCCGCACCCGAAGTACCTCGGCACCGAGGTCGCCAGGAGGCAGGCGACGATCAAGTGGGCCGACGGGCGGGCGAGCTTCGGCGTGGTCCCGGAGTTCGTCCGGGAGGAA
This sequence comes from uncultured Planctomycetota bacterium, assembly GCA_963815795.1. GTDB lineage: Bacteria > Planctomycetota > Planctomycetia > Isosphaerales > Isosphaeraceae > JAKAUH01. Next base: position 149,510 of record CAWFIC010000002.1, on the reverse strand, counting down.
TGGGGGATCGACCTTGGGACCGGCGAGGCCGACGCCATTGAGAGGCCGGAGGGTGGTGCTGAATGTCCGTCGAAGTGATGAGGACAGGGAAAGGCGTCGGGAAGTCGGTCTTCGCCGCCCTGTTCATCCTCGGCGGGATCGGCCACTTCCTGGCGACCGAAATTTACATGAAGATCATGCCCCCGTACCTCCCCTACCACCGGGCTTTGGTCCTCCTGAGCGGCGTCTTCGAGGTCGCCCTCGGGCTCTTGCTGCTGGTTCCGGCGACCTCACGGCTCGCAGCCTGGGGCCTTATCGCCCTGCTGGTCGCCGTCTTCCCGGCGAACGTCTACATGTTCCAGAATCCGGAGAAGTTCAACCTGTCGCCGACGCTCCTCCTGCTGCGGCTGCTGCTCCAGGGCGGGCTGATCCTCTGGGCCTTCGCCTACACCAGGCGGCGGGTCGAGCATGTCCACGGTTAATCCGGTTCGACACCCTGCTCCTCGAACCATCGGGCCAGGCCCGCCTCCAGCACAGCCATCGCCTCGGCCAGCGTGTCGGGCGTATCGTCGTCGAAGTCCACGCCGCCGTAGCCGATCGCCCGGACGACGAAGCCGAAGCTCTCCTGGTCGCCGATCTCGATGTAACCGTAGCCAGCGACGTACCGGGCGATGGCCGGGAACATCGCCTCGACCTTCGCCTGCTCGGGGGAGGGCTTGACCATCCCGACCCTCCGCTGGTCCTGCACCTCACGGAGGTATCCTCGGAACGCCTCCTGGATGCCGGGCAACTTGCGTTCGACCGACACCCCGATCCCGAGTTCCTCCAGGACCGGGAACAGTTCTCTCCATTGCCGATGCCCTCGAAGATGCACGAGCTTGGGACGACGGGCGTGGCCGTCCAGCGGTCTTCGCATGGCGTGGGCCAGGAGCGTGGCGAGGTCGTTGACCGAGGGCCTGCCGTGGACGCTCAGGTCGGCGAGGAGCGCCCCGTCCTCCTTGGCGATGACCATCCCGAGATAATGAGTCTCCGTCTGGGTCATCGGCTTGGGCAGCGCCTCGAAGTCGGCCTCCCAGGTCTCGCCGCTCTCGGGAAGCCGACTGATGCGGCTCTTGACGAAGGCCGCCCCCTTGCCGAGATTCAGCTTCTCCTCTTCTGGCACAGCCGTTCTCCCGAATTTCCAACGATGTGTGGCCGAGATTGCCTGGTCGATCAGGGACTTCGAGGAGTCGATGCACCCGATGGATAGGGGCGAACCGGCGTTATGGGTTGGGGACGTCTCCCTCAGGTCGAGGCTCATCGGCTCGGACGGCTCAGCTTACCACGGATCGGGGTCGCCTCGGTAAGAGCGGCCTCTAGGGCGACCCTTCACCGAGGATCGGCGGCTTTCTTCAAGAACGTGATGGGCAGCAACGAGCAGCCCTCCTTCGCTTCGACCAGGGAGTACGCCTCGGCGAATCCCACCCCGCACTCGGCCCCACGGCGGCGATGCATCTGCTCGTGGGCTTTCGAGATCGCCTCCGGCTCCTGGCTCCTGTGCTCGTCGAGAGCCCGCTTCTTGACCTCCCGGACCGGCCCGATGTCCAGGTAAAGCTCGAGCCGGAAGGCGATCGTCTGCTGGTCGGTCATCACCTCGAAGAAGTAGAGGTTCCAGCCGCCCTTCCGCTTGTAGGATTGCCAGGCCAGCGACCTGGCAACGTGGTGGTTCGGGTGAGTGTCCAGCGGCCAGTGCGTCACCACGATGTCCGGCTTCACCTCGTCGAGCCAGGACGCCACCGCCTTCAGCGTCGGCTCGTCGGCAACCAGCTTCTCGTGGGCGTAGTGGAAGAACTTCGGTGTCGCACCCAGGACCTTGCAGGCGGCGGTCGCCTCCTCACGCCGGACATCGGCCTCCGGGCGGTCGAAGAACCGGCGGTCGCCCCGGAAGGCGGTGCCGTAGGCGAGGATGACCTCGTGGCCCTGGCGGGTCAGCATGGCGACGAGCCCGCCCGCCTCCGACTCGGGATCATCGGGGTGCCCGCCGAAGACGACGATCTTCAACTTCTTCGCAGGCGCACCCGATTGGCCTGGGGCGGCCAGGGGCATGCCAAGGATCGCCAGGACGAGCCCTCCGATGGCGAATGAGCAGGCCGGGGACTTCATGGGGATGCGTCTCCGTGTCTACGAATCCGATGGCCAGCCTCAATGATCAGGCTTCCTCGTCCACACCTTCCGGCTCCAGGTGGACCCGCAGTTCCAGGTCCCGGCCGAACTCCTTCCAGCCGATCTCGAAGATCGCCCGCCGCTGGCTGAAGTGGAAGTGCTCCAGCGGCACCGCCTTGACCAACTCCGTGAAATCGACCTCGGCCAACTCGTAGAGGACGCCCGTCCCCTCGTGGCCGTTCGACTCCGCATCGGTCTCCTCCACCACGCCTACGGGCCAGACCTCCAGGACGTGGCACTCGCAACCCTTATCGTAGTAGTACGAGGTCTCGGCACCATGCAGGCCCCAGCATCCCGATACCGGGCAAGGGAGCAGCGACATCACCTCCTCCAGCCGGCGTCGGTACTTGTTGCTCATCGGGGTCGAGCCTCATCTTCTTCGCCGGTCGATCCGGCGTGGCCCCAGCAGATAGCTCCGCATCCGACCGATTATCGCCTCTTAAACAGGACGAGGACCACGCTCAGCGGGGCATCTACCTTCTGGAATTCATCGAGCATCACGGCCTTGGCCCTCTCGGGGGCGAAGCCGCCCGACCCGGCCCCGATCAGGGGGAAGGCGATGGAGCCAAAGCCGTGGTCCTGTGCCAGCCGGATCGCATTACGCACCGAGTCCCGGATCGACCGCTCGGAGGCCCTCCAGAGCAGGTTGATGCCGGCGACGTGGATGATCGCCCGGAACGGCAACCGACCCGCCGAGGTCAGGACGGCCCCGCCCAGCGGGATCGGCCCGTGCCTGCGAAGCTCCTTGAAAGGTCTGGTCCCGCCCCGCCGCTTGATCGCCCCCGAGACGCCCTGGGGCAGCAGGAGCCACCACGGGATGACGTTGCGGTTCCAGGCGTTGACGATCACGTCAACGGGCTGGTCGAGCAGGTCGCCCTCGACGACGACAACATCCACGTCGCAGCACTCCCGGCCCTCCGGCGGGCTACCCGTGGACCGGCCGCCCCGGCAGAACCAGCTTTCATGATGATGCACCGCCGTAATGGATTGCCAGCCAGATGGTCGGCTCCTGCGGGTCGGTCCACTCGACCCGGTGCCTCTCGTGGGCCGGGATGTTGACGAACATCCCCGGCCGCAGTTCTATCGGCTCCTCCCCCTCGAATCTCAATTGGGCTGCGCCCTTCAGAACCAGGACCCACTCGTGGGCCTCCTGGTCGTACCAGAAGCCCTCGGGCGATGTATGGCCCAACGAGACGATCCGCTCGATGCGGAGGTCTGGCGTGTTGAGGAGCGGCTGGATGAGTTCCTCGGGCAAGTCCTCGGGTATATCGGCGAAGAGGTTCGTCAGGCCGTCCATGGTCAACTCCTCTTCGGGCGTCTCGTCGTTCCCGACCGCTTCGCCTCGAAATCCGTTTCGTCGCCCATGTGGATCGAGATGATGCCCTGGAGTCCCTCGCCCTTCAGCATCGCCCAGCCACGGCCGGTCAAGGGTGTGCCATCGGCCCCGTCTCCTCCTTCCCACGAGAATTCCGCCGCAGGCTGCCCATCTCGTAGGCCCTCGCTGTAGTCGATGATGCCCTGGATGTAGCCGAACTGGAACGAGCCGCCTCCTCGGTCGTCGAACTCGATGTAGGCTTCGACCTCCTCGTCCAGGTATTCATCCTCCCACTGGCTCACCGAGACGATCCGCCAGCGGCCCAGAAACGGCGATTCGGCCTTCGACTTCTTCCTGGCCATCGTGTCCCCCTTCCGGCTCATCGCCAGTTGTGGAACCAGTAGCAGTAGTCCTCGACCAGCCTGCGATTCTCCCCGCCCCCCTCGACTTCCGACAGCGGGATGTCGAACGGCCCCTCCCGGCTCCGGGCCTCGCAGAGCAGCCCCTCGTCGTCCAGGTCGCAGTCCTTCGGGTCGAGGAGCCGCTGGATGGTCAGCGGCATGCCGTCCCTCTCGGCCTTCGCCTTGAACGGGAACTTCAGCCTGGATGCCAGGTAGCGGTGGTAGGCCAGGAGCGTCTTGCGGCCCACATCGGGCAGCGGGTCGTCGTGGGTCAGACCCAGCGCCATGCGGACCCGGTCGTCCTGGTCCTTCTCCGACAGTGGCTTCGAGACGATGGTCGTCAGCTGCTCGATGGCGACGGCGGTACCATCATCCGGTTCGAGGTCCTCGTCCCCGAGCCACATCGACTCCAGTTCCAGCCCGTCCCGCTCGCACCGCTTCTTGTAGATCGGGTGCATGCCCCGCAGGGTCGCCCGGTCCCAGGCGACGAGGAGCGTCGTCTCGCCCTCGGCCTGATGGACCTCCTTGACCGTCCCCGCCCAGCCGCCCAGGGGGATGTCGGGGAAGTCGGGGTCACGGATGCCGTGCTTCACCCGCACCTTATCCCCCGGCTGGAAGCGGAACGGGACCGATTCGGCCGTCTTGCGTGCCATGGGTCATTCCTCGGCGGGATCGTCCGTGTCGAGGCATCTATTCGTGACCGGCTCTCACTGGTCCTCCGGCGGCATTCCGCCGAACGCCTCGTCTAATTCCCGTTCGAAGATCGAAGCAATCTTCTGGGTCAGGGACATAAGCCTGGACTTGTGAGGGCTGCGGGCGTAGGCGATGGCCTCCCCGATCTTGTCGTAGAGCACGTCCAGTTCGTCCCTCCTGAACTCGATGGCCTGGGTGCCCCCTCCGCAACGTTCGATCTTCCGTGTCAGCCCAGGGCTGAGGCCGGTGTGATCGAGGAGTGATGTACGCTGGAGCGGCGTCATCTTGATCGGATATTTCCTGCGCCGCCAGCCCGGCCTCCTCGGTATCGGGACGATGACCGGCTCGGGCCTTACCGGCAGTTCGTCGGGATGGTTGACGATCACGTTCGCCTTGGTTGAACCCGCCATCTATCCCTCCTGCACGTAGAGGTCGAGCAGCCCTTCGATCTTGTCGAAGATTTCGCCGAGGATGGCCCCGGTCCGTCTGTCCTTGGCGTGGTTGGCCTCACCCGCAACGTGACCGGCGAGATCGTCCAGGTCGCCGAGGGTGAGCATCGCCTCACGGCCCGGCGGTGTGGACCGGATCGCCATCTCGACCCTCTTGTGCAGGAAGACCAACCCGGTCAGAAGCAGCTTGCGTTCCTCCGGGCTCAGTTCGAGTCCGACCTTCTCGCCTCGCTTGACGCCTCTCTTCCAGGTCATGAGTCGAAGCCTCGTCAGTGAGTTGTGGTGGACGCCACGGGGCGGATGGCTGCCCGCCTTCGTCGCCCTGCATCAATTCTGCGGTCTCCCTGACGGTGGCAGGTAGTCCTCATCGGTCATGTGGAACCCAGCGGCCACCAGATCGGCCAGGGCGGCGAGGGCCTCCTCAGCATCGGAGCCTTCGGCCTCCAGGTCCAGCACGGTCCCGCATTCGGCTGCCAGGCCCGACATGTCGAGCAGGCTCTTGCCGTTGACCCTGGTCCCTGGTGCTCGACCCGGACGTCCGACTGGAAGGACTGGGCCAGCTTCACGAACTTGGTCGCCGGTCGCACATGGAGCCCGTAGGCGTGGACGATCTGGACCCGGCGACGGGCCAGGACAGGTTCCTCCATCATCACCCCCAGCGACCGCTCGGCAGAAGACCGCTCCCCGCAAGACCAGGCAAACCGACCGGCTCTGGACAGGGCCGAGGCCCGTTGCTTCATTATTCTACCAACCTCGGGCGGGCCGGGACGGGCTTGGGTTGGATGAGGTCTCCAGTGGTCGGGGCGCAGAGGACGACATGCCGATGACGCAATCGGATGCGATCGTGATCAAGCGGGTGCGGGGCAAGGGCCGGGGCGTCTTCGCCCGGCGGCCCATCGAGTCGGGCGATGTCATCGAGACCTGCCCGGTGCTGGTCCTGCCATCCGGGTCGATCGAGGACTTCTCGGACGGCCTCGGCGCCTATGTCTTCGAATGGGGCCGGGGGAAGCTAGCGCTGGCCCTGGGCTATGGCTCGCTCTACAACCACTCGTACCGCCCCAACGCCCGATACGTGGATCTGGGTGATCGGACCAAGCTGTTCACGGCGATCTGGGACATCGCAGCGGGCGAGGAGATCACGGTCAACTACAACGGCGAGCCGGGCGACGAGACGCCCGTGGGATTCGAGGTCATCGAAGGCCCGAACGTTCCGAAGAGAAGAAGGTTGATCCGTGCGGGCGGGTGAGCAACGGGATAGCCCAAGCCCACGGGGCTCAGCGTGCCGGCATCTGCGAGTCCTGCCCCACCCGGATCGCCTCCCTGGCTCAGGAGAGGAGCACCTCCTGGTCATCGAGGTCCTCAAGGGTCTGATCGCCCCGGATTTGGATGGTGCGGGAGATCTCCGGGTTCTTCCGGGCGAACTCCTCGGTGATCGGGCTGCTGAGGAGGAAGATCTCCAGGGTGTAGAGCCGCACCTCGCCCGGATCGGTGGGCTCGTGAAGTCTGACCGCCGGCTTCTTGGGCCGAGCCATCGGCGTCTCCTTTGCGATCTCGGGGGCGTCCCTGCCTGGGACGAGCCTCACCCTGGTCGCATGAGGTTAGTACTACTTTGTCAACTGAACCTTTGTTTGTAGAGAACGTAGAAAGGGCATGAGAACCAAGCGAATCCCTCAAGTCCCCAGGACTCCGCTGCCCGAATTGGCTGAGTTCCTCCTACCGTTCCGCGTGCATTTCCAGCGGAGCGAGGGCCGTCAGACCCTCGAACGCTACCTGTCGGGGTTGCTCACCGAGCATCCGAACAAGAACTGCGATACCATCGCCCAGATCGTCCCTGACACCTCCGAGCAGCGACTCCAGGGGCTGATGACCACCATCGACTGGGACGAAGACGACCTCAACCGCCAGCGGGTCGAGACGATGCTCCGACTCCCCAGCGAGGGGGACGGCGTGTTGATCTTCGACGATACCGGGTTCGCCAAGCAGGGCCGCTGCTCCGTCGGCGTCGCACGGCAATACTCCGGCACCCTGGGCAAGACCGGCAACTGTCAGGTCACCGTCAATTGCCACTACGCCGAACGGACGGTCGCTTGGCCGGTCGCCACCCGGCTCTATCTGCCCAAGTCTTGGGCCCAGGATGCGGACCGTCGCAAGAAGGCCAAGGTCCCCGAGGAGGTCGTGTTCCGGACCAAGCCACAGATCGCCTTGGATCTGCTGGACGAAGCGAGGTCCTGGGGCGTGCGTTGGGCGTGCGTGACCGCCGATGCCGACTACGGCGATAACCCGAACTTCCTGGCCGGCCTGGAGAAACGACGACAACCCTACGTGGTCGCCGTCCGCTGCGACTTCGCTGTCGGCTCGAGCCGACGCGGTGGGGAGGTCCAACGGGCCGACGAGCTGATCGGGGCTCAGCCGGCGCGATCGTGGCGCTCGGTGACGTGGCGGGAAGGGAGTCGGGGCTGGATGCGCGGCCAGTTCGTCGCCCTCCGCGCCTGGCGGGTGGACGCGTCGGGGCCAAGGCGAGCGGGCTGGCTGATCGGCGAGGATTCCTCCGATGGCAAGCGACGGTACTACTGGAGCAACTTCGGGGAGGACAGGCCGTTGGAACGGCTGGTGGAATACGCCCATCGGCGGCACTGGGTGGAGCAGTATCATGAGGAGGCCAAGGGGCTGCTGGGCTGGGACCAGTATCAAGGCCGACTGTGGCCGGGCTTCCACCGCCATGCGGTGACCGTGATGTTGGCGTACAGCTTCCTGGTGTGGCAGGAGTGGCAGCAACGACAGGAGCGAGCCCGCTCGGGCCGGCCCCGGCGCCCTTTTTCCCCACGTCCGGATCGACGTCGGATGTCACTGCCGGAGGTGCATCGGCAGATCACCGATTGGCTTCGCCTTGAGGCGGCCAAGGAGTTGCTCTCGCGAGAGTTCATGACCGTGCCCGAACGCATTCCGGCGTAGTTGACAAAGTAGTATTAGACAAGTCCCAGTTCGGCAGCGATGTTCGCAACCCGTTTCGCTGCCTCGGCTCGGGCCAAACCCCGAGTCTCTTGCAGGAACCGGATCGCCGCCTGCCGCTCGCCCGTCCTCACCTGTCCATACAGCCGCATCTCCCATCGGGCATCGACCCCGGGGGCGGCGGCGTTGAGCCATTCCACACGGATCTTCCCGTCCGGGATGCCGCAGGTCAGGATTCGTCGTCGGTCGTCCGGGTAGTGATCCTTCTTGTACCGGACAAGCTCGTCGATCATGGCGTCGATGTCATTCGACTTGAACTCGTTCCAGAGTGCCGGATTCTCCGCCTCGATCGGCTCCCAGACGTGGCGGTAGCCCTCCCTGGACTCGCCGAGTCCGACGCCCTCGTTCCAGGCGACGTTGGCGAAGAAGAGCGCCACGTGTGCCGCCTCCGAATATGGGATTTCGCTCGGCCGGCGAAGGAGGATCTCCGACATCTCCTTCATGATCTCGGACATCTTGCGGGGGTTCATGCGGTATCCTCCTTCTCGTCTCGGCCTGAGGCGCCCGTCACCGCTCAGGATCGCTTCGTTCAGCCGACGGTCACGCCGACCTCGATCCTCTCGGGCCACTCGTCCTGGGAGGTTGCCCGTCCGCCCGCCGCTCCACCGTGCCGGGTCGGAGGCCCGACCGGCACCGGGGCTGGGATGGCGAACAGGTCGGCCGGCGCCACCGACTCCATGGCCGGTCACAGCTTTCGGAGTTCCCTGTTGACCGCCTCGGCCGAGAACTTCTCGGGGTCGAACTTCCCGCCGACCCACTCCTTCATCTCCCGATGGTCCTCGTGCTTCGGGTCGGTGATCGCCGCAAGGAAGTCGGCATAGCCCCAAGGCCCGCCCACGTCCTCGGGAGGGCACGCACGTCTCCCTTCGATGCAGCGGGGATAATGGACCCTCGGTTCTCTCTCGACGACCCGTTCGACCTCGATGTCGTGCTGCCAGCCGTCGCCGAAGTCGTATTCGTACCGGAACTTCAACCTCCGATGGCCGTTGGTGATCTGGCTGAGCAGGACGTCGCCCTCCTCCTCGACATCCATGTCCGGGCCGAGACCGAAGTCGTCGTCTACCGTCGCCCCGTAGCAGGTGCCTCGAACGATGAACTGGTGCAAATGGCTTTCGTCCCAGCCCATGGCCACCTGGATGATCTCGTGGAGATCGGTCAGGGTGCATTCCGGGACCTGGACCCGGCGCCAGATCGGTGGCTTGATACCTCTGAGCGTGATCTTCAACTGGTAGATCCGGTCGGTCGGCTCAGCGGCCTCCCGGGCCACCATCCCCGGCTCGCCCCCTTCGAGGGAGTCCAGGAGGTCGTCGATCTTGTCCAGCACGGCCTCCAGCCGCCTCTTGTAGGGGCTCGGGGCGAAGGCCAGCGAAGTGTCCACCTCGTCGGCCATCTCGGCGAGTTCCTTGCGGGTGAACCCGATCGCCTGCGTCCCCTGGCCGGCTTGCCCGACCCTGTTCTTCAGCCCCCGGCGAAGGCGAGTGGCGGCGATCAGGGCCTCCCGTTGCTTGTCCGTCAGCGGGACCGGGTATCGCTCATCGCCCCCCTTCGACCTCGCCGGCATCGGCAGGATCGTCGCCGCCCGATCGGCAGGTTGCTCGGGCGGGAAGTCGAGGAAGTCGCTCGTGCGGCCTGTCTCGGTCCCGGCTTCCTGGCGCACCTGTCGAGCAGCTTCTCGATCTTGGTGGAGATCCGGTCCAGCGCCTTCTTGACCTTCTGATCTCTGGCCCGGCTGGCCCCGGCCGCTACGTGACCGGCGAGGTCGTCCAGGTCGTCTAGCGTGAGCATCACTGACTTGGAGGGCGGCGTGGCGAAGATCGCCTCCCGCACCCCCCTGGGGAGCGATGGCACCCGCTCAAGGAGGGCGACTTGCTCGGCGTGGCTCAGTCTGAGCCCCGCCCTCTGACCGTCCCGCATACGCTTCCTCGCCATCACAAGGCTCCGATAGGCGCCCGGACCGAGGGCGTCCTACCCCGATTCTCGCCGCTACTATCCCCGGCGTCAAAGGCGGGGTATCCTCGCAGGGAGGACGACCCCGACCGGAGCACCCGCCATGCCGCACGCCACCCCGACGCCCGACGACCTGCGTGCCTCGGTGATCGACCGCTTCCGCACGGTTGCCACGACACCGGCCGGCGAGAGGACGTTCCCGGTCGGCCCGGAGAGTGCCAGGCGTCTCGGCTACGACGCCACCGAGATTGAAGCCTTGCCGGTTTCCGTCACGGAGTCCTTCTGCGGCGTCGGCAACCCGCTCTCGCTGGGCCAGCCGAAACTCGGCCAGACGGTCCTCGATCTCGGCTGCGGAGCCGGATTCGACACACTGCCGGCCGCCCGACGAGTTGGTCCGCAAGGCAAGGTCATCGGCATCGACATGACACCCGAGATGGTCGCCAAGGCCCGACGAAATGCCGATCGGCTCAGGCTGTCGAATGTCGAGTTCCTCATGGGACAGGCCGAGCACTTGCCGCTGCCAGACACCTCGGTCGATCTGGTGATCTCCAATGGCGTCTTCAACCTCTGCACGGACAAGCCGGGGGTCCTGGCCGAGGTGTTCCGGGTCCTTAAGCCCGGCGGTCGGCTCCAGTTGGCCGACATCCTGCTGCATGAGGACGTCACGCCCGATGAAGTCGCCGACAAGGGAGAGTGGTCCGACTGAATCGCCGGGGCCGTGTGGGGGCGGTCGCTCCTGGAGATGCTGGCCCAGGCGGGCTTCGCCGAAGCGAGAATCCACGGCTGGACCGGCTACCGTACGTCGTCCTGCACCGAAGGGGCGTTGATCTCAGCAAGGAAGGCGTAGATGGACGGGGCGAACGGGAATGCCGGCTTCGGCTGGATGCTGGTCATCGCCGGCCTGGTGATCGCCGGGATCGGTCTGATCTGGGTGCTCGCCCCCCATCTGCCGAGGTTGGGCCGGCTCCCCGGCGATATCGTGATCGAGCGGGGCAACAGCCGCTTCTACTTCCCGATCGTGACCTGCATCCTGATCAGCGTCGTCTTGAGCCTGGTGGCCTGGCTGATCAGGGCGGTAAGTCGGTGATCGCAACGACGAGAGCTACGCAAGACCAATGTGCCGGCGTGCATCGAGCCGCCTGTGATCGGGAGAAACCGCCATGCAGATCATCACCCTGAAGATCGAGAAGCCCGAGGCGACCAACTTCATCCTGGGCCAGACCCACTTCATCAAGACGGTCGAGGACATCCACGAGGCGCTGGTCGCCGCCGTGCCGGGGATCAAGTTCGGACTGGCCTTCTGCGAGGCGTCCGGCAAGTGCCTGGTCCGGTGGTCCGGGACCGACCCCGAGATGACCGAACTGGCGAAGAAGAACGCCACGGCCATCGCCGCCGGGCACTCCTTCATCGTCTTCCTGGGCGACGGCTTCTATCCGCTGAACGTCCTCAACACGCTGAAGGCGGTGCCTGAGGTCTGCCGGATCTTCTGTGCCACGGCCAACCCCACGGAGGTCGTCCTCGCCGAGACGGAGCAAGGGCGGGGCATCCTGGGCGTGGTGGACGGCTCCTCGCCGAAAGGTATCGAGGACGAGGGCGAGATCAAGTGGCGGAAGGACTTCCTGCGGCAGATCGGGTACAAGCGGGGATAGGGGCAGCGGATTCGATCGAAGCGATCCTCTGATGGCCTGCGGCAGTCCTTGCTGGGGAGGGGCCACGGCCACCTCCGTACGATCGCCCACATCCAGGGATGGCGGCTACCCCCTCGATTTCGACGATTCAGACGCTCTTGAAAGGGCTCGTTCGATCCGCCCCCAAGGCGGCCAACGTCGCAATCGCCCCACCGTACCACCCACTCTCGGGGTCGATGGCGTTCCGCTCGCAGAATGTCTTCAGCTTCGTCAGATACGGTACAGGCTCGACATGCAGGTTCCAGCACAGCTTCCGTAGGCAGACCGGGCAGAGGTGCAGCGGCCGGGCGTCCCGCTCCTTCTGGTGGTTGCTGCCGTTCATGAGGCACCGGAAGGCGGTGCAGTGGTGCATCGTCAGGACGTGGCCAAGCTCATGCGAGGCCGTGCCCAGGGTCCGGCGAAGGCAGAGCCGGAGAGCGGCCTCATTCTCGCCGGGATCGCCGTTGCGGTAGATCGACCAGACGCCGGTCCGTTCCCGCAGGTTGGCCTCGCCGAAGACGAAGTTCCAGCCCGGCCCCGGCCACAGGTCGGTCGTCGTCAGGGCCACATACGCCAGGGCATCGGCGGGCCGTCCCGGCTCCAGGAGTTCGTGGAGGACGTAGCCGGTCAACACCTGCGGGTCGCCCCAGGTGGGATGCGTGCGCCTCGCCCGAGGCGGGATCGAGGCCAACGGGACATTCCGGTTCACCTTCACCGGGCAGTCGAAGAAGAGGGCCAGATAGTCCTTGCAGAGGTCGAGGACTCGCCGCTGAGCCTCGTTGAAATCGCCGACGAAGCAGAGGTAGATCGTGTTGAGCTTATCGCTCCTGCGAATGGGGTGGGCGTTCAGATACTCGGCGAAGGTCTGGCCCGGCTCATGATGCTCGGCCAGCCAGTCGCCGGCTCGGGGAGCCGGCAGGGGCTCCGCAAGGGGCCGCAGCTTGCGTTCCAGTTCCAGGTAGGGGTCCATGTCTCACACCCGTTCTGAGATTCCCGCACGGCGGCCCGGATGTTCATTTCGCCGCCTGCAACCTGGTGGCGGCTTCCGCCAGGTGGGCTTGAAGGCGGGACTGGATGGCGAAGACCCGCTCGGTGATCTCTAGCCACCGGGTATTCAACTCCCGGCAAAGCTCGGCGCCATCCTTCAGGATCGCCGCAAGCTCCTCCCTGGTGCTCTGGGGCGAAAGCTGCCCGGCCCTGGCGACCAATCTCTCGGTCTCGGCCTCGGCGTCCGTGACCGCCACGCCGAATGTCTTCAGTATCCTGCGGGTGTCGTCGTTCATCGCAGACCCCTGTTGAAGCCGTTGTCATCGCTGCCCGGTCGGGACGGATTCCTCGCTCACTTGAAGCTCGACCGTATCCGCCGAGGCCCCGCTGCACGGGCACCACTCGCTGCGGTACTGCAACTCGTCCCGCATCTTCATCAGGGCTGCCTCACGAGAGGGGCCGGAGACCTCCACCGTGCCGAGGATCGCACTCGAATGCCGAACCAGCCAGGTGCCGTCCCGCATCCGGCTGAGCGTGCAGGCTGCTCTCATGATGGTCCCCCTCCTTACTTCACCGCCACCCCACGATACATCGTCCCGTGGGTCCGGGGCACTCCTTCCATCTCGAACCGATCGACCCGAATGTCATTGAATGGCTGGCTGCCGACGTGACCGTTCACAGTGTTGAATGCCTGGCGAGGGAAGGATCGACTCGGCCTCCATGGCTACCGAGACAGCACCCCCGTGTGCCAACTGCCAGCGGTTGCAGGCCGAAGTCGATTCCCTGCGCGCCGAGTTGGAGGCGCTCCGCGCCGTCGTCGCCCAGTTGCAGCGGCAACTCGCCGCGGCCCGCAAGGATTCCTCCACCTCCTCCAAGCCGCCCTCCTCGGACATCGTCAAGCCCCCCGAGCCCCCGCCGCCACCCGGACAACAGCGGCGGAAGCCCGGCGGCCAGCCCGGACATACCTCGCACCAACGGGTCCCCTTCCCCCCCGAGATGCTCGCCTCGGTGCCCACGGATTACCTCCTGGACGCCGGCCCCTCCTGCGGCGGCCACCTGCTGGTGACCGACGACGCCGAGCCGATCGTCGCCCAGCGGGTCGACATCGCCGCCGTGCCCCTGGAGATCCACGAGCACACCAGCCACCCGGGCTGGTGCCCCCATCGCCGCAAGGATTGCTACGCCCCGTTCCCCCTGTCGATCGAGCGCGGCGGGTCGGCCGGGCCGCGGCTGACCACCGTCATCGCCTACCTCAAGGGGGCCTGCCACGCCTCGTATTCGACCATCCGCAAGTTCGTCCGCGACGTGATCGGCCCGACCCTCTCCCGCGGGCAGTTGGCCAAGATCGTCGCCGAGGTGAGCCGGGCGCTGGAGCGGCCCTATGAGGAATTGCTCGGCGACCTCCCCGACCAGGCGGTGCTCAACGTCAACGAGGCCGGGCACAAACAGAACGGGCCGCGGCACTGGACCTGGTGCTTCCGGGCCGGGCTGTACACGCTGTTCAAGATCGACCCGACCCGCAGCGCCGACGTGTTGATCGAGGTCCTGGGTTCGGAGTTCGACGGGGTACTGGGGTGTGACTACTTCTCGGCCTATCGTCGCTACCATCGCGAATTCGGTGTCGTCCTCCAGTTCTGTCCGGCGCATCTGATCCGCGATGTGAAGTACCTCACGACGCTGCCCGACCCGCGGGACCGGGCGTATGGGGAGGGCCTGCGCGAGTCGTTGCGGGATCTCCTCGCGGTGATCCATCGCCGGGAGGAGTGGACCGAGGCGGAATTCCGGAGGCGGCTGGAGGCGGCGCGGGACCAGGTGCTCTGGCGCGGGACGTGGGACGTGCCGGCGACGCGAGCGAGCAGCAACCTGGCGGCGCGGTTGGAGGTGCACGGGGCGAGCGACTTCCGGTTCCTCACCGAGCCGGGGGTCGAGCCGACGAACAACCTGGCGGAGCAGGCGATCCGGTTCGTGGTGATCGACCGCCTGATCGCGCAGGGGACGCGGGGCGAGCGCGGAAAGCGGTGGTGCGAGCGGATCGGGACGGTGATGGCGACGTGCAGTCAGCAGGGACGGTCGGTGTTCGCGTATCTGGAGGCGGCGGTGACGGCGTGGTTCGCCGGAGAGGAGGCGCCGTCGTTGCTGCCGCGAGCGACCTGATTCGAGTCGAGGGAGCGGGTCGGCGGAGCCGAGGGATGCAAGGCCCACGAGGGCCGGGAAGTCCGAGGGGCGAACGCCGCCGGGGCGATCCATCACGAGCGACTGGGGGAGCCCCGCGCCGTGGGGATCGCAGAGAGAGGACCGTGATGAGGGAGGCCGACGATCAGCCATCGGTGGATGTCCTGGTGCGCACCGACCCCATTGTGCATTACACCATCAAGTCCACTGTGAACGGTCACCTGCCGACGATCGCCGGCACATCGAGGTCGAGGCGGCAGCCGTCGCCCAGGAGCCGTTGGATCGGATTGATCCGCCGCTGCCATCTCCGCCGATTTTCGCGGAGGCGTAACTTGCCTTGCCTCCACCCAGGTTTTGGGGATGGTCAAGCCGTGTTTCCGCTGGTTTTCCGGCCTCTGCCGTCACTGGCGTGAGTCCCTGTATGCAAGTCCTCGCCCCGCCGCCTCGCGTTTTCTCTCGCCGTCCTTCTGACCTCAACCTCGCCGATACCCCTTGTTCTCGGCCGTTTCCCGCACGACAGGCTTCCCCTACTCTGGGACCAAAAGGCTCCCAGGACGTCACCCGGGGGCCAGTCACTTGTCGATTCGGGACTCAACAGCCATGGCTCGCTCTCCGGAACTCGCGCGCCTGTTCCAGCAGCCCAACCTCCCCGCCCAACGTCAGTATGAGATCTGTCGCGCTGACTTCCACGAAGCCGTCACCGCCGACGAGATCGCCCGGCGGTTTCAGCTCCACGTCGGTTCCGTTCGTGCGATCGTCCGCGACTTCGCCCACGCCCCCGACATCCGCGCGTTCTTTGCCGTCGCCACGCCCGGCCCCAAGTCCTCCCCGAAACGCGATGCCATCCCACAGCGGGCGTGCGAACTCCGTCGCCAAGGGGCCACCCTGGCCGACATCCACGCCGCGCTGAAGCGCGAGGGGTTCGATGTCAGCGAATCCTACGTCTTCCGAGTCCTGCGCCGCGCCGGCTTGACCGCGAACCGCCAAGGCCGGCCCTCGCGACGACCGGGGGACGGCGCCAACGACGGTTCCATCGTGCCCGAGGTCGCCGACGCCCGGGCGTCGGCCCTCGAAGAGGGACGGCGATTCCCCACCAAAGTGGCGGGCCTCTTCCTGTTCCTTCCCGCGGTGCTCGAACTCGACCTGCCCGCAGCCGTCACCCAGGCCGGACTGCCCGGCTCGGAGCAGATCCCGCCGCTCCAGGCCCTGCTCGCCTTGCTGGCTCCCAAGCTCCTCGGCAAGCGCCGCGTCAGCCATATCAGCGACCTGTGTTGTGATGAAGGCGCCGGCCTGTTCGCGGGCCTCAACGTGTTACCCAAGGCCACCTACGCCACCGACGATTCCTACAAGACCGAGCGGGCCATGACCGAGCGACTGATCGCCGCCGTGATCGCCAAGACCCCGCTGGGAGAGCCCCCGTTGAGCTTCGACCTCGACTTCCACTCCGTCCCCTTCCGTGGTGACCAGGCCGATCTCGAGGACCACTGGGTGCCGATGCGGAACCGGGCTCTCCCTTCGGTGATGGCGTTCGTGGCCCAAGCCGCCGGCCGGCGGGTGCTCTGTTACGCGACCGCCAACCTGCTGCGCGACGAGGCCGACGGCATGGTCGTGAAATTCGCCGATTACTGGAAGGAACAGACGGGGCACCACCCGGCCCGCTTGCTGTTCGACTCGCGCGCGACCACCTATGCCAGCCTGAACCGACTGACCGAGCGGCGGGTGGGTTTCATCACCATCCGCCGCCGTGGGTCGGGGATGTTGGCCCGGGTGCGGCGCCTGCCCGCGGAGAGTTGGCGGCACTGTCAGATCACTCAGGCCAAGGGGGAGCGCCGCCAGGTCCGCTACGTCGAGGAGTGGGTCGAGCTCGATGACTACCAGGGCACCGCGCGGCGACTGATCGTGACGGGGCTGGGGCACGAATCCCCGACCTTCTTCCTGACCAACGACTATCCGCAAGCCCCGACGGCCCGCGACGTGATCCGGACCTACGCGAGCCGGAACCACGTAGAGAACCACCTCGGGGAACAGATCACGTTCTTTCACCTCGATTGCCTGTGCAGCGAGGTGAGGTTGAACGTGGATTTCGATCTGACGCTGACGGTGCTGGCGGACCTGCTCTACCGCCGGTTGGCCGAGCGACTGAAGGGCTTCGACCGTACCAGTCCGGCTCGATTGTTCCGGAAGTTCGTCGATACGTCGGGGCTGATTGAGATCACGGCGAGCGAGGTCATCGTCTCCCTGAGCAAACGAGCCCACAACCCCCTGTTGAAAGAGGCTGGGCTGACCCAGCCGACCGGCCCCGTCCCCTGGCTGGGCGGGCGGGCCGTGCACCTGGAGTGCCCCTGACGGCTTCCGACCCAAACCCGCCGTCACCGAGGGCGATACGACGCCCACCGACCGTGGGACGCCCGGGCAGTTGAGTGCCGATTAGGCAAGTTACGCCTCCGCGAAAATCGGCGATCTCTGCACCCTCGGGTCGATGCCCAGGCCGTGCTCCAGGAAGAGGAACCGGCCGCCGGGCCGTAGCACCCGGTAGACCTCGCCGATGGCCCGCCCGACCTCCGGGATGCTGCACAGCGCCCAGGTGCTCACGACCCAATCGAACGTCTCGTCCTCGAACGGTAGCTCCTCGCCGCCCGAAGCCCGCTGGTCCACGGCGATCCCGCTGTCGGCGATCCGCCGCCGGGCGAGCCGGCTCATGCCGGGATTGGGATCAGCCGTCGTGATTCGTCGTACTGCCGACTGGTAGTGGGCCAGGTTCAGGCCGGTGCCGAAGCCGATCTCCAGGACCTCGCCGCCCACGTCGGACAGCACCTCTCTGCGGAGTCTTGCCATCTCGGGGGCGCTCATCATCCAGTCGCAGAGGCGGGGAAAGATGACCCGGGAATAGAAGCCCATCGTCGCCACGCTCCTCGCCCGCCGATCACCTTTCCCGCCCGATCTGCTTGAGGAAGTCCCGGTAGGCGGCCCCGAGGTCGGGTCTGCCGCTCCAGATCAGGACGCCGAATCGCAGCCGGAATGCGTCCCCCGCCTTGACGTCAACCCGGCTCTTCTCCCCCTTGGTGAAGGCGTTCTTGCCAAAGGGGTTGGCCACGAGCAGGCCGTAATCTCGGGCGTGGAACCAGGAGCGGCGGAACTTATCGGGGTCGGGCATGAGCAGGCCGCCGACCGGCTGGCCATCGATCTCGCCGCCGTAGGCACACCAGTCGGCCTGCTGGCCCCAGACCTGGGCCTCGTTCACCCGCCCCTCGCTGTCGGTGATCCGGCCCGCCTTGACGACTGCCAAAGGCGTAGCAACCCGGACGCCGAGACCCATCTCCTCTTGGTCGCCGAAGACGAGGGCGCCGTCCACGGGCCGGAACTCCGAGTCCCAGACGATCAGGTGGCCGGCGGGCCGCACCAGGATCGTGATCCGGCAGGTCTCCTCGCCGATGAACTTGCCGGACTTCTCGTGGCGGTTACGGACGGCGAACGTCCCTCGACCGGGACCGCCTAGCGGTTCCTCGACGAATCCGGCGTGCCGGATGCGGTCCTTGTTGCGCCAGGAGTCGGCCCCGCTGAGGTCCCCGAAGGCCAGCCAGAGGCCGGGATGGTAGGTCGGGTGGTCCGCCAGGTCCACGCCCTCGACCGGGGGGTTGTTCCGGGTCACCTGGGTTCCGTCGGGGGCGTGGATCGACTCGAAGAACGGTCGAGTGATCGCCTCGGTCCCGTAGGCGTAGCGGGCGAACGGTCTCCCGCCGATCGTGATCTGGAGCCCATCTCGCCGTCGCTCGAAGGCGACGGCCGGATCATCCGCCAGGGCCGTCCGAGCGGGGCTGCTGGCCTCGATCAGGACGACGAGCAAGAGGCACAACCCGAGCCGCCGTCTGTCGGGGACTCGGATCGCTGGGTAGGCGACCATGGGTGTGCTCCTCGGAGGCTTCCGGGA
Organism: uncultured Planctomycetota bacterium; assembly: GCA_963815795.1. Lineage (GTDB taxonomy): Bacteria > Planctomycetota > Planctomycetia > Isosphaerales > Isosphaeraceae > JAKAUH01. The sequence continues at coordinate 130,761 of CAWFIC010000002.1, read as the reverse complement.
CTGGTCGCTTCACGCATGGGGGAGCGTGGCCTTGAGGTCGGGGATGCCGGTCAAGAAGATGGCGTCCGCTTGATGGTGATGGTAGGCACGGAAGACGAACTCGTTCCAGTGGTTCTTGCCGAGACCGAACTTGAGAAGCTGATGCTGAGCATCTGCCTCGGAGGACGCCCTCATGCTGGCCACGCTCCGCTTGATGTAAGCGATCCAGTCGCCCTTCGATTGACCGATCAGCACGTAGGGCGTGGTGAAGGCGATGTGGTACGGCGCCAGCTCGGGCTCCAGGGGCGGGAAGAGGCGGACGTACCAGAGTTCCCCGTCCTTGCCCCGGTAGCCCGAGGTGCTGTGACAGACGAACTCCCGGTCGGTGACCGGTTCTCGCAGGCGGACGTGGCGACCCTCCGTCCCCCGGTGCTCGTAGATCCCCATGCGGGACTGGCTCATCCTCCTGAGTGCCTCCAGTTGGTGGGGGTTCATGCAGATCGTGTCGTTGGCCTCGATGAGACAGCCCGCCAGCGTGTCCGTCGTCTTCCCGATCCGGTGGTCGAAGAATGCCCAGCAGGAGAAGTAGCTCCTCGTGAGCGGGCTCATCGGCGGTCCCGAGGGCATGTACTGCTCCTCGGCGCCGCCGACCTCCTGGGCGTAGGTGCTCATCTCGGGGAGACGGGAGACGTTCTCGGAGAAGACGGACGTTACGTGGTGGACGAAGAGGTAGGCGGCGTGGACCGGGTCGTATCCCTGGGCGATCAGCTTGGCGATGTCCGGCGCCGGGCTCTGGGGTCGCCACCCCCTGGGCGGACGACTCGGGTCACAAGGTGGGGCCAGCTTCGTCAAGGTCCGGTGGAGCTGCCTGCTGATCTCGCCCATGATCGATCCCCATTAGGGCTCCAAAAGCCCCTCTGTTCATCTCTGTCCTTCTGGAATGCCGGATTCACCTTCTCGGACCGCCGGGGTCGAGGATCGAGCGGGTGTCCCGTCCGCCGAACTCTCGACGCATGCCCCCCCGGGACTGTCACCGAGTAGATCGGAGTCCGCCCTCATCTCGATCTCCTTGACCTCGGAGAGCATCCAGTCGAAGGCCGCCATGAACTTCTCCAGGTTGGCCGGCCCGGAGAGTATGCCGAGCTTCAACGACGGTCTCCTGTTGAGGGCGGCGTCCGGAATCGACACTCCTTCAATCGACGAGAGACGGAGGGCGAGTTTCCTCCGTTGTTCCTCCCCCGAGAAGGGCGGCATCTTCATGTGCTGGAACTGTAGCTCCACCGCCCCGTAGGTCCAGACCGAGAACAGGAAGTTCTTGCCGAACCGGTTGTCGTACATGGGGAAGTATGACCCGTCCTGCCTGCCTCGGCCCCACCAGATGCGGAGCCCGTGTGCCTTCGCCCATTCCAGCAGGCTCCGTGCCGTCGCCGCTTCCTGATCGCCCCGCCTTTGCCGGAGCGCCTCGAAGAACGAGGACTCGTCCCACTGCCTGGGCTCGCCCCGATCGGCGCTCTTCTTTCGGCGTGCGGCCTCGGTCTGCCCCAGGACACGGGGGACGAGCGCCTTGAGGTCCTCGCCGACGAACTGCTTGACCTCGATGGCCAGGACCTCGGCCGGGTCCATCTGGCCGTTGAGGAATTCCACGACCCGCCTCAACTCCGGCGGGATCTCGTCGGCGATGAAGACCAAGCGGACCCGCCCGGCCTGGAGGTTCGTCTTCACCTGCTGCCAGAAGTCCGAGGCAGCCTGCCCCTCTTTGATGAGGCGGGCAAGCTCCTCATCGGGTTCGAGCCCGTCGTCCCTGCATCGGCCCTCGAACCTGGCCTTGACCTCCTCGACGGGCCAGTAGGCGACGGCATTGGCGGCGTAGTCGAGCATCTGGCCGATGACTTCCCGCCGGATTCGGGTGTCCGAACTCCGCTTGACCTCGACGAGCGTGGGGATGGCGTCCTGGTCGAGGAACAGGTGATCCAGCGACCAGCGTCCTGCCCCGTCCTGTTCTCCAGGGACGGCCATCTCCCGGCTGACGAGCAGCCACCGCCTCGGCTCCTCGGCGTTGATCTGTTCCCCGGCCAGGAGGTCGGGGTGATCGGCCAAGAGCTTCTGCAAGAGGGTCTCCGAGTCGTACGGGGCCTCTTCCATGGCGATCAGCTTGGATTCGCCTCCCAGTAGGTAGATGCGTCCGGCCACTTGCTCACCTGTTTTGCAATGCGTCACGGCTCATTCGCAGGACCCACATCGGGGCTGGCCTTATCCGAGGATCATCTCATGGGCACGCCGCCATAGGCCGGCTCCCACGCTGGGGCGTCGGCGGCGACCAGCAATCACTTACTCAGCATCCGGCTTCCTCGGCCTGTCCTGGCTCTGCGGTACGACCTTACGGGCGTCGGGCGGGATGGCTGCCTGCTCGGGTTTGATCAGCGGCAGGTCGTCCGGCAACGCCTTCAGGAAGAAGTCTTTGTACTGGATGGTCATCGGCGGCCCGACATGGACCTGGACCGCCAGGACGCCTTCGAGCTTCCAACCCTTCTCGTCCAGGTCGATGACGTCCACCGTCGGATGCCCGTCGATCCAGTGGCGGTAGTGGTTCCCCTCGGCCACGACCCGGTAGTCATGCCACTCGCCGGGCTGGAATTCCTTGAGCGGGAACTGGCCCACCACCCAGGGCTGACCTTTCGGGTCGATGACGACCTTCTCGCCGGTGTGGGCCAGGATGCGGCGTCCCCGCTCCTCGTAGAGCATCCCGTTGTAGTCCGGGCGGTTGGGCACCACGTCGCACTGGTAGCCGGTGACGACCGACTCGCCGAGGTCGGGCCGCTCCGTCCCCCGGTATTGCAGGCCGCTGTTGCCGGTAGGCGAGACCTTGACCTTCACCCGCAGTTCAAAGTTCCTTACCGTGCCGCCCCGCCAGGTAAGGAAGCGGTTGAACCGGAGCGTGCCGTCGGCCTTGCCAGTGAGGCAGCCGTCCTCGACCGACCAATATTTGGGGCTCCCCTCCCATCCGGTCAGGTCTCGCCCGTTGAAGACCGCCTTGAAGCCCTCGGGCGGCGACGTGACGGGTGCCTCTTGGCCGGGGCTGGCTTCGCCCACGCCGATGACGAGGATGAGGGCCATGAGCGGTATCGCCAGCAGTCGTGTGGTCACGAGTGGGGCCTCCGGGTCAGGTGGGGAATGGTCGCCATGGAGACGATCGGGCCGGGCGAAGTCCCGATTCTCCCGGTCCTTGAGCCCGGCGTCAAATGGTCGTTATCTTGCCGGTCCTGATCCTCCAACGCCCGGATCGGCCGACGCCAGAACGAGGCTCCCGACCTCAACTGGAACGACGACCGGAGTTCGTCGTCTAATGGAATGGCACTGGTCACGGGTGCGCCCGGTCGCCTGTCCTCGGGACCAGGAGGCCGCCATGCGACGGTTCCGCTTCTCCATCGCCAGCCTGCTCGGCGTCATCTTGTTCATCTCCGTGGCCCTCGCCGCCCTCCGGGCCTCCAACGACGCCTGGGACGGTTGTCTCCTCGGTCTGGCCCTGACTGTCCTCCTGACGGCGATCCTCCTGGCTGTCCACCGTGCCGATCGCAAGCGGGCTTACTGGCTGGGGTTCGCCCTCTTCGGATGGACGTACCTCCTCGTCAGCCTGATTCCACCGCTGGAGTCCAGGCTCCCGACGACCAGGGGGCTGGCTTACCTCGGGGCCGCCCGGCCCGTGGCCATCCCGCAGGGTGTCGCCGTCGCCGACTTCGACAGCGACGGTCAGATGGATGTTTACGTCGTCAGTGCCTCGGCACCGAGCGTCGTCTACCTCAACAACGGGGACGGCAAGTTCCGGCAGCCGACCTCGACGAATGCCACCCAAGGAGGGAATCCTGCCCCGAGTTTCGTCCTCTGGAGGAGACTGATGGGCACGGGCGGATCGCCCGAGAACTTCGTGCGGATCGGTCACTCGATCTGTGCCCTGGTATTCGCATCCTTCGGGGCTTCCCTGTCCCGCCGGCTTTGCCGCCTGGACGTCCCTCGCCCGGAGGAGAACAGTCGCTCTTGAAGTCGGAGGCGCCCATGAGGCTCCCACGTTTCACGATCCGCAGCCTGCTCGGCGTCGTCCTGCTCGTCTCCGTGGCACTCGCCGCCCTGCGGACCCCGACGGATGCCTGGGACTCCGGCGTCTTCGGCGTGACCGTGCTGACCTTGCTGTCAGCCATCCTCCTGGCTGTCCACCGCACCAATCCCAGGCGGTCGTACTCGCTAGGGTTCGCCCTGTTCGGATGGACGTATCTGGTCGCCAGCTCTGTGCCCCCGGTTGCGTCGAGATTGCCGACGACCAAGGGGCTCGGTTACTTGGCTTCGAGGCTATCAGGCCAGGAGTCAGCCTCGACGTTCCTCTATCGGTTGCTCGTCTCGGAAGATCCGGGTCTCCCAAGCCCACCGGAGCCAATGGTTGCCGATCTGAGCGGAGCGGGGGCAGCGGACTGGAGGTATTCCTGGATGTTCACTGGAGCCGCCCCATTCGGAACAGGTGCCACGCACGAGAACTTCGTCCGCATCGGGCATTCGTTGTTGGCCTTGGTCGTGGCTCTCATCGGAGGTCGTCTGTCCCGGAGGCTGTACGATAAGAACCTCGTCGGTATGGTGGGAGGGGACGATCATCCTTCGGACGAGAGGAGGCAGCCATGAGGCTCCCAAGTTATACGATCCGAAGCCTGCTGGGCGTCGTCCTGTTCGTCGCCATCGCCGTCGCCGCCCTCCGGGCTTCGACCGATGCCTGGGACTCCGGAACGCTCGGCCTGGACCTTCTCATCCTTCTGACGGCCGTCCTGCTCGCCGTCCATCGGACCGACCGCAGACGGGCCTACTGGCTGGGGTTCGCCCTGTTCGGCTGGGCCTACCTCGTCGCCAGCCTGATCCCACCGGTCGGTTCGAGGCTCCCGACGACCAAGGGACTCACCTTCATCGACTCGAAGATTCCGGGACGTCACAGGGCCTGGGCGACGGCGGTCCTGCCATACACCAACACGGCCAGCACGAACCCCGTCCACTCCGTCGCATTCTCGCCGCAAGGCGATACCCTGGCCTCATCGTCGCAGGGAGTCATCCGGGTCTGGGACGTTAAGACGGGCAAGCTGCTGACCGGGCCGTTCGCCACGACCGAGAACTTCGTCAGCATCGGGCACTCGATCCTGGCCCTGCTGCTGGCGTTCGTCGGGGGCCATCTGTCTCGCCACCTGTACGGCCAAGGCCGGGATGACAGGTCGAATCCTCCGAGCGAGTTGTCTGCTTCTCCATGAGGTTGTGCCCGAGCAGTGGGTTGCCCGTCATTCAACCAGGGTCAATCCAGCGAGCGCCGAGCCCGCTCGGTAGCCCGGGATAAGTCTTTGCATTTCGGCCAATCCCGCCCCCCGACCGGTCACTCGCAATAAGGACTGATGAGGACCTTGGTCCCGATAACGATGAACGTCGTTGGCACGGCACCTCGGTCTGCTGGGCCGAACCTCGGCCGCAACGACAGTTCACGCCCGCACCGCCCCCAAAAGCCTCGGCATGTCCGAGACGGTGACGATCCCGAGGGGCCGTTCAGTCTCCCCGCCGCTGTGGGTCAGGATGATCGCATCGAGTGCCTTGCCCGATCGGAGGTGGTCATCGAAGGCGGTAAGGGCGTCCTCAACCGTAGCATCACGGTCCATCACGACATAGGTGTGCGTCCCCTCCTCGTGCCGCATCACGATCTCGACGGCCTCCTCCTCCAGCATTCCCAGGCCACCGGCCAGGCGGCTGGCCAGCCAGCGGGCGACTGTCTCGGCGGTCAGCAGGCCGATCAGGCGATCCCCCTCGTAGACGGGCAGTTGCGAGAAGGAGCCGTCGTGCATCTTCCTGGCGGCGGCACCGACGGGATCGGTCGGGGAGCAGGTCTCGACCTGCTGGCGGAACAGGTCGATCAGCCTGGGCGGCGAGAGCAGCTCGTCACGGATCGCCTGGAGCCGCTCGACGGCATGGGCACTGGGCGAGGCCGTCGGCTGGTCCCGCCGGTATTCGTGGACGACGAAGTTCCGCAATTCGCCGAAGTCCTTCAACTGGCCTCGCAGCCGCCGGACGCCCTTGTCCGCCCTCGCCGCCTTCTCGACAATCTCGTTGAAGGTCATGTGCCTGTCGGCGTCGAGGAGTGCCCGCAGATACTTCTCGATGGCCGTGAAGGCGTCGAGGAAGCGGGATGATAGCTCGTCCATTGCCCTGGACTCCAACAAACACCAACCGAGCCTCCCCCGCCAATGCCGCCGCCGAGGTCGATGATTCGGCGGGGGACCATCGAGGTGTGAACCGTGAGCACGTCTCCGCCCTTCCGCCCCTCCTGTACGACGATCGCCGGGTTAGAGCCGAGCATCTTACTCACGAGCCTGGGTGGTGACGGAGGTGACTGATCCATGAAGAGATCGACCTGGCGCTTGCCTCTGAAAGACCGGTCATCACTTCCATGAACTCGATTCACATCATGCCGAACTGGCGGCCTTCTCGGCTACGAACCGCACCGCATCATCGTTGTAAATGCTCGTGGTCCCCTTGGGCACGACTCCCGTAGACCGGAAGGCTTCCTCATGTGCTTTCGTTCGAAAGCTATAGGCCGCATACTGAGACTTTAGCACCATCGCCGGGGATTTCAGGATGACGGAGCTTGGTCCGAGCCGTAAACTAAGGGGGAAGAGCCTCTTGCTCAGGAGGGCGACGCCATGCTCTGCCCTGCAGTCTACCCGCCGGACCCCACCTTGGGCATCACCGATCCCCAGATGCTCCCGGACCCGAAGGTCGTCCCGCGCAGTCGGAATTACCCGCATCGGCCGTGTCCGAAGTGCGGCAAGTCTTGCCCTCGGGATCGGGTCCGGACCCGCACCCTGCATGATCTCGGCGATCCGTTGGGGGGGCGGCCCCGTGACATTCACCTCACCTATTCGCAACACTACTGCGTCCGGTGCCAGCACTACTTCACCGCCGACATATCCGGCCTGGCCGCACCCAAGGCCCGCTACACCCATCGGGTCGTGGCCCTGGCCGTCCGGCTGGTCTTCGAGGACGGCTTACCCTATCAGGCCGCCAGTTGGCACCTCTGGCGCGACCACCGCGTCTTCGTCCCCTTCGCCACCATCCAGAACTGGGTCGAGGCCGGGGGGAAAAAAGGCGGCCGACCGGATCGGGACCGACTACCTCGATTGGGCCCTCGACGGCTTCTCGGGATACATCGCCGCTGATGAGTTATATGACGGCCCCTTCTGCGTCCTGTCGATCGTCAACAACCGCGCCTTCAGGCGGCTCTGTTACGAGGTCCTCGACCACGCCCCGACTCACCGGGATATCCGGAGGTTCTTCCGCCGCTTCCGGGCGGCCCTGACCGGCCGGGGGTTGACCCTCCGCGGAGTCACCACCGACGGTTCGGACCTGTATCCACGGCCGATCTCCGAGGTCTTCGGAGCCGTGGAGCATCAGGTCTGTCGCTTCCATATCCTGGCGGAGCTGAACAAGGCCGTCCTCCGCGCCATCGCTCGGGTCCGCAAGCACCTGGCCGCGCAGCAGCCGGAGCTGCCGCGCAGGCGCCCCGGCACACCGGAGGCGAGACGGAAGGCCCGGCGACGCCGGCATCTGCAACGGAAGGTCGGGGACCTGTTCGAGCATCGCCATCTGTTCGTGAAGCGGCACCTCGCGGAGGGTCAGCGCCAGATACTCCGACGCATCACTCGGGGTTTGCCTCAGTTGGGGGCCCTCCGACGAGTGGTGGAGGAGATCCACCGGTTGTTCGACCGCCGGTGCCGCACTGAGACGGCCTTGAGGAAGCTGGCTCGGCTGCGGGCTCAGGTCCACCACTTCAAAGGGATGAGACCGATCTTCCAGAAGCTCGAGTCCCCCGACTTGGAGAAGGCCCTGACCTTCCTCGACGACAGCCTGCTGGGTTCGACCTCCAACGCGGTGGAACGGGGCAACCGCCGGCATCGCAAGATGCAGAAGACGGTCTACCGGGTCCGAACTCAAGCGACGATCCGCGGCCGGATCGCCCTGGACATGTTCCGCGAGATCCAAGGTCCGCCCCGCGCCGAAACGATGAAGGTACTCCACCGCGCCAGGCTGCGATAATCCCCGGCGATGGTGCTAAAGTCTCTCCTTTTGGCCTTTTTTGGGTGACGCCGTTGAGGTCCCCTCGCCGTTGAGGTCCCCCCGTTGAGATCCCGTTGAGGTCCCCCAACGAGGGATGTCCCCGTTGAGGTCCCTTGACCGGGCCGCATTGACATTGGTATCCGCCTGTGATACCTTGGGCGTGTTTGACCGCTCCCGGCGGTGTCGACGGCCGTATCCCCGGTCTGCGACCGATACGGCAACAATCCCCATCCTATCCGTCTATTACATCAGTGATGCGTGGGCATGTAGGGAAGTGAACAAAACTCATAAGAGGACCCTCGAGGGGATCTTCGCGGACCCCGTGCGCGCCAACCTCAATTGGCACGACGTCGAATCGCTGCTCGTCGCGCTGGGGGCCGAGCTGGAGGAAGGCCGGGGCTCGCGGGTGCGGGTCGCGTTGAATGACGTCGTCGCCGTCTTCCACAGGCCCCATCCCCGGAAGGAAGCCGGCAAGCCGGCCGTCCGGGACGTGCGGGCCCTCCTCATCGCCGCCGGGATCCGGCCGCCGGATTGAGGTCGCCATGAAGTACAAGGGTTACACCGGGGTCGTCGAGTTCGATGAGGAGTCGAGCTCACTCTACGGGCGCGTGATCGGCCTCCGCGACGTGATCACCTTCCAGGGGGAATCCGTCGCGGAGGTTACACAAGCCTTCCACGACTCCGTCGAACGACTACCTCGAGTTCTGCGCCAAGCGGGGCAGGGTCCCGGAAAGGCCCTATTCCGGGCAATTCGTCCTCCGCATCGACCCCGAGCTCCACCGCGCGCTGTCCCACGCCGCGGAGGAGAAGGGCCAGAGCCTTACCTCGCTGGTCGAGGAGACGCTGGCGGCGCGATTCCTCGGGCCGGCGGCCAGCCAGGGACATGAGGTGACGATGGGCGAAAGCGCCCGCCCAACGGCCCGGCCCCGCGCCGGTCGCGGCAAGCCGGTGCGCGTCCCGGAGACCATCAGCGGGCACGGACCGGGCGGACCGGGCCGGCCGGCCCGCAAGCGCACAAGGAGGCCTGAGGCCGGCCCGAGGCGGGCGACCGCCGGCGCCCCGACCGGGAGTCCGGAACGGGATCCGGCCGGAACGGGGACACGGGCCAGAACGGAGACATTCGGAATGCCGCGAAGATAGTCAGAAGCCCTCCAGTGGCAACTTCTTACGGAGCTCGGCCCGCGGCTCGGTCAGGCGACGATACTGCTTGGGCCGTCGCTTCACCACCCGGGGCTCGACCCGGCCGGGACGGACCGGATTGACCAACAACACCGTGACATCCCCGTCGCCCTCCACCCCGGTCAGCCACCGGATCGTGTCGATCACACTGATCCGCTCCGGGGCCACCCCCTGGGCCCGCGCCGACTCGGTCGTCACCGAGCGGACCAGGTTGTACACCAGCGCGAACATCGCCAGCTCCTTCAGCACCCCCTCGACCGTCTCGCAGCGCAAGACATCCATTTTCATCGTTATCTTGATATATTTGAAATTCACCTCCACCAGCCACCGCCGGAAGGAGAGCCCCGCCACCTCCTCGGCCGGGTAGATCGCCGCGTCGAGCAGCGTCGTCACCACCGTCACGGAACCGGCGCGGAACCCCGGCGACTCGACCCGGTAGCGCAGCTCCCGCACGACGAGCTCCGCCGGCAGCGCCGCGTACTCCCCCTTGGTCATCCACGTCGGCTTACTCCTGGGCTTGTACCATACGACGATCTGATCGGCGTCGCCCTGCGCCTGGACCCACCGCGAATGCGGCAGGCCCGCCGGGTTGTCGAACGCCCGCCCCTTCGCCCGGGGCCGCCCCGGCGTGAAGTCAACGATCTGCTTCTGATGCAGGCGGAAGAGCCCGTGCAGGCCGCGGAGCACGAGGATCGCCAGGTGCGCGTACGAGCTGAGGCCGCGGTCCCCCATCACGATGTCGCCGGGCTCCAGGTCGTCGGACAGCGCGGCGCAGCGCGCCATCTCATGCGAGCGGAGCGGGGCCGTCGCACAGCGGAGCAGCATCCCGGTGGCGACGTCGAACAGCGCCAGCCACTTGGCCACCGGGAAGCCGCAGCCGGCCTTCTGGCCGGTCGGCTGGCCGAAGGCCGCCTGCAGCTCGGGGGTGTCGGGCATCGAGCAGCTCGAGCCATCCATGACCCAGACGCGGTGGCCGAACCAGCGGTGGCCCGAGGCGGTGGCCCGGCGCCCCGCCTGGGCGATCCACTCGAGCAGCCGGTGGAAGACGCGGAGCGGCAGCCGCTTGCGGGCCTGGCAGTAGGCGCTGTCGCTGAAGGTCCAGCATCCGAACGGGACGACGTGAGTCCAGGCGGTGTTGCCGTGGAGGATCTGGAGGAGGAACAGGGAGATGGTGACGACCGGGTCGAGGAGGCGCCGGCGCCAGGTGTAGCCCTCCTGGCGACACGCGCCTTCGATGGCCTGGGGGGTCAGGAGGTCGGACTGGTCTTGTCGGAGGCGGTCGAGGACGGGCAAGATGCGCGGTGGCATGGGGGGCTCCTTCCGGTGGCTCTCGGGGGCGTTTCCACCCGCCAGGGTGCCGGGAGGCCCCTCCATGCTCAAGATGCTACAACTCGTTCACTGGAGCGAATTTGCACTATTCTTCATGGCATTCGGGATGCCCCCGTTGCACCCCCCCATTCCGGGACCCGTGCCCGACGGGGTCGAGGAATCGTCCTGACCCGTTTACCCTCTTGACCCGTTTCCCCCCTTCGGTCCTCGGCCTGCGGATGATTCCCTGAGATTCGGCGAGGCGGCGGGACAATCTCAGGGGTCGCCCGGAAGGCGAGCCTGGGGTGTGACCTCGCCGCGGACGTACGGTCAGCCCGATCCGTGAGGGGAATGCTTCGGTCGTACTTCAAACATCGAACGCGACCGGTAGAAGCAGACATCGAATTCCATGAAGAAGTTGACCTGCCCCAGCAAGATCGGCACGTCATCGGTCCGGGCCCGGGCGAACGCGAGTCGAACGGCCGGCAGGTTGCCGACAACCGCCGAGACGATGAGCGCCCGAGCCTCGCAGGTCGCCAGGTTGCCGCTGAGGATCACCGGCGTGGTCTGCTTCTCCCAGACCGCTCCCAATCGCTCGCCCGCGGCATAAGGCAGGACATTGACCGTGGCGCCGGTGTCCAGCAGGCCCGATACGGAGATCGAGCGCGCGGCGGTCAGCACGATCGGGAGCAGCGGGGCCAGGCTGGCCGGCCCCAGGCTGGAATCGCCTTCGACGAAGGCGTACCGCTCGCAGGCGTCGTTCACGGTGCCGTCCTCTCCGCCTCCAGTTCTTGAAGGAGGACAGCCGCCGCCCCGTAAGCCCGATCCGGCGACCAGAGGGGATACTCCCGCCCCGGTTCGAACGGAGCGATTTCCTCCGATCGGGCCAGGTCCTCGGCGAGCACCCGGATCAACTGAAGTTTCTCGATCCGCGAGAGGGCCCGGACTTCCGGCAGTAATTCCAGGAGGGACATTGACTTGCTCCTTCCCGCCACTCGAACGACGGACCCGGTTCGACGCCCCGACGCCGACCCATGCCCCGGATTGTACCACAAAGGCCTTCCGTCCGGCGGGCCCGATCCGTGACGCGGTTCGCCCCCGAGCGGACCGGTCCGCCGCGATGGACCGCGGCCCCCGGCGGTGCGGGGGGCGAACGGGGACGCAGCTAGGGGGGGGCGAACGGGGACGCAATTGCTGAGAGCTCAAGTCTCAATCGGACCGTCGGGGCCGGACCCGGTTCTTGGTTTCTTCCGGGGGGTCCGCCCGTCCGGTGGACCGTCGGTGGCGGAGCTCGGCCCGTCGTCCCCGTATCGGGGCCGACTCCGTCCGGCGATCCTCGTTCTGTCCTCGGCCGCGTTCAACGAACCCGGCCCGGCCTCTTCTTCCTTTGACCCCCCGCCCTTGCCGATGTTATTCTGAGACGAACCAAGGGAGAATAACCATGGCTATCGAACGAGCAAACGACCTTCTGGCTTTCAAGAGCTTCATCGACGAGCAGCTCGCAGGCGAGACCGTTCCCACGGTCGATGAGGTCCTCGCCCGCTGGGAATACGAGAACGAGAGCGACGAGGAGCGAGAACAGACCCTCGAAGCGATTCGCCGAGGGCTTGCCGACGTCGAGGCGGGACGTGTCATGCCGGCTCGCGAAGCCGTGACTCAACTTCGCCGGAATCAAAATCTGCCCAACCTCTCATGAGCTTTCGCGTCGAGATGACTGCAGGGGCTTACGCCGACCTCGACAGGCTCATGGCGTGGCTCGAGGAACGGTCGTCGGCCGCGGGAGCCGACCGATTATCCGCCCGATTTTACGAGGCCCTCGACCGCCTCGAGTCCCGGCCTTTTTCCTGCGGCCTTGCCTACGAAAATCGCTACTTCCACCAGGAAGTGCGGCATCTCTTATTCGAGGTCTGGAAGGGCAAACCCTACCGGGCTCTGTTCATCGTGCAAGACGACGTCGTGAAAATCCTCTGCATCCGGGCACCGGGCGAGAAACCCGTGAAGCCCAAGGACGTCGAGCTCTAACGCGACCGTCGGGGTCGGACCGGGGACCGCCGGGGTCGGACCTGGACCGTCGGGGTCTGGGCTCGGCCCGTCGTACCCGTGACGGAGCCGGCTCCGTCGGGCATGCACGTCCCATGGTCGGCCGCACTCAAGGGCCTCGGGGATGGTCGGGGTCGGACCCGGCGCGCGGCCGAACGGGCGAGGACCGGTGTCTCATCGACCGCTTCCTTCCCCTTGCGGCGTCTCCAGCAACCGCTTGAGCGGGGCGGGGAAGAAGGTCCAGGCCGTCTGATCGGTGGCCTCCAGCGGCGCGGGGACATACTTCCCCGGCCTGAGGAAGATCGGCATGTCGGGCAGCGAGTCGCCGACCGCGAGCGGCTCGACGTATGCGATCGGCAGCGGCTGCGCGTCATAGGCGGCCAGGGTCAACGGCTTGCCTTCCGGCCGCTCGCAGTCCTCCTCGATGAACTCGTCCCAGATGGCCTTGTGGATGCCCTGCGGATCGCGCCGACTCGGCGGGAACAAGTCGATCACAAGCAGATGAATCCGCTGGTCGATCCGCTCCGCCGACTTCTCGACGAAGGCGCGGAGGGCATGGGCGCTCGCCTTGTTTCCGGGTGAGATGATCTCGATCACGGCGACCACCTTGCCGTGCCGGCGCCGGACCGCGATCCGATCGGCCTTGCGGACGTAGATCCGCTCCTCGGCCTGTCGGACGATTCGGGTCGAGGGAGGAGCGGTCGCCACCGCCAATCCGGAGGAGTCCTCGTCTGCCTCCGGGCCCGTTGATGCCGGCCTCAAGCTGAGAACGTCCGGCACCGGACCACCCACGGATTGCTCGACGAGGGCGTAATAGTCCGGCGGCAGGACGCCGGTATTCAACGCGTCGGAGAGGGCGCTGATCCATCTCTGATGGAACGCATGGAACAGCCCCGCATCGACGCGGGTCCAATCGTGGATCGGCATGGCGGTTCGCTCCCGCTCGCAAGAGGAAGTCACCCTGCCGATTATACTCGGCCTCGGCTCGCCCCATCGAGGGCCCGCCGCTGGCCGCGACGACGGCGGCATCCGAGCAGACGAGGCCCCAGCGAGCTCGTCGAGGGGCCGACGGTGCGGCGGGATCGCCCTCCTGAGCGGTTGCACGCCCCGATCGGATGGGAGAAGATCCGACGTCGCGACGCCGGAGCGGATCGTGCAACTGGACGCGATCAGCAACCCCGATATCGCGGCGGGCAAGCCGATGCGACCGGACACGATCTTCTGCGGACCGTCGGTGCGGAGTGCGGACCGTCGGGGTCGGAACGGGTCTCTGGTCTTTCCCGTCGGACCGCCCGGGTCGGACCCGTCGGACCGCCGGTGGGACCGGAACGGGGGCGCAGATGGTAACGCCGATGTGCGGCTTCACTGGCCGCGCTCGACCTTGATGTTTTCCAGTCGCAGCATGCTCTCGACCGGGGTGCTGCCCTCGGTGCGGGTCATGCGGTACCCGCTCGGGAGCCAGACGCCGTCGACCTCGCGCCAGGTCTCGACGGTCGTGCCGGTCTGCTCGTGCTCGCCGGTCTTGATCCGGAAGGCGTATTCGCGGGGCAGCGTCTTGCCGCTCTCGGCCATCCAGACGACCTGGCGGACGCTCACCTCGCTGGACATCTCGCCGTGGCCGCCGTGGTTCTCGATGATGTGGCCGTCCTTGACGGTGAAGTCCTTGAAGAAGCCGTGGCCCGAGACCTTGATCTTCATGCCGCCGCGCGATCCCTCGCCCTCGCCCTCGATCGCGAACGTGCAGCCGTCGAAGGTCGTGTCGAAGCGGGAGGCGCGGCTGTGCGTCACCGTGCTGGCGATCGTCGACTGCACCAGCTTCTTCACGCCCTCGTCGTCGCACGTCACCTCGACGCCGCCGTGGGGCTTGGTCACGTCGGCGCGGACGGTGCCCCGCACGGTCCGGTCCTCGCGCCGACACGAGAAGTCGGCCGAGAAGCCCTTGAAGGTCTCGGCCCAGCGGTAGCGGCGGTTGAACGCGTCCTCCATCAGTTTACGCGCGCGGGGTTCGTCGCCGTCGGCGGCCCGCGCGGCCGACGCCAACGCCAGGGTCGCCAGGCCGGCCATCGCCAGCAGTCCCGGGGCAAGTCTCATCGCTGGATCTCCCGGCTTCGACGCGGCCAGGGCGTCCGCCGACCGGCCGGGGACCGTCCGCGGCGGTCGGCTCCGCCCTCTCGATGGGGCCGCGGGATCGCGAAGCCTCCTCAGGGTAGGCTCGCGCGTGGCCGCGGGTCAAATGGAAAAGCCGGAGCGGCGGGAGGCGGGAGGCGGGCGGGCGCGGGGCGGAAACGGCGAGACCCGGAGCATCAGACCCTTTTGTTCGCAGGGCTCGGAGGGTCAGCCCCTCCGTTCGTACCGGCTGCAGCGGCGGCCTGCTCTTTAGAGCGCTTAACGCTGGCATTGCAGCGACACGAGGAAACCCCCCCTATCCCCCCCTTCGTAAGGGGGGGATCAAGAGGGGCGGACCTCTCCATCGCCCGTTTGCATTATCATATTCCTCAAGAATAGCCCTGATCGGGAATTTGATGTCGTAGACCCACTCCGGGAGCACGATCGCGGGCTGCCGACTCTTCGAGCTGGCCGTGACCGCGACGATGTCCGTGTAAGCGTCGCAGTAGTAGGCGTCCAGCGCGCCGACGGCGAACATCCAGGCACTTCGCAACAGATCGGACCGAAGCAGCCGTTCTGCGTCATTCGTACGCGGAAGCGGGTCGGCATGAGCGACGATCGCCCTGGCTCGGGCAATATCCTCCTTGAAGTGCTGGAGAGCGGTTGTCGGCACGGTGAACTCCAGACGGCCGGGTCGAGCAAGTCCCCCTGTCAGTCCGGGTATCCGACCATTTCCTCGTTGTAGTGGATCGCCTTCTCCTGCTCGTCGTACCAGACGTTTCGGTCCTCAGGGAATAAGACGTTCCAGAGGTCCACGATCTCTTCGGCCTCGAGTCCGCTCCGGATGTGCCGAACGATGTCGCTCGCGACCGGCGGAGCGGTCATCGGACTCTCGGGGAAGAGTTCGGAATAGATCTCCGGGAGGTCGGATGGCTTGGCCTTCTCCACGCCCTTGGCGAGCTTCTCTGCTGCTTCAACGGTTGATAGTAATGGCATATGAAAATCCCCACCACCTGAGCGTCCGCGCCTCCGATCCTGACTTCATTCTAGCCTCGCATCGCGCCTCAGCCAATCCTTCGGGGGCAAGGATCGGTCGGGGCCGGACCCGGGACCATCGGCGGCGGACTTTGGGACCGCCGGGGGCGGACGAATGGGTCGGGAACCGATTCTCGTTTCGCCTACGACCCTTCCCACTCGCCGCGGCCGGTCGGATCGGGCCGGCGGATCGCCCGCGGTCGGCGGGTCGGCGGTCCGGCCGATCCGGACAGGGGCCTCGCCTCGCGGCCGGCTCTCGCCGGCCCGACGGTCGGCCGGGCCGCCGAAGCACCGGGCCGCCCGGTTGTCCCGGCCCCGCCAGACACAGGTCCCGTCAGCCCGCCTCACACCGGATCGCCGAATTGACACCGGTTTTCGCCGAATTGACACCGGTTTTCGCCCCGGATGTCGAGACAGCGGGACGGGCGAGGTTAGAGCGCCGAACGGTTGGTTGGCCTACGTGATTTCGGCCTCGAGAGCCAGCCGGGGCCTCGACCCCCCCTGACCCCCCCTTCGTAAGGGGGGGATTCTAAGGGAGGCTCAACCCTCTTCTTCTCCCCCCTTAGAGCCAATACCGTTGAAATGGGCGCAAGTCACAGCCTCCTGTTAACTTGGGGTTGCTCAGGACCCAAGCCACAAGGAGGCCGCGACTCGCATGCCACGAGGACATTGCACCCTGTTGCCCGATGACACGGGCCGGATCCTGGATCGCCTGGCGGGACTCGAACAGGTTATCCCGCCCGAGGCGGTCCGCCAAGCCCTCCAGGACACCGGACGTATCAATCCCCGGAGCTGCAAGCTGACCCACCAGGTCGTCTGCTGGGTCGTCCTGGCCATGGGGCTGTTGACCGACTTGCCGATCCGCCAGGTCTTCAAGCATGCCCGCCGCCTCCGCGTCGGCGAGGAGACCCCGGATCGCTCCAGCCTCTGCGTAGCCCGGCGCCGCCTGGGCATCGCCCCGATGCGGCACCTCTTCGAGCACGTCGTCCGCCCGCTGGCCCGGCCCGAGACGCCCGGCGCCTTCTATCGTGGCCTCCGCCTGATGGGGATCGACGGCACGGTCCTCGACGTCCCCGACTCGGACGCCAACGCCGCCGCCTTCGGCCGGCCCTCCGCCGGGCCGCGCGGCGATGGGGCCTTCCCCCAGGTCCGCAAGCTCAGCCTGGTCGAGTTGGGGACTCATGTCGAGGTCGCCTTCGTGGCCCGATCGATCGCCCATGGCGAACAGTCGATGGTCGGGGCCTTGCTCCGCCATCTCGGCCCCGACATGCTCCTGCTGTGGGATCGCGGCTTCTTCAGCTATGCCCTCTGGAAGGAGGTGACGGCGCGGCGAGTGAAGATCCTGGCGCGGGTGACCAGCCGGTTGATCCTCGAGCCGATCCGTGATCTGGCCGACGGTTCCTACCTGGCCCGGATCTATCCGACGCCCGAGGATCGCCGCAAGGATCGTGATGGGATCATCGTGCGAGTGATCCGCTACACGCTCGACGACCCGCGACGGGTCGGCCACGGCGAGGTCCATATCCTGATCACGAACCTGTTCGATGAGGATCTGTACCCCGCCGAGGAATTGATCATCTTGTATCATGAGCGATGGGAACAGGAACTGGTCTACGATGAGCAGAAGACCCACCAGGACCCGCGGCGGGCGACCAAGCCGGCGCACCTGCGGAGCGGGACGCCGGCGGGGGTGATGCAGGAGATTTACGCGTTGTCGCTGGGCCACTTCGTGGTCCGGGCGCTGATGTACGAGGCGGCATCGGAGGCCGGGCTGGACACCGATCGGTTGTCGTTCACCGGCTGTTTCCAGATCCTCAAGTGCCGGCTGCCGGAATGCGACAGCTCGACGCCCGGGCGATTCGAGCGGTGGTACCGGGGGCTGCTGTGGGAGATGCAGCGGGAGCGGACCGACGACGAGGTGCGCCGTAACCGGATCAATCCCCGGGTGGTCAAGCGAAAGATGTCCAAATTCAAGAAGAAACGACCTGAGCATCGACACCTCCCGCCCTTGGAGAAAACCTTTGCAGAGACGGTGGTTATGCTCCGTTAAACGGTATTGCCCTTAGAGCGCCTAAAACAACCCTACCAATCGGGGGTCTCTACGAGAGACCGAACAGGACGAGGAATCGATAGGTGATGAGGACTTCGGCGAGGTTACATAGGCCTTGATGGATGTCGTGGCGCGGATCGAACCGCACGCGCAATCGGCGGAACTGATGGAACCAGCTCATCGTTCGCTCGACCACCCAGCGATACACGCCCAGGCCACTGCCGTGGGGCGTCCGTCGCTTGGCCAGCTCCGGATCGATCCCCCGGTCGCGCAACTCCTGCCGTTGGCCTTCATCATCGAAGCCCCGGTCGCCCATGGCGCGATCCGGGCGGTTGCGGGGGCGGCCCGGCTTGCCGGCGATGGGAGGGACGGCATCGATCAACGGCACGGTCAAGTTGGCGTCGGGCGTGTTCGCCGGGATCGTCTCGATGACCAGGGGGACGCCCTGACCGTCGGTGACGATCGCGTGCTTGCTCCCCGGCCGCGAGCGATCCACGGGGCTGGGGCCGGTCTGTTCGCCCCCGCCGACGGCGCGGACGTGACCGGTGTCCACGATGAACCGACGGAAGTCGATCTTGTCGGCGCCCCGGAGCCTGGCCAAGAGGATCTCCTGGATCCGGCCCCAGACGCCGGCGGCCTGCCAGTCGCGCAGTCGGTTCCAGCAGGTCATGCCGCAGCCGCAGCCCATCTCCGGCGGCAGCTCTTCCCAGGGGAGGCCGGTCTTGAGGAGGAAGATGATCCCGGTGAGGACCTTGCGATCCTCGAGGAAGGGGCGCCCGCCCTTGGGCTGAGGCGGATGCGGTGGGATCAGGGGCCGGATCAGTTCCCAAAGTTCGTCCGGGAGGAGGGGCTTGGCCATGATGCATCCTTCTGAAGCGGAAACAACGGGGCTCGGTGACTCCTTGGGACATGGCTGCAAATCGGCGGCCAACCACCGGGTTGTTTTAGGCGCTCTGATGCTCCCCACGGCCATCCAGGAGAGCGTGGCCACCGGCGAGACGCCAGTCTCGGCCGCCCTGGAACTGGTCAAGATGCCGACCGACCAGCAGGTCGCCGTCTTCGATGCCCTGGCCGACAGCGGCGAGAAGATCACCGCCAACAGGGTGAAGGCGAAGCGGCAGGAGGTCCACGAGGCGACCGGTGAAGGTGGCCCCGTCCCCAGGACGTTGAAGCAGTTGAAGACGTTCCTAGAGAGGAAGACCGGTCCCGCCGATCCCGGCCATCGGCTTGCCTCGTACCTGCTCGACTACCTGGCGGGCAAGCGGTCGGACGAGGCCATGACCAAGTACTGGGACCGGATGTTCTCCGAGCCCAGTGCATCACGGATGACCGGCTGACACTGGGGAATCGGGTCGTCGGGGGCCGCAATGGGCGGCCCCCGCCTCCCGAACTATCCGGTGAGAGAGCGTCACCATGCTCATGCGATGCGAGCGGCGGGGCCAATTGGAGGCCAGGGGCAATGACTTCGTGTACTTCTGCGACATCCGGCCACAGGCGAACCAGGGTTCGCAACGAGCCGAGAGACTTGTCGCCGAGCAGCTCCAAGAGTGCGACGGCTGCGGGGTGATTGCCCCCGATGTGGACCTCTGGGCCGAAAACTCGGAGACCGGCGAGCAGATCTGGCTCTGCCTGACGTGCGGGGGATGGTGAGTTCGTCCCGCTCGCATCCGCTCCGGGCCAGCCACGAATCCGGCCCGGAGCGACACCACCGGGAATGGCGTCAACCACCACCCTCCATCAGGAGCAACTCGATGAACGAGACCAGACGACCCAAGTTCAGCCTCGGCCAGATCGTCGCCACCCCCGGCGCCCTGGAGGCGATCCGGGATGCCGGGCAGAGCCCTGCGGACTTCCTGGACCGCCACGTCAGAGGCGACTGGGGCGACCTATGCGACGACGATCGCCGCCTCAACAACCTGGCCCTGATCGACGGCAGCCGACTCCTCTCGGCCTACGTGACGAGCAAGGGGGAGAGGATCTGGATCATCACGGAGGCAGCCGATGACAGCGGGCGCCGGGCATCGAGCTCTTTGCTTCTCGCCTCCGAGTACTGACTCAGACCACCTCGACCGGACCCGCTGACACCGGCGGGTCCGGTGCGATGCCAATCCTGAAGAAATGGCTTCACAGACTACAGAAAGGAAGGAAAGTTGAGTCGAGCACAGAGTGGCAAGAGCCCGATCAGTAGGCTGGCGTGGCGGTTCTCGATGTTCGTCATCACGCCGCCCTACCTGTTCTTCGTGTGGATCTGCTACGGGGTCCTCGGACCTTACAGCTTCCTGGCCCGGGTGTGGTACTTATTCTACTGGTGGGCAATGATGAACCTGGGGGGATTCCTCACAGCCGTTGTCATCGGCGGAGCGATGATGCGTTTTGTCTCCGACATGCTTTACCAGACTCGGCGGGAGTATTACCTGTGGCGCCAGGCCGGCGGCGATCCCTTCTGGGACATCCTCCCGTGGCCCATCAACACGGATTCCAACAAAGTTCGCATGGCAATCTCGGCCCCGCCCGATTTTGATTTCTGCCCACACGACGGGTTCCCGGTCGGGCGCCGGTTCGGAAATCAGTGCCGAGCCTGCGGGACCTTCCACGATAAAGGATAGCCGTGCTATTCGGCAGCCTGCGCCGGAGCGCCTCGTAGACCTCCCGGCGATGGACGCTCACGTCCTTGAGATGCTCGATCTCCAGCCGCACCTTGTCGCCACACACCTCGATGACGGTGAGGACGATATCGTCGTTGATGACGACGCTCTGGTTCTTCTTCCTCTGGAAGACGGTCATGGTCATGGGGGCACCTCCCTGCTGGACCGTGGACCTGGCCGAACGCCAGAACGCTCCGTCCTTCCTCGATCACCAGCGCTGACGCCCTGATCCTCGCCTCCGCCCACATGGACCGTCAATCTCTTGACCCGGCCGTATCCGGTCGTTCCTCGCATGCGATCGCTCCCCTGCCTGGCTCGGACCGCACCGGACCCGCTGACACCGGCGGGTCCGGCGTGAGATCAAGCCCATCCTTAATCGAGGAACACCCATGACCGACCCCACCGAATCGATCCGACGCCAGATGCTCGGCGAGATCAACGCCGCCCCGGGAAGCCGGGAGTACCTGGAGGCCAAGCACGGCCAGGTCTGGGACACCGAGCAGCTCCAAGAGGACTTCGAGGTCCTCGGCTTCATGGCCCCGCTGATCGCCGTTTGCCGCAAGGCCGACCGAATGAAGGGGAGCCTGATGTTCCAGGCCAACCCTCGGTTCTACTTCGGCTTTCAGCCGCACGGAAGCTGAACGTCCCCGCCGAGGCCCACCTCTCGGGCCGGGCCTCGGCCCCTCCACGTTGGAGCCGGACGGCTCGTCAGCAACGTGGGACAGACCCGTAGATTCTACGGGTTTGAGTGCCTGCCCACTCGTTTGAGCCGCACCGATCGTGACTCCTGGGACGAGGGCGGGCAAGGACGCCCGCTCGATTTCGGACGAGGGTAGATGACCATGTAGCAGGTCGATCTCTGACGAAGTGCAAACGTTGGCCATGCTTCGCTCCCGACCTCGCAGAGACGCTGAACCAGTTTTGTTGGAGCATCGTCTGACGGCATCGAAGCAATGCTCAGTCGTGATGTGACACCGGCGACAGGGGTGTGAGGAACAACACCTTTACCCCCGGAGCCCAAAGATGATCAGGATTCGCCCTGGTTCGCCTGCCGCCTCGCTCGTTGCTTCGAATCAAGCTCAGCGCCAGGCTTCCCAACCCTCTCGATACGTTCGACCCACAAAGGGACTGACGCCGGATCTGCCGGTTCGATTCCGTCGTCCAATTCTCATGCGTCACGTTCGCCCTGTCGAATGCTGCGACTGGCTCGTCGGAGGATGCTGACCGGTCGATGCCGGAGGTTGACGGGGCGGTGGCTGATTCCACCGCCTCTGGAGGAATCGGTGAGATCAGCCGCTTGAATGACATCGATGGAAGAGGTGTGAGAGCGATAGGCTCGGGTCTGTTGCAAGACTGAATCGGGACCATCCCCAACGTACCTGTAGGGTTACTCATACTGGTCAAGCATCATCACGAGGGGCGAGTGTACGTGGTCGAGGTCCCCGAGGGGACCAGAGTCCACCGGTCCAGGCTGACCGCCATGACCTCGCTCTACGTCCCGTACATGGGCCGAGAGGTCCCGATCTTCGATGAGCCCGGCGAGCTGGTGGTCCAGCTCGCCGAGGCCGGGAGGTACGGCATGCGCCTCGTCTCGGTCCAGGGGCCAGGTGTAGGTGAGTCGATCGACTCACTACCCTGACTGCCACTCGCATCTCACGACACCGGCGGAAGGGTCGTCGGAAGTAACCCACCCGGTGACCTGGAAGGAGATGCGAGCGATGACCACGAGCGAGAGCCTGCACGAGACCTTCGTCCGCCAGTTGCCCGACCTTGAGGTGGCGGCCCTGGGCCGATTCCGTAGCCTTGACCCCGAAGCCAGACAGGAAGCGGTCCAGAACACGACGGCGTTGGCCTGGAAGTACTGGCTCCGATTGGTCGAGAGGGGCGGGGCCGTGGACGACGGGCTGCTCAAGTCGGTCTGGTGGTATGCGATGAAGCAGACGGCGGTCGGGCGCACGATCACCCGGGGTGACGGGCGGCGAGGCGAGGGGCGGCAGGACGCCTACGATCGGCCATCCGCACCGGTTCAGCATCTCGACTTCAACTTCTACATCGGCGATTCGACTCCCGTCCCCGACGCCGCCGCTTTTCGGTTCGACTTCCCCGCCTTCCTCGGCACGCTCAACGAGCGGCAGCGTGCGATGGCCATGGACCTGGCCTCCGGCATGACGACGGCCGAGGTCGCCCGGACGCACGGCGTCTCGGCCCCGGCGGTGAGCCAGTTCCGCACTCGGTTCAAGGTCCTGTTGGACCGGTTCTACGTGGCGGCTTGATCGATGCTCAGGGGACGGCATGAGGGATCGCCGTCCCCGACCCCTCTCCGATTACATCCGAGTCATCTCATTCCACTGACACCTCCTGTCGTGCCGTCGGATCAAACAACTCCAACGGTTACGACAGGAGATGCAGACGATGAGCACGATCGACTGGACGGCGGAGAAGGAGCGGTTCGAGCGGGTGGCCTACCCCTTCGCCCTGCGGGCGGCGAAGCGGGCAGTCCGGCGGTGGCCGGAGCGCAAACGGGCTGACGCTCAGGCTGAATTCATGGCGAAACTCTGGGACCAGTGGAAGCGGCTGTTGGAGCGAGGACGTGATCCCGAGCCGCTGCTCTGGCCGCTGATCCACTGGGCCAAGCAGTGGATCTATCAGGACCGGCGCCTGTCGGGCCGCCCCCGCAACATCGACATTCAGGACTACCGGGCCGGGATGACCCAACATCTGATGGACGGGCGGGGCCGCCTCAAGCCGCACGATCGGGCGGACCGGAGCAACGGCTTCCTCGACTGGACTGGAGTAGCACGGACGGACGACCCGGGCGAACTTGCCGCCGCTCTCGAAGCGGCTGGGGTGACGCTGGAGGATTATCTCGCCGCCTGAGCGGCGGATGGGGGCGGCGGTGGAGATCGCCGCCCCCAGCGACACCAACGGAGTGGTTGTGGGGAATGAAGGCGACTCGTCGCAAAGTTGCAAAATGAGAAATTCCAGGAAGAAAGTGTAAAACCTGGCCCCACCCCCCGGCCCGGTGGAGCACTCCGCCGGTGGCATTTTTTGTATTTGTCAACTTGATTGTCCTGCCTGCACGCTCAAGAACTTTCTCGGAAAGTCGGAGTCCCGGAATACGCCGCCGCCGAGAAAATGCCCGTGGCAGGGGTTCGACCCCTGGGGTGGAGCACTGAGCGGCTCACGAGGGATCAAGGTGGGCTGTACGCCACTTCCTCGTCCCGAGGTGGAGTCCCCGATGGGTGCGTCTCGCCCACCCTGACAGTCATCGAAGGAGGATCATGCGGCGAGCTGTTCGATCGACTCCTCGAAGCTCAGGACCAGACGGGTAATCTCCTCGGGTGTATAGAGTCGAGGATGAGCCTGTCTGGCTGACACGGCCTCCATGGGCCTGATCTCTTCGCCATCCGGGAGTCTGGAGAGCGATCGGATGGTCTCGGCGAGCGTGTCGCAGGCCGGAGAAGGAGAGGACGATGATCCCGTTCCTACCAAGGGTGCCTCTCCTCCCCTCCCCCCTTGAACAACCCCGCCCTGGGCCTCATCGGCCCCGACCTCGACTTCCTCCCAGTCCAGCATGTCCATCAGTACCTCGCCCGCCTTCCACTTGCACGCCCGCCCCTTGAGGCTCCCGCCATTGCGTGCCTCCCTGGGGGCCACGAACGTGTTGTCCTCCCAGTCCAGCAGGCCCAGGCCGGACAGGTAGTCCCGGATCGCCTTGAACCGGTGGCAGTCGAACGCCCTACCCACATCCCCGCCCTCGTAGAGGGCCGACCACAGCCCCTTGAACCTCTTGACCGGCAGGGTACCGTCGGCGTTCATCCGCCCGGTGAAGAACTTCAGGCAGAGCAGGAAGACGGCCACATCCTCGGCCGTGACGACCGTGCGGCCCGTGGACCTGAGCGTGTGAGTCCCCAGCAGGGTCGAGGCGACCTTGCGGTAATGTCCGCCCTCGTCGAGTTGCGCCAGCTCTCCCTCGCCGATGACCTTCCCCGGCATCGAGCCCGTGACCCGTGCCTTGGCGATGGCCTTACCCGCCCTGGAAACGCCGGCAGGGGTCTCGACGATACCGTTCGCCATGGTCGGCTTCGGTGTGGTGGAGACCTCAACGGGGTTCATGGCACGGATTTTCGAGACCAGTTTTTGGACGTCCCAGTGGGTCAGTGTGGTAGTCCTCTTCCACTCCTCGAAACGCTCGACCTGGCGGGGGATCTTCGCCAGGATGCCCGCCCGGTAGTTCGAGATCGTGTCGTCGTCGCCCCACGAGACGACCGGAGGCAGGCCCTTGATCTCGCACAGTTCGATGTCGAAGCCCTGAGCGAGCAGGTGGTTGTTCAGGTGGCGTTCCAGGTGCTTCAGGATCGTCTTGACGTACTCGGCCCCGAGTTCCCACTTGTCGAGGATGAAGTAGCCGTGGCGACCTCGCCCATTGGTGCTGGGCTCGTGGTAGAGGTCGGGAAAGAAGTTCGCCTTCAGGTACTCGGCCGCCTCAGCGGCACCCCTCTGCGTCCCCTGGGCGTGGCAGTCGATGTCGATGTTGACGAGGATGAACCGGGTCTTCGTGGACCCGTCGGCGACGAAATAGTAGGTTTCTCGGTCGTTCCAGTGGTCGTCCAGCATGCGATTGGACAATCGCTCGATGCGGTGCCAGGCGCCGTTGCGGAATGCATCGAGGATCTCGGCGTTCGTGTTGCAGTGGACGGGCTTGCTGGCCACCTCCATCCCGGGGCCAGGCATCCTGACTTTCAGTCCGAAATCGAGGGGCGAGATCAGGCTCCGCAGCCAGGCCGTCGGCCTCTTCTTGCGCCGAAGGGCCTTCTGGTCCCTCGGCCGCCAGGTTTTCCGGTATTTCTTCCGCCGATTCTTGTCAGTAGTTGCATTAATACTCATGAATTATTCCGATTCCTTTCGGGCCGGGCGGTCTGGCAACCGCCTCGGCCTTCCTACTTCTCCTGCTGCACGTAGGCCACCATCAACTCCCGCAGCACCTCGGAGACGGACTTGTACTGCTCCTGGCACCGCCGCTCGAAGGCGGCGAAGAGCGAGGGCTTCAAGACGAAGACGATCTGCTTGCTGAGGCGTTCCGAGTCGGGGTTGGGTTTTCTCGCCATTACTATATGATAGTGCTAATAAGCGAAATTGCAACGAGCTGCTGTGTTTGTCCCCTGGTCTCTCCGCTATGTACCGCAGTAGTGGAGATGATCTACACCTGGTCCTGGTCCTGCGGGCCGGGGCTCCAATTTCCTCCCGAAAGTTATTTCTGCCTCCATGGAGCCCCCGGGTCTTTGTGACGGAAATTCGAAGACATTGCACGACTTGCCCGACGAACTTGCCCATTGCAACCTCCATGGAAATATCTAAAATCATTATCGTTCGTCCGGGCAACGACGCCCGAGTCACACGAGGCAAGGCTGCGGAAAACCGGGCGTGGCCAGCAGGGATGGCCCCCGATGAACGCTGACGAGATTAACGGAGTTGGAAGATGGCCATCTGCAATAAGAAGCGGAAGGCACGGGAGCGCCGGGTCAAGGATCAGTTGCACAAGGGGCGACAGGAAAAATGCCTGCGACGCAACTACCCGAGGATCGTGTTCGAGCCGAACCAGGCGGACCCGGATTTCGTGAGGCTTGTCGAGAAGGCAGTCCACAGTGTTCGCCTGGACGATCCGAAGATCTTTCCACGGTGGGAAAGGATGTTCTACAGGCTCCTGAAGAGTCATGGGATTCGTGTGGCACTTGACACCATCGCCGAATGTCGGGAATCGCTCGTAGAGCGGGGGCGTTCGATGGCGCAGTTCATGGAGGTCCACCTGGCGACGAACCTGGGTCAGGTCGTCTTCGATCACATCCCCGAGGCCGACCTGTTGCAACACATCCCCCAAAACGATGTGCGCTTCCTGTTCCGGGGCAACATGATCGTGGCCATCTTCGACTCCCTCCTCCAGGCGAAGGGGCCTGCGGGCACGGCCTACTATTCGAAGTACAGGCCAGCCCTCCAGGTCGATGGCGTACCCAAGATCGTCGCCTTCTCCAAGCATGCGATCGAGAGGATCTGCGAGCGGATCAACCCCCGGTGGAAGACGTATGCCGCCTTGGGCGACACCTATGCTTTCTTCGGGCGGTGCGTCTATTTCGAGAAGTGCGAGCTGCACGGTGGTCAACTCGGATTCACCTTCTACGACCTCTGCGACGACCCCCTCTTCTGGCACCACCAGTACGTGCGGGAAGTACTGGGGGAAGAGAATGTGAGGCCGGACGGGGGAAAGTGCTACTACCGGGTCGGCTACTGCCCCGCCGTGATCGACGGGGATTTCATCAAGGCCAAGACCCTCCTGTTCCCCGGCTACAAGTCCACGCCGGAATACGGGGCGATCCTCCGGTCATCGCCGGATCATGCATCGAGGTTGAGGATGATCGAGGCGGCAAGGACGATGGACGCCAGCCACCTGCTGGAATCCGGCGATTTCAGCGTGACGAAGTGGTTCCACGACCACGGGGTCCCGCAGGTAGTCCAGTTGAAGCAGCCGTGTTTCGATATGATTGAGCAGCGTTATAACATGGGAGATCGAGTACTCGGAACGAACACGGCCCGGGTGGGCCGGGTCTCCTGATGGAGGAGCCCTGATGCGGATCATCGACCTGTCGGCCCCGATCACCACGAGCCCGCCAAACGCCGCCCCCTTCGAGCGGGTCGAGATTTCCGATCCACCGTCCGTCGTTGCGATCAGGGCGCTGCCCTGATCGTGAAGGGGCGGAGAGAGCTCCTCTTCGTTCCAGCCATATCACCTCGGCGCCCCACATCTGGTCCGACTCGGGCCAACGAGAATGTCGGTGGATTGAGGCGGCATTCTGACAGGGTGTACGAAAAGCCAGTTTGGGCCTATAATTCCGCATGAGACCCAAACGCTACCCGTCCGATCGGACTCGGACCCAGTGGAAACGCCTCAAGCGGTTGCTGCCGCCGGCCAAGCCCGGCGGACGACCTCGCTCCGTGAATCTGCGGGAGGTCCTCAACGGCATCTTCTACATCCTCCGCGGCGGCTGTGCCTGGCGGATGATGCCCACGGATCTGCCCCCGTGGAGTACCTGCTACGACTACTTCCGTAAGTGGCGCAACGCCGGCACCTGGGCAAAGATCAACGACGCGCTGCGGACCCAGGTCCGCCGACGCGCCGGGCGGAAGAAGAGCCCCAGCATGGGTATCATCGATAGTCAGAGCGTCAAGACCACCGAGCGCGGCGGCCCGCACGGCAAGGACCCGTTCAAGAAGGTCAACGGGCGGAAGCGTCACCTGGTCGTCGATACGCTGGGGATGGTCGTGGCCGCGGCGGTCCACTCGGCGGGCATCCAGGATCGGGACGGCGCCAAGCGGGTCCTGGGGAAGATGGTCGGCCGCTTCCCGCGGCTGGAGAAGATCCTGACCGACGGGATCTACAACGGCGGGATCGCTGAGTGGGCCCGCGCGGTCGGTGGTTGGCTCCTGGAGATGGTAGTCCGTCCCGAGGGGGAGACGGAGTTCAAGGTCCTGAAGTGGCGGTGGATCGTGGAGCGGACATTCGCCTGGCTGGGCCGCTACCGGCGCTTGAGCAAGGATTACGAGGGGAGCGAGGAGTCGAGCGAATCTTGGATCTATGTGGCTATGACTCATTTCATGCTCCGGCGCCTCGATCCAGCTTGATCGAGGCTTTTCGTACACCCTTTGAGGTGGACCACCGGGTGCGACCGCCAGGACCGGGGTGCATGGTTGACCCACAGCCCGGTCGAGGCGAAGCTCGACGATCGGGACTTGGGCGAGCCGCCCGACAACTGGAGATCAGTCCCATGACCCGACCGACCGCCGAGCCGATCGACCCGCAGCACCTCGTGGACCTCGCCGCCCAGACGATGCGGGCCGCCCGCTTCCCGTTCCTGGCCACGATCGACGGCGAGCAGCCCCGGGTCCGGCCCGTCTCCCCCGTCCGCACCGACGGCTTCACGGTCTACATCGCCAACCTCCGGGCCTACCACAAGACGGTGGAGATCGAGGCCAACCCCCAGGTGGAACTCTGCTACCTGGCCGACAACCACGATCAGGTCCGCATCACCGGCATCGCCGAGGTGGTCACCGACCTGGCCCTGCTGCAAGAGATCTGGGACGAGAACCCGCTGCTGCGGGGCTACCTGGGTTCGATCGACAACCCGGAGCTGATCGTCTACCGGGTCGTCCCGGAGCGGGTCCGTTTCATGAGGGAATGGGCTCTGGAGTACCACGACGTGCCGACCGGTCCTCCTGGGCGATGAGGGGAGTCATGAGACCGATTTCGATTCCGGCGATGATCTTCCTGCTCGTGGCCCTCGTGCCGCCGACCTCCGGGGCCGACGGCGACTGGCCCATGTGGCGGCACGACCCGGCCCTGACCGGCTACCAGCCCACCCCGGGGGCCATGACGAAGGAGCCCCGCATCCTCGCCAGGCATTTCCTCGGGGCTTCGCCCGGCGTGCCCACCTTCGCCGACCTGCTCGGGCCGGGATGCCGAGGTGCTGGTCCTGGCCGGCGCCCGGCTCACCGCCTACGACACCGACGGCAAGCGGCTCTGGGAGTGCCGACCGCACGGCTACGTCCTGGACCACGTGGAGTGGGTCACTGACCTCGACGGCGACGGACGGAACGAGGTCGTCGTCCTCGCTGGGCAGATGGGCGGCACCCGGCAGGCGTACCTCATCCTGGACGGCAAGACCGGCGAGCGGCGGGCGGCCATCGACTTCATCACCGGCGACTTCGGCTGGAAGGGCCTCTGCGGAGCCTACCTGCTCGGCACGAGGGGCAAGCAGATCTTCCTGGTCACCTCGATGCGGCAGGCGGCCGGCGAAGCCTCGCCCGAACTGACGCCGCCGGGCACACCGCAGCTAGACCGGCCCGTCGCCAACGGCGAGTTCTCTCTCTGGGCCTTCGACGGCCGCAAGGCCGAGCGGCGATGGACCCTGACCCCCAAGGAGTACTACGTCGAGTACCCCTCGGTCCTGGTCGGCGACATAGGCAGCGACGGGCGGCTGCGGGCCGTGGTCGATAGCTGGTGCCACGTCTGGAACATCGACCTGGCGACCGGGGAACTCGCCTCGCACACGACCTGGAACCCCGGCGGGGCGAACGAGCGGCATTACGGGTTCACCCGGCTGATCGACGTGGACAGCGACGGCGATCTCGACTTCGTGAACCTGGCCCTGACCAAGCACATCGACGTGCTCCGCAACGACGGCGGGAAGCTCGTGCATTCCTGGACCCACGCCTGGCCCGACCCGGTGACGACCGAGGCCCGCTCGCTCCGCTGGCCCGGCGAGCCGGTCGTGGACCTGGACGGCGACGGCAAGCCCGAGGTCGTCGCCGCCCTGTTCGACGGACTGGCGGACAGGAGGTGGCACCTGAAGATCTATGAAGCGGCGACCGGGGCGCCGAAGGGCGAGGCGCTCGACGTGGTGCCGCTGGCGACCTTCCCCTTGTGGGGCAAGGAGGGCGGCTCGGCCCTGCTGTGTGCCCGCAGCCGTTCCCTCCAGACCGGCTCCCCGGAGTCTTACGAGGTGCTGCGGCTGCGGGGCGGCAAGTTCGAGATGCTCTGGTCGTCTCCCGAGTCCCGGTTCCTCCTGGAGGCTCGGGGACTGGTCAACGGCGACCAGGCGCAGGCGGCGACGACCGCCGATGTCGATGGCGACGGGCGCCCCGAATTCTTCACGACCGGGCATGAAGGTCCCGGACGGCCGCAGGCGTGGGGCCTGGACGCCGACGGCAAGGTCCTCGCCAAGCCGGGACGGCCACAAGCTCCTCCCAACCGGCCACTGCCACCGGACATCCCAAATCGGCAGAGCACGGTCGTCCCCTATTTGCTCGCCGCCGACCTGGACGCCGACGGGCGCAACGAGCTGCTGCTCTACGACAACGTTACGATCACCGTTCTCAGGCTCGACGGCGGCACGCTGAAGGTCATGGAGACGATCCCCTCGACGGAGATCCCGCTCGTCGCCGACCTGCTCGGTGACGGCAGGCCGTGCCTGCTGACCGCCGGGCGGGGGAAGGACGGCAACCTCTGGGTGCAGGCTCGGACGCCCGACAAGCAGCCGCTCTGGCGATTCGTCTTCCCCGAAAGCGGGGCCTGCGGTCAGTACACCCAGCGGCCCCACTACATTGCCGTCGGCCGCTTCACCGGGCGGAAGGGTCTGGACGTGTTCACCAACAGCACCAAGCCGGCGGCCCGCACCTACGTCCTCGACGGCCGCACCGGCAAGCCGGTCTGGGAGAAGGCCGAGCTGCCGGCGATCGAGCGGCACTTCCAGGCGTTCGGCGGGCGGGCGAGTGCCCACGACTACGACGGCGACGGGGCCGACGATGTGCTCTTCCTCAACCCCGACTACTACTGCGTGGCCGAGGGCCGCAGCGGCAAGCTCCTGGTCGGGCCGGTGGAGGTCGCCAAGCTGGTGAAGTGGTGGGCGGCCTACGCCTCAGCGGCCGTGCTGCGGCAGGCGGGCGGCCCGCCGCTGATCTACCTCGGCGGGGCGTACAGCGCCCGTTGCGCCATCAGCCTCGACGGCAAGCGGGGCCTGTGGAGGGAGTACCTGCCGACGGAGCGTTGGCCGCTGCTCGTCGGCGGCGAGCGGTTCGTGGAGGGGCTCTTGCCGCCCTCGGGCGAGCGGGGCTGGCGTGGGGTGCAGGCCGAGGCGGACGGGACGCTGGTCGGCTTCGATGCGGCGACGGGCCGGGTCGCCTGGAGGATGCCGCTGGGCACGGCCCCGAGCGGGATCGTCACCGGCGACGTGGACGGGGACGGTCGGCCGGAGGCGATGCTGGGCGGCCAGGATGGCAGGCTGCTGGTCGTGCGAGACGTTGGCGACCGGGGCGAAATCCTCTGGACCAAGCAGTTCGAGGGGCCGGTAGGGACGCCGCTGCTGGCCGACCTGGACGGCGACGGCAAGGTCGAGGTGGCCGTCAGCGTGGGCGACGGGAATGTCTACGTCCTCGGCCCGTGAGGCTCTCTTCGAGGCGGTCGGAGGGGCTGGGCGTGCAGCGGTCGCCGATCCCGCCCAGCCCGTGTCGTGGCCATCCTCCCGGACTGATGAGGGCGTCGGCGTGGCGGCGTACCTGATCGATCACCCGGGCTATTTCAATGCTTCATGCCGGGGAGAGGTCCCGATGAGCGAGGAGGGAGTGATCCAGGGTCGTCACGTCACGCTGCGTCCGGCGGCCCCCGAGGACGAGCGGGCGATCCTCGACCGGCTCTTCCGCTCGGACCTTACGCCCACGATGCTCGGGCCGCCGCTCTATCCCGAGCGGCCGATCCCGCCGCCGGGGGAGGTGGACGAGGGTTACGAGCCCCACTACTTCGACGGCTCGGCCCCCGAACTCGGGCGCTGCTTCCTGATCCTGGCCGACGGCGAGCCGGTGGGCCAGGTCAACTACAACGACATCCACGAGCGGGGCGGGCGGCGGAGGACGGAGCTCGACATCTGGATGCGGTGCGAGGCGAGCTGCGGGAAGGGATACGGCACCGACGCCCTGGACGCCCTCTGCCGTCACCTCCACGAGCGGTTCGGCGTGGTGGAGTTCATGGTCCAGCCGTCGGCCCGCAATCCCCGGGCGATCCGGGCCTACGAGAAGGCCGGGTTCCGGCGGCTCAATCTCCCGATCGACGAGGCCCGGTCCCTCTGGGGGCCGAGCGACTACGCCGACAGCGTGTACATGGTCCGGGCGATCTCGACCGAGGGCGGCGGTAATGCCCGACCATGACCCTGACGGCGCTGGGCCTGGTGCTCGCCGCCGCTCACTGGTTCGTACCCCCCCGGGGCATTGGGCGGGGCCATCGACTAGCTTACGTCCCAGGCCATGTTAAAATGATGGGTCCTGGACGGGATCGGTCAGGCATGCCGGGGATGATGCCATGGCGAGACGACCCAAGGTGCCTACGATGCCGGAGACCGACGAGAATCTGGATCGCTGGCGCAAACTGTACGTGAGGTGTGAGGTGGTCGGCGACGACCGCACCTCACTCCATCGGCCGACTGCCGAGGAATTGGACCGCTTCGAGGCCAAGAACGGGGTCAGGCTCCCCGCCGGGTATCGGGGGTTCATCCGGGTCTTCGGGCCTGGCGTCTTCCAGTTCTCCAGATACCAGATCATCATCAAGGGGCCATACTCGGGTACGAAGCCCAGTGATCTCAAGACGGCGATCGAGCGATGCAAGAAGCTCAAGAACGAGACGTGGATGGACGAGCAGCTTCGCCGCCTGATCATCTTCGCCCACAACGGCCTCGGAAACGAGTTCGGCTGGGACCCGCAGGAGGCCACGGACCCGCAGGCCCCCGAGTTCGCCGTCTACGCCTGGTATCGGGACGATACCGCCGTGAAGATGTCCAACACCTTCCGGGGCTTCATCAAGGTCTGCCTCGACACGAAGGCTTGCCTGGAGCACATGCGCCACAAGGTCTACAAGCCGGATGCGGCCGAGTCGGACCTCGGCTTCCTCGATGGATTGCCCGAGAGGGTGTTCAAGCGATACTGGTAGGCGCCGCTGCACGGCGTCTTGGGCCGGGGATTCCTACGAAGCGGGCCGATCCCGCACGGGACCAGACGGAGACCTCAGATGGCACAGGCCGATGAGAACCTGCACTTATGGCGTGCCTTGTCCGAGAAGCTCGTCGTGCAGGGCGACGATCGAACCTCATGCCCCCGCCCGACTGCCGAGGAACTAGACCGTTTCGAAACCAAGTCGGGCATCAAGCTGCCCGCCGGGTATCGGGGCTTCGTCCAGGTCTTCGGACCCGGCTCCTTCAACAGGACGACCAGCTACGAGGTGTCTGTCTGCTCGCCCTACTGCCGCAGCAAGAGGTTCAGGCTCGATCCGGGTTCGGACCTCTTCCACAACCTCAAGACCGGCTACGGGCTGACCGACCAGGCCCGCCGACTGGTCTACTTCGCCAGCGACTACTCGGGAGGATCGTTCGGGTGGGACCCGGAGGAGGCGACCGACCCGCTGGCAGCCGAATTCGCCATCTACGCCCTGTACCGGGACCAGAAGACGGCTGCCAAGATCTCCAACACCTTCGCCGGGTTCGTCAAGGTCTGCCTCGACAGTGCGGCGATCAGGGAGCACCAGAGGAAGGGCATCTACCACGAGGATGCGGCCGAGTCGGAGTTCAGCTTCCTCGACGGGCTGACCAAGAAGAAGGTCTACGAGCGGGCCAGACAATCATAGGTCCCCCAACATCGTCGCCGATCGCCTCCTGGGGCTTCTGGTAGCGGCAGATGAGAGACCAATGGAGAGGCGGGATTTGGCTGGCCGGTTGATCACGCACAGGGTCGAGGCGAGTCCGACCGGGCCGACCTCCCGGCACCGGCACTCGATCGGCGGGCACCCGCTCCTTCCCGTGGGGCAGCGGTGGCCGGAGTGCTCCTGCGGCGAGCGGATGACACTCTACTTCCAGCTCGGGATCAGCGGGAGGTTCGGCCTGCCGTTCCAATCCGGGAGCCAACTCTCCGTCTTCATGTGCCCGGCCCATAACGATGCCCCGGGCGGCCGGTTGTACCTGCGGAAGCGGCTCCCGAAGCG
This sequence comes from uncultured Planctomycetota bacterium, assembly GCA_963815795.1. Taxonomy (GTDB): domain Bacteria; phylum Planctomycetota; class Planctomycetia; order Isosphaerales; family Isosphaeraceae; genus JAKAUH01. Next base: position 96,728 of record CAWFIC010000002.1, on the reverse strand, counting down.
GTTCTGGGACCGGATGGACAGCCGGTTCCCTCCCGGCTACGACAGAGACGTGGCTTTCTTCCGGCTCATGCTCCACCGGCCGGCGGTCCGGCGGGTCTATCACCCCCTCGAACCACACCTCACCCATCATCGCCTGACCTTCGTCCGGGAGTTCGAGAAGAACGGCATCGGGACGGACCAATTCGGTCCTGGCGAGTGCGGCGACCCCGAGTTCCTGTCGGAACCGGGCTATCGGGGCGTGAGCCTCAAGATCGGCACGAAACAGGCCGGGAGGATGGAATTCAAGGTGGGGGGCCAGCCGTCGTGGGCCCAATTGCCCGAGGGCCACACCTGTCCCTGCGGGGCACCGATGGTCTTCGTCTGCGAGGTCCCGGAGCATTACAAGTTCCCGGAGGACTGCCACGACCCCCTGAATAACACCCTGGGGCACTACCTCCTGCTCGGCAACGAGATCTATATCTTCGCCTGCCGGGACCAGTGCGACCCGCTCTCGGTCTACCCCGTCGTCCAGAATTGATGGAGCCCACCCATGCCCGAGACAGCCGACGACCTGGAACGCTGGCGAGCCCTGCGGGCTCAATTCGGCAACATCACGGACCCGAAGAAGGCATGCCGACTGCCAACACCGGCCGACATCGAGCGGCTCGAAGTGGGGATCGGGTCCAGGGTGCCGGCCGGGTTCTGGGGCTTCACCCAGGTCTTCGGCCCCGGCCACCTGGCAGTCGGGCGGGGGTGGCTGCGGATCTTGGCCGCCGACGCCCCGGCAAAGCCCGAACGCCGGGGGGAGTACGACATCCGGCGATCGGTCCAGCAGTTCCGGGAGAGGCGGAAGGCGTCTTCCTGGTTACTGAGCCCCCAGGTCTATCGCTTGATCGTCTTCGCCAGCGACCGGTCCGGCGACCAGTATGGCTGGGACCCCGAGGACGTGAGCGACCCCAATGCGCCGGAGTACGGCTTGTACTGCTGGCGACACGGGGAGGACAAGAGAGCCCAGAAGATGGCCCGGACCTTCGAGGGGTTCATCCGCCTGTTCACCAATCAGACGGAGTTCCGCACCCGGATGCGTGCCCGGGAATCGGACCCGGACATCTCCGACCCGACCTTCGACTATTTCAGGAAGGAGGACGGGACGGAGATCCCTGGAATTCAGGGCCGTCCCCTGCTGCGGGAGTTCGAGCAGCTTACCTACGACTACGCCTGACCGCCGATGATCGTGGCGGACCCGGAGCTGGTCCCCGGCATCTGGTAGGGACGGAAGGGACACACGATCGGTGGGAGGGAAGACGAAATGGCACCAACATGGCTCGACTGGGCACGGCGGCTCAGTGCCCTCGCCCAGACCGGCTTGACCTTCGCCGAGCACCCATACGATATCGAGCGGTACACGGCGATCCGCACGATCGCCGCCGAGATGATCGCCCACGGGGCCGGGTCGGATGCCGATCGGATGCTCGACCTGCTCGCCTGCGATGTCGGGTACGCCACGCCGAAGGTGGACGTGCGGGGCGTCGTCTTCCGGGACGGGAAGATCCTCCTGGTCCAGGAGCGATCCGACGGCTTGTGGACGCTGCCGGGGGGCTGGGCCGACGTGGGCGACTCCCCGGCCGATGCCGTCGTCCGGGAGATTCGGGAGGAGTCGGGCTTCGAGACGCGGGCCACGCAGCTCCTCGCCCTGCTGGACCGCAACCGGCACGGGCACCCGCCCCACGTCAACCACATCTACAAGGTCTGCCTCCGGTGCGAGATCGTCGGCGGCTCACCCACGACGAGCCACGAGATCCAGGGCGTGGGCTTCTTTGCGGAGGACGAGGTCCCGGACCTCTCGCTGACCCGGACCATGCCCGCCCAGGTCGCACGGATGTTCGAGCATTATCGACAACCTGGCTTGCCCACCGACTTCGACTGAGGCCAGCGTCCCGGCTTCATGGCCATCGACCTGCCCACTCCGGGGGCGGCTCCGGCTTCGGACGACGGTTGCAGAAGTCGGCGATCAGCACGTCTCCCGCCTCCGTACGCCGAAACAACCGGCCGCCGAGGGTGTAGATAACTCGCCCTCGATGCTCGTGGCCGCACCAGTCCGACCCTGGGACCTCTCCGGTCGAGCGGTGGGCTTCCGGTGTGGTCTCCGTGGGGACGAGTTCGAGGCCGGGAGGATGTCCCGGATATGGCTTGTCGAGGCCAAGTACGCCACGGGGAGCCAGTCGGCGATTGCCGACGAAGCGACCGCCGCCGTACCTGGTCCCCTGCGGCCAGACCACCAGGGTACGCAGCCAGGGCGGCCTGCTGATCGCCGTCCAGGAGTCCACGCCCGATTCCCCGAGGCGGATGCCCTTCAAAGCGAAGTAGACGAAGAGCTTGCCGTCCGGGGACAGGTCGCACTTCTCCTCGTAGATGCGCCCCCGGAACTAGCCCCCTCCGTGAAGTCGTCCCGCTCCATGTCCCAGAGGATCAGGTGATACCAGCGGCTCGGCCCACGACGGAGGATGACGGCCGTCGGGGCATCACGGGCGGGGATCACGAAGAGCCGGCACGAGGGGGAAGTCATGTCGGGCCAGTCTTGAGCGAACGTCGGGGATCACTCTTCACGATGCATTCCCATGGCTTCTCCCCCTCGTTGATCGCCGACGAGGAGCATGCGAGAGATGCGTTTGATTTGCTGGACGAGACGGTCGGTCGGCTCTGCGCCCGTGTGGTAAGCCACCGGGGTATCGACATGTGACTTGAGGTACTCCAATGGAATCGCCTCGCCGAATCCCTCGATCCGTCGAGCGGCCCGATCGAGCACGTCCTCCAGCAATGCCCGTCGTTTCTCCTGCCCCGAGACGAACTCCGACAGGTTGAGTCCCAACCAGACACCCGGTCCCAGCCAATCCCACCGCTCGAAGTATTGGCACAGGTCCTGGATCGCCTTGTCGTCTTGATCGGAGAGGTACATCGACCGAGCCTCTTCGATGAGGAAGTGCCTCAACACCCAGATGCCCATGTCGTTGAAATGCTCGAACCGCCCCTCGTATTCGATGAAATCGTGGCCCATCTGACCTACCTTCACCGGGGCACTTGGTTCGTCCCGAGGTGTCATCCGGGCGAGTCAGGACTGACCTGTTCCTTCTCATGTCGGCTCATCCCTGACGGCCATCGGTCTCCATCGGACCCATCCAGCCCTCCGACGTTCCGATCGGAACATGCGGGCTCAACCCCAGACGACAAGGGCCGGATCGACCCGAGACCCGCACTTGTCGCAGACGGGCGACGGCATCGACACCCGGCCCTCCTCGCAATGTGGACAGAGGTCGGTATCGAGGAGGACCTTGACGTCCCGGCCCATGGTCGCACCGCATCCGGGGCAGGATGGATGCCGGAACTTGAAGTCCCAAGGCCCATGACATTTGGGACATCGGTCGTGCGGGACGACCTGCATCTCCCCATCGACGACGTACTTCTGTGGGGACGAGTCGCCCCACGTCCTGAAGGGCGGCTTGCCCTCGGAGGTGGAGAAGCCGGTCGTCAGCAGGGGGAGCGGATTCGAGCGCCCAGGATCGAAGACTTCGATGCTCACGGTGAGGTTGACCGAGTACCGGGACCCCACCGCCTCGCTCAGGCGAGCGAGGGTTTGTCGGATGGCCTCGAACTGGTCGGAGTCCAGGACTTGATCGACCATCTCGGCGAGTTGATCGATGATCGGATCAGCCGATTCGAAGGACGACCTGTCCATGGATCTCCCCAGGAATGGGACTTGGACTGGGCCTCGCCGTTGTCCAGGGCCTCTCCTTGAATCCTGCCGTCGTGACGTCCGGCGAGTCAAGCTGGGGAGGCCGGGGATGAGGCGTAGGAGCCCGAACTTCCGCTCGTTATCCATGGAGCGGTTCGCCGTTGCCCTGGGTCTCCGTTAGGTGCCCAGGGGCTTCTGACCGCCAAACACCGCCAGTTCCAGCCACTTGAAGTAGCAGTCGGCCTGCTCGAAGCCGATCTCCCGCAGCCAACCCACCTGGGCCTCGACGGGTTCGAGGATGTTGTCGGCCTTGTCGGGACGGCCATGGTATTCTCGCTCGACCTCGGCCTTGTCCCTGCCCGTCACGGCGGCGATGTGGTCGATGTACGCCTCGTCGTGGACCGCCTCCAGTTCGAGGGTCGCCGAGGCGATGTGCTCGACGTTGACGAATAGGCCGCCGGGCCGGAGCGAGTCGTAGACCTCCTGGTAGAGCGAACGCTTCCTGGCCGTGGGCAGGTGGTGGATGGCATAGCCGGAGACGATGAGGTCGAACGGGTCTTCGCCGACCTGAGGCGGCAACGACTCGCCCAGATCGCCCTGGCGGATCTCGTAGCGGCCCGAGAACGGGCTCATCGCCTCGTGAGCCCGCCGGAGCATGGGCTCGGAGTGGTCGATGAGCAGGGCGTGGGCCGTGGGGAACCTGGACAGGACGGCCCTGGCCAGGAAACCATCGCCGCACCCGAGGTCGATGACCCGTGCCGGCTGCGGGACGAATCGGCGGGCCACCCGCAGCATGATCTTGACCTGCTCGTCGCCCAGGGGGACCGCACGCCGCCGCTCGTCGAGGAAGTGACGGGCCACCTCGGCGTCCTTCCAGCTTGATCCCGCAACCTGCGACATGCGTAACCTCATTCAGCAGTTGAGATATTCCTCAGACGATCGAACCCCAGGACGACAGACCCAGGCTGATCACGCCCTCACCGCCCTCTCCCCGGCCCCCCGCAGGTCGTCTTCGACCCCCTCGCACATCAGAGTCAGGCCGTGGGCCTCGGTCCACGTCGGCGGCTCGCACTTGGCCGCCAGACCCAGGATGACCTTCTCGGGCACCGGACGTTCGCGCCGCCGATTCCGGTCCAGGATCACCGGCAGCGGTGGCTCGATGTAGACGACCTCGATGCGGGCGTCGTAGTCTGCGAATAGGTCGATCCATCGCCGCCGGGTCTGCCTCAGCAGGTTGGTGGCATTGAAGGCGAACGACCGGCCCGACCGCAGCAGTTCCCGGCACCGCTCACGGGCCGCCTGGATCACGAAGCCCTGGTCGTCGGTCGCATCGACACCGAGGTCATCCCGAACGTCATCGAGCGAGACGACGGGGAGGTCCGGACGGTTGTTGGCCAGCCAGGCGTCCTTGCCGCTGCCCGGCAGGCCCGCCATCATCGTCACCGTGCAGCGATGGGCCTCGTACGGTACGTAATGCGGGTTCGGCCGCTCCTGGCGGAAGAACAGGAAGCGGGCGTGGTCGTTGGCGAACGGGTACGGACCATCGAGGCAGCCGCACTCCTCGGCAACGAGCCTCCAGAGATGCACATCCTCCTCGGGACGCCCCATCTCGGCCGTCGTCCGGCCTCGGGTGTCGGCCAGGGCGAACAGGTAGAGCAGCTTGTTCCTGACCAGACAGGAGAGGGAGATGACCTCGTGGGTCGGCTCGGGCTTCTCCAGGAGGAACGGCGGTCGGCCATGAAACCGGACCAGCCTGGCGATCTCTTCTCGTGTCGTGAAGTCGCAGCCCAGGTCTCGAAGCACCGACCGGGCGAGGTGCTCCCCCTTGATAGCGTGCTTCGGCGACGTGATCCGGCCCGTGAGCGGATCGACCTGCGAGGTCAGCGGCTTCCCGGCGTCGTGGAACAGGGCCGTGAACAGCAGGACCGTCCGCTCGTGATCGGTGAGATCGGGCCATTCGTCGAGCCCCGGCAACTGGGCGCAGACCATCTTCGTGTGGGTCCAGACGTCCCCCTCGGCATGCCACCCGGCGTCCTGGCGGCAGTCGGCCATCGCCCGGCGCCAGGGCTGATCCTCGGCCCAGGCCAGGGTGCCCTCCAGCGATGAGCTTGATAGCTCGTCCCATCTCATGACCAGATATCCGCCCCTTCGTCCAGACGATTCGGGATCATCGCCTGGTGCTGCCAGTGCTCGCTCTGCTTGACCTTCTCCACGAACTCGGGCCGCACGAACTTCGCCCGCCCGATCACCACGCCTCGGGCCTCCGTCCGCAGGTAGAGCCCTTCCATCAGGTTGTCGATCCGCTTCGTCACCGGGTTGTCGAACTGGCTGTCGAAGCGTGAGAGACCGATCACGGCCGTCAGCCGCTCCCGGTCAAGCGGGCCGGTGTGGACCACCGGGACGGTGTGGAGGCCGGTCCCTTCCAGCAAGGCCAGCCGCCGTTCGAGGCTGAGGAAGTCCCCGCCCCGCTTGTTATAGACGTCGAACTCGAAGAAGTAGTGCGGCAGCCGCCGGTAGTGGACCGAGTGCTTGGCATAGACCCACTCGCCAAAGAGGATGAACCGATCCTCCAGGGTCGCTTCCAGGACGGGCCGCTTGACGGCGGCCCACTGCTTGAAGAGGTCGTACTGCGGGTGCATCCCCTCGGTGATCAGGTGCCCCCGGCACTGGAGCGACATCCTGCCGTCGTGGCCGAAGTGGATGCCGACGTTCGTACCGTCCAGCTTCTCCTCGACGATCAGCGAGGGGTCAGCGAGGAAGCGCAGGGATTCGGCCTCGCCCAGGTGCTTGTCGTCGTCGGTCCCTCTGGAGCCGAAGACATGGGGCGTCCTGGGGTACTTGATGAACTCGTCGTTCGAGCGGCCCATGATCGGGGCTCCTACGCTGGGACAACGCCCGACTCCGCAGGCCGATCTCCCGAGGAACGGCTCCCTCGCCCATCGCCCGCATTCCCTGGTCGCCGCCGTCCCCAGGGCGATGGCGGAATCGGCACCCTCCCTTCATCGGACAGCCGACCTTCGGCTGAGGTTCACGATCCCCGGTTCCTCTACGGACGTCAAATGTTACTATGAGAGTTCCTGCTCCGCTTCAATGACCACGGCTCCTCGATTGGACGGGGACCAGCGAGGATGGATTCGGCGGCTGAAGATCGGGTCCGGTTTCGAGGTCCGAGAAGAAACCGACCGAAGGAGGGTCGCCGAACAATATGCTCGCAAGAATCTATCGGACGACTGAGTGAGGTCAGCCGTGGCCGATGAGACCTACGTGATCGACGGCGAGGACTTCGACGACCTCGGTGGGTTCTACGAGGTGGTGGGGCGAGCGCTGATCCCCGGTCAGCCGTGTCCTCGGAATCTCGATGCGTTCAACGACATCCTGTTCTGGCCCTGCGAGGGCGACCGGCCCTACTCGCTGATCTGGAGGAACTCGGCCCTGTCGATGCGGCGGCTCGGACACGAGGCAATGGCCTGCAAGCTGGAAGCGATGTTGAAGACTTGCCATCCGTCCAACATTCCCCAGTTCAGGCAGCGACTCGACCGGGCACGCCGGGGCGAAGGGCCGACGCTCTTCGACTGGCTGGTGGAGATCATCGAGGACAACAAAGATTACGTGCGGCTCCGGCTCGAATGAGTGGGACCATCAACTGGGACCAAGAGACGGGCGAATCGAGGGTCGTGGTTTTGGACTGGGGATGCCGAAGGAGCCGAGCCCCGGATACCCACAGGAGGGAGATCCCCATGCCCGCCGACTGGCCGTTCGCTGACCCCGAGAATGTCGCCGTCTTCACGCTCAATCGGATCGTCCGGGGCGAGTCGCCGATCCTCCGGGTCATGCACGACGAGGAGGACGGCGGCTGGCAATTCCTGGACAACGATGAGGTGGCCATCGAGGAGGCATCCCTCGTCTGCCTCCGGGAGATAGCACGGCTCGACCCGAGCATCCTGGAACTGGCTGACCTCCCCCTCGGCTGGGTCGCCGAGCGTGTCGGACCCGGCGAGCCGTGGCAAAGGGCTCCGGCCGTGACCGAGGAGGATCGGGAGCGGAAGCTCGTCTCGGATATCGAGGAGGTCGGCTGGCACGTCATCATGGTTTCCGAGGACGACAAGGAGCCGTCATTCGCCTACAGCATCGGCCTGTTCCGGACCTTCGACCATCCGGAGATCGTCGTCTTCGGCCTCGATCTGGAGGTGATGCACCGGATCATCAACCTGATCGGCGAGGAGGTCCGGCAGGGTCGCCGGTTCGCCGACGGACAGGCCGCCTCGGGCATCCTCGAAGGCTACGACATCCGGTTCCTGAACGTCGCCGGTCGGCATTACCTGGAGCACTTCGGCTATGCCCATTGGTACTACAAGGGCGACGACTTCCCCGCCTTGCAGTGCCTCTGGCCCGACAACCAGGGTCGCTTCCCAATGGACGCCGACTATGCCGAGAGGCTGCGGGGGGGGGGGGGGGGGGGGGGGGGGGGGGGGGGGGGGGGGGGGGGGGGGGGGGGGGGGGGGGGGGCTTCTTGGGGGGGGGGGGGAGGGGTGAAAAGGAAGGGGTTTCTTTGAGACGCCACCAGAGGGCGCACGCCAGCCCTTGCTCGTCTCGTAGCCCGGAGGCGGTTACGATGGTCGTGGAGGGATACCCCGTGGACCACGATCCGATTCGACCGTATCCGAAGAACGCTCCCGGCGACTTCTACGTCGAGAACGACTGCTGCATCACCTGCGAGGCCCCTTATCACGAAGCCCCCGAACTTATCGCCCACGACGAGGAAGGGGGCGGGCACTGCTACTTCAGGCGACAGCCCAAGACTCCCGAGGAGATCGAGCGGGCGATCCGGGCCTGCTGGGTGTCGTGCGTGGAGTGCCTGCGGTATGCCGGGCACGACCCCGAGATCCTCAAGAGATTCAGGGCGATCGGCCACGCCCACCTCTGCGACGTGCTGGTCGGCCGGAGAAAGACCGAGACCGTGGCGGGGCAGGATGAGGGAGGCGATGAGCCTCCGAGGACTCCTCAGCCGCCACGACCCGATCGGTTCCATCCGCTCTGGGATCGGGACCTGGACGGCTGAAGGGCCTGAGATCGGTCCGTTCGACGGTTTGCGCCCAACCCTCGGATTGAGATGTCCCGGCCATGAGCCGATCGCTGCGGCTGGAGATGACGCCCGAGCAGACTGCCATGATCGAGGCGAAGATCGCCGAGTACATAGAGGGCGGTGCCTACGAGTGGGCACGGAGGGCGTGTGCCGAGGCCCACGCCCTGCCGCTCTATCTCGACTGGACCGGGTGCCTGGCGATTCGACCCGACGGCGAGGTTATCTATATCGACGAGTCGTGTGAGGTCAAGGAAGTCGATGATGAGCGAGTGCGGAACCTCGCCCTTTTCCAGGGGAGCCGGAGAGATCCCGATCTCCGATGCCTGGTCCCGCCGAGGCCGCCTGATGCCACCGACTGCCCTGATCGTCACGGGACGGGCAAGCTGCCTTTTCGGGGGAACCATGCCCACCTCGCCGAGGTCGTCGTCTGCTCCTGCGGTGGCCTGGGATGGGTGCCGGCTTCCCCGGCAGGTTCCATCGGACCGCCGAAGGAGACCCTGCCCACGACAGGGCAGAGACGATTCCTGTTGCAAGCCGTGATCTCGGTCGCCGCCATCCTCCTCGGGATGCTGGTCCTATCCCTGTTCGGCCTCTTTCCGTGGTCGGGGATCAACTGCACCCAGAGCGACATCGACCTGAACAGCGGGCGTATCCGGTACACCCGCTACCTGCTCTGGCTTCCCGTCACGAGGTCCGTGCAGGACTCGGCCCTGACGAGGGCCTTGTCGCCCGAAGACAGGAAGAATCCGGGAGAGGATTGGCACCCGGTCGTGACCCTATCGCCGGGCCTCCACCACTCGCCGCACTACCGCTTCCACGGGGCGATCCACCAGATCCGGGAGTTGGAGATCAGTTGGGAGTTCGGCAAGATGACGCCGGAGGCACGCAACGAGACCGCCCGACAGGTCCTACGACTCTGGCACCAGGCGGGCAGCTACTTCCCGGCCGGCGACTACATCCAGAGGGTTTGGGTGCGGGCTCGGGAGGCCGAGAAGAGCGGGAAGTCCATCGCCGTGAAGGACCTGCCGGAGCCATGATGGGACGATCGAAGCTCGGCTCCAGGTGGTTGACGGGCCGGTTTCCGCCGTCCACGACGCCGCCGAGTCGGGACCGACACGGCGAGTCCCGAGTCGGTCTATCAACCGGACTCGGAGGGCCAGCCGTTGGGGGTCCTGCCCAGCGAACCTGCCCGGCAGAGGAGCGTCGTACAGAGCATGGAACGTCTCATCGTCAGACTCGATCGATGGCTGAAGGAGCACAGGCCCGCCTACTATGCCGAGCTTCAGCCCGGACTTTCAGGGGTTCGCCTCCGGGAGTTCGAGCGGGCCGTCGGACTCCCCGTGCCGGACGAGTTCAAGGCGCTCTATGTCTGGAAGAACGGCCAGGCCCCGAAGTGCTTCGCCGCCCTACAATTCAATCGAATGTTTATGAGCATCGAGGATGTGCTGGGCCGCCACCGCCTCCTGACCGAGATGCTGGAGGGGGGCGAATTCGACCTCGCCATGTGGTGGAGCCCCAGATGGGTCCCCTTCCTTGAGAACCACGGTGGCGATCTCCTCTGCCTCGACATGGGCGGGGCGTTCACCGGGGTCGAGGGCCAGATCATCAACTTCTGGCACGATTGGGAGAGTCGGAGTATCATCTACCCCAGCCTGGAGAAGTGGTTGGAGACCTTCGTGAACTCGCTCGAAGCGAGGATGTGGCAGGAGGTAGGAGGCGACCTTCATCCCGTGGACGAGGACGAATGGCATGCCTTCCTCGGCGAGATGAATCCCGGCTATCCGATCAGGGCGAATGCCGGATAGAGAGGCATGCGGGACCGGGTGGTTCAGACGCCCCGATTCGAGCAGAGGCAGACGGGATGAGCCTCTCCAAGCTTGCCGACCCCTCACCTGAACCGGGCATGCGGGACCCGACGCTGACCGACGACCTGCTGCCGAGGGGGACGATCGCCATGACCGAAGCCGAGTGGCTGGCCTGCGAGAATCCGACCAAGATGCTGCGATTCCTCAGGGGCAAGGCGAGCGAACGCAAGCTGCGGTTGTTCGCCGTGGCCCGCTGCCGGAATGTCTGGGAATCGCTCTCCGACGAGAGGAGCCGGGATGCGGTCGAAGTGGCCGAGCGTTTCGTTGATGGCCAGGCGACCCAGATGGAGCGGAGGTCAGCCCAGGTCGCCGCAAACGCCGCCGTAGCGGCCCTCTATCCCGCCCACGAGGATTACGCCGCCTCGGCCGCCGCCATCGCCGTCTCCGAGGACGCCTCGGCAGGAATCAACGCCGATGCCGCCGCATTCACGACCGCCGAGGCTGCTGACACCGATGACGACCCAGCGGACGAGACGATGTGGGTGGCCGAGCGACTCCGGCAGGCGGCCTTCCTCCTCGACATCTTCGGCAATCCCATTCGTCCGGTGTAGCTGTTCACACCCCGAACAATTTGTACAGTCGGTTCGTACTACTACATATGAGTCAACAGCTTCCACTCCTTGAGCCACTCTGGAGCCGCGTGCCCGCGGACCTTCAGGTCACCCTCTTGGACGGCTGGAAGTCCCTGCACGATCGGATCGCCGAATTGGAAGCCACCGTCCGCGACCTCCAGGCCCGGCTCCAACTCAACTCCACCAACTCCTCCAAGCCGCCCTCCTCCGACCCGATCGGCCTGAAGCGCAAGCCGCCCACACCGCCGTCGCGGCGGAGGCGCGGCGGTCAACCCGGCCATCGCAAGGCGTTCCGCGCCCTGGTCCCTCCCGAGAAGCTCCGCTCGTCCACCGACTGCAAGCCCGATGCGTGCCGGCGGTGTGGCCATGCGCTGTCGGGGGAGGACCCCGACCCCCTGATCCATCAGGTCGCCGAGTTGCCCCGGATCGAGCCGATCGTTGACGAATACCGCCTGCATCGCCTGGCCTGCCCCGACTGCGGTCAGACCACCTGCGGTCCGTTGCCCGAGGGCGTCCCCACGGTCCGCTTCGGCCCTTACTTGCAGGCCACACTGGCCACTTTGGCCGGCGCCTACCGGTTGAGCAAGCGGCCGATCCAGCAACTGGCCGGCGACCTCTTCGGGCTGTCGATCTCCACCGGGATGATCAGCAAGCTGGAGCGGCTGTCGGCCGAGGCGCTCCAGGCCCCATACAACGAACTGGCCACGGCGGTCCACACGGCGGGGGTGATCGGTGCCGACGAGACCGGCTGGCGAGAGGACCGGCACAAGGCCTGGCTGTGGGCGGCGGTGACGGCCCTGTTTACGGTCTTCACGATCGCCCGCAACCGCAACGCCCGGGTCGCCCGGGCCGTCCTGGGGACTCAAGACGGCCCGATCGCGGTGACCGACCGCTGGAGCGCCTACGACTGGATCGCAGGGGCCAGCCGGCAGGTCTGCTGGAGTCATCTCCGCCGCGATTTCCAGGCGATGATCGACCGCGGCGGCGCCGCCGCGCCGATCGGGAAGAAGCTGTTGCGCCTCTCGGACCGGCTGTTCCGCTGGTGGCATCGCCTCGAGGCCAAGCGAGTGGACTGGGGGCGATTCCGCACGGCGATGGCCCGGTTGAGGCGCGAGTTCAAGACGGCCCTGGAGGACGGGGCGCGCTGCGACTGCGCGGACCCGAGGGACCTGCGCCGAGCTCCTGCGGGTCGAGGAGAGCCTGTGGACCTTCGCGCGGGTCGCGGGTGTGCCGCCGACCAACAACGCCGCCGAGCGCGCCGAGCGGCACGCGGTGATCTGGCGTCGGATCAGCGGGGGAACCGATAGCGCGGCGGGGAGCCGGTTCGTGGAGCGGATGCTGACGGTGGTAGCCACCTGCCGCCAGCAGGGGCGGAATGTGCTGGACTACCTGACATCCTGTTTCGAGGCGGCTCGCGGTGGCCAAGCGATCCCCTCCCTCGTGCCAGCGAATCCACCAAAGGTCGAGGTTGCCTGATACCGGTTATCCCACTCTGTGAACGGTTACCGTCCGGTGTCCTTCCATCCGACCTGGGCGACCGACACCGTGCAAGCTATGGCTCAGGCGATCTACGAGGACCGGACGCTGCCGTCAGGATACCTCGACGGCCGCCGCATGAGCCTGCTTGCGGACGCCCTGGAGTAGGCCGGATGCCACGACGCCGACATCCTCGGCCACTGCCGCCAGGCGGGGCCGCACGTCCGTGGCTGCTGGGTCGTCGATGCGGTCCTGGGCAAATCGTGAGTATCCACGGCGACGGGGTATCTCCATGGGCCAGACCCGAGATCGATTGTCGAAGCTCGCCGGCACGCCGAAGATGGCCCACATCACGAGAGGCTTTCCGGGCGAGCCGACCCATAACGGGTTCGTCCTGGGGCTCGGGCATTATCTGGTCCTCCTCCACCAGTTCCACGACTTCTATCCCGAGGGGTACACGGCTCTGCGGGTCGCCGACGTCAAGCGGGTCCGCTCGGGAGAGCACGAGCGGTTCTGGGAGACGATATTCCGGGGCGAGGGCCTGATGGAGCGGGTCGGCATCCCCTACGAGGTCCCGCTCGACGACTTCCGCTCGCTCCTAGCCGCCCTCCACGGGCGGGGCCAGCACGTCATCGTCGAGTGCGAGGACCGCAGGACCCCGGAGGACGACGAGTTCTTCATCGGGCGGATCATCGACCTGGGTGACGAGGCGATCTCGCTCCGGTATTTCGATTCGATGGGGAGGTGGGACGAGAAGCCCTGCGTCATCGACTACGGGGACATCACGAAGATCCAGTTCGACACCCCGTACATCAACACGTTGACCAAGTACCTGAAGGAGCAATGAGCCCATGACGTTCTGGACGCCCAATTACGTCGTCTCCTGCAAATGCTGCGGGGCGACCTCCCCGCCCGAGACCTTTGCCGAGGACCAATTCGATCGGCTGATGGACCGCCACGACCAACGGGGCTTCCTCCACGAGATGGGTCTGCTTTCTAGAACCAAGGCGCTGTTCGATCGCCACCCCGAGGCCCGGCGGGTCATCGAATCGATCCAGCGGAGGTCGCTGGACGCCCTCCTCTCCGACAGTGAGGACGAAGTAGAGGGAGGCGAGGGCGAAACAGAGGGAAGTGAGCAACGACTCGTCGAGGATCGTCAGTTCGAGTGCTGGACGGAGGGTGATCCCGAGTTGAGGGATTTCCTCATAGTCTGTCTCGGAAGGGCGATCGTAAGCCCAGTAGGGTGGGTGAAACCCACCGGATCTCCGGGCCCGGCGCCGGTGGGTTTCACCCACCCTACGAGGACGGCCCGCTTCCGGGACAGACTCTTATCGAGGGACGGCATCGAGAGCCGAGGTCCGAGGGAGAGAAGGAACTTCATCGGCTCGCCGGGTGGGTCATCGATCAGTGGCGAGCCAACGGCAAGTTGCTTGACGACCCCGGGCGTTGATGCTGGCCGTCACCCTGCAGTCCTGATACTTGGAGCCCGACCGATGCCCTTGATCGACCACCCCTCGGGTGACTACCTCTTCCTGCCCGGAATCGCCCCGTACTCGTGCGGCGTGGTCTCGAAACCGGGTTTCGAGATCGCTCATGTCACACTCCATTGTCCCGTCCCCTATGTTCAAGGCTTCCAGGTCATCGAGACTCACCTGGCGGCAGAGAACCGCCCGAAGGCCGCCCTCTGCGGGATCGAACTCCGCTCGCCCGCTCCCTTCTCGTTCCGGGGGTTCGGCGAGTTCAACGCCGAGTATGCCCGAATGCTGGAGGCATGGGGGCTCTTCGTCGAGGGTGTGAACCCCGTGGCCCGGACGAATGTCGCACCGGCGGTGGCACCCCCTCCCGAGCCCGGCCTCTACGGCTTCTCGTATTCGAGACCGTGCGATCCGTCCCTGCCGCCGACCTTCGTCGTCGCCGGTGCCGGGGAACTGCCGGAGGGAGTCCTGGACGCCGAAGGCATCTTCCGGGCCGGGGATACCTCGCCGGGTGGCATAGCGGCCAAGGCACGCTTCGTTATGGACCTCATGGAGAACCGACTGCGGGGACTCGGTGGCGACTGGCCCGATGTCACCGCCATCGACATCTACACGATCCACACCATCGAATCGTTGCTGCCCGAGATCATCCTGGGAAGGGCCGGGGCGGCAGCCAATCATGGAGTTCGCTGGTTCTACAGTCGCCCGCCGATCGTCGGGATCGAGTACGAGATGGACCTGCGGGGCGTCAGGACCGAGCTTCGACTTCGCTAATTCCTCGTGGCGAGGGAAGACGCATTCGGCGATACGCCGTCGGTGCGGCTCGCGCCGCCCTGGAGGTTCAGAACGGGCTTGAGAACCAGGGAGAAACCGATGGGCGAGCGTGCCACGAGGAGGCCGAAGCGGTTCGATGTCGGCGAGCCTGTCCTCGACATCGCCCTGGCGTGCTCCGGGACGATCTTCGTCGTGACCTCGGACGGCAAAGTGGCCGGCCTCGACGGTTCGGGCTGGCGAGCCTGGGAGCGTAAATGGCCGGCGTCCTCATCACACCGGCTCACTCTGCGAGTCGCCCAAGACGGACGGCCCTGGATCGGTCAGGCCGGCGGCCTCACCGAGATCGATCATGACGGCAGTGACCGGACGTCGATCGATCTCCCTCGGGACGATGGCGAATGGCTCGGCAGTTTCTTGCTGGCCCCCGACGGCTTCTACGCCTGCGTGTACCGGCCGGGATCGACTGCAAGCCTGGAGCCCAGGGTGATGAAGCTCGACTCGTCCGGCTCACCCCTCTGGTCATCGAATCCGACCCATCGGCCGCCGAGGAGGGAGTGCTCAGCCGGATGCTTCTGTCACCCTGGGGGTCGCTGGCGTTCGCCGTCGGCCACGAGGTCCGGGTCGTGGATGCGGGCCTGGGCTCGTTGGCCGAGAGCCCGTGGCCTTGCGGCAGCGGCAACTCGCAGAACAACCCCGCCCGGATCTGATCGCTGATCCGCCGACCCTCTCGACGCTGCGAACGCCTGGTGCGAGACGGCCGCCGCTCAAGCCGTGGCGGGCTCGGTCGAGCAGGTCGGGCAGCCGGGGCGGCGGGTCAGGTCGAGCCCCTGCAAGGCGAAGCCGAGGACGGACATCTCCAGGCCACGGGGCATGTCGGTTTGTCCCCGGAGGATGTTGAGCGCCAGGCCGATCATGAAGTTCGCACCGATGCAGGCCGACGGGTACATCGACGGGTGCCCGCCCTCCGGCCTCATCTTGCTCTCGATCCTATCCACCCCCGCCGTCCGCTCGGGTGCCTCGTCGCCGTCGCTGCGGAAGTAGCGGACCCACTCGGCCATCGACGGGTGGGAAGGGATCAGGCCGTTCAGGCACGGCGACTGCCCTGCCCCCATCCACCAGACACGAGTCGCCAACCCCGAGAGGACGCACGTACCGCCGGTCACGGCCGGCTTGCGGGTACGGAAGCAGGCGTCGGCGACGAAGAACGTGGTTGAGAGCTGGTCGAGGGCGAGGAAGACGAGATCGGCCCTGGCCACCAGGCCGAGGAACTTGCGGCGGCCGGCGAGGATGTCGAGGTGGTGCGTCTCGATCCGGGACTTGAGGTTGTGCCGCCCGAGGGCCTCGGCGGCGACGTCGGCCTTCGGGCGGCCGACGTCCTCCCTCGTGTAGAGCACCTGGCGGCTGAGATTGCTCTCGGAAACGATGTCACGATCGACGCCGACGATCGTCGAGAAGCCCATCCGCACCGCCGCCAGGGCGACGTGGGAGCCGTTACCGCCGAGACCGACGATGAGGAGGCGGCGGTCGCAGACCTCGGGCGACAGAGAAGGCTCGAAGGAGGCGATGAGGTCCTGCGTGTGGAAGTAGTCGGGCATGGTCAGCTTCCAGCTTCCATCGATGAGAGCCCCAGCCGTCTGGCGATCTCGATGTCGGCCACCGGGTAGACATCCTCCCTGGGCGTTACCAGGCGATCGTACGGGGCCACGGCATTCGCTCTCTGTTCCCGCACGAAGTCGGAGATGTCCTGGATCTCGAGTAGCCAGTCTTTGGCATACTGGGTCAAGACCTCGCCCCGGAGCCCAAGCTGGATAGCCCGGCGTTCGACCGGACTGCCTGAGGGGTCGTGATCCGGGTCCCATTGCAGCCGCACGTCCGAACCGGCGACGGCCCACCTCCATGCGACTTCGCTCCCGTAGACCTCGGGCATGAAGGTCGAATGGACGGCCTGACGGAGGATCTCGTCGAAGGCGTCCCGCCGGAGCCGGACGGCGAGCGTGACCTCCTGGCTCTCCTTGGTGCCCCAGCCGGAGCGGTACATCATCCACAGGAAGTTTGGCTTGATCCAACTCATGCGATCCAGCCTGAAGCCGCCGCCGAAGTAGCCGTGCCCGGCGGCGAAATGGCCGATCGTCGGGCTGTATGCCTGGTAGACGACCACCGATTCGGCGTCGAAGTGGGCCAGGATGTGGCGGGCCGAAGCGGGCCAGCGGGCCTTCTGGGTCGTGTAGGGCTCGGTGATCAGGTCCATCATGTCGTCTCGTCAGGTCGGGAGATGCCCCAGTTGTGCCGGGTGAAGCCCCGCAGCAAGGACCCGTCCAGGTACTCGAAAGCACCGGCCCCATCCTCCCAGGTCAACAGTCCGACGGAGCCCTCCTCGGCGCACGCCCCGCCCCGCCGCATCTCGAACCCGGCCAGGTGGTAGACCTGCGTCCCTCCGATCGTGGCCCCGACATGCCCGAAGCGGCTGCCGTAGTGGCCGAAGAAGGCGAACGCCGGCCGGGACAGGGCGATCAGCGCCCCGAGGCCCTCGCTGCCGCTGCCGGCCAGGATGGCATCCCTCGGACCGTCGTGCGAGAGCAGCACGTCGAACGCCGTCCCGGTCAGGGCCGTCAGGCTCCGCTCTCGGATGCGACCCCGATCGGATGTCCGGCGGCGGGCGTTGGGGGCCGTGTCGTCGATACCCCAGACGGCTCCCAAACGCAGGGAACCCGGCAACGTCTCGACCCGTCCGTCTCGGACGCAGCGGACGAACCCGTAGGCGTCCACGGCGAAGCTCGACGACCGCCGGCCTCCGTCCCCCTCCCGACCGGCCAGGGCGTCGAAGTCCTCGTGATTGCCCGCCGTGAACCACAGGGTCGGAGGTGGGCCATCTCCTCCATGAAAGACCTCGTCGGCCTCCCGATTCGGCTCGACCACCAGGGAGGTGCCCAATTCCAGCGGGTCATCTGCGGCGTGGCGTGCGGTCGCCTTGTCGAGCCGGGCGGTGTCAGGGAAGTAGCCGAGGTCGCCGACCTGGAGCAGGCCGTCGAGGCGGGCTCCGTGATCCCGCTCCCACCGCATCGCCAGGCGGAAGGCGGGCAGGATGCGGCCGTGGAGGTCGCCGTAGATCAGGGAACGGGCGATGCTCATGGCGGGCCTCTTCACCATCCGACCTGCTCGACCTCCGGGCGGATCACCTCCTGGGGGGATCCGTCAGGCTCCTCCGACACGCCCTGGAAGGCCCGGGTTCGCCACCGAGCCGGCCGTCCATAGAATACGAACCGTGGCGGTGGGCCAGGGATCTTCGGAACTGGACGATCGAATCTCCGTCAACCAGGACTCGTTCAGGAGTGGGCCAGATGAGCCGTGTCTACACCGCCCAATCCCCGATCCACGGCACGGGCGTCTTCTCGGCGACCCGCTTCTCACCCGGTGAAGTCATCCTGAAGATCGACGATTCTAGAGTTGTGACCGACACCAACCCCCTTAACCCGGCGAACGGGGAATTCGAGCACCACTGCGACTACCTGGCCGGCGGCAAGGTCGTGCTGATGCAGCCGCCGGAGCGGTTCATCAACCACCGCTGCGACCCGAACACCTCCATCCGCACCATCGCCGGGGACCGCTACGTCGTCGCCCTGCGGGAGATCCGCCACGGCAACGAGATCACGTATGACTACTGCATAAATGGCGACGGCGACACCGCATGGGACTGCTCGTGCGGGAGCCCGGAGTGCCGCAGGCGGCACCTCTCCGGCTTCTTCCATCTGCCCGTGGACATCCAGACACGATACTTGGCTCTTCTTGACGACTGGTTCGTGGCCGAGCATCGGGACGAGGTGGCGGCCCTGAAACGGCGGATCGAGGAGGGGCGGGTTGCGGTACAACCGCCTGGCAGTCCTTCGGTCGAAGCCGATCGATCGAGCGCAGTCGATGGACGAGGGGCGCCGGGCGTCGTCCTGCTGGACAATCCTCCGACCTCGGCGGAGGAGATGGCGGTGCTGTTCGAAGCCGCCTGGGGCGAGCAGGCCCCCGACTCTCCCCCGGCGATCGATCGCTGCCTGGCATACGTCTGCGCCTACGACGGCGGCCGGCTGGTCGGCTTCGTCAAGCTCGCCTGGGACGGCGGCCACCACGCCTTCGTCCTGGACACCACCGTGCATCCCGACCATCAAAGGAAAGGGATCGGGAGACGCCTTGTGGAGCGGGTCGCCGAGATCGCACGACAGTCCGGCGTCGAGTGGTTGCACGTCGATTATGAGCCCGCCCTGGAGGGCTTCTATGCCCGGTGCGGCTTCCAGCCGACCCTGGCAGGGCTGATGGGGCTGAAGACCGGGTAACTTGCGAGATCACTGGCCTTCCGACGCCACGCCAAAGGCCCGTTCCATCCAGCCCACGCCGAAGGCGGTCAAGTCCTGGGCGTCGAACAGGTACGACCTCGCCGCCCCCACCAGGCCCGTGCTGCCATGCCCCGCTGCCAGGTGTCCCTCGACGATGGCCTCGAAGTAGTCGCCCCCGCCCCAGTCCCGAATGCCGTCGCAGGTATCGAACTCCTCGACATCGACCCACCGCCGCTGGCCGTCCACGACGACCGGCATCCGATACCGGACGACCCGCTTGTCGGGGACGTCAGCCAGGCACTCGGCGTAATGCAGCAGCGTGACCGAGTCGAACGGCGTGCCGAGCAAGAGCACTCCGCCGCCCGCCCGGCAGAGCTTCTCCAGCGGCGACCCCGGCCCGAATCCGTGGTGGAGCAGATGATCCGCCGTGAGCCACTCGGCCTTCGCCCCAACCGCCGCCATCGACTTCTCGGGGTTGGCGCTGCGACGAGCCCCCGGCGTCGTCCGCAGGTACTCCGTCAGGATCGACCACCTGCGGTTCGCACGAGAGGTGGCCGGGTCGAACGGCGGGCACTCTTCCAGATACGCTCGTTGTCTCTCGTCCGGCCACGCCTCCAGGTCGTAAGGGTTATCCTCCCAGCCGACCATCATCATCAGGGTGCCCTCGGGGCCGAGCACCTCCCGCAGGGCGTGGAGGATGACATCGGGGCCGCCGACGATCCAGCCGACCGACTTGACGGAGGCGTGGAGCATGATGATCCCGCCCGGCCGTACGCCGAGGTCGGAGAAATCCTTGATCAGCCTGGATGTCGTGATGAGCGGGGATTCGTCGCTGCCCATGAGACTCCTATCCTCACTTGGCACTCACGCAGACCTTACTGGGAAGCCGGACCACCCTCACTGAGGATCGTAGCTCTCATCGATGAGGTTGACGTAGGTCCGGCGCCCCACTTCCTTGAAGCCCAGCTTGCGGGCCACCCGCAGGGAGGCCACGTTGTCCTCCCCCGTGCTCCAGACCGGCTCACGACCCGACCGTCGGATCTCTGCAATGAGGAGGCGAGCACAGGCCGTGGCCAGCCCCCGACCCCTCCAGCGTCCCGCCGTGACGACTGCCAGGTCGGCATACCTTGCGGAGACGGCCCAGGTCGAGGCCGCCGCCACCAGTTCGCCCTCGATGACCGCCCCGGCGACGGCCCCGGCTTCGAGAAGCTGCTCGAAGGTCCCGAACCCCAGGCAAGCCCCCCGGATGCCGGATGGGGCGGCCGACAGCAGACCCAGATCCTCTCCCGTCAAGTTCCGGACCGACGGGTGCGAGACGGCCACGACAGGTCCATCGAGAGTGTGGTAGATGTCCATGATGTAGCGGATCGGCCGCCCCACTTGGCTCTCCAGGATCGGCCCGAGCCGAGAGGCGGTCCTGTCCTCCACGCACACGCAAGACCAGCCGGGAAGACCCCGGAGCACCCGCCCCAGCGATTCGACGTCCGGGCCGAACCCCAGGAGTTCATCGCTCGGGCGGGACGGTCGGAGGACCACGGCGTCGTGGCGGTACGCCCCGGCTTCGGCGTAGGCTTGGCACAGGCCGTGGCGCAGTTGGTGGACGGCGATGACCGTCTCGGGCGTGTCGCCCAGCGCCCGGATCAGGGCCTCGCATTCCGACGGTTCCAGCCGCCTGATGTCCGGCCTGACCTCCCTGACGTTGACGTTTGCCATCCCACACCTCCTCGCCTGTGACCCGGTTTCAATCTTCTCCCGTGGACGCTCGCCAGGTCTCCTCATTCGCCGACATCTGGGTCAGGTGGCGGCGGGCGTGGAGGGCGAGGAACTGGAGCCACTGGTAGACGTCGAGCCGGCCGCACTCGTTGACCGACATCCGCACCCGATGGAGCGAGCCCTCGCCGCCGCCCAGGCGCCCGAGGAGGTCGAGACACTCTCGCACCTGCTCCCGCATCAGAGACCGCACCTCGCCCAAGGGCCGCTCTCCCGTCGGGACCATGTGATCGGGCCTCGTCCAGGGGAAAGAGCCCCGCTGGCCGATCGGCTCCAGCAGCCGCAGGTCGCTCTCCCCCTCCGTCACCGCACCCCGACGGGCCGCCCGTGCCAGCGCCTTGCCGGTGGACTTGCGGATGACCAGCAAGAGGTAGTGGTTGGTCAGTGTGACGTGCTCCAGGACCTCATCGATCGTCCATCCGCCATTCGGGGGCCGGAAGGCACGGACCTCCTCCGGCCGGTCGAACCACGCATCGACCTCGGCGAAGACCGAAGTGAGCGTGTCCCGGACCGTGGCGATGGTCTCCCGGTAGGGGGCGTGGGCCTTGGCGGTCCCGTTCGAGATCCTCATGGCAGGTTGCCCCGTGCCGAAGTTCCACACCCTGGGTAATTCGCCGCCGCAGACCTGGCATGCGAACCACCCGTCCTTGGCCACATTTCGCTCCCCGCATTCGGGGCAGAGGCGGAAGATGACCTCGGTCGTGAACCGGCCGGGGTGGACCACGCCGAGACGGTCCAAGGCATTGCCCACCACTGGCCACGACTCCGGCTCGGGGCAGTAGCCGGTCGAGAGGTTCGTGACCTCCTCGACGGCGGCGGCATCCCGCTGGTCCGAGAAGAACACCTCGCCCGCCGACAGGACCGGACCGCCTCCGGCGCAGGCGACGTGCTCCGAGCGGCGATCGGCCAGTCGCAGCCGACCATTGTGGTCGATTACGAAGGTGGCGGCGATCGAGCCTCCGGCCTTCGAGGGACGATGACAGGTCAGCCACATCCGCAGGTCTTCCGGCGACTCGATGACCCGACCGCCCGGTCCGGTCGCCGATCGGGATCGGATCGCTGCGGGACCGACGTACTGATAGAGCGTGTCGCTCATGCGAGTCGCCCCACCTCTCCGGTCTTGACCGTCGCCGCCCGCAGGACCTTCAGCACCTCCCCGGGATCGCAGCCGTAGATCCCGGCCCCCGATGCCGTGTTTGCCTCCACGACCGCAGCCCCGACATCCCGGATTACCCCAGCATCCAGCACCAGAGCGGCCGGGATATCAACACGGGGGTCGTCGAGCAGCCGGTCCACCAGGCCCGTGGTCGTCTCCATCAGATCGTGATCCACCACCCACTCGTCATCCTTGTGGGCCAGAGCCCCGTGCAGCCAGTACGGCGACCAGGCCCGCACCCGCCGGTCCCGAATGAAGAAGCGGAACTCGGCGACCCACTCCACCGGCTCGGAGGCCAGCACCGGGTCATCCTCCGGCATCTCGGGCAGTGCCGCACCGCAGGCGTAGACCTTCGCCGGGAAGGTCTTCTGGTTGGGCGGCTTGAGGAACACCGGGCCGGGGAGCGTCCGGGCCTCGGCGGCGGTCAGTAACCGCAAGTCCCGGCTGACGTACTCCCGTGGCAATCGGACGAGGAAGTCCCCCGGGGGCTCGATGAGGGTCAGCCCGAGTTGCTCGGTGACTGCCGTGTTGAACAGCGGCTCGCCGTGCAGCACGGGTTCCTCGGACTCGAAGTCCTCCGGGCATCGCCAACTGACCAGCCGCATCACGTCCCAGTCGAGGGCAATCGCCGCCCGCCGCAGCGTGATCGAGTCGTCGGAGTACCGGGGCGATAAGATCAGGGTCGGCATGGACAATCCTCGGAACGGTCTATCGATTGCCTCCCGCCCAGTCCCTCTTCTCCAGGGTCCGCACGTTCGGCACCTCGCTCAGCGAGATCAGGAAGCGGGCCAGACGGGGCAGCACTTCGTCCGTCGGATCACCGAAGAAGGGCGGGACGTAAAAGGCGTTGCCGTAGTGCCGATGGACCTTGCGAGGCGTGTCGGCGGCGATCAGGACCCGCTCCAGGCGATAGCCCAACCGCTTGACCTTCTTCAGGTCCTTGACATGCTACTCCTCGAACTGCTCGTGATCGTACCGCCGCACGCATCGGCTCCGGCCCCAAACAAACGCCGTCTCGACGCCCGGCGGCATGATCCGTTCGACAACCGGCCGCACAAACTCCTCGGTCGCCGTGGACCAGATAGCCAGGCGGAAAGACGCCGAGCAGGAGATCAGGAACTCGGCGAGGTACGGCCGCCGGTAGACGGCGTATGGACCGATGACGAATTCGGGTTACCGCCGGAGCGGCTTCTCGATGGCGTAGATGAGCGTCTCGTCCGGGTCCAGGATCAGCAGGATCGGGTCGCCCGGCTCCATGATTCACCGCACCCCATGGCAGTATGGCGAACCTCCGTGGCGGTCGCCCTGTCCATGTCCAGGGGACATGATGCTCCCAACCCGGAGGCCCGACAATGATCACCCGCCGAACCGTAGCGATTTCACCGACACATATCCATCCCGCCCGGTTCGCCACCTGAAGGGCGGGGATCGGCCTGGGACGCCTGACGCCGCCGTGAGGGGACGCACGCCGCTGCCCCCGTCTGGTTGCGTCTGTACGTCCCCCGAGGCCGATCCCATGTTGACCGTCTCCGCACGCAGGAACTCGGCGAGCACTGCCATCGACCGGGCCGTCCGGGATGCGCTCGGGACCGTCGCCGGTCGCCATCTCCCGACGAGGGCCGCCTTCGACCGGCTGCTCCGGCACGTCCGCTGCCGCTCCGACCTCCTCCGGCCCGCACGGTTCGGCGGCCGGTTCGGGGCGCGGGGCTACGGCGAGGTCGTCACCGGACTGCTCTCGCTGGCGACCCACTACACGGACTGGCTCCGGCCGGTCGATACCTGGGAGCCCGCCGGGGACAACCCGCTGCCGCAGTTCTCGTCGCTGGCCCGGCACCTGCTGGCGACCTACCCCGTCCCCGGCTTCATGACCGGCGTCTGGTTCAGAGGCCGGGACGCCGAAGCCCGGCGACAGCAGGGCTGGTTCCTGCACATCGGGTCGGGCCGGAATATCCGCAAGGCCGACCTGCCGCTGCCGTACACCAAGATGATGGCCCACCATTTCTTCCAGGCCCCCGACCATCTCACGGTGGAGGCGGCGCTGCGGTGGGGCCAGGTCCGGGGGCTGGGCGGGTCCAAAGAACTGGCCCAGGCGGTCGCCGCCACTCGGCTGGGGTCCTCATTCGAGTCTGAGGACTTCTGGCTCACGGTGCTCCATTTCCTGGTGAACCACCCCGAACTCGACCTCGGGCATGTCGGCCCCGTGGTGGATTACCTACACAACCAGAAGTTCGTCCCCCAGGAGGGGCGGTGGGAGCAGGGAGACTTGGTGGAGCTGGGGCCGCCGCAGCCGAACGTCTCGATGAAGGGCCGCACCCCCAGGTCGTTGCTTCGACAGGTTGGCGAGTGGCACGATCAGTTGAAGCATCCGAGGAACATTGCCTTACTGAGGTGGAGGCCCTGCGGGATCGGAGGATTTCGCCACATCGAGCGGGACACCTCCGCAGGGTTTCGTTGCTGGACGATCCGGGAATTGACGTGCAGCGAAGAACTGCGTCGCGAGGGGGAGGCGATGCGGCATTGCGTGGGGAGCTATGTCGGGGCCTGTGCTCGCCATGAGACCTCGGTCTGGTCGATGTGCTTCCAGAACGATGAGCAACAGTTCCGGGTCATGACGATCGAGGTGGACCCGGTTTCCCGTACGATCTGCCAGGCCCGTCGCCGGGGTAACGCCCCGCCGAACGAGAAGGCCCTCGGCGTGATGAGGCTGTGGGCGGGACAGGAGGGGCTACGGTTCAAGTTCTGGAGCAAAGGAGAACTCGTGCTCGGCTGAACGATTCGAGGCGACGATCGAGATTCGTGGTCTTGCCCACTCGGACCCGTGGAGATCATGCCGGCGAGGTCCCAACATGCTTGCAGGCCGATCTCCATCGGTCGAGATCCTACTGGTCCTCTCGGAGGCTGTCTCGGCCTCAAGAAGCTGATAAGATCGGGGAGTATGAGCACGCCAGGTCGGCCCGCCCTCCACGAGGATCGTCTCGAACGAGCCCTCCTCTCCCTGGAGGGGCTCTCCGTCGGCGATGCGTTCGGCGGGAAGTTCTTCGCCCCGCCGGGACGTGACCGGGCCGTCCCGCCGCCGGTCTGCATGGATGGACGGCTCCCGGATGTTCCGGCCGCCGTCGTGGGCGGAACGTCCCCCGTCCCTCGCAGGGACAGCCCGGCCCTCCCCGCTGCGCTCGGATGCCACCAGGACTCGCCACATGCTCGGAAGATTCGCTCGCTTCGCTGGATTACCAACAAGTTGCGGAACCTCACGCCCGGCACCGGAGGAGACGCCCGCCGCACGCCCGGAGACCCCGATCTCCGCAAGACGTTCCGGCGCCGAGGTTACGCCGGGTCACGGGACCGGGAGTACCTCGTCCACCTCCCGCCCGGCCAGGACCCGGCGGGGCGGCCCCGGCCGCTGGTCGTGGTCCTGCACGGCTGCCACCAGGACCACGAGGCGATCCGCCATGACACCGGATTCAACGAGGTCGCCGACCGGGAGGGGTTCCTCGTCGTCTCTCCCTTCATCACCACCTACGACGGCTGGCGCAGCAAGAACTGCTGGGGGTTCTGGAAGGACGAGCATATTCACGAAGGCGCCGGCGAGGTTTAGGACATAGCCGGGATCATCGACGAGGTGCGGCGGGATTACCGGGTGGACCCGGACCGCATCCACGTCGCCGGGCTGTCCTCGGGGGCGGCGATGGCGGTGGCCCTCATGGTGGCGCATTCCGAACGGATCGCCTCGGGCTGCTCGACGGCGGGCGAGCCCTACGGCGAGACCCCGCTGTCGGTGGGCCGCCACTGCTGGTTCCCCGGCCTCTTCAAGCCCGTCGAGGAGGTCGCCGGGGCGATGGACTCCGAGATGGACGACGGGGAGCGGCCGGTGCCGATCCTGATCATCCATTCCACGGGCGACTGCGTGGTGAACATCCGGGCGAGCGAGAACATCCGGGACTCGTGGGGCCGGGCGTTGGGGGTCGATGCGTCCCGCCCCGTGCGGTCGAACTCCGGCGTCACGGAGGACACACCCTGGACCCACGCCCGATACGGGGGGACGGACGGCGAGACCGTGGTGGAGACCCTGGTGGTGGAGGGGTTGCCGCACGGCTGGTACGGCGGCCGGGACGGGAAGTACGCCTTCTCCCACGCCCCGGACACGGCGCAACTGGCCTGGGAGTTCTTCCAGTCCCACCCCCGGCGGCGGTAGCCCTCGCAAGGAGCGGAGGGCCAACGCCGTGTCGCTCGTGGCGATCCGGCTGGGGTGGTGGTTCTGACCCTCACCACCGCCAGCCGTTCGGCGCGCTTGCTGGCGGTCCCGATCCGCCCCCAGCGGCCCGCCGGGCGACCGGACCGCCTGGTCGCTACGACGTGCGTGGTGATGACCTCGACCCTCATGTCGGGGTCGATGGCCGAACCGTCGCCGGCCCTCCCGTGAGCGGCGCCCTCCAGCGATTGCCGGGGCAATCGAGCGCCGCCCGGCATCCGGACATCATTCAGCCCCGTACCTCCCTTGCCGCCTCAAAGTAGTGGCGAAGATGCTGCCCGTAGGGGCACCCCTCCCCCAGCCACATGAGATAGGCCAGGTGGAGGATCTGCGCTCGTCTGCGCCCTCGTGCGCCCGAGCCACCCTCTCGGCAGCCCCGGGCTCCGTGATCCGGGGCGAGTCCTCACTCGTGCCGGAGGTGGCAACGGGCCGCCTGTCAGACGCCTCACGCCGTCGGTCCTTCAGCCCCGTGCTGTCCCCCGGACGCCGCTCACGGCCGCCGCCGACGGCCGCCGCCATCATCGCTGTCCACCCGTCGAGCCACTGGTCGAGCATCGCTCGCTGGAGCCGCAACACCCAGTCGGCAGCCAAGCAATACGGGGCAAGGACTTGCTGAAGCACGTCTGGTCACTCCTGGGGACTTCGGCCTCGGCTCGGGGCGAACCGCCCCGAGACTACGGCGAGACGAGGGGCAACCGCCGTGCCGGAGCGGGGGCGTGCGGGACGGTTCCTCCACCTCGGTCCCCGTTGGCTTCAATCCGACCCGCCCGGCGACCCGACCTGCGTCCGCTCCATGACACGGCGCAGGGCGTCGAACTCCACGGGCTTGACGAGATGGTCGTCGAAGCCCACCTCCGCACTCCTCCGGCGGTCCGACTCTCCCCCGTAACCGGTCAGGGCCACCAGGTAGATGCCGTCGAGCGACGGCTCCCGCCGGAGGCGGCATGCGACCTCGTAGCCATCCAGGCCGGGTAGGCCGGGGTCGAGCAGGGCGAGGTCCGGCGTGAAGCCCATCGCCGCCTCGCAGGCCGACGGGCCTCGTGAGGGACCACGACCTCGTGCCCCAGCACCCACAGGAGGCGGGCGAGCGTCTCAGCAGAGTCCCGGCTGTCGTCCGGAGCCCGCCAGGTGGGGAGCGACGATGCTGGATACTGGGTTCATCCAAGCCCGAATAATCGAGTGCCTCGTCTCGCCCACCGTCACAGCCCCCAATTCCCCGGTCCCCGAAGTCACAAGACGATCTCCGGCTCTTGTTCGTACGCCGACCCGATTCGGCACAATTGGTCCAGCACGGCGGCGAAGAGGTCGAACAGGGCTTTCAGCCGCTCCACATCCTTGATGACGCCGACGACCTGGAAGTGTAACTCGTCCACATCCTCGGGAAACCTGGGACCGAACCAACCCTCGCTGTCCTTCACCTCCAGCCGGATCTGGGGCTGATCCTGGACCACCTGACGGATCTCAGGAGTGGCAAACAACTCCCGCACCTTGGTCTCGTCGTTGCCTTTGATGACGAACGCCTCATCGAACTCGGGATCGCCGACCTCGATGTCCTGCATCCCCAGCAGCTTCCCCAACTCGCTGAAGAGCCCCTTGCGGTAGATCGTGAACCGGAAGGCTTCAGGGTTCACGTAGGGGGCACGCATCCGGGTGTAAGTGATGTGGGAGTGCCCGGACGAGACGGTGTAGGTGTCGAGGGTGATCGTCCAGGGACCGATATGGGCCTGGACCTTGTTGCCTCTCCAGTGCCCGCCCTCGATGTACTCAGCACCGATCTCGTCGCTGAGGCGCCGCCACACCTCGTCCTTGCTCGGACCGAACCAGCCCATCGTCTCGTCTCCTGGGTTCACGGAGTCTCAGAGGGTATTCGCCCGAGCCGTGCATTGCTTGACCCAGGCAGCGATCTGCCCCGGCCGGGTTTGCCGATTGCCTTGGGCCACCTCCACGACCTGCACGTTCGGGCGCTTCTTGACCTCGGTGATGAATCCGCCGCCCCGAAGGGCGATGGTCGCCGGTACGAGCAACGACCCCTCCAGGACCCGCCGCATTGCTGCCACGAAGGCCGGGCAGGAGTCCTCCATCTCGCCGATCTCATCGATCAGGTAGAGATCCTCGGTTGTCGGACCGGTTCCTCCTCGTTCAGAGGAACGAGGCGATCCGCCTCCACGCCGTAGCGAGCGACCGCACATGATGGTTTGCTGGTCGGGAAGATCGACTCTTCGCTCTCGCCCATGTCATCGCAACCACGCCCGGCGTGGTCTCGAAGCCGAGTCCTACGGCCCGGCGAGGATGCGCTTGACGATCCAAGATTCCCGTGCTTCTTGAGGTCCTCACCTCTTGTTTTCTCGGATCGGAGGGGGTATGGTGGAGCGAGTGGGCGAGCCAGCCGAACTGGACACCTAGAAACCGCAACCCTTCGGGGTGGAGAACTGAAGGGAAGTTCGCAGGGCTGGCGAAGGTTATGCCGCATGTGTCGTCCACTGGTCTGGAGGGCGAACGGTCCTGGTCAAGAGCCGAACGCAGCGCCGACCTCGGGCTGGATGACGAGATGCTCCGGGCGAAGGGCTCATCCCTGATCGCCTCGGAGGAACCTCCCGGCCTCGAAGACCGGCGAGCCAGGCTCGCACATCTTGAGGCGTCATCGTCTTTCTCCGGCCCAGCCAGGCTGGAGCGGGATCGATGCGCCGCCGACGCCCCGAAGACCAAGAGTCATCCGTCAGGCTGCCTTGAACGGTCAGCCCGGCTGTCCTGACCCGGCATACCCACGAAAACGGCTCGCCGTTTCCCCCGAGGTCATCCTCGGGGGTTTTCTATTGCTTGACGGCGACCCGATGGCGGCATCGCTGCCCTCTTCGACTCGACGCCGGTGGGTCTTGGGCTCATGGACGCCGAGTTCCGTTTCCGGCGAGTCAACCGAGCGGTGGCCGAGCCGACGGTCCGCAAGCCGAATTGATCGGCGGGCAGGCGGGCATCGAGGTCGATCGGCATGAAGCCGGCGTCCGGGGCGTGGATCGACCTCAGCCAACCCTTGCCCGCCCAGCGAACCGGCCAGGCTTGCTCGCCGACCAGGACGATGCGGGCGGCCTCCCTTCGATGAACGACTTGAACAGTGTGGGCACCGATGCCGCCCACGACCTGTGGAATCGGGCCTTGTCGTCGTCGCAGTGCCAGTTGCCCACTCGGCGACCGCTCGGCCTTTGGCGGCGACGATCGTGCCCCGATCGGCGTAATCCCTCGGCATGCCCCCGAAACGGGTAGCGAACAGCGATCGGAATAGGCCGGGGAGTCGCAACCGCAGGTCCATCATGCCTCGGACACCGCTAGACACGGCCCGCCAGCAGCAGCACGCCGATCACAATCACGGCAACGAGCCACAACCGGGTGTCTCCGGGACCGAGCGAGCATGTGCCGGAATCATGGCGGGACCGTCCCTGCCTCAGTTCAGAGGCACCGGCTGCGTGAACGCCCCGTTCCCCGCCGAGTCCCAGGCCGAGAACCGGACCCATCTCTGGCCCGTCGCATCGAACGGGATGCGGAACCGATGGGACCCGAACGGCGGCTGGTCCGTCGCCGGGACGACGGCCCGGCCCACCCGCTCGCCGTCGCCCCAGACCGCCTCGACGAACTCCAGCGGGAACGTCCATTCCACCTCGGCCACCACCGCCCGCTCCTTGCCGTCGCCTTCGACGCCCCATCTCGGGATCAGCACCTCGCCGGTCGTGACGAAGAAATCCCCGGCCCGCAGCGCCCGGCAGATCGGG
This sequence comes from uncultured Planctomycetota bacterium, assembly GCA_963815795.1. GTDB lineage: Bacteria > Planctomycetota > Planctomycetia > Isosphaerales > Isosphaeraceae > JAKAUH01. The sequence goes on along the minus strand of CAWFIC010000002.1, from coordinate 66,519 downwards.
CTCCAGTCGTCGAACCCCGGCACCCGGTCGAGCTTCACGTAGTTCACGTTGAAGTCGCCGTAGAGGTCGTAGTCGGGGAACTTCTTGTACGTGTCCACCTCGCCCACCAGGAACTTCGGACCTCCCCAGTTGTTCATGTCGTCGAGCGTCCCGAAGCATCGGACCTCGCCCAGCCGCTTCTGCGACAGGTCCACCGGCAGCGCCTTGAACGCCGCCCCCAGCCAGCGGTCGCTGCGGTAGTAATCCGTGTCCTTGATCCGATCGGGGTAGCCGGTCGAGCCCTTGGTGCGAGGGTGGGTCGTCCAGGCCAGGGCCTCCTCCCGCTTCATCACCTCGAACAGGTCGGCGGCGCTGCCGGTGTGATAGACCGTGCCGTATGTCGGGTGCTTCTCCACGAGCGGCTGTCCCTGGCCTCGGACCATCGTCCAGTAGACCGGCTTCGGGAAGACGATGTTGTAGTGCCCGCCCAGGAAGGCGTTGGCCTCCTCCCCCGGCAGGATCAGGAAGTCGGCGTCGGAGTGGCGGCGGCATCCCTCGAAGTAGGTCCGTAGCTCCTTCAACCGGATCGGTCCGGGGTCGTGGGGGTGGCCGTCGCCGTGGAAGTCGAAGATGTGGGCGATGTTGATCCCCAGGTCCCGCATCATCGGAATCCAGGCCGGCGTCGTGTCGAGGCTTCCCGAGTCCAGCAACTCCTGGGTGAACGCCGTGTGGAAGTGCGTGACCAGCGTCTTGTAGCCGGGCAGCGGCTTGTATCGGTCGCCGTGGGTGAACGCCAGGACCGCCTCCCGGCAGGCATCGGGGCCGTCGGGGCTGATGTAGAAATACACCGGCATGCGCTGCTGCGTCCCCGGCGGGGCGTTGTAGAGCGAGAACACCTGCTCGGCCCAGGTCGGATTGTACCCCTCGGCGTTCTCCCCCTGGCGGACGCCGAGCGAGAAGGTCTTCCCTGTGTCACTTCGGTGCCAGACGTAGCCGAGGTTGACCTCCAACTCACGGGCGAAGAAGAACTGGTGCGGCGGAGGGAAGACGGCGACCGAACCGTCCTTGCCCCCGGCGACGGCGAGCCGGTTGCGTGCCCGCAGGACGTTGAGGCTCCCGGCCTCGCCGCCGGAAGTATCGTGCCGCTGGGATCGGTCACGGCCGTCACGCCAGAGGACCTGCGGGAGCGAGTCCGAGGAGAACCCCGCCAGCCCGCCCCGGTAGATGTAGGCCACCGAGGGCTCATCCGTCCGGGCGACGGCTTCGACACGGAGCAGGTTGGTGCCCCGGTAGACCGTGAACCGTGCACTCCCGGAGAAGGACCCCATCGAGAGACCGGGGAAGGAGACCTCCAGCCGTGACCCGTCCGTCCCGACCTCGATGCGATCGGAACGGAAGGTGGCGCTGGACCGGCGGACCTCGTCGGGGTGGTTCAGCGGGGCGTCCCAGAACACGTCCCAGCGGTGCTCGTCGTCCAGCCCGTGGCCGGTGCGCCTGACGCCGGTCGTCACGCCGAACTCCGGCACGAGGTCCCGGCCCAGCGTCGTCCACTCGCCGCCCTTCTTTCGCACCCCCAGTTCTTTGATCGTCGGCGTCCCGTCCACGATCGAGAGCCGGGCCCGCAACTCCTGTCCCCGCTCGCCGTCCCAGGTCACGGCGAGCGACCCGCCTTCCGATAGGGCCACCAGCCCAGGTAGGCGGCGGTAGCCGGTCATGTCGAGGGTCTGAGCCGGGGCCGTCCCGAAGAGGAGGCCCATGCAGATGGTGGTCGTGATCAGCCGCAAGCGCATGAGTCACCTTTCTGTGTGGACCTGCGTGCCAACGACTCGCCGGGGGTATTGCCGAGCCATCGCAGTGCGAGAGCCGTCTCTCAAGCCTTCACGAAGTCGAACAGCCTCAACTCCGGCTTGCCGAACGGTGGCAGCCGGTTTGGGGCGTAGGCGTGGATGCGGGCGGCGACGATCCGCCCCTGGTGCTTCCCGACCAGTTCGGTCATGCGATCGAGCGAGCCGGGGCGGTCGGCGAAGAACAGGCAGGTGCCCTTGAGCTTGCCCCGGCCGACCTCCAGGCAGTGCTCCAGGTAGCGGTGGTCGTCCTGGTAGGGCTCGGGGTGGACGACCACGGCGTAATCCACCCCGGCCTCGGCCATGCACCGCAGCAGGTGCTCGGGGGTGGAGGGCTCGGCGGGTCGATACGGCCCGTTTGGATGGTACGGGAAGCGAGAGTCATCCTTGCCGGCGAAGCAGTGCAGATGAGTATCAATCACGGGGGTACGTCGGTCGGCGGTGTCGGCCTGGAGGTGGCCCGTCAGGAATGGCACGGCGGCGATCTGGAGGAACTGGCGTCGTTGCACGGCGTCCTCCTCCCGGAAGACGGCTGGGGGACCACATCTCGGGCATCCGGCTCAGGATATCACATGGGAGTGTCTCCGGCACCGGTCCTCGTCGCTTCGAGCCTCCGATCGCCGCCGTCAACCGGATCTTGGACCGTCTGGATTGAGCATCTTGGATGTCAGGTGGCGGCTCCGGTTAGCCGGTCACATCCTTCCCGTACTGTTCGCTCAGCCATCCGAGGATGCGGTCGAATAGCTCGTGACTTGGCGGCGTGTCATTCCTGGACGCAATGCCGGTGGGGGCGTGTCCGAGGAAATGCGGCACGTACGCCCGAAGTGTTCGTGCGATTCCAGGATGGCGGGCGACGTCTTCCTGAGATACTTGAACGATAACTTCATGCCGAGACGATCACGGAGGACGTTGAAGTTGCGTGCGACGTTGTCGTTCTTATGGAGCGTCCCATCGTCTCTCATGCGACGGAAGGCCCAGGAGCCGCCCGAACGGGTCCGGAGGACGACCCTCTCCCTCGACCCCTATCGCTTGAGCAGGTCGAACGTCCGGGGCCATAGCCTGTAACGCACGACCGGGACGTTCGCCTTGTCCCTGGTCTTGCTCCGCTTCCGGGTGATCGCGCCGGACTCCCAATCGACCTCATCCGCCCGCAATTCGGCGATGTCGGAAGCTACGTACCCGCAGTTGAGCGAGAGCAAGATGTGGAGCTTCAATTGCCCCGTCGCCTCCCCGACGAGCGTCCGGACCTCCTCGATCGTGGAGAGCGACCAGGAGCGGGTGCGATTGCGGGTCGCCGATCAGGGCGGCTGCCTCGACGGCGAGGCTCCCGACCGAACCGGAGGCGAGTTCCTCCCGGAGAGCCGGGAGCATACGCCGGTCGCCCCGTCGGGCCAGCCCGACCATCGCTTCCCCCCGCGTGTCGCCATCTTCGTCGGCGAGGCGTTCGACCAGCGCCTCCCGGAGCTCCGGCGTGTCCACCTCGACCTGCGTCCCCAGCGCGAAGGTCGCCCAATCCCGCACCTGGACCTCCGGGTCTCTCGTCAGCTCGGCGAGGCTCCGAAGGGCCTGGCGGTCCGCGTGACCCATCAAGGTGAAGACGACGCCGTGGCGAACTTCGGGGTCCTCGTGTTGCTGGAAACGGCATGCGGGGCCGACGGCCTCTGGCCGGTGGAGGTGGGAGAGGGCGACGAGGACGGCCGGAAGGACTCCGGGATCCTGCTCGGTTTCCAGCATGCGGAGGAGTGTGCGGAGGCACTCGTCGGGGAAGGTGCGGTCTGGGAGGCCGAGCTGCCCGAAGATCTCCGCCCCGACTCGGCGCTCGACCGCACAGTAGCTCTCGCAAAGCGGGATGGCTCGGTCCAGGATCTCGCGAGTTCCGCGCCACTGCAGGGCGCAGACGGCCCCCCAGGCGAGTTCCTCGTCAGGCTCGCACAAGGCCGCCGTCATCAGCTCGTCCACCGAGCGGGGGTCGTCCTTCGGATCGACCGCCCCACGCCCGCGGCCCAAGAGGTTTTCAGCCACGCTCGAGGTCCTTCCGTTCGTCGCTCCCGAGCGATTTTCTCATCTCGCCACCGGAGACCCGCGAGATCATCCCCATATCGACGGGCGGTCAAGCTCGACGAACCGGATCCTCGATCCGACACGCCCGTCTCGTCCCTGGTTCGCTCTCGCCCGCTCGACCCGGTTCGTTCAGTTGACCGTCACTCACCTGGGGGCCGATCGTCTGATTCCAGATCCGGCAGCTCGGCTCGGCTCAAGAGGACGCGGATCGTGCGGGGCTTACCCGCCTCTCGGGAGATGAAGCCCCGGCGCTCCAGGGTCTTCACCATCTCGTGGACCGACGGAGGGCTGACCCGGAAGTAGCGCTGCATGTCGGCCTCGGCGGGCGGGATGCGGTGGATCTTCGCGTAGTAGTAGATGAAGGCGAGGTACTGCCCCCTGAAGGCGCGTGTAATCGGCGGCCATCGTCCCCTCGCTTCTCGCCCGTTGGACTCGATGAGACGTCCTGAGAGGATCTGCCCGGATCGATCGAAATGACTGGCGTCAGGGCTGCGAGAGGCCCCCGGCCCTTGACACCGGCTGCTTCCGACGCGGGCGCATCCGGTTCGGCAAGGCGTCGCCCGTCTCGCGATCGAACTCATCCGGGGTCAACGTTCCGGGCCGGATGTCCGCCGTCTCCCGCTCCCACTCCGAGAGCGCCCGCCTCATGTCTGTCAGCATCTGGGCGAACCTCGGATCTCCGACCAGGTTGACCAGCTCGTGCGGGTCGGCGTCCAGGTCGTAGAGCTCCTCCGCGGGCCGGGGGCTGACGAAGCAAGCTCGCAGCTCCGGGGTCAATTCCCCGGCATCGCGCAGCCGGCGCATCGCCTGGAACGTCGGGCTGCGCACCGCATCCGCCGGGGGCGTCAGGGGACGATCGCTGTCGTCGTTCCTGATGTACTTGAACCGTTCGGACCGGGCCGCCCGGCCGTGGGCGGCGTAGTCGTGCCAGTTGCGCTCGGCGAAGATGAGGTCGCGGACCTTCGCCGCCGGGTCCGTGAACAGCGGCGAGACGTCCTTGCCCTGGAAGGTCGGTCCCGGCTCGATACCGGCGAGCCGGAGCACCGTCGGGGCGATGTCGATCGTGCTGACCAGGCGGCCGCACCGGCTACCCGGCCGGATCCGACCCGGCCATCGGACGAGGAACGGCGTCATGATCCCGCTGTCGTAGAGCGTCGTCTTGCAGCGGGGGAATGGCCGGCCGTTGTCGCTGAGGAACAGGACCAGCGTATCCCCGGCGACTCCCTGGCGGTCCAGTTCCGCCAGCACCTCGCCGACGTAGTGGTCGAGGCGAGCGATCTCGTCGTAGTAGAGGGCCAGGTCCTTGCGGACCTCGGGCACGTCGGGCAGGTCGGGCGGGACCACGGCATCCTCGGGCCGGTGCGGCTCGGGGATGGTCTGCGGCTGGTAGTCCCGGTGCGGGTCGAGGGACGCCAGCCAGAGGAAGAAGGGCTTGTCGCGGGGCCGATCTCGCAGGACGGCGATCCACTGGTCGCAGCCGGCCTGGGCCGCACCCGAGCCCCGGGCCGTCATCCGGGCTTTGGCGTCCGTGCCGGTGGCCAGTTGGAAGCCCGCGGGGTTGGCCTCTCGCACCACGTCGAACCGACCCTTGACGGCGTCGCCGAGATGCCACTTGCCCGCCGCCGCGGTCCAGTAGCCGGACGCCTTCAGCTTCTCGACGAACGTGACCTGCTCGGGAGGCAGTGGCCAGTGCAACTCCTCGGCGCCGGTGTTGTGCGGGTATCGCCCGGCGAGGATGCTGGAGCGGCTGGGACTGCACGAACTGGCCGTGACGAAGGCCCGGTCGAACCGCATGCCCTCCCGGGCCAACCGGTCGATGTGGGGTGTCCGCACTTTCGGGCTCCCGTAAGCTCCGCAGTCGTCCCGGGCCATGTCGTCGGCGATGATCAGCACGACGTTGGGGCGATCCGATTTTTCGGCGTGACAGGGCCGGTCCGGCACGAACAGCAACGCCAGGAGCACTGCGACGATCGGCGCCGTGTTGACGAGTCGCATGCGGGAGTCTCCTCCGAGGGGCGATATCGGTGCAGGGAGCCATCTTACCCGATCGGGGCGGTGTGATCCCCGGGGTGGTCCCGGCTTCTGCCGCATTGTCTGCGACGGGCCGTCGAGTAGAATGGGCCTCGGCTACCGAACGGGTCACCCAGGAATCCTCCCATGCCCCGCGTCGTCGTCTTCGGATCGAGCAACACGGACATGACGGTGCGGCTGCCTCATCTGCCGGCGCCGGGGCAGACGATGCTCGGCCATTCTTTCCTGACGACGCCCGGCGGCAAGGGCGCCAACCAGGCTGTGGCGGCGCGGCGGGCCGGCGCCGAGGTCGTCTTCGTCACGGCCGTCGGCGACGACGCGCTGGGCCGCGAGTCGCTGGAGCTCTACCGCCGCGAGGGGATCGACGTCGGTTATACGCGGGTCGTGCCGGGGATGTCCTCGGGCGTCGCCCTGATCTTCGTGGCCGACGACGGCGAGAACATGATCGGCGTGGCGTCGGGCGCCAACCTGGCGCTCGCGCCGGAGGACGTCGACCGGCTGCCGGACTCGCTCTTCCGCGAGGGCGACGTGCTCCTGGCCGGGCTGGAGATCCCGGTGGGGACGGCCCAGCGAGCGCTGGAACGGGGCGCCGCGGCGAGAATGCTGACGGTCCTGAACCCGGCGCCGGCCCCGACCCTCACGGAATCGGAGGCGAAGGGCCTGCTCGCCTTCGCCACCGTGATCACGCCCAATCGCGCCGAGGCCCTCGCGCTGGCGGGCATGGCGGCCGACGCCGATGCCGAGCTGGATTGGAGGCTGTGCGCCGATCGCCTGCTCGCGATGGGGACTCAGGCCATCGTGATGACCCTGGGATCCTCGGGCTGCCGGGTCGCCGCGGCCGGCGGGTTCTGGCCGATCCCCGCGCCCGGGTCGAGGCCGTGGACACCGTCGGAGCCGGCGACGCCTTCACCGGGGCGCTGGCGGTCGCGCTGGCGGAACGACGATCGCTCCTCGAGGCCGCCGCCTGGGCGTGCGCCGCCGCGGCGCTCGCCGTGACGAGGCCGGGCGCACAGTCGGCCTTGCCGACGCGCGACGCGATCGACGAACTGGCTGCCCGAGGTGGCGTCATGTGATTGGAAGAGTTTCACGCAGAGACGCAGGAAAGACCTGGAAGACAGGAGAGAAATAATCAGTATGATCGATCCGATTTCTTTTCTTTGCGTCTCTGCGGCCCTTTGCGTCTCTGCGTGAAACTACGGACCCAAGACGGTGGGGGTGGGATCATGTCTCATCGGCCGGATGCGACCTGGTGCTGGTTGATCGCCCTGGCCTTGCTGGCCTGGCTGGGCCTGGCCGAGCCGCGGCTTGCCCGGGCGCAGGGGCACGACCGGCCGTCGGGCCCGCTGCACAAGACGCGGTCGGCGGTGATCGCCCGGCAGGGCATGGCGGCGACGAGCCAGCCGCTGGCGACGGTGGCGGCGATCCGCGTGCTCCAGCAGGGCGGCAACGCCGTGGATGCGGCGATCGCGGCCAACGCCGTGCTGGGCGTCGTCGAGCCGATGTCGTGCGGGATCGGCGGCGACCTGTTCGCTATCGTCTGGGACGCGAAGACCGGGCGGCTGGTCGGGCTCAACGCCAGCGGCCGCGCGCCGTCGGCCGCCACGATCGAGCTGTTCCAGGCCAAGGGGATGAAGACGATCCCCGTCTACGGGCCATTGAGCTGGTCGGTGCCCGGATGCGTCGACGGCTGGGACCAGCTCCGCCGCCGGTTCGGCACGCGGTCGTGGGACGAGCTGCTCGCCCCGGCGATCGCCTATGCCGACCTGGGGTTCCCCGTCAGCGAGATCATTGCGGGCGAGTGGCGGTCCGCCGAGCCGAGGCTGCGCGAGATCCCCACCTCGGCCGCCTGCTACCTGCCCGGCGGGCACGCGCCGCGGACCGGGGCCGTCTTCCGCAACCCGGGGCTGGCGCGCTCGCTGCGAGCCATCGCGCGCGACGGCCGCGACGCCTTCTACAAGGGGCACCTGGCCGACGCGATCGTGCGGTACTCGCAGGCCGCCGGCGGGCTGTTCAGCCACCAGGACTTCGCCGTGCACACCAGCACGTTCGTCGATCCCGTCTCGACCAACTACCGCGGCTATGATGTCTGGGAGCTGCCGCCCAACGGCCAGGGGATCGCCGCGCTCCAGATGCTCAACCTGCTCGAGCCCTACGACCTCAAGGCCATGGGGCCGCAGTCGGCCGAGGCGCTGCACCTCATGATCGAGGCCAAGAAGCTGGCCTACGAAGACCGGGCCAGGTTCTACGCCGACCCCGATTTCGCCCGGGCGCCGGTCGAGGCCCTGATCTCCAAGCCGTACGCCGCGCGGCGTCGGTCCGAGATGAACCCCGAGCACGCCAACACGCACCCCGTCGCCGGCGAGCCCGCGCAGGCCGACACGATCTACATGACGGTGGTCGATCGCGACTTCAACTGCGTCAGCCTGATCCAGAGCAACTTCCACGGGTTCGGCTCGCAACACGTGCCGGGCGACCTGGGCTTCGCGCTGCAGAACCGCGGCTGCCTCTTCGCGTTGGATCCGAACCATGCGAACCGACTGGAGCCGCGGAAGCGGCCTTTTCACACGATCATCCCGGGCTTCGTCACCAAGGATGGGCGGCCCTGGCTGAGCTTCGGCCTGATGGGCGGCGATATGCAGGCGCAGGGGCACGTCCAGGTCCTCTGCAACATGATCGACTTCGGCATGGATGTGCAGGAGGCCGGCGACGCGCCGCGGTTCCGGCATTTCGGCTCCTCCGAGCCGACCGGCCAGCCGGCCGAACCCGGCGGCGGCTCGGTCGCGCTGGAGTCGACGATCCCCGCCGACGTCCGGCGTGCGCTCGAGGCTAAAGGGCATCGACTGTCCCGGGCGCCCGGCACCTTCGGCGGCTACCAGGCGATCCGCATCGACCTCGAGCGCGGCGTCCTGATCGGCGGCTCCGACCCGCGCAAGGATGGCTGCGCGATGGGGTATTGAGAGAGGCCCTTTCGGCTCCGAGGCGGGATCGTCGGCCGGTGGAGAGGTCGAGCGATCGTTCGTCTCCGTTGCCGTGGGCCGACGTGAAGAATCCCGGCTGAGTGCCGCGGGACGTCCAAATCGGCGCCCCACGGCGCCCCACGGCCAGTTTTTGGCAGCTCAAGGCGCCTCATGGCAGGTCTTGGCACCCGGGTCCCCGTGACATGGCCGATTCCGGCCAGTCCGACAGATCACCATTGAGCATCCATGAGGCCTCGATGCTTCTGAGGTCGGAAATCTCCCCGTTTCCCGGTCAACCGAGTCGCCGCCTTGGGGTCGGCGGATCGGGGCCGGTCAGGCCCCATGTGAATCGGCAGCGAGGGGACCTTCGGCCGGCGCCCGATTTCTTAGGGGTCGGTCCGGTCCCATGCTCCCCATGGACCCCACGAAATTCTGATGCGGAAAAGTCGGGAGCATGGGCGTCGGCGCCAGATTCCGGGCTGTCTGGCCGCCCGGCGCCGGCCTTGGACGAGCATCGATGGCGCCACGCATCGATCGGCGGCCGACACCCGCCGGCGGCCCGCCCATACTTGGCATACTTGGCATACTTGGCAGGTCGCGCACGTGACAAGGATGAAGCCAGACGAGATGCCGACCGGGGAGAACCCCTCGGGTCCATGACCACCCAACGACGAATGGTCGGTGTAGGTCCATAGGTTGGTTGGAGTTTTCTTGCCGATTTCTGGGGCACGGAAGTCCGAAGTTATCCTAGCATGCATCGAGTCGTGGTTGAGTCGAGGACGGCGAGTGGATGACGGCCGCCGTCCGTTCCCTCGATGGCGAGGCATCCGGTCGGCCGGGAGGCCGGGACTGCGGCCGGGCCGCATGAGCGATCGGGCCCGGTCGGTCGTCGGGTGCCGAGTCGTGATTCCACGACCCGATCGATCCCGGCGGCGAGAGATCGCCCCCGTCGGATGGAGGGGTCGGGTCTCCCTCGCGGGACGAGCGCCCGATGCGACGGACGGATCCGATCCGGTCCCGGCCTCGGCCGATCTCGCCGTGCCGGATTCGGGTCTCAGAAGAGACCGGGCCAGGCCCCGCCGACGCTGCCGCGGTGGCGGATGAGTTCGGGGAATTCCGGGCGGCCGGGATCGGGCGTCACGGGCCTGTTCTCCGGATCGAGATAGAGGCAACCGAGGTCCTCCGCCGGTAGTCGAGCGAACAAGGACTCGGCACGCTCTCGGGCCGCGATCCACTGCTCTTTCGACCCCTTGAGATCCACCGGGCGCACGAGGTTCTCGCCTTTCAGGTCGCTCTCCTGATAGCGCGCGTGGCGATTCGTGAGATCGAGGATGAGGGCCGGCGTATATCCCTCATCCTTGCCGCAAGCGGCCCAGATGATGGCGCCGAGGCTCAGATACTCTCGGTCGAGCTGGAGGATGTCGAGGAAATCCCGGATCTCGGATCGCCCGACGAGGGCGAGCACCTTGTTCGTCGCCAGGTCGGCCGGATGCAGGCAGTACCCGAAGTCTTCGTCCCGCTGCGAGGGGAAGAAGCGGAAGGCCGAGTCGGTCGTCCAATCGAGTCGGACATGATCGTCGCCTCGGCTGACGACCGCCCGGAAGAGACCGGGCACGCGAGTCGTCCATTCCACGGAGTATCCCGCTTCCCTCAGCACCCTCTCGTCGGCGTCGGCGCTGGCGGCGACCATCTCGGCCGCGGTCGGGCCGCCCTCGGGCACGTCATGGAAGATATCGAGGTCGTCGGAGATGCGGAGCCCGGCCTCGCCCCGATTGATCACGGCGCCGCCGGCGACGTGGCTCTCCGGGGTGCGATTCGCGGCGATCAGGCGGGCGACGCCCTTCTGGAAGTCGGTCAGCGGCATTCCCGGGAATCTCGCTCATCGGCATCCGATAGCAACTTGCCGGCCAGGGCGAAACCGAGGTGGCCGCCGTGGGCGCGCAGGCCCTTCGCCACGAACGGGATGAGATCCTCGCTGATCTCCAGATCGCGCGGCGAATGCCAGAAGCACTGCGCGTGGAACCGCCGGAAGAGCTCGCGGGCCAGCTCCAGCCGCTCGAATCGGTCCCGCGGCGCCTGGACCGCAGGCATTCGCGACGTCGTCGGATCCATCGCGTCCCCTCCTCCATTCGGGGAGAAGCCCCGATTCCAATCATGGATTCTACCCGTCGATCGGCACCGGTCAACATCCTCACCCTGGATAGCCCTGCCGCTGGTGCTGACTGCACTGGAGATCGACCTGCAGCCGGCCCTCGACCTGACCGACGGCCGGGTGCGACAGTCCCTCCGCGTCTCGCGGGACCGGATGCTCGCGGAACCGTGGTGGCTGCTCCAGGACCTGGGCTGCGAGGCCCTCACCCAGGCGCTCGGTCGGCTCGCCCACGACCAGGGCTTCGCGGCCCTCCTGGCCCCATCCGCGGCCCGGCTCCGGGGGAGCAATGTCGTGGTCTACCCCGACCGGATCGGCGCCGAGAGCCGGCTGGCGGTCGTGAACCCGGACCGGCTGCCGCCGGCATGAGCGAACAGGCACATTTGCCGGCAAGTTGAGTTTACCGGCTGGACGATCCGGAATAGGATGGGACCAGGATCCCGATCGGGAAGGAGGTCCGCATGGCGACCGCAAAGACGCCCCGAAAGACCGCGAGGAGGCCGACGGCCCCGGCGCCTGCGAAGGCGAGCCAGCCGGCCCACACGGCCGTCCCGGCCGCGAACAGTCGTCCCGAGGCGACCGCGAGGCCGCGGGAGGCCGGGATACGCGACCGGACTGATCGGGCGGGCCAGCGACCCGGCCTCCCGCCTTCGGCCCGGCTCGTGGCCGATGTCCGGTCCGGACTGGGAGTGACCCGCGAGCTGTTCGCCCGGTTGACCGGCTTCTCCGTGCGCGCCATCACGGGCTGGGAGGCCGGGCGGCGAATCAGCGAACCCGGTCTTCGCCGGGTCAAGGAGATGGAGAGGCTTCGCGCCGCGCTGGCCGATGGCCTGCGTCAGGAGTACATCCCGCAATGGCTGGAGACGCCCTGCGAGGGCCTGGGCGGCCTGAAGCCGGTCGAGGTGCTGGAGCGCGGCGAAGTGGACCGGCTCTGGAGAGTGGTCCTGCTGATCGGCTCGGGGATGCCGACCTGACGGGCGGCGACCGACCCACATTCCACCCGCATCGAACGCTTGGCGATGACGGACCCGGCGTGACATTTCGTTCACTCCATGTGGCTTGTTTTCAGGTACCCGTTCACGAGTCGAGGGTGACAAACGTACAGAATTGCGTCGAGCCGAGAGCATGCTCCGAAGGTGCGTCGGTCGATCCGACCGAAGCGCGCAGCGACTATATTGCAGGCGGATCTTCTGGGTTCGGTCGCCGGTCATCGAGCAAGGTCAAATCTCGGCCGGCCAGGCCAGAGTGGAATCGGGACGGGGCGAGCGGCGGGAATTATACCCGTAGCCTGGATTCCCTAAGTAGCTTTCTTAGCTATGAGCTACGATAATCGACCCGGACGCCGGCAGCGCCTCAGCAGCGCGACCCGACACCGGTCGGCACGACCTGGCACCGGGTGACCCTCATCTCGCACGTCCTTGCGAGGAGTGGCCTTCGCTCCCCGAGCGTGTCATCCTCGCCAGCCTCGCCCTGGTGGATTCTGCCTGCATAGTGGAGGCGGATCGCCTTCAACCCTCACCCCGTGATCTCATGCCTCGGGAGCTCGCCGATGGAGTCCGAACATGCCGGCCCGTGGGGAGCCTGAGCGGGTCGAGTTGAACCGGGGCGCAGTACTAAACTTCAGCGTGTAAAGGCCATCCCCGGGTCTTCAGGCCCGGCCCCGAGTAGGCGGAAGCTCCACCTGTCGTCGGCCTGCCAGGTGACGCGGCCGACCAGGGCCCCCCCTCGACCCGATTCGGCGAGCGTCAGCAAGTCGTCCGCAAGCGACCACTTGCCTACAAGCTGCTGGGCCTTGCCCTTGGCATCGACCGTCCATGTGAAGGCCCCGTCGTCCGCGAGGTCCAAACGGATGGTCGTGTCGCTGTTCGGGCGTGCGGTCCAGTTGCCCAGCGGGTTACCCTTCTTGACCTGGGTCGCCGTCGCCGCGGGAGCGGGCGAAGCCGGCTGCGAGTCGGGCTCCGTGCCGGGCTTGGAGAACTGCCTGACGAGCTGCGCCGAGAGCGTGTCCTGGGGCGCCAGGGCCACGACCTCCTTGAGCTGGGCCACGGCGGCGTCGATGTGCCCCTGGGTCAGGTAGTGATAGGCCAGGACGAACCGGCCGGCCGTCGAGGACGGGTTGGCCGTCACGAACGCCTCGAGTTTGCGGAACTGGGCGGTGTAGACGTCGATGCTGGGATAGAGGCCGGCCATGGTCGTCCAGTCCCAGCCGGGGCCGACGGAGAGGACCGCGTAGAGCGGCCCGGCGGCGAGTTCGTACTTCCCGACCGCGAAGAGGACCAGGGCCCTGAACTCGTGGAGGGTGGCGTCGTTCGGGAGGACCTTCAGCGCATCGTCGGTGAGCCGCAAGGCGCCCGCGTAGTCGCCCGAGGCGAACGCCTGACGGGCCGCGTCGAATTTCGCCATGGCGGGATCGGCGACTTCCGCGGGGGGCGGGTTCGCCTGCGTGTCGATGGGCTGGCTGTAGTCGTAAGCGAGCGCAGGGACGCTGACGGTCTGGGGTTCGCTGCCGATGACTGTCTGCTGGATCACGATCGGTTCCGCCACAGCGGCCGCGCCGTAATAGGGGTTCGCATAGGTGGCATAGCCCCAGTTATAGAACGACGAGCCGAGGGCCCAGGCCGTCACGCCGACCGCCGCCCCGGCGGCGAGGCCACCCCAGCCCCAGTAGTTGTTGTCGTGATAGCCGTGCCAGTAGCCGTTGGCCCATCCCTGGTGGTAGCCCCAGTACGCACCTCGCCAGTTGTTGTAGGCGGGCGGGCGGACCCCGTAGCCCGGGTTGAACGCCAATCCCAGCCAGGTTGTTCTGGCGGATTCCCCCGACATTGACGTCGCCCCGATTGATCGTGTTGCCGCTACCGATGATCGGCCGGTTGTCGATGCCGGGGCGGTTGCCGATGCCGCCGGGCCGGTTGTCGATGCCCGGGCGATTGCCGATGCCACCGACCCCGCCCGGGCGATTGCCGATGCCACCGACCCCGCCCGGGCGGTTGTCGATGCCCGGGCGGTTGCCGACCCCGCCGACCCCGCCGGGCCGGTTGTCGATGCCCGGGCGATTGCCGATGCCACCGACCCCGCCCGGGCGATTGCCGATGCCACCGACCCCGCCCGGGCGGTTGCCGACCCCGCCGACCCCGCCGGGGCGGTTGTCGATGCCCGGGCGGTTGCCGACGCCGCCGGGACGGTTGCCCGGGCCCGATCCGGGGCCTCCCGGGCGACCGCCGCCGACTTGCGGACGGCTGGGCAGGGTTGAGGGACGACCTCCGCCGACTTGCGGGCCTCCAGGACGGCCGCCGCCGGGACGACCACCTCCAGGCGACGGACGAGGGGATGGCCTCGGGGCGCTTACGGAGGGGCTGCGGCTGAAGCCCCCACCACCGCCCCCACCCCCACCACGCGGCATCCCACCGCCGCCACCGCGGGCGCCGCCACCGCCACCGCGGGCGCCGCCGCCTCCACCGGCGCGCCCTCCTCCTCCTCCGCGCCCTCCGCGCCCTCCGCGGGCGGGGACCACCGGGACAGCGGTTGCGAACACCAGAATGATGACGATGAGGAGTCTATTGCCGACTCGGGATGTCATGAGCCACCTCCTGAGAGATTGTGCGGGCGCCTCGGGTGTTCGACGGACGGCCGATCGTGGGATTTCACTTGCCGGGCGGGGCGCGGGGCGGACCAGATAGAACCGGTCGGTGCCGGGCACGACCTCGCCGCCGACCGACCGCTCCAGCGTCTCCCAGAGGATCCGGTCCTTGCCGACTGCCGTGAACGCGTTCGTGGTCGAGACCGATCGTCCGTCCGAGCGGACTCCCGACGCCTTGATGATCCAGCGGTCGCCGTCGCGCGACACCAATCCCTCGGCGAAGCCGCCCCGGTCGTCGAAGACCCACATCCGGAACTGCTTTCGCTGCGAGTCCCAGCCGATGCGCTGGGTGCCGCGAAGCGCGATGCGTCCCTCGACCTTGACGTCGAACTCGCGGAGCAGGAAGTTCCCATCATCCGACCACTTGCAGCTCGTCTTGACGATCCCGTCGTCGCTCTCGTTGACCCACTCGCCGAGCATCCACTCGAGTTCCTCCAGCCGCTCGTGCGGATCGTCGTCGGGCGGCTCGTCGCGTATCAGCGCGTGGAGCCAGCGGCCGCCCTGGCGGGCGTAGATCACGCTGTAGCGGTTGATGCGCGGCGGCGTGTCCGCCCCGGTCGAGAGCGACGCCATGCCCTCCTCGATGGCGATATCCGTCCCGAGGAACCGCAGGGAGTCGGTGTCCACTTCGATCCTGTCGCCGCCGTCCTCCTTGAAGATCCCCGAGAACCGCCCGAGGATGGCATTGCGGCCCCGCGTGACATCGCCGTCCTCGTCCTGGATCTCGGCGTCCGGCGTGAACAGGTCGCCGAGCGCCCTGGCGTCCTTCGTGTTGTAGGCCGCGACGAACGAGGCGAGCAGATCGGCGATCGCCCGCACGTCGGGCTCCCTCTCCGGTGACGCCGCGGCCGGCCCACCGCCGGGCGGCGCCGGGGCGGGCTCCCGCGCCGGCCGGTCCTGGGCCGCGACCAGGCCCAACGTTGCGGAGACTGCCAGGACTCCCAGTGATACCGCGTGGATTCTCATGGTTGTTGACTCCGGCCTTCCAGAGATCTCACGTCGGCGATAACGCCGACGGATGAAGATGCATCCCTCCCGAACCCGTCATGGGGGCCGTCAGGCGGCTCGTATGACGGGCGATCATCAGTTCCTCGTCCGTCGGGACAACCCATGCGGACACCACGCCGCCTTGCCGGCTGATGCGCGGCCCGCCGGCCTCGTTGGCGGCCTCGTCCAGCATCACGCCGAGCCAGGCGGCATCGCGGCAGACGCGGGCCCGGATCGCGGCCGCGTGCTCGCCGATCCCGGCGGTGAACACCAGCGCGTCGAGCCCGCCGAGGGCCGCCGCCAGCGACCCCAGCTCGCGCCCGATGCGGTAGACGTAGAGGTTGACCGCCTCGGCGGCCCGCGGGTCCGTGCTGATTAGCAGCTCGCGCATGTCGCTGGAGATGCCGGAGACGCCGAGGAGGCCGGAATCCTTGTACAAGATCTCCTCGATCGCATGGGCGTCCAGGTGAAGATGATTCAGGAACAGAAGGACGACACCAGGATCGAGCGAGCCGCAACGTGTGCCCATGGGCAGGCCGTCGAGGGACGAGAACCCCATCGTGGTGGCCACGCTCCGGCCGTCACGTAGGGCGCACAGACTGGACCCATTCCCCAGATGTGCCACGATCACCCGGCCCGAGGCAGCCCAGGCATCATAGCGCGGCAGTTCCGACGCGATGTACTCGTAAGAGAGGCCGTGGAACCCGTACCGGCGGACGCCCTTCCCGGTGTAAGCCCGAGGCAATGCATAGGCCTGGGCCACCTCGGGCTGGCTGCGGTGGAACGCCGTGTCGAAGCACGCGACTTGCGGCAGATCGGGCCGGAGCTCTGCGAGGGCCCGGATCGGGGCCAGGTTGTGCGGCTGGTGGAGCGGCGCGAGCGGGGCGAGCTCCTCGAGATCGGCAAGGACCTTCGCGTCGATCAGAGTCGGCTCGCGGTACGTCAACCCGCCGTGGACGATGCGGTGGCCCACCGCGTCAAGCCGCTGACCACCCAGCCTCGCCTTGACCTCGGCGGCCCAGCGGAACAGGTGTTCGATCGCGCCCACGTGTCCCAGTCGGGTCCCCTCTGGCCAATCGGTCTCGGCGACGGTGGCTCCGGCATGATCGCGGACAAGGAATCGGGGCGAAGTGAACAACCCCTCCGCGTGTCCGCGGAACAACAGTTGAAGCTCACCGGCGCGGTCGAAAAAGATGGAGAACTTCAGGCTCGACGAGCCGGCGTTCAGGACGGCGATGGCCTGGTCCATGGTGAAACTCCCCTGACGGCCCCTGGCGGATCCGGAACTCTCCCCGGCATCGAGCGTGCGCCACGAGCGCCGGGACGCCGGTCACAGGGGGCCCAGCGGCCCGCCCGGGGACGGATCGACCGGATTCCCCAGCTCCGGATAGCGGCCGAGCTCGAGGCGGACCAGCTTGTCGTAGTCCCTCAGGGCCGAGTCGACGAAATACTCATTGCTGTAGCCGACGGAGACGAATGCTTCTGCGGCGGCCGTGTAGGCGTTCATGGCGGCGAGGTCGGCCGTCATGTGCGTGGCGGTACCGAGAATCCTCCCGGCCTCGGTCGGGCGTTTCCCGCCCGCCCCACTCTCCTCCGCCGCCTGAGGCCCGGCATGCCAGGCGGATGCCGCCGCGTGGGCCGCCTGGGCGATGGCCGACGCCGCGGCCGCGCAGGCGAGTTCGCCTCCGGCATCCCGGCTCGCGTCGATCGCCGCGACCACCGACTCGTCCGGCGGCTCGTCCGTGCCCCTGGCGAACGATTCGACCATCCGGAGGGCAGCCTCGACCGCCTCCCGGCGGCTCTGCCTCTGCGGATTCCCCTCGGGTAGCTGTGCGAGGGGTTCGACCCTGCGGGCGCAGCGGGCGGCGAACGCCACAATCGCCCGGAGCGGCAACTTTTTCAGTTGTTCAATCGTAAAATTCGCGAGTTTCATGTTCACCTCCCCGGTTGGGGCGATTGTCGCGGATGATGGCGCAATTCCGGACAGCACCCCCGGCGCTACTCGGCCAGGAGTCGCCGCTTTGCCTCGGCGAGGCCCTCGTGCTGCTCGTCGGTCACGTCGGGGTATTTCAGCTTCAGCGACCGGATCGTGCTGGTGATGACGTCGGCGACGACGGCACGCGCGACCCACTTGTGATCGGCCGGGACCACGTACCATGGCGCCCATTTGGTGCTGGTCGCCGACAGGCAATCCGAGTACGCCCGCATGTAGTTGCCCCAGTGCGCGCGTTCGGCCAGGTCCGCCGCGGAGAATTTCCAGTTCTTCTCCGGACGGTCGAGCCGCTCGAGAAACCGCCGCTTCTGCTCCTCCTTCGACACGTTCAGGAAGAACTTGAGGATCACCGTCCCGTTCCGGGCCAGGTGCCGCTCGAACGCGTTGATGTCCTGGTAGCGCCGTCGCCAGAGCTTCTTGCCGGGCGCCCCGTCCGGTAGCCGCTGCGCGACCAGCAACTCGGGGTGGACCTTCACCACGAGGACGTCCTCGTAGTACGAGCGGTTGAAGATCCCGATCCGCCCCCGCTCGGGCAGGCACCGCATGTACCGCCAGAGGAAGTTGTGGTCGAGATCCTCGGCCGACGGCTTCTTGAAGCTGAAGACCTGGCAGCCCTGGGGGTTCACGCCGGACATGACATGCTTGATCGTGCCGTCCTTGCCCGCCGCGTCCATCGCCTGGAGGACGATCAAGACCGAAAACCGGTCATCGGCGTACAGCAGGTCCTGGGCCTGGGCCAGGTCCGCCAGGTTCTGATCGAGGATCTGCCGGGTGCGCTCCTTGAGCGCGTCCTTGCCGAGTTCCTCCATCTCCTCGGTCTGGTCCCATCCCGGGTTGTAGTCATTCAGGTGGACCGCCTTGCCGGCCGGGACCCGGAACAACTCGATGATATCTTTGCGGATCACGGAGGACCTCCGGTGATGGCCTCGACGATGCGGGAAGCCGGCGGTCAGGGTCGATCCGCGGCCCTGCGCCGGTCCCGACAGAATGCCTCCTCAGCTCTCGACCGCCTCGGCGAAGGCCCCCTCCGGGGAGTGCGCCCCGCGGCCGTCGCCGGCGGCGGCGGGCCCCGGCTGTGCTGGCGCGACCGGGCGCCTCCGGAGGCCGATGAGCCGCTCGCCGAGGACGTAGTAGATCGGGATGACGAACCGGCCGAGCACCGTGCTGACCGCGATCCCGAAGGCGATGACCACGCCCAGGGAATTGCGGCTGTAGGCCCCGGCGCCGGTGGCCCGGGCCATCGGCAGGACCCCGAAGACGAACGCGAACGAGGTCATCAGGATCGGCCGGAGCCGTTGCCGGGCCGCCTCCTTGGCCGAGTCGATGATGCTCATCCCGTGCTTCTCCATCAGCTCCACGCCGAACTCCACGATCAGGATCGCGTTCTTCGTCTCCAGGCCGATGAGCATCACCAGGCCGATCTGGCCGAAGACGTCCAGCGGCATGTCGTAGAGCCACAGCCCGACCATGGCACCGAAGGTCGCCAGCGGCACCGTCAGGATGATCACCAACGGGCGGATCCAGCTCTCGTACAGGGCCGACATGAACAGGAAGACGCAGACGATCGACAGGGCGAAGATGTAGGTCGCCATGCTGCCGGTCTTCTGCTCCTGGTAGGTCGTGCCGGTCCACTCGTACCCGAAGCCCTCCGGCAGGACCTCGTCGGCGACCGCCTGCATCGCCGCGATCGCCTGGCCCGAGCTGTATCCCGGCGCCGGCTGGCCGGTGATCCGGGAGGCAGTGTACATGTTGTAATGCGGTACGTCGATGGGGCCGAGCGTGTACTTGACCCGGCCCAGGGCGCTCAGGGGGACCTTGTCGCCCTTGTGGTTCAGGGCGTACAGCCGGGCGACGTCCTCGGGCCGGTGCCGCCCGCGCGCCTCGGCCTGGACCAGGACCTTCCAGGTCTTGCCGTAGAGGTTGAAGTCGTTGACGTAATACGCACCGAGGTTGGCCTGGAGGACGCTGAAGACGTCCGAGACGGCGACGCCGAGGCGCCGAGCCTTGATCCGGTCGATGTCGAATCGGAGCTGCGGGACCCGGGCCGAGAAGTTCGTGAACACGCCGGCCAGCTCGGGCCGCTCCCGGGCGGCGTCGAGGAACCGCTCGGTCACCGACGCCGTGGCCTCGACGCCCTTCCCCTCCCGGTCCTCGATCATGAAATCGAAGCCGCCGGTCGAGCTGAGTCCCTGGATCGGCGGGGGCTGGAGGACCGCCACCCTCGCATCGCGGACCTGCTCGGACAGCCTCCGCTGGAGCTCGCCGGCCAGGCCGAAGGCGCGGAGCTCGGGCCGGGTCCGGTGGTGCCACTCCTCGAGGATCACGAACGCGGTGGCGGTGTTCGTCTGGTTGATGGCCGTGACGGCGTTGTAGCCGTCGAGGATGAGGACGTCGCGGACGCCGTGGAGCTCCCCGGCGATCTGGCCGACGCGCTGCGCGGCCCGGCTGGTCGGCTCGCGGGTGGTCCCGTCGGGCGTCTGGAGGACGACGATCAGGTAGCCCTGGTCCTCGGTCGGGATGAACGCCTTGGGCCGCTCGTAGATCATCCAGCCGGTCAGCGCCAGCAGGCCGAGCGACGGCAAGACGATGGACCACCAGTAACGGGCCCCGAAGTCGAGGAACGTGTCGTAGGAGTCCTCGACCCACTTGAGTCCCCGGTTGAACCAACGGAACGGCGGGAACCTCGTCTCGCCGTGCTTGGGCCGCAGGAACAGCCGGGCGATCGCCGGAGTGAACGTCAGCGAGTTGAAGGCCGAGAACAGGAACGAGAAGACGATCGTCATGGCGAACTGGTTGTAGAGCTTGCCGGTGAGGCCCGGGATGAACGCCACCGGGACGAAGACCGCCGCCAGCACCAACCCGATGGTCACGATCGGCGCCGTGATCTCGGCCATCGCCGCCCGCGTCGCCTCCAGCGGGCCCATCCCGCGCCCGAGGAACTTCTCGATGTTCTCCACGACGATGATCGCATCGTCCACCACCAGGCCGATCGCCAGCACGAGCCCGCACATCGTCAGCGTATTGATCGAGAACCCGAAGGCGGCCATCATCGCGAACGTGGCCACGAGCGAGACCGGGATCGCGATCATCGGGATCGCCGTGGCGCGGAAGCCCTGCAGGAACACGAAGACGACGATCAGGACCAGGACGAACGCCTCGACGAGCGTGTCCCGCACCTCGGTGATGTTCTCGCGCACGTAGAGGGTCGTGTCGTAGGCGATCTTGTACTCGAGGCCCTCCGGGAAGTTCCGGGCCGCACGGTCCATCACCTGGCGGACCTGCTCGACGATATCGAGCGCGTTGGCGTCGGCGAGCTGGTAGATCGGGATGGTGCCGGCGGGCTTGCCATTGAGCCAGCCGGCCGTCTCGTAGTTCTCCGAGTCGAGCTGGACGCGGGCCACGTCGGAGAGGTAGACGATCGAGCCGTCATCGTTGCGGCGCACGACGATCTTCTCGAACTCCTCGACCTTCGAGAGCCGACCCTTGGACGTGACCGGATACTCGAATCGCTGGCCCGGGAGGGCCGGCAGCGAGCCGATCTTGCCCGAGGCGGCCTGCTTGTTCTCCGACTGGATCGCCTGGACGACCTCGGCGGGCCCGATCCGCTGGTTGGCCATCCGGTCCGGGTCCAGCCAGACCCGCATGGCGTACTTCCGGCCGAAGGGGTTGACGTCGCTGACCCCGGGGATCCGCTTGAGCGCGTCGACGACGTTGATCTGCCCGTAGTTGTCCAGGAACGTCGCGTCATATCGGCCATCGGGCGAGATCAGGTTGACGACGCATACCATGTTGGTCGACGTCTTCTTGACCGTCACGCCGTACTGCTTGACCTCCGGGGGCAGGCTGGTCTGGGCCGTCGCCACCTTGTTCTGGATGTCGACCGCGGCGATGTCCTGGTCGTAGCCGACGTCGAAGGTGGCGATCACGTTGGACAGGCCGTTGGACGTGCTGTCGGAGTTGAAGTAGATCAGCCCCTTGACGCCGTTGATCTGCTGCTCGATCGGCGTCGTGACGGTGTCGGCGACGGTCGCCGCGTCGGCGCCGGTGTAGGTCGTCGTCACCTGCACCTGCGGCGGGACGATCTCCGGGTAGAGCGAGATCGGCAGGAGCCGGGCGCAGATGCCGCCGACGAGGAGCATCAGCAGGGCCAGGACCGTGGCGAAGATCGGGCGTTTGATGAAGAAGTTGACCATGGCAGTCCTCCCATCGGTGGCTCGCGGATCGGCGTCGGTCGGGGGAATCCGGCATGGCTGCCGGTCACGCCTTCCGGTCCGGCTGCCTGGGTTTCGCCTCTTCGGGCTTCGCGCCCGTTGCGGTCGGGCTCGGCCCGGGCACGCGGAACGCGTCCGGCGGGGCCGGCTCGGCCTTGACCGTCAGCCCGGCGCGCACCAACTGCAGCCCTTCCACGATCACGTTCTGGCCCGGTTCGACGCCGGATTCGAGGACGCGAAGGCCCTCATAGGTGAAGGTGGCCCGGACGGGGGCGACGGCCACCTTGCCCTGTCCATCTACGGTATAGACCGCCGGACCGGCCTGGGTCTCGATCACGGCCTGCTCGGGGACGACGACCGCATCCCGGGCCTCGCCCACCTTCACGTCGACCTTCACGTACTCGCCGGGCAGGAGCGCCTTCTCCGGGTTGGAGACCTCCGCCCGGACCAGGAAGGTGGAGGTCGCGGGGTCGATCGTGTTGTCGATGACGGTCGCCTTGCCGCGGTGGCGGCGGGCTTCCTCCCCCTCGAGTCCCGGCCGGGAAACCTCGACCGAAAGCCCCTGGGCAATCAGCCGCGTCACCCGGTCGAGGTACCGGGACGAGGCCTGGATGTTGACGCCCATGGGGTCGAGTTGCCGGACGACCCCGAGCTCGGTGTAGTCGGAGCTGCTGCTCCCAGTCGCGGGGCCGACGAGGTTCCCCATATTGACCTGGGCGAGGCCGATCCGCCCGTCGATCGGCGAGTCCATCCGGCAGTAGCTCAGGTCGATCTTGGCGTCGGTGACGCGTGCCTTCGCGCCGGCAACCTCGGCCCGGGCGGCGATGATGCCAGTCTCGAAATCGGCATTCGCCTGGTCGAGGCTGGCCTTGTAGGAATCGACCTGCGCCGCGTCCTTCTGGCGCATGGCCTGCTTGCGCTGGACGTCCTCGACCGTCGAGGCGTTCCGCTTGTAGAGCAACTGCTCGCGACGCTCCTCGACCTCGGCCAGCGCGAGCATCGACTGGCCCACCGCGAGCTGGGCCTGCGCGACCTCTCGCGCCTTGGAGTCCCGCGCCTTCTTCAGGGTGGCCTCGGCCTGCTCGAGTGCCGCCTGGGCGTCGGCGAGCTTGGCCTTGAAGGGCTCCTCGTCGATGACGAACAGGAGCTGGCCCTTCTTGACCTCGGCGCCCTCCTGGAAATGGATCTCCTTGAGGAACCCGCGGACGCGGGCACGGATCGAGACCTCCTGGAGCGCGCGCGTCGTCCCGATCGGCTCGGCCATGACCGGGACGGTCATCCGACGGGCCTCGACGACGGTCACCACCGGGGGCGGCGGCGTCCGGGCCGCCCCGACCTTAGGAGAGCACCCCGGGATCGCGGCCGACGCCAGGGCGGCCCCCAGGGCGATCCACCCACGTCCCCTCGACCCGCTTTGCTTCGGCCCAGCCATGATCGTGCCTCCACAAGAGGGTTGCGGTCAGTCGATGGGACAGGGCGCCGCCCCCCAGATCGATTCCGCATACTCCGAGATCGTGCGATCGCTCGAGAACTTCCCGGACCGGAAAACATTCAGGATGGCCTTGCGACCCCAATGCTGTGGGTCCGCGTAAAGCTCGGACACGCGCGACTGTGCCGAGACGTAGGACGCGAGGTCGGCCAGGTGCATGTAGTAGTCGCCCCGGGCGAGAAGCGCGTCCCGGATCGGGTCGTACAGACCCGGCTCTCCGCGATTGAAGTGGCCCGAGAAGATGAGGTCGAGGGCCTGACGAGTCTCCTCTTCGTGCTCATAGTGCCAGCGCGGGTCGTACCAGCCCCGGGAGTCCGCGACCTGCTCTGCGGTCAGGCCGAACAGGAACAGGTTCTCGTCGCCGACTTCCTCGGCGATCTCGATCGTGGCGCCGTCCCGAGTGCCGACGGTCAATGCGCCGTTCATCATGAACTTCATGTTGCTCGTGCCGCTGGCCTCGTAACCGGCGGTCGAGATCTGCTCCGACACGTCGCTGGCCGGGATCAGCCGTTCGGCCAGCGTCACGGAGTAATTGGGCAGGAACACGACGCGCAACTTGCCGCGGACGTCCGGGTCATGATTGACCACGGAGCCGACGTCGTTGATCAGCTTGATGATGAGCTTCGCGAGCCGGTAGGCCGGGGCGGCCTTGCCGGCGAACAGGTAGGTCCGCGGTGGCGGATCCAGGACCGGATTCGCACGGAGGCGGTTGTAGCACACCACGATCTGGAGCACGTTGAGTAGTTGCCGCTTGTACTCGTGGATCCGCTTGATCTGGGTATCGAAGATCGTGTCGGGATCGAGGACGATGTCGTCTTTGGCCTTGATCCATTCGACGAACCGCAGCTTGGCCGCGCGCCTGGTCGCCAGGAATCGCTCGCAGAATGCAGCGTCGTCCGCCAGGTGGGCGAGCTCCCTCAGCTTCGCCAGGTCGGTGGCCCAGCCATCGCCGGCGGCGTCAGTGAGTAGCCCGGCCAGGTCCGGGTTGGCGAGCAGGAGCCAGCGCCGGGGCGTGACGCCGTTGGTCTTGTTGTTGAACCGCTCGGGAAACATGGCCGCGAAGTCGGTCACAGTCCTCGTCCGGAGGAGTTCCGAGTGGATGGCCGCCACGCCGTTCGTGCTGTGGGTGCCGACGATCGCCAGGTTCGCCATCCGGACCTGGCGGACCGGCGCCTCCTCGATCAGGCACATCCGGGCGGCCCTCTCCTCGTCGCCGGGATGATCGGCCCGGACGAGGTCCAGGAAGCGCCGGTTGATCTCGTAGATGATCTCCAGGTGTCGGGGCAGGAGGGCCTCGAACAGTTCGACCGGCCACTTCTCCAGGGCCTCCGGCAGGAGCGTGTGGTTGGTGTACGCCAGGGTGCGTACCGTGAGGTCCCACGCCTCGTCCCACCCAAGTTTGGCCCGATCGAGCAGGATGCGCATCAGCTCGGCCACGGCCATCGCCGGATGGGTGTCATTGAGCTGGACCGCGACCTTGTCCGGTAGCGCCGCCCAGCCATTCCCGCGGCGGCGGAACCGGGCGATGATGTCGGCCAGGGAGCAGGCGACCAGGAAATACTCCTGAATGAACCGGAGCGACCGCCCCCGGGGCGTCGAGTCATCCGGGTAGAGGACGCGGCTGACCGTCTCCGCGAGGACCCTGTCCGACACCGCGCCGAAGTAATCGCCGCCGCTGAACTCGCCGAAATCGAAGACATCCGGCGTCGCGGCCTGCCAGAGGCGGAGGGTGTTGATCGTCCGGCCCTCGTAACCGACCACCGGCCGGTCGTAGGGCACGCCCAGCAGGCTCGAGGCCTGCCCGCGGAGTACCGAGATCTCGCCGCCTCGCGACTCGAATCGGCAGCCGAGCGGGACCTCCACCACCTCGTTCGGGCGCGGCACTTCCCACGGGTCCGGCCGGCTCAGCCAGCGGTCGGGGTATTCCACCTGGGAGCCGTCGCGGATCTCCTGGCGGAAGATCCCGTAGTCGTAGCGAAGGCCGTATCCGATGGCCGGTATGGCCATCGTGGCCAGGGATTCGATGAAGCACGCCGCGAGCCGGCCGAGCCCGCCGTTGCCGAGGCCGGCGTCGGGCTCCTGCTCGATGAGTTCGGCGAGCTGCACACCCCTCTCCCTGGCGGCGGCGTCGACCACGGGCGACAGCATCAGGTTGGTGATGTTGTTCGCCAGCGAGCGTCCGATCAGGAACTCCATCGAGAGGTAGTAGACCTGCTTGGGATTGACCCGGTCGTACTCCCGCTGCGTCCGGACCCATCGCTGGGAGAGCACGTCGCGGATGGCGGCGGCGACGGCCTCGAACTGCTCTCGCGGCCCGGCCTCCCCCGGGTTGATGACGTGGTCGAACACGAGCCGTCGCTCGTACAGGGCGTCGGCCGTGCCGGTGAACTTGACGGGCCCACACCCGTACCTGGCGAGGAGTTCGCCGAGGCCGTCGCCCTCGGCGCCGACGGCCCGAACGGGCCTTGCTGGAGCGGTTCGCTGGGTCACGATGTCGCCTCCTGGTTCGCTTTCCATCGGCTGTGATGATCACGGAGGACGTCGAGGACCTCGGGCCCGGTCCGGCAGCAGGGCGGCGTACCGTTCAGGATCGATCTTGACGCCGATCCCAGGATCCAACGGGGAGCTTCGGCCGATGTTCCTGGCGGAGGTACCCTCACTCCCGCGGTCGGGCGACGTGGTTCCAGAGTCCGATGACCGGTTCGTGCCGATTCTTGTGCTCGTAGCCGAGCACACCCACGCTGGCGGGCCGGCAGTAGAAGACCCGCCCGGCGCCCGGCGGCAGGCCGAGCCAGCGGGCCGCGATCATCCGGATGATGTGCCCGCTCGAGAACGCCAGCACATCCCCCTCGATGCTCCGCACCCGGGCGATGAAGCGGTCGGCACGGGCGGCGACGTCCCCCGGCGATTCCCCTCCGGGGCAGCCGTCCCGAAACAGCTCCCAGCCCGGTCGCTCCTTGAGGATCTGCCTTGTCAGCATCCCCTCGAAGCGACCGCAATCCCACTCGACCAGGTCCGGATCGGCCGTCGCCACCGCCCCGAAGCCGGCCAGATCGCACGTCCTCGAGGCGCGCTGCAACGGGCTGGTGAAGATGGCGGCGAACGAGTATCGCCGCAGCCTCTCGCCGATTTGCCGGGCGCGTTCCTCCCCGGCCTGGTTCAGCGGGATGTCGGTGCGGCCGGTGCGCTGGCGAGACTCGGTCCAGGCCGTATCGCCGTGCCGGGTGATGAACAATTTCGGCATTTCGAGCGGCATATCGACCCCCGATGGCCTCTCGCTCCTAGACGTTGTCCCCTTCGGTTGAAGTGGCCGCCGGCCCGGCCGCTCCGCTCAGCTCCCACCTCCAGCCGATGATCTCCGGCATGTCGTCGCCATGCCGGGCGATGTACTCCTTGTGATCGATCAGCTTCTCCTGGATCGCCTGCTTGAAGTAGGCGGCCCGCGAGCCCAGTTGCGGCAGCCGATCGATCACGTCGCCCGCCAGGTGGAACCGATCCAGGTCGTTGAGGACGACCATGTCGAACGGCGTGGACGTCGTGCCCTCCTCCTTGTAGCCGCGGACGTGCAGGTTCTTGTGGTTGGTGCGGCGGTAGGTCAGCCGGTGGATCAGCCACGGGTAGCCGTGGAAGGCGAAGATGATCGGCTTGTCCTTCGTGAACAGGGCGTCGAAGTCCGCGTCGGGGAGCCCGTGCGGATGCTCGCTGGCCGGTTGCAACTTCATCAGGTTGACGACGTTGACCACGCGGACCTTCAATTCTGGCAGGTGCTTGCGCAGCAGCTCGACCGCGGCCAGCGTCTCCAGGGTCGGCACGTCGCCGCAGCAGGCCATGACCACGTCCGGCTCGCCCTCCTTGTCGTTGCTGGCCCACTCCCAGATGCCGAGCCCCTGGGTGCAGTGCTTGACGGCCTGGTCCATCGTCAGCCATTGCGGGGCGGGCTGCTTGCCGGCGACGACGACGTTGATGTAATCGCGGCTGCGCAGGCAGTGATCGGTGACCGACAGCAGGCAGTTGGCGTCAGGCGGCAGGTAGACGCGGATCACCCCGGCCTTCTTGTTGACGACGTGGTCGATGAAGCCGGGGTCCTGATGGCTGAACCCGTTGTGGTCCTGCCTCCAGACGTGCGAGCTGAGGAAGTAGTTGAACGAGGCGATCGGCCGCCGCCAGGGGATGTCGCCGCACACCTTCAGCCACTTGGCGTGCTGGTTGAACATCGAGTCGATGATGTGGATGAACGCCTCGTAGCACGAGAAGAAGCCGTGCCGCCCGGTCAACAGGTAGGCCTCCAGCCAGCCCTGGCACTGGTGCTCGCTGAGCACCTCCATCACGCGCCCGGAGGGGCTGAGTCTGTCGTCCTCGGGGTAGATCTCGGCCATGTAGCAGCGGTCGGTGACCTCCAGCACATCCTGCCAACGGTTCGAGTTGTTCTCATCCGGGCTGAACAGGCGGAAGTTGCCGCTCTCCAGGTTCAGCTTCATGACGTCCCGCAGGAACTTGCCCATTACGCGGGCCGACTCGACCGTGGTCGCCCCGGGGCTGGGGACGTCGACCGCGTAGTCGCGGAAGTCCGGCATCCTCAGGTCGCGCAGCAGGAGCCCGCCGTTGGCGTGCGGGTTGTCGCTCATCCGGCGGTGCCCCTTCGGAGCCATCTCCGCCAGCTCGGGGACCAGCCGGCCCTGGGCGTCGAAGAGCTCCTCGGGCCGGTAGCTCTTCATCCACTCCTCGAGGATGCGGATGTGCTCGGGCTTGTCCATGTCGCCCATGGGCACCTGGTGGCTCCGCCAGTAGTCCTCGCACTTCTTGCCGTCGATCTCCGGGGGGCAGGTCCAGCCCTTCGGGGTGCGGAAGACGATCATCGGCCAGGCCGGCCGCTTCACGACCCCATTGCGGCGCGCGTCGTCCCGGATCTGTCGGATCTCCGCCACGAGGGCATCGAGCACCCCGGCCAGCCGCTGATGGACCGCCACCGGGTCGCGCCCCTCGACGAAGTATGGCTTGTAACCCATGCCCTCGAAGAACTTCTGCAGCTCCTCATGAGGGATGCGCGCGAGGAAGCAGGGGTTGGCGATCTTGTACCCGTTCAGGTGGAGGATCGGCAGCACGCAGCCGTCGCGGGCCGGGTTGAGGAATTTGTTACCGTGCCATCCGGTGGCGAGGGCGCCGGTCTCCGCCTCGCCGTCGCCGACGACGCAGGCGACGATCAGGTCGGGGTTGTCGAAGGCGGCGCCGTAGGCGTGGCTCAGGGCGTAGCCGAGCTCGCCGCCCTCGTGGATGCTGCCCGGCGTCTCCGGGGCGACGTGGCTGGGGATGCCCCCCGGGAAGCTGAACTGCTTGAACAGCTTCTTCATCCCCTCCACGTCCCGGCTGATCTCCGGATAGATCTCGCTGTAGGTCCCCTCGAGGTAGGCGTGGGCGACCATCGACGGGCCGCCGTGCCCCGGGCCGATGATGTAGATCATGTCCAGGTCATCCCGCTCGATGACCCGGTTGAGGTGCGCAGAGCATGTTCAGGCCGGGCGACGTGCCCCAGTGGCCGAGCAGCCTCGGCTTGATGTGCTCGCGTCGCAACGGCTCGCGCAGGAGCGGGTTGTCGAGAAGGTAGATCTGCCCGACCGAGAGGTAGTTGGCGGCCCGCCAGTAGGCGTCGAGCTTGCGGAGCTCGTCCGCCGAGAGCGGCGCCTCCTTGCCCTGCGAATCGCCCGAGGGCGTGGCCGCCTTCGGGGGTGCTTGCGTCGTCAGCGTTGCGTCCATCGATCGTCTCCGTAACGGGGATGCTCGCGGTAGCCTCGTCGACATCGGGTCCACGACCACGGCACGCCCGGGCGGATCGCGATCTCTCGCGATCACGGGCTCTTCGCCGGTCCGTATGCCTCTGACCCTGTCCGCGATCACTGCCGTCCGGATCAACCGGTCGCCCACTGCGTTCCGACTATCGTCGAGCGCAATCCCGAGGAAATCAAGCCCGTAGCAGGCCCGACCCGCGGATCGCCGAACTCAGCTCGATGAGCCGTCGATCGTCGGATCCAAGGCTATGCCCGCCTGAGACCTTAGTGCTTCTGCGGGGGCTCCAGGCAGACGTTGCGCGTTGCGGCGAACTTCCACGCTCCGTGGACCCGCACGCGGACGGTCACGGTCTGGTCCTTGATCGGCCTGGATTCCTCGGGCAGTCCCGTGATCTGGAAGTCGTCGTCCACCACCATCACGTCGGGCGTGACGAGCCGGGCCATGCGGACCGTGCGGCGTCATCTTCGACATCGGGCGCATCTGGAAGAACGTGCCCACGGTCGCGCTGATCCGATCGCGACCGCTGATCCTGCCGTACTGAACGGTCTCGACGTTGGCGCCCTAGAGGAAGGCAAAGTCGGCGGATTCCGTGAAGAGGGCGCCGAGCGCCGCGGCGTCATGTTCGTTGAAGGCCTTGATGCAGGCCTCCGATCCCGCGTTTGCATCGACGATCTCGCTCGCATCGGCGGCGAAGGCCGCCGAGCCGACGGCGGCGAGGCCCAGCGTGGTCAGGACGATGCTCATCCAATGATTTCGGAGCATGTGTCGAGCTCCCTGGGGACGTTCGGGGAGGACGGGCACGTCGGCCCGACCTCCTCACCGAGTGGGAAATGGGGATTCGATCCGCCGACGTCACCGCCCCCGGAGCCCGCGCGGGCACGGGCAAACCGGTGATCTCCGCCCGTTCCACAGACCGGAAGTCGCGCACCTGAGATTTGACCGTGCCCGTTTCCACGCCCAGGGCTTCGACGACGAGGGAAGGCTGCTTAATAAGCCGCGCTTCGCGGCTCTCTTGATCGCTTAGGTAAGGTCTTCTATCACCACCTGCGTTGCGCGCTTCGGTCCGACGACACCGACGCACCCTCCGGGGTTGCCTCTGGCCGTCTGGCGGTTGGATCGGCTCTGATGCTGCCGCACTTCTTCGCTGCTGAACGACTGTCACCCTCGGCCCGTGAACGCGTACGTTTTCAGGGGCCGAACACACATTTTGATTAATGATCCTATGTAAATCAAATGCGCAAATCGCCCGGTTCTTGATCGCAACCTCTTGCAGCGGAGTGGTTTAGGCTTGTCTTCGTGGCATTCGGGATGTCCCCCTGTATACGACGATCTGCTATACGCAGGTCGAGGCCGTCATGACCATCTTCGCCGTCCTGCCAGCATGGAGAAGCAAAGCCGTACGATCCAGGCTGGCAGCGCGCGTCGGTCGGATCGACCGAAGCAACCTCGGATCAATCGGCTTCGGTGTCGTCGGACCGAAGCGCAAGAGGAAAGAAAGGCGACCCGCCGGGCCGTGAACGTCCCTACATTCCTGCCGCTCGGCCCTGGAAGAGCAGCAGCGGCTCGAAGGTTCCGCCCGGCGTCTCTCGCGAAGGCAACCCGAGCCAATCATCCAGCGCGGCGGCATGGACGCGCCGGAAGTCAATGTGCGTCTTCAGGTCACCGTCCTCGAGATCGATCAGGCTGGGAGTCGTGCCGACCACGCCGCGGCGAATGGCCCCGCCGATGATGAAGACCGGCGCCGCCGTGCCGTGGTCCGTCCCGTGGGTGGCGTTCTCGGCGACGCGCCGGCCAAACTCGCTGAAGACCAGTACGGCAGCGCGGGCCGCCAATCCCGAACCCTCCAGGTCGGGCTGGAACGCTCCCAGCACCCCGGATAACTCCGTCAGCATCCGTTCGTGGTGGGGGAGCGACCCGGCATACCTTGAATGGCGGCGGAGGGATACAGGTCTTAGCGGTCGATCTCGTTCAACCCCTGCTTCAACTTGAGCTGCAGGAACGAGCTGTACGGCACCATCTCCCCGCGGTCGTTCTTGACGAACAGATCCGAGAGCTCCTCGGCGAGCCTCCATAACGTCCGCTCGGCCTGGACATCGCCGCCCACGAAGACTGGGAGGTTCTCCATCGCATCCGCGATCGCAACCCCTTTCTGCATGGCGGCGTCGTCGTCGATGACCAGCTCATACTGGGGGTAGTGGCCGGCGAGGAAGGTGAAGAGGCCCTCCAGGTTCTTGCGTTTCAGCAGGTCATCCATGAACGTCTCGGGCCCACTCCCGGGCCGCCTGTCGCTGTGCGAGTTCGTCCTATCCAGGACGCGTACGGAGAAACCCCCGGCCGCGACGAAGGCCGAAACCGCGGGCGGCTCGAAGAAATCGAGATGGACATTCATCGTCCGGCATTTTTCCTCGAGCGCCTCGATGATCTGGCGCGAGGTCAGCTTGCGGCCCGACCGGTCCTTCAAATGGACGAGACAGGTCCCCGCGTTCGAGTCGCGGCCCTCCGTCCGGATCTGGTAACCTGCCAGCGAGGAGACCGAGGTGATCCCGTCGATGCCCCTGGCGATCGCACCCAGCTCGTGGCACTTGGCGCTCGTGTATTCGAGCGTCGAGCCCCGAGGAGTCTCGATGACCGCATAGATCATGTCCCGGTTCTCGAGCGGAATGACCTCGAAGTTCATGCCGGGAGGGAACGCCGCCGCCTTCAGCTCCTCGAGGTCCTTCTCGAGCGCCTCGATGGCGATGGCGGCGCTCCAGCCGGGCAGTGGCTTCAGGACGATCGCCGTCGCGGGATGCCCGTCGATGTCCGAGGAAATATCGAAGTACGGGGGGGCCAGCTCCACCTGACCGACGTCCTTGAGCCGCAGGATCTCGCCGTCGGGACTGGCCCTCAAAATTATGTTTCCATACTGCTCCGGCTTGTTGTAGCGGCTGATGTGAATCAGCTCGTACTCCTTCGACTGCCACGTCTTCCTGGCGAGCCGCTCGCCCGGGCGGATCATTCTCGACTCCGAGAAGGCCTTCATGATGTCCTCGGACGACAGGTTGTGGGCCCGCATGTGGTCGGGGTTCAGCCGGATCCGCAGGGCCGAGTTGCGGTTGGCGAGGCTCCTGGGGACATCCATGCCCTTGATGCGCCTGAGGCGGGGCCTGACGAAGACGTTCGCGAAGTTGACGAGGTCCTTCTGGTCGGCGTTGGGGTCGGTCGAGTAGACGTTCACATACACCAGCTTGCCGTCCGGCGTGAAGATGCGGCCCTTGCTCTGGACGACGCCGTCACCCCCGGCCTCCGGTGGCTTCTCCGCCTTTGCCGCGGCGGCCGCGGCCGGGTCCTGCGGGGGTGCGGGGCTGGCACTAACAACGGCGGCCAACGCGGCGACCGGGCGCCCGTCGTCTCGATCGGCCTGTGCCCGCTCGATTGCCAGGGTCGTCAGGCTCGCCATCGTGCACGAGGCCAGCAGGACGACCGCGCCGGCCTTCAACCTGGTGAGGAACATGGTCTCGAGAACTCCTCCCGTGAGTGAGGTGGACGACCAGGGAACCACGCCGCCATCTGCCCGGACTCGTCCAGACCCTCGATCGTCCATCGTTGCCCCAATCATATCTGGCGCCGAACCGGCCGGCGCGTCCGTCCATGTCAGAAATCCCACCCTCACCTTGGCTTGGCGGGACGGTGTATCCGGCTTCCGATCCTCTTTGCGCGCTTCGGTCGGATCGACGAATGGCACTAGCTTAGGCGCAAGTCGTTTCTGGAAAATGCCTTGGGTCTATATGGGGCGGATTTAACGATTGTGAAATAGTGACGTGCAATCATTACACTTAGTTGATAAGACGGAAAACAGAGGGCTTCAGATGGAGACCCCGAGAATCAAGCCCGAGGAGCAGGAAAAGCCTCTGTTCGCAAGTCAAAGCCCTATAGTGATTTGCGCCTAAGCTAGTGCCATTCGTCGGATCGACCGAAGCATCCGGGAAGTAAACCGCGGCACCACGCGAGTCTGCATGCTCGTCACTATCTGATAGTGAACGGTTACCGCTGCCAATTGCTTCGGTGTCGTCGGACCGAAGCGCAAGAGTTTTAGGACATGCTCAGCTTTTCTATTTCTTCGTGTAGCCGGGGCATGCGGCAACGCCGATGTTGAACTCCTCGTCATGACGGGAAGACGATGACCTGCTTCTTCCGGGCCGTGCCGTCGTTGATCTGCCCGTAGGCCTCGACGGCCCGGTCCAACGTCACCGTCTCGAAGTCCGGCGGTTTGAAGAGTCCTTGTTCCACGCCCGGCATCAGGCCTCGCAGTATCGCCGTACTCTCGGCGAAGTCGAGCTTGAGCGTATCGACGCCGTAGATCCGCCCTTCACGGTGGTAGAAGTCCACCAAGTTGAATCCGACCCGGCCGTCGCCCGTGCTGGCGATGGCGACGTGCCGACCCCGGTGGGCCAGGCACCGCAGGCACGGCTCGAACAGAGGGCCGCCGACGACATCGAAAACGACCTGCGCACCCCGGCCCGCCGTCGCCGACATGACCGACTCGGGGAGGGGGCCGTCTTCCAGCTTGAGGTACTGATCCACCGGGAGGTCGGGGATGGCGTCCTGCTCCCCGGCTTTGCGGATCGTGCCGATGACCCGCGCGCCCCTCCAGCGGGCGATCCGGGCCGCCGCACCGCCGACGGCCCCCGTCACACCGGTGATCAGGATCGTCTCCCCTGCCCGAAGCCCCGCGGCCTCCACCACGGCCGCCCAGGCGGTCATGTAGCTCAGACCCAGCGCCGCGGCCTGCTCGGGGTCGAGGCCCTCGGGACGGACCAGGACGGCCTCGACGGGCACGGCCAGATACTCGGCGTGCGAGCCGTCCCGGCGGAAGCCCAGATCGCCCCCGGTCCCGAAGACGGGGCGACCGATCCATTCGGACGGCCCCTGCTCGACGACTCCGGCGAAGTCCCGCCCCGGCGTCCGGGGCACGATCGTCAGCCCCATCTTGCCGAGGACATTCTTCACGTCGCTGGGGTTGATGGCGGCAGCCTGGACCCTGACCAGGACTTCGCCGGCCTGAGGTACCGGACGATCCACAATCTTTACGCCGAGATGCTCCAGCGGGCCCGTCCGGGCGAAGCGGAGCGCCCTCATGATGGCTTCCCCCTCGTTGACAGACTCACGTGCGCCGCCAGAGAATCTCCCGGTCGGTGCCGTCCCACGGCCTCAACGAGAGCTTGTCATCGTAGAACCTGTACTTCCTCTCCAGCGTGTCGGGGTGCCTCCCCGGATGGAGCTGGCCTTCCAGGAAGTGGCGGACCAAGTGGTTCTCCGTGTCCACCTCGTAGCGACCGAAGTAGGCCAGGTAGTCCGACGGTCCGCCGGCCGGTCTCCGGGCGTCCTCGGCCCGCTCCCGCCGTGTGATCTGCACGGCCATGACACCCGACTCGGAGTAGATGATGTATCCGACGGCGTCCTGGCCAAAGGGGTAGTGTGGCGTGCCGTCCGGCCCGTACTCGACCGAGTGGACGAGCCGCCACGTCCCGACGATCGCCTTGCGGGGATCGTCCGTCATGCGCGCCTCCTACGGGATGGGGGCCTTCGGAATCGTTGAGACGCCCGGCCTCAATTGGAAATCGTAGTTCAGGCGGTAGCGATCGCCGTCGTGCTGGAACTTGCCGACCATGTTGGCGCTGGCCGTGAAGACGACATCGGTGCTCACCGTCTCGTCGCCGTCCACGAAGACCTGCGTGACCAACGTCTCGAAGCCGGGCTTGGAGACGATGAAGTGGATGTGGGCGGGCCGGTACGGATGCCTGCGGGCGACCCGCAGCAAGTCGCCGACTGGCCCGTCGGTCGGCACCGGATAGGGCGTCGGCATCAGGGCGACGAGGTCGTAGGTCCCCGCCTCGTCGGTCTGGAACTGGCCCCGGAGGTTGTAGTCGGGCTGGGACTCGTCCTGGTTCTCGTAGAGGCCGTTCGTGGCGGCCTGCCACACCGCCAGGGTGGCGCCGGCGATCGGCGCCTCCGTGGTCAGGTCGTAGACCCGTCCGGTGACGCGGACCCGCTCGCCAGCCGTATCGGGGCTCACGATGGACTCGCCCCTCCCAAGCACCGGGGCGTTCGCCCGGTAGAAGGGGCCGACCAGCGCAAGACCGACGGCCGAGTCGGGCCGCTCGTGGTCGATCACCTCGATGAGTTGGCTGATCCCGATCACATCGCCGAGCAGGAGGAATTCGTTGCGCTCGGGGCCGGTGAACCGGGCCATCCTCGCCATGAAGTCCCAGGCGACCTCCCACTCCTGCTCGCCGAGCCGGACCTCCTTGACCAGGGTATGAAGATGCCGGATCAGGGCCGCCATGACCTCCCGGAGCCGGGGTTCCTCGATCCGCGAGTAGGCCTCGACCGCCCGCTCGGTGATCGAGTCTGCCGAATGACTGGGCAGCATGGCTGTTCTCCTCCCCAGGCCCGATGTCGTCCATGGAGCTGAGGTACGTATGGTCGCCCCTCGTCGGCAATCGAGTCAAGGACGAACCCAGGATCCGCCGGACGAGACCGGCCGGCCTCGATCTCAGCCCTGGCCGTGTCGTAGGCCCAACAGATCGGCAAGATCGTTGTGCATACGATCAGCATGATTAACGGATAGAATCCCAAGGGTGCGAGCATCTCGAGTCATCCCGCAAGTTAGACTCCAGGCGACCGATGGCGGATGCGCCGTGGGTGGGCATCTCGATCCGTCGGGCGTCGTCTGATCGACCGGAGCAGCCTCGGATCTATCGACTTCGGTATCCTCGGACCGACGCGCGCAAGACGATGGTTGCCGTCTCAATCGCTCGGGCACCATATACATCCCGAATTCAGGCAGGAAACGCCCGAATCAGTTGCCGGCCCGGTCAACGGCATCCGCTCGTTCGGCGATGATATTCTTCCGGGATAGTATCCCGACCGCTTGGTCTCCTTCGAGTTTCTGCCCGCCGGTCGTGCAATGGTCCGCGCGGCTCGGGGCCGAAGGCCGCTGTGCGCGGCGCGTGGCTTAGCGATTCACGATGTTGTACACCCGCTCGACCAGCGCCTCCCCGTGATCGGCCAAACGACCAGGCCCCGGGGCCATCTTGTTCATCACGTCGGCGACGGTCAGGCGGCGATCCGCGTCGGCGATCACCGACGAGCCGCCCGCGCCGCTCCCGAAACACACCCGGCCTTCCGGGACGAAGGGCGAGACTGGCCCTGGCGCGGCAGGGAGACTATGACATTGAAGGATGATCTAGCTTCCCTGTTCGGGAACTCGAAGCATGCTCCCCTTCATGATGACACTCGGCCCGATCGCGTCGGCACCATGAACGAATCGATGATGGCGGTGCGGCGGCCCGGCGCGGAAGATGATGCACCGCGGTGAAGGCCACTCCTGCCCTGTGAGTGGGCCTGCACGAAGCACCCCCGCGCCAGACATAATCGAAGTGCGGGTTGAATCCGCTATTCTGGCCCGGAGGCATCGTGGTCACCCTTGCGACCTCGCTACCACTTCCGTCATCGCGCGCGGAGGATGCCGGGCTCAACCGGAGAGCCTCGCCGTGACAGAGCCATCAGGATACGCCCTCGAGGCGCTGTGGGAGGACGGGGAGTTCGTCCTGTCCCGGGGCGTGCGCGAGGGCGAGCCGTCCCCGCTCCTGGTGGTGGCCCCCGCGTCGGCCCAGCCCGCGCCCGGGAGCATCACGCGTCTGGAGCATGCCTATTCGCTCCGGGATGAGGTGGACCCGGCCTGGGCGGCCCGGCCCTTGAGGCTGGTGCGCCACCGCGGGCGGGCGACACTCCTGCTCGAGGACCCCGGCGGCGAGCCCCTGGCCCGGCTCCTGGGGCAGCCCTGGGAGATCGCGTCGTTCCTGCGAGTCGCCATCGGCCTGGCGACCGCGCTGGGCCGGCTCCACGTGCGGGGCCTCATCCACAAGGACGTCAAGCCGGCCCACGTCCTCGTCGACGCCGCGACCGGCGCGGCCTGGCTGACGGGCTTCGGCATCGCCTCGCGCCTGCCGCGCCAGCGCCAGGGCCCCGAGCCGCCCGAGGTGATCGCCGGGACGCTCGCCTACATGGCGCCGGAACAGACCGGCCGCATGAACCGCTCGGTCGATTCCCGCAGCGACCTCTATGCGCTGGGCGTCACCTTCTACGAGATGCTGACGGGGGCGCTGCCCTTCACCGCCGCCGATCCCATGGAGTGGGTCCATTGCCACATCGCCCGGCAGCCGGCGCCGCCCGGCGAGCGGGCCAATGGGATCCCCGGCCCGCTCTCGGCGATCGTGATGAAGCTGCTGGCCAAGACCGCCGAGGAGCGCTACCAGACCGCCGCGGGCGTCGCCGCCGACCTCCGCCGCTGCCGGGCGGACTGGGAGGCTCACGGCCGCATCGACCCGTTCCCGCTCGGCGCGCAGGACGTGCCCGACCGGCTGCTGATCCCTGAGAAGCTCTACGGCCGGGAGCGCGAGATCGACGCGTTGCTCGCGGCCTTCGACCGAGTCGTGGCCCACGGCACGACCGAGCTCGTGCTTGTGTCCGGCTATCCCGGGATCGGCAAGTCCTCGGTGGTCCACGAGCTGCACAAGGTCCTCGTCCCGCCGCGCGGCCTCTTCGCGTCGGGCAAGTTCGACCAGTACAAGCGCGACATCCCCTACGCCACCCTGGCCCAGGCCTTCCTGGGCCTGGTGCGGCCGCTGCTGGGCCGGAGCGAGGCGGAGCTCGGCCGGTGGCGGGACGCCCTGAGCGAGGCGCTGGGCCCGAATGGACAGCTCATCGTCAACCTTGTCCCCGAGCTGGAGCTCGTGATCGGGACCCAGCCGCCGGTCGCGGATCTGCCGCCGCAGGACGCGAAGAACCGTTTCCAGATGGTGTTCCGGCGCTTCCTCGGCGTATTCGCGCAGGGAGCATCCGCTCGCGCTGTTCCTCGATGATTTGCAATGGCTAGACGCGGCGACCCTCGAGTTGCTCGAGCATGTCGTCGCCGATCCCGAGTTCGGGCACCTCCTGCTGGTCGGCGCCTATCGGGATAATGAGGTCGGTCCCGCGCACCCGATGATGCGGACGATGCAGGCGATCCGCCGTGCCGGGGCGAGGGTGCACGAGATCGTGCTGGCGCCCCTCGGGCCCGACGATGTCAGCCGGATCGTCGCCGACGCGCTCCACTGCGAGCGGGAGCGCGCCCGGCCGCTGGCGGAGCTGGTGCAGGAGAAGACCGCCGGCAATCCCTTCTTCACGATCCAGTTCCTCTCGGCGATGGCCGAGGAGGAGGTACTCGCATTCGACCCGGTCGCGGCCGCCTGGACGTGGGACCTGGTGCGCATCCGTGCCAAGGGCTTCACCGACAACGTCGTGGATCTGATGGTGTCCAAGCTCAGCCGCCTGCCCGCCGCCACGCAGCACGCCTTGAAACAGCTCGCGTGCCTGGGGAACAGCGCGGAGGTCACCACCTTGATCATGGTCCAGGGCGGATCCGGGGAGGGAATCGATGCCGCGCTGTGGGAGGCCGTCCGTGCGGGGCTCGTGTTTCGCCATGACGACGTCTACACCTTCCTCCACGACCGCGTCCAGGAGGCCGCCTATGCGCTCATTCCCGAAGGCGATCGCGCCGCGGTCCATCTGCAGATCGGCCGGCTCCTCGCGGCCCATACGCCCCCGGAGAAGCTCGAGGAGAAGATCTTCGAGGTCGTGAACCAGTTCAACCGCGGCGCCGCGCTCCTGACGTCGCGGGACGAGAGAGAGGAGGTCGCCGGTCTCAACCTCCTCGCGGGCCGGCGCGCCGGGGCAGCGACGGCGTACGCCTCGGCGCTCAAGTACCTCGCCGCCGGCGAGGCGCTCCTGGCGGAGGATTGCTGGGAGCGGCGCTACGCCCTCAGCTTCGCGCTCGCGCGCCACCGGGCCGAGTGCGAGTTCCTGACCGGCGAACGGGCCGCGGCGGAAGAGCGGCTCGAGCGGCTATCACACCGCGCCGCAAACCTGGTCAACTTCGCCTCCGTCACGCGCTTGAGCATGACGCTCTACACGACCCTGGTCCGGAGTGACCGCGCGGTCGCCGTGGGACTCGATTACCTCCGGCACATCGGCCTCGCGTGGTCACCGCACCCGACGGACGAGGAAGTCCGGCAGGAGTATCGGCGGATGTGGGGGCAAATCGGAAGCCGCCCGATCGAAGCGCTCATCGACTTGCCGCCGATGACGGACCCGAACGGGCGCGCGACCATGGACGTCCTCACCGAGCTCATCGCGCCCGCCGTGTTCACCGACCGGAATCTGCACGCCCTCGTGATCGGCCGCATGGCGAACCTGAGCCTGGAGCACGGCAACAGCGACGGGTCGTGCTTCGGCTATGTCTGGGTCGGCGCGGTCCTGGGGGCGCACTTCGGCGACTATCGCGCGGGGTCCCGCTTCGGCCAGCTCAGCCTGGATCTGGTGGAGAAGCGCGGGCTGGACCGCTTCAAGGCGCGTGTCTATTTCGGCTTCGGGTGCTACGTCATCCCCTGGACGCGCCATCTGCACACCGGCCTCGCGCTATTGCAACGCGCTTTCGAGGCGGCGCAGGAAACCGGCGATCTCACCTTCGCGGCCTATAGCTCCACCAACAAGATCACGAACCTCCTCGCCAGCGGGACGCCGCTCGGCGAGGTGGAGCGCGAAGCCGAGAATGCGCTCGAATTCGTGCGGAACACGCGCTTCGGACTCGTCATCGACCTCATCACCGTGCAGCTCGGGCTGGTCCGGACGCTGCGGGGCCTGACGCAGGGGTTCGCCTCCTTCAACGATGCGCAGTTCGATGAGGGTCGGTTCGAGCGGCGCCTCGGGGACGATCTTCGCCTGGGGCGGGCCGGCTGCCTCTATTGGATTCGCAAGCTGCAGGCGCGATTCCACGCGGCCGATTTCGCGCGCGCCATCGAGGCAGCCGCGGAGGCGCGCAGGCTCCTCTGGACGTCGCCGTCTTGCTTCGAGGTCGCCGAATACCATTACTACGCCGCGCTTACGCACGCGGCGTCTTGCGCCTCTGCACCGGCCGACGCACGGCCCGAGCATCTCGAGGCACTCGTCGTCCACCACGAGAAGCTCGCCCGGTGGGCGGAGAGCTGTCCCGAGAATTTCGGGAACCCCGCGGCCCTGGTCGCCGCCGAGATCGCGCGCCTCGAAGGTCGCGATCTGGACGCCGAGCGCCTCTATGAAGCGGCCATCCGGATGGCGCGAGATTTCGGCTTCATCCAGAATGAGGGCATCGCCAACGAGCTCGCCGCGCGGTTCTATACGGCTCGCGGCTTCGAGACCATCGCGCAGGCCTATCTGCGGAACGCACGGTACGGTTATCTCCGCTGGGGCGCCGAGGGCAAGGTCCGGCAGCTCGAGCAGTCTCACCCGCAGCTCCGCGAGGACTCCACACCGCCGCCTGCCACCGCCATCTTTGGCGCCCCCGTCGAACACCTGGACATCGGCTCCGTGGTCAAGGCCTCGCAAGCCGTCTCCGGTGAGATCGTCCTCGACCGGCTCATCGAGACCCTGATGACGCTCGCGCTCGAGCAGGCCGGCGCCGGGCGCGGCCTGCTCTTTCTCCGCCGGAGCGACACGCTGCAGATCGAAGCGGAAGCCAGGACCGACCGGAAGACGGTCGAGGTCACGCTCCGACAGGAAACCGTGACACCGGCCGAGCTGCCCGAATCCCTCCTCCACACCGTGATCCGGACGCGAGAGAGCGTGATCCTGGACGACGCCTCGGCCCCGAACCCGTTCTCGGCCGATGAGTACCTCCGCCGGAAGCGCGCCCGGTCGGTCCTCGGCCTGCCCCTGGTGAAGCAGGCCCAGCTGATCGGCGTGCTCTACCTCGAGAACAACCTGACGCCCCAGGTCTTCACGCCGGCCCGGCTCGCGGTCCTGAAGCTGCTGGCCTCCCAGGCGGCGATCTCGCTGGAGAACGCCCGCCTCTATACCGACCTGCGGCGGAGCGAGGCTTACCTGGCGGAGGCGCAGCGATTGAGTCATACGGGCAGTTTCGGTTGGAGTCTTCCCGGCGGAGAGATCTACTGGTCGGACGAGACCTATCGAATCGCTGGCTTCGACCGAGCGACCAGGCCGACCTTCGAGCGGGTACTCGAACGAGTTCATCCGGACGACCGCGCTTTCGTGCAACAGACCCTCGATCGCGCA
This sequence comes from uncultured Planctomycetota bacterium, assembly GCA_963815795.1. GTDB lineage: Bacteria > Planctomycetota > Planctomycetia > Isosphaerales > Isosphaeraceae > JAKAUH01. Next base: position 25,265 of record CAWFIC010000002.1, on the reverse strand, counting down.
TTCCAGGACGGGACGGACGTGGATTTCGAACATCGCTTCCTGATGCCGGATGGTTCCGTGAAATACGTCCACGTCGTGGCGCAGGCCACCCGAGATGAATCGGGCCACCTCGAGTATGTCGGTTGTGTCATGGATGTGACGAAACGGAAACAGGCGGAAGCGGCGGAGGCCGCGAACCGGGCCAAGGACGAGTTCCTGGCCAACGTCAGCCACGAGATCCGCACCCCAATGAACGCCATCCTCGGCATGACCGACCTGGCCCTCGACACCCCCCTGGCCGAGGACCAGCGGCAATACCTCAAGGCGGTCAAGTCGGCCGCCGACAACCTGCTCGGCATGATCAACGACCTGCTCGACTTCTCCAAGATCGAGGCCGGCAAGCTCGAGCTCGACGTGGCCGACTTCTCCCTGCGGGCGGCGGTCGGTGACACCCTGCGGGCCCTGGCCGTGCGGGCGCATCGGAAAGGGCTGGAGCTGATCTACGACGTGCAGCCGGAGCCGCCCGACGCCCTGGTCGGCGACGCCGGCCGGCTGCGGCAGGTCCTGCTCAATTTGGTGGGCAACGCCATCAAGTTCACCGACGCCGGGGAGGTGGTCCTGCGCGTGGAAGTCGCCGGCGACCCGGCACCCGAGGGAGACGTCGGCCTGCGGCTCACCGTGCGCGACACCGGCATCGGCATCCCCCAGCACGAGCAGGAGCGGATCTTCCGGGCCTTCGAGCAGGAGGACAGCTCGACGACGCGGAAGTACGGCGGCACCGGGCTGGGCCTGACGATCGCCGCCCGGCTCGCGGCCCTGATGGGCGGGACGATCACCGTGGAGAGCGAGCCGGGCCGGGGCAGCACCTTCGCCTTCACGGCGCGGTTCGAGCTCCAGCCGCACCCCACCGAGCCCCTCGCCGCCCGGCTGCCGGTCCTGCTCCGGGGCCTCCGGGTCCTCGTGGTTGACGACAACCCCACCAACCGCCACATCCTGGAGGAGTGGCTGCGCGGCTGGCAGATGGACCCGGCCGCGGTCAGCGATGGCCTGGCGGCCATGGGTGCCCTCTGGGATGCCGCCAGTCTCGGCCAATCCTACCCGCTGGTCCTGCTCGACGCCTGCATGCCCGACACCGACGGCCTGGCCGTGGCCGGCTGGATCCGAGAGCGAGCGGCGCTGTCCGCCATCCGGATCATCTTGCTCACCTCGGGGGACCGGCCGGGTGACCCGGCACGCTCGCGAGAGCTGCGGATTGACGCCCACCTGCTCAAGCCCGTCCTGCAGGACGAGCTGCTCGAGACGATCTACCGGGTGATGAGCCGGGCCGAAGGCGACGCCCCGCCGACGGCCGGTCCCGCGGGGGGGCGGGAACCGGTCCCGGACCTGGCGCCGCTGCGAATCCTGGTGGCCGAGGACAACGAGTTCAACGCGCAGCTCCTGGAGCAGTTGGTCACCCGGCGGGGCCACCGGGTGCGGCTGGCGACCAACGGCCGGGAGGCGCTGGCCCTGGCGGGAGGGGGCGTCTTCGACCTGCTGCTGCTCGACGTGCATATGCCGGAGCTGGACGGCTTCCAGGTGGTCCGGGCGATCCGGGAGCGGGAGCGGTCCGCGGGGGGCCATCTGCCCGTCATCGCCCTGACAGCCCGCGCGGGGCAAGAGGACCGCGAGCGGTGCCTGGTGGCCGGCATGGACGACTTCCTGGCCAAGCCCATCGGCCCCGCTGACCTCTTCGCGGCCATCGAGCGCGTGCTGGTCGGCCGGCCGGCAGCCGCGGCGCCCGTCGCCTCGTCCGCGCAGCCCGGGATCCTGCTCGAGCCGACGACGCTGCTCGCGGCTTGCGACGACGATCCGGTGCTCCTGGGCAAGCTGATCGGCATCTTCCGGAACAACCTACCTGGTTCTCTGGCCCGAGTGCAGGAGGCGATCGCGCGGCAAGACCCGGCCCACCTGCGGGAATCGACCCATCGGTTGCGAGGCCTGCTCTCGACCTTCTCGCCGGACGCCGCGCAGGCCGCCGCCCGGCTCGAGGCGATGGGAGCCGGCGGCGCGCTCGGCGAGGCCGCGTCCGCTTTCGAGACCCTCGCCGAGCAGCTGATCGAGCGGCTGGGCCCGCTGCTGGACGGCCTGTCAATCGAGGCGCTACGAGACCAGGCACGGGCTGCCGACGCGGACCGGTCGGGACGTCCCCCGAGCCACTCGAGGCGGGCGCCCGGATCCGGGTGAGATCGTGCGCCCCTCATCGCACCCTTCGCCTCCCGCGTGGGGGAGGGGTTGAGGAGTCAGCAAATCGGTGTGCTGACTCGCTGGATCAGGGACTGCATCGACCGCGCCTGCGTCCGTTCTGATCAGATGGGGCGGTGGCAGTCCACGCGAGATAGACCCGGCAGACCCCGTGGCGGGCTCCGTCGTCAGGGCGCGATGTGCGTCGTATGGCGCAGGCGGGCGAGTTCTCTGGTGGTGGGCCGGGTTCGGGCAAGCGCTGGAGCGACCGAAAGGACGTGTCAATCGGACTCGTTGAAACCCCCGGGCATTGCGCGCGTCGGTCGGATCGACCGAAGCAAGCTCGGACCGATCAGCTTCGGTGTCGTCGGACGGACGTGCGCAACACGACGGCCGGTCTGAATGAGAAGGCGACGTCCCCGACCGAGGTCGAAGCTATCCTTTCGCTGCCGGGTGGCCTTGGCGCCCAGGCAGCTTAAGTCACGGGCGGGGCCGCGAACATCCGGGGGATGGAGCCGTTGCCCTGCCACCTCGCTCGGGCGACAGTGAACGGATTCTGGTCGCCGGTTGACGTAGGCGCCATCTGCGAAAGTTCATGCACTCCGCGTCGCCCATCTGGATCCATCGCCTGCAGGATGGTTCTGGCCCCGAACGACACCGACGCGCGCTCCGGGTTTGCCGCGGGCCTTACGGCGACTCGATCGGCTTTCACGCTGCCGCACCTCGGTCGCTTCTGAACGGCTTTCACCCTCGACCCGTGAACGGGTAGCAGGTGCCGGGGCCCTGAGCGAGAGCTTGATTGCGGCGGCCTACTGCTTCGCATCCTTCGCTTCGATCTCGACGACCACGCGGAATTTCTGGCCCGCGTAGTCCGCCTTCTCGGTGATGAACTCGTGGGTCCCGATCGACCACCGGTCGCTCACGATACCTCGTCCCGTTCGCTGGCTCCGGGCATCCTCTACGCCCGGCGAGTAGTGGGGATCGACCACGCTCTTGCGGACGTGATACGTAGCCTTGTCGCCCGTGATCTCCCACCAGCAACTGGCCATGTCGTACAGCCCCCAGGCGCTGGCCGCCTTCGACCTGACCTTCAACGGCGACTTGAAGCCGTCGGGGCCGCTGCTGTTCTGGTCCTGGTACTTCTCCACGAACGCGGGGCTGGAGGTGCCAACGCGGGCAGCGTACTCCCATTCAGCGGAGGTCGGCAGGCGGACTTTCTTGCCGTTCTTCTTCGACAGGATGTCGCAGAACTGCTCGATCTCCTTGAACGTCCGGTTCTGCACCGGCAGTTGCGGGTCCTTCACGAGGCTGGGATTCTTCCCCATCACGGCCTCGTACATCTCCTGGGTGATGGGCATCTCGGCCATGTAGTAATCGCGGGTCAACGTCACCCGGTGGGGGTACTCCTCGACGTGGTAGGGCCACATGTAGACCGGGGTACCCATCAGGAACGTACCGGCGGGATGTGGACGCACTTGAGCGTCTGCTCGTCGCCGACCTTCAAGAGCAACGGCCCCCGGCTGGGCATGACGAAGGGCTTGTCGGCCACGAGCATCTTGCCCGGGTATTTCAGCTTGCAGGGCTCGATTCGGGTGGCGGTGATCCACCTCTTACCGCCCTTCTCGCAGAGGGTGCCGGTCACGGCACTTGCGGTCGCGGGCATGCAATAGTGTCCGTCGCCCTTGTTCTTCGCGCCTCTCAACGCGGGGCTGTCCGGGGCGATGGCGTACTTCAGGCGGGCGCTGAACTGGTCCATCAACTTCTGGGCGGCCTCGGCGTCGAGCCCTTGGTCCGGATAGAAGTCCTTCATGATCCGTTCCAATGTGGCACGGACCTCGGCCGTCCCATCGATCGCGAAGACCACCAAGCCGTGATCTTCCTTCTTCGGGTCGGGAATGCACGCCCCGTTGCAGACGACACTTCCCCGGAGGGTGACCTCGACATCCCGGGCCTGCGAACCGCTAACGAGAAGCGCGAGGGCTGCCAGCGCCAGGGCGAAGCCGGACGTGATCGCAAGCCGTCGCTCCCGCTGATACGATCTCATGATGCGCCTCACCGGGCTGTGAAATGGTTCAAGCATCGACCAACGTATCAATGGGGGCGAGCGGATGCCCCGTCGGATGTCCCCTCTCGTTCGGTCGGCTCATCCGTCGAACGTGGTGCCGATGTCGCGATGGCTCCCTACCACTCGCTCAGCCGCCCGCTTGACCTCGTAAATCGGATCCTCCGGTCTGCCGGCGGCATCTTCGACCGAGCTGCCCAGGAGTCCCGCTGGGGCGGCCTGTTGAGGAATCTCCGCGACTCTTTGAGGAGATACCAGGACGCGGCTCCCTGGTCAACGCGACGGCTCTCCTCGCGATGGGGAGCCACGGCCGCGTCGGCGCGGTGCGCGGGGGGTCTGATCTACGCAAGCCGCCTCGGATCAAGCGACTTCCGCGTCGTCGGACCGACGCAGCCAAGGACTACTTGATTCGGTTGCGATCGGGCGCGAGAATCGAGCAGACGGTGGAGGGCCAACCAACACGACGACGACTGGCGCCCAGATTTTGAACCGAGGCGTGCGCAGGCCGGCAGACGCGCCGCCTCGGCGATCCGATCGGTGCCAGGCACCAACTGCCTCACATGCTGAGTATTGCGTGACAAGCGGGCGATCAACTGGTGCCATTGGACTTGCGGCGATTTGCTGCCTGCGCGTTACAGGTGAGAAGCATGAGCACGCTGGATATCCTACCGTGCCTCGATTCCGAGCAGATGGCCGCCGCGCGACGGCAGGAATTGAACATCCCCAGAGATGCCGCCGCTGCACTCGGCCGCTCTGCTGTGGAGGCCGCCCGCACAGGTCGCTATGTCACCAAGGCCGGGCAGCAAGTCGTTTGGCGTGACGCGGTGCAGGCCGCCTGTGCCGCCAAGCTGAGCATTCGGCCAGACGCGACGCTGCCAAGTCGCGAGAGGGTCGCCTTCACGGAAACAAAGGTGCAGATTGCCAACGAGACCACGCTTGGAGCGTCACGACGCCTCGTTGTGCGCGGATTGCGACCTCTCGCCCTGAATTTCGCCAACGGTATCCAGCCCGGCGGCGGCTTCCTTATGGGGGCCAGAGCGCAGGAGGAGGTGCTGTGTCGATCCAGCGCTCTCTATCAGACGCTCGTCGGTGATCCCATGTATGAGGAGCACCGCGAGCGGCCACTGCCGGATTCGACGGATTGGGCCATCTATTCGCCTGACGCGCCCGTCTTTCGCCTCGATGACGGCACAGAGCTTCCGCACCCGTGGCTCTTGAGCTTCCTTACTTGTGCGGCCCCTTATGCGCCCACCGTTGGTCAACCGCGAGCCGGAGACCTCTTGCGGCAGCGGGTGCATCGCGTGCTCGCAATCGCAAGCTCTTACGGACATGCCGCGCTCATTCTCGGCGCATGGGGCTGTGGTGCTTTCGGGAATGATCCGCACCGCACGGCTATGGATTTTCGGCAGGCTTTGGAGAACGACTATCGCGGGGCGTTCTCCGACATCGTCTTTGCTATCACAGATTGGTCGCCGGAGAGGAAATTCCTCGGGCCTTTCCGCGATATATTTGATGCATATGACAACACATAAGACTAACAACGGGGAAGCGCTGACCGAACAAGCGCTTGCATTCGACGACCTCCGGACTCCGCTCCTGCGTCACTTCCGCCTCCGGACGCAGGTGAAGCCCAGTGTTCCGGCGGCGGGAGTCGGTCGGATCGCCCGAAGCAACCTTGACTCGATCGGCGTCGGTGTCGTCGGACGCATGGCACTAGCTTTAGAACCATTTCGAGCGATTCTCCGGCAACTTGGCCTTGGCTCGTGGATGGCCCAGCTTGGCACCCGGCTTCGGCCGGCGCTTCCGCGCCCGCGGCTCCCACCGCCCCGGGCGGTCGCCGACGCGATGGTACGCGATCACCGCCAGCAGCGCGTCGATCAACACCGCGCGGGCCTTCGGCCGCGCCGCCTCGAGCTTCGGCGCGAACGCCGTCACCGCCTGCTTAGCCCCTTGAAGCTCACCTGCCGAGGCTCCAGCCCGTTCTCGAAGGCGGCCACGGCCATCACCGTGCGGAGCAGGTTGTACGCCAGGAGATGGGCCCAGACCTCCTTCCGCACCATCTCCGGCGTCTTGCACCGCAGGACATCCATCTGCATCGTCGCCTTGATTGAACGGATATCGACTTCTCCCTCCCATCTCCGCTCGTACAGGTCACCGATCTGCGCCCCATCGATCGACGCGTCGAGGATCGTGGTGACGACCTGGAACCGCTCGGCGCGGTTCTCCTTGTCGCGGGCATCGACGGTCACCTGGCGCATGAGCAGGACCTCCGGGTACTGGCGGTATTGCTCCCCGGTCATCCCGCGCGGCTTGTTGGGCCGCCGCCAGAGGAGGATCTCGCCGTCGGGCCGGTTTCGCAGCACCTGGCTCCCCACTCGCTCGTACTGCGCGCGGACGACGACATCGATCCCGCGCCGGCGCAATTCACACACCAGGAAGTAGTTGTCGAAGAGGGAGTCGGCGAGGACCACGTCGCCGGGCCTGAGGGTGCCGTACATCGCCCGCAGGAGGGCGGTCTCGCCGGTGCCCTTGCCCTCGTACGGCGCGATCGCCAGGTCGTGGCAGGCGCCGGTCGCCAGCGACAGCAACACGACGACCCGGGCCGGGGGGAAGCCCAGCCCCGGCTGTTGCGTCGGGGGCTGGGGATAGGCCGCCTGGTTCTCCGGCGTGTCGGGCATCGAGACGTGCGAGCCGTCGGCGATGAAGACGTTCCGCCCGTTCCACTTCCACTCCTGTGCGGTCCCGGCCTGCAGCTCCCGGGCCGTCCGCTTCGCCAGCGTGCCCAGGACGCCGGTGGGGAGGCGGCCCCGGGCGTTGCAATAGCTGGCCGTGTCGGGCGAGCAGGTCTCCAGGCCGCTGGCCGCGCGGTGGGCGATGATCCGCGTCACGGCGTCGCGGCAGCTATGGTCCTCGCTGAGGACCTGGGAGAGGAAGCCCCAGATGGTCGTGACCGGGCTGAAGACCCGGTCCCGGTACTTGACGCCGTGTTCGTCGAGGGCGTCGTGGATCCGGGCCTCGGTCAGGACGTCGGCGAACGGGAGGCCGTCGTTGCGCGCGAAGCGGGCCCGGAGCCGATCCAGGCTCCTCCTGGGGTCGGCTTGGGCGCCTGGGGGCGGGACGATCGAGATCACGTCGGTGGGAAAGGGTTGGTAGTTGATCATACCCTATCCTACGACGGCACATGGACTAAGGTTCACTGTGCGCTTGAGGCGCCGGGCCTGCGAGCGACGAGGCGCGGCTCCATCGGGGGCCGAGAGCGGTGCCCGCGAGATGATCGCGCCCCGACAGGCGAATCATCGAGGTTCGCATCGAGTGAGGGCGAACCCGGCCGAGCGCCCGGATGCGTCCCGCCCGTGGTCCCCGACGAGCCGAAAGGCTTATGCTAGTCCCAAAACAAGCGTGATAAAAAAAAGCGGTTGTGTTCAACCTATGTGATCACGTTCATTAGATTGAGACGTACCTTCTACAGCTCGGGGGGATTTGGGCCCCGTTGCTGCCTCGAATTCTGTCTTCGGCATCGCCACCCCCATTTGCTTCTCTCGAAGGCCAACACGGATCGGGGCATCCGGACCCCGACTTCAGTGAGCGACCCCTCAACACAGCCGGCGTGAGTGCAACCGCTCGACCAGCCGGAGGAACACACCTTGCCACGGGTTCCACGACAACAACCGGTAGATCAGCCGCCCCCCCGCCCGGACGATCTGGCACGGCATCTGGATGAACGCCGCGCAGTACGTCGCGAACTCCATCCGCAACAACGTCCGCCGCTCCGCCTCATGGCGGGCCCGGTGCCGCGGCGCCACCGGCACCAGCAACGCACTCCAGGCCTTCAGGCTCCACGCCAACGAGCCCATCACCATGTACGCCCAGTTGCTCACCAGGTCGTCCACGGGGGTGGTCAGGGCACGAACGCCGCTCTTGAGTTGCGCGATCAAGTTCTCCTGGTCGCAGCGATCGTTGGCCGAGAACACCACCTCCTCGGCCGTCATCTCACGGTCGTTGGTGATGTAGAAGAAGTAACGATACTCCTCGAACAGCCGCATCTGTCCCCGGTTGACCCCCACCCGCTTGCGGAGGACGATCAGGCGATAACTCTTGCGGCAAGCGAGCGGTCGGTAGGCGAACTCCGCGACCATCTCCTCGAGCAGCTCGACATTCTTGTAGCCGCGCTCGCGGACGATCTCGGGCCGGAAGTGCTCGGGCTTCTCGCGTGGAGCGGTCTTGATCGGGTACCGTGGCGGTCGTTTCAGGAGGCGGTACGAGTCGGCCGGCAAGGCATCGGCCCGGGCCTTGAGCGACTCGTAGGCCTCGTAGCCGAAGAAGAACCGGATGTCGCCCGCTTCGTCCCAGCGATCCAGGTGCCCGGTCTGGGCGAACTTGGTGTCCCCCCGCAAGAGGATCTTGCGGAAGCCCGCCCGACGGGCCAAGGCGACGGCCATGTCGATGAAGACGTCCGCCCGCTCCGCGGAGGGGCGGTTGCCACTGCGATTGAACAGGTAGAGCGGCTCCGCCGTATTGGCCAGCGAGATCACCAGCGGATGGTAACCGTACTGGCCGTCGTAGGTGAAGTCCATCCCCTGCTTGCACTCCCCATCGCTGGGCACGATGCTGCCATCGGCCTCGAGGATCGCCTCGGCGAAGAACTCGGGGGGCTGCTGGGCCCAGACCCGCAGCCGCGCCTCGTTGATCGTGTCCATCAGGGTGAGGACATCGGCCTCGGCGAAGCGGCGGCAGAAGTCCCCGGCGGTGGTCGGGTCCGGGATCCGTTTGGCCCCCAGGGCGTCGAGGTAGACCTCGTCGTTGCGCCGCAGCTCGAGGTGCTCGATGCGCCGGCCGCCGGCGAGGAGATTCAGGGCGATGTTGAGGACGTGGTCGGATTCGTGGTAGGGCAGGTGCCGCTTGAGGAGGTGGAGGTTGCGGTCGATGTCCTGGATGAGCTCGATCTTCTGGGCCAGGAGGAAGAGGGCGCCGATGCCGCCGGCACTGAGCCCGCGGCCCCGACCGGCGTGTTCGTAGTGGATATTGCTGGCGGTCATCATGGGTACCGGCCGCTCCGGGCCGGGCGTGTTGTCGAGCCGTTTCTTGATCCGCCGTTGCCCCTCCTGGAAGAATCTCTTCTTGCGTGCCGCTCGCTTTTTTCGGAGAGTGGCGCTCACTCGAAGGCCCCCTTGTCTTGGAATGGTGAGGATGTGAACCTACCTCCATTATTCCAAGACCATGCGGGGTTTTCGAGCTTTTTCTCCCGAAGTGCGCCAAACGCACTATAAATCACGCTTGGTTAGGGGCTAGTGCCATGCGTCTGATCGACCGACGCACCTGAGAAGTGTTTTCGCGGCTCGATGCCTCTCTGCACGCCTGTCGCCCTCTACTGGGGAGCGGTTACCACCGGGCATCCTCGGGGCCCGGCGGTTCGGGGGCCGGCCCCGTCGGTGGCGCCGGCGTCGGGGCGGGTTCGGGGTGGACCGGATAGGCGTCAGAGGCTCCTGCAGCCTCGGGATCTCCGGGAAGTCCGGTGGCGAGGTCGGCGGCATCCCCGGCCTACCCGGGACCGGGTTCTCGTCGGGCTGGGGATGATCTGACATGATCGCGCCCTCCATCAATCAGGCCCATGCACAATCTCTCGGGCGCCCGCGATCGTGTCAGCGTCGCCGATCCCTTTGCCGTCGCGGTGGGCCCGGAACATGGCGGCTCCGCCTGGTGATGGTGCCGGGGCCGCCCCGAAGTCCCCCGGACACCCCGGCTGCATTCGCCGGTCCGGCAGCGCGACACCGGTGCGGACCACGGCTACGGCTTCGACGACTGGCGGTCGTCGCATCCCCACGGTGGATCATCCGATTCGGCCATACCGTGGCACCCATTGCCGCCGGGCCATCGCGCGAGATAATGGGTGCAGAAATGTTTCGCGGTATCTTCCCTGGGGAGGTGCGGCGATCGATGGCGATCCAGTTCTCATGCTCCGCATGCGGCAAGGCGTTCACCGCGACGGATGAGCGGGCCGGGATGCGCACGAACTGTCCCGCGTGCGGCTGGGGGGTCGTGGTCCCACTCCCGGCGATGTCGGGGCCGGGAATCTCGCCCGCGCCGGTCCCGCCAGCGCTCCCCCCACCGTCGGCCGCCGGGAGCAAGCCGAGGAGTTACCTGGATTGGTTCGGCTGGATCGGGATCGGCATCGCGACTACGATCGCCGCGGGAGGGATCTCCTGGTTGGGCGGGCCGCCTTGGGGCCGTCCCGAGGAGACGGCGGGCCTCGCCAAGGTCGGGGATGCCGTCTTCCTGAGGCTGCCGGATGCCGAGCCGAACGACTTGCGGGGCGTCTGGCTGGCCCGGACGGACTCCTCCTGGAACGAGATGCACGACGCTCGGCGGCTGCGCGACGCGGGGAGGCTCGATCGCCTCGAGGCCACGGGTCTCTCGTTCAGAACGGCCAACGGCACGCGCGGCGTCGTGATGGGCGCCAACTTGTCGGCGCTCCAGGTACGGCTGCTCGACGGCCCGCGCGAGGGGGACGTCGGGTGGGTCGATCGGGATCATGTCGCGGTCCTCGCGCACTCCCGATGAAGCCAGTGCTGCCCCCATCCGGAAGGGCCGAGAATCCCCCCGGAAATGAGGGCGACTCTCGCCGGTGGACGACCCCGGTTCATCGAAGGTGCGGGACAGCCAAAACAAAGCCGGCTCATGTACCGAATCCGGCGGTGGCACGGGCTTCCAGCCCGTGTCCGTGCGCCACCCCACAAACCCGGTACTTGACCCACAGAGCCGACGGGGAGACAGGCGGCCGTGGCGACCCTGACGGTTACACCGATCGCGAAGCCTCGAAGCGGCGCTACCGGTTGATGGCCAGACGGTGCTGCACGATCGTCGCGGGGGAGACCGGCTCGGCGTCGGAGGGAGCTCGGAGCGTCTTCAGGAAGTTGACGAGCGCGGTCCGATCGTCGGCAGGCAGCTTCAGGTACGCGGCCGTCACGGACTCCGCATCGCCATGATGCCGCCGGACCGCCGACTCCAGGGTCGGGGAGCCGCCGTCATGGAAATACGGTGCGGAATCCGCCACTCCCCAGAGGGGGGGCGTCTTCCACTCCTCGGGCAGCGGGTACTCCTCGGGCAGCGGGACCGGGGGCGTCTCGCGGTAGCCGCTGGCGCCTCCGCCTCGGGATCGGTCGTCGAGGCGGTGCAGCAGGAAGTCGGAGTAGACGCCCTCGACGCCCGCCATGTCCGGGGTGTGACAGGCCGCACAGCCGATCTCGCGGAAGAGGGCCTTGCCGCGCTCGGATCGGCGCCGCCGATCCTGGTCGGCCGGCGCGGCCTCGGTCGGGCGCGGCAGCGTGTCGACGAACGCGACCAGCGAGCGGAACTGGGCATCGGTCAGGTCGCGCTGGACCTGCGGGTAGGCCAGGCAGACCATCGGCCTGGCCTGCTCCATGCGGGGGTTGCCCAGGCCGAGCTCGTTGGCGCACGCGGCGGCGACGAATTCCTCCAGGGTGGCGAACTGGGCTTTCCAGCCGAACTTGCCGACGCGGCCGCCGGGGAGCACGCGCGGCCGCCCCGGCGCCACCCCGCCGAGGTTGCCGGTGATCTCGTTGCCGACCGAGGCGGTCGCGGTCCTCATGCTCTGGTAGCGGATCGTCTTGCCCGAGATCCGGTCGACCCGACCCGCGCCGAAGAGGGCCGTGGAATTCACGGTTTCGGTATGGACCGGGTCGAAATCCCGTGTGAAAACCTGGCACCCGCCCTCGATCCGGGTCCCGCCAGGGACGATCGGGAAGAACTTGGTGAGCTCGCTTCGCCCCTCGAGGAAATGGTTGGCGACGGCGAAGCGATGGATCAAGCCGCCCTTGACCTCGGGCCGGTCCTGGGTCGGAAGCGCCTCGAAGGCCAGGACGTTGTGCTTGTTGTCGCCGCCCCCGCCGGCGCCCCCCTGGAAGTGGCACTCGACGCACGACCGGGCATTGAAGACCGGCCCGAGCCCGTCACCGCGGGCCAGCGGGTCGTGCGGCTGCCACTCGTGTTCGAACAGTTCCAGCCCCGCCGTCCTGGCCTCGGCCGAGGCCCGCGGGGCGCGCAAGACAGGCAGCCCGGGCGTGAGCATCCACAGGACCCCGAAGGTGCCCAGCCCGAACATTCCCATTCCGACCCGACGGCGGATCCGCGCCAACGGCGACTCGTACATCGCAACCCCCTCGAACAGGGCGAACGCCCGAGCGGGCGTCAGGATGAGGAAGACCTTCCACGACAGGTGTACTCTGACAACTGTAGTGATCTCCCCCGGAGAATTCAAGGGGTCACCGGCGATGCTCGCTTCGAGCCTGGAGATGGTTGGTGAAATGGCCCGGCGCACCGCCTTGTCTTCTCCGCCGGCATCAGCAAGAATGCGAAAAAACCCATCTACCGGCGAAGAGGCAGTACCAGAGAGGCTCTCGTGCACTCTCGAAGATCAAGGGGTGGGGAGCGGCCCATTCGACCTCGGTTTCCGGGGGATTCTCAGCCGTTCTGAACCGGTGGAGGCTCGCCGTCATCGAGAGTGCGGGAGAGCCCGGACGGGGACCGTAAAGCCTGAATCATGGTTGGCCCGGACACTCAGGTACGGGGGGTTCAACGGGGACGCGACGGGGGTTCAACGGGGACGGATTGCCTGGCCCGCCACTGGCTGCCATCCGTCCCGCGCCGTCGGATCGGCCGGCCGGCTTCGCCTCGGGCCCGGGCCGGCCGGATCGGGGGTCGGGGTGGCGGCCGGCGCGGGGCCCGGGCCGGGCGGGCCCGAGGTGGTGCCCGGCGAGAACGAATCATCGGCTGGCCAGGATGGCGACCGCCACCGTGTGATCTGATCCATCGGTCCCGGCCTCCTCGGCGGGTTTCCGGTGTCAGAACCAGCGTCTCGTCCTCAGCGTCACCTGCCGCCGATCGCCGTCGATCAGGAGCTGCAACCTGTTGCCCAGGATCGTCTGGATGCCGAGAAGCGGCAGGCGGGGCGCGATCGGGAGCTCGTCCGGGACCACGGCGATGCCGCCATCCATCTTCAAGCGGTACGTCCCGGTCAGTTCCCGTTGACCCGGCCTGTTCCGATGGACGAACAGCTCCGCGGCATAGCGCGGCACGAGCTGGCTGGCGATCTTCGCCTGGCCGATCGACCGGAGGTCGCGCGGCCCCCACCGTTCGAGGTGGCGTCGGGCGATGGACAAGTTATGCGAGTGGCCGGTGTCGAGGATCGCAGGGAACGGCGCGAGCGCCTCGTCGAGGCTCACCCAGACGATCGCCTGGTTCTTCCAGACCTGGTACACCTCGCCCCGGACTTCGATCAGTGCCGGTTCTTGGTAGATGGGGAGCCCGTCCAGGATCTTCATTCGGGGGCGATCAGCTCCTCGAATTCATGGAGGGTCCAATCGCTCTCCGGGACCGCCTCCCTGAGCTTGCGATAGAGGTCTTCCCTGATGACGATGTAGGCGGTATGCGTCTCCGGATCCTCCACGCGGACCGGCTCGTCGCCGGCCTTCTCGACCGCCTGTTTCAATTCCGGTGAGAGGGTCATGGAAACCTCCATGCCCCGATTCTATCGACCCGCTCGCGTACTGGCCAGGACACACATCGGTGATGGAGTGTCGTTCTCGGTCCGGCCCGGGGGGGCCCGATCGGGTCGGATCGGCCGGCCGCGCGCGGGCCCGCCGGAGCGGGGATCGGGGCGGCGGCCGGCGCGGGGCCCGGGCCGGGCGGGGGCCAGGACCCCTCGGGGGCTCATCCAGATCCCGGCCCTGTGATGACGGCCTTCTTGACTTCAATGGCCCAGCCCGGCCGGTCACCCACGACCCGACCGGCCGGCGGATCGCCGGGACCGTCGTCAATGAAGGCGGGAGACCGTCCGCCGGTCGGCCGGGCGCGGGTCGGGGCCGGGCAAACCGGGCCCGGCGGGACCGCGGACCTCGGGCCGTCGGAATAGAGGCCAGGGTCCGCCTATGGTTCGCCCGGCGGCCCGCTCCCGCCGCCCGGAGGATCGCCTCAACTCAATTCGACGCGGCTGAAAACCTCGAGCATCTGCCCCTCCGAGGGCGATTGCAGGACGTACTGCGCAGCAAAATCACGGGCGCGCGGATAGTGCGTGTCTCCAATCCGCTCGGCGGCCTCGGCGAGATCGTAGGGCGTGCGCCGAAGCTGCACGTCGGGCCCGAGCAAGAGCCAGTGCGCCCCCGGTTGCCCGAACGGCATCCCGACGCTGCCGGCATTCACGACCCGGATCGTCCCGATCGTTCGGTCAAATTGCATATGAGTATGGCCACACACGATCACGGACACGTCGAGTCCTTGGAAGACGGGCAGGAGGCGTTCTTCGGGCGTGAGGCGGGTGAAGATCTCGGTGTCACTCCGCGGTGTGGCGTGGCAGAACAGCACGTCGCCCAGAGCGGGGATCCCGATGCGGAGCGTTCCAGGCCAGCTTGCCAGCAACCGCTCGTGTTCCGGATGAAGCTGCTCCGCCGACCATTGCACGGCCTCTCGGGCCTGTTCCGGCAGGTTGCCCGGGCCCGTGCCGGCCAGGAGTGCGAGCGCCGCGGACTCGCCATTGCCACGGATGAACTCGACGGCAATACCGACGTCCAGCAGACGCTCGAGCGTCTCGCATGGCATCGGGCCCGGGATCACATCGCCGCCGACCACGATTCGGTCGACTTCCGCTCGGCGAAGCTCCGGGATGACGGCCTCGAGGGCGGGGAGATTCCCGTGGATATCGTAGAGCGCGGCGACTCGCATGACCGACCTTCCTCTCGATCGAGGCCGAGGATCGGTGGGCGATGCCCACCCTACTTGATCAGCGGTCGCACCTCGATCTTGCGGAAGAGGATCTCGGCGCCTTCGGACTGGAAGAGGATCTTGCCGCGGGTGAGGCTGGACTTGGTGCCGATGTTGACGACGTAGCCATTGAGGATGGTGGTGATCGAGTCGCCGTCGCAGATCACCTCCATGCGGTTCCACTCGCCGGTGGGCTTCTCGACGTCGCGGCTGCCGCGGAATCCCAGTTCGTCCTTCCAGGACGGGTCGCGGCCCCACCAGTTGAACCGGCCCGAGTTCCGCGTGACGGCCTTGCCCCCCTTCTCGAAGTAGAGCTGTCGGTCGGGGCCGACGCGGGTCTCGCAGGTCAGGCTCGGCTTTCCTTTGCCGCCGACCATGATGAAGTCGCCGGTGCCCCCCTCGATGACCTGGCACTCCTGCGACTCCATCCAGTTCCCGCTGGCGGCGCCGTCTTCCCCGACGCAGTGGACCAGGATGCCCGAGTCTCGCGTCTTGTCCTTCCGCGGTGCCCAGGTGCGCTCGCCCCACTTCCACTCGACGATCAGGTGATAGTCCTGGAACTCGTCCTTCGTCGTCAGCCCGCCGAACTCCTGGCCCGAGACGACGATCATACCGTCGCGGACCGTGAAGACCTTGTTGGGATCATCCCGCCCCCGATCCCGCAGGAAAGGATAGAAGCCGGTCAGGTCCTGGCCGTTGAACCGGAAGATCGGCTCGCCCGATCGGATGGCCGGCACGTCCCGGGCGAACGAGGGGACATCGGCACCAGCCTGGCCGGCGGATCGGGCATCCGGCGGCCCGGTCGCGGCCCCGAGCGCGAGGCCGGCGAGCAGCAAGGCAGACGCAACGCGAGGCGCGGTGATCATGGAGGAAGCTCCGTGGATTCGCCGGGGAGAGGGGACATGACCTCAACGCCGCTGGCGGTGGATCTCGGCGCCCTGCTGCCGGCAGATCGATTCGACCTTCGCAAGGATGGCCTCGTCGGGGCAGGCGATCGATAGGATCATCCCCTGGCCCCCTTCGATCTGCTCCGGAGGCGTGACGCCCAGCCGGTCGTTGGGGATGCCGATCTGCATCAAGATCTGGATGACCAGGTTGCCCTGGGCCGAATTATAGAAGAAGGCGACGACCCGGGGCATGCTCTCGGTATTCTTGACCAACCCGGGCCGGACCTGCGGCATTTCCATGGTGAGCTCCTGGCCGTCGATCGAGGCGATGTCGCTGGGGATCTCTACGGTGTCCCAAGTTTGCCGCAGGGCCGATCGAATCGCAAGGAGGGTCCGCCCCCGTCCGTGATGTGACGGCTCGGTGGCCGACGATCGCGGGGTTCTGCTACGATACGAGGATCCGAGTCCCGCCGCGCCCGACGGGGTGCGTGCAGCCGGGGAGTCCCGCCGTCCGATGTGGATCCTGCTCGCGAGCCTGATCGCCCAGGGAGCGGCCGAGGCCAAGGGTCCCGGCCTGGGTCCGCTCGAGCCGATGGGCCGGTTCGATACGCGTGCGATCCCGGAGGCATCCGGGATCGTCAAGAGCCGGCGGCATCCGGGGATCTTCTGGGTGCATAACGACTCGGGGAACGCCCCCCTGCTCTTCGCGGTCCGGGCCGACGGCGGGATCGTCCGGCGGTTCCGGCTGGCGATCCCGAATCTCGACTGGGAAGACATCGCGATCGACGGCCAGGGGCATCTCTACCTGGGCGATATCGGCAACAATTCCGGCCTGCTGCGCGTCCGGACGATCTACCGGATCGACGAGCCCGACCCGTCGTCGCCCGAGGCCGACAGCCGGGATCGGGAGGTCCCGCTCAGCGTCGCGCAGAGCGTGACTTACGCGCTGCCCCCCTCGAACCGGTTCGATGCCGAGGGGCTGGTGTATGACCGGGGGACGGCGATCGTGGTCGCCAAGTACCGCGACGGCCGCGAGGCCGAGCTGTTCGCCGTGCCGTTCGATCCGCCGCCGGCGGGCCGGGGACCCGTCCTGGTTCGTTCGATCGGCCGGCTGCCGGGCTTCACGGAGCCCGCCACGGGCGCGGACCTGAGCGAGGACGGCACGCTCCTTGCGGTCTGTTCGTACGCGGTGACGCGAGTCTATCGGCGAGGCGAGGCGTCTCCCTGGAAGCTGGTCGCCGAGGTTCGATACGCGTCGCTGCCGATCGAAGGGATCACCTGGGACGGGCGCGACCTGATCCTGGCCGCCGAGGAGGCGCGGGGCTTGTTTCGCCTGCGCGAAGCGGCCTGGCGAGCCGCCGCGCCGAAAGGCGTCCTCACCAGACCGAAGGCGGATCGATGATCGGGAGCGACGACGTCGTGATCGTGGGGGGCGGCGTGATCGGCCTGTCGATCGCCTACGCCCTGGCGCGCGAGGGTCTCTCTCCCACGGTCCTGGACCGCCGCGAGCTGGGCCGCGAGGCATCCTGGGCCGGCGCCGGGCTGATCCCTCCGATCGCCGACCGCGACGAGGTGGATCCGGCCGCGAAGATCAATCCCCTGGTCGCGCTGAGATCCTGGAGCGCACGGCTCTATCCGGAGTGGACGGCCGCGCTGCACGAGGAGACGGGCATCGACCCCGGATATCGCCGGACCGGCGGCGTCGACGTGTCCTGGACCGAGCGCGAGGACGACGCGCTGCGGGCCGCGGCCGGCCAGTGGCGAGCCGAGGGGATCGCCTACGAGTGGATCCCGCCCGGCGACTACGCGCGTGTCGAGCCGGCGCTCAATCCCGAGCTGCGGTCGGTGTACTACCTGCCCGACCGCGCCCAGGTCCGCAACCCGCGGCTGTTGCGGGCGCTGATGGAGGCCGCCCACGGGCGCCACGCGAGCCTGGAGCCGCACCGGACTGTCGAGGGGTTCACGACCGTCGGCGGCCGGATCACGGCCGTGCGCACGAACAAGGGGGACATCCCCTGCGGATGGGTGATCGTGGCGGCCGGTGCCTGGTCCGGCGGGCTGCTCGAGCCGGCGGGCGTCCGCGCGCCGACGCCGCCGATCAAGGGGCAGATCGTGCTCTTGAAGGCGGATCGTCCGCTGCTGGGCCGCGTGGTCGAGCACGGCAAGGATTATCTCGTCCCGCGCGACGACGGCCGGATCCTGATCGGAGCCACCGAGGAAGACGCCGGCTTCGACGCGCGGCCGACGGCCCTGGCGGCGCGCGACCTGCTCGATGAGGCCCTGCGCCTCTGCCCGATACTGGGCGGTGCGGCCGTCGAGGCGACCTGGGCCGGCCTCCGCCCGGGGAGCGTTCGACACCCGCCCCTACATCGGGGCGGCTCCCGGGATCGCGAACCTGATCGTCGCCACCGGTCACAAGCGCGCCGGCTTGCAGCTCGCGCCGGCGACTGCCGAGCTTGTTGCCGACCTGGTGCTGGGACGACCACCGCGCCTGGACCTGACGCCCTTCCGGCCGGACCGCACGCCCGATTCGATTGATGCGGATGCGTTCCGCTCGTGAGTCCCGCGACCGATCCGTCCCGGGTATTACCGCCCGTTCGGTCGCCGGCCGGGAACGACCTGCTCGCGGACGAACGCCCGGAAGGACCGGATCCATTCGACGGAATCGGCGGTCCTCCCCTGTTTGAGGAATTCGGCGACCGAGGAGACCTGAAGGGAAGGGAAGTTCCGGCTGGTCGTCCGTGGCTGATACGTCCCATCCGCTTGCAGATGGAGGAATTGGAGCGAGCGGCTGGTGGATCGCCAGATCTCCGGCACTTCCATGGCGGCGAAGATCTTGAGCCGATCGAGCGACGTGCGGGTCACGTCGACCTCGATGACCAGATCAGGGGCGGGATCGCGGCTCAAGTCGAGCTCGCGCTTGCCGCGCATGTGGCGGGCATTCTTCCCGAACCAGTAGCAATCGTCCGGCTCGGCCCCTTTGCCGAGATCCTGTCGCTTGTGCGTGGTCGTGCGGCCTCCCTGGACGGAGATCTCCAGCTCTTCGGTGAGAAGATCCACCATGCGACCGAGGAGATAGGAGTCGTTGTCGTGCCTGAAAAGTGGCATGAAGATCTCCATCGTGCCCTGGTCGTAGGTCACCCGGATGTGCCCATCGCCCACGATGCGGAGCATCGCCTCGTAATCATCCCACGAGACGTCATGGAAGACGAACCCGGATGAGGTCAGCGTTCGCCTCCTGGAACCGGCGGTTGCCGTGGCCATGATCGAGCCTCGCTTCCGTTGGAACCTTGCCTACTCCGAGGAATCCCCCCACTCGCCCGCGCTGACGAGCACCTTGCTGGCGGCGGCCACTCCCATGGCGATGCTCCGCTCGCCCAGCCGGCAGACGATGGCGCCGGCCTCCGGGCGGTTCTCCACCACTTCGCCGGTGGCGTGCAGTTCCAGGCCACACTCGCTGAGGTATCGCAGGAAGGCTGGGTCCTGATCCATGACCCGGACGACGCGGAAGCGCTGGCCGGGGCGGACGCGGGCCAGCGGCGTGCCTTCGGTCTCGGTCAGCGAGCCGTCGGCGCGGGGGATCGGGTCGCCGTGCGGGTCCACGGCCGGATAGCCGAGATAGGCGTCGATCCGGTTGACCAGCCGCTCGGAGGCGGCGTGCTCCATGTGCTCGGCCTCCTCGTGCACCTCGTCCCAGGTCATCTCGAGCGTCCGGGCCAGGAACAACTCGAGCAGGCGGTGGCGGCGGATCACCTTCAGGGCCAGTCGCTGGCCGGCCTCGGTCAGGCGGGCCCCTTCATAAGGGGTGTACGTCGCCAGGCTCGTCTCGGAGAGGGTCTTGAGCATGCCGGTGACCGTCCCCGGCGAGACGGACAGCGCCTGCGCCAGCTCGCCGGTGCTCACGGCGCTGCCGGGCTCGCTCCGGGCGGCGATCAGCGCGATCGCCTTGACGTAGTTCTCGACGGTCAGACTCGGCACAATTCGCTCCGACCTCCCACTCGCTTCTGACCTCGCTCCGGAAGGTCCGCACGGACCCCTCATGGTACGCCACGCGGCCCCCCGGCGAAAGGTCTGCGTTCACCGGCCGATGGTGACAGTCGTTCAGCAGCGAACAGGAAGCCGCCGGCTCACGCCGCCGGTGCAGAGGATGAACTTGTCGGCCTGGAGCCGTAGCCCGCCCTCGGTCTCCCTCAGATGTAGCCCGACCCGGGCGGCGCCCGCAATCCCTTCGCCGCGTGGGCCAGCAGGATCGCGACCGTCAAGCCGATGATGAGCATCATCAGGCTGAGGAACCGCAGGCCGCTGCGGAACCCGTGGGCGATGCTCTCAAGCGTCACGAAGCCGCCGAGCACACGGCGAGTCTCCTGTTGGAGGCCGGCCCCGCTCAATCCCCGCTGGTGGAAGTAGTCGGCGACCCGGGCCGAAGCCTGCTCGACCGCCGGCCGGTTCTCGCGGAGATTGAAACGATAGTTGTCCAGAGCCCGGTCGGACCAGGCTTTCACCATCGTCGCCGTCGCGTTCGGGACCGTATAGATCGGGATCAGCAATCCGACCAGGCCCAGTGCGACCCCGTAAAGCATGTCCCTCGGATCCAGCCCCTCGACCTCGTCGGTGAGGAAGACCGGGGGGATCAGTCCCAGGAAGGCTCCCCAGCAGGCCAGTATGAGCGCCACGTGCTCCTTGGCGGTGAAATCATCGATCGACGATAGCCACCACACACAGGCCGCCGTACCCACGAACCCCACGACCAGCCAGGCGTGGCGTAGCGATCGGCGGTGAAACCAGGTCGTGAGGAACGTGGTCGCCGCCATCGCCGCCGAGGTCGGCACCATCAGCCAACCCGACGTGATCCGCGGGTAGGCGCGCAGCTCGGTGCAATAGAGGCCGACGATCGAGAGGACAGCGACCATGTGCAGGAGCATCAACCCGCGGGTTATCAGGCAGAGAACGTAGACGCGCGATCGAACGAGACGGTTCAGGTGCTCGTCCCGACTCAGACCCGACCCCAGCCAGACAGCCAGGGCAACCGGCAAGACCAGACAGAGTGTAACCGTGATGACGAATGCGTTCGACGACCAACCGCCCCACTTGCGGTACCAGGAGAACGTGAACTCGATGGCCACGATCCAGCCCACGAAGACGGTGACGGCCAGCCAGTCGATCGGCACGCGAATCGGCTTTGCCGGACGGTCGGGACGGAAGAAGCACCAGACCAGGACCGTTGCGATCAACCCGACCGGCACATAGGCCCAGTACATCCATCGCCAGGACAAATACACGTCCAGATAAGCGTTGATCAGCGGTGTACAGTTCCTCGTCGAGTAGGCGAAGACACCATAGAAGCCGATGGCCACCAGGAGTGCGCGGTCGAATTGCTGATAGAGCGTGGCGCGGCCGACCGCCATCGCCATCAACTTGCCAAAGCCCTCGACGAACCGCCCGAAGGCCAGGCTGTAAAGCCCGGTCGCCGCGCCACAGAGCACGTTGCCCACACAGAACACCAACAGACCCGCGACGAGAGTGTAGCGCTTCCCGAATCGAACCGAGAACAACACCCCCGAGAACATGCCATAGATGAATCCGAAGATGTAGGCGACGTTGACCCAGATCATGTCGTAGCTGTCCACCTCGACGCCGAGGCGGACCGCATCGTCGGTGATGGCAGTCTGGACGAGGGTCTGGTAGGGCGTGAAGAGGACGAAGAGCATCGCCAGGGCGGCCAGCCAGTGCCTGCGTTCAAGCAGGAGCGGCGTCGGCGCTGTGGCGGTCTGTCTTGGGATCGATGCCGCGAGCGTCGTCATGGTGTCGCCGCCGCCGATTCGGCGGCGTCTCCATCGTGGACTGGCTCCCCGCGGGTCTCGGCCGCGTTGTATTGCCTCTCGAGCCCTTCCATCGCCCGGGCCGCCTCAGCGGCCCAGGCGGCATCGCCGGGGCCATGCGCGATGGCCACCGTCGTCATCAGCCCGGCGCGGAGCCTTGGCCATCGGTCGTCGCGCTCGATCTGGATCCGCACCGGCACCCGCTGCACCACCCGCGTGAACTCGCCCGAGACGACGTTGCGCGGCATCAGCGCGAACTGGGCCCCCGTCGCCTTGTTGACCCAGACGACCCGCCCCCGGAAGGGCTCGGCGAATGCGTAGAGCTCGAGACGGACCGGGTTGCCCGGCTCGACGCCGGGCAGGCGGTCCTCTTCCAGGTTGGCCTCGACGTAGAGCAGGTCCGGGTCATACATGCTCAACACGGGGGAACCCGCCGAGACGAAGTCGCCGAGGTGGCGGTACCGCTTGACCACCACGCCGGGGATCGGGGCCCGGACCTTGGTGTACGCCAGGTCGTTCTCGGCGGCCTCCAGCGCCCGGCAGGCCTGCTGGGCGGCCTGTTCCTTGACCTTGACCAGCAGCTCGATCTCGCGGATCTGGTCGTGGCCGATCTCCGCAAGGTTGATGCCCTTGGCTGCCTTCTGTTCCGCCTTATCCGCGGCGTCCAGGGCGCTGCGGGCGACGTCGATCTGGGTCCGCGAGGCCAGGGCCTTGGCCAGCCGAGCTTCGGCGAGGTCCACCTGCGCCGAGGCCGAGTCGCGAGACTGAGTGACCTGATCTCGCTGGCGCGGTGGGCTGGCGCCCTGTTGCTCGAGCCGGGTGAAGCGCCCGTACTCCAGCTCGGCCAGAGTGAGGGAGGCCCGGGCCGCCTTCAGCCCGGCGCGGGCCTCGTCGATCCCCTTCTCGACTTCATCCTCGGTGTACTTGAGCGACTTCTCGGCCCTGACCCGGTCGGCCAGGGCGGCGGCGGCGGTCCGCCGGGCGATCTCGATCTGGATCGGGACTTCCTTCCGGACGAGGTCGAGGTCGGCACGCTGGCGGTTCAATTCGGCCAGCGCGGAGTCGAGCTGGGCCCGCGCGACGTTGACCTTGTCGCGGTAGGGGATCGGGTCGATCTCCGCCACGACCTGACCCTGGGCAACGCGGTCGTCCTCATCGGCCAGGAACCGGATGATCCGGCCGGAGACCAGTTGCGGGGCGACGTTGACGATGTGGGCCTCGACGAAGGCGTCGTCGGTGATGGAATGGGTGCGGCGGAAGTGGACCCAACCCATCACGGCCGGCAGGCCGAGGGCGGTGGCCGCGATCACGGCGACCAGGGCGAGGAGACGGCCGGGACGGAACCGATTCCGGCGAACGGCGGGCTGAGTCGTCGGGGTTGTGGGTGCCGTCTGGGCTTGACTGTTCGGAGACGTCTGGGCCGCTTGGATCGTGCTCATGGGGTGCTCCGCATGCTTCGGATTCGTCTCGGCTAGTGATGTCCGGGTTCCTGGGGCATCGGTGTCGGGCCGATTCCCATGGCGTAGGCCAGGCGATCCATCGCGATCAGGTAGCCGTATCGCGCGTTCAGGTAATTCTGCTGGGCACGTGTGAGCGAGGCCTGCGCATCGGCGATCTCGGAGGGTATCGCCGCACCCTCGCTGAGCCTCAGTCGCGCGAGCCGATAGTTCTCGGTGGCCTGATCGACCGCCGGGCGGGCATCGTCGATGCTGACCCGGGCCGTGACGGCGTTCCGGTACGCCTCGTTGACCTGGAACGCGATATTATCCACGATCGACTCGGCCTGGGCCATGGCCTGGCGGACCTGCGAGTCCGCCACGCGGGCCGCGGCGATCTTCCGACCGCCCTCGAACAGCACCCACTCGAGCCGGATGAACCCCATCCGAAAATCGGCGTGGCCGTTCAGCTCTTGCTGCTGGAAGTTGAACAAGGTCCCATCCGCAACCACTTTGGGCGCGAACTGGGCTCGGGCGATACGGCCCCCCTGCCCGGCGATCTCCACCGTGCGCTGAACGACGTAGAATTCGCGGCGCTGCCGGATGGCCGTCTGCAAGCAATCGGCGAGACAGGGGGCCAAGGGCGGGACCTCGGTCGGATCGACGACGCGGAGCGGCTCATTGCACTTGAGCCCGATCGCCAGGTTCAGCCCCGCCAGGGCCACGAACTCCGCCTCCGTGGCGGCGTGGAGCGCCTGACGGTACTCGGCGGTTTGCACCTCGGACCGCAGGACGATCTCGCGCTCGATCACACCCTCGCGCTCGCGCTTGCGAGCGTCCACAAGTTCCTCCTCGGCGCGACGGAGGGCGTCCTGGGCCGTCCGCCGCAGCGCCTGGCTCCGGAGGACGTTGTAATACGCGACCGCGACCTCGTTGGCCACCGTCTGGTGAGCGCGCTCGGTCTGGAGTCGGGCGATGTCGCCCGCCAGTTTCGCCTGCTCATAGAGGCCGAGCCGACGGCCGAAGTCGAGGAGCAGCCATTGGACCTTGAGCTCGGCCAGCTCGAAGGTCGTCCCGAGGTTGAGGCCGACGGGCAGGGCCCCGATGCCGGGCAAGAAGTTGAATCCCGGGAGGCCCTTCCCCAGGCGAATCGGTTGGCCGCCCACGCCGAGGCTGAAACCCCCCGCGTCGTAATTTGCGGCAACGATGGGCAGGAACAACGAGAACGCGATCTGTTGGGCCCCTCGGGCCTGAGCGATACTCTCGATCTGGGCACGCAACCGCGGTTGTAAGCGAAACGCCAGGTCGATCGTCTCGGGAAGCGTCAGTGGCTTGCCGCTCGCCGCGATCGCGTCCAGGGTCGCCTCGTCGGAATCGCTCGGAAGCGACGTCCCGGCCGAGGTCGGCCGATCGGACTCCGAGCGACGTGGTGGGCCTTCCATCGCCGGTGGTAGCGGAGTGGGTCGCTCCTTCTCGGCGCGAGCCTCCGTCCCTTGACCGGGTTGCGAAACGCCGGCCAATCGCACCCTCGCATCCGTCGGCGGTTGGTCGGCGGCCTTGCCTTCAGCTCGGCTCGTCGACTCGCCTGCGCCGTTTTCCACGGGGATGACTCGTCGAGCGAGTCGATCCCGGAGACCAGTCTGCGGATGCGCACAGCCAGTTGCCAGGGCAAGCCCGATCAGCCAAGCTTGGCGACGGACGGCGTGAAGTGGATCACGGCGAGGCATTGGACTGTTGCTCCAGCATGCATGATCGTCTCTCTCACACCGACCGAGACTTACTGAAGTTATCGGATCGGGCGACTGGGAGATTGAGTGCAATCGAACGGGTCGTATGCAGTCTGTCGGGGTGTATGAGAGTGTCTTACTTGTTGATCGAAGTTTGGGTCTCGAGCTGCGCCACCGTGGAAAGGCGCCGGCGGTGCCTCTCAGCGCCGCTGAAGGTCGCCGTGATGAACGTCTCTACGTGATCCCAAGCGACCTCGATTCCCATGACTCGCCCGTCCGGGCAGAGGACGTCCATGTCGTCGTCTTCGACTCCCTGGCGGACGGAATAATGGTCGTTCGATCAGTGCGGTGGACATGAAATC
>CAWFIC010000001.1:0-514825 GCA_963815795.1 uncultured Planctomycetota bacterium | reverse complement strand
ACGACGCTCGAATCGTCCATCGGCGGTCGCCCGGTGGTCGACAGTCCGAGCGAGCTCCGGCCCTCGGTCGTTGAAACGCTCGTGAGGCTCCCGACGGAATGAGGACCCGACGCCCGACTACGCGAACCGCACCTGGGAGACCGCCTCCTCGTTGCGACAGCTCGTCCTCGGCCCTGCGAAGCGGTTCAGTGCGTGCTTCACTCCGGCTCGTTTCCGCGCTTCCACTTGATGTTGCAGCCCATGCTGGGCCGCTGGTCGTCGCCGACCGGCACGCCGGAGAGCGTGGCGTCGAGCGCCGCGCGGAGGTCCTTGCCGGTGACGGGGACCTGGTTACCCGGCCGGCTCCCGTCGAGCTGGCCCCGATAAACGAGCTTGCGGTTCTTGTCGAAGACGTAGAAGTCGGGCGTGCAGGCCGCCTGGTAGGCCCTGGCGACTCTCTGGGTCTCGTCGTAGAGGTACGGAAACGTGTAGCCGACTTCGGCCTTCTCACGGACCATCATCTCGGGGCTGTCGTCGGGGTAGTTCTCCGCGTCGTTGGAGTTGATGCCGAGGACGGCCACGCCCTTCTGCTGGTACTCCTTCGCGAGTCTCGCCAGCTCCTGGCGGATGTGCTTGACATAGGGGCAGTGGTTGCAGATGAACCCGACGAGGAGCGCCGGGGCGTCGCGGAAATCATCGAGGGAGATGAGTTTGCCGTCGGTGTCGAGCAGGCGGAAGTCGGGCGCCGGGGTGCCGAGCGGCAGCATGGTGGAAGGGGTGAGGGCCATGAGTTGACTCCTGTCTTCGTTGATGGTGGGACCGAGAATCCCCGGCCTATGCATGCCCCGGGAAGAGTCACTGTAGCCTTCACGGAGCGCTGCCCTCAAGGCCGGCACCAGCCTCGCGTTGGGGGGCCACTCCGACCTCGGCCGGCGGCAGGTGGTCCGGATCGCGGCGCGGGGTGCGGAAGTCGACGAGTTGCGCGCGGCGCGGGATGCGCCAGCGAGAGGGCCTCGCCGAGGCGGACTCGCACGGCCCAGAGGTCCTGCGGGCGGAGCCGGGCGTAGTCGATCCGGCCGGCGTCCTCGGCGACGTTGAGACCGGTGCCGTGGCGGGAGCCGGCCAGATTCAGCGCCGCGCGCATCTGGCGGCCCACCGCCCACCGTGGCTCCTTGTGCAGCAAGGCCCAGAGCGTGAGGTACTCGACGTCCTGCTGGCCGCGCCGGTAGGCCTTGAGCCGGATCGACGGGATCACGTCCGGGCTCGATTCGCCGGCACCGGCACCGCCTCGCCCGCGGGCACGTCCCGGGTAGAAGAGCGCCAGCTCATCGGCCCGCTCCCATGAGTCGTCATTGCCGATCGTCTGCCAGGGGATGATGCCGTCGGTCCCCAGCGACCAGGCATCGAGGCACCACCCGACCGGCTGGAGGTTCGATCCCTCGACAGGATTGGTCGAGCCGTATTCCAGCACGATCTCGCCGAGCACTCGCCTGCGGTCGAAGACCAGCTGGGGATACTCGCGCACCGCGCCGCCGACGACATGGTAATCCAAGAGGCCGTCGAGGCTGTCGCGCCGCCACTGCGGCCGGGAGATGTCGGCGCGGAACACCATCCGGGGCCCCGATGAGGGCGGTGCAGAGGACGCGGCAGGGCCTGGGGTGGCCGGTGATCCGGCGGCCTGGTTGATCCCCTCGTGGAAGGCCCTGGCGAAGTAGCGCAGAGCCCAGTAGTCCTGGAAACTGGCGGGCTCGTCCAGGAGCCAGGGCGACGATCCCCGCGACCAGCCGCGGCGCTTGAAGTCCACCTTGTTGTTGAGCAAGCACTGGAATAGCGTCTCGGTCCAGCCCCTGGCCCGAAAGTGCTCGGCCATCCCGCGCGAGGCGGCGGCGAACGCCCGGCGGTACGAATCGAGGAAGGCCCGGTCAGCCCAGTAGCTGCCGTTGTAGTTGCCCTCGATCGGGCTGGGCCAGTTCTCGTGCAAGGGCAGGTAGAAGACGTCGACCGGCACGCCCTTGCGGGGCAGGTCCGCGAAGGCCGAACCGTCCAGCAACGGGCCGAAGCGGCGGTCCCAGTCGGACCAGTCGAGAGCCAGCCTGCGGGCGTCCCACCGCGGGGCGCAGCCGTCAGCCATCCGCCCGTTCTGATAGTACGGCAGCCGGTTCAGCACGGTCCGATGCCGGTGGGCCAGGCGGTAGTAATCGCGCTCGTTGTCCGGCAGGCCGTAGCTGTTCATCTCCGGCAAGAAGCTGAGGTGGTCCGGCAGGGTGAAATCCCAGACCCGCAGGGCGACGGGCAACCGCAGAGTCCTCTGCCCCGCCCCGCCCCGCGCGGACAGGGTCAGTGTCCCTCGGTACTCGCCCGCGGCGAGATCGTGCGGGACGTAGATCTCCGCGTGCAGGCTGCCGTTCTTCGCGCCCTTCGCGCCCGAGGTGGGGAAATCCAGCGGGACGATCGGGTCGGGCAGCGGCCCGTTCCGCGAGTTCACCGACTGATAACGCCCGAACTCCACCCGCGGCGCCCGGCCGGCGGGGGCTTCGAAGGTCAGCTCGGGCCGGACCTGATCCCGATCGGATCCGCCCGCGCCGCGCAGCAGCACCTGGAAGGCGACGAACTCGTTCCGCGCCGCCTGGAGTGCGATCCGCCGCGCGTCGGCATTCCAGAGGTGATTGGCGGCCGGGTAGCCCTCCGGCTGGGAGGGGATCAGTTCGCCCGTGACGGGGTGGACTTTGTCCAGTTCGTCGAGGATGGCGACCTCGAGCGATCCCAGGCGAGGGAGGGTACTCGGGGCCGCGGTCCGGGCTGGACTCGTCGCCGTCGCCGAGCCGGGCAGCGGCGCGGGGAGCCGGTCGGAGACCCGGATGTTCGCCGTCGCCGCCGGGCCGAGGTTGCCGGCCGCGTCGACGGCCCGCACCGACAGCGTGCCCACAGAGCCGGGCGACAGCTTCAGGTCGCGCAGGTGCATTTCGACCCGGGCGCCGGCGCGCCTGCCATCGGGATCAACTCGCGCGGCAGCGCGCGACCGCCGAGTTCCGCGAAGAAGCCGAGCGTGCCGGCCGGGCCGGCGTCGCGGGGCGTCATCCACGAGACCAGGGCTTCTCCGCCCGGCAGCAGCGAGGTCTGCGGCTCGACGCGCAGGCCGCTCGGCGACGAAGGCGGCCGGCGATCCTCGGGCCCTGGCTCGACGACGAAATAAGGGGCACTCGCCCTGTTCTGGTCCTGGCTGTAGGCGAAGCGGTTGGGGAAGAGCCGGAAGGTGAACGACTCGCCCTGTCGGGTCCACTCGGAGCCGGTGTCGTCGAACACGAGGAAGCCGTGGCTGAGGCCGGCCATCCGAGACGCGATGACCTTCGGGTTGACCGGCACGATCTGCCAGCCATCCCGATCGGGCGGCGAGGCGTCGGCCATCCGCCAGGTCGTGCCCCCGTTACCCAGGATCACGTGGCATAGATCCCCCCCGCCGATCGACCAGGGGAGGTCGGGATGCCGGCGGTGGCGGAACGTCGCGCCGCCCGGCTGGATCGCGTAGCTGCTGCCGGTCCCCTCGAACCACTCCGCCCCAATGCCGCTGACCGTCACTCGCCAGAGTCGCTCGTCACCGGCTTTCCGCAGATGAAGCGCCGCCGAGCGGATTGTCCGGCCGCGTAATGGCGATACGTCCGCGTCGAGCAGGGACATCTCCTGGATGCTCTTGAACTTGAGCCGAGTCGCGGCCCCGTTGTTGCCGTCGGCCTCTCGGCCCACTTCCGAGACCCAAGTGTCGCGCGTCACATCCAGGCGGATCGATCGCGATGAGCCCGTGGATTGTGCACCGGCGACACATTCGCACGCGTAGGACGCGGCCGTTACGAGCAGGAGTGCGAGCCAGGAGGGCGGGTCGGATCTGGTGCAACGCATGCGCGGTAGGCCTCCGGTGCGCGACAGTCGCCTCCGTCAAACGGACGATGATCGGGGCATCTCCTCGACAGGACCAGGTCTGTCAAATCCGCAAGAAGACCTTTCTGCGATACATCCAGAACAGGATCAGCCAGAGGATCAGCAAGACGGCGGCGCCGTGAAGCAAGGGCTCGTAAGGCTCGCCGAGGCTCTGGAACGGTTGACGGCGCAGGTGGGTATAGAGGTTCTTCTTGAAGAAGTCCTCGAACAGGCCGGCCATGCAGTAGGCGGCGATGGAGTTCATGCCGATGACCCGTAATGGGAAGGCCCAGAAGCGGACGCCGAGGAGGTCGATGATCGCGTAGAAGCCGGCCAGGAACAGGAAGCACCAGCCGCCGCTGAAGAGCACCCAACTCGGGGTCCAGATCCGCTTGACCACCGGGCAGATGCCCAGCGCGCCCAGGCCCCAGCCAGCCGCCAGGCCGACCCCGCCCGCGACGGTGAACCATAGGACCTTGGCCCACCCCGACCCGGGTCGGCGCAGGACCCCGCCGGCCAACAGGCCCAGGACCATCGTCCCCAGCGTCGGGATGAAGCTCAAGGTCGCGTAGCCCCCGCCATTGGCCGTGAACGGTCTGGTGCGGGGGAACCGGTTCAAGAACCAGGTATCGCAGGCCCAGGCCAGGTTGCTGTTCTTGTCCCAGTGGGCTGCGAATCCGGTCTGATGATACGGCCAGCTCGCCGGCACCCCGACGGCGGCGTAGTCGAAATCGGAGCCGGGGAGTGGATACAGCGCGAACGCCGCCCAGTCGCCGAGGAGGATCACTCCCAGCGCGATCCACTGCACCCGGGCCGAGAAGAATCCGAGTAGGAACAGGAAGGGATAGCCCAGGCCGATCTGGCTGAGCGTGTCCTCGAACGTGAAGTTGGTCTGAGAGCTGCTCCTCGACCGCAGGAAGACACCCAGGGCGACCAGGAGCAGGGCCCGCCAGACGGCGTGCGCCGTCATCCCGGCTTTCGACTGTCCGCGAGCCAACCGGCTGGCGATCGAAAACGGCAGCGCCACTCCGACCAGGAACGAGAACGACGGCTGGATCAAATCGTGGAGCGAGCAGCCCGTCCAATCCGAAGTCCATTCCGCGTGCGTCTGGTGATAGCACAAGAACTCCCACAGTCTGCTGCCATGCACCTTGGCCGCAACGGCGCAGAGCCGGAGCACCTCGGCCATCATCAGGAACATCACCAACCCCCGGTAGGCATCGATCGAGCTCACCCGCGACGGCGGCAAGGGGGGCGGAGCTGTACCGGCTTTCGTGGCCGGGAGTGGGGGCGGCGATCCGGGCGGCGGAGAGGCGTCGTCAACGTAGGGCATGGCGGTTGGACCAAGCGGGTTCTCAGATTCCGTAGAGCTCGGCATACTTCCGGCGCAGGCCGTCGATCAGCGGGCGATGGTCGGGCCGGGAGCCGGTGACGCGCTCGACCAGGTCGGCGGCCCGATAGCGCTGGCCCTGGCGATGGACCTTCTCGCGAAGCCAGCCGAGCAGGCCGCCGAAATCGCCGCGGGCGAAGGCTTCGTCGAGATCGCCGAGTTCGGCCCGGGCGGCGGCGAAGAGCTGGGCCGCGTAGACGTTCCCCAGGGTGTATGTCGGGAAATAACCGATCAGCCCGGCGCTCCAGTGGATGTCCTGGAGGCAGCCCTCGGCGTCATTGGCCGGCGAGACGCCCAGGTATTCGCGGTACTTCTGGTTCCAGGCCCCGGGGAGGTCTCCGACCGCCAGGTTCCCGGCGAGCAGGTCCTGCTCCAGCTCGAACCGGACGATGATGTGGAGGTTGTAGGTCGCCTCGTCGGCCCGGACGCGGATCAGCGAAGGCGACACGTGATTGACCGCGGCGTGGAACTGCTCGAGCGACACGTCGGCCAGCGCCTCGTGGAAGATCCGGCGGGCCATGGGCAGCCAGAAGACCCAGAACGCCCGCCCGCGACCCACCAGGTTCTCCCAGAGACGCGACTGCGATTCGTGCACCCCCAGCGACACGGCCTCGCCCATCGGCGTGCCGTGATGGGCCTCATCCAGCCCCTGCTCATAGAGCCCGTGGCCGACCTCATGGAGGATGCCGAATAACGCGTCGGAGAACTCGCGCTCGTCGAACCGGGTCGTGATGCGGCAGTCGCCCGGGCCGATGCCCGTGCAGAAGGGATGGGCGGTCACGTCCAGCCGCCCGCGCCGGAAGTCGAAGCCCACCGCCGCGGCCACGGCCTCGCCGAAGATCCGCTGACGATCGCGCGGGTAGGATCGCTTGAGGATCGCCTCGGCCCCGGCGGCCGGTGAATCGGGTGGGAGGCCGCTCCCTGGGCCGGCCTTGCGCGCGGCCGACTCGCCGATCGCAGCGACCAAGGGCGTCAGCTCGCGCCGCAGGGCATCGAACAGGACGGCCATATCCGCACTCCTGGCCCCCGGCTCGTACTCGTCGAGCAAGGGGTCGTAGGCCGAGCCCGCGGGCCCGGCGGAGGCATCGGCCGGGGTAATGTCGCCCACCAAGCAGGCGGACTCCTCCCGCTTGAGCCGGACGATCTTCTCAAGCCACGGCCGGAAGCGAACGAAGTCGCTGGCGGCCCGCGCCGCGATCCACTCCGACTGGGCCATCGAGGTCGTCCGCGCCAGCTCCTCGACCAGGGCCCGGGGCAGTCGCACCCGGCGGTTATAACTCCGCCGCAACTCGCGGATGTTCGCCGCCTCGACCGAGTCCGGCTGGACCGTCAGGGCCGATCCCTCGACGCTCATCAGCAACTCGCCGAGCCTCGGATCGGTCGCCCGCTCGTGTTGCAGGCCGGCCAGCAGCGCCATCTGATTGCCCCGATGGGCGGCGCCCCCGGACGGCATGTGCGTCTGCTCGTCCCAGCCCAGGACCGCCGAGCACGAGGCCAGGGTCGCCAGCTCGCGCGATCGCCGGATCAGCTCGCCGTAAGCCTCCTTGGGCTCGATGATCACGCAAAGACCCTTTCTCATTCCGCGTCCCGTTCGAACAGAAAAAGGCGGCAGGAGCGGTCATGGTACCGCTCCTGCCGCCTTGTTCCAAGACCCTGGACGGTCCGCGCGTCAACACGTAGGGCGCCCGGGCAAGGTTGCCGGGGTGACAAGTCCCTTCCTTTGCGGCACGACCGCCGGATCAGCCCCGGATCGGCACGAAGCAGGGGCGCAGGACCTCGCCCAGCTTCTCGAGGGCGGCCTGCTCGACCTGCAGGAGGCGATAGTGGCTCAATCCGCAGTCGCGTTCGAGCTCGGGGTAGGAGCGGTGGAAATAGGTTCGACGACCGGACGGCTCCTCCTCCGGATCGAGGCCGGGATCATCCCGCTGGGGCACTCGCGGACTCGGATCCGACCAGTCGCGCTCGTCGGGAATCAGCGTGCACAGTCCATAACGCTCTCGGAT
The DNA here is from genome assembly GCA_963815795.1 of uncultured Planctomycetota bacterium. Taxonomy (GTDB): domain Bacteria; phylum Planctomycetota; class Planctomycetia; order Isosphaerales; family Isosphaeraceae; genus JAKAUH01. Next base: position 507,541 of record CAWFIC010000001.1, on the reverse strand, counting down.
GAACCAAGCTTCGACCGGGTTCAGGCGACGCAGGGCGACGTCCAGCAAGACACGTTGCTCGTGATCGGCGACCTCCTCGTCCGGAAGGTGATGGTCGACGATCGCCTCGGCGAGCGGTACCGTCTCGCCTCCATCGTCCTCGGGAGTCCGGGCGTTCGGCTCGCACTCGTCGAGCATCATCGGTCCGAGGCAGCGCGGCGAGACCCCGATCGCTCGAGCGATCTCCTCGACACTCGGAGGTTCCTCCGCGGCGGCACCGTCGCCATCCATGCCCGCGCCTTCCACCGTGCTCATGAAGCGGCGATACTGCTTGCGCAGCAGGAAGACACGCTCGGGGACCCGGACCAGCGAGTCGTTGGCGACCAGGGCCTTGTGAATGAAGGCTTTAATCCAGATCTCCGCATAGCTGGCGAAGCGGCAGCCGTGCACGACTGGATCGAAGTCCTCGCTCGCCCGGATCAGCCCCAGGTTCCCCTCCTGGATGAGGTCATCGAGAGGCAGTTTGCTGGACTTGAACCTCCGGGCGATCATGACCACCAGGCGGAGGTTCGCCAGGATGAGCCGCCTCGTGGCGGCCTGATCGCCACCCTTGATCCGCTCCGCCAGCTCGCGTTCCTCGTCGGCCGAGAGGATCGGGTCCCACCGGTCGCGACCGGCGGTCCGCGCCCGCCCGTGCGGATCGGCCGGGCGCGGGGCTCGAGGCCGTCATCCCGAATCATCGTCGTCTCTCCTTCGTTGCGGATCGGATCACTGGGGCCACGGACCTGCCTCCGGCGGGGACCCTACCAGTCGCCGACGAAGGCCGGTCTTGCCCAGACGGTCGTCATGATCCTCACCGGGACTCACCTTCACCTCCAACCGGGTCACCCGCCCGTTACGACCAGATGACGCGGCAGCGAGGGCCGTGGCGCGCGACCTGGGGCGGGAGGCTCCGAGGGGAGGAGCCGAGCATGTCTACGGCCGCCTTGGCCGTGGGAAAACCCGGGCTCCTCGGCGTGGGCTCGACGTCCCCCGGGGTCCGGACGTACCACCGGCCGGCGCGATATCCCGCGCGGAACTGCGAGTCGAGTCGCGGGGTGTAGACCCAGAACCGCCGGTCCGACGCGCGATCGTCCACCAGCAACGAGCCGTCGGCCCCCCTCGGGCCGACATGGAGCCGCGGGACGGGGACGGCGAAGACGGGCTGCCGCGTCAGCATCGCCAGGGCGTGCGCCGATGACGGGTTCGTCGCCCTTCTCCTGCGTTCGTTTGGTCTGTTTCCGTCGGGCCGCTCGCTTGGTTGCGTCGACACCGAACGGGGCCTCTGCGAGTCGCTCTGTTGACCGGGCTCGGCCGCTTGCAGCGACTGCGGTGGTCGGGTCGTGTTCGTCGTCATCGTAAGCCGGCTCCCATGCTTCAGGCCGAGATGGTCATCCGGGGAGAGCGCTCCCCGACGAGAGGACTCATTTTCTGCGCGTCCACATCATCCGCGGGGTCGCCGGAGGACTGCCCGACATGGAGGAGTGAAGAGCCGACCCGATGCTATCGCGGTCCGGGCCGGCGAGTTCGTCGAAGAGTCGGACCGGGACCTTGCCGGCCTCGACGGTGCGGTCCCGGCCGCTCATCGCGTCGGCCGCCAGGTATCGCAGCAGGTCGGGGGCGTTGTCGCCGTCCCGGACCCAGCCCGCCAGGATGCCGATGCCCAGTCGGCGAGGCGATCGTGGCCGGCGAAGAGCTTCAGCCAACTCCATGGGCCCGGGTCGTCGTGGAAGGCCAGAGCGACGATTAATCGCGAACTGTCGGGGGACGGGCCTTGTCGCTGACGGAGCAACTCCGCGGGGATGGCGCTCCATCGCCAGTCGCAGAGCGCCTCCTCGAGGCGGGCACCGGTGAGGATCGTGCCGCGGAGGTCGGCACCGACCAGGCTCGTCCCGCTGAGGTCGGCTCGAGAGAAGTCGGCCTCGCGCAGGTCGGCCCCGCGGAGGTCGGCCCCCCCGATGAAGGCATGGGCCAGCCGAGCCTCGCGGAGGTCGGCCCCGCGGAGGTCGGCCCTGCGGAGATAGCAGCCCGACAGGTCGGCGGCGGCCAACCCGGCACCGCGGAGGTCGGCCCCGGCCAGGAAGGTGCCGCGGAGGTCCGTCCCGGCGAGATCGACATCGATCAGGTTCATCCCGCGCCGGGCGGCCCATTCCAGGGCCCGGGCATGAGTCGGGGCCTCGATGGCGGCGAGCTCGCGTCGTGTCCAACGGTGTTGAATCAAGTAGATCGCCATGTTGATGCTCGATGTAAGTCCCATGTGGCGAGCGTCATCGGCCCGGCACGGGGCGGCTCGAGAGGGCCTCTCGGCGCCTCTCGAGCGGAATCCCCGGCCGGGACGTACTCGTGCTGAACGGGCCGACCCCGGGGCGCAACGCGAGCGCAGCGCCTCGGTCGGTCGCGATCGGATCAACGTGCGGAAGGGGTCAACGACCATCTCCGGTCGCGGAGATCCCGATCCTTCTGGAAGCTCCCGGGCCCGACACGGCGGCGGCGTCGCGGCGAGAGAGCGTGGGCCCGCGGCGATGCGAGGATCGATCCTCCATCGCCCGGCTCGCCGGCTACGATCGCGCGGGCCGGCGGGCGCGTGCCCTCACCTCAAACCGAGCCGGGACCGATCGGGCCCGACGTCGGGGTAGGAGGGCTGCCGGGATGAGGTCCCGGCGTCGGCTCCGGTTCCGGCAGCGGATCTTCCAGCACCGAGACGTGATGGCTGAAGACCGGGGGCGGAAGAGAAGCCGCCAGGGACAGCGAGGTCGGACTGAGCCGGAGATCCAGCGTCTCCAGGGAGGTCAGGCCGTCGAACACCGTGCACCTACGCATGACTGATACCCTTCGGGAAATAGGGGTGTGACGCAATGTGTCAAGTCATCGAATCGACGAGCACAACGAAAGGACGCCCGGGCTTACCTCTTCCTCCGTGTCGCGACTTCCTCGGTACCGTACACCTAAATAATCATCAGAAAACGGGCTGCAGTTGCGCAAATTTTCCCTTATGTGTCATTTTTTGCCGGCGGCTTCCGGGCGGCCCCACGACCGCCGGTCGCGTCGCGTTCAGGCTTCGAGAAAGTGCGGGTATCGTTGCAAGCAATCGAAGCAGTCGAGGTGCGAAACGAGGGCGCCTCGGCGCAGAGCGCATCGCCCCCCGGTGCACCCGCAGCCGGGCCCGGACGAGCGGAACGGGCATGCCTTCATGGCTACCACCAAGCCGAGAGCCTCGACTACTGCTGGAGCATCAATGGGTGGATGCTGTGCCGGAGTGGTGCCAATGGCCGAACGGTTGATGATGTGCCGGATGCGGACGGGGTCCTGCGGCTCCGCCGCGGCCATTTCACAGAAGGGGGGCCAGCGGAGGCAGGTGCCGGGACACGGACACTTGGCGCAGGGGTCGCTCATGCCGCCTTTACTCTGATCTCGTGGACTCGACGTCGAGGCGCAGGATGCGGGCCGCTCGCCGTGCCGCTTCGGTGCGCATCTCGCGCACCGCATCCAGGCTCATCGGGTCGTAGTGGCTCAGGTCGATCTCGGCCGTCAGGACGGTGAGACACACCTTGATCCAATTCCTGGCGTCGCCAGCATCGTCATAAGCCGCCTGATACACGCGGTCGGCCAGATCGGCGTCAACGACAGAATCGGACCTCGGCGAGGCCGGATCGGGCGTCGGCATGTCATCGATGGGCATGACGGCCATCCCAGGGCTGAAGTTTATCCGAAGGCCGAAGGCTGAATAGGACCGGATCACCCATCCCCGCCGCTGGCCGCCGTCTTATCCAGCCTTCAGCCTTTCGCCTTCAGCCTTCCGGAGCGGGCTAGGCGCTGATGGTGATGGAGCCGCCGATGGGGTCGGCGGTTGCGTTGCTCGACGTGGCGACAGGCGTTCCGGAGAGGACGAAGGGGCTCATCGAGGACGGATTCGCGCCGAAGCTGGCGGTGTCGGTCAGCGGGCTGCCGCAGATCGCTGGTGGGGCAGTGACGCAGGGCGAGTTGGGCGGGATTGGCGACGAATCTTGATACCAGATCGGCGTTAGCGTCCCTTGTTGATACACCCATGACCACGCGCGCTGGATGGAGAACGTGGGATTCTGCCCTGCGTAACAGATCATTTGGTAGCAGACCTTGACCGGTCCCTGGCTCGGCGGATTGCTGATGCAGATGCCGCCCGGCGTCTGTACTGAGCAGGACTCGCGCGTGACGGCGTGGCCGCCATACCAGATGGGATAGTAGTAATTCGGATAGAACAGGAACTGGAGCGTGCCGCCGGCGTCGGTGAGGGTGAGGGTCCGGGGAATCGCGTAGCTGCCGCAGCAGACTGTGTTCGCAACGCCGATCGGGATCAAGAGCTGCTGCCCGTTGACGAGGGTCCTCGTCGCACTGTAGACGACGGTCCCACCCACCGTCACCTGGACGGTGTAGGTCCCGCAGATGTTGACCTGGCAGCAGCCGCCGGTGCCGGTCGTGCACTGGGCGACGATGTTCGAGCCCGAGAGGATCGTGACGACGGCGCCGTAGACCGGCACGAGGCCGCATTGCACGACGCAGATGGTCACATTGCAGGCTGCACCCGCGCGCTCGGCAACCCATCGGCCACCGACCGCGCTGGCCACGAGGAGGTCGCCCGCCTGGGGCGCGTCACGGAGGACGACGACCGGGACCGTCTCCGACGTGTCCACGTTGGGGGATGCGGGCCCTCCCTCGACTTCGGAGCCGTCCAGCCAGACGGGATGCGTCAGGAAGATGTGATCCGGCTGGGTCGGCATGTTGCCGCCGTTGTAGACGGACACCAGCCGTCGGGCGGCGGCGATCGCCGGCACGTCGGCCGCCCGGTCGATCGCGGCGCGCAGGCCTACCTGACGGTCGCGGAGGACGCGCGCATCGCGGTCGATGGGTCCGCCGCGCGACTTGCCGTCGTGTCGGCGTGCGAGACAGGGATCGACGTTCCTGGTCATGAGAAGCCTGAAGATCAGTACCGGAAGCACCAACGGCCGCCGACGGCGTGACAAACGACCATCGTGCCACTCGGCGGGATCTGGGTGCCCAGGTTGAACGCATACGCGACCGAGCTGGTCCGGGGGACGTAGGCCGCCGCGGCCCCCTCGCTCTCGCTCCCGTCGATGTCGCAGAACACGACCGCGTAGAAAGCCGCCGCCGTCGTCGGATAGTTCGTGACCGTGGTCGTCTGTGCCAGCATCGCGGACGAGCCGCGGACCTCGGCGCCACCCAGGCTGGAGTCGAGGGCCTTTCGCCCGGCCGATTGACGATCGCGGAGGACGCGCAGGTCATTCATGGTCGTGCCCCCGGGCTTCAGATGTCGGCCCGCCGGTCGGAGAGCTGGAGGGTCGTGCTCTGCCGGTCGCCCTCGAAACTCCAGGAGACACCGACGACCCACGGGTACGTCGGCGTCTCGCCCTGGTCCTGGCCGATATTGGTCGTGAGGGAGACGTTTCGACCGGCGACCTGCTGGACGCGGTCTCCGACCTCGTAGTAGGTCGTGATGTACGGGATCGTGATCGACCCGGCCAGCGGGGGGAACTCGTAGGCGCCGCGAAGCTGGTAGGCGTGGGCCATGGCGCTGTCGGTATCGTCGCGGATCACGACGGGATCGGTGCCATCTCCCCCCTGCGCGGCGTAATTCATGGAGCTGGAATCGATGCTCGCATATTGGAAGTGGTCGCGGGCGTCGATCGATCGCCAGCGCGCGAACCGGGTCGGGCTGGCGATCCGCTTGCCGGCGGAGATCGGCATCCGCAGATCGTCCTGGATGACCGTGGTGAGGCGCAGCACCGGCCGCACGCCGTTCGTCGGCCCCCCCTGTGGCGGCGCCGCCCACCAGGTCACGCCGCGGATGTCGCCGCCGGGCACGATCGCCGCCGCCGCGCCGGCACTGCCGACCGCGGACGCGCCGTTGCCCGTCGCCCACTGCTCGGGATCCTCGACCGTGACCTCGATCCCCAGGCGATCCTTCAGGAGCCTCCAACCCCCCTTGATGGTCTGCCAGGTCCCGGTACCATCCCACAGCTCGGCGGTGTCACCCTGGTAGTCGAAGCTGATGGCGAGGTCCGCTCTGAGGGGATTGCCGTCCGTGTCGGGCGCGATCAACGTCTGCGAGCCGGGCCGGTACCGCACCGTGTAAGAGGCCGTGCCGTCGTCGTCAGGCGGGAACACGTCCGAGAAGTCGAACGGCGTCGTGCTCCACGTCCCGGACCGGGTCAAGTGCCCATCGGCGCACTCATCCGCCCCGTACCACCGGTACTTACGCCGGGTGGCCGCGGTCGTGGTCGCGCCCCAAGACGAGCGGAAGAATTGCTTGCGGTTGGACGACTGCGCGTCGCTCGCGCTCGGCTGATAGAGCGGGGCCAGGATGGCACTGATCTCGACTTGCCTCTGCTGCGTCTCCACTTGCCATGCGTTGACGATGCTGTTGCCGTCGTGCGCCAGGTGGAGAAGTGCGACGTTGTTCCGGCTGGGGTCGAGCGTCGGGGGCCCGGCCTGGTCAAGGTAGACCGACTTGAGTGGCGAGGTCGCGGCGCCGTCGCGCCGATAGATGCTGAGCTGGGTGGTGGGAAGACCGCTATCGTCGGCCCCTGTATCCCATCGCATCACGAACCCGGCATAGGAGAGCAGGTCGGCGATGGCCTCGGGGTAGGGCTTATTGGAGGCGTCGTAATCGCGGATCGTCAGCGGCGAGGTCTCGGCATCCTCCGAATCGAACGTATCCTGGCCCGAGGGCGGAGCCTGGACTTCCAGGAGGGCGTCGAGCATATCGAGGTCCGGGAAGCTGGTGTAGGTCTGCGATCCGTTGTACTCGGCGAGGAGGAACTTGATCGCATCGCTGATGCTCCAGTAGGCCCGTGGGTCCGGCGACCGCTCGATCGCCGGATCGAGGAATACCGGATAGCTGAGGGAGGTCCCGTCGGTTGACGTGACGGTATCGGCGCCGTCCGGTGTCCGGTTGGGGAGATAGCCGCCGCGACCGCCGACGTCGGAGTCCGCCGGGTTGAAGCGGCAGGGCAGATCGATCTGGACATCCGAGTCTCCCGAGGTGTCCTGGAGACCGACTGGGTCGGAATGGCGCTGGACTCGGCCGCTGATGGGGCTATCCCACTCCCTGACTGCCACCCCGACCGCCGTGAAGCTGACTCGTTGGCTCCGCGGCGTCAGGTTGACCTGCGGGACCTGGGCGAATCCGTCGAAGAGGATCAGCGGGGACCCATCGGGGTTCAACGCCATCACGACGAGCCGGTCGTCCGGATTGACCACGTACGGCCCTTGGGCGTCGATCGGCCAGATCTGCTCAAACTGAGACGGCCAGCCGAGGTTGATCGCGAGCGCGTCGTCCATGACGTACTCGAACCGCGCCACGGGCGGCTCGGGGCCCTCGCGGCAGTCGACCCGGAGGCAACGGACGTTGGGGAAGAGGAAGAATGGATCGTCCGCCTCCGGATCATAGAGGTAGACGCCGGCCGTCAACGCGTCGCCGTAGAGGGTCGGCGTCGAATTGTTGAGGTCGAAAGAGCCGGGCATTTCAACTCCCCAGTCCCAGCAAACGGACGGCGTTATAGACGGCCTGGAGCATGGACTGCTCGTTGCTCGTGTACGTCGCCCCGGCGGTCGCGGCGCCCATCATCGGCTGGGTCGTCGGCGTCTTGCCGAAGAATCCCAGCCGCTGGCCGGGCGCCGTACCGATCTGGGTCCCGATCGTGCTGCCCAGCGTGATGTTGACGCCGTCGGCCCACGAGCCCACCACGTTGAAGCACTGGCGGTTGTCCGCGACGCTCGAGATCGTGCCGGACCCGGCGACCACGGTCGCAAGCCGGACGTGCGGGGTCGTCGGGTAGGCCGCCGCGACGACCAGCGCGCCGGAGTTCGTCAGATCAAGGTAGAGCACCTGGGTCGATGACGCCGCGATCGCATGCGAGGCGGCGCCCGCAAAGGCGCCGATCGTGCCGTCCTGCTTGATGTAGGTGCCGGCCGCCACCGCGACATTGAACGAGGCGCTCGGGACCTCGGTCGTCGTCACCGCCAGGCCGCCGATCGGCGAGAGGGCGTCGAGCACCGCGCAGTTGCCGTTAACCGGCACAGCCCAACCGGTATCGCCGATCGCCGGCATGGCCAGCTTTGTGTTCGCAGTGTAGGTGTTGCTCATGTCGCTCGCTTTCGCTCGCAGTCGGCAGTAAGCAGTAGACAGCAGCCGGTGGGTGGGCGGTCCGATCTTCGCTGCCGTCTGCCTACTACCCACTGCCTACTGAGAAGGATTCCAGGTGAGTGTAGCCGCCGGCAGCCCGAAGCCGCCGGACCCGAAGCCGACCTGTCCGAAGCCGAGCAATGCATACTGGAGCCGCGTGGATGTCCCCGTGAACGCCGCCGGCGCGGGGGGTGGCCCGGCGATGGTCACGGTCGTGGTCTGCGCCGCGCTCCCGTTCCCCGCCGCATCGTAGGGCACGACGGCGAAGGTCCACGTCCCAGCGGCGAGCGGGCCGGAGGTCCAGGCGTAATTGCCCGCCACCTGGCCGAAGCCGCCGGACCCGAAGCCGCCGAGGCCGAAGCCGTCGGTGGTGATGCCGGTGGGATAGGCCGTGATGTCGGCCAGGACGGCGGAATAATCGACCGCCCCTCCCGGAGCGTCCGACCCGTACACGCGAAAGCCCGCCAGACCACTGCCACCGTCTGTACCCGACTGCCAGTTGATCTGCACCCGCCGCGTGGGGGCCGAGGGGAGTGAGGCGACGAAGTTCGTGCCCCGTTCGCCGGCGTTGACGGCACCGATATCGATCCGCATCGGCCCGGCGGGGATGGGGACCCAGGTCCAAAGCCGCTGCCCGGACCAGGCGAGCTGCTGATTGACGTACACCTGGAACCACGTCCCGCCGGGGCTCGATGACGACCAAGAGAGGCAGACCTGGCTGCCGCTAAGCTGCGGCGGGGAGACTGCCAGGATCGTGGCTTGCGAGAAGGCCATGGGGTCGCTTCGCTTCCCGTCGTCGGTGGTCGTTGCGGAAGGTGGCCTGTCGGTCTTCACCGACTACTGACTACTACCACTGACTACTCAAGTCAGGCCATGCAGGATGCAACGGTATGGCAAGCACCAGCCGAAATCCGTGATCTTCGGCCCTTCCGGGGATGGCTGATATTCTCCTTCGAAGATCACGTTCGGCCACGCGCGGCCCTGCGTGTCCACGAATGTTCGCGCGATCCCGTCGGCGTACGCGAGCAGGGCCCCTTCGGCGGCGATCACGACGGTTAGGTTGGAACCCACGAGTACCCCGGTGACCTCGAACGTGCGGCCCCGGCCACCACCGTAGAGCGATGTCAGCCCGGTCACTCCTAAGAACTCGTTCTTCTGCACCGCAACGGGATGAGGGACGTGCACCACGTGGCACGCGATACCGAAGATGAATGCGCCACTGAAGCTGGGATTCATGTCGAAAGACTCGAGGGCCGAGGACTCAAGGGACGAAGATCACATCCGAATCCCACCACCGCGCATCGGAGGGGGAGCCGTGATGGGAGGACTCGCGTTCCGCTGGATATCTTGCCGGATCAGATCGTTCTGCTCTCGGAGCAACCTCTCGATGACGCCGGTCGCCCCGCCGCCGATCCGGGCTTCGGTATCGCGGCCGCCTGGTGAGATTCCGGCCCCGCCCCAGGTGGACTGCATCGGCCGCTCCTGGGCGAGCGATTCGCCGGAGGGAGCCGAGATCGGAAACGAAACTCGGGTCCGTCGGATCCCCTCGCGTGGATCGAAACCCTCGGCGACCTCTCCGCTTGCGTGCCAAGCTTCGATCTCATCTCGTGGGTCTTGCCGGTGGCGTCGTCGCTCGCCGTTCGCGCCGTCCGCCGCGACCGGGCTGGTGCGTCGTGTGGCCGCGATTCCGCCCCGGCCGCCGTCACGATCCGCAGTCCTCCACTGACCATAATCGGCGAGTGCATCCGGAGTTATCCGTTCGGACCGCGCGGACCCGCCCGGATCGACTCCCCCGGCGACGGTTCGTCTACCGAGGTCCGACATCGGCCGGATGTCCGAGAAGGTCGCGGTCTCGTCGGAGCGGGCCATGCCATCTCTCAGCCCGTGCTCTCCTCCGAGTCCCCGACTTCTCGCTTCTTCGACGGCCCGGAGCAGGACATCGCTCGCGGATCGCCCCTCCCCTGGGCCGCCAGCGAAGGACGAGGAGGGCTCCGCCGGGGTCGCTGGGTTATCGTGTTCCGCGAGGGAAGCGGACGGCTCGGCTCCTGGCCGAAGAAGGATCCCTCTCAGCTTCGGGAGAGGCGAGGAGCCATCAGGGAGCCTCCCCGCTTGCTCGCCCGTCGCGTTCCCCCCGGAGCCACTGAAGCGAACTCCGACGTTGTTGCAAAGCTCTCCCACGGATCCGAGCCACTCTTCCGGTGCAAGCCTCGCCGCGGCCCCTGCTCCCGCATCGTTCTCGGCAAGACCGCCGGTCGTCGGCCGGACCTCTTGGCCGGGGGCTTGCTGGAGAGTCCTCCCGAGCTCGGAGAATTCCTGCAGCGCCGACCTGACGGAGTCATGGGCCTTGCGGAATTGAACGGAGGCCGAGTCGGCGGCCTGCCCCAGATCGCCGGCGATGTGGCCGCTCTCTTCGACCGCCTTGAGCCCGGCCACCATGTCCTTGGAATCGAATCGGGCCGGGATGATCAGATCGTGTTTTCCCATGGCTCAGATCATCGCCTCGAAGTTCGCTCTCTGGGCCGCCGCGATCGACTCGACGGCCCAATTCGATCGGGGGATCGTCCGCTTCGTCGCCTCGAGGAAATCGCAGAGGTCGATGGCATCCTCGAGGAGGATCGGGCTCGGCAGCGGGCTGTTGGCCATCAGCGTCAGCCGCTGCCACCGCGAAAAGACCGGGAGCCGCCGCAGCCCGTCGCCACCTCGATGACAGCCCGGGCCCAATCCCACGACGATGGGTCGTCGACACGCACCGCGAAGAGCCGGTCGAGGTCCTCATCCGAGAGGTCGTAGTGGTGGCGGAGCAGGAAGGCCCCCAGCGTCGCGGCACCGATGATGAGGGCGGCATTGTCCCGGCATTCGCCGACGGCATTGACCAGTTCGTCCAGCTCGGGCCCGTAGGTGAGGACCGGGTAGGTCGACACCGCCCGGCCCTCGCGGAACGACGCATAGACCTCGAGCCAGGGCTTGGGGAAGGCCCATCGGGCTCCGTCGGCCAAGGCGATCCAGACCGAGTTCCGTTCGTCGAACTCGGGCTTACGCTTCGCTTTCTCGCCGGTCATTCATCGCCTCCGGCACGAGGTGCCCTCGCCGGATGCCGTCCGCTCCGTCGAGCCAGTAGTATCGCGGGCGGCCGCGAAGTGGCGTGTTCAACGGGAAGTAGATTGTGTCCTCGGGGTCGCGGGTCACGAACAGCCACCCATCGCCCTGGCGGCGGATGTAGGCCCGATCTCCCCGAGAGCGGTCGACCCCCAGCAGGGGTTCCGCGATATCCAGGATGGAGTTCATGCGCTCATACCAGGTACGGCCCCGTCTCATCCTCTCGGAGATGAAGAGCGCGTCGGGTAGAGGGCTCGTCGGGATCGTGCTCATTCCGGATACTCAGTTCGGGATTCTCGATGCGACCAGATTCGGCACCCGGGTTCCGCGGTCAGGACCGCGTGAACGACAGGGGATTCGTCGCGCCATCCGCGGCATAGGCCCGGAACGCCGCGGTCGCCGTGGCGAATTGCCCCCACCGGCCGGTGTCATCGGTGTTCTGATGGACGGCGTTGTTCATCGTCCAGTTGACGGCGCCGCCGGCCCCTCCGAGGGCATCGTTCTGGGTGGCCGCGATCGTCCCGGAAGTGCCGGGCGCGATGCCCATCAGGGTCGCGACGTCGCCCGATGTGATCGAACACCGCGGCCGGTTGATACTGTTGGCGATCACGACCGGATAGCGGTTGTTATCGCCCGCGAATTCGATCAGCTCACCGCCCTGCGAGAACGTCACGGACGTGACCCGGGTCAGGCCCGTCGAGGCGAACTGCACGCTGGTCCAGTTCATCTGGAGCGCGCGGTAGCGGACATCTTATTCGTCCTTTGATATGAATCATTTGTCAGCGATCGAGACTGCTTGGTGAAGGCCACGTGCCATCCCGCGGTCTCAACCCCCGACCGATGACTAGGAAGAGGTGTCGAAGCTATCCCATGTCACGATGTAGGCGAAGCCGACCGTGGCGTTGATGCGCCGCTCGGGGGGCTTGGTCGGCAGCCATCGCCAGGAAGTGATCATCGTGTGCTGCGGGATCGTGAAGGCGGCCAGGGATTGTCCATTGACGGCGTTGATCAGGAAGTCCAGGAGCTGCTCGGCCAGTTCGTCGCGGAGCTGCGGGTCGGGATGTCGCGCCAGCAGCGTCACGGTGAGTTCGGACGTGTAGTCCAGCCCTCCGGTCGGCGCCGCATCCCAGCCGCTCTCGAGTCGCGTCGAGAGCGGCTCGATCGCGGCGGCCGTGAGCTCACTGGCCCCGTGCCCGAAACCTTCCGGGAGGCCCGTGAGCCACACATCGGAGAAGGCCCCCGTCGCGACCAAGGCGTCCTTGATGGCATTTCTGACGTCGCGTTCTCTCGCCATGGCTACCTCCCCAGCCGGACGAGGGGTCGCCCCAGGCCGGCGAACCAACGCCGCGTCGGGCTTCGGTAAGTGGGCTGAATCGGGGCCGGCGACGACGCGTCGAACCAATCGACGAACCCTTGCATGTACGCCGACTGGCCCCCCTGGTTATGGTCGTGCCCGTCGGCCGGCTGGCCGCCCTGGATGGTGGCGAAACGATTGGACGTCCCGGGACCCGGCGGCTGGGCCGTCCCGTAGGCCAGCGACCATAGGTAGGGGTAGTCGACCGGGGAGAACATCTGGTACCAGTTTGCCAGCACGGCTCCGCTGCCGGTCTGGGTCGGACTGCCGATCTGGCACGCCATGAACCAGCCATAGACGAGATCCGCGCCGAGGGATGCAGGAGCGAATCGTGCATCAATTGGTACTGGAGCGGGATCGTCGCGGGGATGAGATTCTGCATGGACCCTTCGTAGCAGACTAGGGACGGGATCTTGGCGGTGTTGGGCGCGGCCGCATTCGTGAGGGGTGGAGTCGCCCGCGTTCCGGACGGGACCGCCGCGGTGAGCGAGATCGTCGCGAAGGGCAGGTTCGCGAGGTAATAGGCCCGATTGAGCGTGGTATAGTAGAGGCCGGTCCCCGGCGCGCCGCCGGGCAACGTCAGGTACACGTTCATCGACTGCGCCCACAATGGCCACGGCGGCATGCCGATGTTGATGGCGTGGTTCGCGGCGATGCTGACCGGTCCCGATTGGCTCTGGCCGACCGTGGTCTCGCGTCCGGACCCATCGACGAACGTGTAATAGAGGTAATAAGAGCCGGCCGCGAGGCTGCCGCCGGCGCCGCCGTCTGCGATATTGACGGCGGCAAGCGGCTGTCCGTAAGCCTGGCAGTAGAGGCTGTGCGAACCCCACATCGACTGATAGGTGATGCTCTGCGCCACTGCGTGGCGGGCGTAGTCGTTGATGGCGTCGATCGGCCACGAGCCGGCGCCGCCGACCGGCGAGGCCAGCGGCGAGAATGCGGTCACGACGGGCCAGTCGGTCGGCGATGCCTGGTAGGGCGCGATCGCGACGTGATCGAACGTCAGGCCCCATCGCTGGGCCTGACTCAGCTCGGACTGGGTCGTCCCCGCTATGCTGGCGAACGAGCCCAGGACGCGACGGATCAGCGAGGGCGACCGCCCGGCGGCGGTCCATGCGGCCGTGAACACGTCGTAGGCGTGCGCCGACGCCAGCGGCAATGCCTGCGCGTATCCCTGGAGTGTCCCGGTCGGCGCCGGGGCGTGACCGAGCACGGTGCCGGACGTGACATAGCTGACCAGCGTCGCCACGGACAGGAAGTACATGCCATTCAGGAAGCCGCCGTTCCAGACCTCGTTGCCCAGTTCCAGGTAGACGGGGTTCGTGGCCCCGATGTTGGCGATGACCCTCTGTGCAATCGAGGTCACGACGCCGTCGCTGGCCGGGAAGGGGATGTTGATCCAGAGGCCGCAGCCGGGGAGCTGCGACACCATAGCGGCGGAATATTCGTAGGGGACGAGGCCGGCCCCGCTGGGCACCGACACGCCGAGCGACCAGCCGTTGGGATAGGCCGTCGAGATCAACGAAATCTCGGCGGTCGAGGCGACCGTCTGGGGGCCGGCCTGTGTCGGTGAGCTGCCGCCCTGGACGGACCAGGCGGCGGCGAGCGTGTAGGGTCCGGTCACGAAGACATGGATGTTGTACGACGAGCCCGGCCAGCGTCCCGTCACGATGAGCGACGTGCTGCCGGAGACATTGACCGGCTGCGCGAGGGTGATCTGGGACGACGAGTCCACCGACGCGATGGTGGTGGTGAAATTGAACGTGACGCCGCTCCCGGCGGTGATGCTGTTGCTGACCGTGACCGTGGTCGAGGTCGTGCTGACCACCTGCGTCCCGTTGGTGACCCCCGTCCCGAAGATGAACGAGCCCGCGGCGATCCCGGCCGTCGAGGCGATCCCGGTGATGACCGTGAGCGAGCCGGCCGTCACGGTCCCGGTGACGGTGAGCGCACCGTAGACGGTCAGTCCGGGTGCCAGGCGGTTGGTGCTGGCGAGCCCGGTGACGACCGCCGAACCGCCCGTCAAGGTCCCCGTGACGGCGTAAGAAAGGTCGCCCACGACCGTATTGCAGGCGACGTTGGACACGGGGACCATAGCGTCCCCCGTGAAATTGACCGTCCGCCCCGTGACCAGGCCGTGCGGTGTCGTCGATCTCAGCTCGATGGCCATCCACCCCTGCGAGCCGTAGTTGTTGTTGAGGAAGTAGCCGTTGTCGGTCGCCGGCAGCGAGATGTATCCCGGATTCGTGACCGTCAGCGTGGCACCGCTGGACGTGGTGGTCGCGGCCTGCGACAGCGTGAGGGTGGTCGGGCCGTCGATCTGGAGTTGCAGCAAGCTGGTCGCGGTCGCGTTCGCCGAGAGCGTGACCTGATGGGAGTTGTTGACGGACGCGATCGTGGTGTGACTCGGGATGCCGGCCCCCTGGACCGCCATGCCGGCCGACATGTTCGCCGTGCTGGGGATGCCGGTCACGACCGCCGAGCCGCTCGTGAGCTGGCCGACGACGTAGAACCCGAGGATGGCGACGATGGTCCCGGACGGGATGCCGGCCCCCGTGACGGACGCGCCCAGCAGGAGGGACGTCACGCTGGAGACGCCGGTCACGACCGCCGAGCCGTTCGTGAGGTTGCCCGTGATCGGGAAACTGGCGTCGGGGCCGTTGACGAAGTAGGCCTGCGGCCCATAGACCTTCGGCGAGGACCAGGCGTAGGACGGGTTCGCCGGATCGGTATTCAAGAACCGGGCATACTGGAAATTGCAGTGCCAGGGGAGGATATTGGTCCCTTCCCAGGTGGTATTCCCGGCGACGTCGGGAATGTCGCTGGCGAGCACGTAGTTGGAGTAGCCGCCATAGTTCTGCGTGGCATCCATGAACCGCAAGGCGCCGGATGACGGCCGGTGGTCCCGGTCAGGGCCGTGATGACATTGTCGTCAACCGCCAGCATCCTGGTCCGGTCGATCGAGGCCACCGCAGCCCTGGTCGCGACGTTGGGACCCACCATCCAGGGATTGCCGATGTTCCAGGTCCCGGCGGCATTGGCCACATTGAAGGCGAGCGAGGGATCCCACTCGGTAGGCCCGGTCCCGGGGGTCGTCGTCGCGATATACTCGACATCCCAGACGGACGTGACGGCAGTCCCGCTGACCTTCGTCCCGTAGATCGCGACCGTCGGGGCCGACGTGTACCCGGACCCGCCGAGCACGACCTGGATGCCGGTGATCACGCCGCCCGAGATGATCGGGGCCGCGATGGCGCCGCCGCCGCCGCCGCCCGAGAGGACCACGACGGCACCCTGGTAGCCCGAGCCGCCGGAGACCTGGGTGAATCCGGTGACGGCGCCACCGGATTCCGTCGCGGTGAAGGACGCCCCGGAGCCGGAGAGGCTGACCGGGGTGATCGTCAGGTTGCTGGCGTCAAGGGCCGAATTCATCCAGCATGCCGACGCCGTTCCGGTGTTGACATACGGGTCGTCGTACTGGAGTGTCCACTGGCCGGGCTGGCTCGGCGAGCCCATCGAGTCGATCATGTTGCCCCAGTTCGGCCCGTAGCCGACGACCTGGATCGTCGTGCTGCCGCCATAGGTCCACGAGGCCGGGGTATTGCCATCGGCCTGGTACGTGATGACCCCGTTGCCCGACCCCACGCTCCACCAGAACGCGCCGCGGAGCCGGTTCTTGAACGTGGCGCCGACGGCGCTGCGGCTCCCGGGGACGGAACCATGGTTGGCACCGGCCAGCATGGTCGGCGTCTGGGCGAACGCCGCCAGTGCCCCGCCGCCGCCTTCGAACTGGCCGGTCCAGTTGTGGACGGTGGCCCCGGTGACCGCCTGGAGGCCGCCGACCTGATTGCCGCCGATCCTCGCGGACAACCAGGACGCCGGGGCCGAATACGTGATGGTGTCCGAGGCCGACGGACCCGACATGATCGGGGCGACGGTCGCCTGCGTGGTCGGGTTGCCGCCCGAGAGCGTGATCGTCGGCGGACTGTTGTAATTCGAGCCACCGGCCGTCACCGGGATGTTGGAGACGTACTGAGTGACCACGGCCGTCGCCGTCGCCGTTGTCCCGCTGCCCGGGGCCGCGACCGTGACGGCCGGGGGAGATCC
The DNA here is from genome assembly GCA_963815795.1 of uncultured Planctomycetota bacterium. Taxonomy (GTDB): domain Bacteria; phylum Planctomycetota; class Planctomycetia; order Isosphaerales; family Isosphaeraceae; genus JAKAUH01. The sequence continues at coordinate 490,784 of CAWFIC010000001.1, read as the reverse complement.
CGACGAGTAGCCCGATCCGCATCCCAGGAGGCCGCCCACGAACGGCACGATGGCCCTGATCGACCCGGCCGAGGCGCCGGCATTGGAGTCGTAGACGATCGCGATGGCGTTGGCCGCGATGTTGCCGGCCGGACCTGACGTCTTCGACGGTGCCGCGATCGTGACGGTCGGGCCACTGCTGTATCCAGACCCAGGTGCCGTCACCTGGACTCCCGTGACGGCACCCCCCGAGATGGTCGCCACGGCGGTCGCGGCGCCGCTGGCGATCGACACCGTCGGCGCGGACGTGTAGCCGCTGCCACCGCCGGTGACGACGACCTGGACGACCCGGCCTCCCCAGACGATCGCGTAGGCGGCCGCGCCCGAGCCACCGCCCCCGCTGAAGTTGACCGCCGGAGGCTGCGCATATCCCGAGCCGGCCCTCGTGATGGTGTAGCTCGTGACCCCACTCGACAGGACCGGTGTCCCGAGCGCGAGGCCCGAGCCGCCCGTGCCGGTATTGCTGACCGAGACGGACGGCGTGGACGTGTAGCCGGCTCCGCCGTTATTGATCGCGACATTCTCGACCGAGCCGCACTGGAGCAGATAGGCGACGAACGGCTGATCGAGAGACGTGGGGGTCCAGGTCGGGGCGCCGATCTGGATCGCCGATCCATTCCGGTAGATCGTCGGGGTGGCGTTGACCGCCAGGAGGACGGCCGGAGGATACGCCCCATTGGCTACCGGAGTCGCCCCGAAAGCCCCGAAGATCGCCAGTTTTCCGCTCTTGACGACCTCCGCCACGATGCTGATCGGCGACTCGATCGCGACGTTTGGCCCGTAGGCATCGCCGCCCAGCGATCCCGTCACGACCGTCAGGGTGTTTCCGTTGCCGGAGAAGTCGGAAAACCACACGTCGCTGATCGAGGGGACCGTCCCGACGGTTCCACCGCCGAGCGGCCACCAGGCCGACGCTGCGGTTGAGAGCCGGAGTGGCGTGCTGGTGCGGGCGGTCAGGGCGGCGGCATCTGCGGCCGTGGCGGCATAGGAACCCCAGATCGCCAGGTCCGAGATGTAGTGGTCGGTCGCCACGCTGCCGCCGGGGTTGCTGCCGATCTGGATGCCGGAGTAACTGGCGGTGTTGACCGAGAGGCTACCGGTCGCGTATGACAGCCCGTTCAGGTAGATGACCTGGGAGCCGCTCTGCCACGAGACCATGAAGTGGTAGCCAATCCCAAGCTGGATCGGGACCGTCGTGCAGACGGCGCCGGACTGCCCGCCGATCGTGAGCGTGAGCGTCTGGGTGGCCGGGAAATACGTGACACCGCCCGAACCGGACGCCCAACTGATAATCTGGGTCCCGGTCGTCAGGTTGAGACCGGCGTTGCTGTTGATCTGGAGGAAGAACGACAGCGAGGCCGCGGACTTGTTGGAGAGCAGGCCGAGCGTCCCGCCGGTGTGCTGGAGCACGCCCTTGCCGGCGCAGTGGAGCGAACCGACATAGACCGACTTAACCGTGACATTCGCCGTCTGGCCGGTGCTGGTGTCGGTGATGACGGCCGTCCCCCCGGTGAACGACGAGCCGAGCGCGAGCGTGGCGGTCGCCTGGGTGCAGGACTGGACCGCGATGTTTGAGATCGAGGCGCCGGAGATCCCCGAGATAGTGAACAGCCCGGTCGGCGAACTCCAGAGTGTCGCGGTGCCGGTCAGCGTGATCGAGTAGGTTCCCGCGGCCACGGCAGACGACGGCGAGACCGCGACGGCCGGACTTGCGACCGAGAGCGCAATCGAGTACGTCCCGTCGCTGATCGTGGCGGTACCGGTCGTCGATCCGGTCGAGATCGTGAGGGTGGCCGAGGTCGTACTCGACACGCTCTGGCTGATCTTGGTGGTGCCGGCGCCAGCGACGGTGAAAATCGTGCCGCCGCTGGACCAACTGGTGTTGGCGCCCGTGAGAGCAATCGTGACCGAAGACGAATTCGTGGCGACGCTCGCGGGATTCGCATTGGCGATGCCCGTCGCCTTGTACGCGACCGCCGCTGCGGCCCATTTCGAGCCGCTACTGATCGTCACCGACGGCGTCACGTTGCCGCTGTTCGAGAGGTTGTCCTGGTAAACCCAGGGCTCCGCAGTGCCATTGATCGTCCCGCTCGTCTCGACCGTGAATCCCGACGCGGGCGTGTAGGTCTCGCTGGGCAGGCCCGGCACGCCGAGCATCACCACCAGTTCGCCCGAGCCGGACAGCGAGAGCGTGCCCGGATTGATCGTCGTGCTGCTGCCGGTGTTGCTCTGGCTGCTCGCGGTCCCGTCCACCGACAGCGTGCCGCCGAAACTGTATTCGATGACCGAGAGCCCGTACGGGCAATTCTGGCCGCCGAAACTGACGGTGATCTGGTTGCCGCTGCCACCGTGGATGATATTCGACCGGAAGAGGAACGCCTCGTTGCCGTTATTCGCCTGGTTGGCGTAACTCGCGTCCAGCCTGTAGTTGTTCCCGGCCGAGTCCGATACGGACGGGCTTACCGCGGCCGAAGCGTCCCAGATCGCGACCGCGACCACCAGGATGTCGCCCGCGGCGAGCGACCAGCCCGGCGTGATCGTGGCCGAGGTGACGCCCGAGCCGGCCGTCGATGTCTTGTTGACGAACGAGAAGATCAAGGGAGACCTCGGGTCGATAGGGGAACGGGGGGGCAGTCAAACGGTGGCGACGGCAGAGAGGCCCGAAACGGCAGATGGACCCATGGCGTCGGCAGTGACGCTCGCCGTGGACGTGTTGGCTTCCTCGCCGCTGGCGTTGTACGCACGAACGCTAATTGAGTAAGTTGTGCCGTCGGTCAGCCCGGAGAGGTTGGCAACGAAGGAATTGTGGATCACCGCGGCGAACGGCACCGCGGCGACAGACGCCGCGTAATTCGGCGTCCCGCCGGTCCCGATGTAGACATGGAATCCGGTTGGGGCCTTCGCTCCCCGGGTCGGCGGGTAGTACCATTCGGCCCGGATTCCGCCCGCTGCGGTGGCGAACGCCCTCAGCCCGACCGGTGGCGCTGGCCGATTGGTGACGTCATTGCCGAGCGAGTCCAGGACGATCGTGACGGCGCAGTCGAGGTTCTGCTCTTCGCCGTAATTGTTGGCGGCCCGGGCACCGAAACTCCACGTTCCGGGGGCCGAGAGGAGAGGCGTCGTCCAGCTCGTCGTCTGGGTCTGGATCAAGGGCGATCCGCCGTAAGCGATCGGCTGGTCTGCGGCGGGTGAACTGTAGACATCGTACCAGTCACCCGAGTCGAACGGCAGTCGGACGCGCACGGCCTGCCAGATCCGGCCGGGGCGGCGCCGCGCCCATTCATCGCCGCGGCGGAGTGCCGGCCGGACCGACAGCGGAATGAGCGGCTGAATGAATTGTCCCGGAAGCGATGGGGCCCAGGCTTTCGTGACAGTTCGCGGCGATCTTCCTTGCCTGGATATCGGCATGATGGTCGCCCGGCGCAGGAGGACTGCCGGGGTCGTGCCAAGAACGAATCGAGCGAAGGAGACCGAGCCGCCCCGCCTGCGCCCGGCGACTCGATTTGCCACGACCGGCGTGAGCGAGAACCGCGGCGTGGCGGACGAGAGAGGAAACAACGGTGTCCAGATGCGGCCATTGCGACGTGATCGGTCGGCGGCCGTAACGCCTCGTCCGACGACCGATGGACGCCCAAACAGCGGGCCGACCGGGATGGCTACTGGTCCGGAGATCCGGACCAGACCCCGTCGGGACGATCTTCCGCTCTTGACAGGGCGAAGGATGAAACCAGCCGGAAATCCGACGGAAGGTCCTGATGCGGGCGGCAACGACGGGCCCACCAGGACGTGACCGACGACACGCTGAAGTTCTTTCCGCCGGATGACCATCGTGGACATCCCGGTGGGCGGCAAGCCCGCGGGCAATCCCGCGAAGCCGTCAGCCCACCGCTGTCTCATCTTCCGACGAGAGGGGTTCCATCCCAATGGCCCGGGCTGGGACGGGCCGTTTCCACCGCCTTGACTGCCTCCGCCGCTCGTGGGCATGGGTTGACTCAGTCTAGATAGCAGTATAGATCGACCGTCGGGAGCGACAGCGGCCGCAAGAGTGACATGCCTCGGGGGAAGAAGCTGGCCCCACCCGACGCCTCGTAGAATCCGATGTCCCAGCCGGCCCCTTGCGGCCGGCTCCTGCCGAAATAGTCGGTGGTCACCCCGTTCGTGCTGGAGCCGGCGTCGATCTCGGGCGAGCCGGCCTGGAGCTCGAAGTCGGCCGGCGTCGAGCCCGAGAGGTTCGCCACGAGCGGGTTGCTCGTCACGTCGTGGAACGCGATGGTGATCCCGGTGTCAGTCTGCGAACTGGAGGGCAGCGACCGAGGATCGATGCCGGCCTGGACCGTGCCCAGAAGCGCCAGCGCCGTCGCGGACGAGCCGCCGCCGCCGGAGATCGCCACGGTCGGGGCCGTCGTGTAGCCCGTCCCCGCGGCGCCGGGCGTGAGCGAGGCCACGCAGCCGTTAGAAAGGACGACGGTCGGGTTGCCCGCCCCGGAGCCGTTGCCGCCCGAGAGCGAGGCCGTCGGGGTCGAGGTGTAGCCGTATCCCTGGTTCGTGACGAGGTAGCCCTGGACGCCGCCGGAATTGTCCGTCAGGGTGACCTCGGGATAGTAGATCGTGTACGCGTCCCCGATCGAGGGTAGGGTCCCGGCGAAGCCCGGCAGCAGCGTCAGCGTCGTCGCCGTGCAGGCCGAGACCATGAACACGTTGCCGGCCTGGCTGCCGCTCGTGAACTTCACGAAATAGCCGTCCGGGCAGGTCGTGTAGTTCGTGATGGTGGTCGACCAGGACTGCGAGGTGTCCGTCAGCGTCCCCGAGTACAGGCCGGAGACCCCCGAGACCGACGTGTTGGCCCCGGCCGAGGTCAGCGTGCCGTGGCCGAAGACGACCTGCACCGGTGTCCCGCCGCCCCAGGCGAGCGTCTCATTCTGCCCGGCCACCGTGATCGTATAGGCGAGCGACTGCGCGGCCGGCGGCGCCGCAGTAGCCCGGCGAGTGCAGGGCCACGCCGGTCACGTTGCGGGAGTTGTTGTAGTTGTACTTCGAGCCCGACATCAGGAACGTGCCGGGGGCGATCACGGAGAGGCAGGGCGAGGTGAGGGTCGCCCCCGGGGTGGCGTACGGGCAGCCGTCCTGGTAGAGCCCGTGATCGTCCAGCTCGAGGGCCTGGAAGAAGGTGCGCGTCGGGTTGGCCCCGACGGTCCGCCCGTTCGCCAGGCGCTGGATCGCCACGCCCGGACCGCCGGCCTGGCCGTAATTGGTCGTGCCGCCGATCGTGCCCCACTGCGTGCCGGCGTTCACGATCAGGTTGTTGCGCACCTCGACCCCGGTCGCCGTGTTGATGTTCCCCAGGAGCGGGTCGCCCACGTCGAACCCGCCGTTGGGGTTCGCGACCATCGTGTTGTTCGCCACCTGGAGCCCGTCGATCCAGTGCGGCACGCCACCCACCGTGCTGACGAACCCGGCCTCGATCCCGTAGGGGTTCATGTCCGCGCCGGTCGGCCCGTAGAAGAAATTATCCGTCACCACGACGCCGGCGATCATCATCGCCTGGCCCGTCGGATTGATGAAGGCATGATAATCCAGGTAGAACTCGTTCGCGGTGATCGTGTTGTAGCTGGAGAAGGACACGCAGTCCGTGTAGTAGCCGGCGAAGCAGTTGCCGCTGATCACGACCGGATGCCCCGAGGTCCCGGCCATGGAGCTGATGCACGGGGAGGCGAACGCGCCGCAGATCCCGGCGACCGTGTTGCCCTTGATCGCGGCGTCGGCATAGAGACAGCCCAGCACGGTGCCGTTGCCGGCCAGGATCACGGCGCGGCCGGTGTTGTTCTGGACCTGGAGCGACTGGTTCGTGACCACCGTCCCGTACATCGTGTCGGTGAGGAACGTGAGCGCGTTCAGGGCGTTGCCGCTCACGCTGACGTACGAATTGCCCGTGCCCCGGTAGAGGAGGATCGTCCAGCCGGCGGAGGGCGAATTCATCTGGCCGCACTGGTTGAACGCGTTGCCGTCGATGTGGACGTAATCGGCGGATGCCCCCGCCACGCTCTGGAGGCTGAGGAAGCGCTGGCAGTTGGTGACGGTGTTATACGTGAAGTTGAAGGTCTGGTTGGGCTTGCTGGTGGGCGAGCCCAGGGACGCGACCACGAGCGCGGCGTTGTTCGCGGCGGCCGTCGCCGGGCCCATGTACTGGAACTGGCAATACTGGAACGTCGCCGAATTGTAGCTGGTGTTCGCCGCGGTCTGGATGCCCCAGCCGCCCGCGATCGAGAGGTACTTGTAGGCGGCCGTGGCGGTCGGGGCGACCGAGGTGAACTTCCAGTAGAAGAAGATCGACCCGGTGTCGTAGTCGACGCAGTAGGTGCCGGCCGACGTGACCGCCGCGACCTGGCCGCCGCCCGAGTAGGGGCGGCCCTCCCAGGCGGTGCCCTGGAGGTCCAGCGTATTGGCGTCGATCGCCGTGACGGTGAAGGCGCCGATCGCGCCGGGGATGCCCCAGCAATAGACCCGGTTGCCGGTGGAGTATCCGTGCGAGGCGGAGGTCAGCCGGATCGGCCCGGAGCCGCCCGAGGCGATCGCCGTGACGGGCTGCATCGGCACTTCGGTCTGCAGGATCGAGAGCTTGGCCGTCCCGCCGGAGGTGTAGGTACCGGAGAAGGCCGAGCCCTGGAGGTCGAAGTGGGTCGAGTCGATGACCGTGACCGTCCACGTGCCGGTCGCCGCCGCCACGCCTCCGACCGAGGCGACGGTCACCACGTTGCCGGTCGAGAACGGGTGGGCCGGGGAGGTCGCGATCCGGATCAGGCCGGAGCCGTTGTTGGCGGCGCCGGAGACGGTGGCCGGGACCGACGAATCCCCCGACTGGGCCGTGAACACCAGCGACGTGTTGCCGGTCGCGGCGGGGCCGGTCCCGCCGCTATTGGCGATCCAGGTGTGCGCGAGCTTCATCGCGGCGACCCGGTTCGGGCCGTCGTAGTAGGTGTTGCCGCCCGGGGCCAGGGCCTCGGCCGAGGCGGAGTTGGCCCAGCTATAGGATGAGGATGGGCTGGTGAAGGTGATCGGGCTGCCGGACGTGCCGATCGCCGAGATGATCCCGTTGTTGACGACGACCGACTTGTAATCCGAGGTGCAGGAACCGACGACGGTCGAACCGGCCTGCGGGGCGAAGGTCCCGTAGCGGTTGATCTTCATCATCGCGTTCGTGCTGGCGTCGTAGCCCTGGAGCGTCAGGGTCACTCCGGAGACGACGATCAGATAGCCCATCTGGGTCGCCGACGTGCCATTGATCGTCACACCCGGCCCCACCGCGGCCGTCGTGGAGCCGACCGTAGTGGCGACGTCCACGGCGACGACGCAGTTGACGGTCCCGCCGGAGACGTAGGCGTTCGCGAACGCGGAGCCCTGGAGTTCCAGGTGCGTGCCGTCCACCACGGTCACGATCCACAGGCCATTGGCCTCGGTCGTGCCGGAGACGCCTTGGACGTAGGCATAGGTGCCGGTCGCCCACCTGGCCGTGCTGGCGACGGTCAGGCGACACGACGCCGCCGGTCCCGGAGGCGGCGCCGGAGACCGACGTATTGACGACCGCGATGGTGGCGGTGTCGCCGGACCCCGGAGGACCCGAGCCGCCCCAGGTCGCGGGCGATGACCAGTTGCCGGACTGGACAGAGGTGTAAACTGCCATCGATCACGTTGCTCGCCGTATGGCCTCTCACACCCTCGTCGCCTTGTGGCCGTCCAGGGTGGGAGGTGCGATCAGGTCGCTATGAGCACGACAGGAGTATGGCCGGGGCGGCGAGACTACCGCCCCTCCCGAGGCACCATCTCGATCCTACTCCTCGAACATCACGTAGCCGCGGACGTCAACCGCCGCCGGGGCGTTGACGACGAACCCCAGCATGCCCCCGCCCTTGACGATGATCTCCTGGCCGAGCGGGGCCAGGTACTCGTAGCCGAGCTGGGGGTGGACGGTGAGGGTCTTCAGGTAGCTGGAGTACGTGGGCTCGGCGGAGGCGCTGACGCCGACGACCGTCTGGAACGTCTCGGTCAGCTCCTCCTCGTTGGGCAGGGGGGTCGCCGCCGTGAATGTGCCGTCCGCCGAGATCCGACCGACCTGGATCTGCACCGGCTGGGCCGAATTGGAAGTGCCGTCGAAGTAGAAGCCGTAGCCGAGGATCTTGGCGCGCTGGTTGGTGGGCGCCTTGACCCGGACGACGGTCTTGGCGGTGCTGGCGACGAGCGGCGTCGAGCCGAGTGAAACTTGGCCTTGCAGGGCTGCCATGTGTGTGTTCCCAGTTGTGAGTTCCCAGTTGTCAGCGAATAGAGTGCCCCTATGTTGCTAGCAACTGGCAACTAGCAACCGGCAACCAAGATCAGCGCGAAAGCTTGCAGCCGAAGAGAGTCGAGGGCTCGGCGGAGTTGCCGAACGGCCCCCAGCGGACCTGGACTCGGGCCAGCGCGTCGTCGAGCTTCTGGCGGAAACGCACCACCTTCTTCTCGAAGTCGCCGCCGTCGATCCGTGTCTCCTGGGTGTATCGCTCGAGCAACACGGCATAGATGGTCGTGACCCGCAAGACCTGGAGGTCATAGATCCACGACGAGGCCCGCTGGGTACCGACCGTCGCGTTGTCGTCGATCGCGAATCGCTGCTTGAGGTCGTAGCTCGCCTCGGCGATCTGGGGGTCGAGGGTATTGATCGCGAACGCGACGCCGGTCAGGCCGGCGGCCGGCGCGGGCGGCTGGCCGATGTTCAGGTCCTTGTAGGGGCGACGGAGCGTGACCGAGTTCCCCGACACGCTGTCCACGGCGAGGAAGTGGCCGCCGCCGGGATATTGCGACTTGGGAGCCGTCAACCAGACGACCTGATTCGGGTTGACGCCGTTGGCCGCGAAGTTGACGGAGGCCGAAGTGAGCATCCGGGGCGATCCGGGGGCGAAGACGCCGTCGTTGCCCTGGGCCATCTGCTGCCAGGCCGGGCACAGCACGGCGAAATCCCCCCCGGCGTGAACGAGGATGTCTTCGTCCGAGCAGTAGACGGGCGTCGTTTGCGGGGGGAGATTGCTCATGGTGATCCCTCGGCGCAGGAACTTTCGACCGGGTCGCGTTCAGCCGGGGCACGTCGTGCCCAGCGAGTGAATCGGTCGCGGTGGCGGGCCTCCCATACGGCCAGCGCCGCCGAGCGGATCCCGGAACAGGCGGGCGAATCCGACGCGGCGGTTACTTTGGCGAGATCGGTGATCGCTTGCGCGGATAACTGAATGGCCTCGAGCCAGTCGTTGCGCCCGATGGAGTGGGCGCCGTCGGACCGGGTCTCATCCCCCGCGGTCCGGCCCGCGTCATCGAGGCGGGACGACGGCTCGGGGCCATCCGGCTCGGGCGGGGATGTTCGGGGAGAGGACGAGGCCCGCGAGCGCCGGAGCAGCCCCACACCGTCGCCTGGCCGGTGCCCGACCAGGCCGGAGCGCAGCTCGAGGACCCGCGCGTTAGCGTCGGCCAACCGGCCGCGCTCGGCGTGCGCCGCGCGTCGGCCAGCCGGCGCTCGATCAGCTCGGCGACGCCCCGCGACCGGGCACACCATGGGTCGGCCGGCGGCCGCACCTCATGACGCGGCTCGCGACTCATCGGCGCGGCTCCCTCGGTAGGTCCGGTTCGGGTACCACGTGGTTCGGCCGGCCAGCGGCGTCCCAGGGATCCACAGGGATGGCCCCCCTGCCCGGCTCGATCGCCGAGGGAGGCTGTGGCATCTTCGCAGTGTCGACGCCGAACCGGTGGTCCGGCGGATGCACCGGGCTGGCCATCCCGCCGAGCGGGACGCATCCGTTGCGGCGATCCCCGCCGTGGTTATGGGGCGGGCTGCCGGAGTGTGTCGAGCCGTCGAGGGGAAGGTAGCTATTGCTGGCCCGGTTGCCGCCCGGGCCAGCCTGGTTGGGGGGATTGATGACGCCCCGGCGGGTGCCCCCCGACTTGGGACTGTGAGCCATGAGATTACCTCGTTTCTCGGACGACTTTGACTTGCTTGAAACCGCCGAGCTGCCCGGCGATTCGCATCAGCGCCATGGCTAGCCGCAGGCGGAGCTTGCGGACCTTGCCGCACCGCACGACGATCGTGAGCTGGGCCATCTGTCGGGATTCCAAGTGGATGAGCTGGATGTCGTGGTTCATCGGATCAGGGCCACTGTCGTACGGTCTTGGTACCACCGATGCCGGTCGAGATGTTCGTGAAGTGCCCGGGGTTGGAGTCGATCAGGGTGCCCACCTCGGCGCAGAGTTGCGTCAAGATCGCGAAAACGGTGTGGGCATCGCGGAGCTTCATTACCACGTCGCAGAAGGTGGTCGGTTCGCCTCGGTTGAACTGGGAGAGCAGCCACGCCAGGTTGGCCCAGACGGACTGCAGCCGCCCCCGCTCGCACGCCCGCAGTCCCGCGATCTTCTGGTTACCCACGACCCCGCTGGAGGTATTCGTGCTGGTCAAGCCCGTGGTGTTCACCTTCGGCACCGTGACCGCGTAGGAGTTGGTCGGGATCGCGGTCGAGAGGTTGAAGGTCCCGGTCGCGACGCCGCTGGCGTAGAGGATCTCCCCGCCGCTGGACGTCCCGACATACACGTTGCGAGCGGTGTTACCCGCCTGGAACACCGCGAAGGTGACCTGGGGGATGTTGCCGGACGCGATCGTGACGGACACCTCGAGGCTCGGGGTCGTCTCGCCGATCCCGTTGGTCTCCGTGACCTTGATGTAGTAGGTGCCGGCGGCGAGGTTGCCGCCGGTGGTGCCGCCGCCCGTCGCCGAGAGCGTCGGGGCGCTCGGGGCCGCGGTACCGAGGAAGTTCGCGGCGATCAATCGCTCCAGTTGGCCGCTGATTCCCCCCGCCTGGAACTGGGCGAAGGTCGTGCCCGACGGCGCGATGGTGGGTGAGGTGTAGGCCATGGCTTATTTCGCTTTCGCCATTCTGGCGCCGGTGAGCTTGATGGGGGTGAGATCCGCCGGCTCCGGCAGATCGTCGAAATCGCACTTGACGCGGAAGCGGCGCTCGGGGACATCCAGGCCGAACGCCTGGTGCGCCTCATCGATCATCGCCTGCGAGGCCGCCGCCAGGGCGTGGAGCTTCTCCAGCTCCTGCTCGCACTGTCCGAGCGTGCCCCGGATCTGTGCCAGCTCGGCCGGCAGGACCACGGCACGGCCGTTCTCCTTGCGGGCGAGGTGATAGCGCTCGCAGAGCTGGCCCAGGAGGCTCGACACCCGGTAGACCTCCGGATTGTGTCTTGCCCGGTCGGTCAGGACCTTCGACAGCCCGAGACGGTCGCCTTGGGCATCGAGGTAGTACGGGGTGCCGCGGAATCGCCACATGCTTCGCTCGCTCCGCTCGCTGCGCGAGAGATTGGAAAGGAGAGAGTAGAGAGTAGAGGTCGCCCACTTCGCGGGCGAGTGAGTTAGCTGGAGTGAGTAGAGAGCAGAGAGAGCATTTTCTCTCTGCTCTCTACTCACTGTCCGCTAGAGCGTCACGGCGATCGGAGCCAACGTCAGTTGGCGGAGAACGCCGTGATGCCCTCGACCCACGCGTGATGCGACTCGTTGACGACCTCGATCGCCATCTCGGCGATCCAGTCGCCCTCGACCATGTCGCCGCGCGAGCCGCGGAGCTGCCAGTACGGGTTCCGCTTGTTGCGGATATAGACCTCGGAGCTGGTCAGCGCGATCGCGGAGAACGGCCGCATGAGCGGTGCCTCCACGATCGTGACGCCGTGCAGGAACGGCGCCTCCAGGACATTGATCGGCGTGCCGAAGGCGGTCTCGCCGGCCGGGACCCGCTGGATCGCCTGGCCCCAGGTAGCGAACCCGCTCATGAAGTTGGTCGAGACCACGAGCAGGTCCGGCTCGCCGCCGCCCGACCGCGCCGCCTGGAGCGTGTCGCGGATCAGGTCCGTCGCGCCGTAGGCCGCCGCGTTGATCGGGGTCGTCCCGCTCAGGCCCGAGATGTTGTTGGTCTGCAGGATCGATCGCAGCCCGTTCATCTTGGCGGTCACGCCCAGGCTATCGTTGGGGCCCTGTGCGATGCCGTAGTAGCAGGAGTTCTCGATGTCGTCCACCATGTTCTGGAGCTGGACAGTCATGTTGAAGTCGAACGGCGTCTGGATGCCGCCCGGCAGCACCTGTGCCCGCGCGGTCTGGGCCGACCCGCCGATCTGGACCGGGAACTGGAAGGTCTGGCAATACTGCGTGCGGGGCACACCGACGGTGGTCAGGCCGGTCTGGTTGACCTCCGCGCCGTTGCGGCTGTTGCCGATCAGGTTGACCGTCGAACTGGCGGCCGCCGACGAGAGCGGGGCCGTCCCGACGATCCCGCCGACCTGCGACCACAGCCCGCGGACGACGTTGACCGTATTGGCGCTGGTGGGGTCGCCGCTGATCTGGACCCGCTCGATGTTGCCGGTCGTCGAGTCCACGATCTCCAGCACGTCGTGGTTCATCAGGAACGTGGCGTCCGCGACGGTCAGGCTCGTCGCCGAATTGGACGTGATCGCCGCACCGAGCGTCGTGGACCGCGCCCGGTACTTGTGTGTGTACATGAGGAAGTCAACTCTCTCGACCGGCACGTACGGCAGCCGGGTCACGAGAGGGTTGCGATTGGCAAACCAGTTGCGAATCGCCACCGTGACGTCATTGCGAGCCTCGACGCCAGCCTGTTGGGTGCCGAGGAATCCCTGCAGAAAATCAGCCATTGTTAATCTGTCCAATGGCCACTATCTCGGTTCTCGGGGCGTGGCGATCCCGGCCGGCATGCACTCGAGGTGCTGAGAAATCATGTAAAGAAACGTGAACATAAAAGTGATCGAAAAGGCGCGACTTGATTTGATAGGTGCGAGCCGTCGAGTCGCTGATAACGCCCGGACGGCTCGACTCAGCAGATTGATTCCTTCTCAGCAAAGGAACCCGCCTTCGACTTCGAGCCCTGGCCTCAGCGGGCTGCCTTGAGCCCCATCGGCAGGTTCATGTTGGCCCGGGCGTCGCCCTGGACCTTCTGGACACCTTGCATGTGGAGGATGACCGCCTCGCCCATGTTCCTGGGCTGGGGTGTCGTCGTCGGGCCGGCGGGCGGCGTCTGGGCCGCCTGGATCGTCTGCCCCGTGGCCGTCCCCCCCTGGGTCGACGCCCGGAGGAAGTGGGCGTACTCCGGTCGGGCGAGCTGCTGGGAGACGAAATCGCCCACCGACTGGAACGTCGGCGTGCGCACGGCGAAGGACTCGCCCTGGGCATCGACGACGAACTGGTTACACCAGAGGTGGGAGAGCTGCTCGGAGCCTCCCGGCACCAGGTTGTACGCGGTCAGGGCCCGAGAGACCTCGATATCGAGCGCGTACCTCTTGGCCCGCTCCTCGATCTGGGAAAATCGCTGCCGCTCGGTGGAGAGCACATGCTCGGATTGCTCGCGCACCATCCGGAGCGCCTCCTCCGCCTGGCCCTTCTGCGCCAGGATGCGGGCCTGCTCCTGCTGGGCGGCTTCCTGCTGGGCGCGCTGGGCGGCTTCCATCTCGGCCAGACGGGCCTGGATGCTCGTGAACGCCTGGAGCTGGTCCAGCGGGATCGTCACCGTCTGCTGCGTCGTTGCGGCGGGAGACGGCGACGCCGTCGCCGGACCGCTCTGATTCTCGAGGGGCATCGTTCACGTTCCTCAAACGAGGTTGAAAATCAACCGTTCATCGATGAATAGGCCGGATGGCTCGCGGCTCGGGCGCCGAGGGGCCGCGGGGACGAGACACGATAAGGCGTCTCATCCCGGGTGAACTCCGGAGTCGACCGGCCGGCCCAGTTCTGGCCCATCGGCCGCCGATCGCCCTTGTCCTTCGTCTCCAGGTGGATGCAGATCAACTCGGGGATCAACACCCGATCCTCTCGTTCCCACTGGATGGCGTGCAGGACGTCGGAGTGCTCGGCCGTGCCCTGGCCGACGCGAGGATATCGGGCCACGCCGGAACCGGACGGGGACCACAGTTGGAAGAACCCGATGGGGCAATATCCGCCATACTCCATGTGGGCGATGCGGGCCCCGAGCGTGCATCGCCGCGGCGGCTGCACGAGGCAGCTCCACTCATACTGGACGTCGGGCCTGGCCTTCAACTCGTCCCATGCAGCCCGGCCCACGCAATGAACCCGGTCACAGCCGTGGAGCTTGCGAGGATCGAGTTCCATCTCCATGAGCATGTACCGGGTCCGGAGCGGCAAGACGGTATCCGAGTCGATGTGGAGGACCCAACCGTCCAGCTTGAGGTTGGCGAGGCCGTAATTGATCCCGCGCGCCTTGTTGAACTTCTCGCCATCGCGGTAGAAGCATCGAGTCGGGACGAACCGCACTCCGTATCGCTTGCAGACCCGGTGGGTGCGGCCGTCGTCCGGCGTCGTCACGACCACCATGTCATCGACATGCGGTAGGAGGAACGGCAGGACCTCCTCCAGGTAATCGGCATAGTCCACGCAGACCGTCACAGCCTCGAGCCTGTTCATGCGCCCCTCGTCAATCCCACATCGACCACGGCCACGCCGTGGCCGTCCCCTGGCAGTCCCAGCACGGCCAGAGTTCCCAGTTCTTCGAGTTCCCCGTACCCTTGCATGTCGTGCAGTGATTCAGCCTCCGGAGGATCGCGTTTGAGCGGACGCGGACCTCAGGGTCGCGGTGGACGCGGCCCCAGAAGAGCCAGCGCTGGTCCACCACCGACTCCGCCTGGAGCCGCTTGGAAGCGGCTTCACGCTTGCGCCAGGATGAATCCCCCAGTTGCTCGATCAGCCCTCGGTAGGGCTCGGGAGGCCCCTGGCCCGGTCGCGCCGCGATCACGAACTCCTCGACGCCCCGGACGAACTCCAGGTCGCCGCGGGCGATCTCGTTGGTGGACGGCGAGAACTGGGCGACCAGGCTGACGACCAGGATCAAGACCATCGGTCGGTTACTCCGTCGGCAGCCAGATGTGGCCGATCAGGATGCCCAGCCAGAACACCACCGCCACGAACAAGGTCGGGCTGGCCCCGAAGAGCCGCCGCATGACCCGCGAAATCGATGCCTCGATCCCCCAGGCGCGGATCGCCAGCACGTCGTAGCCGATCACCAGCACCGTGACGCAGAGCACGAATCCCAGCGTGAGCCATTGGGCCTGGACGGTCGTCATTGGGTAGTTGCCAGATGCAAGTTCTCAGTTGCCAGTCCAGATGTCAGTTGCGAGTCCTGTCGCCAGACACCAGAGAAGACTGCTTCTTGTTGGCAACTGGCAACTAGCAACTGTTCACATCACCGACGGGATCATGTTGCTGACCATCGTGCCGCCCGATTGGCCGGTCGGGTCCTCGCCCGCCGCCTGCTCGGCGGAGCCCGGGCCCTCCATCGCCTCGACGTGCGAGGCGATGCCCGCCGAGTCGATCTCGGGGAGCTTCTTTTTGAGCCGCGACTTGCCCTCGACCATCCGCTCGATCTCATCGTCGAGGCGGGCGTAATCGGCGTCGCTCAGCCCCAGGAGCGTCTGGCGGACGATCGCCTGGAGGATCTCCCGCTCCGTGTCGGGCGCCTCGCCGGCCGCGGCGAGCGCCTCCTGGAGTTTGAGCAGGTTCCCCGTCAGCTCGGACGCCGCGAACAGCTCGAAGCGGGCCGGATAGACGACCTTGATCTGATCGCGATCCTCGCGTCTCAGCGGCTTGTTCCGCAGGACCACGACGGCGTACTCGGCGAGCTGGCGCTCGGCCTTCGCCAGCGACTTGGCGATCGAGACCAAGAGCTTGTGCCCGGCGACCGCGTCGAGCTGCTTGGAGATCCCCGATTGCGATGTCGTGGACCCCTCCACGGCCCCGGCGGGCTTCGTCAAGCAGGCCCGGCGGTCCTTCATGTCAACGATGTCCTGCTTGTTCCTCCGCAACGACTCGGCGGGGTCCTTGGGCGGGCTGACGAACTCCCACCCCTGATACCCGCCACCCTCCGGGTTCTTCTTCATGGGCAGCACGTAACCGGGCCCGATCGGCACCGTGTTGTCCGCCTTGCAGAAGTCCTCGGCGCCGGAGAGGAACGGGTGCGCCTGGAGCGTGTCGGAGAGGATCAGCTCGCTGTCCCGGTTGTAGTATTCGCGCTGATACTCCGCGATGGCCTCGTAGCGGCTCTTGCCGATGTGCGGGGTCCGGTGCTTGGGGAGATCTACCAGCCGCACGATCGGAACGCAGCCGAACGAGTGCGGTACCCGCTCGATGATCTCATCGCCGTTGTAGGAGAACAGGATCGACTCGTCCACGCGCCAGAGCCGCCAGCGAACATAGTTCCGCCGCCACGCCTCACCGAGGTTGCCCGGGTCCTCCGGGTCGACCGCGTTGCCGCTCCTGTTGTAGTCGATACGGTCGGACGGGTCGGTGTACTCGCGGACCAGGCACTCGAGGTACCGACCCGCCGCGTCCAGCCGCCACCAGACTATGTTCTGGGGGAGGATGTAGCTGGCGACGCACCGATCGAGCCCCAGCCGCAGCTCGTCGGCGCGGGTGGCGATCCTCTCGCCGGGCGGGGCCTGGGGATGATCCAGGCAGACGTCGATGCAGCCCAGCACCAGGAGGAGCGGCGCGACCGTCTCGCGCATCCAGTCGTCGACCGGCGTGCCGCGGCCGTCCACGTCCGTCCACCACGCCACGAGGTCGTCCGGGCCCTCCCGGCGCACCTCCTGGTCGTAGACCTTCGACAGGTGGACCTCGACGGCCTCCGCGACGAATTCGGGCACGGGTGTCCGGCTGCGGCGGTACTCGTAGTCGTCGTCAAGGGCTGTGGCGGCCGGGTCGGCGCCGATCATCCCCGGATACGGCCCGTAGCCGACGTCCTGGGTCTGGGCATTGACCGAGCCCAGGAACCCCGCGAACCCCTGGTAGACGTTGGGGAACGTCTGGGGGTCGGGATACTCTTTCTTGTGGCGGAAGAGGTTGCGGGCGGGCAGCCCCCGGCGGTCGGGGCCGTAGACCGCGTTGCGATAACGGTCGCCGCCCTCGAACGAATCGAGCAGCCATCGCCAGCGAATCTGATGCTCGACCCAGTCGACATGGCGGCGCTGGACGACCAGCTTGCCGTCGAGATCCGGGTCGGATTTCCGCTCTCCCCGGGAGCCGGCCGCGTCGGCGCCGGCCGCGGGGCGGCCGCCGCGGTGGGCGACACCGCCGGGCGGGAGGGGCGTCGTCTTTCGGAGCCAATCCAGCGACATGGGACCTCAGGAATCGGTTGAAGAGACGAAGTTGATCACGATCTGGGCCAGGTGGAACAGCAGCGGGATCAGGAGCACGACCGCCAGGATGAAGAACGGCAGATCGGTCCAGGCAAAGCGAAGTCGCATCGGCTCATCTCCTCGTGTCGGCGAGCACTCCCCGATCCGACGGCGAGGGCTAGATGAGCCGTCCGACCGGGACCCTGCGGAGTTGCGGCTCCGGGGCGCGGCCCGCGGGGAATTCGAGCTTCAAGCCGCCGCAGAGCGGGTCGACCAGGTCCTCGTGCGGGTGCTGGGGATCCTCGGGATAGTCCATCCACTGATCGGCACGACGCGCCCGGGTGTAGCATCGCAGCGCCGTGATCAGCCGCCGGCACCGCGGATGGATCGTCAGGCCGATCGAGCCGTCGGCCGACCGGAGCAGGGCCTCGACGAGCTGCAGGCCGTCGGCCTTGGGCGATGAGGGCGCCGAGGGCCACGATTCCAGCCCGTTCCGCCCGCGGCATCCGGCCCGCTCGTACTCACCTCGGACCGTCGGGCCGATCGGCGTCCGCGCGCCGCCGGCCGGGTCCATCGAGACGCGAAGGCGTTCCATCCCGACCCCGCAGAGCCGCCGCGATTGCTCGACGATCGCCCTCGCGTTGGTCTCCGCCGAGAGCCCCTCGGCGTAGTAGTCGGCGAAGACGATCACCCGGTGGCCGCGGGCATCGGGCCGCGGCACGGCCTGGAACCAGACCGCACCCGTGTGGACCCCGCAATCGATCGCCAGGTGTACCGGCCAGTGCGGGACGAACTCGGCCGCCGTGGTCACGTGGCTCGACTCGTCGAACATCGAGAACCAGATGCCCGCGGCCCTCGGCCGCAGGCAGAGGTAATCCGACTCGAAGACGCGGAGGCTGACCGCATTGACCTTCTGGATCAGCGAGTCGATCGTGTAGTGCCCCGCCGACCGCTTCGCCTTTGGCAAGCCGGACGGATGAGCGTCGCGGTCCGAATGGCACCAGGTGACCAGGGGACACCCCGGGCAATTCTCCAGTTGCGGCCCGCTGCGCTCCTCGGGGCAGCGCTCCAGGACCTCGAAGACGCAGAACGTGTGGACCGGGAAGGCCCCCGCGTTCCCTCTTTCGATCAACTCGGCCATCGGGCCGGCCACCCGATGCCAGGTCGAGGTCATCAGCACCGACGATCGGTAGCCGCGCATCTCCATGGCCATGCCCATGGCGGACTCGCGGATATCGGGGGCGATCTCGTCCACCTCGTCCAGCTTGAGGCTGGGCACGTGCGGCCCGCGCACCGATGTCGCAGACGCCGCCAGGATTGAGACCGTGCTGCCGTTGTGATACTGCACCTCATCCTTGAGTACCCGGGCGATGCTGCCGGCGTCCGACTCGTCCGTCGGGCCCCGACCGTTGAGCACGGCCTCGCGCAGCGCCTGGTGGATCTGCTCCGACTGCGCCAGCGAACCGCCGAGGATCCGGGTCTCGTGACGAGGATTGAACCGGCTGGCCAGGTGGGTATCGATCGCCGAGAGGAAACTCTTACCGCTGCCGCGCGGTCCATGCCAGAGGGCCAGGGCGGGCCGCTCGAGAAACTGCCGAGCGAACATGTCCAGCGGGGCGGAATGGCCCTGACAGACGGCCTGCCCCGGCACACGAACGCCGGTGAAGGCGAGGACCCAGCGCTCGAGCTCCAGCCGGGTCGTGGGCCGGTGGTTCCGGACCTGCTCGATCGCCTCACGCACTCGTCGCAACCTCTCCGGAGCCACAGATGATCTCCAGGACTTTGCTCGCCGTCTCGTCATCGATGGGCGGGAGGGTCGCGGCGGTCGATGCCGCGGCCAGGCGCCTCTTCTCGATCCGGTCGATGATGTCCATGATCGCCTTGGGATCGCCCTCGAGGGCATCGACGATCCAGCCCTCGATGATCTGCTGACCCCAGGTCTTCTTCCTGTGGTTGCACCCGACCAGGAGGCGGCGCAACAGGGCTGTCAGGTCGAGATCGAAATCGTCCTCAGAGGTGCCGATCGTCCGGAGGTCCAGGGGCTCGGCCCCGAGGACGTCCGGCAACTTGCCCTCCCGGACGGCGTCGCCCCTCTGGTCCACGGATCGTGCCACGTTCGGTCACCTC
Source organism: uncultured Planctomycetota bacterium (assembly GCA_963815795.1). GTDB lineage: Bacteria > Planctomycetota > Planctomycetia > Isosphaerales > Isosphaeraceae > JAKAUH01. The sequence continues at coordinate 471,422 of CAWFIC010000001.1, read as the reverse complement.
GTTCTGGCCAAGCAGGCCAGTCACTTTCCGGAACGCGACACCCGTGAACAGTGGTGCCCCGCGGTTGGCCGCCCTGACCGACTTGGCCGAAAGGCGGCCGGTACTTCAATCGGAATGTGCGGCCTGTTTCCGGTCTGCTGGACTCGAGATCGCTCACCTCGGCTCCACTTTCGTGCCGGGCGTATCCCTGAGGCGTTCCATCGCCTGGATTTCACGCTCGATCAAAGCATGTTCTCGGTCCGCGATGGCGTTTCGGTTCAATATCGCTTCGATCGTCCGTTGGCTCTCTCGATGGGCTTCCATGAGGTCACGATTCCGACTCGTCAGGGACCCCAGGCAAATCAGCATCCCGAGTATGAACGTGAGATGGAGCCACAACGACCAATCGTTCGTTCTTGATCTCGCTGTTCTCATGCGGAAACACCTTTCACATTCGTGGATCGAAATTCCGCCGCGTTAGTCGCGTCGGGGTCAAGCTTGTCGATCGGCAATTCACGAAGTCTCCGCTCTCGCTCGCGGATCTCGATCGCCGTGAGTTTCCATTGGCGGAACAGCCCGATCGCCGCACCCCCGATCGCCGTGATGGCAAGCCCAGAGGCTGCGAAGAACCCCCCCCAGTCAAAATTGGCGAACCAAGCGATCATGTTTCCGGTCATGATGCCTCCGAGCGGCAGCGGCAGCGAAGATCGCCAGTGTTTGTCCCAGATGCCGAAGATGTTCATAAACGAGGTCCGCCGCTTGGCCGACACAAAGGAGGGAGATGTATCGTCAAGACTTGGGCGTTGAGGCAGGAAAGACCGGGAGCTTGCCCGAGAGGTCGAGCCACAGGACGTAGCTGCTCAGCATCAGCACGACCAGCCTGATTTTCCCGAACGATGTGTCGCCAAGCCACTCGGCGCAGAAAAGGGTGGCGGGGAAGATGACTGGCACAGCCTTGATGGCGACGTTCAACCAGTTTGCCACCAAGAAGGTCTTCAGCGCGAGCAAGAGAGCGGCGAAGTTCATGGGGTCGTCCCCGTGGGTTGTAGGATCGCGGTTCAGCGAAAGGAAAATCGAACCAGGTTACGGTTCGGCCAATGGCTCTTGGAGAACCGGTCAGATCGGTTGATGTTTGGATGGCACACGGCGGAGGAAGAAGGTGCCGGCCCTCGGCTCGCTCGGCCTGTGATTCCAGCGGTCGAACGCGCCAGAGCCGGGTGCCTGTTCCCTTCTTCCGTGGGCAAGCGGCCTGGTAACCGTTCCAGGGTGATGCCCGAGATCGCTACCGTCTGTCCTGTTTCATATGCGGTTCACGCCGCACCGTCATACTTCCACGCCGGGGGCAGCTCTCGCTTCTGGAAAGCCGGTGACTTCGACAAGGCCCAGCTATCGCCTTCGCCAAGGATGGACTCGATGGCTTGCTGATCGGCCCAGAACGAGAAGCTCGGCTGATCGAGGCCCTGCGGTCCGCTGGGCATGTCGGGCCCCCAGCTCTGGATGATGCAGGCACCCGGACGGTCGAACCGCACTCCGGCGATGAACATGCAGTGCCCCCACCGGCCCTGCATCCGGCAAAATCCCTGACTGTCGCGGCTCAGGTTGAAGCCGCGGGCGGTGCAGATCGTGGCGGGGTAGCCGTTGCGCAGGGCCGCGACCAGCTCGTCCCAGGTCGAGACCTGGGCCACCGATCCGAGCTTGAACGCACCGGCTTCGTCCTTGACCGATGCGGGCGCACCGGAGAGGCCCCACGCCTTGGCCCGTTGCCCGGAATAGGTCGCATCGCCGCCCAGCATCGCCCGGCTGACCATCCCCACCGTGGTCATCGCCTTGACGGCGGCTGCGCCGTACGACCCATCCTGGCGCCCCAGGATGCCGGCGACCTCCCGCGATGTCGCGTAGATGAACTCGGTGTCCGTCTCCTGGTAGACCGCCGGCTCGCCCAGGCCAATCTCGATGCACTGGAGCAGGTCGTTGCCGTGCCCGTGGCCGAAGGAGACGCAGTCACCGATCTGCTGGGCCGGGTACGCCGGATCCTTCCCGAGGACATCCCGCCACGCCTTGTAGAGCAGGACCGGATCCGTCGGGGTCGCACCCTCCATCAGGTGGGGCGCGCACTGGGCGAGCGTGGGGAACTGGCTGGCGAATGCCCGCTGCAGCTCATCGACGCCCCGCCAACCGCACAGGTGCTGATACGAAGTCTCGTCGCTCATAGGGGTCCCTTCTGATTCGTCATTGAGTCCTCGGTCCTTGAGTCCATGACGGGCTCGGCCCGTTGGGATGGGATCGCCCTGGACCGACGACCAAGGCGTCGAGCCGGATCGACCGTCTGAGGACTCAAGGACTCAAGGACTCAAGGATTGAGGACTCAACGACCGAGGCCGGACGCGAAGCCACGCCAGGCCGCCGCCATGGCCGCGCGCTGCTGAGGGGTGACGTCGGCGTCCTTCTGCGATTCGGGGATGATCTTGGCAAACTCGGGGGTCGCCTTCTGATCGAAGAGCTGCGTCCGGTTCGCGTCCCAGGTCTTGCCCACGGCGGCGATGGCCGCGGAGAGGGGCTGGCCGGTGTCGAGGCCCTTAGCCCCTTCCTCCCAGGCCGCGGCATAAGCCTTCCCGAGTCCGGGAAGATAAGCCCGACCGAGGCGGACGAACTGAGGGTCACTCGGGGGAGCCGGCGGCCCGGCGGGCTCGCCGAGCCGGATGGAGACACCGACCGCCACCGCCCCGCCCATCAGGCTCGACAGCGCGACGGTCAGGAGCGTGCGAGGGCTGGGGATCACGTCCCGGATACTGTTGATCGCCATCGGCGAACACCTCGATAGGTCTGGAGTGGCCGGCGGACACCCATCGCGTCGGCCGCCCGTCACGGATCGCGGGCAGTCGGCCGCCGGGGATCGTCTTCTTCGGGAACCGCGGAAATGCGGTCGATGAAAATGGCGGGCTCAAGCCTTCCGGCTCGCGGGTCGAACGGGTGTCGGCGCGATGATCGGGGCGAGATGCTCACCCCGAACCCGCGAGCCGGGGCAAGGCTGGATATCGATGCCGCGAGGCGAGACCCCGCGGCATCGCGCCGATCGGAGAAAGGAAGAACTTCGGCGAGCCCATCTCACCGCCCCGCCTAGGCCACCGCGGCGGCCTCGGCGAACTGCCGGCGCCGGCGCTGCCTGCGGGTCTCTTGCGGACCACAGGACGCCTTCAACTCGGAGGCGCCGGGTGCCGGCGCCGGTTCGGGTTCCGGAGACGGGTCGATGTCTGGGTCGCGCCGCAATCCCGGGTGATCGTCCATCCCGGAAGCGTGGCAGACCATGCAGCAGAGGCTTGAGCCTCGTCCGATGGGCTCGCGGTGGGGGCAGGTCGACTGGGGGGTGAACGAACCGATCGGGAAGAGGGGGAGCAACCGGAAGCCGATGTCGCCCAGGCGGCCCGGCCTGAGGTGCTCGGTCAGGTCGTCCCTGGAATGCTTGTTGTCTAGCGCCGCCGCCCGCTTCACGCCGAACCGCACCCGGTCGACGCTCACTTTTTCTCGAGCCGCGATCTGCTTGCAGTTGACCCCGCGGCGGTGATCGTACAACCAGATGTACTCCCTGGCTGCGACCTCCAGCGTCAGGGCCCGTTCGACCCTCGGAGCGAGCCGAGCATAACGCGATGGCTTGCCTCCCTCGGCCCCCGAACCTCCCCGCCGATCAGCGACCTCGACATCCTCCCGATGCCCATCGCATTCCCCACTGGCGGACACCGTCGCAGCTATGCTGGCGATCGCCGGTTTCATCGTCCACCCCCCCTTCGCACCGCTCCAACTTTCTCTGGTCCTCTATTAACAGGATGCTGCGACTTTGCAATTCCTTAAACGCACCTATCTCGAAATCGGCAGAGTTTTCAGACGCAAACCACTGTGGTGAAAGGACTAAAAAATTTCCCAAAAAAATTTTCTTGCAAAGATTTCTCCGGGTCAAGAAGGGATATAGGACGCCGGTGCGATATGGAGAATCTAAATCGCTTTGTGGAGCGGGTTTGCGTATCCGATGAGATTCGGTCCGATCCCCGTGCTTACATTTACAACCCGAGGAATAACAACGACTTGCGAAAAACGGCTTCTCGAAGCGCCCCGAGCCCCCTGTGAGGGCGGCCGGCATCGCCGCATGCCCCCGCCACCTGGGAACCTCGTCGGAGTCTTGCGGGAGAAGGGCCGCAGGTGTGGATCGGCCGTCAGAGTTGACGCGCGGCCACCGCGGCTGCTGTCATGGTGGGCGGAGCCTGGATCGGTGTCCGGAGGCGGCCCCGCCTTCCGGACCTCCCGACGAGTGGCCGGGGCGCTGGCCCCCCGGCCCGGTCGTCATCTCGCCGATGCCTCATGTCCTTCATCGTGTCAGGATGAGCTTGGACCCGGAACCGCAAACGACCCCCTCGTTGCTCCGCCGATTCGAGGCCGAGTTCCTGCGCCCGTATCGCGGGGCGATCGCCCTGGGCTTACTCGGCCTGCTGCTCCAGTCCGTCCTGCTGCTGCCCATCCCCTTGCTCCAGGGGTGGGTCGTGGATCGGCTGGTGGCCTATTGCCGGGCATCGGCAGCCGTGTCCGCGGCCGTCGCCGCGATGGAGCCGGCTCGATCAACCGCGGCACGGGCCATCGTCCTGGCCCTGGTTGGCACGATTGGGCTGCATGGGCGCGGACCCTGCTGGCGTGGCGGGTCGCGGCGATGATGGGTCGCATCAGCCAGGAAGTCGTCGTGGCGTTGCGCGGGCGCTGCACCGCAAGCTGATGCGGCTCCCTATGGCCTACTTCGATGCCCAGCAGACCGGCCGGCTCATGGCGCGGGTCACCAGCGACGTCGGCAGCATCCTGATGTTCATTCGCAGCGGCATCCTTCAGCTCCTCAACGACCTGATCACGTCGATGGCGATCGCGATCCTGCTGGCCTGGCTGCAGTGGCGATTGGCCCTGGTCGCCCTGGTGGCTGTCCCACTTTATGCCCTCAACCAGGCGGTCTTCTACCGCAGGTTGCGCCGGCTCTCCGACGAGATCCGCGCGAGTCGCCGCGCTTTACGCGCTCTTGAGCGAGCGGATCTCGGCCGTGCGGGTGGTGCGGAGTTTCGCCAAGGAGGACGACGAACTCACGGAGCTGGACCGGCGGATCGACCACCACCGCGCCCTGAGCTGGGACAACACACGCACCGCGGCGGCCCTGGGCGGCCTGGCGACGCTGATCAGCGGCCTGGGCACGGTCTTCGTCATCGCGTATGGGATCGTCCTGGTCGGCCGCGGCCTGCTGACCGTCGGTGAGTTGCTGGCGATCTACGCCCTGGTGGGCCAGCTCTACCAGCCGATCGTCCGGCTGACGCAGTTCCAGGCGACGGCGGTGGCCACCCAGGTCTCGGTCGAGCGGCTCTACGAGATCTTCGACGAGCCGGAGCCGGTGCGCGACCGCCCCGGGGCCGCGGCGATCGTCCGGCCGCGCGGTGCGATCGAGTTCCGCGGCGTCTCGTTCGCGTACGCCGGCGATGGTCCCAGGGTCCTGCGGGGCATCGACCTGCGGATCGAGCCGGGGATGCGGCTCGGCATCGTCGGGCCCAGCGGGGCCGGCAAGTCGACCCTCCTGGCCCTGGTGCCCCGGCTTTACGACATCCCCGAGGGCCTCGACCCGTCCGGGCGAACCTGGGGCACGGTCTGCTTCGACGGCCGCGACGTGCGCGGCTTGCGGCTGGCCGAACTCCGCCGGTCCGTGGCGCTGGTCCCGCAGCAGGCGCTGTTGTTTGAGGGTTCGATCCGTACGAATCTGCTCTACGCCAACCCCGAGGCGACCGAGGACCAGATGTGGGAGGCACTCCGGATCGCGGACCTCGCCACCACGGTCGCCTCGCTCCCGGCCGGGCTCGACGCGCCCGTCGGGGAGCGCGGCTACTCGCTCTCCGGCGGCCAGCGGCAGCGACTGGCCCTGGCCCGCGCAATCGTCGCGCAACCGGTCGTCCTGCTCCTGGACGACTGCACCAGCGCCCTGGATTCCGAGACCGAATCCCGCATCCAACCGGCCCTCGAACATGCCCTACCCGGCCGCACATTTGTGATCGTTTCGCACAAAGTCGCCTCGGTCCGCCGCGCCGACCGGATCATCGTGCTCGAATCCGGGACGATCGTCGAGCAGGGTCCACACGCCGAGCTCCTCGCTCGCGGCGGCCGATACGCCGAGATCCACCGCCAGCAGACCTCGGCCCTCGCCGCCAGCCTTTGAATGGCCCCTCGCCCGCCCGGACGAGCCGAGGACCCTCGCCCCGGCTCAGCGGCCGGCCCCACTCTCGCCCGGTTTCGGCCATCTCAGGTGTCGGTGCAGGAAGTCGAACGTCCCCCGCCCGTTGATGGTGTGCGGGCCCACGAAGAACTCGATCCGGCAACGGTCGCCGATGCCCAGCTTCGCGTCGTAGAGGTGATAGACCTTCGCGAACTCGTAGGCCACGGTCTCGTCGGGCGCGACGCCGTCGAAGTGGCCCCGCTCGACCATGAACGGCCGGGGCGCGACCAGGGCCGCCATCTCGGCGTAATTGAAGGTGCTCCCCAGGTCAAATTCGAAGATCTCATACTCGCCACTCCAGACGTAGCTGTACGGACTGCGAGTTGACGCGTTCTTCCAGACCCACTCGTTGAAGTCGGCCGAGCAGATCGACAGGCAGTAATTCTTCACCAGCGGCGGGATCCGCATCGCCGACTTGCCCCCGTAGCTCAAACCGTAGAAGGCGATCCGGTCCGGGTCCACGAACGGCAGGGCCTTGAGCCAGTCGGTGACCTGCTGATGCTGAGGGACGATCACCGAGAACAGGGTCTTCTTGATCGGATTAGCCTTGCGCTGGAGGGTGCGGAACCGGTCCTGGAAGATATAGAGATTCTGGGGTGCAAACGTGATGAATCCACGCTCGGCCAGGCGAACGGCGTATCGGTGGTAAGCCGGGTTGTCCACCTTCGGGTCGGCGACGTCGCGCGGCCGGCCCTCGAGGCCGTGTTGGCAGACGACGACCGGTCGCCGCTCCCTTTCCTTGATCCCCCTGGGCAGGAGCAGGATGCCGTAGGCAATGACGTCCGGGAAGACGTCCATCAAGACCTCGTAACCGGTGAATCCCGGCTCGTCGTAGATCCGTCGCGACCGGACGTCGGGGGGAGGGGTCTCAGATCGAAACGGCCGATGACCTCCTCGGCGAAGGACTCCCGGTACGGCTCGACCGACCGCGCATAGGCCTCGGCCGATCGGGTGTCGAGCTTCTTCATGAACGCCTCGCGAGTATACGGGCTCTCGACGAGGAGTTGCTGGTTATGCCGGTCGAGCTCGTGGAGCTGCCGCGCCTGCCGGTCGCGGCTTGCCTCGACGAGTCGCGCTACGGCCTTCGCCTCGCCCAGACCGGGGGCGGCGGCCGGCCCGGCCGGATCGAGTCGGGCGGCCGGATCGAGCTCACGGAGGAGCCGGATCAGGGCCTCATCAGTTCCGAACGGACCAGCACCATTCGGTTCGCTTACGACCAATTCGATGCGGAGAGTCGGATCGAGCCGGACGAGAAGGGCCCGCGCCGCTCGACCTCGGCCGTCACGGTCCCGAGCCCCGGGGTCGTCAATCGGCCCGGGGCACCACCGGTCCCCGGCGGGATGACGAATTCGGGCCCCTTGGCCGCCTCGACGATCAAGGCCCGCGGAATGACGAGCGAGGCGACCTCGGCGTCGCCGAACTGCTCCAGCAGTCCGAAGACGTTTCGATCGACCGGCTGGCGCCACACGTCGTTGCGGTCGCCGAAGTAACCGCTGATGCAGGCAACCTTGATCCGCGGGTCGAGCGCCGCGGCAAAGAGCGCGATCGCCCCTCCCTCCCCATAGCCGAAGATCCCTACGCGCAGCTCCCGCCCGCGTTCCCGATGCTCCCGTTCCAATGCATCGACCAGCGCCAGCACCTTCTGGACCTCGTAGCCGATCAGGTGCCGGCCCAGTTCGAAGGCCGATCGGTAGACGAACTCGCGGTTGGTGAGCTTCGCCCGACCGTTGCGGGGCAACACCGTCCGATCGATCAACGCAGGTACGAATACATGTAAATTTGCATCGACCAGCCGGCGGCCCACCTGCGACGCTGGCGGTACGCCCGGGACCAACCCGACGAGTTGCTCGGGCGTCTGGTCGGCATCGGGGACCACGATGATGCAGCGGTCTCCGCTGCCCAGCTCCAATCCTTCGCCAGTCACGTCGCCGAAGGCCGGCCATCTTACAGTTTGTATCTTTCTTTTACTATTCTTATCAAATCCTTCTTCCGCTCCGCCGGTTAGACCTACGAGCCGCCCGATCCCCGGGGCCGAAACACGTGCATCCCGCGTCCCCAAGATGTGCGCCAGCCGCTTCCGGTTGGGCTCGACGGAAAGTTCATACGCCTCGGCGGAGGAGAAATCACGCTTCCAGTAGCCCGGTCGCTTCGCCGTCGATTCATCGATCTGCCGCAGGAGGAACCGGTCGACACCCGCGACCAGTTCGCTGGCGATATCGCCGCCCATAGTCAAGGGCTTCGTCCCTGGCAAGGGAGGCCCAGGTTCCTCGGCGGCGAACGCCCAGCCGCCCAAGCCGAAGAGGAGGATCATCCCCGCCAAATTCGTGGTGCGCCGGCGCATGAAAGAACCCCGAGATCGGTACAGGGTGGTGGATCAAGGAGACCCCGAGACTAAACGGCGCGGCGGCCGGACGCAAGGAGGTGGCAGAGGTATCGAGCATCCAGAGGACCCCAAATCGCGTCTAGAATTTTCTAATGTTATTTTGTATATTTTGAATCTTATTCGGTCGAAGAGAGGGGGAGGGTAACGCCCGAACTGAACAGCGGCCCCGCCAGATACCACGAAAATATATAAGAACATATATATGTTAACTTGGGGTCACTCGACCGCTTGACCGAGTGCATCCGTCATCGTGAGATCAATCGCGATCTCGATATCGATCGCGGGCCGTGATGCGGCGGGTGTCGGCGTCCTCGGGGAGTTCCAGGAGCTGCCCGGGGCTCAGGCGGGCCGGGTCGGCGATGATGTCGCGGTTGATGTCGTAGATCTCGTCGGCGCGACGGGAATCGCCCAGGATGTCGCGGGCGATCGAGCGCAGGGTGTCATACGCGCCGGACCTTGTAGACCGGCCGGTTGACCGGGGCCGGGTTTCGCGGCCGGGCGGTCAGGCGGGTCGCCGGCCCGTCATCCTCCTCCTCGCCGGGCCGGTTGTTCGATGATCCGCGACGGCCGCGAGCCGGTTCGTTTTCGGCCTCCGCGTCCGGCAGCTCGAGCTCTGCTTCCACGCGGCCGTTGCGGCGGACCGGGATGCCGTCGGACGCATCGGATGTCCGCGCGGTCCGCGTCGTCGGGACCGACCTCGGCCGATCCGTGCCTGTTCAACGCCGTCTCGGCCGATCCAGCGACTTGATCGCCGGTCGAACCCACTTCCCGGCCAGCGGACCGTCGGCGACGCGGCGACCCAATATAAGCCGGGTCCAGGTCCTCGACGGCCGGTATCAAGATCACATCGTTGATGTGGATTTCTTCGATATTCGGGTATTTCTTGGAATTGGCCTTCCAAAGGGCGCGATAATAGCGACCATCGCCGTAGTACAACCGGGAGATCGTCCAGAAGTTCTCGCCACGGTTGACGATGTGCAGCGACGGCTCGACGCGCGACGATCCCGCGCCGGCCCTCGGACCCTCGGTCGGTTCGATGTCGGGGACCGCCAGCCCGAGGCCGGTCCGCGGCGAGGCCGAGCCTCCGATGCCCCGAGCATCGGTGTCCTCCCCGGGGAAGACGGGTGATCCCAACTCGGAGCCGATCCGACGATCGAGTGCCGGCTCCGACCCGCGGCGGGAGGCCCGGCCGGACGCGTCGGGGTCACCCCCCACCTCCCAGGGAATCCGTCCTTTGTTCGGGATGCGGACCCATCCGGCCTCGGCCTGATCCCGCATCGTCCGTGAAGCTGAACCGGTTGATTCGGGTGCAGAAGCCCCGGGCCCGCCACCGACGGCCTTGTCCCGGATCGACCGCTCCGGCATCCGCGACGCATCGGGCTCCGACGCCGGAGTCCGCGCGGGCGGCTCCGCAGGCCCGGGCTTGGACACGACCGGCGCGCTCTCCCCGGGCTTGGGCACGACCGGCGGGGTTTCCTTCAGCGTCGGGCTATCTTCTGCCTTTTTGCCAAGCGTCTCCGATTGGTTCGTTGGCTCAGGTTGGACCGTATTCACCGGTGCCTCGTGTGACAGTCCCTCGTGCTTCGGCTTGAGATCTTCCTCTCTGAGGACCTTGGGCTTGGAGAGGTTGACGCCGGAGGGCTTCTCGTTCCGCGTCTCCGCGGGCCGATGGGCTTCCTGCTCGGTGGCTGGATTCGCAGGCTTGGCGGAGGGCTCGGACGACTCGAGCGGAGGCGCCGGCAGGTCAGGCTTCACGACCTCCGGATTGATTGTCGGGCCGGGTTGGGGCTTTTCTCCGGGCGCCTTGGTCTCGCCATCGACCGCCGGGGGGGACGAGGACGGATCGGACTTCGGTGAGGACCCTTTCGTCTCGCCTGGTTCAGAGGGAGCCGTGACCGGCGGTAGAGGCGTCGGTTCCGCGAGAACCGATGGCTGGGGGGTCATAGTCGCGGGTACGGACGGCGCCGCCGGCGCGGGTGCGGGCGGCGCCGTCGCGGGCGATCCGGACGTGGGCGAGGATGGCTGCGGGAGGCCGGAGCCGGGAGGAGCGGTCGGCTGCTGGCCCGATCCGGTGGATCCCTCACCGGAATCCCGCAACGGCATGGGAGGCAGAGGCCCGTTCCCCGCATCGGTCTTCCCCGCATCGGTCTTCCCCGCATCGGTCTTCCCCGCATCGGCGCCGCCGGCCAGCTTCACTTCCTCGACGGGTGCCGGAGGGCCCGGTTCCGCCGGTTGACCGGCGCTGGCAGTCGTCGCCGACGGCGCGGAAACCGGCGGCAGGTTGGTCTCGGTGCCCGGCGGGGTCGCGAGTCCTTGATTCGGCCGTGGCGCGTCCAAGATCGGTGCCGCAGGTGATGGCTGGGGCCCCGGAGAAGAAGGCGTGGGCGGTGCGGGCGCGGGCGCTGAGCGGCCGGCGTGCCGGCGATGAGGGTGGCGTCCGTCGCATCGGCGTGGGGCGGAGGAGCAGGGCCGGACTCCTGATCCGCCGGCCGCGAGTCGGTCTTGGGCGGCACTCCCCCAGCGACCGCTGAATTCGCCGGGCTGGCATCGACGAACTTCGGCGCCGGCGGCGATGGCACGCCGTCCGCTTCGCGGCCGCGAGGCGCGTCCGACGCTCCCCCACTTTTCTTCGGTTCTTTGTCCTTCTCCTCCGCCTTGTTGGTGGCCAGGACCTGGCCGGCGTCCGCGATAGCCGATGATCCTTCTTTCGGATCCTTCCCGTCCTTTTTGGAATCTTCCCGCCCGCCGGACCCGGACGAGGAGGTGGCTGGATTTTCCTGGGAGATCACGGCCCTCGGCGTCGGCTTGCCCGGCCGCGTGAGCGCCGTGGCGCCCAGGATCACGACCGAGAGCACGATGGCCAGCGCCCACCGCGGATAGCGATAGACGGCGCGGAGGCACGCCCAGGACAGGGCGAGGAGGCCGTGGACCAGGACAGCGAGGATCGCCCGGATTCGGCCGACCGCGCCGGACCCGGAGTCCGGCCGAGAGTCCGCCTGGGGATCCTCGAGGTCACCGGCATCGGGCTCGTCCGGCTCGATCGGATCGTCGGGCTGATCCGACAGGTCGGTGGCCGCATCATACCGGACCACGATGCCGGGGTGATGCCATCCGCCCGGGTCGTGCGCGATGTGATCCGAGGGGCCCGTCGGCTGCGGTTCGGACTCGGATTGCGGGTTCGAGATCAGTTGGGACATCGCTCGGCCACCCTTAGTTTGGCGCTACGCGCTCGGGGGTTGACGGCCACTTCACGGGCCGTCGCGGTCACGGGTTTCTTGGTCAGCACCGACAGTCGCGGATCCGATTTGAACGCCCACTTGACCCGGCGATCCTCCAGCGAGTGGAAGCTGATGACCGCGGCCCGCCCGCCCGGGGCAAGCACCTCGGGGATGACCCGCAGCGCGGTGTCGAGCTGGACCAGCTCGTCGTTGACCGCGATTCGCAACGCCTGAAACACCCGCGTTGACGGATCGATCGGCCCGTGCCGGGCTCGGGCCGGCAGGCTCCGTCGCACCAGGTCGGCGAGCTGACCGGTGGTGCGGATCGGTCCCTTCTGCCGCTCCTCGACGATCCGGCGCGATCCGCCGGCTGAAGCGCTCCTCCCCGAATTCGAAGATGAGGTTGGCCAGGTCCTCGGCCGAGAGGCGGTTGACCAGATCGGCGGCGGAGGAGCCGCCCGCATCGGGGTCGAAGCGCATATCGAGCGGTCCGTCGGCCGCGAAGCTGAAACCGCGGGCTTCCCAGGCGAGCTGGTCCGACGAGAATCCCAGGTCCAAGAGCACCCCTTGCACGCAATCGATCCCCAATTCCTCCAGCACACGGGCCATCTCGGCATAGGCCGCGTGGACGAGCGTCACCGGCAGGTCGCCGGCCGCCTTCCGGGCCAGGTCCAGCATCGCCGGATCCCGGTCCAGCCCGATCACCCGCCCCGGCGAGCCCACCCGGCGAGCCAGCGCCACGGCATGGCCGCCGCCGCCGGTCGTCCCGTCGAGCAGGACCGAGCCCTCCCGGGGAGCTAGCCAGGCCAGCACCTCGTCGAGCAGGACGGGTTGATGGATCGTCCCCATGGCGGCCCTCGTGGTCGAGACGGGAAATCTGGGGCGGGCCGCGCCCGGGAAATCGACGTGATCCGCGGCCGAATCTAATCGAACCGCCGCGGCTGTCAATCCCGGAACCGGACCGGGGACCGGGCCGCCGAGCCCCCGCGCGAGAATACCGCTGATCCTCTCCATCGGCATCCCCCGCGCCGCACTTGAGCCCAATCCGCCATCTCGTCCCCGGAGGGGAGATCTCGAGTCCGATCATCATCTTCGAGTGAGCTTATTCTCCGGGAATTCTCCTTTCATTCGTCCCTGGTCCGCGGATGGCACGGGCCGTGCATAGTTCTCGGCTGGATTAAACGGTCGGGGCGCGAGGGATCGCCACGTCCCGCCCCTTCGACCGAAGCGGACATCAACAGACACCCTGCTGCGGGCGCGGCGGGCTTTCGCCCGGCGGTCATCGTCCGCGCACGGTCCAAGATAAGGCCCAATTCCAGGGAACTTCGCGCCATGAGCAGCTCCAACAAGCGGAAGCGGATCGCGTTTCGTCCGACAGTGACCGAGTCGAGGCTGGAGGAACGGCTGGTGCTCACTGGCGGCACCAGCTCGGTGGCCGCTACCGCCGCGACTCCTTCGGTTGTCGTCTTGACCCCCTCGCCCTTATACCAGGAGGTGGGACTCACCCCGCCCCCCGCGGCGCCGCCGGTCAGCCCCCAGGTGGTCCGCCTGGAATCGCGCCCCTTGACGAAGGCCCGGTTGCGAGCCGATTACGCCAAGGAGGCCCGGCTGGCGGCCAAGGATCTCAAGAGTGCGATCAAGGCCCAGGTCGCTCAACTCCAGGCCAACGGTACGACCCCCACGGCCCAGCAGATGGCCGATTTCAACGCCAGCGTGGCGGGCGCCGTCAATGCGACGGCCCTGCGGCTCTCCGTCCAGGCGGCGCTCCTGCCCGATTCGGGCAACCGGCTCGTCCCGGCGATCCAGAATGCGATCCTGGGTTCCGGCCCCAAGAGCCTCGCCAGCCGCCTGACCGCACTCGCGCAGTCGGGCCAGCTCAGCGGGACGACGCGGGCGTCCTCGCTGGCGCTCACGCGGCTGATCAACACGACGAGCCAGCAGGCGGTCTCGCCGATCAACAACTACTTCAACACGACCCCGGTGAACCGCCTGGCCGTCAACAGCAGCGGGCAGCAGATCCCGCTCAAGCAGTACCTCGGCGGGCAGATCCTCAACCTGGTCGGCAACACCCTCGGGTCCCTGGCCCAGACCTTCCCGAACGTCGCCAACGCGATGCTCTTCCCCAACGGCACGACCGTGACGCCGACCCAGGCCGCGCTGAACGCCTTCACTACCCAGTCCAACAACGCCCTGGGCACCGCCTCGTTCGAGCTCGGTAGTGCCCTGGCGCTGCTCCCCCAGACGTCGAGCGTCGTCTCTCAGGTCCAGCCCATGCTCTTCGGTACGGTCAACAACGGCACCACCAGCCTCGCCTCGGCGCTGCAGAACCTGCAATTCGGGACCACCGACTTCAACACCGCGGTCTCGAGCGCGTTCGGCAACGCCTTCCAGAACTTGGTCACCCCGCTCGGCCAGTTCTTCGGGGTACCCGCGCAGTCGAACCTGGTCCTGCCGACCAGCGGATTCACCAGCATCTTCGGCTCGCCGTTCACCAGCAGCACCTTCTTCAACGGCTTCAACAACGGGTTCGCCACAGGCACGACTCCCGGTTTCATCGGCTTCGGCATGGCACCCACCGCCTTCAACACGAACTTCGGCACCGGGTTCAACAACTTCGTATCGACCCTCAACCAGAACCTCGGGATCGCCCCGATGAACACCGTGACTGGCACCAGCACCGGACAGAGCATCGGTCAGTCCAACCCCGGGACCGGCACGGGGACGGGAGTCGGCATCGGCCAATCCAACCCCGGGACCGGCACGGGGAACACTGGGGTCACCGGGACCTCGGGAAGCATTGGGACCACCGGCCTGACCGGCACCGGGACCACGGGAACCACCGGCCTGATCGGCACCGGGACCACGGGAACCACCGGCCTGACCGGCACCAGCACAACCGCCATGACCGGCGGCGCCGGCGGCCAGCAGAACTCTCCCGTGATCTTGTAATTCGCCGCGACCCGACGCACGAGCCGGCCGCCGGCCTCATGAGCCGGCCGCCGGCTTACTGACCGCTGCGCAAAGAGGTTTACTGACCACTGCGCAAAGAAGATCAAGTTTCCCGGAGCTTCAACCCGGCTTGTGCAAAGAAGGAGCGGACCAGATGGGGCTTCTGGCGCAGGCGCCCGACGGCGAGGTCGAGTTCCTGGTGCAATTCGTCCAGGTCCCGGCACACGAGGTTGCGCATCTCCACGTCCTTCAAGTGATGCCACCCGCCCTCATCCCAGGGGTTCAGGTCGGGGGCATAGCCCGGCAGGGCCTCCCGCCACACCCGGCCCCGCGTGCTCGCCACGAACTCCTTGACCTCCACACGCCGATGGATCGGCGAGCCGTCCCAGATCACCAGCAGCCGCTGTCCCGCCACGCGGAGCAGGTGCAGGAGGAACTCGATGGAATGCAGCCCGTTGAGCGACTCCGGCCGGACGAGGGTGTAGACCCGGCCCTCCGGCGTCATGCCCCCCATGACCGAGAGGTGGTCGCGCGTCTGCTTCTCGCGGAGGACCGGGGTCAGCCCCTCGGGGGCGTAGGTCTTGACCACCCCCGGCAGGAGGTAGAAGCCCGATTCGTCCTCGAAAACCAGGGTCCGGCGCTCCCGACCGGCGCGCCGGAGCAGTTCCGGCCAGGTCTCGTCGCGCCAGCGTTGGATCGCCTCGTCGTCCCGCTGGATGGCCCGCTTGATCGGCTGTTGCGGCGTCCATCGCAGGTCCTTGAGCATCCGGCCGACATGGTCCTTGTGGTAGCGGACGCCGAACTCCCACTCGATGACCTTGGCGATGCGGGTGCAGGTCCAGACTTGGCTGCGGAAGCCATAGGCCTCCGGGCCGTGCCAGAGGAGTTCGGGGATCGATCGCCTCTGGTCCGGAGAGAGCCTCGGCGATCGACCCGGCGCGGACCGCGCCCGGAGCGCCTCGGCTCCGCCGTCGCGGGCACGGGCTAGCCAGCGGCAGACGGCCTCCTCGGAGACATCGAGGGCCTCGGCGATGTCGCGCTGATACCAACCGCGGCGGTTCAGGTGCAAGGCACGGAATCTCCGCCATTCACGACACTCGGGCGGGATGGGTAGGAAGATTTCCATCCCTTGATCTTACTGTAAGAACTTGACCTTCTTTGCGCAGCGGTCAGTAAACCTCTTTGCGCAGCGGTCAGTAGTTGATTCGAACCGTCGTCGAGCCGGACTCGTCCCCCTCGACGGCCTCGATCGTGTAGACCCCCGGGGCGATTGTCGCGTCCGCCTGGCCGGACGTGCCGTTCCAGACGGCTGTGAGCTTCATGGAATGACCGGGCTCGAGCCTCCGGGAGACGGGCCGCGCCGAACGCCAGATCTCGGTGGACCCCTGGAGCACGGTAAATCCGTCGGCATTCGAGTTCGGCGCAAGGTCGACCGGACTGCGTCCGACGTTGTGCAGGGTCACCGTCATCCGGACCCGATCGCCGCTCCTGTAGGTCGGATGATTGGTCTTCACGGACAATGCGACGGGCGACGAACCCGCGACTGGCGGCGTGGAGCCCGGGGGAGGATCAGTGACTGGAGGGTTCACCCCGGGAGGAGTCGACGACGGGGGCGACTGGCCCGACTGGCCCGAGGGAGGCGTCGACGGCGACGTGGAACCCGAGATCGTCACCGTCGCCGTCGCGGCGTGCGGGTCCAACTGATCGGAGATCACGAAGGTGCCCGAGACGGGGGCGGAGCCACCCATCGGAATCCCATCCCAGGTCGCCGTCCGGGTCAAGGACTGCCCCGGCTGCAAGGTCTCCAGCATGATGAACATCGGATTGATGCCCGCATTGGACCGCCAGACCACCGTACCGCCCTCGGCGACGGTGAAGCCATCGATGCTCGGTCCATCCTCGACCGTAACCGGTTGGCTGGATATGTTGGTCTCCTGGAAGGTCATCTCGACCGACTGCCCCGGCTGATAAACCGCTTGGTTGGTCGTCAGGCTATAGGACAAACCCGAGAGCAAAGACCTCCCCTCGAGTGGTTCGAGATTCAGGCGAGTGCGTCGAATCATGGGTCGTTCCTTTTCCCAACGGACCGGGGAAAAATAGGCGATACGGTAGCTCCGCTGGATCGACGTCCCGGTGAACGGCCGTCAGATCATGCAAACATGTATCGTGGCCCCCGGGATCACCGCGAAGCGGATCGCTGGACGGGGATCATAACCTAACCTTAACGCAATTCCGTTGCCACACAATGTCGTGCTCATGGCGACGGCGGGTGCGGCAGGGCTACTCCTATGGCGGCAATGACGCTGGGCTCGCTCGATGGCCTCTTCGCGGTCTGCCGCCTGTCCGCCGATGCCCCCCTGCCCGCCTGGGCCGCCGCCGGCTCGTTCGTCTCGATTACTCGCACACTCGACGAGCTCTCGATCGTCTGCCGAGGGGAGCACGTGCCAGACGGCGTCCGTTGCGAGCCCGGTTGGCGCTGCCTCCGCGTCGCCGGTCCCCTCGACTTCACGCTCGCCGGCGTCCTCGCCTCGCTGCTCGCCCCGCTCGCTGACGCGGGAATACCCGTCTTCGTGGTGTCCACGTTCGATACCGACTACCTGCTCGTGAAGGAAGACCGCCTGGATGCCGCCGTCGACGTCCTGCAGAGTGCAGGGCACAGCGTCGTCGATCGCAGGTCATAGGCAGCGGGTAAGCCGGTCCGGACTTCACAGACCACGGTTCCGAATGTGCCCACGCAGGACGTATCTCCGCGCCCATCGCCGGTCGGGGAGGCCGGACCGGCGATGGGCCGCGGCGGGCCCGGGCGGGGGTCGGCCGGGCCGGGATCGTCCGACAGCCGGGAGGCCGGACCGGCGTCGGTCCCGACGCGAAGCCAGCGGTCGCCCGGGCTCGCCGTGGCGGGCACTCGCCGAGCACCCGACCGGCGGATTACGATGGTCGAGAGGTTTCCCGGTTACTTTCGGCTCCAGGCGCCGGGGTGAGGATCCACATGCGGCCGAGATTCGTCGTCCAGGAGCATCACGCCCGGACGCTGCACTACGACTTCCGGCTCGAGAAGGACGGCGTGCTCAAGAGCTGGGCCATCCCCAAGGGCATCCCCCAAGCCGTCGGCGTTCGCCGGCTGGCCGTGCAGGTGCCTGACCATCCGCTCGAATGGGGCTCGTTCGAGGGGACAATCCCCGAGGGACAGTACGGAGCCGGGACCGTCGCGATCTGGGATGAGGGGACCTATGAGCCAATCGAATGGACCGACGACGCCATCGGGTTCGTCCTGCACGGCCGCCGGCTGCATGGGACCTATTCCCTCGTCCGGTTCCACCGCAAAGGTCCCCGCGATTGGCTGCTGTTCCGGCGGAGCGATACAACGGGCAGGGAATTCTAATTGTCGCCGATCAACGGCGACCTCGTGGGGGACGACCTACGACAATCGGGCCCATCTGGCCTCGGCGTTCTACCGGCGGATCGCCACGAATTTCGAGGGGACGCGCCTGGGCCAGCAGGAGCTGATGGGCGAACTCCTCGAGGTCTCCCACGGCGCCTGGTTCAGCCGGTTCGACGTGGCCAGGCATGTCAGCGAGGAGGCGGCCTACCACCCCGCCTTCCCGGTGCACCTGGCGATCGACTGCGGCGTCTCGCGGCACACCGCCGCGGTCTCGTTCCAGGTCCACGGGCTCGACCCGCTCTCGCAGAGGGTGACCGTCTTCGGCGAGTGGCACGGCGAGGGCCTGTATTCGGAGGCGGCGGCCGAGGCGATCCTGGCCCGGTCGCAGGAGTTGCCGTGCGCGGGCCGCCTGGACGCGGTGCGGCTCGACCCGGCCAGCGCCGCCCGCACCGGCATCGGGCCGGCGGCGTATGGCGCGTTCGAACGGGCCCTCCGGCGATCGGTGCTGGCCCAATGGCCCAGGCACCGCGTCGCCGACGGCCTGGACCAGCTCGAGGTCCTGCTCGACCAGGGGCTGCTGCGGATCCATTCGAGATGCGCGAAGTTGCAGGCGGCGTTCCGGAACCACGTCAGGAAGCAGACGTCGCGGGGCGACTGGCTGGACGAACCGGCCGATCCGCAACACCCCCACGAGGACCTGATCGACGCCCTCCGCGGCGGCGTCCGCGACCAGTTCCCCGAGGGCCGGCCCCGGACCGAGCCGTTCCGCAGGGTGCCGATGGGGCGGATTTTCTGAAGGCTCATCCCGAAGATCGACGGTGAGTCTGTTCCGCGAGCCCCAGAACAGACTCTCGATGAACTTCAGGCGTTGAGCCAGAACCTGAAGATGGGCGACTGTTCCGTGGCAAGGATCGTCCTCGATGACGCCGGCAGGAAAGTCGATCGGGCTTCAGCCTGACAGGATGGAGGTCCGGCCTTCCTGATCGGGTCCCGTGTCAGGCTGAAGCCTGACCTACCGGATTCTCTGCCTGGCCGGGGTGATGAACTGCGGAACGAAGGACGGCATCAAATCTGTTGTATAATCAAGGGGAAGATGGGGGCGGTCTACGGCCCAACAAGCCGCACCCGACGACCCTCACGGTGCAACGCCCAACACCAGACAATGATAAAGTTTATCAATGCAAGGAATCCAACGATGTTATCTCTGGACCGGCGCACGGCGGATTCCCCTTGACGGCGATGGCCTTGGCATTGGGGATCTGGGGCCTCTCCGGTGGGTCGGCCATGGCCCAGGGCGGGGGCGCCGGCGCCGCTTATTGCGGCGCGGTCCATGGCGGCTACGGGCCGGGTTATGGCGGTTTCGGGCCGGGTTACCCCGGTTTCGGCCTGGATTACGGCTATGGGAGCGGCTGTCTTCCCCATCGCCAGACTCTACGGGGGTTCTCCGTCCGGAATTGGGGTTCCTACGTCCTGGGGAGGGAATGCCTCTATCCCTACGTGGCCGATCCTTACAGCGATCCGAAGGCGGCGCTCGGCTTCTGGCCCCCCTATTCGGCTCCGATCGCCGGCGCCGCGAACTAGAGCGCCTCACGCTCGCGCTTTCCGCGCACCATACCAGCCTGGAGCGCCAGTGAGGGAGATGGCCCCGGACCCTCGCTGGCGCGTCGGGCTGGTATCGGGACGGGGCCGGCAACGTGTACGCCATCCATTCGTTAACCGCTCTAGGAGCCTGTCCGAGTATTCGGCTCCAAAACCCATAACCCCTTGATTCAAAAGGATTTGTGGATTTCACGCCTGATTAAAGTAGTTCCTTTGTTACCAAGGACTTACGTCGCCGAACGGCGAATACTCGGACAGGCTCCTAGGCGGCCCGAGGGAGCGATCTCGGGATTGACGAGGAGCCGGTGGTCCGATCGGCCGGACATCATCTCCTGGACCGACTGAAGAGCCGTGCGATCAGATGACCGCGATGGGTATCGAGCCCGAACCGAAAGTCCGTCCGTCTCTCCCGAGAGCTTGGACTTGATCGGGTTACCCGCTCCCGTCGCCGATGAGCGACGAAAGCTCGTCGCCGCACTCCGGGATAACTGGTCCACGTACCGAGCTCCTCCAGTTCATTTGCCGGAGAGTCGCCGGAAGCGTGGGCTCGGCGTCTTGAGGCCCGGGTGGATGCGCACCCGGCTCGACTTGTCTCCATGGATGACAGCCGCGAGAGCCTCTACTCCAGCCGCGGCGAATGAATGATCTCGACGACGCGGATATCCCGAGCCGGCTCGCTGGGGAGGGGACAAAGGTGTCCGGAACCAGATAGGTGAATCGGTTCCTGACCCCTTTATACCCAGACCGACCCCTTTATCCCCCTCCGAAGGCTTGACACCGGTCCTTCGTTTTACTATTGTCAGAGATAGTATGACGTTTGTCAAAGGTTCAACCTGGCGCGGGAGACCGAACATGGGCACGCTCACATCGCTGGACGAGGACATCCTGGTGATTCCCGATCATCCGAGCGATTCGGGGATCGACGGCGAAAACCTCCCGTTGGTGGACGAGGACATCCTGGTGATTCCTGAGGAATCGCCGTCGGGCCGAGCGACCGGGCTCTGGTGGCGGGTGGTCCGGGCACTCGGCCTGGGCGGCGGCACGGCGGTGGTGTCCCTGATCGTGTTCTTCGGGATCATCAGCCCCGCGGTCCGTGAGTCCCGTCGTAAGCAGTGCGATGAGTACCTGGACCAGATTGGCCGGGCGTTGCACGAGTATCACCGAGTGCAGGGACATCTGCCCGCCCCGGCACTGGCCGACCGCGATGGCAAGCCGCTCTTGAGCTGGCGGGTTGCGATCCTGCCGCAACTGGGCTACCAGTCGCTCTACACGCGGTTCCACCTGGACGAACCCTGGGATAGTCCCCACAATCGTGCCTTGCTCCGGGAGATGCCGAAGGAGTTCGCGTGTCCCGGAGGCCCGGGAACGCGGGCGGGCCAGACGGGATACCTGGTGGTGGTCGGGCCGAAGAGCGAGCTGGGGAGCGTCAACACGCCGTTCGAGCCCACGCGCGGGGCGGATTTCAATGAGTTCTTCGACGGGACGTCGAACACGGTCCTCGTCATCGAGACCGACACGCTGGTCCCCTGGACGAAACCCAAGGATCTGCAGTGGACGCCGGGTGGGCCATTGCCCCGACTGGCCAGCCCTCACGACGGCGGCGCCCATGTCCTCTTCGCCGACGGGACGACGAGGTTCCTCAAGACGTCGATCGCCGCCACAACCCTTCTGGCCCTCCTCACCAAGAACGGCGGCGAGGTACTCAGCAGCGGGTGATAATGGGAGCCGGTGCCGGGCGTGTCCCGGCCTACCGTCGAGGGACGGAGCCGATTCGGTCGGGGGACGGGGCCGATCCGCTCGGGGGACAGAGCCCATCCTCCAGGGATCCTCGGCCCGGTCCGTTGTAGCCGACCCGACCCGATCCGATCCGATCCCTTCCGGTCCGGATCCGCCACCCGATCCGGTCGGAGGACAGGCTCCGTCCCCCGTCGGCACTTCTGGTCGATCATCGGCCGGACAGCAAGGTAAGTTACCAATTTCTTGCGTCCTTCGAGGCCGGTTTTGACGTGATCCCCCACGCCTCGATCACATCAGAAATGTAGCCTGCTTTGGCAGCGCCGGATCGTTGGCAGGAATGAGCAGCGGTGCTCGAAGAGCACCCTACAACGACCTGTCCTGTGCTCCGTTCATCCCGTCAGCTCGCTGGCCGTCTTGATCTTGGCGCGCTGACCGATGCCCAGGAAGGCGGCGGCGGCCTTCCTGAGGAAGATGTCGAAACCGTCGGTCTCGAAGTCGGCGAGGCCGTGGCCGACGATCGTGATCTCCTGGAAGGGGCCGAGGTCGTTGATCCTCAGCCGCGGCAAGTCGCTGAGCACCGGCGGCTCGACCTGGTGGAACGGCACCAGCCCCAGCAGCTTCTCCACCGCGCCCGCCCGGAAGGTCGTCTTCGGCACGAAGAACCGCAGCGTGACCACCCACTCCGACGTCGTGGTCGCGTGGAAGAACGGGAAGGCGACCCGGGTCTCGTCGCTGCTCTTGATCCGCACGACGCCGCGCTGAGACCACTCGGTCGGGGCGAAGCCCCCTTGCCCCATCGCCTCGATCCGGTCGACGATCGATTCGAGGATCCGCCCATCCCAGCGCGCCGAGCGGCCGTTGCCGGCGACGCGGTCGCGGGTGTGCCACTTGCGCCCGTCGAGCTCCCAGGGGGCCTTGGCATCTTTGTCCGTTGTCCGTTGTCCGTTGTCCGTTGGAGCGGCTTCGGTCGCGCGGGGGGGCGGCGGATCGCGTCGCCGACCGACGCGCCACTGGCCATCTTCTTCCAGGCCTTGGGATCGAACCGGGGCCGCTCAGCCCGCGGGCCGGCGTCGAGGACGGGCTTCAGGAACCGGGCGGTGTGACCCCGCGCGGCCTCCACGACCGCCTCGGGCGTCCCCTCGGCGACGAGGTCGCCGCCGCCGAGGCCCGCCTCGGGCCCGAGGTCGATGATCCAGTCGGCCGTCTTGATCAATTCGAGGTTATGCTCGATCACGATCACCGTGTTGCCCAGGTCGGCCAGGCGGTGGAGCACGTCGAGCAGCTTCCGGACGTCGTCGAAATGAAGCCCGGTCGTCGGCTCGTCGAGGATGTACAGCGTCTTGCCCGTGTCGGGCCGGGCGAGCTCGGCCGCGAGCTTCACGCGCTGGGCCTCGCCGCCGGAGAGCGTCGCCGCCGACTGGCCCAGCGAGACGTAGCCCAGGCCGACGTCGGAGAGCGTCTGTAGGATCCGCCGGACCTTCGGCACGTTGGCGAAGAGCTCCAGCGCCGTGTCGACCGACATGGACAGCACGTCCGCGATCGACTTGCCGTGGAACCGGACGGCCAGGGTCTCGGGCGTGTACCGGGCGCCGTCGCAGGCGTCGCAGGTGATCCACACATCGGGGAGAAAATGCATCTCGATCCGCTTCTGGCCGGCGCCCTCGCAGGCCTCGCACCGGCCGCCGGACTGGTTGAAGCTGAACCGCCGCGCCGTGTAGCCGCGCACCTTGGCCTCGGGGAGCTTGGCGAACAGCTCGCGGATCAGGTCGAAGGCCCCCGAATACGTCGCCGGGGTAGAGCTCGGCGTGCTGCCCAGCGGCGTCTGGTCGACGCTGATCACCTTGTCAACCTGCTCGAGGCTCTCGATCGCCTCGTGGGCGCCGGGGGTCAACTGGGCGCGGTGCAAGGCCCGGGCGGCGGCCTTCCAGAGGATGTCCTCGACCAGCGAGCTCTTGCCCGAGCCCGAGACACCCGTCACCGCGGTGACGACACCGAGCGGGAAGCGGACGTTGACGTTCCGCAGGTTGTGTTGCCGGGCCCCCTTCACGACGATCGCCGGGACGCCCGCATCCGCGCCGGCCGGCCGACGATTCGTCGGCACGGGGATCGCGGACTTGCCCGAGAGATAGGAACCAGTCAAGGACTGCTTCGACGACCGGACCTTCTCGGGCGGGCCGGCCGCGGTGATCCGGCCGCCGGCCTCGCCCGAGCCGGGGCCGAAGTTGACCAGGTGGTCGGCCGCCTCGATGACCTCGCGGTCGTGCTCCACCAGGACCAGCGTGTTGCCCAGGTCGCGGAGGTGCCGCAGGGCGCCGAGCAGCCGGCCGTTATCGCGCGGGTGCAGGCCGATCGTCGGCTCGTCGAGCACGTACACCACGCCCGTCAAGCCGCTGCCGATCTGGCTGGCCAGGCGGATGCGCTGGCTCTCGCCACCGGAGAGCGTCGGCGTGCCGCGGGCCAGGGTCAGGTAATCGAGCCCGACGTCCACCAGGAACGTCAGGCGGTCGCGGACCTCGCGCACCAGGTCGCCGGCGATGTGCCGCTCGTCCTCGCCCAGCGGCAGCTCGCTGAAGAACTGAAGCGCCCGGTCGAGCGGCCATCGGCTGATCTGGTCGAGCGTGAAGCCCTGGAACCGGACGGCCGCGGCGTCGTCCCGCAGCCGGGCCCCCATGCAGCCGGCACACGGTACATCGTCGACCATGCCCTGGAGCTTGTATCGATAGACGAACGAGACCCGGCCGGCCTCCTCGATCGCCGGGAACAACCCCTTATATTGGAACGAGAAGATGGGTTCCGGCGGTCCGGCGGTGTACCAGGTGTCGCCCGCCCCGTGGAGGATGATCCGCCGGGCGCGGCCGTCGAGCTCGTCGAACGGCGTGTCCAGGTCGAACCCTTCGGCGCGGGCGATCGCGGCGATCAGGTGGGCGAACTCGGGGATCGCATCGAAATCGGGCCAGACGGCGACCGCGCCCGCGCGGAGGCTCAACCGCCCGTCGGGGACGAGCACCGCCGGGTTGGCGCCATGCTGCACGCCCAGGCCCTGGCAGACCGGGCACCAGCCCAGCGGGCTGTTGAACGAGAAGTGGTGCGGTTCGAGTTCGTCGAAGCTGCGGCCGCACTGGTCGCAGACGCGGTGCTGGCTGTACTTGTCGACCCGCCAGCTCGGCTCCTTGTCCTCGTCGCCAACCCGCGCGATGTGCACGACCCCCTTGCCCAGGTCGAGCGCCGACTCGATCGAGTCGGCCAGCCGCGATCGCGTGGCGCGGCGCACGACGGCGCGGTTGACCACCACCTCGATCCGGTGCTTGCGGCGGTGGGTCAGCTTGGGAGGCTTATCCAGGTCGACCGACTGTCCGTCGACCCGCACCCGAGCGAAGCCGGAGGCGCGCAGGTCGTCCCAGATCGACTCGTAGCTCTCGCCGTCGCGGCGCTCGATCGGCGCCATCACGTAGATCTTCGAGCCCTCGGGCAGGTGCAGCACCTTCTCGACGATCTCGTCGGCGGTCTGGGTGCCGATCGGGACGTTGCACTTCGGGCAGTATGGCTGGCCCAGTCGCGCGAACAGGATACGAAGATAATCATAAATTTCGGTGACGGTGCCGACCGTTGACCGCGGGCTCTTGCTCGTCGTCTTCTGCTCGATGCTGATCGCCGGCGAGAGGCCCGAGATCCGCTCGACCTTCGGCTTCTGGAGCGGCGAGAGGAACTGCCGGGCGTAGCTCGAGAGGCTCTCGACGTACCGCCGCTGGCCCTCGGCGTACAGCGTGTCGATGGCCAGCGAGCTCTTCCCCGAGCCGCTGGGCCCGCTGCAGACCGTCATCCGGTCGCGGGGGATATCCAGGTCGATCCCCTTGAGGTTGTGCTGCGCCGCTCCCCGGATCTCGATGGCCTGGAGCGCCGACTCGGACGACCCATTGGCCCGGCCGGCCTTCGCGACGGTGGCTGCTTTCTTGCGGCGCGGCTTCTTGCGGGCCTCGGCGGCCCGGTCGAACAGCTTGCGCAACGCCTCGCCGGTGAAACTCTCCTCGACCTGCGCGATCGCCTCGGGCGTCCCTTCGGCGACGATCCGGCCGCCGCCGGCGCCACCGTCGGGTCCGAGGTCGATGATCCAGTCGGCCGTCTTGATCACGTCGAGGTTGTGCTCGATCACGACCACCGTGTTGCCCTGGGCGGTGAAGCCGTGGAGCACCTCGAGCAGCTTGCGGACGTCGTCGAAGTGCAGTCCGGTCGTCGGCTCGTCGAGGATGTACAGCGTCTTGCCCGTCCCCCTCTTGACCAGCTCGTGCGCGCAGCTTGATCCGCTGCGCCTCGCCGCCGGAGAGCGTCGGCGAGGGCTGGCCGAGTTTGAGGTAGTCGAGGCCGACGTCGTGCAGGGTCTGGAGCATCCCGGCGATCTTGGGGAGGTTGGCGAAGTGATCGAGGGCCTCCTGCACGTCCATGTCGAGCACGTCGCTGATGCTCTTCCCCTTGAAGCGGACGTGCAAGGTCTCGCGGCCGAACCGCTTCCCCTGGCAGACCGGGCAGGTGACCCAGACGTCCGCGAGGAAGTCCATCTCCAGCTTGTTGGAGCCGTTCCCCTCGCAGGCCTCGCAGCGGCCGCCGGCGACGTTGAAGCTGAACCGGCCCGGCGCGTAGCCGCGGGCCTTGGCCTCGGGGACCTGGGCGTACAGGTCGCGGATCTGGTCGAACAGCTTGGTGTACGTTCACGGGTTGGAGCGCGGCGTCCGGCCGATCGGCGATTGATCGATGTCGATCACTTTATCGAGCTGATCGAGCCCATCGATCCCGTCGTGCGCGCCCGGCTCGGCGATCGCGCCATTGAGGTCGCGCGCCAGCGCCTCGCGGAGGATATCGCCCACCAGCGAGCTCTTCCCCGAGCCCGAGACCCCCGTCACGCAAATGAACAGCCCCAATGGGAAAGACGCGTCAATATTCTTGAGATTGTTCTGCCGTGCGCCGCGGATCGTGAGCACGCGGCCGTCGGGCGGCTTGCGAGCCTCGGGGATCGCGATCGCCCGCCGGCCCGAGAGATAGGCGCCGGTGAGGCTCTGCGGCGAGCGCGCCAGGTCGTCGATCGTCCCCTCGGCGACGACCTCGCCCCCCTTGACCCCCGGCCCCGGGCCGAAGTTGACGAGGTGGTCGGCGGCGCGCATGGTGTCTTCATCATGCTCGACGACGACGACCGTGTTGCCCAGGCGGGCGAGCCGGCGGAGGGTCAGGAGCAGCCGGTCATTGTCGCGCGGATGCAGGCCGATCGACGGCTCGTCCAGGATGTAGAGCACGCCCACCAGCCCCGCGCCGACCTGGCTGGCCAGGCGGATGCGCTGCGCCTCGCCGCCGGAGAGCGTCGGCGCCGAGCGGTCGAGGGCCAGGTAGTGCAGGCCGACGTCGATCAGGAACGTCAGCCGTGCGCGGATCTCCTTGAGCAATTCCTCGGCGATCGTGCGCGAGACGGGGTCGAGCGGGACGATGCCATCGGCCTGACCATCCTCGCGCGGCCCTTCCGCCAGTCTATTGAAGAACCGGGCCACCTCGCCTATCGGCAGCGCGCCCAGCTCGACAAGGCTCTGGCCGCCGACGGTGACGGCCCGCGCGCGGGTTGAGCCGCGAGCCCTGGCAATCGGGGCAGGTCATGCTCCGCATGAACGGATCGAGCTGGGCGCGGACCGGCCCGCCGGAGGCGCCGCGGTACTTGTCCAGGAGTTCGTTGGCGACGCCTCGCCACTTCTCGGCGTGCGACCAGACCTTGCTCTTGCTCTTCCAACGGTGGACGATCAGCCGGTCGCCGGTGCCGTAGAGCCAGGCGCGTCGCCATTTCTCGTCGAGGTCGCGCCAGGGGCCCTTGAGCATCTTCCCCTTGGGCGGCCCGTCGGGGTCGGATTCGAGGTTGGCCGCGACGCCCTCGAACAGGTGCCGCCGCCACTTCCCCAGGTCCTTGACCGGCCCGAGCGGCGCGATCGCGCCGTCCCAGACCGACTTGGAAGGGTCGGGTACCAGCAACTCGGGGTCGAAGTTGTGGCGGATGCCCAGGCCGTCGCACGCCGGGCACATCCCCTGCGGGCTGTTGAAGCTGAAGAGCTGCGGGCTGGGCGGGTCGAAGCCGATCCCGCAGGCCGCGCAGGCGTAATGCGACGAGAGCAACAAATCGGGCCGGCCGTCGGCCGCGACGATGACCGTCCCCTCGCCGAGCTTCAGCGCCTGCTCGACGGCCTCGGCCACCCGCCCGCGCAAGCTCGAGCCGCCATTCCCGGTCGCCTTCAGTCGATCGATCACGACTTCGATGTTGTGCTTGATCTGCCGGTCGAGCGACAGGTTATCGGAGAGGTTGACGACCTGGCCGTTGACCCGGGCCCGCAGATAGCCGGCGCGGGCCAGCTCGGAGAAGAGGTCCTTGTATTCCCCCTTCTGGCCGCGGATGACGGGCGCCAGGATCAAGAAGCCGGTCCCGGCGGGCATATCGTCGAGGATCCGCGCGACGATCTGCTCGCGGGTCTGGGCGGCCACGGGCCGGCCGCAGTTGGGGCAGTGCCCCAGCCCCACGCGGGCGAAGAGCACCCGCAGGTAGTCGTTGATCTCAGTGATCGTGCCGACCGTCGATCGCGGGTTCCGCCCGCCGGTCTTCTGCTGGATCGAGATCGACGGACTCAGGCCGTCGATTCGGTCGACCTCGGGCTTGGGCATCTGCCCCAGGAACTGCCGCGCATAGCTCGAGAGGCTCTCGACGTACCGCCGCTGACCCTCGGCATACAGCGTGTCAAAAGCCAGCGAGCTCTTCCCCGAGCCTGACACCCCCGTCAGGCAGATCAACTTGCCCCGCGGCAGCGTCAGCGAGACGTCGCGGAGGTTGTGCTCGCGTGCGCCCGGATGATGATGTCCGTCGCGGCCATCCCTGGTTGGTCCCCTCCGTTTAAGGATTCACCGCCGATTGATCGGGACGGAATGGGCACTATACACGTGTCGCCGTGAGGTGTCCAGCCGAATCTCGGGACAAGGCTTGTTAAAATTCCGTTGCGTTTCTTTTAATAAAAGTGGGGCGAGAGCCGGATATTAAAGATCGTTGCAATTAAGGTCCAGAATCCATGGCCTACAAGCAATCAAGCACACGAGCCGGGCGTTTCGTGCGTCAGCTCGCCGGGTACGCGGCCTTTGTGCCCGCGCCATTGCCTCCGGATCCGCCGTTGGTCCTGGATGGTGAATTGATCGGTCTGCTTTCGGAGGCGGATCGGGCGCTGGGGCGGCTCGACGGCGTTTCCATGATCCTGCCGAACCCCGACTTGTTCGTGGCGATGTATGTGCGTCAGGAGGCGGTGCTCAGCTCCCAGATCGAGGGCACCCAGAGCACGCTGGAAGACGTCCTCCAGTTCGAGGTCGACGAGAGCAGGCGGAGCCTGCCCAAGGACGTCCGCGAGGTGGTCAATTACGTGAAAGCCATGAATTACGGGCTCGAACGTCTCGAACGACTTCCGCTCTGCAATCGGTTGCTTCGAGAGATCCATGAAGTGTTGATGACCGGGGTTCGGGGCGGTGAGAGGACGCCGGGCGAGTTCCGCCGGAGCCAGAACTGGATCGGGCCCCAGGGGTGCACGCTGAGCGACGCGAACTTTGTTCCTCCCTCGGTCGGCGACATGGCCGATGCGCTCGATCAGCTCGAACGTTTCTTGCACGACCGGGCCTCCCTGCCTCACCTGGTCCATTGCGGCCTCGCCCACGCCCAGTTCGAGACGATCCATCCGTTCCTCGACGGCAACGGCCGCGTCGGCCGGCTCTTGATCACGTTCCTGCTCTGCGAACGTGGGGTCTTGCATCGTCCTCTGCTCTATCTCAGCGCCTACCTGAAGGCCAGGCGGGCCGAGTATTACGATCGTCTGACGGCCATCCGGATGGATGGGGACTGGGAGGGCTGGATCAAGTTCTTCCTCCGCGGGGTATTCGAGGTGAGCGAGTCGGCGACCCGGACCGCCCGCCGCATCCTGGAGCTGCGCGAATCGCATCGCAAGGCCGTCGAGAACCCCCAGTTACTCGATTACCTCTTCGAGCAACCGCTCGTCGCCGTTGGCATGGTCAAGGACCGCCTGGGCTGCACCTTCCCGACAGCGAGCAAGGTCGTCACCCAGTATGTTGACCGGGGATTGCTCCGCGAGATCACCGGCCGCGAGCGCAACCGCCTATTCCGCTATGATCCCTATCTCGCGCTCTTCGAGGGTTCCGAGACGGCGGGAGAAGCGAAGCCTGCGGAGGACTCGCTGACCCAAATACCGGACAGCGAGTCACAAGAGGGTATTCAAGCCGGTGGAACGGACCGGACTGGTTAGCAAAACGATGGGAAACCTATCACCGCCGGGCCCGGTCCTCGGCGAGCGCGCGGAGGGCGGCGGCGGCCCTGTCGCGCACCGACCGACTCGGGTCGTCCAGGGCGGTGCGGAGGGCCGGCTCGGCGGACCCGGGGCCGAATTCACCCAAGGTCGCGATCACGCCACGCTTCCGGTCGTCGTCTTGAGCGGGATCCTGGAGCACCGCGGCCAGATCACGGATCGCCTGCCGCTCGACCCCCGGGCCCATGGCTTTCAGGGCGCGGACGCCGAGCGCGACGACCGAGGTCTCGCCCGGGTTGTCCAGATCGTACATGCGCCGGAAGAGACCATAATAACGGTAATCGAACAACGATCTCCGCCAGTCGATATCGTCGAACTTGAAGACCGGGTTGACCCTGCGATCGGCGCCCCGCTCGGTGATCAACCGCACGAGCGCCGGGGTCGCGGGCGCCGCCGGCGTCCCATACCGTGCCAGCAGGAACAGCGCGATGAGCTTCCGATGTTCGTCGCCGCCACGGGCATGCTCCAGCAAGGCCGCCACGGCGGTCGAGGCTCCGCGCGCGAACAGGGGCAGGAGCGCCGCGGCCTCGAACGCCCGCCCCGACTCCAGGTCGCGGAGATCGTCCGTCAGCCGCGCGACGGCCTTCTCCTGGGCTCTGCGGTCGAGCTTCGCCAGGGCTTCCGCGACCGGCCGGCGGTGACCGAACGGTTCGGTGGCGAGCACGGCGAGCAGCGCCTCGGCCAACTCGGGGCTCGAGGGATCCGACCAGCTTGCAACCGCGCAGAGAGCCTCGATGGTGCGCCCGTGCACCCAGAAATCCGGACGCTTCAGCGCCGCTTCCAGCATCGGTACGATGGCCGAGGCGGATGGCCGGAGCACCTTCAAGGCCCCGATGGGATCGTTCTCGCGGAGGCCCCCGTCCGACAGCGGCCATCCCTTCGGCGGCGTCCGGTTCAGCCACCGGGAGACGCGGGACGAATTCCATCCCGACGCGGGGATCGGCAACGGGCTCACGATCTCCGCGACCAGGGCGCGCAGCAGGCGGGGCGAACTCGAGCCGACCCTGACCAGGGCATACATGGCCGCGGCCCGGACGCCCGGATCGGAATCGTCCAGGGCCGACGTCAGCGCATCGGCGGCGAACGAAGCCCTCGGACCCATCAGGCCGATCCGGAAGGCGGCCTCGGAACGGGCCAGGGCATCGCCGGTCCGGAGCTGCCGGATCAGCCGGTAGACCGGCGCACGCTCGACGGACACGCGAAGGATCACCAGGCCCACCGCACAGAGGGCCACGACGATCATCAAGGTCCGGAGCCGCCAGCGCCTCGGGATGCGGGGGAACGCCATGGGTGTGGTCTCGCGGGGGATGGATCGATCGGGATACCACCCCCCATCTTGACGCGCGCGGGATCGGCTGTCATGAAACCAGACTGTCCCGGCGCCTCACGCGCTGCGGGCCAGCGGACAGCCGGCGAGCTTCTCCAGGACCGCGATCGGGGCCTTCTCGGGAAAGGCCAGGCTCGACCGCCGGACGATGAAGGTCTGCTCGAGCATGTACTGGCCGCTCAGGCAGGCGTGGCTGGTGCCGTCGGTGAAGACGATCCAGCTCGATCCGGCGGGGAACTCCCACCGGTCCTTGCGGCAGGATTGCTGGAAGCCGGCGTCCTCCTTCATGGCGTGGTGGAACCGGAGCATGAAGCGGTCGTACGGCGGCCGGTTGACGATCGGCAGGCCCAGGCGCGCGGCGGCCTTCACGGCCAGGTGCTTGCCGGCCTCGAGCGGTCCCGGCCGGCGATGCAGGCCGATCCGGTCGGCGAACTGTCCGGCCAGGGCCTCGAAGGCATCGGTGGTGATCCAGACCCGCGCGGTCCGGGTGGATGTTGGTGAAGATCCGCAGCAGGCGGTCGCCGTGCGACGGCCGGCTGGGGAAGTTGTCGAAGTGCAAGAGGTCATTCCGCGAATGCAGCGCGAGCTGGCGCCCCTCCTCCTCGATCGGCCGGAAGCTGGCATAGTCGATCTTCCAGGTCGCCGCGTAGCGATTCAGCAGCGTCGACATGAACGCGATGGCGCGCCGCGAATAGTCGCGCATGATCTCATGGACCCGAGCCCGCTGCGCCGGGTCGTCCTGGTCCACGCCTTTCAAGCGATCTTCCTGGGGCCGGTAGCTGACGTTCTTGTGATAGGAGGCGTTGACCTGCTTCTGGGTCACCAGGAACGCCCGATCCTCGTCCGACACCAGCGGCGGAGACGCCGGGAAATACAGGATGTCGCCCGCCTCCAGCCCGCGATATTCCGCCTCGCTCGCCTCGGTGCCGAAGCGGTCCGTGCCGATCGTGATCCGTGCCATGTCCGATCGCTCCTGATCGTTGGGCCATCGGCCGGTCGGGCCGGCACCTCCGCCGGCCGGTCGTGCCCGACGGCGCATTGGCCGGAGATCATACCGCGATCGCGGAATGACGATAGAGGAAGTCCGACTCTCGGACCCGTTCCCGGGTCGAATCGGATTTTTTTTGTCCGGGTCGCGTTCGGCCGCACTTCATAAGAATGCTGACAGGGACGACGTCCCCGACTCGAGGCGGAACGGCGGGCTGCATCCATGAAGATGACATCGAGCCATGTTTCGTGCCGGCATGTCGCCGGGCGTGGCGTCTGCTATCATGGGCGGGTCCAATTCCTGCGGACGACGATCGCGGATGGCGGCCCGTGGCATGCAGACGGAAATCGCATCGCAGCCGAGCTTTGCCGAACTGGTCGAGCGCCTGCACCGGGACGACCGCGTGGCGGTCGGGTTGCTGGTCGAGCGCTATGGCGGCGCTTGCGCCGCGCGATCGAGCGTGCTCTCTTGGTCCGGCGGCTGGCCGGGGCGGCAGCGGGCCCGGGTCGCGATCCCGCGGGCCAGGAGGCGTCGGACGTCTTCCAGACGGTCCTGCTGCTGTTCCTGGCGCGGCTACGGCGCCAGGGGGACGGATCGAGCGAACCGCTGCATTTCGAGACGCCCGCGCAACTGGTCGCTTATCTCAAGGCGATCGCCGAGCACGAGATGCATCGGCGGCCGTCGCGGGCGAATTCGGCGCGGGTGACGATCGATCGGGACCTGCCGCCGGGCCTCGAGCCGGCCTCCGACGAGCCCACGCCCAGCCAGGCCCTGGCGGCGCGCGAGCTTCTGGAGCGCGACCAGGCCGCGCTGGCCGAGATCATCCGCCGCCTGAACCCCGAGGAGCGCGCCATCTGGGATCTGGTGCGCCAGGAGCTGAGCTGGCCCGAGGTCGCCCGGCGCCTGGGCGATGCCACCTCGCCCGAGGCGGTACGCAAGGTGTTCGCCCGGGCGGTGCGCAGGATCGCCGACGAGTTCAAGCCGGAGGGTCTCGCCCATGATTGACCGGAACCAGGGCAATACGACCCTCGACGAACAATATAGCGCAATCTGGTCGCAGCACGGTGATGGACCGGAGCCGTCCACCGCCGATTTCCTGGACGAGAATCCCAACGTCTCGCCGTCCGAGCGACTGGATGTCCTTTTGACCGATCAACTGCTCCGATGGCGGTCCGGTAATCCCAGGCACGTCGCCGACTACCTCGCCGAGCATCCCTCGCTGGCCGACGACCCGGAGGCGATCCTGAAGCTGGTCCAGGGGGAGTTCCTGGCCCGGCTCGACCGCGGCGAGGCGCCGGAGCCGGACTCGTATATCCGGATGTTCCCCGGCCTGGCCGAACAGGTCCGCCTCCAGTGCGAGGTCGACCAATGGCTGACGCTGTCATCGCCGGCGTGCCCGTCGTCGATGCCAACCACCGTGGACTACCGGGGTGGCGACCCTGCGGAGCGGGACGACGACGCGACGGATGCCGGCGGCGGCTCGGCTTCGGCGTCGCCACTCCCCGTCGACCTGGACGCGCCTTTGCCGGGAGCCGATTTCGAGCTGGTGCGCCCGCTCGGCTCGGGCGGGATGGGCGAGGTGTACGAGGCGGTCCAGAAGAGCCTGCGCAAGCGAGTGGCGCTCAAGCTGATCCGGTATGAGGCGCTCGATTCGCCGTCGCGGGTGCGGCGGTTCTTCGCCGAGGCGCGGGCGCTGGCGCGGCTGCGGCACCCGCACATTGTCGGCGTGCACGGCATCGGCCGGATGGCCGACGGCCGATACTTCCTGGTCATGGACCTGGTCGAGGACGGGACGACACTCGCCGCCTTGCTCCGACAGGGGCCCGTCTCGTTCGACCGCGTCGCAGCGCTGGTGGCGATGGTGGCTGGGGCGATCGAGCACGCCCATTCCCGCGGCGTGGTCCACCGGGACCTGAAGCCGTCCAACGTGCTGCTCGACGCCGAGGGCCGGCCGCACGTGACGGACTTCGGCCTGGCCAAGGTCTTTGACGCCGTTGACGCCGATCATTCCCAGGCGACGGCCGACCAGGTCCTGGGCACGCCGCACTACATGGCACCCGAGCAGGCCGACCGGGCTCGCGGGCCGATCACGCCCCGCACCGACGTCTACGCGCTGGGCGGCCTGCTGTACGCCTTGCTGACCGGCCAACCACCGATCCGGGGAGATTCGCTCACCGCGATCCTGACCTCGGTCGTCTCGCCCGAGCCGGTGCCCAGCCCCCGAGCGTTGCGCGGCGACGTGCCAACGGGGCTGGAGCGGATCTGTGGCACCTGCCTCGAGAAGGACTCGCAGAAACGCTATCCCTCGGCCGGCTCGGTCGCCGAGGCGCTGCGGGCCTGGCTGGCGAATCCCGAGGCGGAGGACGCCGCCGCCGTCGCGGCGGGCCTCCCGGGGCCGGCGACCCGATCGAGCCACGATCCGGACGCGGGCCGTTCGCGCAGCGGCTGGGCGACCGACCGCTCGTCGAAAGACGGGCGCCGGGCGCGGAATCCGGGCCGATGGGCCCCCTTGTCGGGGGCTCGCTCCACGTGGACCCCCCGCAGGACATGGGCGGACGGGGCGGCGCTCACGCTCGCGCTTGTGCTGCTCGCGGTCTCCATCCTCACGAGGCGGAGGTCGCCGACCCGCGTGGCGGCGTTCACGCTCGCGCTCGTGCTGCTCGCGGTCACGGCCGGGACCGCCAGCACGTCGCTCTACGAGCATGCCGAGGCCCTCATGGCCTACGTGGCGGCGTTAACGCTCGCGCTCGTGCTGCTCGCGGTCTCCATCCTCCCGAGACGGAGGTCGCTGACCCGCGTGGCGGCGTTCACGCTCGCGCTCGTGCTGCTCGCGGTCACCCTCCTGTGGCCCGCCAGCCAGGAGTCGCTCTACGAGCACGCCGAGGCCCTCATGGCCTCGAGCCGCTACACCGACTGGGTCACGGCCCGCGACCAATACCTCGAGCCGCTCGACCGCCGGTTCCCGAGAAACCCCTATCGCAAGCGGACGACCCGGTGGCGCGACCAGATCCTGCTCAAGGAGGCCGAGCAGGGCGCCGTGTACCCGCAGAGCGCCGCGTACCTCTTCGTCTTCGCCCACGCCGCGGCCACCGAGGCATCCAAGCACCGCGATGACAAGGGGGCGGTGCATGAGTGGAAGAAGCTGGCCGCCAAGCTCCACCCCAACAATCCGGAGCAGCTGAAATGGTACCTCGCGGCCCTCACTCGAGCCGATCAACTGGAGAGGACGATCCGCGACCGCCGCAGGTTCGTCGAGGAGCAGATCGGGCTCGCCAACGGGGCGCGCCACGCCGGCCAGACCGACGCGGCCATGGCGAGATTCAACAACCTGAGGGAGCAATACAAGGGCTACACCGACCTGGCCGACCTCCTCGCGGCGCTCCCCGGAAAGCCGGCGCCCCGCCCCTCGACGCCCGGATCGTCGCCGCCGTCGGGGTCGGAAGGCGCGGCGCCGAAATAGCGCGCGAGGAATCGCCGCGGCAACATGCGGGAGAGGATGCCCCCGCCGGCCAGTCGAACACGACGGCACAAGGCCGGGCTTCAACCGCGATCGCGGGACGAGGTGGGGCAGAGCGGCTCAGAGGTATTCTACCCGGTTGCGCATTTGATCTCGGCCCACGACTGCGTGCAGCAAGACGAGCATCTGGATGAGCTGACCGACCGCGAGCTGGTACTTGGTCGCGTCCGAGAATGCGATCCCTGCATGGGCAACGCCGCTGGCGGCCAGGACCAGGTCATCGGTGTCATGGGTCACCATGACGCGATCCTGCACGGTGGCGAAGGCCAGTTGGTCCGGGTCCGCCAGGCCGCATCGTCCGGCCTCCTGAGCGGTCAAGACTTCGATGCCATGCTGCCGCAGTCCGCCCGGGATAGCCCCGTGAATATGCTGATCGAAATAGTACCGGATCGGATCAGCCACGCAGCTTCTCCTGCAGGATCGAGGGGAAGCGGGGCCGCAACGCCTCGGCGACTTCCTGCTCATGCCGGAAGTCGGCCTCGATCTCGGCGCGGTTGTCGAAGTAGTAGGCCAGGGCGGCGTGGACTTCGGCCAGCGTGATGCCGGGGAAGGTATAGACGATCTCTTCGGGGCACATGCCGCGCATCTCGTGCCAGACGACAATATCCATCACGCGGATGCGGTGGCCGGCGATGCACGCCTTGCCGCCGCACACGCTGGGAGTCTTGGTGATATAAGGCTTCATGACGTTTTCCATCGGCATCTCCGTCTGCGAACCGCGCGGGCTGGCGACAAGCCGCTCCAACTCATTCATCGTACCCGAGCCTTCCGGAGGAAGGCACGCTCCGCCTCGAACTCCTCCAAGGTGAAATCCAGGCCCACCCCGTGGTCCTTGAGAAGCTGTTCGGTCTGATGGAAGCCCAGGCCCAGGGCGTCGCCGAGGTCGTCGTGCGTGATCCGCTCCTGGCGATAGAGGTCGATGAGGTAAGCCTCCTTCGCCTCGCGGCTGGGGTCGGCCCCCTCGATGCGAATGAGCTGCTCGATATTCGGCGGTAAGTCGAAGCTGATGGTCACGGCTGATTCCTCCCATGGCTCATCCTACCATGACATCCGAGCGTCGGAGCATGGGGTCAACACGCGGCGACACTCGTCATCGTACGCGGGCCGGCGGCCCTCACCCTATCTGCGGGGGGAACGAGCCTTCCATGATCAGGTATTCGCGGAGTTCCACCGCCTCGTCGCGGTTGATCTGGAGGAGGTCGATCGTGACGCGCCCGGTATGGGTGCGCCCGATCAGGTAAGCACCATCCCACCGGAAATGACGGCCCCAGCGGTCCTTGCGCGGGTCGAACAGGCGCACGATCCGCCCGGTCTGCGGGTTCAGGGCGGCGATGCTCGGGCCCTTGTAGCTGTTGCAGAAGAAGCAGGCGAGGGCGAGGTTCTCGGCCACGGTGGGGCCGTGCTGCTGCTGGGAAATGATATGATCAATGGCGTGAGGGAGGGGCGAGAAGGCTTGCGGGAGCTGGCAGTATTCGCAGCGGGAGCGGGCGCGTTGCCAGACCAGCCGTTCAAGCGCGATGTTCATGCGGGGCGTCCATACCGGCGCAGTTTCAGGGAGAGCCGTGCCCTGGACCAGAGGATACCCAGCCAGTATCCCACCCGCCGGAAGTTCTCCACCTCGGCCTGCTCCGAGGCGGTGAGCGTCCCCGCCTGGGCTTTGCGAGAAAGCTCGCGCATCCGCGCCTGGTCCTCGTCGCCAAGCTGAAGGCTCAGGATTTCGCGTGCCAGTTCGGACGAGAAATCGCCCTGGTCGGGCTTCATAATCCGGCCGACGATGGCGGCTTCGCTGAAAGGCGTATGCGTCTGCTGCATATCCGTTTGTCCATATGAAAGTTTCGCCCTTACCCTACCACGTATCTGCCCGCCTTGCCAAGCCGGACTGAAAGAGCATGCTCGCCAGCTCGCCCGAAGCCGGGGCCACGCTACACTCGCTAACATCCCAGCACCGAGGCGCGTGGTCAACGCGTGGCGACGCTCGCCGCCCCACGCGGGCCGGCGAGCCTCACCAGTGCATGACATACCCGCCGTTGACGTTGATCGTCTGCCCGGTGATGTTCCGCCCGCGGCTCGACGCCAGGAAGACGGCCATGACGGCGATGTCCTCGGGCTGCTGCCAGCGGTTCAGGGGGACGAGTTTCTGGATCTTGTCGGCCGTCCATTCCTCGTAGGACGGCCGCCCGGCTTCGGGCTGCTCGCGGGCCCAGGCTTCGTAGACCGATCGGTTGAGCGAGGTCTGGACCATGCCCGGGCAGAGCGCGTTGACCCGCACGCCGTAAGGCGCCAGGTCCTTGGCCGCGCACTGGGCGAAGTTGATCACCGCGGCCTTGGCCGCGCTGTAGGGCGGATCCGTCTGCGACCCGATCTGGCCGGCGACCGAGGAGAGCAAGAGCATCGAGCGCCCGGCGCCGGCTTCGTCTGCTCCCGCCGCCCGCGCAGCCTCGGCCATCGCCGGGGCGAACGCGTGCGCCACGTTGACCGCGCCGAGCAGGTTGACCCGGATCACCCGATCCCAGTCGGCCGGCTCGAGCTTCCAGAACGGGAAGCCGAACTTCCCCGAGCCGGCCCCGACGGCGAAAACGACGTGGTCGCACCGGCCGAAGCGGTCCGTGATCTCCTCGGTCGTGCGGCGGACCGCCGCAAGGTCGGTCACGTCGGCGACCAGGCCCAGGCTCGGCGGCGCGAGCTGCCCGGCCAGCTCGAGGACCATCGGATCGCGGTCGACGACCGCGACCCGGGCGGACTCGTCGGCGAAGGCCCGCGCGATCGCCGCCCCAATGCCCCGCGCCGCCCCGAAGATGGCCACCACGCTCCCCGTCAGACCAAGCTCCATGATTCATCCTACGCTTGAGTAAGGAGGATCGGTATCGCTCACCCGTCAACGCCCGGTCTCGGTGGGCGGCACTCCTGTTAACCTCTACTCGATAGGGGTACAAGACTTTATTTACGTCGCTATGCTAGCGAGCGAGTCGTGTTCTTCCAAGCTCCGATCGTCTCGTCGCACGAGGCTTGGATGACGGCGCGCATCCGGAATCCCTGCACTCGCCGCCGGCGCGAGACGGACGCGCTGCGAGAGCGACGAACGCACCCGCTCCATCCTCGACAACGGCATCGACGCATCATCACCATCGACGACGCATCATCCAGACGGCCAACCATCCGGTGGAGAAAGTCCCGCGACACGGACAGGTCCTGGTCAATCAAATGCTCGCTCGCTCCTTCACGCCTACCGATCATCAGGGCGGGATGATCCGTTCTCTCCGCAACCTGGCGAACAGGTCCAGGAACGAACCGAGCGTCGGCTGGTATTCGTGGAAGCCGGCCAGGCGGCTCCTGGTCATGTCGGTCACGACCTCGATCTCGCGCCCGAGATCCATGTCGGTGTGCCAGGCCGACGCGAGGCCGCGGAGATCAGGTTCGGCGAGGGCGTGCTTCGCCGCGATCTCGGCCCAGATCGGACCCGCATCCGCCAGTTGCGGCTCGAGCGGCGTCGGGCGGCCCGGGTACGCAGTGGCCTCGATCCCGAAGTCGGCCGCGAGCCTCGGCCAGAGCCATCGCCAGCGGAAGATGTCCCCGTTGACGATGTTGAACGCCTGATCCCGGCCGGCTTCGGAGGTCGCCGCCCATTCCAGGTGCTTCGCCAGGACGCGGGCGTCGGTCACGTCGGTCAGCCCCTCCCATTGCTGGACCGAGCCGGGGAAGACGAAGGGGCGGCCGGTCTCGCGGCAGATTGTGGCGTAGACGGCGAGGGTCACTCCCATGTTCATGGCGTTGCCGAGGGCGTGACCGATGATCGTGTGCGCCCGATGCACGCTCCAGGTGAAGCCCCGGCGCCGGGCCGCCTCGAAGACCTCGTCCTCCTGGGTGTAGTAGAAGTTCTCGTAGGGCAGCCGCGGCATCTCCTCGCGCAGCGGGGTCTCCGGCTTGGCCCTCGCGTAGGCCTCGAACGGCCCGAGATAATGCTTCAGGCCGGTGACCAGGGCGACATGCCGGAGGCTCTCGGACGGATCGAGGGCGGCGAGCAGGTTCCGCACCAGGGCGCCGTTGACGACGCAATTCTCCGCCTCGGTAGGCCGGCGGACCCAGCTCGTGATGAAGACGTGGGTGGGGTCGATGCCGACGAGCGCAGATCGGAGGGCCTCCGGTTCGAGCAGGTCGGCCGCGATGGGTCGAACACCGGGGATGCCGCCCTGCGGCTTGCGGGCGATGCCGTGGACCTCCCAGCCCCTGGAAATCAGATGCGCGGCCAGATTGCTCCCCACGATGCCGGTCACTCCGGCGATGACGGCTCGCGATGTCATGGGTTTCTCCCGATTCGAAGATGCTCGATCGAAGGAGCATCGTTTCACTCGTCCATGGCCTTCAACGCCCGCAGGAGCGCCTCCTACTCCTTGCCCCACCCGATCCAGGCTTCGGCCATCGGGCCGAGGTGGCCGCGATCGGCGCGGGCGATGGGGTCGGCGCCCGTGAGGGCCCGGAGCGCGGCGAACCAATGATTGGGTCGGCGTTCGAGCTCGCGGAGCAAGAGCGGCACCACCGCCGGTCCCAGCGCGATGACTCGGCGATAGGCGGGGTGCTGCACCCGTGCCGTCGTCGAGGAGAGGGGGGCCACGTCCGCCTGCCATTCGTTGACCAGTTCGCGGAATCGCCTCTCGAGGTCCGGGGCGTCGGTCCGTCGAGAGCCGAATGGATCAGTGGATTTCGCCGATGGGGCTCCCGGTCTCGTCGGGGACATGGCAGCCATCCGATCGCTGGTGTGAGCCGTTCCAGGAAGGCGACGAGCCGGAGGCGAGGCCGACCCGCTTCTTATCACCATACCCGAGGTCGAGTATTCCGTCACTTGTCAGGCAGGGACGAATGGAACCCGGCTTCACAGCGAGCCGATGGCCTCCGCCGGGTCTCGTTGTGGCTCCACGTCCGACGGGATGACGCCCCCGGGTCCGATCGGTTCGGCCCGGCCGGGGTGCCCGCGGACCCGGACCGGCGAGCCAGCGGATGCCGAGCCGAACCGACCCGGGACGATCGCCCGTTGATGGGCCCAGTCGCATCCGAATGATGGGGAGGCCGCGGTAAAACCGACCCGGGGCCTCAGCCATTGCGGATGGCCAAGCGACGGTGATCCTCGTGGACCGACGGCTATGGCGCGGCTGCGGCGACCGCCGCGCCGTCGTGTTGCAGCTCGCCGAGGAATTCCAGCAGCTCCCGCACGGGCGATTCGGCCCGCAATGCCGAGACGTCGGCATCGTCCAGCTCCTTGACGATGTTGAGCGAGACCTGATCGGTGGAGGCCGTCCGGTCCAGCTTCTCCAGGGCGGTCCAGGGGCTCACCAAGCCCAGCTCGATCAAGCTCTGGGGCACCTGGCCATAGGCCCGCGCGATGGCGTCGGGCCGCCGGAATACCAGGGCCTCCATCGCCGGCACGGCCACCAGGATCCGCAGCGGCGCCACCCCGGCGGCCTCACCGATGACCTCCTCGGCGCTCTGCCGCCTCAGGTCCGCCACCCCCGATCGGGTCGAGTCGGCGTCGAGCACCACGGCGACCGGTTCCTTCCGCAACATGAGCAGTGTCCGGGCACTCGAATACAGGGACGACCGGATGGTGGAGGAGCGGATCCGGATCGAGCCGGCGCGCTGCTCCGCTTGCAGCAGCTTGACCAGCAGGGCCTCCCCCGTGTTCGAGTCAACCAGGATGTGCAGCATCACAAGACTCCCATTTCGAACGCATTCGCGTCGTGGGTCCCTTCCTCGACGTACATGCGGTACTTGAACGCCAGCAGCGGGATGATCCGCCCTCGATCGATGGCCAGCTTGATCTCGTCGGGTTGCCACAGGAGGATCGTCTGGCCCCCCATGTAGCCGGCCAGCATCTGCGCCGGCTCCGTGTAGCCGGACGTGGAGAAGATTAGACCGACGCTCGCCGCCAGCCGCCGGAGGAGCTGGTTGCGCAGCTTCGCCAGGGCGCGATGGACAGCGGCTCCTCTCGTCCTTGCACTCGAGCAAGCAGTGCAAACCCGCGGCCTCGACCGCTCCGTCGATCTGCTCGACGATGTGCCCGTGCAACTGGATCTCGTAGGACCAAAGGACCCTCGTGGCTCCGTCCAGCTCGAAGGCGCGGGGGACGAGGTCCCATCGCCGGAGAGGACCCGAAGGCGCGCTCAAGCGGAGTCAGCAAGGGTCCTCGAGGTTTCTCCGGCTCCGACCGCCTCCTGGCTTGCCGGCTCCGCCGGCCGCTGGACCTCGCCGTTAGCTCGCCCCTGCCCCAGCAAGGCCCAAACTCGCCGCAGTTGCTCGGAGTATTCGGTCGGGTCGCGGGGGGCCGTCGAGGAGGTCAGGAAGAACGGAGTCCACCGGAAATCGGCCTCCTCGATCCTCGCCAGCAAGCGCCGAAATTCCTGCCCCACCTCATGCGGTAGCGAATCCAGGGACGAGACGAAGGTTGTGTCGAGTTCCGGTGCGGAGACCAGGTCATAGAGCAAGGAATTCGCCCACTCCGGCGCCGTGATCACCCCGGATTCGTAACGAGAGAGCCTCTTTGCGAGCTTCTTTGCGTCCATCAGTCCCTCCGCGTCCGCCGGCTATTCTCCGCGTTCGCCCCAGATTGCCGGGTGCGCCAGCACCTGACGGTCTCGCACCAGGCGAGCATCAAAGTCGGCAATCGGCTCCAGGTACGCGCCCCTCAAGGGATCTCGTACGAGAGCGTAGCTCGCTCGATCGACTTCCCGAACTTCCTGAACCAAGACGGCATGCCCCTCGTCGACGACGGCGATGAATGG
This sequence comes from uncultured Planctomycetota bacterium, assembly GCA_963815795.1. Taxonomy (GTDB): domain Bacteria; phylum Planctomycetota; class Planctomycetia; order Isosphaerales; family Isosphaeraceae; genus JAKAUH01. Next base: position 428,921 of record CAWFIC010000001.1, on the reverse strand, counting down.
CCGACCGCTTCGGAGTGCTTGGGAAAGATCGCCGCGGACAGTCCGTATCCCGAGGGCGAACAAGTTATCGTCGACCAAGCCGACCATATCCGCTGGTAGCAGGCCCCTCGGGCTGAGCCGGAGACTCTCGATATTCGTCGCGAGACGCCCCGGGGCGATTTCCTCCAAGAGCATGTCCAAACTTGCCGGGACGCAGGTGTTGGCTGTGGGCTGGCGCGTCACGGGGACATCGTTGAGCGGTATCCGGCCCAAAGGCGTTGAGCCTCCTCCTCCAGCGCGCCGGATCGTCAGCCTTCAGCGGGACAAGGCCTCCGACGGCGCTCGCCATCTCGGAACCTCATTATACCACCGGTACTCTTATCGAGGGACCGGATTCGCGTCTCGTAATCGGCGTCTTTCACGACGGATCATCCGCTCGTCGGGTCGTGGCCATCGGCGAGCACGCATTGTACTCCGCCGGGAGATCGAGCGGCTACCGCAGGTCTTCGATCCGGCCACCGGAGGTGGTCCTTCGGCCTCTGGTCTTCCCGTCGTGCGGCGGGCCGTCCCGGGCGGCTTCGCGCCCGACGGGATGAGGCGACGCTCTCAGCCACCCTCTCAAGCGTGATAGGCCGCCTCGGGCTGGCCATGGGTCCCGACCTTCCACGGCGTCCAGGCCAGGACGACCTGCTCGACGGTGATGTCCGCCTTCCGGGGGCGGATGGGCAGACGCTCCAGCGCCAGGGCCTCGGGGCGCAGCGCCGCGTCGAGGCGGTTCACTTCCTCGCGGAACTTGGCGTCGAGCGCGGCGTATTTGCGTTGCAGGGATTCGAGCGATTCTCCGGCCTGGCCGACGTCGCCGTGCTGCTGCGCGGCCCGGCCGGCCGCCTTGGCCGCCGAGGCGGCTCGGGTCACATTGGTCTTCGAGAGCGCCTTGCGGCCGAAGAGCGCGCCCAGGACCGAGCTGCCCATCGCGATGGTGGCGTCCCAGGTCGACTTGGTCGCCTGGGCCTGCTCGCGCTCCAGCCGCTCACGGGCGCGGCGGATCTGGTCCTCCAGGGCCGACATCTTCGGCGCGTACTTGGCGCGGAGGGCCTCGACCTCGCGGTCGCGCTCCTCGCGCGACGCCTGCGCCACTCGCAGGCGGAATTCGCGCTCCGCCTCCGTCGGCCGCGAGATCGTCTTGACCTCGGGGCAGCTCCACAGGTCGAGCGTCCGCTCGCGATAGAGGTAGTTCTTCAGCGATTTGGTCCACTCGGCATAGCACTTGGCCCGCGCCAGCTCCGAGGGCATCGGGGCGAAGCGGGCGCCGGCCTCGGGGGACCTGTCCAGCTCGGGCACGCCGTCGTCGAACGGCACGGCCTCGGCCCAGGGCTCCGCCGGCATCTCCTCGCCCACCGGCTGGAGCAGGGCCAAGGTCTCCCAGTGATCGACCGCGGCCTTCTTGTCGGCGTAATGGAGCCGGGCCACGCCCAGGATCGCCGGGCGGTACAGGATCGACTCGCCGGGCTCGAGCCGCGCGCGCCTCGGCACGAAGAACACGGGCACGTCCGGCGGGACCACCGGCCGGGCTCCGGCCGCGGCCAGCGCCGCGGTCGCCGACGCCGACGAGCCCGGAGGCAAGGGCGATGACGCCGGCGCCCGGCCGCCGATGGATCGGGATGAGCCCCCGGGATCGGGGCCGGCCGGGCCAGAGCCTGCTTGCGCGTCGCCATCAGCGACTGGATCTGCTCGCGGGTCAGCGGGCCCCGCAGGTACGAGAGCGTCCAGCGGGTCTGGAAGACCACCGGCCGGTCGTCGTGCACGTTGTTCATCACGAAGACGCGCTGGCCCAGCGCCGAGAGGACCTTGTCCATCTCCTGGCGGTCGAAGGCGTGGCCGGAGGCGGTCGAGGCCCCTTCCAGGCCCTCGAGCACCCGGTCCTTGTCGCGCTGGGTCTGCAACCGGCCGATGAACCACGTCCCCGCGTTGGAGAGCCCCTTGTAGTCGAGATCCACCGGGTTCTGGGTTGACAGCACGACCCCCAGGCCGTAGCGCGCGCCTGCTTGAGCAGGGTCAGCATCGGCAGCTTCGACGGCGGGTTGGCGGTCGCGGGGAAGTAGCCGAAGATCTCGTCCATGTACAGGACGGTGCGCAGGCTCGAGGTCCCCGGCTGCGATCGAGCCCAGGCCAGCACCTCGTTGAGCAGGATCGTGACGAAGAACATCCGCTCGGCGTCGGAGAGATGAGCGATCGTCACGATCGACAGCCGCGGCTTGCCGGCGCGGGTGGAGAGCAGGCCGCCGACCTCCAGCGGCTCGCCCTCCAGCCAGGCGGCGAACCCGGGCGAGGCCAGCAGGTTGTTCAGCTTCATCGCCAGGGCGAAGCGGTCCTTGGCCGGGAAGAACGTCTCCAGGTCGAGGACGCCGACCTTCTGGAACAGCGGCGATTGGACGGTGTGGATCAGCCCGGGCATGTCCAGGTCATGCCCCGTGCGCCAGGCGTGGTCCAGCACGTTGGAGAGCAGGATGTGCTCGCGGCTGGACATCGGGTCGGCGTCGACGCCCAGGAGCGCCAACAGCCCCGAGACGGCCGAGGCGATCCGCTGGCGGTAGGCCTCGGGCTGCTCGGAGAGGCCCGGCGGTGGCGCGTCGAACGAGCGGAGCACGGTCAGGGGCAGCCCGGCGGAGCTGCCCGGCGTGTAGATCGCCAGGTCCACCGCGTCGCGATACCGCGCGATCCGCGCGCCGTCCTCGCCCCAGGCGGCCAGGCCGTCGCGCCAGGTCTGCGCCGTCTTCGCCGCGAAGTCCTCGCGCGAGAGCCCCTTGCGGCCCGCCTCGTCGGGGTCGACCCACGGCAGGAAATCCTCGGGCCGCAGCTCGGGGAAGGCCAGGAGCAGGTTGCCCAGGTCCCCCTTGGGGTCGATCGCGATCACCGGGATGCCGTCGATCGCCGCCTCCTCCAACAGCCCGATGCCCAGCCCCGTCTTGCCACTACCGGTCATGCCCAGGCAGACCGCGTGCGTCGTCAGGTCCTTCGAATCGTAGAGCAGCTCCCTCGGCGCGAGCTCCCGCCGGCCCACGTCATATTCCTTGCCGAGGTAGAACTGGCCGAGCTTCTCGAAGTCCTGCATGGATCTCCTTCCTGATCAATCGGAGGCACGCCGCCGCGAACCCGGACGCCTCGAATCGCGTCCAGGACCATCGGATGATACGGTGCGCCGGTTGATACCCGCAACGCCTGGACAGGAAGGGATCGGCGATCATGGCGTCCGAGAAGAAACGGCGGAAGTTGTCGTCGATCGATCGCCGGCTGAAGCGCCCGGCGTCGGCGAAGCGCCAGGACGGCGACCGCCGCCATCGCGGCGCGGACATCGCCCGGCTGGAGCAACAGCGCAAGGAGGCCGCGCGGGAGTGGAACCTCGACGTCGGCTGGACCGACGCGCCGGCCGAGCCGGAGTGAGGCCGCGCCGCTGCGCCGATCCCCCCTTCATCGAGGGCCGGCGTCGCCTTGACGACATCCCCCTGAGTTGTACAATGGTCCCGTACAACTCACAAGGATGCCCGCGATGCCGACCGAGACGACCTATAGCCACGCGCGGGCCCATTTCGCGGCCCTCTGCGACGAGGCGATCTCCACCCGCGAGCCGATCGTCATCCACCGGCGTGGCGCCGAGGATGTCGTCCTGATCGCGGCCGCCGAGCTGCGCGGCTTGATGGAGACGGCTCACTTGTTGCGCTCGCCCAGGAACGCGGAGCGGCTGCTGACGGCCCTGGCGCGGGCGCGAAGTGAGGATCTACCGACGGAGACGGTGGATGACCTTCGCCGGGAGCTCGACCTTGGCGAGGCGCGGTGAGCCATCGAAAGGACGGGCGCCGAAGGGGCCGCCACAGGGACCTCGAGCGGCCGTGTTCCATCCGGAGTTCCGCGAGGATCTCCGCTCCTGGATCGAGAGCGATCGCCGGATTGCCCTCCGCGTACTGGAGCTGGTCGAGGCCGCACTTCGCGAGCCTTTCGCCGGCATCGGCAAGCCCGAGCCGCTGAAGCATGAACTGACCGGGGCCTGGTCGCGGCGGCTCACGGGAGAGCACCGCCTGGTCTACCTCGTGCGGGAAGACCGCGTCGAGTTCCTCCAGGCTCGGTATCATTATTGACCGTGGCCTGCCGATATCCGGCCCTACTGGATGCTGATGCGTCGGGCCATGCCGGCGGCGTTCCGGTCGCGGGAACCCTCCTGGTGTTGCAGGAACTGCCGGATCCGGGAGGCGAACTCGGGATGGATCCCGGGTTCATCCGGGATCGTCAGCAGGGTCCTGTGGACATCGTCGCGGATCCGCGGGGACCCTCGATTGGTTGAGCACCACGCCCAAGGGGCCGAGGGCCTGGATGCGCTCCCGGGGGTCGATCCGGGTGTCGCGGAGCAGGGCCAGGAGCTTGACCGCGGCCCGATCGCATGCGGCCGGGTCGATGATGACGATCGCGAAGGCCACGCGGGCCCGATCGGCGGGCGGACCGCGATCCAGCATGGCCTCCAGCGCGGGGATCGCGTCCTGAGCCATCGGCCCCATCTGCATGAGCCAGCCGATGACGCGGGCGCGGGCGTCCGCATCCTCGTGGCGGAGCCAGGCGATGAAGGTCGGCACCAGGTCCCGACAGGCCGACGAATCGGCCCGGTACAGCATGCCGAGCAGCCGCCCCATGTCGACCGTGCGGGCCGGGTCGCCCTCGAGGATCATCGCCTGCAGCATCGGCACCATCCGCCCCTTGTTGGCCGGGGTGAGCCTGATGATCGCCTCGGCCGCGGCGAGGCGTACGGACCGGTTCGGGTCCTCCAGCCATGGGCTGGGGTTGACGGTCACGGCATTGGCGCCGACCATGGCCCGCAACACGGCATGGCGGACCATCGGCGACCGGTCGCGCCCGGCGACCACGAGCGATTCGATGATGACCTGCCGCCAATCGGGCCGGCTCTCCCGCAGGAGATAGGCCGACGATCCCAGCGATTCGGCCGCCGTGGCCCTGGCCCGGGGCTCTTGTTCTCGCTGCAAGGCGGCCAGGCAGATCTGCACCACCTCCTCGGGGATCGGATCGAGGCCCGCGAGGAAGCTATAGGCCTTCACGCGCACCAGGCCGTCGGCGTCGCGCGCCGCCGCCAGCAGGAAGGGGGCCGCCTCCGGCCCGAACTCCGCGAGCATCTCGGCCGCCTTGGAGCGCGCGGCGGGCGACAGGCTCGGATCGTGCCAGCGCCGGTCCAGCTCCCGCATCTGCCGATACTCCGCGACGCGAGGCCAGATGGCCATACCCCCATACGTGAGCACCAGGACCAGGATCGCCAGGCCCAGAGTCGCGTAGACGGCCCGCCCGAGCTGTGGCATGCGCACCATGACCGGAGCCCTCAACGCCCGTCGCCATCCCGGCCATCCACCCCGGCCCGGACACTCGGACCCTCACCGGGGCGGGCCGGTCCCCCCATCCCTACACCATCCGCGCCCGTTGACAAGAGTGCCCTGCGGCCGGCGCAGGGCCGCGGAGCGAATGGCGTGCCCGACGCCCGGCCGCGACGGGCCGCGAGGTTTGGGCACGGGCCGGCCTCGTCCGCCGGCCGGATCAGGCCGGCTCCTGGCACCTGGCCTGCACCCTCGCCTGGTAATTGGCGATCATGTGCGAGGCGATCCGGCCCTTGACCATCTCCCAGACCCGCTCGACCTCGGCGGGGTCGAGCGGGGGCTCGGCATCGCCCGCGCCGCGCCGGCGGACCCGGCCGCCGGCTGCAAGACGGCCAGGGCGGCCTGTGCCGCGGCGGCCTCGGCGGCGCTCAAGGCCACTTCGCTCAGGCAGTGGCTGTAGGCGTTGGCGATCAGGCTCACCGTGGGCAGGTGCGGCACCACGTCCTCCAGGTCGACGTACCGGAAGATCTTGCCCGGGAACTCGCGCCGAAGGCCTGCGAGGCCGCCTCGTTGCCGACCATCGGCGCCCCGAAGGTCACGACCTCCTGCACTGCCATGAACCTGCGCTGGAGCCGCCAGGCGGCCAGGAGCGCCAGCGCCCCGCCCAGGCTATGGCCGGTGACCCACAGCGGCCGCTCCTTGGCCTTCTGCGCCTCGTCGACGGCCGCCAGCAGCGGCTCCCAGACCATCTCCAGCGCGTCGAGGAACCCCCGGTGGAACCGCGCGCCCACCCCGGCGGCCGCGAAATCCGTGCCGGCGCGCCCGGTGGGGAGGATGAGGTAGTTGTTGGCGTTGGTCAGCAGCCAGTCCTTCAAGCCGTCGAGCGTCGTGGGGGCCTCCGAGCCGCGGAACGCCACGACGATCGACCGGTCGTCCTGCGCGACGTAGACCTGCGTGTTGTCCGCGCTGATCAGCCTCGCCTCCAGCCCCAGCTCCGAGCGGAACCGGGGTACGCCCTCGGCCGCGGGGAGATAGGCCAGGTCGCAGGCCTTCGCCAGGAACAGGGCGTTGCTCGGGCTGCCCGCGGTCGAAGCGTCCAGCGACATGCTCATGATCGGTGCCCCCCAATCGTTTGGAATCGGCCCCACGCATCCACCATCCCGACGGGCCGCGTCGCGCATTCACCTAGCCGGGCGGGGGCAAGACCCTCCGCCCCGGCCTGGCGTCGCGCCAGGCCCGCATCGTCTCGCGGCTGACCTGAGTGCCTTGCAGGTCGAGCTGCATCAGCGACTCCTTGCCGAACAGCGCCTCGCGGAATCCCTTGTCGGTGACCCTGGTCCGGGCCAGCCGCAGCCGCTCCAGCGCGGGAAGGTCGCGGAGGATCATCAGCCCGGCGTCGGTCACCTGCGTGTCGTTGAGGTCGAGCTCCTTCAGGACTTTCAGCCCCCGGAGCGACTCGAGGGTCCGGTCGGTCACATCCGGGCTGTTGGCCATCTGGAGCACCGTCACGTCCGGCTTCAGCGCGAGGTCCGAGTCGGCCTTGCGGTCCGAGCCGGTCACCGTGACATGACGCTCGCCCTCGACCTGTGCTTCGATCGGGGCCAGGTTCAAGGGCACCGCGAGCGTATACAACGGTGGCATCGCGGCGGCCAGGATGCCGAGCACGGCCAACAGCAACGGCATCGTCCCCTTCCGAGGATGCCGCGCGGCGAAGACCAGCCCGGTCGGCGGCAGGACCAGGTTGCCCAGGCCCCACTTCCACTGCTGGCGGAACCCGCGCACGATCAGCCAGAGCCAGGCCATCACGGCCACCGCGACGCCACCGAGCTGCAGGTAGAGGGCCCGGCTCTCCATCCACTGGTGCGTCGTCTCACTCTGCACGGCCGCGACCACCCTCGACCAGGGCTCCAGACCGGGGCTCGACTCCGCCGGTCGGCCCGGTCCGCCGGGCGCCGCCAGGGCGTAGAACGCCGGGGCGGCCGCGGCCAAGATGCCGACGATGAAGAGGACCAGCGGCCCGATCGCCCGCTGGGCGTGGCGCAGGGCGAACAGCAGGCCCGCCGGCGGCAAGAGCAGGGTGCCGAGGCCCCACCCGACCCCCTCGCGGGAGGCGCGCACGATCAGCCAGAGCCAGGCGACGGCCGCGACCGTCAGACCGCCGGCCAGGGATATCGGGACGAGGAGTGACATGGATCGCCCAGGATCGTCTTACTGCTTGACCGTCGCCGCCAGGACCTTAAGGACCAGGTCCTTCTCGAAGTCCTTGGGGAACTTGTCGCCGTCGCCGAGCCGGACGAAGACCAGGTCGAGGCCGGGGACGACGAACCCGTCGTTGTGGTTGCGGCCCAGGGTCATGACCAGGTCGCCCGGGGCGCCGGGGATGTGGGGGGCGGTCCACCACTGGCCGCCGTAGTCGGGCTTGACCGCCGTCCCCTTCCAGGCGAAGTCGTAGTACGACTCCGGGACGATCCGCCGGCCGGCCCATTCCCCCTTGTGCATCGCCAGGTAGCAGAACCGCGCGTGCTGGCGGGGATTGGTGTGAATGCCGCTATAACCCTGGCTGAAGGGGCCGATCGCGCCGCGCCGGCATCGGGGCCGCCCAGCGGGGCCCACCGGAGCTGCGTCTCGCCGATCGGGTCGAAGAGCCGCCGCTTCAGGAAGGGATACAGGTCCTCGCCGGCCGCCCGGCGGAACACCAGCACCAGGTGGGCGACGCCCGCGTTGCTGTAGTGGAAGGCGGCGCCCGGGTCGTTCTTGAGCCGGGCCATCGGCGAGCCGTCGACGTGCCCCAGCGCCCACTCGAACGGGTGGTCCCTCGGCGGCGGGTTCTCTTCACCGAGGCCCGAGGCCATGTTGAGCAGGTGCCGGACGGTGATCTCCGCCTTGCGCGGGTCGGGCAGCGGCAGCGACTCAGGCAGCCACTCGGCGTTGCACACCTTGGTGTCCAGCGTCACGGACTTGCCGCCCGGCAGCGGGCCGTTGCCGAAGTCGGAGAGGATCAGGCTGTACGCCGTGCTGGTGTACGACTTGGAGCTGGAGTAGATGTTGAATGCGGTCGCCCGGTCGCCGCCCTTGTACCACTCGCCGACGATCCAGCCGCGGCGGATGACCAACAGCCCGGTCGCGCCCGGCGCGGCGGCATTGTGCTCCCAGGCCGCCTTGAGCGCGTCCCAATCCATCCCGCCGACGTCGCGGATCCGCGCCTTCTGCGAGTCGTCCGGCTCCCCCTCGGCGGGCAGGAGAGTTCGCCAGCCTCCCTGTTCCTCGGGCGCCGGGAAGTAAGAGCTCAGCGCCGGGCCTGGCCGGTTGTCGGCTCTCGCCACACCGGGAGCCGCCGCCAGTCCCAGGACCACCAGCCAGAGCCCGATGTATCGCCGTCGTCCAGTCATGATCGCCTCCTGTCTTGCGGTGCGGCCCTCCCGCCCGCCGGTTCGACGGGTGCGGGTGCGAGGCCGCGAGAACGCGAACGACAGGAGATACCATACTCGGCGCGCGGGCCGATCGCCATCGGGGACCACGATCTCGAGCCCCCCTCCCTCGCGATCGGTGGAGCTGATCGAGGACCCTCGTCATTCGGCCGCCGCCTCTTCGACCTTGGCCTTCTCGGCCCCCTTCTTGATCACGTCGATGGCATTCGCGCAGTCGCGCTTGTCCTTGTAACCCTGCCCGGAGGTGGCGATGATCTGTCCGTTGGTCGCCTTCAACCGCCAGCGATATTGCTTCCCGGCGTCCTCGTAAGTCTCGAAGGTCAGCTTGGTGGCCGCGTCCTTCTTGATGCGGTCGATCGCGCTCTTGCAGTCGCGCTTGTCCTTGTAACCCTGCCCGGAGGCGGCGATGACCTGTCCGTTGGTCGCCTTGAGCCGCCAGCGGTGCTCCGTCCTGGCGTCCTGGTAGGTCTCGAACTTGAGCGATCGATCGGACTGGAACGAGGCGGCGCGTGTGGCCCCAGCGTCGGCTCCCGCCACGCCCAGGGCTCCGAGCACCAATCCCAGGAACAGCCGGCGCCGAAATCGCGATGGCATCATGGTGTTCTCCGAGGTCGAAGGGCCGTCATTCCAGAGAAGAAGGAATCACGAAAAAACACGAAATCACACGAAAAAGACCCGCGATCCTGATCGTTGGAGATGGCCTCACGGCGTACGGCGATCGTCATAAAGTTCATGTCAATGCCTGTATTTTTTTGTGTGATTTCGTGTTTTTCGTGGTTGCCTTTCTCCGATCGAATCTCCGGTGCGTCTCTCTCGACCGAGCCGGTTACCGGCCGAGCACGGTGGCGTACCTGGGCTTGCCGACGGCCGGCACCGGCGCAGCGGCCGCGGCGGCGCGGGACTGGCACAATGTCATGAGCCGGTCGACCACCGTGAAGGCCGCCTGCGGCTTGCCGAGGTGCCGCGCGTTCTCCGCCATCCGGGCGAGCTTGCCCGGCGTGTCGAGCAGGGTGTCGATCTTGTAGGCCAGGACCGGCAGGTTGTTGCAGCGGATGGCGACCCCCTCCTCCAGCAGGTGGTCGGAGTTCCGCTCCTCCTGGCCGGGGATGGGGTTGATCACCACCATGGGCAGCCCCTTGGCCAGGGCCTCGGAGGTGGTCAGGCCCCCTGGCTTGCCCACGTACAGGTCGGCCGCGGCCATCAGCTCATCCATCTCGGTCGTGAACCCCAGCAGCGTGAACCCGACGTTCGCCTGGTTCGGGAAGGTCTTGACCGCTTCGGACAGCTCGGCCCGCAAGGCCTCGTTCCGGCCGCAGACGACCACCACGCGGGCCGGGTGCTCCAGCCGGTCCAGGGCCTTCATCAGGTGGCCGACTGGCCCGACCCCGAACCCGCCGGCCGAGACCAGGATCGTGAACCGGCCGTCCTCCAGCCCGTGCTTGCGCCGCATCGCCCGCTTGTCCTTGTGGACCGCGAAGACCGGATCGATCGGGATCCCCGAGACCGTCGTCAGCGGCTCGGCGACCCCCAGCGCCTTCAAGTGGACCTTGGTCTCATTCAGTGCGACGAAATACTGCTCCGCGTGCCGGCACAGCCACATCGCATGGACATCGAAATCGGTGACGACCACCGAGTTCAAGACATTGACCTGCCCCTTCTCCTTCAGCGACGAGATGATCCCGGACGGCAGGAAATGGGTGGAGATCGCGACGTCGGGCTGGTACCGCCGGAGATAGCGGGTGAACGGATTCGCATTGAGGCGGTCGAACGCCGTGCGGATCGGGTCGTCCTTCTTCTTGGGGTCGTCCATGTAGTCGTACAGCCAGCCCAGGATCTCGGGGGCCTTGTTGACCAGGTCGATGTAGGCCTTGGAATACAGCGCGCGGAACACCTGGTTGGTGAACTTGAGTACGTCGAGATGCTGCACGTCGGTCGCGGCGCCGCGGATACGGATCGCCTTCTCGATCGCCTCGGCCGCCCGGAGATGGCCTGCCCCCGCACTGGCGGAGAGGACCAGCACTCGTCCCAGCATGGTGTCACCGCCTTTATGGCATAGTCCGTCCGGGGAATCAGGGATTGAGCGGGGATCGCCTCGGGCCCGTCGCCTGGGTGACGGCGAACTCGGTCGGCCGGCGCTTCTCAAGCGAACGAAATGCCAGCACGATCCGGTCCTTGGGCACCCCCCGGCGTCAACTGGCGATCAGATTCTGCGGTGTCCATGGCCGTAGGGTCTCGCGCGGGCATCGAGACGCCCCGTCCGGAGCTTATTCGGAGAAAATGTGACGACATTGAGTATAAAATGCGTGGCGCGTAAAGCAAATGCAGACCGGGACCTCGGATCGTTTCGCCGTCCCGAGGTCGTCCCCTCTTCTCCGAGGGGCTGGACTCAGCGCGGGGCTCGGGCCGTCGGCTCTTTCGAGCCAGAGTCGCACCAGGTGGCGGCGGCGTTCGGGCTGGGGGTGATCTTCGAACGCGGTCCGGTTGTGGAGGATCCAGCGGTTGTTGATGAAGTACACCTGGCCGGGCTCGAGGGCGAACTCGGCCCGCAGCGCGGGGCGGTTCAACACCGCGTCGAGCCGGTCGAGCGCCTCGATCTGGGCCGAGGTCAGGCGTTCGCCGGCCTTCGCGTGCCCGGCCTCGATCCAGTAGCGGAGGTAACGGAAGAGCGGCTCGGGTCCCCCGCGCTCGATCACCGGCCGGAGGACCGTCTGCGCCTCCCCCTCCCGGACGCCCCCACGGCGGTCGACATGGAAGGGCCGGCAGAGCGTCTCGAGGGCCTCGGGGTGCTCTCGGCCGAGCACCTCGACGACGGCCAGGCCGCTGACGACCTGGCTGATGCCCCCGGCCCGCGCGGTCTTCAGGCAGAGCAGGCCGACGTAGTCGAGGACCGTCTCGCCGAACGAGTTGTCGGTGTGGAAGCTGCTCTCGTAGCTGGTGACGGAGAACCTCGCCCCCTTGGCGACGTCCTGGCCGCTATCCCGGACGTCGTAGAGCAGCGTCCCCTGCACGTTCTGGGCGAACGGCTCGCCGAGCAACTGGCCGATCATCCAGTAGAGGGCGACCGCCTCCCGCTCGCCGATCCGGCCGAGCGGCAGCCGGTCGAGGACGACGAAGCCGCGCCCTCGCTCCAGGTCGTGCTTCGTGGTGGCCAGGTGCCCGCCCAGAGCCGCCTTCTCGCCCGCGGTCAGGCGCAAGTCGGTGATCGGCCCATCGCCCCGACCTCGCCCCTCGTAGATGGACCTCAGGGGACCGATCAAGGCGTCGGGTAAGGGGTGCGTCCACCCGGACGGATCTCCCACGGTCCCGGCGGTCCACGACTTCGGGCTGTCGCCGGGGATCTCCCACTCGGTTGCGCCGGTCACGGACGTCGCCTCCTCAACAGGCCCGACCACCCATGGCCGCCGCAGGCGTTTAGCCCAGCCGCAGCTCGACCTCGCGGCGGAGGGCCGAGAGGTACGAGGCCAGGCCGTTCTGGGACTGGGAGTCGAGGCTGTGCTGGAGCTGGACGATCCGCGGGTGCAGCTCGGCCAGCTCGCGGAGGGAGTCGTCGGCCGTCGCCGAGACGGATCCCCGACCGGAATTCGCGTCGAGCGAGCGGACCGCGCGGTGGGCCCGCGCGGCGACCTCGCGGAGCGCGACGCCGAAGGCGGCCGGGTCATACCGGACGTCGCGACTCCCTTCGATGACCAGGGCAGCAACCGGGGCGTGGGCCCGGCGAATCGGCTCGGCGAGTGTTGAGGTCATCGTGCGGTCCTCGGGTTCTCCGTATCCTCCGGGCGAGGCCTTCCTTAACAGGATCCCCGCGACGGGGAGGTCGGAGGCGGGCGTCGTCGGCTCATCCGAAGTCCCGACGGCGTGTCTGGATACAGGCCGTGATCTTCACCGTCCCGCGCCATCGGCTTCCCATCCGCGGTCGGTCTCGGAGGCGCCATCATGGTGTCCTCCCCCAGAACCCTATCTCATACAGACGCTGTCAACGCCGATTTTGTTCGGGGCCTCCGCGGCGCGGAGCGGGCCGGGGGCCGGCGTGGCTTTTTTCCTTCACGCCGAACGTTGGGCGATCGTCCTCGGGCGGGCGTGCTGGCGGAGCCATTCGCGGGCGATCCCGGCGTCGTCGAAGGGGACGACCCGATCGGCGAGGATCTGGTAGGTATGGCGACCCTTGCCGGCGATCAGGACGGAATCGCCGCACCGGGCGTCGGCCAGGGCGGCCTCGATGGCCCGGCGGCGGTCGGTCTCGACGCGGACCTTGCCCGGCCGCCGGAAGCCGGCCAGGAGCTGGTCGAGGATCCGGTTGGGGTCCTCGGAGCGGGGGTTGCTGACGGTGAGGATCACGCGGTCGGCCAGGGCCTCGGCGGCCTCGGCCAGCCGGGCGCGGTCGCCGCGGTCGCCGCCGCCCTCGGCGCCCAGGACGCAGTGCACTCGCCCGGCGCCGGCGGCCCGGACGGCGGCCAGGGCTTCCGCCAGTGCGTCCGGCGTGCCGGCGGCGTCGACCCGGACCTCGAAGTCCTGGCCCTCGTCGACCGCCTCGAGTTGCCCGGCGACCGGCGCGACCCGCTCCAGCCCGGCGACGACGGCGTCGCGATCGATCTCCAGGGCCCACGCCAGGGCCGCCGCCGCCAGGGCGCATGCCGCCGCCCGCGGGCCGACCGGGCGGAGCTGGACCGCGATCTCGCGGTCGAAGCCGTGCAGGATCATCCGCGTGCCGGCGCCGTCGAGCTGCACGATCCGCCCGGCGACGTCGGCGCCGGCGCCGGGCCCCGACCGGGCCGCCGGCTGCATCGCGAAGGCGACCCGCCGGGCATCGAGGTTGATCCCGCCCAGGATCTCGGCGTTCGGGTCGCCGGCGTTCACCACCGCCACGCCCCCGGGCACGACCTGGCGGAACAGCCGCGCCTTGGCCCGTCGCCGGCGGAGGACGACCTCCTCGGGGAAGCCCCAGGGGGCACCGACGTCCGTCGCCACCGCGGCGTGGAAGGCGATCCCCTCGAACGATCGCCGCTCCAGGGCCTCGCCGGAGGCCTCGAGCACGCCCGCCTTGCAGCCGCGCTCGACCATCTCGGAGAGGAGCGCCGCCAGCCCGGCCGCGCCGGGGATGAACGCGCCGGGCGGCCGGTCGAGGCGCGTCCGCGACGATCCCGATGGCCCCGCGCCGCGGGTCGGCGCCCGGCCCGCGCTGGCGCCGGCGCCCGACGACCCGGTATCCAGCCCGGCCCCCAGCGGACGGGGGGTCGTGCCGTCGAAGAATCCCAGCGCGCCGAGCAGCCCGGTCCGCTGCCCGGCCCCTTCGAGGATCGAGCGGACGAACATCGCGGCGATCGTCCGGCCGAAGCTGCCGGTCACCCCCGCGGTGAGCAGGTGGTGCGACGGGTCGCCGGCCAGCGCCTGGCAGATCCGCGCGTGCGCCGCGGTGGCGTCGGGGACGACGACCTGGAGCCGGCCCGCGTCGGGGCAGGGGTGTTCCACCACCACGCCGGCGGCGCCCCGCTCCAGGGCCTCGCGCACGAAGGCATGGCCGTCGTACCCGGGCCGGGCGCCCCGGACCGCCACGAAGACCTGCCCCGGATCCAACCGGCGATGATCGTCGCAGCAGCCGGAGACCTCCCAGTCGGCGCAACCGACGAACTGGGCCTCCGGGAGCAACCGCCGCAGGCTCACCGAAGGGATCCCCCGCTGGGGCAGACGATCAACGAACCAGCGCGCCATCGGCTTACGCCTCCTTGCTTCGCCCTCTCTCGCTCGCGCCCGTCCCGTCCGCACGACGCGGGACCGTGCCGGGTGCATTCCCGACGATCCCCGGGGCGGCCCCGGCCCGGGGACTGGATCACCCTCGCCCCGCGCCCGACTTCCGCGAGCCCTCCATCCGCCGCGTTCCCTCGCGCTGGATGCCTCGCCTGTAGGAGGGCGGCATTGTTGGCCGAAGGCCGGAAAAACGCAATGCCAGAGTGACACGATCGACGACGGGATGTCGCGTCGATGTCACTCCGGCGCCGGGCGGAGACGGTCCGTCTGTCTCCGCTCGACGTAGGTCAGGCTCTCCAGCCCGACGCGGGTCCGGTCGGATCGAGTCGGATCCGACGGAGTCAGGCTCGAAAGCCTGACCTACACCGGTTCGCTCGCCGACGCGGCCTCGTCCCCGGCGGCAGCCGCCCCGGTCTCCACCCATGGGCGGCACCCCTCCGTTGGGCCTCCCATGCTTTGCATGTTTTGCATGTTTTGCATGTCTTGCGCGTTGAGAATGCGCAAAGCATGGGCGCCGGCGGCGGAATCGGGGCGGTTGAGGTCCTCGATCGCGGTTTCTGGCAAGCACCAATGGTAGCATGCGCCCTTGCCGAATCCGGTGCGAAGGCATCGGACAGCCAGGGCCATGCGAGCTCGGAGGAGGATAGAACTGGAAAAGCCCGCCTCCAAGGCTGCTTGCTCGCACTCCTTGGCCGTCTTCAGCCCCCCGGCGAGATGGCCCCGCAACCACTCCTCGCAATCGCGGCGACGAGCGCCTTTGCCAGATGGGCTGATTTTGCCGATCTTGACGGTCCGGGCCAGCGCGGCGTCGGCGTCCAGGTCGATGGTCTCCGGCAGCCAATCGACCACGGGGACGCTGCCCTCGTCGCGGAGGACGTAGGGCAAAGCCGGCTGCTCCAGGCCGAGGTTGCCGCCGTTGTCGAGCATCAGCCGGCGCCGGCCGGTCGGGTCGTCGGGGTCGGGAAGGAACATGTAATTGGCGCGGCAGAGGGCGACATACCCGATGTCGCCGAGCACGCGGTACTTGCCGTTGGTGCCCGATGCACCGTGCTTGCAATGGTGGTTGATCAACAGGACGGTCGCGCCCAGCCGCTCGGCCAGGTCCTGCAGCAGCGCCAGCGCCGCTCGCATGTCGGCGTTCCGGCCTTTGAGGAAGGCGGTGATCGGGTCGAAGACGATCAGCCGGCAGTCGCCCAAGTGGGTGGCGGAGCGCTCGATGGCCCGAACGTCCCCCGCCGAGACGGTGGGCCTGCGCTGGCGGGCGGGGACATGCTCCGCCGGGCTGCCGGTGAACCCGCGGAATTCGGGCTCGAGCATCGAGTGGAGGATCTGCACCCGGTCCATGTCGGCGCCGGCGGCCAGGAGCCGGGGGACGATGGTCCGCGCCCGGTCATCCTCCGCCGAGAGCAAGATCGCGCTGCCGCGGGGCGCCATGGCCGGTCCGTCGGCACCGCCGCCCGGCAGCGGGCCGCCGCGGCTCACCGCGGCGATCAGCGAGAGGGCCGCCACGCTCTTGCCCACCTTGGGGTCGCCGGAGAACGAGGCCAACGCCCCCAGGGGGATGCGGCCGGGCCAGAGCCACTCGATCCGCTCCGGCGGGATCGCGCTGGCGGAGACCATCTGGGCCTTCGGGCCCGGGTCGAAGTCGACGTCGACCTCGGCCGCGGCCTCAAAGCCGAAGATCTGGTTGATCTTCCAGATCTGCTGGGCCTCGAACGCGGCCCGGCGCCGGATTTCACTCTGTTCGTCCACGATGCATGCTCCGAGGGACTCAGTCGGGGAGTGCCACCCATCCATGGAGCTTATTGCCTAATTATACAACATAGAGAAGGCCAAGGGGAATTCCGAATTCCGAGAGGACGTGATCCCCGACGGATCCGGGTGGTGGGAGCGGTGGCTGTGGATTCGTCTCATGGCCCGTCGGATCGCGCCCTGACGCTTGGGCTGAATACGGACGGAGGCCGGAGCCTCCGCCGACCGGAACTCGATACCGCGTTCCCCGGCGAGGCCGACTGTTGCCGGCGCCTCAGACCCACCAATCCCAGTCCAGCATCCCGCGCCGGCCGGGGTGGGCACTGGAGAACGGCCATTCTTCCGGGAGCACGATCAGGCCCTTCCGGATCGGATTGTCATGGACATACTCGACCACATCGAGCACTTCGTCCTCGTTGCGGCAGGCGCGATCATAGAAGCCGTCGCCTTGCCAGACGGAGTGGCCGAGGTCCAGCGCGCGGCGGATGCGATTGGCCGTGTAGGAGCCGATCCGTCTCATGAGATTCGACAGGTCTTGGCCGAGTCGCAGCGAGAATACGGCATGGTAGTGGTCGGGCATGACCACGAAGGCCAGGAGCTTGATCTGTCCCTGTCGGCGGACATGAGCCAGGGATTCGATCACGATCTCGGCCGTCGAGGGGACGGCGAGGATCGGGCGCCGGGCCTCGACGCATTTGGTGACGAAATAGGTCTGGAAGGGTGCGGACATCCGCCCGCCGCGGAGGCGCCAGGCATGGGGATCATCATCACGGTTCGGGACATTCATTCGGATGATTCAGCCGTCGAAGTCGATGGTCGAGAGATCCGGACCTGTCCGACCCGCATCGGCCCGGTCGGTCGAGACCGGGACGGGTGACGAAGCCTCCTCCGACAAGGATACCGCCGGTCGGCCCGCTGTAGGAGCCGGCTCCGTCCGGCGACCGGTCGGGCCGGACCGGCCGGGCCGGGCCGGTCGGGGGGCAGAGCCCCTCCTAATGGGTTTTGACGCTCAAAACCGGTAAATCTTCAGAGATCCGTTACCGATTCTGGCAGTCAAAACCCATCAGAAGGCGACCGGTCGGGTCCGTACCGGCGCCTCCTCCGACGAGCGGAGTGGCCTTACCGCGTCCCGTGCGACGGGACGCCGGCATCCGGCCCGGCGGTGTTCCGGCCCGACGGCCGGGTCCTGGCGACCCTGGCACCGAAGGCTCGCGAGCCGTACCGTACCGGCGGCCCGGTCCACCTCCGGGACGTCGGGACCGGCATCGTACTGAAAACGCTCGACGTCGGCTTCTCATCGGAGGTCTTCGCATTCTCGCCCGACGGCCGTTCCGTCGCCTCGGGCGATTCCAACGGCGACGTCCAGGTGTGGGACGCGACGACAGCTCGTGAGCGACAGTTGTTCCCGCACCGTTACGAACGCGCCGACCCAGACGACGGACCGTTGGCCGCATTCGCCTGGCTCTGGGCGTGTGGCTGGGCGTTCGTCGGCGTGGTCAAATTCCGGTCCTGCCGGAAGGCCACCATGCCTGCGGGAGCGAGGCGAGCCCCGGACAACGTCGCTCCGTAGGCCGGGTCCGGACCCGGCCGACCGATGTCACGGATCGAGCAACAGTCCGGGAGTTGGCGCCCCCGGCGACGTCCGACCGCCCCGCCGGGGCTCTCGGAACCGACTCTGAGGTCCTCCCCTCTCGCCTCTGAACACCGGGCGCCTCGTCGACAGGCCATGCGGGTTCGATTACAATCCGCCCGACCCTTCCGAGTCCCGCCCCGAGCCGGGCGTGGGTGTCTTCTTCGCGTCGATGATCGGGCCAGGAACGCCGCCGCTCCGCTTCGTCGGGCGTGGCCGTGTGGCGTCCGGAATCCGGGGGCTCAGGAGCGGTCCGAAGGTGCCGCGCGGATTCACTCAGGAGTCGATGACGATGGTCGCGTTTTCGATGACGGCCGTGCTGCTGTCGTTCCAGCTCGTCGGGCAGGCGCCGCAAGAGGCGCCGAAGGAGGCCGGCGAATGGGTCGTGATCCAATCGAAGGAAGGCCGGTTCAGCTTCGCCATGCCGGCCCGCCCGCGAGTCGACGAGCGAGCAACAGACGCCGGCGGGTAAGGTGAAGAGCACGGTCTACACCTGCTCGAACGGGGAGTCATGGCTGGCGTTCAGGTACCAGGCCATGCCGCGTGGGGTCCCGCTCGACGATCTGGTCGCCTTCTTCGAGACCCAGATGAATAAGACTCTCCAGGGGCCGAAGGAGGTCGTCTCGCGGAAGGCGATCACGATCAACGGTGTGCCGGGCCGGGAGCTCGTCTGGACCCTGAACGACCTGAATGGACGCGGCAAGGACACGCACTGGATCCTGCTGCTGACGATCGCCAGCGACCTCTACATCGTCGGTGCCAACTCGGGGCCGGGCAAGCCGCTCACTCCGGAAGCGACCGCGTTCTTCAACTCGATCCGCTTCGACGGCCAGCCGGCCATCAAGCCGGTGATGCCGAAGCCCACGACGACGACCGCGACGATGACGGCGAAGGCCGCCGCGCCGGCGAAGCCGGCCCCGCCGCCGAAGCGGAAGCCGATCGGCACGATCGACCGGGTCAACACGACGTCCGAGGCCGCCTTCCGCACGTTCCTGATGGCCATGGAGGCCGGCGATGAGGAGACCCTCCGCGCGGTCACGCTCCCGCATCCCGACTTCGACTGGCTCCTGCGCGGCGAGCCGGCACGCGTCCGGGGGATCGTCGAACTGAAGCAGCAGATGATCAAGGCGCGGGTCCAGAGGCTCAAGGAAGGGGACAAGGTGAAGCTCGCCGGCGGCGAGGTCCACGTGATCCGCGCGGCCGAGGTGGGACGGGACCGTGCCGCCCTGAAGATGGAGGGCACGCCGGCCTACGCGCCGCTGGAGCGCGTCAAGGGACACTGGAAAGTGGACCCCGCGCCGTTCATCGCGGCCCGGAAGGCCGCCTGGGCGGCACAGGACGCCCCGAAGAGATGATCATCCGGCCGCGGCGTACCGACACCGCGTCAACCATCTGTGGGTCTCTTGTGATTTCGAGAGCGACGAGGTCCAGGTCCTGGCCATCGTGGAAAATCCGACGCGGCCGACTGGCTCAGAGAGGTCGGAGGGGGCGATGAAGACGGTCCCGCTATCGGAAGTGAAGGATGACCTGTCGAAGTACCTGCGGCTCGCCGAGACGGAGGAGGTCGTGATCGCGCGGCACGGCAAGCCGGCCGGGGTGCTGATCGGCTTCGCCTCGAAGGACAATTGGTTCGACGATCGCCTCGAGCATGATCCGGCCTCCTTACGCCGCATCGAGTCGGCCCGCGCGAGCCTGCGCCGGGGGAAGGGCGTCCGGCTCGAGGACATCGCGGATTGAATCGGCCCCCCGATCTCCCTCGGCTCACGATCCGACTCGGATCAAGAAGCGATACGTCCCCGTCATCGCCTCCGTCCTCTCACGGTCCCGTCGGGAGAGATAACGACGCCTGGCATTCCTGCATGATGCCAATGTTTCCGTTTCCGTCTCGCCGTCGGAGATGCAACGGAGCCCCGATCGCATCCGATGGCTCCGGCCGCCCCGCCCCGCGGTCCCCGTCCGGTCCGGGTCGAGTCGGTGGGCCGGCGGGCCGGCCGGGAACGGGCCGGCGAACGGGGGACGGCCGGGACATCTGTCGAAATCCGTTGCGTCCCCGTTGTTCCCACCCCATCGGCAATCGCCCCCGCGAAGATCCGTCTCAATCCGCGGGCCCGTTGTAAAAAGCCCGAAATCTCGAGACTTTAGCACCATCGCCGGGGATTTCAGGATGACGGAGCTTGGTCCGAGCCGTAAACTAAGGGGGAAGAGCCTCTTGCTCAGGAGGGCGACGCCATGCTCTGCCCTGCAGTCTACCCGCCGGACCCCACCTTGGGCATCACCGATCCCCAGATGCTCCCGGACCCGAAGGTCGTCCCGCGCAGTCGGAATTACCCGCATCGGCCGTGTCCGAAGTGCGGCAAGTCTTGCCCTCGGGATCGGGTCCGGACCCGCACCCTGCATGATCTCGGCGATCCGTTGGGGGGGCGGCCCCGTGACATTCACCTCACCTATTCGCAACACTACTGCGTCCGGTGCCAGCACTACTTCACCGCCGACATATCCGGCCTGGCCGCACCCAAGGCCCGCTACACCCATCGGGTCGTGGCCCTGGCCGTCCGGCTGGTCTTCGAGGACGGCTTACCCTATCAGGCCGCCAGTTGGCACCTCTGGCGCGACCACCGCGTCTTCGTCCCCTTCGCCACCATCCAGAACTGGGTCGAGGCGCGGGGAAAAAAGGCGGCCGACCGGATCGGGACCGACTACCTCGATTGGGCCCTCGACGGCTTCTCGGGATACATCGCCGCTGATGAGTTATATGACGGCCCCTTCTGCGTCCTGTCGATCGTCGACAACCGCGCCTTCAGGCGGCTCTGTTACGAGGTCCTCGACCACGCCCCGACTCACCGGGATATCCGGAGGTTCTTCCGCCGCTTCCGGGCGGCCCTGACCGGCCGGGGGTTGACCCTCCGCGGAGTCACCACCGACGGTTCGGACCTGTATCCACGGCCGATCTCCGAGGTCTTCGGAGCCGTGGAGCATCAGGTCTGTCGCTTCCATATCCTGGCGGAGCTGAACAAGGCCGTCCTCCGCGCCATCGCTCGGGTCCGCAAGCACCTGGCCGCGCAGCAGCCGGAGCTGCCGCGCAGGCGCCCCGGCACACCGGAGGCGAGACGGAAGGCCCGGCGACGCCGGCATCTGCAACGGAAGGTCGGGGACCTGTTCGAGCATCGCCATCTGTTCGTGAAGCGGCACCTCGCGGAGGGTGAGCGCCAGATACTCCGACGCATCACTCGGGGTTTGCCTCAGTTGGGGGCCCTCCGACGAGTGGTGGAGGAGATCCACCGGTTGTTCGACCGCCGGTGCCGCACTGAGACGGCCTTGAGGAAGCTGGCTCGGCTGCGGGCTCAGGTCCACCACTTCAAAGGGATGAGACCGATCTTCCAGAAGCTCGAGTCCCCCGACTTGGAGAAGGCCCTGACCTTCCTCGACGACAGCCTGCTGGGTTCGACCTCCAACGCGGTGGAACGGGGCAACCGCCGGCATCGCAAGATGCAGAAGACGGTCTACCGGGTCCGAACTCAAGCGACGATCCGCGGCCGGATCGCCCTGGACATGTTCCGCGAGATCCAAGGTCCGCCCCGCGCCGAAACGATGAAGGTACTCCACCGCGCCAGGCTGCGATAATCCCCGGCGATGGTGCTAAAGTCTCGAAATCTCGGCATGATGTTCGAATCGGTTGGTATTATACGGAAGTTTGGGCGTGTTACAATACGTCTGTTCACTGATCGAATTCTCGGTAGCCGCCTTTCCTCCATTCCCGGTCCTTCCCATGGACTTGTCCGACCTCGTCAGCGGCTTGAGTCAGCGTCCGGGGATGTACACCGGCGAAGAGACTTACGCGGCGGTCTGCGCCTTCCTCGGCGGCTTCGACTTGGCTCGCGACGGCGGTCCCCTCTCCGGGTTCCGTGAGTGGCTGGTCGTCCGCGCCAGAGGAGGCAATAACCTCCACTGGTCCGGCTTGGTGGGGCTCCTCGTGGCGCCCGATGCACCCCGGCCCCTGTCAGCCGAGCATGACCGCCTGTGCCTGGAGGGCTTGTTCCCGCTCCTCGCGGAGTTCCTGGCGTACCGCGAATCGGTCGGCTTGACGAAGATCCACCAGGAATATTCTCGGTGGCTGTTGCGGCAGCGCTGGTATGATGGTCCGTTGCGCGGGAGGGGGCACGGCGACTAACATTGCGATGCAGCGGACCCGCTCCGCGGGCCGTTGATCTGGGGCGTTAGGCCGCAGGGCGCGAACCCTGGGAAACCGGTAGGTGTCCTTCAGAGTTGCAGCCCGTTTAGACCTGGGATGGGGGATCATCCTGTGAGAGAAGGTCGGATCATCCGCACGCTTGAAGAAGCCCAACAGGAGTGGAGAGAATGTCCGTGGCCGACGGTCATGGTCGATTCGTGGGAATTTGGGAAACTGCCGGTCTCTGAGCGACTCTGCCAGCTTGCGCTGGGTTACTGCGAGTCCGGAAAAAGGCTCTGTCGGCAGCTCGGTGAGCAACCAGAGGATCTCTCGTGGCCTCTTGCAGCACCCGTCTGCTTCTGCTACCGGCACGCGGTCGAGTTATTCCTGAAGTCGTGCATTCTGCATCGCGTGTCAAAGATTGAGCCATGTACGCACGACATCAGCGAGTTACGAGATCAGTACGTCCGTCTGTATCCGTTCAAGGAGTTTGAATTCCAGACTCCGTACGACCTGAGCATCGAAGACATCGAGGGGCTACTTGGCGGCCGCGCCGATCGGGAGGACTTTGAGTCGAAGCAGGATCAGGTCTATCGATACATGAGCGACAAGCAGGGTCGTCCTCCGAAGGGGTTCCGCAACTTCGCCCCGGTGTCTGGTTCTCGATGATCCAGAGGTTGGAAGACGACATCAATCGGGTGTGGGAGAACATCCGCGAGTTGGAGAGCGGGCCCTAACGAGGGGGCAGAACCCGACCGTGCCTCAAAGCCAGCCGGTGGGTGATCATCGGCGTGAGACGCGAGAGAACCACAATGGCGTGGCGACTTGAGCCGTGGTACAATGGGGTAGCTAATATCCGCTGTCGCCGAGCACTTGAGGTCGCTGATGCGAGCTGATGCCATTCGTGCTGAAGTCATCCGTATGGTCCACCAGGCACCGTTTCGACCCTTCGTCCTCAGTATGGAGAACGGAGATCGGGTCACGATCGGTCATCCCGAGAACATCGCCTTTGACCCGGAGGGCGAGTCTCCGGACTTCTACGTGATCTCGGGCCGGATCCGGCTCTTCGGCACCTTTGATGCCGTCTCGAGCGTGGCGACAGCCGACTCGGTCGAGCACCTCGCCTAACGAGGCGATGCAGCGCACCCGCCTGTGGCGGGCCGCTGATCTGGGGCGTTAGCCGGCTCGGACTGCGACGTCGGGGCCTACGCGATGAACGACGCCGTCAGAATCTTCGAGTCAGCCTTGGATTGGCTACGCGATCACTACGACGACTACCTCTTCAGAAAAGAAGAAGACGTCGTGACGGTGCTCTGGGGGCAAATGGTGAGGATGGCTGGGGAGGAAAACCTCCCCCTCGTCATCGACTATGAGCAGAACTTCCCGGTCTCGTTCGGCAGACTCCAGTGCGACATCGTCGTCTTTGGCCCCGGTCGCAAGCTCCTACTATGTGTGGAGGTGAAGTACGAGCCGGCGCGTTCACGTCCGGACATCGTGAATCGTGCTTTGAAGCACAGCCGGCCCGAGCACCTCTTGCCTGGACACGGGCTCAAGGGTCATCGTTGCGACATCGAGCGGATTCCCTACTATGTCCAAGAGGTCGGAGCGGAGATCGCTTACGCCGTCTTGGTCGATGAGAACAGCTACCACTTCTCGCGAATGAGTAAGGAGCAGATCCCAGGCGGTACGAGTTGGATCAAGTGGGGAGCAAAGACTCCTGAAGGGTTCGACACGGCAATTATGATCTCCCGATTCCCGTCCCAAGTGACGGCGTCCACTGCAGAGGTGAGTTAAGGGGTCAGGAGCCGAAAACTCGGAGGCGAGACGAGTTAAGGGGTCAGGTGAGTTAAGGGGTCGGGAGCCGAAAACTCGGATCGGCTCCTGACCCGTCCGTCGGGGCCCGTGCGTCGAGCCGGTCATGGGATCAAGCCCGGCGATTGCGGTGGCTCGTGCTCGGAGCCCGGTTCGGCCAGTGCGTAGCTCGTGCTCCTGCCGCCGCCCGGGGATTGGACCAGGATGCCGCGTCTGAGGAGGTCGGTGATATCGCGGTGGGCCGTGTCCTGCGAGCATCCGACCAGTCTCGCCCACTTCGAGGAGGTCAGCTTGCCCTCGAAGCCGTCGAGCAGCCGGCCGAGGACCTTGCGCTGGCGCTCGTTGAACGGTCCCGCCGCGTGCTCCTCCCAGAACCGGGCCTTCCGGAGCACGGCCGCCAGGGTATCCTCGGCGCCGAGGATGGCCCGGTCCAGGCAGCCGAGGAACCAGTCGATCCAGGCGGTGATCTCCAGGGTGCCCTTCTGCGTCCGCTCGAGGATCGCGTAGTAGTCGTTGCGCTCGAGTCGGATCCGGGCCGACATGCTGTAGAACCGCTGCGGACTGTGCTCCGACCGGGCGAGCGCCATGTCGGCGATCGCCCGGGCGATCCGCCCGTTGCCGTCGTCGAAGGGGTGGATCGTCACGAACCACAGATGCGCCAGGGCCGCCGTCAGCACGGGATCGATCCCAGGCGGGCCGTTGAACCAGTCGAGGAACTGCGACATCTCCGCAACGAGCCGGCCGGCGGCCGGGGCCTCGAAGTGGACGCGCTGCCGGCCGACCGGCCCCGAGACGACTTGCATCGGTCCGGAACCCTCATCGCGCCAGGCGCCGACCCGGATCCGTTGCAGGCCGCTCCGTCCGGTCGGGAACAGGGCGGCGTGCCAGCCGAATAGCCGCTCCTCCGTGAGCGGGGCCTCGTAGTTCTGCGTGGCGTCGAGCATCATCTCGACGACGCCCTCGACATCCCGGTCCGCCGGGAGCAGGGCTCCGATATCGATCCCCAGGCGGCGGGCGATCGAGGACCGGACCTGCTCCTTATTGAGGACTTCGCCTTCGATCTCGCTGGATTTCAGGACGTCTTGCGTCAGCGTCTGGAGCATCGCCTCCTCGCGCAGCCGGAAGCCGAGGGCTTCCATCCGGCCGATCAACCGCCCCTGGCGGTGGCGAACGGCGGCCAGGCGATCCGAGATCCCGACCCGGTCCCAGCGGAACCGAGGCCAATCCTCTCGTTCATGGATGTGCACGGCGATTCTCCGCACGATCTGCGGATATTATAGCCGGGATTCTCCGCACGAGCGAGCATCGCGTTGCTGATCCCTTGTTGGTTAGGGCTTGCGCATCAATAATGTTTACAAATCCCATTCTAGCCACGGATGGAACACGGATGAAACACGGATTGACCCGAGCGATCCAGCGTCAGTGAACCGGGTCTTCCAACTTGCAATCCAAGGATTCATCCGTGTTCAATCCGTGTTTCATCTGTGGCTAAAATCGGAAAAGTTAATCATGCGCGAGCCCTGACTTCTTCCCTGGTGGATGGACCGATCATCGGGCCGGGATGATCTGCTCTCTCCGCAACCTGGCGAACAGGTCCAGGAACGAACCGAGCGTGGGCTGGTATTCGTGGAAGCCGGCCAGGCGGCTCCTGGTCATGTCGGTCACGACCTCGATCTCGCGCCCGAGATCCATGTCGGTATGCCAGGCCGACGCGAGTCGGCCGATGTCAGGTTCGGCGAGGGCCTGCCTCGCCGCGATCCCGGCCCAGATCGGACCCGCGTCCGCCAGTTGCGGCTCGAGCGGCGTCGGGCGGCCCGGGTACGCAGCGGCCTCGATCCCGAAGTCGGCTGCAAGCTCGGGCCAGAGCCATCGCCAGCGGAAGATGTCCCCGTTGAGGATGTTGAACGCCTGATTTCGGCCGGCTTCGGAGGTCGCGGCCCATTCCCGGTGCTTCGCCGGGACGTGGGCGTCGGTCACGTCGGTCAGCCCCTCCCATTGCTGGACGGCCCCCCGGCGAGCCGGCACCGGGAAGAGGTTCGGACGGAGTCTCGCCCTCCCGATCTCCGATCCCCATTTCCGGGGAGTGGTACCAAGGTGAAGACGTGCCTCGTGGCGGATCAGAAGATCGAAGGGGGATCACCCGCCCCGCCGAAGCTCGCCCAGGAGGCTGTCGATCTCGTCATGGACCTGCGGGGTCTGGCGGATGATCAGGGCCGGCGGCATGGGCCAGGGGACGATCGCGCCGACGGGCCGCAGTTCGTCGGGGCCCTGGCCCTGCGCGCCGGGCGCGGCGGCGACGCCGCTGCTCCACCGTCTTGCGGATGGATTCCTGGTATTCCTTGCTGGGCTCGCGCCGGGGAGCCTGGGCCCGGGCCTTCGCCTTGGCCTTCGCGCCGGCGTCCTCCCCGGCCTTCCCCTTCTTGTCCGGCTCCCTCGCGGCCTCGGTGGAGGTGCTGGTCTGGCCCCGGGCCGTCCCCTCGGTCACGGGCATGGCGCAGGCCAGCATTGCGGCCCAGAGGGCCCAGGCCGGCGGGATCCGATGGGATCGGCTGTCCATGCGTCCGGGCTCCCTCGCGGCGGTGCGCCCCCGGGCGATCGCCCAGGACGCGGGACCCGTCGCGGCGGACCGACTCGTTGTGGATGTCGTCTCGATATCTTAACATAAGGCGGGGGAAGGGAATATCCGGGCGAAGGGGCCTCGAGGGCTGCGGAGCCGCTCGCTCCCCGGGAATGGCCTGGCTCGACGGAGATGGGGGCCCCAAGGTGATCGGTATCGGAACGACGCTCAACCAGAGGTTCCTCCTGGAGAAGGAGCTAGGCCGAGGCGGCATGGGGGCCGTCTATTCGGCCACCGATGAGGTCCTCCAGCGCAGCGTCGCCATCAAGGTCCTCAAGGAGAAGAGCGGCGAGGAGGTCGGCAAGAAGCTCCGGCTCGAGGCCCAGATCGCCGCCCGGCTCCTCCACGAGAACGTGGTGCGCATCTACGACTTCGGGACGGCCGACGGGACCAGCTACCTGGTCATGGAGCAGGTTGACGGCACCAGCTACTCCAGGCGGTGGCGGCAGTTGCCGATGGAGGACCGGCTGCGGATCCTCGCCCAGGTCGCCGAGGCGCTGGACTACGCCCATCACCAGGGCGTCGTCCACCGCGACATCAAGCCGGGGAACGTCCTGCTGACCGCCTCCGACTCGGCCAAGCTCACGGACTTCGGGCTGTCGATCCTCATCGAGCAGGGGGACGACTCGGGCATCGTCCGGGGGACGCCCCTGTACATGAGCCCGGAGCAGACCCGGGGCAGCCAGCTCGACTTCCGCAGCGACCTGTATTCCCTGGGAGTCATGATCTACGAGTCGATGACCGGCGTCGCTCCGTTCACGGGGCCGTCGATGGCGATCATGTCGCAGCATGCCACGGCGAAGCCGGCCCCGCCCCGGAGCCGCGATCCGTCGATCTCCGAAGAGCTCGAGGCCCTGATCCTCTCGCTCATGGCCAAGCGGCCCGACGACCGCCCGCGCTCGGGGTCGATGGCGGCCGAGGTCCTGCGCCGGGAGGCCGACCGGATCATCCGGGAGCGGCCGGCGGGCGCGGCGGCTCCATCGGGCGCGGCGGGGACGGCCGCGCCCAGCCGACCGCCGCCTTCTCCCTGCCGGGCACCCAGCCCGGGACGCCTTCGGGGCCGGGATCCCTCCCGGTCGACGGGGCGATCCACGCCCGATCGGGGCGGTCCATCTCGACGCCGGTGGAGGCACCGGACGTCACGATGGCGGGTTCCGTGTCCCTCTCCCGGGCCGCGGCCGTGTCGAGCTCGAAGGCGGCTCCCGCCACCGCATCCGCGCCGGCCGCCTGGCGCCCGATCGCCGCCACCGGCGGCGTCACGGTGCTGGTGAGATCGCCGCTGGTCCGGCGGATGCTCGAGGCCGTCCTGGCCGACCCGATCCTGCTGTCCCCGGAGGAGCGCTACCTGACCGGCCACTACCTGGCCTATCTGTTGAGCGGCTCGCGGCGCCGCGGCCTGCTTCTGCGCCGGCCCATGGAGCCGCGGAACGCCGATCGCGCACGGTTGCTGCTGGCCATGACCCACGCCACCCTGGCCGGCCCGACCGAGGAGGCCCTCCGCGACGCGGTTGCGCTCCTGGACCAGCGGATCGAGGTCCGCGCCGCGCTCTCGCCGGTGGTCGTGGCCAAGTACCTGGCCTCGCGCGGCAGCCCGCCGCAGCGGAGGATCTTCCGCCAGACGCGCAAGGCCATCGCCGAGGCCAGCCCCTACGCTCAGAAGCGGATGGTTAACGCCAAGGGGATCCTCAACCCCGGGTTGATGCCCCAACGGCTGGAGGACCTCCAGAAGATCGCCC
Organism: uncultured Planctomycetota bacterium; assembly: GCA_963815795.1. GTDB lineage: Bacteria > Planctomycetota > Planctomycetia > Isosphaerales > Isosphaeraceae > JAKAUH01. The sequence continues at coordinate 400,691 of CAWFIC010000001.1, read as the reverse complement.
CGCCCCGGACCGAGGTTGACGACGTCCTGGTCGAGCGCTGGAATCGCGTCGCCGAGGTCTGGCGGGCCGAGCCCAAGTTCCGCGAGGCGGTCCTGCGCTACGCCACCAAGGGGGCCCATCGCGACCCCGCCAGCATGGAGCTCTGGCCCGAGGTCGTCTATCCGCTGATCGAGCGCGCGCGATGGCATCGGCGGGCCCGCTCCCGCACCGAGGCGGTGTGGGACTACCTCTCCGCCCGGATCCTCCGCGTCCCGGACGCCGGCGTCGAGCTCGACCGGGCGCTGGACCGCAACGTCCCCGCCCCGCTGGTCGCCCAGCTCGACGACTCGTTCGAACTGATGGTCGACAGCCCGCGGCTGGAGGACGAGGAGGCCGATCCCTTCGCCCAGGCCGACGAGGCCGATCGCCTGGCCGCGTCGATGTCGATCGAGGGCGGCCCGGTCGGCATGGCCGAGATCGCCGCCGAGCCCGACGCCGCCGATCGGGCCCGCGGCGTCGTCCGGCTGGCCGACCCGAACCCGCTCCGCTTCCTCCAGGGAGAGCTGCACGAGCTCTGGAAGGAGGCCCTGGCGGCCTTGCAGCAGGGCCAGGCCCGGCCCGGCGCCAAGCCGCCCACCCACCGCCACGTCCCCGTCGGCCCCTATCGCCTGACGGTGGTCCCCTCGATCCGCGGCCGCGCCGCCGGCCAGATCGCCATCCAGGGCATGGCGCAGAAGCAGATCGAGCTGGTGACCCCCACGGTGCGCACCAAGGGCACCGCCGGCAAGCCGCTCGTGGCCATCTGGGTCTACTACGACAATAGCCTGGTGATCGCCCACCTCGACTTCATGGGCTCCGAGCGCTACGTCCTCTGGCATGCCCCCAGGAGCCACCAGCTCAATTTCGACGCCCCCGGCGACCTCAACCACGAGCTCTTCTCCCTCGGCATGGAGGTCCCCGACCAGCTCGACAAGGTCCTGTCCCGATCGTTCCGGCCGAGGAAGACCGTCTGAATCGGCGTGGCGATTCCTCAATCGGGGCGGATCGTGCCCGCCGACGGGGCGACGCCGGGGACGATGCCCTTTCGCGTCCTCATGTTGATTCTTCCACCGATGATTGCACCGGATCGCGACCTGGCCTAGTCTCGTCATTGTTCGACTCGGGTGGAAACGCGGCACGGTGCGGTGCGGTCCATCCCGTTTTGATCCCCGCACCTTGAGGATCTCTTCCGATGAAGCTATTCTCTCGACGGCTCGCCGCCGTCCTCGCGAGCGCGGTGGCGATGACCATGCTGTTGGGCAATCTCCCGCTGACCGCTCAGGAGGCCGGCAAGGCCCAGGTCCAGACCAGGGCGAGGACGCCCGGCAAGCGGGTCATGGACCCGACCCGGCGCGTGCCGTCCCACTTCGGCCAGCTCGGGCTCTCCGACGTCCAGAAGCAAGCGATTTACCAGATCCGGGCCAAGCACCAGCCCAAGATCGACGCGCTGGAGAAGCAGATCGCGGATCTGCGCGAGCAGATGGTCAAGGAGTGCGAGACGGTGCTGACCGACACGCAGAAGAAGTTGCTGGAGGAGCGGCGGGTCGGCGCGGCCGACGCGCGGGCGCGGCGTAGCGGAGGCGCGGTCGCGGGCGTGACGGCCAAGGCCCCGGGCTGAACGGCGAGCGGAGCCTTGTCGGACGGGCGGGGCCGAGCCCGAAACGGAACCGCCCACTCGATCGAGGCGCCGGGCATCTCCAGGTTGCGGCGAGCCCGTCACACCCGGGTCCACCCGACGCGCATGGGCGCCGGGCTTGCAAGCGGCTCTGATGGTGTCTCCACCGCGCGATCCTGCCGTGCCCCGTCGTCGTTCCTTCGAGAATGCGCAATCCATGCTCGCATCTGGTCCGAGGATGAGTGACTACGTCCGTCTCACCGTCGCGGCGGCGTTCCTCCTCGCCCCGCCGACCGGGCCCGCCCAGGTGGCGACCGAGGTCCGGGGGCAGGTCGCTCCGCGGACGCCGCCCACCACCGAGACGGCCCTGGTCAGCGAGGTCCCTTGCCCCGATCCCTTCGCGTACCACGACGGCGACGACTGGTACATCTTCGGGACGGGGGCCGAGACGTCCTTCTTGCAAGGCAAGGCACTGGTCCCGGGCCGGATGCACAAGGTCGCCCTCCACCTCGATTATGCCGGCTTCACGCCGCGCGTCGCCCATCTCTGGGGGTTCACGATCTACCGGCACCGCGACGGCGTGTACCACGCCTACGGAACGCTGCACCTCGGCCATTTCCGCACCGTCGTCGCCCACTTCGTTCCCCGAGCCGGCGAGGCGTGGTCCCCGGGCCGGCCGATCACCCGCTGGAGGCTCGACGGGGTGCTGGTCGGCGACGTGGCGCGCGGAGACTGGTATGCCTATGAGTCGAAGGTCGTCACCGACGACGACGGGACCCTCTACCTGATCTACACCACGAGGCGGGGGCGGGACAATCACATCATGGCCCGGAGGCTCGCCGCGCCGGACCGGGTGGACCGCGGCGAGCCGCCGCACACGCTCCTGAAACCCTCGGGGTTGCGCTCGGAGGACCGCAACGAGCCGGGCGGGATGCAGCTCGTCGAGGGGGCAAGCATCGTCCGACACCAGGGCAAATGCATCCTGCTATACAGCGTCGGGGACTTCGCGCTCGGCAATTACAAGCTGGGGGTCGCCTACTCCGATCGCCTGATCCCGCCCGACGGCAGGACCTACGAGAAGGTGCTCCGGAGGGATGGCCGGAGGGTCTGGGGCGAGCAGGATTCCCCTGTCGAGGTGGTCTATGTCCTGCAGTCGCAGAAAAGGGATTGGCCCAATGACTGCGGCGACCTCGTCGTCGGCCCCGGCCTGGGTAGCGTGATCTTCCTCGACGACCGGCCCTGGCTCCTGTTCCACGGCTACCGCCCCACCGACGCGCGGCGGAGACCCGAGGACCGATTCGTCTTCAAGCTCCCGCTCAAGATCGACATCCGGGGGCGGACCCCTTCGCCCGACTGGCTGAGGGTCGATCTCCCGGGAGTGAGCCAGCGTGAGACGCTGGATGCAGCGGATGCGCGGCGTGCCTTGGTGGAGATGGTCGAAGGATCGGAGAACCGGATTCTGAAGATGTCCTTGCCCCGCTTGAAGACCGACCCCATCCAGCGAGTGGATGACCGCTGGATCAGGATCGGTCCGTGGCGCGCGAATTTGAAGGACAGGACGTTCGTCGTGGCGGTCGATGCTCCTGCCATGTTCGAGGAGTACACCGGCGTCTTCGTCCGGAAGCCGGGAGGTGGCTGGCGGGCCGAGATCAAGGGCGAAAAGCGAACATGAAGTGGCGGTCGGGGTCGGACTGAGTCGCCGGCTGGGGATCGGACCGAGTTCGTCGTACTTGATCCGCCCGCGCCCGACGGCGGCGGTTGCCCGTCCGGGCCGACGGCCGGCTTTGGCTCGGTGTCGATCCCTCTTCGCGGATCGGGCCGGCCCGCCGCGCCGGGACCCGAGTTGTTGCCCCCGGATGCGATCCGGGCGCCATTCGCACCCGTTAAATCCTCTCGCCCGCGACGGTAAGATGGATGGTGCGGCCGACGGCCCGCCGGGCGACGCACCGGCAACGGCGGGGGTCGATCGGATCAAGTGCCTGTCCCGGAGGGGCGATTGGGGGCCATCTACGAGCAGTTCGAGCGCGAGATGGCCGCGTGGCAGCGCAGGGACGCCGGGCGACCGCGCCGGGAGATGGTCCGCCTGCTGCTCCTGGGCCTCCAGCGCGAGGAGATCGTCGCCGTCGCCTACCGCGAGGCGACGATCGTGCGCAGGCTCGAGGCCATGCCGATCGGCCCGCAGCTCCGCGAGCTGATCCAGCACGCCCTGACCTGGGCCTGGAAGGACGAGGAGATGCACGCCATCTACCTCCGGGGCGCGATCCTCCGCCTGGGCAGCCGGTCGCTGAAGGTCAGGGCTTATCTCCGTCAGGTCGCGGGGGCCGTCGCCGGCTGGTCCAGCTCGGTGCAGCAGCACGTCCCCTGGCGTCGCGCCCCCGTGGCGCGCTCCCTGGCCGCGCTGATCGCCGCGATGGGATCCCTCGCGGGCCAGGTCCCCCGGGACGTCCGCCGGCACTTGCGCTACGGCCGCTTCCGCGACTATTGCTGGTTCAACGTCGACGCCGAGCAGACCGCCCGGCTCTGCTACGACCGGATGCTCGAGCTGGCCCCCGAGCTGCCCGAGTTGCCTCCGTCCGTGGTGGACGACCTCCGGCGCGTCCGCGACGACGAGGATCGGCACGCCCGGATCTTCACGATCCTGGCCGAGTCGCTCGACGATCGGGACCGGCTCGCGCCGGGATTGACGCCCGAAGACGTGGCCCGGCGGCTCGGCGCGGTCGGCGAGGATTTCCTGCCGCGCCACCGGCGGCCGATCGCGACGGCGCATCCGCTCGGGGCCGGCGGGCGGGTCTGGGTCGTCGAGGGGAAATCGCCCGTCGAGAAACGCGCGTGCTTCCGGCGCCTGCTCGACGAGGCGGGCCTGGAACGGGACCTCCGCCAGCGCGAGCACGCCCTCGGCCGACCGGCCGGATGCCTCCGCGTGGCGATCAAGCCGACCTTCATGCTCGGCTACCATCGCAAGGATCGCTCGATCCTCACGGACCCGGAGCTCCTGGTCGACCTGGCCGACCGGCTGCATGAGCTGGGATGCGCGGACGTCGCGGTCGTCGAGGCCCCCAACATCTACGACCGGTTCTACGCCGGGCGCGGCGTCGGCGAGGTGGCGCGCTACTTCGGCCTGGAGTCCTCGAGCTACCGCCTGGTCGACCTGGCGACGGAGCAGGTCCCGCACGCCTACCGGCGCGGCCTGGCGCAGGGGACGGTCGGCCGGACCTGGAAGGAGGCCGATTTCCGCATCTCCTTCGGCAAGATGCGGAGCCACCCGGTCGAACTGGCCTACCTGAGCGTCGCCAACGTCGAGTGGATCGGCGCCCGGTGCGACGAGTACCTCTTCCCGGAGCGGCAGGCCCATCGCGAGACGGCGATCATGATGCTCCTGGATGACTTCCCGCCCCACTTCGCCCTGCTCGACGCCTACGAGTCGGCGGCCGACGGCCTGGTCGGCATCATGGGCTGCCCGCGCCCCAAGGCGCCGCGACGGCTCTATGCCGCGCCCGACGCGCTGGCGCTGGACATGGTCGCGGCGCGTCACATGGGGGTCCGCGACCCGCACCGGTCGAGCATCCTCCAGGCGGCCTGCCACTGGTTCGGCGACCCGGCCGCGCGGATCGAGGTCATCGGCGTGGACGAGCCGCTGGCCGACTGGCGCGGGCCGTATGACGACGACCTCTCGGCGTTCCTGAGCATCCTCGCCATGCCGGTCTACGTCTGGGGCAGCGGGCGAGGTGCCCTGTTCGTCGCCGAGATGGACGAGGCGGCGTTCCCGCCCCTGGAGCCCGAAGGGACGCTGCTGCGGCTCGGCCGCCGGGCGATCCGACGGCTGCTCGGCCTGCGGCTCCCGCGATGAGCCGGACGAGCCGGATCGGAGCCCTCCCGGTCGGGCGATGAAGGCGCGGGCCGCGGCCGCATGACCGCCGGCCACCTTCGCCCCCTGGCCCGGCCCTCGTCCCGGGCCGCTGGGAGAACCGTTCCATCCCATTCCCCCGGGACAATCTCTCTTCCCCGGCTTCCCTGATCTCAAGTCACGACTTTGCGGTTCTCGAAAAGATTGGTGTCAGCTAGGATGCGGCGGGGCAGTAGGCGGGAGTCAGTCGTCAGTGTGGCTCTTGGCTGTTCTTCACTGGCTGCTGATGACCTTCCGAGGTGGATCGCACCCACCCGACAAACCGAACGACGGTTCAGGCGATTGACATGATGTCACACGATTCGCAGGATGCGACGGTGCGGGAGACGGGGGCCGATCGGGCGGGGTCGATCGGCCCGACGATCCGCCGCGACGGGGCGGCGGGGCCGGCTTCGGTTCCCGGCGCTTCGGGTACGGGCGCGGGCGATGCCGGCGGCCGGGCGAGCGACCGGATGCGCCGATGGGCGCGGCTGGAGCGCCTCTGGTGGCTGGCGCTGGTCGTGACCATGGGGATCTTCTCGGCCATCCCGGTGGTCAACCTGTTCCGGGACCTGCCCACCAAGGACTACGGGCTGTGGTACCAGGTGGGCCTGGCGGAGTGGCAGGGCCTGGACGTCTACCCGCGGCCCGAGACGGGCCGGCTCTTCCCGTTCATGTATCCGCCCTCGGCGGCGGCGATGCTCGGGCTGCTCAGCCCGATGGGCGCGACCGGGCTGATGATCGCACTGGTGGCGGTCAACTCGGCGTCGTGGACCGCCTGCATCTTGCTATCGGCGTGGCTGGCGGCGGGGTCCGGCGGGCGACGGCACCGGCACCCGCTGGTCGTGATCGTGCCCACGCTGTCGGTCATCGTGCTGATCCATAACATCTATCTGCTCGGCCAGCCGAACCTGATGCTGCTGGCGCTGTTACTGGGAGCGTTCGCCTGCCTGCGCCTGGGCCGGGAGGTCGCGGCCGGGGCCCTGGTCGCCACGGCGGCGGCCATCAAGGCGTTCCCGATCCTGGTGCTGGGCTACCTGGTCTACCGACGGATGTGGCGGGCGTCGATCGCGACCGTGGCCGCGCTGGCCGCGTGGCTCTTGATCGCGCCCCTGGCGTTCCGGACGCCGGCGCAGGCCGTCGATGATCTGTCGATCTGGGCCCGCGGGATGCTCTTCACCTACGACAAGCACGGCATCGCGCAGCGGCCGCTGCGGTCGTACAGCTACAAGAACCAGTCGATCATGGCCGTGATGCACCGGCTACTGCGGGACGTGCCGGCCGACGGCGAAGCCGTCCTGTCGGGGCGATCGCGCGGGCGCCGAGCGCCGCGCGACCGGCGAAGGGCCTGCCGCCTCTGGACCCGTCCACCGACCTGCTCTCGTTCTTGAAGCCGCATCGCCCCGGCGCCGAGGGCGGGCCGGGAGCCGCGGGCGCGAGCCCGGGTGCCGAGGCCGGGGATGCGCCGGCCCTGCGCTGGGACGAGGACATCCGCCGCGCCGAGCCCGCGTTCCGCGCCGCCTGGAAGGTGAACGTCGTCTCGCTGGATTTCCGCACCGTGACGATCATCACCCTGGCGGCGATGCTGGGGCTGTCCCTGTTCGTCGCGGCCGTGATGCCGCCGCGGCCGTGTCGCACCCGCCAGACCGACGCCCTGGAGTTCGCCCTGGTCACCCTTCTGACCGTCATGTTCTCGCCGCTGTCGTTCAATTACGCGTATGTCTGGCTGATGTACCCGACGACGATGGCCCTGCACCGGATGCTGGGCGACCCGTCGGACCCGCCGGCGCGGTCGCGACGGCAACGCCTCGCCCTGTTGGCCTGGATGGCCGCGGTGCTCTTCATCCCCGCGCTGGCCATCGCGATGCCGCAGGTGGCCCAGGCGTGCGGCAACCTGTTCGTCCCGGCGCTCTTGCTGGTCTTCGGGCTGGGGTGGATGCTCCGCACGGAGTGGCGACGCCCCGCCGGATCCGATAACGAGGAACCGCCGGCCTACGCCGCGCATCATCGGTCTCGCGGCTCCCGCGCGGCGGCCGGTATTGCCGAAGGGGCATAGATGCAGCGCTCCGCAGAGCGGAAGTCGGTGGGCTTGATCTCCATCGGAAAGATCGGATATCATAAATTATTAAATCCGATGAGGTTACGACCATCGACCGAGAGCCGACGACCATGTCCACCGCACGAACAGCCCGAGAACGCAGGACGCCTTCAGCCACCGTGGAACGCCCGATGGCGTCGGCTCGGCGGGGAGAACGACTTCAGCAAGTCGCACACCTCTTGAGGGGGGTCAGTGACCCGACCCGACTGCGGATCCTCCTGGCATTGGCAGACGGTCCGCAGAGAACCGGCCAGATCTGCGAACGGCTCGGGCTAAGCGTGCCGGAAGTCAATCATCATCTGGCGCTCCTGCGGGCCTCCAAGGTCGTTGACTCGCATCGCGAAAGTAAAGAGACGCGCTATGAACTCACCGAGCAGGGCTCCCGTCTCCTGGATTCGGCCTTCGGGCTGCTCGACGAGGCCGCCCCCGTACCCGAGCCCAAGATCAGTCGATCCGAGCTGAAGAAGCTCATCAAGAAGGTCGGCACGGTCGTCGAGGACCCCGAGGATTGGCTGAACACGCCCAATCCCCAATTCGAGGGCCGGCGGCCGATCGACCTGATCGGGACGGACGATGAGATCCGGGTTCACATCATCATCGAAGCCGCTCAGCAGGGCTTCTTCTCATGAGGCTGTCGGCTTGTCATCGGCTCAATCTCAGTCCGTTGACGGGTACGTGGTATCGCGCCATCCGGCAGGAGCACTGGAAGACACGGCTCTCGGCGAGACACACGATCACGGCCACCGGGCGATTCAGTGCAGGCTCCCCGACAAGTCCGGCCTATCAGATCCTCTACCTGGCCCATAACCATCAACTCTCCCTGTTCGAGGTCCGCGCCCTGGTGGGAAAGCCCGAGTTGCCGATCCCCGATCCTGAACGTACCTGGACGATACTCCCCCTGAACGTGGCCCTCGGAGCGGTCGCCGACTTGACCGACCCGCGCGAGCAGAAGCGGATCGGCACATCCGCCCAGGAGTTGACGGGCAAGTGGGACCAGTATAAGCAATCGGGGACGGCGCCAACCCAGCGGCTCGGGGCAGCCTTGTTCGCGCTTCCCGGGCTCGAAGGCTTTCTGGTCCCGACAGCAGCCCCGGGGATCTCGGGCACGAATCTGGTCGTCTTTCCCGAGAAGTTGAAGGCGCAAAGCCGGATCGAGTTCCGGAACCCGAGTTCCGGGCGGATCGAGCGGTTGTCGCGCTGAGATTCCCGCTCCCACCGATGCCGCGGGCGGCCCAGGCGTGCGGCGATCTGTTCGTCCCGGCGTTGCCGTCGGCCTTCGGACGAGGACGACCGGGCCGGCCGATCAGGACCCGGGCCCCGCCGACGGCCTTCGTGGGGACCCAGTCAGCGGTTACTCCGTCCGGGGGCTCGCTTCGAATAATGCGTGCCCGGCACCTGAGCCTGGCCCGACCCGGGGATCAGGCCCGGGCCCTGGCCGACCCCCGGCTCATGCCCTGGCGGCAAGACGGGGATCGGCACGGGGACCGGCATCGTCTCCATGGACCCCGACTGCACCGCCAGGCGGCGCAGGAGCTGGAGGATCTCGCGGACGGCCGCGCCCAGCTCCTGGCCCTCCTGCCTGCTGGCCCGGCCCGCCATCTCCACCTCCTGCCTGAGCCGATCGAGGTCGCGCCGGACCTGCGCGACCCGCTGGTCGTCCGGGTCTCGTCCCGTTTGTACTTCCTCGAGTCGTTGACCGAGCTCGCCGAGCCTCGCTTCGATCCGGGCCAGCGCCAGGCTCGTCGGCCGGTCCGCCACGGTCGGCGGCTTCAGCTCCCGGGGATTCGCCGCCTTCGAGCCGGCGGGCGCACCTTGCGGAGGTGCCTCCCGGCGCGCGAGGGCGGCCTCGAGACGGTCGAAGCGGTCTCCCCACCGGGCCTCGCGCCGCTCCAGGGCCGCTTGGAGGTCGCGGAGGCGGTCATCCGGCGACCGCCACGACGCAGCCAACGCGAGGAACACCAGGGCAGCGGCCGAGGCGCCGAGCAGCAGCGCCGGCAGCCGTCTCCCGGTCATCCCGGGTCCGGTCGTCCGGTCGCGGGTCGGGCGAGCGGAGATGGGAGCCGGCATCTCCGGCGGGTCCGCGCCGACGATCCCCGCCGATCGCGACCGCAGCGCCTCCAGCCAGCGACTCGCCTCGCTCGTCGGGTCCCCGAGCTCCCGCCGGATCGATCCCGCGGCCTCCCCCTGCCGCCCGGCCAGGTAGGCGACCATCATCTCCAGCTTGGTCTTCATCGGATGGACCAGCCTCCCGGTAGGAGTTCGAGGCAGATCACCCACGCCGCCGTCCACTCCTCGACCAGGCGCCTCAGGCCCTCGATCCCGACGACCCGCCAGGGCCGGGCGCCGATCGACTCGCCCGCCCGCCTGAGGACCCTGTCCGCCTCCGCCTTGACGAGCTCGCGGTCCTGCCGCCGGATCGCCCGCTCCCAGTACGGCTCGGACAGCAGATGGAACAGGCACCAGAAGCGCTCGCGGTCGAGGGGCTCGCCCGCCGCGGCCGGATCGATCCGCGCCCGGACGTGCGACAGGGCCGCGAGGTAGCCCTCCAGGGCGAGCTCCCGGCGGGCCGGCAGCGGCAGGTCGGCGAAGTCGCCGCGGAACTCGAGGAGGACCGCGACGAGGTGCCCCAGCGAGATGGCCCCGCCCGTGGTCCACTTCGCGACGGCGGAGCGGTCGACGCCGATCCGGTCGGCCAGGTCGTGCTGCGTCCAGCCGAGGCCGATGAGTTTCTGATCGATCCACCCGCCGATCGCCCGGCAGCAGACCTTCGCCGGCGCCTCCTTGAAGCGGCGCGCGACCGCGGCGGCGAAGTCCTCATCGCGGTCGAGCGCGTGCCGGCGGAGGAACTCGCGGGCGACCCGCTCATAGGCCGCGTCGCAGGTGGGCCGTCCCTCCGCGGCGGCCGCGGCCGCCGTCGGGCGGCCATTCCTCTGGGCGAATGTCCCCATCGCCGCCTCCCTCCTCCTGCGGGGCGCGACCTCACCCCGGCCCCGGGACTCCATCATACCGCACCGGCCCGGCCGGAAGGTGAGTGGCATTCACGTTCCCGCCCCCGACGGTCCTATACGATATCCTTCGGAGATGGGCCCATCGCGGAGCCACCCCGCTCCGACGTCCCGGACGAGAAGAGCGGAGAGAGAAAAAGGGGCGGGCCGCAGGGAGGCCGGCCGCCCCGTCCCCGTCGGCTCGGCGGCTCGCCGCCGAGCCGACCCGGTTTCGGGCCGCGCATCCCCGCTCGAACGGGGCTCCTGACCGTCCGAAGAGCGGCGTGGCGACATCCCCAAACTGGGGGACGGATGATCGGGTCGAAGGATCACTCCCGATCCCTGGTCCCGCCCGAGTGACTCCGACGATGCCACTCGTGCCTCGCCTCCCGAGTACGGCCCCTCGTGATCAGGTAAGTGATCCACCGGGACCACCACCGTGCGAGTCGCGGGTTCAGCTTGATGGCTTGTTGGTGATGGTCCTCGACCTCGTCCGGAGTTGTCGCCTGCCAGTCGAGGTGATACGCGAGATCGCGATGCGCGTAGTCGTCACCATCGTCGTGGGACAGGCAATGCCCGAAGACCGCCGCAGCCGCATCGTGCCGGGTGTCGGTCGGCCCGCCGGGTCGGGTCCGCGGGCACCGGGGCCGGGGCGGCGGGCGGGTGGGGCGACGTGGAACGTGGAAATGCACGTTTCCCGTCCGCCTGTCGGCCGATAGAATGGCGTGGGGAACGCTGGAACGCGGGGCACAAATCGGGCGGTAGACGATGGGGTGACACCACCGAGTTGCCCGGACCCGAGATCGGAGGAAACCGATGGCAACCCAATTGATCCATGACCGGGGCTGCGGGCCGGAGATTGAAGGTACCCGGATCACGATCTACAACCTGCTCCCCCACTTCCTCGATCCGGACGCGACCGAGGCATCCATCTGCCGGCGTTACGAGCTGACGCCCGAGCAGGTGGCCGCCGCGCGAGCGTACGTCCTGAGCCAGCCGGATGTCGTCTTGGGTAAGTACTTGCAGATCGAAGCCAAGATGGCTGCCGGAAATCCCCCGGAAGTGGTCGAGAAAGCCAAGAAGACGCGTGCCGCTCTCCTGAGTTTCAAGGAATGGCTCATTCAACGCGAGATCGCCGAGACTCAAGATCAAGCCACTGAGGGAGAGGCGAAAACGGCCCGGCCCAATTCCCGAAGGTTATCGACGTTCAAGGAATGGCTCGCCGAAAGGGAGTCACGGTCGGCAGGCGGGTCGTGACATGTAGGGTCTCCTGGCGGATGTGAATGTTCAAGGTCATTTGCGCTACCTCCTCGACCTGCTCGAAGCGAGGGACTTGAGAGAAGTCCTCGAATCGCTCGAACTTCGCCTGGTCACGTTCCCCGATATCGGGCTCGATAGACGTATCGATGACCGGACTCTTTGGAGGTACTGCCAGGATGAGCAGTCGGTCTTGTTCACGGAAAACCGCAATGACGACGGTTCGGACTCATTGAAACGGACACTGGACGATTCCTGGGTTAATGGCCATCTCCCAGTCCTCACCCTTTCGAACAAGGGGAGGTTCGAGAACAACAGGAGCTACGCGGACCGGGTCGCGGATGATGTCGCGACCGTGCTGTTCGGCATCTCGTGTGACGGCTCCTTTCGAGATCAACCGCGAATCTATGTCCCTTTCCGATGGCCTTGACGCCCGTAGACTTCTTCGCGGGGGAAGTCCCCATGCCTTTCGGGGGCTGAGTCCGAGCCAAATCAGCCGCATCCCGGCGATCAGCCCGGGTCGTTCGGGCTCCGCCAGGCCCTACCGCGACCGGCCGACCGCAAGTAAGGTTGTTGCCCAAGGGGCGCGCGTGGGAGAGCGCCCGAGGAGTGCCGAGGCGAGGGCCGGCGATGCCAGATTGGTCTTACCGGACGGTGCTGCGACCGCTGTTGTTCCGCCTCCCGCCCGAGGCGGCGCGGGACCTGAGCTTGAGGACGATCGGGGCGCTGGGCCGATCGCGGGTCGGCTCGGCGGTGATCGACTTCCTGGGCCACATGCGGGCCGACCCGCGGCTCGAGATCCGCGTCCTGGGCCGGGACTTTCCGACGGCCGTCGGGCTGGGCGCCGGACTGGACCCGGACGCCGTCGCCACGTCGGGCCTGGCCCGATTCGGCTTCGGATTCCTCGAGCTCGGCCCGGTGACCGTCGAACCGATCACCGCGCCGGGGACGACCACCCGCGACCTCGAGCACGAGGCGATCACGCGGCCCGACCCGGCGCCGAATCCCGGCCTCGATGCCCTGGTGCGCCGGCTGGCCCGCGATCGTCGGCCCCGGCTGCCCCTCCTCGTGCGGCTGGCCGTGACGCCGGCCGCGACGCCGGATGAGGCCACGCGCGACGTGCGCCGGATGATCCTGCAATTGGCCCCTTATGTCGATCTGTTCGTGCTCGACACGCCGCGCGTCGCGGCGTCCGCCGGCTGGGACGACGCGGCTTACCGCGAGCACCTGCAAGCCGCGGTGCAGGCCGTCCGGGAGTCCGGATCGGCGCACGAGCCTGCTCGTCTGCGTACCGCCGGACCTGGACGATCCGGACTGCGGGCGGCTCGTCGCCCTGGGGCGCGAGGCGGGCATCGCGGGCGTGGTCGTGGAGGGATCGGTGCCCGGTGATGCCGGCCGTCGCGTCCTGGGTGCCCCGGCGCGGGCGGCCGTCCGGGATGCCGTGCGGCGGCTCCGCGATCGCTTCGGCCCCGAGCTCGTCATCATCGCGGGAGGGGGCATCCACGAGCCGGCGCATGCCCTCGAGCTGCTCGACTGCGGCGCGACGCTCGTCGCGGTCGAGTCGGGCCTTGTCTTCGGCGGGCCGGGCCTACCCAAGCGGATCAACGACGCCCTGTTGTTCGCGGACGGGTCCTCTCCCGCGTGTCGAGTGCGGGCGACGCGGGGATCGGCCGAAGGAGGATACGCCCTCCGCGCCGCCGAACAGAACTGGTTCTGGGCGCTGCTCATGGGCCTGGGGATGCTGGTGGGCGGCATGCTGGCCTTGGCGATCGCCGCGACCCGGGTCGTGCTAGCGTATGATGAGACGTACGTCGGCCTGAGCCGGGCGCAGCTCCAGGCCGTCAATCCGCGGCTGCTGCCGTTCATGGCGCACGATCGCGTCGTCGCTGGCCGGCACGATGCTGACGATCGGCATCCTCTACATCAGCCTCGCGGCCATCGGCCTGCGCCGGGGGCTGCACTGGGCGCAGGTCGCCGTGGTGATATCGGCCTGCGTCGGCTTCGGCACCTTCTTCCTCTTCCTCGGGTTCGGCTACTTCGACCCGTTCCACGCGTTCGTCACGGTGGTGCTTGTCCCAGTTCCTGCTCCTGATGATCCACAGCCGCCTGGCCCCGCCGGCGCCGATCCCACCGCCGAGTTTGCACGACGACCGCCGATGGCGGCTGGGCCTCTGGGGCCAGCTCCTGCACGTCGCCCAGGCGATCGCCTTCCTCGCGGCCGGCACGACGATCGCCGTCAGTCGGCGTGACCGGGGTCTTCGTGCCCGAGGACCTCGAATTCCTGCAGACGACCGCCGAGGCGCTGGGCTCGGCCAGCCCGCGGCTCGTGCCGCTGATCGCCCATGACCGCGCCAGCTTCGGCGGGATGATCGTCGCCTGCGGGCTGTGCTTCCTGGGCGTCGACCTCTGGGGCTTCCGCCGGGGCGAACGCTGGGTCTGGTGGACGCTGCTCCTGGCCGGCATCCCCGGCTATGCCTTCGCGATCGGCGTGCACTTCGTCGTGGGATATGAGAACCTCTGGCACCTGACGCCCGCCTTCGCGGGACTGGCCGTGTTCGTCATCGCCCAGGTGCTGAGCTACCCCTACCTGGCCGCCCCCGATCCGGAGTTGCTCGACGAATGGCGGGCACGGGCCGGCCGGCGAGGGTGACCCGACCTCAGCCCCCGAACTTGCGGCTCAGGCGATCGAGGCACCCTTGCCAAGCCCGGGCGTGACCGTTCCTCTCCGCTTTGTCGCGGAAACGTTCGTGGGTCAAGACCAGGTCGGTTCCATCCGCCTTGGCATGGAATTCCAGGGTCACCTGGGTCTCACGAGTCCCGGCGCCGTGAGGACGTTCCCAGGCCCAGGTGAAGCTCAGGGTCCGGGGTGCATCGACCCGGCAGTATTGCCCGGAGACGAACTTGTAATCCGCCTGACCGGGTGGGAGCATGCCGATGCGATACGGTCCTCCGACGTGCGGATCGACCTCGCCGACGGTCGGGCCGAACTCGTCGGTGGGTGCATACCAGTCGGCCATCTGGCCGGGGTCGGTCCATATCGCGAACACCTGTTCCGGCGGGGCGTGGACGTATTTTTCGAGGCGGATCGTCGATTCGGGCGTGCGCGCCAGGCCCGTGATGTCGAGATGCATCAGGCGGGCCTCCTGGTAGCGGCGATCCCGATCGTGCTCGATCGCGCGGATCACGATGGGGTCGAGGCGCGGATCGGTGGCCGCCTTGCGCGAAGGAGGTTCCCGGTCGGGCCCGGGGAGCTCGCGCGCGAGCATCTCGTAGAAGACGACGCCCGTCGAGTAGATGTCGGCACGGTGGTCGACATCTCGGGGCATCGTGATCTGTTCGGGAGCCATGTAGCGGAACGTGCCGACGATCCGGTCGTCGTCGGGACCGCGTGCGGACACCTCCGGGCCGAAGAGCGTGGCCAGGCCGAAATCCACGAGGCGCACCCGCCCGCGCGAGTCGATCAGCACGTTCTCGGGCTTGATGTCCCGGTGGACGACCCCGGCCTCGTGGGCGTGCTGGAGCGCCTCGGTGATCTGCGGCACGAAGTCGAGGACATCGCGCTGGGTGATCGAGCCCTCGCTCAGCATTTGCCGCAGATTCGCGCCTTCCACATACTCCATCACCAGAAAGTAGAGCTCATCGACCTCGCGGGCATCGAACACCGTCACGATATACGGGTGCCTCAGCTTCGCGAGCGTGCGCGCCTCGTGGCGGAACCGGTCCTGGAACCCGCGGTCGGTCTGGAGGTCGGGCCTGAGGACCTTGATGGCCACCACTCGGTCGAGGAACGGTTGGCGACCCTTGTAGACCACCCCCATGCCGCCCTGACCCAGCACTTCGATCACGTCCAGGTCGGGCAAGCGCGCGGCGAGTTCCGCGGGCGTGGGGGGCGTGAAGCCCGTCCTCGGATACACGGCCGTCTCTTCCTTGATCGCGGTGACATCCGGCTCGGCGGAATCCATGGCATGGGGTCTCCACCTCGATTGGGCTATCCGTGATTGCCTCAAAGCCGCCCCTGGCAAAGCCGCTTACCATATACTGAAGGTCGCGTGGAAAAGTCAACGTCGGCTGAGCATGGCCCGCCCTCCTGGGTCTTGCTGGTGCCCGGTGATGCCTTCGGTTCGCCCCGCAGGGCCCCTAACCTGAAGAGGGCCACGTCTCGCCCCGGCCGGCGTCGGTCGGTGTCCGGGGTCGAGCCCGATGACGATCGCCCGGCGGCCCGAGGACCGGAGGCTCCCCATGCGCATCGCGACGTCCCTGCTGCAGATCGCGTCATTCGCCTCGAGCGCCATGGCCGACGAGCCGCCCGACGCGATCCGGGGCAAGGCATTCCTGGCCGGGAGCGACCGGCCGGCGGCCCGCATCACCCTGCACTTCTTCGGCCGCGGTGCGCCGCTGACGACCGTGGTCACCGATGCCGGCGGCCGGTTCCGCTGCCCGATCCCGCCCGGCCTCTCATTCCCCGCGATCCGCGACGGCCAGGCGGGACCGCCGTGCTGGATGGAGATCCAGGAGGCGGGCCGGTGGACCTGGGAGCCGATCTCTCCGGGGTCGTCGACCCAGCAGGCGTTGATGCTCCGCCAGGCGGCCGACGAGGCGCTCATGAAACCGGTTAAGGCGACCTGGCGCGATCGCGGCGGGCTCCCGAGCCTGGAGGTGGAATGCGCGCCGACAGGAGAAGTTGACGTCCTCGTGCGCGGCGGGGGCGGCATGCCCCTGGCCGACCGCGCGGTGCAGGTGATCGCGGCCCTCGGGCCGCCCGAGACCCGCATGCGGGTGCCCGTCCAGTTCGACGGGCGGACCGACGCCGGGGGGCGGTTCCGCATGCGATGGTCGGAGGGAATCCGGCGGCTGAGCGTCGCGGTGCCCGGCGAAGGATACGGTTCGACCGGCATCTTCGAGGTGCGCCCCGGGCATGTCGCGCGGCTGGAGACGGCGCCGCTGGCCCGATTCGGCTCGATCGAGGGCCGGCTGGGCCCGACGCTGGCGGAGCCGTCGGCGACGGTCATCCTGGAAAGTCAGGGGAGGCGCGTCCGAGATGTCGCGTGCGACCCGGCGGGCCGGTTCGTCGCACGGGATCTCCGGCCGGGCTGGTACCACCTGGGCTTGATGCGCGGCAAGCGGCCGATCGCCACCGAGCTGATCGACGTGCGCGTGACGCCCGGCCGGCGGGTCGCGGACATCGTGCTCGGCCCCCCTCCGCCGGCCGCGCCGGCAGCAGCGATGCCGGACCGGTTCCCGGGCGGGCCTCGATTCCCGCCCGGCGGCGGGGCCGAAGAGGTCGTCTGGGTCGAAGGAACGGTGCGCGACGAGCGGGGCCGCGTGGTAGCCGGGGCCGATGTTTATGCCCGCGCCGAGTTCTACGGCGGGATGCGCATGGTCGAGCAGTTGCGGAAGACGACGACCGACGACGGGGGACATTACGAGGTGCGTGGACCGAAACAGTCGATGATCGGTCCACCGACCCTGATCGCCCACACCGAGGGCCGGCCGCCCGCCCTGGCCTTCGGCCCGTCGCCGGCCGCCGAGGGCCGAGCGTCGAAGGTGGACCTCACACTGGCCGATGCCTCCTGGGGCGGCTCGGCGCGGGTCACCGTGCTCAAGGACGGAGAGCCGATGGCCGACGCGAACGTGGGGCTCACGCTGCTGGACCCCAGCGTCCCCCTCTTCGCCGCCGGGTTTAGAGGAGCCGCCCGCGGCCCCGAGCGCGACGCGATCGAGGCCCTGATCGATCATCCCACGACCGTGACCGGGCCGGATGGCGTGGCCCGATTCACGAACCTCTTCCCCGGCGACTACGAGCTGACCGCCACCGAGCGCGGCCCGGTCCGCTTGGCCCCCTGGGCACGCGACCAGGGACTGGTCTTCGGCATCGCGAAAGGTCTGAGCGTGACCGAAGGGCAGGAGACGGCCTTCGCGATCGCCATCCACCCCCAGCCGTGCACGGCGCGGCTCCAGGTGCTCCGCCCGGACGGCACGCCGGTGGCCGGCCAGAGCGTAGCCCTGACGTTCGGAGTGGGGAAGCGGCAGGCCAACTCATCGGTGGCGCTGGACGGTCAAGGCTGGGGCAGTCACGACTTCGACTCGCCCGGGCTGTGGCACATCGACGTCCGCTTCCGCGACACCGCGCTGACGCGCATCCCCGTCACCACCGAGCCGTTCTACCAGGCCGAGGCGATCGTGCCGGTCTCGCCGGGGGTGACGCCAGCGGAGCCGATCCGGCTGGTGAGCGTGCGCCGCGAACCCGGATCGCTACGGGTCCGGCTGCTCGACACCGACGGCCGCCCGGCCCGCGGGACGGTCCAGACCGTCGAGTTCTTCGACCAGCCCGAATTCGCCGCCAGCACCGGCGAACAGGGTGTTGCCGTGTTCCGGGATATGCCGGGCGGCTCTTATCGGCTCCGCGGGTTCATCGACCGGCTGAAGGCCCCCGCGCCGGAGTCCTCTCCGTCGAGGCCACTCCCGGAGGATTCCGCGCTGCGGGGACAAGCGGTGGTCCCCGTCACGATGGCCGCGATGGTGTCGGGGCGCGAGTTGACCGTCGAGCTGCGGGCCCGGCCGGTCGGCTACGTTCGCGGCACGTTCCGGCCGCCGGCGGGGCACAAGGTGGCGGAGTATGACGTCTTCCCCAACTTCGACGGGAACGCCATCGAGACGCGGGCGTGGTTCGATCGCGAATCGGGCCGATTCCTCTACGGCCCCCTGCTGCCGGGGAAGCTCGTCTATCGCTTCGAACATCGGGCCGATGACGGCCCGTCGCGCGGCGCGGGTGTCCAGACCGTCGAGGTACCCGCCGGCGAGGTGGCCCACGTCGAGCTCCGGCCCGAGGAGTCGGAGCGGCGGTCCTCGTCCGGCCCGGGCTGGCGGGCGATGCTGGGCGTGGGCGGCGCGGAGGGCGATGCAGCCATGGCCGCGGTCCTGGTGCGGCTCGACGACGGCAAGACCCCGGCCTTCGCCGCGCAGGCGACACTGTACGTGCCCGAGTCTACCCAGGCGGTGGCGTCGGGCATCAGCGATGCGTCGGGCCGGCTCACATGGCACGGGCGTCCGATCCTGGCCGACTCCTTGACGAGTGGGCGGCCGGGACCGGTGGCGCGGCCGACGGCCGTGGTCCGGATCCCGGGCCGGACCGGTGCGACGATCGTGGCCATCGAGCCGGGCCGGACCGCCCGCGCGACGCTGCCCGCGTCCCGCGCCGTCGAAGGACGAGTCACCCTGGGTGGTCATCCCGTCGGCGGCCGCAACGCCCGGATCCGCATCGTCGCGGCCCACAAGGGCCGGGGTCTGCTCGACGAGGCGCTCAGCGTGGAAACGACGGCTCAGACCGACGGCCGCTTCGAGTTCCGCGGGCTCACCCCCGGCCGGTACGCCGTCCAGGCCGCTCGCGACGGGATCTGGCTGTCGTCGAGCATCGAGGTGACCGTCGGCGCCGAGCAGGCCCCCCCTGCTCCGCTCGTCCTGGACATCCCCGAGCCGGGCCGGTCGTTGACGCTGCAAGTCCTCGATCGCGAGGGCCGGCCGGCCGCCGAGTGGCCGATCGGACTGGTCCGCCCCGCGGGCCCGCTGACCGCGCTCTGGCCGGCGAACCTCCGCACCGACGCCGACGGGACGTTGACCCTGCGGGGACTGGAGGCGGGGCGCCACGCGATCCTCGTCGGCGAAGCGAAGGATCGCCGCGAGGTCACGGTCCCCGCGGCCGATGGGGCCGACGCCGGGCCGGTCGTGGAACGCATCGTCGTGCCGCGGTCATGAGCTGCAGATCAGGGTGCCGTCCCCACGGCTTGCACCACGTCCTCGGCTTCCTCTTCCGTCAAGCCGAAGGAGGCCATCAGATACTGGACCACCTTGGCTCTGTCGGGGGCATAGACCTTGTTCTTGAGGACCGCGAAGAACGGAGCAGGGGTCCCCTTGCCCGCGGCTTTGAGGCCGGGATTGAGGGTGTGAGTCAGGTCGCCTCCGGGGGTGTACGTGAGCCAGACCCGCGGTGGCGCCTCCCCGTCCCGGAGGTTGGTTTGCAGGAGGTCCACCAGGCCGCCTTGCTTCAGGTATCGCAGGATGGCGGCCTTGTCCGGCACCGCCTTCTCCATCTCGTCGTCCGCCGCCGTGAATTCGGCCGGCTCGGCGTAGGTCTGTTCGAGGCGGACGCGGTAGAGATGGTGCCCGTTGACGAAGAATGGCCTGTCGGACTCGATGATCTGCGCGAAGGCCCGCCGGCCTCCGCCGCCATAGGGGAACGAGACCCAGTCGCCCCACCGGAACCTGGGCCGCTTGGTTCTCACCGTGCTCATGGCTTTCTCTCCATCTACCAGGGGGAAGATCCGGTCAGGGTGTGCAAGTGAAGGCGCATCACCTCGTCGAAGGCACGAGCCAGGCGGTTGCAGGCACCCCGCCATCGCCGGACCCGCTGGAGCCGGAGGATCGTGGTACCGCCCAGCCTGGCCCGGTCGAAGTCGTGGTGGACGATCGCATTCCGCCAGAGATTCAACTCCTCGAGGAGGCCCATTCGGGTCGCGTTCCGAGGGTCGCGGATCCTGACTTCATCCCAGAAATCGATCCCGAAGCGACCGAAGTCCGCGCCGATGCTGCCGGGCTGAGCATTGCCGCGATCCAGGAGGCGGCCTCGAGTCAACTCGGAACGCATGATGTCCCTCAATGCCGGCGGAGGTGCGATCGTCGCCAGGATGTGCTGGACGCATTCTTCGTGAAGGTCTCGGCAGAACCCCTGGAACTGCGCGGCGAGCATCACGGCGTAAGCCCGGTTGAACTGCTGGGTGTTGAACCGCCGGCCGCGCCTCGTCCCGCTGACTGCGGCGTGCCCCCGCGCGATCTCGTCGAGGGCCCTGGCCCGCATCGTTCGCCATTCTTGGAATGCAATCGAAGGCATCCTTGCCGCTCCGTTTGAGTGGGCTATCCCCTCGCCGACAGTCGAAACCGTAAGCGGGCCGACCCGCCCGAGCACTGGCTCCGATTATAACATAAGGCGGCAGAGAGGGTCTGGTTCTAGAGCGCCTTTCACATGGATGGCGCGCCTTTTGAATGAAGATCTTGGTGAGGAGGTGAGCGATGACACCCTATTCCCAAGATCTCCGGCAGCGGATCCTCGAGACGGCTCGGCACGGGGGCGCGACGGTGAAACAGATCGCCGAGCGGTTCCTCGTCAGCGTCTCCTTCGTCACTCGGCTGTTGCAGCTCCACCGCGCCACCGGCTCGGTCAAGCCCAGGCCCCACGGCGGAGGCCACCCGGCGGTGCTCTCGCCCGAGGACCTCGAGCGGCTCCGCGAGCTGATCCGGGACCGGCCCGATGCCACGCTCGAGGAGTGTCGTCAGCACCTCGGCTCCTCGTGCAGTCTCCCCACCATCTCCCGCGCCCTTTCCCGGCTGGGGCTGCCGCGCAAGAAGAAGGTCCCGCGCGCCTGTGAGCAGGACAGCCCGGAGGTTCAGGAGCGACGGCGGGAGTTCCGCGAAGAGCTCGCCGCTATCGACCCGCGGCGGCTGGTCTTCGTCGACGAGTGCGGAGCCGACACGGCGATGACCCGGACGTACGGCCGGGCCCCCGCGGGGCAGCGAGTTTACTCGGACGCCCCCGGCCGTTGGGACTCGATCGCGCTGACCTGCGGGATGCGCCTCAGCGGCCCGATGGCGGCGGAGGTCTTCCCGGGCGCCACCAATACCGTCCTGTTCGAGGACGACGTCGAGGAGGTGCTGGTCCCGGAATTGAGGCCCGGCGACGTGGTGATCTGGGACAACGTCAAGCCGCACCAGTCGGACGAGGCGATCGAGGCCGTCGAGGCGGCCGGGGCGCGGCTGGTGCCGCTGCCGCCGTACAGCTCGGACCTGACGCCGATCGAGGAGATGTTCTCGAAGGTCAAGAACGTGGTGCGATCGGTCGCGGCGCGGACAACCGATGCGGTGTATGCGGCGTTCGCGTCGGGCTTGCATGACGTGACCCTCGAAGAGATCGCCGGATGGTTCGGGGACCGTGCGTCGTATGCTATGCAACTGTAAGGCGCTCTAACACAGCTCTTCGAGCCTGATCGCGCAACGCCTCCGGAAAATCCGTGAGGCGAGCCCCGCTTTCGGGCATTACAACGAAACAGGACGAGTCCCCGGTGGGACGGAGGGATCGGACATGGCGGGCCGAGGGGCCGGGCTGCTCCGGCAGATTCATCGGCTGTGGGACCTGGGCACCTTCGCCGGGCTGACGGATGCCCAACTGCTGGCGCGGTTCGCCGCCCGGCACGAGGACGGCGCCGAGCTGGCCTTCGAGGCCCTGGTGGAGCGGCACGGGCCGATGGTCTTCCGCGTCTGCCGGGGCGTGCTCCGCGACGAGCATGCCGCCGAGGACGCCTTCCAGGCCACCTTCCTCGTGCTGGCCAGGAAGGCGCGGTCCCTGTGGGTGAAGGACTCGCTCGCAAGCTGGCTGCACGGCGTCGCGCATCGGGTCGCGGCCCGGGCGAGGTCCGACGCGGCCCGTCGCCGCCGTCACGAGCGTCGACTCGCCGAGGCCCGGGGCCCGGATGGAGAGATCCAGCGGGATCATCCCCGGTCCGAAGCCTGGGCGATCCTCTCCGAGGAGATCGCCCGGCTCCCGGAGACGTACCGGGCGCCCGTCGTGCTCTGCTACCTGGAGGCGATGTCGTACCAGGCCGCGGCGGCGAGCCTCGGCGTGACCGAGGACACGGTGCGGGGACGCCTGCGCGGGCCCGCGAGCGGCTGCGGAAGAGCCTGGCCCGCCGAGGGGTCGAGGTCCCCGCCATCATCGCGGCCGCGCGGCCGGCGATCCCGGCGGTTGCAGTACGAACCGGATTGGTGCAGGCGACGGCCCGCGCCGCAATCGACCTTTCGGTGGGCGGGGCGGCGGGCCTCGGCGCGATCTCCCGATCGGTGATCTCCTTGTGCGAAAGGACATGCAGGACCATGATGCTGACCAAACTGAAGGCGGTCGCGGCCGCCCTGGTGCTCGGAGTCATCGCGGCCGGTGCGATCGTGTCGGCCCAGCCGCCTGGGGGCGGGCGCGGAGAGCCGTCAGACCCCGCGACGAAGGCGCGACGGCCGGCGAAAGCCGTCGCCGCCAAGGGGGGTAACTTCATCGTCGACTGGATCCCCGCCGACGGTCAGGGCGGCAAGAAGCAGATCACCGTTGACCCGACGCGGCACTGCATCCACGTGCCGTGGGTGAGCCAGAAGCGGGACGACCGGCCGAACGACGGGGCCGTCCGCCTCGACCTGGAGTACGGCAAATACTACAAGGTCACCGCCGCCGGCGAGGCGTTCATGAGCGAGGAGACGGGCGCCGACGCCGATCCCTACCCCGGCGTGGTCGTAATCTACCCCACCGACGAGCAGGATTGCTACGCCATTCGCCAGATCGTCCTGGCGCCGGGGAAGTCGATCGCGTTCCGGTCTCCGTGGCTCATCGCCCCCAATTCCGACGTCTTCCTGATGGCGTTCTTCCTCGACACCTACGCCGGCGACCCCAAGCGGGGGAGCTATACGCTGACCATCGAGGAGACCGGCGAACAGGCCGTCGGGGAGCACACCATCAAGGCCCCGTTCGACGGGATAATCGTCAACGGGAAACGCGTCGCCACCAGCAAGGGGTTGATATTCGCCACCAAGCGGCAGTCCGAGGCCGCCAAGGACCCCGCATCGCCGGCCCGTCCCGACGGGGAGGCCCGGGATCGGACGGCCCCGAGACCGTAGCGCCGCCCGGCCAGCCTCACTGGGAGGTGCCCTGACTGGCCCTGGCCAGCATCGCGTCAACCTGAGCCCAGAAGTCGCGACAGGCTTTCCGTTCGTTCTCCGGGATGCTGGCCAGTAGACCTTGGTCGCGCAGCCCGGCCAGGTCGGGGTTGACCTTCCAGTGCCGAAGCTCGCGGAGGATGGGCGTTCGCAGTCGGGGCGGTCCGCTTTCCAGGGTCTTCGACGACGCTGCCAGGTCGGCCTCGAGCCATTCCAGGGCCCGCCGCCGCCAGCGGGCCCTGGTCGCGTCGTCGAGCGGCGTTTCATCCTTGCCCCGGCCACAACCGGCCAAGGCCGCGGCGCAGGCGGCGTCGTAGCGGCGGTGGGCCTGCATGTCGTCGGCGAGCTTCGGCTCGGCCTGGAACGCTTCGGCCCACAACCGCGCCGAGGCTCCCTGGAGCCCCTTGTTGTAGCAGATCTGCGCGAACTCGAGCGTCTCGGCGACGTCGCCGGGCTTGATCTCGCCGGCGAGGATTGACGGCAGCCGGGCCGTCAGCGAGGCTTGCCGCTCGGTCGCGGCCAGCGTGCGGCCGATTCGCTGGCAGAGCTCGGGAGCCTTCCGGGCCAGGTCGCGAGCCTTGCGCAGCTCGACGACCGCCTCGGCGAAGTCTCCCCGGGCGCGGAGGGCGACGCCGAGGCCGAATTGGGCCTCGGCGAGATCGGCCTTCAACCGCAGGCCCGCCCGGGCTGCTGCGATCGCTTCGTCGAACTTCCCCTGGACTGCGCAGCGCGTAGCTGAGGTTGCTGTAGGATAACGCGAGATCGGGCTTGAGTCGCAGCGCCTCGCGGTACTCGGGGACCGCTTCCGCCGGCCTCTCCTGGTCGCACAAGGCATTGCCGAGGCCGTCGTGGGGCTCGGCGTAGTCCGGCTGGAGCCGCATGGCCTCGCGGTACTCGGCCATGGCTTCCTCGGGCTTCCCTTGCTCGGCCAGGATGTTGCCGAGATTATTGCGGGCATAGGCGAAGTCGGGCCTGAGCCGCAGGGCCGCGCGGAATTCGGCGGCAGCTTCCTCGAGCTTCCGCGCATCTTTCAGGGCGATGCCGAGGCTGTTGTGGGCGGCGAAGCTGCGGGGGCGGATCGCTACGGCGGCCGAGCGGAACCGGATGGCTTCATCCGGCCTGGTGTAGTGGCCCTCGATCTTGTGGACCTCTCCCAGCTCGTGGTTGACCCAGAAATCGCCCGGGCCCAGCCTCCAGGCACACCGGAGCACCCGCTCGGCCCGCTCGCGATCACCCCGGCCGATCAGCGCCACGGCGAGCAGGACCAGGCTCGTCGGCGACTGGGCCTCCAGCTCATTGCGGTCGTCGGCGAGCCGGCGCAGGGTCTCCAGGTCGTTGCCGCCGATCTGGTCCCGCAGGGCCACGCGCCACGGGTGGCGGTCGGCGGCTTGTGCAGCCGCCAGCAGCCGTCGCCACGTCGCCTCGTCTCCCCGGTCCCGGGCCTTGCGGCGCTGCTCGGCCCAGTCGTCCAGGTATGAGGCCAGTTCCACCGGCTCCGACCGTCGGGCGATCCGCCTCCCCGCCTCCTCGGGGTCGATCTGGTCCGGGTCGATCCCGAAGGCACGGAAGGCCGCGGCATAGTCGGCGTCGGTTTGCTTCGGGTCCCAGTGCTCGCTCCGGTTGCCCCGGATCGTCTCCAACTGGCCGAGCAGCGTCCGGTCGCGCTCGACCTCGGCGGCCCGCTCCGCGGCCGCGGCCTGCTCCCGCTCCAGCTCGTCCAGCACGGCGGTCACCCGGGCGCGCAACGCGTCGTCCGCCTCGCCCTCGGCGAGCAGGTCGCGGGCGCGCCGGGCCGCCCCCATGGCCTCGGACCATCTGGCCAGGTCGCCGGGGGCCGCCGATTGGGCCTGGCCGCGCAGGCGATCCACGTCGGCCAGCGCCCCGGTGACGGCGCGGGTGGTCGCCGCCAACCGCATGGCCTGCTGGCGCGCCAGGAAGGTCCAACCGCCGCCGATCAAGCCGGCCGTGACCAGCACCGAGGCCGCCAGCGCCGCGGTCAGCCGCCGCCGCTTCCGCTCGCCCTCGGCCCGGGCGCGGGCCTCGCGCGCCAGGTCATCGGCGACCAGGCGCCGCTTCTCCTCCTCCTCGGCCCGGGCCTGGGCCTCGACCCGCGCCCACTCGGCCGCCCGCAGCCGCTCTTGCACCCCGTCGCGGTAGGCCGTCGACCGTCGCGCCACCTCGCCCGCGGAGCGCGGGCGCCGCTCCGGCTCGGCCGCCAGGCAGCCCCGGGCCAGGTCGATCAGGTCGGCATCGACTCCGCAGGCATCGAGCCGGCCCAGGGCATCGGCCAGGTCGCCGTGCGCGGCCCGGGCGCGGACCTGTTCGCGGGTCGAGCCGATGTAGGGCGGCCGGCCGGTCAGGACTTCGCAGAGGATCGCCCCCAGGCCGAACACGTCGGCGCGCTCGTCGATCCGCTCCATCTCGCCCCGGGCCTGCTCGGGGGCCATGTACGCGGGGGTGCCCAGGATGCTGCCTTCCTGCGACCCGTCGTCGGTCCCGGCCGGGCCGCTCCGCACCGTCCTGATGACTGTCTCCTGGACCGCGTGCGCCCGGCCTCGTCGGCGATGCCCGCCTGCGAGAGGACCTTGGCCAGCCCCCAGTCCATGACCTGGACCTCGCCGAAGGACCCCACCATCACGTTCGACGGCTTCAGGTCGCGATGGATCACCCCCCGCGCGTGGACATAGGCCATCGTCTGGCAGACCTGCTCGAAGATCCCCAGGAGCCGCGGCAGGTCCTGCGCCGGGCTCGTCCGTTCGCGGAGCAAGGCGGCCAGCGTCCGCCCCTGGACCAGCTTCATGGCGAAATAGGGGCGCCGGTCGGGGAACGTCCCCAGCTCGTAGACCGGCACGACCCCCGGATGCTGCAACTGGCCGCCGATCTGCGCCTCCTCGACGAACCGCCGCACGACCTCGGGATCGCCCCGGTGCGGCTCGAGCAGCACCTTGATCGCCAGCTCTCGGCCCAGGTCGAGGTCGCGCCCCTTGAGGATCGCCCCCATGCCGCCCCGGGCGATCTCGCACAGGAGCTGGTACCGGCCCGGGCCGTCCCGATCGGGAATCTCGGCCGACCGCGTCGCGACCGGCGGCTCGCTGTCGTCGAGCACCTCGCGCAGCCGGATGTGAGGGGGTGCGCCGGGGCCGAAATCGATGGTCGACATCCGGCTCGAGCCGGGAGGCGGTGCCCCTTCACCCCGCCCTCCCCTTCGCTTCGCCAGGGGAGGCGTCTGCCCGTCCGCGGATGGACCGGCGGGCCTCGACTCGGGCCAGGCGGCGGAGTCCTCGGCCAGCCGCCCCGCCAGGTGCATGACCTTGAGGTAGGCCCGCAACTGATCGGCCAGTCTCGGGTGATCGGCCAGCAGCTTGTGGGGGTCGGCCGGCCCGCCGGCCTCGATGCCGGACAGGTAGGCGTCCAGGATGCGCAGCGCCTCCGAATCGTCCTCGACCCCGGCGGGGCGGCCCGCGCGAGGAGATGAGCGGTGGGGGTTCACGACTGTGCCTCCAGTGCTTGCTTGAGCGCGGCCATCGCCCGACTCCAGAGCTTGCGCACCGCGTTGGGGGAGCGGCCCATGCGGGCGGCGATCTCGTCGACCGGGACCTGCTCCAGGTTACGCAGGATGAAGACCTCGCGATAGTCCGCCGGCAGTTGGGCCAGGGCGTCGGCCAGCAGGACGGCCTGCTCGCGCCGGACGGCGTGCGCGCTGGGCGAGGCGACCGAGTCGGCCAGTTGCTCCTGGATCGCCAGGCTGGAGCGGTCCAGCAACACGTCGAGCGATTCCTGGCGCCGCTGATCGCGCCCCTGCGCGAGGTGATGTTTGGCCTGATTCGACAGGGTCCGGACCAGGATCCGGCGGAGCCAGGCCACCAGCTCTCGTTCCCCCGCGCCGACGAACTGCCGGAACTCGCGGTGCGCCTTCAGGAAGGTCTCCTGGACCAGGTCGGAGGCATCCAGCCGGACCTGCAACGGCCGGTAGATCAGCGAGCGGGCCATGAGCCGGAGGTAGTTGCGGTAGAGTTCCAGGAGCCGGCCCAGCGCCGCCTGGTCGCCGGCGCGGGCCTGGGCCAGGAGCGGGTCGAGGATCGGATCGGACGGAGTCATGCCGGGGTTCCACGATCAGGACCGCACGAATCATGCGTCAGTAAACATAATGTCGGAAATTCATGGATTCTTCAAATGGGCGAGGCCGGCCCTTGGCGGCCGCGAGGGGGTGGCCGCATCAGCGGTATGATCCGCCTTCATGCTACATCGCACCGAGGGCCAGGGGGAGACGGGGACGTCATCCATCGGGCGGGGGCCGTTCGGCTCGAGCGGGCCCTCCAGCGGCGTGGCCGTCGCGATCGCGTGGATTTCGCCAGGAATCCGGCCCGGGCGCGGCTCATCGGGCGCGCCGATGTTGTCTCTCTCTTGGGAGAGTCCGATCCAGAGCGACGGGAAGCGGATCGTCGGGAACCCGAGGACACGGGAACTTCCTCCGCCGGACGATGGCCCCCGGTCCGACTCGCCGCGAGCATCCATCGAAAGGCTGGGCGGATCGGGCAAAAGAGCCTTGAGTGCTTCCAAGCACATTTGCCAGGGTGCTAGGATATGGCGGTCGAGGGTCGGTCGGATGCTTCGAAACGACCCGGCGCGATCATCACCAAACTCCGTCTGCGTCTCCGCATCACCTGCGGTCGTGCGGCGAGCCCCATGGCTCGTCTTCTTCCCAAGAACTTCTTGATTTCGACGACGCCTGGCCGCTTTACTGTACGTAAGTACATTATCGGTATGGAAGGGCGTTCGTTCACAACAGAATCTGAGGATGGGACTCCAGGTCGTGCACCGGACCGGATCGGCGGCCTGACGCCGGACTCCGCGCCGAATCCGAGATCTCGGATCGTTCTCGTCATCCGGATCGAGCACCAATCGCAAGGAGAAACGACGATGGGATTGGACCCTCGGCCTCGATTCCAGCACATCGGGCATTCGGATTCTTCGCGGCGCGGCGCGCGCGGGGCGACCGGCATCGCCGGCGGCGAGCCCGGCGGGCCTGGGCCGTGCAGGAACTGGAGGCACGGACGATGCTCTCGACCTTCACGGTGACGGACACCCTCGACGACGGCAATACGGGCTCGCTCCGCTGGGCGATCAACCAGGTGGATGCGGACACCGGCAGCGGCGTCGACACGATCGACTTCGACATCCCGGGGACCGGCCCGTTCACGATCGCCCCGACTTCCGCGTTGCCGACGATCACGCATCCGGTGCTGATCGACGGCTATAGCCAGCCGGGCGCCTCCGCCAACACCCAGGCGACCGCCGACAACACGGTCCTGATGATCGACCTGGGCTCGGGGACCGCGCCCTTCGACGGGCTCGACTTCGGCGCCGGCGACAGCACGGTGCAGGGACTGGCGATCAACGGCTTCAATAACGGCATCCAGCTCGAACCCGGCAGCACCGGCGACCTGATCCAGGGGAACTTCATCGGGACCGACGTCACCGGCACCCACCAGGCGAGCAACGATCAAGGGATCCTGGTCAACGGGACCTCCGGCGACACGATCGGCGGCACGACGCCGGCGGCACGCAACGTCGTCTCGGGCAACTCCAACCAGGACATCTTCCTGGCTTATGGCGCGTCGGGCAACCTGGTCGAGGGCAACTTCGTCGGCCTGACCGCATCGGGCACCTCGACGCTGTACACCGACGGCAACGGCGTGATCGCCTACTACTCCCCGGATAACACGGTGGGAGGGACCATCGCCGGGGCGGGCAAAGTGATCGGCGGGTTGGCCATCGACGGCATCCAGTTCGGCGGGTCCAACGACTGCCTGGCGGAGGGCAACCTCGTCGGCACGGACCCGACCGGGACGATGGCCCTGCCCAACGGCGAGGGCGTCGGCATCCGCTACAACGCGACCGGCGACACGATCGGCGGCACGACGCCCGGGTCCGGCAACCTCATCTCGGGCAACGGGACCGGGATTTATATCCCCTACTACACCGATGGCAACGTGATCGAGGGGAACCTCATCGGCACCGACGTCACGGGGACCAAGCCCCTGCCGAACACCGGGCCGGGCGTTCAGATCATCATCGGCTCCTCGAACAACACGGTCGGCGGTACGACCGCCGGCGCGGGCAACACGATCGCCTTCAACACCGGCGCCGGGGTCGTCGTCGGCAGCAACTCGGGCGATACGGCCGTCGGCAACGCGATCCTTTCGAACGCGATCTACGACAACGGCGCCATGGGCATCGACTTGGGCGACGACGGCGTCACCCCGAACACCCCGGGCGGACCGCACAGCGGCCCCAACGACCTCCAGAACTTCCCCGTCCTGTCCCAGGCCGCCACGTTCGACGGCAACACCTACGTCATCGGGACGCTCAACAGCGCGCCCAGCACGACCTTCACCCTGCAGTTCTTCGCCGACGCCACCCCCGACCCCAGCGGCCACGGCCAGGGCCAGACCCTCATCGGCACGACGACCGTGACCACCGACGCCAATGGCAACACCTCGTTCGTCGCGTCGTTCTCGGGCGTGGTCCCCGCGGGCCAGGCCGTCAGCGCCACGGCCAGCGACCCGAGCGGCGACACGTCGGAGTTCGCCCAGGACGTCACGGTGACCGCGACCACCTCGCCCGTGGTGGCGGTTGACGACACCTACAACGTCGACGAGAACAGCGCGCTCAACGTGCCGGCCCCGGGCGTCCTGGCCAACGACTACGACCTGACCGGCGGGACCCTGTCGGCAGTCCTGGTCACACCGACCTCGGATGGGTCCCTGTCGCTCCAGTCGGACGGCTCGTTCACCTACACGCCCGACGCCGGCTTCGTCGGCACCGATACTTTCACCTACTACGACACCGATGGGACGTATCAGTCGAACGTGGCCACGGTCACGATCAACGTGAATCCCAAGACGTACACGGTGACGAACACGAACGACAGCGGGCCCGGCTCGCTCCGCCAGGCCATCCTCGGCGCCAACCTCGCCAGCACCTCGCCGCCGGACACGATCAATTTCGACATCCCCGGCACCGGCCCGTTCACGATCGCCCCGCTGACGCCCCTGCCGACGCTCACGCACGCCACGATCATCGACGGCTACAGCCAGCCCGGCGCCTCGCCGAATACGCTGACCGGCGGCGACAACGCGGTGATCGAGATCCAGATCAGCGGCGGCAATGTCCCGGGCGCCGACGGCCTGGACCTCGCCGGCGGCGGCAGCACGGTGGACGGGCTGTCGATCACCGGATTCACCAATGGCGTGCACCTCACCGACACCACGGGCGGCGACCT
This sequence comes from uncultured Planctomycetota bacterium, assembly GCA_963815795.1. Lineage (GTDB taxonomy): Bacteria > Planctomycetota > Planctomycetia > Isosphaerales > Isosphaeraceae > JAKAUH01. The sequence goes on along the minus strand of CAWFIC010000001.1, from coordinate 369,809 downwards.
GCTCACCGGGGACTTCATCGGCCTGACGCCGGACGGCGGCCCGGCCGGGAACACGAACGACGGGTTCTTCATTGACGGGGCGCCGTCGGTGACCGTGGGCGGGACGACGCCCGCGGCCCGCGACGTGATCTCGGCCAACACCGGCAACGGCATCGACGCCGCCAACGCCACGGGCGTCGTCGTGCAAGGCGACTTCATCGGCACGGATCCCACCGGCACCGTCGCGGTCGGCAACGGCACCGGCGTCGAATTCGTCGGCTCCCCCTCGGCCACCATCGGCGGCGCCGCCGCGGGCGCGGGAAACGTGATCTCGGCCAACGGCGGCGACGGCATCCAGCTCAACGACTCGGTGGGTACCCTGGTCCAGGATAACCTCATCGGCACCGACGTCACCGGCACCCAGCCGCTGGGCAACGCGTCGGCCGGTATCGAGGACGGGCCCAACCTCGAGTTCACCGCCACCGACGACTCGATCCTCGGCAATGTGATCTCGGCCAACGGCGGCGGCATCACATCCTTCACCGCGACGAACAACCTGATCCAGGGCAACCTGATCGGCACGGATATCACCGGCGCCAGGCCCCTGGGCAACGGCGGTGATGGGATCGACATGGTCGATTCGGGCGACGACACCATCGGCGGGACGACGGCCGGCGCCGGCAACGTCATCTCGGCCAACGGCGGCAACGGCTTCGTGACCAACACGGAGATCTTCGGCGACAACCTGATCGAGGGGAACTTCATCGGCACCGACATCACCGGCACCCAGCCGCTGGGCAACACCGGCGACGGGCTCGTCCTGGACGACTCGGGCGGCGACACGGTCGGCGGAACAACCCTCGCTGCGGCCAACGTCATCTCGGCCAACGGCGGCGACGGGATCTCCACCGGGGACATCTTCGCCAACAACATCCTGCTCGCGGGGAACTTCATCGGCACGAATGCCTCCGGCGCGGACCTGGGCAACGGCGGCCACGGCGTGTACGTCCAAAACTCGAGCAACTCGATCGGCGGGACGGCGGCGGGCGCGGGCAATGTCATCGCGTACAATGCCCGCGCCGGCGTCGCGGTGGTGGATAGCTACAACGGGCCAACGACCGGCGTGGAGATCCTGTCGAATTCCATCTACGCCAACCAGGGCCTGGGGATCGACCTGGGCGACGACGGGGTCACGCCCAACCACCCGGGCGGGCCGATCCCGGGGCCGAACAACTACCAGAACTTCCCCGTCCTGTTCGTGGCCGCCACCTACAACGGGCAGACGTACATCAAGGGCACGCTCAACAGCGCCGCCGATACCAGCTACACCATGCAGTTCTTCGCCGACGTCACGGCCGACCCCTCGGGCTACGGGCAGGGCCAGACGTACCTCGGCCAGTCGACGGTGACGACCGACGCCAATGGCAACGCGACCTTCCAGGTCAACTTCGCGACCGTCGTCCCGGCCGGCCAGTACATCAGCTCCACGGCGACCGACCCGACCGGCGATACCTCCGAGTTCGCCGCCGACGTCCCGGTCATCGCCGCCACCACGCCGATCGTCGCCGTCAACGATCAGTATCACGTCGACCTCAACACGACGCTGAACGTGCCCGCGCCCGGCGTCCAGGCCAACGACCTCTCGATCAACGGCCAGCCGTTCTCATCGCAGGTGGTCACCGGCCCGTCGCACGGCTCGCTGGCGCTCAACCCCGACGGCTCGTTCACCTACACGCCGAAAAAGAACTTCGTCGGGACCGACACCTTCACTTATGACGATGTCCAGGGCTCGACGGTCTCCAACGTGGCGACGGTGACGATCCAGGTCAATCCGAAGGTCTACACCGTCACCAACACCAAGGACAGCGGCCCCGGCTCGCTCCGCGCGGCCATCCTCGGCGCCAACCTCGCCACCAGCGCGCCGCCGGACACGATCCTCTTCGACATCCCCGGCACCGGCCCGTTCACGATCGCCCCGCTGACGCCCCTGCCGGCGCTGACCCATGCCACGATCATCGACGGCTACAGCCAGCCCGGCGCCCGGCCGAATAATACGCTGACCGGCGGCGACAATGCGGTGATCGAGGTCCAGCTCAGCGGCGGCAATGTCCCGGGCGCCGACGGCCTGGACCTCGCCGGCGGCAACAGCACGGTGCTCGGCCTGTCGATCACCGGATTCACCAATGGCGTGCACCTCACCGACACCACGGGCGGCGACCTGATCACAGGGGACTTCATCGGCGTGGCGCCGGGGGGCGGCGCGGCCTCGAACTCGAATAACGGGGTCTTCATCGACGGGGCCCCGTCGGTGACCGTGGGCGGGACGGCCCTGGCGCTCCGCGACGTGATCTCGGGGAATTCGGGCAGCGGGATCTTCTCGCAGAACGCCACCGGCGTGGTGGTCCTGGGCGACTTCATCGGCACGGACCCCTCGGGGACCCACCCCATGGGCAACTACGAGGGGGTGAACCTCAATGATTCCCCCTCGCCGACCATCGGCGGGGCGACGGCGGGGGCGAGGAACGTGATCTCGGCCGGCTCCCTCTACGGCATCCAGCTCGACGACTCGACAGGGCGCTGATCCAGGGCAACCTGATCGGCACGGACGTCACCGGTACCCAGCCGATCGGCAATGGCTGGGGCGGCATCGAGGTCGGCCCCAACCCCGAGTTCACCGCCACCGACGACGCGATCCTCGACAACGTGATCTCGGCCAACGGCGGCGGCGTCGGCTTCAACACGGCGACGAACAACGTGATCCAGGGGAACCTGATCGGCACCGACATCACCGGCACCAAACCGCTGGGCAACAACGGCCCCGGGATCTCCCTGAGCGACTCGGGCGACAACACGATCGGCGGGGCGGCCCGCGGGGCCGGCAACGTGATCTCGGCCAACAACGCCGACGGGATCCTGACGACGTCGGAGATCCTCGGGGACAACCTGATCCAGGGGAACAAGATCGGCACCGACATCACCGGCACCAAGCCCCTGGGCAACTCGGCCAACGGGATCGACCTGTTCGACGAGTCGGGCAACACGGTCGGCGGCACGACGCCCGCCGCGGCCAACGTCATCTCGGCCAACGGCCAGGACGGGATCACCACCGGTCCTTTCTTCGGCAACAACAACCTCATCGAAGGGAACTTCATCGGCACGAACGCGACCGGCGCGAAGGACCTGGGCAATGGCGGCGTCGGGGTCTACGTGCAGGACTCCGACAACACGATCGGCGGGACGATGCGCGGGGCGGGCAACGTCATCGCGTACAACGGGCAGGCCGGTGTGGCGGTCGTGGATAACTTCAACGGCCTGACGACCGGGGTGGAGATCCTGTCCAACTCGATCTTCGCCAACCAGGGGCTGGGGATCGACCTGAATGACGACGGAGTGACGCCCAACCACCCGGGCGGCCCGGTCTACGGGCCGAACTATCTCCAGAACTACTCCGTGCTGACCTCGGCCCTCGACGGCGCCGGGAAGACCACCATCAGCGGGACCCTCAACAGCGCCGCTGACACCTCCTACCTGATCCAGCTCTTCGCCGACCCCACGGCCGATCCCTCGGGCTATGGACAGGGCCAGTTCCTGATCGGCTCGATCACGGTGACGACCGACGCCAACGGCAACGCGTCGTTCACCGCGACATACTCCCCGACGGTACCCGCCGGCTGGTACGTCAGCGCCACGGCGACCGACCCGACCGGCGATACCTCCGAGTTCGCCCAGGACGTCCAGGTCACCCGCGCCCGTCCGTCGGGCTCGTCGGCGGCCCCGGCCGTGTCCTCCGTCTCGATCGCCCCGCTGACCAGCCCGGCGGCCGCCGTCAAGACGGCCGGCACCGGACAGGCGAGCCCGGTGAGCGACGCCGCGCTGGAGGCGATGGCACGCGAACTGGTCCTGCTCCGGCAGCGGCGCATGATCGGCGTCGCCAACAGCAGCAAACCGTCACCGGCGAGCCTGTGAGCCAGGGAGGGCACCGACCCTCTACCTGGCCCGGGCGAGCAGCGGCTCGGCGCCGCGGTCGCGCAGGACCTGCGCGGCGCGGCGGCCGAGGCCGTCGGGATCATCCCGCGGGCCGCGGAGGCCGACGGCGACGCGCTCGCGGCCGTCGGGGTCGAGCACCACGGCGTCGATCGCCAGCGCGGGCCCCAAGCCATCGGGCCGGCCCGCGCTCGTACCTTCGGCTTCGACGTCGCGCGCCCAGGCGGCCATGGGGATGATGCAGCCGCCTTCGAGCTCGGCCAGCGCGGCGCGCTCGGCCCGCACGGCGCGGTGGGTCGCCGGGTCGTCGAGCGCCTGCAAGATCGCCAGGACGTCCGCATCGTCGCGACGGCACTCAATCCCGAGCGCCCCCTGCCCGACCGCCGGCAGGAACTCGGGCGGCTCGAGCCGATCGGTCACGTGCCCGTCCAACCCCAGCCGATGGAGGCCCGCCCAGGCCAGGACCACCGCATCGAGCCGGCCCTCGAGCGCCTGGTTCAGCCGGGTCTCGACGTTGCCCCGCAGCGTCACGACTTCCAGGTCCGCCCGGCGATAGAGCAGCTGCGCCTGTCGCCTCGGCGAGCTGGTGCCGACCTTCGCGCCCGCGGGCAGGGCGTCGAGCGTGCGGTGTCGCGGCGCGATCAGGGCATCGGCGATGTCCTCGCGCTTCGGCACCGCCGCCAGGACCAGCCCGGCCGGCCCCTGGGTGGGCAGGTCCTTCAGGCTGTGCACCGCCACGTTGACCGAGCCGTCCGCGACCGCTCGCTGGATCTCCTTGGTGAACAGCCCGGTCCCGCCCGAGGCCATCGCCGCCAGCGGCGTGTTGCGGTCGCGGTCCCCCAGCGTCTTGATCTCGATCAGCTCGACGTCCAGGCCCGGATGCAGCCCACGCAACCGATCGGCCACCCACTCCGCCTGCCAGCGCGCCAGGCGGCTGCCGCGGGTGCCGATGCGGATCGTCGTTCCTGCGGTCGTCATCGTTGTACTCACCCCGGAGATCCTGTCTTCGAACCTTACCCAAGTATACCGTCACGCGCCACGTCCCGCACTCCGACCGGCTGCTGTCCCGTCCCTCTCTTCGCGCCGGGCAACCACCTTGCCTCGTCTCTGACAATTGTGATAGGATCGTGAGCGGGTTCCGAACAGATCAATGGGTGCAGGATTGAGTCCAATGCGTGGCGTGATCCTGGGACTGATCGTCGTGGTGCCGTCAATGGCGGCCGGGCAGGAGCCGGGTCGGACGGCCAGGGAACAGTATGAGGGGCTCGCCGCGGAGTTCAAGGCAGCCATGGACACGTGGGAGAAGCGGTTCAACCTCGTCGCCGACCGCAACGCCCCGGAGGCTTACAAGGAGGCGCGATATCGCGACTGGCCCGGCTGGGCCTTCGCCCCGCGATTCGTCCAGGTGGCCGAGTTCCATCCCCAGGAACCGGCGGCGATGGATGCCTTGCTCAAGGTCGTCGCAGAGCTGGGCAACTCCGTCGGGGCGAATGATATCCTGATCGCGCCCCATTTTGGGCGTGCCATCGAGTTGCTGATACGCGACCATCTCGACGACGATCGCCTGAAAGAGGCCTGCAAGGAGGTCGCGCATCGACTCTCGCCGGCGGTCGAAGCGTTCCTGCGCATGGCCACGGACAAGGGCCGCAACCGCGATGTGCGCGGCGCGGCATGCCTGGGGCTGGCGCGACACCTCGCCACCAAGGCCGAGGTCGCGGAGAAACCCTGGTTCGAAGACAAGGAGAAGATGAAAGACCCCTTCGCACGGTTCATCGTCTCGCGATGCGACCCCGGCTACTTCCGCTATGTCCGGGAATCGAAGGCGCGGGAGGCGTACGCGGAGGCCCTGAAGCTCTTCGAGCGGGCCTCGAAGGACTACGGTGATGTGGTCTACTGGCAGGATCCGAACGACCCCGCTCGTCGCTCGAGCATCGGCGAGGTCGCCCGGCTGGAGGTGGTCAGCTTGCGCGCCAAGATCGGCGAACCCGCCCCGAAAAAGGGGGAGACGGAGGGGGCGAAGCCACCCTCGCGATGAGCCATCCATCATGACTTGAGTCGCCGCCCGAGAAAAATCCTGGCCGGTCGCCCCGCCCTCGGCTCTCATTACCGATGAGTTGACCGAAGTGCGGGGGGATCACGAGCCATGGCCATCGAGACCCTGGGCGCCGCCCTGCGGCAGATCAGCCACCTGTTCGGCGGCGGGACGGTCACCGGGCTGTCCGATGCCCAGCTCCTCGACCGCTTCCTCGTCGACGGCGATTCGGCAGCCTTCGAGGCCCTGGTGGAGCGGCACGGGCCGATGGTCCTGTCCGTCTGCCGGGGCGTGCTGCGCGACTTCAACGACGCCGAGGACGCCTTCCAGGCGACGTTCCTCATCCTGGTCAAGAAGGCTCGCACGATCCGCGGACGCCAGGCACTGGGGGGCTGGCTGTACCAGGTGGCGCACCGCGTGGCGATCCAGGCGAACGGCGCCGCGGCCCGGCGCCGCGCCCGCGAACGGGAGGCCGGAGAGATGATCGCCGCGTCCGCGACGTCCGGACCACACGTCCCGGACGACCTGCTGCCAGCCTTGCATCAGGAGATCGCCCGGCTGCCGGAAAAATACCGGCTGCCGGTGGTCCTCTGCGACCTGGAGGGGCTCCCCCAGGCCGAAGTCGCCGGCCAGTTGAACTGGAGCGAGCGCACCCTCCGCCGCCGTCTCGCCGAGGCCCGCGACCGGCTCAAGGCCCGGCTGGCCCGCCGCGGCCTGGCGCTCGACGGCGCCACGCTCGGGGCGGTCTTCCTCGGCGAGGCCCGCGCCGCCGTGCCGCCGGCCTGGAACGCCGCGGCCGTCCGCGCGGCGCTGCACACCATCAATCCGTCCCTCGCCGCCGGCGCCGCCTCGACCGCGGCGCGGTCCCTGACGCAGGAGGTGCTCAAGACCATGTCCGTCCGGAAGCTGACGATGGCCTCGGCCACCCTCCTGGGCGCGGGGGTGATGGCGTGGGCGGCGTCGGCCGCCCTGGCCCCGCGAGACAATCAGCCCTCGAAGCCGGCGCCGGCCGCCGCCCGGCGGACCGCTCCCGCGCCCCGTCCCGAGGCGGACGCGGAGCCGCCCGATGCGGTCGGGACGTTCCCGGCTCGCGGCCGGGTGCTCGACCCCGACGGCCAGCCGGTGGCCGGCGCCGGGGTCTATGTGCGCCACCATGCCGAAATCGGTTGGGGCGTGCTCGACTCGATGGCCGCGCGGCAGAAGGGGCGGGTGGCGTCGACGGATGCGGACGGCCGGTTCCATTTCGACCTGGACAAGGGTGCCAGCGATGTCTCGTTCTACGGCGAGATCGGTTGGCACAAGGCCCAGGTCGCGGTCGCCGCGCCGGGATTCGCACCGGCCTGGGTCGAGGTTGGGGAGATGGTCAAGCGGGGCGAGATGGCGCTGCGGCTGGTCCGGGACGACTTGCCTGTCCGCGGGCGCGTCCTGGACCCGCAGGGCCGGCCCGTACCCGGGGTCGCCGTGCGGATCCGAGCGATCTGGGAGGTCAACGACGGGGTCGACCTCGACGCCATGCTGACCTCGGGCGCGGTGGATGAGAAGACGTCTCAGACGGCGCGCCGGTACGGGGTCGTGCTCGGCTCGGCGACCCCGACCTGGCAAGGGAATCCCGCTCCACTCTGGCCGGGGGGCCGGAACGCCTGGACCACCGGCGCCGACGGTCGGTTCGAAGTCCGGGGGATCGGACGCGACCGCATCGCCCGGCTGGAGTTCCATGGTGGCGGCGTGGCGGACGGCACGCTCGACGTGATGGCCCGCCCCGCGAAGGCGCCGCCCAGGGCCCGGCCGCTGCCCAGCATGCGCAGGGAGGGGGGAATCAAGGACCGGGAAGCCGCGTTCCTTGGGCTCTACCCGCAGGGGACGCCGCTCGTCGGCGCGACCTTCGACTACATCGCCGGCCCGACCAAGCCCTTCGTCGGCGTCGTCCGCCTGAAAGGGTCCGGCAAGCCGGTCGAAGGCGCCATCGTCCGGGTCGCCGACCCGGCGACGCATACCTCCGTCACCGCCCGGACCGACGCCGCGGGCCGCTTCCGCCTCGATGGGGTGCCGAAGGCGGAGTTCTACCAGATTCGCGTCATCCCGAGGCAAGGAATCGACCCGTTCCTCCACCGCTGGCAGATCATGGATGACACCGAGGGGCTCAAGCCGATCGAGGCGGCGATCGAGGTGCCGCCGGGGGTGATCGTGACCGGGCGGCTGATCGACAAGGCGACGGGCCGGGCGGTCCCGCCAGCGTATGTCGAGTACATCAAGGCGCCGGATAACGTTGCCACCGAGGGGAACTCGCTGGGGTTCTCCCGGCTGGCCGACGCGGCGTTCGGGCTGACCGTCCCGCCCGGCCGTGGGATCATCGCCGGGTCCTCATCCGCCGACGGGACGTATAACCCGTACGTCTGCGCCCGCCTGAAGGCGGCGGACCGGGGGAAGGGGATCGACGGTCATTCTTACACGAACTGGCTCAGCGGTTCTCACACCTATGGTCTCATCGACGTCCCGGCCGGCGCGGGACGCGTCGCCGTGGACCTCGAGCTGACCCGCGGCCTGAGCCGCGCGGGCCGGCTCACCGGCCCGGATGGGCGGCCGGTCGTCGGCGCCGTGGCGCACGGCCTCAGCGCCCTTTGGGGAATGTACCAGACGCTGGACGCCGACACCTTCGAGGTCGGAGGCCTGGAGCCGGGCCATCCCCGGCAGTTGGTCTTCACGCACCAGGCCCGCAAGTTCGGCGGGGCGTTGCTGCTCAAGGACGAGGACCTGAAATCCACCGCGCTGCTGGAGGTCAAGCTCGTCCCCATGGGCGCGGTCACGGGACGGCTCGTCGACGCCGACGGCCTACCGTGGGCCAGGGCCAGGCTCCATGTCGCGATCAACTATCCGGACCATCCCCACGCCACGGATATCGTCGAGACGACCACCGCCGACGCCCAGGGTCGCTTTCGGATCGACGGTGTCGTGCCGGGCGTCGAGACCGACGTCCTTTCGATCGAAGCCCCGAATCGTCCGGGCGCTCTGCTTGACTCCGGCAATGCCCTCCGGAAGCTCGTCCTGAAACCGGGCGAGATCCGCGACGTGGGCGACGTGAAGGCCAAGGAACGACCTCAGCAATGACCGCTCGGGAGGGAGAAGGCCGGTGCGAGCCCACACCATGCGACCGAGATCGGGCGACCCCTGGGCGCCCTATGTCCCCGACGAATCCATGCCCTGGGACCTGCGTCGGGTCGTCCACCTGCACCGCCGGGCCGGCTTCGCCGCGACCTGGGACGAATTGCAGCGCGATCTGAAGGACGGCCCCGAGGCATCGATCGACCGGCTGCTGGAAGGCAAGGCCCGATCGTGCGGCGTTCCGGATGGCTTCGCCGCGTTCGCCGACCGCCTGGCCGACCTGGCGCTGGCCGCGCCCGAGCCGAATCGTCTCAAAGGGTGGTGGGTCTATCGCATGCTCTTCGGCCCGGACCCGCTGACCGAACGCCTGACCCTGATGTGGCACGACCACTTCGCCACCAGCAACCTCAAGGTCAACGACCTGTCGCTGATGCGCCGGCAGAACGAGACCCTGCGCTCGCTCTGTCGGGCCCCGTTCGGCCGGCTCTTGCACGCGATGCTCCACGACCCGGCGCTCCTGGTCTGGCTCGACGCCCAGGAGAACACCAAGGGGCATCCCAACGAGAACCTCGCCCGCGAGCTGATGGAGCTGTTCACGCTCGGGATCGGCCATTATTCCGAGGACGACGTCAAGCAAGCCGCCCGCGCTGACGGGCTGGAAGCTCGTGGACGACGAGGCGCGGTTCGTCCCGATCCGACACGACGCGGGAACCAAGACGATCCTCGGCCGCACCGGCGCCTTCGACGCCGACGGCCTGGCGCGGTTGCTCCTCGATCATCCCGCCACGTCTCGACGGCTGGCCTGGCGCCTCTGCCACGAGTTCTTCGGCGAAGGAGCCGTTGACGACCGGGCGATCGAGGCACTGGCCGAGGGACTGCAAGCACACGACCTGGACATCGGCTGGGGCGTCGCGACGGTGCTCCGCTCGCGACGGTTCTTCGACGCCGCCAACCTGGGCCGGCGCGTCTCGAGCCCGATCGAGTTTGCACTGGGCGCGGTGCGAGCCCTGGAGATGTTCGACCCGTCGCCGAGCACTCCGGTGCTGGCCGACTGGTGCGGGCGGCTGGGCCAGGATCTGTTCTATCCGCCGAATGTGGGCGGCTGGCCCGGCTGCCGGGCCTGGATCACGACCCGATCGGCGATCGGCCGGGCGAACTTCGCCGCGGCGCTGATCGGCGGCGAGTCGGTCGGCCTCAGCAACCCGTTCGACCCGATCGCGCCGGCCGCCCGCCACGACCAGGGGCGAGACCCGTCGTTCTACGCGCGACTGCTGCTCGGTACGAATCGTCCCGAGGTCCCGCTCGACGCGGCCGAGCCGGCGCGGCAGGCGCTGATTCGATTGCTGGCGTCACCCGAAGCGCAGCGGATTTGATCGATGTAGGGTGGGTCGAACCGCGATTCATCGCGGTGAGGCCCACCGGATTTGCTTCGGTGGGCCTCACGCCGCGGTGCGGCGTTCGACCCACCCTACACTCTCTCCGGAGGTGAGACCGTGATCACACGCCGAGACTTCCTCGCCCGCGGCCTGCGGGATTCGTCGCTGATCGCCCTGGCGCCGACGTTGCCCGGCTTCCTGGCGCACACCGCATATGCCGCCGCGCCGGGCAAGGACGACCGCGTCCTGGTCGTCATCCAGCTCAACGGCGGCAACGACGGCATCAACACGGTCGTCCCGTTCAAGGACGATGGATATGCCAGGCACCGCAAGGCCATCCGCCTGCCCGAGAAGCGGTTGATCAAGATCAACGCGGAAATCTGTCTGCACACGTCGATGCGGGACGCGGGCAAGCTGCTAGAATCGGGCCAGCTAGCGATCGTGCCGGGGGTCGGGTATCCGAACCCGAGCCGCTCGCACTTCCGCAGCCGGGAGATCTGGCAATCGGCCCGGCTCGACGACCGCGAGCACACCGGCCTGGGCTGGATCGGCCGCGGCCTCGACGGCGGCCCGACGACCCGCGACGGCGCCCCGGCGCGATCCTGGTCGGCCCCGACTCGCCGCCGCCGGCCCTTCGCGGCCGTCGGTCCGTCAGCGCCCGCGCTCGATCGCCTCGACGACTACGCGCTGACCGAGAAGGAGGCAGCGACCAGATCGAAGGCCGGCTCCCACGAGACCGACGACGACCTGGGCCGGTTCCTGCGCCGCAGCCTCCTGGACGCCTACACCACGGCGGACCGCCTGGAGGCCGTCGCCGCGGCCCGCGACGGCCGCGCGTCCTACCCCGAGTCCGAGCTGGCCCGCCGGCTCGGACTGACGGCGCGGCTGATCAAGGCGGGCCTGGGCACGCGCCTACTACATCGAGCAGGGCGACTACGACACCCACGGCCACCAGCTCGCGCGCCATGCCCCCTTGCTGGAGGACCTCTCGGCGGCCCTCAAGGCATTCCTCGACGACCTTGCGGCGTCGCGGCTGGCCGACCACGTCCTCGTGATGATCTTCAGCGAGTTCGGCCGCCGCGTCGCGGAGAACGGCTCGATGGGGACCGACCACGGCACCGCGGCGCCGGTCTTCCTGGCCGGCCCGTGCGTCCGGCCGGGCCTGCACGGGACCTACCCGAGCCTCATGGACCTGGTCGACGGCGACCTGAAGATGGCCGTGGACTTCCGCCGCGTCTATGCCACGATCCTGGAACGCTGGCTCGGGCTGCCCTCTCGGGAGGCGCTGGGCGGTGCGTTCGAGCCGCTGCCGATCGTGGTTTGAAGAGTTTCACGCGGAGACGCAGAGGGCCGCGGAGACGCAGAGAGGAGCGATGACTGCGGAGCTGAGGCCGCATGAGAGGCCGAACTTATCTTGAATTTAGAATTTTGAATTCTTGAATCGATCTTCTCCGCGTCTTCGCGGCCCGGGCATCTCCGCGTGAAACTCCGTTATTGATACGTCTTCCCGGTCCTGGCCATGACGGCGACGATGACCCGGCCGGCGCCGGCGCGGCGCAGGGCACGGGCGGCGGCGCTGCAGGTGGCGCCGGTGGTCAGGACGTCGTCGACCAGGAGGATCGTCCGGCCCTTGAGACCCCAATTCCTCCGGGCGCGAAACGCCTTGCGCAGGGCCTTGGCCCGGTCGGTGGCCGACATCACGGCCAGCTTCCGGGTGTCCGCGACCCGCTTGAGCGGGCGGCGGACGGGACGGTCCAACTTGCGGGCCAGGCCGCGCGCCAGGGCCTCGGCCTGGTTGTAGCCGCGCTCCCAGTGCCGCCGCCAGTGGAGCGGGACCGGCACGACCCAGGCGTCCGGCGGAAGGCCCAGCCGGTCGAGCGCCTCGCCCTTCGCCTGAATCCACAACTCACAGACCCAACGAGCCAGCCAGGCGTCACGGTCGTGCTTCATCCGCAGGCAGAGCTCGCGGAGCATCCCCTCATACAGACCCAGCGCGACGGCCGCCTCGAATCCCAGCGAACGGCCCCGGCAATCGCCGCAGCCTCCGCGCAGGTCGGCATACGGCCCGGCCGGCAGCGCGCATCGCGGGCAAGCCGACGCCGCGGCCTTCGCCGAGTGTGCGAGCATCGCCGCGCGACACGACGGACAGAACGCGGCGCCCGTCCCTTCGGCGCCGCACGCCGCGCACGCCCAGGGGAACACCAGCGCGTTGACGGCCCGGCCCAGCGCGCCCAGCCACCCCGCGACCGCGGACAGCGCCGCATCGGGTCGGACCAACCGCCCTTCGTCCCTGGTCATTCGTCATGAGTCCTTGACAAGCCTCTCTCTCCTTGCAGCTTCGGACATCATCGTCGGCCTCGATCCGCCGGGGGCCGCGTCAAGGGCCCCGGCGACCTATGTTCCCGCCGGGCCGCGCTGGCCGGTGAGGAGATAGGGCTCGAGCTGCTCGCGGAGCTGGGTCCGCGCGCGGGCCAACAGCGACTTGACGGCCGCGGGCGATCGGCCCATGACGTCGCCGATCTCGGCGTAGCTCATCTCCTCGAATTTGTTGAGCAGCACGGCCATCTTCTGGTCCTCGTTGAGCGTGGCCATGGCCTCGCGGACCAGGTCGGAGAGCTCGGCCTTGCGCCCTGGGTTGAACGGGGTGCCTTCGCGGCCCTCGAGGTGCTTGGCGACCGCCGGGGCCGGCTGCGAGCCGCTGGCACCGGCGAGGGAGACGCTCGGGTTGCGCCCTTGCGCCGCAGGTGGTTCAGCGCCAGGTTGTTGGCGATCGTGAACAGCCAGGTCGCGAACTTGGCCCGAGGCCGATAGCCCTTGCGTGCCCGATAGATGCGCAGGAAGACCTCCTGGCAGAGGTCCTCGGCCTCTTCCGTGCTGCCGACCATGTGGAAGAAGATGCCGACCAGCCGGTTCTGATAGCGTTCGAGCAGGGTTTCGAAGGCCCCCTGGACATCGTTGCGGACCTGGACCATCAGGCGGACGTCCGGGTCACGCGCCTCCAGTTGCTGCTCCAGGGTCTGGATCTCTCGACTCGCCAAGGGTTCCTCCCGCATGCCATGTAAGATGGGCTCTGCCCACCGATCCAGGGCATCGACCGGTGGGCATAGCCCACCGTACAAATACCCTAGCCGCTGGCAACCGGCAGCCGCCGGCGGAGCTGGCCGCAAGCCGCGTCGATGGCCCGGCCCTTGGTCTTGCGCACCGTCACGCTGACGCCCCGGTCGCGGAGGATCGCCACGAACCGGTCGATCGCCTCGGGCTCCGGCCGGCCGTAGGGCAACCCGGCCACGGGGTTATAAGGGATCAAGTTCACGTGCGCCCGGCGGGCCGCCAGCAGCCGCCCCAACGCCTGCGCATCGGCCGGCCGGTCGTTGATCCCGCTCAATAACACATACTCATAAGTCACCTGCCGGCCCGTCCGCTCGAAGTAGGCGTCGGCCGCCTCCATCACGGCGGTCAGCCCGATCGCCTCGTTGACCGGCACCAGCTCGTTGCGCAGGCCCTCGGTCGGCGCGTGCAGCGAGACCGCCAGGTGATACTGCCGTTCCATCGCCGCGAGCTTGCGGATCCTCTCGGGCAGCCCGACCGTCGAGATCGTCACCCGGCGCTGGCTGATCCCCAGTCCCTCCTCGGGCGAGCAGATCCGGTCGAGCGCCTTGATGAGGTTGTCGAGGTTGGCCAGGCTCTCCCCCATCCCCATGACGACGATGTGCGTGATCGTCTCCTCGGGCGGCAGGAGGTTGCGGAGGTGCAACACCTGTTCGACGATCTCGTCGGCCGTGAGGTTGCGCTCGACCCCCTTGAGCCCGCTGGCGCAGAAGACGCAGCCCATGCCGCAGCCGACCTGGGTGCTGATGCAGACGGTCCGGCGCGGGCCCTCGGCCATCAGCACGCACTCGATCCGCCGGCCGTCACGGCATTCGACCACGAGCTTGTCGGTGTCGTCGGGCGCGACGTCGTGATAGACGACCCGCGTGCCGAAGGCCGTCCACTCGGCGTCGAGCTCCTGCCGCAGCGCCTGGGCAGGTCCGACATCGGCTCGAACGACCCGGCCCGGCGACGGATGACCCAGTCGAGCACCTGCCGCGCGCGATAGGCCGGCTGCCCCCGCTCGACCATCCAATGACGCCACTCCGCGGCGGTCGCCGACAGGACCGGGCGCTTGACGAGCGCAGGATCCATCACCGCGACCGGCACGACGTCGGCCGCATCGTAGGACTCGGGATTTTCGACCTCGCGGCGACCCATGCCAGGCTCGTCATTCAGGATGCGACTCGAAACCATGATTGGTATTCTACGCCGACGGCGGCCGGGTTTCCATCGCATGGGCGAGCGAAGGCCATGCCGGCGCCATCGCCGCGCCGGCCGGCTCCGAGTATGGCGACGCCGTCACGCCAAGCCGATCAGACCGGGGCGGGGACTTCGATCGTGGGACCTGGACCCGCCGGGGCGAATGACGCGTCGGCCCCACCCTGTCCCACGATCCAGCGGAACACGGCCAGGATTCCGGCAACGTTGTCGATGTAGTACCGCCGGACATCGATCTCGGCAAGCTGATCGACCAGGCGTAGGAACTGCCAGGCTTCGCCGTTGGTGACGCACCCGTGGACCGGCGATGGCGCCCGGCCGGAGCGTTCGTTGAAGACCCGTGCGCCGACCATCTGCGCGATGCACTGCCAGACGCCGCTCTCCACGTCGTTCTTCTTCGCCTCGACGATGATCATGAGCGGCGCACGCAGGGCCGGCACGGGATCGGTGGCCGCCAGGATGAAGTCGCACTCCCCGATGAGTCCCCGAGCTGGATCGACATCCAGCCGCTGGCCGGAATAGATGCTGATCGGCTCGCGGCTGAGATCCTGGCAGGCGAGCAGGACGGGGACGACGATGAACTCGCTCCGGGCCTTCTCGGTCAGTAACACCTGCCGCAGGCCGCGATCGAGCCTCTCGCGGAGCCACGGCGGCACAGAAGAAGGCGATAGCGGCGGGAATATCTCCGCGGTCTCGACGCTCACGCCCAAAGCCGTCGATATCGTCTCAAGCGAGAAGTCGGTGTAAGGCATGGACTCGATCGCCTTCTTGGATTCTGTAGGGTGGGTCGAGCCGCGATCCATCGCGGCGAGGCCCACCGGATTGGCCGTGGTCCTCGGTGGGCCTCGCGGCGCTCGACCCACCCTACAAGCGGCTTGTACACCTTCTCAGCCGATCTCATACGGCGCCCGCTGGGGCCGGGTCAGGAACGTGTTGGCCTCGGAGTCGCCGACGATCTCCTCCCGGGCGGGGTCCCAGGTGAGCTTGTGGCGGTTCAGCCGCAGCGCGATATTCGCCAGGTGGCAGGTGGTCAAGGCGCGGTGGTGCGTCCAGACGTCGGAGACCGGCACCGAGCGGTCGCGCATGCACTCGAAGAAGTTCGCCATGTGACCGTCGACCGGCTTGCCCTTGCGCAGCTCCTTCAGGAGCGACTCGGGCACCGGGTTCTTGGTGAGCGCATCGACCGCGCCGCCGTCGAGGTCGATCCGGTCGCGGGTGACGAAGATGTGGCCATTGGTGCCCTGGAACTTCACGCCGTTGTCGGTGTCGGTGGCGTGGCGGCCGTCGTGGCTGATCTCCATGACGACGCCGTTGGCGAAGGTGGCGCGGACGACGAACGTGGTGGCGGTGTTGTACCGGTCGTTGACGCACGGATAACCGGCCTTGAACTCGACCGGCAGCTTGCCCTCGCGGACCTCGATCGCGTTCGGGCCCGAGTCCTCCATGCCGATGCCCCACTGGCCGATGTCGACGTGGTGGGCACCCCAGTCGGTGAGCTTGCCGCCGGAGTACTCGTACCACCAGCGGAAGTCGGCGTGGCAGCGATGCACGCGGTAAGGGGTCTTGGGCGCCTGGCCCAGCCACATGTCCCAGTTGAGTTCCTCGGGGGGATTGGTCGCGGAGAACGGCCCGCCGGTCGGCCCGCCGCCGATCGCCGCGGTCACCTTCGTGATCTTGCCGATCCGCCCGGCCCGGACCATCGCCACCGCGAGCAGGAACACGCGGTTGTGGTCGCTCCGCTGCTGGGTGCCGACCTGCACCACCCGGCCGGTCTCCTTGGCGACCTTGCCGAGCTTCTTCCCCTCGTCGATCGTCAGCGTCAGCGGCTTCTCGCAGTAGATGTCCTTGCCGGCGCGCATGGCGTCGATGCAGATCTTGGTGTGCCAGTGATCGGGCGTGCCGATGATCACGGCGTCGATGTCGTTGCGGTCGAGGAGCTTGCGGTAGTCCTCGCACACGTCGGCCTTCCCCTTGCCGATGCGCTGGTCTTTCTCGGCGCGCTCGGCGTGGCGGCGGTCGACGTCGCAGACGGCCAGGAAGTCGCCGTGATGCGAGGCGCCGCGGGCATCGCCGCTGCCCTGGCCGCCGGCGCCGATCAGGCCGAGCCGCGGCCGGTCGTTCTTGGCCCGGGTCTCGTCGGCCAGCGTGCGGCCGAAGGGGGAGAAGAAGGGCAGCAGCGCGGGGCTCGTCGCCGCGACCCGGAGGAAATCCCGGCGGTGGTGGGTCCGGATGATCATGGTGGTGGGCTCTCGAGCAGGATGGATCCGATGCGACCCGGCCGGCCTTCTCGGATCAAGGCGATCCGAGACCCCGGCCACGACTCTTCCGGCCCAAGTTTAACCGCTCCCGAACCCGGTGGAAACGCCGTACCCCCCTGCCCAACCCGCGGGCCCGCGGCCCGACGACCGGCCCTTCGCGGCCGGGAACAATCGGCTCGGACTCGAGTCCCGCGGATGTTCGAGGCATCCACGGTGGAACCTGGTAGGGTGCTCTGCGAGCACCGGGCCGGCCAAATCGAGTGGATCGGTGCTCACAAGAGCACCCTACGAAAGGCTCCTCGATCATTTCGTCCATGCGACCCGACGCGATGCCGTCATCCCATCCCGACCGGGGCCGTCATCTGGCCGCGGGCTGGAGCTCCGTGGTTGTCGCGATCGTGAATTCGAGCTCGCCGGGGAGTTCCTGGCCGCCGGCGGACAAGGTCATGCTCCCCTTGACGTGGAGCTTCCCACGCGACTCGACGACGTAGCCAGCCTCGCGGTCGAAGAGGATCGTCTGGTCGGACGAGTCGACCTTCAGGTCGCTCTTGGTGACCTGCGCCGGCGCCTGGGAGTTGGGATCGTTCTTGAGTGTGACCTCGAGCACCTTGGCGGTGATCTTGTCGAGGGTCTTGTCCCCCTTCTTCTCGGTCCCGGCGTATTCATACTTCTTGCGGACCACGATCTCCTGGCCGCCGGAATCGAGGCTTTCGGTCCGCTCCCAGGGCTCGCCGGGGCGGGCCAGGACATCCGGCAGGTTGGCGTGGGACTGCTCGAACTTCGCCTTGAGCTTGTCGGCCTGGAACTGCGAGCGCAGCGCCCCCCGCACCAGCTCGTTGAGCTTCTCGGCCTTCTCGAGCAGCTTCTCGGTGCCCTCGACCGCCTTCACCTTGTTCTTGCCGTCCAGGACGACCGTATAGGCGGCCTCGCTGGCCAGCTTGAAGACGTCCTCCAGGAACTTGAGCTGTTCGTTGTCGATCTTGAAATTGGGATCTTTCGAGTCGTAGCTGATCTGGACGCCGCCCGGGATCGTCAGCTCGGTGCGGAGCGATTCGACCTTCTCCCGCACCGGCAGGGTCGAGTCGCCGGCCCGCTTGCCGATCGCCCGCGACACGACGACCGTCTCCTCCGACTCGGTGGGGATCTCCATCCCCATGATCGTCATGGTCTGGTTCGCCTTCACGTTCGTCTTGTACGTCAGCGTCTTCCCCTCGGGGAACTTGTACTCGAGCTTGACCTGGGCCCGGGCCGCCGGCGCGGCGGCCAGCGATAAGAGCCCCACTCCGACGGCCGCCACCACACCGGCGCGGTGAATCTTCATCTTCGACTTCTCCCTTCCCATCGAAAGTCCACTTGGAAAGCCGCGGCCGGAATCGATCGATCCCGCCCGCCCGGCAAGCGACCCTCCAGGCCGGACCCGCGCCGGACCGGGAGCCGACGATCGCCCTCGTGCCCGTGCATTCGCCCGGCGATGGCGCTCATTTGCCGCGGGGATCGGGGAGCGCTCGCCTGCGGCTCACTGCGGGGCGCGGGATTCGGGGTGCGGGAAAGGCCGGATTCCTCTCTCCCGCGCCCCGCAGCGAGCGTCAGCGAGCGCCTCCCGCGCCCCGCAGCGAGCGTCAGCGAGCGCTCCCCGATCCTTGGAACTGCACCTCGGTCCGCATGGTCAGGTCGAACGACATCCGCTGATCCTGGCCCTGGGCCGAGAACGTCAGGCCGCCGGTGAGCTCGACCCGCTCGCGCGACTCGACGACGCGACCGGCCTGGCGGTCGAAGAGGATCGTGCCCTCCGACGCGGTGACCTTCAGCTCGCCCTTGGTCAGCTTCAGCGGCGCGGAGGAGTCGGCGTCCTGGCGGTAACTGGCCTCGAGCACCTTGGCGGTGATCTTGTCGAGGGACGTGTCCCCCCTCTTCTCGGTGCCGGCGTATTCGTACTTCTTCTTGAGGACCAGCTCCAGCCCGGCGCCGCGATCGACCGCCTCGGTCCGCTCCCACGACGCGCCGGGCTTGACGGGCCCGTCCGGCAAGGCCCCGAGGGCGTGGGTCTGCTCGAACTCCTGGGCGAGGGCGTCGGCCGCGAGCCGGCTGCGGAGCAGGTCCGCCGCCCGCGGGTCGAGCTTGTCGACCTGTTCCCGCAGCGCGTCGGCCCCCTCGATCGCCTTGACCTTGTTCTTGCCGTCCAGGACGACCGTATAGGCGACCTGGCCCTCGACCTTGTACATGTCCTTGAAGAAGTCGAGGTCCGGGTCGGCGACCTTGGTCGTCGCCGCCTTCGAGTCGTAACTGACGTCGCGGCCCGCCGGCACGCGCTGCCGCTCGCGGATCGATTCGACCTTCAACGCGATCGGCAACCCGGAATCGCCCCGCCGCTTGCCGATCGCCTCCGAGCGGACCACCGTCCGGTTCAGGTTCGACGGCATCTCCATCCCCAGGTTCTTCACCTGCTGGTTCATCGACGTCCGGATCTGGTATCGGAGCGTCTGGCCCTCGGGGAACCTGGGCTCGAGCTTGACCTCGGCCTGCGCCTGCGCCCGGGCCGCCGCGGAGCCTGCCAGCATCAGCAGCCCCACCCCGGCGACCGCTCTGATTCGCCTCCCGGCACGGCTCATGTTCCTATACTCCCGTAGTCAGTCAGGCAATGAGGGGGCATCGAGGGGCCACACCGGCTTCCCGAATCGCCTATATTCTTAAATACGAGGGCCCGCGCAGCCAGGAGCGGCGGGTCGAGCCGATCGAGGTCTTCCACCGGAGCCTTGGTCCACTTTAGACTGACAATGGATTGCTGGCTACTGACCACCCCCGCCCCGACTTGCCCAGCGAGGCACCGATGCTCCGCCGTTTCCGCCCTCTTCTCCTGGTATTTCCCTGCGGTTTGTTGCTGGCGGCGGCCGGCTGCCAGGCCAACCGGGCCGCCGTCGCGCCGCCGGAGCCGCCGGCCGTCCCGATCTCCCATCCCGTCCGCCGCGAGGTGACCGACTACGTCGAATTCACCGGCCGGACCGAGGCCATCCACTCGGTGGACATCCGCCCCCGGGTCACTGGGTACCTGATGAAGATGCCGTTCAAGGAGGGGGCTGAGGTGAAGACGGGGGACCTGCTCTTCGTGGTCGATCCGAGGCCGTACAAGGCCCAGCTCGACCAGGCGCAGGGCCAGGTCGACCTGTACCAGGCCTCGCTCAAGCTGGCCAGGGTCACCCTGGCCCGCGACCGCGCCGTCAACGCGCTGCAACCCCGATCGATCAGCCAGCAGGTGATCGACCAGGACCAGGCGGTCGTCGAGGAGGCCCAGGCGCGGGTCGAGGCCTCCAAGAAGAGCATGGAGATCTACCAGCTCAGCCACGAGTTCACCAACGTCACCTCCCCGATCGACGGCCAGATCAGCCGCTACTACCTGACCTTGGGCAACCTGGTCAACCAGGACCAGACGCTGCTGACGTCGATCGTGTCGCAGGACCCGATGTATGTGTACTTCGAGATGGACGAGCCCACCCTGCTGCGTACCCGACGCGCGGTCAACGAGGGGAAGATCAAGCCGCCCAGAGAGGGCGAGATCCCGGTCCTGATGGGTCTCCAGGGCGAGGAGGGGTTCCCGCACAAGGGGACGATCAACTTCGTGAACAACCAGGTGAACCCCACCACGGGCAGCATCCTGGTGCGGGGCGTCTTCGTCAACCCCAGGCCGGAGGGGGGCACGCGGCTGCTCTCGCCGGGGATGTTCGTGCGGATCCTCCTGCCGATCGGCCTGCCGCACCCGGCGCTCCTGATCATCGACCGGGCCATCGGGTCGGACCAGGGGATCAAGTTCGTCTACGTGGTCGACGCCGACAACAAGGTCCAGACCCGCCGGATCACGACCGGGGCGCTCCAGGAGGACGGGCTCCGCGTGATCGAGACGGGCATCCAGCCGGATGACTGGGTGGTCGTCGGCGGCTTGCAGCAAGTCCGCCCGCGCATCCAGGCCCGGCCGGAGAAGATCGCCATGCCGACGCTCGCGCCCAACGTCACGGGCGAGGACACCAACCCGCCCGCCGCGCCGCCCAAGGGCGCCGCGCCGTCGGCCGATCGCCGGGACGCGACCGCGCCGCCCCCGCCCGCCGCGCCGCGCAAGGACGCCTCGACGACGGCCTCCGGCCCGGCCGTCAAGGCCATCAGGCCGTTGAACGCCCGACCCGCTCAAGAACGTCTCGCCATCGGCCCCCGACCCGTTCAAGGGCGTCTCGCCGTCGGCCGGCGCCCGCAAGCCTTAGTGGCGAGTGGCAAGTGGCAAGACACAAGTAACACGTAACAGGCGGCAACACGCAAGGAACAGGTGGCAACAGGAGACATGATTTGACTTGCCACTTGCCACTTGCCACTTGCCACTTGCCACTAAACAGTAGTTTCCCTGATGAAATGCACAATCGCGGCCTGATGCGTACCGCCGCTGTCGCCGCGGCGGCTCCCCGGCGCCGCCGAGCGTTTCTGGCTGCTGCACCGGACGCGGGAGCGCCCCGCGATGCCCGCTCTTGACCGTCCTACAGCCGGCTCATGCCACGGCCTCCTCGGTTTCTCCACCATCTCCCAGCCACTCCGACAGGAGCTGCTGAATTTCCGCCCGGTGCCGCCGCATCAGCCGCTCGGCGTCCAGGACGCTCGGCCGGTCCTTGTCCTTGTGCCACGGCGGCCGGAACCACCAATCCGCCTCCCCGGCCGCCTCCAGGCGGAATTGCAGCAATCGCAGCAGGCTCATCGTCACCCACTGCGCCTGGCTGGTCCGCTCGATCGGGTTCTTGGTCCACGCCCGGCACTCCTCCCAGCCCAGCCGCTGCTTGAGGTCGCGGAACCCGTCCTCCTGCCGGAACCGCGCCGCGAACAGCTCGACCATCTGCAGCCCGGTCAGTTCCACGGCCGAGGTCACCAGCGCGAATCGCTTCCTGTACCCCTCGACATGGGCGATGATCGCCTTGACCGGCACCTCGTGGCCCAGCACCCGCCAGAGGCAGACCACCTCCTTCCAGCGGACCTTCCGCTGTCGGCCGTAGATGAAGGCGACGCCGGTCCGCCAACCCCGCTCCCACCGGCCGCCACGGCGGGGCGGGTCCAGCCGCCGGCCCCACTTCGGCAAAGGCCCCCGGGTCCCGGCGGGGCGATCGGCCGGCGGCAGGGCATAGAGTCGGGCGTCGTGCCGCAACCGGGTCAGGAAGTCGATGCGCCGGCCACCCCCCTCGGGGAGGACCAGCGGCCGCACGACGCTCCGCAGGGCGTAGCCGCCGTCGAAGACGCCCAGGTGCTTGCCACCGGTGATCCGCGCCTGCTCGCGGAGCAACTCCACGGCCAGCTCGCACTTGGTCCGGAACGTCAGCGGGCCGCCGGGGCCGGCGGGCAACTGCGACGCGCGGAAGTAGAGCCGGCCGGAGATCGGCAGGAACCACCCCGGCTTTCCCGGCTCGTGGAGCAGCGCGCCGAGGACGACCCAGTTGTGGGCTCGGACGGTACCGGCCCGATTGGGGCAGCGGGCGGTGTACTCGTGGAAGGTGCAGGTCCCCCAGACGTGGGGGCTGGAGCGATGGACCTTGGTGTCGTCGACGGCCGAGGCGATGTAGCCGTGCCAGGTTCGACCCGGGGCGGCCTCGACCAGGCGGGTCAGGTCGTAGGTGACGCGGCCCTCGTGCCAGCCGCCGTACTCGGCGAAGGTCTCCAGGGCCTTCCAGGCGGCGGGCTGCTCCAGCGCCAGGACGGACTGGGTGATGGTGTGCTCCTCGACGTTGAGGGCCATCGCGGTGATCCACTCGGCGAAGCGGCGGAAGCCGCGGCGGGTAAACGAATGGGCGAAGGCCTGCAGCAGAGCTTGCCAGGTGGTCCAGGTGAGCGTAGCTTCGGTCATGGTGCGTCTCCTGTGTCGGGGCCGGTCGGGGTTGGTTACCACCCGGCAGGTTCCGACCAGGAGACGCCGCCTTCAAGGCGGTACATCCGATCAGTTATTGTGCCTTCCTACTGGGAAACTACTGACTAAACCTATGATCTCGAAATTCTTCATCGACCGGCCGATCTTCGCGACGGTGCTCTCCGTCGTCATCACCCTGCTCGGCGCAATCGCGCTTTACACGCTGCCGGTGGCGCAGTACCCGCGGATCACTCCGCCGGGCATCTCGGTCTCGATCAACTACCCCGGGGCCAGCGCCCCGGTGGTGGCGGACACCGTGGCCGCGCCGATCGAGCAGCAGGTCAACGGGATCGACGGCATGCTCTACATGTCGTCGCAGATGGGCAACGACGGGTCGTACACCCTGTCGGTCACCTTCGACATCGGCACCAACGTCAACGCCGCGCTGGTCATGGTGCAGAACCGCGTGACGCTGGCCATGCCGATGCTGCCGACCCAGGTGCAGAACCAGGGGATCACGATCCGCAAGCGGACGCCCGACCAGTTGATGATCGTCAACTTCTTCTCGCCCAACGGGCGGTACGACGACATCTATCTGAGCAACTTCGCCACGATCTACGTCAAGGACGAGCTGCTGCGGGTCTACGGGGTCTCGGACATCAACTACATGGGCCAGCGGGATTACAGCGTCCGCGCCTGGCTCGACCCGCAGAAGATGGCGGCGCGGGGGATCACGGCGGTGGACGTGGCCAACGCGATCCGCTCGGAGAACCTCGACGTGCCCTCGGGGCAGATCGGCCAGCTTCCCGCGCGCCAGGGCCAGCCCTTCCAGTTGCCCATCGACGCCCTGGGCCGGCTGACCACCCCCGAGGAGTTCGGCGGCATCGTCGTCAAGGTGGGCCGGGCCAACAACCGCGAGCCGGCGCCCGGCATCGTCCGGCTGCGCGACATCGCCCGGATGGAGATGGGCGCGACGAGCTATACCCAGTCGTGTACCCTCGACGGCAAGCCGTCGGTCGGCCTGAGCATCTATCAGCTCCCCGGCACCAACGCGCTGGACGTCGCCGACCGTGTCCGGGCCAAGATGGAGGAGCTCAAGAAGCGGTTCCCCGACGACGTCAACTACGTCATCGGCTACGACACCACGCCGTACATCCGCGAGTCGATCCGCGAGGTCTTCAAGACCCTCCGCGACGCCGTGCTCCTGGTCGGCATCGTCGTCCTGGTCTTCCTCCAGGACTGGCGGACGATGATCCTGCCGATGATCGACGTGCCGGTCTCCTTGATCGGCACCTTCGCCGTCATGGCGGTGCTGGGCTTCAGTCTCAACAACCTCACGCTGTTCGGACTGGTGCTGGCGATCGGCATCGTGGTGGACGACGCCATCGTCGTGCTGGAGAACACCGAGCGGATGCTCGCCAAGGGCTACGACGCCCGCACGGCGACGATCAAGGCGATGGAGGAGATCACCGGGCCGATCGTGGCCATCACGCTGGCCCTGAGCTCGGTGTTCGTGCCCTGCTGCTTCCTGAGCGGGATCACCGGCCAGTTCTTCCAGCAGTTCGCGGTGACGATCGCGGTCTCGACGATCATCTCGGCGGTCAACGCGCTGACCATGACGCCGTCGCGTGCGGTGCTGATCTTCAAGAGGCAGCAGGCGGCCGGCGGGCACGATGACAGCAAGGGCCACGGCCATGAGCTGGTGCGCGAGGCGCTGCCCTGGTGGGCCTTCGCGATCCTGGGGGGGTTCTTGAGCCTCTGGCTGTGGCACAGGGTCGTCGCCGCCCGTCTGGGCCTGCCGGTATCCAACACGGAGATCTGGGGTTTCTGGGCCTGGATTGAATCCCCAGTGGCCTGGCCCGGGGTGCTGGTGGGCGGCCTGGTGGGCAAGCTGATCATCCGGCCGGTCAACGCCGTGCTGGGCTGGCTGTTCCGCGGCTTCAACCGCCTGTTCGACGCGGCGACCGAGGTCTACGGCTGGATCATCGGCAAGCTGCTGCGAATCTGCGCCCTGGTGCTGGTGGCCTACGGCGGCCTCCTGGTCCTGACCGTCTGGTCGCTCGACAAGGCCCCCAAGGGCTTCATCCCGCAGCAGGACCAGGGCCGGCTGATCCTGGGCATCCAGCTCCCCGACTCGGCGTCGCTCCAGCGGACCGAGGCGGCCATGGCCCAGGTCGTCGCTATCTGCATGAAGACGCCGGGCGTGGCGCACGTCGTCTCCATGGCGGGGATGTCGTTCATCATCCAGACCTCCGCGTCGAACGTGGGCTCGATGTTCCTCGTGCTCAAGCCGTTCGACGAGCGGCAGAAGCCCGAGCTGACCGCCGAAGCGATCATGCGGAGGCTGCGCCGCGAGTTCAACAAGCGGGTCAAGGACGCGGATGTCGTCGTGCGCAACAGCTCGCCGATCCCGGGCCTGGGGGTCGCCGGCGGCTACAAGATCATGGTCGAGGACCGGGGCGGCCGCGGGCTGGCGACGCTCCAGAACCAGACGGACCACCTGGTCCACGAGATGAAGAAAGACCCGCGGCTGACCTCCGCGTCCACCCAGTTCCGCTCGAAGACTCCGCAACTCTACCTCGACATCGACCGGACCAAGGCCGAGGCGATGGGGCTGACCTTCGACGACGTGAACCAGACGCTCTCCATGGGGTTGGGCTCGCTGTACATCAACAGCTTCAACGCGTTCGGCCGGCACTGGCAGGTGAACGTCCAGCTCGAGGGGACCTACCGCGACCGGCCCGAGAAGATCAACCTGCTGCAAGTCCGCAACAAGTACGGGCAGATGGTCCCGATGGGCACGCTGGTCCGGGTCCGCGAGATCGGCGGCCCGATCAGCGTCACGCGCTATAACCTCTACCAGTCCGCGACGATCACCGGCAACATCCCCAACGGCGTCAGCACGGGCGACGCCATCAATGAAATCAACAAGCTCACCGACGCGAACCTGCCGCTGACGATGAAGGCCGAGTGGACCGAGGTGATGTTCCTCCAGATCCGGGCGGAGGAGAAGAACCCCGCCGCGTTCACCTTCATCATCTCGGCCGTCGCCGTCTTCCTGGCCCTGGCGGCGCTGTACGAGAGCTGGCTCTTGCCGCTGGCGGTGATCCTGGTGGTGCCGATGTGCCTGCTCTGCTCGCTGGGCGGGGTGCTGGGGACGGGCCGGGATGTCAACATCTTCGTGCAGATCGGCCTGGTGGTGCTGGTGGGCCTGGCGTGCAAGAACGCGATCCTGATCGTCGAGTACGCCAAGGAGAAGCACCTCGAGGGCTGGTCGCGGGCCGACGCGACGGTGGAAGCCTGCCGGCTGCGGCTGCGGCCGATCCTGATGACCTCGTTGGCGTTCATCATCGGCGTGATCCCGCTGGCGCTGTCCACGGGCGCCGGCCAGGAGATGCGGCGGTCGCTGGGGATCACCGTGTTCTACGGCATGGTGGGCGTGACGCTCTTCGGGATCTTCTTGACGCCGGTGTTCTTCTACGTGATCCTCGGGTTGGACGAGGCGTGGCAGCTCGTGACCAGCGCCGCGCGCTGGATCGGCTCGACCATCGTCGGCGGCCTGTCGGGGGCGGGACTGGGCTACCTGCTGGCGCGGGCCGACCTGGTCGAGCTGCACCGGGCGGTGTGGGGCTGCGGGGCCGCGGGCGCGCTGGCGACCCTGGCCGTGCTGAGCCTCCATCAGCGGTTCCGGCCCCGCGCCCGGCCCAAGTCGGCGGGCCGGCCGCCCGACCTCGCCGAGGTGTCCTCATTGCACCATGAAGCTGAAGACCGCGTCACCCACGGAGACCGCTGGCCGTGATCTCGAGATTCTTCATCGACCGTCCGGTCTTCGCCATCGTGCTCTCGCTGGTCATCGTCCTGGCCGGGCTGGTGGCCTGGGGCACGCTCCCGGTGGCGCAGTACCCCGAGGTGACGCCGCCCACCGTGACGGTGACCGCCTACTACCCGGGGGCCAACGCCCAGACGGTGCGGAACACCGTCGCCGCGCCGATCGAGGAACAGGTCAGTGGCGTCGAGAACATGCTGTACATGTCGTCGCAGTGCACCAACGACGGCACGTATAACCTCACCGTCACCTTCCGGCTGGGCATGGACACCGACATGGCCCAGGTGCTGGTGCAGAACCGCGTCTCGCTGGCGCTGCCGGTCATCCCGGCCCTGGTCCAGAACGAGGGCATCAGCGTCAAGAAGATGTCGCCCAACACGCTGATGATCGTCAACCTGCTCTCGCTCGACGGCCGGTACGACAGCACGTTCCTGAGCAACTACGCCACGATCTACATCAAGGACGAGCTGGGGCGGATGCCGGGCGTGGCGGGGATCACCTACCTGGGCCAGCGCGACTACAGCCTCCGCGCCTGGCTCGACCCCGCCAAGATGGCGGCGCTCAACCTGAGTGCCACGGACATCATCAACGCGATCAGCCAGCAGAACCTCCAGGTGGCCGCCGGGCAGATCGGCCAACAGCCGGTGCCGCGGGGCCAGCAGTTCCAGCTCACGATCAACACCCTGGGCCGGCTGGTCGAGCCCGAGCAGTTCGAGAACATCATCCTCAAGGCGGGCACCGACACGTTCCAGGGGACGACCGCACCGGACGCCGGGACCAGCACCAGCAGCACCAGCGGCGGCACCGGCTCGAACGGCGGCATGGGCGGCCAGGGCTTCCAGGGCGGCGCCACCGACGAGGGAGGCTCGAACAGCGAGGGAGGCGGGACGTCGCAGGCCACCGGGATCGTCCGGCTCCGCGACGTCGCCCGCGTCGAGCTGGGCTCCCGCCAGTATGACCAGTCGTGCACCCTTGACGGCAAGCCCTCGGTGGCGATCTCGATCTACCAGCTCCCCGGCTCCAACGCGATGGAGACCGCCCACGGGATCTACTCGAAGATGCGGCAGCTCAAGGGTCGCTTCCCGGACGGGCTGGACTACAAGATCGTCTACGACACCACGCCGTTCATCGAGGAGTCGATCAACGAGGTCTACAATACCCTCCGCGACGCGGTCATCCTGGTCGGCATCGTCGTCCTGGTCTTCCTCCAGGACTGGAAAGCCATGATCCTGCCGATGATCGACGTGCCGGTCTCCTTGATCGGCACCTTCGCGATCATGGCGGCGCTGGGCTTCAGCCTGAACAACCTGACGCTCTTCGGGCTGGTGCTGGCGATCGGCATCGTGGTCGATGACGCCATCGTCGTGCTGGAGAACATCGAGCGGCTGATCGCCACCGGGCTGGACTCGCGCACCGCCACGATCCGGGCGATGGAGGAGATCACCGGGCCGATCGTGGCGATCACGCTCGTCTTGAGCTCGGTGTTCATCCCGTGCTGCTTCATGGGAGGGATCTCGGGCCAGTTCTTCCGGCAGTTCGCGGTGACGATCGCGGTCTCGACGATCATCTCGGCGATCAACGCGCTGACCATGACGCCGTCGCGGGCCGTGATGATCTTCCAGACCGAGGCCAAGGGGGACCATGGCGGTCATGAGCTGAAGCGCGAGGCGCTGCCGTGGTGGTTCTTCGCGGTGGTGGGCGGGATGATCGGCACCCGGCTGGGCTACGCCTACGCGGCCGCGCAGCTCGGCGTGACGGCGGAAGGGCTCGAGGACGGCTCGATCTCGGCGTGGATGTCGCGCGCGGCCTGGTGGGCCGCGTTCACCGCCGGGGCGATCCCGGGCGGCCTGTTCGGCCTGATCTTCATCCGGCCGATCAACGCGGTGCTGGGCTGGCTGTTCCGCGGCTTCAACCGGATGTTCGACAAGATGACCGCCGTCTACGGCCGGGTGGTCGGCGGGGTGCTGCGGATCAGCGTCCTGGTGCTGATGCTCTACGGCGGGCTGCTGGGCCTGACCTACTGGGAATTCATCAGCACGCCCACGGGCTTCGTGCCCCAGCAGGACAAGGGCTACCTGCTGCTCAATGTCCAGTTGCCCGACTCGGCCTCGGTGGAGCGCACCGTGCCGCGCCATGGCCCGCATCGAGTCCATGGCCCGCGAGACGCCGGGCGTGGCGCACACCGTGGGCGTCTCGGGCCAGTCGTTACTCTTGAACGCCAACGCGCCCAACCTGGGCTCGCTGTATGTGCTGCTCGAGCCGTTCGAGAAGCGGCGCGGCCACCACCTCTCGGCCGACGCCATCGCCGAGCGAATCCAGGAGCGCTGCCGCGAGGTGCGCGCGGCGACCGTCTCGATCTTCGGCGCCCCGCCGATCGACGGCCTGGGCACGACCGGCGGCTTCAAGCTGGTCATCGAGGACCGCGGCAACCTCGGGCTGGGGTACCTGCAACGGGTCAGCGACGCGATCGTCGAGCGGGGCAATCGGACGCCCGGCCTCGAGGGGCTGTTCAACAGCTCGCGCGCAACACGCCCTGGCTTTACCTGGAGATCGATCGGACCAAGTGCATGGCCCTGGGCGTGCCGGTCAGCGAGCTGTTCAACACCCTGCAGGTCTACCTGGGCTCGTACTACGTCAACAACTTCAACGAGTTTGGCCGGACCTGGCAGGTCAACATCCAGGCCGACCAGAGGTTCCGCGGCGAGCCCCAGGACATCCGCCAGCTCCAGGTGCGGAACAACCGCGGGCAGATGATCCGCCTGGCCACGCTGATGGACGTGCGGAACACCAGCGGGCCGGTCGCGGTGATGCGGTACAATATGTACTCCTCCACGGCGATCACCGGCCACCCCGCGCCGGGGACCAGCTCGGGGCAGGCGATCGCGATGATGCAGCAGATCGCCGACCAGGAGCTGCCGCGGTCGATGGCCTCCGACTGGACCGAGCTGGCCTTCATGGAATTGCAGCAAGGGGGCACCGCGATCGGCGTCTTCGTGCTGGCGGTGGTGTTCGTCTTCCTGGTGCTGGCGGCGCAATATGAGAGCTGGAAGCTACCGCTGGCGGTGATCCTGGTGGTGCCGATGTGCCTGCTCTGCTCGCTCATCGGCGTGAACATCGCCGGGATGGACGTGAGCCTCTTCACCCAGATCGGCTTCGTGGTCTTAGTCGGCCTGGCGAGCAAGAACGCGATCCTGATCGTGGAGTTCGCCAAGCAGGCTCAGGAGTCGGGCGTCCCACGGCGCGAGGCGACGCTGGAAGCCTGCCGGCTGCGGCTGCGGCCGATCTTGATGACGTCGTTCGCGTTCATCTTCGGCGTGGTGCCGCTGGTGATCGCCCACGGCGCCGGCGCCGAGATGCGGCGATCGCTGGGCACGGCGGTCTTCAGCGGCATGCTGGGGGTGACGCTCTTCGGCGTCTTCCTGACGCCGGTGTTCTACTACGTGATCCAGCGGAACGCCCCCGCGCCTCAGCCGGCGATCCCGCACGAGGCCAACGGGGCGGCGTCCAACGGCGCGGTCGCCGCGATGGTCGGCGAGGCGCCGGCCGAGGCGCGGCATTGAGGCCCGATCGCCAGGGAGCGTGAGATGCCCTGGGGGCACCCGGCCAACCGCCATGCTGGCCAGTTCGCTCCATGCTGGCCAACGACGACGGACATCAAATTCCTGGCCAGCATGAGGATTCCTGGCCAACATGGGACGACGCCCAGCCATCCCAACCATGATTGATAGGATACTCTCCGAGTCTGTGAAAGGATCGATTCAAAATCACCAAATCGAAGATTGAAAAATGGATGTAAACCCCGGCCCGGCCGAGGATTGGTTTATTCAATCTTCGATCCGATTCCTTCACATCCTCTCTG
Source organism: uncultured Planctomycetota bacterium (assembly GCA_963815795.1). Taxonomy (GTDB): domain Bacteria; phylum Planctomycetota; class Planctomycetia; order Isosphaerales; family Isosphaeraceae; genus JAKAUH01. Next base: position 339,225 of record CAWFIC010000001.1, on the reverse strand, counting down.
TGTACCGGGACGGCCGGGTTCCACGGGTCGGCACCGCTGAGCATCCGACCAACCCTCATGCTGGCCAATTGCCACGAGCCCGGGATTCCCGGCCAGGGGTGGGCGTCTCGAAAGTGGGTGGAAAATCTCGTAGAACAGAGGTCTTGGATGCGTCATCCCCGATTCACTAGTCCTTTGTTCACGGAGGGTCCCCACCATGTCGTTCGCCCATCTCCCCGAGGAGCAGGCCCGCCGCGCCGAGCAGTTGTTCGAGTCGCTCAAGGCCGCCTCCGAACACGACCTTCGCGCGATCGCCGAGTTGCTCGCCATCAAGCCCGACCATCAACTCTTCGGCGCCACCGAGTTCCAGGTCCGCGACCTGGTCCATCGCCTGGGAGCCAAGGCCCTCCAGACCGCTGCCGAGCAGCGGAAAAAAGGGGGTACCGAGGCTCCAGCCTGACCTGCCCCCACTGCCACCAGGACACCCGCTTCAAGGGTTATCGGAAAAAGGGCCTCCTCTCGGCGTTGGGCCCCCTGACCATCGAGCGGGGCTATTACCACTGCCCCCACTGCCATCACGGCCACTGTCCCGGCGACGCCGCCTTCGGCCTGGATCAGAGCGACCTGACCGCCGGCGCCGCCGAGTTGACCACCCTGGCCGGGACCCTGGACAGCTTCGCGCTGGCCGCCGAGGTGATCCTGCCCAAGATGAGCGGGTTGTCGCTGGCCGAATCGACCGTGGAGCGGGCCACCGAGGCGATCGGCGGCGAGCTGGGCCGGGCCGTGGAGGCGAAGGTCGCCTTCGGTGAGACCCGGGCCTGGGACTGGCACAAGGACGCCGAGGGGATGACCTGCGCCTACGTTTCGATCGACCTGACGGGCCTCGCCAAGCAGGGCCCGGGCGGGGCGGCCGCCGAAGGGGAGATGGTCGCGGTGGGGATGGTCTACAACCCGGTCCCCGCGGAGCGCCGCCAGTGGGCCGATCCCGAGGGGCGGCGGCCCGCCTGGCAGGCGCGGTATGTGGCCAGCCTCGAGGGCCAAGAGGCCGTGGCCGAGCCGTTGCGCCACACGGCCGGCCGGGTGGGGATGGGCGGCGCCCAGCGATGGATCGCCGTGTGTGACGGCGGCGCGGGGCTGGAGGACCTGCTGCAGCTCCACTTCGGCCGGCTCGATGTGGTGATCCTGGACTTCTACCACGCCAGTGAGCACCTGGGGGACTTCGCCAAGGCCTGGCACCCGGGTGACGCGGCGGCGGCCGAGGCGGCCCACGCGGCGTGGTCGCACCGGCTGAAGCACGAGGGCGGACCGGCGATCCTGGCCTGGCTGGAGGGCCTGGACCTCGCCGGGAATCCCCGGGCGCGGCCGGCATGGGAGGGGGTGGTGACCTACTTCCGCAACCAGTGCCATCGGATGGACTATCCGAGCTATCGGGCCAAGGGGTGGCAGATCGGCTCGGGCCCGGTGGAGGCGGCGTGTAAGACGGTCATCGGCCGGCGAATGAAGGGCTCGGGGATGCGGTGGGGCCACGAGGGGGCCGATGCGGTCGGCCATCTGCGAGCCCTGCTCTTGAGTGAGCAGGGACAATGGGATGCGTTCTGGGCCAACCGCCGGGTCGCCGCGTAGCCGTTTACCCACTCGTAAGACGCTCACCCCCCGGCCAGCATGGGGCTTTTTGGCCAGCATGGGACCACGGCTCGCCTTTCTTCGTGCGTGGATGACATTGGGCCGTCGGTTGATCGCTCATCGTGGGTGACAATTGCCGAGTCCCGGTCAAGTAGCTACGTTGTAAGCACAGGAGGGCGTGCCATGAAGACGCGCATCGTTCGCATCGGCAACTCGCAGGGCATCCGCATCCCCAAGCCCCTGCTCCAGCAGACGGGGCTGCATGACGAGGTCGAGATCAGCGTTCGGGATGACGCCCTGATCATCCGCCCGGCGAAGAAGGCTCGGGCCGGCTGGGCCGCCGCCTTTCGGGAGATGGGCCGCCGCGGCGACGACGCCTTGCTCGATGACGCGGCCCCGAGCCTGTCGAGCTGGGATGAGGACGAATGGGAATGGTGATCAACCGCTTCGAGGTCCATCTGACGGACCTCGACCCGACGATCGGTAGCGAGATCAAGAAGACCCGCCCCTGCCTCGTCGTCTCACCCGATGACATGAACCACAACATCCGCACGGTGATCGTGGCCCCGATGACCACCAAAGGGCGAGCGTACCCGACGAGGGTTCCCTGTCGATTCAGGGGGAAGGACGGGCAGGTGGTCCTCGATCAAATCCGCACGGTGGATCAGGCACGGCTCATCAAGAAGCTGGGCCGGATCGACGCCAACACAGCCACCGTCGTGCTGGACGTGCTCAGGGAAATGTTCGAGCCGTAACGATCGGAACTCGAATGAGTCGAACGCTCGGATCTCGATGAGTTCCACCCCCTGCAAGTCGGCGATTCAGGCCCTCCGGAGGCGGAGATGATTCCCCCGGAAGAAGGTACAGCGATGCCGCTCCCGCCGCGAGGCCGGCGGATCGTCCTGACGACGATCGGCTCGCTGGGAGACCTGCATCCGTACATCGCCATCGCGCTGGGCCTGAAGGCGCGGGGCCACGAGGCCGTGATCGCGACGGGGGAATGCTATCGGAAGAAGGTCGAGGCGCTGGGGCTGGGCTTCCACCCCTTGCGGCCCGACTCCGACTTCGTGGACGACCCGGTCGCGATGCGTCGGATCATGGACTTCCGCCTGGGCTCGATCCATGTCCTTCGCAGGACGATCCTGCCGGCCGTGCGGGACTCCTACGAGGACACCCTGGCGGCGGCCGAGGGCGCCGACCTCCTGGTCTCGCACCCGCTCGCCTTCGCCACCCGGCTCGTGTCCGAGGCCCGGTGCATCGCGTGGGCGTCCACCGCGGTCACGCCGCTGGTGTTCGGCTCGGCCTACGACCCGCCCGCTCTGCCCGGCATCCCCGACCTGTCGAAGTACCTCCGCTTCCTCGGCCCCCGGTTCTGGCGACCCTTGCGCCGTTCGCTGACGCGGGCGACCCGCGCGTGGGCGAAGCCCCTGGACCGCCTCCGGGCCGAGATCGGCCTGCCGCCCGCGCCCGACAATCCGCTGGTCGATGGCCACTCCCCCTTGCTGGTCCTGACCCTGTTCTCGAAGCGGCTGGCCGACAAGCAGCCCGACTGGCCCGCGCAGACGATCCATACCGGCTTCTTGCTGTACGACCGCGACGGCGGGGCCGGCCCGGACCCCGAGCTGGCCCGGTTCCTGGACGACGGCCCGCCGCCGGTCGTATTCACGCTCGCCGTCTCGGCGGCGATGGTCGCCGGGCCGTTCTTCGAGCACAGCATCGCCGCTGCCAAGAGTCTGGGCCGCCGGGCCGTTCTCATCCTCGGCAAGGGCGGCCGCGATCGTCCGGCCTCGCTGCCCGAGGGCGTGGCGGCGTTCGACTACGCCCCGTTCTCGGAGCTGTTCCCGCGCGCCGCCGCGGTCGTCCACGCCGGCGGCATCGGCACCACCGGGCTGGCGATGCGGGCGGGACGTCCCATGCTGGTCGTCCCCCACGCCCACGACCAGCCCGACAACGCCGATCGACTCGCCCGGCTGGGCGTCGCCCGCACCCTCTCGCCCCGCCGCTACACCCCGGCTCGGGTCGCGGACGAGCTGCGCCGGCTGCTCGACGACCCGGCATTCGCCCGGCGCCGGCGGAGGTCGGCGAGGAGGTCCGCCGCGAGGACGGCGCCAGGACCGCCTGCGACGCGCTGGAGGCGCTGCTGCGGGACGCTCACTGATACGGCCCCGAGGCTCTCGAGCTGGGACAACGTCGAATGGGGATGGTGATCTCGGCGCCGATCCTCACCCCTCGACCCTCTGCATTTTCCCCACCTTCGATCCATGATGACACCGGCCTATCGGAATCGTTTCGGACCCCGAGCCTCGAAGTCACCGATTCGCTCGAAACGTCCATCTTCCCCGCATTCCAGGCCGCGTGACGTCGAGGTCCTCGAAAACCGGGAACTCCTGTCCACGTTCACGGTGACGAACCTCCACGGCTCCGGGGCCGGCACGCTCCGCCAGGCGATCATCGCTTCCAACAGCCAGCCGGGTGCCAACACGATCGACTTCGATGTCGCCGGAACGATCCGGGTCGGCTGCAAACCGCTCCCCGACATCACCAACACCGTCGCCATCGACGGCGCCTCGGCCCCCTCGTTCGCCGGCTCGCCGGTCGTGACCGTGAACTTCCAGGGCTCCAGGGGGCTCCGGTTCGCCGGTGGCTCCGACGGCTCGACCCTGAAGTCGCTCTCGCTGGTGCGGGCCGGCGGCGCGGGCGTCACGCTCATCGCCTCGAAGATCACGGTCCAGGGCAACGACATCGGCCTCCTCGCCAACGGCAAGACCGTCGCCGGCAACGGCGGGGACGGCATCCGGATCAATGCCTCGTCCCACGGCGACCTGATCGGGCAGGTCGATCCGGTGACGGGCGTCACCTATTACAACGCCGATTCCGTGAGCATGCAGCCGGTCTCCGGGTGGCAGGGCATCCGCGATGCCAGCACGGCCGGCCAGTATCTCATCACCGGGACGTCGAATGCCAACGGGCTGCTATACATCGGGCCCATCTCCGGCGCCAACGGCACGAGCTACTCCGTCGACTACCCGGGCACCTATTCCACGAGCGTCTACGGCCCCGACATCGGCGGCGGGGATGTCCTGCGGATGGTCGGGAGCTACAGGGCCACGCAGGGCGGCGAAGTCCAGGGGTTCGTCTTCCAGGGGACGACCGCCGACCTCTCGAATGCCGGCGATTACCAGACGATCGATTATCCCAACGCGACCTACACCTACGTGCACAGCACGATGGGCGACTTCGCAGTCGGCAACGCCGACGGCCCCGAGGGGAATGCACCGCTCGGCACAGGCCACGCGTTCCTCTACAGCGTCTCGCAAAGCCAGATCCTGACCGACATCGTCTATCCGGGCTCGACGTCCACCACGGCCTACGGAATCTGGTACAACGGCGGGACGAGTTATACCATCGCCGGGGGTTATACGATGCCCGGTAGCCCCGGCCCCTTCGCCTCGGGTTATCTGGTCGACTACGACTCGTCGACTGCGCAATTCTCCCACTGGACGTCGATCTCCGCCCCGGGCGGGCTGGTGAACGGCCAGGCGCTCGCCACCCACTTCGAGGGCATCAGCAGCCCCGAGCCGGGCGTCTACACCCTCGCGGCCACCGAGAGCGATGCCACATCGAGCACGCCGATCCAGGCTGCGATCGCGACCGTGCGGCGCGATGCCGACGGCACCTTCGGCCCCACCTACTGGCTCAACCTGAACTACCCCGGTGCCGTGGGCCTGCAGACCAACGATGCCGTGGCCGGCAACCAGGTCGTCGGGATCGTCGCCGTGAACACGGGCATCATCTCGTACCAGGCGACGGTCAACCTCGGGGCCCAGCTCTCCGACGTGATCAGCGGCAACCGCGGCAACGGCATCGGGATCTACGGAGCCTCGGACGACGTGATCGCCATGAACAACATCGGCACGGACGCCACCGGCACGCTCAAGCGCGGCAACGCGAAGAACGGCATCCTCCTGACGCAGGGCGCGTCCCGAAACCTCATCGGCGGCACGGTGTCGGGCGGCAACGACCCCACGGAAGGCGTGATCGTGCGCCCGCCCCAGGGCAACCTGATCTCGGGCAACCGCGGCGACGGCGTGCTCATCAAGGGCGGGTCCACCGGGAACACGATGAGCGGGAACTTCGTCGGCACGACCGCCTCGGGCGATTCGGCCCTGGGCAACCGCCAGGACGGCGTGGCCATCGTCAAGGCCGACGGCAATCAACTGATCGGCTGCACGGTCCAGGATCAGCCGTTCGTGGATTACAACGTGCTCAGCGGCAACGGCGGCAACGGCCTGCGGATCACCGACTCGAACGACACGACGGTCCAGGCCAATTTCATCGGCGTCGGGGCCAATAACGCCACGATCGTCGCCAATCGCGGCGACGGCGTGCTGGTCTCGGGGAGCTCCAGCGACACGCAAGTCGGCGGCGTGATCCCGCTGGGCAACGTGATCTCCGGCAACAACCGCAACGGCATCGAGGTCAGCCAGAAGGCCAGCAGCTTCACATCGTTCAACACCTTCGGCGGGACCTTCGCGTTCGGGGGCGCGGCCCCGAACAGGCGCGATGGGATCCTGGTCACGTCCAGCGGCGGGAACAACCTGATCCGCACCTGCATTATCTCGGGCAACCGCGGCAACGGCATCGAACTGGGCGGCAAGGCAACCGGCGTGCAAGTGACCGAGACCGCGGTCGGGACGAACAGCGACATCCAGACGGCCGTCGCCAACGGCGGCGATGGTATCAAGATCGACGGACACGCCCACGGCAACGCCATCGGCGGTTTCCAGCCCTCGATCGAGCCGCAGTTGACGGTCTCGGCGAACCGCGAGTACGGAATTCAGATCGTCGGCTCGGCCCACGACAACGTCGTGTTTCACTCCGTCATCGGGGCCAATGCCCAGGGCACCGGCGCCCTGGGCAACACGCTGGGCGGGATCGATGTCGGCCCCGGCACGTCGGCCATCACGATCGGGGGCGCGACGTCCGCCCTGCAGAATGACATCCTCTACAATGTCGGCCCGGGCGTGACCATCCGCTCGTCCCGGGGCGATGCCGTGCTTGGGAATGTGATTCGCGCCAACACCGGCGATGGCGTGGCGCTCTTCAAGGCCCGGAAGGCGACCATCGGCGGAAACTCTTCGGGAGCCGGCAGCCAGACCGTCGCCGTCCCCGGCAACCAGATCGTCACCAACCAGGGATACGGCCTTTATGCCCTCGGCGCGTGCAACGGCTCCGTCGTGCAAGGGAATACGATCGCGGCGAACGCCATGGGGGACGTTGACCTGACCAGGTCCCGCGGGATCACGTACATCCCGAAGTAAGCCGGCCCATTGGGTCATGAGGGAGCCGCTTGCGATGTCGTTTGCCCGGGGGACAAGTACCCTCTGGGGGATCTATGACGATATTGGGGTATTCCAAACGTTGTCGCGGTCGTTCACGTCGCTTCCGCGCACGATCTCTCCCGGTCGATCTGCTCGTCGAGCGCTCGCCCGATCGGGTTCAGGCGGGTCCCTCCCAGCGTCTTCACCGCCCCGCGCTCGCTCCGTGCCAGGGTCGTCCCCAACGCCAGGTGCACCAGCATCACGATCCCCACCATCGCGTGAAACCGCCGCGCACCGATCACGTTGCCGTCATCCGCGCCCCAGTATAACTTCACGCGGGCGTTGACCCGCTCTACCGCAGTGCGCCCCTTATATAATCGCTCGAATTGTTTGGTCATGCGCGGAATCGGCGGGAACCGGCGCAGATCCAACTCACTCTTGATCCGCGCCACCAGGCCGTAGCGGCGCCCCTCGTTGCACCGCGCGTTGCTCGGGCAAGTCCAGCCCTCATGACGCGCCGGACAACGATACTTCAGCGTCCCACGCTTCGCTTCGTGGCCGATGTAAGCCATCCGGTGCCGGACGATCGGCGTGCTCACCTTATCATAACAGTGAATCGTCCCCGATTCGTCGTAGACCAGGTTCGATCGCCCCGTGTGTCCCGGCAGCAGCCGTTCCGGCTCACTCCTCCACAAGCCGCGGTCCTGGATCAGCGGCTTGACCCCCGCCTCCCGCAACAGGCCGTGCACGGCTTCGTCGTCGGCCGCCTTGTCGTAGGCGAGCGACTCGATCCGCCCCTCGGGCAAGTTGCCTAGGGCTTGCTCGAGCAGGGCCCCGATCATCTCGTTGTCGCCCACCGCCGGTGTCGTGATCCGATAGGCCAACGCCAGTTCGTGATGCACGTTGACCAGGAGGTGGAGCTTATAACCGAACCACTCCACGACCTTCTCGACCTCCCCTTCGGCGTCGTGATACTCCTTGCGACCACCGGTCGGTTGTGGCAGTCCCAGCCGCGTCTCGGCCTTCTGACGCGCCTCGTCCCCGCGCCGTGCCGACAGCGCCGTGGCGTCGCCGGCGGTGCGATGCCCCAGGTCAGGCACCACCGCGGCCAATCGCTGAACCATCGCATCGAAACTCGCCCGCATCGCGGCCAGGTGGACGGGGTGCCCCAGGACGTCAAGGAACCGCGAGAGATTCCAGTGATGGGGGATCTGCTCTTCGGTCTGGACCCCGAGCAGTCGATGTAGCGCGGGGTTGCGGCGGACTTCGGCGAGGCAGGCGTCATAAGAGGGATGCCGTAACAGCGGCGTGAGCACGGCGACGCCCCAGAGGAGAGCGACGGAATAGTCGTCCCGCCCGCGTCCTCGCGCCTCCCGCAGACCCCGCAGAACACCGGAGTCGGGGATCGCCTCCAGACACCGGCGGATCGTCCCCAAGGAGGGAGAATCCTCCAAGGCGGCCCAGGCAAACAGGGGCTGAGTCTCGGCGATCCGCATCGACGTCACGGCTCCGACCAGGTCGATCCAGTTTACATCGCGATGAATCCCCCGTGCCAGAGGGCTGTGGGGTAAAAATCGTGATTTTCTGGACTTGGCGATGCAAAGCAAGCCAAAAACACGGGAAAAACCGCGCCCTCTGGGGTAAAGATCTTTTGTACACTTCTCTATAGCCTTGAAAAATAAGGGTTTTGACAGCGCACGGGGCTCGGTCATGAGGGGACAACCCTTGCCCCACCCCCTCCGACGGGTTATATTATTGTTTAACACTCGTCGGAGATTGGAGAGCAGTCCGGGGAGACGTGGGACCGAAGTCGGTCCGACCTCGGTGCGGGAGGGATCGATCGTGCTGACCTTGTGGGGGCCAGGTGGGGACAATCGGTATTGCGACGGCCGATCGCGGCGATCGTTCCTCAAGCTGGGCGGGCTGGCGATGGGGGGCCTGAGCCTCCCCGCGCTGCTCCAGGCCGAGGCGCAGGCGCGGGGCACCGGTCCGACCGGGGCTTCCGTCACAGGCTCCTCGCACAAGTCGGTGATCATGATCTACCTGACGGGGGGCCCGGCGCACCAGGATACCTTCGACCTCAAGCCCGAGGCGCCCGACGGCATCCGCGGCGAGTTCAAGCCCATCGCCACCCGGCTGCCGGGCGTCCAGATCTGCGAGCACTTGCCCCGGATCGCCGGGCTGATGGACAGGGTCGCGGTGATCCGCTCGATCGTCGGCCTGCGCGATGAGCACTCGAGCTCGCAGAGCGTCACCGGCTACCCGAGGGCCCAGAGCCAGCGCGAGGGCCGGCCCAACTTCGGTTCGGTGATCGCGCGGGTGCAGGGGATCGTCGACCCGGTCGTCCCGCCCTGCTTCGACCTGTCCCCGCGCATGCAGCACATGCCGTATAACATCCCGGGGCCGGGCTTCCTCGGCCATTCGTACAAGCCGGCGCGGATGGAACCGGACGACCTGGCGCTGCTCAGTCCCCCGGCCGACGTCCCGCCGCCGCGGTTCGATCGCCGCAAGGCCCTGCTCGGCCAGTTCGACCGGTTCCGCCGTCGCGTTGACAACGCCGACGTCGGCGGCATGGACGACATCTACCGACGCGCCTTCGACGTGCTATCCTCCGAGAAGGTCGCGCGGCGCTGGACCTCTCCCACGAGGACCCCCGGCTGCGCGACCGCTACGGCATCGGCTCGCCGGTACCTGTGGACGACGCCGCTCCGAGGTTCAACGACCAGTTCCTGATCGCCCGCCGCCTGGTCGAGGCCGGGGCGCGGTGCGTCACGATCGCCTTCGGCTCGTGGGACACCCACGGCGGCCACTTCGACCGCCTCCGCGCGCAACTGCCGCTCTTCGATCAGGGGGTCTCGGCTCTGGTCGAGGACATCCACAACCGCGGGCTCGACCGCGACGTCACCGTGGTCGCCTGGGGCGAGTTCGGCCGCACGCCCAGGATCAACAAGACCGCCGGCCGCGATCACTGGTCGCCCGTGAGCATGGCCTTGCTCTTCGGGGGCGGGATGAACGTCGGGCAGGTGATCGGCTCGACGGACAAGCTGGGCGGGTCGGCGGCCAGCCGGCCGGTCCACTACCAGGACGTCCTGGCCACCGTCTACCACAACCTGGGCATCGACCCCCACGCCTTCATCCGCGACAAGGCCGACCGGCCCGTCTTCATCCTGCCCCCGACCGCCGAGCCCATCCGCGAGCTCATCTGAACACAGACGACCGTCCCCGGCCCGTGGCGACGGGTCGGGGCTCGGAGTGTGTACGCGAAGGGGAGTAGGGTGGGTCGAATGCCGCACCGCGGCAAGAGGCCCACCGAGATCCTCGGCGAAGACGGTGGGCCTCGCCTCGAGGAATCGAGGCTCGACTCACCCTACACCCATTCGGCGACCTCCTCGCACACCCTCTCAATAGGGCCGGCCCTGGCTCTGCTGGTTCTGGGGCGGGAGGCGGTCCGCCTTGGCGACCGGCTTGGTCTGGCCCTTCTGGACCTTCTCGGTCGCGTCGGCGGGGACCTGGGCCAGCGTGATCTCTTCGGTCCCGCATCCCGGCGCGATGAACAGGGCGGCGAGGGGCAGGGTCAGCACGAGGGTGCGCACGCCGCGGGACGGCGTCAGTCGCCGAATCATCGAAGTTCGCTCCGGAGTGGATGATCAAGTGTAGGAACGGACGACCCGACGCCCGTGCAGGGCGCCGGGTCCTTGCGGGGGCCCAGTGGCCGGGCGGGTCAATACGAGTCGGCCGAGACGACCTCGCCCTGGGCCCGGGAGCCGAGGGCCCAGACGACGGTCTGGGCGGTCGTGGCCTTGAGGAACCGGACGGAGCCGTTGACCATGGCGACGTTGGCCCCGCCGGGGTGGTAGCTGCTCATGCCGAAGTTGCCGTTGGAGCCGTCGAAGTCGCCCCCCCAGATCACCGTGGCGCAGTTGGGGTAGGGCGAGTTGGGGGCGACGACGGTGTTGCCCAGGGTCCGGGCGAACATCCCGGTGCACCACTGCTGGCCGATCCAGCTCCGGTTCAGGTTAACATTGCCGAGCGTACTCGGGGCCTGCTGGGCGCACATCTGCAGCCACAGGTTCAGCCCGGCGCCGCCGTAGGGCATGGTCTGGTTGAGCTGGTAGCGGCCCGACCCGGGGGGAACAGGCCCCCGACGTCGATCACGTCCTGGACCGAGAGCTGGTTCTCGTTGAAGTCGCCGGTGCGCCACTCGCCGAAGGCGATCGTGTTGCTGGTACCGTCCTGCACCCCCGAGATCTTGATGGCCTGGCCGAAGACCTCGAACATCCCGTTGGGCGATGCCGCCCCGCCCATCTCCTGGCCGGGGATGTACGGGCCGCTGTACTGGTTGAGGCACGAGCCGATCGACGCGAAATAGTTGTGGTTCATCCGGAAGAAGCGCGCGCGGGGCTTGAAAAACGTGGACATGCTGACTCCACTTGGAGTTGTGTCAACGGACTCCAAAACGGGAGGTCAGCATGTCCACCAGCCTGTTGTATCACGCATTCGGTATCCGCGGCGACGAGTATGTCCGCACCGACTATCAGGGCGGCGCGACGATCTTCACCATCCAGCAGGATCCCGACGACTGTCGCTGCTCGGCCTGCGGCTCCCGCGAGGTCATCTCCCGCGGTCACGCCGAGCGGCAATTCACCGCCCTGCCCATCGGCCGCCGCAAGACGACCGTGGTCCTGCCGATCCCGCGCGTCGAATGTCGAGCCTGTGGGGCGGTGCGTCAGGTCAAGGTCCCCTTCGCCGACCCCAGGCGGAGCTACACCAAGTCCTTCGAGCGGTACGTGCTGGAGCTGTCGCGCCGCATGACCATCCGCGACGTCGCCCATCACCTCGATGTCGGCTGGGATCCGGTCAAGGACATCCAGAAGCGCGACCTGTCGCGGCGCTATGCCAAGCCCAAACTCAAGCACCTCAACGCCCTCGCCATCGACGAGATCGCCGTGGCCAGCGGGCACCGCTACCTGACGGTGGTCCTGGACCTGGACAGCGGCGCCGTGGTCTTCGTCGGCGACGGCAAGGGCGCCGACGCGCTGAAGCCCTTCTGGAAGCGGTTGCGGCCCAGCAAGGCCCAGATCGAGGCGGTGGCCATGGACAGGTCGGGGGCCTACCAGGCGGCGGTGCGGGCCCATCTGCCCAAGGCCGTGATCGTCTTCGACCGCTTCCACGTGGTCAAGCTGTTCAACGACAAGCTCTCGGACCTGCGGCGGGCGCTGTACCGCGAGGCGACCGAGGTGCAGCACAAGGACGTGCTCAAGGGGACGCGGTGGCTGCTGCTGAAGAACGCCGCCAACCTCGACCCGAAGACGGATGAGAAGAGCCGGCTGAAGGAGGCCTTGAAGCTCAACGAGCCGCTGGCGACGGCCTCCTACCTGAAGGAGGATCTGCGGCGGTTCTGGGAGCAGCCGGGGAAGCGATTCGCCACGACCTTCCTGGACGGTTGGATTCGCCGAGCGGAGGCGTCGGGGATCCGGATCCTCCAGCAGATGGCCAAGACGCTGGCGGCGCACCGCTCGGGCCTGCTGGCGTACTACGACGTGATGATCTCGAGCGGCCCGCTGGAGGGGACGAACAACAAGATCAAGACGATGAAGCGGCAGGCGTACGGGTTCCGGGATCGGGAATCCTTCAAATTGAAGATCCTGGCGATCCATGAGACGAAGTATGCCCTGGTCGGGTGAAATCATCGGCGCGTTAGTACACAACGACTTGCGTCGGCGTCAAATTCGCGCATGCTACTTCCGGATGAACCATAGTTGTTCCCCGGCGAGTTCTTCTGCAGGGCGATCGGCGCCTCGGGGGGAAACCCGGGGGCATTCGGAGGCGGCGACGACGGGCAGAGGAAGCCGTTGACGACCGTGGTGATCGCCGTCACCTGCGTCGCGGTCGTGTTGAACCCGGCGTCCCCCTGGTTCGGGATGGCGAAGTTGCAGGCGTTGTAGACCGCGGTCTGCTCGAGGTAGGGCAGGAGCATCGAGTGGACGCTCCAGAGGCCCCAGTCGGTCCCCCGCAGGGCGCCGGTGCCGTCGCGCACCTGCAAGGCCCCGAGCGGGAAGTTATCGAAGGACGAGTGATAGTTCTGCAGCGCCAACCCGAGCTGCTTGAGGTTGTTGGTGCACTGCGCCCTCCGCGCCGCCTCGCGCGCCGCCTGCACGGCCGGGAGCAAGAGCGCGATCAACACGGCGATGATCGCGATCACCACCAGCAACTCGATCAGGGTGAAGCCCCCCCTCGGTCGGGGACGCGGCTTCGCATGGGACTCGGTCACGTGATTCACCTTCTCAAAACGGGTGGGTCGGTTCGGTGGGTCCCGGCGGGCGGTCCCGGCCCCGGGCACGGGGCGCCCGGCGCGGCGCGGGGTCGGGTCGATCTCACCGGTACGGGTGGAGGCCGCCGTCCGTTCCCCCGCGGGCCGCCGGCCCGGGTCCGCTAGCGGGGGCGGGCCCCGGGTCCCGAGCGATGAACGGCAGCACATGCAAACAGGCGAGTCGGCGTTATTGTAAAGGGACTCCGTGTGACCCCCGTGAGTCGCGGGTGAAGTTCGCGAGAAGATCGATCCTCATATGCCATTCTGGGATGACGTTTATGGGTCGAAGGCCGCCGACGCTCGAACCGGGCGTCAGCGGCCCGCGAATGCACGGGACGCAGGAAGAGCCGGGGAGGAGGCCTTCGTCCTCCCCGGGCGATCCCGTCCCCTCGGGCGACGGGTCTCACGAGGAGAATGACCCGTCCACGTCGTTATCGCTGGTGGAGGCGGTATTGCCGGTGATCGTCGTGTTGTCGATGGTCGCGGTGCCGAGGATCGCGATGCCGCCGCCGACTCCGCTGCCCGCGAATCCGGCCACCCCGGCGGTGCCGGGCGTGTTCGTGCCCGCGGACGCGGGAGCACTCGAGGGGCTCCCCGTGCCGGCACTGCCGGCGAAACTGAGCGTGGATGCGGCTCCTCCGACCGCGCCGGGCCCGCCGACGGCACGATTGGTCGTGATGACGTCGGTGGCCGAGGACTGGCCGCTGCCCTTCCTGGCCCCCTGGCGGGGCTTCATGACCAGGATGCCCGGGGCATCCACGAAGATGCCGCCGCCCACGCCGTTGCCCCCGAAGCCGCCGGCGCCGCCGCTGCCGCCGATGACGTTGCCGCCGTTGCCGCCGTGGATCCCCGCGCCGCCATTGCCGCCCTGACCGTCGCCACCGTTGCCGCCCGGACTGGCGGCGCCCCCGTCCGCCACATTGGCGGAGAAGTTCACGGTCACTCCGAGGAAGTTCGCGGTCCCGGCGTCGAACAGGCCGCCCCCCTGGCCGGGGATCCCGGACCCGCCGGTGCCGCCCTTGCCGCCCACGGCGAGGCCTCCATTGCCCGCGGCTGTGCTCGCCACGGCGGCGCTGATGCTGCCGCCGTTGCCGCCCAGGGAGCCTCCGCCGCCGGCCCCGAGGCCGCCGGCACCACCCCTGGCCGCGTTGTTCGTGAAGGCGCTGGCGGCGGGGTTCCTCGTCTTCCTGGCCGCCTGGAACGTCACGGTGGCGCCGGCGTCATTGTCCATCCCTCCTCCCTTCCCGAAGCCGCCGAAGCCGCCCGCGCCGCCGTTGCCACCGTCGGCCTCGCCGCCGGCTTCGACGTTGAGGTTCTGGACGCCGCCGCCGTTGCCGCCCGCGCCGCCGGTCGCGAAACCGACGGTGCCACCCGCGCCGCCCTGGCCGCCGACGGCGGAATTCGTCTGGATGGCGAGTCCGGCCGTGCTGGTGATCTGTCCGCCGGAGGCGTTGAAGATCCCGCCCCCTTCGCCGTTGCCGCCCCCGCCGCCGAGGCCGCCCCGGCCCGTGGCGGCCGGGCCCCCATTGTCGCCGCTCGGGCTGTCCGAGCCCGGCTGGCCGGCCGCGCCGGTCCCGCCGACGGCGTCGCCTCCGCGCCCGCCAGCCCCGCCGGCGCCGCCGAGGGCGACATCGCCGCCGAAGGAGCTCGGCGTCCCCGAGAACGTGACCGTGCCGGCGTTGAACAGGCCGCCTCCCACGCCGTCTCCCCCTTGACCGGCGCTGCCGCCATTGCCCCCGATGCCCGCCCCAACAAGGCTCCCGGGAATCGTGTTCTGGGCGCCGTTGGCGCCCTCGCCCAGGCCGCCGGCTCCTCCGGCCCCACCGGCCCCGCCCGTGGCCGCGTCGGAGCTGATCGACGTGCCCGTGATGGTCAGGGTCGCCCCCGCCGCGTTGAAGAGGCCGCCGCCCTCTCCGGCGGCCCCTTGACCCCCCGCCCCGCCGACGCCGCCGGCCCCTTCCTGGCCGTTGCTGCTCGTCCCGATCCCCACGGTCCCATTACCCCCATTGGCGCCGTTGCCGCCGACCGCCCGGTTGGAGACCACCGCGCAATCGATGAGCTTCAACGACCCGGCCGCATTGAAGATCCCGCCCCCTTCCCCGGCGGTCGCGTTACCCAGGCCGCCCGCGCCACCGACGCCGACGGGCGTCACCGACGGCTGGGCGATTGCGCTGCCCGGATTGGGCAGCCCGACGCCGATCCCGGAGGCGCCCTCCGCCTCGTTGTTGGTGATCGTCACCCCCGTCAGGGTGACCTGGCCGCCCGAGTTGAGCAGCCCGCCGCCGTCCCCCTGGACGAGGCCGCCCTGGATCGTCAATCCGGAGATCGACACCTTGCCGCCGAGGACCTGGAAGACGCGGTCGAGATGATTGCCGTCGACGATCGTCGACCCGGCCCCGCTCCCCTTGATCTTCACCGACGCGTTGATGTGCAGGTCGCCGGTCGCCGCGGCGTCCTCGCCGGTTCCGGCGATCGTCAGCAGGAACGTCCCGGCCGGCACGACGATCGTGTTCGCCCCGCGATGCGCATCGGCCGCCTGGATGGCCGAGCGCAACGAGATGTGTCCGCTGGCGTCCTTGCCCGTCTTGAGGTTCACCGCCACGGTATCCAGCATCGTGTTGACGCGGAATGTGCTCGGCGTCACGCGGCCCTCCAGACCCTCGAGCCCGGGACGCAGCCCCCGTCGTCTCGCCTTCGCGATTCGCATCGAAAATCTCAGCATGGTCCACCTCTGAAGAGATGAGCGCGCACCCCGACACTCCGGGAAATCGGGAGCGATCCCGATCTCCGTGCGCGCAGCGCCTACGATCGAGGATCGTCGCGTCCGCCGGGACGTCCGGCGATCTCGCGGTCTTCCTCCTCCTGGATGGGTCGCCGCTGGCGAGGCGACCCCATGTCGGTCACTTCGGCTTCGCCTCCAGCCCCGCGATCATCTCGCGGCTCGGTTCGGGTCGCGATCGGCCCGACATGAGCCGCTCATCGCGAGATGCCGGTCCCATTCGGGGCGATGACGAACGTCCCATTGTCGCCGGGCACCCCCTTGTCGCCGCCGTCCAGCGGAGTCCCCAGGGTGTCGGTCAGCCCGCCCGGCGGCGCCGCGATCACGACCAGCTTGCCCCCCCGGGCGAACTTCGGCTTGCCGGCCAGGGTCAGCCTCACGCGGTGCGCCGTCGCGTCATAAGCCGCCCGGAAGGCGACCGGCTGGGTGATGACCTTCCGGCCGCGCCGCTGGGACTGCGTCAGGGTGTAATCGGCGGTGCTGGCCGCCCGCGTGGGGTCCATCGCCGTGCTGAAATCGAGCTCGTAGCCGACGAGGTGCCGGTGCCGGCCCTTGCCCGAGAAGATCACCTTCTCTGCGACGATGGTGGGCGGGGTGTCGACGGTGATGGGCGTCGTCAGCACGGTGGTCCGCGGGTCGATGGCGGTGACGATCCGGTAGCCGCTGCCGGGCTGATTGATCGTCAGGCCCGAGAACGTGGCGACGCCGTCGCGGACGGCAACCGTCGTCGTGCCCCCGAGCGCGGCGCCGGTCGTGTTCGAAACCGAGGGCGAGGGTGACCTCGCCGTTGAAGGCCACGTCGGGCAGGCCCGAATCCGCGTAATCGACGGTGACGGTCAGGCCGAAGGGGGCATCGACGGCGACCGTGGCCGGCGGCTGGGTCGTGAGGGACGGGACGAGCGCCGGCTGGAAGACGCCGATATTCTGCCCCGAGGTCTCGGCGAACCAGAGGTTGCCGTCCGGGCCGGCGGCGATCCCGCGGGTCATGGCGTTCTGGGTGAGGGTGCCCGTGAAGCCGAGGCGGCGGGTGGAAGGGTCGATCGACACCAGGCCAAAACCGTCGGTGAACCAGACCTCGCCGTCGGGCCCGGCCGCGACGCCGAAGGGTTGCGTGCCGGCGACGGCCGTCTCGCTGAAGGCGTGCGTCGTCGGGTTGATCTCGCCGATCTGGTCGGCGCCGAACTCGGCGAACCAGAGTCCGCCGTCGGGCCCGGCCGCGATCCCGAACGGCTGGGCCCCGGCGGTCGGGACGGCGAACTCGTGGAATTGATGGGTCGTGGGATTGATCTCACCGATCTGGTCGGCGGATTCCTCGGTGAACCAGAGGTTGCCGTCGGGCGCCGCCGCGATCGCGAAGGCCCCGGCGCTGGCCGTCGGGATGGAGAACTCGTCGAAGGCATGCGTCGTCGGGTCGATCGCCCCGATCTTGTTGGCGGATCCCTCGACGAACCAGAGGCGGCCGTCGGGCCCGGCGGCGATGCCCTGAAGGCCGGCGTCGGCGGTCGGGACGGGGAACTCGTTGACGGCGTGCGTCGCCGGGTTGATCGTGGCGATGTTGTTGGCCGTCAACTGGGTGAACCAGAGGTTGCCGTCGGGGCCCGCCGCGATCATGTTCGGGCCGGAGTTGGCGGTCTGGGTGGCGAAGGTGGCGATCGAGTGGGTGATGGGGCTGATCGCGCCGATCCGGTTCGAGAGGATCTCGGTGAACCAGAGGTTGCCGTCGGGGCCCGCCGCGATGGAGAAGGGGTTGGAATTGAGCGCGACGGGGAACTCCTGGACGGACGCCAGCAGTCGCCGCGGCTCGATCGCCTCCACGACCGGCCGCCATCGCCGGCGGGCCGTCGTCGGCTTCCGCCGGCGGAACCATGATCCGAATGTCGAGGTCGCGTGCCGTCTCTGAAGCGGGCTCATGCTGGTCCTCCGATCGGTGACAGGGTGCAGGGAAGCGGCCTCCTGGCGGGCCGGGACGGCCCGGCCCGCCCGCGAGGGGGTGCCGATCATCGACGCCTTCGCGAGCCCCGGTGTGGTGGATCCCCCGGGCCCCCAGAGGCGGGGGCCGGGAGGGGCGGTGGGCCGGCCCGGCGCCGCGGCGGACGGGGCCGGCCCCATGTCACTGCGTGATGGTGCCGTCCACGTCGTTGTCGTTGGTCGAGGCGTGGTTGCCGGTGATGGTCGTGTTGTCGATGTTCGCGGTGCCGAAGTTGGCGATGCCGCCGCCGACGCCGGCGCTGAACAGGTCGGTCGCCCCGGGCTGGCCGGGGGTGGCGACTCCGTTGATGCCGAAGGGGGAACTTCCGGCTCCGGCGGTGGCGCCGCCGCCGGCGCCCGCCTGCCCGCCGGATCCGGCCAGGGCCTGATTGGTCGTGATGACGTCGGTGGCGTGGGCCTGCTTGGACCCCTTCTTCGCCCCCAGCCGTGGCTTGAGCGTGAGGGTGCCGGTGGTCGCGTTGAAGATCCCGCCGCCGACGCCGCTGGCGCCTTCGCCGCCGTCGCCGCCGTCACCGCCGGTGGCGCCGCCGCCGGCGACGCCGCCCGTGGCCGCGCCGCCGGCACCGCCGTTGCCGCCGACGCCGCTGGCCGCCTGGTTGGAGGTGAACGTGACGGTCACCCCGGTGAAGGAGGCGGTCGCGGCGTTGAACAGGCCGCCGCCGTCGCCGTTGCCCGCGGCGCTGCCGGTGCCGCCGGCGCCCTCGGTGGACGGGCCGCCGCCGGTGACGGGGTCGCCGTTGGCGAATCCGCCGGCGCCGGCGTGTGTCTTGGCCCCGCCGGCGCCGCCGGCACCGCCGGAGGCATTGCCGCCGACGCCGCCCTGGGCGCCGCTGCCGCCGTTGGCCTGATTCGTGTTGAACGTGCTGGCGGCCGGCGGCTGGGCGGGGGTCCGGGCGCGGTAGGTCACGGTGCCGCCGAAGTCGTTGAACAGGCCGCCGCCCTGGCCGGCGCCGGAGACGCCGGCCAGGCCGCCGGCCCCGCCGACGCCATGCCCGCCGTTGCCGCCGGGTCCTCCCGCTTCATTGTTGTCCGGATTGTTCGAGGTCGGGCCCCCGTTGCCGCCGCGGCCGCCGGTGCCCTGGCCGCCATTGCCGCCGGCACCGCCGGCACCGCCGGTGGCGACGTTCGACGCGATCGCCAGGGTGGTCGTGTTGGTCAGGGTCGCGCCGCCGCCGTTGAAGATCCCGCCGCCTTCGCCGACCCCGGCGTTGCCGCCGCGGCCGCCCGCGCCGCCGTCGCCCGCCCCGCCGTTGCCGCCGGAGTTGGCGAGGGCACCTGTGCCGCCATTGCCGCCGTTGCCGGCGCCGCCATTGCCGCCATTCCCGCCGGCGCCGCCGGTGGCGCTATTGCCCGAGACGGCGCTGGCCAGCCCCGCCAGGGAGGCGCCGCCGAGGTTGAACAGCCCGCCCCCCTCGCCCGCGCCGCCGGCGCCGCCGGCGCCCCGGACCCGCCGACACCCGGGCCGCCCGGGCCGGAGAAGCCGTCGATCGTGCTGAGGCCGCTGTCGCCCCCGGGGCCGCCGGTCCCGGCGCCCCCGCCGCCGCCCGCGCCGCCGAGGCCGCCGCGGGCCTGGTTGGCCGAGATGGTGTCCCCGTTGAGGGTCAGGGTCGCGCCGGCCGCGTCGAAGATCCCGCCGCCGAGGCCGGCGCCGCCGGCGCCGCCGCTGCCGCCGTTCGCACCGAGGCCCTGGTCCCCGGGGGCGGCCGTGCCGCCGCCCGGGGCCGCGAAGCCGAGCCCCCCGCGCCGGCGCCGCCGGCGCCGCCGATCGCCTGGTTCGAGGTGACGGTGGTCTTGGTCAGGCTCATCGACCCGGCCGCGTTGAAGATCCCGCCGCCCCGCGCATCGCCGCCGGCGCCCCCGTCGATCCCGCCGACCCCGCCGAAAACGAAGACGGAGCCGGCGCGGCCGGGCGTCCCGACCGCCACGTTGTCGGCAACGACGACCGCGCTCAGCGACAGCCGGCCGCCGCTGTTGAGGATGCCGCCGCCGTCGCCCACGACGCGGCCATGCTGGATCGTCACCCCCGTGATCGACACGTTGCCGCCCTGGACGTCGATGACGCGGTCGATGTTATTGCCGTCGATGATGGTATTGCCGGCGCCCCGGCCCTGGATGGAGACGTTGGCGTCGATGTCGAGGTCGCCGTTGGCGTTGCCGTCCCCGCTGGCCGCGGGGATCGTCAGCGTGAAGTCGCCCGCGGGCAGGATGATCTTGTTGTTGCCCCCCTTGGCGTCGGCAGCCATGATCGCCGAGCGGAGCGAGATGTGGCCGGAGGCGTCCTTGCCGTTCTTGAGGTTCACCGCCACGGTATCGAGGAACGTGTTGACGCGGAAGGTGGTCGGAGTCACGCGGTCCTCGAGCCCCTCGAGCCCCGGACGCAGCCGCCGTGATCTTGCCTTCCCGCCACTCCTGTTGAGTCTCAGCATGGTCCACCTCTCGAAAGATGAGCGCGCACCCCGAACCACCCGGAGATCGGGAGCGATCCCGAACTGCGTGCGCACATCGGCTACGATCGAGGATCGGCGCGTCCGCCGGGACGTCCGGCGACCTCGCGGCCATCCTCCGCCTGGATGGGTCGCCGCGTCAGCGGCGACCGCACATCGGTCACTTCGGCTTCGCCTCCAGCCCCGCGATCAGCTCGCGGAAGTCGGCGCGATCGCTCAGGGACTTGAACTCCTCGCTCCCCACCAGTCGGTCCCTGTCCCGGAACCCGGCGGCGACGGCCTGTCGGAGCCACGCCATGGCCCGCTCCGCCTCCTCGTCGGACCGCGTCTTCCCCTCGGGCGTCCGGTCCTTCTCGCGGAGGACCGCGGCGGTGACGGCCCGGCAGGCGGCCGCTTCGTACAGGCTCGGCGCGTCGGTGCGCCGCTGCTTCTCCCACAGCTCAGCGGTCCTCCGGCACTGCTCCGCGTCCTTCGCCCTCTGGAAGTACTGAAGACGAAGACGCGCGGCGGACCTGAAGTCCCAGTGGACATGCTTGCCCACGGCCCGCTCCAGGCATTCGTCGAGGATCCGCACGGCGTCGGCCCCGCGGCGCAGCCGGAACAGGTCGTGGGCCGTCCCCCACAGGCTGGCGAGCGTGTCGGGATGGCCGGCGCCGAGCAGGGTCGCTCGCCGCGATCGCGTCTCCTCGTCGAGGCGTAGGGCCTCCTCGTAGCGGCCGAGAGCCCGGAGGCTGTCGGCCAGGTTGTGCATGGCGAGCAGCGCGCCGGAATCGTCCAGGACGCCGATGGCCCGGTAGCGCTCGACCGTCTCCCTGCGGAGCTCGAGGGCATCATCGAGGCGGACCTGGGCGAAGTACGCGGTGGCCAGGTTGGTCATGGTGCCGAGCGTGCGGCGATCGTCGGGGCCATACTTGGCCTTCTTGATCGCGAGGATCTCCTCGTGCATGCGCACGGCCTGTTCGTCCTCGTGCAATTCGTATAAACACAATCCTATACAATTCATGCAATCGAGCGTCTGCGAGGTGTCCGGGCCGAATCCGGCCCGGGCGATCGGCAGGATCGCTCGCTGCAGCTCGACGCTCTCGCGCGGCGCGCCCTTGCACCCGGTAGCTGATCCCGAGCTGGATGACGCAGTTGATCGTGTCGGGATGATCGGGGCCGAGGAGCTTCGTGTAGATGGCTCGCGCCGGTTCGAATTGGGCCGCCGCGGCCGTCGCGTCGCCCAGGTACAGGAAGGTGTTTCCCAGGGTCAGGCGCAGCCGGGCCTCGGTGAGGGGCTGGTCCTTGAAGCCTGCTTCCACGGTCGGCACGGCGGCCTCGATGGCCGCACGAAGCGCGACCTCCGGGCCGAGTCCGCCGTCGCGGCCCTTGGGCCGGGCGGCGGCGAGGATGTGGTCTTCCAGGAACGTCAGCACCGCCCGCGTCTCCGCCTCCTTGGCCTGGGCGGTCCGCTTCGCCCGATGGGCCGCGACCGCCTGCCAGGCCGCGACGGCGGTCCCGGCGACAAGGGCCAGCGCCACCGCCATCGCGGCCATCACGGCGACGCGGTGCCGCCGGGCGAACGTCGCGAGGCGATAGGTCGCCGACGGCGGGCGGGCCACGACGGCCTCGCGGCGGAGGAACCGCTCGACGTCCGCGGCGAGGTCGCCGGCCGTGGCGTACCGGCGGCCGCGGTCCTTCTCGAGGGCCTTCATCATGATCCAGTCGAGGTCGCCCGCCAGGAGCCGCGCCAGCCGCCCGGGGTCGGTCCCGCGATTCCCCGCCAGCACGGTCGCGGCCGCGCCCAGCGTGCTCAGCCGCGAGCTCGGCCGCGGCGGGCTCGCCTCGCGGATCAGCCGCTGGATCTCGCCGAAGCCCGCGGATTGCAGCCGCGTCGAACGCGATCGGCGTCGTCCCGGTCAATAGCTCGTAGAGCAGCACGCCCAGCGAGTAGATGTCGCTGCGGGTATCGACGTCCACCTCGCCCATCTCCGCCTGCTCGGGGCTCATGTAGGCCGGCGTGCCGATCATCTGGCCATAGGCGGTGAAGAGCGTCTTCTCGGTCAGCTTCTGCTCGGTCGCCTTGGCGATCCCGAAGTCGATGACCTTCGCCACCGGCCGACCGTCCTGCAGCGTGACCATCACGTTCGACGGCTTGATGTCGCGGTGGATGATCCCCTTCTGGTGCGCGTGCTGGATCGCCAGGCAGGCGGTCACGAAGAGCTTCATGCGATCCTCGGCGTCCAGGCGATTGACGTCGCAGTACTCGGTGATCGGCACCCCCCGCACCAGCTCCATGACGAAATAGGGGCGGCCCGAGTCGGTGCTGCCGGCGTCGAGGACTCGCGCGATGTTCGGGTGCTCCATCATCGCCAGGGCCTGCCGCTCGGCCTCGAAGCGGGCGATCACCTGCCGGCTGTCCATGCCCGGCTTGATGACCTTCAGCGCGACCCGGCGGTGGACGGTGCGGGTCTGCTCGGCCATGAAGACGACCCCCATCCCCCCCTCGCCGATCTCCTCGAGGAGCTTGTACGAGCCGATGACCGCGCCCGGGCCCACGTCGACCCCGGTCGTCGCGGCCCCGCGGGCCGGGGATTCGAGGAACGTCCCGAGCCCGGGCTCCGCCGCGAGGAGGGCCCGGAGGTGTTCCTCCTGGGCCGCGTCGGAGCACGCCGCGCTCAGGAAGGCGTCGCGCTCGTCGGGATCGGCGATCGCCAGGGCGGCGACGAAGATCTCGCGTTCCTTCATGGCATCAAAGCCCCCAGGATCGGGACGTCGAATCGTCCCCGGAAGCCAATGCGCCTTCCGCCGCCGGAATCCGCCAAGAATCTCGCCGCGATCTCGACCGCCCCTCACGCGCCCCCGGGGCCCATCGCCGTCCGCAGGAATGAGCGGGCGTAGGCCCACATGCGTTCGGCGGTCCGCTCGGAGAGGTCCAGGGCCCTGGCGGTCTCCTGCATGGTCATCCCCCCGAAGAAGCGCAGCTTCACGAGCTGGGCGGCCTCGGGGTCGCGAGCGGCCAGACGGTCGAGGGCTTCATTCAGCTCGAGGACATCGACGCCGTCGGGGGCAGCGAGCTGGGCGCCGTCCAGGTCATGCCGGTCCAGGGGACCTCCCCGTTTGAGGCGCTGCTTGCGACGGGCCTCTTCGACGAGGATCCGGCGCATGGCCTCGGCCGCCGCCGCGAAGAAGTGGGCCCGATTGGCCCATCGCCGGCCCTCCTCGGGCCCGACCAGTCGGAGATAGGCCTCATGCACCAGCGCCGTCGCCTGGAGGGTCTGCCCCGGCCGCTCCTGCTTCAGCCTCGAGGCGGCGAGCTTGCGCAGCTCGTCGTACACCAGGGGCAGCAACTGCTCGGACTCGAGCGAGTCGCCCTCGTCGAGGGTGGAGAGTAGCCGGGTGATCTCGTTCATCCGGGGATGATCCCCACTCATCCGCTCACCTCCACGCCGCATCGCGCCGCCGGCGTCCTCCGCGACGAGTCGGGCTGATCCAGGGATCAGCCCCGCGAAGGCAACGAAAGCCCCTTCGAAAGATACCGCGCCTCGGGATCCCGGATGAAGAGCGTGCCGGATGCGGCCGCACGGTCAGCAAAGTCGAGGGAACGGATTTCCTCTTCCCCGGCCCCCCCGAGCCAAGCTTGACACCGCGCGAGGCCCCCGGCCAAACTCGGAAGCATGGATTCCCCTCGGCCCGATCCGCGGCCCGTTCGAAGCCGCCGCTCGCCGGACCCGATTCGAACCGACCTGCGAGGCCCGCGATCACGATGACCACGCCTCCGCCCCCGCCGCCGCCGCAGCCGCCGTCCGATCACGGAACCGGACCCGGTCCCGAGCCCCCCCTCGAGGAGACCGACCCGCGCTTCCCTTCCGGGCCGTGGACGGGCTTCTTCCTGATGGAGCACTTGCCGGGCCGGCATCAGATGGAGCTGCACTTGAGCTTCCGCCGGGGAGTGATGACAGGCGAGGGCCGCGACCGGATCGGGGCGTTCCTGATCCGCGGCAAGTACAACCTCGACGACGGCAAGTGCCACTGGACGAAGCGCTACGTCGGCCAGCACGACGTGGCGTACCAGGGCTTCAACGAGGGCAAGGGCATCTGGGGCCTCTGGGAGATCCCGCCGTCATGGAAGGGCGGATTCCACATCTGGCCCGAGGGCATGGGCGACCCGACGATGCCCCACCTGGCCGAAGCCATCGACGCGCCGGCCGAGGCGCCCGCCGTCCCCGAAGCGGCGCCGGAGCTGGAGGTCGGAGTCGGGGTCGGCGCGGGCGACGGCGTCGCCGAGCCCGAGCCGGTCGGGGCGTCGGCGGATGCCCTTGCGCAGGATGCGCGGGGGCTGGGTTGAGCCTCCGACCCGCGTCCCCGTGGCGAGCCTGCTGGAGTCCCGCCTTCAGGCGGAATCCAGGCGCGACGCCGCCTGAAGGCGGGACTCCAGCGAGGCCACTTCCCCATCCCGCTGGGATGGCCTATGGACTCCTCAGCAAGACCCTCCATCTCTCCCGGCCATCCTGGATCCCGATCTCATCGAGCGTATCCAGGATCAAGTAAGCTTCCTTCTCCCCCTCCAGCGAGGTGGACTCACGGGACTTATAGATGAAACAGATTTTCGTCGTTCCATCCCTTGAACCGTAGCAGGAGCCGATCCGCTCCCCCGCGGAGACCTCGCGCGGGATGGCCTTCGGCTCGCCCTCACCGAGCCACTCCTTCACCCGCCTCTCGTAGAAGTATTCGAAGTCGGGTCGCGCGGTGACCGTCGCGATGAAAGCACGGAGCGCCGCCTCATAGCGATTCTCGCGATATCGCTTCGCCGCCCGGCCGCAGGTCTCGGACCAGAACGATGGCGGGTACTTCCTGCTCGTCCATTCGGCCTGGTCCGACCAGTACGAGAATCGGAAGATGGCGCCGAAGAGCGCATCGGGGATGTCGTACGAAAAAGAGAGACAGTAGACATCGATCGGCAGGCTGACCTCGTATTCGATGCCGCTCCACTTGGATCGGCCGATCTCGGGCGTATCGGGGATCCGGTCGATGAGCTTCGACCTGACCAAGTCGCCCAGACGATCTGGGTACCTGCCATGGGCGGAGTGATATCTCTCGAGGGCCGCGATGATCGGGCGGCACGCCTCCTCACCGGCCCGTTGGGCCTCGGCCCTCGACGGGCCCGCCGGTCCCATCGGGCCGCAGCCCGAGGGGACCAGTGCAGCGATCAGGAAGACGCCGGCCCCATATCGATCCATCGATCTGGCCTCCTGCGAGCGACGCGAGGGGGTGGAGGGGGTGGGCTCCGCCGAGGCCATCCCGGCGCCTTCTGCCATTGAGCTTCAGGGGAACAGACCCAGCCGCATCCATTGCCGCCGCGCCGCCAACTGGATAGGGCGGTTCATCTGCAACGCCGTGACGGTAGCCCGACCGATAGGCGTCGTACCGACGACCCTCCGGAATCCGCCTCGATCTGGAAGTGCGCCTCCCAACGGTGCTGGCGCGGATCAAAGAGGCAAACAGCCTCACTCGTCAATTCGTCAACGGCATGGAGGCGATCGGCCTTGAAGAGGTTGCAGGCGCGGCAGGCCAGGGCCAAGTTGGACGACTCGTCTCCCCCTCCGTGCGCCGCGGGAAGAATGTGCTCAACTTCGAATGGGAAGTTGAAGATGGCCTCGGGAGCGCGGCAATACTCGCAACGATGATCGGCCCGCTGCGCAATCTCGGGATATAGCGGATTCACGGAACAAGATCCTGGCTGATCGCGGCAGCCCGCTCGGCCGCGGCGAGAAGCTCGCCATCAACCAGGTTCTCCAACTCGGCCTGATCTTCCGGGGACAGTCTGGCGCTCGTGTCGCGCGCCCGACGCCATTTCGTCATCAGCTCCTCCAGCCGCCTCTGCTGCTCGGCGGTGAAGAAGCGATCGGGACGTAAGTTACGCACGATGATCAGCGTATCGAGTTCTTCGCCCGAGAGGCGCGGCGTGAGGGCATCCAGGGCCTCACCGGCGGTCCGCCCCATCGACTGGTTGCCCCCGGCCACGGCGCGGTAGGTTGGACCAATCTCACCGATATCCTCGAGTACAGCCACCTTCGTCGTCATTCCAGACCTCGCGGCTCGATCGCAACGGCTTCCAACCGATGGAATCAGGCAGATACGGAATTCTACTCCAATTCCATCATATCCGTCGGGGATCGACAATGCCGGATCGCCATCAACGCCCGGACGGATGGCTGGCACCGCTTCATCTCCCACCCAGTCGCACCCAACCGCGGCGGTAGGCCAGGGGGTTCTCGCCGCGGAGCCATCGGCGGAGGTCGTCGGCCAGGCCCCGGCAATCGGGGTAGCGGCGGCCGGGGACCTTGGCCAGGGCCTTCAGGCAGATGGCCGCCAGGGCGCGCGGGACCTTCGGCTCGACGGTGCGCGGCGAGGGCGGATCGCGGTGGATCGCGTGGAACAACACATACGACGGCGGCCCGACGAACGGGGGCCGGCCGCAGAGCAGCTCGTAGAAGACCGCGCCCAAGCTGTATTGATCGCTGGCGGGCAGCGGGTCGGTCCGCCCGCCCTCGGCCTGCTCGGGGGCGACGTAGGCCGGCGTACCCAGGATCGTGCCGGGGGGCGAGGGGATCTCGTTGGAGTCGGGGCGGTAGGCGATGCCGAAGTCCATCAGGTACACATCGCCATGATGGTCGACCCGGACGTTGGCCGGCTTGACGTCGCGGTGCACGACCCCCAGGGCGTGGGCATAAGCCAGGGCCTCGGCGAGGTCGACGACCACGCCCGCGGCCTCGACGGGCGGGAGCGGGCCCCCCTCGGCCAGCCGGTCGGCCAGGCTGTGGCCCTCGATCAGCGCCATGGCGAGGTAATGCCGGTCGCCGGCGCGGCCCGCCTCGTAGACCGGGACGATCCGCGGATGCCGCAGCCGCGCCTGCGCCCGCGCCTCGCCCAGGAACCGCTCCAGCGATTTCTCGGTCCGGAGCACCCCCGGGCGCGGTACCTTCAGCGCCACGTCGCGGTCGAGCACCGCGTCATAGGCGCGATAGACCATGGCGTGCTGCCCCTGGCCCAAGAGGCCCAGGATGCGGAACCGCCCGAGCTGCCCGGCCTCGGCCGAGCCCAGCACGGCGCTCGGGGCCGACACCCCCGCCGTGGTCGACGCCGAGGCCCGGCTCCCGGGCCGCGACAGCGGCTCGACGAACACCTCGCCGCTCTCGCCCAGCTCGAAGCCCGGATCCGGCCCCAGGCCCAGATCGTACCAGCTCCTCGGATCCGGGTCGAAACCGTCGCCGAACCCCGACCCGCCGCCGTATTCCGACGAGCCCCCGTCCGCGAGGGCCACTCCGACACCGACAACGCCCTCGCTCCAGGAGCCGGCCTCGATGCCGGCCCCGGCCGCCGCGGGATGCGACCGCGCCCGAGAGACCGACCGGCCACGGCCCGGCCGGACCCGGCGACCCGACGTCGCCCGGGCCCCGGCGTGGAGCGACGGCCGGACCATCGCCGTCCATCCCGAGTCGGCCGACGCCGCCGGCGCCGTCGGCAGCTTCGTCAGGCACCGCGGACACCGGAAGATCCGCCCCAACGGATCGTCGACGAGCCGGGAGACGTGCCCGCAGGACGCGTTCGGACATCGTGCAGTCATGGGCATCACGAACCCCCCTTCCTCCGTGTCGCCTGCTGGCTCGCCTCCTTGATAGTCATTCGTCATCAGTGCCCGTTGCCGTGGGGACTCGGGAAATCGGACGTGAGCGCCCCGGGTGGAAATCGTGGCTGATTCGCCGCCAAGAGCTCAACGACTGACCAATGACCAATGACCGATGACGCTGAGCGGTCGACTCCAACGTACTGCTAAACGAGTCGGGGCCGCGCCGCAAGTCCATCTCGCGCAAAAGATCGGGGTGCCGAGGGTGGACCATCGGCACACTCCGCATCTTCCCGAAGGTCTCGCCGGTCCTTGCAAAGCCCATGGCCTTCGGGATCGTTCCGATCGGCAGCCTCTCGGACCATCGGTCCCCGGGAGGGCGCGGCCTCCGTGCCGCCGGATGGCGGGGCCATTCCCATCGGCAGCCCCTCCGCCCGAGGCGTCCGGCCTGATAAAGTAGGCCGTGGCGGCGCGAGGGGCATGGCGCCTCCCGGGCCGCGCCGTCGAGGAGCGGAGATCCAGTGGTTGAATGAGTCGAGACACGTGATGATGACGTCCATCCTGGATGAGATCGTAGCGTCCAAGCATCTCGAGGTCACCACGGCGCGGCGGCGGATGCCGCTGGAGGAGCTCGAGGACCAGGCGGCGTCGGCCCCGCCGGTCCGCGATTTCCGTGCGGCGCTGGAGGGCCCCGGCCCGATCCAGCTCATCGCCGAGGTCAAGAAGGCCAGCCCCTCGGCCCGGGTCATCCGTGCGGATTTCGATCCGGTGGCGATCGCCCGGACCTATCAGGAGCACGGCGCCGCGTGCCTTAGCATACTGACCGACGCTCCGTATTTCCAGGGCCATTTATCCTACCTGGCGCGGGTGCGGGCGTCGGTGGCCATCCCGCTGTTGCGCAAGGACTTCCTGATCGACGAGTACCAGGTGGTCGAGGCCCGGCTGGCCGGGGCCGACGCGATCCTGTTGATCGCCGAGATCCTCGACGACGCGGCGCTGGTGAACCTGCGCCAGCGGGCCGCGGCGCTGGGGATGGCGGCCTTGGTCGAGTTCCACGACCCGGCCAACCTGCCGCGGGTCCTCGACTCGGGCGCCGAGCTGGTCGGGATCAACAACCGCGACCTGAAGACCTTCGCCACCGACATCGAGCACACGCTCCGGCTCCGCGACAAGATCCCGCCCGGCGTCGTGCTGGTCAGCGAGAGCGGCATCCGCACCCGGGCCGACGCGCTGCGGCTCGAGGCCGCTGGCGTCTCGGCGATCCTGGTCGGCGAGTCCCTGATGCGCCAGCCCGACGTCGGACTGGCCGTCGAACGGCTGCTGGGGCTCGCGGAGGAGGGTTAGGGGTTCGGCAAATGGTCCCGGGGGCGATGCCCGGATCCCCGGCGCTTCGATGACTCCCCAGATCTCCCCCGGCGCGAGTTCAGGGCTCCCGTCGGCGCCACTCGCCGTCGGACGTGCCGTCCGGGAGCAGGTCCAAGACCTGCAGACCGGGCCGCGCTTCGCGCAGCGCCGCGATCTCGGCGTCGGTCCCCTGGTCCCCGCCGATGACCAGCTCCTTCAAACCCGGCAACCCGGCCAGTCGTTGCAGGCCGGCGGCGGTGATGCGGGTCTCGACGACGTTCAATTCGGCGAGCGACCCGAGCCCGGCGAGGTGCACCAGCCCGGCGTCGGTGACCCGCGTCTTGCCGAGGTTCAAGCGAGTGAGCGGCCGGATCGCGGCGAGATGTGCCAGGCCCTCGTCGGTGACCTTCGTGCCGTACAGACCCAGGCTCGTCAAGGACGATAACCCGGCGAGGCGCACCAGGGCCGCATCCGTCGCGCACGTGTCGGCCAAATACAGGTGCTGCAATGAGGCCAGACCCGCCAGGTGCGATAGCCCGGCGTCGGTGACGTGCGTCCCATCCAGGCGGAGGCTCTTCAGGCGCGCCAGGTTCCGCAGGTGGGCCAGGCCGGCGTCCGTGATCGGGGTGCCCGCGAGACTCAGGGTGGCCGGGCGGGTGAACCCGGCTACGGGGGCCAGGCCGGCATCCGTGATCGGGGTGCCGTCGAGCCGCAGGGCCATCAGGCCGGCCAGATGAGCGATCGGCGTCAGGTCGTCGACCCGCGTCCCCGACATCCAGAGTTGATTCAATCGCGTCATCCCCCGCAGGTGGGCCAACCCGGCCGACGTGAGCCGGGCGTGCTTCTCCAGGTCGAGGAAACTGAGCGCCGTCAGGCCCTCGAGATGGACCAGCCCCGCGTCGGTGACCTGGCAGCCGCTCGAGGCGGGCAATTGCAACACCCGGAGCGCAGTCAGGCCCTCGAGGTGGGCGAGATCGGCGTCGGTCAGGAGCGGCGCGACGTCGAACGAGAGGCGTTCCAGTCCGGTCAAGCCCTCCAGCTTCTCCAGGCTCGCCCCGATGAGATAGGGCTGGCGGTCGTCATCCTCGGCGACCTGGCGGAAGTCGACCTCGGCGCATTCGAAGGACAACTGCTTCAGCCGGCCGAGCTGCGCGACCTCATCCATCGTCCGTCCCGGGTCGTCCCTGACCCCGACGTACACGACATCGAAGAGATAGTCCCAGTAATCCCGCCCGCGGCTGCCGAGCCGCCGCCACATCCACGTCGCCAGCGACTTCTTGAAGGAGGCGGGCCCCTGGCAGTCGTACCGAACATCCCCCCGGCCCCGCTCGATCGCCGCGACGGCCTCGCGCTGCACGCGGGCGCCGTGGACCAGCCACCCCAGCCCGCCGCCCGCGATCAGGACGACGATCAAGAACGCCCGGACGCTCAAGCGGGCCCGCGGCCTTCGCGACCAGGGACGCGTCTCGAGTGGAGCTTGCACGCCGAGGTCCTCGCCATGGTCGTCATCGGGATCGTCGAAGCCGTTCGACGATTTTATTCGGAGGTGATGCGCGGTGCCATCGAATCGCGACATCGTCTGGCGGATCCGGTGTGCTGGACTCGCCCTTCGCCATGGCTTTCCTCGAGCACTTCGTCTTCGTCCGCGAGCGGGTGTCCGGACCGGGCCGCGACCGCCGAAAGGCCCGGGGACTCCTGCACCTGCTCCGAGAATCACGGCTCGAGGTCCTGGAGGATTCCGGCCTCACCGGGCTGGAGGTCCTCTCGCGGCTCGATGATCCGAAGCTCAACCCGGCGACCGAGGGCCTGATCCGGTCGCTCGCGCAGCCCGAATCGGCGCCCCCGGCCGCCCTCTATCACGCGGCACGGTTCTTCGAGGCGACGGGACGGACGGACGAGGCGGCCCGCCTGTTCCGCCGGCTCGCCGACTCCGCGTTCGAGGACGACCCGCTGACCCTGGACGCGTGCCTCTGGATGGGCGATCATCTCGCCGGCCGCGACGACGACAGGGCACGCGATTACTACTGGCGTGCGGTCCGGATCGGCTGGCAATCGCCCGGATATCCCCGGGACAAGGTCGACCGGGCGATCGCGTCGCTCAACGCCCTCGATCGGCGGTAGACCCTGCGCCGGTCGGGGCGAGCCGGTTCCTCCGCATCCGGGCCGATGAGGTCGCCGCCTGGTTGGCCGCCGAGGACGTGAGCCGCGAGGCGGCCTGGAACCGTCGGCTCAATCAATGGGCCATGGAGCTGGGCCGCGGGGCCTGAGCGCGGCGCCGGGATCGGGCACGAGGCGGATCAAGCCATGAACTGGCTGCACTGGCTCATCTCGTTGCCGGGCCGCCTGCAGGAACGGCCCAAGACGGTCGTCACGTTCGACGAGCGGGGCGTGACTTGCCGATGGCCCGATGGCCCCGTGCAATCCGTCACGTGGGATGAGTTGCGGACCGTCGAGATCCGGACCACAGACTGGGGACCGTTCGTCGAGGACGTCTACCTGGTGCTCAACGCGGGCGACGATGGCTGCGTCGTGCCGCAGGAGGCGCAGGGCTTCAACCCGTTGCTCGAGCGGCTGCAAACCCTATCCGGCTTCGACAACGGAGCGGTCGGCTCCGCCATGACCTGTACGGACAACGCGATCTTTCCGTGCTGGCGGCGGATCGACGCCTGATCGCGCGATCGCCGCGGGCCCGGGCCACCACATGCGGCTCGTGAGATCCTGAGAGCGTCCGGACGGGGCGGGAGGAACGAACGGCCGTATCGCCGGATGCGATCGGCTCCGCTATCATCGAGGCGGGAGGTGCCCACGCGATACAAAGTCGTACTCCACCGGACCGAAGAGGAGATCGGCATCTCCGTGCCGGGGCTGCCCGGCTGCTGGTCCGAAGGCGATACCGAAGACGACGCCCTCGAGAATATCCGCGACGCAATCCGCGAGTACCTGGCCGCCCTGGACGACCTGACTCGGGCACGGAAACCCCTTGCGTCGGAGTCGGGGCGTTGAGAAGCTGAGCAGGTGAGTGACGACGAGATCATCCAGGGCATCCGGCAGCCCGGGCGGTTCGATACGTCGGCCGCCTCCGAATCCGAGGCGCGGCGGCTCGTCCGTGCGGCGATGCCCGACGCGGTCGAGTTGCCCCGTGCCATTGCCGGCCAATCTTATGCCGGGCCGCCCCCGGGCGTACGGAAATGGTTCCGGGTCCATCCGCCCGAGCCGTCCGTCGGGAACGACCGGCCGCACGTCAAGTATGCCGACTGGACCGGGGGCAAGAAAGGACGGGGCGGCCGTTGGGGCCATATCGACTTTCCGCCGGAGGAGACCGATCCCGACCCCGGCGCCTGATGCGGCGAGGTGAGCATGTCCTACATGTTCGAAGTCTACTACAGGCCGCCGGAGGACCCGGTGAGGGAGGCGGCGCTCGCCGAGCGAGTCTCGCGCCTCGGCGGCCGTCTCGACTACCGCGAGGCTCCGGACGAAGGCCCGGCCGGCGGCGTCTGCCTCACCTTCGAGTTCAACGATATCGACCGGGCTCGGGCCGCGGCCGAAGTGCTCCGCGCAGGGCGAGCACGTCGAAGGCCCGGTTGACTACGGCCCCTGAGCCGCCGGCGGAGGAAGCGACAACAAAGAGCAGGATCTACGGGTGATGGACGCGCCTGATCATCGGCGGCTGCGGCCCCAACCCTCCAAGGGGGACCCGTACCGCCAGGACGGCCCCGGGTCGGATCGGACCTCAGTTCGACTCTTTCCCATTTGAGGGCTGAATTTCCCCGCGCGCAGCCCGTTCCGGCGGCCGCGCCTCGCGACCGCTTCGACCGCCTCGCGGCCTCTTGATCCCGGCCCGGCGGCCCGGCTCAGGCCGTCGGGGCCAACCCCTGCAGGAGGATCTGCCGCAACGGACCGCCGAGTTTTTCGAAGGCCTCGCGATGACCGCTCAGCGTGAAAACCCCCTCCACCCACAGGTAGCGCCGCACCGCCGTGATCGCATCCGAGAAGGTCACGTTGACCTTGCCGGACCAAGTCACCGCGCGCACCCGGCGGTACCGCATCGGCAGCTCCGCATACAGCCACGCCACCAGCGTGTACAGCGCCAACAGGCTCGGCTCGGCCCGCAGCACCGTGTTCCGGACCCGCCCCCGCGTCGTCTCCAACCCGAGGTAGGAGCGGGCTTCCTGGAAGGTCGTCTCGATATTCCAGCGGCCGGTGTAGGTCTCGATCACCGCCCGGGGGACCATCGTCACCTCGGTCGTGAAGAAGTATTCATCGCGGTGCGTCCCGCTCCGGTCCCGGACGAAGACCCACCGCACCGGGGCCAGCGGCCGTCCGCTGCGATACCACGACCCGGTGCCGGTCACCACCTCCACGCGGCGGCGCTCACCGCCGTACCAGGCGACGGTCAGCACCGGCCGCTTCGGGGTATCGCGGACCACCTGAGCCGGGGCCGGCAGCTCCTTCCCCTTCTTGCGGGGCCGATGCGGCGGCCGCTTGCCGTGGACCGGCGGCGGCGGCTCGAACAGGTTGGCCTCGGGGTAGAACTTGCTGACGAACGTCAGCCGCCCGGGATCCGCCGCGGCCACCTCGGCCAGCTCGTGCGCCGCGTAATTGCCGTCGGCACAGCAGACGAACTTGCGGTCAGGGGACCAGCGGATCAGGATGCGGAGCATCTGCCCCAGCAGGTCCACCGGGGTCTTGTGCGCCCGCTTCGAGACGCCATCGATCCCTTTCTCTTCGGGCCGATACAAGGCCACCATCAGCGGCAACGCCCAGCGCCGGCGACAGAAGGGGAAGCGGACCAGTACCGCCAGGACGACCCACTTGTGCCCCCAGCGATACGCCGTGAACGAGTGCGTCGAGCGGACCGGGTCGCGGTGACAGCCCTTGCCGTAGACCTGGTCGCCGGGGTGTTCGGTGACGGTGTCGTCGCCGGCCAGCTCGACGGGGCCTCGGGGGGCGAACCGAGCCAACACGGCGGCGATGTCGCGGTGCGCCAGCCGGCGGGTGGGCCAGCGGCGATGGGAGAGGGCGCGGTGATAGCTGCTGGGATGGCCCGGGGCCAGGGCGCCCAGGCAGCGGAGCAAGCCGGCGATGGTGCGGCCGCCTGTGGTGAGGATGGCGGCCAGCGCCAGCAGGACGAGGCGCTGATAGGTCGGTCGGGTCAGGGCCTTGGCCAGCGGCCCGAAGACGGTGTGGACCGGCTCGGGGAGCTGGCCGCAGGTCCGCTTGAGCTGGCGGCGGCTCAGGCCGGCCTTGCGGGCCGTTTGGCGGCGCTGCTCCCGCGCGAGCCGTCTCCTCTGGCGCCGGCTCGGGCGTGGCGGTCGGGCCTGTCGGCGGTGGGGGTCCCCGACGGCTCCTTGGCGTGGCCTCGAGGTCAACCGCTTGCGGGGTCGCTCGGTTATACTGGCCATGGCAGCCTCCCTGTGTGCGATGTGAAGGGTCGTTCCTACCCTCCATTGCACCGGGGAGGCTCACCTCCGCGGAACCCGAAAAAAGGGAAAGAGTCGAACTCAGGGGGTGTACGAGAAGGCCGCCGGATCGGCGTAGGGTGGGTCGAGCCTCGATTCATCGAGGCGAGGCCCACCGGATCCGCCCAAGAGACCGGTGGGCCTCGCGCCGCTCCGCGGCGTTCGACCCACCCGACGGCCCCTCCTCGTACACCCTCTCAGTCTCTCCCGGGCTCAGTCATCTCGCCCAGCAGCCGGTCCACCGTCCGCTCCAGATCCGCGCCGCGCGGGCCGATCGCGCGGATGATCCCCTTGCTATCGATCACGAAGACTGCCGGGAACGAGAGGATGTTCCACCGCAACGTGATCGGGCCGTCCTGGCCGCCGTCGAACCAGCACCGCCAGGTGATCTCCCCCTCCCGGATCGATTTCCGGAGGGTTTCCCGCTCCGGATCGGTGTTGACGCTGAGCATCGCGAACGGCCGATCCTGGAGCCGACTGACCAGCGCGCGCTCCAGGGGATACATCTCCCGGCAGGGGCCGCACCAGTTGCCCGAGAAGGTCAGCACGATGACCTTGCCGCGATGATCGCTGAGCTTGAACCGCCGGCCGTCGACGTCCTCGCCCTCGATCTCGGGAGCCGGCTTGCCGACGGCCAGATGGCGCAGCTCGAACAGCGCCGCCTCGGCCAGGGCGCCATAGGTCTTCGTCCGGGCATCGGGTGAGGTGTAGCGGGAGAGCTGGACACAGCCCGGCCCTTCGATCAGGAATTGCGGCTGCCGGACGTCGGCGAACTCGCGCCGGACTCGCTCGAGGAGCTGCTCGGCCTCCGCCCGGGCCTTCATGGCGTCGACGCCCGCGAATCGTTCCAGGTTGCGCAAGGCCAATTCCCACGCCAGGCGCACTGCCGGATCGTCGGGACGCGGGTTCTCCCGGCCGGCTTTCAACTGATCCGGCACGTCCGCCTCGAAGCGGAGGAAGCGGGCCAGCTCGTAACATGCGGCCGCCCGCACCTCGGGATGCGGGCTCCGGGACATGGCCGCCCGGAGCAGCGTCTCGCCCTTGGGAGAGGGAACTCCATACTGGAGTCCGGTGAACAAGAAAACGACATCGGGGTTGGCCAGGTGTCGCTCGATCACCTGGTCGATGGCCCGCTCGCGAGCTTTGGCGATCGGTGCCTCGGGATCGCCGGCCCCCGTCGCCGCCTGGAAGACGTAGCCCAGCGCGCCGATCGCGATCGGATGATCGGGATGCGCCGCGGCCAGCTCCAGGAAGCGGCTTGCCAGCACGTTGGCGGGGTATTTCTCCCGGTACGCGGCCAGTTGCCTGGCGGGGCTCGCGCGATCACCCTGCTCCCTGGAAAACTCCTTCAGGAGCCGCTCGACCTCCTCTCCCAGCTTCAACAGCTCCTTGTCCTCGGCCGTGACCACCCTGGGCGGTGCGGGCGGCTCGAGGGTCTCGAGCTTCAACTGGAAGTCGAGCGGGTCCTGATCCCGGTCGATCGGCTCGAAGGCCACGCCCGTGCCGTGATCCCTCCCCTGAAAGCGGCCCGAGGCGACCAGGCGATAGTACGAGCGGTTGTCCGGCGGCTCGGCCAGTGCGTCGAGATGGGCCTGCGTCAGCCCGCGCGAGATGCCGGTCAAGGCGTAGCGGCCCTCGGCATCCGTGCTGGTCCAACGGAGGGGTGTCAATCGGTTGCCCTCTCCGATCTGGGCGAGCAGCCACAAGCAAACGCCCCTGGCCGGCTTCCCGTCCGGGCCCATGATCTTGCCGCGGATCGCGACTGCGGGCCCGGCCGAGAGCAACAACACCCGGCGCCCCTCGCCAGAGTTCGGCTTGAAGTCCATGATCTGGGGCAAGACGGCCGGAGCGGGTCCGTCGGAAACGACGGGTCCACGGTCGTCCGGCCCGGCATCGTGGGCCGGGGCGGCCCAGACCTTGAACGGACCTTCCAGGGCCGGGACGTGGAAGCGCCCATCCCGGTCGGTCCGACACGCCAGGGTGATCGGGAACCAGCCGAACCGGCCGCGATCCGTGCTCTCCAGGGCGATCACCTTGCCCGCCAGGGGACGGCGGGGCGGCAGGACGATCGTCGCCGTCCGTCCCTTCGCGGGACCTGGCCCCTCGACGACCTCGCTCCCGTTTTCCCCCAGCCACCCGACGAGCTCGACGCCGGCTACGAGCCGGATATCGCCCAGCTCGCCGCCTCCGGCCGCGACATCGACCCGCCGCGGCGCCAGGGTCGGGGGATAGACGATCAGCTCGGCGGCCCGGCCGTCGGGGATGTGGAGCCGGAACCGGCCGGCGGCATCGGTGGTCCGCGTCCGGCCCAGGCTGCTGATCGGCTCCTCGGCATAGGCTGAGTGGATCTTCGCCCCGGCCACCGGCTTGCCATCGGGCCCGACGCAACGCCCCGTGACGGCGACCCCGCGCCGGAGCCGGACATCGGGGAGATTTCCGTTCCGCGCCGTCGCGTGCGGGAGGTCCGAGACCTGGCGGTTGGTGGACTCGACATGGTCCGGGGCGCCCACGTCCAGCGCCAGGTGCTCGTAATCGCCGGCCTGACCGAAGCGGACGCCTTCGACGCGATAGCGGCCGTCGGCGTCGGTCCGGACCTCCCACGCCTCGACCACCTCCGCGGCGATCCGCAAGGGCCGCACCGAGGTCCGGAAGAGCCGGAGGCGGACCTCGGCTCCGGGGACCGGCCGGCCCGGCTCGTCGATGACGCGGCCCGTCAAGGTCATGGGAGCACCCCTGGGAACCGCGGCTTGCGGTCTCAGGGGCGGATCCCGGGAGCGGTTTGGGGTGGCTCGGCGGTGGTTGTCCGGGGAACCGCCGCGCGGGCCTCGACCTCGACCTCCGCGGCCGGGCCCTTGACGGCCGAGGCCAGGCCGACGGCCCCGGTCGCCAGCACGGCGGACACCAGCAGTGCCGCCGCGACCGCGCCCAGTCGCTTGAGGACCATGTCCTTGAGCACCCCCTGGGCGAGCTTCGCGACGGCCGTCGCGGCGACCCCCTCCGAACCGTGGCGAACGACTTCCTGGATCGTCACGTCCACGAGCTGGGGCGGGACCGCGGCCGGGGCCGTCGCCGGGTCGAATGGCAGCCCGGCCGGTCCGGCCATCGGGGCGAGCTCGAGCCGTTCCAGCCGGCGACGCAGCCGATCGCGAGCGGTCGCCAGCCGGCTCTTGATGGTCCCGACCGGGCATTGCAGGACCTGGGCGGCCTCCTCGTAGGTCCGGCCTTCCAGGTAGCAGAGGATCACCGGTGCGCGGAACCGCTCGGGAAGCCGGCCGAGCTCCGCGTGCAGATGCGGCTCGACTCCATCCCGGCCCTCCTCCCGGCGGCCGGCCTCCGCCGCTCGCAGGGCGGCCCAGTTCCGTTCGTGCCTCCGCCGCCGGGCCGCGGCCGATCGGGCGCACGAGGCGACCCGCAGGGCCACGCCGTACAGCCAGCTCGCCAGAGACTCACGCCGACGGATCGCGCCCGCTTGTCGCGACAGGACCAGGAACGTCACCTGGAACGCATCCTGGGCCTCGTGGTGCTCGCCCAGGACCTCATGGCAGACCCGCTGCACCATCGGCCCGTGCCGCTCGATCAGCGCCGTGAAGGCCGCTTGATCGCGACGGGTCACGAACATCTCGAGCAGTTGCCCGTCGCTGAGGCCGGCGACCGTGCCGACCTCGAAGAGCATCCGAAGGTGACGACCGGCATCGACCTTGTGAGCCTCGACCATGGATTTCGCTCCCCGTTCCGCCCGGATTCCAGGATCATAGTGCAACGGGGGGAGCCGATTGTTCGTTTTTTCCGGGAATCTCCGGAGGGTCAACGCCCCGCCTCGCGCCGGTCGATCGTCCGCCCCGCCTTGATCGTCTCGACGACCCGGATGTCCTCGATCGCGTCGGGATCGACCGAGAGCGGGTTGCAGTCGAGGATCACCGGGTTGCTCTCGATCGCGGGGCATGATAATGTTGTTTTGTTCAAGATCCTGCTCCGGCCGTGACGCAAGGAACTGGGGCCATGGCGCAAGTCGTCTGCGAGATCAGCCCGGGTCTCCGCGACTCGGAGAAGACCGCCTCCGTCAAGGATGTTTTCAACCGCAGGCTTCATCTGCGGGTCGAAGATGGTTTCATCACGACGGAAGCCGGACGGCATTACCTGCCGATCGGCGTTGTCGGGGTCGATGAGGCCAAGGGCCTGGCCTTGATCGAATTGCCCCATGAGTCCGATTCGGGAATCAGCCGCCTGTGGGTGCGGCGCTCCGACCTCCGGTGAGCCGCCGAGGACGGGTCCATGATCCTCTCCGACCGCGAGATCATCGCCGCGCTGAAGCGGCAATTCATCCGGATCACTCCCGAGCCGGACCCCGCCGACCCCGATATCTGGTCGTCCACGGCCTTGGACCTGAAATTGGACGCCAAGCTCGAGGTGTGGAGGGCGTGGGCAGGACCTGGTGCCCAGACGGCAATCGATCCTTCCGATCCCGAGTTCAACTTGGGTTGGACGATCGAGAGGATCCAACTCCCGCATACCTCCCGGCTCGCCGCACGGGTCGAAGGGAAGAGCAGCCTCGCCCGGATCGGGATCGGCGTCCACGTGACCGCCCCGACGATCCATGCCGGATTCGGATACCTCCCGAACGATCCGACATTCCCGGGCAATCCCATCCAGCTCGAGATCTGGAATGCCGGGCCGCTGAAGGTCCGGCTGGTCAAAGGATTGAGGATCTGCCAACTGATCTTCGAAGAGGTCCATGGGACGCCGAGCAAGGGCTACGACGGCAGGTTCTCCGTTCAAGGGCCGGATGTTCCGCCCGGGCCTTGATCAACTTGATAGTACTTGAGGGCCCACAGCATGGGTGAGGCAATGAGAATCGCCTCGCAGTTCGCACATCAAGCCGGTCCTCATCGCCCCTTCTCGCGCCGGTAGATCGTCCGGCCCTCCTTGATCGTCTCGACGACCCGGATGTCCTGGATCGCGTCGGGATCGACCGAGAGCGGGTTGCGGTCCAGGATCACCAGATCGGCCAGCTTGCCCGGCTCGATCGAGCCCTTCGTCGCCTCCTCGCGGTACTGGTAGGCCGCATGGATCGTGATCGCCTCGAGCGCCTCGAGCGGCGTGACCCGCTCGCCGGGGCCGATGACCTCGCCGGTGCGCGATTTCCGCGTGACCGCCGTCCAGAGCACCATCATCTGGTCGATCGGCACCACGGGGAAGTCGGTGTGGTTCGTGGGGTGCAGCCCCCTGGCCATCGCGGTCTTCATGGGGCTCAGGAAGAACGTCTGCGCCCGGCCCCGGTTGACGAGGTGCGCGGCGCTGAAGAAGTACGTGTGCTCGGTGAAGAACGACGGGATGATCCGGTAGGCGACATACCGGTCGAGCTGGTCGGGACGGACGAACTGCGAGTGGATCGCGACGGTCCGGCGGTCGGCGGCCGGGTCGCCGGCCGCCGCCAGCTCGTGCGCCTTCAGGATCATGTCGATGGCCGCGTCGCCGTTGGCGTGGATGAAGGTCGGGAGCTTCAGGTCGTAGCATCGCTTGACCATGGCGCTAACGACCTCGGGCGGGAACGACGGCTCGCCCCGCCAGTTTGGCTCGCCGTTCGGCCCGCCGGTCAGGTACGGCGTGGTGAAATACGCGGTCTTCGCCTGCGGCGACCCGTCGCTGACGATCTTCACCCCGCCCAGCTTCAGCCGGCCGCGGTACGCCCCGAACGAGCCGGGCGGATTCTGCCCGAGGACCCGGTCGAGATCGGTGATGAACGGCAGGGCCACGACATCGAGGAAGAGGGCTCCCCGGGCCGCCCCGCGCCGCAGGACCTCCAGTTGCTCGATGTGCGTGGCACCCTCCTGCGCCGTGGTGATGCCGGCCGCCGCGTAGATCATCTGCCCGGCCCTGAGCCGCGCCAGCTCCCGTTCGGGGCTCGCCTTCGCCGAGAGCGCGGCGAAGACCGGCAGGTAGGCGGCCTCCATCACCAGGCCGGCCGGCTCGTTCGACCCGGGCTTCCGCGCGATGATCCCGCCCGGAGGCGTCGCGGTGGCCGCCGAGATGCCGAACTTCCGCATCGCCGCCGAGTTGAGGACGGCGCCGTGCATCGAGACGTGCCCGACGATCACCGGATTGTCCGGGAAGGCCGGGTCCAGGTCGTCGCGCGTCAGCTCGCGGCCCTCGGCGAGGCTGGCGCGGTCGTAGCCGTAGCCGACGATCGGCTCGCCCGGCTTGATCCCGCGGGTCTTCTGCAGTGCCTTCAGCGCCGCAACGAGCCCCGGGATGTCCCGCACCGGGCCGACCGGCGGCGATGCGCAGTTGGCCTGCTCGGCGACTTCCATCGCGCTGGCGAAATGACTGTGCGGGTCGATGAACCCGGGCACGAGCGCCTTCCCGCCCAGGTCGACGACCGTCGTCCCCACACCCCGGTGCTCCATCACCGCGACCCGCGACCCCACCGCCGCGATCCGACCATCGCGGACCGCGACGGCCTCGGCCATCGGCTGCCGCCGGTTGACCGTGACGATGTCGCCTCCCGTGTAGATGATATCAACCACCTGCGCCGCCGCGGAGCCGGCACAGAGCCCGAAGACCGCGAGGACGACGATCGTGCGATGCAAGTCTTTTCTCCTGAAAAGGATGCGTTCTCCATCGACGGGTTTCACCAGGGCTCGTCAACCGACCCTCGCCTCACCCGCCCCCCCGCGCGGCCTTCGCCTATTTTAGCAGACCGAGCCGCCGATGCCATCGCCCCGTCCGGTGGCGATCCCCGCGTCGGTTGGCCCCGCCGGCGGCTCCAATTCGGCCGGGCCGCCGGAGGCCAAGGACTTGTGGAGTCAGGACGCGAGGATCAAGATAATATTTGGCCTCGCCATCGCGAAGAACCTGTGTGACGCGGTTGAAACCTGTCCCGAGCGGCTCGACCGCCATATCACCGACCACACGAGACCGAAGTCCAGGGGTTCCGGGTAAACAGGAGAACTTCAGCATGGTGTGCTCATTGGTCAAGAAGGGGTTGCTGGGGGCGGCTCTGGGCGCGGGGGCCTTGTACCTGGCGTTCGGCACCTCGGCGCCGAGCTATGTCAAGACGGCGTTCTGCAAGTTCCGCCAGACCGCCAAGGAGTCGATGGATCCGCGGTTCGAGATCGAGCGGGCGCGGAACGAGATCGCCAGCCTGCAGCCGGCCTTCGAGCAGAACAAGGAGACGCTGGCCCGCGCCGAGGTGGCCGCCGAGCAGCTCCAGAAGGAGATCGGCGAGGTCCAGGCCAACCTGGACCAGAAGAAGGCCAAGATCCTCTCGATGGCCGACCAGCTCAGGAAGGGCGATTTCCGCCTGACCGGGCACGTCAACGGCACCGCCGAGGAGCTCAAGACCCGGCTGGCCAACCGGTGGGACGAGTACAGGGCGACCGAGAGCGTCCTGAAGGAGAAGAACGAGCTGCTCAAGTCGAAGAAGCAGATGATCGATTCGGCGCACAACCAGCTCGAGACCCTGCGGCGCAGAAGGCGGCGCTGCTGACCCGGCTGGCCAACGTCGAGGCCCGGCTCTCGGTCATCGAGGCCTCGAAGGCCAAGAGCGACTTCAACTTCGATGACAGCGCCCTGGCCCGCGCCAAGGAGGCCGTCGCCAGCCTGGAGCAGCGGCTGGACATCATGGCCCACCGGGCCGAGATC
This sequence comes from uncultured Planctomycetota bacterium, assembly GCA_963815795.1. Taxonomy (GTDB): domain Bacteria; phylum Planctomycetota; class Planctomycetia; order Isosphaerales; family Isosphaeraceae; genus JAKAUH01. Next base: position 296,730 of record CAWFIC010000001.1, on the reverse strand, counting down.
GACGAGAAGTATGGCGACATCGACGGGCACTCGACCACCCAGTGTGTCGATCCCCAGCGCGACGTCCTCAAGGAGGTTGACGAGGCGTTCGGCCCGACCCCCGCGCCCAAGTCGGGCGACAAGAGCCTCTGAGATGTCGTGTCGAGGCGAAGGACGAGGGGCGGGGGACGAGCGGGAGGAAACAGCGGTCTTCTCTCGCCCCTCGCCCTCGACCCCTCGCCCTTCTAGAATGTCGGAGAGTACCATCCCCATGGTCAACCCGGGCGGCGAATCAACCATGTTGGGACATTGGCGGATCGTGTTGCGGCAGGCTGAGGAGGCCGCGCGGGTGGGGCGGTTCGAGGAGGCGTTCGCCCTGGCGACCCGCCCCGACGTCGCCGACCACCACCATGCGGTGCAGTTCCGCAGCCGGCTGGCGCTGGAGCTGATCGCCCGGGCGACCCGCCGCGGCGCGGTTGACGACCTGGGCGGGGCCATCGAGGACCTCGACCTGGCCGAGCGGATGGGGGCGGCGCCCGACTCGCTGGCCGCCGCCCGGCTGAACCTGGCCGACCGGGTGGCCGAGGAGGTCCGTGCCGACCTGGATGCCGGCGACCCGTCGCGGGCGCTGGAGCGGATCGAGGACCTGGCCCGGCACAAGATCGGCGGCCCGGCCCTGCGGCGGGCCGCGAGATTGCCGAGGCCTGGCAGGCCGCGCTGGGCGAGGGGCGTCGCGGCGAGTTCGGCCGGGCGCAGGAGCAGCTCGACCGGGCCGAGCGGCTGGCCAACGGCGTCGGGGCGGTCGCCGCCCAGCAGGCGGTCGCCGCCGCCAAGTCCGACCTCGAATCGCGGCAGAAGTCGGTCTCCCCCAAGGTCGAGGCGCTGTACTCGGCCCTCTCCGAGGGGAAGTGGCCGGCGATCCTCACCGCGGCCGAGACGGTCCTGGCGGTCGTCCCCGAGCATCCCGCGGCGCGGCAGGCCCGGTCGCGGGCCTGGCAGCAGATCGCCGCGATCAGCCCGGCGGCCGCGGCGCAGTGGCCGGGCCGCGCGGGGCGAGGGCCGGCCCAGCCCGCCGCACCGATCAACCCCCGCCGCGAGCCGGGCGAGCCCGACGCGGCCCCCGCCGAAGATCGCGACCGGCCCGACGCCGGCGCCGGGGCCCGCGCCCCCGACGGCGACGGCATCTTCTGGCTCGGCGGCGAGGCGGCGCCGCGCCGCGCCCAGCATAAGGCGGCGGGCGCCATCGGCTTCGGTTGCCGGCCGCCAGGTCTGCCGGCCGCCCACGAGAGAATCCCCCGGCCGGCCGTCGCCCCGCGCGGCGCCCGCCCGCCCGCTGGCCCGCGTGGACGCCGACGGACCCAAGGGCCGCTTCCTCCTGTGGGTCGACGGCGTCGGCGGCTACCTCATCTGCATGGACGACCGCATCGTCCTGGGCCGGGCCGGCCCCGACAGCCACGCCGACGTCCCCCTGATGGGCGACCTGTCGCGCAACCACGCCACGATCGTCCGCAACGGCGAGGGATACCTGCTCCAGGCCCACCAGGCCTCGTTCGTCAACGGCAAGCCGGTCGCCGAGCAGGTCGTCCTCCGCGACGGCGACGTGATCCGGCTGGGCTCGACCGTCGAGCTGGAGTTCCGCCAGCCCAGCCCCGTCAGCGCCACGGCGCGGCTGGAGATCGTCAGCCGGCATCGCCTGCCGCTGGCCGTTGACGGCGTGCTCCTGATGGCCGAGACCTGCATCGTCGGCGGGACCGGGGCCGCCCAGGCGCACATCCCGGCCCCGGCGATCGAGCATCCGGTCGTCCTCTACCGCCAGGCCGGCACGCTTTGGTGCCGCGCCCCCGGCGCCTTCGATGTCGACGGGAAGACCTGCGCCGCCCGCGCCCCGCTGACCCTGCACTCCAGCGTGCTGGGCGACGGCTTCTCCTTCAGCCTGGAGCCTTTGAGGACCCAGGCCGTCTGACGGCTAACCCTCGGGACGAAGATCGCCGGACGGAGCCGGCTCCTACAGGAAGAAAGACCATTTGTAGGAGGGGGCTCCGTCCCCCGACCGGATTCTCTCCAGGAAGCTCGGAATCCTGGAATCCTCGGGAGCCGGCGGCGAATCCACGAGGGGATCGAGCGAGTAATGAGAGTGGCGGGACGGACGGATTCGCGGGTTCACGCAGGAAAGGCACGAGTGATGAGCGCAACGGCCGAAGAACTGCCCGACGTGAACTCGACCATGGACGAGACGGTCGTTTACGAGCCCCAGGACCAGGCGGGATCGGGGCCTTCGGGGCCCTCGGGACTTTCTGACATGCGACAAGCCAATGCCTCGTTCCAGGCCGGCGGGCGCTACACCTTCGGTTCGGGGTCCCGGCCCCTGGACGGCTACACGATCAAGCGGGCCATCGGCCGCGGCGGCTTCGGCGAGGTCTACTATGCCACCTCGGACTCCGGCAAGGAGGTGGCGCTGAAGCTCATCATGCGCAACCTCGACGTCGAGCGGCGCGGGGTCATGCAGTGCATGAACCTGAAGTGCCCCAACCTGCTGACGATCTTCGACCTGAAGGAGAATGACGCCGGCGACGGGTTCGTGGTGATGGAGTACGTCGCCGGACCCAGCCTGGCCAGCGTGCTCAAGCAGCACCCCGGCGGGATGCCGCCGGCCGAGGTCCGCCGATGGCTCAAGGGCCTGGTCGAGGGCGTCGCCTACCTCCACGACCACGGGATCGTCCACCGCGACCTCAAGCCGGCGAACCTCTTCATGGAGGAGGGGATCGTCAAGATCGGCGACTACGGCCTGGCCAAGCTGATCACGCCCAGCCAGGGGACCGAGCACTCCGAGAGCATCGGCACCTGCCACTACATGGCGCCGGAGATCGGCTCGGGCAAGTACAACAAGCCGATCGACGTCTATGCCATCGGGATCATCCTCTACGAGATGCTGACCGGGCGGGTGCCGTTCGACGGCGAGACGGTCAACGAGGTGCTGATGAAGCACCTGACGGCGCGGCCCGACGTCTCGGTGCTGCCCGAGCCGTACCGGACGATCGTGGCCAGGGCGCTGGCCAAGGACCCCGAGCGCGGCCGAAGCGGGTGTACGACCTGCTGCCGCCGGAGGACGCGCCGCGGCAGCCGGACGTCCGGATCATCGGCGAGGCCAAGGCGGGCGGCGGCGGTGCCGGCGCAGGCGCGAATGCCGGCCGGCCGGAGGAGGACATCCTGCGGATCGAGGCCGAGGAGCCGGTCTTCTACATCGGCCCCGAGACCCGGCCGCCCCGCCGCCAGGCGCCGACGCTGGCGCAGCAGCTCCGCGCCACCTGGCGGGCGATGCGGCGGGACGTGCGGGCGGAGCGGCGGGCGATGCGCGATCCGGCCCGCGACGCCGCCCCGCGACCGGGCGGCGGCAACGTGGTCCCGGCCTCTTATCAGCCCCGCGCCCCAACATCGACGGCCGGCGCCCGCCCCGCCCGTGCGGCGGGCCGTGGCGCCCACGCCGCCGCCCCGGCCGGCCCCGGCCCCGGTCCCTCCGCCCGTGCCGCCCGAGCCGCCGGCCATGCCCAGCGGGCGGGTCCGGTTCGCCGAGCTGGCCGCCTCGATGCTCTGGGCCGCCCCGATGGTGGCGCTCCTGGCCGTCCCCGCGGGCGCGGCGCTGGAGATCGACCCGGCGCAGCATCCGCAGCAGGCGGCGTACGTCTACCTCATGGCCCTGCTGGGGACCTGGACGGCGATCATCCCTGGCAAGGTCCTGGAGACGCGCCGGATCGACTGGGCCAGCCGCCGGCTGATCGCCGCCGGCGCCGGCTGGGTCACCGGCTTCGCCGGGCTATACCTGGCGCGAATCCTCAAGCTCGACCTGCCCTTGCAGGGAGACTTCTTCGATAAACCCCTGGGCCTGATGCCGCTGTACTTCGCGGCTTTGTACGCGATCATGGCCGGCTGGTCGCCCCGGACGACTCGCGACCGTTCGTCGCGGTTCCGCCTCCGGACGGTGCTCTGGACCGGCCTGCTGGCGGCGGCGCTCATCCCGCTCTGGCCCTACCAGCGGCAGGACGACATCGCCATCGCCGCCATGATCGCCGCCGCCGTCCAGATCGTCAGCCCGTGGAACGAGGCGGCCGCGACCTACGCCAAGTACGTCAAGGCCACCAAGAAGCAGAAGCCGCAGCAACGCGTAGCGTGACCCGATTGATCGGGCCGGGGAGCGCTCGGCTCCGCCTCGCTGCGGGGCGCGAGACGCGGGGTTCGGGAAAAGATAGGTGAGCTTCTTCCCCGCACCCCGCAGCGAGCCGAAGGCGAGCGCTCCCTGCACCCCGCAGCGAGCCGAAGGCGAGCGCTCCCCGAGCCCTCAGGACTCCAAGCGATGAGACGTCTCTTCCTCTACCTGTTCGTGGCGATCCTGGTGTTCGGAGCCTTGAGGGCGATGCACCACCACCGCGCCGCGCGGCCGGTCCCGCCGCCGGCGCACTGGCGCAACCGGCCCGGTCCGCATGAGGACGCGGCCCGTCGGCATCGCGAGCTGGCGGCCGAGGCGAAGCGCCAGGCGAAGCAGGCCGTGGCCGAGGCGCGGCGGGCGATGGAAGAGGCGCAGCACGACGTCCACCAGACGTGGCACGAGGTGCGCGACGAGCTGACCCGGGCCTACCGCGAGGCGCGCGACGAGATCCGCCAGGCGTATCGCGAGGTGGTCGCGGAACACCAGGGCCGGCGGCATCCTCTCCCGCCGGCGCCCCGGCCGCCGCCCCGGCGCTCGAGGAAGCGGACGGGCTCCCGGTGCCGATCGTCCCGGGGACCCGGGTCACCGAGGCCGAGGCCCGGCCGCCGGTCCCGGCGCGGCCCGCGTCTCTCGCCGCGCCTCCCGCGCCGGTTGCTCCCGTCGCCCCGGTCGCCCAGGCCGTACCCGCGGCGACGGCCGCCCCGGCGGCGGACGACGTCCGCGAGGTCCCCGGCCAGGTCTCTGCCACCGAGGACCGGGCCCGGACCGACGCGCTCAAGGCCCTCCAGGCCAAGGTCGCGAAGTGGCTCGAACCGGACGTGCCCGCGTCCTGGACGCCGCCGGCCGCGCTGCTCCAGGCCATGGTGATCGAGACCCGGACCGACCCGCATATCAGTCAAGACCCGTATATCAATCAATTGGAGCAGGAAGACGGCCCGCTGTACACCGCGGTGCTGACGGCCGACTTCTCGCCCGGCGCCGCGCCGAGCTGGTCGACACCTACAACCGCGACCTGGTCCGGCACCGCCTGTTGACGCTCGGCGGCTCGTTGGGGTTCGTCCTGATCTGCCTGGCGGCGATCTCGGGTTATATCCGCGCCGACGAGGCGACCAAGGGCTACTACACCAACCGGCTGCGGCTGCTGGCCGCCGCCGGCGTCGGCGCGGCCGGGGTGATCGTGTACAGGATGGTGGCGTGACCGAACGATAACGGGAGGTGCCGATCATGGAGATACTCGGGCTCTTGGTCTTCCTGCCGGCCGCGGTGATCGCGGGTTTCGCCCTGCTGTTCCATCTCTCCCGGATCGGTTCCCCGGAATGGGTCCGCCGCATGGCCGGCGGCCCCCAGGCCTGGAGATTCAACTTCTGGCACATGATGGCCGCCGTGATGGTGGCCGGCCTCGTGCTGTTCGCGATCACGGCCCCCCCCAGCTTCGAGAAGGGCTTCGCCGCCACGATGCTGGCCCTCCTGATCATGGCCTGGTTTATCCGGACCTGGTGCAATGAGTTCGTCATCCTGATGAGTCTGCGCGACGAGGATCTCCCGGGCCGGAATGACAAGCTCATCTGGGTGGTCATGCTCCTGGCGTTGGCACCGATCAGCGTCTGGCTGTTCAGGGCGTTCCGCCTGGCCTACTGGCCCGAGTCCAAGTCGGTGATCCACGGCGAGTTCGGTCCGGAGCCGGCGAGGAGAGGGACCACGACGCAGCCGGCCTGACAGACATCGCGCCGCGACTCTTGAGGATAGGCAAAGGCCCCGGGGCGCGTTTACAATTGTCTAACGAGGACGGATGACGATCCCGTCCCTGACCTTTTCCGTCCCCGGGGCCGATCGAACCGATGGCGGCGACAGAGACCGATGCCCTGCTGGTCCGGCATGTGCGCGCGGGCGACGCCGACGCGTGGCGCCAGCTCATCGAGCGGTTCGAGGGGCGGCTGCTGGCCTTCGTCGACAGCCGGCTGCGCGACCGGGCGGCCAGCGAGGACGTGGTGCAGGAGACGTTCATCGGCTTCCTGACCAGCCTGCCGCATTACGACGAGAAGCGGGACATCGAGGCCTATCTGTTCTCGATCGCGGCGCACAAGCTGACCGACCACCTGCGTAAGCAGGGCCGGCGGCCGATCGACCAGTTCGGCTCGGACGACCACGGCCGGCCGCTGGAGGAGGTGCCCGGCGGCGGGCGGGCGGCCTCGAGCATCGCGCGGAGCGGCGAGCGGCGCAGGGCCGAGGAGCGGATGCTGACCGACTCCCTGGGCCAGCTCGTCCGCGAATGGCTGGCGCGGGGCGACTACGACCGGCTCCGCTGCATGGAGCTCCTGATCGTCAAGGGCTGGGCCAACAAGGACGTCGCCAAGTACCTCGAGCTCACCGAGCAGGCCGTGGCCAGCTACAAGTTCCAGACGATCTCACGGCTCAAGGAGATGGCCCGCCGCGCCGGGATGTCCCTCGACGAGCTGGGCGGAGACTGATCCACCATGAGCGACGATGCCGCGGGCAAGAAACCCGAGCCGGGCCGGACGCCGATGCCGGCGGCCGGGGCCGCCCCGCGCGGTCATCATGGCCCGGGCGAGCGCGACCGCGACCGCGGCCATGGCGATCGCACACCAGCCCCGATCGACGACGCCATGCTCCGCAGCTACCTGGCCGATGCCCTGAGCCCCGAGGACTCGGCGCGGGTCGAGAAGGCGCTGCGCGACTCGGCCGAGCTCCGCGCCCGGCTCGAGGAGGTCCGCCAGAACCGCGCCGACTCGCAGCTCCACACCCTGGGCGCCATCTGGCACCGCGCCCGGCTGACCTGCCCCAGCCGCCAGCAGCTCGGCAGCATGCTGCTCGACGCCCTCGATCCCGAGTTGGCCGCCTATTTCCAGTTCCACCTCGACGTGGTGGAGTGCCCCTTCTGCCGGGCCAACCTCGACGACCTCAAGGCCCAGTCGCAGGCCACCACGGCCGCCAAGGCCTCCAAGTCCCGGCAGCACCGCATCCTCCAGTCCAGCCAGCACCTGCTCGGCGAGGACAAGCGCTGAGCGCCGATCCGGGAAAAGACCGCCGGGAAAACCCCCTCGAGAAAGCCCCGACGGCGCACCGACCGTCCGGCCTCGATCGGGCCTTGGGCCCTCGCAATCGCTACAACCCCTCCTTTCCCCCCAGGATGACACAAGAGAAATCTTCGAAGGGAAAATATTTTTCGGATTTCTTAAACCTTGTCTAGATCAGGACTTGCGACAAGAAAGCGCCTGGATTCCGGCATAGGTGCGTTCAAGGAATTGCAAAGTCGCAGCATCCTGTTAGTAGGGGGACCGCGAAAATGATGAAAGGGGCGTAGGGGTCGGTGAGAGACGGTTTACATGCACGCACGCGGGACGAGGTTCAGCCGATGGTGGCTTGAACCGTCTGTTGGGCCCAGGCGGCGCGATCGGGCTCGAGTGGGGGGATGAGGGCGTCGACTCCGTAGCGGACTTCGCGGGCGTAGGGGCCGGCGTCGTAGCAGCGGTCGAAGACGGCCTGGAGGTCGAGCGTCACCGGCGGGTCGCCGGGCAGGAGGGGGACGTCGATCGGGGGCAGGCGTTCCTCGAGGCGCATTGGGTAGACATGGAACGTCTCGGGGACATCGAACGGGCGCACCGAGACGTGATAATCGAACGGTCCGCAAGTCTCGCGGGCCGCCTCCAGCGGGACCGCCGTGGCGTGCTCGCCGCTGCGGAGGAAATCGATCTCGACTAAGAGTGGACCCGGCTGCCGAGCAACTCCTGCTGCTTCCGGCGGTAAAGGTCGCGACCATGCTCGCCGGGCGTCTTGTTCGCCAGGCTGAGGACCTCGATCGAGGCGACCAGCCGCTTGCCTTCCTCGCCGCGGGTGTAGATCTCGATGAAGGGCTCGCGCGATTCATCTTGCCCGGACTCGATCCAGATGCGGCGACCGATCGTCGCAAAGTATGGGGCGGGGAGGCTCGCCTGGATGGCTTCGCGGAGGTAGATGATGAAGCTATCGTGGAAGTCCGAGAAGATCTCCGGGCTCTCCAGGTACGGGTCGATGCCGGGAAAGGGCGACGGTCTGGCGAACCTCGCCGAGCGTTCCGGATCACTCGAGGCCCAATTCCTTCTTGAGATCACCATGGCTCATGACCTCTCCCCGTTCGACCTGGCCGCGTGCTCGCGCCAGCGAGGCCAGGAACGCGGGGTCATGTTCCCGTGCGTACCAGGCCAGGTCGTCATCATCGAACGGCGTCATGAGGACCACCGGATGCCCATCGCGGAGGACGACCACGTCCTCTTCGCCCGCCTGATGCAGCACTTCGTCCCACGAGGCGTTGTCTGTCCAGATGACCGTCTTCACGGCGGTGCCTCCGGCGTCTGATCGGTGGTCTTCATGAGGATCCGAAGCACGCTCACGACGCGGGCATCATCATCCACGTCATAGTAAATGCGAAAATCGCCGACCCGGAGCCGAAATTGGCTCCAGAAAGGCTGGTTCATGAGTTTGATTCGGCTCTTGCTGATAAACTTGGGCTGGTGGAGCAGATGAATCTCAACCCCTTCCAAAACAGCACGTTGATCGAACGCCCGCATCGCACGCAGGTCTTCGACCGCCTCGTCAGCGTACTGGATGTCATAAGGTTCGCTCGGCATCACCCCCCCGAGGATCTGGCCAGTATCCTAGCATACCCAGGATATCTCGGTAAGGGCGGAAAGGGCAGATGTTGTTCCCATTCTTCGGGGTTGGAGTCTCCCAACAGCCAGATGGGGAAAGCCGTATTCCCGACCTCCCGTCGCATGATCGACCACCTCTATCCCCGAACTGATGAAGTAAGAAAGCCGCCCGAGAGCTTGGTGGGCTCGCGGGCGGCTCGTGTTCTCGGTGGATGATTCCGGCGATGACCGACTTTCGCGCCAGGGGCACTATCATGGGCCTGGCGGGCTTAACGGCCGTGTTCGGAATGGGAACGGGTGTGACCCCGCCAGTATGGTCGCCGGAAAGTCGCCCGGCCGGCGGTCAGGCCGGGCCGGGCGCGTTCTCGGTGGGTCGGTCACACGCGAGGGGGGTGCACTCTCGCCACTAACCCTGATCTGATCCGATCACAGTCCGATCGGTCGGGCCCCGGGTTCGGGGCGGACGGATCGGGGTGGTCAAGCTGCTCGGCTGTTAGGACCGGTCGGCTGAGGCGGTCGCCCGCCGTGCACGCCCGGCCTATCGACCTGGTCGTCTTCCAGGAGCCTTCGCAGCGATTGCTGCCGGAAACCTCATCTCGGAGGGGGCTTCGCGCTTAGATGCCTTCAGCGCTTATCCTGTCCCGACCTGGCTACCCGGCGATGCCCCGAGCGGGACAGCCGGCACACCAGAGGTCGGTCCTCCCCAATCCTCTCGTACTAGGGGAGACTCTCCTCAAGTTTCCTACGCCCACGGCAGATAGGGACCGACCTGTCTCACGACGGTCTGAACCCAGCTCGCGTACCGCTTTCATTGGCGAACAGCCAAACCCTTGGGACCTTCTCCAGCCCCAGGATGCGATGAGCCGACATCGAGGTGCCAAACCTCCCCGCCGCTAGGGACGCTCGGGGGAGATCAGCCTGTTATCCCCGGAGTACCTTTTATCTGTTGAGCGACGGCCTTTCCATCCAGCACCGCCGGATCACTAACGCCGACTTTCGTCTCTGCTCGACTGATGGGTCTCGCAGTCAGGCACCCTTCTACGTTTGCGCTCCTGTTGCCCGATTGCCGACCGGGCCGAGGGTACCATGGCGCTCCTCCGTTACGCTTTGGGAGGAGACCGCCCCAGTCAAACTGCCCGATGAGCACGGTCCCGATCCGGGCCACGGATCGGTGAGGGCCAGCGCAATTTCAGGGTGGTATTTCACATTGCGGCTCGACCGGGGCTGGCGCCCCGGCTTCGAAGCCTCCCACCTATGCTACACAGAAACAACACTGGACCAGTGCCAACCTGCAGTAAAGGTTCACGGGGTCTTTCCGTCTAACCGCGGGTACGTGGCATCTTCACCACGGCTACAGTTTCACCGGGTCCCTCGTGGAGACAGTGCTCCAGTCGTTACGCCATTCATGCAGGTCGGAACTTACCCGACAAGGAACTTCGCTACCTTAGGACCGTCATAGTTACGGCCGCCGTTTATCGGGGCTTCGGTCGGCAACTACCCTTGCGGTCATCGCCTTCCTTAACCTACCGACACCGAGCAGGCGTCAGACTCTATACGTCCTCTTGCGAGTTGGCAGAGTCCTGTGTTTTTGATAAACAGTCGCTAGAGCCGATTCTCTGCGGCTCCCCCTTGCGAGGGAGCACCCCTTGTACCGAGGGTACGGGGTCATTTTGCCGAGTTCCTTCACGAGGGTTCTCCCGAACGCCTTCGGATGCTCGCCTAGCACACCTGTGTCGGATTGCGGTACGGGCCGCGCAGTTCGTCCCCATCCGGCTTTTCGCGGCCGCGACCTCATCGGGCTTCCAGATCAAGCTGTCGGCCTTGCGGCACGGGGGCATCTAGCACCCCGACCCGAATCGGTCCGGCGTCCCCGGACGGTTCAACCTCGCTGCGGGGTGGCGGAATATTAACCGCCTGTCCATCGGCTACGCCCTTGGGCCTCGCCTTAGGTCCCGACTAACCCTGGGCGGATTGACCTTCCCCAGGAAACCTTGTGCTTTCGGCGGACGGGCTTCCCACCCGTCTTGTCGTTACTCGTTCCGGCATGCGCACTCGTCGGCGCTCCAGTGGTCCTTGCGGTCCACCTTCGCTGCGGCCGACGACGCTCTCCTACCAACCTTTCGGTTCCGCGACTGCGGCTCGACGCTTAGTCCCCGTCATTTTCGGCGCGGGATGGCTCGACCGGTAAGCTGTTACGCACTTTTGAAATGATGGCTGCTTCTAAGCCAACATCCCGGCTGTCACGGCGATCCCACTTCCTTTGCCACTGAGCGTCGCATTGGGGGCCTTGGTCGGCGGTCTGGGTTGTTTCCCTCTCGAGCGTGAAGCTTATCCCCCACGCTCTGACTCCCGGGGTCCGGGACAGGGTATTCGGAGTTGGGTTCCGACGGGTAGCCGGGAAGGCCCCCGGGCGGATTCCGTCGCTCTACCCCCCTGTCCTATGTCCCGAGGCTGGCCCTAAAGCCATTTCGGAGAGAACGAGCTATCTCCAGGTTTGATAAGACTTTGACTCCTCCCCACGGGTCCTCCCCCAGTTTTTCAACACTGGTGGGTTCGGTCCTCCACGGCCGGTTAAGGCCGCTTCAACCTGCCCATGGGTAGTTCACCTGGTTTCGCGTCTATCGCGCCCGACTGTTTCGCCCTATTCAGACTCGGTTTCCCTGCGGCTCCCCCCCTGAAGGGGTTAACCATGCCGGACACGATAACTCGCCGGATCATTATGCAAAAGGCACGCGGTCAGGCTGAGCTTGCGCTCAACGCCCTCCCACCGCTTGTAGGCACGGGGTTTCAGGTTCAGTGTCCTCCCCTGATCGGGGTTCTTCCCACCGTTCGGTCGCCCTACTGGGTTCGCTATCGGTCGTCATCGCGTACTTAGCCTTGCGGGATGGTCCCCGCCGATTCAGGCCGGGTTTCACGTGCCCGACCCTACTTGGGTACCGGATAGGAGGACCGAGTCTACACCTACGGGACTATCACCCGCTCTGGTGCCATTTTCCAAAGGACTTCGGCTCGGCTCGATCCATTCCACGACTCCGGCCCCGCGACCCCGGACGGTGTCCCGTCCGGTTTGGGCTGGTCCCCGTTCGCTCGCCGCTACTGAGGGAGTCTCGGTTGATTTCTTCTCCTCCAGGTACTGAGATGTTTCAGTTCCCTGGGTTGCTCGGGCATCCCGGGATCGACGCTCGTTGGGCAGCTCCCCCGGACTTATCGCAGCCTTCCACGCCCGAATCTGATGACGCCTAGGCATCCCCCCCGCGCCCTTAGGAGCTTGACCACGCCGATCGGGCCGCCGCGAGAGATCGCGAGGCCCGACGACGGGTTGCCGGAGGTCCGTGCTCCCGGCGGCGTCTCGCGACGCGGCCGGAGGGGTCCCTCCGCCATGATTGTGATCCGTAAGGGTTCATTCTGCCGGCGCCGCGCGACGTCGCGTCGGGCGATGCCGGATGTACCTTGCTGTACTGTAGTGTGGAGAGTGCCACTCACCTCTCGCGTGATGCCCGGGCCTCGCGGCCCTCGCGCCACACGCAGGTGAATGATTCGTGTGTGACCAACCACCGAATTGTGAAAGAGCTCCGATCGGCGGATTCCCCGCGGTGAAGCGGCGTTTCCGGGCGATCGTTCCCTGGTCTGGCCAGGGGGCGAGGCCGTGCGCAATCACGGCCCCGCCCCGCGGCCAGAAAAGTCGGTCAATAGCACTCGTCAGAAAGTATGCTCAAAGCATAACTTTCTTTTCGATCTTCGGCATCGAGCCGATCAGGGCTCGCAAGACAGAGTTTACGGCCTCGGCCGAAGTAAAGACTTCAGAGACATCGGGATCAAGTGTGACCATGAGCCGAGGTCCCCGCGCCCGTCCCGCAAAGCGATTGGGACGCGATTTCATGGTTCGCAGGTCGTACTCCGGCAGCATCTCATCGGCAGAGGTGCTAGTCGTTTTGGCTTTCTTCATAAAAGCGTCGTTCACGCTTGGTAGGTAGTCTGGCACTAATGATTCGGACACGATCTCGCCCACGCTCAGTGTACGAGACAAACACAAGTCGATTTTGATTGGAATGCCCCAGAATCAATTCCCTAGTCTCATCCAGGGAATGAACATCGTCAGAGTAGATTTCGGCCAGTGGATCTTCGAAGACAGTGGCCGCCTCCTCGAAACTGACTTTATGTTTCTTTAGGTTTGCTTGAGCCTTATCGAAATCCCATTCAAAGGAAAGTGGGGAGCCACTTTCCGAATCTTCTCCATCCGAATTCATATAGATCCTCAAGAAGAGTGACTGGGTGATTAATTAAGAGCTAATACACTCTAACAACAGGACGAGGTCAAGTATTCGCTTCGTTCAGAACCCTCGGGGGGAGCCGGCGTACGGGATCGATCGCGGGGAATAGGGATGGAGCCGACGTGGCCTTCTCGGTGCTTTGGGCACCTCAGGCCGGGGTTTTCCAAGGAAATCCTTAGAAAGGAGGTGATCCAACCGCAGGTTCCCCTACGGTTACCTTGTTACGACTTAGTCCCCATCACGGGTTTCATCTTCGGCGCCTGCCTTTCGGCTCCGACGACTTCGGATGCCCCCCGCTTTGGTGGCTTGACGGGCGGTGTGTACAAGGCTCAGGAACACATTCACCGCCGCAGTGCTGATCGGCGATTACTAGCGATTCCGGCTTCATGCGGGCGGGTTGCAGCCCGCAATCCGAACTGGGGGGCGGTTTTTGCGATTGGCGCGGCCTTGCGGCCTGGCGACGCTCTGTCCGCCCCATTGTAGCACGTGTGCAGCCCTGGGCATAAGGGCCATGATGACTTGACGTCGTCCCCGCCTTCCTCCGGCTTGACGCCGGCGGTCTGATCAGAGTCCCCGCCTTGACGCGCTGGCAACTGATCACAGGGGTTTCGCTCGTTACGGGACTTAACCCAACACCTCACGGCACGAGCTGACGACAGCCATGCAGCACCTGTGCACGTTCCACCTTGCGGCGTCACCGACGTTTCCGCCGGCTAATCCGTGCATGTCAAGCCCAGGATAAGGTTCTTCGCGTAGCCTCGAATTGAGCCACATGCTCCACCGCTTGTGTGAGCCCCCGTCAATTCCTTTGAGTTTCAGCCTTGCGACCATACTCCCCAGGCGGGGCACTTCACGGTTTCCCTGCGGCAGGGAGCCCATCGGCGAGCCCCCTACCCAGTGCCCATCGTTTACAGCTAGGACTACCGGGGTATCTAATCCCGTTCGCTCCCCTAGCTTTCGCGTCTCAGCGTCAGTAGACGTCCAGGACCTCGCTTTCGCCACGGGCGTTCCTTCCGATCTCAACGCATTTCACCGCTCCACCGGAAGTTCCAGGTCCCCCTACGTCCCTCGAGACGGGGCGTTTCGGTGCCCGTTCCCCGGTTGAGCCGGGGGATTTCAGCGACCGACGTCCCCATCCGCCTACACGCGCTTTAAGCCCAGTGATTCCGAATAACGTTCGCACGGTTCGTCTTACCGCGGCTGCTGGCACGAACTTAGCCCGTGCTTCCTCCAGGGATCGGTCAAGCCGCTTGCGCGACCTTCCTCCCCCTCGACAGGAGTTTACAACCCGAAGGCCTTCATCCTCCACGCGGCGTCGCTCGGTCAGGCTTGCGCCCATTGCCGAAGATTCTCGACTGCAGCCTCCCGTAGGAGTCTGGGCAGTGTCTCAGTCCCAGTGTGCCGGGTCGCGCTCGCACGCCCGGTAGGCATCAGAGGCTTGGTGGGCCATTACCCCGCCAACGACCTAATACCACGACGGCCCGTCCCACGGCGCCAGGACTTTGGTCCGTGCCGGATGCCCGGCTCGGACGTCGCTGGGGATTACCCGCAGTTTCCCGCGGCTATACCCGACCATGGGGTTGGTTACCGTCGCCTTACTCACCCTTCCGCCACTGACCCGATCCGAAGACCGGGCCCGTTCGACTTGCATGCCTAATCCACGCCGCCAACGTTCATTCTGAGCCAGGATCAAACCCTTCAAAAATGAGTCGGTCCCCGGCGACGAGCCGCTTGCACGGCCGGTCCTCCGGCTCCCGGTCCCCACCCGAAAGGGTCGAGGAAAAAAACTGGTCGCACCGTCCCCTGACGATGGCGATCGGACGGAGGGAGACTCATCGGGCCACCCTCGCGGGCGACCCGGTTCGCTGCCATCCGCCTGACCACTCCGCCAAGGACGTGTGCCGGTCCTTGCGAGCCATCCCGACATTCGGTTTCCGGTGGACCCACCGGACCGCATGTCCTCACGACCGCTCGCACGCCGGCTTCCCTCAAGGGTTCTTGACGCGACGAATCTTACCTTCGTCTCGTTGTGTTTGGCTGACGAATGCTATCGACCGAATTGTCAAAGAATGGGGTCCCCCCTCCCCTTCGACACGCCCGGGCCAAGCCGGGTTCGCGAGCCAGGGGTCGGACGGGTTGCCTCGATCACATCACTCGACGCCATCGGCCGGTGCAAGATGCCTTTGAGCAACTCACCCCGGCCGTCATTCAGCCATCGGTTTTGTTCACGAGGCAAAAGCAATGGTACCTCACGAATCGCCCGAGTCAACTCCCCAGCCCGGATTTTTTTGGAATCGCGGAAGGTCGCCTCCGGCCCCATGCTGCAACTTCTTTCCCGGTCCTTTGTTCCATCAACGACTCTTTACCTGGAGTTGACCGCCCGCGAAGGCCGATGAAATCTCCCGGCGGGTCCCATCGTCGAAGATGCCCGGCAGGGAGGCCCGGACTCGGCCAGGACCACGAATCAGCCCGTTTGCCCGGCGCCGACGCGCCCTCTCTCGGCGACCCACCTCGACCTCGCTGCCCCGCCCTCGAGCCGAAAGACCACGCGCCCGACCCTTCCACGAGGAGGCAACATTCCCATGACGGCAGCCATGCCTCAAACCACGCAGGATGATTGGGTGAAGACCGTCCTGTTCGACCGGGGATACCTGGCGCGGATTCGCGGCGAGGCCATCAAGGTCTATCTGGCCATCATCGAAGCCTGCGGCGGGCTACCTGATCGGAGCGTCACGATCAGCCTCAGCCGGCTCATGAGCCGGACGCGGTTGTCCTGCCCGACGGTCATCGAGTGCCTGGCGCGGCTCGAAGACCTCGGCCTCGTCGTGTCGACCACCCGCCAGCGCGGGAAGGTGAAGACCTATTACGTCTCCGATCCGCGGGCCATGGACGGCCCCTGGTCGGTGGTCGCCGACGACTGAGCGGCCGTCCCAGGAGACCACCCGTCACTAGCCACCGGCCACCCCGCTCATGAACTCCTATTTCTTCAGGGTCGAGCACGATCTGCTCCGCTCCGAGGCGTTCAAGACGCTGGGGGGCTCGGCGATCAAGGTCTACCTGGTGATCGGGCTGTATTCCGACTTCGGCACCGACTGGGCGTATCCCAGCATCCGCACGATCGCCCGCCAGGCCGGGTTGAGCCGGCAGACCGTACTGGCCGCCATCGAACAATTGACCCGGATGGGACTGCTGGCGACCAGCAAGTCCAAGGGGCGGTCCACGGCCTACCGGATCATCCGCCAGGCACCGGAGCGGCCGGCCAAATCCAAATCGACGGCCGCCGGGCAGGGGGCCGAAAAGCCGAGAAGTACCGGTCCCAGAATCTTAGAGGTGCACCCCCAAACTGTCCCGGAATCTTTAGAGGTGCACCCCCGGCGTGGTCCAGATCCTGGACCAGTCGCGGCCCAGCCCTTCGGCCCGCCAGGCCCGGCGAGCGGGCCCGAACGAGAACCAGCTTCGAAAGAGGGCCAGACAACATCGATCCCCATCCCGGGGACGCCGTTTCGCCTCACCGCCGAGGGCCGGCTCCTTGTTGCTGTGGATCTGCAAGAACTGCTGACCAACCAGGGAATCCCGGGCCAGCTGGCGCAGCGGCTCCTCGCGCAGAAGGATCCGGAAGCCGTCGCCAAGGTGCTGCTCAACGCCTTCTATCTCAAGAGTCAGGGGAAGCTCCAGAACGGACCCGGCTATATCCGGGCCGGGATCGAGGACGGCTACGACCTCTTGCCCCAGGTGGCCAGCCGGCTGGAGAACCGCCGCCGCGAGCTGGAAGCCCAGCTCCGACAGATCGCCGCGCGCCAGCAACAGGCCCGTGAGGTTGACGAACAGGCCGCCGAAGAAGCCGCCGTCGCCTACATGATCGAGCAGCTCAGCCCCGAACAACTCGACCGGCTCGTCCAGCAGGCCATCGACCTGCTCCCCGAGCCGCTCGTCCGTCGCAACCCCACCCTCTCCAATCCCTTCGTACGCAGCAAAGTCTACGAGCTGGCGTGTTTCTCCTGATCGTCTCCGGGGTGCGCCAGCGGGAAGGTTTAGGAGGGTGGGCCGTACCCGCCCTACAACGCCATCGCCAAAATGGCAGATGCCAAAATGGCAGTGCCGATGATTGCTGATTCGTCGAGTAACCGATGTCCTGCGGATCAAAACAGATCAAATAATGACGCCGCTTGGGGCATCCCGTGTCCGTCATCCTGGATTCGGGACGGCTTGCGCATCACGAGCAGGTCGCGGACCTGGCCGAGGAGGCGGCCCTCGGCGCGGGCTCGGCGGACGTTCTGGGGCAGATAGGCGCCGTCCATCGGGCAACTGATCCGACGCTCGGGCAGGAAGCCCGCCCGCCGCGCGGCGGCGTAGCCGAACAGGGCGTGGTCGAGGTAGCCGAATCCGGCGGGGAGGTCCTTCTCGGTCTGGGCGGCGAGCAACAGCGCCAGGCAGCCGCCGGGACGGAGGGTCTCGAAGGCGTGGCGGGCCAGGTCGTGGAGGAAGGCGATCCAGCCCGAGAGCGGCTCGGAGGCAACGCCGTCGCGGGCGTACTGGCGCGCCAGCATGGTGTGATAAGGAGGGTCGCAGAAGATCAAGTCGCAGCCCCTGGCCTCGGGCGGGAATCCCGGCCGGATGTCGTGGGGGCGGATCTCCGGGCGGGCGGGATGGAGGTCGTAGGCCAGACATCGACGTCCCATCGACTGGCAGACGTCGAGCGTGGTCCCGCCGCCGGCCATCGGGTTGACGACGAGGGCATCGGGGGCGGTGTAGTAGTAGAGTGCATGCGCCACCAGGGCCGGCGGGATGGAGCCGGGGTGGGGGATGCCGAAGGCGCGATCGTGCCGGAACGACCAGACGTCGTAAGGCGTCGGGCGGAAGTCGGACCCGAACCGGTCGCGGCGGCGGAGATCCTTGTACGCCGCATGGATGGTCTTGGTCTCGGCGTCGAGCTGGACCACGCCGCTTTGCGCCCGAGCGTCCCCCGACCGGGCCTGTCGCCAGATCGCTCGAGCCTGGCGGTACAGATCCTTGCCCCCCATACCGAGGTGCCGGGCGATCGCCGCGTCGGTCCGGCCCCCGCCCCGGCGGGATGGGTCGTCTTCCACGACATTCGGACCAGCATCCTCATTTCCCGTCCGATCGTCGAAATTCCGACGATCGACAGTATCGGGCGAATGCATTGGATCGGCACGACCCGCTCGGAGATTGGCCATCCGCCGGGTGCTGGCCTGGGAACCCCAGAGCTCCTCCAGCGCATCGGCTTCGCGCATGAGCTGGCTGAACGTCTTGCGGCGCTGACGGTTGTATTCGAGGACCGCGGTTTGCCGGGTGGTGCCGCGCGGCAAGCGACGGACCTGACAGGGGACTTCGGCCATCCCCAGTACCCGCGCAAGCGAGCCGGCGGTGCCCGGAGACGACCTCCCAGGTCTCCGGCTCCGGCCCGGGGGCGGCCACCACTAAAGGGACCAGGATGCCGTGCTCCCGGACGCTCGGGATCAGGTCGTCGATCTCGGCGGAGGGATCGCCGTAAAGAGATAAGCTGAAAGGATTTGGCCTCAGCCGCTCCGGGTCGATGCCGATCGTCTCCGGGGTGAGTCGGTGTCGAGGGTTGGCGATGGCGGGCATGGCCGGGGGCATCCTTGTCCTCGCGGTCATTTCAGGTCGGCGGCGATTGGCCCGGCAAGCTAGCAGAGGGGACGAAATCTGTCCAGGAGGGATGTTTCGTAAATGGATGAATGGTCTGCCGCATTGTCGGCCTATCGGATACCCGTGTACTTCTCATGAATCGAACCGAATTCCTCGAACTTTCGGTAACAAAGCCGAGTTGAAAGTTGTGACAATGGTTGTAGAATTATAATTACCCCTACCGCGGAGACCCCACCTCAACGGTGGGGCAATCGGGGGCTCGGCACCTCATCCTCAGCGGATGGAGTGGCCATCGTGCCGGGAACGGTCCTTCGCATTCGGGTGTGATGGCCACATACCCGCGAAGGATCGAAAAAATGATCACCGCCGAGTAGTTGCCGCGGCCAATGACGGGGCGGGGCCGAAAGGTTCCTGCTCCCGCCTGTTTCCCGGAGCGAACAATCGCCCCGTTCCCCTTTCTCAAGCCGTTCTGGTATATTGTCGCGCCAGGCCGAAGGGGCGTTCAGCACCAGCGAAGGCCCCACCTCGATGGATTCTTCCAAATCAATGCCGAACGGATCGGCGTCGGTGCCGAACTCCCGGATCGAGATGGAAGACCTGCATGATGCAAATCCGGCCCAACCGCGACGATAATGACACCATGAGGTCGTGTCGAACCCGATGGAGCATCCACCATGTCGGCCGCCGTCCCGGTCCCCGAGGGGGCCATTGCCCAGCGGACCCTCCAGTTCTTCTGGATCGCGGATTACTCCGGATCAATGACCGGCCGGAAGATCGCCACGCTCAACCAGGCCATCCGCGAGGCGTTGCCGGAGGTGCGCGAAGCGCCGGCCTCGCACCCGGAGGTCGCGGTGATGATGAGGGCGATCAAGTTCTCGGACACCGCAAGCTGGCACGTCGGCCCGCAGCCGGTGCCCCTGGAGCGGTTTGCGTGGCCGGAGCTGAGCACCGCCGGCGGGACGAGCACCTCTCAGGCCATCCGTCTGCTGGCGGGGGAGTTGACCCTGGAAAAGATGCCCCGCCAGGGTTGCCCCCCGGTCTGCATCCTAATCTCCGACGGCGTATGCACCGATCCCGCGGGGGAATACGACGCCGCGATTGCCGACCTGCTGAAGCTCCCCTGGGGCCGGCGCCGTGCGGCTGGCCATCGGGATCGGGGACGAGTCGGATTACGATGAAGGCGAGCTGCTCAAGTTCGTCAGTCACGACGAGATCGGCGTGCTCAAGGCAGACACGCCCGGGAAGCTGATCCACTACATCGTCTGGGCCAGCGTGGCCGCGACGGTGGGGGCCTCGGTGGGCAAGAGCAAGATGGGCGGGGCCGGTCCGAGCGATCCCAACGTCGCGATTGCGGCCCCCGACCCGGTGCCGGCGGCGGACCCCAACGCGCTGGACGTATTCTGAGGGGGCCGATGAGTCAACCCGTGGACGTCCCGGTCTTGGGGGATGCGACTCTGGGCTGGGCGTTCGCGTGTAGCCGCAGGGGCGCCTCTCATCGCCGGGCCGGCAAACCGTGCCAGGATGCGTATGCCCTCTGGACCGGGTCGGGAGCGGGTGCGCCCGGCCTCGCCGTCGCCGTCGCCGTCGCCGACGGCCATGGCGACGACCGCCACGACCTCAGCCATCTCGGCTCGAGCCTGGCCGTTCGCGCCGCCGTCGACGAGCTGGTGTCGCTGCACGATGGCTTTGCACCCGAGGAGAGATGGGCCCAGCTTCAGGCGAGCTTCACGGCCGACTTCGCGCGGCGGTTGAGCCGTCGCTGGAGGGCGGCCGTCGTCGAGGACCATCGTCAGCGAGCGGATGCCGTCGGCGGCGCCCCGGGCCCGGATCCCGAGGGTTCGCTCTGGATCCGACATGGCACGACGCTGATCGCCGCTCTCGTGGCCGGCGACGTGCTCCTGATCGGGCAGATCGGGGATGGCGGGGTGCTGCTCGTCGGAGACGGGGGTGAGGTCGAGTGCCCGTTCTCCAGCAATCCCCTCGAAGTCGGCGGCGAGACCGACTCGCTCGCCTCGGCGGAAGCGCCCCTGCTGTGGCGCACGACCGCGGTGGAGCGGGCCGGCCGTCTGCTGCTCCTGGCCACCGACGGGCTGATCAACGCCTTTGCCGACGACGATCAATGGCACGCCTTCGCCCGCAGCCTGGGGGACCGCATCGGCGAGTTCGGCCCGGCCTCGGTGGCCTCGGCCCTGCCCGGCTGGCTCGATCACTACTCGGAGCAGGCCAGTGGCGACGACATCACGCTCGCGGTCGTGATGCTGAGGCCACCCTCCGCCAAGCCGTGCGCCGCGGTGGCGACCGACGTGGCGCGGAACGATCAAGGGCCACCTTCAATTCCGGAAGAGGATCCCGTCCATGGCGCTGGCAATCGGTCAGTCGGTCCTCGCGGAGATGTCGCGGACGCAACTGGTCGTCAAGAAGAAGCTGGGTGAGGGGGGCCAGGGGGCGGTCTACCTGGTCGAGGGATCGCATGGGGCCCAGGCCCTGAAATGGTACGTGGCGCGCCAGGCGACGGACGAGCAGCGGGCCGCGATCTCCTACCTGGTCCACAGCGGTCCGCCGCGCGGTCCGGCCGGGCGGCGGTTCATCTGGCCCCAGGACCTGGTCACGGCGGCGGGCACGTCGCAATTCGGCTACCTCATGCCCCTGATCGACAGGGACCGCTTCGCCGAGATGGGCGAGGTCTGGGCCAGGCGCAAGCCCGCCCCCGGCCTGGACGTCCTCTGCGAGATCTCCTTCCAGATCTCCAATAGCTATCGGGCCCTCCACCTCGGCGGCCATTGCTATCGCGACATCTCCCTGGGCAACCTGATGTTCGACTGCCTCTGCGGCGACGTCCTGATCTGCGACAACGACAACGTGGGCGTCAACCGCCAGTCGAATTGCCAGGTCTGGGGGACGATGCCGTTCATGGCCCCCGAGCTGGTCCGTGGCGAGGCCGCCCATCCCTCGACCGAGACCGACCTCCACTCCCTGGCGGTCCTGCTCTTCCATCTCTGGGTCTGGCACCATCCCCTGCACGGGACGATGGAATATGAGGTGCGGTGCTGGGACGACCCGGCACGGAAGAAGATCTACGGGCTCTCACCGGTCTTCGTCTTCGACCCGACGGACGACCGCAACCGGCTCCCCGGCGACCCCACCTACGCCGTCGCGGCTCGGCGCTGGGCGCTTTGTCCGCGGTCACTTCAGGAGCTATTTGTCCACGCCTTCACCGTGGGACTGCACGACCCGGCGCGAAGGGTCACCGAGGGGCAATGGCAAGACCTGTGCCTCCAGCTCCGGGACGGCGTCATCGGTTGTCCCGCCTGCCGGGCCGTCAATCTCTGGGAGGCGGGGACCGCCGGTATGACATGCTGGAACTGCCGCAAGCCGGTGGCCATTCCGCCTCGCCTGGTCTTCACGCTGCCCGGTGGGACACATCATATCCTGCTGACGAGGGATGCCCGGATCCTCCGGCGGCATGTTGACCCGACCGGGCCGGTGGAGCGGGCGTCCGACGTGGTCGGTCAGATGAAGCAGCATCCCAGCAACCCGGCGGTCTGGGGCCTCTGCAACATGACCGCAACGCCGTGGACGGCCACCGCCGCCGATGACAAGATGATCGAGGTGCCCGCTCAGAAATCCCTCCCCCTGGCCGCGGGCGTCAGGGTGAACATCGGCGGCACGACCGCGGAAATCGTCGCTTGAGTGCAACACATCCCCATCGGCGCAACAAACCTGACTTGACTGGCCCCGTCCGATCTCCAGGTGGTCCATGAACGAGCTAGCCCGGCGGACGCTTCGCGAGCTGGTCGTGCAATTCGGCCAATCCCTCTGCGACGATCCCAGGCGTTGCAAGGGCTTGTTGCAGGACAGGTGTCCCGGCCTCAAGAAAGAGGTGTTCGCGCTGGTCAGTGCGCTGGAGGAGCAGGTCGCCGCCGACTTGCGGGCGGGACTGGCCGGCCAGCCGTGGGAGACGGTGGCGGCCCGCCTCTCGCACCGGCTGAGCGATCATCGTTCCATGGTGGAGGACCGTGCCCGTTGGGCCGTGGAGTCCTGGGCCCTGGCGCTGGGGGTCATCCAGGAGGCTGCGCTCGGGGCGGGGAGTCGATCCGGCCAAGGTCCCGGGCCAGTTCCTCCCCCGCCGAACGACCTCGCCACCCGCGTCGGGAACATCCCCTTCAAGCTGATCCCGGCCGGTGAGTTCTGGATGGGCTCGCCCGATGACGATCGCGAGGCGTACAATGGCGAGAAGCCGCGGCACAAGGTGCGGATCAGCCGGCCGTTCTACCTCGGCGCGATGCCGGTGACCCAAGCCCAATACGAGGTGGTGACCGGCAAGACCCCCAGCCATTTCCATGGTCTGCCGGAGAACCCGGTCGAATCGGTATCCTGGCTCGACGCGGTGCAGTTCTGCAACGAGCTCAGCCAGAAGGAGCGTCTGGCGCCGTACTATGTCGTCCGCCCGAACCAGGTCCTGATCGCCGGCGGGCCCGGCTATCGGCTGCCGACGGAAGCGGAGTGGGAGTACGCCTGCCGTGCAGGGACGTGGACCCGGTATTCTCTCGGCGACGACGCGGCCCTGCTGGGCGAGTACGAATGGTATTCGGCCAACACAGGAGGCCAGACCTGGCCTGTGGGTCGGAAGCGCCCCAATGCGTGGGGGCTGTTTGACATGCATGGGAATGTCTCAGAGTGGTGCTGGGATTGGTACGATGAGAATTACTATCAGAATTCACCGGGGGTCGATCCGCTGGGCGCGGGGGCGGCTGCCTACCGGGTGTACCGGGGCGGGTGCTGGAACGACGGGCCTCGCAGCATCCGGGCCGCGCGCCGGGGGTATGCCGAGACTGGGGGCCGGTACGGTAGCGTGGGCTTCCGTGCCGCCCGGGGGGAGTCCTGAAGCGAGCTTCGCGCCCTGAGGCGAGCCCACGGGGTCAGTACTATCGACGATGAGATGCTCCGGCACCGGATAACGGCCGTGGTTGCGTTTGCATGCGTTGTCTCGCGAGCCGGGATTGGGATGGACATAACGACCGATCCGGGGAGAATGGGCCTCCCCATCGGCTGCGCGCGACGGCACGTCTGTTCGGTACGGATGAAGGAAGATGCAGAGGCGAGGCAAGGAGGCCCGGCATGTCAACCCTGCGCTACGACCCGCCCCATCGGGCGAGGCCCATCGGGAGGGGTCCATCGCGGCAGCGCATCCCAGGTGAGGTCTCGCGACGTGCGGCGTCCCAGTCACGGGGAGCGTGGCGAGCCGGTCGGTCGGCGAGGGCGTTCTTGTCGGTCGTGGTGCCGGCGCGGAATGAGGCGGCGGGCTTGCCGCAGCTCGTCGAGGAGATCGCCCGGGCGTTGCGCCCCTTGCGCGACGGCGGGGGGCCGCGACGGTTGGCCGGGTTCGAAGTCATCGTCGTCGATGATGGCTCGACCGACGGCACTCCCGAGGTCTTGAGGGGCCTGGCCGCGGATTATCCCGAGCTGAGGGCGATCGTGCTGGCGAACGGGGTGGGCCAGTCGTCGGCGACGATGGCGGGCCTCCGGGCCGCTCGGGGCGACTGGATCGCGACCCTGGACGCCGACTTGCAGAACGACCCGACCGACCTGGCGCGGCTCTGGGAGGCCCTGCCCGGCCACGACGTCGCGCTGGGGTGGCGCGTCGATCGCCGCGACGCCTGGTCCCGGCGGGTCATCAGCCGGTGGGCCAACCGGGTGCGGAACGCCGTGCTGGGCCAGCCGATCCGCGACACGGGATGCTCGGTGCGGATCTTCCCCCGCGAGGCGGCGCTGCGGCTGCCGGCATTCCACGGCATGCACCGGTTCCTCGGCCCGCTGCTCGTGCGCGAGGGGTGCCGGCTGGTGCAGGTGCCGGTCGGTCATCGGCCCCGCCCACACGGCCGATCGCACTATCATCTGTGGAACCGGTCGCTCCAGGTGCTCGTCGACCTCATCGGCGTCGCCTGGCTGTTGCGCCGGCCGCTCGCGTATCGAGTGCTCCGGGCGTGGGACGCCGCCGAGATGGACGGCGCGGCCCTGGCCGTCGCCGGCGGCGGGAAAGCCCGCCCGGACGCGGAGGACTGAACCGTGGCCAGCACGTCGTTCTGGCTGACGATCGGCTTCTTGGGCCAGGCGCTGTTCACCGCGCGGTTCCTGGTCCAGTGGGCGGCCTCGGAGAAGCGGCGCGACGCGGTCGTGCCGGTGGCGTTCTGGTGGCTCAGCCTGCTGGGGGGCGCGGCGTCCTGGCCTATGCGCTCTCGCGTCGCGACCCGGTGATCGTCGTCGGCCAGTCGCTGGGGCTGTTCATCTACGCGCGGAACCTGATGCTGATCGACAAGGCCCGGCGGCTTCGCGTCCGGGCCGTGGGCGACACCTCCGGGCACCCTGGCTGAGCGCATCGCGTTGCGTCAATCGGCTTCGTTCTCGAGCTGCTTCCTGGCCTCCTCGATGATCGCGCGCTGCGCGTCGGTCACCTCCGGGTAGCGGAGGTTGAGCGACTCGAGGGCCTGGATCACGATCCGCGCGACCAGGGCGCGGCTGACCCACTTGTGGTCGGCCGGGATGACGTACCAGGGGGCCCACTTGGTGCTGGTGGCACTGATCGCGTCCTCATAGGCCCTCATGTAGTCGTCCCAGAAGCCGCGCTCGGCCAGGTCGGCGGGCGAGAACTTCCACTGCTTGCTCGGGTCCTTGAGCCGCTTGAGGAACCGCTTGCGCTGCTCGTCCTTGGAGATGTTGAGGAAGAACTTGAGGATGGTCGTGCCGTTGCGGGTCAGGTGTCGCTCGAAGGCGTTGATGTCGGCGAAGCGATCGGCCCAGAAGTCGTCGTCGATCCGGCCGTCGGGGATGCGTTCGGCCCGGATCAGCTCGGGATGGACGCGGACGACCAGCACCTCCTCGTAATACGACCGGTTGAAGATGCCGATGCGGCCCCGCTGGGGGCGCGCCGGGCGTATCGCCAGAGGAAGTTGTGGTCGAGCTCCTCGGCCGAGGGATGCTTGAAGCTGGTGACCTCGCAGCCCTGGGGGTTCACCCCCGACATGACGTGCTTGATGGTGCTGTCCTTGCCGGCGGCGTCCATCGCCTGGAGGACGATGAGGATCGACCAGCAATCGGCCGCATAGAGCCGGTCCTGGGCCTCGGCCAGCGCCGAGACATCTTGCGTGAGGACCTCCTGGGCGAACCGCTTGCGCTCGGCCTTGGGCAGCGCGGGGTCGCCGGCCCAGCCGGGGTCGTAATCCTTCAGCTTGATCGTCCGCCCGTGAGGGACGCGCACCTGGTTGATGAGGTCGTTGACGGCTGGCATGACGGAGTGCTCCGAGGGTTGCGGCCGATCACCTTCGGCGACCGCGAATCTCGTCGTAGGGTGCTCCGTGAGCACCGGACGAGGCTTCCGACACGCGCACCTCGTACTCCCTCTTCGTAAAGGGACGAGAGTCCGACTCCTCGTCTGGCGTTCGTGTCGTGCATACACACGATAGCCAGGACCAACGAAGAAGCCCACCGAATCCCGAAGAAGCTCACGTTGAGAGGGTGAGCCCCTTCGAAGAGTGAGGTGAGCCCCTTCCGCGCCGGGATCATCGACTCGGCTCTTGGTCCGACCTGTGTGGGATGAGCTTGAGGTCGCCCAGGTCCTTGACCTCGCCGGAGTCGACGGTGACGTCGCGGTACAGGTCGCCGCGGTACATGAATCCTTCCGTGGCGCCCGCGCTGTACGTGAGGCCGGGGACGAGGCCGTCGATGCGGAACTTGCCGTCGCGGCCGATCGGGGTGCCGCCGCCGATGGGACTGAAGAGGCGGAGGCCTCCCCGCGGCCGGCCGTCCTCGTCGACGATCCGGCCGGTGATGGTGCCATACGGCCGGAGCCGGATCGTCACGGGCCCGGCCTCGTTCCCCTTGAGTTCGATCGACCCGATGAGCTTCCGCCCGCGGTGGGTGACGGTCACGCGCCGGGGCCGCGACGGGTCGAGGGCGTGGACCTCGATCGTCGAGGAGTCCTGCGGGTATTCGCTCCCGGAGAACAGGTCGCTGACGCCCGCCGCCATGGTCCCGGCGACCGGCCGGCCTTCGGGGTCGACGGGGGTCACCGCGATCGTGCGGCCGGGGTCGACCTGGAGGTCCACCGTCGCGGTCTCGGCCTTGGGGTCGAGGTTGATCTCGGCCACGATGTTGTAATCGCGCACGTTGCAGTAGAACGGCCGGGTCGGGAAGTTCATGTACTGCGGATCAAACCCCTTGATCGCCTCGATGCCGACGTATCCGCGATAGCGCTCCATGTCGGCGGCGCGACCTGCGATGAGGCCGTGGCCCGGCAGGGCGACGACCTCGTATCGGCCGTCCTTGATAGGACTGTAAGACGGGAGGCTCGACTTGAAGCCCGGGAACGCGTCGAGGTGGGGATTATCCTGGAAGGCATAGGCGTTGACGTAGCCCGAAACCGGCCGGCCGGTCGCCTTGTCGGTCACCTTGCCGCGGACGAGGACGCCCCGCTTCAGGGCGAAGTCGTAGGTCACGGGCTGGAACGCCGGGGTGTCGCCCGCGACGCGGAGGCTGGCGTTGGGATAGGGCCGGCCTTCTCCCGGCTCGACGAAGACGCGATAGGCCGTCGCCCGGGGCAGTCCGGCGAGGCGATAGTGCCCCTGAGCGTTGGTCTTCGCCTCGATGCCCGGGGCCGGGACGAGGCTGCGTTCCTCGTAGACCGCGGCGCGGAGGGTAAGCCCGGCGATGGGCCGGCCGGTGTCCTTGTCGCGGATGACCCCCTCGATCGGCTTGCCGGGCGCGACGGCGAGATCGAACCGTCGGGCGTGGAAGACGATCGGGGTGGGCGTCCGGCCCTGGTGGTTCATGGCGCGGACCTCGGCCCCGTCGCGGCCGAGGACGTAGAGCTGCGCCGTGGCGATCGTCGGCCCAGAGACGAGGACCTCGGCGAGCTGCTCCGGGCCGACGCCGGACAGGTGGAAGCGGCCCTCGGCGTCGGTGGTGGTTGTCAGGTTCGCTGCCGACCAGGTGAGGCCCTCCCAGGGGCCGTTGACCCCGGTATCCCGGCGCGCTCGAGCCATCGGCCGAGGTCGTTGTCCGGGGCCGACCGGAGGCTCGGGACCTGGATCCGGGCGCCGGCGACGGGCCGGCCCTCGAGGTCGACGATCCGGCCCTCGATCCCGGGGCCGGATCCGGCCGGCGCCTGCGGCTGGGCTTTCGCATCGCGGGGCGGGACCGGCTGGGCGGCGGCTTGTCGCTTCGCGGCGGTCGGCGCCGGCATCGCGGGCTTGGGCTCGTCGGTCCGGGCCGCCCCCGCCCCGACCGCGACGACGCCGGCCGACGCGAGAGCCATCGCGGCCAGGATACCCGCCGAGCCGATCTTCAGCTTGGTCACGGTCATGCTCCTGATGATGGTCGCCGACAAGGCGGCGGCGGTGGCCGGGGCCGTCCCGCCGGCCGCGGTCGCGACCGCCGAGCGAATCAAGGCCGCCGGGACCGCCGCTTTCGCCCCGGCCGCCTGCGCGGCCAGCACGGCCCCGAGCGCACTCGCCGTGACGCCGCGGCGGGTCAATCGCTCCCGCAGACGGCTTCGGGCCTTGACCAGCCGGTGTCGCAGGGTCGGCTCGGTCCAGCGCAACTGCCCGGCGGCCTGCTCGTAAGTCAATCCTTCCAGGTCGCAGAGGACCACCGGCAGCCGATCGCGATCGGGCAGGCGGTCGAGCTCCTCGTGGATGACGGACGCGATGTCGTGATCGGGTTCGGTGTGGGTGGTCTCGAGAGAGGCCATGGCCGATGCCTCCGCCTCGCGCCGGCGGCGCCGCCGCGCCTCGGCGCCGGCCTGGATCGAGACGCGATAGGCCACGCGATGCAGCCAGCCGCCCAGAGCGTCGCCGGCGCGAATCGAGCGGGCCTTCCGGGCGAGCACCAGGAAAGCGGCCTGGAAGGCGTCCTCGACGTCGTGCTCGTGGTGCAGGATGGCGCGGCAGGTGGCCAGGACCATCGGGCCATGGCGGGCGACGAGGGCTTCGAAGGCGGCCTCGTCATTCGAGTGGGCATAGCGTGCCAGGAGTTGGGCGTCGCCGAGGCCGACGGCCGTGCCTTCGCTGAATAGATCGCGGAGGTGCCGCAAGGTGCCTCCCAGTGCGCCGCTGGCCATGAATCGGACCTCCACCGGCCACCCTTGAACCGCCGTTCGGGCGCGGGCGGATCTTCCTCCCCTGCCCTGCCCCGTCTCGTACAGGATAAGAGAGTCCGGCCCGTGCGAGCCTCCCGACTTTCCGGAAAAAAGCGGGCGACCCGGGCCGGCCCGAACCGGCAAACGATATGCTAGAGCGGTTAACGAATGGATGGCCGATGCGGTCGGGCCTCGAGACCGGGCTGGGGCCTCGACCCCCCCTGACCCCCCGGCCGGGCTGAAGCCTCGACCCCCCCTGACCCCCCGGCCGGGCTGAAGCCTCGACCCCCCCTGACCCCCCCTTCTTAAGGGGGGGACGGAGAGAGGTCCGCCCCTCTTGATCCCCCCCTTACGAAGGGGGGGATAGCCCCTCTTGATCCCCCCCTTACGAAGGGGGGGATAGGGGGGGTTACCTCGTGTCGCTGCAATGCAAGCGTCAAGCGCTCTAGACGGCGAAATCAAGCCGATGCCCGCCGATTCGTGAACGCGCCGCACCCTTCGTGGCCACTCATCTTGTGTGAAGGCCAGACGAAAGCCCGGAGAGACTCATCCGCATGGAGAGAGGATCAGCCAGGAGTGTCCTCCGCCAGATCCGGACGCTCTTTACCCTCGGGACGCTCGGCGGTTTGACGGATGCCCAGTTATTGGACCTCTTCCTGAGCCGGCACGGAGATCAGGCCGAGGATGCGTTCGCGGCCCTGGTCCATCGCCATGCTCCCATGGTCCTCGGCGTCTGCTACCGGATGCTGCGCGACCCGGATGATGCGGAGGACGCCTTCCAGGCGGCATTCTTCATCCTGGCACGGAGGGCCGCATCGATCGGGCGACGAGAGCGACTGGCGAGCTGGCTGTATGGCGTCGCCGTCCGCACGGCGAGCGAAGCCAGGCGCAGCGCCGCGCGGCAGCGTGCGAGGGAGAGGCGGTTGATGGAAGTATCCCGGGTCGAATCGGTTCCGGCCGAGGAATGGAACGATCATCTCCCGATGCTGGATGAGGAGTTGAATCGCCTGCCCGGGCGTTACCGGGCCGCCCTGGTGGCCTGCGAGCTGGAGGGCAAGTCGCGCACCCAGGCCGCGCGCGAGCTCGGCCTGCGGGAGGGGACGCTCTCCACTCACCTGGCGCGGGGGCGGAAGCTGCTGCGCGAGCGCCTGCTCCGCCGCGGTGTCTGCCTGGGGACCGGGCCGATCGCGGGCCTATCGCGCCACGTCGTCGAGGGCGCGATCACGGAACGGCTGATCGATTCCACGATCCGGGCCTCGCTGGGATTCGTGTCCGGGACCGCGGCGGCCGGCACGGTCCCGCAGGCGGCCGCGTCCCTGGCGGAGAGGGTGCTCAAGATGACGTTCCTGACCAGGCTGTCCCTGTGGTTCGCTCCCGCGATCGCCGCCGGCACGGCCGCGATGCTCGTCCTGGGCTGGATCGCGATGGCCGCGGAACCTCCCCGCACCGCTCCGATCGGGCCGGGTGCGGATGACCTGTCCGGGCGGGTCGTGGACATGGCCGGCGCGCCGGTGGCGGACGCCCAGGTCTGGGCCGTCGGCAGCCGCTGGGGCGACGTGGACACGATCGCCGCGGCGAAGACCGACGAGGAGGGCCGCTTCGTCCTGCCGGGCGCCTGGGAGCTCGAGGCCGCGAAGGTCGCGATCGCGAGCCGCCATTTCGGGCTGATCGCCCGCGGCCCCGACGGCCGGATCGGCTGGCTGGCGGCGATCGCTCCCAAGGACGACGCCGGCAAGGTGAACCAATTCGAGATCGCCGTCGGCCCCGTCGGCGAGGTCCGGGGCCGCGTGGTCGACCAGGGCGGCCGGCCCGTCGCCGGCGCCTGGGTCGCGCCGGTGCGGGTCAGCCGGCCGGGTGACTCGGGATCGGGCGATTCCTTCGACCTCAGCCACGAGGCGGCCGCTCCCTGCGCGACCCGGACCGCGGCGGACGGCTCGTTCGTGCTCCGGGGGACTCCCCAGGGCGCCCGGGTCCTGGCGGCGGTCGACGCCGAAGGGTTCGGCTCGCTCCGTTTCTCATGGGACTCGACCCGACCGGTGACCTTCGCGATCGACAATCGCCTGGGTCGGATCGAGGGTCGCGTCAAGCCGGCGGATGCACGCGGCCTCCCGATCCCGATCGCGGTCCGGGCGCAGCATTCGGGGACGCCGGCCAAACCCGCGCGCCCGTATCAGATGCTGTACTTCAAGTCGGTCCAGGCCGTCGCGGATGGCTCGTTCCGGATCGACGCTCTGCCGCCGGGCCGTTACCTCGTTGACACCGATTTCGACCGGAATGCGCCCTTCAGCGCCCGGCCCGTCGAGTCCGTCGAGGTCGGCCCGGGCGCCGTCGCCGAGGTTGACATCCGGCTGGAGCGGCTCGCGACCATCACCGGCCGGGTCGTCGACGCCGAGACCGGCAAGGGGATGGCGGGGGTCCCGATCCGCTGCTACCGATCCGATGGGGGGAAGCCCATTGTGGACGGGCGCTGGTTCCACACCGACGCGGACGGGCGGTACGCGATCGCGGCGGCGCCGGGCGCGGTCAGGATCCTGCCCGAAGGGGTGCCGAAAGCCTATCTGATCCCGAAGTTCATCGAGTCCTTCGGCCTGGATGTCAAGGGCGACCGATCCTGGCCCGACCTGAAGATCGCCCGGGCGGCGACGCTCGACGGCATCGTGGTTGACCCGGACGGCCATCCGGTCGCCGGGGCCGACGTCCTCGTGCTCCAGACGGACCGAGGAGGGCCTTATCCGCCCCACGACAAGACCCGCAGTGGTCCCGACGGGACCTTCCACTTCGACGGGCTCGACCCGAACGACGCGGCGACGCTGTGGGCCCGCAACCTGCTCGCGACGACCGACGGGGGAGTCCGGATCCTGCCCGTCGAGGTCAAGGGCCGGTTCACCCTGACGATCGATCCGAAGTTCGCCAGCGAGATCCGCGGCATGGCGATCGACGGTCAAGGCCGGCGGATCCCGGGGGCCAAGGTCACGCTCTGGTGGGGTCGGCCTTTCGACAAGGAAGATGGAGTCACCCGATCGCAGTTCGCCATCGTCCTGGACACCTACGCGACCCGCGAGAACGGCTGGTTCGTCTTCCGCGGCCTCTGGCCGAACTTCCCGTACGGGGTCGCGGTTGACGCCAAGGGTCACAACCGGGCCGAGTCGTCCCTGGCCACAAGCCAGCCCGGGCAGACGCACGACGTCGGCAAGCTCGTCCTGCTCGGCAACGGCGGCCACCTGGCGGGCCGGGTCGTCGACTCCGGCGGCCGGCCCCTGAGCGCCGTCGCCGTCTTCAACCGCGGCGACAGTCCCAGGACCGTCGCGACCTACACGGATTCGCAGGGGCGGTTCCGGCTCGGATGGCTCTACCCGGGGCCGAAGTACGCCTTCGCTCGCAAGGAGGGTTATCGTTTCGCCGGCGCCCGGGCCGACGATGATACCGACGGCTTGGTGATCACGATGCGCCAGGCCGGCGAGCCGGCGCCGGCGTGGCAGCCGGGCGCGGTCCCGACATTCGATGAGCAACGGGCCTTCGCCAAGCGGATCGTGATCCGGCTGAGGGAAAAGTACGGCCCGAATGCCGACGAGAATGGCGGGTTCGAGTGGGCCCTGGCGATGGCGCCGATCGACCCGACGCTGGCGCTGGAGTGGTCGGCGGAGCAAGGCCACCGGTATGACAGCCGCATCCGCCAGGTCGCCGCCCTGGAGATGGCCAGGGCCGATGCGCGCGGCGTGCTGGCGTTCCTGTCGAAGGATCGCGACGGCTATACCCGGGCCTTCTTTCAGAAGCTGTCCGAGCGGTACTCCCACTCCCGGAGGGACCGTGCCAGGGCGCTGCTCTTCAGCGACGAGGCGGTGGCACGCGCCCGGAAGCTCGGGCCGGCCGGGCGGGCGGCCGCCCTGGCGGCGGCCGGTGCCGTGCAGGCTCGAACGGGGCGAGCCGAGGCCGGGCGCGCGCTGATCGACGAGGCGGTCGGACTCGTCGAGCATCCGGGCGACGAGGACATCGCGGCCCAGGACCGCGCGACCGTCGCGGCGGCGCTGGCGCCCTTCGACCTGAAACGGGCGCTGGCCCTCGTCGAGCCGATCGAGGCCGAGGACAAGGACCGCTGCGTCGCGCTCGTCGCCCGCGCGATCGCGACGAGTGATCCGAGCCGGGCCGTCGCCCTGGCTGACGCGATGCAAGGCCCGGGGAATCACCGGGAGCTGGTCAAGACGCCGGTCGCCTACCGGATCGGCGCCGACCGGCCCGACGACGCGATCAAGATCATCGAGGGCATCAAGCGCAATGATGCCGGCCGGTGGCAGGCCGAGGCGTTCGGCTGGCTGGCGGTGGCCCTGGCGCTGCGCGACCGCGAGCGGGCCTTCGTGCTGATCGACCGCGCCCTGGCCATGACGATCGACGAATCGACGGCGGATGCGGGCTCGGCGTTCGCCGCCGACGCGATGCTGGCGGCCGCGCACGTCGCCGCCCGCGCCCGGCAGATCGGCTACCCCGACATGGAGAGCGTCCTCATGCGGGCGATGGCGGCGCGGGACGGCCGATGGCTGGGGAATCGTTACACGCAGAGCCGGTTCTCCATGCTCGCCGTCATCTCCCTGGCGCTGCTCGACCCCGACACGGCCCGGACCGCGCTCGAGCAGCTCGAGATGCGCGGCGGGCTGAGCCCCGTCGCGTTCCCAATCGCCCGCCGCCCCCGGCTGCTGGCATGGGCCCTGCTCGACCTCGAGAAGGCCGAGGCGGCCTTCCAGGCTGAGGTCGCCTCCCTCGACCAGGAGCGAGACCCCGTCCAATTTATCCGGGGGATGCTCTTCACGGTTGACGTCCTGGCGACCCCGCCCGAGCACCGCGAGATGGCCCTGAAAGGCGGCTTCTATGGGGGGTCCTGGCGGCCGCTGCCGTCACTTTGAGACGACCCCGTTGGGTCGCGCGGAGAGCGTTATCGATGGTCCGACCCGACAGGATCGCACTGGCGGCGGGAAGTCTCCTCGCGAGGGCGGCCCTGGGATTCCTGGGGCTCACGATCCTCATCGGGTGGAACGCCGCGCCGCCCGAGCCGGCCGCGACGGCGCCATCCCGGCCGGACGATCCGACGCAGACCGCGACGACGGTCATGCTTCGAGTGCCCGCGGGGGCGCTGGCGAAACACCTGAGCGTGGTCGATGCATCGGGCCGCGAGCTGGCCTTCCTGACCCACTGGATCTCCGGCATGACGACCGTGGTGTCATGCCGCAGCGGTGGGGCCGGCGTGAGTTACCATCTCAACACCGACGGTTCGGCCAATCTGCGAGTGGACGGTAACGCGCGAGTGACCATGATCCGCGCCGAGGCGGACGGAACGACCCGGGTGTCGCCTCGAGCCATCCTGCCCGGCGTCAACCCGCAGGCCATGATGAATACCGAGACCCCGGCGAGGTCGGATGAATGACGGCCATTCGGGTCTGAGGTAGACGCACCAGTAGGATGGGAGGCCCGATCACCGGGAGCTTTCCGAGAACGAGGTGATGGCCCGGACGTAGTTAGCCCGCTCGAAGGCGGACGGATCGGGGCTGTTGGCCGCGCTCAGGCTTCCCTTGATCGTTGCCAGGGAATCGTAGGTCCTCTCCTCCATCCAGGAGCGCAGGCCGTCGAGCAGGGCGCGGAAATGCGCGGGGCCGTGGCGCAGCAGGGCCGAGGCCGTCATGGCGACGTCGGCGCCGGCCAGGATCAGCTTGACCACGTCCTCGGCGCTGGCGACGCCGCTGACGCCCGCCAGCGAAGCGGTGGTCTGGGGCCGCAGGATCGCGATCCAGCGCAGCGGCAGCCGCAGCTCATCGGGGGTGCTCAGGGCCAGGTGAGGGCTGGCCTGGAGGCTCGTCGTGTCGATCTCGGGCTGGAGGTAGCGGTTGAACAGGACCAGGCCGTCGGCCCCGGCCTCGATCAGGCGGTGCGCCAGGTTGGGCAGCGAGCTGAAGTACGGACCCAGCTTGACGGCCAGCGGGATCGTCGTCGCCTCGGCGATCGCGGCGACCATGTCGATGTAGCGGGACTCGACCGCGGCGGCGGTCGCATCGGGGTCGCTCGGGACGAAGTAGACGTTCAGCTCCACCGCGTCGGCTCCCGCCTCTTCCATGAGCCGGGCATGGCCGGTCCAGTCCCCATCGGCCGAGCCGCTGATGCTGGCGATCACCGGGATCGACACGGCCGCCTTGGCCCGCTTGATATGCCGCAGATACCCCGGCGGCCCGGTGTTGTAGCCGTCCAGCTCGGGCAGGCGGCCCAGGACCTCGGCGAATTCCTCCGGCCCCGCCGTGAGGAGCCGGCGGATCGCCAGCGCGTTGCGCTCGAGCTGCTCCTCGAAGAGCGACGGCAGCACCACCGCCGCCGCGCCGGCCTCCTCCATCCGTCGCAGCGCGTCGAGATCGCCCGTCAAGGGCGAGGCCGCGGCCACCAGCGGGTTCCTCAGATTGAGCCCCAGGTAGGTCGTGCTCAAGTTGACGCTCACCGGCAACTCCTCTCCTCCGGCCCGCGAGCGGGCCGCGTCGCCAAGGGGTGGGAAGGCAGACGACCGGCCGATCCTCGCTTCATGAGGCCGGGGGACCGGTGCCGGTTCGGCGGTCCGGCGATTCGTCCGGCGCGGGGAGGGCCCGCTGGAGGACCCGCCAGGCGAGGAGCCCGCACCTGGTACGCATGGGGGTGAGGGGGATGCCGATCAGCCCGAGTGCCTCGTTGGCCGAGAAGTCTCGGGCCTGGTCCAGCGTGGTGCCCTCGAGGTGCTCGGCCAGGAACGACGCGGAGACCTGACTGATGACGCATCCATGCCCGTCGAACCTCACCGCGCCGATGCGGCCATCGGGCCCGAGGGACAGCTCCAGGCGGATCCGGTCGCCGCAGAGGGGGTTGTCCAGCTCGGCGGCGAAGTCCGGCGCCTCCAGGCGGCCGCGATAGGGCGCGTCGTGGTAGCGTTCGAGGAGCTCTTCACGGTACAGGGTGTCGTCCATCATCGACCTCCGGGCGCGAAGGGGTCGATCGCGATCGGCCCGGCGGGCGGCGCAAGGCCTGCTTCGCCCGCTCGATGGCCTCGGCCAGACGATCGATATCCGCGATGGTGTTGTACAGGGCGAAGCTCGCGCGGGCCGAGGCGACGAGCCCGAGCCGCTGGTGCAGCGGCATGGCGCAGTGGTGACCGGCCCGGATGGCGACTCCGTCGCGGTCGAGCAGTTGCGCGAGGTCGTGCGGGTGGACCCCTTCGACCAGGAAGCTGATGATCGCCGCCCGGGGCTCGTCGCGGGGATCCGGGCCGAACAATCGCACTCCGGCGAGCCCCGAGAGGACGCGGTAGGCGTGACGCGTCAGGTCCTCCTCGTGGGCCGCCACGGCCGACCGATCGAGCCGCGAGAGGTAATCGACGGCGGCACCCAGGCCGATGGCCTGCGCGATCGGGGGCGTGCCCGCCTCGAACTTCCACGGCACCTCGTTCCACTCGGCGTCGTCGCGGTCCACCCGCAGGACCATGCTCCCGCCGCCCAGCGCGGGGGGCATCGCCTCCAGGTGCTCGCGCCTGGCGTAGAGCACGCCCACGCCCGTCGGCCCGTAGAGTTTGTGCCCCGAGAAGGCCAGGAAGTCGACGTCCGGCGCCGCGACGTCGATCGGCCGGTGCGCGATCGCCTGCGCGGCATCGACCAGCACCTTCGCCCCGCGCCGTCGCGCGAGGTCCGCGATCTGATCCAGCGGCGGGACGGTCCCCAGCACATTCGACGCCGACGTGATCGCCACCAGCCGCACGCGGCCCGAGAGCTGGCGGTCGAACGACTCGAGGTCCAGCCGGCCGTCGTCGTGGATCTCGGCGAACTTGAGCGTCAAGCCGCGGCGGCGGGCCAGCATCTGCCAGGGGACCAGGTTCGAGTGATGCTCCAGGATGGTCAGGAGCACCTCGTCCCCCGGCTCGAGGAAAGTCCCTCCCCAGGACTGGGCGACCAGGTTGATCGACTCGGTCGTGCCGCGGGTGAAGATGACGCAGGCGGGATCGGCCGCACCGATGAACCGCGCCACGCGCTCCCGGGCCGACTCGTAGGCCAGGGTCGCCCGTTCGCTCAGGGTGTGCAGGCCGCGGTGCACGCTGGCCGGGTAATCGACATCATACTCGCGGACGGCCCGGATGACCGGCCAGGGCTTCAGCGTCGTGGCGGCGGAGTCGAGGTAGACCAGCGGTACGCCGGGGCGAACGTCCTGCCCCAGGGCGGGGAAGTCGGCCCGCACGGCCTCGACGTCGAACGCGGGGTCGCCCGGCCCGCGTCCGCGACTCATGCCGGCCCGATCGTCCATCGAGGACTCCGTGTCGTCCTGGGCGAGGCTCCTGCCGTTCGGGCCATCTGAGTGTCTCGCGAGCATGGCGCCATCCTTATCCATCGCCGGCCGACGCCGAGCCTCTCATCGCTCGTCGCCCGGATCACCGCGAGCCTCCCCATCGCTCATTTGGATATCTAAGTGCATGATATCTGGCCGGCCCGCCGTCCGCAAGGGCGCACTCCGCGGCCGCGCCGCGATTCCGCATCAGTCGTCCCGCCTGAGCGGGGCGGCTTTGAGGTCGCCCAGGTCCTTGACCTCGCCGGGGGCGACGATCACGTCGCGGAAGACTTCGCCCAGGTCCACGAATCCCCGACTCGCCGTCGCCGCGTACTTGAGGCCCGGGATGAGGCCCTCGATGCGGAACCGCCCGTCGCGGCCGACCAGGATCCCCGGGTTGAAGTCACCCCCCGGCAGCATGGCCCGGTCGGGGGGCGGCTCCGGAAAGACGCCGCCGAGGTTGTTCAGCGCCAGGCCGCCGCGCGGCCGGCCCTCCTCGTCGACGATGCGCCCGGTCAAGGTACCCGAGGGCTGGAGCCGGACGGTCATCGGGCCGACCTCGTCCCCCTTGAGGTAGACCGAACCCACCAGCTTCCGGCCGTCGTGCCTGAGGGTCACGCGGCGGGGCTTCGACGGGTCGAGGGCGTGGACCTCGATCGCGGGCGAGTCCTGCTCGTAGGCGAACCACGGGGTCCCTTCGGTCAGGCCCGAGGCCATCGTCCCGCCCAGGGGACGACCCTCGGGATCGACGGCGTGGAGGATCAGCGATCGGCCGGGGTCGAGCGGGAGGTCCAGCGTCGCCGTCTCGGCCCCGGGGGCGGGATCGATCTCGGCCAGGACGTGGTATTCGACGCGGAGGCAGTTCCCTTGCAGCGTGTGGAAGCCCCCGAGTCCGGCGAGCTCGGGATCGTAGCCCTTGATCGTCGCGGCCCCGACGCCCAGCCGGAAGCGTTCCTGGTCCGAGACGCAGGCGATGAGGCCGCGGCCCGGCAGGGTGACGACCTCGTACCGGCCGTCCTCCCCGATCCGCACGGAGGTCTCTTGGCTCTCTCGGTAGCCGGGGAACTCGTTGACGTGCGGGTTGTCCGCGAAGACGTAGGAGCGCACATACCCCGACACCGGCTGGCCGGTCGCCTTGTCGGTCACCCGGCCCCGGACCCGCACGCCCCGCTTCAGCGCGATGTCGAAGGCGATCGGCTCGAGCGCGGGCGAGCCGGCCGGAGTGACGAAGGTGGCCCTGGTGTAGGGATGGCCCTGGCCCGGCTCGATGAACAGGCGATAGGACGGCCCCCTGGTCAGGCCGGTGAGGCGGTAATGTCCCTGGGCGTCGGTCTTGGCCTCGATGCCCGGGGCCCACACGGAGCTGCCCCGGTCGTAGACCATGCCGCGGAGCCTCAACCCGGCGATGGGCCGGCCCGTGTCCTTGTCGCGGATGGTCCCCTCGATCGGCCGGGTCGGCTCGGCGGCGTACTCGAAGCGGCGGGGATAGTAGGTGGTCCCAGGTGGTCGGTTCATCATGCCACCGGGACTGGGGGTGCGGATCGCCGCCCCGTCGCGGTTGGCGACGTGGAGCTGGGCCGTGGCGATCGACGGCCCGGAGATGACGATCTGCGCGAGCCGGTCGCGACCGATGCCCGTCAGGCGGAAGCGGCCGTCGGGGCCGGTGGTGGCGACGATCGACGCCGGCAACTGCAACTGGATGAGGCCCTGCCAGGGGCCGGCGATGGCGCCGTCCCGGGCCCGGTCGAGCCAGGCCGACATGCTGCCCTCTCGGGCGAACCAGAGGGATCCGGCCTCGATCCGGGCGCCGGCGATGGGCCGGCCCTCGAGGTCGACAATCCGACCCTCGATCGGCGGGCCCTCCTCCACCAGCCGGACCGTCGTCTCGTCCGGGGCGCCGGGCTGGCGCACGGCCGACACCCAGCCGGGCCCGAAACCCGGAGCCGAGGCGACGACCCAGGGATACATGGTCCCCGGCCGTCGCAGGAGGGAATCGATCCCGCGGGGCCGCACCCGGAGCAGGAACCGGCCGTCCGGCCCGCTGGTCGTCTCGGGGACGGGCCGATCGTCCCGGCCGGGGTGGTACGTCCGCACGGCCGCCCCCGCCACCGGCCGCCCCTGCGGGTCGACCACCCGGCCCCGGACCTCGATCCGCTCGCCGGAGGTGGGCGCCGGGGTGTCCTGGGTCGTAGCGGGCCGCTTCATGGCGGCGCCGGGCTGCGGAAGAACCGCGGCGCCGGGGGGATCGGGACGCCACGATCCGATGGCGACGACCCCGGCCGAAGCCATCGCGATCGCGGCCAGGAAGCCCGTCGAGACGGTTTTCAGCTTGGTCATGGCCATGCTCCTGATCATCGCGGCCGACAGGGCGGCGACGGTCGCTGAGGTCGCCCCTCCGGCCGCCGCGACGGCCGACCGAGCTAAAGCCGCCGGGACCGCCGCCTTCGCCCCGGCCGCCTGTGCGGCCAGGACGGCCCCGACCGCCCCGGCCGTGAGCCCCCGGCGGGCCAGGCGGCCGTGGAGCTGTCGACGGGCCTTCGCCAGCCGGCAGCGCAGGGTCGGCACGGACCACCGCAACTGCCCGGCGGCCTGCTCGTAGGTCAATCCATCCAGGTCGCAGAGGACCACCGGCAGCCGGTGCTTCTCCGGCAGCCGGTCGACCTCCTCGTGCACGATGGGAGCGACGTCGGGCTCGGGCGCGGACGGGGTCAGGGACGGGGTCGTCATCGCCGAGATCTCCGCCTCGCGCCGGCGCCGCGCCTCGCCGCTCGCCTGGACCGAAATGCGGTAAGCCACGCGGTGCAGCCAGCCGCCCAGGGCGTCGCCGGCGCGGACCGAGCGCGCCTTCCGGGCCAGGACGAGGAAGGTGGCCTGGAAGGCGTCCTCGACGTCATGCTCCTGGTGCAAGACGGCGCGGCAGGTGGCCAGGACCATCGGGCCGTGCCGCGCGACCAGGGCTTCGAAGGCGGCCTCGTCCTTCGAGTGGGCGTAGCGCGCCAGCAGTTGTCCGTCGCCGAGTCCGACGGCCGTGCCGTCGCTGAATAAATCGCGGAGGTGCCTCAAGGTCCCCCCCATTGCCAGGCTGCTCGCCATGATCGTCGATCTCCCGGAGTCGATCTCGAACCTCGGGCGTCGGTCGCCGTTCGCTACGGGTTAAGAGGGGATCGGGGCGCCGTGCGTCTCATTTTTCTCTCTTTCCCGGGCGATATTACGTAAGGTCGGCATCGTTCGCCGATCGGGGCCTCGGCCGACGGGCGCAGAAAGGGCCGGTTTATTGTGGTGGTCGCCATGGCGAAGCGTAAACGACGTCGAGAAACGACCGGCCGCGGAAGGGCGCGACCGGCGGCCGGGGCCGACTACGATAGCCCCTGGAAGGAGGCCCTTGACCGCTACTTCGAGGCGTTCCTCGCCTTCTTCTTCCCCGAAATCCACGCCGAGATCGACTGGACTCGCGGCTACGAGATGCTCGACAAGGAACTCCAGCCGATCATCCGCCGCGCCGCGCACGGCCGGCGCTACGTCGATAAGCTGGTGAAGGTCTGGCTCGAGAGCGGCGACGAGAAATGGCTGCTGATCCACATCGAGGTGCAGGGCTGGAAGGAGCACGAGTTCCCCGAGCGGATGTACGTCTATAACCATCGGATCTTCGACCGCTACGGCCGCGAGGTGATCAGCCTGGCGATCCTGGCCGACGACGACCCCACCTGGCTCCCCAGCCGGTATGAGTACGCCCGCTGGGGCTTCCACACCTTCACAAAGTTCCCGGTTGTCAAGCTGCTGGACTACGCGCCAAAATACCAGGAGCTGGAGGCCAATCCGAACCCATTCGCCGTGGTGGTGCTGGCGCAGCTCAAGGCGCTGGAGACGCGGGGGGCGCCGGCCGAGCGGTACACGTGGAAGGTCCGGCTGGTCAAGGGGTTGTACCAGCGGGGGATGAACCCGGAGGACGTCCGCCAACTGTTCCGGTTCATCGACTGGGTCATGGAGCTGCCGGAGCCGCTGGAAGAGATCTTCAAGGAAGAGAGCGACACATTGCGCCAGGAGAAGCACATGCCTTTCATGGACATTTACGAGCGGACGGGCATGCGGAATGGGCTGCTCGAGGGTATCGAGTCGCTCCTGAGAGTGAGGTTCGGCGCCGAGGGTCTGGCGCTGATGCCGGAGCTCCGCGAGATCCGCGACCACGAGCTGCTTCGCAAGGTCCTCAAGCGGATCGAGACGGCGGACAGCCTGGACGACGTCTGTCGCGTCTGGACCCGCAAGCGCCGGCCGAAGAAGGCGGAGCCGAAGTGATCGAGGGGGTCGAGATCAAAGCGCATCGACAGGAGTACCCCATGCCCCGCATGTACGGATTTGAACGCTACGGATATCGGAAGGGTCTGCTCCTGAGCATCGAGTCCTGCCTGAGTGTGAAATTCGGTGCCGCGGGCCTGGAACTGATGCCTGAGCTCCACGAGATTTGGGACAACGAAGTGCTCGATAAGATCCTCAAGCGGATCGAGACGGCGGACAGCCCTGCCGCCCTCCGCCGCTACTGGACCCGGATCCGTCGCCGGAAGAAGCCGGATCCGATCTACGGCCTCATCGAGGAGCCCAGCCCGCCCGAGTCCGCTACTCCCGCGCCTCGCCGATCAGGTCGGCGACGGTCGTGAGGAACGTCTGGTCGTGGAAGCTGCCCTTGGTGAGGTAGGCGTTGGCGCCGGCGTCGAGGCCCTTGATGCGGTCCTCCTCGCGGTCCTTGTACGAGACGACCACCACCGGGATCGCCTGGAGCCGCGGGTCGTCCTTGATGTGCCGGACGAGCTGGATGCCGTCCATCCGCGGCATGTCGATGTCGCTGACGACGAGATCGTAGCGGACCGAGCGCACAGCGTTCCAGCCATCCACGCCGTCGACCGCGGTGTCGACGACGTAGCCGCGGCCTTCGAGCAACTGCCGCTCCAGCTCGCGGACGGTGATCGAGTCGTCCACCACGAGGATGCGGCGGGCGGCGCGGACCCTGGGCCTGGCGGCCTGGATCTCGGCG
This sequence comes from uncultured Planctomycetota bacterium, assembly GCA_963815795.1. Classification (GTDB taxonomy): domain Bacteria; phylum Planctomycetota; class Planctomycetia; order Isosphaerales; family Isosphaeraceae; genus JAKAUH01. Next base: position 254,537 of record CAWFIC010000001.1, on the reverse strand, counting down.
TCGAGCTTGCCCAGCCGTCGGCCCGAGAGCAGGTTATCCACCGAGCGGATCAGGTCCTCGACGTCGACGATCAGCACCGGCCAGCCGTCCTCGAGTACCGAGGAGCTGTTGATATTCGGCACCTTGCCCAGCCGGGCGTCCAGCGGCGAGACGCGGAGGTCGCGCTCGCCCAGGAAGCGGTCGACCACCACGCCGAAGCGATGGCTGCGGTCGCTGGCGACAACCACCGGCAAGGCGTCGCCGGTGCGACGGCCCGGGCCGCGGTCGCCCTCGACGATCGGTTCCAGCTCGAGCACACGGATCGCCTCGACCAGGCCGATGAGCTGGTCGTCCAGCAGGACGTGCGGCTTCCCCTCCAGGTCGCGGATCTCGTCGGGGGTGACCGTCAGGATGCGGTCGATCCGGCTCAACGGGAAGGCGTAGGGCTCGCCGGCGATCTCGACCAGGAGCGCGCGGATGACCGAGACGGTGATCGGGAGCTGGAGGATGAACCGCGTCCCCTTACCGGGCCGGGTGGCGACGCGGATCGTGCCTCGGACCGAGTGCACCATGCTGTGCACGACGTCCAGCCCGACCCCTCGGCCGGAGACCGCCGTGACCTCCTCCTTGGTCGAAAAGCCGGGGAGGAAGAGGAAGTCGAGCAGCTCCGCCTCGCCCATCCGGCGGGCCATGGCGGACTCGGCCAGCCCGCGCTCGACGACCTTGGCACGCAGGCGCTCGAGGTCGATGCCGCGGCCGTCGTCGTCGAGCACCAGTTGGAGCATCCCGGCGCCATGGCGGGCCTCCAGGCGGATCGTGCCGGCCGTCGGCTTGCCGGCGGCGCGGCGCCCCTCGGGCCCTTCGAGGCCGTGGTCCAGCGCGTTGCGGATCAGGTGGTTCAGCGGCGACTCGAGCCGGTCGAGGATGTCGCGGTCGACGCCGGTGGCCTCGCCGACGACCTCGAACCGCGCCTCCTTCCCCAGCTCGCGGGCCAGGTCGCGGACCAGCCGGGGGAAGCCGCGGATGCCGTCGGCCAGCGGGCGCATCCGGCTGGCCAGCACCTCGTGGTGCAGCCGGCTGGAGAGGTCCTCGCTGTCATGAGCGAAGGACTCCAGCGACTCGACCGCCTCGGACAGCGCCTGCAAGCCCTCGGCGGCCCGGCCCCGGGCCCGGGCCAGGAGCTCGCGCCCGGCGGCCGAGACGGAAGCGGAAGCGGCCGTTGACGACGAGGCGGACGAGGCCATGATCGCGGTCGCGACGGTTGCCCCGCGGCCCGTCGCGGCGATCGACAGGCGGTCCTCCAGGACCTGCAGCGACTCCATCAGCCGCGACTGCCGCGCCCGCAGCCGCCAGAGGGCGTTGACGATCGGCCGGAGCCGGTGGCTCTGCACCAGCGCCTCGCCCGCCAGGCCCATCAATTGCGTCAGGCTCTCGGCCGTCACCCGCACGACCCGATCTCGGTCTCGGTCGCGATCCTGTTCGCGCTCGGCAGGCTCGGCCGGTGGCGAGGGCGGCGGCTCGGGAGGAGGCGATGCGGGAATCGGCGGCTCGACCGGTGGCGGCTCGGCGACGGGTGTCTCGGCCGGCGGAGTACCCGCTCTCGGCTCCGCCTCGACCCGGCCCTCCCTGACGGCGGTCAGGGCGGCGACGAGGTCGTCGACCTCGGCGGCATGATCGGCCTGCCACGCCGGCAGCTCCGCCTCGCCGAGCGGCCCGATCTGCACCAGGAAATCGACGCCCCGAAGGAGGATGTTGACGTGCTCGGGCCGGAGGACGAGCTGCCCCTTCTGGGCCGCGACGAAAGCGTCCTCCATCGCGTGCGCCACCCGGACCGCGGCGTCGAGCCCGACGATCCGCGCCGCCCCCTTGAGCGAGTGAGCCGCCCGCATCAGGGGTTCGATCGACTCGGGCGTGGCCGAGGCGCCCTCCAGCGCCACCAGGCCCGTCGACAGCGTCGCGGTGTGGCTCTCCGCCTCCATGCGGAAGAGCTCCATCAGCGAGAAGCCGCTCAGGTCGCCGCTCACGGTTCGGGGCTCCTGGGAGGCCGGATTCTGGATCGCGGATCGCGGATTCCAGATACCGGATTCAAAATTCAAAATCAGAATTCATTCAAGATAAAAGAGCCGCGGCTCACGCCCCGAGTTCCCGCAGCGCCGCGAAGACCCGCTGCTCGTCGAGCACGCCGACGGAGCGCCCGTCCCACGAGAGCACGGCCTGGCTGAAGCCGACGGCCGGGTTGGCCAGGGTGGACGGGACGGGCTGCCACTGGCCGCGGGGGACGCGGCGGATGCCCGCGACCTCGTCGGCGCCGAAGGCCCAGGTCTCGGCGCGGCGGAGGTCGCGGAGGACGACCAGGCGCGGCGACGGTCCCGCGACGTCGATGCCCAGGAGCCCGTGGAGCGAGACGCAGAGCTGGGCCTGCCCCCGGAGGTTCACCAGCCCGGCGAGGACGCGGTTGGAACGGTGCGGGACCCGGTGCACGGGCCGGGGCGTGGTGACCTCGGCGACGGTCCGGGTGCGGAACGCCAGCGATTCGGCGCCCAGGCGGAAGATCAGGAGGCTGACCCCCTCGCGCTGCGCGACGGCATCGTCCTCCTCGTCCTCCCCCCGCCCCTCGCCGCGCGGGCCCTGACCGTCGGAGTCGGCCAGCCACGTCGACCACTCCCCCAGGTATCCCTCGGGAGCGGGTCGGTCGAAGAAGCCCCGCGCCGCCGCGGCGAAGGCCGGGCAGTTGCGGCAGTGGACGAACGTGCTCAGCTCCGGGCAGCTCCGGTCGCCCGAGACGCCGATCCGGTGCCAGCAGCCCTCGCCGTGGATGAACGGCGCGGAACCATTTCCCGGGCCGGCGTCGAGGCTCAAGTTCGGCCTGCGGATCATCGGATCGGCTCCCGTTCAGAAACGCCACCGTCCCGGTCCGGCCCCCGGGACCCGGCCGGCGGTCGCCGCCCGCCCGGCGAGGCCCCATGCTTTGCATGTCTTGCATGTCTTGCACGAGCAACACACCGGGGTCTCGCGCAAACCATGGGCGCCGGCGATCCGTCCGCGGGGCTCGGGCCGCTCGCCGGCAATTGCGTGCAAGCACTGTTGTCGGCGTGCCGTCCGCTCAATCGGCGGCACCCGCCCGATCGGCCGTCCATGCGTCTCATGTATCGGAGTTGCAACGCGCCGGGGATGTCTCCGAAGCATGGCCGCCCGCGACGGGATCGGGGCCCTCGGGCGGCTCGATGGTCGCGTCGGGGTCGAATGCGTGGCAGCATGCGCCCTTGCGCGCCCCCGATCGAACGACATCGGGCCGCCGGGGCGACGCGAGGCTCGACCGGGGGTTGACGCTGCCGGCGATGTCCGACCGCCCCCTGCAACGGCGATCGAGGGCGCCTCGTGATACCCTCCCAGTCTACCGCGCCGGTCCCTCGCGACCAAATTCGTCGGCCTCCGCGATCCGTTGGCGTGATGGGAGGATCTCCCCTCGCCGGCGATTCCCTCGCGGTCCGGCGACCGTCCGGGTCGGACACGGATCCGACGGGTCGGGGGACGGAGCCCGTCCAGCAGCGGAGCCGGTCCGATCTGTTGCAGGAGCTGGCTCCTGCCGGCGATCGGCCGGCCCGGGCTCGGGGTGCCGGCTGATCGCCCGCTCCACCCGCCCGCGGTCGGCGATATCACCGATCGGGTGAGCGACGATCTCCCGAGGTGCCACGTCAAGCTGGTACTCCTGCCCGACGACCCCGCACCCTCTCTATGACAATTTGTTGTATTCCATAACAGGATGTTGTATAGGAGGGGAGCGGGGTCGATCGCGAACCGATCATCCCGCTGGCGAGCAACCTCTGGGTGAGGGGAAGGACGGCGTGAGACTCAAGCGGGATCGAGCGACCGAACTCCCACATCTCGGCTCATATCTGGTCGCCGCCCGCCTCGAACGGGGATTGAGCCAGGCCGAGCTCGCCGCGCGCTGCGACTTGTCCCAGGCTCAGGTCTCCTACTTCGAGCTCGGCCGGCGGCGGCCGACGCTCGACCAACTCGTCCGCATCGCGAGATCCCTCGACGTCTCGATCGAGAAGCTGATCGCGGGTTCCGATCGGCCGGGCGACGGGTTGCGCGACATCGCCATCGAGCTGCGGCACCTGGGCTTGGTCGACCTCTGGGTCGATGATCCGATCGTGCCCGGTGCCTTCCGGCGGCCCGAGGAGGTCATCGCAAAGGCCGTCTCGGGCCATGAGCCGGACCCGCGCATCCTCGAAGCGATCCCGGCGGCCCTCGCGTGGAACCGGATCAATCCCGTCCTGCTCCGGGCCTATGGCCTGACGACTCGGCCCCGAGTGACGCGACGGCTGGCCTGGCTGGCGGACATCGCCCTGGCCATCGACCGGCGCGGCGGGTTCCCCGGCGGATGCCGGAAAGAGACGCTCGCCCGGTTTACACGAATGATCCCCGCGCCTCCAGCGAGATCGGACGACTGGGACAGTCTCGGACGCCCGATGGCGAGCACCCCGCCGTCTCCCATCTGGAAGCGATGGCGGATTAACTATGACGCGGACCTCGCGCAGTTCGAACGGCGGGCCAGGCATCTGGATGAGCTCCGGGAGAAACCCGGCAGCGAGCAGAGGAGGAGGCTCCCTCGGCGCGGTCCGGTTGTCCCGAGATCGCGGAAGACAGTAGGCGGAGATCCCCGCGATGGGGCGTGACGAGATCCTCGGCTTCCTCGAGGCCATCGACGCGGATCTGGTCGGGTACGCCAAGGAGGGCGAGCGGCTCGATCGGATGACCGTGGAGGAATACGAAGCGATGGTCGCCTCGGGCGCCTTCACGGGGAGCAATCGCTTCCATCTCATCAACGGCTACCTGGTGAAGAAGACGACCCATCATCCGCCGCACGCGATCGCGGACGATCTCTGCGGCCGGGAACTGGCCCGCGTCCTGCCCGACGGGTACATCCGCCCGGCCAAGCCCATCCGGCTCCCCGGCCAGGACAGCGAGCCCGAGCCCGACCGCTGCGTCGTTTGGGGGACGATCGTCGATTACGACGAGCGCCATCCCGGACCGGAGGACATCGTCCTGGTCGTGGAGGTCGCCGACTCCAGCCTGGCGGAGGACCGCAAGCTGGCCGTCGAGGTCTACGGACCGGCGGGCATCCCGGTCTACTGGATCGTCGACGTGCGAGGCCGCCGGGTCGAGGTCTACACCGGCCCGGGCCCGCAAGGATACGGACCGCCCGAGATCTTCGCCGAGGGTCAGTCGGTGCCCGTCGTGATCGACGGCCGGGAAGCCGGCCGGATCGCCGTCACGGACATCTTGCCACCGCGCCGCCCGGGGGCGAAGGCCGAGGGCAACGAAGCTCGACCATCGGGCAGGCCAAGGGCGCTTGTGGGCCATCCTACCGGGCCCGAATCGGGTTGCGACCCCTTTCTGCGACGACCCTTTTCTGCGAGCCCGTTGAGTTCGGGAGCAGAGCTGCCCCTGCCGGGCGCCGGTTGGGCTGACTGGGATCAAGCGGGGCGTTTGGTCTTCGCGAGAGACGGCCGATTACTTGCCGCCACCGTCGAGAATGGGCAGCTTGCCGAGAGAGAGTTGCTCGACCTCAATGCCAACGTCCCAACTGAGGTCGAAGCACTGGAATCTGCCAGGCCGTGGTAGGCTGGGGGTAACCCGAGCGATACCCGAACAGGTACCACTCCAGTCAGATCGTATTAGAGCGCCGAAGGGTTGGTTGGCCTACGTGATTTCGGCCTCGAGAGCCGGCCGGGGCCTCGACCCCCCCTGACCCCCCCTTCGTAAGGGGGGATTGTAAGGGAGGCTCAGCCCTCTTCTTCTCCCCCCGTACGAAGGGGGGGTCAGGGGGGGTTCTCTCGCGGCGAGGCCATGCAAACGTGAGCCGCTCTAAATAGGTCCACGCAAGAGGGAAAGTAGGGTGGGCTCTGCCCACCGATGAGGGCCTCTCGTCGGTGGGCACAGCCCACCCAGCCCTCTTGGAGGCATTACTTTGTACATGTATAACGCGCTTCCAGAATCTTCGCGGTGGCCACATGTTTGATCTTGGCCCCGCTCTGTTTCTTGGGCTTCGGCTTCTTCGGGCCGCGCGGTGCTTGCGCAGCTTGGGAAGGGAGACCGACCGCGCCAAGCGGACCAACACGTCGGCCAACTCCATGGGGGTCAGATCGTGGAAGACGACCCATTCATCTTCAGGGATGGCGATCATCATCCCGCGGTGGGTCATCCGGATCTCGTCGGCCACGTAATAGCCCGAGACCTCTTCCGCGACTACGGCCTCGCCATGCACCGCCCGCAACGCCGCCTTGAGCGTGCTCAGCACGTTGTACGACACCAGCGCCACGCAGAAGGCGAACAGTGCGGCCTTGGGATAACCCAAGGTGTTGATCTCGCTGTGGAGCGTCGCCTCCAACTCCTGGAACGCGGTCTCGATCGTCCAGCGGCGACGGTACAGATCGGCGATGACCTTGGCGCGGGCGTCCTGGGCCGGCACGTTGGTCACCAGGTGGAGCTCCGTGTCCCCGTCCCGCGTCGGCTGGTCCAGGACCACCGTGACCCGCCGCAAGAAGAGGATCTCACCCGCGTCGTCGGTGGCCCGGATCGTCTGCTCATAGACCTTGCCGGTCTCGATCCGGCCGCACGCCCGCCGCTTGCCGACGCACTCCCAGTGGAGTGTCGAGGCGTGTTGTCGGATCACGAAGAAACCGCCGCGCCGCGCGATCCCGAAGAGGAAATCGGTCGTGCAGAAGTTGCGGTCGGCGATGAAGAGGTCCTGGGCCGCGACGATCGCCAGGATCCGGTCCAGCAGCGATCGCTCCTGGGCATGACCGTCTTCGCACAGGACGACGTCGGTGGCCAACATCAGCCGGGGGTCGAGGACGACCAGCGCCTGGCCGGGCAAGGCCCCGGCGCGGATCGTCCGCAACTCCTTGAGCCGGTGCTCGGAGCCGGGGAGATGGTTGCCGTCGAGGATCCGGACGCGATAGCCGGGCAGCCACTCCGCCCGGCCGCCGCCCATCGCGTCGATGACCGGAGCCAACCGCGCGGCCACCGCAGGGACCAGCGCCGCCGACACGGCGGTCTCGGTGCCGTCGAGCTTGTCGTAGACGGCGTCGATCGAGGCCCCGACGGTCTCGGCCCGCGCCTGGAAGGCCGCGTGGATCGAGGGCCGGATGCGGCAGACGACCACGCTCATCAGGTCGACGATCGTGGAGAAAAGGAGCTTGTGGGTGAATTGCTTCTCCGCGACGTCCTCGAAGAGTTGATCGAGGACCTGGGGGTTCAGGGCGTTCTCGATGATCCCTCGCGCCATGACGGACAAGGGGGCATCCTGGGAGAATCGCTCAAAGACGTCGCTGAGGATCATCGCTGCCGCCTCCGCGGGGAATTGGTAACTCCGTATCTGGCGGCAGCTTAGCAGATTCATGCAGCCGACTCCAAAGGGCTGGTTTCACCCACCCTACAATCCTCGAATCTCCGCGAGGTCACCCGAGGAACCCGCCCCCTCGGTTACCGATCAGGTTGGCGACGACCCAGGCGCCGAGCCCGATCAGGCCAAGGCCCAGGGCATAGCGGCGCAGGTCATCGGTCGTGGCGGGCTCGCCGGTCGCCGTCAGCGCCGCGCGCCGAGCGGAACTCCGTCCAACGGCCGATGAGCATCCCCGCCAGCACGACGAAGTAGAACAGGTCGGCCGGGCTGAGCCATCCGTCGCGCCGCCCGGCGATGCTGATGGCGCAGACCCCGAGGACGAATGGCCCGACGAAGATCCATGAGAGACGGCCGGCGAGGGCCGAGAACGATGTCGCGGTGCGCGTGGTCACGAGCGAACTCCTCATCGGCCGCGCGTTCGATCGATCCCTCACGGATCGCTCGGCGCGCAGCCGGAATGGCTGGAAGTCCCAGGATCAAGGGGAAGAGATGACGGTTCAGGAGCCTCTCGAGAGGCGCATCACCAGCCGCCGCCGCCGGTCAGGAAGAGGCGAATGAAGAGGTCATGCTCGGAATGGGAATGGGATCGATTGATGCCGAACATGGAAACCTCGGATCGGGGCGTGAACCCTCGCACATCCTCGAATTGTATGGAGCGCCGAGCCGGGTGGTCAATGAAAATCGCCCTTCGAATTCCGCGCCCGGTGCGACCGGACCTCGGCTCATCGCCCTCCCGGGTCGGAGACGTCCCAGACGAGGGCCGTGGCGTCCTCGCCGGCCGAGATCAGCGAGCGGCCGTCGGGCGTGAAGGCCAGGGCGTTGACGGGTCCCCGGTGCCCCTCGAATCGCCGGACCTCGCGCCGGGCGGCGACGCTCCAGAGCCGGATCGCCGGGTCCCGGGCCGTCCTCCTGTCCACGCTGCACGAGGCGAGGAGCCGGCCGTCGGGCGAGTAGGCGAGGCAAACGACCTGCTCCGTGGGTGCCTGTCCCGGCAGCGCGGCCGCCTCGCCGCCGCTGGCCAGGTCCCAGATCCGGATCGCCGGGTCGGGCCGCTCCTTCGCCCAGCCGTCGAAGAAGATCGAGCCGCTCGCGGCCAGGAAGCGGCCGTCGCGCGAGAAGGCCGCCGGCATCGTGGCGCGGGGCCCGATGCCGGCGATCACGAGGCCGTCCACCGCGCATCGCGACCGGACCGCCCAGCGCACCTCCCGGCCCGTGGCGACGTCCCAGACCCGGGCCCCTTCCGCCTCGGCCGAGATGACCCGGCGGCCGTCGGCGGAGAAGGACATCGGGACGTACCGCGACAGGTGGTCGTCGGCGAACTTCCGATCGCGGAACGTGGCCAGGACCCGGCCCGTCCGGACGTTGACGACCCCGAGGTCGGCGGCGACCATCGAGCCGTCCGGCGAGAAGGTCGCCTGGAAGGCGTCGCCGAACGGCTTGCCGGGTCGGGTGAGCCGGCGGATCTCGCGACCTTCCGCGATGCTCCAGAGCCGCAGCTCACCTGCTTGGAGCACGAGCAGGGCCCGGCCGTCGGGGGCGATCGCCAGGCCGGTCACCTCGTCGGCCAGGTCGGCGACGACACCGAGTTCGCGGCCCGTGGCCGGGTCCCACTGCCGGACGGTGCCGTCCTTGCCGCCGGTGAAGACCGTCCCGTCGGCCGGCGAGACCACGACCAGCGGGATCCCCGACCGATGGCCGGCCTGCAGCGACGCCTCCCGGCCGGTGGCCACGTCCCGGAGCCGGATGGTCGGGTCCCGGCCGGTCGAGGCGATCGTCTTGCCGTCGGGCGCGAAGGCCAGCGACAGGACCAGCTCCTCCTGCGCCGGGAAATGGCGCACGACCTTGCCCCGGGCGACATCCCACAGGCAGATCTCCGGGACGTACCAGGGGGCCGGTGCGATGCCGCCGGTGGTACGCGCGGCCGCGGCGAGGATCGACCCGTCGGGCGAGAAGGTCAGGCAGTCCATCGTGCGGTCGAGGACGCCGACGGCCTCCGGGAGCCGATACTGTGTCGGGAAGGTCGCGAGAGCGTGCTCATGGTTCAGGGGCGGCTTGACTTCCCGGCCGCCGGCCAGGTCATAGACCCGGATCGTCTGATCGGTGACGGCAGCGAACAGCCGCCGGCCGTCGGGCGCGAAGGCGATCGACAGCGGCCCGAGGTTCTTCTCGCCGATGGGGAACCGCAGCCGCTCCTTCCCCGCGGCGACGTCCCAGAGCTGCACCGATGCGTCGACTCGGTGGTTATAGAAATCGAAGACCGCCAGCGCCAGGGTCCGGCCGTCGGGAGAGAGCTGGTAGTCCATCAGGAAGTACGGGATCCCTTCGAGCCGGCGGCGGTGCTCGGTCGGGACCGTGAGATCCCACAGGTCGATGGCCTGGGTCAACTCGCCATTCTGCGAGAGGACGTCCTTGGGCGTGAACACCGTGGCCAGCGTGCGGCCGTCGGGGGAGAACCTCGGCCGCGACGCGTATCCGCCTTTCGCCAAGTGCCAGCGCCGCAACTCGCGGCCCGTCGCGGCATCCCGGAGCTCGAGCCGATCGCCCGAGTAGGGATGAACCGCCAGCATCCGGCCATCAGGCGCCATCGCGATCTCGCACTGGGCGTCATCGCCGTCACCGTCGCCGATCCGGCGGACGACCCGGCCGGAGGCGACATCCCAGACCTGCACGCCCCGACGCCCGCCGGCCGTGAACAGGGACCGGCCGTCGCGGGCGAAGGCAACCTGCGTCAGCATCTCCCCGTCGTTGAAGCGGATCGTCCCCAGCCGGGCCCGGGCATGCTCCGGCAACGGGTCGCCGAATCGATCGACCGGAGCCGGCCGCCGCCCAGCCGCCGCGGCCGGCGGGGGATCGGGCGATCCCGGCTTCGTCGGCGACGCCGGCGCGCCCCGGAGGACGAAGGCCACCCCCGCGGCCATCGCGACCAGGCTCAGAGCGGCCGTGGCCATCCGCCATCTCGTCCAGAACAGCCCCTCGAAGACCACTCCGGCCGTCGCGGCGGCCGCGCCCGGCACGCCTCGGACCGCGACCTCCAGCGTCGCGCGGAGCAGCGGGGCGGGGACCTCGGCCCGCGCCGCCATTCCCGTCCCCGCCGCGATCGGCGCCGCCACCGCCGGCGCCAGCCCGCGGCGGATGAGGCGCCTCCGCAGCAGGTCGCGGGCGAGAGACAGCCGGCGGCGCACCGTCCCCACCGGCCAGTTCAGCACCGCGGCCGCCTCGTCGTGCGTCCGGCCCTCGAAGTAGCAGAGGACCACCGCCGCGCGGTACTTCGCCGGCAGCCGGGCGACCTCCGCGTGCAGTGCCTCGCCGAGATCGGCCTCCTCCACCGCGGCGACCGCCAATCCTTCCCGCGACTCCGGCCGGGCCGCGCGCTGCTCCCGCGTCCGCCGCCGCGCCGCCCCCCGCCGCGCCTTCAGCGCCGTCCGGTACGCCACCCCGTGCAGCCATCCGCCCAGAGTGCCACCCTGGCGCACCGACAGCGACCCCGCCCGGCGGACCAGGACCAGGAACGTGGCCTGGAAGGCGTCATCAGCCTCGTGGCCGTCGCCGAGGACCTGGCGGCAGACCGAGAGCACCGTCGCCCCGTGCCGCGCCAGGATCGTCTCGAAGGCCGCCTCGGCCGCGTCGCGCTCGCCGCGACGGGCCGCGGCGGCGAACCGCTCCAGGAGCTGGCCGTCGTCCAGCCCGACTCCGCTGCCGGCGGCGAAGAGCTGCCGCAGGTGCCGACCGACCTCTCCCGCCGATGCACTCGCCATGGTCCGCCTCCGGATCGGGTCGCGCCGCGGGGCACCGCCCCGCTTCCACCCTGTTCTATTACCCGCGGCCGGCCGGTCCAATCCCGTTTTTGGGGTTTTGTTTCATCCGGGCAACGCAAGGATCGGCCGACCCCGGGGAGGACGACCGGGGGTGCAATCGCGTTTCTGCAGCTTTGCGGACGGGATCGACAAGCCTCCTGTCACGGGCAGGCCGGGAGCCGCGCGGCTCGGGGCGTTCCCGCAGACCGCGACCGGCCCGGACCCCGCAACGATCCGGCGCCAACGCGGCGGCTGGCACCCGCCTGGCCGCCGGCGGTCGGTGGGATGACGTCGGTCGGTCTCACGCCCGCGAGGTCTTGGCCGGACGGGCGGGGCCGGCGGTCACCGGCTGGGAAAACGCGCCGCGTCCCCGCTCCGGGGCCCGTGTCACTCCGGGCCCTGTGTCAGATCATCTGATCGCGCGGGAGATGATGATCAGGCACCGCCGTTTGCCGATTGGCCCCGAACCCCGGTCGCCGAAATCGGAGTTGGGCATGATGTCCAGAGCCGGCCCGCCCCGACTGGCCCCCGGGGCGAAGCCCGGCGGCGGGCGGACCGGGCCGAACCGACCCGAGACGCCCGCGGGCGGGACCGGTCCGAGTCGGGTAAGGAGGCGGTGTCGCCACCGCCCCCTCCCCTAAGAACCGGACTTGAAAGTTTCCCTTCATCCGGCTCAAGCCTTCACTAACGCCCCTCGCGGGACGCGGCCGCTTTTGTCCGTGCTTCTTGCACGTGGATCTGCCGATGACAGTTGGCATGTAACAACTCCGTGTTGTCCGCCCTGTCCGAACCGCCTCGGCTCCGCCAGATTCGATGATGGATCTGACAGTCGCCCTCTGCTATCCGCAGGGGTTGACCACAGACCGTGCATCGTCCCTCTTGGTCCTTCCAGAGATACTCGATCCGACTGCGACCGGCCAGCGTTTGGGTCAGTTGCCAACCCAGCCGTGCTTCCAGGTACAGTTCCCACTTCGGATCGTAGGGATTGACGGCACTACGGATCTTCACGTAACGAATGATCCGCACCTGCGCTGCGGCCATCAACTGGATGGGCCGGCCCTGGCCTTTCTGGTTCCACAGCGTACCGGTGAAGACCCAGTGGCGATGACCATCTCGCTGGAAATAGGTCGTCTTGATCCATTTCCCGCTCTTCTTCTGGTGCCGTCGCCGGCACCATCGCCACACCATTTGGAAGATCCGATGATCCACGTACGCAAAGGTGCGTTTGCTCGCCGCATAACGGTGATACATGGTCCAGCCTTTGATTTGCTGATTCAAACGCCGGATCATTTCTCCTGCCGTTCGGCTGCCCGAGCGGTCGATCGTTTCCTGGATCTTGGTCAGGAACGTCTTCACGCTCTGCGATGACGGTTTGGTCAAGACCTTGCCGCAGCGGTAGCGTCGTACGTTCTGTCCCAAGAAGTCGAAGCCGTCCTCGATATGCGTGATCCGGGTCTTCTCGTGGGAAAGTTCCAAACCGCGTTCCTTCAGGAAGTGAGCCACGAGAGGTTGAACTTGGTCACGAAGGAGTCCTTTCGAGGTGCCCGTGATCAAGAAGTCGTCCGCATAGCGGACCAGGTGGACCTTGAACTTCCGGTGTTGTCTCGACGTCGTGGCGAAACGGTCCGCCAGGAGTCGTTGCAGTCCATCCAGGGTCCAATTCGCCAGGGCGGGTGAAATGATCCCGCCTTGAGGAGTTCCCTCCATGGTGGCGAACCAGGCGTGCTTCTCCAGGAAACCCGCTTTCAACCATTGCCCGAGCAATTGCCGGTCCATGGGGACGTGCGTCAAGAGCCAATCATGGCTAATGCGATCAAAGCAAGCCTTGATGTCCCCTTCGAGAATCCATTGTGGACCGTGCCGACAGCTCGCCAAGGTATGAATTTGGTCGAGGGCATCAGCACAGCGGCGCTCCGGTCGAAAGCCATAGGAATGGCCGTCGGCTTGCGATTCCGCGATGGGATCGAGACCGAGCAAGTACAGCGCTTGCATGGCCCGGTCGGTCATCGTGGGAATACCCACAGCGCACTACCCCCTCATGCCCACCACCTTTGGGATTTGTCACCATCACCCATCCCCATCATCCGCTCCGAGGGCAGCGGGTCGAGATCGTTCGCCTTCGCCGAGGCAACGATCCGGACCTGATTGTCGTCCTCCCCGACGGCCGCCACGCCGCCATCGCCCTGAGCAGCACCGACTACGCTTCAGCTCCTGAGAGTTCACCCTCAGTGGCCGCCGAGCACCTGCTCGACCTCGATGGTCTGCGCCGGGTCATTCAATTGCTCGATCGCATGATCCAAACGGGTGCGCGCCACCTCCACAACCGGCGATGACGTTCCAGCCAAACCCTCCCCATCGCGGTAGCATCGCCTCACCAGCCCCACACCCCGGGTCTCTGGATTGAGGAGATGCTGCTATGAACGTGCAGATCACGCGAAATGAGACGACTGTCTCACCTGCTCAGGTCTGGTCCGGTCTCACCACCGAATCTCAGGCCCGTGTCATTCAGTTCCTGGCGCGTCTGGCGTCGCAGTTTCTGACCGAAGAGTCCATCCCAACCCCCTGGAGGTCTCCCGATGACGATCCCGTCTCTCGTCCCCAAGATCCGGCCGGATCATCTCGACCGTCTGGCACAGGTCTACGTCCGCCAATCCACCATGATTCAAGTCCGCGAGAACACCGCCAGCGCCGCCCGGCAATATGATCTGGCCGGACGTGCGCGCGACCTGGGATGGTCCCCGGAGCGGATCGAGGTCATCGATCAAGATCAGGGGCATTCGGGTGCCTCCCTGGCCGGACGCGACGGCTTTCAGCGCCTCGTCGCTCAGGTCGGCCTGGGCCGGACCGGAGCGGTCTTGAGCCTGGAAGCCTCCCGCCTGGCACGATCGTGCAGTGATTGGTATCGTCTCATCGAAATCTGTGCACTCACCAACACCTTGGTCATCGACGAGGGCGGGGTCTACGACCCCACTCAATACGCCGACCGCCTCCTCCTGGGATTCCTCGGGACCATGAGCGAGGCCGAACTCCACCTGCTGCGTTCTCGCCTCCTGGGCGGAAAGCTGAAGAAGGCCTCCCAGGGCCAGCTCCGGTCCCGGCCACCCACGGGGCTGGTCTACGATCCCGAGGGTCGGATCGTCTTCGACCCCGACGAACAGGTCCAGCAGGCCATCCGGCTGATCTTCGAGTCGTTCGAGCGGTCGGCTTCCGCCTCGGCCGTCGTGCAACACTTCGCCGACCATCAGCTCCAATGCCCCACCCGGTTCTGGGGTGGTGCCCGCCACGGTCAACTGATTTGGAGACCGCTGAGCCACGGCCGTGTCCTGGAGATCCTGCACAACCCCGAGTACGCGGGCGCCTACGTCTACGGCCGCACCAAGACCCGCCTCCTGTGCTTGCCCGGTGAGGAGCCGAGAGTCAAGGGCCGAACCCGCCGGGTCCGGCCGGAGGACTGGCCGTCCCTCATCCCCGGGCATCATCCCGGCTATATCACCTGGGACGAGTTCCAGCAGAACCAACGGCGGCTCGATGAGAACCGGACGTCGCCCGATCAGGATCACCGCGGAGCCCCGCGCGAAGGACTCGCCCTTCTCCAGGGGATCGTCCGTTGTGGACGATGCGGGCGGCGGATGTCCGTCCGTTACCTCAAGGATGGTTCGATACCATCCTATGAGTGCAATTCCGTCCATTCTCAATATGCGGGGTCCACCTGCCAGTCGCTGCGTGGTGATGAGATCGACGCCGCGGTGGCGCGAACCTTCCTGGAAGCCATGCGGCCGGCCCAGCTCGAGGTCTCGATGGCCGCCTTCGACCAGATCGCCGCCCGGGCTCGTCAGCTCGATCGCCAGTGGGAATTGACCCTGGAACGCGGCCGTTACGAGGCCGAATTGGCCCGCCGCCGGTTCGTGGCCGTGGATCCGGAGAATCGGTTAGTCGCCCGTACTCTCGAGCGAGAGTGGAACGACCGGCTGGCCGAACTGGAGCGCATGGAACGGGACGCCACGCTTCGCCCTCGCCTGGCGAACCGGTTGGTCGATCCGGAGGAGCGGCGGCGGGTCCTGGCGCTGGCCCAGGATCTCTCGAAGGTCTGGCATGCGCCGACGACGCTCCAGACGGACCGCAAGCAGTTGCTGAGCTATTTGATCAAAGATGTGACACTCTCTCGTGAAGATACCACGATTCAAGTAGCCATTCGGTGGCAGACCGAGGCCTGCACGGTCCTCGAAATCCCTCGCCCCCGGCGGGTGTACGAGGTGCGCCGGACGGATCCGAGGGTCGTCGCTCGGGTCCGAGCCCTGGCGTCGGAGCACACCGACCGACAGATCGCCGCCCTGCTGGATCGAGAGGGCCTCCGATCCGGCACCGAGGGCGCGTTCACCGCGGAGAAGGTGCAATGGATCCGATATAAACACGCGATCAAGAGCGGCTGCCCGGATGGGCCGGCTGCCTGTCGAGATGGCTATCGCGGGGACGGGCGGTGTACGGTCCAGGAAGCGGCCGGACAATTGAATGTGAATATCTCGACGATCGCCGCCTGGTGCCGATCGGGTCGGCTGGATAGCATTCAAGCGGTGCCCCACGGCCCCTGGTGGATCCGACTGACACCCGAGGTGATCGCCGAGCTGCGCCGGCCGGTGCGGCGCCGTTGGTCGCGACGGTCCGGCACCTGAATGGTCGCGAACCGTGGGGGCCGGACTCCGGCCCCCAGAATCCCTAACTCCCTTGCGAAGAGGTGCAGTATGAACGACAGATCGGAATCCCGAGACCGCGCAACTTGCCGTTGCTCTTGGGAATGGACACCCGTCGGAGCGGTTGCGGTTGGTAACCGTGCCGACGCAGGGTGTTGAAAGCGGCCGACTTGGCTTCCGGTGTGTTCCAGAGGATTCCGTCCACACCGGGCGTCTTCGCACCCGAATTACTGACGACTCGCAGGATGGCCAGAGCCCGGCCACTGAACGAGTGCGTGAGCAGATAGACCAGAGCCTTGACTTTATTCCATCTACCCTCCGCAACGGCCTTCACGATACGCGCCTGGAGCCGACGGACCGTCCGCCAGACTTTCTTCCAGTTGATGGAATGCCAGTCGGGCGTCCGCTCGGGAGCCGCACCAGCGAGCATTTCTGCCGCCGACATATCTGCTTGTCTCCCTGAGTCGGTTGGCCGAGGTTCTCTCGTGACGGAACACCCGAGGGAAGTCAGCCCGCTTTCGCGGTGAAGGGATGTTGTCCGTGGGCGGACTCACCTTCTATCCGGCCGATTACCGACCGGCCTTCGCTTCCTCCCTCATCCCTCCTCCGCTGCCTCATCAGCCTTCTTTACAGTCGGCCTTCCCTCGCGGGGAAACAGCGGGGTTACTTCGTTCATCGTTTCGATCGCTCCGGGGTAGGGTCGTGCCTCTTGACCGGTGGTGCGTCATCCGCGACAGGAGAGTTTTCAGCCCCTGTACCTGACCACATACCTTTTGGTTCAAGCCTGACAGCATCTTTGGCTTGTCGTTTCTGACGGCCTTGATCAGCACTTCACCTGGGTTGACCTGTCCCGGACTGCTGGCCCCCGACCGCCGTGATGCTGGCAGTCGCCGTGTCGGTTCACACGTTCACGGCCGATCCGAAGATCGAGGTTACGTTGTCCCCCAGGCTTCGGACCTCGCCGTTTCCAGCAACGCCCGCTGGGGTAGCAGACCGATGGCGGAACATCGGGTAATGTCAGAAGACCTCCTTGGCATAAAGCATTACAGATCGAAAAGATGCGACGAATCGCACAAAAACCCGAAACCTGGTTTGACCCGGACCGCCGATGCGGACCGCCGACCCGGACCGTCCGGCCTGACCCGGACGGCCCCCGGACCGCCCCGCGTGGTCTGACCCGGACCGCCCCGCGGACCGCCCCTCCGTGGCTAGGCGAACTCAACTTGATCCAGAATCCGGCCGACAAGCTGATTCCGAGGGAGGAAGTCAGCGTGGTACGATACCTGGTGGCGCAAGGCGATTGGCAGCGAGCCGCCCGCACGGCGCGTGGGGCCGAAGCCACCACCTAGCGGAGGTCAAGGATTGCTGACCAAACAACATCGGCAGGAAGCGCTGTGCGGGGCATACATCCGAGCCATTGCGGCACAAGCCGGCCTGATATGCAGCGAACCAGAATACGATTATGGCATCGACCTGTGTTTGCGAGCGATCCGGAGGAGAGGATCTCGATCTGCCGACGTCGGCGGGCAGTTGGACTTGCAGTTGAAGAGCACCACGCGGGCCCACGTCACCGATTCGGAAGTTCGTTTCGACCTGGAGACGAAAACGTACGATGACTTGCGGGAAACGGGCGATAACGTGCCACGCATCCTGGTGGTGCTGCTGATGCCGCCCGACGAAAGCCAATGGATCAGCCAATCGCCGGAGGAATTGGTCCTGCGTCGTGGCGCATACTGGCTGTCGCTGGAAGGCTATCCTCCCACAAGGGCGGGCAGGACGGTTCGGATTACAATCCCTCGAAGCAACGTGTTCTCGGTCCAGGCCGTCCTCGGATTGATGGCGAGCCTGCGCGGAAGGAGGAACGCATGAAGTTTCGCAATCCCTGGATCGACCCGCGGGTGACGGAAGTGCGGTCGAAGGCGGCCCAAGCCTACCTGGCCCGGAACGGCTGGAAGCCCCTGGAGGCCGATCGGTCCTCCTTGTTGCCGTTCGCCGGACCGAAGGCCGGCAAGGACCCGACGATCGTCCGAGTGCCCCTGCGGGAGCAGGCCCGCGATTATGTGCAAAGAGTCATCGAGCTGGTGACCGATCTCGCCCTGGCTGAAGGGCGCTACGCGGTGGATGTCCTCGACGACCTTCTTCAACAGCAGCTCGATTCGCCCGCAACCGCCGGCAACGGGCGGCGGGTGAGATCGAAGGTCCATTGACACCACCGGCTCCGCCTCGATTCAGGGGCAACAGCATCGAGGATTACCGCGCGATGTCCTGGCCAGCGACGTTTTACGGTTCATCCGGAAGTAGCATGCGCGAATTTGACGCCGACGCAAGTCGTTGTGTACTCACGCGCCGATGATTTCACCCGACCAGGGCATACTTCGTCTCATGGATCGCCAGGATCTTCAATTTGAAGAATTCCCGATCCCGGAACCCGTACGCCTGCCGCTTCATCGTCTTGATCTTGTTGTTCGTCCCCTCCAGCGGGCCGCTCGAGATCATCACGTCGTAGTACGCCAGCAGGCCCGAGCGGTGCGCCGCCAGCGTCTTGGCCATCTGCTGGAGGATCCGAATCCCCGACGCCTCCGCTCGGCGAATCCAACCGTCCAGGAAGGTCGTGGCGAATCGCTTCCCCGGCTGCTCCCAGAACCGCCGCAGATCCTCCTTCAGGTAGGAGGCCGTCGCCAGCGGCTCGTTGAGCTTCAAGGCCTCCTTCAGCCGGCTCTTCTCATCCGTCTTCGGGTCGAGGTTGGCGGCGTTCTTCAGCAGCAGCCACCGCGTCCCCTTGAGCACGTCCTTGTGCTGCACCTCGGTCGCCTCGCGGTACAGCGCCCGCCGCAGGTCCGAGAGCTTGTCGTTGAACAGCTTGACCACGTGGAAGCGGTCGAAGACGATCACGGCCTTGGGCAGATGGGCCCGCACCGCCGCCTGGTAGGCCCCCGACCTGTCCATGGCCACCGCCTCGATCTGGGCCTTGCTGGGCCGCAACCGCTTCCAGAAGGGCTTCAGCGCGTCGGCGCCCTTGCCGTCGCCGACGAAGACCACGGCGCCGCTGTCCAGGTCCAGGACCACCGTCAGGTAGCGGTGCCCGCTGGCCACGGCGATCTCGTCGATGGCGAGGGCGTTGAGGTGCTTGAGTTTGGGCTTGGCATAGCGCCGCGACAGGTCGCGCTTCTGGATGTCCTTGACCGGATCCCAGCCGACATCGAGGTGATGGGCGACGTCGCGGATGGTCATGCGGCGCGACAGCTCCAGCACGTACCGCTCGAAGGACTTGGTGTAGCTCCGCCTGGGGTCGGCGAAGGGGACCTTGACCTGACGCACCGCCCCACAGGCTCGACATTCGACGCGCGGGATCGGCAGGACCACGGTCGTCTTGCGGCGGCCGATGGGCAGGGCGGTGAATTGCCGCTCGGCGTGACCGCGGGAGATGACCTCGCGGGAGCCGCAGGCCGAGCAGCGACAGTCGTCGGGATCCTGCTGGATGGTGAAGATCGTCGCGCCGCCCTGATAGTCGGTGCGGACATACTCGTCGCCGCGGATACCGAATGCGTGATACAACAGGCTGGTGGACATGCTGACCTCCCGTTTTGGAGTCCGTTGACACAACTCCAAGTGGAGTCAGCATGTCCACGTTTTTCAAGCCCCGCGCGCGCTTCTTCCGGATGAACCAGAAATCTTCTCCTCGAGCCATCCAGACTATCCTTCGGGTTTCGGGACGTCTCTTCTCCCAACCCCGGAGGTGTCCGCATGGCCAGCATGTCCCGCCGTACCGCCCGCCGTTCCCGGCGACCCACCTCGGTCGCCAAGCCCTCGGGCTCCATCCATCCCGGGGTCCAGAAGGTCGGGCCCGAGCATTTCGGTATCGTCGCCGTCGATTGCGTCAAGTACCGCTCCAAATGGATGCTCACTGATTTCTACGGAAATATCTTCATCGAACCGACTGTCGTCGAGCATACCCGCCGGGGACTCGACGACTTCGCGGCCCGCATCCACCGGGCCATGGCCGACCATGACCTCCGCGACCTCATCGTCGCCATCGAGCGCACCGGCAACTATCACGCGCCGGTCAAGCGCGCCGTCACCGCCGCCGGGCTCGAGGCCCGCATCGTCCATCCCCTGGCCTCCAAGCAATTCCGTCTCCCCGCCGATCCCGGCAACAAGACCGACGACACCGACCTCTTCGCCATCCGGCGCGCCGCCGTCAACGGCTTCGGTCTGATCGAGCCGGCGCTCGATGAGACCCATGCCCGACTCCGGCTGTTGGCCCGCCACCGCCGCGACCTGGTCCGCAAGGACGCCGACCTCCGCAATCAGATCCATGTCGAGCTCGACGCCACGCTCCCCGGCCTCTCCGCCGCCGTGGGCGGCATCTTCGACCACGAACCAGCGCTGGTCGTCGCGCGGCGCCTGGGCTCGGCCGCGGAGATCCGCGCCCGCGGCGCCGACGGGCTGGCCGCGATGCTGGACGCCGAGCACGTGCCCTACCGGCGCCCGACACTGAAGGAGATCCTGGCGTGGGCCGACCGGGCCCACGAGGCCTCTGAATGCCAAGATGTTCACAGGCGAATCTTCACACATCGCGATGACGAGCGTCGCGCCCGTCTGCGAGCGATCCGGGCCCTGGAGAGCGAATTGGCCTCGCTGCTGGTGCGGACGCCCTACGCTTGGCTGCTGAGCTTCCCCGGGATCAACGTGGTCACCGCCGCCGAATTCGCGGGCGAGATGGGACCGATCGCCAACGCCCCCCGGGACGACGCGATCACCGGCCGCGCCGGGATCTTCCCCTCGCGGTACCAGAGCGACGAGGTGGATCACGCCGGGCCGCTGGTCAGTCGGGCCGATCGCGCCCTGCGCCACGTGATCCTGCTGATCGCCGAGAACCTGCTGAAATGCGACGAGTTCTTCCACGGCCTGGGAGGGTCCTGGCAGGCTGCCGGCGCCAGCTATCGCGCCGTGGTCGTGCGCGCCGCCAAGCGATTCAGTCGGATCGCCTACCAGATGGTGGCCGGGCGGCGGGTGTTCCGCCACCCAAGCCGCCGCGAGCGGCACTACATCCTTGAGAAATTGAGCATCTTCTATACCGAGCATGAGACACCGCTGGACCAGGTCCTGCGCGACCTGCACGAGGCCGTCAACTGGCTGCCTCCGGCCGAGTACGCCGCGGAAGCCGAACGGCTCCAGGCGGGCCGGCCGCCGGCCCCCCGGTCGGCGGCTCCGCCCGCGCCGGCCCGACCTCGCCCGGCCGCGCGACCGCCGAAGTCCATCGGGCGCCCACCCGGGCCGCGCCCGCTGAGTGCGATCCTGCCCGAGCTCCTGCTCCGATTGGGGGTGACGATGGTACAATCGAGCGCGTCAGGGGAGGCCGACCCCACCTGACCGCGAGAGGCCGACGGCCCGAACAACGCCTCCCGACCCCGTGGCGGATTGACGCCTTCGCGAACGAGTGGCGCTCTGTCGGATCACCCGACGCCTGATGCGGCAGCGTGGGGACCTCCCCTGATGAACCAGTGTGGCGAGTGGTGATCGCCCTTCGCGACAGAGGTGGCCGTGGCCGCGCGGTTACTGGTCAGATGTCTCCCGTGAACCTCGCCGTCGGCGAGGCCGGGCAGGGTGCGCGCCGCAGTCACCGCCCCGAAACCCGAATGGCAGTCTTTCCGGGGACCCGGTCCCCGCGACGGCCGCCACCCCGACCCCCGGTCCGGTCGGCCCGGGACCGGGGCGAAGCCGGCCGCCGGACCGGCCGGGCCGGGCGACCGACGCAGACCGCCGGGGCCGGCCCGTGAAAACTAGGTGCGTCCCCGTTTCGGGTCACGTCCCCGTTTCGGGTCACCCGTTTCGGGTCAGACGCAGACCGTCGGGGCCGGCCCGCGAAAACTAGGTGCGTCCCCGTTTCGGGTCACCCTAGGTGCGTCCCCGTTTCGGGTCACCCGTTTCGGGTCACTAGGTGCGTCCCCGTTTCGGGTCAGGTGCGTCCCCGTTTCGGGTCAGGTGCGTCCCCGTTTCGGGTCCCCCGTCCCCGTTTCGGGTCCCCGTTTCGGGTCCCTAGGTGCGTCCCCGTTTCGGGTCCGGGTCGTGCCTTTTGACCGGTGGTGCGTCATCCGCGACAGGAGAGTTTTCAGCCCCTGTACCTGACCACATACCTTTTGGTTCAAGCCTGACAGCATCTTTGGCTTGTCGTTTCTGACGGCCTTGATCAGCACTTCACCTGGGTTGACCTGTCCCGGACTGCTGGCCCCCGACCGCCGTGATGCTGGCAGTCGCCGTGTCGGTTCACACGTTCACGGCCGATCCGAAGATCGAGGTTACGTTGTCCCCCAGGCTTCGGACCTCGCCGTTTCCAGCAACGCCCGCTGGGGTAGCAGACCGATGGCGGAACATCGGGTAATGTCAGAAGACCTCCTTGGCATAAAGCATTACAGATCGAAAAGATGCGACGAATCGCACAAAAACGAGAAACGAGTCCCGACCCCGACGCTCCCCGTCTGACCCCGACGCTCCCCCCGGTCCGACCCCGAGGCTTCCCGACGTTCCCACCGTTCCCTGGCGGCCTCCTCCGGCGTCGGTGCCAGCGGCTCCAGGACGCCCTGGGGGAGCTCGATCGTGAAGGTGCTCGTTCCGTCCGCGACACTCACGACGTGGCAGTCCTCACGCATTCCGCCCGATGAGACCCGGAACTCGGGTCCGGGACCCGACGATCGTCGATTCGGCGGGTTTCGGCTTCCCGAATCGACGTGCCGATCCCGACGTTCGCGACTTGCTCGTGAGGGACCTCGGCTCGGCCCGCCCGCCAGATCGATAGGCCGCCCCCAGGTCCGATCCCCTTCGCCGCTCGCCGCCGACTCCTGACCGCCTCGACCTCCCTCCGGGCGCCGAGAATCGTGCCCTCAGCCTTTCTTTTCGGCTTCCTTCTTCTCGGGGTCCTTCGGCTGCAATTCCTCCAGGGATTTTCCCGGCGTCAGGTCCTGGCCCGCGAATCCGGGGAAGCTGGTGGCATAACGGAGGGCGCGGAAGAGCGGCTGTCCGCCCGGGGGGCCGCCGCGGCCCGGCCCGTCGGCGGGGCGTCGCTGCATCGCCTGGAGCTGCTTCTTCTGGTCCTCCGTGAACAACGTCTCGAGCCTTGCGTCGATCTCCTTCTGGATCTCCTCCAGACGTCTCCTCTGCCCGGCGGAGAGCTTCAACGTGTCCTGCTGTGTCGGAGAGAAGATCTTGCCGGGCTGCTGAGGACCGCCGGGACCGGGACCACCCGGCGGAGGACCTGGCCGGGCGAAGACGCTCTTGATCTGTTTCTTCTGCGCCTCGGTCAGCACCCGGTCAAACCGGCCGTCAACCGCCTTCTGGAGGGCGAGCACGTCTTTCTTCTGGTCGTCCGTCAGCTTCAAGCGATCCTGTTGGGGGCCAGCCATGACCTGGCCGGGCTGCGGCGAAAGATCGAACCCGTCGCCGCCCTGGCCCCGCGGCCATTCGGCGGATTGCTTCTTCTGATCGGCCGTGAGGAGCTTCTCCAGGTGGGCGTCGATGTCCTTCTGGATCTCGTCGAGGTGCTTCCGCTGGTCGGCGGAAACCTCCAGCAGTTCCCCCGCGATCGTCGACATGATCTGTCCCGGCCGCGGCGGCGGGTCGATCGGCGTGCCGGCCTTGACGGGATTGACGTACTTCCAGACGATCGCCTTCTCCGGCGTCACTTCGAAGAGGGTGCCGTTGGCGCCCGAGCAGATGAGCGTGTCGCCGTTCGACAGCCGCTGGGCGCCGGAGATGAACGACGAGAAGAAGTCCGTCTTCTTGGGCGCGGTGTAGCTCCACACGGCCCGGTCCGGTCCGTAGGCCTTACCCGGCTGGCGGGTGTATCGCCCCTGCGAATCGGCGGGGAGCACCAGCTCGTCGACCGACGAATAACGGCCATCCGGCCGCTCGCCGCCGTTATTGAACAGCAGCAGATGTCCCGCGCCGGGAAGGCCCCTGGGGATCCAGTGCGCGTTGTGCTGGTTGAAGAGCTTCCGGTCCGCCTTCGTCCCGGCCCGATAGGCCCGCGGGTTGCCCCATCGGTAGAGCAGATCGCCGCCCCGGCCCCCGCGGCCGCCGGTGTGGCCGGCCGCCTGGGCGGTCGTCGAGCCGTGATCGATGATCCAGAACTCGCTGAAGGCCCAGACGCTCACGGCGATCTGGTCGAGATCCGGATTGTAGGCCACGCCGTTGAAGTGGGTGTAATCCGGATCGATGCGCGGCGGCCGGTTCGCCGCCGGGTTGCCATCCGCCTTGGGCTGGTCTTTCCCCCCCTTGGCGGCGATCACGGAGGGGAGCTCGTCCTCCCCATAGTTGATGTTGACCAGCTCTGCATGGTCGGCGACGTTGCCGAAGTTCGCCTTGCTCCTGTCGAAGTCCTGCACCAGGTGGTCCCAGAGGTGCCATTCCCAGACGACCTCGCCGGCCGTCTTGCCGGTCGGCTTGATCTCCACGAGCGAGTCCACCAGCAGGTGACGGTCGCCGGTCATCTCCGGCCGGCGGCCGGCGGCGATCGCCTCCTCGGCGGTCTTGCGGTCCCAGACGATCAGCAGCACGTTCCCATTGGGCAGCCGCGTCATGTCGTGGTGAGGGAGCTGCCTCGCGTTGTAGAACTTGAAGTCCCAGACGAGCTCTCCGCCCCAGGTGAACTCCTGGATCCGCCCGCCGACGCCCGGCCCGGGTCCGAAGACGCGCGCGTCTCCGCCGATCGAGCCGGGACGCATCAAGTGGCCGTTATCGAGGAGGAATGCGGACAGGGCCGGAGCACAGCCCGTCTCCCACGAGCGCACGACCCGGCCCTGCATGTCGAGGAGGAACGATTTCGATGAGTCGAAGGGTGAGATCAGGGTGTACCCTTGCAAGGCCTTGGGATCGTTGATCGCCAGCCCGAGCTTGACCGGGGCGGGTTTCGAGTCCTCCGGCTTGGGCGCGTCGCCCTTGCCCTTGGCTGGCCCGGGTTGACCCTTCCCCTGGGGCGGTCCGGCGCCATCCTGCCCCGGCGCGGCGGTGCCGAGCGCCCCGATCGCCAGCAGGAGGGCCGCCATACCGCCCGCGCCGAGGGCACTTGGAATGATTCGTAAACGACGCGATCTCATAAGGTCGTTCCCCGGTCGGGCCTGGTCCTGGATCGGAACAGACGGGATCTTCGCAGACCGGCGCGCCCACGGCAAAACATTCTTCAGAAGTTCTGAAGGCCTGACAGAACCGGGAGCCGCTCTCAACAGTCATGTTGGAGGATGCAGAAGCCGATGACGCCGGCCGCCGGCGTCGTCCGGGCATCGGGATCCCACCCAGCCAGTCCTATCGCACCGGCATCCTCCGAAGTCCCTCGAGCCGACCGACCATCCGCTCCGTCCGACCTCGGCGCACCTCGGCCCCGGGCCGAGAGAGAAGGCCGCTCCAGGAACGGACGACGAGCCTCGCGCCGGGCCTGCAAGGCTCGCCAAGGAGGCCGAAGACCGAGCCTCGCCTCTTCGGCCCCTCTTTGCGAGCTTCGCGCCTTCGCGCAGAATCCCTCCGTGCCGGCCCGGGATCGCCCATTGATCATCGCTATAGGTCGAGCGAAACTGGATGTCGTGTCCGCATGAGAAAGGCCGAGGGCACCGCGACGTCGAGGTAGACCCATGGGAGCCGGGAGCGAGCCGCCGGGCGACGTCCGGATCATGCCGCCCGCCGGGACCAGTGCCCTCGGGAGTGGAAGCGCCGCGATCGCGGGCGACGTTGACCGCAGTGTGCTTGTCACGGGCGATCACAATCACGTCTCCCAGTATTTCACCCAGCACTACCCGTCGCTCAAAGACTACATCTACGACTTCGACGAGGAGAAAAAGCTGGCGGAACGCTTCGTCGGCCGGGACGACCTTTTCCGGCGGCTGGACGATTTCGCCAGGCGGCCTTGCGGCTACTTCCGAGTCGTGGCCGACGCCGGCCTGGGCAAGACGGCCCTGGCCGCGGCGGCGGCGAAGCGGCTGAAGGCCCTCGTCTTCTTCGCCAACGCCAGCCGCGGCCTGACCCGGCCTGACCAGTGCCTCAACCACCTCGCCGTCGAGCTGATCGCGCGCTTCGGCCTGGCCCGCGACCACCTGCCGGCCCGCGCAGGCGAGGATTCGGCCTTCCTGGGCCAGGTCCTCGCCGAGGCGGCCGCCGAGGACCCACTCTGGATCGTCGTCGACGCGCTCGACGAGGCCGATCCACCTGGTCGGGGCAACCCGTTGCTGCTGCCCGAACGGCTCCCGCACGGCGTCTACATGCTCCTGACACACCGCCCAGCTGACATCTCGCTCAATGTCGCCCCCGGGACGGTCGACGAGGAATACACCATCGCATCGTCCGACGCCGCTCAGCAAGCCGACATCGAAGCCTATCTCCGCCGGGAGGCCGATCGGCCGGAGGTCCGCTGGCGCGGGAGGCGGCGAATCCGGGTATCTCGATCGATCGGTTCGTTGCGTTCCTGAAGGGCAAGAGCGAGGGGAACTTCAAGTACCTCGACTACGTCCTGGCCGACATCGCCGCGCGACAGCCGGGTTTCGATCCGCTAGACCTCGAGTCGCTCCCGAGCGGCCTACGGGGTTACTATCAG
The DNA here is from genome assembly GCA_963815795.1 of uncultured Planctomycetota bacterium. Classification (GTDB taxonomy): domain Bacteria; phylum Planctomycetota; class Planctomycetia; order Isosphaerales; family Isosphaeraceae; genus JAKAUH01. Next base: position 228,086 of record CAWFIC010000001.1, on the reverse strand, counting down.
CAGTTTTGGAGACAGATGGAGCAAGTACGTGGCCAGGAGGGCTGGGCCGAATGGCAGGGACTCTACCGACCGGTGATTGCGTTTCTGGCCGCGGCGCGCGAGGCGGTACCCGCATCCTGGCTGAGCGTGATGGTCGGTCGCCCGACCGCTGAGATCGAGGAGCGGGCGCTGCAGCGCTGGCGACGATTCCTCGGTCAGGATCGCAATCGAGAGTCGGAGCGTTGCGCGCGGTCCACCAGTCGTTCGTGGATTTCCTCGTCGAGGAAAGGAAGGTCGATCTCCGCGCGGCGCACGACCGGGTCGCGTCCTTCTACCTGTCCGCCTGGGGCGGCCTGGACGCGGGCCTACCCGCCCTCTTCAACCCCGCGCGGAGGGAGGAGCTTGATGATTACGGCCTGCGGCACCTGGCCGAGCACCTCGAACGAGCCGGCCACCTCGATCACCTGCACCACCTGCTCCGTACGGAGCGGCGGCCCGACAGCGACGAGACCGGGACCGTCCGTGCCGAGAACGCCTGGTACGCAGCCCGCGAGCGTGTCGGCCAGACCGAGGGGTACATGATTGACCTGGCCCGGGCCGCACGTCTGGTACAAGTCGCCGATCGAACCGACCTCGAGCCCCGGCAGCTTAAGGCTTGCATCAGCCTGGGGATCCGCTATGCCCTGATGTCCACGTCCCTCCGCAGCCTGGCCCTGAATATCCCAACGGCCCTGCTCGCGGCCCTAATCGAGAAACGCGTCTGGCTGGCACCCCAGGGCCTTGCGTACGCCAGGGTCTTACCGCCCGCGAGAAGGGTCGATGCATTGATCGGGATCAGCTCCCATTTCGGTTCTCAAGGGAAGGGGACGGTTCTCCGAGAGGCGCTGGACAGCGCGGGGGATCGGGCAGCATGAGAGTCGTGCCCACGCTCTGGCGGCTCTGGGTCGGGTGGATGAGGCATTGGCCGCGGCGCGGATGGTGCAGCAGTGGGAACGGGCCCGCGTCCTTGCGGACTTGGCGCCCCTGTTGGCGAAGGCGGGCCGACCCGATGAGGCGCTGGCGATGGTGCGGGCGATCGGCGACGAATGGCACCGCGCCCGCGCCCTGACGGAGCTGGGCCGAGTCGATGAGGCGCTGGCGGTGGCGCGGGCGATCGGCGACGAGGGGGCCCGGGCCGGCGCCCTGGAGGCGCTGGCGCCTCGACTCGCGGAGGCGGGCCGTGCCGAGGAGGCGCTGGCGGTGGCGCGGGCGATCGGGTCCGAGTGGGCCCGCGCGAACGTCTTGGCCGAGGCGGGGCGGCTCGACGAGGCGCTGGCGGCGGCGCGGGCGATCGGTGACGAGGGGCTCTGGTGTCGCGCCCTGTTGAACTTGGCGCCCCGCTTGGCGGAGGCGGGCCGCGCCGAGGAGGCGCTCGCGGCGGTACGGGGGATCCGGGACAAATGGATCCGCGACTACGCCCTCGAGGCGCTGGTGCCCCGCCTGGCGGAGGCGGGCCGGGTCGATGAGGCCCTGGCGGCGGCGCGGGCGGTCGTCCACGAGTGGCACCGCGCCTGCGCCCTGACGGAGCTGGGCCGGGTCGATGAGGCGCTGGCGGTGGCGCGGGCGATCGGCGACGAGGGGGCCCGGGCCGGCGCCCTGGAGGCGCTGGCGCCTCGACTCGCGGAGGCGGGCCGGGTCGAGGAGGCGCTGGCGGTGGCGCGGGCGATCGGCGATGAGGGGGTCCGAGCTCGCGGCTTGGCGGAGCTGGGTCAAGTGGACGAGGCGTTGGCGGTGGCGCGGGGGATCGGGGACGAGGGGCTCCGGGGTCGAGCCCTCGCGAACTTGGCGCCCCGGCTGGCGGAGGCGGGCCGGGTCGAGGAGGCGCTGGAAGTGGTACGGGGGATCGGGGTCGAACGAGACCGGGCCTTTGCCGTGGCGCGGCTGGCGCCGCGCCTGGCGGCGGCGGGCCGTGCCGAGGAGGCGCTATCGCTAGCGCGGGGCATCGGAAACGCGTTGTTCCGCGCCATCGCCATGGCGCATCCGGGTCAGATCGATGAGGCGTTGGCGGTGGCGCGGGGGATCGGGAACAAGAAACTCCGGGCCAGCACCCTGGCGCTCCTGGTGCCTCGCCTGGCGGAGTTGGGCCGGGTCGATGAGGCGCTGGATGTGGCGCAAGGGATCGACGACGTGGACCGCCACCTCGCCCTGGAGTTCCTCGTGCCCCATCTGGCGGAGCTGGGCCGAGTCGATGAGGCGCTGACGATAGCGCGGGCGATCGGGGTCGAGGGGGCCCGGGCCCGCGCCCTGGCGGCGGTTGCGCCTCGCCTGGCGGAGACAGGTCGATCGGATGAGGCGTTAGCGGTGGCGCGGGGGATCGAGGACGAGGGGGCCCGGGCCCATGCCCTGGCGGAGCTCGGTCATGTGGAGGACGCGCTGGCGATGGCGCGGGCGATCGGGGATACGCCGGATCGAAGCCTAGCCCTAATGGATCTGGCGCCCCGCCTGGCGGCGCTGCCACAGGCGAAGGCCCTCGCCTTCTGGGAGGAGACGCTCCGTACCTCCGCGACTCGATCGCGCCGCGATTTCCTGGACGACCTCGCGGCCCTCGCACCGGTCATCGCCGCGCTGGGCGGGGCGGAGGCCATCGAGGAGACCTGCCAGGCGATCCAGGACGTCGGCCGCTGGTGGCCATGATTGACGGTTGTCAAGAAGCTTTCTCAACCCCGAGGTTGTCATGGCCGAGACCTTCACTCAAGGATATGCCCTGCTCATCGGCGTCGGGCAATCCGCCTATGCGCCCTGGTCGCTCCCGGTCACGGTGAAGGACGCCAGGGCGATCCGGACCGTCCTGACCGACCCGAGCCTCTGCGCCTACCCCGACGACGGCCGCCACGTGCACCTGCTCCACGATGAGCAGGCCACTCGCGAGTCGATCCTCGAGGGGCTCGACTGGCTCGCCCGGGAGGTCGCCGCCGAACCCCGCGCCACGGCGGTCGTCTATTTCTCCGGACACGGCTGGCTCGACGAGTCAGGCGGTCATTACTTCCTGATCCCCCACGACGTCGAGCCGCACGACATCCCCGGCTCGGCCCTCCCGGCCGAGGCGTTCGTCGAGGCCTTGCGTCGGATAAAGGCCGAGCGGCTACTTGCGATCGTCGACGCCTGCCACGCCGAGGGCATGGCCACGGCCAAGGAAGGACCGGCCGCCCTCAAGCTCCCGGCCGGCTTGGTGCCGGCAGCACCGCCCAAGGCGATGACCGACGAGCTGAAACAGGGCGCGGGGCGGGCCGTCTTCACGTCGTCGCGCGGCCATCAGAGTTCGTGGGTGCGACCCGACGGCATGATGAGCGTCTATACCTACCACCTCATCGAGGCCCTGCAGGGCGCGAACAACCGGCCGGGCGACCCGACGGTCACGATCTCTAACCTGATGAACCACCTGGAGCGGGCCGTGCCCGAGAGCGCCCAGGCTCTCTGCAACGCCGAGCAAGTCCCGTGGTTCGACTTCGCCACGGAGGGCTTCGCCGTGGCGCTCCTCCGCGGCGGCAAGGGACTGCCCGCCGGGGGGTGGCCGGCCGTCGAGAAGGAATCGCAGGCCGCGATCGGGCGGATCGTCCAGGCCATCGGCGATCGGGCGGTCGCCATCGGCGGCAACGTTTTCGACGGTGTGATCATCGCGGGCGACCGGAATCAGGTCATCGCCGGGCGCGACCGGGAGAATGCCTGATGCCGAGGGTCGCGGCCCGTCTCCCAGGTCAGGCGGTCGAGGCTCCGCGATTCGCGCGACAGTATCGCCGTGTGCAGCAAGCGGAAAGACTCGACCCGATCGCTATGGTGCCGCACGTTTCATGTACCGGGCAGGCCAGCCGTTGATATCCCCGGCGACATCGTCGGGGGCAACATGGGCGATGTCCTCGACTTCGCCCAATTTGCTGCTCCACTTTCCATCAGGAAGTTGCTTCGCGGCATGTTTCCATTCGCCTTGCCTGTCGGCGTACAGCACCACCTTGTCGAATCCTGGCTCCAATTCCGGACCCTCGCACAGATCATATCCGAGCGTTTCAAATACGCTGACGAGAGCATCCAATTCATAGCCGCACTTCGCCGCAGGAGGCCAGTAATAGCCTGGAATGTTGACGGGGCCCCAAGGGTAGCACTCCCACCAGTTCGCCCGATCGTCCGCGGCATGGGCGATGCAGTTGTAAGCGACGTCGTCTTCGCTCGTCTTCTCGTAACCGAGCTCGATCAACCGCGGGAAGTCCCGCTCGATGCCCTCTCTCACGCCTCGTACCCCTCCATGGCGCCCCACTTCAACCAATCTTCGACCATCTCCCCGACTTTCCCGGCGGATCCCGGTCTGACCGGATTGGCTCCCGTAATTTCATGAAGGGCCCAGAATATATGGGACGGTTGGCGCCGCAACTGGGCGAGGATGAGTGGAATGGCCGGTTCTCCCATCGCCACGATGCGGCGATACGCGGGATGTAAGGCTTTCGTCCTCATGCTCGACGAAGTGGCGGTGTCCCGCCTCCACTCCTCATAAAGCGTCCGGAATTCATCCTCGGGTCCGGCGACAGCGGCAACACCGGAGCCGGACCGCATTTCGGCGCCCCTGGTCTGCTTCCTCGACCGCAGGAAATCCGCGAACCGCCCGAGCTCCTCCCGATCGTCGGGCGACAGCTCCGAGACCTTGCGCGCCAGATGTTTCCAGTCCGCGCCGAACGAGAGATCTTCGACCTCCTCGCCGGTGAAGTGGCCGACCCGGCGCCGGTAGAGGCCGGCCAGCTTCTTCAATTCCAGGGCATCCACCTTGCGCCGGCCCGTCTCCATGAGCGACAGGGCCGACCTCGGGATACCGAGGAAGGCGGCGACCTGGTCCTGGGACAGCCCGAGGTATTCCCTCGCCTCGCGGAGCCGTTCGCCCAGCTTCTTCCGATCGTCGTCCTTGACTGCGAGCCGCTTGTCCCGGGCTTTACTCATTTGTGCACCTCTGGATCGCTGCGCTCGGTCCAGGTCCTCCCGAGCCGACCGAGCCTGTCGTCGATCGCCCGATCCACGCTGTTAGATCCCCCCTCCCGCACGACCCTGTCCGGGGGAATCTTGAACGACCGGAACAGGTCCCCTGGCACCCGCACGACACCCAACACCCGCATCGGGTCGAGCACCGGCTCCCATTCGGGGCGGAGAATGGAGCTCTCATTGGCGATCTTCTGAAATTCCACCCGGAGAGGGTCTTTCACCTGCGCAGCCGGAAAGGCCGGCGCAGCAGCCGGAGTCAGGATGAGTGCCCCAGATTGGCATCGAATGCCTCCTTCCTGTTCCCATCCTACCGATAATCTGTCCGAAAATCAAACAGATTGCGGGAGCATCGTGCGTTTTTCAGACAAACCGCCTCCTTTCTCGCCTCAACTCAGTTGGAATAAAGGTTGGCTTCATGAACTGGAGGTCAGATCAACGCACCGGCGTGCTCGCGCACGAACTGCCGCTGACCTGCGCGGCCCGCTTGACGGAAACCGGACCCGGGACCGCGAGAAACCTGGCGCCAAGTCGCGAAGACCGCAAAGACGGGCGCAAAACCGAGGCGATCGAGTCCTCATGGCATCGGAGAGGGTCGTCCGACCGGCGATCCGTCCCTCATCCCCTCGACTCCGCGGCGAGCGATGATCGTGCGCGGGGATGGGTCCCCGCGCCTCCTTTGCGAGCTTTGCTCCTTGGCGTGAGGGGTCTTCCGCCCGCCCGAGCCCGGCTCGGCCGGTGACCGGGCAGCGTCCGCGAACAAGCGGATTCCGTCGGGTACCCTCGCGTGGTTCGCCTTTGGCATCGGCCTTGCATTTCATTCCGACGTCGGGATAGCCATCACATGTGAAGCGGCTGTCTTCAATACACGACCTCTCGGGTCAAAGCATAACCCTTTCCCATAGGTGAACCCCATGCATGCCATCGAACAGATGCCGGTCATCCTGGCTGCTGCCCAGTATTCCCTGCTCTACCTGCTCTGCGGCGGGGGGATCTTCGGCGCCGCCGTGATCTACGTCGTCGCCAAGTCGCTCGGCAAGTAGCCGATCCAGATAGATCCATGTTCACGCATAGGTCGTTCGCCGGACGACCCGACGGGAATGCACCGGGACGGTATCCATCCGCCGAGGTGCGTTCCCGTGCGTTCCTTACCAGTCACGGCCGGGACGATCGGGACTCGAAGGCGGCTCGGCAACCCCGGGATCACCGCAACGGGATACCGTCATCCCGCTCGACGGCGGCTGGCGAAGCGTGAGGCGCTCCCGAGGTACTCACGCCATCGGGTTCCGTATCCTCAGGACGAATGCCGCAGAGAACACGTGTGGAATTCTCCCATGATCGCTCTCATTTCCATCTACCCACTCGGCGGGACGAAATTGCCGCGGAGCAGACGGGCTGATGGCCCACGGGAGGGTGAGGAGCCGATCTGGCTCTGGGGATCGAGACCAGGAGGTTGAACAGGGATCTCATCATGCCGGAGGGTGTGTTCGGGGAACCCCGCTCCAGACACCCAACGCGAACCGAGGGATCAGTCGAGATGGACAAGCATGATTGAATGTATCGCGCATACTACTACCCCCTAGTCCCCTTTCATCTCCGAGTCTACCTCGTTTTCCCGGTTTGTCGAGGTTGCTCCGGGAAACGATCAGCGTTCGCCCCCACAAGTGTTCGCGCAAAAGCAGGATGGGACGGCGATATTTGATCGGCTCTCGCCGTTCCCACCCGACCAGGTCCGGGTGGGCCGCCAGCAGCCCGCATCACTCGATCGCCGGGCCGCCCGGTTCGTCTTCCGACGAGGACGGGGCGCGAGACTCGATCAGCCGGTCGGGCCCGTCGATGTCGACGTCGCCGAGGCCGTTGCCGTCGCCGTGCGTCGAACGCGCCGTTGCCGTCGCCGAAGGCGGGCTCGGCCATGGCGGCCTGGGCCGCGGCCGCGCCATCGCCCGCCGGGATCGGCTCGGCGGGAGGCGCCGATGCCGGTGCGCCGTTGCCGACGCCCGCGGCCGCGACGGCCGACTCGGGCACCGGCCGCGAGGCGAAGCCGGCCTTCACCTTCTCGAGCCACTCCGCCTCGGGCAGGCCGTACGGGCGGAACTTCTCGATCCGGTTCTCTTCCTCGCTGTAGTACAAGGCCCGGTTCTCGCCCAGCTTGCTCGCGGCCGGCGAGTCGATCATGGTGCTCGAGTCGTTCGAGCTCATCTGGAAGAGGATGCGGTTCTCGAACTCCTTCATCCCCTGGCGGTCCAGCGTCCGGTTCAGGTTGTTGACGCTGTCGCACCAGACGATCGTGTGGATCCCCACCGGCGGCCCGTCGCGCAGGACGTTGGTGAACATCTTCGCCGGCGGGTCGGCCTTGGGCTCGTCGTCGTACGACCGCGACGAAAACCCGAAGTCGTCGTCCGACTTCCGCAGGTCGCGGAACCGCTGGATGTCGTAGATCATGACGTAGATCGGCACCTGGTCCTCGGTGGACTCCGACTGACGGCGGGCGATCTCGTCGGTCATCTCGGTGTACGCGGCGCCCAGGTCGCGCCAGGTCACGTTCTTGACCGGGTGCGGCAGGACGTCGGCCAGCCCGCCGAGCCGGCCGTTCAAGGACGAGTCGACCGGGCTGCCGTCGAGCAGGTAGAAGCGGCAGGAACCCGGGCCCGCCGGCAGGTGCTGCGCGGCGATGCTGATCGCCGACATCATCATCATGGCCAGCGCCGCCTCGTCGTTCTGGCCGACGATCAGCACGTTGCTGCCGCTCTGCGGCCGGAACACCACCGACGTCGGGTCCTTGATCGCGATCGCGTCCCCCAGCCAGGCCGAGTCGGCCTTGGGCACCTCGCCCCACTCCGTGGCCTCGAGCAGGCGATTCAACAGCGGGTTCTTGCTCACCTCGGCGGGCAGGTTGCCCTCGAAGACGATCGGCGGCGGCTTGTGGATGTGCTTCTCGCGGCACATCTGCTGGATCCGCTCCAGGTACATCTCGCGACGCTCATCCGAGAGCCAGACGACCTGGAAGAGGTTGTTCCCCTCGACCATGCCGTTGGCGTCGTTGTAGATCGCCTCGCCGGGCCGGGTCAGCAGCCGGGCGGCCGTGTTGTCCTCGCTGAGGATCAGGTGGGCGTCGGCCTCGCTGCACTGCAGCGCGATGCGGACCGCCATCTGGCCCAGGGTGGCCCTCGGCAGCGAGTACGAGCCGCCCAGGGTCTGTGAGCCGAGGAACACGTGCATGCCGAAGGCTCGGCCCTGCCGGACCAATCGGTCGAGCAGCAGCGAGACCTCCTGCGCGATCTTGTCGTCCTCGACGAAGAACTCCTGGAACTCGTCGATCACGAGCAGCACGCGGGGCATGGGGGGGCCTTCCGGCCGGGCCTCGCGGTAGCCGTTGAGGTCCTGGCAGCCCAACTGGCGGTAGATCTCGCCGCGTTCCTTCATCTCGCCGTCCAGCCGCTGGAGCACGCTCAGGCCGAACTCGCGCTCGCTCTCGACGGCGATGACCCGGGCGTGGGGCAGCTCCATCGACGCGTAGACCTTGAACTCGACGCCCTTCTTGAAGTCGATCAGGTAGAACTCGAGCTCGTTGGGGTCGTACCGCAGGGCGCCGTTGGTGATCAGGGCGTGCAGCAGCGTCGATTTGCCCGAGCCCGTCTTGCCCGAGGTCAGCGCGGTGCTGCGAGGTCCCCTTGCCCAGGATCAGGTGCTGGAGCTTGGTGGCGCCGGCGCGGCCCAGCGGGATGTCCACCGTCTTGCTCGAGCTGAAGGTCCAGAACTGGTCCGGCTTGGGCGCGATGAACTCGAACGGGACCTCGACGCGGTTGGCGTCGCGCGCCGCGGCGCCGACGCGGTGGAGGATCTGCGAGAACAGCCCCTGGTCCGGGGGCGCGTCCAGCGCCAGCGGGTACTTGCCCAGGTTGGGCTCGCGCCAGTTGAGCTTGTTGTCCTTCCAGATCAGGTTGACGCACTCCTTCTCGATGTCCTTGAGCTGGAAGCCCGAGGGGAGCTGCAGCTTGGTGTCGAGCAGGATCAGGGCATACACGCCGCAACGCGCCCCGCTGTTGACGATGCTGACCAGCCGGCGCAGGGCGTTGTCGTTGAAGTTGGTGGGGAAATTCGCGACGACCACCACGCGGAACGGCTCGGCGACCTCGCCGGCCATGGTGTTGTATTCCTCGATCGTCTCGAACTCGTTGCGCAGGTACTTCTGGATGACGTTCTCCATGTGCTCGGTCAGGTCGGTGAGGCGTTGCTCGATGTGGGTCGCCTCGGTCCAGATCCGGTTGGTGACCAGCAGCTCGTGGTAGTCGCCCAGGTGCATGAAGGCGGCGAAGTTCTCGCCCAGGCCGACCGGGTCGATGATGGTGAAGCGGACCTTGCCGGGCGGGACGGAGGTCAGGAACCGGAGCATCAGGGCCTGGAGCAGGGTGATCGCGTGGTCCTTGCCGCCGTCGGCGGCGCGGATCAAGGTCGAGGCCTGGAGCGGGAAGGGGATCAGCGCGGGCAGGTCGAAGTGCGTGGGCACCGACTTGAGCCGCGGGTCGCGGGGCAGGCCGTTGGGATACTGGCTCAGGTCGACGGCGAAGCCGCCGAACCGCAGGCCGGGCGGGACCTCGGCCGGCGGCGTCCAGCCGTCGAGCTCGGGTCGCGACCAGTCGAGGAACCGCCGCGCCGCCTCCTCGTTGACGCCGCGCAGGGCCTCGTCGATCCGGCCCATGCCCCCGGTCCAGTCGTCGATCAGGGATTGCCAGGCCCGCTTGTATTCGTCCTCGGTGGCCGTCCTGGTCTTCAGGTACGACTCGTCGAGCTCCTTCTTGTCGGCGTCGTACTTCTCCTTGCGGGCGGCGATCCTGGCCGGGTAGACATCCTCGACCTTCTTGTTCTGTTCGTCGCGGCGCTGGCGGACCTGCTCGACGAGCGGGGGGAACTTGACGTCGGCGGCCTTGTGCGCCTCCCTGCGGCGTTCCTCGGCCTCGGCGACGACCCGGGCCATGGTCTCCTCGGCCTCGCGGACCTTGTTGGCCCGCCGCTCCTCGAACTCCTTGAGCTTGCGTTCGAAGTCGTTCTTGACCCACTCCTTGTTCTGCTCGACCTCCTGCTCGGCGTCGGCCAGGAGCTTGCGGAGCGGAACGGCGTGCCCCTGGACCTGGGGCCGCGCCATCGAGCTCAGGCCGAGCCAGGCGCCGACCGTGCCGGCGACGGCGACGACGCCCCCCGCGACGCCGCCGACGGTCCAGCCCATGTTGGCCCCGATGGCCAGCCCGGCGGCGATGGCACCGCCCAGGATCAGGAACGGCCAGATGAGGGTGGAGATCTGGGCGAGCTTGGGGAGCTTCAGCCCGTTGAGCGCGATGATCTCGTCCTCGATGCGGGTGAGGCGGGTGCGGAGGCGGGTCAGCGGGTTGTCCTCGGCGGGGGCGGCGGCGGCCGCGGCCGCCTCGGGGTCGGTCGCCTCGGGGTCGGCGAGGGCCTCGGCTTCGGGCGGAGGGGCCGCTGCGATCCTGGCCTCCCAGTCCGCCAGGATCCTGGTCGACTCATCGTCGGTGGCGACGGTCATGCGGCCGAACCGCTTGAGCAGCACCTCCGCGGTCTCCTGGTTGACGTGCAGGTCCTGGATCGCCGCCGACCAGTTGGCCTCGGTGCCGCGCCGCCACTTGACCCCCTCGTCGCGGGTCCCTTCGAAGAACGCCAGCGCCTGCCAGCCGGCCTCGTCCTTGGTCTTCTTGGCCCGGCGCTGCTCCTTCTTGAACTGGTCGTCGGCCTGCTGCTTGGCCTGGGCGTAGGCGTCCTCGGTCGCCTTGGTGTCCCGCTGGAAGACGGCGGCGACCTCCTGGCGCTTCCGCGCGTACTCGGCCTTGAGCGTCTGGTCGTCGAGCTGGAACTTGCCGGCGAGCTGCTGCGCCTCCGCCTGGTATTCCTTCTTCTCGCGGTCCCGTCGGCGGCCGAACCCCAGCTCGATGTCGGCTTCGCGCTTGGCCCGGTCGGCGATCAGGGCTTCCAGGTCGTTGAGCGAGTTGGTCTCGATTTGGATCAGTGGCGACTCGGGCATGATGCGGGAATCCTGATAGAAAGTGGCTTAGTCGGTAGGGTGGGCTCTGCCCACCGTCGCGGGCCTGGGATCGGTGGGCAGAGCCCACCCTACGGGCTGGCCTCAGTCTTCCCTGCACTGGGCTCGGAGCTTGGCGATGATCTCGGAGATCTCTTCCATACCGATGATGGCGTGCTTCGTGGTCTGCTCCAGCGGGATGATGTGGTTCTTCTCGAAGTCGCGGGAGACGGGGTCGTCCCAGGTCTCCGTGGCGATGTCCCACTTCTCGCGCAAGTTCTTCAGGGCGTGCTGGAGCCGGCCGGATTGGGCGCTCATGGATCAAGTCCTCCCCGGCATGACGGCCTCGCCGGCCGCGACCGGCGATGGTTCCGTTGCCGTTGCCGTTGCTGAAGCGGGTTCTGCCCGGCCGTCGGCCGGTTCGGCTGCGGTCGCGGTCGCGGTCTGATCCTCGCCGTCGGTCGATTCGGGCGCGGTACCCGACGTGGTGCTGGCGCCGGACGTGGTGGCCGCGCCCGAGGACATCGCGGCCGGCTCGATCCGGGGGGCCGAGGGCACCGTGGTGGCGAGGTAGGATTCCAGGGCGAGGATCATCTTCTCGATGGTGGCGAGCGAACGCTCGAAGCCGCCGGTGAGGTGATCGCCCAGCGGCTGCGAGTGCGAGTGGTACTCGGCGATCGCGTGGTGGAGCTGCGGGATCAGTTTCTTGATCATGGCCACCTTGTCCTCGGCGACCCGCAGCCGCCGCATCGCCTCGCGCAGCGCCTCTTTCTGCTCGGTGTCGGAGACGGCGTCGCTGCCCTGCTGGCTGATCTTGCGGCGGTGCAGGTCGGACCGCGCCTGCATGACCTCCTCATTCCTCCGCTTGACCTGCATCTGCCAGTAGCCGAGCTGGTCGCGCTCGAGGAAGTCGCGCATCCGCCGCAGGTCCATGTCGACGCCGGAAAGCGCATTCCGCGCGTCCTCGGCGAAGGTGATCATCGCGACCTTGAAGTCCTTGAGCGTCTGGACCGACTGGACGTTGGCTGATCGGCTCATCTCTCTGGGTCCTTTCCGCGGGGAGCGCTCGCCTTCGGTTCGCTGCGGGGCGCGGGAGGCGCTCGCTTCGCTCGCTGCGGGGCGAGGGAATCGAGAAGACCCGTCTTCCCCGCACCCCGCGTCCCGCGCCCCGCACCCCGATCCTTCACCGCTGCTGCAAATAATCCTCGATCCGCTCCGCCTTGCGGAGCAGGAAGGGGATGTGCTGATTGGTGGCGTTGACGAACCGCTTGACCACCGTGAGGGTCTGCTCGAACTCCTCGACGAACTTGTCGTGCTCGCGGTCGCGCCAGGTCTGGCTCAGGCCGCTGAGTTGACCGTGCAGCGTGGTCAACTGGGTGATCATCTCGTTGTTGAATCGCTTGAGCTGGGAGGCGAATCGCCGGAGTTCTTCCGGGTTGACGACAGCTTGGGCCATCTGGGACCTCGCTTCAGTTCCATCGTGTCGATCGTTCCGAGTCGGTTCAATCCGCTCCCGGCGCGAAATCCGGGAGGAGGGGAAGCGTCGAGCGGGCGGTCTCGCGCGAACGGCGGCGGACGCCCGGCGCACCCCGGGAATTGTCCATATCGATGTTATTCGGCGTGGGGCCGGCTGTAAAGCCGCCCGTCCTCCCGTGGGGCCGACCTGGCCACCGGCCGGCCGGGAGGCCGCGGCGCACGTCCGAGATGGCCGCGCCGGAGTACTTGTCGGGTGGTCGGCGAGCACCGACGGGGCGACCATGGCTGGCGCCTCGCGGCGCGGCGAGCCCCCGGCGAACGCCGGGCCGGCCCCCTCGCTCACCCCGCCGGACATAACGTGCCCGAACGGCGGATGAGGGGGGCCGCTCGGCGGCGCGTGGATCCTTCGGCCGCCGAGTTCCGGGACCGGCGTGAATGGAGATCCGGACGGCACACGAGGCCCGTCGCCGTCGTCGCGGACGAGATCACGAAAGCACGAAAGGACGAAAGCACGAAAAAGACCGGGACAGTCGATCGGGTTCGGTCCGGGCTCGGGCCCCCTCGTCCTTTCCATTTCGTGTTTTCGTCCTTTCGTGCTTTCGCGATGAAGGTCCAAGCCGTGGAGGCCGCGATCCCGGATCTTCGCCGCGGCCGGGCCGGATCGCCCGCCGCGGGGGCGGTCCGGCCGACCGACCGGTCCGGCGACCGGGCCCGCCGGCGCCGCGGACAGTCCGGCGGCCAGCAGGATCACCAGGCCCCAGATCAGGGCCGGGACACTCCAATCGGCGATCCGCCTCGACCCGGTCGGTTCGCTTGGCGCGATCGGATCGCCGCCGACCGGCGCGCAGGGTTCGTTTCGCACGATCGGATCGCCGTCGGTCGCGGGGTCGGGTTCGTTTTGCGGGGTTTCATCGCCATGAGCCGGCGGGCCGGGCTCGTCTTGCGAGTTCCCCTCGGCGCCTCCACCACGGACCACGGCCGGGCCGGGTTCCTCCGAGAATGGAGCCGGAGAGGAGAATCCATGCGCCCATCCATTCTCATGGGCTCGGGTGCCCCCGGGGGGGCATGGCCGTTCGTTTTGCGGAACGGGGTGGCTCCCCGGCTCGGCGGCGGCTCGGGCCGGCGCGGCGATCCCGGCCGGAGCCGGCTCGCCCGCCGCGACGGCCACGTTGGGATTTTGGATTGGCGATTCTGGATTGTGGATGGGTAAAGAGGAATCCAAAATCCCCAATCCAAGATCGAAAATCGGGTTCGGCTGGATCTCGGCGTCGGCCTGGCCCTCTTGAGCGTCCGCCGCAGCGCCCTGGGATTTGACCGTCGCCAACGGCCCCGGCTCGGCCTCAGGGGCGCCCTCGGGCGCCGGATCGCCAGCGACGCCGACGCCCCCGCGCCGGAGCTTCACCAGGTTGTTGATCGCTCGGTCCAGCTTGCGATCGTTATCGAGCTGGTACCGCCGCATCAGCTCCCCTTCCGGCGAGGTGTCCACCGCCAGCCGGTCGGCCAGGTCGGCCAGGTCGGCCGCCTCGCGCCGCTGGTGCCCGGCCTGGCGCCGGAGCAGCCGCTCCGTCTCCTCGGCCACCAGCCGCCAGAGCGCCGCCCGCTGGCCGGCCGGGTCGTCGGGCCGGCCGGCGTCGAACTGCGACAGCATCCGACGCCGCGCCTCGGCGAGCGCCTCCGGGTTGCCGGTGGGCAGGATCGGCTCGACCAGGTCTTGCCACTCGATGGCATCCTTCCCCAACGGCCGCTGGCCGCGCAGTTGCAGGGCCGCGATCAGCTCGTTGGTCCGCCAGTCGGCGCCCTGGTCGAGCCACACCCGGAGCTTGGCCCACCGGTCGATCAGCCACCGGCAGCCGGCGGCACTGGCCTCCAGCCGCAGCACGATGTGCCGGGGCTCGCCCCGGCCGCGGCCGAAGGGGTCGTGCCGGTCCTTCGTCAAGAAGGGGAACAACGACTTGCCGGCTTCCTGCTTGGCCCGCAGGTCGGGGGCCATCAGCCATTGGCCCAGGGCGGCGACCTCGTCGTGGTTCCCGAGGCCCGCGGCGGCCTCGGCGGCCCGAAGGGCCACCCGGACCCGGCCGGCCGCCGAGCGCTCGCCCCTGGCGATTTTCCAGGTGGCCAGCGCCGCCTGCTCCGTGACGGCCAGCTCGATGGCGTTTCGGGGCTGGGCGGCGGCGATGAAATCCGCGACCCGGCGCCGGAACGCGTCCAGGTCCTCACCCGGCAACACCTGCATCGATGCAGTCATGCCGTGCTTCAGAGCGTTCATCCGCGATCGGGCCTTCCCCGCCGGGGTCTTAGGCCCGCCGCCCCGGCTCTTACGCCCGTTCTGGCGACTGATCTCGGCGCGATCCGGGGCGGTCGTGTTGGCGGTCATCGGCGGGTGTCCTCTCTTCGGTGCCGGGCTTCGTCGCTTCGGAACGGCCCGCCCCATTGCGGGCCGTTGCATATTATTGTACCGGCGGTTTGCGAAGAATGGAATATGCGGGAGGAATTTTCCACGCTGGTCTGGGGGGGATTGGAGATGTCACGCGACACCAAGTTGGATCGCGAAATCCCGACACCCGGTTTGATCGCGTTACGACATTGGTACAGTATGGGGCAGTTGCTCTCCTTGTAATGCTTTTGCGAGGTTTGACCATGCCACGTCCCATCCCTGTCCCGATCCGTCAGACGATGTTCCGGCTCTGGAAACAGGGCTGCGGGACCCGTCAGATCGTCGCGTCCTTGGGCCTGCCGTGCTCCACCGTTCGCCGTCTCCTCCGGAGGTTTCGGCTCCGCGATCGCGACGGCATCTCGCCAAACTATCGCTACCGCTCGGCCACCTTCACGGCGCCCTCCGAGATGGTGCAGACCGCCGTACAGCTGCGCCACGAGCACCCCACTTGGGGAGCTGGCTTGATCCGTGTGCAGTTGCTCCCGATGGCCCCGGGACAGCCGGTTCCCTCGGAACGAACCCTCCAACGTTGGTTCGTGCGAGCCGATCTGTCCCCAGCCCCGGCGGGTCGCCCGCCGCGGGTTGACCTGGACCGGGCGACCGTACCCCATGAGACCTGGCAGATGGATGCAAAAGAACATATTCAATTACAAAATCACGAAGAAGTGAGCTGGCTCCGCCTGATCGACGAATGCAGCGGAGCGGCCCTGTGGACCGCGGTTTTCCCCCCTGGGAACTTGGGCCCGGGTCCCGGCTCAAGCCGTGCAGGAGCAGCTCCGATTGGCCTTCGGTCGCTGGGGGTTGCCCGGCCGCTTCCGAGTTGACAACGGTTGGCCCTGGGGTGCGCTGGGCGACTTCCCGACCGAGTTGGCCCTGTGGTTGATCGGTCTGGGTGTCGCGATGCACTGGAACAACCCACGGCGTCCCCAAGAGAACGGCGTCATCGAGCGTTCCCAGGGGACCTCCGCGAGGTGGTGCGAGCCGTGGACGTGCCGATCGCCTGCGGAATTGCAGTCCCGGTTGGAGCTGATGGACCGCCTGTACCGCGAGGTATACCCCTACCAGAACCGTCGGAGCCGCCTCGAGGTCTTCCCGAATCTGGTGCATACCGGTCGGCCCTACGATCGAGCCGCCGAGGCGCGGCTGTGGGAGTGGTCGCGCGTGACCCAGCACCTCGCGGGCATCGTGCCCCTCCGGCGTGTGGATCAAAGCGGCAAGGTCTCGATCTACAACAAGGGGCATTACGTCGGGTATCTCCATCGAGGAAAGGACGTCTACGTAATGTACGACCCCGACTCGAACGAGTGGATGTTCGCCGATCGAGACGGGCGGCAACTGACTCGTCGGCCAGCGGATCAACTGAGCCCAGATCGAGTCATCAACTTGAACGTGAGTCATCGTCGATAGCGATCCGAGGAACGTACCCGTTCACGAGTCGAAGGTGACAAACGCACAGAGTGGCGTCGAACCACAAGCATAATTCGAAGCTGCTTCGGTCGATCCCACCGAAGCGCGCAACACCAACACCGGTTTTCGAGACCGATTGGAGGTTGCTCTAAGAGCAGACCGAGCGTGTTGGCTGGCTCAGCAAAGTCCGGCCGTAGCCGCAACGCGGTCTTAGCGCTCGCAGCGGCCAGTTCATACTCAGCCAGGGTGCGGTAGGCTTCGGCAAGATTGGCGTCATACATCGCCATGCCCGGCTTGAGTGCAAGGGCCTGGCGGATCAACCCGATGGCCTGAGCATGTCGGCCTTGCTGATGTGCCACCACGCCCAGCAAGTGCAAAGCGTCCGCATGCTCAGGTTCGCGGCTGAGCACCTTCAAGTTGACCGTCGCGCTGGAGCCGCCGTCGACATTCATCCCACCTCCCTGGGCAAACGCCCCTGCCACACCCGGGCTGCCACTGGTGCCCGCCCCGCCGGCGCCTCCGATGGCCTGGTCGTGCGTGAACGTGGTGTTCAACACGACGACGGTACTCAAGTAATCGACGTCGAGTCCGCCGCCGTTGGCGAAGCCGGCAAACGAGTAGTGAATGGCAACGGATTCGCCGTGGGCGCGCAGACCGAGCGCCCGGGCGATGTCCTCTTCAAAAGTCGGTCGTCAGAAGTCGGAGGGAAGGGCGATTGGCTATCTGGCGAGCAAGGCCTGGACCTCCGCCCAGAGCTGCTTGCACGATTCCTGCTCCGCGGCGGGCAATTGGGCGACCGCGGTCGCATCGCGCAGGCCGGCCAATGCCGGTTCGGATTGCCAGCTCCGGAGCCCTTGCTGAAGCCGCTGGCGCTCCTTGGGATTGCTCACAGGCAGGAGCTCGCCGTACGCTTTCAGGTCAGCCCGCAGCCAGTGAAGAGCCTGCTTTCGCCAGCGGACCAGTTCCTGGCCATCCAGTTGAGCTGCGTCGTTCCCCCGGCCGCAGCCGGCCAGGGCCGCCGCACACGCGGCGCGGTAGCGATGGCTCCATTCGAGGTCGTCGGCCGATTTCGGGTCGGCGGTCAGGTCCTGGGAGAAGAAGCGGGCGGCGGCGACATAGCGCTTCTTTTCGTAACAGAGATGGGCATACTCGCCCCGCTCGTTCGCATCCGCCGGTTGCGCTCCACCCCGGAGGACGGCGGCCAGCCGGCCATCGAGCTCGATCCTCCTCCGGCATTGTCTCACCCACTCTGCCGAAGGATAGCGCCAATCCTTGCGTCGGGAGCCCAGTTCGTGCCCACGCTCCAGGGCGATGAGGGCCTGGGTATACTCCCCTTGTTTCCAAAGCGCGCAGCCGAGGTTACAGTGACTCTCGGCATGATCGGGCCGCAGGTCGATGGCCCGGCGAAGGGGAGCCAGCGCCTCGTCAACGCGGCCCATGTGAAACAGTAGAGTGCCGAGGTTATAGTAGGGATGGCCATCATCCGGCTTCAACTGGCTGGCGCGCCGGTAAGCGGCGACCGCCTCGTTAACGTGGCCCTTCTTTTCGAGGGCCAGACCGAGCTGGAAGTGAACCATGCTAGAATCGGGCACCAGGTCGACGGCCCGGCGAAGGGCGGCCAGCGCCTCGTCGAACGCGGCCCGTGCGAGACAGTACAAAGCCGAGGTTATAGTGGACGTTGCCATCATCCGGCTTCAACTGGCTGGCGCGCCGGTAAGCGGCGACCGCCTCGTTCAGGTGGCCCTTGTCGGCGAGGACCCAACCGAGCTGATAGTGAGCCGTGCTGTAATCGGGCTTCAAGACGATGGCCTGGCGGAAGGCGACCAGCGCCTCGTCCCATCGCCCCGCATGAGCAAGGGTGTCGCCGAGGTTGACGCGGACTTTCGCGCTGTGGGGTCGCAGCGCCACGGCCACGGTCAAGAATCGAACGGCCTCCTCATACTGTGGCGGGTGGCAATGGCCCAGTTCCATGCCCAGGTCGTGGTTGATCCAGAAGTCTCCCGGGAAAGCCTGCTGGGCGCGTCTCAGGAGCGCCAGCGCCGCTTCGGTGGCACCTCGCTGAGCGAGACCCATTTCCAGGATGAACAGGGCTTCGGGCGGCTGACCAGCGGGATCGACCTCGCGCGCCAGCTTTTCCATCTCCCGGCGATCGTTTCTCTCCCGCGCGGCCCGCACGCCTTGCCGCCAGACGTCCGAGTCCGCCGCGGAAAGCACCTGCTTCAACCAGCCCGCCTCCGGGGCTTTCTCGGCTCTCGCCAGGATCGCCCAGTGGTCCAGGGCCGCCACGAGGGTGTTGCGGACCGAAGGGGGCCGACGCCGGAGTACCGCGGCCGCCTGCTCCGGTGTTGTCTCATCCATTCGCAAGCCGTAGGTTGCGAAGGCTTGCTGATACTCGACGCGTGACCAGCCGAGGACAAACCCATTGTCCTTCACGTCCGCCTGGCGAGAGCGGATGGCCTCGAGGCGGGCGACCAACCGAACGTCGGCCTCCTGCTCGGCCAGGTCTCGTAGCAAGCTCTTCACGCGCTCGGCCAGGGCGGGGTCGGCCGTGCCGTCCTGAAGCAGGACCTCGGCGCGCTTGGCTGCTGCCTGCGCTCGCGGCAACAGACCTTCTTCCTGAAATCGTTGCGCCTCTTTCCAAGCGGCCTGGAGGTCGGCGTCCGCCTTGGCCTGCCGCGCGGCCCGGTCGCGCATGATCCAGCCGACGCTGCCCGCCAGTACCGTCAGGGCCGCGAGCAAGGTCACCGCCGCTGACACCATCACCGGCCGGTGTCTCCGTGCCCACCTTCGTGCGCGCTGGAGCGGCGTCGACCGCCTGGCCAGGATCGGCTCGTCCCTCAAGAACCGTCGCAGGTCGTTGGCCAGTTCCCGGGCCGTGGCATAGCGCTCCGCGGGGTTCTTGGCCATGGTCTTGAGTACGATGGTTTCCAGGTCCAAGGGGATGGCCTTGTTGACCCTTCGCGCAGGCTTCGGATCCTCGATCGCGATTTGACGGAGCAGCTCCTGGCGGTCACGGTCGTCGAACGCCGGTTCGAGCGTCAGGAGCTCGTAGAGGGTCGCGCCGAGTGAATAGATGTCGGTGCGGTGGTCCACGCCGGTGGGCTGGGCGAGGGCCTGTTCCGGGCTCATGTAGCGCAGGGTGCCCACGAGGTCGCCGGTGACGGTCAGCCCGAGCGGCCCCTGGCGGCAGTGGGCCAGGCCGAAGTCCGTGACCCATAAGCGGAACCCTTCCTCGGCTCCTGTTCCCTCGATCGAGAAGGGAGAAATCGATTCGACGAGCAGGTTGGCCGGCTTGATATCCCGATGCACCACGCCGAGCTGATGAGCATGTTCCAGCGCCTCGGCGGCCTGCATACCCAGGAGGGCCGCCGCGCGGAAGTGCGCCGGGACTCGCGGCGGCGGAAGGGCCCGCCCCGGGCGGCGTAGCGGAGGATTCCGCGGCATCGCAATCGCTCGGTTCCGAGGTGGAACCGGCCCAGCCGCACGTGGTCCCGCCGCGCAAGCTTCCGATGATCTCGGCCAGCGTCTGCCCGTCGATAAACTGCATGGCGTAGTAGTGGGTGCCGCCCTCGCAGCCGACGCCGAAGACCGGCACAATGTTGGTATGGTGCAGGCTAGCCGCGGCTTGCGCTTCATTCTTGAACCGCTGCAACTGTCTGGCGTCCAGCGCGGCGGCAAACGGCAGGACCTTCAGCGCCACCCGGCGGCCGAGGGAAATCTGCGTCGCTTCGTACACCACACCCATGCCGCCGCGGCCGACCTCGCGCACGAGGTGGAATTCGCCGAGCTGGCCGAGTTCGGACAGGTTTTCCGGGGCAGCCGGCAGCTCAGGTCGTCCCGAACCCCGCAGGCTGAGGGCCGCATCTCGCAAGAGTTCCAGGCTCGCCAGACAGGCCTTCAGGGGCTCCGCCATCTCGGGACATCGGGCCACTAACTCCTCCGGGTTCGGGCAGGCCCCGGCTTCCAGCTCCGCGAGGAACTCCTCCAGAATGCCGATCACCTTGGAGGTCGGCTCGAGCACCACCGGCACGGGCACAACGGCAGTCATACGAGTTCCTCCGCTTGCAGCAGTTGCCTGAGCTGATCGACGGCCCGCACCCAGAGGATGCGGACGGCTCCGGCAGACCGGCCCATGTGCTGGGCCACCTCGGAGAACGTCAGCCCTTCCAGGTTCCGCAGGACAAGGACCTCGCGGTAGTCGGGGGAGAGTCGAGCCAACTGATCGGCCACGCGCGCGGCGATCTCCGAACGCTGGGCCTGGCTGCTGGGCGAAATCGAGCGGCCGACCAGCGCGGCCTCGATTCGTCCCGATGAGCGATCCATGACGGCCACGCGTTGCTCCAGGGAGACTTCACGTCGCGCGCTGCGTTTCTGTGCCACCACTTGCCTCTGGACGACGCGGGCCAGGTTGTAGATCAAGATCTGGCGCAGCCAGGCGACCCATTCGCCCGGGCTGTTGCCGCGGAAATGGTCGAAGTCGCGGCACGCATCCAGGAACGTCTCCTGGACCACGTCCGAGGCATCGACCCGACCCTGCAGGTGGAGATCGATCTGAGTCCGGGCCAACAGCGTCAGGTAGGTGCGATTCAACTCCAGTAGTCTCCCCAGCGACTCTGTGCGCCCGCCGCGGGCGTCAGCCAGGAGCTGTTCGGGATCCAGTTCGACCCTGGGCGCTCATGAGGTCCTCCGACGCCGCGTTCGACTGGCAATGTGAGACGGCAGTGATGTTCTTGCAGGTCGGGCTTTCCAACTTGACATTGTAGGGCTCTTCGTGAGGCCTGTCAGGTGAGAACGCCCGACCTATGCGGCGCGATGACTCAATCGCCTATCGCGGTCCCGGGAGGGCGATCCGCCAAACGCGGACTGTCGAGCCAACCGGGAAAGCGGCTCGCCGGGAGGCTCGCCCTCCCCGAATTGCGCGTCGCCGTTTAGAGCGGTTCCACTGATCTCGCGCCTGGCGATTCGAGTCAGCTCACGGTGCCATAGATGTTGTCGTTGCTCGTGGAGGCGAAGTTGAGCGTGACCGTCGTCTTCTTGAGGGTCACCACGCCACCGGTCGAGATGTAGAGGCCGCCGCCGATGCCGTCGCCTGCGCTACCGCCGGCGCCGGCGAGGCCGCCCAAGGCCGCGTTCAGGCTGACGACCGTGTCTTCGAGGGTCGCGGAGGCGGTCGAGGCGACGAAGATTCCCCCGCCGTAGCCGAAGCCGCCGTTGGCTCCCGAGCCGCCCGCGCCGCCTTGGGCCACATTGCCGATCAGCATGCCCCCGGAAAGATCCAGCGACGCTTCGTAACCCACGCTAATCCCGCCGCCGGCGGCATCGCCGCCGTTGGCTCCCGCTCCCCCAGCACCGCCTTGGGCGATGTTATCCAGGAATGTCGTGTTGGTGACGGTCGCGCTCCCTCCATCGTAGAGACCACCGCCGCCGGCATCGATGACATTCGGGCCCGTTGCCGTGTTACCAACGAGCGTGCTGCTGGAAAGCGCGAGAGTCCCGGTCCCCATGAAGATCCCGCCCCCCAATGCCGACTCGCCACTGGCGTCGTTGACGCCATTGGCCTGGTTGTTGCTAATGATGCAGTTGGTCACCGTGACCGCGCCGCCAAAAAAGCCGCTGGCCACCCCGCCGCCGATGCCGGCGGAGTTGCCGCTGACGGTGCAGTTGGTGAGCGTGAGCGTGCTGTTGGGGGCGGCGTTGTCCAACCCGCCGCCGATGCCATAGCCGGCAACGCCGATGGAGTGACCGCTTTTCGTTGCCGTGTTACCGCCGATTGTGCAATTGGTGAGCGTGGCTGTGCCGAAGTAGTTGATCACGCCGCCGCCCGAGGCTGCTGAGTTGCCGCTGATCGTGCAGCCTGTGAACGTCGTCGTGCCGGAATAGTTCGATACGCCGCCGCCGCCGAAGGCCGCGAAGTTGCCGCTGATCGTGCAGCCTGTGAACGTCGTCGTGCCGTAGCTCGATACGCCGCCGCCCGTGCCGGCGGAGTTGCCGCTGACGGTGCAGCCGGTCAGCGTCAGGCTCCCCGTGCGGGAATCCTCGACGCCTCCGCCCTCGGCGATGTTGACGTAGCCGCCGCCGAACTCGTATGCTCTGTTGTAGGCGGTATTTCCGTTGAGCGTGCAGCCGATGAGGTCGGCCGTGCCGGAATTGAACACGCCGCCGCCGGCGCCGTACTTGTAATTGAACACGCCGCCGTACTTGGTTGTGTTGCCGCTGACGGTGCAGTCGATGAGCGTCACCGTGCCCTGGTTGTCAACGCCACCGCCGTAGTCGCTGTTATTCCCACCCATGATGGTGAGGCCCGAAAGGGTCGCCGTGGCGCCCGGATCGATCTTGAACACACTGTTGGCGGGGCCCGCCGTGGTGTAGTTGCCGTTCACGGTCACGCCGGCCTTGGGGCCCGTGATCGTCTCGGTCCCGGTCTGGTCGCTCAGCTCGAGCTGGCCCAGGGCCGGATTGAGGTTGATCGTCTGCGGCGTGCGGAAAACCGTCTTGTCGAACGTGATCGTCTCGGCTCCCCCATTCGTATTCGCCTGGACGATCGCCTGGCGCAGGTCGGTTTCGCCTGCGACGGGCGTGTCGGTCGGGTTGTTGACGACGATCGTGGACAGCAGCGCGCGCGCCTCGAGCTCCAGGAGCGCCGGCCGGATTCGCCACCGTTGCCGTCCGCGGAACGTGCCGCGCCCGCCCCTCCGCTGATCCCCTATCAAGTTGTAACCCATGGTTCTATGGCTCCCGTCGTGGTGCAGAATCTCTCGTCGGGATTCATGAGATCCCCCTATCCCTTCAGCCCCATTCTCTGACCAAGTTGTTACGCGCGAGATGGCTTCCGCCCAGAGGGTGGTACAAGGACGCTGCTATGGCTGTCCGGCACAACATTCGTGAGATGCTCTGCCGGGCAAAGTGACTGCCATTCTAATGTCATTCCGCGCCGTTTGTCCAAATGCACGCATGGGTCCGCATGCGACAACACTTCAAAGACTGCACGCGGACCGCCGGCATCGTCGCAGCGGCCAGTGATGTTATTCCGTCGTCGTTCGGTTTTCTATCATGAGATCGCCTCACCGCTGGAGTTGTGCGGGCCCGCCAGGCACGTGTTCCTTCCTGCTGCGCGCGTCGGTCCGACGACACGCATGGCACTAGCTTAAACGCAAACACCTTGTGCGAATGAACTTGCGTTCGTAGCGGGCGGGTTTTTCGCAATCAATCACCAAACATGTTCATTTCATTGATGATCGTCGAGTCGGGAAACATAGGGGCTTCAGAAGCAGCCCTGGGAATCAGGCACAAGGAACCAGGAAGCTCAGTGTTCACAAGCCTAAGTCCGATGGGCAGTTGCGCTCAAGCTTGTGCCATGCGTCCGACGACACCGAAGCACCCACAGGGGTTGCCTCTGGCCCTCTGCGGGCTGGATCGGCTCTGATGCTGCGCCCTTTTGCGCTTCTGAACGACTGTCACCTTCGGCCCGTATGCGCGTACCGATGAACAGGTACGATCAAACCGGGTGTCGGGATTTCGCGATCCAACTTGGTGTCGCGTGACAGAGAGTCTTCCACCGTAGGATCCCTGCCGCGTGCGCGCATCTCATGGGATGAAGCGTTTCACGCAGAGACGCCAAGTCCCGCAGAGACGCCAAGGAGAACGAGACGGATTGGCGAGGCATCTGGACCGGTTGTCTTCTCTGCGTCTCTGCGGCGTTCTGCGTCTCTGCGTGAAATCCGGTCGCGAAGCCGAGGGTTGCGGCTCGGCCGCGTTAGGGATTATGACCGGTCGATCGTGCCGGCGACGGGGGGAATTCGGGGATCGGGCGCGGGCGCGCCGTCGTCGGCCGGTTGCGACCGCGATGGAACCGGTGGTCCGGACCGGCCCCGCTCGGGCCCGCGGCGGGGCCGGCTGGCAGGACCGACGAGGCGAGGCAGGCGATCGGCACGTCCCGGCGGAGCGGGGAAAAGATGAAACGACGCCGATTTCCGCTGACACCGATTTCCGCTGAGGCATCCGAGCGGCTCACAGGGCCGGCGAAGGAACGGCCGGAGGGGAGCATGCAAAGGCTGTCATGCCGAAGGCTCGATCTGGCTACTTGTCACCCGTGAAGCTATCATAATCAGCATGGGTTCCTATCCAGTACCAGACGTTGGTGTCGCCGTCTCTCCAGTAGATGGCTCGGTACCGCATCGTGACGGAGACAGAGGAGCTTCCGGGGTGGTGTTGCCCCTTGGCGTTATCCTTGAGGGGATGATGTCTCAAGGCAGGATGCGACGGGTTATCGAGGAACATCCCGAATGCCGCGAAGATAGTCAGAAGCCCTCCAGTGGCAACTTCTTACGGAGCTCGGCCCGCGGCTCGGTCAGGCGACGATACTGCTTGGGCCGTCGCTTCACCACCCGGGGCTCGACCCGGCCGGGACGGACCGGATTGACCAACAACACCGTGACATCCCCGTCGCCCTCCACCCCGGTCAGCCACCGGATCGTGTCGATCACACTGATCCGCTGCGGGGCCACCCCCTGGGCCCGCGCCGACTCGGTCGTCACCGAGCGGACCAGGTTGTACACCAGCGCGAACATCGCCAGCTCCTTCAGCACCCCCTCGACCGTCTCGCAGCGCAAGACATCCATTTTCATCGTTATATTGATATATTTGAAATTCACCTCCACCAGCCACCGCCGGAAGGAGAGCCCCGCCACCTCCTCGGCCGGGTAGATCGCCGCGTCGAGCAGCGTCGTCACCACCGTCACGGAACCGGCGCGGAACCCCGGCGACTCGACCCGGTAGCGCAGCTCCCGCACGACGAGCTCCGCCGGCAGCGCCGCGTACTCCCCCTTGGTCATCCACGTCGGCTTACTCCTGGGCTTGTACCATACGACGATCTGATCGGCGTCGCCCTGCGCCTGGACCCACCGCGAATGCGGCAGGCCCGCCGGGTTGTCGAACGCCCGCCCCTTCGCCCGGGGCCGCCCCGGCGTGAAGTCGACGATCTGCTTCTGATGCAGGCGGAAGAGCCCGTGCAGGCCGCGGAGCACGAGGATCGCCAGGTGCGCGTACGAGCTGAGGCCGCGGTCCCCCATCACGATGTCGCCGGGCTCCAGGTCGTCGGACAGCGCGGCGAAGCGCGCCATCTCATGCGAGCGGAGCGGGGCCGTCGCACAGCGGAGCAGCATCCCGGTGGCGACGTCGAACAGCGCCAGCCACTTGGCCACCGGGAAGCCGCAGCCGGCCTTCTGGCCGGTCGGCTGGCCGAAGGCCGCCTGCAGCTCGGGGGTGTCGGGCATCGAGCAGCTCGAGCCATCCATGACCCAGACGCGGTGGCCGAACCAGCGGTGGCCCGAGGCGGTGGCCCGGCGCCCCGCCTGGGCGATCCACTCGAGCAGCCGGTGGAAGACGCGGAGCGGCAGCCGCTTGCGGGCCTGGCAGTAGGCGCTGTCGCTGAAGGTCCAGCATCCGAACGGGACGACGTGAGTACAGGCGGTGTTGCCGTGGAGGATCTGGAGGAGGAACAGGGAGATGGTGACGACCGGGTCGAGGAGGCGCCGGCGCCAGGTGTAGCCCTCCTGGCGACACGCGCCTTCGATGGCCTGGGGGGTCAGGAGGTCGGACTGGTCTTGTCGGAGGCGGTCGAGGACGGGCAAGATGCGCGGTGGCATGGGGGGCTCCTTCCGGTGGCTCTCGGGGGCGTTTCCACCCGCCAGGGTGCCGGGAGGCCCCTCCATGCTCAAGATGCTACAACTCGTTCACTGGAGCGAATTTGCACTATTCTTCATGGCATTCGGGACATCCCTAAATCACCCTGACGGCTGGGCAATCTGGAGAATCCTGCCACAGTCTGGCTCCGGCGATCGGTGGGCCACGATTAGACTCGGGTCCCCGATCCGCGCCGTCCCGGCCCGATCCGACCGTCCCCGACCCGCGAGGCCGCCCGGGCCTGGCCCGGTCGGGCCCGGCCGGCTCGACGCGACGAGCCCCGGCAGGAACCGGGCTCGTCACCGCGGGGCGGACCATTCGAGAATCGCCGATTCCTGGCCGATCGCCTCGGCTCAGGAGCGGGGCGGATCCCGATCGCCGGATCTCACGGCGGTCACTCCCGGATCTCGATGCGGCGGTATTCGACCGGGGAGCCCTCATCGGTCACGCCGAAGTAGCCGGATCGGCGATCCTTGCCCGGGTGCGGGTCGTTGTCCATGAACTCGTGGACGAGGCTCAGGTCGGTGTCGAGGATCACGGCGCCGTTGAGTTCCACCTTGATCGTCGAGCCTTTGACCGTGACCTCCTCGAGATTCCACTCGCCGGCGGGGAGCACGTGGCCGCGGCGGGCGGCGACCAGCCCGAACGCCGAGCCGCAGTACTGGCGAGGATCGAGGCCGGCGAATTGCGGCGCGGTATCATCGAGGATCTGGATCTCGCACATCGCGGAATTGGCCGGGTTCTCCCGACCGGGGTAGCGGATCACCAGCCCGCCGTCGCCGCCGGGCGGGAGCCGGAACTCGACGCGCGCGACGAAGTCCGTGAAACTCCCGGCGAAGAAGATGACGGTCCGCCGCGGCGAGCGAGACCGGAGGACTCCGTCGCGGACCGCATACTCGTCGAGCATCCCGTTCCATCCGGCCAGGTCCCTGCCGTTGAAGATCGGCCGGAAGCCCGCCGAGCCGGCCGGCCTCGTCGATTTCCTGGCCTTCGCCGGGGCCGGCTTCGCGATGGGCGGGACGGGGGTGCTCGGCGGCTTCCGCGATTCCTCGGGCGATCGTCCCGCGGCGTCCCTCGGCTTCGGTTCCGGCGCGAGGAGTGGGTTCGGTTCGCCGGTCGCCTCCACGGGGACGCGTCGGTTGCGGGAGTATTGCATCAGCCCGGCGAGGATCAGTCCGAGTACCGCCAGCACGGCCATGCTCCGCAATCCGGGCGCGGGCCGCGAGCGCTCGGGCTCAGGCTCGGGTTCGGAGTAGAGGGGCGGGCGCGGAGGCAGCAGCGGAAGCGGTGCCGACGACGGCTCCTCGGGAGGGTCCCCGCCTTCGAGATCGTACACCCCGGCCCGGGGATCGAACGGTCGGCCATCTCTCGGGCGAAGACGAGCGGGGGTCGTCGCGTCGACGCCTCCTCCCGGCCCCCTCAGGGCGGGTTGCATCGGCCTTCCATCGAAGGTGATCAATCCTTTCCTGGCCCTCGGCCCGTCGGCGTCGGATGAGCGGCCGCCCTCGAGCAGCCAGATCACCGCGGCCATGGATTGCGGACGGTCCGCGGGATCCTTGGCCATCATGGCCTGGTACGCCGCTTCGAGCGAGGCGGGTACGTCCGGGCGGGCCGAGTGCAGGCTCGGAGCCGGCCGGTTCTGATGGGCCATGAGCTTCTTGATCAAGGAGTCGCCCTCGAACGGCGGTCGGCCCGCCACGAGGAAGTGCAGCGTGCAGCCCAGGCTGTAGATGTCGGCCCGGTGATCGACCGTCTTCGCGTCATCGGCCTGCTCCGGGGCGCTGTAGTTGACGGTGCCCATGAACGAGCCCGATTGCGTCAGGGATTCCGTCGCGCCCGGCCCGAAGACGCCGGAGGCCTCGATCAGCCGAGCCAGCCCGAGGTCGAGCATGCGGACGACGCCCGAGGTGTCGAGCATCAGGTTGGCGGGCTTGATGTCGCGGTGGACGATCCCCTTCGCATGGGCGGCCTCCAGGCCGCGCGCCGCCTGGATCGCGCAGGCGATGGCCTGATCGATCGGCAAGGGGCCGCCGGAAGTCACGATCGACCGGAGGTCGCGACCCTCGATGAATTCCATCGCCAGGAAGTGGACCCCCCGATCATGGCTGGCGTCCACGATCCGGACGATGTTCGGGTGATCGAGCCGCGCGGCGGCCGCGACCTCGCGCTGGAACCGCTGGACGAGCGTGGGGTCGCGCGCGAACGACGGCGGCAGGATCTTCAGCGCGACCACCTGGCCCATCGGACGATGGCGCGCCTTGAAGACGACCCCCATGCCGCCCTGTCCGCACTTGTTCAGCACGAGGTACGGGCCGATGACGAGTCCCCGCGCCTTCCCCTGCAGGATCGCCGCCGCCTGGTAGTCGGTCAGGCGGTTGGCTCGTACCAGCATCGCGGCCAGTCGCGGCACGTCGCGGGTCGCCTCGACGGCGGACTGATCGAACGGCTCGGCGTCGAGCAACTCGAGATCCAGGACCGCCCGCCGGAAATCCGCGAGGCCGACCGACCCGATGTTCGCCTGAGGCACCGTGAGGACGGCCTGCTCCCCGGGGCGTAATGGTGAGGTCTCGGACGAAGTAGCCTCGTCAAGGCAACGCGCGCAGCGACGAAGGCCGGTCCCGGCGGGCAAGACGGCACCACACCCGAGGCAACGCGGCGTCTCGACCACCGGGAGATCCTCCACCAATCCGACCGCCCTGACCCGCGACCTCGCTCATCGCCGATTGTCCGGTCATCCCCGTCACGGCCACGTGTCCGAGGAAACACCCGTCCGACGCGGCCGGAATGATCAAGATACCATGGTGAAGTTCGCCGAGTCTTCCCGTATGACGGCACTTTTCGCGATTCGACGCATTCCGCCGCTGCCGGTTGCACGTCCCCGGTTTGTCGTGCTCCACGTTCCTTCGGGGGGGCGAACGGCCGGCTCCCCGCCCGGTCCGGACCCCGCGACGGCCGCTACTCCGACCCCGGTCCGGCCGGCCCCGGCACTCAAGGCCGCCCGGGCCGCTCCGGCCCGGACCGCTCGCTCATCCGGCCCGGCCGCAGTCCCGGCCGGCGCCCGCACGCGGGCGGTCGGCGGCCTGCGGTCGCGGGCTCGGCACGAGGGCCGGACGGCGGGCGGTGGCGATGCGGGGGTAGGAACGTCCCGGCGGGCAGCCACCGTAGACTCCCGAGCAACCCCGGCCCCGAGGCTGCGGGCACGAGCCGAATCGCCCGCGACAGAGGGGACGGGTCAATCGAGGGACGGTCGGAATCCCGGATCGCCGATCGGGTGCGCGCCGGACCGTCGCTGATTTGTCTGCTCCGGGATGTCGTGATAGGCTGGGTGATTCCTACAGGCATCGGCGCGACGTTCGGAACAGCGGTCGAAGCGAAGGACGTTCGGTGGCCATCTCCTACTTCGCCTTCGGTTCAAATATGCTGCTCGAGCGCATCAAGAAACGCGTGCCATCGGCGCGTGCTCTGGGCGTGGCGACCCTCGGGGGCTACGCGTTGTGTTTCAACAAGCTGAGCAAGGACGGTTCGAGCAAGGCCAACATCGTCCCCTCGGCCGACCCCCGGGCGGTGGTCTACGGCGTCCTCTATCGCCTCGATGACGACGATCGGCCTCGGCTCGACAAGGCCGAAGGTCTGGGCGACGGCTACCAGATCCGCCGCGTCCGGGTCAGGAGGGAAGGCGCCGGGGCGGAGGAGGACGCCTTCACCTATGTCGCGGCGCCGGGGGCTCCGCGACGACCTGCCGCCCTTCCGCTGGTATAAGGACATGGTGATCCAGGGAGCGACCCAGAACCGTCTCCCCGAGTCGTACGTGCGCCAGATCGAGGCCGTCGAAGCCGTCGAAGACCCCGATCGCTGATCGCCCCGACCCGGAACCCGCGGCGCCGCGGGAATTGAAAGGGACGAGCTCTGATGTCGAAAGTTGTTTCGGTCAAATCCTTGACGGGACTGATCCGGGCCACCACGCGGGCCGATCCGAATACCGCCGTCTTCCGCGGAGTCACATCATCAGACTACAAGCTGATCCCATCCGTGGGACGGCTCACATTCACCCATGAGAAGGAGGGCGGGAAGCGAACGGGGCGGTCCCTCAAGGACGAAGAGGAGCTGATGCTCAAGAAGTTCGAGCAACGAGCGGTCCCGTATCTCCAGTTCCAGCCGACCAACCGGTTCGACTGGTTGGCCCTGGCCCAGCACCATGGCCTGCCGACCCGCCTCCTCGACTGGACCCTGAACCCGCTGGTGGCCGCCTATTTCGCCGTGCAGGACGACCGCCACCGCGGAACGAGCCGGATCTACGTGGCCGAAGGGATACCCGAGCTCGAACTCGAGGTCAAAACATCCCCCGACCCCTTCGCCGTTGACCAAGTCTACCGCTATGTCCCGCCCCACATCTCTCCTCGGTTGGTCGCCCAGGCGGGCCTCTTCACGATCCATCCGGAACCTCGAGCCCCCTTCGACGCCGACCGTCGCATCGCCCGAATCATCGACATCGACGATTCGGCGCGCCGCGAGATCAAGGTGGCCCTCAGCCGGTTCGGGATTCACGAAGCTTCCCTCTTCCCCGGCCTGGACGGGCATGGCAGGCACATCGGTTGGCTACGGGAGAACACGAAATTCGGGCGGCCCTGAAGGCAATAAAGCGGCCGAAAGGGTTGGGGCAGAACGCGATCGGGGCAGAACGCGATCGAGACCCGAAAACGGCGCTGATCCGCGGTCGATTCCGCCCGTCCGAATCCGTCCCGATCGCTCATCCGGCCCGGCCGCAGTCCCGGCCCGCGCCCGACCGCCGACCGGCGGCGGCGTGGTGCCGGTCGGGTCGCGGCCGGCGGCGGCCAAGGCGGGCCGGTGCCCCCCGTGAAGACGCGGGTGCCGGCCCGATGCCATGGTCGTTTCCGGGAGGTGACCCGGGTTATAATCGACCCCGGACGTATGCCACGAAGACCATCACGGTCGAGATCCCGGAGACCCTGCCGCGCGCGGTGGCTGCTCCCGCAAAGGAGAATGGGACCGGCACCGTTCTCCTGGATCGTTACCGAATCGGGACTGTCGTCATGATGCCCGCCCACTTGAAGCATATCGCGCTGCTGATGGCGTCGAATTGCGTCCGGAACACCGTGATCGAGGACTACCACGCCCAGGGCAAGCTGAACGACGCGGAGATGATGGCCTTCAACCGGGAAGTCGCGAACAAGATCTATACATTTCTCACGTACATGATCGAGAAGCCGAGGGAGGATTGGGACGATTTCCTCGGCGCCATGAGTTGGATGTACCCGAAGACCTGGGATCAGCCGAAGATCGATCCGGACTTCGCGGCGGTCATGAGGATGATCAAGAAGAGGCGAAGTCCGCCACCAGGGAAGCGGCCCGGCAAAGCCCGCCGGCCAGCAGGGGGCCCGATGGAGCCGCACGCGTGACGGAAAACGAGCAGAAACAGCAGTTGAGCGTGGCTTACGTCCATGCCGTGGCGGCGCGGGCCGGTTACACGTGCCAGGTGCAGATCGTGGACGAGGACAGCGTTGACGTCCTGATCGGAGCCGCCGGCTACGTTCATGATCGGGCCGTCGTCCGTTCTCCGCGACTCGAGGTCCAGCTCAAGGCGACATCCTCACTGCAGCTCGGAGCGAAACACCTGACCTTCCCTCTCAAGCGGAAAAACTATGAAGAGCTGCGCACACGATGCTTGATCCCCCGCCTGCTGGTCGTCCTGGCCCTCCCGGTGAATCCTGCGGAGTGGATCGAGATGAGCGAGGAATGTATGATCAGTAGGCGGTGTGCGTACTGGGCCTCGCTCCTGGGACGGGCGGAGACGCCCAACACCGGCAGCATCTCGGTCCGCCTGCCCCGCTCGCAGCAGTTCAACGTGGAGCGACTGCAGGGACTGATGCAGCAGGTCTCCCGCCAGGAGCCGTTATGAACACCTCGACCGCCCTGCCCAAGGATGTCCTGCTTTCGTTGCGCCGGGGGATGTGCAGCTCTATCTCTCGAGTCGCGGGTGGAGACCCGAACCGTACGGGCCGGACGGCCGAGGCCTCCTGTTCGTTCATCCCTCATTCCCCGATGTCGATCTGCTCCTTCCCCTCAAGAGGGACCTCGGGGATTACGCCATCCGGATGGGGGACTTGGTCGTCGCCCTGGCGACCATCGAGCAGCGCCCGGTCTGGGAGATCCTCAACGATCTCTCGGGGCCGTCGGGTGATGTCTTCCGGTTGCGCGTCGCCGGGTCCGTCGCGGCACTCGGCAACATCCCGCTCGACGAGGCGATCAAGCTCCTCGGGGGGGCCCGTCAGCTCCTCTGGTCATCGGCATTCAGCGTCATCTGTCCCGAAGCCCTGCATCCTCAGCGGACGTCCAGGCGAGTTGACCAGTTCCTGAAAGGCTGCCGGTTCGGACAGACGGAGCGAGGGAGCTTCGTGGCCACGATCGTCGCGCCGGTCCCCCCCGAGATCCAGCCGACCCTCGCGAACCTGGAAGAGGGCCGATTCGAGCTGGCGCAGCCATTCTCTCGCCAGGTGACCACCCGGCTGATGTCCAGCCTGGGCCTGGTGTCGCACGCCATCGAAGCGGGGCAGGCCGATCGGCTCCTGGATGCGGTCAATGAGGGCGTCAGCGCGAATCTGTGCGACGCCCTCGTCATGATGAAGCCGCCGGGCGACGAGTCGTTCCTCGACGTCCAGGTCACATGGGCCAGGACCCGCCCTCACCTGCCCGCTGGCATCCCGAGGTCGGTCTCATTCCCCCCGGAGCACTTCGCGGTCATCGAGGAAGTCGGCAGGCAGTTACGCACGCGGGCGGCCGCGCGGCCGGAGCGCTACCGGGGGCAAGTCCTCATCGTGAAGAAGGCGTTGCGGCCCCTCATGCCCGAGGTCGCCGGCTGGATGATCATGGGGACCGAGGTCGGCGGCGCCCGGCGCGAGTCAAGGTCGATCTCCGCGCCGAACGATTTCGCCTTGGCGTGCGATGCGCTCCGGGACGATCGCCCGGTCGAGGTGACGGGGACCATCCGACACGACGTCAAGGCACGCGAGTACGTCCTCAACGACCCCAGTGATTTTCGCGTGAATGGCTCGTGACGTGACCACCGCCTCGCCGGAAGAGGCGGACCCGGTGTACGACCGGCGGCGTGCCGAAATGGTCGGGCCGGCCGGAAGCGTCGTAGGCCGAAAGCGGTCTTCCTCCGTAGTCAGGCCCACCCGTTTGAATCCGGCCCGATGACCCCTCCGCCCCGGCGGCGATCCCGGTCCGCGCCCGCCCGCCATAGACGGCGTGGTGTCGGTCGCGTCACGGCCGGCCAGTCCGGCGCCGGCCGGGGCGGGCCCGCGCGGAAGGAACCGGCCCCCGGCCGACCGGGCGGCTCGCCGGCCCCGGCCCGGTCGGGTCCGGGTGATACGGGCGGGCCGGTACGGCGGCACTCCGGTGACGGGCCGCGGGCCTTTGACGGAGAGGACCGATCCTGCGGGAGTTGTCGATATGCGCTACGCCTGCGCGTTTGACCGCTCGTCCCGGTTGTCCCGTTATGTCCCCGTTGTCGCCTCTTCCGGGCGAGAGCCTGGGAGTTCGGGGAGCCGGGCGGTTGCGCCGCGCGTGCCGACGATGGCGTGCGATCCGACGCCGTCTCGTCGTCGGCTGGTTCCACGTTCATCGACGCGGTTGGGCCCTGGGCCTGGATCTGCGCCGACCATGTGCCCAGGGGTCCCGTCCGCGCCTGCTGTCGGTAGAACGAACGCTCTTGCTCCGGAGTCATCCCGGCCGTGGCCCGGCGTAGCTCCTCTTGGGCTCGCTCCTTGAAGGCGAGGGCGTCGAACGGGGGTGGCTCACGGTGTTCCGGCTTGGGCGGCCCGGTAGCGCGTCGGCGTGGCAATGGTCAGCTCCTGATAGCCGAGGTTTCGATTGATCCTATTGTAACCTTGGACCCGGACCAATCCCACAATATGGCGACGATCCCACGACAGGAGGGCATCGGCGCCGGCGACCGTGGCGATGGCGACATGGGCCGCATCGAGCCTCCTGCGGGGACCGACGACTTTCCCGGTGAGGTAGGCGTCCGTGAGGTCCTGGGCCCGCTGGTCGAGGAGGACGGGCTCGGCGGCGGCCGGAGGCAAGCGCTCGAGCACCTTGCGGACATCCTCGGGCGCCGCCGACAACTCCGCCGCCAGGACGTCGCTGATCAGGAGGACGAGCGCACCTCGTGCCGCCTCATCGAACACCCACTGCGAATCGGTCGCGAACGCGGGATCCTCGACGCCCCCGACGACGGACGTATCGATCGAGATCCGGAGCGGCATTCGGCGGCTCCCCTCACGACGGGCTTCGCGGGACCTCGCCGCCGCGGTCAGACGGTTTGCGACCGGGTCCAACGCGTTGGACTTCGGCATCCCCACGCCGGGCCGTTCCCGAGGCCGCGGAGATCATCGGCTCATCGCCCGGTCGGGTCAAGCCCGACGGGCCCGTCCTGGTGCGGATGAGAGCGGCCCGAACAGCGAGGCGACCGCCGCAGGCGGTCCGGCGAGAACCCGGCCGCTCGGCGACAAGATGCGCGGACTCCCTCCTCCCTCCCGGCCGATTTCGGCCCGATCGCGTCCGGGCGATGCGGTCGTCTGACCGAGCCGGGCGGATCGAGGCGTGCCGGTCGGGCCGGCCCGGCCGCGGTCGCACAAAGGCGGCCCGACGGCCGCGGGCCCGTCGGGTCCGGGTCGCCCGAACCCGACCCGCGACCGACCCGCCAGCGGACGGCCTACCGCTTTCACCGTCGACGGGTCCCTGCGACCCGACCGCCGGTCGGGGCGAGGCGGACCGGCCGGCCCGGGCTGGCGGAAAGACAGGGATCAGAGGGCCCGTATCTCTTGTGTACGGCTCTTGGCTCCCAGGCCGCGGTCCTGGAATGCGGCAACGCCGACCGCGAGATCGGGCATTCGTGCCTGCGACACCTTGCCGCCGCGGCTCATCCGCCCGGATGGCCGCCGCGGCCCGGGACGGAGCGGCGGGCGGCCCGGGCCGGGCGGCACGCGAGGTGCCGAAGGAAGGCGGCCCGTGATCGCCGGCTGGTCGAAACAGCGAACGAGGTCGGCCACCGGCCATGACCCGCGAAATCCCGGTCCATTCCCGGTAAGATGGAATGCGACTGGTTCCCGGCGGGGCGCGGTGATGTGGGCTGGCGCGCGGGACGCCTCGACCATGAGAAAGGATCGGCCATGAGTACCCCGGTCGTGACCGTCGAAGGGATCGTCAAGCCGGATGGCACCCTCGAGCTCGCCGAGAAGGTCAACCTGCCGGCGGGCAAGGTGCAGGTGACGCTCGTCCCTTTATCCGAACTCCCCCGGGACGATCCGTTCTGGCAGCGGATGGGGCAGATCTGGACGGGGCAGAGAGCACGGGGCCATGTGCCGCGCGGCGTTGATGAGGTCGAGTCGGAGCGCCGGGCGCTCCGCCAGGAGATGGAGGATGAGATCCAGGAAGCGATCCGTCTCCAGGAGGAATGCCGCCGAGCTCGTGAGCAGGCCGATTCGGCGCAGGAGCCGACCGAGTGATCGCCTACCTCGACGCGAATATCGTGATCTATGTCGTCGAGCATCACCCGCTCTGGGGGCCCAAGGCCGAGGCCAGGATCACCCGACTCCGGGCCGGCGGCGATCAGATCGCCATCAGCGATGCCCATCGCCTGGAATGCTTGGTCGGTCCTTTCATCCTGAACGATCAAAAGACCGTCGCGGATTATCTCGCCTTCTTCAACGATCCTGATGTGGTGACGGCCTCCCTGACCAGCCCCGTCTGGGAGCGTGCCGCGCGGATCCGCGCCGTGCAGAACTTCAGGCCGCTCGATGCGCTGCATCTGGCCGCCGCCGCCGAGCACGGCTGCGGACTGTTCCTGACCAACGACGTCCAACTGAGGCGTTTCCCCGACATCACAGTCGAGGTGCTGACCTGAGTCCGGGCGGGAACAGGACGGACGGATCGACGGGTTGAAGGACCGCGGCGGGCACGAAACGGGCCGGGTGATGGGACCGGGCGGCCAGCCTGGCCCGGCGGCGGGCGCACGCCGTCGGCCCAATGTCGGCGGTCTCGACGGGCCCGGGTCGCCCGACCTCGCCCATGCCCGGGCGTCCGACCGGCGGACGGCCTCCCGCCTTCACCGCCGACGGTCCCGGCGATCCGACCGCCGGTCGGGGCGAGGTTGACTGGCCTGGTTGAGCCGTCGCAGTCGAAGAGGCCGTCATCACAGGACCGGCATCAGGAATGAGCCCCCCTGAGGGATCCTGACCCCCGCCCGTCCCCGTCCCGCGAGGCCGCCCGGCCCGCTCCCGGCCGGGCCCGATTGCTCATCCGGCCCGACCGCGGTCCCGGCCCGCGACCGACCGCCGACCGGAAGCGGGGAGGTGTCGGTCGGGCTCCGCACGGCATCGCCCGCCCGGCCGCCGGCCCGGTGGATCGGCCGCGATCGTCAGCCCCCGCACCCCGCCGTCAAGGCGGATGGCGGGGAGAGACGGAGGGTGGGGATCGCTCCCGCCGGACCCGATTCGCCTCGTCCTTCGGCCGCCGCGGGCATCTCGTCGGCCAGCAAGGGAGACTCGCTAAGGGCCGGACGACCGGAAGTCCATCCCGTCCGGCCGCGTGGGACGAGACCCATCTCCCTGAGAATGTCCCCGGCCCACGTCATCAGCCTCGATCCCCACCCACCCCGTCGGATAGAATGACCCCTGGCCGCGATGGCCGCGCGTCGTCCTTTTCCAGACGTTCGCCGGGGTTGCGATGGGCAGGAAGCGCGATATCCGTCAAATCGAGGCGATCGCCAGGGAATTCGATATGGATCCCGAGGAGCGACGCGAGTTCGGGGACTATATCGAAGACTGCAAGAGAGCGGGCGAGAAGGGGTCGGGCACGGATGGAGACTTCACCTACGATGAGCTCCGAGACAAGGCCCGCGAATTCCGCGGGGAGGGGTGATGGACACCAACTTGATTGATCTACGGCCGGCCCGCCCGCCCACGTCCGATGACCTTCGCGGCCTTGAAGGCTACCTCGCGCAGCTAGTCGGCGAGCCGTTTCGATTGGCGCGGGTCTCCTATGGAGACGAGTTGACATTGCACTTCGGGGACCTCAGACCGGCCCGTTCCCCCAAGCTGAAGGCGAAGCCGTATGGCGCTTACATCCTCGGCCTCCGCGGGTCGCCCTGGATCTTGAAGCCGGGCTCCGAACCGGTGGTCGTCGACGGCGGCGCCCTGCTCGATCCATTCGCGGCGGCGTTGGGGACGCCTCTCCGAAGAGAGGAATTGGAATCCGGGGCCTGGATCGAGCCCGGGAGCCGCGTGCTGTCGGCATCGCCCTTCGTGGTCAGGCCAGCGGATGGGATCGGGCTCTCGCTTCGCCTCTCGGATGGGAGCTCGCTGTCGGTCCTCCCGGCGATTCCCGACGCCGATGAACCGGACGAACGACTCTTGCCCGAGGTGGCCGATTGGGAGCTCCTGTCGCCCATCGGGCTCCTGAAAGCCGGACCCGGCCTGAAATGGTCGTTCGAGCCGAAAGGAAGCGGTCCGGCGGATACGCGGACATCGGGTTGAAGCGCGACCCGAAGAGCGCGCGACCCGGAGAGCGGATCGGCCTGGCATTTCCCCACCGCGGCCCGGTCCGCGAAGTGGTCGGGATCGTCCCGGCATCATCGGCCCGACCGCCGCCGCGCCGATCGATGCGATCGAGCCCGTCATCGACCCGGTCGATCGGCCAGGCCGGGCGATGGGACCACGAAGGGCACGCAGGACACGAAACCGGGCTGGGTGATCGACCCGACGGGCCGGCCCGGCCGCGGTCGCACCCCGCCGGCCCGGCGTCCGCGGGCCCGTCGGACCCGGGTCGCCCGAACCCGACCCGCGAGGCCGCCCGGCCCGCTCCCGGCCCGACCCGATCGCTCATCCGGCCCGGCCGCAATCCCGGCCCGCGCCCGCCGGCCGACCGGCGGCGGCGTGGTGTCGGTCGGGTCGCGGCCGGCCGGTCCCGCCGCGCCGGTCGGCGGCCGTCGGCCCGCCGGACGGCGGGGCCGGCGGTTCCCGGACAGGGCTATCGAGGAGGCCTGTCGCGGCGATTCGCTCGGTCCCCATCGCTTCGGCTCGGACGCGGACGGTCCCTCCCTCGGCCGGTCGATCGATGACTTGCTGATCAACGGGCCGTGCCGCCAAGATGAATGGGACCACCGACCGAGTCCCCGAGTGAGGCTCCATCCCATGACCAGTCCCTTCTCCCTGCGATCCGCGGCCATCGAGAACTTCAAGGCGGTCCGACGTACCGGCCCGGTGGCCCTCACCCCGCTCACGGTCTTCATCGGCAACAACGGGTCGGGCAAGAGCAGTTTGATCGAGGCGCTGGAGACTTATCGCGCGATCGTGCTCGATGGGCTCGACGCGGCCCTGGGGCGCTGGGGAGGATTCGAACACGTTGGTAATAAACGGGCGACGCACCGACCGACGGCCGCTCCGAACGGCCGCCAGCCGCGAGCCAGGACGCTGGGGTTTCGATTGAAGGGACGATGGGGCCCTGGGGCCTTCCGCGCCCGATTGGATGCCGGTCAGGACGTCCGCACCAACGAGATCTGGATCGAGGATGAGCGGATCGAGTTCCCGGCCCTGGGAAGGCGCTACGTCCGAGACGGGACCGGCCGTTGCGAATCCTACCGGGATGCCGGGACGGAGGTGGCGAGTCGCCTCTCTCCCAATGCGTCCGGTGTTGCACGGCCGACGAAGCCGCGCGCTTCGAGGCTGGACCGAGAAACGAGGTTTCTCCCCGGTGAATCGGCTTCTCCGCAGGATTGGAGAGAGATCGTCCGGCGTTGGCAATTCCTGGCGCTCGATCCGGGATCGATGGGAGCCCCGACCCGGCAGCGAATGACCGGAGGACCGCCCATGCTCGAACGCGATGGCTCCAACCTGGGCCAGTATCTCTGGTCCCTTCGTGAGGCGAGCCTCGAAGCGTTCAACGACCTCCTCGAAGCCCTCCAGTACGTGTTGCCGTATGCGAAGGACGTCCAGCCGACCATCGCCCAGGAGATCGAACGGCTGATCTTCCTGGAGATGACCGAAGACGACTTCAAGGTCCCCGGCTGGCTCCTCTCCACCGGGACCCTGCGGATCCTGGCGCTCTTGGCCTGCCTCCGCCATCCCGATCCTCCGCCCCTCCTCGTGGTCGAGGAGGTCGAGAACGGCCTCGATCCGCGGGCCCTCCATCTGCTCGTCGAAGAGTTCCGGGCGGCCCTCGCGGCGAAGAAGACCCAGATCCTCGTGACGACGCATTCGCCTTACCTTCTCGACCTGCTGGATCTCTCGCACATCGTGGTCGTCGAGCGGGTCGATGGGGAACCGGTGTTCCGGCGCCCGACAAGGCCCAGCTCTCCGAGTGGTCGAAGTCGTTCGCGCCGGGGCGGCTCTACACCATGGGGCGATTGACCAGGGAATCGTGATGCCCAGAGTCGGGATCCTCGTCGAATGCGGCCCGGATGGGCTCGAGTTCCACGTCTGCCGCAAGATCTGCGTCCTCCTCCAGCGCGATACGGGGATCGTCATCGAGCCGACGATCATCCCGATGGGCAACAAGCTCAAATTGATCGAGGACTGCGGGATCGCGACTCGGATCCTCTTCAACCAGAGTTGCGAGCGGGTCGTGATCCTCTGGGACGAGCGGCCGCCCTGGACCGACATGAACGATCCGCTCTGCTGGCATCACGAACGGCTCAGGATCCTCGAAGGGCTGCAACGAGCGAACCTCGCCAACCGGCCGGTCTTCCTCGTCTGCATCGAGCGGGAGTTCGAATCGTGGTTGCTCCACGACCATCAATTGCTCTCTGACTTGCTGTCGAGGAGGACGAGACCGGTCCGAGTCGCCAGGCAAAAGCATCCCGACCGGATGCCCAACCCCAAGGGCCAGATGATGACCCTCTTCCGAAAACACGGCGCCACCTACATGGATGTGCAATACGCTCGTCGGATCGCGGACGCCCTGGACACCCTCAGTCACCTCATGAGGTGCCCGACGTTCCGGCGGTTCGCTGAACGCGTCGTGGGTCGCGCGATCTGACAAGGGGGGCAGAAAGGGATCACGATCCGAGAAAGATGTTCATTCCGAGTCAATCCCGCCCGTCCGGCCCGAACCGGTCGCTGATCCGTCCCGGCCGCGGTCCCGGCCCGCGACCGCCCGCGGATCGGCGCCGGCGTGGTGTCGGTCGGGTCGCGGCCGGCTGGGCCGGGCGGCGACTGCGGCGGGCCCGGGCGGGGGGCCGGTAGTCCGCCCGATGGCGGAGCCGGCGCGGTCGGGCGCCGCCGGCGAGGGGCGAGGACCCGGGGCCGACGGCGCCCAGACAGGCGACTGGGTCACCCGAGCCGGGCAGTCGGGGATTCCCTCGAACCGACAACCATGGTAGATTGATGTCCAGGCAAGCGGCGCGGTCGAAAGGAGATCCGTCATGCCGGTCCGCCATGCAGGCACCAGCGAGGTGGCCATCTTCAGTCGGGTGCTGGACGGAGACCGAGCCGGCTTCTCCGCCGCGGCGGCGCGGGCCATCCTCGGCCTCGCCTTCCCCCAGGCCGATAAGGATCGCATGCGGGACCTAGCGGCCAAGGCCCGCGACGGGACCCTCTCCCCCGACGAGCAGGCCGAGATCGATCATTACGAGGTCGTCGGCCACATCCTCTCCTTGATGAAATCGAAGGCCCGCCGGTCCCTGAAGCGGAACGAGCCGACCCACCGGAAGGCCGAGGCACGCTGAGTCGAGATGGATCGCGCACTGGAGGAACTGGTCTGGCGGAGGGCCGAGGGGCGATGTGAATACTGCCAGGTTTCCCGGGATCAGGATGAGCTCTCCTTCGAGATCGATCACATCATCGCCAGGAAGCACCGCGGCCCGACTCGGGCCGGCAATCTTTGCCTGGCCTGCTTCGCATGCAACAATCACAAAAGTAGTAACATATCAGGATTCGATATCGTAACGAGGCGGATTGTCCCGTTGTTCAACCCGCGGCGGCACAAATGGCGCCGCCACTTCCGTTGGGATGGGCCCGTCCTGGTCGGATTGACTCCGACCGGGCGGGTGACCGTGACCGTCCTGGAGATCAACCTCGACTATCGCATCGACTTGCGGCAGGGCCTCATCGACGAAGGCGTCTTTCCCCCGGCATGATGGCCGATCGAAGGTCCCGCGTTTTCGAGCGCCGCAAAGATGGGCCCGAGTCCCTCGCCCATCCTGCGGTACTTGCGGGGCGGACAACGGGGACATCGCTCGTCGTCCTTCGGCTGGCAGGAAGGGATCGCGGTGGCCAGGAAGCGTTCGGGACCTGACAAACGGGGCCCGTCCGCAGCCGAACCCGCCCGTCCGGCCCGACCCGGTCGCTGATCCGTCTCGGCCCGCGACCGACCGCCATAGACGGCGTGGTGTCGGTCGCGTCACGGCCGGCCAGTCCGGGCGCCGGCCGGGGCGGTCCCAGGCGGAACCGCCCGGCCCCCGGCCGACCGGGCGTCTCGCCGGGCCCGGCCCGGGCCGGTCCGGCAGGGTCGGTGGTGGTCGATCGGCCGGTCCGGCTGCGGTCGCACAAAGGCGGCCCGACGTCCGCCCTGGTCTGCTGGCCCGGTCCCGCGACCGACCGACGGACGAGCTCCCGCCTTCACCGACGACTGCCGCGGTGATCCGTCCGCCGGTCGGGGCGAGGAGGACCGGCCGTGGCGGGCCGGCGGAGAGACAGGGATCAGAGGGTCAATATCCGTTATGTCCCTATTGTGCCAAACGAGCGCGAACGGGCCCGAGAGAGGGATCACGCGCCTTCGACGACCCGAACCCGGCCGGTCCCGGCCCGGGTGAGCTCGGGCGATGCGACCAGCCGGCCCGACCACCGTGAGGTCGGCGAGCGGCCGGCCCGGCCACGGTCGCGCCCCGGTGGCCCGATGGCCGCGGGCCCGGCGGACCCGGGTCGCCCGAACCCGACCCGTGTCCGGCCGGCCGGCTGACAATCTGCCGGCTGTACCGCCGACAGTCCCGGCGATCCGCACGCCGGGCGGGTCGAAGGCGACCGGCCGGGCTGGGCTTTCGAAGTCGGAGAGGCCGTCAGAACAGGGCCGGTATTCGGATGCGCCCCACGAGGGATCCCGAGCCCCGCCCGGCCCGGTCCCCGCGACAGCCGCCACCCCGAACCCCGGGCCGGCCGGACCGACGGTAATGCCGGCCGACTGTCTCGGACGGGGCTGACCGGTCGGGTGACACCCGTCGGCGGGGCGGGAGGAATTCGACCGTGATTTCGTCTAACGATCGCCGGCGATCCTCCGCAAGAAGCCGAGAGAACTCCCGCCGACTTCGCGCCGGGGTCCTCGCATCCGGAGCCTTCCCATCGTAGAATGACCGTAGCCATCGAGGAGGTATGCCATGCCTGGCACCGTGTCGGAGTTCCCCGGAATCGGAGTGCCCACCGAGGCCGATGCCCAGGTCGCGCGCGAGTCCGTCCAGCAGTTGGGCCGGATCCTCGAGACGGGAGGCGCCGAGACCCAGTTCCGATTCCGGCCCGAGGGGAATGCGGAGCAGACGGTGACGCTCCCCCTGACAGCCGTGCGCCTGTTGAAGGACATCCTGGATAAGATGGCCCTGGGTCACGGCGTCACCGTGGTCTCGCTTCCCGATGAGCTATCGAGCCAGCAGGCGGCCGACCTGCTCAATGTGACCCGTCCCTACCTCATCGGGCTCCTCGAGGAAGGGAAGATCCCCTCCCGACTCGAGAGGAACCATCGCCGCATCCACCTCGACGACCTCCTGGCGTACAAGCGGCAGGACGACACGCAGCGACTGGAAGCCCTCGACGAGCTGGTCGCCCAGGCCCAGGAACTCGGCATGGGTTACTGACCGTGACGCCCATCACCGCCGTGCTGGGCGCCTGCGTGCTCTATCCGGCACCGCTGCGCGACCTCTTGATGTACCTGGCCGTCAAGGACGTCTACCAGCCCAGGTGGACGGACGCGATCCACGAGGAATGGATCCGCAACCTCCTGGAGCGTCGTCCCGACCTGGGTCGCGCCCAGTTGGAGAGGACTCGGGACCTGATGAATCGCCATGCGCGCGACGCGATGGTCACCGGGTACGAAGGGCTCATCGAGGCCCTGAGCTTGCCCGACCCGGAGGACCGGCATGTGCTGGCCGCCGCGATCCATGCTGGAGCCGAGGTCATCGTGACGTTCAACCTCTCCGATTTCCCGGCGTCCGC
The DNA here is from genome assembly GCA_963815795.1 of uncultured Planctomycetota bacterium. Taxonomy (GTDB): domain Bacteria; phylum Planctomycetota; class Planctomycetia; order Isosphaerales; family Isosphaeraceae; genus JAKAUH01. The sequence goes on along the minus strand of CAWFIC010000001.1, from coordinate 184,870 downwards.
GCTCGCCGTCCACGGCATCGAAGGCCGACATCCCGACGCCTTCTGTTGCGGGCTGCTCGACACGGCGCTCGACGCATTCCTGGAGGCGGTCCGGCTCCAACGGCTGAGCTTGAAGAACCCCCCGCGGGACGTGCCTGAGTTCCTGGGGACCTTGCGGACGATCGGGCTTCCGAGGATCGCCGAGCGTCTGGGTCCGTTCGCCGATCGGCTCTGATCCACCGGTGCGCGCCGTCTGCCGACGTGCGCGATTCTCGTCGGGGTCTTGCGCCCGGCGGCGCGTGCGGAACGCTTCAGGCGCGCGGGGGCAGGAGACGTCGGTAAACCGCACAGCCGGCTCCTCGCGCAATCGGTGACCGTCGGGATTGCTGTCCCGGTCACGCGTACGCGACGCGCCCGAGCCGCTGCGCTCGGAATGCCCCACCCGCCGGCCCGGTCCCTGCGACGGCCGCCGTCCGAACGCCGGTCCGGCCGGCCGATCCCTCGGGCGACTCCCGCCAAGGGGCAGGACCGCGAAAAAATGAACTGACACCGGACGCCGCCCGACACCGGCCGCCGCCCCCGGCCGCCGCCCGAAAAAATGAACTGACACCGGACGCCGCCTGACACCGGACGCCGCCTGACACCGGCCGCCGCCGACACCGGCCGCCGCCGACACCGGCCGCCGCCGACACCGGCCGCCGCCTAGGCGTAGATAATCCCCTCTATCGCACGCATGCAATCGCCTCGCTTGCGAGACGGTCTAGTCCCTTTATCTACGGCGAGGGAAGGAGGTGGCAGTCCGTCGGCCGAGGCAAGCCGCCGTTCCATGCAAGAATCGTAGAGGGGGGTTGTCACAAAGGGGGGGCCCTCCACGACGGCGATGAGACGGCGTAGGGTCTGGGGGTCGAATCCGGCAGCGACGGCGATGCGACGCCCGTTGGGGAGGATGAGTTCGAGGTGGGCCGGGGGATCGGGGATCGAGGGGGTCGGATCGGGGAGGATGGTGACCGGGAGGAAGTGTTGATCGGCGGGGGTAACGGGACGATCCTCGCGGGAGGCGGACTGGGAGGGGCGGGGCTGGTAGAGGTGCTTTCGGAAGGAATGGAGCGAGATCTGACGGCGGCGGCAGAACTCGGCTTGAGTCAGCCCGCTGCGGCGGAAATCGTTGAGGAGGGCCTTCCAGCAGAGGTCAACGGTGCGGCTGCGAGGCACGGCGTGGTCTCCCGGACGGGACCACTGGCCCCGCCGGTAGCATCATCGCCGGGAGTCACGCGGCTTTGTAGGTGTACTTCACCGGACGGACACTTCCATGTGCCAAATCTCAGCGGAAGAAGGGACATTCGCCGGGCACGGCAATGTATTGGTGGTTGCACGCACGCTCCGGGTGGGGGCGGTCAGCGGTCGCGGCTATGGGCGTCGCCAAGCAAACGACCCTCTTGCAATTAGACCACTCCGGGGCTTTAGTATCAGGAGCGTATTGTCACATCCGGCATGGTCGATACTATCGTTGCGCGACGACTTTCATGGGGGCAACTGCTATTCATGCAGTCGTCAAAGCGCTTGCATATGCAGGCACGGCAATGCAACGCATATAATTCGCCCGATGCCGGTCATACTCCTGGGCTTTGACCGGGCGATGCCAGCGACCGATCGCTCCGTTGGGGGACCATGCGATGAGACTCCACAGCAAGATGTTCGCATTTTCGCTTTGGCTCGCCGTCACTGCCGTCATTGGTTCCCCCATGGAGACGGGGGCGCAAGAGCAAAAGGGTGCCATCGGCACCACAGGCGAATCCGATTTTCACGTGGATGTGCAGGCCATCAAAGAATTTTTCTTGCAACTGCCGGTGCCACTTCCTCCGGAATTCCCCGAGAGGCGCATCAAGGTTCGCGTTCAGGATGTAGGTGATAAAAAGCTGTTGTTGCCAATATATGTCATCAAGGATGTGAAAATTCTGGATGATGCAGTCGCCGGACCGCGGGTCTCGGTCGCGATCTTGGACGCTATCAATCATCCAGGCATGGAGGATGCTATCCACGATGCCATGGATAAGCAGATCGGAAAAGATAAGTGGGTTCCGGTGATGCCAATCCATAATTCAGTGGGGGTGGGCCTTTGGATTAACTCGAACGGCGAGGAAGTTCCGCTGGCCGTCGGCCACTTTTCACGCGCGACTGGTCAATATGTGATCAAAATGTCTTTCAAGATCGATGCGCCGGCTCACCCAATGCTGAAGGATGCGGATCTGTCTGAGCTCGGATTAAGCTTCTCGGAAACGTATCACGGGAGGTTCCAGAAAGATAACCTCAATGCTACCCTGAATGTGGCAAGCGATTATGCCCTAACGTTCAAGAATCTGTTGTCCAGCGATCCAACGGGCCAGAAGGCCACGTTGCTTGTGACGATTGGCGGAGGCGTCGATCAGACGTTGGCAGTCCAGAATTATTTCACACGTCGAGTAGCGATCGAGGTCAGGAGACTCGAGGGATCGCAGGTGAACCCGTCTCTGATAAACCATCTAATCGATAAACTGTTTACAGATCTATATAACAAAAATGTTGATCTCGGGTGGTGTCCTACGCTGGCTGAACGGCCGGGCGAGTGAACCACTCGCGCCAGGTCCATACGTGGTCGGTCAACCCGGCGGCCAGGGCCGGCGTCCGCTCCTGCCACCGCCCCTCCTCGTCCTTGACCCGCAGCGTCCGGACACACCAGCAGAAGTTGTAGCCGTACAGCGTCAAGTAGGTCATCGCCTCGTGCACCTGCCAGTCCTTGCTGAACCGATACGTCTTCCGCCCCTTCCGCGCGTTGCGGTGCCGATCGGTCGCGTTCTGCCGTTCGACGAAGGATGTATTCACCACGCGACTGGCACACGACTCGCCCAGCGCCTCCTCCAGCTCGTCCTCCGACCCGAAGACTAACCGCGGCTCGACCGCGACGACCCGCCCCTTCTTGCGGCGCTTGTGCACCGTCGCGTAGACCACGCCCTCCGGCACCCGCCGCTGGGGCACGACCCGGGGCCGGCCCGGCTTCCGCTCCGCCGGGACCGGCTCGCCGAAGGTGTTGTGGATCGCCGTCTCATACACCGGATACTCGTCGCTGGTCATCAGCTCCGGCGGCGTGCCGCCGAGCCGCTCCGCGACCTCGCCGACGATCGCACAGCCGTTCTCCTCCGTCCGCGCCCGGGGATCACCGCCAGGACCAGCTTATGCTCGGGGTCGTAGGCGACGTAGTCCCAGTAGTCCCCGCAGTGGTCATCGGCCGGGTCGTCGGGGTCGCAGTTCCTCTGCTTCTTGTGGACGAAGGACCATTTCTCGTCGAACTGGACCTCACGGGTATAGGGGGGAAAAGGCCACCAACTCGTCGTGGGCGGCCTGAGCATGAGCGCCGGCGAGCAGGGCCAGTCGGGTGACGGTGTCCTTGTTGACCCCCACCAACCGGGCGGTCTGGCGGGTGCCGCAGCCATCGGCGAGGTGCTGGAGGATCGCCAGCACCTTCTCGTGCGGCAGCTTGGAGTTGAAAAGCGGGGTGCCCTTGAACTCCGAGAAGCGGGCCTTGCAGGTGCGGCAGTACAACAGCCGGTGGTGGGCCTGGCCGTAGTGGCCGCAGACCGAGAGGTTGCCGGCGCCGTGGCGGCCGTAGTCGGGGCAGTCGCGATTCTGGCAGCAGAAGCGGTCGAGGTCGTCCGTGGGCATGAGTCGTCCTGGGCGGATCCGGATCGGTGAGTCAGGTCCTGGACGTCTAGCTTACCCATCGGTAGAATCCCATTCAACGGCCACCGGACACCACCTGATCTCGGCAAGAAGGGAAACGCAGAAGTCGTGACCTTCCTGTTTGCAAACGGACTGAAAGCGACTTCAACCATGGGGACGTTCAAGACAATCGTGGATAAGCTGAAGAAGGAAGCAGATAAGCTCAAGGAGACTGCGAACTCACTCTCCACGAAGGATCAAACGAAAAATGAAGTTGATGTCAGCGGGAACTTCAGCTTCCTGGGAATTGGCGGGGGGGGGGCCAACACCGTCAAGTGGGAGAAGTTAAAAGAGCAATCTTCCTCCGAGAGCCTTAAGCTTCAGTCGCATGATTTTGTGGATATGGCGAAGGCGATCGAGGGTGAGTTACCTGTGGCTGTCATGAACGCCTCTCAATTGCAGGAGCTGAACACTCGCGCTAATGACGTCACGACCATCGACATAGGTACGTTCACCAATGGGCAGGCGGCCCTTACTTTCCCCTTATCGTTCCAGGCATACGCGAAGTGGCTGGAAGACCGCCGTTTGGCCGAGTCTCATGAACGGGCCGAAAGGCGATCTTCTGAAGCCGCCCGGGATGCTGCGCTCACCCAGATGGCGGCTGCACGGACTGAGCAGGCAAAACTGATAGGAAAAGCTGCGGGCCTCGTCACCACGCTGAAGAATTCCTGCGTCGAAGCCAGAGAGTTTCGCAAGACTGAGTTCTATGTTGCCGGGTTACGCGACGGGTGGAGACACCTGAGTGCGATCGGCAGGTGGGGTAAGGATGAAGGAGACAAATTTTTCGCGCAATGGGCTGCGGTAAGGGACAACCCCAGCGTCCCAACGCGGGGTGAGGGCTTCAGCACGGCTGTGGCGAAGAGGACGGCGCTCGACGCCGCTTTCGATTCGGCATCGAAGGATATCGTAGACGTTCTTGGCTCACTTGCGAAGCAGGAGGCAATTATCGGCGAGGCTGAGAAGGAGATTCGTAAGCAGCAGGAGAAGATTGATAAAATCACCAAAGACATTGGTGGCTCCATCAAGAATTAAGGTAACCGTTCACGGGGTGAGATAGAAGCGGACACTCATTGGCTACGGGAGCCGGTAAGGCGGATCTGGATGCGGCGGGCGGCGACCTCGGCGTCTTCTTCCTTGCGGACGAAGTAGAGCTCGGTGGTGCGGATGTCGCTGTGCCCGGCGAATTCCCGCACCTCGTGCATGGTGGCCCCGTTGCGGATGGCGTCGTTGATCGCCGTCTTGCGCAGGCTGTGGATGCCAATGCCGCGGCCTCCGAGCCGGTCGGGGTCGATGCCGGCCGCCTCGCAGTATTTCTTGACCAGCCGCCAGGGGGTCTTGCGGTCGAGGTGCCGGCGGATCAGGCGCGTGGCGTCCGGCGTCATCGGCCGGAAGAGGGGGCCTTCCTTGTCGTCGGCGATGCCGGCCCGCCGCACGTAGGCCAGCACCGGCCGGGCGGCATCGAGCAGGATCTTCCGCCGTTTCTTGTTGCGTTTCTCGGTGACGTGCAGGTAATGCTCGACGCCGTCGGTCTCCAGGTGGCCGACGCAGGCGTGGGTCACCGCCGAGACCCGGCAGCCGGTCAGGAAGAAGACGCTCATCAGCGCCAGGTCGCGGAGGCCCTGGAGGGTATCGGTGGGGATCGCCTCCAGCAGGGCGACCGCCTGGCGCTGGGTGAGCGACGGGGTGGAGTTCTTCTGGACGCCGGCAGCCTTGATGGCGGCGATGTCCTGGGCCGTCTCCCAGGAAATGAGCCCCTTGGCGGCGAGCTGCTCGTAGGCGCCGCGCAGGACGGATAGCCGCCGGGCGACGGTGGCCGAGGTCATGCCGGCCTCAGCCAGGGCGCGCTTGTACAGCTTCACATGGTCGGCGGTGACCGCCAGGGGGGTGACGCCCTGGGCCTGCATGTGCCGGAAGAAGTCGGTCAGGTCGCGGTGATACGCCTTGACCGAGTGGTTCGATTGCAGGGCGTCGCAGACCCAGGGGACCAGGGCCGCGGTGATGGCCGGGGCATCGCCGCCGGTGGCCTCCAGGGCGCGGGTCAGGAAGGCGGCGATCTTGTCGGCGGCAGGGGCGTCGCCGTCGAGGAAGTCGCTGCGCTCGGGCACCAGGGGAGGGCGCGGCGGCGGCAGAGCCGGCAGGCCGGCACCGTCGGCTACCCCTGTGTTGGCATTGTCATCTGCATCGGTAATTGGCCGGGATTCTGCATCGGTATTTGTCGCCATTCTAACTCCGCCATGCGTTTCCTAAGTCAAGTCATTGTATACGGTTCTGCGAGATAGCACCGAGTCGCCGAGCCCACCCGCCATGAGAGTGGCCCCGCGGTGCAGGGCGGCCGCGCTCGGGTGGAGTCCACGCGGCGCAACCCCTCTCATGATCTCCCGGAAAGTCGGGGACCTCTGACGTTTCTGCCCAGAGGGGCGTGGTTTGCGGCATGGCCCTGACGGCCCGGCGTGAAGCGGCCCGGGTGGTGATCCTGGGCGACGCAGGCCACAGGCCCGCTCTCCTCTGGATGCGAGCAGAGGGTGTGAGATCGATTGGGCGTGAAGCGACGCCGGCCATCGATCAAGGCGTCCGTGCCGCGAAGTCGATTTGCCATCGGAGTTTACGCTGAAATCATCGAGCAAGCAACTGTAACGATGTGACAGATAGCGTTGCAGAATCCCGGCCAAAGAGCGATGCAACGCCGGGCCAAATAGCTCTGCAGATGACATATTTGTCGCAATGATGGGTGAGGGGATTGAGTCCATGGGTACTATTTGCTGGCTGAGAGGTAGGGACATAAAGCGGATTTTGGGACGGGCGTTGCGCGCGATTCGCGCCATTTCTTCGCGATGCACGCGGATCGTCAAGTTTCCTCGATTCGTCCGGCTCTTCTTCGTCTCAGCGGTCTCTGCGGTGTCCATCTTCCCGGTCCTCAAAGGCGGTTCTGGCCGACCCGCGCAGGGTTCGTCGGTGACCGAACCCGTCCGGTCCGACCCGATCGCTCATCCGTCCCGGCCGCGGTCCCGGCCCGCGACCGACCGCCGACCGGCGGCGGCGTGGTGTCGGTCGGTTCGCGGCCGGCCGGGCCGAGCGGCCGCCCCGCCGGCTGTTCACCACCGTTCGGGCAGCTTCTCGGTCGGGAATTGGTGTCGCTTGGTCGGGAATTGGTGTCGGTCGGGAATTGGTGTCGCTTCGTTTTTTTCCCACCGAACCGGACGGCCCGCCCGGTTCGGCCCGGAGCGGAGGGGCGGTGTCTCCCGATCGTGAGATCGATCAAAGAAGGGTCGCCGACACGCGCATGGCCATGACGCTATAGGTCTCGCCGCCCTCGCGGAGCGGATCCGGGTGCCTAGGCGGGGAATCCGACCCGCGCTCGCGTGTCGCCCGCGATCCGGGGTCATCGGCTCGCGACTTCGGCCTCACGGACGTGGTTCGGGGGCGTCCCGCCCGGCAGGTCGCGGCCAGCCAGTCGCAGGATGTCGTCGATCACTTCCGAAGCCTGCCGGTCCTCGTACTCGGCCAAGCCCGTGATCAGCTCGAACATCAGCATGGCGTAGTGGTCATACTGCTCCGAATCCGGGACGAACTGGCAGACCGGCTTGCCGTTCACCGACTCCCCACTGGGCTCCTGGAAAGCCAGGAGACCCGGGCGGTCCGGTGGTAACCGCTTCCATCCGCGTCGCAGGAGGTAGGTGATCACGTCTTCCGACCGTAACAAGCCATGCCGGGGATCAATCCAGCGGCGATACTGGTCCTGCGGATCGACGGACCGCCTGAGATATTGCATCATAGCAGGTCACCCCCTCTTGCTCGATTCATCAGTGCCTGTAGGGACTCGACCGAGAACACATTGGCCCGCGGGATCAAGACGCGGACGGTCGATCGAGAAGTCGATGGCTCGGCCCCCCGAAAGGAGGTCCAGTAGGCACAACGCCGAAGGATCAGGGCCTCCTCCGTCTGACTCAGACACTCGTTTTCGTCTTCGGGCAGCACCAGCAGCATCAAGATTCGAGGACGGTTGATGTTCTCTTGGCGGAGGATGTTGTAGGCCCGGGCATCCAAGTCGTAGGCCACCTCGGTCTCTCGGAGTTCGGCGCGCGTGGTACTCTTGAGCTGGACATCGAGCTGGGCGCCGCTGTCCCAGAGTTGCTGGTCGTGGGCTTCCACGCTCCGCAACAAGAGGTCGAAGCCGAGGTCGTTCTCCACACCGCCACAAATGACACCAGCCCGGGCCGCGACCGCTCGCACGTAAGCTCGGGAGAGCGCCTCCTGCGCAGATTCCGGGGCAGCATGACGAGGCCTCCCTGCTTCGACTCGTGCGACCGCCACCACCCGACGCTTGCCGCTTGACTCGTGATGCCACGACCCTATTCTACCGCGATTGCCGGAACCGAGATAGGACGATTGTCGTCAACCATCTGTGGCTCTCGTCTCCGTCCCACGGCCCCGACCGGCAAGAGCATCTTCGGCATGACCGCCGGACGGAGTGCGAGGAGAGAGTCGTCGTCGGGCAATTGTCAGTCTTCGGCGCGGGCCGAGAGCCCGTCGGTCTGGCGCAGGTTCGTTCACAGTCCGGACCCGCCCGCCCGTCCGGTCTGGCCCGATGACTCATCCGGACCCGCCGCGGTCCCGGCCCGCGCCCGCCCGCCGATCGGCGGCGTTGTCGGTCGGGTCACGGCGGTCCGGGCGGGCGCCGGCCGCGGAGGGCCGGGGCGGAACGACCCGGGCCCCGGCCGACGGGGCATCTCGCCGGCCCCGGGCACCGTCGGGATGGAAGACGCCGGCCGGCGAGTGATCGTCCCCCGCTCGGCCACGGGCGGGCCTGGGTTCGGCTCTCATCCAGGCCTTCGTGTCGCCTCGAACCGGAAAAATCCTGCCGAATGGCGCCTGGACGCGGCGGTCAAAGCGTCTATAATAAAGGATCCCTCCCTTCCTCCCTCGATGACGAGAACGGCGATCGATGACGAGTCCGCAACCAGCCGGGATCGACGGCGACCCGGCCCGCACGAATCCGGCTGATGGAACGGGCGAGTTCCGCCCGTCACAATCCCGCCATCCATGCAGATACCCACGGTCGTCCATTCCAGCACTTCGGGTGCTCGCCTTTCCACGGTTCAACGATATCACCACGCCCGCCACCTCCAATAGTGGCTTGCAACCACCCACCAATCGGATCGCACAAACACGCGTAACATCCTTGGGTCAAATCGCCGGCCGCGAGGAGACTCGGCGAAATCAGCGAAACGAACCCAATGTCAGTCTGGATAAAATCTGCCGATTCTCCGGCCTGTCTTTCTGGAGCCCGACCACTGGTGCAAAACGACGAAACGAACCCAATGTCAGTCTGGATAAAATCTGCCGGTTATGCGGATGCCGTGCAGAGCAGCCGTTGCCTCGACGAAAACGACGAAACGAACCCATTGTGAAACTGGGTTGGTTTTGCGGATTGAATTGGATCTCGGGATTCTCGGGGTTACGCACTCCAGGCTGGCCCCGTGCCGGCATTCGGGGTTCGGGCCGGGCGTTGGCTTGCATCCCCGTTCAGCGGGAAGCCAGGCATGGAGGCATCACCGACTCTCGAGCGGCAAAGTGGTCGATCAAACCCAAGCCGGGCGGGGCGCCGCCGGTCCGAGTGGAAAGATGCGGAACGAACCGAAGACAGCGGAATCTGGAAGTAAATCTCTGGCAGCAAGAGGTATGCGGTAAGAACTCACTTCACATTCCGTCGGCGAAGCCCGCTCCGCTCCCGGCCATTTTGATGTATGATCGTGCACAGGCGTCGTGGGCTTGGCGGTCGAGCCGACCATCCGGCATCCATTCACTGACAACTGTCAACCGGCAACTGGCCACTGCTCCCATGAAGATCCTGGAGCTCTCGCTGCAGGCGTTCGGGCCCTTCACCGACGTGACCCTGGATCTCTCCGGGGGGCGGGAGGGTCTGCACCTGGTCTGCGGGCCGAACGAGGCGGGGAAGTCGTCGGCGTTGCGGGCGCTGCGGCAGGCGCTGTTCGGGTTCCCGCCGCAGTCGCCCGACGACTTCCTACACAGCTACCAGAAGATGCGGGTGGGGATGCGGCTGCGCGACGGGGACGGCCGCGAGCTGGCGCTTGTGCGTCGCAAGGGGGCGAAGAACACGCTGCTGGCCGCCGACGGCTCCTCCCCGCTGCCCGACGCCGCGCTGGCCAATCTGCTGGGCGGGATTACCGAGGACGAGTTCAGCCGGCGGTTCGCGCTCGATCACGACGAGCTGGTCGCTGGGGGCAAGTCGATCCTCGAGGGGGCGGGCGAGCTGGGGCAGTTGCTGTTCCAGGCGGGTGGCGGGTTGAAGGACCTGCTCCAGGTCCAGCGCACCCTGGACCGGGAGCTCGAATCGCTGTTCAAGCCGTCGGGGACGAGGCCGCGGATCAACGCGGGGCTGGCCGAGCTGAAGGAGGCCAGGGCCCTGGTCCGCGAGGGGAGCTTGCCGAGCACGGAGTGGGTCGAGCACGACGCGGCCCATCGGCGGGCCGCCGAGCAGCTCGAGGAGGTCGAGGGCCGGCTGGAGTCGGCCCGCGCCGAGCGGCGCCGGCTCGAGCGGATCGCCGACGCGCTGCCCGTCCTGGCCCGGCTCCGGCAGTACCAGCAGGACCGCGAGGCGCTCGGCCCGGTCGTGCTCCTGCCCGACGATTTCACCGAGCAGCGGCACCAGGCGATCGGCCAGCTCGAGTCGGCCCGCGCCGCCGAGTTCGACCGCGGCGCGGGCAATCGCCGAGCTCGACGCCCAGATCGACGCCCTGGTCGTCCCCGAGGACTTGCTCGCCGAGGCCGAGGCCATCGAACGGCTCCGCGACGGTCTGCCCGGGTTCCGCAAGGCCCAGGACGCCCTCCCCGCCGAGCGGGGCCGCCTCCGGCTCATCGAGGCCGAGGTCCGCGAGCTGCTCGCCGAGCTGCGACCCGCGGGGGGCGAGGGTCCGGGGACGGACGTGTCCGTGAGTACGGACGATGCCGCCCCCGCCGACCGGGCCGATTGGCTCGATGCGGCCGATACGTTCCGACCGACCCGGACGCGGAAGGCGACGATCTCCCGGCTGGCCGCCGAGCTGGCCCGGCTGACCGCCGAGCAGGAGCAGGCCGGCGCGCGGGTCGCCGAGCTGGCCGCTCGGCTCGAATCCGAGCAGGCCGAGCTCGATCGGATCGAACCCCCGGGCGACCCCGAGCCGCTGGCGATCGCGCTCGAGCAGGCGCGGGACCAGGGCGACCTGGACGCCCAGGTCGAGGCGGCCCGCGCCCGGCTCGACCAGGCCGACGCCGAGGCCGCGCGGGCCCTGGCCCAGTTGCCGCTCTGGTCCGGCCCGCTCGACGCGGCGGCGAGCCTGCCCGCGCCGTCGGCCGAGACGGTTGACCGATTCGAGGACGAGCTGGCGGAGATCGATGCCGAGCTCAACCGGCTGCGCTCGACCCGCGAGGCCGCCGAGTCGGAGCTCGCCGACGCCGAGTCGAAGCTGTCGGAGCTCCGGCAGTCGGCCGGCGTGCTGCCGACCGAGGATGACCTCGCCCTGGCCCGCGCCCGCCGCGACCGGATCTGGCGGCCGATCCGCCGATCCGTCGAGTCCGGTCGGCCCCCGACCGCCGAGGAAATCCGGGTGGCCGTCGAGGAGGGCGGCCCGGCATCGGCCGCACCGGAGCCGATCGACCCGATCCCCATCACCCCGGCCGGGCTGGCGCCGGCGTTCGAGCGGGCCATGGAGCAGGCGGATGCCTGCGCCGACCGTCTGAGGCGGGAGGCGGAGCGAGTGGCGGCGCAGGCCGCCGCCCGAGCGGCGGTGGACCGCGCCCGCCGGCGGGCGGCCGCGCTCGACGAGCCGGCGCGACAGGCCGGTGCCCGGGCCGAGGAAGCCCGGACCCGCTGGCGCAAGGCCTGGGAGCCGCTCGGGATCGAACCGCTCTCGCCCCGCGAGATGCGCAGGCTGGCTCCAGGCGCGGCAGGGCGTGGCCCAGAAGGCCGCCGAGGCGCAGGCCCGCCGCGCCGAGGTCGAGGCGATGTTCTCCCGGTCCGCCGCGCATCGCGCGGCGATCCACCGCGCCCTGGCCGCCCTGGGCGAGATCGAAACCGAATCCGAAGACAAGGGGCAGGGCCCCGCGCCGCCCCGCCCCGGCCACACCCCGCCGGCCGCGCAGGTCTTCAGCCTTCAGCCTTCAGCCTTCAGCCTTCAGGAGATCCGCGATCGCGCCGAGGGAGTCGTGGCGCGGCTGGGCAAGGCCGCCGCGCGGCGGGACGAGCTGCTCCAGTCGATCGGGCAGGTCCGGCGCCAGCTCGAGGCGGCGCGGGTGCAGGTGCAGGCGGCCGGGGAACGATCGCGGGTCTGGCGCGAAGCGTGGGGCCGGGCCGTCGCGCCCCTGGGCTTGCCGCCGGACTCCGCCCCCGAGCAGGCCGACGCGGTCCTCGAGCAGGCGGCGGCCCTGGCCGCCCGCGTCAAGGACGCGCGCGAGTCCCGGGCCCGGATCGCGTCGTTCGAGCGCGAGGCCGGCCAGTTCGCCGACGAGGTGACGGCCCTGTGCCGCCGGGTGGAGGGTGGAGGGTGGAGGGTGGAGGGTGGACCGGCCGACCCCATCGCGGTCGCCGCGGCGGCGCAGGACCTGATCCGCCGGCTGGCGGCGGCGCGGCAGGCCGGCGACCGCCGCGACACCCTGCGCGGCCGCCGCGAGCAGGAGCTGGCCGGCGCCGCTCGGCCCGCCGGGACCGCGAGGCCGCCGAGCGACGGCAGGCCCTCTTGTGCCGCGAGGCCGGTTGCTCGTCGGTGGACGATCTGCCCGCCGCCGAGCGGGCCTCCGCCGCCGCGCGGCGGCTCCAGGATCGCATCCACGAGCTCGACCAGCAACTCGGCCGGCTCTGCGGGCACGAGCCCCTGGAGTCCTTCCGTCAAGCGGCGATGGCCGTGGACGTCGACCGGCTCCCCGACCGGATCGCGGCCCTGGCCGCCGAGATCGACCGGCTCGACGCCGATCGCGCCCGGCTCAATCAGGAGCTCGGCCACCGTCGCGGCGAGCTGGCACGCATGGACGGGGAGGGTCGCGCCGCCGAGGCCAACGAGCGGGTCGAGCACCTCAAGTCGCGGCTGGCCCACGAGGTCGAGGAGTACGCCCGGCTCCGCCTGGCCGCCGTCGTGCTCCGCGAGGCCATCGAGCGCCACCGCCAGAAGACCCAGGGGCCGGTCCTCGATCGCGCCGGCGCCCTGTTCGCCGCGCTGACCCTCGGCTCCTTCCGGGGACTCCGCGTCGAGTACGACGATCACGACCAGCCCGTGCTCCAGGCCGTCCGACCGGGCGCCGCCGAGGCCGTCGGCATCCGCGGCCTGAGCCTCGGGACCGCCGACCAGCTCTACTTCGCCTTGCGGCTGGCCAGCCTCGAGACGGCCCTCGACTCGCGCGGGCCCGTCCCCCTGATCGCCGATGATGTCCTCATCCAGTTCGACGACCGCCGCACCGCCGCCGCCCTGCACATCCTGGCCAGGCTCTCCGATCGCACCCAGGTCATCTTGTTTACACATCACGACCATGTTTGCGAGTTAGCACAATCCGATTTGCCGCCGGATAAGTTGTTCATACACCGGCTTCCCGGCCGGGCGGCGGCCGAGGCGATCTCATGAGGCGAGTTGATGGGAGATCGCACGGGATCACACGTCATCGCCGTGATGCCAATGTGATCCCTTTCAACCCGATGATTCACCGCTCGAACCATCAATTTCCCTTGCACTCACCCATCTCGATCCTAATCGTTCGGTTCTGTGCCGCCGGGCGTGGCCCGGGCTTTCCGGCAGGGTCTCGCGGGGTCTCGCCGCCTGGGACGGTGGGCGTCCAGACAAGTCGTGGCACGCTCTGAACTTGACCCAGAGAACCTCTTTGATAAAATTAGTCATTTATTCCCTCCGTGCGGAAGGCGCTAAAGTTCCATTAATCGTCGGATTCTGGCGGATTTTTGTGGCTCTTCCGAAGGGACCTATAGAGGGCAAGGTCTGCGGGCCGGATGTCGCCCTGCCGTCGCTTGCGGCACCCTTCCCCTCCTGGATCGCGGAATCCGAATCGTCATCTATGCCAGTTTTTCGGAGTCTCGACGGTTATTCAACTCAACCCTTTCGGTCACGGGCGGGTAGCGAGGCCACGGGCGGTTGTCGCGAGGGCCATTCGTCATGCGTTCCCGAGCCTCCGGCGATCTGGTGCCGGAGCGGGGTCGCCGGGGGGATGGTTTCGGTGAGTGGAGGGAGTCGGATTTCACCGGTCGTCCGCACGGAACAGAAGAGAAGGAAAGAGAGGTCATCCTCATGGAGTTGTCGAAGCGGATCCGGGACCTTCGTTACGCGAAGGGCTGGGGCCCCGACGAGCTGGCCAGTCGTGCCAAGATCTCGCGGACGGCCCTGTATCAGATCGAGCGGGGCAATACCAGCAAGCCCCAGGCCGGCACCCTGCGGAGGATCTCGCGGGCGCTCGGGGTGCCGCTGGAGATCCTGCTGGAGATGACGCCGGTCAACTACGAGGAGGCGGGCGATCTGGGGGGTGCGGTGGCGCCGGCCCCGGTGGCCAACTCGTCGGTGGCGCCGGTCCGCGTCCCCTCGGCGGACCGGGCGGAGGAGTTGCTCGAGAAGTTCCGGGTGCTCCTCGCCTCACCGATGGCCGAGGGAGTCGCCCGGATCGTCGAGGAGTCGTTCCGGCTCCTGCCGATCATCCCCCCGCCGTCGGCCGGAGACAGCCCGAATTACGCGCCGGCCCACGAGGTCGAGACGATCCGCCGGGCGCGCTCTCGTCCCCGCACCCCCGTGTGATCGCAGCAATCGGGAGTCCTCTGTCCTCATCGCTTGGCAAGTACCGCGCCATGGCAAAGGGGTCCGGGATTCCCTCGAGAGGGCGAGCCTCCGTGCGAGCCGGCATCCATAGCGGGCTCGGATCGAGGTCCGTCCGCGCTTGAGGGAACGCGGATCTCAAGTCTCACGTCTCGGATCCCCGGCCAGATGGGATGTGAGACCTGGTAAGGCGTAGCCCACCGGATCGGCCGAGGATCGCGGTGGGCCTCGCGCCGTCTTGCGGCGTTCGACCCACCCGACGGCCCTCTTCTACACCCTCTCGGGACTCGAGGACGAGTCTGCGGGCTGGTCGAAGCATCGCCGCAGGAGCGCGGGCAGATCGGTCGAGAACTTGCTGCGGGGCAGCGCGAGCTGGCAGCCGGCCGCCCGGGCCTCGGCCAGCCGCTCGGCGTTGACGTGCGGCCCGACCGCGACCAGCCACGCCGAAGGACCCGCGAGCCGCCGGTACTCGCCCAGCGCCTCTGGCGCGGCCAGTTCGCCGGCCGCCAGGTCGACGAGGATGAGCCGCGGCCGCAGCTCCTCGATCAGCGCCCGGGCGATGCCGATATGACCCGCCACCCGCATCCGATAGCCCAGTTCGCCCGCGGTCCCCGTCACCTTGGCCGTGAACATCAGGTCACGACCCACCACGATCCCCGCCGGAGCGGGCTCCGGTCCGGGGCCATTGTCATTGCTGGATGAGTTCATGAAGGTCTCCTCTGCGTCATCGACCTACTGTCATGCTGACGTCCCGAAGGCTGGCGATCAAGCTCGACATTTCGTTGTAAGAAAGCCAGCCCCTCCGGCGACTGGATAGGTGGATCGGTCGACCCGCCGGAGAGACCCATGCCCGACTGGCCGGAGATCGTCGAGCGGGAGGGAGGGGCGGTCTGGCGGACGGCCTACCGGCTCCTCGGCAACCGCGCGGACGCGGATGAGTGCTTCCAGGAGGTGTTCCTGGCCGCCCTGGAGGTCTCGCGTCGCGAGCCGGTGCGGGACTGGGGTGCTCTGCTCCGCCGCCTGGCCGCGGCGCGCGCCGTGGATCGACTCCGGCGGCGATACCGGCATCGCGAGGACCGGCCGGTGGTCGATTGGGATGCTTTGACCGGCTCGTCGCCCTCGCCTTCGCAGGGTGCCGAGGACGCCGAGCGGGCCGAGTCGCTCCGTGCCGCGCTGGCGTGCCTGCCGCCGAATCAGGCGGAGGCCTTCTGCCTCCATCACCTGGAGGACTGGAGTTACCGGGAGATCGCCGTGCACCTGGCGATCTCGGTCGACGCCGTCGGCGTGCTGCTGCACCGGGCACGGAAGCGGTTGCGCGAGCGGCTGGAATCGTCCGCCGAAGTCCCGCGCGTGGCGGGGCGCGGCCCGGCTCCCCACCCGGGGCCGGCGAGTCTGCCCGAGGAGTCGCCATGAGCACGAGCGATTCGGTCCCACCGCCTGATGACCCGATCGTCCGCGCGACCGATGCCCTGCGGCGGTCCCCCGTGCCGGACGGGCCGCCTCCGGAGACCATCGCCCGGACCCTGGCCGCCTTGCGTGCGGCGGCCGAGGAGCCGAGCCCCATCCCCAGAACCAGGAGACGCATCATGTTCACGATGCTGAAGACGGCCGCCGCGGTCCTCGCGGCCGCGGCCGGCGTGACCTACTTCGCCGGATTCCCCCCGGCCGCGGCGCGGTCGGAGTTCACCGACGTGGCGCTGAAGCTGCGGGACGCGCAGACCCTGTCGCTACGACACACCCAGACGATGACGATCGCCGGCCAGCCTGTGACGATCAACGCCCGGGTCCTCTACAAGGTCCCGGGGCTGGTGCGCACCGAGGTCGAGCCGGCCGCCGCGGGGGTCTCCATCATGGACTTGAGCCACGGCAAGATCCTCATGCTCAACCCAACCGATAAGTCGGCGATGCTGCTGGAAGAACCGCCGGGGCAAGGAGGCGGTCCCGCCCCGAAGCGCGACGCGGCCACCATGATGATCGAGGACATGCGCCGGCTCGCCGGGAAGGACAACGAGCCGGTGGGCGAGAAGGTCATCGGCGACGTCCGCGCCCGCGGCTTCCGCGTCAAGGAGCAAGGCCAGGACATGACGATCTGGGTCGATCCCCAGAAGAAGCTCCCCGTCCTCATCGAGTTCAGCGGCCGCTCGGGCAACATCGATTACCACGGCACGTTCTCCGACATCCGGCTCGACCCGGAGCTCGACGACGCCCTGTTCCGCCTCGAACCGCCCGCGGGCTACACGCTCCGCAAGGCCGATGCCAGGATCAACATGACTTTCGAGGAGGCCGTCGCACGGTGGCTCCGCAACTACACCAAGGCCTCCGGCGGCCGCTTCCCGGCGCGGCTCGACGACTTCGACGACTACGTCAAGGTGGTCTCGGCGGCCACCATGAAGGCCATGGCCAAGGAGGCCAAGACCAAGGAGGCCAAGGGCATCCTCGATCCGGCGGTCTTGCAGGACGCCCTTGCCGGGGGGTTCCTCGCCGGGTACTGCCAGAAGTACAAGGACCAGTACGGCTACAAGGCCGACGGCGTGAAGCTCGGCGACGCCAAGGCGATCATCTTCTGGTACAAGCCCGAAGGCCAGGACAAGTACAAGGCCGTCTACGGCGACCTGCACATCGGGGACGTGACGGCCGAGGAGCTTCCGGAGAAACCCAAACCGTGACCCGGCCCGCTCCCGTGGCCCGTAGGGTGGGTCGAACGACGCGCCGCGTCGCGAGGCCCACCGAGGTCCTCCGCCGGTGGGCCTCGCCGCGATCGCTCGCGGCTCGACCCACCCTACGAACGGGCCGTTCACTCCAGCGCCACGGTCACCGTCTTGAGCTCGGTGTAGTTATCCAGCGCCTTCTCGCCGAGCTCGCGGCCCAGGCCGCTGGCCTTGAACCCGCCGAAGGGCGCCGCGGCGTCGAAGACGTCGTAGCAGTTGATCCAGACGGTGCCGGCGCGGAGCTGCTCGGCGATGGCGTGGGCCTTCTTGATGTCGCGGGTCCAGACGGCGGCGGCGAGGCCGTAGTCGGTGGTATTCGCCCGCTCGACGACCTCATCGGTCGACTTGAACCGGAGGACCTGCATCACGGGTCCGAAGATCTCCTCGGTGGCGATCTTCATCTCGTCCTTGACGTCGGCGAAGACGGTGGGCTTGATGAAATAGCCCTTGGAGCCGAACCGTTCGCCACCGACGAGGCATCGGGCCCCCTGCTGCTTGCCCGACTCGATGTAGCCGAGCACCTTGTCGAACTGGGTCCGATCGACCTGCGGGCCCTGCTCGGTCTTGGGGTCGAAGGGGTCGCCGAGCTTGCGCTTCTCGGTGGCGGCGGCGAGCCGCTCGACCATCTTGTCGTAGACCTTGTCCTCGACCAGCAGCCGGCTGCCGGCGCAGCAGCACTGCCCCTGGTTGAGGAACAGCCCGAGCATGGCGCCGTCGACGGCCGCGTCGAGGTCGGCGTCGGCGAAGACGATGTTGGGGCTCTTGCCGCCCAGTTCCAGCGTGACGCGCTTCAAGGTCTCGGCGGCGTTCTTCATGATGATCCGGCCGACCTCGGTCGAGCCGGTGAACGCGATCTTGTCGACCCCCTTGTGTTCCACCAGCGCGGCGCCGGCGGTCTCGCCGAAGCCGGGGACGATGTTGATGACGCCGGCGGGATAGCCGGCCTCCAAGGCCAGCTCGCCCATCCGCAACGCGGACAGCGGGGTCTGCTCGGCCGGCTTGAGCACGACGGTGCAGCCGGCGGCCAGCGCGGGTCCCCACTTCCAGGCGACCATGAGCATGGGGAAGTTCCAGGGGATGATCTGGCCGGCGACGCCGACCGGCTCGCGGCGGGTGTAGCAGAAGTACCGGCCGCGGACCGGGATGGTCTGGCCGTGGATCTTGTCGGCCCAGCCGGCGTAGTAGCGCAGGCAGTCGATCACCAGCGGCAGGTCGCCCTGGCGGCTCTCGCTGATCGGCTTGCCGTTATCCAGGGTCTCGAGCTCGGCCAGCTCGTCGATGTGGGATTCGATCAGGTCGGCGAGCTTGTTCATCAGCCGGCCGCGGTCGCGGGCGTCGGTCTTGCGCCAGGGGCCCGAGTCGAACGCCTTGCGGGCCGCCTTGACGGCGCGATCGATGTCGACAGCGTCCCCCTCGGCGACCTCGGCGATGACCTCCTCGGTCGCCGGGTTGATCGTGGCGAACGTCTTGCCGCTGTGGCTGTCGACCCACTTGCCATCGATCAGTATCTTGGTCTGGAGCTTGTGGGCGGCTCCGTTACCGGCCTTCTTGCGGGAATGCGTGGCGGTTGCCATGACGGGTGTGTCCTCCCTTGCCCTTGCACGAGCCCGTGCATCCTCGCGGATGCCCGATCCTTGCGTCGTCGAACTCCGCGCCAATCTTAAGACCGGCCTCAGCGCGGGACAAGCGGCGGGGTTGGTCGGAGACGGACCTCGCCGGGCCGTTCACGACCGGAGGAGGGACTCCAGCCGGGTCAGCCAGGCGTCGAAATGCGGGCATTTCGAGCGGATCGCGGGCAGGCCGATCTCGCGTCAGGCCGGCGCGATGGTGCGGCCCTTCGGCGCGATGGCGAACACGGTCGTCCTCACGAGCGCGGCACCCCGGGCGACCGTGACCCCGCCCGACGGTCCGCCGACGACCGTGATCTGGCCGCCCGTCGGGACGGTCGGTCAGGTGAGGTCGCTCGGGCCCCGTCCGACGCCGGCGGGGCCGAGCGAGAGCTGAGAATCTGGCTTCGTCCCGTTTCCGGTCCGCATACGTCATCGAGGACCCGCTCGACGACGGCGACGAGGCGAATCCCCGCCGCGAGTTGGGTGGCTTGTGAGATTCGACAAGGTCGATGACGACGACCGGAAAGTCGTCTTGATGAGCATCGACCTCTGTGGAAGCTGTCTGATCGTTCGGTCGGCTCACGGCGACGCGGCCGGTCACGGGCGTCGGGAGCGGTAAGCCGTCGTCAGGCCGGCGAGAGCGTCCCGCTCGAACAGGGCGTCGCCGATGGCCATGATCCCCGCGTCCGGGCCGCCTGTGGTCCCCAATGCGATGGCCTCGATGGACGCGCCACCCCGGGAGAGGATGGCCACGGCGTTGCCGCCCGCCGTGCCGTTGTGGCCGCCGTGGATCCACCGGCCGGGGCCGTCCCGGAGGCCCGCGGGAGGCTGCCCGGTGATCGGGAGCCGGACCGGCTTCGAGATGCGGAACGGTCTGATCGGGGTGAGCGTACGGTGTCGTCGGGCCGGTCGGCCGGTGGACCGGGCCGGCGGGCGACCGGCCGGGCCGGGAGGAATCGGGCCCGGTCAAGATGTCAACTCCCCCGCCGCGTCGAGGATCTCGTTTGCGAGTCGATCCGTCATGTACATCCCCGCCCGGCGCAGGTGGTCCAGCACCGGCCGGACGGCAGGGATCAGCCCCTGCCGCTTGGCGGCAAGCACGAGGCCGAGGGTGCCCTGCGACGCGAGGCCCAGGACCCGGGCGCAACGCCGGGCCGCCTGGTCGTCCAGGATCACCATGGGCTCGGACTGCTCCAGTGCGACGGACAGGACTGCGGACTCTCCCGCGTCGAGGTCCCAGGCGATCACGACATCGGGGATCCTAGGGGTTGGGACGATTTGAATTCACAGCGCCTGCCGGACGGCGAGGACCGCCGGATCGTTCGGGTCCCGATAGCCGATCTCGGCGAGGACGGTGTCAGGGACCAGGAGCGGCACACCCGGCTCCCTCAGGACTTCCAGCAGGCCCACCTCGGTCAAGAAGATCAGTGGCGAGGCGTTGACGACGCGACTGGAGATCACGCTCCACGTCCTTCATTATCTCCTCGATGTCGACCTGGCTGGCCTCGACCTTGGCGTGGTAGAGGGCCATCAGGAACTCCCTGCGGCTGAGGCCGGCAATCGCCGCCGCCTTCCCCTGCGAGATGAGCCGCTGATGATACCACTGGATCGCCGCGGCGATCCGCATCTCTCGCGCGAATTCCTCCGGAGAGCGCCGCAGCGCCGAGAACGCGCCATCCGGTACTTCGACGACGACAGCGGCCATTTCGTCCCCCTGACCCGGCCCCTCGATGCCCGAGAGCGGCGGTTCGGAAACCCTCAGACGCGGGCTGATCCCTCCGGACCGAACCCGGGGTCCGCTCGGTCGGGAACACCTGGGAGAGCGACCGACCGCCTCTGACCCGACACGACTCCGATTATATCCCTCGGCTGATCCCTGGGCCAGCACGACCTCGATTCGGATCTCGACTCGGCGACCGCCCATTGCGGGCGGAATCAGGCCACGAAGAGGCTCGCTGTCACTCGCCCCGACAGTCTGGACGGACCCGCCCCGGACGAAGTGAGCGGGCCGGCCCCGGCCGTTGCTCCGACGCCCACCGTCTCGGCGCTGTGCGTCGGGCCGCAGGAAGCCGAGAGCGGATTGAAGGATCGCCGGACGGACTCAGTTTCGGCAAGGGGGGCATTGGCCGATCTGCCTGGAGGAGGCGGCTGTGGCCGCCGATCCCCGGTACGGCGGTCCGCACGCCAGGGCGGAAGGCCCCCTTTCAGCTCCTCTTGAGAGCCCTATCGGCGTCGTGCCCGGTGAGCGGTCGTCAATCCCGCAAATGCATCCTGCTCGAACAGGGCGTCAACGATGGCCATGATTCCCACCTTCTGGCCGCCCGTGGTCCCCGATGCGATGGCCGCGATGGCCGCGCCACCTCGGGAGAGGATGGCCACGGCGTTGCCGCCCGCCGTGCCGTTGTGGTCGCCGTCGATCAACCGGCCGGAGCCGTCCTGGAGGCCCGCGGGAGGCTGCCCGCTGATCTGGAGCTGGACCGGCTCGGTGACGGCAAACGGCTTGCTGGGAGGACCGACACCGGGACGCGGCTAGAATCAAGAACTCGTTGCGTCCCCGTTCCCGGTTCTCCGCGGAGCATCGTGGTGCGGAAGCCGACGCAGCGGATCGCCGTCGTGTCATTCCCCCATGGCGTGGCCCATCACCGTGGTGAACCCCGGGAGGGCGAGGCTCCGTCCGAGCCACCATGGACGGCGCTCACCTGGAGGCGTGGGCCCCCCGGTGAGGAAGTCGCGGCTCGCCGGGAGCCTCACCCTCCCAGGAGCCTGCAAAGGCATTGAGAAGATCCGCATCGCGCCGCGTCGTCGAGGAGGAAAAGCCCGGCGGATCGCGGCGCGGTGACACGACCGGGCTACCGCGGCGCTGCGTTGGCCTCGAGGCCTTTGAACAATTCGTCGCAGCGGCGATTCAACTCCTCCCACTCGGCCCAGGCCCGATAATGATGGGAGGCACCCGAGAGGGTGGACCGCGCCTGATCCAGGGCGAACCGCGCCTGCCGGGCCTTGATCCGCAGCGTGTTGGCGTCGATGCGCAGCGTCGGTTCGGATCCGGAGGTGTCGAGATACCACTGGGCGTGGATCAGGCGGGCCTCGGCGGTGCGCAGCCGGACCTCGATCAGGGCCTCGCGGTCCTCGACGCCCCGCCCCACGTAGGCCTCGGCCCGGGCGGACTCCAGCGCCGTGTAGGCGTTGCAGAGGCGGCTCTCCAATCGCTTCTCGTCGTTGGTCTTGCCTGCCCGGAGGTATCGTCGGCGCACCGACCGCAACTCGAGGCCGGCCCAGGCGTTGGCGTAGTTGCGTTTGAAGGACAGCGAGCAGTGCCGCAAGGCGTGCCGCGCGTGGGCGTACGCCCGGCTGAAGTCGCTGATCGCTTGCCTCAGCGCACGGCCCGAGGCGCGGGCGATCTCGTCGAGGGCCAGGTCGGCGAGCCCGAGATGGGCGGCGTAGGTCGTCTCCCAGGCCCATCGGCGGACCGCCTGCGTCGCGGGGCCGTCGCGGGGAAGCAGCGGCTTGCAGATCTTGAGGGCGCCTTCGAAGGCCTCCCTGGCCGACAGGTCGAGGACGGATTGGGCCCGAATCAACCTCTGACCCTCGAGCGGGGCCAAACTCCTCCCCGCCGCCATCAAGTCGGCCGCGACCAGCGAGCGGATGCGATAGGCATCGGGGCCGTCGGGCGCCGGAGCGTCGGCCCACGCGAGGATGTCCTTCAGCCTCGGGGCGTCGGCGCCGGCCGGGTGGCCGATTGCGCCGCGGACCAGCTCGCCCCGGATGGCGACGCAGGCCTCGTCGTCCCCGGCGGCGAAGAGGACGTGGGCCAGGAGGTGGTCCAGCGAGCGCGCCAGGCGGTTGACGGAGTCCCGGAGCGGCTCGGTGAGCTCCGCCGCCCGACCCTCGGCGATCTCCTGGACCTGGGCCCGCAGGGCACGCAACCAGGTCGCCACCTGCACGGGGGGGCCCTCGCGGAGGAAACGCTCCGCGCGGCCGATCCGGGCGCCGAGGTCGTCGAGCAGCGCGACGAGCCCGGCGCTGTCATCCGTCCGGTAGGCCGCGACCCGGTGGTAGATCGACTCGAAGAGGGCCGGCAGGCTGTTCGAGCGGCGGAACAGGTCGTCGTAATAGGACGCGGCCACCTTGTGGACGCACCCGAGCGACAGCGGCAGGGAGCCGTCGCGACTGTCCCGGGCGAATTCCTCGACGATCCGGTCGCGGACTCGCGTGGTCATCTGATAGAACCCTCCCTCCTGGTAGACGAGGAAGCCGGAGCCGGCCAGGTCTCCGATCGCCCTGTGGACCTCCTCCCACCCGCCCCCCGCCCCCGGGGCGCCCCCGATCGGGTGCCTCTCGGCGAGGAACTTGAAGGCGAGGATGTGCCTGGGGCGCCGGTACGCCGAGGCAACGCGGAGCAGCTCGCAGTGCCAGTCGTCCGGGTCGGGCGAGCGGGGTGGGTCGAAGACGGTCAACGGCCGTCGGCCGCGGGTCGTCAGGTCGTTGTCGCGGACCCGCATCTTCCCCGCCGTCCGGCAGTGCTTCACGAAGCCGCGGAGCGCCCGGGCCGTCAACTCGTGCGCGGCGTCGATCGCCGCGCGGGTCTGGCGGAGCGCCTCGCGGAGCCGTTCGAAGGCCGCCGGCCCCCGCCTCCCCCTGCGCCGCGCGAAGTCCTGCAACGCGGCCAGGGCCAGGGCCGCCCCCTCCGGGACGGCCTGGGGCTTCAGGGCGGCGCAGATCCGGGATTCGCCCAGGTCGGGGGGATAGTCGGGGAGCCCAGTATCCAGGCCCGGGTCGCCGCAGAGCAGCCTCAGGAAGGTATGGAGTGCCTCATCCGACCCGGGCGCCCTCCCGGCCAGGTCGGCGAGCCGGTGGGCGGCGTAGGTGGGAGCGTGGCCGGGGGGGCGGCCCGATCCGCCCGGCTGCGTCCCCGGGCACTCGCGGTAGGCGCGGAGGACGTTGCGGACCTTGAGCGGGTCGCGGCCCCCCGGGTCAACGGCCTGCGACGTGAGGCCGGTGGGGCCGAGGATGTGGTGGGCCAGCGGGTCGCGGCCGAAACCGCTCGAGCCGTCCAGCGCCACCACGTACCGGCCCCGCCGCAGCGCGCGGCTCAGGCGGCGCACCATCGCCGCGAGGTGCTTCTGGTCGCCATCCCCCCCCGGCGCGGCGAAGTCGGCGCCCGGCACCAGGCCCGGATCCAGCCGATAGAGCTCCTCGAGGATGGTGCTCGTCAGCTCGTCGACCGTCGCGATCTCCGAGAGGTCGCACCAGATGACCTGATACTTGCGGGCCAGCCGGTTGACCTGGGCGAGCAGCGCCGCGGCCGTCCGATCGTCCTGGTTCTCGGCCCAGTGCAGGGTCACGGGCGGCTCCGGGGCGCCGGGGGCCGGGCCGTCCGATCCCGGCGCACTGGCCTCCTCGAACGCGGCGCGGGGCGGCAGCATCGGCAGCGCATGGTACTCCACCCGGCTGGCCGCGTGGCCGCCCGAGAGGTGCTCGTACAGCTCGCGCAGGAACATCCCGCCGCTGCGATATTGCAGGGCGTAGACCGACCTCGGGTCGACCCCCTCGCACCGCCCCCGGCCTCGGGCGCCCGCCGGTGCCGCTTCTCCCCCCGGGCGGCGCGGATCAGACCGTCGGGCGGCCCCTTGCCGCGATGGATCCAGACGACCTTGGGAAAACCTTTATATTCGTGTATATGGATTATGTCCTCGATCAGGCTCATGACGCGGCGGTCGCCGCCGCCGTAGCCGAGGACGAGGACGATCGCGTCGTTCTCCAGGTATTCGCCGAGCATCTCGAGGTTCGTCGGGTCCAGCGGGGTGTCGAGGCTCTCGCCGACGCGCAGCGCGAAGCCGCTGCCGTGCAGCTTGACGACCGACGGCAGGTCGTGGAACAGCCGGGAGTCGGGCACCGGGCCGCTGTCGGGCAGCTCGAACACCGCGGTCTCGATCCGCTGGTCGCGCAGCGCCCTCTCGATCAGGTCGTCGAAGTTCGTGGTCAGCCACAGCCGCCAGCCGTGGGACTCGGCCATCAGCGCCAGGAACTGGTGCCCGATCGAGGGGTGGTGGTCGCGCAGCAGCCGCTGGAAGAACGAGTTGAACCAGGCCCGGGATGCCCGAGGTGAGGAATCGCAGCATCCCCCGCCAATCCTGCGAGAGGTTCTGGAGGACCTGGTCCCGCATCCCGTTCTCCTTCATCAGGCCCTTGAGCCCGTTGAGGAGCCGGGTCTCCTCGCCCGGCTCGAGCCGGGCCCGCCCCGCCGTGACCTGGTCCAGGATCCGCCCGACCTCGCCCGCGAACGCGCCCATCACCGGGCAGCGTCCGAAGTCCGAGACGATCTTCAACACGCTCGGCTGGACCTGCGAGAGGTACTGGTGGAGCGTGAACAGGCGGACGGCCTCCAGCCGGTCGCCCCCCCATCCCAGGAAATGGGACTCCAGCGCCTCATAGTCCCGGAACCAGGACGGCCTCGGGTCCAGGCCCCGACGATCGCGCAGGGCGTCGAGCAGCAGGTCGTTGATCCACCCCGGGTCCGGCCAGCCCTCGATCTCCAGGGGCTCCGCGTAGTCGAGGTCCTCGCCGTCCCGGCGGTGGTGCAGGTCGAGCAGGAACTGCACCTTCGACATGTATTCGATCATGTGCGGGGTCGTGGGCACGCCCGCCTCGAGCGAGAGCCCGGCGCCGATGAGGGGGACGACCGGGATCATCTTCGCCTTCGCCTCGGCGATGACCTGGAAGACCTCGTGGGGCGTCTGGCACCGATGGATCGGGGATGAGGACATGGCGAGCCTCCCGGCCTCTTTCCGCCTGCTCGGACGATCTGAGGACGGGCCGATCATAAATGCTTAATTTGGAGGGGGCAAGGGTGCATTCATCACTCGGACGCCAACGCCGGGCGGACCAGGGGCCCGTGGCGTTCCGGCCGGGACGGCGCGGGATGGACGGCTTCCTCACGAGTCGGACGACGGGTGATGCACGGCTACGCCCCGGGCACCGGGGCGGCCGCGGCAGCCGAGCGGATCGGATGCGGCAGCGGCTCGCCGCGGAGGCCGGCCAGGAGGTTGTCGACCGAAAGCTCGGCCATGCGGCGGCGGGTCTCGACGGTGGCGCTGCCGAGATGCGGCGTGACGATCACCTGGGGCATGGTCAACAGCGGATGATCGCGGGGGAGCGGCTCGGGCTCGGTGACGTCGAGCGCCGCGGCGGCGATCCGGCCGCCGGCCAGGGTCCGCGCCAGCGCATCCGTATCCACGACCGCGCCACGGGCGATGTTGATCAGGGTCGCAGATCGCTTCATCAGGCCCAGGGCACGCTCGCCGATCAGGCCGCGGGTCTGGTCGGTCAAGGGGACGCAGAGCATCACGTAGTCGGATTGCGCCAGCAGGTCGTCCAGCTCGGCGTACCGGACCGATGGGGCCATCGCCGCCTCGACGTCCTCGCGGCGCCGGCGGTTGTGGTAGAGCACGGTCAGGTCGAAGCCGACGGCCCGGCACGCGACCCGCCGGCCGATCTGGCCCATGCCGATGATCCCCAGGGTCTTGTCGTGGACCTCGCGGCCCAGCATGTAGCCGGGGTCATAGCGGACGAACTCGGGCGACTTCGCATAGCGGTCCCCCTCGACGATCCGCCGCGCCGAGGCGAGCAAGAGCGCGAACCCGAGATCGGCCGTCGTCGCCTCGAGGACGCCGGGCGTGTTCCCCACCGCGATCCCGCGCGCCGCCGCGTCGGCCAGGCGGATGTGGTCGACCCCGACACCGTAGTTGCTGACGACCTTCAGCCCGGGGAGCCGGTCCAGGAGCGCGGCATCGACCGTCGGATGGCCGTAGGTGTAGAGTCCCTCGGCCTCGACCGGCCCGGCGGCCGCGGATCGGACCGACTCCAGGGAGATGACCTCGACCCGGCCGCGGAGGAGGCCCTCGATCGTCGCGTCCAGCGGGGTATCGGCCACGATGCAGGGGAGTCGCTCGCTCATTGTCGTCCGGCCTTCCTCCTCCGGAGTTTCACGCGGAGACGCAAAGGATCGCAGAGACGCAGAGAGGATCACATCGAACCTGAATATTCAATAATTGAGACGGGCTCGGCCTGCTTTCCATCCCGGTGCCCCGATCGTCGCTCTTCTTCGCGCCTCTGCGATCCTTTGCGTCTCCGCGTGAAACCCTCCCTTCCGAGATACGATCGACCGCGTCATTTCGCCCCATTGTCCTGCCGCGGCGCCGAGAGCGGCGGGCTGACCGGCAAGGGCTGGCCGCCGGCGGGATAGGTCCGGCTCAGCACGATGAGCTGGTCGTGGGCCTGGAGCGGCCCGGCCTCCTCGGCGATCGGGTTAATCATCATCTCGTCGCCGCGCTGGATGCCGATGAGCAGGCAGGAGCGGCGGTCCTCGCGATGGCGGATGAACAGCTCGCTGACCTCGGCGAAGGTCCGGCCGAGCAGTTCCTCGGGGGCCGGCACGAGGAACACCTCGTTGGCGTTGCGGCGGACGGTGAGCAGTTCCCAGTAGAACTGCGACATCCCGTGGAAGAGCGCCGAGCGGGCCAGGAGCCGCAGGCCCAGCGCGTCGGAGGAGACGACCTCGTCGGCGCCGGCCTTGAGCAGATGAAAGCGGTTGGCCGGGTTCTGGCACTCGGCGACGATGTTGGGCTGGTGCTCGCCCTTGCAGGCGTGGCGGACCGCGATGCAGATCAGCACCGACTTGCCGTCGGCGTGCTTCCCCTCGCGGGCATCGGCCAGGACGACGACCGAGTACGCCTTGGAGACCGCCGCCCGGTTGATAATGACGTCGTTGGTCGGGTCCCCCTTGACGATGTACACGTCGTTGAACGCCGGCTCGTCCTGCTTGTCGGGCAGGTCGATCTCGTCGGGGTTGTCGTGGATGATCACGATCGGCCGCGGTTCGGTGAGGATCTTGCTGTGGACCTCGCGGATCCACTCCAGCCCGCGCGGGGCCCAGTTGCAGAGTACCAGGTGGTCGTCCATCTCGAAGTGGGACACGTCGCTCCTCCGCAGGTAGCGTTCGACCAAGAGCGAGGCCACGCTCGCCGTGAACAGGCCGGCCAGCCCGACCCCGGCGACCAGCAGGACCATGGCCACGGCCCGGCCGGTCGTGGTGTGCGGGGTGTAGGCGTCGTCCAGGCCGCTGAACAACAGCGCCCAGACGCTCCAGAGTGACTCGATGAAGCTGGAGAAGCCCGAGGTCGTCCCGCGCTCGGCCAGGTAGAGCACGACCGCCCCGACCAGCCAGGTGACGATGACGCCCTCGATGACCCGTCCGACCTGGTAGCGGTTCCAGCTCGTCACCATCGCCACCAGGTGGTGCCGCCAGCTCCTCCGCCTGGCGGAAGCGTGGGCCGGCGGCCGGGCCGAGCTCGGCCGTCGTCGCGATCGCGGCATCGGGCTTGGGACTCCCGAGGGGACTTCCCCGTGGATGGTGCGTCATTCCGGCGCGGGCCTTCATCGGGAGCGAGTTATTATCCGCAAATCTCATGCCGCGACAAGCGACCATCCTCTACTCCGATCGGCCGGGACGGGCCAGATAGGCGCCGCAAGATTCGCGCACGACCAGCCTGGGCGAGAGGACGAGGCTGCGCGGCGGGAGCGCCGGGTCGGCGATCCGATCCAGCGTCGCCCGGAAGGCGACGATGGCGATCTCGCGGCAAGGCTGGTGCATCGTCGTCAGGGAGACCGACAGCATCGTGGCGAACCGGACGTCGTCGAAGCCGACCAGCCGGACGTCGCCGGGAACGCGGGCGCCCGCCTTGTCGAGGGACCGGAGCAACAGCGCCGCCACGTCGTCGTTGGCGCAGAGCACGGCGTCCGCGCGGCCCTTGCCGGTGAAGCCGCGGGCGAACCTGGGATCGTCGGGCTCGCCCACGCGGACGAACCCCGGCCGGATGGTCAGCCCCCGATCGAGGATCGCCTCGCGAGCCCCCGCGATCCGGGCGTTGACCGTGGGCGCCGAGTGCGGCGCACGGCGAACGCCAGGTCGCGGCAGCCGAGCCTCAGCAGGTGGTCGGCCAGGGCGTAGCCGCCGGCGAAGTTGTCGATGCCCACCAGGTCGAACTCGCTCCGCGCGGGGAACGGTGCGAGGTCGCGATCCAGCAGCACGACGGCGATGCCGGCGCGTCGCAGCTCCTCGGCCAGCCCGCGGTTGACCTCCTCGCGCCGGGCCGTGTGCTCGAACGGCGCGAAGAAGACCCCCGCCACCTGGCTGCGGACGAACTGCTCGCACAGGCCCTCCGCATCCTCGACGCCGACGTCCTCCTCCGGGCGGGGGTGGCCACCGCCCCAGAGCAGCCCGTAGCCGTGCCCTCGCGCCAATCCGGCCAGCTCGCCGCAGATGGCCCCGAAGACCTCCGTCGTCCCCAATCCGGGGATCAGCACCCCGAGCGGCCGGGCGGCGATCTCCGGCGCCGCGGCGCCCCGGGCGAAGCTGCCCGACCCCACCCGGCGCTCGACGAGCCCCTGGTCCTGCAAATCCCTGAGGGCCCGCGCAACCGTCGGGCGAGAGACGCCGAAGCGCCTGACGAGTTGCGCCTCGCTGGGCAACCGGCCGCTCGGGCCATACTTCCCCGCGGCGATCTCCGCCAGCAATTCCCGCGAGATCCGGTGATGTTTCGGCTCGGATGACATCGACCTGTCCCTATCAATTGGCTCGATTGTCATGACAGGAATCTGACCAATTGGCCGCAAATTGACAATACCATTCGGGGCTGCGGTGTCTATACTTCGGGTGAAGGGAACGCCAGGTACGAAGGGAGTCCTTTCGAACGTCCGAGGAGAAGACGGTATGACGAGTCAATCGGCCAACGAACCTCGATCACGCGGCGTCATGGACCGAGCGACGGTCCGGTTCGACCGGAGTTGTCAGCGACGGTCGTCCGGCGCGGCGAGGCCGCGGCTCCCGTCCGCCGCCGACGGCCGGTCGCCGGCGCGAGGATCGCGAGTCTCTCCTTCCCGCGGCAGTGGCCACCGATCCCCTGAATTCCGTCGTCCTGATACATTCTGGTCGACTCGACCGGTCGGTTCGCATCCACCCACCACCCGGGGCGGCCGACCGCCCCGCATCGAGAGGGCGCACCCCATGTCATCCCCCACCGAACCATCGCGGAACCCGACGGCCCGGACGGCGTTCCTTTTCGACCTCGACGGGACGCTCGTTGACAGCGTCTATCAGCATGTGCTGGCCTGGCGCGAGGCGCTGGAGAAGGCGGGCATGGAGCTGTCCGTCTGGCGCATCCACCGCCGGATCGGCATGAGCGGCGGCCTGCTCCTGAACGCGCTGTTGCGCGAGACCGGCAGAGGCGTGAGCGCCGAGCAGGTCGCGCAGGTCCAGCGGCTGCACGCGGCGGCCTATGCGCGCCTGGTCACCCAGGTGCGGCCGCTGCCGGGGGCGCGCGAGCTGCTGGCCCACCTCACCGCGGCGGGCGTCCCCTGGGCCATCGCGACCAGCGGCCGGGACGAGAGCGCCCGCCCGGCCCTCGCGGTCCTCGGGCTCGGCCCCGATGTGCCCGTGATCACCCGCGACCTGGTCGCCTACGCCAAGCCCGATCCCGACCTGTTCCTGGCGGCAGCCGAGCGCCTCCGCGTGCCGATCACCGACTCGATCGTGGTGGGGGACAGCGTCTGGGACCTGCTGGCCGCCCGCCGCGCCCGGGCGCTGGGCGTGGGACTGCTCTCCGGCGGCTACGGCCAGGACGAGCTGGATCGCGCGGGCGCCTATCGGGTCTATGAGGACCCCGCCGACCTCCAGCGCCACCTCGATGAAGTCGGCGTCCGCATCCCCCATTGACGGCTCGCCGGCCGGCAAACCTCCGGAAACCTCGACCGAAAAAACGCACAACGGCGTCTTGATCACATGACGCCTGCACGACCCGTCGGTGGGTTCCAACCCGTTCTCGGCCGTGTCGCCGGCCGTTATAACGGCCGGGCGGTCGCACCGAGCCAGGACGAAGCGCCCGAAGGCTCATGATCTGCACCACATCAGCGCGGCGGAGCGAACTCGCGATCGCCGGCCCCCCTTCGGCCGTCGGAACAGCCGTCGGGGGGGTGCCGGCTCGATGGGTCGCCCGGCTGCCGCGGCGGCGCCTCGCGGGACCGCGACGCCGTCCGCTACAATCGGTTCGATCGCGATCGCACCGACGCACCGACCCCCGACAGGTAATGCGACCATGAGCCAGCGATCGGCCCTGTGGATTGTCTCCTTCCTGATCCTCGTGTCGGCCGGGGCCGCCTCATCGCGGGCCCAGGGGCCGGTGCCGACCGGTGCCGGAGCGCCGGCCGCCCGCAAGGAGCCGTCGCCGGCGAGGCCGGGCCCGGCGGTCGCGGATCTTTTCCGATACGAGCCGACCGGACTCTCCCTGCTCCGCCCATACGCCCGCGGCAAGGTCCCCGTCGTCTTCGTCCACGGCCTGTGGTCGAGCCCGTGGTCCTGGCAAGGGATGATCGGGGAACTGGAGGCCGACCCCTCGCTGGGCGACCGATACCAGTTCTGGACCTTCGGCTATTCCACCGGCGACCCGATCCCGCACTCGGCTGTCCTGTTGCGGCGCGACCTGGACGAGGTGCGCCGGAAGCTCGATCCCGGCAAGTCCGATCCGGCGTTCGACCGGATGGTCCTCGTCGGCCACAGCATGGGTGGGCTGCTGGCCAAGATGATGGTCGTGGAGACCGGGGACCGCATCTGGCGGGTGGTCAGCGACCGGCCATTCGACGAGCTCTCCAGCGAACCCGACGACCGCGACCTCTTCCGCCGCGCCCTGTTCTTCGAACCGCGGCCGGAGGTGCGCCGGGTCGTCTTCATCGCCACGCCGCACCGGGGCAGCCGGCTCGACCGCGGATCGCTCCAGCGCGTCGGCACGCGCCTGGTCCGCCTGCCCGATCCGCTGCGGGCGGCCCACGGCCGGCTCATCTCCCGCAATCCCCCGACCTTCTTCAGGGAGCACTTCCGCAAAGGTCTGCCGACCAGCATCGACGAGCTGGAGCCCGGCTCGCCGATCCTGTCGGGCCTGAACGACCTGGCCGTCGCGCCGACGGTCAAGGCGCATTCCATCATCGCGGTCCGCCCCGAGACGGCCCGGCGGGTCCGGACCGACGGACTGGTCACCTACGACAGCGCCCACCTCGCCGACGCCGCGTCCGAGCGGGTCGTCGCCGCCGGCCACCTCTGCCAGGATCACCCCGACGTCATCCGCGAAGTCCGGCGCATCCTCGTCGGGCCGTGAATCCCGCCCCGGGAGAGCCCGCGTCCGATCCGGCCGGCATCGCGTTTCAGGTAACAGAGTTTGACTTTTGTTACTTGACACCTTACACTGCTCTGGACCTGGTGCTTTTACTCGTCGTGACGCATCAGCAGGAGGAGTGACGATGTCGCAGGTTTGCTCGGTGCGACGGAGGCTCGGGACCTCGGGGCCGTTGGTCTCGGCGATCGGCCTGGGCTGCATGGGGATGAGCGAGTTCTACGACCCGAAGCAGATGGACGACGCGGAGTCGATCCGCGTGATCCACCGCTACCTGGACGCGGGCGGGAACTTCCTCGACACGGCCGATGTCTACGGCATGGGCCGGAATGAGGAGCTGGTCGGGAGGGCCCTCGCCGGTCGTCGCGATGACGTCGTGCTGGCCACGAAGTTCGCCAACGTCCGCGGGCCGAAGGGCGAGTTCCTCGGCGTCCGCGGCGATCCGCCGTACGTCAAGGAGTGCTGTGACGCCAGCCTGAAGCGGCTGGGCGTCGACGTGATCGACCTGTACTACCAGCACCGCGTCGATCCCGGGACGCCGATCGAGGAGACGGTCGGCGCGATGGCCGAACTCGTGAAGGCCGGCAAGGTCCGGTATCTCGGACTCTCGGAGGCCGCGCCGGCGACCATCCGCCGGGCGGCGAAGGTGCATCCGATCGCCGCACTCCAGACGGAGTACTCGCTCTGGAGCCGCGAGCCCGAGGACAAGATCCTACCGACGGTCCGCGAGCTGGGCATCGCCTTCGTGGCGTACAGCCCGCTCGGCGCGGCTTCCTCACCGGCGCATTCCGGACGTTCGACGACCTGCCGCCCGACGACTGGCGCCGGAACGCGCCCCGGTTCCAGGGCGAGAACTTCGGCAAGAACCTGAAGCTCGTCGGGAGGATCCGCGAGCTCGCCGCCGCGAAGGGTTGCACGCCGAGTCAGCTCGCCCTGGCGTGGGTGCTGGCGCAGGGGCCGGACATCGTGCCGATCCCGGGGACCAAGCGGACCAGGTACCTCGATGAGAACCTCGGGGCGCTGGAGGTCCGGCTCACGCCGGCGGAGCTCGAGCAGATCGACGCGGTCCTGCCGGCCGGCTTGGCCTCGGGCGATCGGTATCACGCCCAGGCGCTGCAGGCGGTGAACCGCTGAGACGGACGCCGCGTCCGCGCGCGAACGACCTTCGATGGGAGGGGATGACGTGGTCGAACCGGCGCTGACACCCGAGCGGATACTCGAGGCCGCCGAGGAGGTGCTGCGCCGGTTCGGTCCGGAGAAGGCCACGGTGGTCGACGTCGCGCGGGCGCTGGGGGTGACGCACGGCAGCGTCTATCGCCACTTCGCGAGCAAGGCCGCGCTGCGCGACGCGGTGGTCCACCGATGGCTGGAAACGATGATGCCCCCCCTCGAGGCCGTGGCCTCCGAGGAGGGCCCCGCGCCGGCGCGGCTGCGGCGGTGGCTTGACACCCTCATCGCCGCCAAGCGGAAGCGAGCGACCGGCGATCCGGAGCTCTTCGCCACGTATTTCTCCCTGGCGGCCCAGGCGCGGGAGGTCGTCCGGGCCCACATCGATGAGCTGGTGGGACAGGCCGCGCGGATCATCGCCGACGGCGTGGCCCGCGGCGAGTTCACCGCGGCCGACCCCGCGGCGGCCGGCCGGGCGATCCTCCACGCGACGACGCGGTTCCACAACCCGGCGTTCGCGGCCGAGTGGTCGGATCCCGCCTTCGGTGAGGCCTTCGACCAGGTCTGGCACCTCCTCGTCGCCGGCCTGGGGGCGCGCGAGCCGTCGAAGGCAGCCAGGGACCGCGGCGCGGCCAGGACGGGTCGAATCAAGAGGAAGTGATCTTCGTTTTCGGTCAACACCTTCACCGGTCAGATGACCTGGAGGGATCGCCATGCGCCTCGATGAAAAGCGGGTGGTCATCATCGGCGGGAGTTCGGGGATCGGCCTGGAGACGGCGAGGCTGGCGCTGGTCGAAGGGGCGTCCGTCACCATCGCCGGGAGATCGGAGGACCGCCTGCGGCGGGCGGCCGAGGACCTGGAGTTCTCCTACGAGGACGCCTCGCGAACGACGCCGTCGGACCGGCTGCGCTGCGTCATCGCCGACATGGCCGACCCCGCGACGATCCGATCGCTGTTCGCCGGTGAGCGGCACGTCGATCACCTGTTCCTGCCGGCCGGGGAGCTCCGGCCGGGGACGGCCGACGTGCTCGGCGCCGACCTTGACGGGCTCCGCTCGGCCCTGGAGATCCGCCTGCTCGGCGTGGTACACGCCGTCCGACAGGCGGGGCCCAAGATGAGGGAGGGCGGCTCGATCACGTTGATGTCCGGCCTTTATTCGACGCGCCCCGCGGCCGGCGGGGCGATGGGGGCCGCGGCCGTCGCCGGCGTGGAGGGGATGACCCGCGCCCTGGCGCTGGACCTGGCTCCGATCCGCGTCAACGCCGTCGCCCCCGGCCTGATCGATACGCCGCTCTGGGACGCCTTCGGCCCGCATCGCGAAGCGTTCGCCGCGCGGGCGGCCAGGCTGCCGGTCGGGCGGATCGGCCGGCCGGAAGAGGTCGCCGAGGCGGTCGTCTTCCTCATGACCAACGGCTTCATCACCGGGACCGTCCTGCCGATCGATGGCGGCGGCGGGCTCGTTTGACGGTCCATCCGGTGATGCTCCCGACTGGACGTCCCGCGTACGATCACAACGTCCTGGCCCCGCCCGTCTGGCTGGGCGGGCCTGAACCCGTTTTCTGGAGGGATGAGATGTTCGAGTTGAACAGGCGCGAATGGATGCGGTCGGGGCTCGGAGCTGCCGGGGTCCTGCTGGCGACGAGTTGGGCTCGTGGTGACGATCCCCCGGACGACTCCGACCCGGCGCCGCTGATCGCCAAGATGGGCCCGTTGATGGAGAAGATCCCGATCCAGGCGGTCGAGCTGGCGGCCGGCCTGCACCTGGTCCAGGGGCCCGGCGGCAACATCGCCGTCCTCGACGGGCCGGACGGCCTCACCGTGGTCGATTCGGGCGTCCCCATGCGGTCCAGGGCCATCTTCGAGACGGTCAAGCGCGTCGGGGGCAAGCCGGTCTCGCGGCTGATCAACACGCACTGGCATTTCGACCACGCCGGCGGCAACGAGGTCTTCGCCCGCGCCGGGGCGACGGTCTTCGCGACCGCTGCCACGCGGAAGCGGCTGGCGACCGACCAGTACACCGAGGTCTTCAAGCTGACGACCCCGGCCTTGCCCGCGATCGCCCTGCCGACCTTGACGTCCGACCTGTTCGAGCTCCACGTCGGCGGCGAGGTCCTCCACCTGACCGCGGTCCCTCCCGCACACACCGACGGCGACCTGATCGTTCATTTCCGGTCGCGGGACGTGATCCACACGGGCGACCTCTTCTCCAACGGCTTCTATCCGAACATCGACGCATCGAGCCTCGGGTGGATCGGCGGGATGATCGCCGCGGCCGACCGCATCCTCAAGCTCGCCGGCCCGAAGACGCGGATCATCCCCGGCCACGGCCCGATGGCCACCGCGGCGGAGGTGGACGCGTTCCGGAAGATGCTCGTGACGGTCCACGACCGCCTGGCCCCGATGGCCGACGCTGGCAAGACCACCCGCGAGGCGATCGCCGCCCGGCCGACGGGCGACCTCGACGCGGCCTGGGCCAAGGGCTTCTTCACCGGCGGCATGTTCACCCGGATCGCTTACGAAGGCCTCGTGAAGCATCGCGCG
Organism: uncultured Planctomycetota bacterium; assembly: GCA_963815795.1. Taxonomy (GTDB): domain Bacteria; phylum Planctomycetota; class Planctomycetia; order Isosphaerales; family Isosphaeraceae; genus JAKAUH01. The sequence continues at coordinate 149,095 of CAWFIC010000001.1, read as the reverse complement.
GCCGGCCGGACGAGCTGAGCGGCCGCCACGCGGGGCGCGGGTCGTGCGTGGGGGCGCCGGTCAGGCGAGCAGCGTGACCGGCGCCCCCGCGTCACTCGCCCACATCAGCCGGGCCCGGGGCTGCACGGCCGGGCTGTCGGCGGTCTGGTGGAAGTTTACCTTGCGATCCGCGACGTTGGGGATCGATTCCGTGTTGGAAAAAGGTTAAACTTCCGATGAATCCGATCGGGCGGACGATCGGCCCGCGGCCGTCCGCGGGGGACGACGGCCCGCCTGAACTCGACCCGAGAGCATGGCCATGAGAGATCCGTGGCGCGGGCGGAAGATCGCGGCACTCGCCACCGCCTGGCTGGTCCTGGCGTCGCTGACCGTCCACGCGCGTCCGCCGCACAAGAAGGCGCTGGCCGATTACCTGGGGCCGGGCCTGGCGCGGAAGCTCAACGACTGCCGGACCTGCCACCTCGAGCCCGAGCCGGGCGCCGACCCGTCGGAGGACCGGCCGCACAACGCGTTCGGCAAGCGGCTCAAGGTGGTGCGGGCATCGCTCAGGAAGGCCGGCAAGCCCTCGGGCATCCCGGCGCGGATCGAGGCCATCGCTGGCGAGGACAGCGACGGCGACGGTGTGCCCAACCTGCTGGAACTGGTCACCGGCCACTTTCCCGGCGAGGCCGAAGACAAGCCCGATACCCCCGAACTGGCCCGGGGCCGCGCGGCCGTCGCCGCGCTCGAGCGGGCGCGGTCCGGGTATCCGTGGAACCCGTTCGAGCGGATCAGCCGGCCACCGGTCCCGGTCGTCGCGACGTCCGGCGCAATCGCCATCGCGAACCCGATCGATGCCTTCATCGCCGCCGAGCACGCGGCGCGCGGCCTGACACCCCGGCCCGAGGCGAGCCGGCCGGTGCTCCTGCGCCGGGTGACCCTCGACCTGACCGGCCTGCCGCCCACCCCCGAGGAGCTGCACGCCTTCCTCGATGACGCCAGTCCCGACGCTTATGAGAAGGTCGTCGATCGCCTGCTGGTCGGACCGCGGTACGGCGAGCGCTGGGGCCGGCACTGGATGGACGTCTGGCGGTACAGCGACTGGGCCGGCTGGGGCAAGCAGGTCCGTGACAGCCAGCCGCATATCTGGCACTGGCGCGACTGGATCGTCGAGTCGCTCAGCCGCGACGAGCCGTACGATCGCATGGTCGTCGCGATGCTGGCCGCCGACGAGGAGTCTCCCGACGACCTCGACGCCCTCCGCGCCACCGGCTATCTGGCGCGGAACTTCAAGCTGCTGAGCCGCGAGAAGTGGATGCAGGACGTAGTCGACCACACCGGTCAGGCCTTCCTGGGCGTGACGCTCGACTGCGCCCGGTGCCACGACCACATGTACGACCCGATCTTCCAGAAAGAGTACTACCAGGTCCGCGCGATCTTCGAGCCGCACCAGGTCCGGATCGACCCGGTCCGCGGGCGCGCGACACGGCCAACGACGGCATCCCCCGCGCCTTCGACGCGCAGCCCGACGTCAAGACGCGGCTCTTCGCCCGCGGCGACGACCGCTATCCGACCGGCGGTCCGCTGTCGCCCGGAGTCCCCGAATCGCTGGGCGGCTCTCTCGACCCCAAGGCGGTCTCGATGCCCCTGACGGCGATCGCGCCTACCCGGCGTCAGGACGTGATCCGCGCCGAGATCGAGGCGATCCTCGAGGCCCTCGGCCGTGCCGAAGCCGCGCTCGAAGATGAGGCCGACCGTATCCCGCAGGACCCCGACGCCCTCGATCGGGCGCGGCGCGACTTCGTCGTGGCCCAGACCCAACTGGTCGCACGGTATGCGGTCGAGCAGGCCGAAGAGCTGGTCGATCAGGGCCGGAAGGGATCGAAGGAGTGGACGAAGGCGGCCGAGTCGGCGACCGCGGCCCAGCGCGAGCTGGCGGTCGCGCAGGCGAGCCGGGCCGAGTTCCTGGCGCGGCAAGCACGGCGACAGGCCCCGCCGGCCAGGCGGGCCGAGGCCGACAAGGCCCTCGCCGATGCGATCAAGGCGCTGCTCCGCGCCCAGGAGGCCGTCCGTCAGCCTCCGAGCACGGGCTATGCTCCCCCGACGCGGGCGACCTATCCGGCCGCCAGCACGGGGCGCCGACTGGCCTTCGCCCGTTGGATCGCCGACGAGTCCAACCCGCTGACGGCGCGCGTGGCCGTCAATCACATCTGGGGCCGGCATTTCGGCCGCGCGATCGTGCCGACGGTCAATGACTTCGGCCGCAATGGCCAGCCGCCGAGCCACCCCGCGCTGCTCGACTGGCTGGCCGCCGAGCTGATGGACCGCGGCTGGAGCATGAAGGCGATCCATCGCCTGATCGTCACCAGCGCCACCTACCGGCGGGACTCGCGGCCCGACCCGGCCGATCTCGCCCGCGACCCGGACGATGTTTATCTCTGGCGCTGGGCCCCCCGCCGCGCCGAGGCGGAGGTCGTCCGCGACTGCGTGTTCGCCGTCGCCGGTGCGCTCGACTCGACCTTGGGCGGCCCCGACATCGACCACCAGGCGGGTCTGACCGTCCCCCGCCGCAGCCTGTATTTCCGGCACGCCGCCGAGAAGCAGATGGAGTTCCTCCAGATCTTCGACGCCGCTGGCGTGACCGAATGCTACCGCCGCCAGGAGAGCATCCTGCCCCAGCAGGCGCTGGCCCTGGCCAACAGCGAGCTCTCGCTGCGCATGGCCCGCCGGCTGGCCCGGACCCTCTCGGACCGGATCGGCGCCTCCCCGGTGGGCTTCGTCAACGCCGCATTCGAGCGGGTCCTGTCGCGCCGCCCACCGACGCCGAACGCGCCGAGTGCCTGCGATACCTGGGGACCGATGCCGGGTTGCGCCGGCGCGAGAGCCTCGTCCATGTGCTGCTGAACCACCACGATTTCGTGACGATTCGATGAGGGGAGAAACCCCGTCATGAGCATCTGCGGCAGGACACGCCGGGCTTTCCTCGCGGACACCGGTATGGGCTTCACCGGCTTGGCGCTAGGCGCGAAACTGGCGCGGGAAGCCGGCGCCGCGGCCCCGTCGGCGGCGAGGGCGAAATCGGTCATCTGGATCTTCCTCTGCGGCGGGGTGAGCCACGTCGAGAGCTTCGACCCCAAGCCCGCGCTCGACCGATACGCCGGCCGATCGATCGAGGCGACGCCCTACAAGGACGTGCTGAACCCGTCGCGGCTGAAGGACCTGGTCTCCGCCAATCCGATGCACGGGGGCCGCAAGATCCTGATGGGGCTCAACACCGGGTTCCGCAAGTACGGCGAGTGCGGGCTGGAGGTCGGCGACTGGTGGCGGCACGTCGGCTCGTGCGCCGACGACATCGCGGTGGTGCGCTCGCTCTGGACCACCGACAACGACCACGGGGCGCAGCTCCAGTTCCACACCGGCCGGCACGTCCGCGAGGGCGCCCATCCGACGATCGGCTCGTGGGTCTCCTACGGCCTGGGGACGCTGAATGAGGACCTGCCGGAGTACGTCGTGCTGGGCGAGCCGACCGGCGATTGCTGCGGGGGCTCGTGGACCCACGGCGCGGCCTACCTGGGGCCGGAGTACGCCGGGGTCCGGCTGAATCCCGACGCCAAGGAGCCGCTGCCGTTCGTGGAGCCCGCCCCGGGGATGACCGCCGAAGACCAGGTCGCCGAGTTCGGCCTGCTGGGTCGGCTCAACCGCCTGGCGGGCATCGACTATCCCGATGATCCGGCGCTGCGGGCGCGGATCAAGGCCTATGAGCTGGCCTTCGGCATGCAGACCGCCGTGCCCGAGACCCTGAAGCTGGGCGAGGAGGATCCTTCGACTCAGGCGCTCTATGGCCTGGATCGCGACGTGACCCGTCCCTTCGGCCGGCTCTGCCTGGCCGCGCGCCGGCTGGTCGAGCGCGGGGTGCGGTTCGTCCAGCTCTTCCACGGCGGCGGCGGGGGCGGCTCCTGGGACGCCCATGCGGGCATCCGCGCCAATCACGGCCAGCTCTCGGAGCAGGTCGACTTGCCGATCGCCGGGTTGCTCCGGGACTTGAAGCGCCGCGGGATGCTGGACGAGACGATCGTGGTCTGGGGCACGGAGTTCGGCCGGTCGCCGGGCGCCCAGGCCGACGGCCGCGACCACCACCCGCAGGGCTTCTGCGCCTGGCTGGCCGGCGGCGGCATCAAGGGGGGCGTCGTCCACGGCGCCACCGACGAGCTCGGCTTCCACGCCGTCGAGGACCGGCACTACGTCACCGACGTCCACGCCACGGTGCTGCACCAGCTCGGCCTGGACCCGAGGAAGCTCGAGGTCCCCGGCCGCAAGCGGCTCGAGATCGACTACGGCCAGCCGATCCGCGCTATCCTCGCCTGAGCGGGTGTACGAGGAGCCCGGGAGGCGATTTGTAGGGTGCTCTGTGAGCACCGATTTGTAGGGTGCTCTGTGAGCACCGATTTGTAGGGTGCTCTGTGAGCACCGATTTGTAGGGTGCTCTGTGAGCACCGATTTGTAGGGTGCTCTGTGAGCACCGAGGCGCACATCCCGGCGGTCCCTCGGTGCTCACAGAGCACCCTACGGGGTCTCCATCGGGGGCTCCTCCTGCACCCGCTGAAGGCCGCTCCCGACGGACGAAGATCGTTCGGTCAGAAGTCGTCGAAGTCCCGGGCTGCGCCCGCCTTCGGAGGATCGACTTCGGGGAGGGTGGTCTTGACGTCCTCCGCTCGACCTCCGCGGACGAATCGCCATAACCCCCAGAGTCCGAGGCCGGCCACCAGCACCGTGACAAACCCCAGCAGCATCCTCATCATGCCCAGCCCCGGGGCATCCAGGGAAATCACGAGCGCGGTGATGAAGGCGACGCAGACGAGAGGGAGCAGCAGCCAGGCCTCTCGCCGTTTGACGGTGGGATGGCTCCTGGCCGTGTCCAGACCCAAGCCGGGCCGGGTCCCAGGAGGCTCGGGACGGCCGGAGAGCGACTCCACCTCGGTCTTCACCTCACTGACGTGCTGATATCGCCGCTCCGGCTCCTTCTCCAGCGCCCGGAGGACGACCTCGTCCAGGCGGACGTCCACCTCGGCTCTCTTCGAGGGCGGGGCGAACCGGCCCATCGGCAGCTCGCCGGTCAGCATCTCGTAGAACACGACGCCCAGCGAGTAGATGTCGGCCCGGTGATCGACGGTCAGCGGCCTTTCCATCTGCTCGGGCGCCATGTAGCGCAGCGTCCCGATCACCTGCCGCGAGCCGGTGAGCACGGAGTCCGGGGTCATCATCCCCAGCAGCTTGGCGAGGCCGAAGTCGGCGATCTTGACGTTGCCCCGGCGGTCGAGAAGGATGTTCTCCGGCTTGATATCGCGGTGGACGATCCCTTCCTCGTGGGCGTACTGGAGCGCCTCGCAGACCTGCGGGACGATCCGCAGCGCCTCCTCGGGCTTCAACCTCCCCCGGCGCAGCAGGCCGCGGAGGTTCAACCCGTTGACGAACTCCATGACGAGGTAGAACAGCCCGCCGGCCTCGCCGAAGTCGTGGACGCCGACGATCCGGGGATGACTGAGCCGGGCCAGGGCCCGGGCCTCGCGGGCGAAGCGTTCGGCGAAGGCCGGGTCCCGGCCCAGCTCCGGCGGCAGGATCTTGAGGGCCACCAGGCGGTCGAGCCGGAGCTGCCGGGCCTTGTAGACGACTCCCATCCCGCCGTGCCCCAGGAGCTCGAGGATCTCCAGCTGCGGGAAGTGGGGCGCGAGGTCTTCCGGCCTGGGCGGCACGAAGGCGGGGCCGGGGGAATGAGGCGTCGTCGTGCCCGGCCCGTCGCCGGACCCCGACCCGCCCTGCATCGCTCGCTTCAGGAGACACTCCGGGCAGAGCCCTTCGGGAGCATCCGCCGCCAATCCGGAACCGCATCCGGGACATCGCATGGCTTCCGGCATCGGAGTCGCCTCCTGTCGGTGATCGGGCGTGTGTCCGCACTCCCCCTTTACTTACGCGATCGCCGCGGAAGGTTACAGGGATTTCAGGACGGCCGCGACCGGATCGCCTCGAAGAGGTGTCGCAGTTCTTCCTCGACGTCCTCCGGCGTGCTGACAGTCTGCGCGATCTCGGCCAGCACGATCTCGCGGAACCTGCGGCGGAGCCGATGGACGGCGACTTTCACGGCCCCTTCGGTCGTCCCCGTTGCGGCGGCGACCTCGCGATAGGACGGGGCGGCGGCCTCCCCGGTCAGGAAGACCTTCAGGCGGTCGAAGTCCTCGCGCTTCCCCGCCCGCTCGAGCTCGTCCCGCAGCCGGGCCATCACCCGGTCGAGCAACGTGAGGGCCCACCGTCGCTCGTAGATGGCCTCCGCCGTGACATCCGTGACCGGCTCGAGGCGGAACCGGCTCTCGCCCTGGTCGAAGTCCAGCGAGAGCATCCTCCGGCCGCCGCCGCGCTTCAAGGCCCTGGCCTGATGCCGTTCCCTGGAGAGGAAGCGCTTGAAGGCGGTCAGGAGGAAGGAGCGGAATCGGCCCCGCTCCGCGTCCGCCGCCCGGAGGTAGTGCTTCTCCAGCAACCGGGCGAAGAATTCCTGGGTCAGGTCCTTGGCCTCGTCGGCCGGATGGCCCGAGCGGCGGACATAGGCATAGAGCGGATACCAGTAGGTCTGGCAGAGCACGGCCAGGGCGGCGTCGGCCTCGGGCGCGTTGCCGCGCCCCGCGGCGAGCACCAGGCTCCAGCGCGTCGAGACGAAGCCCTGCGGATGCGCGAAGTCCGAGGTCTGGTCAGTCATGTCGGCACTCTCGACCGCGAAGGCCCGGCCGCAATCGGCTCGGGACCTCGATCCAGGAGGGGATCATTCGATCTCGGAGAGCGGCCCGCTGGGATCGCGGGGCACGAGCCGGTGATTCGTGCAGTCCACCAGCAGGTCGAGGTCCTCGAGCACGATGGCCCCGATGAGGGCCGTGTCGCGCTTCGGTTCGACGACGGCGGTGAAGATGCCATGGCGCCCGAGGAGTTGTGCGAAGACCCCTTCCGCCACCTTGCGGCGAGTCCGTCGGTTGTCCGCGTATTTGACAGGGACCGGATCGCCCAGCGGCAGACCCAGCCGCTTCACGACGGCCTCCGGCAGCACCAGCCTGGCCGCACCGGAATCCACCACACCCTGGATCGTCTCCCGGCGGACCTGGTCCGGCGGCATCAGGCCGCGGCGTGCCACGGCCAGATCGTCGTTGTTGGCCACCTCGATATCGACGCTGAACCGCCCCACGTCGTCGTCTCCCCTGGTACGCATGGCCTGGCTCCTTCTGCGAAAACGCCGGGGGCTGTCCCGGCCGGGTGGATGATACGGGGACGGACCGGGCCGGGCAACGACACGACGCGTGACGACCCCCTTCATTGTACTGCGGATCGCCTCGCCCGGCGTCGAGGCCCGAGACCGGTGGGCATGGCCCGCCCCGCGATCACCCCCCGAGCTCACAGAGCGGTCCGCGGGGATCGCGGGGCACGAGCCGTCGCCCGGTGTCGTCCACCACCAGGTCGAGCTCCCAGAGCACGAGGGCGCCGATGAGGCCCGTCTCGCGGTCCGGGTCGCTGATGGCCGAGACGGTGCCATCGCGGCCGAGGAGGCGGATGAAGACCCCTTGCACCAGCGGGAGCCGGCGCCGTCGGCCGTCGGCGTATCGAACCGGTGCCAGCTCGCCGGGCGGCAGGCCGAGCCGCTTCACCACCGCCGCGGGCAGCACCAGCCTCGTCGCCCTCGGATTGACCACGCCGCGGATCGTCTCCCGGCGCACCTGGTCCGGCTGCATCCGACCGTGATCCACAAGGATCAGGTCTCCGTCATTGGCCACCTCGAATTCGACGCTGATCCGCCCCGTCTGTTCGGCTCCTTGGGATCGCATGACCTGGCTCCTCTCACTGTCCCTGGCCCAGGGGCGCCAGGTCCTTCTCGAACACCGGCCCGACGTCGCTGGGGACGATCAGCCGGAAGTCGTAACCCCTGGGCGACGCGATCAGGGCGAAGCCCAACAGGGCGGGCGCCTCGGGCATGTCCGGGGGCTTCAGGTCGGCGTTGTTCGACATGGCACCGATCGACGCGAAGATCATCTTGACCGTCTCCTGGGCGCTCAGCAGGACCAGCACCGTGGCTCGCTCGGGCAGCCTGGCCCGGAGGGCCTTCCACGAAGCGAGCCGGCCCAGGCTGTGCGAGCCGTCCTTGATCGCGTCGATCATCGCCTTCGCCTGCTCGTCGGACGAAGCGGAGGCATCGAAGAACAGCTTGCCGTCGGTGCCCGTGTAGGCGGTGATGGTCTTCCCCACGACCTTCTTGACGATCTCGGCGGCGCCCGGCACGTCGGGTCGGGCCTCCGCGACCTTCTGCGGGTCGATGTCGATCTTGACCCTGGCGAGCTGGAAGCCGCCGTGGCTCAGGGCGTTCGGCTCGATGGTGGACTTGGCCCCCGGCTGCGAGTGGAGCGCCCGGTTCACCTCCAGCGACGCCTCGACGGCGGCGTGCGGGTCCCTGGGATCGGCCAGGCTGATCGCCTTCATCGGGATCATCGTCATCCCCATGACGAGCCGGCCCTCGAGGGCCTGCTTCCGGGCGGCCACGGCTCGATCCACCGCGGGCGAGTTCTTCGACCCGGCGCCCGGCGTCGGCGGACTGCCCGGCGATCCGGTGCTGTCGGCCCCGAAGATGTAGAGCATCCGGTCCGCCGGGAGCTTCGCCATGAGCTCGCCCGTTCCGGTCCGGGCCCGGGCCAGGTCCTTCGTCACGGGCGAGTCGGCCTTGACCGTGGCCAGGCCGGAGAGGGTCAGCCCGTCGGCGTCGAAGTCGAAGTTCAGCACCAGGCGGTCGCCGGCCTTCAGGCCCTCGGTCAGGGCATTCAGGAGGACCTTCGCGTTCTTGAGGTTCTGGGCCCCGCCGGCGTTCGGGGCCTGCTCGAGCTGCGCCAGGAGCTGCGGCTTCATCTGCTCGATGAAGTCGCCGTACCGCTTCTGCACGTCGGCGATGCGGACATACAGGCCCACGTCGCCGGCCAGGAACCGGGCCTTCACCTCGGGCGAGAGCGCCTCCGCCAGGCTGGCCTTGGGCTGGTGGATCGCCTTGATCATCGCCTCATCGGGGCCGAAGGCGACCCAGCCGGTGCCCCGGGTCGCGTACCAGGTCTGGCCGTCCTTGGAGGGGAAGGATTCATAGCCGTCGAGCGACCTGGGCTTCTCGCCGCCTTCCTGACTGAGGTCCTTGATCACGGCCGCGGCGTCGCCCGTCTTGACGATGACGCCCCAGGCGGAGAGGTCCGGCTGGGTCGGGTCGGGCAGGCGGAACAGCGCGAAGAATGGGTTCTTGCCGGCGGCCGCGCCGTACATCTCCTCGAACGCCTTCAACTCCGGCTCGATGGCGCCCCGGGCCGCCTCGGCGGCCGCGGGACTCATCGCCTTGAGCATGGCCAGCAGGTCGCCGTTGACGTCCTCCAGGGCGCGGACGCGGGCCACGACCGGTATGTCGGCCGGGACCGATTTGAGCCAGTCGGCCTCGGCCGGGGCCTGGCCGACCGTGGCCGCCGCCATCCACAAACCGACGAAGCACGAGAGCATGACGCGCGTCCTTTCGGGAAATCGCGAGGACCCGATCGATCGTCCGGCCGGTGGCCCGCGGTCGATTGTCGGCGAAGCCGCGAGGCAATGGCAAGCGTGCGCAGGGCGGTTAACGAATGGATGGCTTACGCGGTTGGGCCTCGAGGCCGAGCGGAAGCCTCGACCCCCGCTGGCCCCCGAGAGCGGGTCGGGCCTCGACCCCCCCTGACCCCCCCTTCGTAAGGGAGGAAAGCCTTGGTCCCCGCCTTACGAAGGGGGGGTCAGGGGGGTTCTCTCGTAGCGACGCAATGCGAGAGTTCAGCGCCGCAAGAAGGCCCTCGGCGAAAAATCGCCCGGGCTGTGGACAGCGGCCGCCGGTTCCCGGATATCTATATCAGGGAGCCCCCATGATGACTGTTCCGGCCGGAAACGACGACCAGGATCTTCTCCAGCGCGCCATAGCCGGCGACGAGTCGGCGCTGGCCGCGCTGTTCGACGGCTATCGCGATCGGCTGCGGCGGATGATCCGCCTGCGGCTGGATCGCCGGCTCTCCGGCCGCGTGGATACGTCCGACGTGCTCCAGGACGCTTATCTGGACGTCCGCAAGCGGATCGCCGAGTACGCCCGGGATCCGTCGGCGATGCCGTTCCACCTCTGGCTCCGGCTGGTCGCCGGCCAGCGGCTGACCGACGTCCATCGCCATCACCTGGGCTCGCAGATGCGCGACGCCGGTTGTGAGGTCTCGCTCCACCGCGGGCCGTTCCCCCAGGCCAGCTCGGTCTCGCTGGCCGCGCAGCTCCTGGGCAAGCTCACCAGCGCCAGCCAGGCGGCGATCCGGGTCGAGCACAAGCTGATCGTCCAGGAGGTGCTCAACAGCATGGACCCGATCGACCGCGAGGTCCTCGCCCTGCGGCACTTCGAGCACCTGTCCAACGACGAGACCGCGCAGGTCCTCGGGCTGTCCAAGTCGGCGGCCAGCAACCGATACATCCGGGCCCTGAAGCGGCTCAAGGAGATCCTGTCGTCGATCCCGGGGCTGCGAGAGCGGCTCTAACGCTCGTCGGGTGCGTGCAACCGACCGCGGCGATCTCGCCCCACATCGCATCGGTGGGTTGCATCGACCTGCGGGCCCGGAGGCGGATTTGACGATTGTCAGGGGGTGGCTCACCCACGTGACGAGCCGGCTACGGGTGGATTTCCTCCGCCCGAGGACACGACATGAACCCGATCCCGAAGGGAGCTCTCGATGTCGAAACCCGATTTCCAGCACCTCCGGTTGAGCATGGTCAAGGACGTCGCCGTGGTCGAGATCCGCACCAAGGACGTGCACGACCTGAACCTGGCCCGCGAGCTGGGGGACGAGCTGGCGCTGGTGGCCGCCCAGGAATGGTCGCGGCGGCTCCTGCTCGACTTCCGTCGGGTCGGCTTTCTCAGCAGCAGCGGCTTCGCCGCGATCTTCAAGCTGCTGAGCCGGGCCAGGTCGGAGGGCCGCGAGGTCATGTTGTGCGGGATGGAGCCGGGCATCCTCCTGGGGGCCGAGATCGTCGGCCTGAAGGTGGCCGAGATCCACGAGGATGAGGCGTCGGCCCTGCGCCTTCGCGAGGTCGGGAGCCGTCGTCAAGTGAGACCGATCCGGGAGGGCGAGGCCTCCACGCGAGCCGCGTGCATCCCCCGGGAGGGCGAGCCTCTGTGCGAGCCGGATCGAGCAACGGGCACGGACGGAACCTTGCCCTCCCGGAGGACCCGACGGTCCGGGTAGAGTGAGAACCACCGAGCGACCAGGAACCTGGCTATGAACACCTCCAACGACGCGCGCAACCCCGTCGAGCTGTTGGCCCAGGACTTCCTCGACCGCAAGCGCCGCGGCGAACGGCCTACGCTCCGCGAGTACGTCGAGCGGCACCCCGAGCTGGCCGAGGAGATCCGCGACCTGTTCCCGGCCCTGCTGATGATGGAGGATCTGGGCGAGAGCTCCGGCGGCACCACCGGCTCGCTGGCGGCCGACAATGGCGTCTCCGTGGGCACCCGGTTGGAGCGGCTGGGCGACTACCGCATCCTCCGCGAGATCGGCCGGGGCGGCATGGGCGTGGTCTACGAGGCCGAGCAGGAGTCGTTGGGCCGACGAGTGGCCTTGAAGGTCCTCTCGGCCGGCGCGCTGCTGGACCCCAAGCAGGTGCGTCGCTTCGAGCGCGAGGCCAAGGCCGCGGCGCGGCTGCACCACACCAACATCGTGCCCGTCTTCGGCGTCGGTCGTCAGGACGGGCACCACTACTTCGTGATGCAGTTCATCGCGGGGTTGGGCCTGGACGCGGTCCTGGAGGACCTGCGGCGGCTGCGGCAGGCGAAGTCGCAGGCCGGTCCGGCCGCGGCGAGTCGGGCCGGCGCGCCGTCGGCGGCGGAGGTGGCGCGGTCGCTGATCACCGGCCGCTTCGCCGCCGAGCCGCCGCTGGCCGACGCGTCGGTGACCGAACCCGGCGACGATGCGCCGCCGGCCGCGGCGAACGGCCCGCCGGCCGACTCCTCCTCGGCGGTCCTCCCCGGCTCGTCCGAGCTGTCGGCCTCATCCGATCCCCATCGCCAGTTCTACCGCTCGGTGGCGCGGATCGGCATCCAGGTGGCCGAGGCCCTGGAGTGCGCCAACCGCCAGGGCGTCCTGCATCGCGACGTCAAGCCGTCGAACCTCCTGCTGGACAACCGCGGCAACGTCTGGGTGGCCGACTTCGGCCTGGCCAAGACGGCCGAGGCCGATGACCTGACGCACACTGGCGACATCCTGGGCACCATCCGCTACATGGCGCCGGAGCGGTTCCAGGGGAAGTGCGACGCGCGGAGCGACGTGTACAGCCTGGGCTTGACCTTGTACGAGCTGGTGGCGCTGCGGCCGGCGTTCGAGGCCTCGGATCGGCATGCGCTGATCGAGCGGGTGCTGCACGAGGAGCCGGAGCGGTTGAAGCGGCGGGCGCCGGGGTGCCGCGGGACCTGGAGACGATCATCGCCAAGGCGAGCGCCCGCGACCCGGCCGGTCGGTACGCGACGGCCGGGGCCCTGGCCGAGGACCTGAAGCGGTTCGTGGAGGACCGACCGATCCGGGCGCGGCGGGTGTCGGCGGCGGAGCGGCTGGCGCGGTGGTGCCGGCGGAATCCGTGGATCGCGGGGTCGATGGGCGTGGCGGCGGCGGCGCTGGTGGCGGTCACGGTCATGGCTCTGGTCCATGCCCGGCGGCAGGATGCGGCGAACAAGGAGATCGTCCGGCTGGCAGGCGACCTGAAGAAGGAGAGCGGTACGCTGAGGGTCGAGAGGGCCAATCTCCAGGCCGCGCTGTCCGAGTCGAACCGCCGGCTGGCGATGCTCAATTTCGAGCACGGCCAGAGCGCCTTCGAGCGGGGCCGGATCGGCGAGGGGATGATCTGGACCATCGAGTCGCTGCGGAAGGCGATCGAGGCGGGGGACCCGGCCTGGAAGCGCACCGCCCTGGCCAATCTCTCGGTCTGGCGGCGCCAGCTCCCCGAGCTGAAGGGGGTCTTCCCCCACGAGCAGGTCATCTCGTCGGTCGCCTTCAGCCCCAATGGTCGGACGATCTGCACCGCGAGCAGGGACGACGGGAGGGTGCGGTTTTGGGACGCCGCCACCGGCCGGACCATCGGCCAACCGATCGAGCATTCCGGCGGGGTGTCTTCCGTCGCATTCAGCCCCGATGGCAGGACGATTCTCACGGGGAGCATGGACAAGACGGCGCGGCTCTGGGACGCGGCCACCGGCCAGCAACTCGGCCCGACCATGCCGCATCTGACCAGAGTGCTGAGCGTGGCGTTCAGCCCCGATGGCAAGATCCTCCTCACCGGCTGCGCGGACGGGGGGGTGCGGCAGTGGGACGCCGCCACCGGCCGGACCATCGGCCCACTCATCGACTACCAGGACCCAGTGGATGCCGTCGCGTTCAGTCCCGATGGCCGGTCGATCCTCTCCGGGGGCCATCTCAAGACGGCACGGCTCTGGGACGCCGCCACCGGCCGACAGATCGGCCAGACCATGGAGCATGGAAGCCTGGTCTGGGCGGTGGCGTTCAGCCCCGATGGCCAGACGATCCTCACGGGGAGCCAGAACGGGACGGCGCGGCTCTGGGACGCCGCCACCGGCCGACAGATCGGCCAGACCATGGAGCATCCCCACGAGGTCCGCTCGGTGGCGTTCAGCCATGATGGCCGCACGTTCCTGACCGGCTGTCTTGACCGGGCGGTGCGCCTGTGGGACGCCGCCACCGGAAAGCGGCTGGCCACGACCCTGGAGCATCCGGGTGGGGTCAATGCGGTGGCGTTCAGCCGCGATGGCCGGTCGATTCTCACCGGCGGCGATGACAAGACGGTGCGGCTCTGGGCCGTCGAGCCGGGCCAGCCCGTCGGCCGGTCCCTGAACAGCGGTGCCCCGGCGTTCAGCCCCGACGGCAAGGCCATCCTGGTCCGGGCCGGATCCGGCAAGGTCATGCTCTGGGACATCGCGTCGGGTCCGCCCATCGGACGACCCGTCATGCTGGGATCCGGGGTGCTTGATGCGGCCTGGAGCCCCGACGGCCGGTCGATCCTCACCGGGTGCCGGGACGGGACGGCGCGGTTCTGGGATGCCGACACCGGCCGGCCGATCGGACCAGTCCTGGCGCATCCAGACATGGTCAATGCCGTGGCGTTCGGGCCGGGCGGCCGGTCGATCCTCACCGGGTGCCGGGACAACATGGCGCGGCTCTGGGACGCCGACACCGGCTCGCCCCTCGGGACGAACATGCCGCATCCGGGCCGCATGGCCTCCTGGGCCTTCAGCCCCGACGGCCGGACCCTCCTCACCGCGGGCTCTGGCGGGGCGGCGCGGCGGTGGGACGCGGCGACCGGCCAACCCCTCGGACCGCCCCTGCCGCATCCGGGCGCGGTCCGGATCGTGGCATTCAGCCCCGATGGCCGGATGATCCTCACCGTTGGCTCCGACCAGGTGGTGCGTTGGGAAGCGGTCACCGGCCGGCCCATCGGAATCCCCTTGAAGCACCCGGATCAGGTGTTGTCGGCGGCATTCAGCCCGGATGGTCGGTCGATCCTGACCGGGGACGAAGACGGGATGGCGCGGCTCTGGGAAACGGCGACCGGCCGGTCCCTCGGACCCCCCCTGCCGCATCCGGGGCATGTGCATTCCGTGGCATTCAGCCCCGACGGCAAGATCATCCTCACTGAATGCCGGGATAACCGGGCGCGGCTCTGGGGCGCCGACACCGGCCAACAGATCGGCCCGACCATGGATCATTCGTACAATGCCGGGGGGGTGGCGTTCAGCCCGGATGGCCGGTTCCTGCTCACGAGTGGCTACGGGACTGCGTCGCGGCTCTGGGATGCGCCGGCGCCGCTGCCCGACGACCCGTCGCGGCTGGCTGCCTGGGTCGAGGCCGCCACCGGGCTGGAGCTGGACGAGCGTGGCTCGGTCCGCGCGCTCGACCGCGACGCCTGGCAAGAGCGCCGCGTCCGGCTGGCGCAGCTCGGCGGACCGCCCGCGCCCGACCAGGCCACCCGCCTCGATCTCATGCTCTATGGCGACGAGCCGGTGGCGCGAGGCGACGCCCTCGCCGAGCGGGGCCTGTGGGACCGGGCCGAGGCCGCCTATCTCGAGGCCGTCCGCGCCCGGCCACTCGACGCCCAGTGGAGGACCAACTCGGCCTGGGCGGCCCTGACGCGGTTCTACATCGCGCGCGGCCGACCCGAGCGCACCGTCGCCGAGCTCGCCGCGGCCATCTCCCGATGGCCCGATGTCCTGGAACTCCGCTTCTGGCATTGCCTGGCGCTAGTGGCGGCGGGCGACCGACTCGGCTGGGAGCGGGCGATCACCGGCCTCCTCGATCGCTTCCCGGGGCCGATCCCGGGGCCGATGAACCACTTTTCCGACCGCGACATCATCGCCTTCACCTCTGCCCTCGGGCCCTATCCTCTCCCCGATCCCGAAGTGTCCGCCCGGCTGGCCGAGGCGGCGATCCGAAACGCCAATCGTAACTCCAGATGGCACGGGTGGGCACTCTACCGCGCCGGCCGGTACGACGACGCGATCCGGCGACTGCAGGAAGGGGTTGCGCAGGCGCTCGAGCGGACCCGCTGATCTCGCATTCCTGGCGATGGCCCACCACCGCCTGGGGCATCGCGAGGAAGCACTCCGCTCGCTCGATGAGCTGCGTGGGCTGCGGCAGGCTCAGCTCACCACTGACCCGGGGATTTTCTGGTACGTCCTCGCGATCCGCCTGCTGCGGAGCGAGGCCGAGGCTGTGGTCCTCTACGATCCGGTGTTCCCGGACGATCCGTTTGTGCATTGAGGACCGACGCACCGAGTTGCCGGGCCACATCCCTGGCAATGCCCGACTCCCACCTTTCACCACACCCACGGCTTCCGTCCAGGCAAGCGCGACGGTATGCAATTCTGTCTATTCCTTGCCCCTAAAGTCCCCATCGAGATCTCTGATGTTTTTCCACGTTGTTCCCGGTTTGTCAAATCGCCATGGCCAAGTCCCGCATGCGATTGTCCGGTTTGGGCTCGCCCAGTACGATTGACATCGGGGGTCGGTCCGGCCCGTCGGTATCCGGACGACCCGTCGGCCGCGGCCGGGCTCCGAGAGCCGACGCCTGATGAAGGCGCGAGCCGCCGATTCCTGGTCTCGCGATCGGGTGTCGACCGTCGGGTGCCACGAATGAAATCTTGCGAGGACTTGAATTTTGTTTATGAATCCCGATCCGACCCAGCCCGAGCCCGGCGACGACGCGACCGTGGCGGCGAGTTCCGACCTCGTGGACGCGATCGCCCTGGAGGCCGTCACGGCCCACGCGGGGTCGCCACCGGAGGAACGCGCGGCCTGGGCGAGCGACGACGCCGATCCGATGGTCGGACGCCGGCTCGGCGCGTATCGGCTCGGCGCGCGGCTCGGCGGCGGCGGGATGGGGACCGTCTACCTGGCCGAGCGGGTCGAGGACTACCGGCAGCAGGTCGCCATCAAGCTGATCAAGCGCGGGATGGACAGCGAGGCGATCGTGCGGCGGTTCCGCACCGAGATCCACGTCCAGGCCGCGCTGGGGAAGCACCCGAACATCGCCGGCCTGCTCGACGCCGGCACCGCCGAGGACGGCCGGCCATACTTCGTGATGGAGTATGTCGACGGCCGGCGGATCGATGAATACTGCGACGACCGGCGGCTGGACGTCCCCGCGCGGCTGCGGCTCTTCGGCCAGGTCTGCGATGCGGTCCAGTTCGCCCACCAGCACGCGGTGATCCACCGCGACCTGAAGCCGGGCAACATCCTGGTCACCGCCGACGGAGTGCCGAAGCTGATCGATTTCGGGATCGCCAAGCTGATCGATCCCGGAGACGGCGGCGCGGTCGGCATCGCCGGGGCCGATGCGGCGGACGGCCTGACCCGGACCGGCGAGCTGGTGCTGACGCCGGAATACGCCAGCCCCGAGCAGGTCACGGGCGAGCCGGCCACCACGGCCAGCGACGTCTACTCGCTGGGCGTGGTGCTCTACCAGCTCCTGACCGGCCGCCGGCCTTATCGGTTCAAGGCGCGGACCACCGCGGAGATCTTCCAGGCCATCTGCGAGCAGGCTCCCGAACGGCCCAGCACGTCGGCCGTCCGCCGTCCGCCCCGACCCCGGCCCGTACCGGCGGCCTCGCCCGCGTCGTCGAGCGAGCCGCGCCCACCGGCCCCGATCCCTGCCTCTGCTCCCGCCGCGGCTCCGGTCCCCGAGGAGATCGCCGCGGCCCGCGCGACCTCTCCGAGCGGGCTCAAGCGAGTCCTCGCCGGCGATCTTGATACGATCGTGCTGATGGCGATGCGCAAGGAGCCGGAGCGGCGGTATTCCTCGGCCGAGCAGCTCGCCGACGATCTGCGTCGCTACCTGGACGGCCGGCCGGTGCGGGCGCGGGGCGACTCGACCTTCTATCGTGCGCGCAAGTTCGTGCGGCGGCATGCGGCGGCGGTCGCCGCCGCGGTGGCTATGGTGCTGGCGCTGGTGGCGGGGGTCGTCGGGACCACGTGGGGCCTGGTGCTGGCGCGCCGCGAGCGCGACCGCGCCGAGGCCTCGTCGCGCCAGGCGCGTCAGGCAGTCGATCAGTTCTTCACCCGCGTCGCCGAGGAGCGGCTGCTCAATCAGCCCGGGCTGCACCCGCTGCGCAAGGAGCTGCTCCAGGACGCCCGGCGGTTCTACGAGGGATTCCTGGCGGAGCGCGCCGGAGACCCGGCGCTCCGCGCCGAGCTCGCGGGGGCCCGGAGCCGGCTCGCCCGGATCACCGGGGAGATCGGCTCACCCGCCGAGGCCGCCGACCAGTTCCAGCAGGCGATCGCACTCTGGGAGGGCTTGCTTCGCTCGCGGCCGGGCGACCCGGAGTATCAAGAGGAGCTGGCCGGTACCCTCAACGAACGGGCCGTCGTCCTCATGAGGCTCAAGGGCCGTCGCGACGAGGCCCTCGACGCATGCCGCCGCGCCCGTGAGCTCATCGAGTCGGCGCTCGCCGGCGATCCCGCGTCGACCCCGCGCCGCCGCTTGCTGGGCAAGGTCCTGCTGAACACGGGCCAGGTCCAGTTCCAGCAGGGTCATCCTGGCGAGGCGATCGAGACCCTCCGGAGCGTGCTGGCGATCGAGGAGCAACTGGCCTCGGAGGATCCCCGCTCGCCCGATCCGCGGATCGTCATGGCCCAGGCCCACGTCCTGCTGGGCCAGATCCAGGTGGAGCAGCCCGACGGATCGGGCCCGGCGCTGGCGTCCTATCAGCAGGCCGTCGAGATCCTCGAGGCCATCACCCGCGAGCACCCGGCGCTGGCCGATCAGTCTTTTCGCCTGGCAATGGACCTGGGCGACATGGGCGCCCTCCAGCAGATGGCCGGCAAGCTGGATTCGGCGCTCAAGAGCGACCGCCGGGCGGTCGAGATCCTCGAGCGGCTCGACCGGCAATATCCCGGCGTCCTCGACTACCAGGGCGGGCTGGCCAGCACCTACAACATGATCAGCGACCTGCACCGGCGGCGGAGCGAGCCGGCCGAGTCGCTCGCCTTCGCCGAGAAGGCCCGGCCCGTGCTCGAGCGGCTGGTCGCCGAGCAACCCGAGGACAGCATCTCGCGCATCGACCTCTCGAAGGGCTACAACAACATCGCCCGCGTGCGCCAGCAGTCGGGCGAGCCGGCCGAGGCGCTGCGGTCGTTCCAGCGCGCCGTCAACTTGCTCGAGGGCCTGCCCGATCTCGACGCGCGCAACAGCTACAACCTGGCGTGCAACCTGGCGCTGTGCATCCCCTTGATCGGCGCCAAGGAGGGGACGCAGGGCGTGGACGACCCCGAGAGCCTGACCCAGGGCGAGCGAGTCCGCCGCCGGTTGTATGGCGACCGGGCGATCGAGGTCCTCCGCCGAGCCACGCGCGGCGGGTTCCTCAACTCCGAGATCCTCCTCTCGGACCCCGACCTCGCCGCGATCCGCGGCCGGGACGATTTCCAGCAGCTCGTCAAGGACATCGAGAAGCAGGCGACGGGAGAGCGCAAGTCATGACCGCCGCGACCGCCCGGCCGGTGCGGTCCCCGGTGAGCGAGACCGCCAGGCGGATCCTGGGGTATGACATTGCGCGGGCGATGGCCATGCTGGGCATGATCGTCGTCCACTTCGGCCTGGTGATGGCGGTGGACCAGACCCGGCCGGCCTGGTCGGCGTGGATCATGCACGTGCTGGATGGGCGCGCGGCCGCGACCTTCGTGGTGCTGGCCGGGGTCGAGCTGACCCTGCGATCCCGCCGGGCGGTCGCGGATGATGACCCCCGCGCCATCGCCGCGGTGCGGACGACTCTGATCCGCCGCGGATTCTTCCTGCTGGCGCTGGGGTTCTTCAACCTCGTGGTCTGGCCGGGCGACATCCTGCGGGTCTACGGCGTCTCTCTGGTCGTCGCCGCCGGGCTGGTGACCGCCTCCGACCGCCGCCTGCTCGCCGTCGCGCTCATGTTCATCCTCGGGTTCGTCGCGCTCTTGCTCGCGCTGGACTACGACACGAACTGGGAATGGTCCACCATGACCTATCACCATCTGTGGACGCTCAAGGGGACCGTCCGCAACCTGTTCTACGACGGCTTCCGCAGCGTGTTCCCCTGGACGGGGCTGCTGATCTTCGGCATGTGGCTGGGCCGGCGCGACCTGTGCGATCGCGCGGTCAATACGCGGGTCGTCCTGGCGGCCGTGGCCGCGGCGATGCTCGCCGAGCTGTTGTCGTGGGGGTGCGTCTGGTACTTCCGCTCGCATCCCCACGGGATGGACGAAGGGACGATCAAGGCCCTCTTCGGCACGGAGTCGATGCCGCCCCTGCCGCTGTTCTTGCTCACAGGCGGCGGGGCGGCGGTCGCCGTGATCGCGCTGTGCGTCCGCGCGGCCGAGGCGTGGCCGGACGCCCCGTGGATCGCGCCCCTGGCCGCGATGGGACAGATGGCGCTGACCTGGTATGTCGTCCACATCGTCTTCGGCCTGGGGACGGTCGTCGCCCTGGGACTGGCGACCCGCGAGCCGCTGCCGGTGGGCCAGGCGTGCGGGCTCTTGTTCTTCTCGGCCGCCGTGCTCGTCTCGTGGCTGTGGAAGCGCCGGTTCCGCAACGGGCCGCTCGAATGGGTCATGCGCCGGCTGGCCGGCTGAGCCCGCCGCGCGGGAGGAGCGATCGCTCATGACAACACCACTCGAAGACGATCTTAGCCAGACCGGAGGCGGCGAGGAGTCGGCCGCGCCCGCCGAGCCGAAGCCCGCGCGCGAGCTCTTGCCGCTGGTCTACGACGAGTTGCGGCGGCTGGCCGCGCAGCGGATGGCGCGAGAGTCGCCGGGGCAGACCCTCCAGGCCACGGCCCTGGTGCACGAAGCCTACCTGCGGCTGGCCGGCGCCGATCCCGACAAGCCCTGGGATAGCCGCGGCCACTTCTTCGCCGCGGCTGCTGAGGCGATGCGTCGCATCCTGGTCGAGGGCGCCCGCCGCCGCCATCGGCTCAAGCGCGGCGGGCACCGCGCCCGGGTCGACCTCGACGCCGCCCAGCCCGCCGCGCCGGAGACCGACGACGACCTGCTGGCCCTCGACGAGGCCCTCGAGAAGCTCGCCGCCAAGGACCCGGTCAAGGCCCAGCTCGTCCAGCTCCGCGTCTTCGCCGGGTTGACCCTCGCCGAAGCCGCCGAGATCCTCGGCCTGTCGACCTCCACGGCCGACCGCTACTGGGCCTATGCGCGCCTGGCTCCGCGTCGAGATCGCCGGCCGCGATGCGCCCGGGCCGGGGTCGAGCCCATAGCCCCCGAAAAAAATCGAAGGCGCCTGGGGTATCCAGGGCCGGGACGGCGCATTGGGGAGAGACGGCGGCGTGCCGGGCCGTGTCGCTCGAACCGGCCGTCGCGTCCTTCGAGGCGAGTGCGAGGTCCCGCCCGAGCCACCGACGGCGGAGAGCCGCGCCCCATTCCTTCACGGGCCAGCGTGCGAGTCGAGCGCCACTCCTCGGAGCCGGGGATCCCGCCCGAGGTGCGCGCCGATCCCCTGATCACAACGATGGGAGGACGAACGATGATTCCGCAACCATGGCAGCGATCGATCCCCGCATTCCGGTCGTCGGATTGCCGACGCGGCCCGGCCGCAAGGGCCGGACATCGCCGGCAGCCCGTCATCGAGCGGATGGAGTCGCGACAACTGCTCTCGACCATCACCGAGTTTCCCGTCCCGACCCCCGGGACCTTGCCCGAATCGATCGTGGCGGGGCCCGACGGCAACCTCTGGTTCACCGAGGGCAGCACCAGGGTCGGCACGATCAATCCGACGACACATGTCGCCACCGACTTCACCACCCCCACCGCCGCTTCCTACCCCTACGGGATCGCGGCGGGGCCCGACGGCAACCTCTGGTTCACCGAATCGGGGACCAGCGCGATCGGGACGATCAACCCGACGACCCACGTCATCACCGAGTTCCCCACTCCAACCCCGAATTCCGCCCCCCACGAGATCGCGGCGGGCCCCGACGGCAACCTCTGGTTCACCGAGATCCTCACCGGCAAGATCGGGATGATCAACCCGACCACCCATGTCATCACCGAGTACACGATCCCGACCGCCGGTTCCGACCCCGAGGGGATCACGGCGGGCTCGGACGGCAACCTCTGGTTCACCGAGGAGGCCGGCAACAAGATCGGGATGATCAACCCGACCACCCACGCCATCTCGGAGTTCGCCATCCCGACCGCCTCGTCCCAGCCCTATGAGATCGCGGCCGGGCCCGACGGCAACCTCTGGTTCACCGAGTTCGCGAGCGACAAGATCGGGTCGATCAGCGCAACGACCCGCGCCTTCCTCGAGACGAGTCTGCCGACCGCCGATTCCTACCCTTACGGGATCGCGGCGGGGCCCGACGGCAACCTCTGGTTCACCGAACTGGGCAACAGGATCGGGTCGATCAACCCGGTCACCCGTGGCATCAACGAGACCGCCGTCCCCACCCCCAATGCCTACCCCCACGGGATCGCGGCGGGCCCCGACGGCAACCTCTGGTTCGTCGAGACGGTCGCCGGGAAGCTGGGCGTCCTCGCGCCGACGCTCGGCCTCGTCGCCACCGCCGGGCCCCCGGCCTTCGTCACGCCGAATTCCCCCTTCGGGCTGACGGTCGACGTCGATTATCCCTCGGGCCCGCTCGACTCCGGCTTCAACGGCAACGTCACCCTCGCCCTGGTCAATCCCAACGCCAACGGCGCCGCCATCGGCGGCACGCTGACCGTCGCCGCCCATGATGGCGTCGCCACCTTCACCGGCCTGACGCTCAACCAGGCCGGCCCCGGCTATCGGATCATGGCCTATACCGATCCGACGACCACGACGCTGACCACGCCGGTGACGGTCGCCGTCCCGCCCACCATTGTCACCGAGAAGGCGATCGTCGCCGGCAAGGGCCGGCGCCAGCATGTCGTCGGCTACGAGCTCGACTTCAGCACGGCGATGGACCCGACGCTGGCCGCCAGCGGCGCCGAGTACACGCTGACGCAGACCCGGCGCCGCGGCCGGCAGCTCCTCGGCTTGCCGGTGGCCTTGCAGGTGGCGTATGACGCGACGGCCCACAGCGTGACGCTGACGCTCTCGGGCAAGCCGACGTTCGCGCAGGGGGGTAAGCTGGTGGTCGCGGGCGTGGCCCCGGGCGGGCTGACCAGTGCCGCGGGTGTGCCGCTGGATGGGAGCAATCTGGGCGTGATCGGCGACGACGGGACCTTCGTCATCACCCGCAAGGGCAAGGGCATCTCGCGATGAACCGTCCCGGCGGCCAGGGCGGGGCTTCGCGGGAAAAAAGCGCCGGACCGTGAGGTATCCGGGGCCGGGACGGCGCATTGCGATGGGCCGGGACGACGGCCTGCGGACCGGCCGAGCCCGCCCCGTCCCCGGCCGACGCGGCCCGCGGCGGCGCCGTCGGGCGCGGCCGCGACGATCCCCCACCCACGGCGCAGGAGGACCGACGATGAACCCGCATCGAGGGCAGCGGTCAGCCCTGTGGACCGGTTCACGGGAGGGCCGGCGAACGATGAGGTCGCGCCGGCGCCGGCGGCCCGCACTCGAGCCGCTCGAGTCGCGGCGGCTGCCCTCGTCCATCGCCGAGGTCCCGATCCCGAACGTCAATTCCTACCCCGCCGCGATCGCGGCGGGGCCCGACGGCGACCTCTGGTTCACCGAGTTCAGCGGCGCCGAGGAGGTCGCCAAGATCGACCCGACGACCCGCGCCGTCGTCGAGTTCTCCTTGCCGACCTACCGTGCCGCGCCCGTGGGGATCGCGGCGGGGCCCGACGGCGACCTCTGGTTCACCGAGGAGTTTGGCGATCGGATCGGGCGGATCGATCCGACCACCGGGCAGGTCACCGATTACCCCATCCCGACCGCCCTGTCCGACCCCTTCGCGATCGTGGCGGGGCCCGACGGCGCCCTCTGGTTCACCGAGTCCTTCGGCGACCAGATCGGGCGGATCGATCCGACCACCCACCAGATCACCGAGTTCCCCATCCCGACCGGTGATGCGGAACCCCTGGGGATCGTGGCGGGCCCCGACGGCGCCCTCTGGTTCGCCGAGAGCGGCGCCGGCAAGGTGGGGAGGATCGATCCCACGACCCACCAGATCACCGAGTTCGCCCTGCCCAATCCCGGGGCGATTCCCGTCGCGATCGCGGTGGGGCCCGACGGCGGCCTCTGGTTCGCCGATTCCAGCGGCGTGATCGGCCGGATCGACCCGGCCACCCACGCCATCGTCGAGACGACCCTCCCCACCGCCGGCTCCAAGCCCGACGGGATCGCGGCGGGCCCCGACGGCGAGCTCTGGTTCACCGAATCCGGCACCGACCGGATCGGGTCGATCGACCCGGTCACCCATCACATCAACGAGACCGCGGTCCCCACCGCCGGCTCGTATCCCGCGGCGATCGCGGCGGGCCCGGACGGCAACCTCTGGTTCACCGAGGAGTCGGGTGGGAAGCTCGGCGTCGTCACGCCGACGCTCGATCTCGCCGCCACCGCCGAGCCCCCGGCCTCCGTCGAGTTCGGCGCCCCCTTCGGGTTGACGGTCACCGTCGAGTATCAATCGGGCGTGGTCGACACCGGCTTCGACGGCGACGTCACCCTCGCCCTGGCCGACCCCCAGGGCGCCCAACTCGGCGGCGTGCTGACCGTCGCAGCCCACCACGGCGTGGCCTCCTTCTCCGGGCTGACCGTCGACCGCGCCGGCACCTACGAGATCGCGATGTCGACCGACCCGACGACCGTCGCGACGACCACCCTGGTGACCGTCGCCGCCCCGCCCACCATCGCCGCCGAGACGGTCCTCTTCGCCGGCAAGGGGCGACACCGGCGGATCGTCGGCTACGAGCTGGACTTCAGCACCGCGATGGACCCGGCCCGCGCCGCCAGCGCGGCCGACTACATCCTGACCCAGTTCCGCCGCCGCGGTCGGCAGCTCGTCGCGCGGCCGGTCGGCGTGCGGGCGTCCTACGACGCGGCGGCGCACGCCGTGACGCTGACGCTGGCCGGCCGGCCCGTGTTCGCCCGGGGGGGCGAGCTGGTGGTCGTCGCCGTGCCGCCGGGGGGGCTCGCCGACGCGGCGGGCACGCTGCTCGACGGCGGCAACACGGGCATCCCCGGCGATGACGCGACGTTCGTCCTATCCCGCAAGGGCTCGACCATCACGCGATGAGGGACGCGCCCCGGGCCTGGGCCGGCGTGGGGCCAACTCCCACTCCCCGCCGCCCGCGGCCCACTGGTAAACTGCCGATCGTATCGACGATCTCCCGAGCGAGGCCCATCCATGAGCGAAGAGACGATCTTCGTGACCGCGCTGGAGAAGGCCGTGCCGGCCGAGCGCGACGCCTACCTGGATGCCGCCTGCGCCGGTGACCCCGAGCTCCGCCGCCGCGTCGAGTCGCTCCTGCGGGCGCACCAGCAGTCGGGCGACCTGCTCGACCCGCCCGTCCATGACCCCGGGACGAGGGCCGAGCACGCCGACGACGCTGCCGCCAGGCGCCCGCCCTCGGACCGGCCGATTGCCGAGGGGCCGGGTTCCCGCATCGGTCCCTATCGCCTCGACCGCCAGGTCGGCGAGGGCGGCATGGGCATGGTCTTCCTCGCCGAGCAGGAGCGGCCCGTCCGCCGGACCGTCGCGCTCAAGGTCATCAAGCCCGGGATGGACTCGGCCCTGGTCATCGCGCGGCTCGAGGCCGAGCGCCAGGCCCTGGCCCTGATGGACCATCCCCACATCGCCCGGTTCCTCGACGCCGGCACCACCGACTCCGGACGGCCCTTCTTCGTCATGGAGCCAGTCGACGGCGTCCCCATCACCGAGTACTGCGACCGGAACCGGCTGGACCCCAAGGAGCGGCTGGAGCTATTCGTCCCCATTTGCCGGGCGATCCAGCACGCGCACCAGAAAGGCATCATCCACCGCGACATCAAGCCGTCGAATGTCCTCGTCGCGCTCCAGGACGGGCATCCCGTGCCCAAGGTGATCGACTTCGGCGTGGCCAAGGCGATCGATCGGCGGCTGACCGAGCGGACCCTGTTCACCCAGCTCGGCGTGATCGTGGGCACGCCCGAGTACATGAGCCCCGAGCAGGCGCAGCTCAGCGGCCATGACGTCGACACCCGCAGCGACATCTACTCGCTCGGCGTGCTCCTCTACGAGTTATTGACCGGAACCACGCCGCTGGAGCGACGCCGGCTGCGCGAGGCCGCGTTCGCCGAGGTCCTGCGCCGCATCCGCGAGGAGGAGCCGCCGCGGCCCAGCACGAGGCTCTCGACGACGCAGGAGACGGCGTCGATCGCCGCCTCGCGGGGGACCGAGCCGGCGCGGCTGGCGCGGCTGGTGCGCGGCGACCTCGACTGGATCGTGATGAGGGCGCTGGAGAAGGAGCCGGAGCGGCGGTACGAGACGGCCGACAACCTGGCGCGGGACATCCTGCGTCACCTGGAGGGCGACCCGGTGGAGGCGGGTCCGCCGTCGGCGTCCTACCGGCTGCGGAAGTTCGCCCGCAAGCACCGTGGGGTGCTGGCGGCCGCGTCGGCGTTCGTCGCCCTGCTGGTGGCGGCGACGGCGATCAGCACCCGGCAGGCGATCCGTGCCACCCGGGCCGAGGGGCGGGCGCAGGACAACCTCCTCAAGGCGCGGAGCGAGGAGGCCAACGCCCGCCGGTCGGCTTCGGAGGCCGAGGCGGTGCTGGGCTTCCTCCGCGACAAGGTCCTGGCGGCGGCGCGGCCGCGGGGCCAGGAGGGGGGCTCGGCCGCGACGTGAAGCTGCGCGACGCGCTGGATCAGGCCGAGGGGAGCATCCCGGGGAGCTTCGCCGATCAACCCCGCATCGAGGCGCGGGTCCGCGGGGCGCTGGGCCTGAGCTACTTCCACCTGGGCGAGCCGGCCCCGGCGATCCGGCAGTACGAGCGGGCCCGGGCCCTGCTCGGGGCCACGCTCGGGCCCGACCACCCCGACACCCTCAGCGAAGCCGGCAGCCTGGCCAATGCCTATCAGCTCGCCGGGCGCGTCCGGGATGCAATCCCGCTGTATGAGGAGGCACTCCGGCGCCTGCAGGCCAGGGTGGGGCCCGACGACCGCCAGACGCTCACCACCCGCAACAACCTGGCAGCCGCCTATCACGAGGCGAGCCGGTTCGACGAGGCGATCGCGCTGCAGGAGCAGACGCTCGCGCTGATGAACGCGAACTTCGGGCCCGACCACCCCGATACGCTCACCGCCATGGGCAACCTGGCCATCCTGTACCGGTCCGCCGACCGGACCCGAGACTCCATCGCGATCCAGGAGCAGGCGCTCGCGCTGATGAAGGCGAAGGTGGGGGCCGACCACCCCAATACGCTCGCCAGCATGACCAACCTGGCGCTGGCCTACCGGGACGCCGGCCGGTCCGCCGACGCCATCGCGCTGTTCGAGGAGGCGCTGCCGATGAAGGAGGCGAGCCTCGGCCCCGGCCACCCCGAGACCCTCCGGACGAGATACCTCCTGGGCCGGCTCTACCTGGACGCCGGCCGCGCCGGCGAGGCGCGCCCGCTGCTCGATCGGGCGGTTCAGGACGCGAGGGCGAAGCTAGGGGCCGAACACCCCATCACTCTGGGCGCCCTGACCAACCTGGCCATGCTGCACCTCGACGCCGGGCACTGGGACGAGGCCATCCGGATCCTCCAGGACGTGGTGCGGCTCCGCAAGGAGAAATCGGGGGCCGGGCAGCTCCAGACCCTGATCGCCCTTAACGCGCTGGTGAGGGCCCACCTGGGCGCGCGGCGCGCGGCCGAGGCCGAGGCCACGGCGCGCGAAGCCCTCGACCTCCACGTCCAGGCGATGCCCGACGACTGGCTCCGCTTCTACGCCATGAGCCAGCTCGGCGCCGCGCTGGTCGCGCGGCAGAAGTACGCCGCGGCCGAGCCGATGCTGGTCGGCGGCTACGAGGGGCTGAAGGCGCGCGAGGCCAAGATGAGCGTGTCGGCCCGGAGACACGTGGCCGCCGCCGCGGCGCGGATCGCCCCGCTCTACGAGGCCTGGGGCAAGCCGGACAAGGCGGCAGAGTGGCGCACGAGGCTGGGCCCACCCGCCGCGGCCAAGCCGGAGCCTTGATATCGCCCCTCGATTCGCTCCCGGCCCCTTTACTCCGTCGCGGACGGCCTCCTATTCTAAACACATCGATGACACGATGGGGGACCGACGGAAGGAGGATACGGCGTGTTTGGCATCCTGCCGACCCGGGTTCACGGGTTCCTGGACTACCTGATGGGGATGGTGCTGGTGGTGGTCCCGCTGGCCTTCAACTTCGGCGCGGCGCGCAGACCTGGCTGCCGGTGCTGCTGGGCGGCGGCGTGATCATCTACAGCCTGCTGACGGATTACGAGCTGGGGGCCGTGGAGTTGATCGGCGTGCCGGTCCACCTGGTGCTGGACGCGCTCGGCGGCCTGCTGCTGGCCGCCTCGCCCTGGCTCTTCGGGTTCGCCTGGGAGGTGTGGATCCCGCACGTCGTGCTGGGCCTGGCCGCGGTCGGCGCGGCGATGTTCACCCAGACGCGGCCATCGCATTGGGCGCAGCCGGCGAGCCGCGCGGGGGCCTCGGTTTGAGGCAGGGCTCGATCACCAGGCCGGGTCCCGTGAGGCGGAGTCCCCGATGAGCTTTTCCCTGAGCGTCTTCGCCGGCGGCGTTCCCGAGGATCTGAAGTCTCGGTGGGAGCGATCGCTCGCCGACTACGGCCTCCGCGTCGAGTTCCTCCCCGAATTCGACCCCGAGCATTGGCCAGGAGGGATGCTCCCGGCCAAACTCGAGGTCCAACCCGGTGCCTTCCGCACGGCCGGGCGCTACGGGCCAGGCCCGCTGATCGCCGGTTTCGAGTTCGACATCATGGAGGCGGACCCAGAACATATCGAGCTGTTGGCCCAGGAGGCCTCCACCGAGATCCAGCAGCGGCTCGGGACCGCCAGGAAGCACTTCTTCTTCAATACGGCGGCGGGCCGCTCGGCGGCCGATCTCCGGATGCAGTACTTCGCCGCGGCGGTGCTGGCGATCCTGTCCCACGGCGTGCTCGTGGATTGCCAGGACGATCGTTATCTCGTCGGCGATGCGGCCATCGAGGCCGCTTACGCGGAGGCCGCCTTCTTCGATAGCCACGAGCGGGGCTTCCAGGATTGCGCGGCGCTCGCGTTCCCGGGCTGGGAGAGACTTCGGCCGGACGGATGAGGATTCGCCGGGATCGGTGTCGGATGGGCACCGCCCACCGGTCGAGGCGTTGGACCGGTGGGCGGTGCCCATCCGAGATGGCTCACCGCCCGGCTTCGCCGAGCCCGGCGATTGCTCCGGCGTGCCGGCCCGGGGCGAAGACCTCTGCGGCGACCCGCCTCAAGTCCCGGTCGGTGACCGCGTCCAGCGCCCGGCCGAGCCGGGCGGGGTCGAGCCCGAGCTGGTCCCGCCGGGCCAGCGAGAAGGCGACGCCATAAGGGTTCTGCCCCAGCGCCACGTCGGGAAAGTCGCGAAGGCCCAGGATCAGCCCGAGTTCCTGCTGCTTCACGGCCGCCAACTCGAAGGCGCCGAGTTTCGGCTCGATCGTCTCGGCGATGAATTTCTCGATTCGCTGGAACGCCTCGACGGCGGTCTCTCCGCGCTTGATGGGTACCGAGACCGCGACGACGGACCCGTCATCGAGCGGGGTGAAGTACACCGGCGAGCCGGTCACCCCGGAGCCGCCCAGCC
This sequence comes from uncultured Planctomycetota bacterium, assembly GCA_963815795.1. Taxonomy (GTDB): domain Bacteria; phylum Planctomycetota; class Planctomycetia; order Isosphaerales; family Isosphaeraceae; genus JAKAUH01. The sequence continues at coordinate 119,836 of CAWFIC010000001.1, read as the reverse complement.
GCGAGCCGCCGGCCCAGAGCCGCGCGATCAGCACCAGGAACGGGGCATACAGCTCGCTGCCCGGCCGGGGCGCGAGGTAAGCCAGGCAGGCTGTGGGCTCGCTGTCCGATCGCGAGGCCTCGGCCCGAGGCGGGCGGACCGGCACGAAGAACTTCGGCGCGCCCGGCTCGCCGGGGGCCGGGATCTCCTCGCCGGCCGGCAGCGCGGCGAAGTGCGACTCGATCGCCCGGCGGGCCGCGGCCGGGTCGAAGTCGCCGGCCAGGGCGAGGGTCGCGTTCCGAGGCTTGTAATAGCGGGCCAGGCGGTACTTCACCAGCGGGAGCGGGATCGTCCGGAGCTGCTCGGGCGGGCCGCCGTGCCGGCCGCCGTGCGGCATCGGACGGGCCCGCTCGCGGGCGTTGTTCATCGCGGCCAGCGCGGGGAACCCCTCGAACATGTTGGTGACCTCCTGGAGCAGCCGCGGGCGCTCGCGGTCGAGGTCGTCGTCGGTCACCTTCAGGTCGCCCATCCGGGCCGCGGCATCGGCCAGCTCATGGTCGAGCTCACCCTGGGAGAACACCGTGGCGATCACGGTGTACCGGTCGCCCGTCTGCCCGTTGGAGCCCGCCGGGTATCGGCGGAAGTGCTCCTCGGCCGTCCGGGCCTTCTCGGTGCCGGCCGCGGCGGTCACGTAGAGGTGCTCGATCGTGTGACCCAGGCCCGAGCGACCCTCGGGGTCATGATCGCCGCCGATGGAATACACCACGACCAGAGCGGTGTTCCTGGAACCCTTGATGGGCCGGAGGATGACCTTCAGGCCGTTGGCCAGGCGGAACCGCTCGACGGCGCGCTCCGATGGGGGCGCGTTGGCCGGTTGGCTCGACGCCGCGGCCGCGGCGCGTGGCGCGGCCTCCTGGCGGCCGGACTGGGTGGGCGGCGGGGCCGGCGCGACCAGCGCCCGGACGCCGGTCGTGGCGAGGGCGACCGCCGCCAGGGCGGCCGCGGCGAGCTTGATTTTCATGAGCAACATGGAACGCAGCACTCCTTTCGTTAATGTCGCGGCCCCGGCCGAGGACGCCCCGGCCGTGACCGCTCGACCGGCCGCGAGCCTCGTCGCGGCCCCGAGCGTCAGGGCGATCAGTTCGACGGGCACGGCGTGCGCGGACTCGGTGGCGAGCGTCGCGGCCAGGAGGCCCGCGGAGGGCGCGACCCCGCGCCGGACCAGTCGCGACCGGAGCTGTTCGCGGCCGCGCGACAGCCGGCTCTTGACCGTGCCGACCGGGCAGCCGAGCTGCGCCGCGGCCTGCTCGTGCGTCTGGCCTTCCAGGTCGCAGAGGATCAACGGATCCCGGTACCGCGCCGGCAGCCGTTCGAGCTCGGCGTCGATCGCCGATCGCAGCTCCTGGGCCTCCAGCCGGTCCTTGCGCGATTCTCCCCGGTCCACATCCAGACCCTCCGCATCGATCCCGGTCCGCTCGCGAGCGTTCCGCCGCCGGGCGTTGACCCGGCGCGCGCACGGCGACCCGCCGCGCGACGCCGTAGAGCCAGGTGCCCAGGGAGTCCCGCTCGCGGATCGACCGGGCTTTCTTGACCAGGACCAGGAAGGTGGCCTGGAAGGCGTCGGCGACGTCGTGCGGGTCGTCCAGCACGCGGCGGCAGACGCCCAGGACCATCGACCCGTGCCGCTGCAGGATGGCCTCGAAGGCCGCCTCGTCGCCGCGAGCGAGGAACCGCTCCAGGAGCTGCGCCTCGCCCAGCCCGACGACCGAACCCGACTCGAAGAGCCGGCCCAGCGAATCCACCACCGAACCGCGATAACCGCTCGCCATCACCCGGCCCCCCCATGCCTCGTCGCTGCCGTCACCCGCTATGAGTGCAGCATCCGGGGCGATCGTTCCCAGTTTTTGCCGGAATTCCGCGCCGGGGCAAGAGGCGGGGCAGCCCGCTGGTGGATAGAGATTGGGTCCCGGCTACCGGCGCCGGGCCGAGATGACGAGGCCACCGAGCAGGAACGCCTCGATGCACAACAAGATCAAGGGGAGTACCGCCGCGACGAGCCAGAAGTCAGACCAGTTGGCGATCCGCGGGATCGAGACCGCGAACCAGAAGAACCACGCGAACAGCCGCGAGATCAGCAGGGCGCGCTCGAGCGAGCTTGCCCCTTCCCAGCCGATGGTCCACTCGTCGAGCCGGCGGATCGCCTTCAATTGGGGTAGGGGCACGTCGTTGGTGATCTTACGCAAGTGCGCTTTCCAGAACCATGAGAGGCAGACGCAATCGACCAGGAAGATTGCGAAGAAGGGGTTCACGATCAGGAAAGCCTTGATCGTCCGGTCGTAGATCTGCGCGGGCGAGCCCCCGATCAGGCCGCTCCGCATGAACAGGGCCAGGGCCGCGTTGAGGACGGCGAAGAACCCGGCGACGATCATCAATTCCTTGATCGTGAACCGCGAGAGCGGGAACGCGGGCGTGTCGGCCGACCTCGAATCGTCGGCCATCACTAGCCAACCGGTCGGCGGATGTATGTATTTTTGTTCATAGCAGGCCAGGCAGTAGTGGGACTCGACGAGTCCATCGTCCGACGGCCGGTCGAGCACGTGGAACGTCGCCTGGGCCTGAAAGCACGTCCGGCAGAGCATGGGACCGCCCCTCGGAGTCGAGGACCGGAGTACGGACTCCCACCGGAGATTCTCCGGCGCAGGCGGGCGCGGATCAATTCCGATCCCTACAATCCCAGCCGCTTCTTGACCTCGTCCAGGGGGATGGTCTCCGTCTGCTTGGCCCGGGCTTCGAGCAGGGCAATCAGCTTCGGGTCCTTCCGGGTCCGGGCGATCTCGTGGTCGAAGTCATCGATGGCGATGACCAGGAACTCACTGCCGTCTCCTCGTCGAAGGATCAGATCGTCGTCACGGGCCTGGTCGAGCAGCCGGGCAACATCCGGCGAGACCTCGGGCAAATCGATCGTCTTCATGGGTCATGTCCTTTCCATGCGGAGCTGGGTAGGGTGGGCTAGAGCGCCGAACGCTCCGGCTGGATCCGGTCGGGGGACGGACCGGGCCGGTCGGGGGACGGAGCCCCCTCCTACAAGAGACCCGGTCCGATCCGCGTCAGGCTGGAAAGCCTGACCTACTTGAAGATCTCCCCGCCCTTCATCACCAGCTTGACCTTCCTCAGGGCCTTGATGTCGCCGGTGGGATCGCCCTCGACGGCGACGAGGTCAGCCAGCAGGCCCGGCTTGACGGCGCCGAAGCGGCTGTCGGATCGGATCGCCTTCGCGGCCACGCTCGTCGCGGCGCGGAGCGCATCGGCCGGCTTCATGCCGTATTCGACCAGCAGCTCGAGCTCGCGGGCGCCGTCGCCGTGGGCGAAGACGCCCATGTCGCTGCCGTTGGCGATGATCACGCCCGCGGCCAGGGCTTTCTTGAACGTCTCGCGCGCCCGTCTCAATCGGGGCGGCTCGGGGTCGGTGCCGGGCCGGTAGCCGCGATAACGGGCCGAGGCCTCGAAGGCCGTCAGCGTGGGGCAGAGCGCCACGCCTCGCTCGGCCATCAGCTTGAAGATCTCCTCGTCGCCGTCGTCGCCGTGCTCGATCGTCGCCACGCCGGCCATCGCGGCGCGGCGCATCCCTTCCTTCGAGGTCGCATGCGCAGCCACCGGGACGCCCACCGAGTTCGCCGTCTCGACGATCCGCGTCATCTCCTCCTGCGAGAACGACGGCCGGATCGCCGCGCCCCCCATCGCCGTGTCGGCGTAGACCTTGATCCAGTCGGCACCCCGGCCGATCTGGTCGCGCACCACCCGGATCAGCGAATCGACGCCGTCGGCCTCCTCGGCCCCCTGCGGGATGTGCCACTCGGCGCGAAGCCCTTGGGGGCGTAGCTGCCCGTCGCCACGATCGCCCGGGTCACGACCAGCATCCGCGGGCCCGGCACGATCCCCCGGTTGACCGCCTGCTTGATCCCGACGTCGGCATATCCCGCTCCCTCGGTGCCCAGGTCGCGGATCGTCGTGAAGCCCGAGAGCAGCGTGCTCTTCAGGTGGTTGGTCGCGCGGCAGACCCGCAAGGCCAGGGCCTCCTTCAAGACCTGGTCGTCCCACAGGGCCTCGTCGTACGGGTGGAGCAAGACATGCGTGTGCAGGTCGATCAGGCCGGGCAGGAGCGTCTGGCCGGGGAGATCGATCGTGCTGGCGCCGTCGGGGACCTTGACATCACCGGCCGGCCCGGCCGCTTCGATCCGATCGCCCCGGACGACGACCGTCCAGCCGTCGTGCGCCTCGGAGTTGATCCCGTCGAACACCCGCGCCGGTTTGAGCACGACCGGCTGCGTCGCACCTGGCCTCGCGCGGCGGCCTCTCTGTGCCGATCCCCTTTGTCCCCGGGCCGATCCGGCCACGATCGCCAGGCAACACGCCACCAACAGCACGCGCCGCACCATGGTCGCTCCTTTGGTTGTCCCCGCCTCGATCTTCGGATCACGGCGAGAGAGGCTTGTAGGGTGCTCTGCGAGCACCGACCCGCCAGCCTCGGCCGAACCGGTGCTCGCAGAGCACCCTACGGAGTCGGTCCCCGGATTCGCCGCAGTCCGAGCATCATGCCACCTGCGAGGACCGGATGCCAGGACGGGCCGAATCGAATCTCCCCCTCTCGGCGGGCCGGGCGGCGTGATACAATCGCGTCGGTGCGGTCGCCATGTGGGGATCCGGCGCCGGCCGTCACGAAAGACCTCATCGAGTCGGGCGGGCACCGCTGACCCGCCGCCGGGGATCGCCCATGAGAATCGGGATCGCCAACGACACCGCCCTGGCCCGCGAGGCATTGCGCCGGGTGGTGCTGTCGTCGCCGGAGCACGAGGTCGTCTGGACGGCCGATGACGGCGCCGAGGCGATCGCGATGGCGCGGGCCAATCCCGCCGATCTGATCCTGATGGACCTGCTCATGCCGGGGGTGGACGGCGTCGAGGCCACGCGGCGGATCATGGGCGAGTCGCCGTGCGCGATCCTCGTGGTGACGGCGACGGTCAGCGGACACCTGGGCCAGGTGTACCAGGCCATGGGCTACGGTGCGCTGGACGCGATCGACACGCCCCGGCTGGGCCCGCGCGGGGAGATCAGCGGGGCGGCCGTGCTCCTGCACAAGATCGAACTGATCGGCCGGCTGGTGGGCCCGCCGGCACCGGAACGACGGGGAGAGCGGGAACGGGAGCGGGAGCGGCGCGGACCGAGTCCATGGCGGGCGCCCGCGGCTCCGGTCGAGCCGGCGCTGGACCCCCTGGTCGTGGTGGGCGCCTCGACGGGCGGCCCGCAGGCGCTGGCCGAGATCCTCGGCCGGCTCCCGCCGCGGCTCGAGGCCGGGGTCATCATCGTGCAGCACGTGGATGCGGCGTTCGCGCCGGGGCTGGGCCACTGGCTGGCCGAGCAGGCGCGGCGGCCGGTCACGCTGATCGAGCCAGGGCACCGGCCGGCCGTCGGCGAGGTCTTGCTCGGCGTCACCGACGACCACCTCATCCTCGACGCGGACCGCCGGCTGCGCTACTCGCCCGAGCCGAAGTCGGCCTGCTACCGGCCCTCGGTTCGACGTCTTCTTCGACAGCGTGGCGCGGAACTGGCCGAGGCCGGGTGTCGCGACGCTGTTGACCGGCATGTTCCACGACGGCGCCCGGGGGATGCTGGCCCTCCGCCGCCAGGGCTGGCGCACCATCGCCCAGGATGAGTCGTCGAGCGTGGTCTGGGGCATGCCCCGGGCCGCCATCGAGCTCGGAGCCGCCGAGGAAGTCCTCCACGTTCGACCGCATCGCCGAGGGGATCGCCCGCCTGGTCCGCGAGCAGGGCCGCGCCGACGGGACGGGGGCCGGGACGACCGCATTGCGGACCGCTCCCCGTTGAGCCGGCTGTGCCGTGGATCGGCGACAGGTACGCGGACAGGGATCGCCGATTGACGTTTCAAGATTCCAGATTCCGGATCGCGGATTCAAGACCCCAGATCGCGGATTCCAGATTCCAGCCTCGCCCGGAGCCTCGCGAATGAGCACCGAACCCGCCCTGACGCAGCACAAGGTGACGGTCCTGCTGATCGACGACCAGCCGATGATCGGCGAGGCCGTGCGGCGGATGCTCGCCGGCGAGCCGGATGTTCGACTTCCACTACTGCCGCGACGCCGCCAAGGCCCTCGACGAGGCGCACCGGGTCCAGCCCACCGTGATCCTCCAGGACCTGGTCATGCCCGAGATCGACGGGCTCACCCTGGTCAAGACGTTCCGGGCCAACGAGCCGACCCGCGAGACGCCGATGATCGTCCTCTCCACCAAGGAGGAGCCGGCGGTCAAGGCCGAGGCGTTCGCGCTGGGGGCCAACGACTACATCGTCAAGCTGCCCGACCGCATCGAGCTGCTGGCGCGGATCCGCTACCACTCCAAGGGCTACATCAACCTGCTGCAGCGCAACGAGGCGTATGACGCGCTGTTGGAGAGCCAGCGGCGACTGGCCAGCGAGATCAACCAGGCGGCGCATTACGTACGGTCGCTCCTGCCCGAGAAGCTCAAGAAGGGGGACGTGCGGACCGACTGGCGGTTCGTCCCCTCGGCCGAGCTGGGGGGCGACTCGTTCGGATACCACTGGCTCGACGACGAGCACTTCGCCTTCTTCCTGCTGGACGTCAGCGGGCACGGGGTCGGCTCGGCCTTGCTCTCGGTCTCGGCGATGAACGCGTTGCGCTCGCAGGCGCTGCCCCAGACCGACTTCCGCCGGCCCGACCAGGTGCTCGCCGCGCTCAACAACGCCTTCCAGATGGACCAGCAGAACGGCCTGTTCTTCACCATCTGGTACGGCGTCTACCACAAGCCCAGCCGCCGCATCGACTACTCCGGCGGCGGCCACCCGCCCGGGCTGCTCCTGACCGGCCCGTCGGTTGACAAGGCCGCACTGACCGTGCTCGAGTCGCATGGCCCGATGATCGGCGCGGTGCCCGACCTCGAGTATCAAGGCGGCAGCGTCGAGCTGGACGCCTTCGCCAAGCTGTACCTCTACAGCGACGGCGCCTACGAGATCCAGCGCATCGATGAGACCATGTGGCCGTTCGATGAGTTCGTCGCGTTCATGAAGCAAGGGCCGCACGACGCGGACGACGGCTCGATGATGGACCGCCTCATCGCCCACGACCGCGCGATCCAGGGCCGCGAGGAGTTCGTCGACGACTTCTCGATCGTCGAGTTCCGGTTCTCGTAGGGTGGGTGAAACCCGCCGGCGATGGCCGAGATCGCTGGGCCATCCCCGCATCCCGAGGCGATTCCTGGTGGGCACAGCCCACCCTACATCATCGCGCCAGCGTCGGGAACCGCCGGATCAGCTCGGCGCGGTCCGGAGGGTTGAAGTCCAGCAAGGTGCGGAGTTCGTCCCGGGCGGCATCGCGGTCGCCCTGGCGGAGGAGCGAGCTGACGAGCCGCTCGCGGGACTCGAGATCGGCTGGGTTCAGGCGCAGGGTCTCCCGACAGGCCGCGATCGCACCCGGCCAGTCGCGCTCCTCGAAGCAGAGGGCGGCCAGCTTGGCACGGTACGCGGTGCGCCAGGGGTTGAGGTCGATGGCGTGCCGCCAATGAGCGATGGCGACGCCCCGCTGCCCCGCCCGGGCGGCGAGCTCCGCGGCGCCGATGACGGCGGATTCGGCGTCGGGCTCGCTGTCCAGGGCCTCGCGGAAGGCCGCCAGGCCCTCGGCGAACCGTCCGAGCCGGCCCAGCGCGCTGCCCTTGGCTTGCCAGGCGACCAGGTCGTCCGGCCGGGCGGCCAGCGCCGCATCGAGCAGCGGCAGGGCCGCCGAGGCCGCCGGACCGATGTTATGCAGGGCCACGCCGAGGTCGCGCCCGGCCTCGGCACGCCGGCGGTCATCCATCGATTCGCGGCGGAACAGGACCAGCATCGGCTCGCCGGGGCTCGGACCGCCGCCGTCGCCCGGGGCTCGCTCGGCCGCGACGGGCGGCCGTAGGATACGATGGTCGGTCGCCGCCACGTGGGGGATGTCGGATCGACCCAGCCGCGGCATGTGGCAGGTGGTGCAGTCGTCCTCGCGGTTCCGCTGGCGGCGCGACGCCTCCGGCAGGCGGCAGCCCCGATCGTCGGCGTGGCACGCCAGGCAGCGCTCGCGATAATAGCCGGCCCGCTCCTCGGCGCCCGGCCGACGATGCGGGTCGTGGCACGAGATGCAGCCCAGCGCGCCGAGCTGGCGCGATAGCAGCGGCTCTCGTGCATCTGCTCGACCTGGCCGACGAACTTGTCCACCGACGCGCCCTCGGCCCGCTCGAACACCGACCAGATCGCGTCGAAGGGCAGCCCGGGCCGGAAATCGTCCTCCAGGCGGTCGAGCTTCACGACGCGACGTTGGCCCATCAGGTGGCATTGCTCGCAGACAGCGTCGCGGAGCGCGGGCTCCAGGGCCGCTGGGTTGACGATCGTCCGGTCGGGGCTGCTGTCGCTGCCGGGCCGGCGGACGTGGAGGTCGCCGGGCCCGTGGCAGCGCTCGCAGCCGATCGCGTGGCCGCGGAAGGTCGGCGGCCGGTAGCGATTCACCGCCCCTTCCACCGGCTCGACCCGGTTCGCGTGGCAGTACAGGCATGTGGAGACAACGACCCGGTCGAAGTGGGGGTTGCGCCCGCGATAGCCCGGAGAGAGGTCCCACCGCCGCTGGCGCGCATACCAACTGATCGGCGACTGGAACACGAAGCCGTGGCGATCGATGAGGAAGCTGGCCCCCTGGTTGCCCGAGCCGAGGATGTAGCGGACCTCGGCCTCGTTGCGGGCGACGATGCGGCCGGAGGCGTCGCGGCGGGTCTCGCGATGGAAGACGCGGCCGTCGCGGCGCTCGACCGAGTACTCCAGGCCGTCGGCTTCGAACAGGGTCCGGCCGTCGGCCGCCTCGTCGAGGTCCGGGATCGCCGCCGCGGCGACGGGGGCGAGCGAGCGGCCCATCGGGTGGAGGCGGTAGGTCGCCGCGATCTCCGCATGGCAGCGGGCGCAGGACTCGTCCCCCACGTAGCGGACCCCGGCCTGGGTGTTGACGAAGGGCGAGGAGACGTCGAGCGGATGGACGGTCCGCCGCGATGCGGAGGACAGGGCGATGCGCCAGGACACGACGGCCGCAGCGGCCCCGATCACGGCCAGGGCCGCGACAAGGATCCGGATCGCGCGTCCTCGCGGCGTTACCGACCGCGATCCGGATTTGATCGACTGCGCCATCGGGCCATCCTCCAACGACACCGTCTCATCGTACTGACCGGAGCGGCCCTGGTCCATCGCGGTCGAGAGGACTTGGGCTTTGTCCGCGGCGCAAGCGATCGTTATAAGAAGAGGAGGAGTTTCACGCAGAGAGGCGGAGGAAGAGTTTCACGCAGAGACGCAAAGGATCGCAGAGACGCAGAGAGGCCCGTCCGATTGAGTCGGCACCCCCGTGTCGGCCTGCGGTCCTCATATTCTGCTCGCGACCCTCGACGAGTCCTTTCTTCTCTGCGTCTCTGCGTCCCTTTGCGTCTCTGCGTGAAACTCCGGAAGAGCGCGAGACTCTCAACGAACGGGAAAGGACGCGGATCGATGTTCGATAGCCGCCGGCTCCACTTGACCCGCCGCCACTTCTTCCGCGACTGCGGCGTCGGCGTCGGCAAGATCGCGCTGGCGACCTTGCTGGCCGAGTCGCAGGCGCGAGCGCTCCAGGCCGGCACGGCCCCCGAGCCTCGACCCGATTCCCGCGACGTCATGGCGCCGCGGCCGCCACACTTCGCGCCAAAGGCCCGGCGGGTCATCTTCCTGTTCATGGCCGGCGCGCCCAGCCAGCTCGACCTGTTCGACAACAAGCCGACCCTGCGCAAGTACGACGGCCGGCCGGTCCCCGCCGAGGTGGTCAAGGACCAGCGTTACGCGTTCATCCGGCCCGATGCCAGCCTGATGTCGGCGCGGTACCGCTTCGCCCGATACGGGCAGTGCGGCGCCGAGCTCTCGGAGATGCTGCCGCACCTGGCGAAGATCGTCGACGAGATCGCGATCGTCAAGTCGGTGCACACCGACCAGTTCAACCACGCGCCGGCGCAGATCTTCCTCAACACCGGCTCGCCGCTGCCCGGCCGGCCGAGCATGGGCGCATGGGTCTGCTACGGGCTGGGCAGCGAGTCCTCGGACCTGCCGGGCTTCGTCGTGCTGTCTTCGGGGACGGGCATCAGCGGAGGAGCGGCCAACTGGTCCAGCGGCTTCCTGCCGACGTCGTACCAGGGCGTGCCGTTCCGCACCAAGGGGGACCCGATCCTCGACGTGGCCAGCCCTTCGGGCGTGGATCGCCGGTTGCAGCGCGACTCGCTCGACCTGATCGGCGAGCTGAACCGGCAGCACCTCGGCGTCGTCGGCGACCCGGAGATCGCCACGCGGATCAGCTCGTATGAGATGGCCTTCCGCATGCAGCGCAGCGCCCCCGAGCTGATCGACCTCTCGGGGGAGACGCCCGAGACCCTGGCGCTCTACGGCGTGGAGCCGGGCCGGCCGTCGTTCGCGAACAACTGCCTGCTGGCCCGCCGCCTGGTCGAGCGCGGCGTCCGGTTCGTCAACCTCTACCACGAGGGCTGGGACCACCACTCGGACGTCGCCGGGGGCCTGAAGACCCAGTGCGGCCAGACCGACCGCGCCGCCGCGGCGCTGGTGCTCGATTTGAAGCAGCGCGGACTCCTGGACGAGACCCTCGTCATCTGGGGCGGCGAGTTCGGCCGCACGCCGATGGTCGAGTCGAACGCCGCGCTGGGCGCAGCATGGGCCGCGACCACCACCCGCAGGCGTTCACGATGTGGCTAGCCGGCGGCGGAATCAAGCCGGGGATCACCATGGGCCACACCGACGACCTCGGCTTCCACGTCGTCGAGGACCCCGTGCACGTCCACGACCTCCAGGCGACGATCCTCCACCTTTTGGGCCTCGAACACACCCGGCTGACCTACAAGTACCAGGGGCGGCTCTTCCGCCTCACCGACGTGTATGGGACCGTTGTCGAGAAGCTGTTGGCCTGAGGCGATCCGCGTATCCGGTCGGGGGACGGAGCCCCCTCCTACAGGGGAATGCGATCGATGCCCGCGACCACGATTTCGTCTCCGCGCACCGAGCCGACCAACCCCTCGACGCCTTTCCCTCCGATCCCGCGCCGGCCGCTGGGGCGTACGGGGTGCGAGGTGACGCAGTTCGCGCTGGGGGGCGAGGGCGTGCTCCGTACGCACGGGCGCATCTCCGAGGCGGTGGCGGTGATCCATCGGGCGCTCGATCAGGGTGTCAACTACTGCGACACGGCGCCGGCGTATGCGGGGAGCCTCGACTATTACGGCGCCGCGCTGGGCGAGCGGCGGCGCGACGTGTTCCTCGCGTCCAAGACGCACGACCGCACGCGCGACGGCTCGCTCCGGCTGCTCGACGAGAGCCTCGAACGGCTCCGCACCGACCACCTCGACCTCTGGCAGCTCCACGACCTGCGCACCCCCGGCGACCTGCGCGCCATCTTCGGCCGCGGCGGCGCGCTGGAGGCGATGGTCGAGGCGCGCGAGCAGGGCCGCGTGCGGTTCCTCGGCCTGACCGGCCACCACGACCCGGCCATCCTGCTCGACGCGATGGGCCGGTTCGACTTCGACACCGTTCTCGTGGCGCTCAACGGGGCCGACGTCCACCGGTCGTCGTTCGCCCGCAGCGTGCTGGCCGAGGCGGCCCGCAAGGGCATGGGCGTCATCGGCATGAAGGTCTACGCCGCCGGCCTCCTGGTCCGCGCCGGGGCACATGGGCTGGCGCCGTCGCAGGCCATGGGCTACGTCCTGAGCCTCCCCGGCGTCTCGACCGTCGTCATCGGCTGCTCCAGCCCGGGCGAGGTTGACCAGAACGCCCAGATCGCCCGCGACTTCCGGCCCCTTGGCGAGCCGACGATGCACGCCGTCGAGCAACACACCGGACCCAACGCGGGCTACTTCACTTCTTATAAGAAATGAAGATGGCCGGTCAACCTCGTGGGACGAGGCTGCCGGCCCATTGCGTAGCCAGGGATGGTGACGACGGGCTCAACTGGTCTTGGGGGCCGCGGGGGTCGGGGCCGGGGTCGTCGCCAGGTGCTTCTCGCCCGCCTTCGAGATCGAGTAGTGGAAGTTCTTGGTCGTGGGGTGTTTCTTGCCCTTCTTGACGAGCTTGTGCTTGAGCAAGCTCTCGAGGGACTTGTTCTCGGGCTTCTTCTCGGCGTGGTAGCCGGCGGGGTCCGAGACGCTGGCGACCTTCTTGAGAAGGTCGTGCTGTGCCGGCGAGAGCTTGGGCGCGGCGGCCTTCTTGGGTGCCGCCTTCTTGGTCGTGCCCGCGGCCTTCTTGGGCGCCGCCTTCTTCGCGGTGCTGCCCTTGGCAGCGGTCTTCTTCGCGGTCCCGGCCGCCGCTGTGGTCTTCTTCAGTGCCATGTTCGAGTGCCCTCTGACAGTGATGAAACCTCGTTGATCGGGCCATCCGCCGATCTTGCGTGGAATCATTAGTAAATCTATCAGATCCCGCAAGACATAAAAGGTCGAATTCCAACGAATTTCCGGTTTTTTGGGAAAAATTTGCGGCTTATTCGGCTCGTGACGCCTCGAGAGGGCTTTTCGATCGGCACATACAGGGATTCCCATCTCCGTATTTCAGGTTCGAGTCGCTCTCGAGGCTCGCTTGGTGTGACTCGGCGCGGCGAGCGGAGCCGAGGACTCCGCTCATTCCCAGGTGCTGAGGTAGATGGCCGTGACGATCAGCGCGATGACGACGAGCGCGGCGCCGTCCGGGAAGAGCGCGCCCAGGACGAGCAGGACGACGAACATGACCATCGCGATGAGGTACGAGGCGATGCCCATGGCGACGCTGCTCCCGGAGCGCGGGTCGCGCACCGGGACGCCCCCGAGCCTCCACTGCGCGGCCTGCAGGGCGAAGAGGAGCAGCGTCAAGACGCCGAAGCCGGCGCGCCGTTCGTCGCTCAGCTCGGAGCGGAGGACCAGGGCCAGCGCCGAGCAGCCGAGCGCGGCCAGGGCGACGCCGAACATCAGGTCGCCGAGATTCAGGCGCCGCGGCCGCGCGGTCCATAGCCACCGATAGTCGTTGACCGGAGGTTCGTGTCCCATCGATATCGGCTCCTCGGCCCGTCGCGATGCGCGCCATTTCCTCGGACCAGGTCACGTGCGAACGATCACACCTGGAATTCTAATGCACGGCGCGGCGGCGGGAAGGCCCCGGATTCCGCGGCGCGGGCGAACTGCGCGACCGTGACCTCCGCCGAGATGCGGGCGAGCGCGAGTCCGGCGCGTTGATCGGGCGAAGCGGCGGAGTTAGACTCGCGCTGGGGCCGACGAGCGGGACCCGATCCCGGCGCGGTGCGCGGGGCGTCGGTCGCCTCCAATCGAAGGTGGATGATGGAGCCCGGTCGCAATCATGTCCACGTCAACAAGCTGGGCCGCCGACCGCATCGAGGCGATCGAGCGGCCGGAGGTATCCCGGGCCGTGGTCTTGATCCCGGGGGTCGAGTCGCGGCCGATGGTCGGCTTCCATAACGGTGCGCGGGGCCTGTTCACGGGCCTGGTGACCCTGGCGCCCGGAGCCTCGATCCCCTACCACGAGCGGCCGGTGGCCGAGGCCGTCGTGTTGCTCGAGGGCGAGGCGGCCGTCGACGTCGAGGATCGGCGCTATCGCCTCGGGCCGCTCGACGCCGTCGCCATCAGGCCGCGCCGGCCGCGCCGCCTGGCGAACCTCTCCGCCGACCGCGCCGCCGTGCTCCACCTCGCGATCGCCGCTGCCGCGCCCGAGCAGCAGTGGGTCAACGGCCGGTTCACGCCGGCCGAGCAGCCGCCCGATGCCATCGGCCGGGATGGGTCCGAGCACGTCGTCCGCCGCGCCGACGCGCCCGTCACCGAGGTCGCCCCGCACACCCGCTTCCAGGATCTCTACAACGCCGAGCTTGGCACCCGCGGCATCTGCGGCGGCTACGGCCTCTTCGAGCCCGGCGCACGGCTCCCCTGCCATCGCCACCAGTTCGACGAGTCCATCACCATCGTCCAGGGGACCGCCACCTGCGTCGTCGAGGGCCGACGCCACGAGCTGGCGGACTTCGCCACCGCGATGGTCCCCCAGGGCCGCTGCCACTACTTCATCAACCTCACCCTCGAACCCATGGCCATGATCTGGGTCTACGCCGGCGACATGCCCGACCGCATCGTCATGGGCGAGCACTTCTGCCACCCCGAGAAGGCGCGGGGTTGATGGGGACTTCTTCGAGATTGGACCGGGACTTGCGAGTGTGGCTAAGATCGGGTACAACAAAGGTTAGACAATCGGCCCTCCCCACGCCGTCTCCGCCGGTGCCCAGGCAGCCGTGCCTCCGGCTGAAGGCGGACGACCTCGCCCGATGAACACTGATGAATAGAGGAAGCTCCCGCGTCTCGGCCCCGAGGCGGGGGCCCGGCCTCCCGCCTCGTTGCTGGTTGATCGACCCGCCCGCGTAGAGGACGCCCTCGCCCATGATCGGTCGCGCTGATCGATGTCGTCACGATCGAGTCCCATCCCGGTTCGCCTGGCTGGCCATGGCGCTGGTCCCCTTGCTGATCGGGGCCGACCCGGGCAACGAGAAGGACAAAGACCAGGGCAAGGATCAGAAGAAGGGCCGGACGGGCGAGCAGATCTATCGCCAGATGTGCGCCTCGTGCCATGGGGCGTCGGGAGAGGGGACCGACGACCATTATCCGCGCCCGCTGATCGGCGAGCGCTCGGTGGCGAGCCTGGCCCGGCTGATCGCGAACACGATGCCCGAGGAAGACCCGGGCACCTGCGTGGGCGAGGACGCCAACAAGGTATCCGCCTATATCTACGACGCGTTCTACTCGAGGGCGGCCCAGGCCCGCAACCCGATGCGGCCGGCGCGAATCGAACTGTCGCGGCTGACCGTGCGACAATATAAGAATGCCGTGGCCGACCTGGTGGGCAGCTTCCGCGGTCCGGCGCGTTGGGACGAACAGCGCGGGCTCAAGGGGGATTATGCCCGGGGCGGCCGGCGGCGTCGGGGAGGCGGCGGCAACACCGAGGGCTTCAGCCGCGTCGACCCGGAAGTCCGGTTCCACTTCGGCTCGGACAGCCCGATCCCGGCGCAGAACGCCGTGAA
Organism: uncultured Planctomycetota bacterium; assembly: GCA_963815795.1. Classification (GTDB taxonomy): domain Bacteria; phylum Planctomycetota; class Planctomycetia; order Isosphaerales; family Isosphaeraceae; genus JAKAUH01. Next base: position 104,708 of record CAWFIC010000001.1, on the reverse strand, counting down.
GGAGCAGTCCACACGTTTCATCCCCCTGCCCGCGCTGCCGGTCCCCGTCAGCCTGTTCCGCCAGTTGTCGCAGGAGTTCCGGGTCACCTGGCAGGGCTCGGTGCTGGCGCCCGAGACCGGCGAATACGAGTTCGTCGTCCGGTCGGAGAACGCCGTGCGGTTCTGGGTCAACGACCTCAACAAGCCGCTGATCGACGTCTCGGTGAAGTCGGGCGACGACATGGAGTATCGCGAGACGATCTACCTGCTGGGCGGTCGGTCCTATTCGCTGAAGCTGGAGCTGTCGCGGGGCAAGGAGAAGACCTCGTCGGTCGAGCTGCTGTGGAAGGTCCCCCGGCGGAGCCTCGAGGTGGTCCCGCGATGGAGCCTCTCGCCGGGCGCGGAGGCGCCCGAGGTCTTCGTGGTCAAGACGCCGTTCCCGCCGGACGACCGCAGCGTCGGCTATGAGCGCGGCACGTCGATCTCCAAGGCGTGGGAACAGGCGACGACCGCCGCGGCGCTCGAGACCGCCGATTACATCGCCGCCCACCTCAAGGACCTGGCCGGGATCGCCGATAGCGCCTCGGACAAGGAGCGCGAGCCGAAGCTTCGCGAGTTCTGCTCGCAGTTCGCCGAGCGGGCGTTCCGGCGTCCGCTGGCCGACGAGCATCGGGCACTCTACGTCGACCGGCAGCTCCGGGAAAGCCGCGACCCGAAGACGGCGGTCAAGAAGGTGGTGCTCCTGGTCCTCAAGTCGCCGAGGTTCCTCTATCGCGAGCTGGGCACCGGCGCGCCGGACGCCTTCGACGTGGCGTCCCGGCTCGCGTTCGGGCTGTGGGACTCGATCCCGGATCGGCCGCTGTGGGATGCGGCGTCCTCCGGCCGGCTGGCCCGCCGCGAGCAGGTCGCCGAGCAGGCCCGGCGCATGGCCGGGGACCTCCGCGCCCGCTCGAAGCTCCGCGAGTTCCTCCTCCAGTGGCTGCGAGTCGACCAGGGCGCCGAGATCGCCAAGGACCCCAAGGCCTTCCCCGGCTTCGACGAGGCGGTCATCTCCGACCTGCGCGACTCGCTGGAGCTTTTCCTCGACGAGGTCATCACCAGCAAGTCCGCCGACTTCCGCGAGCTCCTGGGCGCCAAGCACCTCTATCTCAACGGGCGGTTGGCGCGGTTCTACGGCGTGGACTTGCCGCCCGACGCGCCGTTCCGCAAGGTCGAGCGGGCGCCGGGCGATCGGTCGGGCATCCTGACCCACCCGTACCTGATGGCCGGCTTCGCGTACACGGCATCTAGCTCGCCGATCCACCGCGGGGTGTTCCTGTCGCGTAGCGTCCTCGGCCGGCCGCTGCGGCCGCCGCCGGAGGCCGTCGCCCCGCTGGCCGCCGACCTCCACCCCGACCTGACCACCCGCCAGCGCGTCGAATTGCAGACCAGGCCCGAATCCTGCCAGTCGTGCCACGGCATGATCAACCACCTGGGATTTGCGCTGGAGCACTACGACGCGATCGGCCGATACCGGGATCGGGAGAAGGGCCGGCCCGTCGACGCGACCGGCTCGTACGAGACCCGCACGGGCGAACGCCTCCAGTTCGAGGGTGCCGGCGCCCTGGCCGCCTTCCTCGCCAAGAGCCAGGAGACGCACAACGCCTTCGTCCAGCAGTTGTTCCACTACCTGGTCAAGCAGCCGATCCGCGCCTTCAGCCGCACGGAATTGACGGACCTCCGTGGTGCATTCGCCGCCAACGGTTATAATATCCGAGAGTTGATGGTCGAGATCATGACATCGTCGGCCCTCGCCGCCCGAGGGTCGGACGTGGCGAAACTTCCTGTAGGAGCCGGCTCCGTCCGGCGATCTTCATCCAATCGTCAGCCGCTCTAGGGAGCATCAACATGGCCCGGACAGGCAGCAACCGCCGCGAATTCATCCGCGACCTGGGGATCGGCGCGGCGGCCATCCCGTTCATCCTGAATCTGCCCAGCCTGGGGTTCGCCAATCAGGGGACGCGGAAGCGGCGGCTGGTGATCATGTTCAGCCCCAACGGCGTCATCCCCTCGACCTTCTGGCCCGACGAGGAGGGGCCGAAGTTCCAGCTCAAGGAGAGCCTCAAGCCGCTGGAGCCGTTCAAGGATCGGTCGCTGATCCTGCACGGCGTCTGCGACAAGCTCCGGGGCGACGGCGACAACCACATGCGGGGCATGGGGTGCCTGCTGACGGGCATCGAGCTGTTCCCGGGGAACATCCAGGGCGGTTCGGACACGCCGGCCGGCTGGGCCAAGGGGTGCTCGATCGACCAGGAGATCCGCAATCAGTTCCAGAAGAGCCGGGCGACCCGCACGCGGTTCGGCTCGCTGGAGTTCGGCGTGATGGTCCCGGATCGGGCCGACACCTGGAGCCGCATGGTCTACTCCGGGCCGAACAAGCCGATCGCGCCGATCGACGACCCGTACCAGATGTTCGCCAAGCTCTACGGCCGGATGAAGGACCAGGAGAGCCTCAAGAGCATCCTCGACGAGCTGCAGGAGGACCTGAAGAAGGTCCGCTCGGCCGTCAGCGCCGAGGACCGGCAGCTCCTGGACGAGCACGCGACGTTCGTCCGCGAGATGGAGCAGGAGCTCAAGGAGCAAGACGGCCGCGACATGGGGCACCCGGTCCCCGAGCTCGAGCCCGGCGTCAAGCACGCCAATGACCAGATGCCCCGGCTCAGCAAGATGCAGATCGACCTGATGGTGGGCGCCTTCGCCGCCGACTTCGCCCGCGTGGCCACGCTCCAGTACACCAACTCGGTCGGCCAGGCCCGGATGAACTGGATCGGCGTCGGCGAGAGCCACCACGAGCTGTCCCACCACCCGGACAGCAACAAGAAGTCGCAAGAGCACTTGACCAAGATCAACAAGTGGTACTGCGAACAACTGGCCTACCTGGCCAGGCGGCTGGCGGAGACGCCCGAGCCGGGCGGCGTCGGCAGCCTGCTGGACAACACCACGATCGTCTGGACCAACGAACTGGGCAAGGGGAACTCGCACACGCTCGACGACATCCCGTTCGTGCTGGTGGGCAACGGCCTGGACTTCAAGATGGGCCGCTCGCTCAAGTTCAAGAAGGTGCCGCACAACCGGCTCCTCCTGGCCCTGGCCAACGGGATGGGCCACCACATCGAGAAGTTCGGCAACCCGAACCTCTGCGGCGACGGGGTGCTCTCGGGGTTGACCTGAGCCAGGAGTCGGTCAGGCTTTCCAGCCTGACTCCGCCCGATCCGACCCGACCCGTTGTAGGAGGCGGCTCCGTCCGCCGATCCGATCCGACTGATCCGACCCGCGTCGGGCTGGAAAGCCCGACCTACATCGAGCGCTCCCTCCGATGAAGCTGATCATCGCCGTCATCCAGCCGACGAAGCTCGAGGCGGTCAAGGAGGCACTGTCGAAGGTGGAGGTGTTCCGCCTGACCGTGATGGACGTCCAGGGTTTCGGGCGGGAGAAGGAGTCGGCCGAGGTGTACCGCGGGCACGAGGTGACCGTCAACGTGCTCCGCAAGATCGAGCTGCAGATCGCCGTGAACGAGGACTTCGTGGAGCCGACGATCCGAGCGATCGTCGAGGGGAGCCGCAGCGGCCCCGACGGCATGATCGGCGACGGCATGATCGCCGTGCTCCCGCTCGCCGATTGCGTGCGCATCCGGACCGGCGAGCGCGGCCCGGAGGCCATTTGATGGGAGAGGGAATGGGGATCGGGATCGGGGCGGTCATCTTCGACTTCAACGGCGTGCTGATCGATGACGAGTCGGTGCATTTCGCGCTCTTCCGCGAGGTGCTGGCCCAGGAGGGGGTGACGATCACCGAGCGCGATTATCACGAGCGCTATCTGGGCTACGACGACCGCGGCTGCTTCGACGCGGCGCTCCAGGACGCCGGCCGGCCGGCCGACCGCGCACGGCTCGACGACCTGATCGCTCGCAAGGCGCGGCGGTACGTCGAGGTGGCCGAGCAGGGCCTGCGGTTCTTCCCGGCGGCGGCCGAGACGCTCAAGTCGATCGCCGCGCGGTGGCCGGTCGCCATCAACTCGGGGGCGCTGCGCGCCGAGATCGAGTACGCCCTGCGACGCATGGACTGCCTGGATCGCGTCGCGGCGATCGTCTCGGCCGAGGACACCGACAAGTGCAAGCCCGACCCCGAAGGCTACCGGCTGGCCTTCGAAGCCTTGCGAGGACGGGGTCGGGCCGGCCGGGATGGCGCCGCGGCCGAGGGCCTTTCTCCCTCCGCCTGCCTCGTGATCGAGGACAGCCTGGCCGGGATCATCTCGGCCAAGGGGGCCGGGATGCGCGCCGTCGGCGTGAGCACGACCTACGCCGCCGAGCAGCTCCGCGAGGCCGGGGCCGACGACGTCGTCGAGGCGCTCGCCGCCTTCACACCCGAGTGGATCGAGCGTCGATTTAGTCATTAGTCATTGGTGATTGGAGACCAGGCGGATGCCCCACCAACCAATGACTAATGACCAATGACCAAAGTCGCGCTGGTGATCACGGATCTGGACGTCGGCGGTGCCGAGCGGGCGTTGACGGCCCTGGCGACGCGGTTATCGCCGTCGCGATGGCGGGTCGGGGTCTTCTGCCTGAGCGGCCCGGGCGCGCTGGCCGAGGTGATCCACGGCGCGGGGCTGCCATGTGAGTGCCTGGATGTCGGCCGCCGCAACCCGATCCGGGCGGTGGCGCGGCTGGCGACGGCGCTGCGTCGGTTCGGCCCGGAGCTGATCCAGAGCTACCTCTTCCACGCGAATCTCGCCGCGCGGCTGGCGGCGCTGTGGACGGGCCGGCCGCGGCCGCCGGTGATCGGCGGCATCCGGGTGGCCGAGCGCCAGAGCCGCTGGCATCTCCTGCTGGATCGCTGGACGTCCCGGCTGTGCGCCGCCGAGGTCTGCGTGTCGCGCGGCGTGCTGGCGTTCAGCCGCGACGTTGGCGGGCTCGACCCGTCGCGGTTGACCGTCATCCCCAACGGCATCGACCCCGCGCCGATCGACGCGGCCGAGCGGGTCGATCGCGCGGCCATCGGCGTGCCCGAGGAGGCCCACCTGGCACTCTTCGTCGGCCGCCTGGATGCCCAGAAGGGATTGCCCGACCTGCTCGTCGCCGCCGAGCGAATGATCGCGCGCCGGCCCGATTGGTACCTGGCGCTGGCCGGCGACGGCCCCGAGCGCGCCTGGCTGCTCGACGCCATCCGGGGCCGAGCCGCCCTGAGCGACCGCGTCCGATGGTTGGGCCGCCGCGATGACGTGCCGGGCCTGCTCAAGTCGGCCGACGTCCTGGTCCAGCCCTCACTCTGGGAGGGCATGCCAAACGCGGTGCTCGAGGCGATGGCGGCGCGCCGGGCGGTCGTCGGCACGGCCGTCGAGGGAACCGAGGACCTGGTCGTCCCCGGCCGGACCGGCTGGCTCGTCCCGCCCCGCGACCCGACCGCCCTGGCGCGGGCGCTCGGCGAGGCCGCCGATGATCCTGACCGCCGCCGCCGCTACGGCGAGGCCGCCCGGGTCCGCGTCGAGCGCAAGTTCTCCCTCGATGCGGTCGTCGCGGCCTACGAACGCCTCTGGACCTTAGTGGCAAGTGGCAAGTGGCAAGTGGCAAGTGAAGACCAGGAAAGACCTTCTTCGGCGGAGGAACCCTGATCCGCCGCTCTCATCCGACGGCCCGACGGAAGTCTCTTTTCCTTGCCACTTGCCACTGATCGATGAAGGGCTTCAGGCCGCCGCAAACCACGGGTCTTCAGACCCAGTGGTTAGGCGCCGGTGACTTCCAGGGGCTTCAGCCCGAGTTGATGATGAAAGACATCAACGCGCTTCACCGATCTCGACGAAAGGTGTACAATGGGACCGTTCTTTGGAAACTCGTGGTTGGCGGTTGCCGGGAGAAAGCCCTTCCCGGCGTAAAACCAGGAAGGAACGAAGGACGGCCGGCGTCGCACCGTCGCGAGACGGGGGGATGCCGAGGCGATGCCCTCATCAACCTCTGCGGTGGCTGTGGCCATGGTCGCGGGGTTCTCAGAGTGTGCTGAAGCCTGTCCAAGTATCGTATCCCGGAGGGGGCAACCCCGATGGGTTATGCGTAGATGCCCGGGCACGGGCCAGGAATGGACTCCTGTCGCTCGGGGGTCACTCCGAGAAGCCACCGGACTTCAGTCCGGGTGGAGTGTCACTAATCAGGCGTTGCCCATGGTGCGCGCCACGGCGGATGCCAGGCGGTCGACCGTGTCGAGATGAGGCGGGTAGAGGCGCGAAATCGCCGCGGCGCAGTCGCTCGGGTCGAAACGGCCCATCGCCTGGTCCCGGATGGCATCGTGCAGCGCCCGGGTGAAGGCGGGGGACAGCGTCATCCCGCGCTGGGCGTGGATGATGCCGTCCTCGGCACCGACCAGCGTGATCCAGAGCAGGGCCCGCGCCTCGGGCGCGACGACCGCAGCGGGGACCACCCGGCGGAACTCCGGCTGGAGGTGCCAGCAATACGGGACGTCCTCCCAGGGGATCAACTCCCCGAAGCGATAGGCCAGCACGATGACCGGACTCTGGACGATCAGGGCGAATTCGGCCGGTCCCCGGCGCACGTCGTCGATCAGCTCGGGTTCGATCCCGGCATGGAACAGGGTCAGCTCATGGCCCCCCGGACCGAACGCGAACTCGGCCCCGCAAGGCCACTTCCGACGTCCGCGGTGGAACAGTTCGCCGACCCGAAAGACCGGCGCGACCGGTCGATGCACTCGCCGGAGCGAGCGCAGAAGGCCCACGGAATCAACCGGCCCGGATCCCTGGAGATAGCTCATCTGCGAGTTCTCATCGACTTGACCGCCGACGGCCGCGATCTTCGCCGCCCGAACGGCCTGCCTGGTATGACTGCGGGCCGCCTCCACGCGCCCCGCCCACTGACGACTCCATCCACCCGCCCTCGGCACACGCCCCATCCTGACCACACGTCACGGTTAGTCCACCCCATGACCGACGGCCATCGTCCCGACTAACGCCTCTTTGCCGCCACGACACATCAAGGTCGAGTCACCATCACCCTGGCTCAGGTCATCTTTCATCGATTCTCGCACGGAGTCATGTACGATTACGCCCAAAGATCGTGACGCCATGCGATGAGGCGAGCTCTCTTTCTTGGCAACCGGCGATCACGCTCCATTTGCACAATACCTTGCAAACTTGCGTTGGTCAATACAACCATATGGAGATGGGATTAGAGATGCAGTATAGCTGACGACGGGGGTAGGGCAAGGGTCGAGATCTTTTTCATCACGAGGCCTGCGACATCACGGGGGAATGGGCCTCGGCGTGCCAGTCGAAGGGGATGCGTTCGTCGCGGGTCTGGAGCTTGATGGTCAGGCCGCGAGTGCGGGAGGTTTCGCGGAGGGCCAGCACGGCGTCCTGGGCGGTGAGGACGTCGGGATAGCTCAGCCAGCCGACGAACCGGCCGTCCTCGATGCGCGACCGGGCGGCGACGACGCGTTCCTGCCTGCGGAGCCGTTCGAACAGCTCGATCAGGGTGCGGAGGATCTCGGCGCCGCCAGGGAGCTCGGCGGTGCGGTGGACCAGTTCGGTGTCGGGCCAGGACATCACCATGCAGACGCTCAACGTCGCGTCGTCGGCGTCGTGTTGCGACAACAGCCGCGCCGGCCCGTCCTTTTCGAATCGGGTCCAGGTCAGCTCGACGTCGACGCTCCGGAACCGCGCCGGATCGATCCGGGCCCCCTCGGACCCGCCGGGCACTGCGCCCGGCTCATCGGCCACGCCCGCGTCCCAGTCCGCGTCCTCCGGGCGCCCGGGGCCGGCGCGCGCCGGCGCCCGTGCGCGGACCCGCGCCCGCACCCGGCTGACCGAACCGCGAGCCCCAGCTCCACGACCAATCGGCCGATCGGCCGGGGGCCACCACGTCCGGTCCCGCCCCGCGGCGCTCCCATGGCTGGGCCGCCACCGAAGCCGCCGTCGTCCTCAAGACCTCGTACGCCCGGGCCACCATCCGGAAGGCCCATTCGTCGCCCCCGCGGTCGGGATGATGCTTCTTCGACTTCGCCCGGTACGCGTCGTGGATCTCCTCCAGCGACGCGTTCGGACCGACCCCCAGCACCGTGCGCGGATCCAGCGAGAACGAATGAAAGCCCATGAGATCACGCAAATCCTTTGTCTTCACCGGGCGCCCGTCGCGGCACTTTCACGATCGCCGATCCTCATCCCGGAAATGATTCGTCCGCCTCTCTGACTTCTCCGAAACGATTCATTCAACAGCTAATTGCAAATCCCTTGCCAATTCCTCCGAGCCCCTTCATGACCGTGGACGACCATTGCAAATCCGCGGGACGAATCCTATTCTCCAATAATCGTTAAACAACCCAGGAGCGGGACTCAAGGACCAAAGACATGACCGATGACCGGGGGATGAGCCGTCGCCGGCTCCTGAAGGTCGGCGGCCTGGGGGCCTTGGGGTTGACGCTGCCCGAGCTGCTCAAGGCCGAGGCGGAGGGGCCGGCGGCGCAGGGCGCGGAGGGCGGGGATGTCGCAACGGGCCGGGGCCCGGCACCGATCCGGTCGTGCATCCTGGTGTTCTACTATGGCGGCCCCAGCCACATCGACACCTACGACATGAAGCCGAAGGCTCCGGCGGAGGTCCGCGGTCCGTTCGGCTCGATCGCGACGAGTGCGCCGGGCCTCCGGGTCTGCGAGCACCTGCCGCACACCGCGCGGGTGATGGACCGCCTGGCGATCCTCCGGGCGATGCACCACCCGATGACCAACCACAACGCGGCGGCGTTCGCGACGTTATGCGGCCGCAACCCGCTCAAGGGCGATCTGGAGCTCCTGGGCAACGACCGCAACGACCCGCCGTGTCTCGGCGCGACCTTGAGCGCGCTGTTGCCGCCCCGGCGGGGCCTGCCCACGGCGGTGGCGCTGCCGCACGTGATGTACAACGTGGTGCAGCTCCCCGGCCAGGAGGCGGGCTTCCTCGGCTCGGCACACGTGCCGTTCCAGGTCAACGCCGACCCCGGCGCGCCCGACTTCCGCCTCGGCGATTTGGACCTCCCCGGCGACGTCACGATCGACCGGCTCGATCACCGGGCGGAGCTCTTGCACGGCTCGACGCCCGGCGCCGCCGCGTCGAGGAGCGCGCCGACGCGAGCGGGCGCCTGCCCGACCCGAGCGACGTCTACACCGAGAAGGCCTTCGGGCTGTTGCATTCGGAGGCGGTGCGAAGGGCATTCGACCTGGCCGCGGAGGACCCGCGACTCCGCGACCGATACGGGCGCACCAAGCTGGGCCAGTCGATGCTCCTGGCCCGCCGGCTGGTCGAGGCCGGCGTCCGGTTCGTCACGGTCTACGACGGCCAGTACAACGGCCAGCTCGCCAACTGGGACTCGCACGCGGACAACTTCCCCCGCCACAAGGACGACCTGCTGCCGCCGGCCGACCGGGGGTTCGCGGCGCTGATCGACGACCTGACCGCGCGCGGGCTGCTCGACGAGACGCTGGTCATCGCCATGGGCGAGTTCGGCCGGACGCCCCGGATCAACAAGACCGCCGGTCGCGACCACTGGCCGTATTGCTACAGCGTCATCCTGGCCGGCGGCGGCCTCCGGGGCGGGATTGCGTACGGTTCGAGCGACAAGCTGGGCGCCTACCCGGATACCGACGCGGTCACCCCGTCCGACCTCGCCGCCACCCTCTTCTGGCGGCTGGGCCTCGACCCGGCCCGCGAGATCATCGACCTCACCGGCCGCCCCTACAAGCTCGCCGACGGCCGGCCGATCCGGGCGGTGTTCGGGTAGACCCGCGGTCACCTCGACCCGGCTTTGGCGGATCCACGAGCGCAGGGAAATCGCCGAGGAGACGAAGGTCTGGACGGTCTCGTCTCCTGGTATACTGTCTGGGGAGTCGTCCCCGCATGGCCAAGCGACAGCTCTTCGCCGTGGCGACCCCGATCGGTCACCGCGTGGTTCTCACCCGCGACCGCTGGCGCGAGATCATCCGGTACAAACACCCGGCATTGGCCGGCCATGAAACCGAGGTCGAAGATTGCCTGCGAGATCCCGCCGTGATCCGGACCAGCGCGAAAGACGAGGAGACACATCTGTACTACCGGACTGGGCAGCGGGGTGCCCTCTGCGTGGTTGTCGGCGGCGAGGATCCTCAAGACCGCTTCGTGATCACCGCATACTTCACCCAGAGCATCAAAAAGGGACGTGACCTTTGGACAAAGTAAGGGTCTATCACGATCGGACGGGCAACACGCTCACGGTCTGGTTCGAGGATCCCCGCAAGGAGTCGATCTGCGAGGAGATCGGTGACGACGTCGTATTGATCAAGGACCGGGAGGGCCGGGTCATCGGTTTCGAGCGGCTCAACTACCTCTCGCGGAGCCAGCAGAGCCGAGGCGGCCATGTTCCGGTCGAGTTCCACGTGCTGTGACGAGATCATCGAGGTGATCCTGTGACCATCCAGAGCATGCGACAGCTCGGGAACACTCGTAAGAAGCTTCAGATGCTGGAATATCGCCTAGGGGAGCTCGATGCCGAGCCGGTCGCGAATCCGCGACCCGGGATCGGACGAGGCGCTGGCTCAGGAAGCTGATCAACCAGCTCAAGGAAGAGGTCGCGCGATTCGAGTCCCACGCGCCGGGCCGGTCGCATGGGACCTGAAAACGCCCAGCGTGCGGTTCGTCCCGCTTTGGGACGCTCGGACCTATCGGGGATGAAAGGCAAGGCCGGATGCGATACGCAGTTCTCCTGGAACCCACCAAGACGGGCTTCAGCGCCCATGTGCCCGACCTTCCGGGTTGCGTCGCGGCCGGCGAGACCCGGGAGGAGGCCTTGGACCTCATCCGCGAAGCCATCGAGTTCCACCTGGAGGGGATGCGGCTGCACGGCGAGCCGATCCCTGGTCCCACCTCGACCTGCGAGTCCGTCGAAATCGCGCAGCCACTCGAGACCCCATGAAGACGGAATCCATGGATCTGCCGTCAACCTCACCGGCCGGCCCGACAAGCTGGCCGACGGGCGGCCGATCCGGGCGGTGTTGGGGTGATCGTCTGCGATCGAGGTCAGGATCTCAGAGCTTCCGAAATGCGATCGCGAAAAGAAGGAGCGCGACCGGCAGCGTAACCACCGCAACGACCAGGGGGCGAACCTTGCCGGTCTTCCTGAAGTCGTTGAGCAATCGAAGCGCGAGCCAGAGGATCATACCCCCGCCGGCAGCCATCATGAGATCTACAGGCATGCCATCACCGAAAGTCGGACGCGGGGCCGTCGCATGGCTCACTCCTGCCTCGTCTTGATACTGATCGCCCGTTCACAATCCCGGAGACGTCCGCCCCCTGCTGTCCGGGTCAACTATAAGTCACCATTTCCATCTCGTTAGACGGACCGGGTTGGCCGTATCGCGTCGTTAGGCCATGAAGTCCCAGAAGCGGGCACGAAGCGAATGTCTTCTTGACTCGATCTCATGACGTGCCGCGTCGCGTGGCAAGCTCTCACTCATCATTCGATAAAACGCCCGAGCCCGGACCCCCGCTGCCCGTTCTGCGCGAGGCGTGCAACCCCGCTTGCCGCCTGCAACCCCTGGCCGCGCCGGCGTACCAGTCGGCGTACCACTCATGCCGTTGCGATCGGCGAAGACAGGCACGCTGCGCGATCGTGAGCCGGGTATAGAGCACCAGCGCGACACCGAAGACGACTGCCACCATTACAAGGCGATCAATCATCACCACGACTCCGCTTGCCGCCTATCTGATGCTGTCAACTCTCGTTACTAAACGAGGCTTTACACCGGAGATTTGACGTAAGTCCTTTCGCGACGCCTCGGATTCCGTTGATGCGAGGAGGATATTCAGGCTTTACACGTCGGACAATTATAAGTCGCCCCTCCACCGGTTGCCAAAGGTCCACTGTCCGCGCGGTAGCCCTCGTTCATAGTACCGCGACACGACGAACGCCGCACCGGGGCCGGGCGGGCCATTCGCGACGACCGGACCGGCAAGAGCTATCACGCATGCGATCGCGCCGGCCCACCAGACAAACCGAATCAGGACGGGCGGCCTGAGTGTCGCGCCTGGTCCGCCTGCTACGGGAAGCCCATCGCAAGCCCTTCACGGCCTGACGCGGCATCATCAAGGACTCCCCGGGGAGGCGAGCAGGTCGTCATCCGGGCGAAAGCCCTGATCTTACCGGCCGGCCCGACAAGCTGGCCGACGGGCGGCCGATCCGCGCGATGTTCGGGTGACGATCTCCGCGATACAATGGGATCGTCGCGGATCCGTTCCAGATGGAGGTCGCCCATGTCCCAGACGATCTGGGGTGTCGTCCAGGATGGTAAGATCGTCCCGCAGACGCCCCTTCCCGATGGCTTGCAAGTCCAGCTCACGGTGCCGGAGGAATTCGTCATCCCCGAGGAACTCCAGTCCGAGCTCGCCGCCTGGTCCCAGGGGAATGCCGAAGCCCTCGCGATGGTCGAGTCGCTGAGTCGCGATGCCGACGACGTCATCCGGGTGGGCGGTACCCGAGTCACGCTCGACACCGTCGTGGGCGCCTATCGCGACGGCGCCTCAGCCGAGGCGATCGCGCAGCAATATCCCTCGCTCGATCTGGCAGACATCCACGCCGTGATCGGCCATTACCTCCGCCACCGTTCGCAGGTCGAGGCCTACCTGGCGGAGCGAGAGGCGAGAGCCGAGACGGTCCGTCGCGATAACGAATCGCGGTTCGATCCGATCGGTGTTCGAGATCGCCTGCTGGCCCGGCGCGGGCCGGAAGGGAAGCGCTGATGCTTCGCCCGGGACCGGTTAGAGATCGTCTTCTGTGAGCCCGGCTTGCTTCATGATATCGTGCTGAGTGCCGCGTTTGAGATCGTCGTTGCCATGGACCGGAATGATGATCGTGCCGGGTTGGCTCGGGTGCTGATAGGCATGGTGGCTACCCTTGGTCCGGACGAGCACCCAGCCGTTCTTCTCCAGGATGCGGCACATCCGTTTGCCGGACACCGGCTTCACAGCTCGATCTCCTGAAGCTCGGCGCCGGCCTCTTCCTCTTCGGCTCGACTGACCGCTGTATCCGCAGCGACCTCGAGCCACAGCTCGGCGGCCTCGCGGATGTTCTCCAGGGCCTCCTCGCGAGTCTCACCCTGGGAATAACAGCCCGGCAGGGCCGGCACGCTCACCGAATATCCTCCCACCGACTCCGGTCGCAGCAGCACTTTCAGTTTCATGATCGCCTCCTCCATGAATCCTATCCTCGGAGCGGCGTCAACGCGACCCGCGCGATCGACCGAAGAATTGGTCTTGCGTTCTCCGGATCATCACGTATATTCCCCACTCGACCGGGCCGGAATGGAATCCGCGCTCCCGGTGCGCACGTCTTCGCGTCCTTTCCCCTCGCCGCCGGAGTCTCGACATGAGGTCGATCTCGATCGTGCCGCGCCTGGCGGGCTCGCCCCCATGATCGGGCCGCCCGGGCCTGGTCGCCGTCGTCGCGCCCGCTCGAGGCCCTCGAGCCGCGGTGGGTGCCCAGCGCCGGCGCGTCGACGATCACGGCCGCATCCGCCGCCGCGGCGCCGGCCGTGCAGATGATCTCGGCGACGACCACCGATTCCCAGAGCGTCACGATCGAGTACCAGGTCAACCAGCCGGTCACCGCCGCGACGCCGCTCCAGTTCGGCGTGTATCGCTCGGCCGACGGCCAGTACAACCCGAGCAGCGACTCCCTGGTCAACACGGTGACGTTGGTCCCCCCCGGCTCGTCGACGGGCGAGACTCCGACGCTCGACCAGGCCGGCGGATCGGCCACGTCCGTCGGCACCCACACGCTGACGATCGCCCTGCCCGGCGGGCTGCCGCCCTTTCCGGAGAAGCCGTACGTCACGGTCGTCGCCGACCCGAGCTTACCCTCCGCGACGACCGATCCCCAGCAGACGGCGTCGTTCCGCGTGTACACGATCGGCGTGGTGACCCACGGCGGCATCCAGGACCCGAGCTGGACGCACGGCCCGCCCTGGGAGCTCGAGGTCGCCTACATGATGCGGCACGAGGGCTTCGACTCGGTGATCGCCTACAACTGGGCGCTATTGAGCAGCACGCCCGGCGAGGCGATCAAGCAGTCGCCGCGGCTGGCGCGGATCATCCTGGGCACGGCCAACCGGTTCCCCGCGAATTCCGTGGTCAACCTCGAGCTCATCGGTCACAGCGAGGGCACCGTGGTCAATACGTATGCCCTCGCCACGCTCCAGAAGGAGCTGACGCCGCAGCTCGAGGCGGGCTTCATCGAGGACATGCTGCTCGACCCGCACGCGGCCAACAACGACATCGTCTCCGGCAAGCAGATGAGCTTCGCCGGCCCGCTCTCCGGGCTGGCCGACATGCTGGTCACCAACTACCAGGGCGAGGCGAAGGATCCGCCGCCCTACTTCCCCTCGATCGTCAACGAGGCCAATGTCTTCTTCGAGCACACCGAGGCCACCGCCGGCGGGATCTACAACCTCTGGGGCCAGGTCCCCGTCAAGAGCGAGGGCCCGGCGGTCCATTACTACAACCTGACGGCCATGGGAGTGACCCACTCGGGCAAGACCGGCGTGAACTACTGGTACCGGGATTTCATCGCGCCCACGCTGGGCGACCAGGCCCCGCTGGTGCAGCAGCTCCAGCTCAACGGGCAGATCGACGGCGCGCAGGCGATGGCCTCGAGCCGCCGAGCCTACTCCAGTTGGCCGGCCCAGGTCGTCTCGACGAATCAGCCCGAGTTCTCGGGCACGGCCGCGCCCGGCTCGATCGTCCGGCTCCTCGTCGGTCCCGCCAACAAGCCGAGCGAGATCGGCCCGGCCGGCGTGACCCAAGCCGACGCGAACGGCCAGTGGTCGCTCACCACCCGCCGCCCGCTGCCCGCCGGCCAATATCGCATCGTCGTGTCGGCGTTCTCCAAGGCGCTGCGCACCCGGCCCGGCCTGGCCATCGTCCCCACCCAGCCGCTGGGGCGATTGGTGGTACAGTCGTAGGCGGTCGGTCGCAAGCCGTCGGTCGGCGGCGATCAGAACCTCGCCAGGATCAGGATCAGGACCGTCGCCATCACCGCCAGCACGACGAATAACCAGAACCAAAAAGGAGCCTGCCACCCGACCGGCGCCGCCGCCGGGTCGGTCGTCTGATCGTCGCTCGCCGATCGCGACACGCTTTGTGACCGACCCCCGCCCGAGGAGAGTTCGGGGTCGGGATCCAGGATCAGCCGGACTTCGTCGGCCGTATCGATGAAATCGTCATCGGGCGTGAGCACGGGGGCCGCGGAATCGGCGGCGTGGGACGGGGCATCGGGATTCGCCGCCCCGCCGCCGGAGGCCTCGAGCGCGGCGGCCGCTTCGACCGCAACCGCGGCATGACGATGTGCCACATCACTCAACCCCGGCGCCGGCCCGACCCCCAGCGGCAGGAGGATCGGCGGCTCGCCCTCGCGGCTGGCGGCCCCGGCGCGGTCGTCCTGGTAGGGCTCGAGGGCCTGGGCGACTTCGATCGGCGTGGCGTACCGCTCGGCGGGGGACTTCCTCATCATCCGCCGGACGATCTCGCTCAGCCCTTCGGGGAAACCGGGTACGACCCGGCCCAGCGGCGTCGGCTCGATCGACTGGTGCCCCAGCAGCTTCTCCGGCAGGCTGGGCCCGGGAAAGGGGACTCGACCTGTACACATATGGTACAGTGTGCACCCTAGCGAATAGATGTCGCTCCGGGTATCGGCGGCGCGCGAGTCCTTCGCCTGCTCCGGCGCGACATAGTCGAAGGTGCCGACCGTCGCCCCGTCGCGCGTGACCCGATCTTCCTCGTCCAGGGCGATCGCCAGTCCCATGTCGGCCAGCTTGGCCGTCCCCTCGTGCGTGACCAGGATGTTGTACGGATTGACGTCGCGGTGGATCAGTCCCTTGCGGTGGGCGTGCTCCAATCCCGTGGCGACCTGCCGGACCAGTCGCACCGCCACGGCCGGCGGCATCGGGCCCCGCTCGGCGAGCAAGGTCGCGACCGTCTTGCCCTCGATATACTCCATCACCAGGAAGTATCGGCCCTTGGATTCGCCGAAGTCGTAGATGCGCACCAGGTTCTCATGCTGCAACTGGGCGCCCATCCGAGCTTCGCGCTGGAATCGCGTCAGCGCCCGCGGGTTGCTCAGCCGCTCGACCGAGAGGATCTTCAGCGCCACGAGCCGGTCGAGCCGCGTGTCCCGCGCAGATAGACCCGCCCCATCCCCCCTTCGCCGAGCAAGTCCAGCAGCCGATAGCGGTCGACCATGTACCCGGTGGTCCGCCCCGCCAGGAGCTGCTGCGCCTGCCAGAGGGTGAGCCGTTTCGACCGCACCGCCTGCCGCGCCAACCTGCGGTCGATGTGCTCCGGTTGGTCCCGCTTCGCCGGATCGATAGCGTCCCAGCAGGCAGTCAGCCTCTCGTCGTCCATCAGGCCGCTTCGGATCGCCGCCTGCCAGAAATTCGACGCCCGGGGATCAAGCATGGGGCATCCCGTGAACTGCTGCGCCGTCACTCTTGGGGATCAACCGCTTCGTGGCCGATCGGCAATCACTCTATCATGCCCGACAAGCACGCTCAACCATTCCATAAGCCGAGGCTCAACAGCGAGATCGGCCATCATTCCCCGATCCCGATCCCCCTCCGCACCTTCGGGCGCCTCCCCCGGGTGGACCCGTTCCCACGCGTCCCGTCCGCCCGCCGCGGCGGAGGGCCGGGCCCCCTCCCCGGCTCGCCAACCGAGCCGAGCGAGCCCGAGATGGCCTCGTGTTGCAAGAAATCAACGGGCCGGTCCCGATGTTCCCCCGAGGATCCGGGAAAAATCGATCACCGATTGCCACCTCGGTCGCCCTGAATGTATCGTTGTTATTCGCTTGAAAAGGATTGAACGCGATCGGCCTTGACAGGATCGCTCGGCTCGGACAGGAGGGCCGCGTGACGAGGATGGTCGTCAACCCCGCCCGAGCCGAGGCGCAAAAGCGGCTCTCTTTCGATCGCCACCACCGGGCCGACTCCACGACGCGGGGGCGACGAGCCACCTCGAGGACACCGAGGCCGATGGCCCGGGTCGTCCGCATCGGCGACCATCTCGCCGACGATCGATCAACGGTCACCTTTTCGACCCGCCCGTTGAAATCGGCGACGAGATCGATTGGAATGGGCCCCGCCCTGTCTCCCGAGCACCGATGACTATTCTACACTCGAGGACAACCAATGTCGCTTAGATTGTGTCGAAATGTTCTTTTCTTGGCGGCCATCGCCGCCTCGTGTGCCCCGTCATCCGCCCGGGCCGGCAACCTGCTCCTGAACGGAGGGTTCGACACGCCCACGCCGGGTTTGAGCCCTCCGAACTATCCCACGTCGATCACCGGTCAATTCAGCTCCGGCGAGTCATCGGCGGAATCCTGGACCCTCTTCAATAGTTTCAACGCCACGACGAGCACGGAGCTGCTCCCCACCACCGATCCCGGTGGCAGCGCCCCTACATGATCCATCTGACCTCGGTTTCCAACACCGCGGACCCGACCCAGAGCTTCTTCAACGGGCTGCAACAGGGCTTCGCCACCCAGTCCGGCGCGGTTATGGCCTCGGTCGATGTCGACCCGCTGAACGGTCCGGTCTTTCTGGGCCTCTTCTCGGGCAACGGTAGCACTCTCATCACTCCCTACGCGGTGAGTTCGGGGAGCGGCTGGCAGACGTTGACGATCACAGTGGCGGCGGGCACTGATCCTAACCTGCTCGCCCTGTACTCTTACAGCACGACGGGCACGGGCGAATTCTACGCCGATAACGCCAGCGTCGTCGCGGCATCCATCCCCGAGCCCACCAGTGGCGTCCTGGCCTTGATCGGGATGTCGGCGGCGGCACTCCGGGTGCGGAAGGCCAGACGGCAAATCGTGCCCCGCCGGGCGGGACCTTCGACCTGACCCCAAGCCCGGCCCCGGCACAGGAAGCATCCCGAACGCGTTCAGCCGCCGGCTTCCCTCACCGCTGGTCGAGGCGAAGTCGGCGTCGTCGTTCCCGATTATCGCCGAATCGGCACTCCTGGGCTCTTGCTCCATCCTTGAACCTCTGCGATAATAGATGGAATCACTCACAAAGCCAAGTTCGATTGCGATGTTGCCCCCATGGCTGGCCAGGCGAGCGGCGTTGTTGCCGCCCGGAGAGGGACCCATGATTCGAGTCATCTGCACCTGCGGGAGGGCGTTCAAGGCGGAGGATCGGCATGCGGGGAAACGGGCCAAATGTCCCGTGTGCGGGGCCGATTTGACGGTCGGGCCGGCGCCGGAGACTCGCCCGGGCGGAAGTGGCGCTGATGAGGGTCCGTCGTGGTGGGACACCAGCGGTCGCACGGATCGAGCGGTCCGGGGGACGGCGCCGACCCGGAGCGGGAGCGATCCCGGTCCCGATGCAGTGAATCCGAGGGTCCTGCTCGCCGGACACGACCATCAGCCCCAGCCGCACGCCTCGAGTCCATCTCCGCCCACCGCCGCATCGCGACCGGCTCGAGTGCCGCCCTCGAAGGCTCCGGTCGAGGCCTTCATGCAAATCTTGGGGCGTGCGCCCTCCTCGCCAGGAAACACTGGGCCATCGCCGGCGGGGCCGCCGCTTTCATGGTCCTCGTGTTGGGGGCGTTCCTCTGGCTCCGTCCGGGGACTTCCGGCGTCGACGATGCGGCGGCCGCACCACAGGGAACCGGGTCGGACAAGCCGGATGACTCGGGCCGAGGTCAGCCCTCGCCACCATCGGCGCCGGGTCGCAATCCCAGATCTTCGGAGGAGCGGATCGCTCGTTCATCGACCGGCGCCGCCGGCCCTGACGCGTCGCCAGCGGGGCTGAAGGCCGCTTCGGGCGGTCAACCGATCGCATCCCCCACCGGTGAGTCCGGGCGACTGCGACTGCTGGTGCCGGCTTATATTTATCCGGGGGGCGAGGGCCGGAAGGAGTGGCAGAGGCTACTCGATGCCGCGACCAAGGCGGAGATCGTGGCCATCGCCAATGCCAGCAGCGGACCGGGCAAGGAACGCAACATCGAATATGACGCGATCTTCACCGAGGCCAAGAATCTCGGCATGACGATCGTGGGCTATGTGAGCACGGACTTCGGCAAACGATCCCAGGCGGAGATCAAGAAGGACGTCGACACCTGGGTCGGCTTCTACCCTCAAATTCGCGGGTTCTTCTTCGATCAGCAGCCACGCGAAAGTCAACACGTGGCGCGTTTCGCCGAACTCCGCGACTATGTCAAGCATAAGCTCCGCGATCCCGTGGTGATCACCAATCCGGGGGTCCCCTGTGATGAAGCCTATCTCGCCCAGGGCGTCTCGAACGTGACCTGCGTCTTCGTCAACTACCAGGGTTTCGAACGATTCGAGCTCCCCGCGACGTTCAAGCCTTACGACCCGTCTCGCTTCGCCGCGTTGCCCTATAACATCTCCGACGTCGAGACCATGCGGGCCTTCGTCAAGGACGCGATCATCAAGCGGATCGGCTACATCTATATCTCCGACGCCAAGCCGCCGAACCCGTGGGGCAAGCTGCCCGTCTACTGGGAGGCGGAGGTCGACGCGGTCTCCCGCCTCCGCTAGCCGCTCACTCCGACCGGGATTCCTGATAACGATCGGGCGCGTATCGAGCGGCCAGCAAACCGGTGGCTTCCTCGACGTTGATGGATTGCACCAGTATGCCTTCTTGCCCATAGGGGAGGTACGCCTGGCACCGGCCCGTCGGGTCGATGAGACTCGTCGCCGATTCCTGGAAGCGCAAGGCGTAATTGACGCTGGCGAAATAGATCGTGTTCTCGATGCTGCGCATCATCATCGCCTTCTCGTAGTAAGGCGCGTCGGCCGCGCCCCATTGCGTGAGGCGGACACCGTCTTGTTCGTTCCCCGTGTGTTGGGGATGGAAGACGATCCTGGCGCCCCGCACAGCCGCCCATCGCACCGTCTCGGGATAGCGCCAGCCCTCGTGGCAGATCGCCACTCCGAACTTGATCCCGTTGACCTCGAAGAGCCGCCGGGTATTCCCGGGCACATAGAATTGATCTTCGCTCGGATCCAGTTGATTCTTGGTCTGGTATCCCTGGATCCGGCCTTGGGCGTCGATGACGAAGGCGGCGATTTGCCGGGCCGCCTCCGTGGGCCTTTCCGTCCCGAGGATCGTGGCCACCGCATACGTTCGCGCCCACTGTGCCACGGCCTGGAGGACCCGTTCCTGCTGCGTCTGATCGAAGGGAAGCACCTCAAAATCCTGTCCCCGCAAGCCCGGGAGATAGGCTTCCGGGAAGCAGACGATCTCCGCGCCCTGGGCCGAGGCCTCGGACAGCAACCGCCTGATCTTGTCCAGGCCCTCGTCGAGTGTCGAGGCGACACGAGGCGACGCCAGGGCGATGATCATGGATGACCTCCGATGAAGAAGGGATTCGACCGGGAGCGCCGCGTCTCCGACGGCCGGGTTCAGCGGGCCGCGGAGGGGACGGGCGAGCCGTATGATGGTCATCAAGATTCATTACGACTGTATCATACCAATGGTTGGGCAGACCGTGCGATCCGACTCGAGCTTCCGCGCCCAATACCCGATGAGCCCCGCGGGCAAACGGACCGGCCCGTAGCTATCGACGACCCGCACCCGAAAGCCGGCTTCGCGCAGCCACGATTCCACCTCCGGCCGTGCCAGCAACCGCAGCCGGTGGGTCTCCTGGTCCCGTCGGTAGGTGCCGGCCTCGAACTCGCGGAAGGCGGTGATCCGGCGGGTCAGGACACCCTGCCGGGGTTCTTCTTCCGCGGCCACGAGCGCCGCCCAGCCGGTTCCTTCCGCGAAAGTCTTGTGCACCCCCGGGCCGGGCAGCCGCCCCGGCCCGGCCACATCAGTGACCAGCACGCCACCCGGCTGTAAGCTGTCATAGGCTCGGCGGAAGACCCCTCGCACGGCGTCCTCGCTGTGCCGGTCATCGAACAGGTAATTGAAGCACTCGCCGACCGCCGCGATCGCGACGCACGGCGGCAGTTCCGCCGACAGCAGCGACTCGACGCGGAATGACCCGTCCGGCACTCGCCGCCGGGCCAGCGAGATCAAGGCCGTCAACAGGTCGATGCCCAGCACATCGAAGCCCGCCCGCGCGACGGACTCCGAGAGGATCCCGCTGCCACATCCGAGATCCACGATCAGGCCTTGCGTCACCCCGTCTCGGCCCAACTCGTCGAGCAACGCCGTCGCGGCCGCCTCGGCAAGCCAGCCGAAGCCGGCG
This sequence comes from uncultured Planctomycetota bacterium, assembly GCA_963815795.1. Lineage (GTDB taxonomy): Bacteria > Planctomycetota > Planctomycetia > Isosphaerales > Isosphaeraceae > JAKAUH01. The sequence continues at coordinate 83,476 of CAWFIC010000001.1, read as the reverse complement.
TCGTGAATAAAGGCCAGGTCCTCGCGGTATGACTCGTCCATCCTCGCCTCTTTCGCCGCCCGACGTAGAGGTTCAAGCGGCGCGAATACGTCGGCCATTCGCCGCTCGAGACAGGCACCGCCGCAATCGGCGATCGAAGAGAATCGCAGTGTTTCCGATGCCTGGGCTCCGCCGGTCAGCCGGCCCGACTCAGATCCCCCTCAAGGATGAATCCAGCTCCTCGTCGAAGGGGCCTACCCGAAAGATGATCGTCCCGTCTCGGAACAGCCGGAGCCAGACGTCCGAGAACTCTTCGCCCATGCCGCGGACGAAGAAGACCAGCCCCGGGAAGCCCGCGGATACGTGCTCCATCAACCCTTCGATGTCATCGGACCACAGTCCCTTGAAGTCGCCCTTCTCCTCTTCGAGAGCATGACGCAATTGGTCCAGGATGAACTGGACGTCGGAATACCTGTCCTTCTGGGACTCCAAGTACGATCGCGCCCGGTCGAGGACGGCCTCGAAGTCGGGCCGTTCGTCGGAGAACGTGAATTCGATGTCCGTGTAGTAGCTCATAGGGCTCCTCCGAGGAACGGAAGCCGCCCGGTCCTGAGAAACTGCTGGAAGATCACGCCAGCGACGATCCCCAGGGCCAGAAAGGCCCACCCGAGCGGCGACATCTTGCGTGCTGGAAGCTCGGGCCCCTCGATGACAACCCAGAGGCCCACGGAGATCGCAATCGGGCCGAGCATCGAGAGTTTGGCGGCGAAGGAGCCCTTGGAGCTCGCGTCGTACCAGACCGACACCACGCCCGCCACGCCGACGACGATGATGAAGGCGCCCGCGATGCGGGACTTGGTCCGATCGTGCATGCCGCCCTCCGCCGGCTGACGCCGGAGTTCATCAGCCCGGGCGGCGGGCCCGCTGCAACGTCGGGTTGATGGCCCGCCTCGGGCGCCGGGCTGCCGCCCCGGCCGTGCCGCCTCAACGTGCGATGCCCATGAAGCTCGCCAGCCCGGCCAGCTCGCGCCCCGCCGCGTCGGGCGCCACCCCGAGCTCCTCGGCCGGCGAACCCGCGCGATTGACCCAGAACGTGGGGAACCCGAACCACCTGGCGCCCGCGACGTCCCAGCCCGCGAACGCGGCGAAGACGATCTCGTGGCGCGCGAGCCCGAAGGCATCAACGGCCATCTGATAGGCCCGAGGGTCGGGCTTGAACGTCCGGATGGCGTCGGTACTCAGGACGTGCTCGAAGAGGCCCTGGAGCCCCGCGTTCCGGATACCGGCCGCGAGGATCTTCGGCGTCGCATTGGAGAGGAGTGCCAACCGAATACCCGCGTCCCGCAGCGATCTCAGCACCGGCTCCGCGTCCGGCCAGGCCTTGAGCTCGAGGAAGGCCCCCATCAGCCGCTCGCGACGCGACGGCGTCAGATCGAGCCGGAGGGCCCTGACCGCGGCCTTCAGCGCATCCTCGGTGGCCTGCCAGAAATCCGCATACCGGCCCGAGAGGGTGCGAAGCCATTGGTACTCGAATTGCCTCGTGCGCCAGGCCTCGCCGAGCTCGCGGCCCTTGCCCGGGAAGAGTTCCTCCGCCAGGGCGGCGACCGGGCGCGGTCGAAGATCGGGAAGGCGTCGAAGGCGACGGCCTTGAACTTCGGCGCGCCTCCGGCGCCGGCTCGCGACGCGAGGGCCGCCGTCGCGGCGCCGCCGGCAACATGATGCAGGTATTCGCGTCGATCGAGTCGCATCCGCCCTCCGTCGGCTGACGGCCGTCATTCCGCGGCCCGCGCCGCGGGTCCACTACGATCCCTCGTCAGAGGGTCGGCGTCATCCCGCGTAAGATAGAGGCAACCGCGAGCAGAAGCAACATGCCGGCGACGGCCCGTCGGTTCCGGTCCCTCCTCGGACAGTCGGCGGCCGTCCGTTGGCAGGGAAGGCCGGGGACCTCCGATCGGGCGGCACCCGCCGGAGGAGTGGGACAGAGCCGATCCGTCGCGGGGCCAGTGAGGGGACTCAGTCGCGGCGATTCGCCCGATCCCGGTCCCTGTCCGCCCGCCCGATTCACGGCTCGGTTCGAGCCGTGGGCCGGGACGCGAAGTCTCCTCGACCCCGGAGGTCCAGTGGCTATACTACCGTTACGTGCTGCGGAGCGGACCGGCCCACTCATGGTTGCTTTCATGCAATCCCACGAGGGTTGCCGAGACGATCTGTTGGAGAGAGCCACTGACACCATCGCGTCGCCGGGGCAGGGAGGCTTCGAAACGTGGATGAGCGCGAAAGCGAACGGGTACGACAGGCGGTGGGCGATGTCTATCGTTCCGAGTCCCGCCGTGTCTTCGCCACCCTCATCCGACTGCTCGGCGACTTTGACCTCGCCGAGGAGGCGCTGCATGAAGCCTTCGCCGCGGCGGTCGAGCGGTGGCCGCGGGAGGGCGTGCCCTCGAATCCGCGGGCCTGGCTCGTCTCGGCCGGCCGCTTCCGGGCCATCGACGCGATCCGTCGTCGGGCCCGCTTCGATGCGACGCTCGCCGACATCGCCTCGAGGCTCGACCGGGTCGCTGCCGCCTCCGCGGAAGAGGATGGCGATGGGGTCGAGGACGACCGCCTGCGACTCATCTTCACGTGCTGCCATCCGGCCCTGCCGTCGAGCACGCAGGTTGCGCTGACCTTGCGGGAGGTCTGCGGCCTCACCACCGAGGAGATCGCCGGCGCGTTCCTGACCGCACCCGCCACGATCGCCCAGCGGATCGTGCGCGGCAAGGCGAAGATCCGTGGGGCGGGAATCCCGTATGTGGTCCCCTCGCTCGCCGACCTGCCCGGGCGGCTGGAATCCGTGCTGTCCGTCATCTACCTCGTCTTCAACGAGGGGTATTCGGCCTCATCAGGAGCGGCCCTGACGCGGCCCGATCTCTCGGACGAAGCGATCCGCCTCGGGCGCCTGCTCGTCGAGCTCCTGCCGGATCCGGAGGCGATGGGCCTGCTCGCGCTGATGCTGCTGCACGAATCGCGGCGGACGGCCCGCACCTCGTCGGAGGGCGATTTGATCCTGCTGGCCGACCAGGACCGCTCGCTCTGGGATCGCGAGCGGATCGCCGAGGGCCAGGCGCTCGTCCAGCGGGCGCTCGCGTCGCCACAGATCGGGTCCTATTCGCTCCAGGCCGCCATCGCCGCGGTCCACGCCCAGGCCCCGAGTGCGGCGGCGACCGATTGGGCGCAGGTCGCGGCCCTGTACGACCTGCTCGCGCGGGCTGCGCCGTCTCCGATCGTCGACTTGAACCGGGCGGTGGCGGTCGCGATGCGCGACGGCCCCGAGGCCGGGCTGATTCTGATCGACGCCATCCTGGCGCGCGGCGAACTGGCCGATTACCACCTGGCGCACGCGGCGCGGGCCGACCTGTGCCGGCGGCTCGGGAGGACCGCCGACGCCAGAGAGTCCTACCAGCGGGCCCTCGCCCTGGCCCGCCAGGAACCCGAGCGTCGGTTCCTCGAGGGGCGCCTCCGCGAACTGGCCTGAAAGAATTTCGGCTCCCGATGTCGATCGGCGCCCAGGCCGGTCGACTATCGGGCAGCGGGGATCATTCCGGGCCCGAGCCATGGAGGGGTCGATGAGGTTCGTCTGCCTCGGATACAGGGAGGAATCGAAGTGGGACGCGATGTCCGAAGAGGTGCGAGCCGCTTTCCTGGACGAATGTTGCGCCTACGACGATGAGCTCCGGAGAGGTGGGCACTTCCTCGGCGGGATGGCGATCCCGGGCGCCCGGGACACCGTGACCTTGCGACTTCGGGACAGGCAGGCCGCGGTTGCCGAGGGGCCCGCCGCGCGGTCTCGGGAGCCGCTCGGCGAGATCCTCTTCCTCGAGGCCAGGGACCTGAACCACGCCATCCAGTTGATGGCGAAGCACCCCGGGGTCCGCGTCGGGGCGTTCGAGATCCGCCCGACCGGCGAGAAGACGAACGCGTCGGTCGCGGCCGGGCGGGCGGGAGCGGCGATCGAACCGGAGAATGTGGGGCCGGCGGCCGCGCCGCGGTCATTCTCGTCGAGTGAGTGATCGAGAAGTTCCAATCCCATAGGAGCCTATCATGACGATCGACATGACTGTGAAGGCCGATGTCGGTGCGGCATCGGCTTCGAATGCGACGCTCTGGACAGGCCGGTTCCTCACGGCGCTTTCGGTGCTGTTCCTGGTGTTCGACGGCGTCGCGAAGGTCATGAAAGTGGCGCCGGTCATGGAAGCCAGCGCCCGGCTCGAAATCCCCGGGCACGTCATCCCGGGCCTCGGGGCCGTCCTGATCGCAGCGACGCTCATCTATGCGTTCCCGCGGACCTCGCTCCTGGGGGCCGTCGTGCTGACGGGCTACCTCGGCGGCGCGATCTGTGCCCACCTGCGCATCGGCGACCCGGCCTTCCCGACCGTGTTCCCCGGCCTCGTCGCCGCGATCGCCTGGAGCGGACTGTACCTGCGCGAACCCCGCCTCCAGGCGCTGATCCCCGTGCGACGATAAGGACCACCCAGATTTCCTGGAAGCCTATCGGAGGACACATGATGAAGTACATGTTGCTCATCTACAGCGCCGAGGACGCCTGGACCGAGGGCGAGCGGGAGCACTGCTACGCCGAGTCGATCCGGCTCACCCGGGACCTGCACGAGAAGGGACAATACCGGGGCGCCTCCCCGCTCCAGCCGGTCTCGACGGCGACGAGCGTGCGCGTCCGGGACGGGAAGCGGCTCGTGACCGACGGCCCGTTCGCCGAGACGCGCGAGCAGCTCGGCGGCTACTTCCTGATCGATGCCAGGGACCTCGACGAGGCCATCGACATCGCCGGCCGAATCCCCGGCGCCCGCGTGGGGACCGTCGAGATCCGGCCCGTCATGGAACTCGCCGGGTTGCCATCGGACTAGCTGTCAGCATGTGAACAATTTTTCCGTAGAATCCGGGTGGCACGTCGAGATCGAGCCGTCTCATTCGACAAGGTGATGGTTCGAGGCCGTGAGGCCCGGCGATTCCGGGCCGGCCCTGACTCGAGAACGGCGACGACGAAGGAGGCGAGGCGATGAAGGTCATGGTGATGGTCAAGGCGAGTGCGGACAGCGAGGCGGGCGTGATGCCCAGCGAGCAGCTCATCGCGGAGATGGGGAAGTTCAACGAGGCGCTGGCCAAGGCGGGCATCCTGCTGTCGGCCGACGGGCTGCAACCCAGCTCGAAGGGCGTGCGGGTCCGATTCTCGGGCGAGAACCGCAGCCGTGACGGACGGGCCCTTCGCCGAGACGAAGGAACTGGTCGCGGGCTTCTGGATCTGGCGGGTGAAGTCGATGGAGGAGGCCATCGAGTGGGTCAAGCGCTGCCCGAACCCGATGCCGGGCGAATCCGAGATCGAGATTCGCCCCCTCTTCGACGCCGGAGGATTTCGCACCGTGCGACCCGACCGGCGAACTCCGGGCCGCGGAACAACGACTCCGGGCCGAGGCCGAAGCCCGCGCGAAGGCGTGAGGCGATCGTCGCGGAGGGCGGCAGGGTGCGGTGTGGCGTGCATCACACCCTGTCGCTTTTCTGGCGGTTACGTCGCCCATGCCGAGAGAAGAAGGGAAGTCCTCGCTGATCACCACCCGGATGCTGACCGGTTCGCGTTCAATCCTTCATGCTTCTCTCGGTGCGTCGAAGGCGTTAAGATGTGAGGTAGGCGCAGTTCCTGGATCCCTTTCACGGGTATCTCCATGTCCGACACCGCCGGCGAACCGTCCGATGTGTCGGCCCTGTTCGACCGCTACAAGGAGCGGCTCCGGCGCATCGTCCGGCTCCGTCTCGACCGCCGGCTCACCGGGATCGTCGATTCCTCGGGCGTGCTCGAGATGGCCCGCGAAGAAGTCGAACGCCGCGGCAGCGAGCCGGCCGGGACGGCGGCCCCCTCCTTCCTCTGGCTTCGCCGGATCGTCGGTGAGGTCTTGCTCCGGATTCACGAGCAGCGGCTCGGCCCCGACGTGCGGGGCGATATCTCGCTGTACCGCGGCGCACTGCCGGAGGCCACGTCGATCTCCCTGGCCGCCCACCTGCTGGGCAAGGAGGGCGGCGAGGACGATCGGGCTGCCGCCCGCGCCGAGCAGAAGATCTTGCTCCAGGAGACCCTCAATGCCATGGACCCGCTCGATCGCGAAGTCCTGACACTCCGGCATTGCGAGCAGCTCTCCAACGACGAGACCGCGACCGTGCTCTCGATCTCGCCCGCCCAGGCCAGCGAGGCGTACGTTCGCCCCTGAAGCGGATCAGCGTGATCATGGCCTCGCTACCGGGTTTCCAGCGCAAAGCCTCGAAATGAGCGCGGCTTCGCACGACGTTGCGTGCGGCTTCGGGCGCCTCGCAGAAGGGGAAGGGTCGACCATGGCGGCAGGCGGAACGGATCGGAACCCCATCGAGGTCCTGTCCGAGGAGTTCCTCGAGCGGATCCGTCGCGGCGAGGCGGTGACGCCCGAGGACTACGCCGAGGAGCATCCCGAGCTGGCCGAGGAGATCCTCGCGCTGTTCCCGGCACTCTTGATGATGGAGGAGCTCGGCGACGAGACCTCCGACCGCACGTCGTCGATCGGCGGTGAGGCCGATACGAACGTCGGGGCGAACGCCGGCCGCCTGGGCGAGTTCCGCCTGCTGCGCGAGGTGGGGCGCGGCGGCATGGGCGTCGTGTACGAGGCCGAGCAGGAGTCGCTCGGCCGTCGCGTCGCCCTCAAGATCCTGCCGGCGGGGGCGCTCACCGACACGAAGCAGGTCCGCCGGTTCGAGCGCGAGGCCCGCTCGGCCGCGCGGCTGCATCACACGAACATCGTGCCGATCTTCGGCGTCGGCCAGCATGAGGGAACGCATTATTATGTGATGCAGTTCATCCAGGGCCAGGGACTCGACGCGGTCCTGGGCGAGCTGAAGAAGCTCCGCGATACGCGCACGGTGAAGTCGGTCCGCACGGCGCCGCCCGGCCCCACGGATCCCGGGCGTGTGGCGGCGGACATCGCCCGGTCGCTGGTCACGGGGCGGTTCGTGGCCGGCAGCGGCACGGCAGCCTCCCCGGAGGGCGCGGCGCCACGGCGGCCTGGAGCGCCGCGGCGCCGCTGCCCGAGCCGACTTCGGCCCCTCATCCCGACCCGAGCATCGCGGGAGCGAGCAGCATCTCGGGCATGTCCACGCTCGCCGAGACGGACCGGCGATTCGCCCAGGGGGTGGCGCGGATCGGGGTCCAGGTGGCCGAGGCGCTCGCCCATGCCCACGGCCAGGGCATCCTCCACCGCGACATCAAGCCGTCGAACCTGCTGCTGGATCGCGAGGGCAACGTCTGGGTGACCGACTTCGGGCTGGCCAAGGCGACCGGCGCCGAAGACCTGACCCACACCGGCGACATCATCGGCACCGTGCGGTACATGGCGCCGGAACGGTTCCAGGGCGCGGGCGACGCCCGGGCGGATCTCTACGCGCTGGGGCTGACGCTCTATGAGCTGCTGGCGCTGCGGCCGGCGTTCAACGAGGCCGACCGCGCCAGCCTGATCCGCCAGGTGACTCAGGAGGACCCGCCCCGGTTGCGCCGGCTCAACCGGCACGTCCCGCCCGACCTGGAGACGATCATCCACAAGGCGATCGCCCGCGATCCGGGCCGGCGCTACCAGACCTCCCGGGCGTTCTCCGACGACCTGCAACGCTTCGTCCACGGGCGGCCGATCCTGGCGCGGCGGGTCTCGACGACGGAGCGGCTCTACCGATGGGGCCGGCGGAACCCGGCCCTGGCAGCGTCGCTCGGCCTGTTCGCCCTGTTGCTGGTGGCGACAACCGTCGGCTCGATCGTCGCGGCGGCGCGGTTCCGCAACATTGCGCAGTTCGCCCGGATCGCCGCCAGGGACGCGGACGAGGCGCGGGAGCAGGCGGACGCCGCGCGCGTCGGCTGGCCGAGTCTCGCCGCATCGACGCCGACGCCCAGCGCCAACGCGCCCAGGCGAGCCTGGCCGAATCGCAAGCCAGCCTCGCCCTGGCACGGAAGGCCGTGGACGACTCCTTCACCAGGGTCAGCGAGAGCGCCCTCCTGAACGTGCCCGGCCTGCGACCACTCCGCCGCGATCTCCTCGAATCGGCGCTCGCCTTCTACGAGGAATTCCTCCGCCGCGGCGGCGACGATCCGGCCGCCCGGGCCGACCTGGCCGCGACCCAGGCGCGCGTCGGGCAGGTCCTCTCGGACCTGGGGCGCAGGACAAGGCTCGCGTCGCGCTGCGCCGGGCCGCCGAGATGTACGACAAGATCCTGGCCGCCCGGCCGGACGACGTGGCCTCGCTGGAGCGGCAGTCCGAGGTCTGGCACCGGCTCGGTGATCTCGACTACCGCACGGACAGGCCGCCGGCCAACGCGGCGTACCGGAAGGCGATCGCGATCCGCGAGCGGCTCGCGGCCGCGCACCCGGCCGAGCCGCGGTTCCGGATGGCCCTCTCGCGCTCGCTCAATGGCCTGGCGATCAGCACCAACGAAGACATCGAGCAGATGGCTGCGTATCGCCGCTCGCTGGAGCTGCGGCTGAAGCTGGCCGACGAGATCCCGGAGGACCCCGACCTGTTGCACGGACTGAGCGAGTCGTTCATCAACCTGGGAAGCTTGCTCTGGAGGACCGCCCATCGGGAAGAGGCGCTCGAGCTGGTCAAGCACTCGATCGATTACGGCCGCGCCGGGTTGCGCGCCGACCGCATGATCTCGAGTTCGCCCTGGACCTCGGCGCAAGCTACAGCGAGGCCGCGTCCTTCTTCTGGCAGCTTAGCCGCCGTGACGAGGCACTGGCGATCTCGTCTGATGGCGTCGCCTTCCTGCGTAAACTCTCGGCGGACAATCCCGACGTCCGCGCCTACCGCGACGCGCTGGCGAATGCGATCGGTGCGCATGGCCTGTACCTCCAAGAGCTCGGGCGGACCGACGAGGCCGTGTCATCGAGCCGGCAGGGGGCTGAGATCCTGGAGACGGACCCGGACGCCGCGCCTGGCGACCGCGGCGTTCTATCGCGTTCGCGTCGCCGAGCTGCTGGCGGGCGACGCCGCGGCGCGCGAGTTCCCGTCCTGGCCGGAGTCCGCCCGCCGCGAGGCGGACCTGGCGATCGCGGACTTGAGGGCGGCCGTCGTCCGAGGCTTCCGGCGGCCCGACATCATCCGCGTGGCCCCGTCATTCAAGTCGCTGATGACCCGCGACGACTTGAAGTCGCTGCTGGCGGAGATGGAACGTCCGCCGGCTGCATCATCGCCCGCGAAAGTGGAGGTGCCGGCAGCCGCCGCGCTCGCCCTCGCCCCTGGACCAGCCGGGCCGGCTCGAGGAGGACCGATTCCTGGGCGAGCTGACCATCGGATTGCTCTCCGCAGAAGACGGAGAGGCCGATCGGGCCCGCGCCCGCGTGGAAGCGATGCTAGCCCGGATCGAGGCGCGGCGGAGTCGCGCCCGGATTCGCCCGGCCTGGAGCCGTTCGCGAATCGATCCGGTTGAGGCTCGGCGAGCGGCTCTGGAAGGACGGCAAACTGGCCGAGGCCCGGCGCCTCTGGGACGACGTGCTCGCGCCGATGCGCCGACGGCCCGCCGACGATCGAGGGCGCCAGGCCATCCTGACTCGCTTCGCGCCGGCGATGCCGCGGATCGCCGACTTGTTCGTGACGTACGGCCTCTGGGAGAAAGCCGCGGAGTACGACGCGTATCATCGGGCCGGAAACCCCGCGGGGCGATACTTTCGCTGCTTCGAATCCGGCCTTCTCGCGCTGTCGCGCGGCGACGTCCCGGCCTATCGCGACATCGCGGCCGAAGGCGTCGATCGCCTCGCGGAGAGGAGCGATGTCTCGATGAGGAATGCGGTCCGATCGGCGACTCTCAGCCCGGAGTGCGGCGTACCGGCGGAGAAGCTTGTGGAGATGGGCACGCGGCTCGCCGCCAAGGACCGCGCGACTCATGGAATCGAATCGTGTTGGGCAACGCCCTGTTCCGCGCCGGCCGCGGCGCAGAGGCCCTCACCGTCCTGGGAAGAATGCGCACTACATGAACGGCAAGGTGGTCGTCGCCCTGATCCACGCCCGCGCCGGCCGGGCCGAGCAGGCAAGGCGCTGGCTCCTGGCGCTGGAACGCGACCTCGAGCGGTACATCCGCGATGGCCACGTCTCCTTCGGTGCACTGCGCCCGCCGCACCAATGGCCACTTGATGTGCTCCGAGCCGACCTGCTCCGCCCGCGAAGCGTATGCCGTGCTCCACGAGACGGCCCCCGAGCTGCGGGCCTTGCGGCTCCTCAGGGCTGATGCGCTCTGGCGGCTGGACGAACGAGAGAAGGCCGAGACCGAGCTCGCTGCCGCTGTCGCGCGAGCGCCCGACGACGTGGCCGCGCGATCGATCGCGCCGCGCGTTCGAGACGCTGGGCTTGCGCGATCGCGCCCTCGCCGACCTGGCCGCGGCGGCGCGGCGGAAGCCAGACGACCCGCGGCCCTGGGTCCGCGCGGGAGGCTGCTCGCCGAGCGCGGGGACGGCCCGGGAGCCCACGATGCCTACGCCCGTGCGGCCGGGCTCGACCCGGGCCGGCTCGACCCGTTCCTCGAGGCCGGCTGGTGGGTCGCCGGGCCGTATCCCGAGGACATGAACCAGCCCCAGCCACCCGAGGAGGACCCCGACCCGGCACGGCCCGTCGCCGGCGAGGCGGGCACGCCGATGCGCTGGAAGCCGGCCTGCGTGAACGAGGACCGTTATCTCGATCTCGCGCCCTATAGTGGCCGTCCGAGCTCGTCCGTCTATGCGATGACGCACCTCGCCTCGGATCGCGAGCGGACGGCGATGCTCTGCCTCAGCGGCGGCGATCGAGTCCGCGTCTGGCTCAACGGCCGCCTCGTCTTCGACGGGGCTCAGCCGCACGTTTATCATTTCGGGCCGGAACTCCTGGCACCCGTCGCGCTCCGCGCCGGGCGGAACACGCTGCTCGCAAAGGTGAGTCACGGCTCGGGCGGCCACCGGCTTCGCCTGCGGTCCGAGGATTTCGAGCTGGATGGCGCGTATTTCCTCGCTGAATTCGGCCGGTGGCCGGAGGCCGCGGACCTCTTCGATCGGGCCGAACGGCATGGTCAGTTCCTTCATCCCTGGGCCAAGGCGCCAGGTCGAGCTCCTGGCCGCGCTGGGCGATCGCGACCGCTACCTCCGCACCGCGGCCGCGCTGGCCGACTTCGACGGCCCGGTTCATGCCGATCCCTCCGGCGTCGCCCTCGCGGTGGGCATGATGCCCGATATGCCGGTCGGCCCCGATCGGCTCATAGAACTCGCGAGCCGGGGCATCGCCCTCGAACCGGCCGAGACCTGGCGAAAGGTCCCGCTCGGCCTGGCCTGCTATCGCGCCGGGCGCATCGCGAGGCCCTCGGCCACTTGACGAAACGCCTAGCCGATGCCAACCACCTCGAGGCGCCGATCCTGGCGATGGCCCACTGGCGACTCGGCGAAAAGGAGGAGGCCCGCAGGGCGCTCGGCCGTGCCGATGGCCTCTTCGAATCCTGGTGCCGCGAGCGTTCGGATGGCCGGGGCACGGCGTGGGTTGCCTGGTGGTACGATGGTCCACAGCTTGTTGCCCTGCGCCGTGAGGCTCACGCGCTCATCGACGGCCATGTGCCCGACGACAAGCCCGCGCTGGCCAAGGTCCGGGCCAAGATGGGGAGCCTGATCGACGACCGCGACTCGCCCACCTGGGCTTACGAGCTGGCCCTGCGGCTCGAGCCCGCGAACGCCGGCCACGGCGGTGCATTGGCTGCCCGCCTGATCGAGCTGGGCCGGCCGGCGGCGGCCGAGCCCGTCCTCGCCGCGATGGTCGCGGGCACGGCCGACACGCCCCAGGCATGGGTCGATCGGGGCAAGTTGCTCGCCGAGGCGGGCCTGCCGGACCGCGCGGCGGCCGACTTCGCACGGGCGCTCGATCGGCTGCCGGAAGACCTCGACATCTGGGGATCGAGGGCCCTTTCCTGCGACCAGATGGCCGAGCATCCGGCGGCGTATGACCGGCTGCTCGCGCTGCGACCGTCGGATGCCCTGCTGTGGTACATCCGCGCCGAGAAGCACCTGATCCGGCGCGAGTACCAGGCGGCGGTCGCCGATTTCGCCCGCGGCGGCGAGCCGCCGGCCACGACCGAGTTCGCCTACATCTACGCCGCCGCGCTCCTGCTGGCCGGCGACGAGTCGAGCTATCGCGACTACGTGATCCGGCTGGCCCACCGGCACGGCGGCGCGAGCGAGCCGTCCACGCAATTCGTCCTCGCGCGCCTGGCGGCGCTGGCGGATCGACCCGTCATCCCGCCGGGTCGCGTCGTGGAATGGGCCAGTCGCGCGGTGTCAGGGCAACCGCGATTCGCCTGGTACGCCCACGTCCAGGCCATGGCGTTCCTGCGCGCCGGCGACGACGAGGCCACGACCAGGACCCTCGAGTTATCGAGGTCGCTCGGATGGACCGGCGGCGGGCAGGCGCTCAACGATCTCGCCGGGGCCATGATCCAGCGGGGGCGGGGTCGCGACGTCGTCGCGCTCGAGCAGTTCGAACGGGTCAGGCGGCTTTTCGATCGCGTCCCCTCGGTCCATGCCGACTCCGCTGTGGTGCTGACCGACTGGCTGGAGTTCCAGGTCGTGCGATCGCAGATCGAAGGGCCGCTCCGCGACGCCGTCTTTCCGGCCGACCCCTTCGCCCAATGACGGCCGCGGGGCGCGGCCTTCAAACTGCCGGCGGATTCCGTTCGGCATAGAGCCGCTGATGCCAGGTCGGATAGGCGGGGGGCATCTCGCTGGCGGTGTCGAGCCGGGCGATTTGGTCGGGCGTCATTTCCCAGCCGACGGCGCCCAGGTTCTGCCGGAGTTGCTCCTCGGTGCGGGCGCCGATGATGACGCTCGAGACGCTCGGCCGCCGCAAGACCCAGTTGATCGCCACTTGGGGCACGGTCTTGCCGGTTTCCTCGGCGATCGCGTCCAGCGCGTCTACGACCCGGAAGAGGTACTCGTCGGGGACCGACGGGCCGCCCGCCGTCGCTTCGGCGTGGCGCAGGCGGCTCGTCTCGGGCAGGGGCTGACCCCGGCGGATCTTGCCCGTCAGCCGCGCGAAGCCGAGCGGGCTCCAGGCCACGCATCCCACTCCGTGGTCGAGCGCCAGCGGCATCAGCTCCCACTCGTAGTCGCGGCCGACGAGCGAATAATACGCCTGGTGCGCGACGTAGCGGGCCAGGCCGTGTTCCTTCGAGACGGCCAGCGATTTCATCAGGTGCCAGCCGGAGAAGTTCGAGCAGCCGATGTAGCGGATCTTGCCGGCGCGCACCAGGTCGTCGAGCGTGCCGAGCGTCTCGTCCACGGGCGTCATCCGGTCGAAGGCGTGGAGCTGGTAGAGGTCGATGTAATCGGTGCCCAATCGCCGCAGGCTCCCCTCGACGGCGCGGATGAGATGGTATCGCGAGGAGCCCACGTTGTTCGGCCCGGGGCCGACGCGGAAGGCCGACTTGGTGGAGATGATCGCCTCGTCCCGACGCCCCTGGATCGCCCGGCCCAGGATCTCTTCGGCCCGACCCGCCGAATAGGCGTCGGCCGAGTCGAACATGGTGAGCCCCGCGTCCAGGCAGATCTCGACCAGCCGGGTGGCCTCGGCGACGTCGCTGGCGCCGAAGCCCTCGAAGGCGCCCTCGCCGCCGAACGTGGCCGTCCCGAGGCTCAGGACGGGGACCTGGAATCCGGACGCTCCGAGCAGGCGATGTTCCATGGCGGCTCCGCGGGTCGAGGATCGGATGAGCGTATCCCCGACGCGGCCGGGCCGCAACCCTCCCCATCACGACCGGATTTCACGCAGAGACACGGTTTCGCGCGGAGAAGATGAGAGCCGAGAAGGATCGACTGTATGCAATCCGATCCTCATGGCTCCTCGGCGTGGCTCCGCGGTCCTTCGCGTCTCTGCGTGAAACCTCTTGGCTCAGGACAAACCCGGTGGGCATCGCCCCCTATGTGGCCGCCGATCGACGGCGAGGACGGCGGGTCCAGAGGGCCATGCCGATCAGCCCGGCGGCCATCAAGGCCAGCGAGCCCGGCTCGGGGACGGCCAGCCCGTAGAAGGCGTGGTAATTCCCGTTCGCATCCTGGTAGAAGCCGGAGATGTCGCCCCGGTCGTCGAGGCCTCCAATCCAGGTATTCGCGGCGCCGGGGACCACGACGGAGGTCAGGTTGTCGTTGCTGTCGAGGAGGAACCCGGTCCAGGCGGTTCCGTTGAAGTATCCGCCGGCGACGGTATTCGCGTCGTTGATGGCGAATGCCTGCGTACTCTGGGCTCCCGGGACGTCGACGGTCCGCGAGCCGGCCGTCGGGTCCCAGACGAAGCCGTGAGAAGTACCGCCCGCGTCGTAGTAGAGGCCGGCGATATCGCCGTGGTTGTTCATCCCGTACGTCGCCGTGCCGTAGGAGCTGGCATGGGGATCCGTGAACGGCGTATACGTGTTGGACTTGATGTCGTAAAGCCAGCCGACGAGATTGCTCGAGGCCGTCGGGTCGGTGGAATAGTTGCCGGCGAGTTGGCCGTGGTCGTTGATCCCGCCCGCCGCGTTGAAGGGATAGCCGCCGGGGGCGTCCGGGACTGTCGTCCAGTTGCCGCCGGCGCTGTTGTAGATGAGCGAGTGCGAGTTGCCGTCCGAACCGGTGTAGTAGCCCGCAACCTGTCCCGAGCTATTGTCCTGGAAGAGAAATGTCCCGACCACGCCGGCGACCCCGGTGTAGTCGATCGGAGTGAGCGTGCCATTCTGCCAGATGAAGCCATGATAGGCCCCGCTGGCGTCGGCGTAGTAGCCCGACACCAACCCGCTCGCATTGACGCCGGCGGCGAACGTGCCGCCGGCGGCGCCGGGCGCGTCGATCGTCTGGAAGATGTAGCCACCAGCATCGGCACGCGACGCGGCGAGTAGCAGCGTGATCGTCAGGCCGATGCATCCACGCCAGATGCGGGAACTGCGACGCGATCTCATCAGGTTTTCCTCTTCCGCTTCGGGACTGTCACGGAACGTTCGTACGGCGTCATCCAGGCAGGCCCACGGCCACGGGGATTTCGCCCTTCAGAACAAACTCCCTTCCCGATCCTTGACCATGAGGAGGCCCAACGAGGGCAAGAGGGGCGAATCCAGACAGATTATCGCGACGGGAGCGCGCCGGATACTCCCGCCTCGTCGAAGTGCCCGCTCCCAAGGCGACCTGAATCAAGGACTGCGCAGAGGGGCGTTCGGGACAGACGACCCGGATAAAAACAAGATTTCTTATCGAATGCGATCATCCATGCCCCGTCGCCCCGGCCATCTCGCCTTGGGGGCGGCGGCGCGTCGTGGTCCGGGGGTCGTCAGGGCGCCTGATCAGCCGGCTGCATCCCGTGAGCCTTGAAATAGGCGTCCCGCAGCCGCGCGATGGCCTGGAACTCGCCGACATAGGCTTCGGACAACCGGTCCAGTTCGCGGGGGTCGACGAGGCGTGCCCCATCCTTGCTGGCCAGGATCTCCTCGATCCTGGTCACCAACCGGAGCTTGTGGGATTGCGCCGCGAGGAGGTGCTTGTGGACCTCCCGGATCTCGCCGTTGGCCGCGGGGATCCGGGCGATCCTGGTCTCGAGCGACCGGCACTCGGCCGCGAGGTGGTTGAGCGTCCGGAGGGCCGCCGCCTCGGAGACCTCGCCGGCGTCGACGCGTTGGGTAACCTCGGCGAGTTCCTTGTCGATCCGGTCGAACTCGCGGAAGACCGGCTCGGACGCGGTACCGAACGCGTTCCACGCCTCCACGGCGTCGCGCTGACCGGTGATTTTCGGGCCGATCTGGGGATCGGCGAGCATCCGACGATAGGCGACTCCGGCCGCCTGGAGCCCCAGGCCGGCCAGCAAGATCGAGAGCATCCCCAGGACGCCGGCCCGCCACAAGACCGGCGACAGCCCGCCGATCCCCCGCGATCGGGCGGGCGCGACCGCGGTCAGCAGCAGGCCGCAGACGAATCCGGCGGCCAGGCCGCCGAAATGGGCCGCCATGTCGATGCCGGGGATGCCCAGGCCGAAGACCGTGTTATAGCCGATGAACGCCAGCGCGCCGCCGCGCATCGGCTTGAGCAGGGCCGCGGGGATGTCGCGGTGCCGGATGGCCAGGAACCCGAGCAGGGCGCCGAAGATCCCGAAGATCGCCCCCGACGCGCCCGCGCCAATCGCCATGGGATGGACGCAGAGGCTGGCGATCGCGCCGCCGATGCCCGACAGCACATACAGCCCGGCGAAGGCGACGTGGCCGAAGAGCCGCTCCACCAGCGGCCCGGCCGTGGCCAGGCAGTACATGTTGGCCAGCAAGTGAATCAGGTTGAAGTGGAGGAACATGGACGTGAAGAAGCGCCAGAACTCGCGGTCGAAGACCACGGACGCCCCGAAGTTCGCACCCCATTCGAACATCACTTGGCGGTCGGGCGTCAACCCCACCACGCCCCGTGCGATCGATGCCGCGACCGTCCCCGCGTAGACGGCGATGCAGGCCAGGACGAGCACCGGGGTGACCCACGCCCGCAAGACGAGGTGCGAGCGGCCCACGAACGTCCGGACCTCGGACCGGAGCGACCGCGCCCGCTCGCCGGCGGCGACCACCCGCGGCCAGGCCCATCGCGCCGCGTTCCGCTCGGCCTCGCCGATCGCGGGCGCCGGCGACTCGCCCCGGGCCAGCGACCGGACCGACCCGAGGAACGCGATCAGCGCCTTCTGGAGCGGCCGGCTCGCCACCGTCCCGATCCGCCGACCCATCCCCAGGTCGATCGCCGACCCGGTGAAGCCGCCCGGGCGGATCCTCTCCGGCAACGAGGCATAGACCAGCGACCGGCAATGCCGAGGGCGGGAGCCCGGGGCCATTCCCCATCTCCCCGGCCAGTAGATCCGCTTCGTCGTCAGCGCGCAACCCAGGCCAGGCGTCCCCTCCTTCTTCACGCCGACGATCCCCAGCAGGACCTCGTCGTCCTGGAGGTCGAGATAGGTCTGGAAGGCCGTCAGCAGCACGGCCGGCGGGATGTCGGGCGCAGATGGACGTCCCCCACGTCGAACCGGCGGAAGCGATGACACAGGGCCAGCACGAGCGGGTCGGATGACTCGGGATCCGCCGGCCCCGCGCCGGCCGCGGCGATCGTCGTCGTGACGAAGACCGGAGCGACGTCCGCGGGCGGGTCGAACGCGGGTCCTTCCGCGGCCGCGACGCCCCCCGTGCGTCCGCCGTCCGGGTCCAGATGCCCGGCGATCACGCCGTTCAGGAATTCCACCATCGAGCGCCGCGCCTCGGGACTCAGGGCGGAGCCGATCCGGACCTTCCTTCGGCCGCCGTCGAGGAGGATGCCCCGTCGCCCGTCCTCCAGCCGGACCTGGTCCAGGGCCAGCTCGACCGGCGGCCCGCCGCGAGACCAGTGCGTCTTGACGACCAGGCGTTCGGGCGTGATCCGCACGTCCGCCCCGTATCGCAGCCATCGCACCACCCGATGGAGCAGGAACGACACGGCGACCGCGACCAGGGCCAGGAGGGCGAGCAGGCCGATCGAGCGTTGCGGCGCCCTCCAGGCAAAGAGCACGGCGACCGTCCAGGCCAGCAGGGCGATCAGCCCGAAGAACCCGAGCCCGAGCCCGCTGGCGCAGCCGACGCGGGCCGGCAGCCGGAGCTCGGTCGAGGTCGGCGAGTGCTGCAGGTCCAGGCCCAGATCCCGGACGGCGGTGTCGTCGATCGCCATGGTGATGGCCCATCGATCAGGTCTTTCGGAGGTCGCGGCCCGATCCCCACTCCATGATACGCGAGACGTGGCGAAACCTGACATGCAATATCGCGTGGCCCGGGACGTTGTTTCCACTGCCGGCCGAGGGCAAACCCGGGACATTCACGCGGAAGACCTTCGCCCCCTCGACGTCACCCGCTCCCCGACGCGCCCTGAGTGAAGGACTGCGCGCGGTCGGGCGTTCGGGACAGGGATTCGCAAGAGCGACCGCGAAAGGACGTGAACGCGTGGACCCGTCCGACGCCGACTCGCCGGAGCGCTACTGCCCGGCCTGGGCCAGGGCACGATCGATGAGCGAGGTGAGCTGGGTGTCACCCTGGGCGAAGTCGCGGGCCTTGCGGAATTCGGCGACGGCCGCGGCGGAATCCGCCTGCGACCACAGGGCGACGCCGAGGTTGTAATGGGCCTCGGCGGAGCCGGGGATGATGCGGATCGCCGCGCGGTATTCCTCGATCGCTTCGGCCAGCTTCCCCTGCTTCTGCAGGGCGACGGCGCGGTCGAAGTGGGCACCCGAATCGCCCACCTTGGCGATCGTGGCCTCGCGCTGGCGATGCGCGGCGTACCCGAAATAGGCCGCGGTGCCGACGCCCCCGAGAACCACCAGGGCGACGATCGCGAGCAGTCTCAGGACGCGCGTCCGGGGGCGGGGTTTTCCCCGGCCCTCCTCGCCCCGGCAGCGGGGGCAAAGTCCGTCGGGCGCCCGAGCGGGTCGAGGCGAACCACACTTGACGCAGAGAGCCGAGTCGACCATCGGTGAATCTCCTCCGGGTTCTTGGTCCGGTCCGGCCTGTTGATACGCAAGACGCGGCGAAACCTTTCACGAGAGTCTTCTGGAAGGGCTCAATGCGGCTTTGCCGCCACGGAGCCCGCCGGATTGGCGTCCGGCCCCGCCTGGCCCAGCCGTTCCGCGGCCTCGGTCCAGAGCTGGTGCAGACCCAGGTCCTTCGCGTTGTGCTGCTTCATCCACGCGACCGCCCGGTCGAACCACGAGCCGGCTTTGACCTTGTCGCCCTCCTGCCAGTGCGCGAGGGCCAGGAGGAACCGGTTGGAGGCGTCCCCGCCATCCTGGAGCGCCATGGACCGATCGCCGGCGGCGATCGACTCGCTCGGGTTCCCCGCGCGGAGCTCGGCCAGCGCGAGCGTGTTGTAGGACCGCCCGGCCATCGGGTCCAGCTCGACGGCCCTGCGGGCGTGCTCGACCGCCTCCTCGTATTCGCGCCGCGGGCGGTCCGGGAGGACGGTCAGGGCGAAAGCCAGGTTGTTCCGGGAGGTGGCATCATCGGGCCGGAGCCGGATCGCTTCACGGTAGGCCGCGATCACCTCATCGAGCCTCCGCAGGTCGCTCAGGGCGCAGCCGAGGTTGTAGTGGACCGTCGGGTCGTCGGGCCGGGCCCGGATCACCTCCCGGAGTTCCGCGGCCGATTCCGCCGTCCTCCCCCGGCCGGCCAGGGCGACGGCGAGGCTCGAGCGCGCATCGGCGAAGTCGGGCCGGAGGCGTACCGCCTCGCGAAGGGCCGCGATCGCCGGGTCGAGTTCCCCCTGGTCTTTCTGGGCGAATCCGAGGTTGTAATGGGCCTGCGGATCGTCGGGCCGGAGGCGGACGACCTCGCGAAACACATCGGTCGCCTCCTGGCGCCTGCCGTGCAAGTACAGCGCGAAGGCGAGGTTATCGAGTGCCTCGTAGAAGTCGGGTTTGATCCGGATCGCATGGCGATAGGCCGCGATGGCCTCGTCGAGCTTCCCCTGGTCCTTGAGGATCACGCCGAGGTTGTAATGAGCGTCAACATAATCGGGCTTGATCCGCGTCGCCTCGCGGAATTCGGCGATCGCCTCATCCAGCTTCCCCTGGTCGCTCAGGATGACGCCGATGCAGTAGCGGGCCAACGCATCTTGTGGCCGGACCCGGATGGCCTCGCGCCACGCGGCGATCGCCTCATCGATCCGTCCTCGCCCGGCCAGGTCGAGGCCATGGTCGATGAGGGCCGAGGCGGCCCGGCGGCGGTCCTGGCCGACATTCCTCGACCGGGTCGCCCCGGTGAACAGGCCGACCAAGGCCGAGACCAACGAAGCCAGCGTTCCCTCGCGCCGCGACGGCTCGGGTCGTCCCCGGTCGGCCGGTGAGACCCCGTCTTCGCCGCGGCAGCGCGGGCAGAGGCCGGCCGGGTCGCCGTCCAGGACCAGGGCGCCGCAGCCCGGACAAGCGGTATCGTGTTCGTCGGGCATGGCAACGCCTCCGTCACGTGGATTCCCGATGCCGAGTTCGACTGGTCCCGGACGGTCACCGCTCCGACCCACATCTCATGATGCGGACGCGGCGAGACCTCGCGCGAGGTGCGTCGGCCGCGGGGGCCATGGGTCAGCCGGAGCCGGCCGCGTCGGCATCCGGGCCGGGCCGGTCCAGCAGCACCGCGGCCTCGGCCCACAGTCGGCGGACGCTCGCGTCGCCCGAGCGCTGTTTCTCCGCCTGCGCGATCGCCAGGTCGAACCAGCCGGTGGCCTCGTCCCTCTCGCCCCGCTGCCAGTGCGACATGGCCAGGATGAACCAGACATGGACCTGCATGAAACCGTCTTGCATCGGCATCGTCCGCTCGGCGGCGGCGATGGCCTCGGCCCAGTGGCCCGTCCGGTACTCGGCCCAGGCCAGGATGCTGGCGAAGTTCCCGCAGGTCGGATCCAGCTCGCAGGCCCTGCGGGCATGGCGCAGCGCCTCATCATGATCGCGACCGGGGCCGCTCGCCATCAGGGTCTCGAAAGCCAGGGCCGCTCGCGGCCAGGGGTTCTCGGGATCGAGCCGGATCGCCTCGCGGTATTCGGGGATCGCCTCGTCCGCCTTGCCCTGATTGATCAGGGCATGGCCGAGGTGGAGGTGGGCCATGCCGGAATCGGGCCGGAGGCGGATCGCCGCGCGGAGTTCGGCAGTCGCCCCGGCCGGGTCGCGCTTCACCAGGGCGATGCCGAGGCACAGGCGGGCCTCCGCGCTATCGGGATCGAGCCGGACCGCCTCGCGGAATCCGGCGATCGCCCCATCGATCCGCCCCTGCTCCTGCCGTCGGAAGGCGCGGTCGATCGCGGCCTGGACCTCGGCCTCTCGCCGGGGCCGGCGGGCGGTCCCCGACCAGAGCACCCCTGCGATCGCCGAGAGGATCAAGGCCAGCGGTCCCCTGGGCGTCGCCGGCGGGCGCGGCCCCGGGTCGGGTTTTGAGATCGGCGCGCCAAGGCTCAGACGAAGTAAGTCCCCCTCGGCCGGAGGGAAAGGGCCTCCGTCGTTCGGGCCCCCGATCCCGACGACAACCGCCTCCGGGACGTCCTCGTATTCCACGCAGGCCGAGAGCAGCGTCGGCGTCTCCACATCGGAGTAGACCTCGTAATCCCCTTCGAGCCAGTAGGCGGCGACTTGCCTCTCGACGGCGATGCTCCTGCATTTCTGCACCTCGTCGGGCGAGGCTTCGGCGATGCTGGCGCCGCCGATGGCCAGGTCCCCGTCGATGATCCGCAGGCCCTCCAGCCAGCTCTCCTTGAAACGGGGATGGGACCGCAGGAACGCCACGAAGTCCATCGGCTCCCCCACGCCGCTCCGGCCCCTCCCCAGGTCCTGCGTCGCCTGATGAAACAGCGCGGAATCCCGGGGGGCCCCGAACTGGCGCATCCGCCAGCTCACGATCGTCACCTGGGTGGAAAGCCGGCCGATCTCACGGTTCGATCGGAGTCGACCCGACTCGAGCAGATTCAGCTCCTGGATGGGCCGGAGGAAACCGACGGCGGGTTGCGCCACGTCAGGGTTCGTCATTTCATCGTACGGCGGGAGCTCGAAGCGGCCGAGCGCCCAGGCCAGGACGCCCAGGCCCTCGGTCCGCCAGCCGGCGTCCGTCATGGCCCGATCGCTGGCTTCGCCGACGGGTGTCGAGAGGAACCGGCGCTCGTCCGGCTCCAACTCGGGCATCAGGCCGCATTGCCCCAGCCAGAGGAGCAGCCCGGTCGAGCCCCGTGCGTTCTTGTGGTTGCCCTGGCGGTTCTCGATCTCGAGGTAACTGCGGCAGACAATGGTCGAGAGGACCATGGCGCGGGCGGCGACTCGCCGCGCCGAGGGCCGCACCTTGTCCTCTCGGTAGAACCGGTTCGTCGCGATTTCCTGGAGGTCCATGCCGTCCCTCCTCTCGTAACAGCCGACTCCGGCCGGCGATCTGGTCTCGAGGTGAATCGCCACATGGTCGGGCCGGCACCGCCCGGTGGCTACAGATCCAGCGGTTCCCTGGACGCCTTCTCGGCCGCGAGCCGTTTCGCCTTCTTGTCCTTCTCGATCGCGTCGTAGAGGACGAGCAAAGCGAGGAGGTTGAAGACCAGGCCGCCGACGAGCCACAGCCAGAAGTCGCGGCCGCTACTCCGGGCCCACAGCCCGCAGAACAGGCCGATCCCCAGGATCTGGAGGGCCAACATGGCGAGGACCTCGAATCGGTCCCGCGAGGCGCGGTCGGCGGCGCCTTTCTGCTCGAGGGCGTCCAGGCGCTGCTCGATCTTCTGGAGGCGGTCTTCCTGGGCCGATGCGACACGCGACGACGCCATCAAGATAATGGATACAAGGAAGATTCCAAACAGATTTCGCTCGGACATGGGCCAATCTCCGCTTGGGAGGGACACGTGGGAAGGGCTCGGACGGCGCCTCGCCCTGGCGCGGTGAAAAGATGGGCTTGACGAACGTTTTCGAGGGCCAGGCCGACTGGTCTCTTGTTGCGCCCGCCCCAGCCTTTTCGTCCCCCCCTTAACGAAGGGGGGGTCAGGGGGGGTCCCGGTGCCACTGGCCCACGGATCGCGGGCGACCGGACCGATCCGACCCCCCGAACCCCCCTTCGTAAGGGGGGGACGAAGGAGCGCAACAAGACCAGGACGAGCTCCCAGCCCCGTCAAGCCCGACTTTTCACCGCGCCAGCCTCGCCCTGTCGAAATCCTTGCGTTCGTCTCGCGGGGCGCGACTCGACGCGCGGGGGCAAAAACGTCATCGGGCAGCTCGCCGGCCGGGCCGGCGGGGGCGGCGGGCGGCTCCTCGGCCGGCGCGCGCCGCGGCAGGATCTCGCGCAGGGGGCATCGGAAGCCGGGGACGACGTCCTCGCCGGAGAGCTCTTCGTCCTCGCTCAACACGATGTCCGGGCCGTCGAGGTGGATGACCCTCGCCTTACGCCGCTTGGGATAGATGACCCAGACCAGGCGGATGCCGGCCCTCCGGTAGTCCTCCAGCTTCTCCTCGAACTCTTCGATCGTGTCGCCGGGCGAGACGACCTCGACGGCCAGGTCGGGCCGGATCTTGACCCAGCCATCCGGCGAGACGTCCCCTGGCAATCGACCCTTCTTGACGAACGAGACGTCGGGTCGGCGGACCAGGCCGGGGGCGTTGGGGAAGCACTGGAAGCCGTTGTCGGCCGGCCAGACCTTTCCCAGGTCGTGGTCCTGGCAGAACACGTGGAGACGGGCATGGAGGTTCCCCCCGACTTCACTGGATTCGGCTCCCATCTTTCGCTCCACCAATCGGCCGTTGACCAGCTCATAGCTCTTGCCGTCGGGCATGGTCAGCAGGTCTTCCGGCGTGTGGCGGCGGGTCTCGGTCGCGACGGCCGTGCTCATGGTCTGCGCCCCGTCGTTAAGTGGGTCAGGCTCTCCAGCCCGACTCGGGCGGAATGTCAGGCTGGAAAGCCTGACCTACGAAGATTGTATCACTGGCCCGATCGGCCGGCGAGCCGGGCCGACATCGCGGGGGCCACCTCACGTGACCCGCCGGGCCAGCACGGCCCGGGCGGCGCCGGGGCCGCCGACGATCAGCAGCGTCGCCGACTCCGAGCCCCGGGGATTCAGCCGGGCGCGGAGCGATTCGGGCGTGATGTTGACGCCCCGCACCTTGATCTCCAGGGTGCCGACGTCGTGCCGCTCGATCATCCGACGCAGGTGTTTCAGGTCGAGCGACGAGACCTCGCGCACGGCGAAGGCGCCCAGGAACGGCGTCTCGACCCGCTCGGGACCGGTGAGGTAATCGATCCCCTCGGCGACGCGGGAGAGCCCCCGCGCCCGGGCGAAGCCGTCGAGCAGCCCGGCGCGGATCAAGGACGGGTCCGGGTCGAAGATCCACTCCGCCAGCGGCGAGACCTCGGCCGGCTCGGTATCCACCCCGTCCCGGTCGGTCCAGGTCTCGGACTGGGGCAGCCGGGTCGCCCGCCGCCGGCAGGTGGCCAGCTCGCCGGACCAGACGGTCGCCTCCTTGCACTCACCGCGGAGGCTGATCAATTCGACCTCACAGCCAGAGCCGGGCGGGAAAAGCCGCGCGAAGTCGGCGGCCGGCGAGAGTTTGATCGCCCCGCCGGGGACCCGATCGATGATCGATGCCCAGAACTCCGGGCCTGGCGCGTAATCCTCGAGCGCCCGCGCCCGGCGTTCGCCGCGATCATGGGCCCGCCGATCCGGGTCGAGATGGACCCGGGCGCCCGCCGGGATCGGGAACGACTCGGACCGGGCCCGCACCGCCAGGACGTTGCCGGCCACCTCGTAGACCTCGGCGTTCCATCGCAGCCGGCGGCACATCCCCGCGTCCCGATCGACGGCCACGACGTGCGATGACCGCGCCATCGCCAGCGCGTCGCCGCCGATCCCGGCGCAGAGATCCACCACGACCGGACAGGAGGCGAACCGCCCGGCCTTGTGCCGCGCCACCGGTTCGGCCGTCGCCTGCTCGACGCCGACCGGCTCGACCCACATCCGATCGCCGCGCTCGAACTTCTCCGCGGCCTTCCGCCGCGCCAGCGTCAGCCGGACCGCGGCCGACACCAGGCCGGCCGGGGCGAGCTTCCGCAGCCGGTCCAGCTCGGCCGGGCCGATCGACCGCAGCGCCTCGGCCTCCTCGAGCAGCCGCCGGCCCTCGTCGGTCGTCAGGAGGCGGTATTCCTCCTCGACGCCGGGATCGTTCTGGGCTCCTGCTCCGGCCGGGTCGGGGCTAGAATGGGGATGTCTTCGCATCTTTCCGTGTGTACGAGATGAAGAGTTTCACGCAGAGACGCAAAGGACCGCAGAGACGCAAAGAAGAGGGGTCATCGAGTCGCCGGTGTCGGATGGCCGACAGAACCCGTCGATCCTTCGATCGGATTGGTATGGTCTTCTCTGCGTCTCTGCGATCCTTTGCGTCTCTGCGTGAAACTCTCTTTTCGCATCGTTCCGAGTGAGGTCGATCGTCTTGCGAGAGCATCTTGAGCGCCCGATCCCGGCTGTCCCCGCTATTGTGCGCCAGCCGCTGTTCCTGGGCCAGTTGCCATTGCCGTCGCGGTTCTTCCTGGCCCCTTTGGCCGGCTACACGAGCCTGGCGTTCCGCCTGGCGGTGCGAGGCTGCGGCGGGCTGGGGCTGGCGACGACCGACCTGGTCAATGCCCGGTCGCTGATCGAGGGGCGCCGGCGCGCCTTCGAGCTGGCCGAGACCTGCGCCGAGGATCGTCCGCTGTCGATCCAGATCTACGGCGCGGTGGCCGCCGAGATGGAGCAGGCCGCGCGGTGGGTGGAGGCCCACGGCGTGCCGGCCGTGGACATCAACATGGGCTGCCCGGTGCGCAAGGTCGTCAAGGTCGGGGGCGGCTCGGCCTTGATGTGCCAGATGGACCGGGCGGTCGACCTCGTGGGGGCGGTCGTCGCGGCGGTGGAGATCCCGGTGACGGTGAAGATGCGCCTGGGCTGGGACGACGAGTCGCTGACGGCGCCCGAGCTGGCCCGGGCGTTCGAGCGGGTCGGGGTGGCCGGCGTGATCGTCCACGGCCGCACGCGGGAACAGGGCTTCAAGGGCTCGGTCAACCGCGACGGCATCCGCGCGGTGGTCGAGGCGGTCGAATCCATTCCGGTGGTCGCCAACGGGGATATCCGCACGATCGCCGACGCCGCGCGGACGTTCGCCGAGACCGGCTGCGCGGCCATCTCGATCGGCCGCGGCGCGCTGGCCAATCCGTTCTTCTTCCGCCAGCTCGATACCTGGGCCCGCACCGGCGAGCCCGGCGCGGACCCGTCCTACGACGAGCGGCTGGACCTGATGGGCCGGCACTTCCACGGGCTGGTCGCCCGCCGCGGCGAGCGGTTCGGCTGCCTGCAGTTCCGCAAGATCCTCAAGTGGTACTTCCACTTCACCCGGATGCCCCGCCCGCTGTACAAGCGGCTGATCAACCTCACCAGCCCGGCCCTCTTCGACGAGGTCCTCGCCGTCGCCCGCGCCCTGGGCCCCGAATCGCCCCCGCCGGGCCACTACGAGGTGCACGTGCCCGTGCCCTCCGGCGCGATCGACAAGTGGTGACCGAGGCGGTTGGACCGCCGGTCCGGGCGCTCGCCCCGCCGGGGTCCGATCCGTTGAGGATCTGCGGACAGTGCCGCCTCCGACATGGAGACCACCGCATCCCTTGGCAGGAGGGGCCCCTTCTCCCGAGCGGAACCAACCCCAGCATCAGGCGCTCGAACGGCCCGCCCCGGTCGGGGGCGCTGCGGGGCCGCCTCGCGATACGGCTTCCCGGCCTGGTAGAGCTCCAGCCGGGACCGATAGCGGGCCTTCCTCGCCTCGTCGCCGACCAATTCAAGGGCCCGGGTCTGCCATCGGACCGCCGCGGCGAAGTCGCCGGCCTCGGCATAGGCCGCGGCGAGCGTGTCGAGGATCCCCGGCTCCCCCCACGCGCTCCGCTCGCAGGCGCGGGTCGCGAGCGCGACGGCGCGCGCCGTCCCGGTACTTCGGATCGGGGCAGGCCGCCAGGACCATCGCGAGGTTGTTATTCGCCCCGGGATAATCGGGGTCCAGCCGCAGCGCCTCGGCGTAATGGCCCAGCGCCCCCGCGACGTCGCCGCGCTGGGCCAGGATCTGCCCCAGGTTGACGTGCGCGTCGATCGACTCGATCGATTCGGGAGCCAGCCGGATCGCCTCGGCGTAGTGACTCTCCGCGGCCGCGATGTCCCCCTGCTTCGATGAGATCATGCCCAGATTGAGGTGCGCCTTGGCATCCCCGGGATTCAGCCGCAGCGCCTCGGCGTAATGGCGCTTCGCCGCCTCGGTTTCCCCGCGCTGGGTCAGGCCTACCCCCAGGTTGATGTGCGCCGTGTAGCTCTCGCCCGCGTGGTCGAGAACATGTGCCCACAGGGCCGCCGTGCTGCTCCAGATCCGGCACAGGTCCCGCGTCAGGGGGACCAGGCCCAGGACCGCCGCCCCGGCGGCGGTGAGGATCACGACGGCCCGCGCCGGCCGGGCGGACGCCGCGATGAGCCCGAGCCCGGCGGCGGCGGCGACTACCAGCCCCATCATGGAGAGGTAGCTGTACCGATCCGCCGCGATCTGGCTGCCGATCCGCACCAATCCCGAGTTCGGCGCCAGCAGCACCAGGTAGGTCAGCCAGGCCGCCAGCAGCCCGGGCCACCGCCGCCGCGCCAGCAACAGCCCGACGCTCACGCCCACGGTCGCCACGATGGCCACCAGGAACGTCGGCGCGAACCAGTCGATGCGCTGCGGCAGCGGGTAGAAGGCCGTGATGTCCCGCGGGATGACCGTCTTGATGAGATAGAACCACGTCCCGTAGCACGCCTGCGCGATCCGCCCGGCGATGCCACCTTGCTCCAGCGGCATGATCGTGCGACTCGACTCCTTGGCCGCGACCGCCAGCTCCATGAAGACCAGGCTCATGGCGACGAACGGCAGCTTCTCCAGCCAGACCTGCCGCGCCCTCGGCCCGAACCACCGCCCCGGGCCGCCGCCCAGCCGCCGCAGCGGGTAGACGTCCAGGATCAGCAAGGCCGCCGGCAGGGCGACCGCGGGCGCCTTGGCCAGCAGCGCCGCCACGAACAGCGCGAGTGAGCCGGCGAGCCAGCCCCACCGCGGCCGAGGCCCGTCGCCGACGGCGCGGAGGTAGGCCAGGACCGCCAGCAAGGCGAGCAGGACGCAGGGCAGGTACGGCTGGCACGAGGCCCAGGCCACCGCCTCGACCCGTAGCGGGTGCACGGCGAACAGCGCCGTCGCCAGCCCCGCACCGACCGCCCGCGACCACGGCCTGCCGAGGAAGACCTCGGGCCGGCAGCGGACGAGTAGCTCCATCGTCAAGGCATACAGCACGACCGCGTCGGCGGCGTGTAGCAGCAGGCTGGCCAGGTGGTAGCCGCGGGCATCCAACCGGAAGAGGACATATTGCACCTCGAAGAGCAGCCAGGCCAGCGGCTGGTAGACGCCGGCCAGGAAGGTGGTGCAGGCCCACTTCACCTGCGCCCAGCCCAGCCCGCGGTAATCGGGGTTCCTGATGAAGTTGAGGTCGTCGTCCCAGTTGACAAAGCCGTTATCGAGGGCGGGGAAAAAGGCGGCGACCACGAGCAGGATGAGCGGGACCGCGACCAGCCAGGTGCGGCGATCTCGGGCAGGCGCCGCCGACGGGGACGAAGCGACGGCCTGCTCCCCGCCCGGCTCGACGGCCTTTTTGGCCCCCGTCCGGTCGCTCCGGCGTCTTCTCGCGGCCTGGCTCACCCTCAGTCCTCGCGCTAAACCAATGAATCGAGGGAAGATCCGACCGGGAAGTCACGGGGGCCGCCCGGATGCCGGCCGATGGCTTTGGCGCCCATTAGACGTCACGTCCGGCCGCGGTTTCAAGCCTTCCGGCGACCGACGCCGGCCTGTCGATCGAGTGCGGCGGTGTCGAGCCTTAGCAGACACGAGCGGTCGCTTAAATCGTTCAGAATAAGCGAAACTGGATCGCCTTTGCGCTACCGGCCTCGCAACGATGCGCAGATGGCTGCTCGGCCCGCGGGAGTGTCGGGCCCTTTTCCGCCGCACAAGCCCGGCCGTGGCACCGTCAGTCGTCTGGCAGTTGGGGAAGAATGACCAGCGGGACGTTGAATTCAGGGATGGAATCGAGTAATCTCGATCGGTCTCGGGTCGAGTGATGCCTTATCGCGCGTCTCGAATGCGCCCGCTTTCGGCAGGTTGCGGCGGATGTGCAGCGCCAAAGCGGCGGGGGCGATTGAAATGAAGGCCCGGACGAGTCTTCATGCGCATACGCGGAGAACCACCATTCCCGATTCTCTCCCTCCATGCTTGGCATCGCAAGTGATAGTGAATTTTATTTCGCGCGAGCAGTCGCCCGGGTCGTGACCCAGGATGATGGAATGAATGCCGTAAATCTATTCACGACAGGGTGATCGGCCGCAACGGCTCGGAGCCATTCCATGATCCTGCGTTGTCACCAGTCGCACGCATGTTGTTTTTGGTGAACACAGTTTGCTTTTGTGGAAAAACGAGATGGCATTCGATCGACTGATCGATTAAACCTTGAAACTCGGGCCGGCAACTTGCTCTCTCGGGCCGGCGGCCCCACGTCGGAATGGGAGTGCGAGACAGCCAATCGCGATCAGTCCAGGGTTTCGGAACCTTCGGGATTCCATGGAAAAGAAGGAGTTGGGCAGCATGAGCAAACTTCGCGGGCTATTCTTCAGTCTGGGGCTCGTCGCCCTGGGCGGCCTCATGGCGGGCGAGGCCCAAGCCGAGACGATCACCTTGTCGGTGTACGCCGGCACGGACACCACGGTCGCGCCGATCTACACCATAACGGGCGGCCAGACTTCGGTGACGGCCAACGTCGGTATCTTGAACAGCGACCTGGCCGGCGCCGGCTTCAGCGCCTATTCGTTCAGCAACCTGGGCGGCAACAGCAACAACCCCGGGTTGACCCAGGTGGGGGTGGGCGCGTTCCTTCAGACCACCGGCGGCATGTCGGTGATCGCGGGTGGCAGCGGCGAGGGCACGAAAATCACGATCGACTTGACCGAGGGCGGCTACACGTTACCGGCGAACGGACCGTCTCTCCAGGATGTGGGCCAAACGACCATGGACGGGCTCTCTAGCGGGCACTTTGGCACCAGCGGGACGTTCATTGATGCCACCGGCATGACGACGAGCACGCCGTACGGGGTGCTGACGTTGACCGGCGAAGTGACCGTATCGAGCCCGCTCCCGGCCTACGTGACGCCCTTCAGTTTGGATACCCTGACGGTCTTGGCCGGGACTTCCCAGTCCAGAAACCCGACCCTACCCGGTGCGATCGGATTCGTCCAGACGGTTTCGACGACAGCGGTCCCCGAGCCGGCGAGCCTGGTGTTGATGTTGACCGGAATGCCCCTGCCCCTGGTGGTGCTGGGCCTGCTCCGCCGCCGCCGCGCGGCGGCCTGAAGTCGTCCCGCCTCTCCCGGTCCCATCCCGCGCCCGACTGCCGGATGAGGATGACCTGCCGGCCCGCCCCTCGGCCTGAGGGTCGGACCGGCATCCCAACCAACATCCTCCTCTGCAGCGGCCCGAGCCGGATTCTCTTTCCTGAGCAGTGAGTGGCGAGCAGCACGAGGAGGGTCGCTCATGACCCCCCTCGTGCTGTTTTCTTGCGCCCTCCGGGCGACGAGGACGGTGGCTCCGGGGGGCCTCCGGCCGACCAGGACGGGTCGGGGAACGCGGCGGAGAGCGGTTGACGATGAAGAAGGGGGCATCCCCGGCCGTCCTTCAATCGAGGACGGGGGATGCTCCCTTGCGATGGAAAGCTCGAAGCGGTGACCGAGCCACTCAGAGCCAGTTCTTCGACGGGGACGCCGTGACGTCCGGCGCCCCATCGACATCGGGGATGGCCCCCATGGCCGTGACGACGCTCGTCCCGAGCCTCGACGATGGGCTGGAGAGCCCGCCGGTCCCCTGGCCTGACGTCGCGCCATCGGGCGGATCATCGCGGTCGCCGCCGTCGATGACGTTCCGGTGGCTCACGAGTCGAGGAACAGGCCGCTGAGCACGGCGTTGGCCCCGCCCGTCCTCGTGATCGTGATCAAGATGTTCCCGCTGACCGCATAGTCCAGGTACACCCCCGCGTTGAACGACGAGACCGACTGGGTGCTCAGCACCGCGCCGCTGGCCGCGTCGCTGATCTGCACCGTCTCGGCCCGGCTGGTGCTGCCCCAGTCGAGGAAGTACAGCTCCAGGCTATGCGCCTGCCCGTCGGTGAGGTTGACATCCACCGTGAAGCTGCCGGCCGCGTACCAGCAGGCGGCGATCCGGCTGCCGCCGCCGGCCGTCTGCAGGGCGCGGACGTCGGTGGTGCTGGCGGCCCAGGTGTAGTCCGCCTGGCCGGAGGGCGTGACAGTGGCGTAGCTGGGCAGGCTGGCCGAGTTGTTGATGACGTCGTCGCCCTGGGCGCCGTAGGTGCCGATCCACGTCCCCTGGGTCGTCGTGTCCTGCTTCAGGAACGTGGCGCCGGCACTCGGGGGCGTAGCCGGCGGGTCGAGGAACAGGCCGCTGAGCACGGCGTTGGCCCCGCCCGTCTTCGTGATCGTGATCAGGATGTTCCCGCTGACCGCATAGTCCAGGTACACCCCCGCGTTGAACGACGAGACCGACTGGGTGCTCAGCACCGCGCCGCTGGCCGCGTCGCTGATCTGCACCTGCTCGGCCCGGCTGCTCGTGTCCCAGTCGAGGAAGTACAGCTCCAGGCTGTGCTGCTGCCCATCGGTCAGGTTGACGTCCACCGTGAAGCTGCTACTCGCGAACCAGCAGGCCGCGACCCGGCTGCCGCCGCCGGCCACCTGCAAGGCGCGGACGTCGGTGGTGCCGGAGGCCCAGGTGTAGGACTTCTGGCCCGACGGCGTGACGGTCGCGTAGCTGGGCAGGCTGGCCGAGTTGTTGATGACGTCATCGCCCTGCGCGCCGTAGGTGCCGATCCACGTCCCCTGGGTCGTCGTGTCCTGCTTCAGGAAGTTGGCGCCGGCACTCGAGGCCGGCACGACATTGATGGACACGGTGTCGGAGGCGCTCGTGTAGTCGGTCGTGTCGGTGGGGGCGAAGGTCACCGACAGCGCCTGGTTATTGCCGACGTTGAGGATCGTACCGGCGGCCGGCGAATAGGTGAAGGTCCCGGCGGTGTTGGCGGTGGCGTCGAGCTGGGTCGAGGACAGCGGCGTGCCGTAGACGATGCTCGCCGGGTTCGCCCAGGTGATCGTCGGCGTCGCCTGGCTCACCAC
The DNA here is from genome assembly GCA_963815795.1 of uncultured Planctomycetota bacterium. GTDB lineage: Bacteria > Planctomycetota > Planctomycetia > Isosphaerales > Isosphaeraceae > JAKAUH01. The sequence continues at coordinate 51,702 of CAWFIC010000001.1, read as the reverse complement.
GATCGCCGCGCTGCCGGTCGCGGTCGTGTAGTCCGTCGTGTCGTTGGGCGTGAACGTGACCGACAGCGTCTGAGTCCCCGCGCCGAGGATCGTGCCCGCCGCCGGCGAGTAAGCATAGCTGCCGGGTAGGGTCGTGCCATTCACGCTGGCCGTGGCGTCGAGCTGGGTCGAGGACAGCGGCGTGCCGTAGACGATGCTCGCCGGGTTCGCCCAGGTGATCGTCGGCGTCGCCTGGCTCACCACGATCGCCGCGCTGCCGGTCGCGGTCGTGTAGTCCGTCGTGTCGTTGGGCGTGAACGTGACCGACAGCGTCTGAGTCCCCGCGCCAGGATCGTGCCCGCCGCCGGCGAGTAAGCATAGCTGCCGGGTAGGGTCGTGCCATTCACGCTGGCCGTGGCGTCGAGCTGGGTCGAGGACAGCGGCGTGCCGTAGACGATGCTCGCCGGGTTCGCCCAGGTGATCGTCGGCGTCACGGCCGTCGTCGGCTGCCACTCCCAGATCGTGGCGCCGGGGGCGAGGAAGTAGAGATCGCCGCTCATCCCCGCCATGTCGGTCGGGACGTTGCCACCGCCCGTGGCCAGGCTGGTGTCCTGCACCGTCCCGCCGCTCGTCCCGTCGCTCTTCCACACCTGGTACCCGCTGCTCGCCGTGTACGCCGAGAAGTAGAGCGTCCCCGACACGTTCGTCAGGTTCGACGGCAGGCCGCCCGCCGTCCCGTTGATATCGGCCACCTGCGCCGTCCCGCCGCTCGTCCCGTCGCTCGACCACAACTGCGAGCCGTGCACCCCATCATTGCCCGAGAAGAAGAGCGTGCCGCCCATCGCCGTCAGGTGCGTCGGGGCCACCCCGCCCTCGGAGGCGTTCGCCGAGCTCAGCATCGTCGCCGACCCGTACGTCGTCCCGACCATCGACCAGAGCTGCGACCCGTGCGACCCGTCGGTGCCCGAGAAGAAGAGCGTGCTCCCCACCGCCGTCAGGAACTGCGGGTTGAGGCCCGCCCCCGACGCGTTCTGGCCGCTGAGCCGCTCGGTCGTCGCCGCCGTCCCGCCGCTGGCCCAGAGCTGCGTCTTGTTCGTCGCGTCGGTCCCGGCGAAGTAGAGCGTGCTCCCCGCCGCCGTCAGCGACTGCGGGAAGATCCCGCCGTAGGCCACGTTGGCCGAGGTGAGCATGGTCGTCGCCCCGGTGGAGGGGTTGGTCGCCCAGAGCTGCTGGCCGTGGCTGCTGTCGGTGGCGGCGAAGTAGAGCAGGCCGCCGGCGGCGGTCAGGCCGGTGGGATAGCAGCCGGGATAGCCCTTGGCCCCCGGGATGTCGTCCACCATGGTCGTCCCGCTCGCCGTCCCGTTGCTCTTGTAGAGCTGCTCGCCGTCGGCCGAGTTGAAGCCGGAGAAGTAGAGGGTGCTGCCGACGGCGGCCAGGTTGCAGGGGAACAGGCCGCCGGAGACCTCGGTGACCATGCCGGCGGTGTAGCCGCTACCGCCGGGGACGGCGGACCAGAGCTGGGCGCTATGGCCGCCGAGGAAGGCGGGCCCGTCGTTGGCCGCGAAGTAGAGGGTGGTGCCGACGGCGGTGAGGTCCACCGGGTTGATGCCGCCGCGGACGTCGTTGCCGTCGGTGAGGCGGACGGTGCCCGCGCTGGTCCCGTCGGACTCCCAGAGCTGCTTGCCGTGGGTCGCGTCGGTGGCGACGAAGAACAGCTCGCCGCCGATGGCCACCGGCTGCGAGACCACCGTCGCCCCGAAATTGATCGCCGTCAACCCCGACAGCAGGGACCGGCACTCGAGGCCCTCGATCTGGGGTGGCCGTCGAATGCTCCGCCTCGTTGCCCGGGAGATTGGGTATCGCCGCCTAAGTTGCGAAAACATGGATGATCACCTCTCGTGGTAATCGGCTCGGAAGTCGCTCCCAGGGCTGCCCGCCTCCATCCGGGCGTCCGCCTGCATCAGCGACATCCCTCCCCTTGGAATCAGGATTCAGCGGTGTCGAGTCAATCCGACGACCTCGACATTGCGGGATAGTCACACGCCCATGGCCTTCCCATCGCGCCCGGTCCACCATTCAGGTCTTCGAGCCGGGCTCGCCCCCAGGGTAGGGTTTCTCCCACATCCGGTGATCGGCCGGAAACCTCACGACCCGACCCAAGCGGCACGATCCCCCGGGCCGATGAGGGTTCATCGCCATCACGCGAGAAATTGCGACACTCGATGTTGATTAGGCATGCCGAAGAGGGATCAGCGTGTACGGGCCGGGAACCGCCCGTTGCCACCCCGTTGCGAAGGTTGGCAGGCTCGCTTAAAGTCCCCCGGGAACTCAGCACCCCGGATACGCGGTCATCTCGAAGCGGGCCTCGAATCGGCACCAGAGTATGTCCGCCTGGCGCCGGCTATGTCAAACTTTTTTTACCGAGAATGCTCCACAATGAGCATGCCTATGAAACCTTAATTGATCCCCTGATGATCTCTGCGAATGAGTCATGTCTGCGAGCATCTCATTCACGAATTCATGGCACCACTGACCACCTCCTGGCGGGCAAACAGCCCTGCAACAAATCATCGAATCACGCCTCATGTGGAGAGCCCGGCGGGCTGGACGAGCGGAGGGATCGGAGAGTCGCAGGAGATGGGGGCGAACGGGTGCCCTCGATCGATTCCTGCGCGACTTCTCGCGAGCGGGGTTCACGGCGGGAAGGCCTCCTTGCGATGAATCGGAATGTACGGAACAAGCGGCTGTCAGCGGGCCCGGGGGAGGCGGCGGGGCACGATTTGCCAGCCCCTTCATACCAGGCCCGGTCGAGACGCGTCTCGAACAACAGGATGGAGGCCACCGGCGAGACCGCGGTGCGATTCAGCGGGGCGGCTATTATCGCACTTCGTTGACCGTTGCTGCATGCGAACAGGCACAAATGATGGCCGAACGCACGTTTCGACGACCGCCGGCCTCGGCTACCCAGGCGGGAGTCCAGGCGAGCTGTCCATCGCCCGGTCTATTCGACTCTAGGACATGGGAAACTCTTCCTTCCCGGCCAGCCATCATGTTCCGAAATATCGACACTCCTCGTCGGTGCGACCACATCGGCTGCATCCAGCAACCTCGTGATGAACATCATCACTCGCATACATCCACATAGAACAGCCAGTAAAGGCGAACGGGCTCTTCGACTCCGCCATGACTGGCGATGATGCCGAGACTGTAGGCATGGGTCCACGAGCCCGGCCTCGCGGCTCCGGCCGGTCCATGAAGTCGTCGCAAAAATCTGCAAACGGACGACAGCCGCCCGCGGCTGTCGCTGACAACCGTGGGCGACTGAACCGCGGGACCGCTGATCGCCGATTTTCGCGGAGGCGTAACTTGCCTTGCCTCCACCCGGGTTTTGGGGATGGTCAAGCCGTGTTTCCGCTGGTTTTCCGGCCTCTGCCGTCACTGGCGTGAGTCCCTGTATGCAAGTCCTCGCCCCGCCGCCTCGCGTTTTCTCTCGCCGTCCTTCTGACCTCAACCTCGCCGATACCCCTTGTTCTCGGCCGTTTCCCGCACGACAGGCTTCCCCTACTCTGGGACCAAAAGGCTCCCAGGACGTCACCCGGGGGCCAGTCACTTGTCGATTCGGGACTCAACAGCCATGGCTCGCTCTCCGGAACTCGCGCGCCTGTTCCAGCAGCCCAACCTCCCCGCCCAACGTCAGTATGAGATCTGTCGCGCTGACTTCCACGAAGCCGTCACCGCCGACGAGATCGCCCGGCGGTTTCAGCTCCACGTCGGTTCCGTTCGTGCGATCGTCCGCGACTTCGCCCACGCCCCCGACATCCGCGCGTTCTTTGCCGTCGCCACGCCCGGCCCCAAGTCCTCCCCGAAACGCGATGCCATCCCACAGCGGGCGTGCGAACTCCGTCGCCAAGGGGCCACCCTGGCCGACATCCACGCCGCGCTGAAGCGCGAGGGGTTCGATGTCAGCGAATCCTACGTCTTCCGAGTCCTGCGCCGCGCCGGCTTGACCGCGAACCGCCAAGGCCGGCCCTCGCGACGACCGGGGGACGGCGCCAACGACGGTTCCATCGTGCCCGAGGTCGCCGACGCCCGGGCGTTGGCCCTCGAAGAGGGACGGCGATTCCCCACCAAAGTGGCGGGCCTCTTCCTGTTCCTTCCCGCGGTGCTCGAACTCGACCTGCCCGCAGCCGTCACCCAGGCCGGACTGCCCGGCTCGGAGCAGATCCCGCCGCTCCAGGCCCTGCTCGCCTTGCTGGCTCCCAAGCTCCTCGGCAAGCGCCGCGTCAGCCATATCAGCGACCTGTGTTGTGATGAAGGCGCCGGCCTGTTCGCGGGCCTCAACGTGTTACCCAAGGCCACCTACGCCACCGACGATTCCTACAAGACCGAGCGGGCCATGACCGAGCGACTGATCGCCGCCGTGATCGCCAAGACCCCGCTGGGAGAGCCCCCGTTGAGCTTCGACCTCGACTTCCACTCCGTCCCCTTCCGTGGTGACCAGGCCGATCTCGAGGACCACTGGGTGCCGATGCGGAACCGGGCTCTCCCTTCGGTGATGGCGTTCGTGGCCCAAGCCGCCGGCCGGCGGGTGCTCTGTTACGCGACCGCCAACCTGCTGCGCGACGAGGCCGACGGCATGGTCGTGAAATTCGCCGATTACTGGAAGGAACAGACGGGGCACCACCCGGCCCGCTTGCTGTTCGACTCGCGCGCGACCACCTATGCCAGCCTGAACCGACTGACCGAGCGGCGGGTGGGTTTCATCACCATCCGCCGCCGTGGGTCGGGGATGTTGGCCCGGGTGCGGCGCCTGCCCGCGGAGAGTTGGCGGCACTGTCAGATCACTCAGGCCAAGGGGGAGCGCCGCCAGGTCCGCTACGTCGAGGAGTGGGTCGAGCTCGATGACTACCAGGGCACCGCGCGGCGACTGATCGTGACGGGGCTGGGGCACGAATCCCCGACCTTCTTCCTGACCAACGACTATCCGCAAGCCCCGACGGCCCGCGACGTGATCCGGACCTACGCGAGCCGGAACCACGTAGAGAACCACCTCGGGGAACAGATCACGTTCTTTCACCTCGATTGCCTGTGCAGCGAGGTGAGGTTGAACGTGGATTTCGATCTGACGCTGACGGTGCTGGCGGACCTGCTCTACCGCCGGTTGGCCGAGCGACTGAAGGGCTTCGACCGTACCGGTCCGGCTCGATTGTTCCGGAAGTTCGTCGATACGTCGGGGCTGATTGAGATCACGGCGAGCGAGGTCATCGTCTCCCTGAGCAAACGAGCCCACAACCCCCTGTTGAAAGAGGCTGGGCTGACCCAGCCGACCGGCCCCGTCCCCTGGCTGGGCGGGCGGGCCGTGCACCTGGAGTGCCCCTGACGGCTTCCGACCCAAACCCGCCGTCACCGAGGGCGATACGACGCCCACCGACCGTGGGACGCCCGGGCAGTTGAGTGCCGATTAGGCAAGTTACACCTCCGCGAAAATCGGCGCTGATACCAGAGAGGGCCGGGCAATCCTCATCGATCGCCCGACCGCACGGGCGAACGTGGGAGTCACGACCACTTCCACAGACTGGCGCCCGGGGCGGTGAAGTAGAGGGCGCCGCTCATCGCCGTCATGTCGGTCGGGACGTTGCCACCGCCCGTGGCCAGGCTGGTGTCCTTCACCGTCCCGCCGCTCGTCCCGTCGCTCTTCCACACCTGGTACCCGCTGCTCGCCGTGTACGCCGAGAAGTAGAGCGTCCCCGACACGTTCGTCAGGTTCGACGGCAGGCCGCCCGCCGTCCCGTTGATATCGGCCACCTGCGCCGTCCCGCCGCTCGTCCCGTCGCTCGACCACAACTGCGAGCCGTGCACCCCATCATTGCCCGAGAAGTACAGCCTGCTGCCCACCGCCGTCAGGTGCGTCGGGGCCACCCCGCCCTTGGAGGCGTTCGCCGAGCTCAGCATCGTCGCCGACCCGTACCTCGTCCCGACCATCGACCAGAGCTGCGCCCCGTGCGACCCGTCGTTGCCCGAGAAGAAGAGCGTGCTCCCCACCGCCGTCAGGAACTGCGGGTTGAGGCCCGCCCCCGACGCGTTCTGGCCGCTGAGCCGCTCGGTCGTCGCCGCCGTCCCGCCGCTGGCCCAGAGCTGCGTCTTGTTCGTCGCGTCGGTCCCGGCGAAGTAGAGCGTGCTCCCCGCCGCCGTCAGCGACTGCGGGAAGATCCCGCCGTAGGCCACGTTGGCCGAGGTGAGCATGGTCGTCGCCCCGGTGGAGGGGTTGGTCGCCCAGAGCTGCTGGCCGTGGCTGCTGTCGGTGGCGGCGAAGTAGAGCAGGCCGCCGGCGGCGGTCAGGCCGGTGGGATAGCAGCCGGGATAGCCCTTGGCCCCCGGGATGTCGTCCACCATGGTCGTCCCGCTCGCCGTCCCGTTGCTCTTGTAGAGCTGCTCGCCGTCGGCCGAGTTGAAGCCGGAGAAGTAGAGGGTGCTGCCGACGGCGGCCAGGTCGCTGGGGAACAGGCCGCCCGAGACGTTGGTGACCCTACCGGCGGTGTAGCCGCTACTGCCGGGGACGGCGGACCAGAGCTGGGCGCGATGGCCGCCGAGGAAGGCGGGCCCGTCGTTGGCCGCGAAGTAGAGGGTGGTGCCGACGGCGGTGAGGTCCACCGGGTTGATGCCGCCGCGGACGTCGTTGCCGTCGGTGAGGCGGACGGTGCCCGCGCTGGTCCCGTCGGACTCCCAGAGCTGCTTGCCGTGGGTCGCGTCGGTGGCGACGAAGAACAGCTCGCCGCCGATGGCCACCGGCGCCGAGGTCACCGTCGCCCCGAAGTTGAGGGGCACGGCCGTCATGAGGAGCTTGCCTTCCAGGTCCTCGATCCCGGGCCGGATACGTGTCTTCCGTCGAATGGTATGGGTGTTCGTCGAGGAGGAGCGGCGTCGCAGTAGTGAAAGCATTGGGACACCTCCTTAGAGGGTTGGTTGCGGGGAAGGCCTCGTGGCGCGGCCACGCCGGGACGTCCCGCGCCCGCCGCGCGGGGACTCACCGTCCCGGGAGGCTTCCCCGGTTGCCAAGCATCCATCGATCATCGAGGGTAGGGCATGACCTGGGCGGACCGGCTGGCGAAGCGGGACGGCGTCCCGCGACCGGGGCCCGAGGCCTCTCCGCACCGGGGTGTGCCCCGATCATCGAGAGGCCGGAATCGAGTGATTATCGCGGTTGATCGGGTGCCGACGGCTGGGACGCCGATGGCCGTTCGATGCCGCCCCTCTTCCACGACTCGCCTTGCTGCCGCGACCGGAATCCTGCCGATCCTCGGTCCGTTGCGGCCCCCGTCGCGGGGGATCTCTGGTCAAGCGAGTCTTTCGTCCCTGGGCGACGAAGCAATATTGGCAAATCAACTCGCGTTGTCAAGAGCTAATACGTCAGTTTTCGGTTTTTGATCATTTTCACGATTCTACAAATAACTTCCCTATTCGTCAGGCAACGATGCGGCGATTCGCCCATGCAGCCGGCCGCGCCGGCGGCCCGCCGGCGCGGAGCCGAAGGGGCGGGGGCGGACGCCTTCGGCCGCCCCGCGGGATCGGGATCGATGATGGGCGGCCGCCCGGTCGGGCGGCGCCGCCCGGCCACGAGGCGTCCCCCCCGGGATGCGACGAGGCGGCGAGCAGGCGACGAGGCGGCGAGCAGGCCAAGGGCCTCGGCGAGTCCACCGTCAATTCTCGATTGACGGGCTGGAGTACCGGCTAGAGCCGGGTTCCTCCGCCTGAAGGCGGGACTCCAACCCGTCAATCCAAGATGGACGCGTCACTAGATGGAGATGGTCGTCGAGCCGCCCAGCGCGACGCCGGCGGCGCTCAGGATCGAGCCCGGGGAGACCACCACGACCTGACCCCCCTTGGCGAACTTCTTCATCGGCATCGTCGTCGCCAGCACGACGGTGATGGCCGACGAACCGTTGGGCTGGAACGCGATCGGTACCGGGTGGAAGACCGGGACCTGGGTGACGACCGTCCGGAACCTGTTGCCGACCTTGACCCGGCTCCTGACCTTCTGGATCGACTCCCAGGCCACCTGGTAGTTGCCCGCGTTGTCGATGGTCCCGGTGCTCATCGCGGCGCTGAAGGTCAGCGTCACCTGGGCATCCGGCTTGCCGATCGGCCGGTGTTTCTTGTTGTAATGTGCATAGTACGCGCTGAGCTGCGCGGTGACGATGACGGGGGCCGTGCGCCGCCGCCACCCGAGCCGCCGCCGCCGCCACCGCCACCACCGCCGCCGCCACCACCACCACCACCACCACCACCACCACCGCCACCGCCGCCACCACCACCGCCACCGCCGCCCGACTGCGACGCCACGTTGAAGGCGCCGGTCGTGGCCTGGATCAACTGCCCGTCGGCGGAGACCTGCAGGGTATAGCCGTTACCCGCCTGGTTCAGCGTCAGGCCGGTGAACTTGGCCACACCCTGGGAGGCGATGACCATCAGGTTCCCGCCCAGGGTGGCCCCGCCGGGGTTGTTCGCCAGTCTCACCGTCATGGGGCCGTTGTAGGCGGTGTCGGGCGCGCCGTTGGCGTAGGTCACCGTGGCGGTGAGGTCGAACGTGCTGCCCGCGACGACGCCGGAGGGCGCCGCGGCCGCGATCTGGGTCAAGAGGGCCACGCCGACCGCCCCGATCCCGTTGGATCCGTCCTGCTCGACGAACCAGACGTTGCCATCCGGACCGCGCCGATCCCGAAGGGCGCCGAGGCGCCGTTGGGCGTGTCGAGGAACGAGATGTCCTGGCTGTAATTCGACCCGGCCGCCACCAGGGTCGAGGGGTTGAACCAGTCGATCTGGCCGGTGCCGGCCCCCCCCACGGTGAAGTAGATATTACCGTCCGGGCCGGACGTGATGCCGTCGATCCGGGCGCCCACGTTCCCCGAGCTTGCCGGCTGCGAATAGGCTTGGCTGAAGGTCTTGTTGGTTGGGCTGTACATCTGGAACTGACCCGACCCCGTCTCGGCGATCCAGAGATTGCCGTTGGAATCCAGGGCCATCGCGGTCGGCACGGCGTTCGAGGAGGCATTCGTCAGCGGGATCGGGGCGGGGTTGGTGGGGTTGGCGGGATCGTACACCCCGATCGCATTGGCCCTCTGCTCGACGAACCAGATCTTGTCATCGGCCGGGCTATACATGATCCCATTGGGGATCGGGGTGGATGCGGAGTTGGACAGGGTGATGTTATCGCTGATGGCCCCCGTCGCAGGATTGAGGGAGCCGATCTTCCCCGTGAGCCCCTCGGTGAAGTAGATCAGGCCGTTGCTGGGGTCGTAAGTGATCGACTGGGGCCCCGAATTGGCCGTCGGCACGGCGATGTGGCCGTACTGGCCGGTCGCGGGAACGATCCAGCCGATCGCACTGGGGGCGCCCGACTGCGTGTTACCCGACTCCGTGAACCAGATCTTGCCGGCCGCGGAGACGATCCCCTCGGGCGAGGAGTCGACGGTGATCGGGGGATTCGGGGTGGAGGCACCCGGGTTGATGCTCTGGACCTGGTTGGAGGTCGAGTCGGTGAACCAGACCTTACCGTCGGGCCCGGCCGTGACCCCCCAGGGCGTGGCATTCGCGGTCAGCGCGAACGAGTCGTTGAGGGTCGTCAGCAGTTGTCGCGACTCCAGCGACTCCACCTCGGGACGCCGCCGCTTCCCATCTCTCCTCCCGTGGCCTCGTCGCGAGGACCCGGGCGTCGAACTGTCCCGTCGATGCTGAAATAGCTCCATGTTGGCTCCTTCTGCACAGGGTGCATGATCCTTCACCCGGCTCGGGCGACGACATCCCCCGATTCCACGGATCGCAGCGGAGGTCTCACGACCCGCGGCCTCGACCGCCCGTGGAAATGGTCAAGATCTCCGGATTGCGTCGCTGGCGCAAGAACGCGGGATGGATGCGGTGGTAGAGGTAAGCACTGGCTCGATAACAGGCTAGCACAAGCCGACAATGCCTGTCATGTATCGGCCCGCGGCGATGGGCCTCCTTGATGCTTTTTGGCAACGTACGCGATCCATGGGGTGGATACTCGCGATCGGCGCGATCGCGCTAACCCGGGACTCATTATAGCACGGCAATTGCGTGCATTCAAGCACCAACCGGCTTGACAGAGGGGCGAGGTGACGATCCGGGGCACCGTCCGTCCATCAGTCAGTAATCGCGCGGCCATATGGGCTATACAGACTATACGAATTCGACAATGCCGGGGCGTCGCGCGGGGTCCGGCCGCCCGGCCGGCGGGCGTGGACGCCGGCCGCGGCGGGAGGTTGCAATCGGCGGGGCGGCGTACTATACCGGCGTCAGGTCGAGCTGGGAGGATGCTTGGGCGAGTCGGGGGCAAGTGGGATGCACGTCGGTTTCGGGATCGATGGGGCTCGGCGACGGCTCGGGGCCGTGCTGGCGGTGGTCGTGGCGACGGCGACGATCGCCCGGGCGCGCGAGGAGACGCTCACGGTCGCCGGGCTGCGGCAACCGGCCCGGATCGTGCGGGACCGGTGGGGGATCGCGCACATCGACGCCGGGAACGAGCACGACCTGTTCCTGGCGCAGGGCTACAACGCGGCGAGCGATCGCCTCTTCCAGCTCGAGCTCTGGCGGCGGCGGGCCACCGGGACGCTGGCGGAGATCCAGGGGCCGCGGGCGCTGGCCGGCGATGTCGGCGCCCGCTCGCTGGCGTTCCGCGGCGACATGGCCGGCGAGCTGAAACACTACCACCCCCGCGGCGCCGAGATCGTCGGGGCGTTCGTCCGGGGGATCAACGCCTACATCGAGCGGACCGAGCGCGAGCCGGCCCGGCTGCCGATCGAGTTCCGCATCCTGGGCATCCGGCCGGGGCGATGGACCCCCGAGATCGTGGTCTCGCGGCATAACGGGCTGTATCGCAACGTCACCCAGGAGGTGGATTACGCCCAGCTCGTCCGCTCGCTGGGGCCCGCTCGCGCCAGAGAGCTGCTCAACCTCCACCCCGGCGACCCCCGGCTCGAGCCCGACAAGGCACTCGACCTGGCGATCCTCTCGGACGCCCTGCTCGAGACCTACCGGGCCTCGCGCGCGCCGGTCCGGTTCCGGCCCGAGGACGTCGGGCCCGAGTTCCGCGCGCAGGCGGCCGGCCGCCGGCCCGTCGCCGTCGCGGAGGCGATCGATCCGCCCGCCCCGGACTCCGACCCCGACGCCCAGGGGAGCAACAACTGGGCGATCGCCGGCACGCGGACATTCTCCGGCGGCGCGGTCATGGCCAACGACCCGCATCGGAACATCCTGCTGCCGTCGCTCCGCTACTGGGTCCACCTGGTCGCGCCCGGCTGGGACGTCATCGGCGCCGGCGAACCGGCCTTGCCCGGCGTCTCGGTCGGCCATAACGAGCATGGAGCCTGGGGCTTCACCATCTTCCCGATCGACCAGGAAGACCTCTACGTCTACGAGACCGATCCCGCGGACCCCTCGCGCTACCGATACCGAGACGGCTGGGAGGCGATGCGGACGGTCCGCGAGACCTTCGCGATCAAGGGGGCCGCGCCGGTCGCGATCGACTTGAAGTTCACCCGGCATGGCCCGGTCATCTGGCAGGATCGGGACCACCATCGGGCTTACGCGATCCGTGCCGCCTGGCTGGAGCCGGGGGGCGCGCCTTACCTGGCGAGCCTCCGGCTGGATCAGGCCACGACCTGGGCCGAGTTCCGCGAGGCGTGCCGGTCCTTTCTCGTGCCTTCGGAGAACATGGTCTGGGCCGACCGCGACGGCCATATCGGCTGGCAGGCCGTGGGCCTGGCGCCTCGGCGCCGGGGGTGGAACGGTCTGCTGCCGGTCCCTGGCGACGGGCGATTCGAGTGGGACGGGTTCCTGCCGGTGCTGGACCTGCCGCACCTGGCCGACCCGCCCCGAGGCTGGATCGCCACGGCCAACCAGGACAACCTGCCCGCGGGTTATCCCTTCGCGGTCAGCCACCAGTGGACCGAGCCGTTCCGGTTCGCGCGGATCGAGGAGGTCCTCGGCTCGCCCCGGCGGTTCACGCTGATGGACTCGATGCAGATCCAGCAGGACGAGCTGTCGCTGCCGGCGCGGTCGCTGGTGCCGATGCTCCGGGGCCTGAAGTCCGCGCGGGTCGATACGACCGGCGCGATCGAGCGGCTGCTGGCGTGGGACTTCGTGATGGGCAAGGACTCGATCCCCGCGGCGATCGACGCGACGTGGGAGCGGCACCTGAAGCTGTCGGTCCGCGACCTGCTGGTGCCGGGCGAGGCCCGGCGGTTGGTGGCCCCCCGCGCGCTGTCGACCGAGAAGCTGATCGGCTGGCTGACGGCCCCCGACGGCCGCTTCGGCGCCGATCCGACCGCCGCGCGCGACGCGATGTTGCTCCGCTCGCTGGACCGGGCCGTCGACGAGCTGACCCGCCGCCTGGGCCCGGAGATGAATGCCTGGCGATACGGCCAGGCGGACCTGAAGCACGTGATGCTCAGGCACCCCCTGAGCGACGCCGTGAGGCCCGAGCTGCGGGCGAGGCTGGACCTGGGCCCGATGCCTCGCGGCGGGTCCAGCCAGACGGTCAACAACACCTCGGACAACGACAACCAGACCGACGGCGCCTCGTTCCGGATCATCGCCGACGCCGGCGACTGGGACCGGTCGGTCGGCACCAACGCGCCGGGGCAGTCGGGCGACCCGGAGAGCCGCCATTACCGCGACCTGTTCGCGCCCTGGGCCGAGGGGCGGTATTTCCCCGTCTTCTTCTCGCGAGCGAAGGTCGAGTCGGTGACCGAGGCGAGGATCACGCTGGTGCCGTGAAGCCGTTGAGCAAAGTCCCGGGCCGCGGTGACGGGTTTTCACCTTTCCGTTAGAATCGGGGGTGATGGGATCTCTCGACCGAGTTCGCGGCCCGAGGGCGACGCTGATGAGTACCGTCTCGATGTCCGGCCCGCCCCGGCGGACCCCCGATGACGCCGACCCCTACCGCCTCGGATGGCGGTTCGTCAAGGTCCGCCGGCCCGATGGCTCCGAGGTCTGGGAGCAGGTGCCGCTGACCGAAGAGGACGTGCTCTTCCCCGAGGAGGGGGACTTCATCGTGCACACGGACTACCACCACATCGACATGGAGTATCTCTGGGCCCTATTCCGCGCCTGGCTGACGGATGACCCGACCGCGCTGGTCCTGGGCGACTGCCGGATCGACTGGAACATCCCCGGCATCCGGCCGCTGGGGCCGGACATCGCCGTCTTCTTCGGCGTCGGGCCGCGGCACGGCGACATCGGCACGCTGGACGTGGCCGCCGAGGGGCGCGGCCGGTGCTGGTGGTGGAGATCACCTCGCCCAGCACCCGCGAGAACGACCTGGGGATCAAGGTCAGATTCTATCACCGCGCCCGGGTGCCGCTGTACGTCATCGCCGACGCGACGGAGGACCCGGGAGGAGGGCGACGGCTGAAGCTGATCGCCTACCGGTACGCGGCGGCCGGCTATCGGAAAGTCAAACCGGATGCCCGGGGCCGGATCCCGCTCAGGGCGCTGAGGCTCTTGCTGGGCGTGGTGCGGGACGCGCAGACGGACTGCGACCGGCTGGCGTGCTTCGACGCCGAGACCGGCGAGGAGGTCGGGGACTACACGGCGGTCAGCCGGGCCCTGGAGGCGGAAGCGGCCGCCCGCGCCGAGGCCGAGGCCCGCGCCGCCGCCGAGGCCCGACGCGCCGCCGCCGAGGCCCGACGCGCCGCCGCCGAGGCCCGACGCGCCGCCGCCGAGGCCGAGGCGCGTTCCCAGGCCGAGGCGCGGGTCCGCGAGCTGGAAGAGATGATCCGACGGCTCGGCCAGGGCCCGTGAAGCGGCCCCGAACGGGATCACCTCGAGGACTCGAGCGAAGGAGGGAGGCCGTCCGATGCTCGGCATGCTCCTGATGCTGCTCGCCCAACTGGGGCTGGCCTGCGCCGTGCGGGACGGCCGGCTGATCATCCACTCGCGGAAGGGCATCGAGAGGCTCATCCGGAACGCCGAGGGGCCGAGATGATCCGGGTCCTGACGCCATGGAAGGCCGATCTCCGGGCCGCCTGGCTCTTCGTCGCAACGATCGCCGTCCTGGTCGGCCGCGCGGACGGCCGCGGGCCGCGGCAGTCGGCCGGGGACTTGTCGCCCGCCCGAACGGACAGGCCGGCCGCGGGGGCTCCGCGAGGGGCCCTGGTGATCTGCGGCGGGGGCCGGCTGCCGGAATCGGCGCGGCGGGAGTTCGTCCGTCTCGCCGGGGGCCCGAAGGCGAAGATCGTGGCGATCCCGACGGCCAGCGAGGACGCGGACGGGCCGGCCGCGACGCTCGCCGAGTTCACCGAGCCGTGGCGGAAGCAAGGCGTCGCCTCGGCGGTCTTGCTCCACACCCGATCGCGGGCCAGGGCCGACGAGCCGGGGTTCACCCGGCCGCTCGAGGAGGCCACGGGCGTCTGGTTCAGCGGCGGGGATCAGTCCCGCGTGACCGACGCCTACCTCGGCACGGCCGTCGAGCGGGCCCTGCACGCGGTGCTCGACCGCGGCGGGGTCCTCGGCGGCACGTCGGCCGGCGCCGCGCTGATGTCGCGGGTGATGATCACCGGCGGGCAGGACAAGGCGACCGTCGGCACCGGGTTCGGCTTCTTGCCCGGCGCCGTCGTTCGACCAGCATGCGCTCCGGCGCAACCGGGTCAATCGACTCCTCGGGGTCCTGGCCGATCATCCCGACCTGCTCGGCGTGGCGATCGACGAGTCGACGGCGCTGGTGGTCCGCGAGGGGCGCTGGGAAGTCATGGGCGACTCATACGTCGTGACCTGCCGTGCGCCGGGCGGAGGGCGGCCGACCCGGATCGACGTCTTCCACGACGGCGATCGCGGGAGCCTCGAGGATTGGAAGCCGCGGCCGGGCCCGGCCGCTCGGCAACCCCGAGGATGACACGATTTCCTCGGATGCCTCGGGGCCGCCGTCGCAAAATGCGGCCTCCTCGCCTCTCTATTGGTAGAGGAGGGCCTGCGGCAGCGCAGGAAAGGCCGATGCCATCTGATGAGGAACTGGTGCGATCCACCCGCCTCGGCCATCGGGACGCGTTTGCGACTCTGGTTGGCCGCTACGAGCGGGTGGTCTGGGTGACCGCGCGGCGCATCCTCGGCGACGATCATGCGGCGGCGGACACCGCGCAGGAAGCCTTCCTCCAGGCCTACCGCCGGCTGCACGCGCTCCGCGAGCCGTCGCTGTTCGCGGGCTGGCTGCTGCGGATCGCGCGGCGCGAGGCCGCCCGGATGGCCCGGCTGCGGTCGCGTCATCCGACCCGCTCGCTCGACGAGTGTGACAGCGAGCGGCCGTCGCGTCCCGACGGCCCGAAGGGCCGGTTCTCCGAGGATTCCGAGGAGCTGCTGGCCGCTATCGCCGACCTGCCCGACCACGAGCGATCGGTCGTCGTCCTGCGGTACGTCGACGGCCGATCGGTGGCGGAGATCGCCGCGGCGTGCGGCCGGCCCGTCGGGACCGTGACCAAGCAACTCTCTCGCGCCCTGGAACGCCTGAGGCTAATCCTGACGGAGGTGATCCTATGACTTCGAACGATCTCGAAGATCGCCTGGAGCGGCTCCGCGCGGAGTGGCCGGCCGGGTCGATCGTACAGGACGTCATGGCGCGGATCGGCTCGACGACCGGTCCGGTCGAGTCCGGCGGACCGCGCCGGCGGTGGCGCCGGGCCGCGGCCTGGCTGGTGGCGGCGAGCCTCCTGGTCGCGTCGATCCTGGGGCTGTCGTCACTGGTGGGGCATTCCAATCCCGTCCGGGCGGCCATCCAGGAGGGCCTGGCGCGAGCACGCTCGGCTCACATCGTGATCACGGCCGGCGGCAAGGGTGGTGCGGCGGATACGGCGGAGATCTGGTATCTCCGCGACCGCGGATTCCGCGCCGAGATGCCCGACGAGGTGATGCTGGACGACGGCCGGTCCTTCCGGTCGTGGCATCGCGCCGGCCGGGGCGAGGAGCCGGTCGTGGTCGTGCGGAAGAGCACCGGCGTCGCCGCGCGGATCGCCGAGCTGCTCGACCTGCCCGGCGCCGTGGAGCGATGGGACCGCGAGCGGGTCGCTGAGCTCGACCAAGTCATCGACGGCGCCGCCTGCAGGGCCGACGTCCTCGTCCCGCCCGCGGGCGGCCCGCCCGAGCCCGGCGTCCCCAAAGGTGCCCGGCCGGCCGGCGGGCGCCCGACGCGGCTGGTGCTCCTGACCGACGCCGAGCGGAGGATGCGCCAGCTCCTGAGCCAGCGACAGGTCGAAGGCCGCTGGATCTCCGATCGGGAGGTGCGGATCGACTACGACGTCCCGGTGGACGCCGCCCGCCTCGCGGCCGACCCGCCGGCCGGGGCCCGGACGATCGACGCCGACACCGCGTTCGACCGGCGCCATCCCCTCGATCGCGCCCTGGTGCGCAAGGAGCTGGGCGGGCTCCTGCTGGCCATCCACGAGGTCCGGCCGCTGGATCGGGACGGCCTTTACTACGTGGTGTCCTCGGTCCGCGGGACCCCGGAGTTCCTGCGGAAGTACCCCCCGCAGCGCCGCACCTTCAACCTGAGCCTGAGCGGGCTCGACGTGGCCGATCAGCGGGCCCTCAACGCCCTGGGGACCGCCTACAGCGGGCTCGAGCTGGCCCATGCCGAGCGCGAGGGGGTGCAATACGTCTGGTGGCTGATCCTCCCCCGATGGCCCGCCTCGATGGGGGATGGCGAGCGGGCCAGCCTCAGGGCGATGTTGGGAGGGTCGCCGTCGGAACCCCTGCGACTGGACATGGCACCGGGCAAGGTGCGGCTGCCGCTCTTTGCGGCCTATCGCGACCCGCGATTCCGGGATGAACGGGGCGTGCCCCGGACCGTCCTGGAATGGGTCGACGTCGATCTGCCGAGGAGCGTCTCGCCGATCCGCCTCGACGACGTGGCCGCCCGGACCCAGGGCGACGTGCGGCTGATGCAGTACGGGGCGGATGCGTTCCTCTACGGCATGGTCGACGACGGGCCGACCGGCGGTCCGCGGGTCGGCGCGGCGCCCCGAGGGATCATGCCCTTCGAGCCCGACCGCATCTCCAATGCGGACTACGCGGTCGCGGTCCGCCGCTACATCGACGAGATCCTGAGCTCGCGCGCTCCCATGCTGGCCCCGCCCCCCGTTGCCGGGCCGTGAGGCCCGCCGTCAGGCCGACGGCTCGCACGGCGTGCGGACGACGATCAGGGCGAGTCCGCGGTGAGCCAGCCCCTCGCGGAAGACCTCGGGCAGGCGCCAATCGAGATCGTCCGGGCCGACGGTGACGGCGGACTCCACGCCGATGGCCCGGGCGATTCTCTCGATGTCCAACGCCGGCGCCGGCCGGCCCAGGGCGTCGCGCGGCTGGCCGGGGTTGGGCTGGAACCCCGAGGTCACCGTCGCCCCGTTGTCCAGCACGACCATCAGGATGTCGCTGCCATGATGGACCGCGTTGGCGATCGCCGGCATCGTCGTATGAAAGAACGAGGAATCGCCGAAGAGCGCGACGGCGCGCTCGCCGACCCCGGCCCGCATCAGCCCGTCGGCCACGCCGACCGCCGAGCCGATGGCGAACTTGGCGTCGAGCCGGTCCCCGACCGCCGCCAGGCAGCCCGGGTCCCCGACCAGTACCGGATCCTGCCCGAGCCGATTGGCCGCCTCCTTCAGCGCGTCCACGATCGCCCCGAAGCGGCAGCCCGCGCAGAAATTCTCGCGGGGCGGGCGCTCGGAGGCTTCATCGGCTTCGAGATAAGCCCGACCCGGGACGAATCCCGGCAGGAACCGCGTCAGGGCCTGCTGGATCTGCCAGCGATAGAGTTCGCCCTCGCGACGGGTGTGGCCGGTCGCCTTGCCGAGGATCCGCACCGGTGACCCCAGGTCATGCGCGAGGGCCTTGATCTGAGTCTCCAGGTACGGCTCGTTCTCCTCGAGCAAGAGGACCTCGCGGCAACCATCGAGGAACCGGCCGACGACATCCCGGGGCAGGGGGTACAGGACGCCCAGCTTCAGGACGCAGACGTCGCCCCGGGCCGCGTCGCCGAGCACGTCGAGCAGCTTCTGGTGGACGAATCCGGCCGCGATGATCCCGCGATCGCCGGCCCCTTCGATCCGGTTGAAGGGAGACTCATCGGCCCACTCCTCCATGAGGGCCAGCCGCTGGTGCAAGTCGCGGTGCTTCTGCACGACGTTGCGAGGGACGGGGACGAAGCGCCAGGTCTCCCGGACCAGGCCCAGGTCCGGCTGCGGGAAGGGTCCGTCGGGGAGGTCAACCGCCTCGGCCTGCTGGACGAAGCTCCGGGTGATGCGCACGACGACGGCCGTGTGGAGCTGCTCCGAGACGTCGAAGGCCGCCCGCATCATGGCGAAGCCGTCGGCGGGCGTGGCCGGCTCGAGCCAGGGCATCTCGAGCATCGGGGCGAGCGGGCGGGTGTCCTGGTCGTTCTGCGAGCCATAACCGCCGGGGTCGTCGCCCAGCAGGATGACCAGCCCGCCGTGCACGGGCGTCAGGTTCAGCGCCATGAGCGGGTCGAGCATGACGTTCATGCCGACGCTCTTGGTGCCGACCAGCGCCCGCCGGCCGGCGATCGATGCGCCGATGCCGATCTCCATGGCCACTTTCTCGTTGCTCGACCACTCGACGTGGACCCCGTGCGGCCCCGCCAGGTCGATCAGGGCGGCGACGGTCTCGGAACTGGGAGACCCCGGGTAGCTGGTGACGACCTTCACCCCGGAAGCCAGGGCGCCCCGGGCCAGGGCCAGGGGACTCGTGATGGTCTGGAGAGGCATGTCGGAGATCCATGGCGGCCGAGGATGACAGCGCCTTGTCGGGTGGATGCAACCCACCGGCGTGACGTGAGGATACTCTAGACGGGACGATGTCGCCTACGGCCTCGAGCACCGGCTGGTCCCGGCGGTGATCCCCCGGGCGCGGACCGAGGAGAACGGCTGCGCCGTCGTCGCCGAGGTCGAGGACAGACTCGGGGGCGAACCGCCGGAGCCGATGACCAGCGACGAGGACCCGGTGTGTACGAGGCGCCGATCCGGGACACCTTCGGCGAGCCGGTGCCGGCGGAGCGGAAGCCGGCCCGGCCGCGGTCGCACCCCGGCGGCCCGGCGTTCGCGGGCCCGGCGGACCCGGGTCGCCCGACTCCGTCCCGCGCCCGACCGACCGGCGGACGGCCTCCCGCCTTCATCGCCGACCGGCCCGGCGATCTGATCGCCAGGGCGAGGATGATCGGCCGGGCCGGGCCGGCGGAGAAACAGGGATCAGGGTCGATCTCCGTTCTGTCGGCCAGGTCGGCGCCGGCGGCCAGGGCGGTCAGGATGCCGGTGGGATCCGGTGGGCCGGCGCCGGAGACGACGAGCTCGCTGCCTCCCCGTTTCCGGTCAACGGCGGCCCGGTCCCGGTCCCGCCGGAACAAACGGCCCCGACCGCGCTCGCCGACTGGCGAAAGGCGGACGCGGATTCGCCGTCCGGGAACTCATAGGTCAGGGACTCACCCGCGAGGAGTTGATCGACAGCACGTTTCGCCTCCCCCAGGCCGCATCCCGCGTGCTGCCGCAAGAGATGGTTGAGCTCGACCTTGTTCAGCCCTTCTCGCCAACCTGTGATCGTGACCGTTGTCATCGTCAGTCTCCTACCGGGAAGGTGATCGGCCGTGGAGTGTGCCCGGGATTGGCGCCGGTCGTGCGCGTCCCCCCGGAGATGGTCACCCGCCTCGCCCCCTGCTGCCTTCCCAGGTCCGTCGCCAGGTTCCGCAATTCCCGAAGCCCCAGCGAACCGGCCCCCGGCCCGTCGATGTGCATGCCTTTGAGGATCAGGGTATCGCCTTCTCTCGTCATCCCCGTGATCACCCGGATTTCCCCCTTCGCCGTCGTAGCGGCCAGCTCGACCACATCCCCATCCGTCTCGACGATCCGAACCGGCGGATTCTCGGCCGGGCCATGAACCTCCACGGCGGCTCCTTCCTCGGCGCCTCCCGTCGGGTCCGGTCTTGACCGGACCTCGACGCGCTCCTGTGCTCCCTGATCGACAGCATCATTCGCCTGATGTCTTGCCGGACGTCCGACGACCTCCTTTCGTCCCTCGGCGGCCACCTTGTTATCTTAGCAAGCAGATGGCTGCCCGATTAGGGGGACAATAGGGCGACGGCATTCATCGCGGTCCACCGCTTCGTCGCCGCCGAAAGGGATTCGCGACGCATCCCGCCGGCCCGACGTCCGCGGTCCCGCCCGAGCCGGGTCGTCCGATCCCACCCCGCGCCGAGCGGACCGCGGACGGCCTTCCGCCTCCACCGCCGACGATCCCGGCGATGAGACCGCCAGTCGGGGCGAGGGGGACCGGCCGGGCCGGCGGCGAGACAGGAATCAGCGGATCATTGTCCGTTATGCCCGAGTTGCTTTCCGCTTGCCGTCTTGCTCGGCAGCTCATCCTGTCACATAGTCGAAGCAGATCAACTCCAGATCTTCACGTCGGAGCGGTTTCATATCGGTTGCCGCCGGTCGATCCTTCTTGAACTCTTCCGCCAAGGCCGTGATCTCCGCCACAAGAGCCGCATCGTCGCCCGTCTCCGACCACAGATCGAACGCGGCTCGTAGCTTGACGTGGAGCGAGCGGCCCATCGGCTGGCCGAGGAAGGCGATGCACGACTTCGCCGCCTCCCGGTCCACGGTCCGGCGGCCGATGGCATCCTTCAATTCCTCGGCCACGGTCTGCTGGATCGGGTCCACGGCACTCGGCGAGGCCGCCTTCGCTTCCGCATCGCGCTCCGCGGCCAGGATGTGCTCGATGACCCGCTCCATCATGGCGAACTTATCCAGGTCGCCGATATACCGCGGCTCGTCCGGAAGGCACGCGATGACCTGCGCGATCTCGTAGCGGTTCTCACCGATCTCGTGGGTGCGCGCGTCGATATATCGCCAGAAGTGGCGCCGCCCGACGCCATCCGAGCGCGGGGCCTGGAAGTAGAAGAACATGCCGTTGCACTTCTCCCGCCGCAGGCCGGAATGGATGCCGTTCGGGAGCGCGGAGAGTCCATCCGAGCCGCCCCGGTTAAGCAGATCCTTCAGTTGCTTGAGCAGCAGCTCGGGGCCGGCCAGCTCGGCCCGCGCCTCCTCCTCGTCCAGAACGGCCCCATCTTCGTCGCGGATGCGGCGCAGGGTGTTGTAGGTCCGCGGATGGACGACCTCGCCCAGTACGCTGGCGTCGTGCAGCCCGTACTCATCGATCATCGTGATCCGGCTCAACAGCCGCTCGACGAGGTGGAGCAAGTCTTCGAGCCCCGCCTCGGGGAACATATTGTAGATTCCGATCTCGGCGTGTGGGCTGCCGATCCGGTCGATCCGCCCGCCGCGCTGGACGAGTCGAATCGGGTTCCAGGTCAGGTCGTAGTTGATGATGACCCCGCAGTCCTGGAGGTTCTGCCCCTCCGAGAGCACGTCGGTGCAGATCAGGATGTCGATCGGTTCCCCGCCTTCGTCGTCGTTGCCGCTCCCGATCGGGGCGAACCGGGCGAGGATCCGCGCCCGGTCGGGCGGGTGGTTCTCGCTGTCGATGCGGCGGGTCACCGGGTTTCCCGCCGATCCGAGCCACGCCGCGCCTGAGTCTCCCGCGAACCGCCGATAGAGGTAGCGGGTGGTGTCCTTGTAGGAGCTGAAGATCAGGACCTTGCGCCCTTTCAGCTCCCCGGCCAGCAGTCCCTTCAAGCGGTTCAGCTTCGCGTCGTTGGTGCCGAGCGGCTCGGTCCGCGCGTGGAGATGCTGCAGGACGCTGACATCTTCCTCGACATCCTTCCTCAGTTTCCGCAGGTCGTAGTGATTCAGGTCGACCCGGGGCAGGCTTTCGATGTACGCCCTGGCCTCGGCCACGGCGTCGAGCTCCTCGGCCATGCTCCCGGCGTCGACCTCGTCCTCGTCATCGCGGGCGAGGAAGCGCATCGCCTTCTGGAAGTCTCGCGACGAGACGACCTTGCCGTCGAGCAGGTAGTCGAGGTACGTCTCCTCGAAGGTCAAGGCCCTCCGCAGGCTCAGGCGGAAGGCTTCGATGCTCGACTCGAGCCGCTTGAGGAACCGGCTCTTGAAGATCCCGACGAGCCCCTCCTCACGGCCTTCCTCGAATTTATGCGCCTCGGCGTCCCGGATCGCGGCCTGCTTCCTGTACGACTCCAGCTTGTAAGGAGCGAGCGACAACCCCTCGATCGCCTTGACGATATCGTCGTAGAGACCGCCGTAAGCGGACCCCAGGTCGTAGGAGACGGTGTGCAGCCTCCGCTCGGGAAACGAGATCGGCCCCCCCTTGATCGTGGCGTTCGGGTACGCCGCCTTGATGTAGGGGCGAGTGTTGCGGACCATCACCTCTTCCAGCAGGTTGAACAGCACGACGCCCGCCGATGCGTCCTTCTGCCGGGCGATCCGCCGGGCCCGGCGGAAATACGCGTTCAGGTCGCCGATGCCGACCTCGCGGAAGTAGTCCGGCTGACCCTGCGTGAAGAGGCGGACCTGGCTGAGCAGGTCGAAGAGGTCGTTGTTGATCGGCGTGGCCGAGAGCAGGATGACCTTCTTCCGGCCGCCGTCTCGGCCACGGCCGCCGCTCCTCTGGATGATCGAGTCCAGCGCCAGGTACCGGTTGGCCTTGTCGTTGCGGAAGTTGTGGCTCTCGTCGATCAGGATCACGTCGGCGTCGGCGAAGGGCGCCGGGTCGAACTCGGCGCGGCCCAGCTCTTCCATGCCGACGACCCGAGCGGCGATGGTCGCCGAGGCTAGCTCGCGCTGCCACATCGCGCAGCGAGGCCGAGCAGACGACGACCGCCTTCTGACGGCGGTGGTAGGCGAAGTCCTCGAGCAGCTTCTTGCCGATCCAGGTCTTGCCCAGGCCCACGCTGTCGGCGATGAGGACGCCGTCGTACCGGGCGAGGATCCGCCGGGCCTTCTTCACGGCATCCTCCTGGAATTCCGCCAGGTCCACGGCGCTGCGGCCCGGCCCGGCGGAATCGGCCTCGAGGTCCTCCTTGAAATACTCGAAGAGCGCCTTGGTGTAGACCTCGTAAGGGGTGTATTCCTTGGTGCCGAACTTGCTGGCGTCGAGCAGCTCGATGAGATCAGCCTTGAAGTCGACCGACTCGGCCCATTGCTCCTCGTACCACCGCATCAGGTCCGAGACGGCCCGGGCCCCGACCTCGCTCTTGATGAAGCGGCGGGCGTCGTCGGGGACTTCCGCGCCCGACGGGTCGCGGGCCGGCCCGTCCTGTCGCCCGCCATCGAGGTAACTGAGGCTCCGGGCCGCCTCGGGGTCGTGCGGATCCTCCTCGGGCGGGATGACGCGGTGGACCAGGTTCAGCTCCCGGTTGCCGACGAGCCCCGGCCCGGTGAAGTTGCTCGACCCGACGATCGCGGCATAGGGCCGCAGGCGATCGGAGGCGTTGTGCGGCCCGATCTTGTCCTGGTGGAAGAGGTACGCCTTGGCGTGCAGGAAGCCCTTGTCGAAGAGCCGGACCTGGACCTTCTCGGTGTGCAGGAAGGCGATCAGGTCCTCGACCAGCGCCAGGGTCTCGGCGGTGTAAGGCTCCGTCTCGAGCTCGCCCCGGAGCTGGCCCTTCAGCGCCGCCGCCCTCGGCTTCATCCCGACATCCGCGCCCGTCTGGGGATCGGAGCCGATCAGGAGCCGGAAGGCCCCGAGGTAATGGAGGCCGTCCTTGACCAGGCGGTAGCCCGAGATGGAGAAGTAGGCCGTGGCGACGTCGAGGGGCCTGGCGACGCTCCGATCGAGCAAGCCCTTCAGCGCGTCGGAGAGGCGATGGTGAACATTGTCGATAACAAAGGGGACCGACATGGGCTTGGCTCCTCGCTCTTCGGACGGGTTCGCTTCGGGTTGCGGGCAGGATTCGCGGATGCGATTGACTTTGATCACGCAACGATCTTTTCCGCCAGTGCTCTGCACCTTTGCAGGAAGGCGGTATCCGGGGGGAGCTTCTTGAACAGGCGGACCTTCTCGACGGCCGTCTCCAAGTCGAGCCCTCGCTTGCGGTAGAAGACGATGGTTGCGGCGATCTCGAGCTGATCGACATCAGCCCGATAGAGCTCCCGCGCGAGCGATTCGAACTTGGCCATCTCGCTGGCCGGGCCGGAGCCCCTCGGGCTGGATTCGTACTCGAGGAGCTGTCGCCTGGCTCCTTGGGTCAGTGAATAGGAATAGCTCGACCCGGAGGAGAGGGTCTCCTCCATCTCTTCCACGAGCTTCAAGCTGGTCATCTGGCCGGTGAGCAAGGCGACATCGTGGGAGTACGGGCCGTGGGGAAGGAGTGCATACTCCGCATCCAGCGGACAGCCGGCCGCCTGGAGCAAGAAGATCAGCTTCTGCATGCGCTTCCGGGATTGGAAGAGCCCCATCCAGCCGATGATCCTGGCGAGCTGATAGCGTTCCATCCCCAGTCCCCCGGCCAGGCAGCTCGCACCGGCCGACGACTCTATGGCGGCGCAACCACCACGGAACGACCCATGATAAACATCAGTATAGATTCGCCCGGCGTCTGTCAAGTGGCTCCGCCCGCGACTGCAGTCGGATACGGCTGTGTCACTCTTTCCGCTCGATCTTCCGGGTGAGTCGGTAGACGGCGGTCGTCGGATTGCGCCCCGAGTCCCCTTCCTCGTCAGCTTTCTTGTCCATCTGCTCGGCTCGCTTGGCCGCCTGCGGGTAACCTTGCGCGTAGGCCGCGAATTCGACCCGTTTGTCGTAACCGGGTACATGACCCGAGAGCAACCGACGCATCGTGTCGCGGTGCTGCATCCCGGGGCAGTCTCGAAAATGGAGGAGCAGCCAGAGTTCGAAGCACGGATTCGAGATCGCCAGCTCGATGCCGTTGGCTCGCGCCATCTGCCTGGCGTCGGCCACCTGCGGATGCTCATCGACGTCGAAGACGCACCAGACCGCGTCGTAGGCCCGATTCTCATCGTCCTCCTTCCTGGCGGCGTCCTGGGCTTTCTTCTTGTACGCCTTGGCGGTCGCCACCAGGGTCATCGGGACGCCGTGCTCGCGCGCGATCTTGACATCCACGGGGGTACGGAAGACCCGCGCGAAGCCCTCGAAGTACTGCTTCTCGGTCTTCTCACCTTCGCACACGATGAGGATGAGCGGCTTGGGTTCCCGAAACGGCTCTCCCCGGCCGGGTCGCCGTTGACGGTTGCGGCGTTTGGGCATGCCGGCTCACTCCTTGGCCGCTGCCGACAAATTCCCTGAGAGGCAGAAATCGCCCAGGAACGGGATGGCACCATACCGCCCCTGGAGATAGCCGCGTTCGACATTCTCGGCCTTACGTGGCTTGTAGTCGGTCAACGGGTAGAGCACCGTGGCCCCTTCGTCGTCCTTCTCCGTGAGCCAGACCTGGTCGCGCCTCAGGGCGGGCTCGCCCATCGTCGTGCCCAGCAGGTTGGTATCGTGGGTCGTGAAGATGAGCTGCGCATTGCGGGGATTGGCGGCCGGATCGTTGAACTGGTGAATGATCTTTTGGGCCAGCGACGGATGGAGGCTGGCTTCCAACTCGTCAACGAGCACGATGCCGCTGTCCTCGACGGTCTGCAAGATAGCAGGGGCGATGCGGAACAGGGCTTGCGTCCCCCTCGACTCCTCCTCGAGAGGCAACCAGGCATCGTCGAACTGGCTCTGGTGTCGGAACTCGATCTGGCCCCGGGATCTCCGATGCCGGGCTGTGTCGTCAGGCTCTGCCTTGACGCGCCTGATATCCAGGATCCCGAGGTCTGCGTTCCTCAGCAGGGTATGGAGAGCGCCGCGTGGCCCCCGGTCGAGCAGGGGGGCCAGCCAGTTTTCGTCCGTCCCTGCCCACGACCACCCTGGTCTCTCTCTCGGATTGACGGGTCGGAGTGCCCGAAACCACGAGAAGACCGGCGTGAGCTGCGGATGACCATTCTGCGCCGCCGCCGAGAGGAACAAGGAATTCCCCCTCGTTATCCCCTGGATGACCTTGTTCTCGCCCTTGAAGTGCTCGCCGAATTTGAACGCGTCCTCGTCACGCGCGAACCAGACCTGCTTCTTTCCGTTCGGCCAGGCGTGCAACCACTCTTCCAGAAAACGCTCGTCGGACGCCACGAAGCCGTATTGATAGCGGACGCGCTCGAGGAGGAACGAGACCTCGAAGAGAGAGGGTTCGTCGCGCCTGGGCCCCCACGCGAAGGGATCGCGCGGTACGCCTTCATCGGGCGACCAGAACCGATGCGAGAGGCCGACGGCGTTGCGCATGAGGGCGAGCGCATCCAGGACGTTGCTCTTGCCACTGGCATTGGCCCCATAGAGCACCGCGACGGGGAGCAGGCGCTTGGCGTAGCCCGGCACCTCGCGTGAACGCGGGTCGTCGTCATCGCCGACGCGACCCGCCTCCATGGTCAAGACCTGCTCATCGCGCAACGAGCGATGGTTCTCGACGCGGAATTCGATCAGCATGGGGCAGCCCCCCTTCCTGCCGAATTATAGCCGGAGAGGCGACTTTCCGCAAGAAATCTGCGCAAAATCCCCGAAAAGCCGGCAATCGGCCGCGTAATCCCCATCGCGTTTCAATGCGTGATTGCAAATGGCCCGCTTTCAAACAAAGGGGCCAACCCTCTCGCTGCGACCCGAGGGACGGCGCGGCGCCGTGATGGCAAACTTCTACGCACCTCCCCTAGCGGGAATTCTGCTCACAGGCTGTGAGCGAATGGCGATCCCCGCGCGGCGGCGAGAAACAGTCACAAGTTGTGACAGAATTGCTGGCGGCCGTCCCCCGGGCCAGAGCAGAGGGGCCTGACCCGCTCGGCCTCCCGGCCCCCTGTTCCCACACGCTCCGAGTCCGCTAGAATGACGCGGGAGGACCCACCCATGAACCAGACCGAAGAATCATCGCGGTTCAGTCCGGAGATGATGAGCGAACTCCAGGCGGCGATCGAGCGCGCCATGAAGGGGAGCCGAGACGCCGAGTCCATGCGAAAGGCGTGCGACCGCATGGATCGGACGCGCGAGGAGATCTACCGCCGGACGGGGTGGCTCGACATGGCCGTGCCGACGATCCGTGCGTTGCGCGACGGCGAAGACGAATGAAGTATGTCCTCGACTCGAACGTGGGACTCAAGTGGCTCCTGCCGGAAGTCGATTCCGACAAGGCACTTCGCATCCGGGACGACTACCGGCGTCAGGTCCATGACCTGATTGCCCCCGATGTCTTCCCCGTCGAAGTCGCCCACTCCCTGACGCGGGCGGAACGGCAAGGCCGGATCACTCCCGCCGAGGGCCGGGCCCACTTCCGCGACATGCTCGCCACCCTCCCCCTGCTGCACCCCTACCTGCCGCTCCTGCCCAGGGCCTACGAGCTCTCATCGCAGGCACGCATCGGCGTCTATGATTGCCTCTATGTCGCCCTCGCCGAGCGAGAGGGATGCGAGTTGCTCACCGCGGACGATCGGCTCAAGCGAAGCTTGCCCTCGCATCGCATCGTGCTTCTCTCATCCGTGCCATGAATGTCTCCGAAAGAACGGGCTGCAACCAATGGGGTTTGACCCTCTCGCTGCACCTGACCGACTCGCTGCACGTTTGACCGACCTGAGCCGGATCGAGCCCAACGATCTCTCGCCCATGGTCTTCGACGCCGTCGAGTGGGGCGGTCGTCGCCTCGCGCTCGAATCGCCCTTGTCGCTCGAGCCGACGATGGACGAATCGGGACAACTCTACAGGCTGGAAGATCCGGGGTTGGGGATCGACGTCTTCGCGCAGACCCGGGAACAACTCGCGAACGAGCTGGCCGAGCAGATCATCTTTCAGTGGGACACCTACGCTCGAGAAGACCCCAAGAAGCTGACGCCAGCGGCCCGTCGCCTTCGAGCCGCATTGTTAGAGCGATTCCGCGAGACCGACCTTGCCACGAGAGCGGAAGCGCGTTGAGGCGGCCCGCGAAGCCAAGGGCTTCGTGAGATCCGACGGCGACCATCATGACTTTGTCTACCACACGCCGGACGGCCTGAAGTCCCGCGATCGCACCAAGACGAGCCACACGCCGACGATGAAGGACATGCCGGACAACCTCCTGGGGCAGATGGCTCGACAATGCCTCCTGACCAGGCGCGAATTCCTTCAATTGGTGGACTGCCCGATGGGTCGGGATGAATACGAGGAGCGGCTTCGCGATCAGGGCGAGTTCCAGGAGGAGGAAGGGTCGGATGACGCGTCTTGAGACGTTGCAGATGTGCCGCATCACCCTTCGGCCGGGGCGTCTTCGGTGATCTCGCCGCGGATCTTGGCTTCGAGGACATCCAGAGGATCACGCACGGGGCGGGTGGCTCGCAAGAGGGCTCGTTCTTCCGGAGTCAGGCCGTAGGCGTCGTCGAACGAGAGCCGAGAGTTGCTGCTCAAGTCGCAGTTGACGCTGAAGTAGGACAACCTGCTTTTCGCGGTAGCCGGCCTGTGTTCTCTGCAGACGTTCAGCAGTCCCCTTCGCTGGTCGCGCGATTCCTGCTATCTTGGCCACTCGATTGGTGAACTTATCAGCATCTAAAGCCAGAGCCGGCGACAACTGAGACGCATCGAGATTCAGCCCGAGCAGTGCTTGGAGATCAGCGGTCAACTGGTCCTCTAACTCGACGACCTCAGCAACGGTCCGCGACAACTCATCGACCGTGGACTCAATCTTGGATTTCGTCTGGTCGTCCGCGTCGGCGACTGGAAGGGATTCCATGTATATCCTCTTCAGGCGCAGCACCTCGTCTTTTCCATGTATAACGGTGGATGACAGAATCCACCACATTAGTTGCGAATTTAGTACACCCAACAAATACTTGCTTGCGACGGGCAAACCGAAGCAGAGGTCGTTGTAGATCACCCCCTTGTCATCGAGCGCAAATCGGCTATGGTAGGCAAGGTCCTGCCAGACAATCTTCTCGGACAGGATTGACTCCATGTAGTCGCAAGACCGAAGCTCCCAGTAATACCTCCCCTGGTCCCGACGCTCCATGAGCTTCTCTTTGAACTTTGACATGTGCTCGTATATGGCCGGAAGCTTCTCCCTGAACACCGCCTCGGCATCTTCACTTGCGTCTGACCAATCCCAGCTCTGATTCTCGCTGGACGGAATGAGGATCAGATAAACGCCTCCTTCTCTGAGCCGCCAGCGATCGATATCTCGGCCCCGCAACAGGGGTTTGATGACTCGCGCGGAGGTCTTACTCTTTCGGATCAGCGCGGCACGGGTCTCCTCGTCAATGACGTAGGCTTCCGTCAGCCCGGTTTTGATGCCGAACATCGGCTTCTGCCCGCAGTAGGCGGCCAGTGGTACCCCTTTCGTCCGGATTCTTTCCAGAAGAAGCCGAGCGCGAGCGTCCTCCAGCGACCACCGTTCCCTCCGAAGCAAGCCGGTAGCGATGTGCCGGCGACGCGACGATACGAAGGCCCCGAGGTCCATCCGATCGCTCCAGTGCTCTCTTGGCACTTCGCAGGCCGAGAGCCTCTCATCCTCGCCGGGTCGCTCCCTCTCCGCGAGCGCCCGGGCCCGCTTCGTCACAATGAGGATGCAGGGGAACGTATCCGCATCCGGGAAGATCGGCGAATGCCCGAAGTCGATCACCTCGAGCGGTCGCCCGACCCGTTGGAGGAAGTCGCGCAGCCGCTCCCCGTAGCCCGCCCGCATCCACTTGTTGGCCACGATCATGCCCATCCGGCCGCCGGCGCGGAGCTGGCGTATCTCTTGCTCCTGGAAGAAGACGTAGAGGTCGTTCGTACTGTCGTAGGTCGCGAAGGTCTCCTTCAAGAACGCCTTGTACGGCTTGATCGTCTCCTGGCGGACATACGGCGGGTTCCCCACGACGACATCGAACCCCGCCGAGCCCGGCGCCATCTTGTCCTTGTGCCGGAGCTGCTGGGCAGTGCCTTCCATCAGGCCGAAGAAGACCTCGGGGAACTCGATCTCCCAGTGGAAGAAGTGCAGGTCGGGACGGCGGGCCAGATCCTCGACCTGCGCCACCAGCCGGCGTTCCCTGTCGTCGTGCAGCGACTTCAGAAAGTGCTCGCTGTCGGCCAGGGACAGGTCCGAGCCCTGGGTCACCAACTCACGGGCCAGGGGCAAGCCGAAATGCCTGGCGACGAGCAGATCGAGCACGACCTGGTAGCCCGAGAGGTCGCGGCGGGCCTGGTCGTACCGGGTCACCGACCGCGCCACCTCGGCGGCGGTGGCGTCGGGGTCCTTGCTGACCATCAGGACGTAATTGATCGCCCGGAGCATCGGCTCGTAGTCGAGATGGAAGAGCCGGCCCGAAGTCTCCTCCTCCAGGTCCTTGAACGTCGCCCCGACGAGCGAGTTGCCGCACCGCAGGTGATGATCGAGGAAGCTGAGCGGTGCCCCCAGCGTGAAGGCGTCGAGCCACAGGCTCACCTTGGCCAGCTCGACGGCCATCGGGTTGAGGTCCACCCCGTAGATGCAGCGCTTCAGGACATGCCGCTTCAGCAGGTTGATGTCGATGAGCTTGTCCGAATCGACGGTCACGCCCTGGGCGGCCAGCGAGTCCGTGATGCGGGTCCGGGTCTGTTCCAGCTCGAAGCTCACCGGGTTCTTCGGGAAGGCGCTCAGGAACTTGAGGAGGCGCTCGGTGATGAAATCGACCGCCTCGACGAGGAAGTGGCCGCTCCCCATCGCTGGGTCGATCACCTTGATGTCGAAGAGCCGCTCGACCAGGTCCTTGTGCGTGCTGTACGTCTTCTCGACCGCGAAGCGGCGGATCGCCTCCTTGTCCTTCCGGTCGACGCCCGGCGGCGGGTAGGCCGTCGCCTTTTGGAGCTCGTTGTCGAACGTCTTGCGGACCTTGCGGAACTCGGGCCGCAGCACCTCCAGCTTCTCTTCGAGCACGGGGCCGACCGTCTGGGCCACGATGTACTCGACGATCGGGTCGGGCGTGTAGTACGAGCCCGACGCCTTGCGGTCGGCCTTGTCGTTGGAGAGGTAGACGTCCCCCTTCCGGACGGCGACCTCGGCCTGACGGCCGCGCTTCCCCTTCACTTGAGAGAGCGGCGTGTACTTTTCCCGGCCCTTCTCGGCCTGGATCGCCTTGTCCTCGTCGGCGACCATCAGCTTGAACTCGAGCAGGCCCTCGTAGATCGAGCCCAGGTGCCGCACCTCGAGCGACTTGTAGTCGATCGGCACCAGCCCTCTCCGCTCGTCCACGTCCCGGGCGAGGTAGTCGATCGCCAGGGCGAGCTGGAAGTCGGGGACGCGATGCTCGTTGAGGAACCGCGCGATCCGCTGCTCCCGCTCGTCGGCGCCGCCCGGCGACGTGTTGAACAGGCCGCCGTTGTAGGTGGGCACGTTGAGCGCCGTGTCGCCCCTGTCCATCACCGCGAATAGCTCGCCGAGCCGCTCGTAGAGGCCCGTCTCAGTGGCGGAGTACGCCTGCTCCAGGAGCTTCGGCACGGCGTCGCGGGCGCCCCCGGCCTTCTCGGCGATCTCGTCCTTGAGCTTCTTGAGGCTCTTGGAGAGGTAGGCCGGCTCGCGGACCGGCAGCAGGTCGCGGCTCTCGGCGTGAGCAGGAAGAGGAGGCGGTAGAGCAAGGTCAGCGTCGCTTCGAAGACGATGTCGAGCTCTTGCCGGGTCGGACCGCCGGCCTGGCCGAGACGCCCCTTCCGATCGGCCAGGAAGCCGGCCGCCAGGTCCTTGAAGACGTGGTAGAAGATGCGGTCCTTGAGGTTCTCGCCGAGCTTCTTGGCAAAGTCCCGGCTGCCCTGAAGGATCGCGTCGAGCCAGCAGCCCGCGTCGGCCGGCCCCGCGGGCCGGAAGGCATCCGCCCGGAAGAACAGCCACCAGTAGCGGAACGCCTCGTTGGGGTCGGTGTCGCCCGAGGCCGCCAGGGCCTCGACGAGGTCGACCTCGTAGAAGTTCGTGGCCCTGGCGTGGGCATGCCGGCTGTAGAGCCGCCACTGCTTGCCGTTGGTCACGACGATCCAGTCGGATCGCCCCGCGTCGAAGGCGGAGATGACGCAGGCGGCCGGGTTCTCCTCCGGCGTGTTCGGGTCGTTGGTGTCCGGCCCGTCCAGCCATCGGTCCCAGGGATAAGCGTAGACCGCCGTCAGCGCCTGGCCCTTGTCGTCTCGCAGCGTCGTAGTCCGGATGGCGGGCTGGCTCGAAGGACGCGGATTTGTCGGCGAGCGACTGGAAGCCCAGAACTCGGAAGAGCGGCTGGTAGAGCTTCTCTTCGATAACCTG
The DNA here is from genome assembly GCA_963815795.1 of uncultured Planctomycetota bacterium. Taxonomy (GTDB): domain Bacteria; phylum Planctomycetota; class Planctomycetia; order Isosphaerales; family Isosphaeraceae; genus JAKAUH01. The sequence goes on along the minus strand of CAWFIC010000001.1, from coordinate 19,511 downwards.
CTTGTTCGCCCCGGACCGGGCCTTGTCCCAGTCCCGGAGGACCCTCGTCACCGCCGAGAACGCCTCGGAGGGGTTGTCCCTCCAGGCCCGATCTTCGGTCAGGCGATGCTCCAAGTAGTAGTCGGCGAAGAGGTTCCGGTTCTGGAAGTAGTCGCTCGCGAAGGCCGCGGCGTGGAAGACGCTCTTCAGCTTGGCGAACTGGTCGATGGCGTCCTGGCAAGTCCACGTCAAACGGCGCAGGGCGCGGCGGTGGGCCGGCGTCGGCCGGCGCCGGTTGACGGCGATGATCCTCGGGATCGGCTGCCGCCGGGTTGTGGTTCCGGGCCCCCGGCGCTCGGTCTTGGACTTGTCGATCAGCACGAACTCGAGCGTCTCGAAGTCCGTCGTGAGGACCAGGAGGTAATCGACCGTTTTGTTGCCCAGCGCCCGAACGAGCTCGGTACGCAGCTTCGCCGTCAAGGACTTCGGTTGGACGAAAACGACCTGAAAGTACGGCCCGCCGATCTCCGCGTCCTGGGAGAGGAGCTCGATCATCTTGATCGTATCGGCGGCGCTGTTGGTGAGGCCGGCCCATGCGGGCGTCAGCGCCTTGCGGCCATCCGTCTCGTACCCCAGCCGTCCGAAGAAGGACATCAGGGCGTCGGCGGAGGTCAGCCCACCGATGTCCTTGTCGGTCAGGTCGATGTCGGTGGTGTGCGGCACGTGAGCGCCCTGCGATTGTCGCGGCGGTGCGTGACCCGGTCGAACGTGCGGTTCTCGATCACCGACCCGCTCGGCCCGGCGGAACCCTACGATCATACCCCACGATCGAAGCTCGGAGCATCCAGCGCCTCACCAAAGCCCGGACTGGTGACTTTTCCGGCCTACGGGACGGGACGTACGGGGTTGGGGTGAGGAAATCGGGGCGAGGCGGGAAGTGGGGACGTAGCGGATCGATCGGCTGAGGGTTCTGTGAGCTGGAAGGCGGAGCCCGAGGACGGCACCCATCGCTGGAGTGCTCCCGTCCATTCATCTCCGTGTTCACTCCTGCCGATCCCTGATCGGACCCGTCCGGCCCGGCCCGATCGCTCATCCGGACCCGCCGCGGTCCCGGCCCACGACCGATCGCCGACCGGCGACGGCGTGGTGTCGGTCGGGTCGCGGCCGGCCGGGCCGGGCGCCGACCACGGCGGGCCCAGACGGGGCCGGACCGGATGGTGGCCGATGGTCCGTCGGACGGCGGAGCCCGCAGTCGTCGCGGTCGTCGATGATCACGATGTATGATGGATGGGGATCGCGCCACGTCAGCCGCGAAGCGCCGCCGGAATGGCCCGACCCAAGCGGCCCGGGCCGGCGTTCGGACGGCCGGATGTCTGATCGATCCGCATCCGAGGGAGGGCATCATGCAGACGATCACGCTAGAGGAAGCCCAGAGCCACCTGGCCGAGATCATCGACAGGCTACCGCCGGGCCAGCAAGTCGTCATCCTGCGCGGCAACAAGCCGGTCGCCCGGTTGTGCGGCACATCCGAGGAAGAGCCCCGGCCGATCCCGGGTCGCGGCCGAGGCATGCTGACGATCCTCTCGGAGGATGACGAACACCTGAAGGACTTCGCCGGGTACATGCCGTGAATCTCTTGCTCGACACCCACGCCGTCCTGTGGTTCTACCTGGACGACCCGCAGCTCAGCGCGACGGCGAAAGCCGCCATCATGGACCCGGCGAACGACAAGTGGGTCAGTCCGGCCAGCTACTGGGAAGTGGCGATCAAGATCAGCATCGGCAAGTACGCCATCGCCCAGCCATTCGAGGCGCTCTGGCATGGCGCCATCGACATGAACGGCTTCCGCATCCTGCACGTGACCCCCCGGCACGCCGGTCGGGTCTCGGTCCTACCGTACCCCCCGAACAATCACCGCGATCCCTTTGATCGGATGATCGTCGCCCAGGCGCTGGTCGAGGGGATGGGCGTCGTGAGTATCGACGGGATGCTGGACGCATACGGCATCACCCGCATCTGGTAGCCGACCGGCAAGCGAAGATCCCCGGCGACGGCCTTCCCACCGTCGTCCTCCGGCCGGCGAAGGGAAGATCGCTCCTCCACTCTGCCGATCGAGCGTGTCGGACGAGACCGGGCTGCTGCCCGGCCATCCGACGGAGCCCTCCCCGCCCTGCCCGGATCGGGGCGTGTCCCGGCCCTCAGTCCCGGCGGGTTGACGGTCGCTGTGAGCCCTCCCGATCGGAAGACCTGCGTTAGTGTTGATCCGTCTTCAAACCCGCCCGTCCGGTCCGACCCGATCGCTCGTCCGTCCCGGCCGCGGTCCCGGCCCGCGACCGACCGCCGACCGGCGGCGGGGTGTAGCCGGTCAGGTCGCGGCCGGCCGCGTCCGAGCGGACCATCGCCGGGGATTGAACCTGCGGCGTCTGCGTGCGAGAATAGAATGAAGTCGCCGAACGCGGAGGGTCTTGCCCGATGGCTGCCGTCACCGAAGCCGCGCCGCTGATCACCGCGGAACAATTCGCCCAGCGCCCCGACCCCGGTTGTCCCGAGGAACTCGTCCGAGGGAGGATCGTCCCCTTGCCACCGCCCAAGCCGCGTCATGGCTACGTCTGTAACAAGGCCGGCCGGATCCTCGGCAACTTCGTCGAAGACCGCCGGCGAGGTTGGGTCTTGAACAACGACACCGGGGTGATCACCGAGCGCGATCCGGACACGGTCCGCGGCGGGGATGTCGTCTACTACAGCTACGATCGCCTGCCACCGGGCGAGCTCCCCGAATCCTACGCCGCGGTCGCGCCCGAATTAGTGGTCGAGGTCCGATCGCCCGGCGACCGCTGGCCCAAGGTGCTCGCCAAGGTCGCCGAGTATCTCGAGGCCGGAGTCTTGATCGTGTTAGTCCTGGACGAAAAGCGCCGCTCGGCCCATGTCTTCGACGCCGAGGGGGGCCATCGGATGCTCGGCCCCGACGACGAATTGACTTTGCCGGATTTGCTGCCGGAGTTTCGAGTGATCGTCCGACGGTTCTTCGAATAGCCATGGACGATGATCCGGCACCGGCGAAAGGGACAGGGACTGGCAAAGGGCACCGTACTCATCCCGCGTGTCCGACCCGGCCCGATCGCTCATCCGGCCCGGCCGTGGTCCCGGCCCGTGACTGACCGCCGACCGGCGACGGCGAGGTGTCGGTCGGGTCGGGGCCGGCCGGGCCGGGCACCGACCGCGGCGAACCCGGGCGGAACGACCCGGTCCCCGGCCGACGGGCTTCTCGCCGGCCCCGGCCACCGTCGGGATGGAAGACGCCGGCCGGCGAGTGATCGTCCCCCGCTCGGCCACGGGCGGGCCGGGGTTCGGCTCTCATCCGGGCCTTCGTGTCGCCTCGAACCGGAAAAATCCTGCCGAATGGCACCTGGACCCAGCGGTCAAAGCGTCTATAATAAAGGATCCCTCCCTTCCTCCCTCGATGACGAGAACGGCGATCGATGACGAGTCTGCAACCAGCCGGGTTCGACGGCGACCCGGCCCGCACGAATCCGGCTGATGGAACGGGCGAGATCCGCCCGTCACAATCCCGCCGTCCATGCAGACACCCACGGTCGTCCATTCCAGCACTTCGGGTGCTCGGCTTTCCACCAGGCGACGACATCACCATGCCCGCCGCCTCCAATAGTGGCTTGCAACCACCCATTAATCGGAACGCACAAACACGCGTCATATCCCTGGGTCAAATCGCCGGCCGCGAGGAGACTCGGCGAAATCAGCGAAACGAACCCAATGCCAGTCTGGGCAAAATGCGACGATTTTCCGGTCTATCTTTCTGGAGCCCGACCACTGGTGCAAAACGACGAAACGAACCCAATGTCAGTCTGGGTAAAATGTGCTGGTCATGCGAGTGCAAGGCGGGGCAGCCGTTACCTCGAGAAGAATGGCGAAACGAACCCAATGTGAAAATGCGTTGGTTTTGCGGATTGAATGGATTACCGGACCTGTTCGGGTTACGTACTCCTGGCCGTCCCCGCGTTGATGTTCGGCGTTCAGGCCGGGCGTCGGTTTCCATCGTCCTTCACCAGGCGTCCGGGCATGGATGCACCAACGACTCTCGATGTCGAAGAGTGGTCGATCGAACCCAAGCCGGGCGGAACGTCGTCGGGCCATGCGGGAAAATGCGAAACGAACCCAACGAGCCGAGCGCTCGACGGAAAGGTTGACAGAGCAGGTGGTTACGCCGTCAATCCGATGCGCGGACCTGGCGTCGAGGGCGCGACAGCGACGGTCGGGGCGCTGACGGCGGCAGCCGTTGCAGGCCGGACGTCGGTGTGCCGGCCGTCCGTGCAAGCGATCCGGGGAGCCGCGCCCGAGGGGTCAGCGGACCGGCGACCCTGCAAAGGTGGATGCGGGTCCGGCGACAGAAAGCCCCGTCGGGGGCTGGCCCGTGTCGTCCGATTCTCACCATCTCGGGGGCGATGCATCTGTCGTCGATCCCGAGAGGCCGCCCGGCCCGGCTGGTCCGCCGCACCCGGCACCCGGACCGACCCGGCCGGTCGGGGCCGGGAACCATGCCGATCCGGGTCGGTCCCATCGAGCGATGTCCCCATGGCACCCCGCGGGGCTTGGCGGCTGCGGGTCGTTCGCCGCAAGATCCGGTCCGTTCCGACCGCCGTGGGAAGGGCGTCGGGATCGGAGGCCCGCCGCCGGCTGCCGAGAACCGGCCGCCAGGCGCCGCGAGGCGCCGAAAACCTGCTGTGGGGCGCCGTGAGGCGCCGAAAGCCGTCCTCCAGGCGCCGCCAGCCGCCGATTTGCATGTCCCGCGGCGTCCGGGATGGTCGACCGCTTCGGCACGCCCCGGAGCGGCCGCGACCATTCAACCCGAGGCATCGGCCCGGGAGACCTGGGTAGCCCGATCGTCGCGAGGATCTCTCATGCCGCGGTCCGATCGCCCCGGCGGTCGCGATTTCGCCAGGAACCGGGATTGGTCCGCGCCCGAGGGGACACTACCTCGGGTCCGCGACCGACGCGGGACCAACCGGGGAGGGAACGGGACCGTGGACAGCGGACCATCGAGCGCCGCACCGACGTATCTGTCGGCCCTGTTCCGGGTCGGGACGGTGGCCGGCCTGGGCGATCGCGTGCTGCTGGAGCGATTCGCGGAGCGACAGGACGCGAGCGACGCGTCGGCCGAGCTCGCCTTCGCGGCCCTGGTCGAGCGCCATGGGCCGATGGTGCTGCGGGTCTGCCGCGCCGTGCTCGGCGATCGACACGAGTCCGAAGACGCCTTCCAGGCGACGTTCCTGGTGCTGGCGAGCCGGGCCCGGTCGATCCGGCGGGGGGATTCGGTCGGGTCGTGGCTGCACGGCGTGGCCTTGCGGGTGGCCAACCGCGAGCGCCGGCGGGCGGCACGGCGGCGGCACCACGAGCGGAGGCACGCGGAGATGACCGCCGCATCCGAGTCCGATCCAGATCGCGGCGTCCGGCCGACCGACGACGTTGACCGCGTCCTCCACGAGGAGATCGGCCGCCTGCCCGAGAAGTACCGCAAGCCCGTGGTCCTCTGCTACCTCGAAGGCCTGACCCACGACCAGGCCGCCGATCAGCTCGGCTGGCCGGTCGGCACGGTCCGGCGGCGGTTGTCCGGGCGCGGGATCGTCTCCGCGGGCGATTGACCCGCCGCGGGGTCGCGCCTTCCCTCCTGCCGGCCGGACTCCTCGGATCGGGCCTGGCCTGGGAATCGACCTGGGCGACCCTCTCGGTCCCGGCCCGGCTCGCCGATGCGACGGTCCGCGGCGCCCTGCGGGTCGGGCTGGGAAAGGCCGCGCTGGCCGGGATCGTCTCGGCCGAGGCCGTCGCGCTCACGAAAGGGGTCTTGCAGACCATGACGACCACCAAGCTCATCGCGATCACCGCGACCGTCCTGACCGCCGGCCTGGTGACCACCGGCGTTGGACTGATGGCGTACCCGGGGCAGCAGCCCGGCGCGCAGGCGGCATCCGCTCAGGTGAAGGGCCAACCGCCAAAGAACCAGGAGCCGCCCGGTCCGGCGGGCGCGGACGCCAACCGATCGCCCGACGACCAGCTCGACGCGCTGCTGCGGCAGTACGACGACACCATCGATGCCAACCGGAAGATCGCCAAGGAAGCGATGAGCGCCGACGAGAAGCAGGCCAAGCGCCTGGCGAACATGGGAACGCTCCAGGGCGTCAACACCCGGATGCTGGCGCTGGCCGTCCGCCACCCGCAGACGAACGCCGCCGAACAGGCCCTGATCTGGCTCGTGACCAACAGCCTCCTGGGGTCCGAATCGAGGAGAGCCTGGGAGATCCTGGCGCGGGACTACGCGCGAAGCGATCGGATCAAACAGGTCCTTTCCCGGCGGCTGGAGCTGCATTGGGCCTCTCAGGCCGTCGAGGACCTGCTCCGCAACACCCTGGAGCAGAACCCGTATCGCGAGATCCGAGGCCTGGCCTGCTACTGGCTGGCGGAGATCCTCAAGTACCGGGCCGAGATGCTGCGGCTTCGACCATTGCAGCCCCCTGGGCTGGACGCGATGTGGCGCCGGCGGTTCAGCCCGCAAGACCTCGAGCGGGTCGCCAAGCAAGACCCGAAGGCCCTGGAACACACAGCGGCGCGGTTCTACGACCGGGTGATCACGGAGTTCCCGCTCGTCGCCAACAACGATTCCCGCACCGAGTACCCGCCTCTGATCCTCGGTCGAGTGGCCGTCCAGCTTCCATCGGTCGCCAAGGTCCATCTCGACGAACTGCAACGGCTCTCGCCCGGCAAGCCCGCGCCCGAGATCGAGGGCGTCGACCTGGACGGGAAGCCCATGAAGCTGAGCGACTTCCGGGGCAAGGTGGTCGTCCTGTGCCTCACCGGCTTTGAGCGTGAATTCACCTCGCCCGAACGCGCTCCCTCGCACATCGTCGGCATCTTCCGCCAGCTCGCTCGAACCATCGAGGGCAAGCCGGTCGCCCTGGTGGGGGTCGTCGAGACCCGGCGCGAGCGGTACCAGAAAGCGGTCCACGAGAGCGGCCTGCCGATCCGGTTCTGGTGGGACCCCGAGCAGGAGGGTCAACCGGAACTCGGGCGGGTATGGAGCGCCCGGCCCGGGCCGATCCTGGCCGCCTGGGACGCCGAGACTCCCAACTGGTACGTCATCGACGCGAAGGGCGTGATCCGCTACACCCACGCCTTCGGACCCGAGGTGCTCGAGAAGGCCGTCGCGACGGTCTTGAAAGAGCCGGCCGGCGAGCCGGCACAAGCCCCAAAGAGGGACTGACCGGCAACGAGCGGCCTCGCGGGGGCGATTGGCAAAGGGCAGGGGGGCGGCTACACTACTGATGATCCGTCATCTCCGGTGGGCGGTGGCCGCCCGACACGAGCACGACCGACCTTGTTCAAGTTCCTCCATGCCGCCGACATCCACCTCGACAGCCCGCAGCGGGGCCTCGACCGTTATGAGGGCGCCCCGGCGGCCGAGTGCCGCGCGGCGACGCGACGGGCACTCGAGAACCTGGTCGACCTGGCGCTGGCCGAGCGGGTCGCGTTCGTCCTGATCGTCGGCGACCTCTACGACGGCGACTGGACCGATTACAACACCGGGCTGTTCTTCGGCAAGGCGATGGCGCGGCTGCGCGACGGCAAGATCCCGGTCTACATGATCCGGGGCAATCACGACGCGCAGAACCGGATGACCAAGGACCTCCGGCTGCTGGACAACGTGCGAGTCTTATCGGCGGATCGGGCCGAGACGATCGTGCAGGAGGATTGCGGGGTCGCCATCCACGGCCGGAGCTTCGCCACTCGCGCGGTGCTGGACAACCTGGCGCGGTCGTATCCGGCGCGGGTGCCGGGGCTGTTCAACATCGGCCTGCTGCACACCTGCGTCGACGGCCGCGAGGGCCACGAGCCCTATGCGCCGTGCTCGCTCTCGGACCTCCGCGCGCGGGAGTACGGCTACTGGGCGCTGGGGCATATCCACGCGCGGGAGATCCTGCACAAGGAGGACCCCTGGATCGTCTTCCCGGGGAACATCCAGGGCCGGCACGTGCGCGAGCCGGGGCCCAAGGGGTGCATGCTGGCGACCGTCGACGACTCGCTCGAGGTCGCCGCGATCCAACCGCGATGGCTGGACGTGGTCCGCTGGGAGACCTGCCGGGTGGACGCCGCCGGCGCCCGCGACGGCGACGAGGCGCTGCAGCTCTTCGGCCGCCGGCTCGAGCGGCTGATGCCCGAGATCGACGGCCGGCTGCTGGCGTTGCGGGTCGAGTTCCACGGCGCCAGCGCGGCGCACGCGTCCTTGTCGGCGCGATCGGGACATTGGATGAGCGAGGTGCGCCAGGCGGCGATCGACGGCGGCTCCGGGCGGGTCTGGGTCGAAAAGGTCGTCTTCAAGACGACGCCCCCCGCCGAGCCGGGCATCGCACGCGGCGACGCGCCGCTGGCCGAGCTGGCCGCGTGCCTGGACGAGCTCCACAACGACGACGACCGCCTCCGCGCCCTGGGCGACCGGGCGCTCGACGACCTGAAGCGCAAGCTCCCCGCCGAGCTGCTCGAGGAGCTCGACGGCCCCGACCGGCTCCGCGCCCTGCTCGACCAGGCCGGGCCGCTGCTCTTTGAACGCCTGCTCGGCCGCGCCGGTGCAGTCGATGGTTGAACGGTCAAGGTCTGGCTCAAGGACGGCCAGGAGCGCTGGATCCTGATCCACATCGAAGTCCAGGGCGTGAAGGAGGGCGAGTTCCCCGAGCGGATGCACGTCTACAACCACCGGCTCTTCGACCGCTACGGCCGCGAGGTCATCAGCCTGGCGATCCTGGTCGACGACGACCCCACCTGGCGGCCCGGTCGGTACGAGTACACCCGCTGGGGCTTCCGCAGCCTCACCGAGTTCCCGGTTGTCAAGCTGCTCGACTACGCGCCAGAATACCGAGAGCTGGAGTCCGATCCGAACCCGTTCGCCGTGGTGGTGCTGGCCCACTTGAAGGCGCTGGAGACGCGGCGGTCGCCGGACGAGCGGCGTGCCTGGAAGGTCCGGCTGGTCAAGGGGCTCCACGGGCGGGGGATGGCCCCGGAGGACGTCCGCCAACTGTTCCGGTTCATCGACTGGGTCATGGAACTGCCGGCGGGCTTGGAACAGGACTTCTGGAACGAAATCACCGAATACCAGGAGAAGCGTAGGCCGTTCATCGACATCGCGGAACGGGTCGGTATGGAGAAGGGGTTGCTTCGCGGCATCGAGGCGCTCCTGAGAGTGAAGTTCGGCACCGAGGGCCTGGAGCTGATGCCGGAGCTTCGCCGGATCCGAGACCATGTGCTGCTCGAGAAGGTCCTTGATCGGATCGAGACGGCGGACAGCCCGGCGGACCTCCGCCGCGTGTGGACCCGGAAGCGGCGGCCGAAGAAGGCGGAGCCCATGTAGGATGGCCATCGCCCGCCGGGGACGCCAGGGCATCCTGAGAGACCATTCATCGATGGCCGACTACGACCGCTTGACCCGCCAGTACAAGCGCTCCAAGGCGATGCCGTTCCGGGTCTTCAGCGAGATCCCCGACCACCTCGCGCTGCTGGGCGACCTGCGCGGCCAGTCGGTGCTGGACCTGGCCTGCGGCGAGGGGTTCTACACCCGGCTGATCAAGAAGGCGGGCGCCGAGCGAGTCGTCGGCGTGGACCTGTCGGAGAACATGATCGCGCTGGCGCACCAGCAGGAGACGGCCGATCCCCTGGGGATCAGCTACGTGGCCGGCCCGGCCGAATCGCTCGGGCCGGTCGGTCCGTTCGGCGTGGTCTCGGCCGCCTTCCTGCTCAACAATGCCCCGGACCGGCCGACCCTCGACGCCATGGCCCGCGCCGTTGTGATGAACCTCGCGCCGGGCGGCCGGATGGTCATGACGAATAGCGCCTTCTGCGAGTGGCCCGGCACGGATTACTCGCCCTACGGCCTGGTCGACGACGTGCACGAGGCGCTCGCCGACGGCGCGCCGTACCGCATCACGTTCCTGCTCGACGAGGACACCTTCACGCTGGTGAACTACGCGCATTCCCGCGCGACCTACGAGGCGGCGCTGGTCGCGGCCGGGCTGACCGACGTCTGCTGGCACGCGCCCCGGATCAGCGACGAGGGCCTGGCCGCCTATCCCGCCGGCTTCTGGGATCTCTACCTGGAGCGGCCGCCCATGATGCGGATCTCGGCCGTGCGGCCCGGGGCGTGAAGCCCCGGGTTGAGGCCGGGCGCCGCGGATCGGTCAATCTCCCTCTTTCCGGCCGGCGAGTTCCTGCTCGATCTCGGCCTCGACGTCCTCCAGTGGAATGCGGCGCGAGCACGCCGATCGCTCATCGAGGAAGCGCTGGAAGGCCCGGCTCCGGCGAAGCGCCTCGACTTCCTTATCGAAATCGTCGGCGAGTGACATCAGGAACTCGTGCCCGTCCGCCGTCAGCAGCAGCGGCTCTTGCTTGGCCATGTCGATCACCGAGGCGAGATCGAGCTTCGTCGTATCCAGGTCGATCGTCTTCATAGCTGGATCTCCTTGCCCCGGATCAGGAGCTTTTCGTGTTCCTTGTGGCCGATGGCTACGATAGACACCGTCTGGCTTTCCTCATCCAATTCGTAAAAGACCCGGAACGCACCGACTCGCAACTCCCAGCGGGCGATCGGATTATCCCTCAGGGCTTTGCGATTCCTTGTGGTCGTCGATGGCTGATGCGTCAACTGATCGCGAATCTCCGAGACGATGACCTTCCGCTCGGAGGCGGAGTAGCACGACAAATCGGCTTTCGCATCCTCGGTCATGTCGATCTGATAGGCCGCCATTCCGAATCCTTCGTGGGCTCGGCGATCTGGACAGTCAGGCCGACAGAATGAAGAGGTCTGCCAAGTGACCTGGGCTCGGCGACAACCCTCCGATCATGTTACCACGGACCTCGCCCGACCAGAAAGTTCATCCGGGCGGCTCGCAGACCCGCATTCGGGATTTCCTCGGAGATGATTGTCCATCCGACCCGGCCTCCGACCGGCTCAGCGCCAGTCGGGGGAGTCGAAAAACAGGGCGCGGGGCAGGTTCAGCGGGCGCCGGGTCTTCCCTTCGGCGTCGACGATCACGACCTGCGGGTTGGGGTCGGCCTCCGGGACACCGAGCACCTTCCGGTTCTGCTCGTCCCGCTGCCACGTGATCAGAGTGCAGGCCAGCTCCTTGCCCTCGGGCGACCAGCAGCACATCTCGGGGAACACGTCGTTCTCCTCCTGGAACACCCGGCGCCGGCCGCTGCCGTCGATGTTGACGACGCACACGCTGTTGCCGTCGCGGTCCTGGTGCAGGTACGCGATCCGCTGGCTGTCGGGCGAGAACCGGGGATGCACATTCAGGCCCTCGCCCTCGGTCAGCCGGCGCTGCTCGGTGCCGTCGGGGCGCATGAGATAGAGCTGGTAGCCGCGGCCGTGGGGCGGATGGCGATCGGAGGTCGTCACGAGCCACCGGCCGTCGGGCGACCAGCCGTCGACCTCATCGGTCTCGGGGATCGGCAGCTTGGTGGCGCCCGAGCCGTCGATGTTGAACCGCCAGGTCTCGAACCGCATGTGGTCGTCCTGGGGCTTCGATAGCCCCTTGGCCACGATGAGCTGCTTGCCGTCCGGCGACCAGGTGACCGTCCCGCCGAATTCGGCGATCCGGCGCTTCTCGCCCTTGCCGTTGGCGGCGATCGTCCAGACGCCCTGGTTGTCGATCGCGAGGTCGGGACCCGTCCAGCCGGCGCGGACCACGGCGAATGTGAGGCCGTCGGGCGAGAGGCTGGGGGCGGGGAAGCCCTCGTGCTCCAGGACCTTGACGCGGGCGGACGTCGCGGGGTCGATCGCGAAGATGCCGACGTCCGCCTTCTCGCGGCCCTCGCCCACCCAGAACGCGGCGCGGACGTAGATCTTGCCCGCGGCCGCTGGCTTGGCCTGGTCGGGCCCGTCGGCCGAGGCGAGGTGCAGGGTGGGCAGCGCGCAAGCGGCGGCGCCGGCGGCGACCAGCTTCAACGAATCACGCCGCGACAGCCCGGCGCGCGCCGCCCGGGCCGACCCCAGCAGCGCCAGCCGTCGCTTCCAGAACGTGCTGAGGCGGGGCGAGAGCCCGTCGTCCAGCGCGGAAGACCAGGGTCCGAATCGTTCGAGCATGGTCGATGACTCCTCGCATGGGTTGGGAAGTGGTCAAGACGATCGATCGCGGTGCCCGGGGGCCGGTCCGCTCACGGCCCGTCGCCGTCGAGGCGGGCGGTCGCCATCGCCGCCCGCAGCGCGGGCGGGGCCGACGACCGGCTCACCACCTCGATCAAGGTCGAGGCGTATCCGTCGGCGCCCTGGCCGGTCAGGACCATCGCGGCCTGGTCGCAGGCCAGCTCGCGCTCCAGCCGGGCGCGATAGGCGACGTAATGGACCGCGGGGTGGAAGACATACACGAGGCGAGCGACGGCCGGGATCCAGTCCCAGATCAGGTCGCGGCGCCGGATGTGCGCCAGCTCGTGGAGCAGGACGGATCGCAAGGACTCGGGATCGAGCGAGGGGGCCAGCCCCCGAGGCAGCACCAGGGCTGGACGTCGCGGGCGGCAGACGAACGGCGAGCCCTCATCGTCGGCGATCAGGACCTCCGGCCGCCGTCGCAGCCCGATCCGATCGGAGAGCTCGGCCACCAGGCCGAGCAGGGCCGGCTCATCGGCGCGGGTGGATCGGCGAAGCAGCCGCTCCAGGCGCCTTCGCTGGTGGACGATCGCCGCGACCTGTCCGGCGACGACGAGCCCCCACCCCAGGAACAGCCAGGCCGGCCACTCGATCCGCGCGATCCAGGGTCGATCGTCCCCCGCCTCGCGCGACACTCCGGCGGGCGTCGCGCCCCCGTCGAGCGACCGGGCCCGATCCGCGGGCCGGGCGCCGATCTGTCCGGCGGATCGGGCGGTCGGCCATGACTCCGGGCGTGCCCCGGAGTCGCGGCGGGAGAGCGCCGGCAGGGCGATCGCAACGCCCCACAGCGGCATCACCAGCAGCTTGATGGCCGCGATCTGCCACAGCCCATACCGCAGGCCGGGCGACGAGCGCCTCATCGCGAGCGCGACGAGCGCGAAGATCCCCACGAGGAGCGCCGATTGCCAGGTCACGGCCCAGGCCAGGCCGGCCCACTCCGACGCCACGCGGTTGATCGTCTCGATGGCCGGGATCATGAGCGGCCCTCCTTCTCGGGCGGCTCGCCGATCTTGCGCGCGATCGCGCAGAGCGCCTCGAGGTCCTTCGCCGAGAGCCGTTCGCGGCCCGAGTCGGCCAGGTACGCCGCCAGGGGAGCGTCCGAGCCGCCCAGCACCCGCTCGACGAACCGGCGGATCAAGGCCGGCAAGACGCTCCGCTCCTCCACCGACGCCCGGTAGCGGATCGGCCCGCGACCCGAGCCCTCCTCCCGGACCAGGAGCCCCTTCTCCTCCAGCCGCTGGATCGTCTTCAAGACCGTCGTCCGGGCCACCGGCCGGTCCGCCTGCACCAGCTCCGTGACCTGCCGTTCGGTGCAGGGCTGCTCGCGCCAGACCAGGCGCAACACCTGCAACTCCAGCTCCCCCAACGACGGGATCGGCTCGGCCATGCGTGCGCCCCTTCAGCCTTACGGCGGCCGTCGTCAACCTCTCCCGATTTTACGGCGGCCGTCGTCAAAGTCAACGAGAATCTCGACTGACGGAGAATCGTTCCCGACTCGATGGGAATGAGGATGGCCCCGCGGCGAGCGATACTGTCCTCAAGGCCGCGTCCCGTAAGGCTCGGGCAACCCGATGCGCGAGTAGGTGGCGGCGAGATGCTGCGCCAGATGTTCGCGATAGGGAGTCTGGATTCGACGGATGCGTTTACCCTCACCGGCGAGGAGATTGAGGATCGCCTTCGGGACGGTGTGCAGGTCGCGCAAGTCGACGATGGATTCGGGGAAGTCGAGCGGGGCAGGTGCGGCCGGGAGGAAGTACCAGCCATAGACGAGCCCGCGGCGGATCTGATCCCGGATCAACGACTCTTTGAGGATTCCGCGGGCGACCAGCTCCCGAGCGGAGTGGACGAGACCGACCAGGACGCGCGTCGTCTTCTCCTGCGCCAGGTCGCACGCCTGCGTCAAGACGACGATGCGGACGCGCCATCGTAGAGGCTTGGCCTCCAGGCGGTCCGTGGCGTCGTGCCCGAAGACGGGGCAGTCGTCGATGAGATCCCCTTGCGAGATCGGCTCGGACGACGGATGGTGCTCATACATGGCGGGAGTCGGCATCTACTCCGGGATGTACGGGTCGGGAAGGCGATGGCGTGCGTCTCGGAACCCACATCGGACGGCCCTACCCGGACGGGGAAGATCGATCGGGGCGCAGGTCTCCTGCGCGGGGACGGGCGGATCGGGCAGGCGCATGGCGCCGCGGCGACTCGCGACGCGGCGCGGCTCCGCAGGCCCGGCGGGGACGAACCGGATTTGAACTCGCCGGCCCATCGCCGTGGCGATGCGGCGGAGCATCGAGAGCGAGTGCCCGCTGTAGTCGGCATCCTCGAGCCGGCTGATCGCCGAGGGCGTCGTACCCACCCGGTCGGCCAGCTCTTTCTGGGTCAGACCGGCCTGCGTGCGGAGGTCATGGACCAGCCGGGCCACTTCGGCCTCTCCCCGCTCCTCCTCCGGGATCGACTCCGTTTCCGGCCTGCCTTCGACGTGGCGCCGGTGGAGGAGCCCGACCGCGTCGGCTGAGGCTTTCGTCTTCCCGGGCTTCTTCATGATCCGTCCTGCTCCTCCCCTGCGGAGACCTCGATTGCAGATCGTCGAGTGCCCGTTCCGGAGCATTATAGGCTTCACAATATTGCGAAGCAAGTCCGATCTCTCCATCGGCGGAGGTCCGGGGCGATCCTGAGTTCCACCCCCTGTAATCGTCGCCCCGATGCCGATATGGTCCGGCATGCGGACTTCCAAGGCGAGATATCAACTCTGGCAGATCATGATGGCGATCGCGGTGATCGCCGGGCTGTTCGCGGCTTTCGGGGTGACCGGCGCGGCTGCGGTCGTCATCGTAGTCGGTGCGATCGTCCTGCCGATCGTGCTGGCCGGGCCGGGGCGTAGGCTCCGGGCCGCGGCCTGGGCGTCTTCCCTCTACCCGTTGCTGCTGCCCGTCTCACTCGACGCGACGTGGTTCACAGCCTGGTTGGTCCTGGGCCATCGACCGCGCTCATCCCTCGATGACCCGAAGTTCATCAGCCCGCTCGTCGAAGTGCCATACGCCTCGACCTATCTGTGCTTGATGAGCATGCCGTTGAGCCTGGTCGTCTCGATCCCGCTGATGCTCGCTCACGTCGGCCGGAGTATCTGGCGCGAGCGGATCCTTCCCGGCAAAGCCGCGGCCTTGTTCCTCACGCCGGTGTTGGTCTGGCTCTCGGTCTTCGCCATCCTGGATCTAGGGCTCTTCGGGGTCCGCTACATCATCGAGTGGTATATGGACTGATCCGTAAGGGGATGCCGGCAGCCTCGGCGCACGCGCCGGCCGCCCTATCGTCGCCCCCGCCATGCCCTGCCGATGGCATCGGCGACGAGGATCGCGTCGGCGACCATATCGGGCGTCACCTCGAACGGCTCGTTGTGGATCGTCTCGCCCGGCGCCGTGGCGCGGCGGGCGATCGGGTCGAGCCGGTCGCGGGTCAGTCCGTCGAGCCCGATGCCGGCCAGGGTGATCGGGAGGTCCACCTCGGTGGAGAACCCCAGCACCTCCTCGACGGTCGCGCGCGGCGCCCCTTCGAGCACGAGCTGCACCAGCAATCCGAAGGCCACCTTCTCGCCGTGGTAATAGGCGTGGGTCTCGGGCGCGGCGGTCAGGCCGTTGTGCACGGCGTGCGCGGCGGCCAGGCCCGAGGACTCGAAGCCCAGGCCCGAGAGCAGGGTATTGGCCTCGACCAATCTCTCCAGGGCCGGGGTGACTGAACCGGTCGAGACGGCGAGCAATGCCGCGGCCCCGTCGTCCAGGAGCGTCCGGTAGCAGAGCTCGGCCAGGGCCAGGGCGCTGCGGGTCGAGCCGCCGCCCCGCATGTTCTTCACCGAGCCGGCGACGCAGGTCCGCGCCTCGAACCAGGTGGCCAGCGCGTCGCCCATGCCGGCCGATAGCAGCCGCGGCGGCGCTGCGCGATGACCTCGGTATCCACCAGCACGAGGTCGGGGTTCTTGCGATAGAAGCGGTATTCCTGGAAGACCCCTTCGTCGGTGTAGATGACCGACAGCGCGCTGCACGGCGCGTCGCTGGAGGCGATCGTCGGGCAGTTGACCACGGGGAGCCCTAAGTCGGCGGCGGCCGCGCGGGCGGTGTCGAGCACCTTGCCGCCGCCGGCGCCGACGATCGTCCGGGCGCCGAGGTCCCGCGCCGACGCCTTCACCCGCTCGATCTCGCCCGGCGAGCACTCGCCGCCGAAGCGGTGCACCGCGTGCTTCAACCCGGCCCCGGCCAGGCTGGCCTTCCAGGTCTCGGCCAGCCGGCCGATGACCGTCTTGCCGGCGAGGATCAGCGCGGGGCCCTCCAGCCCCAGCGCGACCATCTCGCGCCCCAGGGCCGCCGTCGCGCCCTTGCCCTGCGTGTATCGGCTGGGAGAACAGAAAACCGCGAGATCCGCCATGGCCGTCGCCTCACCTGGCCTCGTTGTACCCCTTCTCGACCTCGGCCACCTCTAGCCGCTTTTCATTCAACTCGGCCGCCTTCTGGACGAGTTCCTTCTTCAGGCGCTCCAGGAGGGGGCGAGCCGCTTTGGCCGTCTCCTCAGACATACCCTGCCCAGGTACGTTGACGGTTCCCATGATATCGCATTCCTTCACATTCTCCATGAATTGCTTGAGCAAATTGAAGTCAACATCATGTTCGAGCGCTAGGACTTCAACCTCCGCCCGGAGCGTCGCCACTTGGGCACGCAGCTTCGCCCGATCGATGGCCTGCGGCTTTGTCTGCTCCTTGCCCTGCTGTGCCAGCGCGATCCCCACAAGTCCCAGTCCCAGGACGACCGCCGCCGAGATGATCCGCATCCTCATGGCTCTCTCCTCAAGCTGATGCCCACCTCGCCCGCTCCCACGGGCACGCCCGCACCATACCACGCCGCTCTCCTGCTGTGAACGCCCCCGGGGGAGTTTGAATTGACCCGGGTTGCGTGATCCCTCAGAATCAGGGGAGCCGCGAACCTCGGCGAAGGATCCCGGGCCTTGATGCGTCCTTGGCGGCTGCTGCTTCAGATCCGAGACGCCCTCCTCCAACGGAGGCTCCTCCGCGCCCGTCGCGGCTTCCGGATCGGCGGGCAAGGCCCCAAGGTCCGATGGAAGAACAACAGGGGCGGCCTGAAGCGCACGATCGAGGAGGCCGTCGCCATCGCCAGGAGCTATGGAGTCGAGGTGCCCGAGGATGTCGAATTCTTCGAGGCCGAGCCCGGGGAGTTGGAGGGGAGTCTGAAGGCGTTTTTCGCCGGCCAACGATTCGAAACGGCCAGGGGGCCGAGAGTCACCGAGCATGAGGATGGCCGAATCTACTGGCGGAATCATTACAACAAGGATCGCAAGATCCCGTTCCGGATCCATCCGGACGTCTTGACCAGCGACGAGGCGATCAGCGCCGTTCTCCAGCACGAAATGCATGAACTGTCCTTGCTGAGAGCGTGAGAAAGAATTCGAGCGATTGCCCTCGGAGGACGGCGACCTCGTGAACCACATGGGGCCTTCGGAATTCCGCCAGCTCTCCCTGGAACCTCGGTGCCCGGGCCGACCGAGCGCCACGGACCGTCGTACGGGGCGAGTTGGCCGCCTCCGTAGGCGGTGTGGGGGCCGTGCGGCCCCCTCCTCAGACCCCGGCCGCCGCCGCCGCGCGCACCTTCGCCGCCGCTCGCAGGCTCACCGCTCGCATCAGATTATGAGCCAACGCATGCCACAACGCGATCGCCTTGGCCTTCAGTTGGCCCCGCACCCGCAACTGGATCAAGCCCCGGTTCCGCGCTGCGCGTTGACACATTCCGCCGTCGCGGCCCGCTCCTTGTAGATCGCCTTGGCCTCCGCGCCGGCCATCCGCTGCCGCCACGCCGCCACCGCCGGAGAGTCGCTGGGCTTCGGCGCGTAGCGATCCACCGTCGAATCCTTGGGCGCCGGCACCGGCGCGTACACCGTACAGCCCACCCCCTCGGCGCTGACCGCATCGATCTGGTCGTGCTGCGCGAAGCCGCCGTCGACCAGTACGTCCTCGAGCCTCCGGTCGTACCGCGCGTCGATCTGCTCGACCATCGGCGCCATCTGGCCGGCATCGCTGCCGACGGTCACCACGTCCACCCCCACGATGATCTGACTGTCGGTGGCCGTGCTGAACTGCACGTTGTACGCCGGGCGGAAGCCGCCGTCGGCCATCTTCATCACCGTCGCGTCCGGGTCGGTGGTCGAGCCGCGGGCCTTCTGGCGATCTTCCGGCTTCTTCCTGGCTTCCAGCTCAGGCAGCCGATCCAACGCCCCCTTGATCCGCTCGGCCCGCTCGCGGGCGGCCCGCTCCCGGGCCTTCCGTCGCCGGCGATCGTCGGCCGCCGGATCGGCCTCCAACTCCGCCCGCAACGCCTGGACTTGGGCCTCGGCCTCGGCCAGGGCCGCCTCCAAGGTAGGACGGCGGCGGAACGAGGCGGCGCCGGCACTGGCCCGCACCCGCATCCCGTCTTGCGCCACCCGATTCAGATCGACCAAACCCTCGGCCATCAACACCGCCACACTTTGGCTGAGCCAGCGGTCCAGCAGTTCGCCATGGGCGGTGCGGAAGTCGGCCAAGGTGTGGTAATTGATGCGGACATCGCCGAGGATCCAGCGATAGTCATCGTGCTTGTGACAGAGTTTGTCGAGGTGTCGGGCACTGCCGACGCCGTCGATCGTCGCATAGAGCCACAGCGCCATCAGGATCTTGGGATCGATGGGGGGATGCCCCGGGTGGCCCTCGACGGCCTTGATGGCGCTGTACAAGGGGCTGAGGTCCAGTCGCTCGACATAATCCCAGACGACCCGCGCGAGATGATCGTCGGGGATCAGTTCGTCGAGCGCGACGGTCCGGAAGACGATCTGGTCGCGGTTGGCGATCCGCAGTCGCGGGCGACCGGAGGGGGCCGGTGGCTCGGTGGATCGGGGTGGCCCATCATCGTCAGCCGATGTCCCGAAGAGCGACGGCTGTTCGGGCCGGGGCGCTGGGGGGTCGAGGGGAGTGTTCATGGTGATAGGATAGCGGCAGAATCCTCATGTGTAAACGTCTTTTGAGCGATTCCTTCACAAGCTCTGAGACAAGTGTTTATGCAATCCAAGACCCGGAGTATGAGCGGGACAGACTACGGGCTTCAGACCGCGGAAGGACGGCCGGCGAACTTTCACGAACAGGCGTGGGACGAGGCCGACAGGATCGTCCTGCGGATGAGGAGGCGAGGCCGATGAAACCGGCATGTCAGAAGGCGTGGGATCATTACGAGGAGGGTCGGATCACGGCGACGGGCTTCATCATCGACTTCCTGAACGCCGCCGATCCGGACGACCTGCGAGAGGCGT